>CBDCAN010000042.1:0-128198 GCA_965213875.1 Tunicatimonas sp. | reverse complement strand
TCTGTCTCATCCCCCTCACGAGAGACGAGCCTTCCGGTTAGGAAGTATGGCACTCTGTGTTGCCCGGACTTTCCTCACCCGGCTCGTTTGCACGAACCAGGAGCGACAAGGCCGCTTGTCTTTGTACAGTAAGACTGTTTTTTACAGAACAAGGTTGCCTCGCTATCAATAGTTTAAACCCAGCAGAGCCGCTGACGAAACGGTAAGCGATATACAGGCTATCTAAAAATAGTTGCCGTTGGGTTAAAATACGTCTAATCCTGTCAGTTTATGCTCCCACACATCGGCCTGCTCGGCAATCTCCTGCACCATCTTCACTAGAAACGACTGGTTATCATCGGTCAGGAATTCTATAAATACTGACGCTTCTACCTGGACAAACTCTTCGGCAATGGTAAACTTCGAGTAGCGCAAGTTGAGGTTTTCGGTCAGAAAGCGTTTAAAGTCCAGCTGGTCGTGATAGGTGCACACACAAGATGAAAAATGGGCCACCTGCGTTTGTCCATCGTCTAGTGTGTTCATGGAGCATTTCACAGATTGGTAGCGACCACTGGTGAGGGGAACCACCATCATGAAAGTGTCTTCGTCGTAATCGGAGAAGCTGCCGCCCAGTACTTCGGTGAGCGACTGTATATAACTTTGTAGGTTCATGCTTAAGGTTTTGATGAACTACAAAAGAAGCAAAGATCGCTCAAGGAAACCGAGGCGATCATAGGGGCAACTTACAGTGTAATAAAATTTGAGTAAGTACCCGACTAAATTAAAGTATAACTTTTCCAGACGTCACCGCGCCAAGCGTTGGGGCGATCACGCGGTGAGCGTCACGCGGTGAGCGGGACTTTGCGAAGCGGTCTCCCAGGGGGTAAGATCGCTTCACATTCGTTCGCGATGACGTACTTATTTCTGGTCGAGTACTTAAAGCTTAAAAAGTAGCAGTAGCAGGAGGCAGCGCTACTGCCACTGCCTGCTGCTGCTACCACGCAAGGTCAGCGATAATAGGTAGATGGTCTGACGGAAAATAGCCGTCGCTAAATGACGTAACGGTTGCGTAGCGTAGTACCCGCAGAGAGGCACGGGCAAACACATAGTCAATACGTTCTCCAGGCAATGAGTCTGTAACTGTGAATCCACTGTAGGTAGATTGTGGGCCCACTGGTGGGGACTCACTCACCAGACGGGTGTCACGTAGTCCGCTGCCTTCCGTAAGAAGCTGGTACGGCACTGATTGCGGAGTGCTGTTGAAGTCACCCGTAACAACAACCGGATAGGCTGCTTTCCACTTTGTAATCTGCTTTCGTAGCAGCCGGGCACTTTCCTGCCGCGCCTGCTCGCCGCGGTGGTCAAAGTGCGTATTGAGAAAAAATAGGGTGTCGCCGGTAGCTTGGTGAAGAAACTTCCCCCACGTGGCAATTCTTTCTAAGGAAGCATCCCATCCTACACTAGGCTGATCAGGGGTTTCTGATAGCCAAAAGGTACCGTGATTCAACAATGTGAACCGTTTGCGATGGTACAGAATGGGCGAAAACTCTCCCTGCTGTTTGCCATCGGATCGGCCCACTCCGATCCGCGCATAATCAGTCAGTTGCTCCTCCAGAAACGTCAATTGCCCGTGTAACACCTCTTGTAAACCAATCAGATCAGCCTGGTAAAACCTGATAAGGTTAACTACCTGATCCTTTCGTGTCACCCAAACATTGGGGCCATCGTCAGGATTATCGTAGCGGATATTGTAGGACATGATGCGTACGGCTGGCTCGTCCATAATTGATTGGCCCGATGACATAATAATCAGAACAGTGATCATACTGTGCCAACGATAATAGCTTTTCATGATAGTCGATATTTATCCCACTGATCCTGACGACTTTCCGCGTCGCGCTGTTTATAACACTCGTTCGAGTACCAACGCCGATGCTCCGCCGCCGCCGTTACAAATACCTGCCACTCCGATACTCTTATCGTGTTGCCGCAAAGCATTGATCAGTGTGGTGACGATTCGGGCACCAGAACAACCTAATGGGTGACCCAAGGCTACCGCTCCGCCAAACACATTAACCTGCGCCGGATCTAGCTCTAATAGTTGGTTGTTAGCAATAGCAACGGTAGAGAATGCTTCGTTAATTTCAAACAAGTCGACGTCAGTTTTGGCGACCCCCGCTCGTTCCATGGCTTTAGGGATAGCCAATGACGGAGCGGTGGTAAACCACAGCGGTTCGCGAGCAGCATCCGCGAAGCCGCGAATCTTAGCGATCGGCTGCAAATTTAATTCATCCACTTTTTGTTTGCTAACCAAGACTAGTGCTGCGGCGCCGTCGTTGATGGTAGACGAGTTGGCGGCGGTGGCGGTGCCGTCTTTAGAAAACACGGGCCGCAGTGAAGGAATTTTGTCAAAGTTGACCTTACGGTACTCTTCGTCTTCGCTAACCTCAAGGGGTTCGCCCCGCCGCTGTGGTACTCGCACGGGGGTGATTTCGTGGCTCAGGTATCCCGCCTCCGCCGCGGCGGCAGTTCGTTGGTAAGACTGTACGGCGTACGCGTCTTGCGCCTCCCGGGAGATATTCATCTCTTGAGCGGTATGATCCGCACAGTTGCCCATAGCAAACTGATGATATACTTCAAACAGACCGTCTTTTTCAAGACCGTCTACCAGCTGACCCGCTCCGTATTTGTAACCAAAGCGAGCCTGAGGCACGTAGTACGGAATATTGGACATACTCTCGGCACCGCCCGTCACCACTACGTCGTTGTGACCTAGCATGATCGACTGGGCACCCAGCATGGTCGATTTCATACCCGAAGCACAGACTTTATTGACTGTGGTGCAAGGGGTGTCGTGTGAGATACCTGCCCCAATCGCCATCTGACGAGCCGGGGCTTGCCCCAGGTTGGCCGATACAACATTGCCCATTAGGACTTCTTGTACGGCTTCAGGAGAAACACCCGCCTGATCGAGAGCCCCTTGGATGGCAGTGGCCCCTAGTTCTACGGCGCTCAACGAGGATAAACTGCCGCCAAACGAACCGATAGGGGTTCGGACGGCGGATACGATATAAGCTTCTTGCATGGGTTAGGTTATTTGCTGTTTACCAGTCTGGTTTAGTACGGTCGCGGGGCTTCTGAGGTTTGCGTCGGTTCTGCTGGATGTACTGCATTTCGTTATTACGCATGGCCTCCAGAATCATCTGCGCTTTCTCTTCGCTAATGTTCATCTCCTTTAGTTTGTCAGCCACCGAAGAAGGCGTTTCCTGTTCGCCTTCTGACTCCTCCGATTCTTCACCCTCTTTTCCTTCTTGTTCAGACTGACTCTGTTCCTGCTGTTCGCCACTTTGCTCTTCGCTCTGCTCGCCCGATTCCTCGCTTTCCTGCTGCTCACCGTCCTGCTGCTGCGATTGATCTTGTTCGCCGTCCTGCTGTTGATCTTGTTGCTCTTGCTGTTCGTCGTTTTGTTCTGACTGCTCCTGTTGTTCCTGCTCCTGTTGTTGCTGTTTGAGTAGCTCCTTGACCAACTCGTAGTTATAGCGTGTCTCTTCGTTCGTAGGGTCAGCCTTCAGCGACTCTTTAAAAACGGTTAGTGCTTCTTCGTACTTCTGCTGATCGCTCAGGATAACCCCCACTTGTTGGTGAGCCACCGATTTGATCTGGCGGTCTTCGCTGGTGCTCAAACGCGTATAGTTGAGCTGAGCGGCAGCGGTATCGCCCATCATTAACCGGGCGTGCGCCAAGTTGAGACGAGCTCCTTCGTCTTCAACGCCCAGTGAATCTACCAGGGCGGCATAGTGCTGCGCTGCCTGTTCGTAGTCATCCTGCTCGAAAGCTGCCTGGGCTGCCTCCTTTAAGCGATTGATCGTCGCAATATTGGTGATAGGATCACCTAACCCCATAAGAACCAGGGCCAGGCACAAGATATCTTTCATAAACGTACTGCTTTTAGTTTGAACAGATGGTCAATAACAAAGAGAAATACGCCTGCCAGCAGGAAGTAAAAATACTTGTTAGCCGAAGTATCCACCTGCTTTGTATCTCGTAATTCGCCTTCAATCTGACCAATAGCACTTACCAGGCGTTCTGTATCGTTTTGCTCATCGTTAATCTCGAAGTAGCGACCACCAGTTTGGTTAGCCAGTTCCTTCAACGAGTTGCTTTTCAAACGAGTGATCACAACGTTACCATCACGGTCTGTTTTGGGAGTGCCCCGAACCATGATCTGCCCGCCCTGTTCAGTGCCAATTCCTAGGGTAAACAATTTGACACCGCTGTCCACAATCTCTTCGGCAATTTCCTGAAATTCTTCACCAAAGTCTTCTCCGTCGCTAATGAGTATAATCACTTTCGACTTCTGCTGGCCGGGGGTATCATCGTCGCCAACGAGTTTATCGTAGGACATCCGCAAAGGAGGGGCGAAGTCGGTGCCTGCGTTGGGCATCAAACGGGTATTTAGCGTTTCAATAAACATCATCAGCGCCCGTTGGTCGTAGGTGAGGGGAGAAGCCATGAAAGCTTCGGATGAAAACATCACCACACCGATACGATCAGAGTTAAAGGCCTTCACAATGTTCTTGAGTTCGTACTTAACTTTCTCTAGGCGACTTGGTTGCACATCGGTGGCGTTCATTGACTGTGACAAATCCACTGCGATAACGATATCTTTACCCACTGCTTGAATCTCTTTGGTGGCACTACCCATCAGGGGCCCTAGCAGGGCAACGATAAACAGGCTGAAGTAGATCGTACGCAGTATTGCCTTGAAGGTAATAGCTCCGGTACCCACTTGCAAAAAGCGGCGCAGCCGAACGATACGAAAAAGATAAAGTCCGTAGGTGAGTAAAAATAGTCCACCAAATGCCCATTCGGTCGCATCAATCGTATTATACCAATCTATCATTTACGAAGTAATTTCTAATGGCTTCAACGGTTCACGTCGAGAATAAGTGTGTGTATAGTTGCTGTACGTACGCAATCCCAAAGGAAGCGATAATTTTTTACGATAGGAAGATTCAATTTTACGAAAGCTATTGCTGTAGTAAAAAAAGTTGTGCTATATTTGCAGTCTTGAACGAAACAGGCGCCTTACCCGGAGAGGTGGGTGAGTGGCTGAAACCACATGTTTGCTAAACATGCGTACCGTAACAGGTACCGGGGGTTCGAATCCCCCTCTCTCCGCTGAGCGGCATTCGTAGTGACGTAATCCGCCAGTTCTGTTTTGTTGTTTTTTCGGGGCGTAGCGCAGTCCGGTTAGCGTACCTGCTTTGGGAGCAGGGGGCCGCAGGTTCGAATCCTGCCGCCCCGACTTGATTAGATCGCTAAATGGCAAATTTGAATGCCCTTAGATTTCCAGTATCAACCTAACTGCAACATGAGTACAGCTTTTTCTGCCGCCCCGCAGGCTACTGGTTATCTTCACCAAGCTAGATATGCTTTGTATGTTTTGCTCATAAATGAACTTGAAGAGACCTCTATTATAATTGAAGGATTAGATGATATACAAATTGAGTCAGAACATCAGCTTGACCTTCAACAGCTTAAACACACTAAAGCGGCTCTTTCAGATACAAGCAGTGACTTGTGGAAGACACTTCGAGTGTGGAGCACACTTTTGACTGAGGGCAAATGGGAGCCGTACAAAACTATCCTCAGCTTAGTTACAACAGCTTTAGCACCTAAAAAGTCGATTGCCTCTTTACTACGCAACGACGAAAACCGCAATGAAGAACAGGCTCGTAAGCAACTCGTCGATATTGCGGCTACCTCTACTAATCAAAATTTGCAAAGTGCTTTTAAAGCATTTAGTGATCTTGGTGAGGAGTTGCAAGCCAAACTTTTGAGATCAATAAGAGTAGTAGATGGCGCTCCTACGATTGTCGATGTTGAGACCATGGTCAAGCGGAGGCTTCGCATTGCCGTAGCTTCTGAACGTTTAGACTCGCTGTACAATATGGTTGAAGGGTGGTGGTTTAGGAAAGTCGTTCAACAACTGGTCGAAGGCTCACTAAAACCCATCTCTCAATTTATGCTGAATGAAAAAATAGCCGAGTCTGCTGAGCAATTACGTCGTGATAATTTACCTATACATTTCGCTTTTGCTCGTCCGGATGAGGAACCAGATCCTGAAGCAGATGAGCGGTTGTTCGTCCACCAGCTTCGAGTTTTATCTTTAGGCGCTAGACGAATATCACTTGCAATCCTAGACTACTACCGAGCCTTTGAGCAGCGATCTAGATGGGCGCGAGAGCAACTGCTGATAGACGATGAATTAGAGCGTTACGAGCAAAAATTGGTAGACGAGTGGGATCGCTATGTACAGATTTGGAAAGACGAATCTGACCTTAGTGGTGATGAATTATGTGTTGCTTTTGGAAAGCGAATTTTACGATGGGTGGAAATAGATGCTGATTTGCCGATACGTCCTCAAGTGCAGGAGGGCTATGTGATGCGAGGCAGTTTTCATATGCTTGCTGACCTTATGCCACCTCTTGGGCCTAAAGTCTATTGGCATCCTCAATTTGTAGAGCGGTTGGAAGAGTTAACTACAACAAGATTAGAAAAAAATTAATATGCTTCGTTGGGAAGATCGACCGTCTGAAATTGCCAACCATTTCAATCCAGCATTCTGCTCTTTGCTTCTATCTGAAGCAGTTAGTGGTTTCTTACAAAGAAGTGGTAGAGGTATGGAGTACGCTATATCGTTCCTGATACTTCCTGTTGTATTGCATGAACTAACTCGAGAAGCATTGCCTAGAAATACACGTACCAAACTACACGCCTGGATTCAAAATACTCCTTCATGTAGAATTGGCTTCGGAAAACGGGTGCGGTCACTAAAGCCCTACACCCAAGAATCGCTAATCTTTGGTATGCAAAGAAGTTTATTTACAGTTGACATAGAAGGTACTTTA
This sequence comes from Tunicatimonas sp., assembly GCA_965213875.1. Classification (GTDB taxonomy): domain Bacteria; phylum Bacteroidota; class Bacteroidia; order Cytophagales; family Cyclobacteriaceae; genus Tunicatimonas. The sequence goes on along the minus strand of CBDCAN010000042.1, from coordinate 121,305 downwards.
ATTACGGTAAAAAAGAAGATACCTAAATTGTCTGTTTCTGAAGGTTCAGAACTAAACGAGATGCAGGAACGGGCCTTGTTTGTAGGGAAATGGTTTGCGGATGTGAGGGATACATCAACACTATTAGCCGCCTGGGGGCTACGTCCATGATCAATACTAACAATCTACTATATGAGCTTTCAGATCAAATCAATTGTTCTTTACAATGCCAACGGTGAAAAACGCGTCCTAAATTTTCGTTTAGGAGGTGTTAATATTATTACTGGAAAATCTAGAACAGGCAAGTCTGCTATCATTGATATTATAGACTATTGCCTAGGCCGCTCTACTTTTAACATTTTTGAGGGTGTCAACAGAGATGTGGTAGTATGGTATGCTATCGTCGTACAGACTTCCAGTATGCAAGTGTTTGTTGCCAAACCTGCTCCCAAAGGAACTGCCACTTCACAGAGTCAAGTCTATTATCAGGTTGCTAGTGAAATTGAACTTCCCGCGTTAGAAGAACTACAGCCTAACTCGAATGACTTGGGAATAAAAGCGTATTTGTCTCGCCTCTTAGGTATTTCTGCAAATCAGACTGAACCGGGGGAGGGGCGTTCTATGGAGCCATTCGAAGCTACGATTGATCACGCCAAGTATTACCTTTTTCAAAGTCAGAGCATCATAGCAGACCAGAACCTTCTCTTCTGGCGACAGTCCGACCCCTTTATTCCTCAGCACATTAAGGATACTATTCCATATTTTCTTGGTGCTGTACAGGAAGAGCGGATGCGACTTACTAGAGAATTACGCGAAGCTAAAAGCGCTTTAAGGACCGCTCAGAGGAAACTAAGAGAAGCTGAAGCTATTGTTTCGGACCGAGCCGAAAGATCGCGTAGTCTGATTGCCGAAGCTCAGGAAGTGGGGCTTGCAAACCCAGATTCCCAAATTCCTGATACGGAGTTAGTTGGCGAACTACATCGTATTGCTGAATGGCAGCAACTAGAAAGCATAGATTATGCAGGAACACAAATTCCTCAATTGCAACAGCAAGTACGAGAACTACGTAGGGCGCTGCGGCAAAAAACAGAAGAAGTAAGTGAAATAGAATTCTTCTTAGGTAAATCCGGGGGATTCGTTGGGGAAGTAAACGAACAAGTAATGCGTTTAGAAGCCATTGGTCTGTTTGATAACCCCGATGTTGATGAAAATCGTTGTCCAGTGTGTTCGTCCGAGTTAGAGATCCCTCCACCATCAGCATCTGCAATTACAGAAGCATTAGATCGCCTTCAAAATAATTTAGCAAACGTTCAGCAAGAAAGACCAAGGGTAGAAGAACGTTTAAACGAACTGAGGGCAGAGCAGGAAGAGATAAGAAGTGACCTGCGTGAAGTGCAAAATACTCTTAACACACTTATAAATGAACAAGATACTACCCGACAGTATAGAGATAGCCAAGTTCGTAGTGCTCGAGTGGTAGGCCGTGTTAGCCTATATCTAGAAAACGTGCAGACGATAGATCAAGATTCAGCTCTTCAGCAAAAAGTAGCCGACTTAGAGCAGCGAGTCCGCGACTTAGAGATGCAACTGGATCCTGATGCAGTAGAGGAAATAAAAACATCTATTCTGAATGTTATTGGCTCTCAAATGACGAAGTGGGCAGAGCATCTAAGGCTAGAGTTCGCCGGTTTTCCGTATAGACTTGACATTAAAAAACTAACTGTAGTAGCCGATACTTCTGAACGGGCTATTCCGATGGAACGAATGGGAAGTGCTGAGAATTGGCTTGGCTGCCACCTTATTGCACTCTTAGCACTCCACAAACATTTTCGTACAAGACATCGTCCTGTGCCAGGCTTTTTAATACTAGATCAGCCTTCTCAGGTTTACTTCCCTTCTAGGGAATCGTATATGGCCCTAGAAGGTGAAAGTAGCGATCTAGATGAAGTAAGTGCGGATGTAATAGCTGTTCGCCAAATGTTTAATCTACTATTTGACGTATGTGAAGAATTGTCGCCTAATTTTCAGGTAATTGTTATGGAGCATGCAAATCTTGAAGATGAGCGGTTTCAACAAGCCCTTACTGAAGAGCCCTGGACTGGTGAACGTGCTCTTATACCCCAGGATTGGCTTTCTGGGGGTACACAGCCTAGACCTCTATCAGACTAAAAAATAAGGTGACAGGAGAAACAGATTAAGTTTGGTGTAGAGCAACACCAAAGAACTCAGCGGTTAGAGTTTATAAGTATTCAATTGTTTAGATACAAAAATATGTAGCGCAACGGTGCAGGTAGGATCCGAATATTTGCTTGGTAAAGTCAGTAGCAGCCATCAGTTGAGTAGCTAGATGTCATTTGCCAACTTAGTGGCTGTATTTTGGCAACATTTCTTATGCACTTGGTAAGTCTATTAATTTTCACAAAGGGTATGCCATAACTTGTTGGTAAATAGCCAGCTCTTCGCTATCTTCAAAGTACAAAAAGGTAAACCCCGTCCTGTAGTGCTACAAGCACCGGATGGGGTTTGTTTTTTAAGATAGATGAAAGGTTCAAAAAGGTAAAATTAGGCAGGTAGTTTCCGGGATATTGGTGGCGAATTTTTTGTGAAGCTGGCGAGCTGCTCACCAGTATTTTTATCATTTACATTGAACCACCGCCAACTATTGTGCTTCTTGTTCAAAAATTCGGTGAAGGTTAGTAGGTTATTGACATGCCAAACTTTCATGATGGGAGAACCATTAGGTCTGTCGCCTACTTTAACTTCTGCTATATACGTTCTATCCTTTTTCATATTTGCACTTGACATCATATTTTTCATCAAAACACTCCCAGTGCAGACAGATGAACGCCATTTGAGTGTTTACAGATGCCCTGCCTTTTATTCTGTATTTTAATAATTCATTTATCCCCTCGTCTTTTCTGATACCTAAAAAAATGAGTGAAGCTATATCACTAAAATTCTTGATTTTGAATGGATGCTTATGAACAACTCTGTACACCCCAAGATACCTTCCTTCTACATACAGAGCTAACTTTTTGAAAATCTCAAATCGGATAGAATCCTGCTGAATGACAAACACTAGAGAGTCGCCGTACCGACTGACAAGGTGTTCTCGGTAAATATCAATACTATCCATTATCTGACAAGTTTTCGTTTATCACAATCCCATTCAGTGGGTACATAGCCTGATAGAAGATCGCCCGATTCAAGGTCCATCCAGTCGCAGTGTTCGTCTAACCATTGGTAGGTAATGATATCTGCGTCCTCTTTGGTGATCTGAATGTTTTCCGGTGCCGGTATTTCTTCATGGGCTACAAATCCAAAAGGCTGAAATATTCTTCTACCCATAATAGACTGATAAATCTGATCTAAGGCTTTGACGGAAACTTTGTTGTCTTTGCAAGAATTAGAGGTGAGTTTTGTGAAATACTTGAATAACTCAAAGCAAGCATCATCGTCGGCAGGCTTGCAGTTTTGAAACTGTGGATCAGCTATTAAGCTCCTTCTCATTTCTTCTAAGTCATCGTTAAGTCTTATGTATTGCTTGGGGTCAAAACCCTTTTCGATCTTGTCTTTGAGGGCGCTTTGCAAGCGTTTTATTTCCTTCGGTTTGATGTGTGGATTACATTTTTTTAGCCATTTAAAAATAATATGGTCTACAGAGGCATCATCGGATAAGATGAAATGAAAATGCGGATGGTAAGAGTTTTCACGCCTGTTATAGGTTGTCTCATACTTTCGGATTCCTATCAACTTCCGGCCTGCTTTTCTTTCTGAGTCTTTAATTTGTGTAAATGCTTGGTGCATCCATTCCATAGTATCAACAAGTTTTTCTGCGGGCGGATTCTTTACAGTAAGGGTGAGAAAGACTTTATGTGGCCAGGTACGTATGGTTGGTAGGTACCTATGTATTAGTTGAGCCGTCCGAATTCTATTGCAAATGAGACAGTGACGGTGTTTGCAGAAAAACGACCTGACCTGATCGCCTTCTTTTGTCACCTGGCTAGAGCAGTAATATGTATCCCAATACTTGTCTTTGAGTGGCGATGGTAAGTTGCCCAACTTAACCGCCAGCACGTTATTGAAGTATTTAGCCCTTGCTCTTTTTCTTAGTTTCTTAATATCATACTCAGCCGGAGCATTGAAGCTAATACCATCCGGATCAGTCGATAATTCCGAAGTTATTCTTAATTTATCAAGGGGGGGGATTGGTATCGGTGCTGCTGTCTTTGCTGGCGGATTGCTGGAAAATTGCAATTTGTTGCCAGGGAATTGCTGGGGGAGTCCCTGTTTTGCTACGAAGATTTTCTGTATCTTTACCCCTGTTCTCACCACAAGAACCTGAAGGGCTATCTGATATTTCATCCATATCATTTAGCCCTTTTTTTGCCTCTTACCTGTTCTCTTACTTCCGCTGTTAAAGCTTCTTTGGATGTAGTCCGCTGCTTTTCTTTCCAAGCGATCAGCTCAGACCGCTTACAGAAAATCTTTTTTCCAGAACCGTAGGTGTTGATTTCGCCCCGAGAGGTCCTTCCGTAGAAAGTTTGTAATGCGTCTCCAATGAACTCGGCGGATTCTTTAGCTGTCAAGAATCCATCGTCGAGCAATTCTTTTGTGCTAGAATCTCTTTTCTGAAGTTCTTCTCTAATAATTTCTCTGAATACTGGGACGAAGTAAGTCCTAACCAGAGAGTTGATAATATTGTCGCTTTGCATAATCGCGGATGTTTGATTTACACCGGCAATTACCAAACATCAATAATCAACTCACTCAAAGTTGGAGTGGGTTGGAGTAGATTATAGAGTGCTTTTCTTATCCTCTATTTTCTGCTGTCTAAATTTGACGTATGCTTCTTCTATTTCTTTAAAGATAGAAGGTGCGTAGTCCCTATTGGTGTCGTGAATGCTCTTTGAATGATTACTTAGCAGATTCTTTTTATTAAGATCAAATAACTGGAAGAGAGACTTGATAATCTTCGTGATTTCACCCTCACCATTATTTATCTTTTTTGCGCAGTGTAGCCCGTAGATTAATTGGACTAAAGAATTTGGATTACCTGTCCATTTGAGAGTATCGCTTAGAACTTTTTTCCCTTCAATCAAGGCTTCCATTTTCCCTTTTAATATTTTGATTAAATCGATCCTAGCGTAGTGGTAAGCTTGCTCATGTATGAATTCCAATCTCGCTACTTCTGAAAGATTGTATTTTCTTTGTAAAAAGTCTTTACTGGATTGATTTGAGTGAGAATGAGCGAAGTTTTTTTCCGATAAATCCTTCAATAATACTTTAAACTCACCTTTGGCCCTGTCGACCTCTTCTCTTTTTATATTACGCCAGAACTCTAATTGATCTTCTAAGCTCAATCCATCCGCGACAATTTTATACTCCTCTTCTATCTCACCAATACGATCACGAGCTATTTTATCTGATTCTGTCGAGATTTTTTCATAGAAGAAATCAACTAAATTTTGATGTTCTTGGTCCATAGATTTAAACTTTACTGCCGTAGGTAGATCACCGCTTGTAGTAATTGGCATACTAGCCGACTTTTTCTTTATAAAAGTTTTTGTGTATTCTAAATGCTAATTATTCCCTTTCTATCTATCGGCCCGCTTAGTCTTGCTAAAAAATACCTCTTGCTAGCAATTATTATCCAGAAACTCAATTCATCTATTGTTCTGAGTAATACTGGTATTCTGATACATAGTCAGCTAATATCTGCTCTATTGCTATATCCGCTTTTGCACAGATAATTGGAAGTCTAATCGAATCCCCCATTTGAGAACATATTGTTTGCCTAAAATCAGTAAAAATCTACAAAGAATGAATAAATCAGAGAATCTGTTTACTAAAAGAGCATAAGAATCGACGAAAATGGCTATAATTGAAGGAGTGTGCATAGCAGGTAGGCGAACCAGCTCCTGTAATTTGACCTACTAGCTTCCATGTTTTCAAAAAAGGATTTATCTGAACGTGATATCTGTACCAAGTACATCAATCCTGCCCTGCAAAAGGCCGGGTGGGATATACAGAAGCAGATTAGAGAAGAGTGGTCGTTTACCGATGGTCGAGTGATTGTGAGAGGGCAGAAGTATTCTCGCGCTAAACCCAAACGAGCAGACTATGTGCTCTTCTATAAGTCTAACATGTTGGCCGTTATCGAGGCGAAAGACAACAAGCATTTTGTCGGTGCCGGGATGCAACAGGCCAAGGGGTACGCTGAAGCGTTGGACACTCCGTTTGTGTACAGTACCAATGGCGATGCTTTTTTAGAGTTTGATAGAACAAAAACCGAGGGCGATGTTGAGCAAGAAATTAGCCTGGATAGCTTTCCATCACCGGAAGAACTTTGGCGGCGTTACTGTATCTACAAAGGGATCACTCCCGAACAAGAACCCCTGCTGAAAGAAGAGAACCACCGGGGTGAAACCGAGATGAGTCCTCGTTACTATCAGCAGATAGCGATCAACCGAACCGTAGAGGCGGTTGCCAAGGGACAAAATCGTATGCTGCTGGTGATGGCAACCGGTACCGGGAAAACCTACACGGCTTTTCAGATACTTTGGAAACTGTGGAGTGCAAAACGCGTCAAACGGGTTTTGTTCCTCGCGGATCGCAATGTGTTAGTTGACCAGGCGCGAACCAATGATTTTAGCCCCTTCGGTAGCGAGATTATGACTAAGGTTCAAAACCGGGAGGTAGACAAGTCTTACCAAATCTACTTTGCTCTTTATCAAAGCCTGACCGGTAGCGAAGAGTATAAAAACATTTTCAAGAATTTTTCTCCGGATTTCTTCGACATCGTGGTGGTAGATGAGTGTCATCGGGGGAGTGCGAGGGCTGAATCAGCGTGGCGCGAGGTATTGACGTACTTCGATACAGGCGGTTCATCTCGGACTAACCGCTACCCCTAAAGAAACGAAGGACACTTCCAATATTCACTACTTCGGCGATCCGATATATACCTACAGCTTAAAGCAGGGAATTGAGGACGGTTTCTTGGCCCCTTACAAAGTAGTACGGGTAAGCCTGGACGTAGACGAAGGCTACCGGCCGGAAATTGGCAAGCTGGATAAGTATGGCCACATGATTGAAGATCGAATTTACAACAGGACAGATTTTGACCGCAGTTTGGTCATCGACCAGCGTACCCGTATGGTGGCCAAACGGGTGAGCCAGTACCTTAAGAAAACGGATCGGTTTGCTAAGACTATCATCTTTTGTGTAGATACCGAACACGCCGAACGAATGCGTCAGGCGATGGTCAACGAGAATAGTGATTTGATCCGGGATAACCCTAGATACGTAGTGCGCATTACGGGCGATGATGAATTTGGTAAGCAGGAGCTATACAACTTTACGGCGGTGAAGGAGAAGCTGCCGGTAGTAGCGACTACTTCCAAACTACTCACAACGGGAGTAGATACTAAAATGGTAAAGCTCATTGTGCTGGATGCTACCATACAGTCTATGAGTGAGTTTAAGCAAATTATTGGTCGAGGCACCCGGTTACGAGAAAAAGACGGTAAGGTGTTCTTTACGATCATTGATTTCCGCAAGGTTACTCGCCACTTTGCCGACCCTGATTTTGATGGCGATCCGGTTATTGTGTTTGAGCCGGAAGGTGAAGAAGATATTGTTCCGCCTGACGAGACGATAGATGAAAACTCGGAAGGTGAAAACGAAACAGGCAATGATGATACTTCTTGGCCAACCGGTGGTGCCGACGATTATCCACGGAAATACTACGTCAATGATGTATCGGTAGCTGTAATCAACGAAAGAGTGCAGTACTATGATGCTAATGGCAGGCTGATTACCGAATCGCTGAAAGACTATTCTCGCCACAAGCTGCTGAAGGCATTTGCCTCGCTGGACGAGTTTCTGTTGCAATGGTCAGCCAGTGAGCGAAAAGAAGTAATTGTTGATGAACTAGCGGCTAAGGGAGTGTTCTTCGAGGAGCTACAAAAAGAGATCGGGTTGGATGTGGAGCCCTTTGATCTGATCTGCCACATTGCCTTTGATCAACCACCTCTTACGCGAAAAGAACGGGCCGAAAGCGTGCGCAAGCGCGACTGCTTCACTAAGTACGGCGAAGAAGCCCAGCAGGTATTGGATGCCTTGCTGGGTAAGTATGCCGACGAAGGAATTTCTTCTATAGAAACCAAGTCTATTCTCAGAATAAAGCCTATCAACGAAATGGGTACCCCCATGGAAATTGTGGGTAGATTTGGCGATACTCCCAACTTTGAACGGGCCATGAACGAACTAGAACAAGAACTCTATCGGAGAGCCTAATAAATTCCCCTCTAACGATTAACTACCTAACTACTACATGAGCAACTTAAACGGAACGATCAAATCTATACGAGACATTATGCGGCAGGACGCCGGGGTCGACGGTGATGCCCAACGCATCTCGCAAATGGTATGGATGATCTTTTTGAAGGTCTTTAGCGATAAGGAGAAGGAATGGGATTTTATGATTGACGAATATGCGTCGCCCATTCCTAAAAAACTACAGTGGGACCAGTGGGCAGCGGATGACGAAGGCATGACCGGTGACGAGCTGCTGGACTTTGTGAATGACGAGCTGTTTGAAACGCTAAAGAGTTTGGATGTTACCCCACAGTCTAGCCCACAGGGGTGGATTGTGAAGCAGGTGTTTGAAGATACCTACAATTACATGAAAAGCGGTACGCTGGTGCGGCAGGTAATCAATAAGATCAACCAGATAGACTTTAACCGCTCGGAAGACCGCCACCTCTTCAACGATATTTACGAAACTATCCTGAAGGAACTGCAATCGGCCGGTTCATCCGGAGAGTACTACACCCCGCGGGCGGTGACGCAGTTTATGGTGGATATAGTGGACCCGCAGATCGGCGAAAGCATGCTGGACCCAGCCTGTGGCACCGGGGGCTTTCTGACCTGCGCTATCGAGCACGTGCGACTCCAGCTAGATAACCCCAGCGACATTCAGACCCTACAGAACAGCTTTCGTGGCGTAGAGAAGAAGCCGTTGCCGCACATGCTGGCCACAACCAACCTGATGTTGCACGACATGGAGGTACCGGTGATTAGGCACGACAATTACCTGAGCCGTTCGTACGATTCCTGGTCGGATGATGAGGAGGTGGATGTGATCCTGACTAACCCGCCCTTTGGTGGGACCGAAGAGGAAGGGGTTGACACCAACTTCCCACCGAAGTTTCAAACTAAAGAGACCGCCGATCTTTTCTTGGTACTGATTATGACGCTGCTCAAAGAGGGGGGACGCGCCGCCCTCGTCCTGCCCGATGGCACCCTCTTTGGCGAAGGAGTAAAAATCCGGATTAAAGAAGAGCTGCTCGACAAGTGTAATCTGCATACCATTGTGCGGTTGCCTAATGGGGTATTCAACCCCTATACTAGTATCAAGACTAACCTGCTGTTCTTTGAGAAAGGCAAGCCGACCGAGGAAATCTGGTACTACGAGCACCCGTATCCGGAAGGGCAGAAAAGCTACAACAAGAGTAAGCCCATCAACATCAAGGAATTTGAACCGGAAAAAGCCTGGTGGACAAAGCGCGAGGAAAGCGAATACGCCTGGAAGGTAAGCATTGAGGAAATTAAAAAGCGCAATTACAATCTGGACATCAAAAACCCCAATGCTCCGGAATCTCAGATTGGTGATCCGGATGAACTGCTGGAAGCGTACAACAGTACCAACCAAAAGATGAAAGACCTGCAGCAGCAAATCCTTCAGGTGCTGGATGATGCCCTAGCTAACTGAACGTTGAACATCGCCGCTGCGACGCAATAATTATAAGCCAGACAAAAGCAATACAACCCAAATGAAGATTCTTGACCATCTGCCTACGCTGACGTTAAACCCGGCCAATGCTGATCGCCTAAAGCAATTAGTGCTGGAATTAGCGGTGAGAGGTAAGTTAACAGAAATCTGGCGCCAAGAAAACCCGGATGTGGAACCCGCCAGCGAATTGCTGAGCCGCATTCAAGCCGAAAAAGCCAGACTGATCAAAAAGAAGAAGATCAAGAAGGAGAAATCTCTTCCCAACATCACTGAAGACGAAATTCCTTACCAACTACCAGAAAATTGGGTTTGGTATCAATTAGGGGATATTGCTAGAACGATAAATGGAGACAGAGGAAAAAACTATCCATCTAAAGATCACTATGTACAGGAAGGAGTGCCATTCATATCTGCTGGTAATATTCAAAATAATCAATTGGATTTAAACAGCTTGAATTTTATTACTAAAGAAAGATATAATTTACTAAACAGTGGAAAGATAGAGTATGGGGATATTCTATACTGTTTGCGTGGATCTCTCGGTAAAACAGCTATAATAAAAGAAATCACCGAAGGTGCAATTGCTTCCTCATTAGTAATATTGCGCTTTTCTGATTTATTAAATAAAAATTATGTTTTAAATTTCTTGCTAAGTCCTGTTGGGCAAGGTCTCATCAAAAGGTTCGATAATGGTTCGGCGCAACCAAATTTGTCAGCTAATAATGTTAGAAAATATGTGCTCCCAATTCCCCCCCTCGCCGAGCAAAAGGCTATTGTCAGTGTAGTGGATGAGTTGATGGAGCGGATTGATGCGTTGAGTCAGGAGGCTCGTGATCGGGTGAGTACCAAGCGGAAACTAGCCCAGGCGGCGCTGCACCACCTTACCCAACCCCAGGAAGATTTCAGCCAGCGGTGGCATTTTGTCAAAAGGAATTTTCCGCTGCTCTTTGATGATACCGAGAATGTCAAAAAGCTACGCGAAAGTATCCTCCAACTCGCCGTGCAAGGTAAACTCACCGAACATTGGCGCCAAGCGAACCATGATACAGAACCTGCTAGCGAATTGCTGAACCGCATTCAAGCTGAAAAGGCCAGACTGGTTAAAGAGAAGAAAATCAAGAAGGAAAAGCCCCTTCTCCCCATCACCGAAGATGAGATTCCCTATCAACTACCGGAAGGTTGGGTGTGGTGTAGGTTGGGAGATATCTCAAGTGTGGGTACTGGCGCAACGCCGTTAACCTCTAATAGTGAATACTATCATGAAGGAGACATACCATGGATAACTAGCTCAGCGACTAATGAACCCTTTGTTTCTCAATCGGAAAGTTTCATAACTGAAAAAGCGCTAAAGGAAACTAACTGTACTATATATAATTCAGGCACACTTATTATTGCAATGTATGGTCAAGGCAAAACCAGAGGACAAATAACCGAGCTATTAATGTCCGCTGCTACCAATCAAGCTTGTGCAGCAATAAATCTCTTCATCGATTCTTATGCTTTAAAAAATTTGGTAAAACTACTATTTCAAAAAATTTATCGTGAGATAAGAGAATTGGCTTCCGGTGGTGCACAACCAAACTTGAACTTACAGAAGATTAAAAGTACTGCAATACCGCTACCTCCGCAATCAGAACAAAAAGCTATCGTAACAATCGTGGATGAGTTGATGCAAATGTGCGATCAACTGGAAGCACAGACTGAACAGGCGCGAGATCAGGAAGAGGCTATTATGCAAGCCTTGATGCATCAGGTTTTTCACTCTGAAGAGGAAACGGTTAAGCCTATCAATACTCAAGTTGAAAAAGAATCTAAGGCGGGACAACTGTTGCTATGGGAAGAAAATTAGTAGTGTACATGATCGACGGTAAGGCGTACGGACCCCGAACCGCCGAGATCGGTAACTGGTCGGGTAAAGCCATTTATTCGCCTCGGGCCAACATCAGTAAGATCATTGCTCGCGATGAGTTTAGTCGGCCCGGAGTCTATTGCCTTCGATCCAACCCGGAAAACGATGCTTACCAGGAAAGGGTGTACATTGGTGAGGCCGAGAGAATAGGTGATCGGTTGAGAAATCACCTGGGCAAAAAGGAGTTCACTGAGTATATCGGCTTCATCAGCAAAGACGAGTTCCTTACCAAGTCTCATATCAAATACCTGGAATCTCGTCTGGTTACTCTGGCGAGGGAAGCAAAATCGGCCGAGATAGAAAATAGTGTAGATCCTTCACCACCCATGCTACCGGAGCCAGACATTGATGATATGGAGTTCTACTTGGAGCAGATCAAACTCATACTACCTACGATGGGCTTCAACTTCCTTATTCCTTCCGTAGTATCGGCCTCCGTTGTGCAAGAAAGGGAAGAGGTAGTGAAGCAAGACGAACCGGTATACGCTATTCGGACTCCAAAACTACTCGCCCACATGAAGGAAACAGACGATGGATACATTGTCTTGAAAGGCTCAGAAGCGAGACGAGCATACACAAAATCTTATGAGAGTTATTGGATCAAGATGCGAGAAAAGATGCTTGATAACGGTACGCTCAGGGTAGAAGGCGATAAGATAATTTTTGTTGAGGATGCTATTTTTACCAGCGTAAGCGCTGCTGCTGCCATCGTTCAGGGGCGGCAAGCAAACGGAAACGTCGATTGGGTAGACCAACACGGTCGTACTTACAAGGAAAATACAGAAGTTGAATAGAGCCTAAAAGATGGGTTACTTTGCAGACAACTACGATAACGTTAGATATCCAATTGATGATGAAAATTGTCTGAGGGCTGCTCAGTTTGGTGCAATCAGTGGAATAAACAAGCATTTTACGACCAAGTCTACTGCTGCCATCGTTGCGATGCCTACTGGCTCTGGAAAGACTGCGGTGTTAATCATGGCAGCGTTTACGCTAAGGGCCAGTAGAGTGTTAGTTATCACGCCTAGTAAGTTGGTTAGAAATCAGATAGCTGAGCAGTTCAAATCACTTGATACACTGAGACGTATTGGAGTATTGGTAGATACAACTCAGAACCCAAGAGTGTTCGAAGCTGAAGGTTATCAGGATAGCCCCGAAAGATGGGATGAACTGGCAAACTATGACGTAGTCGTTGCTACCCCGAAGGCAGTCAGTCCATCAGAGCAACACAATATTTTTCCGCCTGAGGGGCTTTTTGATTTGCTGCTCATCGATGAGGCGCACCACTCACCGGCTAAGTCTTGGCAATCTCTTATCAGCACCTATCCAGAAGCGAAGAATGTACTATTTACTGCGACGCCTTTTCGTAGAGACAAAAAAGAAATAAAGGGGAGCTACGCTTACGAATACTCACTACGGCAAGCGTACGACGACGAAATATTTGGTAAGATAAACTTCGAGCCGGTTACCATAGCAAATGATGAGAGTAGCGATGTTGCTACCGCAAAAAAGGCTGAAGAAATCTATCGTAGAGATGAAAGTGCGGGCTACGATCACCGTTTGATGGTTAGAACGGATAGAAAGAACAAAGCAAATTATCTGCGAGATGTCTATACAGAACATACCGATCTCAACCTTCAAGTTATCCATAGCGGGGCACTCATACGGACACGTTAAGAAGGTGATCAAAAAGTTGAGAGAGGGAGAGCTCGACGGGATTATTAGTGTCAATATGCTAGGGGAAGGGTTTGACTTTCCCAACCTGAAGATTGCTGCTATTCACACCCCACACAAATCTCTGGAAGTTACATTACAGTTTATCGGCCGGTTCGCTAGAACAACTGGTGAGGATACAGGCGAAGCAACTTTCGTAGCGGTACCATCGGAGATAGAAATCGAGACGGAACAACTGTACCGGGAAGAGGCGACGTGGCAAGATATAATTACCAACCTGAGCGAAACTAAGATTGGAAGGAAATACAAGTTAGAGAGACTCTATCCACCTTCGATATCATAAAAGATACTGAGAACAAAGTAGATATTTCGCTCTACGCCCTGAAGCCCTACTGTCACGTAAGAATCTATTCCACACTAAACGTTGACATTCATCAGTCAATTAGTCTACCACCCAATACCGAAGTGTTTTACGATGCAACTAGCGATGAGATCAACACCAGAATACTGATTCTGAGAAAATTCAAAGCGTCCCGATGGAATAGCACTGAGTATTTTGACAGCATTGAATTCTCGCTAGTTGTTATTTATCACGATGAGGTTAGAAGACATCTATTCATCAATTCGTCAAATACCAAGAACGATGTTCTTTACGAAAATTTGGTTGAGTCTGTTTGCGGAAGAAGCTATAAACAACTGCCTCACGCTCTGGTAGACAGAGTTCTATCAGACTTTGACTTTATTAAATTCTATAACGTAGGAATGCGAAAAACCGCTGATAGCATTAATGCTGAATCTTACAGAATCCTTACTGGACCAAGTGCTGACAAGTCGGTTCACGAGACAGATAGCAGAAGCTATCATAAAGGGCATTTGTTCGGTGGTGGTGTAAACTCAGATGGAAAAGATGAGACGATCGGTTACAGTAGCTCATCAAAAGTATGGTCAAATAAAAGCTTAAGAATACCCCATCTTATTGAGTGGTGTGAGATGTTGTCGGCGAAAATAGCACAAAATGCACCGGTGGTTACCAATTCCGGAGTAGATCACCTTAGTACACCAATTGTAATGACTGAATTACCCACAGATATTATTACAGTGAGATGGCATGACAAGGCGTATGCCAAACCTGGGGAAATAGTGTTTAAAAGTAATGGCTCTGTTCAGACGCATCAACAACTCAATATGAGTTTTCGGATAGACCGAGAGGCGAGTACCAGCGAAACCATAATTGTAGAGTCTGAAACACATGGACCTGCATATCAGATAGAGTATTCTATTGTGGCAGACGAGCTTTTCACAGCAAAGAACTTCGATGCTGAGAACGTTCGTTTCATCTACGGAGATTACGATTGGAACATAATTGAGTACCTCAACAAAAGGCCGCTTCAATTCTTTACTTCTGGCTTTTCTAGGCTCAATGGTGATGAGATACTCATGCGAAGTACAGATGATACGCCCCCCTTTAATCATGAGAAACTAGAAGTGGTTGACTGGACGAGCGAATCCGTAGATATCCATACGGAAATAGGTGTAGGAAGGAATAATAGTCTCTCGATTCACAGTTACCTGAAAGGAAAACTTTCTCGAGACCAACACGACTTAGTACTGTATGACCACGGTACGCGGGAAAATTGCAGATTTAATAACTCTTAGTGATAGCGAAGATGCAATAATTGTGGAGTTGTATCACTGTAAAAAGACGAAAGAAGCACCAGGAGCTAGGGTTGATGATATCTATGACGTATGTGGTCAAGTCGTGAAGTCTATAAAGTCTGTAGAAACACCTTCTCGCTTGTTTGCACGAATCAAGGAAAGAGAAGTTAAAAATGCAGATTTCAGATATGAAAGAGGTAGCAGATCAGTTCTTGATAACTTGGTCGTACAGTCTAACTACAAGCCTATGATATTTAGAATAAATTTAGTACAACCTGGCATTGCAAAATCTAAAATAAGTCCCGAGATGCTGGAAATCTTAGCATCAGCGAGAAATTATATCATGCAAAATAACTGCGAGGAGATGAGAGTGCTTTGCTCCGGTTAGTTACAGACGCAAGTTGAAGTAATCAAATTTGTAAAATATGCGTTGTTACAGATATGAAACGCACTAAACTATGAACACCAAAGAGAGAATCAAGCAGTCCCTAGATACCTTGAGCAAGGAAGACTTGGAAAAAGTAGACCAACTTGTTGAAGGGCTTAAAAGCAAGCAAGGGCGTCGTACTGGTAGCTTAAAAACCTATGATTTAGGCGGCAAATACGATCAGGTAAACCTCCGGGATATTGCCTATGAATAAGTTACTACTAGATACCAATCTACTCTATTACGCTATCGATGAAGCGTCTAAATTCCATTCGGTGAGCCTTCAGTTCATCGACGAAGTATACAGCGAGTTGTATACAACCACCAAAAATATCAGCGAATTTCTGGTATCTACCACTCGTGGCGATGATCCTACGCTTACCGTTGAGCAAGCCCTCGACGCCGTCGAGGACTTTCAGCAATTTATGACGGTGCTTTACCCGGATAATAAGTCGTTCACTCAACATCAGGACTTGCTGCGACGTTACGGGCCGAAGGGAAAGAAGATTCACGACTATGAGATTGCGGCCATTGCGTTGGCGAACGGTATTACCCAGATAGCCACGTTCAACGCCCCTGACTTTTCCAAGATCACAGAAATTACTATAGTAAACCCGCAAGACTCACAGTAGTCCTTCATTTGCCGCATCAATCACTTCATTATCAAAGCTATCTAAGTAAGTCTGAGTCATCTGCTCTGTTTGATGAGCCAGGCTTTCGCTGATTACGCTGGTTGGTACTCCGTTGCGCTTTAGGACGGTGGCATACGAATGTCGCGCTACATAAGAGGTAATATTGCCTTCTATGCCTACTGCTTTGCAAATTCTTCTCAATTGGTAGTTATACTTTTTACGCTTAGTCTTAATTGTATTTCTGATCGTATTCAGCGGTAGCCCTTTGCGCAAGACGGGAAAAAAATATAGTCATCATACTGCGTGCTCGATTTGCGGAATGCGTTTAGTATCTCATCGATGCGAGAAGTTATTTTGATAGAGATGATCTTCGGATTTTTGGAAGTCCGCACCGTTTTGACTCGCTTGTACACGATCCGATCATTGACAATATTTTCCCACTTCAACAAGGCTAAATCAGAAAAAGCCATTCCCTGACACAGATAGGAGAATATGAAATACTGTTGAGCGAACCACTCCTTCGACATGGGTTCAGCATCATAGCGGTCGATCATTTGAATATGCTCCTTCCGTAATGCCCGCTTGGCTGTGGCTTCCTGCTTGATCTTGAAGTCTTTAAAGGGGTAGCTACTTTGGTTTGCAATACCTTCTTTGATGGCTTTGTTGTAGACTGCCCGTAAAGTACGCATATAGATGCTAATAGAGTTGGTTCCGTTAGTAGAGGATAAAGACGTCTCCCAACGATTTAAGAAGGAATAGGTGATGTCGTCAAAACTGAGGTCTCTCTTCTTCCTGTAGCGATACAATTCGCTCTTCGTGCCTTTGTAGACGTTAGCGTTGCCAATTTGGCCCCGCTGGTAAAAACTTTCTATTAGCTGGTCGATGAATTTGAATACGGTAGTGTTACTACGATCAGAGAAGAACAACTGCTCAAAAGCATCAAAGGTAAAGTTGGCGTCCTTTCTTTCAAGATCCAGAATTACTTCTTCAGCCTGATTTTCAACCTCCTCAATCTTCTTCCCAATTTTTCTAGACTCACCTTTACTATTGGTGCTATTGATTTTGTCCCATTCGTCAGCGGTAGCTTTTTCACCAATCGTATAGTATTTCCTTCTTCGCAAATAGGTAATGCGCAAGACGATAGGATGACGGCTGTCTTTCAGCGTTTTTATCTTGTGAAGAATGACCCTGTATTTCGCAGAGGTTTCTTTAGCCATATCAAAAAAAAAAGGTATACACAAAAGTATACACATTTCTGATAAAAACCGATAACTACTGAAAACTAATAATAGTCAATATACTCGTAAGTAGCTGATAAACAGAAGTATTATAATATGGGAGCAGGGGGCCGCAGGTTCGAATCCTGCCGCCCCGACTTTTAGCACATCAAAAGTCGGTAAAACCCCTTAAATCGCAAGATTTAAGGGGTTTTTTGTTTTTATACCCCCCAATACATTCATAGAATCGCATAGAAAATGTGCCCATATCATGGCCACCCCGGCGGGGCCCATTTTTTCTCACTACCTTTTGGGTACAGATTTGATGATAACGCACTGTAATACAGTGTGTTGACTTCAAAAAAATTAGTCTTTTTTGTGCCGGTTTGATACAGTTTCTGTGGCTAGCCGCCCGCGCCCATTTCAGAATGGGCACACATAAACGTATTTAAAATTAATTCCCAAAGTTTGAGAAGGGTAAAAACAGGTACTATAGAGAGTGGTTAACCTACGCCCATCAAGCGAAGGGGAACACCGGAGGGTGGGATAGGTACTCGAAAGACCCACTCGTGTTCGCTCTGCACCATCGGGGCTAGCTGAAGCAGGTGCAACCAGAAACGTAGCGTAGCGGCTACTTCGTTGTCTTGTGATAGATTCGGTAAGGGGGAAGTTTCGTCTTGGTAGCGCAAAGCAAGGTAGTCGCTTTGGAAGCCCAGATGAATACTAAGGTAGCAACGTAAGTCTTCGGCTTCTGATAAGCTGTGCCGTAGTAACGTGATAAGCAGGTGGTACATTGCCCACTCGCGGGCAGCGTCTATTCGTGCCATCTCGGATGAGGTAAGGTCTACTTCCAGCGCGGTATGTTGAGTTTCCATGCGGTCGACGTAGCCGGATAAAGCCCCGAATAGCCCAGCCGTTTTAAGCGCGAAAGGTGATACGTCATCAGCCACCTGATGAACCTTACGTATGCCGATATCAATCTGCTCTTTGAAGTTAGTGGTTCCTATCTGCCATTGTAGTCCGCTTAATTCATCGAGCGACTGCTTCAGCTCGGCTGCCAACTGTTGGTCACGCCTCATCACTTCAGCAAGGAGTTGTTCGGGAGATTGGGTGATGTGTTTAGATGCAACCGCTTTCCTACGACGGTAATGGTAGTAAAGTACGATATGGCTGAGTGCCAACACAAAGCAGACAATACTCAGCGTAGCGATAATAACCGTATTCATGATACACGCATGGTCGGAGGAATGAGCAGTAGTCCTACTGTAACGAGCAGTCCTTTTATAGTGTTTAAGAGTGCATGAATCCCCCAAACGTACACCTGACTCTGATTGAAGCTGATGACATCAAGCACTCCAAACAGTACGATACTACCCAGGAAGTAGAGAAGGAAGCCGTAATTCACCCAGAAACCTAGTGTTCGCTCTGCTGGGTAAGCTTGTGAAGGTAAGAGGAATAGATAGATAATACCGAAAATAGCGAGTATGACTCCTTTTGCCACGGCGGTAGGGGCAAGTGCCGGATAAAAGAGCCATAGATCAGCTATCTGAAAGGAAACAAAAGCCCCTGCGGCTATCCAAAACCATCGGACGGCTACTTTCGGTAGCATTGAGTGATAAATTTTGAGCGCAACGAAGAAACTAGGGACTTCGTAAACATGCACTAGCCATAGGTTATGGATACCTAGCTCAGCCATCGTAAACATGGCAGTATCCGTAAGGGCTGATAGCAGAAAGTATCCCGCCACCCAGTTGAGTAGGGCAGGGGATACGTTAAGCCGAATGTGCTTTTCTTTTCGTTTAGTGTGTACCCAAGCCATCAAAGGAACCCAGGCACTGAACGAAGACACATTCATTAGCAGTAGAGCTACTGAATAGATATCGGACTCTTCAATTGCTAAATTATGTTATAGTTCATTACAGGCGGAAGGGCAGATGCGAGACCGGTCTAGTACGTGCGGATATCCTTCCGGGTTGCCTGCCTTGGCCGGCTGTATCCCTTCGGTAGGTACCATCAGTTTACCCTGTCCGCTTTCGCCGACGATCACTAGTTCTCGCTTACCTTCCTCGTTTTCAGCGTGGAAGATACGCAGTCCGACGCAATCTTTCAAGGTGAGTACTTCGTCAATGAGCTGTCGCCCAAAGAAGTGAGAGCGAGACTCTTCTTCGCTAATCTTGCTTTCGTAACGCTTAATCATAGTGCGGGCTTCTTCTAATGAGATAGACCCGCCTTCGGTGCCAGTGAATGCCATAGTATTATTTGGTTTGGTTCGCTAGCAAACTTAGTAAGACCTTCCTCAGAGCTTTCTTGATTGGTAATCTTCCGCTCTAAAATTATACTAGAAAGAGTAGATATACAGCATTAGAAACGGAAATGGTGTCTCTTCGGCTATAACGTCGAAGAATAGCTAAACCTATTGACAAAGCGGTGTTGTATGTCATTTTTGTTTTCTAGCATTTTGTACTTCAGGATACGCTGCGCATCAAGGAAATTTTGACCGTACCACTGAGCATACCATTCAGCACTATTGTATTTGTATTCATAATCTAGAAAATCCTCCGCCCAATGGTCACGGCGGATGCCTTCAGTATGAAGCTCATCAATAATCCCAGGAAATACTTGGCCGTTAAAGAGCTGGCAAAATAGTTCGGGCTCAACTGTAGCACTCTCAGGATAAGACCGACATTTGACGACTGGATTACGACCAGAACGGTAATATCCTGGGCTTGCAAAGAAGAGATAAGGATGGTAACATCCTGCATGACTTTACCGGGCAGTACAACTACACCGCAGGCACCAATCAACTCAGCAGCATAACGGGCTATAAAAGTTACAGCTACAATGCGATTGGTCAGATGACCGAAGAGGTGAGTGCAGACGGTAGCCAGCAGCTATCGTACGATGTGAGTGGCAAAGTGACGGAGGTGAAGGATGAGAACGGTGATTTAATTGCGCAGTACCAGTATGATGATAGAGGCTTTAGGGTGAGCAAGCAGACGTATCCATATCCGGGAAAGCCGTATGATGCTTGAGCGAACTTTACCGCTGAAGGCCAGACAGATCCACTTGTTGCACCGCTACCTGGCAGAGTGTCCGAAGCGAACTTACTGTTGCTTAACCAGCAGAAAGGGGCGTTAGCCGGGGATGCCAACTGCCGCATCCTGCTACGCTATCAGTATCTGTTTGCGGGTAGAAAGCTCAGTGCCCGCAGTATCCGGATGGGTGTGGCCCAGTAGCTGTTGAAAGCGGGCAAAGACTTGCGACTGGTACAAGTGTACTTAGGCCATAAGTATCCCAGTACTACCGAACGCTACCAACCCGAAGACACCGAAAGCCTCAAACAACAAGTAGAGCAACACCATCCTTTGCAATGAAAAATCGTTACCTTTATTGTAAAGTAACCCGTACAGGTATGGAAACTATTATTGCTAGAAAGTATGCCATTATAGAAAAGCTCATGATTCTTGGGGAAAGTGAATTAGCGGAGTTAGAAACCATGATAGCCCAGTTTTCCGATGAAGCCTCTATCGACGTCGAGCAGTATAACCGTGAGTTGGATGAGGCCGATGCGGCTATTGATCGAGGGGAGTTCTACACCCATGAACAAGCTATTGAACGGCTAAGCCGATGGAAGAAGAACGAAGACTAATTGTTTGGAATACCTCGGCCTTAGATCGCTTTGCTGACGAGTTGAAAAGGCTGTCTGCGTCTTCTTATGCGAAAGCCGAACGAGTAGAAGCGGCCGTGCTGAGCGGTTTACAGCAAGCCGTTACGATGCCGGAACGCTATGCTAAAACAAGTACGAGCGCAACAATCCGGGGCACTACCGGGCTTTTGAAACCGACGATTACCGGGTATCCTACCGTTACGACCAAAAGCAGATCAGGGTCTTACGCATCCGACACGTCCGGCAGAAACCCCTCTACCACTAATAACCCCCTCCCACGATCCGCCCCCTTGGCGCACGAACCCAAACACAAAGCCATCGCGCAGTAAAGCATCCCGCGAGGCGGCCCCCGCTGCCGGTGTTATGCTCGCCTGCGGGCTCGTTTGGACCACGTTCTTCGCGATGCTTCGCCGCTCACGGCCAGGACGCTAACGCTGCCTCTTGTCCGGCCTAGGTGGCTCCGCCTCTCTCACACTCGCAAGCGGCTCCGCGCAAAAGACCAACGCACGTAGAGGATCTGAGTATGATGGGGGGGCTTACCGCCCCCAAACCCCAGGAAGCGAGGCCAGAACATCAAAAGCACCAATGAAGCTTCCGTCTTCAATTCAAACTACCGATGTTTGCAGGAGCGCAAAGAAAAGCATAGGGTATTTTTTTCTTCACCGGGAGACCCATTGGGGAGTCACGTTCACCAATCATCTCCCCGGCCGTTCTCCAAAAAACGAACGGGCACGTTTTGGCAGTTCCCCAACAAACAGCGTTACACCACTTTGGATAAGGCCACGGAAAACGTAAGCCTAGCAAAAGCCAATCAGTTGAGTAATCACCTGGGCAACGTACGGGTAGTGGTGAGCGATAGAAAGCTACTGGAAGACCGTAATAAAGACGGTGAACCGGAAGCGCGAGCCGAAGTGTTAGCCAGCTACAACTACTATCCGTTCGGGATGCAACAGCCGGGTAGGGTATATGAAGGTAGTGCTGAGTATCGTTTCGGATTTAATGGGAAAGAGAAGGATAATAGTTTGGGTAGTACGGTCTATGACTACGGTTTTAGGATATACAATCCGCAGATTGGTAAGTTCCTGAGCGTGGATCCTTTAACATCGTTTTATCCTTGGTATACACATATATGAGTCCGGTTACTCTGGCGCGGCGGTAGCCACTCTGTGTGTGGCGCGTTTTGCCCCGGCTAGGGTGGCTCACCTTTCCCCAACTCCAATTGCTCAACTTATCCAGCGGTTCCAGTATGGTCGCATTTTCATCTTATTGTCGGCTCGTATCAGACTTTCTGGGGCTGAAACTTCTTTACATCTTCACTTAGGTCGTAGACTTTCGCATCTGATAACACTCCTGCCAGCATGCTGGATCCTGCCGCCGAACGGTAACCGCTCGCACAGTGTACTACCACCGGCTTGTCGGCAGGTACCTCTGACGCTCGGCTTAAGAGCTCGGGTAGTGGTATGTTTACCGCGTGTTTAAAGACTAAATTATCCTTCACTTCTGAGACGTTGCGTACGTCCACGATGGTATAGCTTTCCGGATGCTCTTCAAAGTGCGCAAGGTCCAGTAACTGACTGCGTTCCCGGAAGTGCCCAGCACTAACCAGCACGCCCCTGATATGGGTTTCGTAGCCAATCTTCGCCGCACGGCGTACAATACGATCTCGCTGAACTTCGTCTTCTACCACCAAATAGAAAGGTTTGTTCGGGGCGATTAAGGATCCTAACCAAGTTTCAAATTTAGCTCCCTCCTGGATATTGATGGCTCCTTTCGGGTGCCCTTGCTTAAACAGCGTCTCCGGGCGTGTGTCTACGATGGTGACTCCGGCTTCCACCGGTTCGTTGGCCTTCAGGGTGGGCACTTTCTGTAGGCTGGCTTCCAGTGGGGCGAGGCCTTTACGGTTCAGCTCTACGTCGTAGGGGAAATACTGTGGGATGAAAGACGGGTTATTCAAAATATTCTGGACAAACTCCTCTTCACTCTGGATTTGAAAAGCCCAGTTCTGCGCCTTCTCTTTTCCGATAGTACTAGAGGTTTCCGGTCCCATATTCTTGCCGCACAACGAACCGGCCCCGTGAGCGGGATATACGACCACCTTATTCTCTAATGACTTGAATACGTCGTTGATGGTATGGTACATCTGCTGAGCCAGTTCTTCGCGCTTGGCGCGTAGGTTGCCAGCCCCTTCGCGCAGGTCAGGACGGCCCACGTCGCCCACAAACAACGAGTCGCCGGTGTAGACTGAGTGAGGCTGCCCCCGCTCGTCGAGCAGCAGGTAGCTATTATGATCTGGAGAATGACCGGGGGTAAACAAAGACCGAAAGGTTACTTGGCCTACCTTTACTTCGTCCCCGTCATCCATGGGTTGGTGCGGGTATGAAACCCCGACCCTCGAGTTGATGTAGATCGTTGCCCCGTATTGTTCGTAGAACTCAAGATGGCTGCTGGTGAAATCTGCGTGAGGATGGGTTTCAAACACCGCCACAATGTCACTATCATGCTTTTGGGCAAATTCTAGGTAAGGCTGTGGGTCGCGACCGGGGTCCACCAGGGCTGCTTTTCCGTCGCTGATAATCGCGTAAGAGCCGTGGGCCAAAGCTTCGTCATAAAACTGTTTTATTTCCATAATTTCTGTGTTTACGGTGGTTTAAAGAACAGGTTTTGTAATAAGATCAATTCATCATGATATAAGCAGCCGTAACCAGGACGAACCAGCCGAAACCAGTTTTAGAGAACGTAAAACTTTAAATGTACCCAAACGTCCCGCCATCTCCATAGCCCACCAAATTAATTGGTGGGCTATGGAAGTGGTGATGAAGAGCTCATACGAGTAGGTTATTACTTCAAAGTTCCCTCAAGTCATTTGGACTACCACAAAGCGAGATGCATGAGTGCCAATAAAAATACCTTTTTCTGAGCTTTCGGCTGTCTTCAACGATTGTGCCCTTATTAAAACCGTTAACAATCGTTAAATTTCTTAGTACACCGGGCTGATCCGGTCACTTTTTACTACTTTCGGGGTTGGTATAAATACTGAATACACATCATGAAGAAATCCGTACTGGTTATCGGTTTAATGCTCGCTGGAAGCAGCTTTTCTGCGATTGCTCAAGAAATGAAACTAGGCTTCGCACAGTTCGACTATATCTTAGGGCTGATGCCGGAGGCCCAGGCGGCTCAACAAGAGATTGCTACCTTCGAGCGGAAACTCGGGAACCGCCTCAATGCTATGCGGCAGGGTTTACAGTTACAAGCGGCACAGCTTAAACAAGAGTCAGCCAATCTCAGTGATTCGGTGAAGACCGTCCGACAGAATGAGCTTCGGGCACTGCAACAAGACATTCAGCAAGAACAGAGTACTGCCGAGCAACAGCTTCAGTTTAAAGAAATTCAGTCGATGACTCCGCTACGCACGCTGGTGCAGAATAAGATTGACTCAGTAGCGCAAGTCTACGGCTACTCACACGTATTTACGGTAGCAGTAGATGAGGTCCCAATTTTGGTGTACGCAGCCGATCCTGAAGAGGCAGACTTCACCGCTCTAGTGATAAAGGCCATGGGTTTAACCGAGCCGGCTGACACAACCGCTGGACAGTAGCTATGGTGGGCTAGAAGGTTGACCTTCTGTACGGTTAGTTAAAAGGTTGCAGGTTTTAGAACTTTTAACCTTTTGACCTTTTAACCTTCACCGCTAAGCGTCCCTGTTGGTCGTAGTATAGTTTACCGTTGTCGAGCATCAGTTTGATCGTGTGTAGCAGTAGGTCTTCGTCTACCTGAGCCAGAGAAGAGGCGAGCCGGTCGACGGTCAGCGGATTTTCGTGCAGGTTACTAGTGACCAACGTGGAAGTCTCGGTGTGCTTTTCTTCGGAAAATCCGGCGACGCCATGACGTTCGCGCGCTCGGCGCAAACAATGGTCGCACACTCCACATTCGGCTCTGAAATCTTCTCCAAAATATGCCAATAGTAATTGTGTACGACACCGATGCGGGTGCTTCACGTACTTTACTACCGCTTCTGCCTGACGCAGATGCGCCTGCTTGCGCTGTTCCAAATCTGTGGTTTTCAACGGTAGCTTGTTGGCATCAAAGCGGGGCGTCACAAATAGCAACTGCGGCTGGTCGCGTCGCGGACTGTACATCACCACCTGCTGCTGATGAAGGGTGCTAAGCATTTTGGTGACGTCGCTCACCGAGGTGGATAGTTGGGAGGCTAACTGACTCTCCGAAATAGAAACGTACTGACTGTACAGTTCGCCCCCGTATAAGCGAAGCACCAGATCAAGCAAGGGCTCAAAGGCTGCGTTAGCAATACGGTACTTGTAGAGCGACTGATAATCAAGCGATACGTGCAGGCGAGAGGGGGCGTAGAAGCTTTCGCTCAGTTGTAGAAAACCGGTTTCTTCTAGTCGTTTGATCGAGTAATAGGCTTCGGATGAAGACATTTGGTAGGTCTTGACAAACGCCTCAAGATTAAAGTCATAACTGGCCAGCATACTGCTACCCACCGCGATGCGTAGATAGTTGGCCAGATTTTGATACACCGTGCGCAGTGTGGGTAGGGGAGGGAAGGAGCGCTCTATATTCTGAATAAGCCGGTCTGTGTCATTCTGGTCGTAAAGCACCACCGCGTACGCCTTCTGCTCGTCACGCCCCGCCCGGCCGGCTTCCTGATAGTAGGCCTCAATGCTATCGGGCAGGTCTAGGTGTACCACCGTGCGCACGTTGGGTTTATCAATACCCATCCCAAACGCATTGGTTGACACGATGACCCGGGTACGATCTTGTATCCAAGCGTCCTGCCGCTGCGAGCGCTGCTCCGGCTCCAAACCCGCGTGGTAAAAGTCGGCCAAAATCTGATGGGCTCGTAGCTGCCGCACCACTGACTCGGTGCGCCTGCGGCTACGTACGTACACCACCGAAGTGCCGGGCACATTGCGCAGAATTTTGAGCAGCCGTTGCTCTTTATCTTCTTCATAAAGTACCGAGTAGGATAAATTGGCACGGGCGAAGCTCTGCTGAAATACTTGTCCTTTTTTGAAACTGAGCTGCTCCTGAATGTCCTGCTTCACTTGTGCCGTCGCCGTGGCGGTGAGTGCTATCACGGTCACCTCAGGAATCACCTGCCGGAATTCAGCGATTTCGCGGTAGGCCGGACGAAAGTCGTGGCCCCACTGTGAGATACAGTGCGCTTCGTCGATGGCCAGCAAAGAGACGTTCATTTTGGCTACCCGGGCCAGCAGCAGCTCGGTTTTGAGCCGCTCGGGTGATACGTACAAAAACTTATACTGCCCGTAGACGCAGTTGTCGAGGCCAAAGTCGATCTCGCGCTTGCTCATGCCAGAATAGATCGCCGTGGCGGCAATCTGCCGACGTTTGAGCTGTTCCACTTGGTCTTTCATCAGGGCGATGAGTGGCGACACCACGATGCAGATGCCCTCACGAAGCATCGCTGGCACCTGAAAGCAGATACTTTTGCCCCCGCCGGTGGGCAGCAGAGCCAGTGTGTCGTGTCCGGTGAGCACCGAATCGATAATTTCTTCCTGTAGGGGGCGAAAATGGTCGTAGCCCCAGTACTGTTTAAGCGTAGCGTGTGCCGACATGCACCGAAGGTACGAACCGACTGGGTTTAAAAAAACAGAACCCGGCACCAAAGGTACCAGGCTGTTTGCAGCAAATCTACTGGTTGCTCAGCGGGCCGGTTTGGCCGCTAAGCGCAATGGTAGACTTACGTTTGTCACCCAAATAAAATCGTAAAGCTCGGCTGTTTAGAAAAAAGGCAACCGTCGGATTTCAACCCCTCAACCCCACCACCGAACGGCTGCCGTCACCCAAAAACAACCTAACCTAATATCATGACTGGCTCACCGGTGGGCATCTTGCCACTGTTGTACTGGCTAGAGATACTCCGCTGCTGAGCGCAGAGTGTAAAACCTTGTTCTAACGAACTGTGCAATTGCACTTTAGCGTCGCTAAACGCTTGTTCCCACAAGTCCTCTCTGAACTTTCCTTCCTGTTGATACAAACGGTACAGACCTTCTAGCCGGGCCAAGTTGCCGGTAACCTGATGGTTAAGGTCAGATACGATGCTGTCTATTTGTTCAGAAACGCTGTGTGGGTGTGTCATCGTTGTTGTCGTTTTGCTATGATACAAATGTATCAACTAACAGGGCTCATTTAGGACTATTTCGCCGAACAGGGGTTTTCACTCGCTATATCACAGAAAAGACTCGTTAAGTACTCGGCATGCCTACTACTTTGAACAATTAGTGTGTTCTACGCTTAGGTAGTAAAGCATCCGCGGTATAAACCCCTATTTTATGAGCATCGCACAAGAAGGTAACACAGTAAAAGTGCATTACACCGGCAAATTGACCGACGGCACCGTCTTCGATTCTTCTTATCAGCGCAATGAGCCGATCGAGTTCACGTTAGGTCAGAAGAACATGATCGCTGGATTTGAGCAGGCGGTAGCCGGTATGTCGGTAGGCGATACCAAGACTGCGGAAATTCCGGCCAGCGAGGCCTACGGTGAAAAGAAGGAAGAAATGATGCTGAACGTGCCTAAGGCAGAAGTGCCAGAAGGACTCAAGCCTGAAGTTGGTCAACAACTGGCTATGCAGGATAATAATGGTCAGCAGGTGCCCGTGACGGTCGCCGAAGTCTCCGACGACGGCATTGTACTGGATGCCAACCATCCGCTGGCGGGCAAAAACCTTATATTCGAGCTTGAGCTGGTGGAAGTTAGTGCCTAACTGTAGCGCTAGAGTATTCCGTGTAAATACCAAACCTCAGGGGTTAATTTTCGTAAAGAGTAGTTGTCAATAATAAAATGGAAGTACTTTGAGCAACAAGCGGTTAGTCTCTATAACCCGAATATTCGGCGAAACTCTCGATCACGGCCTCCCCATTAGCTTTTCTAGCGACAAAGACTGCGCACCGCTGCGCGACGCCGTAGAGGTGAGTCAGTTCATGCAGTCGTTGACGGAATTAGGCAACGACGTGAAGTTAGTATATATGTCTAACAGCGTGCCCCAAGAGAACTACGCTAGTTTTCTGGAAAAGCTGTCGTTTCCTATCCTTACGTTCTATCGCGAAAGCGAAAATCACGAATGGGAGCCCATTATCATTCGCCTCGATAAAAAGCTGCAACTGTTAGCATTTCGTATGGCAAAAGACGGCCGGGTGACTGAAACCATGTGGGAAGACCTCAAAGGTGAGTACTACCTGAACGCTGACGGTGATGTACTGTTTATGACGGCTTTTCCGTTTCGAAGTATCGTGAGCGAAGCAGAAAAGAACGAAGAACACCCCACGCCGCTAAAGCGCCTGCTTAATCTGTTGGGAACCGAACGGCGCGACATCGTTTATCTCTACGTGTATGCGGTGGCGGTGGGTATCATCAGTCTCTCTTTACCCTTAGGCACTCAGGCTATCGTTGGCTTCATCTCGGGTGGTATGTGGTTTAACTCGGTGGTGTTGCTCATTGCGTTGGTCATCGTGGGTATTGTGGTCACCGGTGGTTTGCAGATCATGCAAATATCTATGGTGGAGATGATGCAGCGGCGTATCTTTACTAAAACTGCTTTTGAATTTGCCTACCGCATTCCAAAAATTGATGCTGAGGCCCTGCTCAAGTACTACGCTCCGGAGCTGATCAACCGTTTCTTTGACGTGCTAACGCTACAGAAGGGGTTGCCCAAACTGCTGATTGATCTGTTGACGGCGGTGGTGCAGATATTCTTCAGCCTCATTTTGCTGTCGTTTTATCATCCGTTTTTCGTATTCTTCGGTTTACTGCTGGTCACCATTCTGGTCATCATATTCTATATCACCGGACCCAAAGGACTAAGATCTTCTATTGTAGAGTCAAAGTACAAGTACAAAGTGGCTTACTGGCTGGAAGAACTAGCCCGCACGCTCAACTCGTTTAAGGTGGCGGGTACCACACAGCTCCCTATGAAGCGGGTGAGCGAGAACGTAGATAACTACCTGGTACACCGTAAAGCACATTTCGGAGTCCTCATCAAGCAGTTTGCCTACATTATCGCGTTCAAAACGTTCATCGTAGGGGGCTTGCTGGTGCTCGGCACGGTGCTGGTGATAGACCGAGAAATTACGCTAGGCCAGTTTGTGGCATCAGAAATTATTATTGTGCTGATTCTAGGTGCGGTAGAGAAGATTATTCTCAACATGGATACTATTTATGACATGCTGACCGCGGTGGATAAAATCGGGCACGTGACCGACCTGCCGCTAGAAAAAGAGCAAGGTGTGGCCTTGGCGGACGGTCACTCATCGCAGGATATTAAGATAGAAGTAAGCGGCCTGAGCTACCGCTATCCGAACGCTAAAAACTACGCGCTGAAAGATATTAATCTGGAAATCTTGCCCGGTGAGAAGGTCTGTATCACCGGCTACAACAGTAGCGGAAAATCTACCCTGGTCAATATTCTGGACGGTATCTACAGCTCCTACGAGGGCACCATTACGCTGAACAACGTATCGCTGCAAAACCTTAACCTGGCTACGCTACGAGATAACATTGCCAAGAACGTTTCACAAGAAGATATCTTCGACGGCAGCGTATTAGACAACGTAACGCTAGGTAAACCGTTTACTACTTATCAGACGGCAATTGATGCGTTGGACGCTGTAGGAGCACTCAAGGAGATCAACCAAATGCGAGACGGGTTGGATACACCGTTAGTGAGTGGCGGTAAGAACCTGTCTACTGGTTTAGTAAACAAAATTATTTTAGCTCGCTGCATTGCAAAGAATCCGAAGGTTATTATCCTGAACGATTTCTTTCAGTTTTTTCCTAAGAACGAGCAACGCCGTCTTATTGAGTACCTGACCGACACTCAGCACAGCTGGAGTCTGGTCATCGTTTCTACTGATCCGATTATTTTGAGTCAGTGCACTAAAGTGATTGTATTGCGCGAAGGAATGAAGATTGCCGAAGGCACTTACGCCGAAATTAAGGAGAATGACTTCTTCCAGGAATTAGTATTTGACGAGTTATCATCATAACATGAATCCACTCTCTAAATCAGTGCTCAATGAGTCTAGCACCGACTATGGCTTAGCGTCAATGGACGTGTTGCAGTCGCCCCGGGCGGGGCGGGTACTCGCGCGCTGGATTGGTGGCATCGGTATTTTCTTATTCCTCGTACTTTTTCTGCCCTGGCAACAGAACATCAACGCCTCGGGCGAGGTAACCGCCTTGTCGCCCCGCAACCGACCGCAAACCATCCAGTCGGCCATTCCCGGGCGAATTGATCGGTGGTACGTGCAGGAAGGCGACTTCGTAGAGCGTGGTGATACGATCCTTAATATCGATGAGATTAAGGATAAGTATTTTGACCCGGAGTTGCTCACCCGCCTTGAAGAGCAGGTGGAGGCCAAGCGGTTTAGTATCGACTCGAAAGAACAAAAAGTAGAGGCGTTACGCCGACAGATTTCCGCACTACGGCAGGGCCTGCGACTCAAGACAAAGCAAACCAAAAACAAAGTTCGTCAGGCAGAGCTCAAACTGATGAGTGACAGTATGGACTTCGTGGCGGAGCAAAAGAACTTCGCCATTGCTACCAACCAACTGGAACGGCAGCAGATTCTGTACGATGAAGGACTAAAATCGTTGACCGAACTACAGGAGAAGGATCAGAAACAGCAGCAGACCAGTGCCAAGCTTATATCCAGTGAAAACAAGTTTATGGCCGCTGAGAATGAGCTGATTAACGCCCAGATTGAACTTAACTCGGTAGAGGCCGACTATCTGGAAAAAATCAGCAAGGCTGAGTCAGATCTAAATATGACTTTGTCAGAGTTGTACGAGGCCGAGGGCAGTTTGTCTAAGCTCAGAAACGAATACGCCAACATGCGTATCCGCAACGATCAGTACTATATGATTGCTCCGCAGGATGGCTACGTGGTGCAGGCGCTTAAAACCGGTATCGGCGAAACCATTAAAGAGGGCGAGGGAGTGGTGACCGTGATGCCTCAAAACCCCGATAAAGCGGTGGAGCTGTACGTACGTCCGATGGACGTGCCGCTCCTCTCGGAAGGTCGCCACGTGCGGATAGAGTTTGACGGTTGGCCGGCACTACAGTTTTCCGGCTGGCCCAGCGTGGCCGTTGGTACCTTCGGGGGCACTATTGCGAATATTGACCGCGTAGAAACTGATAAGAAGTTGGGTAAATATCGTATTCTGGTAACCCCTGATCTTGACCTGGACGGCGATTGGCCGGAGCAGCTTCGCTTAGGGTCAGAGGCCAAAGGTTTTATCATGCTAGAAGAAGTGCCCCTGTGGTACGAACTATGGCGGTTGTACAACGGCTTTCCGCCCAGTTTAGACAATGAGCCTACCGAAGAAAGCGAGTCGTATGAAGCGAAAAAGTAGATACGTCAGCCTGGTTCTACCGCTGCTTTGCGTCGCGCTGTGGGCAAACGCCCAGATGGATTCTACGCAACGCCCGGCCTCGCTCTTAGCGTTACCCAACGCCAAGTCGCTGGCGATGATGATCGCGACGGATTCTACGGTTGATCTGAAGCCCCTTACCCTGGACGAGTTTTTTGAAGTGGTGTTACAAAATCACCCGGTAGCCCGGCAGGCCTACTTGTTGGGTGAACTAGCCCGGCAAGATTTACGATTAGCCCGCGGTAACTTTGACCCTAAGCTCAAGTCAAATTTTGATGTAAAAGAGTTTGGGGAGAAAAACGACTTATACTACGCTCAGTGGGACAGTAAGCTGGAAGTGCCTATGTGGTTTCCGGTAGACCTGAACGTGGGCTACGAACAAAACCGGGGCGAGTACCTGAGTGAGGAATTTACCAACACGGGAGATGGTTTAATCTACGCCGGAGTGTCACTGCCGGTGGGGCGGGGTCTGTTTATTGATGAGCGGCGGGCAGCGGTAAAGCAGGCACGGCTGATGCAGGATATGGCGGCGGCCGAGCAGATCAAGGAGGTCAATAAAGTGCTCTTGAATGCGGCCAAGGCCTACTGGGAGTGGTACTACGCCTACGAAGCCCTACGCGTCGTGAATGAGGTGGAAGAACTGGCCGAAACTCGTTACCGGGGCGTAGTCCGGCAGGTAGTGAACGGTGATGTAGCCCCCTTTGATTCTCTAAAAGCGTTTATCAATTATCAGGAGCGGGATGTGCAGCGCGCTACGGCCGCCCTTGATTATGAAAATGCGAAGCTTACGGCTTCGGTGTTTCTGTGGCAAGCGACCGACACTGAGGCAGTACCCCTGGAAATAGCCGAGACCACCGTGCCCGTACTCGCCGATAGTTCGGGAGTGCTGTCCTTAGAAGAGCTCGCCGAGCTACAGCGTCTGGCACGGGTCAACCATCCTGAACTTGTTAAGGTGGGGGCCAAGATTCAACAGTTACAGGTAGAACGGCGGCTCAACCAGGAGTTCCTGAAACCGGTGATCAACCTGAAGTACAACTTTTTGGCGAACCAGCTCTTTGGCGACGGACGATATGCTCCTGCGCGACCGTACCGCTGAGAACTCCGCTGCGCCTACCTGGTATCGCAACGACTATAAGGCCGGAGTAGAATTCTTTTTTCCGCTGTTTCTGCGAAAGGAGCGGGCCAAGCTCGCCCAAACCCGGGTCAAGCTGGAGCAAAACGTGCTAGATCGGTCTTTTCTGTTTCGCACCATAGAGAACGACATCAATACGGCGTATAATACGCTATACAACCTGGATCGAGTGATTGAGATGCAGGAAAATATGGTAGAGAACTACGAGCGCCTGTTGGCGGGTGAGCAGCGCAAGTTTGATTTTGGCGAAAGCTCAATCTTTTTGATTAATACGCGCGAAACCGAATTATTAGACGCCCGAATCAAACTGCTAAAGCTGCGTACCGACTACGAAAAAGCCCGTCTGACGCTTCAGTACGCAGCGGGTACTCCGAATCTGGCCGCGGAAGACACGATAGCTGAGTGACCATCAGGTAGCGACGATACTCTTCGTCTTGTTGGTCTCTTGGTTGCCTACCTCAATGATGAAGAACTTCGTCATGTATTCTGACATATCCAGCTCTCGCTGAAAACTGCCACGAACCCTCACCTTCTCTTCGTGCAGCAGGTTACCGATCACATCGTATACTTTGACTGAATAGAAGCCCTTGGTTCGCGTACGGATGTTTAGCTTAAACTTGCCCGCCGATACTGGGGTCAGGTCAAAATCAAGTTCTTCGCGAAGAACACGATGTGGGTAATCAATCGTTTGCTCCGACAACGTTTGAGAGGTTTGGGTCGGTTGAGGAGCAGGAAGGCGCTGTTGCGCGTGCGCCAAGCCGCAGGTAACTAAACCGTAAAAAATGAACAGGTATCTCATAAGCTAAACTGCGAATCACACGAAAATAGTACTTTTTCAGTAAAAACAGCACTCGTTCAAGCATCATCTTCTTCCTCGAATGAAATCAGGCTCAGCTCCCCGTCGTAGCGAACGTAATGGCACGCTTCGAACCACTCGCCCGTGTTGATATAACGACTGTGATCGCCGATCGGTATATCCAGCACTAGGTGGCGGTGTCCGAATATATAGTAATCGTGGGGCTGCTGGGCCTCAATGGCCACGCAGTACTGATAAATCCATTCGTCTTCTTTGGTACGAAATGCTTCATCTTTGCGCAGGTTTTTCTTACGGCTATGGCCCGACCAGCTCCGAGCGAAACCGATGCCCCAGTCGGGGTGTACTTGGGCAAACAGCCACTGGCACAGCGGTGCGGTAAAGAACCGTTTGATAAATTTATAGAAGTAGTCACCCGGTCCTAAGCCGTCGCCGTGGCCTATATGGAAACGCTGTTCGCCAATCTGCACACTCACTGGCTGGCGAATAACCGGTGCGTTAAGCTCCTGAGGGAGGTAATCAAACATCCACAAATCGTGGTTGCCGGTGAACAAATACAGCTGAATGCCTTGATCCGATAGCTCCGCAAGCTTTCCTAAGAAGCGAATAAACCCCCGCGGAACCACCCGGCGGTACTCAAACCAAAAGTCGAATATATCCCCGAGCAGAAAAACCGTGTGTGCATCCTGCTGCACCTGAGACAGCCAGCGAATGATCTTAGCTTCTCGCGCGCGGCTGCTCATCGTATCGGGCGAACCCAAGTGAAAGTCAGAGGCAAAGTAAACTTTTTGGTGGGGTAGGAGCGTAATCGGCGGCAGCGCACCAGCGGTGTGTGGCATGGCTAAGGAGATACTTTCTTTTCGGGACGGCGGGGCACTGGATCGTAGCCGTGGGTGCCCCACGGATGGCATCGTGCGATGCGTTTGATGCCCAGCCACATTCCGCGAATCGGCCCCCATTCTTCAATGGCCTCAAAGGCGTACTGCGAACAAGTCGGTGTGTGGCGGCAGTGCTGCCCTAACATGGGTGAGATGGCGTATTGATACGTGCGGATGAGCAGTTTCATGAGGGCTTTCACCGGTGTCAGGAAGGTCATAGGCAATCAGATAAGTTCTTGGTACAGCAGGCTGGGCTGGATATCTTCGTGGTGGTACTTTTTGCTCCGGTACATCTCATGCTCGCCCCGGATGTCTTGGAAGTAAATTTGACAAATTTCTACGTTTGGATAAATGCGTACCGGCTGAATGCAGGCAATCTCGAGTGTCCAGCAGCCCACTGATCCAATGTTACCCAAACCGGCCGTTAAGTGCACCACGATGCCCAAGCGACCGATAGACGAGCGCCCCTCTAACAAAGGTACGTGGTGATCGGACCGAATACTCTCGACAGTTCTTCCTAAATACAGGCGACCCGGTTGCAGCACCAAGCCCTCGGGCGGAATCGTGACTTTTTCGGTCGGATTATCCTTTTTCATGTCGAGCACTTGCTCTTGGTACACGAGTAGTTCACTGTGTAAACGCAAATTGTAGCTATTGGGATTAAGCTGCTCGGGCCGATAAGGATCAATTGAGATCTTTCGCTCGAGTAGTCTTTCTATTTCTTTTCCGGATATGATCATTTTGATAAATCTAGTGGCTTATACCCCTTGATAAGCGAATATCGAGCCACAAGCAGGCCGTTCGTTGATGCGGCTTTGTATAACGAACAATCGCTCGGATAAGTTGATTTATCCGCTGAAAACGTTAAAAGAGTGCTTAAGTAAGTGAGTATGAAGTGCCGCCCGCTTCATCTTTAATTTGTACACCGATCGCCGCCAACCGGTCGCGAATCTGATCGGAGGTAGCGAAATCTTTGTTTTGCCGGGCCCGCTGGCGCATATCAATTAAGAGCTGAATGGCACCATCGAGCTGTTGCGAATCTTGAGCCGCCTCCGCTTGCAGCCCTAATACGTCGTCTACTAACAACACAAAGGTCGCCTGTAGATAAGAGAACGTCTCCGCCGTCAGCGATCCCATTGATAGTTTTCCGTGGTGCAATGCATTGATTTTGCCGCTCAGTTCAAAGAGGTTGGCAATGGTTTGAGCCGTACTGAAGTCGTCGCTCATCTTTCGGTAGCAATCATCGCACAAGTCGCGCACGAGCTGATCAGTGGCTTGATCCACCGTTCCGGCTTCATGCGCAAGCTGGGCGAGTAATTCGCGCGCGTTGTTGAGCCGTTTCAAGCCTTTCTCAGCCGCTTGCAGCGCCTCATTAGAGAAGTCGAGCGGACTTCGGTAGTGCGCTTGGAGCATAAAGAACCGCACGGTCATCGGGCTGTAAGCCTGTGCTAGACGCGAATGATCCCCGTGAAACAATTGCTCTAGCGTGATGAAGTTGTTCAGCGACTTGCTCATCTTTTGCCCGTCGATGGTAATCATATTGTTGTGCATCCAGTAGCGCGCCGGCTGGCAACCGAAAGCCGCCTGGTTTTGTGCCATTTCAGCCTCATGGTGCGGAAACTGCAGGTCCAGTCCGCCCCCGTGAATGTCGAAGGTCTCACCCAGGTACTTGGTGCTCATGGCGGTGCACTCGAGGTGCCAGCCCGGAAAGCCTTCGCCCCAGGGCGACGACCAGCGCATAATATGTTGCGGCGTAGCGCGCTTCCACAGCGCAAAATCGTGCGCACTGCGTTTCTCGTTCAGCCCTTCGGTATCGCGGCTGCCCGAGCGCAGGTCGTCTAGCACCTTGCCCGACAGCTGGCCGTAGTCTTCGGTTTGGGTATACTTATCCAGGTCGAAATACACCGAGCCGTTGACCTCGTAGGCCAGTCCCTGCGCCAGAATCCGCTCGATTACTTTAATCTGCTCAGGAATGTGACCGCTCGCCGTTGGCTCAATGCTGGGCGGCAGGGTATTGAGCTGCCGTAGCGCATCGCGATAGTGGTAGGTGTAGGTTTGTACAATCTCCATCGGCTCCAGTTGTTGCAGTCGGGCCCGTTTGGTCACCCTATCTTCACCCGCGCCAGCCACCTCATCTTCCAGATGGCCTACGTCGGTCACGTTGCGCACGTAGCGCACCCGATAGCCCAGTGCCGTCAGATAGCGATAAACCACGTCATAGGTGATCGCCGAACGGGCGTGCCCCAGGTGCGGATCGTCGTACATGGTGGGGCCACAGAGGTACATGCCTACCCGGGGCGGAGCCATCGGAATAAAATCTTCTTTTTGTCGGGTAAGGCTATTGAAGATCGTCACCGGAAAGGATTCAAAGCGTGCCGCTGTATCCATGAAAATGCAGATAAAAGGTTCGGTTGTTACTAAAAAGAGAGGTTTTGATCATGATCGATGCGCCGATAAAAGCACGAGCGTCGGGCCCGACCGTTTTCGTCGTGGGTATGGCATGCGCCATGTCCCATCATCTCTACGCGATAGATCAGCGCGTCTTGGTCACAGTCGACCCACACGGCTTCCAACCGCAGGTAGTTGCCCGATGTTTCGCCCTTCGTCCACAGTGCCTGACGCGAGGTGCTCCAGAAGGTCGCCATCTTCTTATCAAGCGATTGTTGCAGGGCTTGTTCGTTCGCATAACCCAACATCAGCACTTGATTAGAGTGGTAGTCTTGCACCACCACGGGCAAGAGACCGCCCCGTTTGGCGAACTGTAGCCGTAGCGAACGGGTTTCTTCTATAGAATTTCCGGATATCATAATCGCGGCGAAGTTACGTTTTTTTAGTACACCATGACAGCAAAATGCCCCGCTAAACCATTATATTCGCTGTAAATGCTTCATTAAAGTAAAACCGTTCATGCTCAAAAGATACACAATAGGATTGGTAGCACTGCTAAGTGTCTGGCAAGCGGGTGCGAGCCTGGCGCAGGAAAACAGTGATGCTCTCTACCAAATGGACCAAGGAGCGGAGTTGATGAACCAGGGGCAGTTTGCCAAGGCTGACGGTTACTTCATGCGGGTGTTAAAAAGCGTAGAGGTAGTGCCCGCTGACCTGTGCTTTTACTTCGGTAAGAATTCTTACCACCTTGATAAGTACAAGCAGAGTATCGATTGGCTTAACAAATATATTGAGCTGAAGGGAACGAAAGGCCGTTTCTTCGACCAAGCCACGGAGTATCTGGCGCTCGCCAAATCGGACTACAGCCAGCGTCCTACCGCACCCGCTACTACCGCTCAGAAGAAGAGCCCCGCTCGCCCCAAAACGTTAGACTGCGAGCAGCATCCGTTCGTCACGTGTCCGGTGTGCAACGGTGATGGTGTGGTGATAGAAGCCGGAAAACTAGGCTCACTGGTCTACCGAGACTGTCCCTACAGCGACGACAGCGGCCGCATGACCTGCGAGGATTACCATCGGTACCTACGGGGCGATTTGAATAAGGGGGAAGCGGGACGATAAAGGGTACAACGTCACTGCGAGGAACGAAGCAGTCTCCCCATGCGAAGATGTATCGTTTGTGATGGGGCGGATTGCTTCGCAAAGCCTCGCAATGACGTTATGCTACTACCCGTCGCTGCGAGGAACGAAGCAGTCTCCTCACTACGAAGATAGATCGTTTCATGATGAAGCAGATTGCTTCGCTTCGCTCGCAATGACGTTAGGAAGAGCAAACGTCACTGCGATCATTCCATGACGGACAAAGTAAGGCAGTCTTCCTCATTGAAGCACTTACGCTACCATTGTCTCACCTCTTCCCACAAATCTTTCCACTGTGGGTTGGCTGCATTGATCAATGCCTCTTTCTTCTTTCTTGAACCACCCTTGATTTGCTTTTCTCGATGAATGGCTTCCTCAATGTGGGGATGGATATCGAAATAGACCAACTTAATAAGATTATACCTAGCGGTAAAACTCTTCGGGTGCTTTTTGCTCTGATGCTCCTGTACTCTCGCTACTAAGTCTGAGGTCACACCGACGTAGAGCGTCGTATGATGCCGATTGGTCATGATGTACACACAGCCACCTCGTTCCATAATCCTTTAAAAAGTGATATAATATTGCTGTGGTTGTTTAATAACGAGCACCATCAAACAGTAAACGTCACTGCGAGGGACGAAGCAGTCTCTTCATTTCCAATGGAGTGGATTGCTTCGCTTCGCTCGCAATGACGCTAGGAAGAGCAAACGTCATACATCACTGCGAGTGGAACGAAGCAGTCTCATCACTACGAAGATGTATCGTTTGCTTGATGGAGCAGATTGCTTCGTCACTTTGTTCCTCGCAATGACGTTATGCTACTACCCGTCACTGCGAGGAACGAAGCAGTCTCCTCACAACGAAGACGTATTGTTTCACGACGGGGTAGATCATGGAATGATTGTAGGTTGGCTACGCCAAGAAATTGGGCGTGTCCAGCTTGGTGGCAATACGAAAGGCAGCATTCACCAAACCTACGTGGCTGTAGGCCTGCGGGAAGTTGCCCCACTGGCTGCCGGTTTCAGCGTCTACGTCTTCACTGAGCAAACCTACGTGGTTGCTGTACTGAAGAATCTTCTCGAAGGCTTCTACCGCCTCGGAGACCCGTCCCACACAGGCCAGTGCTTCTACGTACCAGAAGGCACAAATAAAGAACGTGGTTTCCGGAGTGCCAAAGTCGTCGGCGTGCATGTAACGATAGAACAAACCATCTTTAGACTTCAGCTCCTTTTCCAGATTCACCAGATGTTCTGCCGCCTTCGACGAGTCGTGCGACAGGTAATTCATCATAATCAACTGTAGTGTACTTGCGTCCAGGTTTTTGGTCTCGATGGCCTGGGTGTACACCCCGCGGTCCGCATCGAAGCACTGCTCGATATAATCGGCGGCTCTCTGCTTGAGGTCCAGCGCTTTTTTACGCAGCGTATCGTCGCCCAAGAATTCGCCGATTTTGACCGCGGCCTGGCTGCCCGCCCAGTGAAACAGGTAGGTGTAGCAGTGGCGCTGACTTTTGTCACGGAACTCCCATAAACCGGCGTCGGGTTCGTCCATAAACTTGTCAATCCGGGTGAGGACTTCCGATGCCAACTGGTACGAACCGGCCCGTTCTTGTTTGTTAAACCGCTGGTCTACGTAGAGCGGTAGTAGCGACAGCAGTACCTGCCCGTACACGTCGTTCTGAATGTGCTCGTAGGCCTGGTTGCCCACCCGCACCGGCTGGTTACCCAGGTAGCCCTCCAGGTCAAGGGTGGTTTCTATCAGTTCAACCCCGCCACTCACCGAATACAACGGTTGGTAGCGCTCACTCTTGGTCGCTGATATATTGGCGATGTAGTTGAAGTATCGCTCCAGTTCTTCGAAGTGACCAATGTTGTTAAAGGCCGTCAGGGTGTAGTATGTATCGCGTAGCCAGCAGTAGCGGT
Source organism: Tunicatimonas sp. (assembly GCA_965213875.1). Lineage (GTDB taxonomy): Bacteria > Bacteroidota > Bacteroidia > Cytophagales > Cyclobacteriaceae > Tunicatimonas. Next base: position 81,660 of record CBDCAN010000042.1, on the reverse strand, counting down.
AGTCCCAGTTACGCCCGCTGCCCGGCGCTTCGGGCAAACCGGTGGTAGCTGCTGCGATAATGCCCCCGGTATCTTCGTACTGGTGAATTTTGAGCACTAAAGCCGAGCGAATCACTTCCTTCTGGCAAAAGTGCTTGATGCTAGTGCTCTTGACCCAGTTTTGCCAGTACGCAATGGTTTTTTGTAAGAAGCTCTCGCTAGTGCTTTCTACCGGAGCCTCAAGCGGTGCGCCGTAGGTGAGCACCATGTACTTGGTGTCGTTCAGCACAAAGTGTTTGTTTTCCATCATGTAGGTGAGCGAGATATTGGTGGTAAGACGAATCTCTGCTCCCAGTCCCAAAAACTTGATGTGGTTGCTCGCTTGGTTCTTGGTTGGTTTCACGTTGCCGTAGTCACCCATCGGTTCGCAGGTAACGTTAACGCGCGGGTTACCCGACAGCGGCTCAATCTTACGTATCAACATCAGTGGTTTGAAGTGCCGGTCGTACTGATAGAAACGGGGGGCGAAGTCTGTCACTCGGTACTTACCGTGTTCGTCTTCAATCTCAGTGCACAGCACGTTGGTATTCTCTAGGTAATACTGGTGCGAGGAGTAGTTGTCAGAGTAGGGGAGAATACTGAAGTTGCCACCCTTCTGCTTATCAAGTAGCCCGCCGAAGGTGAAGCTGCTATCAAAGCGAGGCCAGCACAACCAACCTACGTTGGTGTCAGTGCCGATGTGGGCAAGGAAGGCGCAGTTGCCGATAATACCGTAATCGTAAGTATGTTTACTCATCGTACGTTTGCTTGCGGTTGGAAGGGAGAGAAGGTAGTGCTGTCACTTTCGATGGGTGGCCGCGCTGCGGTGGCACGAGATATTACAAATTGTGTGACGCACTAATTTTCCGCATAGATAAACAAGCTTATGATAAAATCAAAAGGGGAGGAGCTATTGCGCAGTTTTAAGCTGCCTTTTATGATTTGTGAAATAAAGTATTGCTACTACAGGGTAACCTCTGCAACTGCTACTATCTGAAAAGTCCGTATGAGTTAGTTCACAGTGTGCTTATCTGTCACAATAATACGTCTGACAGTACATCCGTAGGTTGCGGTAAAACTCGTATGCTTCCCTCACTATCGCTTGCATATTGACTGGCGAACTGTTTACTTGTTTCCTCAATACTTTTACTTGGTTAAGCCTACACTCTTATGAAAATTCTTGCCATCGGCCGCAACTATGCCGCTCATATTGAGGAACTTAACAATGAGCGCCCCAGTGAGCCGGTGGTGTTTATGAAGCCCGACACCGCTTTGCTTGAGAACGATGCCCCCCTTTATTATCCTGAATATACCAAAGACATTCACTACGAAGTGGAAGTATTGCTGAAGATCAATCGCACCGGCAAATACATTGAACCGCAGTTTGCGCACAAATATTACGATGAGGTGGGCATCGGTATTGATTTTACGGCGCGTGATTTGCAACAGACGGCCAAAGAAAAGGGCCTGCCCTGGCTACTAGCGAAGGGGTTTAATGGATCAGCACCCGTGTCGGGCTTTCAACCGAAGGCCAACTTCGCTGATCTGCAAAACCTAAACTTCTCGCTACAGGTTAATGGTGAATTGCGGCAGCAGGGAAACACGAAGATGATGCTGTTTGACTTTGGCGAAATCATCGCGTATCTCTCGCGTTTTTTCACGCTTAAGCGAGGCGATATCATTTTTACCGGGACCCCGCAGGGGGTGGGACCCATTCAGTCGGGCGATGTGCTCACGGCTCACATTGAAGAACAAAAACTATTGACCTGTGAAATTAAGTAAACGTATCGGTGGGGTGCTCATGCTGCTGGCGGTGGTGTCGCTCACTTCGGTGAAGTGGGAGAGCAGCTATTACCTGTTTCCGATCAAGCCGGGGCAGCGTAACTACCTATCCGGCAATTTTTGTGAGCTACGCAGCTCACACTTGCACGCCGGTCTGGATATCAAAGTAGGCGGAGTGGTAGGCTTGCCGGTGCACGCTACTGCCAACGGTTACATCAGTCGCATCAAAGTGTCTACCGGAGGGCTACGGAAACGCGCTGTACATTCAGCACCCGAACGGCACCACCAGTGCATACGCTCACCTGGATAGATACAATGAAACCATCGCTCGTTACGTCAGAGAGGCGCAGTACCAGCAAAAGAAGTTTGGGATTGAGCTGTTTCCTGAGAAAGACGAAATCGCGGTGAAGCAAGGCGATATTATCGGAAGGGCGGGCAATTCGGGCTCTTCGGGCGGACCGCACCTGCACTTCGAGATCCGCGATGCCAGCCAGCGACCCATTGATCCGTTGCAGTTTGGCTTTAAAGAGATCGTGGACGATGTGGCGCCCTACGTACGCAAAATTAGCCTGACTACCCTGGACAAAGACGCGCGCATCAACGGACAGTTCGGTCGCTTTGAGTTTGCCGTGAAGGCCAGCGGAAAGAACTATATCATCAGTGAGCCCATCGAGGTGTCGGGGGCCGTGGGCGTAGAGATTGCCGCCTACGATAAAGCCACCGGAGTGCGTAATATCTACGGGATTAAGCGTACCGAATTGCTTCTGGATGGCAAAAGTCAGTACGTATGTGAAAAGGGACGTTTTGCGTTTTCTCAGACTAAAAACATTTACGTACACACCAACTACGAAGAGCGTTATCGGCAAAATCGAACCTTCTTCAAATTATACGTAGACGACGGCAACCAATTGCCGTTTTATACCACCAATGCCCAGCAGGGGAAGCTTGTCATTACGGATGATCAGGCACACCCCGTCAGCATTACCCTCTCCGATATAGACGGCAATGAGACGCTGGCCAAGTTTACGCTGCAGGGTAAAACCAGTTGGCCCGACCAACTGACTACCCGTTACTTTAACAAACCTTATACACGCCGTAACTACCACGTGCGCAATAACGTATTACAACTGTTTAGCCCGGCTGATCAGAGTCCAGAGGGTATTTACGAACCCAAGCCCGCGCGTTTTTTTGCCAATCGTATGGACTATGAAGCACTGCCCGCTTACTTGGTGAACGACGTGGCCGTATATCTGTGGGATTTGCGCGAAGGTATTCCTGATTCAGTAGAGATGTACGGCAACGTGCAAGCACTACCGCTTAAAATGACGGTGCCTTCGGGAAGGGCGTTTAGCTACTACCAGCCGAAGATGGACATAACTTTCCCGCGTTCTTCGCTGTTCGATACGTTGTACCTAGAAACTGACTACTATAAAAAGGGCCAGCAGGAGGTCTTCCGTATCCACCAGGGAAACGTGCCACTGCGGCGAAATATCTCAGTAGAGCTGAAACCGGAGCAACTGCCCGAGGGGCCAATCGAGAAGATGGCCGTTTACAGCCTGAGTAACTCAGGAAAGCTGGGCCACGCAGGCGGCACCTGGAAGAACAACACCATGACCTTCAGCACCCGTTACTTCGGCAACTACGTACTGGCGATTGATACTGACCCACCGGTGATTAAACCGCTGAGTATCGGCAGCGATCGGCTGCGCTTCAAGATCAGCGATAGCATGTCAGGGCTGAAGGACTTTAACTTGCACGTAGACGGTGAGTGGGTGCTGATGAAATATGACTACAAACAAAACCTTATTTGGTCTGAGCGACTAGACAATAGTCGTGATTTTAAGGGTGAAGTCAAGTTGGTTATCACCGATAACGCGGGCAACGAAACGGTGTTTCAGACCGATATCAAGTCTTAGTCGGCCAAAGGGTTAGCTAATTGTGCTGCCGTTGGCCGCCGACCGGTCGGGCTGCACAAACCGCAATGAACCGTCCGTATCTTCGGCCATCAGTACCATACCCTGCGACTCAATACCCATCATTTTGCGGGGTGCCAGGTTGATCAGTACGCACACCTGCTGTCCTACCACTTCTTCGGGCGCATAGTGCTCGGCAATACCACTCAGAATGGTACGCTGATCCAAACCGGTGTCTACCGTAAGTTGTAGCAGTTTCTTAGATTTCTTCACTTTCTCAGCCGCTAGTACGGTGGCAACCCGCGTATCTAGTTTAGTAAAATCGTCGAAGGTAATTGTCTCTTTCTGTGAGGGCACTTCGCTGGCGTTAGTTTCTTCGGAAGTCATGAGTTTCTGGGTTTGAGCTTCTACGGTTTCGTCCTCTACCTTGGTGAACAACAACTCAGCTTTGTTAATCGTATGTCCGGCGGCTAGCAAGTCATGACGCTGGGTGTCGTCCCACTGCTGGCTGTCAAAATTAAGCATTGCTTGTAGCTTTTTACTGGTAAAAGGCAAAAAGGGCTCACAGAGCACCGACAGGCTAGCGGTTACCTGTAAGCTGAGGTTCAGGATGGTTTGTACCCGCACCTCGTCATGCTTAATCACCTTCCAGGGCTCGGTATCGGCCAGGTATTTGTTACCGGCGCGAGCCAGGCTCATCATCGCCGCCAGGGCGTCACGAAACTTATAGTCTTCAATGGCTTGCGTCACCCGGGCAGGAATTTGCCGCATGGCATCGGTGAGTGCTTCATCGATGGGTTCCAGCGGCTGTGCTGCGGGCACCTTGCCGCCGAAGTATTTGTGGGTGAGCACCAGCGTACGGTTCACAAAGTTGCCGAAGATGGCCACCAGCTCGTTATTGTTCTTCGCCTGAAAATCACGCCACGTAAATTCACTGTCTTTAGTCTCGGGCAAAATGGTGCCGAGGGCGTAGCGCAGGACGTCTTCTTTGCCAGGAAATTCATCCAGGTACTCGTGCAGCCACACCGCCCAGTCGCGACTGGTAGATATTTTTCGTCCTTCTAGGTTCAGAAATTCATTGGCCGGCACGTTTTCGGGCAGCACGTAGCCGCCGTGGAGGTGCAGTATTGTGGGAAAGATAATACAGTGGAACACGATATTATCCTTTCCGATAAAGTGAATTAGCCGAGCGTTGTCTGCTTCATCAGGCTGTTCTTTCCAGTAGGGTTCCCAGCCGGCCTGGCCGGTTGGTAGGTCTTTCTGGTGGTCGAGCGCCCACTGTTGGGTAGCTGAAATGTAGCCGATGGGGGCGTCGAGCCAAACGTACAGTTTTTTGCCCTCGGCACCGGGTAGTGGCACGTTGATGCCCCAGTCCAGATCGCGGGTCATGGCGCGGGGTTGTAAGCCTGCCTGTAGCCACGAACTACACTGTCCGTACACGTTGGGCTTCCACTGGCCGCGTTTGCCCTCCAGCAACCACTGCTCGAGCCAGGGCTGTGCTTTATCTAATGGCAGATACCAGTGTTTGGTCGACTTGAGGACGGGGGTTTTTCCGCTTAGCGTCGACTTAGGTTCAATCAGGTCAGTAGGATTGAGGGATGAGCCGCAGTTTTCGCACTGGTCACCGTAGGCACTGGGGTGGCTGCATACCGGACAGGTGCCGACGATGTAACGGTCGGCCAGAAACTGCTGGTACTCCTCATCGTAGTACTGCTCTGAGGTTTGTTCCGTAAACTCCCCTTGCTCGTATAGGCGAAGAAAGAAGTCTTGTGAAGTTTGGTGGTGCAGTTCCGCTGAGGTGCGGTGGTATACATCAAATGAAATACCGAAACGATTGAAAGTGGTTTCGTTGAGTTTGTGATACTCATCAACGATTTCTTGGGGCGAAACCCCTTCTTTTTTCGCGCGAATGGTAATGGCCGCACCGTGCTCGTCACTGCCCCCCACAAAAAGAACATTGCGTCCGCACAGTCGCTGGTAGCGCACGAAGATATCAGCGGGCAAATACGCTCCGGCAATATGCCCAATGTGCAGTGGACCGTTAGCGTAGGGGAGCGCAGCGGTGACGGTGAAACGGGTAGACATGGAAAAAAGGAGTTGAAAGGTCGAACAACTCACAAACTTAGCAAAACGTTGGGTGAATTTTGTGCGTGGCCGAAGGAATGTCAGTGACTCATGCCAGCCGATAGGTAGAAATACGCGCAAAAATCGTCTTCAATTGCCGCATTCACGTAGTAATCAATAAATGTTTTATCTTTGAGTATCGTTTATTCAAAAATTTGATTTTTATGGCTATTGACTTCAACCATCCGATCGACATCATTGAGGATATTGATCTACGGGCGTTTGAACAAAACTACTTGCAACCGCAAAAACCGGTCATCTTGCGAGGTCTGCTCAAAGGCACCAAAGCCTACGAGGAATGGGACTTCAATTATTTTAAGCAAAAGGCCGGGCACCTCACGATCGGTGTATTTGAAAACCGCGAGTCGGACCTGGATAAAACCATGAAGGTGCCGCATCGGAAGATGAAGTTTGCCGACTACCTGGACCTGATTGCGACCACGCCTACAGACCTGCGTATTCATCTGTGGAATATTTTTAAAGACTGTCCGGAGCTGATGGAAGACTTTGAGTTTCCGAAGATCAATACCCAGTTTTTGAAGGGGTTCCCCTACATGTTCTTCGGCGGACAAGGTTCGGTGGCCCGTATGCACCAGGATATTGACATGTCTAATGTATTTCTGACGCAGTTTGAGGGCAAGCGCCGGGTGGTCCTGTTTAGTCCGGACTACTCGAGGTTGCTGTACCGCTACCCCTTCAATGTGCACACGGGGGTGAATGTGGTGCAGCCCGACTACGAACGGCATCCGGGGTTGCAGCACGTTAAGGGTTTTGAGTGCTATCTGGAGCGGGGTGATACGCTGTTTATGCCCGGCGAATACTGGCACTATATTGAGTACGCCGAAGGCGGCTTCGGAATGAGTCTGCGTTCGCTCAACCCGCACCTCTCTAAACGCTTCAAAGGGTTGATGAACATCTCTACGCGCCAAGCGGCTGATTGGACGATGCGTAAGGCGCTGGGTGATAAGTGGTTTACCATGAAGCAGGATATTGCTGACCGGCGCGCCAATGCTGCGATCCGTAAGATTGAAAAGAATAACAACCGGGAGTTAGTCAACTCGTAGCCATTGGTTGCACCACATAGCCACGGATGGGTAGCCAATGATTGCAATCAGTGGCTACTTTGTCACAGAATTTATCACTGATTAATACCCTCAATAGCCCATACTTTTATGCTCAATAGATCCCTGGCGGTACTCATGCTACTGCTGCTGTTTAGCTGTCGTAGCAACGACTTTCAGAAGAATCCACTAGATGAGCTCATCCGTGATATGACGGACGAACCAGTGTACTCTATCATGCTGTATGATATGGACGAAGAGGGAACGTTCTTCAAGGACTATAAGCACCAGTACCGAATCTTAAAGGGCAAGGAGGGCGAGGTTCCCGAAGAGAAAATTACCGAATGGATTCCGGTGAGCGAAGAATTCTTCAACCGTAACATTGATAACATGGGAATGGAGATCGCGGCCAAATCCGCTGACGGTGAAGTGACTAAAACCGCCGCCCCGCCTGGTTATAATAACTACGTGGGCAATTCGCAGTACGGGCAGTGGCAGCAGGGCAGTAACGGACAGTCTTTCTGGGCCTTTTACGGTCAGTACGCGCTGATGAGCAGTCTGTTCAACATGGCGACCTTCCCGGCCCGCCGCTCGTACTACGACAATTTTCGCACTTCTCGCCAAAGCGGTCGGCCTTACTACGGCCCTACTACCAACGGGCAGCGCACGTTCGGTACCAACAGCCGCCATACCACCACCACCAAACCCAACACCACCTGGAGGCGCAGCAGTAGTAGCCGTAGCTTTCGTAGCAGTGGCCAGCGCACCTCGCGGTCTAGTTCGCGTTACGGCGGCTCATCGAGCACACGCTCTCGGGGCGGCGGTTTCGGCAAGTAAACGAGAAACCTGGTGTGGGATGATAGATGTTGGTACACTACGAGGTCGTCAGGCTGAATAATTTACTGCCCCGTCGTGTCGAGTAGCAGCAGCGGTAGGCGGTGCTACTACACCAGGACTTTCTAATTTACCGACCTTTAAATTTTGTGGTCAATTTCGTTCAGTACTCAACACCCAATATCCAGCATCCAAAATAACATCCAACATGACCTACCTCGACACCGCACTGACTTCCATCGTTTATCTTACGGCCTGCTTTGTGCTTTTTGCGGTGGGCAAATTACTGTACGGGGTGTTTCACCGGCAAGTAGATGTGAAGAACGAACTGGTCGAAAAGGATAACTTCGCCTTTGCGGTTGCTCATGTGGGCTACTTCATCGGACTAGTGTTGGCTATCTCAGGGGCTTTGATTGGTCCTAGCCAGGGGCTGGCCAACGATCTTATCAGTATTGGCGTTTACGGTGGTTTGGCCATCGTCCTGTTGAACCTGTCGGTAGTAGTCAATGATAAGGTGATGTTCCGGAAGTTTAGCGTGTACCGCGAGATCACCGAAGATCGTAACGTAGGTACCGGAGCCCTGGAGGGGGCCAATGCCATCGGCACCGGCCTGATTATTATGGGCGCTATATCCGGGCAGGGCGGCAGCGTGCTCACTGCGGTAGTATTTTGGCTGGTAGGACAGCTCCTGTTGGTACTAACCGCCTTCATTTATGCCGCACTGGTACCCTACGACGTACACGACCAGATTGAAAAAGATAACATAGCTGTAGGTCTGGGCTTTGCGGGTGCGCTAATCTCTATCGCGAACCTCATTCGCTTCGGGCTGATGGGCGATTTTTATTCGTGGACCGAATCGCTGACTGAGGTGGGAGTAGACGTAGGCATTGGGCTACTGTTTCTGCCGATTGTGCGCTGGCTTACCGATAAAATTCTGCTGCCCGGGCAATCGCTCACCGACGAACTAGTAAACCAGGAGAAGCCCAACGTGGGAGCCGGTTTGATCGAGGCGTTTGCCTACGTCGGTGGCTCGATCCTTATCACGTTATGTCTGTAGCTGCTTCTCCGCTACCTCGGTCGGTGCAATCGCGTATTCTCAAAATTTCGTTGTTCGCCACTGGCCTCGCCGGCATCGTTGCTGAGTACGTGTTGTCTACGCTGGCTACTTACTTTCTGGGTGACTCCGTGTTTCAGTGGACGATGATTGTTTCCATCATGCTGTTTTCGATGGGACTAGGCAGCCGACTCAGTCAACTGTTCAAGAAGAACCTGCTCCGCACCTTTATCTTCGTAGAGTTTGCCCTATCAATCTTCAGCGCTTTCTCGGCGCTTATTGCTTACGTGGCATCAGGTTACACCTTGTATACCGGATTTATTATCTACAGCTTTAGTATTATCATTGGGCTACTCATCGGACTGGAAATTCCGCTGGTCGTGCGGGTCAATAATGAGTTTCAAGATTTGCGTGTCAATGTAGCCTCCGTGATGGAAAAGGATTACTTCGGTAGTTTGCTCGGTGGGCTATTCTTCGCATTCGTCGGTCTACCGTACCTGGGACTTACTTACACGCCGTTTCTGCTGGGCGGTATCAACTTTACGGTAGCGATGGTGCTGGTAGGGTTGCTGTGGCAGCAGTTGCCCCCGGCCCAGCAACGGCGTATTGGTGGGGTGGCCACGGTTGTAGCGTTGCTGCTGGTGGGCGGACTGCTCACCGCACAACCAATCATTCTGTACGGTGAGCAGTTGCGCTATAAAGATAAGGTGATCTACGAAACGCAGAGCCGCTATCAGAAGATCGTGATCACACAGTGGGGCGAAGAGTACTGGTTATATATCAATGGCAACCAGCAGTTAAGCACGGTTGATGAAGCCATGTACCACGAGCCACTGGTACACCCCGCCATGCACCTGGCGGTGCGTCCGCAGTCGGTACTGGTACTGGGAGGGGGCGATGGCTGCGCGGTGCGTGAACTGCTTCAGTACCCGTCGGTTAAAGAAATTACCGTGGTAGACTTGGACCCCGCGATGACGGAGTTGGCGCGGACGCATCCGGTGCTGACCGAACTGAACCAAGGAGCGCTGGACGATCCGCGGGTAGAGGTGGTAAACCAAGACGCGTTCACCTTTGTGGAGCAAACCACCGACTACTACGACGTGATGATCGTCGATCTGCCCGATCCGAAGTCGGTAGACCTGAGTCGTCTGTACACCCGTGAGTTTTACCAAATCTGCTACCATCACCTGCGACCGCAGGGCGTGCTGGTGACCCAAGCCGGAAGTCCGTACTTTGCTGCCCAGGCGTTTCGCTGCATTGACCTCAGCCTGCAAGCCGCTGGTTTTCAAACGCAACCGTTGCACAACCAGATTGTGACGATGGGAGAGTGGGGGTGGATTGTAGGGATAAAATCAAGCCAAACAATAGCATTAAAAAATAAGCTACAAAGTATTGACTTTAAGGAAGTTGATACACAGTGGTTAAACCAAGAGGCGATGAGCCTAATGACCTCCTTCGGAAAAGACTTTTTTAGAAATGAATCCGATTCAGTGCGTATCAACACACTGGGCGATCCGGTACTTTACCAGTATTACCTCAAGGGCGGTTGGGACTTGTATTAAGGAGTAATGGATAATGAGTGATGATGAATGAGGCAGTCACTCATTCATCGTCGTTTGGCAGAGTGAATCTCCGGCGAACAATCGACGGATAAAATTAGTTGTCATAGCAATTATTTTCTATCTATTTTTATTTCCTTTACGAGGCCGCCACGGCTGTCAACTACTTCATATTATGATTGCACCCCTTCCGCCCCTCGTCCAGTCCTACTGTCCCAGTCTGACACAATATACGCGTCGCAAAACGAGGGAAGTGTTTATCGGTGACGTGCCTCTGGGGGCTCACCATCCGATTCGGGTACAGTCGATGACTACCGTTGATACGATGGATACCGAGGGCTCAGTGCAGCAGGCCATTCGTATGATTGAAGCGGGTTGTGAGTACGTGCGCATCACGGCGCCCAGCATCAAGGAGGCTCAGAACCTGCAAGCAATCAAGGATGGTTTGCGCCAACGAGGTTATAATACTCCACTGGTGGCCGATATCCACTTCACGCCCAATGCCGCCGAACTGGCCGCCCGGATTGTGGAGAAAGTGCGGGTGAATCCGGGTAACTACGCCGACAAAAAGAAATTTGAGACCATTGAGTACACCGACGCATCGTATCAGGCCGAGGTAGAACGCATCTACGAGCGTTTTTCGCCACTGGTCAAAATTTGCCAAGTGCACGGCACAGCCATGCGCATTGGTACCAACCACGGATCGCTCTCGGATCGCATCATGAGTCGCTACGGTGATACCCCGCTGGGCATGGTAGAGTCCGCACTAGAGTTCATCCGCATCTGTGAAGATTTGGGCTACTATAATCTGGTGGTATCGATGAAAGCGAGCAATACGCAGGTGATGGTGCAAGCCTACCGGCTGCTGGTGAGTAAGCTGGAAGAAGAAGGCTTACAGCCGTATCCGTTGCATCTGGGCGTGACTGAGGCGGGCGACGGTGAGGATGGGCGCATTAAGTCGGCGGTGGGCATCGGCACGTTGCTGGAAGACGGATTGGGAGACACCGTGCGGGTATCGCTCACCGAAGAGCCCGAGGCGGAGATGCCGGTGGGTTACCAGCTGGTCGCGCGTTACAACAACCGCGCTGCTCACACGCCCATCACGCCGGTAGAACGCTTGCCGTACGATCCGTACCGCTATCAGCGCCGCACCACCCACGAAGTAGCCAACATTGGTGGTAGCAACGTGCCCCGCGTAGTGGCCGACGTGCGCGGCGTGAGCGACTGGAGCGAACGTGACCTCAAACAGCTGGGGCACCATTATTTGCCCGAACCTGACAAATGGGTAATGAACGATCAGGGCTGTGACTACGTGTATACCGGGGGGCACCCCGTTGGTTTTATGTTGCCCAACGGCCTTAAAGAAATCCAGGACTACGCTGTGTGGCAAACCGGTAATGATCAGGTGAACAAGCTGCCACTGTTGACCCTGACTGAGTACCTAACCGCGACCGAACGTCATCCGACAACTAATTTCCTGCGATTGCCCGCGCACGATTGGAATGAAGAGTTAGCCAGTCGGTTGTCGACAGATGCCAAAGTGGTGATTGTGTTAGAAACGAATAACGCACACGCCATGCCCGAGCTGCGCCGCTTCTTTATGTGGTTAGAGGAAAAGGAGCTGACGGTGCCTGTGGTTGTGATGCGTCAGTTCGATCAGCTAGACGAAGAACGGCTAACGCTGTACGCCGCTACCGACGTGGGCGGACTGCTGATTGAAGGCTTTGGTGACGGAGTGTTACTCAGTACCGAAAAAGAGGTGGTTGCCGATAAGGAGCAGGCACTAAAGCAAGCCGGAAAGTATAACAGTCTGGCCTTCGGTATTTTGCAGGCGGCGCGCACGCGCATGTCTAAAACCGAGTATATCTCTTGCCCTTCGTGCGGACGCACGCTATTTGATCTACAAGAAACCACCGCTATGATCCGCCAACGCACTGACCATCTGAAGGGAGTGAAGATTGGAATTATGGGCTGTATTGTGAACGGCCCCGGTGAGATGGCCGACGCCGACTACGGCTACGTCGGTTCGGGCAAGGGCAAGATCACACTGTACCGAGGACAAGAAGTGGTGAAGCGCAGCGTACCCTCCGAGCATGCGGTGGATGAGCTGATCGAACTCATTCGGGAGGACGATAACTGGCGTGAGCCCACCGACGATCTGTTGGCGGTTTAAGAACCGTTTCGTTTACCAATTAATGGGACGGTCAACGAACTTCCCCCGAAGGTATTTGTTAGTTTGGTAGACTAAACGAGGCACGATGAGCAACGATATGAATCCTGAAAAAGAAAAGAACTCACTAAAAGAATACTTTGGCTTCGGTGAAGTATTTGGTTACTTCTTTCGTAAGAAAGACCCCAACGCGAAGCCTAACTTTAACCTACGCATGATGCACGGTATCAATAAGATATCTATTATCGTGTTCCTGCTGGGAATCATATTCTTCGTCCTCAAAAAATTCGTTTTCTAATTGTGGATATTGAAGCCTACCGTATTTACTGCCTATCCAAACCCGGTACCACCGAATCGTTACCCTTCGATAACCAGACGCTGGTGTTTAAAGTGGCGGACAAAATGTTTGCCCTCACCGATGTAGACCTATTCACCAGTATTAATCTGAAGTGCGATCCGGAAGTGGCCGCGCAACTGCGCGAGCAGCACGATGCGGTACAGCCGGGCTATCACATGAGCAAAAAGCATTGGAACACCATTCTGATGGACGGCTCAGTGAGTGACCAGCTCGTCAAGCAGTGGACCGATGATTCTTATCAACTCGTGGTGAACAAACTTCCTAAGCGGCTACAAGAGACCTTGGCGTAGCCGCATCATTAGACATTGTGTAGGGTAGCCAATAATGTGAAGCTATGCTATATGGATAATACCAAGTCACTTCTTAAGGCTCCTATTATTTTCACTGGTCAGCTCGCCAAACTCTTTAGTCAAATTACTGATCACTACAGGCTTTCCTTTCAGGTACTTATCAAAAAAGTCCAGGGAGCATCGATTAACGATGTTGATCATCCTGTGACCATTAATAGAGCCAGCGTGCGTAAGAGGGGCATAGTTAGACCAGAGTGATAGATCACAAAAGTTAGCGTGGGCAGCCTGTGCCAGGCTCAGATGATAAAAGTCGCCTTTTGATACTTGGCCATAGATCCAAGAGTCTATATCTGCACTTGAAGCTGCCGCATCCTTCTCGGCGGTGATCCACAAAAAAGGTTGTGCGACCGTATGACCCATCAAGCTGCCCCACTGCGAACCATCCAGATTGATGCCTACCTTGATGCGTTTGTCCACAGCACAGGCTGCCGCAGATGTAGCGCCTCCTACCGAATGCCCCATCGCACCAATATTATCTGAGTCTACTTTACTAAAGAACGGCAGATCAAACTGCTTTCCCTTACTCTGCAGCTGATCTATTACAAAGATGACGTCTTTAGCCCAGCTATCAACTCGAGCGGTATAAGGCGTTTGATTGAGGTACTGATTTACATATTGTCGTTTCGTAGCCGTATCAGTGGCCTCTCTGAAAGCACTGATACTGGTCTGCACGTCGTTCCAAGAGGCATTCTTCCAAACATCGGTGTACATAGGATCGAAGAACCGCAAATCGTTATTGGGAAAAATCGATAAAGGGGTCTCGTACGTGTAGTCAATACCAAATACAACGTAGCCATGACTGGCTAAGGTCTCGAGCAGAGAAGTATACATGGAAGCATGAGTCATATATCCAGGAGAGAAAATGATTGCAGGAAATAGTCCTACCTTCGAGGCAACAGCAGCATTAGGCGAAGCATGCGTGTCAATTAGGTTAAAATGAGAAAGTACAAATCCTGGTAAGCCATAATTTTTCGCTATCACTTTGCTCAGTTCTGGATGCAGGTAGGGAGAGGTGCTTTGTTGCCCTGGTTCCGCAGGGTACCAAACACGAACCATGAACTCTCGCACATCAGTGGTGTCGGAGGTAATTAGTTCTGGTCGAGTATCGTCCCGTAAATGTAGATAGGTAGTTCCAACCGCAAATGTTCCCGAAGGCTTGGGAAGCTGAAAAACAGGCAGCAGATAGCCCAGCACTGACGAGATGATGATGAGCAAAGCAGCCAGCGATGACAAGACGACGCTGAGGTAGCGGGGTAAACGTAGGGCAGTTGGTACGAAAGCAATAAGAGCCACGATGACGGCTATACCGTAGGCAGGGACCATTTGCCATCGGATGCCTTCGGTTAATGCATGCAGTAGGAGGATGAGTAAGGGAAGGAAGAAAGGCCATTGAATAGTTTTATGTCTTTGGAGCGGTTTCAGCCAAAGAAGCAGCAACACTGCAAATTCGCTCAGAATAAGAGCGATCTCTAGAATTCTCATATGAGTATATTAGGGTGAGGTGATGTTGGTTCAAGGGGCAGTCGTTACTCGATTAAGCCAAGCAGTAAGTCCCCACTGCAGCGAGTAAGAAAAAAGGAAGATCAACAGGCCGTAAAGGCTAGGAATAGACGAAGTCCATAGTCCCATAGATAGGATAGTTGAAGAAACACTACCCCATTCTTTGATGGCCGTGAAGGCTCCGTACAGGCCCAATAGCTGTGTGAAAAGGCCAAACATGAGGCTGAACAACCCAATGGGCTTCAAGTAAGCAAGGTATTGCCGCGCTTGGTTGAAAAGGGCTGCTTTACCCCTAAAAATGAAGATGCCTACGATCATACTCATCGCCACAAGAGTGAATAGCAGCAGTGTGAGTACGATCATAAAGAAGGGTTCACCTCGGTAAAACAGATTGGCCATTGTGCGGACGAAGTTGCGTTCTCATTTCACAATAGTAGAGACAAACGCGGCTATGTTTCAAGGTAGAATCCGGGCGGAAATCAGTATTTCATCGACTTTTACCCCTCACTACCCGATAAAATGGTTTTTATTTGCAGTAAAGGCCTGCTGATGAAAGTGTTCAATCATGCGTTACTCTGGATAGCATTAGTGACATTACTGACCCTGATGTTCGGTAGCTCGTACGAAAGCTACGTGGACTCTTTTCTTTTTGTCAGTATGCTGCTTCCAGTAATAGCCGGAACAGCGTACTTCTTCAACTACTACTTAGTGCCTCGTTATCTATTTGAGAAGAGGACGTTCAAGTTTGTCGTGTATTCATGCTACTTAACAATCGTCTCTTTGTATTTAGAGATGGTCGTCGTCATAGTGGCGTTCGTATTCTTAGCTCAGTACCGCTACGACCATATGGTACCATTAGCCGCTGATATTCCATTCTTGGCGGCTATTCTCTACGGCACCGTATTCCTATATGGTTTTGTGATGCTTGCCAAAGCGTTATTAGTCAGTCAAAAAAAGGTGCAGAGCATGGAAGAAGAGAAAAGCAGACAAGAAAATCCTTTCTTGCTAGTACGCGCCCAGCGGAAAAATAATCGAGTATTGCTGGACGATATTAAGTACCTGGAAAGCCTAAGCGATTACGTCAAGATTCATACTTCATCCTCTTTGCCGATCATCACTAAAGAAAAAATTAGCAAACTAGAAACAATACTGCCTAATGCTTTTCTTCGTATTCATCGTTCTTATATTATCAACTCTAAGAAGATATCTTCTTACAACAAAGATCAGGTACAGATACAAGAAACAAACCTACCGATCAGCCGAACCTACAAGGAAAGAGTGTTGGACGCTCTCAACAGTTAATTTCTAAGATAGCCAGCGCTCAGTCTACCGCTATCAAATACTCAAAATGAAGCATACTTCACAGACATCTACTTGGCTCGCCCTGGGCGACTCCTACACCATCGGTGAAGGCGTGCTGCCTGAAGACCGCTGGCCCGCTCAGTTGGCGCAGCAGCTACGCTTTGCCCCTCCGGTATATTTGGCTAAAACCGGCTGGACTACGGTCGATTTGCTAGAAGCCATTGAGCAAGCCAATCTGGCCCAACGGTACGACTGGGTATCGGTGATGATTGGCGTAAATGACCAGTACGATGGGTTGAGTATTGAGCAGTTTCAGCAAGGCTTCACGCAGATTGTCGATTTTGCGATTAGTCGGGTAGAAGTGTCCGAGCGGGTGGTGGTGCTTTCTATTCCTGACTACAATATTGCCCCTGCAATGTCTGATAAAGACACAAAAAGTATCGCCAGCGAAGTTGCTTCGTTTAATGCCATCATTCAAGAAGAAGCAAAAGCTCAGCACACTACATACTGTGATATTACTCCGTTATCGCAGCAAGCGAAGGGTAACGCTAGCCTGTTCGTTGAGGATGGACTGCACCCTTCCCCCGAGATGTACCGAAGATGGAGCAAAGCAGTGGCACGCGCTATTACAATTTGACCATATTATCCTGATCGGCTATTTCTTCGATAAGCATAGTGATAGCTTCATCTATCAATTTTTCTAAGACCTGCTGATTGTTCTCGTCTGCGAACCTTCTATCATCGCCCACTTTGAACCAATCAAGTATCATTTTAGTCTGAATAACAACTTCTTCTTTTGTATTAGCCTTTACCCTGTACTTCCCAATTCTACCGCCTTGGTCGTCAAATATGTCCATATCAACACGCACACTAGGTCTAACTTTCATTCTTTCTGATTCAAACCGACCCACATCAGTAATAGATGTGACTCCAGAACGCGCAAATACGCTTATGTAAATAGAGCTGTAGTACTTAGAAGTATGGTGAGTGACTGCCCGTTTTTTGTTTCCCATCGGATAACCTCTGGCGGTGTAGAGTATTTTCTTGCCGTCAGTTGTTTGTAGTGTACTTATCGGGAGCAACTCGAACTTCGTGGAGTCTTTGAGTTGCGCGGCGAGTTTATGGTAGGTTTCATCAATGATGCCTTCTTTTAGAATATCTTTACCCTTAAGAAGTTCGCTGAGCCCCTCTACGGTTTCGTCCAAATCGGTTAGCGCTGCCTGAAAGTCTTGACTAATGGCTACATCATAGAAGAATACTGTCACGGGCAACTGATCTTGCGCTACGCTCAATAAGTTCATAGTCAGCAAGGAGCAAATAAGGATGATTTTTTTCGCTGTCATATCTGGTCTGTAGTTTAGTGATGACGGTTGAATAAATAACGCGCAGTCAGTCAAAAGCTTATGCTTGCTTCTACCCGCATGCTAGCGAGCAATCGTTGCGTTGAGAATGACAAGAAAGGCTGTTTTCTCCATCGTTTTACCGAGCAAGAACGAGCCTAGTTCAGGACTTTTCGTATCTTTCGGATGCCGTTGTGCAGCTACTAATTATAACTAATTCGCCAGTAATATGCTATCCACTATTAATATACCCGTCACCCGAGCAGCGACCAGTAAGCTTGATCAGGTTGATTTTGACAATATTCAGTTCGGAAAAGTGTACGCCGACCATATGTTTGTGGCCGATTACAACGGCCACGAGTGGACCAACCTGCGCATCGTACCCTACGGCGATATGCCGTTTACGCCCGCGCTGGCCGCTCTGCACTACGGTCAGTCTATTTTTGAGGGCATCAAAGCCTACAAAAGTGCCGAGGGGGAGGCGATACTCTTTCGGGCCGATAAGAACGCCGCACGGTTTAATGCGTCAGCGAAACGCATGTGCATGCCTGAGGTTCCTGAAGATATTTTCATGAACAGCATTGGTGAACTGCTCAAGCTGGATAAAGCCTGGATCCCTGATCGACCCGGTACGGCGCTGTACATTCGTCCGTTTATGTTCGCCGCCGACGAGTACATCGGAGTACGCCCTTCCGAAACCTATACGTTTTGTGTGTTCACCGGCCCGGTAGGAGGCTACTACAGTCAGCCGGTGCGGGTGAAGATCGAGCAGGAATTCGTACGTGCTGCCGAAGGTGGCGTTGGTTTCGCCAAAACCGCCGGCAACTACGCCGCGTCGCTCTATCCGGCTCAGTTGGCCCGGGAGCAAGGCTACGATCAACTCATTTGGACCGACAGCAAAACGCACCGTTATATTGAAGAAGCGGGTACCATGAACATTATGCTGGTGATGGACGGCACACTGGTGACGCCCCCTACGGGCACCACCATTCTCAACGGAGTGACCCGTGATAGCATACTGGCTTTGGCCAGTGACTGGGGCATGCCGGTAGAAGAACGACCTGTGGAAGTTGCTGAGATCATTAAGGCCATCGAGCAGGGCAAACTGCAGGAAGCCTTCGGAGCGGGTACGGCCGCCACCGTAGCGCACATCGCCGCCATCGGGCACGAAGGTACTGACTACGAACTGCCGCCGGTAGCCGAGCGTAAGTTCTCAAACAAAGCACTCGCTGCTCTAGACGACATCAAGTACGGTAGAGCTGAAGGACCGCAGGGCTGGGTGAAAAAGTTCTAGCTGATGGCGGGAGAGTAGATATGATAAGTAGAAAAATCTGCGAATTATGGATCTGAAAAAGCTTTATCAGATTGCTAAGAAAGAACTAATGCCACTGTACGATGGTGAGCCGGTTGATCTTCGCCTCGAGCAGGTAGAACCATCAAAAGAGACTGGGCACTGGGATGTCGTGGTTTCGTATCTGGTTGAGAATAAGAATCAGCCTTCCAAAACGTTGGTAAACATGACGATACCGCAACAAATGTACGAGCGTGTTTATAAGCTACTCAAGATAAACGATCATGATAAGGTAGAAGGTCTTCTTATGTATGATCCGGTTTGACTCACGATAACTGCTGCCCCCGCGCTTGCTAATAGAGTCATTGTTCACGGAATAAAAGTCTACGATACCGTCCAAAGAAAAAATCAGAATCTACGCGGATAGCAGATACAGATAGTACAGAAGAATACGAATATTCAACACCCAACACCCAACACCCAACACCCAACACCCAACACCCAACACCCAACACCCAACACCCAACACCCAAATCTATGACCACCGACCAACTGAAAGACTTACAAACCCGTATAGCCGCCCTACGGGGCTATCTTTGACTACGATGCGAAGAAAGAACTGATTGCCGATGAAGAGCGCGTGTCGGCGCAGCCCGATTTCTGGAACGACTCGCAGGAAGCACAAAAGGTGATGAAAAGTATCCAGAATAAGAAGGTCTGGACCGATGACTTTGAGCGGGCCCTTACCGCCTACGAAGACCTGGAAACGCTCTACGAATTCTACGAAGCCGATGAGGTAAGCGAAGTGGATATTCAGCGAGAGTTTGAGAAAACCGGGAAAATTGTAGAGCAACTGGAGTTCAAGAAGATGCTCAGCGGTGAAGAAGATCAACTCAGCGCTGCATTAGAAATCAATCCTGGAGCCGGGGGCACCGAAAGTCAGGACTGGTCAGAGATGCTGATGCGTATGTACATCATGTGGGGCGAGAAGAACGGCTACCAGGTGAAGCAGGTAGACTATCAACCCGGCGATACTGCCGGTATCAAGTCAGTGACGCTAGAGTTCGAGGGCGACTTTGCCTACGGTAATCTGAAGTCAGAGAACGGCGTGCACCGGTTGGTACGCATCTCTCCTTTTAACGCCAATGGCAAGCGACAAACCTCGTTCGCATCAGTATTCACTTATCCGGTGGTGGACGATACCATACAGATTGACGTGAACCCGGCCGATATCACCTGGGAGACCTTCCGTTCGGGCGGGGCGGGTGGTCAGAACGTAAACAAGGTAGAAACTGCGGTGCGGTTACGTCATGCGCCCTCAGGAATTATCGTCGAGTGCCAACAAGAACGTTCGCAGCTGCAAAACAAAGAGAAAGCCATGCAACTGCTCAAATCGCGTTTGTATCAGCAAGAGGTAGAGAGGCGCAACCAAGAGCGCGATGAGATTGAGAGCAATAAAGACAATATTGACTTTGGCTCGCAAATCCGCAATTATGTGCTGCACCCTTACAAACTGGTCAAAGACGTACGTACAAGTACCGAAACCTCAGATGTACAGGCCGTACTGGACGGTGATCTGGATATGTTCATCAAAGCCTACCTGATGAGCCATTGAGGTTAACTTTACTTAACATTGGTAAAAAAGACGACACGGCAGGATGTGCTTTATAGGACTTGCTGTAACTTGCCCTTTCACTATAATCCAACCATCATCATGCGCCTCGCTATCATACGCACTGTAGGGCTTTTTATTAGTCTGGTGACACATCAGGCAGTTAGTCAAGTTATAGATGTCAACCGAGCTGACAGCTCTGATGTGCCCAGGAATGTAATACTACTGGTTGGAGACGGTATGGGGCTCTCACAGGTATCTACTAGCTTTTACTACGGCGAGGAGACACCTAATTTTGAACGCTTTCCTGTTATTGGGCTGATCAAAACCTCATCAGCAAGCGACAAAATTACGGATTCGGCGGCAGGGGCCACTGCATTTTCGGCGGGCGTTTCTACCTACAACGGGGCAATTGGAGTGGATACCGCCAAGCAAGCAGTGCCCACACTAGTGGAGATACTATCAGCAGAAAGCATGAGTACTGGTTTAGTGGCTACTTCTTCTATTACGCACGCTACCCCCGCTTCGTTTTTTGCGCACGTTGAGGAGCGCGGTATGCAAGATAAAATTGCTGCGCAACTGGTACACGCTGAGGTGGACTTTTTCGCCGGGGGCGGCACTGATTTTTTTGTCCGGCGAGAAGACAAGCACAACTACCTGGACAGCCTTCGTGAGGCGGGGGTTACGTTCGATACTACTCAGATCGACCCTTCCACCAAACATACGCTGGGGCAGCGCTACGGTTATCTACTGTCTAAAGACGGAATGCCTCGGGCGTTGGACGGACGAGGTGACTTCTTACCGGATGCTACTCAAACGGCACTGAATCACTTATCTCAGAACCAGGACGGTTTTTTTCTGATGGTAGAGGGGTCACAGATTGACTGGGGAGG
The DNA here is from genome assembly GCA_965213875.1 of Tunicatimonas sp. Lineage (GTDB taxonomy): Bacteria > Bacteroidota > Bacteroidia > Cytophagales > Cyclobacteriaceae > Tunicatimonas. The sequence goes on along the minus strand of CBDCAN010000042.1, from coordinate 60,499 downwards.
GCACGCTAATGATGCCGAATACGTGATAAGCGAAACGCTAGACTTCGACAAAACTTTGGGTGTGGCCCTCGACTTTGCCGAGCAAGATGGTAACACGCTCGTCATCGTCACGGCTGATCATGAAACCGGTGGTTTTACGCTGTCTTCAGCAGTTGAGAAGGACGGTAGTGGTTCGGATTATAACGCATTAAGTGGCACTTTCTCTACCGGAGGGCATTCGGCTACCCTTGTTCCGGTATTTGCCTTTGGTCCGGGCGCGCAAAGCTTCAGTGGTATTTATCAAAATACGCAAATCTTTCACAAGGTGATGCAAGTACTACAGTTGACTTCAGCCGGAAAGTAGACTTAATTCCTACGGTTACCCTTTTTTAAGCAGTAATGCCCGGCGGCGCGATTCGTCGAAGTTAGGCAAGTATATCCAGATCTCGGTACCATGATCGATCTTGCTTTTGATGCGAATCTCACCACCTAGTCTTTCCACATTAGACTTAACAATAAACAGACCCAATCCGCTTCCCTCCGAAATATGGTTGCCTCGGTAAAACATATCGAAGGCGCGCTGTTGTACCTGCTTGCTCATGCCCTGGCCATTATCTTTGACCTTGATCTTGACACCGTTTTTGTACTTCCGGGCCGATACTTTGGTTACTGAATCGGTAGTATACGATTTGCGATACTTAATACTGTTTTCTACGAGATTTTGTAGCACTGATCTGAATATTTTCTCCTCAGTGTCGATGGTTAGTTCAGCGTTGGCCGATACGTGCACAAGCACATTATCAAAGCCTGGGTAGCCCTGAAAGCCAGTGAGAATATCCTCTACGCAGTGGCGCACATTAAACGCATTAGTAGTAAGGCTGTCAGTAGTAGATAACCCTATCTCTAGCAAGCCCATGAGTGTATTTTCAAGCTTAGTCGTGCTTTCTTGAATCAGACTCAAGTAATAGTTTAAGTTATCTACTGTTTTCTCTTCATGTTCAAGTAGTTGGAACAAACCCATTACCGATGCCAGTGGTCCTTTTAGGTCGTGTGATACGCGGTATACTAATGTCTCTAATTCGTTATTTTTTTGCTTGAGCGCATCAGTGGCCATCAAGAATTGTTTAATATCCTTGGCAATGAGTAGTAGACTATCGGCGTGCTTTCCACTGTCTACGCGGGTAAGGGATATTGAGACTGGGATACTTTTTTTTCCGCGAACCTTTAAGCGGGCCTGACGGTCATACACGTGCTGAACTTCAGCAACGTCATTAAGCAAGCTATCTAAAAATTTTTGATGTCTTTTTAAAAACAGCGTGTTGATATGAACACCCAGTAGCTGTTCTGTGGTCTGATTGAGTAGCTCACAGGCTCTATCGTTGACAAGGACGACGCGGTGCTGTTGGTCGAAAACGAGCAGCATATCGACGGTACTATTCATCAGCCCCTTGATGTAGTGCTGAGTGATAGTTTTTGGGTCTACTTTTTTCTTAACCATAGCAATAGTAAAACGAGCTTGTGGGCGCGGGGCGGTATCGTGAGCAAATCTATAGATTACTGAACTATTTAAGTTGATAAATAGAAACGTGATATTACATGTGTAGTTAATCGTTTGAGGTAACTAACGAAAATTTGCTGCCAGTGTACTTGTACATTGTCCAACACGAAAGCTTCGGATCATGGCCTCTTCTGTACTTGACTCTAAACCGAGCTATTTGTCACATTGTCAGTTTAATGAGGAAACAAAGTGCACTCAGAGGTCAAATTTATGCGTCATAAGCACTAGACGGATAGATATAGGCAAGCTTTCGGCTCGGCGATCAGGCGTATAATAGTCTATGCATTTTGTAAAAATCAGCCATAAAACGATTTATCTGCCACCGCTTTATGAGCCTGCCGTACGTTTATTACACGAGGTGCGCTACCGCTCAAACCGCCACTTTTTGAGCCTATACTATAAATGCTATTTTTGAAATAAATCATTGAATAATCTGATTTGATGTCATTCAAAAATACCCTCTTATTTATCATTCTGTTCGGGCTTGCAGCAGGAAGCTGTGAGTTTGAGGAGATAAATTACCAAAGTCCCGTTCCGGTAGCTTTAGAAGCTCAGGGTATCACGTCAAGTGGATTTTTAGCATCTTGGAGCCTGATTGAGGGTGCAGATAGCTACACCGTCTTGCTCTCTCAGGATAGTGAATTTGATGTGGACAACCTTGTAGAAGGTTATCCTAGAACGACCAGCGAGACCACCTTCTGGGTATCCGGTTTAGAAGCTGATCAAGCGTATTACTACGCCGTGAAGGTGAGCGATAACAGTGGGCCCGAATATTCCAACGTGATTACTGTACAGACAGAACCACTAGCGCCACCTTTGGCCCTGGATGCTCGCGACGTTTCTCCGCTTAGTTTTACAGCGCAGTGGAATCCGGTTCCTGAGGCAGAGAACTACTTATTATACATTTCTACCGACATCAATTTCACGGATTTGCTTGAGGGCTACGATGGCAAAGTGGTGAGCGATACTACGGCGGTGGTAAACGATCTAGATATTAATACTGATTATTTTTACCGTGTTAAGACGCTGAGAGGGCGATCAGTTTCTGCAGAATCGAATGCCATTCGCGTAAGCACCAGCCAGCTAAGTAAGCCGGTGCTGTCAGAAGCATCTAATATCGACTACACCAGCTTTACGATCAACTGGGAGGCTGTTGAGGGGGCTACTTCTTACTTGATCTTTGTGGCCACTGATCTGAATGTAATCACCGAAGTGTTACCGGAGTATAACCCTTTAGAGATACGGGTGGCACCTCACGCATTATCGTAGGGCTCGATGCCAACACTTCTTACTACTACCGAGTGCAGGCAAAGAACTTACTGTCTGAGTCAGAGAAGTCTGAGATAGGTGTAGCGTATACTGATAGTTTGGAGGCGCCCGTTGCACGCAATGCCTCAACGATACAAATCGACAAATTTCAGGCTAATTGGAGTTCTGTTCAGAATGCTTCTAGTTACGTACTGGATGTATCACGTAACAAAAATTTTACGGACTTTTTGAACGGCTACAACGCAAAAGAAATTGTTGATACCACTGAGATTATTAGTGGCCTACTGCGTAATACCTTCTATTACTACCGGGTGAGGGCCAAAGGCTTCGGATCAGTATCTAACAACTCAAACAGAATCGTGGTGCAGACGGTATCCTTCGCGAGCCCTCGCGCACTTGAAGCGGTAGAACTGCAGCCTACCAGCTTCAGGGCGGTATGGCAGTCAGTAGAAGGGGCCAGCAGCTATCGTATTGATGTGGCTACTGATGCCAACTTTGAGAGTGTTATAACAGGCTATAGCGATCGCGAAGTAAACGATACCACGCTTCAGGTTACCGGATTAACCGTTAATCGGCGGTACTTCTACCGAGTGAGAGCACTGGCCGGAACGGTCACTTCAGGCTACTCTAACATTGTCGATTTGACCACCACCAGTTTATCAGAGCCCGTTTTACTCAGTGCCACAGACGTGCAACTCACGAGCTTCACCATCAACTGGGAGGCGGTGGTGGGAGCCACGCAGTATCGGGTAGACGTCGGGTTTGATCCCCTCGTTGAAAACATGATAGGCACCGACTTTGACAATCGCCTGGTAACAGGTACTTCGTTGAACGTGACCGGGCTCAACGCCAATACGACTTACTACTACAAAGTAAGGGCAGAAAACGATGTCTCTACTAGTGGTAGCTCCGTGGGCTCTTCCAAAACATCTTCTATCAACCCGCCCGTAGCAGAAAACCCGACGGATATTGAGCTGACGAGTTTTCAGGCTAACTGGAGCGTGGCTGCCAATGCGGATAGTTACCTGCTGGATGTTGCCACCGACCCCTCTTTTAGTAATTTGGTGCCTAATTACAATGGCCGCGAAGTAACAAGTGGGCTGACATCTGAAGTGGTTACCGGCCTGGCACCCAATCAGTTCTACTATTATCGTCTTCGTTCCAAAGGATTAGGAACGATCTCTGACTATTCAAACATAGAAACGGCTGAAACTGATCCACTCTCTCCGCCCGACGGGCTCAATACCACCGACATTGAAGTATACCGCTTCACCGCTAACTGGAATGCAGTAGATGGGGCAGATCGGTACGTACTAGACGTTGCTACCACCTCTTCTTTTGATCCTTCTTCTATACTTCCTGATTATGATGGCAAAGAAGTATTGGGTACATCTCATACGGTGGTAGGACTTGATCCTTATACAACCTACTATTACCGGTTGAGCAGCCAGCAGTCTATTACCGTTTCTTCGCCCTCTACCACAGTGACGGTAGACGCTCGCATCAGCAATAGTTGTCGATTAATAGAGAGAGACTTTACCGATTGGCGCAGAGAAGAGTATACCTATTCTGGGGGGCTTCTTAGTACTATTGACCTGTATGATACAGAGGGAAGCCCATCGTTGATACGGCGCACTACCATCAGCTACAATGGCAACGATAGGGTACAGGAGGCATCGGTCACGGCTTCAGGAACCACCAACCAGTGGGTTTTTACTTATGAAACTGGCGTAAACGGTGACCGAATTGACCAGATCACTATTTCTACTGATGACGCAATACCAGTGCTCATAGAAACAATTGATTTTACCTATGGTTTTGGTAGCGATAGACCCATAAGCGTAACGTACGCGAGCGGTACGGAGCAGTATGTCTACAGCAGTAATGAAGTGCTGGTGAATAACGGTAGCGGAGACCTTATCAAAGAGCTACAGACCGACGCGAACTTCAATACGTTGTCTATGTTGTCTTCTGACGTTGCACTGCTGCTATTCAATCCTACCAATCCCGGCGAACGGCTATTGCCCTTCATTAGCAATAGCAATCCTGTCTACTATCAGCATCGCGATGACGCCGGAAGTGCTTGGGAAGTTTTTCCCTACACCTATGAGTACAATGATAAGAGAGTGCCTATTAAAGTGAGAGCTACTAACAGTATCCCTGATGTTAACTACCTGTTTACGGGCTGCAACTTTTAACCATAAGAACAGATAGTGTACCACATAAAAAAAGTTATTTATTGGATTACTGCAATTCTAATGGTACTGGCTCATCAGGTACGGGCACAGGAAGATAGCCTGAGTATTGCGGCCCCTTACCTACTTACCGTAGAAGATGACATCCTCAACCTAGAGGTACAAAATAATAAGGTATACACTACGTATGCCGTAGGACAAACCGAGAGTGGTCTGTTGGAAGCACCATTGGCGGCTTACGTAATTACGGCTGATGAGATCAAGCAGTCGGGGGCACTTACGTGGGGTGAGGCCCTGCGCTTGGCACCGAGCCTATTGGTAAGACAAAAGACCAATGGCTATTTTGACGTTGCCATCCGGGGTATCTCTGGCACCATAGAGGGCGCTGCGTCAGAAAATACGACCGTACTACTTACTATCAACGGCATTCCTTATAACGAAGGCCGTCAGGGTACCATCACTTGGGAAACGTTACCCGTTGGCCTTCAAGACGTCGAGCAAATAGAAATAGTATCTACCGCTCATTCGGCAGTCTTTGGCGCCAACGCGACGAGCGGGGTGATCAACATTGTAACTAAGCAGGTAGAAGAGCGTAGCCTACGGGCTAACGTAGGGCTCCAGGGTAACCTAAACGAAAACTACGTTCACCAGGGGAGTACTAGTTTCGGAGTATCAGACCAATTGAAGTTTAGCGTATCGGGCCGTTATCAACGACTGACACGCTTTCAAGACGAGGTGTACGTACTGGGCGAACAACGCTACGTGCAAAGCGATTCGCTACTGCACTACCAGAGCACGGCACGCGAGACCAATATCTTCGGTGAGAAATCGCTACGCAGTGCAGGAATCAATGCCACCGCGCACTATCAGCCTAATAAGAAGATTAGTGTGGCTACAATGGTCAGTGCCAAAGAGTCCTATCTGCAAAGCATTATCTCGCCCTTGTCTACCATCGCTCTCACCAATCGCGACACCAAAAATAGTGCAGTGGCCGTACAGTCGAAGCTTGGTAACTTTAGCACCCGCCTGGCCTACCAATCCTACCGGTATAAATTTGCCGTAGGCTATCCGGGCACCGAGGTGCACAATGAAAACCTTTTCGCCTCGGCAGGCTACCATTATGCCGGTAAGGTCTATCAGATTACCCTGAGCGGCGATATCAATCGTAGTGCATTTACCAACGAGCTAGACAGAAGGGCGTCGTCATTCGTAACCACTGCTCCTTACGCACGCGAAGTGCTATTGGGCGATACGCGTCAGTACCATGCCGGTGGCTTTGTAAGTCAGCAGCTCCGCTTATTAGAAGGAAAATGGAGGTGGGTGGCGACAATTCGTGGTGACTACTTCAATCTGACCAGTCAGCTGTACGAATCGTATCAGTTGGGTACGACCTACCGCATTGGCAAATCACATTGGCTACGAGCCGCCACGGCCTACGGTTTAGGCAACGTAACCGCCCAACGCTATCTCAACTACAGCAGTGAGGCCCAGGATTATGTGACCAATCAAACACTACAGCCGCTACGTAATAGAACGTATGAGGTTGGCTATCGTACGGTTCCGTACAGTGATTTACAGTTAGGAATTACTGGTTTCTACAGTCGGTTGACTAACCTAACCGCTCTTGATGACATAACCGTAACCACCCGAACCAATAGCGATTCGTCGGTAGCGCATTACGGCCTCACGGCAGATGCCCGATGGACAGTGGGTAAGTTGCAGACGTCCGCGTTTGTTACGCTACAGCGCACTGGTAAGAAGGCAGCTGAAGTAGCGACGATGGATCTATCAGTACCACACTATTACGGTGGTATGACCGGCAGTTATCGCGCTTTTCTCAACAAGCTTCGCATCAACGGGGGAGTTTATTACTACGGCAAAAGTACCGCTCGGCGTTTGGAGCAGAACTACACCATGTCGGCTAAGCTGCTTGTCAACTGCAAAATAAGCTATAATTTGTGGGATCAGCATACCGTATTTTTTAACGGTAGAAATATACTAAACAATCGTACGGTAGAAGTACCGATGGCAGGCCAAGCCGGCCGGTTGCTATTGATTGGAGTAGACCTGGTATTTTAATGACCAATTTCACCCAATATAGCGCCCCAACTGTACGGCCATGCTGGTGTCGGCGAATACTGATCGTCGTTGGTTGGTACATAACGGCTATCGCCCACCAAGCGTCTGCTCAAGAACTGACCATTACACAAGACACCATCTATCAAAGCAAGGTACAGTACCTTATCGATGATTCTGATGGTTTTTTACAACAGAAAAATTACCAGCGGGCCAAAGTAAAAGCGCAGCAAGCGTTTGATATTGCCCGGAAGAAAGGCTACAACGCAGGCGAGTCAGAAAGCTTGAGTCAACTAGCGAAGGTTCATCGCCAGATGGGCAACTATCTGGAAGGAGTTAAATACAACCTGTGGGCGATCAGAACACTGGAGCGCGTGGGCGATCAAGCCGCTATTGCCCATAAGTACAAGGAGGTTGGTTACCTCTACTTTGATCTGCGTGCGTACGCCAAAGCTATTGATTATTTTCAACTGTACCGCAAGGCTAAAGAAAAGGTAGAAGGCTCAGCCGAAGTATCAGCCGAAGTAGTCAGCGTCATCAATCAGTCGCACCTTCAACTGAGAGAATACATAGAAGCCCAGCAGTACTGCGGTATACTACTCGAGCGCTACAAGAAGGAGGGCGATCTGACCAATCTTGCCAAGACTTATCAAACGCTGGCCTTTATTTCTAAGGAGAAAGAAGAATTTGAGAAGGCGATAGGTTTTAACAAAGAGCTTCTGGCGTTATACGGACGGCAAGAAGACGTTGCTCAGATAGCGCATACCTACAACAACATCGGATTTCTCTACAAGCGCCTGGGAAACCTAAAAACTGCCCTAGAATATTTTAGCGAGGCAGTCGAACTGGTAGATAAGGGTGACAACGGTTTGGAGCCTAACCAACGGGTGTCGTTGTTGACCAATGTTGGTATTGCTTACACGAACTTATCTCTTTTCTCGCGGGCCAAAGAGTACTACATGGAAGCCATGCGCATCAAAGAGGCCCAGCAAGATCCTGTAGGGGAAGCTTATATTCATAATCACTTATCTTCTAATTACTTTGTGAGTGGTAAAAATGCGCAAGCGCTTAAGTCAGTAATTACCGCCATTGATATCGGTATCACGCACGACGCACCAGAGGTATTAGCGACCAGCTACCGAATACTTTCGCTTATCTATCGGGCAGATAACAACGAAAGTAAAGCACTACTGTACGAGGAGAAGTATCAAGAAATCGATGATGCAATAGAAAAAGAGGAGGTGCACCGTTTTGAGCAAATGCTGGATCAACAGCTTGCCATAGAAAAGCAAGAGGATGAAATTAAAGCGTTGTTAGTAGATCAAGAGCGCCAAGCCCTGGAAGACGAGCGTAAGGAAAGTGAATTGGCGCTAAAGCAGAAGGAGCTGACACTATTACGGCGGGATCAAGAACTTCAGGCGGCAGCCCTGCAAAACCAGCAATTGGAAAAGGAAAAGGCGACGCAGGCCTTAACACTGGCACAGCAGCAACTACAGGCTGAAAAAAGAAACCAGGAGCTACGCGAGTCTGAACGGCAACGCCAACTGCAAGACCTGCAACTGAAGCAGCAGGACCTAGAGAAGCAGCAACAGGAGAAAGCAATTGCTCTGCTTGAGGCTGATCAGCAACTAAAGACGCAGAAGCTACGTGAAGAGGCGCGGCTAAAAAAGTTTGCCTACGGCATCATTGGTTTGTTCGTCTTCGTGATGGGGATCATTATATTCAGTTTCAGACAAAAGCAACGCGATAATAAGAAGCTACAAAAGCAGCAGGATGAAATTCAGGAGAAGAACAAACAGCTGCTGATTGGTGAAAAAGAGTTGCGCCGCAACATGAAGCAGCTGCAACTCACGCAAGAAGTGCTGGCTGAGCAAAAGCAGCAGCTCGAAGTAGAGCACCGTAAAACTCAAGAGAGTATTCATTACGCTCAGCGGATACAGTTTTCTATTCTTCCTAGCGTGTCTCAACGGAAGAAAATCATCCCGAACAGCTTTGTGATATATCGCCCCAAAGATATTGTGTCAGGAGACTTCTACTGGATATCACAAACTGACAACAAAACGGTGGCCTCAGTGATTGACTGCACCGGACACGGAGTGCCTGGCTCGCTCGTGTCACTTATTGGCAACAACTTGCTCAACGAGGCGATCAACGAACATCATATCAGCAATCCAGCCGAAATTTTAGACTATCTGGATAACAAAGTACGCCTTCGGTTTAACCAAGACGAGGGCAATAATCGAGATGGCATGGATTTAGGACTTTGTGTGATAGAAGAAAGTGGAGGGGCGTATCAGTTGACCTACGGCGGAGCTAAGAACAATCTCATGATCATGAAAAACGGTCAGCTAGAGGTGCTTAAAGGGGATCGAAAGTCTATCGGTGGGTCTAAGCGAGACTTTGCGTTCACACAGCAGACCATTGAACTGCAGCCTGAAGATTGTTTATACATGACAACAGATGGCTTTATCGACCAAGCAAATGCTGATCGTGAGCGATTTGGATCTAAGCGGCTACGTGCTCTTATCCGAGAAGTGCATACACTAGACATGAAGGAGCAAGGGGCACGCTTTGAGCAAGCATTAGATGATCACCAACAAGACACCGAGCAGCGCGATGACATCAACCTCATCGGTATAAGAATATAAAAACCACAAAAGTAATTAGTAAATCGTGTAGTTATGAAGGCAAAAGTACAAATGTTTGATCACTTCGTGATTCAGGATAAACAAATCCTGATCTCCTACAAAGGTCCGGTCACTCCGGTCATCATGGCTGAAATCAGTCGAGATATTCAAGATAAATTAGCCGATAACCCTCGTGCGAGCCGCAAAGTGTTCTCCGTTTTTATGGAGCTGGCTCAGAATATACTGTACTACTCATCTGAGAAGATACAGTACGCCGGGCGTATTGATAGCGTAGGCATGCTACAAATTATCGAGCAAGAAGATTACTACGTATTTTCTTGCGGTAATACGATCAAGCGAGAGCACGTGGCTCAGCTGGTGGATAGCTGCAATACGATCAATTCACTAGACAAAGAAGAACTGCGCAAGCTCAAACGCTACCAACGGCGACAACCCTCCCCTGAACTGAGTCGCGGAGCCGGCATTGGATTGGTGCAAGTAGCTATTCTATCGGGCAACCCGCTTGAGATTCAAGCACAGGACCTAGACGATGACCATTCAATATTTACTTTATCCGTTAACATCAATAAATAATTTAATCATATGGAAACGACGAAACTTAAAGATCTAGACATTCAGGGTGAGAAGGGGGTGTTCTTTATTCCCCACATCAACTTCAATGCTGACACTGGCCACTGTGTTATCGAGGGTGAGTCATACCTGGAAAACACTTGGGAGTTTTACAAGCAACTGGTAGATTGGATCAAAGCCTACGCTGCCACCGGACAGGCCATTGAGTTTGATTTTAGACTCACTTATTTTAATACTAGTTCTTCTAAAGGAATTCTTGAGCTACTAGAGGCGCTAAAAGAGTACCAAGACCAAGGCGGGAATGTTACGCTCAAGTGGTATTACCCTAAAGATGATGAGGATATTTTAGAAGAGGCGGAAGACTTTGTGGAAGATACACAGCTAGATATTGAGCTAATTGCTTACTAGCACCTAACGTCGTATCTGATCAAAAGAGCCTAGGCACTGCCTAGGCTCTTTTTTTTTATCCTATCAAACAATTTTAGTGGTAGTAAGCTTTCATACTTATTTTAGAAACCTAATTTTTACAAGTGATGAACAACGCCATTTTACGTATTTTTTGGCTGGCATTTGCCGCAACATTATGGTTTAATCATAGCGCCGATGCGCAAAATGAATCTGATAGTGTCACCACTAATAACGAAGTGCCAGAAGACGTACAGAGCATTAAGCGGGGGCAGGCTCTGTTTGCTCAGCACTGCACGGTGTGCCATCAGGTAGGAAAGCAAGTGATTGGACCAGCGCTGGCTAGTGTACACAATCGCCGCCCTATCGACTGGCTGGTGCGGTTTATTCAAAATTCGCAGCAGGTTATTCTAGATGAAGAGGATGAATATGCTCAGTATCTGTATGCCCAATACGAAGAGCAGGTGATGCCTAACTTTGAGTTTCTTTCGCAGGATGATGTTTTAGACATACTAGCCTACGTACGAGCCGAATCTATCGGTTCTACCACGTCAGGGGTAAGCAGCGGTAGCGAACGTACTGTAGCCGCCGCCCAAGATGACGTCACCAATACGGATGCCGAACTAATCACCAATAGCGAAGGCAGCCAGACGATCGTTACTATTTTGTCCGTGATAGTGCTGATACTACTGGGGGCGGTCATATTTCTGGCCGTACGAGGGCGTACCCCGCGGTCTGCATAGGCTAGGAAGAATATACGGCGCCGTCTATTTGCTCGGCTAGCCATCGCCGACAGTCCTCAAAACAGGCGGCGTTTACTTCGTGGCCCATGTCATATTCGCGGTAGGTAAAATTAAGCTGTAGAGACTCTACATAATCGCGGGTGCTACGTCCTAAAAACACGGGCAACACCTGATCGCGAGTGCCGTGGGTAGCAAAAACAGGTACTCGCTTCATCTTCTGGGTGGCAGCTTGAGGCAGTGCCGGATTTTTCATTACGTAGCCGCTCATGGCCAGCACGCCCGCCACCAGTGCCGGTTGACTAAGTAAGGTAAGGTAGCTCATAATGGCTCCCTGGCTGAAGCCCGCCAAATACACACGTTCCACTCGATACTTGTCCTGTATCTCGGCGATAAAGTCAAGCAGTTGCTGACGCGAACGTTCCAGATGGTTTAGATTGGCCTGCGGCATGCCCCGGCCAAAGTCCAGATCAAACCAAGCGAAACCGCCGTGCTGGTAAGCGCGGGGAGCACGAACGCTCAAAATACGGTAGCGAGCATCAAGATGAGGAGCAAAAGAGAAAAGGTCTTGTTCGTTGCTACCCAAGCCGTGCAACAAAAGCAATAATGGCGCAGAACCTGATACCTCAGCACTAGGTTCGCGAATAATATGATAGAGAGAAGTGCTCATGGGCTATTAAGAATAGTCGGTCAAAAGACAGTAAACTTATTGACCGGCCTTTGGTTTGCTGGGTGAGTGTTCTATTGTTTTACCCAACCCTTATTTTTCATGCAACCCCTTCAGCTCGGTATTCTCAGCGTATCTAACTTTTACCAAAAGCGTATCGCCATTCCGGTGGCACAGTCTCCCGCCATTGATGTTATCGCCATCGCGTCACGATCGCAAGAAAAAGCGCAGGCGGCGGCCCAAGAGTATGGCATCAAACAGGCTTATGGTTCTTACGAGGCACTACTGGCCGATGAGCAAATTGAGGCGGTATACATCTCTTTACCTAACCACCTGCACGCCGAATGGATCAAGCGTGCTGCCGACGCGGGCAAGCACGTGATCTGCGAAAAACCGTTGGCCCTAAACGCCGCTGAAGCAGAAGACTGCTTAGCGCACGCTGAGCAGTGCGGAGTTGTGGTCATGGAGGCGTTCATGTACCGTTGGCATCCGCAGTGGCAACACGTACGGCAGGTCGTCCGACAACTGGAAATCGGTCGGGTACAATTGGTGGAGTCGTTCTTTGGATTTAAAAATACTGACCCCAATAACATTCGTAATCACCCTGATACTGGCGGCGGAGCCCTCTACGACGTGGGCTGCTACGCGGTGTCGTGCAGCCGGTTTATCATGGGGCGCGAACCACAGCGGGTGGTCAGCCTGGTGCAAACCGACCCACAGTTTCAAACTGATGTATTATTCTCCGGGATGATGGACTTCGGCGAAGGAGCTCGGGCCACGTTTACCGTGGGTACCCAAACCTTTCCTTACCAACGCGTGGTAGTGCACGGCACCGGCGGTATCATCACCCTTATCATTCCCTTTAACGCCCACGCCGATGTAGAGGCGCACGTAGTGATAAGGGGCAACGTAGATACACGGGACATTTACCTACCCCCTGAAGATCAGTACGTGCTGGAGTTCGAGGGCTTTACCCGAGCGATCCGTGAGGGGCAGTCGGTGCCGGTGCCCCCGGAAGATAGTGTGGCCAATTTACGGGTGCTCGACGCGCTGCGACAGTCGGGCGACTCTGGTCAGTGGGAAGCGGTGTAAGTCGTATTCAACTACGTGGGAGCAATCATACGGAGCAGCGCATCGTCTAAGCTGGGATGCAAACGGCCGCTAGTGGTATCGGCAATCGGTACGAAGCTTACTTCGGCGTAGGAAGAACCGGGGCCGTCAAAACGTTGTAACGCGGGTAGTAAATCGTGTACTTGTGGATACAGTAGTATTCCTTTCTGCGCGCCAAATAACTGGTTATATACGTAAATCTGGTGTAAGTCGCTGGCAGCGGGCCGGGAACGTGATAACACTTTCCATTTGGTGTCGATGACCGTACGAATACCTTTGGTTGGATATTCAACGACAAGATCCGGTCGTACCTGCGTATCGCCCCACAATCGACGGCTGTGCTGTCGCCGTACCACAAACGGATGGTGTTCTGATAAGCGACGGAGCCTTTCGTAGATAAAAATCTCGAAGAGCTGGTTCATGTCTATCAGTAGCGCAAAACCTTGGTTCAGTGGGCCGTGATAGACGTGTGGAAGCTGTCCGTTCAGCAACTGATGCGCAGCGGTAACCGCCGTACGGTATACTTCCGTTCGCCGATGATAGCTCGATGGCGGTTGAGGAGTCTCATTTCCGTATACCCTCACCGAGGCAAAGTAGGTAAGCAACTGACGCGCCCGGCGCTGTACTACCGGGTGATCAGACACACGCGGTATCAGCAGTAAGGCTTGTTTCAATAGTTGGTGTAACGCATGTTGTAGGGTGTAGGTCTGCTGGCTCACCGCAAACCGGTCTTGTCGCGTGCTATTGCGTCTAATCTGTTGAGAAAATAACAGGCGACCCTTTAGCGCTCGGGCGTTCGTACGCACCGTTTGATACTGTCGGATAAGGCCTTGTCGACAGAGCCGGGCGACTTCATCAAGAAATCCTAGCAACCATTGATCCAGTAGGTGGTGTGCCTGCCGACTAGATTCAGTAACGGAGGAAGGGTTTCGCCAGTAGCCACTCTCAACCAGCATATCTACCAGTATCTGGCGCCACACGGAGGTGGGCACGTGCGCGTCGGGCTTCGGAAGTATTTCCAGATCAAAGAACGAGACACGTATCACTCCCACGTAGTGCGACAGGCGAATGCCCTGGTGGGTGAGCGAGTAGTAGGGAAGAGGCAAGCTAGCGTGTAGCTTGACCAACGCTTGCCAGTGCGCTTTTTCGAATTTTTCACCTTCAATCAACTGCCCAACCTGCAACTGTTGATATTCAAACCCACTGATGGTTGACCTACTCATGATGATATATTCTTTGCAGCGCACGTATAAAATCACGATCGGTCAGTGGTTTTATACGGTACACCGGTGGTGTATCGGACGGCGACCACTGACTCGCGGTTGACGGGCCGTCTAATAAGTGAACGTCTGATGAAGTGATATCGAAGAAGTCATCGCCCACAATGCGAATCACCTGGGCAGCATCGTCGTAAAAGTACTCTTGCAGCAGCGGAATAATCTGGCGGTATATCACTTCGCGCAGTTTATCGAGCGGGCGAGAGGCGTGCATTGCGCCCATCAGATAACCGTGCCCAATCTGGTGGTCAGCGTCTAGTAGCGCACCCAACCGCTGGTTGATGGCATCTAGCACCAAACCTACCTCGATTTTGTCAGCACTCAGATAAGTTTCTGCTACTTCAGCCGCTATGTTCAGTTCCGTCTTTTCCGGTTCGTCTGATGCTCGTGCCACAACGGAAACCGGACCAAGGAGCGAACTGTCGGGTGGCACGGCTACGAACACAAACCGCCTCCGCAGTGCGGTATCCAGCGGTTCCACGCTGCGGTCGGCCGTATTCATGGTGCCGATCAGGTACAGGTTGGGAGGCACCGAAAGGGTTTCGCGTGAGTAGGGGAGCACGCTGGTGAGCGCCTCCGGTTGCCCGGCTCGTTTATCATCTTCCAGCAGCACGATAAGCTCGCCGAAGATGGCAGCTACATTGCCTCGGTTGATCTCGTCGACAACCAACACAAAGCGTCCGGCCGCCTCGTAATCAGCCGGAGACAGACTGTCATAGTCTAGTTGTAACAGGTCGCGCTTCATCGCCTGATACTGTGCGGCATCCGGGGCTGATGACCCATCAAGTAGGTAACGGTAGGCTTGATTGCGGGTTTCTTCGTAGTGTTTTAGTCGGTTGAACACGGCCCAAGCCACCGAGCCAACGCCCCGCACGGCGGCGGGCAAGTCGCGCGATAGCACCTGAATATCATTCGCCGCCGCGAACTGTTGGTACAGCTGCGCCAGCATGCGGCGGGTAATCGCGTAGGTCTTGCGACCCTGCCCCATTTTGAGCAGCAGGGTTTGGTGCTGATTGATATCCACCAGGTAAAACGGCTTTCCCGTTTTGCTCTCGAAGACCACCTCCGCCGAATCGTCAGCAGCAGTGCGCCGTAGGTAGTCGATAAATTCGTAGAAGAGGGCATCAAAGCTCCGGCGGAGAGGCGGTGCCTCCAGGGTGTTTTGCTGCTGGGTTCGGTAAAGGGCGTGGGCAGCCCGCACGCACAATTGCTTAAAGATACCGTCTTCTACCGCGTAGCGCAGCTCACCGCGTTCGTTGCTATGCGGTTTGATGCCCTCCACAAAGTCTTCGTAGGCAAACGAGGGGTGAAACACCACCGTGGCCAGCTGCCCCGCCTGTCGGTAGTGCTGGGCCTGTTGTTGTACCGCAGCGCGGGTGGGGTACTGCTCCTGTAGTACCGCTTCGTTGAGCTGCTCGATGCACCTGAGGGCCAGCGCTGTAGTGCGGTAGGTTTTGCCGGTGCCCGGCGGACCGTACAGAATGGTATTGCGTGCGATCAAAAAAACGGACATTGATAGAACCGCGAATATAACGGGATTTCGTCAGGATAGGCTTATAGGCCTTAGGGTTTCGCTGATACACTAAAAGTGGCTCAACCTCGCTCTTCGCCTCCAATCAGTACGATAAGTGAGTTACGAATCCTGTCCAAGGATTGACATACTATCGTAGTGGCAAACGCTACTTACGTTCAATAAAGGCGAAGATTTATCGCCACAACCCTTTGTTTATCAATGATCAGTATCAGGAAAAGAATTTTTGGAAAGAAAGAGCTGGCTCACGATCGCTATTTTTCCGCCTTACGGCATAAAGAATATCGCCGACTAGCGAAGCAGAAGCATATTTATCTAGATTATACCGGGGGCAACTTATACGCAGCATCGCAACTGGTAGCCCACACAAATTTATTAGAAAGTGCCGTGCTAGGAAACCCACACTCTACCAATCCTACCTCTCAACTGGCCACCGAGCTGGTGGCAGAAGCGAGGGCCAGCGTCATTGAGTTTTTCAACGCTAACGACTATTACTGCATCTTTACCCAAAACGCTTCAAGTGCGCTCAAAATTGTCGGAGAGTGCTACCCGTTCGGTAATCAGGGACACTTTCTGCTCTTCGCCGACAACCATAATTCGGTGAACGGTATTAGAGAGTACTGTGCTCAAGCTGGTGGTCAGTACTCGTACGTTCCGATGAATGACTTTGATCTGACGGTATCAGAAGAGGTGCTCATTGAAAAATTATCGGGCATAAACCATAAAAACAAGCTGTTGGCATATCCCGCGCAGTCCAATGTATCAGGCACAAAGCATAGCTTAGATTGGATCAAACGAGCGAAGCGTTTAGGGTGGGACGTACTGCTAGACGCGGCCGCGTTTGTGCCTACTTCTCCGCTAGATTTAGAGCAACACCAGCCGGATTTTGTCTCAGTATCATTTTACAAAATATTCGGTTACCCCACCGGCATGGGTTGTTTGTTAGTGAAGAAGTCGGCCTTTCCGAAACTCCAAAAGAAATGGTTCGCGGGCGGAACCGTTAACTTAGCTTCAGTGAAAGCAGCTTATCACTTTTTGGCTGATAGCCACGAGCGGTTTGAAAATGGTACAATCAACTACCTAGACATTCCTGCAATAAAAATAGGGCTTGATTACGTGACCAACATTGGCATGCGGCGTATCAATGAGCGTATCACGTCGCTGACAACTTATCTGCACCGGCAGCTGGTAGCATTGACGCACAGCAACGGGAAAGCGCAACTCGAGGTGTTCGGGTCGCCTACCAGAGAGAACATGGGGGGCACCCTCATGATTGCTTTTAAGAATCCTGATGGTTCTAAAATCGGTTTCAAGAAAATTGAGTCGTTATCCAGTGCACAGAATATTTCTATCCGCTCCGGTTGTTTCTGCAATCCGGGTCTGGATGAGATCAACAATGATTTAACCGTCAACGAAATCACCCACTATTTCTCTAACCGCCAAACCGGAAACTATGAAGACATGGTGGGCGCGTTGCGCAAGATGAGAGGGGCCACCCGGGTTTCGGTAGGAATTGCGACCAATCAAAACGATCTTGATACCTTTGTTACCTTTGCGAAGGGTTTAAAGGATAAAATTCTCACCTGACGCCCGATGAATGTCAGAAGATGATAAGACTTAAAGAAACGTTTGTTTCTCTGCTAAAAAATTACTCGGTCGGTGACCAACTGATTGAAGAACTGTGGCTCGAAGTGGCACGCAGCTATTCGGGTAAGCAACGACACTACCACACTTTGACGCACTTGGAGCAACTGCTGTCTCAGCTCACTGAGGTAAAAAACGAATTAAAGCACTGGGACACGGTCCTGTTTTCGCTCTACTATCACGACATTGTGTATAGCGCGCTCAGGTCTGATAATGAGGAAAAGAGCGCTGAGTGGGCCAAGAAGAGCATGCAGCGGGCTAGGATGCCGAAAGAAACGGTGGTGCGCTGCCAGGCACAAATTTTGGCAACAAAAACGCACCAACATTCAGCCGATCACGATACCAACTACTTCACCGATGCTGACTTATCCGTACTAGGGCGTCCGTGGGAAGAATACACACATTACTATCAGCGCGTGAGAAAAGAATACGCAGTCTATCCCGACGCGATCTATCGTCCAGGCCGTAAGAAAGTACTGCAACACTTTTTAGCGATGAATAAAATATACAAGACTGATTTCTTCTACGATCGGTACGAAAAACAAGCAAAGCTGAACTTGAGGACAGAGCTGGAACTACTCTAGCCAAAGTTCTTACAATCTAACTTCTGTAGAAAATCCGTATAAAAGGTTCTTTTGGGTCGATAGGATGGCGGGGAAATAGATACGCTATTGCAAAGTGAATCCAGATGGACATAACCTTCAGGTACACTTCCTCTTCTGCTAAACCCTTTAAAAATTGAGAATGATTGGATATTTATACGGTGGCATGCTACTATTGTCAATGGTGCTTATTTTCTCTGCTGTTAAGCAATACAGTAATACTAAAGCGCTTCTGAGTACGGGAACACCGACCGTGGCGACGGTGATAGATATGATAGAAGTACGGAGTAGCGATGGATACACCTATAAACCGGTGTACGAGTATGTGGACGGCGTAGGGGCAAAGGTTGTATTCGAGAGCAGCATTAGTGCAAAACCTGCTCCGCACGATATCGGCGATCAGGTTGATATTATCTGCTCTCAAAATGGTGACGATCGGAAAATAGTATCGTTCTGGGGATTATACCGGTGGCCGGTGATACTCTTGTCGCTGGCTTCCCCGCTGTTGATTATCGGCGGTGGGTATCTGCTGTACATACGGGGGTAACTACGACGGTAGTACTTATCAGGCTGAGCAATACGCGTTGCTGGCCCAACAAATAGCTGGTAGCTATCAGCAAGCCCGGCCTATTTGTAAAAACCGATGCATTCTATCATCTTCGGGCATACCTCACTAGCCTATGTCCCGAATAGTAAGCCGCTCGCTACAAATTTTCTTACCCTTCCTATTATGGCGCTGCGCACCGCCCGCGATGGAGCAGGTGCCTATCAACCCGGTGGTGGGCGTGATTGCCGACAGTGCGATGGTGGTGAGCGCTCATCCGTTGGCCTCGCAGGTGGGTGCCGATATCTTGCGACAGGGGGGTAATGCGGTCGATGCGGCCATTGCCGTGCAGTTTGCCCTGGCCGTAGTGTACCCCGTGGCGGGCAACATCGGGGGCGGCGGGTTTATGGTAATTCGCGAGGCAGGAGGGGCCACCGCGTGCCTCGACTACCGAGAAAAGGCACCGTTGGCTGCTACCCGCGATATGTACCTTGACGAAGCGGATAGCGTGGTAGAAGGTCTGAGCCGCTTGGGGCACCTGGCCTCCGGGGTGCCGGGTAGCGTAGACGGTATGTTTCGGGCGCACGAACGCTACGGATTCCTTCCCATGACCCAACTGGTTCAACCCGCGATAGACCTGGCCGCCGACGGGTTTACGCTGACCACCAAAGAAGCTGAAAACCTGAGTAACAACCGCGAAGCACTATTGGAGCATAACACCGTGGCCCCTGATTTTCTACTGAAAGAAGCCGGTTGGCAGCGGGGCGACACCATCGCAATGCGTGATCTAGCCCAGACCCTTACCCTCATTCGTGATCAGGGACGCGATGGCTTTTACAGCGGTGAAACGGCAGAACGGATCGTGGCCGAAATGAAGCGGGGCGGGGGCATCATCACGCGAGAAGATCTGCAAGCCTACGAAGCACAGTTTCGTGAGCCGGTAGTCATGCAGTACGATAGCTTTCGTATCATTTCTATGCCACCGCCTTCGAGCGGCGGCATTGCCCTGGCTCAACTACTCAATAGCGTAGAACCTTTTCCGTTGCATCAGATGCCGCACAACAGTGCCGAGGCGGTACACCTCATGGTGGAAGCGGAGCGCCGCGTGTATGCCGACCGCGCCACACATTTAGGGGATGCCGACTTCTACCCGGTGCCCCGCACCAAACTGCTCGAGGCGGGCTACAATCAATATCGGATGGAAAGCTTTTCTCCCGAGCGGGCCACCCCTTCGTCGGCCGTGTCAGCGGGCGACCCCGCCCCGGTAGAGTCTCATGAAACCACCCACTTTTCGGTCGTTGATGCCCAGGGCAACGCAGTGTCAGTAACCACTACGCTAAACGGAGGTTACGGCTCTAATGTCGTCGTTGATGGCGCAGGTTTTTTGCTCAACAACGAAATGGACGATTTTAGCATCAAACCCGGCTTCCCCAATATGTTCGGACTCATCGGCGGCGAGGCCAACGCCATTGCGCCTCAGAAGCGGATGCTCAGCTCTATGACTCCCACCATTGTGGAGAAAAACGATGCGCTGTTCATGGTTGTCGGTAGTCCGGGTGGTTCTACGATCATTACCTCAGTGTACCAAACTTTCTTGAACGTGGTGGAACACGGCATGGGGATGCAAGCGGCGGTCAACGCGAAACGCTTCCACCACCAGTGGTTGCCCGATACGATCTTTACCGAAGACAACGCATTTACCCCGCAGGTGACGGATTCGCTGGAAGCGATGGGGCA
The DNA here is from genome assembly GCA_965213875.1 of Tunicatimonas sp. Lineage (GTDB taxonomy): Bacteria > Bacteroidota > Bacteroidia > Cytophagales > Cyclobacteriaceae > Tunicatimonas. Next base: position 39,947 of record CBDCAN010000042.1, on the reverse strand, counting down.
CCACGTGACAGCGCGTGGCAACATCGGTCGGGTAGACGCTATCCTGGTGTTACCCGGTGGCAACCTGGAGGGTGGAGCAGATCCCCGGGGAGATGATACGGCGGTGGGATATTGAGCAGTTTGTCAGATAATGAATGATGATTAACAAATAATGATGAATGAGGTGCGCATCAATCATTAGTCATTCGTCACTATTCATTCTATTAAGCTGTAGGTATTGCAGTAGCATAATCGTCTTTCCGTCTTTGATCTCACCGCTTTCGATCATAGCAAGAGCAGTATCTATGGTCAGCTCCAGCACCTCAATATCTTCCTGTTCGTGGGCGGCACCGCCGCCTTCTCCCGTCTTCATAGCCTCAGTATAGGTAGCGATGAAGAAGTGAACAACCTCAGTGACTGACCCCGGTGACATATAGGCTTCAAAGATTTTCTGGGCCGAAGATATCCGGTACCCGGTTTCTTCCTCCGTCTCTCTACGAATACAGTCTTCGGCATTGTCTTGATCCAGCAGACCCGCACAAGATTCTATCAGCATGCCCGTAGGGTTACCGTTTAGGTAGGTGGGCACGCGAAATTGTCGCGTCAGAACGACGGTCTTCTTTTCTAGGTTGTAAAGGAGGATGGTAGCCCCGTTTCCCCGGTCGTACGCCTCTCGGGTTTGCGTTTCCCACGAACCATCACTCTTAAGATACTCAAAAGTTACCTTCCTGAGCGTGTACCAGTTGTCCGAAAGCACTTCGGTTTTGAGGTGGCGAACGTTACTGGGTGGCATCTGGAATATCTTTTATGTCGTAATAGACCTTAAGTCCTAGACCCTGCGCCACCTTCACATCTTGATCCGCGCCTTGCGATGCCCCTTCAATTCTGAGAACCGCATCGCATTTGGTGAGTAACCGGTGCGCGGTAGGGTACTGAATTTCGGTGAATATTTCGTCGCCTACCTCCTTAGAACCGGCCAGCGCAATTAGCGGGTTGGCCACCCACTCACCAATCATAGGAATATGTCCTTTTCGGAATATCGGTAACGCCATTGACTCCAGCCGATTCATATTATTCCTGATCAGGTCTGGGTTGTTGTCAGTCCCGCTTCGGTAGGGGCCTGCGATTAAGATGAGCATCATAACTGGTTTTTTGGCAAGAACGCTAATCGGTGCCACTCAATCGTTAAGATAGTTTAAGAGACCTCATTTTTTCTTGATGCTGCTCAGAAATTCCGGAGTCACCCCAAGGTACGAAGCAATCTGTTTTTGACTGATCTTACGAACGATATCAGGATGTTTCTTCACAAAGCGTTGGTACCGCTCCTCTGTGGTAAATGATATACTGTCCAGCGCTCGCTGTTGCTCTCTGATGTAGGCGTTCTGAAACAGAATTCTGAAAAATCGCTCAAACTTGGGTATTTGCTGATAAAGGCGCTCAAGCGCATGAAACGCTAATCCTACCACCTCACTTTCCTCCAGTGCTTCAATAGATACCAACGCGGGCTGCTGACGCGTGAAGCACTGCATATCAGTAATCCACCAACCACTGATGGCGAACATCACCGTCGACTCTTTCCCCTCTTGATTTGTATGGAAAGCTCTCAAACTTCCTGAGGCGACGAAGTAGATACTCCTACAGACTTGGTCTTGTCGGAGAATGAGCTCTTTCTTGGATAGTTTTTGCGTTACTAGCCGCTCGTTGAATTGCTGCTTTTCAGCATCATCGAGTGAGATATGTTTTTGAATATTTCGGTAGATAAGCGGGCTGCTCATAGTATAGTTGTACTGTACCTTAAAGAAGGTTAAACGTAAGTGATAATTTGTTGGAGTGATTTATTCTAGTCGATAAAAGTACGCACGGTTGAATGGCTGGTGTCAGAGACGAAATACATGAGTTTTACAAGGTACATCCACCGAGAAGCAGTGCTAATACGGTGATGGAAGAATCCTATCGCTACGACAAGCCACAACCATCTACTCATGATGTAGTATAAGTCAGTAGGTCTGTTACTTATCCTTGGTAGCGAACCGTAGCATCAACTGATCTAAACCCCCGCCTGTGAATCCTGTCGAATCCCCGGTTACGCTAGACTCAGCCACTGGTAAATGGATTTTGGTATCGACTATTCTGGCCTCCAGCATGGCCTTCATCGATAGCACTGCCCTAAACGTGATTTTGCCTTCGCTACAAAAAGATCTGGGTGCGGAGGGCACTGATATCTTCTGGATTCTGAATGCGTACCTGCTCATGTTAGCCGCCCTCATTCTGGTGGGAGGCTCGCTCGGCGATAAGCTCGGACGGAAGAAGGTCTTCATGGTGGGCATCGTTATTTTTCTGATATCATCCGTTTTTTGTGGTTTGTCCACTTCGGTCACGTGGTTGGTGGTGGCCCGTACGGTACAGGGCCTGGGCGGGGCGCTCATGATTCCGGGTAGTTTATCCATTATTTCAGCCACTTTTCACGACAAAGAAAAGGGACAAGCCATCGGCACTTGGTCGGCGGCCACCACACTAGTAACCGTTGGTGGTCCGATTATCGGAGGGGCGCTGGGCGACGCCGGTTTGTGGCGGGCCATCTTCTACCTAAACGTACCGATCGGAGCACTGGCGTTGTGGGTACTGGCCACCCGTGTACCCGAAAGTACCGACGACGACCTGGACCATCGCTTAGACTATCCGGGAGCCATCGCGGTGGTGGTCGCTTTGGTAGCACTAACGTTCGGTTTTCTGGAAGTGCCGGAGGTCGGCTGGGGCGGACTGGTATCCTTATCGTTGGCGGTAGGGGTGGTGGCTTTCGTCGCGTTTATCGTTATCGAGCGGCGCAGCGACCATCCGATGGTACCCTTGAGTTTGTTCAGCAATCGTACGTTCACCGGAGCCAACGTGCTCACCTTTTTTCTGTACGCTGCCTTGGCGGCTGCGATGCTGTTTTTGTCGCTCAATCTGATTCAGATACAAGGGTACCGGCAGTTGCAGGCAGGGCTAGCCCTGCTGCCCTTCACCCTGCTGATGGCTTCTATGGCCCGGGTGGTGGGCGGCTGGGTAGATCGCTACGGACCCCGTTGGTTGCTGATCACCGGGCCGCTGCTGGCGGGAGTGGGGTTTGTGTTGCTCTCGCAAGCAGGGCTCACCGACGGGCCGCAAGACTACTGGACCACTTTCTTTCCGGGTATTGTGGTGTTCGCGGTAGGCATGACCCTCACGGTGGTGCCGCTGACCACCACGGTGATGAATGCCGCCGATGATCGCCACGCCGGCACCGCTTCGGGAGTGAACAATGCTATGACGCGTACCGCTAGTGTGTTTGCTAACGCCATGGTAGGGGCATTGGCGATTGTGATTTTCACGCGGGTGCTGTCAGATCAGACACACGAACTGTCCTTAGCTCCCGAAGTACAACGCGTGGTGATGACCGAGGCCGTAGACCTAGGCGACGCCCAGGTACCCGCCGCGGTGTCCGGCGAAAACCAAGCTGCCGTCACACAAGCGTACCGGCAGTCCTTTGCCATCACTTTCGGTTGGATCATGTGGTTGAGTGCCGGTTTATCGGTATTGGCCGCACTAGCCGCCTTCTTTCTGATCTTCAATCAAGAAGCAGTTGCCTCTGATAAAGAGTAGCCGAGCGTTATTTTCCTCTGTTCCTATTTAGAAATAATCTAAACGATTAGTAACTTGCGTACCACTATCTACGCAAATTACCCGTCCATGACCACCCTAGATCAGTTACCGCTCGGAGAACGCGGTACCATCCGTTCGCTCAAGTCTTCTTCACTCACTCCCAAATTAATGGAAATGGGGCTGCTGCCCGGACGTGGGGTCACGATGAAACTCCGTGCCCCTTTGGGTGGCCCCGTTGCGGTGAAAATAGCGGGCTACCAACTATCACTGCGCGTAGACGAGGCTCATCTCATAGAACTTATATGAAGTCGGCAACGACGATGCCTTTGGTGAGCACCGAAGTCCGTCGCGTAGCACTGGTGGGTAATCCTAACGCGGGTAAATCCAGCCTGTTTAACCAGTTGACGGGGCTCAACCAAAAGGTAGGTAACTATCCGGGCGTTACGGTAGATAAGAAGACAGGGCGCTGTGCGTTGTCGGCTCAGCAGTGGGCCGAGGTGACCGATTTGCCCGGCACCTACAGCCTGTTTCCTCGTTCAGATGATGAGCGCGTCGTACTCGACACCTTGCTACAAGAAACCTTTGATGTGGTGGTGGTGGTCATTGACACAACCAACGTAGCACGAGGGCTACTGCTCACTACCCAACTGATTGACCTACGGTTGCCGGTGGTGGTGGTGCTGAATATGGCGGATGTGGCCGAAAGGCAAGGACGGCAGGTCGATACTCTGGCATTATCGCAGCGGTTGGGCGAAGTGCCAGTCCTCATGATGAATGCCCGGCGAGGCGAAGGTCTGGATGCTCTTAAACGGGTGCTGTGCGATTCGGTAGCTCCCGCCCGAAACGCTATTTTTGATACAGAAACTTTGGCCCCGGAGGCCATTCGTGCGGCCAAAGAGCGGTTATCGGTGGCTGACTACACGGCCTACCTGTTGCTCCAGCACGGCACCAACTTATCGTCACTCACCAACGCTGACAAACGAACGGTGGCTAGTATCCGGCAGCAGCACCAATGGAACGCGGAGCAGGGGCAGGTCCGCGATACTACCGAACGTTATCGGCGGATCGAGGATATCCTGGAAGGGGTTGTGCACGATCAGGCAGCGTCGGCTTCGCTGACCGAACGCATCGACCGGATTGTTACGCACCGGGTAGGGGGATATCTACTATTCTTAGGATTATTGTTCGTCATTTTTCAGGCGATATTTGCCTGGGCCACCGTACCGATGGACTTCATCGACTATCTGTTCTCCGAGCTAAGTGCCTGGCTGAGTAGTACTTTGCCGGCGGGTCCGCTGACTGACTTGCTGGCTGAGGGAGTGGTGCCTGGTATCGGGGGCGTGGTCATCTTTATTCCTCAGATTGCCCTGCTGTTCGCGTTTATTGCGCTGCTGGAGGAGTCAGGCTACATGGCACGGGTGGTGTTCCTGATGGATAAGGTAATGCGCCAGTTTGGACTCAACGGACGCAGTGTGGTGCCCCTTATTTCAGGGTTGGCTTGTGCTATTCCGGCGATCATGGCCACGCGAAGCATCGACCACTGGAAAGACCGGCTAATTACCATTCTGGTGACACCGCTCATGAGTTGTTCGGCCCGCTTGCCGGTGTACACCATTCTGATTGCACTGGTGGTGCCCGACCAGCCGGTAGTAGGCTTTATCAACCTGCAAGGGGTGGTGCTGATGGGCATGTACTTGCTGGGCTTTGCCGCGGCGATGCTTTCGGCCCTAGTCATGAAGTACATCATCCGGGCGAAAAGTCGCGGCTTTCTGGTCATGGAGCTCCCGGAGTACCGTTGGCCTCGCTGGGGAAACGTAGGGCTAACGGTGGTAGAAAAATCTAAAACGTTTGTGTGGGAAGCGGGGAGGGTCATCCTGGCCGTATCGATAGTACTGTGGGTACTGGCTTCTTACGGTCCCGGTGATGCGATGGATCAGGCCGAAGCTTCGGTCAGGAGCAGTGCCGCCGCTGGTATGAGCGAAGAAGACCTGGCGAATGAAGTGGCTTCGACCCGGCTCGGCCATTCTTTCGCCGGACAACTCGGTCATGCTATCGAGCCAGTGATTCGTCCGTTGGGTTACGACTGGCGCATTGGTATCGCGCTGATCACCTCCTTCGCGGCCCGCGAAGTGTTCGTCGGCACTATGGCGACGCTCTACAGCGTAGGCGCTGACTTTGAAGACGACAGTACCATTAAAAGTCGCATGCGCTCGGCTACGGATCCACGTACCGGGCAACGGCAGTTTACTCCGGCCGTGGCGTTTTCGCTATTGGTGTTTTATGCGTTTGCCATGCAGTGCATGAGCACGGTGGCCATTGTGAAGCGGGAAACCAAGGGCTGGAAATGGCCGTTAATACAAGTGGCGTACATGACGGCGCTGGCCTACGGCTCGGCCCTTCTGGTTTATCAACTGATGTCTTAACCTTATGCTACAAGAAGTTCTTATCGCACTCATCTTTATCGCCTCGCTCGTGTACCTCGGGCGGCTGATTTACCGCAGCTTCACCGCCGACGCGGGTTGCCCCGCCGGTTGTGGCAGTTGCAGCACGGTAGACTTTAAGAAAATCGCGCAGGAAATTCAGCAACAAAAAGACATAAATAGCATACGGTAGTAGAAGTATAATAGTGCCTTTGGCGCTAAACAACCAACCGTTTGTAAGTCACTCGGCACAGCCGTTGTCCAGCCTTGACCCTAAACAGCGACTTGTAAGGGAGACTTCGAAGGTAAAATAATTCACTGGACAGAGTTTCAATCCTTATTATTCTGGAATTTTTTGATACCGTGCTAGGCAACCCCCCGTTTAACTTGCTTTAATCCTTATTACTCTGGAAGCAGGCTATTAAAGTTGCTGGTCGTCTAAAGAAAGGTGATCTTATTCTTCTAGACGCTAGAATACCTACTATCGAGGAAATCATAGACGACTTCTGTAAATACGCAAGCCCTAAATTTTCTTTTCGCTGTATTGTTATACATTGGTAGTAACAGTACCCAAACGAAAAGACATGTCAAAACCTAAGGCAACAGACCATCAAGACACTTACCAGTCTCGTTTCCCGGATACGGAAAACCCCTTCCTCACCGATATGGGTGATGAACTCTGGGCTACCATGAAGCAGAACTGAAATTTAGCTTACAAAACAATGACTGTTTAGCTATACGCAGGAGCCAGCTTTTCGCGTACTTGTTCCAGCAACTGCTTGGAAGCGATAATCCCCTCCTCTTCACTCAATTTATCACCCTCGTATTCGACGCCTACGAAGCCACGGTAACCGGCGTCCAACACGATCTTCATCATTTTCTCGTAGTCGGTGGTGACTTCTTGGCCCTGGGCGTTGAAGCCGTTCGTCTTGGCGCTAACCGCCTGTGCGTAGGGCATCAGTTCTTCTACCCCTTGATAGCGATCATACTCTTCCTCGCAACCAGTGGGGCGCGGATCTTCTTCGGTAGGTTCAGGGCGGGTGATGCAGAAGTTGCCAAAATCAGGCAGCGTGCCCACACGAGGATGATCGGCCATCTTCATGACCCCGGCCAGCCACTCGCCGTTGCTGGATAATCCCCCGTGGTTCTCAACGATCACGTGGATACCTTCCTTGTCAGCATAGTCACCCAGCATAACCAGGCCATCAGCGGCTAGCTTCTGTTGCTCTTCGTAACTGCCCTGGCTCTGTGCGTTCACTCGAATAGAATGGCAGCCTAAAGACTTAGCGGCATTTACCCAACGATAGTGATTTTCTACGGCTTGCTTACGTTCGGCCTCATCCGGATGGCCCAGCTCACCTACGTCATCGCACATAATGAGGAGGGGTTGAACGCCGGCGGTAGCGCATACTCCTTTCAGTTCGGTCAGGTAGGCGTCATCCTCAGCTTTGTCGAAGAAAAAACGATTGACAAATTCTACGCCCTGAAAGCCCATTTCCGCTGCCTTCACCGGAAACTCCAAGTTAGTCATTCCGCTGTTGGCGAACGTAAACTCAGGATCGTTATCGATCTTATCTCTGATCTCCTGCCAGGTGAGCTTAAATAGCTCTGGGTTGAACAATGTCTTATGAAATGACCACTGAGCGAGCGAAAGCTTAAACAGTGACTCAGGCTTGACCGCTGAAGCAGCTTGTATGGTATCTTCGCCCGAGGTAGTAGACTCAGGAGTACCGCTACAGCCCGCCCCTACCAAACCAATACCGGTTGAGAACAAAGCAGACCGTTTGATGAATATTCGTCGTTGCATAGTTTTTTTCTGCTAATTTAATATTCTCTGTTACAATATCCAGTAAACGGGGCGGACGCTCTTCTGATGGACCAGTTCAAGTAGCGGGACTATCGTTTTGAAATAATACCGGATAATAAGCCATTACTGATGATGGCTGTTCGTTGGTCACGATTCACTACTCATGAGGGGAGATAGACTTCGCCGCGTAAGTAGCACACCGCCTCACCGGCAATCTTGACACGATTACTTTGGTGTGTACAATCTAGCTCGCCACCGCGCTGTGATATCTGCCGAGCGGTTAGCTGCGTCTTGCCAAGCCGCTTGGCCCAGTAGGGTATGAGCGTGGTATGGGCCGAACCAGTTACAGGGTCTTCGTCGATCCCTGCATTGGGAGCAAAGCAGCGGGAGACAAAATCTACATTTTCGCCCGGGGCGGTTACAATGATCGCGCGCACGTTCCGGTCTTCACTCAATTGACGAAAGTCGGGTTGCAGGGCGGCAAGCTGCTCCTGCGTTTCCAGCACCACCAGGTAGTCTGACTGGCCCCGTAGGCATTCTGTAATTTTTGGACGACCCAAGCCAGCCAATACCGGCTCAGAAACCTCCGCTGAAGTCAGCGTGTCCGCAGGAAAATCCATGACGAGTTTAGTCCCATCGCGCCGCACGCTGAGCATACCGCTACGGGTGTCAAACCGCAGTGGGTCAGCGGTGTGCTGGAGCACTTCGTACAATACGTGGGCAGTGGCTAAGGTTGCGTGTCCGCATAGGTCTACTTCTACCGTGGGGGTAAACCAACGGAGACCGAACTGCTCGCCCTGTGGCACATAAAAAGCGGTTTCGGCCAGGTTGTTCTCGGCGGCAATTTGCTGCATGGTTTCGTCAGGTAGCCACTGTTCGAGTGGACACACCGCCGCAGGGTTGCCCCCGAAAAGCTGATTAGTGAAAGCGTCTACCTGATAAATAGGAATGGTCATGAGAGGTAATGTTTTGGGGTCGGCGAAAAAGAGGTGAAAGTTGTTGCAAGTGCTGCCAATTATCCTGATTGGTAGACAGTATGCGGCTGGCGGGCTTGCGTGACCTGTCCACGGTGCTACGGTCTACCGACGAGTACCCCTGACCGCAGTATTTGTCGACCGTCTCCTGCCAACTGCTACCTTTGTCTTGTTTGCTCTAGTACCCAGGTCTTGCCCCAGTTTTCTTTTTCTTCGTCCGACCACAGCTCAGGGAAGAAAATGATGCGCTGGAAGCGAGGGGGTAGGTATTTGCGCCAGTTGGTGCCTCCGGTGGCTTCGGCCACGGCCGGGGCGGTAGCACCTTTGGTAGGGTTGCCCACCAAATGACGTACGGCCGCCCGGAAGTGAGCCAGCGGCCAGTATACGTTGGCGTGCAGGTCAAACGCGCGCAGCGCCGCAACAATATCACTACTCTGGTCGGCAGACGCCTGAAGAAGCTTAGACGTGACTTGCCGTAAATTACTTTGCCGGTACGCCTCTACTTTCTCTAACAACAACGCATCGTACTTCTCCTCAAACTGACGCAGCGTCAGGGTTTTTTCACCGGTTTCGGTGTTACGCGCTCCCGCTTTCCAGTAAAGCTTATCCAGGTAGTCTTCGGGTGGATCGTTGGGCGATAACCATAGGACATAGTTAGGATGCACCAGGTTGCTGAGGTCAGTAGACATGATCTCAATCGTGCGGTACTGCACCGACTGAAAGCCACTAGAGGGGGTGAGGGCCAGGCGGAACTTGGCAAACTGCTCACGATCCAGCCCTTCGGTCATCACCGTGAACGAACTCACCAACTGCTCGAAGTAGCGATTCATACGGTTGATCTTATTCAGGAACTGATCGGCCTGCTGCACCGATCCGTCGGTGAGCTGGTCTAGTTCCCATAGCACCAGTTTGAAGTACAGCTCGGTGATCTGGTGATAAGTGACGAAGATCATTTCGTCTTTTAGGTCGGTCTTAGGGTTTTGCAGGCTCAGCAAGGTCTCAAGCTGGATGTAGTCCCAGTAGTTGAGATAGTTGGTGTGAGCCATTCCTTTAAGATAGTCCGCTAGCTTCTGTCCGTTTTTATCAAACTTAGCGGTGAGCTGCTCGATCTGCTTGACCAGCTCCTGGGTGAGCATTACATCTTCCATCGTTGGATTAAATGAGATTACTCTGCCTAACGGAATGGGTTGACAGAAAGTTGCTCACCTCAGAACCGTTATGCTTGTCTGGCTAGCTGGATAAATTCGATACGGTTGTATGAAGGTAGGCAAGGTTACGCTACTTTGTTTGCGAGGCAGCCCAGTTAACCGTCGACCTGGCCTACTGCTGGCTTTCTATCTTGCTTAGTACCTGCTGCACCCTATGGGCAGCCAATGAGCTTATTTTGCATAGCGGCAAACGCACTTCATCCGTGCAGTAGCCTAGCTTATGCATAATATGCTTGATGGGAATAGGGTTGGTTTCAATCATTGTGAGGCGCATCATGTCGATAAGGTCATAAAAGGCTTTACGCGCTTCGGCCCAGTTTCCTGACAGGCAGCCGTCGACCATCTCTGCCGTTCGCCGGGGCAGGCAGTTAGACACAACTGAAACGAGCCCGTCGCCTCCGCAGGCCATGATGGGATAGGTAAGCGCATCATCCCCGGACAAGACCGAAAAATCGTCGGGCGTGCGGCGAATAACGTCCATGATCTGCTGCATATCGCCACTGGCTTCTTTTACCCCCACAATATGCGGGTGCTCGGCCAGTCGCAGTAGGGTATCGGTCGCCAGATTAGTGGCCGTACGCCCCTGAATATTATACAAAATGACCGGCAGCTCGGTGGCATCGGCCACGGCAGTGAAGTGTCGAAACAGTCCTTCTTGCGTGGGTTTGTTGTAGTAGGGGTTAATCACCAGATGACCATCGGCCCCGGCTTCGGCGGCGACACTGGCTAGCTCGATGCTCTCGCGGGTATTGTTGGAACCCGTGCCGTGAATCACCTGGCAACGTCCGTGGACGGTGCTCACCGACCAGCGCAAAATCTCGCGGTGCTCGTTATGGGAGAGCGTAGGGCTTTCGCCTGTCGTACCGACGAATACTAATCCGGTAATGCCCGCCGCAATCTGCTGCTCTACAATTTTTTCAAAGGCGACCCAGTCGATCTGATTAGACGCGGTAAAGGGCGTGATGACGGCGGTGTAGGTGCCTCGGAATAGTTTAGATATAGCCATAGATGTTGTGGTCGTGGACGTTGAGTAGTAATTCGTAAAACTAGGGCCAAATATCTAACATCTGGCATCCAATACCCAATAACGTATTCTCAAAAATAATGAAGAAATAGTAGCTTTTTTCATCAGCGGTGTTTAACATGCTTTTCCTCGAATACGGTCACGTAGCCAACGATTATTATGGATAAGAAACGAATCGTCAAAGATTATAGTGCGTTGCCCGAGGAGGTGGTAGCACGTATCAAAGCGGACTATCCCTACGGCTTTGAAGATAATCTGGTAAAATTTACCAACAAAGACGGCCAGCGTGTTTCTGCCCTGCCCTTCGACACCGAAGCAGTATACTACCTCATCAGAATGACGGTGGGTGAAGCACGACAAATTATTGAGGATGACGACGATTACGATGACGACGGAAATTTGCGTGACGATTTCTCGGTAGAGGACTATGAAGGAGAGGACGATGAGGAGCCGGATGTATCAGGTCGTTACGATGATAGTGACGACGACGAAGATTGAATGACCACGAGGCCAGCCGGTTTCGTTTTCTTGACTAAACTAACCTAACGTACGATGAATATCATGAGACGGGGGCTGCTAGGCCTGCTTTACGCCGGTGTGAGTGTAAACTGCGCTCAGGCCCAGACTGACACCGTACCTGATCCTGAGCAGCACGCGCAAGAACTGGCGCAACAGTTCATCATCACCGATGGGCATATTGATCTGCCGTTTCGAATGAAGATTGCTAATTTTCGCCTGCAGAAGGAGTGGATTGATGTGACGGAAAACACCGAAGGCGACTTCGACTACGTGAAGGCCCAAGCGGGAGGACTCGACGCTCCGTTCATGTCTATTTACGTGCCCGCCAGCTACCAAAAGACCGATGAGCTACCCAGCCGGGCCAAGGTGTTTGCCGATTCGTTAATTGATTTGGTGCGGACCATTACGCAAAAATACCCTGACAAGTTTGCTTTGGCCAACACACCGCAAGAGGTGCGGGCTAACTCACAGCAGGGCCTAATTTCGCTACCGATGGGTATGGAAAATGGCGCTCCCATTGAAGACTCACTAGAGAACGTGCAGTACTTTTACGACCGGGGTATTCGCTATATCACGCTCACCCACAGTAAAGTCAACCAGATATCGGATTCTTCTTACGACACCGTGCGAACGTGGAACGGCCTGAGTCCCTTCGGCGAAGAGGTGGTGCAGGAGATGAACCGTGTGGGCATCATGGTCGATGTCTCGCATATTTCTGACAGTGCTTTTTACGACGTGATGCGAATCACTCAAACCCCGGTGATTGCCTCGCACTCGTCGTGCCGCAAGTTTGTGCCCGGCTTTGAACGCAATATGGACGACGATATGATTCGTGCTTTGGCTGACAACGGTGGGGTGATACAAATCAACTTCGGCTCTACTTTTGTTGACGCTGACGCCCGCGAGAAATCTGACGTAGTGCGTGATCATCTGGGGAAGTGGATGGCCGAGCGTGATCTCACCATGGAGGACTCGGCCGCCCAGGCTTACGCCAAAACGTATATGCAAGAGAACCCGACCTTCTCGACCGTACAACGGGTGGCTGAACACATCGACCACGTAGTGCAACTGGTTGGTGTCGAGCACGTAGGCTTCGGTTCTGACTTCGACGGAGTGGGTGATACCCTACCCACCGGCCTCAAAGATGCTTCAGACTACCCTAACCTGATCGCTGAACTGATCAAACGCGGATATTCTGACGAAGACATTGAGAAGATCTGCTATCAGAATGTTTTTCGGGTGTGGAATACGGTGCAACAAAAGGCAGAATCGCTGGCAAGGGGTGAGTAAAGCGGCGGTGAATGATGGATCGTAAGCCTCGAATGACGAAGTTTGTACCTTACATCATCATTCTTTGGTTCATACTCATGGTTCGATCTTTAATCGCGGTTGCTTTCATCGTACTACTTGCGCTGCCAACGCGGGCACAAACGCGCACCAAAGAAGTGCTCGTGCCGGTACACCCTTCTCTGGTGCGCGCCAACCTGGGACTAAGTACCTGGGGGTTCTTCGCGAGTCTGGCTAACCACGTCGGTGTATTGGCTGACATCAGCTTTGGTAGCACTCCGGCGGTGCAGCTGGCTTATACCTATCGGGTGCAAAACCGCATCAGCGTAGGGCTGGGCCTGTCGCGACAGGTATTTACCATTCGTTACCGTGACTACGAATACGAGGGAGAAAACGGCACTACGCTCCTGGATAACTTCACCACCTATATCCGCCGGTTCAACGTGGGGGGGCTCGTGCTTTTTCACTATAATCCGCAGGACAAGGTGAAGCTTTACTCCGGTTTGCGCGTGGGGATCTCTCGCTGGACGTTTGATACCAACGCAGAAGATATTAACTATACAGTGGGTCGCTTTGTGGAGTTTGCCCTGGGGACACAGTTTGCCCCTCAGCTGATCTTGATCGGAGGCAATACCTACTTTACCGAGCACTTCGGCGGTAATTTCGAGCTGGGTATTGGCGCACCACATTTGTTGTCGGTAGGAGTAGGGTACCGGTGGTAATACCAATTTCAGACTTTGTATCTATAGTGTCCGATTATCTTGAAGTCAAACAGACAATCTTCTAGCACTTGTCCATTACCAATATTGTGAACTATCAAATTCCGCTTTCCGTCTTCTGATTTTTTATCAACTACAATTCCAATATGAGTTACAGCACCGCTTAAGTTCCAACAAACAATATCCCCAGGTTTATAGTCAGTTGCTTTTTGAGATATAGGTTTTTCTACCCCCTTTCGTTTAAAAAAAGTCATTAGATTTGGGACTCTTCGGTGGTCAATATTTTTGTCTGTTGATGTAAGACCCCAGATTTTTGGATAAGCACTAAAGTTCGCTTTCATATCTTCGTGGACTTCTTTTTGTAAGTCAATTCCAATTTTTCGATAGGCACGAATTATAACGTCAGTACAAACCCCTTTGTCATTTGGAACGTCTCCGTTCGGATAGTCAATAGAGAAGTAACTTGGGTCATAATTCACCTTTTGTTTTGTCAGTTCAAGTGCGTGCCCAGATAATTCGATTTGTTCAATCGCTATCTGAGAAAAACAAACCCTACCGCTCAAAATCAGTGTCACCAGAAGGGCTTTTTTGATATACGTATCGGTAGCAGTCCTCATAAGTTTTCTGTTTGCTTTGCCTTAAAATAAATATGTCCGAGCATCTAATAACGAATAAGTAAATAGCGAACAACGAGGCGACCATCATTCATTCATCATCACTCATTATTACGCTACTCATCCCGCAACACGACGGCAGGATTGACCGCGGCACTGCGCCGGGCGTGCCAACCAACCGTCAGGAGGAGCAGGAGTCCGATCACCACCGCCGTCAGGCCGTACCAGCCGAGCGAGATATCCACCCGATAGGCAAAACCAGCCAGCCACTGACGCACCGCCCAGTAGCTCAGTGGGATGGCGAGTAGTCCGGCAGCGAGCATAACCCTCACGTACTCACGACCAATAAGGTACAGGAGCGAGCGTACGTTGGCCCCGAGCACCCGGCGTACCGCAATCTCCTTCACACGGGCACGCAGCGAGTAGGCGATGAGACCGAACAAACCCACGAAGGCGATAAAAATAATTAACCCGCTAAATACAGACAGCAGGCGGAGCTGCACGCGCTCCTGCTGGTAGAGCTGCCCAAACAGCTCGTCTAGAAAGTGATATTCCATGGGGTAGGCCTGAAACTGACCGTTCCATGTTTCTTGCAGTTGGGCCAGGGTTGTGGCCAGTTGCGGCGTGCTCACTTTGATCAGTATCGTACTTAGCCAAACCGGCTCGTGTGTCATCACCAGCGGGTCCACTTTGTTCCTGAGGGTTTCCTGATGATAATCTTGTATCACTCCGGTGATGGGGCCGCTAGCTAATCTAAACCCATCAATAGACCAGCTAATACTTTGACCAACGGCCTCTTCAGGATGCGACCAGCCCAGCTGCCGCATGGCGGTTTCGTTGATCAGGTAGCTCCGTGAGCGCTCCGTGAGGTAGTCGGCCATCGTGTAGTTTTCGGTGAACTCCGGAGGTTGTGCCGAAGCGGTCGGCCAGCGGCTTTCGCCCGCTAGCATCGTGAAGCCCATCATCTCCACAAAACCCGGCGCAACCACTTGCATATCCATCATCGGCGCCTGCGTAGGGTCATCATTGACGCCCGCGACCAGCACCGGGCCGGTATCACGGATTTCTTCAGAGGGCATTTGCATACAGGCAGAGACTTGCTGTACGCCCGCCAACTGGCTTATCTGATCACGCAGCGTTGGGTAGCGATCTTTCGCCGCATCAGGCAGGTTCGGAATGGCTATGATTTGTTCGGTTTCCATGCCTAAATCCTTTTTCGCCAGATACTGAAGCTGATCGTAGACGATGAAGGCACTGGCGGTAAGCATGATCGCCACCCCAAACTGCACCACCATCATCACCTGCTTGAACCGACGGTTTTGAGGGGTGCTAAGCGACCGGCGCTGTTTGAGTGCGTCCAGGGTTCGCAGAGAACTAAGTAGCAGAGCCGGGGAAAGACCTATCACCAGTCCGCACAGTATCGCGAGCAGAACAACGCTTAGGGCCAGTGTTCCGAGCGGCAGTAGCAACGTCGCCCCGGTAAGCTCATGAAAGGCAGGAAATACCAAGTAAGCCAATCCGCCACCGGCGCCGGCGGCCGTCAAACTATAGGCAACCGATTCTAGCAGCAGGTGCGTCCGTACCTGCTGCCGCGGTGCGCCCAGTACGGACCGAACGCCCACTTCTTTGGCTCTGCCGAGCGATAAAGCACTACCCAGATTGACGTAGTTGATGAGTGCAACCAGCAAAATAAAGATCCCCACCAAGAAGAACACCTTAACGTAAAAAGCGCTGCCGCCTGGTACAATCTCACGGGCTAAATCAGATTCTAAATGAATGGACGACAGGGGCTGAAGGTGAAAAGATACCCCTTGTCCATTGGCCTCACCGGCGTATTTTTGCACAAAATCAGGTAACCGGTTCACCACGCGTTCAGCCGAGGCCGGATCATTCAGTAGCGCATACACGTAGGCCCAGCCGGTACGCGCCTCTTCGTTAGGAAACGATAGCAGCATCTCTACCGGCAAGTGGGTATTCGTGGGCACGTCGGCCATCACTCCGGTAACCGTGTAGATCGTTTCTTCGTCGGACAAGCTGCCCGTCACCACAACCTCTTGTCCTACGACGTCCGTTTCGCCAAAGTAACGTTGCGCGAGCGACTCTGTTAATACCACCGAGTGGGGTTGAGCCAGCGCCGTTGATGGATTACCCACTATCAGCGGAAAGTCGAAGACCTGGAATACGTGAGCATCGGTGGTGTAGGCGTGCTGCGGACGAAATTTTTCTTGTCCCACGCGTACGTAGCGCGGCTCTTGGTTCTGAAAACGAACGAGCGTTTCTACCTCGGCAAACTCATCAGCGAGTGCATTGACGTAATCCACCGGCACCCGCGCCCAATGTACCCCAAAGTCACCTGCGGACTGAAACTGATACGAGACCCGGTGGATACGATCAGCCCGCTGGTGGAAGTTCTCAAAACTCGTTTCGTAGTGCAGGTAAATACCGATCAGGATCACGACCGCAAAACCCACGGTTAATCCCAGGACGTTGAGCGCGGTGTAGCGGTAGTTCTTGACCAAATGGCGGAGGCTGATTCTGAAGTAGTGCGACATGGGCGGCTGGTTTTTGACGAAATAAAAGTCGGCAAAAGTAGCCTGAGTAGCACTAAGCGTTCTGTTAAAAAAGGTTAACAGGTAGTATTAGTTTACTTGATGGTTTTGCCCACGTCGAGACCTGTCAGGTTTCTAAAACCTGACAGGTCTGGCCGGTAACGACGAGCGACACTCAAATGGACGAGCTATTAGTTTTAGAACCATTGTTTTAGGGTGCCTCAAGACAATGAGTAGTGATGAACGAATAATCTACCATCAATCACTCATCATTATTCGCTATTCATTAACATAGCTTAGCAGTTCGCCAGCGATTTTTTTGAGACTAGCCGTTTGCTGCCACGCCTTCAGCTTCGTGTTCAAGCTACTCTCTGGATTAGCCGCCAGCGTTAGCTCTCGGTAAATCTCCAATAGTTTTTTAAGCTGGCGGATTGGTTCGTCAGGAAGCTGATTCAGGCAAGCATCCAGCAGTTTTCCCAGCGCCGACTGGTGCCGGTCTGATACTCGGAAAAGCCGCTCTTCTACCAAATCAGTGAATCGTTTCAGTGGGGCATACCCAGCCCCCGCTAGCTTTCCTAATTTGCTGCCCAACGCTACTTGATCAATGGTGTTTTCCTCCACGCCGCGTAGCCACAGTTCGGCGGCCAGGGCGCGAGCGGTTTTGTCGCTGCATAGCATACCACCGGCCACAAACAGATAACCGGCTTCGTCGTACGTGCTGTAGCCTTCTAATAGACCTTCCAGGGTATTGACAACGACTCGTTTTTCACCTTCTTCAGGAAAAGTTGAGTACATCATAGTTTTCTGTAGCACTTGGGCCAGCAAGGGCGAAGGGTAGTGAGGGAGCAGCGATAAGAAACGTTTCATATCGTTGGCCTCGGCAAAAATGTAGTCGTCTTTAAGTGCGATGTGATCCAGCAGTACTAAAGGTTTGGGCTTAGGATTGAGCAACGCCTGCGTACGCGCCAAAAAACTGCGCGTGGCATCATCACCCGTTTCTACCTCAAGCGTTATCTGGGTCTCTTTTACGGTGACGTTCTTACGCGATTGAAAGTCATACCGCAGATTTTTCACTTCCTTCTGCTCAACCGACCACGACAGTGCGTATTTCATGGGAGGGAGCGATCCCTGAGCAGAAGATGAACCAACGCGCGCCCGCGCTTTGACAACGGCTGCTACCTGGCCCACAGCAGTATCGGCTACCGAAGGGGGAAGGGAAGTATCTGGTAAAAATAAATACTGCAACAGCTCACTTGCTTCACCCCTTATACCATCCGTGGGTACGGGTTCAGGCACTAAACGTGCCACTGCGATCTGCCAATCGGCATCACCGAGCGGCACGTTTTTTTGCTGGTACAATCGCAGCCGTGCTACTAAAACGCTCGGGGTAATCCAGTAGGGAGTATGGGTAGGTGTAGATAGTAGGGGCACCTCTATTGATTGGCGGATCAAACGCAGTGCCTCCTCCAACAGGCGCTTAAACGGGTTGTAGATAAGGTGGCGCACCGGAACGCTCCAGACAGCTAATACTGATGGGGGCGGCTTCTTAAAATACTGATCAGTATACTTAGTGTGAAGTTGCTGTAGCTTGCGGCCCTCCTCAGGAAACCGCGCGACGAGATACTGACCGTAGTCTACAAAAAAAGCAGCCAGTAAATGATCGAGATACCCCACCGAGCGGCGAAAATCGTTCGTCAGGGTTTTGTAGGCTCGCTGAAAAGCGGGCATTAGTTTGGCGAGTACGGCCCCGTCTATCTCGTTATTGAAGAGAATCAATGAGGCGGGCAGCAGATCAAAGTGATACGATTCATTATTACTGAAAGCTTGGCTGGCCAGGAAGACCAAGTCGTCGATGGAGTCGATTGTAGGCAAGCGGTTTTCGTCACTGAGCAGTGACGGGGTGAAATCGGCAGGCGGTGTTTCTACTAAATCAAGAGCCTCCGTCTCTTCCCGATAGTCTTGCAGCAGGGTGCGTGCCCCGGCGTACATACTATCCCAGTAATCATTGACCGCCTGACGAACCTCCGGATGGTCGGGAGTACTGTGGCGGTGGATAAACTTCGCCGCACGGGTTTGGATGCTTTCATCGGGTTGGATAAATACCTGGCTCAGTAGTGCGCTCACCGCCTCGCCGTGCGATGGGTGTTGCTTCACGAGCCTGTCCAAAATAATCATCGTACTCTTCACCACCGACTTTACCTCTGAGGTGAGGAGTACCGGGCTAACCTCCAGAAAACCACTAGCGTCGAAGTCGGCTTCCTTCGCCAGCGTCTTCAGCAGCTTCAGTGAGGCGTTGATGGGTTTGCTGTGAGGCGCATGGATGGTAGCGAATAGCTGCGGCTGAAGGGTGAGCAATTCCTCAGTCGTGGGTTTTAGGAAAAGGAAAAGGCCGATGAACCAACCGGTTAGGTTTTTATCGAAATTACGGGTAGTCGCCATCAGTGATTCTCGTAGCAGGCGGCCTCTGTCCAGCTTTCCCTCTTGCACCAAGTGAGATAGCAGCTGAGGCCAGTCACGCGGTCCGTCGCTTAATTCTCCGTGGCTTGCCCACCGGCCGCTCCAGTGAATATCAGACTCGTACTGAAACAAGTACCAAATATGATCCCGCAGCGTCTCCGGATATACCATCAAGCTTTTCGGTTTAACTACTCGGAGGCCTTCCTGATCTTCAAAGATGATTGAAGACAGTGTCAGTGCAATAACTTCCGTTGAGAGCTGAAGGTAACCGGCCGTCTGCCACTCCATCAACTGAAGATAGTCAACCCGGTAGGGCATTCGGCGTTGACTGCCCAAATTATTGATGTGCTCACCGAGCCAGCTGGGGCAGTAATAGGCTAGCAGTTTATGAAACTCAGGGTGTTCTAGCGCCCAGCTACCAGCATCGATACGTATATAATCTTTTTGAGGCAGACAGAGTGCCGAAGTGATAAACAACAGTTTACGTTGCTCAAAACTGGCTCTTATCCTCCATTGATGGTCATCGTCGTAAAGGTATTGAAGATACTCTTTCGCCAGCTTCTTAAGTTGCGGAGCCAACTCTTTTCGCTGTTCACTGGTGCTGGTGGCTAACCATCCGTACACGGCAGGGGCATCGGTTGCTTCTAACCACGCGGTAAATTGTTCCTGTATTTTCATGGTTTCTAGCGGGTTAGTTTTTTCTTAACAGCTAATAGATGTTTGCATGGGCCTCGCTCGCCCTGGTGCTGACTGTACCAGGTGCAGGTGCAGCGTTCTTGCTGCTCGGCGAGCACCACCGTGTGCGTCACCCCGCTACCGGTTACTTGGGCTTCCACCCGCTGGTCGTCTTGCATCACGAGTGTCACGCCTCCTTCGCTGAGTAGTTTCTCCGCACCCTTCAGGCGGGGATTCAGGCTCATAATTCGCTGGAGCTTGAAGGGCAGTCGGCGGTAAAAGTACTGGTTGTCATCCAGGTCAAAGCCGAGCAAACCCATCGCGGATAGTCGGCCGGTCAGGTTACTCACCTGAGAAAAGCTCAGGTCTTCTTCCGCCGCCAGCAAGGTCGGGTTGAACACCTGATTGGCGTAACTGTACTGATCAAAGTGCTGTATCCATCGTTCGGGCACATCTTCGATCAAACTTTCTAACGCAGCGCCTTCGCCCGAAAACCCACGCCAACTGTCTTTTGAGAGCGACAGACTAAAGCGTACGTCACCAAAGTACAACTGCCAGGTGGTAGACTGCCCGGCGGCGTGCGCGAACACCCGCAGCTCGTCGGCTAGTGGCAGGAGTGGTTCGAGCAGTCGCAAACGGTGTACGCCGCCGATACTGACACCGGCTTGCTTTGCTGGAGAAAACGTAGCCCGTCCGCCCCGCTGGCTTAGGTAGTAAGGTACTTTCGGTTTGCCCTTGGGCAAGGTACGAAACAGCTGAATGGCCTGAAGGCGGTTGAATGATGCTATCCGTTCGGTATCAGCCAGGTACAGCTGTACGGTGGTCAGCCCCTTGATCCACTTCGTCGGCAGCGGCACCTTGCGCTCGACCACCTTCTGACCACCCTGGTGCAGGGCCACCTCTTTTTGCCCCACTGATAGGAGCACTTCTTCTTGCTGAGTGATGCTACCCAGCGCCGACAACATGCCCTGGTTGAAGTCTACGTTAGTAGTGCCGTTTTCTAAAAACTCACCATCGTGACCGTCGGGCAGCACGTCTACGCGGCCGTATACTCCGGCGCAGTGAGAAAACCCCTCGAAACGAATGGTATCATTGCCCGCGGTAACGATGGGGTCTTTCAACAGGGCCAGCTGAAACGGCGACAGGTTAAAGGAAGACTTGACGATGTTGGACAACATGATCAGGCAGCGAGCGGTGAGAAAGGGCTGCGTTAGCTTTCCCCAGAAAAAGCAGGGAGCGTCTTTTTTCTGTACTTCACTGTACTGAGAAAGGAGTAGCTCGTCCTGACTTTGCCCTCGGGTGAGGGCCGACGGCTGGCGGTACTGGTAGGTGACTGTATCTGACATGGTATCTGGTTTGGTGAAATATGCATCGTGTCAGCCGCTTGAGTGGCGCGCTGACGATGATTGATACAATATTACAGCTCCAGAGTTGCACCTTCCGCAACCGTCCGATACGAAGTAAGAAAAAGGTGTTTTTTACCTTAGCCAAGTAGTCCGACGTATCTATCTACACGTCATTGCGCGCGAGGCACGAGCAAAGCAATCTGCTGATAGTAAGAAGATTGCCGCGTGGCGGCCACCGCGTGGCGGCCACCGCGTGGCGACCACCGCGTGGCGACCACTTCGTCATTGTCCCATGACGGTTTCATTCCCGCGCGACGACGTTTCATAGTGAAAAATAATGCTGTCGTACTACTTAGACTGACATGATACTACTCCGGGTGCCTACCCACGGCCGTCCAGCCGCCGTCTACCGTGAGGGTTTGCCCGGTGATATGGCTGGCTTCGTCTGATAGTAGGAACAGGGTAGTATTGGCGATATCGTGGGTTTGACCTACCCGTCCGTTGGGGTTAAGCGCACTCCAGGTTTGCTCGTAGTCGTCGCCTTCGTGCCGGGTGCGCTCGGTGAGGGTGGCTCCCGGAATCACCGTGTTCAGGTTGATTTGATGCGGGGCCAAGTCCAGCACCAAGCTGCGGGCCATGGCGGCCAGCGCGGCTTTGGTAATAGAATAAACCGATAGGTTGGGGTAGGAGCGCAACCCTACGATAGAAGACATCAACACAATATTGCCGCCCTGTCCGCGGTCGCGAAAGTGACGGGCGGCGGCTTGCACTAAAAAGAAGGTGCCCCGCAGGTTGAGGTCTACCACCCGCTGAAAATCTTCAGGAGTGACTTCGTAGAAATCTCCGAAGTGGGTGATACCCGCGTTGGCCACCAGCGCATCAATGCGGCCAAACTGATCGAGAGTCATTGCAACTAGCTGCTGAATGTCCTCGAGCGACGCCATGTTGCCAGGTATCCCAGTACACTGATTACCCAGCTGTTGCGCGGCCGATTGCGCGAGCGCTGGATCAATATCGTTGATGACCACCCGCGCGCCTTCGTTAATCAGTTGCTCGGCAATGGTGAAGCCGATGCCCGAACCGGCACCGGTAACAATGACCACTTTATCAGAAAACCTCATACGCAATAAAGTCTAGGCCGGATTGAGCAGTACTTTTACCGCTTGCTTGGCTTCCATCAGATCAAATCCTTGCCGCCACTCCGATAGCGGGAAGCGGTGGGTAATCACATCGCTGAGGTCCAGGCTTTGTTGCCCCAGAATCTGCATCGTACGCCGCCAGGTTTCTTTGGTATAGCCCACCGAACCATGAATCTGCAACTGCCGAAACGCCACCAAGTCCCACGGCAGCACCAGGTCTTTGCCAAAGTGACCCACCTGCACGTAGTGCCCGAGCGGACGCAGGGATTTCATACAGTTTTGCACCGAAGCCTCGGCCCCGGCGGTTTCAATCGCTAAGGCCACGCCCTGACCGTCAGTTTCGGCAGCGATGACGTCCGCTAGGTTTTCCTGGTCAACAACTACGACCCGGGCAGCCCCGTACTGCCGGGCCATCTTGAGCCGCAAATCGTCGTCGCTGGTGCCCGCCACGATCACTTTAAGACCGTGCGCCAGCAGCATCTTGAGGCACAGCAAACCGATGGGCCCCGGTCCCGACAGTAACACGACGTCACCCAAGCGAAACGAAGCCACTTCCTCTACCACGTGTACGGCCACGGCTAGTGGTTCTACCAATGCGGCGTACTCCATCGAGACTCCTTCCGGAATAGCGAACAGTTGGTCGGGCCGCACCGCGACGTACTCCGTAAACGCGCCGTTGACGCCGTGGCCCATGCCCCGACGGTTGCCGCAAAACATAAACTCTCCCCGTTCGCAGTACTCACAGCGTCCGCACTGGATGGCAATGGCTCCCAGTACGCTAAAGGTGTCGTCGAGCTGTATATCCTTAACCGCCGGGCCGACGTCTACCACGCGTCCCGAAAACTCGTGCCCGAGAATCACCGGCGGGTAATTGCGGAAGGTATCGTGATACACGTGCAGGTCGGTGCCGCAGATGCCGCAGTGCGCCACTTCTAGCAGCACTTGATTGGCCGCCTGCTCGGGCACTTCTGTGTCGCGTAGCTCCACGTTTCCTGGACCTTTATCGTACTTGATGAGTGCTTCCATCAGGATAGTATTTGCTGGGCCGCTTCTACGATATTGCGGGCGCGTAGTCCGTATTTATCGAACAGCTCGGGTGCTTGGCCCGACTCTCCGAACACATCCTGCATACCCACGCGCCGCACGGGGCAGGGGTGATGCTGACAAACCACTCCGGCCACCGCTTCGCCCAAACCACCAATCACCGAGTGTTCTTCTACGGTCACGATTCCCTTCGTCTCACGCGCAGCAGCTAGTACTGCCGCTTCGTCCAGCGGTTTAACGGTGTGCATGTGCACCACGCGGGCGGATACGCCGGTTTCTAGTAAGCTGCGTTGGGCTTCTAAGGCTTCAGAGATCATGATACCGGTTGAGATAATAGTGATATCGTTGCCGTCTATCAACTGCTTGGCTTTGCCGACCTCAAAGGCACCGTGGATTTCGGGTACCACGGGGTATTTATCGCGGCCGAAGCGCAGATAAACCGGCCCCTGCATCTTAGCGGCGGCGATGGTCGCCAGCCTGGCCTCTTCGTAGTCGCCCGGCACGATGAGCGTCATATGCGGAAAAGAGCGCACGATGGCAATGTCTTCGTTAGCCTGGTGAGAGGCACCGTCGCCGCCTACGCTCAAGCCGCAATGCGTCACGCCTATCTTGACGTTCGCCCGCGGGTAAGCGATAGCGTTGCGCAGCTGGTCGCCCGCGCGGCAGGTAGCGAACACTCCGAAGGTACTGGCGAAGGGTAGTAGTCCTTCGAGCGACATACCGGCGGCTACGGCCAGCATGTTTTGCTCTTGCACCCCGCAGTTAAAAAACTGCTTCGGATACTTGGCTTCAAAATCGAGGGTTTTGGTCGCTTTGGCCACATCGGCGTCCAGTACTACCAAGTTATCGTGTTCTTCGGCCAAGGCCAGCAGGCCGTCCACGTAGCCCTGTCGGGTTTGTTTGTATTCCATCGGTTTAGTTGAGTTCGGTGAGGGCACGTTGCAAATCTTCAGCTTGGGGCGGCGTGCCGTGCCAGTCTACCACATTTTCCATAAACGATACGCCCTTGCCCTTGGTGGTGTTAGCAATGATCATCACCGGTTTCTCAGCCAACTGAGCCGCTTCCACCGTGTTGACAATGGCCTCCAGATCGTGTCCGTCGATTTCGTAGGTCTGCCAGCCGAAGCTTTTCCACTTCGGGGCCAGCGGGTCTAGTGGCATGATGTCTTCGGAGTTGCCGTCGGTTTGCAGGTAGTTACGATCCACAAAGCCGATGACATTGTTGAGCTGGTATTTGTTGGCAAACATGGCCGCTTCCCACACTTCGCCTTCTTGTATTTCACCGTCGCCCAAGATCACGTAGTACCGCTGCGACTCACCTTTGTGCTTGGCGGCGACTGCCATGCCCAGGGCGGTGGAGAAACCGATGGCGAGCGAGCCGGTGGTGGCCTCAATGCCGGGAGTTTTAGGTTGGTAGGGGTGACCCTGTAAATGCGAACCTGGGGTGCGGAAGGTGTCTAAGTCTTCTTTCGGAAAATAACCGCAGTCGGCTAGCACAGAGTAGATTACCGGCGTGCAGTGCCCTTTGGACAGTACGAAACGGTCACGCTCGGTCCAGTCGGGTTGCTGCGGGTCGTGTTTCATGAGATGATAATAGAGGGCCACCACCATCTCGGTAGCGCTCAGGCTTCCGCCGACGTGCCCAGAGTTGGCGCGGCTGACCATCTTCAGAATACTGCGGCGAATGCTTACGCATTTCTGCTGGAGGTCACTGTGTTGTTCTTTAGTCATATTAACTTATTGGTTGAGACGCCGCTAACGCCGTCTGTACTAGCTATAAGAGGGATTGCCACTGGCCGGTTTGGGAGGAAGTGCTAACGGCATCTAGCACGCGCTGGCACTGGAGTCCGTCGTAGAAGTTAGGGTAAACGGGTTGCTCTTCACTGATAGACTTCATCAGGTGAGCCACCATGTGTACGAAGGTGTGTTCCCAGCCGATGATATGGCCGGGGGGCCACCAGGCACTAATATACGGATGCGTGGCTTCGGTGACCAGGATACGTTGAAAACCTTGATAGCCCGCGGCTGCATCAAAGTTATAGTACTCCAGCTCATTGAGCCGCTCTAGATTAAAGTTGACCGACCCCCGACTACCAAATATTTCTAAGCGTAGAAAGTTTTTCCGTCCGGTGGCCATCCGGGTAGCGCAAAACGAACCGACGGCCCCGTTCTGAAAGCGCGCCAGAAAGCTGGTTGCATCATCAGCGGTAACGGTGCCGGTGTCATTGCTATTCTCAATGGGCCGCTCCTTCACAAACACCTGTTGTTCACCGGTCACCGCCTCAAACTCACCCACCAGATGACGTGCCAAGTCTACAATGTGGGCGTTCATGTCACCATGCGCTCCCGAACCCGACTGCTCAACGCTGTGCCGCCAGTTGATCGGAAAGCTTTCGTCTACCAACCAATCCTGGTAATACACCGCGTTGAAGTGACGAATCGTACCAAGTTTTCCTTCGTTGATCATTCGCTTGACTAGTGCCAACGCAGGAAGAAAGCGGTAGTTAAATACCATCATCCCGGTAACGCCCGCCGCCTGTACCGCTTCGTGCATCTGGTGCGCTTCGGCTACGTTGCGGGCGATGGGCTTCTCGCACAGAACGTGCTTCCCAGCGCGTGCAGCGGCCAAGGCGATCGGTAAGTGCGTATCGTTAGCGGTGCTGATGTCCACCACGTCAATATCCGCCTCCGCGATCATTTGTTCGTAGTCGGTGTAGGTCTGCTGCCACCCAAACTGCCGCGCGAAATTGGTCAAGCGGGCTTCGTTGCGGCCGCAGGCGGCTTGCAATTGCGGCGGGCGCGGCAGGTCAAAAAACTGACCGGCCCTGAGATAAGCGTTGCTGTGGGCGCGACCCATAAACCGGGTGCCAACGATACCTACATTGATGGGAGATGTACTCATGATATGCCTAGTAGTTTTCGGTTAAGTGTTGTGTTGGTGGTGGCGGCAGCAAAGTCATCAAACGCTCGATCAGTGGGTTCAATCAATTGGTTTTGGATGAACAAAGCCCCTTCGCGAGCCCCTTGTTCCGGACTTTTGATACAGCACTCCCATTCTAGCACCGCCCAGCCATTGTAACCCCGCTCGGTAAGCAGACTAAAGATACGGTTAAAGTCTACTTGCCCGTCGCCCAGCGAACGGAAGCGGCCCGCCCGATCTTTCCAGTCGTGGTAGCTACCGTACACCCCGCCCAGTGCGGTCGGGTGGAACTCCGCGTCTTTGACGTGGAAGCAGCAAATACGCTCGTAGAACAGTTCAACAAAGGCCAGATAATCGGATTGCTGTAACAGCAGGTGACTGGGATCGTAGGTGAGGCAGGCAGCCGGATGCTCACCG
This sequence comes from Tunicatimonas sp., assembly GCA_965213875.1. Taxonomy (GTDB): domain Bacteria; phylum Bacteroidota; class Bacteroidia; order Cytophagales; family Cyclobacteriaceae; genus Tunicatimonas. The sequence continues at coordinate 13,228 of CBDCAN010000042.1, read as the reverse complement.
GTGAGTTCTAAGAACCGCTGGTAGGTGGCTCCGTCGAATAGGTCAGAGCCGGGGTGCAGTTCGTAGCCAAAAGTAACTCCGCGTTCGTGCGCGTAGTTGAGCACCGGCTGCCACCGTCGCACCAACTCAGCGAACGCTTCATCGATGAGGCCTACCGACCGCTGAGGCCAGGGGTAGAGGTAGGGCCAGGCCAAACCGCCCGATAGTACCGAGATGTGCGAAGTGCCCATACGCACCGATGCGTCTACGGTCATTTTTAACTGCTGCGTCGCCCACTGGGTACGTTTATTCTCGCTGAGGCCCTCGGGATAAAATGCTTTAAAGAGTTGCTCGTAGGCCGGGTGCATCGCCATCACTTGTCCTTGCAGATAAGAAGCCACTTCTATTACCTCTAGCCCGTGCTCTGCCACTACACCCTTCTGTTCGTCGCAGTAGTCTTGCGACTGACTGGCTTGCTCCAGGTCAAATACACGGGCGTCCCAGCTTGGAATTTGTACGCCCCGGTAGCCTAAGGAGGCGGCCCACCGGCAGATAGCGGGTAATCTGTTGTACGGAGCATCATCTGACAAAAACTGAGCAAGAAACAGACCGGGACCCTGGATGGTGTGAGACATAGATGAGGTTGGTAGAGCAACATTATAACAGAATATGAGCACCGAGCAACCGATCACGGTGAAAAAACGTGAGGGTTTAAACCAGCGGAATCACGCGTTTTCCCTCCAGCACCGCAAACACGCGTTCGTGCTCACTCTTGCGCATGGTGGCACAGCCAGTGAACTGCCCAAAGGCGGGTAGCAAGCCGCTGGTTTCGGCAAAGTAAAAGCACGGTAGCTTCACCCGTTGACCCACACCCAGAGGCACTTGCACTCCGGGGTGAATATGTCCCGATAGATTGTAAGGTTCGTGGGCAGTAGGCTGGCGGCGGGGAAACGATAGCTGCCCCCGCCGCTGTACCGGTTCGAGCAGGGGTTGGTGCGTGAGCAGAAAGGGCCTTACCAACCATTGCTCTTGATGCACCGTGAGGTTCGGATGTTGATACACTGCGTCGGGTAAAATATCGTGGTTGCCTCTGACCAGCACCACCGGCAGCCCGCTGTGCTGGGTGAGCCACCGCTCAAAGTCTAACCATTCGTTATTCAAATCGCTGTGAAACAAATCGCCCAGAATCACTAGCACTTCGGGGCGCCACTGTTGTACTAAGCCCGAAAGAATCTGTAAGTCGGTATCGTGGATGGTGCGAGGAATGGGTGCCCCGTGTTTGCGAAAGTGCCCGGCTTTGCCCAGGTGCGTATCCGATAGCATCAGGTAGCGTTGCTCCTGCCAAAAAATGGCCCGTTCGGGAAGTAGCTGCAAGGTTTGTCCGCGCAGTTGGTGTGATACCACGGGGTTGGCAGGGGTAGAGGGTTTTGTCAAGGTGGCCATAGGATGATGCACGAATTTTGCTCAGGGATGAAACAAACGATCACATCGTTCGCCGGTTAATGAACTGATAATATACAAAACGAACCTACAATCCACGAATTTATGAAACTGACGTACCCGCCAAGCTTGGTAGTGTTATTTTTTCTTTTTGCACTTGCCAACTCTTTACGAGCCCAACACGCCCAGTCGGTGCTCGGCGAGTGGTATACGGAAGAAGAAAAAGCCAAGGTAGAAGTATACGAGTGCGAATCGGGCTACTGCGGCAAAATTGTGTGGTTATCAGAACCCAATCATCCCGACGGTCGGCCCAAGCTCGACGGAGAGAATCCTGACAAATCGCTGCGCGACCGTAAGATCACCGGTATCAACATTTTGAGTGGCCTACAGTACGACGGTGACGGTGAGTGGGATGACGGAACGATTTACGATCCTGAGTCCGGAAAAACCTACTCGTGCTACATGGAGCTGGAAGATAATAATACTTTGGAAGTACGAGGATTCATCGGAGTCTCACTTATCGGACGCTCTCAGACCTGGAATAGGGCAAAATAGTGACCGGAAGCCGGAGTCGGTAAACCGGAAAATTGTACATACTGCCAACCGCCCCGTCGTGAAACGAAACCGCTAACTACTTTAACCGGATTCCTTCGTCTTCAATAGCAAGCTGCTTGGCTTTATACAAACTGCCGATGGCTCGTTTGAAGGCTTTTTTGCTCAGGCCGAACACCTTCTTGATCTCTTCCGGATCACTTTTGTCGTAGTAGGGCAAGTAGCCGTTCGCATCCTGTAACTTTTGCAGCACCGTAGTGCTGGCGGCATCCATTTCGGCCAATACACCCAGCGGCTGTAGGCTGATATCGAGCTTACCATCGCTGCGCACTTTCTTGACGTAGCCGGTAAGCGTATCGCCCATCTGTAGCTTTTGAAATACCTCGTTGGGATAAACCAAGCCCTCGTACCGCTGATCGACCACTACCTTATAGCCCAGATCAGTGCGGTGAAAAACCAGCAGCTCAACCGCCTGTCGCTCTTGCAGCGCAGATGTGTCCTTTTCGAAAAAGGGTAGAAGCTTGGCCACGGCAATCACGCGCTGCGTCCGGGGGTCTAAGCACACCCGCACCACCACCGTATCGTCCGCTTGCACCGGAGCGGCCTGCTCTTTGAACGGCAGCAGCAAATCTTTCTCCAGTCCCCAGTCAAGAAAAGCTCCGAAGGAGGTCGTCTCCTTTACCCGCAGTGCGGCAAACTCACCCACTTGGGCGGTCGGTAAATCGGTGACGGCCACCAGCCGGTCTTCCGAGTCGGTGTACACAAAGACTTCTACCGGCTGATCTATGCGCATCTCGTCGGTTACATAGCGATTAGGCAGCAGAATATCTCCCTGACTAGAGGCTAAGTACAGGCCATAGTCTGAAGTGCGGCTAATGGTAAGGGTATTGACGTTTCCAATCTTTAGCATGGCAGTTAAACTTATTAGTAAGGAGGTTGTTGGATAATGGGTGTAGGATGGCTTTCTGGATGGTTAAATGCTGGGTGATTTTTAGAGTTAATAGATGCTGGATATTGGCGGCCGCCGCGCGGGTAACTTTCTGGACGGCTAGCTACGGAATGCTTGACACCGGTTTTTGGGTTCTCGCACTGTTTGCAAGTCACGATTGTTATCTACTCACCAATAACCACCTATTACTATCCATCTACAAATACCAAGAAACATGAACGTAGAGCAACATATCACGCAAGGATACGAACAATTGACGCAGGAGCAGTACGATGAAGCGCTCAATAATTTTCAACAGGTACTGGCGGCAGAGCCAACGCACCCTGAAGGCTTGTACGGAAGTGCCCGTGCTCACTTCAAGCTGGGGCGCTATGCCGAGGCCGTACAGACGTTTGACCGACTGATCAACCTGATGCCGAAGAACGCTACCTACTACAGCGAGCGAGGGGTGGCTTTGCACCTGGGCGGCGACAACCAGCGAGCGCTCACTGATTTTGACGAGGGGGTACGCCTGGAGCCGGAAAATCCGTACCGCTATGCTAGCCGCGCTTATATCAAAGACCGGATGCAGGACTATCAGGGAGCGGTTGACGACTACTCTCAGGCCATTGAGCTTGACCCCGAAGACGCTATCTCGTATAACAATCGCGGCTTGGTAGAGGAGAAGCTCGGCTATCAGCAAAAAGCACAACGAAGCTTTAAAGAAGCAGATCGTTTGAGCCCTGTGCCAGAAGTGAAGAAAAACCCGCCGGTGCCGCTGCCCCCTGAACCTGCCGCCAACCGAAAGCCCGCTACGGGTGACTACGTTAACGTGATGCGGTCGGTATTTTCGTCAAAACGAAACTTCAGAGAGTTTTTGTCCTTTTTACGAGGTAAGAAGTAAACGCTTACCCTCATCCTTATTTAGCAATTATGTTTGGACTGTTTAAGAAGAAATCAGAATTAGAAAAACTGCAAGAACGTTACAAAAAGCTGATGGCCGAGGCCCACAGTTTATCGCAGAGCGACCGCCGGGCCGGTGACGAAAAGACCGCCGAAGCAGATCAGGTGGCTCAGCAGATAGAAGCACTACGGAAGGCCGACCAGTAAGCACCTCTTATTTTACGTTTAGAATTATCGCTGATGGATATGGATTATAAAGCGCGCGCAAAAGAAATTTTCTCGATGTTGAAGGCCACTTATAACGAGTGGAACGAAGATGAGCCCTTTCGGCAGAGTGCGGTGATCGCCTACTACTCAATTTTTTCGCTACCGGCCCTCCTGATCGTGATCATCAACGTGGTAGGTATGATCTATGGTGAAGAGGCTGTCCAAGGGCAGATTTCTACGCAGATCGAAGGGATGGTAGGAGCGGAAGCGGCTCAGCAGGTAGAAGAAATGATCGCCAGCACCAGCCAGATGGACAATAACTTTCTGGCCATTGTGATCGGCGTTGGCACGCTGCTCTTTGGGGCCACCGGAGTCTTTTATCAGTTACAACAGTCCCTCAACAAGGTGTGGGAGGTGGAGCTAAAACCTGGAGCCGGCTACGCCAAACTAGCCATTGATCGGGCGACTTCGCTCGGGGTGGTTCTGGCGATTGGTTTTCTGCTGCTCGTTTCTCTGCTCGTTACCACCGCCCTGTCGGCACTCAACAACTGGCTGGCGCAGCAACTGCCCGATGCCATGTTGTACGTATTTCAACTGCTCAACTTCCTGGTACCACTGGCCGTGATCACGCTGCTGTTTGCCCTCATCTACAAAGTGCTACCTGATGTGCATATCTCCTGGAAGGCGGTTTGGGTAGGAGCTGTGGTGACGGCCGTACTCTTTTCTATTGGCAAATCGCTGATTGGCTTTTACTTTGGGCAGTCTAATCCAGCGTCTGCTTTTGGGGCAGCCGGCTCCCTGATTCTTATCCTGTTGTGGGTCAACTATTCGGCCCTGATTTTCCTATTTGGAGCAGAATTTACGCAGGTATACGCGAGGCGCTACGGTGAACGCATCGAGCCTAATAGCTATGCCCAACGAACCGCTGATTTTCGCGAGAAAGAGCGACGTAACCTAGAAGAGGAAACGGTGCAAACCTGATCGTTAGCACCTCATCTAAAAACAAAACGTAATTTTTTTTTGACAATCGGTTTACCTCAGGGTAAAACCCGGTATAAAGGGGAAAGAAGCGTTAAAAACTGAACGTTTCATCTTAAAGTGTTACATTCACTAATATCCACTCAAACCCCTACAGTTATGATTACTTCACACTACACCGCTCAATCTCTGATGAATTTTGCCCCTAAGGGTAAAGGAAAAGGCGAAGACGAAGAGCCAGAGTAGCTGTTCAAGGAGAGCATCATAGGTGATGCTCTCTTTTTTTTTACGCGTGATGGAAAGATTTATTCTTTCGATAACGATACAACGCAATACCCAGATAGATAACCGAGAGTAATAGAATAATCCAGATGGCATAGTGCGTAGTTTGATAGCTTACCACCGGTTCGGTGGCTCCACCTACTACGAAAGCCGACCAGAAGGCCGGATGCGCAAAAAATGATTGACACTGCTGACGGTACTGTAGCTGAGATGTCCGCAGTGCCTGACTCACACTGTTTCCTTCGTATAAGGCGTCGTAAAATGACGGCATCAGTTCGGCCGTGCGCTGATCATCTACTTTCCACAAACTCATCACCACCGTAGGGCAGCCCGCGTAGGTGAAACCCCGCGCTAAACTATACACTCCCTCACCGGGCTGAAGCTTACCCGTGCCACTCTCACAGGCACTGAGCACCACCAAATCAGCCGCCACTTGCAGGTCGTACAGCTCAAAGGAGTACAAGAAGCCGTCTTCAGGGCTATCTGGCTCCGTTCTAAACATCAGACGACTGTTGTTACGCCCCAGGGTATCTGCCTGCCCGTGAACCGCCAGATGAATCAGGTCGTACTGCTGCACCTCCGATTTGAATCGGCTTTCGGTGGCATCAGGCCCCAGATAGTAAGTGCCCTCTGCCATCTTACCGAGTGCCCGCACTTCTTGAGCAGTGCCCGGTAGGCCGGGTAAAGATGACTCCGGAGCGTTTTCATCGTATCCAAAGGCCAAAAAGCGCATCGCTTGCCGAGACGGCGCCGAGGGAGTTTGTTGAGCTAGTACTTGTACTGATTGGGCGTAATTTATCGCAAACTGATCTACGACATAGTGCAGCCGGCGGTAGTCCACCGGGGCGGATGGTGCCGGTTGATCAGTTAGTAACGCCTCGAACGGCAGGTAGGCCAGCGGCCCATCGGGTACGATAGAAATAGCGGGCACCTGTTTTTCTTCCCAGAAGCGAAGCGCCCCCCAATCAATCTCGTTTCGACGTGTAGGCGATGGCAGCACCGGTAGGAGCAACCGGCGATAAAGGTGATGAGCCGCCGTAGTATAACGCTCGAAATCAAGCTGACGCTGGTTGATTTGCGGAGGGTGCTGTAGTGCCTGCTGAACGGTGGTCAACGCTTGGCGCAATGAGTCGCTGAGCGGGATTTGGACCATAGCCGTATACGATGAGGACAGGCCGATAGCGTATACGTATTGTTCGCCCCACAGATACTCTACCAATGATTTGCCGGTTGATTCGGCGTACTGTTGTGCCTCGGCCAGGGTATAGCCCGCTCGTCCGTACTTGATCTGAAAGTAGCGAGGGTACTCCTTCTGTAGTAATTGTGTGAGGGCTTCTCGTTGCCGGCTCAGCGTAAACTTACGGTCACGCCACTTCGTTAGCGTAGAATCAGCCACATTGTTGGTGCGATTGTTCGTAAATAACTGGTTATTAATGAAGGCCAGCTCCTGATGAATTGCTTGTTCTTCTGATAACAAACTATCAGGAATACCAACGCCATTCTTGATCTGACTGTCGAACAGTGACTCCCAGAGCACCACGGCTCTGCTTTTCTCCATCAAGTGAAACGCCCAGCTGAGGTACTGATCGTCGGAAGTTTTTTGATGCAACTGATAGGCAACGTTCACCGCCCGTTCGTACAACTGACGATTCACTTCCAGGAAGCTGAGTTTAGCCAATTCGCGATCGAAGAGTCCTCGGGACACATCAACGAGCGAATCAGTCTGCACGTAGCAAGCCAGGGCTAGTTTGAGCGTATCAACCGACGACGACTTCTCCATGAGTAACTGCCCTTTGGTGTCTAGCAGCCGAAAGTTCATCGGATTGTTCTGCATCATCGCCACGGTCGGATTAGCCGCAATATCAGTCTGATCAAAGTCAAGTACTCCTGCGATAATAGCGCGCTGCTGATAGTAGAGCGCAGAATCAAGCTGTGACTGGTCTCGGTGTAGCTGAGCAATGGTGGATAAAATTCTAGCGGTGCGCTGGTGCTTATCGCCAAAGAAAGTTCTGCTGATGGTTAAACTCTTACGGTAGTTTGCGCTGGCTAACTTGGGTTTCCTCAGCTTATGAAAGGCGTCACCTCGTAGCTCATAGGTTAACGCGAGGTTATCTCGCAGATGCTCTTGTTGCGTCTGGTATAGCTGTTCCGCGTGCCTCAACATAGCCAACCCCTGTCTCACACTGTCAGCGGCAATGTAGGCCCCCGCCAAATTATTGTAGCGAATCATCAGCTCAGGCCGGTTACTGCCCAAACGTGTAATCCCCAGCGACAGTGCCTGCTCAAAGTTTTTAATAGCCGTCGGTAGCTCCTCTTTGTCTTCTAATATATTCCCTAACATCGTGAAACATCTCTCTTGCTGGCGAGCACTCAGCTTTTTCGACAGAGTGATGGCCCGGTAACCGTAGGAAAGGGCCTTGTCGTAATCTTCTTTTAATCGGTTGGTAATCGCCAAGCCGTAGAGCACCGGAAACATATCTTCGGCAGGCTGATCGTCTGTATCTTCCAATAAATTCAGCGCACGTTGATAAAACTGCTCCGCAGTGATGAAGTCAGAGTAAGCGAAACGATAGACGTGCGCAATATTTCTACATACCTCCGCGAGCGCCACCGGATCATCCATCGTTTCGCGGATGGCGAGCGCTCGCCTAAATACCTCAACGGCTTGTTCGGGGCGGTTCACTTTTCTGTAGTACAACCCCAAGTGATAGTAAGTGGTGGCTACGGTAGAGTCGGGCAAGGAATTGCTGGTGACGGTAACCAGCGCTCGAGACAGATAGTGAAAGGCGGAGTCGAACTGCTCTTGATCGCGATAAACGCCGCCCAGCCAGGTTAGTGCGTAGGCACTAGCGTTCCATTGCTGGGCTTGTTCGGCGCGTTGCACTGTGCTTCGAGCCAGGTAAGACACGCTATCTATAGGCTGATTGTCATGCCATGCTTGCTGTGCGGTCTGGATAGTGGTCACCGGCTGACGATCGGGCGATTGTCCTTGGGCCAGACCTGCCGATAGCCACACGCATATCCCTCCACAAAAGCTAATAAAATACCGCATGATACAATAAATGAGTAGACCACCCAAAAGTGCGTAATTTAGGCCGTATAGGAAAGGTTGGCGGTGATAAATTAACCTACCACCAAACGTTGGTCTGGTCACTTCCTGTTTTGTGTTTTCTCCGAATCGTTTACCTTGCGATTTTTAACCCCACACTTGAATTTATGAAGACCGTCGACGATATTAATTTTTCGGGCCAAAAAGCGTTGGTAAGAGTAGACTTTAACGTTCCGCTAGACAGCAGCTACACCATTACTGACGATACCCGCATGACGGCCGCTATCCCAACTATTAAGAAAATCCTAAACGATGGCGGTGCTGCCGTGCTGATGTCGCACCTAGGACGGCCTAAGAACGGACCGGAAGAAAAATTTTCACTAAAACATCTGGTCGACCACTTATCTGACTTGCTGGGCGGTGCCCCGGTTCACTTTGCTGACGACTGCGTCGGCGAAGATGCCGAACGAAAGGCAGAAAGTTTGCCCGTGGGCGAGGTGTTGCTGTTAGAAAACACTCGGTTTTATCCCGGCGAAACCAAGGGCGATGAAAATCTGGCTCGTCAGCTGGCCAGGCTAGGTGATGTGTACGTGAATGATGCCTTCGGCTCCGCCCACCGCGCGCACGCTTCCACAACAGTAGTGGCGCAACACTTCGACCAAAAAGCGAGCGGTTATGTGATGCGCGACGAACTGGCGAATGCTGACAAACTGATGAAGGATACTAAGCACCCTTTCCTGGCCATCATGGGTGGGGCTAAAATATCGGACAAGATCGGGGTGATAGAAAACCTACTGGATAAGGTAGACGACCTGATCATTGGCGGAGGTATGAGCTATACCTTCTTCAAAGCGATGGGGGGCAAGGTTGGTAGCTCACTGGTAGAAGAAGATAAACTGGATTTGGCCAACGAACTGATTCAGAAGGCGAAAGAAAAGAACGTGAACTTACACCTACCGATTGATTCGGTGGTGGCCGACAAGTTTGCCAACGAGGCCAGCACCAAAATCGTTAACAACCACGCCATCGAAGAGGGCTGGATGGGGTTGGATATCGGACCGGAAGCTCGGGAGGTCTTCGCCAATGTGGTGAAGCAGGCTAAAACCATTCTGTGGAACGGCCCGATGGGAGTATTCGAAATGGAAAACTTTGCGCACGGTACTAAGGTTATTGCTGAGGCGGTGGTGCAGGCGACCCGTGACGGCGCTTTTTCGCTCATTGGTGGCGGAGATTCCGCGGCTGCGGTCAATCAGCTGGGCTACGGTGAAGAGGTATCGTACGTGTCTACCGGCGGCGGAGCACTACTGGAATATATGGAAGGAAAGGAGCTGCCGGGAGTAAAGGCCCTGGCGTAGTGCCACTCATCGCATTGCTGCGGTTTAGATCGGTCTGTTGTGGGCTCGTAAAAAAATCTTCATAATGAAGCTATGTATAGTGGGAGTAGGGCTGATCGGTAGCTCTTTTGCTTTAGGGCTTAAACGGCGCATGTCGACGGCAGAGCTACAAGTAATGGGTGCCGACCGAGATAGGAATAGTACTGCGCTGGCGCAAGAGATAGGGGCTATTGATCGGGTCGTGTCACTGGAAGAAGGGGCGCGCACCGCCGACGTGGTTGTGCTCGCCACTCCGGTAGATCATATTCAGCGCATCATTACTGACTGTCTTGATCAGCTATCCGCATCGGCGGTGCTTATAGACATGGGTTCTACCAAGCAGCAGATTGTGGATCAGGTGCGAGAACACCCTCGGCGAGGTCAATATGTGGCTGCTCATCCTATTGCCGGCCGCGAAAAATCGGGCCCCGCCGCCGCTCGCGCTGACTTGATGCAAGATCATACCATGATCGTCTGTGACCCGCAAGACTCGGCACCAGACGCATCTGCGTGTCGCAAACACGCTGTTTGAATCGTTGCGTATGTCGGTGGTGTACGCTCAGGCTTCCGATCACGACCTTCGGCTCGCGTACACCTCGCATCTACCGCACATGCTAGCCTTCGCTTTAAGCAATACCATACTAGATGAAGCACAAAGTGTAGAGATGGGGAGTAGCTCCGGTGGTGGCCTCCGGTCGGTAATTCGGCTGGCGTTGCATGCGGCAGACATGTGGACTCCGATTTTTATGCAGAACCAAACGCACGTCAAAGACGGAGTAGATAAACTGATTCTAAAGCTTACCGAATTTAGCCAAGCACTAGCGCAGGACGACGCAAAGGAAGTGCACCGTCTGGTAGCCAAGGCCAATCAGATAGAAGAACTAATAAATCGGCCCGTATGAGAGTTTGTATCGTTGGTTTGGGTCTTATGGGTGGTTCCACCGCCCTAGTTTTGCGAGAGAGGTATCCAGGCGTACATATTGCGGGAGTAGACCAGTCGCGTGAGCACGCCGCCTACGCTTTAAGCTACGGGATGGTTGATAAGATATTGCCCCTTGATTTAGGCGTGCCAGAAGCAGATCTGGTGGTGCTAGCGGCACCGGTCAACAGCAATGTCAAACTGCTGGCATCGGTGCTCGATCGTCTTGACAGACGTGCGGTTGTGATGGATATGGGTTCTACCAAAGTAAGTATCTGTGAACAAGCCGATAAGCACCCGAAACGAGGACGCTTCGTGGCGTGCCATCCGATCGCAGGTACCGAACGGTCGGGTCCAGAAGCAGCGTTTAGCGAACTGTTACCGGACAAACCGCTCGTCTTATGTGACGTCACTAATTCTGAATACGACGCTACCGAACGGGTAACTGACATCTTTAGCCGTCGCATTGGCATGTCTGTCAGCCACATGTCAGCAGTGGCGCACGATTATCACGCTGCTTACGTCTCTCATTTAAGCCACGTTAGCGCTTTTGCGCTAGGCGCTACCGTACTGGGCGCCGGTGAGTCAGGTGCCTCAGCGTCAGTTCAAAGCCACATGGCTTCTGTGGAGGTGATGGCTGATAGTGGGTTTGCTTCTACCACCCGTCTGGCCAAAAGCTCGCCCGCCGTATGGGCTTCCATCTTCTCTCAAAATCAAGCGAACCTATCGCAGGCGCTAGGAGATTACATTGCCAACCTGACAAACTTTAAAGAGATGCTAGACCGCCATGATGAACTGGAGAGCTATCAGTGGATACAGCGAGCTAACGAAGTTCGCCGGGGGCTTTCTGGGAAGCCATCCGTTGATTAGCCAGTTGACAGCGAAGTGGTGTCAGCGTTTGATGCTACTATTGATCGGGTATATTGTTCCGTTTGTAGGAACAGCTCAGTCGGCACTAGATACTGCTTACATTCACTCGTTTCCTGACACCATGAATCTGCGTATGCAGTGGGCTTATCAGGGGCACGATTTGAGGGCCCGCCACGATCAACAGTCAGGTGCGCTCACTTATTCTCCCCGTTATCGTCCTCGCGTTGGCATCGGTGGTTATCTGTGGAAGATTGGCTTCAACTTATTACTGCCGTTGCCCATCGTGCGTGATACTAATGAAAAACCGCTACGTCGCTTCGACATTCAGGGAACGGCTTTCTTCCGCCGCTGGATGTTCTACGTAGGCTACCACCGTTATCAAGGATTTTATCTGGAGTCTTCTCAGGCGATAGATGGTGCTCAGCGAGCCGAGGTGTTTCTTGGAGATCTTCGTACGAAGAAACTACAGGTGGCTGCTACGCGCATTATAGGACGTCATCGGGTATCGTTCCGCGCTCCGTATAACCAAGGAAACCGTCAGAATAAGAGTGCGGGATCGTGGTTGTTTCAGGGTAATACTACTTTTTTGGGGGTACGAGATACGAAGGATATCACCGTGCTACGATCAGCGGCGCTAACGGAGCAGGCGTTATCTGAAGTACAGATGTACGCGCTGGGGGGCAAATTCGGCTATACAGCCAACCTGATACATCGGTCTTGGGTTTTTCACGTGCTGGCGTTGGGTGGTCTTGAGGTTCAGCAGATTCGCTACGAACAGGGTGGCGCACGCGATTCATTCTCGGCAGCGCCAGGGTTTGAGATAAGAAGCGGTTTTGGCTACGACGGAGTTCGCTGGTACACCGGAGTGTACGGGATGGTAGACTATCAGCAGTTTCAGGCCGGCAACTGGCAGTTTAGGGGTACAAGTGGTCAGGTGCGCTGGTACGTGGGTGTGCGATTGGCCGAACCTCAGTGGCTGCACCGGCTTAAGCCCCGCATTCTTAATCGGCTGTAGGGTTTTTCCGTAGTGCAACGTTTCTACTAAGAAACGCATAAACATTCGCTTCTACTGTAGGTTGCTACTGTAACCAGAACCTAATTTTTTTAGCAGGCCAACATAACGAACGTTGGCTTGAATGACACTAACAATAAACAATAGAACATGGACGATCAGGAATTACAAAAGATGAAGGAATACCGCGACCCGCTTACTGAAAAGTTGGGGGCGCTGGAAGAGGAGGGCTATCGGGCTAACTTTAAGCTAAGCGACGGAGCGCTGCAAGTAATTGATAGTGAAAAGGAGTTCTCAGCGAGCGAGCTGGTGATCAACGAGAACTTTCGCTTCGAGGGTGAGAGTAATCCCGACGACCTTTCCATCTTGTACGCTATTGAGGCAAGTGATGGTACCAAAGGAACTGTAGTACACACTTACGGTCCTGATGCTAATGATACACTCGGAGAGTTTATGAAACAGGTAGAAGAAAAAGAAGTGTAAAGAGGCGGACGCATGCATCTACTGCAACGTGAGCTAAGCTTTGAGGTGTGTTTCAACCAACGGTTTATCAGGTCAGTTTCAGGGTAGTAAGCAGCGGTAAGAGATAGGCAGGTACTACTGCTTGAAAAATGTGCATTACGCACTTTATACTGTATTTACTGCTCTTCGAAAGCACCTTTTTGTAGTACATCTTCTAAGAAATATTCCTCTCTGTTGAAGGCTCTGAGCCTTCGGACGATATCCATCGTTAGGG
>CBDCAN010000041.1:0-31489 GCA_965213875.1 Tunicatimonas sp. | reverse complement strand
TGACTTCAAGAGCCTGATGAACGAATTGTTGGCCAAGTATACCGATCTACCCATCGTGAAGCTCGATGGCCCCACCCCGGTTGAACCAGGGCATATCTATCTGATGTCATCGAAGCAAAACATCATGCTGGAAGGTGATACGCTGCAACCGATTGACCACGATCCGGCCAATAAAATCAACCTACCCATTGATTTATTCTTCCATTCGTTGGGCCACGCCCGGCAAGATTGTGCCATCGGCATTGTACTGTCGGGCACCGGCACCGACGGTAGCCGGGGCATCCGTACCATCCATGAACAAGGCGGTATCGTGATGGCTCAGTCGCCCGAAACAGCGAAGTTTGACGGCATGCCCCGCTCGGCCATCAACTCGGGGGTGGCCGATTACACCCTGTCTATTCCCAAGATTGCCGAAGAGGTAAACCGACTGGTAGACGGCAACAACGCCCCGCTGCTGCCGGACAAACCGGAAAAGCTTCTTACGACGGAAGAAGACTACCTTAACGAGATTATTGGTGAGATCCTGGAACGTACCAAGATCGACTTCTCCTACTACCGGCAAGAAACGATTCTACGTCGGCTGGGCAAGCGCATGTCTATCCTGGACATGCCAACGATTAAAGATTACTATCAGTACATCGAGCAGGTACCCGAAGAGGCCATCAACTTATCTAAGGAGTTTCTGATCGGCGTGTCGCAGTTTTTTCGCGATGCTGAAGTATGGGAAGATGTCGCTAAAGAGGTCATTCCGGTTATCTTGGCCAAGAAGAAGAACCGGGATACCATTCGAGTATGGGTGTCGGGCTGCTCTACCGGTGAAGAGGCCTACACGATGGGTATTCTTTTTTTGGAGGCTATTCAAAAGGCCAAGCTCAAGGTGTCTATCAAGATATTTGCTACTGATGTAGACAACCGGGGCATTACCCACGCCGGCAACGGCCTGTACGGCGAAGACATTACCAATGTGGTGCCGACTGAGTATATCGGCAAGTACTTTGATCACCTTGGGCTGGGCTACCGGGTGAAGAAAGAATTTCGTGAGCACTTCGTATTCGCATTGCATAACTTTCTGTCTGATCCGCCCTTCATCAATATGGATATGGTGTCGTGTCGCAACGCACTCATTTATATTCAGCCGGAAATGCAGCAAAAGGTGATGCAGAGTTTTCAGTTTTCGCTCAGGAATGAAGGTATCCTGTTGCTGGGTAAAAGCGAGAACCTGGGTGAGATGAAAGCGGCCTTTGAAACCATCAATTTTCGCAGCAAGATTTTCACCTCTAACCCGCACTACGAACATACGATTCGCCAGACGGGCATGCCTTCCCCCCACTCCAATCCGCCGTTGGTAGACCGGCGGTCGCAGCGGCCCCGACAGAAGTTGAACTACACAGATCATGATGCCTACACGGATATTCTGGCCGAGCAGCACGCACCCGATAGCATCTTTGTGAGCGCTACCCTCGAGGTGCTTTACATACACGGCAATGCCGACCGCTACTTTAGCCTGCCGCGGCGCCAGGTGCAGCTGCGGCTCGACCGTATGCTAGAAAGTGAGCCTGCCATTCTGATGCAGAGTGGGGTAGAAAAAGCGATCAAGGGGGGCAAGACGATAGTCTACGAAGACGTGGTGCTGCAGGAGAATGAGAAAGTATCTATTCGCTTTAGCAGGATCATCTCTATCGATGCCAAAGAACCACTGGTTTTGGTAGAATTTCTGAACCCAAAAAAAGAAGAAGGGGCCAACTGGGAGAGTATTAGTTTCGATGATCTGGCCCAGGAACGCATCAAGCAACTGGAAGACCGTTCTCGTGTTCGGGAGCGAGACATCAACGAGTTGCAAGAGCAACTGGAGATCGGAAGCGAAGAGTTGCAAGCTAGCAACGAAGAGCTGTTGTCTTCTAACGAAGAGCTGCAAAGCTCAAACGAAGAACTACAGTCGCTCAACGAAGAGCTCTACACCGTCAACACCGAATTGCAGGAGAAGGTGGAAGAGTTGATGCTCAAGAACAATGACATTGATAACCTGCTTAAGAGCACGCGGATTGCTACCCTGTTTCTGGATCAGTACCATCGCATCAGGATGTTCACTCCGGCCATCGCGGAGGTTATTCCTATCAGTCAGAGTGATCAGGGCCGCGCCATCGACCACTTCAGTATCAACTTGGTGGATGTCAACCTACTACAGTATATACAGAAGGTTTCTGATGATGGTCAGTCTATTGAACAAGAGGTAGCTACTCGCAACAAAAAGCGGTTTTTGCTGCGGATATTCCCTTACTTGAAGAGTGACGATACGGTAGACGGACTGGTGATTACTTTTGTTGACCTTACCGAAATTAAGCAGGCCCGACAGGCGGTAAAAGACGCTAAGAACTACGCCGAAAGCATCGTGAAGAGCGTTAAAGATCCGCTGGTGGTGCTCAATGCGCAACACGAAGTGGTTTCGGCCAACCCCGCCTACTACGAAAAGTTTATGATGCGCCCGGAGGACACGGTCCAGCAAAGTGTCTATGCGGTAAATGATGCACAGTGGGATACGGAAGAGCTGCGACACTTACTCAACGAAGTGATTCCGCAAAATGCGGTGGTCAACGATTATGTGATGCAGGCAAATTTTTCTCAGCTTGGGTTTCGGGTGATGCAGCTCAACGCGGTGCGGGTTTCTCAGGCCAGCGACTTGCCCGAGCTTATTTTGCTTAGCATTCGTGACATCACCGAAAAGGAGCTGGCCGAGCAAAAGGTGCGCGACACAGCCGAACGTCTGGATTTGGTACTGCAGTCTTCACAAACCGGCATCTGGGAGTGGGACCTGGAGACGAATCTGGTGATAGGGAACCAGCGTTGGAATGAGATATTCGAGTTAGATACGAATCAGAAACTGCTGGTAGACAAAGTACTCGATCGTATCCACCCCGATGACCTTCCCGCCATCCAGGAGGCGATTCAACAGGCCATTGAGCATCATCAGTTTTACCACGAAGACTTTCGGGTAGTAGATGCTCAAGGTGGCATCACGTACGTCAACGGCCAGGGTAGTGTCATTCGCGACCATCAAGGTAAACCTATCAAAATGCTGGGTACTAACGTAGATATCACCCGGCGCAAAGAAAACGAACTATCGCTCCAGGCCACCAATCGGCAGCTCAAGATTGCCAATGAGTACCTGGATGATTTTGTCTTCATGGCCGCCCACGACCTGCGCTCGCCCGTGGCCAACCTGCGGGCCCTGGCTGAGCTGTGGCACGCCGGCACGCACAACGACATGGTGGTAGACAAGGTAGAGCGGTCCGTAGAGCGGTTAGACGATACGCTCAACGGACTCATTCAGATTCTGAACATTCAGCAGTACGAACAGAAGAAACTCGTCGAGATTCGCTTCGACCACGTCTTTAAGAAACTAACCGCTGATATGGAGCCTACCATCCAGGCGGCACATGCTTCGCTGCGTACCGACTTTGCGGTGGAATCGGTTTACTACGTAGAACCCTTTCTGGAAAGTATTTTGCGCAACCTTATCAGCAACGCCCTGAAGTACCGGCATCCCGAACGGCCCCTTGAGATCACCGTAAGCACCCACCCTCATCCCAACTACGTGAGCCTACGCGTAAAAGACAACGGGCAGGGTATTGATATACAGCGGGGGCACAATAAACTCTTTAAAGCCTTCGAGCGCCTCACCCTACAGGGAGAAGGCAAAGGCATCGGTATGCACCTGGTAAAGAACATGGTCGAGAAGAACGGAGGACACATTATTGTGAGTAGTGCGCCGGATCAAGGCAGCACGTTCAACCTCTACCTCAAACCTTACCATAGTAATGAGTAGTGAATAACGGCTAATGAGCAATAGTACAATCATTATTCATCCGTCATCATTCGTTACTCTTTCATCATTATAAGTATTATATTTAGGCTTTTAGCCGATCTGAATTACGGTATTTTTAGGTATGATTAATTCTTACGTGGTAGGTATCGGCGCTTCAGCGGGTGGGTTAGAAGTGCTACAGCAGTTCTTCAGTAAAGTAGAGTCTGACACCTCCTTTGCTTTCGTGGTCATCCAACATTTGTCCTCTGACCATGAGAGTATGATGGACGAGCTGCTCGGTCGGCACACCAGTATGCCCATCACTGTGGTAGAAAAACTGGTCACGCTGGAACCGAACCACATATACCTCATCTCACCCCGTCATAACCTACTGGTAGAAAAAGATCTATTACGCCCTACCCCCAAGGCCCAGTCGTCGGACCTCAACCTGCCTATTGATACTTTTTTTCATTCGCTGGCCCAGACCTACCGAGAGCGAGCCATTGGCATTGTGCTGTCGGGCACCGGTTCTGACGGTAGCCGGGGCGTAAAAACCATTCGCGAAGAAGGCGGAATTGTGATTGTGCAGGACCCGGCCACCGCCAAGTTCGACGGCATGCCGAGCGCCACCCAGGCCGCCGGGGCCGATATGTGCCTCGAGATGCCGCTCATACCGAAGGAGATCAACCGCCTGGCGCATGATATTCCGGGGCAAAACGTCGACTTCGATGACGAGACGCTGACTGATGACCGGATACTACTGGGCATACTCACGCTCGTGTATAACAAAACTGGCAACGACTTTCGGCAGCACCGCACCCCTACCCTGCTACGCCGCATCGACAAACGCGCTCGTATTGTTGATCAGAAGGGAATGCAAGCCTACCACCAGCACCTACGCAATCACCCGGATGAGGTAGAGCTACTCAGCGAAGAGTTCTCGATTGCGGTATCGTGTTTTTTTCGCGACAAGCACGTGTGGGACACTTTCGCCGAAACGGTGGTGCCACAGTTGTTCAAAAGTAAAGAAGAAGGGGAAACCATTCGGGTGTGGGTGCCCGGCTGCTCAACCAGCGAAGAGGCCTACACCATTGCGATACTACTCAGCGACTACCAATCGCGGCATCAGTACGTAGACTTCAAAATTTTTGCTACCGATATTGACAAAAAGGCCCTGGCCCGAGCGGGTAGCGGTACGTTTCCGCTCAGTATCATGCACGACGTAGAGTCTCGATGGATGGAGCGCTACTTTAAGCAGATACCGACGGGCTTCAAGGTTAATAAAAACATTCGGGAGAAGGTTGTTTTTGCGGTGCATAACCTGGTGTCAGACCCGCCCTTCATTCGGATGGACCTCATCTCTTGCCGCAATACATTAATTTATATCAAGCCTAAAGTTCAGCAGCGCATTCTAAAGAATTTCCACTACTCGCTGCTCCATCAGGGGTTTCTGATCTTAGGAAGTAATGAAAACCTCGGTGAAGTAGCGCAAGCCTTTCAGGGTATTGCCAATACCAACATTTTTCGGAGCACGCAGAAGAAAAAGTTTGATCGGCTTTCGTCCAATCTGGTGATGCCCACCGGCCATCCGGTAGCAGCCGCCCACCAACCCGCCCCCCGCAAACCCGCTGCCTCTAGCAAAGGGTACCTCTCGGATCATTATGCGGCACTTCTGCTGGAAGAGCACGCACCAGTAGCCGTGTTTACTGACACCGACGCTAATATATTGTACATTAACGGTGATGTGGCGCCTTTTCTTCAGTTTCCTCAGAAGCAAGCACAGCTCAACCTGCTCAATATGGTGGGCAAAGAGCAGCGCCCCTTGATCAGAACGGGTATACAAAAAGCCCAGCAAGAAGATACTGATATCAACTTTGAAGCGATCAGCTTCGGCCAAGACGAAAACACGTCGCCTTATGACGTTCGGTTTAAGGAAGTGTGGCAGGAACATCTGGAGAAAAATATCATACTGGTAGAGTTCACGCAAAGTGATGCAGTAGCCGATCAGAAGTCAATTGTTATTCAGCAGGGAAACTTAGCCTCTGACCAGATAGAAGCCCTCGAGCGAGAGGTGCAGCAAAAAAATCATGAGTTACAGTCGCTCACCGAACAGTTAGAAACCAGTAATGAAGAGTTACAGGCGAGTAATGAAGAACTGCAGGCCAGCAACGAAGAGCTACAGAGCTCGAATGAAGAGCTACAGTCGGTTAACGAAGAGCTTTATACCGTCAATGCGGAGCTTAAGGCCAAGATCAACGAGGTCATCAGTTATAGCAATGACATTAGCAACCTGCTGACCAGCACCGACATTGCTACCGTCTTCCTGGATCAAGAGCTTAATATTCGCTCCGTCACTCCCAACGTAGCCGAGGTGGTCGACATTGGCTCACGTGACGTGGGCCGTCCCTTTCGGAATCTTAATACCGATCTCAAACGAAACTATCTGGTCAAAGACGTGCAAAAGGTACGGTCAGACGGTAAGGCAGTTCGCCGAGAGGTAGAGACCAGGTCAGGACGCTACTATTACAACCAGGTGTTGCCTTACCGCAGAAGCGACGGCCAAACCGATGGTGTGGTCATCACCTTCGTGGACATCACCGAGGTTAAAAAAGCCCGCAGAGCGCGTCGGAGCGCAGAAAAGAAGATCAAAGATACTAGAACGCGTCTTGAGCTGGTCATTGAATCGATGAAGGTAGGCGTATGGGAGTGGATCCCTCTCACCCAGCGTATGGAATGGAATATGCACATGCTCGAGCTCTATGATATGGATGCCAAGGAGTTTGACCACTCGATGAAGACCAGCCTGATACGAATACACCCGGAAGACCGGGATCAAGTGGCGGATGCCATTCTGCACACGGTGGCCACGGAAGAGGAGCTTGATATGGAGTACCGGGTGGTGTGGCGCGACGATAGCGTCCACCACATCTACACCCAAGGACGCACCATCAAGGATCATAAAACCAAGGAGCCCCGGTTGGTAGGCACCTGCGTAGACCTTACCCAGCGTAAGTCAGCCGAAGAAGAAGCCCTTCAGTACGGACGCCTGCTAGAGAACTCACACAACGAGATTTACATCTGCGATGCCCGAACCCTACGATTCATTACCGTCAACCAGGGGGCGCAAGAAAATTTGGGTTACAGCCTGTCTGACATGCGTTCGCTCACCCTGCTCGATATCACGGCGGAGCTGAGCCGTAAGCAGTTTCAGACCCTCACCTATAGCCTAGACGAAGACAGCGAAGACAACGTACAGTTTGAAACGGTGCACCAGCGGAAAGACGGCACGCACTATCCGGTGTTGTCTGATTTGCAAGCCACTCGCTACCGCGACCAGGAGGTATTTGTCCTCATTGTACAGGATATCACTGAGCAGGCGTTGTCAACGGCCCGCTTGAAAGAAACCAACCGTCAGCTCAAAATTGCCAACGAGTACCTGGATAACTTTGTGTTTACCGCCGCACACGATCTACGGTCGCCGGTGGCCAATCTTATTTCGCTCACGCAGCTACTACAGGAAGCTGATAGTAACCAGTATCCTACGATCATTGAAAAGATCAGCACTTCAGTATTCCGGCTGGAAAGCACGTTAAGTGGGCTTATCAAAATTCTTAATATTCAGCAGTTTGGTCAGGATGAATCGCGAGAGGTCAGCTTTCATCAAACGCTGCGCCTCATTTCAGAGGAGCTGGAGCAGCAGATCAAAGAAGCAGATGCGCAGATAGACGCCGACTTTGAGGTTCCTATGATCTGTTACGTTCCTCCTTATCTGGATAGTATTACTCGTAACCTGCTGAGCAATGCGATCAAGTACCGTTCGGCCGATCGCCCCTTGCGCGTCACCCTGCGTACGGTACCA
Source organism: Tunicatimonas sp. (assembly GCA_965213875.1). Taxonomy (GTDB): domain Bacteria; phylum Bacteroidota; class Bacteroidia; order Cytophagales; family Cyclobacteriaceae; genus Tunicatimonas. The sequence goes on along the minus strand of CBDCAN010000041.1, from coordinate 23,828 downwards.
GCTGACCGCTTTGTAAAGCTTCAATTTTCTGACAACGGCATCGGTATTGATCTGAAACGTTTCAAAGACCGACTTTTTAAACCTTTTGAGCGACTCACCCGCCAAGCCAACGGTAAGGGCATCGGTATGCACTTGATTAAAACCATGGTAGAGCGCAACGGAGGGTATTTAGAGGTAGAGAGCCAACTAGGTCAAGGCACTACTTTCACCGTTTATTTAAAATCATATGACTCCGAGCAACCAAAAACAGTCTCTGCGCGTCGTGCTGATCGACGATGATGAGATCAACAATTTTGTGGCCGAAGAATGGATGAAGACCCGAGCCAGCCACGTGATATTTACGGCCTTCACCAGTGCCGAAGACGCACTACAGCACCTACGCTCGTGTACCGGCGATGTGTACCCTAACCTGATTATGTGCGATTTGAAGATGCCCATGTACGATGGCTTTGAGTTCATAGAACTCTACGAAAACGAGTTCTACCAATCTCACCCCGATACCCAACTCGTGGTGCTGAGCTCATCACTGCGTAAGCAGGATATGGATAAAGCCAGAGAGTTTCCGTCGGTGAGTGCTTTTGTTCCCAAGCAGTCGGTGCAGGAAAACTTCAGTCAAATTCTGGAGAAGCACCTGGCGAAGCAGTAAGTACTTACCCATAAATGTTCGTCACTTTCCAGCCAAGTGTTTCTTTTAGGTGCCTTCTTAAGTAGTAGCAGTGGCAAGAGGCAGCAGCAGTATGTAGTAACTGCCACTGCCACTGCCACTAACCGTATAAAGACAGATGGCTGACAAGTGTCGTTTGTTGCTATTTACCTGCTTAGTAGCCGACGGCGATTATTTTTCTTGCGGGGGTAGGTGCAGCGTAAACTCCGTACCTTCTTCAGCAGTGCTGCTAAGCGATACGGTACCATCATGTGCTTCGATGATGCCCTGTACCAGCGATAAACCAATGCCCCAGCCTATTTGATGTTGCCCTTGACGCCGATAATAGCGGGAGAATATCTTTTGCTGCTGGTCAGCCGGAATGGCATTTCCTTCGTTGTGTACTGACAACTGCGCACCTCCGTCGTCAGTAGCATGAGCGCGTACCGTAATTAGGCCGTCGCCGTACTTAATAGCATTACTGAGCAGGTTGTCCAAGGCACGACGCAACGCTTCAGCGTCACAAAAAACCGTAAGCGGTTCTTCTATCTGGAGCCTGATATCCACCAATTCGTCCGTCTTAAAAGCGGTGACGGCGGCCCGTATCGTATCCGATAAATCACATGATTGGGGAGAAATGGGTAGCTTTTCTCCTATTCGGATCAAATTAACGTCTAGCAGGTTCTGAATAAGCTCATCCGCCCGAGTGGCACTCGTATCAATAGCTTCCAGCAGCTTTTCGGTTTTAGAACTATTACTTTCATCAGATGATGTTTGTAACAGAGATACCAACGATCTAATGCTGGCCAATGGGTTGCGGATGTCGTGGGTCACCGTACTGATAAAATCATCGCGCAGTTGTCCTTCGTGCTGAAGCTTATCCGATAGTTCCTCCGCTACTTGTTGAGCGTCCTCGCTCTGCTGCTGGCGCTCCCGAAAAAATATCTGACTCGCCTCTTCGATGGCCATCGTAACGGCAAAAATAATTTTATCACGGTCTGATACACTGACCGTCCCTTGCTCATCTATGGTTTTTAGCAGTACGTCCATCAGTATCCGGTACTCACGGACTACGTGCGCCATACTGTAGTTTTTAAAGGTAGCGCGCAAATAGCCGTGTTCAAAACTATTGTGAGCATCCTGATCACCCGCTTGCTGATCGGTATTAGCCACAATATCGTTGAGCAGATCGGGCAAGTCGTTGCGTAATGCCACATGACCATGCTCATCCGCCTCTGGCATCTCCACCTTCACCTGTTCTAGCCAGCGCTGCATAATGCGGCCTTTGTTTTGGCGAACAATCTCCGAGGTCTTCATGACGATAGATTATATGTGTGTATCTGTTGTGCCGCTCATTAATCAGAAGACAGGCTACGTATTTTGATATTTTTATAGTAAACCAGGTCGCCGTGGTCTTGCAGTAGAATGTGCCCACTGTCGGCCATACCAAAATTGTCCCAGTCTTTGTACTTACTGGCCTGTACCATTTGCTGGTAGGCCTCGCTGCCTCGCTCATAGGTCAGCACTTCCTCACCGTTCAGGTAGTGCTTCACCTGCTTGCCCTCCACCACGAGTCGGGCGGTGTTCCACTCTCCGATGGGGTTAGCCGGTTTGTCAGCGTTAGCCGCCTGTAGATCGTAAAGCGAAGCGAGCGTGCGAGTGCCGCCACCATTGTTACCTAACTTAGCGTCGGGGTGGCGCTCGTCATCCAGCAGTTGGTACTCTAGCCCAATGGCCGAACCCTCGGGGTTGTATGCTTCGGTAACAAAGTACTTGATGCCGCTATTGGCTCCCTCGGTGAGCTTAAAATCTAGCTGCAACTCAAAGTTCGAAAACTCTTCTTTGGTCACAATGTCACCGCCATTTTGCGATTCGCCCCCGTCAGACGCTTGTACCATGAGCATACCGTCGCCAATCTGCCAGCCTTGCTCCGGAAAAGCATCGCGATGGGCACCACGCCACTGTTCCGTAGAGGTGCCGTCGAACAGCAACTGCCACCCATCCGCTTTCTCCGTATCGGTGAGGGTGTTATCACCCAATGATACGTCGGCTGAGGTCATTGCCGCTGAGGTTTCCTCGGTTACTGTTTGGTCAGAGTTGGCTGACTGACAGGCTGAAAGTAGGATGGCTGATGCCGTGAATAAGGTAGCAAATTTCATGTGCTTGATGTTATGTGGTGACTGCGTTGTCGATATTCGGGGATGAAGATAGAAAGATCGGTGAAAGTTACCAATACGCGCGTACGAACCGCGCTAAAGTCACATACCGACCGTGGTCAGTATCAATGGCTGGCTAGCTGTACTTCCTCTACTTCCATCTTACCGGCTTCGTTGACAGCCGTCGTTCGTACCTCACGCAGCTCGTTGATCAGTAGCGGATCATAACGCGCGGTGATCCTTACGTAGTTTTCGGTGAAACCGTGTATTTGTCCATCTTCTACGTCATTCTCAAACAGGACGGTAGCGACGCGTCCCACGTTTTCTTCGTAGAATTGTCGGCGTTTTTTGGCCGATAAGGTGCGCAACATGCTTGCCCGCTCGCGCCGGGTAGCCGGAGGAACCGCCTCATCCATCACGGCAGCGGGGGTGTTGATCCGCTCTGAGTAGGTGAACACGTGCAGGTATGATACGGGAAGCTTATTCAGAAACTCGTAGGTCTCACGAAAAGCGGCATCCGTTTCGCCCGGAAAACCTACGATCACATCCACCCCAATGCAGGCGTGTGGCATCAACCGCTTGATCTTCTGCACTCGATCCACGTAAAGCTCGCGCAGGTAGCGACGACGCATGCGCCGTAGTATTTGATTAGATCCTGACTGAAGGGGAATGTGAAAATGTGGTACAAACCGCGACGAGTGTGCGACAAATTCGATAATCTCGTTACTCAGTAGGTTGGGTTCAATAGAAGAAATACGAAACCGCTCAATACTCTCTACCTGGTCCAGCTCCCTCAGCAAGTCCAAGAAACGGTGGCGCCGCCGCCCGTGCTCAATACCGTAGTCACCAATGTTGACCCCGGTCAGCACCACCTCTTTCACTCCCGATTTACCAATGTGGTGCGCCGACTTCAGGATATTTTCAGGGCTATCGCTACGACTTTTACCGCGCGCCAGGGGGATGGTGCAGAACGTACAGTGGTAGTTACATCCGTCTTGCACCTTCAGGAAGGTACGGGTGCGATCATGAATAGCATGGGCCGGATGAAAAGTACGGGCCTCATCGATGGTTGATGCCAGCACCAAGGGTTGCTCCGAACGCACAAAACCGTCCAGCAGTTCTAGCAGGCGAAATTTCTCGGCAGCCCCCAACACGGCGTCTACACCCGGTATTTCAGCAATTTCGCGGGGTTTGAGCTGGGCGTAACATCCAACAATGCACACGTAGGCATCTGGGGCGTACTTACGCGCTTCCCGTACCACCTTGCGGCATTTTTTATCAGCGTTATCGGTCACTGAGCAGGTATTAATAATATAAATATCGGCCCCCTGCTCGAAACTCGTTTGGCGATAGCCCCGCTGCTTCATCATCCGTCCTAGGGTAGACGTCTCCGAATAGTTAAGCTTGCAACCCAGCGTGTAAAAAGCAACGCTACGCGCGATTGGTGTTTCCATAGTGTCTGTTTACGAGTGTAAAGTTCTGATAATTTGACTGTTCTTGCAAGAAACAGTCGCTACCAAATAATATTTGGCTCATAGCCTATAATTATTCCCCCGAAAAAAGAGCGAGTTTTACGACAATCACATTAAAACAGCCATTTGATTAGAATTCAATAATAATGATGGCCGTATTTATTATCGATACGCATATTGACGTATATTAGCAGTTATTATTGATTATTCTGTAGTTATCATTACAACCTACGGGATAGACGGCTGCTTAATTATCTAGTAGAATCTTTACAATCAACAAACTCTTAATACCGATTACCTATGTCCAAAGCAAAACTTGAGTATATCTGGCTAGACGGATACAAACCTACCCAAAGTCTACGCAGTAAAACCAAGATTATCAACAATTTTAGCGGTCAGTTAGAAGACTGCCCCGTGTGGTCATTTGACGGCAGCTCTACCGAGCAGGCGGAAGGCGGCTCTTCTGACTGTTTGCTAAAACCGGTAGCACTCTTCGAAGATCCGGCGCGCGACAACGGCTGGCTTGTAATGACCGAAGTACTGAGTGCCGACGGTTCGCCCCACGAGACTAACGGCCGGGCCCTGATTGATGATGATGATAATGACTTTTGGTTCGGTTTTGAGCAAGAATACTTCCTGTGGGACCCCGCTACCAACAAACCGCTCGGTTTCCCTGCCGAAGGTTATCCGGCTCCTCAGGGACCGTACTACTGCTCGGTGGGAGCAGGCAAGGCCTACGGCCGTGAAATTATCGAGGAGCACCTCAATCTGTGCCTCGACGCCGGTGTCAATGTAGAAGGTATTAACGGGGAGGTAGCCGCCGGACAGTGGGAGTTTCAGACCTTCGCGAAGGGAGCCGCCGAGGCGGGTGATCACATCTGGGTAGGACGATACCTGGCCGAACGTACCGCCGAGAAATACGGCCTCATGATCAACTGGCATCCCAAGCCGGTAAAAGGTGATTGGAACGGATCAGGTATGCACGCCAATTTCTCTAACTCTACGCTCCGCGAGGCGGGTTCAAAGGACGTGTACGATACTATTTGTCAAGCCTTTGAGCCAGTAGTGCAAGAACACATTACCGTTTACGGCGCCGACAATGACCAACGATTGACCGGTGCGCACGAAACGCAGTCCATCGATAAGTTTAGCTACGGAATCTCTGACCGCGGCGCATCTATTCGTATTCCGATTGCCACCGTAGAAAACGGCTGGAAGGGATGGCTGGAAGATCGCCGCCCGGCTTCTAACGCGGACCCCTACAAGATTGCGGCTCGCATTATCAAAACTGTGAAGAGTGCGAAGGTGTAGTCATCATAGGTAGGGACTGATTGCAATCAGTCCCTACCTTGAATCTGGTCCTACCGCTCGTAAATTAGTGGAAAGGCTTTTTCTTGATCATTCCTCCCTGAGTATCTTTGATGCTACTCATCACAATAAAGGCGCTCGGGTCTACTTTATCAATTTCTTTCTTAAGCTTGGCCAGCTCCAGACGAGTCACTACCGTGAAGACGATGTCAGTACTCATGAGGACTTCCCCCCGCCGGGCAAACCCGCGCTTACCCTGATACACCGTACAGCCTCTTCCTAGGTTCTCGATAATAGCCAGTCGTATCTCTTCGCTCAGCTGAGAAATGATGGTTACCCCCGTATACTCTTCTACCCCATTGATGACAAAGTCAATCGTTTTAGCCGCCGCAAAGTACGTTAGAATTGCGTATAGGGCTACCTCTACGGATAGAATGTAGGCCGCGATGGCGAAGATGGCTACGTTAAAAACCATGATGATGCTCCCGATACTCACCCCGGTACGGCGTGCCAGGAAGATAGCTAGTACTTCGGTGCCATCGATCACGGCCCCGCCCCGCATGGTAAGCCCAATACCCAAGCCCAGAAAGAACCCACCAAAAATAGCCACCAGCAAGGTATCGGCGGTTACTACCGGATAGGGCACAAAAGCAACGACCACCGCCAGCACTGTGATAGACACCATACTCTTGATTGCAAACCCTCGCCCGATGGCTGTGTAGCCCAGCAGGATAAACGGAAAGTTGATGATGACCAGCAGAATAGACAACGGGAAGAAGGTAATCTCTTCGATGAGTAGTGAAATCCCAGTCACGCCCCCGTCGATGAATGAGTTAGGAAGCAAAAAGCCCTTAAGGCCAAAGCCGGCCGCAAAGATGCCCAACACGATCATGATGACCTCTTCAATCCAGTGCACGAGCACGACCCCCCGCTTCTTATCCTGTTTGTCTTGCTGACGAGACGGAGGACGATCGTGGTTCTGCCGCCGCTTGACGGCTGAAATAAGTGCTTGATACAGCAGTGGGTTCATGTAAAGAAATTCAGATGAGACTACTGCCCAAGGTAAGTGCATGAAGCATGAGAAAGGCACGGTGCGCTCATTTATTTACCAGCGCTTATCAACCGGCGTCCTCTTCGGCCCGCTTTACCTCCCAGGTATGATCAGATAGTAGCGTAACCTCAGCCACGTAGCGTTCGAACGGAATCCGCTTTCCCCATTCTTGGGGAGAAACCATCGAGAGCACGTCGGTGCCATCTTTTCGCTCGTAAAAGTAGTAGGTATGGCTAATGATCGGCTCAAAGTTCATCTGAGCGGTGTAGATTCGTTCGGAGACTTCCACTCGATGCTGAATCGACCGGGCCTGTTTGGCCAGCGTTTGCGCCTGCTCGTAGAGCTGCTGCATCTGCCGTTCGGTCTGCTGGCGCATGGCCGATACCGACCGCCCTTTCATCTTACCTTCGTCTTCAGGTTTGATGACCGCCCCGCCCACCGAATGCGGAAAAGCAACCAACCCGGGTTGATCGGTCGTCATATCTTTCATTTTATCCAAATCGATCCGAGTAATATCGACTTTGTTTTTCTTCTGCGTCAAAGCGTAAAGGTTTATGAGAGGGGTTAGGAATCTTGCGCTTCTATTCTTTCCTTCAGGTTAGGTTTAGAGCCCGGAAAAGTAGTTCGTTGCGCTATATCGTAGCTGATGTATAGTATGGCCAACAGAAAAAGTGCTGCTAGCAGCAAAAATATTTTCTTGGAACGGGGCATATATCATTACAACCGAATGGGCGTGATTATTTACGAATAAACACCTTTTGTGTAGAACCCAAAACCTCAAAAATAGTTCTCAAATAGCTAGTAAGCGGTGAATAATGATAGCTTTATGAAGCATTAGTCATTAATAATTAGAAGGCGGTGCGCAAAATCATTCATATCGACATGGACGCTTTTTTTGCGTCGGTAGAGCAGCGCGATTACCCCGCCTACCGGGGCAAGCCCGTGGCCGTAGGCGGTAGCAGCCAGCGGGGTGTGGTGGCCGCAGCGAGCTACGAGGCCCGACGTTACGGGGTGCGCTCCGCGATGGCCTCAGCCAAAGCCAAACAGTTGTGTCCGCAACTCATCTTCGTGAAATCTCGATTCGAGGTGTACCGCACGGTTTCTCAGCAGATCAGAGATATCTTTCGGCAGTACACCGATCTGGTGGAACCACTATCGCTCGACGAAGCATACCTCGATGTGACCGAAAACAAACCGGGCATTACTTCAGCGATTCGCATTGCGATGAACATTCGCCAGCAGATTCAGGAGGAAACCCGGCTCACCGCTTCCGCCGGTATTTCGTACAATAAATTTCTGGCCAAGGTGGCCTCAGACATCAACAAACCGGACGGACTCAAGGTGATCCTGCCCGAAGAAGCGGAAGCCTTTTTAGAAGCCTTACCGATTGAGAAGTTCCACGGCATCGGACGGGTCACGGCCCGCAAGATGCACCATTTTGGCATTTACCTCGGCTCTGACCTCAAACGTATACCGCAAGAAAAGCTCTATCAGCAGTTCGGTAAGGTGGGGCGCTACTACTACCGTATCGTACGGGGGGAAGACGAACGGGCGGTGAACCCCAGTCGAATCCGCAAATCAATCAGCGCAGAACGCACTTTTGAGGATGACCTGCACACCCGACAAGCGTTGCGGGAGCAAACGCATCGGGTGGCCGAAATTTTGATGGAGCGCATGGAAAAAGCGCAGGCGCAAGGCTACACCCTCACGCTCAAGGTCAAGTACGCTGATTTTACGATTATTACGCGCAGCATCACCCAAAAGCAGACCATCAGCCACGTAACCACCATCAAAACGCTAGCAGATGAACTGTTACTACAAGTAAGCACCGAAGCACAATCAGTGCGCCTGATCGGTATTGGAGTGTCTAATCTGCTGTCAGACCGTACTCCGGAGCGCGGGGTTCAATTAAGCTTCGACTTTTAGCGTACTAAAGCAGCCCGACAGTGTAAGTGATAACGGTAGTCTTACCTCAACCGCAACCCTTCCAGCAACGCACAGTAAGTTTGGATACCCTGTTCTATCTCACTCACTCGAATGTACTCATCGGCGGTGTGCGAGCGCTCCGACTTGCCCGGTCCGAGCTTGAGCGTCGGGAAACCAGTCATCAAAGCTTGATCAGACAGCGTCGGCGAACCGTAGTAAGGTAGGTTGAGGGCCATGCCTCGTTGCACTACCGGATGATCCAACGGCACGCTCGACGAGTTGAGCCGTAGCGAGCGAGGTGTCATTTTAGCACTGGTGTTGTGTTGGATAATCTCCAGTATCTGCGCGTTGGTATAGCACTCGTTGGTGCGCACGTCGACCACAAACGTGCAGCGATCAGGCACCATGTTGTGCTGCGTGCCCGCCTGAATCTGCGTCACCGACATGCTCACGTCCCCCAGTACCTCTGACCGGTGAGGAAAATGAAAATTTTTAATCCAGCGAATATCCTGCAAAGCGGCGTAAATAGCGTTCACTCCCTCTTTACGAGCCGCGTGTCCCGCCAAACCTTCGGCTTCACCGTCCAGTACTATCAACCCCTTTTCAGCCACCGCCATTTCCATGCTCGTTGGTTCGCCCACGATACCCAGATCAATAGTACCGAGCTCATCAATAATGGCGGCGATGCCGTGGGCACCGGAAATCTCTTCTTCGGCAGTGGCAGCGAAGATGACATTATACCCTCGGTTCTCAATGTTGTCGAGATACAAGAAAGTATGCAGTAGCGATACCAGGGCTCCCCCCGCATCGTTGCTGCCCAAGCCAAACAGCTTTCCCTGACGAATGGCCGGTTGGTGCGGGTCGAGCGTCCACGAGGCGGTAGGTTTCACCGTATCGTGGTGCGAATTGAGTAGTACGGTGGGCCAGCCGTCACGAAAGTCATGCGAACGTACCCACACGTTGTTCAGCTTGAGATGGGTTTCTTTCCCGGCTTTCTCGAGGTAGTTGGCCAGCAGCTGGGCCGTGTCCGCTTCCTCTCGACTCAGCGACGGAGTGCGAATGAGGTCTTGCAGCAAGCCTACGGCTGCGGGGGCGAGTGATGAGGTATCCATAGTTGCGTGCCGGAATGTGAACGATTGAGCGAACGGTGATGCGCAATATACACATTTTCAACCCCCTGATGCAGGGCGTCGAAGGCGTTGTCTAGCTTAGGAATCATACCGGCCACTACCCGCCCCTCGGTGCGCAAACGCTGGTAGTCATCCTCCGACAGTTGAGGAATCACCGAAGTATCGTCTTCAGCATCGCGCAGCACCCCCGCTTTTTCAAATAGGTAATACAAATCTGTAGCGCGAGACGCCGACAGGGCCACAGCAACTTCGCGGGCAATAGTATCCGCGTTGGTATTGAGCAACTGCCCGGCGCCGTCGTGTGTCACCGGAGCGAGTACGGGTACCAATCCCTGCGACAGCCAGGCGTCCAGTAAGTCGCTCCGCACCTGACGCACATCACCTACGTGGCCAAAATCTACCGGATGGGGGTCGCGGCGCACCGAACGAATTAGATTAGCATCAGCCCCGGTCAATCCTAAAGCCTGACAGTTAAATGATTGCAAAGTGCTTACGATCAGCTTATTAACCCACCCTCCGTAAACCATTACAATCACCTCCAACATGGCGGTATCAGTGACTCGGCGGCCGTCGATAAGCCGGGTCTCCAGTCCTAAGCGTTGCGCCATCTGTGTGGCACTGCGTCCGCCGCCGTGTATCAGTACTTTAGGTTCGGAAAGGGCCGCAAAATCCCGCAAGAACTCGGTAAGCAGGGCACGGTCTTCGATCACCTTCCCCCCGATCTTGATCACGCTAACTTTGCTCATGCTGTAGTAATTGTTGTAGCACCGTTTGTGCTGCCACTACCCGGTTGGCCGCTTGCTGAATCACCAGACTGCGATCACTGTCGATCACCGCATCTTCTACCACCACGTTGCGCCGCACCGGCAGGCAGTGCATAAAGTACGCCTGGTTCGTCAGGCGCATCTTTTCTTGGGTGATCATCCAGGCATCGTCGGTGCGCAATACCTGCCCGTACTCCTGATACGAAGACCAGTTCTTGGCGTAGACGAAGTCCGCCCCTTCTAAAGCCGACCGCTGATCGTGGGTGACGGTGATGCCTCGCGTAAACTGGTTGGCAAGCTCGTAGCCCTCCGGATGCGTCAGCACCACTTCGTAATCAGTCAGTTGTGTCCACTCTAGCAGAGAGTTGGTTACGGCCTGCGGCAGGGCTTTTGGATGAGGCGCCCAGCTAATCACCAGTTTGGGTCGGTCTGACCGACGGTGTTCCTCTATGGTAATCAGATCAGTGAAAGACTGCAAAGGATGCCGTACCGATGATTCTAGGCTGATTACCGGACGTCCGGCGTAGCGCACAAACTGCTGAATGACCTGCTCTTGGTAGTCTTCGTCGCGATCTTGCAGGGTAGCAAACGCCCGCACTCCGATGAGGTCGTAGTACTGCCCAATCACCGCGGCTGCTTCGCGCACGTGTTCGGCCCGATTGCCGCTCATGATCACCCCATCGTTCATCTCCAGCTGCCAACCACCCTGCTGCACATCAAACACCACCGTGTCGATGCCAAGGTTGATGGCCGCCCGCTGGGTGCTGAGGCGGGTGCGCAGGCTAGGGTTTAGAAATAACAAACACATGGTTTTGTCCTGCCCCAGATGCGCCATGGCTCGAGAGTTAGTTTTGACAGCTCGGGCAGCGGCCAGCCAATCGGGCCAGTGGTCTACGTCGGCGGCAGAGGTAAAGTGGGTAGGCATATTATCAGGTTTGGAGGAACATCAGGCGCGAAAGATACGTTAACGCAGCGTACAATAAGAAACGAAACGCAATTAGTAAATAGATATTGATGGAAAAGGCTACGTTTGGTTCCGGCTGCTTTTGGTGCACCGAAGCCGTATTTCAGGATTTAGAGGGTGTTTCTTCGGTCGTGTCGGGCTACGCCGGCGGACACATCAAGAACCCCGCGTACCGCGAAGTATGCGAAGGCCGCACCGGACACGCAGAAGTGGTGCAGATTACCTACGATCCTACGGTAGTGTCGTTCGACACACTGTTGGAGGTGTTCTGGAAGACTCACGATCCTACGACCCTCAACCGACAGGGCAGCGACGTGGGTACACAGTACCGCTCAGTCGTGTTTTACCATAACGAAGCGCAGCAAAAAACGGCTACCGAGTACAAAGAGAAACTGAATGCCTCCGGTGCGTTCGACAACCCGATCGTTACGGAGGTTAGTCCGCTGGACACCTTCTACGCGGCAGAAGAGTATCACCAGAACTACTACAAGAATAATCCGGAGCAGGGCTACTGCTCATTTGTGGTTCGTCCGAAAGTAGAGAAGTTCAAAAAGGTATTTGGCGACCGATTGAAGGCGGCCGTCTGACAGAAGTCCGCTAGTGTTTGGCCAACTTTGATATGGCGGGTATATTTAGTAATTCTGCTGTCAAAAAGCAAGATGAAGAAATACCGAGTTACCTTGACCGCTGATGAGCAACTTAAAGTAAAAATCACACCTTCTTAGAAGGTGGCTTTGGGTAGCCTCCAAAGGGGGACGGCAAGTATAAGGCTAGAAGTCAAATCCTTGCTGTTGATCTTCCACCCTTCTCTCCTCTTTCTCTTGGTACTTTACGTAGCGCTTTATCATATCCTCATCCAAGCCAACTGTGTTGACAAAGTATCCCCTGGCCCAGAAATGATTTCCCCACCGGGGTGCCGGCCAATATGGCTTCTTTTTCAACGTAGGGTAGCTCTTAAAAAGCTTAATGACAATCTTGCCTTTCAAAATACCCATCAGTTGCGAAATAGAAATCTTGGGGGGCACAGAAACCAACAAGTGAACGTGGTCTTCTTGCACGTTAAGCTCCTCCACAATACATCCTTTCCACCGCTCGGCGGTCCGATCGCAAAGCATTCTAATGTCATATTCTACCAACTATTTGATGGCCCCTGTAAGAATGCGAAATCGGTACTTGGGAACCCAAACAATATGATAACCACACTTATAAACTACGTGACTTGCCTTTCTATACTTTGCCATGCCGTAAAGATAGGCATAGCCGGCAGTATATTACCACCTGCTAAGCAGGTGGGTTTCTAAGTTGAACTAAAATGGAGCGAACGCAATGCAACCATATTTTTGCTGTCATGCTCGCTTTTGTCAAACTAGAACGCTTAAAAATCAAAGAAAAACTCAACCACTTTGCCCTGAAAGCAAAGCTGCATCTTAAAATGGCCAAGGCTGCCTTTGATGAACTACGGAGCTGGCAAACCCTATGAGGCGCATTAACATTATAAACTATTTATCCAAATCTTTCGCAAGCGAAAGGTCAGTAAAGTAATTTCGAGGAAAGCGTGGGTTCTATCCTAGCAAATTACCTTGGGTACACAAAGTGCGTAGGTTAGCCTTCATTTTTTTCTCCCTCTATGTTATTAATCGGGTCATGAAGCATCGCTGTACATAAACAGTTGGTATATTGACGCGCTACTAAGATACAATGATTAGGACAGCTCTGGCAATCGTCCCAAAAGCTAACATCTGTTGGAAGCTCAGAAAAAGTTACTGGATGATAGCCTAAACTGGTATTGATTTTCATAACCGCTGCACTGGTGGTTATTCCTACAACCTTAGCCTGCGGATATCTACTACGTGATAGCTGAAATACCGCTTCTTTGATCAGCGTAGCTAGGCCTTGTTGGCGGAACTTTCCCCTGACAATTAACCCAGAGTTGACAACATATCTACTATCCGTCCAAGTTTCTATATAACAAAATCCACTTACTTCTCTCCCGTAGAGTGCTATTATTGCCTTGCCCTCTCTTATTTTGCAACGTATATATTCCGGGGAACGCTTAGATATACCAGTTCCCCTAATCTTAGCGGAATACTCGATCATGCCACTAATTTCTTTAGCATAGCTAATATGCTCTTCTGAGGCTACTTGTACGGTCATTTTCATAGTGATGAGATTGAGTGGAATTGTTGGCGAACTATTATTAAACCTCTCGGGACAACAGTTACTTTCAATTACGGTGCATATATAAATAATCAGATAAAATATATAGGTTTAGAAGGCTTAATTTCACAAAAATAGACACATAGTAATTTTAGCACTAAACCAGATGACGTGCTACCTGCTTTATGTTAGGATACTTCAGAAAAGTCCAGTGAGTGCCAGGGACTTCAAAGACCTTAACCTTCGGCTTGAAAAAATTTTGCCAACCATAGTCTGATGGTCTTGCGGCCAACGGATGCTTATTGTTAGCGTTACCAGTTGCTTTGAACAAAGTGACAGGCACCTCTAGTTTTACATTTTTAGGCATGTATCGTATATTCTTGTGGGTAATCATCACCTCTAGCATTCCACGGATGTAGTCATCAGGGATATCTATCTCTAACTGGGTCAAATATTGATAGGTGATCTCTATTTGATCTGCCAGGGACTTGTCTTTGAGGCAATGAGCCTTAGCTCTGTATTCCTTTTGATGTGCCGCTGCTACCATTTTAGTCATCTCTTCTAGAACGACTTCGTTGTCCTCAACAGGCGGGCGGCTACTGGGTGCCTCTCCATCGAGTATAATTAGTTCGCTCACTTCAAAGCCTGCTCTGGTAAGCTGTAGTGCCATTTCAAACACCACCTGCCCCCCAAACGAATAACCACCTAACCGGTAGGGGCCAGCGGAGTCAACCATTCTCATTTCGCGGATGTAAGCGGACGCCATCTCCTCGATAGTAGATGGCACTTCTGATTTGCCATCTATGCCAAAAGGCTGAAAAGCATATACCTTAGCTCTGGGGTGAATCTTCTGACTTAAGGGGTAAAACTCCAGAATGCTTCCCTCAATGCCAGGCACGCAAAATAGTGGATTGTGATGGGTACATCCAATCGGAACAAGTCGGGGAGTGTCTACTTGCTTCGGATGAGTTTCTACGTAGGCACTCAACGCTTTAAGGGTTGGGTGGGTAAGCAGCACGCTCACATCCAGATTAACCCCAAACTCTTTTTTTATTTTACCGATCATCCTGAGAGCCAGCAGAAAGTATCCACCCAACTCAAAGAAATTATGCTCGGTACTGATACTATCAGTCACAAATAAGGTTTTCCATATGCCCATCATCCCTCGCTCAACTGGCGTTGCCACCTCTACTGATTCAAGCCGCTCCTGACTCCTGCTCAGAGCGGCACGCTTCTCGCAAAGAAATCTGCTCAAAGCTTCAACCGTTTGGTACTGAAACAAATCTTTGGGACTTATCTGATATCCTAACATTTTGAGCTGTGAAATCACTCTTATGCTTAGGATAGAGTTACCACCCAACTCGAAGAAGTTGTCATTTATACTCACCGCCCCTACGTTAAGTACATATTTCCATATCGAGGCTATATCCTTTTCCTCACGCGTTGCTGGTGAAACAATATTATCCGACTTGTACTCGCTTGTATTTGGTTTAGGTAGCGCGCTCTTATCAACCTTACCGTTTGCGGTTCGGGGTAGTACCTTTAACGCTATCCAATACTTAGGTATCATATAGTGAGGCAACCTATCTTTTAGCTGGTTTTGCCAGATTCCACCGTCACTGCTAGCTTGCCCTACAGTATATCCCACCAGAAGCTTTGCGCCAGCTGAGGTTTCTGTCACCTGCACTGTACAGCTCTCTACTCCTAAAACGCTGAGTATGGTATGCTCTATCTCATTAAGTTCGATGCGAAAGCCATTTAGTTTCACTTGATTGTCTTCCCTGCCTATAAACTCAAGGTTACCATCCGTTAGCCACCTGGCAATGTCGCCGGTTTTGTAGAGTCGCTGTTCATTGACGCTAAACGGGTCGTTTGAAAACCGCTGACTCGTTAAATCGCTTCTATTAAGGTACCCCCTGGCTACTCCTTTACTAGCGATCCATAGTTCTCCTGCTACTCCCACAGGATTCAGCTGGTTATCACTTCCCACTACGTAGTATTGGGTGTTGTGCAGCGGCTTTCCTACGGGAACAGCTCCTCTAGCATACGAAGATCTACTCAGCTCGCCCTCAAAGTAAGAGGAATCTATTGCTACCTCAGTGAGCCCATAACTATTAATCACTCTAACATGCTCCCCCAGATACGCTCTAAACGCCTGATAGTCTTTTACCGAGCATATATCGCCACCGACAATGACAGTTTTGAGCGAAGGCATCGTCACTTGAGCACCCTTTGCATATTCTATAAGTGCTTTTAGCACCAAAGGGGAAAACTCAAAGATCGTAACGGCATGTTGGCTGATCTGTTGATAGAGATGTTCCATGTCGTGCCGGGTATCTTCAGCTACGATGATCATACTCCCTCCATTGAGCAAAGCTCGACAGTAGTCTCCGGTAAATACATCGAAAGCAACGTTAGCATAGCTAAGAAGCACCAGTTGCTCTTCTTGGAGACGGTAATGATGTCGCCAAGACAGGCTGACATTAAGAAGGCTAAGATGCTCGACCATTACCCCTTTTGGATTTCCAGTAGATCCAGAGGTGTAAATAACGTAGGCGAGATCATTCTGAGTGACTTTCAGCGGAGGTTTAGTAGTTGGGTATGTACCGATTATGGACTGCATCGTATCAATGCAAACTACAGGCACTTGGCACCGGCGATCATGTCCACTAACTACTTGTCGTGTGGCTTTATTGGTCAGTACCATTGCTACATTCGCATCTTTCAGAATGTATTCCCTCCTATCTTTGGGGTAGTTCGGATCTATCGGCACGTAAGCTCCCCCAGACTTAAGCACACCAAATACTGCCACCATTACTTCCAATGACCGCTCCATACACAGGCCCACTAATGAGGTAGTTCCAATTCCTTGGGCTATTAGGTAGTTTGCCAATTGATTGGCCCGACGGTCAAGCTCCTCGTAGCTTATTGTTTCTTCTTCAAAGAAGACGGCATTTCGTGTTGATGATAAGGCTACCTGGGTTTCGAACACTTCTACCACGGTGAGACTGGGTTCCAGTGATAAAGCTTCCCCACTCAGCTCTTCTGTAAGCCTTTGTTTTTCTTTGTCGCTCAATATAGCCAAGCTATTAATGTGTTTCTCTGGGAAGTTTACTATCCCACGCAATAGTGTTTGGTAGTGACTAAACAGCCGGTCAATAGTAGCTTCTTCGAACAAGTCGGTGCAGTACTCTATGTCTACCACTAGCTCGTTACCAGTTTCAGTGACATCTACCGTCAGATCGAACTTAGCGTTGGTGTTGGCCATACTGATCGCCGACAACTCTATACCCTCTATCTTAGGCTGTTCTAGCTGAGCATTGTTTTGTAAAACGAACATCACCTGGAACAAGGGACTGTGGCTCATATCCCGGTGGGAGATGACACGGTCCACAATTCTTTCAAAAGGAACATCTTGATGGTCGTACGCTTCTAGGGTAGTAGCCCTCACTTGCTCCAAAAATGTGGAGAAAGTAAGGTTCCCAGCCAGGTGACTTCTCAAGGCCAATGTGTTGACAAAAAAGCCTATCAAGGATTCTACCTCAGAGAATGTCCGGTTGGCGATAGGCGTTCCAACACAGATATCGGACTGCCCTGTGTATTTGTACAGCACCACTTTGAAAGCCGCCAACATGACCATAAACAAGGTAGCGTTTTGCTCGCTTGAGAAGACTGCTATTTGTCGTGCTAATAGCGAATCTAACTGATAATGACGTACTGCCCCGTTCGTACTCTGTACAGCAGGCCGGGGGTAGTCGGTAGGAAGGGCTAATGTTGGTGGATCCCGAAGCTTTTCGTACCAATAGTCTAGTTTTCGGTCGAGTATTCCCTGCTGCAAATTCTCCTGCTGCCAAATAGCATAGTCAGCATACTGAATGGGCAGCGGTGCTAACCCGTGCGAGATATTATTTTTCGCCGCTTCGTAGCAGCATAACAGCTCATGCACAAAAATGGGCATCGACCAGCCATCCGAAGCAATATGATGAAGGACGAGCACTACGACATGTTCATACTTGGTTATATGCAGTAGGCTAGCTCTCAGCGTATGGTCGTTAACTAGATCAAAGGGTTGAGCTATCTCTTCAGCAATCGTCTTTTTAAGCTCCCCCTCATCCGCAGTTAGCAGAGTATTTATTATCCTCAACTGCCATCGATCTTTTGGTAAAACATGTTGCCATGCCTGGCCATTTTCCTCCCGAAAGGTAGTGCGTAGTACTTCATGTCTGTTCACCACTTCCTGGAGTGCATCGTGTAAAGCGCTAGTATCCAGGTGGCCCTTCATACGTAATACGTAGGGCACATGGTAATGCACTGAACCCTCAAACTTATCTATAAACCAAAGGCGTTCTTGCGAAAAGGAAAGCGGAATTTTTTTCAATCCTGCTCTTTTATCAGTTGAGATTTTCAACGCAGGAGTAGGAAGGGTTTCTTGTTGTTTTAAAAAGGCCAGAATTTCCTGTTTGCTCTTTCTCAGATCGTTGATCAATGTGCTCTCCGGCTTTTTATCCTTAGCAAAGGCAAGCCTCACCTTACCGTCGTGCATCACTACCGTAACCCCTTGATCTACGGCTCGATTTAGCAGTATGACCACGTCATCAATCTTATTATGAGAGGGAAGAACAGGAATGTCTGAATACATATTGTAGAGTAATTTAAGAGTGTTTATCAAGGTGCTGGCTTAAGGGGAAAAGTGTAGACAGCGTATTGCCACCTTTCCTTCCCCCTTAGAGCTAGCTTTGCTTTTAGCAGAGGCAAAATGCTTACGCCCCCTGCGGTAAAAGAAGCGTTACAAGTCTATGGTATCCATTTCAACTTCGGATGTTTGAGCACGTTGAATAGCCACTCTGACGTAAGCGCTCAGATCTTCCACCGTGTTATACTGGAAAAGGGCTTTAATAGGAAGTTCGACTGATAACTCTCTGCGTATGGCAGACACTACTCTGGTGACCAACAGTGAGTGCCCTCCTAGCTCAAAGAAATTATCGTGTACCCCCACTTGATCTATTTCTAATAGTGTTTGCCAAATTTCCGCCAATTGCTGTTCCAACGGGTTCCGAGGGGCCACATAGCCTCTTGTCTCGCTAGTAAGCTGTTGAGGCTGAGGCAGTACTTTTCGATCCACCTTACCGTTGGCCGTCAATACCAGTTGACCCACCTCAATGAGTAGTGATGGTATCATGTACTCCGGTAACCTGGATTTCAAATATTTTTGGAACGTCGAAGCCTCGTAGTCAGTTTTGGGTACAATATAGCCGACCAGCTTGTGCCCCCCTCCTTCACCTTTGTGAAAAACTACCGCCACTTGATCCACTTGATTCGAAGCTTGGATTGTGTGTTCAACCTCACCCAGCTCAACTCGATAGCCTCGAACTTTGACTTGATTATCTTCCCGGCCCATAAAGATAATGTTACCGTCGGATAGCCACTTACCTAAATCGCCCGTCTTGTACATGAACATCTTACGAGCGGGGTCGAACGGATCTACTACAAACCTCTCTTGAGTGAGATCCGGTCGGCCCAGATAACCTTTAGCTATCTGGTGACCTGCAATGTATATTTCCCCAACAACACCCACTGGCACAGGGTGCTGCCATTGATCAAGAATGTAAATATGCATATTGGCCATAGGCTTCCCAATCGGAATGCTGGCTTGATCCGGCTGATTTTCATCACTAAGCGCTAGACAGTAAGTAGTACATCCGACCGTCGCTTCAGTAGGTCCGTATTCATTTACAATCTCTATCTCACTATTATGGTCTTTCAAAAACTGATAATCGCTCGGCTTGAGCGCCTCACCCCCTACCACAATTTTTCGCGCAACACCTTCCGGTGACTGTGTCGGTAGTACCTCTCGGAGCAGATGCAAGTGCCCAGGGGTAAGTTTAATAAAATCGTAGGGTGCGAACTCCATAAAGTTTTTGTCTTCAAAAACCTCTACCGTTGCTTTAGTGCTTATCACAGTGCGCTTGCCCTGCAACAAGCTTACGAACATTGCGGTAATCGATGCGTCAAACGTAATAGGAAGATGCATGTAAGTACCACTTCTTTGGGTATCTGCTCCTCCGTATTCAGCAATGCTATTACTGGTATAGTTATGAAGGTTGGCATGGGTGATCATTACTCCCTTAGGCTGACCAGTGGACCCAGAAGTATATATCACATACGCTAAGGCTATCGGGGGTTACCCCTTCCAATTTGGTAGGTAAGGTATGGTTGATAATAGCTTTCTCTTGATCAAGATACACCACCTGCTCGCGTGACAGCCAAGGGCAATTACTAGTACTACTAGTGATCATGAGGGTAACAGCAGTGCTTTCGAGAAGATAGCCTATCCTGTCCTGCGGACTATTCAGGTCTACCGGCAGGTATGCTCCTCCGGCTTTCATAATGGCTAAAACACTTATCATCGTGTCGATAGAAAGCTGAAGACCTACCGCGACTAAACTTTCTGTAGTCACTCCTCCTTTCCCCATGATATGGTAAGCCCAGATGCTGTGCCTGATCATTAAGGTCGCGGTAGGTAATCATCTCGTCGCCCTGTACCAAAGCAACACTATCAGGTCTACGCTGGACATGTTCTTCAAAGCGCCCCAGTACAGTCTGTTGATCGTCATAGTCTTTGTCATTGGAATAGTCAGTTAACAATGCCTGCTTTTCGTTATCACCTAGCATATTAACTTCACTGAGATGATGAGTGGGGTGGGCTACTAAAATATCTAGCAGACGCTTATAGTGCGCAACCAGACGGAGGATGGTAGCCTCTTCAAAAAGATCAGTACCGTATTCAACGTCTACATTAAGGCCCTGTACTGTTTCCCGCATATTAAAAGACAGGTCAAACTTAGAGACTTCGTACCTAAAGGGCATTAGTTCAAGGTTGACTTCACCCATCGTAAGCGCAGGTATCTCGTCGTTGTTCTGAAGCACGAGCATCGCTTGAAACAACGGGCTATGACTCATATTCCTTTCACTCACCACGTGGTTAACGATTTTCTCGAAAGGAATGTCTTGGTAGGTATAAGATTCTAAGGTGGTTTCTTTTACTTGGTTCAGTAGCTCGCGCACCGTAGGATTACCGCTTAGACTCGTCCGTAGCGCCAATGTATTGAGGAAGAAGCCTATCAGGGATTCAATGCCGGGATGCGTACGATTGGCGATTGGTGTGCCCACGATAATATCATCTTGGCCACTATACTTGTGCAGCAACAGCTTAAAAGCAGTTAACAGAACCATAAAAAGTGTAACACCTTCCTGGTTAGCAAATGTTTGCAACGCTTTGTGTTGTTGGCTATCAATTACAAAATTAAGATGGGTTCCTTTGTTACTTTGTACAGCGGGCCTCACAAAATCAGTTGGTAGATTTAGCACGGTGGGGTTGGCCAGTTTCTCTGTCCAGTAAGCCATTCCCTCTTCCATACGACCACCTATTGTGTGGCGTTGCTGCCAGATTGCATAGTCAGCATATTGCAGTTCCAGAGCGCCTAGGTGAGGAGGTGTTCCCCCTGTTGTTTGCGCTTGATACAAGGTAAACAGCTCCTTCACAAAGATGGGCAACGACCAACCGTCGGAGGCAATATGGTGGATGACCAACACCATGATGTGCTTGTTGTTATCTATCTTCCATACTGTTACCCGGATCATGTGATCTTCGGATAAATTAAATGGCTCAATAATAGCTTCTTCTATCTTTTGGTTTAACGTATCCTCATCCAAACCGGGGGGGTAGTTCTGCGTAATCTATGGTCCACCTGTTTTCCTCCTTGACTACTTGATGCGCTATTCCCTCTGTTGATCTAAAAACAGTTCTCAGTACCTGGTGGCGGTTAACTATTTCGTTGTAAGCGTACGCTAAGGCGTTGACATCAAGCGGCCCCTCCATCATCAGTACCGAAGGTAGATGATAATAGATGCTTCCTTCCAGTTGATCAATGAACCACAGCCCTTCTTGGGAAAAAGAAAGTGGAATCCTTTCAGGCTTGTCCTGGATAGGTACCACCGTCATACTTTCAGTTAGGATATCTTGTGTCACTAAAAGCGCAGCTAGTTCCGCAATGGTGTTCCTAGAGAACACTTCTTTAATAGCCACCTCTTTGGAAAGTTTTTGCTTGATTGACGCTACCAGCTTGGTAGCCAAAAGAGAATGTCCGCCCAGCTCAAAAAAGTTATCGTTAACCCCTACCCTTTCTACGCCCAGTAGATGCTGCCAGATACCGACCAATGTTTCTTCTGTGGCGTTAGATGGGGCTTGATAGTTATCCGATCTTCCTGGCGTTTCATCGGGATCAGGCAGTTGCCTTCTATCTATCTTCCCGTTGATTGTTCTGGGAAAAGACGGCATCTCTACAAGGACTGCGGGGATCATGTATTCAGGTAACTTAGACTTCAGATAGCTTAGAATTACTTCCTTGTCGAATACCTCCTTCGCAACAGCATAGGCAATCAAGTGCTTTGTTTGGTTAGGTTTTTGCTGGACTACAACTACGCACTGCTCAACCAGAGGACAGTGTTGAAGTGTACTTTCAATCTCACCGACCTCAATTCTATACCCTCGGATTTTCACCTGATCATCAGTACGTCCTATAAATGCTAGGTTGCCATCGGGTAACCACTTTACAATATCTCCGGTCTTGTAGAGTTTAGCATCGTCTTCGGCAGAGAAAGGGTTGGCTACAAACTTCTGTGCAGACAGTTCTGAGCGATTGAAATAACCCCGAGCCAGACCCACCCCTCCTACGTACAACTCGCCAGCAGCGCCCCACGGAAGCAAGGTACGATGCTCATCCAGGATGTAAACCTGCAAGTTAGCAATTGGACGACCGATAGGGATCATACTCCTTTCAGCATCGTTGCCAGTCACACGATAAGTAGATACGCACACTGCACATTCTGTCGGTCCGTACGCATTGTAGTATTGGCTATGCGTAGCGCATGCTATTGCCTGCGCTACGTTGGCGGGTTCACCCGCGGTGATGATTACCTTCAGGCGTCGGACTGCGTCTGAAACTGAGGGTAGCCAGGTAGGTCGGTGGCAGCGTAGCCACCGTGACCTCTTGGGCGTGTAAGTACTGAACAAAAGCCGAGGTATCGCTGATGGTGCTTTTGTCAGCGATAACCGAAGTAGCTCCGCAATAGAGGGCCATCAATAGCTCGCTAATAGAGGCATCGAACGAAAGCGAAGCAAACTGTAGAACCCGATCACTGGCTTGAACATCAAATAACTTAATCTGATCCAGCGACATGTTCACGTTGCTCTGATGCTCAACGAGCACTCCCTTGGGCCGCCCGGTCGTTCCGGAGGTATAGATCATATAGGCGAGATGATTAGGACGAACCGAAGCTAATGCGGTGTTATTGGCTCCAACTGCTTGATCGTCCAACTCTATATCTACAGAGAAGATATTTACTTCAAACTCTAGCACATCAAAGAGGTGCTGCGACTCAATGAGCAACACCTTCAGACCACTATCTTCCAGGATAAACGATTTGCGGTCTACCGGATACCCTGGATCAATAGGAACGTATGCCCCTCCTGCTTTGAGTATACCCAACATCGAGATCACTGCCCAGGAAGAGCGATCCATCATTACGCCAACAAAGTCTTCTATTTGTAGCGCATAACGAGCGGTTAAAACTTTAGCCAGGGCCGTTGACCGCTCGTCCAGCTCTTGATAAGTAAGCGTATGGTTGTTATGAACAACCGCCAATTTATTGGGATGGCGCTGAGCCTGCTCGGCGAATACATCAATGATTGACTTATCCTGCGGAAAATCAAGATAGGTACGGTTGAATTCAACCAGCAATTGTTCTTTTTCCTTAGAAGACAAAAAGTCTAAACTAGATATAGCTTCCTGCGGGCGATCCGTCACCGAAGATAGCAAGCATTGATAATTACTCACTATTCTTCTAACGGTTTGCTCCGTAAATAAATCGCTACAGTAGGTTACTGTAATATCTAGCCCTGTATCAGTTTCAACTACATTGAAATGAATGTCGAAGTTAGCTTTCGCTACAGGCACAGTCTCTGCCTCAATGCTGAGGCCGGGCAATTGAAGGTCAGGAGTCTGTTGGGTGTTTTGCAGCACAAATACTACATCTTGTCCGAGCGGAGCCCGGCTTCGGTCGCGTTGATTTCCTGAATAATCGACAATTTTTTTCAAACGGAACGTGCTGGTGCGTATAGGCCGCCAGCGTCGTCTGCTTGACTTGTGACAGCAGCTCCCTGAACGTTGGATCGCCGGACAGGTCACTTCTTAATGT
>CBDCAN010000040.1:0-51971 GCA_965213875.1 Tunicatimonas sp. | reverse complement strand
TGTTGCAAGTATCGGCAAAAGAGCATTTAAATGCCACGTATCAACGTCTGGAACGCACGCGCCAGCTGCTTGAGCTATCGACTAGTGCTATCCGTGTCGCTTAATTAGCAGTAAGCTCTTGGTCCATCCAGATGATCCTTTTGTTGAGCCAATCTTTTAGGTAGTCTACTTCTCCTTGATAAGACCCGGTAGTTACTGGATTGGGCCATACGGCACGATTTAGTATTTTCCAGGTACTGAAATTACGCCTTTGTGACTGTGATAAGGCTGCTGCTTGGGCATCGATTTCTTCTATAGTAGCCTGCACTTCTGGTTTGAGCGTTTGCCATCGATTCTTTACTCGGATAACAAAGTCTGGATCTTCAAATAGCCTCTTATACCAAGCAGCTTCGCGGATATACCAACCTTCTGGGTACTGGCCGTCGCTGTAGTTTACGTTTCCAAAGCCTATGTCATAGTCCCACACCGGACCCATCGTGAGCTTCCCGTTGCGTGGTTTGTACATATACACACTATTATAAAACTTAGCATCGGTATTCTTAGCTAACTCATTCACCAGATACCAGTTAACAAAGCTTTCTACATCAATGTACTGGTCGTAGCCTGACTGCGGATCGGCAAAAGAAGCGGAAAAGAGTGCACTTTCCGTCTCTCGTATGTAATTCTGAATGTAACTGAGCTGTTCATCAGGACCTTCGTCCGGAAATTTAATCTTAAATCTGATGCCTTGTTCCGTCGTAAAAGACGGATCAGGATCACTTCTTCCGTCTACTTCTAACAAATATCCGCCGGATATCAAATCTTCGGCTAGCTCAGTAGGCTCAAGCTCGTCAATAGCCAATCGGTTTTCGTCGATTTTTATTTGCTCAGTTAGCTGATAGTTTCCCTGATAGCTGTCATTAAGATACAGGTCTACAAACTGTGATCTTGGGGTATAGAATAAGCCAAAACGTTCGCTTAGCGAAAAAGCGGTCTGATTGCGAAGCAGTGTTTTGTCAGGATAGTTGGCCAGAAGTATCCAGGTTTTATGAGCGGGCATGTTAAGCACTTCGGTACGCTCATCGAACTTAAACTTATAGGGCTTCTTCGGCATTTGCCAGGTGGTGTTACCACGTCCTCTGATTCTGATAGGTACTTGGTCAATCTTTTGTTCACCCAGTTCGTTGGCAATCATACTTACCTGAGCATCAATATACTCTTCTTTAGACGCAATAGGAGCTTGCGCTTCGGTATTAACGTACACCACCGGCAAACCGGAGTAGGTATGAGGGCGAATGGTGTACTGGGCTATCGAGCTATCTTCAGCCATTAGCGTATAAACCAGGGGCTGAGTGAAATCATTAGCGGTGGTATCGCTGAATTGCAAGGCTGAATCTACCCAAACAGTCATAGCTGTTGTTCCAAAACTGACAATGAGCGAATCACGCGCTTGCCCTACTGGAAACATCGCATTGATAATAGTATCCTGCACACTAAATACAAGGTCTTCGGTGAGGCGGCCAGGGTTGTGCTCGGCCAAGATTGAAAAGGTAGTTAATTCTTTGCTGGAACTTGGTGATGGAGGAGTAGGTTCGTCCTCTTCGCAAGCAAAAAGTAGCAGCGAAGCCAGGGTAACCAAAAGAGTCAGAAGTTTCATCGATAAATGTATCATATATTAAAGGCAACGCGCTTAATCGTACACAATTACTGTACCCTTAGAAAAAGATATTATTAAACTTTTAATTCGTTGGTTTTAGCTGGCTTCACAAAGAGGCGCTGCGCTCTCTTGCCTACTTACTACATCGTACGCGATTGAGTAGTTTGGAAGGTGACCTTACTGACAATTAACTGCCGTAAAGCCACCAAATGCGAAAACAGCACAATGGGTACAACCACAGCAGGAAGTAACACAAAGGGAAAATAGAACAGTGCTACGTTCGGTTGATCAAAACCAAACTGCTGCAACGGAAGTGGTGCCGAGAGAATTGCATTAGCAATGATAAACAGTAGTAGTCCAAGTGCCAGCAGGTTCCACACAATGAGCAGGTTTCGGTTATGTGGACGCCGAAAACCAAAGTAAGCTATCACGGGGGCGGTGATACCCGCCAAAATATCAAAGTTGCGTCCGGCAAAGGTCATCAGTTCCGGCACTGCTTGCT
Organism: Tunicatimonas sp.; assembly: GCA_965213875.1. Lineage (GTDB taxonomy): Bacteria > Bacteroidota > Bacteroidia > Cytophagales > Cyclobacteriaceae > Tunicatimonas. The sequence goes on along the minus strand of CBDCAN010000040.1, from coordinate 49,833 downwards.
GCAAGTACAACCAGTACAATACAATTTCGACCGGAATGCGCACCGTGTGCAAATAAGTGAGCGGAAGCAGCGGCAAACGATCAATGAAACTGCGCCCATCGTTGCTCACAAACAGCGCCATAATCACTAAAAGGGTAGGACCCAGAGCTAAAGTAATACGGGGCGGCATTGCTGAGAGGCTGTTCTGGTAAAAACCGCTTAGGGCAGCGGCCGATTGAATAACCATCCACACCAACAGAATGGCGGTGATCCTGATCGCCAAAGCGTGGCCTATGGCCGCCAGATTCAGTGTACGGTAAAATAGCCATAGCGTGACAGCAACAACAGCACTAAATACGGTGGGGATGTACGAGGGAAGCGGTAGCATGAGCCGATGATCTACATCACGGAATCCACTTCACATCGCGGAAGTCGGGCTTGCGCTTTTCCAGAAAGGCATTGCGACCTTCTTTGGCTTCATCAGTCATGTAGGCCAGGCGGGTGGCCTCACCGGCGAACACCTGCTGACCCACCATGCCGTCGTCGGTGGCGTTGAAGGCGAACTTGAGCATCTTGATGGCGGTGGGCGACTTGCCCAGGATTTCCTGTGCCCAAGCGTAGGCGGTATCCTCCAGTTCATCGTGCGGAACGACTGCGTTCACCATGCCCATGTCGTAGGCTTGTTGCGCTGAGTAATTTCTGCCCAGAAAAAAGATTTCACGCCCTCGCTTCTGACCCACCATTTTGGCTAGGTAGGCCGAGCCGTAGCCCGCATCGAAGCTGGCAACATCGGCATCGGTTTGCTTGAATACGGCATGTTCTTTACTGGCCAGCGTGAGGTCACACACCACGTGCAAACTGTGCCCACCGCCCACGGCCCACCCGGGTACTACGGCGATCACAATCTTCGGCATAAAACGGATCAAGCGCTGCACTTCCAATATGTTGAGGCGGGGCACACCCTGATCGTCTACGTAGCCCTGGTCGCCGCGTGCGTTCTGGTCACCGCCGCTGCAGAAGGCGTAGCCACCGTCTTTGGTAGACGGCCCTTCTCCGGAGAACAAGATTACTCCGATCGATGGGTCTTCCCGGGCATCCAGAAAAGCCTCGAAGAGTTCTGCCACCGTTTTAGGCCGGAAGGCGTTGCGTACGTTCGGACGGTTGAAAGCGATACGAGCCACCCCATCAGATTTGCGGTAGGTAATATCTTCGTACTCCTTAGTGGTTGTCCACGAGGGCGTGTTCATAGGTAATATGAATATAAGAGAAGCCTGTAATCAAATCACAGGCTCTCGTTCGGATGATAATAAATTAAACTTATACTTATTATTTTAAGTATAATACTCTGAAAGTCAGGCGGTCATGCAAAATTAGTGATCTTCTTCTTCACTAGTGCCAATCTGCTTTGTTTCGGTATTGGTGCTGCCCCCAAAAATCTGGGTGGGAATGATTTTTCGGATAAAGGAGGTGCCCCCCTGGTCCGATTTCTCTTGCTCGCCTTCCGCCTCACGTAGGGCACGTTGCCACATTGGGGCGAAGCCCTGAGCACTCTCGGTCATAATCGCAATGGCTCGTTGATAAGTGTGTAGGTTCATCACCTCGCGCCGACCCGGCTTCTGCGCCAGCGTCTGGTTGGTAATGCGAAGGTTCTCGTTTTCTTTCTTGAGTCGCTCTAGTTCGGTGCGCCGCGCTTCAGTGGCTTCCGCCTCGATTTCCATCTTATTTTGCAGGTGACTTTTGAGCGTGTCTATCTCGCGTTTCAGGGTTTTGCGTTTACCCATCTCGCTAAAATACGTGAACAATACGACGAGTAGTCCGATGCCTAAACCCACCAAGAAAGGGGGAATTAATACGCTAAGTTCTTCCATAGTTATGCAGTAGGTTGTGTAGAAAGTCGTTTCCCTACGTATTAATAAACTGAATAGTGGCGTATTGGTTTTCTACTCGTACCAAACTGACGCTGCCGTAGTCAATCGCCAGTCGAAACGAGTGTTCTAACGGGAGTGACAATACGTGCGATAGCAACGCTCGGATGGCTCCAGCGTGCGTGACGACGGCCACGCGTTGGTCTGCGGCTTCCTCACCGGCCTGGTTAGTGATTTCTTGCCAGAATGCTGCAATGCGTTCGTACAACACTCGATAGCTCTCGCCTTGTGGGCAGGCTACGTTGACAAAGTCATTCATCCAGGGGTTGAGTGCGGTTGGGTCAATATCATTCCATAGGCGTCCTTCCCAATCACCGAAGTCAAGCTCTTGCAGGCGGGGGTCTTGGGTGGGTTGAGGGTGCAGCTGTTCGGCCAAACGTAGGCAGCGAGACAACGGACTACAGTATACCTGATTCCACGGCTGCGGCAGTTTCTCTTGTAGCGTAGCGGCTTCCTTGGCAAAAGTGGAAGCGAGCTTCACATCAGACTGCCCGTAACAAGTACCGGAGGGTACGTCGATCGTAGTATGCCGAATGAGGTAGATGTCCATATTTTCAAAGGTGTTTCCGGGCCGATGATTGATGGTTTAACGAGCTAGGATGGGTGCTTTTTCAAATTGCCGGAACTTTGGGTTCAACGGAGTGATCAATTCTTCTTGATGCTCTGCTTGCCCCCTTATCAAAGTCTTTAGCCTGGACGGGGAAAGTAGCGGTTTTTCTTCTACCAAAACCCAGACGGTGCAATAATTGCCGAATGGCCTCTACGCTGCGATGATAGCCAAATCCTCGATTTAGCAGATCAGCGGCCTGGACTACCGGCGAGCAATGCTGTAGCACACGCACCTGTTCCACTTTTTGATAGCGAGGGGTAAGTAGGTAACTGTGGAGCCTTGGTCGCAAAAGAAACCCTCCGGAGTGGTTCCGGAGGGTTTCTTCTTAAGCCGCTGTTTTATCGTCGTACCACGATCTTTTGTACTTCCTGGGAGGCGCCTGATCCTACCTTGAGCACGTAAACGCCCGTGGGCACCTCCGGAATATCCAGGCGCGTACGCGTCGGACGGGCGATGGTCTCAGCCACCAGCTCCCCGGTGAGGGTGTAGAGCCGAAGAGGTTGGGCCGACGCACCAGCATTCTTCACCACCACGTCCAGGTAGCCCGACACCACAGGGTTAGGATATACGGTGGTGACCGATGCGGAGCGGGCGGTTGCTGATGCTCCCACTGGCTCTAGCACCCATTGCGCGCTGGCCCAGACCGGATAGATCGTGCCGTGCTGAGCGTCGCCCGATAGGTTCTCTACGTGAACGTACTGGTTGCCCTGCCAGGCGTTGCGGAGCCGAACGTGCCCGTCGCCCGCATCTTCGCTCACCCAGCGTGAACTGTACCAACCTGGGGTTCGGGCCGTTGCCTGTACGTATCCGGTCTGGTTCTCGATGTGCATGTAGTCGCCGGTGCCCACGTTGCGAATCTCTAGCTGTCCGCTACCGATGTCTTCCAACACCCACTCGTAGCTACTGCCGGATGCCGTAGCCTCGTATTTCACGCGGTCGCCCGCGTCGTAAAGGTACGTATTCTGCCACCGGTTCTTGATTCGGTAGCTAGTCGCTATCGTAGGACCGTTGTTGTCCTGTACGGTTATTTGTACGTTATCACTGCCAGAGAGGGTACCGTCACTGACGGTGAGTCGGAATACGTAACGAGCACCATTGGCTAAGCCGCTGACCGCAGCGGTGGCCTCAGAAGCGTCACTCAGGGTTGCGGTCGGGCCGCTGACCTGGCTCCAGGTGTAGGTCAGGGGATCGTCGTCCGCATCGCTGCCGGTGCCGCTCAAGCGGGCGGAGGTTGTGCCGACGGCCAGCACCTGGTCCGTACCGGCACCGGCGACCGGGGCACTGTTATCGGTAGGGGCCGACGTCACCGTCACGGTTTGGGTTGCCGTAAAGCCTCCGTCCTCAGTTTCTACGGTAATAACTGCCTCTCCGGAAGCCACGGCGGTTACCAGCCCGGTCGCATCCACGGTGGCCACCGCAGGGTCCGACGAGGTCCAGGTCACCTGTTGGTTAGTTGCGTTGGCAGGCTGCACGTTGGCGGTGAGCGGGGCGGTACCGCCCTGGGCCAACGACACCTCATCCGTGGGGCTAATGCTCACGCCGGTGACATCAGCTGATCCGCCGGTGTTGTTGATGATAAAAGTTCCTTCCGACTCGTTGAGGATTGCGGCGGTGGGAGCATCTCGGATCACCAGGTTCTGGGTGGTCATGTCGCCCGTGACGTCCGGTAGCACCAGCACACCGTGCCCGGCGTAATCGTCGTAGGTACCCTCCGTATAATTGTTCACGTTGCCGTCTTGGCCCGCCCCATCAATGGTCACGTTGATCATTTCCAGGTTGGTGATCGGGTAGGCAGGATTCACCGTGTAGATCATGACCGCATCTTTCTGCGAATCCAGTACGTCGACGTTTCGGAAGCGCAGGTTTTGCAGGTCATACAGGCGGGTGAAGATATCGATGGCTCCGTAGCGGTTAAACCAAAGGTTGGCGTTGGTGCCACTGCCGATGACCGTACACTCGTAGAACTCCATCCACAGGTCCTTACTAAAGGCCGGTCCCGGAAAGTCCGAATTTACCCGGATGCCTGCTTCCACGTTGTCTTTGATGATTAGGTGGTGCCCGGAGTGCCCCCCGCCGCCGAAGAAGCCGATACCAGCCGCTCGCCAGGTATTTTCAGCCGTACAAAACCGGAATTCGTTATTGGTACAGGGGATCGTGCTGTCGAAAGAAGACCAGGTGGCCATGGCATCATCGCCGTTGTTGCGGAAGTGGCTCTGCTCACAAATAGAGTTGCTGGTGCCTTTGGAGAAGTTGAGCCCATCGGCGTAGTTGTTCCGGAACCGACTACCGGTCACCAGCATGCCGTCGGTGATCTCAGTGCCCGACCAGTTGGCGATCCAGACTCCTACCTCAAAGTGTTCTACCCACACCCGCTCGATCGAGGAGTTGGTGCCGTATCCTCCGGTAAAGCCCTTGTACCCGGCCGTTCGGTTGTCGTTGACCGTGTTCATGTAGAAGTCTTTGAAGTGCAGGTCGGAACCGGTGGACTCGATGCCTCCGCTGTTGGGTCCCGGGTTAGAGAAGTACAGCTCGGTGTGCCAGATACCGGCACCTTGCACGGTGACGCCGTTCACCTGAAAAAACACCCACTTACCTCCCTGCTCACCCAGCAAAAACCGGCCGGCGGGAATATAGATATCCTGGCCCTGCGATTTGGCGGCGTTCAGGCAGTCGTTGAAGGCTTGCAGATCATCATTCTCATCGTTAGGATCAGCACCGAAATCAGTAACGGACAAGGAGTTGGCGGGCTGCGCAATCGGGGCGGGCACCGGCTCCATTTCGATGAAGTCCACCACGTAGTCGATGTTATCGCTGCTGGTCTTTTGCAGGCGTACCTCAGTGCCTGCGGCTACGGATGAAGGAAGCACTACGCGCACTTCGTCGAACCGCATGCGGGCGGTCATACCCGGCGAAGGTGTGTTGGTCGGATCCTTGGTGCCGTCCCCCGGATTAGCACTAAAGTACTGCCAGGCCTGTCGGGAGTCCAGGGCAATGTCTTGTACGAAGGTGCCGTCTACGTACAACGCCAGGCTGCCGCGCTGCCCGTCAGGGATACTAAATCGTACTACCAATCCCCGGCCTGCTTCGGACAGGCTCCACTTCACCGAAGAACCTTGGGAGGGTAAGCTGGCGCACACCCGGTCCGATGCCTCGGAGGTTATCTGCTTTTGATCAAAAGTGGGACCCAGTAGCGTCGCTCCGCCCCCCAGAGAGGAAGCATCGGCTTCGTAGCGGGTAAAAGGCATTTGGTAAGAACCCCGGGGCAAGCCGTCGCTCTGAGCGTATGCTCCGGAGAAGGAAAAGAGAATAACAAATAGCGTAATTAATTTTTGCATGGTAAAGAGGTTTCAGTTGTTATCGATAGAACCATAGAGGCGCACCCATCAGAGTACATGGATAGTTCGTTATAACAAATGAAATAAACCTAAGCTGGAAATTCAGTATTTATAAAGACAATATAGAAAATACTGATTGGTTTGCTTGTTAAGAAATTGCCTATCAAGCAGTTAAGTATATCCGGAATATAGACTTATAGTAGGCCGTGTACGACTGCTCACTACTTTCTCCGAGAATAAACCGGTGATAATATAGCCTGACACTGAAGATTATGCCTCTTCATCAGCGGAGGGAAGGTCGAAAAAGTAGTACATTCAAACTTAGGATGGTTGTCTATATATCCCGCCAGAACAGAAGTTCACTCTTGTCTCCCTTAACCTGATTTTCACCTCCATGCGATATCTATTGTTCGTCCTTCACCTACTCACCAGCTACCTTACTTACTCTGCTTCCCCCCCGACCGATAGTGTACTGATTATTCTGGACGATGAGCTGAACCGGGCCTCATCGTACGAGGCAGAGAAGTTGGGTAGAATTACTGATTTGCACGCCCGGTTGGCAGATACCAGTGAAGATGATCTGACTACCCGGTATTCAATATATGCGGAGCTGTATGAAGTGTATAAATCTTATCACTATGATTCTGCTTTTTATTGTACCCGCCAGTTGCAGCAGATTGCCTATTCGCTAGCCGACAGTGCTCTGATTAGTGATACTAAACTCAAGCAGGGATTTATTTTCCTGTCCGCCGGCATGTTTAAGGAATCCTTCGATACTTTGGCGAGTGTATCCGTGGCAGGATTGCCTTTCCAGGACCAGTCTGCCTACTATGCACTCATGGCCCGAGCGTACTACGACGTGGCTGACTTTAATAAGGACGATTATTATACGCCCCTCTACACCACAAAGGCTAACGCCTACGTCGATTCGGTGTTGGCTGTATCGAGGCAGTCGTCGTACCGGTTTTTGTACTTCCGGGGCCTGCGCAGCGCTCGGATGGCTAACATTCGAGAGGGGGTTGCCGATCTGGAACAACTCATGAACCGCGCTGACGTTTCCCTTCATCAGTCGGCCGTGGTAGCGTCTACGCTGAGCGATCTGTACTTGCGGACCGCAGCAACCGACCAGGCCGTCCGGCTGCTGGCCGATGCTATCCGCTACGATATCAAGTCTTCTACCAAAGAAACTGCGGCTATCCTGAACCTGGCTACTATCCTGTATCAGCAAGGCGACGTCAAGCGCGCCTATCGGTATACGAAGCAGGCGCTGGAAGATGCCAACTTTTACGGGGCCCGGCATCGGAAAATACAAGTAGGCACCATTTTGCCGATCATTGAGGAAGAGAAGCTGAGTATTGTCGAGAGCCAACGAAAATCGTTGCTGATCTACTCCGTCGCGGTCACGGTGCTATCGGCGTTCGTGGTGGCGTTCATCGTCATCAGCCTGCGGCAACTCAGAAAGCTTAGGCTGGCTAAAAGAGCCATTGATCAGGCTAACCGGATTCTTCAAGACACCAACCGGCAGCTTCGGGAGAACAACGATCAGCTGAATGAGGCTAACCGGATCAAGGAAGAATACATTGGATACTACTTTACCATCAACTCCGAGTACCTCAACAAGATTGAGAAATTCAAGAAGGCCGTCAGTAAAAGCATCAAAGAGCAAAACATGGGTCAGATCCAATACATCGTAAGCAGCATCGACCTGAATAAGGAGCGGAAGGAACTGTTTTTGAGCTTCGACAAGGTGTTTCTGAAGCTGTTTCCCAGCTTCACCGAAGCCTTTAACGCTTTTTTCAGAGAAGAAGATCGGATCAAACCTCCTGATCATCAGCTACTGAATACGGATTTACGGATCTTTGCTCTCATCCGCCTGGGTATTCATGATAACGACAAGATTGCGAAAATTCTAAACTACTCGGTCAACACCATCTACGCGTATAAAACCCGTGTAAAAAACCGAGCCACCGTACCCAACGATGAATTCGAACGCCGGATGATGGCGATTGAGCTGCTTTAGCGGGGCCGGGCTTCACGGGCGGTTCTGACCGAGTACTTAATAGCCTGGCAGGAGGCACTGGCCAGCCAACAGACACGGCCTTTTCGTAAAACGATAGGCGGGTAATTTCAACATGCTGAGTGTGTTCACATTGTCACCCTGTAAGGGTCTTGCCGCCGGGCCCGGTGGCACTTTAGTAACACCACGTAACAAGACCCCTTCGGGGTGACAGCATGAAATAGCCTCTTTTAGCAGGTTTTAATCTTTACGAAAAGGCCGTGAGCCGACAGACCGTAGCGTTTGCTTTTTAAAAGTTTTGGAGTACTTTGAACCGGATGCTCCATAGATAGGGTGCCCCCCTCCCGATCTTATTGCAAGAAAACGAAACGCGACACGATGGCCTTTTCCGGAAAGAAGTACGACGTAGACCCGCGCCTCTCGCAAGTGCTGCGTCACTTCTACGTGATCGAGGTACCGGAAGATACTCCCCCCGAAGCACACTATCTGTCGCCCAGTCTGGAGATGATGATCGTCTTCAATTTTGGTCCGCCCGTGGTCTTCTCATTCGGAGAGGAAGCCGGGCACACCATCGAGCGGGTGGGTGTTCTGGGACCGCTACGGCAGATGATGCGCTACGAGCTCCGGGGCGGTAGCCATCTGCTGATCCTGCCGTTTATCTACAACGGCTTCTCCCGCTTTGTGCCGCTGCCCCTGGAGCGGATCGACCAACTGACGGCGGCAGAGGAGCAGACTTATTACGAACCCCTGGAAGTGCTATGGGCGCAACTCCTTCCGCTAACCACCTCCGAAAAACGAACCAGTTGGCTAACTGATCACTTGGTACGCCACCTTCGTCGGAACGACCCGGCGGCCACTCCCTTTATGGAAAGCGTGCCGGAGATGCACGACCGCCGTGTGAACCCCGCCCGGGCCATTGCCGACAAGGCCGCGCTGAGCGAGCGCAGTATCCAGTTGAAGCTGAAGAAACACACCGGTTACTCCTTTAAAGAGCAGGCGCGTTTCCTGCGGTTCAAAGAAGTGCTCTATTACGTGCTGGGCCAACCCCCCGCATCCATCGAGTGGCTCGACGTGGTGGTGGCCTACGGCTACCACGACCAAAGCCACCTGATCAAAGACTTTCAGTACTACACAGGATCATCCCCCCGGCAATTCGTCCAGCTCAACCAAGCCGAAAATTTCTGCATGAGCGTCGAGCCGGGACCCTACGGGGCGGAAGGCCCGGGAGCGTAGCGGTTGTTTCTCGTCCCGCGTGGAGCGCTCGTAATGCCGGTAAAAAAAATGTGTCGTACCACAACCGTCCCCGGTATTGCGCGGCTCTTCCTGCACGAAGGCTGATCCCCGAACGGACGCTTGTGCTGCACGGCCTCGCTCTTCCCCACGGTGCGGCACGGGAACGTTTCGTTTTCTTACAATGCTGCCGCATCTGCCTGACGTACTTTTGTTTTATTCTTCACATAAAACAAAAAACGATGACACGAATGACCTCTTTTTCCGATGCCCGATCCCTGACCGGCTTATTCCTATTGATTATTCTGATGCTCTGGATCACTCCCTCGGAGGTAGCTGCTCAGATGGTTCCTATTGAGCCGACCACGCTGCCCACCTGTCCCACGAATCCCCGTCGAATTCCCAAGGTGATCAGGCAGTGGGAGCGGGCCTGGAACACGGGCGATGCCGAGGGCATGGCCAAGCTTTTTACCCGCGATGGTATCTACGAAGACTTTGCGTTTCAGATAAAGTCGCAGACACGCGCGGGGGTGGCCCAGTGGGTCAACCTCACCGCAGCCAGTATCCCTGATGCTCACGTGCGGGTAGTCGACGCGTTCCGGGCGGGCCGACGCATTGCCGTAAAGTGGATCTTCAGCGGCACGCCGAGTTCGCTGGGGGGGCAGCCCTCTACCGGTCGGTCCTTTGCCGTGGCGGCCGTGTCCTACGTGGAATTACGGGGGAGGCGTATCCACCGAATCGGTGACTACTATAACTTAGCCGACGTGCTGCGACAACTCGAACTGCCCGGTGATACCTGGACCCCGCCGAACTCCGCAGAAAATACCGCTTCCGCTCAGCGTGATACCCCCTTGGTGGCCCTTGAACCGACCACTATCGCTCGCGTAGCAGAACAGGATAGCCCATCAAAAGTTGACCGTTCTCCCGGAGAGGAAATCCCAAAAGCTTCGTTACAGGCGGCCCCGAACCCGTTCGGACAGCAAACGGTCCTCTCTTTCTCGGTGCCTGAGTCAGGTGCTGCTTCCCTGATGATCTACGACTCAGCCGGGCAAACGGTGGCTACGCTGTTTCAGGAATACGCCGAGGCGGGTCAGCGTTACGCGGTAGACTGGGAAGGAAGCCATTTGCCTAACGGTTTGTACTTGGCTAAAGTGGCGAGCCGCCATCACACTCAGCAGTTCAAGCTGGTGATAGCCCGCTAACGGGAAGGCAAAGGAAGCTCGCCTCATCCCTGCGATGGGAGCTTCCGCAATAAGTCACAGAAGAAACCTAGCGGATGGGCAACTACGTTAAGTAGTCGGTCAGCATTCATTACCATGTTGTCATACCAGTGGCAGCAGTAGTAGGCAGTGCTACTACTGCTGCCACTGCCCCTTTTCAAGCGTTAGCGATCTTTCAAATTTTTGTAGTGGAGGTTGATTTCGTACTTATAGTTTAACGAGCTAGGCTTTGTGCTTCTTCAGATCGCTGACGATCCCTTTCACGTAGCGGCAGTGTTAATAGCACGTTATTCACAACAATATGTAGAGGTCGGTCTGGCTCTGTGTAAATTTCTTTTCGTCATCACCGTTGCACATAGCTCACCTTAAGTAGCGAATAGCCCATGGTTACCACTCGGTGACGATTCATACGTTAGGTTCCATATCGCCAGTATGCCTAGCGTCATCGTCAACTCGCACAACTGCTGCGTGGCTCCCAGGCAGTCGCCGGTGTAGCCGCCGATCCAGCGTGTGAAGTAGTGGCCTAGGTACCATCGCATCAATACGGCGGGCAATATGCTGGCCACCAGCACCAAGTGAGGAAGCAGCACCAGCGGAAGGGCGGCAAACCCGAGTGCGACCAATAGGTTTGCTTGAGATAATTGTTGGGCTACCGGTTTGGCCTTACTGTCAGCATCTTCGCGTACGTACTCGTGCGTGCGGATGAAGGTGGCTGCTATACCCCGACTTACCGCATGGCTTGCGATGACAGCAGAAATCAGTAGCAAAGTATTCTGCTGACCCAGCTCGTACAAGACCCAAAACTTAGTGCTCATCAATAGCACCAGCCCCATCGTGCCGTAGGTGCCGAGCCGACTGTCCTTCATGATTCGTAGAATTTGCTCTTGGGTCCAGCCCCCGCCGAATCCATCGCACACATCCGCGAAACCATCTTCATGAAACGCCCCGGTGATCAGCACGCTGACCGCCAAGCCTAGCATCAGGCTTACAGACAACGGAAATACCCACAGGCTGAGGTAAACCGCTGCTGCCATACTGCCCCCCACAATCCACCCCATCAGCGGAAAATAGCGCGTAGCACGGTTGAGCAGTCCTGGTGCGTGTCCTACCCACTTCGGACAGGGAATCCGGGTATAGAACATTAGGGCAGTGAAGAATAAGGTGATTTCCCGTTTGAGCATGGTGATCTGGATGTTGGGTTTTGGATGTTAGAGGTTGGATGCTGGATGATTTTCTATATGGCTAGATATCGGATGCTGGATGAGCTTCAGAGTGGTCAGATGTTGGATGATTTTTCAGATGGCTGGTACTTGATTACGAGTGTCTGATGACTAATATAGTTCGTTGTAAGCTCTTATTTCTCCGTCTATAAAATAGCCAGATATCTAAACCTCACCATCCAGTATCTCTCCGTACAGCAAATCATCCAGCATCCAGTCCCCGCTACCCACTTACTCCTGCCTCGTCGAAGCTGGCCATTTCGTTGTAGAAGTTGACGGCTGATGTTAGAAGCGGATAAGCCAGGGCGCAGCCGGTGCCTTCGCCTAACCGAAGTTGTAGGTGCAGCAACGGCTCTGCTTGCAGGTGATGGAGCAGATGTACGTGCCCGGCCTCCTGCGATTGGTGACAAAACACGGCATAGGGGCGAATTGATGGGTGCAACGCGTGGGCCACTAGAAAGGCCGCGCTGGCGATAAAACCGTCTACCAGCACGACCATCCGCTGACTCGCGGCCTGTAGCATGGCCCCGGCCATCTGGGCGATCTCGAACCCCCCGTAGGTCGCTAGCGTATCCAATGGGTCACCGAATGAGCCGTGCTGCCGAACGGCCTGCGACAGCGTATCACATTTTCGCCGGTAGCCTGCGTCGTCTAAACCGGTGCCACGTCCGACGCACTGCCTCAACGGTAGGTCAGCGAGTAGACTGGTCAGTACGGCGGCGCTTGAAGTATTTCCGATGCCCATCTCGCCAAAACCGATCACGTTGCTGCCCAGCTGGTAAATCTCCTTGACTAAATCAGCGCCGCGTTGCAGGCAATTTTCTGCCGTAGCGCGTGACATGGCGGGTTGGTACAGAAAATTGGCGGTACCGTGTTCTACCTTCGCGTCCACAAGGTTGGGGTGTGGTTCAAAATTGTAGTTGACTCCGGCATCGACGACTTGCAGCTTGATACTGTGCTGTCGACAAAAGACGTTGACGGCCGCGCCGCCGCGCAGAAAATTAAGCACCATCTGTGGAGTCACATCGGCCGGATAGGCACTTACGCCTTCGGCGGCGATACCGTGGTCGGCAGCAAACACCAGTAGGGTAGGGTGCTCAAGGGTTAAGCGGTCGGCTCGTCCCTGAATCAGCCCAATTTGTCGGGCTAGTGCTTCTAACTGACCTAAAGCTCCTAGCGGCTTAGTTTTGCGGTCGATGCGGTGCTGTAAGTCTTGATGAAGGGACGAATGGACGGGGGGAATATTGAAGGTCGGCAAGGATTAGGTATCATTTAAGGTTTAACGGATAGCGGAATACCGGAAACCATCAAGGTAACCCGTTCGGCGCGTTGGGCAATATGCTGGTTCATCCAGCCCTGTAGTTCTACAAAGTCGCGTCCTACCGCCGTGCTGGCGTGTAGTCCCATACCCACTTCGTTGGTCACCATCAGCAGGTCACTCTCAATCGCCGACAGTTGATCGAACTCGTGCTGCGCGGCGGTAAGTGCTGCACCTTTGTCGTACGCGGTTTCGGTCAGCCAGTTGCTGAGCCACAGCGTGACGCAGTCTATCACCACCACGCGTTGCTCCGGCATAGCGCGGTGCAGATGTAATGGCTCCTCAATGGTTTGCCAGCGGGCGTCTCGCGACCGTTGATGCCGAGCCAGTCGCTCAGTCCAATGGTGATCATCGGACCGCTCGCGGGCGGTGGCCAGATACACCGGGGCATCGCTTTGCTCCAGGGCAAGCCGCTGCGCGTAAGCTGATTTGCCCGACCGTTCGCCCCCGGTAACAAGGTGTATCATCGCAAAGCGGTGGCTGGTACGGTATGCAGCGGCTGATACCTATCGATGAGGGAAGTTGGCACCGAGAAAATATCAGGGTGAAAGAGCGCGGCCAGTAGTTCTATGCCCCGCACCAGCGTAGAGGCACTGGACTGCGTAAACAGGTCGTAGTCTACCAGAAACACGCGCTGCTCGCGCACCGCCCGCAGTTGATCCCAACCGGGGCGTTCCGTGAGGCGGTGCATTTCTTGGCGCGTACGATCCACCGTGAAGCCGCAGGGGGCAATGACCAGCACCTCGGGATCGTAGCGTACGATTTTTTCCCAGGCCGTCACGATGCTGTCTCCCGACGGATGGCCCAGCAGATCGGTGCCTCCGGCGCAGGCGATCTGGTCAGGAATCCAGTGTCCGCAGTTGTAGATCGGATCAATCCACTCTAGCAGCGACACCCGCCGGGGCATGGCTCGGTGTGCCCGCAACTGATCAACGATCTCATCCATTCGCTGGCGCAGTCCGGCCAAATGACGGTAGGCGACCTCTTCGGCTCCCAAGGCCCGGGCGATGGTCACCACCGTACCGAACACATCTTCCAGTGACTGTGGAGTGATCGATACCAGCTCGGGTATCTTGGGCAGTTTAGCCACGGCCGCGGCGGTGCAGGCGGTATCTATCTGGCAGACCTCGCACACGTCTTGCGTAAAGATGACGTCGGGCGCAGCCTGTTGCAATACTTCGTCGTCTACGTAGTACAGGCTTTTCCCTGTGCCTTGCTAGTAGAGAAAATACGATCAATCTCAGCACTGGAGTAGTCGTGGCCTTCCAGGGTGTAGCGTACCGCCCGGGGCTTCTCGGCCAGCGCAGTGGGCGGACACTCAAAGGTGATACCGTGCAGCTGATCTTGCAAGCCCAGGTCGTAGATCATTTGGGTGGCGGCGGGCAAAAAGGAACAGGTGCGTTTCATGATAGTTGAGTTTGTTAAAATGCAAAACCGTTGGGGGCGATACCGACGGTGTACTGTTTCAGCAACTCGCCGTTGTCTGAAAATCGGTAAAAGGTGCCGTCACTGCTGAAGTTAGGAGCTTCGCCACCCAGAATTTCACCGGACACTGGGTCTACACCGAGTCCGTAGAAGTTTTGATCAATGAGCGGTTGCCCAGGTAGTGCTGTCGCGGTTAGAGAAATACTGTATACCCCGCCGGTGTAGCGAAAGTAGAGTTCAGTCTGAGCAGTGTTGGTCGTGAGGTTAGACGGGCCTACTGATATCTGATCGGCGGGCAGCCGGATGGTTACCGACTGTCGGGCCGTTGCATTATTCTCAAGCTTGACAATGAAGCCGGGTGTACTCTCTTCTTCAATGATAGAAAAATCAGCGTCGTAGCTAACAAAGCCGCCGCCGGCAGCCCAAAGATCGCCGTTAGCGTCTACTACCAAACTACTGGGGTTATCGCCCACCACAATCGTGTCGATCACGGTGTCCGTATTGGTGTCTAGCACCATCAGCGTGCTGTCGTGCCCGAAACCACCGCCGTTGGCTACGTATACTTTGTCGTTAACCAACACCAACCCGTTGGAACCTTCGCCCATCGGCACGGTCGCCGTCACTTCGTAGGTCGTCAGGTCAATCACTTTTACCGTACCCGTGATGCCATCGGCTCCCCAATCGGTGACGTAGGCTTTGTTTGCATCCACTCCGATCAGATGGCGGGGCGATACGATGCCCTCGGTGATGGTCGCTACCGACGTGAAATCTTCAGTATTGATCACCTCAATCTTAGCCGAGCTCTGTACCACAATAAACCCCCGGTCGCCAATGACGGTCATGGACTGGGCTTGATCGCCTAACGGTCGGCCGTTGGCATTCTCAAACACGTTGTTAAGGATGGTATCGTTGGTCCGGTCGTAGTACGACAGTGAGGTGTTGGCATTACCGAAACCGCCCTCATTCACAATAAAATAGCCACCCAAGGCTGATGACGGGATGTTGGGGTTAGGGCTGTCATCATCGGAGCAGGAGGCAACCAAAGCAACGGTGGCTAATAGACAGATAAAGCGGACAAAAAAGTGAGGGTGTGTCATGGATGACGCTATTGGTTAAATTGATAAGTAAGACTAAGTTGATAATGTCGGCCCGGCATCGGGTAGCCCTCCCGCACGTCGTAAGCACGGTCGGCCAGATTGCGTACCTGTCCGCTCACCTGCACCTGGTGGCGTGGGTATAACCGAAGTTGAGCGTTGAACGAAATATCATGCACCAGATAGGCCGGTAGCGAACGACGCTGATTGTCAATGGTGTACTGCTCGCCGATGCCAAGCGCGGTGTATCCTATACCAAGCGCGCGGCACTGTACGGTGAGCGAGGTTTTGCTCTGGTGCCGTGGTGTATACACCAACTGTTGGTGCAGATCGCGGGTGCTACCGTTACGAACCTTTTCTTCAGTAGCATGGGTATACGAATAGCTGGTCCACAGCTGCGCGAACCAGTGCTTAGTAAAGCGGTGATCCAGCGAACCCTCGAGCTCGACTCCGCGTGACCATACCTGCTGCACATTATCAGGTGACCACACGTTGGCTTCGTCGGGTAGCCACTGAATCCATTCATCCAGGTGATTACTAAACACCGTAATTGCTGCTGATGCTTGTGTGAGAGAACCGTTTTGCTGGGTTTCTCGCCCGATGCCTAATTCGTACGACCAACCCTGCTCGGGTACTAGGTCTGGGTTTCCGGTGGCTCCGCCCCCTCGCCAGTATAGATCGTTGAAAGTAGGTATTCGGTAACTACGTGCCACTTTTGCCCTCACGCCCCAGGCCGGGTACGGGCGATAGACCAAACCCACCGAAGGCAGAAAAGGGGAGACCTGCCCATCGATGAGGGTCTCACGCACCCCGGCACTCATCTCTAGGGTGGGCAACAACTGCCCTCGGTACGAGGCGAACAAGGCACTGCGGTGGCGACTCACCGGGGCCGCGTACTGATCAACCGTTGCGGTTTCGTAGGTATGGTTGATACCGGATTGTAACCAGTGCTCGCCGCTAAAATAGTAAGTGTGTTCGCCTCGGTAATCCACGAAACCGACTGATCGTCAGACTGCACCGCCGGTGGGTCATTGAAGGCCAGACGATGGTGCAGCAGGGCGGTGCGCACCTGCCAGTTTTGTCGTGTCTGCCGGTGTTGCCAGCGCAGTACGGCGCGGTGAAACACATCGTGCTGCGTCGCCTGCGCTTCGCCGCCCGCCGCTGCTACTCCCGGCACCTGCACCACATTGTCTTGGTACCAGTACTTAGCCGACAGCTGATGCGTAGGAGACAGCGCCCAGTCCTGCTCCAGCAACAGGCCGTGCTGCTGAATACCGGCGTTGCGACGCCGGTCGTCGCGTTGTGTGTAAATGTTGAAGAAGGGGTAATCGTAATCGGCTTGCTGATCGAATACACGGATTTGCGTACTAGTCCTTGGGCCGAGAAAACCTGCGTTGACGCCGGTATACCGTTGTCCGAAACTACCGATTTGCTGGTGCAACTGACCGTACCACCCGCGCTGCCGATTCGGTAAGTCAGAACCCAGATGAATCGCTCCGCCCAGCGTACCCGAACCAAACAAAGCACCCGCTCCGCCGAATTGTAGACGGACATCATCCACAAAAGAAACTGGCACTAGCGTGAGGTCGAGTCCGCCGTTCATGGCACTCTGTAGGTTGATGCCCTCCCAGAGGACCGCCGTATGATTACTACCCGTACCCCGTAGCGAAGCGGTCGACAAGCCCGCCGGGCCGTAGGACCGCACGTTGACGGCCGAGTACTGCATTAGCACGTCAGCCAGGCCCCGGTGGGTAACCGGCGCGACCGTTCGTTCGAGTACAGACGAAACCTTATCACCACCGGCGAAGTCAGCCAGCCGTTGGTCCGTCACGCGCACTTCGCGGAGCACCCGCACCGAATCAGCGGAGGTTGTCGCCTGACTCCAGGCCGGAGAAGTGAGAAAAACCAAATAAAGCAGTCGTAAAAAGCGCATGCTGCGTACCAAACCAGGGTTGCGCTAGCGGAAGGGAGATCGGGAGAGAAAGTACACAGCTGACCATGATACGGTTTGAGCCAGCAGGAGCGCGCCCAAGCTACCAAGGGTCGTGCGACGTACGATTTCATGCCCCGCCTTTCCTCCGAAAGCGTGAATATGACTTCACCGGGGCAGGTCTCCTGACTCGTCCGGCTACCCCGACCTTCCCATCTTGCCCGGTAAAACTTGCGGGTAGAAACAGTGGTCAATTGCGGGGGCAGCCCTGTGATTGGACTTACAGTTGCGGGGACAGTTCCGGTTTTTTCAGCAAAAGCTGAAGCACCGGATTCCCTTTTAATCAGCGTGCGCATGACGGGCACACACCAAACCCTGATGAGCCGCAAAGGTAGGGAAAAGTTTGGAAGTTGCTCAGAAAACGACGAATGATTGTTTGAGTATGACTCGCCCTACGGATACTACCCTGGTCGTAGGTTTAGCACAGCGATCCTACGGCTCACCTATTCGGCTATCATAGTTTGTAAGATAGCATGCCATCAACTGTCGCAAACGTTGGTGTACATTTGAGGTCGTAGCGAGACGCTACAACCAGTGAGAGGTTGTGGCCAGCAAACTAACAAGTACTACACCCGCAACGACTGCCACCGAATCAGTCGCCACTGCTCGTTTTCTAGCCGATAGACACTGGTGTAGCGTAGATCTACTGAGAAGTCTTTTCCTTCGAATACGCCGGTCACCTTCACCAGACCATCTACCAGCGCGGTTTCTTCAAAGATACGCATCTGTGGGTTTCGTACCGGTTCAAACGATTGGTACACCACTTTTCCCGAAGCAACGCTTACTACCAAATCTGTAGCCGATTCTTCTAAACCGTTGCTATGGATGTAGAGTAATTCTGGATGGAGGGTTTTGCGTAGCGCAGCAGTATCTTTTGAAACCATCGCAGCGAAGCGGGCCTGCTCGGCGGCCAGTGGATCTGATAGCGGGTTTGGTACAACGCTGGCGGTGGTGAGCAGGGTGATGAGTCCGAGCGCCAGTACGATGATTTGATGCGTAGGGGAGAAAGGCATAAGGTTAGTGTTGTGTAAACTAGGGTTTAAGGTATTACAGCAAACTTAAAATCTTAACTAGGACAATAGCGACTGCCCACCGCTAACTGCTGACCACCTACTGCTGACACTTATCGAAAATAATCAAAAAAGCTCAGCCAAAGAGTGACGAACAGTCATCTCTAAGTGCCTAGCGTTTCTTGCGTTTTTTCTTCTTCGGGGCAGGCTGCTCCGCCTCTTTCATGAGTGAGCGCCAGTCTTCTTCGGGAGTCAGGGTGGCCTCGCGGGTGGCTACGTACTCGCCCTGATCCAACACCAGCTCGGCAATCGGCTGGCCCAGATAATCTTCGATAGCCACCAGCGTATCCTGCTCTTCGGAGCTCACGAACGAAATGGCTTGCCCGCGCTGTCGTCCCCGACCGGTGCGCCCCACCCGGTGTACGTAGTTTTCAGAAGGAGTGGGTAAGTCGTAGTTTACGACCATATCTACGTCAGGAATATCAATGCCGCGGGCACTCACATCGGTAGCGATGAGCAGGCGGTTGCTGCCCTGCTTAAAGTGGCTGAGTACCTCCTGCCGTTCGTCCTGGGCTTTGCCGCCGTGCAGGGTTTCGCTGCTGATATCCACCCGGTTCATGGCGCGTTGCACCCGCTCGGCCCGCACCTGCGTACGCACAAACACCAGTATTTTGCTATCGGCGTGGGTGCGTACCAGTCGCTCGAGAAAGAACCGCTTGTCGTCGGCTTCTACGCGTACTCGCGCGTGGTTCACGCTCTTGGCTACCGGATTCTTCGGCGAAATCTGAATGCGAATCGGATTGGTAACCAGCGAGTAGGCCAGCTTCTTGATCTTTTCATCAATGGTCGCCGAGAAGAACAGCGTCTGCCGTTGTTTGGGTAGCTTATGAATGAGGGCACGAATATCCTTGATAAAGCCTAAGTCCAGCATATGATCGGCCTCATCCAAAATGAGCATATCGACCCGGTGCAGGCGAATGTGGCCCTGGCTCACCAGATCGAACATGCGACCGGGAGTGGCCACCATCACGTCGATGCCTTTTTCTAGCCGGGCGATCTGCGGGTCTTGCTCCACGCCGCCGAACACTCCGTAGGTGCGCACCCGGGTGTGCTGCCCGATCTGCTGAAACGACTCGGCAATCTGCTGCGCCAGCTCGCGCGTGGGCACCATCACAATGCACTTGATGCCATCGGGACGTTTGCGCTGCTTGCGCTCCTGCAGCAGGTGGATCACCGGAATGGCAAAGGCGGCGGTTTTACCCGTGCCGGTCTGGGCGATAGCCAGCACGTCTTCGCCGCGCAAGATGGGCGGAATAGCCTTATACTGAATATCGGTTGGTCGCCGGTAGTCTAATTTGGCCAGAGCCTGCTTGATGTTATCCGCTACGGGGTAATCTTCAAATTTCATGGTGGCAAGTTACTCATTCTGCTGAAAGCGTATGTTCTCGCAGGGCTTCTATCGGCACGTAGCGCAAGGCCGCCTCGTGCGTAGCTTCCAGCACTACCGGCGGAGCCACTCCTGCGTCGTAGGCTTCTTTCCAGCGCGAAGCGCACAGACACCAGCGGTCGCCGGGTTTGAGCCCGGGAAAGTCGTAGGCGGGTAGAGGAGTCATCAAATCGTTGCCCCGTCCCTTAGAAAACAACAGAAAGGCTTCGGTCACCTGTGCGCAGATTACGTGTTTGCCGTGGTCCTGCGGCCCCGTCACACAGCGGCCGTTACGGTAAAATCCGGTCACCGGAGCGGTGCAGCAGCTCTGTAGATCGGTGCCTAATACGTTTTTGTCTTGGTTCATGTTTAACTACATCTAAGCGTTAGTTATTTAGTGGCAGTGGCAGTGGCAGTGGCAGTGGCAGTGGCAGTGGCAGTGGCAGTGACTGCCACTGCCGCTCCTATCACTGTTTAACTATTTTTAACGAATTGGACGCTAATTGTTCTGTCGGCTTTCGTGTTATCGGAGCGCAATCGTTATTTTTGACGTTGCACCACTCGCAAAACTGAACATAATATGCTTATACGCACCCTAAGCCTCGCGCTGATTAGCCTGATCACCAGTTTTACTGTTTCGGCACAAGAAGTGCCCACTGATCTGGATGCTTTACTACCGCTCGATCCGAATGTCCGCACCGGCACGCTGGACAACGGACTCACCTATTTTATCAGGCGTAACGGTCGGCCCGAGAATCGGGTGGAGCTACGACTGGCGGTGAAGGCGGGTTCTATTCTGGAGAACGACGACCAGCGCGGTTTGGCGCACTTCACCGAGCACATGGCCTTTAATGGCACTGAGCACTACGCTAAAAACGAACTGATCAGTACGCTACAGTCGGCGGGAGTCCGCTTCGGAGCGCACCTGAATGCCTACACCAGCTTTGACGAAACCGTGTATATGCTGCTGCTCCCCACGGTAGACTCTACCCTAGACGATGGGTTGCAGATTCTGCAAGACTGGGCGCAGGGAATCACCTTTGAGGAAGAGGAAATTGATA
Source organism: Tunicatimonas sp. (assembly GCA_965213875.1). Lineage (GTDB taxonomy): Bacteria > Bacteroidota > Bacteroidia > Cytophagales > Cyclobacteriaceae > Tunicatimonas. The sequence goes on along the minus strand of CBDCAN010000040.1, from coordinate 28,973 downwards.
AAGAGCGCGGCGTGGTGGTAGAAGAATGGCGCACTGGTCAGGGCGCAGCCCAGCGCATGCGCGAGGAATATTTTCCGGTGCTGCTCGCCAACGCTCGCTACGCGGATCGGTTGCCGATTGGTAAGAAAGAAGTACTGGAGAATTTTGACTACGAAACTCTGCGTCAGTTTTACCGCGACTGGTACCGCCCTGATCTGATGTCAATTGTGGCCGTGGGCGATGTTGACGTGGACGCTATGGAAGCTCAGATCAAAGATTATTTTAGCGTGTTAGAGAATCCGGCTAAAGCTCCCGAACGCACGGAGTATAGCGTACCCAACCACAACGACACCAAAGTAGCGATTGCTACCGACCCTGAAGAAAGCTTCACGCGGGTGAGCCTGTACTATAAGACTGACGCCCCGGCCACCGCCGATACTACGCTGCACGGTTATCGGCAGTCAGTACTAGAAAGTACGTTTACCGGCCTGCTGAACGAGCGACTGCGTGAACTGAGTCAGCAGGCCGATCCGCCCTTCATCAATGCGGGTACGTACTACGGACAGCTGGTGGGTGATAAAGAAGCATACCAGGCCTTTACCACCGTACCCGAGGGCGGGGTGGAAACCGGACTGAAAACACTGATCGAACAGCAAGAGCGCGTGCGGCAGTTTGGGTTTACCGAAGCCGAGCTAAACCGCTATAAGAAGCAAATCCTGACGGCCTACGAGCGGGCCTTCAACGAGCGGGAGAAGACGGACTCTAAGGCCTACGCGGGTGAATACGTGCGACACTTCCTGGCAGATGAGCCAATACCCGGCATCGCTTTCGAGTATCAATTCATGCAGCAGTATCTTCCTGGTGTCACCCTGGAAGAGGTTAACGCGCTGGCCAACCGGTGGTTGCGCGACGAGAACCGGGTGGTGGTGGTCACCGCTCCTGAAAAAGAGGGAGTGAGCGTGCCCAGTGAAACGGAAGTGCGCACCTATTTGCAGGAAGCAGCGAAAACCGAACTGACGGCCTACGAAGAGGATGATGTGCCAGAAACGTTGATCAGCAACCTTCCGACACCCGGCGAAGTGGTTAGTGAGCAGACGAATGATTCGCTGGGTGTGACCGAGCTTACCTTCGGCAACGGCGTGCGGGCGGTGCTCAAACCTACCGATTTTAAGGACGATGAAATATTACTGCTAGCGTCCAGTCCGGGCGGACACTCGCGCTACGATATGGATATGTACTACTCAGCTATCAACGCCAGCGCCATTGCGCAACAGAGCGGAGTAGGGGAGTTGTCTAAAGTGACGCTCGACCGTTTTCTGGCCGACAAAAGCGCGGGCGTGCGGCCCTACATCGGTGGTTTGAAGGAAGGTTTTTCGGGCAACGCTTCGCCACGCCATTTAGAAACAATGCTGCAACTCACGCATTTGTACTTCACGCAGCCGCGTATCGATACTACGGCACTACAGTCGTACGTTACCAAAAACAAGGCGGTGTATCAGAACCTACTGTCTAATCCTCAGTATTATTACCAGGATAAGCGCGCGCGCATTCTGTCGCAAGACAGTCCGCGGGGCGGTGGTTTTCCTACCGCGGGCGACTGGGACAAAGTGCGGCTAGAGCAGGTAGCCGAGGTATACCGTGATCGTTTCACGGATGCCAGTGACTTCACGTTCTACCTCGTGGGCAACTTCACGGTAGACAGTATCCGTCCGCTACTAGCCACCTATCTGGGCAGCCTGCCCGACGCAGAGCGGGAAGAAAGCTGGAAGGACAACGGCGTTCGCCCGCCCGACGGAGTAGTTGAAGAAGACATCTACAAAGGTAGCGACGATAAAAGCACCACCAACCTGACCTTTGTGGGAGAAATGAACTATGATCAGCAGGAAGCCTTTCGGCTAAACGCGCTGACGCAGGCCCTCAATATCAAATTGACCGAAGAAATCAGGGAGAAAATGAGCGGGGTGTACGGCATCAGTGCGCGGGCCAACACCGCCAAGTATCCCTACGAGCACTACACCATCAATATTGGGTTCCCGAGTGCTCCTGTTAACGTAGACACCCTGACGCAGGCGGTGTACCGTGAGATCGAGAAGCTTCAGGCGGATGGCCCGACGGCTACTGATCTGGCCAAGGTGAAAGAAACGATGCGTCGCGACATGGAAACCAGTCTGAAAGAAAACGGCTACTGGCTTAGCACGCTGGAGCGGGCCGACTTTCTGAACGAAGACCCGAACGACTTACTTCACTACGAAGAAGCCATTGACGCCCTCACGGTGGCTGACCTAAAAGCAACCGCTCAGCAGTATTTCAACTTCGATAACGTAGTTTCAGTGGTGTTGTATCCTGACACTTCGGAGAACGCAGAGGCAGGTGAGTCGGTAAAAGGGCAGTAGTGTTTAACAGTATTAGTTTACATCATGAAATATTTATTGACGTTTCTATTTCTAAATCCACTATTCATGTCTGCACAAACCTACGATGGTGATAGCGAAAAGGTCTTCACAGCGACCGGGGATGCGATTATACGCGTAGCACCGGATCAAGTGGTGCTGCGTTTGGGTGTGGAGTCGCGGGGAGAAGATCTGGCGGCTACCAAAGAAGAAAACACCTTGGTTAGGCAACGAGCGGTCGCTTATTGTAAAGAACAGGGCATACCGGAGAAGTATATCCAAATTGACTATGTCAGAATTGACCCGCACTATACCCCAGGCAGCAACGTAGCCGTCAACTACTACAGTATCGTACAGTCAATGTCAGTTGTGGTCAGCGATCTTTCTCAGTACGAATCGTTACTAACGGAGTTACTAAACATAGGAATCAACCGGGTAGATAATATCGATTTTAGAACTACAAAGTTGAAAGAAAACAGATTTAAGGTGCGGAAAATGGCCATTGAGGCGGCCCGGGAGAAGGCCGTATTTCTGACGGAGCAGGTGGGAATAGAGCTCGCTGAAGTTATTAACATTAGTGAAACGGCGGCAAACCCGACCAGTTCATTTGGACGAAGTAACTACGCGAACCTATCCCAAAACGTATTTCAAAGCAGCGACAGCGAACCGGCTGGTGATGCACTATCGGTAGGGATGCTATCTTTAAAAGCAACGGTCACACTCACTTACAGGATCAAGGAATAGCACACTTTGGCTCGTACTGCGTAGAGTGAGTGTTTGCTCACAGTAGGTATAGTTGGATACATACGCCCTACTTTTGCGTAACTACCTTCGCTGATTAGCGTACCCCGACTGCCTGCGCCCAGGCGTCATACTGCGTTTGCATTTGATTCACGATTCGGGGGTGCTGCTCACTGACATTCCGTAGCTCAGTAGGATCTGTTTTCATATTGAAGAGCGACCAGGTAGTGTCTTCGGCGGACGAGACGATCTTCCACGGGCCCTGCCGTACGGCACGATGACCCAGGTGCTCCCAGTACAGCGGACGATTTCCGTCCCAGCCGCCGGTGCCGGTGAGCAGTGGTAACAGGCTTTGTCCGCGCAGTGGCCCGAGCGAAGCGCTACGAGGCATCGGATGGGTAGCTCCCGCCACATCGGCGCAGGTAGCCATGATGTCTATTACGTGAGCATAGTCATCAACCCACCGATTACCGGGTCCAATGCCGGCGGGCCAGTGAACAATCAGCGGGGTGGCAATACCGCCCTCAGCCGTCCATTTCTTGTACCGGCGGAAGGGAGTATTAGAGGCTACCGCCCAGGGCTTTTGGTAAGCGACGTACGACCCCGGTGCACCCACGGACACGCTCGAGTCGTTGAGCTGCCGACCAGATATGTCCTCGTCGCTGCCGCCGTTGTCTGACAGAAACAAAATCAGCGTATTATCCAGCGCATCATTGCTACGCAGGGTCTGAACAACTTGCCCAATCCCCTGGTCCATGCGATCGACCATGGCAGCGTATACTTCCATGCGCCGCGCCCAGTCGCTGTGGTCGGTGGCTTCTTTCCAACGTAACGCAGTAGCGTCCCAGTCGCCCAAAGTATAGCGGTTGTCGATCACGCCCGTTTGTTGCATTTTTTGGTAACGCTCCTGTTGTAGTGCTTGCCAGCCGGAGTCATAGCGGCCTTCGTAGCGAGCAATATCTGCCGGGAGCGCGTGTAGTGGCCAGTGGGGGGCAGTATAGGCCAAATACAACAGAAAAGGTTGTTCAGCTTGCTGCTCGAAATGGTTACTTAAAAAGGTGTTGGCGTGTGTCGTGAAGGCATCGGTCATATAGAAGTCTTCTGGTGGGTACCAAAGACTGTCATCGAGTACCATTTGACGTACGCGGGGCTGGTTGCGAATGAGTTCGTAGTAGCTACTGGCTCCGCTGATTAGCCCAAAATAGCGATCAAAGCCACGCTGCCGAGGCCAGTGCTCAGGACGTTCGCCCACGTGCCACTTGCCCGACATGTAAGTAGCGTAACCGGCCTCACGCAGCAGTTCAGCTACGGTACGTACGCTATCGCTCAAAAACCCTTGATAAGGACCGGCTTGGATAGCATCTCCGGCGTCACTAACCATACCGCCTATACCTGCCTGATGGGGGTATGAACCGGTAAGCAACGCCGCGCGGGTAGGGCAGCAGCGTGCCGCGTTGTAAAAGTGCCGAAAGCGTACTCCGCCCGCGGCCAGACTGTCGAGGTGCGGTGTATGAATCTCACTGCCGTAACCGCCAACATCAGCGTAACCCATATCGTCGGCTAGAATAATGAGAATATTAGGTGATGCTCGGGGCTGGTCAGAGTCAGGCTGGTTGGATTGACAGGCCACCATGAGTAGACAACCGCTGGTGAATAGTATAAAACCAAAGTAGCGAAGCCAACCAACTGTTAACAGTACTGACGTGCGAATAGGATAAGGTTCAAACATATTGAAAGGTAAGTAGATAGCGGGTGACGACATCCTTCCCCATTTGCTGGGGATTAAAGACTACAGTGTATAGTGATATATACTTAGTGGCGAAAAACTTATATGCATATATCCTTAGTTGAGTGCGAGTTGAGACGTTATGAAGCTCGTTTGACTTTTGCGAAGAAAGCGGATTATTTTTTGTACGCAAATCAGAAAAATGTAGGAGCTATACAGCTCGGGTGAAGTTTATGGGGAAGAAGCACATTCTAATTGTAGATGATGAGCAAGACATTTGCTTCTTGCTCGCAGCACTACTTCGCCAGCTGGGCTACGAGACTGACGTTGCCCACTCGCTAGGCGAAGGGGCCGAAAAGCTAACGAACGACCGTGACTACGACGTTGTTTTTCTGGATCTGAACTTACCCGATGGCCTGGGGCACAAGATCATTCCTACCGTCCACCGGGCCAACCACCGGGCGAAAGTAGTGATGATCAGCGCGCACGACGGGATGCTACGCAAGATCAAACACGAAACCCCCGCGGTAGATCAATGCCTTAGCAAGCCGTTTGATCGGAAACAAGTATCTACCGTACTCCATCAACTGGGGGTCTAGTACACACATTTTGAACAAACTCTGGCTACGAACGATTTAAGTAGTAGGCTTACGCAACGATTGTAAGCGAACAACCTATTCTTCCGTTAGTTCTCAGTTTATGAGCAAAGTACTTGTTGTGGATGACGACGCTGATATCAGATTACTGCTGAACAAGTTTCTGGCAAAAAAACAATTTGATACTCATATCGCTGCGGATGGTGAGGCAGCGGTTCAACTGCTTAAAAAGCAGGAGTTTGATCTCGTGTTGTGCGACTTCAAGTTGCCGGATACCGATGGTTTGGAGTTGATCCAGAAAATCAAGATCCTTCGTCCCGAAGCGGCGGTAATTCTCATCACGGGCTACTCAGACGTGAAGGTGGCGGTGAAGGCGATCAAACTCGGAGCCTACGATTACGTGACCAAACCGCTGTATCCTGACGAGATTCTACTAAAGATACAGCAGGCGATCCAAAGCAAAAATGACCGCCAAACCCCCACCGAAGATCGTTCACAGAAGCCGTCGGTGCCGCAGGGGTTCATTATGGGCGACAGCCCGCAGTCGAAGCAGGTGATGAAACACATCAATCTGATTGCCCCCACCGATATGTCGGTCATCATTCAGGGCGAAACCGGAACGGGTAAAGAATTTGTCGCCAACGAGATTCACAACCAGAGCAAGCGAAAAGATAAATCTTTTGTAGCCATCGACTGCGGGGCGCTACCCAAAGAGTTGGCGGGCAGCGAGCTGTTTGGCCACACCAAAGGCTCTTTCACGGGGGCCATTAATGATAAAACCGGTAGCTTCGAGGCGGCTAACGGCGGCACTTTGTTCCTGGATGAAATCGGCAATCTGTCGTACGAAAATCAGGTAAAGCTGCTGCGGGTGGTGCAAGAGCGAAAGATAAAAAAGATTGGTAGCACCCAAGATATTCCCATCGACGTACGGGTGATCGTGGCTACCAACGAAAACCTAGCGGAAGCTGTGAAAGCCGGTGAGTTTCGCGAAGATCTTTATCACCGGTTCAACGAGTTTAAGATCAACCTGGCCCCCATCCGTGAGCGTAAATCTGATATTCGAACCTTTGCCCGGCATTTTTTGCAAAAGGCCAATCAAGACTTAGATAAAAACGTGCAGTCATTTGACGACGAGGTGATGAGCCGGATGAAAGACTACTTCTGGCACGGTAACCTGCGCGAGCTACACAATGTGGTGAAACGGGCGGTGTTACTCACTTCCGGTGATACGGTTACGCTAGAGGCCCTGCCGGATGAGATTAAATCACCTAATTACTTTGATGAAACGAGCGTGTCGCCCACGGCTATTGAACCAGCCAACCTTAAAGCAGTGGCTAATGTGGCCGAACGCGATGCCATCGTGAGTGTGCTGGAAAAGACCGGTTATAACAAGACCAAAGCGGCCAATGTGCTCAACATTGACCGTAAAACTTTGTACAATAAGATGAAATCGTACAATATAGAATTGTAGCGATGGAACACGCGCTTCGCATCCTGTTGGTAGATCAAGACGAGCAGAGCTACGTATTAATTCGCAACTTGCTGTCTGGTATGGACGCGCAGCCTTTTCAGATAGATTGGTCTCAAGACTACGCTTCGGGCTGGCAGAATATTCAGAAGAACCAACATGATGTATACCTAATAGATCACTATTTAGAAGAGGCCAGCGGTATCGAGCTGCTACAATCGGCGCTATCCATAGGGATCAAAAGTCCGATTATTCTGCTTACCAGCGAAGGCGAAGCGGAAGTAGATCACCAGGCTATGCAGCGGGGGGCCGCCGACTATCTGGTAAAACGCCAGTTGAGTGCTGCTACCTTCGAGCGCAGTATCCGCTACGCCATCAAACACGCCCAAGCCATAAGCCTTGCTCACAATGAAGAGCAGCGCTACCGTAGTTTGTTTGAGCAGTCTATCAACGCTATCTACACCACCAACGCTGATTTACGGCTGACCGGTGCTAACACAGCAATGCTGCGCCTTCTGGGCCGTAGCGCAACAGCGATCAAGCAGCAGCGCTTACCACAGCTATTCGCTAAAGAGGAGGACCACCGTCGGCTGCAAAAAGAGCTGTCACAGTACCGACGGGTACGCGATTTTGAGGCTACACTACAAAGAAGCGACGGGCGCACCATTGCGTGCAGTATGTCTATCGCTGCCTTGACCGATGTGAACAATCAGGTGATTGGCTACCAGGGGGTGGTTGAAGATATTTCAGAGAAAAAAAGGGTGCAACAAGAGCTGATCAGGCTCGAGAAGCTGATGATGACCGGTAATATTGCCCGTAGCCTTGCGCACGAAGTTCGGAATCCACTCACCAACATTGGTTTGGCCCTGGAGCAGTTCTACGGCGAGCTTAATCCTGAAAACGATCTGGAAGTGTACTATAGCATTATTAAACGTAATGTGTCGCGCATCGATGAGCTAATCACAGCCATGCTCAACTCTTCCAAACCTTCACAGTTGACTCTGACGCAACAGCCATTAGAACAAGTTATAGAGCACGCGCTACAACTGGCGAACGACCGAATCAAGCTGCAAGAAATTACGTTGCACCGGCGCTATGCCCAAGGCCTACCGACGATTCCGCTAGACGAACAAAAGGTATGCTTGGCGCTGCTCAATATCATCAACAACGCCATTGAAGTGCTGCCGCCTCGGCAGGGCGAGATATCAATCAAAACGGGTGAAGATGCGCGCTACCAGTACGTGCAAGTGATTGATAACGGACCCGGTATCAACGACCAACACTTAGCGCACCTCTTCGACGCCTTTTATACGGAGAAGCCGGGGGGCATCGGATTAGGCCTCACGGCCAGCCAGAATATTGTGAATAGCCACGGCGGAAAAATATCGGCCAGCAGCACGTTTGGTAAAGGCGCTACGTTTACCTTAGCCTTCAAGAAAGCGGCAACTGCCGTATCATAATATTTTATTCAAATAACCACCGCAACGCTATCGTGATATGGGTATCCGATCTGTACTAAGTCAACCGCTTGCGGCCTACGTTATCCGGCAGCAACGCCGGTGGAGTTCGCGTCCTGAGATATCGCAAGATGCGGTGTTTCGTACGTTAATTTCTCGGGCTAAAAATACGCAATTTGGTCAGGATCATGCCTTCGCCCAAATCACCCGCTACGATCAGTTTAAACAGCTGGTGCCCATCCGTGATTACGAAGGATTAAAACCCTACGTAGAGCAGATACTGAAGGGGAAAGAAGATGTGCTGTGGCCCGGCAAGCCTGCCTATTTCGCCAAAACCTCAGGCACCACTTCGGGGGCAAAGTACATACCTATTACGGCCGACTCGGTACCCAATCACATCAATTCTGCTCGCGATGCCCTGCTGAGCTACGTACACGAAAGTGGCAGCGGCCGGTTCCTAGACGGTAAGCTCATCTTTTTATCCGGGAGCCCCACTATGACTAAAACCGCCGGCATTCACACCGGACGGCTGTCGGGCATCGTCAACCACCATGTGCCGGGTTACCTGCGCACTAATCAACTGCCCTCGTACGAAACCAACTGCATCGAAGACTGGGAAACCAAACTAGCAAAGGTGGTGGACGAAACGGTAGATCAGAACATGACCCTCATCTCTGGTATTCCGCCCTGGATGCAGATGTACTTCGACTGGCTGATAGAGCGCACCGGTCGGCCTGTTGGTGAGTTATTTCCGAATTTATCGGTGCTGGTGTACGGTGGGGTCAATTTTGCCCCCTACCGAAAGAAGCTGTTTGAGTCAATCGGAAGGCCGGTGGCCGCCATTGAGACCTATCCCGCTTCTGAGGGATTTATCGCGTACCAAGACCAGCAGGAAGAAGAGGGCCTGCTCTTGTTGCTCGATAGCGGGATCTTTTTCGAGTTCATTCCGGCTGACGAGTACTTTAACGAGCAGCCCACCCGGCTCAGTATTCATGAGGTGGAGTTAGGGGTCAACTACGCACTGATTCTTAACAGTAATGCTGGTCTGTGGGGCTATTCTATCGGCGATACCATTAAATTTGTTTCCAAAAACCCTTACCGGGTGGTGGTGACGGGACGCATCAAACATTTTATATCTGCCTTCGGCGAACACGTGATCGGCGAGGAAGTGGAGCGCGCGATGCGCCTGACTACCGAGCAGTTTCCTGAGGTTGAGATCGTGGAGTACACCGTAGCGCCGCAGGTAAACCCTGACGAAGGTTTGCCTCGGCACGAGTGGTACGTAGCTTTTGTGAAACCTCCGCACGACATCGTGGCTTTTGAACAAACGTTGGACGCACACTTGGTTAACATTAATTCTTACTACGAAGACCTGATTGTAGGGAGTATCCTGAGTCCGCTTAAAGTAATGACGTTGCCCCCGGATGCCTTTCGCGATTATATGAAGAGCCAGGGAAAGCTAGGAGGGCAAAACAAGGTACCCCGTTTGTCGAATGATCGGAAAATTGCCGATGTACTCAGCCCGTACGTTCAGCAGTAGCTACCTTGATACTTTGTGAACGCGGTTTTACAGTATACTAGAATCTATTGAGCGGGGGGCGGCTCTGTCTTCAGCCGAGACAAGCGGTCAATCATTCGCTGCCACTGATCGGGTACGAGAATGGGAGCCGGATAGTCTTTGCCGAGTACGAACTCGTGAGACTGTTGCTCTTCCTGGCTGAGCAAGAAGCAAATAGAACGTAGCGCGGGCGGGAGCTTACTCAGTGCCGGTAGCCAGTGACTGACGTAATCACCTTCGGGGTCATATTTGGTGGATTGCCACAGCACGTGGGTATAGCGCCACACGGTGGCCTGGTAGTACCAGTTGAGCCAGTTGCTCGTCACATCGTAGTCTACCAGTAATGACTCAAAGTAAGCAGCCCCCCAGGTCCAGTTGATTTTCAGATCACGAGCTAGGTACGTGGATACGTTTACCCGCCCCCGGTTCGACATAAATCCGGTTTGGTTAAGCTCGTGCATGTGCGCATCGACAAACGGAATACCGGTTTCACCCTGACACCAAGCGTCAAACTGGGCACGGTCTTCATGCCAAGCTACCGGTTTTTGGTAGATGCCCACCGGATGAAAAATCTGATCGCCGTACTTCCAGCCCAAGAACTTATAAAAGTCGCGCCACAATAGTTCAAAGAGTAGTTTGTAGGTAGACGGTCCCTTTTTATTTAGCGACTCGTACTCGCGCACAGCGTAGTAGACGCGGCGGGGAGAGAGGCACCCCAGTGCCAACCACGCCGAAAACTTAGTACTGTACTCGGTACCCAAAGATTGGTTGCGCGTCCACTTATAGGTGGCCATGCCCTCCGTATCAAACAGATAGTGCTGTAACCGTTGCAGTCCGGCGGTTTCACCCCCTAGGAAAATCGTGTCCGAAGGCGTTTGATCAAACCCTAGTTGCTGTAGCGTAGGTATTTCGCCGGGATCTACTCCTTCAACCATCCGGAGGCTATCGGGAGCCGGATATTCCGCTCGGATACTACTGAGTTTGGTACCCTGGTGCCGGAAGGTCTTAAAGGGTTCTGGGGTGTCCTTCGGATCAAACGGAAGGTCGTCAGGATGATACAAGGTAAGTCCCCACGATAAGTGGAGCGAACAGTTAGTACCGGTAAGAGCCTGCTGTACAGCGGCTTCGGTCTGCGTCTCTTCCGAAGTCACTTCTGGTTGAGCGTACACCCGGGTGATCTGATACTGACTGACTAGCTGGGGAATAATTTCTTCCGGCCGCCCCCGACGTACGATCAGATTACCACCTACTTGCTGTAGCCGTTGACGTAGATTGATGAGGCTCTCTCGTAAAAACTGAGCACGGTGCACGCCCATCTTTCGGAAGCCCAGGGGTAAGTTCTCGAAGTGATGCGGATCAATACAGTATACCAGCAGCAGTTCATCAGCCTGAGCTACCGCTGAGGTTAGGGCTTCGTTGTCGTGTAGGCGCAAATCGTTTCTAAACCAAACCAGCGCGCGCATCAGGTAGTAGATTTAGACGAACGAGCAGCTGATTTCCGGCGGCGGGCCGCGGGGCGTTTACGGCTACCGTGCTTCTGCATCACCGCTTCGGCCTGCTGGCGTAGCTCAGGCAAGCGTCGTAATTCGTAGATGCGCCGCCGGGCTTCCCGCGCGACTACCCCGTGATCAACCAATGGCGCCGGATAGTCTTCACCAATCACACAATCTGCGGCCTGTTGCACATCAGAGGGCATTTTATCGGGTTCGTGTAAATACTTGAGTGGTACGTTCGTTAGTTCCGGTACCCACTCGCGGATAAATACACCGTCTGGATCGTGATCTTTGCCCTGTTTGGTAGGGTTGTAAATTCGTAGCGTATTGATGCCGGTGGTTCCGCTCTGCATCTGTAGCTGGCTGTAGTGGATGCCAGGTTCGTAGTCCGTCCACTGCTGCGCCAGAAAGTGTCCGTAGCGTCGCCAGTCGAGCCACAGATCGTACGAGGCGAACGATACCAGCATGGCACGCATCCGAAAGTTGAGGTAGCCGGTACTACATAACGCTCGCACGCAGGCATCTACCATCGGAAAGCCGGTTCGCCCGGCGCACCAGGCTTCGTAGTAATCTGGGTTGAACTCGTCGGCGCGTAGTGCATCGTAAGCCGCCACAAAGCTTTCGTGCTCGATACGCGGCTCTTGTTCTAGCTTCTGAATAAAGTGGCTCTGCCAGTGCAGACGCGCTTCCAAGGCCCGAAACGACTTTTTCCAGTCAGCAACCTCAGGGCCAGTGTCGTTCTTTACGGCTTCTCGCCGCTGCCGCAGGGCATGCACCACGGTACGCAGGCTGATGGTGCCCCAGGCAATGTGCGGACTCAGCCGCGAGCAGTGTTCGTAGGCTGATACCGGACTGGACAAAGCTTGGTGGTATATTTGACCCCGCTCGTGCAGAAAAGAGTGCAGCACTTCGTGGGCGGCAGTCTCACCGGCGCGTTGCACCGTACCTTCTAGCGGCAGCAAACCCAGTGCTTCGGCCGTAGGAATATCGCCGATATCCAGATCAGGCAGTGGTGTTAACGAAGCCGGAGGTGGTGTTAGCGGAGCACTCATACGTTGCTCCCAGTGCTTCGACCAACCGTCACGATCAGTGAGTGCTCGTACTACGCCGTTTTGGGGCATTTCGTGAAAAGTTACTCCACGATTGTCAGCCCAGTGCCGTACGGCTTTGTCGCGCTCAAAGGTAATCCGATTGCCCGTCTCTTCGTGCGCCCACAGCGTGACTTCACCAAACTGCTGTTGCAGCGTGCTAAGCACTTCTACTATCTCACCCGTTCGAACGATAAGTGGTTGTCCCAAACCGATCAGCGTATCGCGCAGCTCAACCAGGCTGCTTCGGACAAACTCCCAATGGCGGGTACCAAAATCGTCGGCGGTCACCACCGAGGGTTCTACGACGTAAAGAGGAAGTGCCAGGCCCTGCCGGGCTGCTTCGTACAGCGGTTGGTGGTCGCGTACGCGCAGGTCGCGCTTGAACCAAACGATGTGGGTAGGAGAGGTGGGCATGCCGTTCAGGTTAAAAAGTATTAGTAATACAACTGCTGAGGTAGCGATTGGTTTACATCGGCAAAGGCGCTAAGCGGTGCGGTGGTTCGACGCACGAGCGGTAAGATAGTGGTTTAACATTGGGTTCTTATCGTTCCCTTCAAATCGGAGTAGTACGCCCTCCTTTATCGTACGGCATATATCAATTGACCTACGTTGGGTATTATGTGAACATAGTATGAGGATTTAGAGAATATCTCCTGCGTTCATTGAGTCACTGGTATTCTTAGCCCGATACAGTACCTGTACTTCTTCTACCACGTTTTTCTGGCGAGCGTGCCACAGTTCGTAGTGAGACTGTAATTCCGTCCAATACTCGGGAGTGGTACCGAAGGCTTTGGCCAGTCGTAATGCCATTTCCGGACTGATACCGGTGTGCCCGTTGATGACCTCGGATAAATTTTTTCGAGAAATACGAAGTGCTTGCGCGACTTTAGTAACGCTCAAACCAGTAGCACTCATGTACTCACGCTTGAGTATCTCGCCAGGATGAAGGGGTGTAGGATTCATAGATAGCGGAAGGCCAAACTGATGAGACCTACTGTGATAGTCACGCCGGTGGCTACCGTAGAAACTACCCAGATGATGGTATTACGGTGATAGGTGCCTGTCTTCTCTGTCATATCTTGATGAAAGCTGCTCATCTTCTCAATCAATCTTGCGCTTAGTTGCTCCAGGTCAGTTTTGCTGGCTAGGTGTTCGGTGGACTGATGTTGCAAATCTCTCATAACACTCACTGCTTCAGAAGCCCGGTCGTCACTCAGACCCGTTTCCTGTAAAATTTGATACATTCTAATTTCCGCTCTGTCCGTAGTATCTACGTGAAGGAATTGTAGCGAGATACTAATATAACTTGTTACGTGACAGGTTGCAAACTAGTCAGATAAATTTTTATGCTGGCGCAAATGGTCGGTGCGGCCTTTGCGAAAGACGTTGCGTCGGGTTTGTTTTTGCCGACGGTACGCCCGTTGCTCTTCTTCGGGCATCTGCACCACGGTCTGGCACCCTGCTGAGCAGCACCCGTCCAATTGATTGGTGCAGTCCTCGCACTGGATAAACAGCAAGTGGCAAGCCTCGTTGCGGCAGTTGGTGTGCGTATCGCAGGGAGCACCGCATTGGTGGCACTGGCTGATGACTTCCTCCGAAATGCGTTCGCCCAACCGTTCGTCAAAAACAAAGTTTTTGCCGCGAAATTTATTGGGTAGGCCCTTTTCCTGCACATCGCGGGCGTACTTAATAATGCCGCCTTCTAGCTGATATACATCGGTAAAACCCTGATGTTTGAGGTAGGCACTGGCCTTTTCGCAGCGAATACCACCCGTGCAGTACATCACAATAGGTTGATCTTTCTTATCTTCAAGCGCTTCAACCACCTGCGGTAGCGCGTCGCGAAACGTATCCACGTCAGGGAGAATGGCGTTTCTGAAGTGGCCTACCTCACTTTCGTAGTGGTTGCGCATGTCTACCACCACCGTATCGGGGCGATCCGTCAATCGGTTAAATGCCTCGGCATCGAGGTGATGGCCTCGATCGGTGACATCAAAAGAATCATCAGACAGGCCGTCGGCCACAATTTTATCCTTTACTTTGATCTTGAGTTTGAAGAAGGACTTTCCGTTATCTTCTACCGCTACGTTGAGGCGGGTTTCTGCCAAAAATGTGATATTCTGTAGGTCTCGCTCAAACACCTCAAACTGTGCCTTGGGAACGCTAATCTGGGCGTTGATGCCTTCGCGAGCGACGTAAGCCCGACCCAGTACTCCGATAGACTCCCAGCGGTCGTACAGGTGGTTTCGGAAAACCACAGGAGATTTAATGTGGGTGTACTGGTAAAACGATAAAGTAACCCGCAGCTCGGTGCTTTCAGCCAACTGCTGCTTAAGTATTTTGCGGTCAACCTGATTGTGTAACATGGTATGATAAATAAAGGTGACGTTACAAAATTACACGCTTTTATGATTGAAAAGCAAATAACGCGGCAGGGCTTTTTCATAAAAACGCTATGCCCTAAATTGACTTCTTTTTTCCTGTCACCCTGTAAGGGCCCGAGCCACGGCGGCTTGTTAAACTATATGCGGAAAATGCAACGAGATTCCTGCGGAATGACAATAAAGAGTGAGACAATTCAGAAAACATCCTCATTATCAATTTTATGAAAGGGCTGTGAATAACGCGGTACGCAACGTATGGATTAGACTCGGAAAGTTTGCCACCGTAACGCTCACCAGAACGTATCTACTTCCTAAGTCTCCTACGATATTTTGTGGTGCACTCTCAGCGATAGGTAGTACTAAACAAACTGTTGAAAAAAATCAGCGTTGATCTGCTGACCCAGTTCGGCGAGTAAGCCGGTTTCTACGGTAATGCCCGCCGCTTGCATGCGGGCCAGCCCCTGACCGTTGACCAGCGGGTTAGGGTCTACGTTGCAGATAACCACGCGGGCCACCTGGTGCTCAATCAGTAGGTCACAGCAGGGTGGGGTTTTGCCGAAGTGAGCGCAGGGTTCCAGCGTGACGTAGACCGTGCTGCCGATAAGCTGACGGACGTCAGGCGCCTTATTAACAGCATCTCGCTCGGCGTGGGCTTCCCCGTAGCGTTGGGTCCACCCTTCGCTTACAATCTTACCCTCTTTCACAATGACACAGCCTACCTGAGGGTTAGGGGCCACGGCAGCGCCACCGAGTGACGCTATTTCTAGGGCGCGGCGCATGTAAAGGGTGTCGCTGACCACGGTTAATTCGAATAAAAACTGGCTATCAGCTCATAAGAGCCGATAGCCAGTAGTGTGTACTAAAATTACTCTCCCTTATTTTCCTCTAACGGGGTCGCCTTATTTTCCTCTAACGGGGTCGCCTGAGACGGGGTCGCTTTGGATTCGTCGCTGGTGTCAGACGCTTCTTCTGGATGATCCAGTACGGTAGTACCGTTGGCCCGTCCGCTCTCGGTGGTGTACGCCTGATAATTGGTCGGTTTACTAAACGGACGCTTGCCGATCAGCCGATCAACATCCGCCTGAAAGAGAATCTCTTTTTCTAGTAGTTCTTTGGCCAGTACCTCTAGTGCTTCTCGTTTTTCAATGAGCAGAGCTTTTGTGCGTTCGTAGGCACCCTCAATGATCTTACGCACCTCTTCGTCAATCGCTTGCGCGGTAGATTCCGAATACGGCTTGCTAAAGTTATAGTCAGACTGCTGCGAATCATGAAACGACACATTGCCCAGTCGCTCGTTCATACCGTAAATGGTGACCATGCCGTAGGCCATCTTGGTAATACGCTCCAGGTCGTTTTGCGCTCCGGTAGAGATCTTCTTAAACACCACCTCTTCTGCAGCCCGGCCCCCCAGGGCCATACACATCTCATCGAGCATTTGCTCAGTACGGTACAGGTACTGCTCCTTAGGCAGGTACTGCGCATAACCTAGGGCGGCTACTCCACGAGGCACAATACTCACTTTCACCAAGGGATCAGCGTGCTCTAGGAACCAACCAGCCACTGCGTGCCCGGCTTCGTGGTAGGCCACAATCTCCTTTTCTTCGGGAGAAATAATTTTGTTCTTTTTTTCTAATCCTCCGATCACCCGATCAATCGCATCCTGAAAGTCCTGCGGATCGACCTTCTTCTTATCACGACGGGCCGCGATGAGGGCCGCCTCGTTGCAGATGTTAGCAATCTCAGCCCCCGCAAAACCAGGGGTTTGTGCCGCCAGTCGCTTCGCATCTACGTCTTTAGATACTTTAATCGGCTTCAGGTGAACGCGAAAGATGGCCTCGCGACCCACAATATCCGGTTTATCAATAGAAATCTGGCGGTCGAAACGTCCCGGACGTAGCAGGGCTGAGTCCAACACGTCGGGTCGGTTGGTAGCTGCCAAGATGATAACGCCTGAATCGGTAGAAAAACCGTCCATTTCGGCCAACAGAGAGTTGAGTGTATTCTCACGCTCGTCGTTAGACCCCGGCATGGCACCTTTACCCCGGGCGCGGCCCACCGCGTCAATCTCATCAATAAAGATAATGCACGGCGCTTTCTCCTTGGCCTGCTTGAACAGGTCGCGCACCCGTGCGGCACCCACACCCACGAACATCTCCACGAAGTCAGAGCCCGAGAGCGAGAAGAACGGTACACCCGCTTCCCCGGCCACGGCTTTAGCCAGTAGCGTTTTACCGGTACCCGGAGTACCAATCAAGAGAGCGCCCTTCGGAATTTTGCCGCCCAGGTTGGTGTACTTCGCCGGGTTCTTCAGAAACTCCACGATTTCACGAATTTCTTCTTTGGCCTCGTCCAAACCGGCCACATTGTCAAAGGTAACATTGACCTTATTTTCGGTATCAAACAATGACGCACGCGACTTGCCAATGTTGAAAATTTGTCCGCCTGGCCCTCCGGCCCCCGCCATGCGGCGCATTAAGAACCAGAAGCCGAACAGGATCAGGAACAGAAAGCCCCAGTTGAAGAACAAGCTCACCAGATCGGATCGCTTCTCGGTTCTGAAAGAAACCTGCTCGCCCAGCTCCTGTTGCGCGCTCTCAAAGTCCTCCATAAATGAGTCTACGCTAGGGATCGTTACGCTGTACTGCGGGCCGTTGGATACCGGAAAAGGGTTGCGCTCTTCTAACTCACTACGGTACTGAGGTTTGTTGAGGGCCTCTTCAGTGAGAGTGACCTCCACCAAATCCTGACCTTTGATCAGAACCACCTCTTTGACCTCACCCTCCGCTACCATACGCTCGAGTTTCTGAACAGAAATCTCAACCGTAGAATTACTGCGGTTAAAGTAGGTAACCCCCAGCACCAGCGCCAACAGCGTCACAATGATCCAAATTTGATAATTGGGCCGCTGAGGAGGCTTGGCGACGGATTTTTTATTTTTACTACTTTTATCTGCCATGAATGTGCTTGACTACTTAACTGATTAATAAAATTAAACTAACTACTTACGACAAAGTTTTAGCAGCGGCCTCCGAAGAGTGCTGCGTGATGACAGCGTCACCCCACAGCTCTTCTAAGGAGAAAAACTCTCGTTGCTCACGCATAAAAATATGGGCCACTACGGTGACGTAATCTAATAAGACCCACTCTTTCTGCTGTGTACCTTCCCGGTGCCAAGGGCGTTCACCTGCCTGTTTCGCTTCCTTCTCTACCGACTCAGCAATGGCATCCAGTTGCGTATCAGAGTTGCCGGTGCCGATTACAAAAAAGTCGGCAACAGCCCCCTTGACCTCACGTAGGTCTAACACCACCACGTCTTCCGCCTTCTTCTCTAACATGCCGTGCACGATAATCTCACTAAGTTTTTTTGACATCTATACTTTAATCTTTATAATGTGGTGACGAACGAGTTACAAAAATATTGGTTTGACTCTCACGCATTTGCCTACCCAGTATCTGGGACATCCCTTCATTCATCATGATACGCTGGATTCTACCAACTCTGCAGCCCAGCAACTTATTCAAAACCATCAGGCCAAACACGGTGCTGTAATACACGCCAACCTACAAACCGCAGGAAGAGGACAACAGCACAGCTTTTGGGAGTCGGCGCAAGCGCAAAACCTTACCTTCTCTGCTATTGTGTTTCCTGATCTGCCCGTAGAACAGCAGCACTGGTTAACAGTGGCAGTATCTCTCGCTTTGTGTGACACCCTAAATAACAGACTGCCCGTAGCAGTGAGCATCAAATGGCCCAACGACATTTTGTGCGAAAGTAGCAAAATGTGCGGGATTTTGATACAAAACAACCTAAAAGGCAGTATGATTCATTCTACTGTCATAGGAATCGGACTAAACGTCAATCAGGATCAGTTTGCCTGCGAAAGAGCCACTTCTATGGCGTTACTCACTGGCCAGTATTACGATCGTGAAGCTGTTTTACGGGAGCTGCTCGCCCGTTTGGAAGGTCGTCTGGCGGCAATCGCTTGCTCGTCTCGTAGGGTTCAGTTGAAAAAGGAATATCTCGAGCGAATGTTTTGGAGGGGCGAGGTGCACCGATTTACCGACGCACAGAGCGATTTTTACGGTACTATCATTGGTATTGATGACCAAGGACGGTTGGCCGTGGAGGTAGATCAACGCATACGCTACTACGACAACAAACAACTGACCTACTGCTTTTGAAGAGAAAAAACGGAGACCGGTGTCCGAAAACCGGAGTCCGAAGGAGTGCGCAGTCCTCTAGTCTATGTTTTCGGTCTCCCGTCTCCGGCCTTCGTTGTCCGTCTTCTTGTTGTTAGCGATTATAAACCGTAAATTTGTGCCGAATTTAAACACCTATCTATTATGGTTGAAGAACAAGTGAATTACAAAGTGAAGGACATTGCCCTGGCCGAGTGGGGCAGAAAGGAAATTACCTTGGCCGAAGCCGAGATGCCAGGGCTGATGGCTATCCGTGAAGAGTACGGCCCACAGCAGCCGCTCAAGGGGGCACGCATCGCAGGCTGCTTACACATGACCATCCAAACCGCTGTGCTGATCGAAACTTTGGTTGCCCTGGGCGCTGATGTCACTTGGTCGTCCTGCAATATATTTTCTACGCAAGATCATGCCGCTGCTGCTATCGCCAAAGCGGGCGTTCCGGTATTCGCCTGGAAGGGTATGACCGAAGAGGAGTTTAACTGGTGTATTGAGCAGACGTTGTTCTTTGGCGAAGATCGCCAGCCACTGAATATGATTCTGGACGATGGGGGAGACCTCACCAATATGGTACTGGATGATTATCCAGAACTGGTACAAAACATCAAAGGCTTATCGGAAGAAACC
Source organism: Tunicatimonas sp. (assembly GCA_965213875.1). GTDB lineage: Bacteria > Bacteroidota > Bacteroidia > Cytophagales > Cyclobacteriaceae > Tunicatimonas. Next base: position 9,266 of record CBDCAN010000040.1, on the reverse strand, counting down.
ACCACGGGTGTACACCGTTTGTACGAGCGGATGCGCAAAGGCACCCTGCCGATGCCCGCGATCAATGTGAACGACTCGGTTACCAAGTCAAAGTTTGATAATAAGTACGGTTGCACCGAGTCTTTGGTAGACGCGATTCGCCGCGCTACCGATGTGATGCTAGCCGGTAAAACCGCCGTAGTCGCTGGTTACGGTGACGTGGGCAAAGGTTCGGCCGCTTCGTTGCGGGGGGCTGGAGTGCGGGTAACCGTCACGGAGGTTGATCCAATTTGTGCGTTGCAAGCGGCTATGGACGGCTTCGCCGTGAAGCGCATGGAAAACGTTGTTGGTGATGTAGACTTGGTGGTGACTGCCACGGGTAATAAAGACATCATCGGTGAGCAGCACTTCCTGAAGATGAAGGACAAGGCCATCGTCTGTAACATCGGCCACTTCGACAATGAGATCGGTGTCGCCTGGTTGAACCAGAACGCCGAGAAGAGCGAGATCAAGCCGCAGGTAGATTTGTACAAACTGAGCAACGGCAACGAGATCATCCTGCTGGCCGAAGGCCGACTGGTGAACCTCGGCTGCGCTACGGGGCACCCCTCGTTCGTGATGTCGAACTCGTTCTCTAATCAAGTGCTGGCTCAGCTAGAGCTGTGGCAAAACTCAGACAAGTATGACAATGCGGTCTATATGCTGCCTAAGCACTTAGACGAGAAAGTGGCTGCTTTTCACCTGGAGAAAATCGGTGTGGAGCTAGAAACCCTGTCGGAAGAACAAGCGGAGTATATTGGAGTAGAGGTGAAGGGACCGTTTAAGCCGGAGTATTATCGGTACTAATTTCTAGTGGCAGTAGCAGCGGCAGTGGCAGCAGGGTGTTTCACTTGCTGGTAACACCGTTGCTACTGTTTACTACTGCAAACTTTTCTGGGCTTCTCACCATCCCTCCTAACATACGGCCTACTTCACTATACGCACTAACAAGCTCTGTGTAAGTGCCATCTGGTATGTACTGACAAGCTTTCGCAAAGTCTAACCATACTATTGTCTCACTACATTCACCATCGGCATCTGACATCTTGGCCACAAAATGTCTGGGGTAGATTCTTTTGCGGTAGCCTTCAGCAACGTTTGAACAAACTGACCTGGATGATCTTCTAATTTGGTCAGTTAAAGAGTAACATTCTTCCTTCGGAAAGGATTTTGATAGCTCAAATACCTGCATGGCTAGCTTGAATGACATTTGGTAAACCTTGAGGCTTCTAAACCCTTCTTTTCCTCTCATGATTACTGACTTCTACTGTCTCAGTGATGGCAAACGCAACTTTATGATTCAACCAGTGGTCTCTTATTAACTGCCACTGCCACTGCCACTGCCACTGCCACTGCCACTGCCACCTCTCCACTAACTACCTCTCCTCGATCCTCAAAATCTCTATCTCGGTCCTCCTATTCAAGGCTCGTCCGCCTGCTTCCACGTCGTTGGGGGCAATGGGCTGGGACTCTCCGAAGCCTTTGAATGATACCCGGTCGCTACTGATACCGTAGTTGAGCAGGTAGCTTGCTACCGCTTGGGCACGTTGCTCTGACAGCGACTGATTGTAGGCAGCGTCACCCACGTTGTCGGTGTGGCCGTTGATTCGGATAATTAGATTGGGGTGAACCTTGAGTAGGTCGTAGATCCGGTCGAGCTCAACCAGCGACTCTGCTTTGATATTGGATTTGTTAATGCTAAAGAAGATGTTTTTAAGTACTTCAATTGAACCAACTTCCGCTTTGCGCAGCGCAATCTGTCGTCGAATTTCCTGATCGGGGTTCAGCTGGTTACGCTGGAAGTTTTGCGAGTAAAATAAATAGCCTTCCCGCTCGGCGGTAAGCCCGAAGTTCTCGCCCTCAGGAATGCGAATCTTGAACTCGCCGGTAGTAGGGTCCGAGTATACCCGGGTGATGACAATATTTCGCTGGTTATCCGATAGCATGATCTCTGCCTCCAGCGGCTCATTGGTTACCCCATCCACCACTTTACCCACAAAGTAAGTAATGTTCACGTCTGAGCGGTTCAGGTCCATGTTGGGTGGGGCGCTCGCTGCTTCCTGAAAATCTTTTTCGTCCATCAGGATGGCATAGATATCGTTGCCGCCCTTGCCTTCTTCCCGCGCGGTAGCGTAGTAACCGTACACATTGTCACCGGCAATCACGAAGTAGTTGTCATCCTGCGCGGTATTGATGGGATAGCCTAGGTTAATAGGAGTGGTCCACTTCTCGTTGTAGAGTTTACTGCGGAAGATATCGTAACCGCCCATACCCAGATGACCGGTAGAACTGAAGTACAGCAGGTCACCATCGGGGTCGACGAAGGGGGCGTCTTCATTGCCCGACGTATTGATCTTCGGCCCCAGATTGATGGGTTTGCCGTACTCACCGAAGCGGTTGCGGGTGGATACGTAGATGTCAAAACCACCGTAGCCGCCGGGGCGGTTGCTCGAGAAATAAATCTTATTACCCTCCGCATTGACAGATATTGACAGCTCACGGTGCGCTGAGTTGACACCACTTACCACCTCCGGGGTTGACCAGTCTTTTCCGTCGAAGTCGGAGTAGTAAAAATCACCTTCGCCCTCGTCAGAGTAGATGAATAGTTTGGTGCCGTCGGGTGAGATGGCGGCGGCGCACTCGTGAAATTCCGTATTGATCTTCTTACTGATCGACGCCGGACGGGTCCACTGATCGCCCTCGCGCTTCGACACGTAGATATCTTCGTAGTAGTTGTTATCGTAGGCCATTTTACCTCCGGTAGAACCCTTGCGGCGTGAGGTAAAGTACAGAGTTTGTCCGTCGGCGGTGATCAGCGGGGCGTAGTCTTGGTACGACGAGTTGATCGTTTCAATGTTGGAAGCTTTTACTTCCTTGGGGTTATTATAATATTCAATACCAATATTACACTGCTTGATGTGCTGATCGACCAGGAAAGTATTTTCGGTGGTCTCACGGTACTCGTTGAACAGGTCTAATGCTTTCTCGAACTGGTGGTTGTATTGGTAAGCCAGGCCGATATGGTACTTCATGCCGTTGTTGGTTTCCCCTTGTTCGTACACCTTTTCCATATAGGGCAAAGCGCGGTCTTTGAAGCTCCCCTTGAGGTAAGCCAGACCGATCTTGAGCGTCAGGTCTAGGTTTTCAGGCTCTTCTTTCTGGGCTTCTAAGTACGCATTGACGGCCTCTTGGTAGTAGCCCTCTTTGTAGTACTTATCCCCGGTCTTCATTAACTTTTTGAGCGATTGGGCCTGTACAGTAACAGAAAGCAGCAGCAGGGTGAGCCACCCGAAGCATTGACGTGTGATCATAGTTCGTCGTTATTTTAGACGGAAAATACTTGAAACTATGTGCCAATGCAGTGTAATAGTCAGGTAGAAGCTACGTCGGTAGGTATTAAAGAAGAAAAGAATGACCTAGTAGAAAGGCTTAGTCGGTATTGACTATGCGCCTGTAAAGGGTCATCATGCGCTGACTGGCCGCTTGGCGAGAGAACATCTCGACAGCGTACTGATAACCCTCTTGCTTCATAGTACTTCTCAACTCAGTATTCGTCAGTACTTTATGAATAGCTTCTGCGACCTCTTGCGGCTGTTGCGGGTCAACGTACAGGGAATGAGGGCCACCTGCCTCGGGTAGCGATGAAGTGCTTGAGGTAATGACAGGCGTACGGCTGAGTAAGGCTTCTACCACCGGTAAACCAAAGCCTTCGTAAAGGGAAGGATACACCAGGGCCGCGGCTCGCTGGTAAAGTGACCTTAGCAGGCAGTTGTCGGTAAGATCATCAATCCAGATCGTTCGAATATCTAATGGTTGAGATCGAATAAGCTCCTCTAGCTTCCTCCGGTGCTTTGGCCCTTGCCCGACAATCACCCAAGGAATACGTTCGTCGAGTGAGAGGTGCTGGTAGGCTTTAATAACAACCTCCAGGTTTTTGCGAGGAGTGATACTGCCTACGTAGAGCAGATACTCGCTGGGTAATTGGTAACGAGCGGGTACCGAACGGTTCTCGTTGACGGCGGGCTCATAAAACAGAGGATGGCAGCTCTGGTAGACAACATCAATCTTAGAGGCATCGATACCATAGTAACGAACGATGTCTTGTTTGGTGCTTTCGCTGATAGCTACGATTCTGTTGGCTGCCTGGCACGCGTACTTAAACTTCCAGTGGTAAATCTGGCGGTCGAGCCGCGAATAGGTTTTGGGGTAGATCTCGAAGATCAGATCATGGATAGTAACGATACTTTTCACCCGAGACTGCTGAATGTTCATGGGAAGTTCATGACTCAGCCCGTGGTATAAGTCTATCTGATCAGACAGTAGCTGACGCACGATGGTATGGCTGCGCCACAGCCACTCGAGTTGTCCGGCGTATTGGTAGGTCTGGTAGGCCGGATTGGTCAAAAAATGCTGCGTTTCGGGCACCACCTGTATTCTTGGCGTATAGAGATGGTAGGCCAATTCGGGATAGAACTCCGCCAAATCTCTAAGGACAGCCCGGCTGTAATTACCCAGTCCGGTGAAGTTACAGTACAACCGCTTGGCGTCGAACCCAATTTTCATGGCTTCAATATGGTAGAAAAGATATTTTCATCCTACTACTTGCTAACACGATTAGCGGCTGAATCTGCTACGACAGATTGATACACTTTGACCGTTTCTTGTGCCATCCGCTGATCAGTAAAGTTTTGAAGCAGATGTTGATAGGCTGCTTCTACCCACGTACGCTTTAACTCAACGTTTTGACTAACCCTGACCAAATGATTGGCTAAAGTTTCGGAGTCGCCGATGTTAGCGAGTAGGCCGGTTTCCTCATGAATCACCATTTCAGGGATACCCCCGGCCCGAGTGGCTACCACCGGCACCCGGCAGGCGAAAGCATCGAGCACACTAGTGCCCAAACCCTCAGTTTTGGAAGTCATTAAAAAAATATCGAGCTCTGGAAGAACTTCGCTGACGTTAGAAACGAACCCAGTCATCAAAACGTAGTCAGATAGTTGATGTTGCTGAATGTACGCTTTGATGGCATTACGCTGGGGGCCATCGCCGATCATCACAAACTTAGCATCTACGCCTGACTGCGTGAACTTACGCGCTGTGTCTATAAAGGTAAAATAGTCCTTATGATCAGCCAGGGCAGAGGTATTACCAATTAGTAGGGTATCAGTAGGTATATTGAACCTATTCCTCAAATAACCGGTAGGAGCCAGAAAACGATCTGGGGCGATACCGCTGTGTACCGTCACACACCGCTCGGGGCGAAGGATAGCCGAACGGACGATAGTCTCGATGGTATGAGATATACAGATAATCTTGACGATTTGAGGGTGGTTATACTTCCACTGTGTCAGGCGGTTTTGACGAATAGGAAAGTCAACCCTGCGGCTTAAGACCAAGGGGGTAGAATTGCCCAATGTAGCCGAAAGGGTTGCTATTCCCTGAGATTTAGCACTATGGATATGTACCAGAGCGACTTGCTCTCGCTGGCATATTCTTTTTAATGCCCAGGCAGTTTTCAGATCAAAAGCGTTCTTGAACGGCAGCATGTAGTGAAGCCACCCTTCTTTCTGACAGTGCTGAGCGAAGGCCGAACCAGTTCTACACGCGATAAAGTTGCTAACCCCCCTTTTATTGAGTCCGTCAATTAAATAGGCAATCTGCTGCTCGCCACCTCGCCAAGAAGGTTCAGAACTCAGATGGAGTATTCTCATAGCAAGCTTGCAAGGGTACTTATTATAATTAATTTTGGAGGCGAAAGCTACGTATAAATATGCAAAAAAAGGTAAGTCATGCTTATGCTCCTTAGGTACCCTTTGCTTACGTAAAAACTAAGATGCTTTATCGAGAAGAGGAGCGTGATTCAGAACAACGGCAGCGTCATACTGAAATTTTGAAGCAGTCTTTTAGTATGTCGTTGCTGTTTGATGAGACGATGATTGTACGGACCATAAAAATGTAATAATCATTCCATAGCAACCACTGATTTTAATAGCTTTATGCCAGAGATTAAACCAATATCCATACCAGGTATCTACCAGAAGTTTATGCCGTACTTTCGCAGAAACCTGCCCGATACAAACGCTCATGTGTTAGATGTTGGTGCTGGTCACGGAGCATTCTCTAAGGAAATTCACGAAATGGGATATCAAGTTACGGCTTGTGATTTTGCTCCTGAAATATTTTACTACGATAAAATAAAGTGCCATCAAGCCGACCTTACGCAATCGTTGCCCTTTGAAGATAACTCATTTGATGCCATCGTTGCAATGGAAGTGATGGAGCACATACTAGATCATGAGGTTTTTTTTCGGGAAGCTCATCGTGTACTGAAGCCCGGCGGCAAACTGTTTATCTCTACCCCTAATATTCTATCTTTTAAATCTCGAGTGCGTTTTCTTTTCACTGGGTTCTTTTACAGCTTTCAGCCTATTGATTGGCCCAATAGTGATGGTTTACAGCACGTAGCGTCACTCACGTTAGATCAGTATAATTACGTGGCGGCTCGACACAACTTTGGCGATGTGCAGGTAGAATTCGACAAAAAGCAGTCCAGTTCACAGTGGCTGATGTTTCTCTATCCCATAGCTAAACTATACTCACGATTGAAGCAGGTCAAACCTATTCATAACACTAAAAGATTACTTGTGGGGCGTGTTCTATTTCTGAAATATACTGCTCAGGGTGACTAAGGCTTTGTCTTAAGTACCCAGCCAAATTAAAGTATTACTTTTCCATACGTCACCGCGCCAAGCGTTGGGCGGTCACGCGGTGAGCGTCACTTTGCGAAGCGGTCTCCCAGAGGATAAGATCGCTTCACATTCGTTCGCGATGACGTACTTATTATACTTATTTTTGGTCGAGTACTTAGATGAGTTAGTTAGCAATGCTAAACCAGAAACTTATCTTTCCTAGTTATAGTATGGTGCTTGAACCACCAATAGCGCATTAGAATTGGAGGTTAAGTAGGTAGACAAGAATAAACGACATTCAGTAGCAGTAGCAGTAGCAGTAGCAGTTCACGTTGACACGGTCACCGTGACCCAGGGCCGCCCTGCAATAAGAAAAACTGCTACTGCCGCTGCCACTGGCTGGAAAGCTACCCGCAGAAAAAACTTAACCAAAAAGTGACGAACATTCACACTTGGGTACTTAATATGTGTCTTACCCTTATTGATCGTGGTTTTATGAAAAAAGGATGGAGATGACAGATCGGGTATTGGAGACAGATGAGAAGTTGTGTTACGCTCACGAGCGAACAATAGTATTCAGTCTTTTTTCACGACGTAGTTCTGGTATCCTATGTTGATGCCGAAGTTCTTGCGTAGAAAAAACTTGAATTGATCTTTCACGGTCTTTTTAGTAAACGAGATGTCACAATCAAATACCCAGTTCTTCGTGGCAATTCGCTCTTTCATCACCGCCGGGTGCTCGCCGTCAAATAGTTGTAGTGCGCGCACTTGTCGGCCGTAGTCAAATTCAGTAGCCTTGATCACGTTCTTTTCCATCCAGACTTCGTCATGCCAATACTTGTTGAAGTTCTCTTGCTTACGCTGCATAGCCTGAGGCTCTCGTACCCAGCCGTAGTGGTAAACGAAGGCATCAACGGGGCGTACTATTAACTTTTGATTAGCACCCTTTCTAAACCCCTGAGCATCGCGGTACGAATAGATGGATGGGTCGTTCTTTATGATCCGAATTTCGTGCGGATACCAGTTAGAAGAAGCCCCTATATAATCGTAAGAGCCGTAAAAGTGTAGGTAGTTAAACAGTAGTCCGTCTATCTTGGGTTGATCTTTATCCCGAACCATAGCTTCGTAGATAGCATCAAGGTATTTTTCGTGTATTACCTCGTCGCCCTGGATGTAGAACGCCCAGTCTGCATCAGGGGCAATGTGCTGAAATGCCTTGTCCGTTTCCAATGCGAGCACCCGGCCGCTTTCTCGCAGGCTCTCGTCCCAAGTAGTCTGTACGATCTTGACTACCTTCGGATCTATGCCTTTGATAAGTTCCAAGGTATCGTCTTGCGATTGACCAACCGCTACCACCACTTCGTCACACAGAGGGATGATGGATCGGATCGCCTCAACAATAGGATAGTCGTACGTTATGGCGTCTTTTATAAAAGTAAAACCACTTACTTTCATCACTTATTTAGTTCGTACAGTTTTAGATACTTCAGGTATTTAGCGTACGCTGTACTCTTACAAACTACAAAACCCATACTACCATCCAGAATGCCCAGGTGGAATATATAACGGTTTAGAAAGGTAAAAAGTGGGTAAAATATCCAGTGAATGACCGGAAAGACTTTCTTGCCCCGCTGATGATACGCTTGGGCAGACATGCTCGTGAATTTATTTATCTGTGCTATATGATCAGAAACGGAGCGATACGAATAGTGCAGAATATCCTGACCAATGTGATGCGTACGCACGTGGTCATTAAGTATCACCGACTCGTGGATGCCGCTTCCTCCCCAGCGCCCATCGGTTCTCTTCCACAGGCGTAGCTTAGCATCGGGGTACCAGCCGCAGTGGCGAATCCATTGACCGCAATAGTTATTCAAGCGATTAAAACGGTACGCACTAAATTGACAGTCCTGTTTAATAGCCATTACCTCCTGCTGCAAAGGTTCCGACAGAAGCTCATCCGCATCTAGCGAAAGCACGTATTCGTGCGAAAGCTGATCTAGCGCGAAGTTCTTTTGTTGTACAAAATCTACGAAAGCATTTTCTATAAACCGTACGCCCAGCGATAGGCATATTTCCTTGGTACGGTCGGTAGAGTGGGAGTCCACTACCACAATCTCGTCGGCCACGGGCTGCACCGAGCGAATACATCGCTCAATATTACGCTCTTCGTTGAGCGTGATGATGGCGACAGACAACTTAATAGGGTTCGGCTTCACGCGCTAAAAGTAGCAGAAAGTTACCAAAACTTAGGTACCTTCGCCCCCATGTTTTTGTCATGGCTTCTGCGATTGTTATCACACTTGCCCCTCTCTGTGCTATACCCGGTATCTAACGCGTTGGCTTTCCTTGCCCAGCGAGTGCTACGTTACCGCCGGGCACTGATCTTGGACAACCTCCGCCGCTCGTTTCCTGAGAAGTCCGCGGCCGAACTGCAGCAAATCATACGAGGATTTTACCGCAATCTCGCCGATGTGCTGGTGGAAACGCTCAAGGGGCTGACCATCAGTGAGACTGAACTGCGGAAGCGGGTAACTTTTCGGGGGCTGGATCATATTG
>CBDCAN010000039.1:0-13115 GCA_965213875.1 Tunicatimonas sp. | reverse complement strand
CCATCAGCCGTTTTTCTTTCCAAACCGATACTCTAATACTAATGCTTGTCGCTGCTGCCTACCCACGATAAGGTGACCGCCGTACCCGCCGTAACTTCAGCCTGTAAGCCGGTAGGAGGGGGGTAACTTTGGAACTGTCAGGATTGTGTTGTTCTGGAGTTGGCCACTATCATGGTATTACTAATGAAGGCCAAGGGGACTTTTGTCGGCGTGCGATCCAGAGGTAGCGTTACTTGCGCCTTCGCCACCTGATAGTCCGCGAGCAGTATGAGCGATAATGCACAGAAGGCCACACGAGTAACAAGCGTATATATCGAATTCATGATGATACTTTTAAAGTATAAAGCTAGCGGTTACTAATAAGATAAATATTGGGAAAAGTAGGGAAAAGGCGCTCAGGCATACTATAGACGCATAAAATGTAATTGATTTGATGTAGGGAGTGCTCCAGACTGCTACTGGGAGAAAACTAAAACGTCAGAAAATAATTATACTATATGTCTTTAAATCTATTTATCTAACCAAACTTTTTAATCTATGCGCTGGCAAGGAAGAAGACAAAGTGGTAATGTAGAAGACCGACGCGGTAGCGGCGGCAAACGGCTCGCCGTGGGTGGTGGGCTCGGTACCGTCGTTTTGGTCATCATTACGCTATTGTTCGGCGGTGACCTGGGCGATGTGCTGAGAATTGTGACCGGCGGCGGGAATATGGCAGCTACCGCGTCGGCACCCGCCGGACGAGAGCCTACCGCCGAAGAGAATGCCCAGGCTCAGTTCGTGAAAGTAGTCTTGGCCGATACCGAAGACGTCTGGAATAAAATTTTTCAGGAGCAGGGCGGGCAGTACCGTGAACCTAACCTAGTGCTATTTACCGGCGCGGTGCAGTCGGCCTGTGGAAACGCTCGCGCTGCCACCGGACCATTTTATTGCCCGGGTGATCAAAAGATATACATTGATCTCAGCTTTCAGGAAACCCTGAGCGAGCGTTTGGGCGCCAGCGGTGACTTTGCGATGGCCTACGTCGTAGCACACGAAGTAGGACACCACGTACAAAACCTCATGGGGCTTACCGATAAAGTGCATTCGCAGCGCGGTCGGATTAGCCAAACGGAGTACAACGAGCTGTCGGTACGCTTAGAGCTACAGGCTGATTTTATGGCAGGAGTATGGACGCATCATGCCCAGGAGATGAATAATATCCTGGAAGAAGGTGACATAGAAGAAGCGATGCGTGCTGCCAATGCCATCGGCGACGACCGCTTGCAAAAGCAGTCGCAGGGTTACGTGGTGCCCGACGCTTTCACCCACGGCACCTCTGAGCAGCGTATGCGCTGGTTTCGGAAAGGGCTGGAAACGGGGGATATCACACAAGGGGATACTTTTAGTGCCACCCGCTTGTAGGTTGACTCGCTTGCACCGCGTTGATAGGAGTGACGCCAGTACGTAGTGTAACCGGTAGCCTGGTTCTACCCAAATCTGTTTTTAACTTTGGTACGTACCCTATTCGTTTATACCGCAGGGCTAGCCATCACGCTAGGGACGAGCACGTTCGTGATCGCGCAGACCACGGTGGCTACTTTTACGGTTCACGCCGGAGCGTATGATCGACACGATGTACTCGTTTCAGTGGAGTTGAACGGAGTAAATCTTCCTGAAGATTGGTCAACCTGGCGGCTGGTAGAGCAGGTGGGCCGTCGGCGTCCGGTAGCGATGCAGTGGCAACCCGGACCGCGAGGAACCCTGTCGTGGGTGGTTTTGGGTAAGACAGCCGCCGGAAGCACGCGGCAGTTTTCGCTACAGCAGCATCGTTCGTCTCAACCCTCTTTCTCGCCTGCGGTTGTGGTGCGCGAAGATTCAGGGAGTATGACGTTTCTGGTGAACAAGAAAGAAGTGCTCACCTACCAGTACGCACTGGCTTCGGTGCCTGCGGGAGTAGACAAGGTCTACCGCCGGGGCGGCTTCATCCATCCGCTGCGCTCGCTGGGCGGTGGAGTGCTGACGCGCATGCAACCGCCCGATCATTATCACCACTACGGTATCTGGAATCCGTGGACGCATACGGAGTACCAAGGTCGTGAGATCGACTTTTGGAACCTGGCCAAGAAACAAGGAACCGTCAGGGCCAAGGGAGTGACTGATTTTACCAGTGGGGCTGTGTTTGGTGAGCTGACCGCCTGGCACGAGGCGGTAGCATATCCGGATAGTGCCGATCAAACCACCGTTCAAAAAATACTCAACGAAACCTGGCACCTGCGGGTGTGGCGCGGTGGGTCAGAACAGAAAATGTATTTAGTTGACTTCGTTTCGGTGCAGAATAACGTAACTTCTGATCCACTCACGGTCAAGGAGTACCGCTACCAGGGCTTTGGGTTTCGCGCCAATCAGCGCTGGAATGATACCACCGCCTACCTGCTCACCTCAGCGGGAAAAAGTAAGGCCAATGGGAACAGCACCCGGGCCCGCTGGTGTGATATGCGCGGCCCTACTGTGGCCGGTACTTCGGGGGTACTGATGATGGGCCACCCTGCGAATTTTAACTTTCCTGAACCGATTAGAATCTGGCCCGAGGGGGCCAATGAGGGAGAGGGTAACGTGTTCTTCACGTTTAACCCGGCGCAGGATCGCGATATGATACTGGAACCCCAACAACCGCGTGCCCTGAAGTACCGCATGCTGGTGTACGACGGTGACATTGATGCGGCTATGGCGCAACGCCACTGGCAAGACTTTGCCTACCCGCCCCGAGTAGAGGTTACGTGGTTCGCTGAGCAAGGCAGGAAGTAACGCTCTGGAAATTAAGCGGATAGAACTACCTGCGGCGGGTTCTTGAGTCAGAAGTTTGAGGAAAAGACAAAAGGCCGTATTATAGCTCGATATGCAAAACAACGTGGTTACTATCCATGAATAAACTTCTCTTCCTTATCACTGGCTTGTTTTTAGGCGTAGGAGGCTGTAGTAAATCCAGCGATCAAAAAGTACTGCGCCTAGCACACAGCCTGTCGGTAGACCATTCGGTGCATCAGGCAATGGTGTATATGGGTGAGCAACTGGCCGAGAAGTCGGACGGAAAGCTTACCCTGAAAATCTACCCCAGCGGGCAGCTCGGCAACGAGCGTGAAGCCGTAGAACTGTTGCAACTCGGTAGTCTGGCCATTACCAAAGTGTCGGCCGCGGTGATGGAGAGCTTCGCCGAAGAATACCGGGTGCTGGGCTTGCCCTACATCTTTCGTGACAAAGCGCACGCGCTGGAAGTCTTCGACGGCGAAGTGGGGCGCGATATCTTGCTGTCGGGCGAAAACGTTTGGTTGCGGGGCCTAAGTTTCTACGACGCCGGTTCGCGCAGCTTTTATACCAAAGACCGCCCCATTGAGCATCCTGACGATCTAGCGGGTATGAAGGTGCGGGTGATGAAAAGCAATACCGCTATCAATATGGTGAAAGCGATGGGAGGTTCTCCTACGCCCATTCCTTTCGGCGAGCTGTACACCGCCCTACAGAGCGGAGTGGTGGATGGTGCGGAAAACAATCCGCCCAGTTTCTACCTATCCGGCCACTACGAAGTGTGTAAGTACTATTCTATTGACGAGCATACCCAGGTACCCGACGTGCTGCTGATCAGTCAGCTGATTTGGGATAAACTATCGGAGCAAGAGCAACGCTGGGTGCAGGAAGCGGCCGATGCTTCGGCGGTGGTGCAGCGCCAACTGTGGGAAACCTCGGAGCAAGAGGCCCTCGCTGCCGTGAAGGAAGCCGGAGTAACCATCAACTATCCCGAGAAAGATCCCTTCGCCGAAGATGTGCAATCGCTCTACGACGACTACCGTGCCCAACCGGCCCTTGACCAGCTTATCCAACGTATCCAAACCACCGAATAACCGATGAAGTCGCTACGCAATACTATAGACCGAGCCGTTCGTTTTCTGCTGGTCGTTTTGATGTCGGCCATCGTTATCGATGTGCTACTACAGGTCTTCAGTCGTTACCTGTTCGGTGCGCCTCTGGGCTTTACTGATGAGCTGGCGGCGTTTCTACTCATCTGGCTAGGACTACTGGGCGCGGCCTACGGCACCGGCGAAAAGCAGCACCTGGCCATCGATTTGCTGGCGATGCGGCTGACGGTCGTGGGGCAGCGTCGGCTCTCGGTGGTCGTAGCCCTGCTGACCGCCCTGTTCGCGGCTATGGTGCTGGTCGTGGGCGGTACCTGGCTCGTGTATACCGGCTTTTTATTCGGTCAACTATCGGCTTCGTTGCAGCTCTCGCTGGGCTACGTGTATCTGATCGTGCCCGTGGCCGGGCTGCTGATTGTGTACTACAGCCTGGACAATACGTTCGGTACCGCTACGCCCGCCGAATAGCAATAGCCCTCCTTACTTTAACAGTATCACCAACCCAACCGCCTTTTGGAATCGCTCGAAGTTCTTGTTCTTGTCATTAGCTTTCTGGTATTCGTGACGCTGGGAGTGCCCATTGCCTACAGTATTGGTCTGGCCGGGGTTACCACCATGTTGCTGTCTATTGATTACCTGCCGGCGGTTTCCACCTTTGCGCAGCGTATGGCCACTGGGTTGGATAGCTTTTCGCTATTGGCCATTCCCCTGTTTATCTTGGCCGGACAACTGATGAACAACGGCGGTATTGCCGTGCGGCTGGTTGAGTTCGCCAAAGTGCTGGTGGGGCGGTTGCCCGGCGGACTGGCCATTGTGAACGTGCTAGCCAACATGCTGTTCGGGGCGATCTCGGGTTCGGCCGCGGCGGCGGCTTCGGCCATCGGTAGTATCATGCACCCCCGTATGAAAGAGGAAGGCTACGACGAAAACTTCAGCGCGGCGGTTAATATTTCGTCGGCCACCACCGGTTTGGTGATTCCCCCCAGCAATATCCTTATTGTTTACTCGCTGGCGAGCGGCGGGGTATCCATCGCCGCGCTGTTTGTGGCGGGTTACCTGCCGGGTATTCTCATGGGGCTGGCTCTGATTGTGGTAGGCGGGGCCTACGCCTACCGTCGTGATTATCCCTTGGGTGACAAAGTGACGCTCGGCGAAGGGTTTCGTAAGTTTTTGGATGCGCTGCCCAGCCTACTACTACTCGTGATTGTGTTGGGTGGCATCATTGCGGGTATTTTTACGGCCACCGAAGCCTCCGGTATCGCCGTGCTCTATTGTTTGGTGCTAGCGTTTATCTACCGCGAAATCAAGTGGAGTGATCTGCCCCGCATCATGATTCAAACCTCACTCACCACCGCCATTGTACTGCTGTTGGTGGCTACGTCCATTGGTTTGTCGTGGATTATGGCCTACCAAGAAATTCCGCAGGGGGTGAGCGCCGGACTGCTATCACTGTCTGACAACCCCATCGTTATTTTACTGCTCATTAACCTGATCCTGTTGTTCGTGGGAGTGTTTATGGACATGACCCCGGCGGTGCTGATCTTCACACCCATCTTTTTGCCGGTGGTGACCAGTCAGCTGGGCATTGATCCGGTACACTTCGGCATTATTCTGATTGCCAACCTGTGCGTAGGCTTATGCACTCCGCCGGTCGGCACCGTACTGTTCATCGGTTGCAGCGTGGCCAAGGTAGATATCCGCTCAGTAGTGCGCCCGCTGGTGCCGTTCTTTATCGCAATGGTGGTGGTGCTACTGCTGATCACGTACATTCCGGCTATTAGCCTGTGGTTGCCGGGGGTGTTTGGGTTGTAAGTATTTCGTTCGTACTTTGTACAACACTACTAAACAAGCGAGGTTGATATTTGAATATCTTACCTAAGTTTGTTCGAGTAGAATTTTATATATTTAAGTTAATGTTATGGATACAGATAATAAAGCTAGACTACAGGATATACTATCTAAGAGACAGAGTAGTAGGGAAAGTATCGAAAATTTTGAAAGTTTTTTTGTTCTATTTGCTAGAGATTCACTAAGAAAAGTAGTCAAGGAAATAAATGAGCAATTAGAACGTACGACCGGAGAGTCGCTCAAGGTGTAT
This sequence comes from Tunicatimonas sp., assembly GCA_965213875.1. Classification (GTDB taxonomy): domain Bacteria; phylum Bacteroidota; class Bacteroidia; order Cytophagales; family Cyclobacteriaceae; genus Tunicatimonas. The sequence goes on along the minus strand of CBDCAN010000039.1, from coordinate 7,130 downwards.
TACGATGATCCTATTAGGTTTACCAACAATCAATACTTTGCTCAAGTAGTTTTTCATGGACACAAAACTCAATCTTCTACGGGTTCCACAGGATTATATTATAATAATAATTCAGGACCAATTATTAAATTTGAAGGAAACCCTAATACAGCTGAGGTAGATGTACGATCCATATATAGTAACAATGAAGAATTTGAAACGAAGTGTCGGGCCCAAGATTTAGACTACGATAAAACGTTTAAAGTAATACTAGATTTTCTGGAGAAGGTCTACCAGTATCAATGAGAAATAAGTTAAGGGTGCTCAGTATTGATGGCGGTGGACTAAGAGGAGTTATCCCTTTGAAAGTTATTGAATACATAGAACAGATAACTGAAAAGGAGATTCATCAAACATTTGATGTTATAGCAGGAACTTCTACTGGAGCACTGCTCGCTTCTACACTCTTATGTCCTGACGTAGAATCAGAGGTCGGCGACAAGAGAAGATTTGATTTATCTACTATTGAAAAGCTCTACATTTCACATGGAAAGGACATATTCCCTCGTTCTAGTTATTTGAGTCTCAGGAAGGCTAAATTTAGGAAGTACTTAAAGTACAAATACAGCCCTGATCCATTAGACGCTGTTCTTAATAATTATCTTGGCGAAAGCAGAATAGCCGATTGTCTTAGACCAGTGTTTATAACATCATTTGATCTTCGCACTAATAGTCCTTTATACTTTACAACGAGGGAAGCAAATTTAGAGATAGATAAAAATATACTATTAAAAAAAGCGTGCAGAGCTACTTCTGCGGCACCTTCCTACTTTCCATCGTACGAACTGAGTTACGCGGGAAAGAATTGTTCCTGTATTGATGGTGGTATATTTATGAACAATCCAGCATTAGGAGTATTGCTAGAAGTGGTTCTCAACAGAGATAGTAAATATTACAAACTCTCTCAACCTAGTAAAAGTATTGAGAATATACATATACTCTCTTTAGGAACTGGTAGTTCGGATAAGATAATAAATGTTGATGGCGCAAAGAGTTGGGGAGAAGTTAAGTGGGCAAAACCGGCAATAGATTTAGCTATGAACGTACCTGCTAATGTCGTAGATCAGCAGTTACAACTGATGTACGAACTATTTGGCTGTGGAAGTAATTACCTCAGACTGAATGTTGATATTGAAAGCGAATATAGTGAAATGTCTAATTCAAGTGGTCAAGCTATGGACCATTGGATACGCGAAGTAAAGTCGCAAATAGTTAATAACTCGACTGCAGGAATAAAAATTAGATCCTTTCTTGACGAAAGTGGGGTGCCAAATATGTTGATGTAAGAGTATATTCTTCATTTTGCTACTAAACTCAAAGCGTTCTACCCGCCAAAAACTATTATCATAGCACCTTTCTACACCAAGCACCGGTAACCAACGTCTCACACTTGCGTTATCAAAAGACAATCATTACTATCATTCATGTTAAATACGATTCCTGAAGCCATTGCCGCCATCAAAAAGGGAGAAGTTGTGGTTGTGGTAGACGACGAACAGCGCGAAAATGAAGGCGATTTCATTTGTGCCGCCGAGCATGTAACCCCCGACGTGATCAACTTCATGGCTACCCAAGGACGCGGGCTGATCTGCGCTTCGCTCACCGAGCAGCGTTGTCAGGAGCTGGAGTTAGAAATGATGGTCGGTAAGAATACCTCATCCTTTACCACCCCGTTTACCATCTCGGTCGATCTGATTGGCAATGGTTGCACCACCGGAATCTCGGCGGCGGATCGTGCCAAAACCATACAAGCGCTGGTGAATCCACTGACGCAGCCAGCCGATCTGGGTCGACCTGGTCACATTTTTCCGCTTAAAGCACGTAGCGGCGGCGTACTGCGACGCACCGGACACACCGAGGCGGCTATCGACCTGCCCCGCCTGGCCGGGCTCAAACCGGCGGGCGTTTTGGTCGAGGTGATGAACGAGGACGGGAGCATGGCCCGCCTGCCCGACCTGCGTCAAGTGGCCGATCGCTGGCAACTCAAGCTGGTGTCTATTGAAGATCTGATTGAGTACCGCTTGACGCACGAGACTCTGATTCAGCGCGAGTCGGTGATCCCGTTTCCTACTGCCTACGGCACCTTTACGCTGTGTGCTTACCGTCAACTGAATACGGATGAGGTGCACCTGGCTCTGGTCAAAGGGCAGTGGTCGGCGCAGGATACCGTGACGGTGCGGGTTCACTCGGCTAACCTGTTAGAGGACGTGTTTGGAGCCCAGTTGGAACATCCTTTTGGTGTGCTACAGAAATCGTTACAGATTTTAGAAAAAGAGGAGCGAGGTATTGTGCTGTACATGAATCAGCAAAATATGGGACATAATCTGTTAGAGCGGTTGTCGGGATACCAAACCACGCTACCCAGCGAGAAGGAGGGCGAAAGTGCCACGGGTGGCAGCACTATGGATCAGCGAGACTACGGGGTGGGAGCGCAAATCCTGCGTGATCTAGGCGCCTATCGGTTGCAGTTGCTTACCGACCGACCGGTGAAAAGAGCCGGGCTGATGGGATACGGCATCGAAATAGTGGGCCACCGCCGCCTTTCTGACGGCTGAGCACACTTTTTTTGGACAATGGTTGTTATCCCATTAAATCGTTTGGCTATGAAAAACAGACTTATATGGATGCTGCTGCTCATCAGCGTAACCTCCGTCACCGCACAGTACCTTCCTTCGCAGGTATGGCATGAGGGTGAACTCACCCTGTTAGACGGCGACCGCCTTCGTGGCAAAATCATGTACAACCTAGAGTCTGATCTGATTCAGCTCAACCTGGATAACACGGTACAGACCTACAGCGCGCGTAAGATTCTTTTCTTTGAGATATACGATCAGGAGTACGCCCGCTACCGCCAGTTTTACGCCTTACCTTACGCGGTGAACAACAGCAATTACGAAACACCCCATCTCTTTGAGGTGCTACACGAAAATACCCTAACCCTGCTCTGCCGTGAGGAGATCACGCAGGAGAGCATTCCTCAGTTTGGCTACTACCGAAACTTCGGGCGAATGAACACCCGCCCTCGCCTTACTTTCGATTATTTCTTCCTGGATCAGGACGGAAAAATTGTTCGCTATTCTCAGAAGAAAGACGATCTTTACGACATCTTGGACCACCACACCGACGAGCTACAGCGGTACATGAAGGAAAACCGCCTTAAGCACGACCGTCAGGGCGATTTGGTGCGAATTACTGCCTACTACAACTCCCTGATAAGTTCATGAGCAAGCCTTTGATTCTAGTTTCTAATGACGATGGCATCACCTCAAAAGGCATTCGCGTGCTGGTGGATGCCATGGCCGAACTGGGCGAGGTAGTGGTCGTCGCTCCCGACAGCCCTCAGTCGGGAATGGGCCACGCGATCACCATTGGTCATCCGCTGCGGCTCAACCAGACGCAGATCTTTGATAACGCGCAGTCTTACAAATGCTCGGGTACCCCGGCCGACTGTGTAAAACTAGCGAAGTTTCATCTGCTGAAAGACCGCCGTCCCGATTTGGTGGTGAGCGGTATCAACCACGGCAGCAATAGCTCAATTAACGTACTGTACTCCGGCACCATGTCGGCGGCAGTAGAGGGGGCAATTGAAGGGTTTCCGGCCATTGGTTTCTCCCTGTGCGACTACGATGCTGACGCTGACTTCTCACATACGGTGGCCCCGGTGCAGCGCATTGCCCGTCAGGTGCTGGAAGAGGGTATTCCGAAAGGCATCGCCCTCAATGTAAACTTTCCCCCGCGTCAGAATGAACCGATGAAGGGCATCCGAGTGTGCCGCCAGGCGCACGCCAAGTGGCAGGAAGAGTTTGACGAGCGGGCCGATCCCTACGGACGCAAGTACTACTGGTTGGTAGGCAACTTTGTCAACTTCGATGTGGGTAAAGACAACGACGAGTGGGCGATTGCCAACAATTACGCGTCTGTTGTACCCTGTCGCTACGACCTGAGCGACCACGCAACCATTGACTATCTTAGGGAGTGGAATTTTGATGGATAGGGAAAGGCGTAGGTGGTATTATAATTCCTTACCAAGTTCTGTAAGGGATAGTTGACTCTCTTACATAAACTTCGTCTCCGATTATTCTAAAAAGATCACACCTCGTAAACAAATCATACACTGCTTGCTTTATACCATCTTTGTTTGCAGTAGGCCCACAAGTAACTGTAGTATAGATACCCTGCTCTGTTTTCGCTTCTTTCAAAGGGTTTTCTTCTGTACTTAGACTAAACTCTCTATACATTGTGAGCCCTCTGGGCGAATCTCTGAATTCACGAATACTTGTCCTAGGAGGAATAATTCGCCATTCTTTTTCCTCTGCGAAAGATGGATGCTTGAAGATTGGGCTAATTCGGTGTATAAGATCTATGCCTGAGTGACTATTCGCAAGAATCTCATTAGCAATTTTTCTTTGATCATCAAGACTGTATATGCACTTGACAAGCAGAAACTCGTTCTCAAGTATAGAGAGAGGCATTTTCAAATACTTTTCTCTAAGCCTGCTAATTGCTGGTTTAGTCTGATCCTTAGCCATATAGCCGACTTTGTTATTTTCTTCTAAAACTAGGTTCAGTAAATGAATAGCTGGTATCCCAATAGAAAAACCACCTACTTCTGGGCAGTAAGCACGCCATTGAGAAAGAAGGTCACCTGCCTCAGAAAAAGAGCCTATAAAGTAATCATTTGAATTAGTGAAGCTACTATTACTTTGCATACGACTAAAGCCTTCTTCCGAGACTATTTCTTTAACTATGCTGATGAAGTGCTTTATCTCTTGTGAATCGTTGAGATGATTCACATGCGACATCCAAAATTTCTTGTACTGAAGTATACCAATCAAACCAGCCGCGCCTGTGTAATGGTACAAGTGACCGCTTATCGGGTTGTCTGTAATGTGTTGATGTAGTGTAGGAGAAAGCTCTTCAAATGAGATGTTCATATTTATAGATAGTTTAATGCGGTGGAGATAGCCTTAACGTAGCGTTTCTAATACTAGAAATCAACTTCTGTTCCTCACTTTCCCACCAGATATCTTCCGGCACCCCCTTCGGGTAAAAGTCCGTACGAAGCAACTGCTGCCTTACCTTTACGCCATCAAATTGATTAAAATCGAGTGGCACCGCGCACTGCCACGGGGCACAGTAGTCAGTCCAGTACGGATGATGCTGCAGCAGAAACGGCAGGCGGTGCGCCATATACTCCCAAATGCGGGTCGGAAAGCAGTGCTCAATGCTGGGCACCGGTTGGTGACTGACGATCCCGATATCCGCCCGACGAATTAATGATAGAATGTCTTCGTGTGGCACCGGCCGAGGGCTGATGCGTAGGTCTAGCCAGGCATGTCGCTGCGCGTAGTTTTGTAGCCAGTTGTGCAAAGAAACCAGCGGCACGTGCCCCATCACCACCAGGCGGGCTGACCACTGAGTGGATTCAATAAGCTGGCGAACCACATTCAGCGCGAGTTTGATGCCATACACCTCACTTACCGTACCGGTATAGACAAAAGTGAAAGGACGCTCGGCTGACGCGTACGAGGGGGCCACCGCCGGACGAAGCGCTTTGTTCTCAATGGTGATCGTAGGTGTACCAGCGGGCAGGGTCAGCTCTTGCCGGTAGCCTCGCTCGGCTAAAATCACCGAGTCTGATAGACGCAGTAATCTCTCCTCCGCCCGGGCCACCAGTGCTGCGAGTAGTCTTACCAGCGGACGGGCGAAACCCCGGTTGTAGCGAACGTTGCGCCGGTAGTTTTCCACCATATCGTATACGATGGTAACAGTATGTTTTCGCCGGTACCAAGCCACGGCCGGAAACAGTTCGGGAGTGGTAAGAACAATGACCGACGGGGCTATCCGGAGCAACGCGCGGTAGCAGTGGTAATTGGCACCAAGACGCCGTGCGCTGAGTCGAGGAAAACAAAAGATGGGATGAAAGACCACTGAGTTATCTTGCGGATTGTCCTTCGAACGAAAACCTACTATATTCACGCCGAATTCGCCGGTTCGTGCCAGCGAACGCGCAAACTTTCGGTACATCCGAACGTCATCCACCGGCTTGAGCGCAGAAATAATGGCAAGGGTAAGGGGGTGACGACGAACCATACTAAAAAGAGAACCACTTCATGGAATTACAGCATATTGTTGAGCAAGCGTGGGAAGACCGCTCGCTGCTGAACGACAAAGACGTGAAAAAAGCGATAAAATCAATCATTGCCGATCTTGATCAGGGAAAAAAACGCGTGGCCGAACCCACTGATGGCCAGTGGGTGGTGCACGAGTGGATCAAGAAGGCCGTCATTCTCTACTTTCCTATTCAGACCATGAAAACCATCGAAGTGGGCCCCTTCGAGTTTCACGACAAAATGGAACTCAAAAGAGGCTACGAACAGATGGGCGTACGAGTAGTGCCTCACGCTATCGCTCGCTACGGGGCGTACTTGAGCCGAGGAGTGATCATGATGCCGTCTTACGTGAACATATCGGTGCTTATGTGGATAGTGGTACGATGGTAGATACTTGGGCTACCGTGGGCAGTTGTGCTCAAATCGGTAAGAATGTTCATCTGAGTGGTGGCGTGGGAGTGGGCGGGGTGCTAGAGCCCGTGCAGGCCAAACCCGTCGTTGTGGAAGACGGAGCCTTCGTGGGTTCCCGCTGCATTTTGGTAGAAGGAGTGCACGTAGAAAAAGAGGCCGTACTGGGGGCCAATGTCTCACTCACCGCCAGCACAAAGATCATGGACGTGACGCAGGAGAAACCGGTGGTGCACGTAGGCCGGGTACCCGCCCGCTCGGTGGTGATTCCGGGTTCCTATACCAAAACTTTTCCTGCGGGCGACTATCAGGTGCCCTGCGCCCTGATCATCGGTCAGCGCAAGGCTAGCACCGACCTCAAAACTTCTCTCAACGAAGCCCTGCGCACGCACGAAGTGGCAGTATAGTTGTGCAGTCTACTCTAACATACTGATAAAGGCAGGTTGCTCTGTCTTTGCTGTAGCCTTAAAAAAATTACTTGAATCTATGAATTTAGTGAAATACGTACTTTGGTTGAGTGGCTTATCTGTTGCACTAATCAGCTGTAGCGGTGAAAACTCGCAACAGGGC
>CBDCAN010000038.1:0-30956 GCA_965213875.1 Tunicatimonas sp. | reverse complement strand
ACTTTGGTGCGGAACCAAATATAAGCACTTCGCCTCAAATACGAAACGCCGAGTTGTGATTAACCATCGGTTTACCACAACTCGGCGATCTTCTTCACCAGCACCAGGCTCACAAAGCCGATAAAACTCCAGCTGATTACCACCGACCTCACCCGCCGGGCTACCCAAATGCCCAGCGGAGAACCGAGCAGTACTCCCAACGATAGTGCGCCCGACACCGGCAGCACAATGTAACCCACCCGGCCGAAGGCGATAGGAAGCTCCGGTTGGTCAATCAGGTTAAAGACCGTCATGCCCGCCGAAGCAATAAATATCACGCCCAGCGAAATAGACTTCGCCTGCTTGATATTAAGATGCAAACCCGAAGTGAGCATGGGTACCGTGATGGTGCCGCCCCCTAGACCCGACAGGGCACTCATCGCTCCTGAAGTGATGCCGGTGATCACGTACCAGCGGGTGATATTGCTGGCGGGCTGACGAAACAGAAAGTTGCCGTAGCGTCGTGATAGCGCGCCCAGCAGGATGAGTATCAGAAAGAAAATGGTAGCCGCCGTGAATAGCTGCTTTGAGAAAAGGGGTGTATTGACAAAGCCGAAGAGTAGAAGAAAGGCGGCCAGCAACGCGCTTACGCCCACAATGCGCACTTCGCGCCAGTAGAAGTCGTGCGATCGTAACAGCGAGAGGCTGCCGCCTAATGCCGCCATCGTTGTACCAAAAATAGAATTGGCGATCACGTACTGCGCCAGTTCAGCCTCAGCCACACCCACGTAGCGCAGTGCCGCCGGTAGGATTAAAATGTAAATAATGCCCCCCCCAATACCCAAAAAACCGGCTAGGAATCCTCCTCCTAAGCCGGCTATAATCAGTCCTGTATAGAATGTGGTTTCTATCAAACGCTATTTGTCACCTCGTAAGATGCTTTGGTATCGTTCCGTATCTTCTAACACTTCAATAGCCGCTTGCATGGCAGGATCATCATCAAAGGTGGCCTCGATTTTACCTTCGCGCAAATGATAACGAGAAACGATGTCTTCTTCTAGCAACTCACGGATCTCGTCTTTAAACTTGGTCAAGTCTGATTCTTTGTCGTGTTGCACCTGCTTACGCAGCGAGGCAATCTGCTCTTCAATAGATTCGTAGTACTGCTCATCTTTCGATATCTCAATCAGATCGTCAATGGTTTGCTCTACTTCCGTCACGTAATCGTAGTCTTTGTCTTGCACCCACTCCACAAACTTCTGATACTCCTCGTCGCTCAGGGCAAATTCTTTAGATGCCGGAGTATCAGGGTGATCGTAATAGTAGATGGTAGCGTAATCAAAGATGTGGCTCTTCACGTACAGGCTCACCGAAATGGGGGCTAATTTCTTGGACTTCACTTCAATATCAGGCTTGATGCCGCCGCCGTCGTACACCAAGCGACCGTTGCCGGTTTGGAAGGCGGTTTTCAAAGAGTCAGGTACGCGACCTACGCTGCCGTCGGTGGCGCGGTTGCTATAATCAATGGCCTGGATGCAACGTCCGCTGGGGGTGTAGTACTTGGCGGTAGTTACCTTGAGTTGAGAGTTATACGTCAAAGGACGAGTGGCTTGCACCAATCCTTTACCGAAGGTTTTTTCACCCACCAGCACGGCCCGATCATAATCTTGCAGTACGCCTGACACAATCTCAGCCGCCGAAGCGCTGCGCCCACTGGTGAGCACCACCAGCGGAATTTCAGTATCTACCGGACCGTCAAGGGCACGGTAGGTCTTGTTCCAGTCTTTTACTTTGCCTTTGGTGCTGACTACTTCTGAACCCTTAGGAATAAAAGTATTAGATACGTTCACCGATTCGCTCAGTAGTCCGCCGGGGTTGCCCCGCACGTCAAATACGATTTTCTTAGCTCCTTCTTCCTTCAGTTTCTTAAGCGCCTTCTCTACTTCACGACCGGCACCGGTGGTGAAGTTGCTCAGTTTAATGTAACCAATGTCGTCAGTCACCATACCCGCGTAAGGAACATTGTCTACTGTAATGCGCTCGCGCTTGATAGACAGCGGCAGCTCGTACTCTTCGCCGTAGCGTTTGATGGTAATCATCAGGTCAGTATTAGCCTGCCCTTTAAGCAGCTTGCTGATCTGCTCTACTGATTTGCCCACCACGTTCACGTCGTCAATCTTAGTCAGCTCATCGCCAATTTTTAGTCCGCCTTTGTCCGCCGGAAAACCACGGTAAGGCATCAATACCATGTTGCGGCCGTTGCGCTTACCAATAATCGCCCCAATACCACCATACTGTCCGGTAGTCATGGTGCGGTAGTCTTCAATGTCGTCTTCAGGAATGTAGTTGGTGTAGGGGTCCAGCGACTTGAGCATCGCGTCGATGCCTACCTTCACCAGCTTGTTGGGGTTTACTTCGTCTACGTAATAAGTATTCACCTCCTTAAACAAGGTGGCAAAGATGTCTAGGTTTTTGGCAATGGCGAAATAGTGATCTCCCGGCCCGCGAAAGGCGACCAAGGAAAGCGTGGCAATGGATGCAATAACTAACGACGTTCTACCCAATCTTTTAGCATTCATAAGCGACAGACATGATTTTAAGGTGTTACTTTGGTTAAACGTGCCAGAGAAGCCTTTATTTTTGACTCAATATCCTGGTAGGAAAGCGGCTCTTTAGCAATATAGATATACGCTAGCAAAAAGTGAGCATCTTTATGAGCACTGTAAGAAATCACGTGCTTGTGAGAACGGTAAGCCTCACGCATCTGTCGCTTGATCCGATTACGGTCTACCGCTTTCTTAAAGTTTCGCTTGGGAACAGCGAATAAAACTTGGGTTTGACTGATTTCAGTAGAAGGTAAATAAAGAAGCTTTAGGGGGAAATAGTGATAGGATTTCCCTTGATCGAACAAGGATCCAATCAGTTTACGGCGATAGAGGCGTTCGCTCTTAGGAAAAGTTTTTCGCACAACATTACTTATGATTGACCTTGGTAGAAAAGCTGTTCGACGCAAGGTTTAGGGGCGAAAACGAAAAAACAACCCAGGTGGGTTGTAATATCTAAACGAGAAAACAAAAAAGAAGGACTTACTGTTTGTGCCTTCTTTCGCTGGATACGGATAGCTTGTGACGGCCCTTAGCCCGTCGGCGCGACAGCACCGCGCGGCCGTTGGCAGACTCCATGCGCGACCGAAAACCGTGCTTGTTTCTACGCTTGCGCTGCGAGGGTTGAAATGTACGTTTCATATGCTACACATTTTAAATTGGGGGACAAAGGTAAGCTTCTTTAGTATAAATTGAAAGGATGATTGGTAATTATCTGCTAGCGAGCCCCCGGCCAACGCTGACGTGAGCGCGTTGCGTAAAGATACAGGCCAGTAAATACACGCGCTGGTATTACAAATCAAGCGTAAGGTGTCTGTGATATACCATTAAATGGCTTGCGTTTCGCGAGTGATGATTATCGATTGTACATTTGCACCCGCACGATCAAATCATACTATGAAAGTTCTTAAGTTTGGAGGCACCTCCGTGGGCTCTGCTGACAGCATTCAAATTGTTGCCGATATCGTTCGGGACTATCACCAACAAGGCACACCCTGCGCCGTGGTGGTTTCGGCCATGGGTGGCATCACCGACCGGCTGATTACACTGAGCCAGCGAGCCGCGGCGGGCGATGAGTCTTATACCGAATTACTGAAAGAGTTAGAGGAACACCATTTTCAGACAGCCCGTTCGCTGATTGGGGTGCAAACGCAGAGCCGGGTGTTTGCGCATCTCAAAACCGTGCTCAACGAACTAGATGATCTGTTGCACGGCATTTTTCTGCTACGCGAATGCTCAGCGCGTTCGCTCGATCTGGTGTCTAGCTTCGGAGAGCGGCTATCGGCCTATTTGATCAGTCAGTACATCAACGAGCAAGGACCCGCCGCTGAGTTTCTGGATGCACGACAGATCATCGTCACCGATCAGGACTTCAATAATGCCAAGGTAGACTTTGCGGCCACTAATCGCAGTATCCAAACCTACTTTAAGGAGCATGATGCGCTACAGGTGGTCACCGGTTTCATCGCGGCCACGCCCGACCAGGAAACCACCACCCTCGGTCGGGGTGGCTCAGACTACACCGCCTCTATTGTAGGAGCAGCCCTGGATGCCGAAGAAATTGAAATCTGGACCGACGTAGACGGCGTGATGACCGCCGACCCACGGCAGGTATCTACTGCCTTCTCGCTTGACGCCATCTCCTACATAGAGGCCATGGAAATGTCGCACTTCGGGGCCAAGGTGATTTATCCGCCCACCATGCTGCCGGTGCTCAGCAAAAATATCCCGCTGCGCATTCGTAACACCTTTCGGCGTGAGTTTCCGGGCACGGTGATCAGCCATGATCCCTACTCATCGGTGATCAGTGAATCGCTCAAGCACAGCAAAACCCCTTCGGTGAAGGGCATCTCTTCTATTAAAGAAGTAGCCTTGCTGGCGTTGCAGGGCAGCGGTATGATCGGTATCCCCGGTATCTCGTCGCGCCTGTTCGGAGCTCTGGCCCGTCAGAAGATCAACGTGATCATGATTACACAGGCCTCTTCGGAGCATACGATCACCTTCGCGGTGAGTCCGGTCGATGCGGAGGCCGCACAGCAGACCATGCAAGAAGAGTTTGAGGTAGAGATCAACGCCGGTAAAATTGATCCACCACTTGCCGAACGGCAACTGTCCATCGTGGCCATCATTGGCGAGAATATGCGCCGTACGCGCGGCATCTCGGGCAAGCTGTTTAGCGCACTGGGGCGCAATGGTATCAATGTGCGAGCCATTGCGCAAGGATCTTCAGAGGTAAACCTGTCGGTAGTCATCGAGCAGCGTAACTTATCCAAAGCGCTCAACACCGTACACGAAGCCTTCTTTTTGTCAGAAAAGAAGACCTTGAACGTCTTCATGGCAGGCATCGGCCTCATTGGCAAAACCCTGTTGCAGCAAATCAACCAGCAGGATGCTTACCTACTGAAGAACCGCCTGCTGCGCATCAATTTCGTTGGTCTGATTAATAGTAAGAAAATGCTGTTTGACGAATCGGGTATTGCTCCCGGCGAGTGGCGACAGGCCTTAAAAACGCAGGGCGAAACCAGCGATATGCAGGCCTTTGTGCACCGAATGGAGGAGATGAACCTGCCCAACTCAGTGTTTGTAGACTGCACCTCGAGCGAGGCGGTGGTTAAGTTCTATCACGAAGTGCTGCAATCAGCCATCTCGGTGGTTACACCTAACAAACTGGCGAACTCGGGCACCTACGAGCACTACCAGCAACTGAAGCAAACCGCCATGCGGGCCGGAGTCAAGTTCTTGTACGAAACCAACGTGGGCGCCGGGCTGCCGGTGATTCGGGTGCTGCAAGACCTTAAAGATAGCGGCGACAAGGTGTATAAGATAGAAGGGGTGCTGTCGGGCACGCTGTCGTACCTGTTCAATTCCTTCGCCGAGGGCACCACTTTCAGCGGAGTAGTGCAGGAGGCCAAAGAAAAAGGCTTCACCGAACCCGACCCGCGTGACGACTTGAACGGCATGGACGTAGCCCGTAAGATTCTGATTTTATCCCGGGAAATCGGTCTGCCGCTGGAGCTCAGCGATGTAGACGTAGAAAACATCTTGCCCGAAGCCTGTCAACAAGCCGCTTCGGTAGACGAATTCTTCAGTTCTCTTGAGAAAAGCAACGGAGTGTTCGAAGAGCGGCGCGCTCAGGCGACCCGTGAGGACAAGCGACTGCGGTTTGTTGCCAAGTTAGAAGATCAGCAAGCCTCGGTCAAACTACTGGCGGTCGATGCCTCGCACCCCTTCTACAATTTATCGGGCAGCGATAACGTGATTTCCTACACCACCGACCGCTACCGCGAGCGTCCGCTGGTGGTGAAGGGGCCCGGCGCCGGAGCCGAAGTCACCGCCGCCGGGGTGTTCGCCGACCTGATCAGCATCAGCAACTATTTGTATCAGGATTATTGATACCTTTGTCTTACAGAATCGCATGCTAAAAAGAGGATTATGGTCACTGACGCTAAGAAGTTACAACTCATCAAGCATATCGCTGAAACGGATGATCAAGCACTGATTGATCGGCTAGTAATATAGCTTCTATCGAGGCAAAGTAAAGCCAATCTACCGAAGTAGTGCTAGTTGAAAAGCGAGGAATAGTAATGCCATTACACCCGCCACGACCTTGTTATCGCTACGGGTGGAAAGGAGAGCGAAAACAGTACAAAAGATAAGAATTAGCGCGATCATAAAGCGATACCCTTGGTAGACGCTATACGTGGGGTAAACACGGGAGTTATATGAGCCTGCGTCTACCCGTAGATAGCGCGCAATACCTAGTAAGGGAGTTACCACCACGGTAACCGGACTATCAATCTCGATTTCTACAGCATCCTTGTAGTCAGCATGAAATACGCGACTATGAAGAATGACTTTTTCGTACTGTCCGGTCATATGAAAGTGGTTGAAAGATATATCGACGATTTGATCTGAATACTCTACGGACGGTTGCCAGTGGTCGTAGATGAGGAGCATTTCAAAGAGTGCTACTAACAAAATGACGATTTTCAGTACCGTATTAACCTGCCGGGTAGCGATAATCCGAGCGCGATACCGCTCAGCGGCGCGCTGCTGGCCAAATTCATAGGCCTCTTGTCGGCGCTGCTCATACTCCGCCGCGTAGGGATCGTAATCATAGCGCACTGATTCATGATGCGGAGTGGGGCCCACCTCAGTGAGGAAACGATAAGCGGTAGCAATCTCTACAAACCGCTCTTCAGCGTCGGGTAAGGAGGAGCGGTCAGGATGGTACTGTTTGGCCAAACGGCGGTAAGCGCGCTTGATGTCTCGTTCGGTGGCCCCGGTCTGGAGATTAAGTGTCTCAAGGTAACGGTTTCTCATACGCAAGAGTAGTTTTATACGCTGCCGCTAAGAGCGTGCCGTAACGGCTACTGACGCATCTATATCTCACTAAGATAGTATGCATGACGAGCAAATTTTTCTATATTGCATCAATCACCATTAATCCCAAAACTATGGACGCATATATCGTAGGCGGATACCGCACCGCCGTTGGCAAAGCTAAAAAAGGCGGTTTCCGCTTCACCCGTCCCGACGACCTGGCCGTGGAGGTCATTCACCACCTAATGAATTCCGTAGAGGGACTCACCCCCGAGATGGTTGACGATATGATCGTAGGGAACGCGGTGCCCGAAGCCGAACAAGGTATGCAGATGGGCCGTATGATTTCACTCATGGCCCTGGGCAACGAAGTGCCCGGCATGATCATCAACCGCTACTGCGGCTCGGGCGTAGAGGCCATTAACATCGCTTCGGCTCGCGTGCACGCCGGTATGGCCGACTGTATCATCGCCGGGGGCACCGAGTCGATGTCAATGGTGCCGATGATGGGCCATAAAACTGCCCTCAACTTTGAGGTGGCTAAAAACAACCCGGAATACTACACCAGCATGGGGCTCACCGCCGAAGAGGTAGCTAAAGATTACGAAGTGTCGCGCAAGGATATGGATGAGTTTGCGCTGCGCTCTAACCAGCGAGCGGTAGATGCCATCAGGGAAGGAAAGTTTAAGGATGAGATCGTGCCCATTGAGGTGAAAGAGACCTACGTAGGCGAAAACGGCGAGCGTCAGGAGCGTACCTACACCGTAGACACTGACGAAGGGCCCCGCCCCGACACCAGTATGGAAGCATTGGCGAAACTACGACCCGCGTTCCGACAGGGCGGCAGCGTCACCGCTGGCAACTCATCACAAACCTCCGACGGCGCGGCTTTCGTGCTGGTGATGTCTGAGAAGATGGTCAATCAACTGGGTTTGCAACCGCAGGCCCGCATGATGAGCTACGCCGTGGCCGGAGTAGATCCGCGCATCATGGGCATCGGACCAGTCAAAGCCATTCCAAAGGCCCTCGACAAAGCCGGACTCAAGCTCACCGACATTGACCAGATTGAGCTGAATGAAGCCTTCGCTGCGCAAGCACTGGCCGTAGGTCGTGCTTTAGATATTGATATGAACAAGCTCAACGTGAACGGTGGTGCCATTGCGCTCGGTCACCCGCTGGGCTGCACCGGTGCCAAGCTCACCGTGCAACTGATCAACGAGATGCGTCGCCGCAAGCAGAAGTACGGCATGGTGACGGCCTGCGTAGGTGGCGGCCAGGGCGTGGCGGGTATCTTTGAGTTTTTGAATTAGAACGCTATCAAATCATAGCTGATAATACGGCAGGGTTCTGTGAGCTTTGCCGTAATTTTTTTACGAATCCCACAGCAAAAAAAAACTATAGTTCAACTATCGGCGCAACTAGCCCTGAAGCCTGTATCACTTGCCCGGCAAGACGAGCTGTTTCGGCTTATGCAGGATATCTACTTACCTGTTTACCGTCACCTGTGGAGTGATGGGGGGAGAGTGGTATCTAAATATGCTGTATTCAAAAGCCAACGTAGCGCGTGAGCTAAATAATCCTGACTCATACTATTGATTGGTTGAGCACGAAAGCCGTATCTCAGGCATACTTATAGGTGCTTTTGAACGAACGTATGCCAGGAAGGACCGCGTACACTACGAAACTGCAAAGAATTTACCTTACGACTACTCTTCAGGGAAAAGGAGTCGGCAGATAATTGATGGATTAGGTATTATCAGAATTTTGCGATGAACAAGAAGAGGGCTTGAGGTGATGGATACACAAGAGCGGGCGATTAACTTCTACAAAAGAATGAACTTCGTGGAATACAGTGGATTTAAACTTCATTTCGCCATGATGAAAGAAGAGTTTAGAGGAATGTACAGAACGATTAAAACCCGAGATCAAGGCTGAGACCGATAGTTTTGGGGAGTAACTCATTTGTGAGTACTAAGAAGCCTTTCGGTCTCGTTTCCTAAATCCCGACATTCCGCTTATCTTTAGCGGAATTTAGCGAATGCAATATGCCTAAAGTACTCACCTATCACAACCTCACCCACGGCGAACATTGGTTCAAGGCCGACCCCTACGGCAAGCGGCAGATTGATGCCATCAGCGACCCTGAGGGCGGTAATACCGAGAATCCGCCTACCTCTATCCCGAGTCCGTTTGCTCGTATCGACTTGGTACGAACTGCCTTCAAAAACATCCTGAAAGACAAGCAACTGCTGGGCAATAAAGTAGACCGTAAGCTGGTATCAGAGTGCCTGGATATTGGTGAGGTGTTTTTCAACATTGAATACCTTAAAGAGCAGATTCAGATCATCGCCTGGGATCAACAGCACGATCTGAATACCTTGCTATCTTCTACCAATGCCCAGCATCGGCGATTGGGAGAGGTGTTGCGGCTGTATCTACAGCAGGATGCTAATACCTATAACTTCGACAAGATAGACCGGTTGTTCATCCTGCAGTACAACTACAAAGTGATTGGTGGCACCTCGCCGTCTACGCTCTTCTTCTCTTCGCCCAACGACCTGTCGTTTGTAGACATTCCGTTAGAGAAGAATCAACTGTTTAGCGGTAATTACGCCCCACTGTACGAGCGTAGTGCCGCTTATCAGAAGTACCTCTACTCGCTGCTCAAGTTCTTTCGCACCGGTAGCGAAGAGCCTAACTTTCGGGCGTGCTTTCCAGAGGTAGCCGACTACCTCACTGTAAACCTGGAGATTTTACGGGCCAAGCAGCCCGCGTTGTATCAAGACATTAACCGGCTCACCATCACTGATTTCTACGATCACTACGGCGAGTTGGATACCGGTCGGTCGGGCGACCAGGTAGAGCTGCTGGGCTTTCCACTACGGAAGAAGAAGATTGACGTCACCTCCATTTCAGACTCGAGCGATTTCACCATTCGGTCTAGCAAACTGAACGGCAGTACCCCCCCGCTAGTGCTACAAAACCAGCTCAACAAGCCCTATCACTACGTGAACGACGCCTGGGACAGCCACGTAGACGTGCCCTATCAGCTTGATGAGCCGCTGGAGGATCGCAAACTGCCCGGGCAGGTCATGAAGTACCCCTACCTGACAGTGAGTGATTTGCTGGAGCCACACCTGATTCGGTTGGTGTACCCAGTGCATCAGGAAAAGTTCTTTGACGGAAACCTAGGTCGCACCAAAGAGCCGCGTGGTTTTGTGCTACCGCTAAAGCCCGCTTTCTTCGACTACTTCAGCGTCGATGATCTACAGGGTAGCGTAGAGGGCGGCAAGAAGTTCTTTGAGATGGAACCTCGTGCCGCGGGTGGTGTGCGCGTAACTCTGCGGATTCCGGTACGAAAGGATTTCATTACCCTGGAACGCATCTATTTTCCTTCGGTGACGGAGGGCGACGTGCTGCCGCCTGACGAGAAGAATAACAAGGGGGTGATCGTAGACAGTCAGTTCGGGCTCACGCTGTACCCGTTTATCAAAACCGGTCAGCGGACTGACAATGCACACTACCGGGTGCAGCTCATCGACCGGGACGTGAGTCCGTACAACAAGCATCACCAGTACCAGCTGCGGTTTTTTCAGGATGAAGACAACCAAGAGAAACAAGCGAAAGCCCAGAAGCAACGCAGCGATAAGCAACAGGAAGACCGGGCCACATCGCAGTACTACGTGTTGGAAGAAGAGTTTGATTACGTACAGGTGAAGAACGAAGTGGCGCAGGGAATCGTCATTCCTAAGTTTCCAGAGTACCACGGCGGCAACGATCTGTACACGTTCGCCATCGACTTTGGTACGACCAACACGCACATCGAGTACAAGGTAAACGATCGCGACCCGCGTCCGTTCGACATCACGGAGGACGACATGCAAATCGCGACACTGCACGACCCGACCTTTGCCGAACAGAGTGCCGACTTCGGTGGGAGTGGCGCTACGCTGATTCGTGATCTGATTCCGCAGGAGTTTTTGCCACGCTACATCGGCAAGTCCTATAACTACTACTTTCCACAACGTACCGTACTAGGCGAGAGCAAGAACCTGAACCTGGAAGAAGCCACCTACACGTTGGCTGACTTTAACATTCCGTTCGCCTACGGCAAGCGACCCATTAACGGTAACGTGCGCATTAGCAGCGACCTGAAGTGGTCTAACTACACAAAGAACTTTGCCGATCGCCGTCGAGTAGAGGCGTTTTTCGAGAACTTACTACTGCTCATCCGCAACAAAGTGCTACTCAACCGGGGTAGCCTCAGCAACACCGATGTCATCTGGTTTTACCCCTCGAGCATGCTGCCTAACCGGCGCAGTAGCCTGGAAAGCACCTGGACGCAATTGTTTCATAAGTACATCAACCGCGAGCGTGATCCGCAGAAGCTGTCAGAAAGTATTGCTCCCTTCTACTTCTATAAGGGTAAAATGGGCCGCAGTGCGGCCGATAAGCCTGCCGTGGGTATTGATATTGGGGGCGGCACCACCGATGTGGTTATCTTCCGCAATAACCAGCCTCAGTTGCTCAGCTCGTTCCGTTTTGCGGCTAACGCGTTGTTCGGCGATGGTTTCAACGGTTCGGCCATCACCAATGGTTTTGTCAAACGCTACGCCGACCTGGTAGAAAAAACCCTCACCATTGTAGACGCGAACACGGCCGATTACCTGCGTGAAAACTCGCGCGAGATGATCAGCTTCTTGTTTGAACTCGAGAGTAGTGAACGCTACAGCAACCTGCTGCCCACATCGTTTAGCAGCATGCTCAAAGAGGATGAGGACTTCAAGATCCTGTTCGTTGTATTCTACGGAGCGATTATCTACCATCTGGCCCAACTGATGCGGGCCGCCAACGTGGATATGCCTCGCCATATCTTGTTCAGCGGACGCGGCTCTAAAATTATCAACATTGCCGACGGCTCGCCCCGTCTGGACAGTCTGACCGCCCTCACCCAGAAAATGTTCGAGAAGGTCTTTCAGAAAGATGCGTCGCAAATTGAACTGGTGCAGTACGAAGCGCCTAAGGAAATTACCTGCAAAGGGGGACTACTCAGCGAAGTAGATGTCGATATAGACAGTATCAAAAAAGTACTATTAGGCAACGGGCAACATACCATTATTCCCGAAAAGACCGTTAGGTATCCAGACGTGGACGAACGCACCCTGGGTAAGGTAGTAGGAGAGGTAGAGCGGTTTGTGAAGGTGCTGTTTGATATCCACGATGAGTATAATTTTTCGCACCATTTTGGGGTAAATCCGGTGTACTTAGACCGCTACCGGCAGCAACTAACTACCGACCTGATGGAATACCTCAAGTCAGGTCACCAATTGAAGCTAGACGAACTCGCCGGCAACCAGAACGTAAACCTAGAAGAAACCTTATTTTTCTATCCGTTGATCGGAGTACTCAATCGCTTGGCTTATAAGATTGCGACCGAACTAACCGAAATAGACGTGAGGTACTAAACTGACTGATGAAGCGCTATCAATACAGATAAGGGCGCACAGTTTCGCCTGACTGCTAAACCTACATCACCTATGCACTACGTACGCTATTATCTACTCACAGCCCTGCTGCTTGGCGTCAATCTGTTGCAAGCAGCCATTATTCGTGAAGATTTTGCCCGAATGGTAGACTACGCTGGCTGGCAACTAGTGGACGCCTATATGCAGGATTACGTTCGGCTGCGTCCCGACATGAAAGCAGAAAAAGAGGGGTTCGAGTTGTTCCAAAAGACGTATAACAGTAGCACTTACAGTCAGCAGAAACCCCCTAATAGCGAAGCCATCCGACTGTATTTAATTAGCCACGAGTGGCGCAATGCCGGAGTAAATTTATTCGCCGACTTTGTGAACAATAAGGCGGCTTATCAAAACGACTGGTCAGACCAGCAGGCTGCTGAATTCTTACAGCAGAAGATCGGTGCGATCAGCGCGGAAGCGCTGGGTGCAGAAAACAATGCGGACTATACCAGCCTACAGGCTACCCAAAAGCGATTAATACAAGAGGTGGCTCAGATTTTTGGAGCAACCGGAGCCACGGCGAACCAAGCAACACCCCCCGCCACCAATAATAGTGAACCGATAGAAGAAGCGGAGGCGGACTTCTCTGAGGACGACACGTCGTTTTTAGCAGAAGCGGAAGAAGATACCGCCGATACGTTTGCTACGGAAGATGTTGACACTGCGGAGGAAAGCAACGTACAAGGATTTACGCTACCGACCAGCGAACCGGAAGAAACCGGCCCGGGCTTGATGAGTGCCTTCGACGCCGGTATGAGCCCGATCCTGCTGGGAGCCATCGGAGTGCTACTGCTGTTGTTACTCTACCTGTTTGTTCTATACAAAAAGCTAGACAACCGCATCGACAAACACAGCAAGCGAATTGAAGATATGACCTCTCGCATATTTCTGAAGAAGGATCCTATTTCGAGTGACGAGGTGCAGCGACTACGTACCGAAATCAAGGCCCTGCAAGAGAAGGTGGCCTCATTCAAGACTGAACCGGCGCCGATGCCCGCACCTACCTCTACGCCGGAGTTGGCAACTGTCGGTGAGAAAGAGTCTCGTTCTTTTCTGATTCCTGATGAGGAGGAAGAATATTATCTGTCTACCCCCAACAGCGATGGCACCTTCAACGCTAGCTCCATGTCACAGCTGTTCCGGCCTTCGGCTTCGGTTTATAAGTTCAAGGTGACTGAATCTAACGGCAAGGAGTGGGCCGAGTTTACGGTAGCCAACGACTACGATGCGGTGCAAGATGCCCTCAGCTCGCCCAGTAGTTACCTGGACCCGGTGTGTGAAAGCGTGAAC
Organism: Tunicatimonas sp.; assembly: GCA_965213875.1. GTDB lineage: Bacteria > Bacteroidota > Bacteroidia > Cytophagales > Cyclobacteriaceae > Tunicatimonas. Next base: position 17,239 of record CBDCAN010000038.1, on the reverse strand, counting down.
ACCTACTTTCCTGAAGCCAAGCGTATCGTCAATGTGCAACCGGGCCGCGCCATGAAGCGGGGCGATAAGTGGGTAGTGAAGCCCGAACACAAAGCAAGCATTCGGTATGAGTGATGGCGTATGGCTGGCGATGGGTGGTTTACTTCTGACCATGACCACACAAATCTGGTGCTTTCGCAAACTACTTTATCATCTTAAACGGTTGCGCCACAGTCTACCGCCCCCTGGCCAGTTGCACATGAAACGGTGCGTGCTCACCCTTGACGAACTAATGCAGCACGCAGCGCAGACGCTGGCCGAAAAGTACACCCAAGAAGATAGTCCGGCACACGCTTCAGACAAAGGGCCTTCGCTAGTGATCCTTCGGGCCGATACCTACGAGACAGCATCCGCCTACCAATTGATTGTTGCCATCAATAGCTACCTTATCCGTAGTCGCGGAAACGCTATTGACTTTGGGCTCATCAAAGACTTAGTAGACCGAAAGACGCGGCTTATTGAGCACCGTATTCGCCGTTGGCGAGCCATGCCACTGCTGGCGGGCGTAGCAGCAGTGCTGGTGGCGGGTAGTTTAGGGTGGTTTTTGCTACCCGACGCCCCGGTAAATGATGGCGGCGATATATTCACCGCGCAACTAGGTATTTGGATCAACACCCTACGGTGGGTGGGTTTATCAGTGGCCTTTGGGGCACTACTGACTTTCGCTATCGTAGGCTGGTTGCACCCACGGGCTAGCGCTGAACAGCAACGCCGCCAGAATGAACTATTTACGCTGGTGCAAACCGAACTGCTGCCGAGTCTGTCGCAAGACATGCTGCACAACTTACAGTTGCTACAGGGAAGTTTGGCGAGCTTCGAGCAACACTTTGCGCACGACGTAGAAACACTGCAGGAGGTGCTGCGTGGTCATCAAAAAATGGTAGTATCGCAAGACCGTATCGCCCGAGCGCTGCAAGAGGTGGATGTGACTAAACTAGCGCAGGCCAATGCCAATATGTTTCAGCAGTGGAGTGAGAGTACGGCGAGTTTAGATCAGTTTCGACAGTACCTGGCTCAGATGAACCACTTTGTGGCCGATACTACTAAGCTGGGTGAACAGGTAAACGAATTTTTGCAACGCACCGAACGAATAGAAGCGGTAGCAGACGGTATCCAAGCGGCACTTGCCAAAAACGAGCGGCTACATCATTTTATTGAGTCGCACTTTTCAGCGCTGGAAGACCGCAGTCAACTCATCACGCGCGCCGTGGTGAAGGTAGACGATGTGCTAGATAAAAGCTTGGGAGAGCTGATGGAGCACACGCAGCGCAAGATAGCGTCGGTTCGTGAGCTATCGACGCAGCAAGAAAACCTGTTGCTAAAAACCTACGATGAGAACGAGCATATGTTTGGCAAGCTGGCTCGCATCGACGATTTACACCGTAATTTTGCTGAGTACAAGGCGCAGAATACAGTGGCGCAGCAGCAGATTATCGAGCAGCTGAAACGGCTCAATGAGGGAATAGTTAAAAATTCGGGTGGAATTCTTAAAAAACTTTTCCGTTCGTGAGCGAAAATAATTATTGTTGCGTTATTCCTGACGATGAAACACTGGATCTGGACTATAGCCCTCTCGTGTCTGCTATCGGGTTGCAATAGCTGCTCTCGCTCAGCACACAAGGCAGAGCACCAACTGCCCCGCCTGGAAAGGACGCTCGCCGAAAGCGTTCCTATCGACACCTCCTTTACTTACTTGCCGGTAAAAGAAGTGGTGCCCGTACGGGAAAGACCACTATCTGAAATTGTGGCGAATGCCGAACCCTGCGTTTTTGTGGTGCACACTTTCAATCGCAAAGGAAAGCGTATTGGGCAAGGGACCGGGTTTTTTATCGAAGAAAGCGGTATTGGTGTCAGCAACTACCACGTGTTCGATCGGGGCCGAAGCTGGCGCATTCGCACCACCGACGGCACCGAGTATCCGGTGCAGAAGATCATGTATCAGAGTAAAAAGTTTGACTACGTGGTGTTTCAGGTGAGTACGGAGCAAACGGTACCTTACCTGCCGCTCGGCGAAATGATGCCAATGAAGGGAGAAGATATTTTGGTGTTAGGCAACCCTAAGGGTTTGGAGAGCACCGTATCCCGTGGCATCGTATCATCTATCCGCAATTACAAGGGTCGCGACAAAGCCATTATTCAGGTAGATGCGGCCATCTCACCCGGCAGCAGCGGCAGCCCGGTCATGAACCGGCAGGGTGAAGTAGTCGGCATTGCCACGATGAAGGTGAGCGGCTGTGAGAACTGCAACTTCGCCTTTAATATCGACTTACTGAGTCGCTAAACTTTTTAACTAAATAAATTTTATGCTTCGCACCACTCTAGTAGTATTCATATTTGTGAGCGGACTGCTAAGCACTTCGTCTTCCGTGGCCCAATCCTTTCGGGCTCACGCACTACTAGGGCTCAATGCCGCACAAATTGATGGTGACCAGTTGTGGGGATACAACCAGGCGGGTGTGTTGGGCGGAGTAAAGGTAGCCTTACCGTTGTCTGATAAATTCATGGTACAGGCCGGGATGCTGTACAGCGCGAAGGGCAGCCGGAGTACGGAACAGGACGCTTTTTCTGGAGTCTGGCGCTTATCTTATCTTGAGCTACCGGTAGAAGTAGAATTTCGGGCGTTTGAACAGGTCTACTTCTTCGGTGGACTATCTACCAACTATCTGGTACGAGCGCGTTCGGGCCAAGCGGGTGCGTTGGACACCAACCGGCAGGGTTTGAGAGATTTTGACCTCAACTTTACGGCGGGGGTTATCTACCGCTTCGCTGATAACCTCGGAGCGATGGTGCGCGCGAGCGATGGATTGCGTAGTGCCAGTGAGTTTCAGCACTTTCGCAATCGTACGCTAGGCTTTGCCCTGATCTACTACTTTAACGCTGATTAGTCCTCTACCGCAATTCCCATGTTAGCCATTAGCTTGCTGGCATTAAAGCTTTGGCATATTCCTTTCCTTAGCTTGTAATCAAAGTAGATTTCATCTTGATCAATGGTACTCGTGAAGCTGTAGTTTCTTACCTGTGGCAACGTTTTCTCCAGCTGACCAAGCTCCAAGTCGTGGGTTGATACAAAGCCGGTGGCTTCTAACTTGCTCAGTTGCTTAATGAGCGAGGCCGCTCCGTGGTGGCGATCCTTAGAGTTTGTTCCCTTCAGTATTTCATCGAGCATAAAGAGCACGGGTCGTTCGGGAGCCTGTAGCATATCGAGCAACTGCCGCAACCGACGGAGTTCAGCGTAAAAGGATGAAACGTTTTCTTCTAGTGAGTCTTGGGTACGCATACTCGTAAATATCTGCATCACCGATACTTCAAATTGTTGCGCACAAACCGGTGCCCCGGCCAAAGCGAGCACCACATTCACCCCGACCGTGCGTTGAAAGGTACTTTTGCCCGACATGTTGGAGCCGGTAATGATGGTGATGGTGCCACGTGCTTCGGTGGCAAAGTTGTTGGCTACGCGCTGTTGGGGCGGTATCAGGCAGTGGGCCATGCCTTGCGTGCTAAGCACAAACTGCTGCCCGCTAATGGTGGGCATCACAAAAGAGGGGTGGGCAAAGGCGAAGCTGGCCAAACTGCCCAGAGCCTCCATCTCGCTAATGCTATCAAACCACTGGTTTACGTCGCCCTGTAGCCTTGCTTTCCAGCGGTCGGCCCGTAGCAGCCAGAATATATCCAGCAGAAACACCGCGTTGAACAGGTGGTAAAACATATTACCACGCGCATCGAAGTTTTCTAGGATGTGGCGTAACCGATCCACTGATTGTGAAGCGGTGGTTCCGCTTGAAGTAAGCGGTGCCTGCAACCGTTGCAATCGTTCGGTAGCAAATGCCTGCTGTTCTACCTGCCGCATCATTCCTTGGTACGCGCTCAGGATAGCCACACTGCGCGTGGTACGGCGGTGCGTATCTGCGGCAATGCTAGAGGTGCTCAGCAGAATGCCTCCGTTGGTCAATAGCAGGGCGATAGGTACGTAGCCGGGAATGCCCAAAGTGAAGTACAGCACAATTGCAGTTAGGGTGAGCAGGCCCAGACCGTAGCAAAGTGTGGTGTATAGCATCCGGTTAGCCAGAGCGGGCGGAGCCTGCATCCAGGCCAGCAATGTGTTCAGACTGTCGTCCTCGTCGGGCTGCTGCTGCTCGCCGTAGGCCTGAAAGGTCTGCCGCCATTCGGTAAGAGAGGATAGTTCACGCACGGCCGCCTGACGTTGCTGTAGCTCAGGGCGGGTGGCGGGGTGCAGCAACCATCGCGCTAGTGTTGACTTTCCGAGCGCAGTAGCACTGCGGTTGACTAATTGAAACAGCGAATGATCGCCAAAGATATCCAGATCGCCACTGTACGGGTGCGTCGGTTCCATAAACTTAACTCCGGTGTCAAAATTACTCAGTTGGAGTTCGAGTCTTTGCAGTTCGGCTTCATTCATGTGCTGCAACGTAAGCAGTTGGTCTCGTTGCGCACGCAATCGGTTGTGGTAGCGAATGAGTAGCGGAAAACCAACGATGGAGACGAGGAACAGTCCAAAGAAGGCACCGTCGTAACGAGCGTTTGCCAGATAAACCAGTCCGACCAAGGCCAGCACGAAGAATGCGATGCGGACGACAGAAAGGTTATTGAAGCGGCGGCTCGCTTGTTCGGCCTGCGCGCCGAAGTGAGCAACCTGCTGCGTAAAAAAGGTAGTTATATCGGCGATATCAGGCTTTTTATTAGTCATAGTACGGAAGAGCGCAATGAATCATGTCCCTCTCGTTACGGATTTTCACAATTCTTGGTTTATATTTGTTTTCTCCGGCTTTGGAAAGAAACACCTGATCTTATGTCATCATCAATCATTGATGCTCCCCCCTGCACGGCAGTGCAGGGCGTGGACCTTGCAGAAGTGTGCCGACAGTTTGGTACACCTACCTACGTATACGATGCCGAACGCATTGTGAACCAGATTCAGCAGCTCAAACAGGCTTTTGAGTACCCTGAAGTGCGCTTTAAGTACGCGGCCAAAGCCCTTACCAACCAGACTATTCTTAAATTAGTGCGCCAGCAGGGTATTGGCCTAGACGTGGTGTCGGTGCAAGAGGCACAACTCGGACTGCTCGCGGGCTTTGAGCCGCAGCAGATCATGTACACTCCCAGCGGTGTTTCTTCTGACGAGATTGATGAAGGAGTGAAGCTGGGCGTACAAATTAACGTTGACAACCTGCCGCTGCTGCAGTACTTCGGCGAGCGGTACGGCAACACGGTGCCCTGCTGCCTGCGGTTCAACCCCAATATCATGGCGGGGGGCAACAGTAAAATCTCAGTGGGGCACGAATACTCGAAATTTGGTATTCCGCTGGCGCAGCTAGGCGCTGTGCGTAGTATCGTGGCCGAGGCGCAAATCCACATCAACGGCGTGCATATCCACACTGGCTCCGACATTGTTGACGTAGACGTGTTTATGCAGGGCGCTGAACGCCTGTTTGCCGCGGCAAAGCACTTTGATCGGCTACAGTTTATCGATTTTGGCAGTGGTTTCAAGGTGCCTTATAAAGAAGGCGATAAGTTCACTGATTTAGAAGCATTGGGACCTCGGCTGAGCAGTGCCTTTGCGGCTTTCTGTCAGGAGTACGGACGGCCTCTGACGATGTGGTTTGAGCCGGGCAAGTTTATCGTAAGTGCCAGTGGTCAGTTGCTGGTGCGTGTCAATGTGGTGAAGGAGAATCCTAACGTCACTTTCGTAGGTATTGACACCGGTCTGAACCACCTGATTCGTCCTATGATGTACGACGCGCACCACGAGATCGTGAATGTGTCTAATCCCGAAGGGGAGCCACGCACCTACACGGTGGTAGGCTACATCTGCGAGACCGATACTTTCGCCAGCGATCGGATGCTACCTGAGGTGCGCCCCGGCGATATACTGGCGATTCAGAACGCGGGTGCCTACGGCTTTAGTATGGCTTCCAACTACAACGGAAGGTTTCGCCCCGCCGAGGTGCTCATCCATCAGGGAGAGGCCAAGCTCATTCGTCAACGCGAAACGTTAGATGACTTGCTGCACAATCAGGTAGACGTTGACATAGACTAACCGAGAGAATGCATGAAATTTTCTGTATGCACGGGTGGTTGCTATTTCCTTCGTCATTGGTTACTTTTTATTCAGTGCTCAATACTCCTGTTTGCAAGCGTGCCTAACGTTGCCGTAGCACAGGACGCTGACCTCAAGCCACGGCACATTCAACTCGGAGTGGGCTACACTTTGCCCAAGTTTCTAGATGAAAGCTCGTCGGCCCTTCAGTATCAGGGACACGCCGGGTCGGTAACCGCCGGGCTACACTGGGCCAACCCTGATGGTAGCGCTCGCCACGTGGGCAATATCCGCTTCGACTACGGCCAAATGGCGGCTTTTGAGTTTGAATTTGCCGATGTCAACTTCTTCCGGTTTGAGGGAAATTACCGCTACGAAAAGCGGATCAGAACGCTGCTGAACGACCGCGTGCGCTGGTTCGTAGGCGGTAGCTTTGGTGGCTTATGGACACTATGGGAGTTTACCGGTTACTCTAACAATGCGTTTAACAACAGTTTTTACTTCTCGTTGAGCCCGCACACCACGCTGGAATATCCCTTCCGACTGTGGAACCGTCGTTTTCAGGTATCTTACGCCGCCTTTGTGCCGCTGCTCACACTGGCGATGCGACCCTCTTACGGCACCACACTGCTGCCTGAGTTCTTAGACGACGAACGTGACGAGCCGGTGCAGCAGTTTTTAGGTAGTGGACAGTTTGCTTCGCTCAACCGGCTCTTTCGTTACAGCAACACGCTGGCACTCGAATACAGCTTGCGCAACACCAATCGGCTGCGGTTGAGCTATACCTGGAATTATGTGCGCTACGACGAACCACGTTTGGTGCAGTCCGCCTCTCACAATATCACGCTGTCTACCATGTTTAACTTTTAGCATCTGTAACGTGTTTCTTTGGTAAATAACGAAAGCGATGGCGAGGAACGCGCTGCGTAGAGGGTGTTCACTGTAGCTTTGGAGCAGTAACCGGCAGACAAATCACGGCTGCCTGAACACATTAAGAACCGTTCCCGAGCGGACTGCAAACGAAAGAAAAATGGAACGAACAATTGATAGTTTCTTTGACATGGATATGATGTTTATCATCGCCTTGTTCGCATACATGGGACTCAACGATGTGAACCTTATTGTTAGCATCTCGGTGGGTGTGGTGGTTATCATTGCCGCCATCACACGTATTGTGCTGATGATCCGACAGATCGGTAACGCTAAGAAAGATGCGAAGATCAAAGACGAGGAGCTAAAGAAGCTTAAACGCGAAAACGAAAAAGGATGAGTGGAAAAAACCGCCTAGCCCTCATTTATGGTAACTTAGCAAGATGATATTCTCCGGCTGCAGAGGGAAAAACCAATCCCCCTAGCTTTGGCAAGCTATCTGGCGAATAAATTTGGTAAGCCGCTACCTGAACACATTAAGAACCGTTCCCGAGCGGGCTGCAAACGAAAGAACAATGGATAAAAGTGAGAACAAAGCTATTGCGGATCTGTTGGCCGAAAGCCTAGTACGACAAGACGATTTGAATGCCAAGGTAGATCGCCTGACCAATGGTATGAGTGCTTTGGCTAAAAACGTAGAGACATTGGCTGATGCTATGATGGATTTTAAAGAAATCGTAGCATCACAAAGTAGAAGTATGGAAACCTTAACAATGCTCATGCAGGAGCAGCGCGATGACATCCGAGACATACGTTACCAAATGAATAAGGATGAGGAGGTAAAAAAGGTGGTTAATCATCTTCAGGAACGTCTGGTAGCCGTTGAAAAGCGATTAGAGAAGTTTCCGGAGTAACTTACCAATTTGCCTTTTGCTTATCTTGTTCAGCATCTCAGATTTACCCGCAAACTGCTTTCTTCAGTGAATAGACATACAATCATTTTGGCCCTACTGCTGTTTGCAACTGCCTGCGAAGAGGCGTTCATTCGTGAAGAGTACGAGGATAATGCGGTCGATGTGTTCAACTCCATGTGGACTGAGGTAGACGAGAACTATACCTTTTTCGAGTTGCGAAATATTGATTGGGACGCGGTATATGCGCAGAATCGCCCGCGGGTAGAGAACGGCATGCGCAACGATTCGCTCTTCAACGTGCTGGCCGATATGCTATTTGTGCTACGCGATGGGCACGTGAACCTCCAGGCTGGTTTTGATCTGGCACGTAACTGGGACTGGTATCTGGATTACCCGCAGAACTTTAACTATAGCCTGATAGAGCGTAACTACCTCGGCGAAGACCATCAGGTTTCCGGTGCCCTTCGCCATCAGATGATTGATTCTATCGGCTATGTTTACTATCGCAGCTTCCAGAACGATATCAGCGAATCGGTATTTAACTACGTGCTAAGCCGCTACTCGAGTCGGGTGGAAGACGGCGATACCGTGATCGTGAAAGGACTGATTCTGGACGTGCGCAACAACGGTGGGGGCAGTTTAGAGAACGCCAACACTATATTGAGTCGCTTCGCCACCGAACGGCAGCTGGTACACTACTGGCAGTATAAAGACGGCCCCGCCCACGATGCGCTTACTGATAGAATTCCGCGCTACATAGAACCGGCGGGCGAGTTTCAGTACCAGGCCCCGGTTATTATACTCACCAATCGCTCATGTTACAGCGCTACCAACTTCTTTGTGCAGATGATGAAAAGCCTGAACCAAGACAACATTCTAGTGATGGGTGACAGCACCGGCGGCGGCGGTGGTTTACCCGTTAACCGCGAACTACCTAACGGCTGGACTTATCGTTTTTCATCTACGGTGACGACCACTCCGGCGGGTGAAAACATCGAGCTGGGCGTGGCTCCTGATGTGTTCGTAAATATAGCTGAGGAAGACGAAGACGCCGGAAGAGATACCATTATTGAGGAAGCACTGGATAGAATCAACCGAGCGTATGATCGGGCGGTGAGGGGAGGGGGCGGTTGAAAGATCACAAGTCTGAAATTGTCCGCTGCGGCTGGTGCCTCGCTGACCAGCAGTATATCGACTACCACGACCAGGAGTGGGGGAGGCCCGTGCACGATGATCAACAACTGTTTGAAATGCTTATTCTAGAAGGAGCGCAAGCCGGGCTAAGTTGGCACACTATTCTAAAGAAGCGGGAGACCTATCGCATAGCCTTCGACCACTTTGATGCGGAGAAGATGGCTCGTTATGATCAGAAGAAAGTAGACGAACTGCTGCAAGACCCGGGTATTGTGCGTAACCAACTCAAGGTAAAAGCCGCCATCACCAACGCGCAGGCGTACCTGGCGGTGCAAGAAGCGTTCGGTAGTTTTGATCAGTACCTCTGGCAGTTTACTGATCATCAAACCATTGTCAATCATCCTCAACAACTGAACGACGTACCCGCTAAGACGGAAGCCTCTGACGCCATGAGCAAAGATTTGAAGCAACGCGGTTTCAAATTCGTCGGCTCCACCATCTGTTACGCTTTCATGCAAGCGGTGGGCATGGTGGATGACCACGTGGTGGATTGCTGGTGCAAAGCGTAATTTGAATGGGTCTTTCTTTTAAGAGTCAGCAAATGGTTAAAAGATCATACGTCCTTTTCTACCTTTGGTGCTAGCCATAGGGTGTTTATTCATTGCGTAAAGAATCAACCGGATTGGCCAAGGCGGCTCTCCAGGATCTTAGTCCGACGGTCAACAAGGCCAATCCTAAAGCAGAAGACACCGTTATTGCGAAAAGCAGTATGCTCGTGTCAACTCGGTAGGCAAACCCCTGAAGCCACTGATTGGCGAAATGCCATACCAGCGGGGCAGCAATGACAAAGCTCACCAGTACTAACCCCACGAACTCACGAGAGAACAAAGTTACCAACTGGGCTACGGTGGCTCCCAGTACCTTCCGAATACCAATTTCTTTAACACGCTGGTGGGTGGTAAATGACACCAAACCTAGTAGCCCTAGGCAACTAATGAAGATGGCTAAACCGGTAGCTATATTAATGAGGCGAGCCATACTTTGTTCGCCGGCGTAGAACTTAATAACCGTATCGTCGTAGAACTGGTACTCGAAGGGTGCTTCAGGATAAAATTGCCGGTATAGCCGTTCTACCTGCCCCAATGCGTGCTTCGTATAACCTCCGGACTCACTCTGCGAAGACAATAAAATGTTAAAGGTACCAAGCCCCTGAGGTTCGCTATTTCCCATGGCTACCGGGTCTATCTTAGTATGCAACGGCCGGTTGTGGAAATCTTGAACCACTCCTACTACCGGATAGTGCTTGTTCTTACCGAACGTGAGAAGCTGACCGACGGCTTCTTCCGGAGAGGCAAAACCGAAGTGGCTGACGGCGGTCTCGTTAAGTACTAGTTCGGTGAGGCTATCGCTCGGCTGATAGTTGCGCCCGGCTAACAATGAGAGGTTGTATACCTTAAAAAAGCTGGTATCCGCCTGCTTCATATACATATTGACCTCAATCTCAGACGTATCGGTCTGATATGTGAACGGGCGTGTACTCCATCCAAAAGTAGCGGGTAAACTGCCACTCAGGCTCACTGACGAAACACTACTTAGTTGGCGCAGTTCGTTCGCCAGACTTACCTGATGCTGTGTAGTATCACCCCAGACCTCTTCTATGGGTAGTTGAAAATGTACCACAGCATTCTGTCGGAAGCCCATGTCTTTGTGCAGTAAGTAATTTAGTTGGTCACCGACAATCAGAGCACCTAGGATGAACGCCTGGGCTACTGCAAACTGAAAGACGATTAATACCCGGCGCAGGTACGCTTTCTGTTTGGCGCCTGCCATTCCTACGACCGCGCCCTTTAATGCCACTACGGGCGAAAAAGCTGATAATATCCAAGCCGGATACGTACCTGCTAATAGGCTTACCGTGCTGATGATCGCGAGTAGCACCAACCATCCATGGTCTTTCCATAGCACTTCCAACGACAGCGCAGGGGGTAGACTTTCGCTAAAGTATCCTATACCCCACCATGCTATCAGCAAAGATAAACCACCAGCCAACAGCGTAATCAAAAATGTTTCCCCCAGAAATTGTAGGATCAATTGCCCCCGGCTACTTCCCAGGGTCTTTCGTACGCCCACTTCTCGCGAGCGCAGTACGGCCCGCGCTGTTTCCAAATTAATGAAGTTGATAGAGGCAATGAGTAGAAGAAACAGAGCCACTAACGCTAGTCCGTATAGCGTAGGCTTGTGGGCTATCCGATGTTGATCGAGCGGATAGTCGAAGTTAAAGTGAATGTCTGACAGTGGTTGTAATTCAAATTGCCGATTAAAAGTATACAGCGTAGCATCCATGTGTTTCTCAACCAATGTCGGAAGCTGTTCTACGATTGTCTCGGGTGTTGTTCCTGTTGACAACTTTACCAACGCCAGCGAACTGCCGTTGGTGCTTCCCCAGCTGTCCATACCGTGGTTGCCCGCTAGCGTTTGATTAGCATCCAGGGTAGCGTACGAAAGGTAGTCCGTAAAGGGGAAATCCGTATAACGCTGGTCATCGGCTAGAATACCAGTTACCACAAAGTCCAAAGAGTCAAAATAAGTGACGGTTTGTCCTATTGCCTCTTGCTCTCCGAAGTATTTTCGCGCTTGGTTTTCGGTAAGCACTACTTGGTAGGGCTGCATCAACGAAGACTCAGGGCTTCCTCGGGTCCAACGATGGTCTGTAAATACCTCGAAATAATCTGGCCCGGCCAGCATTAAGTATTTCTGATCTTCCAGTGTAGGACCATCGGGTACGCTCACTGTAGCAGCGTGAAGGGTATGAAAACCTGCTACCGCCTCCAAACCCATCACTTCCTCGCGAACAGCCGATGGGATGGGGGCCGATACCCCGCCGTTAGGAAACCAGTCATCGGCAAATTTTATACGAGAGGTAATGCGGTAGATACGATCTCGGTCCGTATGATGGCGATCGTAGCTAAACTCGTGCTGCACCGTGAGGGCGATGACTAAGCAAGCAGCCATACCGGTGGCTAGTCCGAACACGTTGATAGTAGTGTGCAGTTTGTGCTTCTGCACCTGCCGCCAAGCAGTAATAAAATAGTTGCGTAGCATAGCCAGTGTAGTAATATAAAGTGTACTGTTTCTTCGTCGTAGCGCAAACGGCCGCAAAAAAGTAATAACATTCAGCGCATAAAGCCACCTTGCCCGCCTCGCGCCGTGCTCTTTTATCCACCGCTGGTGCAGTTCGTACAAATCTCCCTCAATCTCAGGCAGTAGGTCTGGGTGGCAGAATCGCCGTAGAAAGCGATTAGCCCAACGAGGTGGTTGTATTTTCATAATTCATAGGTATGGTAGTTCAGTGATTCAGCTAGATGTTTTTCCAGGCCAACTGAGGAATCGCATCCCATAGGCGGTTGCGTTGGGTTCGGGCGGTTTCCAGGGCCTGCTTGCCGTAGGCAGTGATGTGAAAGAGACGCTTCGGGCGACCTCCTCGGGCTTCGGTGGCCTCTCCCCGGCGTGATGACAAAAAGCCTTTATCTTCCAGCCGGTTCAGAGCTGCGTGTACGGTACTTAGGGTAACCCGCCGATCCGTTTGCTGAGCAATCTCGTCCTTGATACTGACACCGTAAGCATCATCGTATAACAGACCAACGGTAAGCAGCACCAGCTCCTGAAATTCGCCTAAATTCGTTCCCTTCATGAGTTGTTTCGTAAATGACGATATACTAGTTACGAAAAATAGTGGCTTGAAAAAATAATTTTTTAGAGTGAAAACTGATCGGCATCTTGGTGAACCGGAAACGACTGCCGAAAAGCCTTCAGTTTCTCCGCCGACAGCACTTGGTGGATCAGTGCCTCCTGATCTTTCTCGTCCGTCATTGCCTCACCTCTGAAAATCAACCACCACCGAATGACCCGTCGTAAGCAACCTGGTTGCCGTCTTCCCCGATTCGGTTGACTCCCACCACGTAGCTTACGTTCTCAATGGCGCGCGCCTGAAGCAGGGTAGACCAGGCGTAGCGTGCGGGCGGCGGGCCAGTTGGCTACGTAAATCAATAAGTCGTAGGCCAGTGCTCCAGTGTCTATCACTGTGTTTCGGCTCCATACCGGAAACCGCAGGTCGTAGCAAACGAGTGGACAAATGCGCCAGCCTTTCCAGATGCGAATGAGTCGTTCTTGCCCCGCCGTAAAAACAGTATGTTCATCGGACATGCGGAACAGGTGCCGCTTGTCGTAGGTGGCGAAGGCACCGTCGGGTTCCATCCACAGCAAACGATTGTAGAAAGAGGTTTGCTCACGCACGATGTAGCTGCCCATCACCACCGCCTGCGTTTGGGCGGCCATCTGTTTCATCCAGCGAAAGGTGCGGCTGTTCATTGGTTCGGCCAGTTCGTGCGCCGCATTCGTGAAGCCGGTATTGAACATCTCGGGCAGCACAATCAGATCGGTAGCGCCCTCTATCTGCCACAACTTCTCTTCTAGCATAGCCAGATTGGCCTCAATGCTGTGCCAGTGTAAAGTGGTTTGAACGAGCGTAACGCTAAGGTCGCCGGTGTTCTGTGACATAGAAAAAGAATTAGTCTATCGGCGCAGGGCTTTGACGGGGCGTTTTACCTTGTAGTCAGCCTTCACCTGACCCTTGCTGATACCAGTGAGCTTGTTTTTGAGCAAGCGTCGTTTGAGGCCTTTCACCCGATCGGTGAACAGAATACCCTCCACGTGATCATACTCGTGCAAGACGATACGCGCTGCCATGCCGTCGAGGGTTTCGGTGTGCTCTTCGCCCTGCTCATCCTGATACTGAATGGTGATGACGGGCGGTCGCTGCACATCGGCCCGTACTCCGGGAATGCTCAGACAGCCTTCTTCGTACTTCCAAACTGCGCCCTGCGAGTTTAGCACCTCTGGGTTCACAAACACCCGTTTAAATGGTTCGTTGCCCTCTTCTTCGTCAACCGGAGAGCTATCCACCACAAACATACGCAGGCTCATGCCAATTTGTGGCGCAGCCAATCCGATACCATTGGCCTGATACATCGTTTCGAACATATCCTCGCTCAGCTGCTTCACATCAATGAGTGCTGGGTCTACGTCTTCACCACGCTTTTTGAGTACCGGATCGCCGTACAATACAATAGGATAAATCATGGGTTTGCTTCTAGGTAAGATTGTAAAATGATGGTAGCACTTACGCGATCAATATTTCCTTTGTCCCGGCGGTACTTCTTAGTTGTTCCACCCGCGATTAGCGCTTGCATGGCCATCCGACTGGTGAACCGCTCATCGTGCAAATCTACGGTTCTCTCAGGAAACTGTTGCTGTAATTTTCGGGCAAATGTCCGCACATCTTGGGTAATATCGGTATCGCTATTGTCTAGGCGGCGCGGTAGCCCCACCACAAAAATGTCTACCGGTTCTTGCTGACAGTAGTCTGTCAGATAGCGCATAAGATCGTGCGTGCGAACGGTCTCTAGTGGCGAGGCAATAATACGAAGGGGGTCAGTAGTGGCCAAGCCGGTGCGCTTGCGTCCGTAGTCAATGCCGAGTATGCGGCCCACACTAATTAAAGCGGGCGTTCTCGCGCAGGGTGCGCTTCACCTGTTTTTCGAGCATCAGGGCCTTCGGAAACAGTACTTCGTTTTCCACGCTGGCGTGTACTTTCAGTTCGCGTTCAAACTGCTGTAGCTCAGCGTATACTACCCGTAAGTGTAAGCTGCTTACACTATTGGTGTGATAGCCTCCTGTGATGTGCCTAATGCCTTCCATATCGTCATCGTCTGCGTCGTGGTGCACCGCGAAGTCCTGGATCGCATACTTCTCCATTTGATAGTACAGCTGCGGCGGCAGATTGGGGTCACGTAGTGCTTGATCAAGCGAAAGCACGTACGAGAACAGCTCGTCTTCTTCTTGGTAGATGTGGTGGATCAAGTCTTCTACAAACAGCGGAAAGACGAACTGTAGATCAGATACTACACCACCTTCGTCAGTCTTACTCAGATCGCGGATGAGCTTAGAAAGGTAGGGAAGTCGCTCTTTCACGAAGAAGAAGTGCGTATGCTTAAGGTAAGCCACCACCAGTTCTATAGGGTATGCCACCAATGAGGGTTCTGACGGCTGGTCGTACACCGACTCCAGGCTATTGATCACCTGCTCTACTCGTAGCCCTCGTTCGACACACGCCTGCTCCAGTGTTTCCTGGTCGTAGTCATAAAACCCGATGCCAAAGTAATAGAGTACGGCAGCGTACGCGTAGTTGTCGTCAACCAAATCGGCAATTCGCTGGCGGGTGTTAATAGACATGGAAATAAATAAAGTGGACTATCCTAACAAGCTTCCGTAGCTTCGAATAGTTTAGATAATAAGCGGTAATAAAATTAGGGTTTTGTCTCTTTAAATTCAACTTTAGAGAACGAAACCTGGCTATTCGTGTTTTTTTAGAAAATTAATCAGTAAATTGTTATTCCTCCGCTTCTTTCATAACGCAACGCCGTTTCAGTGGCGTACGTATTTTGCTCAGTTATTATCTTACTTAAGAATATGAACAAAAAGAAAAACTCTGACTTCCAAATCAGACTGCCTTTACTGTTGACCATCGCAGTGGCAGCAGGCATTCTTATTGGCGCCACGATGGCCGATGGAAGTAGCTCTCAGAACAATCTCATCAGTGGTTACCTCAAGTTTAAAGAAATTCTTACCTACGTGCAGCGCGATTACGTGGACGAAGTAGATACCGATGAGCTGGTAGAAACGGCCATCAACCGGATGCTCGAAAAGTTAGACCCGCACTCGGTATACATTCCTGCTAAAGATTTAGAGCTAGCCAAATCGCAGCTTGATGGCGAGTTCGAAGGGATTGGTATCGAGTTTCAGGTCATCAAAGATACTATTTACGTGGTATCTCCGCTTAGTGGCGGCCCTTCTGAAGAGGTTGGCCTGAACAGCGGAGACAAAATTGTGAAGGTGGACGATGAAGTGGTAGCCGGCGTTGGCGTAGACAACCGCAAGGTGTTTGAGCTGCTGCGGGGCAAGAAGGGCACCGAAGTAGAGGTAGGCATTAAGCGTAAGGGCGTAGATGATCTACTGAGCTTTACCATTGTACGCGATAAAATTCCTCAGGAATCAGTTGATGCCAGCTATATGATTGACGATGAGATTGGCTACATCAAGGTTAGTCGATTTGCTGCCACCACCTATGAAGAATTTCACGAGGCCCTCAAGAAGCTCGATAGCCTAGGTATGAAGAAGCTGGTGCTTGACCTACAGGACAATCCCGGTGGATACATGGACCGTGCGATCAACATGGCCGATGAGCTATTATCAGGTAACGATATGATTGTGTACACCGAGGGTAAACAGCCTCGTTACAACTCTGAAGCCCGTGCCTACCGCGAGGGCATCTTTGAGAATCAGCCTATCATTGTGCTCATTAATGAGGGTAGTGCTTCTGCTTCTGAGATTGTAGCCGGTGCGCTACAGGACAACGACCGGGCCCTGATTGTAGGCCGCCGATCGTTCGGCAAGGGGCTGGTACAGATGCCTATTCCGTTGGACGATGGCTCCGAACTGCGGCTTACCATCTCGCGCTACTATACGCCTAGTGGTCGCTCGATTCAAAAGCCCTACGAAGAAGGCGCGAAGAAGTACGGCGAAGATATTTTAGAGAGGTTTGAGCACGGTGAGCTTATCAATCCTGATAGCATCCACTTCGACGATTCGCTGAAGTACGAAACCAGCAAGGGAAGGACTGTGTACGGAGGGGGGTGGCATCATGCCTGACTACTTTGTACCGCTAGATACCACCAACGCGAAGAATAACTTTCTGGGCAAACTCTATTCTACCAACGTCATCCGTGAGTTTACACTGAACTACTACGAAGACAACAGGGCGAAGCTTGATGAGATGGACTACCAGGACTTCTATGACAACTACGAGGTAAGCGATAAGATGATGAAGAAGGTGATCAGTATGGCTAAGGAAGAAGACGTAGAGTACAATGAAGAAGAGTACCTCATGGCGCAAGATCGTTTGCGTCGTCAGATCAAGGGGCTGATAGCCCGTAGCATTTGGGGGCACCAAAAGGCTTGGCCCATTTACAATCAAAGTAATACAGTGCTGCAAGAAGCTCTTCAATTGTTTGATCAGGCCGAAAAACTAGCGAGCCGATAGGTTACTTTAGAGCGCACGCAACGAACAAAAAGCACATCGCTACCCGATGTGCTTTTTTTTACAAAAATT
>CBDCAN010000037.1:0-199143 GCA_965213875.1 Tunicatimonas sp. | reverse complement strand
GTACCAGCAGCTCATCTTGTTGTACTGAATCGCCCTCTTCTATGTTGAGTTCAATGATCTCGCCGGGTACCTCGGGCGAAATTTTAATTTCTACTTCTGGTTGGATAGTACCCGACGCACTCACGCGCTCTATAATAGTTTGTGGTTGGGCTTGGGCAAACGTTACTTCTGTCAGCTCTTCGCCGCCAATCCAACCCAATTGCTTGGCCACCAACAGAAGCAGAAGAAGTGCGCCCACCACGATGGCGACAATGAGAAGGGGGTTGCGTTTGCGGCGACGAGTGGTTTTGGTGGGCATAAGCGTAGTGAGAGGAGCGTGACAATAAAGCTAGCGTAAATTTATTAATAAGTTTGAAGGCTACAAGGGCTGATTTTGACGGGGCAGGCAACCTTTGTAGTTTTACGTAGGTAGTTTATCACCAGCTTTTTGGCTTATGAAAAAGATTGTAGCATTAACCGGCGCGGGTATCAGTGCCGAGAGCGGCATTCCTACTTTCCGAGGGGCCGACGGACTGTGGGAGGGGCACGATATCACGGAGGTGGCATCGCCGCAGGGTTGGGCGAAGAATCCAAAACTGGTGCTAGACTTCTACAACCAGCGCCGCCGGGCGGCTCGTGCTGCAGAACCCAATGCCGCGCACCACGGCTTGGTTGAGTTAGAAAGACAATACGAAGTGGTCGTGATCACGCAGAACGTGGATGACTTGCACGAGAGAGCTGGTTCTTCGAAAGTCATACATCTGCACGGCGAACTGCTCAAGGCCCGCAGCACGGCCCACGAACAAACGGTGATTACCCTCGAGGGCGACATTCACTGGGGCGATACGTGCGAGCGGGGCGCGCAGCTGCGCCCGCACATTGTGTGGTTTGGTGAAATGGTGCCGATGATGGAAGTAGCCCAGCAGGAAACCGCGCAGGCTGATATCCTACTGGTGATCGGTACTTCGTTGCAGGTGTATCCGGCGGCAAGTTTGCTCTACGAGGTGGCGGAAGACATCCCGGTGCATATCGTAGACCCCCACACCCCGGAGTATGCGCAGCGTCCGAACATTCACCCGATCGCTGAAGCAGCGAGTGTGGGCGTGCCCCGTTTGGTGCAGTCGTTATTAAATTGATGTAAAAATACGAAAATAGTCAGGCCCGGCGTTAGCTCATCATACGTATCGCAATGCTATGATGAGTTTCCGTAGATTACTAATTGTGTGGCAAACGTTCTTTACACGCGCGCCGAAGTCTTCGCCGTGGATCGCCATTTTGTCTATCGTTTTGTTGCTGGGCGCAGTAGCCTTGATAGGTTCTCCCGAAGGTCATTCCTGGTTTTGCGGATTACCGGACTTGGCGAGTACCGTTAAAAAATTGACACTGCACCGTTACGGCGCTTGAGTGGATGGTGAGTTCTGGTTCGGGGTTTCAGGCGCCGCCGCTGCTTGATCGGTAGCTGCTCTTGATCCTATGATCTCTGCGATACTCCTTACAATCTCATCCAAACTTCGGGCTTCTGTTTTAACGAACTGCATCAGTTCAAGCGACTCTTCCGGGTTGCTTTCTCTAGAGATTAGCTCAGTAAGGCCTAGCAACCTGGCAATAGGACCGCGTAGTTTATGGGCGTTCATAAAAGCATATTCTTCCAACTGCCGATTCTTGAGCGTTAGTTCTT
The DNA here is from genome assembly GCA_965213875.1 of Tunicatimonas sp. Lineage (GTDB taxonomy): Bacteria > Bacteroidota > Bacteroidia > Cytophagales > Cyclobacteriaceae > Tunicatimonas. The sequence goes on along the minus strand of CBDCAN010000037.1, from coordinate 197,486 downwards.
GAGTACGTTGCTGCACCGTGTACTGTAGGCGCTGATTCATTTTTTTAATAGCTTCACTAGAAGCTTGTAGGGCCTGCGTCTGGCTCATAATTTTGGCCTGTTGCTCTCTAATTTTCTGATCTTGTTCTATTAGGGCGCGGTTTGACTTGCGAAGTTGGTGCTGTCCCATAAAGAACAAACCTACCAGTATCAACAACATGATCGCAATAGCGAATGTAGCCCAAGTAATGGCTCGCTGCCGACTTAGCTGACTAGCCCTTAAGTCCAGCTGCGATTTTTGTAGGGCGTTTTCTCGGGCTAGCCTTTCTTTTTCGGAGCGCTCGAGGATCAGGACAGACTCATTAAGCTCACGCTCTTTTTCCGTATTAAACAGGCTGTCTTGATAAGTGCTCGCTTTCGTATGCAACTGATAAGCCTCTTTATGTCTGCCCAGACGGGCATAGATTTTATGCGCTAGATCGGCCAGCTTGTGTTCGTCGGCCAACTGGTTGGCATTCTGTGCCAGTGCGAAACCCTCGTCCACGTAAGGCTTGGCTGTGGCATACTGGGACTGCTGAAAGTACAGCCGGGCCAAACCGTAGCGGGTACTGATCTTGGCGCGTGCGACAGGGATGGACTCACTAATACGAAAAGACTGCTCAAAGTAATGTTGCGCAGAGTCGTAGTGATTGTGATCTAATTGAATGCTGCCCAAATGACAAAGAATCATGACCTCAACGAAACGGTTTTCTGATGAGCGGGCGTGCTCTAGTCCTTCGCGGAAGCTTTGTTGAGCACGTAATGTATCACCCTGTTTCCAGTACACAATACCCACATTTTCCAGACTGGTACTCAAACTACTCAGCGAGTTCGTCTTCCGATCAATCGCCACCGAGCGTTGATAGTAAGCTAGTGCTTGCTGGTATTCGCCACGTTCTTGATAGATAATGGCAATATTATTAATCACCATCCCCACAATTAAGGGGGGGCTGTGCTTTTCTGCCAAGCGAAGAGCTTGTGTATAATAGTCTAACGCTTGCGACTGGCTGCCCTCATCGTGGTACACGATACCCAGGGTGTTAAGCGTAAAAACTAAGCCGGCAGAGTCACGGAGGGCCGTTTGCCAGTCAATCGCTTGCACTAAGTATTCGGCTGCCAAACTGAGGCGAGATTGCCGGTGATAGATTGCCCCCGTGCTGCGCAGTGCTGTGGCCACCATCAGGCTGTCGGAAGTCTGACGAGCGAGGGCGAGTAACTCGTCAAAAATGAGTAAGGCCGAATCGTATGCGTCTTGATTGAAGTAGTTGCCACCGATAGCAAACAAAGCGGCTATGATCTGATCGTCGCGTTTTGCTAACCGTTGCGCTTTTCTGCCGGTGGCTACACCGCTGTCCGGATTGATCTGGGCGTAGGTGCGCGATAGTTTGACAAGTAGACGAACGCGAGTAGTATCAGGTAAAGTCTGTGATAGTTCGCGCTTTAGACTATCTATTTTATCAGGCGGAGCCACAGCGGTAGCACTACCAAAGAGAGGGGCACACCATAAGTTGATAGATACGTAGCACGAAAAAAAAATGGCCCACCGTTGCGTTAGAAAGCCTAGAGCGTTTTTCTGCATTACACCATGTGTTATTACTTAGGTATCCATATCACTGCAAGAGAGAAAACTATTAATTAGTGAATGGTAAGAAGTATTAGGGAGTGGTGATGTGGTGGGCGTGATGGAAATATACAAAAATATTGTTGAACGATAGAAAGTCTTCCGGGTTAAGAAGACATAGGTGGATCATGATCAATGACGAATGAAAATACTCACTGGTCATGGTTCAGAAGCATACCATCTGACACTTGAGAAATGGTTGAACGGTACGGTATTCAGGTACTGAGGCAATTGCTATTATCAGCTATACCGTGGGTAAGACGTGGTAAAGTCCGCCCGCTATCAGGGCGCCAATGATGGGCCCTACTACCGGTATCCAGGCGTAGCCCCAATCGCTGTTGCGTTTGCCGGGGATAGGAAGGATGGCGTGCATCAGTCGAGGGGCCAGGTCACGGGCGGGGTTGATCGCGTAACCGGTGGTACCCCCCAGCGACAGACCGATCACAAATACCAGCAGTGCCACCGGCAGGGCCCCTAGCGCACCCAGTCCAAATTCTACTGTACCTACTTCAGGCGATACGAACGTGGGAGAAGCAATGAACAACACGGCAAAAACCAGCACAAAGGCACCAATGATCTCTGAGAATAGATTATCGAAGGTATGACGGATGGCGGGGATGGTAGCAAACATGGCAAGTTTGGCATCAGCGTCGTCAGTAACTTGTACGTGACCGCGGTAGGTGAACCAAGCCAAGGTGGTGCCCAACGCTGCACCGGCAAACTGGCCGGCCAGGTATTCGGGTAGTAGGCTCCACTCGAACACCCCGGCGGCGGCCAGACCAATGCTCACGGCCGGATTGAGGTGAGCACCGCTGTAGGGTGCTGCCACAAATACCCCTACGAATACCGCCATGCCCCAAGCAAAAGTGATCACGATCCAGCCGCTATTGAAGCCCTTGGTTTGTTCTAGTACGACGTTAGCGACTACTCCGTTGCCCAGTAGCAGCAGTAAAGCGGTGCCAATGAGCTCAGCAACAAAGTTCGACATGGTTTGGTAGGTTATATAGTGGGTATTGGTTATTAGTACACTGTAAATTAAGTTTTACGACATATTGAAGTGACGGCCAACCATTCAATAGTAGTGGTAGGCGGTTAGCAGTTGGCGGTTGACAGGTCATCGTAAGGCGGTCTCCGTGACGCGGCCACCGCGGCGCGGGGTTTCCTGCCATGACCGCCGCCCGCCTACCGCCGACTAACTGTACGGTGTGTCGATGATATACCATTTGATAATACTTCAAAATTTAGTTTACACCACAATTAGATACTGGTTATTATTGCTAGTAGCCGGATAATAGCATGTGGTTACTGGTTGATAATGGTCGGTACAAATTAGTTTTTTATCGTGTAGAAAATCATCCAGTCACCAACATCCAGCAGCATCTAATTTAGCACATAATCGTTAGCCAACTGCCGGTAGGCTTCTACCTGCTCTTGTTGCCAAGCCTCATCGTAGCTCAGCGCTTCCGCCATCAGTTGTGCCACGGTGGGGGCCATATCAGCACTGGCGCGGGCATCGAGTAATAGCGCTCGGGTTCGGCGCGACAGAAAGTCTTCTACGGTGCGCGCCATCTCGTGTTCTACCGCCCATACCACCTGTGCCTTCGATATTTTCAACCGGTCGTGCAGCATCTCACCCAGTTCGGGACGGCGGTCGATCATCTTGCGGATACCAATGGCGTCGGAGCCGTAGAAGTGCAGGTGATCCTGCCGATCCGTATGTTTCAGCCAGCCGTGGATACGCATGTCCTTGGTTTTGGTCGGTCGGTCTTCCAAACCACCGATCACCGCCGCTTTGTCAATGGTGTCTTCGCCCATCTTGCGGTAGGTGGTCCATTTGCCGCCGGTGATGGTCACCAGCCCCGATACCGACACCAGAATGGCGTGACTTCGTGAAATCTGAGCAGTACTTTTACCTTCGCCAGTGCTCACCAGCGGGCGCAGCCCGGCGTAGGTGCTGAGTACATCTTCTCGTTTCGGATCTTTGGTGAGGTAGATCGCCGCATGTTCCAGAATGAACGCAATCTCTTCTTCCAAAGCTCGAGGCTCCAGTGAGACTTCGTCTACCGGAGTATCGGTGGTACCGACGACTACCTTGTCGTTCCACGGAACGGCGAATAGCACCCGGCCGTCTTCCGTCTTAGGCACCATAATGGCCGAGTCGCCCGGTAGAAACGATTTGTCTAACACCACGTGTACGCCTTGGCTGGGGCGCACAATAGGTTGAGCGGTTGGCTCATCCATCGCCAGCACTCCATCTACAAACACGCCGGTGGCATTGACGACAACCCGTCCGTTGATCTGATGCGTTTTGCCGGTTTCCAGGTCTTTAGCGACTACTCCCGATACCATATCGGCCGTCTTTAGCAGATTGGTTACCTGCATATAGTTGAGCAGAGTGCCACCCGCTTCGGCAAAGGTCTGCGCGATATTGATGGCCAGGCGGGAGTCATCGAACTGCCCGTCGTAATAAATAACGCCGCCCTTGAGCCCTTCCGTCTCTACGGTCGGTAGCAGCTCCAGGGTTTCTTCTTTGGATAAGCTCTTAGAGGGGCCCAAACCCAGCTTACCAGCGAGCACGTCGTACACCTTCATACCGACGGTATAGAACGGGCCGCCCCACCACTCGTAGGTAGGAATAACGAATGCTTGATTCTTCACCAAATGCGGAGCGTTTTTCATCATCAGGCCGCGCTCGTGTAGGGCTTCTACCACCAGCGATACGTCACCCTGCTGCAGGTAGCGCACGCCCCCGTGGGCCAGCTTGGTACTACGACTGGAGGTGCCTTTGGCAAAATCCGACTGCTCGAGCAGTAGGGTGGTATAGCCCCGTGCGGCAGCCTCCAGGGCGGTGCCAAGTCCGGTGGCACCCCCGCCGATCACGATCACGTCCCAGACGTTCTCGAACTGCTCGACGGTATTGATCATTACTTCACGATCCATCATGAGGATAGGTATTTAGTGAGAGTTGCTCTAACATCTGTTTCTAGTTTTTGGAAGGCTGATAGTTGACGAAGAGGAGAAAAATCTTCGATATTGTCAGCTAGTACATGTACCCTCTGTGATATCTTTAGCTTCGCCAATTTTCGGCCCTGTAATGCACTGGCTTCTTTGATTTTTTGGTACAAGGTAGCCTTTGGATCAGGTAACTGCTCTGCCTGTTGGGGAGAGGGTAAAGACAAGCTACTACGGTGGTTGGGATTGCCGGCTGCTATTCTGATACTATTCTCGTCGAATAAGAGCCAAGCTTCGGTCATGCGAACCGGAATTACCGCAATCATACTGTCAATAGTAATTGAGTCTTTGATTTTACTCCAAGCCTCCACTACTTCGTTTGCTCGGTTCTCTAAAGAGACTTTCTCCGCATCGCGATGCACGAATAGGATGTCACACGTATAGTATTCCAATACCACTCGCATTCTTTCTTCTAGACTTTTCGGGGGATTAGGTAGCTTTCTCAAGTCACCAAACTTCACAACGATTGGTATGCTAGGCAAATGTTGCCTGACGATCCAGGATAAGATCTCGGTAAGCACTTTATCTGATGAGCCATCTGATAGAAGCGTAAACGTTAGTTTATGATTGAGACTCATAAGGTATATTCAGTTGCCTACCTTGACTCTTTTTTATATCGTCTCGATCCATCACTCTTCTTACCTTACTTCCAAAGGTACTTATATCATTGATTTCCGCACCCTCTTCCTCTATTGGGTTGAGGTAGGCTAGTAAATGTCCAAGAGAGGTAGTAGGGGTATCCTTTTCTATGCGCGTTCGCCATGTATTTCCAAGAGGAGTAAAAACTGCTTTTTTAAAGAAGTGTCCGTACTCATCAATATCTTCTCGTAACTCAGCCATTAGTAGGCTATCTTCGGGTACTTGTTGTACGACTGAAGGCGAGTGAGTGTTAGCGATAACCTGACGCAAAGGATTATCATATCCAACTTCATAGTCAATATCAGTTGCGATATCCTGTAGAAGCTTAAGGATCGCAGAAATTTTTTCGGGGTGAATGCCATTTTCCGGTTCTTCTAAACATATGACGCTTCCTGAACGAGCGTCTAACTCTAAGATTGCTAAGCCTAAAAATCGTAGCGTGCCATCAGACAAAGCTCTGGCTGGCAGAGTTGTATTATCTTTGGTCCGTAGCATCAGTGTCAATAATTCGCGTTTGTCGTCTTTGTCTATGTCAATATAGGCTACATCATCAATGAGCTCATAAAGACGATTGGCCAAATGTTGGCAAACATCAGGGTAGCCACTATTTTTATCGTTTTGCAGTCTATATAGAGTAGCGGGCAAATGCGAACCGTTGGTGCCCAAAGTGGCTCCAGCTACGGTACGAAAGTCGTCAGGGCTGCGAAGTGCATTGGGTTCTAATTGAAGCATTTTCCACGACTGCATCTCATTTTTTACAATTAAAGCGGTAGGATTTTCTAATGCATTAGCAGTAGACAATATTGTTCGCGGAAGTTGTGATGCTTTTCTACCAGCAGGTTTGCCGCTACTTCCCCCGTCTTGATGAAAGTTGATCTTACGGTCTTCTCCTTCTCCTTCAGTAGAGATAAACATGGCCGATCTTCTTTTCTTGATGACAGAGTTTTTCCAAGCTTTTTCTTTTCTCTTAACCGCATTTTGCTCTTTCTGACTCAAACCAGTTAAGTCAGGATAAAAGCTGATATTCTTGTGTGCTTCACGTTGAGGAATAGGAGCTAATTCTTCACGTATAATCTCTAAGATGCCCTGTGTTCCTAAAGCATCATTGTCTCGATACGCTATCTCGAGCTTATACCTTAAAGTCGTGATAGTGGCTTCAGCGGATTGTCCTAGATCGTCAATACCCTCCTCAGGAATAATCATTTCTACAGAGAATGACACCCGATTGGCGTAGGTGCTTTCAACTCGGTGAAACAAATCTTGGATTCTTGAGCCATTTCGTACAAGGCCAGCTGCATCCACCAGTGTCTTACTCGTCAAATCACTCAAAAAATGAATAGCGTCGAATAGATTTGACTTCCCCACTGCATTAGTACCCGCAATACATGTGAAAGGACCGAAGCGGATATCGGTCTTCACTAGATTTTTAAAGCCATCGATCTGAAGTCGTGTGATCATCTTGTTCTAATTTAATTATCAATCCATCCTTTCGCCATTTCCACTGCTTTATCCCAACGCTTCACGAACTTGTTGGTGTCGGCAGATGCGCCAGGGGTAAACGTTTGATCCATTTGCCACTGAGCGGCCAGTTCTTGCTGGTCTTTCCAGAAGCCTACGGCGAGTCCGGCCAGGTAGGCAGCGCCCAGGGCGGTGGTTTCCATCACCTGCGGACGCACCACTGACAGGCCGAGCACGTCGGCCTGAAACTGCATCAGGTCATTGTTGGCCGAAGCACCGCCGTCTACCCGTAGCTCTTGGAAGGCAATATCAGTATCTTCTTGCATGGCCCGCAGCACATCGTTAGTTTGGTAAGCCATACTCTCTATCGCGGCGCGGGCGAGGTGACCCGCCGTGGTACCCCGGGTAAGCCCTGCGATGGTGCCACGGGCGTACTGATCCCAGTGCGGAGCCCCCAAGCCGGTGAGGGCGGGCACCAGGTACACATCGCCGTTGTCGTCTACGGTGTTGGCCAAAGCTTCTACGTCGGAAGACTTTTCGATGAGCCCCAATCCATCGCGCAGCCACTGCACGATGGCACCCGCAATAAAAATACTACCCTCCAGCGCGTAGGTGGTTTTTCCGTTAATCTGCCACGCCACCGTAGACAATAGGTTGTGCTGTGACTCGATGGGCTGGTCACCCGTGTTGAGCACCACGAAGCTACCGGTGCCGTAGGTGTTTTTGACCATGCCGGGCTGCGTACACAACTGGCCAAATAGGGCCGCTTGCTGGTCACCCGCAATACCCGCGATGGGTACCGCACTACCCAAGAGGTTAGCTTGGGTGTTGCCGTATACTTCAGATGAGGACGCCACCTGAGGAAGAAGGGAAGTCGGAATACCCAGCAGATCAAGCAATTCATCGTCCCACTGTAGCGTATGGATATTGAACAGCAAGGTACGGCTGGCGTTGGTCACGTCGGTGACGTGACTTTGCCCGTCCGTCAGGTTCCAGATGAGCCAACTGTCCATCGTGCCAAAGGCCAGCTGCCCGGCTTCGGCCAGCGACTTCGCCCCGGATACGTTGTCGAGCAGCCACCGAATTTTGGTGCCCGAGAAGTAGGCGTCCAACACCAAACCGGTTTTCTGCCGGATCGTATCCGCGTGTCCGTCGCGGCGCAATTGGTCGCAGAAGCCCGCGGTGCGCCGGTCTTGCCACACAATTGCGTTATGTATCGGCTCGCCGGTTTGCTTGTTCCACAGCAGGGTGGTTTCCCGCTGATTTGTGATACCAATTCCCGCCAGGGCATCTGCCTGAACATCTGCCTCCGTGAGCACTCGTTGGGCTACCTTGAGCTGTGTCTGCCAGATTTCTTGCCCGTCGTGCTCTACCCAACCCGGTTGTGGAAAGTGCTGTTCAAATTCCTGCTGTGCAGTGGCATTGATACGACCGTCATGGTCGAAGAGAATAGCGCGTGAACTGGTAGTACCCTGGTCGAGGGCGAGAATGTATTTTGTCATGGATGATGCGGCTGTTTGCCTAAATTTACACGAATCTCAGTCTTGTGCAAAGGAGTTTACTAGAATCATCTATCGTTTGAGTAGAATAGACTAGTACAGTAATATTTACTAACAACCGATCTTAATTTTGGATTTGTTTAGTTTCATATAGATGATAGCTTTGGCAGATGAAATATACACTGTGCATAGTAATCAGCGTGCTGGTATCAACCGTAGGTTGGACGCAGTCTGACGAACCACTAAGTACCGACCGGCCCGGCGAAGGTACCGACGCATCGACGGTTGTGGGGGCCGGAGTATGGCAGGTTGAACTGGGGCTGTTTCGAGAGTGGGAGGCTGACGAAGATAACGCTTACTGGAACTACCCTTCGGCATTGTTACGCTACGGAGTGACTAACGCGGTAGAGGTAAGGTTATCATCAGGCCTGTTTACGGATCCTACTGTGTCAGGAGTACGCTGGGCACCCGTAAATCTGGCCACCAAAGTGGCGATCACCGAACAGCGGCGGTGGCTACCGCAGATCGCTTTGCTGGTGGGGCTTACCCTGCCTCAAACCGGTAGCGAAGTGGCACAACCGCGCTTCACCGAGCCCAATATCGCCCTACTAATGGACCATACTATTAGTGATTGGTTTGGCATCACGACCAATGTGGGGGTAGGGTGGGGAAGTGAGTCGCCGGCGGCTACCTATCGCTATGCGCTGTCTTTCAACGCTGGTTTGAGTAGTCGGATAGGAAGCTTCGTGGAGTTCTACGGCAATCTGCCCGAAGCCTCTCCTGATAGTCACTTGGTTAACGGCGGTTTCACGTTATTGCTGAGTCCGAACGTGCAGCTTGATCTATCGGGCGGAACCGCCCTTAGCGGCTACGCAGCAGATTTCTATACCGCGCTAGGAGCTTCGTTTCGATGGTGAGCTGATAGTACAAAGAGGGAGCTTACTAAACAGGTGCATAATATCGCCATCGTTTACGGATCAGACGCAGGAAGTTGACTATCTTGAAGCCTACGGAGCACCAAAAGTCTAAAACTTCTTACTAGGGACTACGCGACCAGGAGAGCTGGATCAACAAGTTTGCGGAGGGTTCTTAGTGGCCACTACTATTCGGCGAACACTACGAAAAGAAACCTATGTACGATGGTTTTTTGGAAGGGCTGCAATAGATGTTATACTAATGCTGATTTTAGCACTTCTAGTCCGCGTATCATCTCCACTTCGTTGAGCGAAGCAAACCCCAACCGTAGTGCGTGGTAATCTTTCCACTGGTTCACATCGTCGAGCCAGATACCCTGCTGACGTGCGTAGGCATCTACGGTTTCTAAATTCACCGAAGGCGCGAAGGTGGTCCATACCGCCATGCCCCCACTGGGCGGCTCAAACCGAGCCACGTGACCTAGTTGTGTGCGTAGTAACTGGCAGAACAACGTTCGGCGGCGGCGGTACTCTTTGAGCGACTTTTTGAGGTGGCGGGTAAGTTCACCGTCTTCAATCCACCCGGCCAATGCCTGCTCGAGTACCGGGTCACCCTGTCGGTCAACGTTACGGCGATAGGTCGCCATAGATTGTATAACGTTGGGTGGAGCTACCACGTAGCCGATGCGTACGCTGGGAGCAACGCACTTGGTGAAAGAACCTACGTACACGACCGACCCTTGTGTATCTAGACTGGCCAGTGGCAGCAACGGACTGCGAGCGTAGTGAAAGTCGTAGTCATAATCGTCCTCAATGATGGCAAAGCGGTGCGCTTGGGCCAGTTGCAGCAGTTGTACGCGGCGGTCGGCGCTGAGCGTCACGGTGGTGGGGTAGTGATGGTGAGAGGTAATGTACAGCGCACGAATAGTCTTTCGCCGACATAGCTCAGCCACCGCCTCGGTGTCGATACCCTGTGTGTCTACCGGCACGGTCACTAACTGACCACCACATTCACGTACTACCTGATTGGTGGCTGGGTAGCTATTTTCGCCGACGATCACTAAGTCGCCGGACCGCCGGCCACCGGGCCGTAATAGTAGGCGTAAGAACAGATAGATACCCATCTGGCTGCCCCGGGTAATGAGTATCTGATCGGGGAGGGCAACCAGGCCGCGGCTCGCGCGCAGGTGGTTCGATAGGGTTTGGCGTAGCTGAGCATTGCCCCGGTCATCGCTGTAGCGTAGTAGTTCGCGGCGGGGCGACTGCTGAGCCACTACTTTGCACCGCTGGTACAACTGCGCTATTGGGGCTAGGCGAACGTCGGGTGAGCCATCGGTGATGCGCAGTTGGGTAGAGGGCACCTGGGGTACAGACGGTAGCGTACGAAAAGAGAAGTGAGAAGAGCCACTAGAGGTCGCCGGGACGCCGGTCGCCGGGACGCCGGTCGCCAAGATATCGGTGGGAGTGACCACAGGGTGGGAGTGACCACAGGCAGGGTATGCGTAACAAAGGTGCCGCGGGCCGGAAGAATTTCCAGCCAGTCTTGCGCCAGTAACTCATCGTAGGCTACCGTAACCGTCTTACGGTTGATGTGCAGTAGGTTCGCCAGCTGACGCGCCCCAGGCAGCTTTTGCCCTGGAACCAGCCGTCCGGCGGTAATTTCTTTGATGATCGAGTTCACAATCTGCAAGTAAACCGGCAAACTACTCTGCTTATCAACTGGAATGCGGGTTGACCACGGATACAACTGGACCATCAGATTAACAAAAACTGGTGTAAGAAATAGGGCCAGTAAAGGTATAAGTTTGTGTGACGAATCAAAAAAACCGTTGCGTATGCTTACCCTACGACCCAGCTGTGAACACTGCGACAAAGACGCACCAGCTGGTCAGCCTGCTTAACCACGCCCGTACTCAATACTCATCTTTGAATTATAAACGCGAATCATGAACCAATACCCTAAAACCACCCGTAATACCATCAAGCGTGGCGCTAAACGCGGCCACTACGACCGCGACACTATTTACCCCATTCTGGACACTGGATTTCTGTGCCACGTGGGCTTCACTATCAACGATCGGCCCTACGTGCTACCCAATGCCTACGGTCGTGAGGGCGACACGCTTTATCTGCACGGGGCCATCGGCAACCGCATGCTCAAGCAACTGGAACGGGGCATTCCGGTGTGTGTCACCGTTACGCACACCGACGGTATTGTGCTGGCCCGCTCGGTGTTTCACCACAGCTTCAACTACCGTTCGGTGGTGATGTTCGGCACCGCTCGACTGGTGCCCGATCAAGATAAAGAGCACGCCTTGCACGTAGTGACGGAGCAAATTCTGAAGGGTCGCTGGGACGAAGCGCGACAACCCAGTGCCAGGGAGCTAAAGATCACCAAGGTATTAGCGCTCACCATAGAAGAAGCTTCGGCCAAAGTCCGCACCGGCCCTCCGAACGATGAGGCAGAAGATTACGCGCTGCCCATCTGGGCGGGAGTACTACCTTTATCGGTAGTGCCAGGAGTGACCATTCCTGACCCAGCCATGCAGCAGGAGTTGCCCGTACCGCCCAGTGTGCTTTAGTAAACCGTGCCTTGCTATGTCATACACCGTCGTCAATACTCAAATCGCTGACTTGCCCTTCGCCTACCGCTTGTTTGACAATGCCAAAGTGCGAAATCGGTTACCAATGAAATTTGGTGAAAGGTTGTTATATTACACTGCTTATAACGAAGATAATGAAGTCATGCCGACCAAAAAGCCAGTAAAGCAACCGCGTAAGGCCGCTACTGCAAAGACAAAAGAACCGCCGACGATCTGGGAGCCTTCTACCAAAGAACCTGATAAAGCCATTGATGAGGCGTTTGGTTTGTGGGTGGACAATGATGAATCAGATCAGACAGAATCAGAAGCGCGAGCTTATAGAAACAAATTATGGCGGAGCGAACGCAGTTAGTCCTTATAGATACTAACATTCTGTTAGCCATTTTACGAGGTGACGAACCAACGGCTAAAAAGCTCAAACGGCTTGCACCGACTCGGCGGACCATCAGTATTATCACCTACGGTGAGGTGTTATCCGGAGCTAGAAAAGGGAAGAAGCGTGCGACACTATCTTTCTTGCGAGGGTTCCGAATTATTGAGCTAAGTGCTCAGATTTCGTTCTTGCTCCGAAGCATATTTAATGAGTCTTATTGGCGGGAGGGGCTTATGGCCGACAGTATCATTGCAGCAACGGCAATCAGCTACGATTTACCGGTTTGGACAAATAACAAAAAGGATTTTGAAATAATAGCCGGAGTTCGCTTCTACACCCCACGGTAGAAAGATCAATAAATAAATTGAGAAGGCTACCTTTGTCTGTGGTATCCCACGTGGCAGTGCTCGGCCCAGCCATGCAGCAGGAGTTGCCCGTACCGCCCAGTGTGCTTTAGTAAACCCTACTCGCTATGTTATGCACCGTCGTCAATACTCAAACCGCCGACTTGCCCTTCATCTACCGCTTGTTTGATGCTGCCATCATGTATCAAAAGCGAAACGGATATCCGGTGTGGCCTGACTACGATAAAGCCGTATTACAGCAGGATGTCGTAGATCAGCGACAGTTTAAAGTAGTAAGTGGTGACAAAATAGCGGGTGTGTTCAGTGTTTGCTACGACGATGTGGTTGTGTGGCGGGAGCGTGATCAGGCGAATGCTATCTACTTGCATCGTATCGTAGTAAACCCTGATTTCAAGGGGCAGAAGCTGTTCGGAAAAGTGCTTCGCTGGGCTGAGCAACACGCGGTAGAAAAGCAGCGTCCGTTAATTAGAATGGATACCTGGGCCGACAACCCTATCATTATTGCGTACTACCAAAGCTTTGGTTTCAGGATCATTGATCACTTCACCACTCCCGATAGCGAAGCTTTGCCGGTTCAGCAACGGGGCAACCGGGTGGTGCTGCTGGAGTACGAAGTTCAACCGCTTACTTCCACCGCTAGAAAAATCAAAATATCCTCTGCTGAAGCCCTACGGCAACTCGCTGATAGTGACAATCGCTTCGCAACCCTGTTTGAGCACGGAACGCTGTCGGTAGAAGTGTATCAGCCCGAACGTACGGATGACCAGCAGCCGCACACCCGCGACGAAATTTACGTAATAATGGCCGGACAGGGTGAGTTCTACTGTAATGGCGATACGATCACGTTCGCATCAGGTGACTTTCTGTTCGTACCGGCTGGAGCAGAACACAGATTTTTCAACTTTAGCGAAGACTTCGCCACGTGGGTATTTTTCTACGGGCCGGAAGGTGGTGAGCAGTAAAAGACTACAGAGCAGGATACAACCACTTGATCATCACCAGCACCGTCGCTAAATAGACCACGGTTACGGGCAGGCCGATGCGGAAGAAATCTTTGAAGTTGTAGCCGCCAGGGCCATACACAATCAGGTTAGTTTGGTAGCCGATAGGGGTAAGAAAAGCGGCGGAGGCCGCGTAGGCAATCGCCAGGTAAAGAGGCATACCGTCTATTTGCAGCGCGTTGCTGATAGAGTAGGCCAGCGGAAAGGTAATAGAGACGGCTCCCACATTGGTGATAAAAGAGGTAAGTAGCGTCGTAAGTACTAACAAACTACCTAGGATAGCAGTAGTACCAAAACTATCGGTAATACTCAGCATCCAGGTAGCAATCAGGTCGCCACTACCGGTTTGAATCATCGCTTGCCCCAGGGCCAATGAAAACACCAGAATAGCCACCATATTAATATCCACCTCCTGCTTCACATCGGGCAGCGTGATCATTCGCAGTGCCACCATGGCCGCAAAAATCAGCAATAGTGCCACGAACAAACTGAGGTAGCCTGTTATCACCAGCGTGATAGAAGCCGCCACGGCGGCCAGCAGAGCGCCGATCTGCTGCGGCTGCGGCTGAAGCATTTCTTTGATCTGCGACACCACTAAAATATCGCGGTACAGATTGGCTCGCTTACGGAAGTCGCGGCCTGCGTAGAGTAGCAAGAGGTCACCCTGCCGCAACCGGATGTCACCGATCTTACCGCTGATCCGCTCGCCGTTACGGTGGATCGCCACAATGGCCGCGTCGTAGCGTTCACGGAAGTCAATTTCTTTAGCGGTTTGCCCGATCAGACTGGCATTGGCTCCTACCACCGCCTCTATTACTTTCACCTGATCGGTATTGCGGGTGTCAGCGTGCTTGGGCAGCGTGAGGTGCCGTTGGGTACCTACCAAGTCTACCACCGACTCGGTTTCCCCGGCAAAGATCAGCACATCCTCTGCTCGCAGTCGCTCCTGTGGATTCACGGGTGAGATCACACGCGATTGTCGAATAATTTCTACCAGATAAATACCCCGTAGGCTACGCAGCCCCGCGTCCAGTACCGTTTGTCCGGCCAGCGGTGAGTCTGAGGCTAAACTGGTTTCCACCAGATACTCCCGCTTATTCTTTTCAAAATTTTGTAAAATATCTTTGCGATCAGGCAGTAGCCGGTGGCCCACCAGGCCAATAAAGGTAATTCCTGTGAGGCACACCGCTGTGCCGATGTAGAGCAGGGGCGTACCGGGAATCCCACCGATTCCTCTTGCCACGGTGAAGCCGTTGAGCACCAGGGTCGTAGAAGTACCCACGATGGTAACCATACCCCCCATCATGGTAGCATAGGATAATGGAATAAGCAGCCGCGAGGGCGATACGTTGTTGAGTCGGCCCCAGCGAAAAACGTAGGGAGTCATCAGTGCCACAATGGGGGTATTATTGACAATAGAAGAGAACAGTGCTACCTGTGGCATCATCCGAAATAAAAACTGCCGGTAGCTCAACGGGCGGCCGTTGGTGCCGAAGCGATAGAGCCGGTCAATCATTGACTCTAGCGGAAAGTTTTTGCGCAGCGCGGCACTGAGCACAACCAGCAGCACCACACTGGCGATTGACTCGTTAGAAAAACCGGCCAGCATCTCTTCGGGAGACAAGATGCCTAGTAGAACAAAGATCAGCACGATACTGAGAAAACCTAAGGCCGGACGCACCCACTCTCGGTAGACAGCCACGAATAGCACAAGAATGGACACTAGAGTGATCGCCTGCTGGATTGGTAAAGAAAGCATGGACGCAAATATAGCAGCCGCCTCTTTTAATTTGTCAGGCGAGGTACTTAATTTGAAGGTCAATATGACCCCCCTCAACCTACCCACCTTTGATCATCAGCTACAAACCCGTGAGGGTAAAACCGTTATTTTTGATCTGGTGCGCCGGAAGTACGTAGTACTTACGCCCGAAGAATGGGTGAGGCAGCACTTTATACACTACTTGGTACGAGAAAGACAGTACCCCAAGTCACTAATGCGGATTGAAGGGGGGCTACGCTACAACCGTACCGCCCGCCGCTCGGACATCCTGGTGTATCAGCGCGACGGGACTGCTTTTATGGTGATTGAATGCAAAGCACCCTCGGTACCGCTGTCGCCACAGGTGTTTGAGCAAGTGGCGGTATACAACCAGACATTGCGGGCAGAGTATGTGACGGTGACCAACGGCATGAGCCATTACTGCTGCCGTATGGATTACGAAGCCGGTTCGTATACGTTTCTGAAAGATTTGCCGACGTACGTATGATTAGTGGCAGTGGCAGTGGCAGTGGCAGTGTACTGCCGCTGCCTCCCGCTACTGCTGCTTTTTTTCACTAACTCAAGTGTTCTTCCACTGGCACGTGGGGCAAGTCGAAGGCCTCGGCTACGCTCGGATAGACTACGTCGCTGTTCACTACATTGAGACCGGCTTGCAACGGAGCAGAAGTGACACAGGCTTTCTGCCAGCCCAAATTGGCCAGTAGCATGGCGTAGGGCAGGGTCGCGTTGGTCAGGGCTAGCGTAGAGGTGTAGGGCACTGCTCCGGGCATGTTCGCCACGCAGTAGTGCAGCACGTCGTCTACTAAAAAAGTCGGGTCTTCGTGGGTGGTGGGATGGCAGGTCTCAATGCAACCGCCCTGATCTACCGCCACATCGACCAGTACGGTGCCAGGCCGCATTTTGCTCAGCATATTGCGGGTAATCAGCTTGGGGGCTTTCGCGCCAGGAATAAGCACCGCTCCCACAATCAGATCGTGCGTATCGATCAGCGAACGGATATTGTACTCACTCGACATGAAGGTGTTGACATTAGCAGGCAGAATATCATCGAGGTAGCGCAAGCGGTTAAGGTTATTATCCAGTATGGTAACATCAGCCCCGAGTCCGGCGGCCATCTTGGCGGCGTTGGTGCCCACGATGCCGCCGCCCAGGATCATCACCTTGGCCGGGCGAACACCGGGCACGCCGCCCAGCAGAATACCACGTCCCTGCATCGGTTTTTCTAGGTACTTAGCCCCCTCCTGAATAGACATACGCCCGGCCACTTCCGACATCGGCACCAACAGCGGTAAACTGCGGTCGGGCAGCTCGACGGTCTCGTAGGCCAGGCACACCGCCCCGCTTTTGATCATCGCTCGGGTAAGCGGTTCGCTGGAGGCGAAGTGGAAGTAAGTGAACACCAGCTGGTCTTTGCGTACCAGATCGTACTCGCGCTCGATGGGCTCCTTGACCTTGATGATCATCTCAGCGGTTTCGTACACCGCCTCAATGGTCGGCAGCATCTGAGCGCCCGCCTCCTGGTACTCTTCATCGCTAAAGCCGCTACCGACGCCCGCCTGGGTTTGCACGTAAACGCGGTGGCCCAGCTTGGTGAGTTCCTGAGCCCCTCCCGGGGTAAGGGCGACGCGATTTTCGTTGTTTTTAATCTCTTGGGGTACTCCAATAATCATGACTGGGTGGGTTGTATCCAAAAAATGTTGTGGGGCAAATATAGGATTTGGTAGGAGATAAAAAGGCTTCTACAGATAAAACTATACTCACGTATATAGTACGCCTACGGGCGCTCGTTGCTAATAAAAACCGCAAAGTTTTTTTGCTCAACCAAACCAATGCTATGAAACGTTTCGCTCTCTTCACAACACTGGCTTTGTACGCTCAATTGGCTTCTATTCAGTTTCATTACAGTGTAGAGAGAGGTGCTAGCCTAGTCAACATGACCTTAAACTGGCCTGGTACAGAAAACGAACCAACTCGTCTATTGTACCACGTCGGGTTTTTTTAGCGTACAGTACGCTAGCAAATATATCTTCTTTAGTCCTGAGTTTCTGTATATGAACATATGAAAAAACGGTACACAGTAATCTACACATGCATCGTATTGCTAGCGGCAGCAGGCTGTAACAACCGCGAAGAGCCTACTGTTGCCCCCCCGATGAACCAATCGGTGAATGTCGAGCAGGAGGAACAAGCTATTCTGAAAGCATTGAATGACGAAACCAGTGCCGCTTTTCAACGAGACTACGAAGCCTGGAAGGAAAACTGGGTCCACGACCCGGACATCACCAAAACGTATATTAACTTCGAAGACAGTACCTTTTCTGAATCGGTCGGCTGGAACGACATCAGTCAGTTTGTCAAGACTTTTATGGAAGAGCATCCTGAGCCTGAGCCGGTTCCTACGCTGTTAGATAAAATAGACGTGCGTCGGTATGGCAACGGGGCTTGGGTTACTTACGAACAACAGGACTCTCTACGAGGGTTGAAACGAGAAACCAGGCTGATGGAAAAGGTAAACGGACAATGGAAAATTGCCGGAATGCACACCACTATTTACGGGTTTGGATCGGACGAAGGTAATTAGTATCAGCAGCCAGCGTAGTACATAGTTTGATAGAACAACTCTAAGTCAGTAATGGTCTACACGCAAAATACACTAAGCGCTAATCCTCTAAAATCACCCCATCCGCCACAAACGAAAGCTTGGTTTCGGGCTCAGTAATCGCATCGATCTCTTCCGCTGATTTGCCTGCGTCTTCGGCGTAGTGGCGTAGGGTGGCCACGTCGATGGTTTCCATCTTGGCTTGACCCTGCACCACAGCAGTTTTTCCGGTAGCATCCAGCGGCATAAAGAAGCCGTAGTCTTTAAAGCGTACCATCATCTCTTGCCCGTCGACGTCCAGCGTCATCCAGCAGCCTTTCTTAGGGCACACCTCGGTAATTTCTCCGGTTACCTTGGCGGTGGTTTCGCCCTGTTGCTCTACTGTGGTCACAAATTCGGTGGGGGTGAGCGCCTCCGCCGCAGTAATCTTTTCACCGAAATACCGCGCATCTTCTGATTGAGCTGAAGCACCTAGCGTGAGTGCAGTAATTATAATGAAGGAAAGAATCAGTCTTCGCATGTTGTTAGAATAAAGAGTTAATGATAGTTACCATCCCCGCGTGCCGGCTCCACCCTTGAAGGGCCCCACGATATTGTCAGTAATCCAGCCGCCGTAGAAATCGCCTTCTTGCGCACGTACTTGCTCATCGCCCACGTAGCAGGCTTCCATTTTAGACGGATAAAACGCCAGGTAGTCTTTAAGGTCGGCATACTCTGTCACGGGACTAGGGTAAAACCAAGCCGCGTTGGTCACCTGCTGACCGTTCATATCCAAATTGTAGTAACCTGCCATGCCCTTGAACTCGCAAAATGAGCGGTGACCATTCTGCTGCAAGTACTCCATCTTAACATCATCGGGCGGCAGGTAATACACCGGCGGATGACTGGTTTCAAGGATACGCTTGGCCTGGTTCGTATCGGCGATGATGACATCGTTGAATACAATACGCACGTGTTGACTCACGTCTTCCAGACGCGGGGGGCGGGGATAATCCCACACCGACTCTTGTCCGGCTTTAGGTTTGATAGGTTTCATATAGCTTTCTTTCTGATTGTTTCTTAACATTCTATCACCACCGAAGGTTCTGATCTTTAGCATCACATCCTTGTGGATGTGTATGGTCACTACTCAACTTTTTCGTCTTTTCTTAAACGTATTTATGTCCGCCTTCACTAAGTTATTTTATGCTGCGATCGTTATAATCAGTACCACAGTCATTGGCGCTACGCTGCTATCATTGTGGCAAAATACCAATACATGGTGGATGAAGGTACTGGACTTTCCGCGCCTTCAAGCGTTGGTAATAGCACTGTTGTGCCTGATGATTGTGGGAGTGATGACCCGTCGTTGGACCGCCGGGGCTGTCGCACTCATGTCAGGCTTAGCCGCTACCGTAGCGCTCCAAAGTTACTTCATTTATCCGTATACCACACTACCGACCCCCGTAGTGCCCACCACCGAAGCCAGAGAGGGCAGTACGGTTAGTTTGTTGATTGCCAACGTGTACATGCATAATCGCGAAGTAGAACCTTTATTAGATATGATCGAGCGAACCGACCCCGATATGGTGCTGGTGATGGAAACCAACGCGTGGTGGTTCGACACGCTACGGTCGCTACGCACCCGCTATGAACACGTACGAGAGTATCCAGCGGACAATACTTACGGGATGGGGCTCTACTCGCGCTACCCATGGAAGAACATGCGTACGGAGTTCTTGCAGCACGACAGTGTGCCGTCATTCCACGCTGAAATAGAACTGCCGAGCGGACAACCCTTTTCTTTTCACGGCGTTCATCCGGTGCCACCTATTCTCAGTAAACATCCTGACAACCGAGATCGCCGCGAAGTAGAGCTACTCAAAGTGGGCCAGATGGTGACTGACCAGAAGCTTCCCGCCGTAGTGGCTGGCGATTTTAACGATGTAGCGTGGTCCAACACGAGCCGCTTGTTTCAGGTCGATGGCTCGCTCAACGATATTCGAGTGGGGCGGGGGCTCTTCAACACGTTCAGCGCGCATTCATCGGTGATGCGCTGGCCGTTAGACCATGTGTACGTAACGGATGAGTTCGCCGTCGCCGATTTCTACTGCCTGGATAGCTTTGGCTCAGATCACTTTCCGGTTTACGTAGAACTGGTGCTAAAGGATGAGTGAAGATAGGGCACTCGTGGGTTTATTCGTCAGCGTTGAACAAACGGTTGAGCCAGTCGACGAACTGCTGACAGAGGTCAGTATCAGTAGTTAGGTAGTGTTTCGTAATAGCCTGACCTAGGGGCGTTCCTGGGTTTTCCTGCCATGCCAGCCACGTATGAATGAGCGCTTTAGCGTGATGATTCTGGCTATACTTATGAAGGGTTCGCTCTTCTAATGTATTAATCGTTTCTTGCGCTAATGACAAGCTCGCATCCTCAGCAGGTAAGTAGTGAGACAGAATAATGTTCTAATTAGAACGTCATAGCGAGAAGCGAAGCGACGAAGCTATCTGCCTCATAGTGAGCAGATTGCCGCGTTCGTTCCTCATCCAGCGTGGAACGCTCGCAATGACGTTAAATAAATGTGTCTAGGTACTTATTAAGAAGCGGATGAAATCTTCAAGCATTCCTAAATTTTGATTGTCTGGCATCAACCAAATACCAACTCTTGGACGGTTAGGAGCGGGAGAGGATATGATTGTTCCTGACTGATTGGGCGACGTAGGTACCGAGTAGTTGAGCTCGTTTAACTTGCTAGCAATCTGGTTCCAGCGATTACCTTGTCCGTAGTCTGCATCAACGACGAGCCCAAGCGATTGAAGGTCTCTTTGTTTTGCACGAACCGGAACATTAGCAACAAGTTCAGCAACCCCTCGGCTATCTACCACATCAAATGTTTCAGCGATGCCAAACTGCTCGCAGATAGCCCAAACGACGTGCTGATCGTCATTCCCTTCCACCAATAACTTTTGAGGGTACTTCTCTTTGATGTTCATCCTTATCGTACCTCTATCTGGTGATCGGCCGCCGTATCTAGTTCCTCAGAGCTGTAGAGGGTCGGTATAATCTGACCGTCAATGTTATCTAAACGAAGATACTGTCCTTCTGACTTATTTCCTTCGCTGTTCATCACACTCTCAAAAGCATGAATACAATCATCGCTATGCGTGGTAGCAAACACCTGCACGTTAAGCTTATTCGCTAGATTGAAGATCATCTTCCACAAGTCTTCCTGCACCGTGTAATGGAGTCCGTTTTCAAACTCATCAATGAGTAAGTAGCCGTCTTGGGAGTTGACTAAAGCGAGAATGATAGTAAGGATACGGTTCATCCCATCACCCATCTTTGGAGGGGGACTTTTTTTTACTTAACCATACCTCTTTTGCAGAATCTTCCAAAGGAATGGGCTCTAATGAAGCGGATAGTAATGACGTCAGGATCTTGCGGTACTTTTGTGCCTTTATCTACGCTTTGTACACTGCTTTGCGAACCAACAACAATTCTTTTATCATCGCTGTATTCTGCGCTACGTTGGTAAAACAAAGAGCGATACGTTCTTAAGTTGTTTACCCCAGCTAAGTAATCTCCAATTCTTGCTATAAAACTCGCCTTCTTGTGAATAATCTTAGCTAAATTGTTCTTAGTGAATTCTGCTGTACATGATAAAATTCACCCTCTTTATTAGTTCGTCAAGACATCGTAAGCTTCCCTCAGACGCATAGATAGCGACTGCCTCCAGCAATGAAGTTTTCCCCGTGTTATTCTTTCCCGCTATCAGATTCACTCGCGCCAGTCGCTCAATGTCTAAGCTTTTGAGATTGCGATAGTTTCGAATACCTAACGATGGTAACATAGCGGTGTCGTTTTCTTGACTAACGTATCAAATCACTCATTCGTAATTCAACCATTCCTAATTCTTAATTATCTCTCACATCAATCCCCAACTCACCCAACTGCTCTTTGGAGATGGGCGAAGGTGTATCGATCATCACATCGCGGCCGGCGTTGTTCTTAGGGAAGGCGATGTAGTCGCGAATAGAGTCGGCTCCGTCGAAGAGGGCACACATGCGGTCGAAGCCGAAGGCGATGCCGCCGTGGGGCGGTGCTCCGTACTCAAAGGCCTCCATCAGGAAACCGAACTGCGCTTGCGCTTCTTCGTCGCTGAAACCCAGGTGCTGGAACATCAGCTTTTGCAGCTCCCGGTCGTGAATACGAATGGAGCCGCCGCCGATCTCTACGCCGTTGATCACCAAGTCGTAGGCGTTGGCCCGCACTGCCTTCGGGTCGCTGTCCAGCTTGGTAATATCCTCGGGTTTAGGCGAGGTGAACGGGTGATGCATCGCGTGGTAGCGCTGGCTGTCTTCGTCCCACTCGAGCAGCGGAAAGTCAACCACCCACAGCGGTTTGTATACTGATGGGTCGCGTAGCTCTAATTCGTTGCCCATGTGCAAACGCAGCTCCGACAGGGCACGCCGGGTGCGATCGGTGTCGCCCGAGAGTACCAGCAGCAGGTCGCCCGCCTCGGCGTTCATCGCTTCGGCCCAACGCCCGAGTGCGTCTTGATCGTAGAACTTATCAACCGAAGACTTGAACGTGCCGTCGGCATTGCACTTGACGTATACCAAACCCTTGGCTCCGATCTGCGGACGACGCACAAAGTCGGTCAACGCGTCTAGCTGCTTGCGGGTGTACGAGGCGGCACCTGGCACCCGAATGCCCACCACCAGTTCGGCCTGATCGAACACGTTGAAGCCCTGGCCTTGCGCCACCTCGTTGAGTTCGACGAAAGTCATCTCGAAGCGAGTATCGGGTTTGTCGTTGCCGTATAAACGCATGGCCTCGTCGTAGCTCATGCGCGGAAAGCGGTGGGGCGCCGCCCCACCCTCAATTTCTACTCCTTTCACTTCCTGAAACAGGTATTTTGTGAGTCCTTCAAACGTATCCAGAATGTCTTCCTGTGTCACGAACGACATCTCGCAGTCAATCTGCGTGAACTCCGGCTGACGGTCGGCCCGCAGATCTTCGTCACGGAAGCACTTCACGATCTGAAAGTAGCGGTCGAAACCCGATACCATCAACAACTGCTTAAAGGTCTGGGGCGACTGGGGGAGCGCGTAGAACTCGCCGGGGTGCATCCGTGAGGGCACCACAAAATCGCGAGCGCCTTCGGGGGTAGACTTAATCAGTACCGGAGTTTCTACCTCGATAAACTGTTGCTGATCAAGGTAGGTGCGGGTGTGCTGCATCATGCGGTGGCGCAGCTGTAACTTCTGCCGTACAGGGCCGCGTCGCAGGTCCAGGTATCGATATTTCATCCGCAGGT
The DNA here is from genome assembly GCA_965213875.1 of Tunicatimonas sp. Lineage (GTDB taxonomy): Bacteria > Bacteroidota > Bacteroidia > Cytophagales > Cyclobacteriaceae > Tunicatimonas. The sequence continues at coordinate 174,307 of CBDCAN010000037.1, read as the reverse complement.
CTTCGCCTCCGTCCGACTCATCTTCAATGGTGAAGGGCGGCGTCTTGGCGGCGTTAAGTACGTTGAGTTCGGTCACCTCAATCTCAATATCACCGGTGGGCATGTTAGGATTTTTGGCGTAGCGCTCAATCACCTGTCCTGTGGCTTCCAGTACGTACTCGCGACCAATTTGCTGCGCCTGTTCCATCACCGAGGTGTCGGTTTCACCCTCTTTGAAAATCAGTTGCGTCAGGCCGTAGCGGTCGCGTAGGTCGATCCACAGTACCCCGCCTTTATCGCGGACGCGTTGCACCCAACCGGTGAGGGTCACGGTGCGGCTCGCGTGTTCTAGTCGTAATTCGCCACAAGTATGCGTTCGTAGCATTAGTTTTCTCTTTTTGTTCGTTGAAAAACCAAAGTTATGGTTTTTTTTTGGCGAGCACTTCTTTCCCCCGATTTTAACACACCTCATGCTATCACTCTCGCGCCAAAGTGTACGGAGCTATCTGCTAAAAAAATATCTCCTGTGCAACTCGGTAGGTATTGGCGTGTGCTTCTACGATATGTGCTATCTTCTCAGAGTAGCCGCCGCCCATACTGATCGCCACCGGCACGCCATTCGTTTGACAGGTTTGTAGTACCAGACGGTCGCGTTCTCGGCAACCGGCCAGGGTGAGCCCGAGTCTGCCCAGCTTATCGGTTGCCAGCACATCTACCCCCGACTGAAAGAAGATGATATCAGGTTGCACCCTGTCGAGTAAGCGGGGTAGCGTTTCGCGTAGGTGTTGTAAATAGGTGTTATCGTCGGTGTTGTCAGGCAGAGGAATATCAAGGTCTGACTGCTCTTTGTGCATTGGGTAGTTTTTGGCCCCGTGCATGCTGAAGGTAAACACCGATGGGTTATCTCTAAAAATCTGAGCCGTGCCGTTACCCTGATGCACGTCGAGATCCACGACCAGTGCTTTCTGAATACGTTGCTGCTCCAGCAGGTAGTTGGCCGCAATAGCAATATCGTTGAGTAGGCAAAAGCCTTCGCCCCGGTTGGTGAAGGCATGGTGGGTACCGCCCGCTACATTGCAGGCTACGCCGTATTTTAGCGCATACAAGGCCGCTTGCACCGAGCCCTGAGCAATGGTAACCTCACGGTGTACCAGCTGGGCCGACAGCGGAAAACCGGTTCTTCGGATTTCCTGCTTGGTGAGTTGCAACGCTTTGAGCCGCTGCCAATACGCAGCATCGTGGGTATTGATGATATAACGCTCTTCCAGCGGCTTGGGCGCAAACAGGTTGCTGTTGGTGATGGTGCCTTCGTAGATGAGCTGTTCGGGCAGCAGCTCGTACTTGATCATGGGAAAGCGGTGGTTTTCGGGAAGCGAATGGCTATAAATTTCCGACCAGGCAATTTTGAGCATGAAAGAACGGTGCGATAGATGCTATCCTATGAACCCGTTAGGCTAAGAAGAGTTTTGTGCTGGATGCTGGCGACCGCTGCGTGGATAACTTTCTATGGGGTCAGATGCTAGATAACTTTCTACGCGAAGAGATACTGGGTGGTGGGTTGGTTTCAAGAGGGGCTGAATGCGGCGGTTACCGTACGATGGTGACGCTACCGGTTTGCTGCCCGGCCTCATCGCCACAGTCAATCAGATAGAAGTAAACACCCTTAGGCACCGCTTGCTCGCTGTCGGTCGTGCCCGACCAAGGGTTCTGATTACTGTAGTTTTCCTGTTTGAATACCTCCACGCCTTGTCGGTTAAATAGCGTGAGGCGACAGTCAGGAAACAGTTCCATTTTTTCTATGAACCAAGTATCATTCTGCCCATCACCGTTGGGGCTAAAGATTTTACGAGGGTTGACCGCCAGCGTACGGTCTACGTACACAATGTGCTCGACGGCTACGGAACAACCATTTTCGGTGGTCACAACACAAGTGTACGTAGTGTTAACCAACGGACTGGCTACCGGATTGGCAATCGTAGAATCACTGAGGGTGGCTCCCGGACTCCAGCGGTATTGACTACCCCCCGAGGCTGTCAGCTGTACTGATTCTCCTAAGCCAATGCGTTCCACCTCGGCGGTGATAACCGCTTCAGGGTTGGGCACCTCCGTGACTTCCACGTCTCTGGTAATCACGCAGCCCTTGTCACTGGTTACGGTGAGGGAATAGGTGCCCGCTTCGGCGACGGTGAGCGATGCGGTGGTTTCACCGGTGTTCCAGGCGTAACTGGCGAAGCCTTCACTGCCCACCAGCGTGACCGATGCTCCTGGGCAGAGATTAGGGTTGCCTTCGGTGGTCACCTCTAGCTCAGGCAAGTCGTATACCGTGATATCTTGCTCAAGCGTTTCAACCACTGTGCTGCTGGCGTCGAGTAGCTCCAGCGCTACCGTGAACGTACCCGCTTGGTTGTAAGCGTGCTCTACTGTACTACCTTCCTGCGGATTACCGATACCGAACGACCACCGGTAACGAAGCGGACTACCGTTCAAGGTAGCTGGCTCCGCCTGAAAGCTGTTGGGTTGCCGTAGGCAAGCTTCGGCGGAGATCGTAGGAGTGATGTTGTCCACCTCAAAGGCGGCGCTTTCGCGCGTGCAACCGTTGTTGTTGGTGATGACAACGGTATAGCTACCGGCTTCGGCGACGGTGAGCGACGCGGTGGTAGCGTCCGGTATCATGCTATCACCTCTTTTCCAAGCGTAAGCGACGTCGGCTAGTTCGCGTACGGAGAGCACTACTTGCGATGAGCCGTTGAAGAGCACGGGCGGGCGGTTTGCCTCGATCTGAAGCTCCGGTGGTTCGCTCACACTGATAGATACGGTAGACGAAGCGCTGGTACAACCACCGTCAGCTTCACTCGCCTGGGTATAAACTTCGTAGAGGCCTGCCTGGGCCGAACTGACGTTTTCTATGGTGAGCACGTTGGTCGTTGCCCCTTCGATAATATCACCCTGAGGGTTGGTCCACACAAAGGCGGCGTTAGCAGCTTGTGCTTCGATGGTAACCGTAGTACCAAAGCAGTAGGTAGGTGGATTAGGATCGCTCAATACTGGACTAGCCCCAGGAGGGGACGCACCTTCTGGTGCCTTTAGGTGTACCGCGTTGGAGGTACGCGCCGTACAGTTTTCTATATGAGAAGACGCCACCTTCACGCGGTAGAACTTTTCTTCCCCGGGTAGATCTCCGGGTTGGTAGTTGTAGGTAGTCACCCCTGCTACCGGAGTGTAGGTAACGCCGTCAGTAGAGCTTTCCCACTGATAGGTAACCCCGACGCCCTGAGTAGCCTCTAGCGTGTAGGGTGGTATGTCGCAGATACCCGGTCCGTTGAATGGCTCCAGAACGGGTTGAATGCAGTTACCATTCAGTTGGATGTTAATCGTATTATCTGCCACGCTGGTGTAGGCGATGTCTGGCTTGCCATCACCATTAAAGTCTGCACCGCGAACGGTACGGTTCTGCGGAGTGGGTTGTACGATCGTACTTCCAAAGGCGAGTGAACCTACCGTGCTACGGTTGAGAAGCACCGACCAGGATGAAATCAGGGGGGAAGACTCGGTGTTGGTGATAAGTACATCAAGACGACCGTCACCGTCCATATCGGCTAAATCCATCCCTTCGTACGTAATATTTGGGCTGGCATTAAAACTCATCTCTGCGGCAAAACTAATCCCTGTATCATCAGTGATATTTCGTAAGACACCCAAATAGTTCTTACCGCTAACGACGATATCAGCTGCTTGGTCGCCGTCTATATCGGCCACCCTGAGGTTCTGTATTGTATTGCTCGACGGCGTGGCTGCTAACGCGAAGGCGAAGTTACCAGGGGTACTATTATTGGCCAGTACGTATAGATTCCTGGTGCCTCCGCTTGCAATAATTTCTGGGCGCCCATCACGATCAAGGTCAACCACATCGACACCCGCAACTCCCGGGGTTTCAATACCCGCTACTTCAAGGGGAAGAACCGGGCTAGCATCGAAGGCAATGTCGCCGGTGGTACTGGTGTTTCTAAAGACCGAAACGCCACCGTCACCATTCAGATCGGCGACGACCAACTCTGGCTTACCGTCGCCGTCGAGATCTCTGATGACCATACGGCCGCCTTGCTCTCCTTCTATAGCAAACTGTAGTGCATCATTGTCATCTTCAAAGGTAATGTTAGGGTTGGCTCCTACGAGTGTGGTCGTATTTCGGTAAATCTCCACTTTATTCTTCTTGGATCCTCCACCGCTGGAATTAGAAAAGGTGAATACCAGATCAGGCTTACCGTCGCCATCGATGTCGCCACAGCGCACCCAGCGTGCTTCTCTAGCATCAACCGTAGCCGTCGGCGGCGGAGCAAAATCTACTGTATTAATACCAAGTGCCTGGTTTTGTAAAATGCTCGCTTTTTTTTCGGTGTCAGTACTTACAATATCATTGTAGCCGTCTAGGTTAAAATCGCACACGCAAAAGTTATAGAGTATATCGTTACCAGCGGTAGCTTCGGCGAAGGGTGGTATGGTTATGTTGGTTCTATTGAACTCAAAACCGTCGTAGCTGAGATGAAACACTTCACTGGAATAGCCGATCAGTCTATTATTGATGTTGACCACCGAAATGCTGCTGGTGGTGGCCCCAGCGGGTACTGACACCTCTATTTCGTTGTTGTTGATCTGATCGATGGCACCGATGGCACCTCCGAAGAATACTTTGATATTGGCGGCGTTAGTGCCAAAGTTTTGACCGCGTACGATCACCCGCTCGTTAACCGTACCCCGGGTGGGGCTGATCTTATTGACAATGGGTGCTTGTCCTTGAGCGGCCAATGTGCTCAACAACCCCAGCATCACAAGAATATTTCGAATGTTCATAGCATCGTGCGTATACAAAAATCGCGAAGGCACCTCCTTCTTAATCCGGGAAAGGTACCATGCAGGCCCGCTTTTTAGAAAGCGAGCTGTTCGTATTCCGTACGGATGTAATGTCTGAGCAGGATTGAGGTGAATTGTGGTAGATAGCGCAATAAAAAAACAGCAGACTTTAAAGACCGTATGATCTCTAAAATCTGCTGTTTGCAATTAGCATAAAAATCTAAGATGAATTACATCATACTGCCTACTCTGGCGATCAGATCGGCCGAACGAGCGGAGTAACCGGCTTCGTTATCGTACCATGACAGTACTTTCACCATATTGCCATTGACGTTGGTCGACAGCGCATCGAAGACGGAAGAGTGAGGGTTTCCTACAATATCAGAAGAAACAATCGGATCTTCGGTGTACTCTAACACGCCCTTCATAGGACCATCAGCGGCGGCCTTCATGGCTTGGTTGACCTGCTCTGCCGTCACATCCTGCCCTAAAATACAGGTAAGGTCGGTGATAGAACCGGTAATGGTGGGTACGCGTACGGCGTTACCATCGAGTCGTCCTTTAAGGTCGGGTAGCACCAAGCCTACCGCTTTGGCAGCACCGGTGGTGGTAGGCACAATGTTGATGGCGGCAGCGCGAGCACGACGCAGATCGCTATGCGGAGCGTCTTGCAGTCGCTGATCAGCCGTGTAGGCATGAATAGTAGTGATAAAACCTTTCTGGATGCCACCGAAATTATCGTGGAGCACTTTGGCCATGGGGGCCAAGCAGTTGGTGGTACACGACGCGTTAGAAAGGATATCCTCTTCACCGGTGAGTGAATCATCATTAACGCCCAGCACGACCGTCTTGATATCGCCCTTGGCGGGGGCTGAAATAATTACTTTTTTAGCACCGGCGGTGAGGTGCTTTCCCGCTCCCGCTTCATCGCGGAAGATACCAGTAGACTCCAGTACGATATCTACTCCCATATCGCCCCAGGGAAGTTTCTCAGGATCACGCTCGGCCAGTGCGGCGATCTTTTTACCGTTCACTATAATTGCATCACCTTCTACGGACACCTCACCCGGAAAACGACCGTGGGCAGAGTCGTAGCGAAGCAGGTGAGCCAGTGTGTCATTATCCGTCAGATCGTTGATCGCGACAACTTCTACGTCATCGTTGTTTAGTAAATTTCTAAATGTAAGTCGGCCTATTCTTCCAAAACCGTTGATGGCAACCTTCATAGTTGAGATGCAATTAAAGTGAATAATACGTTAGTTTAGTAAACCCACCAAGCAGAGGTTGGGTTGTGATTTCTGCGAAGAAAGTCGCGGCAAAAGTAGAAAATAATCGCTACAGTCGGCAGAACGATAGAATATTAACCGATTATTTTGGCAAAGTAATTTGTGCATCCTATATTTGCCCTCTGAAAATAAGCACCTTCGGCCAAGGTTCGAAGAAACGGTCCGTTCGTCTAGGGGTTAGGACGCCAGGTTTTCATCCTGGTAACAGGGGTTCGATTCCCCTACGGACTACTAAATTTTTCTTTTTCACTGTTTGCACCGCCTGCCCGCTCGTCGGGCAGGCTTTGGTTTCTCACAGGCATAATTTTTACAGCATGGTCATCATAGTCTGGCCATTATACCACGGTCCGTTCGTCTAGGGGTTAGGACGCCAGGTTTTCATCCTGGTAACAGGGGTTCGATTCCCCTACGGACTATTTCTACCCAACATTACTACTCATAGGATGCTAACCAAACGCTTGGCTATGCAAAGCAAGTTACTATGGATTAATGTGTGGCTGCTACTGTTGGGGTGTGCTGATCAAGATAGCTCCTCTGCGCAACCTGTTTCACCACCCACCGCAGCCAGCCAACCGGCTACTGTACTCAGTGTGTCGGTTTCCGGCGAAGCCAATAACTACCAATTTTCAGTAGAGATTATGAGTCCCGACACCGGTTGCGAGCAGTATGCCGACTGGTGGGAGGTGGTCACCGCCTCCGGCGAACTGATCTATCGCCGGATATTAGCGCATAGCCACGTCGACGAACAGCCGTTTACCCGATCAGGCGGCCGTGTCGCGATAGCGGCTGATCAACCTGTTTTAGTACGTGTCCACATGAACAATACCGGGTATAGTCCTCGTGGTATGAAGGGTTCAGCCAACAAAGGCTTTGAAACGCATACGATGGATGCTGATTTTGCCAAAGAACTATCAGAAGCCCCGCCTTTGCCCGACGATTGCAATTTTTAGCGGTAGACTGTTTCTCTTACGATAACACACTTTTTCTCACATTAGTAGGTTAAGCATATCTTCGCCTAACAGCGGTTATCGCAATTCAGTAATTACCCGTTATATTAAGGGGTGCTGTTTCTGAACTATGAATAATCTTTTGCTGCGTGCGATAATAGTTATCTGGCTGTTGCCCTTTGGACTGGCAGCGCAACCTATATTAGAGCTAGGCAGTACGCAAGAGTCAGTGGGGCAGCACATAAGCTACTACGCAGACGCTACCCATAAGCTGACTATCGAAGATATTGCTGCGCTCGACGCGGACCGCTTTACAACCGGCAAGCAGGCGGTGCTCAACTTTGGACTGGCAGAAAGCACCTACTGGCTTCGTTTACAGATCAAAAATCCGAAGCCTTCGGATGAAGCGTGGCTCCTAGAGCTGGCCTACCCGCTACTGGACAGCATCCTTTTTTATCAGCAGCAGGTCAACGGAACGTGGCAAGTGACGGTAGACGGCGAGGTGGTGGTCAACAAAGACCGCACGGTTGAGTATCGTCACTTTTTATTTCCTATCACACAATCCGATACGGAGGTACAAACCTATTACCTGCGCATTCAAACCGAGAGTGCGGCTCGGTTTCCTCTTTTCATCCGGCAGAACACGCAGTTTTTTGAGCGCGTTATTGCTGAAGAGATTATTTTTGGACTGTTCTACGGAGCGATGCTCGTGATGGTTCTGTATAACTTGTTCTTGTTCTTTGCGCTTCGCGATCAGGGGTATCTGCTTTACTGTGCCTTTATCTTCTTAAATACCTGTGCGCAGGCCACCTTTAGTGGGCATATACAGCAATTAGGTATCAGACTGGACTACGCCAACACACTGCTACTGTTGAGTATGTTTGGTGCCGCGTTTTTTGCTGTGGTATTCGCAATTGTATTCTTGAAAATCAAGCGGTTTTCAGGAGTATTGTACCGAATGCTTATCGTAAGTGCGAGTGTCGCCGCACTGTGTACGGTACTCAGTCCGATTGTACCCTATAAGATAGGGGCCGTGACTGCCTCGTTCATGTTTCTGATAACCCCGCTGCTGGTGTGGTTGAGCGCTTTGGTCGCGTGGCGAAAGGGAAATACCTCGGCTCGTTACTTCACTATCGCGTGGACGATGTATTTGGTAGCAGTAACGCTCATTAGTTTGAGAACTCTTGGAATCATTCCCGGTAGCATGCCATTGGAAACCTGGATGCAGCTGGGCTCGGTACTAGACGCAGTGCTACTGTCGCTCGCCTTGGCCGACCGTATCAATTCTTATCGTCGTGAACGCATTCGTGCTCAGGCGGAAGCCCTCAAAGCGGCGCAGGAGAAAGAGCAGCTGGTGCGAGAGCAGAATACTCGGTTGGAGGAGCGGGTTATGGAGCGAACCGAAGAGATATCCGCTCAGAACGAAGAGCTTCAGGTACAGCAAGAGATGATTGCCGGACTCAACAAAAAACTCGTGGATCAGAACGAAGGCCTGGAAGAAGAGGTGCACCAACGCAATCGCGCACTAGCTCAGTCTAACCGTCAGCTGGTGGTACAGAACAAGCGGCTAGAGCAGTTTGCTTCAGTCACTTCTCATAACCTTCGGGGGCCGGTGGCGAACATACTGGGGTTGGCCAATATTTTTGATCGCCGGAACCTGAGCGCATTTAACGACCAGTGTTTGGGGCATCTACAGCAAGCTACGCAGAGCTTAGACGCTGTGGTGCAAGACATGAACCACATATTGAGCTACAACAATGGTTCGCAGCCCGATAGTACCATGGTTTCTTTAGAGTCAGTACTAGACCGAGTGAAGCTGGAGCTGGCCGAAGCCATTAGGCAAGAGTCGGTGCAGGTAACCTGTGACTTTAGCGAAGCGCAACAGGTGCTGTGCGTTCGGGCTTACGCAGAACATACGCTGATATCTCTACTAGATAATGCTATTAAGTTTAGGTCACCGAGTCCTCCCGCGATTCATGTGTCGACAGAACGTGCCGACGGCGAGGTGGTGGTAGCGATCAGCGATAACGGCTTGGGTATTGACACCGAAAAGTATGGCGACAAGCTGTTTAAGCTGTACCAGCGATTTCATACGCATCGCCCGGGTCGGGGAGTGGGCCTGTATATCGTAAAAACCCAGATGGAAGCGATGGGGGGCTACGTTACTGTGCGTAGTCAACCTAAGGAAGGCACCACGTTTCGGCTTCACTTCAAACATGGCGACGTTTCGCCTGAACAGTCGGTAAGTACTGAAAAGAAACCTTTAAAGTACGAATAATGGGTAGTGGTGAATAATGAGTACCTATTATTCAGGCATTATGGATTGCTACTCATTAGAACAACGGCCTAACTACTCAAACTGCGAGCGGAGCCTCGGCGGGTAGACTAACGCACCGTGCTCGCTACCAGCAAATCGATCAACAATTGCTTGGGCAGTGGTTTGCTAATGACCTTAGCCACCGACTGAAATGATAAGGCCTCTTGGTGCTCACTATCTCTTACGGAACTGGTAAGCACCATAATTGCCGTATCTGGATAGCGAGCGGCGTAGGCTGACTCAAAAGCTCGTATGAAGTCGATGCCACTCTGGTTTGGCATACTTAGATCAAGAAATATGTAGCCTGGGAATTTATCCGGCTGCTCTTCATACTGCTGGAGGTAGTTGAGGGCAGTGGTTACCCTATCGAACGTAAGAAAGAAGGGCGAGTGATTGGTTCTTTCGACGAGCAGACGGTAAATATCGAGCGTGTCTTTATCATCGTCAATCATGATCACCATACTGAGCCAGTTTGAAAGTTATAGAGTAGCATACGGTCGCTACGAGAACAAGTTGTAGCGTTGGGCTGTTTAAAATAAGTAGCGAGCGTTGCTGCGCTGCTGTCACTGTTTCCCACCCTAAATCAACCTGCGTACCAATATGCCCCACGTACTTAACCTCAAGCGTTGGATAGATGAGCACCGCCATCTGCTAAAACCGCCGGTAGGCAACGCCCAGATATACGAAGCGTCAGAGAATGTGATTGTGATGGTGGTGGGTGGTCCTAACACACGCAAGGACTTTCACTATAACGAAACTGAAGAATTCTTTTACCAAGTGGAAGGTAGTATTACCCTAAAAATAAGGGAGGGCGGTGTCACTAAAGACGTGGTCATCAACGAGGGCGATATTTATTTATGCCCGGCCAAAACGCCTCATAGTCCGCGGCGTCCGGCCAACACGATCGGGTTGGTGATTGAGCAGAAACGTACGGCAGCACACACTGACGGGCTGCTATGGTTTTGCGAAAATTGTGGTAATAAGCTATACGAAGAATACTTCCCGTTAGAGGATATTGTGGCGCAACTACCGCCTATTATCAACAAGTTTCACCAGGACGAAAGCCTGCGGACTTGCGATAATTGCGGTACTAAGATGGATGTACCTCAGTGACAGTTATACATCTGATGGTCTCTCAATCTATCACGTCTACTGTTCGTTGAGCGCCCAGTTATAGTCGTAATAGGTAACCGAATAGTTAGTAGGAATTTTTTGGGTACGGTAGTTATTGATGAACGCTAGCACATCCTGCCCGGTCTGCGTAAAATCACGCTTGTACCAGTTGAATATTTTAGAGATTGCCACGCCCTGGTTCTTCACTCTGATAAAATTTGGATCGTTAACGGCTTTCGCAGTACGACGGTCTAGCTGTTGGTCGAGTTTTTCCGGAAGATAGGCACGGCTGGCCAGCTCAGGGCAACTAAAGGCAGCACAAGCCACCGCAAAATGAATGCGTGGATCATGGTAGGTGAGTACGATTTTTTCTATTTCCAACGCATTTAATGTCATAGACTCGCCCGCCACTACGTGCGTTACTTTGTCGAAAAAGCCACTCTGATTCATAGGTGATTTAAGGGGGTAGTATTTAGATACTTGATAGATAACGATCAGGTTGTACGCGTTGATGTAGAAGGCCTTCTTGTCCGCATCCGACATCGCCGCCAGGGGCATGTCATTGATCTGTTTGTACAGGTTGTCAATCTGTTGGAAATTATGCTTAACACCCGCGTAGTCGACCTTTCCCTGAAGCACCCACTTTTGAAGAAAGCGATCGCTATCAGAAAAGAAGGTAGATAGATTCGCGGCGTAGCTCTGAACAGACCAAAACAGCGAAAAAAGTATTAGTAAGGAGCGCCCCATAATTGTACGTCTGATGATATACGGGAAGGTTTGCAAAGATCATACCTGAGAACGGATAGGTAGTAGCATTAGCTTCAGGCTTTACCCAAGAACAGCGGTTTACTGCTTATTAAGACTCCAGTCGTACTCGTAATGACCTATCTGGTAATCAGTAGGAATTTTTTGATCGCGATACTGATTAACGTACGCTATTAATGAGGGTGACTGCTGGGTGAAATCACCTTGGTACCACTCAAATATCTTAGATAGCTCTACACGCTTTTTATCGCTCATAACCTGAACGAAAGCGTCGTTATTTAGTGCCTGACGGGTCTTTTCTTCTAACTGCTCTTCTAACTTATCGGCTTCGTACGCAAAATCAGCGAGAGGGGGGCAACTCATTGCGGCGCACACGAGCACAAAATGCACCCGGGGATCTTGATAGGGCGCCAGTAGTTTCGTTTTCTCTAGCTCATTGAGCGTAAGCTGTTCGCCCGCGACAGTATGCTTCTTCTTGTCGAAGAAACCGTCTACGTCGGTCGGTGAAGCTATCGGGTAGTTTTCTATGACTTGATGGATGGTAGCCACGTTGTAGGCGTTGATATAAAACGCTTTTTTCTCCGCGTCAGAAGCGTCGGTCAACGATATATCTCCTATCTGTTGATATAGCTCATCAACACGATCACGGTTATTTAGAATGCTTTGATAGTCGACCATCCCCTGATCAGACACCCGCTGCTTGAGCAGTGCGTGCGCTTCTTCTTGAAGTGAAACAATATCAGCGAAAGGTATGAAAGCGAGAGCTATCCAGAGTACGGCGAATTTCATAGTTGTTTGTTTAGTGATGATCGGATACGATTGTTCAAGCTATAAACGTGCCGAGTGGTACGTAAGGTTGTCATGTGCTTGACAATCATGTAATCCGTTTCGTATAAACTTTTTTGCAGAAATAGTATTCCAAAGGTCGTGAAATTGACATTTAGTTTTTCCGTTGGTTTCCGTAATTGCAGATTCAACAGACTGTCAACGATCATCTAAACAAACCACAGATTATGAGACTTGCTAAGGCTATACTTACCCGCAGTTTTTTACTAATGTTTATACTGAGCACCAGTGGATTGACGTACGCGCAATCGCTGGTCGATGGATTTATGAAAGGAAAGGGGCACGGTAGTGTGGTGGTTTCCTACTCATGGGAGCGTTACGATCAGTTTTACTTTGCGGACGAAAAACGAGACGCGCCCGCTCCTTTCGGCGGTGAGATTACCACTCAGAGTGTCAGCTTATACGGGGCTATCGGGATTAGCGATGACCTTGACGTAGTGCTCAACGTACCTTACGTGAATGCGCAGGGCGACGCTGCCGAAATGGCTGGCGCACCTGACCAATCTGTGGGTGGGTTGCAAGACTTGGAAGTGGCGCTCAAGTGGCGACCTCTTGTGCTTGAGAGTGACTTAGGTAAACTTTCTTTCCTGGCCTCCGCGGGTTTCGGAACACCCCTGAGCGATTACGCCGCTAATGCGGTGCTGTCGATTGGTAACCAAGCTACTCGCTTCGACGGGCGTTTGATTACTCAATACCAGTCATCGGTGGGGATATTCGCCGAGCTACAAGCTGGGCAGTCGTTCCGCAGTAATGATGTGCCCAATGCCACACTACTGCTGGCAAAGGTAGGGTACGCCGGGTCATTTTTCTACGTAGACCTGTGGTCATCTACACAAATCTCTGATAGCGACGCGCCCGATATCAATCCGGCCGAAGTGCCCTTCAACGAGACGCGCGTTAACTTTACGCAGATAGGCGCTAGTGTTTACGTACCTATCATATCTTCATTAGGGGTGTCGGCCGGAGTAGCCCGCTACGTATCAGGCCGAAACGTAGGGCTATCTACCCGCTTGTCCGCCGGAGTGGTCTATAACTTTTAGGGTAACTGTCGGCGGCATGGCAAATAACGTTTAGGTGGTTTGATTACTTTTTTTACCTTGGCAATATTCTGGTCAATCTGCAACCCATCACAAAATGACTCACGTTTGCATCATCGGTAACGGAATCGCTGGTATTACAGCAGCACGCAACATCCGCAAGCTCAAGCCCGCCGACGAGTATCACATTACCGTCATTTCTTCTGAAACTGACCACTTCTTCTCGCGCACCGCGCTGATGTATATTTACATGGGTCACATGACCTATGAACATACTAAGCCTTATGAAGACCGATTCTGGGGTGAGAATGACATTACACTGGTGCGCGATTATGTGACTGCCGTAGACACGTTGGGTAAAGAGCTGCACCTGCGCACCGGGGCCAACCTGAAGTACGACGTGCTGCTGCTCGCCACCGGTTCGTCGGGCAACCGGGCCGGGTGGCCGGGTGAAGAACTGAAGGGCGTGCAGGGAATGATCACCTACCAGGACATTGAGGCGATGGAAGCTAACACCAAAGGTGCGCAGCACGCGGTGATCGTGGGGGGGGGGCTCATCGGTATTGAGATGGCCGAGTGCTTGCATACCCGTCACATTCCGGTCACGCTGATTATTCGTGAAAAAGAGTACTGGCGTAATGTACTACCCCTGGAAGAGGCGATGATGGTCAGCCGCCATATTCGTGACTATGATATTAACCTGCGCAGTGAGTCAGGGCTCAAGGAAATCAAAGGTGACGCGCAGGGGCGAGTGAAGTCCATTGTCACGGTAGAGGATGAGGAAATTGCTTGCCAGTTTGTGGGCATAACCATCGGAGTACACCCCAACATCGACTTTCTGAAAGATTCGGGTATTGAAACGGATCGGGGGATTCTGGTAGATGAATCGCTACAGACCAACGTGCCTGATGTGTACGCACTGGGCGACTGTGCGCAGCACCGGATAGCCCCACCGGGGCGGCGTAACCTTGAGCAGATTTGGTACAGCGGGCGTATGCAGGGCGAAACTGTGGCCAAAACCGTTTGTGGCCAGAAGATGCACTACATTCCCGGTCAGTTCTTCAATTCGGCCAAGTTCTTCGATATTGAGTATCAGGTATACGGACAGGTGAACGCCCACCCTCAGGAAGATGAAGAACACTTTTACTGGGAGCACGAAGGTGGCGAAAAGGCCATCCGAGTAGTGTTTGAAAAATCAACTGGGGTACTGCGCGGCATCAACCTGATGGGTATTCGCTACCAGCACGCGGTGTGTGACCGTTGGCTGCGCGATAAGGTGGACGTGAGCTACGCGATGGGGCACCTGCGAGAAGCCAATTTTGATCCTGAGTTTTATAAACAACACGAAGACGAGGTGATCGCTCGCTTCAACGCCACCTATCCTGACCGAAAAGTGAGTACGAAGCGAAGTCGCGTCGCTGCGCTATTCGGACTCTAGCTACTATTCAACTAACCTAAATTACCCATGAAAAAGATAGTACAACTGGCCGGACTCGCGCTGTTCATCGTAGGCTTCGGCCTGTGGGTCGGCACCTTCTTCTTATCCGGATTTCCGCCTCACGGATGAAATTCTGCACGAAAACTTTGCCGCGGAAGGTGAACCCGCTAACGCCGCAGCACAAGAGCGAAGTGTTGATACGGATACTGACGAGGCCAGCAACAGTACCTACCGCTTGATGCTGACAGAGGCGCAGGCAGAGGGGATACTCGGTAAAACCTACTCGTTCAATCTTCCCTTTATTAGTGCGCTTAACAACCTTATTGCGCGCACTAACGAGCGCGTGCGAGAGGTATACGGCATCACTGATGAAGAGCTACAACGGATCACTCAGCAGGTGGCTTCTAGCCACGATCTTACCTATTCCACTGAAGTAGCCGCCTCCGTGTTTGGCGAAGGCGCGGTGGCTGAAACCAAGGCACAAAGCCTCCGCGACTATACCAACTGGATGGAAGGGCAGCAGTTTGAGAGTGCCGACGCGCTACAAGCGCAACTGTCGGGCACTATAGAGAGCATTAACAACGGGGTGGTAGAGCAAAAGGGTATTGGCCGATACCAGACTAAAGGCGTAAAGACTTCCATTGTGAAAGCGTCTACTGTCGGTGTCATTCGTGACAATACGACGGGGATACTATTGTTTACCTATCTGGCGAGCATCATCGGGGCGCTCATGTATCTGTTGCCCCGCACGGCCGAACACGCGGGCATCAAGAACCATCACATCTTTCACAGCGCACTCAAGCACCGCGGCTGGCTAGGTATCATGGTGGGCACTTTTCTGATTATCTTTTACGTGTTTCTGTACTTCTACCCGTACTATCTCACCAACTGGATTCTGATGGTAGATCCCGTGAGTGAACAGCTGAGCGGCAACCCAGCGGGTGAATTCTTCCTCTACGGATTTTTGTACACGCTGTGTATTGCGGTGATGGGCATCCGAATGATTATCAACTACCGGCACAATAACTACCAGATTATACGCACGCTGTCGGTCATGTTTTTCCAAACCGCCTTCGCCTTCCTGATTCCTGAAATCCTGATTCGGCTCAATAATCCTTACTTTGACTTCAAGAATATCTGGCCGCTCGACTACGATTTCTTCTTTCCGAGCAGCCTGAATCAACTGTTAGACAACGGTACGCTGGGCTTATTTATGCTGGTGTGGGGTATTGCACTCATCATTGTGGCCGTGCCGGTGTTTGTCTACTTCTTCGGCAAGCGTTGGTACTGCTCGTGGGTGTGTGGTTGCGGTGGCCTGGCCGAAACCCTGGGCGATCCTTACCGCCAACTATCGGACAAATCGCTGCGTGCCTGGAAAGTAGAGCGCTACCTGATCCACGGCGTACTGGTGTTCGCGGTGGTCATGACGGCTGGCATGATTTATACGTTCTTTACGGGGAGCGGCAGCCTGCTCGGGCTTCCAACTTACGATCTGGCCTCGGCCTACGGCTTCTTTATCGGGGCTGGTTTTTCCGGAGTGGTGGGTACCGGTTTTTATCCCCTGATGGGCAACCGGGTGTGGTGTCGTTTTGGGTGTCCACTGGCCGCTTACCTGGGACTGGTGCAGCGCTTCAAGTCGCGCTTCCGTATCACCACCAACGGGGGGCAGTGCATTTCGTGTGGCAACTGTTCTACCTACTGTGAGATGGGCATCGATGTGCGCTGGTACGCGCAGCGCGGACAGAATATCGTACGTTCTTCCTGCGTCGGCTGTGGGGTGTGCTCAGCGGTGTGTCCGCGTGGTGTGCTCAAGCTGGAGAACGGCCCGGAAGAAGGCCGCTTCGGTATGCCGATTATCATTGGCAACGACAGTGTGCGCGTGAACGATGCTGCTGAGAAGGAGTTAGCCTAGCGTTTAGCGCGCTTGCGCAGGCTGTAGCGGTTTGCACGTTATTTGTCAGGTAGCTGGTTAATAGGCGTCGTTATGGCGGCGCTGACGTTTACCAACAACCTGACGTATGATATCACACTACTTTTGGCTGAGCTTGCTGCTTACCATCGGTGCGCTACGCGCTATTGCGGAGGCACCTCTTCGGAAGAACATCACAGACTTTACTTTTTATGTCGATAGCACCGTCCACCTGGCGACGACCGGTGAGGTACGGGTGGGCATTCAAGCCACGCTGGCCAACGGAAAAGTAAAGCGTACCCGCGGACTAGCGGGCGGGTGGCTATCCTGGAAATGGTTCGATATTCAGGTAGAAAACGGTACGTTTGACCGGGGGTGCGTACACTACGACCGAATCCGGTTGCGTGAGCAAGACCATACGATACGTGTTATTATCGCGCTACGCGACCGCCCAACCCTGGTGCAGTGCTACGAACTAACGGTGCCTCACTTGGTTTCTTTCGCGCTGCGTCCTCCTGAACGGCCGGTAGGCCTTGGTGATGCAGTACGGCTACCGCTGGAAGTCGCTTTTAGCGATGGGCAGCGATATCTGATACCGGACCCACGCCGTACCAACATCACAGATACCCGTGCGCTAATGGTAACCATGCTGGGGCAGTCGCAACCAATCTCTGAAATCCTACGATGGCCTACGTTTCTATGCGATCCAGCCGGAGTAATTCCTGTACACGTTACGCACACGTCCGGACTACATGATAGTTTGATGCTTCCTGTCAACTTTGAAGCTGATCACCATTTGCGCTACAGCGGCAGCGATGGACATGATGGCTCAGACGGCAGCGACTCTTGTAGCGACGGCAGTTCGGGCGGGAACGGTAGTGACGGGGGAACCGGAGAGGATGCGCCCGCTCTCTCGGTATACGTGCTGCCGCTCATCTACCCCACCGACACGTACCTTCAGATCAAAGTAGTGAGCCCCCGAAGAGATCAATGGTTTACTCTGCGTGCTGCCGCCGGAGTACTGAACCTGTACGCCCGGGGTGGTGACGGCGGCGATGGAGGAGACGGTGGTGATGGTTACGAAGCAGATAGCGTGGCGCATAGCAACCACGGCGGTGATGGTGGCGCTGGTGGGCGCGGTGGCGACGGCGGGGAAGTGACACTTTATACTTCGGTCGACGGTGAGGCCTACCTTTCGGCTATTCAAACCTACTTGAGTAGCGGAAGCGGTGGTGATGGAGGCGACGACGGTGATGCGGGTGATGGCGGCAGTAGCGGCTCAGACGGATTTAGCGGACACAGCGGCTGGTCAGGTGAAAGGCGTACGGTAATTGTCGAAGAGGCCATGTTAAAGCGTATTTTCGAAGAATGTGACTGAGGTAGGTAGGCTAGGTAGAAGCGATAGTCTTAATATGAATCCTAAGCAGTATGGTACACTTTCCGGTAATCGCCTCTACAATTTCTGCTGATGCCCTAGGCACATTGGTATCAGAGAGGTATTCAGTAGGCAAAAAGTGCGTATGTCAGCTTCTCAGAACCGGTATCAATCATACCTACCTTCTGACCGGCAGTAGTACGCGGTATGTCTTGAGGGTCTATAGCAGAGAGTGGCGGTCTAAAGTAGAAGTACAAGAAGAGATAGACCTTCTCATCCGACTGCAAAGAGACAGTGCTAATATTTCTTACCCAATTGAAGATAAGAACGGTGAGTTCATCCAAGAGATTAGTGCTCCGGAAGGTGTTCGTTTTGCCGTACTTTTTTCGTTTGCCGCAGGCAAAAAGGTAAGATTTATGCCGCCAGCCATCTGCTCTGCTGTCGGTTCGGTGATGGCGACTCTTCATAAGCTAACGGAGCGGAAAAGCGCTAAACGAACAAATTATGACTCGGAAACACTTCTCAAACAACCTTACCAAGACGCTAAACAGTTTTTTGATGAGTCGCTACCAGAAATGCAGCTTTTGAAGCGGCAGTGTAGCAGAGTGGGGCCCCTTCTGGAGAACTTGAGTTTGCCAAAAGGTAGCCGAGGTATTGTTCATATGGATATTTGGTACGACAATATGAACATCACTGATCAGGGTAATATTACCATTTTTGACTTTGATTTTTGTGGTAACGGTCTATTGGTGTTAGACGTAGCCTACTTCTGCAAGCAGCTTTTCCATATTGAAGCAGACAAAAGCGAATATGAGTCGAAGATGAGTAGCTTTCTGAGTGGTTATCAAAGGGTACGAGAGCTATCAAGTACGGAAATAAATTTGATTCCGAATGCTGCTACCGCTGTCTGGATCTTCTACTTAGGGGTACAGTCACGAAGGTTTGACTGGTCTAATATCTTCTTGACAGAAAATTACCTAAGGATGTACGTGGGAAGAATGCAGGCTTGGATTGACTACCATAAAACAAAGCGATAAATGGATTGCCGTGAGCAAATGCCTGGACGAACTCTTGCGCTACAAAATAGTCGCTTATCGTCTATCACTACTGGCCAAACCCAAACTCCTGTCGCGATTTCCACGGGCCGCCGTGGTATTCCCACAGATGTAGTCCGGTGCCTGTGGCATTGAACGGCTCGAAACCTTCAGCGAGTTGAGCATGAAGTTGCTGGGCTACCTCCTTATCCACTTTGTTCTGAATGGTGACGTGAGGCCATAGCTTCGACTGGTCTTGCGGAGTGAGCAACGCTTGCCACTGTTTTTGCAGCTGCCGGTGCAACTGTTGCAGCAGCTGGCTTTCCAGTCGGTAGGCCACCCCACGGCCCAGTAAGCGTACTTCCGCCACTGACAAACCGACGGGGCGATACCGTTCACTCACCTGCTGTAAGTCGGTAGTGATACGGTCTACCGACCGGCCCGGTAGCTGGTGAAAAAGCGTGAGGTGCGCATCCAGGTGGTTGCGTTCGGCAGGAAAGTGCCGCTGACGCAGTGTGTTGAACAAACGAAAGCTCGCGTCGTCTAAACGCAGTGTAACAACCAGCGGGTATTCGGTCGTCATCACTACAAACTATCAATCAGTACTGCTTCAGCGGGCGGGGTGAAGTAATCTAGCGACACCTCGGGGCGGAAGGCCACCTGCGATAAAGTGATGTCGGTGATGTGTTCGCCTGCTTGCTCGTCCTTCCACCAGAAGGTGCGATAGCTTTTTGGCAGGGTGATGCCTGCTGCTGTTTGCGTACCATCGTAGGCCATTAGCTTTTCGGGTGAACTGCCGCCGTCAGGAAAGTAACCGGGATAAGAAACGATATAACGGATAGCGCCCACGTGTTTATCTTCCTGATCGACGTAGATTACGTAGTAATCATCGGGTGAGTCGCCCACTCCTTCGCCGTAGGTAACTTTCACCAAATCATAGGTACGATCTTCCCAGGTATCCGATTCCAGCATCGTAAGGTTTACTCCCTCATCGCCCAGTACAAACGGAATGCCCACGAAGTAGTAGGGGGTGAGTGACCAGAAGCGAGCGTTGTACGAAATAAGGGTATCAGTAGGGTATGCCCAGGCCTGTTCACCGTCCCAGCCGTACTGCACCGTAGTATCGCGCATCAGTTGGTGCCGGGTTTGCGACGTCCAGTAGCTCGCCACTTCGTAGGTATTGCGCGGCGTGCCGCCGTCGAGGGGCTGGTAGTTAAACTGAAAGGCCAGCGGTCCGTTAGCGTACCACTGGGCCAAGCCACCGTGGGCTTCCATCGCTTGCCAAATTAGCTGCCCGGCCTCACTGGCTTCTAACCTCTGTTGCGTAGCCGTCACACGGGCCTCGACGCTTTCGGGTGAAGGAACCATACCGTTCATAACAGACACAGGCAAATCTTCTGCCGTGGCTGAGTCTTCACGGTTGGGAGTACACTGGTAAAAAACTACCGTTATGAGCATGAAGAGGAGCGTAAAATGTTTCATAGAAAAAGTGTCTGGTCTAAAGTGCCATCAGCTTGTACGCAGTAGAGAGTTGTTAGGTTAAACTTTTCTGACAGACGCGGCCAGACGGTTTACGAAGATCACCGAAGCGGATTGTTGCGTACGCGGATCGAGGGGCGTTAGCACCTTGTCGACCACCCAACCGTTCATAGCGAGCAACCGCTGCCAGCTGTTTAGGGTGCGAAAGTACCAAGGGGCCGGATTCCTAAAGTCCTGATTAAAGCCCTGCCATGACCCGGCCAGCCACCCGTCTTGACACAATCCTTCACCCACGGTGTCAGGATGCAGGGTTTGTATGATAAAATGCCCTTTGGGTGACAACAGGCGAGGAAGGTAGGCAACGATACGCCGCACCGAAGTGTGGCCGAACAGCGAAAAGTTACAGACAATAAGGTCAAAGGGAGCATCTGCTTGTAGGCTGCCCATAACGATATGATCGTAGCTACTTACTCGAAACGAGGCACCACCCCGCTGTCGGGCCTGTTGCACTAAAGCGGCCACCGCATCTACGCCGAGTACGTCCACACCCTGGCACGATAATGCTCGGGCCAGCCAACCTTCGCCGCAGCCTAGATCTAGTACTGATGATGGAGCGCAATCCATCACCGCGTCCACAATGGCTTGGTTGGTGACCAGGGTTCGGCTAACGATCTGATCGTGCTGCACGGCCTGTGTCCATGCTGCTGCATTTTGGTGCCACGATTGCAAAACATGCGATTCGTAGTCTTCCGCTGGGTCAGACGGCTGCTGGGGTAAGTGTGTGTCTCGGGGGTGGGGTTTCATAGGCATACAGACGAAATGAGGTGAACGGAGGTCTAATCAAAACGAAAAACATACACGAAACCTACACCGGCGGCGCAATCCGCTAATTTTCCTTAGTTTTGCCACCAACGCTAATACGTACTATGGTTCATCTCGTTGTCGATGCCGACAAACGTTCGCGCCTACTCAATCTGCGCGAGCTGTTACACTATCAAGACTTATTTTATATTCTGGCCTACCGCGACCTGCGGGTTCGCTACGCGCAGACGTTTTTGGGATTATTCTGGGCGCTGCTGCAACCACTGGCGACACTCACTATCTTTACGGTGGTGTTTGGTCGGGCGGTACAAGTAGATACCGGTGGAGTACCGTATCCGCTGTTTGCGATCACCGGTATGGCCGCCTGGACGTACTTCGCCTTTGTCATGAAGGAATCGGGCAACTCGATCATTAGTGCGCAGCAGATGGTGAAGAAGATCTACTTTCCGCGACTGGTTATTCCGCTATCCAAGGCGGTGGTGGGCTTCGTTGATTTTGGCATTGCCTTGTTGCTGATGGTCGGGTTGATGATTTACTACGGACAGGCACCTACCGAGAAGCTGGTGTTTTTCCCGTTGTTTGTGCTACTCACCATCCTGGCTGCCTTATCCGTAGGCATCTGGCTGAGCGCGCTCACCATCCGTTACCGCGATTTTCAGCACGTGGTGCCCTTCATGGTGCAGTTTGGCCTGTACGCTACTCCCACGGCGTACCCCGCTGAGGCAGTCATTGACAACCTGCCGCCCTGGGCTACCGTGCTCTACTACCTAAACCCCATGGCGGGTGTCATTGAGGGCTTCCGTTGGAGTCTGTTAGGCACTAATCCCCCGAGCTCGTACGCTTACCTATCGTTCATACTAGTGGGTGTTTTGTTATTGAGTGGTTTGTTCTACTTCAAACGGGTAGAGCGGGTGATGGCCGATATTGTGTAGGCAGCACCGGCACGATCACTCTTGGTCTAACACACCTTCGTACCCACCGGAGTCCGGTGAGAAGGAAACCAGCTGACCGTTGTGGCTGTCGAAATACAGTTTGCCGCACTGGGTGCATTCCCAAGCTTGCTTAAACACGCGTTGCTGACGGAGCTGCATACACGCCCGCTCCGTCTGCGTTTCGTCCGTTTCTTCGACGGCCTGATCCACTGCATTCCAGAAGGGAAACCAGTGTACGTCCGAAACAACGTATCCTTTGTGCTTTAGCGCGTCGGTTTGGTCAACGATGAGGTGACCACAGGTACATTCAATTTTCATGGTTTTGGCTTGAATACGGGTTATCGCACCGCGACACCCAGCGTACTGAGCTCCTCTTGAACTGACACTGGGTCGCGCTCAGGGTTAAGGGCCTGTATCATGTCGCGAGTAACGGGCGCGCCACGATACACTTGCGCCAAAGCAGCAACAGGAAGGTCTGTATCAAAATAAGCATCCGCCCAATCTTTAAAGCCTTCAGGAGTGGAGTAGATCATGCCCAGCAGATAATCTAATCCATTGTCTTCGCCGTTGCTATACACCACTTCGCCCTGGTGCCAGTGCGTGTCACTCTCTGTTTGCCAAACGCAGAACGTCACTTCCTCTTTTTCTACGGACGGATTGTCGAGCAGTGCCTCGAGGTGCAACGGCAGTCCTTGGTACATACCATCCCATACCTGGTACACCGCCTGCGCATGAGGACTTACGGGCGATTCATGATCAAAGCCCTTAATGACACAGTCTTTCTCAGCAAAGAAGGTCGTCACCCGGTCGCCACTACCGTTGTCTATTTCTGCCATGTCGACCCCTTCAGACCAGTTTGGCGTGAAGCGGTGGTAGCGAGACCAGACTTCTTCACACAGGACGATGCTGAGGGTGGCTAGCTTGATGTGCGTATCTCGTAGCGTACTTACTTCGGAGAAAGTGTCTAGGGTTGACGCAAAAGGCTTCATGCTGCTGTAGAAGTTATCGCTTACTCACCTTGTTCCGCGAAATGCTACGCTGACGCGTACTTTTGAACCGACCTTCGTCAAAGGTGCGTTTGAGCTGGTGTTTGGTGCGGCGACCTTGCACTCTGGCGCGCCACATGCGCCACGACGAGGACTTCATCTCACGGCGCATTAGCACAATTACATCGGATTCGGGTACACCGAACTGCTCTTCAATGGCATCGAAGGAGGTGCGATCCTCCCAGGCCATTTCTACGATGCGATCCACGTCGCGATCGGTAAGACCGTACTTTTTGGCTACGTTGGGCATACGAGGGTAACCCAGAACCATACCGCAAGGTTTACACAAAAAAGGAAGGCAAAGGAGTAAACCAAAACCTTCCTCGCTCAACGAGCATTGACTGTGATTGCGGACTGTTTAATACGTTGCTTAGTAGCAGTAGCAGTAGCAGTAGCAGTAGCAGTAAAATTGTGCTGCCGCTGCCTTCTGCTACTCTTAACGCTAGTTCATGCTCTCCAGGAGCTCTTTGTTGAGGCGTACGTAATCCTGATTGCCGTTCGTCTGCGCCAGGTCCATAGACTTTTGAGCTGCGTCTTTGGCTTGATCGTACTCCTCTTGTTTGGCGTAGATCTTGGCCTGTAGGTGCTTCACCCAGTACTGGCTGTCATCAATAGCTACGGCCTCACCGATCCATTCTTCAGCCTGCGCTATATCTTTATCGTTCGTAAAGTAATAGCTGGCAGCTTGGTAATACAGACCCGCGTTGGCTTCGGAATCGTCACCCAGGTTAGCCATTTGCTCCTCAATCTGCGCCATCACTTTCTTGTCTACGTTTGGGTCTTCTAGCGGAATAGCCACTTTGGTATTCTCCCAGATGAGGTTCATATCAGCGGTGGTTTGTGTAAGATCGCTGAAATCGACGGTGAACGTTTCGTAGGTGTCCTCTACTTGGGTAGCAGGCACCTGCACACGTAGCGCATCTTCTTCTTCTTTGTAGCTACCGGTGCCTCCCTGGTCGGTATTCTTATTAAGAATGATCGTCCACTCTTGTTCACCCGGAATGCTGAACAGTGCGTATTCGCCCGCAGGAACCGTACTGCCCCCTACACTCACCTCATCGCTAAACGAGACTTTGGTGGCACGATTAGCGCCCGTGCGCCACAACTCATCGTAAGGCACTAGGGTTCCCATCACTTCGCGTTCGCGCATGCTAGGACGAGAATACGCTACGGTAACATCGGCCAAGCCCACCTTTTGACTAACTGTTGACAAAGGGCTAGGCTGCGGAGTGTCCAGTTGTGCCCAAGCTTGGGTAAGCGTAAGCAACACCGCCACCGCTAACAGAGATAACTTCTTCATTTTCTTTTCTTTTAGGTTAAGATAAGCGGTAAAAATAGTCGTTCAGATGCCCAAAACAAAAGTGGTTGATCAGACATTTAACTGGTAGTGATGAACGAATAATGACAAATGATAAATAAACGAGCTGCTAGTCATTGACCATTACTCCTCATCAATCATTACTCAATCATTTTTTATGAATATCATTTCCGAATCGTTCTACCAACGCCCCGATGTGGTACAAATTAGTCGCGAATTTCTGGGCAAGTACTTGATGGTGGATATTGACGGTCAGCGGGCCGGGGGGCGCATTGTAGAAACGGAAGCCTATGCCCACGTGGGTGATCAGGCTTGCCACTCGCATCTGAATAGGCGTACCACCCGCACCGAAATTATGTATCACGCGGGTGGGGTAGCCTACGTTTATAAGGTGTACGGTTTCCACTATTTGTTCAACATGATCACCAATGTGAAGGACAAACCTGACGCGGTACTGATCAGGGCCATAGAACCGACGGAGGGCATAGAAGCGATGCAGGAGCGACGCAATATCAATGATTTTGTTCCTCGCCTCACCGCCGGACCCGGTATGCTCACGCAGGCACTGGGCATCAACAAGTCGCACTACGGCATTTCACTGACCAGCGGCGAAATCATTTGGATTGAGGACCGAAACGAGACTATTGCTGATGATAACGTGATCGCCAGCCCCCGCGTCGGTATAGACTACGCGGGCGAGGATGCCGCCCTGCCCTGGCGTTTTCGGGTAAAGGATAGTAAGTGGACCAGCAAGGCCAAATAACCTTCTCTGTCTTAGTAATTCAGTATTCTGTAAATTAAGTATTAGCGT
Source organism: Tunicatimonas sp. (assembly GCA_965213875.1). Lineage (GTDB taxonomy): Bacteria > Bacteroidota > Bacteroidia > Cytophagales > Cyclobacteriaceae > Tunicatimonas. The sequence continues at coordinate 149,005 of CBDCAN010000037.1, read as the reverse complement.
ATTTTTTTAGTAATGGGTTATTGACTCACACGAGAGAAGGTAGGCGGTGGGCAGTTGGCAGGCAACGTTCGCAGTTACTACGGGACAGGTCTCCCGGATGACCGGGTCACGCTGACCGGGTCACGGTGACCTGCTGCCTGCATACCGCTTACCGCCTCCTATTCTAAAAATGAGTCGACGAAACATGGTTTGACAGATATTTCATGGTTCAGTTTACAGGACATTACATTCAACTATCGCTCGGCAGTCGTTCGGCCGCGAACGATCATTTTGCCGCGCATCACCCGCGAATGACCGGGGAAGGTACAGACAAAGGTGTACTCACCGGGAGATGGAGCCGCGAAGTAGATGGTTTCGCTACTGCCCGGTTGCATGATGCAGGTATGAAACAATACCTCATCTGTTTCGGGCACGTAGCCCTGTTGCGGCCCGTCTAGCCCCATATCCATCGCCAGATCACCCACCTGATCGGCAGTGTTGGGGGCTACCACCACCAGATTATGCAGCATGTCATCGTTGTTATTAAACGTCAGCTCAACCCGATCACCCTCGGTCACCTCAAAGCTTTCCAAGTCATACTTGAGGCCGGGCTTGGTGCCTACCGTGACCGTGATGTCAGTGGCAGTCCAGTCTTCAGGCTTGGTGAGCATACGTTTGCCATCACCGCGCTCACACTGCGTCGCTTCGCTATCGTCGGTCGCTGCGATCATATCGTGGTTACTGTGATCATCCATCGTTTCACCCTCAGGCCGGTTGTTCAGGGTGTAGTAGGCCTCGTCGTGTAGTAAAGGCTTTCCGGCACGGTTGCGTACCCCTTCGGCTTGTAGCTGATGAATGTAGTGTTCGCGCAGGTTGCTCACAAACAGACGAACCTTCATCCGATCAGCCGACACTTCAACGCGCTGCACCGGGCACTTTTGCTGATTAATCGTCGGGCTACCGTAGGTACGATGGTACTTATAAGTGAAACTAGTGAGAGCGTACGAATCTGGTCGGGACGCGGTGAGTTCGTCTACCGGTTGGGTAAACTCCAGTTCGAAGCCGTTACTCTGCGCTCGCATCGTCTTGATTTCAAAAGGCATCTGGCCCGTCCAGCTCAGGCGCTGTAAGCCGTAGAGGTCGGGGCCGGTAGAGGCCCAGCCTCGGCTAGTCATGCCTACGTAAAGCGCGTTATCGGGGCTCCAGCGCATGCGCAACAGTCCCGAAGAGAATCCTTCACGAAACGGAAAGCAAGCGCCTTGGTACTCTCCGTTTACTTTTTCCAGAAAGACCCGCATAATTTTGCTGTGCCCCTGATCACCTACGAGCATCTGTCCGGCAAATGGCCCGAAATTTCCGCCGGTGGTGTCGGTGATAATATCTGAGGTCGAAATACCCATCATAGTATGCGGAAACCACACGGTGGGCAGCTTGAGGTTGCTGAAGTTTTGGGCAAACTCATGCATGGTGCCGATAGAGTCGGGGAAATAAGACCGCTTCATTTTGAGGGGGGAGGCGGGGTCGCTGCTCCAACGTAGTCCCGAGGGGTTACCGGCGAAGTCACCCTTCTCCAGGTGGGTAATACGTCCGGAGGCAATCCAGTCGCCCTGGTTTTCAGCGTAAAAGACGTCGCCGTTCTGATTGAAGCCAAACCCGGCGGGTGATCGTAGACCGGTAGCCAGGGGTGTCATGTCACCGTCCTCAGTGATTTTGAGCATCCAACCGCGCCACTTGGCCAGACTAGCTCCTTCGCCCACCCACGATAAGTTGAGCGTGACGAGCATATCGCCATTGGGTAAAAACAACGGGCCGTACGAGTACTCGTGATAGTTGCCCGACAGAGGCCAAGAATAGATGGTTTCGTAGTGGTCAGCCCGGTCGTCGCCGTTCGCGTCGGTCAGCTTAGTGAGCTCGGCTCGCTGAGCGGCATAAAACGAGCCGTTGCGATAGGCAAGCCCCAGTGGTTCGTGCAGGCCGCTGGCGTAGCGTATAAACGCCGGAGTACTGCTCTGCGGATTTTTGATCAACCAAACATCGCCCTTACGGGTGGAAACGCCCAGATGCCCTTGTTCTGTAAACGCCAGTCCGCCCACCTCCAGATCTACGCCCTCAGGAATGGGTACTGTAGACATGCGGTAGTAAGCCGCTTCGCGCTGAGCCTGCTTACTAACCGACTGTGCGCTTACGAAGCCACCGGCCAAACAAGCAGTAAACAATGTCAGGATAAATCGTACCATGCTGTTTTGAGTAAGTGAATGATCAGTAGCTCTCGGTTACCACACAATGTTGTAGCGAAGCAAGGCGTCTTGCTGTCCGGAGGACAGCTTCGCCAGAAGCTGTGCCTTACCGCCGATGGTTCGCTGTAGTACCTGAGCGTCCTGGGTTTGTACGGTCAAATAGTAGCGTTTGCCGTCCACGCCGTAGCTGCCATCGGGCAGTTGCTCAATCTGAGTGCCTTCGGCGAGCAAGCAGTACGCTGATCGGTTAGCTCCTACAGGGTATTGGTAGCGAATGCTTCTGATCAATGCCCGTTCTGCTTCCCCCCCTCGCAGGTGATCTTCAATGGTGGCACCGCCCACCTGATAGCGAAACACCGGAGCGCCCGCCTCATTGAGGGAGTAACCCTTCGCCTGCCAGCCTTTGTCTTCAAATCCTACAGATTCTGGCCAGGGAGCATCCTCATTGCTGAGCATCGCAAAAGCAGGTCGCCCCGATAGTTCGAGCGGGCTGGCCAACGGACGAGCGGTTTGGGGTTCGCCCCGTTCGTGCCACATGTCTGAGGCATCAATAAACGCACCTTTCCAGGCCGATAAGAGTGAGCCATTCTGAAGGTTTACAGTGTAGTTCATCCCATCAGGGAGACCCACAAATGCGGCGTGGGTCTTCTTGTCTTCCTGATGAACAAGAAATGCTCGTTGCACTACGGGGGTACTGTCTACTTTGATCACCATTGGGCTTGTAGCCTCCGAAGGGCGCATGCTGCTTTCGGCGTACAGTGGTTGACGGCGTATCTGAGGGCCTTCTACGTGAAGAGAGATACCGCGTACCCACTTCAGTTCGTACTTTGTGTGCACCAGTCGAAGAGGGTACGTACCCGCCTGCAAGGTAGTGCGATAGCGGCCAACCGCCTGATCCACATGATTGGCTTGGTCATTATCCGTAGCGGGCTTACCGTCCAAATAGAGCCAACTAGGGCCCGATGACCGAAGTAAAAATAAATATTCGCCGTCCGTAGGAACGCGAAGAGTACCCTCAAAAGCAATGGCGTAAAAATCGTTATCCAGGCCGTATTGGTGACTGATAGAGTCAACCTCTGCCTGTTGATCCGGTTCTACATCGTCTAACGCATCTGGACTACGAAAGTCACCTTCGTAGCAGCGGTAGCTTAGGTCAGTGAGCGCAACCTGATCAGAAGCATACGTCTTGTAACGGATGTTCTGAATAGCCACCGGACCGTGGTCGCCCTGGATCATCAGAGGACCTGTAGGCTTCTCATCTTCAAACGCCGCCGCCCGGGTCGGGCCGGTTACTTCTACTTCTTTTTGAACAACGGCTCCGTTGAGTTTCACCTCGGTGAAGCGGGCATTCTCGATTTTCTTCCCCTGCTCGTCGAAGCGAGGCGCACGAAATTTAACGTCTAAGTGCTGCCACAGACCGGGAGCGCGACTCGCGTTCAGTAGAGGGGCGTGACCCTCATATCCCTGCTGGTTGGCTTCTTGCCAGCGTTCATAGATGCCTCCACAGTCGCTACTGCTCACGCTATCAATTCCCCAACTGTCCAGCAACTGTACCTCGTAGCGACCTTGCAAGTAGATACCAGAGTTAGACCCTTTGGCCATCATAAAGTCTAGCGAAAGATCTACGTCGCCGTGCTCCCAACGGGTGAACAGATTTGCCTGGTTCTGATCATCTGGCCGATTAGCCAGCATACCGTCTCCTTCAGCGGGCTGAAGATGATCGTCTACCTGCCGATCAGCGTATACGCTGCCTGCCGTACGCCAGTTAGTGGCTTCCGTTTCCTGGAAGTCATCCAAACTGGTCAACGTCAGGGCTTTAAAGGGTAATTCGTCGGCGGTTGAAAACGAGGGGGCGTCAGTAGTGTTGTGACAGGCGTATAGAGACAGTAGAAGTAGAGATAGCACACGAAGCAACATAGCGTAGCAAACAGTTATGTAAGGTGGGAACGAGCGAAAGGAACAATATATGAATTCACCTGATAATTCAGAATATGTTTTTCCCTTCCGGAGTTTGATGCAGCACTTCGCTGATTTGTTGGTGCATCTGTTGATCTTCGTAGCGGCTGATAAACAGCGACGGCCGCCGCTCTTCTTTCTTGGCACTTCGATAGCACAGCAACGCTAGCATCACTTGTGCCACAACTGGCAAGAAACAAGCGATAATAAACCACAACCAGAACGAACGGTCATAACAACGAGCGAAGTACCCAGTGATAGCCGGAATTGATAAGAGGAAGGCAAGCACAACCAGTGCTACATCAATCAGCATGAGACTCAGGGGATTAGTAACGTTTTCATAACTACCGTGGCAGCTTAATAATTCTGCAAGTACGTGATTTGTTGGCCAAACTGCCAAAATTGTAGCCATAACAGGCGTGATATCAAACCAGTGATAGGCCATCAACAGCCTGTATAATGCTTGGCATATCCGTAGCGCTAATGTGCTTATAATATCTTCTAAACAAAGAATGTTTTAAATATGTAATGTTTATGTAAATGATTATTTATATTTAATAATAAAAAAGTTAAAATTTGTCCTACAGCAATTCAAAAACCACACTATGAAAAAGCTAAGCGTAGTTTTAATGCTGATGCTGGGATTATCACACTGGTCAAAAGCACAGGATTATAAGTATCACTCACTGTTTATATACAATTTTAGTAGGTACATCGAGTGGCCTGACACGCAATCCAGCGGCGATTTTGTCATTTGTGTGGTGGGCGATGAACAGGCGTATCAAGATATGGTAGCCTTCTCCCAAAAAAAGAAGACGGTTAAGAATCGGAATTTAGTCATCAAAAAGTGTAAGACGCTACAAGAAGTAAGCAAAAGCAACATTGTGTTTGTCACCAAAAGCTCAAGTGTTGCTTGGCGTGATGTGGAGCAGAAGCTTCGGGATTCTGGTACACTACTTATTACTGAGCAGCGGGGAATAGCGAAGAGCGGGGCGCACATCAACTTTGTAAAAACCAGTGAATCAAAGATCGGCTTCGAGATCAATACCGCCTCTACGGAAGAAGCGGGACTCAGGGTGGCCAGTTCGCTCGCCATGTTAGCCTATAAAACCTACTAAGAACAACCGTGAGCGATTGAAGACTTTACTTTGTGGTTTGAGCTAAAGCTCCGGCGAGTGGTATACACCTCATTGCTGGAGCTTTTCTCTTTAGTGCAGGTCTCGTTCCAGATCGAATTGCTCGAGATAATCCGCCACCCTTCTCACAAACATGCCTCCGAGAGCACCGTCTACCACCCGATGATCGTAAGAGTGAGACAAATACATCTTGTGACGAATGGCTAACGCATCGCCGGTGGGGGTTTCTACCACACTAGGTTTTTTCACAATCGCCCCCAGTGCCAAAATCGCCACCTGCGGTTGCATGATGATCGGCGTGCCCAGTAAATTGCCAAACGAACCGATGTTGGACACCGTGTATGTGCCTCCTGCCAGATCATCGGCTTTGAGTTGATTGTTACGGGCTCGCTTCGACAAATCATTGAGCTTTTTGGTGAGTCCGGTGAGACTGAGCTGATCAGCGTCCTGCACCACCGGCACAATAAGATTGCCACTGGGCAGTGCCACGGCCATACCTACGTTGATGCGCTTGTGGCGAATAATTCGATCGCCATCTACTGACACGTTGATCATGGGGAAGTCTTTGATGGCTTTGGCAATGGCTTCTACGAACAGCGGCATGAAGGTGATTTTTTCGCCCTCGCGTTCCTGAAAAGCCTGCTTTACCCGCTCGCGCCACTGTACCAGCGCCGTCACATCAGCTTCAACGAAGGAAGTGACGTGCGCTGAAATCTGCTTAGATGCCACCATGCGACCAGCAATCATTTTACGCATGCGATCCATCGCGATCACTTCATCCTGATCACTGACTTCTACCGGTTCGGGGGCCGGTGTTTTCGAAGGAACTTGTCCATTGGTTGGGGTAAGTTCTTTGGTAGGGGCGCTTTTGATATACTTCAGTAGGTCCTTTTTAGTCAGGCGTCCTTCTTTGCCGGTGCCGGGGATCTGCTCGAGTGTTTCGGTGGCGATACCTTCTTCGCGGGCGATGCTGATCACCAACGGAGAGTAGAAGCGGGTAGGGGCTACGGCAGTATCGGTAGCTTTATCCCGTAGCGGGGCCATCGCTTCCGAAAGCACCTCTTCGTCCGTGGGTTCTTCCACGGCCACCGGCGTAGTTTCTTTCACCGGCTTTTCGGTGGGGGCCTGCTTACCGTTGTCAGTGCCTTCCTGGGCGATAATGGCGATGGGTTTGCCCACCTCCACCACATCGCCTTCCTGGGCAAGTATTTTTTGGAGTATACCACTGTGGGTAGCCGGTACTTCTGTATCCACCTTATCGGTGGCCACCTCTACAATCGACTCTTCCTGTTCTATGGTGTCTCCCTCTTGCTTGAGCCACTGCGAGATGGTGCCCTCCATCACACTCTCGCCCATAGCGGGCATCACCATTTCTACGGTTATCATAAGCAGTATAATTAGAAATTGAGATTTGCTAGGCGGGCGAAATTAGGAATTAAGAATTAGATATTTCTCAATTCTTAATTCCAATTCACGAATTCCTAACCGCCGGTCTCTTCCAGTAATTTGTTTAGTCGCAGGCGCAGCAGGTTAAGCACGGCCACGTTGGTGCGTTGTACGTTCACCTGCCGGTCGTTGCCTAACGTGAGCTTCTTGGCAAAGGTGCCCTCGGCATCGGCCACGGCAATCCAGATGGTGCCCACCGGCTTTTCGGGCGTGCCGCCGTCGGGGCCAGCAATACCGCTGGTAGCGAGTCCTACGTCGGCTGAAAGTAGCCGCCTGACATTTTTGGCCATTTCGCGCACGGTGGCCTCACTCACCGCCCCGTGCTGCCGCAGGGTAGATTCTGACACCCCCAAAGGGTTCATCTTGATCGCATTATCGTAGGGGATAAGTGCGCCGCGGAAGTAACGTGAGCTGCCGGGCACCGTGGTGATCCGATGAGCGACCAAGCCGCCGGTGCAGCTCTCGGCCAACGCCAGGGTCTGATGCTTTTCCATCAAATCTCGTCCGATGGCCGCCTCAAGCGTGAGGTCGCCGTAGCCGAAGATATACTTGGCGATCAAGGGTTGTAGTTGGCGCACTTGTGCTTCCACTTCTTTTTCGAGCGTCACCAGATGATCGCCCGTGGCGGTGAGCCGGAGCTTCACCCTGCCGAAACTGGGCAGGTACGCCAGTTTGATGTGCGGCGGAAGTTGATCTTCCCACTGCTCAATCTTTTCGGCCAACCACGACTCACCAATCCCGACGGTCTGGATCATCTGATGAAAGATGACAGGTAGGGCAAAGGTGCGTTGCAAGCGCGGCAACACCGTTTCGGTCATCATGGCCTTCATCTCGTAGGGCACGCCCGGCATCGACACGTACACCCGCTCGGCTTGCTCAAACCACATGCCGGCGGCGGTGCCCATGGGGTTGGGTACCATGTCGCACTTATCGGGCAGGGCCGCCTGCTGCTCATTGAGGGCGGTGAGTGGATAGTTGCGCTGAGCGAATAACTGCTTGAGGTCAGCCAACGCCTGCGGACGCACGCTGATCGGGCTATCAAAGTATTCGGCCAGCGTAGACTTGGTAATGTCATCTTTGGTAGGCCCCAGTCCACCGGTGATCAGCACAATGTTGGCGCGGTTGCTGGCTTCTTTCAGTGCGGTTAGTATTTCTGCTTTTTGGTCGCCAATGGTAGTCTTGCGCACAATCTTGATACCGATGTGGTTAAGCTGCTGGCCCATCCATTGGGTGTTGGTATCCAGGGTTTGGCCGTACAGCAGCTCATCGCCAATGGTAATTACTTCAGCAAAAACATCTTTCATAAACGGAATAATGTTTGTTTTGACGGGAACGAAAGTAGATACAATTTCTGAGAATAGATGGCTCCATCAAGCGAAGCCGCGGTGCGCAGGGAGAACAGAAGGGGGGGCGAAGTGTTTACTAAGGAAAATGTATTTACTCACCGTCATTATACTGACCCAATTTATCCAATGAGCATGCGCAGATCTTCTTTCGCCCGTACGGTATTCTTAGCAGTGCCTTTTCTTCTTTTTTCTTCATGCGATGTGCTACAGGGGGTACTGAAAGACGTGAGTGCCGGGGGCGGACTTACCTCTGGCGAGATCGTGCAAGGGCTCAAGGCCGCGCTGAAGAAGGGAGCAAAGTTCGCCGGAAGCAACGCCTCTAAAAAAGACGGCTACCTCAACAATAGCCTGGTGGATATTAAGATTCCACTGCCCCCCAAGTTGCAAAAGGTAGAGCGTAACATCCGCAAAATTCCGCTGGTGGGCGATAAAGTGGCCGATGACTTGATCGTGGCCATGAACCGAGGAGCTGAGCAGGCGGCCAAGAAAGCGGCGCCGATTTTTGTAGATGCCATCACATCCATGTCGGTGCAAGACGGCGTAAACATTCTGAAGGGAAGAGACGATGCGGCGACCCAGTATCTGGAGCGAACCACCAACCGCAAACTCACCGGTGCCTTTCGGCCGGTGGTAAAAAGCGCGTTGAACGCCACCAAAGCTACTGACTACTACAACGCACTTAAAAGCGCTATCAGCAAGTTCAACAAAGCACCGCTGGTGAGCAAAATCAACGTCAACGTAAAAGAGCTACCGGTGCTCGAAGATTACGTGACCGATCAAGCGCTAGACGGTTTGTTCACCCTCGTAGCCCGTGAAGAAAAAAGTATCCGTGACGATCCCTTCGGGCAGGGTGAGCAGATCATCCGTAAAGTATTCGGCAGCCAGAAGACCAGCGGGAGTGGAGTGGGGCAGTAGTGTAGAGGCGATGGTTGGCAGTGGGCGGGCGGCAGTACGCAGTAATGAGTGAAATACGCATATTTCCAGTTTTCCGTCTCCGTTCTCCCGCCTCCGGTCTCCGTCTATTCACTCTTCAAACAGAAAATTATTATACGCATTCTGCAACTCACGCAGGGCCAACGCTTCGTTCTGCTCTTTGGCCTCGACGATGCCCCGCTCAAAAGTTTGTTCTGCTTTTTCCGGTTCTTCCCGGTCTACGTACAGTAGCGCCGCGTGGTAGTAGGTGGCCACGTAGTGCGGGTGCTTCTCGAGCAAATGCTCGTAAAACGACAGAGCTTTGAGTGGTTGTTCTGAGCGGTATTCTGTGGCCAGCGCGTACAGTACGAACGGGTCCTCGGGATCTTCTTCGAGGAAGGCAAGCAGCTGAGGGAGACGGGAAGAAGGCATTATCGCGCGATATTTTTATTTCTTTTTGAAAAATGTAACTTCGTGGCCCCAGATCGGTTAACCCCAATAAACCAGCATTCATTTAGTGTATGAAGATTCTCGTTTGCATTACTCACGTTCCGGACACCACGTCCAAAATATCTTTTATTGACGATAATACAAAGTTTGATACCACCGGGGTGCAGTACATCATCGGCCCCTACGATGATTATGCCCTGGCCCGCGCCGTAGAGCTTAAGGAGCAGTCAGGCGGCACGGTCACGCTGCTCAATGTGGGCGAGGCCGAAACCGAACCCACCATCCGTAAAGGATTGGCCATTGGGGCCGACGATGCCATTCGTATCAACGCCGCCCCTACCGACGCCTTTTTTGTCGCTGAGCAGATTGCCGCGGTGGTCAAAGAGGGCGAATACGATCTGATCATGATGGGCCGCGAGTCGATTGACTACAACGGTGGGCAAGTACACAGTATGGTAGGCGAACTGGTGGGGATGCCCGCAGTTTCGCCCGTGATGGAACTGACCGTAGACGGCGATACCGCTTCGCTCACCCGAGAGATCGAGGGCGGCAAAGAGAGTGCCACCGTGAAGCTACCGCTGATTGCCGGTTGTCAAGAACCGATCGCTGAGTGGAAGATTCCGAATATGCGGGGCATCATGACCGCCCGCAGCAAACCGCTTGATGTGCGAGAGCCCAGCAGCGACCAGAAACTAACCACCACACAACGCTACGAAACGCCGCCCAAAAAGGGGGACGTCAGGATGTTCTCTGCCGATCAGATGAGCGAACTGGTGCAGGCACTCAAAACCGAAGCCAACGTATTGTAATCACTACTGCACTCGTGGGTGCAGGTGCTCATTAACCACACCATTGCCCGCCCCGGGCGGTGCATCATAGACATAAAATTATGGCCATACTCGTATTTGTAGAAAGCGCCGACGGCGCCGTTAAGAAAACCTCGCTAGAAGCTGTAGCCTACGCTGCCGCTATGGGCGACGCCGAAGTGGTGGCGGTAGCCATGGGCAGCACCGTGGCCACCGACGCGCTGGAACAACTGGGCACCTACGGGGCCACCAAGGTGCTGCACGCCAGCGATGAGCGACTAAACGAAGCCCAGACGCAGGCCTACGCCTCGGTATTGAACCAGGCGATGGAACAAACCGGTGCCGCCGTGATGGTGCTGGCCAAATCTTCATTGGGCGACCCCGTGGCCGCTCGGGTGTCGGTGAAGCAACGCGCCGCGCTCGCCTCCAACGTGGTGGCTCTACCCGAATCCACCGACCCATTGGTAGTGAAGCGAAGTATCTATACCGGAAAGGCTTTCGCCCTGACCACCCTGAGCACCGATAAGAAGATTATCGCCATCAAAAAGAATGCGATTGAGCTGTCGGAAAGCAGCAACAGCGCCACCGTAGAGACTTTCTCGCCGACGCTCAACGACGAAGATTTTGCGGTGAATATTACCGCCACCGAAAAGAGCGAAGGCGACATTCTACTGCCCGAGGCCGATCTGGTGGTTTCTGGTGGACGGGGCATGAAAGGACCCGAACACTGGGAAATTATCGAGGAGCTGGCCGACACGCTCGGAGCCGCCACCGGATGTAGCAAGCCGGTATCCGACATGGGCTGGCGACCGCACCACGAGCACGTGGGACAAACGGGCATCAAAGTGAGCCCCAGCCTATACGTAGCAGTGGGCATATCCGGTGCCATTCAGCACCTGGCGGGGGTCAATTCTTCTAAGAACATTTTGGTGATCAACCAGGACGAAGACGCGCCCTTCTTCAAAGCAGCTGACTACGGAGTGGTGGGCGATGCCTTTGACGTGGTGCCCAAACTAACCGAAGCGCTCAAGGCCGCTCAGGATTAAACCTATTGATTTTTCGTTGTTTGTCGGTACATTGTAGGACTACGACAGCGGCAAGTAAAGACTAGTACGTACACCAGCACTTCTTGACAGTGGATAAAATAGAATTAGAAATTTTAGGACTTTCTTCCAGCCAATCGCAGTCCGGTTCCTTCGCGCTGGTGCTGGGCGAAACCGAAGGTAATCGTCGCTTGCCCATCATCATTGGGATGTTTGAGGCGCAGGCCATTGCCATTGAAATCGAAAAGATCGTTCCTAACCGTCCGATGACGCACGACCTGTTCAAATCTTTTGCGCACAACTTCAACTTCACGTTGGAAGAAATTATTATCTCTGACCTGAAAGAAGGAGTGTTCTTCGCCAAAATTGTGTGCAACGACGGCGTAAAAACCACTGAGATAGACGCCCGACCCTCCGATGCCATCGCCATCGGGCTACGCTTCGGGGTGCCGATCTACACGCAGGAAAGCGTACTGTCGGAAGCCGGTATTGTGCTCACCGAGGAAGAGAGTGAGGGCGAAGCCGAAGCCAAACCGAGTGACTCGAAAAAGGGGAAGCCGCTGTCTGAACAACTGAAAGACCTGCCGTTGGACAAACTAAAGACCAGACTCGACGATGCGCTCAAGGGCGAGGACTACGAAAAGGCAGCCATGATTCGCGACGAGATGAACCGTCGCAACTAGCGGATGGAGTACGTTCGCGGGCTGCTCGGCATCGCTACCCTGGTTGGTTTAGCCTACCTCATTTCCAGAAACAAGCACGCCATCAACTGGCGACTGGTGATTGCCGGACTCATCATCCAACTGGTGGCCGGTTTGCTCATTCTCAAAGTCCCCTTCGTGGCCGGAATCTTTGATGCGCTCAGTCAGGGGTTCGTGAAGTTTCTGAGCTTCTCGCAACAGGGCGCGGAGTTCATCTTCGGCGAACTGGTCAATACCACCTCTTTCGGCTTTATCTTCGCCTTTCAGGTGCTGCCCACCATTATTTTCTTTTCTACCGTGTCGGCCGGTTTGTACTACTTGGGCATCCTACAGAAGATTGTGTACGGCATTGCCTGGATCATGACCCGCACCATGCAGCTCTCCGGCGCTGAGAGCCTCTCGGCGGCGGGCAATATCTTTCTGGGCCAGACCGAAGCCCCGCTGCTGGTGAAGCCCTACATCGCCGACATGACGCGCTCTGAGATCATGTGCCTGATGACCGGCGGTATGGCCACCATCGCGGGCGGAGTGCTCGGTGGTTACGTGGCCTTCCTGGGCGGCGACGATCCGGCACAACAGACGCGCTTTGCGGCCTACCTACTGAGCGCCTCTATCATGAACGCCCCCGCCGCCATCGTAATTTCTAAAATACTGATCCCCGAAACCCAGCCCGACCAGATCAAGAGCGACTTGCACGTGAGCGATGAGCAACTGGGAGTGAATGTGATCGACGCCCTGTCGCGCGGTGCCGCCGACGGGCTCAAACTGGCGCTCAACGTAGGCGGGATGCTGCTGGCCTTCGTGGCCGTGATTGCCGCCATCAACTACCTGCTCGCCAGTGTGGTGGGCGACACCCTGGGGCTAAACGCCTGGGTAGCTTCCTCTACCGATGGGGCCTTCGACAGCTTTTCGCTGGAGTACATTCTGGGTCAGCTATTCCGGGTATTCGCCTTTGTGATGGGAGTAGAGTGGTCGGAAACCCTGCAAGTAGGCAGCCTGCTCGGACAGAAAACCGTCATCAACGAGTTCGTTGCGTACCTGGATTTGGCAGAGATGAAGAAGGAAGGAGTGCTACAGGGAAAAGCCCTGGTGATCGCGACCTACGCACTGTGCGGTTTCTCTAATTTTAGCTCCATTGCCATTCAGATCGGGGGCATTGGCAGCATTGCCCCCAGTCAGCAAGAAAACCTCTCACGCCTCGGCCTGTGGGCCCTACTAGCCGCTACCTTCGCCTGCATGATGACCGCTACCATCGCCGGCATGCTCGTCAGCTACTAGCAAAGCAAGAACCAAAAGGTTTGCATAACCCACCCATACTGTGGTTATACTTAGGTGATTGGAAAAGTTTGGATATACCGCGATATTAGTAGTGTTTCTGGGTAATAAAACTGTAAGGTTTGTTTATCTGGACGTTAGTAGCAATTAAAAAATAAGTAGAGAATGAAAAAAATATTGAGCATCATAATCATATTAAGTCTTTTGAATTGTTCAGACAAAAAAAATCAGTCGTCTCAAGATTTGGTATGGATTGACTTTGAATGGTCTAGTATAAATCTAAACGGAATAGATTACGAAAAGGGAGCAATGAAAATTCCTATAACTTTAAATGGTTCAGAACAGGAGTTTTTTGCTCAACTTGATTTAGGTTCTTCAATTTCGATGCTTTATCAAACAACAATTGACACTTTGGTTTCCCAAAAAAAAGTTAGTAAGTATAGTATTGACACTGTTGGTGGTAATTCAGATTTGACGGAAAAATATTTTCGTGTAAACAATATTTCAATGGAATTCAATAGTACTAAAATTAATGAAAACAGACAGTTGTTAAAAAAAGGTTTCGGGAATGTTTATGATTTTGAAAAGGAAAAGCAATCAGAAAATACTATTGGAACAGTGGGCGTGGACTTCTTTCAGGATAAAATCCTCATCCTAGATTACCCCAACAAAAAATTAAGCGTTACAGATAGTCTACCAAAGCCTTTCATCGATAAAGCAATTTGGCAAAAGTGTAAGTTCAATGGTGGAAGTCCACTCATATCATTAACTGTAAACGAACAAAAACTTGACGTTATTTTTGATACCGGTAGCAGTTTATTCGCTCTGCTCACAAAGAAGTCTATTTATGAAAATGTGACTTCTGACGCTATAACACCTGATACTTTATCAGTCCCTTCATTTGGTAGAATGCTTACAATAGTAGGAAAACCAATAAGTAAATCAACAAAGTTCAATGAAAAGGAATTACCAAACGACAATGCCTACTTCTTTGTTCAACAAGAAATAGAGCAAATGTTCAATCAAGCTAAAATCGATGGCCTTACAGGAAATAAGTTGTTTCTCTCGAGTAAAATTATAATTGATTTTAAGAATGGTAGATTTGGAATCCAAGAATAACTGCTACTAACACGGTGTATAAAACATAGCTAATAAGTGCTGAACCCAAAGGTCTGCGCTTATTTGCAAATACCGCCAAATTTTTAAATTTGGCTTTTAGAATAAAAAAAGAAAAACAAAATATAAAAATTTGGCTCTGTATTAACTCGAAAAGTTAGTGTCTTTTTACACGCTACATTTCATACACAAACCGTTCGAGTCCATACGGAGCGTAGCGGAGTATGGACTCGAATGTGCGGGCGGCCCACGCCGTCAGTTCTCAGCTTTAGCTTCGCTTCCGTTCCACGGCGGCACTACGCACAGCCGAGAACTGACGGCTACACGTCATAGCCTTTTCCAAGGTACTGTGTATCTTTCCAAAGCCTACAACGCGTAGCCCCGCCACGCCGCTGTTGCACTCATAATTGCAAATCTAAAGGGCGCGGTTCGTTTCTTGGTATCAAGTCGGCCCGACCGGGACGAAGAAATGAACAGAACGACTGATGAGTTAGCCTCAAGCTGTTGGTTTTTAGGTATTTAAGCTCAGCCTAGAAGGGCAAGTGTTTGTGTGAAAATAAAAGTGTACGGTAGAGAGTTATATAGACAGTGCTGAGTACTAATCAAACAGAACGCTAACCATGATAAGAAATACATTTTCAGCCAAGCGCGCAGTTAAGACCATTTTAATATTTCCGATGGCCTTCTTCCTTATCGCATGCCCTGGGAGTGAAGATGATCCTGATCTAGAAACCGACGCCGAGAATGTCAGGTACAACGAAAGGGTATATGACTTCGACTTTGGTCTATTGCAAGATCAGCGCAAGCTCGATAATCATGCCCGGGCTACTTTCGGTATAACTGATGGGTCATACTTTCCTTATCTACAGCCCGTTGGCAATTTTCTATTGACATTCTACGGAATGCAAGATGAGAACATTGAAGTGAGCGTCGACCTTTTCGCACCAACCGAATCGACGAAACTAATCGCTGGCACGTACGAGTTTACCGATAAGGGTACTGACGAAAACGCTCTAGGCATGGCAGACGTCTTTTTCTTTAAAGACGGTTATGTAGGTGTAGATACCGATGGCGATGGGATAACTGAGGCAGAACATGTTGCAATAGCAGGCGGCACTGTGGAGCTAACAGGAACATTTCCTGATTTTACCGCTACCTATGACCTTATGACCGAGAACGGTAACGCAGTGGTTGGAACCTACAACGGGGTCATACTCGACTCGGATGAGTTTAAGGCAGAGTAGTTTTTTCAACATCTGTGAATACAATGATTTTGTGCCGTAGCTCTTCAGAAATGCTGAGCCGTGTCACAGCAACCACAAGCCTAGGGCTCCCTTCCGCGTTTCGTTTCGTCCTCCTATGTACATGCCAACCACTAGCCCGCTACGACGTTCTACAACCAGTTATTCCGTGGGGGCTAAAGCCGTTCTGAAGAGTCTTTCGCCCCTACAAAAGTCCACGTCACGGTGGCCATATCTTGTCAGCTTCCACATAACATAGGGTGAGTTCGGTATCCTCTACTACAAAGCTGTTCCTAATATATCCCGGCGTACTCGGTGATTAACAAAAAATCAAAATAACGAAGGATTGTATCGTTTTAATTGAATATTTTCCAATAATACGTTGCTTGCTTTTCACAAAACTTATATAATTGGAAGAGGACAATAGCTCATGGACAAATCTACCCGGTTTACCGAACGTCAGTTAAGGTGCATCAAACGTGGTGATGAGCGAGCATTTCGTGGGTTATACAATGTCTTGCATCACAAGATATACGTCTTTTCGCTGCGCTTCACACATTCTTCCGACGACGCTAAGGAAGTAGTGCAAAACGTTTTTCTTCGCCTCTGGAAATACCGCTCCCGCATAGATCCGAGTCAGCCTATCGAGCCTTACCTGTATCAAATTGCTAAGCACGAAAATTTGAAGTTTCTGCGGCAAGCTGCCCGGCAGGTAGCCATACGTGAGCATACTCCTCCTTTGTCTGCCTCTCGGGCGGCGGGGGAAGACCGGCTCATTCTTGCCGAATATTTACGAACGGCTGAACAAGCGATGGCTGCCCTTCCCCCCAAGCGTAGGCTGGTGTTCCAGATGGCTATTCAGGAAGAACGAAGCGTTCGGGAGATCGCCGTTGAAATGGGCATAAACACGCAAACCGTACGCACTCAACTCGCGCGAGCCGTTCAAACGGTAAAGCAGTACCTTAGGCGCCATGCCGACGTTAGTATAAGTGTCATTCTTTTGCTGGCCACCAAAGGGTGGTAACAAGGCAGGTTGATGGTAATCATAGGATTCTAGGGTAGAACACATCACTTCTCATAAGTACCCGGACATATTTGTTTTAACGTCATTGCGAGCGAGGCACGAACGAAGCAATCTGCTGGTAATGAGTAGATTGCCGCGCGGCGTCCGCTTCGTCATTTTATTCCTCGCAATGACGTATTATATATTAACTTTATTGTGGTCAGGTACTTATTGCTTATTCTTCATTATTACCGGTGTTGAGTTCAAGTGGCGTAAATTTTATGAGCTATTTGTTAAAAAGTTTGTAATTATTGATAGGGGCCGTAGTAGATGAGGCCAATATCCGGATAGTAGTAGTACAAGTGATAATCTTACACTACGATCCTGTGCCCATGACAAATTACCAGCTTATCCGTAGCGTGTGCTCTTATAGCCGCCAACAGCGTTTCTCCTGCTTACGATCAACTATTTTTACCATAGGACTTGGCTTCTTCTTGAGCGGATCACTTTTGGCCCAACCGTGGCAGTACAACGGCCTGCGCAACCAAACTCAGAAAGAGGCGGGATTTGTGGGAGGTGAAGGCGGACAGTGGCCGCAAGCGCTAGCCATCAGCAGCGATGCCAGCCTGCTAATGATGGGCACCGACGTAGGCGGACTCATCCGTAGTGAGAACGGCGGACAGCTGTGGCAGCAAGCTAACGCGGGCTACACCCCCCGTGGCAACTGTGCTATTGCCATTGACCCTAACAACGCCGATCGGGTTATTGCGGTGGCTGGAAACTCCGGACCTTCTTTCAGTGAGCCCAGCTACCACGGCATCTATCTATCTACGGACCGAGGCCGGTCCTGGCGTATCGTGCAGGAGGCCAATATCTGTGGCTATCGCGACATCCGAGAGCAGCTTGCCTGGGATCCCGGTAGTGGCGATGCCGCCACGGGAAGTCAGATAGCTTACTGGAGCCGGGCCGACTCATCTTACTGTAACTCTACGAGGAAGGGTGAGGTTGCCCCCGGCCTGTACAAGACCATAGACGGCGGCCAGACTTGGTCTCTTATTGACAATTCAGCGGCCTACGGTCAGAGTATTCTGGCTGTGCATCCTACCCAGGGCTACGTGTACGCAGCACGTGCTGACGGCTTTTATAAAAGTGTTGACGGAGGAGTGACTTTCTCTCGGAAGGAAGAAGGGGTAATCACCGGCCTGGACGTGATCGTTACACAACCCAACCGGGTATATCTAAGCAAGGGTGATGGCATCTACCTGTCGGAAGACTCCGGAGACACCTTTGAAAAAGTAGCAACCACCAACTACCCCGAAGGTGCCTTCTTCGTAAAGGTAAGTCCGGCCAACCCGCAACGCATGATGGTACAGCAAACGGTTGCTTCGTTTGATCAGCCCTGGTATTACTCACACGACGGGGGGGCCACGTGGACACGCACCGTTAATGATGCGTCATTGTCTTTTCTTCCGCTCAACAGGGGACGCCGTATGTATCCGGTATGGCACCCCACCAATGAGAACACCGTTTGGTCAGTAGGGGGAGATTGGGTCACTAAAAGTACCGACGGCGGCAAAACGCTACAGTGGAGTAACGCTGGCTCTTCTATGATCGCCCAAACCGGCTATTTCTCCTTTAGTCCCCACAATCCGGATATCACCGTAATTACCAACCAGGATTACGACGCCGCCCTTACCATAAGCCGGGGCGATACCTGGACGTACCTAGGGGCTGCCGGGCAACGCTGGGGAGGGTTTATCTACGGAGGATACGCTCCCAACAAGGATACTATCTTCGTCCGCAATGCGGAAGTCTCAGGCCAAGAGACCACCCTGTTTACTTCTTTCGACGGCGGCAACACCTTCAACCGTACCGACCAACCGGTGGAAGGAGCTGAGGTGGGCTACAGTGATCCGCTGAACCCCAACAATGTTTTCCTGGGTAACCTGCGCAGCGCCGATGGGGGAGGCACCTGGGCTCCCATGGACGGATGCCAGGGGGTGTTCACCCACAACCGGGCTCGGCCACAGGAGCTGTTGGGTATCGATGGCCCGAGCGTGGTTCGATCTGTCGACGGTGGGGCCTCGTGGCGAGTGGTGTTCACCACTGATGCTGAGCCGTTGGAAGACATGGCTCACGACCAGGTGAACGATAAGTTTTACGCCGTATCACTATCGGCTTTCTATCAGTACGAAGAATCCTCCGAGACGCTGACCAACATCACCGAACGAACTCCCCAGGATCAACTGGGGTGGCCTAATCGCTATCATACCGTAGCGGTCGATCCGGTAGATACTGACGTTGTCTACGTGGGAAATCATCGTGATATCTACGCCACCGACGTGGCCATCTGTCGCTCACTGGACGGCGGCCAAGAGTGGGAGCCCCTTACCCAGGCACCACGCCACGGCAACGTAGGAGGAGTAGACGCTGGCCGGGAGGTGCAGTGTATTCGGGTGCACCCCGTCACCCGGGAAGTATGGGTCGGCGGATCGTGCTACGGGGTATGGAAGGTCCCCGCTCCCGACGCCAATCAACCTCCGGAGGTCACCCTGACGAGCCCGAAACCTGGTAGCAGCTACGAGGCTCCTCTTACCCTGACGCTGGAAGCTACGGCGTCGGACCCCGACGGACGCATTGCGCGGGTAGCGTTTTACCAAAACGACACTAAAGTAGGGGAAGATTCCGTTGCCCCCTACGCTTACCCCTGGAGCGATGTGCCCGTTGGAACGTTCACCCTGCAAGCGCGCGCGTACGACGAAGCGGGAGTGTATACTCCTTCTTCGGAAGCGACAATTACCGTAGCAGCCGAAGGAACGTACGAGGAGAACTTCGACGACAACCTGGCCCAAGACTGGAAGGTAGTTTCGGGCACCTGGGCCGCCACCGAAGGCGGGTACCGTAGCCCTGAGGTGCTGCCTGGCGAAATAGCCGTCTACCAAGGGGCTACCTTTAGTAGCTTTACCTACGAAGTGGCAGCCACCCCAGATTTTAACAACGACTTTGGAGTCGTGTTTCAGTACCAGGATAGTGCTAATTTTTATCGCCTTCGGGTGGATGCCGACCCCAAACGAGTGGCCCTAGAGAAAGTAGAAGCTGCGACAGTAACTGTGGTCGACACGGCCAACTACTCGCAAGGGGTAAGCGGCACGTCTAATCAACTCCGGGTAGAGGTGAACGGCGGATCAGGTAGCTTCTATATTAATGAAAAACTTGTGTTGGAAAACATTGACTTACCGACCTTCTTGTCCGGAAACATTGGTTTGTTCACTGACTTCAATCCTGTCACCTTCGACAACGTACGCGTCACGCCCACCCAAGTAGCAGTGGTAGAGGATGCTATTGACGTCCGGGGTGAATGCTCAGACGACCCCGACCGCATACGGCAGTGGACGGTTATCAACAATACGTCTGCTGATCAGACGTACCAGTGGCAGACAAAAAACTCCGGGCCGCTTACGGAGGCAGTAGCCACTCCGGGAGAGAATACGCTGGTAACCCGTCCGCCTACTGACCAGTTGGTTGTGCGGTGGTTGGATGATCAGGGCGTAGTGCAGCAGGATACGGCTACCAGCGGCGAGGCAAGTGCCCCGACCGGTGCCCTGCTCCGACCGATCATAATAGCCCCGCCCACCCCTAACAGTCGCACCAATACCAGCCAGGTAATCCGGATCAAAAATCAGCGAGAGCAGCCGCTCTTACTAGTAGTCAGTTCCCGACCCATTGATAAAGCTCCGAGAGACGGGATTGCGTATCAACCTGATGCCGCCTTCGGGAAGGGCGATTCGTTGGGGCAGTCCCCCGCCTACGTGGTTTACCGCGACCATGCCCGCCGGGGGCAGGTAAGGGTCACGGGTTTGTCCCCTCAAACTACTTACTACGTAGCGGCGTTTACCTTTGCTGAGAGCGAATGCGGTCCCAATTATCGGCAAGAAAGGATAGCGACGACCCGATTCACAACCCGCCGCAATTTAAAATCCTGTGCGTTCGATTGGCTTACACTGCTGTACCCCAATCCCTCATCCGGTCGGCTGAATATTAAGATGGGTGCTTGCCAGCGTGAGATACTAAAGGTAACGCTGATGAACGAAGTGGGCCGTACTCAAGTATTGGGAGACTACCCGCTCCGTCGTGGATTCAACCGGTTGAAATTTGACCTGAGTGACCAGCCCGCCGGAATCTACTTCATCAAGCTCCAGTCAGCTACCCGAAACGAGATAGTACGGTGGATCAAGCAGGATAATCGGTAGCGCCGGAAAATCACCCTCGATGAACCGCCAACAACAGTTACTAAAGAAGTACTTAGACCGACAGTGTACCCCCGCTGAGCGGATGGAGCTGTACCATCACCTTCAAGCAGAGTCCGACGACGCTTACGAAGCCGTGATCGCTCAGCTCTGGTCCGAGTTGTACGACGGTGAAGAGCATTCACTGTCCAGTGCTGAATCGCAGGAGATGTATGATCGAGTCAAGACGCGCTTCCCCCGCCGCCGGGCCCCGTGGCGGGCGGCGGCGGTCTTGGTGGGGGTGCTGCTAGGCTCAATAGCGGTCTATTACGGATGGATAAGCCGACCAGTAGTCTTTACCGCCCCCTACGGGCAAACCGCTACGGTGATCCTACCCGACCAGTCGACCGTGGTACTGAACGCAAACTCTGAGATTCGGTACACTCCCTCGTGGTCGAATTCCACCCCGAGGGAGGTATCGCTAGTGGGCGAGGCCTACTTTTCGGTACAGCACACCCAGTATGACCAACCTTTCACCGTGCATACTAATAATCTGGCTGTAGAAGTACTAGGAACCGAGTTTAACGTGCGGCACCGTCGGGGTGATACCCAGGTGACACTAAGCGCTGGAAAAGTAAAGCTCAACGACCTGTCGACCACGAGCGAAGTGACGGACGTATTCATGTATCCCGGAGAGCAAGCTACCCTGACTGCCGAACGTCAGTTTACGCTCGACACTGTGTCTGTAGCATCTGTAATCGCCTGGCAAGAACATCAGCTCGTGTACGATAATGTCCCCCTAAGTAGCGTGGCGCGTGACGTGGAAGACCTGTACGGTCAGTCCGTCACCCTGGCCACCGATAGTATTCGGAGCCTAACGCTCACCGGGACTTTGCCTAATAATGATCTTGCTATGCTACTAAAACTACTCGAAGAGACCTTCGACGTCAAAGTACGAAAGACTGCTCATACAATTATTCTTGAGCACTAAGGACGCATAAGTTACTAACCTGGCTGCTACCCGCTGATCTGATATAACCCAAACCTAATCAGTTACTCACTATGAAAATTTCGGTTTACATGTTTCTTGTTTTAGGAAGTTGGCTACTAGGAGAAGCACTGCTGGCCTCTTCCGCCCAGGCTCAAATCAAAGAGGCCGGGCAGGAGGCTGACGCGTATACCTCACCCTCAGATCAGCAACTGGGCGTCGAACTTCTACCGCTAAAGCACGCCCTGGTAGAGGTCGAGCAACGGCACGACGTCAAAATCATGTATTCGAGTGACATTGTTTCTGATCGGGATGTCCCTGTAAAGCAAGCTGAGCACCTGTTGAAGGTTCCTAGAAACCAGCTGGTGCGGGAACTATCCCGTACGGTACACGCCTTCGGGCTACAACTTCGGGAGCTTGAGGGTGACAATTTCGTTCTGCGGCGCAAGAAGGAACCGGCCCCGCTTGCGCGAGAAAGAATAGAGAGGCCTATCCAACTGACCCGCTCTATTGAAGGCACGGTGACGGACCAATTAGATAATGTGCCGCTCCCCGGAGTGAATATTGTTGCCAAAGGAACCTCCGTGGGTACTGTAACCGACGTAGAGGGCAACTATCGGATTACCTTGTCAGACACGGTTCAAATCCTGGTGTTTTCGTCGGTAGGCTATCTCAGCGAAGAAGTAACTCTTGGAAATCAGACCACCCTAAACGTAGCACTATCCCCTGATGTGCAATCGTTGCAGGAGGTGGTTGTTACCGGCTACGGTACCCAAGCGCGAGAGGACGTCACCAGTTCCATCGCGTCGGTGCGGGGCGAAGAGCTGACCAAACTGCCGGTTCCGCGCCTTGATCAAGCGTTGCAAGGGCAAGTGCCAGGGCTGGTCGTCACCACCAACGATGGCACTCCGGGCGGCGATGTAAGCCTTCGTATCCGGGGCTATGGCACCGCGGCTCCCAACGGCGACAATGCACCTTTATACGTTATCGACGGGGTGCCCTCTAAACAGGGTATCAACCTACTCAATCCAAACGATATTGCTACAATCGATGTGCTAAAAGACGCTGCTGCTGCGTCCATCTACGGAGTACAAGCTTCCAATGGAGTGATTGTGATCACTACGAAGCGGGGCAAAGCCGGGAAGACTCGCCTCACGTTAGACACGTACCACGGCATCAGTACTGCGTGGCGGAAGGACATCCCGGTGATGAATCCACGGCAGTTAGCCGAACTCAATAACGTAAAATTCGCGGAAGACAATCAGGGGTTAACCCCTGAGGATGATGCGTATAACGCGCCCAACCCGGCCTACGCTGAACCGGCAACCATACCGACCGAAGGGACTGACTGGCAAAAGGCTATCTTTCGGAACGGGCGCGTGCAAGACTATAACCTGGGCATCACGGGGGGAAGCGAAGAAACCCAATACGCCCTATCGGCTGGATACCGCAGCCAGGAGGGTATTATCATTAACTCTGATATGAAACGCTACACCTTTCGGGCAAGTGTAGATCACGCGGCCACTGACTTCCTAAAGGCCGGAGCCAACTTTTCCTACAGCCAGGTAGAACGAAATGGAATAGTAACTAACGTAGGGTTTGATGCCGTCACTTCGCTGGCCCTTAGCTATCCGAGTATCTTTCCGGTGCGAGAAGAGGACGGCTCCTACGGATTATTGCCGGAGGTCAACGCGTTCCGCTGGGGCGGAGCAAAAAACCCTGTCGCTTTAGCCGAGCGAGCTGACCGAACCAATACCAGTAATGGAATCAATGGAGCCATATACGGTGACTTTAAAATTACCGATGGACTTAGCTTTCGTTCCCTCTTCGGTTTAGGCAGATGGTTCGGAGAAAACCGGATCTTTAACCTACCTACGCTGTGGACAGCTGACAACGAGAGCTTTCCGGCCAGCCTGAGCCTGACATCCTTCGAGACGCTCAACTGGAACTGGGATAATACGCTCACCTACACCAAGGCATTCCGTAAGCAGAGTTTCAGCGTGGTGGTAGGGGTTTCGCAACAAGTATTTCAAAACGGATTTGTTCAGACACGTCAGGATGGGTTTCAGGCGAAGGACCCCGCTTTTCGGTACTTTGGGTTTGGTGACCCAGGTACCGTTGCGGCCAACGGGAGCCAAGAAGAACGAACGTTGTTATCCTACTTTGGTCGGCTTAACTATGAGTACGATAATCGCTACCTGGCGCAACTGGTGGTGCGCCACGACGGTTCGTCGGTATTTGCCGAAGGGCAGCGCTGGGGCACGTTTCCTGCCGCTTCACTGGGATGGCGGGTGTCCGAAGAAGGATTCATGCAAGGGGTGTCCTGGATCGATGACCTTAAGATACGGGCCAGCTGGGGACAGACCGGTAATCAGTTCATCGGCGACTTTTATCCTACCTATTCCCGTCTGGGCAGCGGAGTGACATACGTGCTCGGTGGCCAGGTATTCGGGGGCGTTCGCCCGTCGCAGCTGGGTAATCCACTGGTATCGTGGGAGACGGCCCAGCAGTGGGATGTAGGGTTCGACCTGGCCCTGGGAGGTGATCGGCTCAGTATATCCGGTGATTTTTACCGAAAGGCAACGGCGGATATGCTGCTAAAGGTAACGCTGCCGGCAGTCGGCGGCGGAGCAGATCCGCCCGCTCAGAACGTAGGAACTCTGGTGAACCAAGGGGTTGAGCTCGCTATCACTTACCGTAGCCGTCCCGACCGCGCCTTCACGTACACCATCGCGGCCAACGGGGCTACACTCAATAACGAGATCACGAACTTGGGCGATTTAACGTTCGTACTGCCAAATAACCGGATCACCTACGGGTTGGACGATGAGGTGACCAGGGCCTTGGTAGGGTCTACGGTAAGTTCGTACTACGGCTACGTGTCGGATGGCATTTATCAAAATCAAGAAGAAATCGACGCCGGCCCTACTCCTGACCGAAATAACGTGCAATCGGGCGACGTTCGTTGGAAGGATATTAGCGGTCCGGACGGGGTGCCCGACGGCGCTATTACGGAAGACGACCGAACCCTGCTCGGCGATGCCATTCCTGATCTTACCTACGGGCTCAACCTGACGGCGAACTACCAGAACTTTGATTTAAGTGCCCTCTGGCAAGGGGTGCTCGGGGTTGACGTATTCAGCGTGGTGTACCGAGCTACCGTAGATGAGGCCGGGGGGCGAAACGGACTGGTAGAAGCCCTGCGCTACTGGAACGGCGAAGGGAGTACCAATGTCTATCCGCGAGCGGCCTTTAACGATCCGGCTGGCAACAGAAGAGTGTCGGACCGGTACGTGATGAGCGGCGACTACGTACGGTTGCGCAACCTACAGGTAGGCTACTCGTTGCCCGAGGCGGTGCGGGAGCGCTTCGGCATGCAGCAGTGTCGCTTCTACGTTGGCGTCCAAAACTTACTGACGTTCACCCCTTACTTTGGGTTTGACCCCGAAGTGGGGCAGAATGCCAACCAAGGAGGTAGTAATCAAGATCTACAACTAGGAATTGATCAAGGGGTGTATCCGCTTCCACGGACGTTCACGCTAGGCGCAAGTGTTACATTTTAAACCCACTCTTATGAACCTATTAACACGCAATTGCATCGCTATTGGCCTACTGCTAGCAGCAGGGGGGTGTAGCGACTTTCTGAATGAAACACCGCAAGCGACTATCGTGACGGAAAACTACTACGCCGACGAAAACGAGGTGTGGCAGGGGGTCGTAGGAGCGTACGATATACTGGGAATGGGACGTATGTACAACCTCAACCTCTGGCGGTTGGGTAGCGGGGGAAGTGACAATATGTTTGGCAACACTGGCGCCCGTGAGGTAGTGGAATACACCTACGGAGCAGACGCGGCGATCTTTCGTGACACCTGGCGTGGGCTTTACGAAGGTATCGACCGAGCCAATCTCCTCATTGTCAATGCTCCCCAGGCCGAAGATATCCCCCCCGAAACACTGCGTAGATATACGGCTGAAGCCCAATTTATTCGAGCTTTATGCTACTTCAATCTGGTTAACCTGTTTGGTGGTGTTCCGATCATTCAAGAGCCACTGAGTCCGCAGGCGTTACAGTTGCCCCGTAGTACGGCAGCGGAAGTATACGCCTTGATCGAGGAAGATCTGCTGGACGGGGTAGCGTCATTACCGTTAGAGAGTGAACTAGGGGCAGAAGAAAAGGGGCGAGCTACAAAGGGGGCGGCTCAAGGTATGCTCGCGAAAGTGTATCTGCATCAAGGAAAGTGGGAAGATGCCGCTACGCAAGCACAAGAGGTGATAGGCTCAAAAGAATATCAACTGCTAGACCGCTACCGAGACATATTTTTGCTTAGTAATGAAGGAAACACTGAGATCATCTTTCGGGTGGTTTTCTCGAACGAAGGGCCGCAAGGGTGGGGTGATGGTAACGAGGGAAACGAGTTTTCTCAATGGTTTCGTCCCCTCTGTCTTAAGGGCTGGGGAGGCTTTATTCCATCAGACGGCTTACTGACGGCTTTCGAAGCGGGCGATGAGCGGCGTCAAGGTACTGTCATAGAGGAAGGTGACTTTTTAGTAGAGCCGGGCTTTCGAGTGGTCGCCCCTGACTATCAGTTGCAGCCAGGCGAATCGTTTGATGAAAGTATCTCACCGTTCGGTTGTAAAGGGTGGGCGAAGTGGTGGATAAAAGGTGAGGTGCAGGCTGATCGGTCGCCGATGGACTTTATCGTATTGCGGTTAGCAGACATTATCCTGGTGCGAGCCGAAGCCTTAGCCGAACAGGGTCAATGGGCAGAAGCAGTCACCACCCTCAACCAAGTCCGTACCCGTGCCGGACTACCTGATCTCAACGTTACCGCCCAAGCTAGTGCCATCGAATCCGTGCGCCAAGAACGGCGGGTAGAGTTAGCCGCCGAAGGTACCCGTTTGTATGACCTGCGGCGGTGGGGTACAGTCATTGACGATCTGAAAGGGGCTGACAAGAACGTACAAGAGGGTCGGGATGAGCTGTTCCCTATTCCTCAGACCGAAATTGACCTACACGGGGGATTTCTGGAGCAGAACCCAGGGTGGTAAACGAAAGCGCTCTACTCAACGGCTTTTTATAGAGGTGACCATTTATCACTACGTCTTATTAATAACATTTTATTTTACTGCCCCAAACCATATGCAAGGTAGAAGTGTAGACATAGATACTACAAAGTTGAAACCTGATGATTAGAAGACTTCTACCGCTCTTATGTGTCATCCTATTAGTTTGCTGTAAACCTTCCACGGTATCAACTGACTATCTAGGACAAACTCATCCTGATACTACACCCGTAATTTTTGCCCCAGACTTAGTTTCGGTCAAAGGCAGGTTGGAGCACGGTATCTCGTTTACGTCTGATACTAGAGAGCTAGCGTTCGGGTTGCTAGACGAGCGTGACTTTAGCGGGGAAATATACTACGCTGAGAAGTCTGGTGACGAATGGACTGAGCCCACCGCTTTTGAACCACTAGCGGGTGGCAGTGTGTACCTTCCGTATTTTTCGCCCGACGGAAAGTCTATGCTGTACGCGCAGAGCAGTTCTGATACCAATGTCTTCGTCACCGACATCTGGGTACTACACAAGAACAGTGGCAATTGGAGTGATCCCGAAAAAGTGGGTAGTCCGATCAGTTCACTGACGAGAGAAGCTTCGGCCTGTATGACACTGGATGGCAACATCTACTTTTCGTCTAATAGAAACGGGAATGGGTTGGCCGACTTATATTCATCCTCTCTTGATGACAGTAAGTACTTGAATGCAGAGCGTATCGATGCCATCTGTACCGAGCGAGACGAAGAAAGCATTTTTGTCTCTCCGGATGAACGTTACCTGATTTTCAGTCGGTACGCAACCGACGAAAACGGGCCGGACTTGTTCATTAGCTACCGGGATGCTGAAAGCAACTGGACTGAGCCGAGGCTATTAGATGCTGCGATCAATACCTCTGATTGGGAAAGAAGGCCGTTTGTCTCAATGGATAACAAATTTCTGTTTTTCACCAAACTGACAATGAATCAATCAGGTATAGAAGAGTCAGATATTTATTGGATAAGTACGCAGAAAGTCTTTAAGCCGTTTGTCTTCAACCCAATCACCGAAAGGGTCGTTAAGGCGGGTGAGGAAACGGAATTAGCCATTCCGTCGGACTACTTTGGGGACATTGATAGCGAGAATCTGACGGTTAGCCTTGATAATAAAAGTATTGGCTGGGCCAAACTTGATAGCGATAAGACGAAGTTAATTATGAATCCAACCGAGGTGGGTGTGTTTGAGCTGACCTTTACCGCTATTGATGAGTTTTTAAACGAAACGAGTGATAGGGTGAAGATTACAGTCGATTAGTCAGAAAGCTTACAAAGTTAGAACAATGATGGCCCAGGTAGTACTGGCTTATACCTGGCCGGCCTATTGCGGATTACAGCAATATCAACGGCGCACTCCCATCAAAAAGTATAGTTCAGCTGAGATGAGTGCGTTTCGCTATGGCCTAGACGAATGGCAAAACTACCTACAGAGTTTTGTGATATTGGGTTATACACACTATTGCCCGCTGGTTCTAGAGGCTAGATATCAATCATCTAGTTGTTTGATGAAATTATCTCTAACCAATTATCTGGAATTTCAAGAATTTGACCATTGTCTAGCAGTGTTTTCTTCAACGTATCGTATGAAATATTCTGAACAGCTTTTTTATGATCAATAGCAATAACGGCGGCAGCACCAGCACTTTGTCCCAAAATCATAAAAGTCGGTACAATTCTAATGCTTCCGTATCCAACATAGCTAGATGAAAGACACGTTGGTGTAATGATATTGATACACTCATCATTCTTTGGTACGGTAGCTCGATAAGAAATTTTGAAAGGTTTCCAACTTCTATTTCCTCCCACATGGGTAAAGCCTTCATTATATACATAGCCGTTTTTTACAATTCTTCGTGCATGATGCATATCAGGCGGCCACCACGCAATCGCAACCGGGTCTGAAACTGTATCAGGGGTGTTAATTTTGGTATTGTATTCGGTAATAACGTAATCAGAAACCATACGCCTTGCACTTCTGATATATAAGCGTCTAGGCCAGTGCCCATTATCTATGAATTCATCTTTCGGCAATCCCCAGCCTTTCCAATTTGCTCGTGTAAGGCTATCGACGCTGTTATCATTCTGCAAAAACCAAAGCAATCCTAAAGTAAAATCGCGGTGATACTGAATAATGCTATCCTGTGTTTTGTAATCACCTGATGGATACTCCAGGTTTTCTCCGTAAAGATTAGCAGAGAGATCGTGCCAACTACCAATATCCGTTTTTCCATGATGACGGTTGGGAAATGGTTTAAATAGCTTACCCCCTTTTTCTAAATATCTACTGTATATTTCATACTTGTCAGAGTTGTAATTACTTGGCTTCGAGATCGGAATGCGGTTGCTTTTGTCTTTTGTCAAACACATTCTATAGCAAAAACCTTGTATGTATGCACTTTTATCACCGTGGTTGCCTAGCTTTTCGTCCTGAATTGTCTCAATAAGTCCGCTGGTGGCATCACCTTCAATGATGTACGGATCTACCTTCACTAAAAATTGCCTGAACGTATTTTCTCCTTGCACCCCGTTTAGAGATTCACCGTATTTTTCATTTCCTTCACGAATTGTTTCGGATGTAATTCCAGCAAAATGAAGTAAATGACCCTCAATGGAAGCATCAATAAACACTTTAGCTTCTATTTCTACTCCATTTTCGAGAACTACACTGTTGATTTTATTGCCCTCTTTTTCTACTCCGTTATGTTCTTTTATTCGGATCTTTTTGATGATTGTGATGTTCTTTTCCTTTTCGAGCATTTGCTCAATGACTGCTTCAGCAACAGATGGTTCATATTTTGAATACCACGCGGGATCATCGAATGTAGCTTGTAGTCCATAATATTTCTCAACGGCTACGTAAAATTCACGGGCTATCCCTCCGATAACACGAGCGCTTCCAAAACGAATATCTTTACCTAGACCTTCTACCAGCATACCACCCGAATGACCGGTAGGCTCAATAAGTACCACACTTTTTCCCAATCTGGATGCCTGAATAGCAGCAGTAAATCCTGATTCGCTCCCGCCCAAAATGCAAATATCTGTATTTAATCTATCGTTTTTTGTCTTTAGGCCACATCCAACGTGCAAAAGATATACGAATGATATAAAAACGGCCTTTGAAAATTTCACGTTTCTTATTTTGTTTATCTCCTTCCCAAGTTTATGTTTTTCTTAGGATAAGTTTTAAATTTTATTACTTTTTCGGTAGTGTGAAGTTGTCTAAAGTTAATTGTTCTAAGTGCTTTTGCGGCGTAGTAGCATGAGTGCGAAAGCTGGGTAGTGTGGTGCTAAGTTACCTTGATAATTAAAGTAAACTAGAATGACAAGAATGAAGTGTCTCGCAATAGCCGTACTCGCATTATCTGTAGCGAGTGGTACTGTCGCCCAAACCCTGTACGTAGATAGCGTTTTCTCAGAAGTGGACAAAACCACCCACGTCTACTACACCGACCAACGTGATACGCTACAACTCGATCATTACGCCGCAGCCGCCGCGCAAGCACCCACGCCGCTGTTGGTGTTCGTACACGGTGGTGGGTTTTCCAGCGGGGCGAGAGATGATAAAAAGACCGTAGATTTTGCGCATCAACTGGCCCGGCGAGGATACGCGGTGGCTGCGGTTTCGTATCGGCTCACCATGAGCGGCATTGGCTTTGGCTGCGATGTGAAGGCTGGCGAAAAAGTGGCCGCCATTGATGCGGCATCGCACGACGTGGGCCTTGCCGTCAAACACCTTCTCGACGATCGCGAAGCGTTTCGTATTGATCAGGACAAAGTGATCCTGGCCGGATCGAGTGCCGGAGCCGAAGCGGTGCTCAATATGGCGTACGTTTACGAAGACAAAAATCTTCCGCCTGATTTCAGCTACGCCGGAGTCATTAGCATGGCGGGGGCCGTCGTCAACATCGACAAAATAGATCGCACTACCGCGATCCCCACCCAGCTTTTTCACGGTACCGGCGATCGGTTGGTACCCTACGGCACGGCACCTCACCACTACTGCCACACCGATGACCCAGGGTACTTGATGCTGTACGGCTCAGAGCCCATCGCCGAGCGGTTGCAGGGCTTGGGCGTGTCTTACTACCTCTACACGGTGCTCGGTGGGGCGCACCGCTGGGCAGGTTTGCCTTTAACCCAAAGCTTTGATGAGATTGTGGACTTCTTGTATCACGATGTGATGGATGCGAGTGCTTTACGACAGACACACCGCACCGTTGACGACTTACCATAACGGCTAACCGAACTTAGCAAGACCACGTACGCTGCTGCTCATGATGCGAAAATGGACCTTCCGGGCCAATGGCCAAACCTACGTGCTGGTGAAAAGGCCGGAGGAGCGAGAAGTACACGTGCTGATGAAGATATTTTTAGCCGAATTGTACGGTGCAACGTATCCCCACCTTCGCATAGAAGTGCGGCATGCGTTAGAGCCTCGTTACAAGCCGGACCTACTGTCGCTGGATGATCGGGGAGAAGCATTGTTCTGGGGAGAGTGTGGCGAGGTGAGCCGCAAGAAATTGACGTACTTGATCAAAACCTACCGCCAAACGCACCTGTGCTTTGCCAAGTGGAGCATCCGCCCCCGGCCCTTTGAGCAACTCATTGAGCAGGCGGTTCGGCAGGTAAAGCGGCCGCGGACAGCCCCCGTCGATTTTATTAACTTCGCCGATGAACACCAGCACGAGGTCAACGAACAGGGAGAAATCACGCTAGACTGGAGCGAGGTGCCGTATCGGCGGTGGGAGTAGGCTAAGTGCTGTCGCCGGGTAGGAACACAGGTAGCCCACTAGTTTCGAAATATTTACAGGTAGTATGTCTAAATCAGACGGGCATGATTGTCTTTAGGGTGAATCAAAAATTGTACGATGAAAAAATACTTATTGCTACTGCACGACGACATCGAGCAGATGCAAAAACTTTCTCCGAAGGAGATGGAAGAACTGGCGAATGCTCACATGGCATGGGCCGAGAAGCTGGCCGAGTCTGGCTACTTAATTTCAGGTGAGGGACTCGAAGAAAAGAGCTTGCATATTTCTGGGAAGGACTGCGTGGTGAAAGACGGCACTTTTCTGGAAGCTAAAGAAATGGTTGGCGGCTATTACTTATTACAAGTGGAAGATCTATCTACTGTTATCGCACTAGCTAAGGGGTGCCCTTGTCATTTGTGGGGAGGAACGACGGAGATCAGACCGATTATGGAATATGAAGTGTGATACATCTGCCGCAGTAGAATCGAGCTACAGAAAGTACTACGGTAAGCTGTTTTCTGCACTCTTCAGCCAATTTGGAGCCGGATACGTCAGCGAGATTGAGGATGCTATTCAAAACGCATTTTACAAGTCTTTGAATTGGAAACCGAATCGGTTGCCGCACAATAAAGAAAAATGGCTTTTCGTCGTAGCTCGGAACGATGTTCTTAATCATCTGAAAAGAGAAAAACGGCTAAAGTTCGAGGCTCAGCCGGCGGCAAGTGCAGAACCAGACAGCGTAACTGAAGATTTACGGCTAAAAACCGTACTGTTTTTGTCTAGCGCTAAATCAGTCTCTTCTCAGGTCAAAGTGATATTTATCCTGAAGAATATTTTTGGACTTCACGTAAAAGAGGTCAGCGCCTGTACGCTACTTTCTCAAGGTGCTATTTATAAAAGCATCAGTCGGGCAAAGAAGGACTTTCGGCAAATGGCCAAAGACACGGCGTTTGACTCCATTTTTGAGCAGGTGTCCGAGGCTGAGATTTCAATCGTTGAAGAAGTTTTTTACGCGGTATTCAACATAGGGTTTGACTCGTTCAGCGATAAAAATGAGACTATCGTTAACGACGATTTATGTTTGGAAGCACTGGCGCTGGCTAAGAATTTATCAGAAAAATTTGAGCGAACGACCACCAGAAACCTACTAGCCTTATTCTGTTTTCACTTGGCAAGAATACCCGCCAAGGTTAGAGACAACCGAATTATTTCCTTCTTCGAGCAAGACAAGTCGCACTGGAGTACTGAGTTTATTAGGCTGGGGTTTCACTATCTAAATAAGCCGCCGATACTCAACAAATACTATGTTGAGGCTTTGATTGCCAGTAGGCACATGACCGCGACCAAGAGCGATATCAAACACTGGAATGAGATTGTTGATCTGTATCAAATGATGCTTTCGCTTTCGAATTCACCCGTGATGAAATTGAACCTTTGCTACTGCTTGAACCGAGCACAAAGAACCGAAGAGGCCCGCGCATTACTGGAGACCGTTGAAAACGAACTGCCCCGTGAGCATATCTATCTGTCGCTGGTCAAAGCGCACCTGTTCACGAATAACGAACATCAGGAGTCAAGGAAAATCATTCATCAGGTACTAAAAAATATTAATCAGAAGATCAGGCGGGAGTACATCTTGGACAACATGTTGTCTGACCTCTAAAAACCAGCTTATACAATGACACGAACATTACTTATATCCTTAATGGTGCTATCCGTTTCTTGCGCTGAGCAAAAGAGCGCTTCAGAATCAGCGGTTAAAAATAGCGAAATAGTTGAGCAGTACTTTAAGCATTTCAATAACCACGAATGGCAAAAAATGTCAGAGATGTACGCTGGAACTGCGGAATTCAAAGACCCCTCGTTGGGGCAGGGGATCATCAAAATGACCCGGGCCGAAACAGTCGCAAAGTATGCGGGACTGAACGAAATGTTTCCTGATATACATGATCGTGTCATTCAGATGTATCCGTCAGGGACAGAAAGTATTATTGTAGAGTTTATGTCGAGCGGCACGGCACCAGACGGCAATAAGTTTGAACTGCCCATTTGCGCCATCTTCACGATTGAGAACGGAAAAATTGTGAAGGACTTCTCATATTTCGATAATTCGGGTGGATAAAAGCCTGCATATAATATCTGAATAAACGTAATCCTGCGATCAAGCAACCATTACTGGTTTCTCGGCATCTTTAAGTGAGAACCAAGTGGGTAGCATCATGACCTTAGAAAACCGACCAGTCAATATTAAAATCAAACTCTCGGCTCTGTGGACATCCGTACTGTTCTGCTACGTTTACGGTGACTACTTTGAGTTGTATACCCCAGAGAAAGTAGATAGTCTCATCAGCGGTTCGCACCTGCTGGATAGTCCTGCTAAATTGCTCATCGCCTCGGTAGTTTTAGCCATTCCGGCGGTCATGGTCGCTCTGTCAGTCTTGCTAGAACCGAAAGTCAACCGGTGGCTCAATATTATCTTTGGGCTGATGTTCACCCTGATGATGATGTTGATCGCTATCGGTTCTCTGACGCCCTGGTACACATTCTACGTCTTTTTGGCGGTATTAGAAAGTGCTATTACTACCCTGATCGTGTGGCACGCGTGGCACTGGCCCCAACCGGCTGTCAGTTTAAAGCAAGCAATATGACAACCCATAAAACAGCGCGATTAGCAGGGTCGGTTTATCTACTGCTGGTGATAGGCGGAATCATCAATCTGATCTACATTCCGTCTCAACTCATCGTTTGGGACGATGCCGCCCAAACGTTCGAGAACATTACGAGCGGTGAGCTTTTGTTTCGCTGGGGCATTGTGAGCGGAGTCATCACCTTTCTGGCGTTTCTGCTGTTGCCTCTGCTACTATACCGGTTACTGAGTATCGTGAGCAGAGTACACGCGCAGCTGATGGTGCTTTTGGCGCTGATCAGTATTCCTATTTCTTTCACCAATATGCTCAACAAGGTTCATGTGCTGTCGCTTATCGACCCTCCGGAATATTTGCAGCACATGGGGCAAGCCGAATTACAGACGCAGGTGATGCTGCACCTCGAGCATTACAACAACGGCATAGAACTTTTGCAGATATTCTGGGGCCTCTGGCTATTGCCCTTCGGGTATCTGGTGTTCAGGTCTGGCTTTCTTCCCAAGCTACTAGGGGTACTGTTGATGGCGGGCTGCTTTGGGTACTTAATCACGTTCTTCGGAGGGTTCTTGTACCCAGACTTTTATCAAACGATGTTCGCAACCATCGTGGGGCTACCGGCTTCTATCGGAGAAATCGGAACCTGTCTGTGGCTTTTGATCATGGGTGCGAACCCAGCAAGCCCTATGAAGAGAGCGGGCAGTATTGTCTAAGGAAAATAGACATAGAGCCGATACAGTTTAATCAATTGTCCCCGCCGGCCCGTTGTTTTAGGTCGTCGGAGGCGGTGCCGCGGCGACGGGCTTTCTTGATCTTTTCGTTGCCAAACCGATACGAGAGGTTAAGCCGAAATACCCGCGATTCCCAGCGGTTGACCACGTCGGTATCGATGTCGCCCTGTTGGATGTTGACGCTGTTACCCTGCCAGTTGAACACGTCGTTGAGGCTGGCTTGCACCCGCAGCCGTCCGAAGGTACGCGTGGCTCCCAGATCCATCTGGTACTGCTCGCTGATCTCAAAGGCTCCCCATAGCGTTGGTGAGCGGTAAAAACCGCTGACCTCCAGTTCTACATCGCCCGGTAGCGCGATGGTATTCTGCGCCTGTAAACTGTAGGTCCACTGGCTGTTGTCAATAAAACCACCTTCTGTGAAGATCGACTGTACCTCGTTGTAGAAGGTGGTCAGATTCAAGTTGGCAGTCCACCAGTCGGTTACCGGAAGCGGAGTGGATAGGTTCGCGCTGTAGTTCGTGATTTGATCTAGGTTGGCTACCGTCTGAAAGGTTGTTTGGCTTTCGTTTACCTGGTTGATTACTTCGGTGATAGCGTCGGTGGTGTGATTGTAGTTGAGCGTGAGGAATACGGTATTCTTCAGTCCGTAGGTGAAGGCGTAGGCATCAGTGTACTGCGGGTTCAGGAACGGGTTGCCGCGTGAGAACACAAAACGATCCAAGAAGTACTCAAAAGGGTTGAGATTGCCGTAGTCAGGGCGGTCGATACGGCGGCTGTACGACAGTGAAAAGCTATGTTGCTCGGGAATGGTGTAAGACGCGCTGGCACTCGGAAACAGGTTGAAGTAATTACGGTCTACCACGTTGTTCAGGGTGATGGAGTTGCCCACCGAGTGGGTATGCTCACCGCGCAGGCCGACCTGCGTTTGCCAGCGATCGTTCCACTTTTTGCTCACGTTCACATAACCGGCGCTGATATCCTCGTCGTATATAAACTGATTACTGCGGTCAGGGTCGACCACGGCCACATCGTTATCGTCTAGCGTACGAAAGTCAAACAGGTTATCAGTAGACACCCGACTCACTTTGGCACCGGCTTCTAACTGCCAGCCTTCGCCCAGGGGCCGACTGTAGTCAGCTTGCCCGGCAAAGATGTCAATCGCGGTTTCTGAGCCAATGCGCACGCGCAACGGTGCGGCTGTCATAGCACCTTCATTACTCAGGAAGAAATTGTCGTTTTGCTGAGCGTTGTTATTGATACGCTGCACCAAGTCCACATCAAGGCGCAGGTTGCTGCCGCCCGACCAGTCTTGCTCAAAATTTAGGTTGTAGGTCAGGCTTCGCCAGTCGCCGTTGTTCCGGTTATCAGCCACGACCTGATCAAAAGGGTTTCTGTTTTCTCCCCCCAAAAGTGTTGTCGCGTCGGCGGTTTGATCAAACCGGCCCGCGTTACCGCTAATGAGAAATCCTAGCGTGCTTTGTTTGGTGATAAACCAATCGGCCCCGGCGCGAAAGTTGTGCCCCTGAGGAATGTTAACACGGTCGGTGAACTGATCAAAGGTGACGATGGTACCGTCTTCATTAGGAATACGGCGAAAGATATCGTTGGTATTAAAGTTTTTGTTGTAGAAGTAGCTGTAGTCGCCGAACAGGTTGAACTTTTGCTGACGATAGTTGAGCTGCACGCTGGGTGAAACCTTCTCGTAGCGACCGTAGCCCGCGTTAACGCCCACCGTGCCGTTGAGTCCGACCGCCGCTTCGGCGGTGCGCACAATATTGATGATGCCAGCGTTGCCCTCAGCGTCGTACTTGGCCGGAGGGTTATCCATGATTTCGAGCTTCTCAATGTGCTGGGCGGGCATGCTCTCCAGCATTCGCATCAGGTCGGCGGTGGACATGTAGGTGGGCTTGCCGTCGAGGTAGATGAGTACGTTAGACTTGCCCTTCACGCTGATGTTGCCGCTCTGGTCTACGACCACACCGGGCGACTTCTCCAGCACCTCTTTGGCCGAGCCATTTTGCAAAATTGGACTAGATTCAACGTTCATCACCAGGGCATTGGAGGTGACCTCGATCAGTGGTTTAGTGGCCTTCACCACTACCTCACCCAGTTCGGTGGTTGCCTCAGAGAGCTGGACCGCAGCGCGCTGCGCGTTAGACGCGCTGGGCCGGAAAGGTTCGGAGAAATAACTGGTGTAGCCGATCATCTGCACTGACAGAAGATAGTGACCGTCGGCCACGGATGCTATGGCGTAGGTGCCGGTCGTATCGGCGACGGTTCCTTTGACCAGTGAAGAGTCGGTGGCCGCCAGCAGTAGCACATTGGCGAAGGGGAGGGGCTGACCCTGATCGTCCTGTATCGTACCGCTGATCTGGTGCTGCGCCCAGGCAGGACTGAGGCTAAATAGTATGAGTAGCAGGGTGAAGTAGCGTGACATATTGGTTTTAGTTAGTGTCTACTCAGGTGAATTCAACAAGAATGCCAAGTCCTCAAATGTGCTTCCCGATGAAGCAGAGGCATTTTCTGCCGCTTTGATAGTGTTCGCTAGTGAACACTTAGTGTCCGGTTTCGCTCAGCGGAGAGTGCCTCGCACGCGTACTATTCGTATGATAGCAAGCGTGGGCTATCCGGCTATTGAAGCGCCAACCTGTAGGTCGTTTTCAAAATAGACACTGAAAAAGTGGTTTTTGCCTTCCTTCTCTTGGAAGACTAGCTCAAGTGCATCACCTCGGCTTTTTTACACAATATCTCTACACAAAACCCTTTATCTAATTACATTCGTACTCACAACCAAACCAGCAACCCATTCTAACAACCATCATCTTACCACTCAGAAAGTTATCCAGTATCTAATAACCATCAACCAACACCTTACTGTCCAGCAAGTCATCTAATACCCAAAAACTAACCCCCAAACTTTCAACATCTTGCCACCCAGAAAGT
Source organism: Tunicatimonas sp. (assembly GCA_965213875.1). Taxonomy (GTDB): domain Bacteria; phylum Bacteroidota; class Bacteroidia; order Cytophagales; family Cyclobacteriaceae; genus Tunicatimonas. The sequence goes on along the minus strand of CBDCAN010000037.1, from coordinate 110,982 downwards.
CACCTAACATTCAGCATCCAATAACCACCTCCTGCTTTTGAGCTTCGTTTATCCGCAGTTTCTGTGGGGTTTGCTCGCGTTGGGCATTCCCATCATCATTCATCTTTTCAATTTCCGTCGTACCCGCCGGGTTTACTTCAGCAACACCGCCTTCCTGAAAAACGTGAAGGAAGCCACCACTTCCAAACTGAAGGTAAAGCATTGGCTGATTCTGCTGTCGCGCTTGCTGTTTACTGCCTGCTTGGTGCTTACGTTTGCGCAGCCCTTCTTCCCTGGCAACGCCGGTGACGAGGCGACCGCCAACAAACTGGTGTACCTGTACCTAGACAACTCGTTAAGCATGTCGTCGGAGCTGGCGTCGGGAGTGCGCAGCGTGGATCAGGCGGTGGGTGTGATTGATGAGATCACTCGCCAGTACCCGCGCAACACACGCTACAAACTGCTCACCAATGCCTTCGGAAGCTTCTCGCGGGTGCCGAAAAACGAAGAAGAACTGAGCGACCTGACCGCTGAACTTACCCTCACCGGTGTATCGCGCACCGCTGAAGAAATTGTGAACAAAGTCCGCAGCGACCGAGCAACTCGCGCCTTTCAGGCCGACGGTGAAGATGCCGCCACCGAGCTCTACGTGATCTCCGACTTTCAACGATCTACGATGGAGGCCCTGACGCCGCTACAGTCTGATACCGGTATGAGCGTCAACTTAGTACCGATTGTCAATTCGTTTAACAATAACCTGTACGTAGATTCAGTGTACCTGGCCAACCCTTTCATGCTGGCCGAGCGGGCCAACGAACTGGCGGTGTCGGTGCGTAACCAGGGCAACGAGGCCGTAGAAGATCTGATCGTACGACTGCTCATCAACGGTCAGCAGGTGGCCAACGCCAGCGTGAGCGTCGGGGCTTTCGCATCCGAGGTGCTACGTTTTCCGCTCAACTTTCCGCTGGAAGCCAGCAATCGCGGACAGCTGCGTTTTGAGGATTATCCGGCTACCTTCGACAATGAATTCTACTTCACACTTAACCTGGGCGACCGTATTGCCGTGACCGAAATTACCACCGGCCAACCGGGTACTTCCAACGTGGCTCGGGTGTACGCCAACGAGCAGCTGTTTGATTTCCAGTCGTTCAGTATCAACAACCTGGATTATAGCCTGATTGAGAACGCTGATCTGCTGGTGCTGAACGAAGTCGGTAACCTGACCGAAGAAACGAGTCGGGCCATTACCCCTTACCTTCAGCAGTACACCGAAAACGGCGGACACTGGGTCTACGTGATGCCCCCTTCGGGCGACGTCAGTTTTTTGCGACAAATTACCGGTAGCAGCAATCTGGCGGCTGAACGGTTGCCTTTGTCTGATTCGGCCAACACCACGGCACCGCCACTGGCTAATCCTGACCTGGCCAATCCGTTCTTCAACAATATGTTTGAAAGCGAAGAGACCAACTTTGAGATGCCAACGGCGGTGAGTTTAGTAGATCATAATATGCCGGGCGAGGCGTACCTGCGCTACCGCACCGGTGAGCCTTTTCTGCTGGCGCTGCGTAACCCACTGAGTAGCACCCAGCAAGCGTTCGTATTTACCACCCCGCTGCGGCAGGAGTTCACCAGTCTGTACCGGCACGGAGTTTTTGTACCAATTATGTACCGGCTGGCCTCGCTGAGCAAGTCGCTGGAGGTGCCGTTGTATTACTCGGTGGCGCAGCCGGTGATTGATCTGAAGACCCGTAATTTTGCCGCTGATACCCTGGGCGAATCATCGCAGACGGTGTATCAACTGCGTCATCAAGATCAGGCGGTGATTCCTTCGCAACGACAGGTGAACCAGCGGCTGGTGATGGAGATGCCGCAGGACGTGCTGGAAGCCGGTTTCTATGACCTGGCGTACGCGTCCGAAGATACCGCAGCGGCCCCTTTACTCACGCTATCGTTTAACGTCGACGAGCGCGAGTCGCAGGTGGCCGCTTACGCCCCCACGGAGCTAGAAGCACTTGCGGCCGAGTCGCCCCACGTATCTTTGTACGAAGCCGATGACGTGGAAACCTTCGGTGCGCAGTTGCAAAACAAGAGCGATCAGGCCTCTCTGTGGAAATACGCGTTGTTGCTCGCATTGCTCTTCTTACTGGTTGAAGTGCTGCTGATTCGGCTTCTCTAGGCAGACGGAGATGGTGCGGTCCAACGAAAATGATTAACTTTGAATGCTAGATTAAGAGCGCGTACGCATAAGAAAGTGCGCTCGGTGATACCCGACGGATTGTGAAGACAAAGAGCAAAAAGATGTATCAAAAAGGCTGGAGATATGGATGAAGAACTGAAAAAAATTAGAAGAAGTTTAAACGTCCTGCCAGCTAAAGTCGCTTTTCAGCGAGAGGCTGCGGAGAAGGTGGAAGAAGCGGTGGGAGATCTTTCGCACGATTTTGACGCATTAGACGCTGTCCAATCAAGTAATGAAAAACGTTTTAAGCGGATTGAAAAGCATATCGGTTTATAAAAGCCACTCTACATGAACGTCCTTATCCAATCGGCCACGCTACTAAATACCGCTTCACCGTGGCATCAGAAGCAAGTAAATATCGTACTGCGCAATGGCGTCATCGAAGTGATGCAAGAAGATGTTCCGACCGGGGACTTTGATCATACTGTTACCGGTGAAAATTTACAGGTGTCGGTGGGTTGGTTCGACCTGCAAGCGCACTTCTGCGATCCGGGGCTAGAGCACAAAGAAGATATAGAAAGTGGAACCCGCACCGCGGCGGCGGCGGGTTTTACTGAGGTGGCTTTACTACCTAACACTGAGCCTACGGTGCAGACTAAAAATGGTGTACACTACGTGCGGCAGCCCACCGACGGACCGGTACAACTGCACGCTTTGGCCGCCGTCACGCGTGATGCGCAGGGGCAGGAGCTGACCGAAATGATTGACCTGCACGAAGCCGGTGCGGTTGCTTTTACCGATGGCACGCAGTCGCTCACCCACAGTCAGGTGCTGCTCAAAGCCCTGCAGTACGTGCAGAAGTTCGACGGATTGATCATCAACCGACCGGAAGAAACCTCGCTCACCGACTACGGCACCATGCACGAAGGCCTGGTGAGCACCCGCCTGGGGATGAAGGGTATGCCCGTGCTGGCCGAAACCGTAGCCCTGGAGCGCGACCTGCGACTGCTGGCCTACGCGAGTGAGTTTACCTACGCCCACCCGCCTCGCTTGCACGTGAGCAGTGTATCGTCAGCCGAAGCGGTAGCGATCATTCGCCGGGCCAAAGCCCAGGGGCTGAACGTGAGCTGCGACGTGGCGGCTCATCAACTGGTGTTTGACGACACCCAACTCATCACCTTTGATACTAATTACAAGGTGAATCCACCGCTGCGCACCGCCGCCGATCAACAAGCGTTACGCACCGGACTGGCCGACGGCACCATCGATGCCATTGTGTCGGCGCACCAGCCGCAGGACGAAGAGAACAAAAAGTGCGAGTTTGATCTGGCTGCCTTCGGCCTGTTAGGTTTGCCTGCGGTACTACCTACGCTGAGCAAGGTGGTATCCGACGAACTGCCGTGGGCGCTTTTGATTGAGAAACTGACCACACAGCCGCGCCAATTGCTCAAGCGTAGTGTGCCCAGCATTGAGCCGGGTGCAGTAGCCAACCTCACCGTTTTCGACCCCGGCGCTCAGTGGGAGTGGAACGCCCAAAACCACCATTCTCGTGCTATTAATCACCCCTGGTACGGTCAAGCACTAACCGGACAAGTTCAGGCGGTATTTCATCAGCATCAGCACTATCTAGCCCAAGTCGCCGTATGAAGCATCCTATCGTGGCGGTTGGCCTGAGGTACGGCCTGGTGAGTGGCGGACTGGCGGTAGTGCTTTTTTTTGCCATTACCCTCTTTGAGGAGAATCCGCTGATCGTCAACAAATGGTTCGATTACTTTCTGCTGGCGGTATTCGTTTTTGTGGCCGTGCGCGAGTTTCGTCTGTATTATCAGGGGGGCTTTTTACAGTTTTGGCAGGGCATCAGCGTGGGCTTTGTGACCTACGCCACCTCAGCCCTGCTATTTGTGATCCTGATCGGAATTTATCTGAACACACTGGGGCAACCTTGGGTCAATGATTTTGTGGCCGACCGCACCGCTATGGTAGAAGAAAACCGCGAAAATTTTGTTGAGGAGCTAGGTGAAGAGACGTACCGGCAAGTACGCCGTGAGGTAGCCGCTACTACGATCACTGATGTGCTACTGGATGATTTCTTTCGCAAGCTGATGGCCGGGTTATTCGTCACGTTGGTGGTGGCGATGGTGCAAAGAAAGAGTCCGGTAAAGGAAAAGACCTAAGGCTTTTCTATATTTGTTTCGCACGCACAACGCCCAATGAATCATAACCTCAAGTACGGACTCTACATCGGAGTGATCACAGTAGTTTTTACCGCCATTGTATTTGCCATGGACTATCGGCTGTTGCAGGAGTCCTGGCTTTCTATCGTTCCCACCGTGGTCACGGTTACTATTCTGATTATTGCGGGCCGCGATCTCAAGGAGCAGCAAGGGGGCTATCTGTCGTTCAAGGAGGCGTTTGTTTCTTCGTTCATCATCTTCATGATCGGCGCCGCCATCAATACTACCTATCAAATGGTGCAGTATAACGTGTTGGCACCCGATGTGGCCGAGGTACTAAGAGGAGAGAACATTGACAAGGCGGCTCAGGTGATGGAAAGTCTTGGTGCGAATGACAAAGATATTGACGAAGCCATGGTCGAGGCCGAAAATACCAATCCTTTTGGAATTGCTGCGCAGTCGCTGGCGTTACTGTTTCAAGCAGTACTGGGGCTGATTGTAGCCGCCATTATCGCGGCCATTGTGAAAAAGAACAAACCGGAGTTTGAGTAACGTAGAAACAACGTATCAGTGCGATATTTCGGTGGTGGTGCCTCTGTACAATGAGGCCGAATCGCTGCGCGAACTGTGCGCGTGGATCGCCCGGGTAATGGACGAGCACCGCTTCTCTTACGAAGTGCTGCTCATTGACGATGGCAGTCGCGATGGCTCGTGGGAAGTCGTAGAAGAGCTGTCTGACCTGAACCCGGCCATCCGGGGCGTTCGCTTCAACCGTAACTACGGCAAGTCGGCGGCCTTGCAGACGGGGTTTGACCACACGCGGGGTGAGGTAGTCATCACCATGGACGCTGATTTACAGGACAGCCCCGACGAAATTCCGGCCCTCTACGCAATGATCAAAGACGAAGGTTACGACCTGGTGTCGGGCTGGAAGAAGAAGCGCCACGATCCGATCACTAAAACCATTCCTTCGCTGTTCTTCAACTTCGTGACGCGTAAAATATCGGAGATTGATCTGCACGATTTCAACTGCGGACTGAAGGCTTACCGGGGCGAGGTGGTCAAAACCCTGGAGGTGTACGGCGAGATGCACCGCTACATTCCGATGCTGGCCAAGCGCAATGGCTACGACCGTATCGGCGAAAAAGTGGTGCAGCATCAGGCGCGTAAGTACGGTACCACCAAATTTGGTATTGGCCGCATCTTCGGTTTCCTCGACCTGCTATCGATCACCTTCGTGACCAAGTTCAAGAAGCGACCCATGCACTTTTTCGGCGTGCTGGGCACATTTTCCTTTTTATTTGGGCTTATTGTTACTATGTGGCTGCTGGGAGAGAAAATCTACAAATCCAGTCAGCAACTCTACGTACGCGAAGTCACCGATCAGCCGCTGTTCTTTTTGGCATTAGTGGCCGTCATCGTAGGGGTGCAACTGTTTATGGCGGGCTTCGTGGCCGAGATGATTATCCTCGGTGCGGGCCGTAAAAACGATTACCTCATTGCCGACGAGCGGAACAGTTCCGCTGAGAAAGTCTCTAACCTTAAGTGATGCTTTTTTCCCTGATCATTCCCGTCTACAACCGTCCGCACGAAATTCGTGAGGTACTGGAAGGACTGGCGCAGCAAACCTACCGCCACTTTGAGGTGATTGTGGTGGAGAGCGGTTCTACTGTCAAATCAGACCAAGTGGTGGCTACGTTTGCCGATCGGCTCGACGTACACTACGCCCCCACGGGCAATCACGGGCAGGGCTTTTCGCGTAACCACGGCATGCAGCAGGCCCGGGGCGAGTATTTCATCATTTTGGATTCCGATATCATCATTCCGTCGCACTATCTGCAAGCGGTGTACGATCATCTGCAAACCGATCCACTGGATGCCTTTGGCGGTCCTGATCGGGCACACAAATCGTTCACGGCGGTGCAGAAGGCGGCTGACTTCGCTCTCACCTCCTACCTGACCACCGGAGGCACACGGGGGCGCGTGCAGCAGACGGGTACGTACCAGCCCCGGAGCTTCAATATGGGCTTTTCGCGAGCGGTGTACGAAGCCACTGAGGGTTTTGCCCTGCCCAACTGCGGTGAAGACCTTGAGCTTAGTATCCGCATTCAGAAGCTAGGTTTTCGCAGTGGCCTCATCCCGGATGCTTACGTGTATCATAAGCGCAAAGACACCATCAAAGGCTTCTGGCAGCAGATGGTGTGGTTCGGCAAGTCACGAATTAACCTACAGCGCATCTACCCCGACAGCTTTAAACTGATGCACCTGTTGCCCCTGGGCTTCTACGTATTTCTGCTGACTTGGCTGCTGGCCGGATTCGTGTTTCCACCGGGGGCGATCATCCTAGGCGCGTTATTCGGTGCTTATCTACTGGCGGTGATGGCGGCGGCGTTGGTCCGCTATCGTTCGCCAAAGGTGGCTCTGTTGAGCGTAGTCACTTCGCTGATGGTTTTCGTGGGGTACGGCTACGGTCTGGTAAAGTTCTACTTCTTGCAGAAAAGTCCTTATACGCCGGTACCTGAGCGGGTGAAAACATTTGCCGCTGCCCGAAGTTTGTAGAAGAAGTCCATAAAACTACTTGTGATGAGCAGACACACATTTTCTTTACTGATAAGTGCGCTCTTTTGGAGTGCCTGCAGTAGTACTCCTGAAAAAAGTGCCGACGAAACTACTGAAGCCGTGACGGAAACGACGGTAGAAGCGAATGAAGAGGCTACGTCGAGCGGCGATATGGTGCTATTTACGGCGATGACCAATCATATGCAGATGCAACTGAGCGAGATGGCGGTAGAGAAAGCCACTACGCTCGTCGTCAAGGAGGTCGGCGGAGAAATTGCTCTGCAAAGCAGTGAGGTGCTGACGAAGATTCAGGAGCTCGCCAAAACCGTTGAAATGGACATGCCCAGCACTCTGACGACCGACCAGCAGGCCGTCTACGATAGTTTACAGGAGCTACCGTCCGAAGCCTTTGAGCAGGCTTACGTAGAAGTGGTACACCAAGACCTCAAAAGGAACTTAAAAAACCTGGAGGGTTTAGCGGCGCAGGCCGATAACGCTGTGATCCGCGGCTTGGCGGCCGATATCGCCGACATGCAGCAGCCTCAACTGGAGAAGATAGAGATGTTGCAGCAGGAAATTATGTAGGTGATCAGCCTTCAAAGTCAGGCCAGTTTCTGGTCTTTTTAGACCGATAGTACCGGCTGATCAGTAGGCCACTCAATATTAAACTTCGGATCGTTCCAGCGGATACCCGCTTCTTTGCCCGGCGTGTACAACTGCGACACGTGGTAGTACACTTCACAGTTCTCTTCCAGCGTGATAAAAGAGTGCGCAAACCCCTCCGGTACGTAAAGTGATCGGTGATTATCAGCGGTTAGCTCCACGGCTACGTGTTGACAGTACGTCTCTGAATCGGGGCGAATGTCAATGATCACATCCAGGATACTACCGCGAATACAGCGTACGGTTTTGGCCTCTTGAGCGTCACCGGTTTGGTAGTGAAACCCGCGCAGCGTGTGTTTTTGCGCAGAGCGCGACAGATTACACTGGGCGGTAGTGGGGTTGAGGCCGTACTCTTCCATTTCTTCCGCACAAAACGCCCGAGCAAAAAAACCGCGGTCATCGCCTAGCTTTTTTAAATCTAGCATGAAAGCTCCAGAGAGCTTAGTTTCAGTAAAAATCATGGTACAGAAGGATTAGGAAGTTATTTTGTTCATCGTTTGGCGTAGCGCGCGTAGGCGAACGAATTGCTCACCATCAAAATCCTGCTCGCTGAAGTTGTGCTCTTGGTACTTCTTCGTAAAGCTCTTGCATGCCGGATTCTAACGTATAAGCTAGCTTAAAGTCGGGCAGCAGGGTGTTGAGTCGGTCAAAGCTCACCCGGTAGTTTCGGGGGTCTTCGTTCACCTCACCGGTATACACAATCTCAGCCTCAGGCAGCAACCGCTGCACGTAGTCGGCCACGTCGCGTACCTGATAGTTTTCGTCGTTGCCACCGATGTTGATTACCTGGTTGTGCACCACGTCGCGGGGGGCTTCGGCCAGGGCTACAAAGGCCCGGGCAATATCACGACAGTGGATCAGCGGGCGCCACGGACTACCATCGCTCTTAATCTCAATTTTGCCCTTGGCCACGGCGCAACCCAACAGGTTGTTAACCACCAAATCGATGCGTAGCATCGGCGAGTGTCCGTAAGCCGTGGCGTTACGCAGGTGCACGGGCGAGAAGTGGTCATCCGCCATTGCGCTGATTTGCTGCTCTGACTCAATCTTAGACTTAGCGTAGGCCGTGATGGGAGCTACCGGATCGCCCTCATCCATATTAGGCTTACTGCCGGTGCCGTAGATGGCACAGCTACTGGCGAATAAAAAACGGGCGACGCCCACTTCCTTCGCTATTTGAGCCAACCTGATAGTAGCATCCTGATTGATGTCGTAGGTTAAGCCTTCGTCAATGGCCCCCATAGGATCATTAGACAGAGCTGCCAGGTGCATTACGGCATCATGACCGCGTAGGTCATCGGCCGTAAGTTGGCGTACGTCTTTCTCCAGGGTTCGGGTAGGGGGCACGGTAGACTCCCAGCCGCAGCCTTCAAACAGTCCGATATCGCAACCGGTGACGGTATGCCCCTGCTCGAGCAGCAGTGGAACGAGGTGGGCACCAATGTAACCCTGGTGCCCCGTAACGAATACATTCATAGAATTTATTTAATGCGGTTGCGCCGATCGTTTGGCTAACGCAAATATCTGTTTTGCTTCTTCCTGAAAATGCGCATCGCGCTCAAAGTCTACAAGCTGGCGTAGCTTCGCCGAACTGACCAGCAGGTCATCAGGGTACTGATTAGTATCATCTTCATTGATCTTGATGGGCAGTGCTTCTTGGTATTCGTCTTGATAGGCCGTTTGTACCATTTCGGCCACATCAATCATACGGTAGGTACGCTCACCGCTGATATTGAAGGTGTCGTTGGGTGGCTGGGGCAGCTCCAGCGTACGATGAATGATCTGGCAGACATCGCCCATCCAGATAAAGTCACGTGAAGCCTGCCCGTTTGATTTCAGAACGATCTGGCCCTCGGTAGCCGCCATGCGGGCTAAGTCGTTGAGCACCAAATACCACTTGGAAGAGTCCGGGTCTTTGGGGCAGCCGTAGCTGTTGGTTAGCCGAAAGATAGTGTAGGGCAGCTGATGCGTGGCGTGAAACTGCTTCACGTAGTACTCAGCAAACAGGTGGGTAGCTCCGTAATCGTTCTTCGGTTCGGTAGGAGTGGTTTCGGTAATTTCACCGTTACGTCGGCCGTACACCTGAAAAGTAGAGAAGTAGACGAAGTGCGGAAGGGCAGGCTGCTGCGCAAAGTGCGCTAGTAGATGACGGGTACCCAACGCGTTGACGCGCAGCGCGTCTTCCGCAAAATTATCCTCAAAAAAGTCGTTGACGCTGGCGGTGTGCACCACATAGTCGAACGAACGCCCTTCTAAGCTACGGCCAACCGCCTGCCGGTCGGCAATATCACAGGCGATAAAGTCAAAGTTTAGGTTTGATAGAATAGGTCTTTGCCGACTCGCCAGCACCGTCACATCGTAGTCGGTTTGCTCACAGAAGTAGGCGGTGAGCCAACTGCCCAGATTTCCTAAACCGCCGGTGATTAATACTTTTTTACTCATGCTGTTACCAGATTTTCCACTTGGCGTTATTATCCTCCCACATACCTTCCAGGCGACGTTTGTCGCGCAGGGTATCCATGGCCTGCCAGAAACCGTGGTGCTTATAGGCCACCAGCTGCTCGGCGCGCACCAGGTCGTTCAGGGGCTTGTGCTCAAACATTTGCTCGTCGCCGGCGATGTAGTCCAGCATGTCGGGCTGGCACACGAAGAAGCCGCCGTTGATCCAGCCGCCTTCGCCCTCGGGTTTCTCTTCAAAACTACTCACGCGCTGGTCAGGCTCAATGCGCATCGCACCAAACCGCCCTTCGGGCTGTACGGCGGTCATGGTTACCAGTTTGTCATGGTTTTTATGGAAAGCCACCAGCTTCTCAATGTCTACGTTTGCCACTCCGTCGCCGTAGGTAAACATGAAGGGTTCGCCGTTGAGGTACTGCTTAGCGCGCTTCAGGCGGCCGCCCGTCATGGTGCGCAGACCGGTGTTGATGAGGGTTACCTTCCAAGGTTCGGCCTGATGGTGACTGTGCGTCTCTATGCTATCGTTAGCGATGTCGATCGTTACATCGTTTTGGTGCAGAAAATAGTTGGCAAAGTACTCCTTGATCACGTAGCCTTTGTAGCCTAATAACACTACGAACTCGTTGAACCCGTACGAAGAGTAGATCTTCATGATGTGCCAAAGAATGGGTCTGCCGCCCACTTCTACCATCGGCTTAGGAATCGTATGCGTTTCTTCGCTAAGCCGGGTGCCGAATCCCCCGGCGAGCAGTAATACTTTCATATTAGGGTGTAATATCGTTTAAAAAGGCAAAGATAAAATTTATCGGCAGGAACGTCGAGTGGGAACGTAGAAACTTACTAAACAGAGAGCGGATAAACGGAGAAGAGAGAACGGATGGTATGGCATACAAAATGAAGGTAAACCTTTCTTTAACCAGGCTACTCGCTGGTGAGGGTGGCGCGCTCTTCGGGCGGTGAAAGTACGTCGCTGGCATTAACCCTTTTCTGACACAGATAGATGAGCTCGTCGGGTAGCAGGGCGTAGTAGGCAATCTGATCGGCCGTGAAGTGCTTCACGTAGTCGTCTTCGGTGACTAAAAAACCGGCTTGCCGCAAACGGTCACCGTAATCGTGGCCGTACATGCGCACGTGATCGTCTTGACCGAAAGCCGCTTCGCGGTCCTGCGGGCTCACAATGGTAGGGTCTTCATAGGTTTCTTTCAAGTCGTAGGTAGGGCTCTGAATGATGGCCCATCCACCCGGCTTGAGCACCCGAAGAATTTCGCGCATACACTGTATATCATCCTGCACGTGTTCCATCACGTGATTACACAGCACTACGTCAAACGTATTTTCCGTGAATTGAATGTCGTGCAGGTCCATTTTCACCTTAGCCCAGGGCGAATCTAAATCTGCCGTGGTGTAGTCGATGTGCTCCATGCGTTCGAAGCGCTCTACGAAGCATATCTCAGGGGCCACGTGCAGTAGCTTAATGGACTTCTGGAAGAAGTCGGTTTTTTCCTTCAGGTACAACCACAGCAAGCGGTGCCGCTCGAGCGTAAGCGAGCCGGGGCACAGCGCGTTGGGGCGAGGATTGATGCGTCCGTAGGGTAAAAACTTTCGGTACGAGCGTCCGTCGACGGGACAGTGCACCTGCTTGCCCCGATAAAACAGGGCTAGCAAGCTGAGCACGGGGCGGCTGAACAGCTGTAGGTGCTGACGAGAGATGTGACGCGTGGCCCACTGGATGATCCATTTCATAGCTGAGCGGCAGAAATAGGTATAATATAATTAAAAAACTAATTCGTTAAACTATTTTCATAAAATGAAAGATGTTGTTGCGAATTTTCTGTACGAATGTAGGAATTTTGCCCAACAAGACGATAAGTTTAGCACCTAGGAACTTAAATTGTGCCGACGTGATTTAGTACCATTGTGGTTAAAACCCGCTATCGTTTATGAAGATTTTCAAGTTTAAAACCAACATCAGTAGCAGTACTTGTCTGGACCGAGTTGCTTCGTATTTAGACAACACGGCTAGTATTGTGTACTGGTACGTTGACACCGAGTGTGTCGACAAAATATTGACGGTAGAAGCTGACGAACGGTTAGAGCGACGCGATGTAATCGACATCGTTAGTCTGGCCGGATTCTCAGCCCGACCGCTTAAAATAGGCGTACTCACCAAAATATTTGGTGCCTAACACCTTTACACTTAACGAGATAAACGCAAGCGTCAGGAGTCATTCTGACGCTTTTTTTAGGCCAGCCGATCTCGCTGGTCAGACTTGAACAAGTCTTGCGTGCGCGGGGTATCATCGCTACGACACAGTTCTTTTAGAAAGTCCGTATCACGGTTCCAGCCCCGTCCGTCGAAGAACTCGGCTCCCCGGTGGTCACGTACTTTGTAGAGCGACTTCTCGCGGTAACAGGTGCCGATGTACACATACGCCAATCCCTGCTGCTGCGCCCAGTCAATCACCCGCCACATCATCCATTTACCCAACGACTGCTTGATATAGTCCGTGTCATAAAACGAGAACCAGTAGTGAAGCATTCCGTCGGCTACCACGGCCAGCACGTAGCCGAAAGTTTGGTCAGCGGTGCCAAAGTAAAAGACGTGCGAGATTAGTTCGCGAGAGAGTACGTACTCAAGTCGCTCGGTGTTCATCGAGCCGCCGGCAAAGCGCTCTTCGGCGTAAGCTTGACAAAAAGAGGTAAACGTAGCATCATGCGTATCAAAATCAGTCCGGTCAATCACCTGCATATCTACGGCGAGGGGCTGAATCTTACGGTCTACCCGACGGTTCTCTGACGAGGTGTTAAAACGCGCTAGGTCCACCCGGAGGCTACGGGCCAGATAAAAGTGATCTTCGGCTAATGATAAGTCGCCGGTATAGGGCAAAAAGCCCCGCTGATATATCTCAGGAATCTCCGCAGCAGCCTCTTTGATAGCGTACACGGCGTAGGAGAAAGTATAGGAGGGGTAGTCAGTCTGATATTCTGAAAAGAAAGTTTTCATAAGAGAAGCGGTAGGAGTCACCTCCCAACAATTCCGAAGGGTTTCTTACTCAGGTAAGAAGCGTTTGGACTGTCATTGGGAGCCAGATACAATAATCAGCATTTTGCTAAGCAAACAAAAAGTGAAAGCTATGACAAGCAAAAAAGAACTCAAAAACGCCCAGGGCAAAATATTCTACACAGTAGAGTACGATCCTGACCACCGGTGGGTGTATGCCAACTGGATCGGTTTTGTCACGGTAGAAAACGTGAAAGCGGGCTGTGAAGCTGGGCTTCAGATGATGAAAGAAGCAAGATGCACCAACTTGCTAAACGACAACCGGGAACTTACCGGACCCTGGCGAGATGCTAACGACTGGATTGAGCAAGACTGGATGCCCCGTGCCCTGCAAGCAGGATTTAAAAACTTTGCGCATATCACCTCGCCTAACGTCTTTGCCGAGTACTCAGTAAAAGATTTGGAAACTCGAGTAGAGGCCGTTGATTTTACCCTTAAGGTGTTCAAAGGAGCAGAAGAGGCCAGAAAATGGCTTGCCGAGCAGCAAAACGTACCTGCTGCCTAGCCTGTAGCTAGTACATCCACCGGATTCACAAAGCCCTATTCGATAGGGCTTTCTAGCTCGATTCAAATGGTTTGCTTATTTTGGAACAGTAGCGACGGCTGTGTTTGGTCGCGCTACAGTTTTGTCAAATACCTGACTCATTATGTCTCAAGCTACACGTTGGCCCCGCCTGCATTATCCTGACCTACAGGAAACCCTGACGACCGTTCAGCTCTGGACGCAGATTGTCGGCAAAATTCGCTTGTGTCAAATGCCCTGGACCAACCACTCCTGGCACGTATCTCTCTACGTATCGCCGCTAGGGCTCACCACCGGCAGTATGCCTTATGCTCAAGGTGTTTTTCAACTGGAATTTGACTTTGTCCGGCACCAACTGCTACTAACCACCAGTAACAACGACCAGGCTTCGCTACCGCTCACGAGCGGCACCGTATCAGACTTTTATCACCAACTACTCAATCAGCTATTAGCGGTAGAGATAGAGGTGGATATGTACGCGAGGCCCAATGAAGTCGATCCGGCGATTCCTTTTGCAGAAGACCAACATCCCCGTGTTTATCAGCCCGAAGCGATGCATCAGGTATGGCAGGCTCTGCTGCGCATCCATAACGTATTCACTGACTTTCGCGCTGGGTTTGTCGGCAAGTGCAGTCCGGTACACCTGTTCTGGGGGGCGTTCGACCTGGCTGTTACGCGCTTTTCAGGACGCGAAGCCCCTCCGCACCCGGGCGGTATGCCCAATATGCCGCTGGCGGTGATGCAAGAAGCCTACTCACACGAGGTAAGTAGTGCCGGATTTTGGCCGGGCAACGATGCCTTCCCTGAGGCAGCTTTCTACTCCTATTGTTACCCTACACCGGATAGTTTTAAGGCGCAGCGCGTGCTGCCCGAAGCAGCTTACTTCCACGAAGATATGGGCGAGTTTGTGTTGCCCTACGAAGTCGTCCGTCAGGCTGATGAGCCGGAGAACATGCTGACTCAGTTTCTGCAAAGTACCTATGAGGCAGCGGCCACCACCGGGGAGTGGAACCGTGCGGCACTGGAGGCTGATTTGTCGCATTTGAAGCGTTAGCTTTTTGTAAGCGATGATAGATAGATCATACAGTGCTTTTCTACATGATAATTCAAATCGCGAAAACCCACTAAAAGAAAACGGTGAGCCGTTGCGTTGACTCACCGTATAAAAATCAATTGTTAGCGATAAAAGGGGCTTCCCTACTGTATTTGTCATCCGACAATTGCTCAATAAGAAAATGAGCTAGATCGGTAGCACTTATTTTATCGCCCGGACAATCTGTCAAACTTGTTTCTAACCTCTTTCTTTCGTCAGTTAGCTCTATCAAAGGAAGCCTGACTAAAGTCCAATTTTGCTGACTTTCTGATAGAATATCGTATTCTACCTGTTTGTCGTGAGTAATCTCCTGAAAGTTAGCTTTCATCCAGTCAGTCGAGAACCTAGTTTGCGGGCTTTTCTCATCAAAAGGTGTATCAACGTTAAGTCCGGTCACCGAAATGTAGCGTGAGATTTTCCCTTCGTTCATACCCCGAAGCACATGCGCTGTGGCTTGACTGAATATGGGTGGTTCGTTCTGTGGCTGACCTAACGTACTTATCACTGCTTGGCAGCCTTGTACTAACGAGCATATCGCTTGATAGTCCCGAGCATCTCCGACTACGACCTCGACGTTTGGGTCGTCAGCTTGATAGCTTTTAGGGTTTCTGAGAAGAATTTTCAAAGGAAAGCCCTGAATACTTAACTGTTCAACTAAATACTTTCCTGATTTGCCAGTGCCGCCGATAACAGCAACTTTTATAATAGATTCCATAAGTATTTCCTAGTAAAATAAGACAATAGATGACTGTTTCGTGTTCGCCGAGATGGCAAAACGAAGGTGACAGCAGTCTGTCGACTGCCGTTTAATAAACTGTCACTATTTTATAAGGAGCTTGGAATGTCTCAAAGTTAGATGAATTAAAATTCGTATTCAAATTAACTAGGCGTAATAGGGTAGCGGCACAAAAGAAGAGCGATCAAGTGGGCTTCAACCAGCTAGATACATAGGTAAGCATCTGCGCTATACTATCTACTTCTATTGAGTCATCCCGATACTGAATGGTCCATCTCAGTGGTTGTGTCACTACTTTTACCGAAGGCGTATCCTCTGAAGCGGCTACAACTGTATAGCCAATGCGTTCCAACGCCCGCTTTGTCCAGAAAAACGCGGGTTGATTACCCGTCAACCCTACGACGGCACTACTTGGCTGAATTACTTGAAAGGAGCCGGATTGTAGGTCAAAGCGGATACCTTCCTGATCGAATGCTTTTGCCAGCAACCCATCAAGTACCAAGTCTTCGGGTACTCCCGTATGGATTTTCCCTTCGTGCATCAACCACAATTGATCAGCCATCAATAACGCTAACTCTAGTGCGTGGGTCGATAGCAATACGGTCCGCTGGTGCTCGTGCGCCAGTTGCCGGAGCAGTTGTAGCACTGCGGTACGATTCGCTACGTCGAGGTGCGCGGTGGGTTCGTCCAGTACGAGCAGCGGTGTTTCCTGCGCCACCGCTCGGGCGATCATCACTTTCTGCCGTTCGCCGTCGCTGAGGCTGCCCACGGTGCGGTGGGCGAAGGGTTGGGTTCCGGTGAGGCGCAGCGCGTGGTCAATGGCCTGCCGGTCGGCACCGGTAAGCTGTCCCCACCAGCTGGTATGTGGGTAGCGTCCCATACCCACCAGCTCGTAGACCGTCAGGCGTGGTTCAACGGTTTCGGTGAGTACCACAGCGAGCTGTTGCGCCCGGTGGGCCGCGGTAAGGTCTTCCAGTGGCTGGTCACCCAGATTGACACCTCCGGCTAAAGGTGGTTGCATGCCCGCCAGGGTGCGCAGTAGGGTAGACTTGCCCGAACCATTGGCACCGAGCAGACAAATCAACTGCCCCGGGGGTAGATGCAGCGTCAGCCCGTCAGCGATAACCACCGGTTGTGGTTTGGTTCGGTAGCCGATGGATAGCTGGTCGGCACTGAGTAGGTTAGATGATGGAGAAGTACTCATATTAGGTAATGTTCTTCTTGCTCATCTTCCACCATCAGCCAAACTTTTTCTGCTGAGTTTGGGACAATTTCGTTTAGCTTTTCAAATGGTTTCTCATGATCAACAAACTCGAAAGGTTTCACTTTGAAATCTTCCCACCACCAACGTCTATCACCTGATGATACAAATGAGCTGAGAAGCTCTAAATAAAGCTTTTTGCCTGAATCAAAATCTAACAGAGTTATTTGCTCATTCGTATACTTCAAGCCTTTTATTGCAGTTGCTATTTCTTGGTGTACTTCCCCCATGATCACCAGTCTAGACCTTCTAAATATCCAGTTCCAGAATAGTTTTTGAAATCTCTTAGCTTTAAAAAATGTAACGAATCAATTTCTAACTCCCATATTGCTGACTTCCCATTCCAAGGTTCGGTCAGAATGTTGATAACATTCTCTGATTTCAATTTGATGTCATGAATCCATCTCAATTCGTTGTGTTCGATTCGTTTTACTTTCTTTCGTTTTTTGGCCCGCCAAATAGTTAAATGCTCGCCTGCGATAACTGCCCAGTCATTATTTAAACTTATTAATCCACATGTAGGATCACCATAAAAGTTATCAAACATCAATTCCTTGTCTGATGGCTTCTCAATCAAGTATGCATTCTCGAACTCGTGTTCAATTCTCAGTTTATCTGTTTCAAACAGAATACTCATAGCTTATCGTTTAGTCTTTAGCTTGAGGTGCAATAGAGCAAACAAGCGCCACTACCGGTCTCGCAATGCCTCAGCAATTCCCCGCAGACTGCCCGAGATGTCCTCCATGGTTTCTACCGCTTGCGCCATGCCGTTCGCATCCTGGGTGCGTTGCTGCTTCATAAAGATCGCCTTGATATCAGTCCAGCGTTGCTGGTCGGTTTCGGTGAGCAGGCCGCGCATCTCGCCGAGCTTGAGCAGGTTGGCTTCGGCTCCGGTGGTGAGCGTTTGGGCTTCGTTCTCGTAGTGCGAGCGAATGAGTGTTTGCAGCTCTTCCTCGTTCATGACCGACACCACCCGCTCGGCCAGTTTGTTCATATCGCGATACGACCCCTGCAGCTTGAAGGGAGGCTCGGTACGGTAGGCATCGGCCTGTCCCGCCGAACGGATGTATTCGGTGTTGACGCGTAGCACCACATCGCGCACCTTGAGCAGCTTCTCCAGTACGGCCACGTACTCGCGGACTTCTTCGGCAGCGTGGTTGGCTTCAAATTCGGCACCGGTATGCTCCCCGGTTTCGGCCATACGGGCCAGGGTATGCACGTCACGCTGGCTTTTGCTGGCCAGCGGATTGAGTACCGGATTAGACGTGAGGCAGTTCTCAATGTAGCTGAGCCGAAAGGCATCCGCTGAGTCGCCGATAATGTCGCCGAGGTTGTAAATGTCGGCCCGGTTGGCGAGCATATCAGGAATCTGAAATTTATCGCCGCTTTCGGTGTAGGGGTTGCCCGCCATCACCACGCACACTTTTTTGCCCCGGAAGTCGTAGGTTTTGCTGCGCCCTTTGTACACTCCCTCAATCTTGCGCTGGGCATCACAGAGGGAGATAAACTTTTGTAAGAACTCGGGATGACAGTGCTGAATATCATCCAGATAGATCATCACATTATCTCCCATCTCGAAGGCCAGGTTGAGCTTCTCCAGCTCTTCGCGCGCCCCGGCGTTGGGAGCCTGCGCCGGGTCAACCGAAGTGACGGCGTGGCCGATGGCCGGGCCGTTGATCTTCATGAAGATGATACCCAAACGGTTCGCCAGGTATTCCATTAAAGTGGTTTTTCCGTAGCCCGGCGGGGAGATGAGCAGCAACATACCCATGAGGTCAGTGCGCTTATTGGCTCCGGCGGTGCCGATCTGTTTGGCCAGGTTGGCGCCCACGAGCGGAAGGTATACCTGATCGATCAGTTGATTACGTACAAAAGACGACATGACGCGGGGCTTAAACTCATCCAGGCGTAGTTCGTGGGTGAAATCGGCCGTGAGCTGCCGCTTGAGCGTTTGGAAAGTACGGAACGCAGGCGCAGATGTTTCGACGAAAGCTGACAGCCGATCCATGAATGGATTATAGTCTAGTGTGTACTCGCCCTCCGCCAGCCGCGGGTGGTTGCCCTGCATACCACTCAGGGTTTGCTGCAAGGGAGCCTCGGCAACCTGCTCGGTACTGAGCTGGTCAGAGAATAATAGCAGGGCGGCTTCGTCGGCAAACCTATCGCCCTGCTCGGTCTGCTTGGCAAACGAGCGCATCCACTTACGAATGAGGCCGTACTGTAGACTGAGGTCGTTCTGCAGATTGTCTACCGACGCACGGTACGCTTCGGTCGCCTGGCTTTTTTCCAGATGCTTGCTGAAGTTGTCTCGTAGAGTAACCGCCGCCTGGTCGATGGCAAAGTCATCATCGCTGATGAGTTCGTAGAAGAGATACGCTCCGGCGGAAGCCGCTACTGCTTCGTCAAAGAGCCGTGTTTCTCGTATAAAGTGGGTTACCGTATCCGTAATCGTAGCTTGCACCTGGTCAAACTCATGACTCTGCGGAAATACGCTCAGAATGGCTCCGGCTCCCTTGAGCTGATGGTTGAGCTTATTGCGCACTTCGGGCTCCAGAAAGTGAAGCCAACACAGCGCGGCGCACGCACGTACGTGGGCAGGGTAACGCAGCAGTCCTGCCGTGCGTCGCATGGTTGTCAAAGCCTTGAGGATGCGTGCCGCGTCGTGATCATGCACTCCCTTCACGTAGCCTTCATCGTAGCGGTTGGCCATCTGTTGCTGGACGAAAGCGGTTAAATTTTCTGCGGTTTGATCGGCCAGGTCGGCTGCGGTAGCGGTTACGTAGAGTTGGTACGCCAAAAACTCAGCCCGGTACACTTCCGGTGTTTCTGACACCAGCGACTGGTTCCAGTAGGGGCGATAGGCACCGGTTTGCTCGTCGGGCATCGGTTCGTAAAAACTGGTGCCGGTCAGGTGATAATACAGCTGCTCATCTTTGACGACCGTGGTGAGGGCCAGGTCTGCGGTGTTCACCGAGAAAGTATGCTCACCGAAGCGAATCACGTCTTGCCCGTCGACGAACAACTCGGTGCGGTCTTTCAACTGCCGTACTGCATCTTCCTGCGCCGACTTCAGGCGGCTCTGTACTTCGTCTGCCTTGACGCTGTCGCCGAGCTGCTGTAGCTCCTCAATGATCCGGCGGGTCTTTTCAATCATCAAGTCCGAGGCAAAGTAACCGTTGAGCTCGGTGACCGACTGAATGCTACCTACCCGACTTTGCACCGCTTTCAGAATACGGTCGGCGGATTGCACCAAACCGCTCGCCCGTTTGTTGCGGGCCTCTACCAGTTGTACCTTACGCGACTCGAACGCATTGTACACTTCTTCGCGAAGCTGAGTGATCTGCTCGATGAACTCATCGAACTCAGCAAACCTTCCCTCTAGTTCTTCTAGTTGAACCATCAACTTGTTGGCGTACTCATCGCACTTCTCGGGGGTATCAGACACGTCGAGGTAGTTGATCATCGCCTGATTGATGAGCTTGGTCTGGGCGAAGAACTCGGCCTTTCCTTCAGCACTCATCAGCTCCTTGCGCTTGCGCTGCAACTGCGCCTTCGTTTTGTTCAGCTCAGCAAAAATCGCGGAGATATTATCAACGATCTGGGTAGTTTGGGTGGCGTCTTCAATCGCCAGATTGCTGACCACCTCGATCAGCATCTCGAGCTCGCCTGATAGCTGCTTGATCTGCTCAGCGAGTTCGTTGGCATTGATCACCTTTTTCACTTCGGCGATACTGCTCTCCAGCGATTTTACCTGCTCGTAGTAGGGCCGTAGTGCATTATCGCGCAGCAGAAAACGAACACTCTGTTGGGCGGTACGCTCGGCCGCTTCGGCCAGTTTCTCTTCGTACTCCGCCACCCGCGCTTCATCTACGTAGCGCAGGGTCTTCAGTGAAATTACTTCGCCGCGCTGCTCGCGCAGTTGTGCCAGTGCCTGCACAAAGTCATTGATATGTTCGTACGACTTTTTGGTCAGATCACGCTGCAACTGATCGGCTGATTGCAGCGTCTCGGTAGTGCGGTTTTGGGTGTTCTGCCGGATGCTGCGGACCTTCTCGTACTCATCGGTGGCCGCCGTGGCGGTTTCCCGAATGGCCTTCAGTGGCTCACTGATCGTGGCGGCTTCGGGGCTGTCTAGCCAGTAGTACGCATCGAGCACGGTCGTCGATTGTCTCTCCAGATCGACGTATAAGTCCTGATAGCTTTCGCCCTTTTCTACCAGGCTGATCAGCGCCTGACATTCCGCCATAGCTCGAACAATATCTTGGTTGCCGATTTTGAACAGGTAAGAATCGTCTTGGGCGGTTAGCGAGAAGTTGGGCCCTACGTAAGGGGTTTGCCAGATACGAATGGCGTGGTGTTTCTTGGGTTCAGCATCGGCGTTGAAGTAGCATAGTTCACCGTTCTCGAAGATGGCGTAGCCGTGGCAGATAATGGGTGTCTTCACCGTCTGCTCAATAATGTTGTAGGGTAGCAATTGGTAGATGCCTTGCTCGGGGTGGTAAAAGACGTACAGAAAGTCTTCTCCGTTAGGAGACATGATCTTCTTTTCGAACCGTAACGCATTTAGTTCGCTATCAAACTGTTTGAATTCACCGGTTTGTAAGTAGTAGCCATTCGGAAACAGGATGCCCTGATCGTCGGGTAGCAGAATGCCCGCTTGTGCGATAGCATCAATGCGACGAGCTTCCTGTAGCTTAGCATTATAAGCTATATACCGGTAGGCCTTTTCCTGATAAGGGCGAACCTTGAGTATGACGATATTTCCCAAGATTGCGTAGTACACTTCAGCATCATCCAGGGTCTGATCGGGGTTGTCCACCGCTTCACGGTAGATGCCCTGCCCTTGGTCGGTATTGTCCTCTACTTTGACAGTAAGATCACCGCCCATAGTTTCTACAAATACCTGGTCGGCTACCGAAATGTGCGGGTGCTTTCCTTCCCGCTGGTCGTCACGCGTGGTGCGTTGCCACACGAAGTCGTGCTGTTCAGGTAGTTCAATCTCGTGCTCGCTACGGTTGTCGCGGTAGACCAGCAACTCGCCGTCAATTTCCCATTTGAAGGCCTTAAGATCATTAGCGCCTTTGCTAATGCGAAAAACCATGTAAAGGTACGGCCCTCGCTGTACGAAGCGGATAAACTTAGTGTCTTTGTAATACTTATATAGCTTTTGAAAGTCCGCCTCAAAGGTGTTGTCGCTTAGCAGCTCAAGGCCCAGCGGATGAAAACTATGATCTTGGTAGGCATAGAAGCTGAACACGTCGGATAGCTCAACGTGCGTCTTGAGGCCCAGGTGTACGTTGTAGCCAAACAGAAAGTTTGTATCTAGCGGCACCATGTCGTAGGGCACGCAATTGTGTTCGGTGTGAATGCGTTCGGTGGCCACCAGCTTGGTTTCGATGGCACCAAATACTTCCTGCCGCGACTGATTGAGCTGCTGAAGTCGCTCTCGTAGTTGTTGCGTCTGTTGCTGCAAGCGGTTTTGCAGAATCTCGTAGGTGCCACCGGCTAACGTGGTTGTCTCTTCTTGGGGCGTTTCGGCCATGACGGTATATCAATGAGGTGGGTTATCAAGTCGCGGCAAGCGGCTGTGTTCAAAGTGCGCGCTCGGGGATGCTGTTAATATGACTACTTACTGACCGCCTCGTAGTTAAGGATTTCCATCGTTTCGCCGCCTAGTGACATGGCGTAGATGTTTTGTTCGGTAAGCTGTTGCACGATCGTATCGGGCAGCTGTAAGCTAGAAAAGATAGGAACCACTGTTTTGCCCTGATGCTCGGGCAGGAAGTCAAACACTTCTTTAAGCTTGTCCGCAAACTCTTGCACGTATTCCTGGCGGGGGTTCGCCTTGGTTTCGTTGATAAACAGGTAATTGTCGCAGGTGATGATGACATCAAACTCGGTTAGTCGTTTGCGGTCTCGCTGACTACGCCACATGACACGCACCGAGTAGCTATCAACATCAGTGCACCCGAATAGGGTAGTGGCTACGGTGCGCACATTAGGTGCCGCGATATCTTCAGCAATGGTACCCAAACGGTTCGCCAGCTCGCCCCATTTTTTGTTCATAGCCTTACGGTCGTGACGCATTTCATCCCTAAAGACAGCCATCTCTTCTTTGAAGTCTGACATTTCTTCCTTGAAGTCTGACATCTCCTCCTTAAAGTCTGACATTTCTCGTTTCAGCACACGGTCGCTTTCTTCCATCTTTTTGATAGAAATGGTGGTTTGTACGATAAACTCACCTAATACTGCTTCTAGGGTGCTCACACGCTCGCTTACTTCTTGATCCATATTCGTAGACATTTATAGTTACTCACAAAATACAGTATTTCAACGGATAATCACCAAATCAGTTGGTCCAGTACGATGACGCCTACTGCCAGCAGAACGTAGATAATTCCCGCCAGTATGCGCCCACGCCGTTTGTAGATGATCCGTCTTCGTATAGGCAGTAGCAGTAGCAGTAGCAGTAGCAGTAGCAGTAGCAGTGGCAGTGTCGTTGCTGCTGACTGCCGCTGCTCACTGAGAATTATACAATCTGGCTACAGCTTAATATTCTTCATCGGTTCATCAGCTAGTCCAGCAGTGCGGGCCATGTCGAGCAAGTGACTCAGACCCGCTTTTTCCTTCCCATCCGACTGGTTCATCATCTTCAGCAGTAGGGCTGACACCGTCAGGTTCTTCAGGTCGTCGGTAGAAACCCCGAACTGGTCGATGATATTGCGCAGGTTCTCTTTGAATTCGCCGCCGCCGTTGGTAGGTAATAGTGCGTTCTTAACATCGTGCAGGGTGCCGTTCTTGCTGATCATACCATCAATAGCTTTACCCTTGGCGATAGAGCCCATGATCTGATCGAACAGCATCGTCTCGCCACCGATGATCTCAATGTTAGCCGCTTTGAGGGCTTCACTAATGACCTGCGCTTGTGACTCAGCAATCTCGCGCTGAATCTCAATGCGCGCCATTTCCAGGGCTTTTTCGGTCTCAAGCCGTAGCTTAAACTCTTCATGCTCTTGGCCGGCACCGTCTAACACTTGCATGGCATTGGCTTTTTCACGAATACCTTCGGCTTCCGCTTTATACTTCTCTTGCATCACCCGCGCTTCGACCAGCCCTTGCTTTTCGTCCGCTGTGGCTTTGATTTCAATCACTTGCGCGTCGGATTTTCCTTGCTCCAGACTAATCTGGGCGGCCACCATACCTAATTTCTCGTCAGCCTCTGACTGTGCTTCGGCGCGTAGACTAATTCCTTTCGCATCGGCTTCGGCCTGCGCCTCAATAACACCCGCTTCGGCTTCGCCTTCTTTCTCGCGGGCGGCCGCTTTGGCTTCCATCACCTGTGCTTCGGATAAACCAATCGCTGCTTTTTGGGCGGCTTCCGCGTCGGCCATCGTTTTCATCGCTGCGGCGCGGTGCTCGGCAGAGTCTTGCTCGGCTTGGGCGTCGATCATTAGTTGCTTGGACCGGTGCTCAGCGGCTTGTTTGGCAGCCTCAGCGGCTTTGATTTCCTTTACTAACGCTTCCTGCGCGTCGCGTTCGGCGTTCACAATGGCTACCTGCTTGCTTCGGTCAGCCTCGGCCATCGCCTGTGTATCTTTGATCTTCTCCTCTTCGGTGACCGTCGCTTTCTCCACTATCACTCGCTCACGGATTACCTCCTGGATGTTTTTGCGCTCTTCTTCTAAAGCTTTTTCCTTTTCGATGCGCGCCAACTCTACCACGCGCTCCTTGTCGGTGGCCTCCAGCAGGCGTGCCTGCTCCACACGCTCTTGCTCCACCGCGTCAGTGCGCTCTTTGTTGCGCTGCGCCACCAAAATCTGGCGTTCTTTATTCTGCTCTAGTGTGCCCACTTCTTCTTCGGTGGCAATGCGAGCTTGCTCGGCACGTTTGTGCTCTTCCTGCTTCACTTTTTCTCGCTCGGCGGCTTCTCGCGCCCGAATGTTAGAGACTTCGCGGCTTTGTTTTTCCTGCTGCTCAGTCAGCTGTTTGTCTAGCTCCAGAATGGTTTCTTCCGCCTCCACATCCTGCTTCTTGAGCATCTTGCGCTTCTCGTTCTCAATCAGGTTGGCCTGCACTTTCTGCTGCGCGGTGAGGTCGATAATCTTCTTGATACCCTCGGAGTCCAGAATGTTGTTCTCGTTCAGGCTCTCTAGCGGAGTTTGTTCAAGATAATCAATGGCACAATCGTCCAGGATGTAACCATTAAGATCGGTACCGATTTCTTCCAGAATTTTTTCTTTGAACTGTGCCCGCGAGTTGTACAGCTCTACAAACTCAAAATGTTTACCTACCGTCTTGAGAGCTTCTGAAAACTTAGCATCAAAGAGCATCTGTAGCTCCTGAGGATCAGAGGCGCGGTTACAGCCGATAGATTGGGCCACATGTACCACATCTTCGCGGGTTTTGTTCACCCGGATAAAGAAGGATACTTTGATATCAGCGCGCATATTGTCTTTACACACCAGCCCGTCTTTGCCGACGCGTGAAATCTCCATTGATTTGAGGGTGATATCCATCACCTCAAGTTTGTGCAGCACGGGTATGACCAGGATGCCTGAGAAAGAGACCTTAACGTCGCCCGAACCGGTTCGCACCAGCGCCTCGCCCTGCACCGCTTTCTGGTACATCCTGACGAACAGAATAAGCAGACCGATAAACGTTACGACCACGATGGTCAGTATGACAAGTGATATGGATGTTCCCATGATTGGTTATTTTAGTGGATTAGTTTTAGTTAATATAAGGTTCTACGAGGTAGACGTTGCCGCCCGCGTCATACTCAATGACCATCGCCGAGTCGCCCGCCAGTAGCGAGCTGCCCTCGTAGGCACGTACGCTGAGTATGATAGGCGCACCGCCGGTAGACACCTGGGCTTGCCCGACTTTAGCGTGGCTGGCCGCGGTTGTAATTCGGCAGATTTTACCTACCGGCGTCGTGTTATCCTCTTGGTCAAGGGCCTGATAAATACGAACGAAGGGGGCGGTTAGAAACTTAGCGATAAATAAGCTGATGATCAGCGCCGGCACCAACACGGCTAGCGAAAAGATGAACGATTCGTTGCCTAGATAATGATTGCCCAACACCGTGATGGCCCACCAGGGCACCACTAGAAAGGTGAGGAATAATACAAAGGGCACCTGACCCAAATTGAAGAACGCCAGCACGTGGTTGAACCATGATACTGAGAACTCACCGTCAACGTCCGCATCGGCTTCCACGTCAACGTCTATGTCCAGGAAATCCGTATCGATCGCACCCAGGATGACGATCAACCAGTAGACCAGTACGAAAATCAGTAGGGCTGTCGGGATGATGTTGGGAGCCGAAACAGCCGCATCAAGTAGTTCAAGCATCGTCGTTGTTGTTTTCTTGCAATCGTTTCTTTAGTTCTAGTAGTTTATCCGAAGCGGCTGCGTCGTTGCTGCTGCCCAGGGCCTGCTCAATCTCAGCGTCCAGACTCTTCGGCTCGTTGGCCAGCTCACCGTAAGACTCGGCCAGCGACTCCTCAGCTTCCACCTTAGACTTCATCCGCTCCAACATCGCGGTCGTGCTTGAGGTATCAATGCTCGTCATCTGCTTATTGATGTTTTTGGTGGCTGTGCTCACCTTCATGCGTGCTTCCAGGTTCTTAAGTTCGTTCTCCCAAGTACTGATGTTCGACTTAAGCACCTCTACGTTACCTTCCAGTTTCTTGACTGACGCATCGTAGCGTTGCTGCTCGCTTTGTAGTCGGGTCACTTCCTGGTCGGCCTGTTCCTTTCTGTTGAGTGCCTCGGTGGCAAGTCGGTCGGCATCGGCGGGTGCCAAGTCGCCCGCTTCGGCCTTCTTGAGCAACAACACGGCCTTTTGCTCGTAGTCTTGCGCTTGTTTCTGGGCATTACTTACATCGCGTTGCGACCGAATCGCCATGGCCTTCACTTCGGCCATTGCTTGCAAAGCTTTGTCTAGCTCGGCACGCATATCGCGGATGCCCTGCTGCGTTAGTTTGATAGGATCTTCTAACTTATTGATTGCGTGGTGCGCTTCTGCTTGTCCTACTTTAAATAATCGATTGAAGATGCTCATGTGTGTATGGGTTTAAGTGGGATATTGGGATTTGGGGGTTAGGATGCTGGATGATTTTCTGGGTGGTAAGATGTTAGATGAATGGCTGCGTGGCTAGATGTTAGATACTGATGGTCGCTAGACGACATGCCGTTTGGTAAGACGCTGAATAGCTTATGATGGTCGCCAGGTGCTGGTTCATCGCTCGGATGACTGGCCATATAGTAAGAAGTCGAATAGGGGTTATCTGTCGTTTATCATAGCGGTAGCATTTGTGCGTGTTGCCTGTGAAATAATCTGCATTGCTCTTGCAGTATAACAAATAATACGTAGATTTACTAAAAAAGTTGGCTCAACTAATAAAATTAGCTAAAAAATGCCACGTACATCAACCATTGGAAAGAATATAAAAATCATCAGAAGTGCTCAGAAAATCAGCCAGAGCGAGTTCTCTGAGCTGTTTGGGGTTTCGCGAGCGAGTGTCGGTTCCTATGAAGAGGGAAGAGCCGAACCTCGTATTGATACGATTATTAGTATTGCTAACCGTTTTAGTCTTTCTATTGATGCCTTGCTCACCAAAGAACTGACTTTCGATGAGTTGTACCAACTCAATATTATTGAGCACGATACTTCAGCAGAAGATGCGCAGCGTCTAGAAATATTAGACAAAGACCATCGCAGAGAAGATACGCCTTTGGTTGTGAAAGAGAATTACCTGGAGTATATCGTCAACTACGATCACAAAGATTATATCAACAGCCTGCCTTTCATCCAGCTACCCAACACGCAGCATGAGAAAACTCGGGCCTTTGAGGTGCAGGACAATGCGATGGAGTTCAACGGTCACGGACTACTGCACGGCGATATTCTATCGTGCTCGCTAGTGAAGAAAGAAGATTTGGTAGAGGGAGAAGTTTACGTACTGGTAACCGACCAGAATGTCTATGTTCGTCGCTTGGTGAAGACCAAGCCTACGCTTGAGTTTCGGCCCGACAATCCCAACTTCATTCGTTTAGATTGGTCTAAGCATAACTGGCAAGAGCTGTGGAAGGTCGACGGCTTCTACAGCACCAGCCTAGACCCACCGTCACTTCAGGAGGAACGCATCGCGTTGCTAGAAAAGAAAGTGGGCGAACTAGAGCGTTGGGTGCGCCATCATTAATCTGGATAACACTACAACTTATGTCTGTTCCGAAGAATGACCCAGATCACCACCGGCGAACCTACCAGCGCGGTAATGGCGTTGATGGGCAGTACGGTGCTGCTGCCTGGCACCTGCGAAATGATATCACAAACCAGTAGCACCATAGCACCAACCAACATGACTCCCGGGATAAGGATGAAGTGATCAGACGTACGCAGTAGTGAGCGGGTGAGGTGGGGCACCGCGATGCCGACAAAACCGATGGGGCCACAAAAACCGGTAATGGCTCCGGCCAGTAAACTCGTAGTCAGAATCACCAGGGTGCGTGTCTGCCGCACGTTGAGTCCCAGGCTGCGGGCGTAGTTCTCGCCCAGCAGCAGTGCGTTGAGTCCTTTGGACGACAAAAAGCTAAGGCCGATTCCGATACCAACCACCGTCAGTAGCACCGGCAGTTGACGCGGAGTCACGCCCTGTAGGCTGCCTAACGTCCACAGAATATAGCTTTGTATTTGTTCGGGCCGGCTAAAGTACTGCCAGATACCGACCAATGAAAGGGTGATATTGCCCACCATAATGCCCACGATGAGGAGTACCACGTAATCACTTACGTACGAAGAAACCCACAGAATGAGCAGCAGCACCAGTGCCGCTCCGGCAGTGGCCGCCAGCATCACCAGCCAACCCTGCGACCAACCGAAGGTTTGCGCGGCGTAAGTGGTAATACTACTGCCGCTCGCCAGCGTAACCATGGCCACTCCCAAGCTAGCTCCCGACGTAATACCCAGCACCGACGGCCCGGCCAGAGGATTACGAAATAAGGTCTGCATTTGAAGTCCGCCGACCGACAGGGCTGCCCCGGCCAAGAGGGCGGTTACCGCCTTAGGCAGTCTGATCTGCGTCACGATACCCTCCCAGCCGGGAGTGGTAGATGGAGTGCCTGACAAAATGCGGATAATTTCTTGTAAGGGAATCGATACGGAACCTAGTGTGATATCGAGGATAAATAGTATCAGCACAGCTGCACTCATCGCCACGACAACCCAGGGACGGAAGCGGGTGGGGGAAACTACTGGGGTCGGCTGAGGTGGTGACATGGAGTGACAAAGATGATGGGCCGAGTGATAGTTTGAAACAGTTACTGCAACTTTTGGTAAAAGTACAACTCATGCGCTAGCAGATCAGGGTGAAAAATTTCTACCAGATCGGCCAGTACCAAGTCTGGTCGTACTGTGCCGCTTTCGTAGTAGTCGCTACCGCCTTGCTCATTAACCCGCCGGAAGTAGTTATAAACCCGCTGTTGCTGATACGATTGAAAGTGGCGTAGCCGCTCGTCTTCTCCTAAATCCTGCAACCGCTGATGTTGTCCGGCGTGTATCCAGTAGTCAGCTTCTAGCCCAAACGGATACACCGTTTCCAGCGATACGTTGATAGAAACCGCCGAACTATCGTTTGCCCAGGGCCAAGTGGCGTGTGCATCGCGTAGCAACTGACCCACGTAGCTATCACGACCCGGCACGTACCAGGTTCCCTGAAAGGGAGCACCGGCGACCACAGACGGCGATGCCGCAGCCCCTTGGGCAAGCCGGGTGATAGAATCATAGGCCGTGGCCACTTCACTAAACCGCCGTTGCGCCAACGCCTCTTTACCGAGCAACACCGCCATGAGCTTTACCCACTCGGCTTTACCCAGCGGGCTGGCCTCCTGCCACTCGGCGTTGATGATGATGGGAATCCCCGCGCGTCGCAACGGTTCGTACTGCGCGGCTCCTTCGCTCGGCATGGCCGACACCATCACCAGATCAGGTTGTAGCGACAGGGCCAGCTCCGTATTGAGCGCGCCATCCGTGCCTACCTCAAGTAGTTCGCCCCGCCGTGCTCGCTGTTGGATGGCGGAGTCGTAAACGTGGCTGGCCCGTCCGATACCGACCAGTCGCTCGCGAGCATCTAGGAAGGTGATGAGTCCTAAGTGAGTGGTAGAGGTCGTCACTAATCGCTGCACCGGCGTGCGGATGATCGTCGTGTTGGGGTCAAGCGTGTCGGGGGCAGAAACACCCTGCGGTAACAGCCAGTAACGTGCGGTGTCGCCTGCGTTATGCAACCGGAGCAGCGGATAAGAAAAGCGGTAGTCAACGGAGAAGCCTCGGGCGTGATGAACGCTTACGGTATCAGTAGAAGGTACCACGAGCTCCGCCTCTTGGGCGGATGGCAGATTGTTACACCGGCTGAGCAGAAGGATAAGAAAGCAACCAACAGACGCTGTGGTAAGAATAGTTTTTACGCTGATCCACAGATGGCCTATGCTCGAAAGGAAGTGGCTACGGCGTGTCTTGGTCGTGTTCGGCATAGGGATTACTGCTTGGCGGTGCTGCGTAGCACATCCAGTGCTGCCCCAAGTGTGCTATCTTTCTGACCGGTGATTTCTGCTACCGTTCGGGGTACCACTGTGTCAGGAATGATGCCGATGCCTACGAAATCCCGCCCGTCTGGATACGTATCTCGTTTGGTGCAAACCCGAGCCCTACCACCTCCGGGCAAATCTATTGGAAGTGGTTGTCCGGTGCTGCCAAAAGTTTTCTGTCCGACCACTACCGCCCGGTGGGGGAGGCTGCGAAGCATAATCAGAAAATCTTCGGCAGCAGAAGCCGTATAGTTGCCTGCCAGTATCACCAGTGGCTGATTCAGCGGTTCTTCAACCGGGTTTTCAAAGGTCATGGTGTCACCTTCGTACCAATGATCGCCACGTGCTACTTGCACGCTTTGCTGATAGAGCGAGTCCAGACCGTCTAACGATATACTGGGGTCGTCTTGCAACAAGTAGGTGCCCCAGGCGTAGTGGGCGGATAAGTGCTGACGGGTTTTCCAGGTGGACCCCACAATCAGAGGGTTACTCGTAAAGTGGCTTAAAATCTGAGCTCCAATATCAGAGTTGCCGCCGCCGTTCTGGCGCAGATCAATGATGATGCCGTCACAGGTTCGCAGCTGGGGCAGCACCTTGAGGAAATCATCAACCACCGCTGTATCACCGAAAGTATTAATGCTGACAATGCCTACCTTTTCTTCTTCTCGAAAGTCGAAGCGCTGCCATTCGGGTGAGGTCACCAGCCAGTCGGTAGGATGGGTACGAAAGCCGGTGGTGTGGGTCAGGGTGTCACCCGTGGAAGTAAGCAGCGTAAGCTGCCAGGTTTGGGTGGTGTCGGTGCCGTAGAACAGGGCACGGGAGGCACTGTTCCACCGCTGATGCTCAGCCGAAGCGCTGATATAAGGAAGTATGTGCTTGGTCATCCACGGACGGGTAGCTTCGCCGTTAATTTCTATTACCTCGGCCCCGAGTAGGTTCTGATCAGCGTAGCGCTGTGGTGCGTTCGTTATGTAGAGTCGTTCACCCAAAAACTCGGTGACTAGCTGCCGGTAGCGCGAGCTGGTGTAGAGGCTCTGTGGCTCGTATACGTTCGTGTGTCCATCGTTGAGCAGAGCACAGAATCGCGACAACGTTTGGTAATAGTCCCAGGTGGACGTAGTGGCCAGTACCTGTGGAATGTACGCTTGGTACGCGCTATCCCAATTAACGTTGGTTTGGTCGAAGTAGGCGAAATTGTACTTAGCCTCTGACCAAAACTTGGCGAGTCCCCACAGCTTTTCGGTGTCAGAAAGGTTGGTAGTCGTATCTACCTGGGCCAGCAGTGAGTGCGAACAGATGAGGAGGAACAGCAGTTTGGGGTACATAGCGGTGATATTTTGTGGACAAAAGACCGGTATTTATCTCAGGATTACAAAAAGTTGTAATTTGGTGATTCAATCGTTAAACACCTAACCGTGAGAATCCGCCGAAGAACCCAGCGCTGCCTTAATTGCGACCGAACGCTGGGCGAAGTCTACAACTTTTGTCCGAACTGCGGACAGGAGAATAACGACCATCGGGTGTCGTTCAAGACCTTCGTCGGCGACTTTTTCTCCAATTATTTCTCGTTGGATTCTCGTATCGGTCGCAGCTTAAAACCGCTGTTTTTAAAGCCTGGCTTTTTGACTAACCGCTTTAACGAAGGTCAGAGGAAGCAGTACGTGCATCCGCTACGATTGTATCTGGTGGTGAGTTTGATATTCTTTTTCTTACTGCCTATAAGTACTAACGTCGGCTTAGATGCAGCAGACTCTGATCTTTCTGAGTTTAGTATTAGCTTTTCTGAAGGTTTTACCGAAGAAATGATGGGTATAGGCTTTGATTCGTTGCAAAATGATTCTACAGAGCGTATCAAACAGGTACTTCTTGATAAAACGCTATCTGACCAAGTCGTACTAGACTCATTAGAGCAGTTGCAAGTAGACTCTTTGCCCAATAGTTGGGTACAGCGAAAAATCTTTTCTCAACAGCGAAAGATTTTACTGTTCGGCTTGAATCTATTCATAAGTTCAGTAATGAAAAACTTACCGGTCGTGCTACTTATTGGTATGCCAACTTTTGCGTTGCTACTTAAATTACTCTATATCCGACGTAAGAAGCTTTATGTACAGCATTTGATACACGCTTTGCATCTCCATTCCTTTAGTCTGCTGTTATTTAGCTTACTAACGCTTTCATCTTTGCTGATTAATGATTGGGTAGGAGAGGACTATATTGTTAACGTGCTTCTTCTTGCGTGGCTCATCTATATCTTATTTTCTTTTCGCACAGTTTACCGGCAGCCTTGGTGGAAAACTTCAGTCAAAATAGCAGCGGTAGGGTTTGTCTATGTTATAGTGCTAGCATTCGTGGGTGCATTCGAGATAGTATTATCATTTTTTGTCACATGAAACACTACGACTATATCATTGCCGGGGCCGGAGGGGCAGGTTTGAGCCTAGTGTATCACCTACTACAAACCCGCTTGCGCGAGCGTTCTATCCTGATTATCGACAAAGACGACAAGGAACAGAATGACCGCACTTGGTGCTTCTGGGAGCAGGGAGCGGGGGCTTTCGAAGAAATTGTGCATCATCGCTGGTCGCAGATGTACTTCCACGGGGCGGGTTACTCCGAACTGCTCGATTTAAATCCTTACGAGTACAAGATGATTCGCAGCAGCGATTTCTATCGGTACGTGAAGGCACTCATCAACAAGCACCCGAACGTAGTTTGGCAGTCGGCTGAGGTTAATCAGATACGAGAAATAGGAGAGGGGGCGCAGGTAACAACCACTGAAGGCACGTTCACCGCCGACTGGTTATTCAGTAGCCTGCGCGATCCGCAGGAGGCGTTTGATCTTAATGGTTACAACTATTTTCTACAGCACTTCAAAGGCTGGGTCGTTCAAACCCCTACCGACTTTTTCTACCCAGAAAAAGCGACGCTGATGGATTTTCGCGTGGCGCAACAAGGTGAGTGTCGTTTCTTCTATGTATTACCCATTGACCGACGAACGGCTCTGATAGAATTCACATTGTTCTCGCCGCAACTGCTGCCGCAGCACGAGTACGATCAGGCACTACGCAGCTATTTATCGGAGTTTCTTTCGCTAGGCAATTACACGGTAGCCCACGAAGAGTTCGGCGTCATTCCAATGACGGATCAGCCCTTTGCCGCGCAACAGCGTGAGCGTATCATCAATCTGGGTACAGCGGGTGGGATGACCAAACCATCCACCGGCTACACTTTTCAACGTATCCAGCAAGACAGTCAACAGTTGGTCGGAGCGATATTGCGCACCGGTCGGCCCACGCGACAAACGTCGGTATGGCAGCGGCGGTTTCATCTGTACGATAGCACACTACTGCACGTAATGCGCCGAAATGGGTACAGCGTCAAGCAGATATTTACCGACATTTTTCAGCGTAATCCTGCACACCGGGTGCTACGCTTTCTGGATGAGCGTACGCACTTTGGCGAAGAAATACGCGTAGCCAATTCGGTAGATAAAGGTGCTTTCATACGTGGTATGTGGAGGGCAGTTGTATCCTGAGATTTGTAGTCCCTGATTGCAATCAGGGACTACGCAATCAGGGACTACTAACGACTGGTAATCGCATCTTCACCGCGTTGGATAGTTTTGATAAGCGTTCCTTTCTCTACTCGGTCGCTGAGCTCCATACCGTTCAAAAGCGCTAGCTCTTTGAGTTTGTCTGAAGGCATTTTAAACGATCGCAAAGTTTGTTTCAGCGTGCCGGATTGTGCTACGGTTTGGATACTGATGCGGTCTGGCTGACGGTTAATCTTATCTTGATCCGTAAGCTTTTGGAAGTTGGTAGCCACCCGTTCAAAAGCAGGGTAGTATTGCTGAAAATCTGATTGAGCGGCGTAGCCCAGCAGATTATACATCGTTTTTTGATCCTGAATAAAGTAAGAAACAATCCGAACCGGTGGACTCTGTTGGGCTTGTCCACCCTGCTGCGCCTGCTGGTCGGCCACTACCGCTACCGCGGGCAGTCCGTTGATGTTGATCTCTTCGGACTCAACCACCCTGAGGTTGTTGGCTTGCACCATCTTTTCAGCGGCTTCGCGCGGGGAAGTGCCTGAGGCTAATCGTAGGGCCATCATAGCTCTACCGTCCTTGGGAGCCATCTGCACCTGCGATGCGCTGTTCTGATGCGACCAATTGGCAGGAATAGGATACTGAAATTTCATCACCGGATGATAAAAAGTACCGTTTTCTACGTAGCCCTGTCGTGGGTCTTGGCCGTACACCAGTCCGTCAATCATACGCAGATAACTGTCGCGATTTACCTTAGGCTTGTCTACGTTCAGCTTCTTTTGCCATTTCTTGGTGAGCTTACCTACCCGCTCGAAGCGGTCTTGCGGGTGCGGGTGGGTAGACATGAAGGTCGGCACCGGTTCGGAGCCACTTTGCTCGCTCATTTTCTGTAGGGTGCTAAAGAAGCCCGCCATCTGCTGAGCATCGTAGCCTACTTTAGTGGAGTAGGCTACGCCCAGCAGGTCAGACTGCCTTTCTGCGTCGCGTCCGAACTTAAGAAACAGCAGGCTCACCCCGGTATTGGCAAGGTCGGCAAACTGACGGAACTCGGGAGAGATCACCATCCCGGCCAGCATACCCACCTGCGCTAGGGTTGCTTTGCTGTACTGCTTGGCCGAATGGCGAGCAGTCACGTGCCCGATCTCGTGCCCGAGCACTCCGGCAAACTCCGCCTCATTGTTGAAGTGCGCCATAATGCCCCGGGTAAAATATACGTAGCCACCCGGCACCGCAAAGGCGTTGACCACCGGTGAGTCCACAATCTTGAACTCAAAGGGTAGGTCTGGGCGATGCGAAATGGCGGCCATTTTGTTACCCCTTTGATCAATGAACTTTTGAAGCTTTTTGTCTTCGTAGAGTCCGAAGAAACTTAGAATCTCCGGATCAGAGGATGCCCCCATGGCCAACTCCTGTTTCTCTGACATGAGCATCAGCTCACTTTTACCAGTAACGGGGTTGCGCGAACAGGTAGTGAAAAGAAGAAACGTGGCAATGGTTAGTGAAATCGTTGTAAAAGTTTTCATGCTGCTATTAGTCGAAAAAGGAAAAAAATAGACGATAATCTGATAATACAACTCTCAGCAATAGATTTGGTTATATTGTACATCTCAAGAGCCCGCACTTGTAGTATCAACATATAACCAAACCGACAAGTCTCGGTAAATTATATTTAGGCAAACCCATTAACTTTTTTTAGATTTGTCTAAACGATGGATTTCAGTCAAGAAAATATTTGGTACGCCTTTGGTCTTACGCTTTTCGCGGGACTATCCACGGGCATTGGTAGTGCGCTTGCATTCTTCGTGAAGGAGCAGAGCTCACGCTTTCTATCTGTGTCTATGGGCCTGTCAGCCGGTGTAATGATCTACGTGTCTTTTGTGGAGCTCTTTCCCATCGCCCTGGACTCGCTGGTTGATACTTTCGGAACCACCACCGGCAACTGGTACTGTGCGCTCTCGTTCTTCGGGGGAATTCTGCTGATCGCTGTTATTGATAAGTTTGTGCCCAACTACGAAAATCCGCACGAGTTTCCTGAGGAAGAAGAAAAGCTTCAGGAGCAGCTACAGAAACTAAAGGATGCACATTTGCTGCGGGTGGGCTTGTTTACCGCGATGGCCCTGGGGCTTCACAACTTTCCTGAGGGCATTGCCACCTTCCTGAGCGCGCTCAAAGATGTATCATTAGGTATTCCGATTGCGGTAGCGGTGGCCATTCATAATATTCCGGAGGGTATTGCCGTGTCGGTGCCGATCTACTACGCCACGGGTAACCGCAAGAAAGCGTTTACTTATTCCTTTCTGTCAGGACTGGCCGAACCGGTGGGTGCACTGGTAGGCTTTGGGCTGCTACTACCGTTCATGACCGATGCGCTGTTCGGTTTTCTGTTTGCGGGCATCGCGGGTATCATGGTGTTCATTTCGCTTGACCAGCTGCTGCCCGCGGCACACGCCTACGGCAAGCATCACTACGCTATTTACGGACTCATCTCAGGGATGGCGATTATGGCGATGAGCTTGTTGTTGTTTGTTTAGACACAATAAGCACCACCTCTGAAAATTCGCTATCGTCTATGAAATCTATCCGCTTCCCACTTCGCCGGATTATTTTCAATATAAGCTGAGATATTCCGATAGCCCCGCGCATCGCGGATGATGTGATCGTGGAAGGAGCGGTGCCACTTGAAGCCCGGATCACCCGCCAGATGAATTTGCTTGGAAGTGGTGGTTTTATAAGCCCCCATCAATTCGGAAAGGGATTTGATCTTGATCTTCGCGGCGGATGGCCCGCGCGGTACGGGCGACTCGCGAGTCGCCCGTACCCCTCCCGCAGATCCCACCCTCCCCGAATCAATCTCGAGAATCCCGTGCATGTGATTTGGCATGATGATATATTCATGCAGCCGCACATAGGGATATCGCTCGGCCAGCCATAGCCATTGTTGGTCGGCGATCACGCCGTAGCGGTTCAGTTGCATCATTCCGTCAATCACCTTGCCGAAGCAGGGTCGCATATGCCGCACGCAGCAGGTGATAAAGTAGAGGCGATCTGAGCTATAGTCGAAGCCCTCTAAGCGGGTGCGCTTTCGTTGGGGAAGCATTATTCTGTTTATGCTTCCGTTCACAAACGCTGTGCGCTATGAAGCGGCGGACTGCGCTAGTTAGTTTCCAGGACTACGCCGGTAGGATATGAGCGGTAGTAGCAGAAAATTTTCAGACGGGCGGCCCCAGCAAGTCGTCCACTGACACCGTAGTATCCAATTCAGGTACTGGTAAACTGATTTCGTCATCAGATTGAAGTATCCTGATGTTTTTGTAGGTGCCCGGTGCTGGATTTTGGTGGACTTCAATTTCGTGCTTGTCGACATTAACCAGCCACAATTCTGGAATACCTGCCGTAGCGTACAGCGGACGCTTCACTTCATAGTCGGTATCCCACGTGGTGTGCGCCACTTCAATGGTGAGTAGCACATCTTGCGGTTGTGCATGCCGTGAAGCATAAAAATCATCCCTATATTTTAGTAGAGTAATATCCGGCTCAGGTTCGCTATGGTTGGGAATGACAATAGAGCTTTGCGTTCTGACAATTGCTTCCATGTTAATTTTACGGTTCAGAACCTTGCTAATGCGGTCGACAATCGCCGATTGTAGTTTGCCAATCGGACTCATACTAATAATTTCTCCATTAATTAGTTCTACTCTATCGTCCTCCGCGAGAATACCGGCATCTATCATTCGGTGATAGGTATCGGTGTCGATCAGGTGTCTTTCTAAGGTAACGGCCATGGTGCCTAATTTACAAAATAGTTGCTAATTTGATAAGAACTGCCGGGCGAACTTAACGGCCGTATCTTCCGACCAATAGTTCTCACCGTTCTGATGCCCTTGCGGCATAAAACCACAGTGTCCCCCTTGCGTGGGTGCAGCGAAGATGACAAACTCATTCAACGCATGATTACTCACGTAGCAACGCTCGGCTAAGAACGGGTCGTTTTGCGCGTTGACCACGAGCGTGGGCACCTTAATTTCGTTCAGAAACTGCTTGCTACTACAGCGGCGATAGTAGTCAGCGGCATCTACAAAACCGTGTAGCGGGGCGGTGAAGTGATCGTCAAAATCAATGAGAGTACGCGTACGTTTGAGCAGCGATACGTCTAATTGTTCAGGAAACGAAGGGTGCTTATTCCGTATCTTCTGCTTGAGCCGTCGCAAGAAGCGGTGGTGGTAGATACGGTTAGACGGCCGTATCATTTGTTGGGCGCAGGCGGCCAAATCAATCGGCACCGAAAAGGTGACGACGGCCTTCACCCGTGGGTCTAGCGCGCTACCCCGTTCACCGGCGTACTTGAGCGTGAGATTGCCACCCAGGCTAAAGCCGACCAGGATCACCTCTCGGTATCGTCCGCTGGCCAGCCAACGACTAAGCACGTGGTGCAGGTCGTCGGTGGCCCCGCTGTGGTAAAACCGTAGCTGACGATTATTTTTTCCGCCACAACTGCGGAAGTTCCAGGCCAACACATCGTAACCTTCGCGGTAGAACGCCCGTGACATACCCCGAACGTAAGGACGGTTGCTATCCCCTTCCAGTCCGTGCGAGATGATCACCAGCCGGTCTGACGACCGGCGCAGAGTATCCAGCTGAAGTTCGTCGTCATCGGAGGTCGCCAATACTTCTCGTCGGTAGGCCACGTGGGGCACACGGCGGGTGAGGGCAGGCACAATGGTTTGCCAGTGGCCATTGAAGAGGAACCAGGGCGGACGGTAAGGGGAGAGTACGGATGTCATGAACACAAAGAAACAACAAAGCGTTAGAAACTAAGCACTGCTTACACTATACGCCCCTTCACAACCTATCTCAACCATGGACTATCATTTCATCAGTGGCAACGACAACGCGACCATTATCACGAAGAATCAAATTGCCCAGTTTTTAGATGATCATCTAGATGAATACGGTGACAACATTCTGGATATTTATAAGTGTCTGGATTATTCGTTGAGCAAGTATCCGCATCAGGGGGGATTTGTGATACTGGCCAAAGAGCTGGATGAACTACTTGGAGCGGTAGTGATGTGCAGAACCGGTATGGATGGCTTCATTCCCGAAAATCTGCTGGTATATCTGGCGGTACACCGCGACTATCGCCAGGAGGGTATTGGTAAAAAGTTAATGGATAAGGCGCTGACCTTCGCTAAAGGCGACGTTGCTTTGCACGTAGAGGCGGGTAATCCGGCCATCAAGCTCTACGAGTCGGTGGGCTTTCAGGCCAAGTATACCGAGATGCGTCTGCTACGGCAGCGCACGTTCTACGGAATATCCATTTAGCGTTTATGGAAGAGGTAATACTGTTTTTCAGAAAGTTGCGAAGCGCCTTCTACGGGGAAGATCCCTGGGCCTGGATGTTGACGCTGCTGGGGGTTAGTATTTTGGTGGGGCTCGTAGTCCGTTGGCTGTTTATTCGTTTTTTGAGGCTCAGTGCTCGGCGCGGCTCGCTCGTGGCCGCAGCAGTGCTCAAACAGCTCAACAACCGTACGCGCGTATTCTTTCCGCTGCTAATCTTCTTCCTGTTTCAGCCGCTCATTCGGCTGGAAGAGCCCTACGATAGTATTATTTTCAAAGCGACCGAAGTGCTATTCTTTGTGGTGGTGGGCTGGCTGCTGCTAAAACTAATTAATGCGTTTGAAGAACTGGCCTACGCGCATTACGCCGAACAACAGCAGAATCCGTTTCGAGAGCGAAAGGTGAAGACGCAACTGCAGTTCGTTAAACGTATCTTGATCGTCGTTACGTTTTTAATTGTGGTAGCGTCTATTTTGCTCACCTTCAAAGAGGTGCGGCAGGCCGGAGCGGCTATTCTTACCTCGGCGGGTGTCGCCGGTATTGTGATTGGCGTGGCGGCCCAAAAGTCACTGGCCAACCTGATTGCCGGCTTTCAGATCGCCATCACCCAGCCCATAAAAATTGATGATGCTGTCATTGTGGAGCAGGAGTGGGGCGTGATTGAAGAGATCACGCTCACCTACGTGGTGGTGAAGATATGGGACAAGCGGCGTATCGTATTACCGATCACCTACTTTATTGAGAAACCCTTTCAGAACTGGACGCGCAATTCGGCGGATCTCACCGGAGTGATTATGCTGTACGTTGACTATAGCCTGTCTATTGACGCTCTGCGCACGGCGCTACACGACATTTTGCAGCAAGAAGAACTGTGGGACGAACAAGCAGAAACCATTCAGGTGGTAGACACCACTGAGAAAACCATGGCGCTACGGGTGTTAGTGAGCGCGGGTGACGCGGCCAGCACCTTCACCCTACGATGTTCGGTTAGAGAGAAATTGATTAGTTTTATCCAAAAGCACCATCCTGGTGCCCTACCGCAACAACGTCTCATAATATCTGAACGAAATACCTAACGCATTTCATTGAAAGAGAAACTTTACCATATTATTTTTGAGTCGGATACACCGGCGGGCAAAGCCTTCGATGTAGGGTTATTGGTGGCAATTGTACTCAGCATCCTTACCGTCACGCTAGAGAGTGTCTCGTGGATTGTAGACGACTACGGCACCTGGATTAAAGCCTCCGAATGGTTCTTTACGGCGCTGTTTACCGTGGAGTACGCTTTGCGAATCTACTGCGCCCCGCACCGCGGTCGCTACATCCGTAGCTTCTACGGCCTCATTGATTTTATCTCAATACTACCTACTTATCTTAGTCTGTTCGTAGCGGGTACGCAGTACGCCATGATTATCCGTAGCCTAAGGCTATTGCGGGTGTTTCGAGTGCTTAAGCTGACGCACTTCCTGGGCGAAGCCGAAGTGCTGCGCAATGCGATGAAAGAAAGTGCCGCCAAAATCATTGTTTTCATTGGCGTAGTCATTACGCTGGTATTTATTGTGGGTTCGTTGATGTACCTCATCGAGGGGCCCGAAAACGGCTTCACCAGCATTCCGACGAGTGTCTACTGGGCGGTGGTTACCCTCACCACGGTGGGCTACGGCGACATTGCGCCGCAGACGGTGGCCGGACAAACCCTGGCCACTATTGTGATGATCATGGGCTACGGCATCATTGCGGTGCCCACGGGCATTGTGTCCGTAGAAATGTCGAAGGTAGATGCCAAACGGCACGCCGAAGAAGCCCTGCGGGCCGACCCCCGGGCCGGTTTGCCCCCCACCAGTCGGACCAAAGGGGTTGAGACAAATCAGGCACCTGCTAAATGGCCGTCGGCCGAAAACAAATGTCGGGTGCAGTCGGTGCGGTGGCAGAGAACGCGTACCGTATCGTAAGCCTGACGCCCTGCTTAGATAGCGATGTCGGCCGTTTGGGTTACCTCTTCAATCTCCTCTTTTGACTTGAGTATCGCCAGACCAAAGGTGAGCGGGCCCACCCGGCCCAGAAACATGAGCACGATAATAATTATCTTGCCCGCTGAAGTAAGGCCGCCGGTAACACCCGTACTGAGACCCACGGTGCCAAGGGCAGAAACCGCCTCGAAAATGACTTCGAAAATTGGTTGTGTCTCTACTTGCGCCAGCAGAAAGATGCCCAGAATGAGTACCAGCACGTAGAAAAAGAAGTTGGTAATGGCCAAACGTAGTTTTTCCGCAGGAATCTCCCGGTTGTAAAATGTGATCTTCTTGCGTCCTTGTAGTGTACACTTCATCACGGCGAACAGCGCCACAATCGTGGTGGATTTAATGCCGCCACCCGTGCCCGAAGGTGACGCGCCCGCTAGCATAAGGATGATGATAAAGAAAATGCCACCGCTGCTCATTTCGCCAATGGCAAAGGAGTTGAAGCCCACGGTGGTGAAGGCTGTCATGCCTTGAAACAAAGAAACCAGCGCCTGATTACCGGTATCGTAACCGTAGAAAGCCTCTTCGCTCAGC
Organism: Tunicatimonas sp.; assembly: GCA_965213875.1. GTDB lineage: Bacteria > Bacteroidota > Bacteroidia > Cytophagales > Cyclobacteriaceae > Tunicatimonas. The sequence goes on along the minus strand of CBDCAN010000037.1, from coordinate 69,277 downwards.
AGCAGTACCAAAAACGAAAGCGCCAAAACCACTGCGGTAAACCGAAGAATGATCCAACTGGTGTAGGTGATTTTGCTTTTCTTCTTGATAAGCTTGCGGTATACATCAGCGAACACAATGAAACCAATGGAGCCGCCGAGCGAAAGTAGAATGACGATAAAGTTGATCCAGAAGTTGAATTTGAAGTCTTCCAGACTGTTGTTAAATAAGCTAAAACCAGCGGTGCAGAAGCCTGAGATACTATGAAAAATCGCTTGCCAGAGTGCATCAGGCGTTCCTTCGGCGCGAAAGCAGATGTATAGTCCGATGGCCCCCAGCAGCTCCATAAAAAATGCGAACAAGATGACACTACGAACGAAGTGCCCTAAAGAGAAGTGTTGGGGGAGGCTAAAGTCAGTTTTGATCAGGTTTTCACTGATTTGAGATATTTTGCGGCGACTTGATAACACCACAAAGGAAGCCAGTGACATATACCCCACGCCACCAATTTGAATAAGCACGATGATAAGAATTTCGCCCGCCGTATTGTAGTCATCCGGCGTGCTCACGGTAATGAGTCCTGTGGTAGAAACCGCCGAGATTGCGGTAAAAAAAGCGTCTAAAATACCGACCGGTTGCTGATGAAAGATAGGAATAGACAGCAGCAAAGAGCCAACCAGCATGATGAGCAGATACCCCCCCATCAGCGAGGAATAGGGGCCGGCGTTTTGTAAAATTCGATTCAGCATAAATAATGGTTTGTTTAGTAAAGCCAAACATTAAATGCAATGATCGTACTTATGTTTATAAATAATAGCTTATTTATTTTCATTTCCTGTTGTCATATCGTAGTTTGGCCCTCTCAACGCAAAATTACCATTGTGATTAAGTCAAACTTTTGGTTTCAAATAGTCTCTCTGCGGTCAGCCAACACGGCCCGCCGGTATAGGCCTGTCCTGGGCTAAACGCGTTAGTGATACGGTCGGTCTGACGGTATCGGTTTTTATCTATTCAATTTTCCTTACGATTACTATCATGGATATTACAGTCCAGGTCGCTACGATTGACCACGTACATTATGCTCCAGTAGTGAGTGCCATGATTGAGGCGGCCGCCCGCGCTCGTGGTACCGGTATTTCCAAACGCCCCCCTGAATACATTAGGCGCAAGATAGAAGAGGGAAAAGCCATTATTGCGTTAGGTCGGTCGGATGGTGAGGCCGATGTTGCCGGGTTCTGCTACATCGAAACCTGGGATCACGATAAGTATATTGCCAACTCGGGGCTCATCGTAAACGAAGAATTTCGCCAGCACGGATTGGCTACGCTCATCAAAGAAGCCGCTTTCGATCTGTCCCGAAAGAAGTACCCGCAGGCTAAACTCTTTGGAATTACTACGAGTCTGGCGGTGATGAAGATCAACGCCGACCTGGGGTACCGCCCGGTCACCTTCTCTGAGCTCACCACCGACGAGGCATTCTGGCAAGGGTGCCAAAGCTGCCGCAACTATGATATTCTGACGCGCAACGACCGCAAGAACTGCCTGTGTACTGCCATGCTGATGGACCCTCATCGCAAACCTACCGAAAAAAAAAGCGGTAAATCACTGACACTAGCGGTGATTTAGCTTAAACAATTGAATGAACTAGTATTATGCAAAATACTGATAATCAGAATAATAAGAAAATAGTTTTAGCCTTTAGCGGTGGTCTGGATACGTCCTACTGCGTCAAGTATTTAGGCGAGCAAGGTTACGAGGTGCACGCTGTACTGGTAAATACCGGTGGGTTTTCAGCGACTGAGCTAGAGGAAATCGAACGGCGGGCACAGCGGTTACAAGTGGCTCATTTTGAGGTGCTTGACGAAACTAATACGTTCTATCAGAAGTGCGTGCGCTACCTACTCTTCGGCAATATACTGCGCAATCAGACCTATCCGTTGTCGGTGAGTGCCGAGCGCGTGTTTCAGGCACTGGCGATCATTCGCTACGCTCAACAAACCCACACGTCATATATTGCTCACGGTAGCACCGGTGCTGGCAATGATCAGGTGCGATTTGACTTGATATTCAGCACGTTAGCCCCTAACATTAAAATAATTACTCCCATTCGGGATATGACGCTGAGTCGGCAAGAAGAGATTGATTATTTGAAAGAGCGGGGGGTAGAGATGAACTGGGAAAAGGCTCGCTACTCGATCAACCAGGGGCTGTGGGGCACCAGTGTGGGCGGACAAGAAACACTGACCTCAGATCAGACCCTACCCGACGAAGCGTACCCAACGCCTGCTACCGCTACTGAGTCTCAGACAGCAGAACTGCATTTTGAGCAGGGCGAGCTGGTGGGCATTGACCAGCAGCACTACGATGATCCGGTGGCGGCTATTCGGCGGTTATACGAGCTGGCCAAACCCTTTGCCATTGGACGTGATGTCCACGTGGGCGATACCATCATTGGCATCAAGGGTAGGGTAGGATTTGAGGCGTCGGCTCCGCTCATGATGATTAAAGCTCATCATTTGCTAGAGAAACACGTGTTGGTGAAATGGCAGCAGTACTGGAAAGAGCAATTGGCCAACTGGTACGGTATGATGCTGCACGAAGGGCAGTACCTTGACCCGGTGATGCGCAACATAGAGACTTTCTTAGAAGACACGCAGCAGAACGTGAGTGGTACGGTGATCGCACGTTTGCATCCCTACCGTTTTGAGCTGGTCGGTATTCGTTCAGCGTATGACCTGATGAATTCGTCGTTCGGGCAGTACGGTGAGATGAACCTGGCCTGGACCGGCGAAGACGTGAAAGGCTTTACCCAGGTGCTGTCTACTCAAAACAAGATCTGGCACAGCGTCAACCAGCAGCCTGATGCGTAAGGCGGCGATTGGTATTGTGGGAGGAGCCGGCTACACCGCCGGCGAATTGCTGCGTTTATTGATTCACCACCCACGGGTTGAAGTGGGCTGGATACATAGCCACAGTCAAGCGGGCCTACCGGTCACTGACGTGCACCAGGACTTGATTGGTGATACCGAGTTGGTTTTTACTGATACTCTTGAATTTGCCTCAGTAGAAGCTATCTTTTTGTGCATGGGGCACGGAGCTTCCGCTAAGTTCCTAGCTCGGCATTCGGTGCCCGATCAGGTAAAAATTATTGATCTAAGTCAGGATTTCCGCCTCGCTGATCCTGCGCACGACTTTGTATACGGGTTGCCAGAATTACACCGCTCAGCTATTGGGCAGTCGCAGCGGGTGGCCAATCCGGGTTGCTTCGCCACCGCTATTCAGCTCGGGCTACTACCTCTGGCTCAAGCCGGATTGTTACACGATGAGGTGCATATTCACGGAATTACCGGCTCTACGGGGGCTGGTCAGCAGCCCACGGCCACCACGCACTTTAGCTGGCGCAACAACAACGTATCGGTTTACAAAGCGTTTCGCCACCAACATTTGCAAGAAATTACGCAGAGCGTACAGCACCTACAGCCGAGCTACGCACGTACGCTCAACTTTGTGCCGGTGCGCGGTAGTTTTACCAGAGGCATTTTTGTGAGTCAGTATACATCCAGCGATTTGTCGCAAACGGAGGCCGAACAGCTCTACCGTACGTTTTATCAGGAAGCGGCCTTTACGACGGTAACCACCCACAATCCGCACCTCAAGCAGGTAGTCAACACCAATAAAGGGGTGGTGTACGTAGAAAAGCAGGCGGGTAAACTGTTCATTATCAGTATGATTGATAACTTACTCAAGGGAGCTTCCGGGCAAGCCGTGCAAAACCTTAATCTGATGATGGGATGGTACGAACGAGAGGGGCTAAACCTCAAAGCAAGCTATTTTTAGTGTATAAGAAGGGGGTAGACTGTTATCATCCTGACGTTAAATCTTGTTAACAGAACAACGATATTGTGTATTTATCGTATGGCTAGTATTATCTATATAAAAAAACACAACAATGAAAAAAATGATGCATTCTCGTGGTCTTGCTCTTTTATTTAGTGCTTTTGCACTAGTTGCTACCAGTGCGTACGCACAAGACGACAAAGCAAACCGACCCAGTCCGCCCGCAGAAGCTACGGGCACGGTAGAAGGAACGGACGTAACGATCAACTACAGCCAGCCATCGGTAAAAGGAAGGGTGGTTTTTGGTGACTTAGAGCCCTACGGTAAGGTGTGGCGCACAGGAGCCAATGAAGCCACAACTTTTGAAGTAAGTAACGATGTTACTGTAGAAGGAGAACGCTTGCCGGCCGGTAAGTACGCGCTCTTTACCATTCCTAATGAAGACAAGTGGACTGTGATATTTAACAAACAACCCGAGCAGTGGGGAGCTTATGACTATGACGAAAGTCAGGATGCATTACGCGTAGAAGTAGAACCTACGGATACTCCTGAGTTAGTCGAGCAGCTTACGTTTCAGGTGGAAGAAGACGGAAAGGTGAACATGATGTGGGCCAATACGGCGGTTGCTTTTGAAATTGACCCCGCTGAACAGACTAGCAATTAATAGCGTAGGAAGTGAAAGTGCCGAAGTAAAATTGCCAAAAGGCAGTGCTATTTCTTTAGAGTAGCACTGCCTTTTTCTTTATTGGAAGCACATAAGTTACTCCAACAGGTTAGAATTTCTGAGAATATTCTCTTATTATTACTGTGTCGCTAGAGCGTAGCAGAGGCTAAAATAGAATTATTTCGTGTGTCTGATGCAAAATTACATACTTATAATTGTTTCTTTATTACATAAGTGCTACTTTGCATAAGTATTATTAAACTGGTACTACGCATGGATAATTTATATTCCTTTCATCGTTTGTCTCTCGAAGAGCGCACTCAATACATCTTAGGCAACGGCATGTTGCTATGCAGCCGTTACTTTGCCGGACGAAAGGTATTCTTATATCACACCGGAAAATTTTATGCTGAGATTTGGTTTGATACCAGAAAGAGCAAGGTGTCCAATATTATTCCTTTTACCACTACCAAGTGCTTAAAGCCTTACTTGGACCTTATTGATATTGCTGATGCATTTGTAAGCTAGCAAGAGTAGCGACAGCCCGATACGCTGCTGTTTGCTCGCCGAAGCACCGAAGATAAAAACGGGGCCACAAAACTTGTGGCCCCGTTTTTTGTGTCGGTTAATCTACGTTTACCGTCTGAGACGATGACTGATGAAGTGAAATAAACGAGCACTGTAGTCATTGACTATTTGCACTACCCGGGGCGGTGATGAAGACGGCATGATTAAATTTTCTATGATGAAGAAGACGGACAAACGGTGTAAATACTTTAATAAATACGAAATATTTGGTGCTTTTACTGATATTAACCGATCCGAGTCTGGTCGAGAAGTGAAGCTTGGCGCAACCTCTCGGCTCTTTCTTGATGAGATAACTACCTTCAACATGAGATACATCAGTTTGCTCGCACTTTCGTGCGCACTTGCTTGCACCAACACTACCGAACCCGCCGACACTTTAGGAGCTGACAGTAGAACGGGGACCGACAGTGCCCGGGCCGGGAATCCAGTGTTTAATGGATGGTATGCCGACCCTGAAGGAGTGGTTTTAGACAGTGAGTACTGGATTTACCCCACCTACTCAGCCGCCTTTGAGGACCAGATATTTATGGATGCGTTTTCGTCACCTGACTTGGTTAGCTGGACCAAGCACGAGCGCATCATTGATACCACTACCATTACTTGGGCGCGGCAGGCGATGTGGGCGCCTGCCATGGTAGAAAAAGACGGACAATACTTTCTATTCTTCGCGGCGAACGACGTGCAGCGTCCCAGTCGGCCCTTCTGGGATGAAAATAACGATATCAACCACTACGGTGGTATCGGAGTGGCGGTAGCGGATACACCCAGTGGGCCATTCCGTGACCATTTGGGCAAACCACTGATCGATGAGTTCTACAATGACGCGCAGCCTATTGACCAGTTTGTGTTTGAAGATACCGACGGCACATACTACATTTTTTATGGTGGCTGGGGACATTGCAACTTGGGCATGCTCAACGAGGACTTTACCGAACTGGTACCTTGGAATGACAGTACAGTGGTGCAGGAAATCACCCCAGAAGGTTACGTAGAAGGACCTTTTGTGTTCTTGCGTAACGAGCAGTACTACTTTATGTGGTCAGAGGGCAACTGGACGGATAGTAGCTATACGGTAGCCTACGCCGTGGCCGATCAAGTAACCGGCCCGTATCAAAGAGTGGGGACAATCCTTTCGTCCGATACCACCATTGCCACCGGCGCAGGACACAACTCAGTGATCAATGTGCCGGGCACTGATGAGTGGTACATGGTGTATCACCGTCGTCCCATTCCCAACGAAAATCGCGATCACCGCGTCACCTGTATCGACCGGTTAGAGTTTAACGAAGATGGCACCATCAAACCGGTGGTGATGACTTTTGACGGGGTAAAAGCGAGGCTAATCTCGGATAGCTGATCCAGCACCATCCGACCTAAAAATCAGGGTAAGGAGCTGTTCAGCTAACTAGAAGAACTCCTTCATTCGTTCAAAGAAGCCTTTATCGCCTTTATTGGGGCTAGGCTCAAAATTAGGAGACTGGCGTAATGTTTCGAGCATCTCCTTTTCGTCACTACTCACTTTCTGTGGGGTCCATACGTTCACGTGAATCAGCTGATCACCTTTGCCGTAGCCATTGATGTCCTTCACTCCTTTGCCGCGCAAACGCAGAATCTTACCACTCTGTGTGCCAGGCTCGATCTTAATCTTGACCGGGCCGTCTACCGTAGGCACTTCTACACTGGTGCCCAGCACGGCGTCCACAAAACTGATGTGTAGGTCGTAAATAATATTACTGCCGTCGCGCTTCAGGTGCTCATCTTCTACTTCTTCGATGACGATGAGCAGATCGCCGGGTACGCCACCTCGCTTGGGTACATTACCTTTGCCCGACATAGACAATTGCATGCCTTCACCCACGCCCTCAGGAATCTGTACGGGAATCACTTCTTCCACCATCAAACGACCTTCGCCCTGGCACTTGTCGCAGCGTTGGCTGATGCTCTGCCCTTCGCCGTTGCAAGTGGGGCAGGTGTTGGAAGACACCATCTGCCCCAGCATGGTATTAACCACTTTGCGTACCTGACCTGAACCCTGGCAGGTGCTACAGGTTTGCAGTGACGTACCGTTTTTAGAGCCATTACCACTACACGCATCGCAGGCGATGTAGCGCTTCACTTTGATTTTTTTCTCTACTCCGTGGCTAATCTCGTCCAACGTGAGCTTGAGCTTGATGCGTAAGTTAGAGCCGCGCCGCTGTCGGGTACCTCGTCCACCACCGCCTCCTCCGAAGAAGCTCTCGAACGGGCTGCCCCCTCCGCCGAAGATATCGCCGAACTGCGAGAATATGTCGTCCATATTCATGCCACCGCCTCCACCGCTGAAGCCGCCACCCATGCCCTGGTGTCCGTAACGGTCGTAGCGCTCCTTTTTCTGCGCATTGCTCAGCACTTCGTAAGCTTCTGCCGCTTCCTTGAACTTATCTTCCGCTTCCGGATTATCAGGGTTTTTGTCGGGGTGATACTTGATGGCGGTCTTGCGATACGCCTTCTTAATCTCCTCTGGTGTCGCGTTGTTCGACAGCCCCAGCACTTCGTAATAGTCTCTCTTTGCCATGCATTTATGATCCAATCACTACTTTAGCGTAGCGCAATACTTTTTCACCTAAGAAATAACCTTTATCAATAACGTCCACCACTTTCCCCTTCAGGTCTTCGCTAGGAGCCGGGGTTTGCACCACGGCTTCGTGATATTCGCTGTCAAAATCATTACCTATGCTCACTTCCATGGGTTTCAACCCCTTTTGCTCAAGCGTTTTGGTAAGCTTGCCGTGTACCAGCTCAATACCTTCATACATAGGAGCTACCGCTTCGTTCTCTTTGAAAATCTGCAGTGAACGCTCGAAGTCGTCTATCACCGGTAGCAGGTCGCTCATTACTTTTTCGCTCGCCGTGGTTACTAGTTCAAGTCGCTCCTTCGCGGTGCGACGGCGAAAGTTCTCAAACTCAGCGAACAGTCGTAGGTATTTATCTTTAGCCTCAGCTACTTCGTGCTGTAGGCGAGTGGTTTCGTCCAGTTCTTCTTCTGGTGCCGAAGATACTCCGTCGGCAGCAGTTGTCTCATCAAATGACTCAGTATCGTGCTGTTCCTGCTGTTCCGTGATATGGTTTTCTTGTTCTCTTTCTGAATTGACCATGATAAAAATAGTGTATGGGTTTATACTAGGGCGAAATGACAACTACTTTGCCAAGCCCGGTTTTGTGACATTATGACAGCCCTAACGGTGCAATGTTTGCCACAGCAAATCTTTAAGGGCTGAAATATTGTATTGGGTGACCGACGAAATAAAAATTACCGGAATTTCAAGCTGAATCTCCTGGCGTAATCCTTCGGCGAGTTCTTCGTCTAGTAGATCCGCCTTAGAAACGGCGAGCACGCGTTCTTTGTCAAGCATTTCCGGATTGTAGGCTTGTAGCTCGTTGAGGAGCGTACGGTAGGTATCGCTGATATCTGGCTCATCGGCGGCGATAACAAACAGCAGAATGCCGTTGCGTTCGGCGTGGCGCAGAAAGCGGGTGCCCAATCCTTTGCCTTCGGCCGCGCCCTCGATAATACCGGGGATGTCGGCCATCACGAAAGACTGGTAATCGCGGTAGGCGACTACCCCCAGATTGGGTGTGAGGGTGGTGAAGGGGTAATCGGCGATCTCGGGCTTGGCGGCCGACACCACCGACAGAAGCGTAGATTTGCCGGCGTTAGGAAAGCCGATTAGCCCCACGTCGGCTAGTACTTTGAGCTCGATAATAAACCACTGTTCCCGTCCGGACTCGCCTGGCTGTGCGTAGCGCGGCGTTTGGCGGGTGGCCGTCTTGAAATGGTCATTGCCCAAACCCCCGCGTCCGCCCTCAAGGATGACAACCTCCTGGGCGTCTTCTGTAATTTCTGCTACAACCTCACCCGTTTCGGCATCTTTGACCACAGTGCCCAGCGGCACTTCCAGCGTCGCATCTTCACCCTGAGCTCCGCTTTTGCGCGATTTGCCCCCGTTTTCACCGTTTTTAGCAATCACGTGCTTTTGGTACTTCAGGTGCAACAGAGTCCAGAGCTGGGTATTGCCCCGAAGGATGATGTGCCCGCCGCGCCCACCATCACCACCGTCGGGACCGCCCTTAGGCACGAACTTCTCGCGCCGCAGGTGAGCCGAACCGGCTCCACCTCGGCCCGAACGCGCCTCGAATTTTACGTAATCAATGAAGTTAGCTGACACAAGGGTAGGGGGTGAAGTGGCAACGCCCGGGCAAGACTGCCGTAGGCATCCTGCAAACTTAACCAACTATCGCAAGAAAGAAAAGGCCGCCGCAGCGGCAGTAAGCACCAGTAATCATGACTACTGCCCCACAAAGTTAAACTTCGCTGACGTAGGATACGATCTTTAGGGCGAATCCGTTAATTTAGCGTTTTTAGCCACCAGTACTTATGAAAACCACCGTCTGCTTTTTAATTGTTCTGTTCCCTTGGTTTACGTACGCCCAGCAGTCTGCCTGGGAGGGAGAAGAGGGGGAAATCGACGATACCGAGGTGGTCATTGAGAAGGACCGCGAAATTGCACTGCCTCCGGCCGACCGACAGTTTGAGCGCGTGCCGCCCGCTGAGGAGTCTACCACTCCGGTAGATGTGTCGTATCGCTTCGAAGAACTCAAACCACAACTGCCGGCCATTAGCCCGAAGGTGCGGGTGCTCAAGGTGAAGGAGCCGCCGCTAGACAAACTGTACGGCAACTACCTGAAAGCAGGTTTTGGTAACTTTCTTACTCCTTACCTGGATTTCTACGCCAATACTACCCGTAATGACGAATATACCTACGGCTTGCACGTAGAGCACTTGTCGTCTCGCTTTGGGCCGGTAGATGATGAAAACTCGGGCAACAGCCATACTGCGGTAAATGTAGATGGTAAGTATTTTGTGAAGAACAGTACTTTGAGTGGCCAGATTGGCTACGAACGCAACCGCTATCACTTCTACGGTTACCAACCCGGTTTGGAGTTTGACCGAGACGATATCAAACAGGTATTTAACATCTTCTCGGCCCAGCTAGCCGCCGAACGGAATCAGGTAGATCAACCGTTTGACTACCGGGTGTCCGCTGGTTTTCGGCGCATCAGCGACGACTATGAAGCCTCTGAAAATCAAATAGACGCCACCGCAGGACTGAGCTATCAGGTAAATGATAAGCTTTCTTTCGGTATCAAGAGTGATCTGTGGCTGTCTACCCGCCAAGACGTTTCGGTAGCACTAGCAGCGGCGAGTAAAACCAATCGTAATTTATTCAGGCTCAGCCCCACGGTGACGCTCAAAACCAGCGATAATGCGGGGCGAGGTTTGGTGTTTCACGCGGGCTTTCGGGCGGTATACGAAAACGATTCGGCCGAAAATGCCGACCGTTTGCATTTGTACCCCAACCTGTTGGCAGAATACTACGTCGTAGACGGTTTTAGCCTCTACGCCGGTGTGGACGGTGATATCGAGCGCAGATCGCTGCTAAGTTTTGTGGAAGAAAATCCGTTTTTGGGCCCTGACGTTCCGTTACTTCACACCAATCGGTCGTTGGCGTTTCGCGGGGGGCTCAAGGGGCGCTTTACCAGTGCGGTGGGCTTCCACGCCGGTTTTTCGTTGGGTAACTATCGCAATCTGTACTTTTACGCCAATAGCGCTACCGACTCTACCAAGTTTACGATGCTCTACGACCCCACGCGGGTGCTGCTGTTTAACCCTTTTCTAGAGCTGACTTTCAGCAGTGCCGAACGCTTTCGGACGACGGTTCGTGGCGACTACTTTAGCTACAGCGTGAACAACGTGGACGAACCCTGGCACCGGCCCGATACCCGACTGAGTATCCTGAGTAGCTACAACGCGTACGACAAACTACTGTTTAGCGCTGAATTGTTGCTGATGGGGGGCATTCAAGGAATAAATTTGGCCAATGATAACGAACGAGCCTTAGATACGATCACTGACCTGAGCTTTCAGGCTGACTACTTATTTTCTAGTAGATTTTCCGTTTTCTTGCAATTAAAAAATATATTAGCGCAGAACTACGAGCGCTTTTTGAATTATCCGTCGCGAGGTATCATGGTGATGGGGGGCGCTTCTTATAGTTTCTGATACTGCTAGCCAAAATGTTTTTATTCGGTGAATACGATACGTACGTACCGTATAAAAAACATTTACGCAGAGTTTTCAACAAATCTCTCTTATTTCGCATATAGAATTAAATAATTGAAAACTATCGCGTTAGCTCGCCCGAATTAAACCGATTCATGATGGAAGAAAACGATAAGCAATCGTATCAACTGGAAGACACCGAGGATTTCGGCTTGTCACAGCAGGAGTACGAACCCATAGAGCGAGAGGAAGATGATATTCCCCAGGACTTTCACGAGCCTGTTTACCATGAGGAAGAAGAGGAAGAAGAAAACAATCGAGAAGGCTTGATCATTGCCGCCATCATTGGGTTTTTGGTAATAATTGGTTTAGCCGTGTACTTATTTGGTTTTGGAGGAAAAGAGCAGGTGGCATCTTGGTTCGGAGAAGACACCGAACAGCCTCAGCTGGCTCCTTCGACCGACATTGAGTCAGAAGCGACGATAGAGCCCGAGCCTGAACCCCTGCCTACTTACGAAGAGCCTGCTTCCGACCCTGTTGCTGAAGAGGTTATCCCGGAAACTACCGGCGCATACAGCTCCATAGAGACAATTACGATACCCACCGGGCGTTCTTACGTTGTAATCGGTAGTTTTGTAGACGAAGACCTGGCCCGTGATCTGGGCAACCAACTGATGGAAACGGGCACTGGTGTTCGTATTTTGTCACCTACCGAGCGTGCGCCACTGATGCACCGAGTGGCAGTGGCAGACTTTGATACATTTGAAGAAGCCTCGTCGGGTATAGATGAGTACGTGCTAACTTATGGCGATGCTTGGGTACTGAAATACTAATATGATTATACTACAGATCGCCACGGGTGGCGAGATTGATACTACAGCCGTTGCGGGCGGCACCGAGCCGCTTCGCGTACTAGACCTATTACTTAAGGGCGGTTTTGTCATGATTCCGCTGCTCATTTTGCTATTCATCACGGTTTACATCTTCGTAGAGCGGATACTGACCATTCAGAAGGCCGCACGCGTGCCCGAGCAGTTTACCGAAAAGATTCGCCGATTAGTAACTACCGGTGATATTAGCGGAGCGCGTTTGATTTGCTCTCAGACTAATACGCCTATCGCACGTATGATTGAGAAGGGAATCTCACGCATCGGAACGCCCCTCAAAGCGATAGAAGATGCCATCGAAAACGTCGGCAAACTGGAGCTATATCGGCTCGAAAAGAACCTGACACTACTAGCGACTATCTCCGGTGCTGCCCCCATGATCGGGTTCCTAGGCACTGTTACCGGAATGATTCAGGCGTTTATTGCGATTGCGCAGGAGGAAGGAAACGTGAGCCCTAAGCTACTGTCTACCGGTATTTATGAAGCAATGATCACGACCGCCGGTGGGTTAGCCGTAGGTATCTTGGCATATCTGGGTTATAACTATCTGATCGCTCAGGTGAACAAGGTGGTACACAAGATGGAATTTACTTCTATAGATTTTATAGACTTGCTACAGGAACCTCGATAGTACTTTTTTAGAGCGTATTGGCGCCACTACGGGTGGCATCAATCTTAATACGACCACATATGGACCTGAAAGCCCGCAATAAAATAGAGACCTCGTTTAACTTTTCTTCTATTGCCGATATCATCTTTCTGTTACTGATATTCTTCATGCTGACCTCTTCTTTCGTCACACCTTCCGGACTACCGGTAAGTTTACCCAGCAGCAAGACTTCTAACATTCAGATGCAAAAGGTGAACGTGACCATCACGCCTGACCTCAAGTACTTTATTAATGACAAAGCGGTTGATCCGTCCAATCTGGACGTAACACTCCGAGAGTTGCTACAAGGTGATGAAGGAGCAGTAATTCTGAACGTTGACAAAACGGTGCCCGTTGAGTACTTGGTTCGAGTGGCCGGTATTGCTACTTCGTACAACGCTAAGGTATCGATTGCTACCAAGCCTGAGTAGAATAACACCGGTTCGTGTTCGTTCTGACGTAAACGATGCAGTGATGGTTAACTCCGAAGAAAAGAAAAATCGTACGATAGCGTTAGCGGTGGCTACCACGTTTCAGCTAGCCCTACTACTGCTGTTTTTCTTTTTGGTGGCGTGGCGTAAACCTGATCCGCCGCTGCCCGAGTACGGTATTGAATTAGATTTTGGCCTGGACAATCAGGGGGCGGGCGAAACGATTGAGCCCGAACCAGCCCCGGTGGTTGAGGACATTGTAGAAGAAGAGACCGAGGTTGATGCAACAGAACCACCCGAACCTGAGGTGGTGGAGCCTGAACCCGAACCCGCCGAAGAAGTGGTAGCGACACCGGAACCCGTGGAAGAAACGGTGACTGAAACACAGGTAGAAGAAAGCCCGGTGGCAGTAGAGGAAGTGAAGGAAGAGAAGAAAGAAGTAATCGCTAAACCAAAACCGGAAAAAGCCCCCGCGCCTAAACCCAAACCCACTCCTAAAAAAGAAAGTCTTTACCCCGGCACCACCGCCAAAGCGGCCAACCAAGGCGATGACGTCGATGAAACCGGTGACAAAGGCAAAGAAACCGGGACCATTGATAAGCGCGCTATCTACGGGGCAAAAGGCAGTGCAGACGGGGCCTCTCTGCAGATGGCCGGTTGGAATTGGGACAATATTCCTCGCCCCAATGACTCTTCTAACGAGAACGGGCGCATCGTTTTTGAGGTCACCATTGATGACCAAGGTGAGATTATTGGGGTAAGAACGATTGAGAAAACCGTGAGCCCCACTGTGGAGCGTCATTACCGCCGTGCGGTAGAGCAACTTACCTTCACCACCACCTCCGACAATGTGCGACCAGCTCCTACCTCTACCGGACGTATCGCTTTTGTAATCCGATCTAAATAGTTTTGCAAAGAGAAATTCGCGAATTATTTCTATTTTAGGGGCAACTGATTTCACTACGGTTTTGTTTAAGCGGTGCTAAACAAAACCAGATAAACCTAATACTGAATTGTCTCCTACCACAAAAGTCACGGTTGTACTTGCTGATGATCACGCGATTCTCTCTGAGGGTACCGCGGCGGTGCTGAGAGAGTATGATGATTTTGAACTGCTCGGCAAAGCTACCGACGGTGAGCAGGCGTTACAGCTAGTCATAGAACACGAGCCCGACGTGCTTGTATCTGACATCACCATGCCGGGCAAGTCAGTGTTCGACATTGCTGAAGAGATTGATGAACGGCAACTCAAAACCCGAGTACTTATTTTCTCGGTGCACGATACTCCCGACTACGTTTTTAAGGCTCTCAACAGCGGGGTATCAGGGTACATTACTAAGTATGCCGACGGCAAAGAATTAGTGGAAGCTATCAAGACGGTGGCCTGCGATAAGGAATACTACAGTCAAGGAATCACGCAGATTATCGTTAAGGGTTTCAAGGATAAGAAGAATCAGGATAATAACGATCAGAACCCGATTAGTTTGCTGTCTAAGCGTGAGAAAGAGGTGTTATCGCTGATTGTAGAAGGGCTCAACTCGAGGCAAATCGCCGAACGGCTTTTTCTGAGTGAGCGTACCGTATCTAACCACCGCGCCAACATGCTGCAGAAGTGCCACGTCAGCAATACCGTAGAATTAGTAAAGCTGTACCTGGATAACGCCAACAAGTGGTAAGCATGATGTACTCACTAAAGTAGCCGTTTTAGGCGAACTCTTACCCACGCACTTTTCTGGGTAAAACTACCTGCATATACTCCCTGGTTATTTGTAGCATAGCGTTCAAAAAACGAACGTGAAAGAAGAGCTATTGTATTTTGTCTGGCAACTACGGCGCTACAGTCACCAGGCGTTAGTGACCGAAGCAGGACAGCCTTTAACCATAGTACGACCCGGGCAGCGAAATACGAACAGCGGACCAGATTTCTCAGATGCCCGAATTCGTGTGGGCGAGATAAATTGGGTAGGTTCTGTAGAAATTCACGTAAAAGCTTCTGATTGGAATGCCCACCAACATCAGTACGATGAAGCGTATAATCGTGTAGTGCTACACGTGGTTTGGGAAAACGATCGGCCAGTGTACCGAGCCGACCATACGTTGATTCCCACGCTTGAACTCAAGAGCCGAGTATCGCCCACGTTGCTTCAGAACTACCGACATCTGGTGTTCCAGGGGCCAGACCAACAGGACATTCCCTGTGCTGCCCTGCTTCCTCAGGTTGATCCGCTAAAAAAGGTAAGCATGCTAGACCGGGCAGCGGTACTGCGACTATCACGGAAGTCGGAAGATGTACGGCGGCTACTTGACAAAAACCGGGGGGATTGGGCTAATACGGCGTACCAGATGTTGTTGCGTAGCTTTGGGTTTGGGGTGAACACTGCTGCCCTCGAGCAGTTAGGGTACGCACTGCCTTGGTCGCTGCTCATGAAGTATCAACACGACTTTGACGCGACGGTTGCTTTGCTGCTGGGACAGGCCGGTTTACTAGTCAAAGGCGAATGGCCCGCCGCATGGCAAGATACCTACCGTTTTTTAAGCAGTAAGCACCAACTGAAACCGCTGCGCCGAAGTCAGTGGCAGTTTTTTCGCACACGACCCGCCAATTTTCCTACAGTTCGGGTCGTACAACTAGCGGCCGTGTTAACCGCTTCAACGCATCGTATTGAGGATCTTTTTGCTCTGCGCACACGAAGTGAGTACCTCACGGTATTTCGACAGGGTAACCGCTATCTCGCCGACAACACGCCGACGCTCGGTGAAGGAAGTATAGATAAGCTGTTGATCAACGCAGTAGTACCTTACCGATTCGCCCAAGCCGAACAACTTCATCAGCAACACGAGAAAGATCAGGTACTGACCCTGCTTCAGTCGGTACCTGCCGAAAA
Organism: Tunicatimonas sp.; assembly: GCA_965213875.1. Classification (GTDB taxonomy): domain Bacteria; phylum Bacteroidota; class Bacteroidia; order Cytophagales; family Cyclobacteriaceae; genus Tunicatimonas. The sequence continues at coordinate 53,257 of CBDCAN010000037.1, read as the reverse complement.
GAATCGTCTGGTTAGCAAGTACAAAGCCTACGGTTTCGTATTACAGTCGGCCTTCGATACGCAGGCAGTGCTTGAGCTCGACCGCACTTTTTGTCAGGCGAAGCGATGTTTGTCGTGCGCCATTGGCACTAGTATTATCAAAGACCAGGAAATATTCGTTTCTTCGGAAACTCACTAGTCACTGGTTCTTTGGCGTTCGTAGTCGTCTGGATTGTACACTTAAGTTTGATCGTATGGGGCACCCGTGCTGTGCTTGCCCGACTAAAACACGAACCCCTTCGAAGCTGGTGGGTACCCGCTTTGGTTTACAAGGTACTGGCGGGATGGTTGTTAGGGTTTATCTATTTCTTTTACTACCGACAGGGCGATACGCTTCATTACTTTGCCGATGCTTCTCAACTGGCTGATATAGCGTATCAACAACCCGTGGTGTATCTGCGTACGCTGTTAGGCCTGGACGTACCGCCTGCAACACTAAAATTTATTGGCCAGCCCCGGGCACTGTACTTCGTCAAGCTGGTAAGTTTGCTCAACGTAGTGACTTTAAACAACTACTGGCTAAGCTCTGCGTACTTATCCATTTTCTCAGCCGCGAGTAGCTGGATACTGGCTAACTATCTGAGCAAGCGTTTTACTCATGGTCGTGGTCCGGCAGTAGTTGCCTTTCTATGCTATCCATCGGTCGTCTTTTGGGGATCAGGATTACTGAAAGAAAGTGTTGCGGTGGCGTCGCTAATGTTGATCGTGTGGATAGCGCTGCGTATGGATGACGAGAATTTTGATGCGTCGCGTCTGGTGGGCACGCTGCTATTGCTAGCGGGGGCAGCTTGGCTGTTGTGGCAGGTAAAGTATTACTACGCCGGAGTGCTACTATCAACGCTAGTGAGTACGATGGTCGTTTGTAGAGCAAGCACCGGTCAGGTGAGCGGCAGCAACATAGTGTGGCTGATCGTCGGCTTCGTGATTTTAGGTAGTTCAGCGGGTTTACTGCACCCTAGGCTGCGAGTGGATAATCTCGTACAGAGTCTGATAGAAAATCACAATACGCTCGTACAAATGTCTGAGCCAGAAAATATTATTCATTTTTGGTCGCTGGCGGATAACTACGAAAGCTTGATGCTCAACCTGCCGTGGGCGCTTTTTTCGGGTTTGTTTCGTCCGCTGATCGGCGACGGGCAGGGGGCATTGGCTTGGTTGGCAGGTATAGAAAATACCTTACTACTACTGCTCTCGGTAAGAGCGATGCTGCGCGGCTCTGTGTGGAATAGACCGGGTACGAGACCGGGTGCGAGACCGCGCACCCTGTGGATTATAGCTGTGGTTGTCTATACGGTAGCGCTGGCGAGCTTGCTGGCGATTGCTAGCCCTAACTTTGGCTCGCTGATGCGCTACAAAGTATCCTTCTTACCTTTTCTGGTCTTTATAGTAATTGCTGGAAATCATCCCTTGCCCCAGCTCCGGTGGTTCCGGTAGACAGTTCTCAATGAGGTTTGAGCGCAATCGGGATAGAAACGATGTCGCAAAAGTGTTCTATGTCATCCTTAAGCACCGGATCGTTGGCTTCGTAGTACCAGTTAATTACTGCTTCGTGTCCCTGTATCTTTACGTGTTCCACTCGCTTCACAATTTCGTAGAGCGCCTTGGCCGAGGCGGTGTTGAAGTACTTCAGCCGAATATTTAGCACGGTTTCAGGAGCGGGCTGCCGCTGATATGCGTCTAGCCACTGAATAATCGGAAAGTAAAAACCAAGCGCGTCTTGTTCGTCTGAGATGCCTTTGATCTCGATGCTGCCTTCTGGAGTGCCTAGAGCAACTTCTGGAGTGGTGGTGGTGGAGGCAATGTGTAGAGGTTCCATAGTGCAGTTACTGAGCAGATTTCATAAGCTTATTAGCAAAAATAAAGTCCTTAAGCTCTTTAATTTCGGGATGAAGAATCTCTTCATTGTTTCCTTCCCACAGCTTGTGGCCTTTGTATAAAAAAAGGATGTGATCGCCGATACCAATCACCGAGTTCATATCGTGGGTTACTACAATGGTAGTAGTGTTCAGGTCTTCGGTAATCTCTTTGATCAAATCATCAATCACGATGGAAGTTTGCGGGTCTAAACCGGAATTAGGTTCGTCGCAGAACAGGTACTTTACATCGTTAGCAATCGCTCGGGCGATGCCCACGCGTTTCATCATTCCTCCACTAATTTCCGAGGGCATTCTCTTGTTGGCGTTCTCTAGTCCTACCCGCTGCAAGCAAAAGTTGACACGATCCATCTTCTCATCGTCAGGCATATCGGTCAGGATATCCAGTGGAAACTTGACGTTATTCTCCACGTTGAGCGAGTCGAACAGGGCTACCCCCTGAAAGAGCATGCCAATCTCACGGCGAATTTCGGTGCGGGTATCTTTATCGGCGTGCGTAAAATCGCGATCGTTGTAGTAGACGGTTCCTTCATCGGGTGGAATCAGACCCACAATGCTTTTCAGTAGCACGCTTTTGCCGGTGCCGCTGGCCCCAATAATCAGGTTGGTCATACCCGATTTAAAGGAGCCACTGATATCAATCAAGACGTCCTTTCCTTCAAAGGATTTTGAGATATTCTCTATTCTAATCATCGTATGCTATCCATCGTCAAGAAAGGAACAATTGAGCCACCGCAAAATCAGCCAGCAGGATGGCAATACAGCTATTGGTAACCGCGGTAGTGCTGGCTTGCCCCACTTCCAGGGCACCGCCCCGGGTGTAAAAACCCTGGTAGGCAGATACTGTAGACACAATAAAAGCAAAAACGAACGCCTTTACCAGTGCCGTAAACACATTGTACTGGTTGAAGTCCATGCGCAGTCCCGAAATAAAATCTTCACCCGTGACAACGCCGCTAAGTATACCCGCCATATAGCCACCGTATAGCGATAAGAAGCCCGCCACAATGACCAACAGAGGAAACATCAGCAGTGCGGCAATAAGCTTAGGCAGTACCAGGTAAGAGGAAGAGTTGATGCCCATGACCTCCAGCGCATCTATCTGCTCGGTGATGCGCATGGTGCCCAGTTCGCCCGCAATGTTGGAACCTACCTTACCCGCCAGCACGATACTGGTGATGGTGGGGGCCAACTCTAAGATTGTCATCTCGCGCACCACCAGACTGATCGCCGAGTCAGGAATGAACGGGCTGACGAGGTTAGCGGCCGTTTGCACGGTGGTTACTGCCCCAATAAAGGTAGAAACGATGGTGACCAAGGTTAACGAATCAATACCAATTTTCACCGATTCGTCGATCGTCCGGCGCACGTAGGTGCCGAAGGTTTCCATTTTGCTAAAGAACGAACCGATGAAAATGATATACTTACCCAGACTTTTCATAAACAATGAGCTACTAAGATTGAGTTAACGACACGGATGGTATTTAGTTTGGCAGAAGCAGCATTGGCTAGCTTGGGAGTAAAAGTAAAACAAATAAACGTTTTGTGATGAAAAAACTAGCAGTGGTTACGGGTGGTAGCCAAGGAATTGGACGGGCACTCATTGGCAAACTAGCCGAAACGGGCGTGGCCATTGCCACCTGCGCTCGCCAGCACGAACCATTAGCCGCATTATACCAAGCGCTGCGAGCGGAGCATCCCGATCTTACCATGATGTATCAGGCGGTGGACGTGGGTGACCAACAGGCGGTGCAACAGTTTGCGCAGTCAGTACTCGATATGCAACTGCCCGTAGACATGCTGGTGAATAATGCGGGAGTATTTATTCCGGGGCAGGTGCACAATGAGCCTGAGGGCGTGTTTGAGCAAACGATGCGTACCAATGTGCACGGGCCTTACCACCTTACCCGAGCACTGATTAATAGCATGATAGCGCAACAAAATGGGCACATTTTCAATGTTTGTTCTACGGCCAGCATCACGGCCTACGCCAACGGAGGATCGTACTGTATCTCTAAGTTCGCACTACTAGGCATGACCAAGGTGCTGCGAGAAGAGATGAAGTCACATAATATCCGGGTGACTTCGGTGTTGCCAGGGGCTACGCTCACGCGGAGTTGGGAGGGTACGGAGTTGCCGCAAGAACGGTTTATGCCCGCTGATGATGTGGCTGAGGCTATACTCTCCGCTTATCGTCTATCGAAGCGGTCGGTGATTGAGGAGATTGTGATGCGCCCTCAGTTAGGAGACATTACCTGATCGATAATAATCAGCAGTTTCTTACTACCTGAACCGCGTTACGCCACTTCGGTGATAATACGTATTTCCTTTTTGAGACTACCGAACACTGCCTGGGCTTGCATCGCAAAGATGCGAACAAGCTGAGCGATTACTTTAGGGTCGTCGGTACGAGCTAAAGCCTTGCGCTCGATATCTTCTAGCTCTTGTACGATGGTCATGGCACCGATTTGTCCAAAGGGTGAGCGCAGCTTGTGGGCATATTGAGCCACCGAGCGCCACTGTTGCGCGGCCGCCGCTTCTTCCAGTTGCTGTACGTCAGCCGGGCAGCGCGTGACGATTAGTTCTAAAATATCAGCCAGACGCCGTGGGTTACGCTTGGTGATAGCCGTAAGTTCTTCTAACGAATACACAGCTTCGGGACCCGAAGGCTCGGGTTCAGTGAGGGAGGGAGCAGGGGCGGCGGGTGATGGGTGGGTATACCGCGCAATCATCGACCTGAGGTCTGACTCTTTGAAGGGTTTGAGTAAGTAGTCATTAAACCCAAGATCTATGAACCCCTTGAGTGTATCCGGTTGGGCGGTAGCCGTGAATGCAATGACCGGGACCAGCGGATTACGCGCTTTGATTTGCTGCATCAACTCGGTGCCACTCATTTTTGGCATATTAATATCCGTCAATACGATGTCGTAGTTTACGTGGTGTATCTTATCAAGAGCAGCCAAACCACTATCCACAATATCTACCTGTGCATCCCACTTCTCGGAGAGCACTTCTAGCAAAAGACGATTTACGTGATCATCATCTACTACCAACACCTTCTTGTCGGAGACTTCGCTCATCGCGTACGCTGTTTTTTTATCCTGCGCTGGTGCGGCGAGGGTGGTACCAAGCGAGTACTGCAGGCAGAACGAGAAGGTAGACCCTTGCTCAGGGACGCTTTCTACGCCAATCCATCCGTTTTGTAGCTCCACCAGCTTTTTGCTGATCGCTAATCCGAGTCCGGTGCCACCCAAACGCTGGCCGGTAACACCATCTTCTTGGTTAAACGCACCAAATATATGCTCTAGCTTATCTTTCGCGATACCTGAACCCGTATCTTCTACCGAAAACTCTATACTGATGTGATCGTCAGTGCTCTCTTTGGCACGGGCGCGCACTGAAACTCCACCACGCTCGGTAAACTTGACGGCATTGCCTACCAAGTTGAACAAAATCTGACGGAGGCGGTGGGCATCACCCAGCAAAGGAGCGTCTAGTACCCTATCCATCTCACGACTAATGGTGATATTTTTTTCTTGCGCCTTCACTCGCATCACATCAATGACAGTTTGCATCACCTTACGCACCGAAAAGGGTTGCTGGTCAATCGTTAGCTTGCCCGATTCTATTTTAGACAAATCCAGAATATCGTTGACAATAGACAAGAGGTGATCAGAACTACTTTCTATGGTATCGACGAACAGGTACTGCTCACCGTTGAGTTGTGTTTTCTTGAGCTGCTCTAAGAAACCGGTAATGGCATTGAGAGGGGTGCGAATCTCGTGACTCATGTTAGCCAGAAACTCTTCTTTGACACGCGCGAGCTTCTTGGCTCGTTTCATTGAGCTAATAAGGTTACTGCGGTAGTAGTTGCTCTGCGCCAAATCTTTAAATACTAAGGCGATGAAGATGGCACAAACCAACAGCGCAATGCCTCCGAAGGTCACAATTTTGGCAACCGAATCGGTGGCAATCTGTCGTGCTTGAGCGTCATTTGCATGAGTGGCCAGCAGCTCCTCGCGGCGTACATCCCGAATAATAGAGCGAATTTGATCCATGATAAGCCAGTCTTGCTCAATAATATCCAGCTCTTGTTTGCCCAAGTACTGTTTCATGCGCGTCTCCTCATTCTCCATATTTGAGATGATATCCTTCACGTCATCTAGCAGTTCGCCGGTAGGCTGGGTGGCGACTGCGCCTGGCTGCGATGGCAGGATGCGGTCTGCGGCTTTAGGCTCTTGAGAACGGGTGCGTTGGTTACCGGACTTTCGGTACGGCTTTGGTGTGATGGGATCAACTAAACTCGGGCGGTCGGCTGCCACCGGAATATCTTTAGCCTTCTGATCAATAATTTTGAGGGCTTTACGCAGCGGGGCATTCTTAGCTTCTTTGTCCTTAAGCAGCAAGAACGACTGTAAATTACTCTGCTTCTCTTCTAGTAAGGAAGCAACAGAATCAATGCGAGTAAGCTGATAGTCATTGTTCTGCATGTTTTCGCGAAGGTGCTGTATACGACTTTCAATACCCGAAAACTGTTCCCAGTAGCTGCGAAGGTACCGTTGTTCTTTAGTAAGCGTATAAGCACGCGCACTTCCTTCAGCATTGGATATCTCAGTCATCACCTCATTGAGGTGCACTAGTTTCGCCTCGGGCTTACTTAGCGTATCCATCGCTTGCAGCATTCGGTTGAAACTATTGTAAGTGTGTACGCCGGCGATAGCGAAAGTGCAAAGCACCAAGGCGATACCGATAACAATTTTATTCTTGATGTTGCGAATAATGCTGAGAGATTTCATACTTGGGTGAGGTGTATGCGGAGGCACAATAGCCAGCAACGGTGTAAAGATTACAGTTGCGAAAGTACCATATTCAAATAAGCGCGCCACAGCTGTTTTGTGGTCAAAGTCACGTGCTCCCTATCTTTATAATATGAGAGAATCCCTCTTTTTAGTAGACAATTTTTATGACAGCATGCTTATTAGTCATGCACTTTTCTTAGCCATAGACGAATCATATAATCCTATTTTTCATAAACAAAGATTGTATTTGGTTCTTCTAATACAGTCGTAAAACGATAGATTTATACTAGAGCGTAGGAAACCTACGTAAGCCAACAAAACATTACATTGTACTACAAGCTGGTCATACTACAAAAGGAATGGCATTGTGATGGTGGCCAAAGTATTCCTTGTTATCATATTAGTTATAAGATTGGTAGTATCACGGTGAGTCTAGTGAGGAATGAGCGTTAAGGGTGTTGCGTAGACTATTATAAATGCTATTTATGCCAACCGTACTAGCGGGGTAGCAAGACTGCGGTAGTTCTGTCCATTGGGTAGCCAATGGCCTCAAGAACCATTACTGGTACGTTAGCTCACATAATACTATTCGCTAGCTATTTTCGTTGATTTATTTACCATCTTGGGCACTTTTAACTATCATTGAGCATTCAATACTATCGCTCGCTCAGCCTAATACATTACCATGTCATTACCAATAAGGGAAACCGTCGATCAAGAGATAGAAAGACTTACGTTCGGAACGCAGCCTTCCGAACTGTACGAACCATTGCGTTATATCATGGCTCTGGGGGGGAAGCGCCTTCGTCCTTCGCTCACCGTGCTGGCTTATCAACTATTTTTCGACGGCCCACCGCCGCCCTCGGTATTGTATCCAGCACTGGCCGTAGAGGTTTTTCACAACTTTACCCTTATGCACGATGATATCATGGACAACGCTCCGTTGCGGCGCGGCAAGCCTACGGTACACCAGCGATGGAACACCAACGTAGCCATACTGTCGGGCGATGTTATGCTGGTGAAAGCCTACGAACTGCTGATGAAATCCTCAGCATCGCAGTGGCCGGCGGTTTTCTCAGCGTTTAATCAATGTGCCACGGAGGTGTGCGAGGGACAGCAGTGGGATATGAATTTCGAGACGAAAACTCAAGTAAGCGAAGCGCAGTACCTACTGATGATTCGTCAGAAAACGGCTGTGCTACTGGGGTTTAGTTTGCAGTTGGGGGGGCTGTTAGCCGATGCCGACAAGGTGACAGCCCAGCGACTGTACGAAATGGGGGTAAACATCGGCATTGGGTTTCAGCTCAAAGATGACTTGTTAGATGTTTACGGCGATCAGGCGAAGTTTGGCAAGCAAGCTGGAGGCGATATCATTGCCAACAAGAAGACCTTTCTACTGATTAAAGCACTGGAAAAGGCAGAAGGAGAAACGCACGTTCAGCTGGTTGACTGGATTAACCGACCCGCTTTCGATAAGGAGGAAAAGGTGGGGGCGATTACTGAACTGTACGACCAGCTTGATATTCGCGGTGACACAGAGACGGTGATGAACCGCTACTTCCAGCAAGGATTGTCGCAGTTGAAGCAACTCTCTTTGGACGAATCTCGTAAGCAGCCGTTGTGCTCGTTTATCGAACCTCTCATTGATCGCGAAAGGTAGCTTATGGATATTAACGTTACGATTATTATCATTGGTGTTACGGTAGCGGTGAGCTTGCTCGCCTGGAACCGTCCTGAACTGATGCAGCGCTGGATATTTAATCCGTATCAAACTCAGCGTCGTCGCGAGTACCATCGCTTCTTAACTTCAGGGTTTATCCATCAAGACTACATGCACCTGCTGTTCAATATGATCACCATGTTCTACTTCGGAAGCACCGTCGAGGCCATATTTGGCTATCTGTACGGTAGCATAGGAGTGGTGCTGTACGTGGTGTTGTATCTGGTTGCTATCGTCGTGTCGAGCATTACCACCTTTTTCAAACACCGTGATAATCCTGCTTACAACTCGCTAGGTGCCTCAGGAGGAGTAGCGGCAGTGCTGTTCAGCTCCATACTATTTGATCCTACCCGACAGCTGCTGCTTTTTTTCATAATTCCGATTCCTGGCTTTATCCTCGGAGCACTATTTTTACTTTATTCGTACCAGCAGGCGCAACAAATGCGTGGACGTATTAACCATGACGCTCACTTTCTGGGGGCGGTGTTCGGTATTGTATTTACTGTAGTGCTACAACCTTCGGTGATTAACAGTTTTGTTGAGCAACTCGTTAGTTATCGTCTGTTCTGAGGCGGCCTCGCACGATGACTCGCTGGGCAAATGGCACGGCGTTGCCTAAACTTTCTTTCATTCAATTTTGTATATAACTGGCGGTACTATTGGTGCAGGAGCAAATTATTCCGATATTTGCCGCATTGTTGATTAGCCACTAAACCCGAACAACTATTAGTAAATTCAGAAGACGGGGTTACGTCCGCCGTGAAGAACCCTATAAAGTAAACCAACGCATCCGCGCACAGTACGTACGTGTGGTGGGCGAGAATGCTGACAATGAGATTCATGATGTTAAGGATGCGCTGAAGCTGGCGCAGGATCAAGGGCTTGATTTAGTAGAAATATCACCAACCGCTGATCCGCCCGTTTGTAAGATCATAGACTACTCGAAGTTTAAATACGAGCAGAAGAAAAAGCAGAAGGAAATTAAGGCCAAGGCACAGAAAACGGTAGTGAAGGAGATTCGCTTTGGGCCTAACACTGATGACCATGACTTTGAGTTCAAACTCAAGCATGCTAAAGGCTTTTTAGAAGACGGTGCCAAGGTGAAAGCCTACGTACACTTCGTAGGGCGCTCTATCGTGTTTAAAGACCGAGGCGAAGTGCTGTTGTTACGTTTTGCCCAGGAGTTAGAAGAGCTGGGCAAAGTAGAAGAGATGCCTAAGCTGATGGGCAAGCGGATGATTGTCATGATTGCCCCTAAAGCGCAAAAGCAAAAGAAGGCGTAGTAAAACTATCGCATATACCTTGTGTTGCTCGTCTGCCTCGGCAAATGGTCAACACTTTTTTATTATTTATTTTATATAACCAATAAGTCATGCCGAAAGCAAAGACGAAGTCAGGGGCCAAGAAGCGATTTAAGCTGACCGGCACCGGAAAGATCAAAAGAAAGCACGCGTTTAAGAGCCACATTCTGACCAAAAAGGGCACCAAGCAGAAGCGGGCGCTAACCCATATGGGTTTGGTGCATGATGCTGACAAAGATCGTGTGAAGAAAATGCTGAACCTATAGTCAGTTTATTGGTAGCTAAGTGCTACCCTGGTTTAATGTTAACCCGAGTTTTGGCTAACAAGTGCTGAAGATCAGCCGCCACCGCTCAAAAATAAATGTAAGTAATGCCTAGATCAGTAAACACTGTCGCTTCGCGAGCGAAGCGCAAAAGAATTTTAAAGCAAGCCAAAGGCTACTGGGGCCGACGTAGCAACGTCTGGACGGTAGCGAAAAATGCGGTTGAAAAAGGAATGGTTTATTCCTACTGCGGTTGAAAAGGGAATGGTTTATTCCTACCGCGACCGCCGACAGAAAAAACGTGAGTTTCGTAAACTGTGGATTCAGCGCATCAACGCCGGAGCCCGCGAACACGGCATGTCATACTCTCAACTGATGGGTGCTCTGGCTACCTCAGAGATAGACATTAACCGTAAAGTACTGGCCGACTTGGCCATGAATGAGCCCGCTGCCTTTAAGGCTATTGTAGACCAAGTAAAATAGGTTTACGCGCGTTTCAACAAATACGAAGCCTTCGAACGCGAAGGCTTTTTTAGTTTATTCAACCCGTTCGTAATCACAAAAAAAGCCCCACTATTTATAATAGCGAGGCTTTTGCTTTCATACTGAGCCGGTTAAGATTAACACAGTTCTTTAAACACATTTTCCAAATGATCGGCAATCATTTCAGCCGGGCGGCCCTCAATGTGATGGCGCTCAATAAAATGAACCAGCTCCCCGTTTTTAAACAAACCAATCGCGGGTGAAGACGGAGGGTAGGGGAGGGTGTACTCGCGCGCTTTGGCCACTGCTTCCGAATCCACTCCGGCAAATACCGTTGCCAGATGATCTGGCTTCTTCTCGCTACTGGCCAAAGCCATTTTTACGCCGGGGCGAGCACCACCGGCCGCACAACCGCACACTGAGTTAATAACCATCAGTGTGGTGCCTTGGTGCTCTTTCAAATGATTATCTACCGCCTCGGCGGTCTTCAGCTCTTCAAAACCTACTTCGGTCAAGTCTGAGCGCATGGGTTTCACTAATTCTTCGGGATACATATTATTCGTTTAATTGGTGATTAGATATTTGAAGTCTTTTAACGCGGTAAATCACAAGGCAGTAGGTAGTAAGCTACCACCACCAATATCTACCGTCTAATAACTACTATCCGGTCTACATAAATCCTAACTCCAGTTTGGCGGCTTCCGACATCATATCTTGTGTGTAGGGTGGATCAAAGGTAACCTCAACTTTTACATCGTTGATACCTTCAATTGTCTTGATCTTTTCCTCAGCTTCACTGGGGATGGCTTCTGCCGAAGGACAAGCCGGTGATGTGAGCGTCATGAGTACGTATACGTTGTTAACCGGATAGATGTTGATCTCGTATATTAGTCCCAGTTCGTAGATATCCACCGGAATCTCGGGATCATACACCGACTTGAGGGCATTAAGAACTTTATCACGCAGATGCTGTGTATCACTCATAGTATGTTTCTTTAAGAGACGTAAGCTCTATGATTGTTGTTGCTTAGCGCTGACTAAAGCAAATAACTTTATTTGCTTGATCATCGCCGCAAAGCCGTTAGACCGCTGCGTCCCGATAAATCGGTTCATACCGATTTTGTCAATGAAGTAAAGGTCAGCGCTAAGAATGTTATCGGCCTGTTGTCCGTTGAAGACGCGTACCAGCAGACTAAGTAGCCCTTTGGTAATCTCCGTGTTGCTGTCCGCTTCAAAACTAAGGCGATCTTCATCTTGATGCGGGACCAACCATACCTTCGATTGGCAACCTTTCACAATGTTATCTTCCGTCTTTTTGGCTTCGTCTAGCGGAGGCAGTCGCTCTCCCAAATCCATCAAATAGAACAAGGTCTCTTCGCGGTTACCTTCTAACAGTGCGAACTCATCGATAATTTCTTGCTGAATATCGTCAATAGACTGCGGCATCACGAACGGGGTCGGCGGGTAAGGTTACGGTGAAGACTGGTCGCGAGCGCGTCTACTTCTTCTAGCGTATTGTATACGGAGAATGAGGCACGCACGGTTCCTTCAATGCCAAGACGCTGCATCAGAGGTTCGGTGCAGTGGTGTCCGGTGCGCACCGCGATGCCACCGGCGTCAAGTAGCTGGCCCAGGTCAAAGTTGGCTTTGCCCTCTACCACAAACGACACTACGTTCATTTTCTCCGCAGCGGTGCCAACCAGGCGTAAACCAGGCAAGTCTGATAGTACGTGATGAGCGTGATCTAACAGTTGTTCTTCATGCGCGCGCATTGCCGCTTTACCAATGTTATTGATATACTCAAACGCCGCTTTCCAGGCCACAACGTCGGCGATATTGGGAGTGCCCGCCTCAAACTTGTAGGGAATGTCGTTATAGGTCGTCTTCTCAAACGATACGCTACGTATCATCTCACCGCCACCCCGGTAGGGGGGCATTTTTTCTAACCACTTTCTCTTGCCGTAAAGCAGCCCTACGCCCGTGGGGCCAAACATCTTATGACCAGAGAAAACATAAAAGTCACAGTTGAGCGCCTGAACGTCAACGTCCAGAAAAGGGGCTGCCTGTGCACCGTCTACCATTACCACCGCACCGTACTCGTGCGCCATGTCAACAATCTGCTTCACCGGGTTGATGGTGCCCAATGCGTTTGACATGTGAACAATACTAACAATTTTGGTACGAGACGATAACAGCTTTTCAAATTCTTCGAGCAAAAGCTCACCGGCATCGTTGATCGGGATAACCTTGAGTTGCGCACCGGTTCGTTCGCATAGCATCTGCCAGGGCACAATGTTAGAGTGGTGCTCCATGGTAGAAATGATAATCTCGTCGCCTTCTTTAAGCCTTTGCCCGTAGGAGGAAGCCACCAGGTTGATGCTGTCAGTGGTGCCCTGCGTGAAAACTATTTCTTCTGCTTCGCGGGCACTGATAAAAGCTCGGGCCGTCTGGCGGGTGGCTTCGTAGGCCGTCGTAGCGCGTTCGGCCAAAGTATGAATGCCACGGTGGATGTTCGCATTGTCATGACGATAGTACGCTTGTAGCGCATCGAGCACAACCTGCGGTTTTTGTGTGGTGGCCGCATTATCTAAGTAAATCAGAGGACGTCCGTTTACTTCTTGATGAAGTACCGGAAAGTCTTGGCGTATCTTTTCTACGTCTAACGCAAGGGTAGGGGAAGTAACCGACATAACTATTCGTTGAGTAAACGGTGAGCGATAGCAGAATCCATACGACGACGCAGCGCTTCCGACTTGATGTTCTGCACCACATCACCCGCAAAGGCTTGTAGCAGTAGGGCTCGAGCCTGCACTTTGTCTAGCCCCCGCGCCCGCAGGTAAAATAACTGTTCCGGATCAATCTGACCCGTAGTAGCTCCGTGAGAACACTTCACATCATCGGCCCAAATCTCTAGCTGGGGCTTGGTGTCGATAGAGGCAGAGTCGGTAAGTAGCAAATTACGGTTCGACTGAAATGCGTTGGTTTTCTGAGCGTCCGTACGGACGTAAATCTTACCGTTGAACACCCCGTGCGAACGATCATCCATGATGCCTTTGTAGAGTTCGTTGCTGAACGAATTGGGCTTCTGATGGTCTACCGCGGTATGATTATCCACGTGCGTATCACCGTTGAGCATATACAGCCCGTACATATGCGATTCGCAACCTTCGGCTCCCAGTGTGATATTCAAGTTGTTACGCACCATCGCACCGCTTAGGGTCACAGTAACCGCCTGGAACAAACTATTAGCCGATTGATACACGTACGTATTACCGGTATGGTACGCCGTGGAACCTTCGTCCTGAATCTTGTGGTAGTAGGCTGTTGCATTGTCTTGTAGCCAAATCTCAGTGGTGGCGTTGTAATAAGCCGCTTGTTCACCTTCTTGATGGAATATTTCGGTAAACGTTGCCTGAGCACGGGCTTCTACCACAAATAGATTCCTCACTTGACTAAAAGCGGGGGTTTCTCGCGCGTCGCTAATAAGATACAGGTGTACCGGATGACTTACGGTTTGGCCAGCGGGTACGTGAATAAGCGTGCCTTGCTGCGCCAAAGCTGTATTAAGTGCCACGAAGCTGTCGCTGGAAGTGGCCGTTTGTTTAGCAAAGTACTGCTGTAGTATCTCCGGCTGCGTACGATTTGCGTCCGCCAATGACTGTATACTAATTTCAGTGCTTGGACTAATCACCTGAGAATGCTGATCAGAAAATTGTCCATTGACAAACACCAGCACGTTTGCTTCTTCGTCTAACCGGCAATCGGCTAGCAACGCGGCGGTATCAGCGGCAGCACGCGCTTCGGTAGGCGTATCAAACTGCTTTTCTAACGCGCGAGTAATCGGAGTGTAGCGATACTCTTCATGCTTTTTGTCAGGCAATCCAGTGCGCTCCAGCACTTCCATGGCCGCGCGGCGTTGCTGATGCACTTTTCCCTCGCGCTGACCGTTGAGCGTTTGTTCGTAGGCAGCAAACTGCTGCACAAATGATTCTTGTAGAGACATGATGGTTACTTTGCTTCCGCTAGGTCTGCTTCTTCTTTGATCCAATCGTAGCCCTTTTCTTCCAAGGTAAGAGCCAGCTCTTTCGTACCTGATTTTACGATACGACCGTTATAGAGTACGTGCACAAAATCCGGCACAATGTACTCTAGTAGTCTTTGGTAGTGGGTTACTACAATGGTTGCATTATCGCTGCGACGCAACTGGTTGACCCCGTTGGCCACAATGCGTAGCGCGTCAATATCCAAACCAGAATCTGTTTCATCCAGAATAGCTAACCTGGGTTCCAGCATGGCCATCTGAAACACTTCATTGCGCTTCTTTTCACCGCCGGAAAAGCCTTCGTTGAGTGAACGGCTCAGCAGCGACTGGTCAATGTCGACCAGCTTCATTTTTTCTTTCATTAACTTCAGAAACGATACCGCATCCAGCGAATCCATACCTTTATGCAGTCGCACTTGATTGACGGCGGTTTTTAGAAAGTTGGTCGTACTCACGCCCGGAATTTCTACCGGATACTGGAATGCCAAGAAGATACCCTCACGGGCGCGTTCCTCCGGTTCCATTTCCAGTAGGTCGTTGCCCTGAAAGAGTACTTCGCCACCAGTAACTTCATATTCTTCGCGTCCGGCCAGTACTGAAGCTAACGTACTTTTGCCTGAGCCATTAGGGCCCATAATGGCGTGTACTTCGCCCGCATTTACCTCTAGATTGATACCACGCAGTATTTCTTTTTCCTCTATGGAAGCGTGTAAATTACTAACAGAAAGCATGTTTTCTTTGAATTAGGGGGTGTGATAATCAGGAACTGAAAATGAAGGAATGGAGAATAGTTTGTTCTCACATTCAAGCCATTGTGAGGTCCCTAATCTGTTTGTGAATTAGCCTACGCTTCCTTCGAGGGTAAGGGCCAGTAGTTTTTGGGCTTCTACGGCAAACTCCATCGGTAGTTGATTAAGCACCTCTTTGCAGTAACCGTTCACGATCAGAGCCACGGCATCTTCCTCGCCAATTCCTCGTTGCAAGCAGTAAAATATCTGATCGTCACCAATCTTGGAAGTAGTAGCCTCGTGTTCAATCTGAGCCGACGCATTGTCCGACTCGATATAAGGGAAAGTGTGTGCTCCGCAGAGGCTACCCATAAGCAGAGAATCGCATTGCGAGAAGTTACGGGCGCCTTCGGCTCGCTTAGCCACGCGTACCAATCCGCGGTAACTATTCTGGCTCCGTCCGGCAGATACTCCCTTCGATACAATCCGACTACGCGTATTTTTACCCAAATGAATCATTTTGGTACCCGTATCTGCCTGCTGTAGATTGTTGGTGACAGCTACAGAGTAAAATTCGCCGATAGAGTGATCGCCCTTTAAGATACAGCTGGGGTACTTCCAGGTGATAGCCGAGCCGGTCTCCACTTGCGTCCAAGAGATTTTAGAATGATTTCCGGCACAGATACCGCGCTTGGTCACAAAATTATAAATGCCCCCTTTACCGTCTTTATCGCCCGGGTACCAGTTCTGCACCGTGGAGTACTTGATTTCAGCGTTATCAGCGGCGTATAGTTCTACGACTGCCGCGTGCAACTGATTTTCGTCGCGTTGCGGAGCAGTACAACCTTCCAGGTAACTTACGTACGAACCGGCTTCGGCCACAATCAACGTACGCTCAAACTGTCCGGTATTAGCTGCATTGATACGGAAGTACGTAGAAAGCTCCATCGGACAGCGAACGTTCTTCGGAATGTAGCAAAAAGACCCGTCGCTAAATACGGCCGAATTCAGGGCCGAAAAATAATTGTCACCGGGGGGCACCACCGAGCCAATGTATTTTTTGATTAGTTCGGGGTGCTCGTGCACTGCCTCGCTAAACGAGCAGAAGATAATGCCCAGGTCGGCCAACTTATCTTTAAACGTAGTGGCCACCGACACACTATCCATGACAGCATCCACTGCTACGCCCGTCAGGCGCTTCTGTTCTTGCAAAGAAATCCCCAGTCGCTTGAACGTGTCGAGCAGCTCAGGATCAATCTCATCTAAACTTTTGGGTTGCACCTTTTGCTTGGGAGCAGCGTAGTAGATGATATCCTGATAGTTGATCGGAGGAAACTTGACATTATGCCAGTTCGGCTCCTCTAGAGTAAGCCAGTGCCGATAAGCTTTCAGCCTCCACTCCAGCAGCCACTCCGGTTCATTCTTCTTAGCCGAAATAAATCGTACCGTACTTTCATCTAATCCTTTGGGGGCTGAGTCGGAGGCAATGTTTGACTCAAAGCCGTATTTGTAGTCAGACTGGGTAAATTCTTCTAAAATCTGATTGTCTTTACTCATAGTTGTCTTTTCAAACGAAGTGTCTCTCTGCTAGTTGCAACGGGTCTGAACATAATTCGTTCGGAAAACGTGCCTATTCTTTAGGACATTCACCGGAGACTAATAATGCTCTTATTTAGAACGTATATGAACTAGTCGAGGTTCGTTCGGTGGTAGGAAATTCCTTATTCGTTGAGCTGGATATGACGGTTGAGGCTTTCCTCCAGAGAAATCAAGGTTTCGGTGCGTACGATACCCTCAATTTTCTGAATCTTATCGTGAAGCACTTCCCTGAGGTGTTTGGTGTCGCGGCAGTGAATCTTGATAAAAATGCTGTAATTACCAGTAGTATAATGAATCTTGACTACCTCAGGCACTTCCTTCAGCTCGCTCACCACCTCATGGTAAAGCGACCCTTTCTCTAAGTAGATGCCCAGAAAGGCAGTGATATCATAGCCCAACTTAGAGTAGTCCATGTTGAGTGTGGTGCCTCGTACAATGCCCATTTCTTCCATCTTACGCATCCGCACGTGCACGGTGCCGCCAGATACGTAAACCTTCTTAGCAATTTCAGTATAAGGAATCTTAGCGTCTTCCGAGAGAAGGGCCAAAATCTTGAGGTCAATGTTATCAATTTCTAAATTTTTACTCATTTTCTTTAGGGAAATTGGGTTTGATCTAATTAATGCGGCTTAAAATTACGACTCATATAAATTTTTACCAAATTTATTAAATATTTTTTAAGTTATATTAAGAAATATTATCTTTGTCATATACCAAGCGATAGAAGTAGTCTGTCGTATTACACTGTAGGGTGATGAAATTGGCAGCCATGCCCTCCCGTCTCGGGGGTAGAGACAATGGAACAAAGTTTAGCAATGGCCTTTGGGCTTTTACTAAAACTAACCACTCTGTGAAGGTTCGAATCCTTCCCCTACAGCCTAGCTGGCTACTCTTAGTCGGCACTTATGATTTTATTTTTGGGTTAATGTTGTTTACCAAAAAAGACTGTGGCACACCGCGGTCTTTTTTTTGTCCTTTCCATCCTCCTCAGTCTCACAATCGCCGGTGAGCGATACTATCTCATAAGATTACGACTTTTAGCGCAAAATTTAGTAATTTGCTTACGTAATCATGCTATCATTTTGACTATTTTCTAACAAACTACCCAGCCCTCATGAGCAATGCCGCGCAACCTTGGTATAAAAATTATCCCACTGAAGTTCCGCAAACCATCGATACCGACAAGTATCAATCGATTGTGGATTTATTAGAGCGTTGCATCAAAGAATACGGTACACTTACCGCTTTTGAGTGCATGGGCTCCCAAATGACCTATCAAGCGCTAGACGAACAATCATCTCGCTTTGCTTCGTACCTGCAGAATACCTGTGGCCTCAAGCCAAGCAGCCGAGTAGCGCTTCAGATGCCTAACTTACTACAGTACCCAGTGGCCATGTTAGGGGCGCTGCGAGCGGGTATGATCGTTGTCAACGTGAACCCGCTTTATACGGCACGTGAAATGAAGCATCAACTGGAAGACTCCGGGGCAGAGGCGATCGTCATTCTTGCGAACTTTGCGCACAACCTCGAAAAAATCCGTCATGAGCTACCGCTGAAACACATCATCGTGACCAATATCGGTGATATGCTCGGTGGTCTTAAGGGGGGAGTCGTCAATTTTGTGGTCAAATACGTCAAAAAGATGGTGCCACCGTATCAACTGCCCGGTGCCATTCCTTTCAAAGATACCTTACGCGAATTAAAACCCCCGCAACGCCCTAAGCTAAAGCCGACCGACGTGGCTTTCCTACAGTATACCGGCGGCACCACCGGGGTGGCCAAAGGAGCTGTACTCACCCATGCCAATCTGTTAGCAAATATGCAGCAGATAGCCGCTTGCATGCGGGTGAAGCTTAAGGAACGAGAAGAAGTAATGATCACGGCGCTGCCATTGTATCATATCTATGCCCTTACGGTCAACTGTTTGGCTATGATGGAAATTGGTGCTCACAACGTGCTGATTACCAATCCACGTGATATGAAAGCTTTCTTGAAAGAACTCAAAAAGCAACCCTTTTCGGTGATCACAGGGGTGAATACGCTATACAACGCGCTACTTAATCAGGAAGAGTTTCGCGCGATAGACTTCAAACACCTCAAAGTGGCAAGTGGTGGTGGTATGGCGGTGCAGAACGCAGTGGCAAAACAGTGGAAAGAAGTGACGGGCGTATCTATTGCCGAGGGGTACGGACTTACCGAAACCTCACCAGTGCTGACTACCAACCATGTGAACGGTACCGAGCGCATAGGTTTTATCGGTATGCCAGTGCCTAGCACGCAGATTATGATTGCTGATGAGCAGGGCCATGAAGTTGCGTTAGGAGAACCCGGTGAGATTTATGCCAAGGGCCCGCAGGTGATGCGCGAATACTGGCAGCGCCCCGAGGAAACTAAAAAGGTGTTTACAGAAGACGGCTGGTTTAAAACGGGTGACGTGGGCATCATGAATGAGGACGGTTTTATCAAGATCGTCGACCGCAAGAAGGAAATGATCAATGTGTCGGGCTTCAACGTATACCCTAACGAAATAGAAGAAGTCGTATCAGGCCACGCCAAGGTGCTGGAAGTAGGCGCTATTGGTATTCCTCACGAGAAGTCGAACGAAGTGGTTAAGATATACGTCGTTAAGAAAGACAACAGCCTGACCGCTGAAGAATTGATTACTTACTGCCGAGAAAACATGACGGCTTACAAAGTGCCGAAGTCCGTTGAGTTTACGGACGAATTGCCAAAATCAAATGTGGGAAAAATATTGCGAAGAAAGCTACGAGAGCGCGAAGAAGGTACTCCCGTTAGCGATCCAGCTTAACTTCTACCCGACGATTCTGCCTTCTGGTTTCAGGATCAGTCCCGGATTTTACTGGCTCCGTAGACCCTCTACCGTACGAAACGATGCGGGCTTCTTCAATGCCTTTTTCCATCAAAAACTGCTTGGCCATCTGAGCGCGGTTGATCGATAGTTTGAGGTTATAATCTTTTCCCCCTGTGTCATCCGCATGGCCCACCAACTCTACGTTAAACGTTGGGTTTCCTTTGAGTTGTTCAGCCAGACTTTCAAGGTAAGGAATGGAGGTGGGTTGTAACTTGCTAGAGTTGAGCCCAAACAACAGAAGCTCAGCCTCTTCCTCAACCGCAGTGGCTGTGTCCGCTTCGGGATTTTCATCAGGGGCAGTTGCGCCCTCTTCTGCAGCGGGTGGACTAGCATTGTCTGTGCCGTTAAATTCATTGAGCAGTGCTTGGGTTTCGGCCAGCAGTGCCTGCGTTTCAGCATCCACATCCAATGGAGCCCCGTTTCGCAAGCTATCGAGCGGTTGCCGCCGGGTGGCATCAATGCGGTTAGCCAACTGACGATCGCGCTCTTCTTGCGTAATAAGCTGAGACCGGTAGATGTCGGTAGACCGACCGTAGCGGTTGCTCACAAAAAAGACCTCTTGGTCGGGGGTTACCGTGAGGTACGCATCAAACCCGGTTGAATTGATGGCATCACCCAAATTTTCGGGCTTCGACCACCGGGTCCAACTGCTGTCAATACGAGCTGATACGAAGATATCAGCGTTGCCATAACCCGGGTGCCCATTGCTGGCAAAGAATAGATACTGTTGGTCATCGCTTAAGAAAGGAGACATCTCGTAGCCT
Organism: Tunicatimonas sp.; assembly: GCA_965213875.1. GTDB lineage: Bacteria > Bacteroidota > Bacteroidia > Cytophagales > Cyclobacteriaceae > Tunicatimonas. Next base: position 32,773 of record CBDCAN010000037.1, on the reverse strand, counting down.
TCAGTATTCACCGTATCACCTAAGTGAAGGGGCGTACTCCATTCCCCAGCCGAATTCTTAAAAATCACGTACAAGTCTTCCTGACTCGCTTCTTCCTGTTGCATAGATACAATGGCCACATCTTCGCTAGGGGCTACATAAATTCCGTAATGATTAGCTAGATTATCAGCCAGGGTGGGAATAGTAATGTCGTTGGGGGCAGGCCAGCCCGCTGCTTGCCGAAAAGAGAAAGACATACCGGGTGCTTGTGTGTTTCCCTTTTCGTAGGCATTCAATAGATACAGCGTGTTTCCGGTTTCGCTGATGCCTACGATCGCATTATTACCCCGGTTGTTTAGTTGTTCTAAATCATTTTTGGGAAGAGACCACGAGCCGTTGACCTGCCGTTGACTAAACCAAATATCCTGACCACTGCGCGCGCCGCCGATATTGGCACTGAAGAGCGTTCGTACGAAGAATAGCGTGCTATCGGTGGCTGAGTAGATAGGGTAGCTTTCTTCGGCGCGCGAGTTGATCGTGTCGGGCAACAGCTCCGGCTCTTGAAAATAAAAATTCTGACCGAATGAAGGGTTCGCTACGATGGCGATGAGCCATCCCCAGTGACGTATTGATGATGTTAGATAGTGCATATTACCAAAGGTAAGGAGTGCTTTCTTGCCGGTTAAACAGCACAAAGCCTAAAACAATTTCGTGTGTACCTGAGCGGAAATCAGTGGTGGTGCCTACCCCATAGTCGTAGGCGTAGTTGACACTAAACCGATTATCGATATTCAAGCCTAACATACCGGCCACGGTGCCTGAGCTTCGGTAAGAAACCCCGAACCACCCTAAGTTTTCATAACGCAAGCGTACGTTCAGGTCGTAGGTGGCCGGTAAGGTGCTGCTGACTCCCACAAAAACGCCGGGCATCAGTAGTAGTGAGCTATTGAGGTTTAATCGTAATCCGGCCATGCCGTAGTGATAGATGTTCTGTTGCTCGCTGGTAGAGTCAGTAGAGATCGCCAACGGATTGCGCAGTATCCGGTCTGCTGAGTAGCCTACGTAATAGCTATCGGCGTACAAAAATAGCCCGATGTTTAAATCAAGGTTGACGTTGCCGTCGGTCTGGTTGATGATTCTATTAAAAGTGTCATCCTCATCAGGGTTTGCTACCGTAAGTCCGTCCGTATCGATTTGATTATTGTTGACGCCTGCGGCCAAACCGAGGGCCAGGCGGGTTCGCGGACTTATTCGAAGATGAGCCGCGTAAGTAGCAAATAGTTGGGTCTGCTGAAATATACCGGCTTGGTCGTTAAGCAAGTACCCACCAATACCGTGTCGTAGCGCCCGCTCGTTACTAATCACTCCGGGAGTTTCTAGGGCATCATACACCGTTGGATCGCTGGTGCGTAGCGACTGATTTCGGTACGCAAATTCAGAAGGCCGAGAAGTGAGGGGCGCGTGAGCGCTCAGGTAAAGTGTCTGCGGTGAGTTCTCCAAACCGGTCCACTGCTGACGATAACCTAACTTCAGGTCCATAAAATCCTCAATACCCGTAATCGCTGGGTTGATGGTGAACGCATTCTGAAAGTACTGGCTAAAGCGCGCCTGCTGTTGCGCGTAGCCCCACGAGGTGCTCATCAGAATGCCTATCAATACACTGTATACTTTTTTCATGGTGGTGATATCAATCGCGCGTCTATCGCAATATGTTCAAAGTCCCCCGATAAGACTGCCCCTCAGCATCGGTAATAAGGTAATAATAAGCGCCGGTGGGTAATGGCTCGCCTTCGTACTCGCCGGCCCAGTCGTTCTGATAGCTATCGCTGGTATAAAGTGAGTGACCGTAGCGATCAAATATCTCTACCACGAACGGGCCCAAGGTAGCACTTTCTGGAACGACCCAGGTATCGTTTTGTTGATCGCCGTTGGGGGTGAATGCGCTAGGCACGTCTAAAGTTACTTCTGGACAGTCGGTGGCTATGCTGATGGTGACGGAGTCTTGCGCGGTTTGTGTACCATCGCCACTGGTGGCCAATACCGTATAAACGGTGGTTTGACGAGGAGTGACAAAAACGGTGGAGGAATCAGTAGTCCCGGCAAACCCGCAGTCACCCTCACAGCTCCAGAGGTAGCTAACCTCTGCCGGACCAGCCACAACGTTGACGGACAAAGAATCTGTGGTACCCGGACAAATAGGTTCCGATGTGGCCACAACATCGATGACTAAAATATCCTGTACGTTGATTTGTACAGTGGCATTTTCTAACGCTAACTCAGCACCATCGAAGGCGTTCCACTGAAAAGCGTCGGTACCGGTGAACCCTGGAACTGATATATATTGCAACGCTCCTTCAGTCAGCAGTGTATCAGAAATCACCAAGCCCCCCAGTGCGCCTTCGACATCAGCGGGGCGAAGTGTATCGCCTCGAAACACCAGCACCCCGTTCTCTGGTAGGCTGTTGATACGGATTTCGGTGAGACTGCCGGCCGGAGAGTTATCAGGGTCGTTATAACGAGTAACAAACTCTTCCAGCGTAAAACTATAGGGAGCATTGGTGGCGGCGTCTACCGCGAAGTCTTCTACGACTGGGGGATCATTGATGATTAAGACTACCGATCGTGTAACGATATTACTGGCGTTCTCGCCCTGAAATACTTGTATACTTAACGTGCGGGGCTGGTCATTTTCAGCACTGCTGGTATTTTGGTAACGAACGCGGCGTAGCGTCTGTGTATAAGCATCCGGGGTGCCCGCCCCTGAGACGGTCAGAATACCCTGAGCATCATCCCAGGCAACCGTAAGGTCAGTCGCATCTACTTCTAAATAAAGGCTATCGAACGCTGGGTCATAACCCTCTGTAAAAGCAATAACCATTCTATCTAGTACTTCTGTGTCGGGGTCTATCACCCGTACTGAGTTGCTGATGGTCGTAAACTCGTTCTCTACAACATAATTGATAGGAGAGTCTTCTAAGCCCACAATACTAATGGGATCCTCTACGGGTTCGATCACGATATTTCGGCTCACAATATTGCTGGTTGCATCGTTCGCATCGCGTAGTACGAAGCTGACTGTCTTATTGGCCGAAGGGTTGTCGCTCACATTTTGGTACTGTACGTTCTGCAGGGCTGCTTCATACACCCCGATATTGTTAGCGCCACTTAACGTGAGTACGTTGCCCTCTTGCTGACCCTCTATATTAGATAGGCTAGGAGGAAGCAAAATATCCTCGCCCGCCACAAACCCTTCGGTGATGGTGATCGTGGCCGAAGCAATCTGCGTATTAGTGCCGTTGTCTAAGTTTTCTACAACAATTTGATTGGTGAGCTGAACGGGCGGCGCGTTTTCAACGTAACGAATGGGTTCAGTTTCTATATTGGACAAGCGAATAGGATCATTTTCCGGTACTACCTCGATGGCTAGTGTCGTTTGCGCCCGCACGTCACCAGCTGCCGAAAGGTTGATGGATAGATTGTCAGTGCCACTGTAGTTTTGATTTGGCGTGTAACGAAGGCCGTTTAGCGCGTAAGCAACCGCATCAGCTAAGCCACTAAATACCAAAGACGCATCGTCGGTACCGTCGCCTGAGCTGAAGGATAGCAACGGAACGATGGCCGGAGCCAATGAGATGGTTCCGTTAGAAACCGTCAGGGTGGCGGTGACGGTTTGGTTGCTGTTGTTGGTAAGCTCAATCGCTGGTAGAGCTACTTCGGTATCTTCAGGGGTAGAGATAGGGTCAAGCGACGCCAGCGATAGGGTGAGAGGTGGCAGTACCACATTAAGAGTGACCGTAGCGTTGCTGGCGGCAAAACCGGTAGCGTCCTGTGCATTCCATAGAAATGAATCCGTGCCGGTAAAGTCCGACTCAGACTGATAGGCTAGATTAGGGATGTCGGCGGTGGCTACGAAGAAACCGTCAGGGTTGGCGTTGATATCACTGTTCTCAATAACTGCCCCCTGGAATAACAGTGCACCGTACTGCGGTTTTGAGCGGATGTATACACCACTTAGCGCCGGGGTTTCAGCGTCTTCATACTGCGCGGTAAACGCACCCGCAGAGAAGCTAGTGGCGGTGTTGACAGGAACATCGAGGGCTACCTCTTTGACTACCGGAGGAACGTCAGGAGAGTTCAACACCACAAACCGAGCAATACTTGTGCTACCCCTTCCGTCGTCTACGGTAGCTTCTATTCGTCGATTACCCGGAGTTGTATTGACCCCGTCGGGGGGGCTGTTACCAAATTGTACGCTGCGCAACGCGGTTTGATAGGCTTCGGGGGTATCGGTGCCGCTAAAGGTAATGGTGCGCAGGTTATTGCTAACCACCGCCACAATATTAGGACTGCCGGTAGCGATAATAAACAAGCGATCTTCGCTGCGGCCGAAGCCCTCTCGGATCGTTACTTGTGCCCCCGTGAGCATATCTCCATCGGGGTCTGAGACCAGCAAACCCGGAAAAATAACCATGCCTCCGCCCGCGTCAGGAGTATAATCAAGGGGTGCCCCGCCCTGCAACGCTACCACCGGTGCGTCGTTTCTGGGAGATACACTGAGGCTTACGGAGGCGACATTACTACTTTGCCCTAACTCATCCAGCACCTCAAGGGTGATGGTTCGGGGGGCTACCGCCGGATTAAGGTCATTCGTATTGCGATAAGTGACTCTTCTGAGTACATTTTGAAAGCTAGCCGCAGTGGCCGCAGAACCGGTCGGTTCGCTCAGCAAGAAGAGTGTGCCCGTGGACCCGTCAAAAATGCTACGAATGTTATCGTCGCCAACAAACAGTAACTGATCCTGCTCAGCCACATAACCCTCAGTGATCTGAACGGTGGCCCGTACGATAAGAGCATCACTACCTACCTGAACGGTGTTCGCCACAGCAATAGGCTCACTACCCTCGTCATAGACGATTGCCTGAGCATCCAGACCGCTCAGTGCCGGGGGCGATTGAGCGAGCAAGCGGGTCGTCACGGTAAGTAGAAAGAGACACAAAGTGATGTTTCTTAGCATTATCTTAAGATAGTTACTGAACCTTTGTAGCTGGTTGATCCTTCGCTGAGCGATATAACGTAAAAATAGGTGCCCGTGGGTAGCGCTTTGCCCTCGTAAGTGCCGTCCCAAGGCTGCGTATAGCCTTCTGAGCGGAACAGACGGTGCCCAAACCGATCATAAATCTCAACCTCTACGGCGTCGCCGCTGCCAAGATTACCAATCTCCCATACGTCATTCTTAGTGTCTCCATTAGGAGTGAAGGCAGTGCGAATGTCTAGTACCTGTTCGGTACAATCCAGTACGCCTACCTCTACCGAGTCTGAAATTACGATACCGGCGGCATCAGTAATTGTGATTACATACACGGTAGGAGAGACCGGTTCAACCATGGCCACGCTGCTGTCGCTTAGGGCTTCTACCTGCTCTGACGACCAACGGTACTGGTAGGGTAGAGAGCCACCGACTATAGTGGCTCTCAGAATCTGCGAACAACCTTCTTCAGCCTCACGCACTGAAATACCGAGGTCAAATACGTTAAGCAGCACCCTGGCCGGTTCGGCAGCGAACTGCGCACCGTCCGAAGCGTTCCAAGTAAATCCATCTTCACCCACGAACCCTTGGTTGCTCACGTACGACAACTGTGCTGCATCGCTTACTGCCACGAAAAAGCCTTCCTGAATATCTCTCAAGGTCAGCGGTGTATCATCGAACAAGAGGGTGCCCTGCTGGGGTAATGAGGTGATTTGCAGTAGGTCAGCGCCGTCTACCGGCTGATTGTCCTGATCTTGGTAGTACGTCTGAAACAGATCAGTTGAGAAAGAAAACGAGCCATTGTTCACCGAAAGGCTGAAGTCGCTGACGACCGGAGGCGTATTTTGAATAACAATTACTTCGCGAGCAACGATGTTACTCGACGTTTCGCCGCTAAATCCCTGTATTCGTAGCGTCCGGCTATTTTCGTCATTGCCCCGGTAGCGGTATACCAGCGTACGTAGTATCTGCTGGTACGCGGCCACGCTGGCTTGGCCCGACAAAGTGAGTGTGCCCTGAGCCTCGTCCCATACGGCACGGATATTTTCACCTGGTGCAACGCCCAGCGAGTCTGCTGCGGTAACATTATCCAAGGAAACTACCAAACGATCTACCACGTCACTGTCAGGATCAACCAGTTGTATGGTTCTACTCACCGGTACGGGACGGTCCCCAATCACAAAATACAGAGGCCTTTCTTCCAGGTTATCCAAACGTAGGGTATCTTCCACCGGGACGACAATCAATTCCCGCGTCAGGGTATTGCTACGTCCACCGGTAGCATCTGTCACTGCCACGCTTAGGGTGCGTGGTGTGGCCGCCGGTTGATCACTTACGTTTTCAAATGTAATGCTACGCAACGCTTGTTGATAGTCAGCCGGTGAAGCTGGTCCGGTGAGGGTCAGTACGCCCTCGGTCAGTGTGGCCTGAATCGATTCAGTATCCTCAAAAACAAGTAGATCATCGGGAGTAGCTCCACTGTCAATAGCCACCACCGCAGCGATAATATCATCGTTTTCTTCATCAGTTACCCGCAAGCTATCGGCAATCGGTAGGGGAGGGCCGTTTTCGGTATAGATGAGTGCTTCGGGGGTTAGCTCAGACAAGATCGGATCGTCGTTCTGAGGAATAATGACCAGATTCACCGAGGCTTCAGCCGTAAGTGCAGCGCCAGCATCGGCCGGAACGTCACGAACCGATATACGAAGCGTACCATTGGTAGTAGAGGTATACACGAGGTTGGTCAGCAATTCGTTGACCCCCCCCGGGCGACTTTCAAAAGAGAGTTCGGTATCATCTACTCCCGTGCCCGTGATCAGCGTAAATTCTGACCGTACCGCTTCGCGGATCGTCAGGGTGCCTTCATCCACTGATAGTGATATCTGCAGAAAATCGTTATCAGCATCACTTACCGCGATACCCGAGAGCGGATCTTCCGTATCTTCTTCTACATTGATAGACGAAGGAACATCAATCAGGGGCGCATCGTTGGCCGGCACTATATTGACGTTGGCTTCGGCGGCAATACCGGCCTCTCCTTGATTGTCAATGACGGTCCATAGAAAGCGGTCGGTTCCTGAAAAGTCTATCTGTGGGGTATACACCAGGTCTTGTTGGAAGTTTACTTCAAACCCTGGGCGTGCAATATCATCGTCGGTGATCAAACGGTTGCCAAACGATAGTGTGCCTTGTCCGGGTAAAGCAGTGATGAAAATAGTGCCCGGAAAGCCATCACCGTCTTCGTCGCCCCCGTAAGCATCCGCAAAGCTGTCTCGCGAGATCGTGATGGGTTGGTCTTCGCCGGTGCTTAGGTTGACGGTGGATAAAACGGGCGGAACATTAGAGTTTGAGACACGGATGAATCTCTCTTGTTGGTTACTGTTACCAGTATTATCACTTACCTGAAAAATCACCCTTCTGGTGCTTGAGGTAGGGTTGATATCCTTCAGGTTACGGTACCTGATCGAACCCAACGCGCGGCGCATCTGGTTGAGCGGAAGCGGCCCTTTGACGACCAGTCTTCCCTGGTTGGCGTTCCACTCAAAGGGTACGCCATTCTGTCCGAGGATTAGTTCGTCTTCGCCCGGCACATACGTGCCCGCAGCGAACGATACAACTCCCTGCGTTAAAACTTCGCTGTCTGGATCCGATATCGTAATATTGTTGGCAATAAGTTTTGCGTCGTCTCCTTCAGCATACTCCAGAAAAGTGCTTTCTACGCCCCGTAAGACAGGGGGTTCGTCTATATCTTCAATCCTAACGGTTAGCACCTCAGAAAACGCGCCGTCCCCACTGGCTCGAATACGCACCGCATAGCTACCGCGTTCTTCGTAGTTAAAAGTAGTGTTGGTCAGTAGCTGCCGTCCTTCAACCCGAAACCCGTTTCCTTCGCCCACTAACGTAAAAGTGATGCTACCAACCCCACCCACCGCCGATAGGTTACCGATAAGCGTTCCGGCCGGTTGGTTTTCTGATACGGTATTGGGAGAAAGCGTGATGGCGGTAGGTGGTTCGGGCACATTCGTGACCGTGATTGCGAATGTCTTACTAAAGTTGCCATCGCCTTGCGCTTGTACTTGCACGTTAAACGTTCGCTTATTCTCAAAGTTGAGCGGGCGAGCGGTTTTGAGTTGACTACCTTCGATGGTAAAGAAGTCATTGTCACCACCGTCGGCCAAGCGGAAGGTGACGGGGCCATCTCCGCCGGTGGCGGAGAGTGTACCCACGGTAGTACCTGCTTCTTGGTTTTCAGCGACAGTAGCATTGGAAAGCGTAATATCAGTAGGCGGTTCCGATACGTTGGTCACGTCGATGGTAAATGATTTGTCAAATCTACCATCACCGTTTCTCACGCGCACTACCGCCGTTCGGGTGGCACTTTTCTCAAAGTCCAGTACGCGATCGGTTACCAGCTCATCGCCCTGCAAGCTAAAGCGCCCGTTGTTTCCTTCGCCCTGAGGAAGGCTGAATTCGTAAGGGCCTGAGCCACCTGAGGCTGACAGCCTACCGATGGGGGTGCCTGCAGGTTGATTCTCTGCCACGGTGCTGGCACTAAGTGCTATGTCGTTAGGTGGGTCGGCTTGATCTACCACAACCACGGTCAGGCGCTTTTCAAGTGCCCCATCGCCCGTAGCCCGCACCCGGATAGCGTACTCGGCCTTCTGCTCAAAGTCAAATATTTCTTGTGTTCTTAGAAGATCGCCCTCAATAGTAAAGCTTTCATTATCACGAGAACCTCTTCCATCCACCAGGGCAAAGGCCGTGGCGGGAGCACCTCCGGAAGCCATCAGTTTCCCGACTACTGTGCCTACCGGCTCTCCTTCATTTATCTCGTTATTGCCGAGGGCAAGGTCGGTGGGTGGTTCTGGTACGTCGGTCACCTCAATCGCAAAGTCTTGAGAAACCGCCCCATCACCCGTTGCGGTAACCGTAAGAGCGTAGTTTACTCTAGCTTCAAAATTAAGCGGCGCGCGGGTGAGCAGGCGATTGCGGTTTACCGCAAAAGAAGCAGCATCGGCTCCCGACAAACTGTACGTGATGGCAACAGATGCGCCACCTTCAACGGCAAACTCACCCACCAAGGTGCTTTCTGGCTGATTTTCTGCTACTTTGTTACTGGAGAGCGTGATATTGGTAGGGGGCTCCGCTACGTTGGTTACATTGAAATTAATCGGCTGAGGAGGGGATGCCCCGTCACTAACAGCCTGCATCAATAAGCGGTACTGAGGTTGGCGCTCAAAATTAGGGGCTTCAAGGATAACCAGTTGGTTGCCCTGCACAGAAAACTTAGCGTTGTCTTCTCCACCGGCTCCGTCTATCAGAGCAAACGTAGGGGGAACTTCAGGTGTCCCTCCTATCGCGCTAATGGTACTTACTACCGTTCCGGCGGGGGTGCCCTCAGCCACTGCTACACTGCTAAGCAGTAAACCGGTGGGGGGCTCCGGTTGGTTTTGCACCGTGATCTCAAAAGTATTAGAGGCACTCTCACGAAAAGGAAAGCCTGAGGTCGCCACGATGACAATATTATAGGTAGCTACTGCTTCAGCATTGAGCACCCGCTGCGTGATCAACTGATTGCCTAATATCTCGAAGGCGGGTGGGACTGCCGGAATGACACCGGCGATGGTGAAAACCGGATTAAAACCTTCCGTAGCCAGATCACCCACCACCGTGCCCGCCGGCAGATTCTCATCCACCACATTATTAGTGAGTGTAGGGACGGAAACCTGGGGCGCTTCTCGCCCACGATCTTCTAAGGAACCGCCGTTCGCACGTGTTAGAACCCACAATAAAAGCAGGATCAAAATCATGCCTTGGTAAAAAAATGCACGTAGTGTTTTCACAAACGAAGCTTAAAATGGCCGCCAACGCAGTACTACTTACAAGTTGTAGTCCAGAGTAGTGGCCGAGTAAAAATCTATCAAAACTACAAATATAATACATCTAACAATAAGCATCACCAGGAAACCTTCAAAAGAAATTTGCCACAATAAGAATATTTTTTATAAAATTTATGATAGTTTGCGCTCATTGTTAGCCTTATAGCGTCTAAAAGACACTAACTTTGGGTAGCGAAAGTGTAGGGCTATTTTGCAGATAAAGGGTAGGTGCTTCGCAAAATCTGCCACCCATTGCTACCTTTGATACCGGACTTCCCCTTGCTATGCTTATCATTTTCTGGATTTGTTTTCTTATTGTAACCTACACCTACGTGGGCTACGGCTTGGTGCTATACGTACTAGTGCGACTCAAACGGCGATCGGACTCCGTATGGCATGCATCGGAAGATCTTCCGGCAGCAACATTGATTATAGCGGCCTATAACGAAGAAGATTTTATTGAACAAAAAATTCTAAACTCGTTAGCATTAGAGTATCCAGCCAACCGTTTGCAAGTATGGATTGTGACAGACGGTTCGAATGATGATACGCCACAGATAGTGGAAAAATACCCGAAAGTGCGGCATTTCTTTCAACCTGAGCGCCAGGGGAAAATCGCCGCAGTCAACCGTGTGATGCCACTCGTCACTACCCCTGTTGTTATATTCACTGACGCCAATACTACACTAAACCTATCGGCGGCTGTTTGCCTGGTGCGTCACTTTAAGAATACCCAGGTAGGGGCGGTTGCCGGCGAAAAGCGGGTGAGTAGCCCAGATGAAGATGCTGCCAGTGGAGCGGGCGAGGGGTTCTACTGGAAGTACGAATCAGCCCTTAAACGATGGGATGCAGATTTATACTCGGTGGTAGGGGCCGCCGGTGAGCTGTTTGCCATGCGAACAGATTTGTACGAACCAGTGCCATCGGACACCATTATTGAAGATTTTTACCTGACGCTCTCCATAGCACAATCCGGTTATCGGGTAATGTACGAGCCTGAAGCTTGTGCTACGGAAGGCCCATCCGCTTCTGTCACTGAGGAGCTGAAGCGTAAGGTTCGTATTGCGGCCGGGGGCATTCAGGCTATTTTGCGACTCAAAGGACTGCTCAATCCGTTCCGCCACGGAGTGCTCAGCTTTCAGTACGTTTCTCACCGCGTGCTACGCTGGACTATCACTCCCTTTGCGTTGTTCGGTCTGTTTTTCAGCAACGCCGGTTTGGCAGCTACGTACCGTGGCTTTTACACGGCCATGCTACTGGCTCAGGGGCTTTTTTACGGACTGGCCATCATCGGCTGGGCACTGGCGGCTCAGAAAATTAAACTCAAGATATTTTTTGTGCCTTATTACTTTTGCGTAATGAACTACGCCGTACTAGCTGGTATCATCCGTTACTGGAAGGGATCACAATCTGTGGTGTGGGAGCGGGCCGAGCGGGCCCGTTCGTGACGGTCCAGCGGATATTAGCGATGGCAACCCTTGGTTGTACTCGTAGGTTCTGCCCACCAACCCTGCATATATGAAATATAATAAAGAACCGAAGGACGCCCACTCCGCCGACCATTTTGGCGAAGCACGATCTTACTGGTGGAACGAGGATTTCTTGAAACTGATGGCTAGCCGCCTTACCCTTGCGGATTGTCATACAGCATTGGACGTGGGGTGCGGTACGGGTGAGATGACCTTCCGGCTAGCCTCCTATCTCAGTGACGGTGCGTCAGTGACAGGTATTGACCAGGAAACAGTCCATTTAAAAAAGGCGCGACAGCGCGCTCGAAAAGCGGCTCGCCGTGGCCATACCTTTTCTTTTATAGAAGGCGATGCCCACCGGCTTCCCTTTGAAGACGGGCAGTTTGACCTCACATTTTGTCAAACACTTCTGATTCATACGGAGGATCCACAACGTGTCATCGAAGAGATGAAGCGGGTCACTTCTACCCATGGGCTAGTGATAGCACTAGAGCCGAACAATTTAGTATCGCACCTGATGTTTGATCGCTATACGGAGACCGACTATGACGTTGAGCAAGTGCTAGAGATGGTAGAGGTGCGGCTGCGATGCGAGCGCGGAAAGAAACAGCTAGGGCAGGGATTCAACTCATTGGGAGATGTGCTACCTGACCTGTTTCTTGAGGCGGGACTGTCGGAAGTGGAGGTGTGGCAGTCAGACAAAGCCTTGTCGCTTATTCCGCCCTACGATACCCGAGAGAAACGGGTACGCGCCGCGCAATTGGTCGACTGGTTGGAGAACGACCAGGGGGGGCTGGGTTACGAAGAAAATCTGCGGTATTACCGTGCCGGAGGGGGTAAAAAGAGAACGTTCGATGCGTACTGGCAGCGCGTGAGCGCTTATAAACACGTGATGCTACGGATGCTAAAGGAGCAGAAGTTTGTTTCGGCCGGGGGGCAGCTCATGTATCTGGTCGCTGGCTCACCCGCTTCGTAGCTACTCTACCTCAATCGCCTCAAGAATGTCAGCCAGTTCGTCGAAGTTTTTGTAGCCGGCTTTAATCTCTTCACCACCACGCAGCGCAATGCCCGCTAATCCGTGCTGCTCGATTAGCGAGCCCACAAAGTCAGGGTTGAGTCCAAATCCTAAAAGAACGGGATACTGTTTGGATAAATGCAACAGATCGTTTAGTAAATCAGGACGACGATTAGAAGAATTATTTTCAACCAAAAAGTAAGACACCTGATCGCGGCAACCTCGCATAATGTCAGCCAGGGCAACAATATCGTGCTCGTAGCGAGATGCATCTAAAGCCATGATGATAGGCTTTCGCAGTGGTTTTAGCAAAGCCACGTGCTGAGGCTGACGAATCTGAAGGTAGTCGATGCGGGCGTAGTCGGTAAGTACCTGTTCTATCTGGCGAACATCATAGGTATCAAACTCAGCAGCAAACTTGACTCCTGCCAACCAGCCGGTAATGGCCGCGTACTTCTCGGGGTCGATAAAGTGAGGGTGCTCTTTTTCCAGATTGAACCCCAGCACGTGCACTCCCATACCGGCGCAATAGCGTGCGTCACTCAAATTGCTGATCTCACTCACTTTGACAAAAGTATTCAGAGCCATACGTTTAAAGTCGCTTTAAAAGTTAAATAGTACGGTAAAATAACGAAAGTAAACACGTAAATAATAACCTAAGTAAACAAGAACTTAGTCGGGTAAGACGAATCCTACTTTCTAATATATTGAGTTCTCAAAAGAATCCCTCAAACGAGGCACTATTTGTTGGTGCAAAAGTTGTACGTCATAGTTAGTGGCTTGTTTATGTACTAAACTTTACGCTTGTGAAGCTTTTCTCTCAATCTTTGAACAAAATGTGGCTGATGGTTGCCTTATGTGCACTGGGGTGTGGCGACGACGACAATGTGCTCCCGATGTCACCCTCTGCTTCTGACTATTTTCCGCTGTCTGTGGGGCAAACTTCTGTGTATAGCGTTGAGGAGGTGTTGTATAATTTACGCGACGGGGCAGACACGAGCCGCTATCAACTGCGAGAAGTAGTGGCCGAAGCGTATGAGGGGGCCGGCGGAGAAATAATTCATACGCTGGAGCGTTACACTAGAGCATCTTCGCAGGATGCGTGGGTGCTAGACTCATTGTGGACCGCCCGCAAAAACGAACAAGAGGCGATAGTGGTAGAAAGTAATGTGCCGTACGTAAAGCTAACGTTTCCGTTTGAAGATGATCTGCAGTGGAACGGCAATGCACTCAATAACCAACCGGCCCTTACGTATACCTTATCAGAAACGGATAGTACGTTAAGGAAAGAGATGGGTACTGCACTAGACTCGCTCCTCATCAATAGCCGAACGGTGGTTCAGCGTCAGTTAGAGACCTTGGTAAACGATAGTATTCTTACGGAAACTTACGCTCCTGGCGTAGGGTTGATTCATAAGAAAAGCCGTATATTACAGTACTGTGCTGATGAGGAATGTATTGGACAGAAGGTTATTGAGGCCGGGCGGTCTTATCGGCAAACGCTTATCGCTTATGAATAAAAACACATTACGTCTTCTTCAGCTTGCTCGCGCGCTAGTATTATTGTTGGTCGGAGTGGCCCCGATGACTGAGCTTTTGGCCCAGGATACTGACCAGAATCGTTACGTAGTCTTCTTTGCCGATAAAGAAGGAACAGAACATACGCTAGATCGGCCTGAAACCTTCCTGTCGCCCACCGCTCTGGAGCGTCGCACAGCGCAGAACATTTCTCTTGATCGTACTGACCTGCCGGTGAGTGCGCGTTATGTAGACGACCTGGCGGCAACCGGCGCAGAGGTTTTTTACACCTCGCGTTGGCTCAATGCCGCCATGATCGCCAGCGATGCTACAGCTGATACCTACCGCAACCTTGCCTTCGTGACGAAGGTGGAGCTCATTAAGCCCACGGCCGGAGGCAATAGTCGTAAAACCGGGTCTTCGTATCAGGGTGAATCACTTGTACGGCGTCCCCACCGCGATAAAGAGCAACTACTCAATATGCTACAAAACGAGATGTTGGGGATAGATGAAATGCATCAGGCGGGCTTTACGGGCAAGGGGGTATCCGTAGCAGTATTCGACGGTGGTTTCAAGGGCGTAGACACCGTATCGTTTTTTCGTCATCTGTACGAAGACGGTCAGATGATTCCGGGCTACGATTTTGTGGGCAACAGTCCTGACGTATATCGCTACGGACAGCACGGTACCGAAGCCCTATCGTGTATCGCTGCGTACGAACCCGGTACGCTAGAGGCCGGTGCGTACGAGGCCAATATTATGTTATGTATCACCGAAGAATCGGGCTCCGAATACCGAGTGGAAGAATATAATTGGCTGTTTGCCGCCGAACGCGCCGACAGTGCGGGTATCGATATCATTAGCACTTCGTTGGGGTACACCACTTTCGATGATGATGAGATGAACTACGAGTACAATGATTTGGACGGCAACACCGCCGTAATTACACGAGCTGTGAACATGGCGACCGCCAAAGGCATGCTTTGCGTCATTAGCGCGGGCAACGAAGGCTCAAGTCGGTGGCGCTATATCTCACCCCCGGCCGATGCGCCCAATGTGCTAGCTGTAGGGGCCGTGAGCACCACCGGCGACCGGGTGTCTTTTAGCTCGTTCGGGCCTACGGCCGATGGCCGGGTTAAGCCCGACGTGTCGGCGTTGGGTTTGCAAACGGTGGTGGTTAACTCAGGTGGTGAAGTGAAGCGGTCTAACGGAACGTCGTTTTCGGCGCCCCTCATTGCCGGGCTCACCGCCGGAGTGTGGGAAGCCTTTCCAGAAGCAAGTAATGTTGAAATTATTGACCGCATTCGCGCGGCCGGTAGTCTGGCCATGACTCCCAATAACGAGTTGGGCTACGGTATACCTGACTTCAGCGCGACGCTAGACCCGGTGCTGTCTACGGAAGACGAGTCGGTCGTGGCGAACTACCGCGCTTTTCCAAATCCTATAGAGGACGGAAAACTGTTCATCGAATCGGTGACGGACGACATCACCGACCCGGTAGATGTATACGTGTACAACAGCACGGGCGCACTGGTACTACAGGAGCAGTTTGCGCCTGATCCTTCCATCACCCTCGACACTTCATCGTTGCGACAAGGGGTATACATTCTGCACATACTCTCGGCTACGGCTTCCGATACCCTGAAGGTTGTAAAGTTTTAGTAGTAGCATTTGACCAAATCATTGTGAGTGTGGCTTGGCACTAAGAGAAGAGAATCGCTAACTTACCGCTTCCACCTTCTCCCTGGTTTATGCCCCTTATTGCTCCTTCTGTACTGGCCGCTGATTTCGCTAACTTACAAAGCGAGGTAGAAATGCTTAACCGCAGCGAAGCCGACTGGATTCACGTAGATATCATGGACGGGCGGTTTGTGCCCAACATATCCTTTGGTTTACCCGTCTGCGAGGCCATTCATCGGCACGCCACCAAGCCGCTGGATGTACACCTGATGATTGTACAGCCCGAACAGTATCTGGCCGATTTCAAAGCGGCCGGAGCGGCTAACATCACGGTACACTACGAAGCCTGCCCGCACCTGCACCGCACCCTACAGCAGATCAAGCAACTTGACTGCCAGGCGGGAGTAGCCCTTAATCCTCACACCCCGGTTGAAGTGCTCATTGATATCATTCGCGACGTAGATATCGTGCTACTGATGTCGGTAAACCCCGGTTTTGGTGGGCAAACTTTTATTGAACAAACCTACGACAAGATTTGCCGACTACGAGCGTTGCTCCAAGAGATGGATACTACAGCACACATTGAGATAGACGGCGGAGTGAGTGATCAAAACGCCCTGAAGCTACTAACCACGGGTGCTGACGTGCTGGTGGCGGGTAGTTTTGTGTTCAAGGCCGACCAACCTATCCATACTATTACACATCTGAAACAGATCAAAGTCGAAAGCTAACCTATGACGTATCGCTACCGGGCGGCACTCAGTTTCCTACTGATGCATGTTGGAATTACGGTTCACGCACAACTAGCCACTGTGAGAGGCATTGTGCAAGACAGTCTAAAGAACCAACTGGCCGATGTCTTTATCCGAGCCGGAGACGAAGGCACGGCGACCGAAGAAGACGGCTTCTTTCAGTTACGCATCACTCCCGGTACTTATGATCTGGAGTTTTCTCACTTGGAGTACGTCAATGTGCTGAAGCAGGTAAATCTGCGGGCGGGCGATACGTTGCGCATGCTAATTACCCTAAGACCAGACGCCCGGCTACTACAAGAGGTAGAGATTCTGAGTGACCCCGAAGATGCTACGCGCATCGTTCCGGGCCTGGTGAAACTGGACCCGAAAGCGGCACGAGATATTCCGTCTCCCTTCGGCGACTTCACCCGGGTGCTGGCCACGCTGCCCGGCGTAGTAAGCAACAACGAGTTGTCGTCTACCTACTCGGTGCGGGGCGGCAACTACGACGAAAATCTGGTATACGTCAATAACATTCCTATCTATCGACCCTTTCTGATCAGGGCAGGGCAGCAGGAGGGATTAAGCTTTATCAACCCCGATATGGTGGCCGACGTAGCTTTTTCGTCGGGCGGGTGGCAGGCAAAGTACGGCGACAAGCTTTCGTCTACGCTTAACGTATCGTACAAGCGGCCCGAGCAGCGGCGGGTTTCGGCACGGGTCGGTTTACTGGGCGGCGCAGCACACGTACAGGGGCGCACCAAGAATATGACGTTTATCGCGGGCGTACGCCATAAAAACGCGCAGTACTTGTTTAATAGTCTAGAGGTAGACGGACAGTACTTGCCCCGCTTCACCGATGTGCAGTCGTACGTCACCGTAGACCTAGACGGTGACCCTGACCGTCGCCGCACCGAACTGGGGGTGTTACTGGCTTACGCAAATAACCGCTACCTAGTGCGACCGGAGAGTCGCGAAACCTTTTTTGGCACTTTAGGGCAGTCCTTCCGTTTGTTCGTAGACTACGAAGGACAAGAGGAGCTTACCTACCAGACCGGACAGGTGGGACTCACGCTTGATCACCGCTTCGGCGACCGTTGGCATACGCAGTGGATTGTATCGGGGGTGCAAACGCAGGAGCGAGAGTACTTCGATCAGCAGTCAGCCTACTTCCTGTGTAACGTTCAGGTAAACCCCGGCGGTGAACCAACCGACTGCGCGGCCGTCGTTGGGGTAGGAGCGGAATACGTCTACGCTCGTAATCAACTGGCTGCTCAGATTTTCAACGCCGAGCACCGCAGCACCTATTTTCTGAGTGATCGCAATACGCTTGAGTTTGGCGTCGGGGTAGGGATAGAAGCTATTGATGACCAGCTGGACGAGTACGGTTTCACCGACTCAGCCAACTTTGTCACGGTTGACGAACGCATCAACAATGACTTGGATCTACGTTCGGAGCGCTTTACGGCCTACGTGCAAAACACCACCGAACCCAATAAAGCGCACACGTTGCACTACGGAGTACGATTTAACTACTGGAGCTACAACAACCAGTGGCTCATTAGCCCTCGTTTGCAGTACGCCTTTCGTCCGGCGGGCCGCAAAGACTTGGTGCTGCGAATGGGGGGGGGGCTCTACCAGCAGCCACCCTTCTACCGCGAGTTACGTAACCGCAGCGGGCAGTTGAATCCTAACATTCGGGCGCAGTCGTCGGTGCATGCCATTGCAGGAGTCGACTATCGCTTCGAAATGTTTGGGCGACCGTTTAGCGCTACCGCTGAGGTTTACTACAAATATCTGTACGACGTTATTCCCTACGATATTGATAATGTGCGCATCCGATACTTTGCCGAAAATAACGCCACGGCTTACGCCACCGGTTTAGATATGCGTATCAGCGGAGAGTTTATTCCCGGGGCTGAGTCATGGTTCAGCATCGGCCTGCTACGCACGCGCGAAAACATTGAAGGTGATACGAACGCTGAGGGAGAGGAAGTAGGCTATATTCGCCGACCGTCGGATCAGCTCATCAATCTAGGGATATTCTTTCAGGATCACCTACCAAATGATCCGAGTATGCGGGTGCATCTCAGTGTGTTGTACGGTTCAGGGCTACCCTTTGGTCCGCCTAACAACGACCAGTTCCGTAATTTTTTAGATGGAGCTGAGTACCAGCGGGTAGATATTGGCTTCTCTAAAGAGTTTGCGCTGGGGCGCGAGCGCGAAGACCCATTGTTTCGCTCGCTGTGGTTAGGACTGGAGGTGCTCAATGTGCTGGGCACCGATAATCCCATCTCTTACAATTGGGTCGGAGCCGTAAACGGCGAACAGTACGCGGTACCCAACAGCTTGTCTGCTCGCTTCCTTAATGCACAGATTATCATTCGCTAGCCCGCATAATTATTTCAGGCAGACAAGGTAAGCCAGTTGTCATCCTCCGGATCGGCAAAGGCTTCTTGGGCACGCTGCCGCCCGAGTGCGTACCGCCGCTGAAGGGCGGCAGGCTCAGCGTTTAAGATATCGCCTAGTTCTTCCCCTTGGGGCTGGATGATTTTATAAGAAAAGTAGCGCAGCGGTTTTCCCTGCTCGTCGTACAGCGTTACGCCGTGTTCGGCGGCTTGCTTCACCAGTCGGTTGATACGAATAAACTCCCGTAGGTCGTTGTTAAAAATTTCGGTTAAGGTGATTTCAGTGAGTGAGCGCAGTGCGATGTTCGCAATGTTGAGCGGGGCGGGTTCGTGGTCTAGCTGTCCCGAATTGTTATTGATGATCAGCACCCGGTAACGGGTATCGCTGTCGTCCTCTCGCATGAGCCGGATCACATCGCCCAGCGGCGAACTGTTTTTGAGTCCACCGTCGATGACCTGCTTCACCGGTGGAGTCTGTTGTCCACCGAGTTTAATAACATCAACTGGTGGCCAGACTACGGGCACGGTGGTAGAAGCCAGAACACCCTTGACGAAATCTTGGTTGCTGGCGTAATCGTCTTGCTTCGGATTTTGGTATCGCCCGTCAACCAGTGAAACGAAGCCCGAGGTAAATATGGTACCAGTTGGAATGGTAGACCGGTCAAGGTGACGATGCAGCAGTTCTGCTAGAGGCTGATTGGATGCGATGGCCTGAAAGTCGCGTAAATTTTCAGTTACCTCGCGACCTACCTGCTGAATCTGCCGTTGAAAGAAAGCGTTGCGACGCTGACGAAACACCAAAAACATTAATCCCTCCCAGATATTGACCCTGAGCCGATAGTTCGGGAAAAAGCGTGCCTTAAGGATATCGTAACTTATTTGCGGCTGCCCCACTTCATTCAGAAACTCTGAGGTGTAGACTACTTGTGAGCCTTCTCGCTCAATGCGCTGCCAAATCTTCTGCAGTAGCTCGTACTGGCGGGTAGCGATAAACGAGCCGTTGAGCGCACCCGCCGAAATACCTGATATCAGATCAAAACGCAGGTCTGTGTCAATAAAACCTTGCTCACGCAGATAATCTAACGCGCCTATCTGAAAGTTGCCCTTGAAGCCGCCACCGCTGAGCACTAGCGCGTTCTTGATAGAAGTCATGGTTAATTTAGTTTGGACACGAATGTAGGTCTATCTACGTACGCACAGGGTTTGCTTCGGGTTAAAAGAGACGTAAGCAGATGAAGTAAGAACAATTAGGTTCGTACCAAGTAAACAGGAACAAATGTTACTTTCCGTCTGTCTATTCTCGTAATAGTAGTAGTAGTTACTGCTACTTACCGAACAAGTAGCTAAAAGGAACACACGGCTGTAAACGACGCATATGCGTCTACCAGCACTTGTCCGCGCTTCCTAGGCTACCAGTAAAAAGTCAACCTCTTCTTGGTACTCTCGCTGTAATAGAAACTGACTAACTTCTTCACGACGTCCCCGATTACCGACGTAAGACAGGATAAAGTACTCACCGGGCGGTGCCAAATCCTGATAGAAGATGCACGGATAGACTGAAGTTTTGGCGGGAACCACATCAATGATGGCTTCTACTACGATGCCGTGGCCTTCAAGCAGGCGCACACGCTGTCGAGACTTGCGGCCGCCGCCCCACACCACCACCCGGGGGTGAAATGGGTTGTGCTGCGCTAGCCACCGTGCTAGATACTCAGTTTTGACCTGATAAAAGGCTTCGGGACGATAGCGAAGGTGGGTGCGTGACAAACGGGTTGGCTTATCGTACCAATCGAGCAGTACGTCAGCGCATTTGGCAATGTGTAGGCCGTGCGACAGCCAGCGCAACCACAGCTCGTAGTCTTCAGGGAAGTCGCCGTGACGGTAAGCACCGTATCTTTTTACCACGGAGGTACGAAACATCATACTCGGATGCACCAGTGGTGACTCGACGAAGCGGTTGCGTCGTATATCACTGCTGGTTAGTTGTTTGTTGGTCCAGTCTACGAAAGCCTGCATGCCCGGCTGCGGATGGGTAGCGCAGTAACGCACCCGACAGCCCACCGCTGCCAACGATTCGTCGCGTAAGGCTTCCGTTTGGCGTATTAGACGCTCAGGATGGGAGACATCATCCGCATCCATACGAGCAGTCAGTTGGGTACGAACGTGGGCTAACCCGGTATTGAGAGCGTGTACCAAACCAGGGCGATGCTCGTGAAGCACGGTGATGCGCTGATCTTGAGCACACCACCGATCAGCAATGGCGACACTATCGTCGGTGGACGCGTGGTTGATAAGAAGAAGCTTCCAGTACGGAAATGTCTGGCAAACAATGCTTTCGATGGCTCGCGAGAGCGTGGCTTCGGCGTTACAAAACGGCAAGACGACCGATACCCGAGGAATCATCTACTGGCCGATGCCTTCCTGCACGTAGTCAGGAAAGTTCTTTTTGTACTTCGCTACCTTGGGCTTTGCCACCGACATGATGTACGGATTGTTGGGGTTGAGCCGGTAGTAGTCCTGATGATAATCCTCGGCGAGGTAAAAAATATCAAAAGGTTCTACTTGAGTCACAATCGGCTTGTCATACTTGCCTGAAGCTTCTAGTTCCTCAATGTGCTGATCTACTGCCTGCTGCTGCTCTAGGCTGTGGTAGTACACTGCCGAACGGTATTGTTCTCCTACATCGGGTCCCTGACGGTTGAGCTGTGTGGGGTCGTGCGTACCAAAGAAAATCTTGACCAGCTCTGCGTAGGTGATCTCGGAAGCCTCGTAGTATACCTGCACCCCCTCAGCGTGGCTGGTTTCGCCTCCCCCCACTTCTTCGTAGGTAGGATCTACCTCTTCGCCACCGGTGTAGCCCGAAACCACACTGCGTACACCTTTCACCCGTTCAAATACGGCTTCGGTGCACCAGAAGCAGCCACCGGCAAAGGTTGCCGTGTCTAGTGCCGCCGCCTCAGCCTCGGTGAGCATTACCGCGGGTTCGACCGGAGTAGTTTCAGCCGCCGTTGTATCGCTCTGTGGTGACTGACAGGACAGCAGGAATATGAAGGAAAAGAAAGAAAGTACGTATTGCATGCTTCTGTTATTAGGTTCTCAATGGGCAAACGAACAACCGCAAACAAAAGTTTGTCAGCCTAAAGACGTCGCCTGCAATCGGTCTGCCGAGTATAGACACCCTCAACGTCTATCTGTTGCTTATTCCTCGCTCTCGGCGTAGCCCTGTAGGCTCTGCGATAGTTTGTCAAGCTCAGTCTGAATCTCGGCGATGGCCGCGTTGATCACCTGGTTTGACTGCGTCCAGTCGCGTTCTTCCAGTGCTTGCACCTCAGTGATTTTTCGTTTGACCTCTTTTTTTTCTTTTTCTAGTTCTTGAACGGCCGACTTCATATCGCCTACGGCAGCGTTGTTGATAGACTTCTTAGCCGTTTTCTTAAGGTCACCAATACGATCATCAATTTGATCGGCCCGGTCTTCTAGTTGGGCCACCTGAGTTAGTTTGTAGTCAGTGTAGAATTGCTGGCGCGAGTCGAACGCCAGTTGTGACTTTTCTTTCGCTTCTACTGTGGCTTCTCGGGCGTCCTTCAGGTTATCCTGGATATCGGCGCGGGTAAGCGCCTTGTTGCAACTGGTAAATACTAAGCCGCAGAACGCAGCACATACAATCGCTCGGAAGTAGTTTTTTATTCTCATAAGTCTTGTGGTTTTTGTAGAATGTATAAGTATGTTTAGAAAACTAGCCCGATAACCATAATGTTCGTCAGAGACGATTGCCCCTTAGTGATTGATGCCTGCCTCATCCTTCGTTAGTCATTATCCGCTATAATTGACGAACTACTTGTGTATGCGCGCGGCTGTCAACGTAGGAAAACCCAGCATTACCGACCAAAAGTTTAGTAGATTTCCCCTAACTTATTGTCGAAAGCTATCGGGCGCACACGCTAGTCACGGGGCGAATGTTATAGAAACGTGATGTATCTATCGCAATCTTTTCGTGGATATTTGGGTTAATCCAGTGTATCGGCGTAATTATCTAATAAATTGATTTCCTATGACGTATTCATATAATAAGGTTCTTCTTTTTGCAATACTGGCCATTTTCTTTTGGAGCTGTCAGGAAGATGATGAAGCGTTAGCACCGGCTGAACCGGTTGGCGAGCTTGCGCCTCAGAACGAACTGCGTGATACCACCTTTAAGATCATGCAGGAGTGGTATCTATGGAATCAGGAAATGCCCAACGTCAACCCTGAAGACTACGCTACGGCCGATGCACTGATGGATGATCTGCAGTTTGATCTGGACAAGTGGTCGTATATTACTACCGAAGAGGAGTATGATTCCTACTTCTCTGCGGGTGAATACAGAGGCTACGGCTACGGACCCGCATTTGACGAGAACGATCAGCTACGCGTAAGCTTAGTTTACAACGATTCACCCTTCGGGCGAGCGAACGTAGAACGCGGTTGGATTATCAATAAAATCAACAGTACTTCTGTGAGCCGCAACACTTACAGCAACAGTCTGTTGGAAGCCGAAACGAATACTTTTGAGTTTATCAACTCGGCAGGCGAGACGGTGATTGAAACACTTACCAAGAGTACGATTGCGATCAATACCGTTTTGCACCACGAGATTATCCAGGTAAACGACCAGCCGGTGGGCTATCTAGCGTTCAACAGTTTTATAGCGAATTCGGTAGATGAGTTAAAGCCGGTGTTCGAAGCGTTTCAGCAGGCAAATATCACCGACTTGATCCTGGACTTACGCTACAACGGTGGCGGAAGAGTCAATGTAGCTGAGTACATGGCCGGAAATATGATTGGGGGCCAAGGGGCAGAGCGAACCTTCTTGCAGTATGCCTACAACGCTGATATTCAAAGGTTGATTGATGCCAACCCTGAAGACAAAGCAAGTACAATGGTCAGCTTCGAGCAGCCCGAGTATCCTCTGAACCTTGATCGTTTGGTCGTGATCGCATCAGAGAGAACAGCATCTGCCAGCGAGTTGCTTATCAACGGACTAAACCCCTTTATGGACGTATATATCGTGGGTGAAAATACCCACGGTAAGCCAGTAGGAAGCTTCCCTTTTCGTTACGGCGGCTACGCTATCAGCCCCATTAGTTTCAAAATCGTGAACGACAGTGGCGAGGGTGAGTATTTTGAAGGGTTTAAACCTGATGCCCTGGTACCCGATGACTTGAGCCGTCCGTTTGGCGACCCTCAGGAAGCGCGGTTACAGGAAGCGCTATTCTTTATAGAAACCGGTACGTTCAGCAACCTCAATGCGCGTGTGCTGCCTACCCGCAAGCCGAACGTAACGTACCAAGGGTTTCAGCAAGAAATCGGAGCACTTTAAACCCTTTTACGAACGAGTGCGAAGGGCCATAAAGCTGTTTTTGTTTAATCGACGACCAGTGCCTCAGTAGGTACTAAGAATAGACTATCGTCAGCCGGGACTTCGTCTAGCTGCACGTTGCGATACGTAACTGTGCCGCGTTTTTCGCCTAGCTGCCCGTCGTTCCACCGGTAGCTCGTAATTGCTTCGGGAAGTAGCAGCCCGTTCACTTCTTGCCAATCGTGATACCACCGCGCTGAGTACTGCTGGTTAGCCTGCTGGTCAAAGTACGTGACCGTATAGAGTAGGAGCGTCATTCGGTGGGTTTGCTGGTCGAGATAGAGCAGATACTCATCGTTAGACGCATCACCCACCCCTGGCCGGAAGGTGATGCGCAGCACATCGTACATCTTCTCCTGTAGCGGTCGTGGTGATAGCACCTCGTAATTTAAGCCGGGGTCGGCGAACAGGAAGGGGAGCGCTGTAAAGTAGAAGTGCAGGTTGTGATAAAAGCGAACGTCGCCGTCGAAAGCAGTAGTATCCGGACTCACCCAGTGACTCGTGCCGTCGTAACCAATACGGTAGGTATCGTTGCGCAGCAACACTTTGCGCGATTTTAGGGCAATCAACTGCTGGTCTACCAGCGTTTCTTCTTGATACAGTTCGTAAGACAACTGCTGCTGCTTTTGCCACTGGCTGAGGCCTCCGTGCGCCTCAAGCGCTTGTTGCAGCAGTACGGGCAATGAGTCGGAAGCAACTGCTGGAGTATTAATGTCGACGGCCGAGTTTTCCGGCGAAGAAGTGCAGCCCAGGCAGTAGGTGAGTAGAAGCGCTATAAAGAGTATTTTCATCTGTTTAAGTTAATTGATTTTTAAAGGTGAGCGGTCCCCGCGGGGGCCCCCGCCAGGATAGAACTCGCAGTGGGTAGCTCTTCTTTGTGTGAGAAGTTTTCTCATGCTCGTTTCACAGGTCAAGCTAACTGGAGTGATCTTTAGTGATGTACCATTGTCCATCAATACGGCGAAAAAGCAGGGTGAAGTGACCGGATGCATCTCCTATGTCGCGCTCTAAAAACCACTTTCCGACCATCAATGCGGCGTCTTCCGACAGAAAATCTAAGGAGACAGTCTCAAAACGTAACTGGCCCATCGCTGAAGGGTCAGGGTAACGGCGGCGATAACGCGCCAGCGTACTATCGTAGCCGTAGGTAATTTCAGAACCCACGAACATGAGAGAGTCTGATCGCCAATAGCCTTCCATAAAACCACGAAGGCTTCCCTCATTCCAGCGGTCACGCTGCTGATCCATCAGGCTATTGATGGCTTGCCGACCGTCGGTTTGTGCCTCTGCGGGGCAACTTAATCCCAGCAGTAGCACAAGGATGCCCATTTTTAGTAATTGTCCGGCAGCTAGTTCCACTCCGAACGGCGTCCGGCTGATCATCGCTGGGCGGTGGACTTTATTTCCTTCATCGTCTGAGGGTCCCAGTGGACCACTCGTTCTTCGTAATGACTGATATTGGAAGCCAGGGCCGGGCCCGCCGCCCGCAGACCAAAAACCGGTCCTTCAACGGTTTCGCCCCCGTCGCGAATGGCGCGGAACCAGTCGGTGAAATGATCCTGGCGCATACCATCGCTGCCGTATTCTTCGGGAGCGGCATAAACTACCTCCGGTGGCTCCATAATCTCCGGACGAACGTCGCCGTACTGTTGGTTGTACTCATCCACAAACTTTTGCTGGATCGCTTCGGGAAAAGTTTCGTAGCTGTCCCAGCCGCCGTAGCCCGGTGCCTTAGAAAGCTTACGCTTCCGAATAGTCACCTTGGTCCAATCCAGATCCATTTCGCCCTCGGTGCCCACGAGGCGAATCCCGTTTCCTCCGCCAGAGCCGTCTACGAAGTTAACGCGAAAGCTAATGTTAAATGCATCATGCTGTTCGGTTTTCGGATAATCGTACAAACCCATCATAACGTCTGCCACATCTCGCTTATCATTCCAGTAGCGTAGGCCGCCCGTGGTGTAAATTCGTTCAGGACCTATGGCACCAGTGATGGTATGCAGCATGGTGAACAGGTGTACGAAAAGGTCGCCCGGAATCCCCGTACCGTAGTCTTGATAGTTACGCCAGCGGAAAAAGCGCAGCGGATCAAAAGAAATGTCGGAGGCATCTCCCTGAAACATTTTCCAATCACAGGTTTCGGGCGAGGCATCGGGGGGGATAGAGTACTGCCACGCGCCGATGGCGCTAAAGCGATCATAGTAGGCCTCGGCTACGGTTATCTGTCCAATTTCACCGGCTTCGTAGAGCTCTTTGGCTTTCAAATGTATCAGTGAACTAGCGAACTGACTACCTACCTGAAAGGCTTTCTTGGTTTTTTGCTGCGTTTCGATCACCGCCGCCCCTTCCTCAATAAACTGCACCATAGGTTTCTCACAGTACACGGCCTTTCCCTTCTCCATAGCCTGAATAGCTATTTTCTGGTGCCAGTGGTCAGGAGTAGCAATAATTACCGCGTCTACCGACGAGTCATCCAAAATCTCCTGATAATTCATAGTAGTTCTTAGCTGATCGCCGTAGATTTCCTTGGCTTTGGTAAGGTGCCCCTGGTAGCAATCAGCTACCGACACCAGTTCTGTGCCTGTTTGGGTAAGTGCGGTCTTCACGTCACCAAAACCCATAATACCCATACCGATGCCAGCGATGTTGATTCGGTCGTTGGCAGGCGTGGTGCCTCTACGCTTAAGAATGTGAAAAGGAGCGGGCAGGGCGGGGGCGCTTAGTGGTACACCCGCTACAGCGGCAGCGGCTCCGCCCAGTTTTTTAATGAAATGACGGCGGGCTGAGGAGTTAATCTGGGTTGACATAGAGTAGAAAAGGAGTGTGTGGAAAAGTAGTAATCTAAAATATAGGGATAAATTTTGACATGTTGAGTAGCTGGATGTCTTTGATAGGCTTCTGTCAAACTTTTGACGGGACTAGGCAGGAAAGTAATCGTAAATTCATTAATTTCGCGAAGCTCTCCGAGCAGGGCCCTTAGCTCAGTTGGTTAGAGCACCTGACTCATAATCAGGTGGTCGCTGGTTCGAGCCCAGCAGGGCCCACTATTACTTCCTTTCCTTACTCTCCCAAATCTTGTCAGCGGTATTGTATTCCAACGGGATCAACACTTAACCGTGTGTCTTTTCAAAGTATATTCATAAACGCTAGAGAGGTAACTGACTTTCAAGAACGTGTGGAGGCCAACTGGCTTCTATTTTCCGAAAAAATCTTGATGACGATAACCCCCTCTTTCTTGGTCAACGTTATTGACTACCTTGAAAGAGAGCACCGGCTGTTGTTTAATACTGTAAACTACCGCTGGCAGGAAACCTTAGGTTCGTGAGGCGTTATTCTGATTCTAAGTAGGTTTTCTGGTCAAACGCAAACACCGGGGAGGGCACGCGAGCGCTACTCAAGATACGCTCCATTTCGGCTACTACCGTCGGGTGTTGTGCTGCTACATCCTTAGTTTCGCCCGTGTCACTCGACAAGTCGTAGAGCTCCAGGGGAGCATTGGGTTGTGATAGCACATTGTACTGTACGGCCTTCCACTTTCCTTGCCGTGTAGCGAGTCTACCGCCCTGCTCATGAAATTCCCAGTAAAGGTAATCGTGCTGCACTTGTTCTCCCTCGCCGAGTAACGTAGGCAAAAATGAGACTCCGTCGGTACGGGGTAACGCTTGCTCGGTTAGCTCAGCCACCGTAGGAAGCACATCCCAAAAAGCAGAAATATGATCGGTTTCTTGGCTGGCCGCAATGTGCCCTGACCAGCGGGCGATCATCGGCACCCTGATACCACCTTCGTACAAGTCGCGCTTGTAGCCTCGCAGTGGTCCGTTGCTATCAAAATAATCCGGATCGGCTCCGCCCTCCAGATGGGGGCCGTTGTCAGAAGTAAAGATAATGAGGGTGTTTTCTGATAAACCCAGCGAGTCTACCGTAGTCACAATCTCACCCACCTGGTCATCCAGCAGTGTAATCATTGCGGCAAAAGCTGCGTGCGCTTCTGCTTGCGACTCGTACGGTCCCTGGCGATACGCTACCCCGCTGTCGTACCCCTCGTATGCCTTTTCAGGCAGAAACTTTCCGCGAAAACGATTCATGTATTCAGGCGGAGCCGCTAGTTCTGCGTGTGGAATGACGGTAGGAACGTAGAGGAAGAAGGGTTGGTCTTGATGCTCTTCAACGAACGTTAACACCCGCTCGTGAATGAGCGCCGGCGCGTAGATTTCCTTTTGCTGACCGGCGTTTTCTGACAGCACCACTGAGTCTTGATTGCTCCACAGGTGGCGTGGGTAGTAGTGGTGTCCGTAGCGTTGACAGTTGTAGCCGAAGAAGGTATCGATACCTTGCCGGTTGGGGTCTCCTTCAGAACCGGGGTACCCCAGTCCCCACTTACCAAAAGCACCGGTGGTATAACCGGCATCGGCCAGTAGCTCAGGTAGGGTACGTACGCTATCCGGAAGCGGGTACTGACCTTCGGGGCGCACCTCTCGGTTTCCGCGCACCGGAGTATGCCCTGTGTGCAAACCGGTCATAAGCGCCGAGCGAGAGGGAGCACACACGGTGTTACCCGCGTAGTGCTGGGTGAAGCGAATACCCTGAGCGGCTAATCGATCGATGTTTGGAGTTTCAAATTTAGTTTGGCCGTAGCAACTTAAGTCGCCGTAGCCTAAATCATCGGCTAGAATATAAATGATATTGGGAAGGCGTGCCGCATCGCGCTGCTTCTCAACTACTGGTACCTGAGGGCTTTGGCACTGCAACAATCCGATGCTTACTAAAAGTAGAGCCAAGCGAACAATCACGTAACGAGGTATAGCGGCGCGTCGAGTCATATTATTACAATAGGGGGGTTGGTATAAGTTTTATGTTCTGTTCAGTGTTAGCCTATTCTTGGGTGGAATAGCCACTAATATATTACTTACTTTTGAGGGTAGCACTTTTAAAAAATAATTGGCGTATGCATATTACCCATGTGGCATTGTGGACCAACCAACTGGAAACAATGCGTAAATTTTACGAAACGTACTTTGCGGCCACTTCAAACGAGAAGTACGTGAATAATCAAAAGAACTTTAGTTCCTACTTCCTTAGTTTTGCCACGGGTGCCAAGCTAGAGCTGATGCAACAACCAGGCAAGACATTAGCCAAGGAGCCAAGGTTAGGTTACGCTCACATCGCGATCGCACTAGGCAGCAAAGCGTTAGTAGACAACAAAACCAAAGAACTGAAAGAAGCGGGCTACGTTTGTCTAGACGGGCCGCGCACCACCGGTGATGGTTTTTACGAAAGTACCATTGCCGATCCTGATGGCAACGTGCTGGAGCTAACGGTATGAAGAACGTCGCCACTACCTGGTTTACCCCCGCCGAAGTCGCTCGAGCACGATGGGCGATTGCCACCTTATTCTTTATCAACGGTATGGGCTTTGCCACGTGGATTCCGCACATACCGTGGGTGCAGCGTCGCTTCGAGTTAGACGAAGCCTCGTTGGGGCTGACGTTGCTCGCTATTGCAGCGGGAGCGGTGCTCACCATGCCTGTAGCAGGCGGGCTGGTCACTCGCTGGGGAAGTCGTCGTGTGTGTTCTATCACTTCAGTAGCATTCTGTTGCGTGGTTCCGCTGCCTTTGCTCATGACATCTTATCCGCTATTGGTGTTCAGCCTCTTCTTATTGGGCGCTTTTGGCGGTGCGGCAGATGTGGCGATGAATGCACACGGAGTATACGTAGAGCGCGAGCACCAACAGCCTATCATGTCTTCTTTTCACGGTATGTTTAGCTTGGGGGGGCTGATGGGGGCGGGAGTCGCGGCAGGATTGCTGGCGGTTGGGTGGCTACCCTGGCAGCACGCCGTCGCCATATCAGTTAGTCTGCTGCTACTCGCCGCTGGAGCCACACGCTACCTACTGCCGCCGGAGGCCATCGAAGAATCGTCTGAAGCGGAACCGCTGTTTACGCTGCCTCGGCAGCGGCCGGTGATACTACTGGCGGGTTTGGCGTTCTTTGTACTGATGACCGAAGGAGCCATGGCTGACTGGACGGCGGTGTACCTCGAGGCGATGCCTCGTACCACCGCGTCGTTGGCCGCGATGGGGTTCGCTGCTTTTTCGCTTACCATGGCGGCCGGTCGGTTTGCGGGCGATGCCATCATTCGCCTGGCGGGGCGGGTGCCGGTAGTGCGCTGGGGCAGTGGGTTGGCTTTTGTCGGAGTTCTATTAGCCTCACTGAGTAGCACCCCGCTCTGGGCCATCGTGGGTTTTGCCCTGGTAGGCTTGGGCGTATCCAACGTAGTGCCAATCATCTTTAGCGCAGCGGGCTACTTATCACCTGCTGCGCCGGGGCGGGGCATTGCCGCCGTCACCACGGCCGGTTACTTCGGCTTCTTGGCAGGCCCGCCGCTCATCGGACTGTTGGCCGAGTGGGTAACGCTGGCCGGTGCTTTCCGCTGTCTGGCGGTAGCTCTGCTGCTGGTGGTAGCCCAAGCCGCGCTGGTAGAAAAGAAGTAGGCGGGTTATCTGTGCTGACCAATCGAAAGCATTCCGTAGAAATAATTAACTTGCTACTTCATCAACTCACTTAGCATGGTATCTCCTCTCAACGTATTAGTGGTAGGCTGTGGACACATGGGCGCGTCGCACGCCCGAGCCTATCACAAAATGTCAGAATTCAATATTGTCGGCTTGGTCAGTCGTGGACCCGAGAGCAGAGCACGATTGTCAGATGAACTAGGTGGTTTGCCTCAGTACGATAACTTTACCGATGCCCTGGCTGCTACCCAACCCGATGCGGTGTCGATCAATACCTATCCCGACACGCACGCTGCCTACGCTTTGCAGAGCTTAGAAGCCGGAGCGCACGTTTTTGTGGAGAAGCCACTGGCCAGCACGGTGGAAGAAGCAGAAGCGATCGTGGCGGCGGCGGGGCGCCACCGGCGAAAACTGGTCGTAGGCTATATTCTGCGAGTGCATCCGGCCTGGAAAAAGTTTATTGACCTGGCCCAGGCTATGGGCAAGCCGCTGGTTATGCGCATGAACCTCAACCAGCAGAGCGATGGTGAGGCCTGGTACGCGCACCGTCAGTTGATGAAATCTATATCACCTATTGTAGACTGCGGAGTGCATTACGTAGACGTGATGTGCCAGATGACGCAGGCCCGCCCGGTGCGAGTAAGTGGCATCGGAGCACGATTGAGCGATGAAATCGCCGACAGCATGTATAACTACGGGCAGCTTCAGGTTACCTTCGATGATGGTTCGGTGGGTTGGTACGAAGCCGGATGGGGACCTATGATGAGCGAAACGGCCTTCTTTGTGAAAGATGCTATTGGTCCGAAGGGTTCGGTAAGCATCGTGAACGAGCAGCAGAACGACTCTGACGACATTGACGCGCATACGCGGACGAACCAACTTCGGGTGCACTATGCTGAGCGCAACGAGCAAGGTGCCTTCACGCGCTCCGATGAGCTGGTGAGCACCGCAGACGAACCGGACCATCAGGGGTTGTGTGACCTGGAGCAAACGTTCTTTTATCAGGCCATTGCCAACGACCAAGATCTATCACAACACCACGCCGACGCCATCAATAGTCTGCGGGTAGTGCTGGCCGCTGACAAATCTTTTAAGACCGGAAAAACCGTGACCCTGGTTTAATAGTTATCCTCATATGATCAACGTACTCTCATTTGCCATAGGGTGGTGGCTTTTATTCACCGCGCCGGTTCATCATGATGTGTCTATGTCTATCTTACAAAACGAGGCTACACTTACCGTTGACGTATCTGGAGTAAAAGAGCGGAAGGGTAAGTTACAGGCGGCTTTGTTCAATACGGCGGAAGGCTTTCCGGATAGTAAGCCCTTTCGTGCCGAAGTGCTCAATATTACCGAACAGAACAAGCTACAGGTGGTTTTTAAAGATGTGCCTCCCGGCAGCTACGCGGTGGCTGTGTATCACGATAAAAACGGAAACGGTAAGCTAGACAAGAACCTATTGGGCATTCCGGTAGAAGACTACGGCTTCTCGAATGATACCCGGGGCACTCGCTTAAGTGCGCCCTCTTTTGAAGATACACAAATGCAGCTAACGGGGCAGCCCGCGCAGGTGTCTATTGAAGTTCGGTGATTTCGTTCTAAAGGTTTAATGCAATAACATCAGAAAAATAGTATAATAGTGATGTTAATATATTAATTTTACGATAACAGAAACTTAGCTACCATCCGCTGGCTTCTGTTAGTCTGATCAGTGGTTGGTATGAGGTAATCGAGCTTTCGGAGCAGAAAATAAGTCTGATATTCAGGCGTTATGTCTCGCGCGTCCGTCTTCCGATCTTCAACAGGCATCATACTTGATCTACACGTCAAGAGAAACCACATAGTAATCGTATTGCGAAATGCTGTCATCAGAAAAATTAGGGCGGTACCAGGTAGATTACTCCCTAGTTTTAAGTGTGGCTTTCGTTCGCCGATAACCACAGACGGCCCCGTTTCGTGTACCATCGCTATAACGACATAGTTATGTCACTTACAATCACCATCATTGCGGTGTGTGTTTTAGTCGGCGGCCTGTGGTGGAAGAGAAGCGTACTGATGCGGTGGGTTGCTCGGCGAACACCAAATAATGATGAAGAAACGTTTATGTATACTGACGGACCTTATATTGCCTATAACGAGGATCGATTGACGGTCTA
>CBDCAN010000036.1:0-9963 GCA_965213875.1 Tunicatimonas sp. | reverse complement strand
CGCTAAAGTTAGCGATTTACCTAAATCTTTATCTCAAAAATCAAAATTTTGGGAAAACCCCCAAGAGTGGTTTGGCGAAGAAGAAACACTAAAATTGCTTCCTAAGTTAAAATATTTAGATGAGACAAGTGAAATGCTTTTACTAAAATTAGAGGAATGATATCCAAAGCTGATGTGGTAGTTTCCTCTTTGGCAAATACAGAAGGGGCTGATGATGACAATCTCGGTTTTTATAAGATTACAGAAGCTGAACTAGCTTTAGCCAAACCATATTGGTACCATTGGTTCAGCCAGACTAAAAAGAACCGTACCAAGAAAAAGTACCCGAAAGGGTTTGTACAAATTAGTTTTAACTAACAAGCTTATGAAGGCAATAGATAAAGAGGAGAAGGTTGCTAGAATCAGTGATATCATTGAGCAGATTGAAGCATTGAATAATATGATAGACCTACACCGAGGTCAGCAGGGCGACCTGTCAACCATCACACAGTACGAGCACATGCGGAAGGACTTTATCAAAGAGTTGAACGAGCTGATGGGAGGGTTCAAACTAGGTGTTCGGCTAACAGAACACGCTGCTTAACAGTAAGGTAGGAGCGTCTCGGCGAACATGAACTTATAGTGCCCCCTCTCCAGTCTATGCCTCCACAAAACTGAAAGGCATTGCCCTGCTGTCGCCTCTTCCATTAAAATCAGAAAAGAATCAGCTATCTTTAGGTATGAAATCGAAAGAGATAGAAGATAAGCTCAGAACCGTTAAGCCTCACTTACAGCATGAGTTCGGCGTTGATCGGATTGGTTACTTCGGCTCGTTTGCCACGGGTAATCCCACCGCCCAATCCGATGTAGATGTTTTAGTCTCCTTCCGTAGAAAAGTCGGATGGAAGTTTTTCGATCTGAAGGATTATCTAGAATCCACCATCGGCAGGAAGGTTGATTTGGTGACTGAAGGATCACTAAAAAAGCAGTGGAAGCAGGCGATCTTACAGCAAGTCAAGTACGTTTTTGACGAGACGGATTAGGTCCAGTAGAAAAATAGCAGCGTGATAGAGCTTCGCTCAGATACCATAAGTAGTTTTTAGTATGGCGTCTATTTGCCCTGTCAGCATTTCAACAAGCACAGGCTCTCGGTATTCGTAGTCGTCTGCGATATGTAAAACCTCAATAGGGGGCATGTCAAGGCGCCGGTATAACTCAGTCATTCGGCGGCTTTGTGCTGGCTCCATCACTAGAATCAAATCGGCCCAATAGACATCCTGTTCGTTGACCTGTCGCTCGCTTCTGGGGCTTAGCCCGACAGAGCGAATGTTGAACCTTTGGTCATTCTTGAAAATGTACTCCGCTGTTCGGCTCCTTCGTTTGTTACGCCCGCAAACAACGAGTAGGTTTGGCCTATCGGTCAGCTTGCTTGTCATGTCTTCGTGTTTAGTCAGTCCTGCTTGTATCACGTATCAGCTGCTTACCAGCTTTTCTCTCACATCGCTAAAACCGGCGTTTCATGAACTTTCGTAAGTGTCTGGCCCATTCGGGTGAGGTGGTCAGCTGCCCTTTTTTTATGAGCCATATTTTATTCCAAATCAACCCTTTCGTCCTTCGGGTACTTCACTTCGTAGCTAAAGTCGAGTGTAGTTTGCGCCTGGGGTTTGAGGCTGAGCTCCCAGACGACTTCGCCGGTTTGTTCGTTGAGCTTCCCGCCGGAGAGGTTTGTCGGTTCTACGGTAATATCCCCGATGGCAGCCACCGGAATCTGATCAAACAACGTAAGTTGAATGGGTTGCGGCTTCTTGTTTCGGGCGATGATCTCAAAGCCCCGGCTGGCTACCTGGTTGCTGCTGATAAACTTCCGTTTAGAGAACTTATCCACCTTGGTTCTGCCGATCACGATGCTTTTGTCGCGACCCAGCGAGATATCCAGTGTGTCTTCCAGCGATTGTGCGTTGAGCACCGACCGGCCGACGTAGGCATCCTCAAAGTAGAGGTTGGCTTCGCCCTCCAGCAGATTGTACTGATCCCAGTCAATGATTCTGGCAATGAGGAAAGCGTCTTTATCCAGCTTGGGCACCGCGTAGTACTCGTACTGGGTCTCAATCTCGAAGCGGTTTAGATCGACCGACAGGGGTTTACCATCAGAGGGAATAGAGTAGGGCTCGTCTACTTCAAACTCAAGGGTGGTCTGGTTTTCTACGGTGGTGGCTGTGATGACATCAGCCTCTCGGGGGGCACTGTTTGACTCGCGCATTCGTACGTCAGCTACTTTCTTTTCTATCGCATCTTCCATAACTACCTCCTCTAGCATTTCCACCTCGTCGTAAACTCCTTGAATTACGTTTCTGGCGTAGTTCAGATACCAGGTCTGGAGTTCTGGTGCTACGCCACTCTGGTTGGGGCTGCCGTTTGAGAATTTAAGTTTCACGTTGCTCCAGTCGACGCCCGTGTTTTGATAAACGCTGGCCTTATACGCGAGTGACAGAGGTTGGTCTACGCTGGTCACCCGCACGTCGTACTTGGGGTACCAGCCGGTGTTAGCGACCAAGTAAGTGATGCTGAATTCACCAGTGACCGGCTGTTGGGCCTCGACCCTCACCTCAATCTCACCGGTCGGAAGCTGATCGCCGTTGCGTACGCTGGCCACTTGCTGTTCAATATTACCCAGTTGCTCGCGCAGTGCTTCTATCTCAATCTTGGTCTCAATTTCTTCGGCTTTGATAGACGACAACTCAGTGTCGTAGAAATCAACGGCCTGCTTGATCTGTGCCAGCGTTGCGCCCGAGTCCCCGCCCAGGTTCTTGTTCTCATTGAGCAGGCTCTGCTTTTCTGCCAACACCTCGAGGCGCGACTCTTGGGTGGCGATTTTACGTTCCAGCCGCTTGATCTCGTTATTGAGGCTGTCGATTTTTGCATTCCAGCGCAAGCGGTTGAGGTAGTTAAGCTGGTGGCTGACCGACAGAATGGTGAAGTCGCCGTTGGCCTTCACCTGGACGCTCTGTCCGTCGATGTGCGGAGACAGTGCTTCGATCTTGAGCACCGACTTACCCGACGGAAGCTTAACCTTTCCGGAGCGAGCCACCAGTCCACCCTGAAGGTATACCGTGACGCCGTCGATGGAAGTTTCCAGGGTTTTTTCGGTGAAGTCTTGAGCGAAAACCTGATGGGCGAAGAACAGTAAGCAAACAAAGTATTTCATAGCATATTTTATATGATGATGCTCAAGCAATCAGTATTCCACAAATTAATCTCAAGTTTTTGAGCACTACGAAGGATATTGTCTGTATTAGTCTTGAATCAGTCGATAGTGATACTGAGGCAAAGTAGGGTTCGCGTTGAGTGCTTTGGCCTTACTTATGAGCTTATCGACCGGCTTACGCTCACCGATGAGTGTATAAAGCTGGCTGTTGTACTGAACTTTTAGATTTCCTATCACCGCTTGAAAGTGCACCAAACCCTCAAACTCATAGTCGAAGTCCACCAACTGCTTCACTGTTTTTATCTCGCCCAGTATTGCCTCATTGACAAAACCACTGCTGGGGTGAGCCGTATCACCCAGCTCCAGCGACTCGATGCTAGTGTCCGGGGCGAATAGCCGAAGAAAGTGTTTGAGCGGTATTTCTTCTATCAGAAGTTGCACGGGCATTGTACTAATTAGACATTGGTTTTTTAGACAGCAGTGTAGTGTCTTCACTTGCTCACGTACGATCTGATGAGTATGTTTGAGCACCGAGGAAATGAATGGTTCATGAAGCACTTCGTATACTGTTGCACGCTGGTGCTACTGTCGGCCTGCACTGACTCGCCCGAACTAGGCATCGCCGCTAATTACTTTCCTACCACCTCGAAGTTAACCGCCGGAGTGGTCAATAAATATTACCACCATTATTATCCGGGTGAGGGGAAAGATTCTTCTACCGATATTCTCTATCAGGCTTACCGATTGACCGAAGCGGGCGAACTGGAAGTCCGGTACTACAACGCTGGTTTGGAACTTACCCGCACGCGCCGCCTGGTGTGGGCTGACAGTGCTCTACTGTTGAGACAAGAAACGAATTTCTTCACGGCTGATACGGTGCCATCGGTGGTCCGTCAACCGACCGTCATCCACTGGCAAACGGATAATGTTTCCTTAGAACGGACACAGCACTATCCGGAAGGAACGTGGTACGCGATTGGAGCAACAGCACGCTCGGCGCGATACGACTGTGTTAGATAGGCAGGCAATGGTTTTTCAAAAATCAGGACAAAGGCGTTCTGTCTACGGAAGCGATACCTCTGAGTCGATCTGGACCAGACAAGAAGTGTACGCCGAAGGGTTCGGTTTGTTTGAAACGCATGGACAGTATGCTTCGGGTGAACGATTTTACGACGAACTGGTAGAGCAGATGCCGCTGACACCTGGACGCGCTAGCGCAGAAAGTTCAGCGAACTCGCTAGTTGGACTCGTCGGCTACGCCCTGCTCAATGAGCATGATTAGGATATGAATTACTTTGATATGGATTTCCTGGATACGGTCGGCGTAGCCGTGGTGCGGAGCGCGGATTTCTACGTCTACCCGTTCGGCTAACTTTCCGCCGTCTTTGCCGGTGAGGGCTACCACCGTCATATCTCGTTCGCGAGCGGCCCGCACCGCCTCGAGGATGTTGGGCGAGTTGCCACTGGTACTGATCGCCAGTAAGGTATCGCCCGACTGTCCTAAGCCTTCTACAAAACGCGAAAACACCGACTGAAAACCGTAGTCGTTGCTCACGCAGGACAAATGGCTGGCATCAGAGATCGCGATGGCGGGTAACGCCCGACGGTCGTCGCGATAGCGTCCGCTCAGTTCTTCGGCGAAGTGCATCGCATCGCAGTGCGAGCCCCCGTTGCCACAGGAGATAATCTTACCGTCCTGCCGGATGGTTTTTACCAGCAACTGGGCCGCCTGCTCAATAGCTGCCTGCTGTTGGGGGTCGGCCAGAAAGGTCTCTAGCACCTGCGCAGCTTCGCGAAGTTCGTGGGTAATCAGGTCCTTCACGAGCGGGGAGGGTCGGTGTCTTCATCGGGCTGGTTGGGAGTGAGCGGACCGTAGTCATCGGCTGGGGCGGTGCCGTCGGTCAGACTTTCCGGTTCGTCTGGCGGAGGGGCTGGACTAGCCGCTTCAGGATCGACCGGGGGGGGCGTTACCGGTGGCTCAGGGGTATCGGTCGGCTCGGCAGTAGGCAGTGTGGCCTGAAAGGCTTGTATCTCGCGTTCCACCTCTTCTTCGCGGGCCTTTGCCTGTTTCTCACGATCAAATATTTCAGCCTTAATCTGGTTCTTTTCGGCTTCTAGCCGCTCCGCTTTTTTGAGCAACAAACGGCGGTCAAACCATACTACCCCGGCCGCCACCAGCAATAGTACCAACCCTATGCCCGCGGTGTAGCGAAAGCCCGACGGGTCGCGCACCAGACTGTCGGCAAACGACTGGGTAAAGTCTAGTGACAAAATCACCAAAGTTATGTGGAAGATAAGCAGCAGAGCAAAAAGGGCGAGCTTGAAGGGTTTCATCGTGATGCTGTTGGGTACGAACAAATTTAGCAAAATGATACTAGAAGCCTATTTACGTGGCGGTGTGCCGAAAGTTATCGCAGAAATGTCCATACAAGTACTTACCCATAAATGTTCGTCACTTTCCAGCCAAGCGTTTCTTTTAGGGGCCTTCTTAAGTAGTAGCAGTGGCAGGAGGCAGCAGCAGTATGTAGTAACTGCTACTGCCTCCTGCTACTGCCGCTAATTGCCACTGCCACTAACCGTGCAAAGAAAGATGGCTGACAAGTGTCGTTTTACCCACTAGATTGTGGCTTACCTCATGCACTGGCTAATGAGCCCAGTCGGGAAGTGACGTCGCGATGCCAAACACCGGAATAGCGATGAGGTACATCACCAGCGTGACCACCACCACTCCGATGATATTAAGCCAGAATCCGGCCCGCGCCATGTCGGGCAGTCGGATGCGCCCGCTACCGAACACCACCGCGTTGGTGCCCGTGCCCGAGGGCAGCATGAAGGCGCAAGAGGCAGCTATCGCCCCCGGGATCATTAATAAAAACGGGTGCGCCTGCCCCGCGACCGCGGTCGTGGCCAATATGGGCAGAAAGATATTGGCGGTCGCGGTGTTTGAGCTGATTTCGGTAAGAAAAATAATGAGGAAGACCACGAACAGCAAGACCACAAAAATGGGCCACTGGTTGATAAAGTTCAGCGCATTGCCGATCCACTGGGCCAATCCTGTAGACGCAAAGGCCGCCGCTACGGCAAACCCGCCGCCCAGTAGAATCAGTACGTTCCAAGGAATATCTTTCACCAGCGCCCAGCGCATGAGAGGTGCACTGCGACTACCCGCCGTGGGCACCACGAAGAGCAGCAGGGCCGAAAAGATGGCGACGGTGGCATCGTGTACATAGTCTTCTAACCCTAACAATGAGGCCCAGCCCGGCAGCACGTGGTCACCGAGCTGAAAGTCTTTCCGAAACATCCAACCCAGGGCGGTGAGTACGAAAATAGCCCCTACTCTTTTTTCGGCAGCACTCACCAGACCGAGTGCACGCAGCTCTTGCTGAATGACTGCCCGCCCCTGCGAGAACGTGCCACTGATGCGAAAAAACCTAGACAGATAGAGCCAGATGATGGGCAGAAAAATAGCGGACAGCGGCACACCGACCAGCATCCACTGGAAAAAACCGATCTCAGGGGCGTCGGGATACAGCTCGCCCACCATCCCGGCAAACACCATATTG
Organism: Tunicatimonas sp.; assembly: GCA_965213875.1. Classification (GTDB taxonomy): domain Bacteria; phylum Bacteroidota; class Bacteroidia; order Cytophagales; family Cyclobacteriaceae; genus Tunicatimonas. The sequence continues at coordinate 3,216 of CBDCAN010000036.1, read as the reverse complement.
GGCGGAGTGCCAATGAGGGTGCCGATGCCTCCCACGCTGGCCGCGTACGCAATTGACAGCATGAGGGCCAGTCCAAACTGATCGGGTTCGCTGCTGCTGTGTTCAGTTTCTTCCCGATCAATCACGGCCAAACCGATGGGCAACATCATCAGCGTGACGGCCACGTTGGCGATCCACATCGACAGAAAAGCGGTAGCGACCATAAAGCTCAGCATAATGGTACGCTTCTTCGTGCCGATCAGGCTGATAATGGTGAGGGCAATGCGCTTGTGCAGGTGGTGCGCCTCAATCGCCTTGGCTAAGATAAAACCACCCAACAGCATCCACACGTAAGGGTGGCCGTAGTGGGCCGCAACTGCTTTGGTATCCAGCACCCCCAGCACCGGAAACAGGAGCAACGGCACCAACGCGGTCGCGGCGATCGGAATGGTTTCGGTAACCCACCAAGCCGCGACCAGCAGCGTAACTCCGGCGGCCCGCATGGCGAGCGGACTCATGCCCTCGGGGGCGGGAGCCAACAAAAACACCACAAGTATTAATATGCCTAACAGAAAGCCAACACGTTGCCGCTGGTTCATAGGTAAATCAGGTGGGGTTGGTCATTTGCCTGAGACGTCAAGGTAGGGATAAGTATTTAGTATCATGCTGGTTGCAGGAATAGCGCAGCGATCCTACGACCTAGCTATCTCTGCTGCGTAAAGAGTTGTAGCATATCGCTGCGACTAGTCGAGCGCAACGAAAAATTTCTCACTTAACGATTCATGTGGTCTCCATCGCGTTGCGAGTTGGTGATGTTAGTTGAAATGATGTAATTTATTCGCTACGTTTAAGTAATGAGAGAGATAGACATTATGGAAGAATGTTTGTCTTTTATCGACCAGCAGGACGAGCGCGTCTCACTCAAGTTCTTTCGGTAGACTATCAAAAGGCTATTGGACGTGCTGAGCGCATTTTAGGCGAGAATATCCGTCTCTCTAATTTCGCGCTATTAGCACTCCTTAGGTTTGTCGGTAAACAAGAATAAACGACACTTAGTAGCAGTAGCAGTAGCAGTAGCAGTAGCAGTAGCAGTAGCAGTAGCAGTAGCAGTAGCAGTTCACGGTGACCGTGTCAAAGTGAACTGCTACTGCCGCTGCCACTGGCTGGAAGGCTACCCGCAGAAAAAACTTAGCCAAAAAGTGACGAACATTCACACTCGGGTACTTACTTAAGCCGTAGTCTCTTGAGAAATTTCTTGTAATAGGACCTCAGCGGGCAGAGCGAGTGCTTTGGATAGGCGGCGGATCATATTGAGCGACAGCGGCGTTTTGCGATTAAGCACCCTGGATACAGTTCCTTTGTCGCCAATGAATGGCACCAGATCTTTAGGCTTCCAACCTAGATCATCCATGCGCACCTTGATGGCCTCAATAGGGTCGGGCATATCTATCGCGTAGTGCTCATCTTCATACTTCTCAACAAGCACCAGGAGTAGTTTGAGTTCCTTCCCTTCGGGGCTTTCCGGGGCCGCATCAAAAATGGCATCTATCCGGTTCAGGGCGGCCGCATGTTCTTTCTTCGTTTCGATGACTTTAATAGCGCTCATACTTTAGTTACGTCTATCTTGTTGTAAACAGCATGGCTACCGAACCATTTGATTTGTATCACCTGATATACAAAGCTAAAGCGAACGATCAGCCGATATTTATTGTGCGAAATGTCGAACACCATGCGATTGTCACCCACCACATCAGCACTCGGGTAGGTACCTCTGACTTCGTTGAAGTTTTTCCATCTGGCTTTTTTGCAGACACGGTACCAAGTGTCTAAAGCGTCTTTTGCGTCGGCGTGTTTTTCGTAGTACGCTCTTAGTGTATTCCGCTTGATGACATTCACGGATCAAATTTACAGAAAAGTTGGGTTTTTACCAACCTAAGAAACCGTCTGCATTTCGGTAAGCTTGCTGTACAAACCACCGAGTTCTACCAGGTCGTTATGGCGACCGCGCTCGATAATTTCCCCCTGCTGCACTACTACGATTTCGTCGGCGTGCTGGATGGTGCTCAGGCGGTGGGCAATCACCAACGAAGTGCGGTTCTTCATCAGGTTAGTCAGTGCCTCTTGCACCAGTCGCTCCGACTCTGAATCCAGGGCCGAGGTGGCTTCGTCCAGGATCAGGATGGGTGGGTTCTTGAGCACCGCGCGGGCAATGCTGATGCGCTGCCTTTGTCCGCCCGATAATTTGGTACCGCGTTCGCCTACTATCGTTTGGTACTGCTCGGGGGTTTCCAGGATAAAATCGTGGGCATTGGCGATGCGCGCGGCTTGCCTCACTTCTGCTTCGCTGGCTTCCGGTTTGCCGAAGGCGATATTATTGAAGATGGTATCGTTGAATAGAATTGATTCCTGTGTCACAATGCCCATGTGCTGCCGCACCGAGGCCATCGTATAGGACTTTAGCGGCTGATCGTCGATAGAGATCGTACCTTCGGTGGGGTCGTAGAAACGGGGCACCAGATCGGCTAGGGTAGACTTTCCTCCCCCCGAGGGCCCCACCAGGGCTACGGTTTTTCCCTTCTCTACGGTAAGGTTGATGTTCTTCAAATGGCATCCGCTTCGTAGGCAAACCAGACGTTCTCAAAGCGGATGTTCTGCTCAAAATGCGTAAGCGGGCTGGCGTCGGGCTGGTCTTGCACCTGCGAAGGAGTGTCGACCACCGCGAAAATCCGCTCACCCGATGCTAAACCGCGCTGGATGCTACTGAGCGCATTGCTGATAGACTTGGCAGGAGGTAGTATCTGTGAGAAGATGATGATGTAGGTGATAAACTGACTGGCCTCCAGTTCGGAGTTGTTGTTCAGCACCAGAATACCGCCGTAGAGTAGGATGCCGGCGACCACCGTGACGCCCATAAACTCCGACATGGGCGAAGCTGCTTCCTGTTTCCGGGCCATCGATATGTTGATATTTGCATAGTTGCTCACCTCTTCACCAAAGCGACGGCGGATCAACGGGCGGGCGTTAAAGGCCTTCACAATGCGCATACCCGACAGCGTTTCGTCCAGCATGCTCACAATGCGGCCCAGCGACTCTTGGCTCTGCGTCGCCTTCTTCTTCAAACCGTTTGGTGATCTCCGAAATAATAGCACCCGAAATGGGCAGGGCAACTACCGTAAATAGTGTCAGCTTTACCGACATAAAAAACAGCACCAGAAAGTAGCCAACAATCGTCGCTGG
>CBDCAN010000035.1:0-83449 GCA_965213875.1 Tunicatimonas sp. | reverse complement strand
CTGGATCGCAAGTACCAGCATTTAGCAAATGAGTTGGGTATTCACTACCACGAGTTGTTTAGTAATTACACTGAACTGGGACAGTGGCTCCGCACCAAAAATGCCGTAGAAAAAATTGGAAGTACATTATTTGTACACGCTGGCATCAGCCCTATGCTACAACAGTCGGGCTTAGGTCTGAAGGCAATCAACCGCATGGTACGACGGCATATCGGTTCAGAAGAGCCCACCGAAGCAGAGGGATTACTGGTGCTGGGCAACGACGGGCCACTCTGGTACCGGGGCTACTTTAGTGATGGTATGACGAAAAAGATGCTGCGTCAGATACTCGATACCTACGGTGCCGAACAAATGGTGGTAGGGCACACGACTGTACCTGAGATCAAGACGCTGTATGATGGATTGCTGTTCGCCATTGATGTGCATCAACCCACCGTTCTTGAGCCCGGCACCGCCCAGTGCCTGTGGATGGAACGGGGCAAAAACTTCGTGGTGAACCAGCGCGGACTGCGCCGCAACGTTCCCTCGGCCAAGCGCAAGCTACTGTCTTTTTATTGATGCCTCTCCTCGAGCACCTGGATTACCTCTTGTAGCGGAACGTTCTTTTCCTCAAGCAGCACCAGCAGGTGATAAATTAAGTCAGCCGCTTCGTTACGGAATAGGTCACCATTGTCATCTTTAGCCTCAATGACCAGTTCTACCGCTTCTTCTCCTACTTTTTGAGCAATTTTGTTGATGCCTTCTTTGAATAAACTAACGGTATAAGAAGCCTCGGCACCCGGTTCGTTCATCTGCTCTTTGCGTTCGTGAATGAGGCGAATCAGGTGATTCAGGAAGTTGATGTTGGTGACCGGAGCGGTAGGGTAGTTGTTCATGGGTATGTGCGTCGGATCGGAATATTTCTTTCTGATAAAAACTGTTTGAGCTCAGGCACGGGAATCTCACGAAAGTGAAAGATACTCGCCGCTAGGGCGGCATCGGCCTGACCGGTGGTAAAGGCGTCGTAAAAATGCTCTTTGGTGCCTGCCCCGCCCGAAGCAATCACCGGAATACTGAGCGACTCAGATAGCCGGGCCATGAGGTCGTTGGCGAAGCCCTGCTTGGTGCCGTCGTGGTCCATCGAGGTGAGCAGAATTTCGCCGGCACCGCGCCGCTGCACTTCTTCGGCCCACGCAAAAGTATCGAGCTCGGTAGGAGTGCGCCCGCCGTGCGTATGCACCAAATGCTTACCATCTACGTGGCGGGTATCGATGGCTACCACGATGCACTGGCTGCCGTAGTTGGCAGCTAGCTCGTTGATGAGCTCCGGCCGTCGCACCGCAGCAGAATTAATGGATACTTTATCGGCTCCGGCGTAGAGCATGGTTTCTACGTCTTCGGCGGTACTGATGCCGCCCCCCACGGTGAAGGGGATATTGATTTGCTTAGCCACCTTTTTCACCAGTTCGGCCAACGTCTTGCGCTTCTCGACGGTCGCCGTGATATCCAGAAACACCAATTCGTCGGCTCCTTGATCCGCGTAGATCTTCGCCAGCTCTACCGGGTCGCCAGCATCACGCAACTGCACGAAGTTGACACCCTTCACGGTGCGCCCGTCTTTCACATCTAAGCAGGGGATAATTCGTTTGGTGAGCATGGGTTGGGGATTGGATGCTGGATGCTGGATGCTAGTTGTTAGATAAATTTCTGTATGGCTAGATGCTGGTTACTGGCGACCGTCAGCCGCGCGAATGACTTTCTGGATTGGTAAAGGTATCGAGTGTTAGTTGCTGTACGGATAGGTGCTATTTGGTTCTCAGACAATTTTGGCGGAGTTCCCGGTTTGTACGTCATCGCGAGGCTTTGCGAAGCGATCTCTACGAAGTTAAATCCCTCAATATGAAGAAGATAGCATCGTCCTACCGTCCTCGCTATGACGTTTATTATTGTTGCCTCCGCCATTTTTGTCATAGAACCGAATGTTTTTTATACTAATAGATACGCTACGTACTAGTATCCAGTATCTAACTACTACCGGCCACCATCTAGTATCTAGCCACCTCCGCAAGTCATCTAGCATCCAATATCTCTTCGCCTAGCAAGTCATCCAACCTCCAACCCGCAAGTTATAAAAATTCCTGTAAGTCGGTGAGCTGAATGTGCCCTTCGTACAAGGCTTTTCCGATGATTGCGCCGTATACCGAGCGTTGTTGTAGCTGCCGTAGGTCTTCTACGGTGGTGATGCCACCGCTGGCGATAAGTTGCACGTCAGGAGCGGTCGTCAATATTTCGTCGTAAAGACCGAACGATGGCCCCTGCAATAATCCGTCTTTAGCCACATCAGTACAAATGACGTAGCGAACGCCCTGCTGCCGGTAGTCGCTGATATAGTCTACCACATCCGTAGCTACCCGTTCTTGCCAGCCGCTCACGGCGACCTGTCGATCCTTGGCGTCGGCCCCCAGGATGATTTTATCCGCTCCGTACCGTTGCAACCATGCCCGAAACGTGTCGGGTTGTCGTACGGCGATGCTGCCGCCGGTCACTTGTTTCGCCCCTGCATCAAAAACTCGTTGCAAATCTTCATCCGACTGTACCCCGCCTCCAAAGTCGACCGCCAGTGATGTTTGTGAGGTAATCTGCTCAAGTACTGCCAGGTTGACGACCTGCTTCTGCTTCGCCCCGTCGAGGTCTACCAAGTGTAACCGACGAATGCCGTGGTCGGCAAAACGTTGCGCTACCTCCAACGGATTATCGCTGTATTCTTTCTTCCGTTGGTAGTCGCCCTGCGTGAGGCGTACGCACTTGCCATCAATCAAGTCGATGGCGGGGATAATTTCCATAGCTAGGGTTTATTTTGTACTTTTCGGTTTGTTCCCATCAACCGAACGGCAATATGACGACAGTTGCAGAAAAACCCAGGAAGAAAGATAAAAAAGCGACGAGTAGAGTGGTTTCGCTAGAAGCATTCAAGAAAAAATACCTCGACAAAACGACGTATAAGTACGAATGGAAGAACGGTCAGGTAGAAAAAGAAGAATACATGAAAGCTAGCGAACGTTACATCGTCGATAATATCATAAGAAAGTATATACAGACGAAAAGCTTTGAGAAGGGTAATAGTATCATGGGGGAAGCCGATTGCTTTTTTAGCGCGATTGGTTCTTATCGCCGTCCCGATGCTGCCTACTTAACTCCAGACCAAATTAACTATCCAGAAACAGCGGACGAAGCTCCTGCTTTTGTCATTGAGGTATCGTCACCGGCTAATTCTGACGAACAAAACATTGCCAAAATGCTGGAGTACTTTAAAGCGGGGGTAGCACTGGTTTGGTACGTTTATCCGCACGTTGAGCAGGTTTGGGTATATACAAGTCCAAAAGACGTCACCATTTGTCACCAGGGCGATGTCTGTCACGCTGATCCGACGGTTCCCGGATTTAGTATCAGCGTCAGCGAGATATTTGATAAGCCCCCTCGTACCCCTGAACGCTAAACCTTCATCGCTGACCATTCTATTGCTCATGTTCTTACGAACGACTTATTTTAGCGGAATACTCATACTATGGCTAGCAACGCTACTAGTCCACACAGGTTTGGCCCAGACCGATACGCTACTTCGCGCTGATGACAATCCCTTCGTCGTCGGTATCACCGAAATGCCTCCTTTTATCATCAAAGACAGGGATAATCTGTGGGACGGCATCAGCGTGCAACTATGGCGCGAGGTGGCCGACGAGCTGGATATCGTCTACCGTTTCGAAGAGGTACCCGCCGACTCGTTGGTACCGTACATCGCCCGGGGGAAGCTCGATATGGGGTTGCTATCTACCGTCACCGCTGAGAAAGAACAGCAGGTAGATTTCTCGCACGCTTACTATCAAACCAAACTGGGTGTGGCCGGGTCAAACACCCGTGGTATTATAGAAATCCTCAGAGGAATTTTCACCCAACGTTTCCTGCGGGTGGTGCTGGGCCTATCGGTGCTACTGCTGGTGGTGGGTACGATTGTCTGGCTGATAGAGCGAGGCAGCAATGAAGATCAGTTCGGGGGTGAGCGCAACCTGTGGCAGGGCATCGGTTCTGGTTTTTGGTGGGCCGGCGTCACCATGACCACCATCGGCTACGGTGACAAAGCACCGGTTACCTTCTGGGGGCGAGCCGTAGCGCTGCTCTGGATGCTGGTCGCAATGGCCGTTACGGCTAGCCTGACGGCAACATTAGTTTCTACGCTGGGGCAAAGCGGTAGTATCAGTGTGCCCAGAGACTTGCGCTCATTGCAGGTGGGTAGTATAGGTGACACCGACGCTGCCGAGTACCTCAAGGAAGAGCGCATTCGTTTTCAGACGTATGATTCGGTAGCCACTGGTCTGCAAGCGGTGCAACAGAAAAAAATCGACGCTTTCGTGCACAGCGATGCCGTGCTGCGCTACTGGGTAAATGAAGACGATAAGCTGTCGGTGAACATCGAGGCGAAGAATATGATTCCACGCCGTTATGCCTTCGTTCTACCCTCTAACAGTTCGTTGCGAGAACCCGTCAATCAAACGATATTGAAGGCCATCAACGGGGCGGGCTGGCAGTCGGTGCTGGAGCGCTACGTTCCTGATAATTAAAGCTCCAGAAAGTTACGCAAGATCGCTTCACCGTCTGCTCCGCTTTTTTCGAGGTGCGGTTGGATGGCGTAAAAGTTGTCTTTCTCCAGCGCTACACTGTAGGGTAAGATATAGTCGTTGGTGGCTGTGGTATACTCGCTAAGCTCAGCGTAGTAACTATGCACGTAGTAGAGGTAAGCGTCTGCCGACAGGTGGTTGCACAGCGCACCACCCGTCACCGTCAGGTTATTCCAGCCCATGTGTGGCACCTTCCGTTCGGGAGGAAACCGTTTGACGTCAACGTCAAAAATACCCAGGCAGTTGGCGTTGCCTTCGGTGGAGTGACGACACATGAGTTGCAGTCCTACACAAATGCCGAGCACCGGTTGCGTCAGGCCTTTAATCAGTTCGTCTAGCCCACGCTCGCGCAGGTAGCGCATGGCCGAGCTGGCTTCACCCTGACCGGGAAAAATCACTTTATCCGCCGCTCGAAGTTCGTCAGGCTGATCAGTGAGCAGTGGCTCTAACCCTAACCGCTGGAGGGCGTACACCACTGACTGGATATTACCCGCATTGTATTTGATGATGGCGACGCTCATGAGTGGTTGAATCGGATGATCGTAGGAGTATTTTCTAGAAAGCGAGCAAAGGTAGTAGTTTGTCGTTATTCTTGAGCAGATGATGAACACAAATGTTATCTACCAACTGCCGCTAGCTCCATCACCGCCGAAGCTACCGCCACCACCGCCAAAACTTTCGCCACCGGATGAGCCTCCGCCCGAAAATCCGCTGCCACCACCGAATCCTGAGCCACCACGACTACCACTAGAAGCATTCGGCACCTCAATAAGGATAAATCCTAAAAACGCTAGTGCCGACGCTGCCCGAACGTTGTTGTTGTGTTGTGGCTGATGATCAGACGACTTTTTGCGCAATTCCCAGTGATACTGAGGAAACTTGAGCATCAGGAAAGAGATTAAAAATCCGATGAGTGCGAGTGCCAGGCTCAATTGGAAGCCGACCACGTACCAACCCAGCCAACCGTAGGCCAGTGCCGCCAAGGGGACGACCAACCACTTTTCTTTCGTTATCCTTTTGAGTAGTTCGATAATTAGTACGGTGGGGAAGAGCAACAGCAATAACCAGTAGTTGGGTTTATTCTCGACCGGCGGGAGATCGCCCCCCTCAATAGATGCTATAAGCGCGTCTACCCCCCGGTGAAGACCTTGCGCAAAATCGTCTTCCCGAAACGAAGGAGTGATATGCTGCTCTATAATATCCTGTGCTCTACTGTCTGGAACGGCTTCTTTCAGGCCGAGTCCTACTTCCACTCTCACCTCGCGATCATCCTTAGCTACCAAGACGAGTACCCCGTCGTTGATATCGGCCCGTCCTATTTGGAGGTCGTTAGCCAGCTCAAGCGAATAGTCTTCTATAGTTTTTGGGGAAGTGGATTTCACCAACACAACGACGATCTGACTGCCTCGTGTCTTTTCAAAAGTCACCAGTTTATCCCGAAGGGCCACTTGCTCAGCTGGCGTGAGGGTATTGGTATAATCGGTGACCCAGTCAGAGGGCAGAGACTGCTGAGCATGCACTGAGAAAATACAGCACAGAAGGGCAATAAACAGCGTATAATACGGATAGTAGACTTTCATGAAGGAGTGTGTTTCGGTAAAGAATAGGGCGGTGACTACTCAAATCATCCACTGGTCAAGTAGTTTCATCATCTCTTGCTGCAAGGCCTGTGCCGCTTGCCCAGCGGTTTGCGCAAAGTTTTGGTCGTTTCCGGCATAGATGATGCCCCGCGACGAATTGACCAATAATCCGCACTGCTTATTCATACCGTGTTGGGCTACTTCGGCCAAGCTACCGCCCTGCGCTCCTACGCCCGGCACCAGGAGAAAGTGGTCGGGGGCCAAGGCTCGGATCTCTTGCAAACGATCAGCCTGCGTAGCGCCAACCACGTACATCAGTCGGTCTACGTTACCGTGATCTGAAGCGTCCCACTGCTGACTCGTCTGGATAACCTGATGGAATAGGGGAGTGCCAGCAGTAGTGAGGTGCTGAAAATCCTGACTGCCCGGGTTAGAGGTGAGGGCTAGCAGAATGACCCACTTATTTTCGTACGACCAAAACGGAACTACCGAGTCCTGCCCCATGTAGGGAGCCACGGTGACAGCGTCACAGTTGAGGGTCTCAAAGAAAGCTTTGGCGTATAGTCGTGAAGTATTGCCGATGTCGCCCCGTTTGGCGTCGGCGATGGTGAAGCACTCGTCGGGAATATAGGCTAGCGTGTTTTCTGTAGACTTTCCCAGCCCCGTGGCCCCAGTGCCTCGTAAAAGGCAATGTTCGGCTTGTAGGCCACACAGTATTTGGCCGTGGCGTCGATGATTTGCCGGTTGAAGGCGAATACCGGATCATCTTCCCGCCGCAGGTGCGGCGGAATCTTTTGCGGATCAGTGTCTAAGCCAACGCAGAGAAACGATTGTTTTTGCTGAATCTGGTGAAATAGTTCGGTGCGCGTCATGGGGGGCAGTTGTGATAACAGAACATCCGTAAAGATAGAGAATGTTCTGAGCTACCGAACAAAAAAGCCCTGCCCGTTGTGTTCTGTCAGCTAAGCTATGCTCTTCTCAGTGTCTACTTTAACGAGGGAACTCCAGTTTACAGGAAGTGAGGTTGTATGAGGAGCAAATTAAGGCTGCACGTGTGCTAAAATTTACTTTTGAATTCACGAAAGAGATAAGGCTTTCGTCAAAAATTAATAGAAGCGTAACATTTGTTGAAATTGTTAGGTTACAAAAGAGTTCGTGTCAAGCAAGACTTCTATGTCAACTTCCGATTGAATGAGGATCGGCTACGGCATAACAGCGGCTGTACTGCCGATAGGCTCCTCAATTTTTATACTATGTTCTTAGCAGTATCTGGTAATATTGGGGCGGGCAAGAGCACGCTGGTGAAGCGGCTGGCGCAGCACTACGGCGGACGGGCCGAATTGGAGGCCGTTGATAACAATCCTTACCTCAACGACTTCTACGAAGACATGCCCCGCTGGGCCTTTCCGTTGCAGGTCTACTTTCTTAACCAGCGGTTTCAGCAGGGGCTGGCGGTGGCACAGTCAGGTGTGGCCAAGTCAAACACTACGGTCATACTAGACCGCACGATTGACGAAGACGCTGAGGTGTTCGCCTACAATCTGTACGAGCTAGGTCACATGAGTACGCGAGATTATAACAACTACCGGGGGCTTTACGACTCAATGCAAAGCCTGTTGCCATCACCTGACCTTATTATCTATTTGCAGGGTAGTGTACCGCAGCTTCAGCAGCGCATTGCGCAACGTTACCACGAAGAGCATCCGATGCGGCAGAATGAAGATCAGATTCCGGCAGCGTACCTACACCAACTCAATCAGCGATATGAAGCGTGGGTGGATAGCCTACCGCCAGACAAATTGGTCACGATTAGTATCGATTCAGTAGATATGGCACGAGCCGAAGCTTTTGCCCAACTGGTGGCCACCATTGATGAGCGACTCTCCTAGCAGAACCTTCACTTTATGACGCGGGTGTAAAAAATATCATAAAATAGCCACGAAGACGCTTTGTCCTGCTACCTTTATTACTTTCCACAAAGCTAAGAACGTTCTACGTATGTCTATGATTTCTACGATTGCTCAATCAATCGGTGTGTCAGAACGCCAGGTAAGTGCCACCGCTAGCCTGCTTGATGAGGGGGCCACCGTACCTTTTATCGCTCGCTACCGAAAAGAGCGTACGGGGAGCCTCGACGAAGTGCAGATCGCCCAAGTGCGGGACCAACTAGCGCAAGCCCGCGAACTGGAGAAGCGTCGCGACTTTGTGCTCACCACCATTCGCGACCAGGAGAAACTCACTCCCGAACTGGAGAAACGCATCAACGAGGCCACCACCCTCACCGAAGTAGAAGACCTGTATCTTCCTTACAAACCCCGCCGCCGCACCCGCGCTACGGTCGCCCGCGAACAAGGACTGGAGCCGCTGGCCGAACAGATTTTTCAACAAGGGAAGGGCGACCCCACTGAAATGGCCGAATCCTTCGTGAAAGCTGAAAAAGAGGTGGCTGACACCGAGCAGGCGCTACACGGTGCCCGCGACATCATAGCGGAGTGGATGAGTGAAGACCAAGAAAGTCGCGCTGCTCTGCGAAAACTGTTTTTACGCGAAGGCGTGATTCGCAGCAAGGTGATGCGGGGCAAAGAAGAAGAGGGGGCGAAGTACCGCGACTACTTCGACTGGGAAGAACTAATAAGTAAAGTGCCGTCGCATCGGCTGCTGGCCATGCGCCGGGGCGAAAAGGAAATGATCCTGAGCCTATCGATCAATCCGCCGGAAGAGTCGGCACTGTCCATCCTCAGAAAGCATCATCTGCGGGGCAATCACGCCACCACCGAGCAGGTAGAGCAGGCTCTTACGGACGCTTACCGCCGTTTGCTGCGACCCACGCTGGAAACGGACATCCGGTTGGTTACCAAACAACGCGCCGATGAGGCGGCGATTCGCGTGTTCTCTGAGAACTTACAAGAATTACTGCTTTCTCCGGCTTTGGGTGAGAAGAACGTGCTGGCCCTTGATCCAGGTTTTCGCACCGGTTGTAAAGTGGTGTGCCTCAACCGGCAGGGCGATTTGCTAGACAATACCACCATTTATCCGAATGCTCCCCAGCGCCTCACCGAAGAAGCGGCGGAGCAACTAACGGTGCTGAGTGAGCGGCATAAGATTGAGGCGGTCGCTATCGGTAACGGCACCGCCGGACGAGAAACCGAAGCATTCGTTAGGAGCGTACCGGCCCTGGCTTCGCTGTCTATCCTGACGGTGAACGAGAGCGGAGCTTCTATCTATTCTGCCTCAGAAGTCGCTCGCCGTGAGTTTCCTGACCACGACGTGACGGTACGTGGTGCGGTTTCTATCGGTCGCCGCCTGATGGACCCGCTGGCCGAATTGGTAAAAATTGATCCGAAGTCTATCGGAGTGGGCCAGTACCAACACGATGTGGATAGTAATCTGCTTCAGCAAGGACTGGAAGATACGGTAGAGCGCTGCGTGAATCGGGTGGGAGTGGAGCTTAATACCGCTAGCCAGGAGTTGCTCAGCCACGTATCGGGCATCGGACCCACGCTGGCGCAGAACATTGTGAATTACCGCACCGATCGCGGGGCATTTCCTCACCGCGAAGCGCTCAAAAAAGTGCCCCGCCTGGGCGAGAAGGCCTACGAGCAGGCCGCTGGATTCTTGCGCATCCGCGATGCCGACAATCCCCTCGACCGCAGCGGAGTACACCCTGAGCGGTACGAACTGGTAGCGCGTATGGCGCAGGATTTACAGTGTAGCGTAGAGGCACTGATGCAGCAACCCGAACTGCGTGAAAAGATCGATCTTAAGCGGTACCAGTCAGAAGAAGTGGGGTTGCCTACTTTGCAAGACATTGTGCAGGAGCTAGAAAAGCCCGGGCGCGATCCGCGCGATCCTTTTCAGGTACTTCAATTTGCCGAAGGGGTACACGCCCCGGAAGACCTCAAAACCGGTATGAAGTTACCGGGAGTGGTGACCAACGTTACTAACTTCGGCGCTTTTGTCGACGTAGGAGTCCATCAGGACGGCTTAGTACACGTAAGTCACCTGGCCGATAAGTTTGTCAAAGATCCCACTGAAGTGGTGAAGGTGCAGCAGCAGGTAGAGGTGACGGTGATGGAAGTGGACTTGGCCCGCAAGCGAATTGCCCTATCCATGAAAAGCGATCCGTTTGGAGCCGAGCCGACACCAAAAAAGAAAGCGAAGCCTACCAAAACAGCTCCGCCTAAAATGGAGGACCAGTTGGCACAACTAAAGAATAAGTTTAGCAAGCGATAGGCACGGTTAGTTACGTAGTTGGTGTCGCGGTGCGATCTATGCAAACGTAGCCACCAGACTCTGTTCAGGATAAAGGATGATGAAACTATGGTTGTGGAAATACTTTGACAAATAGTACGGAACTTTGTCGGCAGTGGCGTGATAAGACACTGAGTTTTGGCGCGTGCTGACCACCACCAGCAAATCGTGGGCAGTGATCTCTCGCGACAACACCAAGAAGTCATCCCAGTTAGTAAAAGCCTGTTCGGTCAATGCTACGTTCGGTTTGCCCGTCTCCATTTCGGTTTTGACTGCTTGGCGCGTCTGTTCGGTACCAAGGAAATGTAGCACTCCCGTCGTCTGATGGCATAGCGTACGCAACGTATGCACCCACGTCAAGAAACCGGGTTCTGCTTCGGCGTGCGGCGGAGCCACTACCGTCACCCGCTGGTAGGCATTGATCGGATGGTTGAGTTTGGTAACCAATACGGTCGGTTCAGCGTGTTCTAACACATGATCGAGCACACTGCCAAAAAACCGCTCTTTGGCACCTAGCTGACCATTCCATCCCATCAGAATTTTGGTGGCACCGGTTTCCTTCGCGGCCCGCACAATGCCGCTGGCCGCACTAAGGTCTATTCTAGAAATAGTATTAACGAACTGATCGGCGGCTACGGCCTGCTTGTGTATCTTTTCAAAAGCACTCTGACTCACCAGCACCTTTTCCTGGGCATCGCCATCGTCCAGAATCACTGACAGCGCGTCAATGGCGGTGTTGTTCTCCTTCGACTTAAGCATCACCGCCAGATCAATCAACTGTTCGGTATTGTCCGGGTTAGATACGGGTACCAGTATTTTGTCTTGCCGGACGGTGGAAGACACTGGTCGCTGCGTTGTGATTGCCAACTGCCGACCGGCCCGGTCGGTCACAAATGAGCTGACCAAGCAAGTGATGAGAATGAGAATCACCGTTCCGTTGAGTACGTTGCTGTCCACCAGCTCAAGGTTGTAGGCGATCAGTACGATGGCGATGGTAGCGGCGGCGTGGGCACTGCTGAGTCCGAAGATCACGTTGCGTTGCATCACCGAAAACCCAAAAATCCGTTGGGCGGCGTAGGCAGCGAGCCACTTACTCGCCAGCGCGACGAAGGTAAGCGTAGCCGCTACGATCAATGCTTCAGGTCCCTGAAGGATAACACTCGGGTCTACCAGCATACCGACTTTGATCAAAAAGAAGGGTATGAAGAGCGCGTTTCCAATGAACTCGATTCGGCTCATGAGAGCAGACGTGTGCGGCACCAGCCGATTGAGGGCTAATCCGGCCAAAAAGGCTCCGATGATAGGTTCTAGTCCGGCTACTTCGGCCAGAAACGCGGCCAGAAAAACCATCGTGAGTACAAATGTGTACTGCACCACACCGTCTTGCTCTACGTTGCGAAAAAACCATCGACCTATCAGAGGGAAACCCCATAGAACGGTGGTGGCAAACAAGCTAACGGATAGGATAAGCTTCCCCCAAAAAAACGCGTCTAAAGCACCGCTCACCGAGGCCGTAATCATGACCAATACGAGCAGTGCTGCCGTGTCAGTAATCATCGTTCCGCCCACCGTGATGGTGACGGCTTCGTTGCGAATGATGCCCAACTGACTGGCAATGGGATAGGCAATCAGGGTATGCGTGGCGAACATGCTGGCCAGCAGGAAGGAGGAACGCAGGGGGTACTGTAAGAAGTAATAACAGACAATGGTGCCGATGAGCAGAGGAATAGCAAAGGTGATCGCGCCAAATGTCAGGCTTTGTTTGCGATACTTACGGAAATCAGCCAAGTCGATTTCCAACCCGGCCACAAACATGATGTACAGTAGCCCAACGGTGCCGAAAAGTGTGGTTTCGGTTTGGGCCAGCACGTGTAGTCCGTGAGGCCCCACAATGGCTCCCGCCAGAATCAGTCCTACCACTCCGGGGATGCGAAGACGAGATAGGAGTAGGGGAGCGAACAGGAT
Organism: Tunicatimonas sp.; assembly: GCA_965213875.1. Lineage (GTDB taxonomy): Bacteria > Bacteroidota > Bacteroidia > Cytophagales > Cyclobacteriaceae > Tunicatimonas. The sequence goes on along the minus strand of CBDCAN010000035.1, from coordinate 71,001 downwards.
GATGAGTAGAATGACGGTAAACACCTGTACCGGGTCATCCAGCGGAATCTGAAGGTTGAGAGAGGCTATCATCGTGAAGGTTTATGTGAAAAATCACCACCACTGTCAGACAATAACCTGATAACGTAAAGGGAGAAAAAAGGTCTTGATTTGGGCTGGAAAATGATTACCCCAGGGTTGTCTCCGCCCTAAAACCCAAGGATTTGAGCATCCTGACGTGCGAGCGGAAGGCCGCCCCGAAAGTGGGTTGATCAATGTAGGTGATCTCAAACTCGCGGGCGGTTTTCTCCACAATCTTTGATATCTCCTGGTAGTGCACGTGGCAGATATTCGGAAACAGGTGGTGTTCAATTTGATAATTGAGCCCCCCGACGTACCAGTTGAGCAGCTTGTTACCGCGCGCAAAGTTGGCGGTGGTTTCCAGTTGATGGATAGCCCAGGCATTATCTATGTTGCCGTCGGCGTTGGGCGTAGGTTGATCTACCTCCTCTACAATATGAGCCATCTGGAACACCAGCGTAAGAATGTACCCGGCGGTGAAGTGCATAGCAAACACACCAATTAATACCTGCCACCACAGTAGTGGCGTGATCAGCATGGGCAAAGCAAACGTAAAAAAGATGTAGAGCACTTTGGTAAAGATCAGCTTACTGAGCTCAACGGACAGCCGAGACTTCTGCCGTTCGATCATACCGGTGCGGTGGTAGTTAAGCAGTTTGATCAAGTCGCTGATGATGAAGAACAACGTGTTGAGGCCGTAAAGAAGAAATACGTAGATATATTGATAGCGATGCATCCCCTGTAGCTTCGCGTGGTGCGATAGGCGCAATACGACTTTGGTCTTGATGTCTTCGTCCATACCGTAAACGTTGGTGTACGTGTGGTGAAACACGTTGTGCTGGGTTTTCCAGACGAACGGATTGGCGCCGATGAAGTAGGTACTGTAGCCTACCCAACGGTTAACGGTGGGGCTAGAGGAATAGGAGCCGTGCAGCGCATCGTGCATCACCGACATGCCGATACCTGCCTTGCTTATTCCCATCACTACGGCGAGCGGCAGCAACCACCAAGGGTTGACTGATAAGGTTAGAATAGCGATGTACGCTCCTAAGTAAGCACTCAGCAGAACCGCCGTTTTAATAACCATGTCACGGTTACCGTAGCGCGTTAAGCTGTTTTCTTTAAAGTAGGCATTGACTCGCTTACGCAGGGTAGGAAAGAAAGCGGATTGCTGATCGTCAATAAACTTGGCAGTGGGGTGCATAAGTTAAAGTAGGGGTAAGAAAGGGCCGAAGGCCATACGACATGAACCACGAACGAATAGTTCCGGATGAGTAGCGTGCTGAGCATTCAGATCGCGTAAGGTAGGGTTTTTACGGGCGCAAACAACGCTACGAAGGGGTTTCTTCGATACGACGGCACATCTCAATCAGTTCACTGACCAAGCCGGTCCAACCGGTTTGGTGCGATGCCCCCAGTCCGCGCCCGTTGTCGCCGTGAAAATATTCGTAGAAATGGATGTGATCCCGAAAGTGTGGATCCTGCTGAAGCTGATCAGCATCGCTCAGGTAAGGACGGTTGCCGTCTTCGTCGCGGGTAAAAATCCGGATCAGCCGTTGGGCTAACTGGTAGGCGATCTTGTCAAGCGGCATAGACTGCCCCGAACCGCTGGGAAACTCCAGCGTGAGGGTATCGCCGTAGTAGCGGTGAAACTTAAGCAGTGATTCAATAATTAGAAAGTTGATCGGAAACCAGATCGGGCCACGCCAGTTAGAGTTGCCGCCGAACATAGAAGAAGTAGACTCGCCCGGTACGTAGGATACCGAAAAAGTTTTGCCCTGCGCCCGATACTCGTACGGGTGATCTTGGTGATACTTGGACAGCGCACGGATCCCGTAGTCAGACAGAAACTCGGCTTCGCTGAGCATACGGCGCAGAATGCACTTAAGACGATGCACCCGAACGAGTGATAGCAGGCGCGTTTCGCCCTTGCCTGACGCGTTCCAACGCGACACCAACGAGCTGAGGTCGGGTCGGTTGTTGATCACCCACTCTGAGCGACGGGTGAAATCGCTGAGCTGGCTCAGTAATTCGGGGGTTAGTATCTCTACGGCGAACAGTGGAATGATTCCTACAATGGAGCGCACCTTCAAAATATGACCGGGTTGCCCCTCAGGGTGGATTGCGTCGTAGTAAAACTCATCCGTAGGATCCCATAAATCTACGTCTTCCTGACCAATGTTGAACATCGCGCCGGCAATTGATAGGAAATGGTTGAAGAACTTAGAGGCCATTTCCTGGTAGTACGGGCGCGTTTGCGAAATCTCCAGTGCCATGCGTAGCATATTGAGCGAGTACATAGCCATCCAGGCGGTAGCATCGGCCTGCTCTAAATAACCCCCTCCGGGCAGTCCGTGACTCCGGTCAAACACCCCGATATTATCCAGCCCCAAAAAACCGCCCTGAAACAAATTGTTACCCGACGCATCTTTACGGTTGACCCACCAGGTAAAATTAAGCAATAGCTTATGAAATATCTTCTCTAGAAAGTCTAAGTCACCTTTTCCGTTGGTCTCTTTGTCGATAGAATAAACGCGCCAGGCCCCCCAGGCGTGTACCGGTGGGTTTACGTCACTAAAATTCCATTCGTAGGCCGGAATTTGCCCGTTAGGGTGCATGTAGTACTCGCGCAGCATCAGCTCCAGTTGCCGCTTGGCAAAAGCGGGGTCTAACCGAGCCAGGGGAAGGCAATGAAACGCCAAATCCCAGGCAGCGTACCACGGATACTCCCATTTGTCGGGCATTGAGACGATGTTGTTGTTGACCAAGTGCTTCCACTCGCTGTTGCGGCCCCGCAAGCGCTGCGGTGAGCTGCTCTGACGATCATCTCCTTTGATCCAGTGGTTGACATCGTAGTGGTAATGCTGTTTAGACCAAAGCATACCGGCGTAGGCCTGTCGCTGCACATTGCGCTGATCGTCATTCAGGCCGCTGCCCTGCAGGTGGTGATAAAACGTATCGGCCTCCTGCTTCCGCTGCGCGAACACTTCGTCAAAGTCTTGCCAGGGGCGACTGCGTCCCTTCTGCAACCGTAGTTGTACGGTGTAGCATTCTCCGGGTGCCACGTCCCCCTGATAGTGTAGGGCCACTTTAGTACCCGTATGCTCCGGATTGACGACATCGGTTTTTTGGTGTACCACGTAATCATTGATGGCATCCTTGGGGTACGGGCTGAGGTTGGGTTGACCGTATAATCGTTGCTGGTTCGTCTCGTTATCGCAGAACAGCGGCTCAGGATCCCCCTCATAGTATAGGCAGTAGTCATCTTTGTCTTCGTAGCGAATATCAATGCGTTTGGCTCGGGTGGCGCCACTCAGTTGTGGGTGCACATCGTCGAAGCCCCAGCTCCAGACATTGCGAAACCAATAGGTGGGTAGGAGGTGAATAGGGGCCGTCTCGCTACTTCGGTTATGGGCGCTAATGCGGATGAGCACGTCAAACTCACTGGCTTTGGCGTATTCAATAAACACGTCAAAGTAGCGGTTCTGGTCAAACAATCCTGTGTCAGTGAGCTCAAACTCTCGCTCTTGACGGTTTCGGCGCTGATTTTCTCGTACCAGCTGTTCGTAAGGAAACGCCTGCTGTGGGTACTTGTATAGCATCTTGGCGTACGAATACGTAGGAGTAGCGTCCAAGTAGTAGTATAGCTCCTTCACGTCTTCGCCGTGGTTGCCCTCGGGGTTGCCCAGCCCAAACAGTCGCTCCTTGAGGATAGCATCTTGCCCGTTCCACAGCGACAAGGCACCGCAAAACGTTTGTTTGTTGTCGCATAAGCCCCCAATACCGTCTTCACCCCAGCGGTAGGCGTAGCTGCGTGCCATATCGTGCGTAACGTATCCCCAGGCATCGCCCTGCGGGCTATAATCCTCACGTACGGTACCCCACTGCCGCTCTGATAGGTAGGGGCCAAACCTTTTCCATCCTTGATGATTAGGGGAAGACCGAACACGGTCGAGCTCAGGATTGCGCGTAGCCATTAATAACATCTTTAGGTGATGCCACAAGTTGCGAGCAATCGCGGAGAATCAAAAGAATTATAAACAGATGTTGCGCAGCCATCGCGGCCGAGCCCGGTGGTGAGGTGATGGTGGGCTCAGCTAAATAGAAGCACTCTTAGATTGCGTAGGCAAGCGCCGGCGACGATTTAGCCAGCGCAACCTTAGCCAGTGGTACCGTGAACGAGAAGGCAGTCTCGGCATCAGTAGGATCATTGAGCCAAAGTTGTCCCCGGTTTTGTGTGACGCACTCATAGCATAGGTTGAGCCCCAAACCGGTTCCTTTCTCCTGAGCGGTGCCCCGTGTGGTGTAGCCGCTGTAGTCGAACAGGTGGGCTCGCGCATCAGTAGGCACGCCAACCCCAAAGTCGGTGACGGTGACGGTGGCAAACTGATCATTGGCCAGTGCTTCGATGTGTACCGCGTGGCCGGTGTGCGAAAACTTAATGGCGTTAGAAAGTAGATTGCGCACCACCAGGCGGATCATGTCAATATCAGCCCAGACAGATAGCTCCGGATCCACAAAAGTCTGGATAAGTATATCTTTCTGTTGCGCCAATTGGTGCGTTTGCGTGACGGTCTCATCCACTACCTGTTTGATGAGAAAAGAGCAAGGCACAGTGTGTACGCCCTGCATCTGCGATCTAGACCAGTGTAACAGGTTGTCGAGCAGGTTGATACTAGCGTCTACTTTGCGTGTAAGATCGGGTAATAAATTGTGCAATTCGTTCTCAGACAGTGCTTTAATGTGCAAAAGATTAAGTACACCTTGAATAGTATTCAGGGGACTTCTGAAGTCGTGGGCAACGATGGAGAACATACGATCTTTGATCTCGTTCAGCTCCTCTAGCTTCTCTTTTTGTCGTTCTATCTTCTGGTGTTGGTCTTCAACATCAAGGTTACGCTGCACTAGTATGCGGCTGGCTTTTTTAGCCTTTGTTTTCGCCTTAATTAGGGAAGCCGCAAGGGCTAGGATAATAAGTGGAAGAAGAACGTATAATACGGTAGATATTGCGAGGGAAGCTGCGTAGACGGTAGTGAGCATGTAGTGAAGTAGAATAAGGTAGACCGCAATGGAAGATGCCAAGCGCTGTTGTGGCAACAATATGAAGAAAAAAAAGCAGACTGACTCCGGGGCGATATCTGTGCTAAGGTAAGCTTTTGGTTAATCTCATGAGAAATAGATGCTCTCAATCGGAAGGCAGCATATATGACTGCGATCTTCCGTACAGTACGCAACAAAATACTGACCGAAGGTGCGCGAATGTCTCATGTCTATTGATGTAAGGAATTTGCCAAAATGAGACTAATTAGGTGATGTAACTGTGTAGCATCGCTTAAACCAAAAAGGGATAACCATCACGGTTATCCCTTATTAGAATGCTTGATCGATAGTGATACGGAGGTTAGTATGACTCGGCCAAGCGAACCGCTTCTAGTGCGTTAACGACCCCGCCGGTACGAGATAATGAAGAGAACTTAACTTGTTTTCCTTCCTGACCGGGACTGTTCACTTTAAGCTTTTTTAGCTTCACCGCAGACTTTAAAATAATATCCTTCACGTCTTGTGCTGATAGCTCAGGGTAGTAAGACATCAGCAAAGCAGCCACACCCGAAACAACCGGTGCCGCCATGCTGGTGCCGCTCAAACTTTCGTACGACTGCTCAGGAGTCGTAGAGTACAGGTCAACCCCGGGCGCAAATACGTCTACCGACTGTTTGCCGTAGTTAGAGAAGTTGGCTACAAAGTCGGCTTCGTTTTTCCAGGAAGAGGCGCCCACCTCAATCCAGTTTTCAGCGTCTTGTTTGGCCTCGACAAACGTCCGGTTCGGATAGTTTTCGGTTTTATCTATGTCTTCGCCATCATTGCCGGCCGCGTGCACGATGAGCACATCGTTATCCTGGGCATACTTGACGGCAGCGTCTACTGCCGCTTTTTGCGGCGAATACGATTTTCCAAAACTCATATTGATAATCTGCGCGCCATTGTCAACGGCGTAGTAGATAGCGTTGGCAATATCCTTATCTCGCTCATCGCCTTCGGGCACGGCTCTGATAATCATAATCTCAACCTGATCGGCAATACCGCGCATCCCTAAGTCATTGTCGCGGTTGGCAGCGATAATACCGGCTACGTGTGTACCGTGTCGTGCGTCGGGCCCTTTCACGTTAGGGTTACCGTAGTGGCGCTCTGATAGGTCATTATAATGGTCGCCAACAATCGTTCGCGAATCAAAATCCAGGTTGTAGCCGTAATCAAGGGCCGATGTGAAGTAATCCGATGCTTCTTGAAGGCCTGCTTCGTCGAAGCCTTTGGCAATAGCGTATTCCATAAAGCCTTTAGCCATCATCACCACTTCGTCAGGTGAATTGAGGTTCGCTAGCGTATCCGCCGTTAGGGTATCAATCGCTAAGTAGGCAGTAAGCAGTTGGTTAGAACGTGTGTAGCTATCGGAGAAGTACTTAAAAGCCGCACGCTCTTGCTGTAGTTCCGAAACCTTCGCCTCATAGCTCCGCTTAATTTTTTCGTAGTACGTTCGGTCTTCCTCAGATAAATCACTTTCATCTCCGGAGTGCTTTTTTTGCAAGCGTATATATTCACGCGTAAGTTCATAGGTATCGTTTGAAACGTGACTTCCGTCGGCACCACCAATAAAATTCCAGCCGTGTACATCGTCTACGTAACCATTGCCATCGTCATCTTGGCCATTACCGGGTTTTTCGCGCTCGTTAACCCATAATTTGCCCTGCAAATCTTCGTGGTCCGGATCCACTCCTGAATCAATGACCGCTACTACCACTTTCTGCGCTGATTTGCCCTTAAGAATTTCGTAGGTTTTATCGGTACTTACTCCTTGCACCTGGTTGGTACTGATATCTAGATTAAACCAATCGGTAGGTGCTCTGTCGGTAGAGTCGGTGTACGAACTCTGAAACGCGTGAGCGGAACCAATACTGATAAAGAGAAGGACAAAGCTTATGTTTCTTATTTTCATCATACTATTTATTGATATTTGTCAAATCTAACATAATTATAGCATAGTTGGAAAAGTTTTGCCAAAAAACATGAAAGTTATGCGCATATATAACGTCAATATTACATGGATGATTTTAAAATATGTTGGTTGATTATCAAACTTATAGTGCGTGAGCTATGCGCTAGATTTGATTCATAATTTTTATTATGTTAATTAATGACATCTTCAGGGTTGGGCAATTAGAACAAAGGGTACTACATATAGTACTTTACAAATAAAATTTTGATTATTACACATTATTCTTTTATTGGTGGCTAACTAAGACTAGATTTGTTGATGCTATGATGATGTTGGGCGAAGGGGGTAGTAACAAAATTTAGCGTTTACTTCTATTATAATTGCTTTTAATTTTTGTGCTATTTCACCGAGTATTCGGTGCGGTTCGTCTGCCAGCTGGCATTACTCACCGAAACATTCAGTGGCATGTTATACTTATTAGCTATATTCGCATATTGCTTCGGCAGTAAAGACATTTAAGATTTCATGGTGAAAGGTTGGTCAGACTGGCAGCAGGATGATAGAGTTAGAGTAGAGGTTGGTAGAGGCGGTGTTTTAGTGAGCTATGAGACAGTTCATTGAGCACATGTGTTGGGAAGCTGTTAGTCTTTTTTCGTAGAATTCTAGTTAAGGTGAAAAGAAAGGCCTGAGGTTTACCTCAGGCCTTTCTTTGTGAGAACACAGTGGGAATACCCTAGTGCAGTGCTCCCGCTGCTTAAATACTTAAAATCTTAACCATTCTGAGCAGGTCTTGCTCGAGTGGTTTAGAGGTGTTGATGCACTCTTTAAAATCAGTGAAGACGATGCGGTTGTTGATTACGCCGGCCATCATGTTCTGTTTGCCACTGAGCAAACCCTCTACCGCCGCCAGCCCCAGTCTGCTGGCTAGAATTCTGTCCATCGCCGTAGGAGCACCGCCGCGCTGAATATGACCTAAAATAGAGACTTTTAAATCCTTTCCCTTCAGTCGTTTACGCACTTTTTCAGCCACTTCCATGGCACCGCCTTCCTCGTCGCCCTCGGCAACTACCACAATAGACGACGTTTTCTCGTGATTGCGCCCCTGACCTAGGGTATGAATAACGTCCTCGATGGTAGTGCTGGTCTCAGGTACCATGATCATCTCGGCCCCCCCCCCAATACCCGATTGGATGGCAATGTAGCCCGCGTCACGTCCCATAACCTCAATAAAGAATATGCGGTCGTGTGAATTGGCCGTATCCCGAATATTGTCGATAGCAACCAGCGCGGTGTTGACCGCGGTATCAAAACCAATGGTATGATCAGTGCCGTAAAGGTCATTATCAATGGTACCCGGTGCACCAACCACCGGCACTCCGTATTCTTGATGAAACACATTGGCTCCGGTAAAAGTACCGTCTCCTCCGATCACGACTATACCCTCAATACCCCGGCGCTGAAGCTGGTAGTAGGCTTTCTTACGACCCTCCTTCGTACGGAACTCCTGACTACGGGCCGACTTCAAGATAGTGCCCCCCCGCTGAATAATATTGCTTACCGAGTATGACTTCATTTTGTAAATATCACCCTCGATCAGGCCGTTGTATCCGTACTTGATACCATACGCCTCTACGCCGTGGTAGATAGCTCCACGAATAACCGCTCTGAGGCAGGCATTCATACCGGGTGCGTCACCCCCTGAAGTTAAAACCGCAATTTTTTTCATAAGCTATTCTAACACCCAGTAAACAAAAGTGATTGCGTAGAATTTGATTGAGACGAAGCTGTCCGTAATATCCCGGAATCAGAACGTCCGGTTTGATACTTTCCACACTCATTGGTGGAATCGTATTTTTCAATCGGCGCGTAAATATTCATGTTTTTTTCCTAAAATGAAATGTTCCACTCGAATTGCTGACTGAAAAGAGGATGAATGTTCCGTTTGTTGATTTATCGGCATTGCACAAACCACTACAACCCGCACTCTCTCGTGCTTTTGACGTACTAACTGCGCAGGGGACGGTCATGGGAGGCGAAGCGGTGCCTGATTTTGAGCGTGCGTTTGCTCAGTACGTAGGTGTCCGTCATTGCGTTGCCTGCGCTAATGGAACCGATGCGCTGGAGATCGTGCTACGTGCCCTGGAAATCGGTGCAGGCCACGAAGTGATTGTGCCCGCTAATGGCTGGCTATCAGCGGCTGAGTCGGTTCGTTTGGTAGGCGCCACTCCGGTGTACGTCGATAGCCATCCTCTTACGTACAACATCAACGACCAGTTGGTAGAAGAAAAGGTGACGGCCCGTACCCGAGCCATCATCCCTATTCATCTGTACGGTCGTCCGGCTAATCTGGCGGCGCTGAGCACCATCGCTGAGCGCCATCAGCTACGGCTAATAGAAGATGCCGCACAAGCCCACGGGGCAATCGTAGAAAACCGAAAGGTAGGAGGGTGGGGGCACGCGGCCACGTTTAGCTTTTATCCCACCAAAAACTTAGGCGCATTAGGCGACGCTGGAGCGATTACCACGAATGATGATACTTTGGCTGATGCAGTGCGGGCCGTGGCTCAGCACGGACAACACGTACGCAACTATCCCGTTTGCCTGGGGCGCAATAGTCGGATGGACAACCTACAGGCGGCGGTACTTAGCTTAAAGCTGCCCCACCTAGACCGGTGGAACCAGCGACGAAAAGCCATTGCCAACCGTTACTACGAGCAGTTGCAGCCAGTACTCGGATCCGATGCCTTACCCACTTCCAGCGATGAGTCTGTGCATCACTTGTTTGTTATCCAGCTCGACCGCCGCGATGAGATTCGCGAGCAACTGCAAAGAGCGGGAATAACCACGGCTATTCATTATCCGCAAACTGTTATCGACATGATGGAGCGAGAAACCGGTTGGTCGGCTACGCTGGCTCCGGTAGCCCACCGGCAGGCACAGCGCGTGCTGTCACTGCCGATCAATCCAAGTCTAACGGATACACAAGTAGACTACGTGGTTAGTCAGATAGAGCGGTATGGTCGGTAGGCTAATGACAAGAAGGAGAGGGTTGCAGCGGCAGTAGCAGTAGTTAGTAAGGTTGGCAGGGCACCTTGACGCGGTTACCGCTTATCGCCGACTCATCCAGTACTTATCGGCTTTTTTTACTAATCTCCAGACCGAGCGGCGGAGCTACCGAGGGGGAGTGGGCTACGATAAGACCATCCCACGAATAACTTTCATCCAAGTCAGCATCGGCGACGATTCGGTAGTGGTGGTCTGCTAGCGTATCTAGGCACTGACGGTGCAGTTCGTTCGAGTGGGTTGAGATAAATATGAAGTCAGCTCGCTGTTGTGATAGCGTGTGATGAGCCCCCTGTAACATTTTGTGCTCGTAGCCTTGAATGTCCGAATGAAGCACTGCCCAGCGCTCAACGGCCGCATCTTCCGTAATTTGATCTACCGTGAGCGTCGGAGGGGTGCTGCGACTGCCGGGCTGGTCAGCGATAAAGCCTTTAATGAAATTTCCGCTCATATTATTAAGGGCAAAATTGCGTTTCCCAAAGTTCATTTTGTAGGGATCAGGCTCTACCATATAGCACTGAGCATGAGTAACCGAAGCGTGAAACCACATAGAGTAGAAAGCCCAGTAAGAACCTAGTTCCAGCATGGCACTGCCCGGTTTGATCTGGCGCAATACCTCTTGAAACACGTACTCTTCCTGTGGCTCATGCACCCCCTGGTTCTCTTGAAGCAGACGGGTGTTGCCGTAGTCATAGTAACTGCCTAAGCCAATCTTAAGTCCGTTGTGCATGTACTGAAAGTGTTCCGTGAGCTTTCCGGCCCCGGGCACGCGTTCAATGTTCATGTTGTCGGGAGCCTGCAACACCAGATCAATGCGCTCCTTCCAGCGGGAAGTGAGTTGGTAGGTACTAAAGTTACGCTTAAACTTCCAGTTAAAGTAGCCGACCCGATTGAGTATGCTCAGGGCTAATTGGTAAATGAAGGGGAATGATTTAAGTTTGTTCATTGTTGCGCGCCGCGTCGTAGAATGATTGGCACTTCAAAAGTAATAAAAGAAAACGGTATGATTGTAATTAGGCTTCGGGGAGGGTTGGGCAATCAGCTGTTCCAGTACGCGGCAGGAACATCGCTGGCCTTACACCATGGCGTGCCTCTTAAACTTGATACCTACTACTACACGCATCACCCTTATCGTACGCTGGCCCTCAGCCACTTTCAGGTGACGTACGAGTCGGCGAGCGAAGCGGAAATCGCCGACTTTGTGGGGAAAAGCCGCCTGGAACGTTTCTTCCATAAGCAGACAAACTATCGCTACTGCCGCCGGGCATTTGGTCAGCCGTATTACCACTATGATCCTAGTTTCTACCAGTTGCCTAATCATCAGTATCTATCGGGCTACTGGCAGAGCGAGCGGTACTTTCAGCCACACGCCTCTGTGGTGCGCCAGCACTTTGTCCCCCGTACGCCACCCAGCGAAAAAAACGCCCGTCTGATCGATAATATGAAGCGTAGCGAATCCGTGAGCCTGCACGTGCGTCATGGCGACTACGCGGTGGCTTCGTCGGCCAGTCACTTCTTTGCCGTGCTGGACGAAAGCTACTACCGCGCCGCCATCCGGTGGGTGCAAGCGCGCGTCACCTCGCCGCAGTTCTTCATTTTCTCAGACAACATTGCCTGGTGCCGCCGCACGTTTACTGATGTTCCCGCGGCGGTGTTCGTAGATCACAACCAGGGGGAAGATTCGTACTGGGATCTATGGCTAATGGCGCAGTGCCGCCACCATATCATAGCCAACAGCAGCTTCAGCTGGTGGGGAGCCTGGCTCGACGCCCGAGAAGATAAGCTCGTCGTCGCCCCCCGGCAGTGGTTCAAGTCAGACCGCTATCAGGGTCCCCGTTCGGTATATCCTGAACGTACGTATCAACTTCAAGATCAGCTACCTCATGCGTGGACCCGACTCTGAGCAGAAGCGTGCGGTGGTGATGCTGGCCGCAGCAAATCACCGCCCCTTCGACACGCGTATTTTTCATAAAGAGGCTCGCACGCTGGTGAAACACGGCTACCGGGTGACGCTCATTGTTCCTCGTGACGATACGGATCAGGTCGAGTACGTAGACGGCGTACAGATACGACCGGTGAAGTTTCCGAACCACGGGCTGGAAAAACTGTTGATCACACCCTGGCGTATCTTCGTAAAGGCTTGGCAAGAACCCCGGCGAGCGATTGTACACGTGCATGATTCAGAACTGTTAGTGATGGCACTGGTGCTCCGACTGAGCGGACGCACCTTAATTTATGATGCACACGAAGACACTCCGTTACAAATCAGCTACCAGCACTGGCTGCCCCGCTGGTTGAAGCCACTATACGCCAAGTTTTACTACTATCTGGAAAAACTCGTGGGGCGCACGTTCAATCAAATCATCGTGGCCGAGCCGGTTATTCAGCGCTACTTTCCTTCTACCAAAACTATCCTGATTCACAATTTTCCGATGAAAGCCCCTTTTGTAGCAGCCAGCCGGGCCGTAACAGCCGCCGACCGGAAAAATCGGGTAGTGTACATCGGATCAATTACGCGGGTGCGAGGCATCGAGGAGATGCTACAGGCGGTAGCACTGGCGCGAGCGCAGGTAGACATCACGCTGTTGCTCGCCGGTGGATTCTATCCGCCCGTGCTGGAGAAGGAGACTGCGCAGCAGCCGGGCGTAGACTACCGGGGATGGGTGACACTGGACGAACTGGTACATATTAACCTCAGCAGCAAGATCGGCTTAATCGTTCCGCATCCGGTGGAGCGGTATCGCACGAACCTGCCCGTTAAAGTATTCGAGTACATGGCCGCGGGCTTGCCGGTAGTTTTGTCAGAAAGCAGTGCCGCCGCGCAGTTTGTGCGAGCGTGTGATGGTGGCATCCTGGTGGACCCGCTCAAACCGCAGGAGATTGCCGACGCGCTAGTTTACCTGATGCAACACGAAGCGGAGGCGCAACTGATGGGGCAGCGCGGACAGCAGCTTATCTTCGACCAGTATCACTGGGAGTCAGAAGGCCAACGGTTGCTGTCGTTGTATCATAACCTGAACAACGAGCACTGATGGGCATTGTGATACGGCAAAGCCTTTGGGTCAGCTTCTTTTCCTACCTAGGCGTCATACTGGGGTACATCAATATCATCCTTCTGCTGCCTCGATTTCTGGGAGTGGATCAGATTGGCACTGTTCGTTTCATCCAGGGCACCGCAGCCCTGTTGGTACAGTTTGCCAACGTCGGATTAGCCCAAACTATCCTGCGATACTACCCCGTTTTTACACGGCGGTTCTCCGACGCGCGCGGTTTTGTGCCGACCATACTGATGGCCGCTGTAGCCTGCTACCTACTGTTTTTGGGAGGATTTTGGTTGTTTAGCGATAGTATCTGGCAGCTGTTTAGCGAGCAAGCCCCGGAAGCTCGTCGCTACGGCCCCCTCATTCTGCTACTCGTTCTGGTCATGAGTCTGCAGGCGATCATAGATGCCTACAGCCGTAGTCGTTCTGAAGTAGTGGCTGTTAACCTGTTGCGCGACTTAGGGTTGCGACTCATGATGGCACTCATCATTACGGGTTACGCGCTTTCCTGGTACGACTTCATGAGCTTTCTGCGCCTTTTGATTGGTACTTATCTAATCAATCTGATACTGCTAACGATCTATTTACAGCAAAAGAAGCTCCTGGACTTCACGCTGCGCCTGGGGTTCTGGCGTCAGACCAACTATCGCGAAATTGTGGCCTTTAGTATATTCACCTTGTTAGGCAGCAGCGGTTCCAGTATCTTTCGTCGCATTGACAGCATCATGGTCACTTCTCTGCTGGGACTGTACGAAACGGGTATTTATACTACCATGTTTAATATTGTGCTGGTGATTGATGTGCCCATGACCGCCATTACGCAGGTGAGTCAACCCATTATTGCCCGTGCCTTTGCGGAACACGATGTAGCCAGTGTTAAACTACTCTACCGGCAGTCTTCCATTCATCAGCAGCTTGCCGGTAGTTTGGTGCTCGTCGGTGTCATTGCCAACCTACCCGGGTTGTTTGCTATTATGCCCAACGGGGCAGCCTTCGCCGAAGGCTACTGGGTAGTGGTGATTCTGGGAGTGGCCAAACTAATTGATATGTCCTGCGGGGTCAATAGCGAAATTATCAATATGTCGCGCTATTATCGGTTCAATGTTATATTCATGGCGGTGGTGGCACTGGTGGCGGTAGGGGTGAACCGTTGGTTGATCCCTCTCTACGGTATCGAGGGGGCGGCGTATGCCACCCTAATTACACTGCTGTTGTTCAATGCCATCAAGGTGCTGTTCATTCGCTGGAAGTACGGCTTCCAACCCTTCTCAGGAAAAAACCTGCTCACCCTGCTGTTGACCGGCGGAGTGCTGTACTTGGCGCTGATAGTGCCTCGGCTAACGCCGATATGGTTGGATATGGCGATTCGTTCGGTAGGAATTGTCCTCGTATTTTGTGTTGCAGTTTTTGTGCTACGAATCTCTCAAGAAGTAAATACGCTCGTTCAGACCACCTGGAACCGACTGAATCGTTGATGCTAAAGGGTTGATCAAAGACCGCCGGCCATCTTCCGGCTGGCCGCTCAAAATCCGCGAAGCATCTTTTCGTACAGACGGCGGTACGGGGTTCCTTCTTCGGTAAACAGCGAAGTGTTTTGCCAGAGCAGTACGAAGTCGCCCTGGTACTTTTTAACTTGTGCGTACACCCGCGATACCTCCGCGTCTGCTGCCTCTGGTGTGAGGCGCATGTACTCGATAAGGTTTACATCTGAACATATTAAAGGAGACTCGTAGAGCGACAGAGTCTGACGTGTCAAAAAGTTGAAGACGGGAAAGATACGACAGGTGCCGCACCGAAACCCCGGTGCTTCAGGATAACCCATGCTAGAGTCTACGGTCATACCCGCATCCTCCCAAATCTGCCAGGTGGTGGGCAGCTCGAACCGCAGGTAGTGCTGCCGGCCCTTGCTCACTCTTTTCGGCAGCAAGTCGTTGAGTGCGTCGCGTTCCTGTTGCCATAGTAGGGGGCGTGTGTAAGAATTGTAGCTAGGGTGAAAACCAACCTGATGACCCCTGCTTTTGATCGTCTCAATGAGTGATTGCACCCTGGCTTCCTCGAGCCGGTAGTGGTTATCGTGGGGCGTTTCACCACCGGCCATCAGGTAAAACCGCGACTGCAAGCCGAATTTCTCCGAAGTCCGCATCAGGTAGTTGAACGTATCGTAGGGGTCGTCTTTTAGGCCTAGCTTTACTTCCAGAATACTTTGCAGATTGCGCAACGCACCGCGCGCGTTCTTTTTGACGACAAAATCATGAAACGGTACCGACCAGGGGTGACGCCAACCCCGCCATCGTTTTGTTTGGTTGACATCGTGGGTCGGAATCACACGGAATTTGTATCGTTTGCGCGTTAGGCGACTGTCCAGCAGATGAAGCATACTCCACAACAATTCGGCGTACTGATCAACCACCGGTTGCTGATAAAATTTGGCCCGATGTGCTAAGGAAGCTTGTAACGGAAAGCGATCGTGCTCATCTCGTTGCGTCACCGCATATTCTTCCCATCGCGTGAGCATAAAAAAGCTAGACGCAACAATGTCTATCTCACAACGAATTTGGTGCTCGCCCACCTGGAGGTGCGGCGTGCCGTAGATCACCGGAACGGCATCCTGATGCGTTAACGCATGGGTGAGGGTGGCCACGCTGTCAGGAATGTGCTCTGCTTGGGCATAACTTTCTTCGGTATATCTACTGAAGAATTGATTGCTGAGTATCAAGCTACGGTCATTGTCAAGAGTAATGTGATAATCCTGTGCTGCTTCATCGTAGACCAACTGATAGTCTAATCCTAAAAATTCATTGAGTAGTATATGCCATACGTAGTTCTTTTCAAGGGTGAACTTTTTAGATGATCGTATGGATAGCATGGGTGTTAGTAGTGTGATAAGAAACAATAATGAGTAGTCAGTCAGTACAAGACATTCTGCTACCAGGTTTTTGTGTTGAAACCAATTTGCCGTGCTATTCTAGGTATTTTTGCCGTGTTACACCACCTTCCCTGAGTATTATATCACCAGGCATGTTCTTCGGCCAACAAAATTATCCATCTTTCTACCGTAAACTCTTTACTTTAGCGCACCGAAGGTAGGGCGATACGCGGGGCAGCCATTGCTCGCTTAAACCGAGTAAGTACAGGGTAAACTATATAGTATGGCTTTTTTAAATAGTAGTGGCAGCACTAACTGCGGGGCGGTCCGATGCCATACATTACTGAGCACCGCTGACCATGCCAACTACTACTCTAATTTTAATGAACTACGTAATAGGTAAGCTGCCTGAAAATCTCCCTTGTTAATAGGAAAACGACCTGACTCATAACATGATTATAAAAGTACTTCGCCGCTTGTTCCAACTACTGGGATTCGACGGGTCCACCCTTCGGAATAACCTAACTGGCTTACCCTTTTATCTTCGCGACTGGGTAGCGTTTAAAAAACAAAGGGGCAACGATACAACATTTCAGCTGGGCGCTCCCTATCCGGTTTTAGACGAGCGAAACGACGAGTCGGCAACGGTCAGTCGGCTTTACTTCTACCAGGATTTGCACGTTGCACAGTTAATTTTTAAAAACCAACCTGACCGACACGTAGACATTGGCTCTCGTATCGATGGGTTCGTGGCTCACGTAGCGGTGTTCAGGCCCATTGAAGTACTGGACGTACGTCCGCAGTCTATGCCGGTCAGGAACGTGGCGTTCAAACAAGCCGACCTGATGGTTCTGCCTAACGATATGCTTAACTATTGTGATTCTATCTCATCGTTAAACGCGATTGAGCACTTCGGTTTAGGCCGCTACGGCGACCCGATTGATTATTTCGGATACTTGAAAGCGATTGACAATATCACCAAAATGCTGCGTAAAGGGGGGGTATTTTACTTTTCGGTACCCATTGGGAAGCAGCGGGTAGAGTTCAATGCGCATCGCATATTCTCCGTTGCTTACTTACTAAACTTATTCAAAGCAGACTACAGCCTCCGAAGCTTTTCCTACATCGATGATGACGGAAAATTCTACGAGGATGTGACGGTAGACCACAGGTCGGCTGAACACAATTATGGATGCCGTTTTGGTTGCGGAATTTTTGAGTTAGTAAAAAGAGGATAACAAATATTGCGAGAGGTAGCTGAGTCTACTTAGCTTATATTTGAATTTACGTAAGTATTTGTACTATAGCGTGTCGTATTGGGAGTACGGGCCGAGAAGTATGGAATGAACCGGTCAGGCGAGACCCGGTCAGGCGAGACCCGCAGCGGCGGCTGGCGGTCAGGCGAGACCCGCATTGGAATTTTCTCAGCGGGGTCCGCTTGATTTTCCTTTGGCCCCCGCGGCCATCCTGACGGAACTCTAGTGAGAATAAAGTGTACGGCAGTGAACCAACTTTTAGCTTCGAAGCTAGTTTACCGTGCTATTCTAGCTATTTTTGTCGTTTTAATCATTTCCTCTTGTACGATATGTTGTCAGGTATGCTCTTCGGGCGAAAGAAACTACAAACCTTCTACAGCAAACTACTTACCCTAGCACACCGAGGAATGAACTATGCGCAAGCCAGTCGCTATCAGTCTAATGGCGAACAGTGGGTGTTGTCTACGCTGGCCAAATGCTTTGCTAGTCAGCCGGTGGTCTTGATGGATGTGGGAGCTAATCGAGGATCGTTTACGCTATCACTAATCAATGCTTTCGCTCCCCAGACGTACAACCTACACGCCTTTGAGCCATCGGCTGATAGTTTTGCTATGCTTGCCGAACGGGTACCCGCTCACCCCTCGGTACACCTTCACTCACTGGCACTCAGCGATCAGAAGGGCGAAGCTTCTCTGTATGCCGATAAACCGGCTTCTACGCTGGCTTCGCTACATCACCGTGAACTGGCGCACCACGCACTGCACTTTTCACAAGAAGAAAGAGTAGAGACCGACACACTCTCCGGGTTTTGTGAACGAGAGTCTATCCGTCACATCCACTTGCTTAAGCTGGATACAGAAGGGCACGAAATGCGTATTTTACAGGGAGGTGTAGCCCTTATTGAAGCGGATGCTGTGGAAGTAATTCAATTTGAGTTCGGGGGGTGTAATATTGATTCGCGCACCTATTTTCGCGACTACTTTCTGCTGCTTAATCCTCGCTATCGGTTGTTCAGAATTGTGAGGGATGGTCTGGCTGAGATCACTCAGTATAGCGAACGGCTGGAGGTATTCTTATCGTGCAACTATCTGGCGATTCACCGCGACTCTCGTGTACTGAACCACGTTTGATTATTACCTAAGGTATCTTGCGAACCTGACCATTTTCCAGCGCGTACTGCTCACCGCTTTCTTCACAAACTGCACGCCCTTGCTCATCAAACTCCAACCGGTGACCGTGCTCACTCATCCACCCGACTTGTCGCGCGGGATTGCCGACCACAAGTGCGTAGGGTGACACGGCCTTGGTCACCACCGAACCGGCGCCGATAAAGGCGTAGGCCCCGATATCGTGTCCGCATACGATGGTGGCATTTGCCCCGATGGTGGCGCCCCGGGCCACGTGGGTGCGGCTATACTGCCCCCGGCGGTTGACCCCGCTGCGCGGGTTGATCACGTTGGTGAACACCATCGAGGGGCCTAAAAACACCTCATCATCGCAGGTAACCCCCGTATAGATAGATACATTGTTTTGCACCTTCACCCGGTTGCCGAGCACCACATCAGGGGATACGACCACGTTCTGACCCATATTGCAGCCCTCACCGATAGTGCAGCCCGACATAATGTGCGAGAAGTGCCAAATCTTGGTGCCCTGGCCGATGGTACAACCTTCGTCAATCACGGCGGTTTCGTGCGCAAAGTAACTGTCACTCATAGTCAAATAAAGGGTTTCATGGTAGCCAGCACCCCCGCCACCTTGGCGGTGAGGTTGCGACGGGTATAAGCTTCTACGCCCTGCGTGGAGTGAGGTTGCTGTTGTTGATACGCTTCGTGATAGCGCAGCAACGAAGATTTAATGCCCGCTTCGTCGGCCGGATCGCACAGCACTCCGCTTCGGGTAGACCGCAAGATCGTGTCCACCTCGTCACCGACACGACCCAACGCCAGAATGCGTTTTTGCGAGGCTAGATACTCAAAAAATTTTCCGGTGAGAATACCCCGCGCCTCGGGCCCGGCACTTAGCAGCAACAGTTGTACGTACGACTCCTGAAGCATCCGGAGGGTTTGCTCGTGGGGTACGTAGTGGATGATCTCCAGCCGGTCGGCTAGCACCGCGTCTTGCTCAATCTCCTGTAGGATGACACTACTTAGATAACCCACAAAGCGCAGTTGTACATCGCGGGCAAAGGCAGCGTTTTCTTGGCAAAGCTCGCGCACCACCCGCAGGAACACGCGTGGGTCGCGCAGGAAGTCAATAGTGCCAATATAGCTGATCAAAAACCGAGGGCTCTCCGACGACGTGCTCTCCGCAAAATCGTCGGTGTCGTAGCCGTTGGTGATCTGGTGTACCGAGCACCCCCCGATTTCCTCAAAGTCTTCCTGAAGCGCACGGCTTACGGTCACCACAGCATCAGCGGTGCGTAGCACTTTTTTCTCTTGCCGGCGGTGCACGCGCATGGCCGGAGGGGATACCCGAAAACTGCTCAGAAACACCCAGCGTGTCCAGGGGTCGCGGAAGTCGGCCAACCAGGGAATACCAGTTTTTTCGCGTAGCCGCAGTCCGATAAAGTGTAGGCTGTGCGGTGGGCCGGTGGTGACGATCGCGTCTACCGGCTCCGCGCGTAGTCGCTCGAGCAGATAGTCTACCGAGGGCTTGACCCAGAACTTGCGCGGGTCGGGAATGAACAAGTTGCCCCGTGCCCACAGTCCGGCTTTCTCGAGCAGCGACTGGTTCTTCTTGTCCAGAATATCTCCCTGATTCACATTCGCCAGGTCTTTCTTGCCCTTGGCGCGGTAAAACAGATGGTGCGGCTCCCAGATAGGATGCTTCCATACTTCCTGTTCGGTACGCACATCGCCTAGCAGCGATGGGTCGTGTAGCTGAAAACTCGGGTTTTCAGGAGTATAGATGATCGGCTCCCAGCCGAACTCCGGTAGGTACTTGGCAAACTTGAGCCAGCGTTGCACCCCGGATCCACCCATCGGCGGCCAGTAGTAGGTAATGATCAAGACGCGCTTCATACCTCGGTCGTCTGACGGCGGAAGCTCATGCCCAGGGCCAGCAGCACGCTCAGCACGAGCAGCACGCTGGCTCCAACAGTAACGGAGTTGCCGATAGTATAGGAGCGGGGCGCGAAGCGAAAGCGAATCGTATGCTTTCCCGGCGGAATCTCTAGCGCCCTCAGCACATAGTTGGCCCGAAGGACAGGTACTTCCTGGTCATCAATGGTGGCGGTCCAGCCCTCGGGGTAGTACACTTCGGAGAACACGGCCAGACTTGCTTTGGGCACATCGGCTTCGTACACCATTTCGTTTACTCCCGCTTCGGCGAGCTGAATAGAACCGGTGGCATCATAAGTATCGGCGATTGAAAACTCCGACTGGTTGACGATGGCGGTAGTGGCTAAATCAGTGTCCTCGATGGCGGCGATGGCTTCGTCAGGGTTAGCCACGGGTTTCACCTGCTTCACCAGCCAGGCACTGCCCAGTGCTTGTGGATTTTCAATCACCGCGTTGGACGTGGGACCAGCCATCACGAAGCGGGTGTTGAGCATATTGAGAGCCTCTGTGTCCGAGAAGTCCTTTTGCCCGTTCTGCAAATTAGTCACCAGCGCATTAATCTCACCGGACAAATGGCGGTCGATCACGTCTTGGTAGCGTTTGAGTTTGGCGGCGTGGTAGCCACCCACCGAGGAGTGGAAGTAGGAAGTGGTGCCGTTCTGAAACGGACTCACCTGTAGGTTGAGTACCCGGTCGTGGGGGGCACGCTTGGATACGATAAACTCATCGGCCTGCGTCGCTTCCGTGGCCTGTCGGGCGGGGTTGCGGACAAAGCTTTCGGTGGTAAAGTGCCGCCGGTCAACCAGCGTTAGGTCTAGCGCGACCAGCACGGTAAGCACTCCGGCCAGTATCGGAAGGCTGACTTTCTGCTTTCGGTAGAAAAACAACAGCGCAAACCCGGCGGCCACCAAGAACAACGACCGCCAGGCATCGCCACGCATCAACGAAGCCCGATCGTCTTGCAAGGCTTCTACAAACCAGGCGGGTTGACCGGCATCGCGGGCCCCCTCAAAATCAGCCACGCCCGCGAAAGCGATGACTAATAGTAGCAGTCCGGCTACTCCGCCTCCGGCGTACAGTAGCTTCTTGTCTAGACCGGGCAAATTAGGCTCAGCCACCACTTTTTCCAGGGCCAGAAAGCCCAGCAGGGGCATCGCCAGCATGGCCATCACCAAGGTCATCTCTACCGTTCTAAACTTGTTGTACAGCGGCAGGTACTCGTAAAGCGTATAATTGAGGGGCGGAAAAAACCGTCCCCAGGCCAGCATGATAGAGAACAAAGTGATGGCCAGTAGCCAGTACCGCTGCCGTTTGTCAACAATAAAGCCACCGAGCACAAACAGAAAGACGATGATCGCCCCCACGTACACCGGTCCACCGGTGGAGGGCTTTCCGCCCCAGTAGGTAGGGGCGTTGGCAGTGTACTGCTCAATCTGCTGACGCTGCGCTCCGTTGCTCTTCAGGGCGTCGCCCAGTTTGGAGTTGGTGCCAATGTCGAGATTGTTGGCCCCGCCGAAGAAGTTCGGAATCAGTAGCGTCAGCACTTCCATCTTGCGAATACTCCACTGAAACACGTAGTCACGGTCAGCATCGGTAGTTTCCACGCTAGGGTCTTGAACGGTAGAGGTCAACTCCGACGGACCGCGGGTCGAGTAGGTACTGTACTCATAGGTAGTCCACAGTCGGCCCAAGTTGGCCCCCACCGCGAGCAGTGCCGCCAGCGACAGCACGCCTACGGTTTTGAAGAAGAACGGTAGGCGGTTTTCACGCGCCGCGAAGATCAGGCCTGATGCGCCGTAAAAGATGACAACGAACAGTAGATAGTAGGTAATCTGCGGATGATTGCTGTTGATTTCTAGCGCCAGTGCCAGTGCGGTGAGCGCAAAACCCCACAGATAGTTACGGGTAAACGCCGTATGAACGCCCGCTAGCACCAGTGGCATATAGGCCATCGCCTCTACCTTCCAGTTGTGGCCCGCCCCGATGCTGATCACCGCAAAGGTGGATAGTCCGTAGGCCAGCGCGCCCGCAATGGCAAGGTAGGGTCGCACACGATACACCAACAGCAGTATGTAGAAACACAGCATACTCTTAAAGAAGATGCTACTAGGCCGCGGTAGCCAAAACGAAAAAACGTTTTGCAGTTGCCGCAGCACCACATCGCCGCCGTAATTGAGCCCTACCAGGTAGGTGGGCATCCCACCGAACAGGCTCGGGTTCCACAGGGCCACATCGTCAGTGGTTTCGTTATAATCCCGGGTGACCTTGGTGATGCCCTGCCCTTGCACGATGTCTTCTTGCCGCAGGGTTTTGTTCGAGAAAAATATCGGTCCGAAGAACAGCACCGTGACGAACAGAAAAACCGCGAGGGCAACCAAGTGGGGTAATATCTGCTTTTTAAAGTTGATGGTGGGCATGTTGAGATCAGATCAAGGAGAATAATGAGGCAGTGGGAAGCAGTAGGACGGTGGACAGCAGACGATGGGCTGTCTTGCCGCAAACCGCCACTCGGCGAACGCGAAAATAAAGAGTATGTGACCAAATTCTAAAAAAACCAATATATTTAGCGCACGCTCAGTAATTGTCACACCCTCCCAAAGCTATGAAAAGAAGAAGTTTTGTAAAGAACAGTGTTGCGGCCAGTGTAACGGCTGCCATCCCCTTCAGTAGCCACCCGGTGGCAGCGCAAGCACGGCCCGTAGCCGATGAGTTCAACCTCAAGTACGCGCCGCACGCAGATATGTTCAAGCACCACGCGGGCGATGACCTGATTGACCAAATCAACTTCATGGCCGACACGGGATTTCGTGCCCTGGAAGACAACGGGCTGATGGCCCGCGACGTGGCCATGCAAAATAAGATCGGCGAAACGCTTCAGCAGCGTGGCATGCAAATGGGGGTGTTTGTGATCGACAAGGGCGGCAACGGAGCCAATACTTTAGCCGCCGGTAAGCAGGCCCATATTGATATCTTTCTGGACGGTTGTCGCCGCGCGGTGGAGGTGGCTAAACGCGTGAACGCCACCTGGATGACGGTCGTGCCCGGCAACTTTCAGCGCGATATTCCGATAGGTATCCAAACCGCTAACGTGGTGGACGCCCTGCGGCAAGCGGCGGAGATTTTTGAACCCGAAGGTTTGGTGATGGTGCTGGAACCCCTGAGCGATTCGCCTGATTTGTATCTTCGTACCACTGATCAGACCTATCTCATTTGCCGGGCGGTAGATAGTCCGGCTTGCAAAATTCTGTTCGATGTGTACCACATGCAAAAGAACGAGGGACACATCATCCATAACCTCGACCTCACCTGGGGCGAGATTGCCTACATTCAGGTGGGTGATAATCCGGGGCGTAATGAACCCACCACGGGTGAAATTAACTACCTTAATATCTTCAAGCATCTGCATCAAAAGGGCTACGAGGGAATTGTGGGCATGGAGCACGGCAATGCTGGTGAAGGAAAGGCCGGAGAAGAAAAACTGATCGAGGCCTACCGGCAGGTAGATCGTGTCAAAGGATGATGAAATACGATATTTTATCATTTACAAACCAGATTTAGGAAGCTCGCCATCGTGAAGCTCACCAGAACATAACAGCCTAAAACTTTTTAAGCCTCCTACAACATTGTGTGATACACTAGTGAGGCCGTGCTACTGGCGACATGACTCAATCATACGTTGTCCTTCTGTTTATTTTATCCGCTATATTAATCAGCGTACTGTCGCGAAAGATTGACGTATCAGGCGGAGTATTGGGCGGCCTTATCACCTACGGACTGTACGCAACCATCGGCTTACTGGGCATTATACTTATCGGTGGGTTTTTCGTCTTAGGTACGCTGGCCTCCTTATGGAAGCTTGAGCAAAAGCAGCACCTTCGGGTAGCTGAAGCGCGCAACGTGCGTCGCGGTTGGCGCAACGTGGCGGCCAACGCCGGAGTAGCCGGACTGGTGGCCGTAGCGGTTTGGTTACGGTGGGTTACTTATGAAATGGGTCAAATACTTATTGCCGCTTCGTTCGCTGCTGCACTATCCGATACCTGGTCATCGGAGTTTGGTAACGTTTATGGTAGCAGATTCTATCACGTGCTGACCGGCCGACCCGACGAGCGTGGACGAGACGGTGTGGTGAGTGCGGAGGGGAGTTTGGTAGGAATACTGGGCAGCGCGGTGATGACGTTGGTGTACGTACTGTTCCGGGGTTTCGATAGTAATGCCGTGGTTATCTGTTTCGCTGGCATGCTGGGCAACTTGACCGACTCAGTGCTAGGGGCTACGTTAGAGCGGCGGGGGAAGCTGGGTAATCATGGAGTCAACTTTTTAAATACCGCTGTGGCAGCCGTATTTGCCTATTTCTTGGTGAGGTGCTGATCTATCAACCAGTGCTGATTAGGGTCTAGAACCACCTGACTGGGCCGACCGGTTAGCTTGAATGTGTAGTCGGCCGCTCGCTGGTCAAATTTGATCGTTTTAATATCGGGCGGGCGACGGTCTTGATAGTGTATGGCCACCTGCAACTGAAGCGGAAAGGTGTAGTCTTCCGACTGCTCTTGCCTGAGGGCTAACGAGAGCTTTTTACCCAAACCTGCGTAGCGCCAGGTGCCGCGTATCACCGGATGGCCCGCCTGCCGCAACCACGTCTGGAAAAACGAAGCCAGCTTTTTTCCGGATACGCTTTCTACCACTTGCCGAAAATCGTCGGTAGACGCATTTTTGTGCCGATACGTTTGATAGTACTGCCGGATGGCCTTAAAGAATGCTTTGTCGCCCACCTGGTGCCGCAGCATATGTAAAAACCACGATCCTTTTTGGTAGGTATTGGTATTGAGCAGTTTGAATAGATTTTTCTCGTTTTTATCGATAACCGATGACCGGGGCGACTGCACGTGGTAAGAAAATATCCGCTCACGATCAGCCACCATGCGGTTTAGTAGGCTATCGTGGCCGTAGGTATGCGCGTGATACAAATGGGCAAAGTAAGTAGCAAACCCTTCGCTGAGCCACACGTCGTCCCAAGAGACCTCGGTCACGGCGTTGCCGAACCACTGGTGGGCCACCTCGTGCGCGATGAGTGCCTCAATGGTTTCTTCGTTTTCAATGGCGCTCTCGTGGTAGAAGATGTTGCCGGCGTTTTCCATGCCGCCGTAGCGCGTACTAGACTGTACGTTGGCCAGCTTTTCGTAAGGGTAGGTACCCACCTGTTGCTCAAAAAACTTAACGATATCAGCGGTTACGCTGAAGTGCTGAAAACCCGCTGTCCGGTCTTCCGGAAATAGCCAGGCTTGAATGTCCGTTGGTTCGTCTTGCGGATGATGACGCACGGCGAAGCGCGCGGCACCGAACACCATCACCTTGGTGGCAATAGGGTGGGGGATGGCCCAGTGGGTGAGCTTTCGCTGCCGTCCTTGTTCCGGCGGCAAGGAGCTTTCTTCTTGTTTCACGCCGTTGGCAATCACCTCGTAGTGCGCAGGCGCGTTGATGATAAACTCACAGGTAGCTTTGTCAGAAGGATGATCGTGGGTGGGCAGCCAGTAGCGCGCCCGGTCGGGCCAGTTGTCGCCGAAGAAGGTGCGGTCGCCGTACTTGTTCTGAGAAATAATGAGTCCGTCTTCAGGGGTGCCACGGTAGACAATGCGGAAGGTAGAAATGGCATTGGCTGACGCCGGTTGGGGCAAGTCAATGCGAAGTAAGTCGTTGGTGTGCTGAAATGATACCGGCGTATTATCCTGAAACACCTGCGACACCCGCATACCGGTGGTGGCTTGATCGGCCACTGAAATAAGGTTAAGCGAAAATTGCCGAACACCCGACGAACGAAATTTAATCACCGCTTCGGTCGTTCCCTCAATGATGTCCTGATGATCAAAAATATGAAGACGAAACGTGTAGTGCTGCACGTCGATGCGTGTATCCGGGACGGCGGCCTGCGCACTAAAAGTGAGCATTAGCCAAAATAAAAGACTGATTGATCGCATCCGGATAGTTTCGTTATTCGCTGGTGCTGTGAAGTTATAAAATCTTCTTTTCTTCGCAGGCTCAATGCCTGTCAAAATCTACCGAAACAGTACAATGTTTAAGTCACGCGTAAGTATTCACCAGATTACCAACGGTTTGTTGATCATCAGCGTCATTGGACTGCTGCTGTCATCGAGTCTCCGCTTGTCGGTGGCGAGTACGCTGCAATCTTGGATGCTACAAACCGGTTTGGTGGATGCAGAAGCCACAGCGAACACCTCCCTCGGCTTCGTGGATCGGGACTTGCCGCTAGAAACCCTGAACGGCATCCCGCTGGATACCACGCTGCTTACAGGCAAACCTATTTTTCTACACATCTGGGCTTCATGGTGTCCGCCCTGCGTGGCCGAAATGCCTGATATTCAGCAACTGGTGAACGCAGTACCCGCTGAGGAGGTCGCCTTTGTGCTACTCACAGTTGACAAAGACCCAAGCAAAGCGCAGCAGTTCTTGACCGACCGAAACTACATCGGCTTGCCCGTTTACCGGGCAACGGTGTCCTTGGCCGAATTGCCGTACAGCGTGATTCCCACCACGTACATCATCGCACCTTCTGGCGAAGTGGTATACAAGCACGAAGGGCTGGCGCAGTATAACCATGAGAAGTTCCGAGAGATGCTTCGTCGGATGAAGTAAAGGTCGGCTACATAAAATAAGGGGTTCTACTAAGCGAAGACAACCTACTTAACTTCAAGGCCTTTTCATAAAACGAAAGATGGGTAATTTTGATACGCTGAGCTCGTTCATATTGTCACCCTGTAAGGGGCCGCGCCGCGTCGGCTTATTGCACTTTAGTCGTAATCCTAACGAGACCCCTTCGGGGTGACAGCATAAGATAACCCCTTACAGCGCGTTCTAATTTCTATGAAAAAACCGTGTACTTAACTTTGGTTAACACGCTTGTGCTCATTTTGTAACTGGGGTGATTTCTGATCGCTATCGTTTTTCTCAACTTTGTATTCAACGAATATGTAAATCGAATGCAACGTAGACTAAACGTAATACTTTTCACAGTGATATCAACCACTACTTTTATGAGCAAAGCACAGGAACATTCAGCGGGATATGTCAATACTTCCATGGGGCAGATCTATTACGAGAAAACAGAAGTGGCCAACACTACTCCTGTCATCTTATTGCACGGGGTATATTTCGACCATAACCTGTGGAATGGCGTCAGAGCGGAGATAACGAGTAATACCACCATAGCGATTGATATGCCAACGCACGGAAAAAGCCAGGGGGAGCAGCTACCCACCAACTGGAATATGGATGATGTCTCCAATTTATTGATCGAGCTGCTCGATTTATTAGGTATTCAAAAGTGTGTTGCCATTGGCCACTCGTGGGGTAGCATGACCATCCTGCGGGCGGCGGTGCAATCTCCCGATAAGTTTTTAGCCGTTGGCCTGGGTAATATGCCTACGGATGCTGGTTCCAAAAAGAGAAGGAGAACGTTTGCCTTTCAACACAGTATGCTGGCCTTTAGAAACTTCTACACCAAACAAGCGGCTAAATCCTTGTTCTCACCAAAGTCTTTATCGTCAAACCCTGGCCTTACGGATACATTAGCCACCTCAATGGATTTGCTGACCAACCGGCGGATCAAACAAGTCGATAAGGCCGTCATCACCCATGTGGACGACGGTCGCCCCTATATTGAGAAGCTCACGGTTCCTGTGCTCGGCATGGTTGGTGAAGACGATTACGTCGGCGTTTCTTCAAAGATCAGCACCAGAACGGTTGCCGGCGGGCATGTATCGCCACTGGAATCTCAAGCGCAAGTTATTCAGTTTGTAAAGGATGTGATCGCGCTACAGTAACCAGAAGGGTTAGATAAGTACTAGACAGACAATCAGAACGAGGATTGCTTGAGCTTAGTAAAGTACGTTTGAGCTGCTTCTTTTACCTTAGGTGCCAATAGTAGGGTAGCCAGCATGGTCGGTAGTGCCATCAGGGCGTACATCCCGTCGATGAGGTTCAACACCGCTGTCAATGACGTCACCGACGATACGATGATGGTAAACACGTAAAAGTAGTTAAAGTAGTGCGCACGATGGGCACCCGCCAGATACGAAAAAGCTTTGGTACCGTAGTAAGAAAGCGTAAATAAAGAAGAGAAGGAGAAGAATATCACACTGATTAGTAGTAGATACCCACCCAGCTGATTGAAGGGTAATGCTTGGTTGAAGGCGTTGACCGTGAGTGTAACTCCTTCTGCATCGGTGGTGCGCCAGACATCCGTGATCAGGATAGCCAGGGCGGTCATCGTACATACAATTAGGGTATCAATAGCGGGGCCTAGCATCGCCACGAGCCCTTCTCGTATCGGCTCGTTGGTTTTGGCCGCGCCGTGCGCCATCGGGGCGGTGCCCAGGCCAGCTTCGTTAGAAAACGCTGCCCGTTGCGCACCAATAAGGATAACGGCACCCACAGAACCTCCCAACACCGCTTGCCCGGTGAAGGCGTCTTCTACGATCAACGCTAGGTTGGGTAGTATTTTCTCGTAGTTCTTCAGCAGGATATATAGTACTGACACTACGTAGACAACCACCATAGCAGGAACCATACGGCTCGCTACCCGGGCAATGCGTTTGATGCCCCCGAAGATGACGATCGATACGACGGCAGCAATCACCAAACCCACGACAAGGTTAACCGTGGTTGAAGGCTCGGTAATTATCCCATTAGGAATGAGCACAACGTCCCGAAAGATCTGCGTAAGCTGATTCGCGTTAAAAGCGGGTAGGGGGCCAAACAGCGTGACGACGCTAAAGAACACTGCTAGAGGTTTCCAGCTCTTGCCCAATCCTTCTTCAATAAAATACATGGGGCCGCCCTGCACTCGGCCGGCACTATCTTTACCTCGGTACAAGATGGCGAGGGTACACGTAAAAAACTTAGTGGCCATGCCCACAAAAGCACTCATCCACATCCAGAAGATAGCTCCGGGGCCGCCCAGTACCACTGCTACCGCTACTCCGGCAATGTTGCCCATACCCACAGTGGCCGCCAAAGCGCTAGAGAGTGCCTCAAAGTGACTAATATCGCCCGGATCGTCTGGATTATCATATTTGCCTCTCAACACATCAACCGCATGCTTGAGGTAGCGAAAGGGTAAAAATCGCGAGTATACCATCAAAAAGAGCCCACCACCTAATAACACAAAAGGCAGCGGAACTTCAGCGTAGCTCTTAAAAGTTGCCAGCGCAGATTCTATAAAATTCAAGGAGGTGTGGTTAGATAGTGACTAGAAAGCAAGATAGCGAATTATCTTTAGCTCACGATGTCTTTCCACTCCTGAAAGCGGTGGCTAATTTGTTGGGCCATCGTCTCATAATTTTTCCAGCTGTCTTCCACGTGATAGATTGAAGGAAGCGACTTGGCCAAGTGTGTCTCGTAATCCTTACGATAAATGCCACCGCCGTAGTAATAGTAGGTAAATAAATTTCCCTGTTCATCGAACAGTTCGTGGCCCAGGTAACCGTCCCAAATCTCACTGAGGATGGTGCAACTGATCTGGCGGTGCTGGAAACGATAAATTTGGATGTCAGCTTCGTCTTCGAAGTACTCAGAGTAGTGTTCGTTCTCGATAATCCATCCCAAATAAATACCAATGTGAACGTAGGCCTGTTCAATGGGTAGATCACCCGGGAAATTACCTAGGAAGTGGCTTTTAGCATTATCGTAAATGCTTTTTTTGCGGGTGTGGGTATCGTCGCTCATAGAGTTCGTTTGCTACAAAAATAGATTATTTTCGCACTTTAACTACCGCTAAGTAGCGCGATATCTTACACCAAATGAAGGCATCGGGAAACTTTGAACCGGTGAGCCGTATTAGTACTGTATCTACTGACGAAAACTACCTATGACCACCCCGTCCCTTGAGTCGTTCATTCGCAACGTGCCGGACTTCCCCCAGCCAGGCATTCAGTTCAAAGACCTCACGCCGCTGCTCAATGATCCGGCTGCGCTACACCTAGCGACCAACCGGCTGGTAAGTTTAGCTGATGGCCTAACGCTGGATAAGGTGGTAGGTATTGAGTCGCGAGGGTTCATTTTTGGGCCACTGCTGGCTAGCCGTTTATCGGTCGGGTTTGCGCCCGTGCGCAAGGCGGGCAAGCTGCCCGGACCAACGGTGCAGGCGGCTTACGCACTGGAGTACGGCACCGATCAGCTAGAAATGCACCGGGATGCCATTCGGCCGGGCGAACGGGTGCTGATTCATGATGACCTGCTGGCTACGGGCGGCACGGCTGCCGCTGCCGTCGGTTTGGTAGAGCAACTAGGGGGTGAAGTGGTGCAGGTTTCTTTCCTAATGGAGCTAAGTTTTTTGAACGGGCGAGCGGCCCTCGCTGGGTATTCAGTGCAATCGGCCATTACCTATAATCAGTAGCGTCCGTAGAATTTTATTCAAAATTTTGGGGCGGTTACTCGGATTACAGAAGATAATTTCATTATATTAAATAATCTAAAGAAACGTATCCGTCGCTACAATAGCACGGCATCCTAACCAAAACGCTATACTACAATAAGTATAAGCGGCGTTTCAACCTAGAACGGTGGCGATAGCATCGCGCTATGCAATAGCTACCAGCTGTGATCTTCAGGGCAGCGTCGTTCTTTCCCCTCTTTTGGCACCGAAGTCGTTGGTGCTCCCCGGTTTATTGACATTGCTTTACTTGATTCTTAGACTAAACACAGTAGATATGAGTGTTCTTGATAAGATAAAAACGAATTATGGTACCGCGTCTAGCGAAATGAGCCTGGCCGACTACCTGAAAGCGTGTAAGAGTGACCCACTGATGTACGCCAAACCATCTGAGCGTATTCTGAACGCCATCGGCGAACCCGAGCAGGTAGATACGCGAAGCGATCCGAAACTGAGTCGGATATTTTCTAATAAGGTGATTCGGGTGTATCCGGCCTTTCGTGAGTTCTACGGTATGGAAGAAACCATCGAGCAGATCGTGGCTTTCTTTCGCTACTCAGCACAGGGGTTAGAAGAGAAAAAGCAAATTCTCTACCTCATGGGCCCGGTAGGCGGTGGCAAGAGCTCACTGGCCGAAAAAATAAAACAGCTGATTCAGGTAAACCCTATCTACGTCCTCAAGGCTGAAGGCGAAATGAGTCCGGTGTACGAGAGTCCGCTGGGCTTGTTTGCCGACTATCGGCAAGAGCTTGAGGAGGAGTACCGCATTCCGGCGCGCTACATTCCGGCCTGTATGAGTCCTTGGGCCACCAAACGCCTGCGTGCCTTCGGCGGTGATGTGAACAAGTTCAGCGTTGTGAAGCTATACCCCTCGGTGCAAAACCAGATCGCCATCTCTAAGACCGAACCGGGTGATGAAAATAACCAGGATATCTCTACGCTGGTGGGCAAAGTAGATATCCGTCGGCTGGCTGAATATCAGCAGAGCGATCCTGACGCCTACTCTTATTCAGGCGGACTGTGCTTGGCCAATCAGGGGGTGATGGAGTTTGTTGAGATGTTTAAGGCACCCATCAAAGTGCTGAATCCGCTGCTCACGGCCACCCAGGAGAACAACTACAAAGGTACCGAGCCCATCGGAGCCATTCCGTTCGACGGCGTCATTCTAGCGCACTCCAATGAATCAGAGTGGGCCAAGTTTGCCAACGATAAGAAGAATGAAGCCTTTCTGGACCGCATTTACAAAGTGCAAGTGCCGTACTGTTTGCGCGTAGACGAAGAGATTAAGATCTACGAGAAACTTATCCGTGAGAGTTCGCTGGGTGAGGCGCCTTGCGCTCCCATGACGCTGCAACTGCTGGCGCGGTTTTCAGTGATGACGCGCCTGCGGGTGCCCGAAAACTCCAGCTTGTTTTCTAAAATGCGGGTCTACAACGGCGAAACGCTCAAAGAAACCGACCCTAACGCCAAATCTATCCAGGAGTACCGCGACGCCGCAGGCATTAACGAGGGAATGAGCGGCATTTCTACCCGCTTCGCTTTCAAGATACTATCTAAAGTATTCAACTTTGACAGCGAAGAACTAGCCGCCAATCCGGTGCACCTGCTCTACGTGCTAGAGCAAGAGGTGGTGAAGCTGGAGGCTGATGCTGAAACCGAAGAGCGCTACCTTAATATTATCAAATCGGTACTGGCCAGCCGCTACGCCGAGTTTATTGCCGACGAAATTCAGAAGGCCTACATCGAGTCATACGGCACCTACGGGCAAAACATCTTCGAGAAGTACATTATCTACGCCGACTACTGGATTCAGAACAACGACTATCGCGATCCGGATTCGGGTGAGATATTAGACCGCTCGGTACTTAACGAAGAGCTTGAGAAGATTGAGAAGCCCGCTGGCATTGCCAATCCCAAGGATTTTCGTTCGGAGGTGACCAACTTCACGCTGCGCTACAAAGCCAACCACGAGGGGCAGAACCCGCGCTGGGACGCTTATGAGAAGATCAAAAGCGTGATCGAGAAAAAGATATTTACCAATACAGAAGACCTGCTACCGGTAATCTCTTTCACGGCTAAGACCAACGAAGAAGACGAGGGCAAGCATAAGGACTTTACCAAGCGCATGATGGACCGAGGCTACACCTACAAGCAGATTCGCATTCTGGTCGACTGGTTTATGCGCGTGCGCAAAACAATGGGGTAAAATGAGGGGCAGTAGCAGGCGGCAGTAGCAGTTGTTGCCTCCTACCGCTGCTACTAAAGCACTGAAGATATGAGCAACATTGTTGATCGGCGAAGGAATACCAAGGGGAAATCTATCAATAACCGGCAGAAGTTTTTGCGCCGGGTAGAAGATCAAATCCGGCGAGCGATTCCCGATATCATTAGCCAAGAGCGCATTAAAGATGCCAGTGGGGGGGGCAAGGTAAAAGTGCCGGTGCGTGGCGTTAAAGAACCGAGCTTTCATCACGATCCTCGTTCGGGCAAGAAGCACTACGTGCGGCCCGGCAACGATAAATTTAACGAGGGCGACCGGGTGCCCAAGCCCGAAGACGGGGAAGGAAAGGGGCGCGGCAGGGGTTCGAACAGCCCTGGCACCAGTGAAGACGACTTTATGGTGATCTTGTCGCGGGAAGAGTTTTTGAAGTACTTCTTCGAAGATTTGGAGCTGCCCAACCTGATCAAGAAGTACATGGCTAGTACGGTCAACTATCGCAATCGTCGGGCGGGATACACCCGCAACAGTGTACCCTCACGGCTCAACCTGAAGACCAGCTACCAGTTTTCATTGGCGCGTCAGATCGCACTGCACGGTGCTTACGATAACAAGCTCAAGTCACTGGAGGAGGCGCTGGACAATACGACGGAGGAAGGTGAGCGCGAGCAGCTTGAGAAAGACATTGCGTACTACCGGAAGCTAAAGCGAACCGTCCCCTTTTTCTCAGACGTAGACCTGCGCTACAATAATTTTGAGCAGGTACCCGAGCCTACCACCTCGGCGGTGATGTTCTGCGTGATGGACGTATCGGCCTCAATGGGCTATCACGAAAAAGATATTGCGAAGCGTTTCTTCACGCTACTGTATATCTTCTTAACCAAGCAGTATAAAAACGTAGAGTTGGTATTCATCCGCCACCATACAGAAGCCAAAGAAGTGGGGGAGGAAGAGTTTTTCAATTCTCGTGAGAGCGGGGGCACCGTTGTGGCGCCATCACTGAAGCTCATGAAAAAGATTATCGATGAGCGGTACCAAAGCAGTGCCTGGAACATCTACTGCTGCCAGGCTTCGGACGGTGACGTATGGTCGAACGGTGATGCGGTAGAATGTACCCAACTGCTAAAGCAAGAGGTGCTACCGGCGGTGCAGTACATGGCCTACATCGAGATCAAAAACCGGGGGCTCGAGGGGTACCTATGGCATGCCTATAAGCGTTTGCGCACCCAAGAAAACTTCTCGATGCGTAACATCAACGACGTCAGTCAGATATGGCCGGTGTTTAAAGCATTGTTTAAGAAGAAAAGCCTGACAGAGGAGAGCAAGTAGGAGCTAGATGTTGAATACTTTCTGTACGGTCAGAAACCAGCGTTCAGCCACTCAGAAGATCATCCAATAACCAGCATCTAGCGTCTCTTCACCCTGAAGATCATCCGAAATCTAATAACCAACGTCCAACCCATGACCAAGAAGGAACGATACCGAGCGATGTTTAGCGACTCAAACTGGGACTTTGATACTCTGAAAGTGGCGGATGAACTCACCAGCCGGATAGGGCAAAAGTGTTTCCGATTGGATACGTATCCAAATCAGATAGAAATTGTAACCTCCGAGCAGATGCTGGATGCTTACGCATTGGTTGGTCTGCCTACTTCTTATCCTCACTGGAAGTTCGGTAAAGACTTCGTGAGCAGTCAGGGTAATTACCAAAAGGGGCGTATGGGGTTGTCCTACGAGATGGTGATCAACTCCAATCCTTGCATCAGCTATAACATGGAGAACAACTCTACCTGTATGATGCTACTGGTGATTGCGCACGCCTGCCAGGGACACAATGCCTTCTTCAAGAATAACTACATGTTCAAAGACTGGACTTCGGCCGACTCTATCATTGACTACATGGTGTTTGCCCGCGATTTTATCATGAAGTGCGAAGAAGAGTTTGGTGAGGAGGAGGTAGAAGCGGTGCTAGATGCGTGCCACGCCCTGATGAACTACGGGGTGGATCGTTACAAGAAGCCTCCCAAGTTGTCGAGTCAGAAAGAGGAAGCCCGCTTGCGCCGATTGGCCAAGGCTAAAACGGAGAACTACAACGAACTGCTGCGTACGTTGCCGCCCTCTCTGCTGGAGAAGAAGAGAAAACAACTGGAAGGAAAACAGGAGAAGTACCCGAAGGAGCCGGAGGAAAACATTCTCTACTTTATCGAAAAGAATGCTCCCAAGCTGCCTACCTGGAAGCGCGAAATTGTTCGTATTGTCCGTAAAGTGGCGCAGTACTTCTATCCGCAAGGAATGACCAAGGTGATGAACGAAGGGTTTGCCACGTTCATGCACTATCACATTATCAATCAACTATTTGACGAAGGTTACCTCAGCGATGGCTTTATGCTGGAGTTTATTCAGAGTCACAGTGGAGTAATCTACCAGCCGGCTTACTCCAGCCGGTATTTCTCAGGACTAAACCCCTACACGTTAGGGTTTAATATCTTCATGGATATTAAGCGCATCTGTCAATCGCCTACTCCAGAAGACCAGCACTGGTTTCCTCATTTGGCCGGAAAAGATTGGCTAGACGAAGTGATTTACGCAATGGAGAACTTTCGTGACGATAGCTTTATCGCCCAGTACCTGTCACCTAAGGTGATCCGCGACATGCAACTGTTCGCCATCACGGATGATGAAGAGGACGAGTACTTTGAAATTGATGCTATCCATAACGAGCGAGGCTACCGCCGAATTCGTGAGATGCTAAGCAAGCAGTATGATCGTGGCACCCGGGTGCCTAATATTCAGGTGGAGGAAGTGGACCTCCACCGCACTAGCAAACTGACGTTGATTCACCGCATTCAAGACGAACGGTTGTTAGAAGAAGAAGATGCGGAAGAAACCCTACGGCACGTACAGCAACTCTGGGAGTTTCCGGTGTCCTTACACTCGAGAAACCGAGCAGGCATCGACGAAGACTTTTACGAGTGTTGAATCAGGAAGTCTGCGCGCTAGGCACGTATTCCATATGTTCTTGTAAGAAGGTTACCATCAGGTTAGTGTACTCCGTGGGCAGCGTAGGGTCAAACGCAATACGCTCCAGGTTGCTGAAGAACTGTCGCTGACCCGCCGAAGGGTACTTTTTGAATGATTTGGAGATTAAGCGTAGCAGTGAGTCAAGTCCCTCTTGCTGAAGGCGCATGTCTAGCAGAATTTGACACACGCGTTGCGAAAACGGATCGGTAGGATCGCGCTGGCCTTTTACAAGCACTAGGCTAATTTCCCATGTTGAGTAGTGACGCATTATGTAGTTATTTAAAAAACGCAACGGAGCTGCCGAAACTCTGTTGATATGATTCATGAATTTCGCGAGCCCGATCAATTCCTGAAATACCCCCGCACAGTACGCAGACGGTACCGCCGCCGCCCTGCGCGGTCACTCTAGCACCGTACAAACTTCGTGCTGATCCTTGTTTTACCCGACTGACTAAATCGTCGGCCTGGGGGTGACTCAAGCCACAGTCAACGTAACTCTGATGAGATTGGTACATCAGTTCGCCCATCAGGTTGAGCCGGTTAGAGTAATTTTGAAACTCAGTAGTGTAGTTTTTTATGATCTGAGCAAATAGTTTGGCTCTAAAGTTTTCGTAAACCGGATGCCGGGTACAGTTGCGCACCTTATACGTTTTGTCCCGATCAATAAACGAAATGACGTCTATGGTAGTCTGATACTTATCAATAAACTCCTGACCTGACAGATATTCGGGTAGCACCGGCAAAAACTTATCTTCAAACTCGGACGGGTGAATGGCCGCGATGCGGCCCTGGTAGGGCAGGGTAGACCAATCTTGGGTTTCACGGGCAATTTCTAAGTCGTGCACCGTGGCGCCGCTGTTCAGGGCCACGATACTGTAGCCCATAAACATAGCCGTGCGCGCATCACTGTAGGCTGCATCTGACAAAGACACCGCTACGCCGGTGTCAATGCCCACCAGAGCAATATTATCCGGAATATTGATCGGATGAAAGACCTCGCTCGGTACGCTGGTGATGGGGGTTAAGCGCTGAGCAGCGGCTGCGTAAGATGCCATGAGCCCACCCGAACCACTACAGAAACCACCGATCCAGTTTTCGGCCCGGTGCGCGATGTCTGGAATAGCCAGTTCGCTCAAATTTAGGTTGAGGCTGTTGGTCACCGCCTTGAGCAAAGCAATTTGATACGAAATTCCCGCGCCTATACCGGTATTCGGAGGCACATCGCTCACGATGATAATATCCAGTCCCTCAAATTTTAAGCGTTGATCGTCGAACAAAATCAGCAGGCAACCTACTACCGTAAGCACCGCTTCGTCGGCGCTGGTTTGTAGAATCTGGCGGCGAGCGTATTCGTAGTTCAGTGAGGGAAACTGACCCACAATTTCGGCGTAGTCAAACTCCACATGCCATTGTTCACGGTCTTGGTAAATGAGTTTGAGGGTGATGCGCTGGTCATCTCGCGCGGCTACGTAAGCGGTAGATATCTCATCCTGCACCTTTTGAACCAATAGTGCTCCCGCTACGTCAGAGATACCGCCCATCACATCGAGCCGCGCGGGGGCTGTTGCCTGTACCACTTTCTGCTGATGTGAGGCGAAAAAGTCTTTTAAAACGCCAGCAATATTGCTCATACTTTGTAGTTTCGGCGGTTCTGCTCACAAGGGTAAGTTTGAAACGAAACCCTCAGCCTAATAATACAAACATAACTATTTAGGCGACCCGGGAAAAGGGTTGTAACAAATTGAAGCTATACTATTTATTTGCTTAATATGATTCCGCATAAAGTTCAAAATTTAGTGTTTGACCTCGGGGGAGTAGTGATCGATATTGATCCTGCGGCTTCTTTCTCGGCCATGCAAGCACTGGCTGCCCCCCAAGTAACCGCTCAGGATCAACTGGCTGAGCACGTTCAGCTGTTTTTAGACTACGAAAAAGGGATAATAACGGATGAGACTTTTAGAGAAGGTATACGTGCCATTACGCAACAGCCACTGTTGGAAGACCAGCGGATAGATGATGCTTGGTGCCGTATGTTGTTGGGCGTGCCTGCTGAACGAATTACGCTACTCGCGCGATTACGCGAACAATACCGTACGTTTGTGCTGAGTAATACCAATGCCATTCATGTGCGAGCGTTCAACAAAATTATTGAGGGGGTGAGTGGCTATCCTGCCATTGACCACTTCTTCGAGAAGGTATATTATTCTCATCTACTTAAATTGAGAAAGCCAGAAGTGGAAATCTACCGGTCCGTGCTGGCCGATAGTGGTTTGCGTCCGGAAGAAACCCTCTTCTTGGATGACCGACCCGAAAATATACAAGCGGCGCAGCAGGTAGGAATGATGACACAGCTGATCACGCCATCGCACGGTATTCTTGACGTATTTGCCGTATGAAAATAACCTTAATACGGCAGAGAATCACGCAACTACTACTTTTTCTAATTACGCTAACCGCTACCACACTGGCGGGAGCGGAGTGGCAGTTTGGTCGGTTTGTGGGAGTAGGAGAGGGAGCGCTCACCTGGGACTACTTTTGGCAGGGACTGTGGTTCTCCGTACCCTTTCTGGGTATTTTGACGGTTCATGAGTTTGGTCATTACTTTACCGCTCGCTATCACCGGGTGCGCGTCACATTGCCCTTCTACATTCCTATGTGGCTGGGGTTTGGTGCTCTGTTTGGATTTCCTATGCCCTCCATTGGCACCATGGGGGCATTTATTCGGATCAAAGAGGCCATCAAAACGCGTCAGCAGTACTTTGATATCGGTATCTCTGGTCCGCTGGCCGGCTTTGTGGTTGCCTTAGGGGTATTGTTCTACGGATTCACGCACTTGCCGCCACCGGAGCACATCTACACCATTCATCCTGAGTATGAACAGTACGGAGCCGATTATGCGCAGCACGTATACGATGAGCCCGGAGCACTACAGCTAGGTACCACATTGCTGTTCGATATCTTCAAAACCTACGTAGCCGACGCCGCACGGATGCCCAATGCCTACGAGATCATTCACTATCCCTGGCTTTTTGCTGGCTTTCTATCCCTATTCTTCACGGCCCTTAATTTGATTCCTATCGGTCAACTAGACGGCGGACACATTTTGTACGGTTTGGTGGGCTATCGGAGTCATCGCCGCATCTCGGCAGTACTATTTGTGGCCTTTATTACCTACGCGGGTTTGGGGCTGGTAACACCCGCCGTCGCCACCGAAGACTTATTAACGTGGGGAATAGCCTACTTGGGTTTTTTGTACCTGACCTTCTCACGGCTAACCAAAGTGGCATCTACCAACTTTGTGGTGGCGTTGGGAGTCTTCACGTTTCAGTTCGTATTGGTCTGGCTTGTTCCCGCCGCGCGGGGTTACCAGGGGTGGCTGGTCTTTGGTTTCCTGATCGGTCGCGTACTGGGCGTCTACCACCCGCCCGCCGCGATAGACCGTCCTCTGGGTGCCGGAAGAAAGCTGCTCGGCTGGATCGCCTTGGTGGTGTTCATCCTCTGCTTCAGTCCGTCACCCTTTGTGGTAGAATGACGAGCAGTGCCGTGTAAGTTAAGTTTTACGTCTTCGAGAAGGTAGCAGTAATCACTGACTGCCGCTGCGAGGCAATCCTGTACACGCCTGCTTACTGTCTCCTGTTCCAAGTCGGCGGTTTTCATCAACTAAATGCCAATTTTTCTTATTTCTTGCTACCTTACACTCGTTCATTTTTCTTATCCCAAACCGTAATTCACATGACAAAAGTAACCGTGGTAGGCGCTGGCAACGTAGGAGCCACCTGCGCCGACGTGCTCGCGTATCGGGAGGTCGCTAACGAAGTAGTGCTGGTCGACATTAAAGAGGGGCTTGCCGAGGGCAAAGCGCTAGATATCTGGGAGAAGTCTCCGATCAATCTCTACGACACCCGCACTGTTGGTTCTACTAATGACTATAGCAAAACCGCCGGTTCAGACGTGGTGGTCATCACCTCAGGACTGCCCCGTAAGCCTGGTATGAGTCGTGACGATCTGATCGGTACCAACTCGGGTATTGTAAAGACCGTGACTGAAAATGTGATCAAGCACTCTCCGGATGCTATATTGATTATCGTCTCTAATCCACTGGACGTGATGACGTACCAAGCGCACCTAACTTCTAAGGCGTCGCGTAATAAGGTGATGGGCATGGCGGGCATTCTGGATACCGCTCGCTACCGATCATTCTTGGCAGAAGCCCTAAACGTCTCACCCAAAGATATTCAGGCCGTACTGATGGGTGGACACGGCGATACTATGGTGCCCCTGCCCCGCTACACCACGGTGGGTGGTATTCCGGTGACCGAACTCATCGACAGCGATAAGTTGGATGCGATTGTAGAACGCACGAAGAAGGGCGGCGGCGAACTGGTGAAGCTGATGGGTACTTCTGCCTGGTACGCTCCGGGAGCTGCTGCGGCCCAGATGGTAGAAGCTATCGTTCGCGACCAGCGGCGCGTTTTTCCGGTATGTGTCAAACTGGAGGGCGAGTACGGTATCAGCGACTGCTATCTGGGAGCTCCGGTTATCTTAGGTAGTAATGGCATTGAGCGTGTGATTGAGCTAGACCTCAACGACCAGGAAATGGAACTGCTTAAAACTTCAGAGGGGCACGTTCGTGAGGTGATGGAAGTGCTAGAGAAGATGTAGGTACTACTGAGTAGTGTAGAAGGAGCAGAGGTGCAGTTTTGTGCCTCTGCTTTTTTATGACTGCGTATCAGATAAACACCATGAATACTGAACTGCTTGCTGAAAGGCTAAAACTAAGACTGGTGACTCAAGCTGATTTGTCGGCGATTCACACGCTGCATAAGTTGCCCGAAACTAACGAGTACAATACCTTGGGTATACCAAAAAATATGGCCGAAACTGAATCCATTGTTAAAGCTTGGATCGAGGGCCACCGGCAGCCGCGCATCAAAAGCTATATCTTCGCCGTAGAAAAGCGAGCGGACAAAGAGTTTATTGGTTTGTTGGGGTTCAGACTCGGGGCAAGCAAGTTTAAAAGAGGGGAGGTGTGGTACAAGATACATCCTAATTTCTGGCGGCAGGGATACGCCACGGAAGCACTGAATAGCGTCATCGATTTCGGCTTTGATTCACTTGGTTTGCACCGGATCGAAGCGGGCTGTGCCGTAGAAAACCAAGGTTCGATCAAAGTACTGGAGAAAGTAGGTATGACGAGAGAGGGGCGAGGACGACAAGTGCTACCCTTATCATCGGGGTGGTCGGATAACTATGAGTACGCTATTATAGATACTGACACACGATCGTTATTACAATAGTTAAAAGGTGTCAGGCGGCAGACTTATCCAAAAAATAATAATGTATTTACCCTTAGTTTTTATATCTTCGTAAGATCATGAGAATAACGTATAGCTACGTTTAGATTTGTCGCTTCACTTTATCCACTACATTACAACCACCTAGTTTTTGATCATAAAGAAAGCTTTTGTCCTTCTGTGGCGGAAGCTTTTTTTATGGATTTACTCCCACTGTCCGATCCAAGTGCGTATAACCACCGTCAGGAAATAGAAACTGGCCGGTGGTGTGCGACGCGCGCTCCGAAGCTACGAATAGTACAGTGTTGGCTACTTCTTGCGAACTTGTCATTCGCTGCCCGAGCGGAATACGCTGCTCAATGGCCGCCCGTTTTTTTTCCGGTTGTGGTTGCTGACTAATCCATCGCTGGTACATAGGAGTATCCACTTCTGCAGGTACCACTGCGTTCACCCGTATTCCGTAGGGTAGTAGCTCAATGGCCCAATCGCGGGTGAGTGACAACTGGGCTCCTTTCGCTGCTGTATATCCCGAAGAGCCACCTTGACCGGTGAGGGCGGTTTTAGAACTTACGTTCACGATGTTGCCTTTGGTTTTGATAAGGTGGGGCAGCGCATAGTGCGTCATCGTGTAGTAATGTTGCAGGTTGTTAACCAGAGAGTGGGTGAATTTGTCGGGCGAGCCGTGCTCTAGTCCTACCGAGTCGTTACCACCGGCGTTGTTCACTAAAACGTCAATCTGCTGCCACTGCGATAGTACAGTACGGATGGCTCTCTGACACTGAGCCGAGTCATTAAGGTTTGTACTAACAAACAGACAGCGCTCACCCAGTTCCATGGCCAACTCTTCTCCGCGGTCCTCATCGCGATCGACGATGACAGCCACTGCCTGCTCTTGCAGAAAACCACGTACCACCGCTTCGCCAACGCCGCTTGCCCCACCGGTGACGACCGCAATTTTATTCGACAAATTCAGGTTCATTCGTTGGGTAGATTGTAAAACTTAGCGGCATTATTGCCAAATACGTCGGCTTGGGCGGTAGCACTGAGTCTGCTTACGTACTCGCTCACAAGCGAGTATACCCGGTCGTAGGAAGCTGCTAATAAACACACCGGCCAGTCAGAACCGTACATAATCCGCTCTGTGCCAAAGGCTTCAAGTATAGTGTCTAAATAGAAGGTCATGTCAGCTGGCTGCCAATGCTCCCAGTCCGCTTCGGTCACCATACCCGATAGTTTACAGTACACATTCGGATGCGTGGCTAACGTCATAATATGGTCTTGCCAAGGATTTTGCTCGGCCCGACTGATGTTAGGTTTTCCCAGATGGTCCAGCACAAACTGCACTTGAGGTAGCGCTTGCACCAGTGCAGTAGCCGCGGATAGCTGATTCGCGTTAATCAGCAAGTCATAGGTTAGGTGATGATCGGCCAGCAACGCTACTCCCCGCCGAAAGGCCGGTCGAGCCAGAAACTCGGGGTCAGTCTCATCCTGTACGATATGGCGGAAGCCTACCAGCTTAGAAAAGCTTCGGTACTGTGCTAAGCGTTCCGGTAGCTGATCACTCTGCAAATCTATCCAACCCACCACACCCCGAATAAAGTCGTGGTGATGGGCTAAGTCTAATAAGAAAGCGGTTTCGTCTTCTGATTGGCTAGCGTGTACCGCTACACAACCATCAATGCGATGTTGGCTCAAGTGTGGTAGCAAATCGGTAGGCAAAAAGTCACGCCGCAGCGACTGCATCTCAGGGGTAATCCACGGATGGGTACTCGGTGCGTAGTGCCAGAAGTGCTGGTGGCTATCGATGCGACTCATAAACGATCAGGCTCTCTTAACGTGCTGCTCAGACTCTCCTAATTCGTCGATACCCAGCGTTACCACATCACCCTCTTTGAGGTACTGAGGAGGATCCATTCCCAGGCCTACACCTGCCGGAGTACCGGTAGAAATGATGTCTCCGGGTAGTAACGACATAAACTGGCTGAGGTAGCTCACCAGATAAGGTATATTGAAGATAAGGTCAGCGGTGCTGCCCTGCTGGCGTATCTCGCCGTTCACCTTAAGCCATAGTGTGAGCTGGTGTACATCTTTCACTTCGTCTGGCGTGACCAAGTAAGGGCCGATAGGCGCGAAGGTGTCGCAGCTCTTTCCTTTTACCCACTGCCCGGCACGCTCTAGCTGAAACGCTCGCTCGCTGTAGTCGTTGTGAAGGGTGTAGCCCGCTACGTAGTCCAGGGCGTCGGCTTCGCTCACGTAGGTAGCTTTTTTACCCATCACCACCGCCAGTTCCACCTCCCAATCCGTTTTCTCGCCACCTCGGGGGATCAGCAGATCGTCATTAGGGCCTACCACGGCCGAGGTAGCTTTGAAGAAAACGATCGGCTCCTGAGGGAGCACCATGTCGCTCTCAGACGCATGATCGCGGTAGTTGAGGCCGATACAAATGATCTTACCGGGGCGTAGCAACGGTGGCCCTAGGCGTTCGTGATCGTCAACCACAGGGCAGTCGCCTGCGTGGGCAGTGAGCCAAGTGTCCAGTTGGGCCGGTCCGTCCTTGATCCAAAAGGCTTCGTCGTAATCCTGACCGAAAGCGCTTACGTCTATCCGTTTTCCTTGGTAGATGACGCCGGGTTTTTCGTTTTCTGGTGGGCCAAATCGGAATAGCTTCATTTGATTGGTTATTAGTGGTTGTGTGTTTTGTAGATCAGTTGGGTTCGCTGTACCATCAACCAACTTCATATTCGTTAGCGCGCTGATAATGATTGATCGTGAGCACTAGCTATTGAGGTTAACAAATCCACCGTCAATCGGATAGTTGGTACCGGTGATAAAACCAGCTTCGTCTGAACAAAGATATAAGGCCAAAGTAGCCACTTCCTGAGGAGTCCCCATACGACCAACCGGCTGCGTCTGCGATAGCTTCTCGAACATTTCTTCTTGTTGGTCGGGGTAGTTTTGCGCAATAAAGCCATCGACGAAAGGCGTATGTATCCGGGCCGGCGAAATGCAATTACACCGAATATGGTCAGACAGATAGTCTTTGGCTACCGAATACGTCATCGTCAGCACCGCGCCCTTACTCATGGTATAAGCGAAGCGGTCGGCTATACCTATCATAGAAGCCACTGACGCCATATTAAGAATGG
Source organism: Tunicatimonas sp. (assembly GCA_965213875.1). GTDB lineage: Bacteria > Bacteroidota > Bacteroidia > Cytophagales > Cyclobacteriaceae > Tunicatimonas. The sequence goes on along the minus strand of CBDCAN010000035.1, from coordinate 26,539 downwards.
CTCCGCCGCCCTGTGACTTCATAATTGGCACACAGGCGTGTAGACAGTTGTAAACTCCCTTGATATTAGTGTGATAAATGCGGTCTAAATCTTCTTCAGTCGTAGTCTCTACGGTGCCGATGTGCGCAACCCCCGCATTGTTTACCAGAATGTCTATACGCTCAGTGCGTTCACGGATAGCATTAAATATACCGGCAACTTCCCGTTGGTTCCCCACGTCACACGAGTAAGTGACTAGGTGGTTGGCCGTGGCTTCATCTTCCTGGAGCTGGCGGAGTGCCTCTTGGTCACGGTCTAACACGAATACGTTTGCCCCTTGTCGGGCAAACGTAGTTACAATGCTACGTCCGATACCACTGCCACCGCCGGTAACCACCGCAGACTTCTTGGATAGCGAAAGGTATTGCATAGGGCAGAAGGTTACGTCAATGGCAGCAATCTACGAAGATAATAGTCACGCGCGAAAGACTCTTTAGCAAATTAGGACAATGAAGGTATTCGGCGTCGTGGTCATGTTTAGCGAAATACCTACTGATGTACCGTTTTTGGTGTGAGACGCTATACTTGTTTGCGTAAATCTATCAACTTGAAATTTATTTACGATAGCGTACCCAGTGGGTGGTTGGTATCAATCACTGCTTGGTAAATCAGACACACCGTATACACAATGACAAGATTTTTTTTCGTGTTAATGGCTACGATTGGGCTACTTTCGTCGGCCGAGGCGCAAAACCTGATGGTAGAAAAGGCCTTTGAGTTACTTAAAGACAAAGAACTCTTGCGGAGTTGGCAGGCCATCAATTTGGCCACGCAACACGAAGAGACCGCCCAAGATGCCCGGGCGTGGTACGTAAGAAGCTACGTAAGTAAAGAGCTTTTTAAGGCAGATCAGGTGAAAAACATTGACTACGCCGTAGAAGCACTGCGAGCCGCTGATAAGAGTGTCACGCTAGCAGGGGGTGATAAATATTATAAAGATTGCGAAGCCATTGCGGCGTTTGTTTATACATATTACTATAACCAGGCAGTGGCCATGCTCAATCAAGAGCATTACGAACAAGCACTCAGTCAGCTACGAGTTCTCAATGAAGACGCTAGCAAGCTTAACAAATTTGCCGCTGAAGCGGCGTACTTATCGGGATACGCGCACTTAATGACCGGCCATGCCGACTCGACTCGGCTTTACTTCTCGCAGGCGCTGGCTGCCGGTCATCGCGATCCATTAATCTACGAGACGCTTTCGTCGAGCTATCTTGAGGCGGGCGAAACCGGTAAAGCCCGTACCATGATAGACATGGGACGTATTTTGTATTCAGATGACCGGGGACTACAGATTGCGGAGCTCAACACCTTGATGAAAGAAAAAAAGTATGAAAAGGCGGCGCAAGCCACCGAAGACTACCTCTCATCGTACAAAAAGGATACAGAAGTGATGCTGTTATACGGCACCATTCAGGGGCATCTGCTCAACGCTAATCCTGATCGTAGAGAAGCTCACTTTAAGAAGCGAGTAGATATTTACGAAAAGGTGCTTAAAGTAGATAGCAACAATCTGCTGGCCAACTACAACCTGGGAATCACCTACTACAACAAGGGAGTAGAACTTATTAATAACGACGAAGTTTTTGAGAAGGATATTTTTGAGTTTGACCAGTTGCTCAACGCATCGGCCGGATTGTTCCAAAAGGCGTTGCCCTACGTGTTAAAAGCTAACCGAATTGACCATCAGAATTACAACACACTCAAGGCACTAGAGGGTATCTACTACAGTTTGAATAACCAACAGCAGCTCGATCTGGTACAGAACAAACTAGATGCACTGAGTCACGGCGGGGGGTAGCCTTCTACAACGGGACAAACAAAGCCCAGGCTCGCGCAAACTATCCTCGGTAGTGTCATTGAAGGTTATAGCACTACTTTTACTCAGATAAAATATAGACTGGTGGGGTCGCTGCCGAATCGAGCGGAGCTGCTGCACCGTTGAACTCTATTGCGTCGAAAACATAAGCGTTACACTCACTGGTAGACGCATCGGACACATTTACTAAAAGTGTATCAACAGAACCGTCTCTATCTAAGAAGAAGTTATCTATACCAATGTTGATGCTGATTAAAGAAAGGTCAGTCGAACTCGCGTACGTCAGCTCATCAGATTCAATAATTGTAACCTCTATCGACTTTTCTGCACCTTCATCAACGTAAAAGAGCCTGATGTCGTCGGGAGCATTATTGCTCGCTAAGCTATTGTTACCGGATTGATCTATAGTCCTAAAGCGGAAGGGTTCAAATTGGACTTCACACGCTACAGGTTCTTCATCGTCGCTGCATGCAACAAACAGAGCTAGTACCAAAAGAAACGGTATCCTTGTCATGACGTTTGTGGTTTTATGTGGGGGGTAATATATGATCTGCTTCAATTCTTCATTAGTATTGTCAAAGCTTGGTTTATCGGCATCGCTGCGACGGAATAGATACATCTTACGGATACACTTACTCAAAACGTAGCTTATAGGAGATGGCCGGTAGCACGGGAAATAGGGTGTACTGCACAAATCGCCGGGTACCGGTGGCAGAGATATCTCGGTTGATGAAGAAGGGGTTCTGGCGGTTGTATGCGTTGTACACACCGATGGTCCAGATACGCTCGCCCCACTTCTTTTCCTTGCGATGCTGCACATTTAAGTCTAACCGATGATACGGTATCATTCTAAAGCCGTTACGGCCCTGAATTTCTTCAATATCCCCTTCACTACTGATTTCACGAAAAAAGAAGTCGGCAATTTCGGTCGGTGCGTAAGACGATACTGGTAGGGTGACCGCCTGTCCAGATCCGAATACCCAGGTAGCCGAGGCAGTGAGTCTGTCTGTCCACTGATATGAAGCTGTGGTAGATATATCGTGGCGGCGATCATAGCGGAAGGGGAAGCGTTCGCCGAAGTTGATGTCTTCAAACTGTCTATCGGTCCATGACAAGGTGTAGCCGAACCATCCTGTAAGCCTACCGGCTCGTCGCTCTACTAACAGCTCACCGCCGTAGCTACGTCCCTCACCCACGGTCACCTTATCTTGCCAATCTTCTTCGGCGTTCAAAAAATCGGCTCCGTCACGATACTCGATCAGGTTGTCCATAGTTTTGTAGTAGCCTTCCAGACTTACTTGCCACCCACCGGGTAGCGTCTTCGCTAGTCCGATCACGCCTTGCTCTGCCTGCTGTGGCCGGATTCGCTCGGTAGCGGGTACCCACAAGTCGGTGGGCAGACCCAGCCCGGCGTTGGTGAGCAGGTGAATGAACTGAGTCATTTGCGCGTACGAAGCTTTCAATGCCAGCGTTTTACCGAGTAGATAACGAAGTGATACACGGGGTTGCAGTGAAGAATAGGTTTTGCTATCCACCTGAAAGGCCGAAGCGTGTAAACCAACGTTCATACTGAGCCGTGAGGAAACCTGCCACTGGTCTTCTAGGTAGGCAAACCCTTCCCAGGCTTCAATGAGGCCTGAACTCAATACCGTGTCGCCCGCGATAATATCATCGGTAGCAAGGGTGTCAAAAACGTAGTTGGTGGCTCCGGGGTTAAAGGTATGGTAGATAAGACTAGCTCCCGCCTGAACGTGGTGCTGAGGGTTAGGGGTGAAGTTTAGGTCGATACGTCCGGCCCAATCTTCGATGGAGGAGCGGTAGCGTTGGCGAGAAAAATTATAACTACTATCCGCCTCACTGCTCCCTGGATCAGCAGACGGGTTATCTGTTCGGGTGGTTTCGTAGGTAACATCGTTGTCGTAATCGTAGCGGCTGTAGGTAAGCGTGGTGTTGCTAAACCAACGTGGCGAGATGACGTAGTTCCAGCGTAAGGCGGTAGTGAAGTTACCCCAGGATAGCTTGAAGTCATCAGAACTCTCCGTTTGTACGCCGTCAACCAAGCGGCTACGCTCATCACGTACCGCGCCCTTGTCTTGTCCCGTGTAAGCACTAAGGTACAGGTGATGTTTCTTACCGAGTCGCGTGTTCACCTTGGCGTTAAAGTCGTAGAAGTAGTAACCCACGTTATCATCTTCGTCACCGGCAAACTCATTAAGCAGGGGTTGCGCTACCAGATCGAGGTACGTTCGGCGGCCAGAGATGATAAACGAAGCTTTATCCTTAACGATAGGTCCTTCAATGGAAGCATTGCCCGAAATGATACCGAGCCCAACTTCGCCAGCAAAGTGTTTGGTGTTGCCTTCCTTCATTCGAATGTCAAGCACCGACGATAGGCGACCGCCGTAACGAGCGGGAAAGCCCCCTTTGGTGAGTTCTATATGATTGATAGAACTGGGGTTGAAGACCGAGAAGAAACCAAAAAGATGCGATACATTGTATACGGGTACTCCATCGAGCAGGATCAAGTTTTGGTCAGGACTTCCGCCGCGTACGTAAAGTCCGGCACTACCTTCGTTACCCGACTGCACTCCCGGCATCAGTTGTAGTGTCTTGAGAATATCCACTTCACCCAACAGTGCGGGCATGCGTTCTACTTGTTCGGGCTGTACGGATACGACGCTCATTTGCGTCCGTTCGTGTATCAGGTTTTCAGGGGCCTCTACTACGATCTCCTCTAGTAGATTATTGGAAGTGAGTTCTACGTCGATGATGGTATCGCTTTTCAACGAAAGCAACAGCTCGTAAGGGGTATAGCCTACGTAGGAAAACCGTAGCCGCAGGGTATCAGCGGAGGGTTGGTTACTAGGCACGGTAAGCGTATAGTAACCATAGCGATTGGTTGCTGTACCAATACCCGCCTCCGTGCCGACCACCGTTGCCTGGATAAGGGGCTCACCGCTCTGTGCATCGCGGACGTAGCCGCTGACGGTAGTCCGTTGCGCAACCGCAACCGGTACGATACCAACCATCAGTATGAGCTGTAGTAGTCGCAGCATAAGAGTAAGATTTGTTGTGTAGCGTAAATAGCACAGTAGTACCAGTATCTGATCTATCGAATGACTACTTGCTTCTCTGTTTGGTTGTAACCCGCGAAGATACCAAGGCCGTTTTCTATGTTGTCGAATACCTGTACTGGCTGAGCAAAAGGATTGTCCTCGATGGAGGCCTGTAGATCACGGGTAAAATTGTACTCGTAGTAGGCTTCTGTGGTGTTGCGTAGTACCACTTGTAGTGTTCCAATACCAGCTATCTCACCCGCTTGGCGAACAAGATTACCTTCTCTATCATAAGCGTCTTCGTTGATAGGACTACCACCACTAAAAAATCTAATAATTCTTGCATCTCCTAGTTCAAGTATACCGTAAATCTTCAACTCGTACTGTTGTCCATTGAAGCTCACGTCTTTGAAAAGTAGCTCGTCACGATAGCGATTAAAAGGATTATCCACGATTGGATCATCTGACTGAACGTCAATGAACCATACATTCTCTTCTATTGATAGTAGAGAAACATCATCCTTAACCAATGGAACAAAGACTTCAGAACGAAGGATAACAGAAAGACTATAAAAATTTTCCTCGGGGGGATCATTCAATAGAAGCGTGAGACCGTACGCGATGCCATCATCAGCGAAATCTTCATCTAGCCTAACATCAAGTGTGTCTAGCGTAGCACGAACAACATTCGGTGCGGTTGGTACCTGACTAATAGCTTCTAGGGGGGCATGATCAGGGTGTTGTACTCGTAGGGTATAAGGAATCTCCGTCTGAGGGGAGGCTCCCGTGGCTTGGTAGATACTGTGCCCTTTGAACCTATCCTCTCCCTGATACAGTAGTTCGGTGACCAACTGTTCGTTCTGCCATACTTCTACCGTGGCTCCGGGCAATCCTTCGAACTGGTCGTTGTCTAAGATATAGCGGTTCTCACTCAGCTCGACAGACCAGAGGCTGTCCGGTGTAAAGAACGCGTTGACGGTAGGCTTGGTTACTTCACGTGGGACATCCACTTCCACGACCGATTCACAGGAGATAAGTATCAACAGGCACCAGAGGAAGCGTAAGTTTTTCATAGTACTGGGCAAAAGGTACAAGCTAATTTAAAAAGATAGGCGACACTTAGCCGCCCATTTGTTCAGAAGTTTCACAGGAATTGAATCACTCAATGATGATTCGCCGGGTGATGGTACCCTCGCTGCCCTGTACGCGCAATAGATAAGTGCCCTTAGGTAAGTTATCGGTTGATACTTCAGATTGCACATCGTCAATAGAGAAAGACTTGACTATATCACCAGTCTTCTGATTTACTAATTGAGCCGGTGAGGCCAAATACTCGCTAGGTACATCTATTTGAAGCTTTCCGTTTTCGACCGGGTTAGGATAAGTGCTTACCGCTTCTTTGTCAGCGGGTTCAGCGGCAAGTCTAAATTGAGGCCCGTCACACGGTGATTGGTTGCTAGGTATCACTGATACAGTCACACTTCTAGCTGCGCTAGACCCTCCACATCCTACCGCCACTACGGAAACGGTTTGTTGTCCGGTGTTTCTAAAGAAGGGTGAGAAAAAACGACTACTCGTCGTGGTAGTACTACCATTGACTGCCCACCGATACTGAAAGGCCCCTGAAACAGCGGCTACGGAAAATGTAGCACCTGAATTCTGACAAATTGCTACACTTGTCGGCGCATTGGGGTTATTATTTTGTATGCTAATTGCCCCCGGTTGAGAAGGGCTTGTATTAGACAATACGGTTACAGGCTTTATATCTTCAGCAATCTCGCTTCCACTTCTGAAGACCCTCACTGTGATATTAGACCTACTTCCTGAGAAGGGACGGCTCACTATACCGGTGACGGTATTACTGTTAGTAGTCGTAATATTTTGTCCGTTTACTGTTCCTATAGCAATAGCCCATTCGTAAGTAAGGCCACTGGTACTAGTGTTAGATACATTAGCCCGGGCGGTAAAGGAATCACCCGGACAAACAGTGCTAGATGAGGCTGCACCTGATATAGAAATTGATACAGTAGGCGGTGGTGCTGGTGGATCAGGACTACCAGCGATGGCGAGATTGCAGCAACCTAATGCTAGCAGAAGGGTGCAGCGTAAGTACAGAGTTTTCATTGTTATTTGGGATTTGAGTGAATAAAAAGAAATAAAGTTTAAGCGTTTTGCTTGGCTAGAGAACCATAGAGATCCCTTCTCTCTAACTGAGTTACCGCACGAAAGAGTAGTAAAGTAGCTAAGAAGACAGCAATGATGAGCGCGCCCCATGCCACGTAGTCACCGGCCAGTGTATAAAATGTTTTTGCTCTATTGGTCTGTACTTCTCCCGATATTGCGGTGGCGCTATTGCTGGTGACAGACTGTTGCACAACGCCTCTTTGATCGATAAAACAGGTAAAGCCCTTGTTAGAGGATCGTACGATACTTCTTCGGTTTTCTATAGCTCGAAGTGATGCGTACTGCATAAATTGCGCTGCTTGCTGATCATCATCCATCCACCCTTCATTAAGAATAACAAATAAGAGGTCAGCCCCCTCGCGCACAACCCTCCTCGTGGTATGACCAAACAGCGACTCATAGCAAATGAGCGGAGTGAAGCTCGTTTGGCTCTTAAATACGTCTTGGTTAGAGGTTCTAGTAGAGAAAGATCGCTTGCCTAAAGATGGAATAAATTTTCTAAAGAAGTTGACGACAATAGGGTAGACAGTTGTCTCTTCCAGGGGAGCTAAATGAATCTTGGTCCGCAGTTGTATATCCGTCTTTCCTCCTAGTTGCAAAGCACTATTGTACGTATTGTACCAGACTTGTTGTCCTCCTACGTCCATACTTCTTGCGTTGACCGGAATTTCACTGTTACCTGTGGGCTGATATTGTTCATATAGTATAGCACCCATCACGAGGCGGCTGTTAGGGTAAGGACTGAGACTGTCACGCAACATCTGTATCTGTGGATGAAGCGGCAATTCGTTGAGCCATCCTAAGTTGATAGCATTTTCCGGCCATAAAATGTAGTCAGTGTCACTGTTTAGAAGCGGTTTGGTAAGATCCCAGTGTACTTTTGTCGTCTGTTCGGCAGTGTAAAGCTGCCTCTCTTTGTGGCAGTTCATGTTGGGATGCACTGCCACCACATTCACTGTGTTGCCAGGCTCCTCATAAGTAGAATAAATGAAGGCAGAAAGAGCTACTGGTACTAATATCCATCCGGCTAAGAGCGTAATCAACCTTATCCGACGTACTCGACGAACTACTGCGGGTGACAGTTCTCTTATCAATTCAAACAGTAGAATATTTGCACCCCAAACCCACAGAGAGCCTCCGAATACACCGGTATATTCGTACCATTGTGCTAATGCCGGAAGAGGTGCCAAAACGTTACCTAAATTGAGATAGGGAAAAGCCAGTCCCCAGTAGTAATGCATCAGTTCCAGACTGATCCACGAACCTACCAGTAGCGCATACTGCTGGTAGCGAACTAGGTGCTTTCGGGACAAGAAGTACAAAAGCCAAGGGATAGTAAATAGCGTAATATTAATGCAATTTATCACTATACCGCTGGTAAAGAATGTCTTGTAAATCCACTGTGTTGTGTAGGCGTTCCAGATAAATAAAGCAACTACGACGGAAGATGTGTAGATGACTAACGAACGCTGGCTGCTTCCAATAGAATCGCGAAGAACCAGAAGCGGTATAAGCCCAAAGAACGACAAGAAGAATAGCGAAGAGGGTGGCCAACTGGCTGCTAATAGAATTCCAGATAGTACACCGAACGTAATCTTTAGTAGAACCGATTTAACGGTAAAAGTATTAGGTTGCACAATACTATGGGTTGAGTAGTCAATAAGACAATAGTAAGTTGTGCCACTCCAGAAATACAGTACTGGTATTAATTATTTGTTGTCTTTTCGTAGCGTAAGCCTACCATTTTCCCCGATTCGGTATAAAAATAAGTTTTTCTGACGCGGCAGTAACCGATCGGAAAGCCGTAATCTTCTTTGAGTTCGCTCAGAAATGTGTAGAAAGTACTCGGTGCTAGATTTAGCTTCCTACAAACTTCAAGAGGTGGGCCAGTGCGGTGAATGCGTACGAGATAGTCGAAGTGCTCAACTCGATCAAGATATTTCTTAATAGGCATATTGAGTGGCGACTTGTATAGTGTGTAATGTATTGTTCTAAAATATGGAGCTACATATTAGAAAAACCAAATATTTGTCTGTAATTATATTGATTTTAGGATAAATATACAATCATAACGCATCAGCATTATAAGCTTTATCGCTTTGAGGAGCATTTTAGCTGAAAGAATTGCAGTGAAATTTGTTGATCATAGTAACAAAATTGGTTTTTATCTATCTCTTTCTGATGTAAGCACGGTTTAGTCGGTAGTCTATCCGCATCGAATGGTGGCAAATGATTGGCGAGAGAGCCTCTATGGCTATGCACAATGTTAGAAAAGTTTGCTTCTATTAGTACAAGAAAGCTACGGTTGATACTTAGTCGTACACTTAAGGACAGGGGCTTTCATAAGATACACCGCCTGTTCCGATACATCACTCACCACAGAAAGTACCAGTTCTACCCGGCGGCAGTACGATAGATTATCTCCCGGAATGGCTCCCATCGCTCGGGTAGTAAGTCGCTTAGCATGGGTGCCGCTTTTTACTAAGTAATGCCGTGCCGACTGCGCTCGTTTCTGCGTGAGCTGGAGATTGTACGCTGAGGTTCCGGTAGAGTCGGCGTAGGCGATGATCTCTACGGTGGATTCAGGGTGGCGACGAAGGTATTGTACCAAACTGTCCAGCGTGCGCTTAGACGCTTCTGATAAGCCGAACCGGTTGGTAGCAAAAAACAGATGATCGAACGAGGGAATCCGTTTAGGCTTGACGTTGCCCGATCGGCTAAGCGATAGGTCTTCTACCACCAGAGCTAGTGCGGCAAGGGTACGTTTCGTGCGTTTGGTAACCACCCGGTGCGTTTCCTGGTAAGCGATGTTATCAAACGTAAAGGTGCCATCGGGCTCGACCGATGACATCGCTAAGGTGTCGTTCTGGGCATCGACCAAATATACGTGCGTAGGCAATGCTCGCCGGGAGAACGTTCGTTGCGGTGAGGTGGCCAGCTTGCCGCTCACGGTCACAGGTTGGTCAACCCAATTGATGGTCAGGAGGCGCTGCCCTGATGCTACCGCTGTACTAAGGTCGATAATATGCTTGGTAGAAAAAGTCCTTCGACTGCGGGCCAAACGCTGTGCACTCGCTTGTTCAGAGGGAGCTAGCTGGTAGTAACGAAAGCTGAGTTGAGCCGCTTGAGGTTCTTCCTCAAGCAACATCTCAAACGTACGGGCCGCAATGACCTGCTCTACCTGTTGTTGTTCTTCAGTGGATAAGGTGGCTAGATACACATCGTCTTCAGGCGGCGGCGAGGTGGTCGCATGGTGTAAGATAAAATGCCGGCGCTGCTTTACTATCCGATCAATCTTTTCCTGATCCGCACGGGGTAACTTTTCGTAATACAAAACGGTAGACGCGGTTTCCGCCGCTCCTGTGGTGAAGTGTCGGTGAGCAAACTGGCGGGGCGGTGCTGTTCGCCTAATCGTCTCTTGTTCCTCGACCGATAGCGCCTGATAGGTAAACATATCGTCGGCCGTGGGTAACTGTTGGAAGCTACGCTGATGAAATGTACGTCGGCTAGCGATCGCACGGTCAATACGCTGCTGATCTTCCAGGGGAAGTTTATCAAGGATCAGCTCAATAACATCGGAAACCCCGGATGCCGTTTGCGTGACCTGCGCAAACATACGGGCATCAATCACCTGATTGATTTGCTCCTTTTCTTCCGTAGGTAAACTTTCGTAGTACTGTTGATCGTCCGCCAGAGGAGCATCTACTTCTCCCGTCAGTATAAACTTACGCTTCGCGGTGGCCAAACGCTCGAGCGATTCTTTTTCGGCAGTGCTCAATTGCTCGTAGTAAACCTTTGTTTCAGGAGAGAAAGTTGAGGCTTCCGTGGTGGCCTGCTGAAAAGATCGGCGGCTGATATGCCGCTCAACCAGTAATGTTTCTGTAGGATCAAGCCGCTCGTATACGTGCGTCAGCGACTGGTTAGAAGAAACCGCCGCTTCACGGGCGATAAATTGTTGCACGCGGGCCATCCGGGTCAGCGCTGTTTTTTCCTGTAGCGGCAGCGACTGGTAGTAAAACATATCCGTAGGCTCCGGTAGATGAGCCAAGTCACGTTGATAAAACGTCTGCTGACGTTGCACCGCTCGGTCTATCTTGTTCTGGTCAGTAATAGCCAGCTTTTCGTAGAAGTAGCTGTCTATTTGTAGGGTATCTATTTGCTCCTGTAGTATTTGTTTAAACCATTGCTGATTCACCTGTTGCGTTATGCGAATCTGTTCAGCAGGGGAGAGACTTTCGTAGTAACGCTGGTCCTGAGGCTGTAGCGCACTCATGTCTTCGTTAACAAGGAGCTGAGCACGCCCTTGCACCAGATGTTGCACAAGCTGTTGCTCTCGTTCAGGAAGCTGCTCATACTGAAACTCCATCGTGTCTGTACGTACTATCTGCTTAGATATAGCCGCGCGAAGCGCCTGCCACTCGATGTAGCGTTGCGCTGCCTGCCGGTCGTCCCACGACAGCTGCTGAAGAAACAAACTATCTTTTGGAGCAAACTGTGAAGTCAGCAGTTGCCTCACTTGATAACGAGCTTCATCTTCTTGTAGTCGTCGTTGAGCGATGGGAGCGAGCGTTGCCTCGCGTATGTCTGCCGAGTAAACATTAAAACTACCCGAGGCGCTGCCCCGGTTAGAAGTCAGTAGCGACCGCTTAGCGCTAGCGTGAAAGAACAGCTCATCTTTTGATGAATTGAACGGGAACCCTAGGTTAACTACCTGTGAAAAAGCACGATGGTAACGTGTCGGGCTAACAGTCGCATATAAGTCGTAGCCACCCATACCTTTCGGCCGGTCAGAGGCGAAAATCAGCGCTGTACGGTTACTTCCGTACGTAGGTGATACTTCACAGTAAGCGGTGTTAACCGCTTTTCCTAGGTTAGTAGGAGTCTGCCAGGTTTGGTTCTTTCGAATACTCATCCAAATATCCAGCTGTCCGTAACCCCCCGGACGGTCTGACGCGAAGTAAAGGGTGTCGCCCCCGGGTGAGAGAGCGGGGTGTTTAGTATTGTGCTCAAGGGCGTTGATTTGAGCCCCCAGTGGCACCGGCGATGTCCATTCATCGCCTTCACAATAGCTGACTACTATACGGCAAGGGTCACCAGAGGGGCACGCTGTAAAGTAAAAAGCGCTACTATCTCTCTCAAACACGCCGCTACCCTCAGGGTGTGAACTATTGACAGCTGCCGCCAGTGGGTGATTCGATTCAGCCCTCCAACTGCCCGACTGCTCGCTGAAGAAAAGTAGGTTGCTAGATGGTTCGCCGTAGCGGTCATCAACGTCCTTTTTTTGTGCGGTGGGTCGCGCTGAGCTAATAATTAGGTCATCAGTAGGAGAGTAAGCGGCATAATCATGAAACGATGAATTGACGGGCGACGGAAGTAACCGAAAGGAGGGCACAGCTGTGGTTAGAGAAGATAACTGTTGGGTCATCACAATACCGTCAATTTCATGCTGTGCTCGCACTATCCACGCACGCAGTGCAGCGTCGGAAGAAGTGCTGTAGCGGGCGACGAATTTAACGAATTGCTGTTGCGCCAGGGCGTTGTGCCCGGTAAACTTATGCATCAAGGCCTGATAGAATTCGGCGAGTGGAAACGCTACGTTGTCCAGGGTTTGTGCTTTTTGATAGAGCGTTCTCGCTTCTTCGTACTGCATTCTTCCGCGTTTGCACTCTGCCAGATAATAATAAGCTGCTGCCTGAACCGGTGCCTCAACAATGGCTCGACGAAAGTAGTCTTCGGCCCGGTAAAATTGTTGCTGTTGCAAATATGACTGCCCCACCGACAATAACGCCGGTACCCGCCGGGTGATACGACGGGTCGTATCCGCCTGGCTGTAGGCTGTCACTGAGTAGCAAAACAACAGCAGGGTGCATAGGGTCTGACTGATTCTTACCATCAAATCATAGGAGTAGCATGGTGGCGAAAACGAACCTTTTTGAGCCAGCGATAGGCCAGTGATACCTCGAAGGCGCCTCCGCGAAATGCGCCTACCGCGACGGGTTGCGTGTTGAAGTCGTAGCTAGTAGCCAGTCGGTACCTACCGTAGGAAAGCCCGGCGGAGGCAACCCACGCATCTTCATAACGATACCAGGCGCCCACCATCAACCGCAACTGTTCATCGTAGTCAGCTGGTGTGTGCACAAACGAGTAGTGAAGGTAGGTGCCCACGTTGAGATGGTACTGCTCGGCGTTTTGGTAGGCCAGCAGTACTTGCGGCAGTAGCCGAACCGATACTGACAGCGGAATTTCCAAACCGCCGTGTGCCCGTAGTACGCGTGGATCTCTGCTGCGATCGCTAGGATTAAAAGCGGTCTGTGGTCGGTTTAGAGGTCCCACTGAAATCCCCGCAAACCCACTGAGCCGACGTAGGAGCAGGGCTCTTGCCGGGTTGTAATAGTAAATCAGGCCCGCCCGAAAGCTGGCGAAGCCAACTCGGTCATTGAGCTCACCGACAGATGGCGCTAACTCGGGATTGTAGCCCGCAATAGGGTCATACTGTGAGCCCCACCGTAGTTGATCGGTATCAATGCGTCGCCAGGTATATCCACCCTGTAAACCAAACGAGAGGCGGTGCGTTCGCGGGTGTGATAAGGCTAGATTATAAGCGGCACCCAGTTGGACGCCGGTGGCTCGGTAAAGGCGGGCAGCACCCGCTGATTCATTGACCACCGCCAGGCTGACACCACCCAGTTGGTGTTGTGGAAAACCCGGTACCGCCACCGGTTTGGTCAGCGATAGTAAACTAGACCGAAAAGGGTTCTCTAAGTTGCGCCACTGACTACGATGCTGCACACTGGCTTCTAGGTGAGGTTGCGAACCAACCCAGGCCGGATTGACGTTCAGCGGTGAGAAATAGTACTGCGAAAACATACCAGACTGGGCTTGCCCCGAAGTAGCCAGTAAGCATCCCACCAGCAGGGATAGCCACCGCTTATGCGACACCAGTGAGGGAAGGCAGGGAGTTTGGATCACCATTATTTAGTATTGCGTAATGTTACCCGACTTCTGAAAGGATTGCCCCCCGATAAATTCGCCTCGCAGCAGGTAGCGGTAGGTGGTGCTTGCTGATGACGAACCGCCCCAACCGACGGTAGAAGCTTCTTCCCACGAGGTGGTTTGGTAAACTGTATTGCCCCACGCATCCTGAATAGAGAGGAAAAAGTTCTGAGAAGAGATCTGTTGACCGTACACCCGAATTCGCTGATCGTCGCTACTCGGTGCGGTAGGCGAAAAAGCATTGGGGATGAACAGGTTCTGGTTTTCGTCCGAAACATCAAATCCAACCGTGAGTATTGGGAGTGCTGAGGCACCCGCACTGGTAATCGTGTATTGGTTGCCTTGACGGCGTAGCGATTGTTGACCCAGCGATACATAGTCATTTGACTCTAGTTCAGCGGCTAGTACCATGAGTTCATCGGTGCCGCTGGCATAATCGAGGTTGTTACTGGTGAAGGTGAGCGTAGCCACTGAACCATCGTAGCTACCGGTCAGTACCCGCTGTTGCCAGTACTGCTCAGAACCATTAAAGGCTGGCGTAGGAAAGTAGGCGACGCCAACCGTCGGTTGATTTCCCAATACGCCTTGCAACGTGACTGGTGCATAGGTACCCTCACGGCCTATCGGATAAAACTTAGTGCCAGTACCGGTGTGATAGAGGAAACCATCTACGTAGGATCGCTCAGAACCTCCTACCACTTGAGCGTCAGTCGCTAAGGATAAGATTTGTTGAGGATGCAAGGTGCCCGATTCTAGTAGTAGAGATTGCTGAATGATAATATTATCTAAAAATGTCTTTTCACCTTCCTGACGGACTTCCAGCGTGCCTATCTCCAGAGGTGGCGAAGCAATTGTTTGGTTCTTACCGATCAAGATAAGCGTTCCGGTAGATGCGTTCAGAAACTGATTATTACGGACATCACCTGTCACAAACGCTCGGCCCTGTAGCGAGGTGACACCCTGATTAACAAAGTGGCTACCAATGCTAATGGTTGAACCGGCGCTCACGAAGAAGGTGCCGCTGTCAACGGCAAATTGACCGTACGTGAGGGCGGGCGATGCGGTAAACAGCAGCAGCCATAGCCTGTTTTGAAGCTTTTTGAACATAGGTTACTGCTTAATCACCAGATAGTATCGTCACCCAACCTCCTGTACCGCCGTCTATACTGCTATTCCATACCTTTATGGCACCATCACCATTGCTATCAATCCACAGTGTACCGTCTCTTCGGTCGCTTCCAGTAGGTTGTGTGATGTTGAGTAATCCGTTTTGTCTAGCCCCATCCGTGGTAGTACCGCCTGTATGCGTAAACCCACCTAGTTCATTCCAAGTGCCCCCTTCTCTTAAGTAGACAACTCCACTGCTTTTACGATAGAAGTAGTCGCCATCCTGGGCACCGGATGGGTTTCCGTTATTAGGAACGTTGTTCCCATCGTACCACTGTCGCCTAGCGCTACCGCTTAGTAAGTCGGATGGAGTCCATTCACTGCCATTCCACAACAACCCCTGTCCTGAACCAGGAGCCGCGTCTGACACGGGATAGCCCTGTAATCCTACTACCTCAAGCTCGTCACCGTTAGTCGTAACATCGCCGCTAAGGTTTACCTGCAGGCTTCCGTTACCGTTCTGGCTTAGCCCTAAACCAGCCACGTTGGCATTGATTTTATCCCGGGATACCGCATTGTTTTTGAGGTTTATGCTTCCGTCCAGTTCCATCGTGACGTGACCGTCTACTGTCACCGGTACGGGAGTATTGGTGGGGCTACCGATCAGAATTTGTCCGGCGGGAAGTGTGCTTACCGGGGCAACGATTCGGTTATCTACGTACGCTTTCGTCGCAGCATCTTGGCCATCCTCCGGATCGGATAGGTTAACGATCTTTTTACTATCAGCGTCGTTACTTCTTTCCAGTACCTCATCTAACCTACTTGCTGTGGGCACTCCGGTAATGATAGGGATGGCTCCAATCTTATCATCTACGTACTCTTTGGTAGCAGCGTCTTGCTCTTCGGTAGGGTCCGCTAGGTTCTTGATTTGATTACTGTTGGCGTCGTTGCTGCTTTCCAGTACGGTTGCTAGAGGGGGGGCACCGGCTGGCAGATTATTGATTTGTTCGGTGACATAATCTTTGGTGGCGGCATCACTTCCTGCTACCGGACTACCCAGGTTCACGATTCTACTACCATCGGCGTCGTTTCCTTCACTCAGGACATCAGCTAGTTCCTGAGGCGTGCTGCTTTCTACCGAACCGCCCGTGGGGCTGAGCGTCCCGATGGTAGTAAATGCTCCTCCTCGGTATTTGTACACTTCGCCACTGCTTTCGTCTATGTAGAAATCTCCCTCGTTGGCAGAAATACCATTAGGAGCGGTACTACCCGAGTACCAAACCGCAAAGTCACGATTATTTACGGCGGGCGTATCGTTGGCGCGTCCGTTACTGCGCCACGCTCCGTCGAACCAGTGAAAGAAGCGACCTTCGTCGGTGTCGAACACCAAGAGACCGTTATCAGTGTCCGTTAATTGGTCGGTAAATGAGGGCGCTGTACGCTGACCGGTCGACAAGCGGGGAGCAAGAAAGCCCTGATTGCTATTTTCTGGCACTAATTCTAGCACCGCGTGCGGATTGGGGGTTTCTGTGCCCATACCAATTACGGTTTGCGCGTACCCGCTGGTGATCATTCCCAAACACAACGCAGTGAGTAGCCATCGAAAAAAAATAGATGTATTCATAGAGATGAACTGGTGTGACGTACGTTTCGGTGAAGACGTAAATCTTACGATAAAAAAGGTGTAGTACCGTCTGTTTTCGGGTCAGAAAGCACGAGGGTAGGCTCTCGCTTTTTTATGCACCATTACCAACTGGTACAAAGTTTATACTGTACACAGTGCCTTAAGACCAAGTGACACTGCGCTGGAATACGGGTAATGATGAATGAGTACGCATTAGCCATTCATCATTGTTCACTACTCATCAAACGCTTACTTCACTTCCCACTGGTACGCTCCCTGGATAGGCACCGCGTGGTAGGCAATTTGGAGACTTTCTGCTTCTTCTGTCAACTGACGTACTCGATACGGACTGTTTGAGCTGTCTATGATCAGCATTTGGTAGTCGAAGCGATGGTTGAGGTGGGACAGTTGTCGAATAGCGTTGTCGCACACGACCAGACAGTCTACCGACAGCTTCGGTACCTCTGCATTAGGTTGTGGTGGTCGGTCGTGGACAAAAGCGATACGCTGCCCTTGCCACACAGCCAATGTCATACCGGGGCGTTGCACCAGCGGCACCAGGTGCTGTCCACTGTCGGCGTCTAACAAATGGGTACGAAGCCCGGTGTGCAAATGATGCGGAGCAATCTGGTAGTCTGACTGCTCATTCCATACGCCCCAGTGGTAGTTAGCAATACCCGCAGTAAAGTCCACCGACGACTGCTTTTTTATGTCGTAGAACGTGACCGTACGCCGTTGACTCTGTTGCCACACCGTATTCAGCCTGAAACCGATGAGAACCATGATACACCCGCAGGTGTAGAGCAGATACCGGAACTTCCGGTAGTAAAATAGCATCGCGACTGCCACGAGGGCTGCGTACCCCACCAGCACCTGAGGTAGGTCTATCTGTAGTCCGTCTATATGGCTGAAGGGCAACTTTTCTAGCTGATAAATCAGGTAGTTAACCCCCCGAATGACATACTCGAGCACTTGCCCTAACCGCGAAAGTACGACCGGGTGCCACCAGCCCACGCCCAACGTGAGCAAACCGAGCGATAAGATGACGAAGGCGGCGGGGATAACCAGCAGATTGGCCAACCAAAAATACGTAGGGAACTGATGAAAATAGTACAGACTAACGGGTAGTGTGGCTACCTGTGCGGCCAGCGATACGGCGGTCAGCCCCCAGATTTTATCGGCCCACCATGTCCGAAACGTAATCAGGTCGTAAAATCTGGGTTGTAGGTATACGATACCAAGCACCGCTAGGTAAGAGAGCTGAAAGCCGACTGAAAACAGGTAATAGGGGTTGATGAGGAGGAGGATAAATGCCGAGAGTGCCAGTGTATTAAAAATATTAGAACGCCGTTGCATCGTTTCGGCCAGCACCACACAGGTGAACATGGTGGCGGCTCGTACCACCGATACCGAACCGCCCGTCACCAGTGCGAATAGCCACAGCGTACCGATGCTTATGATAGCCCGCAAAATGCGCCCCCGACGCCCCTTCCCCAGGGGCATCAGTAAAAAAGCCAGCACGCCGTAGACAATACCAATATGCAGCCCTGATACGGCGAGTACGTGCATAGCACCAGCGTGCGCGTAGGCGTTCTTGATCTGGTCATTCAGCTGATCTTTTACTCCTAAGATGAGCGCCAACGCAATGCTTCGGGCCTCAGCATCTCCTACAGCGACCGATAGCGTACGTTGGCCCTGCTGACGTAACCACTGAGCCAGGTGATCAATGGCGTAGGCAGGAGCATTTTTGATGCGCACCCAATCTTCGGTTCGCACGTAGTGCTGGTGGTATATCTGCTGATTGGCCCAGTAGCGGCGCTGATCGAAGGCGTTAGGATTCGTAGGGGGCGATATTTCATTGGGCTGACCGCGTATCAAGACGTAGTCTCCGTACTGGAGCAAGCTAGTGCTATCAGCAAGCGGTTGATACAGCAGGATACTGCCTACCACCGGGGTAGTAATGTGCTGTTGGCTACTGTCGGCCGGCAACACGTGCGTAATGTGCGCTAGCGTGCGCCACGAGTTTTTTCTGCTTTCGGCGGCCGCCGTCACGGTGGCTACATAGTGTGTATAGTCTTTGTCGTAACGAAGTAGATGTTGAGAGTGCCGCGCCTCATCTTGCTGTTGCACACGAATGGTGCCTATCAAGGCGATAATCAACAGACCAGACATGCCCAGCACGGCGCTAAATATTCTTTGTTGTTTAGCCGGTATTGTAACAACTGCTATAGCGTAGGCTATGATGACACATAGCGTTACGCCTACCGAGGTAGAGATGTCGGTATAGACACTTAGCAGTATACCGCCCACCAGGGCTGGAGTAAACCGGAGAAAAGGGTAGGGTACCCAACGGAACATCCTTTTTTGTTCCGAAGATAAGGGTTAAGGTACTGACGAGTGCTTTAATCGGACAGCAAATCCTGCGCTGTAATGAATTGCCCTCTTTCGTGCCCACCAATTAGCGTAGTGTAGCAACGGACGACGGGGGAGTTTTACGGTAAGCAATGCGCCGGAAGCAGAAATACTGGAGGTTATGCTTCATGCCGGTAGAGGCCGTAAAGCCCCAAATCACGTCGGTGGTACCTTCAAATACTTCGCCGATAAGATCGTGTGTTCCCTGATAAACAACACTATTATCCAGCTGCACAATAACCTCTTGGGTTTTTGGGTTCCAGCTAAAACGAAAGTTGTGTAACCGGTCATCTTCCAGGTTAAAGGCCGCGTCCTCGTTGTTCCAGTAAGTTTCGTGGTAACTACTGCCGTTGACTAAAAATGCGATATGATCGCTGGTTGGGTCATTTTGTTCAGGATTTTGATACGTATCGAATTCTACCGCTACAGACGGGGCGATAAAATTGCCCGAAATGAAGTTGGAGTTGAAACGCCCGTAGCCCAGTCCCTCGCCGTAGGTGCCGAAGGCATCATACGCCCGCTCGTCATTGTGTACTACGAAAGTAATTCCGTCCGCACCCCGCTCATTTTTATCGCCCAGATAGATATCAAACTCAATTTCAAAGTAACTGCTCAGGTCGAGCTTCGATGTGCTGTAAGCGATCCCCTCGGCGTAGCGCTGATCGGGAGTCAGCATAATGCAGCCGTCGGGCATGTAGTCGGCGTTACCCCGTAGCTCGAACTGGGCAAAAACCGTTGTTGCTGAGAGCGCCAAGAAGAAAAGTAGTGCATAGGTAGTGCCGTGATAATGCATAGCGAAGCAGGCTAGATGAATAGTAGGATGAATGTTGTACCCTTACAACGCGTAAGTTGTTTTGGTAGTTTTCTAAACAATTTAGGGGAAGCCAAGTATTAGAAACAAAGCATTTAACTATAACCGATACAAAAATGGCACAAGCATCACAAGAAACTAAAACCTGGCCCGAACTTGCAATTGGCCTGTACGATAAGCTCACCGGACGAAACGCAGAGATCACCTACGAGTTTGACGACTTTGATTTATACGTACCCAGTAAAGCTGGAAAAGGAGAAGAGCACGCTCACTGGAAAATGAACGGTAAACTGCGCATCACAACGACCGACAACGAAAGCAAACAATAGGTGATGGCTAAAACAGTTGAGGTTGTTGCTGATCTGACGCTGACGCTAGACGGTGACCAAGTACACGTGACCAACGACAACAGCGGAGCGTTGGTCTTTCACTTTCCGAGTAAAAAAACTTTGGGAAAGTTCTTGCGTACCCGTTTTGCGTTAGACGCCAGCTTCAGCTCGCTCAACCGCATTAACAAGCGGCTGCAGCGAGAACAACAGGTGGTGGTGCTACGCGTGAAAGACGAAGACTGGATGGTGCTGGGGCGCTACGAAAACCCCCGCGTGCGTTACAATAAGATCGCGCCGGTGATACTTAGCAAGAATATATCGGAAAACCGCTCTTCTTGGTACGTGGCAGCGAGTGTGGTGGGCGGCGGACTGATCGCAGCGCTACTCTATCGCCTACTTAAAAGACAAAGTTAAATCCAGCCCGCATACCGGCCGTCTTGGCGTTGCCCGGACTCATGGCGGCCACCACATTATCAGTAACCGCGTATATCTGTAGTCCTTTAGGCCCCGTAGTTACGGTAACCCCCAATCCTAAGTTGTTGTACGAACGTGCCTGCATCGAGTAGGTGACCGCCGCCTGTAACCATCGCCCTACTTGTTGGCTGATACCCAAGGCGATGCTGCGCCGAAACGATCCAATAAAGTCGGTATACAGAGTAGCGGAGGCCCGGGTATTAGGTGCCAGGCGATACTGCGCTGTCAAATACATTTTAGTAGGTAACCCTGTAGTGTATGAGGCTGAGTCCTCAAATACCTCAAATGCGTTCGCAATAGAGTCAGTAAGCGCCTCTGTATCAATATCAAACCCTTCATCAGCCAATGAGCCTTCTTGTTCGCTGCCTTCAAACGTAAAGGTGCCGCTCGAGCGATAGTTGATCACATCACTCTTCCATCCGATAAACCCAAGGTCAAGAACAGAAGCAGAGAAAGAAAGTGCTTCGTTGTACTGGTACGTTGCGCCTAAATCCACTCCCATACCGAAATTCTGCGTATTAGCAAAGTGGGTAGCGGCATCATCTTCTAGTGTTTGCAAGCCTGCGGTTTGTACCAGCATATCTGATTGAAGCGTAAGGGCATATAAGTCGGCTTCGCTACCGGTAGTTACCGAGAAGTCAGCCTGCTGGGTGTTGATACTAGCGATACCAAACAACGTTTTGAGTCGTCCACCTACTACCAGTTTGTTGTCTTCCAAGATTTCGCGATTATAACCCAGACCGATCTCTCGAAAGTGCATACCCTTGAGCCAATGTCCGCCGAACTCCAGGGTGCTACCAGGAGCGTTACCTACCGTAATTGCCTCGAAGAGTGCTTCCGAGTATCCTAAACGGGCTTGCACGCGTTCGGTCACGTTGAGCGAGAAGCGGCCTTTTCCTGAACGAAAGCTTACTGCCAGCACATCTAGTGAGGCTCCCAGATTAATGTAGTCGCGCCCGCTGAGTTTAATATTTCCGTACAGTTTACCTAAGTCTAAAGTCTTCTGCCCGTCTTCGTCAGTTTCAATCTGCGAGGTCAGGTTGTTGTACGTAAACCCTGAGTTAGCAAAGCCCACCTGATAAGACGATAGCAGCGAGATGTGTACATTGTTCTTAGGGCGCAGTGCCGGATTGGTATGAGATGACTGGATGATGTTATTCATCAAATGCAGGGTATGCTCCTGCTGAGCCAGTGCCGGCAAGGCCAGCACGCTTATTAATAGTAGTAGATAGTATCGCACCTGTGGGAAGTTATTGGTCAAAAGAAGTTTTAATTTGAGTAGCCAAGCTGAACCTGATGCCGTAGAAAGCGTACAGCTTAATGAAATTATCCTGGCTGCTGACGCTTTCCAGATCGGTACGCACCAGCAAATGTTGAGCGGTGCGAATCTCATTGAACTGCGCCTGATCGATGGTGCCCACCAAGGGTAGATCAACCGTGGCGGGTTGGGTGGCACCACTCTGGGTATCTTCCAGCAGAGCTGCTGCCAGGAATTTATCCTCAGCACCGAACAATGAAATTGGTTGGCCGTCGTCGCCTACGATCGGTCGTTTTTCTTCATCGAGAAAGAAAACTTTCAGACGTGCGTTGAGGGGGAAGCTATTCTCTGTTTTAATCAGAATTTTCATCTCTTCCACATTCTCAAGATCGCCAAAATCTACCGCGATGGTATCTTCTAAGATTAAGTCAAAGTTACCCTCTAGCGGAAGGTCTACCTTTACGTCGGCACTGATGGTGCTCTCGCGGGTAAGAAAACTGGTATCTTCCAGGGTGCCTCCTATTGTGAAACCCAACTGATACTGCAAGTTGCGAGGCAATTGAGCAAAAGCGTCGTCGATGTTAGAGCTCGACCGATTGATAGTTCGCATGAACGCTGCCGGTGCTTCATCGCGTTGACTCAGGTAAGGAAACTGGTAATTACTGGTGAAGAATACTGAATCGCCCTGATCCTGAAGCTGTATCAGCTGACCGCTTCGTTGCTGTACGAATACTTTGCTAAGATCGGTAGACACGGGCGCACCGTACGAGTTTTCCAGACGAATGTCTAACGTTGGATTAAGAGCAATCGAGCCTTCTACAGCGTTCTCAAGCACCGGAATAGCGATGGTGTCGCCTTCTATTGGAATAGAGATGCCCGCAAAGCTTCCTGATAGGTAGGCAAAGTCTACGCCCTCTAGATCAACCCCCAGCGTAAGCTCTTCTGAGTCGTTAATAGGATTGCCGGAGCCGTCGATCGTTACCACAATATCATACGCAGCCTTTCCGTCTGTTAGATTCACTACATAATCTGCTAAGTCGTAACGCTGCGTAGCTGGTCCGATACTGTATACCGCAATAGTAGGATTCCATACCAAAGGAGTGCCGCTAGCTTTACTGATAATAGAAGGAAAGGTAACTTCTGCCTCTACACTGTGTTGGTAATCAGATGACAGTGAAAGCGTCATTTGTCCTTGCTCACTTTCTATTGAGTAGATGCGGACGTTTTCGGTATCAACCGGCATGGCATCGCTGAATTTCTGGGGGGATGATCGCACTCCGAATGCAGGGGAGTTGACACCTAAAGAGAAACCCTGAGCGTACTGCTGATCGGGGATACCAGGAAAGAATTCGCTGACCGGGGGCGTTTGCACACCTGACTGATACAGTACACTATAGGTTTGATCTTCATTTTCAGTGAGCAAGCCTTTCCCTTCTTCGACGGTAATAATATCAGTGACCGATAAATTAGTATTTAGGAGGGGTAAGGCGATGCTGGGTGATGGTGCTTTAACTTCTAAGTCACTAAAATCATCTTCAGGAAGACATCCGGTGAGTGATAGCGCTCCAACACACGCGGAAACTACAGCGAGGCGGGTTCGTAAATTTTTAATCATAAATGTGGATATTGGCAGAAGTACATGGTAAGAGGTATTTACCTTCGCAATTTGCCGATACTCCTATAGATATGATAACGACAAACAGGTCATTCTAAACACACGTAGGGTATCATCGCACTTTGTGATTTTTATATAACGTATAGCATATTATTGCTCATGATTGCGGTAGAGCAACTGGAAAAAGTGTATCAAGGTCAAAAAGTGGTCGATGACGTCTCTTTTACGGTAGAAGCTGAGAAGACCCTTGTACTGCTTGGCACCAGTGGGTCAGGGAAGACGACCATACTTAAGATGCTTAATCGTTTGGTTGAGCCTACCTCCGGAGCAATACGTATAGGAGGACGTGACGTAAAGCACGTATCCTTAGAGTCACTTAGAAGAGAGATCGGGTACGTTATTCAGCAGGCGGGCCTGTTTCCGCACTACACCATTGAAGAGAACATTGGAGTTATTCCGTCACTGCTAAACTGGTCAAATACTCAAATTGCCCAAAGGGTGCGTACGCTGGTGCAGGCCGTAGGTCTGTCAGAAGAGTTACTGAAGCGGTTTCCTCGTGAGCTGAGTGGTGGGCAGCAACAGCGGGTAGGCATTGCGCGGGCGCTAGCGGCCGACCCGCCGGTGGTACTGATGGATGAACCTTTCGGTGCCTTAGATCCTATCACCAAACAGCAAATGGCCCAAGAGTTTGCACAACTAGGACTACTTCGTAAGAAAACGGTGGTATTAGTTACCCACGACGTACTGGAAGCCTTTGTGTTAGGCGATCAGGTCTGTTTGCTAGACGGGGGAAAGATGCAGCAGTTAGGCTCACCAAAAGAGCTGCTGTTCCGGCCTGAGAATCGTTTTGTCAAAGAATTCTTTCGCACGCAGAAGTTGCGATTGGCACTAGAGGTTCTCACGGTGAAGGATATTATTCCGTACTGCACACCCGGACAGCACAGCACTACTGATGCTGTCATTAGAATAAACGAGGGGCAACGTATGTTTGAGGTACTCGATGCGTTAGAGTCGGCGACAGTAGAATGCGCTACTATAGCGCAACGGGGGGCCGCGGACATCATCTTGAAACGAGAACAGTTGTTAAGAGGAGTATTTATCTATCAGACCAACACACGATAGGTAAGACCACTACTCACCGACGGTCACTTCATTAATCGTAAAGGGCTCAGAAAGAATCATATTGCTGGCGTTGCCCGCCCTGTCTCGTATAACGACACCCATTTTGAGCGTATCCTGGCGATAAAAGCCGCGAAGAACAAAATCTTCGGCTCTGTACTGTATCGACCCCTGAAGAGGGCCTTCAAAGGCTTCTTCCTCGAGTAGTGGAAATCGCATACCGAGCGGGGTCGATTCGCAATCAGACACAAAATCTACCGCTTGAAACTCACCGTCAGTTAGTGTAAATAACGTGATACTGTAGTTGTAGTAATCTTCATTATAATCCGCCCGTACGTATTCTCTCACAGTGTTATTAGGGTCATTGGGAGTGGGTGCCGGAACCCGCTGATCTTGATAGAATTCGCAAGAGAAGTCCGGTAGTCTTGGATCAGGGTTATCCGGATCATAAATCCAGTAAGTATCACCGGTATCAGGGTTTGGAATAAACGTATACAGGAGACTGTTATCTCCGAAGGGAACCAAGCCCAAGTCTCCGTCGCCATCTTCAAAATTCACACTGATAATGAGTGAGTCGGTTGTTTCTGTCACTCTTTTAAAAGAAACATCGATACCGGTGAGCCTGGGAACATCATCAAAATCAGGCTCTTCGTAACAACCAGAGAAAAGCAGAAGCGAACAAAAACACAGGGCAGGAAAACGTACTTTCATAACGATATTACTGGTTCGTATTACAACGTCAATATAACGCCTAAAAGTTTGCTTTGATATACTCCTATTCTATATTTCAAAATGAACAAGTATCCTTTTCCGCCAAAAGCGGTATTTGACGTTACGGAGAATAACTTTGAGCAGTACGCGCTCGCGTTGTTTCGATGGCAAGCAGTGCATAACGCGATCTATCGTCAATATCTTGACCGTCTTAATATAAACGTTCAGAGTGTACGCTGTCTTGATGATATTCCCTATCTACCGATTGACTTTTTCAAACGACATAGGGTACTGTCAGTGGATGCCAAACAGATAGCGGCGATTTTTGAAAGTAGTGGTACGACCCAGCAGTACCGAAGTAAACACTACATTGCTTCAACAGTATTTTATCACCAAGTATGTCGCCGCATATTTGAACAGCGATTTGATCACCTCACGTCTTACCATTTGATGGCGCTACTGCCCTCGTACCTTGAGCGAAAGAACGCGTCTTTGGTGAGTATGGTAGACTATCTGATGAAAGAGTCGCAGTCTGATCAGGCAGGCTTTTATTTAGATGATTACGCTCGTTTAATACGAGCGATTGGTGCCGCCCAAAAAACGGGGCGTTCGGTGATGCTAATAGGGGTAACTTTTGCCCTGCTGAAGCTCGCTGAATATGCTCCAGATCTTAAAGGCGTAACAATCTTAGAAACGGGGGGGATGAAAGGAATGCACCGCGAGATGACCCGGGCCGAGGTATACGAAGTCTTGCACCGTCGCACCGCCGCCGAAAAAATATACTCAGAATACGGAATGACGGAGCTTTTGTCACAAGCGTATACAGACACGAATGGTCTATTTTGTTCACCTGCGTGGATGAGAGTGTCTACCCGCGAGATCGACGACCCGATGACTGTGCAGTTGCACGGACGAGTGGGGGGAATCAATGTGATTGATTTAGCTAATCTGCACTCTTGCGCTTTTATTGAGACGATGGACCAGGGAC
>CBDCAN010000034.1:0-18776 GCA_965213875.1 Tunicatimonas sp. | reverse complement strand
ATTTTTTTGGGCGCCTTTGCCGTAACCGCACTAGGGTTCATCGTACCACTGCTCTCTCATAACTTTTCGTACTGGTTCAACTACGGACAGCCACCGCACTTCTCACGAGTTTCCGTCACCGACTTTCTTACTGACATATTAGGCAGCTCTCGCTGGGAGAAATTTTACCTGTTACTCATTAGCCTGATACTGTTACATCAGGTAAAGTCGCTTCGTGCGTTTATTGATGATAAGCGAGCGGTAGTTTTCCTACTGCTTACGTTGGGCATTTTGGTAGAGGCCCTGCTTTTTCAGGTGACAAGCTATGTGCCGCCCGATAACAATATCTTCTTTCATAGCTTTGCTTTTGCCTACGTGATGAGCCATCTGAAGCTCACCAGCGATCTGCGGTACGGATGGCGTTTTGCCGTAGTTTTTGGGCTGGTCTTTCTATGGTGGTCGGGCAGCTACTGGCGCTACGTAGATCGTTTGATAGAACGGGTGCTACCCACCTCCGAAGTGGTAGAAACCAATGAGAACCGCATCTCTAAAAGCTCTTGGAACATAGGACAGAATGATACCACGCAAGTAGACATAGGCCCCTGGACATATTCTTCGTTGCCCGTGTTTCGTAGGGTTTATATGCCGGAAAAAACCGTGGAGGGAATAGACCGTTTGCTACAGCTGCCGGTTCTTCAGCAGAAGAAGCAAGATGTAGCCCTACTCAATATGTCTGAACTCACCCCGCTGGCGCATGCGATCGGATACGAGCTACCAACGGGTGTTGATCAGCCGCTTTGGTATCACTTGGGAGTAAGTGCCTTCCCTCCGCAGGTAGACGAATATTGCCGCCGGATTGCTAATCGAGAGTATGATGTCGTACTATTTGAGTACATTCCTTATTTAAACAATTTCTATCCCTTCGAAGTCCGCGACCGCCTGAAGGAGCACTACCGTCTGATAGACACTTTTCCTGCGCCGCGTAGCGATGGCTATAGTCCCATCGAAGTGTACGTACGCTAAGGTCTATTTAACCGTAGTCGTTTAAGTAACAAGCCCGGCTGGTCTTTCCATACCAGCAATCGCTTCTCAAACAGATTAAAGCTCAGGTACGATACTACGAACACAATAGCGAAGTACACTAAAAAAGACAAAAAGGTGTTTCCTAAGCGCTCGTGCAGAAATTGCTTGTGGGCCACAAAGATAAGCCAGTGGTACACGTACATCCCGTAGGATATCTGACCGGTCAGTACCATGGGCTTACTCTCTAACAACCGCACCAGCAACGAGGCTCGCTGTCCGTTTTGGCCCGCCGCCAAATAAAGAATCAATACGCCCGCCCATAGATTCAACAGGGTGTAGGACCAAACGTGTTGCATGTTCGTCATACCTCCGATGGGATACCCCAGCGAGGTCAAGTTAGCAGGAGACTCCAGGCTACCCAGGGCTAGATACAGTTGTACGCCACCCGCTACGAGCAGCAGTGTAGTAAGCAACGAAAGCCAAATGGTTTTGTGCTTTATTCGCTCCTGAAGGTTGAATACCGGAATAGCAGCACCCACCGCGAAGGCATCCATATGGCTCAGCGTGAGTCGATACACCACCTCGCCTAGCACATGCACGTCTTGATAAGAAGTATAAAAAAAATTACCAAACCCGTAGCGCAGTACCGGGGTGGCCAGTAGAATCAGTAAAATCGCCCAACGAAGCTGACGGAGTGACAGGAAGAAAATCACAAAGGGCCAAACAATGTAGAACTGCTCTTCTACTGACAGCGACCACAGGTGCGTAAAGAACGCATCGTAATCGTATTCGTAGAATAAAGGAAAGTAGTTGAAGGTGTAGGTGAATAGGAAAGGAGCTTTATCCAGAAAGTTTTCGGGCGTGCGCGCTAGTATAAATATTGCCGTCACGGCCAGTAGATAGAGATAGTACAGGGGGAATATGCGTAGCGACCGGCGCCAGTAAAAGCGCTTAACATACGCCTTAAAGCTCTGCGTTTTTGAGCGTAAGAGAATACTCGTAATCAGAAATCCAGACAGCACAAAAAATATTTGTACGCCGATCCACCCTACCTCTAGCACAAAGAAGAAGTGAAACAGCATGACCAATAGAACGGCTACGGCCCGAATTCCGTCTAAACTCCTTATGTACATACGCTACCTTGGTAAGTAATAGGTGGATACAATGCCAAAGAGCCCGATAGACGGGCTCTTTGGTAATTTAATAACAAGGCGCAGTGCGCCTGTCATCAGTGCGCTGCTTTAAATAGAAGGCGCATTTTACTGTTTAATGATTCGGATAGTTTTGGTAGTCTGGCTTTCCGAGATGATGGTCAGCAGATAGGTGCCCGCCTGCAACGAAGCCGACGATAGGTCTACCTCACTCTGAGCGCCCCCTAGCTCACCGCCGTACACCACACGCCCCAACAAATCCGATACCTCGTAGCGATACGAGCCTGCCAAAGAACCCCCTACCTCTACCCGCAACACTTCCCCAAACGGGTTGGGATACACCGCCACTTCCGATAAGTCGCTGCCCGATAGGCCCTGGTACACCGACTTGTCGTACGCTTCCACTTCGCCCGAAGATACCCCCGCACTACGCGCGTTCAAACCACCCTCGCCCGGATAAGCTTCCACTACCAGCGCATTGAAGATAGACCAGTTCTCCGCACTGCTGATGCGTATCACTACCTCACCGTTCGCATCCGGAACAACCCCGCGAATCCTCTCCGTATTCCTGATGTTGTCCCGGGCCTCGGCCACCACCGTTTGATCACCGATGCTGAAGTCGGTGGTCACACTGAAGTTCTGATCAATGGAGTTGAAGAATACAAAGTTGTAGCGCATCGTCTCGTCCAAGCCCCTCACCACCAGCTCCGCCTCTTCAAAGGTCTCCATAAAAAAGAAGCTCTTCATCGCTTTGTCCGGATAAACCCCACTGTTGTTGCCCGTGCTCAAACCCCAGTCGTTGGCACCCGTCAGACTCTCTCGGAACTCTATGACCATCCCCGTGGCACTGCCGCTTTCGTCTCTGAAGTTGCCGAACACATCCCCGCTGGATGGTAGAACCCCGAAGTTGTTCCACGGGTAGGGCGCATCGTAGCGCTGCTCACCGTTCATGTTCAGGTAGCTCAACTGAGACAGACTCGCCCCCGGTACGGACAAGGACGCGCTGCTGCTGCCATCACCGTACTGGACTTCTACCCGGTAGTAGTAGGTGCTCCCTGCTGACAGTCCGCTGTCCGTGTAGCCCGTAGCATTGCCGCTATACACCTCACTGAAGCCACCCGCCGCCGTGGACGAGCGGTACAGCTTATAGTGAGTAGCACCGGCTACACCGGTCCAGTCTACTTGGATGGCACTCTTAGACACCCCGTACGCATCTACCTGCGCTATGCCCTGCTCGGGGGCCGAGGGGTTACTGTAGGCTTCTATCACCAGCGCGTTTAGATAACCCGCCCGGCTGCCCGCCGCTTTGCTCAGCGTTACTACCGCCTTGCCCGAACCATCAGGGGCGTAGCCTGCGATCACCGCGGCCTGATCCGTGTTGGCTTGTGCGTACACCGTAGCGCTGCGATCACCTATACTAAACACTGTGCTGCCGTTGTCAGTCACCCCGCTCTGGTTGAACACACTGCTGGCCACAAAGCTCAAGTCGTAGAGCTTGCCCGGGTCTAGGCCCGATACTTCTACCTGCACCGTGTTGGGGGCCCCGAAGATACCGAACCAGTAGTACTCGGCCAGGGCTGCATCCGGCACGATGCCGCTGTTGTCACCCGTGCTGGCACCCTGATTATACGAGCCCCCGAAGGCGCTCAGTAGCTTCACGCTGATGCCGGTGCCGGTGCCCTGCGCATCGGGCAGATCGCTAAACACATCGCCCACGGCGGGCTCTTTGCTCGTATTGTACCACGGCGAGGGGGCGGTGGCGTTCTTGGTGAAGTTCAGCCGGGTGGTGTAGAGTTTGACGGGCATCACATCCGGGGCCGCAGGCGTGGTCACGCTCACCGTATTGCTGAACGTAGAGTTGCCCGCCGCACTGCGTGCGCGTACTTTGTAGTGGTAGGTGGTTTGCGCTTCAAGACCTACCGCTTGGTAGCTCGTTACGTTGGCCCCCAGAACCGCTACCGAGGAGAACGGGCCCGATACTGAACCAGACCGATACAACTGGAAGCTAAGCTCATCATTGCTATTGTCCGTCCAACGCAACGACGCCCCGTCGTGCATAACAGACAACGAACTCAAACCCGTCGGTGAAATAGGGGCTGAGGCTGTAGGTGATGATCCTGCCAATGCTGAATTAGGAATTTCTTGTTTACTGATGCCTGGCCCTTTCCAGCGCACTTCCATATGCTGCCCGCCGCCGCGCTCAAAGAAGCTCGCTACGATAGCGTGAGGCCCAGCATTTAAGGTTATTTTACCGCTTCTCTCACGCTTGCCGTGCAACCCGTCGTTGTTTACAATCTGTGTACCATTGATGTACAGCTTGCTACCATCATCCGATTCTGTGTAGAAGGTATACTCACCATTGGCTGGTACGTTGATCGTACCTTGGTACAGAAAAGCAAAATTATCGTTACGATTTCGTGGCGACAGTGTGAAGTTTTCTACCACACCGCTTTTTACTGCCGTCAGATTGTCAAAGTTAGGTAGCTTGCTCCAGCTTCCTTCGTAATAGCTATACACTAAACCGTCCGAAGAGCCACCCCCTACAATCGCTTCGTCGCTCGCCGCTGACAAGTTGCCCGCTACATCCTTAGCCTTCACCGTGAAACGGTAAGATTGCCCTTCGGCCAAGTTGTAAACCGTTGCCTCAGTATCAGTAGTGGTCAGTACTTGTACCTCGTCCCGATAAACTATATATCCCTGAACCCCTACATCATCAGAGGAAGCACTCCATTGTAAACTTACCGAGCTACCCGTAACGATAGATAAAAGATTGCCTGGTGCACTCGGCGGGTTACTGTCGCGGTCGGTGACGGCCGATACTTCTGAAGAACTAATCGAGGCACCTTGACCATTCACCGAACGAACCACGTAGTAGTACTTTGTGCCTGATTCTAATGCACCATCGGTATACGAAGGAGAAGTGGCCAGACCAGCTAGTGTATAAGGGCCGCCTGACTCGTTGGATCGATACACTTCGTAACCGGTAGCACCGGCGCTGGCTGACCAGCTTACGGATAATGAGGTCTTAGAAAGCATGGTCGCACTGATACCACTTACCACACCGGGGCCGCCCGATCCAGCAGCATTGATCACTTTGAAAGGGGCTGAGGCCAGGCTGGAACAACCAAACTTTTCGGTCGTCACCGCTACGTAATCACCCGAACTATTGGCCCGGAAGGTTCTCTCGTTTCCAAGCACTGTGCTGCTACCTACCTTGCGCCACTCGTACTTCTCGTAGCCTTCCGGTAGCTCTAAAGTAGTATAATCTCTGCCGTCGGGTGAGGGAATGACCTGACTGTGTGCTTCGGCTAGCTGGATGGGCGGGGTTTGCGTCACCGCTTTGCGTTGTACCACTACCGGCTCGGGTGACCAGTAAGACCAAGCACCATTGCGTTTCACCCGGGCATCGTAGCTACCTAGTTCGCTTACCTGAAGCTCGTTGCCGGTGGCACCGGCGATTACCGAACCGTCTTTGCGCCATTGATAGGCCTCAAAACCAGCGCTCAGCCCCAGACGAACACTCACCGTTTCATCCGCGCAGAACTCTCGCTGCTCGTACAATGCCCACGGATTAACCTTGTTGGCACGCACGAGAAACGGAAAGAAGTCCGCCTCTTTATAATGAGTATTCCATACACCGTGACCCAGTTCGGGGTATACCGTATATTCTATGTTGCCACCATTGTTTTCGATGAGGCTCACCAAAGATGCGCTGGCTGATGGGGTAGGGTTCTTATCCAGGCCGCCCTGAGATAGCCATATAGGAGTGTACTTAACCTTGTTGATAGCGCCGCCAGAACGATCATCACTTACGCCGCTCATCGGAAGAGCAGAAGCCACCAGTTTTGTGTTGCCAATCAGGTAATTCCAAACTGCTTTGGCTCCGTTGGACAATCCGTGAATACTGACTCGATAGGGGTCAACCTGACCGTTGTTAACCATGTAGTTGATAAACTCAGTTAGCTCCTGTCGCTCAGAACTAGACCATCCACCGTAAGATTGAGGAAAAAGCGCAAACCCATCGTATGTCCCCTCATTGATAGCCTTCTGAAACTGCTTTCCCCCGTGAGTCAGTTGCTTCTCATTATCGTACAGATTACCTACTTCGCCCTTCCCGTGGAACATAATAGCCACTGGATAAGCAGTATTGGTATCATAGTTCTTAGGAAACTTGATCCTTACCCTTAGACTTTTGTATATGTATGCCTTATAGTCATCTGTATCCCAGTTAACCTTTTTGGTTCTTACCCATTTGCCTACCTGGCCATAAGTAGGTCGTCGCGGTGGACTATCAGGATTGTACGTAACGACCGGATCGTTAGGATCTAACACTTGTGCCTCAGAAAAAGGACCTGAGAGCAATACTAGTGATAACGTGAACAGGACAAGTAGAGAATACCTCATTGAAATTTGTTTTGTGGGCAATAAAATCACTAACAACGGGGTGATAGGTTATTTAGTAACATTGTATGCACTAGAAGAACACTACTAAAGCAGCAGCTCGTAAAGCACATCTGAGATTATTAATATTTGTATAAATATTTATAATAATCTAATCCATACTGACAAAGGTAAGAAAGTAGGATGAAAAGAACAAGTTTTTGATTTTTATATCGTTTGCTAGCTTTTAGACGAGGATAGAAGCCTCATCTGAAATACTTCTTATTCATGTAATATGTACTCGTATTACGCGGCTCGATAGCTAGCAATAAGTATGCGCTATTTACGGTTTTGCGAACTAACCGCCGATGTTTGAGAAAGATACGTTTTTAAAGCCGATTGCCCACACGTGTTTACTACCCGTTGAGCCTCTCGTTAATCTCTATGACATTCATTAGACCAAGCAAAATCAATATATGTAACTTACGTATAAAAAAAGAGGCCCGCAAATAGCGAACCTCTTCTGATTTTCCCTGATATACCTCTATTGTTTACTGTTTAATGATTCGGATAGTTTTGGTAGTCTGGCTTTCCGAGATGATGGTCAGCAGATAGGTGCCCGCCTGCAACGAAGCCGACGATAGGTCTACCTCGCTCTGAGCACCCCCTAGCTCGCCGCCGTACACCACACGCCCCAACAAATCCGATACCTCGTAGCGATACGAACCTGCCAAAGAACCCCCTACCTCTACCCGCAACACTTCCCCAAA
The DNA here is from genome assembly GCA_965213875.1 of Tunicatimonas sp. Classification (GTDB taxonomy): domain Bacteria; phylum Bacteroidota; class Bacteroidia; order Cytophagales; family Cyclobacteriaceae; genus Tunicatimonas. Next base: position 11,473 of record CBDCAN010000034.1, on the reverse strand, counting down.
CGGGTTGGGATACACCGCCACTTCCGATAAGTCACTGCCCGATAGGCCCTGGTACACCGACTTGTCGTACGCTTCCACTTCGCCTGAAGATACCCCCGCACTACGCGCGTTCAAACCACCCTCGCCCGGATAAGCTTCCACTACCAGCGCATTGAAGATAGACCAGTTCTCCGCACTGCTGATGCGTATCACTACCTCCCCGTTCGCATCCGGAACAACCCCGCGAATCCTCTCCGTATTCCTGGTGTTGTCCCGGGCCTCGGCCACCACCGTTTGATCACCGATGCTGAAGTCGGTGGTCACACTGAAGTTCTGATCAATGGAGTTGAAGAATACAAAGTTGTAGCGCATCGTCTCGTCCAAGCCCCTCACCACCAGCTCCGCCTCTTCAAAGGTCTCCATAAAAAAGAAGCTCTTCATCGCTTTGTCCGGATAAACCCCACTGTTGTTGCCCGTGCTCAAACCCCAGTCGTTGGCACCCGTCAGACTCTCTCGGAACTCTATGACCATCCCCGTGGCACTGCCGCTTTCGTCTCTGAAGTTGCCGAACACATCCCCGCTGGATGGTAGAACCCCGAAGTTGTTCCACGGGTAGGGCGCATCGTAGCGCTGCTCACCGTTCATGTTCAGGTAGCTCAACTGAGACAGACTCGCCCCCGGTACGGACAAGGACGCGCTGCTGCTGCCATCACCGTACTGGACTTCTACCCGGTAGTAGTAGGTGCTCCCTGCTGACAGTCCGCTGTCCGTGTAGCCCGTAGCATTACCGCTATACACCTCACTGAAGCCACCCGCCGCCGTGGACGAGCGGTACAGCTTATAGTGAGTAGCACCGGCTACACCGGTCCAGTCTACTTGGATGGCACTCTTAGACACCCCGTACGCATCTACCTGCGCTATGCCCTGCTCGGGGGCCGAGGGGTTACTGTAGGCTTCTATCACCAGCGCGTTTAGATAACCCGCCCGGCTGCCCGCGGCTTTGCTCAGCGTTACTACCGCCTTGCCCGAACCATCAGGGGCGTAGCCTGCGATCACCGCGGCCTGATCCGTGTTGGCTTGTGCGTACACCGTAGCGCTGCGATCACCTATACTAAACACTGTGCTGCCGTTGTCAGTCACCCCGCTCTGGTTGAACACACTGCTGGCCACAAAGCTCAAGTCGTAGAGCTTGCCCGGGTCTAGGCCCGATACTTCTACCTGCACCGTGTTGGGAGCCCCGAAGATACCGAACCAGTAGTACTCGGCCAGGGCTGCATCCGGCACGATGCCGCTGTTGTCACCCGTGCTGGCACCCTGATTATACGAGCCCCCGAAGGCGCTCAGTAGCTTCACGCTGATGCCGGTGCCGGTGCCCTGCTCATCGGGCAGATCACTAAACACATCGCCCACGGCGGGCTCTTTGCTCGTGTTGTACCACGGCGAGGGGGCGGTGGCGTTCTTGGTGAAGTTCAGCCGGGTGGTGTAGAGTTTGACGGGCATCACATCCGGGGCCGCAGGCGTGGTCACGCTCACCGTATTGCTGAACGTAGAGTTGCCCGCCGCACTGCGTGCGCGTACTTTGTAGTGGTAGGTGGTTTGCGCTTCAAGACCTACCGCTTGGTAGCTCGTTGTGTTGGCCCCCAGAACCGCTACCGAGGAGAACGGGCCCGATACTGAACCAGACCGATACAACTGGAAGCTAAGCTCATCATTGCTATTGTCCGTCCAACGCAACGACGCCCCGTCGTGCATAACAGACAACGAACTCAAACCCGTCGGTGAAATAGGAGTCGGAGCCGAAACTACGGTGTTACGCAGTGCGCTGGATGGTATCGTCTGCTTCTTAATGCCAGGTCCAGACCAACGTACTCTCAGATAGTTACCGCTAGATCGTACGAAGTAGCTTACTTTGATGGCGTGCTCCCCTTCGTTGAGTGTCACCTTGCCGCTTCTCTCGCGCTTGCCGTGCAGACCATCGTTATCAACTACCTGCGCACCATTGATGTACAGCTTGCTACCATCATCCGATTCCGTATAGAAGGTATACTCACCACCTTGGGGTACGCTAATTGTTCCCTCAAATAGAAGAGCGTACTCTTTGTTTCGATTGCGAGGTGATAAGGTAAAGTTCTCAACACCACCGCTCTTCACTGCTGTCAGGTTGTCGAAGTTAGGCAGATTACTCCATCGTCCCTGATAGTACTTATAAGACAATGCATTGAATGAGCCGCCGTTGATCAGCACCTCATTACTTGCTACTGACAGATTACCTGCTATGTCCTTTGCTTTCACCGTGAAACGGTAAGACTGCCCTTCGGTCAGGTTGTAAACCGTTGCCTTGATATCGGTAGTAGTCAGCACTTGCACTCCGTCTCGGTAAACTACATAGTGTAGAACACCAATGTCATCGCTAGATTTCTTCCACCGCAAACTAGCGGCATCAGAGGAGCTTAAGAAGGCGACTAAACTTTTAGGTACGCTCGGCGGATTGCTATCGCGGTCAGTAGTAGCCGACACCTCTGCGGAACCCACCGAAGCACCTTGCTCATTGACCGAACGAACCACATAGAAATAAGGCGTGCCGGATGATAGGTCCTGATCTTTGTACGCAGGTGATGTTACCGCATCTACGAGGCTGTAGGGCCCGCCTGACTCGTTGGATCGATACACTTCGTAACCGGTAGCACCGGCGCTGGCTGACCAGCTTACGGATAATGATGTTTTGGATACTACTGCGGCACTCAAATCGGTGATTATGCTGGGCGCACCTTCACCATTCGCATCGATCACTTTGAAAGGGGCTGAGGCCAGGCTGGAACAACCAAACTTTTCGGTCGTCACCGCTACGTAATCACCCGAACTATTGGCCCGGAAGGTTCTCTCGTTTCCAAGCACTGTGCTGCTACCTACCTTGCGCCACTCGTACTTCTCGTAGCCTTCCGGTAGCTCTAAAGTAGTATAATCTCTGCCGTCGGGTGAGGGAATGACCTGACTGTGTGCTTCGGCTAGCTGGATGGGCGGGGTTTGCGTCACCGCTTTGCGTTGTACCACTACCGGCTCGGGTGACCAGTAAGACCAAGCACCGTTGCGTTTCACCCGGGCATCGTAGCTACCTAGTTCGCTTACCTGAAGCTCGTTGCCGGTGGCACCGGCGATTACCGAACCGTCTTTGCGCCATTGATAAGCCTCAAAACCAGCGCTCAGCCCCAGACGAACACTCACCGTTTCATCCGCGCAGAACTCTCGCTGCTCGTACAACGCCCACGGATTAACCTTGTTGGCACCTATGAAAAATGAGAGGAAATCGGGTTCTTTATAATAGGGTACCCATGCACCGTGCCCAGCTTCGGGGTAGAGAACGTACTCGATGTTTCCGCCTACCGCTGTCACTTTGTCGTAAATAGCACCACTTGCTGAGGGGGTAGGATTTTTATCTAGCCCCCCTTGAAGGTACCGAATAGGGAATATGCTTTACGTTTTCTATAAGATTATCGGCACTACTGGCAGGCAGTCCACTGGCGGGCACCGCAGAAGCTATTAGTTCCGGATAGTTCATGATATAATTCCAACACCCTTTACCACCATTAGATGTACCTATAAAATTGAGTTTGAACGGGTCAACATACTCCTCATCGATCATGTGTTCTATAAACTCGGTAAGAAACTGCATCTCATCTTCCGAAAAAATTCCAAATGACTGAGGAAACAGAGCAAAGCCATCAAACTCATCATTTAGAATCGCATCATGTAGCACTTTAGAAAGCTGAGTACCTGCTCTTAATTGTGCTTCATTGTTATATATATTACCCTTGCCACCACCACCGTGTATATAGGTGATCATAGGATACTGGCGGGTAGGGTCCCAGTTTTTAGGGAACATAACCCTAATCCTAATATTCTTATATATATATGCCTTGTAGCGATCAGAGTTCCAGTTCAACACTTTGGTTCTTACCCATTTGCCAATCTGACCGTAGGGAGGGGTCGCCGGTGGATTGCTGGGATCATAAGTAACCAATGGATCATTAGGATTCAGCATTTGCGCTTGAACATTAAACCCAAGCGAAAATATAAGTGCTGAAATGAACAAAATTCTTAGAAGATGCTTCATAGCTGGTTTTACTTGTAATTTGTCGTAGGTGAATACCCTCTTTCGTATTGCGTCTAGGCTTGTTTGTCAGTATTGGACAGAATATGCAGAAAACGATAGTAGACTTACGTGGGTTTTTAAGATTAATTTATAATAAGTAGCCAGTAATTGTGATCATACTGACTCATAGACCTCTATAACTATCACTCTACTTAAAAATATTAAAATGTAATTAAATAATCAAATATAAAGATGTGTTTAAATTTTCATGGTCAAATAATTAGTCTAATATTTATGTCCACGTCTTAGCTCCGTATAATATTCAAGGTGGAGTTTTCAGATACCTTACTTAAAGTACCTTCCTAATCCTTTAGTTTTTTTGGAGCTAGCAGCACTTCTTATTGAGCTACTAATCATAGTATCATATCGCATTGGTGTGTACAGTCGACATAGTATTCTTATAATCAATCATATCCAATATTTTGAGATACGCTTTTATCACTTTTCTCATATTTCATTTTGACACTTTGTATAATAATAGTAGCAGTATTATCAATTTGATAAACTGATTGTTATCTGTAAGGCTACGTATACTTACAGGTGTACTCCATTCATTTTTACTCACAAATCCCATAGCAGCATATTGCCCTACGTTGCCTCAAAGGCCCTTTTCGTTTGCTATAACTCTTCTTCTACTATCATTAATTAACACTTATTCACGCATAGAATCGTTTATACCCTATGTTAGTACACATCATATCACTCTTTTTGGCGCGACAAAAACTACCGTGGATATGAAGGATCACATTTTGAACATTTTGCAGAAACCTCAGTACAGCCATAGTCTTTACTGAAAAATGTATCGGGTCAAAGTTTGGCCTCGATTTATGTTCAAAATTAATCCGGGTGTCATGAAAATAAATACCAGCAGCTACTGCTTTTTTATAGTGTGCTTCTTCTTTAGCTTTTTTCACGCAAAGGGGCAACAGATCAGCAAACGTACGAATACTGAAAACGCCATTCCTTATCTAGCACATCTACCAATTGGCTATGCCGATGAGGGCAACAACAAAAAATACCCACTTCTCATTTTCCTACACGGGGGAGGTGAACAGGGAGATGGAAGTGAACAGCAGTTGCAAAAAGTAATCAAAAATGGGCCACCTAAATTGATTGCTGACGGCCACGACATGACATTTGATGTTGATGGTAAACAACACTCTTTTATTGTTATATCACCTCAGTTACAGTACGGTGTAGGCAGTTGGCCTGACAACTATGTAGCTGAGATAGTAGACTACATACTTGAGCAGTATCGCGTAGATAAATCCAGGGTGTACTTGACTGGCTTGAGTTTGGGCGGGGGCGGCACATGGCGCTTCGGTGGTTTACGAGCAGATTTGTTTGCGGCTATTGCTCCCATCTGTGGTGCCCAGTCGGTTATGTACGATCGTGCTAGAAAAATAAACGAACACAGCTTGCCCGTTTGGGCTTTTCATGGCGATGCTGACACAACGGTTCCGTTAAGCAGTTCTAAAGGATGGGTAAATACTATTAACAGTTACGGTGTACAGCCTGAAGCGAAGCTTACTGTCTACTCTGGAGTAGGTCACAACTCATGGTCACGTGCCTATAGCACTTCGCACACTTACCACCAACCGAATTTATACGAGTGGTTGCTGTCGCATAAGCTCGACAAAAAGACAACGCAGGCACCTGCACCTGCACCTGCACCTGCACCTGCACCTTCAAACGATGACTGTGGGTGCGACTATGTGGTTCCTGCGAACAAACACGAGATCAACGGCAGTTCACTAGGCATCAAAGCCGGGGATGTGATCTGCCTGAAGGCTGGCACCAACTACCAAAACCTTAAGTTCGTTAACCTCATCGGTTCGGCTAGCCAACCCATCATCATCAAAAACTGCGGCGGGCAGATCAACATCAACACCTCCGCTACCTTCGCTCTAAAGGTCAATAGCTCTAAGCACTTCCGTATCACCGGCAGCGGCACCAGTGCTAAGTTCGGTATCGTACTACGAGGAGCTAAGTCTATCGGCCTGTCCTTGGGTGAGAAAAGCACCGACTTTGAAGTGGATCGTCTGGAAATCCATACCATCGGCTTTGCCGGTATCATGGCCAAAACCGACCCCGCCTGCGGTAAGAACAACGACCGTAGCAAGTTCACCATGAAGAATATCGAAATCCACGATAACTACATCCACGATACCCACGGGGAAGGTATCTACGTAGGTAACTCTTTCTACGCTAGGGGCATCAACACTTCCTGCGGCAGACTATTCCCCCACGCTATCCACAACGCTAAAATCTACAACAACACCGTCAAGCGTACCGGATGGGACGGCATTCAGATCGGTTCGGCCACCGAAGGCTGTGAGGTCTATAACAACACCATAGAGGATTATGGTAAACGAAAGAACAACATCCACGGAAACGGTATTCAGCTCGGCGAAGGTACCGGCGGTAAGTGCTACAATAATACCATTCGCAACGGATACGCCAACGGCATCATTGTATTAGGAAAGGGCGACAACGTGATCTTCAACAACCTGCTTATCAATAGCGGTAGCCACGGCTCGTTCATTGATGCCCGGCCCCCAGCCACCACCGGTAAGGGCTTCAAGTTCTTCAACAACACCATTGTCAATCCTGGCGAAGACGGCGTGCGTATCTATGCTACGCAGTCGGGGTTGAACAACCAGGTGAAGAACAACATCATTGTGGGGGGCAACACCCCGGTGAAGCTATTGCACAACGGGGTGACCAACACCGAAGTGGACAAGAACTTTATCACCAAAACCGTCTCACAGGTGCAGTTCGTTAACCATAGCAAAGGTGACTATCGCCTCAAAAGTAGCTCCCCTTGCGTTGATAAAGGAGCGGACTTGACCAACTACGGAGTCACGTTTGACTTAGAAAATGTAGCGAGACCTGCGGGTGGTGCCTTCGATATAGGAGCCCGCGAATTGGTAGCTTCTACAACACCAGCATCGCCACCCAGTCCTACTCCCCCCTCAACAGAAAATGGGTTACGCTACTCGTACTACGAAGGTGATTGGAGCAAAGTGCCAGATTTTGAGAGCTTGGTTGCGGTGCAAACCGGAACGACACAAGACTTTGATATATCACTTCGTCAAAGAGATCAGCAGTACGGCTTCACTTTCGACGGCTTTATTGAGATTGCTACTGCTGGTGAGTACACCTTTTATACCACTTCAGACGACGGAAGCCTCCTGTATATCAACGAGCAAAAGGTTGTGGACAACAATGGCTTGCACGGTCCGAGAGAAAGATCTGGTCAGGTAGTACTGGAGGAGGGCAGGCACGCTATCAAAGTCGCTTTCTTTGAGCAGTCGGGCGGCGAGGTGCTAAAGGTTTCTTACCGCGGACCTGGAGTGAGCAAAACTGCTGTACCTTCTTCGGCGCTCTATCTGGATGATGCTAATACGGAAGAAGAACCCACTTCAGAGGAGCCATCTTCTGACGAAGAGGGTCTTATCAGCTACGCTTACTACGAAGGTATTTGGGATCAGCTGCCTAACTTTCAGCAACTGACCCCGACCACCACCGGCTGGACAAACGATATCAACCTGGAGGTACGAGAGCGAGACAGTAAGTTTGGAGTGGTCTTCCGGGGGTATATAGATATACCTACCAGCGGTGAGTACACCTTCTTACTCAAATCAGACGACGGCAGCCAATTGTATATAGATGGTGAGAGCGACAGTCATCTTATTGTAAACAACAACGGACTACACGCGGCAACCTTCAAAGAGGGAACCACCACACTTGAAGCCGGCGTGCACCCTATTATGATTACCTTCTTTGAGCGAGATGGCGAAGAACTGCTTGAAGTGTACTGGAAAAACACCGCGCACGGCGTAGAAGGTCGCACACTCGTTCCTTCGGAAGCCTTTGTCAGTGCTGACGCGTACACAGCCTTAGAGGACGATGAAGACGAGAATGAAGAAACGGTACTATCCGCGCCAGCCGTATATGTCAACTTTGCCAGTGGCAGCGCACAAGCGGCAGCCCCTTGGAACAATTTTGCTGGCACCAAGGCAGGAGCACAGTCTGGTACGTTAAGAAACCAGCAAGGTGATCAAACTTCATTAGAAGTGACACTACTAGACACCTGGGGCGGTAGCAAATCACAGCATGTTGCTGGTAACACGGTATATCCCAAAGCAGTAGTCAACTCTTATCACTGGGATGCATCACCGTACCAGAAGCGGATTAAAATTAGCGGTATGCAAACCAACGCGACCTACAGCATCACGTTGTTCGCAAGCCGCGCGGGGTCTGGTAATAAAACTACTGTCTATAGTGTCGATAACGCATCAAAATCTCTGAATGCTGCCAACAACTTAATGGACACGGTAGTCATCAGCGGGATTACATCCAATGCTAAAGGAGAAGCGGTACTGCGTGTATCACGCGATGCTGGTATCAGTTACACCTATTTGAACGCGCTGGTCATCCGACAGAACAGTGATCAAAGTGGTCAGAAGCTTTCGGCAGATGCTAGCAAAGCCCCAGCGTTATCCACTCAGTTCTCGTACGAGAATACCACCCAGGTGTATCCCAATCCGATCGCTGGTCAGCTTATCGTAGAGTTGCTCACGCAAGAGAGTACACAGACCATACGGGTCGAGCTGAAAGACATGATGGGCCACGCTTTAGAAACAAAGTCTGTGTCAGCGGTCAATAGAAATAAGGCGACCGTGGTGTTTGATGATCTGGACCATCTGAAATCTGGAATATACCTTCTTGATGTGTTTTATGACAATGCGCCGGGCAAAACCGTGAGACTTATCAAAAATTAACGATTACTCGCCTTGTTGAAAAGCTGCCCCAAATTGGGGCAGCTTTTTTAGTTTGGCTACATTTCCGCATTACAACTATTCTATTGTATATTTGCCACATATATATTCATTTTCCACAGATTAATGGTCTACTTGATCGAGGTCGTATTACTTGCTTACTTCACTGCTGCTGTTTTATACACGCTGCTACCTTCGGTGGCAGGCCGTCTGGTGCGCAGGAAGAAGCCTTTTGCCTCCTCTTCTGATCATAAGAACATCGCTATACTTGTTCCTGCCTACCGGGAAGATGCTGTGATCGTCCCCATCGCAAAAAAGCTGCTTACGCAAAAGTATCCTCAAGACCGGTTTGATGTGGTCATCATTGCCGACTCGCTTCAGGACGATACTCTAGCATCTTTACGTCAACTTCCTATCAAACTTTTGATAGCCGATTTTGAGAAAAGCACCAAAACAAAGTCTCTGGTTTTTGCTCTCGAGTCACTCGGTGATGCTTACGATATTGCGCTTATTAGCGACGCAGACAACATTATGGAAGAATCGTTTCTGCAAAAGATCAATGATGCTAGTCACGCTGGATACCAGGCTATTCAAGGAAGACGGGTGGCCAAGAACCTCAACACTCCTTTTGCCGTGTTAGACGCTACCAGCGAAATTATCAATAACCATATATACCGCCGGGGCTTTAATGCACTGGGGCTTTCCTCTTCATTAATTGGCTCAGGCATGGCGTTTAATGCGCGTGATCTACTTGAGTGCCTGAAGCAGATTGATGCGGTAGGCGGGTTCGATAGAGTGCTTCAGTTGTTCATGATCGGCAAAAATCATCATATTATTTATCTAGAAGATGCGCTGATCTACGACGAGAAAGTAGAAAGCTCCGCCGCATTTACCAGCCAGCGCCGCCGGTGGATGTCCAGTCAGTTCGTATACCTGGGTAGATACCTTCGGCCGGGTCTTCAGGCTCTGTTTCGTGGTGACATAGATTACTTCAACGCCAGTGTTCTGTACAATGTGTTCCTACCTAGAGTTATCAATCTGGGGTTATTATTTATTTTTACCGTAGCCGCTTTGGCGCTTTCCCCCTACCTTACACTAGGTTTCTGGCCTTGGGTGTCTCTACTGTTGCTTAACGTACTGAGCCTAGCCATTGCTGTTCCGGGGAACTTCTTCACAGGTAAGCTACTCAAAGCGCTGCTCAGCCTACCCAAAGTGTTCTTTATCATGTTTCTACTATTGTTCAGACTCAAGGGTGCTGATAAGAAGTTCATTCATACTGAGCACAAAAGAGCTGATATAGACGATAGCGTGAGCTATTAGTTTTATACCGTACCACCTTTTCCTCGTGATAGAAGCGATAGTTTCTTACATCGATTCCGCTGAGGTAGTTGCGAAATAGTCCTTTCTTTAGAGGACTTGCACTCTTCTCTTTTTGACATACTTTTTCAAAGTAAGAAAGCCCCCTTTCTTTTTTAACAATATTTCAAAAAGAATCGATTGTCCTCTAGTCAACATCCACTGTGGTTTGATAACACTATTCGCACGGGATATTTATACTGTGTCTACAATTCAATACATGCTAGTGCTTTCTAGTGAAAAAAACGAACTTTTAGGTAGGCGTGCGATTTCCAAAGTGGCACTAAAATTGGCTTTTGCGCAGAGGACTATTTAAAATTTTTGCCACAAACTATATTTGTTCGTATGAGATTTGAAACTTACTCATCAAGAAAATCTTTCCTCCTACCGAAAGCATTTTTTACCACTACTCTTCGCTTCTCTCTTTCTCTCATCATCGTTTTGTCGGCGGCCTCGTACGCTACGGCCGACTGTGGGTGCGACTATGTGGTTCCTGCGAACAAACACGAGATCAACGGCAGTTCACTAGGCATCAAAGCCGGGGATGTGATCTGCCTGAAGGCTGGCACCAACTACCAAAACCTTAAGTTCGTTAACCTCATCGGTTCGGCTAGCCAACCCATCATCATCAAAAACTGCGGCGGGCAGATCAACATCAACACCTCCGCTACCTTCGCTCTAAAGGTCAATAGCTCTAAGCACTTCCGTATCACCGGCAGCGGCACCAGTGCTAAGTTCGGTATCGTACTACGAGGAGCTAAGTCTATCGGCCTGTCCTTGGGTGAGAAAAGCACCGACTTTGAAGTGGATCGTCTGGAAATCCATACCATCGGCTTTGCCGGTATCATGGCCAAAACCGACCCCGCCTGCGGTAAGAACAACGACCGTAGCAAGTTCACCATGAAGAATATCGAAATCCACGATAACTACATCCACGATACCCACGGGGAAGGTATCTACGTAGGTAACTCTTTCTACGCTAGGGGCATCAACACTTCCTGCGGCAGACTATTCCCCCACGCTATCCACAACGCTAAAATCTACAACAACACCGTCAAGCGTACCGGATGGGACGGCATTCAGATCGGTTCGGCCACCGAAGGCTGTGAGGTCTATAACAACACCATAGAGGATTATGGTAAACGAAAGAACAACATCCACGGAAACGGTATTCAGCTCGGCGAAGGTACCGGCGGTAAGTGCT
>CBDCAN010000033.1:0-13055 GCA_965213875.1 Tunicatimonas sp. | reverse complement strand
CCAAATAGACGCTAGGCCACCGGTTAATGATAAACATACACAGTAGCTAAGCGGTTGAACTACACTGGCCACTGATGAGGCCAATACAAAAACAGATACATGACAACCACTTATTTTTTTCGTTGCCTTCTGGTTTCCTTATTGCTCCCGCTCAGCGCGTTAGCCCAAACCAAGGTGGAGGTAGAACGGTCGGTGGACGAGGCGGAGGTGCCGGAGGTTGCGGTCCGCTGGTTAACAGAAACCTATCAGCCAACTTCTAAAGTACGATGGTACTTTGAGCGTACCTCGGGTGCGGTGAGCTACGAGGCCAAATTGCGACAAGCGGGCCACTGGCACAGCGTAGAGTTCACCGAAGATGGTGCGCTAGAAGACATTGAGATCAAGATAAATAAGCGTTCCATACCCAAAGAAACGTATCAGGGGATTGCGGCGTACTTGGACACCACCTATACTAAGCATCGTATTAGGAAAATTCAGCGACAGCTTAGTGGTGACGCTCGTGCGGTTCAGGCGAGTATTCGTAAAAGCACCATCGAATGAAGTGACGATACGCTACGAGCTGGAATTTTACGGCAACAACGGAAGAAAAGAAAGCTTTGTGGGAAGGTCTGTTCGACGATCAGGGCGAGTTACTCAACCGAAGAGAAGTCGTATTACGACCCACCGATAACCTAGCCTACTAAGTGAGAACCCTGCTACTGGTGATACTGTTGAGTGTCGCGCTGAGCGCACAAGCGCAAGACCGGGTGTTCTACGCCGGATTTTTTCCTGAAGCGGCCTTGTCGCACTCGGTGAGCGATCAGTTTCAGGTGACACTCAAAGTAGAGTCGCAGCACGGTAGCTACGACGAGCGTCTGTCAGAGGGCGACCGTTGGGAGTACTTTCACGACCGTACTGACTTACAGGGGTTTGTGGCCTACCGGCTGCATCCACTCTGGAAAGTATCAGTGGGTTATCAGTACCGACTGGAGGGTGGCGACGGCATTAACAGTCATCGTTCTATCCAGCAGGTAGCCTACACCCAGAAGCTACTGCGCTCACGCCTGGGGCACCGCCTGCGTACCGACCAAACCTATCATCCCGAAGAAGCCACTGAGGTACGACTGCGCTACCGACTGTCGATAGAGCTTCCGTTGTCGGGGCAGTCGGTAGACCCCGGTGAATTTTACGTCATTTTTTCTGATGAACTTATTGGTAGCTATCAGGCGAGCGAGGGTGAAGTAGAAAATCGTTTGGTAGGCTCGTTAGGGCACTACTTTGGGGCAAAAGCCAAACTCGAGGCGGGCCTAGACTACCGCACCGACCGCTACATTGCCGAAGGGTTTCGTCAACGGTTATGGTTGAAGGTGGGGGCTTATTTGAGTATTTAGGTATCTTCGCTACCGTGTGTCGTGCGTAGTCTCTACTATTTCGCTATCTTGTGGATAGCCCTGAATACTTATGAAGATGCCCACTAAATCTTTTTGAGATGCATTCTAGAACATCGAATCTACTGGATAGGATCACTATTGACCCCCAAATATGCCATGGCAAGCCCTGCGTACGCGGAATGCGCTGGCCAGTAGAAATCGTCATCGACATGTTAGGCTCCGGTATGAGTACAGAAGAGATACTGGAGGATCACCCTGAGCTAGAAAAGGAGGATATACTGGCCAGTTTACAATAAGCGAAACTTTCCGTATCAGGACATAATATCAAAGAGGTGGCTTGATGAAGTTCCTCTGCGATGTTCACATATCCCACAAAGTGATTCGTCATCTCAAATCTTTGGGATATGGAGCTATTCATGTGAACAATATTCTGTATAAATAGTATACAAAAGATAAAGATATCTGTAATTATGCTGACGAGAATGACCAAATAGTGCTTACGAAAGACAATGACTTCAAAGGTAGTTTTCTAATTAGCGGTACACCTAGAAAACTAATAAAGGTCAACCTAGGTAACATATCCACGACGGTTTTAATAGCTACGATATCAGCTAACTTGCCTGCTACGCAACGGTTAAATGCCAAAGGTAGATTTATGGTCGAATTGAGTCAAGATGATGTCACATTCGTAAAGATAGGAGGTTAGGACGTATTTGATTTCACTTGCTTTGATAGTTGTAAACGTTAGCCAGTTTTTGATCTAACGCGACGGATACTTTCTAGTCGCCGAAGTTACCAACTACCTGCCACGGTCTTGAAAACCACTTATGATTTTCTTAAAATAGATGCTCAATTTAAAGCTTAGAATCATATGTCAGCCACTGCTCATAAAGACTTATCTCACCATCATCGTTTGATATCGGAGCTTTTCACCTACCCCCAAACCTCCGAAGAATGGGAGCCTTACCGACTTACGGAAGAGCAGGTTACGTTTTTTCGAGAGCAAGGATACTTGCCAAACATTAAGCTACTCGACGAATGGCAGGTGGATGCACTCAACGAAGAGTTAGCGGCCATTGCTGATCCTAATCACCCGTCGAACGATCTGTTCTATGAGTTTCACTCCAACGAATCGGCCGATCCTAATGCGGTGTTGTTCCATTCGCTAGGCCACTGGCGTATTGCGCCGGGATTTCACGATGTGCTGTGGAACCCCGCGTTCGTAATGGCCGCTAGTCAATTGTTAGGTGATACGTCGGTTCGCTTTTGGCACGACCAGTTGTTCTGCAAACCCGCGCAGCACGGTGGAGTGGTGGCCTGGCACCAGGATTATTCCTACTGGACGCGTACCAAGCCGATGCAGCACCTGACTTGCTGGACGGGGCTGGATGACGCGAGTACTGAGAACGGCTGCCTGCACTACGTGCCCAAAAGCCATGAGTGGGGGCTGCTAGAAAAACCTGAACTGGCGGGTGATATGGAAGGTCTCATGGACTACCTCACCGAAGAGCAGCAGGCCCAGTTTACAACGGTGCCCGTTGAAATGAAGAAGGGATACGCCACCTTCCATCATCCTCTGATGGTACACGGTTCTTACGAAAACAAGTCAGCACGCTCTCGACGAGCGTTCGTGCTCAATGTGTTTGCCGACGGTACTCGTTCGGTCTCAGATGAGCCCTTGCTACAGAATGTGCCGGCTGTGGCAGAGGGTCAGACTATAAAAGGGCAGTTCTTCCCTCTACTCTTTCAGGCTAACTAAGGTACGGTAGTTACTTTTTCTAGCGTAGCTACGGGTTCAATGAGGAACGTATGATCAGATCCTCTTACCAACTAACCTAAGGACTGCTCTGGGCAAAAGTGCTCAGTGGCTATTGTTATTTTTGCATACTGGTGAGAAAGTGGTCTCGCCGATTGCTGGCCACCCGTAGTCTAGTCTGATCCTTAAGTAATACATACCCGCCCTCGCTCTTTATGTAGCGTGCCACTTGTCGGAGGTTGACTAAATGAGATTGGTGGATGCGCACAAAGGGGTAGTCCTGTAGCAGGCGTTCGTACTCTTTAAGATGCTTACTCATGATGATCTTTCCCCCGTCACGCAGGATAAACTGAGTGTAGGCACCCATAGCTTCCAGGCGCACAATATCTTCTATGGTTACGAAAATGAGTCCTTCTTGGGTAGCCAGTGTGATCGTGTGCTGTTCCCTATTCTGATGGTGAAGGTTGTCGAGTAGTACGTTGATCCGCGGATCAGTAGAGCAACACTGCTGCTTCTGAGTTACTTTAGTGACGGCTTGTTGCAGTTCTTCCGGATCAATCGGCTTAAGCAGATAATCAATCGCACTAAACTTGATAGCTTTTAGCGCGTAGTGCTCGTAAGCAGTCGTGAAGATCACGTCGAAAGCCCGATGCCTCACCTGCTCCAGTACGTCGAAGCCTGTGCCCAAGGGAAGAGCTACATCTAAGAATACTACATCGGGTGGTTGCCGATCAATTGCTAACTGCCCGTCCTCAATGGAAGCAGCTTCAGCCACCACCGAAACGTGCGGGCAGTAGTCGCGTAGCATACTTTTGAGCCCCTCCCGACCGTGCAATTCGTCCTCTATAATGATGGCATTAAGCATAGGTTTGAGGCAGTAAGATATCCACACGAGTTCCTTGAGCCTGCCGATGACTATCGTACAGATCGATAATATCGATCTCAGTATCAGAAGAGGTCTGGTCATTGAGCGAGATAAGTCGCTGTTGGGTCACTGACATGCCGCGCGACGGAGCTTTGGTAGCCTGACGATACCGTCCTGCTGCCGCTCGGCCGACGCCATTATCTTCTACTCGGCAGCGAAGCCCTTCTTCGGTTAGCGTGAAAGCAACTAATAGGTGCCCGCCGACCATCCGATGACGCAAGCCGTGTACCAGCGCGTTCTCCACGTAGGGCTGGATAAGCAGGAAAGGGACCTCAATGCCATACACATCAATGGCTTCGTCCACAACGATTTGGTACGTAAACTGAGACTGAAACCGTAGCGTCTCTAGCTCTAGGTAACGTTCTAACAGGCTGATCTCGTCCGCAATAGGTACTTGCGTATTGATAGAGTTCTCCAACACCATACGTACCAGTTTGGAGAACTTTGCTAAATAGCTAAGGGCTAATTTTTTGTTATTGCTGGCAATAAGGTGTTGAATGGCATTGAGAGCATTGAAAATAAAGTGGGGGTCCATTTGGGCCCGAAGCATACGTTTCTCCAGCTCCCGGTTCATACCTTCTATTTGCTCATTTTTCCTTTGTATTTCTTGGTTCTTCTGGCTTAGTAGCCGGGCTGACTGCTGCTTGAAACGGTAACGCCGGTAGTAGAATACTAACAATAAGACTAGCAGTAGCAGACCGATGATGAGCGCTATGCGTAGCTGCTGTTCGGTGCGTTTTTTCTGGTTTAGCAGAGCAATCCGCTGGGTCTGTGCTGCAATTCGTTCTTCTTTTTTATCCACTTCGTAATGGGTCTGTAGTTCGGCAATTTGTTGGGTTTTCTCTTTGTCAAAAAGACTGTCTTGATGAGCCTTTGCTCGTTGGTAGGCAGATAGCGCTTGTTCGTGATCTTGCTGCCCTTCGTGAATCTTACTGAGTAAAAAGAAACCTTCCTTCAACCACTCGCGCTGCTGCATTTCCTCCGCGACACGAATACTCGCTTGGGCATAGTATAAAGCTGAGTCGTGTTGTTGTCGCTTATGGAATAGACCCGCAATGCTGTGCAACAGGGGGGGCATCAACTGTCGGTTAGCTTGCTCGGATAACTTCTTCCTTGCCCGTTGATAATAAGACAAAGCACCGTCATACTGACCTAGTGCTTCGTAGGCCGACCCTACATTAGTGAGTAAAGTAGCACCATTAGGCTGATGTCCTGAACGGTGCTCCATCTTCTGGGCTTTCAGATAATAACGCAACGCACGTTCCGGTTGCTCTTGCGCTAAATAGCTACTCCCTATGTCCATCAATAGCACTGCTTGCCGGACGAGGTTGTTCGCTTTTTGATACACTTTCAGCGCACGCTGCTGGTAGGCCACCACTTGCGACCAGTCTTGAAGATGATGATACACCTGGGCTAGATACACACAGTTGTTGGCAACACCCTCTGCGTAGTGATTTTCCTCACTAATACGCAGTGCGCGCACGAAGCACTGAGCCGCCTTTTCGTAAGTTCCCTGTGCAATACCCAATAGTCCTAGGTTGGTATAGCATTTTACCTGCTCCTGACGATTCTCTAGTTGCTGAAACAAACGAAGCGCTTGCCGATAATGAACCCTCGCGGTATCATATTCTCCTCGGTAGTACGCAGCAATACCCAGGCTATTGATACTGCTGCCTACTCCCCGCGTATGATGAATGGGGCGAAACACGCGCAATGCCTCGCGTGCGAGCCGCTCGGTAGCATCCGTATCATGCTGAAGCAGCGCGCTCTTTGCCTGGTTGATGAGGGCCCACCCTTCCCCCTCCGAATAATGAAGCACCAGGGATTCTCGGTAGGCACTGTCGGCGTAGCGTCGGCTTGCTTCGGCATCTTGTAAGAGATAAGCTTCGCCCAAACGGTTGAGTAGGTTGACCCGCGCGGTGTCTTGCGCGGTGGCCAGGCGAGCGATCAGCCGCTCAAAATCGGTGGCGCAGACGGCGTGGCTGATAGCCAGCCCTATGCTCAAGCAAATGAGTCTACACAATCTCATAGGCGTTCGTTATAGCAGTTCTGGCACAAAGAGCGTGTTGAGCGCCTGGCTCCACAAAATGCACCGCTGCTGACCATCCTGGGGATCGGTCCGACAAAATTCTTCGTAGTGCACGCATTCAGTGCTCGGCGAAGACGAAAAGGAAGCGATGGGTAAGTCTTTGTCGTCAGCACAATCAAACGCGGGCAACGTAGCCAGAACCGGTGGCCCCTGCGGAGGTAAAGTGGGATTAGCAATGCTACCTGACTGTCGCGCTGAAGATGGTAGAAGCTTTCGGATAGAAGGAGTTACTATCACAACCTCAGTGAGTTCATCTTCTACCAAGGTAATCCGAATTTTAGTGCCATCAGTACCATTTTTTCCGGGACTGATCAGCTCGTGCGTTCCCGAATCGTAGGATGAAAGACTAAAATGATAGTACAGTACGGGGGCAGTCGATGGCGATGAACCGATGGTGGTGCTACCTGACCGACTGTTCGTGGCCGGTACGATGAGCCCTTCAGTCGGGTCTTCACAGGCGGCGAGCAAACTCAACATGGCTAGAGAGAGAATAAGCTTTTTCATAGGAGTGGGTTTTACGATTTACTGCTTAGTCAACCGTGAAGGGCGTAAAGTAATCAGCAGAGCACAGAATATAAATGGTCAATTGGTAATGGCTACCGCGCGTTTGACCAATGCCCTGTGCCAATTGATAATCGACTCCTCTGCCCGTCTAATCACTGCTGCAACTGAATTATCAAAGCTAAGGCCGCACTGGCAAACTGGGGCTTACCTGTCACCAAGTGGTAGGGAAAACGGGGTGACTATCGCTTGAGAAGCTCTTACCAATGAACGTAACTTGGCCGCATGTTCTCTCTGAAGCTTCACCCGAGACAGCCCTATTATTCAAATCTTTTAACTAAAATTTACGACAATGAAAACCAACGTTATTATTACAGCACTAGCCTTACTGGGCACGCTGTTCGCCTGTGACTCACAAGACGAAGTAGCCCCAGTGATTGATCAGGAAAAGGAAACCGTAGCCAACGGTATAGCTCCTGATGCATGGAAACGCTCCCTTCAGCCCAACGCTAAAGTCGGAGGGCAAATCGCTAGCGAGCAGCAGATTGATATCAATGTTCCCGCCGGAGGCAAATACGAAACCTGGTACCACTTGAAACCAGGCTACGCTCTCACCGGGGTGGGATTAGGCATGACCCACGGCACGGTGACTGGTCTGCGGATAGAAGAGCGCCTGATCAAGTCCAACGGAAAATTAGGTTCGCCTGAGATTAAAGACTTTGGAGGAGGTGTATACACTACGGAGGTGTGGAGAGTGGCTCCCGCAGGCCATGTCATTACCGGAGTCAAGGTCGACGCGCAGGATTCGGAAAATATCAAAGCACTCCGTATCTATCACCGAAAGCTGTCCGGCGGCTTCGCCATTGGCAGTGTGAAAGTAGGGGCTACTGAATTCTCGAGCCAGGATGGTATTCCGATCGGGTCCTGGGGGAGCAGCTACCGTACGGCTAACTACAGTAGCAACGTATCAAAGACTGTTGTTTCCGGGATTGCCTTTGGCTACCATAGTGGTCAGCTATTCATGGGCATTGCCCAGGCTAAGCTGAAAGGTCCGGTATTGAAACCCGCCTTTTAAAGAAGGTACTGTGCAACGTTTAGTATAGGGCAGAGAAGTTTGTTGAAACTTCTCTGCCTCTTGTAATGAACCTATGCCGGTAGCAGGTCATCATCCGCCACCTTTTGTATGACAAATCGAACGCTATCACTCGTGGTTTTTTGCCCTAGTCGGCTAATTGCCTCTTCCGCTACTTGCAGCACTCGGGGGTAACCGCCCGTCACCTGACAGTCTCTCATGAGCACAATGAGTTTTCCTGAAGGGGTTAGTTGTACCGTTCCGGGTAAAACGGCCGAGGTCAGCAGAGAGGGGAGACTGTTTTCTACGAGCTCTTCTAGCCGGTAGCCCATCCGGTTGTTGTCAGGAGATATAGTGAATGTAGCATTGACCAGTTGATTCCTTTGCGCTTCGGAAAGAAGCTCAAACTCCGGACCTTTGTAACAGTCTACACCCTCAGACCCAAAATGATCCTGGTTTATCTTGACTGATACCAAAGCTTTGTCTAGCTTTTTATGATGAGCGGCAATCGGTAGCACCGTTCCTTTTTTAATCAGGCTTTCTGGGGTGACCCCGGGACACAAGCTTCTGCTTCCTAACACTACCTGGGTTTGAAATCCTTGGGTGATAGCTACGTACGTACGTGCTCCGTAAACCTTTCTTCCAAACGATAAGACCGAATCCTTCTGCAGAGGAAGCCTGGTGTTAAGCGCAACCTCTTGATCGTTGATTTCGGCCGAAAAATCAGCACCGGTGATGCAGATAGTACAATCGCTTTCGAAGCGCAGTCTGCAGCCTCCAAACGTTATCTCCAGCACTGCGTCGTTTTCATGGTTGTTCAGCAAGCGGTTGGCTAACGTAGCCGAGTAGACATCCATCACTCCGGAGCTTGGTACACCCGCACTTCGGTAGCCCGTTCTTCCCAAGTCTTGAACAGAGATCGGGAGACCCGCTGATATGACGCTAACCATTCAGCTTGGTTTTTGGTGGTTGGTATCGTCCGGTACGCACCTCAGTCTCTAACCGTTGGAACGATTTACGGCCGATTGCGGTGAACTGAACTTTATCGCCAGATTGGGCAAAACAGGGACGGGGTGCTGTCACATCGAAGAAGGAAAGCGGGGTTCTTCCGATAATATTCCAACCACCCGCACTATCCTGTGGGTACACCCCCGTCTGCAACCCGCCGATAGCCACAGAGCCTCGGGCCACACGTAGTCTCGGGTTTGGTTTTCTTTCGATCTCCAGACGAGGATCCATTCCCCCGAGATACAGAAATCCGGGTAAAAATCCGATGAAGTAAACGGTATAGACCGCTTCCGAGTGCAACCGAATAACTTCTTCCACGGAGAGGGTGAGCTTTTCAGCGATTGCTTCCAAATCAACACCGAATGCAGCGTTGTAACACACCGGAACTTCCCATAAAAAATTTGGGGTAGGGTTTTCTGAGCTCTTCTCGGCGTAAAGTCTTTCTAGAGCGTCTCGCTCGGTGCGGTAATCCACTATTTCTTTGATGTACACTACCGTCAACGAATGGTATCCTATAATACAATCCTCAACCAGCTCCTGTCTATGAGCGACTATCCGCTCCTTAAATTGAATAATGTCTTTCAGAATTTGCTCGTCAATTTTCGCGGTCCATTCGATCAGAATGGCTCGACGGCCGAACGGCTTCCATGTGGGTGCGCTAAGCAATAGAAATACCTTTTTCTAATAATGACCTATGTATATGTTTCACCAACTCAATTGCCTTCTTATTGTCTCCGTGTACGCAAAATGTCTCCGCTTGTATGGGCAATAGCGTGTCATTGACGGTTTTCACCCGTTGGTAAGCGATCATCTCTAGTATATGATTAACCGCCTCATCCTTATCCGTGATGACTGCGTTTTCTTGGGTTCGAGCCACCAGCGTGAGATCATCCTGGTAGTTTCGGTCGGCAAATGCCTCGCGCTTTACGGTTAGTTGATGAGCCAGGGCCACCCTTTCTATCACTGAGTGGTAGGGGACGTACAAAATGGCGTCGGGGGCAGTAGCCTTCACCGCGCTAACCACCACCGCTGCGGTATTTTGATCAACCGCTGATACGTTGTACAAAGCCCCGTGGGCTTTGATATGGTTCAGCCTTCCTCCGAGTAAAAGTATCCTCTTTTGCATTAGCTTGATCTGGTCAATCAAGCTGACGGATAACTCAGCCGACGAGATATCCAGGGCCTTCCTCCCAAAGTTCTTTCTGTCGGGAAACGAGGGGTGGGCCCCGATGTTTACGCGATGCGTTAACGCTATTTTTAGGGTGTTATCAATGGTTTCGACGTCTCCGGCGTGTGCTCCGCAGGCAACGTTGCAAGATGAAATATAGGGCATCAGCTGCGCTTCGTTGTTCACGCCTTCGCCTACGTCGCAATTGAGATCAACCGTCGTCATCAGATGAAATTCAACACCGTTAGGATGCTTTTTAATCCAAGAAAGATACTTATGATCAGAATAAAAAGCCCCACCGCATTTTGAAGCTTAGTATTACTGAACGCGCCTAGCAGTGCTCTTTTGTTCATGATCCACAGCAGAATGCCTACGATAATGGGTAGCAGCATTCCGTTCGCAATCTGCGCCAGCTTGATTACCTCAATGGGTTTTATTCCGAGTGAAGAGAAGAGCACGCCTAATCCTAAGATAAGCATCCAAACTGCTCTAAATCGCTTAGATTTCAGCCCCGCCGACCAACCTAGGCAGCCTTGGGCTACGTAGGCGGCGGCCAGCGGGGCGGTGATGGCGGAGGTGATACCAGCAGCAAATAGCCCCAGGGCTAAACAGTATTGGGCAGACTCTCCGTACAGGGGGACTAAGCTTTTCGCCAAGTCGGCGGCACTACCAATCTCTTGGCCAGGCACGGCTACCGCCGAAACGATCACGGCCATCGACACCAATCCTCCGCCCACAATGGACAGGATAGTGTCCTTTCTGGCCGCTGATAGTCCTGCTGCCGACTTCCACTTTTCCTTGACCAAAGAGGCGTGTAGAAATAAGTTGTACGGAACTACGGTGGTTCCCACCAGTCCTACCACGGTCAGGAGGCTGCCCTCCGGAAATCGGGGAATAAAGATACCACTTACAATATCAGAAAGATTCGGTCGGGTGATGATCGCAGTGATGACAAACGAGAAGCTCATCAGTAGGACCAGGGCCACTAGCGCTTTCTCCCAAAAGCGATAATTGCCGATATATAATAAGGTGAATGCCACGATACCGATCAAAACGCTCATCAGGT
Source organism: Tunicatimonas sp. (assembly GCA_965213875.1). Lineage (GTDB taxonomy): Bacteria > Bacteroidota > Bacteroidia > Cytophagales > Cyclobacteriaceae > Tunicatimonas. The sequence goes on along the minus strand of CBDCAN010000033.1, from coordinate 2,100 downwards.
TGATGGATAAACCACCTGAGTCAAGCGCAAGCTTTCCAAAAACGGCTTCCAGCCCCAGGATACCACCGCTAATGTTTCCGGCTTCGTAGGCAGCGTTTCCTACCACCACTGCGGTTAGTACGAGGGCAACGATGATTTTTTTGAAAAATGGGTGCTTAATTTCCTCTCTGATGACTTCTGACAAACCCTTTTGAGAGATGACCCCTAACCGGGCGGCCATTTCTTGTAAAACAACGGTAGCTATGATCGACAGCAGCATGGCCCACAGCAAGTGCATGCCGAAGTTGACTCCGGCCAGGGTGCACAACGTTACCGTTCCTGGGCCAATAAAGGCCGCCGCCACCAAGGCTCCTGGTCCAGCATCACGAAACCATTTTTTAGCCACTACCTACAGGGTTTGAAGCGCAAAATATTTTATTTGATAAAGACGAACCGCAACGGATCAGACTCAAGAAGTTGCCATCGTGGAGCTAGCTAAAAGCCCAAAGTTTCCTAAGTCGCCTGCGATGCTTTTGTGATACATCTGACCACAGGGTAAGTCATCCTTTAGAATATAATTTAGCCAGGCACTATATGATCTCTGACAGCTCTAACCAGCGGTCGGTTTTCTCCTCCAGGGTGTTGGTCAGCTCGCCAATTTTCATAGAAAGGTCGGTAATCGCCTGAGCGTCCGACTGATCCTGGGCTACGGTATCGTTTAGCTGCTGCGTGAGCGTCTCTTTTTCGGTTTCTAGCCGCGCAATATCCTTTTCCAACTGCTCAAACTCTCGCTTTTCTTTGTACGATGCCTTGCGCGGAGCGTCTGAGGCAATCGTCTCGGTAGGTTTGGTCACTGCCTTGGGAGCCGATAGCTTCGGTTTGGCCACGGTAGAAGTGGGAACACTGGCCCGGTAGTCCGTGTAGTTGCCCGGAAAATCGCGAACTTCAGTGCTTTCGTCAAAGACAAACAGGTGCTCTACCAGCCGGTCCATGAAGTAGCGGTCGTGCGATACGATGATCAAGCAACCGGTAAACTGTAGTAGGAAATCTTCCAGAATATTGAGCGTAATTAGGTCTAAGTCGTTGGTAGGCTCATCTAGGATGAGGAAGTTGGGGTTTTGGATCAGCACCTGAAGCAGTTGTAACCGTCGCTTCTCGCCACCGCTCAGGTTTTTCACCCGGTGGTAGTGCATACTGGGTGGAAACTGGAAGTGCTGCAAAAACTGTGAGGCCGATATAAACTGCCCGGGAGCCATTTCTACCATCTCGGCAATCTCTTTCACCACGTCAATCACCCGGTGGTCGTCGTTGAAGTGGATTTCGTGCTGCGTGTAGTAACCAAACACGGTGGTGCTACCCAAGTCTACCTGCCCTCCGTCGGGTTCTTTACGGCCGGTGATCATATCCACAAAAGTGGTTTTGCCCGAACCGTTCTTGCCAATAATACCCACCCGGTCTTGCTTGCGAAAGGTGTACGAAAAGTCTTTGATGATAGGCTGCCCGTCGTACGACTTGGATAGATCGGTGATCTCCAGCACCTTCTTTCCTTGCCGCCGCCCCTGCACATTAAGCTCCATACCCGCCTGCTGGGTCGTCTGCTGGGCCTTTTCTTCTACGGCCCCGAAAGCTTCTACCCGATACTTAGCCTTGGTGCCCCGGGCTTTAGGCTGACGGCGCATCCACTCCAGTTCTTTACGGTAAAGGTTCTGGGCTTTGTCTGTCTCCATCTGCTGCAAAGCGATGCGTTCGGTCTTTTTTTCCAGAAAGTAGGCGTAATTGCCGGTGTAGCGGTAAATATTACCGTCCTCTAGTTCCAGAATCTGGTTGGTGACGCGCTCCAGAAAATAGCGGTCGTGTGTCACCAGCAGCAGCGACATGTTTTGCGCCGACAGGTAGCTTTCTAACCACTCAATGGTTGCCAAGTCGAGGTGGTTGGTCGGTTCATCGAGTAGCAGCAGGTCGGGCTTTTCAATCAGCGCCTTGGCCAGGGCCACGCGCTTGCGCTGTCCGCCCGAAAGTTGTGCCGTAGGTTGATCCAGGTCGTAGATGCCTAATTGCCCTAAAATTTGCTCGATCTGATTGTCATAGTCCCAGGCGTTGTGGCTATCGATTTGCTCAATG
>CBDCAN010000032.1:0-9452 GCA_965213875.1 Tunicatimonas sp. | reverse complement strand
TTTGGTGAAAACGCTGAGCTTAGTTACCGTATCTCGATTGCAATGGCTAGATTGTTAGCTACCAATCAGGAAGAGAGGATAATTCTGCAGAAACGACTTGTCAAATACTACAATGATAGAAGTAAAGTTGTACACGGAAGTAAAGAGATGACGTATGAGGATGCCGTACAGAATAGAGATGAATGCTTGAGCTTTGTATTAGATGCATTAAGAAATCTGTACGAGTATCATCACCATCTTTTGAATGATTCTGACAGGTCAAAAAAGCTAGCACTTATATAAAGGTATTTAGCACCGCTACACTAACAGTATTGCTTTTCCTGAACAAAGGAGTTATATTCAATATTAATCAACTGCCTGGGCATGGTTAAGATGACAATGAATGTTTCGGACGAACTGGCTGAACGACTGCAACCTATCCGTTCTTGGTTACCTACTGTACTAGAGCTGAGTTTTGTGGGGTTCAGAACACTAGCTACCCAAACGGCTAGCGAAGTAATCAGCTTTCTGTCCGCTAATCCTACTCCCCGTGAGGTGCTTGCCTACCATGTATCCGAATCAGCGCAAGCAAGATTACGAGAGTTGTTAATGCTTCGCCAGGCAGGAGCATAAGGCGAAGCGCAACAGGAGGAGCTGGATGAACTAGAGAAGATCGAGCACATCATCGTCATGCTAAAAGGGCAAGTGGCGAAGCAGTTGCGAGAAAAGTAATGCCGTCGCAAATTTCGGATAGCCTACGCCAGAAGACTACCGAGCGAGCCGACCACTGCTGCGAATACTACTTATTCCCTCAGTCAATGGCGTTGCACAAGCACGAGATAGATCATATCGTGCCCATTCAACATGGTGGAGAAACTAGCGAGGACAACTTAGCACTATCCTGTATGAGGTGCAATCGATATAAAGGACCCAATATTGGGTCCTTTGATCAGGAAACAGGACAACTAGTGCCGTTCTACCATCCGCGCAAAAATCAGTGGACTAGTCATTTCACGCTCGTAGGTGCTATTGTGCAACCAATTACTGCAGAAGCCAAAGTAACGGTCAGATTCTGAACATCAATAGTGAAGAACGCATTGAAGAGCGACTTTGGTTAATAGAAGCAAAGCAATACGGCATTAGCCGCCGCTAAATAAACAGTAAAGGTCATCACGAAACCATGGTGAATCTTAGCGGCCTGTTATAAATGGATAGCGAAAATCCTCTGTGGCTAACCAACAGTTGGTATAGAATCCCCTTTATGCTACTGCTACTTGTTAGCCAAGGAACGCTTGATTTGATCAACCTGCTCTAGAGAAGCGTCCGTTACCTCGGCGATTTGTTCGTTAGTCAGTAGCCCAGACTTTAGCAGAGCAACGATTGTTTCGTTTTTTTCTTCTTCTCGTCCTTGCTGATAGCGGATGTCAGTTTTGATATCGTAAGTCAGTGCCATTGTTTCAGTATGTTTAATAACCTGGGGCTGCAGTTCTCGTAAGTTAGCCAATATCTCTATCTGTCGAACGTATCTGCTCAATTTTCGTTGGTTTCCCGCAAGTTGCTGAAGCTTGCGCAGAATTTCGGGAATAACCGTATCCACTTCGTTCTTCTTAAAGTTACTTAGGATGGCCAGTACCGCTTCCTCCGGCTGCGTAGCGCCGTTGAGTAGGTTTCGGTAATCAAGTTCGCGAATATCTACCAGAGAAAAACGGTAGTCTAGATGCTCATGGCTCAGTTCGCTGACCATGCGGGGTTTACGCTGTCCGATGAATACGACGTACTGCTTGACAGGCTCCTTATACTTTTCCCAGAGCATCGCATAATACAGTAGCATTCGGTCAGCCATCGCTTTCTCGTTCTTCGACTGAAACTCGATATGCAGTATGTAAGGAGTACCATGCTGCCCTTCAGCAGCTGAGCCATCGGCAACCGACATTCTGGCGGCTGGCGCTTCAGTGACTCGCTTTAGTAGGTCCGGTCTTCGCTCTAGGGTAGTTTGCAAATCGTCGGGCAGCTCTTCCGTAAGTCCGAGCGACAGCCCTAGTAGCTTATCGGCCAGCGGAAGCACCAGCGCCTCCATGTTTTCCTTTAGTATCTTGTCGTAGTCTTGTGCCATTATTATAACCGGTGGTTGTCGGCCCAAAGTTTCAGCTTAAGCAATGAGCCTTAGCTGGCTACTACTCTCCCATAAACGGATAGCGAAAGTCCTTCGGGGGTGCAAAGGTTTCTTTGATCGTGCGGGGCGACACCCAACGCAGCAGATTGAGCATGGCACCGGCCTTGTCGTTGGTGCCTGAACCACGGGCCCCACCGAAGGGTTGCTGACCCACCACCGCGCCGGTCGGCTTGTCGTTGATGTAGAAGTTTCCGGCCGCATGGCGTAGCTTCTGACTGGCTAGCTCTACGGCGTAGCGGTCTTGCGAGAATACCGCTCCGGTGAGGGCGTAGGGCGAAGTTTGATCGACCAGCTCCAGCGTTTCTTCAAAGCGTTCGGCTTGGTATACATATACCGTCACCACCGGGCCGAAAATCTCTTCTTGCATCGTAGTGGACTTCGGGTCCTGGGTTTGCAGTACCGTGGGTTGCACAAAATAACCGGTAGATTTGTCGTATTCGCCTCCCGCGATTACTTCTACCATCTTATCTTCTTTCGCTTGATCGATGTAGCCCGCAATGCGGTCGAAGGCGGTTTCGCTGATGACCGCGCTTACGAAATTGCTAAAATCTTCTACATCGCCCATGTTGATGTGTTGTAAGTCCTCCAGTACGTAGCCCTTCACTTCGTCCCACAGGTTGTTAGGCACGTACACCCGCGATGCAGCGGAGCACTTCTGTCCCTGAAACTCGAAGCTGCCCCGTACGATGGCGGTGGCCAGTGCTTTAGCATCAGCTGATTTGTGAGCGATAATAAAGTCTTTACCACCGGTCTCACCCACAATGCGCGGGTACGAACGGTACTGGCTAATATTGTTACCAATGGTGCGCCACAGCTCCTGAAACACCCCCGTGCTACCGGTAAAGTGCAGTCCGGCAAAGTCGCGGTGATTAAACACCACTTCGCCCACCACGGGGCCGTCGACGTTGATCAGGTTGATCACGCCGTCGGGTACGCCCGCTTCGCGGAAGATTTGCATGAGCAAGTGCGCGGAATAAATCTGGGTTTCGGCAGGTTTCCACACCACCACGTTGCCCATCATAGCCGCCGAAGTGGGCAGGTTGCCCGCAATAGCGGTGAAGTTGAACGGAGTGATGGCCAACAAGAAGCCCTCCAGCGCGCGCTGCTCAGTGCGGTTCCAGATGCCTTCGGGCGAAATGGGTGGCTGCTGCTCGTAGATGTCCGCCATATAGCGCACATTGAACCGCAGGAAGTCCACGAGCTCGCACACCGCGTCGATTTCTGACTGGTGCGCGGTTTTGGATTGTGCCAGCATGGTAGCAGCGTTTACCTGATAGCGGTAAGGGCCGGCAATGAGCTCCGCTGCCTTCAGGAAGATACTAGCCCGGTGCTCCCAAGGCATATTTTCCCAGGCTTCTTTGGCGCCCAGGGCTGAATTGATGGCCTGCTCTACGTGCGAGGCGTCCCCTTCGTAGTAATGGCCTAACACGTGCTGATGGTTGTGCGGACTGGTCAGCGGTTTCTTGGTTTCCGTCGTGATCTGTTCGCTACCAATGTAGAGCGGCACTTCTACCGTCTGCGATTTAAGAGCTTTGAGGGTGGTTTGCAGCGCCTCACGTTCGGGTGTGTCCAGTGCGTAGCTATAGATGGGTTCATTATCAGGAAAGGGAACTTGGTAAAATCCGGTAGACATTGTTGTGTAGGGTTAGTGCTGAAAAAAGTAACGTCCGTCGTGTAGGCAACGGTAATAGCAAAGAAAGGATTTCCACGTCGGATAACCAATCACTCTGCCTTGAATAGCGGCGGCAGGGTCGAACAAAAAAAGCAACCCGAAGGCTGCTTATTCATACACTGTTGTGGTACTGTGGACTACGACGGGCGCTCTACTTCATGCTTAACGGGAGCGTCCTGCTGCACTACCTCTTTCACCTTGGCGGGCTTTACCGCGTAGGTGGGGCAGATCGTCGTATAGCAGCCGGTGAGCGAAAACATGGTACCGGCCAATGCGATGGTAAATAATTTCTTCTTCATAACACAATATACTTTTGATGCGACAATCCTTTTGAACAAAATTATATGAATGCTCAAAATAGTTCAAATGGTTTTAGGCCGATACGGTACAATGTAACCAGGTAGTATGATTGCGTATAAAATAGGGGTTACCCTCGGTGCTGTCCGAGAAGCAGTCGATCTTTAAGATCAAATAACAGAAGAAGTGTACGATACCGGACACAAACTATCCGTAATCGGACGGTCGGAGACAGCGATACCTTGCTAAAACGGGGAGAAACGTACTTTAAGGGGCTGGCATATTTGTTGGCAAGCAGTTGGTAATTGGATAATAGATATTGGAAAGTAGTAAATGGTAGTAGCAACTCATTGTAGATCGGTACTGATATCCAATATCCAACAACTAATATCTTTTAACTAAAACATACTATGCTAAAGCTGACCGATGTAGACAAGTTTGTACAGTCTCGTTTTAAGAAGACCTTCATTCTGAAAAGTATTGATCTCGAGATCGCCGAAAATGAGTTTGTAACGATTATGGGCCCAAGCGGTGCCGGCAAGTCTACGCTACTCAACATCATTGGACTGCTCGACCCACCCTCGGCCGGTGAGTACTTCCTACGTGATCAACCGGTACATAAGCTCCGGGAGCGTCAGCGCAGTGAGCTACAGAAGCACACTATTGGCTACGTGTTTCAGGCGTACCACCTGATTGACGAACTCACCGTATACGAAAACATCGAGACGCCCTTGTTGTACCAAAATATGCCCGGCAAACAGCGTAAAGCCCGCGTGGCCGAGTTGCTTGACCGTTTCCACATGGTGGCCAAAAAGGATTTGTTTCCCGAGCAACTGTCGGGCGGGCAGCAACAACTGGTGGGCGTAGCGCGCGCCATTGCTGGCAAACCGAAGCTGCTGTTGGCCGACGAACCCACCGGCAACCTGCACTCCGAACAAGGGCAGCAGGTAATGGAGCTGTTCAAGGAGCTACACGACGAAGGAATGACCATCATCCAGGTAACCCACTCCGAAGAGAACGCCCAGTACGGCGACCGGATCATCCAGATCGTGGACGGCACCATCGAGAGCGACGAACGTATCCGCAAAACTGAGGCTCATGTTTAATACGAAAAACAAATTAATGAGTGATAGGCGGCGGTTGGCGGTTGGCGGTTGGCGGTACGATTCTGCCTACTGCCTACTGCCTACTGACTCTTTTCTTCTACTAACGAGTCGTCTCGTTTGCACAAACCGATAGCACGCTTACCTACGAAGAAGCGGTGAAAATTGCGCTGCGAGAGAACTTACAGATACAGCAGCAGCGTAACCTGTTGAGTGTGGCTGAAGCCGAACGAGCGCAGGCCTATGCGCAGTTTGCTCCATCTGTCTCTTTTGAAGCCGAAGGCTCTAAGATCTACGGACGCCAGTTCGACAACACCGCAGCTGACTTTACCGATGAAGCTTCTCGTCTTTCCGGAGGCATTGGTGCTTCGTTGCCCATCTTTAATGGACTACGAAACATTCAGCAAGTGAAACAGGCGCAAGCATCGGCTGCTTCGCAGCTGCACACGATTGGACAGACGCAGCAGGATGTGATCTTCAACGTCTCGCAGCAGTACCTTCAAGTGTTATTAAATCAAGAGCTGCTGAGGATTGCGAAGGCGAATGTTGAGCAGCAAAACGAGCTGTTGACCAGTGTCGAGGCTTTCGTAGAAGCGGGCACGCAGAACATTGCCGATTTGTATAACCAGGAAGCTGAAACCAAACGTATTGCGCTCACAGTAGTAGAAGCAGAAAATGCATTGGCCATTAGCAAAGTACAGCTCATTCGAATCCTACAGATTGACCCCTTTCGCACGTGGGCTTTTGAAGAACCGAGCATGAGTGTGAGTAAGATTGTCGCAGATGATATTGTCTTGGAGCAGGTCTACAATGAAGCAGTGGCCCATCGGCCCGATCTGCGCAGCCAGCAGCGTCAGATTGAGGCAAACCGATACGGCGTTAAGGTGGCACGTGCCGATTACTGGCCGTCGTTATCCGCTAACTATTACCTCGGTTCACAGTACTCCACGTTGATAGAGCCATCTTTACAAGATCAGCTGTTTGATGTAAACAACGTACAGGTGCTGAGTCTGAATTTGCGGGTTCCTATATTCAACAACCTGCGTACCCGCACGGCCGTGCAGCGTAGTCAACAGTTGTACAATAACGCTGAGCTAGAACTAGAGAACCTAGAGCGCAATATTCTGGAGCAGTTACAAACCGCTATCGCTGACTATCGTGCTGCGCAGGAACGTATCATCGCTTCTGAAGCGCAGGTGCAGGCTGCCGAGAAAGCCCTGGAAGCAGAAAGAGAGCGATTTCGTTTGGGGGTGGGTAACATTCTTGACCTTAACCGTGTAAACGCCGCGTACGTAGAGGCGCAAGCCAACCAAGTGCAGGCCAACTACACACTTGTATTCCAGAAAACCGCACTAGACTACTTCACCGGAAAACTAGAACCAGGACAGTTTTGAGCGGATACTGGGATATTAGATAACTTTCTGAGTGGCAAGATATTAGATATTAAATATTGGATAATCTTCTGTGGCGAGAGATGTTGGATGCTGGGTATTTACGAGAGCTATGCTAAACACAAATTTTTGGTTGCTACACGTGCAGAAACTCATCCGCGCGATGGCCACCAGTAACTAACATCCAATATCCAGCATCTGACCACATAGAAACTCATCCGCACGGCGGCCGCCCGCCTCCAACCTAATAGTACGGACTGATCATCAAGTACACTACTACCCCGCTCACTGACACGTAGAGCCAGATTGGAAAGGCGATTTTGACGATACGTTTGTGGTCGTTGAACTGCTGTGTCAAGGCGTAGTACATGGCCAGCAATACGTAGCGCACCACTACGATGGATAGCAGAATGTGCGAGATCAACAGAAAGTAGTAGACATAACGCATCGCGCCTTCACCTCCGTACGAGGTAGAAGGGTTAGAGATATGATAAGTAATGTAGGTAAGCAAGAAAACAGCTCCGAGCACAAAAGCACTGGTCGTTAGCTTGCGGTGCAGTTTTACCTTACGTTGCTTGATGGCGATCACCGCTGCCACCAGCAGTACCGAAGTCACCGCGTTGAGCCCTCCGATCACGTGCGGTAGTGCACTGGTCCATTCGCCCAGCGGCAGCTTCTGACGAATGCCAATGAGCAGGGCCACGGCTACCGGAATAGCGATAGAGAGGATATTGATAACCCGCCGGTTGGTAAGTAGGGCAGGATAAGACTGGGTGTTGACACTCATGATTTTCGGTTTATCACTTCCAACAATGTCTGCATCTTCGCTTCGGTTTCTTGCCACTCTCTTTCTGGTTCAGAATCAACCGTCACTCCGGCACCAGCGTATAATGTAGCCGCCCGATCATGCAGTTGAGCGCAGCGCAGATTGACAAAAACGTGGGTGGCTTCTTCCACGTTGGTCGGACCCAAGTAGCCACTGAAGAACGCCCGGTCGTAAGATTCATGGGCCTGTAAAAACGCTCGGGCCGGTGCTTTGGGCATGCCACACACCGCCGAAGTAGGGTGCAGCAGCTTCAGCATCACCGAACCCAGATCAGCGAAATTGGTGGCGTTCATATCCACCCGGAAATCGGTGCGCAAATGCAACAGATTGCCCGCCGCCACGGTTTTAGGGCCATATTCGTCAAACTCACGTAGGCGAATTTTCTTGAAGCAGTTGATAATGTAGCGACTAACCATCGCTTGCTCCTCAATTTCTTTTTGTCGCCAGATCGCGTTTTTTGAGAGGATTATCGCCCTGGGCCACCTGCGTGCCCGCCAGAGCCATGGTGCGAAAAACCGCCTGTCCGTCACGCTCTTTGGTGCTGACCAGCGTTTCGGGGTGAAGCACCCAGCCAGGTGCCTATGCCGGGTAGTGAGAACATGGAAACAAACGCATCGGGGTACGCCTCGCACAGGCGCTGAAAGGCGGTGGCTAGGTCAAAATCTGAAGCAAGCGAAACTGACTTTTGCCGCGAGGGCACTACCTTGTGGAACTGGTTATCTTCAATAGCGCCTACGGCGGCCCGCACTGCGTCGGTAAACTGCTGGTGCGAAGTGTCTGACTGAAGCTCGTGAGCAGGCGTCCAGTAGGGTGCGCCCAGCGGCTGGGTGGTGCTCAGTAGCTGTTCAATTTTCTGCTGCGCACCGTAGGCTTCTCCGTCCCGTTCGCTCCAGACTACCCCCTGATGGTCAGAAGTACAATGCAGGTCAGCACGGACGAACGATGCCGGTGCCTCTTCCTGAAAGGGGTGCGCGATAAAACCCGCCGGAAGCAGCTCCAATGGTAATGCGGGCAACTGCCCTTGTCCAAAAAGATCAATAATAAGGTGCTGTTGCGACTGTTGGGGCAACCGCCACGCGGCCAGCGGCCCGTTGATGCTGATAGGCAAAGGTAAGACTCGCCCGGTGTACTTTCGCAAAATCTGTACGTACTGCTAGCGCCGAAGGCTTCATAACTACTTACGATCAATCACGGCCACCGTCAGGCGACTGATACACACCAACTGTTGTTGCTCATTGGTAACACGAATTTCCCATACGTGGGTTCGTTTGCCCAGGTGCAACGATCGTACCGTTCCGTACACAAAGCCTTCGCGGGCACTTTTGATATGATTGGCGTTGATTTCGAGTCCGACGCAGGCATGTTTTTTCTGAGTCTACGCACAGATAAGAAGCCACACTGCCCATCGACTCGGCCAGCACTACCGACGCTCCGCCGTGCAACAGGCCCATCGGCTGGCGGGTGCGATGATCTACCGGCATGCGCGCCGTGAGTGCTTCTGAAGTAATGTTGGTAAACTCGATACCCAGGTGCTCAAGCATGTTGCCCTCACTCATTTGGTTGATGGCAGCCACGGATACATTCTCAGGAAACATCATGGATTGATTAGATTCTCAAATGTATACGGGAAGTTAAACACTGGGTTGGCCATAAGGTTAATAGATGGATTTAACGATTAACTCTTCTCAATGCAAAAGAAAATTTATCTGGTTCGCCACGGTCAAAACTGAGTATAACCGCCGGGGCGTGGTGCAGGGCAGCGGCATCGACGCGCCCCTCAACGACTTTGGTTGGTCGCAGGCGCGCGCGTTCTACCAAGCGTATCACGAAACGCCTTTCCAACACGTGTACACCTCCGTATTGCAGCGCAGCATTCAGTCGGTGCAGCAGTTTTTAGACGACGGCTTGCCCCACACCAAACTGGCCGGGCTCAACGAGATCAACTGGGGCGTGAAGGAAGGCAAGGTGCCTACCACCGAAGAGCATTCATATTTTAAGGAGATGATCAACG
>CBDCAN010000031.1:0-37608 GCA_965213875.1 Tunicatimonas sp. | reverse complement strand
GCCTTTAAATGATACCCGGTCGCTACTGATACCGTAGTTGAGCAGGTAGCTTGCTACCGCTTGGGCACGTTGCTCTGACAGTGACTGATTGTAGGCAGCGTCACCCACGTTGTCGGTGTGGCCGTTGATTCGGATAATTAGATTGGGGTGAACCTTGAGTAGGTCGTAGATCCGGTCGAGCTCAACCAGCGACTCTGCTTTGATATTGGATTTGTTAATGCTAAAGAAGATGTTTTTAAGTACTTCAATTGAACCAACTTCCGCTTTGCGCAGCGCAATCTGTCGTCGAATTTCCTGATCGGGGTTCAGCTGGTTACGCTGGAAGTTTTGCGAGTAAAATAAATAGCCTTCCCGCTCGGCGGTAAGTCCGAAGTTCTCGCCCTCAGGAATTGCGAATCTTGAACTCGCCGGTAGTAGGATCCGAGTATACCCGGGTGATGACAATATTTCGCTGGTTATCCGATAGCATGATCTCTGCCTCCAGCGGCTCATTGGTTACCCCATCCACCACTTTACCCACAAAGTAAGTAATGTTCACGTCTGAGCGGTTCAGGTCCATGTTGGGTGGGGCGCTCGCTGCTTCCTGAAAATCTTTTTCGTCCATCAGGATGGCATAGATATCGTTGCCGCCCTTGCCTTCTTCCCGCGCGGTAGCGTAGTAACCGTACACATTGTCACCGGCAATCACGAAGTAGTTGTCATCCTGCGCGGTATTGATGGGATAGCCTAGGTTAATAGGAGTGGTCCACTTCTCGTTGTAGAGTTTACTGCGGAAGATATCGTAACCGCCCATACCCAGGTGACCGGTAGAGCTGAAGTACAGCAGGTCACCATCGGGGTCGACGAAGGGGGCGTCTTCATTGCCCGACGTATTGATCTTCGGCCCCAGATTGATGGGTTTGCCGTACTCACCGAAGCGGTTGCGGGTGGATACGTAGATGTCAAAACCACCGTAGCCGCCGGGGCGGTTGCTCGAGAAATAAATCTTATTACCCTCCGCATTGACAGATATTGACAGCTCACGGTGCGCTGAGTTGACACCACTTACCACCTCCGGGGTTGACCAGTCTTTTCCGTCGAAGTCGGAGTAGTAAAAATCACCTTCGCCCTCGTCAGAGTAGATGAATAGTTTGGTGCCGTCGGGTGAGATGGCGGCGGCGCACTCGTGAAATTCCGTATTGATCTTCTTACTGATCGACGCCGGACGGGTCCACTGATCGCCCTCGCGCTTCGACACGTAGATATCTTCGTAGTAGTTGTTATCGTAGGCCATTTTACCTCCGGTAGAACCTTTGCGGCGTGAGGTAAAGTATAGGGTTTGGCCGTCGGCCGTGATGAGCGGAGCGTAGTCTTGGTACGACGAGTTGATCGTTTCAATGTTGGAAGCTTTTACTTCCTTGGGGTTATTATAATATTCAATACCAATATTACACTGCTTGATGTGCTGATCGACCAGGAAAGTATTTTCGGTGGTCTCACGGTACTCGTTGAACAGGTCTAATGCTTTCTCGAACTGGTGGTTGTATTGGTAAGCCAGGCCGATATGGTACTTCATGCCGTTGTTGGTTTCCCCTTGTTCGTACACCTTTTCCATATAGGGCAAAGCGCGGTCTTTGAAGCTCCCCTTGAGGTAAGCCAGACCGATTTTGAGCGTCAGGTCTAGGTTTTCAGGCTCTTCTTTCTGGGCTTCTAAGTACGCATTGACGGCCTCTTGGTAGTAGCCCTCTTTGTAGTACTTATCCCCGGTCTTCATTAACTTTTTGAGCGATTGGGCCTGTACAGTAACAGAAAGCAGCAGCAGGGTGAGCCACCCGAAGCATTGACGTGTGATCATATTTCGTCTTTATTTTAGACGGAAAATACTTGAAACTATGTGCCAATGCAGTGTAATAGTCAGGTAGAAGCTACGTCGGTAGGTATTAAAGAAGAAAAGAATGACCTAGTAGAAAGGCTTAGTCGGTATTGACTATGCGCCTGTAAAGGGTCATCATGCGCTGACTGGCCGCTTGGCGAGAGAACATCTCGACAGCGTACTGATAACCCTCTTGCTTCATAGTGCTTCTCAACTCAGTATTCGTCAGTACTTTATGAATAGCTTCTGCGACCTCTTGCGGCTGTTGCGGGTCAACGTACAGGGAATGAGGGCCACCTGCCTCGGGTAGTGATGAAGTGCTTGAGGTAATGACAGGGGGGGGGGGGGGGGGGGGGGGGGGGGCGTACGGCTGAGCAAGGCTTCTACCACCGGTAAACCAAAGCCTTCGTAAAGGGAAGGATACACCAGGGCTGCGGCTCGCTGGTAAAGTGACCTTAGCAGGCAGTTGTCGGTAAGATCATCAATCCAGATCGTTCGAATATCTAATGGTTGAGATCGAATAAGCTCCTCTAGCTTCCTCCGGTGCTTTGGCCCTTGCCCGACAATCACCCAAGGAATACGTTCGTCGAGTGAGAGGTGCTGGTATGCTTTAATAACAACCTCCAGGTTTTTGCGAGGAGTGATACTGCCTACGTAGAGCAGATACTCGCTGGGTAATTGGTAACGAGCGGGTACCGAACGGTTCTCGTTGACGGCGGGCTCATAAAACAGAGGATGGCAGCTCTGGTAGACAACATCAATCTTAGAGGCATCGATACCATAGTAACGAACGATGTCTTGTTTGGTGCTTTCGCTGATAGCTACGATTCTGTTGGCTGCCTGGCACGCGTACTTAAACTTCCAGTGGTAAATCTGGCGGTCGAGCCGCGAATAGGTTTTGGGGTAGATCTCGAAGATCAGATCATGGATAGTAACGATACTTTTCACCCGAGACTGCTGAATGTTCATGGGAAGTTCATGACTCAGCCCGTGGTATAAGTCTATCTGATCAGACAGTAGCTGACGCACGATAGTATGGCTGCGCCACAGCCACTCGAGTTGTCCGGCGTATTGGTAGGTCTGGTAGGCCCGATTGGTCAAAAAATGCTGCGTTTCGGGCACCACCTGTATTCTTGGCGTATAGAGGTGGTAAGCCAATTCGGGATAGAACTCCGCCAAATCTCTAAGGACAGCCCGGCTGTAATTACCCAGTCCGGTGAAGTTACAGTACAACCGCTTGGCGTCGAACCCAATTTTCATGGTTTCAATATGGTAGAAAAGTGTCGCTCATCCTAACTACTCAGAAAGAGTATCGTTCAGTACAGAACGATAAACTTGCCGCGTGCCCTCTGCCATTTTTTCTTTTGTAAAGTGAGTAAGCATATGTTGGTACGCTGCTTCGGTGAGTTCATCAGTTAACGAAACGTCACTAACGAGTTTCGTGAGTTGCGCTGCCAGTTTATGGGCATCCCCTACGTCCGCCAACAGGCCAGTTTTCTCATGAATCACCATTTCAGGAATACCCCCGGCTCGGGTGGCTACCACGGGTACCCGACAGGCAAAAGCGTCAAGCACGCTGGTGCCAAGGCCCTCTGTTTTAGAGGTCATCAAAAAAATGTCGAGTTCGGGTAGCACCTCATTGATATTAGAGACAAACCCCGTCATCAGCACGTAGTCAGACAGCTGGTGCCGCTCGACGTACGCTTTGATTGTATCGCGTTGAGGCCCGTCTCCGATGATTATAAACTTAGCATCCATGCCCGACTGCTTAAATTCACGCGCAGTGTCTATAAAAGTGAAATAGTCTTTGTGATCGGCTAAGGCGGAGGTATTGCCAATGAGTAGGGTGTTAGTAGGTATATTAAATCGGTTTCTTAGATAGCTGGTGGAAGAAAGAAAACGACTTGGATCAATACCGCTGTATACTGTCACGCACCGCTCGGGTCGGCGAATCGCTGGGCGGACGATGTCCTCAATCGTATGAGATATACAGATGATTTTGATGAGTTGAGGGTGATTGTACTTCCACTGTGTCAGGCGGTTCTGACGAATAGGAAAGTCAACCCTACGGCTTAGAATCAAAGGAGTGGGAGTACCTAACGTAGCCGAGAGTATCGCTATTCCCTGAGATTTGGCGCTGTGAATATGAATAAGATCAATCTGTTCTTGCTGGCAGAACCTGCGAATAGCCCAGGCGGTACCTATATCAAAGGCATTTTTGAACGGCAACGTAAGGTGGTGCCACCCTTCTGTTCGACAGTACTGAGCAAAGGCTGAATTACTTCTACACGCAATATAATTGCTGATATTCCTTTTGTTAAGTCCATCAATCAGGTAGGCAATCTGCTGTTCACCACCACGCCAAGAAGATTCAGAACTCAAATGGAGTATTCTCATAGCGAACTTGCAAGGACAGCTATTATAACTAATTTTGAACGCGAAAGCTACGCTTGAACATTCAGATAAGCTATTTTAAAGGTGCTTTTAAGAGCATTCATAACTAATGCTCCTGTACTATCCGTTAGATGAGGCGGCAGGGTACATCCTAACCAAAGTTTAATATACGATTCTATGCCAGAAATTAAGCCTATATCTATACCGGGCATCTACCGAAAGTTTATACCATACTTTCGCAGAAACCTGCCCGATACAAATGCTCATGTATTAGACGTTGGTGCCGGGCACGGAGCCTTTTCTAAAGAAATCCACGAACTAGGTTATCAGGTTACGGCTTGTGACTTTGCTCCTGAAATATTTTACTATGATAAAATTGTGTGTCATCGAGCTGACCTTACGCAATCGTTGCCCTTTGAAGATAACTCATTTGATGCCATCGTCGCGATGGAAGTGATGGAGCACATACTAGATCATGAGGTTTTTTTTCGGGAAGCTCATCGTGTACTGAAGCCCGGCGGCAAACTGTTTATCTCTACCCCTAATATTCTATCTTTTAAATCTCGAGTGCGTTTTCTTTTCACTGGGTTCTTTTACAGCTTTCAGCCTATTGATTGGCCCAATAGTGATGGTTTACAGCACGTAGCGTCACTCACGTTAGATCAGTATAATTACGTGGCGGCTCGACACAACTTTGGCGATGTACAGGTAGAATTCGACAAAAAGCAGTCCAGTTCACAGTGGCTGATGTTTCTCTATCCCATAGCTAAACTATACTCACGATTGAAGCAGGTCAAACCTATTCATAACACTAAAAGATTACTTGTGGGGCGTGTTCTATTTCTGAAATATACTGCTCAGGGTGACTAAGGCTTTGTCTTAAGTACCCAGCCAAATTAAAGTATTACTCTTCCATACGTCACCGCGCCAAGCGTTGGGCGATCACGCGGTGAGCGTCACGCGGTGAGCGGGACTTTGCGAAGCGGTCTCCCAGAGGATAAGATCGCTTCACATTCGTTCGCGATGACGTACTTATTATACTTATTTTTGGTCGAGTACTTAGATGAGTTAGTTAGCAATGCTAAACCAGAAACTTATCTTTCCTAGTTATAGATTGGTGCTTGAACCACCAATAGCGCATTAGAATTGGAGGTTAAGTAGGTAGACAAGAATAAACGACATTCAGTAGCAGTAGCAGTTCACGTTGACACGGTCACCGTGACCCAGGGCCGCCCTGCAATAAGAAAAACTGCTACTGCCGCTGCCACTGGCTGGAAAGCTACCCGCAGAAAAAACTTAGCCAAAAAGTGACGAACATTCACACTCGGGTACTTAATATGTGTCTTACCCTTATTGATCGTGGTTTTATGAAAAAAGGATGAAGATGACAGATCGGGTATTGGAGACAGATGAGAAGTTGTGTTACGCTCACGAGCGAACAATAGTATTCAGTCTTTTTTCACGACGTAGTTCTGGTATCCTATGTTGATGCCGAAGTTCTTGCGTAGAAAAAACTTGAATTGATCTTTCACGGTCTTTTTAGTAAACGAGATGTCACAATCAAATACCCAGTTCTTCGTGGCAATTCGCTCTTTCATCACCGCCGGGTGCTCGCCGTCAAATAGTTGTAGTGCGCGCACTTGTCGGCCGTAGTCAAATTCAGTAGCCTTGATCACGTTCTTTTCCATCCAGACTTCGTCATGCCAATACTTGTTGAAGTTCTCTTGCTTACGCTGCATAGCCTGAGGCTCTCGTACCCAGCCGTAGTGGTAAACGAAGGCATCAATAGGGCGTACTATTAACTTTTGATTATCGCCCTTTCTAAATCCTTGAGCATCGCGGTACGAATAGATGGATGGGTCGTTCTTTATGATCCGAATTTCGTGCGGATACCAGTTAGAAGAAGCCCCTATATAATCGTAAGAGCCGTAAAAGTGTAGGTAGTTAAACAGTAGTCCGTCTATCTTGGGTTGATCTTTATCCCGAACCATAGCTTCGTAGATAGTATTGAGGTATTTTTCGTGTATTACCTCGTCGCCCTGGATGTAGAACGCCCAGTCTGCATCAGGGGCAATGTGCTGAAATGCCTTGTCCGTTTCCAATGCGAGCACCCGGCCGCTTTCTCGCAGGCTCTCGTCCCAAGTAGTCTGTACGATCTTGACTACCTTCGGATCTATGCCTTTGATAAGTTCCAAGGTATCGTCTTGCGATTGACCAACCGCTACCACCACTTCGTCACACAGAGGGATGATGGATCGGATCGCCTCAACAATAGGATAGTCGTACGTTATGGCGTCTTTTATAAAAGTAAAACCACTTACTTTCATCACTTATTTAGTTCGTACAGTTTTAGATACTTCAGGTATTTAGCGTACGCTGTACTCTTACAAACTACAAAACCCATACTACCATCCAGAATGCCCAGGTGGAATATATAACGGTTTAGAAAGGTAAAAAGTGGGTAAAATATCCAGTGAATGACCGGAAAGACTTTCTTGCCCCGCTGATGATACGCTTGGGCAGACATGCTCGTGAATTTATTTATCTGTGCTATATGATCAGAAACGGAGCGATACGAATAGTGCAGAATATCCTGACGAATGTGATGCGTACGCGCGTGGTCATTAAGTATCACCGACTCGTGAATACCGCTTCCTCCCCAGCGCCCATCGGTTCTCTTCCACAGGCGCAGCTTAGCATCGGGGTACCAGCCGCAGTGGCGAATCCATTGACCGCAATAGTTATTCAAGCGATTAAAACGGTACGCACTAAATTGGCAGTCCTGTTTAATAGCCATTACCTCCTGCTGCAAAGGTTCCGACAGAAGCTCATCCGCATCTAGCGAAAGCACGTATTCGTGCGAAAGCTGATCTAGCGCGAAGTTCTTTTGTTGTACAAAATCTACGAAAGCATTTTCTATAAACCGTACGCCCAGCGATAGGCATATTTCCTTGGTACGGTCGGTAGAGTGGGAGTCCACTACCACAATCTCGTCGGCCACGGGCTGCACCGAGCGAATACATCGCTCGATGTTGCGCTCTTCGTTGAGCGTGATGATGGCGACAGACAACTTAATGGGGTTCGGCTTCACGCGCTAAAAGTAGCAGAAAGTTACCAAAACTTAGGTACCTTCGCCCCCATGTTTTTGTCATGGCTTCTGCGATTGTTATCACACTTGCCCCTCTCTGTGCTATACCCGGTATCTAACGCGTTGGCTTTCCTTGCCCAGCGAGTGCTACGTTACCGCCGGGCACTGATCTTGGACAACCTCCGCCGCTCGTTTCCTGAGAAGTCCGCGGCCGAACTGCAGCAAATCATACGAGGATTTTACCGCAATCTCGCCGATGTGCTGGTAGAAACGCTCAAGGGGTTGACCATTAGCAAGGCGGAGCTGCGTGAGCGGGTAACTTTTCGGGGACTGGATCAGATTGAGGCCTGCTATCAAAGGCAGCAACCCATCATTTTACTGGCCGCACACCAGGGCAATTGGGAGTGGTTGCTACTGGCCGGATGTCTGCACATGCCGCATCCGGTTGACGCGGTGTACAAGCCGTTGAATAACCGTCGTATGGATGAACTGATGCGCAGTACCCGGTCGCGTTTTGGCGGGCAGCCTATCGCCAAAGACCGGGTGCTGCGTGAAGTGTTGCGCCGCCGCGATCAGGTGCGAGCCACTACTTTAGTGGCCGATCAAACGCCCGCTGGCGGCACCCCTAAGCATTGGCTGCCCTTCCTACACCAGAAAACCGGTTTCTACCGAGGTATTGAGCAACTACCCCGTGCAGTACAGCAGCCGGTATTTTTTGTGGCTTTGCGTCGCACACAACGTGGTTATTACGAGGCCACTTTTGTGCCGGTGGGCACGCCGTTCTACAAAAAAGAAGGAACCAAGATTTTGACTAACTATATTGCCCAAACTGAAAAAGTGATTCGTGAGCAGCCCGAGGCCTGGCTGTGGTCGCATAATCGTTGGAAAGAGCAGGTGCCTTCTTCAGCTGATTAGCTCATGAAAGAAGGCTTCGTAACAGTCTAGCGTACGCTCTATAGAAAAATCTTGAAGTGCCGTCACCTTTCCGCGTTGTGCCAGCCGTTGGTGTAGCTCATGATCATCTATCAATGTGTTCAGGTGTTGAGCCAACGTCTCAGTGTCGTTATTCTCAAACAATAATCCGTTTTCTCCGTGCTGAATCAACTCTACGTTTCCACCCATCCGAGTGGCCACCACCGGCACTCCCATCGCCATAGCCTCCAGTAATGCCTGCGATAGTCCTTCGATGGTTGATGCCAATACGTTTATTCGAAATAGTAAGTAATAGTTAAGCACCTCGCTATTACTCACAGAACCAGTGAAATAAATCTTGTGGGGGACGGTATAGCTATCAATAATGCTTTCGTAAGCGGACTGCCGCTCGATGCCTACTAGAATAACTTTGACAGGATGGTTTAGGTAATGCAGGGCACGCAACAGTTGAACCTGCTCTTTGAGCCGAGAGACTGAACCTATCACAATATCATTTTCAGTAATTTGATAGCGCATCCGTAGTTTGTCTACTGCTTGCGTATCGATAGCTTGGTATTTTTCTGGCGGAGTGCCATTGTAGATCACATTAATGTGTGAGGCCTTGATACCAATATCCACTAGAGACTGCTTCACCCCCTCACTCACCGCCACGATCCGATCTGTACCTCGCTCGTAGAAAGTACTCTGCCCCAAAATACCCATACTACGGGTCAGTTGGCGTCGGGTATGAATGAGGCGGCACGGTAGTTTATAGAACCAGCGCGCGAAAATAGTGATGTAGCGATCTCGGCTCGACTGCGCGTTAATGATATCAACATTGTGTTTTCGTACAAACTCCGCGATTTGTTTGATACTTTTACGGTCAGTTTTACCCGTAATGCGGGTAGGCAACAGACTGACCGTCGTTTCCTTTAACAGCTTCCAAAGCAGCGAATCTTCCGGACATCCTACCCACACTTGGTGTCCACGGTTGCTTAGCCCTCGCGCTAGGTAAAATATCGAGTAAGTCGAGCCCGCTATTCCGCCTTGATGCGATACAATGAGTATGTTCATAGTTAATTGATACGGCAAAAGTAAGCAAGGTAGCGATTAATCAGCAACGAGAAAACAAGCGGTAATAGTGATCGTAGTAGGTAAGTAGGAATAAACGACACTTATCAGTCATCTGTCTTTATGCGATTAGCGGCAGTGGCAGTAGGTAGTAGCTGCTGCTGCTACTATTTGAGAATGTACCTAAAAGAGACGCTCGGCCGTGAAGTGACGAACATCTATGTGTAGGTACTTACTTACTCAATCACTAAAATCCAGGCGTTTTCTAGCACTTCGCTGCTACGGGCACGGTAGAGCCGCTTCTTCACGTCGTCCAGATCATCAGACTCGAACAGTGACACGTAGTAGTAGCCTTTGGCCGTATTGAAACCTACTTTGGTGCCGTAACCCTGCTTGGCCAGTTTTTGCGCGAGCCGGTCGGCGTAATCGCGCTGCGAGAAGGTGCCCGCAATGATGTACGTGCCGCCCTTCATTTCCAGGGGGTTGTCGCTCGCCACCGTTTTCACTTTCGTAATGGCTTCGTCGGCCGACTGGTTAAACGAGGGGGGAGGCACCGCCGCTGATTCGTCTTCAATACCCTGCCAGGGATCAATATCGCCTTCGCCTTCCCAAGTATTCCCCAGGTCTTCATCAGTGGTATCTGGCCCACTGTCAGGTGCAGTCGGATCGGTAGCTCCTTCTGTCACACTACCGTTGGTAGCGTCTGATGAACCGCCGTCTGACGACTGGTCGGGGGCTACTGCCCGGAGTGTCGTTCGCAGGGGAACCTGATGAGCCGTCGCTTTCATCCTCTGACGGAATCAAAATAATACCTTGCTCAACTTCTCGGAACGAGTCGTCGTCGAAGTTGTCCTTCGACTCTGGTGGTGCAGGCACTTTTTTGCGGTCGGGGATGTCTTCTTTCTCCTGCTTCTTACGCCGTTTGCGTCCTCTGACTTTAGCTTCAGGAATAGCCTCGTCGCCCGTTTGCGTCAAGCGAGGTTGTCGTTTTACGATCACTTTCTTCTTGCCAATGGTGAAGCCCAGCTGTACTTCATGGGTACCACTGGCGTAAGCGGCCAACTCGTTACCCCCCGTGCCGTAGGCGTAGCTAAACTGGAAGTTTTTACGGCGAAGTCCTGCCAGGGCGCCGAAGCCCATTTGCTGTTGGTAGCCACCGCCTACCCAAAAAGATTTTTGAAACTCTAGTAAACCAATGGCCTCTAGCTGTGAAGCTGATTCTTGGGCGTAGTGATAGAGTACGGTGGGGACAAACGCCAGTTCATCGGTTTCTCCAAAAACAAACCGGTAGCTGGCTGAGCCAATTGCACGGTTGAACGGTGATTGACTAGCTGTTGCGTTATCGACCGATATCTGGTCAGGAACGGTCAGTAGGTGCGGCAGTGCCATCCCTACGGTGAGTGCTTCATTGTGATAGAGCAACCCAAAACGGGCGTCTAAGAAAGTGGTGCTCTGAGCGGCCTGCGCAATGGCTTCGTCGGCACCGTAGTCGGCATCCGACAGGTCATACTGATGCGCGCCCACTCCGCCTGACAATCCAAACTTCAGGTAGTGCTCTTTTTCTGCCGACAGAGGAACCAGGTACGCAGCGGTCGCTTTCAGGGCTGAATGGCGTAGTACACCGATGCGGTCGTGCACCAGATCGCCACCCACTGAAATCGGGTTTTTGTTACCTACAGGGGTATGAAAGCTCAGGTGCGTACTCAGCCGGGGCACCCTCTACGCCGAGCCACTGCTGGCGATGCGTAAGGTAGAACACCGCACTTTGGTTAAAACCGGCAAAACCCGGATTGTAAATATACGGATTGAGTACATGGTGGGTGAAAAACGGGAGCTGTTGCCCTTGGCAGGCCAGGGTGCCTGCAAAACTTAGTAGTATACAGAAGAGATACTTTTTCATGAAGGGGAACTCCGACTAGTCAAAAACAAAGCTAAAAAACAATCGGATTTTAAATCGCTAAGAATATAGGTGACCTTACGGATGAGGGGTTTACTGATGAAAAGAAGTTTTTAGGAGACGGAAAACCGGAGGCGGGAGACCGGAGTCCGGAAACCGTGGTTCGGACTTCGGTTTCTGATTTAAGCGGTGCTGTTCGGCGAACTGTTCGTGAGGTGGACTTTCAGCTCCGTGTTTTATTGTCTTACTTTATGCCGCATACGCACGGTACAGGTAGTGTGCCAGTCAACTCACTCTTTATGAAAGAAAATTCTGCGCTGTTCACCAACGATGCGGTGGTGTTGGGTATCTTATTCGTGGTGCTGGCCGTGGTGTTTCGCACCTCGGCGAGCGAACGTCCGTTCTGGAAGAAGTTTTATACCGTGGTACCTTCTGTGCTACTATGCTACTTTATTCCGGGTTTGCTCAATTCGTTTAACGTGATTTCAGGAGAAGACTCGCAGCTATACTTCGTTTCATCGCGCTACCTGCTGCCCGCTAGCTTGATCCTGTTCACGTTGGGTATCGATCTACAGGCCATCGCCCGGCTAGGCCGTAAGGCGGTGATCATGTTTTTGGCGGGTACGGTTGGGATTATACTGGGCGGACCCTTAGCCATACTGGTGGTGGGAGCCATTTCGCCCGAGACAGTGGGCGGAGTAGGGCCCGATGCGGTGTGGCGCGGACTCACCACCATTGCGGGAAGCTGGATCGGAGGCGGGGCCAACCAAACCGCCATGAAGGAGGTGTTTGAGGTAGGAGATGGTATATTTCCTGCTGTGCTGGCGGTAGATATTATTGTAGCCAATGTTTGGCTGGGTGTACTGCTCTACGGCAGCGGACGCGCTGAAAAGATAGATCGCTTTTTTAAGGCGGACAGTTCAGCTATTGATGAAGTACGTCGTAAAGTGGAAGCGTACGCGACCACTGTAACCCGCATACCGACGACGACTGATGTGATTACCATTCTTGCCGTGGGGTTTGGGCTTACGGGGTTTGCACACTTCTGCTCTGATCTTATTGCTCCCTTTATTGCTGAAAACTACCCGCAGCTCGAGCAGTTCAGCCTCACCTCGGGCTTTTTCTGGTTAGTGGTAATTGCGACGGCAGGAGGATTGTTGCTATCATTCACCTCGGCGCGAAAATTGGAAGGAGCAGGTGCTTCAAAGGTGGCTACGGTACTGCTCTACGTATTAATCGCCAGCATAGGTATGCAAATGGATATTACCGCCATTGTAAATAGTCCGGGGTTATTTGCCGTAGGGCTTGTCTGGATATCCTTCCACGTGCTGATCATGTTTGTGGTGGCTAAAATTATTCGGGCACCCTTCTTTTTTATCGCCGTGGGTAGTCAGGCCAACGTGGGCGGGGCAGCATCGGCTCCGGTGGTGGCCTCCGCGTTTAGTCCGTCGCTGGCTCCGGTAGGCGTACTGCTAGCGGTGCTGGGTTACTTCGTAGGCACCTATGGCGCTTATTTGTGCGGATTATTGATGCAGTGGGTGGCATCTTGAAGGACGGAGACCGGAAACCGGAAACTGGAGACCGGAAAAGTGCTGCTGGTAAAGTGTAACCCTACGTGAAAAGGTTCGTTCGGCGACCAACGACCAACGACCAACGACCAACGACCAACGACCAACGACCAACGACCAACGACCAACGACCAATGACCAATGACCGGGTTTACACCCTTCAGTTTTTCTTACTGTGCCTCAGTTCGTTTCTGTTCTTCAGCAGTTTCAACATGATCATTCCTGAGCTGCCTTCGTACCTAGAAAGCCTAGGCGGGGAAGACTATAAAGGGTTAATCATTGCGTTGTTTACGCTGGCGGCCGGTTTATCTCGTCCTTTTAGCGGTAAGCTGGCCGATACCATCGGTCGCATTCCGGTGATGATTTTCGGAGCGGTAGTTTGCTTTATCTGCGGTTTCGTTTACCCGTGGGCCACTTCAGTGCTAGCTTTCCTGGTGCTTCGTTTCTTTCACGGGTTGTCTACCGGTTTCAAACCCACTGGCACATCGGCTTACGTGGCCGATGTGGTGCCGCCTACCCGCCGGGGCGAGGCTATGGGTATTTTAGGACTATGCGGTAGCCTGGGGATGGCCGCCGGGCCAACTATCGGGAGCACCATCGCGAGTGCTTATTCGTTCACCGATATGTTCTACGCCTCCTCGGGCGCAGCTATTTTGTCTATCGTTATTCTGGCTGGTATGAAAGAGACCCTGACCGACCGGCAGCGGTTCTCTCCGTCGCTACTCAGGCTTTCGCCTCGCGAAATTCTAGAGCCTCGGGTCATCGCTCCCTGCATTGCCCTCATCTTTACCACCTTTTCGTACGGTGTGGTGCTCACCATCACGCCCGACCTCAGCGATAGTTTGGGGATTGATAACAGAGGTTTGTTCTTCGCATTTTTTACTGGTGCTTCAGTCAGCGTGCGAGTACTGGCAGGCAAGGCTTCTGATAAGTACGGCCGACTTGTCATCCTAAAGATCGCTACGTTGGTGATGGCCCTGGGGATGAGCCTGATCGGCTTTGCCCAGTCGGTGCCGATGTTTTTAGTAGGCGCAGTAGTGTTTGGGCTGGGGGCTGGCATGAACACACCCACTGTGTTTGCCTGGACGATTGACCTGAGCCGAGACCTGTACCGCGGTCGAGCGATGGCGACGATGTACATCGCGTTAGAGTTTGGAATAGGAATGGGGGCTCTCTTGTCGAGTTGGATTTACCACAACGACGACACGCGCTTCGGATACGCTTTTGGCCTAGGCAGTTTGCTCGCGCTGGTCGCGCTGGTTTATCTTCAGTGGGGCGCCAAGCGGATGACGCCACCGGTAGAAGTGGTGCCGTAGTAAATGGATACGTAGCGAAGACAGCCAAAATCGTCGCTCTCTATTCCGGGGCCACCGGCGCTTCTATCAATTATCCTCCCGTGCTATCATTCCTTCGGATAGAAGTATTGACGTTCTCGATATCCTGCTTGTAGAAGCGGCCTACCACCGGCAGATGATCGCTGATCGTCCGCATCGTGTCTTTCGGAAAGAGGGAAGCTATTTCAATAGAGTTTTCTACAACTTCGGTATGCATGTTTCGGTTCACAAGCAAGTAGTCAAGCCGACGAGTAGGGGTGTCCGCTGGGTGCGAGTAGACGGTGGTGTCTACGGCGTCGATAAATCCGTTTTTTAGTCGGTCGTTGCGCAGCAGTAAGCCCATCTCAGCACTACTCGGGGTAGCGTTTAAATCTCCGGCTACGATCATATTCTGACCCGGGTTTTCGTCAAGCCGCCGATTGAAGGTGGCCGCGAGTAGGTTCAGCTGCCCCGTACGCATAGCCTCATTGCGGGGGCCGCGTCCGGCTTTTAGGTGTACGCCGGTGAGCAGAAATGCGTAATCTTCGGCGGGAAACACGTCGATAGACCACATCCGGGTGTTGATGTTATTCTGCGTTTCGGTGCTTCCGTCTTCCGCTACGTAGTTTGGTAGGGGAGTAGTGGCACTGCCGTAGCCCGAGATAATGCCCATCGGAAAGCGACTCATCACCACTACGTTCATGTACCAGCCGTGACTGGGTACATCGGCAAAAAACCGATACTGCATTTGTGGTAGTGAGTCAGCCGCTAGCTGCCGCAAATACTTGGCGCTCTCGAATTCCTGAAGAACCACAATATCGGCGTCAGCTTTCCGTAGGGCTTCCATTAGCAGGTGCCGTCGCTGCGGCATATTATCGGGCGGCGTATTTTCTCGTTCAGCGTCGATGTACGGATCATCGTAGGGGTCAAGAAAGTGCTCCACGTTCCAGGAAAGCAGTGTAAATGTTGAGTCTGAAGGGTAGGTGTAATCAGCAGGGACAACTATTGAGGCGTCAGGAGAAACCGGCGGGTTCGATCGGATAACGGCGGTGGTTCCCCGAGCATTCGGGTAGTTGTTTGACGTGCAACCGTATGCGTAGAGGATGAGAGTGAGTAGGCAAACCGTTCTGCTTATCATAGAAGTAAAAATAAAAGTGTACGAGGCCTTTATGCCGCCTTGCAAATAGAAACGATTGGGCGCATATCTCATCAAAAACAAGGTTATCATTTTGTTACCAAACGAGACGATCGTAGGTCAGTAGTAGAGCCGTGCTCAGCGGGAGGGCAAATGATCGCGAACCGTGTCTATCCACTAAAATGGTGTAGTAACCCCTGCTGAGAAGACGGAAAACCTGACGATTAGCCAAAAAAGTGACTCAGTCCGTGATGAATAGCATCAAAACCATCAGACGGTGGTGATCTCAAGCAGGCGAACGTTAGCCAAAGTAACAATCATTCTTCTACACCCGCTTCGCTTGTCAGCTGCTGCACCCGCCAGTTGAGCACTTCAGTGACGTATACCCGCCCTGCTGCGTCGACGCAAATGCCGTGGGCCATACCGAACTGTCCGGGGGCTTGACCCGGTTCACCGTAGCGCCCGAGCGCTTTCCCCGACAGGTCGGTTTTGAGGACTTGCTCGGCGGTGCCATCGGTGATGTAAAGGTGGTCATTGTGCAGGCTGAGCCCCGAGGGCGTGCCGAGGTGCGTCCAGGCATCCAGGAACTGTCCGTCTTGGTCGAAGCGTTGGATGCGCTGATTGTATCGGTCAGCCACCAGCACCCGCCCCTGCGGATCAACCAAAATGCCGTGAGGGTTATCGAATTCGCCCTCCGCAGCACCTTTTTTACCCCAGCTTTTGACCAAATTTCCGTAGGCATCCAGCTTGACCACACGAGAATTACCGTAGCCATCCGCCACGTAGATATTACCATCCTGATCAAAGGCAATGTCTGCGGGTTTATCGAACAAAACCCGCTGTTTCTCTTCGTTCCACTCGCCCGCTTTGTCCTGCTGCCCCAGCACCAGTAATACGCGGCCTTCGGGAGAGAATTTGAGAACGAGGTGTGAGCCTACGTCGGTGATCCAGATATTATCCTGCGGGTCGATGCGCAGACCGTGCGGTTTCGCAAACAGCTCCGCCCCAATTTCACGCACGAAAGCCCCTTCGCTATCAAATTCCAGCAACGCGTGCGGCCCGCGGTGAAAGACAAATAGGTGCCCTTCCGAATTAGTGGCCACTCCGGTAGCTTCGCCGAAGTTGTAGCCTTCGGGAAGCTGAAAGAAGGTAGGGTTGGCGTGCCAGTTTAAAGAATGTTTGGTCTGCGCACAGGCGGTTAAAGCGAAGTAGCAGCAAATCAACGAGAGGATAGGTCGCATAGAGGAAGAAGTGAAGATGATAAAAAAGCGATAAGTATGGTGCAAAACAATTTGTAAGCTAGGGGCGGCCGGCGATTTTAGTCTAAAGGTGGACACTATTGCTCGGCTGGTCAATGTCACGGTGGGCGGCGTCGCTAACACTCTGGCGCAGTGGCTCAACGGTCGCCCTTAAAAATTTACTGCTGAAATTGGCAAAAAAACGATAAATATCAGATTTTAAGGGAGTTGATCAGCAAAAAACTTGTTCGTCCAATATAACTTTTGTACCATTGTGCATACCTTATTAGGTAGTAGTTTATATGGTAACAGGGAACTTTCTCTTGATTTGAGAAAGCTCCCTTTTTTTATGCCCAGTGCTTTCCCGAAAATCTGCTAACGCAGTTCTAGCAACAGCACGTTTTCTACGTGGTGCGTGTGCGGAAACATATCTACCGGTTGCACTTGCTTCACCGCATACTTTTCGTTGAGTAGCGCTACATCACGCGCCTGCGTGGCGGGGTTGCAACTGATGTACACCAGGCGGGGCGATGCGATCGCCAACAGCTGCTTCACCACGTCGGGGTGCATGCCGTTGCGGGGCGGATCGGTAATAATGACATCGGGACGACCGTGCTTCTCGATCAACTCCGGCTCTAATAAGTCTTTTATATCGCCCGCCACAAAGTGCGTGTTACTGATACCGTTGATCTCACTATTGACCCGGGCGTCGGCCACGGCGGTACGCACGTACTCCAGTCCGACCACCCGTTTGGCCTGGGCCGCCACAAAGTTGGCAATGGTGCCGGTGCCGCAGTACAGATCGTACACGTACTCCGTACCCGTGAGTTGCGCCATATCCCGGGCGATTTCGTAGAGTCGCTCCGCCTGCTCAGCGTTGGTCTGGTAAAACGACTGTGCGCTGATGCGGAACTGTAGCTCACCCATGCGCTCGGTCAAATAATCCTGTCCGCTGTGCAGTTGCACTTTCAAGTCGTGGAAGGTATCATTCTTCTTGGGATTGATAACGTACTGTAGTGAGGTTAAATCGGGAAAAGTGCTGCGCACATGATCCAGCAACGCCTGCACCACCGGCTGGGCTGCTTCGGCCAGTGCGTCGCCCCCGAACTGCACCACCACCATAAACTCGCCGGTACTGGTACTACGAATCATCAGCGTGCGCAGTATGCCCTTGTGCCGACGGGCGTTGTAATAAGAAACATGCTGGCTACGCGCGTAGTCATCGATGGCCAGGCGAATGTCATTCGACGGATCGGCTTGTAGGTAGCAGTGCTGAATGGGCAGGATCTTCTCAAAACTACCTGGCATGTGAAAACCCAGCGCGCGCCGGTCGTAGGTTACGTCTTTCTGGGCCAGTTCTTCGCGGGTAAGCCAGCGCTGATCCGAAAAACTAAACTCCAGCTTGTTGCGGTAGTAGGTCGTTTTCTCCGAGGGCAGGGTAGGAGGTACTTCAGGTAGAGGCACCTTGCCGATGCGCTCGAAGTGGTCGATCACCTGCTGGCGTTTGTAGCCGAGCTGCTGTTCGTAAGCGATGTGCTGCCACTTGCAGCCGCCGCACACTCCGTAGTGCTCGCAGAAGGGGGCCACCCGATCTTCGGCGTAGCGGTGGAAATGCACCGGAATGCCCTCCCAGTAGCTTTTGCGCTTGCGGGTGGTATGTACGTCGATGACGTCGCCCGGGGCCACAAAGGGCACGAATACTACCCGCTCGTCGTGTTTGACGATGCACTTGCCTTCGGCGGCCATGCGCTCTACGGTCTTTTCTTTCAACAATTCGTTGGGCTGTCTTCGGGCCATGCGTTACGTGGTTTCAGTAGGTTGGGTCGGCGGTGCTACCGTGCACCAAAGCCTAGCCGGAAAATTAACGCACTTTGCTGCCGAAATGAAGTACTTTTTCTTGAAATACTGTATCTTGTAAACTGCAACCCTATCAACCGAGCGCGTATTTCGTCAGGTGAGTACCTCTTGACGGTGAACAAACTACCTAACCATGAGAAAGTACATGCTATGTCTTTTGTTGGGCGTGATTAGCGTTGGCTCGGTGCGGGCGAGCCATATCGTCGGAGGCGAATTCGAGCTGCGCCACATTGAGGG
Source organism: Tunicatimonas sp. (assembly GCA_965213875.1). Taxonomy (GTDB): domain Bacteria; phylum Bacteroidota; class Bacteroidia; order Cytophagales; family Cyclobacteriaceae; genus Tunicatimonas. The sequence continues at coordinate 19,046 of CBDCAN010000031.1, read as the reverse complement.
CAATCGCTACACGCTAAACCTCATTCAGTACTTCGATGAGATCTTCGGCAATACCGACGCGGAGGATGAGTTTACCGAAGTGTATATTTACCGCAAAAGCGACGATCGCTTTATTCGTTCGGTGATTTTGAACAACGCCGCTTCCACCTTTGTGCCCTACAGCAACCCCGAGTGTAGTATTGACGAACTACAGACCCGACGTATTCTGTACACGGCCGATATCACGTTGTCCGATAACGAGTTCAACGATCCCGCGGGCTACTACGTGGTGTACGAACGCTGCTGCCGTAATTATAACGTGAATAACCTGCAGTTCGACGGCACCGGGCAGGCGTTCTACCTCGAGTTTCCGGCGGTGCAGCGCAATAGTGCTCCTTTTATCAACAGCACCCCCATACTATTTCCGCCCCTGAGTAACTACGCTTGCGTCAACGAAAACTTTTACTTCGACTTTGCCGGCACCGATCCCGATGGCGATTCGCTGGTTTACTCCCTGGTAGCTCCCTACAACAGCTCAGAAACTAATCCGATTGCCGACCTGTCTAATCCGCTACCCATTCCTAAGCCGCGTCCGCACGAAGATGTCACGTTTATAGACGGCATCAGCGTAGCCAATATGGTGCCCGGTAGCCCGCCCCTGCGGATTGATCAGCGTGGATTCCTCACCGTACGGCCCACCCAGCAAGGGCTATTCGTGTTTAGCGTACGCGCCGAAGAGTTTCGCGACGGTGAGAAAATTGGCGAGGTGCGTCGTGACTTTCAGATGCTGGTGATCGATTGCGACCCCGGTAGTCCGCCTGCGATTAGTGGTCAGGTGAAGGGGATGGTTACGCCCTATCAAGAGGGTACAACACTCAATTTTGGTGTAGAGGACGAGAAATGTTTGGAGGTAGCTATCACTGATCCTGATATCATAACCGATGGTAGCGAAGAGCTCAGCGTTCGTGCCATTGGTATCAACTTTGACCAAGACATCAGCGACCTGGTACCACAGACTCCTATTTTGCTCGGGCGTGATAGCGATACTTTTAACTTTGAGTTTTGCCTACCCGAGTGTTCTTATACCGAAGACGGCAGTCCGATGATCATCGATTTGGTAGCCTACGACGACGCGTGTAGCGTGCCCCTGACCGATACGTTACGCATTACGGTCAATGTGACCGGACCAGAGAATGCTGATCCTTTCATTGAGAACAACCCTAGCCCGTTACAGGTCACGGTGGCTGCCGGTGATACCTACGAACTGCCAATCCGAGGACTGGATACCGATGAAGACATACTATCGCTCACCGCGGAAGGGGTTGATTTCGACCTGGCCGATTACGGCATGGAGCTACAAGAAGTGCTACTGGTGCCCGGTGAGGTGCAGAAGACGTTCGTTTGGAATACTGACTGCGCAACGTACCCCTTTGATACGCAAAACGAATTTGAAGTGATCGTACAACTAAGCGACGACAGCGAGTGTTCGTTTGGCGAACCCGATGAACTGCGCTTGCTGCTAGAGGTAGCGTTACCCGAAAACAGCGGGCCGGAGATCAGCTTTGACGGTTTATCGGGCACTGAAGTAGACGTGCAGATTGGGGAGGTGCTTACCTTTGACGTCATCGCCGAAGAGGCTGACGGTGACCTGATAACTTTAGAGGCGGTGGGTATTGACTTTTCGCTAGCCGAAGCGAATATTAACTTTCCTGGCAACACGGGCGTTCGCCGAATCAGTTCGCCCTTTAGCTGGAACGTAGACTGTGATGCGGTTGATCGCTTGGGAGCCTACGATATTGATTTTGTGGCGCGCGATCAAAACCAGTGCAATCGCCCCAGTGGTGATACGGTGCGGGTGCGGGTCAACGTGCTGCCCCCGGCCAATCAGGCACCGCAAGCGTTTCTTCGCAATACCGACAGCGATACTATCGTCAGTAGCATTGGTCGTCCGGTGGTGTTCGATATACAGGGCATCGACGAAGACGTAGACTTTATCACCCTGGATCTGGCGGAAGTGCGACTAGACGGTGAACTGCTACCTGCGGGAGCGGCTGATTTTGGTTTTACCCCGGTACAAGGTATCGGACGCATCGCTTCACGGTTCTTCTGGACGCCCGACTGTAGCTTGCTGCCGCCCGATTTTGATCAGGCACAGTTTGAGTTAAGCTTCGTCGTAGCCGATGATAAATGCTTTGCTGAAGCCACCGATACGGTACGGGCGTACCTGGAAATTGGGGTGCCCTTGCTCAACTTTGAGGCCTTTGAGCCGCATAATGCTTTTACCCCTAACCGTGACGGCTGGGGTGACTTCTTCTTCCTTAATTTCTGCAATAATCCGCAGGGCGATTGCGACCTGCCGATTGGTAACTGTGCTAACGCCCTCGAGCGCATCGAGATTTACAACCGCTGGGGAAAGCCGGTCTTCACTACTGACAGCCCTGAGTTTCAATGGTACGCCGACGGCATGTCGGCCGGGCCTTACTATTTTCTGGCGGTATACTCGCGAGAAACCTATAAAGGACGGCTCTACCTGCACATTCCGGAAGAACAGCAGTAGCGTATTGGTGGTTGGATAGTAGATGTTGGGGGACTTTCTGTGCGAAGAGGGTGTTGGGCGTTAGATGACTTTGTGGGTGGAGAGATACTAGACGCTGGATGATTTGCTGTGCGAAGAAGTTTCGGATTCTGGTGAAGATTTAGCCAAAGGGTTAGATAGTGAAATATGGGGTGCTGATAGCTAGTGGTTTTTCTTTAGGAAGAGGTTTCGGATGATTCCGAACGGGTTTCAAAGCTTGTTGAAATAGCTTATTGTAAAACGTTGAGCACTTATCCGCCAGTCATTTATCACCGCTTCTTCAGTGTTGATCACCCAACACTCAGCACCCAGCATCTCTCCGTTCAGAAGATCATCCAATATCTGATCACAATCCCGCAATTAGCATCCAGCCAGCAACTGGCGACTACCGCAAGTCATCCAGCATCCAACTCAACTTTGTACCACTTTTTTCGGATCGCCGACGCGACTATCCTCTTCATATTGAGGGATATAGTCACGTAGAGATCGCTTCGCAAAGTCCCGGTCATTGCGTGATCGCTCACCGCGTGGCGCGATGACGTGCGAACTAGAGCTCCGCCAAAATTGTCCGAGAACCACAAAGTTATAAGGGGGCTAGCATAGGTAGCTACAGTATAAGACCGACACCGAAAGTCATACGGTGGATGGTTCGATCTTCTTCTACGGTAGCTCCCCCGTCCCACCATCCGTTGTCCGTGTAGGTGGCTGAGGTTTGCTGCGCTTTGAAGCCCACGTGAAACAGCAAAGCACACTGATGCATATCGAACTGATAGCCTAGTCCGGTATGAAACATCCACCCGCCGCGGGTTTCCAGGTCGCTAATCAAGTCATCATCACTACGTCCCCAGGCCGGACTGGCCCCCGCACTGGCGAAGTAGTACGGACTCACCTTGCGCTTGAGCACCGTGCCCCGCACGTGGGCAAACAGCGGAAGGGTGGTGACCGGGCCGTAGTGGTCGAGGCCGATACCCAATCCCACACCCAGGTGCGGGCTGAAACGGTAGCCGTTAACCATCTGAAAGCCGACGGCGGTGTTCGGCTCATAGCTTTGGTCGCCCACCAGCAAGCTGAGCTCACCGATGTGGAAGAACTTTTTCTCTCGCGGAATATACGTCCGTAGGTCGCGCTTCTGAAATTGCTTTTGATCACCAGGCTCAAGGTATTTACCAAAAGTCAGGCGCCGGATTTTCCGGTAGGGAATGTGCTCCATAGGATAGCGGTCGCGCTGTAGCGTAAGGTAATCCTCCCGGGCCGTAACGGCCATCTTGCCCCGCAAGGTATCACCGTTTTTGAGCTCTACCGTCACCTGGCGCATGTGTTGGGCGAACGTAGTAGGGGCATGCCACCAAGTGCAGCCCAGCAGCCCGATACAAATTAGAAGCTGCCTACAGCGCATGGGGACGCGTGATGGTGAGCTTGCTCAAGGGCTCAATACTGGTGGGGTCGGCGTAGTCGTACTGGTACAAACCATCTTCGCCGATCACCATGAGCACATCGTCAAAGGGAATCACGTCGTAAGCGTGGATGTCTTTAAAGTGGGCCAGGCGGTGCTCGTCGATGGCCGTAGAGTTCGTAGCATCGAATACCTTGAGGCCGTACGTGGCTTCGCAAATAAACAGTGTGGTACCGCTCAGTCCCAGGCCGTGCGGATTGTCCATAGCGTAGCTTTCTACTAGTTTGGGGTTAGTCACGTCGCGGATGTCAATCACGTCCAGCTGGTTGGTGAAGCCCTGGCACTCGGTGCCCGAGCGCAACGTGACGTAGGCCATGGTATCGTTGGCCACCACGGGGTCGCAGCTCTGCGCGTGCGCAAACTCTGACAGCAGCACTGGATTGTCGGGGTCGGTGCGGTCGTAGATAAACATGCCGGTTTGCGAACCGATGAACAGTTTATCCTGAAAGGGGAAGATCGTTTCAATACCAAAGCCTACCGAAAACTCGCTGCCCGCCACCGGATCTTCGGGGCTCGCAATAGAAAACACCTGGATGTTATAGTCATCAACGGTGTAGAGCCTTTGTTCGGCAATGGCAAAACGGGCCATTGAGCCACCGACGCCACTGTTAGGGGCGGGGGATGTACCGCTGCCGCCGCTTTCAGACTGAAAAGAGATAGCATCATTAGTAAACGCCCGGTCATCCAGCGCCACGCCCCCTTGGTAGTGAAAAATACCGGTCGTGAACGCTTGCATTTCGTCCTCCATCACCTCAACCACTTCCTCTTCCTCCCAACTAGTCACAATACCGAGCACTGAATCAGGATAGTACCCCCAGCTATTGTACTGAGGGAAAGCGTTTTCTACCCGCTTGGTGATGTTAACGTTGCGGACATCGCTGATATCAATGGCTAGCAGATCGACGTAGCTGTCGGCGTATAAGATATCGCCTTGCACGGCCATATCAAAGTTACCCGGAATGCGGATGAAGTGCTCGTTGACAGGACTGCTAGGATCCGTATTATCAATTACGTGAATGCCTTCGCCTGGTTGGTTGATAAACAGGTACGGTGCGCGGTAGTAAATTTTGCCGGTGCTGGTGAGTGGCTGCGAAGGTTCCACGGCAAACGAACTGCGAATCTCCGCCGTGGTGGTATACACCGGAGTGAGATAAGTATACCGACGGGTGATTTCTACCTGATCGGTACACGAGCTCAGCAGAGCGACAAAAATAAGCAGCGTGCTGCTCAACCCCAGTGGGGAGCAGCAGAATGAGAGGTGAGGACGACAAAACTTTCTCATATTGGTATCATTTTATAGCGATAGGTTTGCGCTATACGTATGACACTCAAGCGAGTAGAAATAGTTGGAACGATACTAAAATATTTATGAACATATTGCTTAATGACCTACGTTTGCTAGAGTATGGAACATGAACACCGACACGGGGTAAGCTGTAATCATAATCACGGGCACGGTGCCGGAGGGCATGTCCATCCGGTGACCAAAAATCTGAAGGTGGCTTTCGTGTTGAACGCCACCTTCACCGTCATTGAACTGGTTGGTGGTATCCTGACCAACTCGATGGCTATTTTGGCCGATGCGGTACACGATCTAGGCGACACGCTGGCCATCGGGTCGTCGCTCTTTCTAGAATCGTACGCGCAGAAGGGGCGCAGCAAAACTTACTCGTTCGGCTACAAACGCTTCTCGCCCTTGGGTGCTCTCATCAACGGAATCATTCTGTTGGCCGGTTCGGTGGTGATTATCGTAGAAACCATTCCCCGTTTGTTCGACCCCGAGCCGGTAGATGCCCAGGGAATGCTGTACCTGGCCGTGCTGGGAGTGCTTATGAACGGCGCCGCCGTATGGAGATTACGACGGAGCGGCGACTCGCTCAATCAGCGGGCCGTCATGCTGCATTTGATGGAAGACGCACTGGGCTGGGTAGCAGTACTGGTCGGTAGCATCGTGCTGATGTATACTGACTTCTACTGGATTGACCCACTACTATCGCTGGGCATCGCGGTGTTTGTGTTATGGAATGCCTTCAAGAACCTGCGACAGGTACTAAAAATCTTCCTGCAGGCCACGCCTGACAACGTAGATATGGATAAAATTAGGGACGAGATATTGCGGTTGGAAGAGATCGGGGATATCCACGACATGCACGTTTGGACGCTAGACGGACAGTATCACGTGCTGACGGCCCATCTGGTATTATCAGAAAATTGCTCGATAGAAGAACTGGTATGCGTGCGAGAGCAAGTAAACCGTCTGCTTAGACAGCATCACATTGACCACATCACCGTGCAGTTTGAGCGGGTGGGGGAGGTGTGCGAACTAGAAACTCACTAGTCCATGAAGGTAGTTGAACAAGATACGGATCGCCTGTTGCGGTGGGCGTTTGGCCTCAGCCTGGTTACTATTGTTTACAACCTACTGGAAGGCGGAGTAGCCACTTACTACGGTTTAGCCGACGATACGCTGGCGCTGTTTGGTTTTGGTATTGATAGTTTCGTAGAAGTGCTATCGGGTATCGGTATTGCGCACATGGTGTACCGCATGCGCCGCCGGGTGGCCGATCAAGAAGCGTCGCTAACGCAAGACCGCTTTGAGCGGCAGGCCCTACAGCTTACCGGGTTCAGCTTTTACATTCTGGCGATTGGGGTGGTGGCCAGTGCCCTGCTCACGATCTACACCGGTGAGCAGCCACAAACCACCCGGGTAGGTATCGTCATCGCTGGGTTGTCTATCATCACCATGTTTTTCTTAGCCCGCTACAAACTACGGGTCGGCCGCGCGCTACAGTCTGACCCGATCATCTCTGACGCGCGCTGCACACAGACCTGTCTGTACCTATCATTGCTACTACTTGTTTCTAGTGTGATCTACGAAGTGTGGAGCGTGCCCTACGTAGACGCCGTCGGAGCACTCGGCATTGCGTGGTTTGCGCTTAGCGAGGGGCGAGAAGCGTTCGCTAAAGCCAAAGGAAAGTCGTGTTGTTGATTGGGTGCTAGATGACTTTCTGGACAGAGAGATGCTGGATATTGGACATTGGTTGGCTTTCTGAATGAAATGTAGTTAACTACCATCCAGCATCTGTCCACCACCGCAAATTATCCAGCGTCTAATACCAACCACTATCACGTATCACTTAATATCAGCATTCAGCTACCCCCCATAAGTCATTCAACTACAGTAGTACAAACGGCGAATCTTTGATGGGCTGCTTGAGCTCCGGGGGCAGGCCGAAGTTATCATCAATGAAGCGGTCTATTTCGCCCAGAGTTTTCTCAGACAGCAAACCAGTCATCATTTCCATAGCCTGGTTGCTGATGAGATAAGGCATGTACGAAAACAGGAAGCGGTCGCCCTGGCAGTGACCGTAGATTTGGTACTCTTGTAAATCAGCTCGCTGTCGTCCGGTGATGAGACATCGGTCGAGCCAGGCATCGTGGTTGAGCTGGTGTTCGTACAGCATCTCCTGTCGGCGACCGTACAGATCGACCCGTTGCTCGAAGAAGTTCTCAATGTTACGTCGCGATGAGACCGACAGCTCTTGCCGCATACGTTCGGCGCAGTTGAGGCACATTGCGTACTCGAAGATTACATCCTGGGTATTGAATTCGGGATAGTGACGAATGGCCTTCTCAATCAAGTACTCAGTGTCGTTTTCCAGCAAGCGCACGTTACAAGAAATACACTGCTCGAAGGGAGTTTTATCGGGATAAGAACGAAAAATGGTAGGAATGTCACTAGTTTCCTCTATCGGAAAAGAGCGGTGGTTATCCTCCGGTTGCGCCATAGCATTGTCATCGTGAGTTCAACCGGCAAGATAAGGAAAAGGATTGATAGTGGGAGGGTGGGTGCTGGCGGCCGCTGCCCGGATGACTTTCTGGGTGGCCAGATATTGGATGCTGGATACTGGCGGTTGCCGCCTTTGTGTTTGTGATAGATGTTGGCGGCCGCCGCCCAGATAATCTGAAATGAGAGATACTAGATACTTCCTCTGTAGTTAAATGCTAGCTGTTGAATAAGTAAGCGATCAGAATTATTTCCACTTAAAAACGTCACTGCGAGGAACGAAGCGACCGTCGCGCGGCAGTCTCTTTACGACGAAGATGATCGTTTCGTGATAGAGCAGGTTGCTTCCGCCCAGCGAACCGGTTCGCTTATCGCAATGACGTGAAGACAAAGCAGTGCCCTGCCGCTGCTACTTTTTTCTACAAGTAGTAAGTCATCCGCGCGGCGCCCGTTATCATCCAACTACCAGTATCCAGCATCTCTTCATAGGGAAAATCACCAAGCATCTAACATCTCTCCGCCCAGCACAGCATCCAATACCCAATTTACCAGTCCAGTGAGAAGCCAGTGCGCAGGTTCCAACGACTCAGTTGCAACAACTGGACTGACAACACCGACTGGCTACAGGGCAGCAGTATGGCCGACATCGCCACCTGGTACGGCGTTACCGTAGAAAACGGCGACGTGGTGGCCCTTGACTTATCCGACAACAACCTCAGCGGTAGCCTACCGGCGGCGGTGGGCGACCTGGCCGCCCTGGAATACCTTAACCTAGGCAGTAATCAGATCACCGGTGTGCCCGGACAGATCGGCCGACTCCGGCAACTGGTTTCCCTCTCGATAGATAATAACCAGCTCACCACCCTGCCCCGGGGCTTTACCAACCTACGGGCGTTGGAATACCTCAACCTGGACAACAACCAGCTTACTGCACTACCCGCCGAGATCGGGCGGCTGACCAAACTCATCAGTGCCCACCTCAAGCAGAACCAACTCACCACCCTGCCCATCAGCGTAGGGCAGATGAGCCGCCTGGAAAACCTGTTTCTGTTCCGCAATCCCCTGACCAGCATTCCGGCCGAACTGGCCCAGGCCCCCCGGTTCCGCGGTTTGTTTGTGCAGGAGACTCAGCTAAAGAGTCTACCGGCGGCCTTTAGTCAGATTGCCACCCTGGAGTTCCTGAACGCTTCAAACAGTGCACTGGAAAGCCTGCCGCTGATGGATAACATGCCCCTGCTGCGGGGGGTGATCCTGTCGGGTAACAACTTGCGTAGCATCCCGGACTTTAGTAACCATCCCAACCGAGCCGACCTGGCCTACCGGGTAGAGAACAACCTGCTGGACTTGAACTACTTAGCCCAGCACCTGACCGGGCCGGGTAGCACCGCCCTGAAGAAGTTTACCTACGAACCACAGCGCAGTACTGAGGAAGCCATTGAGGTGCCGGGCCTCACCCTGGCCCCCTTCCCGGCGCATCCGCAGAGCAGCTACCGCTGGCAGCAGCGCAGCGGCGGCGGTTGGCAAGACATTGCGGGGGCTACCCAAGCCACCTACACGGTGGGTAGCATCACCGATGAGCAGTACCGGGTGATCGTGACCAACGCCTGGCTGCCGGGCATGGAACAGCGTACGGTGATTCAGCCGGTAGCAGGCACGGCTCCTTCGTCCCCCTGGGTAGAAGCCGAGTGCGCCAGTGTGGGCAGCAACTGGCAGGTGGTGGAAGATACGGAGGCGGCCGGGGGTAAGTACGTGGTGTACCCCAATGGTAGCGGTAACAGTACCCGTGGTGCCTCTACCGATCCGGCTGACCATGTGACCTTCACGGTGGCCGTGGCGCAGGCCGGTACTTATCAGTTGCACGCCCGAGTACGGGCCCCCAGTGACAACGACGACTCGTTCTGGGTACGCATCAACCAAGGCAGTTGGCAGCAGTGGGCCGGCGGGGTGCGTAGCAACAGCTTCGCCTGGAAGCAGGTGAGGGGCCAGTCGTACGCTTTGGTGGCGGGCACCAACACCATCACCTTTGCCCACCGCGAGGACGGCACACAGCTAGACAAGCTCTACGTGATGATGGGCGGGGAAGTGCCGCAGGGCGTGGGGGAAGATGACCCGGCCTGTAGTGAGGTGCCAGACAGCCCGTGGCTAGAGACCGAATGTGCCAGTGTGGGTAGTAACTGGCAGACGGTAGAAGATACGAATGCGGCGGGGGGAAAGTACGTGGTCTATCCGCAGGGTAACAGTCCGCGCAACGCTTCCACTGACCCGAACGACCACATCGTGTTTACCACGCAGGTGCCGGAAGCGGGTTCGTACAAGCTGTTTGCCCGGGTACGGGCCCCCAACCAGAACGACGATTCGTTCTGGGTGAAGGTGGGCGACAATGACTGGGAGAAGTGGTTTGACGGGGTGCGCAGCAGCAGCTTCGCCTGGCGTACGGTGATGAAGCGGCGCTACCAGCTAGCGGCTGGCCCGCTGACCATTACTTTTGCCCACCGCGAAGACGGTGCCCAGCTGGACAAGTTGCACTTAACCACCGCCAACAACGCCCCCGGTGGCACCGGGGAAGAAGATCCGCGCTGTGAGGACCAGCCACCCGTATCCGAAGTGCCCGGCGAACCGCTGGACTTTGCCCCGCAGTGGGGTGGCAACGTATCAGCGATGGTCTGGAGCACCTTCCACTACGAGCAGCCGGTGTACCAGCAGGCCTATACCTACGACTACAGCCGAGCCAGTCGCCTCACCGATGCCCGTTACGCCAGCCACGACACCGACGGCGGTTGGAGTGCCAACCAGAGCAACTACTCGCTGCGCAACGTCAGCTACGACGCCAACGGCAACATCACCGACCTGACCCGCTACACCGCCGCCGCCCTGTCGGCGGACGATGACACCCCCGTACGACGGCTGATGGATCAACTCAGCTACACCTACGCGGGGCAACCGTGTGCAGGCCGTGCAGGATGCCGCTGATGCCGCCCTGGGCTTCGTGGACGGGGCAAACGCTGGCACGGAGTATACCTACGATGCCAACGGTAACCTGAAGAGCGATGCTAACAAAGGCATCAGCAATATAGACTATGATGCCGTACTGGACGTGCCGCTGCGCATCGACTTCGCCGACGGCACCCGCATCAACTATACCTACGACGCAGCGGGCAACCGACTGGCCCAGACCACTACTGCTACCGACGGCACCACCCGCACGACTGACTATACCGGGGCGGTAGAATACCGTAACGATCAGGTATCGCTCATCCACCATCCCGAGGGGCGTGTGGTGCAGAAGAGTGATGATAGCTTTGTCTACCACTACGATCTGCGCGACCACCTGGGCAATGTGCGCATCACCTTCTCGGAAGAGCCGATGGTAGCTAGCAACAGTGCTACCATGGAGACTAGCGCTGCTACCCGCGAAGAAGCCCAGTTTGAGCAGGTGGCCCACGCCCGCCGCACCCTGGCCTATCACAACACTACACTTGCCAGTGCTGCCGAAGCCGATCCCAACAAAGTAGCCACCCTGCTACCCGGACAAACCGGCCCGGCCAAGAGCCTGTCGGTGCGCCCCGGTGATGTGGTACACCTGCGGGTGAATGCCGCCTACGAAACCGGTTCAGGTCAGGTGCAAGGCTTAGAAGGCATCGCCACCGAAGTAGCCGGAGCCCTAGAACAAGGGGTAGCAGGGCTGGAAAGTGGCGGAGCTGCTAGCGGCACTAACGGACTAGCCGCCGGTAGTGCGCTCAGTAACAGTAATGAGTCAGGGACACCGGCTGCCTACCTCAACTATCTGGTCTACGATCACGACTATCAACTCATAGACCAAGGCTTCGCGAAAGTCAGCGAGGATGCCGCCGTGCAGGTGGGTAGCCGCAAAAGCAGTAGTGCCGAAGCCTTGGCACTGGACGTAGACATCGACCAAACCGGCTATCTGTACGCCTACCTGAGCCACGAAGGGGCCGACCTTTCGGCCAATAGCAACGCAGGCACCCCCATCCACTTCGACGACTTTGAAGTCATCCACGAAGGCATCAGCATCGTGCAGCATAATGATTACTACGCCTTCGGAGCCACTTATGCCCAAGGGGCTAACCGTATCCTCAACAATGCTTATCTCTACCAGGGCAAAGAGCTACAGGATCAAGCGGGGCTAGAGTTGTATGACTTCCACGCTAGACAGTACGATCCAATGCTGGGACGGATGACCTCTGTCGATCCGATGGCCAGCAGTTTTGATGGCATGAGCCCCTATGCGGGAATGGGTAACAACCCTGTGAGCTACGTAGACCCGGACGGGCAGGCAATCAGTTTGGCGGCCTCTATGGTCATTGGAGCGGCGGCTGGTGGTGGGGCCGGGTACTTATTCGGCAAATCACAGGGCTACACCGGGCGGCAGATGTTTGCTTCTATTGCTGGAGGGGCAGTGCTAGGGGCTGGTATTGCTGCCGGTATTCAGACGGGAACCTTCGGTAAGGTATTCCAAGGAGCAGGCAACGTGGCCAGTCAAGGAGCCGATATGGGCATTGACTTCGCTCAGAATGTGATGGAAGGTGTCAAGCCCTTTGTCGGGGATGCTGGACTCGGCGTGCTGCAACAGGGCTTCTTTGAGGTAGGCCCGGTACAGGGTATGGAAGTGGTGTCTAGCTATACCAACATTGTCAATGATCTAGGTCAGGAATACGTAAACTGGCCCTTTAAAGCAAACCCCGGTACGGGGCGGGCTGATCCGGTAGTCGTTGAAGACATGTTCTTAGGCGGCGGGGGGAGTCTGTTGCGCTTCGGGGTAAGAGCTGCCCTGAAAGCCCGCAGAGGAATCACTATTAGCCACACAGTAGGGGCCGCTCGTGCAGGGTTTAGTACTGCTCGTGGAATCGGACATATTAAGAGCTTGCAAGGAAAGTCTCTGAAATGGATTCAAAAAAACAAGCCACGAGGATGGAAGCAAGTCGCTGCTGAAAGGGGTTCAGGCTGGAAGTGGCTAGATAAAAACGGCACAGAAAGATTACGATTTATGCGACCCAACGGTAAAAGCCCGGCAAATTCGCAGTGGAGTCGCCAGTCAAACGGATATTTCCGTTGGCAGAATGTCGATGGAGATTTTTTAGATATTAGTGGCCATATTGTATCGCCGCAAGATCCTAGCTTCATGCTAAAAACTCATATCCCTTATGAAGGTCTATAAAAAAGTTGACGTAAAACATTTTTTTGATGAACATGATTTTATGGAGGCTACGATCATTGAGTTTCGTTATATAGAAGATCTCCGTCAGTTCATTCTAGTTGTAGAATTTGTCAATTGGGAGCTAAAAATAGGAAGAAAAGAGTTTAAAAAAATAACGTTTAGAGACGTTGACAGCCTAACTAGATTATGGTCAGACGTAGATACATATAAGCATATTGGATTTCACTACTCGATCCGAGACCACGATGGGGTATTTCCAATTCAGGATATACGGACAGAAACAAGAGGTAGCTATCTCTTTACAATTACAATAAAGAGTAGCCATCAGTTTGGTGGAGTTGAATTAGAAGCGGCTGCATTTGAATGTGAAAGTCGGATAGGATATGCCAAACAAATAGAAAGAACAGTGGAAATACTACGACATGAAACTTTGAAAAACCTTTCGCCTTAGCAGTTGACTGTTAGACAAAATCGATCGATATGTAGCCACACAGTAAAGGGGCCGCTCGTGCAGGGTTTAGTAGCATGGCTAGTAAAGCAGTTAACATATCAAGAAGCGCGTTGAATCCTACTCATCACATTACGAAGTCAAAGACACAAATGAAAACGCTGCTTGATAATATCCGTACAAATGGTATAAAGGAACCTATTAAGTATGTTGAACACAATGGAACTAAGTACATAGTAGATGGTCATCATAGGTTTTATGCTGCTCAAAGGCTAGGCATTCAAAAGGTTCCAGTGCAACAAGTCAAGATGCCTTACGCAGGATACAAGAGTGCTGGTGATCTAATGATAGAGCCAGGTAAACACCCAGGATTTTGGAAATACATGAAATGACTTATGGCTATTTGGCAGTATAGATTTACAGTGATACCGAAGCACTCAGCCTTAAATGACTCTTTTAAGCCACAATATGATGATGAAGGTTTATTTGAAGACGACTTTTACTGGTCACAGGTTCCAACCTCAGCAAGCTTCTTTCACGGAGTAGAAGAAGTTATTCCAAAAACTAAATCGTGGAGTGACGATCTATTACTATTTGGTAATGAAGAATCGAACTGCTTTGAGGTATACAAAGAGAACGAAAACGTAAAATCTGTATCTTTACGAGTAAGTTTTGCTACTGATTACGAGGCTTTTCTAAGGGCTATACTTGAATTTATTCACTCAAATGGTCTAGTTCTTCTAGATGAGGAGAGTAACGTATTAGATGGCAACTATCTTTCTATCAGAAAGACGATTGAGAGTTCACAACAATTTGATAAATATATCAGATTAAGTTTTGGGTAACTACTCAGGTAGCAGGACAGGCCATGATTTGCGCTAGGTAGTCAAAGATGTTCAGGTCGCGTTTTTTGAGCGTATCAATGACTGAACGCAAGGTACAGAAAGCGTCTTGGCCGGTTTTGAACTGACCAGAGACTTTTTGTTTGACCTTCACATTGCGGATGGCTCTTTCTGAACTATTGTTGTCTGGAGGTACTTCCAAATCATAGAGAAAACTTAACAAACAGTCTCTGTGCTTAAGCAGAGACTTCTGGAAAGTAGCCGTGTTGGGATATTGCTTTATCTCTATGCAAGGCATCAACAAACGGTTGAGCCGATGCTCTATCCGGTAAGTTTGTTTTTCCTGTTGGCCAAAAGCCCTTCCTCTTGCTTGTGCTACTTTGTCTAATCTCAGCGCATCCTGCAACAGGGTTTTGCAATGGCTAGCCCAGGGACTTTGCTCGCTTTCTTCCAAGAAGATTAAATCTCGCTGCAAGTGAGCTATACACAATTGCTTGGCTTGGGAAGGGGTTTTGAGCTGCGCTGCCCAGCGGTCAGAGCCGATAGTGGCCTGGGGCAGCCCTTCCGGAAAAGTCTCTTTCACCGTTTGGCTACCCCGAGAAGGGGACGCTTTTAAAAAAGTGTTCTTTAGGTTCTGCCATACCCATACCCAAGCGTTCTTGCCATTCACTTTGGCTCCCGTCTCATCACTGCCCACATAAGTAGCTTGTTGCAGCTGGGCTTGAATCTGCTCATAGATCGGACTGGCTTTGCGGGCAGCTCTTTGCAACAAGTTGCTGATACTGCCCTCACTGACAGGCAGACTAAAGACATCCTTCAACAATAAGCACAAACGCTGATAGGGCAGATACTGATATACGCTCAGATAAGCCACGTAAGCTTCCAGGCGGGCACCGTACTGAATCGGCGCATTCACCCCTTGTGGATAAGTAGCCCGCTGAAAGTGCTCACAGGTGGGACAAGCGCAACCATACTGACGATATTCAGTATACACCGGCCGCACGGGGGGAATGTCTACTACCTGACGAGTAGATAAGAGGGGTTGCGCTTCGGGCAAACCATCCCCACATACCTGGCAGTAGCTACTCTTTAACTCTTTGACCTCATCAGCAACAGATGCCATCTCTAAAGCATGGCCCCGATGACCTGCTTGCCCACCGCTCTTGCGACTACTTTTACCCCGCAAGCTTTTTGTCTTCCTAGCTTTGTCTTGGCTAGGGGGATTGTGACTATTATGGCTGTCTTTGTGAATGGATTTGCCTTCCAGACGCTGTAACAAAAGCAACACCTTCTCTTCCAGGCTAGCTACCCGCTGGCGCAATGCAGCATTCTCTGCTTCTAATACCTCTATCGTCTTTCCTGATCCCATTTCCTAATGCTAACAACTTTTTGCTTCTTTGCCAAAAGTTATCCACAACCTGAGTAGTTACTAAATTTGTTGTACCGAAAAATATATGATGTATATGTAGGAGAGGGACAAATAAATTATGAGAACCTATTTGCTAGGGGCCATGTAGATGCTGATTTATTTGAGGAAGTGGTGAGTATATACCCGCCTTTTTTTAGCATGAATTTCAAGGATGGAAGAAGTATTATCTTTTTGTACACTTACGCTCTTCCTTTTGGCGATATGTTCAAAAAGGAAAGCTATATAGAGAGCTTTCAAAGAAAAATAGAAGAATACGCCTCGAAAGAATAATGTGCTTTTTCTTCATAACTGCGCTACGTCGTCTATTTCTGGTCTGAATTTAAGCGTGAACGCTCGTAAGACCTATATGTGTGAAGGGACATCTGAGTCTTCAAATGGTGAGGTCGTAGCGAGTTACTACGAATAGTAAAGGAAGAGATTCTTCGCAAGTTATCAATATCATATTAAATTGGGGCGTACGTTTCTGCAATATGAATAGTCGAAAATACGCTGCAAACCTGAAGTATTTGTCTCGTTCCGAAATTGATGACGAAAAATGGAACCGTTGCATTGATACGTCTCCGAACGGACTAGTGTACGCATTGTCGTGGTACCTAGATGCTGTCTCGCCACAATGGGAGGCAATTGTCGTCCTACACGGCGGTGAATATCAGTTGTGCTTTCCGTTGCCAGTGAGAACAAAGTGGGGGATGCGATACCTCTATCACCCTCACTTCTGCCAGCAATTGGGTATCTACTGCCGAAAGTCACCCGACTCTGCAGTAACACAAGAAGTATTTCAAGCTTTGTTTTCTCAGTATCCCTATATTCCAAGACTGTTTCTCAACGTACACAACATTTGGGATATACCAAATAGTAATGGACTTCGTATTCAACATGCATTTACGCATGAACTGCCTCTCAACCGACCATATACGGCTTTGCATAAAAAATATCGTCGCGACCGAAGGTATCGGCTAAAACAGGCTAAGCGTCAGCAGGTCAGCCTAGTTGCTTCTGAAGATATAGAGCCGCTAGTAGATATATTCTTACAAGATACTATACAGAAGGTGCCGGGTGCCAAAGCAGATATCATTTATGATCAAGTACTTAACTTATTTAAGGCAGTGAAAAGGTACGGCCGTTACGAGCTATACTATACACGAGATACCTATGGAAATTATACCAGTGGCGCTTGGTTTGTGATTTATAATTACCGTATCGTCTACCTGTTTAATGCGGCTCTAAACACCGTTAGAAATGAGAATGGGCGTACTTTAATTATAGATCATATCATTCAGAAATACCAAAATAGTCCGTATACGCTAGATTTTGAAAGTCCAGAAAAAGAATCCATTTGTGATTTCTACGCCAGCTTTGGCAGCAAAGCAGCCCTCTTCTTATCTTTATACTTCAATAGCCTGCCTTCCTTTGTAAAATTTCTTCACTGTCAAAAAATAGTGGCTCACCGTAAGGTTTTGCAGTGGGTTTACCCTCATCGCTCCTTACCAGATATCACGTTGCCCAAGTAATTATGCTACCTAGAAACAAGTAAAATACTTAATCACGTCATGAGTACAGTAGTGCTATGCACGCATTGAAGTAACAGTCTTCCATAACCTGACGGATACTGATGCTAGGGAATCAGCCCTTAAGTAATAACTGATAACCTGCTGTATAGTATTGAGGCCCCGTACGCAGCTCTGTTACAAGTCCAGAATGAGAGATAGTAGCCAAATTTGACAGGTGTTATTGCCCATTGACTCAAAACCAAAGCGTCTAATGGCTATAGTGCATGGCAGGTAACAAGTAGTTCTCTGATTCTTTGAGTCAGTAGTATTGAACGCTATAAGTGAATTGAACTATGCCTGTCAGAAGAACAACCTTAAAGTATCATCTTATAGCAATTAGTTGGTTAACTTCTTTCTCACCTAAAACTAAATTTGATTCTTCGGATAGAATTACCGTACTTTTGCTATGATGGTAGCTGTGCTTTACTGAATGAGGAGTACCACATGCTTTTCTTCACTTCGTCCTCTACTAAATATGCGGCCCTTATTATGGATTATGGTAGACAAGTTACCCATACTATACTTCAGTGCTCTACAGAGGCACTATCATCTAACGTGTAGTAACTGTGAAAAAGAAAATGGTTCTCTCTCCTCAGCGACGAGATAGGCTACAACAACCTGATAGTTGCTACATCATCAGCTGGGTGCCTGACCATCCGGCCGACCGAGACCGAACGGAATGCCAAGCGGGGTTCTTCTCGCTTTTTATTCGAGCGCTGTACGGAGTTCGTTTGGCTACTACCTACGGAAGTTCTTATTACGTAGATTACGGTAGCTTCACCTACGGATATAGCGAACCAGATAGGTTTTCGGGCGATACGAACTTCTGGAATTACTATTTCGTACAACCCCCTCTTCCATCAACAGCCCTTAGCACTATCAATACTCCCTACGAAACTTTCCCCCTTCGTATCTGGAACGAGTCTTTCATGAAAGACATGCACCAGATTATTGAGGGTCATATCATATTTCAGCCTAATGTGAAGAAATTGCTTACTGAGAAGAAAAATCAGCTTCAACGAGAGAAGAGAGTGGTCGGAGTGCACGTCCGTAGAACTGATCATCCTGGTGAAGTAGAGCCAGTTTCAATGACCACGTACGTGAAGACGATTCAGCGAGTTTTACAAGAAGATGCTCGTATATTCGTGGCAACCGATGACGCACGTGTGATAACGTTGTTCACCAAAGAGTTTGGCTCTCGAGTTGTATATAATGATGCAACACGGTCAGCAGACAGCCGCCCCGTTCATCGGTTACATTCAGATGAAAGACGGTATCAGCTGGGCTTGGAAGCGCTGCTGGATTGTTACTGTTTATCGCTGTGCGATGAGGCTATTCTGTGCCATTCCAACCTATCCTACGCCGCACTCCTATTCAGTCCAGCGCTTAAGTACACACTGCTAGAAACGCCCAAACACAAAAACCTTCGTATCAAAACACTGCTTACTTACCACTTGGATAGACTATCTACTCCTTTACCCAGCTGATGATAGAAATCAAGCCTGCCATTCGCTGCACAGTTAGCTATCCTGGGTGTAATCCTGATGATATTGTTATCGAGCAGCTTCTATTCAATGGTATGCACGTGCTAGCGCAATGTACTTGCTCAGTAGTAGGTACCAAGTTTTACCATGCGCTACCCACTGGCCACACGGCGTATTTTCCTGTTTCGTTCTCAGCTGATGGTCACGACTTTTTTTGCGATCCGGAGGCCCGTACGTGGCTGGGTCAGCCGTTACGGGATAGTATTTTGAGTAAAAAAAAGACCGCTGTTGTAGTCCGAAAGAAGGTCTATCAGAGTCATCAA
>CBDCAN010000030.1:0-15351 GCA_965213875.1 Tunicatimonas sp. | reverse complement strand
ACTTGGTGCAAAGCGTTCACATCGTTGCGAATCACTCCCAGCTCGTTGCCTTTGGTATCGACCACTGGCTGATTCTGGTAGCGTTCTACCTGGGCTTGTAACACCTCCAGGGTAGCTTGGGTGTCAGCTGCCGCCCCGTGGGCTCCCTCCAGGGTTTTACCGCAGTAAAACTGATAAGCCGCCGACAGGGTACGCTTTTCCATCAGGAAGAATATTTTCTGCGCATCGACCAGCTTGCGCGAGCCAATGTCGAACTCAATGTTTTCGCGGGCGAATGACTCGATCAACACCGGCACGTCGAAACGAATCAGGTTGAAGCCGCCCAGGTCGCAGCCCTCTAGAAACTGATAAAGCTCACGGGCCACACTACCAAAAGTGGGCGCGTCTCGTACGTCCTGATCGTAAATACCGTGAATCATACTGGACTCAGTCGGAATGGGCTGCTCCGGGTTAAGACGCAGGGTCTTTTCGGCCTGCCGTCCGTTGGGATTCATCTTAATAAACGAGGCCTCTACAATACGATCTTGGGTGACGTTGATACCGGTGGTTTCAAGATCGAAAAAAACCAGCGGTTTCTTAAGGTTAAGCATGGTGGTGGTGGTTAATAGTGGAAGGCACTTCGGATGACTTAGCCAATCACGAAGCTTCCCAACGATTGCAAATCGATGCCTCCGAAGGTGCCGGAGCTCATCATGAGGAGGTTCTTGTTCGACCAAGATTGTTCTCGCAAGAAAGACTCTAAGGCTTGGTGATCGGTGAAGATGTGTAAGTCGGGCTGGCTAAATGCTTCTTTGATCAATGCATCGTCGAGCGGCTCCAGCTTTTTGTGCTTCGACACTTCGGGATTGTGATACACCACTCCCACGTCGGCCGCCTGCAAAGCATCTTGGTACTGATGGATAAACTCTCGGTTTAAGCTGCTGAAGGTATGCAGCTCTACGCAGGCCACGAGCGTACGCTGAGGAAACTGACTCTTGACCGCTTGCGTGGTGGCCTGTAGCTTGGAAGGTGCGTGCGCAAAGTCTTTATAAACGACCGAATGATCGTTCTGCGTGACCAGCTCCAGTCGACGACTGGCACCACGAAACGAAGGAATAGCTTCGTAGAACTGCGCGTCGGTGACCCCAATACGCTGGCAAATCAGCCGAGCACCGTTTAGATTCTGCATGTTGTGCTGGCCAAATAATTTGATGGGTAGCTTTCCCCCGTCAGTGTGCAGGTAGGTAACCCCCTCGCGAATCTCGTGCGGGTGGGCACGGTACTCAATGGCATGTACGTCTGTGCGCCCCTTTTTGCCAATCATATCCGAGAGGTTGTCCTCTTCGCAGTAGATCAGGGTGCCCCCCTTAGGAGTAGTATCGGCAAAGCGCTCGAACTGCTGCACGTAGTTTTCCATCGTAGGAAACACGTTGTAATGGTCCCAAGCGATACCGCTGATAAGACCGGTATGATGGTGATACTTCAGTATTTTTGGCGTACGGTCGATGGGAGACGACAGATACTCGTCGCCCTCGATAATAATCACCGGCGCATCGGATAGCTTCACCCGTCCATCCAGCGCGTCAATCTGCGCACCAATGACGTAGTCGAAGTCTCGCTGGGTGTGACTAAGCACGTGTAGCACCATCGAGGTAATGGTGGTTTTGCCGTGGCTTCCCGCAATCACTACCCGCTGCTTGTGCAAACTGTTCTGGTAGATGAAATCAGGATAAGAATAGATGATGATGCCCAGCTCCTGCGCACGCTTGAGTTCTGGATTATCCGGACGGGCGTGCATCCCCAGAATGACCGCATCCAGTTCCTCCGTAATCTTCTCCGGGAACCACCCCTCTTGCTCGGGCAACAAGCCCTGCGCCGCCAGTGCCGAACGGGCCGGATCGTACACCTCATCGTCTGACCCGGTTACCTGCACGCCCTTTTTAGCTAAATGAATCGCCAGGTCGTGCATCACTGCACCGCCAATCGCAATAAAGTGTACTCGCTTATGCTGCATTATCAAGTGTTGTGTGCGTCAAAGATGGCTAAAATTACTATAAAAAGCGGTAGGGCCCAACTGTTTGATTTTCTACCTTAGGCAGTCTTCTGCTTTCTTTGCCGAGCCGTTGTTACACCAAATCAATCTGCTGTCCTTATGAAATTGTTCAAGGCCACCTGTTACGTTGTGCTACTGAGCGTATGCGCTGCCTGCCTCAGGTTATCGGCGGTGCAGCAGTACGCCGACGAGTCGCAGACGGGTATACATCGTTTCGATGAGGTATCACTGGGCTTTCGCGATTTGTGCCAGCGCAAACGGCAGGTGCGCGACCTGCGCCGGGGACAAGCCCAACGCACGTACCAAGACAGCTGCGTCCTACACCGGCAGGCTGATTCAGCTCTGCTCACGATGCAATCGGCGATCACGGCGTATTTATCTACCCTGAGTGCGGTATCTAGCGGCGAACGACGGATATACGACTTGAGTCCGGCAGCTGATGCACTCTCAAACAGTGGTTTGGTAACATGGGAAGAGGGTACCGTAGGAGCGTATCAAAATCTGCTCGAACTGCTCGCTACCGCGGCTACTGAAACCTATCGTCGCCAACAAGTAGAAGCGCTGGTGGCTGACGCCCACGAACCGCTCACTATCTTGCTTGACCAATTTAGCTTTGCGGTGGACGAATCGTTGCGGGAGGCCATCGAGCAACAACAGGAGATGTTGTACCTTAATACGCTAGAGCTGGCCGATTCGGCGCAGACGTTCGTAGAACGCCGTGGGCTATGGCAAGAATATGTGGCGCAAAGCGACTACTATGCCCGGCAGTTGGAGTTATTAAACACTTACGCCGCGTTGATCAACACCATCCGGCAGGGGCACCAGCACTTGTACAATCAACGTGAGCGTTTAGATCGGACCGAGACGATTGCTACCACTGCTTTTTATCTGCGACAGCTGCGCGATTTGCAACAAGCGTTCGCCGCCACTTCTACTGACTAAAACCACCTTATCATGCCCAAACTCACCGCCCGAGAGGTTAAAGCTCTTGCTAAATCTTTCTTTTCTGTCGCCCGTGCGCTCACCGACTTTCGCGAAGCGCGGTGGGATACCCTGACCAAGTCACAGCACCAACAGCTAAGCCGCCTACAGTGGTCTATTTACAACAACACCGATGACCTACTGGCCCTGTCTTCGGCGATGGCGCTGGACGAAGTGCAGAAAACCCTGACGCAGATTGGCCGGTTGGCCCAGCAGGCGCAGGAAGCCATCAAACGAACCGAAGACGTCAGCCTGGTGCTGGGCATCACCACACAGGTGATTCGGTTGGGAGGCGCAGTGGTGAGTCAGAGTCCGCTGGCCATTATCGTGGCACTCGCCGACCTGGCGGAGGTTACGCAGCGAGCTTAAACGAAAAAAGGCTACCCATTGAAATCGGTAGCCTTCGGTCGTATTGCATTTATTCACGCGCCAGCGCTACTCGTGCGGAATGCGTAGCATTTGTCCGGGATATATCTTTTCAGGATCACTCAGCATTGGCTTGTTGGCCTCAAATATCTTATTGTATTTCATGGGGTCGCCGTAAAATTTCTTAGCAATCTTAGACAGGCTGTCGCCGCTTTCTACCTGATGAAATCGTGCTTTGGGAGCTTTTGGTGGTGCTTTGGCAGCCGCTTCTTTTCTCTTCACCGTAAGGTCGTTGTCTACTTTGCTCACTCCCTCTACATTGCCCAGCGCCAGCGCAATCTTTTCAGCGTGCTCTTCGCTATCTACTTCGCCGGTAACGCGCACCATATCGTTGTCTACGCTTACGTTGAGACCATCTACCGGCAATCCCAGTGACTTAACGTGTTTTACTAAATTTTCCTTCTTTACCTCTTTGTCGTCGTCGCTGCCGAACAGACTAGACCCGGCACCTTTCATGAAATCGATTAATCCCATAGCTTTGTTGGTTAAGTTTTTAAAATGATTTTGTAACAATTATCCTCACTGCAAGGTAGTATGTCTAGCTACTCACAGTAAGACACTATCGTTAAAACTAAACTTTCGCAACTATGTTAGATTCAATTCTCTCAATGGGCAAAGCCCAATTGGGTAAAATGATTTCAGATCAGACCGGTCTGCAAGCCAACCAAACCGACGAAGCGGTTGAAGTCACCAAAGACACTGTAGGAAACGGACTTAAAGACGAGCTGATGAAGGGAAACTTCGGCGGCGTGATGGACTTGTTCAACGGCAAAGCTCCTACCACCACCTCTAACCCTATCGTTAACAGTATCACGAGTAGCTTGGTAACCAACCTGGCCAGTAAGCTGGGGATTTCTCAGGGCATCGCGCAGCAGATAGCCAACCTGGCTATTCCTTTTGTGATGAACAAGCTCAGTTCAGACGACACGGGCAAAGCCTCTAACGAGCAAGAACTGGTAGAAAAGCTCGGCATGGGTAACGATAGTGGTATCGGTGGTTTACTCAAAAATTTGGGCGGACTAGGCGGTATGTTCAAGTAGATTCATGTTTAGGGTCCGCATCTTCTTGGTGCGGACTTTCTTTTTGACCTTTTGCGTGCACATAAACTCAAGGCAATTTTATTGTTCTTTTCTAAAAGCGGGTAGCCATTTATGCACCATAAATGGTAGATTTTCATTTTTGCGGTAAATTTGTATATTGTAAGGGTACGTCACCCTAACCCACCGCAGTTATGAAAACTTTACTGACCCTTGCCCTGGTATGCTGTCTAGCTTTCATCTTCGCCAGCCATACGAATAAGCGTAATGTTGCCTCCTCCACCCTGCCATCCTCCGAAGTGCTATTCACTGATCCTGGTAATATTGTGGCCGTCCGCGATATTACGCTCAAAGAAGGAGTGAGTGTAGAAGATTTTGAGCGCTTTGCGGTAGAAGAGTTTAGTCCCGTTTTTGAACAAGAGGTGCCGGGGGTTAAAGCCTTTATTATGAAAGGTAACCGAGGTGATAAAAAGGGCAGTTATTCTTACGTGCTGATTTTTGATTCTACCAACACCCGAGACTTTTACTATCCTTTTGAACACGGTGGTGAAGAAAGCGTGCCGGCTACCTCCGAAAAGCTGTGGCTACCCGCTCGCAAAGCAATCTACGAAGACTTAGTAAAGTTTGTAGATGGCATCGGAGAAACCGAAGGCTATACCGATTATGTTGTCCTGGGTGCCGACACCGAGTATGCACCAGAAGTGAAGGCGACTAACTAATATGCTAAAAGTCAACTGATAAAATATCGTACAAAGAGGTAGTGGCAGTGGGTTGTACAATCACGTCTTCCGTCAGTTTGCTTTTACAAAGACATCCGTATTTTCTACGGTTTCAGGCAGCGCGTCTCTATACTTCTACCCAGCGACGTAACTTAGGGGTGCGTCGTATCGTAAGGAAAGTTTAGCCCTAATTCTAATGCGCATCTTTTCCGGCCGCTCTACTTCTGACCTTATTGGTATCGGCAGTTCTTTGTTATGCATTGTACACTGCTTGCTGCTTCCAGGAATTATCTTCGTCGGCAGTCTGTCTGATGATGCGCACCGTTGGGAATCCTTGGATTACGCTTTTATACTGCTCAGTGGTGTCGCGGTATTTCTTTCCACCCGAGGTTTGCCTACCCGGGGTACGCCTACCCGGGGTACGTCCACCAAAGGTGCTTCGCAACGCGCGCTTGTGGTAGGCATTTGGCTTAGTTGGGTAGGATTCAGCACCTCTATCCTCTTGCACGAAGTGTACGCCCTGGCTCTTTACTCCTCTCTGCTCTTCTCGTGCTTACTGGTCATACTGCATCTCATCAGTTATCGCATCAAGCACGCGCGTACCCACCAGACATAGCTTTATATTTTGAAGAATGATCGTTTATCGCTCATTGATGCTTTAAAGACCAAACGGCTTCTACAGCTTTACTGCCGTGCCACTGGCGCTTACCATCAACATACCACCGTCCTTGCCTACTGTTTCGTAGTCTAGGTCAACTCCAATAACAGCATTGGCGCCGAGCTTAGCGGCTCGTGTTTGCATTTCTTCCAACGCAATATCCTTCGCTTCGCGCAGCGCCGACTCGTAAGAACCGGATCGTCCGCCGACGATATCACGAATACCCGCGAAGAAATCGCGGAAAATATTAGCGCCGATGATGGCTTCGCCGGTAACCAGTCCCATGTACTCGTGGACAGGTTGCCCCTCGATGGTGTTCGTAGTGGTGGTAAGCATAATGATGCGGTTTTTTTGTTCGTTGGGTTAAATTATGGTCATCTACTTCAGAAGATGACAAGGTACGGCACTTCCTATTTCGTTGCAAGCTTGCACGGACCGGTACCTCCAGAACGATTCTTAACTTATTAATACTATCAGCAGACCTACTGATTATAGGTGCTCATCGTACGGGCGGCACCCTGGGTGGCAAATGATAGCGTCATCTCCCCTGCCCGATCCATGATATCTGGCAGTTCGGCCAGATCGGACGGAGGAAACGGACTCAAAACATAGTCTACCTGCTTGCCTCGAGCGAAGTCATCACCCACTCCCATTTTTAGTCGTGCGTAGTCTTGTCCGCCCGTCAGCTGCTCGATGTTCTTGAGGCCGTTGTGCCCCGCACTGGAGCCTTTGGTGCGCATGCGTAACGCACCAAACGGTAGCGCAATATCGTCTACCAGCACCAGCAAGTGTGCCTTGCTGATCTTGAGCGACTGCAGCCAATAATTCACTGCTTTGCCGCTCAGGTTCATGTAGGTGTTTGGTTTGAGCAAGTGGACCATTCTCCCTTTATGACGAAAATCGGCCATCTCGCCCAAGCGGACGGTGGCGAAGGCACACTTTTGTTGCTCAGCGAGTCGGTCTAGGGTAAGAAAACCCACATTATGCCGCGTGAGCTCGTACTCAGCTCCGGGATTGCCTAACCCTACGATAAGATATTTCATGACGTATACGTTAACAAAAAACGGCAGAAGCAGTAGGCATTTTGCCACTGCTGCTGCCGCTTCTATAAGCAGTCGCTCATGTAGACCACAAACCGGTATCACAGACAGTAGCGATGACGATTGCCATTGGCTGCTTATTTGGTCAGATTTGACCTACGCTTCTTCCGCGGGGGCTTCTGCTTCGCCCTCGGCCGCAGCTTCATCACCCTCCTCTAGTTCTTCGTCTTCGTCGTCGCTGTCAGCACCACGCAGCGCACGAGGCACTTCAATCACGGCGACGGACAAGGCCGGATCATCCAGCACGTTGAACTCTTTAGACTCCACATCTTCTACCTTAGCCGATTTACCGAAGTCCAGATCAGTCACATCCAACACCAGGTACTCCGGCATGTTCTTCGGTAGGGCCTCAATACGCAACGCACGGCGCTTGAACATGAGTTTCCCGCCTTTGCCCACGCCTACGGGCGTGCCCTCGAGGCGCACCGGAATGTCCATTTTTACCTTTTTACCCTCGTGCAGCTCCAGAAAGTCAACGTGCATAATGATCTCGTTCACCGGGTGAAACTGGATGTCCTGCAGGATACAACGTTTCTCTAATCCTTCAACGTTGAGCAACGCAAAGTGCGCATCGGCGGTGTAGACCAAGTCGCGAAACAAAATCATGGGAGCGTAGAAATGAATCTGTTCGTCGCCTCCGTAGATGACACCCGGCACGTAACCTTCGGAACGTAGGCGTTTCGCTTCTTTCTTGCCGAGATTTGCTCTTTTATACCCTATAATCTCTACAGTTTTCATAAAAGTGTAATTGATAAACGACCCAATCGCACCAGATGAGACGGGTGGGCCTGATGAATGTTAAAATCTGGATTTGGTGATAAATAACGGACTGATAGATTCGTGTTTGTGAATCTTCTTGATGGCACTGGCGAACATTTCGGCTACGCTTAGTACCTTAATTTTAGGACACTCTTGCTTGAGCGGAATGGTGTCGGTCACGACCAGCTCGAGCAGTTCTGAGTGCTGAATGTTATCGTAGGCCTTGCCCGACAGCACCGCATGGGTGGCGATGGCGCGCACCGATTTAGCTCCCTCGCGCAACAGCACCTGCGCCGCTTTGCACAGCGTACCGGCCGTATCGACCAGGTCATCCACCAGCACCACGTCGCGCCCTTCTACATCGCCGATTACCTGCATGGTGGCTATCTCGTTAGCCCGCTTGCGCTGCTTATCGCAGATCACCATATCGGTATGGAAGTACTGCGCGAAGTTGCGGGTGCGCTTCACTCCACCCACGTCAGGCGAGGCAAAGATTAGGTTCTCCTGCGGAATAGATTTCAAATAGGGCACAAAGATGATACTGCCGCTGAAGTGGTCTACCGGAAAGTCGAAAAAGCCCTGAATTTGTCCGGCGTGCAAGTCGCAGGTCATGAGGCGGTCGGCCCCGGCAGCTGAGAATAAATTGGCGATAAGCTTGGCTCCGATGGCCACCCGAGGTTTGTCTTTACGATCCTGACGGGCGTAGCCGAAGTAAGGCACCACAGCGGTCACGTACTTAGCGCTGGCGCGTTTGGCGGCGTCAATGAGCAGCAGCAGCTCCATGAGATTATCAGACGTGGGAAAAGTCGACTGAATCAGAAAAACCTCAAAGCCTCTAACGGATTCGGCGTAGTAGGTAGACAGCTCGCCGTCGCTAAATTTATCGATGACGACCTCGCCGAGTTCTTTTCCGTAGGCGTTCGCAATTTTCTCGGCCAGATGATGGGTGGCAGTACCGGAGAAGAACTTAATGGCGGCCATAGGGCAGTGTATTGGTCATAATAACAATCCCGACCCTGGCGAAAGGATCGGGATTGCATGGTTGTCCGGCAAGGACTCGAACCCTGAATAAAGGCACCAAAAACCTCTGTGTTACCATTACACCACCGGACAATCAATTTTGGGAACACAAAAATAGTGACCTTTTTGAATAAGCAAAAGTATCTCTCAACTTTTTTAGTGGACGTCTATGGTCGGAAACCCTTAGGTTACTATGCTATGCCTATGGATTTGACAAGCCCCCCTCCCCCAGTGACCATCCGAGCGAAAAATTGTTACAACCTGCTAGTGGGGGAACCACCCTTGATCATCAGCGATCTACTCGTTCTAGGACGAAAATATCTTCGGACTCACTCGTTTGTTGATCGTCAGCAACGATTCTCAGTTCGTCGTCTACGAATACGTTCACCAAGGTCAGGTTCTCACCATCGACGATGGGACGCGTAATGTCAGGCTCAATCTCACCGTTGGCCACCTGTAGCGAAGCCTCCGTCAGATCGGGAAAATCTTCAATTACTCCTTCTATCGAAATGTTGCTAATAAAATTCACGGTAAGCGCACTGTCCTGTACCACAAACTCGCCTCGGGTGAAGCTCACGAACGTTTGGCCGGGAAACGTAATCTCGGCGATGTTATAGTAAAAGCCTTCCTCAAACACCACTTGGTATATCTCATCGGCGTTGAAGCACGCTCCCGGAATAGACGTGAAGGGCGCATCAGACCATACTTGTTTCCACACGCCTACCACCTGGGGCAGCTTCTCACTGGCACTGCGAGGAGCGGTAAGCGCTAGCAGTCGGGCGGTGAGTGAGTCAAGGGCCTCTCGCACCTGTGGATCATTGTCTTGATCATCGCATTCGCCCTGGGCCTGCTCAGAAACTTTCAGGATCACTTTCTTTAATGTGGGGGCATCAGGGTGAGACGGCACCGGCTCCCCGTGTCCGAAGTACATATCGCAGGAGGCTAAGCCCATCAAACTTGTCAGGAAAAATAGTAGAAGATACTTCATTGGTGAAAATTATTTAAAGGCGAATATTTCCTTCTAAACAGCTAAATACTATGTATGTTTAAATTCCTTTCGTTGAAATAGACGTCAAACGATTTTCTATTTTTTCAAAATACCGTACGCCTTCTTCTGACCAGACGCTCACTGACTTGACCTTTCTCCACCAGGATTTAAATCCTATTATCGTCGGCTTTGAGAGCAGACCGGGTGTAGGACAAGTTTAAGATGGTTTATGTGCGAGAGCAAAGATTGTTTCCAGTCAAAAGAGTTTAGCGTCTCAATTCATTTTAGGATTGAGATTTATCTCTACTTTTAGCACCTTCATTAGTATCAAAAACGACTACCATGCCCCTATTCATTGTCATTGCTGGGATTTTGTTACTGCTTATCCTAATTGCTCAGTTCAAACTAAACGCGTTTATCGCCTTTATCATCGTTTGCATTTTTGTAGGAGCCTTTCAGGGTATGGAACTGGGCACTATTGTGGAGGCTATTCAGCAGGGGATTGG
Source organism: Tunicatimonas sp. (assembly GCA_965213875.1). Taxonomy (GTDB): domain Bacteria; phylum Bacteroidota; class Bacteroidia; order Cytophagales; family Cyclobacteriaceae; genus Tunicatimonas. The sequence continues at coordinate 5,125 of CBDCAN010000030.1, read as the reverse complement.
TAATACCCTTGGCTTTCTTGTCATCATTTTAGGGCTGGGTGCTATGTTGGGAAAGCTGGTGGCGGACAGCGGGGCGGCCCAGAGAATCACTTCAAAATTAGTCGCGAGTTTTGACCGTAAATATATCCAATGGGCACTCGTGCTGGCCGGGTTTATTGTAGGCATTCCTATGTTTTATTCCGTAGGATTCGTCATCTTGATTCCGCTGGTCTTCACCGTTGCGGCGTCAACCGGACTCCCGTTATTGTACGTAGGGCTGCCTATGCTGGCTTCCTTATCCGTTACCCACGGATTTTTACCTCCGCACCCCGCCCCTACGGCTATTGCGGGTATGTTCGAGGCTAATATAGGCAAGACGCTGTTGTACGGAATTTTGATTGCCGTTCCTGCGATCGTTGTAGCTGGTCCTTTATTCACCAGAACGATTAAAAACATCAGGGCGACTCCTCTCAAAGAATTCTACAACCCAACCACCCTAACAGAAGAAGAAATGCCAGGAGTAGGCATCAGTATATTCAGCGCGCTGCTTCCCGTTATACTTATTGCCGCCTCTACCCTGCTGGTTAATTTTTTACCTGAAAAGTCTTTAGTCACAGAAATCGTTGTTTTTATTGGAACCCCGGTAATTGCCATGCTCCTTTCGGTACTGGTGGCTATTTACACCCTCGGGTTATCCCGAGGGAAGAAAATGACCGAACTCATGGATTCCGTTTCGAGCGCTGTTTCTGGTATTACTATGGTTCTACTAATTATTGCTGGAGCGGGTGCTTTGAAGCAAATTTTGATAGAAAGCGGCGTCAGCGACTATATTGGAGAGTTGCTAAAAGGGTCACGTATATCCCCTTTACTATTAGCTTGGTTGATTGCCACGGTTATCAGAGTCTGTGTGGGATCGGCGACAGTAGCAGGACTAACGGCCGCAGGTATCGTACTGCCGATGGTTTCAAATACAGGAACAAGTCCGGAGTTGATGGTTTTAGCGATAGGTTCTGGAAGCTTGATGCTATCTCATGTCAATGACGGTGGATTTTGGCTATTTAAAGAATATTTCAATCTTTCGGTCAAAGAAACACTTTCCACCTGGACGGTGATGGAAACTACCGTTGGAATTATAGGCCTTGCGGGCGTATTAATGTTAGATGTATTCGTTTGAATAAAACAACTCCTTTCCATCGGTCGCCACCGGTTTTCGCTTGAGTAACAATGTAAGCCACTTCATAAAAAAATTATATGGATTCGTTACCCTCAGAAAGAGTAAAATCATTAAACCTAGTATTTCCACCGGCCCCCAAGCCAGCGGGCGTGTACCGTCCGGTGCTAGTTGTCGACAACTTTTTGTATGTGTCAGGACAAGGAACCGTTCAAAACGATGGTACCCTCATGCAAGGTCGCGTGGGGGATAATCTGACGTTAGAAGAAGGCAAGTTGGCGGCCAGACAGGTGGGGTTAACCATGCTTTCTACGATTCAAACGCACTTTGGCAGCCTCGACCAGATCAAAAGAGTGGTTAAGGTGCTGGGGATGGTCAACTGCACTCCAGATTTCACCCAACAGCCTTTGGTCATTAACGGATTTAGCGAGTTGATGGCCAGTGTTTTTGGCAGGGAGTACGGAATCGGAGTACGAAGTGCAGTGGGTATGATGTTACCAGACGGGATTCCTGTAGAAGTAGAGGCCACGTTCGAGTTGCACGTAAACAAAGAACCGTGAAAAAGTGGTTTGAAATAACGGAGGTAGAGAAGATAATTTCTCCCGCTCTTGTCGTATACCCGGATCGAGTTGAAGAGAACATCAAAAGAATGATTCGTACGGCAGGCGGGACTGAATCGTTAAGACCCCACATCAAAACGCATAAAATTGCAGAAATTATAGCGCTACAGTTAGAGCACGGGATTTATAAGTTCAAGTGCGCCACTATTGCCGAAGCTGAACTATTAGCCTCGGCCGGAGCAAGAGATATTCTGTTAGCCATGCAGCCTGTAGGGATTCACGTCCATCGATTCTTTGCGTTGATTGACAAGTTTGCTGATAGCGAAGTTCTCAACCCTGGTAGACTGCGAATTGAGCATTCAAAAATTTCAGGAGGTTGCTAAAGCTAAAGACATCCGAGTCCACCTCTGGCTTGATATCAACAATGGAATGAATAGAACCGGGGTGCGGCCCGATGGTCATGCCGTCAGGCTTTATCAAAAAATTGAACAGGCGTCTCATCTCGTGGCGAACGGGCTGCACGTATACGACGGACATATCCATGAATCTGACCTAAGCCTTCGTACAAAAATTTGTGAGAAAGATTTTGAACCCGTGCGATGGCTACAACAAAAAATTGAAGCGGAAGGCGGTAAGGATAGAGACTGTTGTGGCGGGGGGTACGCCCACATTTCCTATTCATATCAAAAGAAAAAACGTGGAGGTATGCCCCGGAACTCCCCTACTATGGGATGATGGTTATGCCACTGCGTACCAGGATTTAGAGTTTCTCTGCGCGGCGGTTTTGGTCGGTGCGATCGTGAGCAAGCCCACACAACATCTGCTTTGTCTAAACCTGGGCCATAAATCGGTGGCCGCTGAAATGGATTTCCCCCGGTTAAAGCTTTTGAATGTAGACCGTTGTACACAAATAAGCCACAGTGAAGAGCACTTGGTGGTTGAGTGCGAGGGATCGGCCAAAGTACCCCGTAGGTACTGTGTGCTACGCGGTTCCAACGCATATCTGCCCAACCGTTCTCAAATATGACCACGCGCATACTGTGCGCAACGGAAAAGTAGATGGTCGTTGGGAAATAGCGGCAAGAGACCATATTATTAGCCTATAACTTAAAAAATAAGCAGGAGTATGTTTGTATTTGACGCCCACCTTGACCTTGCCATGAATGCCATGGAATGGAACCGAGACTTAACCTGGACGGTAGAAGAAATCAGAACGAGCGAAGCGGGAATGACCGATAAGCCGGACAGGGCAAAAAATACGGTGACATTGGATGCCATGCGAAAGGGCACTGTCGGTATTTGTGTAGCCACCCAGATTGCCCGATACGTGAAAAGGAGCAGTGCGCTGCCCGGATGGAATTCACCCCAGCAGGCATGGGCACAAACCCAGGGTCAGTTGGCTTGGTACCGCACCATGGAAGCAGCGGGTGAAATGACTCAAATCACCAACGTGGCTCAGCTGCGGGCCCAGTTAGCCCGATGGCAAGAAAATACCGATACTAAACAGCCCATCGGCTACATTTTAAGTTTGGAAGGTGCCGATTCTATCGTTACCCTAGATTATTTAGAAAAATCGTACGAACAGGGTTTGCGGGCCATTGGTCCGGCACACTACGGACCGGGCACCTACGCGCACGGCACAGATGCTGTGGGCGGCATCGGGGTAAAAGGTAGAGAACTTCTCAAAAAAATTGAAGAGTTGCACCTGATTCTCGACACCACCCACTTATGCGACGTTAGTTTTTGGGAAACCATGAAGGTGTATCAGGGCCCGGTTTGGGCAAGTCATAACAACTGCCGTAAATTTGTCAACCATCATCGCCAATACGCCGACGAGCAGATTCTGGAGCTGATCGACAGAGGTGCGGTCATAGGCATGGCGCTGGACGCCTGGATGATGGTTCCTGATTGGGAGCGAGGAGTCTCCACGCCAGAAGGAATGGGCGTCACCTTAGACCTGATGATCAATAATATTGACCACATCTGTCAACTTTCGGGAAACTCTTCGCACGTGGGCATAGGCACTGATCTCGACGGTGCTTTTGGTAAAGAGCAGTCGCCTTATGACCTTGAAACCATTGCTGACCTTCAGAAGGTGCCCCTTGTTACTTGCTAAAAGAGGGTATTCGGCCCAGGATATTGAAAATATTATGAGTAAAAATTTTATCAGTTTTCTTGAAAGAACCTGGGGGTAAACTGCTAAAAACTTGGTGCCAGCCAGTCCCGCAAGAGGCGTGTAAAGCCTGTCCCGAACGGCGTATCGCATGTCTGAGATCGTTACACGGAAAAGAGCTTCTATCAGGGATCTTTGAGGTAATGACCTAACCCACCAATGCCAAACAAACTGCTTATTATCAAAGAGCAAAATACGGCCCGACCAGCGTGGCAGTTCTGACGGGACGGATGGTTTCTTCTACAACCCCTCGATTTCGCTCAAGCTATGACGATTACTGGGGTAACGTGATATCAGGCAACGAGCGGTGGGATACCTCCATTGCAGTAGCTTGCGGTGAATCAATATCTTTTGGCGATGGAGGAACTTTACAATAGTGGGCAGGTTATTGAAGTACAGAGACAGAAAGGGCACGGCTTTGCTACCAAAGCTAGCGTAAAAGTCACAGATAGATTCTTTCTCTGGACTCTCAAAGTCAAGCACATACGAACTACTCTGATACTTTTGAATAACATGATCTATAATTAGAGTACGTCCGTTCTCGTTTCTAGCATTGTTCAGGGCTGCATTGAATAGGTAGATGATACGGTGATTGTAAATCACAAACCAAGCACCGCTGGTGTAATTCCCCTGATCATCTTGTGTATAGTATAACTCATAACGACCGTGTCTTTTTACTGCCTCAAACAGGTTACATACTTGATCATATATAGTGTCTGCTTCGGCACCCGGTACTTTTTGCACGGTATCCTGTAAGAAAATATCTATTAGCGGCTCTATGTCCTCAGAAATAACTAGTCTGACCTTCTGACGCTTAGTCTTTTTTAGCCGGTACTTTCGGTCGCGTCGATACTCTTGATGTAAAGTAGTGTACGATCGATCGAGAGGTAGCTCATGCGTGAAAGCGTGGCGGATACGAAGTCCGTCGCTGCCGGATATATCCCAAACATTATTTACGTTGAGAAACAATCGTGGAAAATATAAGGGTATCGAGAAAATAAAGCCTGAAAAACTTCTTGTATCAGTACTCGGTCAGGTGGTTTCTGGTAGTAGATACCTAATTGTTGACAAAAAAAGGGGTGATGAATATACCGCCTCCCCCACTTTGTCCTCACCGGCAACGGAAAACATAATCGATACTCACTATCGCGCATGACGACAAATGCTTCCCATTGTGGCGAGACAGCATCTAGGTACCACGACAACGCGTACACCATTCCGTTCGGAGATGTATCGATGCAT
>CBDCAN010000029.1:0-13229 GCA_965213875.1 Tunicatimonas sp. | reverse complement strand
TACTGCGCGTCGTAGGGCCCAGCGGCTGCCCACCAGTATGGCGGCTTTCCGCGCTCGGGTGAGACCCGTATAGATTAGGTTTCGGTACAACATGGTAAAGTGCTGCGGTAGCAAGGGGAGAATAACTGCTCCAAACTCACTACCCTGCGACTTATGGATAGTAATGGCGTAGGCAAGCTCTAGCTCAGGCAAGTGCTCGCGTTCGTAGGCGACTTCCTTATCATCGCCGAAGGCAACGATGCCACTCATGCTCTCAGTATCCAGGCTGATTACCTTACCAATGTCGCCGTTAAATACGTTGAGCGTATAGTTGTTACGCCGCTGGATCACACGATCGCCTTCGCGAAACAACCGTCCGCCGATTTGTAGCTGGGCTTTGCCCTGCCGGGCCGGATTCACCGCTTCCTGCAATGTTTCGTTAAGCTGATGCGTGCCCAAACTTCCTTTGGTCATCGGGCAGAGCACTTGCACTTCGATGCCTACCCCGTAGTACTTAGGAATGATCTCTTGGTACAGCTTCTCGGTCATGGCCACGGCTGAGTAGCCCCAGTGCAGCGATGAAAACGGATGTACGCGCTGTAGTACGGCCTTCAGCTCTTCGCTGTGTTGCTCGGCCACCGCCAACTCGTTTAGGTTTACGTGCTGGAACTTCTCAGGAATGGTGAGGGGCTGCCGTACTTGGTACGCCTCGGCGGTTTCGTTAGGCTCTTCCATCAGGCTTGCCTCTAAGTCAGGCATATAACTCGACAGCCGCTTGATGCGCTTGATGAAGCGCAGCTGCTCCTGTGTGGCTTCTTCCGAATCTACGAACAAGCAGTCGTGCTGTTGCCATAGGGCGGGGGTGCGGAAGGGTGAACCTACGTCGGGCACCTGTCCGTGGTTAATCTGGTGGGCGTAGCGGATGATCTGCGACTGCTGCGCTTGCCGAAAGACCTGGGTAAGCCGCGCCACCGGCACCACCGCTGCGCCAATAAGGTCATGCAGCACATTGCCAGCACCCACCGAAGGCAGCTGGTCAGCATCGCCAATCAATAGCAATTGTGCTCCGTCGGGAATGGCTCGGAACAAAGACGCGGCCAGGTGAATATCCAGCATCGACGACTCGTCGATAATGATGAAGCTACCGGGTAGGGGATGCTCTTCGTTGTGACGAAAACCACCGTAGGCTGGGTTCCAATCGAGCAGCCGGTGCAGGGTTTTGGCTTCTTGCCCAATGACTTCACCCATGCGCTGTGCCGCCCGTCCGGTAGGGGCGGCCAGCATCACCTCTTTCTTCATGGCCAGCAGTAGCGCCACAATCACGCGGGTGGTGGTAGTTTTGCCGCAGCCGGGGCCACCCGTCAGGATGCTCAATGGCTCGGTGACCACGCGGCGCACGGCGGCTTGTTGCTCGTCGCTGAGTTGCAGGTTGTGCTTTTCGCAGTAGCGGGCTACCCAGGAGCGGATTCGATCATCGGCGGGCGGGGCCGGTAGCCCGGTCTTGACTAACTGAAGCGCACGCTGCGCCACGTAGGTTTCATCGTGGTACAGCGACGGCGCGTAGTAGGCGGTAGTGGTTTCGGTAGCGCGCTTGAGGCGGCGGGTTTTGAGTTCGTCGGAGCGGGTCAGCTGCTGTAGCTCACTGAGAATGCGCTCTTCGCTGCTGATAGACAGCAACGTTTTGGTCTGCTCAAAAATCTGACCCTGCGTCAGGTAGCAGTGTCCTTCTTCGCGGGCGCTTTGTAGCACGTGGCTGATGCCCGCCTGTATACGTTCGCTGGCATCCTGGGCCATGCCCATGCTCAGGGCCACCCGGTCGGCCGACAAAAAACCGATGCCGTAGATATCCTGCGCCAGCCGGTAGGGGTTCTCCTTCACGATCTCGACAGCCTTCTGGCCGTAGGTCTTGAAAATTTTGACAGCAAACAGGGTGCTAATGCCGTGCGACTGCAAAAACATCATCACTTCGCGGATGTGCTGGTGCTCGCTCCAAGCCCGCACGATAGACACCAGCTTGCGTTCGGCGATACCTTCTACTTCGGTGAGGCGGTCTATGTCCTGCTCAAACACCGCCAGGGTATCTTTGCCGAAGTGCTTCACAATGCGCTTGGCGGTTTTAGGACCAACCCCTTTGATGAGTCCGGAACCCAAGTACTTCTCTAGCGCGTGCGCTGAGGCTGGTTTCTGCTCTTCGGTGCGCTGCGCCTTGAACTGCCGCCCGTAGGTGGGGTGGTTAACCCACTGCCCGTGGAAGTCCATCGTGGCCCCGGCAAATACTTTAGACTGGTGTACGGTGACGGCCACCTCGTCCTGCGCTTTGCCGAAGGGAGTCACTTTGAGTACCGACCAGCCGGTTTCTACGCTATGAAACGTAACCCGTTTTACAATACCAGAAATTGTTTCAGGAGAAGATGAGAGCATTGAGATAATATAAAACTTGCACGGAAAAAACCGAAAGAATTTCGTTAAACTGCAAAATACAAAGCAACCCTTAATAAATCATGAAAGGAATCCTCCTCCTGGTGCTCAGTGTGCTCTTTACCGATTTGGTTACTGCTCAGGTAACCCTCCCGCAAGATTTGGTGAGAAACGATAGCAAGCCGCCCCGCAACGTTATATTCATCCTGAGCGACGACCACCGCTACGACGTGATGGGCTTTACCGGTAAGGTTCCTTGGCTAGAAACACCGAACATGGATCGCATGGCCCAAGAAGGGGCGTACTTTCCCAATGCTTTTGTCACCACATCATTATGCTCACCCAGTCGTGCTTCTATCCTCACTGGGCAGTTTTCGCATACCCACACGGTTATCGATAACCAAGCCCCCGCCCCCGAAAGCCTTATCTACTTTCCGCAGTACCTGCAGGAAGTGGGTTACCAGACCAGCTTCTTCGGCAAGTGGCACATGGGTGGCGATGACGATCAACCCCGCCCGGGGTTTGACCACTGGGAAAGCTTCCGCGGTCAGGGTAAATACTACAACCCTACGCTGAACATCAACGGCGAACGGACGGTATATGAGGACTCTACCTACACCACCGACCTACTGACCGAGCACGCACTGTCGTGGTTGGAAGAACGAGACGAAGAGAAACCCTTTTTTTTGTACCTATCGCATAAGGCGGTGCACGCTGAGTTTCAGCCTGCCGCGCGTCATCACGGTCAGTATGAGAACGAAGAAGTAGTACTACCACCCTCCTTTTATACCTCGGCGCAACCTACGCAGGGCAAGAGCAATCCTTACGGACAAGCTGCTTACGCGGGTACAAAAGCCAGCGATAGTTTATCGGGTGCCTATCCGGCAGGTTACTTAGACCAACGAGCCGAGCGGGCTGGTAGCACCTTTGAGACACCCGCCACCGGCGAAGCGTACTTCGGAGCCAACATGACTCCCGACTGGCAGAAGGCGCAGCGCGAGAGCTGGCACGGGGTAGACTATATGTACCACGGCTCTATGGACTTCGAGACCTTCTACAAGCGATACTGTGAAACGCTGCTGGCCGTAGACGAAAGCGTCGGGGCGGTACTGGACTATCTCGATGAGCAAGGACTAGCTGAATCTACTTTAGTAATTTACATGGGCGACAACGGTTTCTCTTTCGGCGAACACGGCCTGATTGACAAACGCCATTTCTATGAAGAGTCGGCCAAGGTGCCCTTCTTGGTGCGCTACCCTGAGGTGCTTGAGGCGGGGCAGACGATCAATAAGATGATACAGAATATTGATGTGGCGCCTACTGTGCTAGAGCTGGCCGGAGTGCAGAAGCCCACGCAGATGCAGGGGTATTCTATGGTGCCCCTGTTAAAGGGCGAAAGTACTGATTGGCGCGACCGTATCTTTTACGAGTACTATTGGGAGTATGCCTTTCCGCAGACACCCACCATGCACGGGGTGCGCACTGATCGCTACAAATACATCCGTTACCACGGGGTGTGGGACACCAATGAGTTTTATGACCTGCAGGCTGACCCTCAGGAGATGAACAACCTGATCGCTAGTCCGGAGCATCAGGATACCATTCAGCAGCTGTTGGATGAACTTTACACCTGGATGGAAGAAACCGGCGGTGAGCAGATTCCGCTCAAACGAACCATGCAACCCCATCTTGATCATCGTAACCAAGGAAATTACTAGCTTCGGATAGCTTCTACGGGATTGAGACGAGAAGCTACAATGGCTGGAACGAGTCCTGATACGATACCAATCACACTGGAGATTACGGTGCCGATGATAATGTTTTTGGGCGTAAGCACGAGCGTAAGACTGCCCAGCGGGATGTAGGTAGCCAGATAGACCAGTATCATACCGCAGACCCCACCGAGCAGACTCAGAAACATCGATTCGAACAAGAACTGAAGTAGGATGAAGTAATTTTTGGCTCCTAGTGACTTCTGAATGCCGATGAGCGAAGTACGTTCTTTTACCGAAACGAACATGATGTTGGCAATACCAAAACCACCCACCAGGATAGAAAAACTGCCGATGATGCCACCGGCCAGACCGATGACATCAAACACATTACCCACAATTTCAGCCAGAAACTCAGACCGATTAATCGCGAAGTTATCTTCTTCGCGCGGCCGAAGTGCCCGGCGGCTGCGCATCAGTCCGATCACCTCGTTCTCTAAATTCTTAAGGTCGGTGTCATTCTCTTGTCCCCGTAGGGCAATCGTAGAACCTACTCCTCGTCTACTGTCACTAGCGTAAAGCTTTAGAAAACTGCGGTAGGGGATGTAACAAGTTAAGTCGAGGGGAGGCGCGCCGGTGTTGATCACACTTTCGCCTTCTGTTTCTAGCAGCCCAATCACCACAAACTTGAGCCCCCTGATCTTAATCTCCTGACCCAGCGGCGACTGTTCACCGAAGAGCGTGCTCGCCACTTCGTTGCCGATGACCACTACGTTGCGCGCCAGCGCGGTTTCTTGTAAGGAGAAAAACCGGCCTGCCTCAATTTCTACGTCAAATACAGCGTCATAGCTCTGAGAAACCCCTACCAATCCGACCTGACTCACGTTGCTACTGCCACGCTGCACCTGTAGACCGTACTGATCGGCAAAAATCGTGATCGCCCGTGCCTCAGTTACCCGCTCTGCTAAATAATCGTATTCCGCAGCGGTGGGGTAGGGGCGGTTGTAATACTTCCACCAGGGGTAATCGGGCCCAAAGCTCCAGGGCCACTTCTCTACTCGTAGCACCTTATCGCCCAGAAAGGAGAAGCTATCTTTGATGTTGCGCTCCAGTGAGTCTACCAACGTGAATACGGTAACAATAGCAAAAATACCCACCGTTACACCCAGAAGCGACAGCAGAGTGCGCAGCAAATTAGCCCGCAGTGCGTCTACAGCCGTGAATATACTTTCGATAAAGAGGCGAAGGAGGAGCATAGCGAGCAACGTGAGTTTAGAAAACCAGCGGCAAGCCGGTGCCTAACTTTATGAGGATTCTTCCGTCAATTTAAAACAATTCCTTAAATTTGCCATTCAAAAAAATGTCCCTTTCCTATTCACAGGTAGTGCGACACTAAATCTACGCAACATTTTTATGAAGCTATCTGCCTTTAAATACGAACTTCCCAAAAAGCTTATCGCGCAATACCCTACCGAAAACCGGGATGAATCGCGGTTGATGGTCATTCATAAGGATACCGGAGAGATTGAGCACAAACACTTTACCGACGTGGTGAGCTACTTCGACGAAGGGGACGTGCTGGTGGTAAATAACACTAAAGTATTCCCTGCGCGCCTGTACGGTAACAAAGAAAAGACCGGAGCAAAGATTGAGGTTTTTCTGCTAAGAGAACTCAACAAAGAAATGAACCTGTGGGATGTGCTGGTGGATCCTGCGCGTAAAATCCGGGTAGGTAATAAGCTCTACTTTGGCGAGGGCGAGCTGGTGGCTGAAGTCATTGACAATACCACTTCACGCGGACGCACCATTCGTTTTTTATACGAAGGCGAGAACGAAGAATTTTATAAGCTAATTGATACGCTCGGCGAGACGCCACTGCCCCGTGATGACAAACAAGAAGGTTACGGTATCACGCGCAAGGTAGAACCCGCTGATCGTGAGCGTTTTCAGACCATTTATGCTGAGCACGTGGGCGCCGTAGCCGCACCTACTGCGGGTATGCACTTTACTCCGCAGGTACTAAAACGACTCGAAATCAATGGGGTGCACGTAGACCCAATCACTCTGCATATTGGCTTAGGCACATTTCGTTCGGTAGACGTAGAAGATCTGACCAAGCACAAAATGGATTCGGAAAACTACGCGATTATTGAGAAGACTGCCGACAGTGTAAACAGAGCGCTGGATAATAAACGGCGTGTGTGCTCAGTAGGCACCACTTCTATGCGTACGTTAGAATCGTCGGTTTCAGCTAGCGGACGACTCAAAGCGAACGAGGGGTGGACTGATCGCTTTATCTTTCCGCCCTACGAGTTCAAGATATGCAACGCACTGATCACTAATCTGCACCTGCCTCAGTCTACGCTGATGATGATGGCTTGTGCTTTCGGTGGGTACGAACTCATTATGGATGCCTACCAGGTGGCGATTAAAGAAAAGTATCGCTTTTTTACCTACGGTGATGCCATGCTAATTCTTTAGTGCCGTGCCTCTTGCCCGATACGCCATCATTGTAGCCGGAGGCCGGGGTACGCGTATGCAGCGCAACGTACCCAAGCAGTTTCTGGTCATCGGCGGTCGCCCCATCCTGATGCATACGATAGCCGCTTTTCATCAGCCAGACGTCCGCATCATTGTAGTACTGCCCGAATCGGAAATTGCTACTTGGCAGCAGCTTGGTCAGCAATGCCATTTCAAGTTGCCGCATCAGGTGGTAGCAGGCGGCAACACCCGCTCGGCTTCTGTGTATCAAGGGCTATCACATATTGATGCTGAAGACGGATTGGTGGCGATACACGATGGTGTGCGTCCGCTTGTTTCGCCAGCGTTGATAGAAAAAGTGTACCAGCAAGCCGAGCAGCACAATAGTGCCGTTGTGGCAGTACCACTGAAAGATTCTATTCGTCAGGTGGAAGGGGCGCACAGCACGGCACGCGCACGTGATAAGTATCGGCTGGTGCAAACCCCACAGGCGTTTCGGCTGCGTCTGCTGAAAGTTGCGTATGATAAAGCGATAGAAAAAGAGAGAGTGTTTTCAGATGATGCTAGCGTATGGGAATACGGTGGCCATCCGGTGCACTTAACGGCAGGTGAGTACCGTAACCTAAAAGTAACCACCCCCGAAGATTTGATGGTCGCAGAAGCGCTACTACAACAGCGTGACGTGTAGTAGGCTTTTGCCAATGAATGTTATTAGTACTCGTCTTCGTTGAAAAAGAAGTCTTCTTTAGTAGGATAGTCGGGCCAAATCTCCTCAATATTTTCGTAAGGCTGGCCGTCATCTTCTAGCTCCTGAAGGTTTTCTACCACCTCAAGCGGTGCACCCGAGCGAATAGAAAAATCAATGAGCTCATCTTTGGTGGCTGGCCAAGGTGCATCTTCCAAGTAAGAAGCTAGTTCAAGTGTCCAGTACATGGGTATGTGGTTAACAATGGACTTGATACGATATGATCATACCAAGATAAAATGATTATTTGCTAATTCGTCAGGGACAAATTTCTTACCAATTATCTACATTTGGCTCAAGACGACCCAAGGTGTACGCAAGATATTTAGGTGTTGACGAATATTATGGTTTTTTGTTACAACGAAGCTAGTTCGTTCTTCAAAGATCGTAAGAGCTCTTTCTTAGCTTGTACCTTGCGAGAGAGTAGGCGCAACTTGCCTTCAGCTTGTCGTGCTTCCATCGGAGAGGCCATGTTACCCATGTTGTCCTGATAGCCGGTCAAGTCATTTTCATCGCGCTTTACCAGCGCATCAAGCAGTTCAATTTTAATAGACAATCGCTCTTCTTCTGTTTTGTTATCAAAATCGGTGTTTTTTGCGCGCGCCGAACGGTTCAAGAAACTCTTCTCAGAAGCCATGTCACAGGCTTCGTTAAACTGTCGGTTGAGCTCCATCGATTTTTCTCGCGATATGCGGCCCGAATTCTTCCAGTCTTCGCGTAGTCGGCGTACTTCCTGAATGCTATCACCCTCATCGTCGCGGGCGAGTTCCTCAGCGCGCTTAATCAGCGTTTTTTTGTTGGCAATGGCCTCGTTGGGGTTGACCCAAGCCTCGCGTTCGCGGTCAGGATTCTGACGGGGAGCAAATTGCCGAGGTCGTTCGCGGTCTTGGTAACCACCCTGGTTGTACTGCGGCCGAGCGTACTGACTACGGGTGTCATCAGGGCTTCCAAATATACGATTGGCCAACGAGCGAAAGTCGGTCTGTAGCTTCTTATACTTGAAAACGGGTACTTTGCCCACCTCGCGCCACTCGCGCTGTAGTTCTTTCACGCGCTGCTGAGCGGTCTTTTTATCTTCCATTCGCACCAGTTTGTGCATCTCGAAGTTCATCTCCTTATACCGCCGTATGCGGGTATTGACCATGTCCTTCTTCGACTGAAAGAAGGCTTTGCGACGTTGGTAAAAGGTATCAAGTATCTCGTTAAAACGATTCTCGATAGCTTCCTGACGTTCATCATCTACCGCGCCGGTTTTGATCCACTTCTCTTTGATCTCCTGCAAGCTATCCGCACCCTCTTTCCAGTCGGAGCTGTGCTCGTGCTGCTCAGCTTCGGCGATGAGTGCCTGCTTGATTTCCAGATTCTTGACGCGGTTCTTAGCGATAATATCGCGTAATACCGATTCGATAGCATCCAGCCGTTCAAACAGCGCCGGGTAGTTACCCAAAGCATCAAACTTCGCCAGATTCTCTCGTAGGTGAATCAGCTTCATCAAGTAAGAGCCCTTGTTTTCTGACTCTTCTACCGCTTTCTCTAGGCTGGCTACTTTATTTACCGCCATAGTAAAACGATCCTCAAAGTATTTGGTCGTAGATGCTTCGCTTTCTCTTACTTCGCCGATTTCTCGTTCGGGATAGTGAAGAAAAGGAGCACGATAGATCTTATCATCTCGGATAAAACCATAGGAAGTAGCTGGGGTATCCACAGTTATCTTGGTTTAGGTTATGTATTATGAATGTATTCTAATTGATGCGATCAGTATAGCCTTATTTCGCTAAATGTCAAGAGCGCATCGGGTTTTTTATACGAGCGCCAAAAATATATGTTAATAACTTTTTTACCCATAAATTCGGTTAGATATTGCACCCATTGACTAAAATTTTAGTCTTGAACCAACAGTCACGAATAATTTAGCGATACATGAGCGACGAAAAGATAATATTTTCAATGTCGGGCCTGAGCAAGACTTACCCGCCTAAGAAACAAGTACTCAAGAACATCTATTTGTCCTTTTTCTACGGAGCCAAAATTGGTGTACTTGGTCTCAATGGATCCGGCAAGTCATCCTTGTTACGCATTATCGCCGGTCAGGATACAGACTATCAGGGCGAAGTAGTCTTCTCGCCCGGCTATTCTGTCGGAATGCTGGAGCAAGAGCCGCAGCTCGACCCTGAAAAGACGGTGAAGGAAGTAGTGGAAGAGGGCGTGGCCGAGACCGTGTCGCTGCTCAAAAGATTTGAAGAAATCAACCTTAAGTTTTCTGACCCGGAGGTACTGGATGATCCCGACGCGATGCAGAAACTTATCGATGAGCAGGCTAAGGTGCAAGATCAGTTAGATCAAAGCGGTGCTTGGGAGTTAGATACACGCTTAGAAAAAGCCATGGATGCGCTGCGCACTCCTCCCGCCGACGCGAAGGTAGCCAACTTGTCGGGTGGCGAAAAGCGACGGGTAGCACTGTGTCGTCTATTACTGGAGGCACCCGATGTACTGTTGCTCGATGAGCCGACCAACCACCTCGATGCTGAGTCAGTGCACTGGTTAGAGCAGCACCTTCAGCAGTACGAGGGCACCGTTATCGCAGTGACCCACGACCGCTACTTCTTGGATAATGTGGCAGGGTGGATACTAGAACTAGACCGGGGCGAAGGCATTCCGTGGAAAGGCAACTATTCTTCTTGGCTAGAGCAGAAACAAACCCGGCTGGCTAAGGAGGAGAAAACTGCGTCGAAACGACAGAAAACGCTAGAGCGTGAACTAGAGTGGATTCGGATGACCCCCAAGGGGCGACAGGCTAAGGCCAAAGCCCGCTTGAACGCGTACGATCAACTGGCAGGTGAAGAGGCCCGAGAGCGGGAGGCGAAGCTGGAATTGTACATTCCGCCCGGCCCTCGCTTGGGTAGCAAAGTGATTGAGCTAGAGAACGTGTCGAAGTCATACGGCGATAAACTGCTATTTGAAAACCTGAGCTTTTCTTTACCACAGGGGGGGATTGTGGGAGTGATCGGGCCTAACGGAGCAGGAAAAACCAGTCTGTTTAGGCTGATTACCGAGCAAGTGGCACCCGACACTGGAACCATTGAAGTGGGCACCACAGTGGACCTAGCGTACGTCGACCAAGAGCATGATCGTCTGAAATCGGAGAAGTCGGTGTGGGAGACTATTTCGGAAGGAAACGAGTGGGTAGAACTAGGGGGAAAGCAAATGAACTCACGCGCCTACGTGAGTCGCTTCAACTTTAGTGGTACTGACCAGGAAAAGAAGGTGGGTAATTTGTCAGGGGGAGAGCGAAACCGGGTACACTTGGCCCTTATGCTTAAAGAAGGAGCTAACCTACTCTTGCTCGATGAGCCCACCAACGATCTTGACGTGAACACGCTAAGAGCATTAGAAGAAGGCCTTGAGAATTTTGCGGGCTGTGCGGTTATTATCTCGCACGACCGTTGGTTCCTAGACAGGATTGCTACACATATCCTGGCCTTCGAGGGTGACTCACAAGTTTACTGGTTTGAGGGAAACTATAGTGATTACGAAGAAAACAAGAAAGCACGTTTGGGCGACAGCGGCCCCACCCGCATACGCTACAAAAAGCTCATCTAAAAGCAAGAGGGGCCGTCTCCTACGCTGGAAACGGCCCCTCTTTACGTATCGATAGCTATAGAATTAGCTGCCAACGGATGTCTTAAACTCTTGAATCTGATTGAGCGCGCCTTTAATCAATTGAAGCTGCTCTTCCACCTTCTCATGAATATACGAAGGAAGCTTAGCCGCAATTGCGTCGTCATATTCGTCAATGGCATACTTCTCACCGCGCTCGCATTCGGCCAATACCGCTTCATTATCATCAGAAGATAGCGAAGTTTTGAAGTCCATCCAGCTACGGTGTAGCTTACTGAGTATTGAGGTAGAGGGATTGGCTTCGTCACTGAAATCTTTGTGAAGGATATCTTCTAAGTCACCGCGAAACTCTGCTCGTTGTTGCGACAATCGGTACAGAATCGTCTTTAGTTCGGGATCGGTAATATTTTCAGACGCTTCCTTATAGCCACGGTCACTGTCCTTATTAATCTCAATAAGTTTATGTAGGGTATCTATTGTATGTTGATTCTGAGTACTCATTATATACTTACTTTTGGTTTGCAATACTCTCGTATAAGAGAGGCTAAGTATATATACTCATGAAATAACACTGCCAACCAGCGTTCGGTACGATGTATATTTATAGTAATTTGATAATCAGGGTCTTGTAACGTATAATTTCTCTTCTGAGAAAATAGAGGATAGAAATGATTATACAAGTGAGGATTACTTTCCCCACCATAGCAGAATCCTTTCCTCATTGAAGTGGTAAAGGAGAATCAGCGCAACGAAACACTCCGAGATACGATGGCGGCTGCCTGCACGATGAGACGGTTGTTGCGCCGGTGTGCGAAGCAATTTCTAATGTATCCTACTGAGTAGCCCGTCAGCTCACTGATCTGCTGATACTGTTCTTGGCACAAATGTTTTTTTAATTCCCTGATATTTTCCATATTCGTACTTTATTTAAGTACAAGTAAATACTTTTATTGAGTATTTTCCAAATAAAAATTCTTTTTTAAAGTATAAAACGGGTCTAATGTCTGATAATCAATACAAAACGAGCGTTAACCAGCGATTTTTCGAGTGCATTAATATGCTTAAAAGTCGTAACGAAATAAATTCTGACCGCGAATTTGCTTTAAGCATAGATGTATCCCCATCTAATCTGGGTGATATCAAGGCAAACCGCCGTTCGGTGACACTAGAAATTCTCAACCGCGCCGCGGATCGGTTCGATATCAATAGCGCCTACATTGTTACCGGGGCTGGCCGACCTTTTAATAAGCGTGGCGAGCGACCTGCGCCAGTAGCTCCTACCCGTGAAGTAGTGGTAGTAGCCACCCAAGACACCAACGGCAATACTACGGTACCGCTTATTAATCATAAAGCGGCCGCTACTTTTGTGGCCGGTTACCAGTCGCAGGAGTGGTTCGAAGAACAAGATAGTATCTTACTGCCTTCATACATGATCAAAGAAGGGCAGTGCTACGCGTTGCAGGTGAGTGGCGATAGTATGGAACCTACGCTGTTGCAAGATGACTGGGTGATCTGCCGTCTGCTGGATAGCGCCGACTACCGCTACTTGAGTGATGGTGAAGTGTACGTGGTCGTTTCAGAGCAGAAGGGGATTCAGATCAAACGCGTACGCAATCGCTTGCACCAGTACGGTGTTATCCGGTGTTTGTCAGACAACCCCAAACACGATACTTTTGATATACCCGAGAGCGAATTGCTGCAGATATGGAAAGTAGAATGGCACCTTCGGTCGCATTTGCCCGAAGTGAGCCCCGACATTGATCATCTGCACAGCAACCTACAGGATATGATGGAGGAGATGAAGCAACTACGAAACTATCGTAGAGAAGCCTCGCCCAACTAAAATATACTGTATAACCGTAAACCTTTTGTGGGCAACTCCTCTTCTATAGTGCATAGAAGGTTCCCCCTATGATACACTACAAGTCCGCTGAGGAGATTGAACTAATCCGTGAGAGCGCGCTGGTTGTTTCTCGCACATTAGGCATGCTGGCCCAGGAAATTCGCCCGGGAGTAACGCCTCTTTATCTCGACCAGATCGCCGAAGCCTACATCAGAGAGCAAGGCGCCGTTCCTGGTTTCTTAGGCCTATACGGATGCCCTAGTACGCTACTCACTTCTATCAACGAGCAAGTAGTACACGGACTTCCTACTGAACGCCCGCTAGAAGAGGGAGACATCATTTCTATAGACTGCGGTGCTAAAAAGAATGGCTACTACGGTGACCATGCGTACACTTTCGCCGTAGGTGAGATCGACCCCGAGGTGCGACAATT
>CBDCAN010000028.1:0-113212 GCA_965213875.1 Tunicatimonas sp. | reverse complement strand
CACGCAGGAAGGCAGAACGCTGTCCATTTCCTGGATCCACGCCGACGATGGCACAACGCATCAGTTCACGGTAGAAGAAGTGCAGCGGGGTGAGTCGGCCAGCGCAGTCACGCTAACCAGCGACGGTGACGCGCTGGCGGTAGATAAAGAAGAAGATACTTCGGTGGAGGTGCCCGCACTAGGAGATTTCAAGCTCACCCGCTCCGAAGTAGTGCAGGGCGACGAGCAGTACGTCTTGCTGCACTTCTCCGATCCATTACAAGAATCACAAAATCTTAATGGGTTGATCAGTATGGAGCAGACCGCGTCGCTCAGATTTATTGTAGAAGAAAACCGAGTGAAGGTATATCCATCCGAACGGCAGAACGGCACACGTGGTTTGTCGATCGTGAAAGGGGTTAAAAATATATTGGGGTACCCGTTGCCGAACAATACCACCGTCAGCCTGGCTTTCTCGCAGAATAAGCCAGGAGTACGGCTCACGGGCCAGGGCGTCATTCTACCCAATACGCAGGGACTAATCATGCCCTTCGAGGCGGTGGCACTCAAAGCAGTGGACGTCACCATCGTGCGCATCTTCGAAGAGAATGTGGCGCAGTTTCTACAGCGGAATCAATACGATGGCAACCAAGAAATGCGCCGGGTGGGGCGACCCGTACTGCGGAAAACCATCCCGCTCAACGGTGACGGCGTCACCAACTTATCTACCTGGAACCGTTTCACGCTAGACCTGGCCGAAGTGATGCGCGTAGAACCCGGTGCTATCTACCAGGTGAAACTAGGCTTTCGGCAGCAACATGCACTGTACAGCTGCGATGGTGCCGAAGCGGATGAGGGTTTGGTAAGTAGTGACCCTTCCTGGGACGAACCGGAAAGCACCAGCTACTACGATAACTACGACAGTTACTATCCGGAAGGATACGACTGGGACGAGCGGGATAACCCGTGCCACGTATCGTACTACCACCAGGGGCAGTTTGTGCAAAAAAACTTGCTGGCTTCTGATCTGGGCCTGATTGCCAAGCGGGGCGATGATGGCCAACTGTGGGCGGCCGTAACCGACCTGCGCGATGCTCAGCCACTGTCAGGAGTGACGCTGCGGGTGCTAGACTACCAACAGCAAACGATAGCCGAAGCACAAACCAACGGCGAGGGCGTGGCCAGAATCGATCTGCCACACCGCCCGTTCTTGCTCGTAGCCGACCACGACCAGCAGAAGGGGTACCTGCGATTAGATGATGGCTCTTCGCTGTCGCTGAGCAACTTCAATGTGGCGGGGCAGACCGTGCAAGAGGGAGTGAAAGGCTACCTCTACGGCGAACGTGGCGTGTGGCGGCCCGGCGATTCTCTACACTTATCATTTATGCTGGAAGACCGCCAGAAGGTGCTGCCCGAGAACCATCCGGTTATCTTCGAATTGTCTGATCCGCAAGGGAACCGCGTGCGGCGGCAGGTGGCTACCACCTCCACCGAAGGACTGTACTACTTTGGCACTAGAACCAACGCAGATGCACCTACGGGCAATTGGACCGCCCGCGTCAAAGTGGGAGGAGCTACCTTTACGAAGAGTATCAAAGTAGAAACCATTAAGCCTAACCGCCTGAAGATTGATCTGGACTTTGGCACCGAGCGACTGACGGCCCAGGATGATGAAATCCGGGGCAAGCTGAACGTCAACTGGCTTACCGGAGCCACCGCGCGCCACCTTGATGCTAAGTTTGAAGTGATTTTGTCAACCGCCAAGACTTCCTTCGAGGCGTTTGAGAACTTTGTGTTTGATGATCAATCTCGCACGTTTAGCACGACTCAGCAAGTGGTGTTCGACGGAAAGGTGGACGAGAACGGTCAGGCCAACTTCAGCACCGATATTGAAGTGAACGAAGAAGTGCCAGGCGCTCTGAAGGCGACTTTTACCGGAAAGGTATTCGAAGAGGGGGGTAACTTTAGTATCAGCCAGTTTAGCCTGCCGTACTATCCTTACAAATCGTTCGTAGGAGTCAACGTTCCGGCCACTGAGTCGCCTCGCGACGCACTGCTCACCGACAAAAAGCATACGGTGGGTATTGCTTTGGTTGATGCTAATGGCAAACCCTTGTCACGCACTGGTATTGAGGTGTCTATGTACAAACTCGGCTGGCGCTGGTGGTGGGATCAGTCAGAAGAAAATATATCCAACTTTGTGGGCCGCTCGCACCGTGATCCGGTGGAAGAAGGAACGGTGAATGTATCCAACGGCAAGGGCTACTGGGAGTTTGAAGTTAACCAACCGGAGTGGGGGCGTTACTACGTGCGTGCCTGTGACCCGGTGTCGGGGCACTGCGCGGGCGATGCCCTATACATCGACTGGCCGGGCTATAGTAGCCGGGTCAACCGGCAGGAGGGGGGTAGTGCCACCATGCTACAGTTTTCGGCAGACAAAGAAGCTTACGAAGTGGGTGAGCAAGCCACCATCAACATCCCTAGCAGTGCGGACAGCCGTGCGCTGGTGAGCATTGAGAACGGTAGCCGGGTGCTGGAAACCCACTGGGTAGACACCCAGGCGGGTGAAACCGCGTTCTCGTTTCCTGTCACCGAGCAGATGACCCCCAACGTATACGTGCACGTGTCGCTGGTGCAACCGCATACGCAAACCACCAACGACCGCCCCATCCGGCTCTACGGCATTACCCCCGTTGTGGTCACCGACCCCACGACCCAGCTCAATCCGGTGATCAAAATGCCGCAGGAGTTATCGCCCCTGAAGACCGCTTCGGTGCAGGTGAGTGAGAACGATGGTCAACCCATGTCCTATACCGTGGCGGTGGTAGACGAGGGGTTGCTGGATATCACCCGTTTCGGTACGCCCGATCTGTGGAATCATTTTTACGCCAAAGAAGCCCTCGGCGTCAAAACCTGGGATTTGTACGACTACGTCGTCGGTGCCTACGGCGGCGCACTGGAACGCATTCTGGCCGTGGGAGGGGATGATGCACTGCTCAACGCCGGTAAACGAAAGGCTCAGCGGTTCAAGCCGGTCGTCAAATTCATGGGCCCTTTCTTCTTAGAGAAAGGCGAAACCCAAACGCACACCTTCACCATGCCTAACTACGTAGGCTCAGTACGCACAATGGTGGTGGCAGGCTACCAAGGGGCTTACGGTAAAGTAGAACAAGCTACTCCGGTGAAGCAACCACTCATGGTATTGGGTACGCTACCCCGCGTTTTAGGGCCCGGTGAAGAGGTGCAACTGCCCGCCAATGTGTTTGCAATGAACCGCTCGGTGAAAGATGTAAAAGTAACGGTAGAAACCAACGAACTGCTATCTGCCACCGGAGCCAGTCAGCAGTCGCTCCGCTTCGCCCAAACCGGCGATCAGATCGCGAATTTTGCCCTGAAGGTAGCCCCACGGGTTGGTATTGGCGAGGTGAAACTGACCGCCCGTAGCGGCAAGGAACAGGCGACCTACGACATTGAAATGGACGTGCGCAATCCGAATCCGCCTATCACTAAGGTACTAGATTACACCATCCCGCCGGGGCAACGGTGGAACGCTAGATACCAGCCTATCGGTATGCCGGGTACTAACCGGGCCACGCTTGAGGTGTCTAGTATGCCCCCGATCAACCTGGAGAAACGGCTGCGATATCTACTTAAGTATCCCTACGGCTGTGTGGAGCAAACCACCTCGTCGGTGTTTCCGCAGTTGTTTGTACAGAACGTGGTGAGGCTACCCGAAGCGCAGGCGGCCAAGCTAGAAAAGAACGTCAAAGCGGGCATTGATCGCTTGCGGTCGTTCGCCACCAGTGAAGGCGGATTCGCCTACTGGCCCGGTCAGGACGATCCGAACGACTGGGGTTCTAACTATGCCGGGCACTTTTTGCTAGAGGCCAAAAAGCAGGGCTACGTGGTGCCCGCCGACCTGCTGACTCGCTGGACGGCCTACCAACGTAACCGCGCGTCCCGCTGGGCGGCTCGTTCCGATCAACCCCGTGATGATCTTATCCAGGCCTACCGACTGTACACGTTGGCCCTGGCCGAAAGCCCCGACCAGGGGGCGATGAACCGACTACGTGAGCGCGATGATCTTTCTAACCAGGCTAAGTGGCGACTGGCGGCCACTTACGTGCTCATCGGACAGCCTGAGGCAGCCCAAGCCGTTATCAATAACGTGAGTACCAAAATCAAAGCCTACCGCGAACTGTCTTATACCTACGGCTCGGGCCTGCGCGATGAAGCGATGGTACTGGAAACGCTGTCGTTGATGGACGAACGCAACCGGGGATTAGATTTGGTGAAGCGCATATCGAAGCAACTCAGTGCCGACCGGTGGATGAGTACCCAAACGACCGCCTATTGTCTGCTGGCGGTGAGCCAGTTCATGGGCAACAATCCTCAGGATGAAAACATGCGGATGGTATATCAGGTAGATAAAACCGAGGCGCAAGAAGTACAAAGCACGTTACCGGTGGTGCAGCAGACGATTGCTGCGGAGGGTGGCTCACTCACGGTGAAGAACGAAGGAGCCGGAACCTTGTACGCCCGGGTAATTCAGGAAGGTACTCCGCTAGCCGGGGCCGAGACTAATGCTGAGAACGATCTGCGGCTGCAAGTAATCTACAAAGATCAGCAAGGACAGCTGATTGACCCGGCTCGCTTGACGCAGGGCACCGACTTTGTGGCGGAAGTGGTGGTGTCTAACCCCGGTATAAGGGGTAGCTATCAAGAGTTGGCTCTGTCGCAGATATTTCCGTCGGGATGGGAGGTGCTAAACACACGTCTCAATGACTTGGATACTCAAGAGGAAAGTAAGTTTACGTACCAAGATATTCGCGACGACCGGGTGTATACCTACTTCAACCTGCGAGCTAATGAGCGTAAGGTGTTTAGGGTGCAACTCAACGCGAGCTATATGGGCCGTTTCTACTTACCATCGGTGAAGTGTGAAGCCATGTACGATCACACCATCAATGCCCTGAAGGCGGGTCGCTGGGTAGAGGTAGTTGAGTAAGTAGCAGCGTGCCCAGTGGCAGTAGCAGTAGCAGGAGGCAGTAACTGCCACTGCCGCCTGCCGCTATCAACACAAGCATAAATCTATGTCATTACAGAAAAGGTACGGGCTGGCTTTCTTACTGTTGGTAACACTGATCACAGCCTACTACTTCTCGCTGTCTTTTCCGCTATTTACTACCACCTACTCTACGGTACTGGAAGACCAAAACGGACGGTTACTCGGGGCTACGGTGGCCGAGGATGAGCAGTGGCGATTTCCACCCGGCGATTCACTCAGCGAGAAATACGTGCAAGCCGTCACCCACTTTGAAGATGCGTACTTTAGACAGCACCCAGGAGTAAATCCAGTATCACTGGTGCGGGCCGCTCGGCAGAACTGGCACGCCGGACGCATCATCAGTGGTGGCAGCACCCTGACCATGCAGACCATTCGCCTTTCTCGAAACAAGGCCCGTACACTGTGGGAGAAGTGCGTAGAAATGGTGCTGGCTACCCGGTTAGAATGGGCGCTGTCTAAAGACGAAATTTTGCGGTTGTACGCGGCGCATGCGCCCTTCGGCGGCAACGTAGTAGGGGTAGAAGCTGCCGCTTGGCGTTACTTCGGCACCGATCCACACCGGCTATCCTGGGCCGAAAACGCGCTGCTGGCGGTGCTGCCCAACAGTCCGGCGGTGTTGTATCCCGGTCGAAACCACGACTGGCTACTGCGCAAACGCAATCGCCTGCTGCGCAAGTTGTGGCAACATCAGGTCATGGACTCGCTAACCTATGTGCTGGCCTCCGCCGAACCACTACCGGACCGTCCGCAACCGGTGCCCACCCTGGCCCCCCGACTGCTGACGCGCCTACTCAACGAAGGGTACCGAGGCCAACGGGTAGTATCGACCTTAGACCACGGTTTGCAACAGCGTGCCCGAGCGGTGGTAGAAGATCATCATCAAAAACTACGTGCCAACGGCATTCATAACGCCGCCGCTCTGATCGTGGACGTAGCCACCGGAGAAGCCCGAGCCTACGTCGGTAATACCAGTGCCGCCGCCCAGCACAATCCTTCAGTAGACATTGTGACGGCCCGCCGCAGTACCGGCAGCTTGCTCAAGCCGTTTTTGTACGCCGCCATGCTCAACGACGGCAAAATATTACCCCAAGCCCTGGTGCCAGACGTTCCCACCTTTATCGATGGTTTTATGCCGCAAAATTTCAATAAGAAGTTTGAGGGAGCGGTGCCCGCCGATCAGGTGATCGCCCGCTCGCTTAATGTGCCCGCGGTGCGTATGCTGCGTCGCCACGGACTTGAGAAGTTTCACCACCAGCTACAGCAACTCGGAATGACCACGCTCGATCATCCGGCCAATCATTACGGGCTAAGCCTAATTGTGGGAGGGGCCGAGGGCAGTTTGTGGGATATTACCGGCATGTACGCCAGCGCCGCCCGCACCCTTAATCATTATTTCAATCATCCTGAACCTTATCGCTACTCCACGGCTGATGTGCATCCGCTGACCTATCAACGTTCGGCGACAGAAAGGCCTGATTCTCGAAGCAAAACCGGTGTGATCAACGCTGGGGCGTGGTGGTTTACGTTCAAGGCCATGCTGGAGGTTGTACGGCCCGAGGCAGAAACCGGCTGGCAGTACTTTGCTTCGGCCAATCAGGTAGCCTGGAAAACCGGTACCAGCCACGGTCACCGCGATGCCTGGGCGGTAGGCATCACTCCCCGCTACGTGATCGGGGTGTGGGCCGGCAATGCCGACGGCGAAGGGCGCTCCGGACTCACCGGCGTCACCGCTGCGGCCCCGTTGCTGTTCGACCTGGTGCGACTGATGCCCGATACCGATTGGTTCGATGTGCCCCGTAGCGATCTGGCCCGGGTGCTGGTTAGTAAAAAGAGCGGCTACCGTGCCCCGCAAGACTGCCAAGATACAGCCCTCGCGTCAGTACCTCGGGCCGGACTGCGCTCGCCTGTGTCGCCCTACCATCAGCGGGTGCATCTGGATGAAAGTAGACAGTATCGGGTGCACCGTGACTGCGAGCCGAACCAGCGCTTGCGCAGTGAGGTGCGGTTTGTGCTGCCGCCCACCCAGGCGTGGTACTACCAACGACAACACCCTGAGTACCGGTCGTTGCCCCCGTTCCGAGCCGACTGTCAGGCCAACGGAGAAATAGCCCAGGCGATAGAGGTGATCTACCCCCGGCCCAATGCTTCCATATACATTCCTCGCGAACTAGACGGACAGATAGGAAAAACGGTACTGGAAGCGGCCCATCAGCGATCTTCGGCCAGTCTGTTCTGGCACGTTGACGATCAGTACGTGGGGCGCACCCGACACCATCATCAATTGGCCCTAACCATGACTCCGGGGGCACACGTGCTCACACTGGTAGACCAGTCGGGCGGAACCGTTCGGCGGCGGTTCACCGTGCTCGCGCGAGATCGTTGATTTGAGAAAGTTGTAGTCATCCTTCTTCCTAGCTTGGCAGCTTCTCGATAGTCACCTGTGATGGAGTAAGTCTGTCAAGCACACGTAGCTCAAAACTTATACGTGAGTGAGGCTAAGAAATAGCGGTCTAAAATGGCTTGAGTGGTGACTTCAGTATAGAAAGGGTTGACCTGCGCTTCTACGAACTGGTCGGTACCGCTGGCGTTAAAAGTCTCGAGGGTTAGCTCCACTTTTTTGTGAGGAGTATAGCGAACCTGGGCATTAAGGAAGAAGAAGTGTTGCGCAGAGGCTTCCCCTTGGACGAATGACAGGTGAGAGGCCTGTGTGCTTACTAATTTTTGTAGTATTTGCCAGTAATTGGTTGGTTGTACTATAATAGCTCAGTCTTTTTCCCTTCGATGTCACACCATTTCGTACATGCTTATGGCGGCGGTCACCGATACGTTGAACGAGGCCGTATTGCCCTTAATTGAGAAAATCTTCAGGTAGTAGAGCCTATTGCGTCGTCAACTTCGTATTTTTACTAAAAAAGTGAGGTTATGGAATCGCACAGGGAGAAATACATCAATCCGTTCACCGATTATGGGTTTAAACGACTGTTTGGTGAGGAACCTAACAAAGACTTACTACTGGATTTTCTTAACGAGCTACTCAAACATGAACAGGGCACTATCACCGAGCTAACCTACCTAAAATCTGATAAGCTAGGGAGCAGCGAAGAAGATCGAAAAGCGGTATTTGATCTTTATTGTCAGAACGAACGGGGTGAGAAGTTCATCGTAGAGCTCCAAAAGACAAAACAGAAGTTCTTCAAAGACCGAACGGTGTACTACTCAACTTTTCCGATTAGAGAGCAGGCACAGCGAGGGTCAGATTGGAACTTCGAGCTCAAAGCCGTATACACGATTGCTATTCTGGACTTTGTCTTTGATGAAGATCAGAACGAGCCTGATAAGTTTCGGTACGATGTTAAGCTTACGGACACAGAAACCTGCCAGGTTTTCTATAATAAGCTGACCTTTGTGTACCTGGAGATGCCTAAGTTTCGAAAGGCGGCGAGAGAATTAGAAAGCCGGTTTGACCAGTGGATGTACGTAATTCGCAACTTAAACAAGTTAGATAGAATACCAAATGAGCTGCGAGAAGGCATCTTTGAGCGTTTGTTTGAGGTCGCTGAGATCGCCCGTTTTAGTGCTGAAGAGGTACAAGCCTATGAAGACAGTTTGAAATCGTATCGGGATTTGAAGAACTCGCTGGATACGGCTTTTGAGGAAGGGGTTGAGCAAGGCATAGAACGAGTAGCCATCGGTTTGGTCAAAGAAGGCGTGCCGGATAAGACCATTTTATCAACAACGGGTCTGACAGAAGAGCAACTAGGTCTGATCAAGAAAAGTCGGAAGGTACATGATAATTAGGTTATCGCCGATATGGTAAGAGAGTCCTAAGACTCTTTCGCGGCTCGCTGCCGCACCACTTCGTACATACTGACGGCGGCGGCCACCGACACGTTGAGCGAGGCCACGTTGCCCTGCATCGGAATCTTGACCAGCTCGTCGGCGAGTTGCAGTAGCTCGTCGGCGATGCCGTCTTCTTCTGAACCGAGTAGCATTGCTATCGGCCCTTTCAGGTCGGCCTGGGGTAGTAGCTGGCCGGTTTTCTCGGTGCAGGCAATCACGCGGATGCCACTGTCTTTCAAAAAACGGACGGTTTCTTTCAGGCGGGCTACGCGGCACACCGGTAGGTAGTTGAGGGCTCCCGCTGAGGTTTTCATGGCATCACCGCCGATGCGGGCATTGCCCTGGGTAGGCACCACCAGTGCGTGGGTGCCCAGGCACTCTGCCGACCGGGCAATGGCTCCGAAGTTGCGCACGTCGGTGATGCGGTCGAGCAGGATCAAGAACGGGTCTTTGGCCTCAGCGTAGCACTGGTTGATGATATGATCCAGCGAGGCGTAGGTGACCGAGGATAAGAAGGCAATGGTGCCCTGGTGGTTCTTGCGGGTGACGCGGTTGAGCTTCTCGGGCGGGACGAACGAGACTGGTACGCTCAGCTTGCGCGTAGCATCAAGCAGCTCTTGGGTGAGTTCATTGCGCAGTCCCTTTTGTACGAGTACTCGATCCACTTCCTGGTCGGACTCAACGGCTTCGATCACGGCACGGGTGCCGTAGATCACTTCTGATTTCTGGGGTGGGGGCACAGTTTATGACTTTTCGTAATAAATTAGCTGAAGGTCAGTTACCTTCTGAAAGGCTTGGTCAGCAGTGATGATGGGAAGGTCTAAATACGTAGCCGTAGCCGCAATGATACTGTCAGGTAGTTTGAGTTGGTAAAGTTTTCGGATTCGAATAACCTCTTCTTTGATTGGTAAATTGATGTCTATGATAACACACTGAGACAGTAAGTCTGCTATCTGTTCTTCCTCTTCGTGCGATAGAGCACTGTAGCTAAGTAGTTCGAGTTGTGTTACGAAGGAAACGTAGATCGTTTTTCCATCAAGTAACTCAGCCAGGGTTTGGTCGCCTGACAGTAGATATATAATGATATTAGTATCAACCAGAAGCTTACTTCCACTCATCTCGCCAGCCTTTTTGCAAGACAAGAGCATCTTCCCTGAAGCCAACTACTCCGCAGTATCGATAAGCGGCTAATTTCTTGCGGGGTGGCTCTTTTTGGAGCTTTTCCAGGGTGGACCGAATCGCTTTGCTATCGCTTCCTGACTTTAATGTAGTAACCATAAGCTCATTGTTCTTTTACAAAGATAGCAATTTAAAACTCTTTCCGGCCCTTACGCCATAGGTCTACATTGCGAAACCAAAAGCGTTGGTAGTCTTCGTCACGAATCAGATTGAAGTACTGGTGCGTGAACAGATTTTTAACCTTACTGAAGGAGAACGATAAATCTACCAGATTACGGTCTTCAGCGTAGGTCCACACTTCTTGTCGGTCGTCGCGGTAGACGGCATCGGGGGGGCCGTAGAGTACGTAGATCATGCCTTGTCCGGTTTTCCAACCTTCTTTGTAGCTGGTGAACAGCCGATTGGCCCGGCCCACTTGTCGATAATAACTGCGGATAATTTCTTTGGCCCGATCCTGTGAGCGGGCCACCCTCACCCAGTACTCATCCAGACTCTGTTTAGGATTGTCGGCCACCAGTAGGCCATCCATCTCGTCTGACGTGCTGATGTAACGCAACGGTGGTATAACCGTTTCCAGACGGGCCGGACGCGGGTAGTACGCATCCTCAATCCGGAAAGAGATGCCGTAGAGCGAGGTGGTATCAAGCTGCGTGAAGTAAAGTCCCGGTTGATCAAAATTTAGGGTTTTGTTCAGCGGTACCGCAAAGAGGGAGTCTATTTCCAGGTTGCCCTGCACCCTGGTGTTGCCCGAAGACATGGGGGCTGGGTTGGGCTCAAACCTGTGGCTGTAATAGTAGATGTACGCCGTGCTGTCGGTGTTATAGTAAGAAACCAACCGGAACGGAGTATCTCTAGCGAGATAGTCATCGAAGAGGGGGATGTCTTCGTCCGGACGCATCAGGAGTAGATCAGTCAGGGGAAAGGTGTGCTCCGTATTAAGAGCCACATCGAAGCGGTAGGGACGCGCGGCCGGATTCGTGCCCGAAGATGCGTAAATAAACAGGTAGTGGCTATCGCGGCCCACGGGCATTTGGAACCGCAGATAGTAGCGGTTACCCTTTGAGCTGATCAGCGCCTCATCGGATAGCGCACCGGAACTTAGTATGCCATCGGCAGCATAACCCCGGCGGACTTCATAGCGCAACTGTGGCAACGCTTGCTGTAAACGATTGGTAACCCGCAAGAATACGGTGGCTTCTGTACTGTCTCGCAGGGCTACTTCCGCGTCCAGCAAAATCGGGGCATCGGGGTCATACGCATGGGCGACATTCACCGACGACAAAGACTGGGTGCTGTCGGTTTGTGCCCGGGCCAGTGAGGCGCCGGCCATGAGCCAGAGGCAGAGGCTAAGGGTTTTTATCACGGTTGATAGTGTTTGACCAACATTTCTTCGTACTGTTTAGACAGTTCCTCCTGACCCGCTGCCTTGAAGGAGCGAGCCACTTCGTTGAGAATAATCAGGTGCTTCTGCTGCTCGTTACCTCCTTGGCGTCCTTCTTTTGCGAAATAATCTAACATCTCATTAGAACGATCACCGAGCATCTGAGCAATTTCGGTGGCCCGCTCATCTTCGCCCACCTCAAAGAGTAGCGACACCGTTTGGGCGATCACGTAATCAAAGGTGATGGCCTCATCGGGGATCAGTTCTAAGCTTTTGGTTAGCACCTCCCGTGCCTGATCGGTTTTCCCTTCGCTGATCAGGTTGCGCGCCAGGCTGTTAAAACTAGACCGGTGGTTGAGCACCGACTGGCGGTAATCGTCATTGTAGTAAACGTCAGGATTGTCCAGTCCGCGCCAGTGGAAGTTGTTCATCATGTTATCGTACATCACCTCCGTATTGACCAGCTCTTCGTTGGCGCTGCTACTCACCAGCGGCAGCAAGCGGTAGGCGTTGCCCTCCTGCACCACGTTCTGCCGAAACTCTAAGTTAGTGCCCAGCAGCGAGGTGTTGTTAAAGTAGATCGGACGTTCCCAGTTGTTCGCTAAAATCAGATCCAAAATCATCAGATCTTTCTTCTCCAGTCCGCGGCTCTTCACGTTGATGTACAAACGATCAGTCACCATACTCTCCATGTCATCCGGCACGATCTCACTCATTCTACCGGACAGCGATTGCTGTAGGCTATCGCCCCCGGTGATGTTAGCCCTCTCCGGGGCGTCATAGGCATCCACATTGACAAAGAAGGTTTTAGCCGGTACGGTGTTGTAGTTCGCCCCTGAGTTGGGCATTTTGATCGCCTTCGAGTCTTCCCGAATTAGTTTCATGTACTGCTCCAGATTGATGGCCCCTTTGATATTAGGGTTGGGCACCACCGGCAGGTAATCGTTAGAACCCCCTTGCTTATACTGCGCTTCGGTCAAAGTAAACGGCAGTGGTTCTGATTCGTAGGCGGGCCGGGTCATCTGGTCGATATACCAGTCGGTGTTGAAGTAACTGAGTACAATCACCCGCACGTCGGTACGGAAGCCTTCTACTTCTTGTGCATACCACAAGGGGAACGTATCGTTGTCACCACCGGTGAACAGAATGGCGTTGGGTGCGCAGGAGGCTAGGAAATTTTTGGCCGTATCCACCGAGAAGTAGCGGTTCGAGCGGTCGTGATCGTCCCAGCCGCCCACGCCCATCAGCACCGGCACGATGAGGCAGACGCCCCGTCGCCACACCGCCGGCTGCCACACGGTTCTTCACAAACTGCCCGATAAACTGACTGACGGCAATCACGCCCAGTCCGATCCACATGGCAAAGGCGTAGAACGATCCGGCGTAAATATAATCTCGTTCGCGTGGCTCTACCGGCGGTGAGTTCAGGTAGATCACCAAACCAATACCGGTAAACAGAAACAGTAAACCAACCACCGAAAAGCCCTTCACGTCGCGGCGGTACTGGAAGAACAGTCCTACCAAACCCAGGATAAGCGGCAGCATATAAAACTGATTGCGGGCCTTGTTCTCGGCGATCACCTCGGGCACGCCGTCGTTGCCATCCCAGGGACGCAGCCACTCCGCCTCTTTGATGTCGCTGGCGCGTCCGGCAAAGTTCCACATGAAGTAGCGCATGTACATGTGCCCCAGCTGATAGCGGAAGAAGAAGTACAGATTGTCGGCGAAATTCGGGTCTTCGTTCGGCCCCAGCCCCATCCACTGCCGGTAGAGCTGCGGATGATTGCCCTGCGTGCTGTAGGCCCGCGGAAAGATAGTGCTCTTTTTTCGGGTCGTAGGTAGCTCTCTAGTTTGTAGTCGGTTACCACGTACTCCTCTTCCCCTTTATCGTAAATCGGATCGCCGTCTTCTTGCGCCACCAAATCGGCGGTGAAGTACTGTCCGTAGGCCAGCGGACGGCTACCGTACTGCTCGCGTTTGAGGTACGAAATGAAGTTGATGAGTGTCTCGGGGTTGTTTTCATCAATCGGCGGGTTGTAGCGCGAGCGAATCAGCACCAGCGAGTACGACGAGTAGCCAATCAGAATGAACGTCAGAGCGAGCAACGAGGTGTTGAGTATCGCTTTTTGGTGCTTTACTGAGTACCACAGCCCGTAACCCAGTCCACCGAGCAGGGCCAGCACCAGAAATACAAATCCGGAGCCGAAGGGCAGTCCAATGCCGTTGACAAAGAATACCTCAAACGAACCGGCCAGCGAGGGCAAACCGGGAATAATCCCCACCAGAATCAGCAGAATAATCGCTCCGCTGATCAGCATCGTGACAATAATACCCCGGGCGGTGACTTGGGCGTACTTATGGAAGTAGTAGATCAGGCCTAGCGCCGGAATGGCCACCAGGTTGAGCAGGTGCACTCCGATGGACAGTCCCATCATGTAGGCAATTAGAATGAGCCAGCGGTTGGCCGCCGATTCTTCGGTAATATGCTCCCACTTAAGAATGGCCCAGAACACAAAAGCGGTGAAGAAAGAGGACAGACCGTACACCTCGGCCTCGGTGGCCGAAAACCAGAAAGAATCGGAGAAAGTATAGGCCAGTGAGCCAATCAGTCCGCTACCGATGAGTAGTACGGTTTGGGCCGTAGTAGGAGCCGTACCCACCGGCAAGTTCAACACCTTGCGGCCCAGCAGGGTGATCGACCAGAACAGAAATAGAATGGTGAACCCGCTACTGATGACACTGACCATGTTGATCCAGAAAGCCACCTGCTCAACATCACCTGCCGCCAGGAAGGAGAACATGCGGCCCAGTAGCAAAAAGAAGGGCGCACCGGGCGGGTGAGGCACCTCTAGCTTGTAAGAAACCGCAATAAACTCCCCGCAGTCCCAGAAGCTGGCGGTTTCTTCTACGGTAATAATGTATACTAGCGTGGCGATGGCAAACACAACCCAGCCTGTAATATTGTTAATCTTGTGGTACGACAGCATGTAATTCAATGAGGGTTAATCCAAGGGGCAAAAGTAAACTAATCCGCTTAGGATTAAAATGCTTCGGGCGGGTGATTATTGGTAGGGTACGCGTTAAAAATTGTTAAAGTGATATAAACCCGTACGGTGATGTGTACAGACGGTGCTATCTGATATCCGTTCTACGATTGCCCCCTTAAACTGTTCTATTGGTACGTCGACGAGTCACGCTGACTATACGTTATAGCGGATTACTATTTCTATATGAAAAGAAAAAATATAAATATACAAGCTTAGTTAGATAAATGATTAAAAAATAAAGCAGTAAAATATTTGTTCGGTCATTGGCGTTATTCCGATGATACTTCTTAAGTATAGATGCATCGCTTTTATTACATGGATTCCCTCCACCACCGTGCGGCATTTAGAACACTTAGCTTTGTTGCCTACCCAGGATGAGCTATCTTTCCCATTGATATGATACCAAGGGTGATTTTTACGATGAACAACACAACTTCTTTTTGGCTATTAAGCTTCGTGTTATTAAACGGATTGTTGAGTAGCTGCGACCAGCAGGCACCTAAGCAGCAGAAAACCGAAGGGTTACAAACCTTGCCCGTTACGCAAATCGTGACGCGCGATACTACGATACTGCGCAGCTACGTGGCCGATGTACAGGCTGTGCGTAACGTAGAGCTTCGGGCTCGGGTGCCAGGATTTTTAGAAAAAATTTATGTAGACGAAGGGCAAGTGGTCACCAAAGGGCAGCGGCTCTTCAAAATTAACGAAGAGGAGTATCAGGCCGAGCTTGCTAAGGCAAAGGCCAACATGAAAAGTGCTATTGCTGAGGCCAAGGCTTCGCAACTGGAAGTAGATCGCCTGCGGGTATTGGTCGATAAAAATGTGATTGCGGCTTCTGAGCTAGACGTATCGCTGGCCAAACTCGACGCGGTAAAAGCTCGAATTGAAGAGGCCCGCTCGGCCGAAACCAATGCTGCTATGCGGTTGTCGTACACCACGATCCGTGCTCCCTTCGATGGCATCATCGACCGCATCCCGCTTAAATCAGGGAGCCTCATTGACCACGGCACGTTGCTCACGACGGCTTCAGACATTAGCTCGGTCAACGTATACTTTAATGTGTCGGAAGGGGAGTATCTGGAGTACATCAAAAGCAACCCGACGGATACCGCCGGCCGCAACGATAAAGTAAGCTTGGTGCTAGCCGACGGCAGTCCTTATCCTCACGAGGGCAAAATTGAGACGATGGAAGGGGAGTTTCAGGCGAGCACGGGTTCTATTGCGTTTCGTGCGCACTTTCCTAATCCTGAAAAGATGCTGAAGCACCGAGCCACCGGCCGCATCAACCTGTCGAACACGCTCAAAAACGCGATGATGGTGCCGCAAAAAGCGGTGTTTGAAATTCAGGATAAGAACTACGTATTCGTAGTGGATGAAAACAACGAGGTGCGGATGCAGAGCTTCGTGCCCAAGCTGCGCTTCTCGCACTATTACATTGTGGCCTCCGGACTAGAATCGGGCGATCGTATTGTGTACGAAGGTATTCAGAGCGTACGCGATGGTATGAAGATCAACCCCGAACCGGTCAAGATGGATAGTCTCATCGCTTTTTCTGGAATTGAGAATTACTGAATCTGGAATGAAGAATTAACCAATTCTTCATTCCGCCATTCCTAATTATTTATGTTCGATATTTTCATTCGCCGTCCGGTGCTCTCCCTTGTGATCTCGCTGTTTATTGTGCTGCTGGGGGCGTTGGCGTTTATCACACTGCCCATTGCGCAGTTTCCGGATATTGTACCGCCCTCGGTATCGGTGCGGGCCAAGTACCGCGGCGCAAGCGCTGAGGTTTGCGCTAAGGCCGTCGCCACGCCGCTGGAGAAGGCCATCAACGGTGTGCCCGGTATGACGCACATGTCGTCGGTGTCTACCAACAACGGACGCATTGATATTGAGGTTAACTTTGAGGTGGGTACCGATCCTGATCTGGCTGCCGTGAGTGTGCAAAACCGCGTGGCCACCGTGCTGAACGAACTACCGCAGGAGGTGATCGAAAACGGCGTCACCACCGAGAAGGACGTGAACAGCCTGCTGATCTACATCAACATTGTGAGCACTGACGCTACGATGGATGAGAAGTTTATCTACAACTTCGCCGACATCAATATTCTGCAAGAGCTGCGGCGAATCAACGGGGTAGGGTTCGCTGAGATTGTGAGCGAGAAGGACTACTCGATGCGGGTGTGGCTCAAGCCTGATCGTATGACGGCCTACCGCATCTCAACCGACGATGTGATTCGGGCCATTCGTGCGCAAAACGTAGAGGCCGCCCCGGGCAAGGCGGGGGTCAGCTCTAACAAAACCGCGCAAGTGCTACAGTACGTGTTGCGCTATACCGGCAAGTTTAACGAACCACAGCAGTACGGTGACATGGTGATCAAGGCCAACAGCGACGGCTCAGTGCTCCGGCTGCGCGATATTGCCGAAGTAGAGTTTAGTGCCATGAACTACGGGCGGATATCGAAGAACAACGGACAGCCGGCGGCATCGATTATGATCAAGCAACGGCCCGGTTCCAACGCTCGTGAGGTGATTGCTGGCGTGAAGCAGCGGATTGAGGAGATCGGCGAAACGTCGTTTCCTCCTGGTATGACTTACAACGTGACCTACGATGTGTCGCGCTTTTTGGATGCTTCTATTCACGAGGTGGTTAAAACCCTGATTGAGGCTTTTCTGCTCGTATTTCTGGTGGTGTTCCTCTTTTTACAGGACTTTCGCTCTACGCTCATTCCGGCCGTGGCCGTACCGGTTGCGCTGATTGGTACGCTGTTTTTTATGCAGCTGTTAGGTTTCTCCATTAATCTACTTACGCTGTTTGCGCTGGTGCTAGCCATTGGCATTGTGGTAGACGATGCCATCGTGGTGGTAGAAGCAGTGCACGCCAAAATGGAAGAGGACCAACTGCCGCCCCGGGAGGCTACCTTTGCGGCCATTCGTGAGATCAGCTCGGCCATCATCGCCATCACGCTGGTGATGTCGGCGGTGTTCATACCGGTGGCCTTCTTGTCGGGTCCGGTTGGAGTGTTCTATCAGCAGTTTTCGATTACGCTGGCCATTGCCATTGTGATCTCAGGAGTGAATGCCCTGACCCTAACCCCGGCCCTGTGTGCCCTGCTGCTGAAGAATAATCACGACCAGGAAAAGAGTAACAATTTACTACAACGGTTTTTCCGGGGCTTCAACCGAGCGTACGATTCCCTGGCGGGTGGCTACCGCCGGGTAATCACTTATACCGCCGCCCGACGGGTGGTGACCGTACTACTGCTGTTGTTGTTTATCGGAGCCACCTGGGGTATTAGTACGATTTTGCCCACCGGCTTCATTCCTACCGAAGACCAGGGAGTGGTGTACATTGACGTGACCACCCCCGCCGGAGCCACGGTGGAGCGTACCGAAAAGGTGCTCGATCAGGTGCAGCAGGTGGCCTCTGACATTGACATCGTAGAGGCCGTATCGACCCTGGCGGGTTACAGCCTGGTCAACGGAGTGTCGGGGGCTTCCTTTGGGATGGGTATGGTAAGCCTACAGCCCTGGGATCAACGCGAGCAGTCGGTTGACGATATCATCGCCCTGCTGAAAGAAAGAACCAGTCACATCAGCGATGCGCAGGTTGAGTTCTTCTCGCCGCCTACCGTACCCGGTTTCGGTAACTCCAGCGGCTTCGAGCTGCGCGTGCTCGATCAAAGTGGACGGGGTGACTTGCAGGAGATCGCCGAAGTAACGCGCAGCTTCATCGCTGAACTGGAAGCTTCATCGGCCATCGACAATGCTTACACGAACTTCGACGCCAGTTTTCCGCAGTATCTGATTCATGTGGATCAGGATATGGCCGCCAAGAAGGGGGTCACGGTAGAAAAGGCAATGAATACCCTGCAAACCCTAATTGGTGGTTACTACACTTCCAACTTTATTCGCTTTGGGCAGATGTACAAGGTGATGGTACAAGCCTCGCCTGAGTACCGCACCAAACCCGAGGATTTACTGAATCTGTACGTTAAAAACCGCAAAGGTGAGATGGTGCCGTACTCTACCTTCATCACATTAGAACGCGTATACGGGCCGGAGCAACTCACGCGCTACAATATGTACACCGCCGCGCGAGTGAGCGGCAGTGTGGCCGAAGGCTTCAGTTCTGGCGATGCCATCGATATCATCAAAGAAACTGCTCGCAACAAGCTACCCCGCGGCTACGGCTTCGACTGGGCCGGTATGACGCGTGAAGAGGTGAAGTCAGGCAACCAGGCGATCTACATCTTTATGGTCTGCCTGCTGTTTGTCTACTTGCTGTTGGCGGCGCAGTACGAAAGCTTTTTACTACCGTTGCCAGTGATTCTATCGCTGCCCACCGGTATTTTTGGAGCGTTTCTGGCGCTTCAACTGCTGGGGCTACAGAACAATATCTACGCGCAGGTGGCCCTGATTATGCTCATCGGCTTACTCGGTAAAAATGCCATCCTTATCGTAGAATTCGCCATCCAGCGGCGTGATGAGGGGCTGCCCGTCATCAAAGCGGCGGTAGAAGGGGCAGTCTCAAGGCTACGCCCAATTCTGATGACCTCCTTCGCCTTTATCGCCGGACTCATTCCACTGTGCGTGGCCACCGGCGCCGGAGCCATCGGGAACCGCTCAATCGGTACAGCCGCTGCCGGAGGTATGTTCATTGGTACCCTCTTCGGTCTGATTATTATTCCGGGATTGTACGTGCTGTTCGCGAGTTGGACCAGCGGTAGAGAAGAAGAACCCGAACCGGAAGAACCCGTTCAGGAAGAACCCGTCGAAATGTCCCTTTCCAGTAAATAAACCGTTTGTGTTGACTTGTATTCGTATAATCATTCGTTTCTCGCTGTCTGCGTTCAGTATAGTGTGGTTGGTTAGTAGCTGTAAAGTAGCTGACCTGCCGCAGATGCCCACCGCACGGACGCTTCCCGAAACCTTCGACGGAAGCACCGATTCGCTGAGTATGGGCGATCTGATCTGGGAAGATTTTTTTAACGATCCTTACTTGCTGGCGCTGATCGATACGGCGCTAAGTAATAACCTAGACCTACTGATTACGACCCAGCGGATAGAAGTAGCGCAGGCCAACTACCTGCGGAGCAAAGGAGCGCTACTGCCCTCCCTTGACGGACTCGTGTCGGTGAACGTGGGGCGGGTAGCTCAGAACAATGACCCGACGGGTGATAGAGGTCCCGCTACGCGGCGCAGCGGCCTGGGGCAAAACTACTTTATCGGCTTTCAGAGTTCGTGGGAGGCTGACGTATGGGGAAAGCTACGCCGCCGCCGCGAAGCCGACTACGCCCGGTTTTTGGCTAGCGAGAAGGGGCGACATCTGGTTATTACCGGATTAGTATCCGAAGTGGCCCGCTTATACTACGAGCTGCTAGGGCTTGATAACGAGCTACAAACCGTTCTCAAGAACGAGGAGTTTCAGAAAGTGGCCCTGGAGGTGATCAAAATTCAGAAGATTGGCGGACGAGCCACCGAGCTGGCCGTGCAGCAGTTTCAGGCACAGTTGCTTCGTACGCAGAGCTTAGGTTTTGAAAGACGACAGCGCATTGTGGAGGTAGAAAATCAGCTCAATCTGTTGCTTGGCCGGTACCCGCAGCCCATTGCCCGGGGCGCCTCTATCCTGGAGCAAAGCCTGCCCAAGGTGGTACGAGCGGGCGTGCCCGCCAGTCTGCTGCGCCGTCGGCCCGATGTGATGCAGGCCGAACTGAACCTGGCTGCCATGCAGGCCGACGTAGAAGCCGCACGGGCCGAATTTTTTCCTTCGTTTACCCTAGACCCGTACGTCGGTTTGGATGCGCCCGAGCTGTCGGTGCTGCTGGAGCCGGAGTCGATAGTGATCGGTGCGTTTGCCGGGCTGGTGGCGCCCATCTTTAACAAAAATGAGATTCGCGCCAATTACGATCGGGCGACTGCCGAAACCATCATTGCGGCCTACGAGTACCAGCAGCAGGTGCTTAGCAGCTACGAGGAAGTACTTTCGAACTTGAAGCGCGTAGAAAACTACCGGAAGGTATACGCACTGCGTCAGGAAGAAGCGGAGGTGTTGACGGCGGCAGTGAGCACCGCCAACGATCTGTTCGCCGCCGGCTACGCCAACTATCTGGAGGTAATTACCGCCCAGGCGCGAGTACTGGAAGCCGAACTGAGCGTAACCAACACCCGCCAGGAGGTTTTTCTCACCGTTATTGACCTATACCGCTCGCTGGGTGGGGGATGGAAGTAGGCAGTACGGATATGATGACAGTTGCCATCGTATCGTAGTACTACTGATAACCCTGAGTGTCATGTACATCTCAACGTGCGATTAATACTAGCTAGCGTACCAGTATGAGCCGACTCACGATACTAATTATATGCGTACTGATAACCAGTAGTGCTTGCACCGAGGACGATACAAACAGCTATACTGAGCTGAGTGATCGTTGGAAACTACTGAGCATAGAATCATTGGAGAACGGTTCAGCTATCAGTAAACCAAGCGATGAGGAAGGCGAAGTGACGGTATCCACCTCCGATAACCGAGCGGAAGACTTGCACCTAGCGGGAGAAACTCCGGCCAATGCATTTAGCCTTAAATTTGCGAAGTCAGCCAACGGCTCGCTAGAACTCATCCGGTTTGATGCAACAGACGAGCGCGAGACCTACTGGGGAAGAGTATTCTTAGACCGAATTGCACGAGTAAAGAGCCATGTGATCAAAGATTCGACGCTAGAACTTTACACTAATTCGGATAAACTGATTCTTCAAAGAAGGTGAAGAAAATGCTTACAATAGGAAGCGTATTGTCGACTATGAGGCCTCGGCCACAGGTTCTTCCGCCTGAGGTTCACGGCGACGCCTAAGGCGGCCCTTTTTTCGTCGCGCCTCATCTTCATCGGGCGGATTGCCCAGCAAAAAGCCGTAGGGCTTGAGCGGTTCCACCGCGTCGCAAATCACCTTGATAATCGCCAGAATAGGCAAGGACAGAATCATACCGATAGGGCCCCAGATCATACCGCCGAAAAACAGGACCACAATGGCCGCAAAGGGGTTAATACTCAC
The DNA here is from genome assembly GCA_965213875.1 of Tunicatimonas sp. Classification (GTDB taxonomy): domain Bacteria; phylum Bacteroidota; class Bacteroidia; order Cytophagales; family Cyclobacteriaceae; genus Tunicatimonas. The sequence continues at coordinate 91,668 of CBDCAN010000028.1, read as the reverse complement.
ACTGCTGCCGATAATATTAGGAGTAATAAAGTTACCCTCCAGAAACTGCACTCCCCAAAAAATGAGGGCCACGCCTACCGGAAACCACAGTGAGTCCTTGGTGACTAGCGCGAAAACAATCGGCAATAACGAGCCGATAAAAATACCGATGTAGGGAATGACAGTGAGCACTGCGGCCAGCACTCCAAAGAAGATGGCGTGCTCAATACCCAAAATCATGAGTCCTGCTGTATTGAGTACCGCCACGATGACAATGACTGTCAGTAGGCCTAAAATGTAGCTACGAATTACTTTCTCGGCCTTGACGATGGTGTTGCCTACTGCCGCATGTTGGTCAGCACTAAAAAGCTGGTAAACAAAATCGACCAGAAACCGCCGGTAGTAGAGAAAGAAAAACAGGGCAATGAGCACCAGAAAGAAGGCGGTGAAGAAACCTGCTGTGGCCGAGGCAGTACGCGACAAAAAGCTGGTACTGTTTTTCAGCATACTATTCAGTGAGTCTTTCAGGTAGGTGGTCTGGGCCTGTTGCTCAACGTCAAAAGTTTCTTCCATCCACTGGTAACCGTCGTCAATCACGCTGGTGAAGCGTGCTTCGATGGCCACCAAGTCTCTGGAGATATTTCTGATCTGAGCCGAAAAGAAGTAGAACAGTCCAAATAGCACTACAAACACAATGACAATCGAAAGCACCGAGCTGATACCGCGCGGAATTCGAAACCGCTCAAGACGGTTACTCAGCGGATGCAATAGCAGGGCCAGTACAAAAGCCGTGAGCATGGGGCTGAAGATAGATTTAGCCACAATCAGTACGTGAATGGTGAGCAGAATGCTTGCTAATATCACCAGATACTTGACGTAACCGGGCAGTTTAAATGTTTTCAATAGAGAAAAGTTAGATGAGCATAGGCCTGGGCTACGAGTGAATACCACTCGTAGCCGTGTCGAACGAATACATTGAAAATCTGTTCGGTACCCGCGCAAAATTATATCTTTGCGCGGCAACTTATACCCACTGTATGGATACTCCTTCTCTCTCACAAGATCAACTTATTGGCGAACTACGCTGGCGTGGTATGATCCACGACATGACCCCCGGCACCGAAGCACAACTAGCGCAAGAGTCCACCGCCGGATACATTGGCTTCGACCCTACGGCCAAATCATTGCACATTGGTAATCTGGCCACGGTGATGCTACTGGTACATCTGCAACGGGCCGGGCACACTCCCGTGGCACTGGTGGGCGGGGCCACCGGTATGATCGGCGATCCTTCGGGCAAATCCACCGAGCGTAATTTGCTGGATGAAGATACGCTGCGCGATAATCAGGCGGGCATCCGGCAGCAACTAGAAAAGTTCTTAGATTTTAAGGCGACCGACAATCCTGCTCGACTGGTCAACAATTACGATTGGTTCGGCGGTATTGGTTTTTTAGATTTTCTGCGCGATGCGGGCAAGCACCTCACGGTGAATTATATGATGGCCAAAGATTCGGTAAAGAAGCGCCTCGAAACCGGTTTGTCATTCACCGAGTTTTCGTACCAATTGCTACAGGGCTACGATTTTTATCACCTCTACCAGCACGAGAACGTCAAGCTGCAAATGGGCGGCTCAGATCAGTGGGGCAACATCACCACTGGTACCGAGTTTATCCGCCGTAAGGCGCAGGGCGACGCCTTTGCCCTGACGGCCCCGCTAGTGACCAAGGCTGACGGCACCAAGTTTGGTAAGTCAGAGTTGGGTAACGTATGGCTCGATCCGGAGATGACCTCACCCTACCAGTTTTACCAATTCTGGCTCAATACGGCCGACGAAGACTGCGGACGCCTAATTCGAGTGTTTACATTAAAACCCCAAACGGAGGTTGAAGCGCTGGAAGCCCAGCACGCCGAAGCACCGCACCAACGACTGTTGCAGAAAGTGTTAGCCGAAGAGTTGACCGTGCGCATTCACTCTCAGGAGGAATACGATAAAGCGGTGCGCGCTTCGCAAATCCTGTTTGGCAAGTCAACACAAGATGATCTGGCGACGCTCGACGAGCAACTGCTGCTTGACGTACTAGACGGTGTGCCTCAGCAGGAGATTTCTCGCGCTGACTACGAAGCGGCGGCTACCGTGGTTGACCTGCTATCAGAAACCTCGCAGGGCTTAGTTTTTCCTTCCAAAGGCGAAGCCCGCCGCACCATCAAGCAGGGCGGGGTGAGCATCAATATGCAAAAGGTGACCGATGCTGAAGCATCCGTTGATTTCCAACTTTTAAAAGATAAGTACCTGCTGGTGCAGCGCGGTAAAAAGAACCGTTATCTTTTTAAAGTGGTGTAGTTGTTGCTAAAATAGCAGCGTGCGTTCGGTAGCCAAAGGTAGGTCGCCATGTCTATCTGCGCACGCAGAACAACACACTCGCTCGCATGCTCAAGTTTTTACTCTATGGTTTTGCAGCCCTCTTTGGGCTAGGCATACTGATGATGGTGGGGTTTTATCTCTTTATGAACGTCGGTCTGCAATCGGAGTGGACGCTATTTGGTCTAGACCGTTACCGCATTCCTGAGGGTTCACCCGTAGTATCAGTGGCCGAGCGTACTATTGCCCGGCAGCAGTTCGCGTTGCCCGATGATGAAACCCAGGACTGGTTAGCCGCTCATTACGTCACCAGCACCGGTGCCATTCTATCAAGTGATATCTCGTACGAAGAGCGAGCGCAGCATTCGGCAGGCTTTCTTATTCCGCGAGATGAACGCACTGGCCTGTTATTTACCAAGAACGAGGTGTATCACTACGCTGATAGCCTGAGCGATTCATTGGCACATACCTTCACTGACAAGAGCATTAAGGAAATCACGGCTGTAGCTCCCTTGGACGACGAAACGGTGATACTCATCACCAAGCGACCAGACAAGCCGCACAGCTTGGACCGGATTTGGCAGTGCCGACTGGATAATTTCGAGCTTTCTCTGCTACAAGACCAAGCGATACTTCCTAGTATCATAATGCCCCGAAAGTACGCGCTGTCTGCCATCGGTGGCACTGCCGTAGTAACTTACACGGAACTGCTCGCGTGGGGACACGGGGGCGAGGTGTATCGGCCTAAGTATAATAACCTTCACTTCTTCTCGGCCGACCATCCAGACGGAGTACATCTGATAGAGACGACCTTCAAGGCAGGTTTGATAAGAGACGTTCGGTACAATCAAGAAAACCGCAGCATAGAAGTGTACAGCGACTCCGCTCGTCCTACTGAGAACGATGAGCAACGGGAGAAGGTCGCCATTGATCAACTTAGTCTATCATTGAAAGAACATCAATAAGCGTAATACGATGAAACTACTACCGTGGCTAGGGCTACTGCTATTATCCTCTTGTTCGTTTTGGGAGAAACCTTTCACCTGGTCGCCTGAGGTAGAAAAGCTAACTGATAAAGACATCCACGCCTGGATTAGAAAAGTCCCCTTTAGTAACGAGTGGAACCCTAAAGAAGGAGCCGGGTACGATACTTACGTTATCACGAATGAACAGGAAGTGTTCCCGTTCTTAGGCGGGTTCCAATCGGCGGAAAGTGACTACCCTTCGAAATTAAGGGCTGGTCACGATGCGCACGAGCGCGAACTAGTTATTTATAAAGACCCGTACTGGGGAGAATCCTTCGTATTTGCCAGCCTACTGTACGACCCCGTTGAGCTGTTTGTCCACCGTTATTACTCGGAAGGTGTTAACTCCTTCACGTCAGGAGACTTCATGACGATGGATCGCCGTGGTGCCTCACTGCTCGAAACAAAAATCGTGGCATCGCACGCTGATTATAAAACGGGTGTTTACTGGGTAAAGGCAGATCAAGGTTTCTTGCTCATGCTGTTTTATCAACAAGATGCGCTGGTTTTTCAGGCAGCCTTTCCCTGCGACACCACGCAGAAAGAACAAGCCCTGGCGCAGTTGTTAGCCATTCATGACCAGCTGGGGCTGAACATTCCGGAATGGAAGAATGCTTCAGTCGCTGACCTGAGAGTCAATCAACAACCCATTAGCTTCTGGCAAAACCCCTACGTTTCGTTGTTCCCTACGATAGGGCTGCCATTGGTAGAAGCCAAGCTGAAGTTTACCTCGTATCAGGAGATGTCGTCAGTTCGGGCAAGAGAAGCGCAGGCTACCTACCTTTACGAGTACGAAAATGAGTACGGACTGCACCAGTTAGCCTTCTGGATAGAAAAAGTTGAGCTGGATAGGCAAGCTTACGAAGCTAAGCAGACAGGTATGGATACGCTACACTTGCGCTACATGGATCAAACGCTGTTGCTAGACAAGGAGCAGGAGCTTGAGGGGCAGATAAAAAATCAGGTGCAATCTTATCTTAAAGACGGTATGGTCATGCACCTTCGGTATCAATATCCCGAGGCTGATCCGCAAGCGCGTGCCGAAACAGAGCAAATTTTACGATCCCTCAAACCCAAGCAGTATTAATCCGGATCATGGCAAGGGGTCTCTGTTTTCTTCTCCAGAAAACCGTACCAACTGCATGACAGAATAGTAGTGTACAGCTTACTTCTGAGCGTATTAGATAGTATTGGTAACGAGCTGTCACAACGTATACGTTAGACCGCAGGCGAAGAGCGTATTATCACAAACCGTAGGTTATTCTTACTATTTTAAACAGATAATCCTTCTTTTCTCTATGTAGCCACCGGTAAGGTGCCTGATAATATCTAGTTTGGCAGTAACTTTATGACATAATTTCTTCGTAAATGAGAATAGATACGACCTACGCTTTCGGATTCTGTCTGCTCTGTCTGATACCAACTTTAGGTGAGGCCAACCACGGCAGGCTTTCTACTGTAGTCCAAGCTCCAGACTCAGTTCCTCAGGACAACGCTTCGTTTATCTACCGAGGCAACGTAATCCACCGTGGCCAAGCCATATTTCCGGTAGGTTATTGGGTAGAATACTCAACGGTCCCCAACAAGCTAGCCGCTTTAGAAAAGCTGGGACCGGCTGACTTCGACATTATTTCTTACGGAGTTCCACCCGCAGAGAGTGAGTCGTTTGTCAACTTCGTACGTGAAGTAGATCGTTACGGAGTTCGGCTGATGTACGGTTTGTTCGGTGGTGATTCTCCTGTTACTGACGAAATTAGCCCTTTAGACGACTGGGTCCTCACGAGTGAAGAAGGACAGCCTATCCGAGAAAATAAAGCCTTACTAGGATATTATCATAGTGATGACGTGGTTGACCTCAGCCCGGAGGATTTGATAGAAAAAGAACGAGTTATCAAAGAAGTAGCTCCCGATCGCATCACATCACACAGCACGGGCGTAGCTACTTCGCAGAGCGCGCTGGTACAGTATGCGGAATCGGCCGATATGCCAGGAATACAGATGTATCCTGCCGGTGGCTATTGGCCACACAATATTCACTTTCATACTCAGCGCCAGGTAGAGGCTGCTCAGCAGTACGGTGGAGTGGGTATGGCCGTTGGACAGACCCACAGCTTAAGTGAGTACTTCCCCGGAACCGGGCAAACCGGGCGCTGGCCCACTCCCGCTGAACTTGACGTGTATAGCTACCTGAGCTTAGCCGCTGGCGCTAAATCTATGTTTTTCTATACCTATGGCAATGAGGAAAACGAGGACGGGGTGACGGTCAACCCCGGTGGCCTGGCTGAGTACCGGCCCGCCGTGTGGCAAAAGTCAATACAAATCAGAAAAGAAATTGCCGTGCTGGAGCGCATGCTGCTGTTCGGTCGGCATACGACTACCCCTGAGCGAACCTTTGATGTGTACTACGGCCGTTGGATCTACGGCGATAAGGTCTACGTAGTGGCCGTTAACTCATTAATCGACGGGCAGCCTTTACCGGGAACTAATACGCCGGTGAACAGTACTACTGGCCGTACTGATATCAGTGTGCCGCTTCCTGAAGGAACAACCGGCCCTGCTCGCCCGCTGTTCTCGCGGAACAGCACGCTCACTTTTTCTGAGGGTGCTCTGCGCGGCACGTTAGATATTGCCGAGGTGCAGGTCTATGAATTGGACTATCAAGCTCCGGTGATAACCAACGGAGGGTTCGAGGAAGGCTTTAACGGTTGGAAGCAAGAGGGAGACGCCACCATCGTCACCGAAGGTGACACCCAAGTACTGCGAGCCAGCTCAACACAGGAGGCCTCTTCGGCCAGTACGAACATCACCCACCGAATTGTGCCGAACCAAACCTATACCTTTTCGGCTGATCTGAAGGGTGCAGCTAGTAGCGGAGTCATTGCGTTTGTGCAGGTGCGTGATTATCGTAATAAAATTATTTTTACTGAGTCGTTACCAGCTACGACAGCAAACTTTCAAAATAGATCATTGACCTTTACCACTCCCGAAGAATTTGGGTCAGTGGTGATGGGTGTCTGGCGCGACCAAGAGGGAACGGGCGAGGCGTTCGTAGATAACATTAGGGTTGGTGTTGCGGCAGCGAACGAACCATCCACCGATGATCAAATTGTGGTGCGGGCCAAAGGCGATACGGGGGAAGAAGAAATGGAGCTCTTGGTAGATGATGTGTCAGTAGCACGCTGGACAGTATCGTCTGCCTGGCAAGATTATACGGTTCAGGCCAAGCTAGAGGGCGATATCAAAATAGCTTTCACAAATGACTTAGTCACACGAGTCGATGGTCAGCGATTCGACCGAAACCTAAGAATCGACCAAATAGCCCTTAACGGACGGGTGCTACAGGCTGAAGACCAAGGGGTAAATACCGGCAGTTTTGACCAGAACCAAGGGCGTTGCGGGGGCATCTCTTCCGAATGGCTGTACTGTGGTGGTTACATTGCTTTTGATACGTATGCTACCAATGCTCGTCTCGCCAACACACCGAAGAAAGATCCTCAAGTAGTAAAAAGCTTAGCTACTCTGTACCCCAATCCTGCCACAAATCAATTGCGAATCAATAGTTTGCTGCCAGATTATCGGGTAGAGGTATACGATGCACAGGGAAAACTACACATAGAAGAGGAGGTACTTAGTGGCAATGCCAACCTGGATGTGGCGTCGCTCCGTCGCGGTGTCTACGTAGTCCGTATCAAACACGATGCAGGAGCGTTTACACAGCAACTAGTGATAGAGTAGCTGTTTTAAGCTATCTTTACTATCGCCTTCTGTTGCCCGCTCTAAAGAAGAGCATTTGAAAGTCATTCTATCGAATAAGAAGCAGTATGATTGGAGACTCTTCAAGTGTATGTCGCTACCATAGAAGATATTGAGCCGACTTCATCTTAAAGTCCCTCCAGTGATGGTTGCCTTGGTGGTAGGGGCGGCTATGTGGGTGATGGCACAGCGACTGCCCACCACGATAATTCATTATTGGCCGAATAGATCACTGGCTGCCGTATTCATCGCATTGGGAGTGCTTTCGGGTTTGGCGGGCGTATTATCATTTCGCCGGGCCAACACCACGGTCGATCCTACCCAGCCCGAGGCGAGCACCACGGTGGTCACTTCGGGTATCTATCGGTTCAGCCGCAACCCCATGTACGTCGGTCTGCTGTTAGTGCTGCTGGGTTGGGCCTGTTACCTGGCTAATCCTTGGTGCTGGCTAATACTTCCGGCGTTCGTGCTGTACATGAACCACTTTCAGATTATCCCTGAGGAACAAGCACTGGCGGCAAAGTTCGGCGAAGCGTACCACACCTACCGACAGCGCGTGCGCCGCTGGCTATAAAACCACCGGAAAGTCATATATTGTGAGACCGTAGAACGCACGTATTGCCTCTGCGTACCTTATCCACTTAACGACACAACTATGACGAGATTTAGTATGAATACCTACCTCACGGTAGTCCTTTTCTGGCTGAGCACTTCGGTGGCTCTAGCCCAGCAACCGGAGCTGATTGATCGGGAGATATTTTTTGATGACCCTGAAATATCCGGTGGTCAACTTTCGCCCGACGGTCAGTACATTTCGTTTCTCAAACCCTACGAAGGCACCCGCAACATTTGGGTGAAGGGGGTAGACGATACTTTTGAAGACGCCCGGCCTATCACGGCCGACACCCTGCGGCCCATCCGAGGCTATTTCTGGTCGCGCGATGGCCAGCACGTGCTCTACGTGCAAGACAAAGGCGGCAACGAAAACTTCCACGTGTACGCGGTGGATCCGGCCGCCACGACGGAGGGGGTGCCCGAAGCCCGCGACCTGACGGACCGTGATAGCACCCGAGCCCTGATTTACGCGGTGCCCGAGAGCGACCCAGACTTGGTGTACGTTGGTCTGAACGACCGCGATCCGGCTTGGCACGACTTGTATTCGCTGAAGATTTCTAGCGGCGAACTCACGCTGCTACGCGAAAACACGGAGCGATTAACCAGCTGGCAGTTTGATCTGGAGGGGAATCCCCGCTTGGCCACCCGATCGGCAGAAGACGGTCGCACAGAAATCCTGCGCGTTGATAGTACCAGTTTCACCAAGGTGTACGAGTGCGGTATCTTTGAAACCTGCTATCCGGTGCGGTTTCATAAGGATGGTGAACAGGTATACATGGTCACCAATAAAGGTGATGATACCGACCTAACGCAGCTCATGCTGTTCAACCCACAGAGCGAGGCCATCACACTGGTAGAGTCAGACCCTGAGGGCAAAGTGGACTTTGGTTCAGCCGTATTTTCGGAAGTAACCGACGAACTTATCGCCACCACGTATACCGATGAGAAAATCAGACGCTACTGGAAGGACGACGCCTACGAGCAAGACTATGCGTTTCTACAGGAGCAGTTTCCAGGCAAAGAGATCGGCTTTTCTTCCAGCACTGAAGACGAGCAAGAGTGGTTGATATCGGTGAACAGCGATACTGACCCGGGGGCCACCTACTACTTCAACCGCGACGATCAGGCCGTAGAGCTTCAGTACCGCCCGCGCCCCAACATGCCGCAGGAAAGTCTGGCAGAGATGAAGGCCGTGCGCTACACCTCGTCCGACGGCACGGAGATTCCGGCTTACCTGACCTTGCCTAAGGGCGTTGAGGCTAAAAATTTACCGGTAATTATCAATCCGCACGGTGGGCCTTGGGCGCGCGACCTCTGGGGCTACGATTCCTACGCGCAGTTTCTGGCCAACCGGGGCTACGCCGTACTGCAACCTAACTTCCGGGGTTCTACCGGCTACGGCAAAGCGTTTCTGAATGCGGGCAACAAAGAGTGGGGACAGAAAATGCAGGATGATCTTACTTGGGGGGCTAAGTACTTGATAGAAGAAGGCATTGCCGACTCAACCCGCATTGGTATCATGGGCGGATCGTACGGAGGCTACGCTACCCTAGCCGGAGTGGCCTTTACGCCCGACGTGTACGCCGCCGGGGTATCTATCGTGGGGCCTTCGAACCTCATCACCCTGCTGGGGTCAATTCCGCCGTACTGGGCGTCCATCTACAAATTGTTTACCGAGCGTATGGGCGACCCCGAAACGCCCGAAGGTAAGGCCCAGCTCGAGCGGCAGTCTCCGCTCAATTCGGCCGACCAAATCACGACTCCGCTACTGGTGGTGCAGGGCGCCAACGATCCGCGGGTGAAGCAGGCTGAATCCGACCAGATTGTGGTAGCACTACGCGAGCGAGACTTTCCGGTAGCATACATCGTCGCGCCCGACGAAGGGCACGGTTTTGCGCGTCCGGTGAACAACATGGCCATGCTGGCCCGCACCGAAGAGTTTCTGGCCAAGCACCTGGGCGGGCGTTACCAAGAAACCATGAGTCAGGAAGTGGCCCAGCGGTTAGAAGAGATCACGGTAGATGTGGCGACCGTAACCTTGCCCGAAGCACTGGATGTAACGGCATTGGATGCTCCCCAGCCTAGCCAAGACCTGGAAGCCGGTTCGTACAACTACCAAGTGACCGTCGAGATGGGAGAGCAAAAGATTCCGATGGAGAAACAGTTGGAAATTAAGGAAGAAGGGGATACCTGGGTGATGGTAGAGTCGGCGCAAACCCCTATGGGCGTAGCCGTAGATTCTACGGTCGTACAAAAGCAAACCCTGCAACCCATTAACCGTCAGGTGAACCAGGGGCCCGTCAACATTGCCCTCACGTATTCGTCCGATAGCATCACGGGCGAGATCAACGCCAATGGACAGGAGATTGCGGTTGATCATGCGGTAGAAAACGCGCTGTACGCCGACGGCGCCGGTGCTGATCAGGTAATCGCGAAGCTGCCTCTCAAGGCTGACTATCAAACGACCTACCAGAACCTGGACATACAGGCCAACCAGCTAAAAACCATGGTGCTTGAGGTAGTAGGAGAGGAAGAAGTGACGGTGCCCGCCGGAACGTTCAAAACCTATCGGATAGAAGTGAAGTCTGCCAATGGTGATGCCGGTCAAACGGAGTACTGGGTAGATGAAGCTAGCCACAAGACTGTAAAGACCAAAGCGGTGGTACCCGCCATGGGAGGCGCGGTGATCACCACCGAACTGGTGGATAGTTAGTAGGCCCGATATCATAGACCCACATCAACAAAAAGCTCCTCACCTGAGGAGCTTTTTTTGTATCAACCTCTTGCTTTCATCCGCAAGCAGCAAGACAAAAATCAACGCTGGTGCGCACTTCACCGCCGAACTAGGAAACTTCGAGACTAATCTCTATCACACCAAGGTGCCACCTGGAGTTGCGACGCAGCTTTTGGAAAGCGGTCACTGACGGGTGATCTGTGGTATTGGCGATAACCGTAAGAATGCGCTGTGCACTGATACCCTCGGGCGAGCGTCGATTTATCATGATCAATAAAGGGCTGGCCATACTGCATCATGGCCAAGAGCAGAACGGTAGAGTGAATGTTAAACGACTCAACCAAACGATGAAGGAGTACAACCAGCGGGGGCGCTTACACTAAGTGAAGCACCGAAGCTTATGTGAGTAGGGGAAAATTGCCGGTCAGTAGACTTACCAATAGATTGTTTCTTACGCCAAGACGAAAAGCTAAATGATTTCTTGAACTTAGCGTACATTTTACGATATTGCGAGTCACTAATCTCGTAAAAGTGACCGGTATATTACTATCTGATTTCACTAATCATCTACAATAACCCCTAATCTTATGAGAAACTTGTATTCCTTATTATGCTGCCGGAGCTTCTACTACCGGAAACTCCTCCCACTGGCCTTCGTCCTCTTAGGTGCAGCCTCGCTGCACGCGCAAGACGAGGATGCCACGCTGAACGACGTTGACAATTACGTAACGTACGGCGGCAGCACCATCACCGCCGTAGACAATACTGATGCCGTAGAGGGTGATGCCTTCGAGATACAGTACACGGGTGAACTAGCACCAGATGCTCCGTTCAGCGCTGCCGCGCAGATTTCGCCTAGTGCTGGCAACCTCGACCGCGCCGGCTTGACCCACACCATCTCGCTACGCTACCGCGCCGACAACCCGCGCGATATTATCTTCTGGGTTACCTCGCGCGAGGAAGACGACCCCACTTTCACCGATGACCAGTTTCAGGTGGGCGGTGCTAATGCGAGTTACTACGTGCTGAGTGCTACTACGGAGTGGCAAGAATTTTCCGTTACTCTGGCCTCGCCGCAGGAAGAAGGTGCTCCGGATCACTACGTGCACCTTCAATTTCCAACGGCTGACAATGCCAACCCCTTTCAGATTGACAACATTGCGGTAGTTACAGAGGGTGACACCCCTCCCGACCCCTCGGGCTGCCAGGAGGGCCCGCTCAACGTCAGTAGCAACTATAGCTCTTTTTTTGGAACGGCTAGTGCGACGACTGTAGATGACGCTACCGCTAACTGCGGCGATGCAATAGCCATCACCCTCTCTGCCGAGCCCGCGGGTAACTTTGACGAGGGTTTGTCGTTTCGCGAAGAGCTAAGCCTGGAGGATACCCCCGGTAACCGTTACCGAATTTCCCTGCGCTACCGCGCCGATGCTGAGGATCAAGCGGCCCTTTACGTGCCCTCTCGAAAGCGCGCCGGAGGAGACGAAACCGCTTATTTTGCTGACCTCAACCTCACAACCGAGTGGCAAACACTGGAGGCTGAGTTTGAGAGTCCGCGTACGCCCGGCGAGATGGACCAGTTCATTTACGTGGGTTTTGGGATTGGTGGTCTTGAGACGACAATGTACGTCGACTCGTTCGCCCTTGAGCAAATCAACGAAACCTGCGACCCCGGCCTCTTCAACGTTCCCGGAAGCTACAGCCTCTTCAACGGTGACAATGGTACGATTGAGCAGGTTGATGATGAAACCGGCGGCTGCGGCGATGCCATCAAGGCTTGTAATACCGGTGAAGCAACTCCCGGTAACAACTTTAGCCAGGGCATTCAGATTACTGACGAACGCCGCCTCCGTGATCTAGCGGGCAAGCGGTTCCGTCTCACTTTTCGCGCTCGTAAGGATGGTACAACCCCATTGAGTACCGGGGCATACGTCAGTTCGCGCGCTGAGGGTGCCGACGAGATCCAAGCCGCCTTCCTCTCGACAGCGATTACCGAAGAGTGGCAGACCTTCTCTCAAGAGTTTGACTCACCACTGGAAGCCGGACAGTCTAACCGCTTTCTACACTGGAGCATTGGGATCGGCGCTACGAATGACTGTATCTACATAGATGACGTCGAGTTTGAAGACATCACTCCGGTACGGACGGACAACGTCACTTTTTACGTAAACCCTAACGGTTCGAACGGCAACGATGGTCTGCTGGAAACACGGGCTTTTGGTACCCTCACTTTCGCTTTGAGCAAGCTTATTCCCGGTGATTCTCTCATCGTTGGCGACGGCGAGTACACCGGGCAGTTCAGGGTGTCTGACCTGATTGGTACGGCTGAGAACCCAACCGTAGTGATGTCGAAGAATCCTTTTGGTGCCAAGCTGATTGGCAATGATAAAAGTGGTACGATCCTTCAGGTTCTTAATTCAGATTTCGTTGTTGTCAGTGGTTTCGAAGCGTATCACCCCGGTGAGGGTGAGGACGATTGGATGACGGCCTTTGATGCCATTGGCTCCGACTACGTAACCTTTAGTGACAATTACGCTCACGACTGCGGTTGCGCAGGCTTTGGCGGCCGCGAGGGTGATTACCTTACCTACGAGCGGAATGTGGCGCGCGACAACGCCAAGAATAATCCATTCAACTGTTCGGGCCTCAGTATTTATCAACCCATCGAGCGTGATCAAGAGCCCGGACCGCACATCATTATCCGCGACAACGTCTTGTTTGAGAATGAGTGTCGCGTACCGTTCGCACCGCGAGGCTTCACCGTGCCGACCGATGGTAACGGAATTATCCTCGATGACTTTGAGCAAACTCAGACCTTCGACGGTACCGTCAACACGACCCCGCCCTTCTTAGCAAACACCCTTATTGAGAACAACCTGGTGTTCAACAACGGCGGCGCGGGTATCAAGTCTTTCGAGGCGGCAAACGTAACGATCCGTAACAATACGGTCTACCATAATAATTTGGTGCTCTCAGAATTCGGATCGAACGTCGGCGACATTGATCTCCAGGCGATCACAGGGCCGGTCTCGGTGTATAACAACATTGCAGTGAAGAAATTCAATCAGCCTGGTCACGCGGTATCGTTCGCACCGAAAGATCCTGATGACGCCCGTCTTCTGGCTACGTCCAACATGCTCGTGGGGACCTTTCGGCAAATTGGTCCGGAAGGTATTCGCAACGTATTCTCCAATCTTATCGCCTCAGAAGATCGCCAGAGCTACCCCGCCTTTGCGAACGCCGCGGCGGTGGATGAGGAAGTTCCTGCGTTTGCCACGGTCGGGGAGTTCACGGGCTACTTCGGTCTGCGTGAGACCAGCGCAGCCATCGATGCTGGTACAGAACCGACGCTTCCTGACGGCTTGGATGCCTCAGTAGAGGACGATCTTACGGGCCGTGAGCGAACCGACGGTATTGATCTTGGTGCACTGGAAGGCCCGTACGAGGGGGTTGGAGATCTCCCGGCTGATCCTACGCTATTGGCGATCATCAACTCAACGCCTTCGCCCATGAGCCTCGACGGCGTTGAGGACGGCTTTTATACCAGCCCTCTCCAGCAACTCACGAAGATTATTGCTGGTGACAACCCCGCTGATGAGGACCTGGGCGCGACCTGGAAGGGTGGCTATGACGCCGACAACCTCTATCTTTACGTAGAAGTGACTGACGACAGTGTCGCCGGCGGCGATCGCGTACTTATCCTGCTTGACGGCGGCAACGAGAAATCAGCGACGACTGATAATAACGACGCCCTCTTTGCCGTCACCGCCGATGGCACCTCTGAGCGGCTTGAAGATGCCGCAGCGGCCGTCACGGAGACCGGGTACGCCGTAGAAGTATCAATTCCGTGGAGCGAGATTTCGTTTACCCCCGCCGACACCAGCGTGTTCGGAATTGAAATCGTCGTAGAGGACAGCGATGGCGAAGAAGGAGCCATCGAGAACCGGTTGGCGTGGCAGTCGACCGTTGAAGGTATCGAAGATGATCCGAGCCTCTACGGCGAAGCCGAACTACGTGAAGTGGCCCCGCCACCCGCGATACTGCAAACAACGGCCACCGTTGCGCTCGACGGCGAGCTTGACGATGCGTACGCCGAAGTCGAGGCCGTCGCTATTGACACCGAGATCCAGCCGACGATCACAGATGCAGCAGACCTGAGTGCTACGTGGCGTTCGGTTTATAATGAGGATGCTCTGTACTTTTACGTGGAAGTGCAGGATGATGCCCTTAGTAGTGATAACGCTGACGGCGAATGGTTTCAAGACGACGGCGTAGAGATTTACCTAGATGCCGACAACTCGAAGACTTTCAACAGCTACGATGAGAACGACTACCAGATCGTTGTTCGTCTCGACGGTAGCATCTTTGACACCAAAGGCCAATTAGGCGACGGTGCTGAGGCATCGGTGACTGAAACCGCCACCGGCTATATCGCCGAGGTGAAGCTTCCCTGGACCGCCGTTGGTGCCACGCCCGCGCCCGGGCTCTTCCTCGGGCTCGACGTCCACGTTATTGACGACGATGAAGGCGGCAACCGCGACGGTAAGCTATCGTGGTTCGCAGAGATTGATCAATCCTTCTCGAATGCTGCGCTGTTCGGAACCGTCTACTTAGCGGAAGAGGCAGTGGCCGTTAACCAACTGCCGGGTAAGATAGAAGCCGAATCTTATCTGGAGCAGCCCAACGTAACGGTAGCGCCCTCTGAGGATGACGATACCGATGCGGTAACGGGTATCGGTCACGGTGATTATCTAGACTACGAGGTAGAGGTAAAAGAAGCCGGTTTGTATAAGTTCACCTACCGTGTAGCTCGAGAACGAGGCGGTCTGGCTATCTTTAGTCTGAAGCAAGATGACCAAGTACTTCACTACGGAAAATCATTGCGCTACTCAGCAGTAGGGCAGTGGACCAACATCACTGCTTACGCCTACCTGGAAGAGGGAACGCAAACGCTGCGTATACAGTCAATAGGTCGCCGATGGAAGCTTAATTGGTGGACTGCCGAAGGGGTGGATATGAACCTGCCGGGGCAAGTAGAGGCCGAAACGTTTGCCCAACAGACGGGTTACGCCGTGGTACTAGCCAGCGGTGACAATGACGGGTCTGACGCGGTGCTCTGCTTAAGGAAGGGGACTACCCTTACGTATCCGGTGAATGTGACCCAAGCGGGCACCTACACCTTTACCTACCGGGTGCGCTCGCTCGCCAGAAAGGCTACGTTCCGCTTGCAGCACGAAGGCGTGACGCTACACGAAGTAAAGGTCAAGCGCTCAAGTCCGTTTGGTTGGCAAGAGGTTACTGCCACCGCTGAATTGCCGGCGGGGCAACAAACCCTGGAGCTGGTGAGCGATCAGGTGGGCAACAGTATCAACTGGTGGAGGGCTACCTCGACGGTGGCTGCTCGTACTATCGCTGAGCCCGGCAAGCTTTCAGGTTCTGAAGGTAGCAGCGCTTCTTTCTCTGTGTACCCCAACCCTAGCACCGGAAGCGTACAAGTGCTGGTGCCCGATACCGAAACCGCTACGCTGGAGGTATATAACATTCAGGGGCAGTCGGTATGGCAACAAACGGTAAGTAGAGGAACGCAGCAGGTAGACTTACAGAGCTTACCCAATGGGGTGTATACCGTACAGCTGCACGCGGCGGGTGAGCACTTCCAGCGGCGTATCGTTTTAGAAAAATAGTGTGATGCTCGTCAATGACGAGATAAGAAAACCACGGCCTGATAGGTCGTGGTTTTTTGTTTTTAAATCGTAAAGTAAACCCCCTGACTGGATAAAACTCGGTACTTTTTAGGGTCAAACTGATAGAGTGTCGCCTGGCGATGCTTCACGCCGTTCTGTTTTTCGTTGAGTCGGCGCAGTACGTCCATTTTCAAGATTTTCTTACGGAAGTTACGATTGTCAAGGGTTACTCCTAGAATAGCCTCGTAAAGTTCTTGTAACTGACGCAACGAAAACTTATCCGCCAGCAGCTCGAAGCCAATTGGCTCGTAGCGAAGCTTTAGTTTGAGCTTGTCTAGAGCCTCCTCCAGAATTTTATCGTGGTCATAGGGAAGGAGCGGCTTATCCTTCAGGCTAAACCATCTTGATTCTAATACTTCGCTTCTGAAGCTACACAAGTCGAACTGTGCGGGGTTTACCAAGGCGTAGTAACCGATCGTGATGGCCCGTGAGTGAGGAAAACGATCTACTTCACCAAAGGCTGCCACCTGTTCTAGGTAGACATCCGTAAGGTTGGCCATACTTTTAAGAATGCGTACGGGTGCCTCAGCCAACGGCTCATCCAGCTGAACAAAGCCCCCGGGTAATGCCCAGGTACCATCTACTTTATCAATTAGTCGATTGGTAAGAAGTATTTTAAGCGTCTTTTCTTCAAAACCAAAGATGACACAGTCGACAGAAACGGACTCTAGCGAATTCTCAAGGTTACCTAAGTAAGTATCCTTTAAACTTTTCTTATTGATGGTGCTAATGGTTTATACAATGAAACATGAGAACGTCTAAAGTAAATCAAAATACTAATATTTACACAAGTAGATAATTCTAATTGGTATAAAGTGCAGGTTTATCAAAAAAATATAAGTAACTGATATAAAACATCTTATGAGTAAAAAATACGCAAAAGTAAAAGTAATATGTCGATTCAAAGAATTTATACTTCGAAAATATTCGATATTTAGTATTGATATTATATATTGGCGAACGTATACTTTAACCAAAATGCGTAAGTCATTGAAAAACAGTTATTTTGAGACCAGAAACAAGTCGTGCTACGGATTGAGCGGCATTACTAAAAATTCGATGGAAGCATTAGTCACTGATCCGCCCTACGGAATCGGTTTTCAGAACTACGCCTGGGACAAAGCTCTGCCAGACCCGGCCATCTGGCAGGATGCATTGCGTGTTCTGAAGCCTGGTGCCTTTGGGTTAGTGTTTTCATCGGTACGACTCATGCATCGCTTAATGGTGGCTTTGGAAGACGCCGGTTTTATGATCAAAGATGTCATCTTCTGGTCTTATCTTAACGGAATGCCCAAGAGTCGTGATATATCGTTAGCCATTGACAAAGAGTTAGGGATGGAAAGCGAAGTGGTGGGAAGTTATCGTTACGTGCAAGGTTACAGAAAGGGAGCAAGTGGCCGGCACCCTGGTCGCCGAGGACCTGAGAAGGGACAACCGGAGGATGCCGCCCAATACGGGGTTGCGGCACCTAAGGTGCGTCGGCGAGCCTCGTCTGCTCTGGGCCGCCGCTACCGGGGGGCCGGGTTGGGGATCAAACCCGCCTACGAGCCCATCATCATGGTGCAGAAACCGCGAGCGGCCGGACTTAACGTTGCGCAAAACATGGTAAAGTACGGAACGGGTGCTCTCAATTTGGAAGAGACCAGAATTCCGCTAGCAGAAGGAGAGGCACCGGTGGGGCATAATCCCCACCCGTTAGGAAGGGTATGCGCTAATCACCTCCGTACGGAGCCTTGGCAAGATGGCTACGATAAGTTTTTTATGGTTCCTAAGGTGCGTCAACACAAAGATGACTTTAATCACCATCCTACGCTCAAGCCGGTAGCTTTGATGGAACACCTGGTGAAGTTGGTATCATTTGAAGGACAAACGGTTTTAGACCCATTTGCGGGAAGCGGTAGCACCGGCGTGGCCGCGCTTCAACAAAGACGACAATTTGTCGGCTACGAAAAAGATTCAAATTATTATAAGATAATGAACAAAAGGCTGCGGTCTATTGACGATTAATACGGTAGCGCACGGGCGATCTTTACGTAAAGTATGGCACCGGAAGAACATACCAATGATGGTACAAATTGAATAGCGACGACAATGTAGTGTTAGTTACTACGCCAAAAGATCTTATCGCAAAGTGGCCTAAATAAAGATTAATAACCGTTTGAGTACGGATGATTACTTCAATCTATAAAAGCCAACTTCTATAAAATAGTACTTTTCTAGGGAGCTATACTTTTTCTTCTGAAATAGCGAACGATCTTTCTAAGGAATCCTTTTATTTGCTTAACTTACTTCAAGTAAAGCACAACATTTCATATCTGTCAAAACATTTACTACAATGTTGCCACTAATTATCATTACTGCAACCTTCGTCTTGTTGCTCGTATCAGTTTATTTGTTTAGCAAAGTTGAGCAAGAGAAGGGGCGGGGACGTATCTCTCTTGACGATCTGCAAAATCTGTCGCTCAGTGCACCACCGGTGATCGTGAGTCAGATGAAAAACGGTGAGGTACAACAGACTTTGTGTTACTTCTCACCGCAAGATGTGGTGCCCGAAACTTCAGTGGTAGAAGTTGATGTGCGCGACCGCATGTTCGCTCGCTTGCGTCCTGACCAGGACATTTGCATCAACGGATAGTTCGCCTCTTCGCGCTTGGTGAAGATGAACCCTTTGCCGAATACTCAGCACCGGCAAGAAATTACTGGAACCACCGGCTATTTTAGCGGGCGATCTATTCTCGTAAGCTCTTGACAGTCTACCAAACTTTTGTTTTCTTTGTAGAGATACCGTGATAGACTTTTTAGCCTACTTACACGTGGCTGATGCAGTATCAAAGAAGACTAAACTAAGGGGTATGAATGCGATTAAAAGTGTGAGTGTCACCGTTGATGCCCGGTCCTTTGCTCCCTGGTCTACACAGTACGTACACGTCGAGGATCAAAAGTGCTACCGAATCATACGTCCGTTGAGCCTTACGTTTGGGCACCTTCGAGTGCGAGACCTGTCTGGTGATACGGTATTCTCGGTGAGTAAAGAGAAGCCTTTCGTGCCTACCTACGTCATGAATCGCGTGAACAAATCGTCGATTCTTATTCGGAAAGCGGCACCGGGCTACTGGGTATGTGAAGACAGCCGCCGAACCTGGGAGGTACATCGCTACAGTAGCATCAAGTGCATTCTTTCTACCGAAGGTCGGCAGATGGCTATTATGTCGCTCTCCGCCGGCTTGCCGTTCGTAGATGAAGGAAAAGTCTACCTACGTGTGCACGATAGTCGTCATCTGGATTTGGCCGTAGCCGTAGCCCTGCTCGTCGACGGATTCAGCCTTAACCTCAACCCTATTTTGCTAAATAACAACAAGATCGTGACCACCGCCCAGTCGGTGTGACGGCAGATAAACAACCTCTACTTCTTCCACAGATTGCGACTTACTACCGACTCGATAACCTTGCTGCGATAGTTTCTACCGATAGGAACAGGAAAAGAAGCGACTAGCACCTGGTTTTCTTCGATTGATTCTATCTTCGAAGTCGCTACAATATAGGACTTGTGTACTCTGATAAACGGCTGGCCCGCTAAATATTCTTCTACGTGCTTGAGGTACAGCAGCGTGATAAACTTTTCTCTTAAAGTTCGGATGATTACGTAGTTCTGCATGGCTTGCACGTAAATGATTTCGTCAAAACGAATCTTCTCGTAGCGGCCATCGCACTTGATAAAAAAATAGTCCGGCGTAGCTACCACGGGCGGGTGGGTGAGGTTCTGGTAGTCTTTTACCTTATTCACCGCCTGAAAAAACCGACCAAAGGTGATCGGTTTGAGTAGGTAGTCCAGCACGTTCAACTGAAATCCTTCCAGGGCATAATTCGGAAAGGCGGTGGTGATCACTACGGGCGGTAGGCGGTCTTTCATCTTCAAGAAGTCAATACCACTAATGACAGGCATCTGGATATCCAGGAAAATAAGGTCTACGTCTTGTTCGTCGAGTAACTGCTCAAGTACGATCGGGTTGTTACCTTCGCCTACCAAGGAGAGAAAATCTACTTTGCGCACGTAGCCAGCGATGCATTCGCGGGCAAGTGGTTCATCGTCAATAATTACACAGGCGAGCGTCATGATGAAATCAATTGAGGAAGCAACGCGGGCTGTAGGGTAAGGTGTAGCGTCGCTCGGAATTGCTGATCTTCCTGCCGGACGTTCAGGTCGTATTGCCCGGCGTAGAGTAGCGCTAAACGTCGACGCACATTTTTGAGGCCTACTCCGCCCGGCACATTTGACGCCCTGATCTGTTGACGGGGCTTATCCGTGCTATTAGTGATATCCAACCGTAGTTCGTCTTGGTGGCGAACCAAGACAATATTGATCCAATTAGGTTGGTTCGCTCTTTGAGAAACATGCTTGAAGGCATTTTCAACGAAAGGTAACAGTATAAAAGGCGCAATAACCAAGCGATCAGGCGGCGGAAGATTGGTCTGTAGATCGACGGTGATATGATGGTCTTGCCGTAGTTTTTCCAACTCAATAAAATTGATAAGATAGTCAAGCTCTCGTGTGAGCGGAATGTAGGCTTCGTCACATTCGTACAGTTGGTAGCGTAGTAGTTCGGAAAATTTGGCTAGTGACTCGGCGGCACTATCCGGATTCTTGTGAATCAGTACGAAAATGGAATTAATGGTATTGAACAGAAAATGCGGGTTGAACTGCGACTTGAGATACTTGAGCTCAGTAACCAACTTCTCTTTCTCCAGTACTTGCTGCCTCTTTTCCAACTCCTGTTGTTGCCGTTGCGCATCAAGCCAATTCTTGGTCAGCTTAATACTCATTCCGAGTGTCATGCTGGCCACGGTAGAAGGCAGAGCATTGGCGGTAAAGAACTGAAAATACGCACTGGGTGGGGCATGATACAACGCTTGAAAAGTCTGCTGAGAGAAGAAAGCCCCAGCGTAATAACCGGTCACAATCAGAGCCGCAGTGCCTAATATCGTTAGTAACAGTAGGCTGGCGTAGACAGCGTATTGTCCTTCTTCTAAGAACTTCGGAATCAGAAAGTATAGGTTGAAGTACACGCCCAGCGCCTGGAAAACGACGTAGAAAATAAACTTGAACGAATAAACCGAGAAGAGAATACTGCTGGCCGCTTCCGTTGGGCTACCGATGGCTATCACCCACCATAGATAGTGGTAGACCATCCAAAACGGCAGGTGATACAGTTTATATCGCAGGAGCCAGTTGTACATAGGCGGTGCAGTAGGCAAGGCGGTCAGAGACTTAGGTCTTCTAATCTACAACATTCTAACTGATTATTCCTTCACCGAATTGTGTATCAATCGTACATAGCAATGTGTCGGAAGATTTTTAGTGAACAGTCTGATTCTCTTCGCCAAATAGCCAAGTCCTTTCCGGTGAACGTCCCGGAAAAGTTGTCGCCCTTCACCGTTGCCAAATGGTTGGCGTACACAATCACGTACTCTCCCAGATCATCGATCCGGTCGTGATAAATCGCTAATCGTTCAAAGGTGGGTAATTCCCTGACGTGTTCTACGAAAAAACTGTCCAATGCCATTCGTCCGTGATATACGGGGTGTCGGCTGTAAAGAAATGACGCGTCGTCGGTGTAGAACTGAGACCAGCGACGGGCGTTATGCTGCGAAACGGTAGCCTCCATCAGGCTACTGAGGGCTGCCACCTCAAAGTAGACCGGTTCGCCGACCGGTGTGGGCACCTCTGAGGAAAGGCGGGCGGTAGACATTCCTTCGAATTTTAACTGCCCCTCAATGGTAAGCGGGCTGTTGTAGTTCCAGGCTTCAGTAAGTAGCAACAACTCACCTCTCTCTAATCTTTTCCAAAGATTCAAATATTTACCGCTTAACGTATGCGTTTGGCGAGTGCTCTTGGTGGTCAACCTCATACTGAATTGTCCAATCTCCGCTATTTGAGCACCTAGATATAGTATTTCTGTTGCTGCTCTACGGTATTCCTGAACGTCGTAACGAGCCAAGAAAGCAAGGTGATACGATAGCGCGTTGTTTTTGCATACTATGGTTTTTTGAAAATCGGGCATCAGCCGGACGCTATCCGCATAGTAGCGCACGATTGCCTCGGGTTGTCCTTCCGTCAAACCTGCGGCATAATCGGTTCGGAATTTTATCAGTTGAGTAACTATGCGCTGGTCTAACGCTTCAACGGACTGCGCAAAACTGTCTGCTGCGGGCAAGTAGAAGAGGGCTGTGAGCAATACAGCGTATTTGACTTTGTGCATCACACTTTTGAAATAAAAGTTACAGTTGAGCCTCGAATACGAGGTGCCGTGCCAGAAAGGGAAGCACCCGTGTATAAAAGCGTCCGTTGGCTGTCCAAATACGGTTCCACGGATCGCCACGATACTCCTCTGCCTCGTGTTCAATGCCCAGACTTTCCAGCTTCTGGCTAAATGCCTGGTTGGCGTACACATGATCTTGAACCGGATCAAACCGCCCCCAGTCAAATGCAATGCCTCGCAGCAAACGAAGGTTGTCTAGCGAAGTGTCTAAGCCTTCTTCTATATGAAAACCCTGCTGAGTTTTTCGCAAACTTTCTGCGTTAAGAGTGAGTGCATCCTCGGACATCTCCATAAAAAAATCGCAGTAGAAAGGCGGTCGGTCTAGGTTGGGTAAGAAAGCCTGACTAATTGTGACAAACAGGCGTGTCCTGACATCATCGCCTAAGTCAGCCAGTGACTTTGCCCGATGAATTTTTTCCCAATCGATCGCGAGAGAAGACCACGGTATCCGACCTACCCCGGTAGCAACCGGATGCATGGCGTATACGACTCCAAACAAGTCCGGATAGGCCATTGCTAGCTTTAACGCCCCCCGACCACCCAGGAAGTGACCAACCACGGCTCGGCTATCGGGTTGGGCGAGAGTGCGAAACTGTCGATCAATAAACGGTACTAATTCTTGTACCGTAAAATCCAGCCATCGTCCTGAGACCGGTGAGTTTTCGTAAACGCTGCCGGTGGTTGGGGTGCTGTAGTCGCCTACCACTAGAATAAACTCACCCGCGTGATCTGCCGCAAATCTTTGGTCTAGTAATTTTGCAATATCGCTTTCTTCAAACAGCTTGGCAGGGTTAGAAAAAGTGGTGTGGCAGTAATAAACGACCGGATAGCGCCGGTCGGAAGATTCGTAACCGGGGGGCAGGTATACCATAACACTACGGTTGGTATCTAATGCGATGCGATTCTCGCGCAGTAGTGAAGACTTGATATGTTCGGTGACAATCTTGCCAAGCGGCTCGTTTTGGCCGGTAGCAGGGGAGGAGCCGATACTAGAAAGAAGGGCAATCAAATAGACAATTCGATAGTGCATAGCGTGAGTGTTCGTGCCGCGCCCACAATAGATAGGCGGTGTTTACTAATCTTCCGTGGTGAAGGTAGGTAGGCTAAGCCAGTCCTATGCGGTATGGAATACGAAGAGTAGAGGATAATTGATCAGCGGTAGACGATCATTGATGAGCGGTTCTTTTTAGGGTTTTGGTCAGCGTATCAAGTGGCTCGGTTTTCTGGTTTTTTGTGGTAAAGGCCGTAAAGTTCGGTGAGATAAAACTGGTAATATCACCTGATGATCTACGTGTTCTTGCCTACGATTATGGGTGCTTTTACCCCATCCGTAGGCTGCATCCGTCTTTTCCGACGCCAGCCGTAGTGCGTAAGAAGAAGCGATAACGACCATACTGGTACTAGTCTTACGGTAGGAAATTTGAACCTAGCGGGTTAACCAAACCACTGAAGTTGACCGCATGGCTAAAATGACTAAAATATTTGCCGTAGAAGACGATGTGATCTTCGGTAAGATGATCAAGCATACCCTCGAGAAAGAAGAGTGCTACGACGTTACCGTTTTTACTACCGGTGAAGAGTTCTTCGATCACCTCCACGAACAGCCAGATATTGTGACCATTGACTATAACCTGCCCGGCATGTCGGGATTGGATATACTCAAGCGTATCAATGAGTACAATCCTGATATCGCGATCGTGATTGTGTCAGGGCAAGAAGATGTGTCGGTGGCGGTAGAAGCCTACAAGCACGGGGCGAAGTATTACATCGTCAAAAACAAGCAGACCTTCGATGAGCTTACGCACTGCGTGAAGACCTTGGCCGCCCATACTAATCTACAGAAAGAAGTAGAAGTGCTGCGTGACCAGATCATCGACCGGCACCACTATTCCAGTATTATCGGTGAAAGCAATGCGGTGCTGAAGGTCATCCGCATGATGCAGAAGATTGAGAACAGCGACGTGCTGGCGCTGATTACCGGAGAGAGTGGCACGGGAAAAGAAGTAGCTGCCCGAGCCGTGCACTATAACTCGCGTCGTCGCAAGAAAGATTTTATCGCCATCAACGTAGCTGCTATTCCCGAAGATCTGATTGAAAGTGAGCTGTTTGGGCACGAAAAGGGGGCGTTTACCGGGGCCTCGGGGCGGCGCATCGGTAAGTTTGAAGAAGCCAACGGCGGCACTATTTTACTGGATGAAATCGGGGAGATGGACATCAACCTGCAAACCAAACTACTGCGGGTACTACAGGAAAAAAAGATCAGCCGCATCGGAAGCAATAAAGAGATTAGTTTGGATGTGCGCGTGCTGGCGGCTACCAACAAAGACCTGGGGCAGCGGGTGAAGGAGGGCAAGTTTCGAGAAGATTTGTACTACCGCATTCAAGGGTTTCTGATCCACTTGCCGCCGCTGCGCGAACGCGGTAATGATATCATCGTATTGGCGAAGCATTTCTTGCAAGACAGTAGTCCGAACAAGTCATTTGCCTCAGCCGCACTGGAAGATATGCTCGCCCACGACTGGCCCGGTAACGTACGCGAGCTCAAGTCGTTCGTAGAGCGCGCCGCACTCATCAGTGAGGGCGACAAAATTGAGGCGGAAGACCTCGTATTTTCACCGACCATTCTTTAATAAAACAGTACTAGCTATGGGATCAAGAAGATCTACCCGACAAAAAGTAAGCGTCAAACAGCAAATGAGTCTTCAGTACGCCGTAGCAGCGAGCTGCGCCCTGGCGGTTGTGGCCGGAGTAGCGGTGTTCACCTACCTCAATTTAGGTAACAGTGAAGACAGCCTGGCTGACAATGCCCGTTTCTACGCCGTGCAGGCCGGAAACTGGCAGTCGTCAGAAGTGTGGGAAGGAGAAGCCATTCCGCCCGACGGCAACATTGAGCACGACATTGAAATTTTGGCTAAAGTGACGCAGCGCGGTCATCTGAGCTACCGAAAGGGGGCCAAGCGCACCCTGATCATTAAAGATACGCTTGTGGTGGAAGGCAACTTTACCCTTGGCCACAAGGCTAACCTATCGGTAGAGCAAGGAGGAGTGCTGATGGTAGCGGGCGACTTAGTAGTCGACAAGAAGAGCGAAATGACCAACTATGGAACCATCGCGGTGGGCGGACAGTGGGTGGCCTATGCCCCTAAGAAAATTACCTACCTGGGCGATAGCAGTCGGCTTTTTTACCTCGGCAATGATGTCCGCTCGGAAGGTAGAGCGCCGTTCGGAAAAGACGGTCTGGCACTACAAAAGGCTTACGCCGATTTATACACCGAAGTAAAACAGAAGAGCGATGCGCTCAAACCCATTCTGTTCACCGCTACACCCCAGCAAGGTTATGTTACCATGCGATGGGTGGCTGAAGGAGTCACCGCACACTACGCATTCACCGTAGAGCGTAGCAGCAACGGTATGATTTTCAATTCTTTGACAACTTTAGGCGGGGCAGACGGTGGGCCAACCGCCCATCAATATGCCTTCACGGACAAAGAGGTAAACAACGGAATTGCCTACTACCGCCTCAAGCGTACCGACCACGAGGGCGAGACGGTGTACTCTAAGATGGTGATGGTAATTAACCAGGCAGTGTAGCAAACGGATGATGGTGAATGAGTCGTGATGGGTAGTAAGTGATTCACAATACGATCATGCAATATCCAGTATCTGACCACACAGAAAATCATCCATTAACCAACATTCAGCAAACCATTTGGGGTGCTATCTCTTTAGAGAGTAAACTTTTTAAACGATCACTATGGCCGTAGACCCTAGTCCTAAAGAAGATAAAGCTCCTCGTTACCGATTCGCTGTCATCGTATGGCTGGCTATTTATCCGGCCGTCACCCTCACACAATGGCTACTAGGCCCATACATCAGCGACTGGCCCGTACCGTTCAAAACCCTGTTAATCACGTTCATTGAGATTCCCTACGCGGTCTTTTTTGCCATCCCCTGGCTGCAAAAGCAGTTCAGCGGCTGGCTGAAGCACGGTAGTTGGGAAGACAGTTAGGCGCAACGAAATACTAAAGGGTTTTTATTTCTTCAGCGGTTAACTGCGTGTAGGTAATGATTTTTTCCAGGGGTTCGCCTGCTTGTTTCATTGCCTGGGCCATCGTTAGTGCCTTTCGTTTTTCGCCCTGTATCTCGCCTCTCTTTTCTCCTCGTTCTTCCCCACGTTTCTCTCCTTCCTTATACACCGGGTCTTTTTCAATATTATACACAAAGTCCATGGCTGATTTCTTTTGGTAAACAGTATCTTGAAGGTTGCGCAGCTGTGAGAATATCTCCAACTGACGAATATACTTACTCAAACGTAATTCTTCAACGACCGTTTCTTTTAAGCGTCGCAAAATCTTCTCTACCAATAGGTCTTGGTTCTGGTAATCACACAGAACCGCCAGAATGATCTCTATTGGTTTATCTGAGTTTAGGAACGGAGTAGCCGATACCGAGCGCATATCGATGAGTGGGTAGTTGTACTGAAGGCGGTCGTAAGACAGCGTATTCGCCATATTCATCGGGGCTTTGCCGACGTAGATTACGTACTGTCGTACATCTGGAGGCTGCTCTCGGTACTGTTGCATCATAAACAACCAGTAGCGTAGCATCCGAAACGACATGCTCGTATCATTGGTAGACTGAAACTCTAGATGGAGCAAAAACTGCCGACCGGAAGTTTCAGTCACTTCAATGAGAAAGTCGGCCTCTCGCTCTTCGGTTGCCTGGAGCTTGCTGTCCAGCAACACGGTGGATTGCGCATTAATCCGCAACGCATGCGTTAGGATACCATCCAATGACTCAGTGAGACATTCTTTGATCAGCTTGTCGTATTGCCGGGACAGGGCGTTTTGTTTGGGTGGGTTCATCGTCGCATAACAATAGATAAGCCGCCAAGAAGCCAGCCGTAGCTACTTATTCTATGATAAGCCTATTAATCAATAGTACAGGTGAAACGAGGCGAGAATAGCGGTAGCGTTGTAAACACCGTGCGCTACCATCGAGGCAGTGAGTCGGCGAGTGTATAAGAACAGCACTGTGTAGGCGGTGGTAGGAATCAGCAGATCAAACCACGCTACTGCGCCGCTAGGCAAATGCCCTACGATAAACAGTAGCATAGACAGCGCCACTGCTACAGCAAGCCCTACCTTTCGGTTGTCGAAAAGATCGGTGAGTATCGTAATAAAGTACCCTCTGTTAAATACTTCTTCGGTGATGCCACCCCCAATAACTCCCAGCGCCAAGAAACAGAGCGTGCCCCACAACGAACCGTCGAACAGCGATAGCAAGCCGACCATGTCCGGCCGACTAGCCCCTCCGGTAGCGGGGATAACGAGGATGAATTGTAATAAAGTCCAGGTCAGGCCTGCCAGTAAACCGAGCAACGCGTCTCGCTTCCAATGGGCGAAAACCAGTCCTATATCAAGAAAGTCCTTACCTAGCTTTTTTAACGAATAATATAACAGCAGAATAACGGTAACACATTGAAAGATAGCCGTCAGCAGGAGATTAGTCCCCGTGTAACCGCCGTTTACTTTCGTGATTCCAAAAAATAGGTTCGGGGCAATAAATAGCCCGTAGCCGACCAGAATGGTAAGGATGAAGATCGCGGTGGCTTTCGGACGACTGGTTTCTGAATGTTTCATGATACAAGGTTTGGAGTTAAGACAGTATAGGATACAGCGGGGCCGCGTACCGATTTTCGGAACAATGGCGTGCGTAGAAATGAGAGGTTACGTTGGAGCTGGTGCTATTCTTCGTAGTCCAGAATGTCACCCGGCTTGCAGTCGAGCACTCGACAAATGGCTTCCAGGGTATTGAAGCGTACACCCTTCACCTTGCCCTTTTTGAGTAGCGACAGGTTGGTCATCGACACGCCTACCTTTTCGGATAGCTCGGTTAGCGACATCTTCTTCTTCGCCATGGCGACGTCCAGGTTAATGATGATGGGCATGGCTATACGATGGATTCGTTATCTAGGCGCAGCAGCACTCCTGACCGGAACACTTCAGCGATCACCAGTAATACTAGTCCGATAAGTAACGGTTGCACGTCTACGGGCAAGTCAATCCATACCGGCTGGTTCTCTGTCGATGAAGAGGGCCCGTTGAAGAAGCTGATGTATTCTCCGGAAATTACCGACGTACGGCTCATCAAAAAGCTGCGGTACACGAGTCCTTTCAGTACGTCGTACGGCACCAGACCGATCAGTAGGAGCGCGATTATCCGTAACCGGCGCGCGTTGCTTATGACAAACGGGCTGCTGGCGCGCAGGGTGTTGGTAATACGCTTAAGCAACACGGTGATGGTGATGGCCACGCCAAACAGCAGCAGCGCGTCCACAAGCTTAAGCAGGTAGTGAGCAGCGGTGTCTGCCGAAAAGCGAATCACTCCCTGACTGACGGTCAGTGACAAATCGTACACCGTAGGATCATCGGCC
The DNA here is from genome assembly GCA_965213875.1 of Tunicatimonas sp. Taxonomy (GTDB): domain Bacteria; phylum Bacteroidota; class Bacteroidia; order Cytophagales; family Cyclobacteriaceae; genus Tunicatimonas. Next base: position 62,705 of record CBDCAN010000028.1, on the reverse strand, counting down.
GTGAGGGCTACGTCAGCCGGTTGTTCACTTAATGTCACGGGCCAGGCGGACAACAACGTATCCTCTTCGCTGAATACGGTTAGGGTGAAGGTGGCGAGCACCACTACGGCAGCAATAACCTCTACGATAAGGGCTAACTGAAGTAATCCTCGAAGAATGCGAACGGGTAATGACCTAGGTTCTTTCATCGTAATAAATTTGTGATGAAAGCAAGAAGTAGAATTAATCACGTAAAACAAAATATATTTTATGTTTTACATAAAAAAATAGATTTAAAACATTTGCTTACTCATCAGTCATTCATTCCTCAGAGAGTCCACTGGGTTAGCGATAGCCGCCTTGATCGCTTGAAAGCTGACGGTGAGTAGCGTAATAATTAGTGTACTGGCTCCCGCCACCACAAACACCCCAAAAGAAATATCCGTACGGTAGGCAAAGTCCTGCAACCACGTTTGCATGGCGTAGTAGCCGATGGGTACTGCGATAAGCAGCGCAATGATGATGAGCTTGATGAAGTCTCGAGAAAGCATCGTGACAATTGTAGTAACCGAAGCCCCTAAAACTTTGCGAATGCCGATCTCTTTGGTGCGTTGCACTGCTACGAAGGAGGCCAGTCCGTACACCCCCAATCCCCCAATGACCAAGGCTAATGCCGAAAAAATGGTAAAGATTCGGGAGAAACGCTCTTCGGCTTGGTACAGTGTATACACATCTTCGTCGAGAAAGGAGTAGGTGAGGGGGCGTTCTAGGTCCATGTTGAGCCACAGCGTCTCAAGATACTCTACCGCCCCTACAATGTCGCCAGTCACTCGGATGACCATCAAATTCACCGACATGGTTTGTGGGGAATGTAGTGAGAAGATCAACGGTTGAATTTCAGTGTGTAGCGAAGCCAGGTGAAAATTCTTGACTACCCCAATGATCCGGGCATTTTTCTTGGACCAAGTGCTCCCGGTAAAAGCAGAACCGATAATGGGGGTGTTTACCGGAGATTCCAGTTGTAAGAACTGCTGAGCCGTTTCGTTGATGATGTAGGCTTCGGAGACATCGGTAGGGCGATCTTGCGAAAAATCCCGACCTGCCACAAAGTCGGCTTCCAGTGTCCGAAAGAAGTCCTGTTCTACGATCATAGTGGGGATCACCGTCTCTTCTTCTGACCCTCGCAGATAATACGACCGCCAGCCGCCTACCCGTTGGGTGAGCGCACTGTTGGTGGCCGTGACGTCAATAAAACGGTTGTTCTCCAGCAGTCGGTTCTTCATCGTTTCGTACTGCTGTTGCATAGCGATGGTCGGTAGTGGAACCAGCAGCACCTGTTCGGTGGTAATACCCAGCTTCTGATGGCGCAGAAAATGCAGCTGTTTGAATATAATCAGTGTGCCGATCAGTAGTAGGATAGAAGCCAGAAACTGAAACACGACCAGGCTTTTTCTCAGGACAGAAGCACTGCTCTTGGGATGATTTCCCTTCAGAACATCGGTAGACGAAAAGGAAGTGACAAAGAAAGCCGGATAACTCCCCGCCAGCAAGCCAATCAGTAGAGCGATAAGGAATAGGTGCCCCATCATCGTGAAGTTGCCCAGAAAGTGTAAGGTAATACTCTTTCCGGTTATCTCTCTGAACAAGGGCATGCTGAGTTCGGTCAGAAGTCCGGCGATCAAAAACGCCACTCCTGTAATCAGCACCGCTTCACTGAGGAACTGAATCGCTATTTGCTTCTTTTGCGCGCCTATCACCTTACGAATGCCCACTTCTTTCGCGCGTTTAGTAGCGTAAGCGGTAGCCAAATTGATATAGTTGATGCTAGCAATAAGAACGATTAGTAGAGCCACCACTGAAAAGAGGTACACGTAGCGAATATCTCCGTTCGGACTAATCTCAGCCGTTAGCTGCGACCGAAGGTGAATATCCGTTAAGGCCTGTAAAAAGTAATGACGTCGTTGAGCGATCCGTTCGCCTTCATTTTCCAACACTTGTTGGTTGATCTGCTCTTCCAGCACGTGAGGGGAAGCTCCTTCTGCCAGCAAGACGTAGGTACGGAGAGTAGTGCCGCCCCAATTCTGAAGGACCCACGGCGGATATAAAGGCTCTATCGTCCGTAGTGATACCAGAAAATCAGCCTGCAAATGAGAGTTGCCGGGCATATCTTTCATCACTCCGGTAACCATCACCGAAACAGTATCAAAAAAGGTGAGCACCTCGCCCACTGCCTGAGTAGAAGAGCCAAAGTATTTCTCGGCCATTGTCTGGCTCACCACCACCGCATTGGGGGCATCCAAAGCGGTGGAAGCATCACCGTCAATTAAGGGAAACGAGAAGATATCCAGGAACGTGCTGTCTACCCAATAAACGGCTGCTTCGTGGTACTGCTGGTCTTTATACTCAACAAACGCAGGACTCCGGTCAATACGGGTTACTTTTTCAACGGTCGCAAAACTCGTTTCTAAGTCGGGGGCCAGTAAATATGTAGTGAGTGCACTTCGATTAACCGCCTCTCCCCCCTGATCGTACTCACCCGCTACCCGGTAGATTCGTTCAGCATGCGTATGGAAACGATCAAACGATAGCTCATCCTGCACGTACAATACGATGAGCATACAGACGGCCATTCCCACCGATAGGCCCAGAATATTGATGAGGGTTCCTTGCCTCTGTCGCCACATCGTACGCAGAGCCACCTTAATATAGTTAGTCAGCATAACAAGTAGTTTTTAGTACAGATCATTCATTCCTCAGAGAGTCCACTGGGTTAGCAATAGCCGCCTTGATCGCTTGAAAGCTGACGGTGAGTAGCGTAATAATTAGTGTACTGGCTCCCGCCACCACAAACACACCAAAAGAAATATCCGTACGGTAGGCAAAGTCCTGTAACCACATTTGCATCGCATAATAACCGATGGGTACTGCTATGAGTAGCGCAATGATGATGAGCTTGATGAAGTCTCGAGAGAGCATCGTGACAATTGTAGTAACCGAAGCCCCTAAAACTTTGCGAATGCCAATCTCTTTGGCCCTGCGTTCTGCCATGAAAGTAGCCAGGGCAAATAAGCCCAAGCTAGCTACCAGTAAGGCCAAAATGGTAAAGCCCGTAAAAAGCCTACCCAAACGCTGCTCTTCCCGGAAGAGGGCATCGTAGTCTTCATCCAGAAAGGAATAAGTGAAGGGTAGGTCGGGGGCGTACGTTTGCCAGAGCTTTTCAATGGCACCGACTTTCGCTATGGTGTTCTCTGGCGATATGCGTACCTCTATGGTACTCAGAGGTTGTTCCCGCTGTAGCATAAACGCGAAAGGGGCTATCTCTTCGTGCAGCGAGCCAAAGTGAAATTTCTCCGCCACACCGATCACGTGGTAGTCGAACTCCTCATCGCAATCAATAATGGCATCCAGTGGCTTTTCTAAACCTAATGCTCTTACCGCCGCTTGGTTGAGAATCAATGCAGTGGTGTCAGAAGCAATATCCTGAGAAAAATTGCGCCCTGCTTTTAATTGAATACCCAGTGTCTTAAGATAATCGTACGTCACTACTTGGCTAATGAGCATCATACTTTGTCCGGGAGCATCGCCTTTCTTCCGCGCATCGCTGGCGTTGTCTATGGCGAACGGGTTTTGCCGCGAGGCCGCGACGGCGGTAACATACGACTGGTCTTTCAGGGCACTAAGAAAGGGTTGAAAGTTAGTCCCTAAATCAACGCTGTTTGGCAGGACCAGTACGTTCTCTTTGTGAAGCCCTAAGTTGATATTTTGCATATACTGCAACTGCCGGTAGACCAGTAGCGTGCAAATAACCAAGGAGATAGATACGCTGTACTGAAAAATCACCAGCACATTCCTGAATCGTGGACGCTGCCCCCCTGACACAAAGCTACCTTTTAATACCCTAACCGGCTCAAACTTCGTTAGGTACCAGGCTGGGTACCATCCGGCGACAAGCCCGGTCAGCAAAACGATACCGGTAATGATTAGCCAAACCCGGGCGTCATCCAGCAGGTGCAAGTCTAATGTCTTGCCTGCCACTTCGCTAAAAGGGTAGCGTAACAGCTCGGCCAGTCCTAGGGCTAGCAGCATGGCTGTGATACTTATGACGATAGATTCTGTCAGGAAGTGTCCAATCAGTGCGGCCCGACTGGAGCCTACGGTTTTTCGGATACCTACTTCCTTGGCTCTTTCGGCAGAACGGGCGGTGGATAGGTTGATAAAATTAATACAGGCTAACAGGATAATGAGCAGCGCAATGGCCGCGAAAGTGTACACATACGTGATATTACCATTGGGTTCAAACTCATTCATCCGTTGCGAGTGCAAATGAATGTCCAGCAGAGGTTGGACGGGAAACGCTACCTTTCCGCCCATCCGTTGAAGTTCTTCGTACTGGGCCGTATCGTGCTTTTTGTACAAGGCATGTAGTTTTTCTGAAAGCGGTGCCGGATCAATATGATCAGCCAGTAGCAGGTAAGTTCTAACATTGGCAAGATTCGCCCAGCTAGGAAATGGCGATGGCTGGTAACGAAAAGGAATCAAAAAATCGAAGTGGAAGTGGCTATTGGCAGGCGGGTCTTCCGCAATGCCCGTCACCGTGTACGGCTGCTTATCTATTAACAGTGTTTCTCCCAGTAAATCTGACTGCTTACCAAAGTACTTGTGAGCCGTGGTTTGCGTCAGCACAACTGACTGTGGATGGTGCAACGCATCATCTGGGTTTCCTTCTTGCAGGCGGAAGCTAAAAACCTCAAAGAATGCGCTGTCTACTGCCAAAATACGTCTCTCTAAGAAAAGCTGCTCTTCGTACTTCACGGATACCGGCTGCCATGCATCAATGCGAACGACCTTTTCTGCTTCCGGCAAAGCGGTAGACAGTACTTCTGCCATCTCCTCGTTGCTGGCGGCTACATCATAACGCTGGCCGTTGAGGTCTAGCTGGGTAGTAATGCGATAAATCCGTTCCGCCTTCTCATGAAACGTATCGTAGCTTAATTCATCTAACACGTACGCGCTGATCAGTAGACAGCAACTCATTCCGACCGCCAAACCCACAATATTGACGGCAGTATAGAACTTGCGCTTGCGTAAGTGCCTCAAGGCAACAGAAAGATAATTTCGTAGCATGGTTGATAGTGGTTAATGAGTAATGATTGATGAATAATGAGTAGACTTTTTACCTATTGATTTACAGTTATTTACGTTTTTGTATCTTTGCAGGATGAACATCTACTACAATCTTCGCACCGACAAACAGTACAGAGCGACCACTGCTTTAAGTAGGAAAGAGTTCGATGAGCTTAGTGCCTACAGCAACTCATTCCGACCGCCAAACCCACAATATTGACGGCAGTGTAGAATTTGCGTTTGCCTAAGTGACCTCAAGGTACCGACAGAAAGATAATTTCGTAGCATGGTTGATAGTGGTTAATGAGGCTAATGATTGATCTCTGACCTAGATTACGCGGGCAAAGGCAGACTGGTGGACTTGGGTGAGCAGACGGGGAGCAAGACCCTGTACTGATGCCCTGGAAGAAGCCTAGGGGTGAGAAACTGACGAATCATTATTCATTTCTTAAAGAGTCTACCGGATTGGCGCGGGCGGCTTGTAGTGAGCGTGCGCTGACGGTCGCCCAGGCGACGAGCACACAAATGCCACCGGCCAGTCCGAAGACGCTTAGTTCTACTGGTATGTGATAGGCAAAATTTTGCAGCCACTGCTCAGCGATCCAGTAGGCAACAGGAGCGGCCACGACGAAAGCCAGGATCACCAGCCGCAAAAAATGGCGCGATAGCAGGTACACAATTTGTGACACCGAAGCCCCCAGTACTTTGCGCACCCCTATTTCTTTGGTGCGCTGGGCGGTCGTTAGGGAGGCGAGTCCGAACAGTCCGATGCACGCCACGAGTACCGCGAGTAGGGCGAAGGTGCTTAGCACTCGGGCCAGACGCTGCTCTGACCGGAAAAGTTGGTCAAAATCCTGATCCAGAAACGAGTAAACCAGCGGGTTACTCGGCTCAAACTGCCGCCATAGATCGCTTACCTGCTGCACGCCGTCGGGTACGGCACCCGCTGCAAACCGTACCACAATATAATCGGTGAGAAAGCTAGGCGTATAGTACCGAAAAACCATCGGTTTCACCTGACTGTTGAAAGACGCCACGTTGAAGTCTTTAACCACCCCAATGATCTGTAATCGCTCTTCGTTAGACTCGCCCGGATCCTTGATGATGGTTTTACCCACTGGTTGTTCTAGCGCAAGCACCCGTGCGGCGGCTTCGTTGATGATCAAACCGTTGGTGCTATCTGAAGCAATATCTTCCCGGAAGTTGCGCCCCGTCGCCATTGTTAAACGAAGAGTTGAGAGGTAATCTTGATCAACAAGCAGCCATCTCATACCTCGACTACCCGCTGACCCTTCCACCTGAATGCCTCGCATAACACGGCGCGCATTTCTTGAGAAGGCACACCGGTGGCAAAACTCACTTCCTCGACCGCTGATTGCTGACGGAGCGCTGCCTTTGAAATCCTTCCAACGGTCTTTAATCTCTCGGTCGTTGTTGATCACCATCACGTGCTCGCGGTCGTAACCAATGTCTTGCGACTGCACAAACATCAACTGACGTATCACGATGGCGGTTGTGATAAGTAGGATCATCGATACGGCAAACTGGAAAGTGATGAGTGTGTTCTGAAAGCCACCGAGTCCACCCGAGCGGCTGAGCTTGCCGCGCAGTACAGTCGCCGGACGAAAAGACGAGAGATAGAATGCCGGATAGCTCCCCGCCAGTAGGCCTACCGCGATGGTGCCTCCGCCCGTCCAAAGCAAAAGGTGAGGATGGCTCAGCCAATCAAAGGATAGTTGTTTGCCCACCAGCGCGTTAAAGGGTATCCGAAGCACCTCTACCGTACCCAATGCGAGTAGCGTGGCCGCTAAGCTTAGTACGGTAGATTCGGTAAGGAACTGAATAGCGAGACTCGTACGCGACGAGCCCATAACTTTGCGCACTCCTACCTCACGGGCCCGGCGGAACGCCTGCGCCGTAGATAGATTCATAAAATTGATGCAGGCCAGCAAGATGATCGAGAGGCCCACCAGCACCAGCATGTAAACCGTGGTTGCACTGCCGTTGGCCTGATGCTCCCGCTCGAGATCTGAATGAAGATGAATGTCGGTAACCGCTTGTAGGGTGTAACGAGGGACGTAGGAACCTTCGGGTCCGAAGCTGCTAGCCTCCAGTGCGGGCCGGGCATGCCGCTCGGCAATGCGGTCGATCTTTTCCCTGAAAGCAGCCAACCGAGCCGCATCCGCTTGTACTTCTGGCTTCACCTTCACGTAGGTATACATGATGTTCCAACTCCAGCCATTACCACCCATGATTTCTTCATATCCTTGCGTATCGACCAGCATGTCGAAGGGGAAGTGCGTAGGGCCGGTAGGGTTTACGATGGCTGTCACCCGTCGGATGGAGCGGCTTCCGCCGAACACAATTTCTTTGCCTACTACCTGACGTTGGGCCACCGCCTGCTGACCAAAGTAGCGCTCGGCCGTCTCTTTGGTGAGTACGATAGAACCGGGCTTACTGAGAGCCGACGCAGCATCGCCCGCGATGATATTGAAATCCAGCACCTCTAAAAACTCAGGGTCTACGATGTAGATACTGGTTTCCCGGAATACCGTTTGTTGCCCCGGATCATCTTCTTCGGTCAGTCGCATGGTAGAGTGGTTCCAACTAAACGCCCGGGCCACGGCTTCCACTTCAGGAATCTCGCTCTTGACGACATTGTAAAGGGGCGGGGGAGTGGTGGCCAGGCGATAGGCTTCATCGCTACCACCGGTGGTGATGCGGTATACCTGGTCCACTTCGTGATGAAACTGATCGTAGCTCAGCTCGTCAGTCACGTACCAGCCGATGAGCAAGCTACTCGACAAGCCGATGGCTAGCCCAATGATGTTAATGCCGGTATAAAACTTTTGCCTGCGGAAGTTACGCAGTGCGATGTGCAAGTGGTTTTTAAGCATAATAGTAATCTATTAGGATTAGTAATGCGGGGTAATGACCGAGCTTCCTTTCCAGGAACCACAGTTGACCACAACGAAATTTGAATAGCGAACGGAGGGGCCGAGCCTGGCATCTATTATTCATCACTAGTCATTACTCACTCCTGAGTGAATCGACCGGATTGGCCCGGGCGGCGCGTAGCGAGCGGTAGCTGACCGTCAGCAGGGCGACTAAAAGCGTGGCCAGAATGCCTCCGACGAATACTTCCCAGCCCAGCGTGATCTTGTAAGCGAAGCCCTGCAACCAGCTGTTCGTGGCGTAGTAGGCGAGGGGCGCGGCCACCGCAAAGGCAATCACCACCAACTTGACAAACTCTCGGGAAAACAGCCCTACGATGTTGAGCACCGACGCACCCAGCACCTTGCGCACTCCGATTTCCTTGGTCTTCTGCTCGGCCATGAAGGTGACCAGCCCGTACAAGCCCAGGCAACTGATCAGAATAATGACACCCGCCGCCACAGCCAGCACCGACGACAGCCGCTCTTCGCGCTGGTACAGGTCGGCGACTTTATCGTCCAAGAACTCATATTCATAGTCGTAGCCCGTGTACGATTGCTTCCATAAGCTTTCGACGGTCGCCAGCGTACCCTTGAGATCTGCGGTTTGCAATCGCAGCGCGACCTGGTTGCACGGCCGGGCGTAGTCAAGCATCATGACGGGTGCAATCTTATCACGCATCGACTGCGTATGGAAGTCTTGCACCACCCCCTGGATAGGAATATCACGCCCCTGAAATTCTACGATCTGACCAATGGCTTCGGCGGGGCTGGCGATGCCTATCTCTTTCAACAGGGCTTGGTTCACCACTGCCGAGGTAATGGTATCGCGTGCGCTCAGGCCCTGCCCCGCCAGGAGGCGCAGTCCGTAGGCATCGAGGTAGTGCTGGTCGGCGAACTTCAGCTCGGCGAAGTAATCTTTCTCTTGACCCGCTATGGTAAAGTTAGAGGTATTGATGAAAGCAGAGGTGGGGTCGGTGAATGTCAGAGATGCTTCTTCTACCGCACTCAACTGCCGCAACTGGTCCCGTAGGGTCTTTTTGCGATCTATCTCATCGCCGGGCATCGAAACGTAACCACCGTGGCACGGTCATAGCCCAGGTCGGCCTGCTGAATATACTGCATCTGACGCACCAGCACAATGGTGGCGATAATCAGCGCCTGGGCAATCACGAACTGAAAGATAATCAGCCCCTGTCGCAGCGAAAAGTTACCACTGTGGCGCACCAGCGATGACTGAAAGGCTTCCGCCGGACGAAAGCGGGCCAGCACCCAGGCCGGATACGCTCCCGATAGCCCACTGACCACCACCACCGTGCCGATGAGGAGCAGGATCAACGCCGGGTCGGTCAGCAGATCAAACTCCAGCGATAGCTCCAGGAAGTTGTTCACTTGAATGACCGCCAGTTCGGTAAGGCCCAGGGCCACCAGCACCGCTAGGACGGTAATTAGTGTCGTTTCGCTCAGAAACTGGCGTATTAACTGCCGCTGCGTGCCGCCTAGTACCTTGCGCACGCCTACCTCCTTGGCGCGTTTAGACGCCACTGCCGTGGTGAGGTTGATAAAGTTGATGCAGGCAATCAGCACCAGAAACACTGCAACAACGATGAGCGTGCTGATGGTAGCGCGTGACACTTCATCGTCGCCGAACGTACCTGCTTCCATATCGTAGTGCATGCTCAGCAGTGGCTGTAGATTATACTCCATGGTTTCTCCTTCTGAACCATCGTGGTACTTATCCACCAGTGCCGGAAAACGAGCCGCCAGGGTAGCGGGTGGTGTATCTTCATCGAGCAGCACGTAGAACTGATGGTAACTATTCAGATTTTCCCAGCTGTTGCCCTGATCCGCGATGGTTACGTGAGAGATGAACATATCGAAGGGTAGGTCGGTGTTGTCCGGATGGTCGGCCATCACTCCGGTGACGCGCAGGTTAGCGAGCGTGTCTATGGATAGGGTTTCCGCGAGTAGGTCGGTTTTTCCCTTACGCCAGTCGGTGCCGTAGAACGTATCGGCCCAGCGTTCAGAAATCACCACGCTGTACGGGGCGTCCAGCACCGTCATCGCATCGCCGAGCAGTAGGGGGCGGTCGAACATGCCGAAGAAGGCACTCGTAGAGAAGCCGATGCCCTCCTGCTCCTGAAACGTTCGAGCCGACGGACCATCTTCCTCCACACTAATTAGCCCGTCGAATTTGTAGTTCTCGTAGTGAAAAACTGGGGTGCTGGCTACCGCCTCGGGAAACTCGTCGGCGAACACGTTGACAAAGGGGCTTCGGCACAGCCCCCGTCTTGTCAATCATGCCCTGGTACACTTCGGTACTCACCACCCGGTAAATCTGGTCGGCTTTTTCGTGATACGTATCGAAGCTCAGCCAGAAACGAACGAGCAGGAACAGCACCAGGCTACCGGTGATCCCCAGTGAGAGTCCGATGACGTTGATAAGCGCGTAACTACGGTATTTACGAAGCTGACGCAGGGCGGTGGTGAAGTAGTTTTTGAGCATAATGATTGATGGCTAATGACTGATGATGAATGAGTAGTGGCTAATGATTGATGAGTAGTGAAGAGAGGTTAAGGAACGAGCTGCTAGCAGAAATCTACGAACTAAGTACAGTAGAACATTTTACCAATGAAAATCTCTATCTTCTACCGAAGCGTCTTCCGGTACGTATACATCAGTGATCAACGTAGCTTTATTAGAAAACTGTTGGTGTTTGAACCGTACTGTCGTTTGATCCTTTGATAGCTGTAGTATCTTAAAATACTTGTGATCTTCGTCAATATTCATCAAGGCGGACAATTGATCGCTGATAAGTTTTAGATAGTAGTGGCCGCTTCCGTTTCTCACAAGATGCCAAGTGGCATGTAGCGTTTCTCCGCAATCGCTCTGCTCTCCATTATTATCATGCATGGTCGAGTCGGATTGATACGTCTGTCGGTAGGATAGAAAACAGTCACCCATGTTCATGCGTGTTTCCCCATTGAAGCGACGAGCCAACTTCCAAGTCTTAGTAGAGTCGCCTGTGAGGAGGCTAGCAGCATTGCCAGGTAACTGATAGGGTTCTTGAGGTGGTTCAGCACAGGAAACCGTTACAAGGCAGCTGATAAGTAAGTACTTTTTCATGGAGTGAAAGATTTACAGTAAGAGCAAAACTCATTATTCATTCATCATCGATCATTACTCATTAAAACACTACTCATTCCTCAACGAATCTACCGGATTTCTCCGGGCGGTTTTGAGGGAGTGGAAGCTCATGGTGAGGAAAGCGAAGAGCAGGGCGGCCATCGCCACCAGTCCGTAGAGCAGCGCGTTTGGTTCGGCCCGGTAAGCAAAATCCTGCACCCAGTAGCGCATCAGCAGGTAGGCCAGCGGTGCCGCCACCAACCCTGCCACCAGGATCAAATACATCACGTCGCTGAACAGGAGGTAGACGATCTGCGCTACATTGGCACCCAGTACCTTGCGTACTCCGATTTCCTTGGTGCGCCGCTCGGCGGTGTAGGCCGATAGCCCCAGAATACCCAGCAGTGAGATCAGCAGACAGATGCCCGACAGCACCGTAATCAAGCCGCTTTGCCGCTCGTCCGCCTGGTACTGCTCGTTGAACGCCTCATCCAGAAAGGTGTACTCAAAGGGATGGTCAGGGTCGTACTCAGCCCATTGCTCGCGCACGTCCGCAATGGTCTGCGGTAGGTTTTTACCGCTGAGGCGCAAGTAAAGATAACTGCTGTTCCCTTCGTCTATCGGAATGAGCACGGTGGGCTCAATGGCGTTATGTAGCGAGGTGACGTTGAAGTCTCGTACCACACCGACCACCCGCCCGAGGTCTTCGCCGTGGAAGTAGCCTATCTCTTTGTCCAGGGCATCGGCGGGCGTGGCGTTGGGTTGGGTTGGCTGATACCAGCCCAACTGCCGCGCGGCCGCTTCGTTGACGATAAACGCCGAGGCGCGAGTATCCCGGGAGATGTCCGCATGAAAATCTCGTCCGGCGGTCAACGCGATATCCATCGTTTGCAGGTAGTCGGCTCCTACGCTCAGCACGTTGAACGCCTGGGTGATGGGGGTAGAGTCGGTTTCTACGCGCATCACCACCTGACCCATATCAAAGCCCGGTGCGTGGTACGAGGTGGTCACCCCCAACACCTGCGGGTGGGCTTGCAGTTGCTGACGGATCACCGGAAGCTGTCGCTCGGTCAGGGTATCCTGCACGGTGACGAGCAGCAGGTGCTCTTGGTCAAACCCGAGGTCGGTGTTTCGCATAAAGTCTAGTTGGTCGCGCATCAGAAAGGTGCAGATGACCACGGCAATGGAGATCACAAACTGTAGGGTCACCAGCGCTTTGCGCAGCCGCAGGTTGCCGACCGAAGAACGAACGTGCCCCTTGAGCGACCGGGCGGGTGATACGGCCGGTAAGTACAATGCCGGGTACACTCCCGATAAAATGCCTACCACCAGCGTGATGCCCAACGTGCCGCCCAGCAGCACAGGGTTGTGGAACAAGTCGAGCGCCAGCTCTTTCTGAACCAACTCGTTGAAGGGCGTGGCCACGAGGATTAGCTCAACCAAGCCGAGGGCCAGCACCAAGCCGATCAACGACAGCAGCAGCGATTCGCCCAGGAAGGCGAAGAACAGTGACCGGCGACTTGAGCCCAGCACCTTGCGCACGCCCACCTCTTTGCCGCGACTGCCGGAGCGAGCGGTGGCCATATTCATGTAGTTGATGCACGCCAGCAACAGAATGGCCAAACCGATACCGGCAAATGTGTAGATGTACGCAATATTCCCCTGCGCTTCGTCGCTGCTCTGCTGCGAGTAGAAATGAACGTCGGCCAGGGGCTCTAGGTAAAACCACAGCCGAGCACTTACCTGATCACCGAAGGGCCTGATGTACTGATCATAGAAGGGCGGCAGCTTCTCAAAGAATGCCTCCGGCTGATATCCCTCGGGAAACAACAGGTACGTATACACATCCGGATTCCAGATAGATTCGGACACGAACTCACCCGCTTCGGCACTAAACCACTGCCGGGGCGGCACGTGCGAAACTAGGGCGTCGAAGGTGAGGTGCGTATTGTCCGGCAGGTCTTCTATCACTCCGGTCACGGTGTGGGGCGTCTGCTCTTCGTGCAATAGCAGCGTTTGTCCGAGGGCCGTCTGCTCCCCAAAGTACTTTTGCGCCAGCGCCGCCGTGAGTACGACGCTGTGCTTATCGCGCAGGGCAGTGGCCGGATCGCCCGCCAGAAAGAGGTGGGTGAAAACGCTGAACATCGACGAGTCGGCGTATACCCACTGTTCTTCGTTGTAGCGCTCTCCGCCCGCGTGGGGTACGGTAACCAGGGTTTGCCGTATCTCTTCTATCCTAACGAAGTTGAGCACCTCGGGATAGTCATCGGCCAGCATGGGAGCTACTTCGCGGGCCGCCTTGGCCGGGTGAAACTCGACGCCGGGCCCCTTCACGTTAGTGACCAGGCGATAAATCTGCTCGTGCTTTTCGTGGTGCTGGTCGTAGGTGAGATCGCTCTGTAGGTACAGCAGAATAATAATACTCACCGCGATGCCCGTGGCCAGCCCCACGACGTTGAGTAGTGCGTAGAAACGGTCTTTCCAGAAGGTGCGAAAGGCGAATTTGAAGTAGGTTCTTAGCATGCTTGTCCAATTTTCATCCTTCATTGGGCAAGATAGCAACCAATTTAGTGATCAATTCATAAGATGTTGGTTATTAGAGTCTTACATTTTATTGTACGCTAAGCTCAGGCGTACAGTGTATCGTTTTTGATACACTACCTGTCCGGTGGTGTACAGTCTGACTGGTGATCGGACAATAATTTGTGCTACATCGGCCGGTAGCGTTTCAGCGATACTCTGCGTAGATGCCTATGCCGTAAAAATGTATTCCCTTGATCACGAACGACGTTGGGTAAGCAATTACGACTTAGTATATTGGCGAGAATGGTTCAGTGAAACGAAGAAGAATAGAGCGAAGAAGAAGTTTGAGAAAGGTTTTATAGAGATCAACTTTAAGGGTTTAAAACATGAGTCAGTCGATAGATGAAAAAACGGTCCGAGTGTCAGATATTCTGGAGCAAATAGACCGTTTGAATAGCATGATTCTTTTTCATAAAAAGGAATCAGGCGAAGACAGTATGAGGAAGCAATACGAAAGTATGCGTCGTGATTTTCTCAAAGAACTGGAGGTGTTACTGGCTAGCCTTGATATTAAGATCGTCGTTCAAGGAACTGCCGCCTGATAACTAAATGATTGGTTCTTTTATGATGCTCCCTGGGTTTTTCATCTTTCTGACACTCTTTAGTATTACTTTCGTCAATCACTTTACCGTTGACCTTCAGTGGACCCCACAAACCACGCCGGTGACTGCCAGCTTACGCGGGCTCAGTGTCGTTGATGATCAGGTGGCCTGGGCCAGCGGTGCGGAGGGCACCTGCCTGCGTACGGTCGACGGTGGCACCACCTGGGAGAAACGCTCAATTCCTGACACCGATTCGGTAGACTTTCGCGATATAGAAGCCTTTAGTGCGGACGAAGCCTTCGTGCTCAGTGCGGGCGAACCGGCGCTGCTCTACCACACCACCGACGGCGGTGCCAGTTGGCAGCTACGCTACGAAAACCGTACTCCCGGCATCTTCTTCGACGTACTCACCTTCTGGGATCATCAGCACGGCATCGCCATGAGTGATCCTGTCGACGGGCACTTCGTGCTGATTGCTACCAACAACGGCGGGCAGACTTGGCAACCTCTGTCCGTGGATCATATGCCGCCGCCCGTGGCCGGGGAAGCGGGGTTCGCTGCCAGCGGCACCGGTATGGCCACCGTAGAAGATCGCCACGTTTGGCTGGCTACCGGCGGAGCACAGGCCCGGGTGTTTCGTTCCTCAGACCGCGGGGCGCACTGGCAGGTAGCCACCACGCCGATGCCGCAGGGCGAACCCTCTCAGGGCATCTTCTCCATCGTATTTGCCGACACCCTGCGCGGAGTAATTGTGGGCGGTGACTACCAGCAACCGTCAGCGGCAGAGAGCACCGCCAGCTTCACCGATGATGGCGGCGCTACCTGGCATCGATCTAAAACCTTTCCTGCGGGTTATCGCTCGGCGGTGGCGTACCATGCTGGTGCAGAAATACTACTCACCGTGGGGCCGACGGGCGCCGAATGCTCTACCGACCTGGGGCACACTTGGTACGGGGTGCTGGATACTGTGGGCTACCACACCGTGCGGTTCGCTCCGAACCATGAGGTAGGCTGGGCGGCGGGTAGCGACGGGCGAATCAGTAAAATCAATTGGTAACACTAACGTACGTAACACGATGAAAAGCATTCTTCTGTGGGCATTTACCGCTTTATCCGCCACAGCCTTTGCCCAGGGGAGCGGCTGGACGATCACCACGCAAGACTCGACCGATTATACGGGTATTGTGGTGGCCAACGGACGCATTGGGATGCTGCCTTCGGCGCAGCCACTCGAAGTAGAGCACGTCATACTCAACAATGTGTATGACAAAGCTTCGCCCCTGGGGGTAAGTCAGATTCTGCGTGGTATGAACTTCGGATCGATCGATCTGGAGATTGACGGCGAAAAAATCACCTCTGCTAACGTGAGCGATTGGCAGCAGACCCTGGACATGAAGGAAGCGAAGCTGGTGACCTCGTTTCGGGTGGGCGATCGGGCCACCGTGTCATACACCCTGTACGCCCTGCGGAACGTGCCCTACACCGGCTACGTCGACCTGAGTGTGCAGGCGCAACGGGCGATCACAGTACGAGCGACCGGGAAGATCATCACTCCCGAAGAGTACCAATCGCCCTCGAGCACCTTCCGGGTGCTCGAAGATTTAGAAACTACCATGCCGATTCTTCAGACCGTTGCTCAAAGCCGTTTGGGGCGCCATACTGTGGCTACTTCGGCCACGTTTGTATGGCACGACATCAACGCTACCCGTGAAAGTCAGCGTCCTGCGCTGGAGCACCGGCCGGTGAGTGCCTACGAACAGCATTTGTCGTTCACACGTAGCGTAGCGGCGGGCGACTCGCTGGGATTTGCCTGGA
Organism: Tunicatimonas sp.; assembly: GCA_965213875.1. Classification (GTDB taxonomy): domain Bacteria; phylum Bacteroidota; class Bacteroidia; order Cytophagales; family Cyclobacteriaceae; genus Tunicatimonas. The sequence goes on along the minus strand of CBDCAN010000028.1, from coordinate 46,602 downwards.
CCGCTGCGCAGTGTACTACCCAAGACTTCGCCGATCCGCAGTCTGAGTCCGAACGCTTCGTTATCTTCAACCTGCTCACGCCCCGGGCCGACCTGCTCGGACAGCACCGGGCCCAGTGGGCCGACCTGTGGCAAGGTGATATCATCATTGAGGGTGATCGAGCGTCGCAGCAGGATATTCGTTTAGCCCTTTACCACCTGTACGCCTTCGGACGCGGCGATTCCGATCTCAGTATTGCTCCGATGGGGTTGTCTTCGCAAGGATACAACGGGCACATCTTCTGGGATACTGAACTATGGATGTTCCCGCCCCTGCTGGTTTTGAATCAGGGTATTGCCCGCTCGCTGGTGAACTACCGCTCCGACCGACTGGAGATAGCCCGGCGTAAGGCTGTCAATTTTGGCTACCGCGGGGCAATGTTTCCCTGGGAGAGCGATGACACCGGCGAGGAAGCCACCCCTCCCTGGGCGCTCACCGGTACCTTTGAGCACCACATCACCGCTGATGTGGCGATTGCTTTCTGGAACTACTACCGGGTGACTGAAGACGCTACCTGGCTCGCCGCGCGGGGGTATCCGATGCTGCAAGCGGTAGCTGACTACTGGACGAGCCGGGTGACGGAGAACGACGACGGCTCCTACACGATCAAGAACGTGGTGGGAGCGAACGAGTTTGCTCCTAACGTAGACGACAACGCCTTCACCAACGGGGCGGCCATTACGGCGCTCCGGTACGCCACAGCAGCAGCGCAGGTATTAGGTGAGCAGCCCGACACGCTTTGGCAGCACGTGGCCGATGGTATTGTCATTCATCGCTTTGAGGATGGCACCACCCGCGAGCACCGTACCTACGAGGGCGACCGCATCAAACAGGCCGATGTGAACCTGCTGGCTTACCCGCTAAATATCGTGAACGACGAAGAAACGCTGCGAAAGGATTTACGCTACTACGAGCCCAAACTGGCCGAAGAAGGTCCGGCCATGGGAAAGTCTATCTTCTCCATCATTTATGCTCGCCTGGGTGACGCCGATAATGCCTTTCGGCTGTTCAAAGAGAGCTACGAACCCAACAAGCGCCCTCCCTTCGGGGCGCTAGCCGAATCGGCCACCAGTGATAACCCGTACTTCGCCACGGGAGCGGGTGGTATGTTGCAGGCGGTGCTGTTTGGCTTTGCGGGACTGCACCTCACCGAAGAGGGTATTGTGCAGAAGAATCCGATACTGCCTTCGGCTTGGAAATCTCTGACCGTTACCGGAGTAGGGCCTCAGCGAGAGACGTATACCATAAAATAGCGCACCGCTGTGCGTATTGAACGAAGGCCTGCCGGGGCCAGCGGATATTAATCTTTCCTTATGAATCAACGCGTTCAAAAGCTATTAGTCATCGATGACGATACGGATGTGTTACATTCGGTTCAGCTATTTTTGCGTCAGTATTTCACCGAAATAGAGACGGTACAAGATCCGAGCACTATTAATCAAGTCATTTCACAACGATCGTATGATCTTGTGCTGCTCGACATGAACTTTCGTCGGGGTGAGCACAACGGGCGGGAGGGGCTGTACTGGCTGGAGCATCTACGGGCTATCAACCCAGACCTACCGGTTATTATGATCACGGCCTACGGTGACGTCGAGCTCGCTGTAGAAGCCATGCGCCGGGGAGCCGCTAGCTTTGTGCTCAAACCCTGGAAGAATCAACAACTACTCGATGCGGTGCGGTCGGTAACCTCCAGAGGTCAAAAGACAAAGTCACCTACTGCGGTAGCGTCGGTAGATGAATCGGAGACGATGATCGGAGAGTCGCCTGCCATGCTAGCGATACGCAACATGGTCGATAAAGTAGCCAATACCGAAGCAAACGTGCTGATTTTAGGCGAAAGCGGTACGGGTAAAGAGCAGGTGGCGAAGGCTATTCACCGGCAGTCGCATCGACGGTCAAAACCGTTGGTTCACGTTGATCTGGGGGCGGTAGCCCCTAGCTTGCTGGAGAGCGAACTCTTCGGACACGTGAAAGGTGCCTTCACCGACGCTCATACGGACCGTATGGGTAAATTTGAGCAGGCTGATGGTGGCACACTATTCTTGGACGAGATGGGCAACCTACCGCTTTCTTCTCAGGCCAAACTGCTCGCCGTACTGCAGCATCGTACGGTTCGTCGGGTGGGAGGAAATGAAGAAGTGCCGCTCAATATTCGGTTGCTTTGCGCCACCCACCAACCGCTGTACGAGCGTGTGCAGGAAGGTGCTTTTCGCGAAGACCTGCTGTATCGTATTAATACGGTTGAGATTTTGGTGCCACCGTTACGAGAGCGAACGGGCGACCTGATGAAGCTGCTCGATCATTTCTTACTGCGTTACGCGCAGCAGTACCATAAGGATACACCTTCGCTTACGGCTCGGGCAGTACAGAAACTCTCGCAGTACGCTTGGCCGGGCAACGTGCGGGAGCTGCAGCACGCTGCTGAGCGCGCGGTGATTCTCAGCGAAACGTCTACTTTAGACGCTGAAGCTTTCAGCCTACGCGAAGCGGGTAGGGTAGATCGTCCGACCGTAGCTGAAGCAGCCACGTTGGAGGAGAACGAGCGCAACTTCATTCAACGAACACTGCAGCAGCATCAGGGTAACATTACTCAAACGGCCAAAGCGTTAGGCATCACCCGCACCGCCCTCTATCGTCGCCTGGGTAAGTATGGTCTTTGATAGGTAGGTCAGAGAACTGACAGTTTTCAAAAAACTGTCAGTTCTTCGTCCTTCACAGTTCCGCCAAAAATATAATCATGACAGCATACCTGGATACCGTAGCTAGTATTGACTTTGATAGTTATTATCACATATATAACAGGAGCAACGACCGAGAAAATGTATTCTACTCGCAAGAAAACTACCGGTATTTTCTAAAGAGGTATGATCACTTTCTGTCAAATTACATAGATACGTACTGCTTTTGTTTGCTTCCCAATCATTTTCACCTTCTGGTTCGCATCAAACCTTGTGATGCTATCATACAACAAGCCAGAAAAGACTTTAGCGCCGTAGGAAAATACGCTACTATGCCAGCAGAACAGTGGGTGAGCGAAAGATTTCGGCTGCTGTTTCTTTCCTACACAAAAGCAATTAATAAGCAGATCAGTAGAAAAGGAAGCTTATTCCAGAGACCGTTTAAGCGAAAGAAAGTAGATAACGACTCCTATTTTAACAGTCTTGTTTGGTACATCCATCGTAACCCTGAGCACCACGGAATACATCACGATTTTACAACGTATTCGTGGAGTTCGTTTCAAAGAATACTCAGTGAAAAACCAAGCAAGCTTATGAAGAAAGAAGTGCTTGACTGGTTTGGTGGTAAAGAAAACTACGTAGTTTTCCATCAGCAGAATGCTATCAACGAAAGAGGATTCGCCTCATTACTATTAGAATAAGATGCCGATTCGTTTGATTATAGCACACGATGTATCAAAGACGTTTTAGTCTGCCATCACCAAAACATGTACCTCAAAAGATTCACGATCACCGTTACTGTTCGCATCGCGCTGCTACTGGCGACGATGACGTTATTTGCGGCGATCGCCGGACGGGCCGACCTGTTCTTTAGCCAGATTATCTTAGGAATACTGATCATTTGGCAAATCTTCGGACTGGTTACCTGCGTGCAGAAAACCAATCGTGACCTCGCAAAATTTCTACTATCGGTGGAGAGCAACGATCTTACCGTGCACTTTGAGCATCACCACGACCCCACCTTTGAGCCGCTACACAACGCGTTTAAAGATATCGTATCTACCTACCGTCGGGTAGGCACTGAACGCGAGGTGCAGTATCAGTACTTGCAATTGCTCGTTAGCCGGATCGACGTAGGCATTATTTCGCTCAGGGGTGCCGATGATATCGCGCTCATGAATCAAGCGGCCCTGGATCTACTACAAACCGATGAGTATCGACACTGGCACAACCTCAGAAGAAAACATCCGCAGCTGGTGCAAGCTGCGGACGATCTGCGCGACGGAGAAAGTAAACTGTTAGAACTTACCCTGAACAACGATACCAAACGACTCTCTATTCAGGCGCAGACGGCTATCTTATTGGGAGAGTCTTACCGAATCATCACACTGCAGGACATTGAGCAGGAGATTAATCAAAGTGAGGTGGCGGCGTACCATCGTCTGATCCGAATCCTGACGCATGAAATTATGAACTCCATCACCCCCATTACCTCCCTGTCTGAAACCCTGCTCATGTTACTCAACGATGAGGAGGGAAGGCTGAAGCCTTGGAAGGCCGTGGGCGAACGTTATCTGCCAGACTTGGCCTATTCGTTAGAGACAATTAAAAAGCGAGGAGACGGTCTTCTTCACTTCGTGGAAGACTACCGTAAACTTACTAAAGTACCGCAACCGCGACTCGCATCAGTACCAGTGGTTGACCTGCTACTGACGGTAGGAAGACTGATGCAGGCTGAGCTTCAGCCTTTGGGAGTGAAGCTCACCACGGAGGTGCAGCCCGAGGAAGCTACGCTCTGGTGCGACCCCGGGCTGGTTGAGCAGGTACTGATCAACCTAATCACCAATAGTATGCACGCGTTAGCCACTACGTCAGATCCGCGCATCAAGCTGGTGTGCTATCATCGCCAAGACCAGATAATCATCGAAGTGAGTGACAACGGCACGGGCATTGATGCCGATAAGTTAGATCAAATATTTGTGCCGTTTTTCTCGACCAAAGAGCACGGGTCGGGAGTAGGGCTGAGCTTATCACGCCACATCATGACCCTTCACCGGGGAGCCATTCGGGTGCAGTCGCCACCGGGGCAGCACACATCGTTTTTCTTGCACTTCCGCACCGTTTCCGGATAGTGGGTGATGATGGTTTGTGACTAACGATTGCCCCACGCGTCATTATTCGTGCCTCATTACTTTTGACGAACTACTTAAAAATTCTATCTTAGAAACTTTGGCTGATAAACGAGCTTCTCGTAGTGCCTATGGCTTCAAATTTTCATTTAGACGAGCGGGCGTACCAGGCTTTGCTAAGTCTGCTTAACAACCAGCATTTCACGGAAGTGGTAGGAGGCATCGTCGACTTTAACCTGCTGTTCGATGACGATTGGCTGCAAGACTCAGCGGTGATCGAAAACATAGAGTGCCGCCGGGGCCAGTGGGAAGTTCATTTGGTGTTTGCTCACTACAAAAATCCGTATCGACTCATCAAGCGAAAGATTACAACTTGCTTTTGTCGTCATCAGGCCGAGACGCACGCCTATTACATGAGACGGCTAGCAGCCAAAGATCAACGGGGAACGCTCGTCGTAGACGGCGGTCTCTTTCAGTTCAACAAGAATTGAGCGGCGAACGGGATTATGTCAACCACCAAAGAGAAAATTATTCGAGCCGCTGCTGAGCTATTCCATATCCACGGAGTAGATATTGTGCGTCTTCAGCAGATCGCCGATCGGTCTGCGGTGAGTGTGGGCAACCTGGCTTATCATTACAAAAACAAGGATGCCATCGTACTGGAAGTGTACGCGCAGTTATCGCAGGAAGCCAAGGAAATCCTTCAGTTGTTTCGTCACACTCCCACCTTCATCGACCTGAACGATCAGCTGGACCGGTGGTTTTCTTTCCACCAGTCGTATTCCTTCTACTTCTCAGCCATACTGCCGGCGGCGGTTGCCCCGTTGCGTGAGCAAGTTGTATTCAGGTTGGTGCACCAACTCAATAAGCGGATTGAGTTTCACGAGCAACGGGGGGCGATGCAACCGGCAGACAAGCACGATATGTATCCAATGGTGGCTCAGACGGTGAGTTTGGTCATCACGCACTGGCCGTCGTACCAGCGACTTCGTTCGGAGGCAGCCAATAAAAAGCAGTTTAAGCGTCTGATATGGTCGCAGTGGCTACCTTATCTAACTTCCCGAGGGAAGACGGAATACCAAGCGCTAATCTATCCTACCGTAACTCCATTGGCCTAGCTAGTAGGCTTGGATGATGCCTTAGCAGTCTATCTGACAAATAATTTAGAAAATATTTTCTAAAGAGTAAGGTTTCGCCTATATTATCATTTCTTTAAAAAGACGCCTATTAAATTTCAACCAATCACTACGTACCGACAACCAACACGCTAAATTATGATAAATGTACTTTGGCTCCAGGGCGGAGCTTGTAGTGGCAACACCATGTCGTTTCTCAACGCCGAGGAACCTACCGTGGTAGAACTGGTCACAGACTTTGGCATCAACATTCTCTGGCACCCTTCCATCGGATTAGAAATCGGAGATCAGGTCGTCGATCTACTGAATGATTGTATCTCCGGTAAAACCCAGCTCGACATCTTGGTGTTCGAGGGCTCTATCATTCAGGGGCCTCACGGCAAAGGCACGATGAACTACTTTGCTGATCGACCGATGAAAGACTGGGTTAAAGAACTTTCGGGAGTGGCCCAGTTCACGGTTGCCATCGGCGACTGTGCCACCTGGGGTGGTATTCCCGCCGTGGCTCCCAATCCGAGCGAGTCGACCGGTATGCAGTTTCTGAAGCGTGATAAGGGAGGCTTTTTAGGCAGTAATTACAAGTCTAAAGCCGGGCTACCCGTGATTAATATACCGGGCTGCCCCGCCCATCCCGACTGGATTACCCAGATTTTGGTGGGCATCTCTACCGGACGGGCTGACGATATCCTGCTGGATGATTTTCATCGTCCCAAAACTTTCTTTACCGACTTTGTGCAATCAGGTTGTCCCAACGTGACCAACTTTATGCAAAAGGTCGACGGACACTTCGGAAAGCGGGGCGGTTGCCTGTTCTACGAAGTAGGGTGCCGAGGACCTATGACCCGCGCCAGTTGCAACCGCATTCTGTGGAACCGGCAGTCGAGCAAAACCCGGGTGAACCACCCCTGCCTGGGCTGTACCGAACCGGGCTTTCCGCACAATGACCTGGTGAAAGGCAGTGTGTTCAAGACCATGAAGTACCTGAATATCTTTCCTAAAGAGGTGCCCTCGGGTGAGCGAAAGCTGCGCTACTATGCCAAAGCAGGTCTGGAAAAAGTGCTGCCTACCAACTCCCAACTGACCGAAACTTCTAAGTAGCTACGGTTAAGCCCCTACGTATAATTTTTTTTGAGTAGAGGGAAACAACGTCTGAACGTTCGGTTTTTATTCAATCCTTCTGTCATCCACAATCCTTCAGCAAAACAATGGAATCCAAAGAACTCAATATCTCACCGGTCGGCCGGGTCGAAGGCGACCTGGACGTAAAAGTATACATGGAAGACGGCGTGGTGACCCGCGCCCACACGCAAGCAGCTATGTTTCGGGGCTTCGAGAAAATCATGGAGGGGAAAGACCCACAGTCGGGCTTGATCGTTACTCCTCGTATCTGCGGCATCTGCGGCGGATCGCACCTCTACTGCGCCTCAGCGGCCCTGGACACGGCCTGGAAAACGCAACTGACTCCCAACGCGCTGCTGCTACGGGCTATCGGGCAAGCCACCGAAACCATTCAGAGTATTCCACGCTGGTTTTACGCCATCTTCGCCACCGATATGGCCAATAAGAAGTTTGCCAGCAAGCCTCTGTACCAAGAAGTAGTCAAACGCTTCGCGGCCTACGTAGGCACCTCTTTTCAGGCAGGTGTTACGGCCAGCGGTCGTCCGGTAGAAGTATACGCCCTGTTTGGCGGGCAGTGGCCGCACTCTAGCTACATGGTGCCCGGCGGCGTGATGTGCGCCCCCACGCTGAAGGACATTACCCGCGCTCACGCGATCATGAACAAGTTTCGCAACGATTGGCTGGAGCCTATCTGGCTGGGTGGTTCGATCGAGCGGTACCTGCAAATTAAGACCTGGGATGACCTAATGGCTTGGGTACACGAGAACGAATCGCAGCATAACAGTGATCTGGGTTTATTCATCCGAGCGGCCCTGGAGTTTGGGATGGATAAGTTTGGTCAGGGCGTGGGCAAGTTCATCGCCTACGGCACCTACCTGCACAAGGATATGTACAACCAGCCCACCATCGAAAGCCGCGCCGCGGCCGTGGTGAGCCCGGGTGGATTCTACGATGGCGAGCGGTACCACGAACTGGACCACCTGAAGATTGCCGAACACGTGGAGCACACCTGGTTCAAAGACCATAAGGCGGCTCACCCCTGGGACGAACCGGTGCCCACCCCCGTGGGTGACTCCACCGTGCTGTCGCATACAGATTTTAGCGGTAAGTACAGCTGGTCGAAGGCGCCTCGCTACATGGACTACGCCGCTGAAGCAGGTCCGCTGGCTCGCGTAATTATGGCCTCTAATCCTGAGAACCGAGACCATCAGAATCGTGACGGCTTGTTCGGCGACGTGATGAAGCAGAAAGGAGCGAACGTATTCACCCGCGCCCTGGCCCGCATGCACGAAGCCCCTCGCATCTACGAGTATATTAACCAGTGGTTGGGTGAAATTGACCTGGACGGAGAGTTCTATATCAAGCCCGAAGAGCGCGACGGCAAAGGCTGGGGAGCTACCGAAGCGGCCCGCGGCGCGCTGGCGCACTGGATAGAAATCAAGAACGGGGTGATCTCTAACTACCAGATCGTGGCACCGACCACCTGGAACGTAGGACCCAACGATGACGATGGCAAGCCCGGACCGATCGAGGCCGCCCTGGAGGGTACCGAGATTGAGGACGCGCAGGATCCGGTAGAAGTAGGAATGGTGGCTCGATCGTTCGATTCGTGTCTGGTCTGTACGGTTCACGCCCACGATGCCAAGGACGACAAAGAGTTGGCTCGGTTCAAACTGTAGTTGATGGCGACCGAACATCGTATCGCTATCATGGGGTTCGGCAATCCCGTACGCAGCGACGACGCCGTAGGCATCTACGTTATTGAGCAGCTTCGGCAACCGCTGGAGGAAGCAGAGCATATCAGCTTGTTCGACATGGGTACCTCAGCCTTTGAGGTGCTGTTCCAACTGAAAGGCCATCAACAAATCATCCTGGTCGATGCGGTAGTCAACACCGGTGATCCGGTCGGTACTCTGTATCGCCTTCCGGCGGAAGAAGTGCAACGCGCTCCGCAGGACGATCCGATGGTCTTTCTGCACAGCCTGAAGTGGGATCAAGCCTTGTCCTACGCTAAGAAACTGCTGCAAGACGACTATCCCGAAGATATTCAGGTATACCTGATCGCCGTAGAGGACACGCGTCTGGAGGTGAGTATGTCAGAGGAGGTGCAGCAGGCGGGCAATCAGGTGGTAGAGCGTATTTTAGCTGAAGTAGCATGGACACCATCTCCCTAAAATCTTCTCATCTGTACCTTCCGGCAGCCGTGGTGAAGCAGGTGTTCGGCGATGAGCCGCAGGCGTACGTAGCCTACCAGCCGGAGCAAAATACACTGCTGCTCACGGCGGCTTCCCGCCAATGGTTTTATAAGATGCACCAGCCTAGCCAGCATATGCTAAAGGTGCGCAACGCGCAGGGCGATAAGACCATCGCCCTGCACGAAGTGCTGATCGACCACGAGCTGGACAACCATGATCGACCGCTACACCACACGGTTCAGGACCAGACCGGATTATTAAAAGTCACTCTATAAATCTCTGGCGCACCATGATTGCGCTAGGGTTACGCTATGATGATCACTATCACAACGACTACTCCTTACCGTGCCCCGGTCGTCGACGCTATCGATAGCGTACCTCGCCTTGATGAACTGGTGCGCGTGCTGGAGGCCACCGAAGCGGCTGACGTATCTCCCGACATTATAGTGGACGACCGAGGTATTGTTATTCCTATCCACTGGGAGAACCACCATATACCCTTTCTGCTCACCAGTCCACTAACTTATCAAGCTGATGTATTGCTGGGAGTGGTGTTTGATGCTCTGGACAATCACGAGCAAGCGAGAGATTACCTCAAAGAGCATTCTGCTCTGCTCATGGAGCTCACCGTTCGACACTATCTGCGAGAGAATATGCCGTTATCAGAGACGCTGGCGCAAGCGCTGAGTCCGGTAGCTACCCACGAAAGCCAGTACCGCTTGCACCACAACGTAGCACTGCTTCAGCAGTACGGATTATGGCCAGCGTCGGTCTCACTCGCTGAGGTACAAGCGCGTTTTCAGCAGGCGTTATCGGTAGCCCCTGACGATGAGCACCATGCCTTCACCCTGAAGCAATACGCCGGACTGCTATTGGATTCTCAACAGGCTGAAGAAGCGGAAACCTTGCTGCAACAACACATTCCCAAAACACTGTCTCAAGCGGCTTCTTACGCGCTCAAATCACTACTGGTAAGCGCGCAAATGAGCCAACTGGCCGTTCCCTATGATTCAAGTCGCTTAGATACGCTCAAGCACTTGCTTTGGGAAACGCTCACCTACTTTGAACAACAGCAGCAGCTGACGGAGGCTGGACTACTACTTATGGACGCTTCGGAGCTGGCTAACATCTCCGAAAGCTACTCTGAATCATTGGGTTACGTCAACCGGGCACTCACCATTTTCCAGACCGAAGACCTGCCCGAGTTAGTCGCCACTAGTTTGCTACGTAAGGGAGTACTACTGTACACCTGGGCACAAAACGGTAACCCTCAGTTTTACAAACCGGCCATTGATGCTTACCAGGAAGCGCTCAAGGTATTTAAGCGCGATGAGACGCCCGATACCTTTGCCCAAATTCATTTACACCTGGGAGTGCTGTACGCCGAAATGGCTGCGCTGCAACACAAAAAGAGCATTTGGGCAGCGGTGTCGGCGACCTCTTTTCAGGAAGCATTGCGTTACTACACACGCGAGGACTTTCCGTACGAATACGGCCTCACCTGTAACAACTACGCCAACGCGCTGACGAAATACCCGACGGCCCTGCGCAGCGATAATTATGAAAAGGCACTGGAATACTTCACCCGTGCCCTGGAAGTACGTACGACCCATTACCCGTACGAGCGGGCCATCACCCTACTCAACTTTCTCGAGGCCAGTTGGCACGTGAAAAACGAGAGTGATCGCTTCAACCAAGCGCGCTATGAAGACATGCTACAAAAAGCGCAGGAAGTGAAAAAGTTGGTGGAAGCGCCTGATTTACAGTCTGAGGCCGATCGGCACCTGGAGCAATTGCGCGTGCTTAAGCAAACGACAAACAGTGAAGGCTATGCATGAGGTATCATTGGTACGCAGCATTTTTAAGACCTTGGAAGAGGAGTTTCCGGCCGAAAAGCTAAGTCGTCTGGCGGGAATTAACCTGCGCGTGGGTATGTTGTCAAACGTGGAACCAGTGCTGATGCAAAACGCGTTTCATGCTTGGCAGGAAACGGAGGAAAGGTATCAGGCAGTAACCTTGGATCTGGAAACCGTACCGATCGCCATTTACTGCACCACATGCGATACTACCTCCGAGGTGCAACAGTACAAGTTTGTGTGTACATCCTGCGGCCAGCCTAACAATAACGTTGTGCAGGGTACCGAACTACTTATTCATCAGGTACACTTTAATGATAATTAAGCAGTGAGAGATAGACGGATCGATCATAAGACCCAAGAGATTCACTGCTCTTTCAACCCTAACCTCTAAATGATATGCCAGTAGAAAAGTCAACCCAGGCCGCCCGAGGCAGCGTACAGTGCGAAAACACATCGCTGAATCTGCTGAAAGCCAACGATTTTGTGGCTGAGAATATTCGCAAAGAGATGAAGCGCCGGAACATCCTGATGGTGAACATTACTTCTTCGGCCGGAAGTGGCAAGACAACCTTATTACAGGAAACCGGCAAGCGTATCGGTGACCGGATCAAAACGAAAGTGCTGGTCGGCGATCTGGAGACGGAGCGAGATGCTGATCGCATTCGCGAGGCCGGACTAGACGCTCTGCAAATCGTTACCGGAGGTATCTGCCATCTGGAGGCTCAGATGGTGTGGCAGGCCATGGAAAACATCGACCTCGACGGAGTGGAGCTGTTGATTGTTGAGAACGTAGGAAACCTGGTCTGCCCCGCTTCATTTGACCTGGGGGAAGACTATCGGGTAACGCTGATGGCCACCACCGAAGGCGACGACAAACCGAAAAAGTATCCCCGGATGTTTCTCACCAGCGATCTGATGCTCGTGTCTAAAGCTGATTTGTTGCCTTATCTGCCCTTCTCGGTCGATGCGGTGGTGCAAGACGCCCGCGACGTGAATCCAACCATTGAGGTGTTACAGATAGCCAGCACCACCGGTGAAGGTATCGACGAGTGGTGCGAATGGCTAGTAGGCAAAGTTGCTGAAAAGCAACAGCAGGCGGAAGTTGCCACCGTTTGATAACGAACGGCGGAAGGCAACGAGTAACACTCGGTAGCGCGTATCATGAAAACCTATCACATTCATATTCAGGGACAGGTACAGGGAGTTGGCTTCCGACCGTGGGTATACCAACGGGCCCACTGCCACGGACTGACGGGCTGGGTGAGTAATGGAACCGACGGCGTGCACGTGATGGTAAATGCCTCCGAAACTTTGCTCGATACGTTAGTACACGAGCTGCTGCACAACCACCCTCCGATCGCCCGGATCACGAGCCACCGGGTGCAGGCCGTTTTGCCCCAATCATTTGATGGGTTCTCTATCATTCACAGTCAGGCGACGGATACTACCTCTGTATTGCTGACTCCCGACCTGGCGCTGTGTGAAGCGTGTCGCGCCGAGCTGCACGTCCCAACCGATCGCCGTTACCATTATGCGTTTACTTCTTGTACGCAATGCGGTCCTCGATATTCTATCACCCAAGCGTTGCCTTATGATCGCGCCACCACCACCATGGCTCCCTTTGTGCTGTGCAGCGACTGCCAACGTGAATATGACGATCCAACCCACCGGCGTTACTACGCGCAGACCAATAGCTGCCCCCGCTGTCCGGTAACACTAACGCTGTACGACGGTGAGCAAACGTTGGTTACTAGCGATGCATCGGCGGCGGTGCAGCAAGGGGGCGCGCAGCTCCGAGAGGGCGCTATTGTCGCCGTAAAGGGAATCGGTGGATATTTGCTACTGTGTGATGCTACTAATGCTACGGCCGTTGCTACCCTGCGTGCGCGTAAGCAGCGCCCTACCAAGCCATTGGCCGTACTATACCCCAGCTTGGCCGTGCTATCCGAAGACATTACACTGACAGAAGCAGAGCAGGCGGCCCTGACAGGTGCCGTATCACCCGTTGTGTTATTATCGGCGACGAAGGCAGTACGAAAACGTTTGGCGTACGATGCGGTTACTTCAGGGCTTGATCGGGTAGGGGTTATGCTTCCTTATGCCCCGCTGTTGGATGTGCTGCTGCACGAGGTAAATCGTCCGCTGGTAGCTACCAGTGGTAATGTGAGCGGCTCGCCTATCGCGTATACCGAGGGGGGCGCTCTAAAGCAACTGCATACGGTAGCGGATAGCTGGCTCACCCACGACCGAGCGATTGCCGTACCGCAGGATGATTCGGTGGTGACGTATAGTCCACAGGAACAACAGCGAATCGTTGTGCGCCGCTCTCGCGGAATGGCCCCCACTTTTGTGCCGGTATCATCGGTGACCACCGACGCGTGTGTGCTAGCCGTAGGGAGTCAACTCAAGAGTACCTTCACCTTTACGCACCAGGGGCAGATGTACGTAAGCCAGTACCTGGGTGATCTGGATAACTACGATACGCAACAGCGTTATCAACAGGTGCTACAGCACCTCTTTACCCAGTTTCGGATACGGCCCACGGTCATTATCACTGACGCTCACCCCCAGTACTCGGCGACACAGTACGGCCGACAGCTAGCCAACGACTATTCGGCCGATTGGGTAGCGGTACCTCACCACCAGGCGCACTTTTCGGCGGTGCTGGGGGAGCACGATCTGATAGAGGCCACTGAGCCGATCCTGGGGGTGGTATGGGACGGAACCGGGTTGGGTACTGACGGACAAATATGGGGCGGTGAATTCTTCGTTCAGCAATCGCAGCGTACGCAACGAGTACGGCATATAGCCTACTTCCGGCACCTGCTGGGTGATAAGATGGCCCGCGAGCCACGCTTGTCGGCCCTATCCTTGGCCTACGAACGGAGTGGTGCAGTGGCTCACCTACGGTCATTGTTTTCCGAAGTCGAGTGGCAGTACTACTGCCGCCAGCTCCAGTCCGCGGGGTTGCTTACTTCCAGTGTGGGTCGCCTGTTTGATGCGGTTGCCTGTTTGCTAGGATTGGCCACCAAGGTGAGCTACGAAGGAGAAGCGGCCTTACAGCTCGAGACGTTGGCACGTCGCTACGTAGGATACCACGGCTACACCCAGCTGCGTAGCTACTACGCGGATGACCCATCTGATAAGACAATAGCTACCGAACCCCTGATTGACGGAATAGTAGCGGATTTGCCTATTTTGTCTAAAGAAGAAATTGCGGCGCGCTTTCATTATTCACTCGTACACCTCATTCAGGTAGTGGCCCGGCAGCAGCAAATACGGCAAATAGCCTTCAGCGGTGGGGTCTTTCAAAATGCACTGCTCGTTGATATGATTCATAATCAACTATCAGACTATCAACTCTATTTCCACCAACAGCTATCTCCGAACGATGAAAATATTTCGTTCGGGCAGTTGATGTATTACCTTCAATCGCAAGCAGTATCGGTAGATCAAGTAGCTCACCGGTCACTAGTGGCGATATCGTAGTGAAATATATATGACACAATCATCAAACTACTTAAGTATATGTGTTTAGCTATTCCCGGAAAGATTAAGTCTATTGAGCATCAGTACGGCGGTACCGTACGCATGGCTCGGGTGCAATTTGGTGGCATCACCAAAGAAGCGAGCCTCGAAATGGTGCCCCACGCCCAGGAGAACGACTACGTGCTGGTGCACGTGGGCGTGGCTATCAGCGTGATTAATGAAAAGGAAGCCAAAGAAACCTTTCATTACCTTAAAGAGGTCGGTGAGCTCGACGAACTAAACCCCGAAGTACCATGAAGTTCTTATCCGAATACCGTGACCCCGAACTAGCACGCTCGTACTTAACGGAGATTACTAAAACCGTCACCCGTCCCTGGACAATCATGGAGATTTGTGGTGGCCAGACCCACAGCTTGGTCAAGAACGGACTGCTGAGTCTGCTGCCCGACCAAATTACCATGGTGCACGGGCCGGGATGTCCGGTTTGTGTTACTCCCCTTCACCTCATCGATAAAGCGGTGTATTTGGCGGAAGAAGAAAACGTGATCTTGTGCTCCTTTGGCGATATGCTGCGGGTGCCTGGTTCCACGCGGAGTCTGCTTCAGGCCAAGGCCGCCGGAGCTGACGTGCGCATTTTGTACTCGCCGCTGGAAGCCGTGACCCTGGCGCGGGAGAATCCTGACCGGCAGGTTGTGTTTTTTGCCGTAGGGTTTGAAACGACCGCACCGGCCAATGCTTTGTCAGTGCTACACGCCCAGCGTGCCGGACTCACCAACTATGCTATTCTAGCCTCGCACGTGCTGGTGCCCCCCGCCATGCGGGCAGTACTGGACGACGAACATAACCTCATCCAGGGGTTCTTGGCCGCCGGACACGTCTGCGCTATCATGGGTATCGACGCGTACTATCCGATCGTGGACGACTATCAGCTTCCGGTGGTGATTACCGGGTTCGAGCCGGTAGATTTGCTGCAGGGGATTCTGATGACGGTGCGGCAACTCGAGCAGTCTCGCTACGAGCTGGAGAATCAGTACAAGCGGGTGGTACGGCCCGAGGGAAACATCGCTGCCCAGCAGGTGATTGAACAGGTATTTCAGGTGACTGACCGTGAGTGGCGGGGCATCGGCACCATTCCGCACAGCGGTTACGAAGTGCGTCCCGAACTGGCGGCCTACGATGCAAACACTAAGTTTTCGATCAACATCAGCCACGCTGAGGAAAGTAAAGACTGCATCGCCGGGCAGGTGCTCAAGGGGCAGAAGAAACCCCACCAGTGTTCTCAGTTTGGCAAAGCGTGTACCCCATCCACCCCGCTGGGGGCACCCATGGTTTCATCCGAAGGAGCTTGTGCCGCTTACTATCACTACGCCGAGGCACAGGAAGTATAACGAATAGACCTACCGGTCAAGAACGATTGAATAATGAGTGTACCTCACCTCCGTATGCAACTCACCTGTCCGCTGCCGCAGCTGGACTTTGATATAGTCACCCTCGGGCACGGTAGTGGCGGACTGCTCACCAACAAGTTGCTGGACGACGTGATCCTCAATGTGCTCGCGGAAGAAAACGGTGAATCCGCCGGTGCCCGACACGACGGTGCTCTCCTTGATCTCAAGGGCCCCACGGCCTTCACTACGGATAGCTTCGTGGTGTCGCCACTCTTCTTTCCGGGGGGGAACATTGGTGATCTGGCGATCAACGGAACCGTTAACGACTTGGCGATGTGCGGAGCCATTCCTGAGTTCTTGTCGCTGAGCTTCATCATTGAGGAGGGGCTACCCATGACCGAACTTTGGGAGGTGTTGCTGACCATTCGAGCGGCGAGCCAGCAGGCGGGAGTCCGGATCGTTACGGGGGATACAAAGGTCGTAGAGCGTGGTAAGGGCGATCAGTTGTTTATCAACACCACCGGCATCGGAAGACTGCACCCCCGGGCTGAGATCGACATGCAGCGTATCCAGGCCGGTGACAAAATTATTGTGAGCGGGCCGCTGGCGGCCCACGGCATGGCCATCATGTCGGTCCGTGAGCGACTGGAGTTTGATACCACCATTGAAAGCGATACCGCCCCACTCAACCGTCCGGTAGCCGACCTGCTGGATACCTTTGGCCCCGCCGTTCGCTGGCTACGCGATCCTACCCGCGGTGGCGTGGCGACCGTGCTCAACGAGCTGGCGCGCGACTGCACATTAGGAATTGCCCTGACGCAGTCCGGTATTTCCGTCGCCGAGTCGGTAGCGGGAGTCTGCGAATTGCTAGGGCTTGATCCGCTGTACGTCGCCAACGAAGGAATATTCTTGGCCGTCGTCGCCGAAGAAGCGCACGAGGCCGTCGTAGACCGGCTACGCACGCACGGTGCGTGCCCCCAAGCCGCCTGTATTGGCGAGGTGGTGGCCGAGCACCCCCGGCAGGTAGTGATGACCAGTGGTATCGGCGGCCGCCGGGTCGTGAATATGCTGGTCGGTGAACAACTTCCCCGAATCTGCTAACCTATGCACCTGACCGATCCTAGCACGCAGTGGCGGCCTTTCTACGGTGCCCCAGATAGCCCTTTCCTTGCTCCACGAGGAGTACATATGGGTGGTGGCTGTCTGGTTGTATCCGATACCGGGCAAAACCGGGTGTTTCTTTGGCACCAACTGCCCGCACATGCGCATCAGGCACCGGATGTGGTGTTGGGGCAAACGGCTACCGAACATACTGAGCGCAACCGCGGGGCCGCCGTGAGCGCCCGCACCCTTCAGTACCCCTCAGGAGTGTGGACCGACGGTCAAAAGCTGTTGGTTGCCGATGCCTGGAATCACCGGGTACTTCTTTGGCACACGCTGCCTACTGAGCACGGTCAGCCCGCCGATGTGGTGCTGGGGCAAGCTGATGGTAGTCATAATCAACCCAACGAGCAGGGGGTTGGTAGTGAGCCGTCGTCGCGCAGTTTGTACTGGCCCTACGGACTCACTTCCGACGGACAACGGTTGTGGGTGGCTGATACGGGTAACCGGCGAGTACTGGTTTATGATGCTCTGCCGACGAATGACTATGCCCCTGCTGATCAGGTAATTGGACAGCCAACCTTTCAGGAGCGAGACTACGACGCACAGCACGCCATTTGGCCTTATTCGGTGAAGGTTAGTCCCGCCGGGCAACTGGCGATCACCGATACGCAGTACTATCGGGTGCTGCTCTGGCACCACTGGACCGATGCCCTGCACAAACCTGCGGCCACGCTGATCGGACAACCTACGCGGGAGTCTAACGGTCAAAATCAGTTTGGCCTTGCCCCGCGGGCTAATACGCTCAACTGGTGCTACGACAGCTGCTTCGAGGGCGAAGGCATCTGGGTAGCCGATACGGGGAACAGTCGTGTTTTACGGTTTCGGCGGGTACCTGAGCAACATAACGCTGCAGCAGACGCTGTTATCGGTCCGGCTGACTTTGTTACCGGCAGTGAAAATAGCCAGACCCGCAACGGAACCGATCAGGCATTATATTGGCCGTTTTCTGTGACGATTGATGCTTCGCACATGGCGGTGGCCGACACGGGTAATCACCGGATTATTTTAATTCATCGCACACCCTGATCTTTATGGAAACGTCTTTCCCCCTTCTTTTTGCGGCCCTGGTTGGGTTCGGCCATGCCTTTGAGGCAGACCATCTGCTCGCCGTAAGCAACCTGGTGACTCAGCGCCGTCGCTTTCGCACCGCCATAAAGGATGGAATCTACTGGGGGTTGGGCCACAGCTCTACCATTTTTCTTATTGGCCTGCTCATGATTGTAGGAAAGTCAACACTGCTTAACGGACACTTTCACTACTTTGAAGCGGCCGTGGGGGGAGCATTGATCGCCCTGGGAGTCCACCGGTTGTATCGTTTACAGTATGCTAACGAGCGTGCCACCGCGGTGGTAGGAGAGGGGGCGGGGTATCGCCTGGCGTACAGTGTCGGGCTGATCCACGGACTGGCGGGTAGCGGAACAATGGTGCTACTGGTGATGAGCGAAATTCCCGGACCCATCGAGAGCTTGACGTACCTGCTGATCTTTGGATTGGGCTCGGTGCTTGGTATGCTCACCGCGGCCGGAGTGTTCAGTCTGCCGTTCGCTAAGCACGCAGCCTTCGATAATGCGAAAGTACGCTTTGGTCTCACCTTGCTTTCGTCTTTGCTCTGTGTAGGTTACGGCGGGTGGCTGTTGGGCAGTAACATCGCCTGACTGACCGAGCTTGGCGTGCTTAGTAAGGAATGATGAACGAAGGTTTTATTAGCAAAATCTATTTTCAATATGCATAATGCTGAAGCACGATCTCTACTATTTTTTGCGCTAGACCACTACGGTCTTGAGATAACCGGTACTACAGATACTCGCGTAAATATAGTGGGAGGGTATACGGTAGAAATAGAGGGTACGTCGCTCTACAAGTTACTATCTGACGGAGCGGTGGTAGCTCCCTTTGATGAAGTAGATGAACTATGCCAGTTTATCAAAGCTGACCAGTCGCTGCATGGATAAGATTGCGCTCAACGTCATTGCCCTCACCAACAGTGAGTCGCATCCAGGCAACTACGCGCTGATCCTGGAAGAGCAGTCGGGAACCCGCCGTATCCCGATTGTTATCGGAGGCTTTGAGGCGCAAGCCATCGCGGTGACCCTGGAGAACATGAAGCCTCAGCGCCCGCTCACGCACGACCTATTCAAACATACCCTGGATGTGCTCGGTAGTCGCTTGCAAGAGGTGATCATTACGGCTTACGTAGACAAAGTCTTCCGTGCGCAGATGATGGTCATCGATGTGGCCGAAACAGTGCATACGGTAGATGCTCGCAGCTCTGATGCCATTGCCCTGGCGGTGCGCTTTGTATGTCCTATCTATACGTACGAATCTGTTCTGGAAGCAGTGAGCTTTTCCGGAGAGCCTGCGGGGGGCGATAGCCAGAAAAAAGGGCCCTTCTCTAGTTACTCAGTCAACGAGCTGGAAGCACTACTAGAAAAAGTGCTGGCGAAGGAAGACTATAAAAGCGCCGCCCGCATCCGCGACGCACTGGGAAAGATAAAGAAACAGCGATAAGCATACCGAGCGCAATGCAGGTGCCTCGTTTCCAGGTAAATTTTCTTACCTTCACGAGAACAACAATCGCATGGCCACCAACACGGTAGAGAACTACATTAAGTGCATTTTTCATCTGTCTGCTCACCAGTCAGGAAAGGTGCCCACCACCCGCATTGCGGAGCATTTAGGGGTGAAGTCGTCTACTGTTACCGACATGATTCAGAAGCTGAAGGGGCGAAAGTTGGTAGCCTACACCAAATATCAGGGAGCGACTCTTACCAAAGAGGGTGAGAGAATGGCGCTGGACATCGTTCGGAAGCACCGTCTCTGGGAGGTGTTTTTGGTAGAACAGTTGGGCTTCCGGTGGGATGAAGTGCATGATATCGCCGAGCAGTTAGAGCACGTACAGTCGGCTGAACTCATCAACCGTTTGGACGACTTTCTGGGAAAACCGGTCCTAGATCCCCACGGTGACCCTATCCCTGCTCGTGACGGTAGTTTTAAACCATTAGACCAGCAACTGATGAACACCCTGGTGACGGGAGAAACTGCTGCTATTTCGGGAGTGACTGACGATGAGCCTAGCTTATTACATTTTTTGGAAAGTCAAAATCTACAGCTTCGTACCCGGTTCACGGTCGATCAGGTGGTTGCTTTCGACGAATCTATGATTGTAGCGGTTGCTGACCGGACAGTAAGCTTATCTCAAAAAATGACGAGCCACATCTACGTGGTGAAACAGCCTTAGTTTGACCCAACGGTCTCAAGCATCGAAGGCTTCGTTGGCCCGGCAGGCGGTTGCGTTGCACTGTGCATCAGCATACGATTGATTAGGTCAGTGAAGTAGCTACCGGTGTGTGGACCAAACCAGTTGTTCTCACGCGTCTCACGGTGCGATAGGTGATAATACGCATCAGGAATAACGTAGCCCATGTACGCGCCATTGAAGCTGGTGACCATCAACCTCTGTTCACCTGCCTGTAGATCGGGATACAACATACCAGAGAAATCGGCGGGGGTGCCTATCCATACGAGTGATCCCAGTCGAAACAGCGTGAGCGTTGACGAAATTCTGCCAAAAAACCAGTGAAACAGCCACGGACGAACTTGCCAGCCCGCGAACAAACGCAGCTGCGGTTCGTCGAGGGTAAGGGGCACTTCAGCGAAACTCATCGAGGTCACCTCCACGGTATCACCGGCAGTAGGAAGCGCTTTGAGCAACTGGCGCGCGTAGGCTTCCGGATTCTCAATCACTCCTTTTCCTACCGGACTATGACTACCTACCGCTCCAGCGGCGAACAAGGCAAAGTCTACGTCGGGCCGCTTCTCGAGCTGCCTAACCCAAGCGGCCGGATAATCTCCTGACAGGTGTTTTGAGCGAGATGATAGAAACGTAGCGTGCGCGGCAAAACTACCCACTATGGCAGTGGAGCCGGTCTGCTGGTGCAGATACACCAAGCGCAGCGATGAATCTACCGGCCCATCCCGGAGCAAACGGTTGCTAACCTGCTCGGTTCGGTCTACCTGTGTGTAGGTCAAAGTAGTTGGCTGCACTCTCTGGTGTGCTTCCAATACGCTTGCTACGGTACGCTGGATCAAACGGTCTACCTGTGCCTGATTGAAGCCACCGGTAATCAGGCGGCCCGCCACACCCTGTTGCCATTCGCCGAAACCGTGGTGGGTGTGCGTCGCCGTAAAATAAGGGTAGATGCCCCGCTGGATTAGGGCAACCTGAACGCCCTGTGCTACGGCGGGCGGCGCCAGCATCAGATCGTAGCTAATCAATGCTACCGAAAGCGTATCTTGCGTGAATACAAGGGTACGTACCCACAGCGAATCACGCACTTGTTCAAAATTGCCCTTCCAACCGTAGCCCATAAGTTTGGTCGGTTGATCGGGGGTGATGTTACGAGCCGCCCAGCCGGTATACAGCGTATCACCCGTTACTGAGGTGTGCTGGTGCATCACGCTATCGAGTCGCGCCGTGGTAGTCTGGTAGTAAGCTTGTGCTCGGTAGGGGGCTTCGTGCGTAGGTTTAAAGAGTAGTAGAAACAACAGAGCGACCCCCAGCAGTAGGTAGACAAAAATGCGTAAGAGTCGTTTCAAGGGGATAGGCGTCGGTGAGTAACAAAACTAACGCAAAATTTCAAGATGTCCTTACGCAAACCATGATACGATTTACGTACTTGCTGACGGTTGAAAGCGGTAACTATTGACTTATGAAATTTGAACGCAAGCCGATGGTCGGCTGGTATCAGGTAAAGCAGTTATTAGCCTTAGGCGTCAAAACTTTGGTATCGTCGGCCTTCGGGACGTACGCAGACCGGCGGGAAATTCAGGCAGCCCTGAGTGGACCTGATGTGTATGACTTTAGTGAAGGGGAAGAGTGCTGGATTGACTACGCGTCTGACATTGGCGATGGTTTCAATGCTACCTATTCAGTGGCGAGCCTACTGGCGCAGCCAAAACTTAAGGTAGACGGTGTGCCTACCCGGCGCGGCCGGTTGCTGGTGATGGGCGGTGACGAAGTGTACCCTTCGCCCGAGCTGCACGAGTACGACAACCGCTTGCGTGGACCCTACGCGGCGGCCTATCCCGCTACTTCAGAGGAAAAGGACTATCCGGCACTGTTTGCCATACCAGGCAACCATGATTGGTACGACGGTCTGACTAACTTTCTTAAGGTGTTCTGCCAAGAACGGAATATCGGGGGTTGGCAAACCCACCAGAAACGTAGCTACTTCGCCATTAAGCTGCCGCAGCGTTACTGGATCTGGGGCATCGATGTGCAACTAAACGCTGATATAGATCTACCCCAAAAAAATTACTTCCGTAGTATGGTAAAGGGAGCGATGCAGCCCGGTGACCGGGTGATTCTATGCACTGCCGAGCCGAGCTGGATATACAAAGACCGCTACCACACCGACGAGTCTTTTGATCGCCTGCAATACTTTGAAGAGGAGCTGATTCATCAGAACGGATTTGAGCTAGTGGCTACACTCACTGGCGACTTACACCATTACGCTCGCTACGTAGACATACAGCCCGATCGGGAGGGGCACCAGCGGATTACTTCGGGCGGTGGGGGTGCATTCTTACACCCTACGCACAACCTCAGCGAAGAACTAGAGAATATTACGAACGAACGACTGGTGCTCAAAAAGACGTTCCCCGATGATGATACCTCACGCCGGTTAGCGCTCCGCAATCTGTTGTTTCCTTATTACAACGCCAGTTTTTCCTTTTTTCTGGGAGCTTTCTACCTACTGATGGCCTGGATACTGGAAACAGACGCGTCGTATACGCACCGCTCTTTGTTAGAGACATTGAGTGAAACCAATCGCGTAGGTACTGCACTAGACGCAGTTTTTCGGGTGCTGATCCGTAGCCCTCTGGCTTTTATCGTGAGTAGTTTACTGGTGGCAGGGTTCGCTTGGTTTGCGCACACCGACGTGAGCAAAAGGTATTGGCTGCGGTGGATCGGTGCGTTGCACGGTATGGCTCATCTGCTAGGGTGCTATCTACTGATCTGGGTGTTCGCCCGCATCAATTTGTTAGATCTAGGGCTCAATTTAATCAGTACGCAACAGGTGACATTATTTGCCCTTGAGATGTTAGTTCTGGGCAGCGCGATGGGCGGAGTTTTGGTGGGCTTATATCTATTGTTGAGTAATCTGTGCCTGGGTATCCACGACAACGAAGCGTTTTCGTCGTTGCAGGGTGCTGACTATAAGAACTTCCTGCGTATTCGTATTGATCGTGAATCTCTCACCATCTATCCGATTGGTATTCGGCGCGTAACCAAAGATTGGCAGCGTGTGGGTCAGACGACGGCGCCTAGGTTCAAGGGTGACTTGCCCAAAGTACACCTCATTGAGCCACCCATTGTGATTAAACACCAGTCAGCGGCTGCATCCACTGTGGATGCATCCACAGCGGCTATATCTACAAAACAAAAGCCTACGGTATCGTAGGCTTTAGCAATCGTAAATGGTAAGCTTTTGCTAGTAGAACTTGTAGCGCTGGTCTTCGATATTGGCGGCTTCTTGCACTGCTTGGGTGATGCTAAAGCTGGTGCGCGCGCTCTGTTGCTGCTGCACCTGTTCTTTGTAAGAAGCGTAGTCTGCAATCTCGGGAGCAGGGGTGATAGACTGTAGTGCCACTATGACCACACCGTTGTCAGTAATGACTGGCTCCGAGGTTTCGCCCTCGTTCATCGCGAAGGCTTTACCCACCGCTTTAGGGGCGAAACCCACGTTGGGCAGGGTGTTGCTGCTCAGTTTCAGATCACTGGCATCGTACACCGTGGCCCCTTCACCGTAGGCACTGGCCTTAGCATCCAGGTCGCCTGATAAACCAGCGACTTTCTGAGCAATCTGCTCACCTTTTTTCTGACCACGTACCTTGGCAAGCGCTTGGTCGCGTACATCGTCGAGTTGTGCGGTACCTTTCTCGCGGGTGGCGGTGAGTGCTGCTACCACGTAGGCATCATCCAGCTCGTATACTTCGGACACATCGCCTACGCTAGCATCACTGTAGGCCCAGCGAATGACCTGACGAGCGTTACCTAGTTGGGGAATGCTTTCAGCATTAGGAGCCAGATCTTCTGCTGACTGCACGTTGAGCGAGTCGTTCTGGGCCAGCTGCGAAAAGTCGTTAAGATCATCCAACTGGCTGGCAAACAAATCTGCCTGACGGTAAGCTCGGTCGCGCGTGGCATCGCTCGGGTAGAGTTCACGGGCCACACTAGCCACTTTGTATACCTGGCTGGTCGGTAAATCGGTTACATCAATGATATGGAACCCATATTCAGTTTCTACCAGCTGACTCACCAAGCCGGTTTCAGTGGCTGAGAACACCGCTTCCTCAAAAGGGGCTACCATCTTACCTTCAGAAAACCACCCCAGATCACCTCCCTGAGAAGCTGAGCCATCGTCGCTGTACTGTTGAGCCAGTGCGGCAAAATCGCCCCCGTCTTTAAGCTGCTGTAGCACGTCTTGCGCCCGTTGCTTAGCTTCTGACGCACCGTCGTCACCGGTTTTGAACAAGATGTGCCGGGCACGCGCCGACGCGGCGGTGTCTTCGGTAATGGCTGATACTTTGTACAACTGATACAGTTCTCCTTCTACGTTAGGACCAAAGACGGCACCCTCGGCGAGGCTGTCCTGGTTTTGTGTCAGGTAAGCGGGAAGTTCATCTGGACGGTAAGTACGAAAGGCTTCATTGACATCGCCATCGGTATTGACCACCGCAAAGGTAGAGTCATCAGCGGCGGCCGCTAAGTCCTGCTCTAGCCCGCCCATTTCCTCTTCAAACGCAGCCACATCGTCTGCTGATGGATTTACCGGAAAGGATACGTACTGAATAGAGCGCCCGGCCTCTACCTTGAATTCCTGAGGGTGGGCATCGATATACGCCTGAAGCTCTTGTTCAGACACTTGTACCGTAGAGTCAGAAATGGTCGTGAAGGGAATGTACAGGTACTTGACCGAAGCAGTGGTATTTTCTGCTTCGTAGAACTGCTTGGCTTCTTGTGTAGTCACGTAGTCTGCCGCGCTTAGTAGACCTTCGTACTTCAGGCGTCCGCGACTGTCGTTAAGGTTTTTCTCGTAGAGCCGCCAAGAAAGCTGCTGCTCCTGCGGAAGTTGGGGCATATTCTGCAGATAGCTGACCAACTGGTTGCGGTCAAACTCACCGGTTTCAGGATTGGTAAATGATTGCCGAATGCCTGGATCAATGTTATTACCCTGCACCATGTCTACCAGTTCTTGCTGAGTAACCTCAATGCCGAGCTTCTCAAACTCCTTCGTAAAGGCCACATCGGCAATCAACTTATCCCAGGCCTGGTTGCGCAGGCCACTCTGCTCACGGTCGTTGGGGTTACGCCCGGTTTGTAGCAAGAAGTTGGTTTCCACCTCGTTCACCGCTTGCTGATACTCATCGATGGTGATCTCTTCACCGGCAATTTCTCCTACTTCTTTATCAGGCCCACCCAGTATTTGAGAACTCGGACCGAGCAGGTCACCTCCCAAAAGGAACAAGATCAAACCAACCGCTACCGCACCGACAATCAAACCGGTTTTTTCGCGAATTTTACCAATTAACGACATATAAGATTATTGTTTACAGTATGTGCTTGTGCTAAAAAGAAACGCGAAGGTACACGTAATTCTTGTCAAATTCAATGAACACTACGGCAAGATGCTAACCTTCACATTGTCTATCCGATTGTCGCTCATCGCCATCACCGTAAACGTAAGGTGGCGGGCCGGAATAATATCACCTTTCACCGGAATTTCTCCAGTAAGTGACAGGATGTACCCGCCGAGCGTATCGTAGTCTCCTTCGGGCAACTGCCAGAGATATTTATCATTGAGATAGTCAATTTCATGACGGGCGCTGATCAGGTAGTTATTCGCGTCGATCTGATGCTCTACCCAGTCTTCGTCGTCGTGCTCATCCTGAATTTCACCAAAGATTTCCTCGATGATATCTTCGATGCTTACGATGCCCGCCGTGCCGCCAAACTCGTCTACCACCAGTGCGATGCTTTTGTGTTCAGTGATAAACTGAATCATCAACTCGTTGGCAGGCATGGTTTCCGGAACGATAATGATCGTGGTCAGAATCTGATCAATAGACTGAGGTTTTTTGAACAGCTCTAGCGAATGGCAGTAGCCAATCACATCGTCGATGGTATCTTTGTACACAATGATCTTCGAGTGGCCACTCTCGGTGAAGGCCTTGGCCAACTCACTCATATCGTCGTTGCGATCAACGGCAACCACCTCGGTACGCGGGATCATGCACTCCCGTACTTTCACCGTTTTAAACTCCAGGGCGTTATTAAAAATCTTCGTGTCCAGTCGTGGTGCATCGGTATGGGCACCAAAAGTAGGGGTAGGGCCGTCTTCTGACCGCTCACCTTCCACCAGGTTGTTCTTCACGTACTCGTTTAGGTCGGTGAGACCGAAAGCCTGCGGGGTTTCCTGGTACTTGAAACGGAATACTCGAACAATGGTAAACTTCGACACCCGGTCAATGATGTATACTACCGGAAAGAGCAGGATGTAGATCACACGAAAGGGAAAGACGAAGAACCCTAGCAGGCTGTTAGGGTCAATCATGAAAATGCTCTTTGGAGTAAATTCGGCAGCGACCAGTACCAGCAGTGTGGCTAGTATGGTTTGCGTCACCAGCACACCCACGCCGTTATTGACAAAAGCCGGAAGCTGCTGGGTCAGCCAGGGTTCTAGCAGGTTGGCCATAAAAATGCCGTATAGTACCAGGGCGATGTTGTTGCCTACCAGGGTTGTGCTAATGAAGCGGGTGGGGTGTTGCAAGTGATGGGCGAGCAGGCGGCCCGCTAGTGAGCCCCGCTGGTTGGCGAGCTCAATGCGTAACTTATCGGCGGAGATAAAAGCAATCTCAATACCCGAAAAAAAGGCGGAAAAGAGCAGACAGACAGCAACGGTAACAATTCCGGAGTATTCCATGTGGGCAACAAAAGTGCTATTTACGTGAGCGGGCGGACTTCTTTGAGCGAACTGAGTGACCGCTCTTTTTAGAATCAGGTGCTACCTCGCTGGGCTTACGCCGCTTGCGGATGCTATACCACAGGAACAACAAGGACGACAGCATAATTAGCCAGTAGCCCTGGGCAAAGCCTACCGTGATGATCTCGTGTACTCCGATGATAAAGGAGGCGACACAGAGTGAGAATAAAATACTATCGAGTAGGCGCATACTTAATTAACCGAAAAAGAACCCGTAGGTTTCAGAATACGGTACGACGAAAAGTCTTCGTTAGACGTAAGACCTTCGCCCATGATCACTTCTTCTTCAGAGGCTATCTCTACGTAGCGATCGGTGTGAATCTTATTTTCGCGGGGTTCCCAGTACAGCAGTTCGGTTTTGAGGGTTTCGCCGCTTTCCAGGTTCTTGACCACCACGTTGCCCTCAGCAGTAAACTTATTATCCGCCTGATTGGAGCTGCCGCGGTCGGCTCTAATGGTAGACGTTTTGATGCCTTCTCCTTCGTAAGATTCAATGTATACTCCCTCTGGAAAATCCTGATCGCCGTTTTCGTAGGTGAGCATATACGGAGCAGTAAGCTTCA
Organism: Tunicatimonas sp.; assembly: GCA_965213875.1. Classification (GTDB taxonomy): domain Bacteria; phylum Bacteroidota; class Bacteroidia; order Cytophagales; family Cyclobacteriaceae; genus Tunicatimonas. The sequence continues at coordinate 18,794 of CBDCAN010000028.1, read as the reverse complement.
TACGAATCATTGCTGAATCGCTGTACAAAATCTCAGCATCCGTCACCTCCGACGACGGCCCTTGGTAGGTTTTAAAGTCGTCGGCATCGTTGGCGTCGTCGTAGCAGCCTGACAGGCTGCCTAGAAGTATACTTATCAATATCCAGCGGTACATCTGTAAAAACATAAGGCAATAAAAAAGCCATTTTTGGTAGTATACCAAAAATGGCTTCAATCAGTTCAAACAAGTGGCTTTAGTCACGGGTGCGGATGGTGACATTTTCACCTACCCAGCAGTTGACTTTTAGCTTGTCGCCTACGCTTTTGTTGTAGGTAAATACTTCTTCTTTAGAAGGAAACTGCTCCTTGGCCCGTCCCATCGCCGAAGAGTTTCCGGCTCTTTCGTACATCTCGTAGGCGGCTAAGAACACCGCACGGTCTTCTACGATATCTTGTCCCTTTTTACACTGGTCATAGCTGTTCATGTAAATATCACCCACCAGTTTGTAGGCTTTGGCCGATTGGGTACTGCTGGTAGACGCTGCTTTCAGCGCAAAATCACGGGCTTTCACCTTGCTGCCGTTCTTCAGGTTGATAGAAGCCATGTCCATATAAATCTCGCCCTTCTGCGCGTCATCGTTAGACAGCTCAATGGCTTTTTCGTACCACTGGTTGGCCTCTTCGGTTTCGTCGTTAGCCATTTTGCGAGAGGCGATGGTTTTGGCCAGGCCGGCATTAGGCTCAGCGTTGAAGGTGGCCTCAGCCGCCTCGATAAAGAAGGGGCGGTCGGTACAAGATGATGCCAGTGACAGCGCAATAATCTTCTTAGCCAAGTCTGAATCACTAGGGTTCTCATTCAACTTAGGAACCATCTTCTCCTCAATATAGTCGCAGCTAACGGTGATCGTGCTGGCAAAAATCTTATCAACATTCTCGCCCACTTCGGCGTATTTGCTGGCGTTTTTGCCACCCGCCGCTACGTTCTTATCCACCACACTAGAGATCTGGTCGTAAATATTGATTACCTGGCCTTCGTCTAACTGACCTCGGTCAAACTGCGTTCTGGCAACCGTCATGTAGGGCACCAGGTTATAGTACGCTAGTTTATCGCCGCTCTTCTCTACCGCGTTCGTGTATATTTCCTGGAGCTTATCGTACTGCTCTTTGTCTTTGTACAGGATCTTCATGGCCGTACTGGCCTTTCTGTTCAGGATATCAGCCTCCTTACCGCTGCCGAAGTACTCCAAACGCTTATCGTACATAGCCAGGGCATCATCGGTGTACCCCTGCTTTTCGGTCGGGTCAGAAGCCTTCAGCGCCAGTTCTTCGTAGATGTCGGCTCCGTTGATATAAATGGAAGGGTTGAGATCAGGAGCATTCTCTAGCAACCACTCCAGCGGAGGAACGGCCTCTTGATAGTTCTTTTGTTTTTTAGCATCAGTATACAACACTACCTTCTCCTGAGCGGTAGCCTTGTCTTCGGGCCAATTCCACCCGTCACCCTGGGCGTGAGCTACGTAAGTGCCCACCAGAAGCAGAGAAAGTACCGATAAAAGTGACTGAAAATTAACGTTGCATTTCATATGACTCAGTTTTACTGTTTATTATTAAGTGTGCGACTGGAGCTTATAAAGCAGGGCGTTAAAAATACGGCTGCTTTACGACTGCGTTAAGCACAAATATAACGCAATCTGTCCGAAATTTGTTAAATCTTACACGTCCACTACCTGCTTTTTGCGATAAAGTGTTGCTCGACGGCATTTAATTAATCAAATTTTCTTCGGACAAACCAACGATCATTAAAGGTTACGCCTAATGTAATCTTCCAATAGTTCTCTCGGATCAGATTTTGGTCCGTAGTTCCCCGGCGTCCAATTTCCGAAGCCAGGTTGATACTAGATAAATTACTTACGGGTAAGGATAATCCAAAATTTATACCAAATTCTGAAATCTGCTCATCTTCTGACGTAAAAGGGGTGTTGCGATAACTAAAACCCAAGCGGTAGGCCATGCGCGACAAATAGCTGTCTACCGACGTGGCGTCAGGAATATACTGCCCGCCGACGGCGATCTCGTAGCTATTGCGCATGGCGTCGTTGCTACCGTTAAAGGAGCGGAAATCTTCCCAGGCCTGGGTAGAAAAGTCTACTCCGATCGTATACTTTAGGTACTTATCAACGGACAAACCTATTCCTAGCTTCTGGGGCAAGCGTACGTTACTGGTATCTCTCCCCAGATCTTGTTGATCACCCACCGGAACATCACTGCCCCGCACTTGGTTGGCGAAAGAAACATCACGTGTTGTTCGTATGTCGGTGGTGGGCTGATACACCAGGCCAACGTTGAGCGTTGTTTTGTTCCCTATGTTTTGCCCAAACGAGATACTGGGTTCAATCAGCAGGTCTGAATAGTACAGCTGATCCTCGTAGGAGGATACCAGCCCCCCGGTGTTTACCAAAGATAAAGTACGTGTCTGAGTGACCGCTCCAAACAGATAGCTGATACGAGCACCTACCGCCAGGTTTTTGTATACACGCACGCCGTTCGAAAACGTGGCCACGTTGAGGCCACCTTCGCCCTCCAGCACCCGAAGTGCTGTGTTTTCATTACCAACAATATCCACCTCTTCGCTGATGCGGTAGCCCACCGTACTATAGGGCATCACCCCCACGCTGGCCGACCAACGACCCGCAATGATAGGAAGCGCAAACACCCCGTAGCTAATACCTCCCTGGTTGAGGATGGCTTCTTCGTCGCCCCGGGACTGGGTGACTTGCTCAAAGTCTAGTGCGACATCAAATGATGACAAGGTATTCTTATACAACAGCGACGGATTCACGTAGTTGATGTTGAGGCCGTTGCCGGTGCCGTAGCCGATGCCCCCCATACTGCGGTTGTGCGTGAGGCGTAACTGGCTCGGGTTGCCGATACCCTGCGCCGAGTAGGCGGTGCCACCGGTTTGACCATACGCTGCCCACGAGCATAGAAACGCAACAATAACGAGGCTATTTTTGATTGACATGATGCTGTAGTATGCTGTTGAGCCCGGTGAGGATAAGTTCGGGCTGATGAACGATGGGGGCGGATGCTTCCGCATGGTATCGGCGTAGTTGTGTAAGCAGGTATTCGGCGTCGCCGCCGCAGATAATAACGTGCAAATCTGGGTAATTGTCGGCATACATCCGAATCATTTGGGCAATTTCTGCACTGGCCCCCAGCACGGCACCACCGTGTAGTCCTGCTTCGGTGGTTTGGGCGGTGGGGCTGAGCGTGCGAGGTTCGCTCCACGATACCAACGGCAAACGTGCGGTGAAAGTATGCATAGCGCGCAAACGCATCGTTAAGCCGGGCGAAATAAGTCCGCCCTGGTATTGCGCTTTCCGGTCAATCAGGTCATAAGTAATGCAGGTGCCGGCATCTATCACCAGGGTGTTTTGGCGGGGCAAATGATGCTGCGCTCCGGCCACGGCGGCCACCCGGTCGGTGCCCAGAGTATGGGGCGTTAGATAATGGTTAACGAAGGGTAGAGCAGTATGCCCGTTGAGCACTAGCGTAAACACACCGGAAGGGACGCGAGCCGTCAAGTCATCGGCCTCTTTTACGGAAGAGACAATGGCGGCACTCACGTTTTTATCATCCACCAAAGCGAGTACTTCTGACACACCTGATAGCCGCCATTGCTCTTGCAGGACGTTTTTCGCAAACAATCCCACCTTGATCTGGGTATTCCCTATGTCGACCGCCAGGTTCATCATACGCTCCACTTCTGGGTAGAAGAACACCAGCCGCGTGATCCGGTATTTTGCTACGCAGCACTAGTGATACCTACGGATTATGCTATATTTGCCAACCCTAACGGCCGTTCAAGACAACGGTCATCAGGACGCTAAAATTTTTGTCGGCATACCCTAGGGGCAGCTGCCATACCACCAAAGACCGCCGTTAATGAACGTAAAAGTAGGTTTTCTTTCTGTCTTTTTCGTATGCTGTTGTCTCTTTTCTTCGGGTGGTTACGCTTTCTCAGACTATCATTTTTCTACGAACACAGCTCCGGTTTCTACCGTAGTATCACCCCCGCAAGATCATGGCGAACATCAGGTAGAAGGTGAACACGAAGGTGATGAAGAAGCGCTGCACGAAGCGCACACCTCTGCTCCGCCCTGGACGGTGATTCCCTTCGCTTTGCTGTTGCTGATGATTGCCACCGGACCGCTGTTTTACGAACACTTCTGGCACAAGAATTACCCGATTGTAGCCGTACTGCTGGCCGCACTGGTGGTGTGCTATTACTTGTTTATTATCCATAACCAACACGGACCGGTGCACGCACTGGCCGAGTACATGCAGTTTATTGCCCTGTTGGCCTCGCTCTACATTGCCTCAGGGGGAGTTCTGATTCAGGTGGATAAAAAAGCGACTCCGTTGGTCAACTCAATAATTCTAGTTATTGGGGCGGTGATTTCTAATATCATTGGCACCACGGGAGCCTCTATGCTGCTCATTCGCCCCTTTATCCGGCTCAATAAAGATCGGGTGAGAGCTTATCATGTGGTGTTCTTTATCTTCTTGGTGAGTAATATCGGAGGTTCGCTGACGCCCATTGGCGATCCGCCTCTGTTTTTGGGTTTCTTGCGAGGTATTCCCTTTTTCTGGACCATGGTGCACAACGTAGAAGAGTGGTTATTGGCTACGGCCATACTCACCACCATATTCTACTTTATAGATCGGCGCAATCAAATCAAAAGAGAGGATGAACCGGTAGAGCCAGAAACCTATACTAATAAAATCTCTCTGGTAGGTAAGCGAAACTTCATCTGGCTCACCATTGTGATCATTGCGGTATTTATTGATCCTAATAAGTTTGATTGGGTGCCGGGCATCACCTACGACGGACAGCAGTTCTCCTTTGTGCGCGAACTGATCATGTTTACCGTAGCGTTTCTGTCGTTCAAGTTTGCGAACAAAGAGGCCATTCAGGGCAATGAGTTTAGCTTCGAACCTATTCGGGAAGTGGCATTTATCTTTATCGGCATCTTTGGAACAATGATGCCCGCGCTGGAGCTAGTGGGTGATTTTGCCAAGTCAGAGGCGGGAGCGGAGCTCATCACGCACAACACCTTATTTTGGGGCACAGGCCTGCTGTCGGGTTTCTTGGATAATGCGCCTACCTACCTCAACTTTCTGGCGGCGGCCATGGCCTCTTTGGGCGCGGACGTGGGTAACCCCGCCGAAGTGGTGGCCTTTGCCGAGGGTGGTTACCAGGACAGTATCCTAGACCTTACCGCCATTTCGGTAGCGGCGGTGTTCTTTGGGGCTATGACCTACATCGGTAATGGCCCCAACTTTATGGTGAAGTCCATCGCCGAGCAGATTGGTATCAAAATGCCTTCATTTTTTGGTTACATCCTGCGCTTCTCCATTCCCTTTCTGCTGCCGGTGCTGATTGTCATCTGGCTGATCTTCTTCGCGTTTGCCTAGCCAGCGTTTGATTACCCTTCGGTGGCGCTTCCCCCAACAATATTAAAGAACTTTTTTTCTGCCTCGATAGCCTCAAACAATTGGCGCGTACGCTCGGGTCGTGCGTCGGTCACAAACAATTGGCCGAAGGTTTGATCAGCGACCATTCGAATCAGCTGCTGGATGCGATGGTCGTCCAGTTTGTCAAAGATATCGTCGAGTAGCAGCAGGGGTTTGATACGGGTGGCCCGGTGGATCATCTCGAATTGGGCGAGTTTGAGCGCGATAATGAATGATTTCTGCTGCCCCTGCGAGCCGTACTTCTTCACCGGACGGTCGGCGATCTGAAAAACGAAATCGTCGCGGTGCACTCCCAGCGTGGTGCGTTGCAGTAACATATCGCGCTGATAGGCCCCGAAGAGTACCGACCGAAAGTCCGGTTGGCTGAAGTGGCTCTCGTACCGCACCCGCACGGCTTCTTTGTCTTCTGACAGATAGCGGTAGTGCTGCTCAAACCGAGGAACGAATTGTTCTACAAAGCGTTGGCGTACCGTGTGAATAGCCGCTCCTAGTTCCAATAATTGTTCGGTGTATGAATCTAGCAGATCGCCCTCGTAGGTACGGCGTTCGGCAAACTGCTTGAGCAAGCTATTGCGTTGCCGTAGTACGTGGTTGTAGCGGATAAGATTATCCAGGTAGGGTCGATCGATCTGAGCGATGATGGCGTCGAAGAATCGCCGCCGCCCTTCGCTGTGGCCTCGTATCAAATCGGTATCGTCGGGCGAGATCAGTACCGCGGGAAACAGACCGATGTGCTCACTCAGTTTTTCGTAGGGAATGCGGCTATTACGCGCGTCTTTTTTCTGCCCGTTTTGCCAACTAAATTGGATATCGTACCCCTCTTCGGCCCGATGAAAGCTACCTTTAATCAGAAAGAGCGACTCGCCGTGGCGCATGTTCTGCGCTTCGGTGCTACTGAAGGCGCTCTTGGTAAAAGAGAGGTAATGAATAGCGTCGAGCAGGTTGGTTTTTCCGCTGCCGTTTTCTCCCACAAAGCAGTTGATATGCGGTGAGAATTGAAGGGCTACTTCCGGGTAGTTTTTGTAGTTCAGTAGCGCTATTTTCTCTAGCCACATGTGTCGTTGTTGAGGTTTTTGTATTACTTTGCGAACCTTGTGGGTAGCGATATGTTTAGTAATTACTGAGCTGCCAATTAAGAAAAATATCTAGCTGCGAATGGTTAGGTGAGCAGTAGGCAGGTGGCAGATTGTGAACGTACTTACCGCCACTTCCTTACTGCCTACCTTTTTTGGAAGGCAGCAGTTTGTTTAACAAGGCTCTATTCATCTCACTAAGACACTCTCGTTTAATTATGGCGACCAATACTAAGGAAAAAAAGCAAGCGAAATCTAAAAAGGCTGAATTTTCTAAAGAAGACTACTTATGGTGGTACGAAACCATGTATTTGATGCGCCGCTTTGAGGAGAAGGCCGGGCAGCAGTACGGTCGCCAGAAAATACGCGGGTTTTGCCACCTCTACATCGGTCAGGAGGCTTGCGCGGCCGGTACGGTGAGTGCTCTCAAAAAGGGCGATAAGTACATCACGGCCTACCGCGACCACGCCCATCCCCTGGCGTTAGGTACCGATCCGAAGGCGGTTATGGCCGAATTGTTTGCCAAAGAAACCGGTATTTCTAAGGGAAAGGGAGGCTCGATGCACATGTTCGACAAGGAAAACCACTTCTTCGGCGGACATGGTATTGTGGGCGGCCAGATTCCACTCGGCGCCGGTATTGCCTTTGCTGAGCAGTATCAGGGTACCGACCACGTGTGCGCCACCTTTATGGGCGATGGCGCCGTACGACAGGGGGCATTTCACGAAGCGCTGAACATGGCCATGTTCATGAAAATACCAGCGATCTTTATTATTGAAAACAATGGTTACGCGATGGGTACCTCGGTAGAGCGCACCAGCAACGTTAGCGATCTGTACACGCTCGGCGAAGCCTACGATATGCCCTCTTTTCCGGTGGATGCAATGAACGTAGAAGATGTGCACCACGCAGTGGCGGAAGCCGCCGAACGGGCTCGCGCCGGTGAAGGGCCCACCTTACTGGAGTTCCGTACCTACCGCTATAAAGGGCACTCTATTTCCGACCCCGGTAAGTACCGTACCAAAGAAGAGGTAGAAGACTATAAACAACAAGACCCAATTGTCCAGTGCGCTAAGTCAATGGAAGAAAAGGGCTTCGCCACCGAAGAAGACCTCAAGGAAATCGAAAAGAGAATGAAAGCGGTAGTAGAAGAGGCGATCAAATTTGCTGATGAGTCTGATTTCCCTGATCCGTCAGAGGCTCTCAAAGATGTGTACGTACAGTCTGATTATCCCTACATTCTGGACTGATCCGCTAGCGGAGGCTCGTCTTCTAATCGGCAAAAGCCCAAACAGAGGCGCATTTAACGAGGCTTTGTCTGAGTGCCGCGTGACGGAACGTTCGTTGATTCTTTTCTGTTTACAAAAACTATCGTAAATTTGCACCCCTAAACAGCAAAAGATGGCAAATAGAGTAACCGGTCCTAAAGCAACGAAGAAGAAAGCAAGCGAAGACGCACACCACGATGCGAATGAGCTGCTTGAGAACCCCGACGCGCTGCGCGAGAGTCTAACTTCTGGTACCGAAGACTTTGTCAAGAAAAACGCTACGGTGCTCACGGCGGTGGCGGTAGGGATTGCCCTGGTGATCGGCGGAATATTTGGCTACCGTTACTATATGGACAGCCAGAACGACGCGGCGCAAGAAGAGATGTTTCAGGCCGTGTTCTACTTTGAAGCAGATAGCTTAGGATTAGCCCTAAACGGTGACGGCAACAACTACGGATTCTTAGAAATTACCGAAGAGTTTGGGGGCACGGCGGCCGCCAATCTGGCGCACTACTACGCGGGCGTTATTTACCTCAAGCAAGGCGAGTTTCAGTCGGCTATTGATCAACTCAACGATTTTAGTTCTTCTGATCTGCTAGTACAAGCCAAGGCCTACGCCCTGATGGGTGATGCGTATATGGAGTTAGAGCAGTATAATGAGGCAGCGCAACAGTACGATCAGGCCGCTAATTACAAATCTAACGAGTTTTTCACCCCTCAGTACCTGATCAAAGCGGCGGTGGCTTTTGAAGCGAATGGCGACACCACGACTGCTGCCGAGCGCTACCAACGCATCGTTGATGAGTTTCCGAACGCTACTGAGGCACAACAGGCGCAAAAGCAATCGGCTCGTCTGCAAACGACGGCTTCCGGCAGTTAGGAGCCAATACTTATTAGTAACAACTTATAGGATAAGGCGACCGTTATTTACACATCGCTTTATCCTTTTTTTTATGGCAACATCACGCAAAAACCTGAGCGAATTCAGTACCGGTGCGCTACCGGACGTCTCACAGAAGACCTTCGCACTGCTCGTTTCTGAATGGAACGATGACATTACACGACCGTTAGCAGAAGGAGCCGTTGCCACCCTCACGGCAAACGGTGTCGCCGAAGAGCGTATCCTCGAGCGTAGCGTTCCCGGTAGTTTCGAGCTTCCCCTGGCCGCACAAAAAATGGCCGGTCAACCGACGGTTGATGCCGTGATTTGCCTGGGGTGCGTGATTCAGGGAGAAACGCCGCACTTCGACTACGTGTGTCAGGCAGTGGCACTAGGTATCAAAGACGTAGGCCTCAAGTACGATAAACCGGTCGTGTTCGGAGTGCTCACCACGGACAATCTGGCACAAGCGCAAGACCGGGCGGGCGGGAAGCACGGCAACAAGGGAGACGAGGCGGCCATGACGGCCATCAAAATGTTAGCCTTCTGACAACACGTAGCCCTGGGTGGCAGTTAATCACGTAGAATTACATCCCATGAAAATCCTGAAATTTGGTGGTACTTCGCTGGGTACTCCTGAGCGAATGCGTACGGTTCGAGATCTAATCACTCGCGATAGCGAGCCCAAGATGGTGGTGCTTTCGGCAGTATCAGGAACAACCAATACCCTGGTAGCGATAGGTACCGCCCTGCGGCAAAACGACCAGACACAGGCTTACCGAATTATTGATGATCTTGAGGCACACTACCGAGATTATACGCGAAATCTGCTGGCTAAAGAAGAAACTCGCCGGGTAGGATTGGGTATTGTAGATGAGCACTTTGCGACGCTGCGTCGTTTGACCAAAGCCACCGGCACTGACATTGAAAAGGAGATACTGGCTCAGGGCGAATTGCTGTCGACAAAGTTGTTTACTACCTGTCTGCGAGAGCATCAGGTGGAAGCGGTGTTGCTACCGGCGCTAGCGTTTATGCGCATCGACGACGCCCATGAGCCCGAAGAAAACTACATTCGCGAACGGCTATCCGCGCTACTACAGGAGCACCCCGGTTCGCCGATCTACGTGACGCAGGGCTATATTTGCCTAAATAGCCAAAATAAAATTGATAACCTGCAACGGGGGGGCAGTGATTACACCGCCTCTATCATCGGTGCGGCGGTGAAGGCGCAGGAGATCCAGATATGGACGGACATCGACGGGATGCATAACAATGACCCTCGCGTGGTGAAGAAGACCTTTCCTATTGCCGAGCTGTCGTTTAACGAGGCGGCGGAGCTGGCCTACTTCGGTGCCAAAATCTTGCATCCATTTACGATTCGCCCGGCGCAGCGTGCGAATATTCCGGTGCGCCTGCTCAATACGCTTTCGCCGGAAGCAGTGGGCACCCTCATATCTGATAAAGAGGGACAACGGGCTATCACGGCGGTCGCCGCCAAAGATGGTATCACCGCTATCAAAATTCGCTCGTCGCGGATGCTGCTGGCGCACGGTTTCTTACGGAAAGTGTTTGAGGTGTTTGAGAAGTATAAAACCCCTATTGATCTTATCACCACCTCCGAAGTAGCTATTTCACTCACCGTAGATAACCAGCATTACCTAGAAAATATCATCCGCGAACTTCGAGACTTTGGTGATGTGGAGGTAGATAAGGACAACACCATCGTGTGTGTGGTCGGTAACATGCCTTTTTATAAAGTAGGGGTTCTCAAGCAAGTGGTAGATGCCGTGGACGATATTCCGATTCGGATGCTGTCCTACGGGGGCAGCAAGTTTAATATTTCGCTACTGATAGAAAGTATCTACAAAGAGGAAACGCTAAACCGGCTAAACGAGCGAATTTTCCACCACCCAGAGCACTAGTATTCTGTAAACTAAGTTTTACGATGTATTGAAGTGACGATTAACCGTTCAATAGTGGCAGTGGCAGGCAGTGGCAGGCAGGTCTCCGTGACGCGGTCTTCGTGACGCGGGGTTTTTCACAGTGACCGCCGTCCGCCTACCGCTTACTGCCGCCTATGCAACCAGGAGTGAGCAAGATATTTATGAGGACATTGCTATGATTGCTTCACGCACTTTCTATCTTCGCCTACACTTCTAAAACCCTTTACATGTACCGACGTAAAGACAGCCAAACCGCTCGCCGAGCCGATACTTCTACGGTAGGCGAAGCCGTACGTGCCCTGCTGGATAACTATAAACTGACCGCTCGCTACGAGCAGACCCAACTGATCCAATCGTGGGAGCGGCTGATGGGGCAGGCCATTGCGCGTCGTACCGATAAGTTATTTATCAGAGAAGAAAAGCTCTACGTCAAACTCAATTCTGCTCCGCTCAAGCAAGAGCTCAATATGTCTAAGTCGAAGATACTGGCGCTGTTTCTACAGGAGTTTGGCGAAGTGATTGTGAAAGATGTGGTATTTTTATAAGCCGTACTAATGGGCCGTCTCTGGCTCGGCGGAAGCCGGACGGGCCACTCCCAAACGCTTGATCAAAGGTCCCACGGTCAGGCCCTGCGCGATAATAGAGAAAACCACCACTACGTAGGTGACCGTCAAAAAGAACTCGCGATTCATATCAGCCGTCAGCGATAGGGCCAGCGCGATAGAAATACCGCCGCGCAACCCACCCCAGGTCATGATCAAATCTGTATACGGCACAAATTCCATTTGTCGGCGAAATAAGGCAATGGGCACCTTCAGCACTAAATAACGAGCCACAAGCACAATCACAATAGCGAACAGCCCGGCGGCGAGGTAGCGGGGAGATAGTGTAATCACCAGTAGTTCTAAACCGATCAGTACGAACAGCACCGCGTTAAGAAAAACGTCGATCAACTCCCAGAATCGGTCAAGATACACCTGGGTAAGCTTAGACATCGCCGTTTGGCGAGCGCTATTGCCGATAAACAGACCGGCCACTACCATGGCCAGCGGACCCGAAAAGTGCAGCGCACTGGCGAGGACGTAGCCGCCCATCACCGCCGCCAGGGTAATCATGACCTCGGTTTCGTAATGATCAATGGTACGCGTTAAAAAATAGGTGAGATAACCTAAGGCAAAACCCAGACCCACTCCGCCGATTACTTCCTCAGCAAACAGTAGGGCTACTTCTGAGGCAGATGTATTGTCGATACCCTGCTCGGCGATATTGTAGATCGTAAGAAAGATGACGACGCCCACCCCGTCGTTGAAGAGCGATTCGCCCACAATCTTGGTTTCTAACGGCTTGGGTGCCCCCGCTTGCTTCAAAATACCGAGCACGGCAATCGGATCGGTGGGGGAGATCAGTGCGCCAAACAGCAAGCAGTGTATAAAGCTGACCTCAACGGATAACAGGTGATTGGCTAGCAGGAAGAACGTGCCGCCCACCACAAAAGTAGAAGCCAGCACTCCCACGGTGGCAAACACTAGGATAGGGCCAGTTTGCTGTTTAAGCCGGTCCCAATCAGTGTGTAGCGCCCCGGCGAACAGCAAGAAGCTCAATAGTACGTCTAAAATTAGACCCTGAAAATCGATTTGAACCACCAAATCTTCTGCTGCCCGGAGTAACGGCTGATTGAAGTTGCCTACCACCAACAATACCGAGGTAGCCGCAATGGCCATAATCATGAGCCCGATAGTGGTGGGCAGTTTGAAAAAACGGACATTAATGTATCCGAAGAGTGAGGCTATCACAGATAGCCCGGCAATAATTGTAAATAGGTCCATAGAGGGGGGGCATGAGCCGAAAAGATAGATAAATGAATAAGCGGAAACAACTTCTACACCGCAGTGCCTGCGTTGCTAAGGGTGTGCATCCTTTGCCTAAAGCGGGGAATATATACCCATTATATTTTATTTATGATTAGAATAATTATAAAATAAACGCTTCTTAGAGCTACTAAGGCACTAGATATACAAATTGTGCTATTTGGTGTGATTTTTTCATTATTCAAAATGATAAACAGATACGTCATACTAAAACAACAGGTGCTATGAGAAATTTCGTATTATTAGTCGGAGCAGGTGCCATGCTTATTGCGTGCAACACCCAAGAATTGGAAAACCAGGTAGCTCAGCTAGAGCTAGAGAAATCGGAGATCAAAGCCGCTGCTCATCAGAAGGATGCCTCGTTGACGGAGTTTATGCAGTCGATGAGTGACATAGAGGGTAATCTGCGCGAGATTAGAGAGCGGGAGATGAACATTGCGCTAGCTCGTGAAGCCAATTTAGGGGCAGAAGCCCTGGGCAAGAAGATCAAGGAGGATGTGAAGGTCATCAATGAATTGTTGGTACAGAATCGCTCAAAGATTGATTACCTCAACCAGCAGGTAGCAGTCAGCCAGAACAAGAACTCGAAGCTCAACCGTATGATGGGGCAGTTACAGACGGAGCTCACGCAGCAGATCGACGAACGTGAAACGCAAATCGATACGCTCAAGGGGCAGCTACTGGCGCAGCAGGTCACCATCGAGGCGTTAAATACCAATCTTACCACGCTGATGGATGTCAACCATCAGCAAGATTCATTAATTGATCGTCAGACGGTCTCTCTCAATACGGCTTACTACGCAATGGGTAGCACCAAGGAGCTGGAAGAAAAGCAGGTGATTGATCGTGAAGGCGGTCTGCTCGGTTTAGGACGCACCAAGAAGCTGCGTAGTGATCTGGAGAACCAGCATTTTGATCAGATCGATATTCGTGAACAGCGCGTGTTTCCGGTGCAGGGCGATAAACTAGAGCTGGTGACGGCGCACCCTAGTCATACTTACACGATTGAGCAAGACGAGGCAAGCGATACGTTTAAGTTAGTCATTGCCGACCCTGAATCTTTCTGGGCGTCATCTAAGTATCTGGTGATGGTAACTGAGTAAAACCACTGGTGTACAATTGAGGCCGATAACGCAGTCAGCGTTACCGGCTTTTTTGTTGTAACCTACTCGAGCAGTATCTTCGCCGCTGTACCAACCCTGGTCTTATGCGTCTACTGATCCTATTCCTTCTCTCGCTTGCCGCTTGTCATCCCGAACGTCTGACTACGGAGGCTCCTGCGGCGCGTCCCAACATCTTGTTTTGTATTGCCGACGACGCCTCCTTTCCTCACATGGGAGCGTATGGCACCTCTTGGGTGAGTACGCCTAACTTTGACCGAGTGGCCCAACAGGGGCTTCTTTTTACCAGGGCTTACACGCCCAACGCTAAATGTGCCCCCTCGCGTTCGTGCATTCTTACCGGGCGTAACTCCTGGCAGCTAGAGGAAGCCGTCAATCACTTTCCGTACTTTCCGGCAAAGTTTGGTACCTACGCTGAAGTATTAAACGAAAGTGGTTATCACGTCGGCTTCACCGGAAAAGGGTGGGCCCCCGGCGATCCTGGTGAAGTGCAAGGACAGCGTCGGCAGCTAACCGGGCAGGGCTATCAAACCCGCAAAACTACCCCGCCGACGAGCGAAGTATCCGATAACGACTACGCAGCTAACTTTGAGGCGTTTCTAGACGCCCGTTCGGAGAGCGAACCTTTCTGCTTCTGGTACGGCTCAACGGAACCGCATCGTGCCTACGAGTTTGGGGCAGCCCTGGCGAAGGGAGGTAAGCAGCTAAAAGATATTGATCAGGTGCCCGGTTTTTGGCCTGATACTGACAGTGTCCGAACTGATATGCTGGATTATGCTCTCGAGATAGAATATTTTGATCAGCACCTGGGCCGGATGCTAGACCTGCTAGAGGAAAGAGGGGAACTCAATAACACCCTGGTGGTGGTGACGTCTGACAATGGAATGCCGTTTCCACGCATCAAAGGGCAGGCCTACGAATACGCCAATCATCTGCCACTGGCTATCATGTGGCCCGCCGGTATCACCCAACCGGGACGGTCAGTAGAGCAGCTGGTAAGTTTTATTGACTTTGCCCCCACTTTCTTGGCGGTGGGGCAGGAGTCAGACAGCACCATGCAGCCTACGACGGGCACCAGTTTGCTGGATATTTTTCGTGATAGTATCGATACCGCACGACCCGACTACGTACTCATTGGCAAAGAGCGACACGACGTAGGGCGACCGGGTGACGTAGGCTACCCTATCCGTGGTATTGTGCGAGGCGACTTTCTATACTTGCGGAACCATGCTCCTGACCGCTGGCCCGCGGGCAACCCTGAGGCTGGCTACCTAAACACCGACGGTGGAGCCACTAAAACCGTGGTTCTGAACCAGCGAAGAAGCGGAACGGATCAGTATTGGAACCTATGCTTTGGCAAACGCCCCTCAGAAGAGTTCTATCAAATTGACCGAGACCCAGCCTGCGTAAGAAACTTAGTACACGACGCCGAATACTTGGCCATTCAGGAGCAGATGCGAGATTTGATGCTTACCGAGCTAAAAGCCCAGGGTGATCCGCGTATGCTGGGGCGGGGCGACCAGTTAGAAGCTTACGGATATGCCGACGAACGCACACGGGGGTTCTACGAACGTTACATGGCCGGAGAAGAAGTGCGTGCCAGCTGGGTCAATGACTCTGACTTCGAGCAGCAGTAGGTGTGCCAACCCGAGCGTGAGTATTAAAGGGTGTTCAGCCTAGATATATTACATCCCGACAGACAGCCAATTTCTGCTGTATATAAGCTTGCATACGGTGCTACTTTTGATGTGAAACCAATAGGTTTTATGATCTTAAACAATGTTAACGGTATGATTCTATTAGAAAAACGATACGTTACGCTAGAGCGCGACGATCAAAGTAAGTGTCTTACGCAAACTTGGAAAGGCTTTGCCAAATCAGAAGATTTTCGCGAGGCAATCAAGCACTCTCTAGAAATTATCAAAAAGGGAGAAGTGGATAAGATTATTAGCGACACCAAAGAGGCCTCTTTGGTGAAGAAAGAGGATACACAGTGGGTAGCAGAAGTGATTACACCGCAGATGGTGCAGCACGGCTTGCGCTACATGGCATTTATTATTCCTACCAGCGTATTTACGCAAATGGCTATAGACAATTTTAAAGAAAAAGCGGATGAGGTGGTCAAGATCGGCTACTTTGATCAGGTAGACAAGGCAACCGCTTGGTTGCAAGAGGTAGAAAAATAGAGCACCGTCAGCTGGTAGGCTGATCGTTGAAAGTCATAAAAAAGGCGCGGAAGATATAATCCTCTGCGCCTTTTCGTATATTTTTTTTGTTCTACTACATAAACTTACTGCCGGCAAACATCGCTACCATCGGTACTCCTTTGTATTGTGTACCCATAAATTTGTGTTTGATGTTATGCGCGATATCCAGTTGCGCATCTCCCAACAGAGATTCTAGCGCCTCAGGACTCGTCAGGTTGTGCATGGTAAAGTCAGCGCGTTCCAGCCGATCAATCCAACGCTGAGACGGCTCGTGTTTCTCAGAACGCTGACTCTCCTCGTTGCTTAAGATATCCTCAATTTCACGCCCGAAGAATTTATACTTAAGCGCTTTGGCTGAGGCTCTAGGTATGTCATTCTGATCGATCAGTTCAAATACTTTTCCGAAGTGGTTCCAGCAGTTAACGACTCGCTCGGCTAAATTAGGATTAAAGTGATCAGAGTCCGGTTCGAGTAACATAAACAGTGTAGGATCGCATCCGGAGATTTGATCGATCACGTGTTGCCGTTGCTCCTGCGTAGGTATGTGATGTAGCGTAAACGCCGAAGTCATTCCTAACACGTCAGTATCGTGCTCACGGATGGCCTGCCAAGTATCGGCGGTAATAGACTCTGCAAACGCAAATATAGGAGTGTACTCAATCCGCACTTCTTCTGAAAATAGCGTATCGGCAATGTGTTGAATGGCCTCTCCGGTCTCGCGCAGCGAGTCGTTGTCAATATCAATGCCCACAATCTTAATATGCTTGAGTTGCTTCGCCTGATCCAGCTGGGCCAGTTCTTTCAGAAGCTGTATCTCAAAGCGCCCTTTGCCAATTCCGATATTGACGTGAGTAAACGATGAGACTCCCGAAGCGTACAGGTCTTTCATCACCTGAAGCGCCGACATGGTGACGACCCGCACCGGAGGTACGCACTGTAATACCAGATCAAAAACGTTGATTTGCTTGTCATCTTCTTCCAAATCGCGCCGATACATCGGTATTTCAGTTTTGTTGCGATAGCGCAATGCCATAGCACACAGCTTAGTGATGTCATCCTGAGGGTCGAGGTTGTCTAGCAGCTCGTCTAACAGCTTGTGCGCCTGCTCGGTGTTGGAGTCAGTAATTAGCTGACTCGCGGTGGCCAGAACCTCTACAGGTTTCCCGACCTTAACGGTGTAGTTTTGCATAAGAATACAATTTAAATAAATGGTTTACGATAGAGGGGTGGGTGACAAGTCGCCTTCTGATAGCTATGCTGAACCAGCATAGCTAGGAAAAAACAGGAAGATTGACGGATGTACCGTGAGGCGCTTAGTGTGATAAGTAATAGTTAATTAATATGGTATTGTGCTGCGATAGCACTAGTATAATTAGTCTGAGATTGATAAATACTCAAGACTCTTTGGGTGTTATCATTATTGTAGTCACAAGATATAATATTTTTTTAGAATTAACTACACCACATCGGCAAACAGAAAAATTTTTGTGCTATTTTTTATTACATACGTCTGTAATGCAAATATTTAAATCTTTTTGGTATTTTAACTTTCCATTTCTCTAGACATATAAATTTTCTTATGTCATACCAACTCCTGCTGGGGGCAGGGCTGCTGGCGATTCTTACGAACTGCTCCAGTGTACCCAACCAGACTGAAAACAATACCACTGTTACTGCTGATTCCTCGCTTTGGCCCCGTGCGGTTACCTACGAAATATTCGTACAGTCTTTTCACGATTCAGACGGCGATGGCATCGGCGACATTAATGGCATGACCGCTAAGTTAGACTACCTCGCCGAACTAGGAGTAGAGGCTATCTGGCTAATGCCCATTCATCCTTCGCCTTCCTACCATAAGTACGATGTGGTTGACTACCGTGAAATACACCCTGACTATGGTACGATCGATGACTTCCGTAACTTTGTGAAGGAGGCGCACGCCCGTGACATGAAAGTTGTCATCGACCTGGTTGTCAATCATTCGTCGAGCGAACATCCGTGGTTTGTAGATGCGGCAAGCAGTACCGATAGTCCGTATCGTGATTACTACGTGTGGGCTGAAGAAGAAGCGATCAAGGATGAGATTGAAAAGAAAGAAACGAAGCTCGATTCGGACAATATCACCCAGTGGCATCAGGCCGAGGGTAACGACGAGCGCTACTACGGTTACTTTATTGCGGGCATGCCAGACCTCAACTTCGACAACCCGCAGCTGAAGCAGGAAATCTTTGACATCGGACGGTTTTGGCTGGAAGACGTAGGGATTGATGGTTTTCGACTCGACGCTGCGCGGCATATTTTTCCGGATGATCGGCCCGCTGACAACCACGCTTGGTGGGTAGAATTTCGGGCCAAGATGGAAGCGATCAAACCTGATGTGTATTTAGTGGGTGAGGTGTGGTCCGATGCAGCAACTGTGGCCCCCTACATGAAAGGGCTACACGCACTGTTCAACTTTGATCTGGGCTACGCCGTCACCAGCACCGTGCTGCACGGGGTAGACTCTGGCTTAGTGCAAACCCATCAGCAGATTCTGGACTTCTACGAATCGGTTAATCCTGAATTCATCGACGCTATTTTTCTGACCAACCACGATCAGAACCGTATCTTGAGCGAGCTGAACGGTGATCGAGACAAGGGTAAAGTCGCCGCCAGCATCCTGATGACCCTGCCCGGCTCTCCTTATATATACTACGGCGAAGAAATTGGTATGCTGGGACGAAAGCCTGACCCTAACATTCGTGAACCCTTTTTGTGGGGAACCAACGATACGGGCAACCCTCACTGGATCGAAGCGGAATACACGACCCCTGAAACCGTTCCTCCACTAGAGACGCAGCAAAACGATCCTAATTCTATGTATCATCATTACAAGGCCCTTATTGACTACCGAAAGCGTTCGCCGGTACTCACCTTG
>CBDCAN010000027.1:0-67093 GCA_965213875.1 Tunicatimonas sp. | reverse complement strand
CAAGACCCTTACAGTGACAATATGAACACACTCAGCTAAAGAGACGCTTGGCAGGAAAGTGACGAACATTTACGTGTAAGTACTTACATGAAACACACGATCAAAATCACAAGAGCCGTAGCTTCGGATCATACTGTACTCACGAAACTGATGCGCCAATCCAAAGCGCACTGGGGCTATTCGCCGGAGCAGATGGAGCAGTGGCAAGACGAACTGACGGTGGCGGCCGGACTATATTGAGCAACACGAGGTATACCAAGCTTGGCGTCATCAGGAAGTCATTGGGTTTTACGCGTACTATCCGCTGAACGAAACAGCAGTAAAGCTAGACAGTCTGTTTATACGACCTGACCAGATAGGCCAGGGAACCGGAAAACGGTTACTGCATCAGTTTATGAAGCAGGCCCAACAGGCGGGCTTTACCGCAGCGATACTGCACGCCGATCCGAATGCAGAGGGGTTCTACCGGCGCTTTGGTTTTCGTGTGGTCGGTCAACAGCCTACTTCTATAGTAGGAAGGTACTTGCCCATCATGAAGAAGAATCTGTAGCTATCTAACGAATGGACACTACCCTATTTGAAACCGAACGCTTGACAGTACGCCGACTCGAAGAAGATGACCTGTTGCCGTTCCATGACATGCAGCGTAATCCCAACGTGATGCAGTACATCAAACCACCGATGACCCTGGCGGAGAGTACGACCGAACTACACCGCTTCATCCGCTATTACGCCGATGAGCAAACCTTCTTCCGAATCTGGGCAGTGGAAGAGCAATCTAGCCGTACGTTCGTAGGCATCTGCGGCGTGTACACTAATCGTCACAATGAGTACGAGATTGCCTACCGGCTACGTGAGTGCTTCTGGCACCGCGGATTCGGCAAAGAGATCGCACAGCACTTGTTCCAGTACTGTCTAGGTACCCTTGGTCTCGAAGAGATTGTTGCCTACGTCAGTAAAGCCAATGCGGGTTCGGTGCGTATTCTAGAGCAGTTGATGGAATTTGTTGACGAATTCTACTCGGAAGAAGAGCAGTCTGTGGAGCGGAAGTACCGATTGGTGTAGCACAAAACGCTCAGTATACGTAGCATGACCGTGCTCAATATTATGAGGTCTGCTAACACTTCTTTGCTATCGAGGTTAATAAGTAGCCAGGTCATTAACGAGTAATGATTGATGATGAATGACTAACGAGAGCTCATTCATCATTACTCATCACTTCAGCCGCCTGCTGCGCTTGGATAGCCGTAATTGTTACCGTGTTCACAATATCGGTTACCGTACACCCTCGGCTAAGATCGTTCACCGGTTTCCTGAGGCCCTGTAGAATGGGACCGATCGCCACTGCTCCGGTTTCGCGTTGCACCGCTTTGTAGGTATTGTTACCGGTGTTGAGGTCGGGGAAGATGAGTACTGAGGCGTAACCGGCCACTTCCGAACCGGGCACTTTTTTAATGCCTACCTCAGCATCCACCGCCGCATCATACTGGATAGGCCCTTCTACCATAAGGTCAGCCCGCCTTTCTTTAAGTACTTGCGTTGCCTGGCGCACCTTATCCACGTCTTCGCCCTGCCCCGAGGTGCCCGACGAGTACGACAGCATGGCGATCTTAGGCTCGATGCCGAAGGCACGGCTGGTTTCGGCCGAAGTGATGGCGATTTCGGCCAGCTCTTCAGCGTTAGGGTTGGGGTTGATGGCGCAGTCGCCGTACACCAGTACCCGGTCTTCCAGGGCCATGAAGAATACCGAAGATACCAGTGATACGTCTTCGCGGGTTTTGATCAACTGTAGGGCCGGACGAATCGTGTGCTGGGTGGTGTGGGCCGCTCCGGATACCATACCGTCAGCGTGGCCCATCAGTACCATCATGGTGCCGAAGTACGATACGTCGGTCAGCGTGTCTTGGGCCATGTCGGCATTAGCTCCTTTGTGCTGGCGTAGCTCAATAAACTTCTTCGCGTAAGTATCAAAGTGCTCAGCTTCTTCCGGATCAATAATAGCAAGGCGATCATCCAGATGTAGACCTAGCTTCTGAATTAGGGCTCGCACTTCGCTTTTTTTGCCCAGCACGGTGAGGTCTACCACCGATTGATCTAGCAGAATTTCGGCGGCTTGCAGGATACGCTCATCAGTACCTTCGGGCAGCACAATATGTTTCTTAACCGATTTGGCCCGCTGGATCAGGTTGTACTGAAACATACGAGGGGTGATGCCTCGCTGTTGGATCGAGCTAATTTTTTCTTCCAGAGCAGCCGTGTCCACGTACTTGTCAAACAGCTGTTGGCTGAGCTGAATTTTAGACAGGTTGTCGGCGGTGACGTAAGAATTTATTTGCGACAGGCGAGACGCTGTGGTGTAGGTATTATCTGACACAGACAAGATGGGTACGACGTCCGAAAGGCCCTCAAGCAACTGGCGAATGGGTTCGTCGGGATTGAGCTGGGTGGTGAGCAAGATGCCCGCTACGGCGGGGTAGTTGTCTGACTGGTGCGCCTGTAGCACACTCAGTAGAATGTCGCCCCGGTCGCCGGGGGTGATGACCAGGCAGTTCTCGGTGAGGTGAGGCAAGTAATTTTGCAACTGCATGGCGGCCACTGAGTAGCGGTACGCCTGTCGTTCTAGTTGATCGGCTCCGTAGAGCACCTCAGCATCCAGTGCTTCAGCGATCTCGCGCACCGTGGGGCTTTGCAACACACTGTTTTGTGGGATAACCGATAGTAGCAAGTCTTTGTCGGCGATACGCTGGCGCAGCAACAGTAGTAGTTCGTGGGCGATATCGGGTTGTACCCGGTTCGCCACCAATCCCAAAATAGGGCACTCTTTCTCACGAAACGTATCGTAAGTCAGCTGCATCGGGCTCACAATATCATCCAGGCTACGGCCTAGGTCGCTGCGCCCTAAGATAAGCACCGGGCACCCCAAGTTCTTAGCAATGTCTACGTTAATATTGACGTCAAAAGCCACCGCTTCGTCGCTGAAATCCGTGCCTTCGCACAGCACGAAGTCACACTGCTGCTCCATGGCCTTGTATTTCTTGATGATGGTATCGAGCAACTCGTCGTAGCGACCGTTGGTGAGCATATCACGCGCCTCGCGCTTGTGAAAGGCGTAGGTGTCTTCGTAGTCTAAGCCGAGTTCAAAGTGCGTCAGCAGCAGATCAATGTTTTTGTCGCGGTGATCCACCGACGAGCCATCGCTGATCACCGGACGAAAGATGCCAACGCGTTGCGTCTTTCGAAGCACCATTTCAAGAATGCCTAAACAAAGTAAGGACTTGCCGCAGTGTGCTTCAGAGGTGGTAAGATAAACGGAACTAGCCATAAAGGGAAGATGAGTATGAATGAACTAGGGCGAGGGTTACGGGAAAAGCGATAGAGAAGTACTAGCTAACCCGGTCAATACGAACAACATCACCCTTTTGATTATGCTGACGTACATCGTCTTACAGGCCGTTAAGTAACTCGTTAGCCTCTTCAATACCGGTTTCCATCTGTTGCTTTACTTTCTCAATCTCATCTTTCTGTCGCCGCTGGACAGCCACCAGTTCGGTGGTATCAGCGATAGCTTCTGGCACCTTTTCCAGACTACGCATCCACTGCATCATGCCCTCGTCGGCTTTTTGCAGGCGGTCGGCGGCGGCTCGCATATCATCTACGATATAACCGTAGTCAATGGAGTCGGCCTGATAAAGCGAGTCTGCCCGGGTTTGCAGTTGCTGGCGCAGTTGCATCATTTCATCCATCCGAGGCATTACCTCGTCATGAATCACAATGGCTTCATCGTATATTTCTTTGGCCTGTGCTCGACGCTCGTCGCCCTCTGAAGACGACGATGCCGAGCAGCCTCCTAGTGATAGGATAAGTGCTACCAATGCGGTAGAAAATAGGTGTTGCATATCGACCAATCAGCTTTGCATGGGAGCCCAGGTCTGGCACCAACCGTTGGGGTTGACCGGCCCCTTGAGCAGTTGACACCCACCACAGGGGCTATCATAGTTTTCGGGTTGCCAAAAGCGGCAGTTAGAACATAGGTTTTCTGGCTTGGTACTTTGTGCTACGTACTGAAGCTGTTCGCGTTGTTTTAGCTCTACCTCGGTGAGTCCAGTGAGGTCGTTGCAGGCATCGGTAGCATCTCCGAGTGGCTCCGCATCGGCCATTCCGTTTTCCTCTTCTACGGGCGGGGGCACGGTAGATTCGGTCTGTTGCTCTGACTGGCCCGACGGCCCAGAGCAGGCACTGATGAGTCCACCACCCACCACGGCGGTGACACCTAGCTTACTGGCATCAGACAAAAACTTCTTACGGCTAATTTTTACTCGTTTCATTGTAGATTGTATTAAGTATAAAAACGTTATTCTTTGCGAGAATACGACTAAGAAAGTCTTGAGTCAAGGTTTTGTTTTCTATCTATAATGATGACA
This sequence comes from Tunicatimonas sp., assembly GCA_965213875.1. Classification (GTDB taxonomy): domain Bacteria; phylum Bacteroidota; class Bacteroidia; order Cytophagales; family Cyclobacteriaceae; genus Tunicatimonas. The sequence goes on along the minus strand of CBDCAN010000027.1, from coordinate 62,672 downwards.
AATAAGCCAGATTAGCAACGAATGCTCAAGTATCTGGTTTGTGCAAATTAAACCACTCGATAATTCGCTGATTCCGGTCTGCGCGGTGGTCAGGTAACGAGTGTCCCCCTTCAGCGTAGATGATAACACTATATTCCTTTCCGGCCTTTTCTAGAGAGAGGGCGTAGCGCAACGTGTTTTCTACCAGAACCTTAGAGTCAACACGTGAATGTAGTAGGAGCAGTGGTGTATTAATTTCATCGGCCCACCGCACCGGCGAGCGTTTAGTATAGTACTGACTCTCCTTTTTGATGAAATCAGGCAACACGCTGCGTAGTCCATCATACACGTAACCGTTATTGTTCCAACCCTCTAAAAACTCAGAGCGTCTAGCAAAAGATTGTTGAGCATCCGTTACTCCCGCAATCGTTGCGGCAGCGCGCACCGGAATCTGACGGCGTAGCGCGATATTAGTCATCAGTGCGCCCCGCGATACGCCCAGCATAAACACGTTCTGGTCGTCAGCGTAGGGTAGGTCTTTAATCAGTGGTATGAGGTTCATGACGTCGTTCACGTCATCGCCGCCGCGTTGGTCGAACCGCCCTTGCCCTCCCACGTATCTATAATTAGACGCAACGATAATAAAACCTTCCTGCGCCCAGTAGTAGAAATCTACCAAATCCAGTGAGCTGATCTTACCAAAATTACCCGTGCCGCCCCGGTTGTAGATAATGACCGGATACCGCTCGCTAGTGTTAGTAGCCGGACGGTAGATGAACCCTTCTACCGCCAGCGAGTCACTCTGATAGCGGATACGCTCGCCCACCCATTCCGTTTGACCTTTTGCGGTTTCGTACTCTTCACGCGAGAAGTACCACTGATCAAACTCATCTAGCGAGTCGTAGGGCTGGGTCAGGGTGAAGGCCTGCCGACTTAGGATCGTGCCGTCGGCTGTCTGGCTTAAAGCAAACCGTCCGATAGCGCAGAGCAGACCAGTAAAAAGAATGGCTAATTTAATCATAGCTTCGCTGCGTTTTCTAAACTATCCACCCGCGGTTGCACGCCCATATCGTGCGTGCTCTTCATCATCGGGTAGACCACCGCTTCGGTTATGACGGATTAAGCTGCTGCGCCACCTCAGTCCAGTCCACCAGGTTCCAAAAGGCCTGTACGTAGTCGGCCCGGCGGTTTTGGTACTTGAGATAATAGGCGTGTTCCCACACATCTAGCCCCAGAATGGGGCGGCCACTTGCTTCGGTGAACGACATCAAGGCATTGTCTTGGTTGGGAGTAGCCGTGATGCTGAGGTTGCCCTGCCCATCCGTGAGCAGCCACGCCCAGCCGGAGCCGAACTGCGTGGTGGCCGCTTGGTTAAACTGCTCCTGCATTTGCTCGTAGCTACCGAACGACCGGTTGATGGCATCGGCCACGTCGCCATCGGGCGGGCCGCCACCCTGGGGCGAAAGGAATTTCCAGAACAGCAGGTGATTGTAGTAACCACCGCCGTTGTTACGCAGGGTTGTGTCATCTTCTGAAATACTGCTGAGCAACTTCTCAATGGACATGGTGGCGTACGGGGTGTTAGCCACCGCGGCGTTGAGTTTATTGGTGTAGCCTTGGTGGTGCTTACCGTGGTGGATTTCCATCGTGGCCTGATCGATATGTGGCTCCAGATCGGCCACGCCGTAGGGCAACGGGGGCAGCTCGAACGGAGCGGCAGATTTCACTGACCAGGGGGCTGATACGCCGACGAGTGGTTGAACCACTCCGGCTGCTCCAAGCAGGGCGGCCGACTTTAAAAAGGTTCGTTTGTGCATCATTCGAAAGGTTAAGAGGATTAAAGTTTAAGATAAACAGCGCAGCCTAACAGGCTAACCGACAGTACGCCCAGTGCTGAGAAGACCAGCAGGACGTCGCGAATGTCTTTATTGAGCCAGTCGCCCACGAAGTGGAATTTGTGCAGCGTGCCGAAGGAGTAGCCCTCCACCACATCTAACGGCTTCACCGTCACCGACAAGCGACTGCTAGCGGTTTCTACGAAGTAGCTGGCTTCCTGGTAGGCGACTTTGACTACGGGAAGGCGCTTGTTGATGAAACCATACTCGCCGTTGAACCCGGTAATGAGTTCGGTGCCGATAATCCCCGCCCGCGCAATTTCAGTACCGTCGGGTACGGTGTCGGGAGGCAGGCAGCAGCTAAAGCTCACGCCCGCCTCGATGTTGGCCCGGTGCGCTTTAAACTTATTCGCCAGATAACGACCGTAGATCATATCCCCGTCGGGTAGTACTTGCCCGTTCGCTGCATCAAAGTAATACGTATGCGGCTGCTGATCTTTGCGTCCGAATAACTGATAGAAGATGCCCTGCGGCATACGAATCACTGACGCATTGTGCGCCTGCGTGCGTTGCCAGGGCAGCTCGGTTACCGGGTACGACAGGTCGTCGGCAGAAAAGATAGCGTTTTTCACGTAGCGCAACCGATCGTCGGGCTCGTACTTGGTAAAAGCATGAAAGGCCCCGCTCAGCGCGAAGGTGAAAGTGACCAGCGACACCGCTACGCCCACCTGCCGGTGGTACTTCCGCAGCCAACCCTGCGAAGAAGACGGCTTTTTCTGCGTCCGAAATCTCCGCCAGAACATACCGTAAATAACGATGCCGCTGAGGGCGGCCAGCAGAATAGCCCCCAGCAGCAACAGCTGCGCCGTGACCCGCAGTGGGGTAGAGGCGATATTGTCCAGAAACGCCCAGTTGTGAAAGTTACTGAATATCCACAGGAATGCTTTGCGAGCCCGGGTATTGAACGTACCCAACCGACTGTGCTCGGTTTCTATATATACATCTAGCGCGTCACTACGATCGAAAGACACCCGATAAGCCGGCAGTAGCCGATTAATCTCACGGTACTGCGTATCAAATTCTGTCCGTCGCGTTAGCGCAACGACCGAAGTCTGATCGTCGGCCAAGTAGCGAGCCAGGTACTCAGCGTACACTTGGTCGCCACCGAGCAGTTCTTCGCCCGTGTTGCCATCGAAGTAGCGCAAGCGATTACGGCTATCTTTGATCTGATAGTAAGGTGCGCCGTCCATAGTAACCAGGCGAAAGTTACGCAGCGAAGCTAGATTGTGCTGTTGCAGCACCGCGCCCAGTGACTGCTGCGGCAACTGCTCGTGCAGGGGCTCAGGTGGGAGAAACGTATGCGCAATCTGCGGACGAAACCAGTTGGCCATGAAGGGGTGCATGATGCCGCTGAGCGTCCAGAGAATCACCGGCACCAGGGTGACCAAACCGATCACACGGTGCGCTCGGTACCAGAAGCGAGTGCGCTGCGCCCTCACCGATGGTGCCTGTTGAATCGTTTTAGATGACATGGTTTATTGCTTTATATTATGGTATGTAATAGTTTGAATATTAAGTGTTTATGGAATATTTTGCGGTAGGCGGTAGGCGGTAGGCGGTAGGCGGTAGGCGGTAGGCGGTAGGCGGTAGGCGGTAGGCGGTGAAACTACCCACTGCCTCCTGCTCACCAACCATCAACCGCCGATCACTTGCCGACGAACTGATAGCCCAGACCGAACTGAAACGTGCGGGGTAGACCCGGGCTATAGCTCTCGCCCCAGCGTGACTTGCTAGCGTTGGTGGCGTAGAGTGCGTCAGCTACGTTGAGGACGTTAGCCCAAATCTCGATCCCACGGAAGGTGTAGCCCGCCCGCACGTTGAACACGTCGAAGCCGTCGTATTTTTCGGTGTTGGCTTCATCCAAGTAGTACTCGTTCATGTGCTGCCACTCCAGCGCCAGTCGCAGGCCGGGCAGGGCCGACGGGCGGTAGGTTGCTTCAGCATTGGCGATGAACCAGGGGGCGCGGTTCATGCGGTTACCGCTAAAGTCGTTGCCACCTTCGGTGAAGTCGACAAAGGTGTGCCAGGCGTTGGTGCCGCTCACCCGCAACTCTAGGTCTGATACCGGAAATACCCGCAAGGTTGTACTCTGACGCCCTGGTGGCGTGTCTGCCCAGCGTTGCGGTTCTCGATCGAGCCGTCGTCCACCTGCACCGAAATAATCTCATCGGTGCCGTTGAGCTGGTACAGGCTTACCTCCAGGCTCCCTTTGTTCTGGAACAAACTCATCCAGCCGCCCACTTCGTAGTTGCGATAAACGGCCGGCTCAAGCGTAGGTACGCTCACTCCTCGGTAGAGCTCGCCTACCTGCGGGGGCACAAAGCCTACGCTGTAATTGGCATATACCCCCCTTTGCTGACCGAAGTCATAGGTAAACCCAACCTTTGGGGTAAACGCGCGAAAGTTGTTTACCGCGTCGGGGGCGCCAGAAAAAGCTTCCGGCGGCAGGTGGTTGTCATAACCGTACTGAAAGTGGTCGTAGCGCAGTGCGGCCACCACGCGCAGGTCGGGTAGGGGGCTGAGTTCTAGTTGCGTATACACCGCGCTGTTGCGCAGGTCTACGTCGTAGCGGGTCAGCACCGAGTCGGTGGGCGTGTAGCCAGTGTAAATGCCGTCGTCCGAGCGGTCTATCCGGATGAAGTTGGCAAAGTAGCTAGCGGGACTAAAGTCTACGCTGGCTCCCACACGCCAGATACCTTCTAGCCACGGTAGGTGTTGGTTGTGCTGAGCGAGTACCCCGTAGCTGCGAAAACTATTCTCGTTGATTTCACCCCGGGCCAGGTTGGGATCACCGTTGGGGTTCGAAAAGCTCTGGTCGTCGCGCACCCGGTAGGTAGGAATCTGCCCGATCGCATTGTCGCGGAAGAACATCCGCACCGAAGAGTTGCTCTGAGCCGACCAGCGGTGGTCGAGTCGCCACTGTGTGCGCAGCGCGCGCACCGTACGTTCGGTGAAGGTGTGCAGACTGGAGTATTCTTGCCCAAAAAAGCTGGCGCTATCCAAGCTTCCGGTCATGTCAGTGTGGTAATCGATCACCGAGGTAGTGGTTTCCAGTTGGGTACGCTCACTTAGTGCGTAGTCTACCGTCGCCGTCACGGCCAACTTATTGAAGTCGCTATGATCGCGAAAACCGTCGCGCCGCTGGGCATAGTAGCCCCCCAGCGATACGCCCAAGCCATTACTAAAGCGGTTGGCTACCCTGAAATCGGTACGTCGGTAGCCCTGGTCGTCGGCCTGTAGTGCCAGGCGGGCGGTGGGCACCTTCGTGGCCCGCTGGGTGATGAAGTTCATGGCTCCACCAATCGCCTCGCTACCGTAGAGCGACGAGGCTGGCCCACGAATGACCTCAATGGTTTGCAGGGCTCCCATGTTCATTTCAATCAGAGCATTGTGGTTAAACACGCCGGTCGGACGAATGGGCAGCCCGTCTTCTAGGTATAAGAACAGGCTTTTGTAGGACAACGGTTGGCGTACGCTCATACTGTGCTGCTCGTTGCCAAGGTCTACCATAAACACCCCGCTCACCTTGTTGAGTACTTGGTCGAGCGAAGTGGGCTTGGTTTCTTCCAGCAGCTGCGGCGATACGGTGCCAATGGCCACGGGGACATCGGTGCGGAGCTGATTATCTCGGCTGGCCGAAACAATCACCTGATCGAGCGATACGGTGGCGGGCTCTAGGGTAATGTCTAAAGTGCTACTGTTGACGGAAAGGGTGCGGGTACGGTAGCCCACCGAAGAAATTAAAATCAGGGTGATAGGTTGGTCAGACGACAGGTTGAAACGGCCCTCCGGGTCGGTGGTGGTGCCTTGGGTAGTTTGAGGGATGGTCACGGTAGCTCCCGCCAAACCTTCTTGGGTTTCGGCATCGGCAATGCGTCCGCTGAGGGTATGTTGTGCCTGGCTGGGCAGTACAATCCCTGCCCACAGGACGAACCATAGGTATACTGTGTGTATTTTCATGAGTAAGTAAATTTCTGTTAGTCAGATAGTTATACAGGGTGAGGTGACCTGTAACTATACTGAATGGAAAAGATGAGTTCGCGTACGGGTATGCACGATCGGGCACTAAGATCAAAGACACGCCTAATCTTATACTTGTACAGGGTACAAGCCAGGCGCAGCTATTCTGATGTGCAGTACCCGGTAAGCGGTACGAAAAACAGAAATTAACTCCGGGGTGGGTGGAAAGGCGAAGCGAGGCAAGAAGAGGGCTGACCGGCCTCCGTCGCTGACCCGTAGGGAGGGGTTTCACGAGACTGGTCAAAAGAAATCTGAGTGATTTCTTCGTAGTAAATGGATATATCGATCTTGCTCACAAACCGGGCAGGCTCACTCGATTCGGGCTGAGGAAGTTGCTTCTTGAGGTAGCAGACGCCCCCGCAGACCGTGATCGGTTTTTCGGGGTTTTCGCACAGCACGCTGGCGTAGTAATCCTGGTTGACCCGAAAGTTTAGGTAGGAGATCGGTACCGCCAGCGTATTGAGGCAGATTACTGCGGTCAGTAGTAGGGCGATATGAGATCGGCGGATGGGCATGTGCAGGGGCAAATATAGAAGACAGACTAATTAAATGCACCATGTAGGTTACGTTTTGTCAATAAGTATATACCAAAGAACAGTTAACTATCAATCGATAAGCCGCCCGGGTACTATGTATTTTAATCACTAAACACACATTATTATGAACGTATTTAGAATAACGACTGTGGTAGCCTTGGCTACCCTAACCTGCCTGTGGACAGGCTGCTCAGAACAAGAAGAAGTGGTGCAGACCAACAGTCCCCTACCGCAAACGAAAGCGCTAACCGAAGCGACGGATGCCCGGTTTGCCGAAACAGAACCCACCGACATCGACGCTGTCTACGCACTAGGACAGTACGCACAAGCGCTGAGCGAAGACTTTTCGTTTGAGGGTGAAGAAACGATGCCTGTTAAGACGACGCTATCTGATGAGCGTAGAGAACAAATGATAGAATTGCTTCATCAAGTAGAAGGAGCTGACGAAGAGGTAGTTGAGATGCTGGAAACGATAGAATCAATAGAGGTGGTTCGTTTGTCAAAGGTATACGTACCCCACTTAGAGGCGGAGTTAGACATCTACTACATACCCATACCTGACCGTTATCCAGTGATCATTCCATTGTGCTGGTACTGGGGATGCTTTCCTTATCCCTGGCCCTGGTGGTGTCGCTACGCCATCTGTTTTCCCTGGTTTGATAGAGATGATTTTTACCTCGACCTAGATAATCTCAACATAGATGATGCAGTGTATAATTTAGATAAGCTGGGAATGCCTGTTGATCCAAAGCACTTCTACGAACCTACTCCGGTAAGGGAGTTGCCAGAGGGTGCAATACATCTAAACCAGTAGGTGCAGTACAACAGTCATAAAAAATGCCGAACGATTTCGTTCGGCATTTTTTACTAAATAGTATATACTATTAAAGTGCTTATCTAATAACTATAAATCTCTATTGAGAAAGTATTAGGCAGCCCCTTCCATCTTACGAATCAGGTTAAGCGCCGAACCGGCCTTGAACCACTCAATTTGGTTCTCGTTGTAGGTGTGGTTGGTTTTTACCAAATCTTCTGAACCATCGGCATGGACGAACTTAAGCGTCACCTGCTTGCCAGGGGCCAGTTGATCCAAATCTACCGTTTCGATGGTATCATCCTCCTGCACCTTGTCGTAGTCCGACGGGTCGGCAAAAGTGAGTCCCAGTACGCCTTGCTTCTTAAGGTTGGTTTCGTGGATACGAGCGAACGATTTCACCAGTACGATGCGTACGCCCAGGTGACGCGGTTCCATCGCTGCGTGCTCGCGTGAAGAACCTTCGCCGTAGTTCTCGTCGCCCACCACAATGGTCGGGATCCCTTCTTTCTTGTAGGCCCGCGCCGTATCCGGCACCTCGCCGTATTCACCGGTGAGCTGGTTCTTCACCTTATTGGCCTCCTTGTTGTAAGCATTGATCGCGCCAATGAAGCAGTTGTTCGAGATGTTGTCGAGGTGACCGCGGAAGCGCAACCAAGGGCCCGCCATGGAGATGTGGTCGGTGGTGCACTTACCGTAAGCCTTCAGCAGCAGCTTCATGCCGGTGATGTTCTCACCATTCCAACCCTTGAAGGGCGTCAGGATTTGCAAACGATCCGAGTCTTCGGCCACTTTTACCTCAATGCCGCTGCCGTCGTCGGCCGGTTCTTGGTAACCGGCGTCCTCCACATCAAAGCCCTTCGGTGGCAGCTCGATGCCCTGCGGTTCGTCGAGTTTTACCTGCTCGCCGTTTTCGTTGGTCAATGTATCAGTAAGCGGGTTGAACGTAAGCGATCCGCCGATGGCCAGGGCGGTGGTGAGCTCCGGTGAGGCCACGAACGAGTGCGTGTTCGGATTACCGTCGTTACGTTTGGCAAAGTTGCGGTTAAACGAAGTAACGATGGTATTTTTCTTTTTGGGGTCATCGCTGTGGCGTGCCCACTGACCGATGCAGGGGCCACAGGCATTAGCCAGTACCACGCCGCCCATTTCGCCGAAAGCCTCCAGCAGTCCGTCGCGCTGCACAGTGTAGCGAATCTGCTCTGACCCGGGCGTCACGGTGTACTCTGACTTGGCTTTCAGCTTTTTGTCTACCGCCTGCTGGGCTACTGAAGCGGCGCGGGTAATGTCTTCGTACGAAGAGTTGGTACATGAACCAATCAGACCCACTTCGATCTCTTCGGGCCACTGGTGCTCCTTGGCGGCTTCGGCCAGTTTAGAGATTGGCCAGGCCAGATCGGGAGTGAAGGGGCCGTTCACGTGTGGCTCCAGTTCCGAAAGGTTGACCTCGATGACCTGATCAAAATATTGCTCAGGGTTCTCAGCCACCTCAGGATCGGCCCGCAGGTGTTTGCGTACTTTCTCGGCTTCGGCAGCCACGTCGCTACGATCGGTAGCTTCTAAGAACTCCTTCATCTTGTCGCCGTACTGAAACAGCGAGGTGGTGGCTCCGATCTCAGCGCCCATATTACAAATGGTGCCCTTGCCGGTGCAAGAAATGGCGTCGGCCCCTTCGCCGAAGTACTCTACGATGGCTCCGGTACCGCCCTTCACGGTCAGAATACCAGCCACCTTCAGGATCACATCTTTGGCCGACGTCCAGCCGCTGAGCTTACCGGTCAGCTTCACTCCAATGAGCTTCGGAAACTTAAGCTCCCAGGGCATCCCGGCCATCACATCCACCGCGTCGGCACCGCCTACTCCGATGGCTACCATACCGAGTCCGCCCGCGTTGGGGGTGTGCGAATCAGTACCGATCATCATGCCGCCGGGGAAGGCGTAGTTCTCCAGGACTACCTGATGAATGATACCCGCGCCGGGCTTCCAAAAACCGATGCGGTATTTATTAGATACTGATGACAGAAAGTCATACACCTCCTTGTTGGTGGTGATGGCTTTTTCCAGGTCATCCTCAGCACCCACTTCGGCCTGGATGAGGTGATCGCAGTGTACGGTAGAAGGTACGGCGGTGTGGTCTTTACCGGACTGCATAAACTGTAGCAACGCCATTTGCGCGGTGGCGTCCTGCATCGCCACCCGGTCGGGGGCAAAGTCTACGTAAGCACCGCCGCGCTCGTAAGCCTCAGTGGGAGTACCCTGGTGCAGGTGGGCATAAAGTATTTTTTCGGCCAGCGTGAGCGGACGCCCGACCAGTTCGCGCGCTTTCTCTACGCGTTCGCCGAGTCCGGCGTATACTTTTTTAATGGTATCAATATCAAATGCCATGTTGGGGTAGGGTTATGAGCTGAAAAATGAGGAATGGCCAAAAGTACGTAAAAAGGGCGAATTAAGGAACAGGAGTAAAGTGATTGAGTGGGGAGCATCGTAAATTGTGCGGTGCTCAAGACATGGAGTAAGCTTGAACTGAATAGTCGCTCAGGACAATTCACAGTTTCATTATACCGGTCGCCGGTCGCCTTGACGCGGAGTTGCTACTCTTAAAACCTTAGTGATCTCCAAAACTTTGCGGCCAATGCTGATTCAGTACTCAGGGCTTGGCTAAGGTTCAATTGAAGATTGGCGAATAACCTACCAAACCAGCAATACTGCATGTGCTGAAGTACCATAATAGTGCTGTTTTTACAGATTATACAGTTCTACTGAAATATTTTACTATATTAAAACGTTGATTCGCTCTGCCAACCGACGGTCAACAAAGTACCTTGCCCACCGAGACATTTTTATCCTAAACCTTCCTTTCATAATAAGAAGTGGCTCACTGCTGATATTTAACCGGGCACTATGGTTTATACTTACTCTACAGGGAAGATATCGCGTGCGTTGGCGATTTGTCTGATCTGGCTACTACCATTGACTACCACCGTCTGGGCACAAAACTCGGCGTGTCCTCCGATTGCCTTTCGGCACTACTCTATGGCCGACGGCCTATCGCACAACACTACCCGAGACTTCATACAAGATGCTGACGGCTTCATCTGGATATCTACCGGCGACGGGCTTAACAAGTTTGATGGTTATCAATTTACGACTTACTACTGCTACAGCACGGATAGCACACCCGCAGCGACGTACCCTACCCGTGGGTTGGCCGAAGATCAGCAGCAGCGGTTGTGGGTAGGTACCTGGGGCGGGGGAGTCTACCAGTATCATCCCCAGTATGATCGGTTGCTCAAGGTTACGTTTCCTGATGAGCAGCAACTGGCAGCACGTTACATCTACTCCATATACTGCGATGCTCAGGGGTACGTGTGGATCGGCACTAACGGGCAAGGACTGTATTGCTATAATCCTACCACAGAGGTGCTCACCAACTTTCGCGCCGATCTACAGGATAGCACCAGCCTTAGCAGCGACCGGGTGATCGATATTGCGGAGGACGAACAGGGTAATCTGTACCTGTGCACCTTGGGTGGCGGAGTCAACTATTTCGACCGCCAGACCGAAGAATTTATTCACTTTAGACACGATCCTGATGATCCTGGCAGTCTTAGTAGCGACGATGCCTTTTGCCTCCTGTACGACCGTCAGCAGCGGCTGTGGGTAGGTACCTGGGGCGGCGGACTCAACCGCTTATCAGACGATCATCAGCGTTTCGTGCGGTATCACCACCAGCCCGGTGATCCTCATCAACTTAGCAGCGATCAGGTATGGGATATCGCGGAAGACCAGCACGGTTGGGTTTGGGTGGGCACTGATCAGGGCCTGGCCCGCTATCGCGAGGATCGCGACAACTTCCACGTGTATAAAAACGATCCGGTAGATGCCAATAGCCTATCGTCTAACTCGGTGAAGGGGCTGTACGGTGATCCCCAGGGTGGGGTGTGGATTGGTACCTCCAACCGCGGCTTTTGTCTCTTTGATCGCTCTATGGTCAATATGGCACACCACTACGTGAAGTCAGGTAATTCTTTATCGTACAACGATGTGACGGCACTCACCGAGACGAAGGAAGGGCTACTGCTCGTGGGAACCGACGGCGGGGGGCTAGACGTGCTCGACAAAGAACATCGGTACCATAATTATCGGCACCAAACCACACAAGCCAACAGTATCGCCAGTAATAAGGTGAAAGCACTGCTGACCGATGAACAGGGGCGCCATTGGGTCGGATTCTGGGGCAGTGGCTTGGATCTGTTCGAGCACGAGTCAGGGCAGTTCACCCACTTCAATCGTGATGACCCTCGCGACTCGGTCTGGCTCAATAACAACAACGTAACGGATATCGCACAGGACCGCGATGGTATCCTGTGGCTCAGCACGTTCGGAGGCGGAGTCAACCGTCTCGATCCCGAGACTACATCATTCCGTTCTTATGTACCTAGCCAGCGCGGCTATGATCCTGAGCAGGGCGATAAGTTTGTGTGGACCGTGCTCGCCGATGCACAAAACCAGGTGTGGGCCGGCACCAGTAACGGTCACTTGATCAAGCTAGACCGAACACTAGATAAGTTTCGGCCCGTACCGACGTGGGACTCTCTCGGTAGTGGACACGCCATCAATACCTTGGCGAGCGGTGAAGAAGATGAATTGTGGATCGGCAGCGAGGGCGGTGGATTGTTTCTGCTGAATACCGCGGCGCAAACCTTACAAAGTTTTACCATGGAAGCCGGGTTGCCTAGCAACTACATCAATGCCATTGAGCGCAACAACGAAGAGCTGTGGATGAGTACGAACGGCGGGGTGGCTCGCCTTCACGTTTCTACCCAGGAGGTGACGCTCTTCAGCAACGCGGCCGCGCAACAGGAGCAGCGCTACAACGCTCGTGCTTCCTATCAAGTGCGTTCCGGCGATTTGCTATTCGGCGGCACGCACGGCTATCATCGCTTTCATCCCGACAGTATTAAAACCACCAAATTAGCGGCACCTATGGTGCTCACTGACTTTCAGTTATTTAACCAGTCGGTGGCACCGGGAGACGCCAGTGCGCTGCTCAGCCGCTCCATCAACCGCACTGATTCTATTGTGCTATCGTACGATCAGTCGGTTATCAGTATCGCCTACGCAGCTCTCAACTATTACCATCCCGAGATGGTGCGGTATCGCTACCGAATGAAGGGCTTCGTGGACGAGCGCTGGCAACACGCCGGTACCGAGCGCAAGGTGACTTACACCAATTTGGAACCAGGTACCTATGACTTTGAGGTGACCACCACCGCTGATACTAATCTCAATTACTTGCGCACGATGCATCTGACGGTGGTTCCGCCGTGGTGGGCCACTTGGTACTTTCGGTTGCTGGCGGTGATTGTGGGTGCCGGACTGTTGGCGCTGGTTTATTACTGGCGCATCCGGAGAACCCGGCAGGCCAACCTACGACTCGAGGAGTTGGTGAAAGAGCGTACGACTCAATTGTATAAGATCAACCACGATCTTCAGGAGAAAGGCCATATCATTCAGGAGCAGAAAGAGGAGATTCAGACACAAACTGAGGAGTTAATAGAAGCGAACGAACAACTGGAAGCCCGGGTAAATCAGCGCACGAGTGATCTCAAGAAGTCGAATGAAGAGCTAGACAACTTTGTGTACCGGGTGTCGCACGATGTGCGGGCACCACTATCGTCGGTGCTGGGGCTTATTGAACTGGTGAAGATTGAGTCAGACGAAGAGAAGAAAAACGCTTACTGGGAGATGGCTATCCGCAGTATCAATAAACTAGACGGTTTTGTGCGTGATATTCTGGACTACTCGCGCAACGCGCGTACTTCTGTGGTGGTCGAGCCCATTGATTTTCAGGATATTATTGCCAGCGTAGTGACTGAGTTGCAGTACATGGATGGCTCGCAGCAGGTACACCTGCAAGAAGACTACCAACTGCCCAAAGCTCACCATAACGACCGGCGGCGCCTACACGTTATCTTCCAGAATATCATTTCTAATGCCATTAAGTACCGTAGTCCGTGGGCCGATCCTTCGATGGTCTCTATAAGCGTAGTCACGAACGATACCAAAGCAGTGGTAACGATTGAAGACAATGGTATCGGAATTTCTGAGGGCCAGGTTTCCAAGGTATTTGGCATGTTCTACCGGGCCAACGACCGCTCAGATGGTTCGGGTATCGGTCTTTATATCGTCAAAGAAGCCGTCGATAAATTAGGAGGGAGCATTGATTTGCAGTCGGTGGTGGGTGAAGGCACCACAATGACCATAAAGCTGCCTGACCTTCGTCAAAGCGCTGAACAAGACAGTGGCTAAGTACTCTGTAAACCAAGTTTTGTAGTATGTCATCCTTACGAGGACGCCCAATTGGGGTGACAAGACCCTATAATGTAGTTCACAGGGTAGTAAGTAGTCCGGTTACTTTTACGCCAGCACGCTTGGTATTTGTGTTAAATATTATTAATTACGTAGCATATCGCATAGTATATTTATTTAGGTCGCTTTTTCTTTTTGCATTTAAAAACGTTTTTCTCGCACACACGGGGTGATAAGTGGGTTTTATAGCATAATATTTTATCTAATAAACAATTGTCCACTCTTCCTTAAACGTATGGTCATGCAAAAAATAGCCATCATCAGTTGCCTTTTATTAGTTCATACGGCGTATGCCCAATTAGATCCCCAGGGCTGGACGGTATTAACCCCTGCCAGCGGCACAAAAATATTGTACGTGAGCACCGCTCAGGGTAACGATGCCACCGCCCGAGTATATTTTCACCCGGCCCCCGACGTTGGCAACGATCCAACGGACCCAGACCAGGCCGTGGCTGCCTACCGAAGTATCGAGGCGGCCATCGAAAACGTAGCCGACGGCGAGGCAGCCTGGATACTACTGAAGAAGGGGGACACTTTCACAGAAAGCATCACGCCGTTTTCAGGAAGCTCGGCCAACGCTCCTGTGGTGTACAGCGCTTACGGTCGTGCGGAGAAGCGCCCTCTGCTGAAAACAGGGACTAAGCCTGGTATAAAATTTTGTTGCGGGAGCCTACGGCACTTCTATGTGGTAGGGCTGGATTTTTACGCCCATACGCGCGATCCTGCCAACGCAGCGTACGCCGGCAACGATGGCGATGTCGGGTTTAAGATTGAGACCAAAACCGGAGTGATTGACAATATTCTGTTAGAGGACAATAGTTTTCGCTTTTACAACGATCAGGTAGTACAGGCACTGCAAAAAACCGGAAAGGTGACCCGCGTTACCATCCGACGTAACGTCATCGTGGACAACTACGACGAGCGTTCGATCTCAGTAGGACTGTTTGCCAAGGATGTGGACGAGCTGCTTCTCGAAGAAAACGTATTTGATCATAACGGATGGCTTATTCCGTCGTCGTCGGACGGAGAAGTTAGAGATGAAGGGCAAGCTACTATGTTCAATCACAATACTTACTTTGTCGATGCGCGCGATGTGGTATTTCGCGGTAACTCTTTTAACCGCCCCAGTAGCATCGGCACCAAATGGGTGGCTAAGAGTGGTCAGGCCAGCACCCGCGGTATCGTGGTTGAAAACAACCTGTTCAACGATTGCGAATTCTCTGTATCCATGGGTGATAACTTCCCTGAGGATAGCTATCGTTTTGAAGATATACAGTTTAATAATAATGTGCTGGTGCACCCTGGTCGTTCAGATCCTACCCGTAGGCAGCTGGCGTGGGGGGTGCTTATTGACGACTGGAGTAACGGAAGTTTCAGTGATAATTTGATGATACACCAGCCAAATGCAGCGTCGGCAGCGTTTGGAGTGAGGATCAATGGTGAGACGAGGAACCTGGACATTACCAATAATATTTTCTACGACCTTCGGGGTAATCGAGGTATCCAAGTGGAGACGACTTCGCTCCAGAACGTGCGGGTTTC
Organism: Tunicatimonas sp.; assembly: GCA_965213875.1. Classification (GTDB taxonomy): domain Bacteria; phylum Bacteroidota; class Bacteroidia; order Cytophagales; family Cyclobacteriaceae; genus Tunicatimonas. Next base: position 47,514 of record CBDCAN010000027.1, on the reverse strand, counting down.
GTCTAACGAGTTCACCTACTTTACAGACTTTGATAAATACGTAGAGGTGAGGAAACCGCTGTCAGCAGGCATCACTTTTTTTGATAATCAATATACTGTTTCTGATGAGATGTCGCGTCCCTTTCGGATTGAGTCTACTAATTATTCTCTAGCCGGATGGCGCGAACTATGGTCTCAAGAAGACGCCACAGGTGAGGTACAGTATCCAGATGCCCGCCGCAACCTGGATACTTATATTGCTGAAGTGCTGAAGCTACCCAACCGTGAGCGCTATTATCAGGAGCTGAGGAAGCAATCTAAAGACAACTGGCGAGAAGCGTATACTGCCACCGCTATCAATGCATGGATCAAAGCGGGCTACCGGGCAACCCAGGATGGTGTTTCGGCCCCGGTGCCAGATGTCGCCGAATTACCCGATCTTGTGGGTAACTGTAGCGTAGACGCACCAAACCCACCAACGGCCACGGATGTACGCGGTAGGAAAATTACGGGTGACACGGAGACGGTATTTCCAACGCGCGATAAAAAGCTACAGCAGATTACCTGGACTTTTTCTGACACCCAGGGCAACACTGCGGTGCAGACGCAAAAGGTTCGGTTTTTAGAAAATAGAAGCAACGTCACTATCGAGCGGCAAGGTAGTGCACTTAATGTTGTTGGTGAAGGCTCTCGATTCATGTGGTTCAACTGTGATGATCTAAGGAGTATACTCGGGCAGGGAAGAAGCTTTACTCCCCTTACCGAGGGTACCTACGCTGTCAAAGCTAAACAGGACGATTGTTATACCCGATCAGATTGTGTAACGTATGGCATTAACCAGCCAGATGCAATAACTGATATTCTGATTTCTCCGAACCCCGCCGCGAATACGCTTCACGTGCGCCTTCAGGATGATGCTTCGTCGGCACGCTATTCACTACAGGTGGTGGACGTGAGTGGAGAAGTGCTCATGACACGCGCTACCGAAGCTACGAGAGAGGTGCTCGACATCAGTCGCCTTACACCTGGTGTCTACTTTCTGCGTGTGCGTCATCGTGACAAGGTGACGGTACAAAGGTTTGCAAAGCCGTAGCCAACGGTAGTTTCACTCGTAAGATTAGTAGCCAACACCTACGTCAGCAGTAACAGGCTTAGTATCCAGACGGCCATGGCGGCACTCACTCCCAAGATCAAAGTACCCACCGTGTGCAAGCGGTAGCCGGTATTAACCTCCATACCGGTCATCTGCGTAAAGATCCAGAAGAAGCTATCGTTGGCGTGCGACACCACCAACGACCCCGCCCCGATCACCAGTACTACCAGCGCTTTGGCCGTATCGCCATCTAACCCCAGGGTGGGCAGTAGTGGAGCTACAATCGAGGCGGTTGTAATAAGGGCCACCGTAGACGAACCCTGCGCTGATTTGATACCGGCAGCTAAAATGAATGGCAACCAGATACCCAGGTCAGCGTCACCCAGCGCATCGCCGATGACGGTAGCAATGCCTGATTCGCGTAGCACCAAACCGAAGGCACCGCCCGCGCCGGTGATCATAATAATGACGGCGGCGTCGAGTAGTCCTTTGCCTACCCAACCGCTATCAGACAGTAACTTGGTGCTGAACGTACGCGGCAACGTGAAGGCGATAAGTACACCCAGTAGTAGGGCGATCATCGGCTCGCCGATAAAGAGAATAGTCTGGGCGAGCACCCCTGCACCCAGCGGAGCGGAGGGCAGATTGGCGATACTACGCAGGATGATAAGCACCAGCGGTAGCAAAATAGGACTCAGCGTGTGTAGTGATCCCGGGGCCCGCTCTTCACTCGCTTCCATCTCGGTCTCCTCCATTTCCGGAGCTGGGTCGATAGCCACCCGCGCGGCCACCCGCGTGGCAAACAACCATCCGAAGAACAGGGCAAACAGGCTCACCGGAATAGCCAAACCGATGACGGTGCCCAGATCAGCTTCCAGAATGCCCGCCGCCGCAATAGGACCAGGGGTAGGGGGTACCAGTGCGTGTGCCGCTGACAATCCCAGTCCTAGAGCAACCGCCGTGCCCGCTAGCGACAATCCGGCCTTCTTGGTGAGCGCCCGGTTGAGGGGCGTCAGAATGACGAAGCCGGAGTCAGAAAACACCGGAATGGCCACCACCCAGCCGATGAGCGACATGGCTGTGGCTACGTTCTTTTGCCCAATGAGTTGCAGCACCCGCTCAGCCAGCGCAAAGGCACCTCCCGATTTCTCCAGAAACACCCCGATGATGGTGCCAGCAATAATCAGGATACCGATGCTACCCAGCGTATTGCCAAAGCCGGTCTGGATGGCTGTGGCCACGGTATCTAGCGGCATACCAGACAGCAGTCCGAAGAAGATTGCTGAAAATAATAGAGCCAGAAACGGGTGCAGGTTAAAGCGGGTGGTAGAAACCACAATGAAGGCAACCGCCAGGAGTAGTAAAAGAACAGTGAGCACGGTTGGGTGAGGTTGAAGTGGAAGAGCGCGTGAGCATTGATCTGCTAATACTAACGAATGTTGTGGGTATTGGCAAGTGCGCAGTAGGGTACGAAGAAAATGGAATTACCGACCGGCCAGTCAAGTACGTAATATTGGGTCACTTACAGATTCGACTTCAGAACGCTAGAAGCTACAACATATCCTAAGTACCCAACCAGAATTGAGTATAACAATTACGTCATCGGACGCCGAGCGTTACGAACGGAACGTAGTGTAGTGAATGGGGCCGCCCAGCGGTAATCTCCCATTTTAAGCAGGAGACCGCCACGCTATCGCCGGTGGCCGGTGCCATCGCGGTGACGCCAAAAGTTATACTTTGATTTGGTTGACTACTTACTACAACTGAGGGTGGAGTAGCTGTCTACTTTTCTCCGTACTTCTCCTTCAGGTACTCTTGATGACTATGATCAGCGGCCGGTTTGAAGTGATGGCTAGCGCGAACGGGACCTAGGTTTTGCTTAAACACGGCAATTTTTTCTTGTAATTCCTTTAGCTTTTCTGGTTGTCGCTTCGCCACATCGGTGTTTTCACCCGGGTCATCCCGCAGGTTGAAAAGCAGGGTGCCGTGCACCGGTTCGCCCACGTAGCCGTAACGTCCTTTGTACGGATTTTTGGTAGGCAACTTGATCTTCCAGTCGCCTGAGCGAAAGGCACCTATGTCTCCGGTGTATAATGAGTAGTACGCTAAGTCTTGACCTTGTCTGTCTCCATCGTTCAGCAGCACCTTGGCAATGTTTTCCCCGTCAATCGGCCGGTCGGTAGGAGGTTGAGCTCCGGTCAGGTCGGCGAAGGTAAGAAACCAGTCCATCATATTGTGCATTCCCTCAACGGTGCGTCTGCTGTCAACACGAGCGGGCCACTGTAGTACGCAGGGCACGCGCATTCCACCCTCAAAGGTCGTTTGTTTACCCGACCGCAGCGCTCCGGCAGAGCCACCGTACTCTGCCATCGTGAGCCACGGACCGTTGTCACTGGTGACCACCACCAGGGTGTTATCCGATAGTCCCAAACGGGTCAGCTTACTCATAATCTGACCCACACTCCAATCAATTTCCTGAATCACATCGCCGTAGAGTCCTCGCTCCGAAGTGCCTTCAAACTGATCGGAAGCGTAGATGGGTACGTGTGGCATCGAGTGCGGTAAGTACAAAAAGAAGGGCTGATCTTGGTGGTCTTCTATGAACTGAAGCGCTTCCTGCGTATACGTTTGCACGTTCTGACTCTGATCTACCGCTTCGTCTACCACATCGTTGTTTCGTAAATAAACTACCGCTTCCATATCGTTGCTGTACGGAATACCAAAGTAATAGTCAAAGCCCCGCTGCTGAGGCAGATACGGACGGTGGTGTCCCAAGTGCCACTTCCCGATGATTCCGGTCGCATATCCCCGCTGCTTCAGTAGCTGTGCCATCGTCATATCGGTGGTATCCATGCCGGTCCAGCTCTCCGGAAAAAACACACCACCCTGTATACCATCACGCACCGGGTAGCGTCCGGTCATGAGTCCGTAGCGAGAAGGGCTGCATACGGGCGATACGGAGTAGAACTCCGTGAACTTAATACCGTTCTCGGCGATCTGATCAATGTGAGGGGTTTTAATATCCTCAGCACCGTAGCAACTCAAATCGCCATAGCCTAGGTCATCGGCGAAGATAAACACTATGTTCGGCCGGGCACTGGTGTCGGTTTGCGCCTGACCGCTAAGGCACCCGCCAAATGTTAGGAAGAAAGCAGCGGTCAGGCCGCGAAGGGTAGGGTAAGTCATAGTAAGTATCTGTGTGTACATGTTCGTCACTCTATAAGTTAAGGTCTTGGGTAGGTTACTGATTAGTAGCAGTAGCAAGCACTATCGCTGTCACTCACCGTAAAGTCCCATCACCTCTATAGCCCACCAATCAATTAATGGGCTATGGAGGTGATGACGAAGAGCTCATACGTAGAGGGTTATTACTTCAAAGTCCCCTTATGCCCTCCGGTGGATTGCACTAGTGCGAGTCCCGCGTCACTTCATCCCCCGAACCACCCTGCAAAAAGTCCATATCTGCTCCTAAGTGCGATTGCTGCACATGGTTGGTATACAACTGCGCGTAGCCGCGGACAAAGGTAGGGGCGTTGTTCTGCCAAACCTGCCGTCGCTGCTCCAGCACTTCATCCGACACGTCGAGGTGTAGTTTACGCTGCTCTACGTCAAGCTCAATCATATCACCGTTTTGCACCAGGGCCAGCGTGCCCCCGATGGCTGATTCGGGTGAGATGTGTAGCACCACAGTGCCGTAGGCGGTGCCACTCATGCGCCCGTCCGAGATGCGCACCATGTCGGTGATTCCTCGTTTGAGTAGCTTTTTTGGGAGGGCCATGTTGCCCACTTCGGGCATACCGGGGTAGCCCCGCGGGCCCACTTCTTTGAGCACCAGCACGCAGTGTTCGTCCACGTCTAGTTCAGGATCATCAATGCGGGCGTGGTAATCTTCAATGTTTTCAAATACCACGGCTCGTCCCCGGTGTTTCATCAGGGCGGGCGTAGCCGCCGATGGTTTGATGACTGCTCCGTCGACCGCTAGATTTCCTCGTACTACCACCGTGCCTGACCGCTCCTGAAACGGGGCGTCGACGGTGGCAATCACCTCGCGATTGTAGCAGGGGGCCGCTTCGCAGTTCTCGCCCAATGTGCGTCCGTTCACCGTCATGGCATCCCAGTGCAAATAAGGTTTGAGTTCTTTAAGCAGGGCGGGTAGCCCTCCGGCATAATAAAAGTCTTCCATCAGGTATTTGCCCGAGGGCACCAGGTTGAGCAGCAGCGGAACGTTGCCGCCCAGGCGGTCGAAGTCGTCCAGCGTGAGATCCACGCCCATCCGTCCGGCCATAGCCAGTAGGTGGATGATCGCGTTGGTAGAACCGCCGATGGCCGCGTTGGTCACGATGGCGTTCTCGAAGGCTTCGCGGGTCATAATATCCGACATGCGCAGATCTTCGTTCACCATGCCTACGATGCGATTGCCCGCCTCATGGGCCATCGACCGGCGGCGGGCGTCTACCGCCGGAACGGCCGCGTTGTGGGGTAGCCCCATTCCGAGAGATTCTACCATGCAACCCATCGTAGAAGCGGTGCCCATCGTCATGCAGTTGCCCCGGCTGCGCGACATGCAGCTCTCGGCCTCAAAGTACTCTTCCTGCGTCATTTTGCCCGCCTTCAGTTCCGAAGAAAACTTCCAGACAGACGTGCCCGACCCGATATCTTGTCCGCGAAACTTGCCGTTGAGCATCGGCCCCCCTGACACCACCAGGGTAGGAATATCTACGCTGGCTGCGCCCATCATCGTAGAGGGAGTGGTTTTATCGCAACCACAAAGCAGCACCACACCGTCCATTGGGTTGCCCCGAATAGACTCTTCGGCGTCCATACTGGCTAGATTTCGGAACAGCATGGCGGTGGGCTTCAACAGGGTTTCGCCCAGTGACATGATAGGGAACTCGAAAGGAAAACCACCGGCTTCGTACACCCCGCGTTTGACGTACTCGGCGATCTCTCGGAAGTGCGCGTTGCAGGGCGTGAATTCCGACCAGGTATTGCAGATACCGATGATCGGACGCCCGTCGAAGGCATGGTCGGGTAGCCCCTGGGTGCGCATCCAACTGCGGTAAATAAAGCCGGACATGTCAGTGCGACCGAACCAATCGTGACTGCGTAGTTTGCTCTTGGTCATTGTTTAGAGGTTGGTGGTTGGGTTATGAATATTGGCGGCCGCCGCCTTTAGGTTTGTGTTGTAGTGAAATTCTAAGAAAGCAGTAGTTGCCTAAGCGGTGAATATGTGGGCGTGGCGCGGTAACCTGGTTATCCATATATTCACCGCTTGACCACCAGCCTAAGTGCACTAGGGCAGGAAAGACCTACGCCGCGATTCAGACTGGTTTTTATCAAGATAAGCTTCGAATAGAAATTCAGGTGAAGGCTCTGTGCCTGAGACCTATTATTAAGGTTTTGAAAGTGTCTTGTATTGATTAACCGCTATGAATTATTTGTTTTTCATTGGTATCGACATTAGCAAAAAGACGTTGGACTTTGCTGTCAGGGATGGGAAGGGGCTTCTTTTTCATATTAAGGTGGATAACTCGCTGCGGGGCTGAAACAGTGAAGGAATGCCTGACTAGAAACATCGATCTTTCCCAATGCCTGATCTGCTGCGAGCACACCGGAATCTACAGCCAAAATATGGCATTTACTGAGAACGACTTTTTCCTTTGGCTGGAATCTTCTTTGAGAATCAAACGATCATTAGGATTACAGCGTGGTAAAAGCGATAAAATAGATGCCGTGAATCAGCGAGTATGCTTTCCGTTACGATCAAGCTACTGTCTGGCAACCTGGCGGCAGATTATCGCGCCAGTTAGTTGCGCTACGATGCTGCATTAAAGGTTCAATGAAGTGTCTGTTTCAGGATAATAGGCTTCACTCAACCGCGCGGCGGACCGGAAAGCCTATTGAAGCGTTGGAAAAGCAGATCACTGCAAGCAAGCTCCTTATCAAAGAAGATGATTCACTTAAGCATCTTTTGGTTTAGTCACTTCGGTGGATGGCGTAGGGGAAGTTGTCTTCTGTGAGATGGTCATTGCCACCAACGAATTCAAACTTTTTAGCTGTCCTAGAAAGTTTGCTTGCTACTCGGGGGTGGCTCCTTTCGAGCATAGCTCAGGCACTAGCATCCGGGGGGGCACCCGAGTAAGCCATTTAGCTAACAAACAGATGAAGAAACTATTGCACATGGCAGCTCTATGGTCTCCGGCACTAATTATTACCACCGAAAGGTAGAGCAGGGTAAGAATAAAATGCTCGTCTTAAATGCAGTACGTAACAAGATCATCCACCGAGTTTTCGCTTGCATCCGAGATGATCGCTATGAAAAAAACTATACCACTGCCCTTGCTTAAACCATAGAAATCGAACTTTCAGGATGGTCAGTTACTGGATGCTTGCTTGTTGGTTATTAGATACTGGATGACTTGCTCGGTGCTGAATTTTGGTTTCTGGCGGCCGCGGCGCGGATGATCTGCTATGCGGACAGATACTGGGTTATCGGATTCTAGATGCTGGTTCTTTTGTTCCCACAAAAACAATCCAGCGCCTGGCTACTTCTGCAAATCATCCAGCCACCGCCGTCTAATATTACCTAACTCTCCTTAAATTACAAGCTTTTAGTCACCATTACCCCGCTACCCATGAAAATCTATCGCATTCAGTCAGGTGTGCTGGTTCAGCATCAGCAGCAGTTTTACTATCAATCAACCGACTGGGATACGTTGATTAACCGAGCTGGTTTATATCAAGTGATAGCCGCGCAACTGCCGCAGTGGGAGCAGATTGGTGACGGAGTGGCACGCATTGGTCGCGAACTGCTTCCGCCCATTGGCCAGCAGGAGGTATGGGCCTCAGGAGTAACTTACTATCGCAGTCGTGATGCTCGGATGGAAGAGTCTAAGGAAGCGGGCGGCGATAGTTTCTACGACCGGGTGTACGACGCCGAGCGTCCTGAACTTTTTTTTAAAGCTACAGCCGCCCGGGTAGTAGGACACCAGCAAGCCGTTCGTATCCGTCGTGATTCTAGTTGGAATGTACCCGAACCAGAGCTTACCCTGCTGGTATCATCGTCTGGTGACATTGTGGGATATACTATCGGAAACGATATGAGCTCGCGTAGTATTGAGGGAGAAAATCCGCTGTATCTACCGCAGGCCAAAACCTACGATCAGAGCGCCGGGTTGGGCCCGGGTATTCTGGTGTTACCGCACGCGTTACCTACTGATACCACAATCCGTTTGCTCATCGAGCGGGGCGGCACAACCGTCTTTAGTGAGCAAACCAGCGTGAATCAGATCAAACGGTCGTTTGAAGAGCTAACCAGCTACTTGTTTCGTGAGTGTTCTTTTCCTCACGGCTGCTTTCTGATGACGGGTACCGGTATCATTCCTGATAATAGTTTTACCCTAGCGCCTGGCGACATCATTCATATCAGCATTGATGGCATTGGTACTCTGACAAATACGGTGGTGCAGCCCTAGGTTTTTTGCGTTGGGTGAAACCTTTTTCTCAAGACTACGTGTAGTGTAAGTGATTAAACACTCACTCTATGCCAAAATGACAGAAAAGCAACAAAGAATCGTTGACACGGCACTGGAATTATTTGCTCACCAGGGGTACGCCAGTACCTCTACGCAAAAAATTGCCCAGCGGGCCGCGGTGTCAGAAGGGTTAATCTTCCGCCATTTTAGCAATAAAGAAGGGTTACTCGAAGCCATTGTTCGCCGAGGATTGGACGAGGTAGAACGGTTGGCTTCGGATGTTCTGAACGATCAAGAGCCCAAGGCAATACTAACGCAGATAATAGAAATGCCGCTGCGATTGATACAACGCCAGCCCACCTTTTGGCGGTTGCAGGTATCGTTGAAGTACCAACAACCCGGCATGTCACAGAAGTACGACGACAGTGGCCTGATGAACCGATTAAAGCTACTGGCTGAAGATGCCTTTAGAAAGCTAGGTTACGCTAATCCGCGCGCCGAAACTCGCTTACTGCTCATTATCTTGAACGGCCTGATGGCTGAACTAGCCGACGAAGATCAGATCGACCAACAGACACTAGTCAATTTTGTTAAAAGCAAATACCAACTATAAAGTGAGTAATTACTCATTTTGCTACAACTAAGTGATTACTTACTAATTTGAACTAATGAAAAACATTAAGAATAGAGTAGCCCTGGTCACCGGTGCTTCCTCAGGTATCGGCCACGAAACCGTAAAACAACTGCTTGAAGATGGTGCGATCGTGTACGCTGCGGCGCGCCGTACCGAACGGATGAAAAAACTGGCCCACCAGGGGGCACACATAGTAGCCCTAGATATCACTGATGAGGCGTCTACGGTGGCCTGTGTTGATAAAATTATAGGCGAGCAGCAGCGTTTGGATATCCTGGTAAACAACGCGGGCTACGGGTCGTACGGGGCGGTAGAAGACGTACCTATGGACGAGGCACGCCGCCAGTTTGACGTTAACTTGTTCGGACTCGCTCGAATTACCCAGCTAACTCTGCCATACATGCGACAGCACGGCTACGGAAAAATAGTAAATATCTCTTCGATCGGGGGCAAAATCTACACTCCGATGGGGGCGTGGTATCATGCCACCAAGCATGCGCTAGAGGGCTGGTCAGACGTTCTACGTTACGAGACTAAACCCTTTGGCATTGATGTAATCATCATTGAGCCCGGTGGCATCAAAACGGAGTGGGGGGATATTGCTGAAGACGGCTTGCTGGAGCGATCTGGAAGCACTGCTTACGGCGAAATGGCTCATCAGGTAGCGAAGCTACTGCGTAGTGCTAACCAAGACGCAACGTCTCCGCCCAGCGTAATCGCTCAGTTGATATCGCGAGCAGTACGGGCCAAGCGCCCCAAAGCTCGCTATCACGGGGGGTACATGTCAGGAGTGGCGCTGGGCTCACGCTGGCTGCTTTCTGACAAACTATTTGATCGCTTTATGCAGTACCAGATCAAACAGGCAAAATGACGGTAAAAAGAGTATTGAAGATAATCGGAGCATCTTTTCTGGGGTTGGTATTAACTTTAGTGATTGGTGGATTTTTGTTTACCAAATTGAGTCCTGAGTTTGGCGGTAAACCCACCGCCGAACAGCGCGAAGCGTATCAGTTACTGGATCATTTTGAGGAAGGGCAGTTCGTGAACCAGACGCCTACGTCTATGAACATGAGTGCTAGCCAAATACTGTCACTACTGGGGGAGTATCTGCGCGGCGTACCCCACGGCACTCCGGAGTCGCCGGTGCCGGTGCTCAAGCTCGACTCGGCGAAAGTCGCCGAGCGCACCGATACGCTTACTCGGGTTACGTGGTTTGGTCACTCGGCGATGTTATTAGAGATTGACGGGCAGCGAATCTTACTAGACCCCATGCTGGGGCCGGTGCCGGCCCCACACCCTTGGTTGGGTAGCGCACGCTTTAATCCTTCGCTTCCCCTAGCTCTGGAGCAGATGCCGACGATTGATGCGGTGTTGATCTCTCATGATCACTACGATCACTTGGACTACGGCTCGGTACAGCAGCTGAAGAAAAAAACCCAACGTTTCTACGTGCCCTTGGGAGTCGGTGCGCACCTGCGGGCGTGGGGAGTGGCCGACTCGGCCATTCACGAACTAGACTGGTGGGACACCGCTTCGTTCGCTTCTGTCAAACTGGCGTTTGCGCCCACGCGTCACTTTTCGGGGCGTGGACTCACCGACCGTAACACCACCCTGTGGGGTTCGTGGGTGGTGGAAGGGACTCGTCATAAGTTATACTTCAGTGGCGACGGCGGGTACGGCCCGCACTTTACTGAAATTGGCAAACGCTACGGGCCGTTTGACCTGGCAATGATCGAGTGCGGTCAGTATAATAAGCGGTGGGCTCAGATTCATCTGATGCCCGAGGAATCGGCGCAAGCGGCGGTCGATGTGCGGGCGTACCGGATGATGCCGATCCACTGGGGAGCGTTTCGCCTGGCTCTACACTCATGGACCGACCCAGTAGAACGGGTGACGGCGGCAGCCAAAGAGCTAGACGTGCCCATCACTACTCCTCGAATTGGCGAGACCATATCGCTAGAAGATGATACTTGGCCGCAGCAAGCGTGGTGGACGAAATAAAAAAAACAACGCTCTGGTAAGGTGCGTTGCTTTGCTTTTTGCTAGTGATTAGGGTTTCATTAACGTACACTTTTTATAAACAAGGCTGATCATTAAGCGATAGTAAAGGGGAAAGTTCGCCCTTGAGGCAAATCTACCAGCAGTTCAAAGAAGGCTCTTGCTAAAGAGAACAGTCTTAAGTCAGTATAATCTGCCAGCAGTGATAAGTCTATCATGGTCTGAAAACACCATTCAGATGTCTGTATAAGATGCCACTGACTGCCTGAAAGTTCATAATTACCACATCTCTTTCTATTCTTTACGCTTGTCGTACGCATTAAACTAGTAAGTAAATGCAATTTGTCGCACACTTAGACAAACGATGCGTACCAATATAGTCCTATTTCTTACGAATCGCCGTTGCTCGTCTCAGGCAACTTAGTCTCACCTATCTATAGTCAACCAACCCTATGTTTCACTTCATACCAATGTACCATGATCAGAATTCATCTAAGCCGACGTTTACATCACAACGTAGCAGGCTCGTCAACCTCCGCCGTGCTAGCGAGTGTGATCCTGCTGCTACTAGGATTATCACCTACCGCTGGGAACGCTCAGGGTCAACCCATAGAGCTACGCGAGTGGGTGGAAGCACTTCGGTACCAAGGCACAGCAGGTGTTTCCTCCGCCAAACAAGCGGCCGCTGCTACATCGGTGAGTCTAACCCCGCCCTCCTTTCCTAACCCCTACGTAAGCTTCTTGCCTAAACCCGCTCCGCCTAGTCATTACAAGGCATGGGACAGATACATGCTTCAGCAGGCACAACTTCAGGCACGATCAGCCAGGACGACTCAGGCGGCCGCTCAGTCGGTGCAAGAGCAGGAAGAAAACGGTAGTATAGGAACGGCACAAGCAGTTACGTTAGACAGCCGTAGCGAACAGAATCATCTGCTCATTCAGGGGACCTCCGGTGAGGATAGCGTCGAGTTCACGCAGAAGTTTGCCTTTGCGCAAGAAGACGACGGCGCTATTCCGCTGGCCAACGAAGTGACCTTCGATGCGTTGTTCCAGACCGTTACTTACATTGCCGCTATCGGCGACGGTCCCTTCGGTAGCTTAGGAGCCGGTAGTGGAGATTTTGACTACTATCAGCTAGACTTGGAAGCAGGTCAGACGATTGAGGGGCAAATCACCGGCGCAGACTCATCGGGTAGTTTTGTCCCGGTGTTGATTATCATTGATGAGAACGAAGTCTTCACCGTTGCGGCCGACGACCCTTTTGATCCGGTAGACGGAGGACTTAAGTTTATCGCCCCTGCTGATGGTTCGTACTACGCTATTGTAGCTGACGTGCGCATTCCCCGAATTCCGGATACGCAAGATTCCGGATCAGGTTTAGGCGCTCTGGGAGAAGGGATGTACAAACTAGAACTATCACTGATTGAAGAGACCGACTCAGATTTTTTCGCTTTCCAGCTAGAGGCAGGAGATGTACTAGGGGCTTCTATCGTCGGAAGCGCTCAACCTAGTCTGGGCGTCTTTTCGAGCGACGGCGAGTTGGAAGTAGGAACGATCGGGCCGTCTACCTTCCCCATTGAAGAGAGTCCGCTTCCGGCCGACGGGCAAACCACGCTGAGCCTGGTAGCTCCCGAAAGCGGACAGTACTTTATCGAAGTGGCTCAAAATTTAGGTCCTTACGAACTGGAGTTGGTGGCCTCTCGCCCCGGCCTGGAACTTACGCCCGGTCGCAAGCAGATCCTTTATATTGATTTTACCGGTGAAGAGATTAATCTGGAACCTGGCTTCGGGGCGAATCCTAACGCCGATCTCTCGCCGTTTGGTGACTTTCTGCCTGATTGGGGCATTGAAAACAGCGTAGAAAGTCGCACCCAACTGGCCGAACGTATTGTGGCTACCGTAGAGGAAAACGTAGAGAGAGATTTGCGGGAATCAGGAGTGAACTCTAGCTTCGACGTGGAGATCGTGAGTGACTTTGGGGTGCCCCAGTTAGCGGAGGAACTCGAGCTCCGATTGAGCACTTCCGATGACCCCGTGAGTCGGGTGATCGTGGGAGGCACGATTGAGGAGTCGGGGATACGGACCCTTGGTATTGCTGAGACCATTGACCCCGGCAACTTTGCAACCGAAGAGGTAGCACTATTGCTGCTGGACATCCTTAGCGCACCGGCTACTCCGGGAGCTTCGGCAGATACTACGGCCTCGCTCAACGATGTTCAGTTAGCTCCCGGCACAACGATTGAGGACGTAGTAGCGGTAGTGGTCGGTAACCTGGTCTCACACGAAGCCGGTCACTACTTAGGTAACTACCACACCGACGGGTTAAACGACAACTTTACTATTATGGATGAAGGGCCGGGTGGATTGTTTGTCATAGCAGGCATAGGACCTAGCGGGGTGTTTGGAGCCGACGACCAGCTTGATGTTGATTTCGGTACCGATAGGTATTCTACCCTGGAAGGGCAGTTCGGTGAGAACGACACCCAGGCCAACACCGCCTTTGCGTTGTCTTTCATTCCTGTAGGGGATACCAGTCTGATTGCTGTGTACGGACAGGCTACGAATGGTATCGTACCCGCCGCCGGGGCCCGCCTTTCACAAAGCTACCCCAACCCGCAGGCTCCTACTCAGCAGTCTCAGATTGGTTTCACCACGCCGGATCAAGGAGATGTCTCCCTGGATGTCTACGATATGCGTGGCAATCACGTCGCTAACTTGTTCAGTGGGGAGGCCAAAGCGGGCCAAGTGCACCAGGTTACCCTCGATGCGCAGAAACTTAACCTAAGTCGCGGGGTGTACGTTTACAAGCTGACAACCGCTGATGGTGAGTTGGAACGGCGAATCATCATCACAGAATAGTAAATCATTTAATAGCAAAGAATGTCCGTTCGCTCAACGTAGTGAGATAGACACCAACAGAAAACCTCCTGCTCAAAGGTCGCGATGACCTATCAGCAGGAGGTTTTTTTGTTTTATATTGCCCTGAAGCGGTAGCTACTTACTGCCCTCGCACGGGCGTAGTCACCAATAGTCTTTGGACTCGCCTCCCAGATATTTTGCTTGATCGGTCACTAAGTTTATTGCCTCAGCAAAATCACTTTCTGCGGAGGCAGACCGGTTCTGAAATTAGGGTTACGTTAGTTCGCTCGGTCAGCAGCCATTTCCATAGATTTAACCTCGTTTAGCGTTTGTTGAATCTGATCGCGCTGACTTTGTAGCTTACCGGTCAGCGTCTGAGGCACTTCACCGCTGCGTAGGGTTTCGTCGTAATCCTTCAGAGCGGCCTCTTCGCCTTTGATGCACTCTTCCAGTACTGCTTCGTCTTTTTCGCTGGTGAAGGCTGACTTAAAGTCAATCCAGGTGCGGTGTAGATCAGCTTTCACACTGGTGTCGCTCTCAGGATCACCACCTAATGATACAACTTCTTGCTTTAGGTCTTGGGCAAACGAACGGCGAACACTGGCGTTCCTTTCCAAAAACGTTTTTAGCGAGGGGTTCTTTGCCTTCCCAGCCGCTTCCTCATAGCCGCGCACGGCATCATGATGTTTCTCGAGCAGGCTGTTCAAATGTTTAATTGTTTCTTTATTAGCGTCCATTGTTGAAAAAGGGTATAAGGTTACAAAAAATTTAGTTGTCAGTTATCCAACTCCTGAACTAAGCGATTGTTCGTTTTTTATGAAACGCTAAAGGCGTATCCAAACAAATCAGACCGTTAGCGACTTATAATAACACAAGAAGATTTTTATAACTAACAATAATATGATGAAAGTACAACGGACACTGGCCTTCTTACTGAGCGTATCGCTGGTAGGGGGGATGGCCTGCAACCAGGTAGAACGAGGCAAGAAGGACGTGAGTACCGCCGCGGCGAGTATGATTACGAATGATGATGAGGCCCCGTTGTTATCCGACGGTTTAAGTACCAGCCTTCAGGAGGATACTGTCATTCGTCCGACAGCCAGTGCCGGTGCGCAGAATCCTGATGATACGTATACCGAAACTGAGGTGGTGCGCATTGACACTGTCTCTACCCGTATTGTTTACGACGTGCGCCGACGGATGATCGAAGAGGTGGATACGGTGGGAGCGACCAAAACCTACGAAATCAAGCGTACTGTGCTTAAAAGAACCGTTCAGTTGGATACACTCACCGAAACCAAAGACGAAGAGCAAACGGTGGCTTACGAAAAGGGTGATTACAAGAAACTGGATGAACAGGTAGAATCTGATTCCATTGTGGAGGTGATTGACTACCCGGCGAAGTCACCGTCGGCACAGCCGGTTAAGGCGGCGGCGGATAAGCCCTCGCAAACCGACGTGATGAGTCCTACCGAAGCATCCTCGGCACAACCTAATAATAAGTCCGGTGCTCCGGCGAGCGATGCACCACAAGACACTACCCAGCGTTCGGATAGCGGAAGCTAAACGTTTTTAGATTATCTTGCGAGCCAGCTCATCGTACGAGCTGGCTTTTTTTGTGCCTCTCGCACGCATTACTCCGTTCTAACGTACCAAAAATTGTATGCAACCCAATATCGCCATTCTGGGAGGTGGAAACCTCGGCAGGTCCATCGCACTGGGGCTCATTGCCACCCAACGCTACGCGCCTGAGAACATCATCGTTACCAAACGACGTCTTGATCATACGAACGATCTGACCAAGGTGGGGGTATCGGTGATCACGGACAGCCAGGCGGCAGTGAAGCAAGCGCACCTGGTACTGCTGTGCGTGCAACCGCAGCAGTTGAGCACGCTGCTGGCGGCCATCCGTCCCCAGCTGAACCCGCAGCAGCATACGCTGGTGTCGACCATCACCGGTCTGAGTATCCGCGACATAGAGCAACAGGTGGGTGAGGGGTTTCCGATCATCCGAGCCATGCCCAACACAGCTATTGCGATTCGCGAATCGATGACCACCCTCGCTGCTAAAAATACGAGCGAAACCGCCTTGCAAGAGGTAAAAGCACTGTTTGATGTGATGGGTAGTACGATCATCATCGACGAGTCGCTGATGGCAGCGGCCACCGTGCTGGGGGCCAGCGGGATTGCGTTTTGTCTGCGCTACATCCGGGCGGCGGCCCAGGGAGGTATTCAAATGGGCTTCCACGCCGAAGAGGCGCAGGCCATTGCGGTGCAAACCTGCCGGGGCGCAGCTTCGCTGATTCTAGAGGAAGGCAAGCATCCTGAGCGCGAAATCGACAAAGTGACCACACCGCAGGGCTGCACCATCGCCGGACTCAACGAAATGGAGCACAACGGCATGAGTTCATCCGTAATTCGAGGGATTATGGCCTCTTTCGAAAAGATTGCCAGTATTCAGGAAAAGGTGAGTAGTTAGTTTGCATTAACCGTAGAAGGCTACGGTGGAACCGCCCCATCATTTGCACCGCAGATTACCTACTTTTCTACTTTTGTTAAAGCGGGTTTAGTGCTATTCTAGAACAGGGATAGACTATCCGTAGCCGGTTTGCATCGTTTCGCGCGCCGCACGCGCTTTCATAAGGTTGTGGTATGGTTTATAATTTATTATCCAACGCCATCAAGTATCGCTATCCCGATCGGATGCCTATGTTGACTGCCAAGCAGTGAGTGACTTTCAGAAGCTAACGGTGAGGGACAACGGACTGGGCATGGATTTGAATCGTAAAAACAGTTTTTTTAGTATGCTCCAACGTCTCCACGACCGTGCCCGGAACTGATATAGGGCTGTGTATTGTTAAGAAAAGTGTAGATAATTCAGATGGTAGTATTGAAATGAAAAGTGAAGTAGACGTAGGTACTGTCATCAAAGTTCTTTTCAAATGTTAATCAAAGTATATTTTTAGGAATGTCAAAATTGAATTGTATTCTACTGGTAGACGATGACGAAATCACCAATTACGTGAACGAGTCGGTGATTGACGATATGGATATCGTTCAGGAAGTCCGTACCGCCCACAACGGGCGACAAGCACTGGAGTTGATCGAGCGGCAAGCGTTTAACACCAAAAAATGTCCTGAGTTGATCTTTATTGATATCAATATGCCGGTGATGAATGGCTTTGAGTTCTTAATGGCGTATCAGCATTTGGAGAAAAAGCCGAACTGGCCGGTAGTGACGGTCATGCTCACTTCTTCGGTCAACCGTTTAGATGTAGAGAAGGCGAAAGAAGTAGGAGCGGATGACTTCATCAGTAAGCCCCTAACTGCCGACAAAGTGAAACAAGTAATGACTAAGTACTTTTAGATACTCTTTTGTGATCTATCAAACCTCAAGTGACGTTTTAGACCCGGTTCTTTTGTAGATGATGATGCCGTGATTAATATGATGCACGAGGGGCTGATCAGAGGTGCTAGTATCACAGCAGAAGTTCAAGACGGTGTAGAAGCACTCTCTCATCCAAATTGAACGGCTAGCAAGTACCTAAAAAAAGCGGTGTCGAGTAGGCACCGCTTCCGCTTCTTGAACCCGCTCAATGTTTACCGGTTAGGCTGCGGCGTAGTGCGCAAATAAGGCTTCACCACCTGGTGTCCCTTCGGGAAACGATCAGGAATATCCTCGTCTTTGATGGCCGGCGCGATGACCACATCGTCACCGTCTTTCCAGTCGGCGGGCGTGGCCACACTGTAGTCAGCGGTGAGCTGTAGCGAATCAATCACCCGCAGAATCTCATCAAAGTTACGCCCCGTAGAAGCCGGATAGGTGAGGGTGAGCTTGATCTTTTTGTCCGGATCAACGACAAACACCGAGCGTACCGTTAGGGTGTTAGACGCATTCGGATGAATCATCCCGTACATATCCGCGATCTGACGCTCAGGATCGGCGATCAGGGGAAAGTTGACGGTGGTATTCTGCGTCTCGTTGATGTCTTTGATCCAACCCTGGTGTGAGTCCAGATCATCGACGCTCACCACTAATACTTTGGTGTTACGCTGATCAAATTTATCCTTTAGGCTGGCCACCCGACCGATCTCAGTAGTACAAACCGGAGTATAATCAGCGGGATGAGAAAAGAGTACGCCCCAGCTATCGCCCAACCACTCGTGAAAGGTGATCTCCCCTTCGGTGGTTTGTGCGGTGAAATCCGGTGCCGTATCGCCTAGTTTTAAATCCATGTGGAGTGTTGTTTTAAAGTGAATAATAGAAACACCTTGTCTTACGAAACCCAACGTTAAAAGTTGAAGCAGTAACAGACGCGCAGTGACCGGCGTCTGCCTATCGCTTTGGCTGGTCAGTCCGACGGGATAGCCCCTGCTTTACCACCAGTAAGATGCCACTGAAGATGAGCAGGATGCCCCAGGCGTGGTACGCATAAAACTGCTCACCCAGAAAAACGATGGCCATCAAGCTACCAAAAGTGGGCACCAGATGAGAAAATAGCCCGGCGGTCGTTGCACCAATCATATCTACCGCTTCGTTAAAGAACAGATAAGCAATGAGTGAAGGAAACAAGGCTAAGTAGCTGAACGTTAGTACGGTATTACTATTAAGTATTAAAGGTACGCGACGAATCTCTTCCAAAAACAGGGGCAACAACATCAGTATACCTAAACCGAAAGTAACCGCCAGAAAACTGAGCGGATGGATAGCCGGACGGAACCGTAGCAGCAGGGCGTACACGGCGTAGATCACCACCGCGCTGAACACCCACAGATCGCCCCGGTTGAAGGTGGCTGATCGCAACTGATCCAAGTTGCCGTGTGATACCAGCCACAGCGTGCCGCACAGTGAGACAAAAATGCCGAGAATCTGCGTGCGACTTAGCTTCTCACGAAAAAACACGAACGCCAGGGCGGCTACCACCACCGGAAAGAACGATTGAAGCAGCAGACTGTTGATGGCGGTGGTGGATTGTAAACCCACGTAGATCATGGTATTAAAGCAGGTGATGCCTAGCAGAGATACGGGTAAAAGAATCTTCCAGGATCGCACGATAGCCGACCAGTCTTTTCTTACGTGAGCATAGGCGAAGGGCAGTAAAATAATAAACGCCAACCCCCAGCGTACGAAGGCTAGCGTAATGGGGGGCACGCGGGTGATGATGGACTTACCTAGCACAAAATTGCCCGCCCAGAATAATGTGGCCAGTATTAAGAGGATATAAGGGTTTCGTCTAGTATTGAATTTTGTCATAAAGAGTATAAGGACCTGAGTGTAATGGCCGTCGATCCGCTTCTGAGTATCACTGGGCAGTACCAAAACTATCATATTTTCATCACGACGCCTAAATAGTCAACCAGCAGACAGGTTTTTCTAGAAAGGATGCGTAGTATTGACTGAGTATCAAATCAAGTGAATATGAAAAATTTACTCGCGCCCCTGGCCTTGGCCCTCAGTCTCACCATTATTGCTTCATCTTGCATTGGCACCGACGTGGTGGAGGAAGTAGAGGCTACGGTGCCACCGGTAGCTGTCGATACTACCACAACGGAACCTCCGATGCCTTCTGACCCTACCAGTGCTGCGCGCGAGGGAACGTTGAGCGGACGCGGTGGATACGAGTCCGCTGGCATGGTTACGCTAAGTACTAACGACAATGGCGATGTAATTATGACCACCAGCCCTGATTTTAGGGTGACGCTGGCCCTGGGTACATCCTTGTATTTATCCAACAGCGAGTCGGGAAGTCAGACGGCCGCCAGCGGGCTAGAGGTGGCCGATGTGTCGCAGAGCCTCACCGGCGAACAATCGTTCAACGTAACGCAGATCAGCGCAAACGTAACGGTAGATACTTACGACTACGTGGTGGTGCTGTGCAAGCCGGCGCGTATCACCTTCGGCGTGGCCGAGCTTCAATAGACGAACCATGAAAAACACCAAACCACTGACGTTTACGCTGCTTATCCTGCTCACCACCACCCTGGCCCAGGCGGGCGGTGGCTGGCCTCAACCCAAGGGCGGCGGTTTTCTTAAGCTGGGCCAGAATATGATCATTGCCGACCAGTTTTATCAACCCAACGGCGAGCTGACTGATATCCGTACCATCAGCTTGTTCACCACCAGTCTCTACGGAGAATACGGTATCACCGATCGCTTGACCGCGGTGGCTTACGTACCCTTCTTCGTGCGTAGCACGCTCAACCGAGAAGAAGACCCGGCGGGTGAGCTGGTGTCGGAGGGCGATTTCATCAATTCAGTAGGCGACACCAACCTAGGGCTAAAGTACGGTATCCTCACCGACGGGCCGGTAGTGGTGAGTGTAGGGCTTACGCTTGGGTTGCCGCTGGGTAGCACCTCCGGTGGTGAAACTGGCATCCTGCAAACTGGCGATGGTGAGTTTAACCAACTCATTACCGTAGAGGCCAGCCGCTCGTTTGGATCGCTTTACACCACCGCTCTGTTGGGCTTTAATAATAGAACCGAAGGTTTTTCGGAAGAATTTCGCTACGGTTTTGAGGCGGGCTATCGCTTCGGTAAGCTGATTGCGCAGCTGCGCCTGTTCGGCGTAGAATCGTTTGAGAACGGCGACATGCAGCCCGGCGGCGGGGGCAACTCTATCTTTGCCAACAACACCGAGTTTCTGTCGGTGACTCCCGAGATCGCTTATAACTTAACCGAAAAATTAGGCGTATCGGTGAGCGCTGGCTTCGCCCTATCCGGCAAGCGTATTCTGGCTGATCCCAACTATGGAGTGGGGGTTTACTGGCAGTGGTAGCGTAAGGTCTACTGAGGGCCGCAAGTGCGGAAAACGGCGGATACCTTACATCTTACGCCCCAGAAGTTTGGTCGGTAGCAATATTTGCTAATTTGCAGTCGACCAACGAAGCGTACGGTGGCTGGGGCACTCAAAACCAAGAATTTATCTTTACTCGTAGCGCTGGCGTCGCTATTACTGGCGCTGGTGCTACAGCTGTTTTTCATTGATTATTTTCGCAATGAAGAGCAGTATCTGCACGATATCACTGCGGCGGTAGATCGTACGCTAGCTGATGTGGAGAAAGAAAGCGGGCAACTCACCGCGCAGTTGGTCAGGGCCAATCCTGACCAAATTCAGACACTAGCGCACCCCACCGATTACGCTTACTACCTTTTTCGTCAGGGAAAACTGGTTTACTGGTCTGACTACCGCAAGGTGCCTCGGTACACGCAACTACAGGGGGTATACGATTATGCCTACCGCACTTTGTCCTCGGGAAGCTACCTGGTAAGGCGAGATAGCGTACCCGCCGCGGCGCTGGAGCTGTTTATGCTCGTTCCGGTGCGGCAAGACGCCAAGATTAGCAATCAGTACGTGGGGTCGGGGTTCAACCCTCGCCTGTTTCCTGAAGGCGCCGGGGCCACCATGGCCGCCAGTGCTACCGATACGGATGACCGTGCCCACATGATTTCGTTTCGGGGCGAACCCTTGTTCGGGGTCACGCTTGAGCCCCCTCCGGATGGTTATCGGGCGCACCCACGCGCCAAGCTGTTTCAGGTGCTAATCAGTGCCTTAGTCGCGCTGTCTATCTTTCTGATCCTGCTCAATCTGAGCCGGTTTGTGCGTCATAACCTCAGCCGCCGCAACATTGATCTGGCGGTGCTGGTGTTCGCTCTGGCGCTGGTGAGCGTGCGGGTGCTGATGCTGGCCTTTGATTTTCCGTATTCGGTGCTGCCGCTGCAACTCTTCGATTACCGCTACTTTGCCTCGTCGGCCGTTAATCCTTCGCTGGGCGATTTGCTGCTCAACTGCTTGCTGGTGTTAGCAATTCTGGTCTTTCTGTTTAATCGCTACTACGCCACCCACACGTACCGTCGGCTGCACCGCGCTGCACCGGCGGTGAAGAGTGCCGTAGCGGTTATTCTGTTCCTGAGCGCCTTCGGTGGACTGTATCTGCACTACGATATTATTCAGACAATCTACGTTAACTCACAGTGGACACTGGATATCACGAAGAGCTTGTCGTTTACCTTTCTGAAGAATGTAAGCCTACTGATTTTTATCGTTAATTCGGTCAGCTTCTTCCTGTTCTCTCACATGGTGCTGCGCATTTTTATCAGCCTAAGCCAGGGAAGTTATTTATCGTTGCGCTTTCACCTGTTAGTGAGCTTTTTGTTGGCGCTGTTGATTAGCTCTATCGGTGGGAAGTCGTGGTTTTTGGTGCTGTTGATTCTGCTGGCCTACTTTGCGCTGCTGCGCGGTTTGCACCTCACCAAGTACCTGGCGCGGGCGCGCTACATCACTTTCTTGTACGTATTTGGTAGTACGGTGGTCAGCGCAGCCACCTGTGCTCTGGTGGCCTACGATATGCACGCCCTGGAGACGGAAGACAACAAGCAGAAGTTTGTCAACCAGCTGCTGGTAGATAACGATGTGTTGGGTGAGCTGCTGCTAGCCGAAGCGCGGCAGCACATCGAGGAAGATGCCTTCATTCGGCGTCGGCTGTCTAGTCCGGTGACCGGTTTGTTCGGACAGGGCGGTGACTACGACGCGGTGCGTCAGAAAATTGAGCGAATCTACCTAGGCGACTACTTCGACAGCTACGACGTGGAAGTATATCTGTTCGACAGCGAAGGGGCGCCCTTGGAAGAACAGAATATGCTCACCTTTGCGAAGCTTAAGAAGGATATCGTCGATCAACGCTTCGAGACGGAGTACGAAAACCTCTACTTTGTCAATCAATCGAATGCCACGGTGGGCAGCACTACGGGCAAGCGGTACTATATGTGGATGGAAGTGAGCCGAGGACGAACCACGGCGGGTTTCATCATTATTCAACTCACGCTCAAGCGGTTTGCACCCAACCGCGTGTATCCTGAACTTTTGGTAGACCAAACGTACTCCGGTGCCTATCCTACCAGTGAGTATGACTATGCGGTTTATTCTTTTGCCGGCGAACAGCGGTACAACAACGGTGACGAGGCCTCGTTCCAACCGCTGCAGCGCACTGACTTCGCGGTGCCGGCGGGCAGCGGACGAACCATTAGTAGAGGCGGTTACAGCTACCTACTGGTAGAGGGCAAAGATAATAGCTACATCGCTATTGCTTCACCTGCTTATTCGCTGGTAGATACTATCTCTAACTTCTCTTTTTTGTTTCTACTGCTGGTATTCACGGTGTTATGCCTGCTGGTGGCCTATTCCGTCTACTTTGTGTTACAGCGAAAAACGCTGAATTTTGCGACCAAGATTCAGCTTTACCTCAATGCCGCTTTCTTTATGCCGCTACTGGCGGTGAGCGTGACCACCCTGAGTATTATCAGCAACTCTTATAACGAAGAAACGGATCAGCTTTACTCGGAAAAAGCGCTACAGATTGGCAATAATGTGACTAGCCTACTGGAGCAGTATCAGCAGCGGGAGATCAGTCGTGAGCGATTGGCAAACAGTCTGGCGCAGGTGGCTCGCTACGCCGAAACCGACGTGAACGTCTTTGACACACTGGGGCGACTGGTAGTTACCAGCCAGCCGGAAATCTATGAAGCAAATTTATTGTCCGAATACATCAATCCGCAGGCGCTGATCAGTATCGGAGGACGTGAAACTAGCCAGCGGGTGCTGGAAGAATCGGTGGGGAGCCTGTCGTACAAATCGTCCTACGCCGGTCTCAAGTCTCCCAACACTGGGCAGTTACTGGGGATACTGAGTATTCCGTTTTTTGAGTCACGCAATCAAGTAGAAGCACAGATCATTCAGGTGCTCACCAACATGATGAACATTTTTACCTTCGTGTTTATCGTGTTTCTGATTATTTCGTACCTGGCTTCGGTTTTGCTCACGTACCCGTTGAAGTATATCACCCAGAAGCTCAAGCGTACCTCGTTGTCCGATTACAACGAACCCCTGTCGTGGAAGGCCAACGATGAAATTGGCCTGATGGTGGGCGAGTATAACCGAATGCTGGTCAATCTGGAAGCGAGTCGGGCCGCACTGGCCCGCACCGAAAAAGAGTCGGCTTGGCGTGAGATGGCCAAGCAAGTAGCCCACGAGATCAAGAATCCGCTGACGCCCATGAAGCTTAGTCTACAGCATCTCAAACGGCGGCTACAGCACGAGTACCGCGACGGTATAGAGGCCGACGACGTGCCGGCGATGGAAAAACCGGTAGATAATCTGCTGCACCAGGTGGATACGCTCAACGATATCGCCAGCTCTTTTTCCTCCTTCGCGCAGATGCCGGTGCCCAAGAGCGAGCCCTACGAACTAAGTGCGCTGTTGCGGAAGACCGTAGGTCTGTTTGAAGACGGTCAGCAGCAGATCAGCCTCCAGGTGGAGCAGGGCAATCTGTTTGTGGTCGGTGACGAACAGCTGATGGGGCGTATCTTGAGTAACCTCATTATCAATGCTAAGCAGTCGGTGCCGAACGACCGCACACCCGAGGTGGTCGTCACGGTACAGCGAGCGGGTACCGATCGGGTGATACTCAAGGTACGTGACAACGGCACAGGAATCTCACGCGAGATTCAGCATAAGGTTTTTATGCCTAATTTTAGTACTAAATACGCCGGTTCGGGCATCGGACTAGCTATTGCCAAGCGAGGTATTGAACACGCGGGTGGACGTATTACCTTTGATAGCCAAGAAGATATCGGCACTACCTTTTACGTAGAGCTGCCGCTCGTTACCGGTGGTTTGGACTGAGTCTCAACCTATCGTTACGGATAAACCTACCGTTATGCTCAAACATCTGTTATCACTTTTAACCGTCCTATTCACCGCTGGGCAGGCCTGCCAGTCACCGTCCGCAGGAGACACCAATAAAGCCGATGCGAATCACGATCAACCTAGCATCATCTTTATACTAGCTGATGATTTGGGCTACGCTGATTTAGAACCTTACAGCCAGCAGTATATCCAAACCCCTCATCTGCTTCGGTTGGCGAAAGAAGGAATGTTGTTTACCCAGCATTACGCGGGCAATACGGTCTGCGCACCTTCTCGCTGCGCCCTCATGACTGGCCAACACATGGGGCACGCTCAGATCAGAGGCAACGCGCAAGCAGGGGTGGGGGGAGAACCACCCATTACAGAAGACATCGCCACCGTAGCCAAAGTACTGAAGTCAGCCGGTTACGCCACCGCTATGGTGGGCAAATGGGGACTAGGAGCTGAGAATACTTCAGGAGATCCGCTAAAGCAAGGGTTTGACACCTACTACGGCTACCTCGATCAGGTGTTAGCCCACAACTATTTTCCGGAGTATTTGCTCCGCGACGGAAAAAAAGAAATGCTCGACAATGAGGTTACCTACGGCGACACCTCGCAGTGGCATCGGGGAAGGGGCAGCTACAGTCAGCGGCAGGTAGACTACTCACACGATCTGTTCACCCAGCAGGCTCTGGCTTACATCCAGCAAGACCGCCAACAGCCATTTTTCTTGTATCTTCCCTTCACTATTCCACACAACAACGGGGAAGCTCCGGAGGGGTACCAACAAGAGGTGCCTGATCTAGCACCCTACGAACAAGAAGACTGGCCCAGAGAAGCTAAGGCGTACGCCGCGATGATCACTCGGCTAGACCGCACTGTGGGGCAAATTATGGCGCAACTCAAGGCGAAGGGGATAGATGAGAAAACGATGGTGCTGTTTAGCAGCGACAACGGCCCTATGTCCAATAAGGACTTCACGCAGCAGTTTGACAGTAACGGCGCGCTGAGGGGCGGGAAGAGAGACTTGTACGAGGGCGGTATCCGAGTACCGATGATTGCCCGCTGGCCCGGGCAAATTGCACCCGGTAGCCAAACCGACCACGTAAGTGCGTTTTGGGACTTTCTGCCCACGGTGTGTCAGATGACCGGAACGGCTGTGCCTGACGAGGCAGATGGCTTATCGTACCTGCCGACGCTACTCAATGCGCCGGGCCAGCAGCAGCACGACTATCTTTACTGGGAGTTTCCTGAGCGAGGCTATAGCGTAGCCCTGAGGCAAGGAAAATGGAAGGCGGTTCGTGGTAATATGCAGGAGAATCCTACCGGCCCCATTGAGCTTTACAACCTGGAAAATGATTTGAGTGAGCAGCACGACGTAGCGGACCAACACCCGCAGAAAGTGAAAGAACTTACCCAACTTATGAGCCAGGCGCACGAGCCTTCTGCCCTCTTTCCTATGCCCGGTGATGCACCAGCAGAGTGAAAAAATTGTAAAAGGTAAGTAGTGCGACAGAACAATGTTCTAATTAGAACGTCATAGCGAGAAGCGAAGCGACGAAGCTATCTGCCTCATAGTGAGCAGATTGCCGCGTTCGTTCCTCATCCAGCGTGGAACGCTCGCAATGACGTTAAATAAATGTGTCTAGGTACTTAAGTAGTGTGACAAAATTGTTTTCCACTTGTAACGTCATAGCGAGAAGCGAAGTGCCCCGGGACCTGTAGTAAGCTAGCCGCCGATTGCCGCTGGCGCGGAAGCTATCTGCCTCATAGTGAGCCGACGCGGCGCGGTAGATTGCCGCGTGGCGATCACTGCGCGGCAGCCGCTTCGTTCGTTCCTCATCCAGCGTGGAACGCTCGCAATGACGTTAAGATAAGTATGCCGCACTACTTAAAAAGCTGACAATTAGTAGGTCATTACCTATGGGTTAATCGGATGCTTGGCCCGGGGGTGGTACCGGTTGATTACCTGTCGCAGGTAGTCGCGGTCGAGGTGGGCGTAGATTTCGGTGGTCGCAATAGAGACGTGCCCTAGCATGTCTTGCACGGCCCGCAGGTTGGCACCGCCTTCCACCAGGTGCGAGGCGAAAGAGTGGCGGAAGGTATGAGGGCTTACGTTCTTCTTCAGACCGGCGCGGGCCGTCGTATCTTTCACAATATTAAATATCGTGATGCGGCTGAGGTTGGTGCCTCGGCGGTTCAAAAAGATATGGTCCGCGTGGTCGGGTTGTGGGTGGATGTTGATCCGAACCTCAGCAATATACTGCTGCACGTACTTGAGCGCGTCTTTTCCGATAGGGACAATCCGCTCTTTTGCGTTGCGACCGAGCACACGGATAAAACCAATGTCGGCGTACAGATGACTAATGCGCAGCTCGGTGAGCTCGGTCACCCGCATGCCCGAACTATAGAGGGTCTCAATAATTGCCCGGTTACGAATGCCTTCGGGAGTGGTCGTATCAATGGCTGATAGAATTTGCTCGATTTCTTGATACGCTAGGGTGTCCGGTAGCTTACGGTCTATTTTGGGGCCTTCCAGTAAGGCGGATGGATCATCTTCGATCAGATCACGATGCAGCAAAAATTTATAGAAGGCTTTCACCCCGGCCAGAATGCGAGCCTGCGAAGGGGCACTCATACCCAGGTCGTAAATGTAAGCGATGAACGCCTCGAGTCGCTCCTGGGTCACTTCCAGCGGTGATTCCGGCCAATCTTCCAGGTCGGCGTACTGCTGTAGCTTCTCAGCGTCGCTGGTGTAGGCCAAACGCGAGTTTTTAGAAAGTGCGCGTTCCTGAAGATATTCGCTGAACGCAGTGAGGTGGACGTTCCAGTCGGGGTGTGTCATCGCGAGAAAGATAAGGATATTAGCGGCTATTTGTCTAGCTTCGCCCCGAAAATACGCTGCCGCATGTCATACATCATTATCAACGGACCCAATCTGAACCTGCTAGGCGTTCGGGAGCCTAGCGTCTACGGCGCCGAAGGCTTCGACGCCTACTACGAACGCCTGCAACAACGGTATACTGACGTTTCGCTAGAATACTTTCAGTCTAACCACGAAGGCGACTTGATAGATAAGCTGCACGAGATAGGGTTTGGCTACGATGGCATTGTGCTCAACGCCGGAGCCTACACCCACACGTCTATAGCACTGGGCGACGCCATCGCCGCGATCACCACTCCGGTGGTAGAGGTGCATATCTCTAACGTACACGCCAGAGAGGTCTTCCGCCATCATAGCTACGTGAGCGCCCACGCTGCCGGAGTAATTGTAGGCTGCGGCTTAGACGGGTACCGCCTGGCCCTGGAGTATTTGTTAGGTAAGCAGACATAGGGAGGCAGGCGGCGATTGGCGGTAAGCAGTAAAAGATTTACCAAGTACTGCCAACCGCCAACCGCCAACCGCTTACCATCTACCCCTCCCCAAAACCACCAACATGATCACATTCTACCCCGGTCCGTCCAAAGTATACGAGCAGGTGCCGCAGTACGTGCGCGAGGCCTACGCCGAAGGTATCCTCAGCATTAACCACCGAAGTGCTGAATTTGTAGAAATTTCTCGCCAAACCATCCGGTTAGTCAAAGAGAAGCTAGCGGTACCTGACGACTACACGGTGTTCTACGCCTCTTCGGCCACCGAGTGCTGGGAAATGATCAGCCAGTCGCTGGTGCGGCAGCGCTCTTATCACGTTTACAACGGGGCGTTCGGCGAGAAGTGGTTTCGCTACGCGCAGCGGTTACAGCCGGAGGCGAGTGATCACCCCTTCGACCCGCAGACCGCGCTGGACGTAAGCGCACTCACCCCGCCGTCGGGTACGGAAGTGATGGCCCTGACGCACAACGAAACCTCAAACGGTACGGCGATACATCCTGCCATACTGCGCGATATTCGTCAGCGCTTTCCAGAAGTGACGCTAGCCGTGGACGCTACCTCTTCGCTAGCTGGGGTCGCGCTGCCCATCGATCAGGCCGACGTATGGTATGCCTCGGTACAAAAGTGCTTCGGTTTGCCTGCGGGTTTGGCGGTGATGATTTGCTCGCCCCGGGCGCTCGCTCAGGCGCAGCGGGTAGGGGAGCGGGCGCATTACAACAGCCTGTTGTACATGCAAGAGCAGATGCAACGCTGGCAAACCACCCATACGCCCAATGTGCTCGGTATTTATCTGCTGATGCGTACGCTATCGGCACGAGCAGAAATAGAGACCATTGATAAACAAACGCATCACCGACACCAAGCGTGGGTCAACCACTTGTCTTCGCTACCGTATCTGGAGCTGTTGATTCGTGATCCTGCGGTACGCTCCCGTACCGTAACTCCCGTGCGGGCCGATGCCCGTATAATCAACCAACTGCGCCGCGCCGCGCAGGCGGCCGGGATCACACTGGGTAAAGGATACGGTGCCCTCAAGGAAACAACGCTGCGTATCGCTAACTTTCCGGCGATTACCGATGCCGAAATTGCCTCGCTCCAACAATTTTTGCGAGACTTTGCCTAACCCTTTACCCGCGTTACCGTATCGGAAGGTTTGTTATGATGCAATTCACCGCTTATTGCCTTGTGCTATGTTCAACTTTACGCAAATTTTCTCGGTCACACTGATCCTCTTTTCGGTGATTGATATTTTAGGAAGCCTCCCCATCGTGATCGACCTACGGCAGCGCACCGGCACCATTCAGTCGGGCAAGGCCACCATCGTATCCGGAGTGATTATGGTCGCCTTCTTGTTCTTGGGAGCCCGTATCCTACGGTTGTTCGGTCTCGACGTGGCTTCTTTCGCCATTGCGGGAGCCTTGGTCATGTTCCTGATCGGAATGGAGATGGTACTCGGCGTTCAAATCTTTAAGCCTGACCCTGAGAGCGAGGCCAATGCCTCAGTGGTGCCGCTGGCGTTTCCGCTGATTGCGGGGGCCGGTACCATGACCACCCTCATCTCACTGCGCGCGGCCTATAGCTATCCGAATATCCTGGTCGGTATCGTGATAAACCTTATTTTGGTGTATATTGTCCTTAAATCATCCGTTTGGCTAGAGCGTAAAATTGGGAAGTCGGGCTTCAACGTGCTCCGTAAAGTGTTCGGTATCATCCTGCTAGCCATCGCGATCAAGCTGATTAAGAGTCAGTTTGTATAATAACACCCCCACCATAAAGTAATATCGTATGATCACCATGTATACGGACGGAGCGTCGCGGGGCAACCCCGGGCGGGGCGGCTACGGCACCGTTTTGATCTATAAACAACACCGCAAAGAACTGAGCGAAGGCTATCGCAAAACCACCAACAACCGGATGGAACTGCTCGCGGTGATTATAGGGTTGGAGGCGATCAAAAAACCAGGCGCTCAGGTAAAGGTATTCTCAGACTCACAGTACGTAGTGGATGCGGTTAACAAAGGGTGGATCTGGAGCTGGCAGAAGAAAGGGTTCAAGGGAAAGAAGAATATAGACCTGTGGCAGCGGTTTATTCCGGCCTACCAACGGCACGATGTGCAGTTTCAGTGGATCAAGGGCCATTCGGGCATTCCGGAAAACGAGCGCTGCGACGAACTGGCGGTGGCTAGTGCCGACGGTGATCATTTACTCGTAGACGAGGGCTACGAACGCAGTCAGCAAAACATCTGACCAAGCCGGTGGTTAAATGCGTAGAATATTTAACCACTTGTTACGAAGCAATCGTTATGAAACGAGCACGAGAAAACTTCTCATACAGAGAAATAGTTACTCAAAGCGAGTTCCATCTTTCCTTTAAAAATTAATCTAGACAGATGAAAGAAGAAGATCAAATACACCTGACTAATATTGCCAACTATATCAATGAGATTGAGTCTTACGTGCAGGGCATGGATTACCAGCGGTTTGTAGACGAAGAACAGACCCGCGTGACGGTGATGCAAAACCTGCAGCATATCGGACAGGCCGCCGCCCTGCTGTCTGATGAGTATACCGAGCAGTTTACCGCCGTAGACATCGGAGTGCTGGAGGCTTTTAAAGGAGCCAAGTTTAGTGACGGACTTGAAATTGATTTTCATCCTACCTGGAATATCATTCAGAACGATCTACCGCTGTTCAAAGACCTGGTGCTGACCAATAGCGAAAAGATGGATATTCCTGACGGCGACGATTTGAGCGAGACCACTGCATAGAGAGCAACATAGGAATGGTCAGTTAAAAGTGATACGGTGAATGTGAGAGTTGATTATTAAAGGTGTGTCGCTGAAAGACTGACTTTCAGTATGGCCAGTTAAAAGGTTTTGAAGGTTATGAGGCGAGCCTTTCAATCTCACGTATCTCTACGAAGACCGTATGATCAATAATGACTTACCCTTACCCATTATCAACGTAAAGAGCCCCACCGATTTTGGTGAGGCTCTTTTTTGTTTTAACGATACCAGAATTTCGTCGTGCTACAACCCAATGCCATAAAACTGTGGCTCCTTGGGATTATCGGGATACACACCTTCCACCAGCACGCCGCCCTGTTCGCCCTGCACTACCTTTGATAGATCGTCTATAGATTTGATCGGTTGATTGGCAATGCGGGTGATGACGAAGCCTTCGCGTACCCCTTGCTGCCGCAACTTGCCGGCGTAGGTACGCACCACTCGCACTCCGTAGTCTATATTCAGTGCTTGTAACTCATCTTTGCTTAACTCCTGAAACTGTGCTCCCAGTGCCTCCAACTCAGTCTTGCGGCTATTGTTGGCCACCATCTTTTCGTTTTCACGGCCCTTTAGCGTGAGGTTCAGGGTTACTTCTTCGCTGTCGCGCATCACCACCACCGCTACTTGGTCACCGGGGCGCTTGCGGCCTACGTACGACTGAAGGTCAGCACTTTTGTTAGTGCGCTTTTCGTCAATGCGGACGATGATGTCTCCTGACTGGATACCACCGGCGGCGCCAGCTCCGTCAGCCATCACGCTGTCGACGTAGACTCCGCGCGTCATATCCAGGTTTTTGTCAGCCGCCAAGCGGGCGTTCACATCCATGATAGACACACCGATCAGGGCACGCTGCACCTTGCCGTATTCCTTCAAATCTTCCACTACTTTCTTTACAATATTAGAGGGCACCGCGAACGAGTAGCCTGCGTACGAACCGGTCGGACTCATAATGGCTGTGTTGATACCGATCAGGTCACCATCGGCGTTGGTCAGGGCACCGCCGCTGTTACCGGGGTTCACCGCCGCATCGGTTTGAATAAACGACTCGATGGCGTACTGCTCGCGCTGCCGCAAGATATTAATGTCGCGTCCGGTGGCACTCACGATACCGGCGGTCACCGTAGAGTTTAGGCCGCGCAACGGGTTACCTGCCGCCATCACCCATTCGCCCACTTGCACATTATCTGAGTTGGCCAGCGGTATGGCGGATAGGCCGTCTTGGTCAATCTTAATCAGCGCAATATCGGTGGTAGGATCAGTACCGACCACTTTAGCGTTGTAGCTACGGTTGTCAGTCAGTACGACCGTCAGTTCGTCGGCATCGGCCACCACGTGGTTGTTGGTTACGATGTAACCGTCGGAGCTAATGATGACTCCGGAGCCCGAACCGGTTTGTGGTCCTCGCCCTTGAGGCTGCATACGAAACTGCTCGCCGAAGAAGTCGCGGAATATCTCCGGAATCTGCTGCATGCGTTCGTCGGTCATCTCGTTTTGCGCGACGGCACCCTGGGTAGAGGTAATGTGTACGACCGCCGGGGTTACCTTTTTAGCCGCTGCGGTAAAGTCAAAGGGCACGGCGGCACTGCTGGAAGTGGGCCGTTCCTCCAAGTAAGTGGCGAAAGCAGTCTGAGCCGCCGGCTCGGCCTGGATTGTTTGTTTATTCTCAACAAAATAATGATAAGCCGCCAACGTAACCAAACTGGCAATCAGTGCGGCAGCAAAGGTGGAAAGTATGTTTTTCATGTTTCTCAGTTAAACAGGTTTGAAATGGCTAAGCGATATAATGATAAACGGCTGATCTTAGTATTATTAGCCCGTTGCTTGAATAACGCTCGTATTCTAATGATCTATACGACAACCTAACAGGCTGGTTAGGGGAATGATTGCGCACGTCTCGTTAAAAAGTGTTAAAAGGAATAATTTTGTATTTGCTACCAATATTACCGCCTTTGTATAACTTTGCCGCATGGCAGAAACGATCCTGATCATCGACTTTGGTTCGCAGTACACGCAATTGATTGCCCGCCGTGTGCGCGAACTCAATGTCTACTGTGAAATTCATCCCTACAACCACCTTCCTACCACACTGTCTGCCGATGCCCACCTCAAAGGTGTAATTCTGTCCGGCAGTCCGTGCTCGGTGAAAGATGATGAGGCGCCTCAAATTTCACTCGACAACTATCTGGGGCAGGTGCCGGTGCTAGGAGTGTGCTACGGCGCCCAACTGATGGCCCACACGCAGGGAGGAGAAGTGGTGCCCTCCCGCATCCGCGAGTACGGACGCGCCAAACTTACCCAGCTCAACACTCAGAACAGTTTGCTCAAAGAGCTCACGCAGGACTCGCCGGTGTGGATGTCGCACGGCGATACAATTGCGGAGGTGCCCGACCACTTTGAGGTGATTGCCAGTACGCCGACCGTGGCCGTGGCAGCGTTTCAAATCAAGGGTCAGCCGACCTACGGCATTCAGTTTCACCCCGAGGTAACGCACTCCACCGAGGGCAAAACGGTGTTGCGTAACTTCGTGGTGCATATCTGCGGCTGCGCGCAGGATTGGACGCCCGATCAGTTTGTAGAGGCCACCGTGGACGAGCTACGCGAGCGACTGGGTACTGACCAAGTAGTGCTGGGACTGTCAGGAGGGGTAGATTCTTCGGTGGCGGCCATGCTGTTGCACCAGGCTATTGGTCCCAACCTGCACTGCATTTTTGTAGACAACGGCTTGCTGCGCAAAAATGAGTTTGAAGACGTGCTGCACTCGTACCAGGGAATGGGGCTCAACGTAGCCGGTGTAGACGCTAAAGATACGTTTTACGAAGCGTTGGCCGGAGTCACTGACCCCGAGCAGAAGCGTAAAGCCATTGGTAACACCTTTATCGAGATATTTGACCGGGAGGCGCATCGCATTCAGGGCGTACGCTGGCTAGGGCAAGGAACGATCTACCCCGATGTGATTGAGTCAGTGTCGGTGAAAGGTCCGTCGGCCACCATCAAATCGCATCATAACGTGGGCGGTCTGCCTGAGCAAATGAACCTTCAGGTGGTAGAACCCCTGCGCATGCTGTTCAAAGACGAGGTGCGCGTGGTCGGTAAGACCCTGGATATAGATGACAAAATTCTACAGCGCCATCCGTTTCCGGGGCCGGGCCTGGCCATTCGCATTCTGGGTGAAGTGACTGCCGAAAAAATTAGCATTCTACAAGAAGTTGATCATATCTTTATCAATGGCCTCAAAGCCCGTGGGCTCTATGACGATGTGTGGCAGGCAGGGGCCATGCTGTTGCCCGTGCAATCGGTGGGGGTGATGGGCGACGAACGCACCTACGAGCGGGTAGTAGCCCTGCGGGCCGTGAGCAGTGTAGACGGCATGACGGCCGACTGGAGCCATTTGCCCTACGATTTTTTGAGCGACGTATCCAATGAAATTATTAACCAGGTTAAAGGAGTCAATCGCGTCGTATACGACATTAGCTCTAAACCGCCGGCCACGATCGAGTGGGAGTAGTGACTTGATATCTTAACTTACCATCATACGGGCTGCTGCGTCGCCACACAATTAAATATGATAATAATGAACAAACGATCATGGTGGATTATCGGACTTTTGGTGCTGGGCGTACACCTCGCCGGGGCTCAGAGTCCGGACGATCCGGAAGCCGTATTTCTGAAGCGCTACGAGCGAGGTAAGGAACTATATCAGCAGGGTAAATACGACCTGGCCATTGATATGTTCAAAACGCTGAGTCGGACCGAAACCGATAATCCGTATACAATTCATGCCTCCTTTTTCTTCGCGCTGTCGGCGTTTCAGAGTGGTGATTATCCACTGGCTAAAAATATGTTGCTACAGATCAAGAGTAAGTACCCTAAGTGGCAGCAGATGAGTGATGTGGACTACTGGCTGGCGAACACTTACTTTGAGCTGGACGACTATAAGGCAGCCATGGAATTGCTGGCTCAGCTGAACCAGCAGCAGGGCACCACCCGTGGCACCATCGAAGACGCTCAGAAGATGCAAAGGTACTATACTGAGCAACTCACTGACGTGGGCCGCCTCACCACTTTACAAACACAGTATCCTGAGGACAAGGCCATTGCCAGTCGCCTGGTGGAGCGCTTGGCACTGAGCGATACGAAAGATGAGCAGCAGTTGGCACTCAAGAATACACTGGTGCAAAAGTTTGATATTGATGAGGCTAGCTTTGGGGTAGCCACCCAAGCGGCTTCTATCAAGAAGGAAACGTACAACGTGGCGGCTATGCTGCCCTTTTTCTTTAATAAACTAAGTGTAAACGACCGGAGCAGTTTCGTGCTAGAAACGTACCAAGGCATGCAGATGGCCGCGCAGCAGCTCCAGCAAGATGGCCTCAGCGTGCAACTGTACGCCTACGATACCGAACGAGACTACGATGTGACGGCCAAGTTACTTGAGAAAGAAGAGATGAAAGCGATGGATGTAATTGTTGGGCCATTATACCCTGGTCCCTTTCGCGCTATTTCTAACTTTTCGCGCGAGCAGCAAGTGTACATGGTTAACCCGGTTTCCAATAACCCGATGGTGACGAGCAATAACCCGTTTTCTTTTCTCATGCGACCAAGCACCATTACTGAAGCGCGCCAGGCGGCTCGTTTTGCGGCTGACTCTCTGGGTAGTAAGACCGCAGTAGTGGTGCTCAACAGCGAAAAGAGTGATACGGCGCGCGTCAATAACTTTATCAGAGCTTTCACCAAAGATGATACCTACGAGGTTTTTATCGAGCGAATGAGAGGGTTTAACACGGAGACTATGGAAACCTTCGGTGACACCCTCCGGTACTTTAGCGAAGAGGCTGAAGAGCGCGGTGAGCAATCGCCGGTCGTGTACGTAGCCTCAGATGAAGATCTGGTCATCACTAACACGATCAGCGCGGTGGTGATGGCCAATACTGACCTCACCTTGTTTGGTAACGACCAATGGTTTGACATCACCAGCATCACGTACGAGCAGCTTGATGAACTGGGTGTCCACTTCCTGAGTCCTGGGTACATTGACTACCAGCGACGTACCGTTCAGAAGTTTACTGAAGCCTACAAGCAGCGGTTTCATGCTTTGCCCACCCGCTTTGCGTACGCTGGTTACGATGCCATGTACTACGTAGGGCAGATGCTTAACGAGTATGGTATCTATTTTCAGGAGTTTTTTACCAAGGACAAACCGGTGAACAGTTTGCTCTACAGCGGTTACAACTTTTATGAGGCTAATGATAACCAACTGGTGCCCGTCATTCGTTTTGAGGAGGGTATTTTACAGCCAGTTTTTGAATAGTCACTCGTCTGATTTTTAGAAAAGGCACTTGAGTGTGCCTAAAGTTCTTATGATGGATACACGTACTACTGATCGGAGCCGTGAGCTATTCGCGCAAGCTCAGCATACCATCCCCGGCGGGGTGAACTCTCCGGTACGGGCTTTTCGGGCCGTAGGGGGCGATCCGCTGTTCATCAAATCGGCCCGCGGGGCGTTCGTATACGACGAAGATGATAACGAGTACATTGAGCTCATCAACTCCTGGGGGCCCATGATTTTGGGGCACGCCGATCCGCGTGTGCAGGAGGCGATACAAGCGGCCATTCCGCACTCATTTTCCTATGGTGCCCCCACGGTGCGCGAGATAGAAATTGCCGAGCGTATCGTTCGCATGGTTCCTTCCGTAGAGAAGGTGCGGATGGTGAACTCCGGCACCGAGGCGGCCATGTCAGCGGCTCGTTTGGCCCGCGGGTTCACCGGTCGCGATAAACTAGTGAAGTTTGAAGGCTGTTATCACGGTCACGGCGACTCATTTCTTATTGCAGCCGGCAGCGGTGCCATGACGATGGGGGTGCCCAATAGTCCGGGAGTTACCGAAGGCACCGCCCGCGATACACTATTAGCCACGTTTAATGATCTAGAGAGTGTGCGTGCACTCATTGCCAGCAACCCCGGCGAGATTGCTATGGTTATGGTAGAACCGGTGGCGGGCAATATGGGCTGCGTATTACCCGCCGAAGGCTTCCTGGAAGGGCTACGCGAGCTGTGCTCGGAACACGATATCCTGCTGATTTTTGACGAAGTGATGACGGGTTTTCGGCTGGCACCGGGCGGTGCACAAGAGCGATACGGAGTTACGCCTGACATGACGGCCTTAGGGAAAATCATTGGTGGTGGTTTACCCGTCGGTGCCTACGGTGGTAAACGAGAAGTCATGGACTTTGTGTCGCCGGTAGGGCCGGTTTATCAGGCGGGCACGCTGTCGGGCAATCCGATTGCGATGGCTGCCGGCCATAGCATGCTTTCGTACCTGGATACGCACGCTGAAGTATATAAGAAAGTGGATGATAACACTACAGCCCTGGTAGAAGGCATTCGTGCCAACCTCAAGAAGCTCGGACTAAAGTACACGATCAACCACGTAGGGTCTATGTTCAGTTTGTTTTTCACGGATCAACCCGTGACTGATTTTCGTTCGGCCAGTGCCTCTGATACCCGACTGTTTGGTGCCTACTTTCGCGAGATGCTATCCCGTGGGGTGTATTTGGCCCCTTCGCAGTTTGAAGCGCTATTTATCTCCACGGTGCTTACCGGCGAACTGATTGATCGTGTTGTCGCGGCTAACTAATAAGCTTCTGCATCAGGGTAGTAGAATGCGAAGGTTTCATCCTTTAGCGTGACACTCATATAATTAATGAACGTCTATAAGATATAAGGGATTCTGACTCAAAGTAATGGTAGAAATTAGCTAATCCTTAAAGCGTAGATGAACCATTGATACAATAGAATCTCATTGTATCAATGAGCCCACAACACTACTAAAACATATAAACTGTTTCGTCTTTGTCTAACTTATCATAGATTAGGGGCTGCTGCCAAATATGACCTTTTACAATGAAAATGGTAGTAATTAAAGATAGAAGATATTATGAGATGATATATAGAATCACCATAATTACCATGAAATCGTCACAAAATGCAAGAGTTTTTAATTGGCCCTATCAACTTAATCATATTTGTAGGGGTAGTACAAGGTGTTGTTTTTACGCTTATTACCCAGTTCTCAGAACTACGCAACGAGCGTACTATAGTGTACTTAGGCCTTACAGTGCTCTTTTTGTCACTAAACAATCTACAGTACTGGCTGGTAGCTACTAGGATGACGGCCTTTTTGCCGTACTACAAACACTTACTCATACCTTGGTATTTATTGATTGTTCCTACTTTTTACCAGTTCTTTACCTACTACCTTCGGGTGAATGAGAACGTACCTACTTTCACTCAGTTAACTTATACCTTATTTACCACTGGAATACTCATTCGCATAGGGTTGCTCTATTACGTACACTATATAGTAGAGACTTCCATACAACCATTGCTACTGGTAAAATATAACTTGGTGGAGGAAACACTCTGCCTTGCTTATAGCCTCTTTATTTTTTCCTTTGCAATCTATGTACTTGTCAACAACAAAGCTTGGTACCAATACATACGAGGTTATGATGATCTGAAATGGGTAAAGCAGTTTTTTACCTATGGAACAGTTGTGCTTGTTTTATGGGTAACAGCCGTCTTACAACAATACCTAATAGGGCTATTTAATCCGCCAGAGTCGTATTATCCAGTTAGGCTAGGCACATCTTTTTTAATTTACTGGATAGGCTATCGAGGCTTATTTCGCTACAAAGTGCTCCAAGAACAAATAGCACTTCGGAAAGAACTAAGCGAGCAGCAGAGCGAGTTAACATCAGTAAATCTACCTCTATCTCCAACCTATACTGTAGCAGTGGTATCAGAAAAGCAGCAAGAGTATCTAGACGGGTTTTATGAAATAATTGTTCATAAAAAGCGGTTTTTGGATTCCAGGGTTAGCCTAGATTCACTAGCAAAAGAATTGAGCATCAGCAGTAGTTACCTTTCGCAGATAGTAAACAAATACTATAGTAAAAACCTAAATAGCTACCTTAATAGCCTTCGGATAGAGTATGCCAAGGAACTATTAGTAGACCCTAAATATAAGCATTATACTATCTTGGCGATAGGACTAGAGTCTGGCTTTAGCTCAAAATCAGCTTTCTACACAGCATTTAGGAAGCATACTTCTATGTCACCTTCTCGCTATCGTGAACATTGTGTACAAGTGTAGCTGCCTAGATTTTTTCTGTTAGATTAGAGATTTATCACCAAAAGTGGTCATCCTCTGATCGGGTATTTATGTCTTTGACAATCATATGAAAGCAATTATATTAATTGACAGTCCTAGGCCCATTGTCTGTAGGCTATCTTTCTGTCTTCCTACTAGAATATAACCTCTCTTACCGCTACGTCGGAATCTTGTATTTTCTTATTTGTAGAGAGATGACATACATATTCACTAGAAAAGTCAACCCTTGTTAAAAACCAATGGTTCTTGTCTAATATTACTTGGTCGTTACGTACGTCCACGTTTTTTAGTGGAATACTTAACCCTCGCCCGTCAGATTTGATCACCGCTTCTTTTCTAGTCCAGTAGCTATAAGATTTAGAAGTCATGTCTTCGGCATTGACAATATCCCTCCGTTCCTTTATGTTCCATACTTCCGTAAAGTCCAGCATGTTAATCTTGTCAACTTTTTCTATATCAATACCAAGTTTATAAGTGTTACTTACTGCGCAAATTGTGCATGATTTGGTATGCGAGGTATTAAAATCAACTTCTGCATTGAGAAATGGGCGATTATAGCTCGTGTAGGTGAGTAACTCTAGGTTGCCATAGCCCAGATCAGCTAAACCTCTTCGTAATAGTAATTTTCCGAAGAGAGATGCATACTGATCCTCCCATCTTCGGTACTTCATAGCCCTCATTCTTAGTCTGTAAGGAAGTGAGTTGAGTAACAAAGAAAAACGATCTTCTTCCAGTCTGCTAGTGAATCTAATATAATATACTCTAATCATAGGCACATCAAGAACTAGTTATACGAAGCAATGAGGATGAACTGTTGGGAGACAAATTTTAATATAACCTGCGGCAAATTAAAATTTTTTCTTCATTTATTTTAACTACTCAGTACAATCTTTTCTACCTAAATACTAAGTAAGGAGCTTGCCTTTAAATGATAGATGAGACAGTCCCATTGAGTACCGACCTATTGCCTCAGTGGGCTACCAGTACACTAGTGTTCTTAACTGCCTTAAAGTTAACATCTGCCCCTGCCCACTCTATTTTGTTCTGTACTTAGATGTATCGTTTGAATACTATGGAACGGTGCTAAGGATTTTAAGCTATAGACAAATTTCTTCACTTTGACAGATTATTTTATCTATGGACGATCAGTCCTAAACAAGAGTCTCAAATCACATAGAGGTGAACCCGTCCTGATTCTTTAACAAGGAAAATTCAGGATATGTATACACCTATATATAGACCACCGCTAGGGTGCAGAGAAACCTAAAATACCCCTAAAATGACCGAATACCTTACGCCGATATAGGTTAATTCGTCCTGAATCTTCTTGTCAAGAAGATTTAGGACATACCACTGGCTGGTACGAACTACCTTTAACCTAGTACAAAGCTTCCAAAAACACTGAATCAACCTACATGAAACTAAGCCTAGAAGATCAAGACCTTGTTTACGTAGCATCTAACTTGGTTATAGAACCGTTAGTAGATAGCTGGTATGCCTGGACCCACCTGATTAGCCCTGCAACCGCCGCGCTCAATATTAAGAAGCGCCATCTCAAAATTATGGAGTCCTACGTTCAAAACCCAAACATTCATGCAGCTGCCGTAAAGAGTCCTAAGATGTTAGGTGGGCCATTCATCGACTATAATGGTCAGCGAGTAGAGGAGGTAGAGGAACTAATGTTACACACCAAAAGTCAGCACGCTGATTTGCTTCAATTATGTGAAGAAGTGGAAGAACTTAATTATCTGTTGGCGAACGAGGCGAAGGGGTATACTTTAAGTGATTTGTATCCGAAGATACCGCTCAATCTAAGGGGGCTGATAGAACTATATTACGATCTAAATGAAAATCCTTCATTTAGGTTTATAGAAGCTTTGCTATACAACACAAAGTATTATAAGGAAGATTTACAAAGTATAAGAATGTTTAGAATTGAGAATGATGATTCCCGCTCCTTTGTATTGAGTACCCCCAGTCTGCCTGGCGATGCGGCTATCCATCTTCCTATTCCGTTTAGAAGTAAAACGATAGACTCATTTTTCAGGTGCTGTGAGGAAGCGTTACCCTTCGGTGAATTAAAAAAGATGTTTCCGATTCCCGCTGCTCAAGAAGATTTATTCAAAACCTTCTTACAGCGTGAAAAATCCGGACGATATCAAGCCTATACTGGTTCTGGGGCACTCACCAGATATTTTGGGCATGCTTGTATTTTGGTGGAAACTCAAGAGATGAACGTTTTGGTGGATCCAGTAATTAGTTACGGCTATGATACGGATATATCCCGATACACCTACTCTGATCTTCCTGAGGTTATCGATTTTGTGTTGATTACCCATAATCACCAAGATCACGTACTCTTTGAGACGCTATTGCGTATCAGGCACAAGGTTAGACAAATTATTGTACCCCGAAGCGGGGGAGGGAGTCTTCAAGACCCTAACCTAAAACTAGTTTTAGAGAGAATTGGCTTTGAGCAAGTCATCGAACTGGGCGAAATGGAGTCTATAAGAAGTGGTGGTTGTACCCTCTCAGGAATTCCGTTTTTTGGAGAGCATTCTGATCTAGATATACGAACCAAGTTATGTTACCTAGTAGATTTCAACACGCAATTTAAAATGATATTTGCAGCTGACTCTTGTAATGTGGAGCCTGCTGTTTATCAGCGTGTTCATGAGATTTACGGCGATGTAGATGTTATGTTTTTGGGTATGGAGTGCGAAGGAGCACCATTGTCCTGGTTGTATGGGCCTTTGTTGATGAGACCAATTGAACATGAGAAAGATCAGTCCAGGCGCTTGGCCGGTTGTAATTTTGATCAAAGCAGCGCGTTTATAGATGCCTTTAATCCCAAAAGTGTGTTTGTATATGCCATGGGTATGGAACCGTGGCTCAAGTATATTAGCTCGATTAAGTACACCGAAGAATCAAAGGCCATCATCGAATCAAATCGCTTGCTGGCCTATTGTCGTGATAAAGGGATCGACGCTGAGCGACTTTTTGGCGAAAAGGTTTTAGAGTACAACTATCAAGGGCAAGTGCATACAGTGTAGCTTCAAAAACGATGAAAAAATACATATCTCTACTTTCCTTTATTGTACTTTCC
Source organism: Tunicatimonas sp. (assembly GCA_965213875.1). Lineage (GTDB taxonomy): Bacteria > Bacteroidota > Bacteroidia > Cytophagales > Cyclobacteriaceae > Tunicatimonas. The sequence continues at coordinate 5,358 of CBDCAN010000027.1, read as the reverse complement.
TTCTTTGGCACTACGCTGACTTCATTTAGCTTAGGTATCTGGATACTAAACACTTCACAATCTACAGTTGAATATAGTTTTATTTCCTTTTTCTCTATCGTCCCTCAGATTTTGTTGAGTCCATTTATTGGGAGCATTGTAGATGCTTGGGACAAAAGAAAGGTGATTATATTAGGGCAAGCGGTAGCAGGCATAGGAAGTCTTATTATGCTGCTAAGCTTCTGGGGTGGACAATTAGAAGCGGGGCATATCATGATTATTTCCTTTGTAAGTTCAACGGCCCTGGGGTTTGTAAAGCACGCCTTCTATGTGTCTGCCGCTGTACTTGTCCCACAAGACAAACTCAATAGTGCTAAAGGTTTAGAACAAACAGGAATTGTCTTAGTAACCCTCTTTGTTCCGGTGGTTGCACCTTTTATTTACACCTATTTTGGGTTAGGTACTGTCTTTTTCATTGATGTTCTTTCCTTCTCTGTCTCAATTATCGTGTTTCTGTTGATAAGAATAACCTCTACTAGTGAGGAACCGAAAAAACTGACGATTAGCGAAGACGCTAAGATGGCTTGGGAGTTCTTCCGAGCTCGACCAGGATTAAGTTCGTTATTGGTTTACTTCTTTGCTTCAAATTTCCTTCTGGGTGGTATCACCATTATGATTACACCGCTGCTATTGGACTTTTCCGACGAAAAAGGACTAGCCATTACGATGGCTTGCGCGAGTGTTGGAGGCATGCTGGGAGGACTCGTTATGAGTACCTACCAAAGGTTTAGCCAGCCTATCTCTCTTATATTTAATGCCAACTTGGTAATAGGGATCTTACTATTTTCTGCCGCTCTTATTCCAATAAGTGCGGTGGCCTTCGGAGGTTTGGCGGCAGTCATTATGTTTATCTCTATTGCTTCTCAAACTGTTAGCGATACCTTATGGCAGAGCATCGTGCCTTATCAAATTCAAGGTAGAGTGTTAGGTTATAAAGCGCTAATCACTGGGGCAGCTATTCCGCTTTCTTATTTGGTAGCTGGGGTGGCTATCGAGCAAGTGGCAGGAACTATTATGCCTTATCTCCCTATTAACAAGGCACTTTACCCCGGAACAGACAGGACCATTGCTATTTTACTTTTGCTATCTACTGTAGGTGGCTTGCACTTTCTCTATACTTTGAGACTCAAACATACTCGTTTGTTTGTTGGTGTCAACCGCCTTTATCAGTATGGTCAAAAGGTTACCTAGATAGAGAGATGAGGCTATTCAAAAATTAGATGCGGCTTTACCTCCTGGGTTCAACTGAGAAACAACGCACATACTACTAACCAATACTAACACATGAAAGCTTCAATAACTAATTTACACCCCTCACAGGAGGAGGTTTACTACCATCAGTCACTTGATACTACAAGCCCTCACTACAACATTGGGGGATACTTGCAGCTTAAATCCGTCAATGAAGAAGTGTTTGTGGATGCTATATACACTTTGGTTGAAGTGTTTGATATTTTTAGCTTAACCTTTGACTTCGCCAGTAATAGACCGCAGGGTTGTTTTCAGAATGAACCTAACCAAGTGCATTGCCAACGCCTGGATTTTAGTCAGCGAAACACCCCTGAGAAAAAGGCTCTTCAATGGATGCAAGACCGTTATAACACAGTATTTCCGCTAGAACAAAATGAACTCTACGAGATAGCACTGTTGAAGATAAGTGACCAAAAGTACTTTTGGTTTGTAAGGTTTCACCACCTCATTACCGATGGTTATAGCATCGCACATATTACGCAATACGTGGTAAAAAAATACGTCGCACTGATGGAGCAGACAGGCGAAGTGTTTACTTACCCGTCCTATCAAGAAGCTATTGAAGAATCTATTCACTATTTAAAATCCGATGAGTATCAGCAAGATGCCGACTACTGGCTGCAAAAATGCCAACAACCTAATGTGCCATTGCTGAAGCAGAACAACTATCGTTCATCAAAAGTAAAGAGTAGTCGCTTTCTCTTGCCAATATCGATTGAACAGAAGAAGAGCCTTGAAGAGTTAGCACTGAAAAACAAAGTGAGCATTCCGCTAATAACACTAGGTGCGCTGACCGTATACTTTGGCAATGTTCTCGATCACAAGGAGTTTTTTTTCGGCGCATCGGTCCACAACAGAAGAAACCGAAGACAGCGAAAAACAGTGGGTATGTTTTCGAAGAATATGCCTTTTAAAACGTACTATGACAAAGAGCAGACGGTTGACGAGCTACTCTCAACTATCAGAGCCGAACAAAGGCGAGATTACCGGCATATATCATATCCCCTAAGTCACCTCAACAGAGCGCTCGGGGTAGTAGATAAAAACTCTCCGCTCTTTGACATTGTGGTGAACTATCAAAACCAAGATATCAAATCGGAAGTAGACGGATATTTTGCCGCATCTACCTATTTAACAAGTAACCATGAGCCTTTTCCTATGAACATCTCTTGGTGTGATTACGGCAAGGGGAACGCATTGGAATTGCTCTTTACCTATCAGACGACCTATCTTTTGCCAGAGGAGGTGTCCCTGTTTGCTAAACGGCTACTTTATATTCTGGAAACATTTACACAAGATACTCATCTGAAAGTATCGGACATCAATATTCTACCGGATGAAGAGAGAAACTTACTTGCCCAGTTCAACGCACATAAACTTGATTACCCTGATCATCAGACAGTGTCCCAAGTGTTTGAGGAACAGTGTTTAGCAAGCCCAAGTGCCACAGCACTGGTAGACAAGCAAGCTTCCCTTACGTACGATGAACTTGATCAGTACGCTAACCAAATAGCACACTACCTGCGTGCTAACGGAGTGGCTGAAGGAGACACAGTGGCACTTTGTATCAATCGCTGTGCCGCTATGGTGGGGGCAATACTGGGAATCCTGAAGGCAGGCGCAGTTTATGTCCCTGTCGACCCGAGCAATCCGAAAGACCGGATACACTATATGCTGAAGGACTCTGGCGCTAAGATTTTGGTGAGTAACTTAGTCACCAAAACGAAGATTGTGTGTCCGGAAGCGGTAAAGCTCCTGCTTCTTGACGCTGAGGGGGAGAGCGTTTACGCATTTCCTACGAACGAGGTGGAAAGAAAATCGGAAAGCCAGTACGCTTATATCATGTATACATCGGGGACCACAGGTCAACCCAAAGGGGTTTTGGTACAGCACTACAACATTCTAAAAATAACCTACGAGACCAATCATATCGCCATTTGTCCGGAAGATAGGGTATTACAGTGGTCAAATTTTTCGTTTGACGGGTCAGTATATGAATTGTTTGGAGCGTTACTCAACGGTGCATCACTGTGGATGATAGAAGAAAAGGATGCCTCTGATACAAAACGGCTAGCTAAAGTCATCACCGAGAATAGGGTGACGGTAAGTTTTATGACCACGGCGCTGTTCAATGTCTTTGTAGAGGTAGAACTAAACGCGCTAAAAGGACTAAGGAAACTTATGTTCGGAGGCGAACTAATCTCACCGGTACACGTCCAAAAGGCTTTGGTATCTTTGGGCGAACATAAGCTTGTGCACGTTTACGGACCTACTGAGACTACTGTGTTCGCCACGGCCTATTCCATTGATACCACGGAAGACGGCGTAATACCCATTGGAGCACCTCTTTCGAATACCGAAATATATATCACTAACAAAGCCCAATCTCTTTTGCCCGTTGGCTGTGTTGGAGAAATATACATTGGAGGAGATGGGGTATCTGCCGGTTATTTGCACCCTGATAAGGGTTCTGATCAAAAGTTTATCACCCACCCCTTTGTGGAGGGTGGGGGCAGGGTGTATCGCACGGGGGATATGGGGCGATGGTTGCCTAATGGAACGGTTGAGTTTATTGGTCGTTTGGATGAACAGATTAAAATTAGAGGATATCGAGTAGAATTGGGAGAAATAGAGATGGTAATACAGCAGAGCGACATAGTCTCTCAAAACGTAGTAATGGCTAAGCAAGATGGGTCAGGAACCTTATTTCTTATAGCATACATTGTTGCCAGGAGTACCTACAGTCGAGATGCGTTTGCCGCTTATCTGTCGTCAAAGTTACCGGGGTATATGGTGCCAAAAGTAGTGACTGTATTAGACGAAATGCCGCTGACAACTAATGGGAAGGTGGACAAAAAGAAGCTGCCCGAACCTGATTTTCAGCAGCTGGCTCGTAGTGCGTACGTAGCGCCAACCAATACACTTCAGCACCAATTAGCCGACCTGTGGCAAGAGCTGCTGGGTATACAGCAGGTAGGTATTCATGATAATTTCTTTGAGTTAGGCGGTCACTCTCTGTTGGCTACCCGGCTAGTGGCCGCCGTGCACAAAGCACTAGCCAAAAGAATCAGCATCAAAGATATTTTCTTATCCCCAACAATAGCTGGTCTTACCACAATCATCACTAACGCGGAAGAAAACAGTGTGCCCCCGGTCACGGTAGTTACGCCCCGACCTGATCAGCTTCCTCTGTCTTTTTCTCAGGAGCGGTTGTGGTTTGTTGATCAGCTTGAAGGGTCATCCTCCTACCACATGCCTGCGCTTTTCAGGATGAAAGGTGAACTAAACAAGGAAGCGATATATAGTGCATTCAGTGAAATCGTGAACCGACACGAGGTGTTACGAACTGTATTTTTAGAAAAGAAAGACGGACAAGTATATCAGAAAGTAACGGCCAAGGACCGCTGGACGCCTACCGATGTACCCGCGGTAACCACAGAGAGCACCTGATGAATGGAAGACAATTATTAGTGAGATCATTACGGATACATTTGACCTTTCCCAGGACCACCCTTTGCGGGTAGCCATCATTGAAGTGGGAAACGAAGAGTACCTATTGTTGGTGGTTTTGCACCACATCGCAGCCGACGGCTGGTCGGTCCCTCTTTTCCTGAATGAACTGATGGAGGGGTATACAGCCAGGATTGAAATCCGGGCCCCTAGACTAGGCCAACTACCGGTACAGTACGCTGATTACGCTATATGGCAGCGCAAGATGCTAACTGAAGTCACGCTGGCGGATTCACTAGTCTATTGGAAGAAACATTTACAGGATGCTACTCCACTTAACTTACCTACGGACTTCCCGAGACCCTCTGAACAGAGTAAGCACGGGAATACAGTGCAATGGGTTATTCCTAAAAAACAGGTAGAGGATATCTACGAGCTGTCTGGTCAGGAAGGTGCTACCCTATTCATGGTTTTGTTAGCCGCTTTCAAACTGCTACTTAACCGCTACAGTGGACAGACGGATATCTGTGTAGGAGCTCCCATTGCTAACCGAACAAGTGCGGAAATCGAGCCACTTATTGGATTCTTTTTGAATACGCTCACATTAAGAAGTGACCT
>CBDCAN010000026.1:0-6399 GCA_965213875.1 Tunicatimonas sp. | reverse complement strand
CTAGCGGTATCTCCGGTAGCCTCATAAGTACGACCCAGGTTGGTATAGGCTTCGTACTGGTGGGGAGCCATAGTGATTGCCTGCTCAAAGCACGTGGCAGCACTATCGTATACACTACGGTGCCAATAGCACAGCCCGATCAGGTTGAGTAGCTCGGGTTTCATGTCAGACTGTAGTGTAGTAGCAGAAGATGCCGTAAACGCGTCGGGGGTCGTCTGTCCCCGAAAGATAATCTGTTGCGTGACACTTCCTTCTACCTCTAAAAGGTGCTTAAAGTCACGGATTGCCGGTGCATATTGCTGTGCTGCCATGCGAGCCTGCCCGCGCTGTAGGCGAGCTTCATGAAATTCAGGGTCAAGGTGGATGGCTGCTGAGTAATCAGTAATGGCACCGGTCAAGTCTTTGGTTTCTGCCTTTAGGGCTGCTCTGAGCAGATGTGCTTCAGTTAGATCATGCCGCAAGACAATGGCTTTATTGAGCCACTCGATAGCGTGCTGAGAATGGCCACCGGCGGCTTGCCGTTGTGCCTCTTGTAGGTAAGTATTAGCCAACTTGGTGCGTTTTGGGCTTGAAACCAACCTGCTTACAGAAGTATCACTGTGTTGCGCATATCCCATACCACTCATTTGAACTATAATAAGAGTTAATATTTTGATTTTTATGTTATATTGTATATTATTGTACATAAGAAAAGAAATATTACTTTATAAGCATAAATAATGAACAAATATCCTGAACTCATCAGAAAACCCGACTGTGCCGAGCATTTTTTAAGCGAATACCAGGGCAAACTCCCGAAGAAAAGCCTCATGGCTGGATTTAACTTTGCGGTACAGTGCGATAACTTTCACTACGCCTTTAACCGGTACCTGCTGCACGAGGGCAAAAGTATGTACCACGTTAACCGCCACGTAAAGTCATTCTTCGAAGAGAACGAAGGGCACGACCGTCGACTAGCTCTCTACGGCATATTTATCAGAGAGTACGTAGAGGCTACCAAAGAGCTACTCCTGTCACGCGAGTACTACGAACTAATGCCTAAACTACATCAGGCAGAAAATAGCACTGAGCAACTGGTCAAATCTCTGTTTGCTGATCAGCAAGACGCTTAAGCCTTCGTTTATATCAAAATAAGATAGCAATACTCAAAACCATAGTAGAATATACTTTATTGTGGTGGTCAGATAGAACTTATTACCTATAACTTCGTTAAGTTAGCCATACAATTTAGGTAGTAGTTTATATGGTAGAAGCAGAAAAGCCGGGTCTTGAAACCTGGCTTTTCTGTATTTCAGGCGTAGCCAAATTACTTCTAGCCTTCCTTTGGTCGTTTAGTCCGAATATATCTTCCGTTTCACTTTTTACGATGAGGCCTGTACCTTACCTTTGAAAAAACAAAAACAACCATTCAGTTGTACTGAAAGTCGCTTGGTTCTTCCGAATTGTTCATACTATGTAATAAAAAGCACCAATTCGTACGCTTTTCTTGCAGTAGCTCTGGTCAGAAAGATGCCCAATACGATCTAATTTTTTAGTCAGAATGTTTTATAAGCAGATTGATGTCTCATGTTTTTGTTTCGTACGGGACAATACGCGATGCTTTGGGGCTGTTTTTGTACGTTGTGTTTACACCGAAAAGGCAAGATATGCTTACGATCTTACCAAAGTGAGTAGATAAATTACGCTAAGCCCTTCTTTTATGTTTGTTTCTTCTCCCATATCTTACATCAATAAGGTTTAAAACTTACTACATTGTTCGGTGTCCCAAAACACTAACGTATTGCAAACCATATATCTACCTTTACTACTGCTAGTAGCCTTCTTCGGTGACACCGCTGCAACCAGACAAGAGTCTACCCAGGATGCACTGCCTTACCACGCTACCCCGCCTGCTCCCTACGCCGTTCCGGTGCAACAACCCGACGGCAGCGTAGTTCATGTCGTTGCCCGAGGAAACCCTTGGCAAAACTGGGCGGAAACTACTGACGGATACTCGTTAGTCAAGTCAAAAACCGGTTACTACGAGTACGCTGCCTCTCAGGGAACCAAGTTAGTAAGTAACGGCATCCGCGCGCAAGACTTAAACGAAAGGTCACTGGGTACACAGCGGGCGCTACTGGCAGTCAATAAGCACGAAAAACCGACGGAGGACGCTACGCTGGCAAAACCAGTGCACGCTCATCACCACGCTCGCACTCAGGTGCAGTCGGTAATGCCCACCGAGGGCAAAGTGAACGTGCTGGCCATTTGTATTGATTACCCCGATCTGAAGGCGACCAGAAGTACCGATAGCTTCTTTAATATGTTTAATGGTCCCTCGTCTAAACCTACTTTCAAGCAGTATTTTCAGGAGAACAGCTACGGAAAGTTAGATATGAGCGTAGACGTAGTAGGTTGGGTACGGGCCCGCCGGGCCTTTCGCACCTACGGAAACGAAGGGGGCTTTGTGGCTTCTCAGGACCTGGTGGCCGAGGCCATTGATGGTGCTGAGCAGCGCGGAGTAGACTTCTCAAAGTACGATAACGATGGTGACGGCAACGTGGATGGCGTTATCATCATTCACGCCGGACCCGGGGGCGAAGAAGGAGCGCGCAATGAGTATATCTGGTCGCACCGCTGGGCGATTAATAGCCGGTTTTACGACGGCAGAAATATTAGTGACTATACCATTCAACCCGAGACGCGTTACAGCGGTCCGGTGGGAATTGGTATATTCTGCCACGAGTTTGGGCACCTGCTGGGGCTTCCTGATTTGTACGACACCGATCCGAGCAACGGCCGAAGATCAGGCATTGGCGACTGGGGACTGATGGGAACCGGGGGCTGGGTAGATGATGAGACCTATCCGGCCGGTTTATCAGCCTGGTCTAAAGAAGCGTTAGGGTGGGCCGATGTGAAGGATATTACCACCGAATACGGCGAGTATACCATGAGGGCGGCGTCGTTGCACAACGAATTTCTTAAAATTAAGACTCCCAACGACAATGAGTATTTTCTGCTGGAAAATAGACAGCGTTCAGGAGTAGACCGACGTTTGAGGGGCACCGGACTCGCCATTTGGCATATTGATGATAACCGGGCGTCAGTGTATCCGGCTAGTAACGATGTGAATGCATTTCCCGACTACAACGCGGTGGATCTGGAAGAGGCCGACGGCCGAAATGATCTGGATAAGTTTACCAACAGTGGCGATCAGGGCGATCTGTTTCCGGGAGTTAACAGACGTGGTACATTCAACCATAACAGCGCACCCAATTCTGATACGCATCAGGCGGTGGATGGAAGCAAAGAGAGCGGTATCAGCATAGAAAACATCGAAGAGGCTGACGCCCGTGTGGCGTTTACCTACCGCAACGATGGGGCGGTGGTGGGCGATGACTGTCGTAATCCCACCACAGCGGTCGCCGGAAAAAACCAGGCTGAGAAGTTAGTCGTCTGGTATACTTTTACTATGCCCAAAAACGGAGGGCTTTCGCTTCGCTACGCGAACGAAAATGCCGATGTATCGCTTTACACTGCGTGTGGTGAAGATCCTATCGCTGCCTCAGGTGCCTCGAGCCTTACGGCCGGTTATCTACAGCAGGGGCAGCAGCTGCTGATTCGCTGGGAGTTTCCCGCCAATGCGAAGCTACCACTCAATTGGAATTTGAGCATAGAGAATTCCGTATCAGACCAAGACTCGCTGGCGCTGGTAGCAATTTATCAACAAACCAACGGCGCAGCCTGGAGCAAAAAGGCTAACTGGCTCAACCGTTCGGTATCTTCATGGGAAGGGGTGAAGATCAAAGACGGTCGGGTGGTCGAGCTCAGCTTCCAAGAGGCTGGACTAAACGGACGTATGCCCGACGATTTATACCAGCTAACGGCCCTGCGTAAGCTTATCATCAAAGAGCCTTTGCTGAAGGGAACACTGAGCGATGAGCTTACCTCTCTCACCCAACTAGAAACACTCTCGGTAGAAGCACCCGACGTGTCCGCCACGTTTTTACCACAGATTGCTCGCTTGAATAAATTAAAGCAACTATCGCTGATATCGGTGGCGGTTAACCAGGCATTTCCTGCGGCACTGACTCAGTTGAAGTCGCTTGAAAAGCTGGTGATCACCGACGCTAGTATGAGTGGCAGTATCTCGCCGGATATTGAGAACTGCCGTGCCCTTCAGGAGGTTGATCTTTCGCGTAACCAGCTACAGGGCCGTGTGCCCACCGGGCTACTGGTTTTACCGAACCTTTCGTCGCTATCACTGCATAACAACCGGCTTGAAACATTGCCCGACAACGTCTTGTCTTCCAGTGCGCTACGCTACTGTTATCTTCACAACAATCAACTGCAAGGGGGGCTGCCGCGAGAGGCTAAACGTGATGCGGCCCGGCCAATCACCCTCACGCTGGGCAACAATCAACTCACCGGATCGGTACCTGAAGCCTGGACGAGCGTGACCTTTGACGAACTCACCCTGAACGATAATCAGCTCACGGGTATTTTTCCTCCGTTAGCAATGCCGCTGAACTTAGATATCTCAGCCAATGAATTTTTACAACTACCGGCGCTCCGGCAGTCTGCCTTCTCGCAAGGAAAAACCAGTGTGTTGGTGTGTCATAGTAACCGGCTCACCTTTGAAGATTTACTCCCCAATCGCGATTATCTCGCCTGTGCCAACTGTCAGGATCGTTATGCCCCGCAGCTTGAAGTTTCGGTTGGTTTAGAACAAAGTGCCACCCCCGGGGAGGATGTGCGGGTTATACTTCCCTTCGATGCAGACGTATCGGATAGCCGTTACGTTTGGTATAAAGGCAACCAAGAGGTGGCTCAAACCGACATTAACTCGCTAACGGTAAATAGCATCACCCCCCAGCAAGCGGGAGCGTATCAGACTGATGTTACGAATGCGACACTACCGGGCTTGGTGTTGCAGGTGTTTGGTATATCGCTCGATCTGGAGCAGAAGCAGTCGCAAAGTATTCAGGTGCCCACTATTGCTGATAAGCAGTTTGGTGATCCGCCCTTTGCCATTGGGGCGCAATCTTCAGAAGGACTTCCCCTCACGTACCAAAAGGTGTCGGGCCCGGTTGCTATCGACGGTGGTCAGATAACCATTCAGGGAGCGGGTTTGGCTACCATCAAAGTGATGAGTCCGGGCAACGATGTGTACGCTGCGGTTGAGCAAGAAATATCATTTGATATTGCTAAAGCGCAGCCGGTCATTGAGGTGGCGCCGGTAGCGGACAAAAGCTTCGACGATGATCCTTTCCAGTTAGATATCGATATCATCAATGATCTATCGGTGCAACTCACCGTGGAAGAAGGCGAGGTAGACATAGACAACCGGTGGGTCACCATTTTAGGCACGGGGCCGGTGCGTATCACCGTTCGTCGTGAGGCTAGTGAAGACTATGAAGCGGCAAATCCAGTAGTGGTTTCGTTTGATGTAGAGAAGGCTGAGCAAACGCTAACGTTCGGCCCTATCGGTGATACTACCTACGTGCCGGGTGGTGAAATTGACATCAATACCACGCTATCCTCTGACCTTAACGTACAGTACGAAGTGCTTAGTGGAGCGGCTGAAGTAGTAGAAGGGGAAGTGGTGATGCGAGGGGCCGGAGTGGTTTCAATACGAGCCAGTCAGCCCGGTAACGAAAACTATGTGGCAGCCAACGCTATAGAACAAACGTTTACCGTAGCCAAAGCCTCGCAAGAAATCTATTTTGAGCGAATTAATGATCGGATGGTGGGTGATCCTCCGTTCTCGCTAGAAGCCTACAGCAGTTCTGACCAAGCCGTGAGCTTTCGGGTGCTCCGAGGACCAGCCACCGTTGACGATCAAGGAGAGCTTAGCATCCAGGGCGACGGCGAAGTGGCCATTGAAGCTTATCAAGACGGTGATAACAATTTTGTTGCCGCCGAGCCGGTGGTGCGTAGTTTTCTGGTACAAGCACCGAGTAAAGATATTCAAACGATTGTGGTAGGGGACTTACCTGATACTGTCTTCGTGGGCGGAACCGTTGACTTAGACATTGACGTAGACAGCGGGTTGAACCCTGAGGTACAGATAGCTGGTCCGGCCACACTGTCCGGGCGCACCATATCGTTTTTGGGTGAAGGTGAGGTAGCCATTAATGTTTCTCAACCGGGGAACGGTGATTTCAATGCGGCTGCCACTTTTGTGAAGACGATTGTCGTTTTGGTTGATCTTCCCCCGGCGCAGCCGCTCGCACAAAACCTAGTGTTTGGTCCTACCAATCGTCAGTACGGCGATAGTATCGAGGTATCGAGCTCATCAGGTCTGGCCTTGTTACTAGAAGTGGTCTCGGGGCCCGCGCGAATTACTGAAACCGGTCTGGTAGAAATGACCGGACTGGGAACCGTACAGGTTAGAACCGTGCAGGAAGGAACCGGCCG
>CBDCAN010000025.1:0-5748 GCA_965213875.1 Tunicatimonas sp. | reverse complement strand
CAGGGTGGTGTTTATTAGTAACTTAAGGGGCCAGGAAGGTAACCGGCGTTAGCAAGTTTCTGGGGAATCCTGTATACTTGCAGCCGGATTTCTCAACTGTAGCTATCATGATCGTCAAGACCAAAAAATATAAATTAGAGAACAGCACCTACATCAAATTAGGGCTGATGAATGTGTTGCGCGAGCAGTGGTGGGTATTCTTGATTGCGGTCGTCATCATGTGTGGCGCTTTCTTTATCTTTTCGTGGTGGTGGATTATTGGAGCGCTCATCGCCTTAGCATTGTACGTTTTGTTCTGGGTGATCCAGTTTGCCGGGGTCACACAGCTCGAACAAAACAAGGTGTTGTTCGAGCGACTCAACTACGAGATTAATAGCCAGCAGGTGCTTATTAAAGTGAATGCCAAGCAGGGCATGCCACTCAAGTGGGAGATGATCAAAAAGGCGCAGGTGGGTAAAGACTACTTCCTACTCATTGTATCCAAGGCCCAGCTTATTCACTTGCCCTTTCGAATTTTCAAGACGGACAACGAACGCAAGTTTGTGGAGAGCATCCTGAAGCGGAAGGGGTACTTGAAGGAAAAGGAGGCCGCTGCCTAGTGTGAATAGGGGAGACCGGAAGTTGGAGGCGGGAGGCCGGAAAAAGAAATAGGTCAGTATCGACAGGTATTGTGCCTTTCGCCAACCGCCAACCGCCTACTTCTCTGCGTGATAGAACAGCGTGCTACAGTTTTCTTCGCGTAGCACGTCGTTGGCCATTTGGTGTAGTCCGTCGGGAGTAACCGCTTGAATTCTACCGGACTCTTCATTGACAATGTTGGGGTCGCCCATCAACGTGGCGTAGGCTAGGTTCATGGCGCGGTTGAGGAGCTCCATTTCACCAAATACCAGGGCCGACTCGGCTTGATTTTTTACCTTCTGTAGCTCTTCCTCCGGAACAACCTCCTGCTTAAGCTGTGCGACAACTTCTTCTACCGCCCGGTTGGCTTCTTCCAGGGATACGCCTGCCTGTACTTTGCCCTGAATGGTGAGCAGCCCCGGATCCATTGAACCACTGATATAAGCGTTGATCGAGCTGAACAGCGGCTTTTCTTGCACCAGTGCGGTGTAAAGGCGAGAGGACTTGCCCCGTTCCAGCACGTCGCTGAGTAGGTCGGCGGTATGATAGCCGGAATCAAGGCGGGCGGGCATGTGATATACCTTGTACAGCGCGTCTACCGACACCGGAGCGTCTAGGTGCAGTTCGCGCTTGGTCGACTGCTGCGGCTCCTGCGGTAGCTGCCGATGATAATTGGGCCCAGAGGGAATCGGCCCGAACCATTTGCTCACCAGTTGCTTCACTTCCTCCGTTTTGACGCCGCCCGCCACCACCAATACCGCATTGTTAGGCAGGTAATACTTGTAAAAGAACGCGCGCACATCGTCTAAAGTGGCTTGCTCAATGTGCGAAATATCGCGGCCGATGGTAGGCCAGCGGTAGGGGTGCGTTTGGTACGCCAGCGCCTTGAGCTTCATCATGGCATCGCCGTAGGGTTGGTTGAGGTAGTTCTGCTTAAACTCTTCAATGACCACACTGCGCTGCACCTCCAGCACCTGCGGGTCAAACGACAGACTGAGCATTCGGTCAGACTCTAGCCATAGGGCAGTTTCCAGATTGTGAGCGGGCAGGGTGATGTAGTAGTTCGTGACATCGGGACTGGTGAAGGCGTTGTTCTCGCCACCTACCAACTGCAAGGGCTCGTCGTAAGAAGGGATGTGACGCGAACCACCGAACATCAGGTGCTCAAACAAGTGCGCAAAACCGGTTTTGTGTTCGTCCTCATCGCGCGACCCTACGTTATAGATCACGTTTACCGCTGCCACGAGCGTGGACGGATCTTCGTGTACCAGCACACGGAGGCCATTGTCTAGGGTAAATTCAGTATAATTGATCATGTAGGGATAAATTTAACACAAAGATAATACGAAATGAGTAGGGCTTCGTCTTTCACCGAATAACTTTACGGGTTTAACGATTGGCTCAGCCGGATACCAAAAGCTACTGCATCCATTAGCAAGAAATTTTACTTATCATTGCACTGTATCCGACCGATTACGGCCCATGCCCCAACTAAGAGAGTCTGAAGACACCAACCGTCTACAGGAAATCGTCTATCAGCTTTTTGATGTCGTTAAGGAAGAAAGAACGTTCATTGTTCTAATCGCCGTGCTATTCTTCATTGCCGGAACCATTTATCCCTATCCTGGGGTAGCTATGTGGTTCGGTTTCCTGCTGGCTGCTTACTCGGCGGTATCCAACGACAGTATTCAAACCATCGGCACCTTTATTGCCTCCAACACCGACCGAAAGTGGTACGTGCTGTGGCTCTTTATCGGGGTGATTTTTCTGGTCACTGTCACCGTGGGGTGGCTCAAGTACGACGGCGACGTATCATACGGCCGTCTGTTGAGCCAGGAGGCCGACGGCTCGCTATCGTATCCGCAGCCTGATCAATTTAATTTCTTGCAGATCGCCGCTCCGATCTTCCTACTGGTGCTCACGCGCCTACGCATGCCGGTGTCTACCACCTTCCTGCTGCTCAGCAGCTTTGCCATTAGTCCGGGAGCCATCGGCTCGGTGATTAACAAAAGCCTGACGGCCTACTTGTTGGCGTTCGGATTGGGCTTTGCGGTGTGGTTTAGCATCACCCATCTCACCAAGAAATATTTCAAAGGTAAGCCTGCTTTCGGCTGGGTGGTGGCGCAGTGGATTACCAGCGGCTCTCTCTGGTCGGTGTGGATCATGCAGGACGCCGCCAACATTGCCATTTATCTGCCGCGGCAGCTGGAAGCGGGGCAGTTTGTGGCGTTTGCGCTCATTGTCTTCTTCGGACTTGGCCTGATCTTTTTTCTGAAAGGGGATAAGATTCAGCAGATCGTCAACGAAAAGAGTGAGGTGACCGACATCCGGGCAGCAACGCTGATCGACTTTGTGTACGCTAGCATCCTTACCTATAAACTCACCATCAGTGTGATTCCGATGAGCACCACCTGGGTGTTTATCGGCTTGCTGGGCGGACGCGAATTAGCCATGCGGCTGCGTGAGAACCTGAGTGGTAGCGAGCGTAAAGAGCGGGTGAGCGGTGCTCTCAGGATGATCGGCAAAGACGCTGGTTTGGCCGGTATCGGACTACTAGTATCAGTCGCGCTGGCGATGGCCGTCAACCCTACCTTCCGCGCCGAAATTCTGGGGCTGTTTTCCTAGAAACTATAGCCTAACGGAAGTGAAGCTTCATGCCCTCGTGGCTCGCCCTGAAGCCCAGCGACTCATAAAAACGAATGGCTTCCGGCCGCTGTTTGTCCGTAGTGAGTTGCAGTACGTGCGCTTTGCGGAGTTTTGCTCGTTCTACCGCGTACGCTATCATCTGATGTCCTATTCCTTGCCCTCGGTGGTTCTGAGCTACGCGCACTGCCTCTAACTGCGCCCGCGTACCTCCCCGATAGGTCAGGTACTGAATAAACGACAGTTGGAAGGTGGCCACAATAGCGTCACCTTCGGTTGCCACGGTGAGCTCTTGCTGTGGGTCTTGGGCAATGCGTTGATACGCATCCAGATAGGTATCCAACTGTTCCGGGCGTTCGCGTTGCCGGCCGAGCGGATCGTCGGCCAGCAGATTGACGATCAGTGGAACGTCTTCCTGCTTCGCCAGGCGAAAGGTGAGCGCTTGGTTCACGAATGTAGCTCTTGCACCGCAATCCAACTCATCAAGCCAACTCCGACTTCCAGGGCACTTTCGTCGATGTCAAAGGTAGGAGTGTGTACCGACGAGGTGATGCCCCGCGCTTCGTTGCCCGTGCCGAGCCGATAGAAGCAAGCGTCTACCTCTTGGGTATAGTAAGCAAAATCTTCAGCGGCCATCCACAGGTCCAGCTCCACCACATTTTCTTCTCCCAGAAAATCCTGCGCGTAGCGACGCGCCCGCTGAGTAAGTTCCGGGCTGTTCTTCAAGAAAGGGTAGCCCCGGCGGATCTCAAACTCGCAGGAACCGCCCATGCCTTCGGCCAGGGTTTCGGCGATGCGTTTCATCTTCTGGTGCGCCTGCGCCCGCCACTCCTCGTTCATGGTGCGAAAGGTGCCTTCTAGTTTCACTTCGTTAGGAATCACGTTCGTAGCTCCTTCGGCGATCACCCGCCCGAACGATAGCACGGTGGGCAACTTGGGGTCGGCGTGGCGACTTACAATCTGCTGCAAAGCCACGACGATGTGCGAAGTGATGAGTACCGGGTCGATGTTGCGGTCGGGCATAGCCGCGTGGCCCCCTTTGCCGCGCACGGTGACGTACAGCTCGTCGGCACTGGCCATGTACATACCCTCGCGAAAACCCACCTTGCCCGCCGGAATAAACGGCATCACGTGCTGCCCGAACATGTGGTTTGGGGCCGGGTTTTGCAACGCGCCATCTTTGATCATCAGTGATGCTCCGCCCGGAATGCGCTCTTCGCCCGGCTGAAACACGAGCTTCACCGTGCCCTCGAACTGGTTGCGCACCTGCTGTAGTATCTGCGCGGTGCCCAGCAGCGAAGCGGTGTGCACGTCGTGCCCGCAGGCGTGCATCACCCCGTCACGCTTCGACCGGTAGGGTACATCGTTCGCCTCCTGAATGGGTAGCGCATCCATATCTGCCCGCAGAGCGACGGTTTTTTTGTCAGGGTTTTGCCCTTCAATCAGAGCCACCAAACCCGTATCGGCCACACCCTCTTGCGGAGTGATGCCGAATGATTTGAGCCGGTCGGCCACGAAGCGGGCGGTTTCTACTTCTTCAAACGAAAGCTCCGGGTGCTGGTGCAGATGATGACGGTGCCCAATGACCGTATCGCGTTGCTCGCGTGCCAGCTGTTTAATGCGTTCTTTGAGTTCCATCAGTTAACCTTGAACTTCTGGGGCACCAGCAGCACGTAGGGAAATTCTTCTTTAAGCTTGGCATAGTCTTCCTGCGCCGACAAACGGTCTACGTACTCACCGATTCGTACGCGGTAGATAGAGCTGTTATAGCTGATGGCGGGTCGGGCGTTGGGTAGGGCTGTATACACCTGCTGCTTGGCCCGGTTAGCCTCATCGCGGCTGCCACCGGTATATACTTGCAGTGTGTACCCCTGGTAAGAATTAGTCGCCGCGTTAAGCTCACTGCGCTCTTCCAGATACTCCGCCATATCGTCGGTGATTGCATAGCGCGTAATCACCGGTCCTGATGACAGCGGTTGCTCCACCGAGGCGGTGGCCGAAGCGTCACGCCCGCGCAGGGAGTCAGCGTAGTTGATGCGCAGCGCACTCACGTTTTCTTCGTAGGTATTGGCTTTCTGCGTGCTGATATTCTTGGTCGGCGCACAGGCGTTGAGGCCAACAAACAGGGCTGCCAACAGGCAGTAGGCAAGATGATGAACTATCTTCATAATCGTTTTTATTGAGCGGTAAAGATAGAAACATTCATCAGTTTTTGTAGGTTGAAGCCCAATTACTAAGCACGTGAAAGAGCGTCTCATTGCATATTTTAATCAGGTCCACTCAATGGATGAGGACGAGCAGGAATTGATCCGCCGTTCTTTTGTACAGCAATCGTATCCTGAGAAAGGGTGGCTGCTACGCCAGGGCGACGTGTGTCAGAGCCTGTTTTTCGTGGTACAAGGAGTGGTGCGCGTGGGACTGATAGACCAGAAGGGGGAAGACATCACCACTTACTTTCAAACGGAAGGCAATTTCGTGACCGATTAC
>CBDCAN010000024.1:0-283459 GCA_965213875.1 Tunicatimonas sp. | reverse complement strand
AGAAGCTGGTCTGGTAACCCACTTCCTGCAGGTATTGCGGAAAGTAGATAAGGCTTTCGGGGGCGGGGGCTTGGTTATCGATAACCGTGTGGGTATGCGAAAACTGCCCAGTGAGGATAGAAGCACGACTGGGTGAGCATAATGATGTGGTGACAAAAGCATTGGGAAAGTACGCCCCTTCTTGGGCCATGCGATCCATGTTCGGTGTTTCTAGCCAAGGAACCTTACCGGTAAAGCCCATCACGTCGTAGCGGTGGTCGTCGCTCAGGATGAATATAACGTTGCGGGGCGGCTTGCTATCGTTTCTCACCAAATCTTGCGGGAGGGTTACCTGAGCAGTAACCAAATCGGTAAAGAGCACACTGAGCACCAGGAGGAGGATTCCTTTCATGATTTATTAAGGGTTGCTTTGTATTTTGCAGTTTAACGAAATTCTTTCGGTTTTTTCCGTGCAAGTTTTATATTATCTCAATGCTCTCATCTTCTCCTGAAACAATTTCTGGTATTGTAAAACGGGTTACGTTTCATAGCGTAGAAACCGGCTGGTCGGTACTCAAAGTGACTCCCTTCGGCAAAGCGCAGGACGAAGTGGCCGTCACCGTACACCAGTCTAAAGTATTTGCCGGGGCCACGATGGACTTCCACGGGCAGTGGGTTAACCACCCCACCTACGGGCGGCAGTTCAAGGCGCAGCGCACCGAAGAGCAGAAACCAGCCTCAGCGCACGCGCTAGAGAAGTACTTGGGTTCCGGACTCATCAAAGGGGTTGGTCCTAAAACCGCCAAGCGCATTGTGAAGCACTTCGGCAAAGATACCCTGGCGGTGTTTGAGCAGGACATAGACCGCCTCACCGAAGTAGAAGGTATCGCCGAACGCAAGCTGGTGTCTATCGTGCGGGCTTGGAGCGAGCACCAGCACATCCGCGAAGTGATGATGTTTTTGCAGTCGCACGGCATTAGCACCCTGTTTGCTGTCAAAATTTTCAAGACCTACGGCCAGAAGGCTGTCGAGATCGTGAAGGAGAACCCCTACCGGCTGGCGCAGGATATCTACGGCATCGGTTTTTTGTCGGCCGACCGGGTGGCCCTGAGCATGGGCATGGCCCAGGATGCCAGCGAACGTATACAGGCGGGCATCAGCCACGTGCTACAAAGCGCCCGCGAAGAAGGACACTGCTACCTGACGCAGGGTCAGATTTTTGAGCAGACCAAAACGTTGCTGTCTATCAGCAGCGAAGAGCGCATTCTCAGTGAGCTACAGCAGCTGACCCGCTCCGACGAACTCAAAACCCGCCGCCTCAAGCGCGCTACCGAAACCACTACCGCCTACTACGCGCCGTCGCTGTACCACGATGAAACCTACGTGGCGCAGCGTGCGCTTCAGTTAGTCAAGACCGGGCTACCGGCCCCGCCCGCCGATGATCGAATCCGCTCCTGGGTAGCCCGCTACTGCGAAAAGCACAACCTGCAACTCAGCGACGAGCAACAAGCCGCCGTGCGCCGCGTGGTCACCGAGCCATTGAGCATCCTGACGGGTGGCCCCGGCTGCGGCAAAACTACCACCACCCGCGTGATTGTGGCGCTACTGCTGGCCATGAAGAAAGAGGTGATGCTGGCCGCCCCTACCGGACGGGCGGCACAGCGCATGGGTGAAGTCATTGGGCAAGAAGCCAAAACCCTGCACCGGCTGCTCGATTGGAACCCAGCCTACGGTGGTTTTCGTCACAACGAAGAGCATCCCCTACCCGGTAGCTTCATCATTATCGACGAGTCGTCGATGCTGGATATTCACCTGGCCGCGTCTTTGTTCCGAGCCATTCCCGACGGAGCACAATTGCTATTGATTGGCGATGCCGACCAGCTGCCTTCGGTGGGTGCTGGCAATGTGCTGCATGACCTTATTGGCGCAGCGGTGGTGCCGGTGGCGCGGCTTACCCAGGTCTTTCGGCAAGCGCAGCAGTCGCAGATCATCCGCTACGCCCACCAGATTAACCACGGACAGGTGCCCGACGTAGGTTCACCCTTCCGCACCCCCGCCCTATGGCAACAGCACGACTGCTTGTTCGTAGATTCGGAAGAAGCCACACAGGAGCAGCTGCGCTTCATCAAGCGCATCAAGCGGCTGTCGAGTTATATGCCTGACCTAGAGGCAAGCCTGATGGAAGAGCCTAACGAAACCGCCGAGGCGTACCAAGTACGGCAGCCCCTCACCATTCCTGAGAAGTTTCAGCACGTAAACCTAAACGAGTTGGCGGTGGCCGAGCAACACAGCGAAGAGCTGAAGGCCGTACTACAGCGCGTACATCCGTTTTCATCGCTGCACTGGGGCTACTCAGCCGTGGCCATGACCGAGAAGCTGTACCAAGAGATCATTCCTAAGTACTACGGGGTAGGCATCGAAGTGCAAGTGCTCTGCCCGATGACCAAAGGAAGTTTGGGCACGCATCAGCTTAACGAAACATTGCAGGAAGCGGTGAATCCGGCCCGGCAGGGCAAAGCCCAGCTACAAATCGGCGGACGGTTGTTTCGCGAAGGCGATCGTGTGATCCAGCGGCGTAACAACTATACGCTCAACGTATTTAACGGCGACATTGGTAAGGTAATCAGCCTGGATACTGAGAGCATGAGCGGCATCGTTGCCTTCGGCGATGATAAGGAAGTCGCCTACGAACGCGAGCACTTGCCTGAGCTAGAGCTTGCCTACGCCATTACTATCCATAAGTCGCAGGGTAGTGAGTTTGGAGCAGTTATTCTCCCCTTGCTACCGCAGCACTTTACCATGTTGTACCGAAACCTAATCTATACGGGTCTCACCCGAGCGCGGAAAGCCGCCATACTGGTGGGCAGCCGCTGGGCCCTACGACGCGCAGTGGACCAGCAGAATACCGCCCTACGACAAACTGCCCTGGGTGAGCTGCTGCAAAAATAATTTTTCGCTTAATTTTCTACGCGCAGTGCCCCAGGCCAACATCACGAGCTAAGACCACGCGGTTATTTCGCTAAGCGAAATTTAACCCTTCAGCCAAAGAAGCTGAGGATTCGTCTAGTTCGTTCAACGTCAGCTGGTTCACGTAGTTAGACAGCACTTTTACTGATATGTTCGTAACCACCTCAATGGCCTGCCCCTGATGGTAACCGGCATCGTAAAACGTTTGCAGCGCCTTATCACTAATGCGGCCGTGATTGCGATACACCTGTAGCGCAAAGGTTTTGAGCGCATCAAACTTTTGGGTATTCAGGCTGGTCTCTTTTCTAAGGGCTTGCATGTCTTCTTCTGAAGCGTTGAAAAACACTTTGCCGGCCAGATGGTGGCCCGCCGTGCAGTATTTACATCGGTTCTCTACGGCAATAGCCATTTGGATCACGTTATGCTCTTCCGGCGAAAGCAGACCGTACTGTTGCAGCGCCTGCTGTGTCTGCCAATAGGCACGTAAAGTGGCCGGTGAGGCACTCATGGTTTTTGCCAAATTAGGAACAAAACCGAATTTCTCCTGATACCTGTCGAAAACTTCTGTCACCTCCGGTGACTCGTCACCAGTAACATCCATGTTGAACCCTCTTAGCGTCTTTTTCATGCGTTTGTTTATATGATTGAAATAGCCTTACTACCTTACTTGAGATGAACCATCGCCCGCATCTTCTTCCCCTAGGAAGATGCCTTCGCCCGTGACGTCACCAAACCTATCATACCGGTCACGAAGCGGTTCATGCCGGGCCCCGATTTGGTAAGGCTTGTTCTTGAGCAGTGCAATGCCCGCAACCCTTCGCGCGCTAACGCATCTACCGGCGGATTAAGTTATCGAGCATATTAGCGTCCTGCCGCTCGGTGAGCCCCGGTACCATCACCGATACGTTGATGTTATGTGCACTCAATTCGTAGTTCAGCGCTTCGCCCAAATTCAGAATGCAAGCCTTCGCCGCTGAGTAGTTAGCGGTGTAGGGCGCTCCCTGATAAGCAGTAGATGACGAAACAAGAATAATACCACCCATCGCCGATTTTTCTATCAAATTATCAGGCACATCTATCAACACGCTTAACGCTAGCTGTAAACTTAACACTTTGGTAATTTAAGATACTTGATAGCAGTTGCGCTAGCAGTTACTTTTAGGCCAAAACCTCCGCCTATGAATCCCTCTGTTCAACTGATCGTCTTTGATATGGCCGGCACCACCGTCGTGCATCATGGCGAAGTACACACCTCTCTCCAGGCAGCACTCGCCCATGTGGGGGTAGCTATTTCTTACGAAGAAGCGAACGCGGTGATGGGGCACCCTAAACCGAGGGCGATCCGCCAGTTGCTACAAGCAAAACTCGATGACGTTTCACAGGCCACCGAGGCGTATGTACAACAGATTCATCAAGACTTCGTGCAACGTATGGTGGATTACTACCGAACAAATCCCGAAGTGCAGGAGAAAGAAGGGGTTTCTGCTACCTGGCGAACCCTGCGAGAACGCGGTATTCAGATTGCGCTGGATACTGGTTTTAGTCGCCCCATTGCCAACGCGATCATTGAAAGGTTAGAATGGTCTGGGCTGCTAGACGCTAGTGTCACCAGCGATGAAGTAGCTCAGGGTCGCCCTTATCCCGACATGATTTTTAGGGCGATGGAGCTCACGGGTACCCAGGCAGTAGAAAAAGTTGCCAAAGTGGGCGACACGCCCTCGGATATGCAACAAGGTACCACCGCCGGCTGTCCGTGGGTTGTTGGTGTCACCACGGGAGCTTACGCCGCTGAAGTGCTGCAACAGGAGCCTCATACTCACTTGATTGAACGAACGGAAGAGCTGCTCTCTATTTTAAAAGTTCAGACGCTGGCTGAATAGGCGGCCGTGGCTACCTACACCAATTCTTTCTGGTTGGTTACCCGGTGTTCCGCTTGATCACCAGTATTATCTATTGTGTGATGCAGGAGCCGATGGCGAAAATACAGCCACGATCCCATCATCAGACAAAGTCCAAGTCCGGCTACCGCGTAGCCCGACCATGTGAAGAATCGGAGCCAGCTAAGTTCCTGCTGTCCAAAATTTTTGTAGAGTAGTATGCCAACGCTTCCTAGGTAGCCACAGGCATCGGCTACGTAGATTAAGAACCCTGCGGTGCCTACGTAGCGAAAAGCAGCCAGCAAGCGGTCAAATAGTATGCTATTAAACGGTACGTACGATAAATACACACCCAAGCCTACGAGCGTCATGCCCAGCGGGGGCGACACGTAGCCCGTAGCCAATGCTGCTACGCTGACACCCACGAGCAGAAAGCCGCAGGCAATCAGCGCGTGGTACACCGATAACGCGCGGCGATGATCGCGTACGAGGCTCAACCCTCCCAATACGACCAACACGCCCACCGCCACGGGCACTTCGGTTGTTGTAAAGAGCCAAGCATCGTCGCCGTATCCCCAGGCTTGCCATAGCTCCGCCATAAAATTATCACGAAAGTCGCGGAAGGCTGTTAGTAGTACGTATGCTAGTACCAGCAGTATCCAGCCCGGCAAAAAGGCCATCAGCAACTGACGACGTTGGGAGCCGTTCATCGGCGTACGAGGAGTGCGCAGCCGTTCGTCTTCCGAGGAAGGCGGCGGGAGTTGGTTCAGTAAATAAACTGAGACCAGCATGGGCACCACAAATATCAAAGCCGTACACAGGGGCATCCAAAACGAAGTAACGCCCAATAGTAACAGACTTTTACCTACCGTTTTCACTACTCCCGAAGCCACAATAAAACTGACAGACAACCCCGCTCCCAGCAGCTCGGTGGTACGTCGGCCTTCAAGATAACCGAACACCACCCCCCATACCATACCCAGCGGTAAACCGTTGAGGAACAGGAAGATAATGTTGTAGGGTGCGGGCACTACGGCAAAGCCCAGCAGCGCTAGTCCGGCTAGTGCCACCAGCACCACGATAGTCCAAGCGCGCCGTTGAGAGGGAAGCTCCGATACGATCTTGATCCCGATAAACTTAGACAGCGTATACCCGATGACCTGAGCAATCACCAGCAGCACCTTATAGTCTATTCCCAGCCACTCCCAGCTATCATAGGTGGCTACCGTGAACGGCTTACGGAAAGCGTACATGCACGCGTAGGTAGAGAAAGAGGCCGCAATGGCGTACAGCGAAAACGCGGTGGTATGCGTGCGTTGTAACCAGTGAGTGATCCTACTCATGCGTCAGAGGTTAAGAGCGTAGCAATGGGCACGGCTTGCCACTCATCACCCTGAAGCTGCTGAACCGTCGTGTAGCCCAGCTCCGTTAGCTGCGCTACGGCTTCAGGAAAGAACGTGGCGATCTCACGAGGATGATGCGCATCACTATTGAGCACGATAGGAATTTCTCGCTCCCGCATACGGGCCAGTATCCACGGACTGGGGTACAGTTCAGATTTCTTCTTATACACGCCTCGCGTATTCACCTCTACCATAAGTGCGCGCTGCGCGATGGCATCTAAAGTCTTTAATACTGCCTGACGGTACCAACCGTTCTGCTCGCCAAAGTACGCCCCTGCCCGACTTTGAATCTTAATCTTATCCAAGTGCCCCACCATATCGGGTGGTTCCTTTTCTACCATCTCTTTGATCAGTGCGTAGTATCGTTCGATAGCTAACCGTATGTCATCGTTAAAAATATCGTGTAACCCTCGCTGGAATACTTGATAGCTTCCGTCGATCTCCCAAGGCTGTCCGTTGTCAAAGAAGTCAACAAAGTGTACCGACCCGATGGTGTAGTCCAGTGCCGCCTGCGTGCGCATGCCTTTGGGGCCAATCACCCCAGGGATGTAGTCAACCTCTAGCCCGCAATAAATCGTGACTTGATCAGCGTACTGCGCTTTCAGCGCAGCAACCTCTTGCTGATAGCCTAACAGCTGCCCGGGCGCCATGGGCCAGGGCAGGCCGTACGGCAGTGGTGCGTGGGAAGAGAAGCCGTAGCTCGGCATCTGCTGCTCAACGGCGGCACGTACGTACGCTTCGGGGGCTTCCTTACCATCGCAATAATGGCAGTGACCGTGGTAATTGGTGTAAGGCATGCCGTGAAAGTAGTCGAATTCGTACGGCAGCAGGTTAAGAGAATGTTAAGTTTAATTTAACAATTTCTTAAAGTATAACAGACAGTTGAAGACCAAGAATAAAGATACCTTGCCGCCGCTGTCAATACACTGCGCTATGATTCGTCGTCTGCTCTGCTTGTTACTTTGTTCCCTTTGCGTATGGTTGTCGGTTACCGCTCAACCACTATCGGGTGTAGAGCACGTAGTACTGATTGGTATAGACGGACTGAGTGCTGACGGTGTGCAGCAGTCAAGCACCCCTACCCTAGACTCGCTCATCATCCACGGGTCAGCCAGCTTATCGGCCCAAGCAGTACTGCCGACCAGCAGCAGCTCCAACTGGGCTTCTATGATGATGGGAACCACTCCCGAGCGGCACACCATTACCAGCAACGACTGGGAGCCTGAACATTTGCAGGACACCTCGCTCTGTGGTGGCCAACCCGGTGCCCTCTGGCCGACGATCTTTCGAGTGCTACGCGAAACCTATACTGACGCTGACCTGGCTTGCTTCCACGACTGGAGCGACTTTGATCGACTGATAGAACCCGGAGTTCGCCACCATGCGGGCCGATGCAAAAGGGCCGGTTCGCACTACCGAGGCAGCGATTAACTATCTGGCAACTTACCAACCGCTGTTTACCATGATCCACCTCGACCACGTAGATCATGCTGGTCACGAACACGCCTGGAGTTCGTTTGAATATAAGGAAGCCGTGACTGAGGCCGACCGGCTTATCGGGCGAATCACGCAAAGCTTACAGCGGATTGGTATCGCCGACCGGACGGTGGTGATCGTTACTTCTGATCACGGCGGAAAGGGTACGGAGCACGGGGGCGACACCCCCGAAGAGCGCACCATTCCTTGGATCGTTTCGGGTCCTAACGTTCGCACCAACTACGCAGTACCTGACTCGGTTCGCACCTTTGATACGGCGGCCACCATTGCTTATTTACTCGGTGCCCGCCCGCCCGACTGCTGGACGGGCCAACCGATCTCTTCCATACTTATCCCTGAAGCCCATGTCTCAAACCCAGAAAACTGACGTTGCCGTCGTAGGAGGCGGTATTGTCGGACTTGCCGTGGCCCGGGCCGCCGCCCAGCGCGGCCAGTCAGTAACAGTTTTTGAACGTAACAGCCAGGCCATCGGCGCATCGATCCGCAACTTTGGGTTGATCTGGCCAATTGGTCAGCCCCCCGGTGCCACGCGACAGCGCGCGCTGCGTAGTCGTGAGGTTTGGTTAGATTTATCCCAAAAAGCCGGTTTCTGGGCGAATAAAAACGGCTCATTGCACCTGGCTTATCATGCGGATGAGCAGTCGGTGCTAGAAGAGTTCTACGAGTCTTCTGGTCAAAAAGACTACCCCCTGGAGTGGTGGTCTCCGGCAACGACAGCCACCCGTGCTACAGCGGTGAAAGCAGCGGGCTTACGGGGTGGATTGTTTAGCGCTACCGAACTAACGGTAGATCCACGCGAAGCGCTCACGGTGCTTCCTCGTTATTTATCCGAGACTCAGAACATCAACTTTCACTACAATAGCGCCGTCAATCGCATCGACGGGCAGCGGCTTTTTGTGGGGCGTCAAGCGTACGAAGCAGAACGAATTTTTGTGTGTAGCGGCAGTGATTTTGAGACGCTCTACCCAGAAGAATTCGCTGCCGCAGATATCACCAAGTGTCAACTACAGATGATGCGTACGGCGCCGCAGCCGCCCAACTGGACGTTGGGCCCTACCCTTTGCGGTGGACTTACCCTCCGCCACTACGCGGCTTTCCAAGACTGCCCCTCTTTACCCTTACTAGACAAGCGCTACGATCAGGAAAACCCAAACTTCAAACGCTGGGGTATTCACGTAATGCTGGCCCAAAACGGTCGGGGCGAACTGGTCATTGGCGACTCACACGCCTACGGTACTACCTTGTTGCCGTTTAGCTACCAAAAGATTGATGACACTATTATGAATTATCTGCACACTTTTTCTCAGGCACCTAACCTTCAGATTGCCGAACGATGGACGGGTATTTACCCCAAGCTGCCTGGACAGACAGAGTGGGTTGTTGAAGTATCTGATGCGGTTACCATCGTAAACGCTCTGGGCGGTGCAGGCATGACGCTTTCGTTCGGGCTCGCCGAAGAGTTGATAGCAGGAAAGTTGGCTACGGCTCCTGTAACAGTATAGTACCCTGTGAATAGTTTTGGGAGTAACATCTACCGTGTCGGAAAGGGGATTGGGCGCTAGATGTTGGATGCTGGGTGTTAGAGGATAACTTCTTTTGCCCTGCTGGTAGCGACTCTTGCTCCTCGCACTAAAGACCGCTGCTATCATCCTTGGTATCCAGCAGATATACTACCAGCATCTTGACCACCTCATGGCTGTTATTAACCGGCACGTGGGGAATTCGTCCGTCGAAGAACAAAGAATCGCCCGAATGAAGCCTTACCGTGTGCTCTCCAATCTGATAATCTACCGTACCCTCCAGCACGTACTTAAATTCGTGACCGTCAGTAACGAGCGGCGCACGTTGTGAACCGGGGTGAAGTTCAAGCACGACCGCCTCGAGCAGAATGTCGTTCACATTTTGGTCGAGGATGTGCTGATAGAAGAATCCAACGGCCGCTTCCCGCTCGAAGGGCTGGTAGGTGGCTTCCGGCTTGTGTACGTACGGAAGTGCATCACCCGAGACAGTGCCTATTCCTTCAAAAAAAGCGTCCATATCTACTGACAAAGCACGGATAATCGATATTAGCACAGGTAGTGAAGGAACCGCACGACCGTTCTCAACTTTAGATAACAAACTTTTACTCACTCCGGCCTGCTCGGCCACGTTGTGTAGCGTAAGCCCCTGCGATTGCCGAAGGCTACGAATCTTCTGAGCTATTTCAGGAAGAATTGGGTCAGCCATATCACCAATAGTTTTCGTCAAGCTATACAAATACGTAGCTATCCGAAAGCTTTTCCTAAGGTTAGCAATAACTTAACATTGGCGGAGTATCAAAAGCGGCAAAACAAACGCGTAAAGGGCATTTACACGCTCTTGCTGATCTGGCATAAGTTGCCTCATATTAAACGTATGTTGCGTTCAGTGCGCATTTTTAACTTAAACTTAAAATTAAGTTGAACGTGAGGCAATCCGGATTAGCTAATTTTGGCAGCGTATCACTACACACATAATCATCACAACTATGAGAAACTATTTACGCTACGCAGGCGCGACGCTCCTGTTGTATCTGTTGATGCTTACCACCCCGGGGCAAGCACAAGAGAGCACCATTCAGGGCCAGGTCGTTGATGGTGAAACTAATCCTATTCCAGGGGTCAATGTACTCATCAAAGGCACTACGCAGGGTACCATTACCGACATTGAAGGCAACTTTCAACTAGGGGCTGATGAGAATACCGAAGCACTAGTGTTCTCGTTCGTGGGGTACCGAACCCAAGAGGTTGCCGTTAACAACCAATCTACAATCAGCGTGAGTCTGGTCGCCGACGACCAGCAGCTCAATGAGGTGGTTGTTACCGCACTAGGAGTTGAGCGTGAAACCAAGGCGTTAGGCTACGCCGTGCAGGAGATAGAGGGAAGCACCATGACCCAAGCCCGCGAAACGAACTTGATCAACTCTCTGTCGGGTCGGGTAGCCGGAGTGCAGGTCACCAACGGTGCATCAGGGGTGGGCTCCTCCGCAAGGATTGTGATCCGGGGCGAGAACTCGCTGATTCCGGGAAACAACTCACCGCTGTTCGTCGTAGACGGCATTCCAATTAGCAATGAAACCCGTAGCTTTCGCTCCGAAGGCAACCTGGAAGCTGATTACGGCAACGGAGCGGCAGAAATTAATCCCGATGATATCAAAACCATGTCGGTACTCAAGGGGGCCAATGCCGCCGCATTGTACGGCTCACGGGGGGCCAACGGTGTGATACTCATTACCACTAAATCAGGACGAGGTCAGCAGGGCATTGGGGTCAGCGTTAACTCCAGTACCACCTTTGAAGAGCCCTTACGCATTCCTAACTACCAAAATCAGTACGGACAAGGAGCCGGCTTCGCCTTTGCGTTTGGCGACGGCTTCGGAGCAGGGGTCAATGATAATATTGACGAGAGCTGGGGACCACGCTTAGACCAGGGAACGAACATTCCGCAGCATGACTCACCTACCACCAACGGTTTTCGCGGTGGCGACAGTCATCCGAGCATTGATCGGGGGGAGATTACGCCTACCCCCTGGACTTCAGCACCGAATAATATCGAGGATTTCTTTGAAACCGGCTACACGCTGTCTAATAACGTAGCCCTGACCGGTGCCAATGAGCAGGGAAACTTTCGGTTGTCGTTTACCAACCTGACCAGCGAGGGTATCCTGCCTAACACCGACCTGGAACGCAACACGGTTAACTTCAATACCAGCTATCAGTTGACCCCTAAACTAAAGGCTACCGCCTCGGTCAATTATATCGCTAGCGGCAGTGATAACCGACCCAATAACAGCTACGGCACCGAGAACATCATGTACTTGTGGGTATGGTTCGGACGGCAAATTGATATGAATAGTCTCCGCGATTATTGGCAACCTGGTCTTGAAGGGGTACAACAGTTTAATTATAACTATAACTGGCACGACAACCCCTACTTCACCATGTACGAGAATACCAATGCCTTTGACAAAGATCGCATCATTGGTAACCTACAGGTGACCTACGACTTTACCGACAATCTACAGTTGATGGTGCGTAGTGGTACCGATTTCTACAATGAGCTACGGGTTAACAAACGCGCCTTCAGCAGTCAACGCTACGCACAGGGTCAATACCGTGAAGACAATATCTTCTTTGAAGAACGTAACACAGACTTTTTGCTAACCTACAATCGGCAGATCAACGAGGCACTCAGCATTACCGCTCGGGCCGGAGGCAACCGCCGTGACCTCACCGACCGCTACAACAGCTCTAGTGCGAATCAACTGTCTGTTCCGGAAGTCTATAACTTCGAAAACAGCCGCATTCCGCTGTCGGTCACGCAGCTCGACCAGCGCAAGCGGGTGAATAGCCTCTACGGTTTCGTCAATTTTGACTACAAAAGTATGCTGTTCTTGGATATCACCGGACGCAACGACTGGTCTTCTACCCTACCAGAAGGGAACAACTCTTACTTCTATCCTTCGGTAACGGCTAGTGCCGTGCTCACCGACATCCTGGATATCCCCTCTAACAGCATGCTGTCGTTCGCTAAATTACGTGTGGGTTGGGCCGAGGTAGGCAACGATACTAATCCGTATCAGTTGCGCAACGTATACGATTTTGTTGAGCCCTACGGTAGTACGCAGCGGGTCGGCGAATCGTCCATTATTGCCAACAACAACCTCAAACCAGAGCGGCAGAGCTCGTTTGAGATCGGTACTGACCTACGGTTCTTTAACGGTCGCGTTAACGTGGACGCCACCTACTACACCACTTCAAGCAGGAACCAGATTTTAGAACTACCGGTGGACATTACGTCGGGCTATAGCAGACGGGTAATCAATGCCGGTGAAATTCAGAACCGGGGCGTAGAAGTGATGCTCAACGCCACCCCGATAGAACTCAGCAGCGGCTTAGCGTGGAACGTCAACCTTAACTTCTCGCGCAACCGCAGCGAAGTAGTTTCGCTGTACGAAGACCAAGACACTTACCAAATCTCTTCTAACTACATACAGGTGCTGGCCAAAGAGGGCGAACGTATGGGCGATATGTACGGTACCGGATTTCTGCAATCACCCGATGGACAAACGGTGTACGAAGACGGTTTTCCGGTACGCGACCCAAACCTCAAACGACTGGGCAATTACAATCCTGATTTTATGGTAGGGATGTATAATACCATTACCTACAAAAATTTCAACCTGGGCTTTTTGTTCGATTGGCGACACGGCGGCGAGGTTAACTCCCGTACCGTACTCATCGGGGGCACTTCGGGCATGATGGATTTCACCGCCGAAAGCCGTGAGAACGGATTGGTTGGTGTCGGTGTCAAGAACGTGGGCAGTGATGAAAGTCCCAATTATGTCACTAACGATGTAATTGTATCAGGCCGGGATTACTACTGGTCGCGTTACAACCGGGGCAACGAGGAAATCGGCATGTTCGATGCTTCTTTCGTCAAACTGCGCGAGGTAAAGATAGGTTACCAGTTGCCCAATGATCTGTTTGGCGGTTTTCCTCTCCGCAACTTTAACATCTCAATTGTGGGCCGCAACTTGGCTCTGTGGACAGAAAATACCCACTTTGACCCGGAGGTAATTTCCTTCGACGGAAGCACCGTAGTACCTGGAGTAGAAGATATGGCCACGCCCACCACCCGTAGTATTGGTTTCAACATCAACTTTGAATTTTAATACGATGATATCTAACTATATAAAAATTACGATCGTCTTAGCAAGCCTTATAGCCGGTTCTTGTACCGACGACTTTGAAGAAATCAATACTAACCCCAACCGTCCCGAAGCGGTGTCCGCTGATCTGTTGCTGGGAAAAGTACTCACCACCGCCGCCAATGAGGCGGCCCTGGAGGGGTGGAATAGTGGCAACGTGGTCGCTCAGCATACCGCCAAGATTAACTTCACCGACTACGACCGCTACTTCTGGGATGACAACAGCGGTTACTGGGGAGATTTATACGGTAATCTGCGTGACATTGAAAACATGCTGGCAATTGCCCGGGATGAGGCGAACCCTAACGCCAGCTACGAAGGCATTGCCCTGGTAATGAGAGCCTGGAGCTACGCTGAATTGACCAGCCTGTGGGGCGATATTCCGTACGCCGAAGCCATTCAGGGCCGGGCCGAAGCAGCCATATTGCAACCGGCGTACACTCCGCAGCCTGACGTGTTTACGGGTATTCTGGAAGACTTACGCACGGCCAATACGCTATTGCAAGCCGACGGCCCACTGATCAATGGTGATGTAATCTACGAAGGCGATCTGCTACAGTGGAAGAAGTTTGCCAACGCCCTTCGGGTACGTCTGCTGATGCGGGTGTCGAGTCAGCAAGAGGTGAGCGCGGAGTTACAAGATATTGTGAACAATGAGCCACTGTTCGAGAGCAACGAAGACAATGCGTTGATGGAATACCTGGAAGCGCAACCCAATACTTGGCCGGTACATACCTACCGGGTGGGCTCGTTCGACGAGTACCGCCTGAGCCAGACGATGGAAACCGTGCTGCGTCGCTTCGATGACCCGCGCCTGTTCCGATGGTACCGCCCTACTGACCGTACCAAAGATGAAGCCGAGCCGATCTACGCGGGCATGCCCAACGGACTCAGTGAAAACAACGCGTCTACCTTCAACGGAGGCGCGCAAAATGTGTCGCGACTGGGCACCATTTTGTACGAAGAGCCCAATAGTGTAGACGCTGTGCTGATGCAGTACGCTGAATTGCAATTGGCGCTCGCCGAAGCGGCGGAAAGAGGTTTGATCAACGGCGATGCCGAAGCGTATTACAACGAAGGCGTGCGCTCCGCTTTTAGCTACTGGGGGGTAGAGATGCCCGAGGGCTACCTAAACCGGGTGGGCGTTGCGTACGACGGAGAAATACCTACCATCATGACCCAGAAGTGGCTCGCCTTGTTCCTCAACGGCTACGAGGCGTACTACAACCTGCGGCGCACCGGTTTCTCTACCCTGATCACACCCGGCCCCGACAACGTTAATGGCAACCGGGTGCCACTACGCTATCTGTATCCGGATGATCAGCAAACCCTCAATACCGCTAACTACGAGGCGGCTCTGGCTCGTCAGGGCGCAGACGATATCAATACACCCATGTGGTTGGTTCAGTAAAAGGATAAGCAGGAGGCAGTTTATGCTCTGCTAACTGCCTCCTGCCAACCGCCTACCTTTTCTAGTTTTTTATCTAAACACAACTAATTATGAAATACATTGCGATGCTCTTCTTAGTATCACTCACCGCTTGCTACGATGATGAGTTTGACACCGGTGGTTTTTCGGTGCCGTCGCTCATCACCTTCGAGGGAGGTTTAGACGAAAGTGTGGATCCACTGCTGCGCAACAAGCTCACCTTCACCCCGCTCGATGCCATTGAGGTGACGGTGAACGCGACGAACCTGAACGAACTGGCCGTGACCGCCGTGCGCTCCGACGGCACCAGCTCGCTCGGCACCTTGCCGATTGCTAACGAACAAGGTACGTTGACCACCAGTTGGAGCGAACTCGGTGATATTGAACGAATTGATTTTACCGGGGAAGCGGGAAGCGAACAGCCGTACACCAAACGATTAGAAATTATTCAAACCAGTCCGTTCACGCTCAACTATGAAGCTGATGGCGAATCGTTCGATACTCCCGGCGCAGTGGCTTCGGGTGAATCATTCCCGGTGTACTACCAACTCGCCACCGCGAATGAACCCGTTGAGCAAGTGACATTTGCGCAACGCATCGGCGGCGAAGGCGAGTTTACTCCTGTCACTAGCGTAGCCGTAGGTGCTACCACCGCCGACCAGCAGCAGATCACCCTGACGATGCCCTCCGAAGAGGCGTTCGGTGAACAAGATGCGCTATCGGTGCGTGTGACCATTACGGGTACTAATGGACTGACCTATGAGGAGGTCATTAACATCGCGGTTCTACGAGAATAAGTGCTGTCTACCGGTAGCTTACCGTTGCCTCACCCTTCCCGCAGTACTCCCCAACTCATGAGGCGGTCGCTGTCTTCTAGCCAGCGGTTGCCGATGTCGGTGCGGTAATACATGTGAGGAATCATGATGTTTTTGATGCGGGCGTAGACTTGTTTCTGTGCTTGTGCCATCGTGGGCCCGTTGCCGCACACGATCAGGGCCACGCCCGCCGCGCCGGTCACCAGCCACTCACCGTTCTGTAGCTTGAGGTCTTCCAGGTGTACGCCTTCGGTAGGCTTTTTGAACAGCACAACCGCATTCTTCGACATGGCCTCAAAAGTCTTTTTGTCTTTGTAAGGAAAGGGCGGCACTGCCAGTCGTACTCCAATGTGAAAGCCACTCTTTACCTTCAGCTTCACATCTTGCCCCGTGGCGATATCGTAGAAAAACGAACCGATAGGAGTGACCATACTCTCTTCCTGCATACTGATGATTGGGTAGCCGAAGCGAGAGGTCCACTCCAGCGGATAGATACCCTGTCCGTTCACGATGCAATTGATATCGATGTAGCCCACAAAGTTTTCTTCCGCTAGCCGGGCCTCGAACTTCTTGAGGGTGGCGTTAAACAACTTATTGGGGCCGCTCCAGAACATCGTCGTGCCCATCTCTCCGGTGGAAGGGCCTAAGTTACCTGGAAACAGCTTCTTGTGCTCAAAATTGATATTGATCGGCTCGATAAACTTCTTGCCGTTGAAGAAGGCCCCTACGGCTACTTCTACGCCCGTCACTCGCTTCTGTAACTGAAACACCGGAATTTGGTCAGCCCACGCTCGTTGGTAGTCGCCTAATACGCGCACCACATCCTGCCCGTCTTCTTCTTCGCCCACAAACAGCAGACTCTTGATGTTTTGAGCTTCGCCGCTAGGCTTGATGACGTAACGGGCGGGGTGCGCTTTTACGTAGGCAATCGCTTCGTCGAAGGAGGTGAAGTCGCGGTAGGGAATGATCGACACCTTATGCCGCTTCAGTTCCTCCTGTCCGAACGAGCGATCGTCTTCCAACTGGTCGGTGTAAGGTGTGCCACCCACCACGGCTTTGCCCTGCTGCCGCAGTTCGTGGGCAAGCTTACCGTGCCCCAGCACATCGTCAAACACAATGACATCGGCCCAGTCTACTTCCTGGCGCCAGTCGCCGGTTTTCTCTACGAACCCATCGCCTACCTCCCGCAAGTGCTCCGACTCTATATAATATTTCACGGCGTGTCCTTCGCGGACCACCTGCCAGGCAATATCAGTAATCAGCGCGTCGTACGAAACAAACAGAAAGTTTTTAGCAGTCATAGGAAAGTGGGCTGGAACGAGTAAAGAATGTCGCAATTCATAAAACGAACGACTCTTTTCATAGTTTGCGTAACCGTTGCCATTTTTCGGTAGACAAACCAGCGTTAACAATTTCTTAACATCGTAGCTATCGCATTTACCGTCAAATTCTTCTTCTTTGGACTAACGTTGACTTTCTTCATCTCATGATACGCTACTACTACTTAACGCTGATGATACTCGGCGGCACAGCGTGCGATTCTACTCCTGATACCGCGCCTGAGTCTGACCAATGGACAGTTCAGGCCCCGGCGGGTGACCGATACGCCAAGATCGATACTGTCGGCACCACAGTTTTACCCAACGGTCGCCTTCTTACGCCACAGGGCCAAACGGTTCGGGTGGCCCCTCACCCCTACGGCTTGATCATGAGTGATGACGGTCGCTTCGCCATCAGCGCCAACTCGGGCACCGGACCATTTTCTATTTCTATTATCGACAGTGTGTTGAGCGACCAGCCGAGGGTGCGGCAAATTCCTGAAGGGGCTGAAACCGACGATGATCTGCTGGGAGCGGTGTTCATGGGGTTGGCCATCGCACCTGACCAGCGAACGGTGTACGTCGCGGGCGGACAGGAAAACAAGATTTACCTCTTCGATATCGCCAGCGGCGCACCTCGGGGAGTCATCGACTGTGCGGTGACAGACGCCGACGGCACTGATTATACGCACGGTTATGTGGGCGATATGAAGCTGAGTCGAGACGGCAATACGCTGTACGCCGTCGATCAGATTGGCTTCCGGCTCATGGTGATTGATGTGCCGAGTCGGACGGTGCGGCGCAACGTGCCGGTGGGCCGTTATCCGTTCGGGTTGGCCCTGTCACCCGACGAACAGGAGGTGTACGTAGCCAACATCGGGATGTTCGTTTATCAGCCAATTGGTGGGCTCGCGGCGAATAACCTCAAGGAGCAGGCACTACGGTTTCCCACCTCGGCCTACGGCAGCGACGCAATGCGCGATGGCGTGCAAAACGATTCGTTGAACATTCCCGGACTAGGCGATCCCAACGTACCAGAATCATTTTCAGTCTGGACGGTAGATGCCGCCCAAGATTTCGCCGTCACCGCCAAGGTCAAAACTGGCGTACTGGTGGGTGAAGTGATAGAAGACTTTCCGGCAGTAGGCGGCGCCAGTCCTAACTCGCTGGTCGCTACCGAAGAGCACGTGTTCGTGAGCAACGGTAATAACGACTGTATCTCCGTCATTAGCACCGAGCGAGACACAGTGACGCATACGATCTACCTTCAGCCTGATGCCCGTCTGGGTAATCTCAGAGGGGTCATTCCGTTCGGTCTCGCGTTGTCACCCGACCAAAAACGGTTGTACGTCGCTGAGTCAGGGCTCAATGCCGTAGGCGTTATTGATACCGACTCCATGAAAACTATCGGTCACATCCCGGTGGGCTGGTTCCCTTCTAAGCTGGCCGTGAGTCCTGACGGTAAAAAACTGATCGTCGCCAACGCCAAAGGCTTCGGAAGCGGCCCCAACGGTGGCCCTGACTTCGAGCTAGGCCCCGAAGGCAGCAACATCGGGCGACTCATGAAAGGAAGTATCACCGTGCTGGATATTCCAACCGGCGATGCGCTGACTCAGGGTACACAACGAGTTGTAGATAATAATTTTTCATTTTCTGCCGTGAGCGACCAAGCACGTGCTGCCCGCCAGGAAAACCCTATTCCACTGTATCCGGGCGAGCGGTCGTCGCCCATCAAGCACATTGTGTTTGTGTCGAAAGAAAACCGCACCTACGACGAGGTATTCGGTCAGCTAAAGGACGGACGAGGCGAGCCTTCGCTGGCCCGCTACGGCTACGGTGCCACATTTAGTAACAAAGTCGGTGATCGTACGGTAGACACCGCCACGGTAATGCTAAACCACCTGATGCTGGCCCAGCGGTTTGCTACTGCCGACAATTTCTACGTAGACGCGGACCATTCGGCAGATGGGCACCGTTGGCTCGTGAACACCTACCCGAATCAGTGGGTAGAAACTTCAGTAGCGGCGGCCTACGGAGGCAAGCGCCGGGCAGTGGCCGGCTCGGGGGCTCCCGGTAACTACGGCATCGTGGGCTCGTCGGGCGCCATCTATCCTGAGGATTATAATGAAGCCGGTTCCATCTGGGATCATATGGAGCGACACGATGTTAGCTTCTTCAATTTTGGTTTTGGCGTAGAACTAGCCAATAGCTACTCCGATTCCACCCTCAAGTACTTTGGCGTGCGCCCCACAATTAACTATCCGGTGCCGGGGCCGCTCTACAACCGCACTTCTAAGCAGTACGCCACCTACAATATGGCGATTCCTGATCAGTTTCGGGTAGATACGTTCATCGATGAATTTGAAGCCAAATGGAGTGACGGTGGATTACCGCAGGTGCTGACCATTATCTTACCCAATGACCACGGAGCCGGTGACCGGCCTGAAGCGGGTTATCCTTTTCGGGAAAGCTACATGGCTGACAACGACCTGGCCCTCGGGCGGCTCGTCGAGTTTCTATCGCATACCCCCTACTGGAAAAACATGGCAATCTTTGTGACCGAAGATGATTCACAAGACGGTGTGGACCACGTGGACGCGCACCGCAGCCTACTCATGGTATACTCGCC
Source organism: Tunicatimonas sp. (assembly GCA_965213875.1). GTDB lineage: Bacteria > Bacteroidota > Bacteroidia > Cytophagales > Cyclobacteriaceae > Tunicatimonas. The sequence goes on along the minus strand of CBDCAN010000024.1, from coordinate 263,816 downwards.
CTACGCCAAACGGAACTACGTAGGACACCAGCACTACAGCTTCGGTAGTATCTTCAAAACCTTCTGGCACATTCTGGGCGTTCCGTACCTTAATCAATACGATGCCAGCGCCTCTGACTTATCAGATATGTTTGTGTTTGCGCCGAACTATAATGAGTATGATGCCTACGCGGTAGACCCACAAGTGTTTGACCCGCAAAAGGCCCTAGATCCCTTCGACGAAAAATTTGACTGGAAGGCGGTGGTATCATCTCCCTCGCTAGATGACCCGGAAGACTTTCAGCGAGCCGCAGAGCAGCGGGACGCTGAAACTATTCGCGAACGCGAGCGGCTCAGCAATCCTATCAGAGAAGCAGAGCAGTAGGTAGTTGTCCGGCTTTCAAGATTTTACTATAGTTTTCAGTCGAGCGGTCAAACCGCTTTTTTACGATACTAGTGCTTTGGCAGTGAGGGGAGGCCGAAGCGGCGCGGTAGGCACACTAATCAGGTTTTAGCCATCGTGGCGCGACGAATCCAACAATAACTACTTCGTTGCCAAATCTTTAAGTTCCTCATCTAGCGTGCACCACCCGCTTTTGAATCAAGCCGAAAATGAACTTGGATCGGGTAAATAAGCAGAACAAAATTTCTTATTGGTAAGTAACTACGAGTAGGAATTTTTAAAGACGCTCTAAGACTTGTTCAGGGAAGTATCGTCTCTAGCAATGAAAAAGTAATGAAGCGGTAGCTTCGTCAGGTGTAGATACCTTTTTACAATGTAATGCCCACATTGACATTCCACGGACTATTGTAAGGCGACCGCGTAACATCATAGCTCAGGTTGTAAAGTACCGCCAGAATAATAGCGGCGCGGCGACCCAGTGGTTGAAATAGCCCACCACCAACAAAGAAACCAGGTACCCAAGTGCGAGATATAGGTAGATCGGGGTTACCGGTGCGGTACTCGGTATTCAGACTTTCGTATTCGGTCTGGATAAAGAACTGTCGGGCAATACGATGGCGGGCAAACACCCGTCCGCCGTACAAGCTAGAACCTTCAAAACCCCTAAACTTTATGTAACGGTAGGTAATCCCTGGCCCGGCCGTGAATTTATCAGTGAAGCGATAGCCAAAAGTAGGTGAGATATCCACAAAAGTGACCGTACCGAACTGCAAACCGAAGTTACCCCCGAGCGTAACCTTCTCCCAAAAAGCCGACGAATTTGGTTCTTCGTAAGTTTCAGTGGAGTCCGTTTGCGCCACACTAGCCAAAGACCACAGCAATAGTGCTGTAACAATAAAAAGCTTCTGCATAGCTACTCCTTCACAATGACGTACACATCTTCTTCTGGCTTTTTCATCAGATAATTTTCGCGGGCGAACTTCTCAAGCAGTTCGTCATTTGTTAACAACTCTTCACGATCATGATTTACTTGCTTGATCTCACGTTCGTAGAACACTCGCTCGGCTTCTAGTGCGCGTAACTTCTGACCCAGACGAAGCTGAGACCGAATATCATTAGCATCCATAAACAGCATCCACACCGCAAACCCTACGGTAAACAGAAAGAAAAAACTCTTCATGAATCTAGGTAGTCGATCTAAGAGTTGCATGATGAACAGAGATGCTTGATGATCGAAACTACGTACAAAACGAAGGCCAAGCGCGGCGCATTGTGTACGATTCTGCCTAAGATAGATATTTTGCCAGAAAGAATACAATTCTTTCTGGCAAACCATAAGCTAGACCGAGTGCTACAGTAACTCGTTAGGATAGAACGCAGTGGCTCCCAGGGTCTCTTCTATGCGAATGAGCTGATTGTATTTCGCCATACGGTCTGAGCGAGAAGCCGAACCGGTTTTAATCTGTCCGGTGTTTAGCGCAACCGCCAAATCAGCAATCGTATTGTCTTCGGTTTCTCCCGAACGGTGCGACATCACGCTTTTGTAACCGTTGCGCTTGGCCAGATTGACCGCGGCGATGGTCTCAGTAAGCGTACCAATCTGGTTCACTTTGATGAGGATAGCATTGCCTATTTCTTGATCAATGCCCCGTTGCAGTCGCTCCACGTTGGTGACAAACAGGTCGTCGCCCACCAGTTGAATTTTATCTCCGACCAGCTCAGTATGGCGCTTCCACCCGTCCCAGTCGTCTTCTTGCATACCATCTTCAATAGAAATGATCGGATACTTGTCTACCCACTCTTTCCAGTAGTCAGCCATCTCCGACGAGCTGAGCTCGTCGCCGGTAGAAGCAAAGCGGTAGAGCTTCTTCTTTTCGTCGTAGAACTCAGAAGCAGCGGCATCCATCGCAATAAACATATCTTCACCGGGCCGATACCCTGCGTCTTCGATGGCTTTGAGTACCACCTCGATTGCGTCTACGTTGGAGGCAATATTGGGAGCAAACCCGCCTTCATCTCCCACATTGGTTGATAAGTTTTTGTCCTTTAGCACTTTCTTGAGGTGATGAAAAACCTCAGTACCCATTCGCAGCGCGTGCGAGAAGTTCTCGGCCTTCACGGGCATCACCATAAACTCCTGAAAGTCAATAGCATTGTCAGCGTGGCTTCCACCGTTCAGAATATTCATCATCGGAACCGGTAGGGTATCGGCACTTACCCCCCCGATGTACCGAAACAGGGGTTGTTGTACGGCATTTGCTGCTGCCTTGGCTACCGCCAATGAGACCCCCAGAATGGCATTGGCCCCCAGTTTTGATTTATTATGCGTGCCATCTAGCTCAATCATCGTATGATCGATGAGGTTTTGCTCAAACACGGAGGTGCCCACCAGCTTCTCAGCGATACTCTGGTTCACGTTCTGCACCGCCTGCGTTACGCCTTTGCCCATGAAGACACCTTTATCGTTATCGCGCAGCTCTACCGCTTCGTGCTTTCCGGTGGATGCCCCGGAGGGTACGGCGGCTCTTCCGAAATGGTTATCGTCGGTTAGTACATCTACCTCTACAGTAGGGTTGCCACGAGAATCTAATATTTGTCGGGCGTGAATTTTTTTGATAGTACTCATAAACTGGTTCGGATAAAAAGAATTCGAATTTATTTTAGCGATTGATTTTCTACGCTAACGGACGAAGATTATCGAGTGGGTAGAAAGATTTCACTTTCTAACATAAAGTTTAGTCCGAGTGCGCTACCGTACGGGCACGGCAGCCTGTTTCATTAGTTCAACAAACTGATCGAATAGATAACGAGAGTCGTGCGGGCCGGGGGACGATTCGGGATGATACTGTACTGAAAATGCTTTTCTGTCTTTCATCCGAATACCCGCCACCGTATTATCGTTCAGGTTCAAATGCGTCACTTCCACTCCGCTAGCCTGCTGGGCGGTTTCCATGTCTACTGAAAAGCCGTGGTTCTGAGAGGTCATCTCGCTCAGCCCGGTCACTAGGTTTTTCACCGGGTGGTTGAGGCCACGGTGACCGTGGTGCATTTTGTAGGTCTTGATACCGTTGGCCCGTGCCAGTACCTGGTGTCCCAAACAAATACCGAACAGTGGTTTGTCTAATGCTACAATTTCTCGGGCAGTGTCGGCGGCGTAGTCCATCGCACCAGGATCACCGGGACCATTAGAAATAAAGTAACCGTCTGGCTCCCAGGCTTCCATCTCAGCCAGCGGGGTTTTTGCCGGAAAAACCCGACACTGACACCCTCGTTCGGTCAGATTCTTCAGAATGCTAGTTTTGATACCCAGGTCTAGCACAGCCACTTTGAATTCAGCGCTTTCGTCACCCACCGTAAATGGTTCTGTAGTACATACCTCGCTAGATAGCTCTAAGCCATCCATCGAGGGCACTTCGGCCAGGTATTTCTTGAGCTCCTCTACATCCGAGGTTTCCGACGACACGACTGCGTTCATAGCCCCTTTGTTACGGATATGGCGAACCAACTGGCGGGTATCAATACCAGTGATGCCAACGATACCAGCATCTTCCAGATACTTTTGTAGGTTGTGGTCGGCCTGGGTGCGGCTGTAGTGATCGGAAAAAGCGTTGACAACAAGGGCACTTATTTTGGGCTTGGCTGATTCCTGCTCAGCGTCTAGCACACCGTAGTTACCAATGTGAGAAGTAGTGTTGACGATGATCTGCCCGTAGTATGAAGGGTCAGTGTATATCTCCTGATAACCGGTCATTCCGGTGTTGAAGCATATCTCGCCGCCTTGTGTTCCAACTTTGCCAATGGCCAACCCATGAAACGAGGTTCCATCTTCCAGATATAGTGTGGCAGTGTTCGGTTGGTGGTCGTTCATGCGGATACTGATTGAGCTCAATGATGGGACGCAAGTTTGAAAATAAAACGCTAAAAAAAAAGGGATCAACCGTACAACGGCAGATCCCTTATGAGTTTCGTGCGGCAACGATTTGACGCAACCGGTGGTTATTGTTTCGGCTTCTCCTCTTCCGATTCTGAGCTATCGCTGTCTGCGCTGTCTTCGGGTGCCTCGTCTGTTGGCTCAGCTTCGGGCACTTCTTCAACCGCAACCGGCTCACCGACTATAGCCTCACCGCTTACCGCGATGGTGTCACCGTCATCCTTGGTTTCAACTTCAGCAACCGGAGCATCTTCTTCAGGCGCAGGGGCGGTTTCTAGAATTTGCTCAGAAGCAACGCTATCCACAGCGGGTGTTTCTTCAGTAGAACTACTAGCGTCGGCACCTTTGTTGGTGCTAGCCGCACTCTTTTTGCTTCCACCACGACGACTACGACGTGTGCGCGTAGTTTTCTCTTCTTTCTGTGAGTAAATCTCGTTGAAGTCTACCAGCTCGATCAGTGCCATTTCAGCGTTATCACCCAATCGGCTACCTAACTTAATGATACGCGTATAGCCACCCGGACGATCGGCTACCTTCTCGGCCACTTCGCTAAACAGCACTTGCGAAGACTCTTTGTCCTGTAGGTAAGAGAATACCACCCGACGCGATTGGGTAGTGTCGGTCTTAGAGCGGGTAATTAATGGCTCGACGTACTGCCGTAGGGCCTTTGCCTTGGCTACCGTAGTGGTAATACGCTTGTTGACGATCAGGGAAGCCGCCATGTTAGACAGCATTGCCTTGCGATGGGTGGAAGTCCTTCCCAGATGGTTAAATTTCTTTCCGTGTCTCATGATGTATCGTTAGGCAACATCGTTGCCGTGTGTTAGTCTTCTTCTAGCTTGTAACGTGATAGATCCATCCCGAACGTTAGATTCTTATCTTGCACCAGCTGCTCTAGCTCGGCGAGTGACTTTTTACCGAAGTTCCGGAACTTCATCATGTCCGAAATTTCCAGCGTTACCAAATCACCCAAAGTACGTACATCCGCGGCTTTCAGGCAGTTGTATGCGCGTACCGACAGGTCAAGGTCATTGAGCGGGGTCTTTAGCAACTTGCGCATGTGCAGCATTTCTTCGTCTACCGCATCGGGCTCGCCCTGCTGAGGGGTTTCCAGGATCATGCTCTGATCCGAGAACAGCATAAAGTGATTGATCAAGATGTTGGCAGCGCCCTTCAGAGCCTCTTCAGGGTGTACCGAACCGTCGGTCTGAATATCTAGTTGCAGTTGTTCGTAGTCTGTCTTCTGCTCAACCCGCGTATTCTCGATGCGGTACATAACGTTTTTGATCGGCGTAAAGATGGCATCGATGGCAATGTAACCTAGCGACTGATCATTCTGCTTGTTTTCTTCGGCAGGCAGATAGCCTCGTCCTTTATCAACAAACAGTTCTACTTCAATATCCACCGATTCATCCAGGTGCGCTACTACGTGCTCAGGGTTCAGGACCTCAAAGGAAGAAGTGCTCTTCTGGATGTCTGCACCGGTAAAGGTGCTCTGCCCCTTGAGGGAGACAACTATTTTGTTATCAACAAACTCTTCGGCGGTTTTCTTAAGACGAACCATCTTGAGGTTCAGAATCATTTCCGAAACATCTTCTACTACTCCTTCTACCGCAGAAAACTCGTGTAGTATGCCGGGTATCTTGATACCGGTCACCGCATAACCTTCTAATGAAGAGAGCAAAATTCTTCTTAATGCATTACCAATAGTAACCCCGTAGCCTTTCTCCAAGGGTTTGAAGGTGAAAACGCCGTGGAAATTATCGGCCTTTTCCATGACTACCTTTTCGGGCATCTGAAATGCTAATATTGACATATACGTTGTGTGTAGGTGATGATAAAATTACTTAGAGTAAAGCTCAACGATCAGCTGCTCCTGTAAGTTCTCAGGAATCTCATCTCGTTGTGGATGCGTGGTATAACGTCCGCTAGACGAACTGCTATCCCAATCGATCCAGCTATACTGCCGGGCTTTGGCACTGTGAGACGCCAGGCTGTCTACTACTGACTGAAGTGACTTGGACTTCTCTCGTACGCCCACTACGTCACCAGGCTTTAAACTGTAAGAAGGAATGTTAACCACATCACCGTTGACGGTAATGTGCTTGTGACCGACGAGCTGTCGGGCCCCACGACGGGTAGGTGATATACCGAAGCGATAGACAACATTGTCGAGACGAGCTTCTAGCAATTGCAACAGCACCTCACCGGTAATGCCCTGGCTTCGGCTCGCTTTATCAAACAGGTTAGCGAACTGACGCTCTAGTACCCCGTAGGTATACTTTGCCTTTTGCTTGGCCATTAACTGAATGGCATATTCTGACTGCTTACGTCGGCGGCTACGGCCGTGCTGCCCAGGCGGGTAGCTCTTCTTTTGCAGCGCCTTGCTAGGGCCAAAAATGGGATCATTAAACTTGCGGGCGATCTTCGCCTTAGGACCTCTGTAACGAGCCATAGTGTGTATCTGGTTGAGACGCCACCGTGGCGTCTGTACTGAATATTATACTCTTCTTCTTTTGGGGGGGCGGCATCCGTTGTGCGGCAACGGAGTCACGTCCTGAATTGACACCACTTCCAGACCGGTGTTTTGCAAAGTCCTGATGGCAGCATCACGGCCCGAACCTGGTCCCTTGATAAATACTTCTACCTTACGCATCCCTTGGTCGTGCGCCTTCTGTGCGCAGTTGGAGGCAGCCATTTGCGCTGCGTAAGGGGTGTTCTTTTTAGAACCACGAAAGCCCATCTTTCCGGCAGAAGCCCAGGAAACTACCTGCCCTGAAGAATTGGTGATAGAGATAATGATATTGTTAAAGGAAGCTTTGATGTGAGCCTGTCCCAGCGTTTCCACTGATACTACCCTTTTCTTTCCCTTATCTTTTCTTTTCTGTGCCATAGTCTATGCCATTGAGCCGCGATGCATCGCGGCTTTACTTAGTTGCTTTCTTCTTATTTGCTACCGTTTTGCGCTTACCCTTTCTGGTGCGTGAGTTGTTCTTGGTGTGTTGTCCGCGAACCGGCAGTCCACGACGGTGGCGCAAACCGCGGTAACAGCCAATATCTAGTAAGCGTTTGATACTAAGCTGTACCTCAGACTTCAGAACCCCTTCTACTTTAAACTCTTCGGATATAATCGAGCGAATAGCGTTAGACTCATCATCATTCCACTCACCGGCTTTCTTGTCTTTATCCACTCCGGCTTTTGCTAAGATGCTATTGGCCGCACTACGGCCGATGCCGAAAATGTAGGTAAGTCCTATTTCGCCCCTTTTGTTATCGGGAATATCTACTCCTGCTATTCTCATAATTATCCTTGTCGTTGTTTAAATCGGGGGGTTTTCTTGTTGATTACGTACAACTTCCCTTTGCGTCGCACGATCTTGCAATCGGCACTACGCTTCTTTACGGATGCTTTAACCTTCATAATTATTTGTATCTATAGACAATGCGTCCTTTCGTGAGATCGTAGGGCGACATTTCTAGCTTCACCCGGTCACCCGGTAGGATCTTAATGTAATTCATTCTCATTTTTCCGGATATATGGGCTACTACCTCATGTCCGTTTTCTAATTCTACTCGAAACATTGCGTTAGACAACGCTTCAGTGATCGTACCATCCTGCTCAATAGATGCTTGTTTAGCCATAATTTGTTTACTCGTTAATACTTCTGCTAAGCGACCGCTGGGTTTTGCGAACGTCCCCGCACTTTACCTGACTTCATCATTCCTTCATAATGCCTCATCAACAGGTAGCTTTCTATCTGCTGCAAGGTGTCTAAAATTACTCCTACCATAATCAGTAGAGAAGTTCCGCCGTAAAAATACGCGAACTCCATGGTGATACCCGCTAAATTGGCAAACGCAGGCAACACCGCAATTACCGCCAAGAATATAGAACCGGGTAGCGTGATGCGCGATAGTACGGCATCAATATAATCTGCGGTAGGACGCCCGGGCTTCACCCCCGGCACAAACCCACCGTTGCGTTTCAAATCGTCTGAAATCTGGGTAGAGTTGATTGTGATTGCTGTGTAGAAGAACGTAAACAGTATAATCATCAACCCAAATACCAGATTGTATTGCCAGGAAGTAATATCACCAAACGTACGAACAACCGAGGCGGCGGTATCGTTCGTCTCGGCAAAAAATCCTGACAGTAGTCCCGGTAGAAACATCAGAGACTGTGCAAAGATAATCGGCATTACGCCGGATGCATTCACCTTAAGGGGGATATACTGACGCTGTCCGCCGTACACCTTGTTGCCTACTACTTGCTTGGCGTACTGTACCGGAATACGGCGCACCGCCTGTACGAGCAGCACGGTAGCCATCACGACGAAGAACAGTGCCACAATTTCTAGCACAAAAAGAAGTGCTCCGTTGGTACCTTTAGCGAAAGCCTCTTTAATAATAGAATCCGGGAACTGGGCAATAATACCGATCATAATCAGCATTGAGATGCCGTTACCAATGCCCTTTTCCGTAATCTTCTCACCCAACCACATGCAAAAAATGGTGCCCGATGTGAGCAGAATCATAGACGAAATAGTAAAGAACGTCCGATCAATGACGATGGCCTCAGGCGTAACCGAAGTAGAAAGGTAAGCGGTAGACTGAACCAGTGTGATGGCAATAGTGAGCACACGCGTGATCTGCGTGATCTTTTTACGCCCTGAGTCTCCTTCCTTCTGTAGCTTCTGGAAGTAAGGAACGGCCACGGTCAGTAGCTGAATAACAATGGATGCCGATATGTACGGCATAATTCCGAGTGCAAATATAGACGCCCGATTGAACGCCCCCCCCAGAAAAGCATCAAGTAGGCCAAATAAGCCCCCCTCATTTTCTAGCAACAGGTTAGGATCTACGCCCGGTAACACCACAAAAGAGCCTAGACGGAAAATGATCAAGAACCCGATCGTGTTCAGGATACGGGTTCTAAGTTCTTCGATAGAGAAGATATTGCGAATGGTCGTGAAGAACTTTTTCATAAGGCTATCTTTGAGTGGCTTTGCCTCCGGCTTTTTCTATAGCTTCGGTCGCAGATTTTGAGAATGCGTGCGCTTCTACCTCTACGGCAGAAGTGATTTCTCCGCCGCCGAGTATCTTAAGACGTTCTTTCTTGGCAACCCGCCCGGCAGCCACGAAGTCCGCTACTGTCAGGCTGCTTTTTCCTTGCTTGTCAGCAATGGCTTGCACTTGGTCTAAGTTGAGCGCAGTGTACGCCACTCGGTTGGGACTATTGAAGCCAAATTTAGGCACACGACGTTGCAGGGGCATCTGTCCACCCTCAAAACCGCTTTTCCTCTTGTAACCTGAGCGAGACTTTGCCCCCTTGTGCCCACGCCCGGCGGTGCCGCCGGTGCCGGACCCAGGTCCTCTGCCCAATCGCTTATTACTCCTAACCGAACCTTTGGCGGGTGTTAATGAACTAAGATCCATACTATACTTCGCTTACTGTGACGAGATGTGATACTTTATTAATCATACCGGCGATCTGTGGAGTATTTTCTACTTCAACAGAACGATTGATCTTACCTAAACCTAAGGCTTGTATGGTTCGCTTCTGCCGCTCGGGACGCTTGATCAGGCTCTTTACCTGAGTAACCTTTACTTTTGCCATGATGATTAACCGTTAAAAACTTTACTCAATTCTATTCCACGTTGCTCAGCGACCGTATAAGCGTCTCGCATCGACATCAACGCATCGAAGGTGGCCTTTACCACATTGTGTGGATTTGACGACCCTTTCGATTTAGCCAATACGTCGTGATAACCAGCACTCTCAAGCACAGCACGCATCGCTCCACCGGCAATCACCCCTGTTCCCGGGGCAGCAGGCTTAATAAGTACCAAACCGCCGCTGTACTTACCTAACGCTTCGTGCGGCACGGTGCCTCCTAGCAACGGCACTTTTAGCAAGTTCTTCTTCGCATCGTCTACACCTTTGGTAATAGCGTCGGTTACCTCGTTAGCTTTGCCTAAACCGTATCCAACCACACCGTTACCGTTTCCTACCACCACAATGGCAGAGAAACTAAATCGGCGTCCGCCTTTCACCACTTTGGCCACTCTATTGATAGAAACCACCCTCTCTTTGAGGTCTATCTCACTTGCTTTAATTGACTTTACGTTCTTTGCCATAGTTAAAATTTCAATCCGCCTTCGCGTGCGCCGTCGGCTAATGCTTTTACTTTTCCGTGATAGACGTAACCATTACGATCAAATATCACACTGGTTATACCGCTTTCACTCGCTCGCTCGGCCAGTTTCTTTCCTACATTCTTTGATACCTCAATGGTAGCATTGTTATAATCACCAAGCTCACGAGAAGAAGCTTGCGCGAGTGTGTTACCAGCCAGATCATCAATCAGCTGAACGTAAATGCTGGTGTTACTTTTATATACCGACAAACGAGGTCGTTCGTTGGTGCCGTTGATCTTACGGCGTATTCCTCTTTTAATACGTAGCCGACGCTGGGCTTTGGTCTTAGACATAGTTATATATTATTTAGCGGCTGCTTTACCAGCTTTTCTTCTTACCTGCTCACCCACAAAGCGGATACCCTTTCCTTTGTAGGGTTCTACCGGACGAAGCGACTTTATCTTAGCTGCTACCTGACCGATGAGCTGCTTATCGAATCCGGTCAACGTGACCCGGGGAGCTTTTCCCTTAGCGGTTTCAGCGGAGACGTCTATGCCCTCGGGCATTTGTAGAAATATGCCATGAGAGTAACCTAGGCTAAGTTCTAAAATATCTTTCTGCACTGAGGCCTTGTACCCTACGCCAATCAGCTCTAACTCCCTCTTGTAACCCTCATTGGCTCCCTCTACCATATTATACAGTAAAGAACGGTACAAACCATGGGCTGATTTATGGCGCTTTTGGTCAGTAGGACGCTTAATAGAGACCTCATTTTCGTCTACCGCAATCTTAAGGTCACGATCTACCTGCTGCGTAAGTGTGCCTTTGGGGCCTTTCACTGTAACAACATTGTGATCGTCTACCGAAAGCGTTACGTCTTTAGGCAGTGCAATGGGTTGATTTCCTATTCTTGACATGTTTTGATCTTAGTATACGTGGCACAATACCTCGCCGCCCACTTTCAGGTCTCTGGCTTCCTTGTCGGTAATAACCCCTCTAGAAGTAGAGAGAATGGCTATTCCTAACCCGTTCAGCACACGAGGAAGGTCACCAGAAGGAGCATACTTTCTCAGCCCCGGCTTACTCACTCTGGTCAGCTGCGTGATAGCAGAATTCTTGTTAGAAGGATTGTATTTGAGAGCAATCTTGATCACCCCCTGATAATTGACCTCATCCTCAAACTTATAGTTCTGGATGTATCCCTTATCATGCAGGACCTTCGTGATCTCCTTCTTTATGTTAGACGCTGGTATCTCTACGATACGGTGATTCGCACGGATGGCGTTCCGGATGCGGGTAAGATAGTCAGCGATAGGATCAGTAACCATGTGTAATGCTATTTATAACTGCTAGGCAAAACGGAACGCAAAAGTACGTTAATTATGCCCCTTTTTAAAATTTTTTACCAACTAGCTTTTGTGATACCTGGTATTTTTCCTTGAGATGCCATTTCGCGGAAAGTCACACGAGATATACCAAACTTGCGCATATAACCCCGAGGACGCCCGGTCAATTTGCAACGGTTATGCAAACGAACCGGTGAAGAATTACGGGGTAGCTTGTCTAATCCTTCGTAATCTCCTTCTTCTTTAAGTTTAGCCCGCTTTTCGGCGTATAAGTCTACCAAGCGCTGGCGTTTCTTTTCTCGTGCTATTACTGATCGTCTAGCCATAATACTTATGAATTGTTTTTGTTAGCGAATGGCATACCGAGTGCTTTCAGTAGTTCGTAACACTCTTCGTCCGTTTCGGCTGAAGTAACGAAAGTGATATCCATGCCCGATATGCGGTTCACCTTGTCGATGCTAATTTCTGGAAAGATAATCTGCTCTTTCACTCCTAGTGTATAGTTACCGCGCCCGTCAAAGCCTTTGTCACTGATACCCCGAAAGTCACGTACTCGTGGCAAGGAGATGCTTAGAAGACGATCCATGAATTCGTACATACGGCTACCCCGTAAGGTTACCTTTGCACCAATCGGCATGCCCTCTCGCAGCTTAAAGTTAGAAACCGACTTCTTGGCGATGGTGGGGACTGCCTGCTGTCCGGTGACTGTGGTAAGTTCATCCACTCCTACATCCACCAACTTTTTGTCAGCCACCGCAGCACCGATTCCTTTATTCACCGCTACCTTCAGTACCTTAGGCACCTGCATTACGGACTTATAAGCAAACTTCTCGCGCATGTGCGCAATCACTTCTTGCTGATACTTTTCCTTCAGACGGGGGGTATATTTTTCTGTCTGGGCCATGGCTAGATAAATTCTCCGTTTTTCTTACTAAATCGCTGTAGTTTTCCCTTGTCGTTGAGGCGACGACCCACACGAGTGGGTTCGTTGGTAGCAGGATCAATCAACACTAAGTTGCTGATGTGGATAAGTGCTTCTTCTTGCGAACGACCACCCTCCGTATTTTCAGCCGAAGGCTTACGGTGTTTGGTCACCATACGCACGCCCTCTACCTTAGCCTTATTGAGCACGGGATACACCTCCTGCACTTCACCAGTCTTACCTTTGTCGTTGCCAGAAATAACCTGAACCTTATCGCCGGTCTTGATACGTAATTTAATCTTCTTGTTCTGCGTTTTCATGCTTATAGTACTTCTGGGGCCAAAGATACAATCTTCATGAACTGCTTCTCGCGCAGCTCTCGGGCTACCGGGCCGAAAATACGGGTGCCTCGCGGCTCATCGTTAGGGTTGAGTAAAACGGCCGCATTTTCTTCAAAACGAATGTAAGACCCATCTTTACGGCGAATCTCTTTCTTCACTCGAACCACGACGGCACGAGAAACGGTTCCCTTCTTTAAACTACTGGAAGACAGGGCAGATTTAACGGTGACCACTATTTTGTCACCTACTGAAGCATAGCGCTTTCCGGTTCCTCCTAATACGCGAATACAAAGCACCTCTCGTGCTCCGCTATTATCCGCTACATTCAATCTAGACTCTTGCTGTACCATAGTTATTCTGCTCTTTCTAAGATTTCTATCAAGCGCCAGCGTTTGTTCTTGCTAAGGGGGCGAGTTTCCATAATACGCACCGTATCACCAATGCCACACTCATTCTTCTCGTCGTGGGCGGTAAACTTTGACGTTTTTCCAATGAACTTACCGTACATGGCGTGCTTGATACGACGCTGAACAGCAACAGTAATGGTCTTGTTCATCTTATCGCTGGTGACTACACCTATCCTCTCTTTGCGCAGGTTGCGTCCATCCTTCACTTCTGGTGCAGGAGTAGCTGATACCGAAGAACGGGGCTTGTCTTCTACTACCGCGGTGTCAGTGGTTGAGGTATCTTCCTCAGGTGCCTGCACAGCGGCTGTCTCTTCGCTGGGTTGTGTCTTGTTCTCTTCCATTATTTAGCCATTTCTTTGGCACGTAATTCGGTTTTCAAACGAGCTACAAGTTTTCGCGCCGTTCTGATACGTGTCGGGTTCTCTATAGGTGACACTGCGTGTGAAAAGCGTAGCTTGATAAGTTTGTCTTGCTCTGTCTTGATGTTATCGCGAAGCTCTTCGGCAGACAATGCTTTGATTTCGTTATTTTTCATATCAATCTCCGGCGTAACTGTGTCTCACGACAAATTTAGTACTCACTGGTAGTTTCTGAGCAGCCAGTCGCAATGCTTCTTTAGCCACATCAGTAGGCACTCCAGATATCTCAAACATGATTCTTCCGGGACGAACCGTAGCCACCCAGTACTCGGGGGCACCCTTACCTTTACCCATCCGCACTTCAGCGGGCTTCTTAGTAACCGGTTTGTCGGGGAATATGCGAATCCACACCTGGCCTTCGCGCTTCATGTATCTGGTCATGGCGATACGAGCTGACTCAATCTGGCGACTTGTGATCCAACCGGGCTCCAGAGTCTTCAACCCAAAGCTTCCGAATGCGATGGTGTGACCTCGCTGGGCGATTCCTTTGATCCGCCCCTTCTGCATTTTTCTAAACTTAGTCCTTTTCGGCTGTAGCATTGCTTGTTCTGATTATCGATTTCTACGTCTGCGTCCACCACCTTCGCGTCGGCGATCACGATCATTGCCGCGTCCACCACGACCACCGGATCGTCCGCCACTCTGGCTGTCTGCTCCTACATTAGGCGATAGGTCGCGCTTACCAAATACTTCTCCTTTGAATACCCAGACACGTACACCAATCTTTCCGTATACGGTGTTGGCTTCGGACAATGCGTAGTCTATATCAGCGCGCAGCGTATGCAAGGGAATACGCCCCTCTTTATACTGCTCGGTACGGGCCATCTCAGCTCCGCCCAAACGACCAGAAACCTTGATCTTAATTCCTTGAGCACCGACCCGTAGGGCCGAAGCAATCGCCTGCTTCATCGCACGACGGTAAGATATACGGGCCGCCAGTTGTTGTGCCACTGAGTCACCAATTAACTGTGCGTCAAGCTCAGGACGCTTGATCTCGTAAATGTTGATTTGAACTTCTTTGCCGGTAAGCTGCTTCAGTTCCTCTTTCAATCGGTCTACCTCAGCACCACCTTTACCGATTACTACGCCCGGGCGAGCGGTATGAATCGTGAGTGTGATACGCTTGAGCGTGCGCTCAATTACTACTTTAGAGACACCGCCCCGCTGCAAACGAGCGTTAACGTACTTCCGAATCTCAAAGTCTTCTACTAGTTTATCAGAGAAGTCTTTTCCGCCGTACCAGCTAGAATCCCATCCTTTGATAATACCGAGGCGAAAAGCAATCGGGTTAATTTTCTGTCCCATAGTTTAGGCGTTTTCTTGTTGGGTTTCGGTGTCAGCCGTAGCCTCTGTCTCAGGACGACTATCAATAATGAGCGTTACGTGATTAGAGCGCTTGCGGATGCGGTGTGCTCTACCCTGAGGAGCCGGACGCAGACGCTTCAGTATACGTCCGCCGTCTACTCTAATTTCTTTAATGTATAGGTTAGCGTCTTCAGAACTGTCGTCGTGCTTTTCTTCCCAGTTCGCAATAGCAGAGGCTAGTAGCTTCTCTATCTTTTCGGCTCCCGCTTTGGGCTCGAACTTGAGAATGGTCAACGCATCGAAGACATCACGACCGCGCACCATATCAGCCACCAGGCGCATCTTTCTGGGTGACGTAGGGATATTTCTTAGTTTAGCTACGGATTCCATTATCTTCTGCCTTTATCTTTTTTAGCAATGTGCCCACGGAAGTTCCGTGTAGGCGCGAACTCACCTAACTTATGGCCAACCATATTTTCAGTGATATACACCGGAATAAATTTGTTCCCGTTGTGCACTGCAAACGTGTGACCCACAAAATCGGGTGAAACCATAGAACGACGCGACCAGGTTTTAATCACTGACTTCTTGTTGGAGTCGTTCATGTTATCCACCTTTTTAATAAGGCGAAAGTCGATATAGGGTCCTTTTTTTAGCGAACGTGCCATGCTTATTTACTCTTTCGGCTAATGATCAATCGATTAGAATGCTTCTTCGGACGACGTGTTTTGAAGCCCTTGGCAATGACACCATTGCGCGAACGAGGATGCCCGCCGGATGACTTACCTTCACCACCGCCCATTGGGTGATCTACCGGGTTCATCGCTACCCCACGGGTACGAGGACGACGGCCTAGCCAACGGCGGCGACCCGCTTTCCCCAGTGTGACGTTCATATGATCTACATTGGATACCGAACCAACGGTGGCCATGCAAGCGGATAGTACCATACGCATTTCACCCGAAGGAAGTTTGAGGGTTACGTATTTTCCTTCGCGAGCCAGCAACTGAGCGTAAGTTCCCGCGCTGCGAGCCATTTGTCCACCTTTGCCGGGAGTAAGCTCTATGTTGTGCACAATAGTACCCATAGGCATGGCAGACAACGGTAAGCAGTTACCCACTTCCGGGGCAACAGACTCGCCAGATACCACCTGCTGTCCTACCTTCAAACCGGCGGGTGCTAACATATACGCCTTGGCACCATCCGCATAAAATAGCAACGCAATGCGTGCTGAACGGTTGGGATCGTACTCAATAGACTTCACGGTAGCGGGCACGTCAAACTTCTTGCGCTTGAAATCTATAGCCCGTAGCTTGCGCTTGTGTCCGCCGCCTACGTTACGGACGGTCATCCGCCCCTGATTATTTCTACCGCCCTTACGACGTTGCGAAACGATCAGCGACTTTTCGGGAACGTTCGTCGTTACATCCGAAAAGTCAGGAGCCAATCGGTGGCGTTGCCCCGGCGTCATTGGTCTTAATTTCTTAACAGCCATTTTCTACAAATTATACGTTGCTGTAAAAATCTATTACGTCGCCCTCTGCCACTTGCACCATCGCCTTTTTGAAGTTGGGACTTCGCCCGGTGATGATGCGCGATTTGGTGTATCGGCTCTTCTTCTTTCCTTGATAATTCATCGTGCGCACCTTCTCTACGGTCACTCCGTAGGTCTTCTCGATAGCCTCCCGAATCTGCAACTTGTTGGCCTGCTTGGCAACAATAAATCCGTAGGTACCACTCTCGTTTAGCACGGATACTTTCTCAGTAACGATAGGTTTCTTCAATATCTGCATAACTATTCAGTCTCAGGGCTAGTAACGAGTAGTTTGTCGATGACCTCTACAGCACCCTCACTAATGATCAAGTGATTGGCGTTTAGTACGTCATAGGTGTTTAGTTGCTTCACCGTAGTCACATTCGCATGCTTGATGTTACGGGCTGATAAGTGTACGTTATGGTCGTTTTCACCTAATACCAGTAGTGACTTGTGATTATCTAAAGATAAGGCTCCTAATAAATCCAAGTACTGTTTGGTTTTAGGCGCGTCCATCTTCAAATTCTCTAGCACGGTAATCTGCTTATCCTGCGCCTTGTAAGAGAGAGCCGAACGACGGGCCACTTGCTTTAGCTTTTTATTAAGTTTAAAGCCATAATTGCGCGGACGAGGGCCAAATACGCGACCACCACCACGAAAAATTGGTGACTTGATACTTCCGGCACGAGCCGTACCTGTACCCTTCTGACGCTTTATCTTTTTGGTTGAGCCAACAATTTCTGCCCGCTCTTTGGCTTTGTGCGTACCCTGACGCTGGTTAGCCAGGTACTGCTTTACGTCTAGATAAATGGCGTGGTCGTTGGGTTCGATCCCAAACACAGCGTCGCTGAGCGAAACTGACCGGTCGGTGTCTTGACCACTCGCACTTTTTACAGTAATATCCATAGTATTCTCTACTTCTCTAGTACAACATAAGCGTTCTTCGCTCCGGGAATAGAGCCACTTACGAGCACCAAATTGTTGTCTGGGTAAATTTTCATGATACGAAGGTTCAGCACCTTAGTACGCTGCCCTCCCGTGCGACCGGCCATTCTCATTCCTTTGAAAACGCGCGATGGGAACGAGCAGGCCCCGATGGATCCAGGAGCACGTTGACGGTTATGTTGCCCGTGTGTGGCTTGGCCTACTCCACCAAAACCGTGTCTCTTCACTACTCCTTGGAAGCCTTTACCTTTGGCTTTACCGATAGCATCCACAAAGTCTCCTTCGGCAAACACCTCACCGGCAGTAACCGTATTGCCGACTGCCACCTGATCTTCAAACTCCGTACGGAAGTCGCGAAATTCTACCAGCTTAGCCTTAGGGGTAGTATTCGCTCTTTTGAAGTGCCCCATGGCCGCCCTGGAGCTATGCTTCTCCTTACGCTCACCAAATCCCAATTGTACCGCCGTATAACCGTCCGTTTCTTCGTTCTTAACGTGCGTAATCACGCAAGGACCTGCCTCTACCAACGTACAAGGAATACTCTTTCCTTCCTCGTCGTAGATGCTCGTCATACCAATTTTCTTTCCTATAATACCAGACATGATGTATGTGTAATTTTTTGCACGGAAAGGTTATTTTTCCGTAAAGGACTGCAAAAATAGGAATTTTACTTCCCTTCTCAAAGGCCTATGTTCAAATAATTATTATCAGAGTAGAGATAACCACTTGATGTGGGCACGCTATCGCTATCCCCAAACATAAAAAAGAACCAATGCCACTTGAGCAGCATTGGTTCTTTCTTAGATAAGGATTTCCGTCAGACCTTAATCTCAACGTCAACTCCACTCGGAAGCTCTAGCTTCATGAGGGCATCGACCGTCTTGGTACTGCTCGAGTAGATATCTACCAGACGCTTGTACGTGCACAGTTGAAATTGCTCACGCGCTTTCTTGTTCACGTGCGGGGAACGTAGTACGGTAAAAATCTCTTTGCGCGTGGGCAGCGGAATAGGACCACTTACCACGGCACCGGTAGTTTTCACCGCTCGCACAATCTTTTCAGACGACTTATCGACCAGATTATGGTCGTAAGATTTTAGTTTTATTCTGATCTTCTGATTCATACTTTTTTAGCTTTTAACGGCTTCCCCTTTTACTTGTGCAATTACTTCTTTAGCGATACCAGAGGGCACTTCATCGTAGTGAGAGAAAGTCAGCGAAGCGGAAGCTCTGCCTGATGAAATCGTTCTAAGGTCAGTAATGTATCCGAACAGTTCTGACAATGGAACATCCGCCTTCAAAATCTGAGCACCGCCCTTGGTATCCATTCCTTTGATGATACCACGGCGTTTGTTTAAGTCGCCGTTGACGGGCCCCGTGTATTCATCTGGGCACACTACCTCTACCGCCATAATAGGCTCTAAGATGACCGGCTTCGCTTTTCTAGCGGCTTCTTTAAAACCAAGACGAGCGGCTAGTTCAAAGGACAAAGCATCAGAATCCACATCGTGGTATGAACCATGGAACAGTTTAACCCGCATTGTATCGATCGGATATCCCGCCAACGGTCCATTGTTCATGGCCGACTCAAAGCCCTTCTGTACCGCAGGAATAAATTCACGAGGAATCACTCCACCAACAATGGCATTATCAAACTCTAAGCCCTGCTTGATTTCGCTATCAGCAGCCAGAGGTCCTAGTTCAAAGACGATGTCGGCAAACTTACCGCGGCCGCCCGTTTGCTTCTTGTATACTTCTTTGTGCTCAACGTCAGCCGTTAGGGCCTCTTTGTAAGCTACCTGCGGTGCACCTTGATTTACCTCAACCTTAAACTCACGCTTCATCCTGTCTAATATAATATCCAGGTGAAGCTCTCCCATACCACGCAGTACGGTCTGTCCGGTTTCTTCGTCGGTGTATACCTGAAGCGTAGGATCCTCCTCCACGAGTTTGGCCACGGCCATACCGAGCTTATCTACATCTTCTTGAGACTTAGGCTCAATAGCGTAACCAATGACCGGCTCAGGGAAAGACATAGACTCAAGCACGATCTTGTTCTTTTCATCAGTGAGTGTGTCACCGGTTTTGATATCCTTGAAGCCAACCCCTGCCGCAATATCACCCGCCTCTACCTTATCGATCTGATTCTGCTTGTTAGCGTGCATCTGCATCAAACGCGATATACGCTCCTTCTTGTCGGTACGCATATTGTGCACGTACGAACCGGCCGGAAGCTGACCGGAATAAACGCGGAAGAACGCCAGACGCCCTACGTAAGGGTCAGTAGCAATCTTAAAGGCCAGGGCCGCAAACGGCTCATCAGGATCGGGTTTACGGACATAACTCCCCTCTCCCTCTTCGTCGGTGCCCGTCACCGGTGGCATATCCATTGGAGAAGGTAAGTAGGCACAGACTGCGTCTAGCAATGCCTGCACTCCTTTATTTTTGAACGCCGAACCACACAGTACGGGTGAGAACGACATATCAATCACTGCTTTGCGAATCGCCGCCATGATCTCTTCTACACTGATAGAGTCAGCATCTTCGAAGAACTTCTCTAGCAAAGCGTCATCGTATTCCGCAACGCTTTCAATAAGTTGTTGACGCCACTCTTGTACCGTCTCTTCCAGTTCAGCCGGAATGTCTACATATTTGTAGGTCATACCGAGATTATCCTCGTCCCAGACGATGGCTTTGTTGATTACCAAGTCTACCACTCCTTTGAAGTTCTCTTCGGCCCCAATGGGCACCTGAAGAGGAATAGGCTTAGCATTCAGCTTGTCGCTAATTTCCTTTACTACGTTGAAGAAGTCTGCACCAGCACGATCCATTTTATTGACAAAACAGATACGAGGCACCTTATACTTATCAGCTTGACGCCACACGGTTTCCGACTGAGGTTCTACGCCTGACACCGCATCGAACAGCGCCACCGCCCCGTCGAGCACCCGTAGCGAGCGCTCTACCTCTACGGTAAAATCCACGTGACCGGGGGTGTCAATGATATTGACCTGGTAGTCTTTGGTTTCGTCATTAGGCTGCCCCTGCTCAGTAGGGTATTTCCAGGTGGTGGTGGTAGCTGCCGAGGTAATCGTGATTCCCCGCTCCTGCTCCTGGGCCATCCAGTCCATCGTGGCACCACCGTCGTGCACCTCGCCGATCTTATGAGTGAGACCGGTGTAGTACAAAATACGCTCAGTAGTAGTGGTTTTGCCCGCATCAATGTGAGCCATGATGCCGATATTTCTAAGAAACTTTAAGTCCTTCTTTGCCATAGCTTCAATTAAAATCTAAAGTGAGAAAACGCTTTGTTGGCATCAGCCATACGATGGGTATCATCTTTCTTCTTTACAGCGGCCCCTTCCCCCTTGGCACCCGCCACAATTTCACCGGCCAAGCGCTCCTTCATGGTTTTCTCACCTCGCAAACGAGCGTAGCGGATCATCCATTTGATTCCTAAAGACGTACGGCGCGAAGGGCGCACTTCAATCGGTACTTGGAAAGTGGATCCTCCCACGCGTCGGCTTTTCACCTCTACGGCAGGGGATATATTGTTTAGCGCCTTCTTCCAGACTTCTAGCCCGTTGTCGCCGGTTTTCTCTTCAGCGATGGCTACTGCATCATAAAAAATATTGTAGGCTACGCTCTTTTTACCGTCTACCATCAGGTAGTTCACAAACTTCGTGACGAGCGTGTCGCCAAACTTGGGGTCAGGCAGTATGTACCGCTTCTTAGGTTTTGACTTTCTCATTGATTATTTCTTTGGTCTTTTGGCTCCGTATTTTGATCGGCGTTGCGTTCTTCCACTTACTCCGGCGGTATCAAGTGCCCCCCGAATGATATGGTAACGCACTCCGGGCAAGTCTTTTACCCGACCCCCTCGGATCAGTACAATAGAGTGCTCTTGTAAGTTATGCCCTTCCCCCGGAATATACGCGTTCACCTCACGGCCGTTGGTTAATCGTACCCGTGCCACCTTGCGCATGGCAGAGTTAGGCTTCTTAGGCGTGGTGGTGTATACGCGGGTGCAGACACCGCGACGTTGCGGGCATGCTTCCAAAGCCGGCGACTTTGATTTGGAAGTAAGTTTCTTCCTTCCCTTCCGGACTAATTGCTGAATGGTGGGCATTAATTATATCTTGTTTGTGTACCTTTTTCCCAAATTGAGGGGCAAAGATAGGAATATGTAGTGTCTTTGACAAGCTTTACTACAACATAAGTGATGAGATAGTGTTCCGCTTTTTGTAAAAATCGTGCGAGTGCATGAACCGTAGACAATGCGCCGGAAAATTACGTTCTTTAAAGTATGAAAAAATTACCAATTGGCCTTCAGGACTTTAAGCGACTTCGTTCAGAAGATTTTCTTTATATAGACAAGACTGAACTACTTCATCAGTTAGCTACCGACGGGGGTATACTACTTTCTATCGCGTCCCCGCCGCTTTGGCAAAAGTTTGCTGGTGTCTACCCTGGCCGAGTTGTTCCGGGGCAGTCAGGAGCTGTTCGAGGGACTCTGGATTTATGACCATTGGGACTGGCAGCAGACCTACCCGGTACTGGACTTTCGCTTTAATAAGTCGGGTTATAAGGTATCGGGACTGGAAGTTTTTCTCTACGAAGAGCTGGCCGACCGGGCGGCAGCGTACGGTATTACCCTCAAGAAAAGTTCTTACCCAGCGCAATTTGAAGAGTTGGTGGTAGCACTGGCTCAACAACAAGAGCGAGTCGTGGTGCTTATTGACGAGTACGACAAACCTATTCTGGATTATCTGGACGACCTACCCCAGGCACGGGCAAACCGAGAGATTCTTAAAAACTTCTATTCGATGCTCAAGCCCCTTGATCCGCACTTGCGTTTTGTGCTGCTTACCGGAGTGAGCAAGTTCAGCGGATCGCCGCCCGGCCGCGTGTCTATCTTCTCGGAGCTCAACAATCTCACCGATCTAACTACTTATTCTGACTACGCGACGTTGCTAGGGTACACACAGGAAGAATTGGAGCGCTATTTCGCGAATCGCATCGACTCGTTGGCACCCAATTTTAGCGGACGAAAAGCGTTGCTCTCCCAGATTAAGCAGTGGTACAATGGCTATTCGTGGGACGCGCACCACTTCGTGTATAATCCTTACTCTATTTTGAGCTTTTTTACTCAGAGATCGTTTGAGAACTTCTGGTTTGAAACCGGTACTCCGACCTTCCTGATCAAACTACTGAACCGAGAACGAAAGTATAACCTAGAAAACCAGCCGGTGAGCGCACTGGCACTGAGTGCTTTTGAAATAGAGCGCATCGATGCTTACACGCTGCTTTTTCAAACCGGTTACCTCACCATCTGCGCCCGCGACGGACAGACCTATACGCTCTCTTACCCTAACCAGGAAGTGAAGCACGCGCTGTTGCAGCACCTGCTGGCCGAATATAGCGGGGAGTACCCTTCACAGACCGCTATCCGGGCTTTACAACTAAAGCAAGCCTTAGATCAAGACGATATCGCCGAGTTTGTGGCTACGCTCAACGGTTTGTTCGCTAGCATCCCCTACCAGATTTTTATCGCTGACCGGGAAGCCTACTATCATTCTATCATCTTTCTGTCCCTGAGTCTGGTAGATTTATTTGTGCAGGCAGAAGTCAGCCAGGCCAAAGGCCGGTCTAAGCCGACCGCACCCGACGCGGTGGTGCACACCGAACGGGTGATTTACGTGCTGGAGTTTAAACTCGACCAAAGTGCCGAAGTGGCCTTAGCACAAATCAAAACCGACCACTATGCTGCTCCCTATTTAGACCAGGGCAAAGTGGTGCGAGCTGTGGGCTTCAATTTCAGTGCTGAACAAAAGGCCATTGATCAGTGGCAAAAGCAGTTGGTTTCAGAGGATGATAGCGGTGAGTGATAATGTTGGAAGTGCTTCAAAAAGTATGATGATCCTAAATGATTGACGGCTAGCGACATTAGAGGTATTTTTGTATGTTATGACAATACAAATTACCGCGCCACGGGGGCTCTCTACTGCCCCTAGCTGCCAGAGCACTAATATTGTTAAAAATGGCCATAAAAGCTATTTAAACAAGCAAAACCACGCTTGCAAAGACTGTCAGCGTCAGTTCATCGGCGATCATGCGTTGAGCTACTCAGGCGGTCACTCTGCCCTTAATCAACGTCTCAAACGCATGCCCCCGTGGCGCGGTTTGTACGCGGAATGGGTGTTCGTGATATTGCTGAAGTAGAGCAAATTAGTAGCGGAGCTTTAGAAAGGCTTTTCATATCGATGTATGCCAAATAGGTAAAGGATTTACTAAGGAAATCGAGGGGAATAATTGCCGTTTGAGGCATCGTATTAGAAGAGCTTTTCGTCGGTCATGTAATTTTTCTAGAAAGCTAGAAAATCATATCATTGCCTTTGAACTAGCCTTCCTTTACATAAACTTTGAATACATTTGATCTGTCATACTTTGTGTAACAGCATCAAAAATATTAAGGTTAGATCCTACTCTTTAAGGCTTTTCGGATAACGCCCAGGGTTGCGCAACCTTATCTTTAATTCAGTAAACAATCCGAGTCCTTCAGTATGTAAACTATAAATAGGGGTAATACTTTCAGGTATTAAATTGATAAATAATCTTCGGATCTACGACTTCACTAATAGCTAATATGAATTCTATCGGAACTAAAATTTACAAAACAAATATCGAGAAGGTCAGTATATCTCATTCTAAGTTTTCCTCTAAAAACCGATCTAGTTCTATTGGGCGCAAATCTTTTTCTATAACTTTTCCCTTACTGTCTAATAGATAATTAGTAGGGAATTTATTGATAGAAAGCCTGGAAGATTCACCTCCATTTTTATCCCAATATTGCGACCAAGTTAGTTGATACTTATCAATAGCCTTTATCCACATTTTCTCATACTTGAGTTTATCAGTAGAAACGCCTATGATTTCAAATCCCTGGTCTTTGTGTTCTTCATGAATCTTTCGCAAGTGAGGAAACTGCGCAATACAGGGGTAGCAGTTGCTGTACCAGAAGTCAACGAGTGTGTATTTATTGCCTAAAAGAGGCAAACCATCTCGTTTATTATCGTGTCTATCCACCACAGTTATCAGTGGAAATTTTTTACCTATAGCAGCCATGCCTGATGTTTTCAGCTTTTTAATAAGCACCTGACCTGCATAAGTGCTTCTTAACGAATCTGAAAACTGGGCCAGGGTAGATTCGTAAACATTTTCGTATCCTACGAAAGAAAAGAGCTCAATAAGTTTCCAAAGTGCAATGTATGAATCTGGATAAGTAGCGACGTACTTGAGTAGAATACTATCACTTTCCTCATATACCTTTTTTATCTCCTTTTCCAAACTGAATAGGATACTGTCAGGAATCTGATCAGGGTATAACTTATCCAACCTATCTCTCTTTACGTTATGCATTTTGCGTTTATATCTGACAGGATTAAATGCTTCGGCGTAATCACTCTCATATTCTTGCATTGCCGAGTTGCTTACCTTTGGCACTTCTCCATTCGTCTTCACATCAACGACAACTTTTTGTTCACCTGGTTCCACCACAAAAAGACTGGACCTGTATGCTTCCCCGTAGCTCAATGTAACCCCTTGTGGGTAAGGAATTGAATCGTTAAAATAAAAACTTCCCTTCGCCACTTTAGACTTCATGCCTTTAATTCCTTCCGGATAATAATCTCTGTCATAATAAAGATTCAGCGTTACTACACCAGTATCGGCACCGATATCTCCTTCTATTACAAAAGGAAAAAGTTTACTATCCTGAGCATATATCAAGCTGACTGGGGATAATAAGATTACGCTTGCTACATAAAGTATATACTTCATATTTTCTATTATTACTGAGAACACAAGGCGTAAAATACAGAGCTTTCCGCCTTGTATTCACAAGCAAGCTCCAAACGATTAGAGAGGTCTAGTTGAGCACCGATTGTTTACGCATCAATCTTGAGAATCTGGGCAGGGGCATTCTGTATTACACAAGTTACCCATCCCTCCACAACTCCCGCTGTATCCGCCCAAAACGTGTTTCATTTCATCGCGAATAAGGCAATTTACAAATTTCATGAATTTAGCTTTCATAATTCTAAAAGTTTGATTAATTCTTACTCTATCAGGGCTTCTTACAATAGTGACTGCGGTGTCAATGGATACAATAACACTGAGTCCTACCACAGCAGTGAGCCCCAAACGGAAGTGTGGGAACGGATGTTTCAGCACATGGAACAGGAGATCACTTGTCCAAGGCAGGAAAATGATCGGCTGTTAGGGTTGGTGGATAAACTGACGCGCGATAAGTAGTTCAGGTTTGACCTTACTGGCGAACGTAAGCTACCTTCGTGCCACGCTCAACGAGACACGAACGAAGCGACCGTCGCGGTGGTCGCCACGCGGTGGTCGCCACGCGGCAGATTGCTGCGTCATGCTTCCTCACAATGACGTATTAAAACACCCGAGGCGAGACCTAGCTCTACTTTTCAGATCATCTATTTTTCTTATAGTGCACTTCATTGGTTTCGCGAATGGTGCGAGCCGCGGCCTCGGCGGTGATATCGCGCTGGGGCTCAGCAAACATTTCGTAGCCTACCATAAACTTTTTGACCGTGGCCGAGCGCAGCAGCGGCGGATAGAAGCTCATGTGCCAATGCCAAGCCTGGTGCTCCTGACCGTCGGTAGGACGTTGGTGAATGCCCATTGAATAAGGAAACGAAGTTTCGAAAATATTATCAAGACGAATGGTGAGCTGACGAAAGATGCGGGCCAGCGCGTGCGCTTCTTCGTCGGTGAGTTCTGTGATGTCTCGCATCGGACGGCGCGGCACGATCATCACCTCGTAGGGCCACACCGCCCAAAAGGGAGTAAGGGCGACAAAGTGTTCGTTATCAATGAGCACCCGATCGCCAGCCGCCACCTCTTGCGCTAGATAGTCAGTCAGTAGGGTGCGACCGTGCTGCCGATAGTAGGCTTGCTGCGTCTCTGTCTTTTTCACCACCTCCCGTGGCACCGAAGATTGCGCCCAGATTTGCCCGTGCGGATGCGGGTTGCTACACCCCATGGTGGCACCCTTGTTCTCAAATATTTGAACGTGATTCACAAAATCTCGCCTACCTAGGTCATCGTACTCTTGCTGCCATACCAAAATTATCTGTTGGATATCCGCTTCGTCCATTTCAGGGATAGTGAGCGCATGGTTGGGTGAAAAGCATACCACTCGGCACAAACCCTGCTCGCTTTGGGCTCGCAGTAATCCGTCTTCGTACGTAGTGGTGGGCGAGTCGGGTAGCAACGCGGCAAAGTCATTGGTAAAGACGTAGGGCTTGGTATAAGTCTCGTTGGTACGACCGCCCGCGCGCTGGTTGCCCGGGCACAGGTAGCACTGTGGGTCATAGGACGGCCGGGAGTCTTCGGTCTTCTTTTCTACTTTCCCCTGCCAAGGGCGCTGGCTACGGTGTGGAGATACCAGTACCCATTCGCCGGTGAGGGCGTTATAACGTCGGTGCGGTTGATTTTCTAAAAGCTTCATAAGATTACCATTGCCGGGTTGGCGTCGTAGGCGTAGATTTGTCAACCTCACTGGTCACGCCATCACTCAAATTAAGTTCGTATACTTCAGGCTGTAAGCGATAGGCTAAATGATACGCCCGCACGATACGGTCAATCGTTTGCTGCTGCTCCTTTTTTTCTATTAAGTTGATGGTACACCCACCAAATCCTCCTCCCATCATACGAGCTCCGATGGCACCCTCTCGTTGAGCAATGGCCACCAGTTGGTCTAGCTCGGGCGTAGTGATCTGATACTCATCGCGCATCCCTTGATGCGACTGATACATCAGCTTGCCAAGCCGTGATACGTCACGATCTTGAAGCGCTGCCACTGATTGCAACACCCGCTCATTTTCGTGCAACACGTAGCGAGCGCGCTGATAATCTTCCGAAGGTAGTGCCGACCGATACGCTTCTAACGTAGTCTGACTGACGGCGCGTAATGATTTCACTTTGGGATCGTCTTCTTGTATCCGTGCTACCACCCGTTCGCAAGCCCTGCGCCGATCGTTATAGCCTGATTCGGCCGCCAACTCATGTTCTACCATTGAGTTGATAAGTACCAGTGCGTATTCACCCAACTCCAGCGGAAAGTGATCATACTGTAGGTTCTGGCAGTCCAGTAATAGTGCCCGATCGTACTGTCCGAACAACACAGCGTATTGATCCATCAAACCACAGTTGATTCCTATGCGATGCTCGGTGGCCTGCGCCATCAGCGCGATTTCTGGACGAGAAATATCAAGGCCGAACAATTCAGACAGACCGTAAACTAGTCCGCAGCACAGCGCGGCAGACGAAGACATGCCCGCTCCTAGTGGAATATCACCACCGAAGGCAATCTCGAGTCCTCCGATAGCGTAGCGTTCGTGCAGAACTTGCACAACGTTGAATACGTATTGTCCCCAGGCAGAAGTATTAGTAGGCAACGTACCACCTATATCAAACCGTAGTGTCTCGCTAAAATTAACGGAGCGAACCGCTACAGTAGCATCTGTTCTGGTGCGCAGCGAGAGGTATACATATTTATTGATGGCTGCCGGAAGCACAAAGCCCTCGTTATAATCAGTATGCTCACCAATCAAATTGATCCTGCCGGGAGCGCGCACGGTGAGTGATGGCTCTCTGTGATGATGTTGTTGAAACTCTGCTAGAACGGTGGATAACATGTTTTGTCTTATATTGGAATAGTGGTTGTGGCGATATCCACTTGCGGATAAAGATGTATCGAAAACAGCCAGTGGTTGTCTGTGAAGTGCGATGGGGCGTGACCTAATACTACCGCGCAGTATTGATCATCAACTCAATATTTTTAGCATCGTGTCCCGAAAGGCGAACGATGTCGCCGTCGCCATCGCCCTCAAAATCGACCACTTGACCGTTGTAAATACCCTCTTCCCCAATGACAACGGGCTCAAAGTTTTGCTGACCGTCGTTGCGCAGTACCCAAACCTCAAAGTGATCCACGGCGAGGTCTTTGGCCCTCGCCGCATTGATACCGGTAACAATATCCGCATCGCCGTCCAAATCCATATCGTACACCTCCAGGGTGTGGCAGGCAGCCACGCTGTCCAGTAGCACCTCTTCTTCCCAAATACCGCCTTCGGCGTCCTCAGTACGGTACAAGCTGACGGGGTAGCCAGCCCGTTCGGAGTGGGAAGTGAGTATCTCTACCCGGCCATCACCGTCAAAATCGTAGCATGTGGTCTTGGTAGCATTCTTCGACCAGTCGCCGTCCTGGTTATGCCACTTCTCATCAATAACGTGGGTTATCCAGTCACCGGTGAGATCGCCCCCCGGGTTTTGTATCCAGTATCCATTCGTGGCTACGTCCAGATCGCCGTCACCATCAATGTCGCCGGTATCCATCCCCTCGTGTAGGTTGGTTACTGTCTGTTCATTTACCACCGTCCATTGTTCCGGCCCGTCTTGCCGCAGCACCATAAAGACGCTTTCTACGTAAGTCATAGCAATCATATCCAGCTTACCATCGGCATTGAGGTCGACGATTTTCACGTCCTTGACAAAATCGGGCGCAGTGCCAATTTTATGGTAGTTCCAATCGGGATTTTCGTACCAGTACATTTCAGTAGGTTCATCTTCGTTGTCCCACGCGCCTGTCTGCTGAAAACCCAGCAAATCGATATCGCCGTCGCCGTCAATATCTCCAGCATCCAGGGCACTCGACGAAAAAGTACTATCTGTGGGCCCTTCGGCTCCCACTACGTGAATAGGCCACAAACTGTCGGGCTTAGCTTCAAGCCAGCCCATCCAGCCGCCGAAGCCGCCGTTGTTGTTGGTGATGAAATCTTGCAATCCATCGTTGTTTACATCAGCCATGGCATAAGCAAACCATAAATTGCCTTCTTCGCTGATACGAACGGTTTCGAAGGATAAGGGAAATACCGTAGTGTCCTCTTCTGACGAAGTGGTTTCGGCGGGTGGATTGCTGTTACAGGCGGCGAGACTGAGAACGCCTAACCATGTGGAGTACGTCAGTACCTTTTTCAGAAATATAAAGACCATCATATTGATTGAAGAGCGGAAACGTGTAAAATATACGCTTTTTATAGATTCAAAACTAATGAGAAAAAATACAAACACCTAACCGATAAGATGTCCTCGGCTTTTGGCGGGTGGTACTGACGAACAAAAGTGAGCAGGGCCAGTCGGTTTTAGGCGATTATTCTATCTTTGCCTGCTGACAAACAACCTTAGTATGACGATTCTTGATTTTATTGTTTGGACGGCAGACCCTGCTGTGTTTCACATCACAGACGGCGGTTGGGCACCACGTTGGTACGGACTGATGTTTGCCGGTGGTTTTCTCCTCTCTCAGCAGATTCTCTTTTATATCTTTCGCACCGAGGGTCACCAAGAACAAGACGTAGAAACACTAACGGTGTTCATGGTGGTTGCCACTATTTTGGGCGCTCGCTTGGGCCACGTATTCTTCTACGAACCGGCCAA
This sequence comes from Tunicatimonas sp., assembly GCA_965213875.1. Classification (GTDB taxonomy): domain Bacteria; phylum Bacteroidota; class Bacteroidia; order Cytophagales; family Cyclobacteriaceae; genus Tunicatimonas. The sequence continues at coordinate 233,622 of CBDCAN010000024.1, read as the reverse complement.
ATACTTGGCCAACCCGATCGATATCTTCAAAGTGTGGGAAGGTGGCCTGGCCAGTCATGGTGCCGCCATTGGCATTTTGCTCGCCCTCTTTCTCTACAGCAATTTCGATATAAAACTGCTACAGGGACAGGTGAAACGCAACCCTCGTCCGGGACAGAGCTTTCTGTGGGTAGTAGACCGCATTGTGATTGTGGTAGCCCTTACGGGAGCTATGATTCGCTTCGGCAATTTTATGAATTCTGAGATTATTGGGAAGCCTACCGAAAGTGATTACGGGGTGGTGTTCGCACGCAACCTAGTGGATATTCTAGAGGGAACTGCCTTGGTAGACGAAGTGGAAATACGAGAGGGGCCAGGCGACACAAACTTACCAGAAGGAACCGATAATGCACTTTATCGTCCGATTGAGGTAGAAATCGCCTTTAATAAAGGTGGTTACCAAGAAGCTGAGATCAAACGCTTTGTCGAGAGTGACTTGAAGCGTATTATGACAGGTTACCGCAGTGTGCAAGAACATATTTACGAACCGGCTGACACTCCGGTGGATGCTGAGATTACCCAAAAAAGAGGCGCTTACATGGCGACCGTGAAAACGTTTGGTATCCCCCGCCACCCCGCGCAGCTCTACGAATCAGCCACGGTATTTATGGTATTTTTACTACTGTTTTATTTGTGGTCGAGGATGAAGCGTGAAACACCCGAAGGCCTACTGCTCGGCCTGTTCCTCATTTTTGTGTTCGGACTGCGCTTTGTACACGAGTTCTTCAAAGAGAATCAGGTAGACTGGGAGGGTGATATTCCGCTGAACATGGGACAATGGCTCAGCGTGCCGCTCGTGATGATCGGAGTATACCTGTTGCTCACCCTCAACCAGCGGAAGAGAAAGACTGTCTAGCCGCGAGGTATCTGATTAACAATAGCAACCAGCTCACTCATCATCATAGCCGTAGCACCCCAGATCACGCGCTCTTCGATCAGGAAGCACGGTGCTTCCAGTGAGCGCCCGTTAGCCACCTCAACCAAGACAGTGGTCTGGTTGCTGGACTGCTGAAAAGCTGACAGAGGAAAGTCTAACACTTCGGCTACTTCAGTGGGCTCGAGAGTATAGTTTGGCGGTACCTGAGTGTAGGCCAGCACCGGTGTCACCAGCATGTTACTGGGCGGAATGTAGAGCTCCGAGAGTACGCCCAGCACCTGGCCTTCGGCTACATCCACCCCTATTTCTTCTTTCGTTTCGCGCAGCGCGGTATGAACCAATGAGCGATCTTCCTTCTCTACTTTACCGCCCGGCAGGGCGATTTGTCCACTGTGTACTCCGTCGTAGATGGGGCGTACAATCAGCGGAAGGTAGACCTGATCTTCGCGAGGATAGAGTAACATTAATACTGCGGCTCGCCGAGCGTCGGCGCGGGGCTTCAGGCGGGCATCGCGATGTACCACCGTAGACATTCGTTGCTGCGCCGACCAGCCGGGTAAGCTTTGCGCTATGATTTGTCGTAGCTGATGAATTCTAGCTTCAGAGAGGGCTTCCATACGTAGTTTTGCCGATTAGCGACCGCAATAATAGCAAAGAAACCGTATATTGGATAAAAAAGATTCATGATGGAGACTACCACCGTACAGACGATTCCAGAGAGTCTCATCTACGAGATGACGGACCGTGGACCAATCTACTATCAAGGTTACGAGCAGTATCTGGATGGCACCAAAACATTAGAAGAAATTATGGGCAGCAGTATCTTACAATCGTCACTGGTTACTGACTTGGTATACGCATTAATTTCCGGTTTACGCGGGGAGTATAGAGTGCTCAGCAGTGAATTGGGTATTCAGCTGGCCCCAGGAAAGCATCGCTCAGCTGACTTAGCCATCGTACGGCGCGACCAAATGAAGCAGGTCAAGGACAAACGAAAGTACCTGGGGTTTGCTCCCGAGGTGGTCATCGAAGTGGATATCAAAGCGGCACTAAATACGGTAGACGGCATGGCTGACAGCTTGGGATACATCAATGAAAAGACGGAGGAACTGTTTCACTTTGGCGTGAAGAAAGTTATCTGGATTCTCACTGATGCTGAAAAAGTGGTCGTAGCCGAGGCCGGATCCCCCTGGGCCTTCGTCGATTGGGATCAAGACATTACGGTATTGAATGATTGCCGTGTGAATGTGAAAGCTATTGTGGATGAGCTTTAAGTCCCACTAATCAGCAGATAGGTAGTTGTCGCCCCTTTTAAGCTTCTAGCTTCTCTACCACCAGGTTATGGTTGGTGTAGATGCAAATATCGGCCGCGATATGCAGACTCTCGGTCACCATTTCTTCGGCGGTCATCTGCGGCGAGTGCTTCTTGAGGGCTACCGCCGCGGCCTGCGCGTACATGCTTCCTGAGCCGATGGCAGCAATGCCATTGTCGGGCTCCAGCACGTCCCCCGTGCCCGATAGAATGAGCAGCTCTTCGCGGTTGGCCACGATCATCATCGCCTCTAGTTTACGCAGGTAGCGATCGGTACGCCAGTCTTTGGCTAGCTCAATGGCCGCTCTCTTCATATTGCCGCCGTAGGAATTTAGCTTTTCGTCGAAGCGCTCGATCAGCGTAAACGCATCGGCGGTGGAACCTGCGAATCCGGTAACGATCTTTCCGTCTTGCAGTTTACGAATTTTCTTTACGTTGCTTTTTGCCACAGTATTACCCATCGTAGCCTGCCCGTCGGCACCGATGGCAATTTGATTTTTGTGGCGAATGGCCACCACGGTCGTTGATTTTATCTGAGATTTCATTAGTCTGATTTAGTTAAAAGTCAGTGGACAGTGATCAATAGTATTTATCCCCGGAACATAGGTTACGAGGGCCGAGGTGCTAATGTTCAAAAAAAGCCAGACATACTGCCCGGCTCTTTCTAAGATGAAAAACGAAGATTATCATCATCGTCAGCAGGTGCCAACGACCTAAATCATAATTCGGATAGGATCCTCAATAAAAGCCTTCAAGGTTTGCAGAAACGCGGAACCTACCGCACCGTCTACGGCACGGTGGTCGCAGGAGAGCGTTACCTTCATCACACTGCCGGGCACCAACTGCCCGTCTTTAACAACAGCGGTCTGCTTGATACCGCCTACGGCTAGGATACAAGCGTTGGGCGGGTTGATAATGGCGGTAAACTCTTCAATGCCGAACATACCCAGGTTAGAGATAGCAAACGTGCCTCCTTCTTGATCCTTCGGCTGAAGCTTTTTGTTCTTTGCCTGACCGGCCAAGTCTTTTACCTCGGTAGAAATATGGGCCAGTGACTTATTATCAGCAAACCGAATGACGGGCACTAGCAAACCTTCATCTACCGCTACGGCCACTCCGATGTGTACGTGTTCGTTGTAGCGCATGGTATCACCTTGCCAAGCTACGTTCACATCAGGATGCTGCCGCAGCGCCGCCGCCGTGGCTTTGATAATAATATCGTTGAACGATATCTTGACCGGCGAATACTCATTGATGCTCTTACGCGCGGCGATGGCCCGATCCATGTTGATCTCCATGGTGAGATAGAAGTGCGGAGCACCAAACTTACTTTCGGACAGACGACGAGCGATAGCCTTACGCATCTGAGATACCTTCTTCTCTTCATAGCGCTCCTCACCTACCACGGGTGGTAGCGTCACAGGGGCACTATCGTCGGCAGTTTTCTCAGTTTTTTGGGGTTCAGCACTCGGCTGGCTCGGTTTAAAGTTCTCCACATCGCGCTTGATAATGCGCCCGTGTTCGCCCGAGCCCTCGATACTGGCAATGTCGTAGCCCTTCTCCTGCGCCATTTTCTTAGCCAACGGCGAGGCCTTCACCCGCCCATCGGTGGTGTCATTGCTGCTAGTACCGTTACTAGACCGGCTTGGCACGTAAGCAGGCGCGTCTTTATCTTCACTCGTGGTCTCCTTGTCTTCGGGCGCACTCTTCGATGGTGCATCTTCGTTTGATTTTTTCTCTGATTTTTTACCAGAATTGGCTTTGAGTAGCTTCTCGTAATCGGCGTCTTTTTCACCGATCACAGCAATCACTCCGTCGACGGGTACCGAACCACCTTCATCTACTCCGATGTATAGCAATGTGCCATCTTCGTACGACTCTAGCTCCATGGTAGCCTTATCGGTTTCCACTTCGGCCAGGATGTCACCGGACTCTACTTCGTCGCCTACTTTTTTGAGCCAGGAAGCGATCACGCCCTCTTCCATGGTGTCGCTCATCTTGGGCATCAGAATAACGTTGGCCGCAACGTCTGAGGCATCTACCGCCTCATCGGCTTCGTCGGTTGTTTCTTCCGGCTCACTTTCTGATGGCTCCTTCTTGTCGTTCTTCTTATCACCGTTACTACCACCGCCGGACTCTATATCTTTCAGCAAGTCAGCGATATCTTCGCCCTCTTCTCCGATGATAGCAATGACTCCGTCTACCGGCACCGAGTTGCTTTCTTCTACACCAATATGCAGTAGAGTGCCATCCTCGAATGATTCAAGCTCCATGGTAGCCTTGTCGGTTTCCACCTCGGCCAGGATGTCACCGGACTCTACTTCGTCGCCTACTTTTTTGAGCCAGGAAGCGATTACGCCCTCTTCCATGGTATCGCTCATCTTGGGCATTCGTATTACTTCAGCCATAGGTATTGTTGTGTCTCTGGATATTTTGCTACGAAAGGTTAAAAAGATTGAACGGGGGTAGCCACCCTATCGACTAGCCAAATTACTATCAATCTGAACTATATCAATACAAATGGCAAGAAATTGTTTACTGCTGATCGGGCTGACCTACCGTAATTTCGGTGACTAAAGTGACGTCTTGGTTAATCTGCAATTGTCCGAGTAAAACATGTGTAGCGCGCTTCTTCTGAAACGACTCCGAATACCAACCCAGTATGGGATCAGTTTGTCCGGATACTATTGAAACCTGCCACGCCGAATCGGGCTTAACGATAACCGGTCGGGCCCCGTGAGCGGTGAGTGCCCAGGTGCCTGCTGAGGCAGGGGCAACCGCTACCTCGGGATGTAGATGAAGGGGCATTTCTAGGGTGTGCTCACCGGGCTGGCTTAGCGCAATGTGGTCAATGATACGCAGCGTTTCGGTAGCTTTGTCGAGCGTAATCTCTCGGCGATGCATCACCCCAATAGACTGGTAGCCATTGTGCTCGGCCACGACACGGTCTTGTGCATCCGTAGTTTCGTGGTTTAGTACGCGCACCGCGTAGTGTTGTACCCACATGGTAGGTCCCGTGCTCTTAGCCTGATCCTGCCCGTCTACACAGATAGTGTTATGCGCCAGTGTGCTGATAAAATAGCTCCGCCAATCGGCCTCCGTGTGATACGTGTAGGTGCCTACGTCCGTGATGATCGGCTGTCCGTCGACGTGCATCACAAAGGATAACGCGTCAGCATGACCGTGCGCCGCAATCGATAGAAAGCCTAAGGGTGCAGCGTCAAAGTGTACGTACGTTTCGAGATTGGCTTGGGGGGTAGCTCGTAGAATAAAGTGCCCCTCTTCTGCATAGAAGCGAGACGTAAGAGCGGTAGTATCTGCTTTGACCTGCTGAAAGATCGCCTGCCCGGCCTCACCGAACAATACGGCGTTCTTATTATCAATTCCGACCGCCTGCTGTTTCCAATCAGTTCGTTGAAAGAGGACAACCCCCGAGCTCAGCAGCGAATGGAAGTTATCAGGCGGGGGGCTATCGAAGAATACCACCTTACCATCGTCTTCGTCGCCATAAAACGGAACGTTGCCACGTGTATCCATCAGCTGAAAGATGTAATCCAGCACGCTTTCTAGCTGCTGGCGATAGCGCTGCGAGAAAGGACGCTGACACCGTTCGGCTACTACGTACGGAATCAGAAAGAAGTCGGTAATAAACTGAATGTACTCAGCGGCTTCCTCTTTGTTGACTCCGCGTGGCGAATGCTGTACTATGATCTCGGCTTCGAGCCCTTTACGCGCATGGGCGGCCCAGTGGCTAGATTCTTCGAATGACCAGTAGTTGGCCGCTACGAAGAGGCCCGCGTGTTCGCTGATCAAATGATTATTGGCCGACGAAAACTTAGAAGGGTTTTCGTAGCTATAACGACAGTGCAAATAGATGGTAGGTAACCAGGTGTCGCGGATAAAAGTCCCAAAGTCAGATTGCTCGGCCAGCTGACTGGCCTCGATGATCTCCCAGCAAAAAAACCAAACGATCAGCCGGATATTTACTTCAATGTTGCTGTACCAGTTGACCCCCAGTAAGTAAGGATTCTCTTGCACCCAGTGTGTGATATGATCTCGTAGCTGCGTCAGAAATCGCTCATCTTTCGTTTGGCGGTAGCGCAATGCGATGATGGGCAAGAACTGTAGTCGGTTTACCTCCCACACGTGTTTAGCACTACCGTATTCCTCTGTGCGGATATTGATATTCTTGGCAAAGGCTTTCGGAAACTCACGTTGCGAAGCAATATCAAGGTGCCAGTTGATAGGTTGACTATAGTCGAAAGGAATCCCGAAGATATCCAGCGTAGTGCCCTCTAGCTCTATGTCAGTCTCGCCGATGGGCAGCAGAGGCGCAGGCAGCGCAGGCAGCGAGAACTTGGGGTTGAGCCCTATTTGAGTCCGCTGCTCTCGCTGCTTTTGTAAAAACTGCTGTGCTCGAAAGCCCATTTCGGGCAACGACATAGAACGAAGACGGTGGAAGTACCAGGAGAGAGAGGCCATTGAAGAACGTTGGTCGTCACAAAAGTGAGAACCTATTGCCGCAAGTACAAGTAAACCGCGCGGTTTCGGCACATTTTCACTTATGATATCACGGCAGACAGTTGATCCTCTGTCATTTCATTGAGTACTAACTTGAACTTTCCGGACTTCGAACGGATGATATCTTTTTCTTCAATGTGGATGATATTGAATGAAGCGTTAGGCCCCACTAAATCTACGATGTTATTATAGATCTTTTGCTCATCCTGTTGGCTAAACCGATCGCTCACCACAATATTAACCGAGAAGTTGGTCAACTCTCGCTGTACAATCTGGGTAAACATCAAGTGATTGATTCCCTTAAGCGCGCGCCCGAACGATACTACTTTGGTGCCATCGGGTAGCAGTACAAAATCGTATTTTCTGCCCTGGATACGCTCTACCACCCGGTATCCCCTACTATGCTGGTCCGACAGTGTGAATACATCTTCTACCTTGTAGCGAATCAGCGGAAAATTTGGGTTAGTTAGTCCGGTGGTGATGGCGTGATCATCGTGAAACTCACTCACCGAATAAAGCGGTAATTCGTCGTAGAGTCCAGCACGGTTCTGCTCTAGTGCGATGGTACGCTCAGCATTTCCATACCAGTCCCAGATCTTGGTATTAAATACCTCCTCGATCTTTTCTCGCTGATAGTCATACAAAGACTCTGAAGAAGTGAAAGCCAGTGGAACGTGGAGTGACTTATCCATGCCGTAAAAATAGTTCGCTAACATTTCAAGCGCACTGGGGTACGCTAGTATGGTATGCGGGGCAAAGTCTTTAATCCGCTGAAAGTACCACTCTGCGTTGTTCTTACTCAGGTTGTAGCTAGATAAGTAAAGCGTATTGCTGTAGGGGTCGTGCATCTCCATCTGCGACTTACCCAGATTTCCCCGTAGTGTAACGGTCTTCATGCCCACTTCGTAGCCAAAAACCATCCGGTGTGACCACTGATGGGCGGCTTCCATCACGGTCGATTGGTAATCGCGATACAGTACTAGCGGTGAGCCGGTAGTGCCACTGGTGTAAGCCTTACTTCGGTTAAAGCGGTAGCCCGTAAAAATGTCGTCAACGTGCTCGCGCACTTCGTTTTTGGTGAGGATAGGCAGACGTTCTATATCACTCAGCCTCTTTACCTTACTCACGTCTACCCGATGGTCATCGTAAAAGCGACGGTAAAACTTAGACTTGTGGTACGCCCGATGCACCAGCGCTACAAATGCTGCTTCTTGTGCTTGGCGCAGCGTGCTGGCGTCCCAGTTTCGCTGGCGATTTACCTCCCGTAATTTCTTTTTGAAATAGTAATTGAAACGCAACTGGTTTTCCAGAATCAACTTCACATTAGTCAGCATTCGTGATTATTTTGTGATGGCTACTGTATGTGGGGCTGTATAATATTCAATAGGCGCTCGGACAGCGCTGGGTAGGTAAATCTTTCTTGGTAAGTACGATAAGCGTTTTCGCCGAGTTGGCTCAAGTCATACTCCCCTTCTTCAATGGCTCGTACGATAGCTGGTAATTCTTGGGGGGCATTGTTAAAAAGTAGCGCTGATTCCTGGTGGGTAACGTACTCGCGCATCGCTGCCATGTCGGAGGCGATAATTCCTTTTTTGTTGCGCATGTAGCCTAATAAAACCATATGGCCCGAGGCTCCGGTTTCTTCTTTCAGAGGTAAAATACAAACCTTCGCCTTACCCAACAGCGACTCAAACTCTTCTTTGGGGATATCTTTTTTAATGATAATGTTATCCGGTAAATCCTCTTGCTACACCGTAAAGTTCCTTTGTTGAGGTGTGATCCAACGATAATTAGCTTATAAGGAACCTGGCGAAACGCCTGAATCACCCCTACGTAGTCTCGGTTGGTATAGCCCCCAGCAAAGTAGTATGGTTCGTCTACCTCTGGGTTATACGCCTTGTCGTAGAGTTCTACTTTTTTCCAATCGCCCAGCGGAATGTAGGTAAGTTTATGCGGGGGGACTCCCAGTTTCTCAGTATACATAGGGATTTCGTAGCTGGAGTTGAGCACCAGTTTCTCATTCTTGATACTCAACAGTTTTAGTACCACTCGAAAGATGCGGAACGCCAGCGGCGAATGAATAAAGAAGTTGAACCATAATAAGCGGTCACACTGAACTAAACCTAGTTTGATAAGTAACTTTACCGGTAATGCTACGAAACCGGAGGCGATAATCGTGTTTGAGTGGTTCAGTTGACGAATGTTCCGAAAAGCAAACACACAAGTTTGCAGAAACATAAGGGCTAGCTCTCGTCGGCTCTTAAGCCCCTTGGAAGTTTCGCCGTTGTTAATATCTATAAAACCGTACTCTCTGACCAGGAGCTTAGTTTCTTCGCGAAAGGCATTGCGGCGGCTTCGTATAATAATGTTTTTCATCCTTTTATGAAGGGTTGATGACGTAAAGGTGAATGCAAAAGATTAAAGTAACAAATCGTGATACACATCGGCTAATGTCTGCATAACGGGTGCAGGGAAGTAGTGCTGGGCCACTAGGTCGTAAGAGTGTCGGCCGTACGCTTCTACCTTATTGGGCTGATCAATAAAGAATTTGATGGCTTCATAGATAGCCTGCTGGTTTCCTGCTTCAACGAGTATACCATTTTGGTGCGGCAACACCACTTCTGGAATACCTCCTACGTTGGTTGAGATAATAGGCATACCAAACGACATGGCCTCAAGAATAGAGATCGGTAGGCCCTCGTTGTACGACGGGAGAATATAGACATCAGCCTCGCGCAGTTGCCGCTCTTTTTCAGTGCCAGTAACGAAGCCTAGAAACTTTACTTGCTGCTGTAGCTGATACTGCTCAACCAGCGCTAACAGCTTTTTGGTTTCACCATCGCCACCCAGTGTCAGAACATACTGGCTTCCCAGTGTATCGCGGTGGCGGTGCAGTGTTTCTATCAGGTCGTAAACCCCCTTACGCTCTCCGATCCGTCCCATAAACAGAAGCCGGATACGACGGGGGGTCCGATAGGTGATATCTTCACGCTTGGTAGCCCGAACGATATTAGGGACGACTCGAATCATGCGAGGGCTGAAGTTCTCCAAAAAGAAAGCTTCCCACCAATCGGACAATACAATGAGACAGTCGGCTGTATTAATAAAATGTTGGATTCTTTTCTGTACCCAGGGGCTGGAACCTTGATAAAAAAGGTGGTATTTGGCCCCGTGGATGTGATATATCACTTTCTTCTTGAACCCGTAGCGAGCGAGCAAAAACAAGAGGTACTTTCGGTAGAAGCTACCCCGCGAAGCTCCGTGGATATGAATAATTTTGATTTGAGGTTGGCGAATCAACTTTAAGCAGAAACGGATCAGCAGAAACGGAAAACTCAGGAAAGTAATTACGATGTTTTCTGAAGTAGTGCTGGGCTGGTACTGAAACGTGGCGATGGCCCGTTGGTACTCTGCAATGACAGAAGATATGCCACCTTTCCAACGGATATTGGGAGCTACAAATAGCACTTGCTCGCCCAGATCGTCTATTGTAGTTTGATGAGGTCTTTTGGTGACGGTCATAATGTTAGTTGCTAGCAAGCAGATTTTGGTACAGTTGAATATACTCTTCGGTCATACGATCTAAATTGAAGTGCTCACGAATTCGCTCTTTGCCGCGTTGCCCCATTTCTTGTGCGCGAGGCGCGTCGTCAAGTAGTAGCCTTAGTTTATCTACCAGTGCCGCCACGTTGCCTGACGGCACAATGTAGCCCACTTCGCCGTGGGTTACCAGCTCGGCGGTGCCGCCACCCTCGGTGGCGATCACCGGTTTGCCCAACACCATATACTCCATCAGTGAGTTAGATATTCCTTCACCGTGCACTAAATGATTGGTGGTAAGGACCCCCACATCAAACAGGTTAACAACCGACTCTACGTCGCTGCGACGACCGGTAAATAAGATGCGGTTTTGTGCGGCTCCAGCAAACATCTGTTCGTAGCTTTCCTGCATTTCACCGTCACCCACTGCCAGAAAAGTAACATCTACCCTTTCTTTCACCATTTGCCGGGCTGCCTCTAGGTACGTGCGATAATCTTTACGCACCTGAAACTTCCCGACCATACCGACTACTTTTTCGGTGGTGATACCCAGCTCCTGACGCACCTCCTCGGTAGGTCTTACCTGATCGATTCTTTTAAAGTCAAAACCATTATACATCACGTGGCTCTTCTGTGCAGGGGCTTGATATGCCTTTAAACCAGCTTGTGAGTTGCCAACGATAGCATCAGAAAAAGGGAAAGTCAGCTTTCGCCGTAGCCAACGCTGCGACAGTGGTTTCACGTGGCGAGGCGCGTCCGCAATAATCGCGTTGACGAAGGGAATATTGAGCCAGCGGGTAATTGAAAAAACGTACACTGAGGTCATAGACGACCAGCTTTGAACAATATCAGGGTTGGCTTGGCGGATGATTCTATACAGGTTGCCTATCACCGTCGGATCTTTTTTGTATTTGCGTGTGACAAAGTGAATAGGGATGTCGAGTGCGTACAGCTCAGGATAAGTCACCACCTCTGACATAACGATCAGTTCGCAGTCTACGTGTCTGGCGGTGAGACCTTTGAGCAACTCTAATAGTCTTCTCTCTTTTCCCCCTGCGTGGAATGAATCTATAATTGTCAGTATCTTCTTCTGCGACAGCGTGTTGTTGTAAGACGACGTTTCTTCTTCCGGCACTGTTATCATACCAAATGCTTAAATAGTTATAATTTTTATAAAAATAGAAAAATAAATTATAAATTTGTAGAATCCTGCAGAGCATTTTTGATTTAGCATTCTCTTTGTCGGTATACATTTTTCTTCGATATTCTGTTTTGGCGCGTAGACATCTGTTTAATTAGCCAATTCATCGGTCAGCATTGTCATTATGGTTGTTAAGTACATCTACCTTGTTTTATCGTTGGGTATCACCGTGTATCTATTGCACAAACATCGTCCCAAGAGCATGCTCATCTCGTTTTTGGTCTGCTTCTGGATTTTTGTGAGCGATGTGGCTAACACCTCCGAGTTTATTATAAAGATTCCTGGTGCCCCCTTCGAGTTACAGCCGCTTCGTACGCTACTGCTATCCTGTTTAGGGTTCTTATTTATTAAAGCTGTAGCTGATAACTACAGAACAAAGTCCGCCTCTTCCGGCGAAATTGCCAGTGTTCGGCCTCGTTATGAGTTCTATCTTGAGGCCTACATTATCCTTTTACTCGTTGTATACGTAGTGCACTATAGTCTGCTGGGGACTGCCGAGTTTATCATTGCGGTGTCAGCAGTCCTTGCATTCTACGTGGTTTACGTGACTGTGAAAAAGATGGCCGACCCCGCCATGGTTCGGGTCATTCGCGATGCGATCATCATCGTCGCCGTTATCTCTAGTTTAGTGGCGGTAGTACAATTGTTGGCCGACAGCTCGTTTCTACGGGTCAACGTAGACTTCCGTCGCCCAGCCTTCGGCGGCTTATTAAGATCTACTGGGGTGTTTCGCGATGACTATGTGCATGCCTACGTAGTGATTGTTGGTATGATTTGGGCTATCCTGACACTGCCCGATAATTTTAAAAAGCTAGTAATTATCGGCATCATGCTTATTGGTATTCTGTTTGGCTTTATGCGGATGGGATACGTAGTGGCTTTTGTCGTACTGGTTCACTACTTCTTTTTTATGTATCGTGGCAATGCTAAACTTAAAGTACTGCTTGTTACGGTGAGTGTAATTGTTGGAGTGATGGGTATGAGTTGGGTCATTACCAGTGGAGTAATGGAGTCATCTGTAGCGCAAGAAAGAATGTTAGACGAGGGTACAGCTGAGATTAGGGGAAGGCTATATATGCAAGCAATGGCGTCGTCAGCAAAAAGCATTAAGTCTTTTATGTTCGGCTACGGCACACTGGATCATCCGGAATATTTTGACGCTATGATGAAAGTGACTGGAGCCCGGCGATGGGCCACCGGTGAAGTAGGGGGATGGCACAATCTGTATTTAGAGACACTATTCTTTCACGGCATTGTAGCAGCCGTCCTCTTCATCCTACTTTTGTTTTCAGCAACCCATTACTTCTACAAACTGGGTACTAAAGAGGACAAAACGATGCTTATCCCCTTCTACTGCTTACTATCATTTATTCTGGCTAACCTATCACTTGCCTTACCCATCTACTCTAACTTTGGCATCATTATAGGAATCACCTGCGCACTGGCCCTGAGTCAGCGTAAAGAACAAGTCAACCGTCAGATGTCTCAGTCTATAAAAAGCACTTATTAATGCCCCCCAGACCTACTATTAAATCTCTGATCAACCAGGCGAAGGGCGAGAAGGGCAAACAGGTGCTATCATTACTGGCTTCTTACGGTTTAGGTATCGGACTAGGCATTGGTACGAGCGTAGTGAATACTAGAGTGCTAGGCGCCGATAGCTTCGGCGACTATAAGTTCATTCAGAACATCTTCACCTTCTTGATGGTGTTTTTCTCGGTGGGGGTTTTCCACACCGGCGGGCGGCTGATCGCCTATAAGAAGTATGCACCGGTGAAACGCCAGATTATCGGTTCCTTATACGCAATGACCGGAGTGATATCTGTTGCTTTTATCCTGGCTACCCTAATTATCTCCTACGTACAAGATGCCGTTTACGACAACAACCTCGGGTACGTCATACGGCTCATGCTCCCTTTGCTGTTTGTCTTTCCCTTCAAAACCGGTATTATTAAATTCCTGGAGGGCGACAACCAAATATACGGTTTGTCTGCTTTTGACGTGGTGCCTAAAGCGCTCTATCTAGCCGCCTTATTAGGCTTCGGATACTTCATTACGGTTGACGTAACGGTGGCACTGGCTCTTTTTCTAGCCGCTAATGCTGTGGCCATTGTAGCAATTACTCCAACACTTAAACCTAAGTTTAAACAGATCAAGGCGCATGCGAAGACCATTTTGGAAGAAAACAAGGGGCATGGCTATCATATTTACATTGGCTCACTGATCAGCAACGGGAGTATGCACTTCGGAGCTTTTGCGATTAGTTACTACTTGGATAACACCAACGTGGGCTTTTATAATTTGGCCAATACGATTGCTGTACCATTATCGATGGTACCTCAGGCAGTAGGCACCTCCTATTTTAAAGACTTTGCCAACCTGAATAAAATTCCTAACAAGGTCGTTTACTCTACCCTAGGTATATCGGTGAGCGCCTTCTTGGCTTTCGTGCTACTTATTAAGTACGTAGTTGTACTTCTCTACTCTGAAGAGTTTTTGCCGGTAGTTCCTTTGATCTATATTATCTCTTTCTCGTACCTTATTCAGGGCTTTTTTCTCGTACTTAATCGCTTTTTGAGTGCGCACGGCATCGGCAAAGAACTACGTAACGCCTCTTTTGCGCGGGGAATTATCAACATTTTAGGCTTTGTGATACTTACCAAATTCTACGGTACTATAGGCGCCTGTTTTACGTTACTGGCCGCTAATACTGCATACTTCATTTACTTGTATATCAAGTACAAACAGTTCGTCAAAGGTGATCTGGCAGGTCATTCAGAAGCTGATCAGTAAACTCACTACACTTTTTTGTTGTAAGCAGTAAGACGCACGCAGAATATTACTGTAAGTCGGCGGACTTATTGCCACTTTTATGTCTGAATCACCGCTGGTACTGCTGGGGTTCAATGATCCAAGCTTACCTGCCTTTACAGCATTGAATCTGAATCCTTTTTACAGTCTTATTCCAGCTACAATGAGTAGCTATCTACTGTATCAGTACGCGACTAGCGAACAATAGAGCGACCCTCTGAGCGTACCTAGAGAGTCAGCGAGTTAACCTTCCTTACTTCATACAATTGAACTCTGGTGTAGTTTTTGGTAACTTTTGAGACTATCGAAGGAACAAAAGCAGTCCAGCAGACACTTTTGGTTATCTTTTGCGAACGTAAAAATCACCTGTCAATCTACCGCAATCTGTGCTTTTTAATTCATTCATCTTTTTGATCTTTCTAGGGGTCGTCTTGCCCATTTATCTATTACTACCTCGCCGATACAAATCTTCGCTACTTCTGGTAGCCAGTTACGTATTCTATGGGTATTGGGATTGGCGATTCTGCTCGCTACTGCTCGTTTCTACGGTGGCTGACTTCTTTATCGGGCGAGCCCTTGATCAAGCTACTGATGAGGCAGCTCGGAAGCGCTGGCTAATGTTGAGCATGACCATCAATCTAGGCATCTTGGCTTTTTTCAAGTACTTTAATTTTTTTGCCGACAGCTTTCAAACGTTCGTCTCCCCCTTCGGGATGCAGCTCGATTATCTGCACCTAAACATCATTTTACCAGTCGGGATATCGTTCTACACCTTCCAGACAATGTCGTATACCATCGATATCTACCGAGGAAAGCTAAGACCTACCACCTCCTTCTTGAACTTCGCGCTGTTCGTATCTTTCTTCCCACAACTTGTAGCAGGCCCCATCGAGCGGGCCACACAACTGCTTCCTCAAATGAGTCGCCTGAGGAACCCTACATCTGAACAGTTAAAGCAAGGAATGGTGCTCGTGGTGCTAGGACTGTTCAAAAAAGTGATGATTGGTGATGCCTGCGGACGCATTGTAGACCGAGTGTTCGCGCAGATGGACTACTACAGCTCAGTTGAGTTACTTATGGCTCTGGTCTTATTTTCGGTGCAAATCTACGCCGACTTTTCGGGTTATAGTAGTATAGCACGAGGTGTAGCCAAGTTATTGGGGATAGAGTTGATGCGTAACTTTGAGCAACCCTACTTGTCTACCAATATCACTGAATTTTGGCGGCGCTGGCATATCTCACTATCCTCTTGGCTACGCGACTATCTCTACATCTCACTAGGTGGTAACCGGAAAGGTGTGAGTCGTACTTATATCAACCTGATGCTTACTATGCTACTAGGTGGCCTGTGGCACGGAGCTAGCTGGAACTTTGTAATCTGGGGCGGATTACACGGTGTATACCTAGCGGTACACAAATGGATGCTAGGTGATCAGAAAGTAGTCATGACCCCTACTGTGCGCGGAGTATCAGACGCCGTCGTGCTATTTTCAAAGGGTGTGGCTACCTACTTATTGGTACTACTTACGTGGCTGTTCTTTCGTGCACAGACTTTTACAGAGGTAATAACGTTCTTTAGTAAAATGCTGATATGGGAAGAGAGTGCTTATGCGATACGCTTTATAAAAATTGCTGGAGCCTACTTAACCATGACCCTTCTGTTAGATATGGCTGAATACGTAACAAAATCGCATGCTTTTGTATTAAAAATCAGAAGTAAACCGATCCGCTACGGAATACTGGCACCGTTGTTCATTATCGTACTTATGTTTATGTTTCAATCTGAGCCGCTACCATTCATCTACTTTCAGTTTTAGGCATGATTAAATCGTTGCTATACTTTGTAATAGCATTCTTTCTCACCTTCCTATTGCTTGAAGGGTACATGAGACTGGCAGAGATTGAGACTGTCTCTGTCACTGATTTTGACCCCGAGATAGGGCGAGTGATGACTCCTAACCAGCCCTTTGCCTACTACAACGAGAACTTTACCGTGGGTAGCTATAACAAGTACGGCTACCTCGGACCAGCTTACCCCAAGAACCGGTCTGATAGTGTCATACGCATTGCCCTGCTCGGCGACTCCTACGTAGAGGGTTTTCAAGTGCAACCACGTAACCATTTTCGTAGCATTCTGGAGAAAACCCTCCGAGACCAACTAGACAACCCAGCAGTACAAGTACTTAACTTTGGCCGTTCGGGCTTTGATCTGGCCAATAGTTACGCTTACGATCAAATGTTCGTTTCAGACTTTGATCCAGATATAACTGTTTATTTTTTGGCCGTATCTGATTTAGAACAGTCGAAAGACGATCCTTTGTTACCTCACTGGAACCTGGAGAATAAAAAGCTGAAAATGAGCTATCAGTTCCAAAAGACTAATTACCTTGAGAAGTTTCAGATGGCTAAGCACGGACTACAAAACAGTAGCATCTTACAAATGCTAAACAATGACTTAAAGCTAATAGCAAGAGGACAAGCACCTCATATTATTCTAGAAAAACTAGCACGCTGGTGGTATCCTGAAGAAGATGAATCAACTGATGTATCACACCAAGCTGATCGTGTAAGCTTAGCCATTATTCAGAACGTCGGGCGCCGCCCGGACGCCGTTATCGTTAATCGCGATTCAATAGCATTCCCTACAAAGGTACAGCACGCTATTCAGAAGGCGGGCATACCGCTACTCAACGTAGCTGATACTTTAAAAGTAATGGAGGTCAATGGTGTCGATGGTAACGCTTGGGAAGCTACTGGTTCGCAAGGCCACTGGAATCATGCCGGTCATCAAGCGGTAGGAATGTACTTGAGCCGCCGCTTACTACCTATTCTTCAGAAGGATAGTCAGCACCGTGAGTTTCCGTAGTATAGCCCCGTTTTTATGTTACAATACGTTCCAAAAACATGTATGTTTTTCTTAGGGCTGTGGTTTGCAGGACTACCCTCACCCATCACTGTTCATCTCATAGGCGATTCAACCTTAGCCACCTATCCAGATGAGTATTACCCCCGTATGGGATGGGGACAAGTGCTGGATACTGTTTTTAACGACCAGGTGATAGTTAACAACTGTGCGGTATCAGGACAAAGTACACGAAGTTTCATCAGCCGGGGACACTGGGCAGCTGTTACTGAGCAGCTACACGCAGGCGACTACCTATTTATTCAGTTTGGTCATAACGATCAAAAGCGAGATAACACAGAGAAGTACGCACCGGCTCACGGTGCATTCAAAGAGAATTTACGTTTGTTCATCAATACAGCTCGCGAGAAGAAATGCCACCCTGTACTTTTAACCCCGGTGACTCGTCGTCGTTTCAGAGGCGAAAGGCCCTACAGTAGCCACGAAAACTATCCGGAAGCAGTGCAACGGGTAGCCAACGAGCTGAGTGTCCCCCTGCTTGATCTGCACACTCGTAGTATGAATGAACTAGTTACTTTAGGTCCTGAAGATTCTAAAGCACTGTACCTATGGCTTGATTCAGGACAATACACTCACTGGCCAGAAGGCCTTCGTGATGACACACACCTTAGTGAGTACGGAGCGCTTCAAGTGAGTCAGTGGGTTTCTGAAGCGGTAGAAAAATTAAACCTACCGTTGCAGCAGTATCTTGTTAAGTAGCCTTGGGAAAGGCAAGTACCGAATCAACAATAATTATAATAGACAGTCATTGTGGCAAAGTCAGGGGTTAGCCGTGAGTAGGCTCGTATGATACATTGTGCGCGACTCTGTTGACTCCAGACTACGGAAATTCTCGGATCAAGACAGCCCTAAGTCACGGTAACCGACCGTACCACTTGCTACTGCTCCTTACTTTTTACAACTAATTCTGATTGAGTGATATGAAAACTACTCCGTGCTACCAATGAAATTTCACAGATTTGCGCCGCCCCCTTTCGACTAGGGTGAGAACATAAAAGCCATTTGGCCGGTTGAACCGGAGATTGCTAAGCGAGCCAGGCTTGTCCTTCTGGTAAACGCGTTGTCCCAGTAAGTCGTGGATATACACCACAGAGGGATCGTGGTGAGAAGATGGCGCAACCACACTGAGAAGCCCAGCCTTCGTACGGTACGCTCGCAAACGTTCTGCTTCAGGCCGAAGCTCGTGCTGACCAGCAACTGTCGGGGCATAATGATACTCCTCTGAAAAGGGGGACTCACACATACCGACTGCAGTTGCCACCGCATAGAATCCCTCCTGTAGTGGTACTAGTGTGGCGGACGTATCTTTCAATAGTCGTCCGTTCAGCGACCAGCGATAGGTATCTCCGGCTACACTACTGCGCAGTGTATTGTGCGTTATCACTACGTTGGGTTGCGTAATGGCATCCGCCATAAGCAGCGTAGTCGCTACCACACTGTCGCAACCCGATAAAGCGGTGAGCGTATCGTAGTATGTTCCTGGTTGTGCACGAAACTTGCCGCTTATCTCTATACCTTCCCCTTGGCACAGCGTGATGGTGCGGGCCTTATGATAGTGAGGAAGCACTTTTAGTGTTGTTGTCATAATCTCTCTGGCACCGTTGGTGTGTAGCAGTGTGTCCAAGAACACACCCTCACGTTTTCGGTACCTACCACCAGCCAGCAGGCTGTCACCTGCGCAAACAGCCAATACTCGCTGGGTATTGATCACCGGTGAGATCACCCGAAGAACGGTGACTACAGTACTGTCGCAGCCACCGCGCGTTTTGTATGCATGGCGATAGCTACCTGCCTTAGAGAAGAATTGTGAACTAATCTGGATACTATCGCCCAAATGTATGGAATGATTAACCCGTGTTTTTACCTCTGGATGAACAGTCAACTGCGTGATCACAGTGCTATCGCACCCCTGTCGATTTTGGTATACATAGCGGTATTCACCGGGCACTGACCGGAAAAATTTCCCAATGCGTACACTGTCACCTCCACAGATCACCTGCTTCTGTTGGGTTACAGAGGGGGGGGCCACAATCAATCGAGTAGTCACAATACTATCGCAACCTAAACGACTCGATAGTGTATCATAATACATACCGGAGGTTCGCCGTGGTTTACCACCCAACACCCGGGTTTCTCCCTCACATAGTCTAACCGTCCGGGAGGAAGATAAAGCTTTGGTCACCGTAACCGTGACCACGCGAGTGATGTGACACCCATTTTTGATACCCTCCTCTACCCGATAAGTGCCAGGCTCGTTGTAGTAGCGTCCACCGATGTGGGCTTTATCGCCCTGACAGATAGTTATCGCTTCCGACACTTGTTCCTTACAGAGAGATTGAGCAGTTTTAAGATAATTTCTGAGAGGGGTATCTATCGCTTCGAGACCGGCTACCACTAACTTCCCCACCTCTTGAGCACCATAACGTGAGAAATGTGTGTTATCTTTCAACCCTCGGCGATAGTTCTCTTCTTCGCCAGGCCTCAACCATAGAAATACCTTCTTCGTAGCCTCTTCACCCAACTGATCAAAGTGGGCAAAGCTTCTTTGGTGCAGATCAATAAGCGGAACATTCATTGTTTTGGCTAGTGCGCGAGCGGCCTTAGGATAGTCGCCGTGGGTATCGTATAGTCTTCCATCTCGGAAGCGCCGCCGCATCACTGAAGTCACTAGGATAGGTACCCCTCCTCTTTGACGCGTTTCTTGAATATACTGGGTTAAAAAGTTTTGGTAGGTACTGTAGGGGTCGGTATAGCGATGATCTCGCTTTTGATCATTGTGTCCAAATTGGATGAACAGATAATCACCCTGGCGAATGTCACGCAACACTTCGGCCCACTTCCCCTCTTCAATAAAACTACGACTACTTTTACCAGCAATGGCTCGGTTGTCAATGGTAACACCATGAGTAAAAAATTGATAGAAGTCGTGTCCCCAGCCGGTCATGGGTTCGTAGCGAGCCGCGAACGAAGAAACAGTTGAGTCGCCAATAAGAAATACAGTGGTTTTTTTACTGTCCAGCAAGTAGAAGCCAGACCCAAATAACCAAGCTAGGCAGATGAGTACTTTCTGATACATAGGCGACACATTTTAGTAGTATCGTCTTCAATCTTCAATCCATTTTGGTTTTGAGATTACTTCCTATAGTGTACTGACATGCCAGAGAATAGTACAAGTAGCGGAGAGTCTCTGATTAAATAGCGCATGAGTAGACACGTGATAGAAATACGCAAATCACCTATATCACACTTACGTGGTATACATTGTCTGAAAACAATCTTCTTAACACGGACGAAAAAAGTAATAGTTCTATTAAGACATCAAATAGTGAAGCTTGCTAAAGGAACACTCAACTTAGCAACTAAATCGCGCATGGTAGGTAAAAGGAGAGCTACACCACTATCAGATACTGCTGTATTTCATATATATAGCTTGAGTACAAGTGTGATGAATAAATAGATACTACATGCGATACCTTTCATCACGTAATCAATTATAAGCAGCAGTCATCTTTCTATAGAATAGAATCATCCGTCTGGTATTATGTGTCTTAGCTAATTTTTACGGTAAATAACAGACCACCTTCGAGACGTTTGTTCTCTGTTTAGCTAAACCCGGCGGCGGCCTTTTGGTATCAAATATAGATTGTACAAATTTTTTGAGAACAAAAATTAAAAGTAAACCCTAAGAAAAGCCTTTACTAGTACGAAGCGTTCTCATAATGAGTAGACATTTTTTCAAATTGTAAGTGTACTGTCCTTTCTGGAGCCGAGCAACTTCAGCATTACTCGACTATTCATACATACGCAATAAAATGGACTACTCATCAGTCAAGCGCTTTCCTATTGTTAGGAAACCACTTTTTCGTAGAACTTTTCTTATTAAAACTTAGAATAATTTTTCATTAGTCATACAACTTATTGTTTACGCTGTAAACCTGTTACAATCATGATATGCGGACAATTCGTAATAGTCGTTCTGTAAATGAGTACTTATTAAACTAACGGTACGCTGCGTTCAGTACTACATAGATCTTCTATTCCTACCTGGAGCTCTCATTGAGATAATTTGACCATCGTCAAACCTCAAAAGATAGGAAGTCATGAAAAAATTTACTCGAGCCTTACCAAAGGTCTTACTATTGATACTTTTTTTGAATAGCTCGGCACAGGCTAATTCCATGCTATCAAATGCCCGCATTGATAGCAATACCGGTAACCGATTAATTGTCTCATTCAACGCCCCCGTTAGTATAAAGGATGCCTCAGGTTTCCGTCTGGTAGGTGGTGTAAGTCGTATCGAACGCTTATTGTCTGGTAATGGTACCAACCAATTGGTCT
Organism: Tunicatimonas sp.; assembly: GCA_965213875.1. Taxonomy (GTDB): domain Bacteria; phylum Bacteroidota; class Bacteroidia; order Cytophagales; family Cyclobacteriaceae; genus Tunicatimonas. Next base: position 212,060 of record CBDCAN010000024.1, on the reverse strand, counting down.
TCAAACTCACTCGTCGTGCCTTGCCAGACGACCGCTTCAAATTTCTTTACTGGAGCGAAATGGGAAATGCTCGCCATGGCTCCAAGATGATGGATGGTATTGCACCAACTGCTGTATCTAACCAAGTGAAGTCATACAAGGGTGAAGGCCGCCTCTACTATGTATCGACCAGCGGAAAAGATAGTAACGACGGAAGAAGCACGGCCCGACCTTTTCGTACAATAGACCGCGCTCAATCAGCATCAAAGGCAGGCGACTACATTTTACTAAAGCGGGGCGATGTCTTCAAAAACACGTACATCACCGCTAAAAAGTCAGGAAAAGCTGATCAATACATCACTTTTGCTACCTACGGTTCAGGTAATAAGCCGGTCATAGAGCACAACAATGTGAATACTTTCACCATCGCTGACCGCGACTACGTACACGTTGACAACTTACACTTTAAGGTATATGGCTCGGGCGAAACCGGAGTGTACATTACCGGTAGTAGTCGCTACCCGGTCGTAAGCAACTGCCGAGTAGAAGGCTTCGGAAAACCACACTACGGGGTTAACTACGGAATCAATGACGGTGCTTCTAAAGTAGTTGTCGCACCAAAAGTACTAAACAATCATATTACCGGATTTAGATGGAACATTCGCTCGTCGGGTTACCCATACAACGGAACTCATGAAGTAAAAGGCGGCTTGATTGAGAATAATCTATGCACCCACAACAGGGCTGTAAGCGATGGGGACGGTATCAGCGCACAGCGCGGTAAGTACCATGGCCTAATTATTCGCAAAAACGAGATACATAACTACTATGATGATGGTATAGACCTTTATTCAGCTGATAACGTGATTGCCGAATACAATACGATACACTCACCGCAGCAGCCCTCTACTTCAGGTCAGGGCATTAAGGCGGGGGGAATCACACGAACTGAGGTCGTCAATGGTCACCAGTCCACCAATATTATCGTCCGATACAATAAAGTATACAACCTATACAACCGAGTAAGCGACCTAGGTTCGCAACACGGTATCCAAACCAACTCAGGCTCTACTGGAAAAGTATATGGCAACCTGGTGTATGATGTACAAGGGCACGGTATAGTAGTTAGTGGTCCAATTAAGAATTGGGAGGTTCACCACAACACGGTTATCAATGCGGGCGAAGACGCGCTGCAATTATACACTGAGGGTACCTACGCTACCAACGTAGCTATCAAAAATAACATCCTGAAAGGAAAGGGTAGTGACATCCGGGTGATCGCCAGAGGAAGTTCAAAAAAAGCAGTTGGTAACAACAACATACTGCTGGGTAAAGGAGTGAAAGGCGCTTACTCTAGTCAGAGTGATGTCAAACTCAGTATGGAAGAACTGTTTGTCAATCCGGGCAAGGATGATTATCGCCTGAAGAAAAATTCACCAGCCATTAATAAAGGAGTTCGTATAGAGGGTTTTAGGAAAGGAATCAATGGAAGACAAGTGGTTACAAAGCCAGACTTAGGAGCACATCAGTATACCGACGGCACAGTGTCGACGACTCCCCCGGCCCCGACACCAAGTCCTGAACCGACCCCTGACCCTAGCGCTGACGATGACAACGGTCTTCGCTACCGTCATTACCACGGCAGTTGGAAGCGCTTGCCCGACTTCGGACCTATGAAGGCCGTCAAAACTGGGGTGGTAGGCAACTTTACCCTTGCCCCCAGCACCAAAAAAGACTTCTTCGGGTTTTTGTACCAAGGATATATCAAGATAGAAAAAGCCGGTAAGTACACATTCTTTACCTCTTCTGACGACGGCAGCAAGCTGTGGATCGACGGTAAGACCATAGTAGACAACGACGGCATTCACGGAACACAGGAGCGTCTAGGTACCGTCTACCTATCAAAAGGCTTTCACGAAATTGAGGCATCGTTCTTTGATGGCGCCTACGCCGAAGCGTTCAAAGTAAGCTATCAGGGCCCTGGTATCGCCAAACAAACCATCCCCAATAAGATGCTTTTCTTAGAAAGACCAGCAGGCGAACCTAAACCAGCACCAAGCCCTGAACCGACCCCCGACCCTAGCGCTGACGATGACAACGGTCTTCGCTACCGTCATTACCACGGCAGTTGGAAGCGCTTGCCCGACTTCGGACCTATGAAGGCCGTCAAAACTGGGGTGGTAGGCAACTTTACCCTTGCCCCCAGCACCAAAAAAGACTTCTTCGGGTTTTTGTACCAAGGATATATCAAGATAGAAAAAGCCGGTAAGTACACATTCTTTACCTCTTCTGACGACGGCAGCAAGCTGTGGATCGACGGTAAGACCATAGTAGACAACGACGGCATTCACGGAACACAGGAGCGTCTAGGTACCGTCTACCTATCAAAAGGCTTTCACGAAATTGAGGCATCGTTCTTTGATGGCGCCTACGCCGAAGCGTTCAAAGTAAGCTATCAGGGCCCTGGTATCGCCAAACAAACCATCCCCAATAAGATGCTTTTCTTAGAAAGACCAGCAGGCGAACCTAAACCAGCACCAAGCCCTGCACCAGCACCAGTAGCTGATTCAAAAGCAAGTGCCCACGCTGGGTCAGACAAACAAGTGTCGTCAAACGTAGATCAGGTAATTCTACGAGGATGGGGCACCGGTCCTAATGCCTTTCGTAAGTATTATTGGGAAAAGATAAGTGGCCCTAAGGTTCGTATAGAAGACCAACGCACTGCCAACGTGGATCTTTATGACCTAAGAGAGGGAGTCTACAAGTTTCGGTTTACAGTAACAGATAGCAAGGGCAACCAAGCCTATGATGACATGATACTTACTGTAAAGGGAGATCAAGCCAATCTACTCGGTGCTAGAACTAGTCAGACAAGCAGCTTTGGTTCATCGTCGCATACTCTGGTAGAAAGTAATAGTATACTAGTGTTTCCAAATCCTGTTAAAGATGTTATTAATGTGAGAGTTGACTCAGAAGATGCTAATTTACCATTCAGCTTATTTGATCAATACGGACACTTAATACACCAAGGTACAATCAATACAGGGCTACAAGACTCTAAGATTGACTTGATTAAAATAGGTAAGAAATTTGAGGCGGGCATTTACGTGCTAAAGGTCTACAGTCAGCTTCATGGTGTGCAGTCCTTCCGATTATTGAAGGACTAAAATACGATTTAGCGCTTCTTTATTATCAGAAGTTTGTTATAATTAATAATGCTGTGCTACCAATCTGCTGGTAAATTGGTAGCACAGCTATTACTATTTTATACGGAGTATACGTTAGTCGAACGACTAACGGGTTGGTATTCATCCCTTTAATAGAAAGAGTGAGTCTTAAAGTCGTACATTTTGGCATCTCTGGGTTTCCCTACAAAGTCACATCGGCTCCTATACAGAAGTCTTATTTGGTATATAAAGGGTTGATAGAAGCTGGAGATGAGGTATTGTTTATCAACGCTGTATCGCTTGTCAACCTCAAAAACCAAGAAAGAGAAGCCGCTAGCGGCGTTTACGACGGAATTCGCTTTGTTTACACTAGTGGTACACCCTATCGTCCCGATGGCATACTACAGCGTAATTGGCTGAAGTTGGTAGGTATGTATAAGGAGTTACGCCTAACGATACGCCTGGCTCGCCGCCGAGAGATTGATATTGCTATTCTTTATACCGGAAGTTTTCTCTCCCTGCTCTACTATCGGCTGTTGACTCATACTATTGGTGTGCCTATTGTCATGAACTACGTAGAGTACCGCTCTTCCTTCAAGGCCACTCGCCTCTGGAAAAAAATTGAAAACAGCCTCACTGATCGTTTCTCAGCTAATTTTGTAGATGGCGTTTTGCCAATTAGTGAGTTTTTAGTTCAGCACGTTCAAAAGCAGGCACCTCAGAAACCTATACTGAAGATTCCAGTGTTATGCAACTTCAGTCGTCAGGGGGACAGTACTAATGATAAGCCTACAACCGACTACCTACTTTACTGTGGTTCAGCTGCTTACTACGAGGTAGTGCAGTTTATTATATCTTCTTTTGAATTACTTCCCCCCAAGCATCAAATCAGTTTGTATCTTATTATTAACGGCTGGCCCCGGGATGTCGCTAAAATTCAGGACAGAATCAACCAAAGCGATAAAAAGGATAGCATCAAGGTTTTTTCCGATGTTCCCAACCAAACGTACGCACAAATGCTTGCGCAGGCTAAAGGCCTCTTAATCCCTTTGCGCCCTATCATTCAGGATCAAGCACGTTTTCCTAATAAAATAGGTGAGTATCTGGCTTCAGGTAATCCGATTGTTACCACAGCGGTAGGAGAAATCAATCACTACTTCACTGATGGTCATGACGCTCTTATCGCTGAAGGCTATGACCAAGCTTCCTTCTCAGAGAAGATGAAATACATTGTTGATCGTCCGGCCGAAGCTGCGCAAATAGGTTTAGCGGGTAAAGAGGTCGGTCTAACCAAGTTAGATTATCAGTATCACGGCCGTCAACTATCTTCCTTCTTGCGTAGCATAGTCGAAGGGAAGCATTAGACACTACTCCCTTCTTCCCTTTACACCTCTCTGATTATCAAAAAGAGAGGAATAATGAATCATTCTGAAATAGACGTAATCAGATAGATGCTGGTTTGTTTAGTTTTCCAGAAAGAAAATTATACACCTATAGTGCTTTTTACGCTTTTTTTTGCGCATTTGTTGTACCCATTAAACAAGTAAATGTAATATTATCATTCGCCCCCCTACATCGGCAAAATTGGCAACAGTAACGCTTCTGCTTGCTGTCGTAATGGTCGTCTTTTTGCCATCGTCCGACTGTCAATACAGTTACACCTAATCTCTCAATCTCTATGTACACTTCTACGGGTAGGATTTTACTCCTACTACTATGGTTCATTAGTGCATCAGCGCTTGCTCAAAACAAAACGTACTACGTATCTCAGTCTGGTAGCGATTCTAACACAGGCACCTCTGAAAGCAGACCTTGGAAGTCACTCAAAAAAGTAAAGACCGCTCGCCTCGCCGCTGGCGACAAAGTACTATTGAAAAGTGGTGATCGCTGGCGAGAATCGCTGACAACTTCTGGTAGCGGTGCTTCAGGCAGACCTATCACCTTTGCTTCGTACGGATCAGGATCAAAGCCGATTGTTGCCGCATCTTCAGGTTCCTACACGGTTTCTATTGTCGACAGAAGCTACGTTGTACTGAAAGACCTACATGTGATAGCCCCTCCTACCGCAGGAGGTATCGAAATACGGGGTAATGCGGTAAACGTAGAGGTTAGAAACTGTAAAGTGCAGGGGCACAGCTCTAATCGAAGTTACACCGGTATTGTGTATGCCGCCAAAGAAGGCGGTCGGTACCCCTCAAAAGTCAAGATCACCGGAAATGAAGTATCTGGCTTCTTTCAAGGTATACTAGGAAAAGACGGATTAAGAGGCGGTGGGTTAATAGAGGGTAACTATATTCATAGTTTCCGTCCAAAAGGGGAAGATGGTATCGTCGCCAAACGTGGTAACTTTGAGGGTCTTGTCATCAGAAGTAACGAAGTGAAAGGCTGGATGGACGATGGCATTGACTTGTACGGCGGTAATAATATTATCGTTGAGTACAACCGAATTCACGATGTGAGTAAAACGCTCAACGGAGGCGGCAATGGGATCAAAGGTGGAGGCGCAAACGCTAAAAGTGACAATAATATTATTCGCTACAACCAGGTCTACAACATCAATACGAGTAGTAGCCGGGGAGTCAAGTCGGGCATTAATGCGAATGGTGGCGACAAAATGAAAATCTACGGCAACCTAGTGTACAATGTGCAAGGCGAAGGTATCTCTATCCCTTCTGGTAGTAAAGATATCGAGATATACCACAATACTATCCGTAGCAACGCTAAACAAGCAATTTACGTAGCCGGTGGCAATGTCACCCTTCGCAATAACATACTGTGGGGCTCTCGTACCGATCTTAACACTAACTCTTCTACCAAGGGTAACAATAATCTTTTTATCAATAACGCCAAGAGTAGCAAATACGCGGGTAGCAGCGATGTTACCGCTTCTGCCTCTGCCGTATTCGTAGGTGCTTCTCAGAATAACTATCAACTTAAATCTGGTTCTCCTGCAATCAACAAAGGCAAAAAGGTCTCGGGCTACACTAAGCCTATCAATGGCAATTCTATATCAGGCAGTCCTGACATTGGAGCGTATGAACATGGCAGCGGTGGCTCTCCGGCCCCCGCCCCCAGCCCGGCGCCAACCAATACCTTGAAAGTAAAGGTTGACGAAGACGCATCACTGACACTGCCTAAGAATACCATATCATTATCCGCAAAAGCCTCCGGTACGAACGGTAAAAGTGTTTCTTACTTCTGGACCAAGAAGAGCGGACCGGCAGCTACGTTGAGTAAAGCCGCTACTAGCAAGCTAGACGTTCGTGATATGAATGAAGGTATCTACGTATTTAGCGTGAAAGTGAAAGCTGGTGAACAATCGGTGTCAGAAGACGTGAAGGTGACCGTCAAACCTGCTAAAAAGAGGCCAACTCCGTCCCCTGCCCCTGCGCCCCGCGGTAGCAACGGACTACGCTATCGCTACTACGAAGGTGTATGGCCCAAACTACCTGATTTTACTAACCAATCAGTTCGTAAAGAGGGTGTGGTGGCTAATTTTGATCTGAACGTACGTCAGCGTGAAGATGATTTTGGGCTGGTATTCACCGGAAGCATACAGATTGATGCGGCGGGTAGCTATACCTTCCATGTGAACTCTGACGACGGTAGCCAGCTGTATATTAACGGCAAACTGGTTGTTGACAACAATGGTCGGCACGCTACTCGAGAGCGTTCGGGCGCTATATACTTAAGTAAAGGAAAGCACCCTATCAAACTCACCTACTTTGAGTACGTTAGAAACCAAGTGTTGGAAGTACGTTACGCTGGCCCAGGTATCAGCAAACAGCGAATTCCTAGCAAGGTTTTGTTTCCTGAAGAGGAGCAATCTGCGACACCATCTTCCAGCCCGCAACCAGCTCCTCAATCTTCACCAGAAGTAACCGCCAACGCAGGATCCGATAAAAAACTACCATCGGCCAATGGTACGGAGCCTTTAGTTCTAAGAGGATGGGGTAAAGGTCCCAACCCCTTCCGTCAGTATTCTTGGAGTAAAGTAAGCGGTCCTGAGGTAAGATTAGAAAATAGCAGCACTGCTAACGTGAAACTCTACGATCTATCGACCGGCAGCTACGTATTCCGATTCACGGCTACTGATAATAAGGGGAATTCCGCTTCGGATAAAGTGACGCTTACGGTTGGCAACACCAACGCAAAGGTGGCTGATAAAATTACCAAGGGATTCGTGGAAGATGCAGTGAAGCTTGAGGACAATCAGATGTTGGCATATCCCAATCCTGCTCATCGTAGTCTGAATGTGCGTATAAAAGGAGATGATGAACGTCCTACCGCAATCTTCCTGCGAGACCCTTCGGGCAAGGTAGTACGCCAGATAGAAAAGCCGGCGAGTAAAGGTAGCCACCGCTTCCGTATCAACACGCGTAGCTTGCCCCCCGGAGTATACGTTCTACAGCAAGCTGATGGAAAACAGTCTACCAAGATCGTTGTCCAGCACGAGTAGTAATAAATACGTCACCCGCAGCAGAAGCCGACTACTTATGAAGTCGGCTTTTGTGTTCGAAGATTATATAATCATCGATACGCTTGATAGGCACGTACGCTGAAAAGTCGGTATTAATAAAATCAAACTTAACACGTATCGTTTGACCAACGGTACTTACGTGCCCCTCTGGTAGACTGGCTATCACGTAACCTACCGTACCGTTCTGCACTCCCCGATAGAAAGAGCTATAGTCATACGTATTGGGTGGGTTGGCCACAACGATTTCTTTCTGGGGAAAGACTACGTGGCGATACAAAAACTTGTTGAGATAGTCGTGCACATGCGTGGTAATAAACACCTGATCTTCTGGCAACAATTGCTTTTCTTGCTGAAGAAAACGAGCCACTGCTCGATGATTTGAGTAGCCTGATTGCCCCACGTTATTGATTTCTACAAACTTCTTCTGATACTTACCAGCGAAGCGAGGTATCAGGGTGAACACCACCAAGATCAAGTAAAACACCGGTTTGTAGCTACTCTTACGCACCGCAACACCCGCCAGCCGATTACGTAACCACAGATCATGATTCGTCAGAAACAAAATACTTCCGATGACTGACAGCGTGATGAACTCGGTAAAGTAATTAGGAGCCGCGCCAATTTTAGTACTCGTGACGGTAGCAAAAACCAAAGCTCCTAGCGTAACCAGGCCCAGAAACTTGAACGCTTGACTTCTTCCCCTAGCCAAGAAATAGATGCCCGTAAACACACCGAGTATGTTGATAAAGCGCTCCTTCTGAAAGTGCTCGATCATGATGTGCTCTGCAAACCAATTCCAACTTGCCCCGTTGTTTATTCCCTGCACAGTGTTCTGCAAAAAAGTAGATAAGTCACTACCGCCGTTGATTAGCAGCATCCCTGTCAAAGTAGTACTCATGGTAAGTATTCCTAACGCTACCCAGCGCATGTCTCTGAGGTAGAACAGCAGAAAAAGTAGAATCAGGCATGGCAAATAAATAGCGGATTGCTTGGCAAAAATAGCCGCTATTGCTAACGCGCAGATACCGATAAAGTAGAAAGGCGAACGCTTCGATCTGGTATTTAGCCAGTACAGAAATAGGCCAACTGACGCGATCATCATTAAGTTATACAAACTATCGGGCCGCGAGTAGCTTTCTTCATCCAAGAAGACAAACGTATACACCAAACCAATAAAGCTGATACTTTTTCTGGTCCGAAAAACCCGACGTAGGATAAGATACACCGACCACGCAAAGAGGATATTCAGTAACAATGAAACCCCACGCCCCAGTATGTACACATGGTGTACATTGTCAGGATCAATACGCAACAGCATTCCAATTCCTTGGCAAAGCCGATAATATAGCGGGGTATACTGTGTGATAGCGTAGGGAGCCATCGCTGGGTCGGTATACAACGGGTATCCCCCTAATAGGCGTTGAAGGCTGTAAACGACATTACTCTCAATACCCCCCAGCTCAGGAATGTAAGCGAACACCAGATACAATCGCAATGACAGCATAGCCAACAAAGCTAATCCGACCACTATTATTGTTATTTGTAAGGCATTAGCGAGTAAAAAATCATAGATATATGCTACTGCCTGCTGCACTCCAGTCAACCGAAGCGACGAAGCCGTGGGGTGTCCCTTGTTCTCGTCGTCGTACGGGTCTAAGTGCGTAGTACGTATTTTCTCCATGGTATAGGTAGTTCATGATACTAGATACCTATTATCAGAATCTGAATGCCCTGGTTGCATCATTTACAGATCAGCGTAATTGTCACTCACCCTTTCGTATACCGCCCTCTTTGACGATAAATTTCTCTTATCCGCAATATTGAGAAGCAGTATACCAATCACATAGAACCCTATGGATATCAGTGCGGTATTGAACAGACCTATCAACACAGTACTGACCCAGTCTAAAACGGCGTCATCAGTAAATAGCTTCTGATACAGAACGTATAGTACCAGGCACCAGAAAGCAGCAGCTAGTGCTACGAACAGTTTGAGAAATATCTGTAGTAGATTTTCAGCATACTCAACCAGCGACTTGAATGCGTGAAAAACCAGACTTCCAGTATTCATTTTAGTATCGCCACCAATTCTTTTCAAACGATCAAAAGTAACGTAGGCATGCTTCACTCGCACTTTTGACAAATAGGCAGCAAAATGAACAAACGATGTATGCACTACCATGTCGAGCACCTTACGATTGATCATGCAGTAGTTTCCAAAATTCATGTTCTGCCGGTTAATAAACCGGAATATGACTTTGTAGAAGTAGTAAGACATCCTAAAGAAAGGGCGCTCACTACGCTTTCCGCGTACTACGTGAACAATGTCCGCTTCACGCTGTGTTAGCAGCTCAAGGATTGCATAAGGATCATCTTCGCCGTCTGAATCCATCACTACGAATTGGCTAGCATCTAGTGACTGGCTGTAGAGCAGTCCTTGGTATATGGCCCTTTGATGTCCTAAGTTATACGCTAGGGTGACCACATCGAGTACCATATTGTGCGCACGAAAAGCAAAATCTTTCAGTAGCTCCAGAGTATCATCTGTAGAGCAGTCGTCCACCACCACTACTGTAAAGTGATAGGGAATATGAGACAAAGTGCGCTCGAGTAGCATCAAGAAGCGAATGACGGTATCACTCTCGTTGAAGCAAGGCGTAATAATGGCTATTCTTTCTTCCATAGTCGAAAGGTTTAGGTTGAGATAGCCCGTAGCTTAAAAAATTAACGCCCACCTTGGTTGGAGAAGGCAGGCGATTTACGCGTTAGGAAGCGAAAGGATTCTTCAGTCTTTTTACCGAAGAGCTATTGCTATTGTTGTAATACCCTTTACCATCGCTCAAGTACCCGTATCCGTATTCACCAGAGTACTTCACATCGTTGAACAAGATGTTAAGGTTCTTAATCTTGTTATTGCTGTGAAGGTCATTGATTCCCTGCAGAATGTTCTTGTTCGTGTATTTGTACCGAACGATAAACAAGTTCACGTCAAAGTGCTTCAACATTACAAAGTAATCAGCCACGTAGGCAATTGGGGGGGTCTCGATCACGATGGTATCGTAGCGTTGGCGCAATTCAGTCATGATGTTGTCCATCTCTTTGCTTTCAAAAAGACGAATTGGATCATTGATAGGATCACCCGTAGCAATCACATCCAGATTCTGATGCCCCGGCTGAATGACTTCGTCCAGGCTCATTCTGCCGGAAATAACGTCGGCCAGACCTACTCCACGCACGCTAAAGTACTCGTGTACGCGGGGTTTTCGCAGATCACCGCAGATAAACAGCGTCTTCTGACCGGCGTCAGCGTAGGCTGAACTTAGATTGATAGAACAGAACGTTTTTCCTTCGCCGCTGATAGAGGACGTAACCCCGATCACCCGACATCCTTCGCCCTGATGGAAGTACTGAAGATTGATCCGAGCGAATTTAAACGATTCGGCAATGGCTGAATTGGGCGCCTCCAACATCACTAATTTGGCATCTTTAGACCCATTGGCGATCATACCAAGTAGTGGTGCTTTGGTCGTATTCTCAATATCGTCTTTGTTCGTTACGCTACTGTCCACGAAATCTGTACCGACAATAAACGCTAAGGGTATTGCCAAACCTAGCAACAGTGCTCCTGCGTAGATCAGACTCGTTTTAGGCCAAACCGGAGCATTGCCTTGTACTTTTGCTTGCTCTAGCGTTTCAACGTTAGACGAGTTGGTGGCAAGTTTTATCTCCGCCTCACTCTTCTTCTTGATCCAGAAGTTATACTTTTCGTTGTAGCGATCTAGTTCTTGCTGTAATACCTGAATCTTACGCTCTTCCTGAGGCAAAGAAGTCAGATCATTACGCATGCGGTAGATACGACTGTTAATGCTCTTTTCTTTGATTTTAAGAGAAGAGACTACTCCATTGATGTTCTGCGTAATGGCTGCTTTCAGGCTTTCTACCTGATCATTAACTTGTTGCACCAGCGGATTGGCCTCACGTGCGGTAGCATTGAGCTTTTGAGCGCGCGAGCTGATTTCAATATATTTACTAATGTAGCCGTTTAAGCTCGGATCATTAATTCCGGCATAAGACGGCGCCACAATTGAGTTAGCGTCGCTGTTCTTGATATCGCGCAGTGTACTCTGATAGTACTCTAGCTGGTTCTGAATGTCGGCGCGTTCGTCTTCCAAACGGCTCATCTGATCGTAAACACTACCCATCGCGTTGGTGGGGTCATACACTGCCCCGCTCTTGAACGATTGTAAGTTCTGCCGGGCACGGTTGAGTGAGTCGGTGACGGCAGCAAGCTGCTCTTCAATAAATCCTACTGAATTTTCACCTTTAGAGTTTTTGCTGCTCAGCGTTTGATTGGAATAAGCGCTGATTAGCTGACTTAGAAATAACTCGCCCTTGCGGGGAATTACAGACTCTTGGTTCACCATCACCACGCGAGCGTCTTGATTGGCATCATCGGGGGGGGTTACGTTCACAGCACTTTTGTATTGCCCAACCAGTGAGTTGGTGCTGTGTATTCTAAAGCATAAGTTGTAGTCACCGTATTCAAAAGAAGCCTCGGAAGCCGTAATTTCGAAGTTCAGTAATTTACTCTTGAAAGGCTCTCCTACGGTAACTGTTTCTTTGATACTAATGTCGTTGAGCAGGTTTACTGCCTTACCAGTGCTAAAATCCACTACGCTTGCTTCATCAGCTTCCGCGGTGATTTGCACCTGATTCTCAGAGATAATCTTTACATAGATGGGTACGCCTACTAACTGAGGGGCCTCCTTGTCTAACGTAATCTCAAACGGAAAGTCGTTGTACTTCTCGTTAAGCCACGAATCACGCACCATGGACGGCCAGAAACCCTCAACCGTATAATAAGAGACATTGAAGTCGAGGTCTTCCAGCGCGTAGCGAATCGTATTGTCCGAAACCAGCTTCGCAATCTCGTTGGTGAGGGTAATGCGTCGTTCCGCGCTTCTACCGGTTCGAGGAGTGTCATCCAGTTCTCTACCGATAGACGTAGAACCTACTTCTACATCTTCAAACAGAAGCTTAGCGGCCACCAGATACCGGCTTTCGGTATACGTGTTATAGACATAGGCCACCCCCATGAATAGTAGTAGGCTCAGAGCGAACCAATACCACTTATTTTTGATCTTAAAGAACAGGGGTGAAAGATCAAACCCGTCCTCGCTCTTCTTGTATGTTTCCATCTTTATAAACGTTAATTAGTCTAGCCCTATGATTAGGACCACAGCAGTAACGATGCTAGCAGCCGCCCCAAAGGCTTGAAAGATTACCCTCACTGGTTCTAAGTTAGCTCGTTTGATTTGTGTTTCTTCTGGTTCTACGTAAATAACATCGTTAGGTAGCAAATAGTAATACTTTGATTTCATCACTTCCGAACTACTGAGATCCAACAGAACCACTTCGGCTCCATCGTCGGTTTGTCGAATCAACTTAATATTATTGCGACTACCAAACTGAGTCAAATCACCGGCCAAGCTTAAACCTTCTAGGATGTTGGCTTGTCCGTTATACACGTAGTAGTATCCCGGATTGTTAACTTCGCCCATCACTGATATCTTGAAGCTGATCAGTTTAACGTCTACGGTTGTATTGCGTAAAAACTTATCTACTTCTTGTTCTAGCAGTTTCTTGGCTTCATCTATCGTTAAGTCTATCACCTTTACCTTGCCAACCAGTGGCACTGTCACAAAACCATCTTCGTCAATAGCATTACCCGTAACGAACAGGTTAGACGGATTACCTATTCCCATTAACTCCTGTCCACTGTAGTTGAAGTATTGGGCCGTCTCGCTGTCCGGATTCTGGATGTCTATACTAAGAACATCATTGGTTTGTAACTTATAGATAGGCCGCCGGTTCTTAACCAACGTAGGGTACTCACTCGAGAAGCCGCTATCCTGTAAGTAGACTAAATTCTTTCTTGAATAGCAAGACGATAAACACGACACAATCAAGACAAAGAAGATAGCCTGAACAAGGGTGGATGCTGTACTAAGTTTGATCTTCATTATTATACTATATGTGTATATTTTTATACTTTTCTAATTCGCAACGCAACGAAGGTAGTGATAAAAGGAAACAATGTGAAATTTTTACAACTTTTTATATAATTATTCGCTTAACTGGCGATAAGGTTAGGTATAAAACAGATTATGTTTCTTACAATAGCCTAAAAACACACTTCCGACCTTATCATTCCAAAATTACCACAAAAAGCATGCGCGTGCTTTTTGTTTCTCGGCTCCGCTTTTTATAACAAATGCTGAGTAAGCCCCTTGCTAAAGAGGTTGTGGGCCTCACTTAGTGATATCAACTGTTCGCTATCTACGATAAAAGCCTGTCCACTGACCTTACCAATCTGGCGATAAGAAATACCACTACTACCTAAGTATTCGTCAAGATCTGCTTGTCCGCCCCGACTGGTACATACTACAATCCGCCCCTGGGCCTCGCCGAATAGAAAAGCGTCTTTACGCACTCCCTGAGGGGTTTGTACGATAAACCCTAGGTTTCCATTCATGGCACATTCCGCCAGTGTAATGAGTAGCCCACCGTCAGAAACGTCGTGTACTGTGTTCACCAGTCGCTCACGAATTAGCTCAGCAACGGTTGATTGCACGGCCGCCTCTTCTTCTAAATTGAAGTAGGGCGCAGTAGACTGTTTTATACCATGAAAACTATACAGATACTCAGAGCAAGCGATATCATCAACGTGCTCTCCCAGTAGGTAGATAACATCACCCTCCCCCTGAAAAGATAGCCCCATTTTGTTCTCATAGTGGGAAAGTAATCCCAGCATACCAATGACCGGAGTGGGGAAAACCGCCCCGCCGTCGTGCGATTGGTTATAAAAACTCACGTTGCCGCCGGTCACGGGCGTGCCCAGCCGTTCGCAAGCCATCTTCATTCCCTGAATGGCTTCGGTAAACTGCCAGTAGACCTCAGGATTATACGGATTGCCAAAGTTCAGGCAGTTGGTCACCGCCACCGGCTCGCCACCCGCGCAGACAATGTTTCTAGCCGACTCTGCCACGGCGATGGCGCACCCCTGCCGCGGGTCGGCGTGTACGTAACGTCCGTTGCAGTCTACCGTAACTGCGATGGCCTTCTGGGTGTCACGAATGCGTACGACAGCGGCATCGGCAGGCTCGTTGGTGGTGAGGGTGCTGGCCCCAATCATAGAATCGTACTGCTCGGCTACCCACTGACGAGACGCGATGTTGGGGTGCTCCAACAGAAAACGTAGCACCTCAGCGTAATCTTTGGGTTCGGGCACCGAGTCGATACTGAATTTTTTAGACTCCTGATAATAGGCAGGTTCTTGATACTCGCGCTGATATACCGGGGCACCGCCGCCCAGTACCAGATCATGAGCGGGCACATCGGCTACGAGCTCATCGTGCTGAAAAAACTTGAGCCTTTTCGTATTGGTTACCTCACCAATCTGTGCGCAGTTCAGGTCCCATTTATCGAATATTTGCAGAATCTCTTTCTCCCGCCCCTTCTCCACCACCACCAGCATACGCTCCTGCGATTCCGACAGCAGTATCTCAAATGGTAACATGTCGGCCTGTCGTAGCGGCACCTTGTCGAGCCAAATATCCATACCATGCTCGCCCTTGGCACTCATTTCAGAAGTAGAGCAGATGATACCGGCGGCGCCCATATCCTGAATGCCAATCACGCTACCCGAAGCAATGACCTCTAGGCTAGCCTCTAGCAACAGCTTCTCCTGAAAAGGATCGCCCACTTGTACGGCGGGCAAATCTTCCACCGAATTATCACTAATATCTTTGGAAGCAAAGGCAGCCCCGTGAATACCATCTTTACCGGTCGCCGACCCGACAATAAACACCGGATTACCCACGCCGTAGGAAGTGGCACTGGCGGTTTTGCCAATTTCTACAATACCCGCCGAAAAAGCGTTGATCAATGGGTTCACCTGATAGCAAGGGTCAAAGTATAACTCCCCCCCTACCGTCGGAATGCCAAAAGCATTACCGTAGTCACCAATACCCTTCACCACACCGCGCAGTAGCCACTTGGTCTTTTCGTTCGACAGGTCGCCGAAGCGCAGCGAGTTGAGCTGGGCAATCGGGCGGGCACCCATGGTGAAAATATCGCGGTTAATTCCGCCTACCCCAGTGGCAGCTCCTTGGTAAGGTTCAATGGCTGACGGGTGGTTATGCGATTCTATCTTGAAGCTACAGGCTAACCCGTCGCCGATATCTACCAGCCCCGCATTTTCTTCTCCGGCCTTGGCCAGCATCCGGTCCGAATCGCGCGGCAACTTCTTGAGCCAGGTAATCGAGTTTTTATAAGAGCAGTGCTCAGACCACATGACCGAGAAGATACTAAGCTCAGTGAAGTTGGGCGTACGTCCCAGTATTTCTTGGATACGATCGTATTCTTCGTCGAGTAGCCCCAGATCGCGGGCGGTTTGAACGGTAGTTTCTTCAGACATTATATAGGATGGCAGTTAGTACTACGGCAAGGTAGCAGTTTTTGTAATAAGCAGAAAAATGGGCGAAGGGAATACAAGGGAAAGGAGCACGGAAAAATTCAGGGATGTACAGAATTACAGTTTGTGCATAGTCGTCGTACCTGCTACAAACGCAAAACTCAGTGGACGATCCCATTAGCCTGCGGCAAGCCGTTGGGCATACGCCTGGGCAAAGTAGGTGAGGATAATATCGGCTCCGGCACGCTTGATGCTAAGGAGGCTTTCTGCCATCGTCAGGTCTTCATCCAGCCAGCCGCGTTCGGCCGCGGCCTTCACCATGGCGTACTCACCGCTCACGTGGTAGGCAGCAATGGGCTGCGCGTAGTTTTCTTTGAGTGTCTTCACCACATCCAGGTACGGAATGGCCGGTTTCACCATCAGAATGTCAGCGCCCTCTTCCACGTCCAGGTCAGCTTCAATGAGCGCTTCGCGGCGGTTGGCAGGGTTCATCTGGTACGTCTTTTTATCTCCCGACTTGGGGGCAGAATCCAGGGCATCGCGAAACGGGCCGTAGAAGGCGCTGGCGTACTTGGCGGTATACGCCATGATGGATACCTCAGTGAAGCCGTTGTCATCCAGGGTGCGGCGGATATGCCCTACCCGACCGTCCATCATATCCGATGGAGCAATAATGTCAGCCCCCGCTTCGGCCTGAACAACCGCCATCTTACCCAAGATTTCTAGCGTCTCATCATTCAGTATCTTGCCTTCTCGCACCAACCCATCATGACCGTCTGAGCTGTACGGATCCATCGCCACATCGGTAGCCAGGCATACGTCAGTAAACTGTGCTTTTATCTTGCGGATAACGGTTGGAAACAGCCCGTCCGGATTGGCACTCTCGCTGGCCTGTGTATCTTTCAGCGCGTCGGGCAGGGCCGGAAAAGGCGCAAACGTGCGGATGCCCACGTCATAGCAGGCGGCAATATAGTCGAGCAGCGTGTCGGGTGAGTGTCGGTAGATACCCGGCATGGCGTCAATGGCTACTCGCTGGTTGTCGCCCGCGATTACAAACACGGGCTGGATAAGATCATCAGCGGTGACGCGGGTTTCCTCAACGAGGCGACGAATAACTTCGGACTTGCGGTTACGACGGGGGCGGATTTGCATACGAAACGGGAGAGGTGGTTTACACAAATAAACAATGAAATCGTGATACGAGCAGAACCGCCGGTAAAAATTTCAGTGCCAACCCAAAGCTACCCCTATCAAGTATATGTTCACCTGGAAACTAACCGGCAAGAATATCTGTAGTGTATTCCTTATCTTTACCCGCATGAAAGTAGCCATCATTGGAGGCGGTGCCGCCGGTTTCTTCGCCGCACTATCGTGCAAACAGCACCATCCTTCGGCGCAGGTTGTCATCTACGAGAAGAGCCAGAAACTACTGTCGAAGGTAAAGGTGTCGGGTGGCGGCCGCTGTAATGTAACCCACGATTGCCCCACTCCGGCGCGGCTCGTCAAAAACTACCCTCGTGGCGGCAAGTCGCTCAAAAAACTATTTGGCCACTTCGGCCCACAGGACACCATCGACTGGTTCGAAGCGCGTGGTGTACCGCTACACACCGAAGCCGACGGTCGCATGTTTCCCACCACCAATCGCTCCCAGACCGTTATCGATTGTCTGCTGAATGAGGCTCAGCAATTGGGGGTCACCATTCGCACGGGAGCGGCGGTGCAGGCTATCCGTCCGAACGCTTCTGGATTTAGTTTATCCGTCAAGGACGAAGCCGTTTCGGTAGATCGAGTCATTGTAGCCTCCGGCGGTAGTCCCAAACTGAGTGGTCTAGACTGGCTGGCCACGCTGGGTCATCGGATTGTGCCGCCGGTGCCCTCGCTATTTACCTTTAATATGCCCGCCGATAGCATCACCGAACTGCCCGGCCTGAGTGTGCCGCAGGCGGTGGTTCGCATACCGAGCACCAAACTGGTGAACGACGGCCCATTGCTCATTACCCACTGGGGCACCAGCGGGCCCGCCGTGCTCAAGCTATCGGCTTGGGGCGCCCGGGTACTGAGCGAGAACGGCTATCAGTTTACGGTACAGATCAACTGGCTGGGGCGTGCCAACGAGGAAGAAGTACGGCAAGAACTGCTGACGCGCTTGCCAGAGATGGGTAAGCGTAAGGTAGCCAATAAAAACCCCTACGGTTTGCCACAGCGACTATGGGAATACCTTCTTCACAAGTCAGAGGTTGACTTGGCTACTCCGTGGGCCGAACTCAGTAAAAAGCTTCGCAATGCGCTACTTCGCACACTACTCTACGATACTCACACGGTATCTGGCAAAACCACCTTCAAAGAAGAATTTGTCACCTGCGGCGGGGTTAGCTTGTCGGATGTTGATATGCACACGATGGAAAGCAGGGTCTGCCCGGGGCTCTATCTAGCCGGTGAGGTACTGGATATTGACGGCGTAACCGGCGGCTTCAACTTTCAGGCGGCGTGGACTACCGGTTTTGTAGCAGGTCGGCTGGCGGGCACCAGCGATCAGGTGTACCACCAGGCCCAAGCGATCAGCACCAACTGAAGCGGTAAACGCAGCAACAGTGCCCAGCGCGGGATGCCGCGAAACCCTCGCTGATACATGTACAGGTTGGCCGGAAACACCGCAATCAACAGCGCGATAATTCCCCAAGCGGCTAGCGGACGCACGGTTGGAAATAACAGCATGACTCCCAATAGCATTTCAGCCGCGCCCGCCGCGTAGTTAAGTGCCGCTGGAGCGGGCAGATAAGGCGGCATAATCTTCAGGTACATGCGCGGGTTTACAAAATGGTTTACTCCGGCCACTACGTACAGCGCAGCCATGATATATAAGAGCGTCTCTTTGATCATTACAACAAAAGTTCGGTAGGGTATGCTTCCAAACAAAACAAAAATGGTAGTATTGTAGTCATTTCATCGTAACTTTTTTAAGCTTACCGCCATGGCCATCCTCGGAAATATCATTAAGACTGCCATCGAACTCAAAGATCGGCTCACTCCCGACCCAGAGGCAGTCCCTTCGCAAGAGCGTGTGTTACGCGAGTTGCTGGAAGCCGCCAAAGACACTGATTTTGGCCGCAAGTACAACTTTCGTCAGATTCTTAGCTCCTCTAACTTTCGGCAGACTTTTACCGAGAAAGTACCAATGTTTGACTACCACCGTCTGCACGACGAGTGGTGGCACCGGGTGGTAGACGGCGAGTCTAACGTTACCTGGCCGGGATCACCGCAGTACTTTGCGCTGAGCTCTGGCACCACCGGTAGCAGCAGCAAACGCATTCCGGTTACTGATGAAATGCTGGCGGCCATTCGTAATACCGGCATTCAGCAGGTGACCAGTTTAGCCAACTTTAACCTTCCCCCCGAATTCTTCGAGAAGGAAATTATGATGCTGGGCAGCAGCACTGACTTGCAGCGGCGGGGTAATTTTCTGGAGGGCGAGATCAGCGGTATCAGTGCCAGTAACATTCCGTTCTGGTTCAAAGGTTACTACAAACCGGGCGACGAAATTGCACGCATTGATGACTGGGACGAGCGGGTGCAGAAAATCGCCGAGAAGGCTCCCGAGTGGGATATTGGAGCGCTGTCGGGTATCCCTTCGTGGATCGAGCTGATGCTCAAGAAGGTCATCGAGCACCACCAATTGAAAAACATTCATGAGATTTGGCCCAGCCTAAGCGTGTACACTCCCGGTGGTGTCGCCTTCGAGCCGTACCGCAAGAGTTTCGAGAAGCTATTAGCGCACCCGCTCATCTACCTCGACACCTACTTAGCTTCTGAAGGGTTTATTGCTTTCCAAAGCCGACCCGGAACTACCGCTATGACGCTGGTGGTAGACAACGGTATCTACTTTGAGTTTGTACCATTTGAAGATAAGAACATGACCGATGAAGGCAACGTGCATCCAGATGCTGAAGTCCTCACGCTGTCTGAAGTGCAGGAAAACCAGGACTACGTTTTGTTGATGTCTACGGTATCCGGTGCGTGGCGCTATATGATTGGCGACACTATTGAGTTTACGGACCTCAAGCGCCGGGAGATCATCATTACCGGACGCACCAAACACTTCCTTAACGTAGTAGGCTCGCAACTCTCGGTGCATAAAATGAACGCGGCCATTCAGGTGCTAGAAGAGCGATTTCAAGTAGGTATCAAGGAGTTTACCGTGGCGGCTATTCGTCGCGAAGAAGATCAGGAATACATCCACAAGTGGTACTTAGGCTCTGACGACACACTAGACGCAGAAGAAACCGCTCACGCTTTGGATGAGGCCCTACAGGAAGCCAATAAGAACTATCGAGTGGCGCGCAGCAAAGCCCTTAAAGACGTGAATGTGGCAGTAATCCCGTGCGATATCTTCTATCAGTGGAGCGAGAGGAACAAGAAAAAGGGCGGCCAAGTGAAGACGCCCCGTGTGATGCAGGAAGAAGATTTTGCCGAATGGGAAGCATTTGCTCAAGAAGCAAGCCAGCAGTCGTCTTAAGGAGCTGCTTCGCCTAGCATTTCGCCAAACTCTTCGGGCGACATATACAGTCGTTTGATACGATCTTTGTAGGACTCAGAAATGTCTTCGTGGTTAAGTACGAAGTTCTTCGTCATAATAATCTTATCGCCCAGACCATGCTCCAGTGCATATAGATCGGCCCGTCGTTCGGCCCCTTTCAAAAATCGCTCAGATAGCCAGTACTTGGCACCGAAGCCCACCATTGCAAAACCGCTGCGGTCTTTATAGTCCATGATGTGGCCTAGTTCGTGACCGATCCACCCCACCAGCACGTCAAAGGGAAGGGTGAAAATATCCAACTTCTCGCCTTTCTCCAGTTTGAGATAGCGACTGATCTTTACTACATAGACGCGCTTAGACTTACCGCGGAACAGACTCAGAACTTTAGGCTGCGCCTGCATGGTAGACTTGCGAATGTTCTCTTCGTAGACAAAACGAATTTTAGTCTCGGCCAACTGCGGATAGTAAGACAATGCGGTCAGAATCACCTTTTCCAATTCTTCAGGAATCACCTTGTTGTCGGCAAAAGAAGCCAACGCAGCGCTAGGCGGATCACCACCGACACGGTTGTCGGTGATATGGTCACCGGCGAAGCCGTGGCACTTTTCCTTTAATTCGCCGCTGAACGCAGGCGAAATAACGGTAAGTAAACAACAAAGAGACAGTAGTTGAAAGGAAGAACGGTTGATCATCAAGTCTAATCTAGTGTTTTTCAGATAAAATGCAAATGCTTGGTACACTTTGCCAACAGAACCATCAGTGTGTTAAGTTCCCGGGATGGAGCGTACTAACAGACCATGTTGCTGGTCACTTACCAATAAGCATAATTGAGCATTAAGATACTGTCACAATACCCTCTAAACAGCACTAGTGTACTGTTTACGACCTTTTGACGCTACCACAGCTATGGCAGTAGTACTCTCAAAGCAGGTGACAAGAAGTGTACCTCTCAGGCACAAAAAAGTCCCGACGGTGGGTCGGGACTTAGAAGTAATGAATTAAATACTATAACGTGTAGCTAGGCTAGTTTTACGTCAACGGCATTGAGTCCTTTTCTTCCTTCTTTCAGTTCAAAAGTAACTTCGTCACCTTCTCTGATTTCGTCAATAAGACCAGATACGTGTACAAAATACTCTTGTCCTGATGCTTCGTCCTTAATGAATCCGTAACCTTTGGAATCGTTAAAGAATTTTACTGTTCCTGTGTTCATGCTAATAATTAAATAAATAAATGTTGCGCGAAGATACACTTTTTTAGGTGCCTTCTTAGCCTTTAACAAAGATATTCAGTTTGAGTTCGCGGTGGTGGGTATTTTTGTTTACTAGTTATTCCGATACTTCGCTGCCTCTAGTGCGAACTTATAATCGCGCCGTTGAAAGTGCAACTGCATAGCAGATTACTGCGGTGGAAATGGGTTACGCTCAAAATGAGGGTGCTCTGTTTGGTCGTACGAGCCTACGCGGCCCGGCTACAAGCTCGCACTAGCGTTTGTTTCTAAAATTGGTACTGTAAAAATCAGTTGAGTTATTTACATCTAAAATACTCCGTATTCTAGACGTAACTTTACCGGTTGTACCTTCTTTACTCTCTTCTGTGTAGATATATCCTTCTCTAATTGGCTGAAAAAGTGTCACACCAAAGCTTTCCCCATCATCCACTATGTTCGCTTCAGTTGCGCCATTTAGCCCATATCCAGCGGATAGCTCTTCTTGTAAGTCTGCAATATCTTTAGCTTTCCAATAATTCAGATAAAATATACCTTCATCTCCTATTGAATGCAACTGATCAAGTGAAAGACGTGCTGGCATATCTTCTATATATCCAGATATTTGATATGTCTTAACTGAATCTAAATAAGTATTTCCTTTTAAAATTTCTGCTACCTGTATCGTATGCATTGTATGCCAATACGACGTACGGCTTTTTTCGTAGACTTTATTAATTACTGTTCCTTTAACAATTACATCCGAAAAAAGTGTGTGGTACTCGTAATCCGTTATATGGTTAGTATAAGAAGCTATCTGTTGCAGATCAATACCTATACCTTTGAACTCTCGGTGTCTAGTAATATTGACCTTGCTTCTGTACCAATTATTTGCAATAACTGGTACTATATTCATTGTCTCTGCTTTGTCTATATAACCGCTTTTATGATTCAAATAAGCTGATTGCGTCTTGAACTGCTGAGCTTCTTCAGCAACTATCTGAACTCGCAGATCATCCGTTTGCTGGCTAAGCGCAGGAATAATAAGAATACAAAGAAGTATTACACTTATCATCCAGCACCTACCTAACCTTCTATTCTGTGGTTTTCTCATAGTAACGCTAGCTAGATACTAATCCTCCGCTAGTCCAAGCTTGTAGCCGGGCCGCGTAGGCTCGTACTTCTACGACACCCTAAACCACCTCCTCCACCATCTCCGCTTCCTCCTCTTGATAGGCTTCTACCGGAATACAGCTGCACATCAGATTGCGGTCGCCGTAGGCACTATCGATGCGGCCTACGGTGGGCCAGAATTTAGTTTCGCGCACGTACGGTAATGGGTACAACGCTTTCTCGCGTGAGTACGGAAACTCCCAGTTATCAGCGGTCGCTACGGCAGCGGTGTGGGGAGCATGGTTGAGTACATTATTGCCTTCTTCGGCTTGACCGGCTTCAATCTCACGAATTTCCTCCCGGATGCCGATCATTGCGTCGCAGAAGCGGTCTAGCTCGGCCAACGACTCGCTTTCGGTCGGTTCGATCATCATGGTGCCCGCTACGGGGAAAGAAACCGTCGGCGCGTGGAAACCGTAGTCCATCAGCCGCTTGGCAATGTCGGTGACTTCGATGCCTACTTTCTTAAAGTCCCGGCAGTCGATGATCATTTCGTGGGCACTGCGTCCGTTTTTGCCAGTGTACAGCACCGGGTAGTGGTCACGCAGTCGCTCTTTGATGTAGTTGGCTTTTAGGATGGCCATTTCGGTGGCGCGGGTCAGACCTTCGCCGCCCATCATAGCGATGTAAGCGTAAGAGATCGGCAGGATACTCGCGCTGCCGAAGGGGGCTGCCGAGATGGCGTGAATCGCTTCCTCACCGCCGGTGACTCGCAACGGGTTGCCGGGTAAAAAGGGCAGCAGCTTTTCTACCACACCAATAGGGCCCATGCCGGGGCCACCGCCGCCGTGCGGAATGCAAAAGGTTTTGTGCAGGTTGAGGTGACACACGTCGGCACCAATGCGGGCCGGACTGGTCAGACCTACCTGGGCATTCATATTGGCGCCGTCCATGTAGACCAAACCGCCGTGCTGATGTACCGTCTCGCAAATCTCCTGAATGTCTTCTTCAAACACTCCGTGGGTAGAAGGGTAGGTAACCATCAATCCGGCCAACTCTTTGGAGTGCTTCTCTGCTTTGTCTTGCAAATCGTTCAGGTCGATGTTACCGCGTTCGTCGCAATTGACCAGCACCACCTGCTGACCGGCCATCACCGCACTGGCGAAATTGGTGCCGTGGGCCGAGGTAGGAATCAACGTCATACGACGGTGCGCTTCATCACGACTCTGGTGATAGGCCCGGATGACCATCAGTCCGGCGAACTCGCCCTGGGCTCCTGAGTTGGGCTGCAAAGATACTCCGGCAAAACCGGTGATCTCACTCAGCCACGCACTCAAATTTTTAAATAGCTCTTGGTATCCTTTCGTCTGACCTGTAGGAGCAAATGGATGAATCTGACCGAACTCGGGCCAGGTGACCGGAATCATTTCGGTGGTAGCGTTGAGCTTCATCGTACACGAGCCCAACGGAATCATGGAGTGCACCAGTGATAAATCTTTGTTCTCGAGGCGCTTGATGTAGCGCAACATTTCGTGCTCTGAGTGGTATGAATTAAACACCGGATGCTCTAAGTAACCCGATGTGCGCGTGACAGACTCGGGCCAGCTAAGACTCAGCGACTGCGCATCAGCGTTTAACTGCGCGGTATCAACCGTACTTCCGGTAGCCTGCGCGAATATGCCCGCAATTTGTTCCACATCGGCTAGTGTGGTGGTTTCATCCAAGGATATTCCTATAAAGTTTTGATGGAATACATTCAGGTTGAAACCTTCACGCTCAGCCAGCTGACTTACTTTATCTAAACCTTTACTTTCAATAGTGATAGTATCAAAGTAATGTTCATGCACTACCGTACAGCCCATGCGTGATAGGGTGCCGGCCAGTAGTTTAGTCATACCGTGAACGCGCTCAGCGATGCGGCGTAGCCCTCGTGGACCGTGGTACACTCCGTACATGCCGGCCATCACGGCCAGTAACACCTGCGCCGTGCAGATATTAGATGTGGCGCGGTCACGCTTGATGTGTTGCTCACGGGTTTGCAGCGCCATGCGGTAGGCAGGATTCCCCTGCGCATCGGTAGACACCCCAATGATCCGACCGGGCAGTTGCCGTTTGTAAGCTTCGCGGGTGGCAAAGTAAGCCGCGTGCGGGCCGCCGAATCCCATCGGCACTCCGAAGCGTTGCGTGGTTCCTACAACGCAGTCAGCGCCCATCTCACCGGGCGGGGTAAGTAGCGTGAGGCTCAGCAAATCAGCGGCTACGCCTACGCGCACCTCCTGTTCTTGCGCAGCCTCAATCAGGGCACGATGGTCTTGTACCGCACCCTGCGCGTCAGGATACTGCAACAGCACGCCGAAGACCCGCTCATCAGTGACATCAAACTCACTAGGTGCGGTTAGCTGTAATTCTATACCCAACGGCACGGCTCGGTTTTTCAGTACATCGATGGTCTGCGGAAAGGCGTGCTCATCAACCAGAAAAACGTTAGCCTGCTTTTTCTTCGCCCCTTTGCGCAGCGCGTAGAACATACTCATGGCTTCGGCGGCCGCGGTGCCTTCGTCTAGTAGCGAAGCGTTGGCTAAGTCCATACCGGTGAGGTCGCTCACCATCGTCTGAAAGTTGATCAGTGCCTCTAACCTGCCCTGCGCAATCTCAGCTTGGTAAGGAGTGTAGGCAGTATACCAACCCGGATTCTCCAGGATGTTGCGTTGAATGACTCCGGGCACAATACAGTCGTAGTAGCCCAAACCAATGCACGAGCGAAGCACCTGGTTTTTCTGGGCGAGCGTACGAAACGATTGCAAAAAGGCAGACTCGCTCTGCGCAGCGGGTAGGCGCAATGGCTGTTCCAGCCGAATTTTTCGCGGAATAGTTTCGTCAATCAGTGCGTCTACCGAGTCGGCGCCAATACGCTCCAGCATGGTATCAATCTGCGTATCATCAGCGCTATTGTGTCGCTGCTCAAAAGTGAAACCGGGGTCCAAAGAAAGGGGTCGGGTCATACGGCTAAAAGTAGAATCTAAAGTGAATTTTTTCTATGGTTCAACACCAAATATAGTCCACATTGTTCGCAAACCGTACGCGAAATGTCAATATATTCTTCACCCTAGAGTCGCTGATCCTAACCCGTCCGTTAAACTTGTACTAACCGGATGCTTGCTCCCTTTTTCTTAGCGTAAACACCGTCACCTCGCCCCGGCTAAAGAAGCGTACCGGCATGCCTGACACACCGCAACCGGCACTGGTGTAGCCCACCATATCTTCTTGCTGCCAGAGCCCGTGCACCAGATGCCGCCCCCGGTGCAGGTTACGCAAAATGGGCGCCCCACCCGGCAAGCAGATTTGTCCGCCGTGCGTATGTCCGCAAAGATAGAACTGATAACCAGCTGCGGCCGCCTCTTGATACAGTTCAGGAGAGTGCACCAGTGCCACCTTGAATCCCGGCCCGGTTTGTTCTAGTGCTTGCGTAGCCTCCGGGGTATAGTAGTAGTGCGGATCGTCAATACCACTGAAAGTGACGGCCTCACTGCCACGCTGGATGCGTAGGTGCTCGTTGACCAACGGGCGGGCTCCCATGTCTTCCAACACCGATACCGCATCGTGGGTGTCGTGGTTACCTAAAGTGGCGTAGATCCCGTCCGGTGCGTAGAGTGTACTGATAATTTGCTGCAAGGGCAGACGCACCGCGGGTCCGTACGTTCCGTAGGTGCGAAACCGATAGTCACCGGTAAGTACCGCCATATCGTAGCGTAGCGGGGCCAAACGCTCGCAGATCGAGTCCTCTATGCCGGGCAGACTGTCAATGTGTGGATCGGTGAGGTGTAGGATACGATAGCCGTCGAACGATGGGGGAAGGGCGTTGAAGAACAGTTCATGCTCTACCACTTGCACGTCGCAAGCGTTGGCCACACCGCGGCGATACACCCCGGCCAGCTTGAGCCCCCGCACCAATGTGGGTAAAAAACGGTCGAGCGGGCTCATCTGCCCGGCTGCCAACGCGCGGGCACTTAAGCGGCGTTGTCGCTTCTTTTCTAGGGCCACACGGCGTCGCTGCCATGCTTCCCGGTGCTGGGCGGTGGTTGCTATTGCGTTCATAAACCTGTTGCTGTTCGTGTGACACGCCGCCGGACAAACTAATATCGGCAGCGATCAAAACGGTTGTTACAAAAAGCTTGCGAAACGGCCAGCAGTGGGCAGGAAATTGGGGAAGAATATCGGGAGAGAAGAAAAGTGCTAAAGGTGGGAGTCGAACCCACACGGCTAAAAGCCACACGTCCCTGAAACGTGCGCGTCTACCAGTTCCGCCACTTCAGCATAGAGCTACAAATATAGCGAGAGGGTTGCCGTTCTTCCTAACGGTTTGAGAAGAATTTCTCAGACTGATGGTGAGGGGTAGTATTTATCCCGGTTTATAGCGGACTCAGCGCTTTGTTATCACTTCCGAGGTAGTGGTCTTTGGCAGTGGGCAGGAGGCGGTTGACAGGTTATTGTTTGTTGCTGCCCGTTGCGCCTTATAAATAATATTATCTGCGTGAATAGAGCATCGAGCACTCTGTCAACGGGTGTGTATCATTTTTTCGTTTCTTAGACCTGGAAAGTAGGCTATTCAGGTCTCTCTGCAACAATCTGGAATACACCCGCTGTCAACCCATCCACATCGTGTAGTAGTAGCCGCCACCCGCTTACTGCTCCCCGTCAAATATACAGACTTAGTTCACAGCGTGCTTAACCGCTGCTCTACGTACCACTGAGGAATTTTTTCTTGTTCTAACCGAAGCCCCCCTTCTTTGAGGTAATGAAACAATGCAAGTTCGTCCGTATGCAGTCCTTCGGTATCGACTTGAGGAATGGACGGAGCCTGATCACTGCTATAGTTAGAGAATTGATCCCAGGTTTCCCGATCCATCATCAGGCTTTTGACGTGCACGAAGTAGGTTCGCAACTGCGATAGGATCCACAGGCCGTGCGTATCCAGGTCACCCCAGTAGTATATTGTTCGAGACTGAAGCCAAGTTGCTTTTTCTAACAAATGCACCTGAAAGCCGCCGCCCCACAGAACCAGGGCGTGTGGCACCGACGGTAGCGTCAGGAAGTTCATTTTGTTTTCGGTGATGATGACCACCTCTCCACCGAACGGATGACGGGCGAAAGTGGTATGCCTAACGGATAGATCATCGATACCCTCGGTGAGCGACAAGTCCAGAAATCGCAGGCGAATGAGGGTTTCATCATACTTCAGGCCGAAACGCTTCTCGAAGTTGTGATCACGATTACCCACTACCGTTATGTCAATGTGATCTTCGGGCAAGAGTTGTAGCAGAAGTTCGCTCAAGATCGGTTTGTGCTGCTCCACAAATTTGGTGGGCACAGCCACCGGTAGCTCCCGAATGTAGTACCGGTCTCTTTCGTAGTGATGCAGAAACCAGTGGCACACCTTCAGCAAACCGGGCCAGGCTGAGCCATAGTCACCAATTTTTTTCACGTGGCTCAGCATCCACTCTTTCAGCTGAGGTAGCTCTTGAAGCAATAAAGTTGAGGCTTGCTCAAACCGTTCGTAATGCTGGCGGAGCTCCGGAGGGAGCAGTGACACATAGTCCGATTTCTCGGCAATGGCAATACTCATCGGAAACTGGTTCTTGCCAATCGTACGGTTGTTCACCGCCTCCCACTCCACTGAATATCCGTGTCCTAGCACCTCTTTGCTCTGTTGCCGAAGGTGCAGCAACCCTTGGTGTATTTGCTCAAAGTGGCCGGTCACGTGGGTTGGCTTTATCTTGGCAAACCGAACGGCTTTCGGAAAGAAGGCCACTCCCGCGAGTTCAGCCCGCAACACGTTAGGATACCAACGGGCTATCTGCTGTTTGATCGTTTTCGGGCTGACCATTTATCTTCTTAGAGTAGTCGCTAAATCGCTCTGTATCGTACTGCTGCTTTCTGTCCAGGTATTCCTTCTTCGTTAGGTCGATCACCTCGCTGTTGCTTTTAGTCGGATTGCTCACAAAATGCACAAAATCGATGTAGTGCTGAATGATACCCGTTTTTTGTAGCGGCGTCACCACCAGTTGTAGGTTCATCTTTTTGAACAGCTCTAAGCCGAAGCGGGTACTTTCGTCAGAGCCACGTCCGAAGGCTTCGTCGATCACCACAAAGCGGAACGCACGGATACTCTTTTGAGCGTCGTGGATGCCGTACTGATACGCCAATGCCGAGGCCAGCACAGTGTAGGCCAGCTTTTCTTTCTGACCACCCGATTTACCGCCGCTGTCGCTGTAATAGTTTACCTCTTCTTCGGTGTCTCGGTGGCGTTCGGAAGCCCCAAAAGAGTACCAGTTGCGCACATCGGTCACCTTTTCTCGCCACCGCCGCTCACTGCTGTCTTCACTACGAAAGCGATCCAGCAACTGCTTCACCTGCACGTACTTCTGTTCATTGTAGTAGTCTTCCTGACCCAGGGTATCCTTCAGGCAGTTTTTAAGGTCAGTTTGAAAGCTACGAACCTCGACATCACTTTCTTTATCGGGCACCAGCCGAATGTAGGTACCAGGGTCGTATTCAATCTCCCGCAGCGAATTATTAATTAGGTCGATCTTCTCCTTGATCTCCTCACTGGTAGCTTCCAGCTTATTCTTAAACAGCAGAATGTCATTGATCGTACCCTTGCGCAGGAGTTCGCGAAAACGCGCTTCGTGCTGGGGCAGATCATCGCGCACGAGCCGACGATGCAGCTCACGCAGTTCGGGCAGCGCGTCGGGCGAAGCGGTAATTTCTACCGACTTTGCCGGAAACTGCTGGGCAAACTGGTTGATGAACCGACTCAGTCGTTTCGCCAGACTATCCCGTTCGGCCGTTTGCTTACTCAGCTTCCGTTGCAAGCTCGTTAGGATACGCTGACGCACGTTCTCAGTGTCTTCCAGGCGGAACGCCGCGTTCCCCGCCAACTTTTCCAACGGGGGAAAGCACGCCGCTTTCTCTTCCGGACTGATCAAGTCCCGGCGCTGCTCGGTATCTTGCCGATCCCGGGCGTAGTCATCGTGCTTGCTGGTCAACGCTCCCTGGTGGGTAAGCAGCGCCTCTTTCTCGCCCTGATGGGTCGCGATGCTTTCCGTCAGCCGATCCATTTCCTGCTTGAGTTGCTGCAATGTATCGGAAGACTGCTCCAAACCGCGCATCTCTTCGCGCAGCTCCTGAATGCTATGGGCCACCGCCGACCAGTTGATCTCGTGAAACTGCTGAAACTGTAGCAGGTCGCGGGCTCCTTCGGCCTGCTGCTCAGTGGCCTTCGTGGCCTGCCCCAGTTGGGTGATCTCATTGCCTACCGACTGCCAGCTTTGGAGTAGCGTACGCACGGTCTGTTGTAGGGCTTTGATCTTTTCAGCATTGGACCAGCCCAGCACATAAAACCGACGGCTGTCGATGGTGCGGCGGTCGTCTTTCTCATGCTTCGTCCGTCCGTGCTTCACCAGCCCTTTGCGGGTGATGGCGCGTGGCAACGACCGAAACTGCTCCATCGTACTGGCGCATGCGTAGTTGAAACGCTTTTCCAATGTTTGCTCCAGCCAATCCTCGAACGGGTTATCCGGCTTGATGTCAATCTTGTGCAGCAGAGAGTTGTCAGGAACACGCTGTACCGAGGGCGGAGCCGTATCTACCAGCGTTCGGTAGTAAACCAGTCGCCCCCGCAGATTAGTTTGATTGACGTACTGACTGACGGAAGCATATAGTTCGTCGGGCACCAGCAGACTGAGGGCAAAGCCGTGCAACAGGCGCTCGATCGCTCCTTCCCAAGCGGATTCCTCGGGCCGCACCTGTAACAGTTCGCCGACGAAAGGTAGCTGCTTGGCTTCCAGACCTAAGGCCTCGACAAGCCCTTGGCGAAGCTCAATTTGCTGCCGGGGAATCTGACTCTGTCGCTGCTGTAGCGAGCGAGTCAACCTATTATTGATTGCACGTATTATTTCCAATCGACGCTGTTGCTTCCTGCATGCCGGTCAAAGTAACGCGCTCTTTCTCTTCCGTAAGTACTAATATTACTTATTGTGGAGTGGCCAGGTTCGCGGTAAACACGAAGGCCCTGGGTTAACTCTTGCGTGCAACCCTGTAAGAAAGATATGATGCCGGAAGCAATTGGACTCGCGCCCATCGCTTCGTCCAGGTCGTATACTCCACCGTAAGTGGGCGAACCCTGAATACAATTCACTACGACATGATCGCCACTACCGCCCCACAGAATAGGTAAGAACCCCATAGGCCAGTAGTCAGGGTTCTCATCGCCGCCGATACCGGCCAGCATCTGGTACGTTTTAGGAATAAACTGAATATCAATCGGAAACATACCCCAGGCAAACTCCGGCTCGTAGACATCCAGCACCCGACACTGCTCATGGTCATAACCACCTACCAAGGTGAGGTAAGCGGCCAACGACTCGGGAATCGTCACGTTCTCTAGCGTATTTAGCTCGATGATCTGCTGTGGGTTATCAGCAGGTTTGATCACCTGGGCACTGGCCGCCCCGGCTTCAGCCAACTGCGTCACATACTCGGTTACCGCTTCTTCTACGGATGGATTCATCTTTACTATTTTTCTGTACAATAAATCATACCTCCGGTTGAGCTTTAGCTTGACATTATCAACCGTGGGCAGCGAACAGCATTTGTAGCCCTTTCCACAACTGCCCCTTTTTGTTCAGATCAGCGGCAATAACGGACAGAGCGTCTGCATAAAGCACCTTCTGACCGGATGGTAAATGCTGCAGCGTGTAGACTTCATAATCTTCAGAAAGCCACCGCTTTTGCTGATCGCCGAACACCAGCAAAGTGGTGCAATTAAAGGCTTGCAGCCAGGGTGCCGCCAGAGACTCGGGCGAACTATCTTTTTTGCAGGCAGCGTTGGTTAGCACCACATCATTGAGAGAAAGTGAAACGGCAGAGAGAATCTTCTCCAACAGCGCTTGGTCAGTGGCGTTCAAATATTCACTGTCAGACTCACACACCATAATCAGCACCTGCTGGTGGCCTTGCCCCTGATGAGGAATTTGGTCAGGTGCGGCAGCACCGGGTGCTGTTGTACTAAGGGCTTCCACATCGGTTGCTACCGTGCTGAGCGACGGCTCATTGTTGGGTGGTTCTTCCTCTGGTAGCGTTCGTTCGACAGACGGCACGTGAGGTTCTTCCACTACGTATATCGGCTCACGCAGAAAAAACGACAGAAAACGAAGGTCAGTTGGTTCACTCATATCTAGCCTAAGTTGAAGATAGACCGTAGTTCCTGCGCTTCGTCCGGTCGGATACGTCCCGCCAGTACGAGCCGTAGTTGCCGACGGCGCAGCGCTCCGGCAAACAGTTCCTGCTCTTCTTCGTTCTGAGGCACCACTTCGGGTACTGTCACCTTTTGCCCTTGTGCTTTCACCGCCACCATGGTGAAAAAGGCCCGGTGACTCTCCACAATATTGCTGTTCGGAATATCTTCGGCTTGCACCTCAATGTGTACCTCCATCGAAGTGTTGAACGCCCGCGTTACCTGCGCTCGCAGGGTGACGACGTTACCGATTTTGATGGGCTTCGAGAAAGAAACGTTATCCACTGAAGCCGTAACTACCATACTATTGGCGTGCTTTTGCGCAGCAATGGCGGCCACCACGTCCATCCAGTAGAGTAAGCGACCTCCCATCAGGCCGTTAAGCCCGTTGGTGTCGTTAGGAAACACCATTTCGGTCATGGTAGTCAGAGAATCGGTGGTAGGCCTACTGGTCATGGGGTGGCGATTGAGACGCGATGAATCGCGTCTGTACGTTGATTGAAAGGTATGTTCTTTGTCGTCATCTATTCTCCGTTTTCCCTGATTTAATACAGTTCATCGAGTGACATGTTTAGGTAGCGTTTGACGGCGCGATAGGTGCTCAGAAAGCCTAGCGCTCCGCCCAACACGAGCAACCCTACCAAAAGAACTCCTATTTTAGTCGGGTCCTGTAGTTGGTCGATGTCTTCTATCTGCTGATTGGCATACTGTAAAATTAACAGCAGCAGGGCTGAGGCCAGGATACCGCCGAGCAAGCCGTGCGCAAACGAGCGGGCCAGGAAGGGACGCTGGATAAAACGGGCGGTGGCACCCACTAACTGCATACTACGAATTAGGAACCGTTGCGAGAATAGCGCTAGCCGAATGGTATTATTGATCAGCACCGTAACGATGATGATCAGCAGTACGGCGAAACCGATTAACACAATACTAATTTTCGCCAGGTTTTCGTTGATTGATTTTACCAGGCTTTCTACGTAGGCGACTTCAAATACGCCACTAAAGCCCTCAATGTCCAGCTTGATCTTCTTGAGCGCCTCTGCATTGTAATAGTCGGGGTGGATGCGAATAACGAACGCATCACGCAGGGGGTTCTCACCCAGAAATTGCCGAAAATCTTCGCCCGTTTCCTGGATAAAATCTTCGGCGGCTTCTTCGCGGGAAATAAAGCTAATCTGCTGCTCGCCGTCGGTTTTGGCGACGTATTCTTTAGTAGCCAGGGTCTTCTGAATTTTGAGCCGATCGCTCTCTGAGATGGTTTGGTTGAGAAAAACCTGTACCTCTACGTTCTCACGAATCACCCGCGACAGCGCGTTGGCGTGCAGCAACAGTAACCCGAACAGGCCAATCACAAACAACGCCATTGTGATACTAAATACCACACTGACGTAGGGGTAGCTGCCCAGCTTCTTCTTTCTACGTACCTTGATGTCTTTTACCTCGGGCATGGTGCGTATTAGGAAACGCGATTCATCGCGTTTCTACGGGTTATCGTTTTCTATTTTCGGGCTTTCGCTTTCCTTTGTCGGCCTTGCCGTTGCTGCCGTTCCGGTTCTGCTTTTGCTTCACTTGGCTGGCCTTCATCGCCTCCTCTAAACGCGACTGAAACTTCGATTTCTTCTTATCCTTGTTCTTCAGTTTGTTCTCCTGTAGCTTCTTATGAATCTTATCATCATCAACAAACCGGCGGATGATCATTTGCTGTCCGAAGGTTGTCAGGTTAGATACGAAGTAGTAGAAACTGAGGGCCGCCGGAAATGAGTTGAGTACGAACAGCAGAATAACCGGCATCAAATACTGCACTGATTTCATGGGGCCCTGCACGGTCGTCACCTGACTGTTAGACCAGGTAAACAGGATGGTAGAAATCGTCATCAGAATCACAAACAGGCTTACGTGATCACCGTAAAACGGTATCTCGAAGGGCAGTTGTGCGATTGAGTCGTACGTAGAAAGGTCATCGGTCCACAGAAAAGCTTCTTGCCGGAGCTCAATAGAATTTGGAAAGAAATAGAACATGGACAGCAAAATCGGCATCTGTAGCAGCTGGGGAATACAGCCACTAATAGGGTTCACTCCTACTTTGCCGTACAGCTGCATCTGTTCCTTTTGCGCCTCCTGCATGTTGTCGCCGTGCCGCTCCTTAATCTCGTCCAGCTCGGGCTTGAGCACCCGCATCTTAGCCATTGACAGATACGACTTGTACGTCAGGGGAAAGAGGGCCGTCTTGATAAGCAGCACTAACAGCAAAATGATCAGGCCGTAGCTGCTGATGAACCCTTCAAAGAAGTGAA
Organism: Tunicatimonas sp.; assembly: GCA_965213875.1. Lineage (GTDB taxonomy): Bacteria > Bacteroidota > Bacteroidia > Cytophagales > Cyclobacteriaceae > Tunicatimonas. The sequence continues at coordinate 177,518 of CBDCAN010000024.1, read as the reverse complement.
AAAGTGGCGAAATCACGTACTTACCAATCCACCCGAAAATCATCCATCCGAAATCGATGTTATCTTCAAAGGCCGGGGCCACATCGTCCATCACCCGCTGGTCGTTGGGACCAAAGAAGTAGCGGTAGCCCAGCTGCCCCTCAGCCAGCGGCATCGCCACGTTCATCTTCATCTGCTTCACCACATTGGACCCCTCTTCGGGTACAACCGACGCCAGTTGCGCCGAGGCAAACGATTGATCGGCAATGACGGCTGAAGTGAAGAAGCGCTGCTTCATGGCTATCCACCGCAGGGGCTCTTCCACTGTTTCGTCTTCGTTACCTTCACCGGTGAGCGACGACAAGCTTTCGAACTCCTCAGCCACCGTATAGTAGTTCATCTGACTACGGCGACGACTTTCTTCGGGATCCTTCTCTACTACCTGCAGGTCATCTTGCCACTCGAACTTGAGTACTTGATCGGTGAGCAAACGCCCGGGAATGTCTACACGGTAGTTTAAATCGTAGCCAGCACCATTCAGGGCATAAACCTGCCGCACCGTTTGTCCGCCGTCGAGCTTCGCAGTCAGTATGACCTCGCTAGAATCGCCGGAAGCAACCGAAAGGCTGCCGGTACTGGCCGAGAAGAACAGATCATTGAGGTTGATAACCCCCTGCGGGGTGCTTATCAGCTTGTCGATGGTGCTATGAGACGCATCGAGCAACACCACGGGCCCGCCCTGATAGGTCGTATATTTTTTGAGGGCTACGCGCTGTAGGGCACCGCCCTGCGTGCTTAGCGTGACCACTATATTCTCATTCTCGAGCGTAACGGTTTGCGCCTGACCGGTCATGGCCGGGGCAAACGCCCCAAACCGCTGCTGATTAATCGCTTGCTGCGCCGAGTCGCTGAGCGCCGGGGCCGATTCAACCGTCGCCGGGTTATCTGATGCCTCCTCATTGGGTGGAGCGGAAGTGTCTTCCACCGTCCCCTCTTCTACCCCAGGCACAGGTGAAGGGGCAAAAAACTGGAAGTAGACGACCAGCAGTAGGGCTGAAAGGAGTAAGCCAATGGCTTGATTTCTATCCATAAGTGATGATGTGTCCTAGTCGAAGGGCGGTCTGCACGTATCTATTGACGCATAACCGCAGACGATATTGGTTCAACGCGCAAAATTACGGGAAAAATCCTGCGATTACTATCGCCCTCATCAGTTTTATCATCCGCAGGGAGCACAGCATTATCGAGTGACTACGCTCGCTTCCCCAGCTCAATAGCCTCTAGCTGATCCACTTTTCCGCGCGCGATGGTAAACCGCAACAGCGTGCGCACCTGATGAAAACCGTGCTTTCCGGCCGCGCCAGGGTTGAGGCACAACATCTGATTGCGCTTCGGGTCACGAATAACTTTGAGAATGTGTGAGTGTCCACACACCATGAGGTCGGGCTGCCGCTCGGCCAGTATCTGACGCGTACGCGGATTGTAACGCGGCGGGTAGCCTCCGATATGGGTCATCAAAATACTAACGCCCTCTCGCTCCAGCCACAGGTCTTCGGGGTAGCGCGTACGGATATCAGCCCCATCAATATTGCCGTATACCGCCTGAAACGGTTTGAAGGCACCTAGCTGTTCGCTCACCACCAAGCTACCAATATCACCGGCGTGCCAGATTTCGTCGCAGTCGGCGAAGTGCGCGAACACCCGATCGTCGAGATAGCCGTGGGTGTCTGATAAGAGTCCGATTTTCATAGAGGAGGGTAACCCGCAGCAGGATAAGTAGGTTCCTACTCAGTAGCGTTTTGAGTGCTGCCTGGCTACGGAAGCACGGTGAACGTCACTCGCTGACTGCCGACGCGATCAGTTCAGATCAATCATGACCGTATCCCGGCTGACGCTGCTAAAGATGCCGTAGCCTCCTATGATATTTTGGTAAACCTGATCGGGCCTGCTGAGTCCGCTGCTGCGCTGTCCGTCTTTAGATCGCTCGTAGCGATAAAGATCAGGGTGGAGCGTAGAAAGGACCACCCCTATCTGATCCGCACTAAAGGTGTGTTCTACTTCGTATTGAAAAGTATACCTCTGGCCGTTAAAACGCTCGTCTGAGAAGTGTAACCCTCTGAAGAAATCGTCTTCGGGGCCGCGAAACTCTTCCAGGACCGGGTCATCAGAAAAGAATTGCATCCTGAACTGTCGGCGTTCTACTGAGTACGGAATGTAGTCATCCTGCACTGAGTCGTAGCGAGACAAAGCCTCGTAGTAATACGCACTGCCCCCTACTTCATAGTAGTTTTCCTGGTGGTTAGGGTCGGTCCAGGTGACCGCGATGCGGTAACGTTCGTACACCGCGACGCAGGTATCTTCATCGCATTCGGGGGCCAGTCCGGTGGGCACAGGTTCGTAGGTGACCGATTGAATAGCCGTCGGCTCCAGAATACGCGTAGTAGCCTCCACGTCGGGAAAACCCTCGGCTCGCACCTGTAGGTGATAGGTGGCGTTGACCTCCGGAGCAAACGCGGCCCGATACTCTCCCCGCTCGGCATCGTAAAGCGCCAGCAGCTGAGGCGGCTGACCGTCTTGCGACAGTTGCACGGTGGCCGTGGCGACGGGTTGGACGCGGGCGGTGTCGGTCACCTCCTTGGTTTGAGACACCCACACCGAGACCAGGCTGTCCGGATTAAGGGCGCCGTAAATCACCAAGCGAGGTGCTTCGGGCACAACGTCAATATCGATGGGCTCAATACAGCCCGAAAGCCCAATCGCAACACTCAAGTGGAGTAAGTATTTCTTCATCGCCTAAAATCGGAAACGATAGTTCACGGAAGGAAGCACTGGGAACAAACTGGTTTGCTCGAACTGGCGCACCCGCTCACCAGACTCAGTAAATGTCTCCAGCGATACTGAGAACGGGTTCTTCCGGCTATAGACATTGTAGATACCCAGCTCCCAGGTTCGCTCTCCCCACCGCGTCTCTTTCCGGAACGAAACGCTCAGGTCCAGACGGTGCGCCGCGCGGGTTCGCTGACGGTTGCGAGAGCCGTAAACCAGAAACTCTGAGTCATCAAATAGGGCTTCCTGCCCGGGGTGCAGTTCGCCGAAGGCCACCGTAGGTAGGGTAATCGCAAAGCCGGTCGCCAAACCCCATCCCCACGATACGTTAATGCGGTCGGTCCAGCGAAACTGCCCGCTCACGTCCAGGCCGTGCCGCCGATCATATTTAAACGGAAACCGTTTCCCCTGGTTGATCTCGTCAAACTGCCGGTGGCTCCACTGTAGCGTATAACCCACCCAGGCCGTAAGACGCCCCTGCTGCTTTTGCGCCAACAGTTCGGCTCCGTAGCTCTCTCCCCGCCCGGAGGTCACCGCCGTCTGCCAGTCGTACGTTAAATTCGCCTGATCCGGGGTGGTGCTGCCTTCTCTGAACGCCAGCACGTTCTGCATACGCTTATAATACGCCTCCGCTTGCACCGCGTACGACGCTCCCCACGTTCGGCGGTAGCCCAGCGTCCACTGATGGGCGGTTTCCGGAGGAATCTCAGCCGTGGTGGGTACCCACAAATCGCTGGGCAGGGGCGTCTCCGGGTCGGTTAGCAGGTGAACAAACTGGGTCATCCGGGAGTAGGATGCGTGACCAAGGGACTGGGTCGAGGGACGGTACTGCACCCTGAGCCGGGGCTGCCCGACGGTGTACGATTTACCCTCTACCTGAAAGTGGGTAAGGTGGAATCCGGCGTTGACGCTGAACTGGTCGGATAACTGCACTTCGTCTTCGGCGAAGAGTGCGTACTCGAGAGCACTGGCCTCCGACTGACTGATCGCCGTATCTAACAAAAGTTCCTGGTCGTTTTGGTTGATCGTCAGGCGCGCCGCGCTGGGGCGAAAGGCGTGGCGGGTAACGCCCCCCCCGAAGCGTACGTAGTGGGCGGGCGAGGGCAGGTAGTCAAAGTCGATACGCGCCGCGCCATCGGCGATATAGGCCGACCGCTGCGTTTTGGTTTTCGTCCAACGGGTGGGCTGCTGACGTATCTGTAGCCTACGACTCTCCGTGCCAAACTGGTAGCGGCTGTAGGTGAGCGTGAGGTTGCTGAACAGTTCCTGGTGATACACATGGTTCCAGCGCAGGGTAGTAGTCAGATTCCCCCAGTACTGTCCTTCGCTGCCGATGTAACCGTATTGTTCTGGGTTCTGAATGATTTCTGAGGGGGAAGGAAAGTCCGGCCCGTCGGCCGGGAGTTGATCCTGGCCGGCGTAAGTGCTCAGGTACACCTGATCGCGGTGCGAAAAGGTGTGGTTTACCTTGGCGGTCAGGTCGTAGAACCAGTAGGTAGGAAAATCCGATTCGCGCAGAGACTTGATATTGCGGGTAAACAAATCGAGGTAGGTGCGACGGGCCGATACCAGAAACGACGTTTTGCCTTTGACAATGGGGCCCTCCAGGGTAAGTCGCGACGATAGCAGGCCGATACTACCGGTGCCATGAAACTGCTGACGATCTCCCTCTCGCAGCCGGATATCGATCACGGATGAAAGTCGTCCGCCGTAGCGTGCCGGAAAGCCACCCTTGAAAAAGGCTACCTTATTCACAACATCGGGGTTGAACACCGAGAAGAACCCAAACAGGTGAGAAGCATTGTAGACGGGCACCCCGTCGAGCAGGATGAGATTCTGCCCCGGACTGCCGCCGCGCACGTAGAGTTCGGCCCCGCCGTCGTTGCCCGCCTGCACGCCGGGCAGTCGTTGCAGGCTCTTGAGCACGTCGGCTTCCCCCAGCAGGGTAGGAGCGGCCAGTAGCGCAGTCATCGGCACCGGCAGATCGAAGGTAGGGGCATCCGAAGCCGGATCACCCGAAGCGTACACCGTCACTTCTTCCAGGGAGGCCGTATCCGTGAGGTTCAGATTGACCACCGTATCACCCGATAGCGCCAAGCGAACATCCCTGCGGGGCGTAGCCGACGTACGAAGCCCGTAGGTGCGCGGTATCCCTGGCCGGCAGCGTGATACTGTAGAATCCGTACTCGTTACTGACCGTTCCCCGGGTGGTTCGGGGGTTCCAAACGTTGGCTCCGATCAGGTCTTCGCCGCTGGTGGCATCCCGCACGTAACCACTCATGGTCACCTTCGCGTCTTTCTTACGAAAAATAACCTGGTTGCCCCGCACTTGGTAGGTCGTATTGGTCGCCTGGCTGATCGCGTCTAACAACGCCCGTACGCTGAGTGTGCGATTGGGCAGGGGCACCGCCTGGTTGAGGTTGAGGTAGCTTTCACTGTAGGCCAGTCGGTACCCTCGTTGCCCCTTCAGCTGGTCCAGCAGAGCGCGCACCGTCAAATCTACTGAGTCGGGGATCACCAGATGGGTAGCGTTTTGCTGGGCGTGCAACGGGATACTTCTTAGCCCCAGGGCCACCGTAATAAGCATCAGATAACGACAATTGATCATCAGAAAGTATAGAACAGTTTCCAAGATAGTCGTCTGAAGCCACTAACGCAAGCGGTACCCGATCATCACCGCCACTCTGTCAAAATTGAAGTCTTGGTAGAGAATGCTGGCTTCGGTTGGTAATACGGGGCCGGGTAGTGACTTACGCGCCCGGAAGTAGCTACCGTTTCGGGTGGTTGACTGCCAGAACACATCGAGGGAGAACCGTCGTAGGCTCCCGCCCACCCCCACCCGCAGGCTGGGAAATACCGGATCGTGGTGGTAGTGGTAATCGGCTGAGGTGGCAGTTTCTACGCCGGTGTCCAGCGACAGGGTCCAACTGGGACCGGCGTACACCCTGAGCCACTGGAACAGGCGCACTCCCAGGAGCAACGGTACCTCAAGCTGATGAAATCGGTAGTGAGCCGTTAGGTGTTCTCCGTTTGTCCTCCCTCCCCCCGGGGCGGGAAAGAACGTTCCCCCTTCCGAGACTAGTGTCAGGGGAAAACCAGCGTCGGTGTAGAGGTAGGACAGCCCGGATTGCACCAATAACCAGGAAGTAGGACGGTAGCGTAGATAACCGCCTACCTGGGGTGATAACCCTTCGCTACCACGACGGTCTTGATCAAAGCTCAGGAAGCCGACGCTACTGCCGGTTGCGCTCGCAGTAAGGTTGAATCTGCTCGCGCCCACTTCCAGGCCGTAGGTGAAGCGGGACTGGGCGTGGCTCGCTAGCGTGGCTACACTGAATACCAGTGCCAGGGCAAATCTTGTGGTAAGCAGATGAATCTTTTTCTGATGAGTCGTCATCGTTATTTTCGTTATTAAGTTGTGAATTATTGCTCTTTATGCATCTACTGAGTGCGGGCGGTGCTCACCGGGGTGAAGCACCGCTTTTTGGTCTCATCCAGTAGTTGGCTTATTACTTAAGGGTATTCTGAGGCACCGTGAGTACCTGAGTGCAAATGCTAGTCGCTTATTCTTATCGACCTACTCATTCAGCAGGTATCGATCAGCCTTGCGACCGGAAAAAGTTGTGCGTTACCTGTACGTCGGCTTGCTCTTCTGCGGTGCTATCTTCCGTTAGGGCTTTGATGCGGTACGTGATGCTCAGCTTTTCGCTACTGAGTAAAGTCACCTCTAAATCCGAAACCTCGTGGTCGCCCCAGGTGGTTCGAAACCCTTGGTCTGGGCCTGTCAGAGTGAGTGTATTGCCCTCTCGTTGATAACTTTGAACGATCCGATAGGACTCTTCCCCACACTTTTCTTCTTCTGATGTATAGAGTGCCTGCCACTGAGCGTAGATGACGAATACGTTTTCACTATCGAAAAATTCCCAAGTATCAATGTCACAACTTTCCAGAGGGACTTCGGTGATTGAACCATCGGCGTAGCGTAAAGACCACCGCTCTAACTCCCACATACTGCCGTGCAGGGCTTCGGTAATAGATGGCATAACCGGTACGACTCCATCTTCTTGGCAGGCTGTACCTAGTCCCGCCCACAGTAGTACGATCAGCGTAATTTTACTATTTTTCATGTTAATGGATTGTTAAGAGTTTATTTGAAAAGAATATGTGAGAACTTAAGCCCGAAGCCGGGATAGATTGAACTGGCCCTAAAATCGTAGTCTACCGCTACGCCTAATCCTAAGTGCATGTTAAACAGAAAGCGTTGCCCCATCGGCCGTTGGATACCCCAGTGGATTTCGTTGAGCAGGGCATTGTTCAGGGGGTCTTCCAACTGGTCAAACGTGTTGCTGGTGAACACCCGCTCGGTAGTGTATTTGGTCTGGAAAGCCAGGTAATGACCAGCGTTGTTGCGCAGCGACTTTCCTCTTTGTAGACTCTTGGGGCGATTATAATAATACTTTACCTCGGACTTCAAGTAGATCACCGGATCGTTGATCGTCCATAGATAGCCAATTTCCCTACCGCTGGTGTTTCTTACGTAATAGCCCCCGCCTAAGCCGGTGCTAAAGTCTACCGACCAGCGATCGGCCACGGGTAATTCGTAGGCCAGACCCACTCCCTGAAAGCCTAGTTCAACTTTAAACAGAGGGCGAAGCGGTGCTTCGTTGGCTTCGGGTAGTGCCGACTGCGCAAACAGAGAAAGGTTAATTGCTAAGGAAAAAAGAGTAATAGAGATCGTTTTCATAACTGCCTATATTTGGTTGTTTGATAGTAAGGCAGCGAAAACAGGGTTACCCCTAAAGAAAAGCGTAATTATTTTTTTATTTTTTTCAGATACACCGTCTCACCTTCCGTACGGTAGCTCACGTCCAGCGTCAGAGCAATTACTTGCAGTACCTCTTCTAAAGACTGGGCATCAAATTCAGCGGTGAGTTTGAGGTCGGCCACGGCGGGGTCAAGTACGACCGTGCGCTGATAGACCTCTTCCAGCACCCGGCTCACTTCCGATAAACTTTGGTTGGCGAAGGTCATCTGCCGGGTATACCAGGCGAGCGTATTGGGAGCGACCGCAGCCACCGGGCGAACCTGTCGGTCGGTGGTTTGATAGACACCCTGTTCGCCCTGTTGCAGCACCAGTGCTGAGGCCGGAGCGTCTTGGTGGGCCAATGCCACCGTACCGCTGACGACCGTCACAACCACGGTTGTATCTTCGGGTCGGGCCTGCACGTTGAATGAGGTACCCAACACCCGCACCAGAGCGTCTTCGCTCACCACCCGGAAGGGTTGACTTTCATCACGGGCTACGTCCAGAAAGGCCTCCCCTGATAGGTATACCGTACGCACCGAGTCATCAAAGTCTTCGTCGTAGCGCAGGGTGGTATTTTCATTAAGCCACACCCGGGTGCCATCGGATAATATCAACCGGTCGGTTTCCTGCTCGCCGGTGCTTACTTCGGCTAAACCCATGCCGCCCGGCTGATTGAGCAGCCTTACCAGCACCACCAGACCTGCCCCCAACGCGACCACCGCCGCCGCCCGCAGCCACCACACCGGCGGTTTGGTTTTGCGGAGAGACACTACGGGAGTATCCGTAGTGCGCTGGTCAATCGCTTGCCAGGCCGCGGTTGTGTCGGGCGTGTAAGCTTCGTAAACATCACCCGAAGCGCGCCAGGCTTCCCGCACGCGGGTGAGTAGTGCCTGGTGCGCAGGATCCTCTTCTAGCCAAGCTTCGGCACGTCGCACCTCGTCAGCATCGGCCTCACCCCGCACGTATTTAGCTAACAAACTCCAATCTGTCGTGTCCATAGTACTTCCTTTACAGTGATGACAAGAAAGGATGCCCTTCCCCTAAGAGAAACCTGAGAAAATCGATTAATAGCAGCCCGTAGCCGTAGCGTACTAAGTGTTGCCTGATTAACCGGAGAGTCTTGCCCATATAATACTCAATGGTTTTGACGGATACGCCCATCTGCTCCGCAATCTCGGCGTACGATTGGTCTTCGTAGCGGCTCAGGCTAAACACCAGTCGGCACTTATCCGGCAGTTGGGGTAGTATCTGAGCCAACGCTTCGGTGAGTTCGGCGACCTGCACCGTATCGTCGGGCGAGGCATCGACCGGATGATGGTATTCTTGCACTTCCTCGGCCCAATCGTAGCGCGCCGCCCGGCTTTTAAGATGGTTGAGACAGCGATTACGCACCGCTTTGGCTAAGTAGGCCCCCACCGAAGTGGTGATGTGCAGCTCCCCCCGCTCCTCCCACAAATACACCAGCACGTCCTGCACAATCTCTTCGGCAATCTCGGAGCGATGCACCAGTCGCAGTGCCCTACGGCACAGGGGTGCGTAATGGAGGTCGAACAGTTGCTGCAACGCCCGTTTGTCACCTTGCGTAAGTCGCTTGAGTAGTTGATGCTCGTCTTGTTCCATAGCCGAATTTGGGCGGGCAAGATGAGAAAAAGTAATAAGTCAAGAAAGGAGAACTACTAAGAAACCGACCCCACCAGCCGCGCCTCGTCCAGTATCTGTTGCAACACGCCCAGTAACTTTCCAAGATCAGTAATGAGGTAGCGATCTTCGTCTAAGGTGGCTACGTTGCCCGTGAGCTGAAGGAACCGCCACTCTACCCCGGTAGTAGAGCAGCCGTACAGTGTGTCGGGCGCAGTGTTTCCCTCAAGCTGATTGAGTTGACGCGCCCCCAGTAGCTGGGCAACACATTGCACGGTCCCTTGTTCCAAATCCTGCTTTTTGGCTTCGGTGACACAGAAGATCGGAGCAGACACAAAATCTTGTATCCGGCTCAGCGAGAATATAAAATCACACTCCCCCCTGAGCCCTTGCGACTCGTCTGCATCTAGGTTCATACCCGAATAAATGGAGAAGCTATGATCGTTGCGGTCACTCAGTTCCAACAAAATAGGGGTGACTAAACGCTCAGAACGAGACTTCTCGCTGGCGAACCCTTGTTCCCTTCCCTTCCGAAGGGCTTCGATAAGCCACTCAGAAGGAACCAACTCGGGAGTATCAGCAAACAACTCCCGCGCTTGGAATCGAAGACCAAACTGACGGATAAGGTCGGAGGAAGAGAAGTCGCTGTAAGCCATGTGTCTGTTTTGATCAAGTACTATTGCTTACGCTCTTGCCCCACTTTGGTTCTACTCACCCCCGCTTCTTCCAGTAGCGCATCAGTCCGGCCACGCTCATCCATGAGGGATTGGCGGCTTCATACTGCTTTACTTGGTCTTCGGATGCGCCCTGTGCCCGAAGCTGGTTGGCGAACAGGAGAAGCCCTTGCTGAGACAACAGAAGATATCAGGAAAGCTGAGATATCTTCCAGACCGAGATAGCCTGTGCTGCCAACCATCGTTGCCTTACTCCTACCCGCTCGGCATTCCATTCGCTGTTATCTTCTGCAATGCTACGAGTGATTTGTAAACCACTGTCTGTGTACAGCTTCTTCTTTTCCTCGAATGGCTGGTTACCAACACTACGGTTTTCGCTTCTGGTGAGAATAGTCATATTACCGATACGATACACGGATTGATCAAACTCAGACGCGGTAAACTGCTCCCAGCCCTCGTCTGGATTTTCCGGAAGAATATGTTCAATACTGTACAAATCAGAGTCGTAATCGTGGTCAGCCTGCGTAATATGTTTCTCTATGCTGAACAAAATGTACTTGACAATTCTCTTCTTTCTCGTCTGAGAAGTTTTGATTTCTTGTTCGGAAAAAGCGGCCTTGAACTGTTCATCGTTTGGATAGATCGCTTTTAGTGCTAACAGTATATCACCTACCTTCATCAGTTCTTCCTTCTCTACTCGTATAGCCACGTTGTTATACACGCTCTCCTGTTCTCCGGGGCTCAACTTACCGATTACATTGTAGCGAAAAGATATAATACTGCACGCCCGTAATAGTTGGGTAAAATCCGCTTCGGCCAGCTTACGATACCCGACTAATAGAAGAGGATACAACTGTCGCACGTTAAACATTCTTAACTCACCGATATACTTACTCTGACCTCCCCGCCACAAAGTATCTTCAGGACTTGGCAACGCGGTGTACACGTTAGCGTCCTGCTCTAAGTTTCTCATGAGCTTGAACACCTGCTGTCTATTGGTGATAGTGGATTTTATTGCTTTGAACAGCGCAATATGTCGCACAAACTTATTCCTACTGTTCCAATGAGCTCGCAGAAAATCCGGGAAGCTCTCACCGCCTAGTATTCCGACCAGCTTTTCCCAGCGGGTATCCAGTGCCTGCATTTCTCTGTCTGCCTTAGATTCAGCGTATACCACCGAAAAGAGATAGTTCTTCAGCAAATCAGTAGACGAAAGCCTAACTCCTCGGGCGTTAAGTGTTTCGAATACTTTGAACGCGTTAAGTTCATTAGTCACGGTGATCACTGTGAAAAAGAGTCCATCGGCCATCGACTCCGTAAGCTGGGCAAGTTCGGCACCCGAACTGTATTTACCCCTCATTCTTTCCCGAAACCAATCATAAGCCTTTCTCATCAGATGTTCAGTAGCTTTCAGATTACGTTTTGGGGCTTCCTGAAACGTCACTAAGTACTGCTGATAAAAGCTGTCGTTATTTCGGTTAAGGTTTAGTTTTGAGCGGGGTATGAGGGTCACCGGATCCAGATAGCCGATGAATGAATTCCTCAACTGTTGAAGCCGCTGCTTATTCTGTTCAGCCTCAACGTCCCGCTCAGCCAATTCATTAAGGTGGTAGAGAATAGCCAGAATGATGATACTGATGGTGGTGAGTCTTTGCTGTCCATCAATAATATCAAAGTTCTTTTGGTCTTCCGACTGTAGCACCAGATATCCCATGTAGTGGACATCTCCGTCAGGGCTGAGCATAATTTCAATATCCTGCCACAGATCATCCCATTGTGAATCGCTCCAACTGTAATCGCGCTGAAACATAGGCACTTGATACAGCAGCCCGTTTCCTAAGAGTTGACGATAGGTTTGATTAGCCGTATTGAAGTTGATCGCTGACATAATCGCTGTTTCTTAGCGAATATAATTACTTTTCACTTAACCCTGCTCGCTTCTTCCAGTAGCGCATTAGTCCGGCTACGCTCATCCACGAGGGATTGGCCGCTTCGTACTGCTTTACTTGGTCTTCGGATGCGCCCTGCGCCCGCAATTGATTGGCGACGTAGTCCATGAACTGCGGCACCGTTTCTTCAGCCGACTGTCCGGCTTCCACTTTGGCGCGGATCCAGTCGGCCCAGTTGATGAGTTGTTTGTTCAGCGCATCCCAGTGATGGTCAACGTCCGTCACCCGGCCGAAGTGCGTGAGGTAGAGTTCTTGCGGCCGCAACGACTGCAACCGCTGGATAGATGCTTGCCAGTCTTCTACGTGAATATCCGGGGGCGGGCAGGGCGGCTCTACCAAACCACCACTGATCCGTACGCCCCCCACGTCGCCGGTAAATATCGTATCGCCGATTTGGTAGGCAATGTGATGCACGGCGTGGCCGGGAGTGTGGTGGGCGGTGACTTTCGTATTGCCGAAGGCAATTACTTCTTCGTCAGACAGGGTACGCAATTGGGCTTCGGCAATCGGCTGCATTTTTCCCCACAGTCTATTCATATCGTCGCCGTAAATCCTTTCTGCCGAGTTCCATAGCTTTTCGGGACTCGCCAAGTGCGGCGCGCCCACAGGATGCACATAAATCGTGGCATCCTGTTCAGCCAGTGCCCATGCTGCCCCGGCATGATCGAAGTGAATATGCGTGAGCAGTACATGCTGAATATCCGCCAGATCGAAACCCACACGCTCCACCTCCTGCTGTAACTGCGGATAGGTAGAGTACGGTCCGGACTCTATTAAAACCGGCCCTTCAGAGGTTTCTACCAGATAGGCAGCGATAGACTGCGGGATGTTTAGGAAGTTGAGGTCGATGGTGTGGATCATAGCGGCGGCGTAAAGAGATAAGTATAGCATCAGACCCCAGCGGCACAAAGCACCACATGGCGAACGATACAATAGTTTTTTACTTCGACTTGAAAGTTGGTTGAGCTCAAAAGATGGATCAATGTCAACTTGCTGTCGAATTAAAACTACTTATATTTTACGTAAAACACTCCCTATTCGCCTACCACCACTGTCTTGCGCTGCACCGCAGAAACGCGAAATAGCCCAAAGCCGTTGGCTCCGTCGCTGATCACATTGGTGCGGGGGTTGGTCGGCGACGGGCTTAGCATGCCACCGTCGCCGTTAAGTACGTTGTCCAAATCAGTATAGAATAGGAAAGCGCTACGGCTGGTGGTATACATCTCCAGCGTCGCGGTATCGCCTGCTCGGAAGAAGAGGGGGAAGTCGAGCCCAAAGACGTAGTCGCCCAGTAGTTCATCGTCAGAATAGAACAAGCCGGTTTCCGAGCCGAAGCGTTGGATAGAATCGTTGCGATAAAAGTTGAACAGGTAGTAATCTTCGGTCTCCTGCGGCTCGGCTAGGTAGATTAGCACATCATAAAAGAAACCTGAGTCGCTGGGGTCTTCTCGTTCGTCTTCATTCACCGTCCAAGTGAGGCTATCAACGGGGGGCACCGCTGCCATAGTATCAGTCGCGGTAAACACTTCTCCGGTAGACAAGGTGGCCTGCAGGGTGTAGGTACTACCTACTTCTCCGGCAAAGCTAGCGGTATATAGCCCTACTTCGGTTTCGCTTTCCGCAAAGGTGTACGTCGTGCCCCGGTCGCTACTGACCATCACTGCGGCGCCCGACACTCCGGGGGTGGTTCCCGTATCGTAAAAGTCGGTAGAGGTAGTGATACGCACGTAGTGCTCGGCGAACTCATCAGTGACTAATCCATCAATTACGTACTGCGGGGGCGTTTGATCCGTGTCCAGTTCAATAACTTCTTCGCAGCTCACCAACAGTATTGTCGTGAGCAAAAGTGTGATACTATATTTATACATAGTGCTTGGATTAAAAGGTAAGCTCCCACGACAGGGAAGGGAGGATAGGAAATAAATAGACCAGACGCGCTTCTCTTCGGTTTGGGTCGATTACTTCACCGTCGTCGTTCAGTGCGGTTTGGGTAAAGATAGTGTAGGCATTTCTACGGTTGTAAGCGTTGTACACCGACAGACTCCAGTACTGCTTGAGCCGTCGGTCCTGGTTCTTGCGAGGCTCCCAGTTAACCGATAAATCTAGCCGATGATAGTCCGGCAGACGGTAGGCGTTACGACCGGAGTATAGGTCTACGTTGTAGCCATCGTAAGTATAACGGCCCACCGGCAAGGTAAACGGCCGTCCGTAGAATAAGTATAACTCATTCCGAACGACCAGCGACGATTAAGTACGTAGTTGGCCACTGCCGTTAGCCACGTGGCGGCGGTCGTAGTTGGCAAAAAACGGTTGCCCGTTGTTTACTCCAGGAATATCGAGCCGCGTACGCGACCAGGTGTAGTTGATAAAGCCAGTCAGCGCCCCCTTCTTCTTCTGTATTGACAGCTCAGCACCGTAGGCAGTGCCGCTACCCTGCCGGTACTCTACGGCCACATCGCGATTGAGCAGTAGCTCAGCGTTATCGGCAAACTCAGTAACCTTGTGCAATGTCTTATAATAGCCTTCCAACGAAAGCTCATAGGTATTATCGCGGAAGTTGCGGAAGTAGCCCACGGCCACCTGATCAGATTTCTGTGGCGCTAGGTAGGGCGAACTGGGTGTCCAGGTGTTGAAAGGCACCGGAATGGTAGAATTAGACAGCAGATGTACGTACTGCACCATCCGTTGGTACGAGGCCTTGACCGAACTAGCGTCGGTAAGCAAGTAGCGTACGCTGAAGCGAGGCTCTAGGTTAAAGAAGGTTTCGGTGGGCTCCCCCGCCCCGTAGGTGGTGGTGTCCAGAATAGTAATGTCCACGTTGTCGGGTAGGCCCTGCGCATTGGCAGCATAGTCGTAGATAGTGGCTTCCCTACGTTCTGAAACAGCGATAGCCGCAGTCCGTACAGCAGCGACAGCCGCTCGGTGACCTGCTGCTCGTTGCTGGCGTACAGGGCGTAGTCAAGGGCAAAAGTGCGATCATACGTGGTGCGGGCGAAGAGCGAAGTGGTGCTGCCGGGTTCCACCGTACCGGGCGAGAAGCGCCGAAACGAAGCGTGCAGTCCCAGACTGATCGTATTGCGGGGGCTAGCAAAAAAGGTGACATCTTCCTTGAGCGAAAATTCTTGCAAGTCGGCCGTCCACTCAAACTCTGAAGCCGCGGCCTGGCTTTCTAGCTGATAGTCAAACTGGCTAGCCATTAGCGTTGTGTTAGAAAACCAACGTTCATTGAACAGGTGGTTCCAGCGGAAAGTTGCCGTAGCGTTGCCCCAGTTAAAGCCAAAGTCGCTACCAAAGCCGATGGCATCGCGCCCCAGGTAAGTGGCCAGAAAGAAGCGGTTGCGGTTATTAGGCTTCCAGTTTACCTTGGCATTTACGTCGTAAAAATACACCTGATTGTCGCGCACATCTTCGTCAGGCGACAGTTTCAGAAACAAGTCTACGTACGAACGCCGGGCCGACACTAGAAAGGAGGCCTCATCTTTCTTAATAGGACCTTCCAGCAGTATCTTACTCGCCAACGTACCAATGGTGGCTGACCCAGCAAAGTTCTGGTTGTTGCCGTCTTTGGTGCGTACGTCAAGCACCGACGAGAGTCGCCCGCCGTAGGGTGCTGGGATACCACCCTTGTAGAGCTCTGAACCTTTGATCACGTCAGCGTTAAACACCGACAGTAGTCCGAAGATATGAGAGGGGTCGTAGATAGGAGCTTCATCGATAAGAATCAGGTTTTGATCGGCCCCGCCGCCCCGCACAAAGTAGCTAGAAGTGCCCTCACCCGCTGATACCACCCCGGGCATCATCTGCACAGCCTTCAGGATGTCGGGCTCACCCAACAGGGCCGGAGTTTTCTTCACTAGTCCCACATCAATGTCATTGCGACTCATTTCAATACGCCGCACGTTTCGGTCAGGTTCTACGCTGTCTGCGCTGATTACAATCTCTTCCATTTGCGTAGCAGCGTCTGACAACGATATGTTTACCTCCTGGTTGGTAGATAACTCAACGGTTTTGGTTACCGGCTCGTAGCCCACGTAGCGGTAGGTAACGGTGTAGCTATCCGGTGGCAAGGTGATCGAGTAGAATCCGTAGATGTTGGTGACCACGCCGTTCTGCCGGTCGTTGACGTATACGGTGGCCCCGATCAGCTCTTCACCGCTGTTTGCGACGCGTACGTAGCCACTCAAGGTTACTTTGGATTGCGCTTGTGCGGAACCAATTAGTGCCAGAGTAAGCCCTATCAATAGTATCTTCTTCATGAGATATTGGTTAAACTGATTCTTGCCCGTAGCCCACCGTCGGTTTACCGTCGCAGCTAGATGTTGTGGGCTACCGGCAAAGAAAAAGCGGTTAGTTTTTAACACTTTCTTATCTTCCTCTGCGGTTGATGCGTATTGCACTCAGCTGCTTTTGCTGACTGCCGGGGCAAGGGGCCTGCCCCCCGTTCGGTTTCATACATTTGAATGGCTTTTTGCCAACCGACGGCGTAGCTACGGAAGATGTTGTTCCGAGAATGCGAAGCGTGAGATGTCATATTAAGATTTGATAAAAGTGGTGTAATGTTGGTAAGATCAAAAGCGGACACCGACCTGAAAGCCCGGCCACATGCGCACGTTGGTCAGATTGCCGCGTGAGTCGTTAGCAGCGTCATCGATGCGCAGCCCGTTTTGGTCAAAGGTGCGATCATATACGGTCCAGGAAGGCACAACACCCGAGCCGACTACCCTACTGTCGGG
Organism: Tunicatimonas sp.; assembly: GCA_965213875.1. Classification (GTDB taxonomy): domain Bacteria; phylum Bacteroidota; class Bacteroidia; order Cytophagales; family Cyclobacteriaceae; genus Tunicatimonas. The sequence continues at coordinate 160,912 of CBDCAN010000024.1, read as the reverse complement.
CCGACGATACTGCGAGACCATCACGTTGAACGTGGGGGCTACGAACACTGCTACCCGCTTGGCTAGGTGAAAGTTGAAACTAAGCCGCAGTGTGTTGAGCAAGTTAAGATCGTAATTATCAAAAAAGTCTTGATCGCTTTCATGCACCTGCACCGCATACAGATCCAGGTTCATACTAAACGCTGATGAGATCGGCAGCAGCGAGCCAATACCGTAGCCCACCCCCCAGCGAAAGTCAGTATCGCCAAAGTCTGCCCCGAACACCAGCATATTGTAAAACTGCGATACGCCCATCTTAAGGGCCACATTGGCCTGTAGGGCCTCGCTATACCACAGCTCCGGCCGGCGGTAGCCGTTCTTTCGCACGATACTTACCAACCCGATGGGTACTCCATCAACACTGTCAGCCACGTTAAGCACTCCCAGTTGTAGTCCTCGCACGTAATGGGCATAGTTGACAAAGCCTGATAGTTGGGTTCCATGTACCTCTCCTGAAGCCACGTTGACGAAGCCCGATGCTTGCACACCCCGCACACGATGCGCATAGTTGACAAAGCCCGACAGTTGCGCACCCTGCACCCCTCCGGTGGCGAGGTTGACGAAACCCGTGGCCTGTAGCCCCTGGATACTATCGCTCAGCAGATTGACGAAGCCCGACAACTGAGCGCCTTCCAAGTACGCTGCCCCCACGTTGACGAAACCGGCGGATTGCAAACCGCTTATTTTTTCGGCGCCCACATTGACGAAGCCCGCCAGCTGGGCGCCCCGGAGGCTCCCGCCGCTCACGTTGACAAAACCCGTGGCCTGCACTCCGTTGACCTGCTGCCGCACCAGATTAAAGAAGCCTGAAAACTGTGCCCCGCGTACAAAATCGTTTTCAATGTTGCCTACTCCCGAAAACTCCGCCCCGTTTAGTCCGGCGGCATAGCCCACTAACATATGCAGTGACACCCTATTGACCGTCTGGCCCGCTCGCAGTCCGTTAGTACTCAAGGGGTAGATGATACCTGCGTGAAATGGTGCGTGTAGGTAGTCGATGGTGTCAGACGAAAACGGACTCATGAGTAGGTAGATGGTCCGCTGTATCGCTCGACTCACGGTGGGCCCTACCCGACGTGCCTCTCGAGAGCGCATGCGGGTGGGGATAGGTTCAGTGGCTTCTTCCGCTCCCCAAGTAGTGGTAATGCTCGCCGAGCTCACCTTGGTGAGGGCAGCCGGTGGCAAGGATTGTAAACCGGCAAGAGGCATACTCTGAATAGCAACAGCGAGCCGGTTGGGAGCACTGGTTGGGCCAGACCGCGAGCGGGTGGCAATTGTGTCGGGCTGAACCAGAGGCACACTTCGGTAGGTAGGCGAAGTTTGAGGTGCTGCAGACGAAGTAGTATCGCTTTCGTCTAATGCTTCCGAGCGGGTAGCGGGTGAAACTGGATCGACGGTTACGGCAGCTCGCCTCAAAACCACCTGTCCGTCGACCACCTGATACGATAAATCCGTATCCGCGAATAGTTCGTCTAGTACGCTGCGCAGCGGCTGCTGGTTGGCCCGGATGCTGAACGCCTGACGGTGAGGAATTTCATTATTGAGGTAGGCCAGCCGAACGTGATATTGGTCGCGAATGGCTCGCAGAATATGCTCTAGCGTCACATCTTCGTAGTGCAAGGTAATTGGCTTGTCTAGCGCATCGGTGACAGTCGTCGTAGCTGATTGGGCTTTGGTGCTAAGGCCAAGGCACACGTATGTCAGGGTAAGAAGGATGAACCGTCTTATCATAATTCTAAGATTAAAGGTTAGGTAATACAGACGCTAGCGACAGCCCGCACCGGAAATTACGACGCGGCGACCGGTCTGTTGGTAGGATAAGTTGCCTACCGCACCCAGTACGTTAAGCACCTCCTCCAGTGTGGCTTCCTCAAAAGTAGCCGTATAGCGACAATCGGCTAGGTCTGTGTTTGACAACACGATGTTCACCCCATACTGCCGCTCTAGCAGTGGAATGATGCGTTCCAGTTGCGTATTGTCAAACTGCAACTGGTCATTCTGCCACGCCCGAAAATTCGGATCGCGAATTGCTGAGCGGTTGGCCACTAGCTGTTGCTTCGTGAGCAGCCCCCGCTGCCCCGGCTCCAGAAAGATAGCGTTGTCCTGGCCGGTTGGCGAAAAAGCGACCCGCCCTGTCACCACATGCACCGTCACCGAGTCCTCGTTATAGCTACGCACGTTGAACGAGGTGCCAATCACTTCAACCTGAGCCAGGTTGCTGTGCACCGTAAAGCGGCGCCCCTCGGCCTTTTGTACCACAAAGAAAGCTTCTCCCTCTAAGTGTACCGTCCGGTGGGCTTGCGCAAAATCAGTGGAATAGCGTAGCGCACTCCCCTGGTTTAGCCATACCCGACTACTATCTGGCAAGTAGTACATCGCCTTCTGACCGGTGGCCACCAACCGCACTTCTTCGGGGGCTGAAACTTGCCGCCAGAGAAAGTAACCCAGTCCTAATATGAGTACTACCGAAGCTGCTACGCTCACGTATTTTCCCCAAAGACGAACGACGACCGGCGAAGCAGCCGGTGCGTATGCCTCCTCTTCATTCGCCTTTCGGAATTTAACCCGCTGCCACCCCTGATCTACGTCCGGATAGTAGGCTGTGTTGAGAGCACTACTTCGCTCCCAGAGCGTCCGCGCCTGCTTCAAGGCTGCGGCTCGGTCTGTGTCGCCGTCCGTCGGTTCGTTCAGCAGTGCGGTGATCTCTGCCTCAGTTAATTCTCCGCGTACGTAACGAGCGACCTGCGTCCAGAAAGCATCGTCGGTTTGCTTCATATAGTTGATCTACTACTAATACCGATAGCACAAGAAGTACCCTACCCCCAGAGAAAATTATTTTTTCGGACTAACTGTGTTCCAACTATCCGAAGACGTGTAAGCGCATGATTTTTAGAGCTTTGCCCATGTGTTTTTCTACAGCCTTGACCGAGATACTCAGGTGTTGAGCAATTTCAGCGTAGCTCATTTCTTCAAAGCGGCTCAACGAAAACACCACTTTGCATCGGGGGGGCAGTTGTTCCAGGGCCCAGGCAATCTTCTGTTCTGTTTCTTGGTAAGCTAAAGTGTCTTCAGTACTATTCTCACCCACTTGATCCGCTAGCGTGTCGTCCCAGGGAGCCTGGCGTTTGTTCTTCTCTAAGAAATTAAGAGCGGTGTTGATGGCTGCCCGAAAAAGGTACGCTTTGGCCGTGGGAAGGGTGTCTAGCACCCGCTGGTCGCGCCAGACTTTAAGAAAAACGTCCTGCACCATGTCTTCGGCAACGGCCCGGTCGCGGACCAAAGGGTATACGGCGCGGCACAAGCTGGCGTAGTGCGTTTGAAACAGTTGCGCAACAAAAGCGTCGTATTCACCGGTAGGTGGTGACGGCGAGGTAGAGGACGGGAGCGAGGAGACGGTCTTACTACTGCCGCGCAGGGCAGCGAACAACCAGATGATGTGATAGCGGTATACAGCGGAAAACAAGGTAAGCAGCACGGTGCGCGTATATTTCGGAACAAATATAGAGAAATGTTATCTGGGAAGCGATCTTTAGAACGAGCTACCCGTTGCCCTGAAGTAAAACAGACCTTTTGATTAGCCACTGCACCGAGGTGGCTCGAGGCGCAAATTTACGATCAGACATTCCTGCCGCATTTACCAACCTCACCAGCCGTAGTCTCCAATTTTATCGGTATGAGATATTCATAAATGTCTATCAAAGAAGCAGCCCCCGTCCAGACAATACGGCTCGGCTAGTTGAGAAAATCCAAGGCGGCTTCTAAGATGGTATCCCGACCAGCGGCTTCGTCTTCAGGACTAATGTCTACCCGGATGTCGGGCTCCACTCCACCTTCGATCTGTTCTTGGTTGATGTCCATCATCTGCGTTACTGAGAACCGAAACTGCCACCCGTTCATCAGCTCGCCGCTGTAGGGCGCACCGCCTCCCCCGCCGGTGACATCGCCGACCAGCGTGACGTTGGGTAGCGACGACATGTAGGCGGCAAACGAATTGGCCGCGCTGTAGACCGTACGGTTGGTGAGCACCACCACGGGTTTGTCAAACGAACGGTACGCTGAAAGTTTGATAGGAAAAGTGCGGGTAAAACTATTGTGTTCAGGGCCATCTTTGTAGCGTACGTAACCCACGGTCACTTCTTCCTCGCCGTTGCGCTGCGCCAGCCGGGTGGCCAGGGTATCCACTTGGTTAATCAGCCCTCCGGTATTATCACGGATATCTACAATAATTCCGTTTAGCGAGCGGTAGTCATCAATAAGCTGATCGAGCCGATCGCCATCAATAGGACTCAAAAAGCTGCGATAACGAATGTAACCTACGTTCTGAATTACCTTGGTAGCCAGCGGCCCCACAATACGGTAGTCTCGCCCTAAATATTCACGTTCCAAGGTGTTCTCGTCGAAGTTGGGCGGATGATCCAGGTACCAATCCTGGTAGCGGGCCACATCAAAATCAGTCACCAGACTCACATGTCCGTCCTGTAGTTCGGCTAACATCTCATCCATCACCTGAAAAAGCACGTCTTCACTCATACCATCACTTACCTGCGGACGGTAGCGCTGATACACTTCGTCCCAGTCGACGTTCTTATACTCAAAGAAAGCGTACTTCTCGTCTACGGTAGTCCACAACAAGTTGAAGTTTTCTACCGGTTCGTTATCGGGATCGGGTTCGATCAAGGCGCGTTCGCAGGCCCACAGACTGCTGAGCATCAGGCCGAAGAGTATTTTTTTAGAAGACATGGTAAAGTATTTATAAGCTAATGATGCGAGCCACCGAAAGCGTATGAGTGCCGGATTGGTACAGGTTGGGTTCGGCCACCGACACAAACTCCCAGCGATAAGCCAATCGGTAGGGTACTTTTCTGACCGTACGCCCCCGTCGACGCACCGAATGACGAATATCCAGACTTAGCTGGTTGGTTACCCGCCAGTATTTGCCCCATGAGCCAAACGTGAGGGCATCGCCAAGGCGGCCTCCTTCTTCAAAAGCGGTAGGTAGAAGCCAAGCATAAGGTGTGTTGGCCAGCAGGCTGAACAGCGGAAACTGTAGTTCGTTGGATAGGACACATTCTGTCCGAAGATTCGTAACGGAGCTTGTACCACGGCCGAAGGGCCTAGCATAAGCGCTATTTCGTAAGAAGATACGTTGTTGATATTGCCCGTATGAATTTTGAGGTTGATTAGTGCTCCCGAAGCACCGCCGACGTAGAGTTTGATCGCCTCATTAGTCAAGGAAACTCGGCCAGTGCCAGGCGGGTAAAAACTCCAGAGTAGTCTGGGCAATTGTCCGTTCGGTTTGCCGGTTAGATAGTAATTGCGAACTCACCAGAAAGTGCCGACGCGTCATAACGCGGGGACCAAACCGGTAGTTGGTTCGGAGCCAAGTAATACCTCCACCTTGGTAACGCAAGGGGGTTAAGGCTTGATCGCGCATCAGGGTAAGTGACACTCCGAGTTGGTTCATTTTAAAGCGTTCGCCTCGTTGCTGGTAGTACGCCGGATCTACAATGGTATCGCGCAGCATAAGATTATTTTGCGCCAACGAAGGCTGTACGAAGAGCCATAGTCCTAAAATGAGTGCCGCCCGAAAAAGCGTTCGGCAGATTATAGTAATACGAAGCATAGTGTGAGCACTTTAATCGTTCAACGTCCTCGTTTAATATACGATATCTTTTTAAAGTCCGGCCACCGCCTCTACTTCCGGGGATACCTTGATGACATTGTCGCTAAGCACCCGATCCACCAGTAGCATATTGGGGTCAATACCCGCTTCGGTGGGTACCTGATCTACTGCAACAGAAAAAGTATTCTCTCGCTCGGTAATTCTGCGTCGGTCTACGTAAATGAGTGAATCTTCGCCCGCTTGATCTTCCGCATACACTCCAATGTCAATCCAATCGTTGATGGGTGCTTTACTCTCCGTACCGAGTGAGTCGGCGTAAAACTTCTCCGACACGGTGCTGAAGTCTACCTGATACTGCCCGTTGTTTAGCTTGGTATAAGTAGCTTCGGTGGTGCGGTTGCTGTACAAAGTAATATTCTCAAACAGATCGGTGACGAACGACTGCAACGAATCGGGAGTGACCGCGCGGAAGTGCGTGAGCAAATCGCGTGAGGTGGTGTAGGGCGGTTCTTGGTAAGCTACCTCTTGCGCGTAGCGACGCAGTGCTTGATTGACCGAGTCTTCGCCGATATAGTCTTGCAGGGCGTACATCACGTTGCTACCCTTTTGGTAGTGGATATAGTCCATATTTTCTACCAGCCAGAGCGGCACCTCCTTCATCTCTTCGGCCCCGCGGGCGCGTAGGTAGCGGTCTACCTCGTAGCGGCGGTAGTCGCGCACGCTCTTCTCATTCTTCTCTTGCTTCATCACCATCAGCGACGCGTACTGAGCCATGGTTTCCGACAGCATGGTCGCGCCCTGCACATCGGCTCCAATGACTTGGTGGGCCCACCACTGGTGCGCCATTTCGTGGGCTACCACGTGCAATACCCGGTCTTTACTATCATCGTCTTGCAAGTTCTCTATAAAGCCAATCCCTTCCGAATAAGGCATCGTGCCGGGAAAAGCTTGAGCGAATGATTGGTAGCGGGGAAACTCAATGATACGCGCGTACTGATGTGGGTACGAACCAAACTGCTCGGTGTAGTAGGCCAAGGATGACTTTACCGCCTCAGCCATGCGCTCCACATTGTAGATGTGCTCCGGATGGTAGTAGACTTCTACATCTACTCCCTGCCACCGGTCGCGCAACACTTCGTAGCGGGCCGAGATAAAGGAGTTGAAGTGTAGCACAGCACTATCGAGTTGGTAGTGAAAATACCTTCTGCCGTTCTCTTCCCATTCTTTTGCCAGTGCCCCTGGTGCCACGGCAATCTGGTCGGAAGCCGTGCTGATAGTAGTTTCCATCCGAATCCAGTCAGCATCGCTAGAGATGTAGGTATTCTGGCGAGCAGCTTCATTATCAATGGAAGGCATCCGGTCGCGCTTCGGCAAATCGTGATCTTTGCGATCATCGCGGTCGGTAAGCTCCTGGTTAGCATCGTAGCCAATGGTAGGCACAATGTCCGAAGAGTGAAAGAACGTTCCGTTCTGATTGAGTTGGGTAAAGCTCACCTCATTTTCAAAGCCTCGAGCCTGGTAGGCGCTGTTGACTGTCATGATTAGTGAATCGCCCGGCAGCAATGGCGACGCCAGTCGATAGATGCGGTAGCCTAATAGTGAGTCGTCTAGAACAGCCGTGGCGTTCTCCAGCTCGATCGCTTGCGTGCGCGATTCAGTTGCTTCGTAGGTGAGATGCAGCGAATCTATCGCCTTACTACTTTTGTTGGTCAGTGTCATCGTGGTCTGTGCTTCAAAGCTACGCTCGTAGGGTTCCAGATCGATGTTGTAAAATACAGAAGTGATACGCGGTTGCGGGGTGCTTTGATACTGCTTATACTTTTGTTCATATTGTGCCTGTAGCACTTCTACTGCTTCTGTACTTTGGTAATTGTTCAGGATGTTAGTATTGTAGAAGATAAAGCCGCCGACCAGCAGCCATAATATCACCACACCTAGCGCCACTTGCTTCCAGCGAGGGCTGAGTCGGTAGCGAGCGGTATTCCAGCGCATGGCGGGGCGCGTCTCTTTTCCTCTTACCCAGATTAGCAGAGAAACTACCGCTAGTATTCCGCTGAACAGCAGCCAGTACGTGATAAACCATACGATCCCCGCCGTGAAGGGCCCGTAGCCATTCATATCCGAGTAGGTATGGCTAGGGGCTGAGGCAAACAGTAGAAGATTATGATCTACGCCTAAGGCGTCTTGCACAACAAATTCAGTCACAATCAAGAAAGCCACAATCAGAAAATAGCCGAGGTACTTATTATTCACCAATAGATGGATGAACATAGAGAGCACGGCGAACATGACAAAAAAAGTCCACTGGATACTCATTTCTGTAAAGTACAGCTCCAACTGAAGGCGGGTGTAACCGTGCAGAAGCTGCACGAGTACGCCGCTTCCGATACATAATAGAAGCACCAACGCTATGATACTACACAGACTCAGTATTTTGGCCAGGTACATCACCCAGTTAGGATGAGCATAGGTATCGTAAAACGTGTCCATCTTGGCATCACGCTCTTTCCATATCAACTCGCCTCCGTAATACACCACGATGGCGAAAAGAAACAGGAACATACTTCCCTGTATCCGGTCAAGGATGCGATAGGTAACGGGATAACTGATGACATCACCCGAGCCTTCTACCACGTACCACAGATTGGGAAGCAACTGCGCCAAACCGATGAACAGTAATACGATAAAGGGCACTCCCCTGGTAGTACCAAGAAAATCCAGCTTGAACTGACTCCATAGTTGTTGGCGAAAGGTGGCGTTGTTCCACTGCAAATTGACCTTGGGAAGCGCTTTGAGCCGCCCGAACACGGGTCGGGTAACGGGCGGGGCGGCTATCCCTTTCTTAGCCCGACGAGTTCGCCCGGAAAACTGAAAGAAAGCATACGTAACAATAAGCACCAACGTGCCTACCCCTACCCAAATAAGGCGATTGTATAGCATCAAACCACTTAGGCTCACGGTTAGTGTGTTCTTATCAACCGTTGTCCAGTACTTCGTAGCGATATTGTAGGTACGAATAGCAAAGGCATCAAGAAGCATAGCCAGCGACTCGTTATCCAAATCGCCCACCAGATTTTGAGTGACAATGTATAGGGCAAGCACGGTGATAGCCCCGATAAACGATATGATTGTACTACGAAAGAAAACCGCTAAAGAAAAGGTGATAGCTCCTATCAAAAAGTTGTTAGGAATCACAAATATCAACAAACTGTTGAGGTAGCTATCCAGGCGCAAAGGGCCTACTCGATCCGCATCCAGCCAGGGCATCTGACAACCAATCATAACCCCGGCAAACACTCCCAAGAAAGGAATAATAGATACCAGGTAAGCTCCCAAAAAACGACCAAATAGATACTGTCCTTTGCGGATAGGCGTAGAAAAAAGAATCTGATCAAACTTATGGTTGTAGTCGCGTAGTGCCGCATTGTTCATAAACGCGGTGACCATCACGATACCTATGATTCCCATGATGGATGTATACTGTGCGATTACCGAAGGAGCATTTTTGTATACGTTGCCGGTGTCGCCTCCAATAGTGACATTATTGCTAGTCACTGCGCCGAATACCAACAGCGCCATGATCAGGAAGAAGATATAAACCATCAGTTGGCGTAGCTGATAGCGTAGTTCAAGGGTAAAGAATTCTGTAAACATAGCTACGTGCGCATTAGGGTTGAAGATTAATCAGACGTCTGAAGTAGGTTAGAACTCAATTTACCGGGTGGATGCCGTGCACCCCCATCACCTTGCTGAAGAATACATCTTCCAAGTCGGCCTCTGTTGGTTGAAAGCCCGTCAGTGGCTCTTCGCTGTAAGCGTGGATACGTATCTTGCCACTGGTCAGCATATTAGAAATGACCTGGTACTGCGACTGATAATCTTCTATATCACTTTTTTCAATCGTTTTTTCGTAGATAAGCCCGTCGAGCGAGTCCACGGCCAGTTGGGGTGAGCCGGAAAACAGCACTTCGCCTTCGTGAATGATAGCCATATCAGAACAGAGTTCTTTCACATCGTCCACAATGTGCGTAGATAGAATGACGATCACGTTCTCGCCGATTTCAGAGAGTAGGTTGTAGAAACGATTGCGCTCGCCGGGATCGAGGCCGGCCGTGGGTTCATCCACGATGATGAGCTTCGGCTCGCCCAGCAGTGCTTGCGCGATCCCAAAGCGCTGGCGCATACCACCCGAGAAGCTGCTCACGCTCTTTTTACGATGATCGTGTAGGTTCACCCGCTCCAGTGTGGCACCTACTAAGGCTTTGCGTTCTTTCTTATCGGTGATACCCTTGAGCACCGCCATATGGTCGAGCAGCTGCTGGGCACTGATGCGCGGGTACACCCCGAACTCCTGCGGCAAATAGCCCAGCACCCGACGCAGCGCCACCTTGTCTTCCAACACGTTGATGTCACCCAACTGAATGCTACCACTGTCGGCTTCCTGCAAGGTGGCAATGGTACGCATCAGCGTAGACTTGCCCGCCCCGTTGGGTCCGAGTAAACCAAACATGCCCTTGTTGATCGTGAGCGACACGTTTTGCAGGGCAGCAGTACCGTTGGCGTAGGTCTTTGATAGGTTTTTGATGTTGAGTTGCATGGTTTGGAGGGTGGTTGGTGAATACTAAATGCTGGGTGATTTGCTTGAGGGCAGGATGTTGGATACGGGCGGCCGTCGCACGGATGATTTGTGGTGGTTGATAGATGCTGGATGATTTGCTTAGGGGTCAGATACTGGATGCTGGTGGCCGCCACTATCTAGTATCCAACGACCAATACAAGTTATCCAACATCCAGTATCTGGAGACTAACACAAGTCATCCAGCCACCACTACTTTGCGCTGAGGTGCTGGGCGAAGAAGCCCATCATAAGTTGATAAAATTCGATGCGGTTTTCTTCCCGCCCAAAGCCGTGGCCTTCGTCATACTTTACCAAATACGGCACCTCTACCCCACGCTCGCGCAGATTTTTCACCATCTGATCCGACTCGTTGATATTGACCCGAGGGTCGTTGGCTCCCTGCACAATCAGCAGCGGTTTGGTGATCTCGTCGATGTTGAGCGCGGGCGATACTTGCTCGATGATCTTCTTCTCTTCCGGATCGCGCTCGTCGTACCACTGCTCGTACACTTGCTCTAAATAGGGCTTCCAGTAGGGAGGAAACGATTTATAGAACGTGAACAGATTAGACACACCTACGTAATCCACTCCGCACTGATACAAATCCGGGGTTTTGATCAGGCTGCCCAGTGTGGCCAGTCCGCCGTAGCTGCCGCCGTAGATGGCGATGCGGTTCTCATCGATCATATCCAGCGTTTTCACGTAGGCCACGCCGTCTTCTAAGTCATCGAGCATTTTGCGACCAATCTGCTTACTGCCCGCCAGATAAAACTCCTTGCCGTAGCCACCCGAACCGCGGTAGTTGACCTGCAACGTAGCGTAGCCCCGGCTGGCGAACAGCTGCGTTTCAGGGCTGAAACCCCAGTTGTCGCGCGGGCCGTAGGGGCCACCGTGCGGATTCACGACCAATGGTATTCTTTCGCCCGCTTGTGCCTGCTGAGGTATGGTCAGGTAGCCGTACAGCGTCAGGCCGTCGCGCGAGGTGAAGGTGATGGGACGCATCTCGGCCATATCGTCGGGCTTAAGCTTCGGCATCAGGTTCATCACTTCCTGAAAGCTATCTTCGGCCACATCATAGGTATAGTAAGTGCCGTACAGCCGGTCGCTGGATACGCTGAGCAAGCACATATCCTCATCGTCGGTGACACTGACCACTGAAAACTGTTTGCCCGGAAACTGCGCCGTAAACTTCTGGTGTAATTGCGAGTAAGTATCGCTCACCGGCACAATCTGCTCTTTCTCGCCGGTGTAGTAGAAGTAGTCTATTTCATAGTCACGCTTGCGCGAGGTTTCTAGTCCGGCCACGTCAAACGTATCGTTGGCGTACAGCTTCTTTAGGGTCTCCTTCTTCGCCAGGTCGTAGAGTAGAATTTCGTCGGTGTCACTTTCTAAGTTAGATACTACGTAGGCATCGTGCGGATTGTCAGTGGCGTAGTTAAAGTCAATGATGCTGAAGCCGTCTTTCCAGGTGGTCGTCACGATAGGCTCAAAGGCTTGGTCTTCGGCGGTACGATAGTACAGCACGTACTCGGTACCGTTCTGCTGTTGGCCGTAAGCCCGCAGATTGCCGTCCTTGTCAAAATCATAACCCGCAATCGGATTTTCCGGGTCTTCGTTCTCAAATAGCTTGGTCAGCTCACCGGTCTGGATATTGATTCGATAAGGTTCAAAAACCTGTGGATTATCTTTGTTCATCTCGATAATCATCTCGTCGGGCTGTTCCTTCAATAGTTCGGTGATACCCACGCGTACTCCCGCAAAGGGCGTGAGGTCTACCAGATTTTGTCCGTCCACGTCTACAGCAAACAGATGATAGTCCTCATTGCCACCCTGGTCTTGCACGTAGATCAGGCGTGCATCGCTGGCCCAGCCGTAGCCCCGAATCAGCTCGTCGCCCTGCTCTACCACGCGCTGCTCCTGCTCGGTGGCGATATTCTTCACGTACAAGTTTCGTTTGCCGTCTTCTTCCCGCTGCAAATACGACAAGTAGGTGCCGTCGGGCGAAAGTTGAAACGAACTTTGGTCGGGCCGACGAAAGTAGTCCGCTACGGAGTAAGCGTAGTCTCCGTCTTCGTAGTTCGCAACTTTCTGCAGTGTTTCGGGCGAAGAGGGTAGCGTGGTGTCGCCGGGTAGGCTGTCGGTGGTTTGTGCCACAGCCACCACTTGGATGCCAGCGGTAATCAGGCAAAGCATAAGTTTTTTCATGAGCTCAGGTTTATGGGTAATTTTTATCAAATAAACCGCTCAAAATACACATTCTGAGCGGTGGGTGTCAAGGTTAGTCAGTGTTATTCCGTTCTAGCGGTTGCCCATTAGTTTTACCAGGTCAACGATTTTTTGCTGCGTGGCGGCGTCGGTGTACTGATCGTTGCGCTGCTTGCCCACCCGGATGCTAAGGCTGTAGCTCGCTAAGGCTTTGGCAGGCTGCACGGTGGCGTAGTCGTCGCCTCGTAGGATCAGCTTGGCGATGGTGCGCTTGGTTTTACGGACGTTCATCTGCTCAATAAGGGTCATGATCTTATCTTGTGTAGCCAAGTCAGCATAATCCGGGTTCTGTAGTTTGCCGACACGGATGCTGCGGCTGTAGTGTTCTAGTGCCAGCTCAGATTCACCGTGCCGGGCGTAGCTGTCGCCCTTCTGTACCAGGCTGTACGAGGTTTCTTTCACGGGTCGTTCGGCGGCGGGGGCAACACTGGCGAATGTTGCACTGGTCAGTGTGGTAGTAGCGAAGAAGATGATGACGAAGATGCGGGCGAATGAATTAGTTAGCTTTTTCATAATTTTTATGTTTTGTGTTTTAGTTAAAGTTTGGTGGCACTGTGCCGTTGCGATGATTCAAAGGTGCAGTATGCGGCATCGAAGCCCAAAAAAGAGTGACGAACGGAGCGAATGGAGGACGAACGGTGCAGAATTGATGACCAACGACGTTCGTCATCTTCGGTGGCATCCTGACCAGAAACTACTTAACTTGCGGGATGCTTACGCTACCAAAAACCGCCGTCTGGCCCTTTGTTTACCAACTGTTGATTTGGATCGGACTGGTGCTGGGCATCTTCTTCGCGCACTACGGGTTCGCGCTTCCAACCGCGAGTGCGACGGTGCTGACGCGTATTGTGCTAGGCTTGCTACCGCTGGCGGTTGCCGTATACCTCAATCAGTACGTCCTCATTCCCCGCCTGCTTCACACCCAACAAATGGCTTGGTATTGGATAAGCGTGGCTGCCCTCACGACATTGGTTACCGCCATCGACTGGTTCTATCCGTACTTTCCGTACCCTCAAACTACTCTGACTTTACTGTGGGGACTTCATGCCTTAGCCATTTTAGCGGCTACGGGCGTTTACCTGACCTATAAGTCTTCGTTTCAGAAGCAAAAAGAACTGGAGTTGCTGATCCGGCAAAATGAAATGGAGATGCAGTTGCTGCGCAGTCAGATGAACCCACACTTTCTGTTTAACGCGCTTAACAGCATCTACTCTTACGCCCTGGAGGGCTCAGAACGCGCCGCCGACCTCATCATCGAGCTGTCGCAGCTCACCCGCTACCAATTGGAAAGCTCTCGTAAGAGTATGCTACCCCTGGCCGACGAGCTGGCGTTTTTACACGATTTCTTATCGCTGGAAGAAACCCGCTATAGTCAGCGTTGCACCATCGATTTTCAGATCAACGGGGAAGACGAAGGCATCATGGTGCCGCCGATGTTGCTGATTCCGTTTGTAGAGAACGCCTTCAAGCACGGAGTGGCCACCACCAACGAGAAGAGCTTCGTCAACATTCGCATTGATATTGCCCAACGCCGCTTGCAGATGGTGGTGGTCAACAGTATTCCCGAGAAGGTCACCCGCACGGTATCTTCTACCTGGACCGGACTGGCCAACACCCGCAAACGTTTGCAACTGGTGTACCCCGGTCGGCACTACTTGGATGTGCTACGGCAACCTACTACCTATCAAGTCACGCTATTCGTAAACTTATGACGCTCAAATGCTTGCTCGTGGACGACGAGCCTCGCGCCCACGTGGTGCTCAAAAATTATATCGGCAAAGTGGCCGAGCTAGAGGTGTTGCACAGCACCACCAGCTCGGTGGAAGCCTTCAGCTACCTACAGAGTCACTCGGTTGATTTACTGTTTTTGGATATTGAAATGCCGGAGCTGACCGGCTTAGAACTGCTCGAGGCATTGCAAAATCCTCCCCGCGTCATTATCACCTCGGCTCACTCGGAGTTTGCGCTGGATAGCTACAACTTCAACGTGATTGACTACCTACTGAAACCCATTCCCTTCAACCGGTTTTTGCGCGCCGTCAACAAAGTGTTGCAGCAAAACCAGCCCGAACGGACGGAAGAGGAACCGGCGGCTCCGGCCAAAGACCATTTCTTTATCAAGGAAGATGGTATCAGCAAACGCCTTGCGTACGCTGACATCTTGTACGTCAATAGCTTCGGCAACTACGTGCGCATCTACACCACCGAGGGCAAACACATGGTGGCCGACACGATGAAGCACCTGGAAGACACCCTACCCACTGAACACTTTCAGCGTATCCACAAGTCGTACCTCATCAATTTAAGCAAAGTAGAACAGGCCCACGGCAAGCTGGTTTTCATCAACGGACAAGAATTGCCGGTGGGCAATGCGTATAAGCAGGGGTTGTTAGAGCGGTTAGAGAAGTAGCATTTTGTGTGGGAGTGGGCCGATAGACCACTACCTCAAGTAGTTTTATGAAGAAATTGTATCCGTACCTATTTACAGTTACTATTTTCTGTGCCCTTTTTATTCTGACACAGAAAGTTGATACAGGAACTTTATACCTTGGGTTTAGTCCAGACTCTGGGTCGGTAGTTAACAATCATAAGACTTCAATCCAGATAAAGATTTTCATGTATGGACTCACCTTATGGCTTACGTCCCTGAATTCTCTGCCTATTGTTTGGCATAATCACCTGCGGCTACGTTCTAAAGTATTGTTCAGCACGCTATCTATTCTCCTGATTTATACTGTCAACTACTATTTATCAAAAGCCATCGATTCGGGAGGTTTTAACATCTATTATAACTGGCGTGATAACATAGGGCCGCCGCTAGCCACTCTTACAATCGTGTTCTCAGCAACGTTAACATGGCTCGTTCATTATCTTAAAAATGATAGAGCTAACGGTTCGCTAACTAAGTGAATGAAAGGCTGCTCACCGAAAGATACTAAATATACCCCACCAGTGAGTACACCAGCATCCCTACCATTTCGCGCACGATGATTTCCCACCCCTCTATGGCTCCTGCGCTGGGCAGCAGTTGGTCGGGCGTGTATTCAGGTTGGTCGCTCCAGAAACCTACCCCGAAGGTGCTGACCATCAGGTTGGCCTTCACAAAGCAGGCCTCGGCCCGCCGCATATGAAAGGCCGAAGTGATCAGCAGGTATTCGCCGTCTAGCCCCTGCGCTTCCAGTACGCGGGCGCAGTTCAGCGCGTTTTCGCGGGTGTTGCGCGATGCGGCTTCTACCAGAATATCGCGCGGCGGTATGCCACTCAGCAAGAGCAGCCGCTCTAGCAGTACGGCTTCGGCGACCTGATCTTTGAGCAGTTTGCCCGAACCACCGCTCACCAATATTTTCTCAATCTTCTTCTGACGATAGAGCTGCACCGCGTGCAGTATGCGGTCGGCTGAACCGGATACATGTACTCGGTCGCGGGGTTCTTTATCGGTGGTGATGCCGCCCAGCACAATGCCCACCTGATACGTAGGCATCGTCGCAATCGGCACGGGTGACGCCTCCCAGGCACGCATGGCCAAGTTGCTCAGAAAAGGATTGCTGAGTACTAGTAGTAGTCCCATCCCTATCGAGAAGAACCGCGCGCGATGGCGCTTCACAAAAACGCTCAGTATCAACGATAGCACAACCCAGGTGAAGGGCTTCGCCAGAAAATAGAGGGTTTTTGACAGTAGAAAGAACATTGGGGGGGAATCAATATCGTAGACACTGTTTGCAAACAGCGTCTACTTGCAAACAGAACCTATGCATCACTGTAAATACCTGAGCTTAGGTAGCGATCGCCCCGGTCGCACACAATAGTAACAATTACGCCCGACTCCAGTTCTTCGGCCAGGCGCAGCGCCACGGTGAGGGCGCCGCCGCTACTCATACCCGCCAGGATACCCTCTTCTTGCGCAAGTCGGCGGGTCATGGTGATAGCCTCATCGCGGCTCACATCGATGATGCGGTCGACCCGCTCGGGCTCATAGATTTTAGGCAGAAACTCTGGTGACCACCGGCGAATGCCCGGAATACGCGATCCGTCGGTGGGCTGCGCCCCCACGATCTGCACCTCGGCACGCTGTTCTTTCAGATAGCGCGACACGCCCATGATGGTGCCGGTGGTGCCCATCGATGAGACGAAATGCGTAATCTTTCCGTCGGTATCTTGCCAAATTTCAGGGCCGGTGGTGCGGTAGTGCATTCCGTAGTTATCAGGATTACCAAACTGGTTGAGCATATAATAGTCACCGGTAGCCGCTTGCTCTTCAGCGTACTGCCGCGAGTACTCGATAGTACGCTTGGCGGGGGTTAAAATCACCTCGGCACCGTAGGCCCGCATGGCCTGGATACGTTCAGCCGTGGCGTCTTCGGGCATCACCAACGACATGTGTAGCCCTTTGAGTTGCGCGATCATGGCCAGCGCAATACCGGTGTTGCCACTGGTGGCTTCAATCAGCTTGTCACCTGGTTTGATATCGCCTCGCTCCAGTGCGCCGCTGATCATACCGTAGGCCGCACGGTCTTTAACGCTGCCTCCCGGATTTTGCCCCTCCAACTTGCCGTAGATCGTAACGTTTGGGTTAGTAGGAATGTGTTCTAATTGTACGAGTGGCGTGTGGCCAATCAGGTCAGAAAGCTTCATGATGCGGTATCTCGGTACACCATCAGATCCACTTGGTCAGAACCCTCTTGGTGCATTTTTGCTTGGTAGTATACTTTAGTAGCGGGCGGGATGCTACGGGTAATCCATACATTGCCCCCCACGACACTATTTTCGCCGATCACAGTACTCCCACCCAGAATAGTAGCCCCTGAGTAGATCACCACACCGTCACCAATAGTAGGATGACGCTTTCGGCGGGCATCTTCTTTGTTCACGCTCAGCGCGCCCAGGGTCACCCCCTGATAAATCTTTACGTGATCACCAATTTCAGCCGTTTCGCCGATAACCACCCCGGTGCCATGATCGATGAAAAAATGATCGCCGATTTGTGCCGCCGGGTGAATGTCGATGCCGGTGTGGCTGTGCGCGTGCTCAGTGATCATGCGCGGCACCGTCTTTACCCCGAGTTGGTGCAGGGTGTGCGCCACGCGGTAGGCAGCGATGGCATAAAACCCCGGGTACGTATGGATGACTTCCCGACGACTATCGGCGGCGGGGTCCCAGTCATAAATGGCCGTAGCGTCTTCGTGCAGCTGTTCGTACACGCCGGGCACACGTTCAAAAAAGTCCTCCGTCAGTGATCTGCCCGCTTGCGTGTCGATGTTATTGCCGTGGTAGATAATTTGATGCAGCTGGCACTTGAGTTTGGTAACGTGCAGCTCGAACGCCTCCGTATCGGCAAAAATCATCTTAGAGAAATCGGGAAATAACGTTCCTAGTAATTCATTGAAGAATTGTGCTACCTCAGCAGGCGAAGGGCAACTTGGGCACTTCTGATGTGCTTCGTAGAGGTGCTGAATAAATCTTTGGTCCATTGAGAGCAGTTGTGGTGGTAGTTCGTAGCCGACAAGTGTACAAAACGAAGATAGCAGAAAAGGGTTTTATCCGAATAGAACACCGCCGCCTACGGCCATCAGACGACGCTGGGAGCATTGGCTACCGATTCTTTTAGATTGGGCAAACGTACTACGAAGGTCGTACCCTGTTCATACATCGACCGTACTTCTACACTTCCATAAAGTTTTTCAATAGTTTCCTTCACCAAATACAAACCTAATCCACTACCTGGTTGACGGTCGGTCGCTCGGTAGAACATATCGAATATTTTACCGAGGTGCCTTTCTTTGATGCCGATACCATTGTCTTCAATCACCAAGGTGGCTCCCTGCTGGTCGGTAGCCACGTTGATGCGTACGTACGACTGTTCTCGAAACGGAAAATGATACTTCACCGCGTTGGTGATCAGGTTGTTCAGTACAATCCGTAGTCGGTCGCTATCGGTGTAAAAATCTACTGCCTGGTTTACTTCAATGCGCACATTTACTGTCGAAAACTCTTTACTGTGTTGCTGTGAGTCTACCACTTCTGTGATCAGGGCAGGAAGGTCAATTGCCTTCACACTCAGTTCGGTGCGTGCGTTTCTGGTAAGGTGGGTTGCTTCTTGGATCAGGCGATCAAGGCGAAGCAAACTTCGCTGAATGGCACCGGCGTATTCTCGCTGTTTAACTGCGTCAGGCTCTTCTTGCAATATCTGTAGCAGGCCCAGGGCGGAGGTAAGAGGCGCCCGTAGGTCGTGCGACACGCGGTAGGCAAAGTGATCGAGCTCGCTGTTCTTTTTCTTAAGCTCCTCGTTTTGTTGCTGTAACTCCCGCTCGTAGTGCTTCTTCTCACTCACATCAAACAGCACTCCCTGAAAATACTGCTGTTCGTCCTTTACGATATTCATACCGTATTCTTCAATCCAGTGATACTGCCCATCGCGATGCCGCCAGCGGTACAAAAAATGATACGGTTTGTTCTTGCGCATGGCCTTCTTTAAACGCTGTTTAGCCTGCGGCTGATCATCGGGGTGCATCAGAATTTTGGAATTGATCCTACCGCTCTTAAAGTCATCTGCGGTGTAGCCACACAATTGCTGAATCTTTTCGTCGACGTGTAGAATCTTGCGCTTGGGGTCGCTATTAGAAATGTATACCGCCCCCGGAATATTTTCTACCAAAGTACGATACTGCGCCTCACGCTCTTGTATTTGCCGCAGTGTTTTCCTCTGCTCGGTAATGTTCTGTATAACACTCAAGATGTGGTTTACCTGGCCTTCTACCGAACTCAAGGGGGCAGCACTCACCAGGTAAACCTCGCCCCGAATGGTTACCTCAATTCGACAAGACTCGCCGCTGAGTACGCGCATAAAGTTACGGCGGACGCGCTCGCCTTCTTCCTCCGAAGTAAGGACTCCTACCTGATGCCCCACGAACATCGATGCTGTCAGGCCAAACCGACGCATTTCTTGTCCCGCTACGTGTACATAGGTTAAGGAGCGGTCGATAACGGCAACCGCGCCGTTGGGCAGATTCTGAGTGATGAGGTAGGATAACGCTTCGTAGCTTTCAAAGAGAGGACCGGTGGCTAAACGGGCCGAGTCGGTCACCTCTTCTGACGATGGTTCAGTGCGGGTAACCCGCTGTAGGATGATATCTTCTAATTCGCTGCGAGACAGTGACCGCAGCATCTCTCGCGAGATAGGCTCCGAAAGTGGTTTTTGCATAGGACTTACTAGTATTCATTGAGCGGATGCTGTATCGTATAATGTGTGAATTTGTAATGACTAGCGAAAAGTCTCATTCTTCCGACGAAATTTTCAATAGGTAAGAGCTAATATAGATAGATAGACAACAACACCTCATACTTTTATGTACTTCCTGTTGCATAAACTGTTATTTCTATCAGATTTTAAAAGACGCCGCGCCGTAAATTGGTATTCACCACCGTCGCTTTGGTAGGGTTGTCTATCGTGTAAAAAACCAGTATTGCTCTAAGGCAAAAGACTTTTCTCACAACGGATCAACCACGATAATTCATTCTGAATCTAGCTACCGTTGGGTTTGATAGTGCTGACAAATGTCGCGCAGCACGCACGCGCCACAACGGGGGTAGCTCCAGGTACACACGCGCTGGCCGTGCTTAAACAATAGTTTATGATAATTGAGCAGTTCGTCGGCATCCGGCGGTAGCAAGGTGAGCAACAGTGTATGCGCCTTAGCCTGGCTTATTTTCGGACCAATGATACCAACACGCTGCGATACGCGGTGTACGTGCGTATCAACCGGCAACACCGGTTTGCGCAGACTGAATAGCAACAGAAAAGTAGCCGTTTTGTGCCCCACCCCCTCAAAGCGCATCAGCCACTCCTGGGCTTTCTCAACGGGCCAGTCGGCCAAAAAATCGAGATTGAACGCTCCGCACTCTTCGTAAATGCGGCGCAGTGTTTCTTTGATTCGTGGCGCCTTTACCTCAGGGTAGTTCGATGAGGCAATGGCTTCCGCCAGTTCTTCTACCGGGGCATTCATGATGCCCTCCCACGAGCCGAAGCGCTCCCACATGCGCTCGTAGGCCTTGCGCTCGTTCGCATAATTAGTACGCTGCGACAAAATGGTCGCCAACAGCTGCTCCATCGGCGGTTTGCTCGAGAAGCGTGTTTGCCGTCCGAACTCCGTCTCGAGCCGAAACAAAACAACCGATATCTTTTCTTCAACAGTAAGCATCAAAAGTAGCTATGTAACCACCGGCGAAGCCAATGGTTGGCACTTATCCTCAACTTTTGATCCTTAGCCTTCTTCTCGCAGTGACGCTTCCTCGCAATTTCTGATAGAAAAAGTGCAAATGACGGTGTCGATCCTTATTTTTGTCATCGTTTTATCAAACCTCATTCATTATGAAAATTGCTGTTGTAGGTGCCACCGGTTTGGTAGGTAGCCAGATGCTTCGGGTACTGGCCGAGCGTAACTTCCCGCTCACCCAACTGCTTCCCGTCGCTTCGGCGCGCTCGGTTGGTCAAGAGGTTTCTTACCAGGGCAAGCACTACCGGGTCATCAGTATGGAAGACGCCATTGCCGCCCAGCCGGATATTGCCATCTTTTCGGCGGGTGGTTCCACTTCTCTAGAATACGCCCCGAAGTTTGCCGAGGTAGGCACCACGGTGATCGATAACTCATCTGCCTGGCGCATGAATCCGGCCAACAAGCTTATCGTGCCCGAGATTAACGCTGCCGAACTTACGGAAGATGACAAGGTGATCGCCAACCCCAACTGCTCGACCATCCAGATGGTCGTCGCGCTGGCGCCACTGCACCAGAAGTACACCGTGAAACGTGTGGTGGTTTCTACCTACCAATCAGTGACGGGCACGGGCAAAGCTGCCGTAGACCAGATGATGAACGAGCGCGCGGGTAAAACGGGCGATACGGTGTATCCTCACCCGATTGATATGAACGTGCTACCGCACATTGATGTGTTCTTTGACAACGGCTACACCAAAGAAGAAATGAAGATGGTGCAGGAAACCCAGAAAATTTTTGGTGACGACAGCATCCGGGTCACCGCTACGGCCGTACGCATTCCTACTATCGGCGGGCACTCTGAGGCCGTGAACGTAGCGTTTGCCGAAGAGTTTGACTTGGACGAAGTGCGACAGCTACTCGCCAATGCGCCAGGCGTTGTGGTAGAAGATGACGTGCAAAACAATGTGTATCCGATGCCTATCAACGCCCATCACAAAGACGAGGTGTTTGTAGGCCGACTGCGTCGCGACGAGACCCAACCTAAAACCCTCAATATGTGGATCGTGTCGGACAACCTCCGCAAAGGTGCGGCTACCAATGCGGTACAGATTGCGGAGTACCTGGCAGAAAAAGGACTCGTAGGCACAGCGGTGGTCTGATGGTGGGGCAACGAGCGCTATTGGTGATTGATATGCAGAAAGGCTCTTTCACCCCGCAAACCCCTAGGTTCGCCGCTGAACAAGTGGTAGGTAATATCAATGCACTATCCCGCCTCTTCCGGCGCACGGCGCACCCGGTGATCTTCATTCAGCACAACGGCACGCGAGAACGGGCCTTTGTTCCGAACACGACCGAATGGGAGCTACTTTCAACCCTGGAGGTGCATCCGCAAGACACAGTGGTGAGCAAAACTGCCAACGACGCTTTTTATCGGTCTAAACTCTCGGCAACACTCGCCGCTTGTGACGTAAAAGAGTTAGTGATCACCGGCTGCGCTACTGATTTCTGTGTAGAAGCTACCGTGCACTCGGCCCTGGCTAAGGATTATCAAGTGACGGTCGTAGAAGACGGGCATACCACCGCAGAAAGACCACACTTGAGCGCTCAGCAGGTGATAGCGCACTATAACTGGGTGTGGCGTCACCTTACTCCTACCCACGGGTCGGTGCGCGTGGTGAAGTACCAAGAGGTTGAGTCATCTTTTCCGTGAGCTACCGTTCGCTCCTGGTTCCTGGCGTACAGCAGTTTCTTCTCGATCATGCGCACGATGATCCGCATCAACTTTCGTTGCAAGCGCACCGCTACCCGGATTATCCGATTCCAGCCATCGCCGAGCAGCTGCAATCACGGCAAAAGGCCCGACACAAGCTGCCCGATTGGTACGCCACCGCCGGAGTACTATTTCCGCCGCCCTTATCCCTAGAGCAGTGCTCTTCGCAGGCGACCGCACAGTACAAACAATCGTTGGTTCAGGGTCAGCGGTTGGTTGACCTTACCGGTGGGGCAGGCGTAGATACCTACTATCTCAGTCACTCATTTGCCCAAACCGACTATGTGGAACAGCATGCTACGTTAGCGGAGTTGGCTGCGCACAACTTTGCCACCTTAGCGTGCCCCGCTATTCGTGTGAACCACACCGCTGCGGAGGCCTTTCTGAAGGGTGTTGATAGCACCGTAGACTGCATCTACCTGGACCCCGCTCGCCGCGATACCCAGGCCAGGCGCGTGTTCCGGTTAGAAGACTGCCAGCCCAATGTGCTGCAAATACGCGACACCCTGCTCAACAAAGCGCGGACGGTCCTGCTCAAAGCCGCCCCTTTGCTAGACATAGACGCTACGGTGCTAGCGCTACAGCACGTCGCGCAGGTTCATGTGGTAGCCGTGCGCAACGAAGTGAAAGAAGTGCTGTACCTTATGGATCAGTCCACTGGCTCACCTCCTGAAATAAAGGCAGTGAACCTGGGTAGCAAAACGACCGGGGCCTTTACCTTTCTGCGGTCACAGGAGCGTGAGGCGATGGCACCCTACGGCGATCCGCTGCGCTATTTGTATGAGCCTAACGCCGCTCTTATGAAGACCGGCGCATTTAAGTTGATTGCCCAACGCTTCGGACTGCTTAAGCTCCACTCCAACACCCACTTGTATACGGCAGATGAACCCATAGCGGACTTTCCGGGGCGGTGTTTTCAGTGTCGGGCGGTGGTTGCTTATCAGAAAAAAGCGGTGCTCCCGTGGCTACCCGAGAAGCGTGCCCACTTGGCTGCCCGCAACTTTCCTGATTCGGTGGCAGTGGTTCGCAAAAAGCTGGGACTGCGTGACGGAGGTGACGATTACTTGTTTGCGGTACGGTTAGCCAAGCAGAAGGCGGCTATTATCATTACTAAGAAAGTGAAGCTGCCGTAAGTGACACGAACAATCCGTACGGCAACGCGTTGGAAACGGATAGACTTTTTAACCTTACCACTTTCCCAACCCACCCCATGGCTGATCCACTAAGAATTGCTGTTTTTGACATTAATGGCACGCTTTATACTAAAAGCTCCAAAGAAGAATTCTTTAGATTTATCTGCTTCCGTAACGGCTACAAGCTAGCAGATATCTATTACCTTTTACTCTTCAAGTTACTGGGCAAATTTCGATTGATTAACCAAACTCAGTTCAAAGAAAATTTCTTCAACTACTTAGACCACCTTCCTCCCGACCGGGTGGGTCGCTACGCGGCTGAATACTGGTCTATTGAATACCCGCGCTATTTCCATTCCGAACTCATCGATCGCGTAGACCGGCTACGGCAGGATGGAGTGAAAATATTTTGCATCAGCGGAGGACTAGATATCTATATGGACCAACTGTACGAACTGTTTCCGGTAGATGCTCACCTCAGCACCCGGGTAGCGTATCGGCAGAGCACCTACGAAATTATTGGTGAGGCCAACAAAGACGGGGAAAAAATCCGACGATTGAACGAGCATCTGGACGGGCAAGCTTACCAAGTTGTAGAAGCTTATTCTGACGAAAAAGAAGCGATTTTAGATTTGGCTGAACAAGCCTATTTAATAGAGGAAGATGGTACGATTGTTTCTTTATGAGCTACTAAGTATTGAACCAAGACGAATGAGAAAAACGTCACCGCGAGCGGCTGCCTCGCGAAAAGCATGACGAAGCGGTCTGTTGAGGCAGAGATCGCTTCTTCGCTCGTGCCTCTCTCATCGCGATGACGTAGAGATGGTGAGTCATGCGACCCATTTACCTTAACCCACCACGGTAAGCCGTCCAGGTCGCGTCTTCGTGACCCGGTCACGGTAAGCTGCTAGCCGCCTGCCAATGAACGGTTGACCGTCAATTCAATATACCGTGAAACTTAGTTTACAGAGCACTTACCTCCTCAAGTGCACGTACTACTTATGCAACGGCTATTTGTACGTAGTAGCCACTGTGCTTGCGTACGTTGAACACCCTTCCGTCGTTTAGCAGTAGGTATTGTCCCCGGATACCCATCAACTGACCCGCGATGTTTGGTTCTTTCTCTAAACCTACACTCTTTACCTTGGTCGGGTACTGCGTCACCGGATAGTGAATATCAGTGACCGAGTGGTCTGCGCTGTAGTACTGCTGCAAATCCTGCGGTAACTGCTCAGCGGCTGACCGATAGAACGCTTCGATGTCAACCGTGTCGTTGGTCTTATTGGTAAGCATACTACGCCAGTTGGTTTTATCGGTGAAGTGCGTTTTGAGGGCCACTTCTATTTGCCCGGCTAAAAAACGGTAGGGTACTTCTGCGATCTGAATAGCCCGCCATGCGCCCTGGTCAATCCATCGCGTGGGCACCTGCGTGTCGCGCGTAACGCCCACCTTGACCGCATCGGTTTGGGCCAGATACACGATGTGCGGTTGCAGGTGGTGCTTCTCTTCCCACGCTACGTCGCGCCCTTCGCCCAAGTGGGCACGGCACAGCTCAGGACGAATGATGCACTCCGAGTTCATCGGTGATTTGATCATACAAGGGTAGCAAAATCCCTGACTGTACGACTTCTTGGTCAGTCGCCCGCAGTTGATGCAATTAATCTGCCCATCAAACTGAATATCGATCATTTGTCCGATCAGTTCGTTCATGTCCACCGGTTCGCCGTTCATCAGCAGGGTGTATTGCACCGGTTCAGCGAGGTGCGTACGCATTTTCAGTAGGTTTCCTTCGTAAGTGGTCATGGTGGATAGGCAGTACGGTCAGAGCATCTACCAACGGGCAGTGCAAAGTATTTGATGGTTAGGTGGGCGAATCCGTAGGAAACAGCGAGTCATAGATGGCTGCCCCCTCTATTGAGCAACCCGGCACGTTCAGGGTTTCAGTAAGCTCCAGCGTCTTCTCATGAAACTCATGCTTCCCCTTCCAGGTGCGGACGTAAATTGCGGGGTCATGATCATCTAGTTGGCTTTCGATCATCACGTAGCTTTGTAATGACGCTATCTGACGATAGCAGTCAAACTTATCAGCGCGATCATAATCGCGTGTGCCCTTGGAGAGCACCTCAACAACTGCCTGCGGTTCGGTCAGTGCGTAGGCACCCTGAGCCATCTTTTTCTTTTTGATCTCACCACAGTAGATATGAATATCCGGATAAAGAAATGCCGTGTCGCAGTGAGGTGTGTATAGCTTCATTTGTCCGGTAACTAACGTACAGTCCCTTTTTTCTAGACATTCAGATAACAAGCGGATAAGTCTATTTACGATCATCTCGTGCTCAAGCGTGGTGCCCGCCATCATACGCACGTCGCCGCCTCGGTACTCGTACCGCTCTCCCGTTTGTACTTCGAGTTGCTGGTAGCCTTCTACACTCAATTGTTCGGTAACAGTCATACAATCTTGGTCGGTTAACAAGCCTAAAATAAGAATATTTTCAACAAGCCAGAGTAAATTTGTGTTCTCTGAGTCAACAATCAACCCTTCGGTTTATGCAGATCAGTATCCTCGGTTGCGGCTGGCTCGGTTTACCACTTGCCCAAGCCTTGATTGCCCAAGGTTACCGGGTGAAAGGCTCGACCACCCGTGGAGAAAAACTTACCACTATCGCTCAGCAGGGCATTACCCCTTACCTTATCCGCTTTTCTCCGAGCATCAATGCCGATTACCAGGCCGATTTTTTCGACAGTAAAGTACTGATCGTCAACATTCCGCCTAAGCGAGATGAAGAAGGTGCGGCGATGTATCCGCAACAAGTTGCTGCACTGCTCAGAGCTATTCAGGGAACGGCCGTAGAAAAGCTACTCTTCGTAAGCTCCACCTCGGTATATCCCAACACTAACCGGCGTGTGCGAGAGTCCGACACGAGTTTAGATGTGAAGGCGAGCGGACGAGCGCTGTTGCAAGCGGAGCAGATGGTACAGGCACAGCCGGGCATCGAAGCGACGGTACTACGTTTTTGTGGTTTGTTCGGGCCAGACCGTCACCCAGGGCGTTTTCTAGCGGGTCGGACGCTATCCGGCAGCGGGCAGGTGCCGGTCAATATGATTCACCTAGACGATTGTATTGCCATCATTGGGCAGATGTTACAACAAAATGCTTGGGGTGAAGTATTTAACGCTTGTGCCGACCAGCACCCCACGAAGGAAGAATTCTACCGGGAAGCGGCGCAGCGCAGAGGATTTGAGCTACCACACTTTGCGGCTACCGAGCAAGATCAGTACAAAATTGTTGATAGCACGAAGTTGAAAGAAGCCCTACGTTACAGGTTCAAGCACCCAGACCCCAAGCAGATTCTGTAAAAAACGCTGAAGGTGAGTGAGAAACTACTTCGTGGGTTGCTTTTCCAGATCAAACAGATCGTTGAGGACATCGATCAGGGTTTCGGCTTCACCCCGTTGACAAGCGGCTTTGAGCTGCAATACCGGAAGCTTGATAATTTTCTGCATCATGCCCTTGGTTACTTTTTCTACCTGCGCGACCTCCGTTTCGTTGAGGCTTTTCAGGTGGCGCGCAATCTCTTCCTGACGAATGCGCTCCAGCGCCCCCTTGAGCCGTTGGATAGTAGGCGACACTTCCATCTCTTGCGCCCACTGCGCAAAACCATCTAAAGTTTCTTCTATAATCTCTTCTACCCGAGGCACAGCCGCCAGCCGCTTGCTCAGCGTTTCGTTGGCCTTATTCTGAAGGTCGTCAATGTTGTAAAGTAATACTCCCGGCACCTGCTCGGCCACCGGTTCTACGCTACGGGGTACCGACACATCGATGATATATTTATGGCTATGAATCTTATGGTGCTCTAGCTGCGCCCGCGTGATCAGCGGAGTAGACACGGCCGCCGAAGAAACAATGACATCGGCTTGGGCCACCGCTTCGGCGAGTTCTGACAGCGGACGGGTTTTAAAACCTAAGGGTTGCGCAATGGCCTCCGCCTTGGCAGCGGTGCGGTTAATGAGCGTCACGTTCTGGGGAGCGTCCTTGCGTTTATCGCCGATATTTTTGCAAACGTCAACCCCAATTTCTCCTAAGCCAACAATCAGTACCTGAGGGTTGACAAATTCAGCGGCCAAATCACACAGTAGCTCAGTGGCTACGTAGGAGACCGATGCGGCCCCGTCACGAAAGGCGGTTTCTTGTGAAACCCGTTTGTTGGTGAAGAAAATGGTGTGCAACAAACGGTGCAGAAACGGACTGGCGGTATCTTCGTCAGCCGCCGCTTGGTAAGCCTGCTTGATCTGATTGGATATCTGCAGGTCACCTACCACCTGCGAGTTGAGCCCCATCGCTACCCTAAACAGATGGCGTACGGTTTCAGCACCCGCAGTGTAACGAACGAAGTAGTCGGCGTACTGCTGCGTATCAGTAAAGCCCTTGGTGATGCCTAACAGTTTGATCAGGTCATCAGCAATATCTTCTTCGTGACTATAGTATATCTCGGTACGGTTACAAGTGGACAGCACCAGCACGTCTTGTGCCGCCGTCACTTCTTTGATCTGCCGTAAGAACTGATGTACTTCGTCGCGAGACAAAGCTACTTGTTCACGAACGGCGACCGGACTGTTCTTATAAGTGAGCGATACTGCTCTAAATAAATGATGCATTGCTTATATATCAACTCCCAAATGTACTAAGCAAGACCGTCATTTGGGAGTGTTTGCGCGATAATTTGACGTTGCTGTACGGTCTTTCTACCGTTATCTACCCAACAGTATGCTATCTTGGAAGGTTCGATGGATACCGGAAGAAAATACGGGTTGGCGTACATGGCATTTTGTATGATGCCCCCCATGATCATACAATCTTCTACTACGCTTGTAAATCCAGCAATTCCTTGTATAATTTGTAGCTTTAGCCGCCTTTAACCTGAACAAACCTCACTAATGCCCGAAAAACTTAAAAAAATAGAAAAACTACTGGTCGCCAATCGTGGCGAAATCGCCATTCGTATTTTACGAGCGGCTTCAGAGCTGCGTATCCGCACGGTGGCCATTTATACCTACGAAGATCGCTATTCGCTGCATCGCTACAAGGCGGATGAAACCTACCAAATTGGTGACGATAACGATCCACTCAAGCCGTATCTGGATATTGAAGAAATTATCCTGCTCGCCAAACGGCAGGGAGTAGACGCCATTCATCCGGGCTACGGCTTTTTATCAGAAAATCTACGGTTTGCCGAACGCTGTCGCGAAGAGGGCATCATCTTCGTGGGCCCCGCCCCCGAAGTGATGGCCAAGCTAGGCGATAAGGTAGCGGCCAAGGAGATTGCCGTAGCCGCTGCGGTGCCGGTCATCCAGGACAGCGAAAACGATCTAGACTCGGTGGAAACCGCCCTGAAGGAAGCAGAACGCATTGGTTATCCTATTATGGTGAAGGCCGCTTCGGGCGGAGGCGGACGCGGAATGCGCGTGGTGCGCGACAAATCGCAACTCAAGCAGTCGTACACCGACGCCCGCAATGAGGCTCGTAAGGCCTTCGGTGACGATACGGTATTCCTGGAAAAATTTATTGAGCAGCCCAAGCACATTGAGGTGCAGATTATGGGCGACAATTACGGCAACGTGGTGCACCTCTATGAGCGCGACTGCTCGGTGCAGCGTCGTTTCCAAAAGGTGGTGGAAGTAGCTCCTGCCTCTAGCATCGGACAAACCACCAAGGACAAGCTTTATGAATACGCGCTTAAAATCACGCGCAGCGTTAATTACAACAACGTAGGCACGGTCGAGTTCTTGGTAGATCGTGAAGAGAATATCTACTTCATCGAGGTAAACCCCCGTATCCAGGTAGAGCACACCATCACTGAAGAGATCACGGGCATCGATATTGTCCGCTCGCAAATTCTGATTGCTCAGGGTCGCGAGCTCTCCGACCCGCGCATCTTTATCACCAAGCAAGAGGACGTCACCTACAACGGCTACGCGATCCAGTGTCGTGTGACCACCGAGGATCCGCAGAATAACTTCCGCCCCGACTACGGCACCATCATCGCCTACCGCAACGCGGGTGGTTTCGGTATTCGCCTCGATGAGGGTAGCTCCTACCCCGGTGTCACTATCTCCCCCTTCTTCGACTCGATGCTCGTCAAAGTATCGGCCACGGGTCGCACCCTTAAAGGAGCTTCGCAGCGGTTACAGCGTACCCTCACCGAGTTTCGAATTCGTGGCGTAAAGACGAATATTGGCTTCTTGCTGAACGTTATTTCACACCCCACTTTCTACCGGGGCGAGGCCACCGTCAACTTCATTCAGGATCACCCTGAGCTCTTTGATATTCGCGAGGGACTGGACCGCGCTACCCGCACGCTGATGTACCTGGCCGACGTGACGGTGAACGGCAATGCCAACGTGCGGTTTATGGACTCCGATAAGAAGTTTCGGCCGCTCGCTCTGCCTACCCAAACCGTGCAAGATGCTACTGCGTCGGGCCAATCGGCGACGGTCAACTATCGCTACGCGCCCTACCCCGAGGGCACCCGTGACAAGCTGAAACAGCTGGGGCGGGATAAGTTTGTGCAGTGGCTCAAGAGCGAGAAAGCCATCCAGTATACGGATACCACTTTCCGGGATGCGCACCAATCGCTGCTCGCCACGCGCATGCGCAGCGTAGACATGCTACGGGTGGCCGAACTGTTCGCGAAACAGCACCCGCAGGTGTTCTCGATGGAAGTGTGGGGCGGAGCCACCTTCGATGTGACGATGCGCTTCTTGTACGAAGACCCGTGGGTACGGCTGCAAGAGATCCGACAAGCGGTGCCTAATATCCTGCTTCAGATGCTACTGCGTGGCTCCAATGCAGTGGGCTATAAGGCGTACCCCGATAACCTGATCGTAAGGTTTATTGAAGAGGCCGCCGCCAACGGTATTGACATCTTTCGCATCTTTGATTCGCTCAACTGGGTGGAAGCCATGAAGGTAAGTATCCGCACGGTGCGCGAGCGCACCGACGCACTGGCCGAGGCGGCCATTTGCTACACGGGTGACCTGATGAGTCCTGATAATAAAAAGTATACGTTGCAATACTACGTAGACATGGCCAAGCAGCTTGAGGACGAAGGTGCTCATATTTTAGCCATCAAAGATATGGCCGGACTGCTCAAGCCTTACGCGGCGACCCAACTGGTAGAAGCCTTAAAAGATGCGGTGGATTTACCGATTCATCTACACACCCACGACACGTCATCTATCCAGGCCGCTACTTATGTAAAAGCCATTGAAGCCAACGTAGACGTGGTAGATGTAGCCATGGGCTCAATGTCGGGACTCAC
This sequence comes from Tunicatimonas sp., assembly GCA_965213875.1. Taxonomy (GTDB): domain Bacteria; phylum Bacteroidota; class Bacteroidia; order Cytophagales; family Cyclobacteriaceae; genus Tunicatimonas. The sequence continues at coordinate 129,934 of CBDCAN010000024.1, read as the reverse complement.
GTCACAACCGAACTTCAATTCGGTGGTCGCCATGATGCAGGGTCACGAGCGCGAGCAGCCAATCAACCTAGCCTCTCTCAACGAGTTTTCGGTTTATTGGGAAGGCGTTCGTGAATATTACTACCCCTTTGAATCGGGACTCAAGGCAGGCACTGCTGAGGTGTATGACAACGAGATTCCGGGCGGACAATACTCAAACCTACGTCCGCAAGCCAATGCTTTGGGGCTCGGCGATAAGTTTGAACTGGTGAAGAAGAACTACGCCCGGGTGAACGAGCTATTTGGTCGTATTGTGAAGGTGACGCCTTCGTCTAAAGTAGTCGGCGATATGGCGATGTTTCTTACCTCCAACAACCTCACCATTGGTGATGTGCTGATGCAAAGCGACCACGGCTCACTGGCTTTTCCCGAATCGGTTATCAGTTTGTTCAAAGGGGAGCTAGGACAGCCTTACGGTGGCTTCCCTGAGAAAGTGCAGAAGATTATTCTTAAAGGCGAAGAACCAATTAGTGGGCGCCCCAATGAGGAACTGGAACCGGTAGATTTTGATCAAGAGTTTGCTGAGTTTCAGCAGCGTTTCGACGAAGATCGCACCATGTTAGACTTCCTGTCCTTCAAGCTGTATCCGAAGGTGTACGAAGACTTCTATAACCACCGTAAGGTGTACGGCGACATGTCGTCGTTACCCACGCCGGCCTTCTTCTACGGTATGCAGTACGGTGAAGAGATTCTGGTAAACATCGCCGAGGGCAAGGTTATTATGATCAAGCTCCTGTTCATCTCCGAGCCGGATGCCAACGGTATGCGCAATGTGAGTTTTGAGCTTAACGGGCAAACCCGTCGGGTGCGTATCAATGACAAGAATGCGCAAGCCAAAGTGGTCGTCAATCGCAAAGCTGAGAAGACCAACAACCGTGAAATTGGTGCGCCGCTCCAAGGGCGCTTGGCGCAGATCACCGCCGAGGCCGGTCAGGAGGTGGAAGAAGGCACCCCACTGTTTGTTATTGAAGCGATGAAAATGGAAACCACGATTTCAGCCCCACGCAGCGGCAAGGTCAAGAGCATTGTCCTTGCCGCCGGTGATATGGTAGAGCAAGATGACTTGGTGGTAGAGTTAGAGTAGCTAGCTGTCTGTGATAAACGGAAACGTAGTGAACCATTAATTTTGCTAATAAGTACCTGACCACAATAAAGTTAATATATAATACGTCATTGCGAGGAATAAAATGACGAAGCAATCTACTCATTACCAGCAGATTGCTTCGTTCGTGCCTCGCTCGCAATGACGTTAAAACAAATATGTCCGGGTACTTATGATATCTACCATTCAACTTTCATCTGAGGAAGTAGATGATCTGATCGCCCAGCCACAGGCAATAATGGTCAACCTGAAAGCACAGTCTACTGATGATCGCGGAGCTATTCAAGCTAGTTTTCCCGCTCTGAATCGCGCTATCGTTGACCGTCATTTGTCTAAAAATGCCTCATCGGATGACATTATCCGAGCGCTTAAGAAAATGACACAGTATTTGATAGGTAGGAGGTACTAGATTTGCCTACCGTAAACACTATTCTATAAAAAACCTGAAAGAATAGCTTTCACTTCCCTGATAGCGTAAGTAGTACAGCCCGGCACTTAGCCTGTGTCGCTGTGTATCAATACTGATGGTTTCACCATTGGTTACCGCTGGAACCACTTTAGTCATCCGAGTGTGTCCTTGTGTGTCTGTAATGGTGATTTGGGCGTCTTCTGACGAAGGAGCTTGTAGAAACAACGTTCCACGGGTAGGATTGGGATACAGTTTGAAAGCTTCTTGTCGTTCCGTACCAATCGAGAGCACAAGCGTATCCGCAGGCACCGGATTGCCGCTGTCGGGTTCGTCGGGCGTCTCGGTGGGTTCAGGGTCAGGCTCTGCGGTCGGCTCTGGTTCCGGCTCATCCGTAGACGCTTTATGCTCATAAGCTCCCACATCGTACTGATCACCTTGCGGACGAGTTATTCCAGCGCGTCCTCTCTTCACTCCGTAGGTCTTGGCACTCTCACCGGCGTCTACGGCGGGCGAAGTGGCCAGCAAGCGATAGTTTCCCGACTTTGCATCGACAAACTCTGCTTTGTCGAGCTGTCCAAACTTAAGGTTGTTCTTCTGGGTTAGCCGGTCGTTCGCATTCTGTACGTGGTCATTCTTAGACGCCACCATCAAATTATTAGCAAGTATATTGTCTGTACTTTTGGAGAAGCTTACCCGAATGGCACCGTCAGCCGACGAAACGATGGTGTTATTGACGAAGTAGTACGGCGAAAGCGACGTATCGTAGTGCTTATCGCTCACGTAGATACCGTTGCTACCCGAGTGGGCGATCACATTGTTGTAAAACGTGTTGTCGCCACTGCCGAGTACAATAATACCGGCTCCATCGCCTTTGCCGTGAGAAATTACGTTACCGTACACCTTACCCACAGTGCCCGCCCCAATCTGCATGCCGTTGGCCTGGTACTGCTTATTAGCACGGCCGTAGTTCATAATGGTGTTGTGATGGATCTCGACGCCTTTGGTCGCGCTGCCCACCTGTATACCGTCCCAGTCGGCCCCTTCGATGCGGTTGTCATACACCTGCACGCCCTCTAGGCGGTGAGGGTAAAACTTCTTACCACAGGTATTGCCGTCTTGTCGGAAAGGATACCACGAATAGCCGAGGTAAATGCCTTCACCGCCAATGTCGTGAATGTAGAGATCGTGCAATACGGTGTTTTTCTGTACGAAGCTTCTCAGATCGCTTTTTTCGCAAGTTGGGTCGGTCTTGGCCATCACTCCGGCAAAACCTACTTTAGTAATCTCTAGATGATCTACCTCGAAATTGGTTGAGTAGTCGCCTATTTGCACGCCCATGGTGCCGCTATCCTTGATCTTGATGCCGTACTGGTGCGCAGTGTCGCCACTACCGGTAATCACAAAATGTTCACTTTTGTCTACCGCAATACCATACCACTCATTGCCCGTGATGGTAACTTTGCCACCGCAGTTGACGAACGTAATAGGTTTGGCAGCAGTGCCGGTGAAGTTGCTTAGCCGAAACTGCGTACGGCTACCGGCCGGAATGCACACCCGATCGCCAGGTTTTACTCCCATATTGGCTCCGTCAAAAAAGTTTTTTTAGTATCTAGCGTATGATCACAGTTGCAGGTCTGGGACTGAGCGCGTACAGCAAAAAACAGTAGTATTACGAGTATGTATATCCTTTTCATTATATAACTTTTATGAATTATAAATATAGTTATATAAATAGTTTGAAAAGGTCAGTACTCTGTTGTTAGTATCGTGTGTAAGAAAATTAGCTGATCTATCGCAACACCAGCGGACAATTATTGGAAGGGAGTATTGCTAAACGCGCTCTAAAGTGAGCCTGATGACTTCGCCAAGGAAAACCATACGCATCTAAATCAAAAAGTTGAAGAACTCAAAGTTATCGTTTAGCAGCTCGTACGCAATTTCATGGTCGTTGAGCCGCTGAAGCAGCGCTTCAAAATCAGTACTGGACTGTAATTCCACTCCCACCAGTGCAGGGCCTTTCTCACGACTCGTCTTCTTCGTATACTCGAAGTGAGTTATATCGTCGTTGGGTCCGAGCACTTCGGCGACAAACTCCTTGAGCGCGCCGGCGCGTTGTGGAAACCGGATAATAAAGTAATGCTTCAGTCCCCGATAGAGCAGGGCCCGCTCCTTGATTTCTTCCATGCGGGTGATATCGTTGTTTCCTCCGCTCACCACGCAGACCACAGTCTTACCCCTAATTTGCTCCTTGAAGCTTTCTAGTGCGGCAATAGAAAGTGCACCGGCTGGTTCTACGACAATCGCGTTTTCGTTGTAGAGCCGTAGGATGGTATCACAGATTTTACCCTCCGGCACCGTCATTACATGGCCAGCTTTAAACACTTCACGGGCAATGCTCAAGGGCAAATCTCCTACTCGACGCACAGCGGCTCCGTCTACGAACTTATCAATCTTATCCAGCGTGACGTTCTCCCCTCTTTCTAACGAAGTTTTCATCGCCGGTGCTCCCTCGGGTTCCGCTCCCACTAACGTGGTCTGCGGACTTACCTGCCGAAAGTAACTACCGACACCCGCGGATAGCCCGCCTCCACCGATAGGCATAAACAGGTAGTCAATGGGTCCGGTAGCCTCTCGGTGAATTTCCAGACCTACCGTCCCCTGCCCTTCAATGACTTTAGGATCGTCGAAGGGGGGAATAAACTCAGCTCCTTGTTCTTCACAAAACCGTTTTGCTTCTTGGCTCGCATCGTCAAAGGTATCACCCACCAAACGGATATCTATCATTTCTTTGCCGAACATCGCCACCTGCTTCACCTTCTGTTTGGGCGTTGGAATGGGCATAAAGATCGTGCCCTTGGTCTGGAGCTTGCGACAGGCGTAAGCCACTCCCTGCGCGTGGTTACCCGCACTGGCGCACACCACACCGTGTGTCAATTGCTCAGCCGATAAAGTCGACATTTTGTTGTAAGCCCCCCGAATTTTGTACGAGCGCACCACCTGCAAATCTTCCCGCTTCAGCCAAATGTCGGCCCCGTACTGCTCGGATAGATTGAGGTTATACATCAGCGGAGTCGGCGTGATAATACCGCGTAAACGTTGCGCCGCATTAAGAATATCCTCGACCGGAATCAGGTGACTTGTTAACGTTTTCATCTTTAAATTGATTTTCAACGGTGAGCGGTGCCCCGCGGGGGCCGCCCCGCGGGGCGGCTCTCGCAACGGGTAGTCATTTCCCCATGTAAAAGGTTTTCTCATGCTCGTTTCATAGCGATGAGCGGAGACGCTGATAGTCGGCATACCACTGCCCATCATGGTGCAGCGAAGGGTGTACGGCACGCTGAACATCTTCCAGAATGACTTCTTGCGCTCTTGAGTCAACATCGTTCAGATAACTATTGGCGAACATCCGCAACCAATCTTTAATTCCGTTTTCTGTGTCGGTCAGGCGGGTCGGGCGTTCATAGTGCTGCGCCCACTGCACCCAAAAGCCGTGTCGCTCAAGCAAACCGGTGTGCTGGCCGATGGTGGGGAAGTACCAAAGGGATTGGTTGGCGGGCTGCGGGTAGCCGTGCTGACGAAGAGCCTCTTGCAAAGCGCTCACGATCTGCTGCACGTTACCCTTTCCACCGAACTCTACTACCAGGCGGCCGCCCGGCTTGAGCGCACGAAACATAGCAACAGTGAGCTGTTCTTGGTCAACTACCCAGTGTAGTACGGCGTTTGAAAATATGGCATCGTACTGTTCGATATCCGACAGTTGTGTGGCATCTTGCTGTCTAAAAGTGAGTTGTGGGTACTGCTGCCGCGCCTTCTCAACAAGTTCTTTAGCACTGTCAATACCGGCTACCTCAGCCCCTGATAAACTAATCTGATGCGTGAGCTCGCCGGTACCGCAACCTAAGTCTAGAATCGTTTCGTGCGGTTGAGGGGCTAGCACTTCTACCAATGCTTCGCCGTACTCATACACGAAGTCGTGCTTTTGATTGTACAATTCAGGGCTCCAAACAGTTTTAGGCATCGCTACTAAAGGGAGATACAAGTGTGTTTTCGAAGAGGTCCACCTTAAAGGTCTACTTCAAAGCAGACCTCTTTGGTGTATATCAAACTAATCTTCCTGAGGGCGCAACTTGCGCACCTGCTTACCGGTTTGCCACAGCTCAGACTGTTCAATCTCCTTCAGCTCTTCTTCTAACTTCTCACGATAATCATCTTTGCTATTGGCCTCGATGGTAATGCGCGCTTCGTTGCCCGTAGCCACACTTTCGTAAAGCTCTTCAAACACCGGCTGGGTCGCCGCCTTAAACTTTCCTTTCCAGTCGAGTGCACCGCGTTGCGCGGTGGTCGAGCAGTTGGCATACATCCAATCCATGCCGTTCTCACCTACCAGACGAATCAAACTCTGGGTGAGTTCCTCTACGGTTTCGTTAAAGGCTTCGCTGGGCGAATGTCCTTTTTTGCGTAGCAGTTCATACTGCGCTTCCATGATACCCGCAATAGCACCCATGAGCACGCCGCGCTCACCAGTCAGGTCACTGTATACCTCTTTCTTGAAGTCGGTTTCGAACAGGTAACCTGAGCCCACCCCGATGCCTAGCGCTAGAATGCGCTCTTCGGCTCGGCCGGTCACATCCTGATGAATGGCGTAACTAGAGTTGATGCCCTTGCCCTGCTGAAACAAACGGCGGACACTGGTTCCTGACCCTTTGGGAGCCACCAGCATCACATCGATGTTATCGGCGGGTATAATGTTCGTTTGATCCCGGTACGTTACCGCAAAACCGTGTGAAAATATCAGGGCTTTGCCATCAGTAAGGTACTTTTGCATGGTCGGCCATACGGCGATCTGTCCGGCATCGGAGAGTAGATTAAGAATAATCGTTCCCTTTTCACAGGCTTCCTCTACTGAGAACAGGGTCTCCCCCTCTTTCCAACCGTCTTCAACCGCTTTCTGGTAGGTGGCCGACTCTTTTCGTTGACCTACAATTACGTTAAACCCGTTGTCACGCAAATTTAGCCCTTGAGCGGGGCCCTGCACCCCGTAACCGATGACGGCGATGGTTTCTTTGCTTAATACCTCGCGTGCCTTATCCAGCGGAAATTCTTCGCGGGTGGTTACTTTTTCGTCTACTCCGCCAAAATTGATGGTTGCCATGTTTGTTTTGATTATGATTAGTGAATGATGATTAATGAATAATGACGAATGAGTGATGAGGAATGAACAACTATTAATCATTATTCATTACCTCATTAATCATTACGTTATGCGGGCATGTAAGGAGCTGGCCCCTTGAGCTCATGAAATTCTTCGTCAGAGTACCAACCTTCGGGCCCGAGATTCTTGGCGTACTGACTAAAGCGGTACTGATCTTTGACGACCGCTACGCGGCCTGACTTGACGAACTCTAGCACGCCGTGCGGTTGCAACAGGTGCAGCATCGTGGTCAGGTCTTCTTCCTTACCCGTTTTCTCGATCACGATATATTCTTCGTCTGAGAAAGCTACGGTGGCTCGGTGTCGGTGCGCGATCTCCATGATTTTTTCGCGCTCGCTGTGGCTGCTAGTAGCCATTTTGTAGTAGGCAATTTGCCCGTAGTATACCTCACTATCTTCGTTGTGGAATACCATCAGCACGCCGATGATCTTCCGGATTTGCTGAATCAGCTTTTGGATTTTGCTGTCTTCATAGTCGATGACGATGGTGTAGCGAGAGATACCTTTCCGTTCGGTTTCTGACACGGCCAGGCTCTCAATATTGATCCGACGGCGCGAAAAAATAATTGTCAGGCGATTGAGCAGCCCGAAGTTATTCTCGGTAAATACGATGATAGTATAACGACGTTTCATATGCTGGATATTAGATGTTGGTAGGTAGTAGTTGGATGCTGGATGATCTTCTGTGTGGCATGATACTGGATGTTGGTGGCCACCGCGCGGGTGACTTTCTATGTGGCTAGATATTGGACAACTTTCTGCGCGACTAAATGCTGGATGATCTTCTATATGACCAGATGCTAGATAGCTTTTGTAACCAGTGGCTAGCATCTGGCCATTCTCACAAGTTATCCGCGCCGCGGCCGCCAGCATCTGGCAACAGAATATTATTCAAGTCTCATTTGATCTACACCGGAGCCGGAGGGAATCATTGGAAATATGTTGCTTTCTTTTTCTACCATCACTTCTAGTAAATACGCGGTATCGGAATTGATCAGGGTATCAATGGAGCTGGCTAAGTCGTCAGCGTGAGCGCAGCGGTGTCCATCAATACCAAAGCCCTTGGCCACCATGATAAAGTCTGGGTTCGCCAGCTCTACTGACGAGTAGCGGTGGTCGAAGAATAGCTCTTGCCACTGCCGCACCATGCCCAGGTAGTTGTTATTGAGTATAATAATCTTCACCGCCGCCCCGGTTTGAGCGATTGTGCCCAGCTCCTGGATGGTCATCTGGAAACAACCATCGCCGATGATGGCGACCACCTCACGCTCGGGGGCGCCCATTTTTGCTCCCAGCGCTGAAGGCAAGGCGTAGCCCATCGTGCCCAAACCGCCGGAGGTGAGCCAACTGTCGGTTTTCTGAAAGCGAGAGTAGCGAGCTGCTGACATCTGGTGCTGTCCCACATCGGCCACCACCACCGCCTGTCCGTCGGTTTTCTCCGACAGTAGGCGTACTACTTCACCCATCTTGATCTTCTCGCCCTCAGCGGTAAAATCACCCCGAATCACCTTTTCGTACTCCTGCTTAAAATACCGGTCGAACTCAGCACGCCATTCGGTATGCTGATTGTTCTTTACCTGCGGCAGCAGGGCAGTCATTGCTTCGTTGGCATCCGCGATAATACCTACGGCGGGAATAACATTTTTACCGATTTCAGCGTGATCGATGTCTATGTGAACCACCTTGGCCTGCTTAGCGTAGCGGTCTAGGTTACCCGTCACCCGATCGTCAAAGCGCATGCCTACCGCAATGATTACGTCGGCTTCGTTGGTCAATATGTTGGGACCGTAATTGCCGTGCATACCGAGCATTCCTACGTACGACGGATGCTCGGTGGGAAAAGCAGACAAGCCCAACAACGTGCTGGCGACCGGAATACCGGTTTTTTCTACGAACTGCAAAACCGCTTCCTGGGCTTTAGACAACAATATACCGTGGCCTACAAACATAAAAGGCTTCTTGGCTTCGTTAATCAGCTTGGCTGCCGCTTCGATATCTTGATGACGAGGCTTGGCGGCTGGCTTATACCCCTTGATCTGCTTACGCTTCTCGTAACGGAAAGGCTGTTGCATCTGCGCAAACTGGGCATCTTTAGTAACATCAATCAGCACCGGACCCGGTCGACCCGAGCGGGCGATATAGAAGGCTTTCGCGATGATGTAGGGGATCTCATCAGCGTCAGCGATCTGGTAGCACCATTTGGTAATAGGCATGGCGAGGCTCATCACGTCAGTCTCCTGAAAAGCATCGGTGCCCAGCAGGGCGGTGGGCACCTGGCCGGTGATGCACACGATGGGTACCGAGTCGAGCATGGCGTCGGCAATGCCGGTGATCAGGTTGGTGGCCCCGGGGCCTGAGGTGGCAAAGCAAACGCCCGGTTTGCCAGCCATGTGCGCATAACCCTCGGCAGCGTGAGTAGCCCCCTGTTCGTGACGCACCAGCACGTGGTTCAACTGATCGCGGTGATGGTAGAGCGCGTCGTAAATAGGCATAATGGCTCCGCCTGGGTAGCCAAACAGTGTGTCTACCCCCTCTTCAATCAGCGACCTGATCAGCGCTTCTGAACCGTTGACAGTTTCATCCGTTTCCTTGATTAGCACGTTCTCATCTTCGTGCTTATGATCTACCGGATGTTCGTACAAAGCCTTATTCTTCTTCGCTTCGGTGACAATCGCCATATCGTTTTTCGTTTTAGTAGCTGACGACGCAAAAGATTTGCGTCGTTACAGTATGTATTCAACTTGATCCCTGTGTTCTATATAGCATCGGTTACGCAGCCTTCTGAGGCCGACGATACGTTGCGTTGATATTTGTATAATACTCCGCTAGTGACTTTGGGCTCCGGCTTCTTCCATTGCTTCCGGCGCAGCGATAAATCTTCTGCGTCTATCTCTACATTGATGGTATTGTTCTCAGCATCGATGGTGATGGTGTCGCCGTCTTGCACGTGGGCGATCATGCCGCCCGCGTGCGCCTCAGGCGAAATGTGCCCGACCACAAAACCGTGCGTACCGCCCGAAAACCGTCCGTCGGTAATGAGGGCCACTCTACCCCCCAGTCCGGATCCCATAATAGCCGCGGTAGGCTTGAGCATTTCACGCATACCCGGACCACCCTTAGGCCCTTCGTAGCGAATGACAATAACGTCGTCGGGCAAAATCTCTTGCCCGGTGATAGCCACGTTCGCCTCGTCTTCACTATCAAACACCCGAGCTACCCCTTTGAAGATCAGCCCCTCTTTGCCCGTGACTTTCGCCACCGCACCGTCTTCCGCCAGGTTACCGTACAGAATCTGCAAGTGCCCACTTTCTTTCAGCGGGCTACTGAAAGGATAAATAATCGATTGATTGCCTAGCTCAGGGACTTCCACCAGATTTTCCTTCACCGTCTTGCCCGTGACCGTCAGGCAATCACCGTGCAAGAAGCCATGCTCTAACAGCTGCTTCATCACTACCGGAATGCCCCCGATGTTGTGTAAATCTTCCATCAGGTACTTACCACTAGGCTTAAGATCAGCCACATAAGGAGTTTTGTCGCTGATGCGCTGAAAGTCAGCTAAAGTAATTGATATATCTACCGCCTTGGCCATCGCAATGAGGTGCAGTACGGCGTTGGTAGAACCACCCAAGGCCATTACTACGGTAATCGCGTTTTCAAAGGCCTCTTTGGTCATGATATCGCGCGGCTTGACATCATCTTCCAGTAGCTGATAGATGGCTGCGCCCACGCGCTCCAATTCCGTCTGCTTGTCTTCACTGGTGGCGGGATTCGACGAACTGTAGGGTAATCCCATTCCCATTGCCTCAATCGCTGACGCCATGGTATTGGCGGTATACATGCCGCCACAGGCACCAGCTGTCGGGCAGGCATTTTTGATGACTGCTTTGAAGTCTTCAGGGGTGATATCCTTCGTAATCTTTTTACCGTAGGCTTCAAACGCCGACACAATGTCTAAGTCTTGGCCGTTATGGTGGCCCGGGCTGATGGTGCCGCCGTACACTAAAATGGCCGGACGGTTGAGCCGCCCGATGGCCATCATGGCACCGGGCATGTTCTTATCGCAACCCACCACAGCCACCACGGCATCGTACCACTGCGCCCGCACCACGGTTTCGATAGAATCGGCAATCACATCGCGCGAGGGCAGCGAATAGGACATCCCTTGGGTGCCCATCGACATACCGTCGCTCACTCCGATGGTGTGGAAAATGAGACCCACCATATTATTAAGCTGTACGGAATCTTTCACCGAGCGGGCAAAACCATTGAGGTGCATGTTGCAGGTATTGCCCTCGTAGCCAGTGCTCACAATGCCCACCTGTGCTTTGGTGAAGTCCTCTTCTTTGAGGCCTACGCCGTAGAGCATCGCCTGAGCAGCGGGTAGCGATTCGTCCTGAGTGATGGTGCTACTGTACTTGTTGATTTTGTTAGTCATGGTTGTTTTAAACGAAAAAAGCTCTTCTCGGGGCGAGAAGAGCTTTTGTTTACACAATAAGTTTCTTAGCTCACCCCGCAGAAGGAATGGGAATCACGACTAGAATAATCACGACAGCCAGCACAGAAACCAATAGCATAAGAATGTCTTTTTGAAATAGAAACTAAACATAAGGATTAAATTAGTAAAGTACAACTGTTGGTGGTTTTTTGATATTGGATGCTGGATGTTAGTTGCTGGATGATTTTCTACGTGGTCAGATATTGGATACTAGATAACTTTCTATATGGCCAGATACTGGATTTTGGTAATCAAGGCCTAAAGACTCAAGCAATCCATCCAGTATCCATCCAGTATCCAACGTCAAACTGTCACCTGCTTGCTGGACCATACCAGGGTGGCAATTTTGTCACCGACTTCGTCGGTCGTGTGGTGCTGATCGGGGTTAATATCTTCAGTCACGTAGCCTTCACGTAATGATTGGTCTACCGCACCTTTGATCGCCTGGCTCTCTTCGGTCATATCAAAAGCGTAGTTGAGCAGCATGGCCGCGGACAGAATAGCTCCAATCGGATTCGCACGATTTTGCCCGGCTACCTCCGGATACGAGCCGTGAATGGGTTCGAACAGCTTTACCTTTTCACCGATAGAGGCCGAGGGCAACATCCCCAGCGAACCGGTGATGACTGAAGCGGCATCGGTCAGAATATCACCAAACATGTTCTCGGTGAGTACCACGTCAAACACCGAAGGGTTCTGAATCAGCTTCATAGCCGCATTATCCACGAACATAAAGTTCAGCTTCACCTCAGGGTACTGCTGGCTGTACTCGCGCACCGTCTCGCGCCACAATCGGGAGGTGGCCAGCACATTGGCTTTATCTACCAGGGTGACCATCTTCCGACGCTTCATCGCAGCGTCGAAGGCCTGCTTGGTGACACCCTCAATCTCACTCTTCGTATATACGCAGGTGTCAAAAGCCGTATCGCCCGCTTCGTTGCGCCCGCGTGGTTGCCCGAAGTAGATACCGCCGGTGAGTTCGCGAAACACCACAAAGTCCACCTCTTTAATGATATGCTCTTTAAGCGGCGAAATATGGCTGATGGCTTCGTAGCTCTTCACCGGGCGCACGTTGGCGTACAGTCCCAGCTTCTTGCGCATGGCGAGCAAGCCCTGTTCGGGGCGCACTTTGGCGTGAGGATCGTTGTCGTACTTAGGATCACCAATGGCACCAAACAGTACGGCATCGGTATTTAAGCAGAGCTTTTCGGTTTCTTTGGGAAAAGGATCACCCGTTTTGTCGATGGCGGCCGCGCCGATGAGCCCAGGCTTAAATTCAAACTGGTGATTGTAGGCTTTCCCTACAGCGCGGAGCACCTTGAGTGCCTGCTTGGTCACCTCAGGGCCAATGCCGTCTCCGGCGAGTACAGCGAGTTTCTTTTGCATGAATATATGTGAGAAGGTTTTACTAAGAAGAGGGTGGTAAAGCTATGCCTCTATGTGGTATCGGGCACGCTGCTCAAACGACTCAATGGCCGATTGTTGACTTAATAAATAGTCAATATCGTCATAACCCTGTTCTAGGCAATATTTTTTATAAGGATTTATGTCGAAGTGTTCGGATTGATCAGTATTTGCCAAACCGATGGTTTGCGCGGATAGGTCGATATGCAGTTGCGCTGCCGAATCCTGATCATACGCTCCGAAGATTTGTTGCAAAAAGTCTTCGCTGACCTGCACCGGCAACAGGCCATTGTTGAGAGCATTATTCTTAAAGATATCAGCAAAGAAACTAGAGACTACCGCACGGAAACCATAGTCGTAGATGGCCCAAGCGGCGTGCTCACGGCTAGAGCCGCTGCCGAAGTTTTTTCCGGCGACCAGAATTGTTCCTTTCACGTCGGCATCGTTCAGCACGAAATCAGACTTAGATTGCCCCTGCTCGTCGTATCGCCAGTCGCGAAACAGGTTATCGCCGAAGCCTTCGCGGGTGGTGGCTTTAAGGAAGCGTGCCGGAATGATCTGATCGGTGTCTACATTTTGCGTAGGCAGCGGCACGATGGTAGATGTGAGGGTAGTAAATTTTTGCATATTCTTGTCGGGGCGTCCTTTGTCCTTTTGAGTTTAAGTAAGCGTTGAGTCGCGGGCTGAGTTCATCTATCAAAAATCTCAGCTGATTAATATCTGTTTCTGCAAGCAGTTCTCTTTGGTAAGCTCTTCTGAGCCAGTGACGCGTTTCGTGCAACGATCTTCGGGCGATACGCACGAGTCTTTTGTTGTCCGCAAAACTTCCTCTTCCGATGCCCTCGGCAATATTGGCTCCGATGCTATCTGCCTACCGCATTCTTCGCCAGGCGATCCCAATCCGATACAATCTTCCGTACACAATCGCTCAATCGTTCTGCCACTTGATACACCTCTAATTCTTCAAAGGATAACGTCTTCTTTAATAGCCTTTTAACTAATGACCATTGACAACCAACCAATATCAATGGCTCACCAACATTTCCTCTCGCACGTCGCTGACGTAGCCGTTGAGGGCTGTGGCGGCGGCGGTGAGCGGACTCGCCAGAAACGTTCGTGCGCCGGGGCCCTGTCGCCCTTCAAAGTTACGGTTTGAGGTGGATACGCAGTATTCGCCCTTGGGCACTTTGTCTTCGTTCATGCCCAGGCACGCCGAGCAGCCGGGTTGGCGTAGCTCGAAGCCTGCGTTGCGCAGCACTTCGTCCAGGCCTTCTTCCCGTGCTTGCTTTTCTACCTGACGCGAACCGGGCACAATCATCGCGTTCACGTGCGGCGCCTTCTGTCGGCCGGCTACTAGGCTCGCTACCTGCCGCAGGTCTTCGATACGGGCGTTGGTGCAACTGCCAATAAACACATGATTCACCGGTTTGCCAAGTAACGCTTGTCCAGGCTCCAGCCCCATGTAGTCAAGTGACTTCTGAAAGGTTTTTTGCTCTTTGGTGGGCACATCGGTGAGGGCGGGTACATGGTCGCCGATCTTCATGCCCATACCCGGATTGGTGCCGTAGGTAATCATCGGTGTGATATCGGCCGCATCGTAGGTAAACGTTTGATCGTACTCTGCTCCCTCATCAGTCGGCAGGGTTTTCCAGTACGCAATCAGCTCCTCCAGCGCCTCTCCTTCTGGGGCAAATTCGCGTCCGCGGATGTAGTCAAAGGTGGTTTCGTCGGGAGCGATGAGGCCACCGCGGGCTCCCATCTCGATGCTCATGTTGCAGATGGTCATCCGGGCTTCCATCGATAGGGCCTCAATGGTTGAACCGGCGTACTCCACGAAGTAGCCCGTGCCACCGCTGGTGGATATCTGCGCGATGATGTACAGGATGATATCCTTAGACGACACGCCGGCACCTAGCTCACCATTGATCTCAATGCGCATGCGCTTGGGACGGGGTTGCAGCACACTCTGAGTGGCCAGCACCTGCTCCACTTCGCTGGTGCCGATGCCGAAGGCGATGCTACCGAAGGCTCCGTGCGTAGACGTATGACTGTCACCACAGACAATCGTCATACCAGGCAGCGTGATGCCTAGCTCCGGACCAATGACGTGCACAATGCCCTGAAACGGGTGACCTAACCCGTAGAGCTCTACGCCAAACTGTTCGCAATTTTCGGTAAGCTTTTCTACCTGCACCCGCGAGAGCTTCTCCTGAATGGGCAAATGCTGGTTTTGGGTCGGCACGTTATGGTCAGCCGTGGCGATGGTTTGCTTCGGACGGAACACCGGAATGCCCCGCTGCGCCAGTCCGGCAAAGGCCTGAGGGCTCGTCACTTCGTGGATGAAGTGCCGATCGATATACAGTACGTCTGGACCGTTTTCTACGGTAGATACCACGTGGGCATCCCAGATTTTATCGAAAAGGGTTTTGCTATTGGTCATTGGTCATTGGTCATTGGTCATTGGTCATTGGTCATTGGTCGAACGAGCCTTTATATGTAGAGTTACACTTGATTCTGATGTTTCAGTTTTCCTTTTCCGGTTCCGTATCCACGGTGGCCCGTCTCCGTTTTCCGGTCTCCGCTACTTTTACTTTACTCCCTCAAACTCAACAATTAAGGTCTCCAGCGCTTGGTCGGCTACTTCTTTTTGCTGATCGGCCAGTGCCAAGAAACGGTCATACACTTCGTCCACGTCTTCTTTGTTCACTTCGTGGCCCAACTGACGCAGTTTGTAGAGCAGGGCGTGTCGCCCACTACGGGCCGTGAGTACAATGGCCGATCCATCGGCACCCACCGACTTCGGATCCATAATCTCAAAGTTTTCGCGGTGCTTGATGATACCGTCTTGGTGAATGCCCGATGAGTGCGCGAACGCGTTGGCTCCCACGATGGCCTTATTAGGCTGCACCGGAATACGCATCGTTTCAGAGATCATCCGACTGGTTTTGGTGATCTCAGAAGTGTTGATGTTGGTAAAGAAGCGATCGCGATAGCGCATCTCTAACACCATCGCCACTTCTTCTAGCGAGCAGTTGCCCGCCCGCTCACCAATACCGTTGAGCGTACACTCGATCTGACGGGCACCGTTGACGACACCGGCAATGGCATTGGCAGTGGCGAGCCCGAGGTCGTTGTGCGTATGCATACTCATCACCACTTCATCTTTGAAGGCCGGAATAGCCTCTACGATGCGTTTCATCCACGCCCCCCACTCTTCGGGCACGGCGTAGCCTACGGTGTCGGGAAAGTTGATGGTAGTAGCTCCGGCGTCAATGGCTACCTGCGTGAACTTGATCATATACTCAAGGTCGGCTCGCGAGGCGTCCATCGGAGAAAACTCGACGTCGTCGCAGTAGCTTTTGGCCTTGCGCACGGCGCGGTCGACCATCTCAAGTACCTCTTCGCGCGTTTTGCGCATCTGGTACTCAATGTGGATGTCAGATACTGAGATAAACGTATGGATACGAGGCTTCACCGCGCCTTCTACCGCGCGCGCCGCCGTCTCGATGTCAGGATCAAGTCCACGCGCCAGGGCGCAAACCGTGGGTTGCGTAAGGGTGTCGGCCACCAGCTTGACCGCTTTAAAGTCTTCGGGAGACGAAATAGGAAAGCCCGCCTCTATGATATCTACCCCCAGTGTTTCTAGCTGCTGGGCGATCGCAATTTTTTCTTGCGTGTTGAGCTTAGCGCCCGGCACTTGCTCGCCGTCGCGCAAAGTAGTGTCGAAAATATAGACCTGATCGGGCATAAAAAGTGGGTTAGTGCTGATGTTGACGGCAACATAGAAGAATGTCGGTAGTAAACCAATTCAATTTTGGCTAATTTTGTTATTTCTAAAACCATCTATTTATTAGTAAATAGTTATTTTTTGCCTCTGAACACACTTTTTCAGCATAATAAATACGATGCCTAAACCTAAGTCTGACCAATTGTTTCAGCTTATCAAATCGCTCAGCAAGAGTGAAAAGCGCTATCTTACCCTCTCGCTGTCATCGGAAGGAAGTGCTCCGACCAAGTCACTGCGGTTACTAGAGGCGATACACCAACAAGACACCTTTGACGAAGACGAATTGCTACGGCAGCACGGACGCTCGCCTGCCGCTCAGTTTGCCAACCTCAAGGCCCATCTCTACGGCAAAATATTACAAGGGCTCCGCGCGTTTCACCGTCATCGTATCCGCGATGCGCCAGTGCGCGAAGGCATCGACCACGCGCAGCTGCTCTTCGACCGGGGACTCTACACCCAGGGCATCAAGCAGCTGCGCAAAGCTAAGAAGCGGGCCCGCCAGAACGACAATCTGGAACTGTTGCTGGAGATTCTAAAGATAGAAAAGCAATTGTTGGCCCAGGGAGTTGCGGGTTTTGCGTCGAGTGCGGTGAACGACATTATTCAGCAGGTGCAGGAAGTGAACACCCAGATCAACAACATCAACGTGCTATCAAATGTGCAAGTGCGGCTCAACAGTTGGTACGCACAAACCGGTTTGGTGCGCAAGGCTCCGCAGTTGCAGGAGGTAAAAGACTACATGAAGCAAAACCTGCCTGACTTTGAGGAGGCGCGTCTTTCTTTCCGTGAAAAGATCAGCCTGTACGAAGTGTACGTGACTTACTACCAGTTTGTGCAGGACTTTGCGCAGGCTCACGCCTACGCGCAACGCTGGGTGGCACAGTTTGAAGAGCGCCCCGAACTGATGACCCGTGAAGCCATCACCTACATCCGTGGCATCCACAAGCTGCTCACCATTCAGAACAAACTGAGGCATCATCAGTCGTATCAGGCCAACGTGGCCAAACTGCGGGCGGTTTATGAGCTGCCCAACGTGGTGCAGAATGAGAACACCCGCGCGATGCTCTTCAAGTACGTCACTATCCACGAAATGAACGGTCACTTTCTCACTGGCGACTTTAGCGGTGGCGTGCGGTTGGTGCGACAGATTGAGGCGGACCTGGATGAATTGGTTGACAAGCTCGGCAAGCACGCGACGATCATTATGTACTACAAAATTGCCTGCATGTACTTCGGGGCCAGTCAGCACCGCCTGGCCAACCAGTGGCTACAGCGCATCATCAACGACCGGCAGGTAGATTTGCGTGAAGATGTGCACTGTTTTGCTCGGATGCTTAATCTGATCAGTCATTACGAGTTGGGCAACACGGATGTGATTGATGCCTACGTCCGGTCCACCTACCGGTTTCTGCTAATGAAAGATGACCTAGGACTCTACCAAAAGTATATCCTGGACTTCCTGAAGAACCTAGACCGAGACACTACTGAGGCCGAACTAACCGTTCGTTTCCAAAACTACGCGCGCAGTTGTTGCCGTTGGCGCAACGGCCGTACGAGAAGCGAGCGTTCGTCTACTTTGATATCATCTCTTGGCTAGAATGCAAGATACAACGCCGCACGGTGGAAGAAGTCATTCAGGAGAAGGTAAAGCAGCGGAATTATCAGTTACAGGGATCAAATGGCTGATCAACTTAGAGATAACAAAGGCATCTACTTATTGACCGCTGACGAGTCTATAAGCTTTCCTCGATAGATCAAACTCTGCCGGTTCAATCGCTTCACCACTTCCGGCGAACTAATCATTTCTTCACCAATGGCAATCGCATAGGTCAATTGATCTTCGGTCAGTTGCCGGTACGCAGGCGTTCGGCTACTTCGGTTCAGGTGATTGTACCAGCAGTCTTCAAACAGAGCATCCAGGATAATCCGCTGAAAACAGTGGTTGAATCGCACTGGCCAGTGCTGCTCTTTAGCTACGCCGGGCATCGCCTCGTTGGTGAGGTGCATGTATTGCTGTTGTAGTTTTTCTAGTGATAGAGATGCTTTGTACGCCATTGGTTGGTATGTATGCTGCACATAATGTTCGTCACTCGAGAAACGCGAGCGGCTTTGATTGAATAGGTATTTAGTGAGGCATCATCCGCCACCCCCTATCTTCTCGCTCTAGCACGGCGGGGCGTAGGCCGAAGGGTTCGGGGATGACGTGGCGCGAAAAGCTCAGGAGTTCGATCTTCTGGGTGCGTACTTCAATCACGCAGTAGTCGTCGCCCTCGGGGCCGTGGGGGAAGAACATCCGCCAGGCGTTTTTCCAGTACTGCTGCCGAACCAGCGGGTCATGATGTACCGTGGCGGTGCCGTAGATGATCAGGTTGGCGTGCTCTGATTCATTGCCAAATGCCAGTGTCACTGACGAATCGTCGGCCAGTTCAGCCACTTTCCGAGACTGCGGATGAGCACCGAGATAAAAGACAAAGTCGTCTTCCACCAGTGGCTCTACCCAGCGGGCCGTGGGCCAGGGGTACTTGCTGTTAGTTACCAGAAAGCAGTAGGGCGTACGCTCGGCAGTTGCTTGTGCCACCGCCAGACAGTGGTCCAGGCTGGTGTCAGACCGCTTTTGCTTACGCCGTTTGTAGGCACTGAGGGCGGCTCGGTTAAGGCGTTCGGGCAGTTTCATGGCGAGGTGGTTCCCAATCGTTCGGGAGTTTTAAACTTATCGCCCCGTTGCTGCTTAATCTCCTGCCGCAAGCGTTGCTGCGCTGCGCGGTAGCTCTGCTGCGGATTCCCTATTATTCCACGAACGGCGCTGAGTCCCTTGAGCGGAGCCGCCACCAGCGAAGCGGGTAACGAGCTGTTGGGCAGATTCAGAAGATCAGCTACCGAGTCACCTAGCAAAAACCGCATGTAAGCCGGAACCAGTTGCCCCAAACCACCCGGCGCATTCTGCTGAATATAATCAAGCAGCGACTTGGTGAGTACTTGTCCTGCTTCTGAAGGGCGGTGCTGTCGTTCGGAGATACTTTTAGTAAGCCAAAACGCTTCTTTACTGGTGTCGGGTAACAAGCGTTCGTCTACGCCCATCAGGTAGCTAGCCACGTTCCACAGGTGTACGTAGGCCATCATGCCGTCGTGGTCTATTCGGATATCCAGTTTGCGCAGCCCCCGCACCGGCAGAAACGACATCGATAGATTCGTACCCGCCATATCTTCCTGGTTCACCGGCTGGCCCCACTCCGCTTGCCAGCGCTCATCATCGCGCAGGTGGTAGCGGATGGCCGCGTGAATCAGCCGCACTTTCTGGGCACTACAAACGGCGCGCCCTTTCGGTTCAAAAGCACCTTTACTGCCCACATCTAGTACGTACTGACCGGTTTCGGCCAAGCGTTTACCCGGATCTTTACGCAATCGCTCCGACAAGTAGAGTACCTGCGCACCATCGGCTGCCGCGTAATCGTAGGGCAACGAAAAAAGTCCGAGCATCAGCAACAAATCCTGACTGTGCTGCACAAAGAAGGCGTGCCCCTGCCGCAGCATTGACTCATCGGCCCAAGCCGGCAGCTCCCGACTCTGCTCTAAAAAACGGTTTACCGCATCCGGGAGTCCGACCGGAATGGTGTAGTCGTTGGTTGTCAGGGTGGCAACGGTTTCGCGAAAGTGACCGCCCGACGGATGCTGGTACATCGCCGCCACGGCTTCGTCGGCCAGCGGGTCGGTGTGCTGGCGCATTTGATCCAGAAATGCGTCGTTGTATAACGAGAGTTTGCTCATGCGCTGGTAACAATTGCCAGGGAAGGTTAGTTTGACTGAATGCTGGATGATTTTAGGAAGTAGCAAGACGCTAGATGCTGGAGAGCCAATACTATTCACATCAATCATAAACTGGCGCATCTGAATAAATTGCGAAAACCAGCATCTATTCACCAAGCAGATTATCCAATATCCAGTATCTCTTCATCCAGAAAGCTATCTAACATCCAGTATCCAAACACCTAATATCCACTACATGATTAACCACTCAAAATTTCTAGCCACACCCGATTCCAAAATCTCACTAAAGGATCACGCTACCGATTATACGGGCAAGCTATCTAGCAAAGATGACGAAGGAAAGACGTACAGAAGGAAAACCTCAAGCAGCTCAAGGACCTGCAAGAGATGCTCTACGCTTATAACCGCTACTCAGTGCTGCTTATTTTCCAGGCGATGGATGCGGCCGGTAAGGATAGTACAATCGAGCACGTGATGTCAGGCGTAAATCCGCAGGGTTGTCAGGTTTTTAGCTTCAAGAAACCGAGTGCTAACGAACTGGAGCACGACTTTCTGTGGCGTACCTACCGGGCACTGCCCGAGCGAGGGCGGATTGGTATTTTCAATCGCTCGTACTACGAAGAAGTGTTGGTCACGCGGGTGCACCCCGAATATATTGTGGGGCAGCGGTTGCCGGGTATTGATCGTGTAAACGATGTCAACGAAGACCTGTGGCAGAGCCGTTACCGCTCGATCAATGAAATGGAGCGGCACCTCACTGCCAACGGCACCGTTATCCTAAAGTTCTTCCTCAATGTATCCAAAGATGAGCAGAAGAACCGGTTCTTGCGCCGCATCAACCGGCCTGAGAAAAACTGGAAGTTCACGATGAACGATGTGGAAGAACGTAAGTACTGGGATGATTATCAGCACGCCTTTGAGCAGGCCATCAACCACACCTCTACCGAGCACGCCCCCTGGCACATCATTCCTGCCGACCGCAAATGGTTTATGCGCGCTGCCGTGAGCGAAATCATCGTCGACAAACTACAGTCACTCGACATGCGCTACCCCAAAGTAACGGGCAAACAAAAAGCGAACTTGCAAAAGGCCAAAGAGACGTTCGAGAATAATCCGGATGCTTAGGTTAGATGTTGGATACTGGACATTTGGGTGCTGGATTATCATTGTATACTAAATGAAGAATAATTACTCGTAAAGACCGCTCGGTAAAGGTAGTAGCAGAGTCACTATTTGCTGCTACTGCTGCTGCCACTGTCGGCCTAACTTCTTCACTGCTTCCGGCTAGTTGGCGAGGCCTTTCAAATACTTAGCACTTTGTAGCACATCAGCGAGTGGTTTTTCTGATTCGTCTTGTGCGACGAAACAATGCTTCACTTCCACTTCCTGAGCAACCTTGAGAATTTCCGCAAAGTCTAGCGTACCGCTTCCTACGGGCTGAAACGAATCCTTAGGCAGCGTAGCCGCCAGATATGATTGCGGTGTTCCTGCTTTGAGGTCGGTCAGGTGCAGCAGGGCTATCCGCTTGGCGTGATTGCGCATGAACGTTACCGGCGACACACCGGCCACCTGTAGCCAAAACACACTCGATTCCAAATGCAGTAATCCAGCACTGGTACGCTCGAGCAGCACGGTCAGGGGCGTGGTATCTTCCATCGGATGAAACTCAAAAGCGTGGTGGCGGTACACTAATTGGATTCCTGCCAGCTGACACCGCTCTCCGGCTTCGTTAAGCTGGTCGGCCAACGTGCGGTAAAACTCCAGGCCGCCACGGTCCTGTGGGTAGACAAACGGAAACACCAGATAGGTCAGACCGTACTCCGCTGCCTGGTCTACTGCACGCTCGAAGGTATAATCTTCTGGCGGAGGCGAGGTGCCCAGCGCCGTGAGCGGATTCCAGTTGCCAGTGATGAGCGGAGGCAAAAAGTGTGAACTGTTGATAGTTAAACCGAGCCCTTTGAACACCGGCGATAGTTGAGGAAGCAACTGTGTGTCGAACAGCTCTACTTGCCGGTAGCCCGCCCGCTGAATGACTTCTACGGTTTGCTGAGGCTGCGTCATCAACGGTTCGCGTACAGCTGATAGCTGCAAGCCCAGGTTGTCAATGAGTGAATAGTGGTGCTGGGCGAACGACTGTTTGGCGACGGTCAGGCCACCGGCAGCGAGCGCCGAGGTTTTGATAAAGTGACGTCGTGAGACGAGCGTTGCGTTCTTAACCATGCCTTAATATACGTATTGGTCAATAAAGCTACAGCATCACTTGCTTCTGGGCGACCGTCATCGTAGCTTTCGTTGGTAAGTTAAACCATTGACACTGACCCGGAGGTTTTTAGCCGCCGGGTCTTTTTACCCAAGAAGCTATTACTTCTGGGGCATAGGTATTTGAGGTGCTATAGAGACCATCAGAGTTTGCCGCGCTTCCAGCAAATGGCTAGTACCTTGATTGAACCTGTTAGCTGCCATGCTTCTGTACCAGATCATAGCATTGTCATTTGGTTTGGATTTCCTTTTTAGCCGAGATACTGTACCTTCGAGCGCTGGCTATACTGCTCGCCAATTGCTCAAGTGAGCTAAAGCAATGTCTTATCATTACGCCCTACCCTATGAGAAAGGTTATTTATTACGTAGCTGTTTCTGTAGACGGATATATCGCTGGCCCCAATGATGATATCAGTGGCTTTGCACTGCAGGGTGCTGGAGTAGAGAAGTATCAGCAGGATCTCCTGCAGTTTGATACTGTGATTATGGGACGTAGAACCTACGAGTTCGGGTACCAGTACGGTCTACCGCCCGGTCAACCGGCATATCCTCACATGGATCACTATTTATTCTCGAACACACTAGCGTTTGAGAAGCCCCACGAAAAGGTGCATGTGGTACCACCTGATCTGTCGCAGATTACTACCTTGAAAGAACAGGATGGATCGGATATCTATCTGTGCGGCGGCGGCGCATTTGCCGGCTGGCTACTAGATCAGCGACAAATTGACGTACTGAAGATCAAACTCAATCCGGTGATTCTGGGGGAAGGAATTCGACTGTTTGGCGCTTCTTCTGGAGGGTACCAACTAGCACTTACTGAGCATGAAACCTTTGATGAGGGGCTTCAAATACTGACGTACGATATCACATTTTGACCGCGCTCCGGCAGGACAGATACGCTCATCCTGTCAAACTCAGTTGGGCTATGAAGTACTACCTACGGTTTATACTGGTTTTACTACCTCTCTTTTTCGACCTAGCAGCGCAAGGTCAGAATCAGGCTACCGTTGTAGACAGCATTGAGAAAATCATGAACCGGGTAACTAGCCGTGAGTACGATGATCTTGAAGAAACCATAGAGCACACAAGAATAGCCCTGGCATTGGCGAAGGAGAATCGCTTAACAGCCTATGAGGGTCAGGCTCAGAAGTGGCTGACCCGCTGGTATGCCGAAAGGGAAGATTACTTGTTAGCATCGGAAGCAGCCAACGAGGCACTGCAGGCATTTCAGGAGGTTGCCGATACGTTAGAAATTTGCAATGCGTACTCGAACCTAGGAATCGTCTATCGCCACTTATCGCTTTACGAACAAAGCATCGCCTATTTCTTAGAAGCGGAAGCCATTGCCCAGCAGCATAAGTACTCTGAGACGCTCGCTCATATTTATGGCAACTTGGGTAATGTGTACTACAATACCGCTGCCTACGATCAGGCTCTGACCTATCACTTCAAATCGCTGAAGATAGACCAGGCGCGCGCCGATGAAGAAGGTGTGAGCAACTCCTTCCACAACATTGCTAACATCTACCTGATTCAGCAAGACTACGCGCAGGCGCTTGATTATTATCAGCAATCCTTGGCCTTTGACCTAGCGCACGACAACTGGCGTAACGTCGGTCGATCTTATTTGGGGCTGACGAAGGCACATTTGGCTGAGGGAGATGTTCAAAGTGCTTCCGCCTACGCGTACCGGGCTCTAGCCGTTGCCGATAGTATACAATCCGTTCAGCTGAAGACATTAGCGTTAAAAAACATTGCCCTCACCAGCACCGCCTCCGGTGATTATGCTCGTGCGTTTCGCGCGCAAGAGCAGGTTTATGAGCTACAAGATAGCGTGCACGCGGAACGCTTCCGACAACAATTAGCGGAAATGCAGACCAAGTACGAAACCGAACGAAAGGACAAAGATTTAGCCTTGCAGGACTTACAAATCAATCGACAGAACACCTCACTGCTCCGGCAACGGGTATTCATTTACGGACTCATCGGGGCCTTACTGCTGTTGAGTTGGATTGCTTACCTGCTATTCAACCGCTATCGACTGAAGCAACGACACCGCCAAATAGTGTTGGAAAACAAACGAACTAAGCTTGCCGAGAACCTATCAGTGCGGCAAGAAATCGACGATACTATCAACTACTTCGCCACCTCTCTTTTTGGCAAAAACACCGTCGATGAAATCCTGTGGGACATTGCGCATAACTGTATAGCGCGCTTAGGACTTGTCGACTGCGTCATCTATCTAACCGATTCGTCACGGCAAGTACTGGAGCAAAAAGCAGCGTACGGCATAAAGAATTCTGAGGCGTTTAAGATCCACAATCCCATAGAAATACCGTGGGGGAAGGGCATTGTGGGAATCGCCGCTAGTAGTGGTGAAACACAGCTCGTCGATGATACCTCCCGAGACTCACGCTATATCGTTGATGACGCACGGCGACTTTCCGAACTAGCCGTTCCTATCAAAATCCGGAAAGAAGTAGTGGGGGTCATCGACTCTGAGCATCCCGAGCGAGGCTTTTTTACTCCCTATTACCGCGATGCACTCAAAACTATTGCGGCAATTTGCGCCAGCAAGATTGTTCAGGCCCAAGCAGATGAAGAGGCACAGAAAGCGGAAGCTACTCGTCGGGAAGCAGAACAACTCAAGGCTCTTGACTCAATGAAGTCGCGGTTTTTTGCCAACATATCCCACGAGTTTCGTACGCCGCTCCATCTCATTCTGGGTCCCTTGCAAACCTTTGACCGGTCACTCTCCTCTGCTGATCTATCTATGATGCAGCGCAATGCGCAACGATTGCTACGCTTGGTGAACCAGTTGCTCGATCTGGCGAAGTTGGAGGTAGGTCAGCTGCAGCTTAACTACCGGCAGGCCGACATTTTCATGTTTCTGCGGACCCTAGCAGCATCCTTTACCTTTTCGGCAGAGAGCAAGAAGATCACGTATCAGGTCGATGTCCCCCTACGCCGACATCTGGTTCGCTTTGATCCCGACAAGCTAGAAAAGATTGTGTACAACCTCCTCTCCAACGCTATCAAGTTTACCCCGCTCGAAGGAACCGTTACACTTCATGCTGCCGTGGATTCACCTAGTCAGTTGCGTCTATCCGTATCCGATACGGGGCTGGGGGTTCCGGCTGACCTGCGCGACAAAATCTTTGATCGGTTCTATCAAGTTGACGACTCCAACACCCGCACCTACGAAGGGACGGGTATCGGCTTGGCGTTGATCAAAGAACTCGTTGAGCTGCACGGGGGCACCATTGCGTTAGACAGCGAAGAACAACGAGGAACAAGCTTTACGCTTACCCTACCATTGCAACCGGCCGAAGGTGAGCAAGAGGATGACGTACTGGTTTCACTGGCTCAATCCTACGAAAGCGCAACGACTTTGACTACTTCACCCGTATTGCTCTCTCCTAATGAGTCCGAAGGTACTCCGACTACCCCGGATGAGCTTCCTCTGGTCTTACTCGTCGAGGACAATACGGACTTACGCCACTACATTCGGGGCACCTTAGCCGATACGTTTGCGTTCCGGGAAGCGATTGACGGCCAGGAAGGATGGGATATTGCGTTGGAATGTACTCCAGACCTGATTGTTACTGATGTGATGATGCCCGTGATGGATGGGATTGCACTAACCCACCAGCTGAAAAGTGACGAACGTACCAGCCATATCCCCGTAGTGATGCTGACGGCCCGAGATGACGTGGACACCAAACGATCGGGCTTTCGCATCGGAGCGGACCAGTACCTGACTAAACCCTTCGACAGTGCTGAGCTACGAGAACGCCTGAGCAGCTTGATCCGTCAGAGAAGCCAGCTGCGCGAGCGATACGGCCGCGAGATCACCCTCCAACCTCAGGATGTAACCCTCAACGATCGTGACGCCACTTTTTTGGAACGCTGCCTACACACAGTAGAACAACACCTGAGTGAACCGGACTTTGGTGTAGAGCAGTTTCAGCGGGCAGTAGGAATGAGTCGCACCCAGTTGCACCGCAAACTCAAGGCGCTCACTAATCAATCTACCACCGAGTTCATTCGCGACCTTCGGTTGCAGCGGGCAGCTCAATTGCTGCAGCAACCCGGCGTTCAGGTGAGCGAAGTGGTTTACAACGTAGGGTTCAGTCATCTTTCTTACTTCGCCCGTTGCTTCAAAGAAAAGTTTGGTCTTTCCCCCTCTGACTATCTGAAAAAGGTCCGTACCCCGGCCTAATGCAACCGTAGTGCTAAGATTAGCCACCAGTGTGTTAGCCTCGTAAGGCAACCGCTTCGTGATGTTTATACTGAGAAAACAGTAGAGACAATATTGTTTTCAGTTGGAACCATTGTGTTAAGCATATCTACAGATCACCTATACTTTTGTTTCGTCACTATTTGTTACCAAACCATTAAATTATGACGAACATGATTAGTATTGCCCGAACCGTACTATACGGATTAACCATTGGTGCTCTTTTGCTCACCCTTAATAGTTGTCAAGAAGATGACTTAGTGAGTGATCGTAGTGGCCCCACTAAAACGTTTGACCCACCCCGGAAAAATCCGGGCGACCTCGCCGACCCGTCCGGTCCGCCCCGGTATCCTTACCCGCAGATAATTGAACGCGAGTATATTCCGAGGTATTCGCGGTTCGCTCATACGAAATCGCTGACGTGGCGGATCGCATGGCCTGCTTACGATGAGGAAGTAGATGCCAGTGAGATTCCTACCGTTTTCACGCTGCCCCACGGTGCTCTCAACAGTTTTAACTACCTGAATGGCATCGACAAGCAGAACACGTATAACGCCAACTTTTCGCTTTTCTACAATGACCGGGTAGAAACCGCCTACAACCTGTGGGATGAACTCAATATTCCACTGGGGGACGGCCTTGATATGCAAACCACCCATTTTGCTAAATCAGACCAGTCGGTAGAAGACATCGAATACTTCGTCAAAGAACGGCCCAGCCTCTTTGAAAGTTATTGGCCCGGCTCCGAAGGCACTGAGCTGGACTACGAGGAAGGCGATATTATCTTCTTCTGGCTATCTGATGAAGATCTCTACGGAGGCATTCGGATTGTCTCCATGGCCCCCCGAATTATTGAGGTATATCTGGCTGTCCCTAACGAATAGGCACACTATGTATCACCGCCTTGCCCCTCCCCCTACAGGGGGGTGGGTGAGGTATGTTTAACCCACCCTACTATTTGAATAATCAATGAAAATTATTAAAACCAAACCAAATCATGCAAGCCCCATAACCTGGTGCTCACCAATCCGACACTTTGTGATGGGTGTAGGATTTAGTCTAGTCTTTCTGCTAAGCGGTCAGGCCTACGCCCAAACTTATACCAATGGCAACCCTAAGTGGATAGGTGGTAATGGCAGAATCTACGCCATCGGGGCAAAAGTCGGCATTAATACCAATAATCCGGCCCGAGGGCTGCACTTGAAGGGTGCGGGCCACCGATACCTGCGAACCACCTCTACCGGAGGCAACGACTACAGCAACTTCGCGGCAGGTGTTGAGCTCCAGCGCACCCTCGACAACGGGCAGTCTTCTACGTGGGATATCGTCAATCAGGGAACTCTCAGGATCCGGAATAATTCGTGGACGACCTTTCAGTTAGACCTGAACGAGGCGCAGTTGGGAGTGCAAGCGCAGAAAACAACGTTGAATATCTGGGGAAACCGCATCAGAAATAACGGCGGGCAATTGGACGACGGTGGCCTAGCGCTTCGTAGTTATGTGTCAGGACAGTATCAGACCCTACGTCTCGACGGCAACCAACTGGAGAGCGATACTGAAATGCACCTCAACTTCATATCAGATCAGGACGTGGCTATGGTATACGGAGGAGGGGTTGTGCGGATCGACACTGACGAGGACGAAGCCAAACTCAACGTGGCCTCCGAAGGCTTTCAGCTTAAGCTTCTTAACGGCAGCGATGCCTGGAAAGTAGGGGTCTCGAACGAAGACTGGGCCTCAGGAGCCGAGAAGCTGATCTTCACCCGATCCAACTCTACTGATGCCACTCTGGTGATGGCTGCCGACGGCAACGTAGGCATTGGCACTCCCACTCCTTCGGCTACTCTGGAAGTTGATGGAACCGTTCGCACCACTGCTTTAGAAGTGAACGGTACTACCAGCACAAACGTGCTGGAGATCACCGGCGGAGCAGACTTAGCCGAACCCTTTATGGTTACTGACAGAATAACGATTCAGCCGGGCACCGTAGTAGCCATTGATCCGGCACACGCGGGCCGACTCAAGGTGGCCGCGCGGGCCTACGACAAAACAGTAGCGGGCATTGTGAGCGGGGCCGGAAACATTCAGGCCGGTATGGTGATGGGACAAGCAGGTACGCTGGCCCACGGGGAGCATCCGGTAGCACTAACCGGACGGGTATACTGTCGAGTAGATACTCGCTACGGGGTAATTCAGCCAGGTGATTTGCTAACCACCTCCGACACACCGGGCCACGCCATGAAGGTGAGCAACCAGGGTCAGGCACAGGGTGCCATCATTGGCAAGGCCATGACTGGGCTGGATGAAGGTACCGGGCTGGTGCTGGTGCTGGTCAGCTTGCAGTAGCCGTTCTATTATCACCAAACCGTCAGATCAATGAAAGCGATAATAACAATGATCCTGCTGGGGTGGGGGTGCTTAGCCACCTTCCCCCTGCGGGCACAGAAAGTGATTTCGTCTACTTTCCGCTACCAAGCCGATACGGCACAAGGGGAAACCATGAAGCAAGTCACCCAAGTCAGTCATCCGAATGCTACCGCCGTGCGATTATACTTCGATGATATCCAGTTGGGCGAGCAGAGCTATCTGCTGCTAGAAGGCAGCAACGGGGCTCAGCAAACGCTGGACGCGGAGGCGATGCGCCACTGGCGCAACAGTTCGGCCTACTTCAACGGCGGGCGAGTGAAGGTATCGATTTATCAAGCCGCCGGGGAACCACCGGTAGCGTTTCATCTTAAAGAAGTGAGGATTAGCGAGCGACAACATCACCGTTCCTCAGCGAACCAACAAACTCATTCTTACCCAACGACTGTCAAGAATGCACGCTCCCAGTCGGCTCATAAAACCGTTATTCAGCCGGGGGCTACCCGAGCAGTCGCGGAGCGACCGTATACCGCCGCCGTAGGAAGATTTACCAACGGAAGTGATTCGTACGGGACGGGATGGATTGCTCCGAACGGAGCGATTGTAACTTCTCAATCAATGGCCAAAAGAGTTATTGCCCGCGGATATGATATCATTGAGTTTAATATTCCCGCGTCTAACGAGGATGGCTCGGTGAACCATCCTCGTCCCGAAGATCAGTATCCTGCTACCGCTTCGTTCAACTACTTAGACAATACGATGCAAGCGTATATGGTGTTCAAACAGACCCATTTCATGGGTACTAGGACCATTGGGTGGGCCGTCGTGGAAGCGCTTCCTAACAGCACCGGTTTGCGGCCCGGACAACGGCAGCAGCAATCCTTCCGGATAGCGACCAACCCGGGCTCTTTCACGTTGGAAGCGATGGAGGATGTAAAAGCCGACTTGCTACATTACGGAGACTATCCCGAAGACACCATCCACCGGGCCAACTACCGGGTTTTACGTTCTACTATTACCTCTTTACGGTCACCTCGTCAGTTTATAGTGAAAAGTGAGAACTCCCCCACCTACTACAGCGGTACTAATGATCTTAAACGAGAGAGCTTGCTCGTCTACGAAATGATGGATGAACAGAGAGTGGCCCCCTCCGGGAGTGCGAGCGGCGCGCCTATCATGTACCATCAGTCGAACGTGGCCATTGGAGTACACGACATCTCTGTGCCCCCTAGTTTCTCTTCTCACGATGTGACCCTGACGGCAGCGATTGGATTTAATGATGACTACCTGCGTGGCACCCTGGACCATTTCTTTGCAGATAACGTCACGTACGTAGACTCAGAAGGTCTGTACGGTGACGAGGCTACGGGCAGAATCCATAAACCCTACCTCACGATAACCGAAGCAACCGCGCAGGTAGAAGAAAACGGTACGGTGAGTATCGCCAAAGGATACTACGCCGAACGTATCACTATTAGCCAACCCATGACGCTGCAAGCTCCGGTTGGTAAGGTAGTAATTGGTGCTGAAGGCAGTACGAATAGCCGTACAATCCCCTCTAACTTGCTGGGGATTCTATTTCAAGATAACGAGCAAGCGGATGCCTCTATTGAAGAAACGCCCCGAAATAGTTCCTCCAATGTCACCAGCTTCCCTAATCCTTTCCGTGAACAGGTAGCGATCAATTATACGCTACACGAAACTATGCCGGTACACGTCAGCATACACGACCTCATAGGTCGGGAGATCGCTTTGCTAACTGCTAAAAGACAGGAGGCTGGGGCGCATGCTCTGCACTGGGGCGGTCGTAATCAGCATGGTGCCGTGGTGCCCGCCGGGGTATACATTGTTCGCCTGAGCATTGGCGATACCATATCTACTCATAAGGTGATGAAGGAATAGTGTGTTAGAGAGGTGGAGACGTTCGGTGTAGGTTGTAGAGTGAACTGTCGTAAACGGAGTGGAATGGATAGTCAGGCACCTAGACCGAACGCCTCTCATTTTCTCTTGGCGAACTTCCCTTATCTATCCTTATATCTCTATGTTAATTTTAACAAAGCATTGTCATGAATCATCAAACATCTTGTACGCTCTTCGACAAAATCGGTGGAATGTCAGCTGTGGAGGCCGCCGTTGATATCTTCTATGCCCGGGTGCTCGCCGACCCGCGGATCAGTCACTTCTTCCGCTTTACGAGTATGGCTACCCAAACGAGTCGTCAGCGAGCTTTCTTAGCCTACGCCTTTGGGGCTCCGCTTTCTTACACGGGAAAAGACCTGCGAACCGCTCACGCTCATTTAGTGGATCAGGGGCTAAACGATGCTCACTTTTCGGTGGTCTTAGAGCATTTAGCCGCTACGCTAAAAGAGCTTGGTGTCTCGGACGACCTGATTGCCGAAGCAGCCTCTATTGCCAATGGCACACGACATGACGTACTAGGCAGGTTACCCTCGTGATCGTCGTTATAGCGAACCTATTCAACCAACTTTAATTACGTTGCGTAGGTAGAGTATTAACCGCCTATCAGTAGCAGTAAGATTGTTATGATACCTAATGCCTCAGATATATCACTCCGCTCGGCAACGATTGAGGATCTGCCTCTTCTGGAGTATTGGGATACGCAACCTCACGTTATCGCCTCGGGGGAGGATGATGATTGGGATTGGAAATACGAGCTCCGGCGATTTCCAGTGTGGCGCGAGCAGTTGATCGCGGAAGTGGATGGTAGACCCGTGGGCATCATTCAGATCATCGACCCGGCGGAAGAGGAGACGCACTACTGGGGTTCGGTGCCTAACAATCTTCGGGCCCTGGATATTTGGATCGGAGAAACGAACGACCTGGGCCGAGGATACGGAACGATTATGATGACACTGGCCATTGAGCGCTGCTTCCAGAACAAGAAGGTAACCACCATTCTGATTGACCCCCTCGAGTCTAATACGGATGCCATTCGTTTTTACGAAAGGATTGGATTCCAATTCGTCGAGAAAAGAAGGTTTGGTGGCGATGACTGCCTGGTGTATAGGTTAGACCGAGAGCGTTGGATAGAACCATAGGTTCCGAAATACATCCTTGCTACGCTATTACTTCCTACGTACTGTCATACGATTCCCTAGTAGCTAAGAATAACTATCAAAAATCACGCGCTCATCTCCATCTGGCCTACTTGCCTTAAGAATTGCGTGAGATTGTCTTCGGTATTGAGGTTTAGCTTCTTACGCAATCGATACCGTGCCATCTTCACGCTCTCGGGAGCAATACCTAAGATGGCGGCACTCTCCTTTACGTTCATTCCTAGTCTGAGCAGGGCGCACAGACGGTGCTCCTGGCTATTGATGCCATGTAAAAGTCAAGTCTATTTAACTGTATCAATCATTACACCCGTAGTCAATACAGCGTTTTAAAAATATTTGTTTGCACTATTTTGTACTAATTGTAGCAAAAAAGTGTAATGCATAAGTTTATCACAGTGCTGCTCTTGTCGGCGTTCTTCGGCATCAACGCGCAAGCCCAGGGTTTATTTGGTATGCGGCAACGGCCAGCCAACCACTTTGAGGGCACCCAATGGTACGTAGGAATGACCACCGGCATGAACTTCGCGCGCCCCACCGTGCTGGAACGTTACAGCGAGTTTTCACTCATTGGTGCCGAGGCCACCACCGACAAAGAATACGGCGAAGCCGGACTAAGAGCGGGTTACAGCGCAGGTGTCACTTCGGTGATGGCCTTCACCCCCTATATCCAAATCAGCCTGTCGGCTCAGTACACTAATACTAAATTCGCTTACCAGCAGAGTTATACCTGGGAAGATGATGAAAACGAAGTGAACCGGCTGGTGATAGAAGATGAGCACGTGCAGTCGCTGGGCTACCTGGAGTTTCCGCTTCGCGTGCGCTACG
The DNA here is from genome assembly GCA_965213875.1 of Tunicatimonas sp. GTDB lineage: Bacteria > Bacteroidota > Bacteroidia > Cytophagales > Cyclobacteriaceae > Tunicatimonas. The sequence continues at coordinate 96,954 of CBDCAN010000024.1, read as the reverse complement.
CGTTTCCTATCAACCGACTGAAACCCTTCGTGCAGGGCGGTATCGTGTACGGTCGGCTGGTGGAGGCACGCAAAGAGATCACCTCAGGCAGTCTGGATTACGCCTCGGGTGGCGGGGTGCAAGCCAGCACTGTGCGCCAAACCTCGGATATTACGGACGCCTTCATCAAATCATACGTAGGTTACACGCTGGGCGGTGGTTTGATGTACAACTTCGGCGGGCTTATGCTGGTGGTAGACGTTAACTATCAGCAGGGGCTGCATAATATTACTGACACCCAAGCCCGCTACACGTCTACGCGTCACGTAGCCGGTCTCGGACAAGTGCCCGACGATGTCAAACTTAACACCCTCTCCTATTCGGTGAGCTTCTTGTTCCCGATGAAGTTTCTCACGGACAAAACGTTCAAACCCGTCACCTTCTAGCCATGATACGCACTGTATATATCTCAATTGTTCTAAGCTTATCGCTCGCCGCTTGCGATATTGCTGATAATGAAGTGGAGCCCGGCGTGAGCTTCGTACAGGTCTACGACGACCGCTCTTTTACCGCTGACTACGATCCGCTGGACGTGGTGCAGACGGCCGACGGGGGCTACCTTTCGCTGGCTGCCACCAATGCGTGGAACGTATACCTTTTTCAGACCGACGCCGATGGTGCGTTCGTGTGGGAAACCAAAGCAGACGAAGCTTTCGTCAATCCGCTCGAGAAATTAGTACAATTGGGCGACCAGTACTACGTATTCGCCATGAACGAAGTAACGCTGGCCACCGTCGCGCTGCCCGTGAGCTCCGACGGCTCGTCTGATTCTTCGTTTGTTGAAATGAACGAAATTCAGTATCCGCTGGACGTCACCACCACGCCCGAGGGAGAACTGCTGGTGCTCGGCTACGATCGTGAGGCTCGCAGTAGCACGCTGCACAAACTGGGCGCAGATTTCAGTGTGATTTGGGAAAAAGAGTACGCGGTGGAAGAGGACATGGAAGAAGAGATTATTCGTCACCTGTCGCGCACCGGTCGTCGCCTGCCCTTCTTCGTGGGGACTACCGCCGACGGCAGCGCCTATTACTTTAACGGACTGGCTAATTATACCCTGGGCCTTAACTTCGTGAACCCTGGCAATGGCGACCTCACCGGCACCCTCAATGGCTTCCGCGACGACGAATTTATTAGCGCGGCCCAGCATCTAGGCGGCAGCCAGTACGCATTGGCGCGTAATGGTTTTGGAATAAGCACCTTACTCCCCCGCACTGAGGTCAACCAGCAGGGCATCGCTTCGAGCACCGATTTGGTGGCTAACGATTTTCCTGAGATAGATCAAAACGCCCGTATCATCGTCAAAGAAGTCGAGCAGGCCGGGCGCCAGGTGATTGTGTACGGCACGCACACCAAGAAGCGCCAGTTGATTCTGTACGCTTTTGACAAAGACAGCGGCACCCTGATTGGTACGCGTTACATCGGACAGACCAACCCCTACCAGTTAGGAAACTTTACCATGACCGAAGACGGTGGTATGGTCGTACTGGCCGAAACCTTCATCAGCGGCCGCTTCTCTCGCCCCTGTTTGTTTAAATTGTCACCAGATGAGGTAAAGTCGTTTATGCCATAAACGATAAGAGCTATGCTTGCTTTTGGTCTAACTGCTTTGATGATAGGCAGACACTGCTTGTTCAAGAAGCATGACTATCATCTAGCCTATGTTCAACGAACAAAAGGTATATTAACCAACGTTGACAGCTTTAGCCTATTCTGGCCCCTAGTCTCAAAAGAGATAATCAGAAACCATCGGGACACTCTTTTCATAATAGCTCCCTTTTTGTTTCCTATTAGAATAGGCGATAACGAATACAACAACTCTTTGGTAAGGCATACTAGAAGATATGCACTGCTTTCGTGTCTCTTTTTCATATTGGGGCATCTATTTCTCTCCTACTAAAGAAAGTAGCTGAGCCTTCCGCTGAGGAAGCCGAAAAATAAATTTCTTAGAATCATCACTTATTTTCGCCGTTTGCGTACACAAGGATAGGTACATACTACATAAACCTATATCCTTACAGTTATGAATAAGATTTACAGTGCATTGATCGTAGCGCTTACCCTCTCTCTCAATATTACTTTTGCCCAGCAGTATAACCCGGTAGAACAGACCGTGCCGATGGACAAGGCCATGCCCAATGCCTGGGTGATCAACGCTGATGATGCGCCGATAGAAGATATCCGCAAAGCCTTCCGCAAGTACGCGAAGAGTCAACTCGATGTGAAGGCTAAAAAGAGTGGTCGCGATATGGTGGTAGCCAAGGAAGCATCCATTCCCCGCTTTTCTTCCGACGTAGGCGATTTAAAGGCTCGTTTTTACGCTGAGGGTGACCAGACTAAAGTAGCCGTCGCCTTCATGCCAGGTTATGACCTCTCACTGAGTACCGACGAAAACCAGTCGGGTATGGAAAGCATGCGGAAGTTTACCAAAGAATTTGTGCGCCAGTACAAAAGCGAGCTGATGACCGAGCGCCTGGAGGATCGCGAAAAACGCCGTAAGTCTATCGAGTCTGATCTCAAGAAGAATCAGCGGGAGTACAAGAAGCTAGAGAAAAGCGTCAGCAAAGTTGAGAAGAAGCTGAACGATAGCGATACGGAAGAAAATGAGGCCTTTGAACTGAAGAATGATAAAGTCGAAGACGAGGCGCAAATTATGGCGCTGGATGAAATCATGGCTAACCAGCAGCAGGAAATAGAGCGCGTTGATGGCCTGATTCAAGAAGCCCGCGCCGACCTGGGTCAGTTAGAAACCATGTTTGCCGAACCGGTGGCACGTCAGGATGATCCGATAACGGCCCCGCCGACCACTGCTCCGCAGGACTCTACCAGCATGCAGCCGGAGATTGCCCCTTCAGTGTCTACTCCCACGAGTAGTCCTGAAGTAGACTATTAAGAAGCAGTAGTATAGCAGGTTCGAGTGTAAAGCCCCGCGATGCGGGGCTTTTATTGTTTTACAATACCACCAACTTCTTCGCATCCTGGAACGAGCCAGCTTGCAAGCGGTATAAATACGTTCCGGGCTTCAGGTACGAAACATCTACCTGATACTGGTAGTCGCCCGGTGCTTGCCGCTGGTCTACCACCCGTTTCACTTCTTGTCCGCGCAGGTTCGTGATAGAAAGCTGCACGAACAAGTCATGGTTGATACGATACGAAAAGTTGACCAGTCCGCGGGCCGGATTCGGATAGCAAGCGTCGAGGCGGTAACGTTCGTCGATAAAATCGTTGAGGCCGGTAACGGATCCACCGATGATGGGGAGCTTCAGTCCGGGTTCCACGTAGTCAGAAAAACGAGCGATGCCCATCGCTTCGTCGGATGCTTCCATCCAATCTTGCAGTATTGAGCCGTACACCTGCCGGTAGTCGTGCTGCTCGGGCAGGTTGTTGCGGGTCAGATTGCTAAGGTCGGGATTGGTGCCGATAATACCCGGATTTACCTGACTGCCAAAAATAAACATGGGGGCCGTGGTGCCGTGGTCGGTACCGTAGCTTCCGTTGGAGGCCGCCCGCCGCCCAAACTCCGACATGGTGGTAGTAAGCACCCGATGGTCTAAGCTTAGTGCTTTCAAATCATCCTGAAAAGCTTTCACTGATTCTGATAAATGGTACAGTAGCGCCGCATGCTTACCCATCGTTGGGTCGTAGTCTTCTACCTGCGAGGCGTGGGTATCAAAACCACCGATGCGAGCGATGAAAATTTTGGTTTTAGAACCACCGCTGAGTAAGCGCGCAATCATCTTCAGCTGCTGCGCTAGCGGATTGTTGAGGCTGCCGCTCGGTGCATTGTAAGGATACTTCTCGGGATAGATCACTCCCGGAGCGTTGTTACCCCGTTCGTACACGTCCCTTAGCCGCCCTGCGTACTGATTCGACTGTTCTTCGATACCTAGTATCCACTTAAGTTCTTTGCCGTAGTGCGTATCGGCTACACTCGCGGGCGGGTCGATACCGACACTGGTGATGAGGTCGTAAAACTGATCGGGACTGTTGATGGCAATAGCCGCCGGAATACCGTTGGCCCGGTGAAAGGCCAGCGACACCGAGTTGCCCACCTCAATGCCCAGCGGATCAGGCATCTCGTCGTTTGGGTAGGCATCTGGGTATCCGGGATACAAGTGGTTGAGGTATCGGCCTACCCAACCCGAGTCAAATTCGTCGTTGTAGCCCCCCCCCATAAACCAGATATCGCGGCTGCGGAAGTGTGAACCGTTGATGTTCTCGTACCCCACTCCCTGTACTACCGACATTTGCCCCTGATCGTACAGCTCTTTCATCCCGATCATATCAGGGTGCAAACCTACCTGCTCGGCGGTGCCCAGCGTGCTGTCTAAGGCGACGTAGCCCCGCTTGCCCTTCTCAGGAATGGCAATGTTAGGCCGAAGGTTGTAGTACTGGCTGTACTGATCTACCGGAATGAGGGCATTGAGCCCATCGTTGCCGCCGTGCAGTTGGATGATGACCAGCACCCGGTCGTTGGTGCTGGTGGCCGCCAGTCGTTGTAGGTATCCTTGGCTGGCTAGGGCGGAAATTGGCATGCCGTTGATCAGCATCGGGGCACCCAGAGCAGCGGGTATTTTCTTAAGGAATGATCTGCGTTTCATGGTATGTATGGTTTACGATAGTTGGTATTCGGGCGATTGAAGCACAGTATTGAACAGTTTTTCGAGCTGTACGCGTACGGCTGAATCGTCGCCACTGCTGATGTATTTTTGCCACTCGGTTTGCCAGTTGGCCTCTGACAGGTCGTCGAGTAAAATAGCCCTCAGAAAGTAGGTGAAGCGTTCTTCGCTGATCTCTTCGGGCAGTAGATAATCCGTGAGTTCACGTACTAACAGCGAAGCATCAAACGGATCAGAAATATTTTTTTTATCGCTCACGTAGGCCACCACGTCCAGATAGGCCAGTAGCTGGTCATCGCTGCGCATACCCTGAATCAGCTGCTTAGCAAACTCGTAGCGGCGCGCCAGATAATTGGCACTGATCCAGTTACGATGATAGCCCGGACTCTGATGGTAGGCCGGATAGCCCGCCACCTCAAAAGGTTGATACAGGCTCAGCCCCTGCTTATCCATCTTATCGACCAACACCTTCCAGTAGGCTTTATAGTGCAACTCAAGGCCATCCTCTGGTGTAGGCAACGCCACCCGGAAGAAGCGCAGCATACCGATGGTCAGCTCCAGTGGAGACTTAATGATGGCCCCGGTATTATCGTCGGTAACTTCCGCGTTATCTTGATCGTAGAAATGCTGGCTAGTGAACAGCGCCCGAAGAATAGGCTGCAGCTCGTAATCATTGCTGAGACAAACTTGCGCCAGCGGCTCGATGAAGTTTTGCTCTACCTCATCGGTGATTTCGTAGTACACAAAGTAGCGGTACAGCCGTCGGCACAAGTGTCGAGCGGTTTCGGGCTGCGCAAATACCATCTCCACAAACTGATCGATCTCGCCTTGTGCTCCGGCACGGGTTGCCTTATCACCCGCCATTTCTGAAGGGCTGACGGTTTGCTGCTGAAAAGCAGCACTAAATTGCTTCAATCCGGGGTCATGCTGTCCAGCCACCAAAGGGTCGTCTCCCTTCAGGATGGCCTGTACCACTCCGGTTTCAGGGTCCACATTGGTGAACTCACCGTCTATCTTCCAGCCTGAAAAAACCCGAGCGGCTTCGCGCACATCGCCTTCGGTATAGTTGGTGTAATCGTCCGGCCCACGTTGTGCTCCCTTACCGATACTGTAAAGCTCCAGAAATTCCCGTCCGAAGTTTTCGTTGGGGTTGTTTTTAGAATTCAGTTGCCCATCAAGAAACTTGAGCATCGCATTATCAATGCAGATTTTCTTGGCCAGACTCTTAAAATTTCCGAGCGCATAGTGGTGAAACAGTTGTAGCTGATGATACACCGCCACCTTCTGGTTGATCCGATTGGAGATGGTGGTGAAGTGGGTGTGCATAAAAAACACCATCTTCTCTTGCAGCGAGATAGGACGGGTAGCCATTTGGTGTAACCACCAGCCGTTGAGGTGCCTTTGCAGCTTGAAGCTCTCGCTGTTAGCATCCGTAGGTTTAGGGCTTACCCAATCCTGCCCGGTGAGCGGATCCAAGGGCGGCGAGGCGGGAGGACTTGTATTAAGCAAGCGATCTACTGCGGTCGTCGTACTGAGTGCGCCAAATTGATCTATTTCTTGCTTGGTGGCTCCCAGCGTGGCTCTTCGTAACAGATGAGCTGCGTGCTGGGTACCAAGCACTTGGTTGAAAGGAGTAACAGAAGCCATGTTATACACGTTAATTTGTACTTTCTATACCAATTATAGTGCATAAAGGTGTTATTACCCGTTCGGCAATGCCCATATTAGTACATTGCTAATAATTATTGTAATTAAAAAATTCAGTAGTTATACTTGCTTTTCCACCAGCTCTTGAGCTTCTGTTGCCAGTCACGCTCACGCGATTATCACCTGGTTGATATAAAGTAGTGCCTTGTACTGCTTCCGGCATAAACTCTTGCTCTACAAAATTATGCGGATGGTCGTGCGCGTACTGATATCCCTGGCCGTAGCCAGTTTTCTTCATGTAAGACGTAGGCGCATTGCGCAGGGGTAGCGGCACCGGCAAGTCGCCACTGTCTTGCACCAGCTTGCGGGCCTGTTTGATGGCCACGTAGCTCGCGTTGCTCTTGGCACTATTGGCCAGATACACCGTACACTGCGACAGAATAATTTCGGCTTCGGGCCAACCCACGAAGCTCACCGCCTGAAAGGTGTTGGTGGCCAGCACCAGCGCGGTCGGGTTGGCGTTGCCAATGTCTTCTGAAGCCGCAATGAGCAACCGCCGGGCGATAAACTTCGGGTCTTCCCCCCCTTCAATCATACGCGCCAAGTAGTAGACCGCAGCGTTGGGGTCGCTGCCCCGAATAGACTTGATGAAAGCCGATACGATGTCGTAGTGCTGTTCGCCTTTTTTGTCGTAGAGGGCTGTGCGTCGCTGCGCTACCTGCTGCACCATCTCGTCGGTGATTGCTTCGGCCGCCACGAAGCGGGCGGTGACTAGCTCGAGCAGGTTCAGCATTTTGCGGGCATCGCCGCCCGACAGGTTAAACAGCGCTCCGGTGGCAAGGGGCTTATGCTGCCAGGCAGGCAGCTCTTCGGCGACCGCCCTATCCAACAGAGACTGTAGGTCGTTGGTAGTGAGGGCGTTGAGCCGGAAGATATGGCAACGCGACAACAGTGCAGCGTTGACTTCAAAAGATGGGTTTTCGGTGGTGGCCCCAATAAGTGACAGCGTACCGCGTTCTACTGCTTTTAGCAAGGCGTCTTGCTGACTTTTGTTGAAGCGGTGAATTTCGTCGATGAATAGCACGCAGCGCGCTACGGTTTGCGCTCGCTTGATCACTTCCCGAACCTCCTTTACTCCGCTGTCGATGGCACTAAGTAGGAACATGGTAGCGTTAGACTGCCGGGCGATGATCTCGGCCAGGGTAGTTTTGCCGGTACCGGGTGGGCCCCAAAAGATAACCGACGGTATGCGATCGCCGGTCAGTAACGAAGGCAGGACACCATCAGCCTCGGTAAGGTGAGATTGACCGACAACTTCGGACAGTTGTTGGGGGCGCAGTCGCTCTGAAAGGGGGCGGTTTTGCTCCGCATTGTTGAATAGGTCAGAGATCATTTCTTAAGTTAGATATTAATCCAAAACGAAAAAACTTTGCCTAAAATACGGACTAGTTTTGAACATCCTCTTAGCATAAGTACTCCATTCATGATTAGGCAGCGACTGGTCGCCTTCGTTCAAAAGTTAGCACAAGAAAATAGCACACCGGCTTCTATTGCCCTCGGCTTTACGATAGGTTCTTTTATTGCTATCCTTCCTACTCCGGGCTTCGGAGCGTTTCTAGCCTTATCACTTACCCTATTCTTTAAAGGCATCAACCGTCTGGCGGTGATTGTATCGGTCACAATATGGAATCCGCTACTGTTGGTACCACTCTACTACCTGAGCTACCTACTGGGCAGTATCCTTTCGGCTCGTCCTATTAACCTGTCCGATGACCTCTCGCTTTACGAGATGCTGTCACAATACACCGGAGTTTTTCTGTTAGGTAATATCATTTTGGCTACAATGATTGCTGCTATCAGCTACGTAGGTATTTATCACCTAATCACCAGCTACCATCAGCAACAGCAGCTTCGCCGTTTGATGAAGCTACATCGCTTAGAATCTTCCAGAACCACGTAGGCACATTCACAAAAAAACTGCTTATGCCTCGCGAGTAATGGCAATGACCCGTAAATTGCCCCCTCACTTCAGTCTGAGGCATGCACATAAAGTCAGAAAAAATAGCTGGGTGGGGTAACTACCCGATGGTATCTTCCAAAGTAGGTTACCCTCGTTTAGAAACAATACAGGCTACGCTACCCAAACAGGTAACTATGCGCGGATTAGGCCGCAGCTACGGCGATCAGTCAGTAGATACTGAGGCGGTGGTCGTGGCCACCCGAAACCTGAATCACTTTCTGTCTTTTGATGCCGAACAAGGTATACTCACCTGCCAGTCGGGTGTAAGTTTGGCCGACATTATTCAGACTTTTGCCCCCCGCGGTTGGTTTCCGATCATCAACCCTGGCACCAAGTACGTGACGGTGGGCGGCGCCATTGCCAACGACATCCACGGCAAGGGCCACCACCGCGACGGTTCATTCGCCACTTGTGTACTATCATTTACCGTTCGAGTGGCCGACGGCAGCACGCTGACCGCCAGTCGCGAAGAACACGCTGATCTATTCTGGGCTTGTTTCGGGGGGTTAGGGCTACTGGGTATCATCCTGACGGTGACGATGCAGCTGGAACGCATCGAGACGACCTATTATCAGCAGAAGGCCGTCCGGGTGAAAGGTTTGGATGAAATGCTGGAGGCACTCCGGGCCTACGACGAACATTACCGCTACTCGGTGGCCTGGATCAATCCTGAGGCGCGCGGGTCGCGCTTAGGCGAAGGCGTGCTCACCGTAGGAAACCAGGCTAAAGTCGACGATTTGCCGCGCCACCTACGCAAAGACCCGCTAAGACTACACGATGCCCCGCGCCTGAAAGTCCCGTTTTTTCTGCCCAACTTATCGCTCAACCCCGCCACGCTGACGGTGCTTAACCAGCTCATCTACCGGATGCAGTATCACCAGCGCCCGCTGAGTCACTACGACAAATTTTTGTTTCCGTTAGATTTTGTGCACCAGTGGAACAAAGGCTACGGTGCCCGAGGTTTTGTGCAGTACCAGTTTGTGGTACCCACCGCAGCAGGTTCGGCCATCCGAAAAATACTGGAAACCATTGCGGCGAGTCGCTGCTTGCCCTTCTTAAACGTGCTCAAGAAAATGGGGGCTGGTTCTACCGAACAGGCCAGCCTGTCGTTTCCCTTCGAGGGACTCACCTTCGCCATCGACTTCCCGGTGACGCGCCACCTGCGTCCGCTCACCCAACGACTGGACCAGATGGTACTCGCTGCCGGAGGACGTATCTACCTGGGCAAGGATGCGCTGTTAGATCAAGAGACCTTTCGCGCCATGTATCCGCACTACCCAGACTGGCTGGCGATCAAGCGACAGTACGACCCGGAGGGGCGGTTTACCTCGGCGCTGGCTAAGCGGCTGGGGCTGGTTTAAGACTGTTTCCTGTTTCTGGATTCTATTTGAGCAGTGGCTTTGATGCAGGGAGGGTTTTCTTTCTACCGGCCATCGGTGTAGTAGTCGGAGGTTTCATCAACTTCCTGGGCCTTCCCCAAGCGGTGGTAGTGCTTATCAAAAACCAGCAAACGCAGACTGCGTTACTCGTTGTTCGCCCGAATCTCAGCTACTTCTTCAGAAGTGATCTCGCTGGCATCGTTACCGAACGATTGGCGTACATAGGTGAGCACTGCCGCGATTTCTTCATCGCTCAAAAAAGCGTGCTGTGCCATAGCGGCGTTGTAGGGTTCTCCCTTCACTTCGATAGGACCCTGCAGTCCGTTCAGAATCACTGGGATCAAGACGCTGGGTTCGCCTTCGGTCCACTTCGTATTGGCCAGGGTAGGAAAGTTACCGGGCACCCCACCACCATCTGCTTGATGGCAGGCCAGGCAATACTGATTGTAAACTTTCTTGCCGTGTTCCATCACGGGAGTCATCGCTACGGCGGCCCTTTCTTCGCTTTCAGTTTCCTCAGCTGGTGGCAAGGGTGCCTCGGTGGCTTCGGACGTTTCTTGCTGCTCTGATGAGGTTGAACAAGATATGATAAACAGGGCTATGACGGCCCCGAAGAAAACTATTTTGATCGTACTCATGGCGAAGGTTATGGATTGAAAGCCCTAAAATAAGAAAAGCCTATCATCTAGGCTTTTCTTCTCGGAATCTTTCGCAAAAAGGTATACGCTATTGCATCGCCATCTTAGAATTCTGGTGGAATACGCGCCAGATACGCCCCTGGGTGTCGTCAGAGATGTATAACGAGCCGTCGGGACCTACGGCCAGCCCAGTGGGGCGGTACTCAGCGTCTCCCGGACTCGCAATGTCGCCCCCCGAACCCGCAAACTGATCCGCAAACCGCTCGTACTCGCCGCTAGGTAAACCGTCGGCACCGAAGGGCACAAAGGCCACCATATAGCCGCGCTGCGGCAGCGGTGCCCGGTTCCACGAGCCGTGGAAGGCAATGAAGGCTCCCTGACGGTACTGTTCAGGAAAGGCATCACCTTGGTAAAACACCAGATCATTGGGTGCCCAGTGGGCCGGAAACGCCATAATGGGTTGCTCCTTGTCGGCACAGCGGCCGATTTCCTCAGCGTTACCACCGTACTCAGGGGCCAATAGTTTTTTGTTTTGGTTAGGATCATAGTAGCAGTAAGGCCATCCGAAATCAGCACCTTCGTTTACCCGTAGAAATTCTTCGGCCGGTAGTTCAGCACTTGTCTCGTTGGTGTAGTACTCTGGCCAGAGGGTGGCCAGTTGGTCGCGGCCGTGTTGTAGGGCGTACAGCTGCCCTTGTTCGTGGTTCCAGTCTAGGGCAAAACCGTTACGAATACCCGTAGCGTAGCGCATACCATCGGCCTGGGTTTGTCCGGTTTGGTTCGCACTAAACCGCCAGATACCCCCCTGTCGGTCTAGCTGAGGACAAGGGTCTACTCCCGGGGAACCGGGGGTACGCATCTGCTCCTGACAAGCGTTGGACGGTCCGCCCACAGTGACGTAGATGTGACCATCGTCGTCAAAAGTAAACGATTTGGCAGCGTGCTGAGGCTGGCTCAAAAACCCACCGATCACCAGTTCTGGTTCAGCCGTAGGCACCAGTGCTTCCTCGTCAAGTTTCACCCGAAACACCGACGTATCGGTTGAGAAGTACAGGTAGTCGTTGTAGATGGCGATACCGGAGCCTGCCATATCGGTAAAATACTCCTGGACGTCAGCACGGCCGTCGCCCGTCGTATCGCGCATGGCCAAAATGCCGCCGTTCTCCGCTTTCTCTATTTTAGCGAAGACATCGCCGTTGTCTCTCACCACAATATGGCGGGACTTGCCAACATTGTCGGCCACCAGCAGGGCACTGAAGCCCTCAGGCAAAGTGATAGAACCGTTGTCAGCGTCAGCCGTGAGTGCTGCCGGAGTCTCCGGCTGGTTGTCAGAAGAATTCGTGTTAGAGTCACACGACGCCAAACTGAAAATAATCAGCAAGGCAAACAATGAAAATCTCATAGGAAGTAAATATATATTGAGGAAGATGTTGTCTATACTACCTTTTAGGAGCTTGTGCACTGTCCTTGCTTTCCTCAGCAACCTCGCTCTCACGAGATCGCTGCAAACCGCGAAACACTTTCAGAAGCACAAATACCACCACCGCAAGTACGAGTATCACAGCACCGATCAGCAGCCAACCTGGTCCGGCATCCTGGGGGGTGTAGGGAACACCCTCATCAGCCGGAGGATTTTGTAAGAAAAGAAGGGTGATACTATGCATCACCAAAGAGAGCAGTGAATTCATATTGTGTAGGGTTTATGATACAACTGCCGAAGGCTATTAATGTTACTTGATCTACCCTATCTCAACATTTTTTGAGCAAACTCCTAACGAATTGCTCACAACTTCCTGGCTATAAACTTCTGTACGTAACGCATGCCTACGCCACCCCGTATTCGTTTGATAAAAAGCGTTTGAAATAAGACGGATTGAAATACGATTGCCTTTACGAACGAATAGCTTAGATCAATACGTCACGCTGGAAAGCAGCGTCGTGGTGGGTGCGTTCATACTTTTGATTCGTTGTTCACTTGGCACTACCTGCACTCTGTTATGAACAACCGTCGCTAGTCAACTCTCACGCGTTCATGAGTTGGTGTGGCTTTAGACTTTGGTGGCCCTACGCTCAAGTCAGACATTGTGGTTGCTTCTGAGGCGAAGCTTCCTCTTCCCCACCGAACGTTCGCTATCCAGCGCAGCACCACGGCTCGGTAGGATATGCTGCCCTCTTCCTGTAATACGAACAACCGATAGAGCGCGTAGCCGCCGGTGGCCGACGACAGCAAGAACAAAAAGTCCCAGTGCTGCCAACTCACAATGTGTATTAGTCCAAAGTCAGCGACATTGATGGTCCACGACCAGGAGGCAGTGACGAGTATTCCGGCTAGCCAGCCGCTTAAAATGGGCGCCACGCCAGATGACAGAGAATTGGTGAAGCTTAGCATGGATAAGTAGGCTACCGAGTGTTCTTGTGGGGCCAGCTTGAGTCCAATATTACCCGAAGCCAGTCCCGTACCGGCGGTGGCGATCCCCATCAGGGCGTACAAAAATGCCAGCAGGGGTAGCGTTCCGGCGTACACTCCCGGTAGCGTGGTGAAGGTAACCCCCGCAATGCACAGCAGATACAGGGGAGCACAGATGGCTAACACCGATTTATTGCTATGCCGATCAGCGTAGCGGCCCCAGTAGCGAAAGAACAACACATTAAATACCTGAGTCAGGGTTGTTAGACCAATGACGTAGGCCATGCTCAAACCGAGCGTTTCTAGCATGTATACCGTGAAAAAGGGTGTCGCCAAGTTCACCGAGAAGTTCCACGATGCCATGTACATCATCAGGCGACGGAAGTTGGCGTGCAGAAACGGTAGGCGAATCAGCGAGAGCAGCGGCACATCGTTGGGTTGGTAGCGTGGCTCGGGGGTTTTAGACAAAAAGTATGACCCAACCAAACCCGCCAGTGACCCCACAAAGAACAGTGCGCCGTACAAGTACAGTTCGGCCCCTCCGCCTACACTTTCTACTTGGTTGATAAGCAAAGCCGTACCAATGCTTAGAAAGATAGAAATGGTTTGCACAATAGCGAGCCGTCGAGAGAAGAAAGCTCCCATCGTGTGATGAGGCACCAGGTCACGCATCCAGGAGCTCCAGCTACCGTTAGAAACCGCCCCCAGTCCGTGTTGCAACACCAAGGCTAGCATAATGACGTACACCCCGTGCGTTCCTACGTCGACGAACGGCAGCAGCGCGATCATCAAATAAGCCGCGCGCCCCAGTGCGGTACACCACACTACCACCTTCTTGCGGCGCTGCCACCGCTGCACCAAATAGATAGAGACAATCTGAAAGACATTGGAAAACAGCGGAATAGAGGTGATGACACCTATTTGCAGATAGCTCGCCCCCAGCTTGAGGGCTAACGCAACCAGTAGCGTTCCACTGCTTAGAATGATCATACTTTGGGTGGCCATACCTTCGCGGATAACCATACGGAGTCCACGATGCGTATCAGCGGAAGATAGCGGGTGTTGGGTGTGCATTACTGAGTCGTTGGTAGTAACCGAAGTCACGCCAAATACTCGCCAAAGTGCGGTTGATTCGGTAAGAAGCCTGAGCAAGACCGCCGGATGTGAGGTATTTACCGAAGGGACGCGAAACCAGTATCGCTCAGGAGGCGCTAATCGCAATAGCACGCTGATGCTCACGGTCTGTTTTCGCGCTATTGGCCGACAACATCGCCCGTTTACGCGTGCGCAAGCCGCCATCGTGGTGACGAACGCGCGATGATACCGATGGGTGCTGCGTAAAGCGACTTAGACTCGGTGCAAGAATTGGCAACATTTAGCACCGCTTGGCACTTTATAGCGCATACCCCTGACGAAAAGTACATGGCTTCTATCAGCGTGCTTACCATTGTGCACCAGCGCTCAGATCATTTGTCTAACCTAATTCAAGGACTCAATCAGTCTACCCGCCTGCCCAACGAGTTGATTATTATCCATATGAACGAGCCGACCACCGGGCCGCTACCTTCTGCCCCCTACCCTGTCCGAAGGGTTTCACTGCAATCATCGGCCACCAAGATTCCGCTGGCGCAGGCGCGTAACCGGGCGGTTTCGTGCGCTACCGGTGAGCGGCTCGTATTTCTGGACGTAGACTGTATTCCGAATCGGCACCTGGTGGCGCAGTACGAGCAGGCAGACTTCGAAGGGGTGCTGATGGGTGATATCCACTACCTGCCGGCGGGAGCAACCCAACCCAAATGGACCTTTGAGCAACTCGCCCGTACCGCCGTACCTCATCCCCGTCGCCCCGTCGTGACGCAAAGAGTGCAATCAGAGAGTCGTTATGAGCTATTCTGGACGCTCAACTTTACGGTACTGCGCAGCGTCTACGAACAACTAGGTGGTTTAGACGAAGCGTATCAGGGTTACGGAGCAGAAGATACTGACTTCGCCTTTACGGCTCGGCAACAGGGCGTTCCGTTTGCCCTCAGCTCAGCCCGCGCCTATCACCAGCACCATGCGGTGTATCGTCCGCCGCTTCAGCACTTTGGCGATATCATAGTAAACGCACAACGCTTCTACCAAAAATGGCAGCATTGGCCCATGGACGGCTGGCTGGAAGCTTTTCGTACAATGGGGCTGATCGAGTGGAGTCATAATAAAATAAGTATCGTCACGGTGCGTATGCCCACGCAGCAAGAGATCGAGGCAGCGTATGATGATGCTCCGGCCGGATTTTAAGCAACCCGCTATTCATGATACGGTGTTTAACCAGTAAACTTCTACTAACCCACGTGTAGCCAGTCAACCTTTCTACCGTATGTGGCTCAGTGGTAGGCTACCGACGTTCGTTTTTTAGTTTGGTCATCACCCTCATGATGTATTCTGCGCAGTTTTGAGCACCGTTCGGCTCAACCATGCCGGTGAGTTTATTCGTGTCGGCACGTTTGGCGCGCTCGAGCAACGCGGACCACTCGTCTGCTTCCGGCCAGTTGTTTAGCACAATGGCTGCTTCTATGCGCTGCAGCGCGGCTGCCTTAGTAAGCTGCTCATCAAACGGACGTTCTTCGGGAATACAGATGTAGGGCACTGCGGCGGTAGCTACTTCCATCACGGTGTTATTACCGGCCGAGCCCACCACCACATCAGCGCCCTTCAGATAAGGAAAGGTATCATCTACCTGACCTACTTGATGAAAGTTAAAGAGCGGTGCATGCTCATCAGTAGTGGCCGGGCCAACGATCCACCAATCCCAACCAGGATAACTTTGGGCGGCTCGGTGGATCGATTTCAGGGGGTTGCCTTCCCCCCCCATTCCGCTCATCACCACCAAGTGCTGCCGATCTTCACGCATTCCCAACTGAGAACGGGCGGCGGTTCGCGACAGCTTTCGTTCGCCGTAGCGGCTAAAACCACCGGCGTAGTACGTTTTTTTTCGTACCCAATCGGCAGTTTCGGGCTCTTCCAGTGGGGCTGAATACGGTGCCAGCAAACCGGTGCTACTTTGATAAGCCATTTGATGCGGCAAATCGTTTCGTAGCCCGTTTTGTCGCATCACCACCGTGGGCAGACTCATCAGCCGCGCTAGCAGGGCAACTTCTACCGACACATCTACCACGAGTAAATCAGGGGTTTCCCGACGAATCCAATCCGCCATGAGAAACATCCGCTCGCGGATGCCAGACACTCCAAGCGGCGCGTAGTGCAGCACGTCCGGCGGCGGGTCGGGAGTAGATACCACATCGGAAGGCAACGTGACGATGCGAATCCGGTCGGTCGCCAAATCCTGTAGAAAGTCTACCGAAGAGCCAAAAACGGTGATCGGCTCGCGCAAGTGCTCAATAATCTGCCGAGTCCGGTTGGCGTGGCCCCGCCCGTGGTGGTGTACGTAAAACCCTATCCCGCCTGGCATGTCAGCGCGACGGGGTGGGCAACTTCAGTGTATAGATCAACATATTCGTCTACCATTCTTTCCATAGAAGCCACCTGTTCGGCCCGTTGGCGGCAGTCTATCCGACGCAGCGTTATGGCTTCGCGGGCGGCTTTTGCTAGAGAACTTACGTCGTCAGGCAGGGCAAACCGTCCGGTGTTAATATCTACTATTTCGGGCAGGGCACCACGGCGAAAAGCAGCTACTGGGGTGCCGCAGGCTAGGGCTTCTGCTACCACCAGACCGTAGGGTTCTTCCCAGCACGGAGTGCACAAAAATACACTACACATACCAATCAGATCAATCAATTCGCGGTGACATAGGTGCCCGTGGTACGTGTCGCTGCTATCCAGCAGCGGTTGCACCTCTTTGTCAAAGTATTGCTGGTCGCAGATAGGTCCGGCAAAATGGAAGCGCAACCCGGCTTCATGGGCGGCCTTTACGGCCAAGTGCGTGCCTTTTTCGGGCACGATCCGGCCAAACCATACCGCCGTTTCCGGTTCGGCGCGCGCACTGTATCGCCACTTATCCAGGTTGATACCGTTGTAGATGACCGGACAGTCGTCAAGATAGCCTTCCCACAAGCGGGCGTTCTGCTGCGAGACGGTCACGTATTCTACGCTCGCCCGCTTGCGCTCACACCGCACCGCACTCTGCATCCACGAAAAAGGTGGGGTGTGCAGGGTAGTAACCATCGGTGTGCTAATGGTACTCGCCATCGAGAGGGGTATGTAGTTCAGAGAATTGTTCTGAACGACATCAAAATCACCGTCGGCTAGTTGCAACATAAGCTCTAGATAGGCGTGGTGCTCACGGACAAACTGCTCGCTAAATTTGTCAGGATTAGGCTCAAAGTCCTTAGTGCTTTCGTAACTCAGCGCACTTAAGTTCATTGGCCCCAGATTGAGGCACTTATCAGAATCAGCCGACGCAAACACTTGCACTTGATGCCCCCGGCGGATAAGTCCGTCGGCCAATGCGTGGGTATGCATCTCTAGCCCTCCGGCGAATGGTTCTTTGATAGGATACTTGAGGTGAGAGATAATAGCGATTTTCATATGACAAAAAAGTGTAGGTAGATACTCAAAAAAATAGATACGAAACCTATAAAAGTAATAATCCCTAGGCTCCTTAATTGTTGCGCAAAGGCAAAACTTCTTTAACATATCAGGTTTTGCGCCGTTGTTGTACTTAAAGATTTAATTAGATATGCCTACCAATTCGCCTCCGGTTCAGGAGCTGTTCGATGATGTGAAGGATTACGTAGTCACCCAGCGTAACCTGATGTTTACTGTGGCTTCTAAAAAGGGAGCCGATA
Organism: Tunicatimonas sp.; assembly: GCA_965213875.1. Lineage (GTDB taxonomy): Bacteria > Bacteroidota > Bacteroidia > Cytophagales > Cyclobacteriaceae > Tunicatimonas. Next base: position 79,421 of record CBDCAN010000024.1, on the reverse strand, counting down.
TATTTTACATCGTGATCACCAGCGTCATTTTCTTATTAATCCTCTGGTTCTTCCTCATCCTGCTTAGCTTCGCAGTGGCCTTTGGACTGGGGGCACTGTTCGATAACCTGTTTTTCGGATTTGGACTGGTAGCCCTGTTCTACGTACTGATCGGGGGCATCATCTGGCGGTACAAAGACCGCGTTATCAAAACCCCTTTACTGAAACTATTTTTTAATCTACTAGCCGCTAATAAGACCCCTGACCATGAGCACCCTACACAGTAAGCAAGAGTACGAATCGATCAAGGAGCAACACAAAGCCATTGCTCGCGAAAAAGAGGCTAAGATTAAGCAAGATTTATCGCGTTTGCTCAGCGATGCAACCCCTCGTTTCGTGCGCGAAAAGATTGTGACCAGTTGTATTATTTTTGGGAGTACCTACTTGGTGAGTGAGCTGCTTTTTCGCAAAAGAATACCCGGCATTGTAAAGTTTGCCGGTGCAGTTTCAGCCACTGCCTTCGCCCCTAAAATTTACCGGATATTATACCGTCGGTTTGATGCGCCCACGCTATTTCCCCCGGCGGCCCCCCGCGCTGCCGAGCCGTATGCCCCCGTGGCACCCGAAGGGCCGCTTGCCTAGCCAGGCCGGTGGCAAAGTATCTATCAAGTACGATACTCCAGAAAAGTCTCCCAGGCGGGTATTTCTAGAGAAGATAACTGGTTCGCAGGCAACCACTGACTTAGCGCCGCCAGCTTTTCGTCCATGACCTCGCGAATATCTAGCCGCCATACTTCGTACTCTTGTGTGGGACGCACAACTCTCTCCTGTCGCATTTGGTGCTCAAAGTGTTCGTATTCAACGACCCTGAACGGCCCCTGAAACCGGCGTAGTGCTTCGTTTATGAGCTGCCGGGTGGCCACTGTATCGGTCAGGTCATCGGTTAGCGAAGGAAACACAACCGTATCCGGCTGTAGGTCTTCCAACTCATTGATAAGCAAGCGCACTGCTTCGTCGAAGCCCGGTTGCTGCGGCCGGGGAAATAACCCGTTCCGCAGGTGAAGCTGAGCCAGTGCCTGTTCGCAGACCCTGAGGCAGGCGGCCGCCTCAATCATTTGGTCATTACTATCATCAGGCCGGGAGGCCTGACCCAGAAACAGCGTGCGCACACGATATCCCATTTTACGAAGCAACGTGACCGCCCCGGCACAACCAAGCCACTGGTTGTCGGCGTAGGGCGATACTACTAGTGTCGTTCCCCAGTCGTACACTCGGGCAGACGGATACAGTAAGGGTTTGCGTAGTTTGGATTGTGCCTCTATCATTGCTCCGAATGTGTAGTGCTACCGTATCGGAAGCACGTAAAAAAATAGCAGAAACGCGCGATAGCCCAACAACGATCAAAATATAGACAAATAACCCTGTACACAAAGTACAAAGCCAGTGAAAATGTCACGTATCAACTGAATATCAAAATATAAATATTACATTTTCGGATTTATCAAAATTGATATAGCAGTATGGTTGGCAAAACATAGATTTTTGATCTTATCCTACGAAAATTCGTAAAAGCGTGTATTGCAACCCTTTAACTATCAACACTTTGCGTTTTGATTGCTGTTAGTCAAGCTACTGATTCATTCGTCTGATCTTTTCTTTTGAAGCAATGAGTATTTTGTCGACGATACGCGGAAATAGTACATTGGCCAGCGCGTTGAATTTGCCTAAGGTGGTGAGTACGACCTTGAACTTTCGCCGACGGATGGTTTTCAGAACCTGCCAAGCCACTGTTTCAGGAGTTTGGGCGCGACGATCATCTCTGCTATTTAGTGTTACCAGCGAGCCGTCGGCACCGATCACTTGTTTGCCAGGATCATTTTTAGTCACTCCTACGTAAACAATACCTACGTGCACTCCAGTATCGGACAATTCTACGCGGAGCGATTCAGCCACCGAGGTAAGAGCCATTTTAGAGGCACAGTAGAGACTAGTTTCTGGCAAACCACGGATGCCTGCCACGCTGGATATGAACACGACACTACCCCGGGTAGCCTTGAGCGCGTCAAGGGCAAAGCGAGTGGGATACAAACAACCCAGAAAGTTGATTCGCATCATTTCTTCCATCACCAGCGGTTCGAGCGTATTGAAATAGCCTCGTGAAGACATGCCCGCATTGTTGATCAGTATATCGATCCTTCCGTACTCAGCGAGCGCCAACTCAATAAGCTGCCGCGCACCGGCTTCGGTGGCAATGTCGGCCGCCACCGCCAGCACGTGTGAACACGATGCACGCAGCGTTTGAGCCGTGGTTTGAAGTTTTTCAGCATTTCTTCCGTTGATCACGAGCTGAGCGCCCTGCTGCCCGGCGAGTTGCGCGGTGGCCTTACCTATGCCTGAGCTAGACCCCGTAATTATGACCACTTTATCACAGAAAAAATTACTCATGAGCGCGGGCGAACTTCATGTCCGGGTTGTAGTGCACGGCTAAATAGTCATTACTTAACGATAAGATGATATGAATTACCACCGCCACCCAGATCGTTCCGGTGGTGAGAGTGATGTAGCAAACCAGTACCCCAAACGGAATGGCTCCGATGGTTTCGGCTGGCCCCTTGGGCAGGTGCGTGGTAGAGTACAATGCTACATTAATGGCAATAGCGGGCCACACCCCCAAAGTATCAACACACGCAGTGAGTAAAACCCCTCGGAACAACAGCTCGTAAGCGAACAAATAGGCGGTGGTCGCTAAGGTATTGAGCACTGTCAGCTTAGTATCCCAGTGTCTGGCGCGAATCATAGGGTAGTAGGCCAGGTTTTGCGGACGACGGGCAGCGTTGATATTCAGGGGGAAAATGACACACGATAAACCAAACACCCACAACAGGGAGGCGACGGTATTGTCAAAGTCTAACCCGTAATCAGCGAGCGAATAAGGCAGAAAACGCAGGGCCACCAGCAGGGGGACACAGCCCAACAGAAGGAATCCGATTAGCTTTTGAAGCACGACCACGTAGGTGTTTTCTGCGGCGGCCGTGCTGTGCCGCAGAGCCCACGTGCGCAGAGCGGCAGACTCAGCAGTAAACCAATAGGTAACAAACCCTACGGTGAGCAGACCGATGGATAAAACGGGGGCTAAATCTTCGGCTTGCCAGGCAAGTGAGTGATTCATGAAGTGAAGTTGATCGAAACCTCAAAGATAGCCGCCCGATACAATAATAAAAACGCTGCTGAACACAAAAAAAGCGCAGCACCCGATGGCACTGCGCTTCGTTTATCTATTCCTACTATACTAGTTCAGGACTGGCTCGTTGGCATAACGCGGCTGCGTCTTATAGTAGCTGTGCATATCATTCACGAAGCTATCGTCAGCCGAAGAGGGCCAATTATCTTTGTCGAAGCCGGGAGCATTGTCTAGCCAGTCTTCACTTACGTCTAAAATAATCTTTTCGTCACCCGCGGTATCAAATCGCATAGCCTCAAAAGGTACAGCAAAATACTTATTACTGAATAAGCCATCGCTAACCGATAATACTGCATAAGATACCGTAGCGCTCTGGGTATCAATCATAATATCCTTGATATCCCCTAACTTCTCGTTACGGGCATTATATACGTTGGTACCGGTGATACTTGAGCTTGAAAGAACTAAATTATTCTGGGTATTCATAAGGTAAAAAAAGTTATGGTTTGCAATTAATATATACTACACTTAACGCCATGAAAGCGGAAGGGTTATACCTTGAGCCGGAAAAGTATAAATCTCTTTACATTATAATGTTTTGTCTTGGATGCCTGAAACTGACACCAGAACAAACTATTTACAGTAGTAATCTTTATATTGCCAACCGATGAAAATCACGATCACACATATTAACCTGCACGATGTACTCGTGGGGATAGCCGAGCAAATTGAAGCTACTCAAATCAATTATTCTCGTGACGAGACGGTGGTGATTATACCTGAGAAATACGGTGAAGGGTACGTTAAAGGCATTGACTTTAATAATGGGCTGGGCCTATTGGTCTTTCGGTGCACCTTTAATCAGGAAGTAATATTTCACTATACACTCAGCCGCTCTCACCCACTACGCCTGATCTTTTGCCATCAGGGAGCCATTACCTATCGCTTTGAGCCGGACAATATTGAGTTTACCATTGCGGCTCTCAACGCTTCCTTAGGCACCAGCACCGAAACCTACGACCAAGAGTATCGCTTCGCGGCTCACACTGATGTTGAATTCACCAGCTTAGAGATCGACCGCCTGCGTTACATTAACAAAATTGAAACCCAGCTAGATACCATTCCTGCACGGCTGGCCAAAGTTATACGCGATATCAACGCGGAGGACCCCTTCAGCTACCATAGTCACTACAGCATCACACTCGCCGACATTGTGTACCAGATTCATCACTCAGACTACGAAGGCCTGCCTCGCAAGCTGTACCTAGAGGCACGTTCGCTCGACTTGTTGGCCGGTATCATCCAGCTATTCGCCGACGACCAGCACCCCGACAGTAAGCAAGTGCTGCTGCGCAAATCAGACCTTGATCAAATTGTGGAAGCACGCGACTTGATGCTGAAAGACCTCAGTCAGAACATCACGATTCCTGAGTTGGCCAAGGCGGTTGGCATCAATACTACGAAGCTGAAGCAGGGCTTTAAGGAGATATACAACCAAACCATCAACGAGTATATCCGCAACAAACGCTTAGTCGTGGCCAAAGACTATATCCTGGAGGGCGACCTATCAATCAAGCAGATTGCCGAAAAGGTGGGCTATCGAAACTACGCCTACTTCTCGGCTCGCTTCCGCGAGCGTTACGGTGCTCTACCGTCGGAGTACGCCAGAAAAAGCACCCGCAACGTGCTACTTACCGACGAATAGCCTACTGAAACCGAAACCGTAGGTATTTGATCCTCTTACCCATCTCTCGAAACCGCTTTTCGTAGCCAGTCACGATCTGTTGCTCCGGTCCGTACAATTCAGACGCGTACAGATCATGGGTGTGTGTCAGATCCTTCACATCCGTACGGGTCTGAACCACCTCTAAACTATACTCAAACAGCGCGTCATTATCGGTTTTAAGGTGCACCCAGCCGTTGGGCTTCAGAATGTTGCGGTACAAATTCAGAAAACGATCGTGGGTCACCCGGCGTTTGGCATCGCGGTCGCGCGGTCGCGGATCAGGAAAGGTAATCCAGAGGTGGGAGGCTTCGGCCTCAGCCACATACTGATCAATGTCGAGCAACCGAAGGCGCAGAAAGGCGGCATTCGTCAGAGACGCTTCTTCTGCCTGCGTGCTACCGACCCAAATACGGGCTCCCTTCACGTCTACGCCCACGAAGTTCTGCTCAGGATATAGCTTGGCTAAACCCACCGTATATTCACCCTTACCACAGCCCAGCTCAAACGTAATCGGATGATCGTTACCAAAGAATTGCTCCCATTGGCCGCGGATAGTTTCAAAAATGGGTTTGCCGGGCTCTATTACATTGCGCCGCGCCAAGTTGTCGCGAAATCGCGCTAGTTTATTTCTCATATATCATTTAGTTCTGCCACCACAAAGGTGCTGCCGCTCACCAGTACCACGTCGTCGGGTTGCGCTTGCTGCCGGGCTCGTTCGTACGCCCCCTGCACCGACGCAATCACTTCGCCACGGAGTCCGTGCCGTTGCGCCTGTTGCGCTAGATCCTCTACCGGCAACGCACGGGGCACCAACGGCTGACAAAAGTAGTATATCCCGTCTTGGGGCAAAAGGGCCAGTAGTCCGTCTAGGTCTTTGCCCGCCACCACGCCTAGTACAAAGTGATAACGGGGCGCGTGATAAGACGCCAATTGTTGCACCACCTCGTGCCAAGCGGCCACGTTGTGCGCAGTATCAGCCAGGCAGAGCGGCCGCTGCTGTAGCACCTGCCACCGCCCCTTCAGTCCGGTGAGTTGCTGCACATTGGCCAATCCGCGCCGTACTGCACTCGGTGGAATCTCCCAACCCTGCTGACGTAGCTGTGCTACCGTTGCCAGCACGCCGGGTAAATTGTATCGCTGGTACCAACCGCGCAGCGATAGCGTGAGTGCCGACGGCTCACCGGTGGGCACTTCTACGTTCACTTGCAATCCTGACGGCCCCTCTTTCACGGCCGTTACCCGATACTGGTCTTCCGCAAAAGCGAGCGGCGCATCCTGCGCTTGCGCCACCTGCGTAAACACCTCGGTGGTTTGAGGCTGCCGCTGCCCGATGACCACCGGCACCCGCGATTTGATAATTCCTGCCTTCTCGCCGGCAATTTTCGCCAGGGTATCGCCCAGCCACTCGGTGTGGTCGTAGCCAATGTTGGTAATCAGGCTCACCGCTGGGGTAATCACGTTGGTAGCGTCTAATCTTCCGCCCATGCCCACCTCAACCACTGCGATATCCACCTTCTGCTGGGCGAAGTAGTGGAAGGCCATGGCCACCGTCACTTCAAAGAACGACGGGTTGATTTCTTCTATGGCTGCGCGGTAGCGTTGGACAAAATCGACCACGGCGGCTTCGGTCACCTCTTCGCCGTTCAGGCGGATGCGCTCGGTGAACGACTTCAGATGAGGAGAAGTATACAGCCCGGTGCGGTAGCCCGCTGCCTGTAGAATAGCCGCCAAACCGTGCGCACTGCTGCCTTTGCCGTTGGTGCCCGCCACGTGTACCGTCGGAAACCGCCGGTGCGGGTTGTCCATCGCTGCCAGCAGATGACGTACGTTCGTTAGGTCTTTCTTAAAAGCCACGTTACCCACTCGCTGGAACATGGGTAGTTGCTGATACAGGTAATCAATGGTTTCTTGGTAATTCACAGAGTGGTAAGAATGGTAAGCTTACGACAGCAAAACTAAGGGGTTTTGGTCGTAACTGATAGGCAATCCGTAGATTCATCGTACGGTGCGCTTCATTACGGCAGGAACTTCTATCACGCTTACCCTTCGCAGCCGTTGCCAGGCAATTCTTTCTCTCCGATAGGCATCTTTATCAAAGGATACGTTATTTTTACCGTATGTCAAAAGGATTTAGTCAAGTGGTGAACGCTCGGATGGTTTTATTGCGTTGCTGCCACTATTGCCCTATACGCTTATGATAGAAACATCTCGGTCGGTTTTGCGGGGCGAAAGCCTGGTGAAGAAGTACAAGCGCCGCACGGTGGTTGACCACATTTCGGTAGAGGTAGCTCAGGGTGAAATCGTCGGGCTGCTCGGCCCCAACGGGGCGGGCAAAACCACCACGTTCTACATGATCGTGGGGCTGGTGAAACCCAACGAAGGGCAAATATTTCTGGGCGAAAACAATATCACCCGTTTGCCGATGTACAAGCGCGCCCAGCGAGGCATTGGTTATCTGGCCCAAGAGGCCTCGGTGTTTCGTAAGCTCAGCGTAGAAGAAAACATTCTGGCGGTGCTGGAAATGACGCCCCTCAGCAAAACCGAACGGCGCGAGAAGGTAGACGCGCTGCTCGAGGAATTTAGCCTGACCCACGTACGTAAGAATCTGGGCATGGTGCTTTCGGGGGGCGAGCGACGGCGCACCGAAATTGCCCGGGCCCTGGCCGTTGACCCTAAGTTTGTGTTGCTGGACGAACCCTTCGCGGGCGTAGACCCCATTGCGGTGGAAGAGATTCAGACCATCGTGGCGCAACTCAAGAACAAGAATATCGGTATCCTAATCACCGACCATAACGTGAACGAAACGCTGTCAATCACTGACCGTGCCTATCTGATGTTCGAAGGAAACCTTCTGAAAGCGGGTACGGCTGAAGACCTGGCCAACGACGAGCAGGTACGGCGGGTATATCTGGGGCAGCACTTTGAACTACGACGCAAGGTTTAGCGATCTTACCAACGGTTGATCTATGGAAGTGATTAATTCGGTAATGAACTGGCTGATGAAAACCCGTATCCGTCAGATCGAGCGGTTCATCCAGCATCCGCAACAGGTGCAGTCAACCCTGCGTAGCTCGCTGATCTCCCGTGCGAAGCATACCGAGTTCGGCAAGGAGCACGGCTTCAAAAGTATCAATACCTACGCAGCCTTCAAAGAGCAGGTGCCCGTCACGACCTACGAGGCATTCTTTCCCTACATAGAACGCCTGCTCAAGGGGGAGCAAAACGTGCTGTGGCCCTCTACCGTCAAGTGGTTTGCCAAATCGTCGGGTACCACCAACGCCAAAAGCAAATTCATTCCGGTATCACCCGAGGCGATCAAAGAATGCCACTTTAAGGGGGGCAAAGATATGATGGCCATCTACATTAATAATTACCGCACCACCCGACTGTTCACCGGCAAGTATATGGTCATCGGAGGCAGCCAGCAGGTCAACCCGCTCGACGAACAAACCAGCTCCTTTACCGGTGACGTATCGGCGGTGATTGTGAAGAACCTACCGTTTTGGATGCAGTTGTCGCGCACCCCGAGCACCAAAGTGGCCTTGATGGAAGACTGGGAGGAGAAGGTGGAAAAGATTGCGCAGATCACAGCCCGCCAAGACGTGACCTCCATGGCCGGAGTGCCCACCTGGCTGCTGGTGGTGCTACGCCGAGTGCTGGAAATCCGGCAGGCCAGTGACATTCGTGAGGTGTGGCCCAACCTGGAGGTGTTCTTTCACGGAGCGGTTTCCTTCACTCCCTACCGCTCGCTGTTTCAGGATCTGATTCCACACGATGACATGCGCTACGTAGAAACCTATAACGCCACCGAAGGCTTCTTCGGCATCCAAGACCAGCGGGATACGGCTGAGATGCTACTCATGCTGGACTACGGTATCTTCTACGAATTTATTCCGGCCGACGATGCTAATAGCGACCACCCTACCGTCTACGACATCAGCGAAGTGGAAGTAGGACGAAACTACGCCGTCGTCATCACCACCAATGCCGGACTGTGGCGCTATAAAATTGGCGATACCATCAAGTTTACTTCCGTCTGTCCGTATCGCTTTGTTATCAGCGGTCGCACCAAGCATTTTATCAATGCCTTCGGAGAAGAGTTGATTGTAGAAAACGCGGAGCAGGGCATTGCTGAGGCGTGTAAAGTGACCAATGCGCTGGTGGAAAACTTTACTGCGGCCCCATACTTCATGCAGAATGATCAGCAGGGTTACCACGAGTGGGTGATAGAATTTAGCCGTATGCCCCATGATTTGGCGACATTTACGGAAGTGCTGGATAATACGCTACGGCAGCTCAACACTGATTACGACGCTAAGCGTACGCGTGATATTGCGGTAACGCGGCCCCACGTACACGCCGTGGAAGCGGGCACGTTTCATCGCTGGATGAAACAGCGTGGCAAACTGGGGGGGCAAAATAAGGTGCCCAGACTCGCCAATGACCGACAGTACGTAGAAGATGTGCTGAAGATGATTTCAGCGTAGGCACAGGCTTTTTCCGTAGCCCACGGTTTATAAACCGTGGGCTACGGAAAAAGCCTAAAACTTGACCCCCAAATCAAGGCTGAACAAGTCGTTTTTGATGGTGAGTTCGTCGGCGGCTCCTCTACCGTTGCTCACCACATTGCCAAAACCTCGTCGGTAACTGAAACCACCGAACAAGATGGTATTGTAGCCGTAACGATACTCTGCGCCGGTAGCCAGCAATAGCGAGGCATCGGCGAAGCCGAAGTCTTCTACGTACTCCGCGTCGTCTGATATTTTATCCTCCTTCAGCTTAATGTCCAGGGCGAAGCCCGCCTGAAAATAGATACGGGTATCCAGGGCCACTTCGTTGGTGAACAGCTTCATCGTAGCCGGAATCTGTAAGTAATGAAGTTTATAGGCTTCTTCTACCCGTTCGGTGGCATTATCTTTGACACCTACGCGTTTAGGTACGAAGAATAATCCGCTGGAAACAAAGTAGTTTTCACGCAGCATATAATCAACCACCGCACCGGCCAAAATGCGCGCTCCCACTCCGTCACTAGAAAAATCAATATCTTCCGAATCGTCACTCACGCGGTTGAAAGACAGCGTAGGTGATACCTGTAGGCCGATTTTTACCTGGGAAAAAGCTGCGGTGCTGGCCAGTAAAAACAATACAATCAAAAAGTGCCGTTTCATGTGTAGTAGTATTTAGATTTGTTTTCCGTTCGAACGCATTACCACAAGGAAATTTCATGCCTCGTTTCTTCCCTCATTTTGTGTTGACTCACATTCTTTTCTTAGGACTGCTGGCCTGTCAGACTGATGACTGCCGCTCCGCTCCCGACGCTTCGGCGATAGACGTTGACGTTGAACTGGTACGCTGGGACGAAGCGCTGTTTCAAGCGAAAGGTACGCAGCAGATGTCGCAACTGTTGCGTGCGCACCCGAATTTCGCTCAAAAATATCTACACCTATCAGATTATCCTGCCGATTCTGTACTGATCAACCAATATACCCAGCTCGTCAGCCACCCGTCGGCAGACACGCTATACCAACAAACTAAGGCGGCTTTTGGCGATCTATCGGCGCTGCGTGATTCGTTTCAAGAGGCCTTCCGGCTGGTCAAATACCACTATCCGGAATTCACTCCTCCTACTATTTATACCACATTTACCGGCTTGGGCACCATGGGTGACGACCTGTTCGTGAGCGATAGTATGATTGTAATTAGTCTGGAATTTTTTATCGGCCCTGAGGCCCGCTACCGTCCGCAAACGCACGACTATCTACTGAACCGCTATCGTCCGGCATCTATTGTACCCAGTTGTCTGCTACTATTATCCAACAAGTACAACGCCACCGATCAAAAAGACCAATCTCTGTTGGCCGAAATGGTTTTCTACGGCAAGAGCTATCACTTCGTGCAACAGATGATGCCCTGCCTGGCCGATAGCACGCTGTTCGGCTACCAGACCGATCAAATGGCGCGGGTAGACGATCATCAGCCTCTGATATGGTCACACTTCGTCGACAATGAGTTACTGTTTAAGAATGACCATACGGTTAAGACGCGCTACCTGGGCGATCGCCCGAGCACGGTGGAGATCAATAGCAAAATACCGGGACAGATTGGCCGATGGCTGGGACACGAGATCGTAGCGGCCTACGCGGAAACTACTGGTACCTCGCTGACTACGCTGATGAAGCAGACCGATGCGCAGGCGATTTTCAGAGAGTCAAAGTACCGACCGTAAGCACCGGAGGGGCCGGTTGGCGGATTCCCAGGCTATAGAGCAGTTTCTCAACCTGCTGTCCTCGCTCAAACTGCTGTTCGCCCAAGCGACGCGCGTTGGCCTGGTAGGTTTCAAGTAGTGACCGATCATTGACAAAGAGCGAGAGCTGGGCTACGAATTGCTCCGGCTGATGCGCCGGCGCGTAAAATCCGCACTGGTGCTCCTCTACCAGGTCGGCGATCCAACCAGGGGTGTTGGTGATGCATAGCTTACCGGCGGCTAGCGCATCGAAAAATTTGTTAGGGCTATTGGTTTGTAGTACCGGAAAATCAGCGAAAGAGACGTAGGCCGCATCCGTAACGTTAAGTACTGATAACAGGCCGTACTTATTCTGATAAGGAATGAAACGAATATTTCGCAGGTTGAGCCGCTGGGCGTAGTCGCGGATAGCGGCCAGTTCGCTACCTTCTCCTACCATCAGAAACTGCACCTCATGCAACCTCTGTTGCTGACAAGCCCGCGCAGCATCCACAAAGTAGGATAGTTGATTGACCCGGCCCATGGCCCCGAAGTAGGTCACCACAAATTTACCTTTTACATCAAACTGGCGCTCGTGATACTCGTTTCGTTCTGCTTTGCTGAAAAAGCCACAATCTGACATGTTAGGAATCAGATTTACTTCTTGGTGAGGTACCACCTGACGGATGTGTTGCGCAATACCGGGCGACAGGGCCACCAAAGAAGTAGCCCGCTCGTAAATATGCTTCTCTAGGCGATAGAGCAGGCGCTGGGTCAGTCGGTTTTTGATGACGCCCATCTGAATGGGTGCCTCGGGCCACAAATCGCGCACCTCAAAGTGAAATGGCATGTTAAACTTTCGCTGAAAATAGAGCCCGATGGCCCCTACCGTAAGCGGAGTAGAGGTGACATAGCAAAGGTCTGCCTTTCTGAAGAGTGAGGCCTTGCGGCACACCAACAGCACAAATTTGATAAAGGCCCACAGGCGGGCCAAGACATTCATCCGTTGGTGATAGGCTACGGGTAGGTAATGCACGTGGATGCCGTCTACGAACATCTTCTTGTAGTGAGCACCCGCGTGCGCCGTCAGCATCGTTACTGTATGCCCGGCATCCACCATTCCCTTGGCCAGATAATATGATCGGATAGCACCACCCTCTTCGGGCGTCTTAAAGTACTGATGAACGTAGAGAATATGCATCGACAACTCCTAAAAAATGGGAAGGAAAACGGGTTGACAAAATACTATTTATTTTCTTCAAGAACCTAGTGTTCGAGGGTTAGAGTCAGGCAACTCATTAAGTTTTTTACACTCATAGCCCCTTTAATAATGTCCTCTGACAGAAAGGGCGGGTGCGTAACATTCGTTGTTTACAAACCAGCCCCAGAAAGCGAGTAAGTACCCGAGTGTGAATGTTTGTCACTTTCTGGCTAAGTTTTTTCTGCGAGTAGCCTTCCGGCCGGTGGCAGCGGCAGTTTTTCTTGCTGCGGGGCGGCCTCGCGTCACGGTGACCGGGTCACAGCGACTGCGTTACGGTACCCTGCTACTGCTACTGCTACTGCTAAGTGCCGTTTATTCTTGTCTACCTATGTGTTATAAAGCTGACTAGAATACTTAAAACCTAAAATTTTCTAGCCGCTTGTGGCATTGCTAAGCCATGTGTCCGTCAGTGCCGTTCCTCAGGAAACCGATGGGTGAGCCAGGCCGATAGCACCAGTACCGTCCAGAGTGCCTGGCTGTGATCCTGCTGGCCCTGCCGGTGCTGGCGCAGCAGGTGTATCACTACAGACTCGTCTACGTAGCGGTAGACCAGTGCCCGTGAGTTTTCTATATGTTGTTGTATCAACGGCATGGCCGGGCGACGGAGCCACTGCGCCATGGGCAATCCGAAGCCCTCTTTGCGGCGCTGCGTGTACGCTTTACCTCCCCTCGCCTCTAGTAGGCGGCGCAGTATCCATTTGCGTCCGTGCCGCAGCCGCTGCGTAGCCGATAGGCTGTTTACCTGGGTTTGTAGCTCGGTGTCCAGATACGGTAGGCGCATCTCTAGTCCGTGTGCCATACTCATACTATCGCTGATCGCCAGCACGTCAGACGATAAATAATGCTGCTGATCGTGGCGCAGTGCGTACTGCAAATAAGCCTCTACAAAGTTTTCGCTGCCGCCCCGATGTCGGGCTTGCTGCAGCCACGGGTCGTCATGATCAACCAAGTGGTGGAGCAACGGCCGGAATGGAGCCAGACTGATGAAGTGCGCAAAGGTTTCGGCAGGATCTAACGAAACATCACGCAGCAGTTTGCCCAGTAGCCGACCGGTGGTGTGCCCCCGGTTGGGCAACCACGTTCCCACTCGGCGGAGCAACGGCAGCAGTCGGGTAACAAGCGAGTAGTTTCTGAGGTACTGCCGGTAGGCCCAATGGCGGTGGTAGCCCCCAAAGAGCTCATCAGCCCCAGCTCCTGACAATACTACTTTCACCAGGGCACCAGCGGTCTGCGACAGTAGATAAGTCATGAACGCCCCGCTATCCCCCACTGGCTGATCAGTGCGCTGAATAAAAGTCTCAAAGTGCTCCTCTAGATTTGCTTCAGTTACTGTGACTTCCTCGTGGTACGCTTCGTACTGTGCCGCCGCCCGCCGAGCAAACTGATGATCTCGGGTGCCGTAGCGAGCGTCATCAGGAGCAGGGCCCAAAGAGAAGGTGGGCACCGACACTCCCTCCTGTCGCAGCAGGGCCAGCAGCAGGGTTGAGTCTACCCCGCCGCTCAGAAACAAACCGGCGGGCACGTCAGCAGGCCAGTGGCGCAGTACCGCTTCTGTCAGGGTAGATGCAATGGTGTTGGGTAGGGCTTCGTCTGAGGAATGAGCGGCCGGGGCAGACGGCAGCTCGTACGTAGCTATTCGAGCGTTGCCGTCGGCTTTCCGGTGAAGGTAATGCCCGGCTTTTAGCGGCACGATATGCCGAAAGAAAGTGACATTGCCAGGCGGATAGCGAAAGCAGAGGTAAGGGTTAACCGTAGCCTCGTGCACCCGCCAATTCACCAACCCCGAGGCGATGATACCTTTAGCTTCTGATGATACGATGAGGTAGGCCTCGTTCTCCGTATAAAACAAGGGCTTCATTCCGTTACGATCGCGGGCGGCCCACGTGACACCTTCCTGCCGGTCGTACAGCACGAAAGCGAACATGCCGTTGAGTAATGATAATCCGGTGGGTCCTTTTAGTATCAACCAGTGCAGCAGCACTTCGGTATCAGACTGTGTGCTAAACGTCACTCCCACCGTAAGCAACTGATTACGTAGCTCAGGGTAGTTGTAGATTTCGCCGTTGTACAACAGCGTGTATCGTCCGTCGGGCGACATGAAAGGCTGGTCGGCCCGAGGGTGCGGATCGGAAACTTGTAACCGGTGGCTGCCTAGCCAGGCGCGCTGCGTCGGATGATCAAGGCAAAGGGTACCTGAGGCATCGGGGCCACGGTAGGCGCTCTCCTGCATCATGCGTCGGAGTGGTTCTTCCGTAGCGACCTGCCGCTGTTTGTCAAGAATAAAGTGGATACCGCACATAGAAGCAGTGGCAGTGGCAGTGGCAATCAGCCTGGTGGACTGCTACTGCTTCTACCGCTATCACCGGATGTCCAGCTTCTCGTGCTCAGCGTCGCCGCGGGCCGACTCACCGGTAATGGCGGCTTTAGCAACGCCATAAAGGTGCAGCATGGTGTTAGATGAAGTATCCCAGTACTCGGCGTGGTCGGCGGTGACCTTGAGCAGTGCAATGTCGGGTGTCTCTAGCCCGTCGGGGAACCAAGCCTTCAGCATGGGATGCCACAAATCGTGCATCTTGCCCTTATCCTCAACCAGCTCGACGCGCCCCGCCACCGATACGTAGATGTCATCGTCCGCATTGGCGTAGGATAGGTTCACGTGGTTGTCGCGCTCAAGCTCGGTGATTTTGCCCGATTTATCGCTGGTGAAGAACCACAGTACACCGGTAGATTCTACCTGTGAAGTGTGCATCGGACGAGCACTCATGTAGCCGCTGGCGGCCTGGGTGGTCATCATCGCAATATCTAAGCCTTCGAGCTTCTCTTTGAGCTTGATAGCCGCATCGGGGTTGGTGGTGGGAGTGGTCATGGGAATATGAATTAAGAATTTTTGAATGAGGAATTAAGAATAGGGGCGAATAAAATGAATTAAGAATTTTTGAATGAGGAACGGGAACTGCATATGAAGTTGCTAGTGCGTTGCAAACTGCGTGCACCATCATTCTTGCATTAATCCATTCCTAATTCTTAATTAACACTTCACGTGCCAGTGGAACCCCCGTCGGGGCGGATTGTTGTCGGATCGGATGGCTTTTCTCGGGGGTTTGGGTGGGTTAAAATAGTAATATCCTCAGAAATGAGCCTGAGCCTAGCTCCAGTGCTTCTTTGGCTTGGCTTCGGCCTAGCGCTTACTGAGGGTTGAATTGTCCACCCAGTTATAAATGGCTACCTGCACGTCGGTCGTCGGTTGCCTGAATCACTACTTGTTAACCGCGGCCGCCGGTGTAACCCGCTAGGTCTAGTTCGGTGATGTTGGGCATATTCAGGTAGTCGGCCATCGCTACGTTGTAGGCGGTTTGGCCGTCTTTGGCCCGCTATTGATAGGCCGTCCGCAGGTTGGTATCTTGCACGGCCTGCTTGGCGTAGCGGCTGGCCTCGCGAAAATTGCGCTGCTGGTTCTTCTGTGCTTCGCTGGGTTCGCGGTCGGTGGAGGCGGGCTTGACAACCACGATGGTTTTGCCGCCTCGCTGGCGAAACACGATGCGGTCGCCCAGCTTGCCGCTGAATCCTTCGGTGACGATGTTGTTTTTGACGTATGCTATGATCTCTGTAAAATTTATGGTGATAAAAAGGTTTAGATACGAGGGCGTTCGGGCAGCGATTGGGCCAGCGGATGCGTCGTGCTACGCAAGAGAACGTAAGGACTTGTGCGATAGCAGCGTCTGGACGGGGGGGATTGCGTGAGGGATGGTTTTACCTTACGGGTGATGTTGATGGGGTTTCTTTGGTCTGTCTTTTGATAATTAAGAATTTGAGGATGAAGGAGAATTTAGTTCAGGTGAAGACGTTGATTTTGCTTTGAGGGTCGTGCGATGCTGTCAGTATTAAAAAAAAGACTGTAGGGAGCATGTGCTGTCCAGGCAGTTGTTGCGAAGTGGCACCTCCATTGGCGCTAATGTGGAAGAAGCCATCGGTGGGCAATCTAAAAGAGACTTTATCGCCAAGCTCTCCATATCATACAAGGAAGCCCGGGAAACGCACTACCGGCTCCGCCTACTCGGTGACGCAGAAATCATGGAAAACTCGTTGCATCAATCAATGCTTGCTGACTGCGACGAGATACTGAAAATTATCGGTAGCATCCTCAAAACCGCCAAGGCTAATCAAAAAACGAGGGAATTAGGAATTTGAAAATTAAGAATGAGGAATTAAGAGTGGCTAATTCTTAATTCCCCATTGATCAATTCTTAATTCAACTAATCTCCACCGTATCCAAGTTGATGAACTTGATCTGCTGATCGTCGTCCAATTCAATGCCTACAATGGAGTCTTTATCAATGGAACCGGCCAGGATTTCTTTGGATAACTGGTTGAGCACCTCGCGCTGTAATACGCGCTTGAGCGGGCGTGCCCCGAACTGCGGGTCAAAGCCAAGCTCGGCCAGATGCGACAGGGCCTCGTCGGTGGCCTCGATGCGCATGCCGTTCTCGGCCAGACGGTCCTGAATCAAGCGAAACTGGATGTCTACGATCTTCGTCAGGTTTTCCTTAGACAACGGACGGAACATGATCGTCTCGTCAATGCGGTTGAGAAACTCCGGCCGCACCGACTTCCTGAGCAGTTCAAACACCTCTTTCTTGGTTTCTTCCACCACCTCATTCTCGTTGAAGGGGTTGATGTCTTGGAAGCGTTCCTGAATCAAGCCCGAACCGATGTTGGTCGTCATGATGATGATTGTGTTCTTGAAGTTAGCCACCCGTCCTTTATTATCCGTGAGCCGACCGTCGTCCAGCACCTGTAGCAGAATATTGAACACATCGGGGTGAGCCTTCTCTATTTCATCCAGCAGGATCACCGAGTAGGGCTTACGCCGCACGGCTTCGGTGAGCTGCCCGCCTTCGTCGTAGCCCACGTAGCCGGGCGGGGCTCCGATGAGGCGACTCACGGCGTGACGCTCCTGGTACTCCGACATGTCGATACGCACCATGTTGTTCTCGTCGTCAAACAAGAACTCGGCCAGTGCCTTGGCCAGCTCGGTCTTTCCGACTCCGGTGGTGCCCAGGAAGATGAACGAGCCAATGGGCCGCTTGGGGTCCTGCAAACCGGCCCGACTGCGGCGCACCGCGTCCGATAGGGCCTGGATGGCTTCGGACTGCCCGGCCACGCGGTGGCCTAGCTCCTGCTCGAGGTTCAGTAGCTTCTCGCGGTCGCTCTGGAGCATCTTAGACACCGGAATGCCGGTCCACTTAGCCACCACCTCGGCGATGTCTTCGGAAGCGACTTCCTCCTTCAGCAGCGATTTTTCGCCTTGCATCGCGACGAGTTTCTGCTCAAATTCCTCCAGCTTCTTCTCACTTTCGGTAATCAGTCCGTAGCGAATCTCGGCCACGCGTCCGAAGTCGCCGCTGCGCTCGGCCTGTTCAGCCTCTACCTTGTAGCGATCAATCTTCTCTTTCTCGTGGCGGATGCCCTGGATGACCCCCTTCTCATTCTCCCACTTGGCCTTCAGGTCTTTGCGCTTCTCTTCCAGCTCCGAAATATCCTTAGTCAGCTGGGCTTCCTTGTCGTGGTCCTGCTCGCGGCGGATAGCCTCTCGTTCGATCTCCAATTGCATGATCTTACGGTTCAGCTCGTCCAGTTCTTCTGGCAGCGAATCGATTTCGATGCGCAGCTTAGAAGCAGCCTCGTCCATCAGGTCGATGGCTTTGTCAGGCAGAAAGCGGTCGCTGATATAGCGGTTGGATAGTTCTACCGCCGCAATCACCGCGTCGTCTTTGATGCGCACGCCGTGGTGCAGTTCGTAGCGATCTTTGATGCCGCGCAGGATAGAGATAGAGTCCGCGATATCGGGTTCGTCCACAATCACCGCCTGAAAGCGCCGCTCCAGGGCCTTGTCTTTCTCGATGTACTTCTGGTACTCCTTGAGCGTGGTGGCTCCGATGGCGTGCAACTCACCGCGGGCCAGAGCCGGTTTCAGCAGGTTGGCCGCGTCCATCGCGCCTTCGCCGCCACCGCCCGCGCCAATCAGCGTATGAATCTCGTCGATAAACAGGATGATCTCACCGTCGGAGTCGGTGACCTCTTTGATGACCGACTTGAGTCGCTCTTCAAACTCTCCTTTGTACTTCGCCCCGGCCACCAGCAGTCCCATGTCGAGCGAGATTAGGGTTTTGCTCTTGAGGTTTTCGGGCACGTCGCCGTCTACGATGCGTTGGGCCAAGCCTTCTACAATCGCGGTTTTACCCACGCCGGGTTCGCCCAGCAAGATCGGGTTGTTCTTCGTACGCCGGGCTAAAATCTGCAACACACGGCGAATCTCATCGTCACGACCGATGACCGGGTCAATCTTACCGGCTTTAGCCAGCTGATTCAGGTTTTTAGAATAGCGCTCTAGCGACTTGTACTTCGCCTCGGCATTCTGGTCGGTCACCCGTTCGCCGCCGCGCAGCTCCTGAATGGCCAGCTTCAGCTCCTTCTCGGCGAAGCCTGACTGCTTCATGAGTTGAGCCGTCTTTTCTTTGCCCGCCAGCAGGGCCAGCAATATGTGTTCTACCGCTACGTACTCGTCGCCGAAGTCTTTGAGGTAGCCCTCTGCCTGGCGCAGCACGGTCGACGAATCGTTGCTCAGGTAAGGTTGCTGACCGCTCACCTTGGGATACGACTGTACGGTAGTTTCCAGTCCGCTCTCGAGCTGGTTTCGATTAATGCTCAGTTTATTCAGCACGAACGAAATCATGTTCTCGTCCGACTGGAGGATAGCCATGAGCAAGTGGCCGGGTTCGATGCCCTGCTGCTGGTAGCCGTTGGCGATTTCCGCGGCCTTTTGCAGGGCTTCCTGTGCTTTTATGGTATAATTGTTAAGGTTCATATCAGTGCTTGATGTAGTTTTTACTCATTTATGCTACCTATTATCAAGTTTACGACCATCCCCGTTTTTAGGTAAAAACGAGACAAAATGACCTGTTTTTAACCAAAACCCAGTCTTTTAATGACATTTTGTCTTATTATAAACCAAAAGTAGCGAGCAGACAAGATACACGCGCTACGGGTTTTATCAGGCAAATATACCTTGCGGGTCGGGTAGTATGGTACTAATCTTCGTGAGTCCGGACCGCAGATGCGGCCGGTAAGCCTACTCGGTATGGCTAACCTCCGCCTTTATTCATTGTTACTCAACGTAATGACTATTGTAGCCGCTTTTTGTGTGGTTTCTTGTGTTTAGCTTCGTTCGCCGCTGAAGCAGCGGGGGTTTGGTGTGAACTGCCCACAAAAATTTGTGATTTAAGCGTACAGAATAAACAAATTCGCAGTACCGCAGTTCTCTCGTTGTATTAAGCACATTTTTATTCACTTACAATTACACGACTATGAAGATGAAGGTACTAAGCCTCGTTGCTGGCCTGTCTATGATGACAGCAATGAGCGCAGTGGCTCAAGAAACTGCTACCGAAGAGATAGAAGAAGGCGTAGAGCAGACGGCTACTGATGTAGAAAACGCAACCGAAGAAGCAGCGGCTGACACAGAGCAGGCGATGGAAAATGCCGGTGATGAAATAGATGAGGCTGCTCAGGAAACCGAAGAAGCAATGGAAGAAACGGCGAGCGACGTAGAGAACGCGACGGAAGAAGCCGTAGAAGTAGAGGATGTACCTAACGAAACGCAGGGTGCAGTAGAAAGTACTTCGGCGCAGGTGACTCAGACCGAAGAAAACATTCAGCAGGAGACTGAGGAAATGGCTAATGACACTGACCAAACCCTCGAAGAGGCTGGTACTGCCGTAGAAGAGACCGCTCAAGACGTGGGTGACGCAGTGAGTGAGCCCTTCGAAGAAACGGAGCAGGCGATGGAAGAAGCTGAGAATGAAATGGACGAGATGGATGGCCCTACCGTTATCGATGCAGATAGCGAAGTGGAAGCAGCAGAAGAGGTTGATGGGGCAGTAGACGAGATGGAAGATACTCCTAACGAAATGGAAGGTACAGTAGAAAGCGCTTCTGCTCAGACCGAGCAAAGTGCCAATGATCTTCAGCAAGAGACCGAAGAAGTAATAAACGGTGAGGCAAAAGTTGAAGAGTCTACCAGCCAGGCTGAACAAGAATTAGAAAATGCGGGCGAGGAAGTAGGCGAAGTACTTAACGATGTAGGTACCGCCGTTGAAGATGCCGCCGAAACTGTGGTAGACACTGTTACTGAGCCCTTCAAAGACGATGAGGTAGAAGAGGCCGCTGAAGAGACTGAGAAAACTACGGAAAGTGCGATGGAAACTACCGGCGAAGCCGCTACTACGGTTACCATGCCCGCCGAAGGAACCGAAGCAGATGATAATCTCAATGTTACTGAAGACGAAACTATTGAGGAGCAGGCAGAAGATATGAAGGAAGAAGCTTCTGCTACTACCGCGCAAGAGCAGGATATTGTGGCGCTGGCTATGTCACAAGAAAACCTCTCTACACTAGTGCAAGCGGTACAAGCTGCCGAATTGGTGGAGACCCTACAGGGTGAAGGTCCTTTCACTGTGTTTGCGCCCACTAACGAAGCATTTAGTGCGCTACCTGAAGGAACATTGGAAGAACTGTTAAAGCCAGAAAACAAAGATCAGCTTGCCGCTGTATTAACTTACCACGTAGTGCCCCAAGCCGCTATGGCCGCTGACCTGTCGGACGGACAGAGCCTGGCTACTGTAGAGGGTGAGAATGCGAAGGTAACGATGCAAGACGGTAGTGTTATGGTAGAAGGTGCCACCGTATCGCAGGCCGACGTGAAGGCTTCTAACGGAGTGGTACACATCATCGACGCTGTGATACTTCCCCCTAGTATGACGGGTGCTGCCCAAGGCGAAACCGAAGAAGGTCAAAACTAGCAAGTCAACACAATCCCCTCGGGTTGTTATTTCAGAACCACGTGCTCTAGAGCACGTGGTTTTTTTTATGTCCGTAAGCTGATGAACCTCGTGCTCACGCACCGTGATTTCTATTTCAGGCACACAGCAACGAATCCTCGTTGAGTCCATCGTTCCTAAATACGTATTATATCGTATATTTCAGTTTCTCCTACTGATCTTACCGACCATGCACAAAAAGCTAACTATCTTTCTCCTATTACTCTTTGCTACTTCATTTTCTGGATTCGCCCAAGCCACTCAAGAAGGCGGCGTCGACCAAACCATTGACGCCATATTTACTCCTATTTCTGAGTTTGCTACCTCTATCATATTTTATCCGTTGTTTGCCATTCGTGGGGTAGAAGTTCCCTTCATTTTGCTTTGGTTGATTGTGGGTGCAGTTTTCTTCACGTTCTATCTGGAGTTTATCAACTTTCGGGGATTTAGCACTGCCATTGACATCATCAAAGGAAAGTATACCAATGAAGATGATCCCGGAGAGGTCACTCACTTCCAAGCCCTGTCTACTGCCCTATCGGGTACGGTAGGTTTGGGTAACATTGCCGGAGTGGCTATCGCTATTTCTACCGGCGGCCCCGGGGCCACCTTCTGGATGATCATCTTCGGACTCTTTAGTATGTCGGCCAAGTTCGTAGAGTGCGCCCTTGGGGTTCGGTATCGTGATGAGCACGCCGATGGTACCGTATCGGGTGGTGCCATGTACTACCTTCGGAAGGGACTAGCAGAGCGCGGTATGGGAAAACTGGGAGTGATTCTAGCCGGTTTCTTTGCCATCATGGCCGTCGGCGCCTCTTTTGCCGGGGGCAATATGTTTCAGGTAAATCAGGCGGCAGAGCAGTTTATTGGAATCACCGGCGGACAAGACACTTTTATTGGACAAAGCACCTGGGTATTTGGTGTGATGATGGCTATCCTAGTGGGAGCCGTTATCATCGGAGGCATCAAAAGCATTGCGCGGGTCACCGAGAAGGTAGTGCCGTTCATGTGCGGTATTTACGTGCTCGCGGCCGTGGCGGTCATCATCGCCAATATCGGACACGTACCCGAAGCCTTCGCAGAAATTGTGGCAGGTGCCGTGGATGGTGATGCTCTGGCAGGCGGCCTGATCGGCACGCTGATTATCGGGATGCAGCGCGCCACCTTCTCTAACGAAGCCGGGGTCGGATCGGCGGCCATCGCACACTCGGCCGTTAAAACCAGCGAGCCGGTAACTGAAGGGTTTGTTGCCTCGCTCGAGCCCTTTGTCGATACGGTGGTAGTGTGTACCATGACGGCTTTGGTGATTGTCATTTCAGGACTGCACAAGGGAGATGCGGAGGGTATCACGCTTACTTCAGATGCGTTTGCCACGGTGATTGATTGGTTTCCCTACTTGCTAGCTGTGGCGGTATTATTATTTGCTTTTTCTACCATGATTTCGTGGTCGTATTACGGAGTGAAAGCCTGGGGTTACATCTTCGGAAAGACTCCGGGATCCATTATCACTTATAAGGTGATCTTTTGTCTATTTATTGTTGTCGGAGCTTCCGTCAACCGAGAGCCGATTGTGGGCTTTGGCGATGGTATGCTGTTCGCTATGTCGCTACCTAACATCATTGGCTGTTACATTCTGGCTCCACTGGTAAAACAGGACATGAAATCATTTCTACGCCGCATCAAGAAGGGTACCATTGAGGTATACGATTAGATCAGTATCGTACTAAACTGTAAACCGCCGTCAGACTTACACCAGAGAGTGGCAGCCCCGGTGGAACGCAAGATCATTTCAACCTGCTTAAGTAGTTTGTCAAAAGTGGTGCAGCATTCGCTGAAGTATGAATGAGTGATAACGGATGAGGCCATTAATCATCATTCATCCGTCATTCATCATTCTCTGGTGGGGCACAAGATCATTTCAACTTACTTAATACTCGCAGTAGATGCGGTTGTATTGTTCGGGAGCTAGCGGTAGACGCTTTACGATCTCACCCTGAGCGTTGAGGTACACCATCACGTGCAACTGCGCCTCGGGCACATACTTTTCCGTAAAAAACAGATAATTATCGCGGGCAGGATCCCCGAATAGTAGGATACCGTCGTAGACCGGGGGCAAAATTTCGCCCCGGCGGTTGCTGAGCACCCCGTAAGAGCGCTCGGCATAAAACCGCAGTAGCTGCTCCCCCTCGCCTTCTCTAAAGAAAGAGAAGTCCTCAATACCACGGTAGAGCACGCGTGCTTCATCTAGCGATCCGGTAGCGTTGATATCTTCACTCAGCCGATACAGCATCCATTCTCCTTCAGCCTTCACCAGAGCACTGGTGTCGTTCCAGTACACCACACGGTCGAAGGCGAACGGCAGACGAAGCTCATCGGTCGCCGTAATCACACCATATTTTCCGTCTCGCTTGGCTACAAATAGCGACTTTGCGGCAGAGTCTGCCAAACTATACTGGGTAAGCGCACTTTCGTAGGTAGGCTCGATGAGCGTCGCCGAGGGGTATTGGAACAGGCCAAACCGTTTGTTCCTGAACAGCGTCAGCGAACCGGGTGCCTGGTAGTTCCCCATTCCTTCGTAAAGCGGCTCTAATAACACCTGCCCGGTACTGTCGATCATCCCGGTATTTCGCCCTCGCCGTACGGCCAACAAGCCCTGCGGATAGGCCCTGGCTTCATCAAATGCACCCTCGTAGATAACTTCGCCCCGCGGGTTCAAAAGAAGTGTCCTGTTCTCAGCAGTATTTACTTGCAAGTATTCTAACGCTGATGATTCGGCGGTAATTTCTTTGGTGCGTAGCAATTGAAAAGTAGGATACGTTTGTCCGCCACCCTGCCGCCGGGCGAAAGCACGCCGCGTCCCGTCTGATAAAAGCACCGACGTGCTGTCTTGGTTCGAAGCCGTGGTATCGCGGTAGGTAATCACAAAATGCTCGCCCAGAATACGTACTGAATCGTAGGTGCTCAGGGGAGCCTCCGGGCGATAATAATCCAGCAGTACAAACTCCTGAGGATCTTGCAGGGCCAGCCATCGATCGTTGAAAAAAGCCTGTCGATAGCGTCGTTTTTTGTCCAATGTTTTCACCGGAGGGTAAAGATCGTACGAGGTGCGCAGCTGTAATATTAGGCTATCTTCCACCATTCGGCGCACCGTATCGGTCTGCTTAAGCAGCCAGTGATCCTCATGCTCCCCTTCGCTGTTCATTCGTCGCACCACATTACGATGGCTCAGTGGTACTACCGTCTGCAACTGTGCGTCGAGTACGGTTTCTTTCTGTTTTTGGTAGCATAGTAAGAACTGCCCTTCTAGCAGCGCTACATCATTATACACAAAATTGAGTTTGAGTGCTGTTCCCTCCCGCTGCTCCAGCACGCTCGTGCGGTTAGTAACCGCCAACCGCCCATCGCGTTCTAGCACCACAAAGGGCCCGTATTCCTCTACCGAGGCGTATGCCGGCTCTAGCAGTGTGCGGCCCGAGAAGCTCTTTACCCCCCACTGCTCTCCCACCCTAAACTTTAGAAATTGATAGGGCACCTGCCAGGCTTGCAGCGCCGATTCGTCTGACGGAATCAGAACAACTTCCTCAATCTGATCGGTCGCTTTCACTACCGGATAACCGGACTTGTGCTGCACGCTGTAGGCGTCCTGGGTCGATACTTCTAACAGTCCCATCCCCAGATCACTCACGGCGTCATCTAACTGTAGCATGGTTGTATCCAGTGGTTCGGTAATGGAGAAAACCGGTGCGCCGGTGTAGGTTAGTACACTGTGGCGCAAGCGGCGGTTTTCTCGCGCCCCCGCGTGTAAGAAATCCGTACGCACTCCTTCGCAGAGATAGTCAGCAGGAAGATAGTCGTAACGGGGATCGATCACCGTGTTGCCTTGTGTATCAATAAACCCAAACCTACCCTCCTCCAGCACCGGGGCCAGGGTACGGGTAGACGCACGAATCACTTGTCGCACCGAATCAGCAAAAGGAAGGTGCGGAAAGTCTTGAAGAAAGCCCGCAGCTGGGTAGCTGGCCGTATAGAGGTGAAATAGTATATTGACGGACGTCTGTGCCGAGGGGCTCTGTGAATACTGACGGGCAAACTCAGCGTAGCTTTCTAACTGGTTATCAGCGGTGCTGATTTCAAAGATTGACTGCTCGGCCTGTGTACGATAAGGCGAACGAGGATAATTTTTCAGAAAGTTTAGGTAGCTATTGAGATCACCCTTACGGGTGAGTTCCTGAAACGCGAGGCTATTGTAGCGCTGCTGCGCCTGCGAAAACTGCGTTGCCTTGGGGTATGTTTCCATAAAATCCTTGTAGGCAAGGTACGTATCCACCTGCTGCACACTATCGTAGGCTAGCTGGTTGCGATTAGTAATCGCCAAGGATAACTGCGGTGCCCGGGTGTGCTCATCAATGAAAAACTGGTACGCCCGCAGGTTGTGCTGTGCCGTAGCGCGGTCGTAGGCCAGGCTATCCACGTAACGCCTCTGCGTTTGCATCAACAAGGTATCAAGTGCTAACTGCTTGTACAGTCGCTGCTGCTGCTTGTCTTCGAGCTGAGGGTATGCGGTGATCGCTTGCTGTATGTAGTCATACGCGGTATCGATACTGTAATGGGTGTAGGCCGAATCGGCATAAAGCAGCGAGTACGCGTAGTAGGGTCCGACGGGCAGGCTATCCTTAGCGATTGCTTTATCTAGCTTCTCTTGCGCCTGATCGTACTTTTGTTTGCTCAAGAGTGACAGTACGGATTGCGTGCTATTGCATGCCACCAAGGCACCCACCAACAGTAAATTCATTCCTGACCGCAGATATTGTGCTTTACTCATTCGTTAAGATCGCTGTTCTACTACTTGTGTGTTCAAGTGCGACGAAAGTTAGTACACTACTGCGATAAAGTACGGCGGAATACTTGAAAAATGAGAAGAAACCGCTAGTTTTGCCATTCGCTTTCAGAGGCAACGCGTAGTTTCTTCTAAAAGGCATCGGGATGTAGCGCAGTCCGGTTAGCGCACTACGTTAGGGACGTAGGGGCCGCTGGTTCGAATCCAGTCATCCCGACTTTATCCTATTTAAAAGTCGTCAAAACCCTCTAAATTGTATGTTTAGAGGGTTTTTTGTTTTCTCCCCCCTCTATAATATTCAATCCTTCTCAGTACTTAGGCAACCTTTTTTATATTCGTAAATAAACCACCTGTTTCAATGTAACTATCTACTATACAGTTATTTACATTGGCATATTTTGTTAGTTTTTGGTGAGAGAACAAAGTGATATTTGTAACCAAAGTGACCTAAAAACCAACAAAAAAATGGACAACAAAAACACCTACAGCACCGCGTTTTTGTTAAGAACGTCTAACATGAAGAAGGAAAGTTGAAGAAGTAGCGGCAGTAAAAACAGCAATGCAACTTAGAACACCCTGTCCTACGAGCTATAACCTATCGGAATACGTACAATGTCTCTTGTTGCTGAAATAGTCTCTGTCTGGCTTGATGCTCTTGGCAAATAGCGACGGCTTACCCTTGTCTGATACAGTGAAACCTACGGGCCATCTTTCACCATAAGTGCTAAAGTATTGAAGCCCACGTTCAAAATGTAAAAGACCAGAGTTCGTTATCCCGCGACCAGATTACGGAATTAGTAGTAGCGTAGATTACCAGAAGATAGTCCATCTATTGATTTAAATGTCTATTTTCAAATTAAAACTAAGCTAATACTTTAGGACGGACACTCAGTATATCTGTAACTGCCTAAACCGCAAAGGCCCTTTACCCGATACCTCTTGCCTTCTGTCTGATATGGACACTACAAATTTCAACTTCACGTACGTCTGGTTTCTGGCTCTAGTCTCCGCTATGGGTGGTTTTCTGTTTGGATACGACTGGGTGGTGATTGGAGGAGCCAAACCGTTCTATGAGCTTTACTTCGGAATTGCTGCATCGCCCTCGCTTCAGGGTTGGGCGGTGAGTAGCGCGTTGGTGGGGTGCATTTTTGGGGCCGTCTTATCAGGAACTCTTGCCGACCGGTTAGGCAGAAAAAATCCATTAATTCTGGCGGCGGTGCTGTTTACTGTTTCAGCCCTCGGCACGGGTTACGCCGATCACTTTACCCCCTTCATCATCTACCGTCTGATCGGTGGCTTGGGCATCGGTTTGGCGTCTACTTTGTCACCCCTGTACATCGCTGAGGTGGCCCCGGCCCAGCACCGGGGGCAATTGGTGGCTATCAACCAACTCACCGTTGTGGTAGGTATCTTGTCGGCTCAGGTCGCCAACTACAGCATCGCCGAGCCTATCGCTGCCTCGGCGGATGCTGCCCAGATACTGGCTTCGTGGAACGGACAAACCGGGTGGCGGTGGATGTTTTGGGCCGAACTCATCCCGGCCGGGCTCTTCTTTGCACTAATGTTCCTGATCCCTGAAAGCCCTCGCTTCCTCGCCAAAATCAAGCAGGACGAAGCCGCGCTCGCGGTACTTCAAAAGATCGGCGGTAAGCAGTATGCCCGGCATGAACTACAGAACATGAAACGCACGCTGCAAAAAGACCAGCACCATCAAATGAGCTTCTCAGCGTTTCGCAACCCACGGGTGCTCCCTGTTTTGCTCATCGGGGTGGTGCTCGCTGTGTTTCAGCAGTGGTGCGGCATTAATATTATCTTCAACTACGCCGAAGAGGTCTTCACTGCGGCAGGCTACAGTGTGGGCGACATGCTGTTCAACATTGTTATTACGGGTAGTGTTAACCTTGCCTTTACGTTCGTTGCCATGCGAACCGTAGACAGTTGGGGGCGCCGTAAGCTGATGCTCTTCGGGTCTATGGGCCTTGCCGTGGTCTACGTGCTGCTGGGTGGTGCTTACTATCTGGAGTTTAATGGCTGGCCCGTGTTAGTGCTGGTGGTGACGGCTATTGCCATCTACGCCATGTCGCTGGCGCCCATTACCTGGGTCGTGTTGGCAGAGATTTTCCCGAATCGTTTGCGCGGTGCGGCTATGTCCGTAGCCACTTTTTCTCTTTGGATCGCCTCGTTCGTACTTACGTTTACCTTTCCAATTCTCAACGATCGGCTGGAGGCACACGGCACATTTTGGCTCTACAGCGTCATCTGCCTGTTAGGATATATTTTTATAAAGAGGAAACTGCCAGAGACCAAAGAAAAAAGCCTAGAAGAAATAGAACTAGTGCTAACCTCCGGAAGTCAGGAATAGCATGATCATTATACCCTAGAAATTTAACCCATGAAGTTCGTTTATCTACTCTTCTGTTTATGCTCAAGTCTGAAGCTGCTTTCTGCCGAAAGCAACCCGCCCCGCGTCATTGACCTGCGGGGCGACTGGCGGTTTAGCATTGATTCTCTGGATCAGGGGCGGACCGAGGAGTGGTATCGCCAAACCCTGCGCGGCACCATTAAGTTGCCGGGCTCAATGGCCGAAAACGGCCTGGGAAACGATGTGTCCCTGACTACCCAATGGACCGGTCAGATTGTGGATAGCAGTTGGTTTTACAGCGAGAAATACGCTAAGTACCGACAGCCGGGAAACATCAAAATACCCTTCTGGTTGCAGCCCACCAAACACTACGTAGGAACGGCCTGGTACCAGCGCGATGTTGAAATTCCTGACAACTGGGAGGGCAAACACGTTTCTCTAACCCTAGAGCGGGTCCACTGGGAATCTGAGGTTTGGGTCAACGGCCAGTACGCAGGGATGAGAAACAGCCTGGGTACCGCGCAGGTGTATGACTTGACGAAGTTTCTGAAGCCAGGGAAAAATATCCTGTCCATCAAAGTTGACAATAGCATCAAAGAAGTTAACCCGGGATCAAATTCACACAGCATCACCGACCACACCCAGTCTAACTGGAACGGGGTGGTGGGCGACATTGCGTTGAGGGCCAAAGAGCCGGTGTTGATAGCGGATGCCCAGCTCTATCCTGACGTTCAGGGCAAAACGGTGAAGGTTGAGGTAGTAATCAAAAACTATACGGGCACTCCCCAGCAAGGCACCCTAAGTTTGCGAGCCCAACTAAACGGCGAGCGTGCGCCCACTCTACAGGAGCAAACCCAAAGCGTCGAAGTAGATCAGGAAACAACCGTTGAGATGATCTACCCCATGGGCGACAACCCCGCCCTCTGGGATGAATTTACTCCCAACCTGTACGAAATGAGCGTATCTTTGACCTCAAACGAGGGAACCGACACTCGACAGCAGACTTTCGGCATGCGCGAGTTCACAGTTGACGGGCGACACTTTGCGATCAACGGCCGCCCGGTGTTTCTCCGGGGAGCCCTAGAGTGCGCTATTTTTCCGCTCACCGGATACCCTCCTACGGATGTAGACAGCTGGAAGCGAATCGTTAGCATATGCCAGGACTACGGACTAAACCATCTGCGATTTCACTCTTGGTGCCCCCCGAAAGCCGCCTTTGTGGCAGCCGACGAACTGGGCTTCTACCTGCAGGTGGAAGCTTCCAGCTGGGCCAACTTCGACGCTGCCATTGGCGAAGGGAAACCCATCGATGAGTGGCTGTACCAAGAGGCTGATCTGATGTTCGAGCAGTACGGAAACCATCCCTCCTTCGTGATGATGGCCTACGGCAACGAACCCACCCGTACGCAGGACAAAGCATACCTGATACCCTACGTGGACTACTGCAAAAAAACCGATCCCCGCCATCTGTACACTTCCGGAGCCGGCTGGCCCTACGTCGATAACATGGACTTCTACGACCACGCGAAGCCGCGCATCCAGCAGTGGCAGCAGGGTCTAGAGAGCGAAATCAATAAGAACCCCCCGAACACGCAGTTCGATTACGAAGAAATTATTCAGGCCATCGAGAAACCCTACGTTTCGCACGAAATGGGCGAATGGTGTGTGTATCCGAACTTCCAGGAGATTGAAAAGTATACCGGGGTGCTCCGAGCCAAAAACTTCGAAATCTTTCAGGAAACGCTGGCGGAGAACGGTATGGCCGACCTGAGTGAACAGTTTGTGATGGCCTCCGGCAAGCTCCAGGCCCTGTGCTACAAGGCTGACATTGAAGCGGGACTACGCACCAAAGACTTTGCTGGGTTCCAACTACTGGACCTCAATGATTTTTCTGGACAGGGCACCGCCCTGGTAGGGGTCCTAGATGCGTTTTGGGACGAAAAAGAGTACATCAGTGCGGAAAAATACCGGCAATTTTGTGGCGAAACCGTCCCCCTGGCGCGCTTTGCCAAACGCATGTTCTACGACAACGAACCTATCGTGGCCGACGTTGAAGTGGCGCACTACGGGGCTGCCCCGCTGGCGAACCAAACCCCAACCTGGCGTCTAGTAGATGCTGACCAGACGACGGTGGCGAAAGGTAAACTAGAAACTGTCGATATCCCGCTTGGCAACGGCTTTTCCCTAGGCCGCATTTCTGTTTCCGTAGCCAGTGAAGGAACGCCCCAGCAGCTCACCCTGAGGGTTGATGTGGAGGGAAATACCAACACCTGGGACGTGTGGGTGTACCCAGCAGAAAACGAGCCGACGGAAGAGATTTTGATGGTAGACCAACTGGATCAACGCGCAATGGACGTACTAAACGCCGGGGGCAAAGTACTGCTCAGCCTCAAGAAGGGAAGCCTGAAGCCCGAAAAAGGGGGCGACATTGCCGTAGGTTTCTCGAGCATCTTCTGGAACACCGCCTGGACCGAAGGGCAGGCCCCCCATACCCTGGGAGTACTGGTGGATCCGAACCACGCCGCCTTCGCGGAATTTCCTACGGAGTATCATTCCAACTGGCAGTGGTGGGACGCTATGAGTCATTCTAACGCCATTATGCTGAGGGACCTGCCGCCCGGGCTAACCCCCATTGTTAGAGTCATCGATGATTGGTTTACCAATCGCAGCCTGGGGTTGGTCTTTGAGGCCAGGGTGGGCGCGGGCGGTTTGTTGGTTTCGGGGGTAGATTTCTGGGACAACCTGGAAGCACGCCCCGCGGGCAAGCAGCTTCTGCACAGCCTGAAAAAGTATATGAGTAGTAGCGACTTTGCCCCCCAAGAAGCGATTCCGGCCGATCAGATCAAGGCGTTACAATAACCAGTATTTCCGGCAAAAACTAACAACATGAGCAGCGTAAAAGCTTGGCGAGACACGGTCGTAATTCCTACTTACGAAGTAGGGGCACCCGAGAAGTATCCGGTATTTCTAGAGAAACGCGTCTATCAGGCCAGCAGCGGGGCGGTCTATCCTCATCCGGTTACCGAGCAGATCAGCGACGAAAAGACGGACAAGGAGTGGGAGGTGGTGTTTATTGAAAACGAATACCTTAAAATTATGGTGCTGCCCGCCCTGGGAGGACGCATCCAGATGGCCTATGACAAAGTGCGCGCGCGGCACTTTGTGTACTACAACCACGTGATCAAACCCGCCCTGGTGGGGCTCACCGGCCCCTGGATTTCGGGGGGTATTGAGTTTAACTGGCCCCAGCACCACCGCCCGAGCACCTACGAGCCCGTCGACTACCACATTGAGGATCATAAGGACGGCAGCCAGACGGTGTGGGTGAGCGAGGTGGAGCGAATGTTTCGTACCAAAGGTATGGCCGGGTTTACCCTGTATCCGGATAAGGCGTATCTGGAAGTACGTGTTCAACTCTACAACCGTACTCCGCACCCGCAAACCTTCTTGTGGTGGGCCAATCCGGCGGTCGCCGTTAACGATCATTACCAATCGGTGTTTCCGCCCGACGTGAACGCCGTCTTCGACCACGGCAAGCGTGATGTCTCTGAGTTTCCCATCGCCAAAGGCGAATACTACAAGGTGGACTACGCGCCCGGCACCGATATCTCTCGCTACAAGAATATTCCCGTGCCTACTTCCTACATGGCCATCACCTCAGAGTACGACTTTGTGGGAGGATACGAAAATGACACCCGGGGGGGGCTGCTTCACGTGGCGGACCACCACGTCTCTCCGGGCAAAAAGCAGTGGACCTGGGGCAACGGTGACTTTGGTCACGCCTGGGACCGCAACCTGACGGATAGCGACGGGCCGTATATTGAGCTTATGTGCGGAGTGTATACCGACAACCAGCCCGACTTCTCCTGGATGCATCCCTATGAAGAAAAAAGCTTCCGGCAGTACTTTATGCCCTACCACAACGTAGGCGTGGTGAAAAACGCTACGAAGGAGGCACTGCTAAACTTGGAAGTAGACGATGGCAAAGCCACAGTGAAGTTCTACGTCACCGCCAATTATCCGCAGTGCACCGTGGTGCTGGCATCTGAAGACCGAGTTTTTCTGCAAGAGACGGTAGATTTGAGCCCCCGGCAAGGTTTCGAGGCGGTGGTCGCAGTGGAAGCTACGCCTGACGAGCAGCTTACCGCTACCCTGCGCGATGCCCAAGGTGACGAGCTGGTGGCCTGGTCACCCGCCGCTAATGCTCCCGGAGAAATTCCGGAACCGGCCCAAGCGGCGAAGCTACCCGCCGCCATAGAGAGCGTCGAGGAACTCTACCTGCAAGGAATGCACCTGGAGCAGTACCGGCACGCTACCTTCGCCCCCACCGCCTACTACCGAGAAGCCCTCGCCCGAGCACCGGGCGACGTTCGTAACAACAACGCGCTGGGGCAGTGGTACCTCAAGAAAGGACAGTTTACCCAGGCACTTACTCACTTTGATCGGGCGATTGAGACGCTTACCCGGCACAACCCTAATCCCTACGACGGCGAACCCTACTTTAACCGAGGGGTGACCCTAAGGTATCTGAACCGGCCGGAAGAAGCCTACGCCGCCTTTTATAAGGCTTGTTGGAACGCTGCCTGGCAAGACGCAGGCTACCTTAACCTGGCCCAGATCGACTGTTCCCGAGGAAACCTGGACCGAGCGCTGGCGTTGGTAGAAAAATCGCTGATCAGAAACTGGCACAACCACCAAGCCCGACACCTCAAAATCATCTTGCTCAGGAAGCTAGAGCGACGCGAGGAAGCTCAGCGGTGGGTAGACGATTCACTGGCCATCGATGCGTTTAACTTCGGAGCCTTATACGAAAAGTACGTGCTGAGCGAGGCCGACGACGATCTGAACGTCTTTCGAACGATGCTGCGAGACTACGCGCACAACTATATTGAGTTTTCGTTAGATTATGCACGGGCGGGCCAGTGGGACAGCGCCATTGCCCTGCTGGACATCTACGCCCAGAATCAGAAGCCAGTCTATCCGATGGTGTCGTACTTTCGGGGATGGTACTACGAACAAAAGGGTGCCTTGGCCCCGGCCGAAGAAATGTACCGGATGGCTCAGCAGGCACCGCCGGACTACTGCTTCCCCAACCGCCTGGAAGAAGTAGTGGTGCTCCGGGCTGCGCGGATTAGCAACCCCCCGGACGCCCGGGCCCCCTACTACTTGGGCAACTTTTGGTACGCTGCCCGGCAGTACGAAGAAGCCCGGTCTTGCTGGGAAACTGCGGTAGCGCTCGATGATACCAACGCCGGTGCGCATCGTAACCTGGCGCTGTTATACTTTAACAAAACGCAGCAACCAAGCTTAGCCCGGAGGCATCTTGAGCGCGCTTTTACCTTAGACCCCACTGATGCGCGGCTGCTCATGGAGTTGGATCAGCTGTATAAAAAAACCAACGTGCCGATAGACGAACGCAAGCAACGTCTGGCAGAAAACAGCGCACTGACTCATTCGCGCGACGATCTGTACCTAGCGTGGGTAGCGCTCCATACCCTGAAGGAAAGGTTCGAAGAAGCCTTGAGGCTAATTCAGCAGCGGCAGTTTCATCCCTGGGAAGGAGGAGAGGGTAAGGTTCCGTTTCAGTACGTCACCGTTCGGGTAGCATTAGCCAAGGCAGCATTACGGGCCGAAGCGTACCAATCGGCCATCGAGCATCTGCAGGCCGCGCAGCGTTATCCCCCCAACCTGGGGGAAGGTAAGCTCTTCGGAGCCCAGGAGAACGATGTGCACTACTGGTTGGGCTGCGCCTACGCCGGGCAGGGCGAAGAAAAGTTAGCGACAGAAAGCTGGCAAAAAGCCGCAGAAGGATCAACCAGTCTCAGTCCGGCGATATTTTACAACGATCAGTCGCCTGATAAAATTTTCTACCAAGGCTTGGCCCTGCTGAAACTAGGCAGGAAGGCAGAGGCGGAGGTGCGCTTTACCAACCTGGTGAGCTACGGAGAGCAACATCGCAACGATGCGGTAACGCTGGACTACTTTGCTATTTCCCTGCCCGACCTGCTCATCTGGGAAGAAGACCTTAACGCGCGCAACACCATGCACTGCCACTATCTGATTGGCCTGGGCGCGCTAGGCCTCGGGGATACCGAACGGGCTAAAACGGCTTTTCAGGAAGTAATCAGACGAGACCAGTACCATATCCCGGCGCACCTACACCTCAAGATGGCGAGCGATACGTTCTTATCATGACCACACCGAACAAGAAAGATGGATTTTCGGGTGAGCAGAGTATTGTGCTACCGTCTTCGGTGGTTCGCAGAGTGCAAACCGACCCGTTGATGCGCGACCTCTACATCACGGATATTGGTTTTTACCCACACGCCCGCTTTCATTCCCGAAAGAGGATGCACGGGTCGAGTGCGCATATCCTGATCTACGTGACGAACGGAAGCGGGGAAGTGAGTATTGGGGGAGAAACCGCTACGCTTGGCAAGAATGATTTCATTGTTATACCTAAAAATACTCCTCATCATTATCACACACACGAAAAAGATGCCTGGACCATCTACTGGGTTCACTTTGGTGGTGTCAAGGCCGATCTGCTCGCTCAGCACTTTAGGAAAAGGGGTACGCTAGCTGCTCATCATACCTCACAGAGGGACTTTCGGGTTAACCTGTTCAAAGACTTGATTCACACATTATCTATGGGCTACGTGAGGTCTCACTTGGAGTATGCCAATTTAGGCATTCATCACCTGTTGGCTTCCTTTTTTTACCCCGATCAGTTCATGCACTACCGGCAAGTAAAGGATAACGACATTATTTCTCAAAGCATTTCCTTTATGCGAGAGCACATTGGCGAAGCCTTATCCCTGCCGCAACTGGCGCAACAGGCAGGGCTATCTGTGGCCTACTACTCCAAATTGTTCATTCAGAAGACCGGCTTTTCTCCAATAGATCACTTTATCCAACTCAAAATACAATACGCCTGCCAGTTGTTAGATATGTCTCAACTGTACGTAAAGGAAGTTGCTCATCGGGTAGGGTACCAGGATCCCTACTACTTCTCCCGAGTATTCAAAAAAGTGATGCAGATGTCGCCGGTAGAATACCGCAAGAGGGATAAGCCTTAGCGGTGCGCTGAATTCTGCGATGAGGTATTCGTACCTTCTGAGCCAAACTCAGAAAAGCCTTCGCTAGGGTAACAGTTCAGTGACCCATCTTCCACTAAAGACAGGCATAGTGGTAAAAACAGCGTTAGTTATCAGATAGAAATTATGAATTTTTCTATATATGATGATATAATCCAGCATTTCATTACTTCAGTCATTTGTTTGCGAATAAAATGCGCCTACTTTCGTGCTATCGCCAATACAATCCAAAAAACTTAACCTATCCTAAATATGCATCAACTTCTACAATTCAGATTTAAACCGGACCGCAAGTTTATTGGGCTCCTGTGTTTGTTAATCGGACCGTGCGTGATAGCTTCGTTTGCCCAGGCCACCGTGAGCGGCACGGTGACCGACGAGGAAGAAGGGGTGGGTATGCCCGGGGTCAACGTGCTGGTCAAAGGCACCTCTGCGGGCACGGTGACCGATATTGAGGGCAATTATAGTCTGTCCGTTCCCGAGGGTACGACTACCCTGGTATTTTCATCGGTAGGCTATCTGACATCAGAAGCTGAGATTAACGGGCGCACCACGGTTGACATAGCCCTGCCTACCGATCTGCAGTCGCTCTCGGAAGTAGTGGTGGTGGGCTACGGCACGGTGAAAAAGAGCGACCTAACCGGTTCGGTATCCTCCATCGAGGGCGAGTCGGTGAAGGAATTTCCCGTGGCGTCTATCGATCAGGGCATCCAGGCGCGGGCCCCGGGGGTGCAGGTCACGCAAGCCTCCTCTGCCCCGGGCGGCGGGGTATCGGTTCGCATTCGTGGTTCAAACTCAATCAATAGCGGTAGCGAACCACTGTACGTGATCGATGGCTTTCCCATCTATCCTGACAACGGAGCCTACGGAACGGGGGGCGACCGCCAACCCACCAACATTATGGCTACCATCAACCCCAACGACATTGCCTCGATTGAGATCCTGAAGGATGCTTCGGCTACCTCTATCTACGGATCACGGGGGGCCAACGGCGTAGTGCTGATCACCACCAAGCGCGGCAAGGCCGGGCAGACCAGCATCGAGTACGATGGCTCAGTGTCGCTGCAAACGGTCGCCAACCGCGTCGATGTGCTCAACGGCGGGCAGTTCGCGCGCTATCTGAACACCCTGGAAGAAAGCCAGGGCGGTGCCCCTATCTACTCGCAGGCTGAAATCGACGCCATCGGCGAGGGCACCGATTGGCTCGATGAGGTGACGCGTCCCGGCAGCATTAACAGCCACCAGCTGAGTTTTTCGGGAGGGAGCGAGGCCGTGCAGTACGCCGTAATCGGCAACTACTTCAACAATCAGGGCATTATTAAGAATACGGACTTCGACCGCTACGGCATTCGCTTAAACTTGGACAACAGCGCCTTCGATGACCGCCTGACGGTGAACTCGAGCTGGTCGTTTAACCGCACCAACTCCAACAACGCCCCCACTGACCGGGGTGGTCCTGGCGGAATTATCATCACGGCTTTGGGCCTGGATCCGACCGTTCCGGTGCGGGACGAAGACGGTGAGTTTGCGTTGGCTTCTTACGACGGGCGCTTCTTCACTAACCCACTACAGGAGCTGGAGAACGTAACCGACGTTGACGTGACTAACCGCATTCTGGGTAACACTGGCTTCACGTTTAAAATTGCCGAAGGGCTTCGCTTCAAAACCAGTATCGGGGCCGACGTGATCAACGCCAACCGAACCACATTTTATCCGGTAGGTATTTCTCGCTTGGGGCGCGACTGGGCGGGTCAACTCACCAAGTTCAACCGCAACGTAATCAACATCCTCAACGAGAATATCCTGTCGTATAACCACCAGTTTAACAAAAATCACTCGATCGACGCGGTGGTGGGTTACACCTATCAGGAAGAAACGAACGAGCGAACGGGGGTGTCTAACCGCGGTCTTTCGGCCGTTGATGTAGACCAAGCCACCCTAGCCGGAGGCACCGACCTGCAAATTCCTTCTTCCGAACGGCGCGACTGGCTGTTGAAGTCCTTTTTAGGAAGAGTCAACTACAACCTCATGGAGCGCTACCTGTTCACCTTCACGTTCCGCCGCGACGGCTCCTCGCGCTTCGGCCCGGCCAATAAGTGGGCTAACTTTCCTTCGGTGGCCCTGGGCTGGCGGGTGATAGAAGAAGATTTCTTCAAGAACTCGTCGCTCACCAATACGATCACCGACCTGAAGCTACGGGCGAGCTGGGGCATTACTGGCAACTCTGAAATTCCGGTGTACAACTCGCTGGCCAACCTTCGCGAGTACAACTACGTGCTCGGGGGCGGGCTGGTGCTAGGCCTAGCCGACGAACGACTGTCTAACCCCGACCTGCGGTGGGAATCGACCCAGATGTTTAACATCGGACTCGACGTCTCCTTTATGCAGAACCGCCTAAACCTAACGGCTGACTACTTTGTCAACCAGACCGACGACCTGCTGCTGTTTGTGACCATCCCGAGTAGCCTGGGCTTTAGCTCGGTGCTCAAAAACTCCGGCTCGCTCGAGAACCGAGGCCTCGAACTAAGTCTTAACTACGTAGCCATCGACCGCCAGGACCTGCGGTGGGACATTTCGGGCAACGTATCGTTTCTGCGCAATGAAATTACCGACCTGGGCAGCAGCACGCCCTTCTTCTCCGAATCTACCAGCGACCACCTGGGCATCGACGGCAGTTGGGTGGAAACAGGCAATCCGATCGGCGTATGGCGCGGGTATCACTACGTAGGCATCTTCCAGTCGCAGGAAGAGGTCGATAACAACCCCTCGCTATCGGGCGACAAGCCGGGCTACCCCCGCTACCAGGACACTAACAACGATGGCATCATCACCCCGGACGACTACGTGATCACGGGCGACCCCAACCCCGACATGACCTGGGGGTTGACCACCTCGGTGAACTTCAAGAACTTTGACTTTAGCCTGTTCTTGCGCGGCGTGCACGGCAACGACGTGCGCAACCTGCAACAGTCGGAAATTGGCGACGGAGTGCAAAAGATTAACCAGATTGCCAGCATCCTAACCGATTCGTGGACACCCCAGAATACTGGAGCCCCGCGGCCCGTCGTTGATGCAAACCGGGACTTTGCCAACTCTTACCGCGACTCAGACTATTTTATTGAAGACGGGAGCTTCGTGCGGGTGCAAAATGTTTCGTTAGGATATACCCTCCCAACCACTAATTTTATTCGCCGAGCGCGCATCTACGTCAGTGCTCAAAACCTCTTACTGTTTACCAACTACAGCGGCTTCGACCCAGAGGTGAACAATCAAGGACAGAGCAATTTGAACCGAGGAGACGACTATGATGCCTACCCCCGTGCGCGCACCTTTACCTTAGGTGTTAACTTAGGACTTTAAATCCCCCAATAATATGAAGACATTACTTGCCAAGTTTATCGAATGCACCCTGGTTTTTGCGCTGCTCGTTCCCGTGGCGTGCAAAGACTTAGACGAAAACCCTGACTTTATCACGCAGGACAACTTTTTTCAAACCCCTGAACAACTGGTGCTGGGAGTGAACGCTATTTATGATGCCCTAGGGCAAGATCGGTGGTTCAATCACTTCTATAACCGTTATGTGTTCGAGTGTCGGGTGGGCTACCAGGTGGGTTGGGAAAAGGGGCCCCTCAATTTCCAGAACGGCAACGTAGATCCCGGTGACGAATACATCAGCACCTACTGGGAAATTTCTTACGAAAATATCAACCGCGCCAACGCCATTGTTGAGCGGGCCGACGAACTGAAGGAGGCGGGCACCCCCGACACCGCTTTGCTAGACCGCGTGAAAGGAGAAGCTATGTTTTTGCGGGCGTACTATTACTTTAACTTGATACGCTACTTCGACGACGTGCCCGTAACCACCCAGAAAACCGTTAGTGACGATGACTTACCCTCAAGTGAGAACGGAAAGCGCCGGGTGTTGGACCTGATAGAAGGAGACCTGGCGATGGTTGCCGACATTCTGCCCGATGTATACACGGGCAGTGACGTGGGGCGAGCCACAAAATGGGCAGCACTAACGCTGCTGATGAAGGCGCAGCTGTTGGACGAGAAGTGGGACGAAGCCCGGCAGACCGCTGAGACCATCATGAATTCTAGCAGCCTGGCGTTGTTCGACGACTTTGCGAACAATTTCGACGTAGAAAACGAAAATTTAGGCGAACGTATCTTTGAGGCGCAGATTTCAGCATCGGCCAATGCCGATGAATCAAACAACCACCACGCCCACTTCGTGCCCGGCGACCTACCCAATTCGGTCGGAGGGGTGGGCTGGCACTGGCTCAACGGCACGCAGGCTTTCCGCGAGAAGTACGATCCTGACGATCAACGTATTTCGGCTACGTTCATCACCGAGTACCCCACCACCCGCATCGGCCAGAATAGCAACGATGAGTTTCCAACCATACGCTGGAGCGCAGAAGCACCCTATAACCTGAGCCGCTTCGGGGGGATGGTATCAGCAGATGCCGACCCAAACAACCCCAACGAGTTGGTCTTCTCTAGTGCCTGGGTGGCCAAGTGGGTAGAAGTAGGGATCACTGCCTTTGCCCTTACCGAACGAAACATTGTCTTGCTTCGCTACGCTGACGTGCTACTGGGCCACTCTGAGGCGGCCAACGAAAGTGGCACCGGTGATGCGTTTATGGGCATCAACGAGGTGCGCCGTCGTGCCGGACTGGAACCGCTCGAGGGACTGAGTCAGTCCGCATTACGCGATGCGATTGTGGAAGAACGGGTGCTGGAGTTTGCCTTTGAGCAAGAGACGTATCCTGAACTGAAGCGCAAAAGCACCTTTGGTGGCGATCCTGACTACCTGGGCGACTACATCCAGGAGTTCATCGATACCTACGACGTGGATCGACAGCTGTCTCCCAAGGACTACGTACTTCCGATTCCGCTCAACGAAACATTAGGCAACCCCAACGTTCCGCAAAATCCGGTATACTAATCTTCTTGTTTTTATTTAGTAGTTCAGAACCTGCCAAGAGCAGGTTCTGTTCGTTTATGACCATCGTAGTGCCTAAATACTGCTTAAATTTGCTGTTTGCTATAAACTGTCATCGTTTTTCAACCCTACGCGGGGGAATGGCTTTTTTGCTGGTCTTCTTACTGCACAGTTGCGCAAACAGGGAGGACGACCACCCCCGGCAAGAAGCTCTGTTCAAACTATTGTCCCCTGAACAAACGGGCGTGGCTTTCAG
Organism: Tunicatimonas sp.; assembly: GCA_965213875.1. Classification (GTDB taxonomy): domain Bacteria; phylum Bacteroidota; class Bacteroidia; order Cytophagales; family Cyclobacteriaceae; genus Tunicatimonas. The sequence goes on along the minus strand of CBDCAN010000024.1, from coordinate 38,675 downwards.
TAACGCTATCGTAGAAGATGATACCGCTAACCTGGTAGATTTCTTCTACGTCTACAACGGTGGTGGAGTAGCTGTCGGCGACCTCAACAACGATTCGTTGCTCGATGTCTTTTTCACCGGAAATCAAGTTCGTGATGCGCTCTATTTAAATGCCGGGAGTGAGCCCCTTCAATTTGAAGACATCAGCGAGTCGGCGGGCGTTGCCTCTTCCGGGTGGTCCACAGGGGTAACGATGGTGGATATCAATAGCGACGGTTGGCTGGATATATACGTATGTCGCTCGGGCAACTACCCGGCTAATCGACGCAAAAATAAGCTCTTTATTAATAACGGAACGGAAGAAGGAAGCAAAAGGCCGACGTTTACCGAAGCGGCGGCCTCCTACGGCCTGGCCGACACCAGCTACTCGACCCAGGCCGCCTTTTTGGATTACGATAAGGACGGTGACCTGGATATGTACCTGCTCAATCATACCAATGCTATTCGCAATCCCAACGAAGTACGTCCGCTAGTGAGTGATGGCAGTGGTCCGGCGAATGATCGGCTCTACCGAAACGACGGGGTGGGTCCTAATCAGCATCCTACCTTCACCAACGTGAGCCAAAAAGCCGGTATCCGCTACGATGGCCTGGGCCTGGGAGTGGGCATCAGTGACGTGAACGAAGACGGTTGGGACGACCTCTACATCACCAACGATTTTTTGGCCAACGATTACCTTTATCTGAACCAACAAGACGGCACCTTTGCCGAGGTGGCCAGCACCTACTTCGGTCACACGAGCCACTTTAGCATGGGACACGATATTGCCGATTTCAACAACGATGGACTCAGCGATATCATCACCCTGGATATGCTTCCCCCGGACAACCTTCACCGGAAGAAAATGTCGGGCCCTATGAACTACAACCTCTTTGCGTATACCCGGCAAATGGGTTATATGCCCCAGTACATGCGGAACACCGTTCAGCTAAACCTGGGGCGCGTTGGTAAGCAGCATAGGTTTGCCGAAATAGGGCAGCTACTCGGTTTGCACGCTACCAACTGGAGCTGGGCTCCGCTGGTTGCTGACTTCGACAACGACGGTTGGAAAGACGTATTTATTTCTAACGGTTACCTGCGCGATATCACCGATCTGGATTTTATTAACTACACCGCCGGAGTGAGTAGCAAGATCACGGCGGATAGTTTAGACCACGTTTTGCGAGAGAAGGCTCGGCAAATGCCTTCTATTGAACTGCCCAATGTGGTGTTTAAGAACAAAAGTAATCTACACTTTGAGGACGCCTCCGTGCCATGGGGAATCGATCAGCCCTCGCTGTCGAACGGCGCGGCCTATGGTGATTTGGATAACGATGGCGATCTGGACTTGGTGGTTAATAACATGAACAAACCCGCCTTTATCTACGAAAACCAAATCAATCGAATTAGTGAAAATAACTTTCTGAAGGTTCGCTTGGTGGGTGATCGTTTGAACTTGTCAGGTATCGGAGCTAAAGTATCGGTTTACATAGCTGGAATGCACCAGATGGCGGAGCAATCGGCCACCCGGGGATACCAGTCGTCGGTCGACCCGGTCCTTCAGTTTGGCTTGGGTACCCATAATCGTATCGATAGCCTTCGGGTTCAGTGGCCCGACGGAACCGTATCCGACATCAAGGACGTTGCGGCTAACCAGCGCTTGGTGGTCCGCCACGCTGACGCTCGCCTCCCGACCGGTCGTACTTCAGGCTATTCGGCCCCCTGGTTTACGGAGGTGACAGAAGCGCTGGGAATAGCCTACCAACACACCGACCCCGAGTACAACGATTTCAGTCGGCAGCATCTGCTGCCCCACAAACTGTCGGAGCAGGGGCCCGGCATTGCGGTGGGCGACGTGAACGGAGACAAGTTGAGTGACTTCTTCGTAGGCGGAGCCTACGAGCACTCCGGACATTTTTTTCTCCAGCAACCGAACGGCACTTTTCAGAAGAAGAAACTCACCAGGCAGGAAAAGTATGAGGAAGATCTGGGAGTGCTATTGTTTGACTATGATAACGACGGCGACCTGGACCTCTACGTTGCAAGTGGCAGCAACGAACACTTTTCGGGGTCGGAGTATTACCAAGACCGGCTGTACGCTAACGATGGAATCGGCAACTTTACGCTTACCCGCCGCGTACTGCCCGCACTACGGGTGAGTTCGTCCTGCGTGAGGGCCGCCGACGTTGATCAAGACGGCGACCTGGATTTGTTCGTGGGTGGGCGGTCCATTCCATTGAAGTATCCGCTTCCGCCAGACAGCTATTTACTCATCAACGAGGGCGGCACCTTTGTTGATAAAACGCCGGAGAGCGCCCCGGGGCTGCGCCGGGTCGGTATGGTTAAGGACGCCCTGTGGACTGATTTTGACAACGACTTGGATACCGATCTCATCGTCGTTGGTGAGTTTATGCCCATTCAATTCTTTAGAAACACCCGGGGGCGTTTGGAAAATATTTCCGATCAGGTAGGGCTTACTCATACGGCGGGTTGGTGGAACAGCATCAACGGCGGTGACTTCGACCAAGATGGCGATATTGATTACGTGCTGGGCAACGTAGGGCTGAACACGGCTTACCCGGTGTCTCGTGACGAGCCAATGACTATTTATGCCGCCGATTTAGACCAAAACGGATTTATTGATCCCATTATTACGGCGTACCTTGACCATCAGGAATCTCCAATCCACACCCGAGATGATCTTATCCGCCAGGTTCCGCCGCTGAAAAAAAAATTTGCTGACTACGCCAGTTACGCCGAAGCGGATGTTTCGGATATTCTGACCCCGGCGGACCGAAGCCGGGCCTATACCGCCAAGGCGTTCCGATTTGCGTCTAGCTACCTGGAAAATACTGGAAACGGGCACTTCCGGCTATCAGCTTTACCCCGGCAAGCTCAATGGGCACCCGTCTATGGTATTTTGGTGCACGATATTGATCAAGATGGCTTCCTGGATGTGCTGTTAGCCGGGAACGATTTTGGAACCGAGACGACCAGCGGGAGATACGATGCTTCGGTAGGAACAGTTTTGCAAGGAGACGGGGAAGGGGGATTTAGGACCATCTCGCCCGCCGCCAGCGGGTTGGCGACCCAGGAAAACTTAAGAGGAGCCGCCGTGCTACAAAAGAAAGAGGCGTGGATATGCTTGTTTGCTAATAATTCGGGGCCCCTACAGGCATATACAGCCACCCAATCGACGGGAAACGAAATCGCTATCCCGATTCCTGGAGATGTTACGAAAGCAAAAATAGTTTTTAAAGACGGTTCGCAGCGCCTCCAGGAATTTTACTACGGTAGTTCCTATCTTTCGCAGTCAGCCAGGGCTCTTATGCTCACTGGAAAAGAAGTACGGATTTATCTTTACAATTCTGAAGGAAAGGAAGAAGAAATAATTCTCTAAGCCGGTGAGGGGCGGGTGCGAGTAGTCCCGGCCTCGGAAGGACGTTTGATTGTGTGCGATTAGTAGTTCAGCAATAGCCTGGTTGAGTGCAGTAAGAGAATAGAAAGTAGTATTTCTAGCCCTGGCGGATACCCGCCTACAGACAATCCGCACGGTGTCCTCAACGATAGCCTTATCCCGAGGTTTATAGGCCCTGGTAGGAAGAATAGCCACCGCGGCGCGGTTGTCTCGTAATGCTCAGCAAAGTCGGCGAATGTCTCATCAAGCATCGGTTGATAGTGACTGCTTTGCGCGACAGCGGCTTTCAGATTATTGGTAACAATGCCTTCAAGGGTGGTGCACTTTGCCCTAGCCAGACTGGATCACTTTCATCCGACTCCGACTGCTCAATTTATCCGTCGTTTCCAGACTGATAAACTGTGGCAAACTAAGTATTACCAAACATTTGTGTGGTAACGCTTTGTTACATAGTTTAGAATTTTTCTAAATAATAGCAAGCATGATACGGGTTTTGCTGGCAGATGATCAGGAACTAGCGAGAGCAGGCATCCGATATTTGCTTGAAACTGAGACAGATTACAAGATAACGGGTGAGGTACACCAGTGGGAAGAGCTAACGTTGCGTATCCAACAAGATTCTCCCTCTATACTCGTGCTTGACTACCTTGATTTCTCTGGTTTTCCACCAGAGGGTTTCCAATGGCTAAGCGAACGATACCCCACCCTCAAACTTTTTATCCTTACCGCAGACAACAGACGAGAGCGAATGCTGCCTGTACTGCAAAGTGGCGTACTCGCCTTTCTTACTAAAGATTGCAGTCAGAGAGAGATTGTCAGTGCTTTTCACGCAGTAGCCGAGGGGCAAAAATTCTACTGTAATTCGGTGCTGAATGTGTTGACTGACACGGCTCAGTCGAAAAGCACAGTTGATACTCCCTTTAGCTCTCGAGAACTGCAAATCATCAAATTCATTGCTCAGGATTTTTCTACCCAAACAATTGCTACGAAACTCAACCTAAGTCCCCATACCATCAATGCCCACCGCAAGCGCATTCTTAGGAAGCTGGGATGTGAGAACTCCGGTAGGGCTCGTAGTCCAAGCTCATCGCCAAGGGCTTATCAAATTGGATAGTAACAGTGATCAAGCTATTTAGCAAAAGCAATTCACTGTAGATACAAGCACGCTACTACGGCTGGCTAAACCCGATAGCTACTGCTGGCTCAGAAGAAAGGCTATTACTGGCGATTGACATCTATATCCTGAAAGCATACCTTTGATTTTTTAGTTTATAATTAGTCTAAATAAAACTAAAGAGTTAAAAGAATGCAGAATCGACAGATTCTATTGATTATACTGACTGTCGTCGGACTATCCAACGAATGGGCGTATGCGCAGTCGTTGCGTGGAACTGTGACTGATGAAGCGGGGGAGCCACTGGCTGGAGCAACAGTCGTAGTAAAAAACACTACGCAGGGTACCGCTACTGATCCAAAGGGCAAGTACTCCTTGAATCAGTTGCCCACGGGCCAGCATACGCTGGTTGTTTCGTACCTGGGCTACCAATCACAACAACTACCAATTACCTTATCAGAAAAAGAAGTCACGGAAGTAGCGGTGAAACTTGCTGAAGCTTCAGGATCGTTGAAAGATGTGATCGTAACGGCTACCCGCACGGCCCGGGCTATTGATGAAGTCCCCGTACCCGCTCAGGTCATCACCGGTGAGCAGATTGAACGTATTGGCTCGCTGCGGCTTGATGAAGTACTGCAAGAACAGACTGGGTTGCAGATGATTTCAGATCACGGGGCCGGGTTGCAGATGCAAGGACTGTCTTCTGACTACATTCTCATTCTTATCGACAGTGAACCAGTGATCGGTCGCACGGCCGGAACGATAGACCTAACTCGCCTGACCGTCAATAATATCGAGCGAATAGAAATTATTCGCGGTCCTTCTTCCTCTCTCTACGGCAGCGAGGCGATGGCCGGGGTGGTTAATATCATCACGCGCGGTAATGAACCCGGATGGAACGGCAATTTAGGAACCCAATACCGTTCGTTTAACACCTGGGATACACAAGCTGAAGCAGGCTACCGTAACAACCGCTTATCAGTACGCATGTTTGCCAACCGCCTTCGCTCCGATGGCTATGATCTGACCGCTGAGTCCGTGGCCCAAACCGTAGCTCCTTACCGAGCCCTTACGTTTGGCCCCAAAGTTTCGTACCGTATCAGTAATAAAATCAATCTACGGATGAGTAGCCGTTTTTACCGCGAGAGTAACGAAGACCAGTTGGACGTTACCCTGGAAGAAGATCCTACTCGGATGAACAGCGAAAACGTCCAATCCGATTGGAACGTGCTGCCGGTGCTGGAGTATCGTCCCAACGATCGCCACCACGTGCAAGTGCGGCACTACCTGAGTGGCTACCGCACCGAAAGCAACCTTACTTTCCAGTCAGACGGACAGGCCTACGATCGAAGCACCTTTGATCAAACGTTCCAGCGCGGTGAAGCGCAGTACGACTGGTACGCTAACGACCGGCACATCATCACCGGGGGGGCAGGATACCTCAGCGAACAGGTAGAGGCTACCCGCTACGACGATGTCAACCGGTTTACGTCAACGTATGCTTTCGCGCAGTACCAGTGGCAACCCACCGACCGTTGGAACGTGGTGGTCGGAGGGCGTTACGATGCCCACAGCGCTTACGCTGACCGGCTCAGCCCGAAGCTAGCCGTGGGCTACGAAGCCACGGACTGGCTGAGCGTGCAGGCGTCGTTCGGCGGTGGTTATAAGGCCCCCGACTTCCGACAACTGCTGCTGAACTTCACCAATCCGGTGGCGGGCTACAGCGTACTAGGCTCGCGCGTAGTACAGGAAGCATTCGCTGAGCTTGAGGCACAGGGTCAGATCGATCAGGTGCTGACTGACCCGGTCACAGTAGAAGAAATTCGGGCCGAAAGCTCGCTTGCCTACAACCTCGGATTCCGACTGAAGTTGTCTGACCGGCTACAGGGGCAAACCAACCTGTTCCGTAACGATATTCAGGACCTGATCGAGACGGCCCCCATCGCCCGCAAAACCAACGGGCAAAATATTTTTAGCTACTTCAACTTCGCCAAAGTACTCACCCAGGGGGTAGAAACGCAAGTAGACTACCAGCCCTATCCTGCCTGGGCGTTTAGTATGGGGTATCAGTACCTGGATACCCACGACCAAGAAGCTTACCAAAGCATAGAAGACGGCGAGGTGTTTCGGCGGGACGGCAACAATCGCACGGTAGCCGTTGCTTCCTCCGACTACGGTGGACTATTCAACCGCTCGCGCCACTCAGGTAATGCCAAAGTATTCTATACCAATGCTCGTCATAATTTTGATGTATCGCTGCGCGGTCTCTACCGTGGCCGCTGGGGGTTGAGCGACTTTAACGGCAATACCGTACTGGATGCGGCCAACGAGTACGCCGATGGCTACTGGCTGGTGAACTTGGCGGCCCGCAAGCACTTCGGCGACTGGCTCACAATGGAAGCCGGAGTAAATAATCTGACCAACCACACCACATCTAACGAACCAGCCCTGGCGGGGCGCATCTTCTTCTCCGGACTACAACTGAACTTTGTTAAACCTGACCCTTAAATCAATATGAAACGCTTACCTATTTTTCTCTACCTCGGGTTATTGGGTAGCCTGCTCACCTTCTCGGGCTGCGACGACGACGAAGGCGATATCTCAGATGGCTCTACGACTGTAGCAGTGCAAACGGCCACTGACATTCCGGCTGACGCCGATGCCCCGGTGGGCGACCCATCACAGGCCCCGCCGCCTGATTATACCTTCTACAGCCTGACTGAAGGTCGGGTGGTGGATGAAGCTGATTCCAATTCTACGCAATGGGACATTGCTTTGGCCGGAACGACTATTTTGGTGAACGGGGGCACGTCTGGCCCCGGACAGGGCGAGGCCCAGGTCATGAGTGGGGTCTTTAGTGATTTATTGGAAGCTCCTGAGGCGGGCTATCAGACCGACAGCGAGAGTGGACTGGCCGTTCCGGGCGGATCTGGCAACGGATGGTATAACTACACCGGCGGGGATACGCCTTCTAACGCCATTATTCCCATTCCGGGCCGGGTGATTGTGTTGCGCACTGCCGAAGGCAATTACGCCAAATTAGAAGTTGTCAGCTACTACGAAGGTAACCCTGATACGACCACGCCGGAGTTCGCTGATAACGCCACTCGACCGGCCGGGCGACACTATACCTTTCAGTACGTAATGCAGCCTAATGGCAGCCGACAGTTTTAGTTGAATGTCCCCGGGGGCGTTTTGAATGTAAATAGCCTCATCGGCCCATCAAAGCGCCCCGCCGGGGCATAAACGTATCACACAAAAGGATTTAGGATGCGCAGTTGTTTTTCTACCAGCAGATCATGGTGCATGTCTTCGGAATACAGGATGGTGCAATTGGCTTCTAAAGCCGAGGCTACGATGATAGCGTCAAATAGCTGGAAGTCGTACCGGTTGATAAGTCTATGCGCATACTCTAGCGTACCAAGGTTGATTGCTTTTATCTGGCATACCTTCAACCAAGCAGTAGCTTCGCCTATCAACTCAGTTTTAGGTAATTTTAAAATCCGGCGTAATACGTTTAGATACTCCGAGATTACTTGGGTAGATACGACAGGTATGTCAGCCATCAGTTCTAGCGCTTTTTGGTGCTTGCCATTGTCTTCTAACTGGTGCAAGTATACTAGCACGTTGGTATCAAGCGCAGCTGGCTTACTCATAATCGTTGGCCTCGTCTCGGTCAAATTTATAGTTACTCAGATCTACCTGATATGGAGCCAAGGTTCGCTTAAGGTATACGATGCGTTCTTCCCGAGACATATTAGCTATCTCTTTGTTTGGTTCCGAATAGTTACTGGCTTCGTCCCGATCAGGCCCAAAACTTGGATCATTCGTTGTCAGGCCCGTCAATTCTTGTTCAAGCTTTTCTACTGTTTTTTGAGAGGGTACTTCTTCTTTCACCTCAAACGCCAACACTTCTACTTCTTTACCCACAAACTCTTCAGGCAGCTCGAGCACGTAGGTGCGCTCTTGGGGGACAACAATCTTGCGTATCATAGTCAACATTATTTAGCGAAAGATACGAAAATAACCACTAAATGATATGACAACCGCCTACGAATGGACTCTCCGTTTGACAATTGCCTGGACCGGTATGGTAGCCGGGTTCATGATTAGCTACGTGATCGTCATCGGACGGTTTTTTAACTGGCTGCTACGGCACGAACGCTACGAAGTGTTTACCGATGCCTATGCGCACTTTCGGCGAGACGATAACCCGGTGATCATACCTTGGCCATCTCAGGGGTGGGCTACCAAACCCAAACAATTCCGCTCACGCTGAACCACAACGGGAAGATGGCCAAAGAAGGTATGGGCCATAACTTTGTGTTGCTTGAGTTGGGTACCGAATTGGCCGCTTTTGCCAACGACGCCCTAAAGCACGGGACAATGAGTATATTCCTGAAAGTAACCAACAAGTGATTGCCCACACAAGGTTATTGGGCGGAGGTGATTCAGATACTATCGCCTTTGAAGCTCCCCCTAAGGGCACCTACGATTACATCTACAGCTTTCCGGGCCACTATTCTCTTATGAAAGGCAAGTTGATTGTTGAGTAATTGTATGATTTAGTTTTCTAGCACGCTCATATAAGTATACTACTTCTAGTATCAAAACACCCCTACCGCTAGCTATTGTGTAGTAAATGTTTCGTGGCCATATTTGCACTCTTTAGAAATAGTCTAAATAGTCAGTGTATCTGTGGTTTTACTCCGTACTTTCATAGTCATCCTAACGGTAGCCCTCCCCTACCGCTTGTATGCCCAAACAGCTACGCTACAAGGTACTGCTGTGGATCCGGACGGAGAAGCCCTTCCCGGTATCACGGTGTTGCTGGGGGCAGATCAAGGAGTGGCTACCGACGTATCAGGCAACTTTACCGTCACTCAAATCAGGCCTGGTAAGCATACCTTAACGATCTCGGGCGTTGGCTACCAGAAGCAGGCTCTCAGTATCAGCCTAAAATCAGGACAAACCAAACAAGTGCGTATCCGCCTCCAGGAAGAGGTTAATCAGATGGACGAAGTTGTCGTGCAGGGAGCCTCTACGGCAGACGTAAAGCGGACCGAGGGGCTGGCGGTGCAAGTCATAGAGACAGCCCCCCAACGTAACCTAACGGCGGATATCAATCAGATTATTGGTCGAACACCGGGGGTTAACATTCGGGAGTCCGGCGGGCTGGGATCAGGCTTCGCCCTGTCACTCAACGGACTCTCCGGCAACCAGGTGCGCTACTTCATCGACGGGGTGCCGATGGAAAACTTTGGCTCGGCGCTTACGCTCAATAACTACCCGGTCAGCCTCATTGAAGAAATTGAGGTGTACAAGGGCGTCGTGCCGATTAGTTTGGGTTCCGATGCGTTGGGAGGAGCGATCAATATTAAAACCGGCTACCGCCGCGAAAGCTTCTTAGACGCTTCGTATTCCATTGGTAGTTTCAACACTCACCGGGCGGCAGTCAACGCACAGCACATCAACCCCGAACGTGGGCACTTTGTCCGAGCCCAGTCGTTCTACAACCACTCGGACAATAACTACCGAATGGAAAGTGTGCCGCTCACCGATGCCAACGGTAACATTATTGACAATAACTTTAGTACCCGTCGCTTTCATGATCAGTATACCTCCGGCATGCTCAACCTGGAAGCGGGGCTGTTAAATAAATCGTGGGCCGACGAATGGAAAGTGGGCGTCACCTACGCGGCCAATCGTAAAAACTACCAGCATCCGGACTTCAATATCAAGCGGGTGTTCGGAGAGTTTCATACCCGCAACCAGACGGGGCTGTTCTCGAGTACCTACCGCAAACGGATGGGTAAGCTGAACCTGCAGGCCTACGTACTGGCCGGGCAAACCCGAGAGAGTATTATGGATACCAGCACCTTGCGCTACAATTGGGCCGGGGCCACTATCAACCGGCTGGCGGAAGACCCGAACGACCCCAAGGGCGAGCTGGGCCAGCGACGATCGCTGTTTCGCCTAACGGATAACACCCTACGCAGTCAACTCAATGCTGAGTACTTCTTACGTAACAACCATCGTCTGCACTTCAACGCTTCGCAGAGTTACCTGCGCCGCACCGGTGAAGATGAAGTAGATGCGTTTAACCGTTCTTTTCAGTCTCCCAACCGCATCAGTAAGAACTTATTGGGGCTAGCGTACGAGTTTAACAGCTCTAACGATCGCTTGAATGCATCGGTGTTTGCTAAACAGTACTTTTATCAAGGGGACATCGTCACCCAGGATTTTGAGAACAACGACGTAGTAACTGACATTGCTCTTGATAACACGGGCTACGGAGTCTCATTTTCGTACAAACTGGCGACAGTTGGTGGGGTTAAAGCTTCTTTTGAGCGAGCCTATCGCATTCCCGAACCTACCGAAATTCTGGGGAGCGGACTGTACATTTTGCCAAATCCTGATCTGCAACCTGAGCAAAGCTACAATCTTAACCTAGGCGGATGGTTCGACCGAAGCTTTGGAGAGTTTGCGCTGATGGTAGAGGGAAATACCTTCTCCCGCTTTTCGGAGGACTTTATTCAGCCCCCCCGTGCTGAAGGGCCGTTTGGGGTGTACGAAAACTTAGCTAACGTTCGCAGCCAAGGCGTAGAGGGCAGTGTGCAACTGCAACGGGGGCGGCTACTGATGGTTAACCTTAGCGCTACCTACCAGCACATTACCGACCGCACGCCCCTTGATGAAGGGTTGCCGAACGACAACTACCGTAGCCGGATACCGAACACGCCCTACTTCTTTGCCAACGGTCGGGTGGCCCTGCAACCGTTTCGCCTGACCGAAGGTCGGCACCTGGCCTTCTACTGGACCACCAACTACGTACACGAGTTTTTCTTGACGTGGGAAAACCTGGGTAATCCGGGCGACAAAAATATTATTCCTACTCAACTCACCTTTGACCTAACGGCCGAAGCGAGTTTTCAGGAAGGGCGCTACAATCTGTCAGCCACTGTCACCAACCTGACGGATGAGGCCGTCTTCGACAACTTTCTTATTCAAAAACCCGGGCGAGCCTTCTACGTGAAGCTCCGCTATTTTCTGCACGAATCGTAACCGAAACCCATCATGTATACTTTGCAAAAATCTGTACTTTTCTTTTTCCTTACGCTACTGGTGATCGCCTGCGACGATGACAATAATGCCCCCGACCCGACCACCGGCGAAACTGCCTCGGGCATTACTATGTCGCTAAAAACCACCGGGGGTGATGAGACTGAATTTATCATTAACCAAGCCCGGGATTCTATTCTGTTGGGCGAAATATCCGCGGTGGGCACGGGCATCGAGCAAACCGGATGGCGCTTCTACTACCCGGTGGGCAACACCCTATTTGCCTCCGGCTACAGTGACGATAACCAATGCACGGGCTACACAGCCAACGAAGAAGGTGTGATCGTCGAACGAGGCTCGTTTATCTTTGAGAACGCCCTAGAAATGTTTGGAGCGACCGACGATGAATCGACGCTCTTGGCCATGGAAATTCCCCGAGCGGGCTTTGCCAATAAACAGCTGTACCTAGTAGACGCGCAGGCCGTACAGGTTACCGAAAAGATCAGCTTGGAGGTATTTCGCTCCGAAACCGATTCGCTCATGTCCTGGCCAACGGCTCTACAAGTGCGAGGGGATAAACTATTTGTTCCGTTTCATAAGCTGGATGCATTAGGTAACTTCAGCACCCTGCGCCCCGATAGTGCTTTTGTGGCGGTATATTCGTACCCCAACGTAGGCACTGCTCCGGAAAAAATCATTGCCGATCCGCGTACCAGTAACATTGGAGTTAATGGCATGACAACTGGTTTGATTGAAGCCGATAATGGAGATCTGTACTCGTTCTCCTGCGGTGCCGCCATGGCGGGTTTCGCCCCGACGGCCACCAAGCCTTCGGGCATCCTGCGCATTCCAGCCGGATCCACCGAATTTGATCCCGACTACTTTTTCAACGTGGAGGAAGCGACCAACGGTGGCAAGCTGTTCTGGTTTGATTACGTAGACGGCAATCGGGCCATCGCCCGCATTCTGACCGGCGACGACGGCCCCGCTTGGTCGGCCTTCGGACGGGATATCTTCAATCAGCAACTGGTAATTATTGATCTGGTGAACCAGACCATTACTCCGGTAACGGACGGAAACAACCAGGAAATTCCGCTGCACGCTATTCGCTACGCCTCGCCGGTATTGGTAGAAAATGACAGAGTCTTGGTCAGTGTAGAAACCGCTACGGAGGCCTACGTGTACGAGGTAAACGTAGCCGAAGCAACGGCACAACGCGGAGCCAAGATCAACGGAAAAACCATCAAAGGATTTTACCGATTGTAATTCGGCCTATCGCCCCGCCACTATTCGGTTGACGACCGACAAGATTGAGTAAAAATACCGAAAGCTACCGAGGCAACAGCGCAACAGGCGGTAACGCTGCTGCTATCGGCCGACGTAGAAATTGATCACTAACGCTGACTTACTTATGAACGCTAACGCAAAAAAAGTAATCCTCAGAATCCACGGCTGGCTCGGATTAGTTACCGGACTGGTGGTTTTTATTGTGTCCGTCACCGGCTGTGCGTGGGTGTTTAAGGAAGAGATTGAGAGTTTCCTTTCGGAGGAAGCGTCGATTCCCGCACAAGACCAGCCTAACGTTACCCCTACGGAGGCAAAGGCTCTGGCCGAAACGGTGGTGCCGGGACGAGCCATCCACGGGGTAGCATACGGAAATAGCAACGACCCCGTTGAGGTCATCTTCTACGAATATGAACCCGTCTTTCACCAGAGCGTCTTCATCCATCCCTACCGCCCCGAGGTGCTGCGTACGGTAGACCATCGAAGTGGTTTTTTTGCCTGGGTGCTCGACGGCCATCAGTACCTCTGGTTACCGCCTGCCCTGGGTACCCATGTGGTGCTGGTGTCGGTACTGCTGTTTCTAGTGATTCTGGTGAGCGGACTGCTGCTCTGGTGGCCTAAGAACCGCCGAGCGGCTCCGGCGCGACTTCAGTTTCGGTGGAAGCCGACCACCGGCTGGCGGCGCAAAAACTTTGACCTGCACTCAGTGGTCGGTCTTTATATCTATCTGTTCGCCTTCACCCTGGCGCTGACGGGGTCGGTAATGGGCTACGGTTGGTTCTACTACGCGGTGTATAAATCCGCAGGCGGTGATCAGAAACCACACTTCGTGATTCCTAACAACGTCAGCGATCCGCAGGCTCTCTCCGAGGTGCCGTCGGTAGACCGGCTACTGGGGCAATTGCGGGCCGAGAACAACGGCGCCGTAAGCTGGGAGATTCACTATCCCACCAGCGATACGGCGAGTGTTTACGTAGAAGTAGCCCGGCAGAAGGGGGTGTTCTATAACGCCGACTACCGCTTCTTTGATGCCCGTACCCTGGAAGAGCTCGACGCGGGTAGCATCTACGGAACGTACGAACAGGCCGATTTTGCTGATCATATGATGCGTAGCAACTACGACATTCATGTAGGAGCTATCGGTGGGTTTTTTGGTAAAATACTCGCTTTTTTTGCCAGTCTGATCACGGCCAGTTTACCCGTCACGGGGGGGCTGCTCTGGTGGGGCCGCCGACAAAAGCAACGGCGCAAAAGCTCGTACCGCCCAGTAGAGCAAAGGTCAACTGCCGAAGTGCCGCTCTAACTATTCTGATGATTAACCTAACGTTTGCGCCTCGTGCTGTCACAAGTCATTAGTTTCACCCTCATCCTACTTACGGCCCTGGCATTTCCCCTCCGGGCCCAGTCGGTGCTGAGCGGAACGGTGAACAATGAGGCCGGTAAACCTGTCCCCGGAGCCACCGTGATTATCAAGTCACTCAAGCGAGGAACCATCACCGACGTAACCGGGCGCTTCTCCGTTCAGGGAACGTTTTCGGGCGAGCAGACGGTAGAGGTATCTTCGGTGGGGTATGCACCCGTGCGGCAAACGGTAGACTTCGGTGCGGGTGCGACACATATGCTGAATATCATACTGGCCGAAGCGGTGGAGCAATTGAACGACGTACTGATTGAGGGCCAGACCGAAGAGCAGGAAGTAAAGCAGCGGGCCTACACGGTAGACGTGATAGAAACACAAGCGCTGTACAATACCGGTACCGACCTTAATCAGGTACTCGACCGTACGGCGGGGGTGCGCGTTCGGGAAGACGGCGGCTTGGGCTCAAGTTTCTCCTTCTCACTCAACGGCTTTTCGGGCAAGCAGGTGAGGTTTTACCTTGATGGTATTCCGATGGATAACTTCGGCTCGTCGCTCACCCCCAATAATTTTCCGGTGAACCTGGCCCAACGGGTAGAAATCTACAAGGGAGTGGTTCCCATCAGCCTGGGCACCGACGCGCTGGGAGGCGCCGTCAATATCATCTCACGCGCCGCTCCCGGCTACTTAGATGTATCCTACGGCTACGGCTCGTTCAATACCCATCGGGCCAGCGTGCACGCCGCCCACACCACCCCGAGCGGCATCACCGTGCGGACGATGACCTTTTATAACTACTCCGATAACAACTACCGGGTCGGCGTGCGCCCCATTGACCTGGAGAGTGGGCAGCGTCTACCCACGCAGGAGGTGGAGCGCTTTCACGATCAGTACCGGTCGGCGGCGGCCCGGGTGGAAGTCGGCGTGACGGCCCGACCCTACGCCGACCAGTTGCTAGTGGGGCTGATTGCTTCCGGCAACGAGCAAGACATTCAGAACGGAGTGATTATGGACCAGGTGTTCGGTGCCCGCACGGCCCGCACCCACTCGCTGATTCCTACCCTTCGTTATAACAAAGATAACCTGCTGGCCGACGGTCTCGATCTCAGCTTGTACGCCGCGTACAACCACACCCGCAATCAGTTTGTGGATACCACCCGCTTGCGCTACAACTGGTTACAAGATACCGAATCCACGACCACGGCTGAACTACGCCGCACCCAGCTAGAAAACCGCGACCGAGAAGCGTTACTCACCTCAAATATTACCTACACCCTCAGCGACTACAGTAGGGTGTCGGCCAACTACCTGTTAACTGATTTCCAGCGTTCCTCCGACGACGCAGAAGATCCGGATAACGTCACCTTTTTGTTTCCTCAGCGACTGCGTAAACAGGTGCTGGGGCTGGCGTGGCAAACCGAGTACGACCGCTTTACAGCGACGCTCTTCTCAAAACTGTATCACCTGACGGCAGCGTCCTTCGAGGACGTATCGGGCGGGGCGGGCGAAACCAACTACCAGATATCGGGTGCCAATAGCCGCAATGTCGGCTACGGGGCGGCTGCTACGTTTTTTGTCCTGCCCACCGGGCAGGTGAAGGCCTCCTACGAACACACCTACCGGCTGCCCGAAGCGGTGGAATTGCTAGGTGATGGTCTGTTTACCCGCCGCAACGCTGACTTGTCGGCCGAGCAGAGCGATAATGTGAATCTAGGAATACGCTACGCCACGAACCCAAAAAAGACGCACCGTTTCGATGTAGGGGTGAACTATTTGCTGCGGTTGTCCGAAGACTACATTCGCCTCGATCAGGCGCAGACACAGCCCGTAGATCGGCAGTTTGTGAACGTAGGGCGGGTGCGAACCAATGGGTTTGAAGGAGACGTAGGCTATCGCTGGCAGCACCGACTTCGGGCGAACGCGAACGTGACCTACCAGCGAATCGTTGATCGGCAACGCACGCTGAGCAGCACCAACCTGACCGGCACCACCGTGTCGCGCAACCTCAACTTTGGCTTTCGCATTCCGAACATTCCCTACCTGTTCGGCAACGCCACGGTTGACTACTCTCTTCTAAAAAACCCAGCTGGTGACTACCCGCTTACCGTAGGCTACCGCCTGCACTACGTGCAGGAGTACTTTCTGACGCCCAATCAGCTCGGTAGTAACAACTCAGACAACATTCCGACCCAATGGGCCCATAACCTTACGGTGTCCTACACTGCTTTCGGGGAACGACTCAATATCACCGGTGAGCTGCGTAACCTTACAGACGCTGCGCTCTTTGATAACTACCGCCTACAGAAACCGGGGAGGTCCTTTTTTATCAACCTCCGGTACTTTCTGGATCAATCTTTATTTTAACCTTTAAATGTGAATATCATGAATTTCAAGTATCTTTTAAATATATACATGCTGGTGGCTATAGCTCTACTGATGCCCGCCTGTGACGATGACGATGAGGGAACCCAACCTACCCCCCCCCAGGAAACCGTTTATGTGCTGGGGGTGGGCGTGACCACCCCGACCGAAACCACCAACTTTGTGGTGGCTACCGACGATCTGATGAGCGGTACGATCTCGCTGGAGGGGCAGGGGATTTTGCAAGAGGGCTACCGCGACTACGCCCAGGGAGGGAACAACTTCTATAGCATCGGTGAGCTGGGAGTTAACGATGTGAACGTGTTTACGGTCGATGATTCCAGCGAACTGGTAATCCAGGATGGTTTAACCTTCGCGCTGGCCAACGATCAGCTCGTCGATGTGGATGGCACTGGCACCACCATGATCGGCACTTCTATGCCTGGTAGTCCGGAGGAGGGACTCAACGCGCTGTTCTACACCGTCGACGTGGCTTCCAATACGATCACTAACCGAGACGAGGTGCCGATTGATGATGTCTACGATGCCGAACGTGACTGGATCTTCCATACCGGACTACAGGTGAGTGGCGATCAGTTGTACCAAACATTTTACCCGGTGAATGCTAACACCTTTGACACCCAGAACACCGACACGGCCTACGTGGCCATCTACAGCTATCCGGAGTTGGCGTTGCAGGAGGTTATTAAAGACACCCGCACCGGGCCCGCCGGAGCCTTCGGTACCCGATCCGGTCTGTTCAGAACAGAAAACGGCGATCTGTACACGGTTTCCACCACCAGTTTTGCCAACGGCTACAGCCAATCAACCCAACCGGCGGGGATTCTGCGCATCCCGGCGGGCACCAACGCTTTTGATCCTGACTACTTCTTCAACACCGACGAGGCGGAAAACGGCGGTAAGATTGCGCACGCGCACTACATTGGCGACGGAAAGCTGTTTGCCACCGTCACCACGCAAGAACCCACCATTGACGACCGTTGGAGCGACGCTTTTCTTCAGTTGGCCATTGTGGACCTGAACGCTCAGACCATCACCCCGGTGAGCGGAGCGCCTAGCAACTTCAAGGGTAACGGAGGACGCAGTTTTGCGGCTTTCCTGGATGACGGGAAAGTATATACTTCTATTGCCGACGAAAGCGGAGTGGTCAATATCTACGCCACTGACGTAGCCACTGCCACCGCCACCAAGGGAGCGGAAGTACAGGGAACCTTCGTCGGAGGGCTGGCTCGGCTACAGTAGCATACTACAGCGGACCAGCTTGTCAAGTGCTAGACTAAACAGTTTACTTTGAAGCTGTCGCGTTCAAGGTTTGGGGGTTGTTGTATGAGAGGTTAAGCAGTAGGCGAGGTATTCTAAGAATGCTATAAAACCTTCTAGGCGGCTTCGCATTTGTTCAGACCGTATCGGAATACGCTCATCCCTGCTACTCCCACTATACCACTTCCTACTTCTCTATCAAGCAAGTGCTCGTACAGCGACGTATGATGAAGTGGTTAGGAGTCGTAGAAATTTAAATGTACCCCCAACGTCTTATAGTTTCCATAACCCAGGGACTAACCGAGGTAGCCGATTGCCCCTGTGGCTATGGAAACGTTGATGATGATTTGTCGGGTAGGTTATCGTTTTAAAGCCCCCTTACCTCGATTGAAAAGAAGCTGACACCTACCACGTACGACCGTAGCTTTACTCAACTCGCTCAAGGAACCACTGTTCCTGGTTGGTATTGGTGAGTTCGTTTTGCCGGATGAGTGACCAGTCACTGTCGTCGGATGTCGTCAGTACCACATTGGTCGGCCACTGTGGCACTAAGCGGACCCTTCCGCCGGTGGTTTCTACTGCTTTCCACAACTGAGTGTTCCACCCCTGGTACGCGGCCTGAGAGACCGGCTGATTCCCACCGGAGCCATTGGCCGTCAGGGTCCGGTTTTGAGGCCACTGAGGAGATAAGGTAAACCATCCGTCGCCCGTGTCTGTCTTCTCCCATCGCTGGGTTGCCCAATCATTGTTAAGGCCGGTTTGGAAAGGGGTAATCCACTCTTCGTCCGTGCCATCGGCGGTAAGGTAGCGGCCCGAAGCAGCGTTCTTAATACGATACGTGCCATCACCCGTCGGCTCACCGGGTCCGTCGGGTCCGGTGTCAGTCTTTTTGTATACGCGAACGTAGTCAAAGTCAGCGTACTGGGGCCATACTGAAGTGTTGTTAGGTGACTGCGCCCAATCGCCTCCTACCACTACGTCTAGAATAAGGTACATCGGCTCATCGGAGATAAAGCTGTTCTCGTTATTAGGATTCCAGGTTTTGATCAGCTCATCGTCAATGTACCAACGAATCTCGTCTTCTTCCCACTCGACAGCATACTCGTGAAAGGCCTGACCAGGAACCTGATCACCGGAGAACGGGGTGGTAGTAACATCAAACTCCCAGTTAGGCCACCGCCCCCGGTACGAAGTGCTGTAGTGCACCGTCTGATGAACGTTGTTGGGCTCTCGGCCGATCATCTCTACGATGTCTATCTCCGGGGGCCAGCTACTACAGGGGTTTATGCCGTCGCAAGGAGCGTTGAGCAGCCAGGCAGCGGTGTGCGTGCCTACGGTGGAAGCCGTTCGGGCTCTTACCTCAAAGCGGCCGTACTTGAAGGTTCCTTTGTCTTTGCTGATTACCTTTCCCCCGGTGAAGTTTCGTCCGCCGGTTGGATTGTTGTTCGCTTGAATTCGTAGCATTCCGCCCTGAATCCAAACATTGGCAGGAGAAAGATAGGCCAAGTCGTTGTTGATGCCACTGGGTGCATCAATCTTGGTCCACTTGCTGTCGTCGAAGGTATCAAACTCGTCGCTCCAAACCAGCTCCCAGCCATCGCCGGCGCGAGCGGCAGCGGCAGATTCCGATGGCTGATCTTGAGACACAGCAGATTCTGTACCCGACTGAGGATCATGGCTCTCTTCCTGGCACCCCCCCAGCAGTAAGACGGAGAGCACCGCCATGATCAAATAATTTAGTGAAAATGTTGTCATTTGCATAGTGATATTGTTTTGGTAAAATAGACATGTATGTTGCTAGCGGTCAACCTAGCTACATTTTAGTGCTTATTTGTTCACTATATTCGCTATTTCTTGTCCTAGATGATTAATCTTCTCAGGGGGCCAATCAGCTTAGCTTTAGCCAAAGGCAGACTACACCGGATGTGCTAGATTCTTCGTCGGAGGGGAGGCAGCAGGGCAGGGTCGGTCACATTGACTACCCTACCGCTTCGGAAAAGCCGGAGGCGTTGAGCAAGCACAGCGATTCCCTTCGTCTTTCTACTAGACTATCGTACTGTGCTGAGGCTCACTGCATAGTTCGTCTGCCCAACACCCTGCGGGGGGGGGAAATTAATAATCAGAGCGTATGCTGTTAGTACTAGTAATCGGGGTTATTGCCGGTTTGGCTGATAAGCTGATTAGTCTCTAGCTCGCTCTGGGGAATAGGGTACAACAGGTGCTTAGGAAGCTCGAAGCCAAAGCTAGCCGGATCGTGGGGGTAGCCAAACTCTTCTACTCCCCAGGTAGCCATATCCAGGTAACCGGCGGCGTGCCAACGGCGCAAGTCAGTCCAGCGAATACCCGTTTCTCCGGCCAACTCCAGCAAGCGTTCGTTAAAGATAGCTTCCAGGGTCACCGAGCTTAGGTTAGCCGGTGCCGCCGCTTCCGTACTATCGGTCGACTGCCGGGCCCGGGTTCTGATATCGTTGACCTGCTCCAGTGCGGCCGCTGCGTTGCCGGTTTGTAGGTACGCTTCGGCCGCCAATAGTTTCACGTCGGCGTAGCGCAGAATACGAGGGTTGTTGATCGAGGTAGCCCCAAAGCCGGTAATTTCGTTTCGGCCCGGTAAAACATACTTCACGAACCAGTGGCCGTTGAGGGGAGGGTCACCAAAGAAATAGCCACCCAGCTGCCCGTCGGGGTCCGGATTCGCGGAGATGGTTTCATCCCGTCGGGGGTCTCCTTCCTCAAAAGCTTCCACCAGCTTAGCGGTGGGCCCCACGACCGCTCCGGCGAAGCCAGATGACCAGTGGCGGGTGCTGTAGTTATAGAAAGCGGACATTTGACCCTGACCACCGCCAAAATCATTCGCTAAAAAGGGGTTTTCCACGGCCGTATTATTACTCGCCTGGTACTCGAACAACGACTCTGTATTATTCTCAAAGTTAATGTCGAAGTTTTGTCCGAACTTCTCGGCCAGCTGCGCTTGCGTGATCTTCTCGAAGGCACCAATGGCGTTTTGATAATCTTCCGCATCGCCCCCCCGGTAGCTTGCCCGCAGCGTATACGCTTTCACGAGCATGCCGTAGGCAGCGTCTTGTGTCACCCGCCCTCGCTGGTCACTGTTCCATTCCAGCGGCAGCAATCCCGCCGCCGTTTCCAGGTCCGCAATCGCCTGATCCAATAACTCAAAGCCGGATGAAGGAGGGCGAAGCGCTTCGTCCAAATTATCAATACGTTCTGTGATCAGCGGAGCTTTACGGAACCAGTCCCACAGCCACATATTCGCCCAGGATCGCAAAAACAGCACCTCGCCCCGGTTGGTACCCAGCAACGCTTCGTCGGTATACAGAGCCTGTACTTCGGTTCTATCTAACTGTGCCAGCACAAAATTAGACCGCGCCACTACTTCGTAGAGCACACTCCAGACCCCCTCTACCCGACTGTCGGTACTGTTGAGAGTTTCGAAAGCATCGAAGGGCACCCCGGCATTTTCAGCGGATATGTCGTCTGCCGGTAGCATCCAGGCGATGGGTTTGGTGACGTTGGCAAAGCTACCGCCGTATAGCTCTACTACTTTGCCGTACGCGGAACCCACCGCCTGCTGAACGCGCTCTTCGCTGTCGAAGTAGGCTTCTTCAAACTCTCGGGTCGGTTCTACGTTTTCCAGCGTCTCTTCGCAGGCGGTGCCCGACAGTAACAGACTGATACCGATTAAGCACCGATAGAAAACTTCTGTATTATTGATAGTATACCAATTCATAGCAAAATGATTAGAAGGTAATGTTAATGCCCGTAAATAAGGTGACGGGCGTAGGATTGTCGTAGCTTTCAGGGTCAAGTCCTGAATACTGCGTGAAGGTCAACAAGTTAGAGCCCCCCACGTATATGCGCGCTTGCTCGAGTCCGATTCGCTCGGGGGCAGGCAGGCTGTATCCTATCTCTGCGTAGCCTAATCGTAGGTAAGCTCCACTTTCGATGAATCGGGAAGAGAAGCGGTTGTTCTGCGCGGGATCGTTGGCGATGATGCGAGGAATACTGCTGCCTTGGTTGTTTTCCGTCCAAGCATCAAGCACGTCAACCAGTTTATTGTTACCATAAAACCCGGTAGTGATCAGGTCCCGTCGCTCTTGAGCGAGACGGTCTACGTCCCCTACCCCGGTAAACTGCATTCTCACGTTGAAGCCCTTGACATTGACCCCCAGGTTAAATCCGTAGAAGTAGCCAGGAATGGTTTGGCCTAAGTACGTTTGGTCGAAAAAGTTGACCACTCCGTCGGGCTCGTCTGATCTGAACTCACCGTCCTCGGTGGGCGGACCGGCCACATCAACAAAGTACATATCGCCGGGAGCTACCTCCGCTTCCCGGTAGTTTTCGTCCTTCGTAGCACTGATGAAATCGTCTACCTCTTGCTGCGTCGCAAAGATACCGCCCAGTTGATAGCCCCGAATAAAGTTAATGGAACGCCCTTCTTCTAAGGTGAGTCCGCCACCGTACACCGGAATGCCATCGTTAAGCTTAGTAACCTCATTACGCACCGTGGTAATATTGGCTCCCACGTCGATGTCTACCGGACCCACGGTAAACTGGTAATTGGCGGCTACTTCAATGCCTGAGTTAACCACCTCACCGATGTTGCCACTGGGCTGCACCGCTACCCCTACCGAAGACGGTAGCGGCAGGGCTTGCAGGATGTCTTCGGTCCGTTTGTGATAGTAGTCGAACGACACCCCTAGGTTGCTACCGAGCATGTAAGCGTCGAAGCCGACATTGGTAGTGGTGGTGCGTTCCCACTGTAAATCGAGGTTAGGAATCGTAAATACGGCCGCTCCCGAGCTTACGTTGCCCTGTCCACCCGAACCGCCGAAGCTAAAGGTGGGCTTTTCTTCTACGGGCGACAGGTACGCCAGCTGGGCTACGTCGTAGTTGCCTAACTGCCCCCAGCCACCCCGAAATTTCAGGTCGTTTAGCCACCCGGTGACTCCGCTCATGAACGGTTCGTTGGTGATCCGGTAGGCGAGCGAAACCGCCGGAAAAATGCCAAAGCGGTTGTCAGGGGCGAAACGGGTGCTTCCGTCGCGGCGCACCGTCGCGTTGAAGTAGTAGGTGTCGTTGTAGTCGTAACCTACCCGCACGAATTGCCCCACCAGGGCTTCGCGCACAATGGGCTCCGACTCGGCGGTTGTGTACTCATCTTGCGTGGAAGGAACAAACCGCAAATCAGGATCAGAGCTGGAGGTTTGCCTGGTTTCCAACGCGAGGTATTCACCTTCCCAGCGTTGGTCCAGCACGTTGAACAGGACGTCGAAGTTGTGATCGCCCAGTGACTTTTGGTAGTTCAAGGATAACTCTCGCATTGTATTGATTGAGCTAGATTGTCGTAGGTTATACCTACCCTGCGAGAAGCCATTACCGAACTCCGACGGTGCTTGACCCACGGTACTGAACACCTCGGCGTCTACGTCTCTCCACAGAAAGCGATCGCTACTAGACACATCCAGGTAGTACCTTCCGGTGAGGATTAGTCCCTCCAGTGGCTCGATTTCCAGGTAGGCATTCCCTAACCCTCGGATCGCCTCATAGCGGGTTTCGTTGAAGGCGCGCACGCCTACCACATTGGGTCTAGTGCCGGCTCCCCACAAGCGAGTATCGTTCCATCCGCCGTCGGCGTTCAGTCCCACAATCACCGGGGCGTATCCTCCGGGGCCAGCGCCGAGAATAGGCTGCCAGGGATTGGTTGTCGCGGCCGTTCGGATCTGATCATCCGTGCCAAACTGCACGTCTACCCCCTCTACCGTCGATACCCGACCGTTTACTCCGGTTCGTAGCCAATCGGTCAGGTCAAAATTTACGTTGACTGATCCGCTAATACGGTCCAGCGTATTGCCGGCAGCCACCCCGTCGTTCGATGCGTAGTTGAGCCCTATTTTATAGTCCGTGTCCTTTGAGCCCCCCAGGATGCTCACTGAATAATCTTGAAACGTAGCCTCGTCGTTGGTCACAGCATCCTGCCAGTCGTAGGTAGGTCCGCCGCCCAGGTAACCGGCACTGTCGGGAAAGATCAACGG
Organism: Tunicatimonas sp.; assembly: GCA_965213875.1. GTDB lineage: Bacteria > Bacteroidota > Bacteroidia > Cytophagales > Cyclobacteriaceae > Tunicatimonas. Next base: position 14,730 of record CBDCAN010000024.1, on the reverse strand, counting down.
GGCATGGTCGGGGGGCAGATCGAACTCGGGGTCAGACTCGTAGAGCTGGCGCTGATAGCGAGCGAACTGTTCGGAGTTAAGCACGTCGTAGCGTTGGTTCTGCCGTCGGATACCCGCTCGGGCCGACAGTTGCACCTGCACCTCTTGGTTGCGTTTACCGGACTTGGTGGTAATGAGCACCACCCCGTTGCCCGCCGCTACGCCGTAGATAGCCGCTGCCGCTGCATCTTTAAGCACTGATATAGAGGCAATATCGTTGGGGTCGATGAGTGTCATAATATTCAATGGTCCCCGGATATCATCAAAACGAGCGTTATCCAGGCTGGCGGTACCCGCGGTGGGTTCCCGGATGGGTATCCCGTCAATCACGTAGAGCGGTTCGGAGGCCCGCCAGGTATTTTGCCCCCGGATGCGCACCGTAGGGCGGGTAAAAGGGTTACCGTTGTTGCCCGATACCTGAACCCCAGTCATACGCCCCTGCATCGATAGTTCGGGCGATAAGGCTACCGTTTGCGTAATCTCCTCCGCATCAATATTCGAAATAGAAGTGGTGATGTCTCGCTTTTCCTTGGTACCGTAACCCACCACTATTACCTCGTCGAGCGAGGCGATGTCGGGGATCAATACCATGTCAATCGTGCTGCGATTGTCAATGCTGACCTCTTCGGACAGGAAGCCGATAGAAGAAAAAACCAGGGTAGTTACCTCATCTTCTACGGTAATCCGATACGCCCCCTCAACGTCGGTGACCGTACCCATGGTTGTGCCTTTGGCCAGCACGTTCACCCCGGGCATCGGCTCGTTAGTCTCGCCGTCTATCACCGTACCGCTAATGGTTTGTGTGGCTATTGCGTGAGGCGGTTCCCCTCTTGGAGATGAGCGGTGGTACAACGCATCGCCCGGTGTGAACGGCTCAGTGGCAGTTCCGTAGGCGGCGTACGTTGCGGATAGCCATACTAGTAGGCAGCAAGTTAGTAGAGCGTACTTCATAGTTTGTATTAAGTTGAGTTGCTATAAAACCGTACTATGCACTATTGATATCAAAATGACGAGTCTTATTAATGACTTATTAGTATCATCTTAAAAGCGTTCGATACCCTTCGCTGGCAATGTAGCAAAATCTACTTGTACGTATAAGCTAATTTTGTATTATTTTCTCCTTGAAATACCAAAATGTGGCGAACAGACGGATGGTCGTTCGGAGGCACGGTAGCGGGGGGTTGGTGGGCGGCACACGGGGGGCAAGACAAAAGCGCTAGTTAGCGAGTAAGTGGTTATCTTGCTGAGAAGAAATGATAGCCACCCGGTTAGATCGTCTGTGCAGCATAATCAATACACCTTCTGGTCCACGTGCCTGTAAGTCACTCAATCCGCTCAGCCAGAACTGGGCGGACTCCTCCCCCGAATACAACCCTAACAGCTCTTTGTACCCATCTATCCGGACAGCCGAGCACGTTATACATTGCCTTACTTGCCACTCGTCCGTTTCCCGGACCTTAAAGTGGACCGTCTCTAGGCAGACAATAGGGTGAAATGCCTCTAAAGGGCGCGGTGATCTGGCTTAACTTAACCCGAAGGTACGTCCAAATCGTATGTCTCGGATAAGTAAATAGCTCATGCCCCGGGTGTAAGGCTTGATGATCTTCTCTTGCTTCGGCGATCCGATCCAAACCACCTCCGTGCCGCGCTTGACACCGTTCGATGAAGTGGCTCTGGCTTTTTTTATGCAAACAGCCAGCAAGGTTTCCTCACCGTGAAGAACACCCCTTGATACGCAAACCTAATAGATGCGTAGACTCTGATAAAAAAGAAAAAGGAGGCTGCGCCCTCTTTATAAAGCATAAGTACCCGAGTGTGAATGTTCGTCACTTTCTGGTCAAGCTTTTCTACGGGTTGGCCTTCCGGCCGGTGGCAACAGCAGTCTTCTGCTGAGGGGCGGCCCCGCGCATCACGATGACCGGGTCACGGTATACTGCTACTGCTACTGCTACTGCTACTAAGTATCGTTCATTCTTGTCGCCTTACTTATTACACTGTAAACCAAGTTTTGTAGCATGTCATCCCGACTGGGCGTCCCCGACTGGGCGTCCCCGAAGGGACTATTGTTCCCCGAAGGGATATTGTTGATTTGGTGACCATATTGATCCAAACTGACAAGACTCCTACGGGGTGACAATATCATATAATTTGGTTTATAGTGCACTTAGCGTTTGTCTACGAATCTTTACGAGATTTATACCGCTCTTTCATCTTGGCTCTTATTTCAGACTTTTTCTCCTGATAGACGGTGTATTGGTCTTGCGTAAATACTTCGGCTAGTTCCGCGTCTTTCTCTTCCATGATTTGCTTCCATAGCCTAAACTTACTTTTACGGTCGCCGTCTTGCGCCTGAACTTCTGCCATCCGCTCACTATACTTGTGGTTGATCTTGTCTACCTGCGCTGCCTGAGTATCGTCGAGGTCTAGCGCTTCAGTCATCATCTTAGTTTGCATTTGTGCGCGTTCTTCTGGACTTCGCTTGGCCCAGGTTTGCGCCTGACTGCAACTGCTCGCCAGCGCTATAAAAGCGACAACCATGTGCACTATTCTTATTCTTTTCATCTTGTTCTTTTATCTACTAATCAAAAAATTATTAATATTCGTGTTGCGTAAAATTAGCCGATTTGATCATAACCTCTCAGGAAGATGTTGCTGAAGCTGACAAAAGGGCAACTGAGAGATAACCGGCACCAGACACTGTGAGTGCTATATATGCCCATGCTGACTCTGAAATATCTTATTGATTCATCCACGCTTTGAACGCAGGCGCACGGGCTTTGCTAATCAGCACTTGGTCTCTGGTGGAAGGCACTATGTTGAGTATAAGACGCCCATTGAAGTAGAAAGAAATGTCTGAGATAGCTTGCCGAGCGACAATGTACTGACGATTAGCCCGGTAGAACTCCGCTGGATTGAGCTGTTGCTTCAGTTCTTCTAGCGAATAGTCTAACACATAAGCCTTGTGGTCTTGCGTGATTCCGTGCACCACTTTGCTCTGCGAATAGAAGTACGCAAAAGACTTGGTTTCTATTGGTAATAGCTTATCACGATAGTGCACCAAGAACGACGATCTATACTGGGTTGCTTTCTTTTGCCGCATGGTTTGTAGCAACTGCTGCATCATCTCAGCACTCCATGCATCAGCTTTAGCGTATCGTTCTTTGTACTTTTGCAGACTAGCCTCAACGGCAGAACTCTCAATAGGCTTGAGCAGGTAGTCGATGCTGTTCAGGCTAAAAGCTCGGATAGCGTAGTCATCGTAAGCCGTAGCAAATACCACCGGAAACGACGCTTCTACTTGATCAAAAATTTCAAAAGATAGTCCGTCAGCTAACTGAATGTCTACAAAAGCCAAATCAGGGGCTTCATTTTTTCTGAGCCAATCTACGGCCTCTTCTACGCTCTCGAGAACCGCCAGAATCTCTCCGCCGCTTTCTACCTCTGCCAGGATTGCTTGCAAATTCTGAGTTGCGGCGGCTTCGTCTTCAATAATCAATATCTTCATTAGTTCACCGGTTTACGCTTATAGTCACAGCAGTGGAATCACTACTTCAAATTTCGTGTCGCTCTTGTCGATGGCTATGGTCATCTGTGACAAAATATGATACCGCTTGTTCAGGTTGGCCAGTCCGATGCCGTAGCTCTCCTCTGTGTGGCGCTTCACTTGTAGATTATTTGATACTGAGAGCGACGACTCGTCAGAACTGATGGTCACCGTCAGCGGGCGCGATGTGGTGATAACATTATGCTTCACAGCGTTTTCTACCAGAATTTGCAGTGCCAGCAGCGGTATTTTTCGCTCGTATACTGACCTTTCTATTGCTAGCGCCACAAGCAGCTTGTCGCCAAACCTTTTCTGAAGCATAAAGGTATACGCTTCTAAAAACTGAAGTTCTTGCTTTACAGTAGTCAAATCTTGCTGACGCCCCCGCAGGATGTAACGAAAAACTTCGGACAGCTTCTGTACAAAGCGCAAACTTTCTTCACGATCGGTGCGAATAACGGCGGCCAATGAGTTTAGAGAGTTGAACAGGAAATGAGGGTTGATCTGCGCCCTGAGTACGGCCAGCTGCGTTCTCACATTTTCCTCTCGCAGTTGCGCATTCTCGGAGAACATGCGCTGCGAGCGTTGAAACAGCTCTACGATATAAACCGTAAGCAGCACGATTCCTAAGATGATGACGTTGCGAAAAAAGTAAACGCGCCGTGCGCGCCCCATCCAGGGTAATCCGCCCGTAGTTGCTTCTTGTAGCAGCACGCTGATTCGGGTTAGCGCAATGATAAGCATAGTATTGACGAGCACCATGATGACTATTCTGATCCAACCCACCGAGATGTGCGACCTCAGATAGGGTTTACCTATAAGATTGGTATAGAAAAGCGGTACTACGATGAAATAACCGACGGCTAACGAGACAAAAAAACGCTGAACTGCCTGAGTTTCTACGGCTGAATTACCTACCTCAAAACGAAGCAGAGCTAGACTGGGTAAGCTGAAAAATAGCGTAATCAACAGGGATAATAGCAGTACAACCTTATGCTTGTTCTGAGGGAAAAGAGTCATTATCTACCGTTTCATCGATGGCTAAAGTCAGCGGATCAGGAGGTTCATTACAGGATAACGCGCTGACTTTCTAAAAGCTAAGATAAGCGACAAACTCGCTTATGCTACCGTGGTGGCCTACACACTAAAGCTGAAGTATACCGCCATGAATAAAGCCTCTGACGTATCGTACATAACTTGGTAGATAGGCGAGCTACCGTAAAATGATCAATCGTTGCCCGTAGCGTCAGTAGTTTATAAATCTTCTTGAGCAAACTTGATAAGATACGCTGCCAACAGTTCAGGCACATCTTCTTGCAGGTAATGCCCCGCTTCTTCTTGGGGAACTAATACATGTGGCTGCCCTTCGGCACCAGGTACTAAAAGACGAAATTGATCCTGCCCTTGCGCGGTAGATGATAGGTCCTGACGGGCTGAGTCGACCGCAGCGAAGACCGTCATCAACGGTTTTTCCCAGGTAGCCCACTGCTTGAGCAATTCTTGGTTTTCTACTGCTTCTGCATCACTAGGATCGAAGGGCACTTCCTTCGGCATCTCCCGCGGACCCGCCGTGTATTGGTCATCAGGATAAGGGGCATCGTAAGCCGCCACCTCTTCGGCGGTTAGGCTGGTAGGCGTGGCGCGATCTAGAACGACACCAAAATTAGGAATGGTTTGCGAAATGTTGTCTCGCCAAAAAGAGAAGGCCTGCTCATTACCAATAAACCCATCGGGCAGAGCCGAATTAGAGATCGCTACACGGGCAAACCTTGCTTCTTCGTAGATCGCCACGCGTAACCCGATGAGGCCACCCCAATCTTGTACGTGGAGAGTAACCTTCTCTAAACCGAGTACCTGCACAAAGCGAATCATCCACTCAGTATGATGGTCGTAGGTATGTGCGGACCGTTCGGCTGGCTTATCACTTTTGCCAAACCCCACAAGATCGGGGGCAATGACGCGGTAGCCCGCACCTACCAGGGACGGCACCATTTCACGTACGAGGTAAGACCAGGCCGGATTGCCGTGCACCAGCAGCATCACCGGCCCATCGACGGGGCCCTCATCAATATAATGCATATAAAGGGGACCAGAAACGCCCACGTCCAGGTAGTTGGGCTCAAAGTTATAGTCGGGCAGATCGGCGAAGCGAGAGGCTGGCGTTCGTAGTATGTCACCCAACACCGAATCAGTAGCTACTATTCCCGAATCTAGCTCAGGGTTGACGTTCATTGATGCTCCTTCGTCGTCTTGGCAGGCTAGTGAAGCAAAGGATACCACCACTGCGAATATTACAGATTGATAATATTTCATGAAATGACAAGGTTCGTTACGATAAAGGCCACTATTCCTGAAGAGATAGTAGCCTTTGAATTAATTCTATACTAAATATTTACAACTTGATAACCGTAGCCATCGTCAAACAAATCCGTTTCTATAGTTTCGTAATAAACGTCGTCCAGCTTCAGATATGGTTTTCCGGACACCTCCACGGCTTTATACCCCTCAGGTAACGCATCTACGACTGCCCCTTCGGGTGGGCTCACCACTTGATACTCATCGGTATCATCTACTGGGGTGTAGAAAGTGCCGTAGTAGTAAAAATAAGGTGTACCACGCACAACGGTGTGCACAAACCCCCGGGGTAGCGTACGTATCCGCAATCCTACTGCTGGCCGCACAACGACGAAACCATTGCCACGGGCTGTGTAGTAGATGCCTTGGTCTAAATAGTAAGCCCGCGCACCCGACCGAACAATACGAGCGGCGGGCGGTACCGCACGAACCGTAAGCCCTAAGCGAGGGCGACCGTAGTAGTGGCGCGTTACTGATCGCCGTGTCACTCGGCGTACGGTTCTTCTGGTAGCCACTCGTTTCGCGGTACGCCTCTTAGCGGCCACGCGCCGCTCTTGTGCCTGTGCTTTCTGGGGCGCCATGACCGTCGGGGCGCCTATTATGATTCCAGACAGTAGTAGTATGCACGCAAAATTCTTCATGTTACAGCTTAACTTTTGGTAATTAGTTGAATGCAAAAGCTGTAAAATATGTACCAAAACTATTAGTTACTGGTATTTATTCCTCAGACTGACATAATCTACCCTGATCTCACCTTATAAAGGGTTCAAGTCTTACGATACCCTTCAGCGATCGTTGCTACAAAAACAGCTTCCCCAAAATCGGAAAAGCTGTTCTGTTATTGGATAGGGACCAAGCGCTACTCTTTCACAATTCTTGTGGTACTAATCCCATCGGGTAAGCGAACTTTCAGGTAGTAAGTACCGGGTTCTAGGTTAGAAATATCAAGGAATAGGCTACCCCCTTGCCCCCGCCCTCGTACTTGTGCCCGTCCAGCGTTGTCGCTGATAGTATAAGCGTAGTTGGATGAAGTGTCACCAGTGAGTGTGACAGTTACAGCGTCCGAGCTCGGATTAGGATACACCGTACTGACTGATTCAGAAGTGCGGGCAAAAGGTCGTCGCGGTCGGCGAGGAGGAGCTGGATCATCTTCAGGGTTGTTACCGGGATCATTCGGAGCCTCTTCTGCACTATCCAACAGGTTATCTAACTGCCGGGTGAGCGTTTGGTAATTGGTTTGTGCTTCTTCAGACAGCGAGCTAGATAATAAGTCGGTTGTTTCAAAAGGGTCTTGCCGCAGGTTGTATAGTTCTTCTGAGCCGCTGTCGAAGCGAATAAGTTTATAAGACTCGTTTCGTATTGCTTTACCATCAGAGTCTGCGTTCAGTCCAAACATTTCAGTGAACACCCACTCTCGCACCACATCAGTTTCATTTCTAATGATCGGAACCAAACTCTGCGCATCAATCGTAGTACCAGAGGGTGCAACATCATCTACGTTGACATTCATGAGTTCTAGGCTAGTAGCAAACAAATCGACCGCACTGACGAGCGCATTGCTTTCACGGTTAGGATTGACCACCGCCGCGCCGGAAATTATAAAGGGAACGTTCACTCCTCCTTCGTACAGCGTACCTTTGGCTTGATCTGCATCAAAGGGCGGCTGCACTACCTGACTGGTCGTACCATTGTCACCCAGGTACACGATCGTCGTGTTTTCGTACTGACCCGTCTCTTTTAGATAACTGATCAATCGCCCGATTTCGGTGTCCATAGCCTCTACCGCAGCCTTAAAGTACGGCACCGGGTTCGCCTGAATATCCTCTTCGGTACCAGACAGGTCGTCAAAGCTGTGTAACTCATTGGGTGGTTTGTGAAAAGGAGTGTGCGGATTGAAAAAAGCCAACCAATGAAACCAGGGCTGCTCTTGTTCGCCGATCCATCCGATGGCGTCATCTACTTGTTCAGTAGCCATGTAATTGGTAGCCGTGGTGGTGTTCCCGTTGACGGTCTTCTGCCAGTTGTAGTAAATGCTTGAAAAATCAGAGCTACCGCCGGTGGTATTGACGAATCCCGAGAAGTAGTCAAATCCCATGATGTTAGGATTATCAGCTCCACCGTTACTTTCATCGTCTAAATGCCACTTTCCTACGCTGGCGTGCGCGTATCCGACATTGGCATCATTCAGTGCCTTGGGCAAGGTATACGTATCGGGATCAATACCATCCGTATTGCGCCGGCTCGTTCCTACTACTGTACCAATGTCCGTACGAAAACCGTATTGTCCGGTGAGCATCGTGGCGCGCGTAGGCGAGCAGACCGGATTAGACCAGGCATTGCGAAATAAGATACCGTCTTGCACCAACGAGTTGATATTGGGTGTACTCGGATAGTCGGTGCCCTCCTGATAGGCTTCTGTATAATCTACGCCCAGATCGTCGGCAATGATGAATAGTACGTTTTGCTGCTGAGCTGATGCGGAAAGTCTAAAGCACGCTTGCAGCACGATAAGAAGCACCGTCTGTTTGATGCCCTTTCTGGTGTGGTATGTATTCATGGTGTAAAGGTTTTGGTGAGCCACGAAGATAGACGCTGCGATGAGTGAGGCGGCCCCTTTGATACCGAAGCAAACAAAACCGGCACTCAAACCAACCTTAGCACCACTCAGCTAAATCGCCATGACTTCGCCTGACCAGTTAGGAAACAGTACTTCAGTATTTTTGATACCTAGATGTTTGGTAGCTACACCGGCAAATAAAGACCGAAAATCAGGGGTGACCGGTAGGTCACGCCCATCCTCTAAGTTCTCTATCGCCAGCGGCGAAACTTCACCGTAGACATTTCCTCCGCTGATGGTGTTACCCAGCGCAAATACGCAAGATGCTCTTCCGTGGTCAGTGCCTAGTGAGCCATTCTGGTGAACGGTACGTCCGAACTCAGTCACCGCCATGACCACTATACCATCCTACTGCTGCTCAACGTCTTGCCAAAAAGCGGCAATGCTATGGCTCAATAAGAAACAGAGCAAACGCACCGTGCTGGTTATAATGAAAGCCCGCCGTCGAGGGTAATGGTCTGGCCGGTGATGAACTGGGTACGATCAGAGGCCAGCCACGCAATGGCTTCAGCTACTTCTGTGGCCTGCCCGAAGCGCCGCATGGGGGTCAGCTTCAGTAGGTACTCTTCCATATCTTCGTGCGCGGCCAATGTGCGATCAAGCAATTTAGAGTGGGTGTAGCCCGGACATACCGCGTTGATGCGAATGTTGCGACCACCGTACTCCAGTGCCGCCGATTTGGTCATGCCCACCACGGCAAACTTACTGGCGCTGTAGGCGAGCATTTTAGCAGAAGGGATGAGCCCCGCCAAAGAAGCTACATTGACAATGTTGCCGTGCCCCTGCGCTTCCATCAGAAGCAGCGCCTGTTGCATACAATAAAATACACCGGTCTGATTCACGGCAATCACTTGGTGCCAGTCTTCTAGCGCATGTTGAGCCGCCTTTTGCATCGACTGCGGGCCAATACCCGCGTTGTGGATCGATACGTCTAGCTGGCCGAAGGTCTGCCTGGTGGTATGATACAGTGCTTCTACCGCAGCGTGATCAGACACGTCGGCGGCTACTGTGAGCATGCGTTCGCCTCCGCCCAGTTCTTCTGCCAGTGCTTCTACCGAGGCCAAGTCGATGTCTGACAAAACCAGGCGGGCTCCGTGCGCATGAAAATGGTGGGCGGTGGCTCGGCCGATGCCTGAACCAGCCCCGGTGATAACGACTACTTGATCTTTGAAATCCATGATGTTTGGGGTTGATGTATTAAGCTTATGCTGAAGAAGAACCCTTATCCACCTACCAAATAGCCTCCGTCGGCACTGTACACTCCGCCGGTCATATACGCCCCGGCGGGAGTGGCTAGCAGCACCGCCAGCCCGGCCATTTCTTCGGGGGTTCCCATGCGGCCTGCGGGCACTTTGCGGTGCAGGTTCTTCATAAATTTTTCGTCGGCCCACAGTGCTTTGCTAAACTTGGTCTTGACCAAACCGGGGCAAATAATATTGCTACGGATGCCGTGCGAGGCCCACTCTTTGGCCTGATTCTTTGCCAGCATGATTAACGCCGCCTTGCTCACGCTGTACAACCCCAAACCATCGTCGGGCCGAATGCCTTCTACCGACGCAATATTGATCACGCTGCCGTATTCATTGGCTCGCATGTGAGGAAAAGCCGCGTTGGCCAGAGCCCAGGGTGCCTTCAGGTTGATATCCATAATTTTGTCGAATGCCTCGGTAGTACTCTCGTGCAAAGGGCCGTAGTAAGGATTTACGGCGGCGTTATTAACCAGCACGTCTAGCCGCCCGTAGGTTTCTACGGTGCGGGCCACCAAGCGCTCTCGCTGCTCGGCATCACCCACGTGGCAACTGATGGCTGAGGCTTCGTAGCCCGCCTGGCGGTAACGTTCGGCCACCTCATCTACCGCCTCTTGACGGCGGCTGCTGACCACCACTTTGGCACCGTATTCGGCCAATCCACGGGCGATGGCTTCACCAATTCCCTTGCTAGAGCCGGTGACGACCGCAACACGATCTTGTAAAGAAAACAGAGACTGAATGGATGTCATGATGATTGGGTGTAATGTGGTTTTTGTCAATGGCTGATACTACCGCGCTGAATGGCTCTTCGCGCCTGCTTAGCACAGGCGCGTACCGCTTGGATAAGTACCGCGAAGCGAGGATCCTTGGTGAGCCCTTGTTGATAACGGGCGTAAATCTGCTGAGCGATCACTGCCACCTTAAAGCACCCAAAGACGTAGTAAAACAGAAAATCTTCTACTCGTTGGTTGGTTTGCTGCGCGTAGCGATGCGCCAGTTCGGCACGACTCAGGTTGCCAGGTTGCCAGGTGATCCCGAAGAGTCGCATAACCTCTTCATCGTCGGCCTCAGTCCAGTAGGCCAGCGTAGTACCCAAATCCATGAGCGGGTCGCCCACCGTCGCCATTTCCCAGTCTAACACGGCCACTATCTCCGCCAGGTTATCAGGATCGAGCACTAAGTTATCGTACTTATAGTCATTATGGATAAAGGCGGGCGGGCTATCGCCGGGCTGGTTGCTCATCATCCAGTCGGCGGCCTGGTCCATGGCCTCAATGGTTTCGGTCTGCGCACGGTCGTAACGCTTGATCCAACCCGCCACTTGTCGGCCTACGTAGCCCTCGGGTTTTCCTAAATCTATCAAACCGGTGGCCTCTACGTCCAGGGCGTGCAGGGCGGCCAAGTTATCGATCGCCGCCTCGGATGTCGCCTTCAGTTGCGCCTCCGACAGTATGACTCCCCGGGGCAGGCGGTCGCGTAGAATCACTCCCTGCACCCGCTCCATGAGGTAGAATGGTGCGCCTAATACCGACGGGTTGTCGCAATAACTTACGGCGCGAGGCACACGGGAGTACACGGGTTTCAGGGTAGAGAGCACTCGGTACTCTCGTCCCATATCGTGCGCTGACTTGATATTGGCCCCGTGGGGCGGGCGACGTAGTACGTACTCCTGCTGGCCGTATTTCAGAAGATAGGTCAGGTTGGAGTAACCGCGTGGAAACTGGCGAACCTCTACAGAACCATCCACAGCCTCGCCCTGTGCCCGCAGATATTCCGTGAGGCGGACCACGTCCAGCTCTTCACCGGAACGCACTTCAGCGGATTTATCTAGGTTAGCGTTCATAGTCCGTACTGTTTAAGAATGTGCCGGGCCAATGATGATTTATGGACTTCGTCGGGGCCATCGTAAATGCGTGCTCCTCGCTCGTGTCGGTACCAAAACGAGAGCAGCGTGTCATCAGTGACCCCCAAAGCGCCGTGGACTTGAATAGAACGATCTAGCACCCGTAACATCATGTTGGCGACATAAAATTTGATGGTAGATATTTCGGTGCGAGCGGCCTTGGCCCCTTCGGAGTCCATCTTCTGTGCGGCGTGTAATACCATCAGCCGGGCCGCATTAATCTCGGCCCGGCTCTCGGCAATCCAGTTTTGCACCGTTTGTTGTTGCCCTAATTTACGCCCTTCGCCCAGCGACCTGTCTACGGATCGCTGGCACATCAGCTCGAAAGCGCGCTCCGCAATACCTACCCAGCGCATACAGTGATGGATACGCCCCGGGCCAAGCCGCTCCTGCGCCAGGCGAAAGCCTTGTCCCACTTCACCGATGAGATTGGTCGCGGGCACGCGGCAGTCTTCGTAGCGAATTTCGGCGTGACTCAAATAGCCCTCGCCGGCTTCTCCCATGATGGAAATATTGCGCACCTGACGAAAACCAGGGTTGTCAGTGGGCACCAGTATCATGCTTGCTCGTTCGTAGGGCGAGGCATCCGGATCGGTTACCGCCATTACCACCGCAAACGTGGCACCGTCGGCCGCGGTGGTGAACCACTTGTGGCCGTTAATAACGTACTGGTCGCCGTCGCGTACTGCGGTGGTACCCATGTGTACCGGATTGGAACCGGCAAACTCAGGCTCAGTCATTGAAAAGCAGCTTCGTATTTCGCCGCGCATCAGTGGGGTCAGGTACTGCTGTTTCATCTCGCGGGGGGCATACCGATGCAGTAGTTCGGTATTGCCGATATCAGGAGCATGGCAGTTGAGCACGTAGTGACCAAGGGGTGTTTTCGCCAGCAGTTCGCTAACCTGGGCAAAGTCTAACATATTGAGCCCGAGTCCGCCGTCTTGCCTTGATAGGTGCGGCGCCCAAAGCCCTCGCTGCCGCGCCACATTTCTCTTCTCTTCGAGTAGCACTACCGCTTGGTTGAAGGGCAAACGAACGGTTTCCAACTCAGTAGGATAAAGCTCATCTTCCACAAAACGCTGTACTTTCGGGTAGAGTTGCTTGAGTTGCTCGCTGGCAAATAATGGTATCATAGTTTTACACGAATGAGGAATTAGCGTTTTATAACCTAAGCTTTGAGGTGGAAGTATAAAAACAATTTACCATATTTTGCGACACGCTCCCGTGTATTAATACCCCCTGCGGTAGGTAGAAATCACTAAAATTCAAGCTACCCATTAACTTCGAGTTTCCCCGCTTTTTTCTTTGCTATGTTTATGCCATATTAAGCAACAGTCAGCGAAACACTGCTGCTTGTAACTACCCAGGTTTTATTGGCACCGTTGTTTTTAGCGCTACACGCAGAAGTAGCCGAAGGGTTCTTTCACCCAGAGCGTTAGATACACATAGTACCGATACTCTGTTTTAGAACTACCTTTTAAACACCACACAGATGATTCAATTATTGAAAGACCGGGTAGCCATCGTAGCGGCCCACTCTCGTCCCGCAGTACTTAGCACAGCCCGCCTCTTTTTGCAACACGGTGCCTGCGTGGCCATCGCAGGTGATTGTTCAGGTATATCCGAAGAATCGTTGGGGGCCCCTCAGACTCAGTGGAAAGTAATCAACGCCGACATGAGCGACCCGGTAGAAGCGCGCTACTGCGTGGCCGACACGCTCTCTCACTTCAGCCAGGTAGACACTTTTTTTTACTACCCCAGCACACAGGTTAATGACTTTCACGTGCTCTCTTCCCCCGCCCGCTCGGTGTCAGTTGCCGAGAGCGCTCGAGACTTATGGTCACAGATAGCCAGTACGCTTCCTATTTTTCGCCATCGGCAGCAGGGGAACTTAGTGGTGGTAAGTGAAGGTGTTCAGACTACCGATGGCGCAGACATCAAGAATATTCATACTGACGATTATCACATAGACGTAGGAGTGATCAACACAATGCAGACCTATCATCCTAAGCGGTATCAACAACACACTTCGTATCAGCAGTTGACACCCGAGCGAATTGCCCGCCTGGCACTGTCTATGATTGTCAAAGGAAAACAGCAGGAGACTGAATGGAACGAAATTCTTGACTGGTCCTCAGAGTACCTAGACACAGCTAGTTAACACCTGTTTCATCTACTAAGAGAGCCAGGGGTCAAGTATATGGCCGTATCTAAACCTTTAGCGCTAGCTACGGTTGAATATAGTAAGTCAGGGTCGCTGACTTATTCCAACAAGACGATGAAAGAACCAAGAATTATTGTAGTGGGTGCCTCTATGGGAGGGCTCAAGTGCTTTCCTCGATTGTTAGTCCAGTTATCACCCGATTGGCCCGTGGCGGTATTTATTGTGCAGCACATGTTTTCTGAGCACAAAAGCCATCTAGCCTCGTTACTCCGCTTACAGACGCAATTGCAGGTGAAAGATGCTACCGATGGTGCCCCCATCGAAGCGGGGTGCGTTTACATTGCTCCTGCCAACCAACATCTGCTGGTAAAAAAGGGGCATATCAAAATTACCGACGGACCGGAAGAGAACGGGTCGCGGCCTTCTATCAACTCATTGTTTCGCTCAGCGGCAGTAGCCTACCAGCAGCACACCATTGGCATACTCCTGTCAGGCCTGCTTACCGATGGTACCACAGGTATGCAGGCGATTAAAGAATGCGGTGGTATTACCGTGGTGCAGTCGCCGCAGGAAGCTCCCTTTCCGGAGATGCCTCAGAGTGCTATCAACCGTGCTCCCATTGACCATGTGGTGCCGCTCGATGAGATGGGCGAGTTGATTGAGAGCTTGCTAAGCCACGAGCCTACCGCGCCAGCCAGTGTGCCTCCGCACTACCTAGAGCACCAGGTGCGTATTGCCGAAACCCCACTGACCGAAACTACTCCTCGCGAACGGATACACTTAGACCAACCCGCTGACGGTAAAGATGATGACCTTCAGAGTTCGCTGTGGACGGCTCTGCAGTTTATGCAAGAGCGT
>CBDCAN010000023.1:0-66529 GCA_965213875.1 Tunicatimonas sp. | reverse complement strand
TCATCATTCATCCGTCATTCTCTGGCGTGCCGCAAAACAATGACCTGGCTACTTAAAAGGCCCTATCCCTGGTACTGCTGATACACTTCGCTGATATCCAGCGGATCTTCCATCTCCTTTTGCAGGTCGATCAGGTCATCAAACATGCGCCGTACGCGCTCCTGATGCTGGGACTGTTCCGCCAGGTCATCCATCTCATTCGGGTCATTTTTGAGATCAAATAGCAATACTTTAGGAACACGCGGGTACACAATCAGTTTGTAGCCATCCTGACGGATCATACGCTGATAATCCATGTAAGAGCCGTATATCGCCTCGTAGTGACTGTTTTGCGATTTACCTTCCATAAGATCAAGTATACTATGAAAAGCAACATGGTCAGGCTTGTTAATGCCTGCTAACTCTAGGCTCGTTGCCATCACATCTTGCACATAGATATCTTGATTGCGCTGCTGCCCCTGAGGCACCCCTGGCCCGGTAACAATAAAGGGCGCACGGATGCTGTGATCGAACAGGCTTTGCTTGCCGATGAGCCCGTGATTGCCCAGCGCTAGTCCGTGGTCGGAAGTGAAGAAGATGTAGGTATTATCAGCTTCACCGGAAGCCTCCAGAGCAGCTAGAATCTGCCCGATCTGGGCATCAAGATGACTGATAATCGCGTAGTATTCCTGTCGGTGTTTCTGCACAGCATACCTGGTACGAGGGTAAGGAGCCAGCGATTCGTCACGTAGCACCGGGCTATTGCCCATACTATCCTTCCAAGGATACTCGGGCAGAAAACTAGCGGGCACCGGAATTTCCGCCGGCGAGTACATATCTAAGTAACGTTGCGGAGCCTGTCGCGGATCATGAGGGGCGTTAAAGGCCAGGTACATAAAGAAAGGTGCAGCCTGTGCACTAGCTTCCTGAATGAAAGTCAGAGCATCGTCTTTCACCACTTCACTCCAGTGCTTTCCACCTTCCCAGAAACCACCGAAGGTGGAGTCGGTAGGCGACCAGGCGGCATCGCTTTCGCTCAGCGGACGGTTGTAGCCAATCAGTGGAGTATCATCTTCCGGTTGGTCGTAACCGGTTGACTGCCCCGAGGTGGTGTCAACGGGTCGTGCTGCCTGTCGCCTGATCCAGGCATCAGAGGGCATCCCCGGGCGCTCATGCTTTACCTGATCAAAGACAGCTTCCGCCGGTGCCTGCACGTGCCATTTGCCCGACATGTAGGTACTGTAGCCGTGCTGTGCCATCAGGCGGCCCCACGTCTGCTCAATGGCGGTGCTGTCTTGCTGTCGCCACAGACTGTCTTGCCGCTGAGCCTGCCAGATATATCGGCCAGAATTCATCATGGCCCGCGATGCCACACAGATGGCCCCGTTCCACCCTCCCATATTATAAGCGTGGGTAAAGGTGGTACCGGAAGCGACCAAGCGGTCTAGGTGGGGAGTACGGATTACCTCATTGCCCAGTGCGCGAACCGTCTGATAGGTCTGGTCGTCGGTAAATAACAGTAAGATGTTAGGTGGATCGCGGCTTTCCTGTTCGCTCGAAGAGCCGCAAGCGAAAGCAAGTAATGGGCACAGTAGCAGCCAATATCGTTTGGTCATAGGTGCGGTGAGTAAGGTAGCCAGAAATATACGCATATTTCTGAGCCCGGCCCGTACCTGTTGTTTCTTATCAAAATAACCTACGAGAGGCTACGTGCCGTCGCCGCAGTGTGCGCTATGCGCTAGTCTAATACGCCGTTGAGCAGGGGGTAGAAAGAACTATTGCGCAGCAACGATACTTCCTGTAGATCAAAACGTTGTCGTATCTCGTCGCGCAATACACCGGCGTACAGGTAGCATTCTTGGCGCAACGCTACAATAAACTGTATGATAAGGTCAGCTTTAGAAAGATACTGTGCGGATTGGGCCACAACAGCTTGATGCATCGTATTTAACATGAAGACAGTAATTTGAGTAAGGGTTCAAAATTACTCCCAACAATTTCTCTGCCTAAAAACGTTCTTTGATAGTTAAAAATACTTAGAATAGCAGCAAAAAGTACTTACGATTAAACCTTCCGAATGACACCATCTAGCAAAGAGGTGTCGAACGGAACGTTGTCGTTAGGTTCGCGCCGAATGACCGATACGTCGCCAGAAGATTCCAGGACTACCGCTTTCACCTGTTGGTAACTATACAGGTTGTTGCCCCGCAATTTGGCGCGCAGTTCGCCCTCGGTGATATGCACAGCGCGCAGATTATCGTATAGCACTTGGCCGTCAGCCATTAACAATACAGGACTGTTGTCGAGCCATCGGCGTACAAACCCCCAGTGTACCCGGGCTTGCGACAGCCCTATTTGAAACACAAACAGAGAAACCAACGCGGTGAGTCCCTCTACCAGTGCCACATTCTTACTGACTACCGTACTTGCCAACAGGGCTCCCATCGCGAGCGTGATCAAGAAGTCGAAGCTAGAGAACTTCGTAAAGCTCCGCAGTCCGACGATACGCGTGATGAGAATAGTAAGCAGGTAGAAGATAAAGCACGAAAGAACTACCGCTAAAATATTGGTAAAGGGGGCAACAAACCAGGTGCTCATGATTGTATCAGTTCATTATTGTAAGTAGCATCCAAATCACTTACGTACTTTTCGCCGTGCATGTCTTCCCAAACCCAGCCATTGTTTTGTACATCGGCATAGAGGAGTCGGCGACGCTGATCAACGGCGCGATATACCTCTTTGCAATACGGGTCATCCGTACGCTCCAGCGATACGCCACTGGTGTAATCTTCAATGATATGAAAGCGGGGTAGCGGAGGTTGCTTCGTGGCGGGCTTCATGTACGAAATTGTTTTGAGATAGGCAGTGATGGCCCGACGCACCGACTGCAACTGCAACTGATTGGGCTGAAGCTCGTCGGGTACGTGGAATGTAAATATGCCGACCGCTTCGTCTAGTGCGGCCAGCTTTAGCACGATGTTCTCACTAGGATTATTGCTGTGCATGTGGTGTAAAATAGGATAAGCCACTTGATTTTGTGAGAACAAAAATATCTCAGAGGCCAGTTTACCGATCGTACTTTCAATGTCCTTAAAGTCTTTACCGTTAAAACTACTGATCACAATTTCTTCGGGCGTCTCGCCCAGGCTGCTGATTTGCAAACTGAGTGAGCGTTTGTGGATCGCGTTGGAAATCACCGGTACCAAATAGGTGATAGACATGGTGATGGTGATGAGGCCGACAAAGGAAACGAAGGAAGTAAATACTCGCCAAAAGTTGCTGCCCGGCACATAGTCACCAATACCGAGGGTAGAAAGGGTGTAGCCCACGTGGTATATCTTCTCAAAGGTATCGGTCGCCGATTCGTCTGTCCCTAACAACACCGAGTTTTTATCAGATAAATAAATCAGAGAAAACCCTGCCCATAACAGTAATACCCAGACGGCCAGTGTGGCAAAAATGATCACCGAACCGGTGTAGTTCAGTATAGCACTGCGCCCGCGATGTCGGGCGGCGCTCATCATTGTCCAGTAAATTGATCGCCCTACCAGGGCGGTAACCCAGCCTTCGCCCGTAGGAACGAAAGCGGTGGTAGCAAAATCGCCGATGGCCAGCAGTAGAAGAATAGTGCCCACAACGATAAAAAGTACTTCAAGCATAATAGTGACGATCGGGTTGGTAGAAAAAGTATGGCTGGTAGAGCCTCCCCTAACGATACGACATTATAAACAATCTGTTCTCTAAATCGTATTAACAAACCCAAATAGCAGCGTTACGACTCCACTGTAGCTTACGCATTGTGCCGTACACCGTATAGTTTTTCTTCCCCCCTGCTCAACGGCTGCGAGCATAGGTACCATAAGTTTTTTTGAAAATCCCACTCATTGATGGCTACAATCCAACTTCTAGTATCCTGCTTTCTTACGATGGCGGTGATCCCCAGATCGCTCTGAATATTTACATCAATAAGGGTGAAGTTGTAGTAATTTTCTACTCGGTAGTATCTCTTTGAAATAGCTTGCTCCTTTAACAGTGTTATCTGCGAAGGGACCAAATTTTCTACTTCGGGTTTGGGCAAGCCGACAACGTCGACGACTACTGCTTTTATGCGTGTTTTGTGGGCATTCGCATCCATAATTTCTGTCAGCCGACACTGGCAAAATAAAATTGAGCTGATGTCAGATTCACTTTCAAACCCATTAAGTTGAGCATACGGCCTCATGTACACGCTCCATAACGTTTGTTGTGCCTTTAAAGCCTCACCAATCTGCACCTCGTATTCTTTCTCTAGCTCTGGCGGCTCAGGCAAAAGACGCTCTTCTCCGATGTGGTGCCATTCACCCTCTAACGCAGTCATAAAGTTATATTCAGGCATCCAAAAGGCGTCATCTCAAACAAATACTTCTTCCCTCTTCAAATGATACATTATTTACTACTCGAACGCTAACTTCTCATTCACCCGTTCGTGCCACGGCAGTCCGTACTGATTTAGCGCTTCCATGAAAGGGTCAGGATTGAGTTCTTCCACGTTGTATACGCCGGGTTGCATCCAAGCACCTTCTAACATTAGTTTGGCACCGATCATGGCCGGCACACCCGTAGTGTACGACACCGCTTGCGCTCCTACTTCCCGGTAGGTTTCGGCATGATCGGTATTGTTGTACACGTAATAGGTTTTCTCTTGTCCGTCTTTGAGCCCCCTGATCTGGCAACCGATAGACGTTTGCCCCCGATAGCCATCGCCCAAGCTGGCGGGTTCGGGCAGCACCGCTTTCAGAAATTCCAGCGGCACCACCGCTTTTCCCTGGAACTTCACCGGATGAATACTCGTCATCCCTACGTTCTCTAGCACGCGCAGATGCGTGATGTACTCCGGTGAAAAGGTCATCCAGAAGCGGGCACGCTTGAGGTGCGGAATGTTCTTCGTGAGCGACTCCAGTTCTTCATGATAAAGTAGGTACGATTCTTTCGGACCGACACCGGGATAGTCGATGGGTTGGTGCACCTCCAACGGCTCAGTTTCGCGCCACTCACCGCTTTCCCAGTAACGACCGCGTTGCGTGATCTCCCGGATATTAATCTCCGGATTGAAGTTAGTAGCGAAAGCCTTGCCGTGGTCACCGGCATTGCAGTCTACAATATCAAGGTAGTGAATCTGATCGAAATGATGCTTCTGAGCGTGGGCGGTAAATACCCCGGTGACGCCCGGGTCGAAGCCACAGCCGAGCAGGGCCATCAGTCCGGCCTGTTCAAACCGCTCGCGGTACGCCCACTGCCAGTGATACTCAAACTTGGCCACATCTTTGGGTTCGTAGTTGGCCGTGTCGAGATAATGTACGCCGGTTTCCAAACAAGCATCCATGATGGTCAGGTCCTGATAGGGTAACGCCACGTTAATCACCACGGCGGGTTCAAAATCGCGAATGAGCGTCACCAGCTCCGGCACCCGATCAGCATCTATTGGTGCGGTGCGCAGTTTTACGTCGGGAAACCGCTGTCGCACGTCATCGGCGATCGCTTCGCACTTGCGCAGGGTACGACTGGCCAGCATAAGTTCGCCAAATACTTCAGGCACGGCCGCACACTTGTGCACGACCACATTACCTACTCCACCTGCTCCGATGATAAGAACTTTATTCATAAAAAATATTTTGAGCCAATGTACAAACTTGCCAGCGTTATGAGCAAAGCCAGAACAGAAGTTTTGGGTGAAAACCCGCCCTCGCGAACATTTGATGAGCACAAAATGTTGTCTATACAAGAAAAGTATTAAACAATGTTTATGCGATTAGAAGAAGAGATCAAGCAGCCTCATTTTAAAGATCCTTTTGAGAAGGCTGTTCTCAACGTCAGGTTTACCAGCAGTTGGCTAGACCAAGTGGTACTATCGGTGCTCAAGCAGTACGGCTTGTCAGAAGAACAGTATAATGTGCTACGGATTTTGAAGGGACAGTACCCCTCTCCCTCCCCCTTGCGCCTGATCAGCGAACGGATGCTTAACCGTATGTCGAACGTGACCCGTCTGGTTGAAAAGCTCCGCCGCAACGGATGGGTGACGCGCGAGGTGTGTCCGGACAACCGGCGTAAAGTAGACATCCTGATTACCCGGACAGGGCTTGATCTCTTGGCAGAAATCGCCCCTTCTTTAGAATCTGTGATGCACCAACAGCAGCACATCAGCGACCAGGAAGTGGCTGAGTTGAACCGAATACTAGATAAATTCAGAGGCCCCAATCCCCTATCAAATGAACGTGAATCCTAAAGCTATTATCGGCCTGTACGATAGTCAGGCGAGCCAGGTGGGTGATGGGTTCACCATCAGGCGCCCGCTTCCTAACCACGGGCTGCAGCAACTCAGCCCGTTTCTGTTGCTCGACCACGCGGGACCTACCGACGTGTTACCGAGTCAGCACCAGCGGGGCGTAGATGAGCACCCGCACCGAGGCTTCGAGACTGTCACCATCGTTTACCAAGGTGCCATCGAGCACCGCGATTCTGCCGGGCACGCCGGTAGTATCGGTCCGGGTGATGTGCAGTGGATGACGGCTGGAGCCGGAGTGGTGCACGAAGAAAAGCACGGCAAGGCCTTTTCCGAACAGGGCGGCACGCTGGAAATGATTCAGTTATGGGTCAACCTGCCCAAAGCCCATAAGATGACGCGCCCGCGCTACCAAGAAATTACCGCGGATCGTATTCCCAGCATTCGGGCCAGCGGTAGCGAGATCAGGGTGATCGCAGGCGAGTATCAAGACCATCAGGGTCCGGCCGTTACTTTTACTGACATACTCATGCTCGACCTTCGGCTGAAAGCAGGCAGCACCACCAAACTCACCCTGCCCGAGGGGCAAAACGTCGGCTTATACGTATTGCAGGGCTACGTTGAGCTGAACGAGTCACCCACCGAAGAGGCACAACTAACGGTGTTTGGCAAAGACCGAACGGATATCGCCGTTCGCGCGCACGCCGATAGCACGTTGTTACTCCTCAGCGGTGAACCTATTGATGAACCCATGGCGAGCTATGGTCCTTTCGTGATGAACAACTCACAGGAATTGGTGCAGGCGGTAGAAGATTATGAGCAAGGAAAAATGGGTAGTTTTTGATACACGGGCGGGAGCCTTATACCTTCTTCACAGTACCTGCACGATCTTCAGGATACCTAGCAGCCCTCCCAGGATGGGTAGCACTTGTACAATAGATGCTACGTAAATACTTCTGGTCAACTCTGTCTTAGCATTGGCGACGTCTTCTTTGGTGGCTAAATGCTCTTTGCGATCATCAAACTTTTGATTAACCAGAGAGGCGATCTCATCCACCATTTGCTCAGCTTCCTGTTCTGTAAGATTACACGGCCTTTTCATAAAGTGTAAAAGCAAACCTATAATGTCACCCCGTAGGGGTCTTATTACATCTTATCAATAGATTTTACAAGACCCCTACGGGGTGACAGTAAAAAGGGACTTATTGAGTAGCTCTTGTTTTTTATGGAAAAGCCGTGTGTAAGATTACTCTTCTGGAAGAGTTGATACATTTTAACCGTGTTCATCGTTTTGCTAATTGCATTTGATATATAACAAGTATGAAAGGTAAGTTTATCCAGTCTGGTGACTTCATATCAAAGTATATTCTTCTTTACTAAGATGCAGAAAGTTAGTATATCTTCATAATAGTTAGTTTGCGGGCTGATGCTTTGTAGCTACACCCGCACCTGGCCGTCGCCGTAGATCAACCACTTGTAACTTGTGAGCTCCGGCAGCGCCATCGGGCCGCGGGCGTGCAGCTTCTGGGTGCTGATGCCAATCTCCGCTCCCATACCAAACTGCGCACCATCGGTAAAGGCAGTAGACACGTTGGCATACACCGCGGCGGCATCTACCGATCGCAGGTAGCGGTTGATCGTC
Organism: Tunicatimonas sp.; assembly: GCA_965213875.1. Classification (GTDB taxonomy): domain Bacteria; phylum Bacteroidota; class Bacteroidia; order Cytophagales; family Cyclobacteriaceae; genus Tunicatimonas. The sequence goes on along the minus strand of CBDCAN010000023.1, from coordinate 58,649 downwards.
GCCTGGTCTTCGGCCACAATGGCTTCACTGTGCTTCGAGCTGTATTGCGCCACATGATCTAACGCTTCGTCCACACTACCCACCGTCTTGATTGACATCTTGTGCGATAAAAACTCGGTGCCAAAGTGGTCCGGGGTAGCCGGATGCAACAGCGACTCAGGATACGCTCCGCTGAGTGCTTCATAGCTAGCGGTATCAGCAAATACGGTTACCTCTGCTTCAGGAAGCATGCTGACCAGCCTGGGCAAATCGGCAAGCCGGTCGCGGTGCACAATGAGGCAGTCTAGCGCATTACAAACGCTCACCCGCCGAGTTTTAGCATTGTTTACGATCTGACGGCCCTTTTCTGTATCGCCGCTTTGGTCGAAATAGACGTGCACAATTCCCGCACCGGTCTCGATCACCGGCACCTTGGCGTGGTCACGCACAAAGTTAATCAGCCCCTGGCTACCGCGAGGAATGATCACATCAATGGTGCCCACCGCTTCTAGCATCACCTGGGTAGCGGCCCGCGCAGCAGGCATGAGGTATACCAGGTGTTCCGGTAGGCCATGCTTCTGCAACACCTGCCGAATGATCGACACAATGGCCAGGTTAGAATATTCTGCATCACTCCCCCCCTTAAGCACGGCCACGTTACCCGATTTGAGACACAACGCAAACACGTCAAAGGTTACGTTAGGGCGGGCTTCATAGATGATACCAACCACCCCCAGAGGCACAGAAACCTTGCGCAACTGCAAGCCATTCTCCAGTTGTTTTTCTGCCAGTGTATGATCCAGTGGCGAGGGCAAAGCTGCCACCTGACGCATATCCTGCGCAATACTCCGTATGCGTTCCGCCGTTAGCCGCAAACGGTCGTACTTAGGATCCTGCGGGTCCATTCGGTTCAGGTCCCGTTGGTTCTCAGCCAGAATATGCTCTGTCTGGTGCTCAGCTTCATCAGCCACCGCCTGCAACACTTGGTTGATAGATAATGTATCCAATTGTAGCGCGTGTCGGGCGGCTTGCTTCACCTGTGTGAAGTGTTCAGCAATTTCGTGGTACATAGCGGGTTGGGTTCAATGAGCAAAGATAAAAACTTGATAAAAAGATACGCACGATTCTTAGGGTAAACGTATATTTCGCACCACATCCTTTTATGCTCATGAACAGACGTCACTTTCTTCAGTGTTCAGCCTTAGCTGCTAGCAGTTTCACGCCGCTCTCCGCCTGGGCTAACGTCACTTCGCGTCAGTTCACCATGAGCTTAGACCCAGGAGCCATCGGAGTAGACGTTGATCAGCTCGCTTTGATTGAGCTGGCGAGTGCGTACGGTTTTGAAGCGGTTACTCCGTATCCTTCCTTTCTGGTGCAACATTCTGAGGCTGATACGAAGAAACTACGGGCCAGCATGCAAGCGAAAGGTATCGTGTGGGGTGTGGGCGGGCTACCGTTTGACTTTCGGAAAGATGAAGCTTCCTTCAAAACCGGTATTAAACAACTACCCCGGCAGGCGCAAGCTTTACAAAGAGCGGGAGTGAACCGTATGGGCACTTGGATTATGCCCATGCATCCTGAGCGTAACTACCTAGAAAACTTTCGCCTGCATCGTGACCGTATTTACGAAATCGCGAAAATATTTGGCGATTACGACATTCGCTTCGGTTTAGAATACGTTGGTTCCAAAACCCTGCGCGATCAAGATAAGTACGCCTTTATTTCTACACTTAAAGAAACCCGTGCGCTAATCGCCGACATCGACTTACCCAACGTAGGGGTTATTCTGGATAGCTTCCACTGGTACACCGCTGAAGAGACAACGGATGACATTTTGACGCTAGATCAGCAGAATATCGTTGCCTGCGATTTGAACGACGCGCGCGCCGAAAGGGGTCCTCGTGAGCAGATTGACGGCGAACGGATGTTGCCACTGGCCACCGGAGTGATTGCTTTGCAAGATTTTTTAGAGGCTTTGGTTAAGATAGGATACGATGGTCCGATCAGGGCCGAGCCGTTCAACCAAGCCCTGAATGAGATGGACGCTAAATCAGCTGTATCAACGACTGCCCAGGCCATGAAAAAAGCGTTTGCATTGGTAGCTTCGTAGGCTGACCTAACGGGCCAAATTATAAAAATAGTAAGAACTTTCTTACACGGTCTACTGTTTATTTACTAGCTTTGTATTATACAAGTGCCGTCTCAGCTACAGACGAGTACTTGGTGGTGTCTGACCTATACCAATCTGATTCTTACGCGATATTCAAACAATAACATCCATATTCAAATCAACTTCTTTATGAGCACGACGGCGGTAAAAAGCAAGCAAAACGACTATCTAGAAAAGGCAATTGAGCTGCTGGAAAGTAAGGGCTACGATAGTATCAAAGCCGATCATCCTAACTATGAACTACCTGGTAAGTTTATTCGCAAGCAGACTGATGAAGAAATCATGCCTGACCTTACCGGAAAAACTACACTGGGCAAAGATTACTTCAAGATAGTTGAAGGTGACAAGAATAACGAACAGCAGGTGGTAAGCAAGTGGAAGCTTTTTTCCAATCTTGCTAAAATGAAGAGTGGTAAATTCTTTTTAATCGTACCTTATGGTAAGAAGAAGTACACGACCGAGTTAATCAAAAAGTACAATATTGAGGCTGATATGTTAAAACTACCTAACAACTAGTTTTCTCTTGCTATTAGGATTTATTGAAGTCGGCTTTGTCCGACTTTTTTTTGTCCTTTGCGGTTTTGGTGTAGTCACTAACCTACCTCACCACCCAATGTTGATTTGTTGTAGCAACAAAAGGTTTTTGCGAGGGGGGGCGTAAGGTTCAAAATTTCTAACCCCCTTACCGCATTCTAGCGAAAAGCTTATGAGCAAAAATACCACACGAAAGCCGGTTTACTAAGGTGCCTAGTTTCGGTAAGCTTCATACCGCCTACGTGTGTCTCCTCTGGTGCGCGTGGCCACGGCAATGTGTTTCAGTTTGACGGCAATTTTGTCTAAATTTGAGCCCTCAGCGAGACCGAATCACCGGGCTCAGATTGTTTACTCACGATACTAACACCGCTGTTTATATGTTCGATTCATTAAGTACCCGGCTAGATCAGGCTTTTAAAACACTCAAGGGTCAGGGTTCTATCACTGAGGTCAACGTGGCTGCCACTGTCAAAGAGATTCGGCGGGCCCTCATTGATGCTGATGTTAACTACAAAGTAGCTAAAGACGTCACTGATACCATTCGGGAGAAAGCGATGGGCGAAAAAGTACTGATCGCGGTTTCGCCGGGGCAGCTGCTCACTAAGATTGTAGAAGAAGAGCTGGCTCAACTGATGGGTGGCGAACGGGTGGGCCCGAATTTAACGGGCGATCCGGCGGTAGTACTCATTGCCGGTTTGCAGGGTTCTGGTAAAACCACATTCTCGGGTAAGTTTGCCAACTATCTAAAGAAGCAGAGCCGCAACGTCTTGCTCACCGCCTGCGATATTTACCGCCCTGCTGCCATCGACCAGCTCAAGGTGCTGGGTGAGCAAGTAGGGGTAGATGTGTACGCGGAACCCGAAAATAAAGACGCCGTGTCTATCGCTCAGCGAGCGGTGCAATATGCCAAGCAGAACAACAAGAAAGTTGTCATTGTGGATACGGCCGGCCGCCTGGCAGTCGACGAGCAGATGATGAACGAAATTGCCGCGCTCAAAGAGGCTCTTAATCCTACTGAGACACTGTTCGTCGTGGATTCTATGACGGGCCAAGATGCAGTGAATACCGCCAAAGCCTTCGACGAACGCCTGAACTTCGACGGTGTGGTGCTTACCAAGCTCGACGGTGATACCCGGGGCGGAGCAGCCCTGTCTATCAAAACGGTGGTGGATAAGCCCATCAAGTTCGTGAGCAACGGCGAGAAGATGGACGCTATTGATGCGTTCTATCCCGACCGGATGGCCCGCCGTATTCTGGATATGGGTGATGTGACTACCCTGGTAGAGAAAGCGCAACAGGTATTCGACGAAGAAGAGGCCGAGCGACTCAATCGCAAAATTCGTAAAAATCAGTTCGATTTTGAAGATTTTCTGTCGCAGCTCCAGCAGATCAAGAAGATGGGTAATATCAAAGACCTGGTGGGTATGCTACCCGGCATGGGCAAGGCGCTCAAAGATGTGGATATTGACGATGATTCGTTCAAACCCATTGAAGCTATCATTCGCTCCATGACCATGGAAGAGCGTCGCAACCCTAGTGTCATCAACGGAAGTCGAAAGAAACGCATCGCCAAAGGTAGTGGCACCTCGGTGCAGGATGTTAACGGACTCATCAAGCAGTTTGGCGAGATGCGAAAGATGATGAAGGTGATGAACAAAATGACCGGCAAGCGCAGTATGGCCGGGATGAACCCTTTCGGGCGATAGTATTACATAAAAAAAGCCGGATGGCATCCGGCTTCTCTCTAAAATTTTACGAAAGTCCTTTTCCTACGAATTATCGTCACCATCAGCGGGCGGTAGCAATACCTGATCAATCGCATGGATCACGCCGTTACGGGCAGCCACATCGGGCACCACTACCTGCGCATCATTAATTTTTATGCCTTCATCTGATACGCTCACGGTTACATCAGCACCAGCCAGTGTAGTTACTTGCTGACCATCCGAGAGGTCACCGGAAAACACGGCGGCTTCACCCACCACGTGGTACAATAAGATTGGTGTTAACTGCTCAGCAGTGAGATCATCCACTCCACTCACTCCCAGTGCTTCAAAAGCTGCCTCAAAGGCATCGTTGGTGGGAGCAAATACGGTAAACGGACCGGCTTCACTCAGAGCGTCTACGAGTTCTGCCTTTACCAGCGCCTCTACCAGTAAGCTAAACCGCTCGTCATTCTGCGCAATTTCCACAATAGAGGGGGCTGTCAGCGGATCCACGTCGGGTGATACCGTAAACCACACATCGCCTACTCCTTCTCCGTTCACGTCACCCGGCTCATTGTCTCCCGCAAAGAAGTACAGCGGCCACCCTCGGTAGGTAGTTTGGCGGCTTCCGTCGGGGCGCTCAATAGTACCGAAGTCATCAGCATCCAGCCCTTCAACTACTGTCAAATCTTCGTCGTAAAACGCTGGCCACCGCTCCAAACAACCGTCTACACACGCGCTTTTACCCGGAGTGTCTGGAGTAAATAAGTACAGCGTGTTGCCTTGCCCATCGGCGAGGATATGCCCCAGACTATCATTCGAAGCGATAGTTACACTCGCCGAATCAGTAGGGTTTGTCACTGAAGGGGGCAGTAATACGTCCTCAATCACATGAATAACACCGTTGGAAGCCATAATGTCGGCCACCTTAACTTCTATGCCATTGATCAGCACTTTATCATCCTGTAAAGTGACTGTCACACTTTCGCCCTGCAGCGTTTCTATTTCTTGCCCGTCTTGCAAGTCGGCCGCTAGCGCGCGAGTGGGCACCACGTGATACAAAAGCACATCGGAAAGCAAAGCAGAATCAATTTCGCTCACTCCGGATACGCCTAGCGCTTGGAACAAGCGATGAAAAGCGTCGTTGTCAGGAGCAAATACCGTGAACGGGCCTTCGCCGGATAGAGCGTCAACCAAGTCGGCTTCGCTTAGTGCTTCTACCAGGGTAGATAAATCATCGGTGTCTTGTGCAATCTCTACAATCGTTTGCGTAGAATCGCCGTTGCCTCCGCCGCCTTTGTATATATCGTCTAAAAACTCTTCGCAACTGCTAAAGGACAGCAGCGCGGTAAAGAGTACAGCGAAGGTCAGAATACTTCGGGTGGTCTGAATCATGATGTGAAGGGTTAAATGTAGTATAACTCCAAAAACGAAAAACACGGGTTAGTGTTTTTGTTGTGTCATGATTGTTGGCCGACAAACGGTAATAAGGGCCAGCCGGGTGGGCTGGCACCTCGGTGTTTTGCCCTGCTATTGATTGACGTAGAGCACGTCTTTACAGGCTTCCAGCGTCTTCTGTACGTTGGGTAGTATCTCTTCGATGAGTGTGGGCGCGTACGGCAACGGAACGTCCCAATTGTTGATACGACGAATAGGCGCATCCAAATAGTCAAACGCGTGCCGCTGAATGTGGTACGTAATTTCCGTAGAAATTGCTCCCAGCGGCCAAGCTTCTTCCACCACTACCAGACGGTTGGTTTTCTTCACAGAGTTTACCACCGCTTCGTAGTCGATGGGGCGGATGGTACGAAGATCAATAACCTCCGCCGAGACATCGTCTTTGGCCAGTTCTTGCGCCGCTTCGTGGGCAACCTTCATCATTTTACCGAACGAGACAATGGTAATATCGCTACCCTCACGCACCACATCGGCCTCGCCAATCGGAATCAAAAAATCGTCTCCTTCGGGCACATCACCCTTGTCGGCGTACATCAGCTCTGACTCCATGAAGATAACCGGATCGTCATCACGTACTGATGTTTTTAGCAACCCCTTGGCATCTTTAGGGTTACTAGGCACCACCACCTTGAGTCCGGGAGTGTTGGCGTACCAGCTATCAAAATTTTGAGAGTGTTGCGAGCTTAACTGTCCAGCATTACCGGTGGGGCCACGAAAGGTAATAGGCACCGGAAACTGCCCACCCGACATGGACATCATCTTGGCGGCGCTGTTGATGATTTGGTCAATGGCTACCAGCGAAAAATTGTAGGTCATGAACTCAATGATCGGCCGCAGGCCGTTCATTGCGGCACCAATACCAATGCCCGTAAAGCCAAGTTCAGTAATGGGCGTATCTATCACCCGTTTAGCACCAAACTCATCTAGCATGCCTTGGCTCACTTTGTAAGCACCATTGTACTCAGCAACTTCTTCACCCATCAAGAAGACTTTCTCATCGCGACGCATTTCTTCTGACATAGCTTCGCCCAGTGCTTCTCTAAACTGAATTTCTCTCATGATTTGTTGTGTGTGATTAGTATCAAAAATAGCGAGCCAGCGCTACGAAACAAACTTTAATAAAAAAAAGCCTTCCGTTTCCGAAAGGCTTTCCATTTAGATCAATACCGGCTACTGAAGCGCGTCAGTGAAGCCCTGGTTGTCTTTGTAGTTTGCAAATACCATCGCGTCAGCTGCTTTTGCTCGCAGATCAGGATTGCTGGCTACCGCCTTCTTCAGCGCATCGTAAATCGCTTGCTCATTGTCAAGATAAGAGTTGGCAATAGCAACACCGTAGTTAGCGTTGGCGTACTCAGAATCCTGAGCCAGTGCTTCTTCAAAACTAGTGATAGCACTTTCGTAGCTTCCGGTGAGCACCTGTGCTAACCCTAAGTTGAACAGGTTGGTCGCCGATTCGTCAGCATTTGACAGCGCCGACACCGCTTTGTCGTACTCACCACGGGCAATAGCAATCGCTCCTTCAATACCGCTGATACCACCGGCAGCTTCTGGCATAGAAGGCTGCATTTCCTGCGCCATATTAATTTCTTCTAATGCTTTCTCTTTGTTACCCTGCATCATGTATACAGTGGCGAGGTTGGCGTGAGACTCAGCATTGTCTTTGCGCTGAGCGGCCAGCTCAAATTGAGCGATAGCCTTCTCTAACATGTCGGTGCCAGCATCACCCGCCTCAATGGCTTGCGCCAAGTATACTGCACCCAGGTTATTGTAAGAGGCATAGCTGTCGTCTTTCTTAGTAGCCGCCAGATAGATAGCCTCACGCTCTTCTAAACTCGGGGTCAGTGTGCCGCCGTAGAGTAGCTCTTCGTTGCTTAGTGTATCGGTGGGTACTTCATCGTTAGAAAGCAGCTTGGCCAACGTAGCGATGAGTCCGTCGGGCTTTTTCTCTTTCACGGTTAGTACCTCAGTAGCCGCTAGTCGCAAGCTAGGATACACGTCATTGAACACCTGCTTGTAGGTGGGTAGCTCTTGCAGTTGATCTTCTTTCTCTTCAAAAGTGCCCGAACCATCGATGATGTCAAGGTAAGCTTGCTTTTCGCTCTCTGAAATACCCGTGTAGGCCTGTAGTGTATCGCGGAAAGGGCCCCAATTTTCTACTACTGGCTTCAGAATAAAGTCAATAGAATCAGCCGCGCCCTTGTAGTCGTAACGGTCCATCTGATCCTGGTAGTAATCTTCAATGCGACCGGCACGCTCGGCAGATAGGTTCTGGTTCACACGCTCGGTACCTTCGGGTGAGTGCGTACCGGTAATTGTTACCGAACGGGTCACGTTCTTCTCGGCGATGAAGTTCTCAAAGCGATTACCACGGTCACTGCGGATTTCAGACGTACGCAACTGGGCGCTTCCTTGGGGGAAGAAGAAAGACACTTCGTTCGGGAGAAGCTCTTCCTGGTTGTTGTAGCCGTGATCAGCGTAAACAACGAAGGTGGGGGCCGCTACCATGTTTTGAGTAACGATCAAACCCTTAGCCACTTCCATTTCCGGGGTCTCCGCCTGCTTGTCTTTATTGGGATCAGAGGCAATACCCTGTACCATCAACTCACCACGGTCCATTGCCTCACCGGCGTAGGCAAAAGACATGCTACGACTTTCGGTCGGCTCTTGTTCACCGGCATCCGGAAAATCATCGGCCCGAAACTCAATGCTACCGACATCGGTGCGTTGCTCGCCGTACTGATAAAATGTGTTTACCGTATATACTTTACCCTTCTTCAGCATCTTCACCGGTAGCTTAGCGCTCATGGTGAAGCTTACGCTGTCGCCCTGTAGCTCCAACGGAGAAGGTTCAACGGTCAGTTCTTGTTCTTGCGCGAGTTTCACCATCTTCTTTAGCGAATTACATCCGGTAAAGGTGAAGCTTGCTACGAGGATAGTTGCAAACAGTAATCTGACTTGATTCATAATATAAATTTAGTGGTTAGTTGCAGTCGCGAAATTATGAGGTTAAAATTAATATTACAATTATGTGGAAAAAATTGTTAACTTCATCTCAAAATGAACCCAATTGCTCTGTAAAAGTTATCTACGCATGAGAAAACTGCAGTATTTTTTTGAGAAGCAGGCCTTCGGAGTATGCACTAAGTTGGGTCGTGCTATGGACGTTCCTACCGCTACCATACGTCTCTATTTCATTTACTCCTCTTTTTTAACCTTTGGCTCACCTATTCTGGTTTACCTCGGTATCGCTTTCTGGATGAACTTCAAGCGGCACTTGCGCCGAAGTAAAAATCCGCTTTGGTATTACTAATTTCGGCTAAAATTCAGTACTGAAAACGTCTTTCTGCCTTTCACATACCGCTCTACCACCAGCAAACGGGGCATCATCACCGCTGGTTTACTCGATATCCGCTGCGTTACTCGGGCACGGCTAGCGCGCCACGTGCTCAGCTTGGTTACAAAATCAACGATGGCTTTGCCGATGGCTTGCCCGTTCTGCGGCTCGCCCTTACCGTAGAAGCGCAGCATCGCCACCACGTCTAACAACAGCTTCAGTGGTATTTTCCACCACAGCAGGCCGTCCGGAGTATTCTTGTACAGCATCCCCGTGCTGTTGCGAAAGTTCAGATACGTTTTTCGGGGGTTGGTCGCGGGCATGGTGCCACCACCAACATGGTACACCACACTGCGCGGCTCACAGTAAATCTTGAGGCCCGCTGCCTGCACGCGCCAGCAAAAATCAATCTCTTCCATGTGGGCGTGAAAGAGCGGGTCGAATCCGCCGAATGCCCTAAACTGATGCGTGCGCACAAAGAAGCAGGCGCCTGACGCCCAAAAAACCGGCACCGTTTGGTCGTACTGCCCGGTATCTTCTTCCGTGTGGTCTATAATTCTACCCCGGCAAAAGGGGTACCCCAGCGTATCTACGTATCCACCGGCCGCGCCCGCGTGCTCAAAATGGGTCTGCTGATGATAAGCCAGTATTTTAGGCTGACAAGCAACGATCTGCTCGTCGCTTTCCATCAGCGCTAGCACGGGGTCAATCCACCCAGCGGTGACTCCTGCATCTGAATTGAGTAAAACGCTATACTGGTTGTTTATCGGGGCCATTGCCCTATTGTACCCCTCGGCAAAACCGTGGTTTTGGTCAAAAGCCATCACTTCTATCTGCGGATAACGCTCGGCCAAAAAAGCGAGCGAGTTGTCAGTAGAAGCATTATCAGCCACGATCAGCCGGTGACCGGCGCTATGCTGCACCACCGATGGTAAAAACTGCTCGAGAAAATGGGCTCCGTTGTAATTGAGAATAACGACAGCAACGGCGTCCATCAGGTGAAGTTACCCAGGTCAAAACCAGGAATGTTGGGTAGCAGCCCTTCGGTAGATTTTTTCATCTCTTCCTTCACCTTGGCGTCTACCTCCAGCAGCGCTTTGTTGACCGCAGCAATCACCAAATCCTGCATCATTTCTTTGTCCTCCGGTTTGATGAGCTCAGGATCAACGTCTAGATTCACGATCTGCTTTTTACCGTTGATGACAGCCTTGACCATACCGCCGCCGGCCTCACCGGTGACGGTGATGTCGGCAAGCTGCTCTTGGGCCAGCTTCATTTTGTCCTGCACTTCCTTCACCCGCTCCATCATTTTATTCATGTCAAACATAGCCGTACGATTATTTGTGATACACAAAACTGTGAAATAAACCCCTTATTCGAAAGCGTTTTGGGAATAACGCTTACCACACGACGAATGTTAACTACAGATTACTTCTTCGTGGATAGAACGTTAGTTATTGAGTAGCGTCAGTCTGCCCTCTTGCGTGAAGCGGTTGCCTAGTTGATCTTCTACTTCTGCCTGGTAAAGATAGGTTCCTTGCGGTGCGTTTGCGCCTCGATAAGAGCCGTCCCATCCTTCATCCAACTGATCGGTCTGGAACAGCAGCTCGCCCCACCGGTTATAAATCCGCAGGGTGACAGTGCGCACGAGTTGGGCGCGGTACACGAACACATCGTTCAGGCCGTCGCCGTTGGGCGTGAAGGCGTTAGGAAAAATCAGCCGCCCCTGCCGGGGCACCTCGGCACAAACGGTAGCACTTCGCGCCGATTCGTTACCACACGCATCCACGTACGTGAGCTGGTAGCAGTAGGTGGTGCCGCTTTCTACCCGGTTGTCTTCGTAAAAACGAGGTACCGTGCCATCAGCGGTGGCCGTTGCCGAGTCATAGCGTACGGGCACTTCGCTATCCACGCCACGGTATACGTAGTACGTAGTGGCTTCATCAACGGCACTCCATTCAAAGCGAAGCTGCGGCCCGGTGGGCACCACCCCTACCGAGTCGGGTGCTGGTGATACGTCGTCTGTCGTGGCAGTGACGGCCAACAGGGCCGAGGTACTGACCCCCGCTTCTGATTCGGCCCGTATCTGGTACTCATAGGTTTGTTGACAGACGACCGCAAAATCCAGATACTCCGTGGCGGGCGAGGTGACCATCAGGTCACCGTCGCGAAAGAACTCGTATTCCGTAAAGCCTTCGCTTTCCCAAGTGAACTGGTGCCGGAGGTTTTGCGACTCTTCCTGCAAGGCAATGCTACAGAGCGTTTCTGATACCAGGTTCTGAGATTCGTCGCAGCGATTGACCGCCACGATGCGGAAGCAGTACACCTGTTCGTTGAGTGAGAACCGGGGATCATCGATGGCCGAAGAAGTGCCGCTGATATCAAATTGAGCAAAAGTGAAGTCATCCGTGCCTTCTTCCGCCACTTCTAGGCGATACGACACGTCGGGGTTGGGCAACTGGTAGTCTACCTGCACCGCCGTAGCGCTTTGCACCGCCACCGACCGTATATCAGCGACCGTCAGGGTATTGATGGTGGTGATGGTGGTGTCGTAAACGGCGCAATTCTGTACGTCGGCATTGTTGAAAAATGCCCTTCACACTGATACTGTACTGACCGGCCGCCGCGTAAGAATAAACTACCGAAGGATCATCGGTGCTGGCGGTCACCAACGGTGAGCCATCACCCAAATCAATTTCCAGTGCGTCGTAATAATCGTCATCGGTGCTGACAAAGACTCCGTTGTTGATACAAGTAGAAACCCGCACCTGCGGCACGCGTGGTTCAAATACTTCAATGGTGACTGAATCGTACTGATCACTAACGCTGCCCTCTAGAATCTGCAAAACTTTGTAAGTGCCCGGGATGGCGTAGGTAGTATCTTGAGCATCTTGATCAGGGTCGAAGGTGAAGGGAGCGTTGATATCGCCTTCATAATCAAATTTGTAAATGATAGGGCCGTCATATCCCAGAGGCAGGTTTTGCTCAACAACCGCCACGTCGAAGGGAGCACAGCCGCGCACCTGGCTGACGGTAAACCGACCCTGCTCACTGGGATACAGCTGGGCCTGCGTTGGCATGTATATCAATACCAGAATAAAGCACGCCAGGGTGCGGCATAGAAAGGAAGAAAACAACCTAGGCAATGGGTTTTATACAGTAAAACGCACAACCCTCCTATTATTGTTTCACCCGTTCGATGATCTCCGGTAGTGAAAGCGCTGCTTGCTCTCCGGTTCGCAGGCTTTTGAGACTGTACCGGCCGCTGGCCAGTTCGTCAGAACCGATCACTATCGCGTAAGGAATATTCTTTTTGTCGGCGTAGGCAAACTGCTTTTTCATCTTCACCGGCTCAGGGTACAGCTCGGCCGCCACTCCGGCTTGTCGCAGTTGCGTCACCAGCGGCAGCACCTGCCGGGCGGTGTCAGCATCAAAGTTGACGAACAGCGCCTGCGTGCCTACGCGGGTAGTTTCAGGAAACAGCTCCAGTTCTTCCAGCACATCGTAGATACGATCTACGCCGAAGGAGATACCTACGCCCGACACGTTGGGCAGTCCGAATACACCAGTGAGATTGTCGTAACGTCCGCCGCCGCTGATGCTGCTGGTCAAGGTGCCTTGGTTAGACTTCACCTCGAAGATCGCTCCGGTGTAATAGGACAAACCACGGGCCAGGGTAAGATCAAACTGTAGGTGCTCGAGTGACGAGCCTAACGCCTGAGCCGTCGCCATCACCTCGCGCAGGGCCGCGACACCCTCCTGCCCTACCGCCGAGTCTTTCAGTAGTTCAGTCGCGGTGGTCAACTGCTCTTCAATACTGCCGGACAGATGCAGCATCGGACGTAGCCGCTCAATAGCTGCTTCATCGAAACCGCGCGTACGCAGTTCGTCCAGCACCTTTTCTTCGCCGATCTTGTCCAGCTTATCAATGGCGACCAGCAGATCCGTTTCCTGACCGGATACGCCGAGCACTCCTACCACACCGTGTAGCAACCGACGGTCGTTAATTTTGATGGTATAATCCGTGAGTTGCAGTTGCTGATACACTTCCTCCAGCATCAGAATGATTTCGGCTTCGCAGAGCAGGGAGTCGGTGCCCACCACATCGGCATCGCACTGATAAAACTCACGGTAGCGGCCCTTCTGCGGACGGTCAGCTCGCCACACCGGTTGCACTTGATAGCGCCGGAAGGGAAAGGTGATTTCGTGGTGGTGCATCACCACGTAGCGGGCGAAGGGTACCGTGAGGTCGTAGCGCAGGCCCATAGAAGATTTCTGAGGAAGCCAGTGGTTGTACAAATCCTCTAAAGGCTTAACGTCTTTTCCTTCTTTGAGCAGCTTATTCTTAAGACTTGCATTGCTTCTAATTTTATAGAGAAGCTTATCCCCTTCCTCACCGTACTTACCCTCCATATCTTCGTGACGTTGATAGATCCTCTATACTAGGGGTTTCTAACGGTTGAAAGCCAAACTTTCGGAAGACCGTCTTGATCGTGTCTAGTATGTACGTCCGGCGGCCCATCTGTTCGGGGCCGAAATCGCGGGTGCCCTTGGGCAACGAAGGTTTCTGATTACTCATGATCTACTTTTTGAAAATAATAGCCGCGCGTGTTCCGCGAGTAGCACAGTTCTTGATAGCGTGCTGGTACAAACAGGTGTTTTTATAAATCCTTGAAGGTGGCACTACACTTTAGGGTACTCGTCTTCGGACTTGTCTATCATACTATACTACTCACACAACCTAACAACGATTTATGAAACACCTACTGTGGTTCCTGTGCGCAGGAATGCTCCCCCTCTTCGCCTCGGCTCAAACGCAAAAGTACACAATCAGCGGCCACATCAAAGATGCCGCCAGCGGAGAAAGTTTGATTGGTGCCAATGTGTTCGACAAAAGCTCGCTCAGCGGTACCAGTAGCAACGCCTACGGTTTTTACAGCCTTACTTTACCCGTTAGTACAGATACCACCACCCTACTGTTCTCCTACGTGGGCTACGGGGCGCGAGCCGTGCGGCTCGTTCTCGACCGCGACACGGTGATCAACGTTGGCTTGCAGGATAACGCCCTGCTGGATGAAGTGGTGATCAAAGCCACCGAAGCCGATAAGATTCAGGAAGTGACGCAGATGAGCGCGGTGTCGGTGCCCGTAGAGCAAATCAAAGCGATGCCTGCCTTTTTGGGTGAGGTTGACGTACTCAAGACGTTGCAACTACTGCCGGGCGTGCAGTCGGGCAACGAAGGCACCAGCGGTATCTACGTACGGGGCGGCGGCCCTGACCAAAACCTGATCCTGCTCGACGGCGTGCCGGTCTACAACGCCTCGCACCTGTTCGGCTTTTTCTCCGTTTTCAACGCCGACGCTATCAACAATGTGAACCTGATCAAAGGCGGTTTTCCGGCCCGCTACGGCGGTCGTTTGTCTTCGGTGCTCGACATCAGCATGAAGGAAGGCAACATGAAAGAGTTTCACGGCGAAGGCTCGCTGGGCATCGTGGCGGGTAAGCTTACGCTGGAAGGACCAATCGTGAAGGACAAAACCTCGTTCATCGTGTCGGGCCGACGCACCTGGATCGATCTGCTGGCCCGTCCGCTCATCAAAGCGCAAACCGGCGGCGAAGAAACGGCGGGCTATTATTTTTACGACCTCAATGCCAAGGTAAACCACCGCTTCTCTAACCGCGACCGGCTGTACCTCAGTGCCTATTTGGGGGATGACCGCTTTTACTCTCGCTACGAGTACGATGACGGCTTTGGACCGAACGGCCAGCCGTTAGAAGACCGGGATGAGTCGGGACTCAACTGGGGCAATATCACGTCGGCTTTACGCTGGAACCACACATTTACCCCCAAGCTGTTTAGCAACCTCACCATGACCTACAGCCGCTACCGGCTCAGCCTGTTCAACGAGTATCGCTACGAGTACTTTGACAATAATGAACTAGAGGTAGACCAGGGGGCCATCCGGTACATCTCGGGCATTGAGGACTTTGCGGCCAAGCTCGATATGGACTACATTCCTTCACCCAAGCACTACGTGCGCTTTGGGGCCAATGTGATTCGCCACCGCTTTGAACCCGGCGCACTCAACGTGCGCTTCGACGAATCTTTTAGCGAAGATGCCCTAGACACACTACTAGGCTCCCGCAACACCTACGCCACTGAATTTGCGGCCTACGTGGAAGACGATTACGAAGTGTCGCGCAATCTCAAGCTGAACGCGGGACTACACTTTTCTACCTTCTACGTCAACGACGAGCTCTATACCTCGCTTCAGCCACGCTTGGCCGCGCGCTACTTGGTTTCGCCGCAGCTATCGCTCAAGGGTTCTTACTCGCGCATGACACAGTTCATTCACCTACTCACCAACGCGGGTGTTGGCCTTCCCACCGACCTGTGGGTATCTTCTACCGATCGCATCCGCCCGCAGGAGGCCCACCAGTTTGCCTTAGGTTCGGCCTATAACTGGCGCAAGGGCTACGAGATAAGTCTGGAAGGTTACTACAAAACGATGGACAACCTGATTGCCTACGAAGAGGGCGCCAGTTTTATTGACGTGAACAGCGACTGGCAAGACAAAGTGGTGGTGGGCGACGGACGCTCCTACGGGGCCGAACTGTTGGTGCAGAAGAAGACGGGACGCACCACCGGCTGGCTAGGCTACACGCTATCGTGGAGTAACCGGCAGTTTGATGAACTTAACTTTGGTGAGCGGTTTCCTTACCGGTACGACCGTCGGCACGACCTGAGTCTGGCGGTGATGCACGCCTGGAAAGACCGCATCGACGTGTCATTTTCCTGGGTATTCGGCACCGGCAACGCTATCACGCTGCCTACGGAAAAGTACGGTAACGGACTCTACCACTACGGCCAGCGCAACGGCTACCGAATGAGGGATTTCCATCGTTTAGACGCCAGTATCGCGTTCAAGAAGCAAACCCGCTGGGGGGAGCGTTCGTGGGTCATAGCGGTGTACAATGCGTACAGCCGTCGCAACCCTTTCTACCTGTATCTGGACGAATCGTTTGAGCAGAACCGCCCCAACCGTTTCCGCCAGGTTAGTCTGTTCCCTATCATTCCTTCCCTCACCTACCGCTTCAAATTTTAATCCGACATGATACACAATCAATCATCTCCTATAATACTGGCATTCATTCTTATCCTTTCCGCCGCCTGCGAAACAGTAGTGGACGTAGATATTCCGAACGCACCGCCTCGTTTGGTGGTAGAAGCCTACCTACAGGCGGACAGTGCGGTAGCAGTATCGCTTACACAAAGTCAGTCGATTTTAACCAACAGGGAGCTATCGTTCGTGTCGGGTGCTACGGTAACGCTACTGGAAGACGGGGCCACCGTGGCCACGTTGGAAGTAAGTGGGAACGAGGGCTATCTACCAAACGGATTATACCACCACCGTCGATAGAGAGTACACGATACGGGCCAGCAAAGCAGGCTTTGATCCGGTGGAAGCGACCACCCTTATACGCCCTCCGGTGGCCATTGACGCCGTAGAAATAGATACCACCCATCACACAGATGAATATTACGAGCTCGATACCCTCATCACCGAAGAGAGAATAGAAATAGAGGAGGTTCGCCTCACGTTTAGCGACCCGAGAGACATCAGCAACTATTATCAGATATTTGTGTACTACTACGATGACCAGGTGATTATAGAACCCGACGGTGAGGGCGGTTTTGTGGCTGTCGATACTGTACGAGGGTTGTACGGAGTGTCTCTGGAGAGTGACGACCCGGTTTTCTCGGATGGTGGAGATGATTTTCTGGAAGGTGATGACTTCTCCGCCGGTGGTCTATCGATCTTCAGCGACGATTTCTTCAACGGCAAGACGTATACCATCCGTCTTAACTCTCCTAACTCTTCGGATGGTTTCTTCTTCTCTGGTTCCCGCATTCCGAAGGGAGAAGAAATATACGTTATGTTAGTCTCTGTTGATGAAGGTCAGTATCAATACTCTCGATCGGTAGACCTACAGTATGAAAACGACGGCAACCCCTTTGCCGAACCGGTGCAGGTGTATAGCAACGTAGAAAATGGTTTTGGCATCGTGGGCGGCTCCAGTGCCGATCAGTGGTGATTGACTTTGAGTAAAACTTTCAGGTAGTTTTAACTTTCGGCATCGTGAGCGGCTCCAGTGCCGATCAGGTGGTTCGCTATGCTGACTTTGAATAAAAGCCGCTACCTGATACTACCTTCGGTTCTTGTTGATAAATTTTTATCTTTGCCCCTCATTTTGAAAACTAGCAAGTAGGATCATGGCTGTTACTAGACTAAAACGTAAGGGACTTCGCAACAAGGCGCGCGCTAAGCAACGCAAGCAGGATATTAAAGATTTAACCCGCATGCCCCCGATTTTGAACGTGGATGTGGATGCGATTAAAGAAGAATTCGCCAAGAAGAGTGGCAAATCGGCTAGCAAGCCTAAAGCCGATGCTTCTCAAGAAGATCAAGCTACTGCTGCGAAGAAAGACAAAAAAGCCGCACCCGCTAAAGAAACTGCTTCGGCTAAAAAAGAGGACAAGAAAGCTGAGCAGCCTGCCGGTGAACTAGATACAACCGCTGAGCTGCGCGAACCGGCCAAAGGTGCCATCGCGGATGCCAAGACGGCTGAGAAAGCGATTGATAACGCCGACGACGATCAGCCAACCGTTGCTCCCGATGTGGTTACTCCTGAAGCCGGTACTCCAGATGAAACCCCTTCAGAAGCGGATAAGAAAGACTGAGTTTGCTGCTGCTACAGCATAAAGAAAGCCCTATGATTTGCATCGTAGGGCTTTTTTATTGCTACTTCTGTGAAGCTACTACTTTGATCCGAGTAGATAGATTACTGATACGGCAAAACCGTGGTTTTTAGCAGTAAGATCATCGTCTTCATAGTCAAAAATATTGTTGAGCCCCCTTTGGTAACGTACGTCAAAGAGTAAGTCGCCTGCCCCGGTATTGACCATTACACCTCCACCGATGGCTGCGCCTACTTCCAGACGGTTTGCACGTTCTTTGTCCACGCTTATTTCATCGTCAGCTACATCGTCGCCTTCATCAACAAATTTGATTTTGTAAGTTTCTGACTCATCGCCTTCTTCACTTTTAAGGCTTCCCCCTAGCCAATAACCTACTGAAGGTCCAGCGTTTACGTACCCCTTTACCGTATTGCCAAACGTCACGCGCGCTAGCACCGGCATCTCTAGGTAGTTCAACTTTTGCCGTTCATCAAAGGTAATAGTAGTCTCTATCTGACCAAAGTCGCCTGAAAAAGAATCTGTAAACTCACCTTCTAACCTTGACCCTTTCTGCGTAAATATCAGTTCGGGAGCAATAGCAAAATTCTCTGTAATCCCGAAGCTGGTAGCTACGCCTAAGTTGAGGCCTACTGCGAACGGTTCATTTACCCCTTCGCTTACATCTTCACCATCGGCTATTTTGTACAAATTCATGCCTACTTTAGGACCAATCTGCACCTGCGCCATCGCTCCAGCAGCCATACAAGCCGCAATCATTGTCATGTAAATCTTCTTCATCAGATAATAAATTGTTTGATATGAGTTGTTAATTAAACTGCGACAAATATCAATTTTTCATCCGATAAAATATTAATATAGTTATATTTACTGTTACATACGTAATATTTACTTACAAAAATTTGAAACCTTACTCCCTGGCAGGTTTACCACAAATACTGCGGACAGATGACTTCTGACAGTTGGATAACTGTATGTTGAGCACCACCTCGTAGCTGCCATGAGTATAGCGAGCGAAGTCGCCGGTGCCGGTATCGTAGGCGTAGCCCACACTGAGCAACTCGTTGATGTGCAAGCCGGCCAGTACGCTCACTTCTTGCGACAAGCGGTAAGAGGTTCCTACCCATATTATTTGTTAAGGAAGCTTATGACTTGCCTCATCATTTACCTTGTTACTTACCTCTTTCGTCAAAAGGCTACTTCGATCCTAGCAAGTAGATTACTGATACGGCAAAACCGTGGTTTTTTGCGGTATAATACTCCTTATCAATTGTAGCATCTCCAAATTTGCTAAGCCCTTTCTGATAACGTAGATCGATAAGTAGATCACCCATCCCTGTACTCAGGGTCAGACCTCCACCTAACACTACTCCTACCTCATACCGATTTGACTCTTCCTCAGTTATAGCTGCTTCATCACTGCTCAGCGCGTCTACCTCAGATTCAGGAACAAACCTAATTTTCAACTTTTTTGCTCCTTCGCCCGGGGTAAAGTTTCCACCTAGCCAATAACCTATAGAATGCCCTACGTTTACGTACCACTTCATTGTGCTGCCAAACGCCACACGCATTAACGTTGGCATTTCCAAATAATTTAACCTGAAGCTCTCCTTTGCTTGTACAATAGAAGATCCATTAGGAAAATTTTGCGTAACCCTACCTTCTGCTCTTTCACCTTTTTGTGTAAAGATTATTTCAGGAGCAATACTGACACGATCAGAAATAGCAAAGCTAGCGGCTACTCCAAAGTTGAACCCTACCATGAAAGGTCTATCTCTATTATCGCCTCTTTTATTCACATCCATTCCGTAGTAATTTACTCCTACTTTGGGACCAACTTTCGTTTGGCCTAGTGCTCCTGTAGATATCAATGCAGTAACCATTACTGCGTATAGCTTCTTCATTTTACTTTTTTAAACATAATTTGCTGACTAAATGACACAGATGATTATGTCATTCCTTCGTTTAATATGGGCATTGTGTGTTACCGTAACTACCACAAATACTGCGGACAGAAGTCTTTCTGACGGTTGGATAACCGTACGTTGAGTATCACTTCATGACTACCATGAGTATAACGAGCGAAGTCGCCGGTGCCGGTATCGTAGGCGTAGCCCACACTGAGCAACTCGTTGATGTGCAGTCCGGCCAGTACGCTCACTTCTTGCGACGAGCGGTAGGCCGCTCCTACCCATATTCTCTGTTGCAAAATCAAGCGGGCACTGGCGTCGTAGGCCACCGGCTGCCCCTGACTGATGCGTAGCAGGGCCGACGGCTGTAGCGCCAGTTGCGAAGATAACTCTAGCCAATAGCCCGCTGTCACGTAGGTATGCCACATGCCTTCGCTCATGGTGCCCGACTCATCTTCTGCTCCGAACACCTGCGTCATCGAGGCCCCCACGTAGGCAGACGGACCGTAGGCCCACATGCCCAGCGAAAGCAGCGGTTTGCTCACGTTCTGCTGACCACCCAGCACCACCGGATCGTCCGGATTGGTCAGAATGGCCTCGTTAGGATTCAGTCGATGCTGGGCCCAACCTCCGGCCAGCCCGGCGGATAGGGTGGTATTTCTGGCTATCGGTAAGTGGTACGCGTACGATAGTTGTACTTCGTTGCGCTCGAACGGCCCCACACGATCCGCCATGATGACTCCGCCCAAACCGTGGTGGGCCTTCGGGCGATAGTAATCGTTGCTGCGCGAAGGCAAACGCCGGTTGGTGGGCAGCTCGTTGAGCCCCTCGTAGTTGCTCTTTCCGCCCAACGGACCGTGTACGGTGAGATGAAGCGTTTGTGGTGCTCCTTCTACGGTAGTCCACTGTCGGCGGTAGCCCATTTGCACGTCGACGTACTCTTCAATACCGGTGATGGCCGGATTGAGCAGATAATTGTTAAGCAGATACTGCGTATGCTGCGGGCGATACTGCGCCTGCACCCCCGTGGATACGAGTAGTGCCAGGATGATGAATAGCTTGTTCATGATTATCGTACGATAGAAAGCGTGCCTCGCTGCGGCTCGTAGCCGTCGTTGCGATCAATGACGTAGAAATAAGTGTCTTCGGGCAGGTCGTTGCCCCGGTAGGTGCCTTTCCACTGCTGGTCATAGTTGGTCGTTTCCATCAGCAGGGCGCCCGCTCGGTTGAAAATACGCACCGTATGTCCGGGAAAGCGCTCCAGGTTTTCAATCTCCCAAGCGTCGTTGATATTATCATCATTGGGCGAAATAAGATTGGGTACCACCAGGGTGCGCCGCACCGTGACCGGTACTTCCAGGGTAGTCTGGCAGCCGCTTTCGCTGGTGATGGTCACGGTGTAGGTAGTATTATCCAGAGGTTGTGCCACAGGGTTGGCGATAGCATCATCATCCAGTCCTTCGGCCGGTGACCAAGCGTAGGATACCCCACCACTCGCTTGCAACTCGACCGATTCGCCGAATTGGATCGTAGCCTGCGCGGGCTCTACCTGTGCAGCAGCACCGTCTATCGCCACCACCACCGGAGTGCGTTCACCTTCACAGGTGGCACTGGCCAGTGCCACGTAGTAAGTGGTGGTTTCGGCCAGTTCGGGCGTGGTGAAGGTACCGTCATTCTCGGCCAGGGGTTCTTCGTCTCCCTCGCTGGCGTACCAGCGATACACTACTTCATCGTCTTCGGCACCTCGGGCCGTCAGTACAACGGGGCCGCCACAGGCGGTGGTGTCTGCTATTTGTACGCCGCCGAAGTTGAAGTAGCTCACCTCTATACTAGAGCGCTTGCTACGATTGCCCAGTGCGTTGGTAATATCTACAAAGTAGGTACCGGCTTCGCTTACCTCAAAGGTGCCTTCGGTAGATCCGTCTTGCCACTCGTAAGTGGCTCCCTCTTGGGTGACGTCCAACGTAAGGGTTTCGCCGGCGCAAAGCGTGGTGTCATTGCCCAGTTCACCTTCAATCTGCTGATCGAAAGTCACGTTAACGGTATCGGTACCCAGACAGCCTTGAGCGCTAAACACATCCACCCAGTACTGCCCGGCTTCCCCCACCAAATACGTAGGTTGGGTGGTACCATCCTGCCAGCGGTAGGTCGTACCCGGTTCGTCGACACCGGCATCCAGGATAGTGGTAGTACCTGCTTCCAGTACTAAGTCCTCGCCCAGGTCTACCGTGGGGGGTGCCTCAATTTCAATCTCTTCGGTCACGGTCTCGCTGTTACCGTCAGCGGTCACCGTGAGGCTCACTGTATAGGTGCCGGGCGCAGAGAAAGCGTGCGTAGGCTCTTCCTCAGTAGAAGCATTAGTATCGCCCGAATCGGGATCACCAAAGATCCAAAGGTATTCGCCCTCTGAGGTGTTTTCGCTGAGGATAAACTGGGTGTCATCGCCGAAGCACAGGTCTTCTGCTTCGAAATCGGCCTCTAAGAAGAAGCTCTGCACAAAGGTAGGCAAACCAAATTCAGCCGTTCGGCCTTCCAGATCGACGCCTTCTGATACGTAGTTGCTGGCTGCACCAAGCTGGTCAGGCTCGTTAATCACTCCCAGATACGCACTACCTGCCCGCGACACATATATCTTACCATCGGGAGCTAGTTGTAAACCTGCCAGAGCGATATCAATAGCTACCTCAACACGAGAAGCGAAAACCATGTCTGAACTTAGATCATACTGATACAGACCTTGATCCTCAAAGGTGTCAAAATAATTCGCATCGGTGACGTACAACAGTTGGCTGTTAGGTGAAAACTCTATCCCGTACGCTCCTAAGCTGCGAAAACCGGTGAGTTCGATTGGATTGGTTATCTGACCGGTGGCATTATCAAAATCCACTACTTGAACAAAGCTACCTTCTATTTTGGCCAATGCCGCGGCAATTTTACTTCCGTCGGGAGACACCTTCAGGTAGCCAGCCCAACTATTTTCTCCCTCATGAATTCGGCCTACAGCACTTATTATAGGGATTTCATTCAATCCGTCTTCGGTAATCCGGTAAGTATAGAACTCATTAGATTCCCGAGTATGAGTTACCACCCAGTAGTCTCGACCGTTCTGATGAACCGTGGCCGAAATCTTCTCCGTGGTTTCGGCCAGCAAGGGCACGTTCTTCGTTATAATATCGCCAAACCCTCCATCTGCACTCATGTCCACGAGAGAGTGTTGTAATCCGTCACGCCCTATCATATCCTCTAAATCATCTATTGTGAAGATATAATAGAGGTTTTGATTGCCGGGATAAGGTACAATAATCCCTGACTGCGTAGCGGAAGGGTCGCCGTTGAGGCCGTTGCCGTTGGGCATCACCCGGTGGTTACGATTCCAGACGGTGATACCGTCGGTATAAAACAAAAGCTGCCCATTTTGGTCGGCGATGGTGGCGCAGCCTTCGTAGGTGTCGATCTGCCCGTCGGTGAGTGCCACCGGTGCCCCGCCATTGAAATCTAGCCCGGCATTACGGCCGAAGTACCAAATGTTGCCCTGCTGCGCAAATCCAGCCAGGGTTCCGCTCAGCACCAGCAGTAGGGTGAGTAGAAAATTGTTCATGTGAATCTTAGGTTGTGATACAGATTGTTGTGAAACTTAGTCGTAAGATAAGGTTTCGACGGGGGTTTTGGTAATAATACCAAACCAAGTTTCGAGCTGGCAATTAACAAATTATTTGATCACACAAATTATTTGACAATGAGCGATACGAACACCACTACCAACCAGTAAAATCAAAGAATAGGTTTCTGACCACAATAGGGTACCAACCGTGGTAAAAAATACCGAAAATAGCTCCGGCGAGGGCGTGCTACGTATTCACTGTCCTGATGCCAGGGCTGATGATGATTTTAAAGAGCCTTTGTGAGACGAGTTTTTTTGAACAGTTGAGAGGAATCTGGCCTGCTGGCACCAAGACGATAGCACGTTTTATAAGTTTGTGAGCCGAGGGTAGAACGGTAGCAGGCAGTGGCAGTGGCAGTGGCAGTGGCAGTGGCAGTGGCAGTAGGCAGATGGCAGGTATTGATAGGCAGATCAGGTATTGAAGCAAAATCAACGACAAAATTTTGAAGATCACCGGGGCTCAAAAAGTAGCAGTGACAACCGCCGACACCCGGTAGCACTGCCTTCTGCCGCTGCTACTCGCTACTGCTTTTCGGCTACCGCAGCAGCCACCGGTTCGTCCTTGCGGTTTTCGTGCTGAATGGCAGCGGCCACAAAGTGGATAAACAGCGGATGGGGCTCCTGCACGGTGCTCTTGAGTTCAGGGTGAAACTGTACTCCCACAAACCACGGATGCTCAGGCACCTCCATGATTTCTACCAGCTTAGTGTCAGGGTTTACTCCCGTCGCCACCATACCGGCCGCCTCAAACTGCGCGAGGTACTGACCATTGAACTCGTAGCGATGGCGGTGTCGCTCGTTGATTTTCTTGGAGCGATAGGCTTCGTAAGCAGCCGATCCTTTTTTGAGTTCGCACACGTAAGCACCGAGTCGCATAGTCCCCCCCTTCTCTACCACTTCTTTCTGCTCTTCCATCAGGTCGATGACCGGGTCGGGGGTGTTTTCGTCAAACTCGCGCGAGCTGGCTCCGTTGACACCCAGCACGTTCTGCGCGAATTCTACCACCGCGCACTGCATGCCTAAGCAAATGCCGAAGAAAGGAATATTATTCTCGCGGGCGTAGCGCACCGTAGCCAATTTACCCGGGATGCCCCGTTCGCCGAAACCGGGTGCCACCAGTATACCATCCATCTCGGCCAGTTGCTCCACGATGTTATCTTCGTTGAGGCTTTCTGCCGCCACCCACTGTACCCGCACCTTGCACTCGTTGACCGCCCCCGCGTGCACAAAGGCTTCGGCGATAGATTTGTAGGCATCAGGCAGTTCTACGTACTTACCTACCACTCCAATGTTCACTTCACTCACCGGATTTTTGAGTCGGCCCAAAAAGCTCTTCCACTGCTCGATGTCCGGTTCGTCTTCGGTGGGTAACCCTAATTTCTTGAGCACCCGCTCGTCGAGCTTCTCCTTCCGCATGTAGAGCGGCACATCGTAGATAGAATCGGCATCAATGGCCTCGATCACCGAGTCCATATTGACATTGCAGAAGCGGGCAATTTTGCGGCGGATATCGTCGGGCAGATGCTGCTCGGTGCGGCACACCAGAATGTCGGGTTGCACCCCGGCTTCTGACAGTCGGGCCACCGAGTGCTGGGTAGGTTTGGTCTTAAGCTCTTGGGCTTTCTGTAGGTACGGCACCAGGGTGAGGTGGATGACCACGAAGTTGCCTGGGCCTAGTTCCCAGCGAGCCTGCCGCACCGCCTCAACGAAGGGTAGTGACTCAATGTCGCCCACGCAACCGCCAATCTCAGTGATCACGACATCGTAGTTACCGGTTTCGCCCAGCTTAAAAAAGTTGGCCTGAATCTCGTCAGTGATATGGGGAATCACCTGAACGGTTTTGCCCAGAAATTTGCCCTGTCGCTCTTTAGTAATCACATTATGATAGATACGACCGGTGGTCACATTATTAGCCTGTGACGTGCGTACGTTCAAGAACCGTTCGTAATGCCCTAAGTCCAGGTCGGTTTCGGCCCCGTCGTTGGTCACGTAGCACTCCCCGTGTTCGTAGGGGTTCATGGTGCCCGGGTCGATGTTGATGTAAGGATCGAATTTTTGAATGGTGACCCGTAGCCCTCGGGCTTGCAGAAGCTTGCCGAGTGAAGCAGAAATAATGCCTTTGCCGAGCGAGGAAGTGACCCCACCGGTCACGAAGATGTATTTGACTGAACCCATAAGAATTATGCTTATGGGATTCAAAATTAGCTATTTATTTCGGAATAGGTAGTGTTCTAAAGGATTAATCGTGATATCTGTAACCAGACGTTTCTACACGCTTCAGGTTTGCTATCGTGAAGCTTACCAGGGCGCTGCTTTAAAAATCAAAAGACCACTCTTGGTAATGCGTTACCCGGCGACGGCACTCGTCTATGTCGAAGGCCTCAAGGTCCCAGCGTTCTCCTTCTTTCATCCCTATCCACTCGCGCATGTCTTGATGATCGGAGGCTTTTGGGTCGTTCACCGTCTCCACCATGCTATAGTATCCCCAGAGCCCGCCACAATCTTCCGGGGGACAGGCTCCCTTTCCTTTGAGGCACTGAGGAGCCAAAATTCGATCATCCAGTATTTTCTCCAAAAGAACGGTATGTTGCCAGCTATCACCAAAGTCATACTCATAGTGCATGCGTTGCTTTTCGTGTGTGAATACCTCACGCACATAAACCAGTTGCGCGTCTTGTGCTTGGTGCCCTCCCCAGTCGCTGTCAGCCGGAATACCAATCTCCCCGTGGTGCTTGTCGGGATGGCGAAAGGCAAAAAGATGTGCGTTTTCCCATCCCATTGCCGCCTGAATCACCGCATGTAAGTCAATAAAAGTAAAGTTTTTCGGAATCATAAGTCGTCGCCAAACAGGCGGCTTGGTGCTTTCCAGTAACACCTTAAATTGGTAAGCCATGCTTATCTACTTTTTAGTCGTCTTTGGGCTCCAGGCCACTATCTTGGGTTTTACAAAAAATACGTGGGTAAAGATAACAGAAATCTACCGGGCTCACTTACGAACTTGACGCGCAGTTGCCGTCTGATAACAACTAATTTTTGCGAAGCGGGCGATCACAACAAACCGGCTTCTTTCAAGTGCTTTCTGATAGTATCTACGTCCTTCTTCATCACTGAGACGGTTTGTACCCGTCGTTCCTCCTCGCTTAGTGCTGACTGCTCTTCCGGCATTTCGTACTCAAAATGCACTGAAATAGGGCAGCGAACCTCGTACTGTTTGAGCAGGCTAAAGTAACGGGGAAAATCTACCATGCCTTCGCCAACCGGAGTATTCACCACCTTCCAGATGCCGTCTACTTGCTCCCAGCGAAAATCTTTGATCACCAGAACGTTGATCTGAGGATGAATTAAGTTGAGTCCTATCGGCCAGGCAAAACCGCCCTCTACGGTAGCATGACGGATGTCGTATTGACTACCCAGGTAGTCGCTACCCACCTCGTTGAGCAGCGTAGCGATGTCCCACACCGGTGCTCCCACGTAGTGTTCGCCCGCGTGGTTCTGATAGCCACCGACAATACCGATACGCTCGTTGAGCTGCGCCAGCTGGGTTAGTGACCGGCGAAAGCCCACCAGAGAATCTGGCAGTCCGATGGCCTCCCGATCATAATGGAGCCAATCGGTACGGTAGTGCGTGATGCCCTGCTCACGAGCGGTTTTGAGTAATTGCTCAGTCGTACCACCTTCGGTGCTCATCACCTTGGTCGTCATAATTTTTGCCTGCAACCCCGCCTGTTTGATCGCCGCTACCGCGCGGGGCAGGTCGGTGATCACGTTTTCGGGCAACACGTGTCCCCCGGGGCGCACCGTCAAATCTACTCCGTCGAAGCCGATCTCAGCAGCGGCTTCAGCCATAGCATCGTAGTCCAAAAACTGTAAATGCTTAGAGAAAACGTGGATGCTCAAGTCATTCTCTGCGCTAGGCAGAGCTGCGCCAAATGCAGCGGCATCGGATGCCGTCGCATCGGATACGCTAGCGGCGGCGGGGGCCAGCGTAGAAGTGGCGGCCACAGCACCTAAAAAATCACGCCTGGTCCAGCGAGCAGGGTTTTTGATACTCATCGTTCGTAGGTTCCTTGTTAAGAAAAGTAAGGTACGAATTCTGAGCTAAACTACTTCACCACCAGGCTTAGCGAATACTGCTGAGCCGGCAGACTGTATGAAGTATCAGAGATGTAGAACAGCTGAAGGTCTTCCGGAATAATCTTGTCTATATTATCTCGCAGCGTATTGACTACCTCTACCCGCTGAGAAGAAATCTGGTATAGCGCCCCTTCTACCTCAATCGTCAAATCCTGCACCGGCAAATCCTGCGAACTCATTCGTTCTAGTAACAGCTCCTTTGAAATCATACCGCGTATTTTATAGAGTAGCGAAACAAATATACACGAGTACCTATGCGGAAAAGCAGTTTACATAACCGCTATTCAGATCGGTTGCTGACGCTTTCGGCGGCACATCAATGTACCCTGCTCAAAAAACGTATCAGCCTCGTTTACTTATCGTATCCAATACGGCAAAATTACTGCAACCAACGTTACAAAGCTATAATAAGTGTTAGAAATACAGCGTACTCTAGTAAGCGATGAAGCGCCAGTTTCCGGCGGCGGCCCTGAAGTAGTAATAACCGGGTGTCTTCTTGCAGAAACGTGACCGGCGCCATCTGATTATCTGAGCTATCCGTAAGATCAATGACACGTTCGTTCACCTCAACGCGATCAAACCGGGCTTTTTGCTTCGGCACCCCGCGCCCGATCGGTATCGCAGTCAAAAGTGACACCATAGTGCGCTTCTAGCTCGCCTAACCACTGCGTGAGCAATTGATTCGTCTGAGGCGTTTCGGTTGGTTTATACAGCTGGCTCGAGCCCACCCGGCTGCGTAAATCCAGGGTTGGCACCCCATAATAGGGCAGTAATGAGCAGAAATTACAGATAATCGTAAGAAAGTACCTTTATAAACTCTATTTTTGTAGCGGACACAATGTTTACAAATTGAATTGCCTGCTTCTCTTTGAGGCAGGTAATTTTTTTTGCCGGATACTTCACCCGCACTTTCTGTCCGCCTTGTTAAATGGTTAGTCCTATAGTTTGCTCAGTTTATCAAACAGCATCGGAAGATCATTACTCAGCGCGTGTACGCAACGCTCATCAACAGCCGTAACCTCACGATCACCCTGCCGGAAAGCTCACCGGAGTGTCCGATCCAAACTATGATGTCTTGGGGGTTGCCATACGTTCAACGATTGCACGTTTGTTTCGCTCCTGTTTACAAACATCAGCGTGCATTCACAAGCGTTAGCACTTAAGAAAACTGGTCTTGGTACTGACTCGGTGACAGTCGGTTCTTTCGCTTGAATAACCGGTTGAAGTACGATCGGCTCTCAAAACCACACTCCATATACACCTCCTTGATTTTTCGTTGAGGGTCCTGTAGCAAGCTGGTTGCCAACCTGATCCGCTCTTCGTTGATATAATCTACGGGTGATATTCCCATCTCACTTTTAAAGACCCGGTAAAAATGAGACGGACTCATACACGCCTTCTCACTGAGAGTATCTACCCGAATAGATTGGTTAAGGTGGGTACGAATGTAGGTGACTGCTTCTCCGAGGCGCGTGCTGCGCTTCGCCTGCGTAGTGGCAGACAGGTGCTTCTCGCGCACGTCCGTGCGTAAGATACGGATCATGAGCTCCTGCAACATATTGTTTACGAATAGCTCTTTTGACGGGTGGTCTTCCGTGAATAGAAACAGTAGTCGCTGTAGTATTTGATGAATGCCGGGGTCGTGGGTAAACCTGAAACTATAGTCCGTAGCTTGCCATACCTCGCCGTCTAGCCGGGGCATCGTCTCGTTCATCAGTTCGACTGTCTGCCGAACCTTCTCTTCACTGATGGCCATGGCCAAACAACGGGTCGGACGGTCGGGCTGCGCTTCCGGAAAATCAATACACATGGTAGCACGGGCCGGCAAAATAAGTGACTCACCCGGCAGAAAATCAAAGGACGCGCGATCGTGTAGGTGCATCACCTTTTTACCCTGTAGCATACTGGCCAGCACCGGCTGATCAAAGGTGAGTAGTACCCGTTCGGCCGTCTGATGCGTTTCGAACACGTGCAATGCGGCTTGATCTAGCGTGTAAGAAGTCTGATTTTCTACCAGGGTTTCTAGCCGTCTATCGCTAAAGAAATGTTCAGGAAGTTGCATACGCCGAAGGCCGTTGTAAGAAGATGTTGTACGAATGGTACCGATAATTTATCATTTATGCAATCTGTTGGTGTAAAGCACTCTTTGTATTATCACAACGATAGTATTCCGTAGGATTGTACACGCAATTGATAGAATCCGTCAGCATTCTTCGTTGATCAGTGTCTACCTTTAGAAGGAGACCCTTCAACGGTCACTTCGCAACATTTTATCAATTTAACCTAGCAACAATTATGAGCAATGTACAAACCACCACGCGCAGCGCGGTAGAGAAGCCCCAGTTCAAAAATCAGTACGACAACTTCATCGGCGGCAAGTGGACCCCACCCGTTAAAGGGCAATACTTTGAAAACGTATCGCCGGTAGACGGTAATAGCTTCACCAAAATTCCGCGCTCTACGGCGGAGGATATTGAAGCGGCCATCGACGCAGCCTGGGCAGCGGCTCCGCAGTGGAACAACTCATCGGCCACCGAGCGCAGCAACATGCTACTCAAAATTGCCGATGTGATGGAACAAAACCTTGAGGCGCTGGCCCGCACCGAAACCTGGGACAACGGCAAGGCCATCCGCGAAACCCGGGCGGCGGATCTGCCGCTGGCGGTAGACCATTTCCGCTACTTCGCCGGAGTAATTCGCGCCGAAGAGGGCTCAGTGAGCGAGCTCGATGCCAACACCGTGTGCCTCAACGTGACCGAACCCTTGGGAGTCGTAGGGCAAATTATTCCCTGGAATTTCCCGATTCTGATGGCGACCTGGAAACTAGCCCCCGCGCTGGCCGCCGGTAATTGCGTGGTGCTCAAACCCGCCGAGCAAACCCCGGTGGGTATTTTAGTACTCATGGAAATGATCGAGGGGATCTTGCCCGACGGCGTGCTCAACATCGTGAACGGTTTCGGTGCTGAAGCGGGCAAACCGCTGGCGTCCAGTCCTCGCATCAGCAAAGTGGCCTTTACCGGCGAGACTACTACCGGTCAGCTTATCATGCAGTACGCTTCCAAGAATGTCACTCCCGTTACGCTCGAATTGGGCGGCAAATCGCCGAACATCTTCTTCGCTAATGTGATGGACGCTGACGATGATTTCTTCGACAAGTGCTTAGAGGGTGCCGTGATGTTCGCCCTGAACCAAGGTGAGGTGTGTACCTGTCCGTCGCGCTTGCTGGTGCAAGAAAGTATCTACGATGCGTTTATGGAACGGGTGGTAGAACGCACCAAAGCCATTAAACTGGGTCATCCGCTGGAGGGCGACACGATGATGGGTGCGCAGGCCTCTAACGATCAGTACGAAAAGATTCTCAACTACATCAGTATTGGTAAGGAGGAAGGTTGCAAAGTGCTCACCGGCGGTGAGGCAGCCTACAACGAAGGGCTAGAGGGCGGCTACTACATTCAGCCCACCATCCTGGAAGGCAACAACAAGATGAGGGTATTTCAGGAAGAAATCTTCGGACCGGTGGTGTGCGTAACGACGTTCAAAGACGAGGCGGAAGCCATCGAAATTGCCAACGATACGCTCTACGGACTGGGAGCCGGCGTGTGGACCCGCGATATGCACCAGGCGTACCAAATTTCGCGCAAGGTGCAGGCCGGACGGGTGTGGGTCAACAACTACCATACGTACCCCGCGCACGCGCCCTTCGGTGGCTACAAAAAGTCAGGCATCGGGCGAGAAAATCATAAAATGATGCTCGGGCACTACCGTCAGACCAAAAATATGCTCATCTCATACGATAAGCAGCCGATGGGATTCTTTTAGATGATACTAGGGATTGGGGATTAGGTTTTGGGAATTGGAAAAATTCTGATACCCAAAACCTAACACCCAATATCTAATATCTCCCATCCAAAACCCAACTTTATGACCGAACGAATTACAGTAACTGAAGAGGCGGTGCAGGTCATCGACGAACTGCGCGAGACGCACGGCGAGCTGATGTTTCACCAGAGCGGCGGTTGCTGCGATGGCTCTTCGCCCATGTGCTTGCAGAAGGGCGAATTGATGCTTAACGAAACCGATGTGTGGTTAGGCAATATTCACGGCTGCGATTTTTATATGTCAGGCGACCAGTTTGAGTACTGGCAGCACACCAAGCTCACGGTAGACGTCACCAAAGGACGGGGTTCTAGCTTCTCGCTGGAGATTCCGATGGGCATACGCTTTGTTATCAAGTCGCGGTTGTTTAGCCAGGTTGAGCAGCAGCAGTTGCGTCCGGTGCAGCACGGCGAAGTGCACTCCTGATCAACGTAGACAAGTAGCCAGGTCATTGTTTTGCGGCATGCCGGAGAATGATGATTAATGGCCTCATCCATCATTACTCATACTGCATCACTTTTGACAAACAAGTAACAGATGCCAGAAGAGGCAGCAGCTCGGTTGAGTTGCTGCCTTTTCAGTATCAAGCAAATGCTACTGCGTGATCAACAACTTACGGGTTTGTGCTCCTTGTGCTCCCTGATAGCTAACGAAGTATAAGCCCGGTTGCCAACTACTGGTGTTTATCCTCAACCGCTTGGTGAGCGGTTCTTCTATCAACACCTGTCCCTGGACGTTGTAGACCGTGAGCAGCTGCAAACCCGCGGTCGTTCCCTCGAACGTGACCTCTTCACCTACTCGAACCGGATTAGGATACAACTGTAGTTCTTCTGATGTAACCGTTTTGGAGGCCACCCGCGCGCTGCTGGCTTCCTGATCGCTCAGCACCAGGTAACCCACTGCTTCTTCAGGGTGCCACTCCTCATTGTCTTTCGACTGCTCTTCTTCTATCTTCATTTCTACCCGATCTGCGTTCAGGGTGCGGTAGCGCAACGTGGCCGGATCGCTTCTTCGGTCGCTCTGTATCGCAGCAAAGCAGAGTGGATTGGGCTGGCTATTAGAGAAATCTACGCTTTTCCACTGGTGGTTGAACGAAGCATCCAGGCGGGCTACCTCTACCTTCCAGTCGGTTTCGGTGCCGGTGCCGGGTGCCAGGGCGATGTAGTGCGTATCTTCATCGGCGTGCGCGCCGTCGGCCGCTTCTTCTTCCTGCAGGCGCACCGCAAAGCCATCCGCCGACACGTTCTGTAGGTGGGTGGCCACCGCCGAACTTTCGTTGTCGGAGGCGCACTGCACCAGCACCACCGGCGGTGCCGAGAAGCCTTCGGCAAAAGACTGCGCCCTAAACTTGTCGTTGGCCGAAAGCCGTCCGGCTTCTACCTGAAGCCCACCGAGTGTGTGGCTGCCCGCTTCCATCACCAAGTAGCTTAACTCCTCAGGAAGGTGCCAGCCGTCCAGGTACTCCCACTCGTCTATCTGCACCTCAAACGAACTACTGCTCACGTTGCGTACCCGCACGGTGGTAGGCTGCCCTCCGTTGTAGGTAGGCGGACTCACCACCACCACCGGTTGGGTAAATGACTGATCTAAGTTCACCGTGAGCCAGTCCGTCCGTTTGGCTTGCTGAATGGTGATCTTACCGGCCTCAAACGCTATAGGCGTCGCCGGAGACACCGACGGGGCAGACCACGTAGCCAGGTTCTGGATAGCTTGGTTGCCGACCGTCTCGAACCGGCCACCCACGCGCAGCGCGGTTCCATTCAGGCTGAAGGCATTCACCAGATTATCCACTCCTACGTCGGTGCCTTCACCCAGCGCTTCCCATCCGTCGCCTTCGCTCCAGCGAACCACGTTGTTCACGATAATATTATCTTGCTCGGCGTTGAGCGCGTTACGAAACTGCCCTCCCACGTAAAGGAAGTCACCATCGGCCACCATCGTGTTCACACTATTAGACAGCCCGCTGCTCAATGGTGACCAGGTGGATGCCGACCGGTCCCAGCGTGCAATCCGGTTCACGGTTTGGTTGCCCGCGATGGTAAAGTTACCCCCCGCGTAGAGGTACTCATCAGTGATTACGATAGACTGAACAAAACCGCTCGTTCCTTCGCCCAAGCTACTCCACTGGTCACCATTCCATCGCGCGATGCGGCTGGCGCTCGTTCCTCCGGCAGAGCCAAAGTTGCCTCCAACGTAGAGGATACCGGCTTCGTCCACCGCCATAGATCGTACCTCGTTGTTGGTGCCCGCCTGCTGGGTGTCGCTATCCGTCAGGGCTGACCAGCCCCCGTCCCACCGGGCCACGTTGTTCGCAACGGTGCCGTCAGCTGTCGCGAAAGCCCCGCCAGCGTAGAGGGTGTTGCCCGCTGTGCTTAGTGCCAGAACCGCTCCGTCTACTCCGGTGGCTAACGACTCCCAACCCGATCCGCTATTGTACTGGACCACATTGTTAGCCGAAGTGTTACCCGCCGTGGTGAAGCTGCCCCCCACGTAGAGGGTGCCGTCGGCACCCAGTGCCAGTGCGTTTACCACCCCGTTCGTTCCTTCGCCCAGGGCTTGCCACCCGTCAGAAGGAGTCCACCGGGCTACGTTGCGTGCTGTCACCCCCGCCCCTACTTCGGAGAAGTTACCGCCTACATAAACGGCCTGATCGTCGGTGGTCACGATGGCGTTGACTTCCCCCTTGATATTGCCCAGATCATCATTCCAATCACCGACACCCTCTACAGCAACGGCGTCTTCATTGGTTGTCCCGTCCTTTAGTTTGTAGAGAGCCCCCGATGATCCGTAGCCAGCGAAGTACATTTCGCCCTGGCTGTCCAATCCGAAGGTAGACACGTTGATGGAGCCGGAATTGTTACTGGCTCTAAAAAGCAGTTCGCGGGTAGCCTCTCCGGTGGTGGCGTTATAGTCCAGCACCCACACTCGGCCACTCACGTAGTCAGCAAAAACATACTTACCGGCAATACTAGGTGCGGTGCTGGCAATCTGTGATCCGCGGTAGACGTAACCTCCTGTGATTGACACGTCGCCGTTGGAGCGATTGTAGAAAAAGGCCGGATCAATGGCGTTGCCCGGATCAGGAACATTACTGTTGAATACTGACACTCCCTCAAAACGGTTCCATCCGAAGTTGCCGGGGGTGATCAGGTTGATTTCCTCGAAGGAGTTCTGCCCCACATCTCCGCCCCAGAGTCGCCCCGTGGGTGGATCAAAGCTCATCTTCCAGGTGTTTCTAATCCCCCAGGCGTAGATTTCGTCCAGCCCTTCCTGGTTAACTAAGGGGTTGCCGGTAGGTATCTCATAGCGCCCTTCGGGAGCGAGTCCGTTGGCATCCGTAGGATTGCTACCGTCCAGGTCTACGTCGAGCCGCAGAATGCTGCCGAAGTAGGTATTCACGTTTTGACCGTTTCCTCTGGGATCGCCTCCACCCCCACCGTCGCCGATAGAAACGTAAAGGTAGCCATCGGGTCCGAAGGCAATCTTGCCGCCGTTGTGGTTACTATTAGACTGGTTCTTGACGACCCTAAAGATAACTTCGCGGGAAGATGGGTCAGCCTGATCCGCATCATCTGAAGCCACCCGGAAGCGCTCCACGATGATCTCCGGAGTGCCTCCAGCCGACCGGGTGTAGTACACGTAAAAGAACCCGTTCGTGGCGTAGTCAGGGTGAAAGGCCAGTCCCAGCAGGCCTAGTTCCTGTCCTGCGTTAAAGAACACGCTGGAGCGGATATCCAGAAACTGCTGAGCCGTGCTGGTGGAAGGGTTGTTGTCGAGCACCTGGATCGTTCCTCGCTGACCGACCACAAACAGACGGTCGTCGTTCGAAACTCCGGTGTTCTGAATTTCAACCGGAAATTCGAAGGTGAGCGAGGGGAAGGCGTTCTCAAACGTCACTTGAGAAAAGCCCGGGTAGCATCCTGCCCAAAGGCCTACTAGCAGTAGCAGACACTTGGGCAGATGAAACTTAGCGAAGAGGTTGCCAGCAGCTATGCTGCTTAAAAAGAATGGCGTGGATAATTTGATCATTATTCTAGTCGGTTGGTTTAAAAAAGGTGCAACCTCAAGAACGGGATTTTATCACCAAACGTCAATGGGATTATCGCATTAAAATGTAGTTTTTAGAAGTATATTTATCGCATTATTTATTGTATGAACATTCTGTCAGATTCGTGAGTGCCACACGGTTGTTGAGCCTCCTGTAGATGGCATGAAGGGCCAGAGCCTTAACCCAGCGAAGTGCGCCCCCGGCGTAAGAAGCAGACCTCTTCATCATACGGTGTGCCTACTCGACGTTGCGTTCGTACACCGGTTGTAGGGTGTCTAGGTTAAGGGCGCAGAGGTGGTGCATGCCAGGGCGGGTGTATACGCAACCGTTGTCAATACTAACGAGCGGAACGTCTTTTCGCTGCGCCAGCTGTTCGGCAACCTCCCAGCGCGGCTGCGGAGTATGACCGTGGACCACTGTGCGTCCCTCTAGCCACGAGGTGTCTATGTGCCGATCACTGTAACGCACCCACAGCATGGCTTCACGGTCACTCATCGGATCGGCCACGGTAAAATTGAGTCCGGCGTGTACCAGGATAAGCTCCTCGTACTCTCGGCAGTAATCCATCGACTGAAGCAATTCAATGTATTTGGCTTCTATTTTCTGTTCAGAATCACACCCGAAGCTGCGCAGCGTTTCGTCGCCTCCGAACTGATGCTTCCAGTTATAAGCTTCCACGGTATCGGGTTCCTCCAGGGCGTGCAGCATCACCCAGTCGTGGTTTCCCAGCAAGCATTCTACGGTGTAGCCACCGCTTCGCAGTTGCATAATGGTGTCAAGCACCTCTTTGCTACGCGGCCCGCGGTCGATATAGTCGCCCAGCAGAAAGAGCGTATCCTGACGGCTGAAGTTGATGCGTTTGAGCAACGCCCGGAAAGTAAGCGCGCAGCCGTGAATGTCGGTGATGGCCCAGGTACTCATGGCTATTTGCGTTTGTAATTTGTCTTGAGCGACTATTTACTAACCACTTACGGTGTAGGTTGTTTACCCGATAGGCTGTATAGAGCAGTCTCTGCCGTTTCGAAGTGAAAGCGGAAGCCATCGGATAGCAGCCGGTCGGGATGCACGTAGCGGCTTTTGAGCAGCAATTCAGTTTCGGTACCCATCAGCGCTGCCCCTAGCTCCAGCATGGCCACGGATTGTCCGATACCGAAGGGCACTCCCAAAACCCGACGCAGCTGCTTCATAAATACTGCGTTACGAATCGGATGGGGGGCGGTTACGTTTACGCTGCCTTCTATGTTGGAATGCTCGATGATATGAGCCGTGGCGCGACAGAAGTCAGTAATATGAATCCAGCTCATCCACTGAGCGCCTTGGCCCTGCGGCCCTCCCATACCCAGGCGTGTGATTAGTTTCATCTTAGGATACGCCCCGCCTTCGTTGCCCAGGGCGATGGATGTGCGCAGTGCCACCCGCCGGGTGTGAGGTAGATCAACATCGAAAAAGGCTGCCTCCCAGGCTTTACAAATCCCCATCGAGAAGTCATCGCCGATAATACCATTGGTTTCTGTCATGAGCTGTTGCTCAGCGTGCACGTAAATGGTGGCACTGCTAGCGTTGAGCCATACCGACGGTGGGTTGGTGGCGGCGGCTATTGCTTGCCCCAGTACCCGGGTGCTATCAACGCGTGAACGCAAGATTTCTGCCCGGTTGGCTTCGGTATAACGACAATCTACCGACTTACCTGTCAGATTGATAACCACATCGGTATCCTCTAACGCGCCGATCCATGCGCCCTGCGTTTTTCCGTCCCACGCTCGGTGGTTATCAGCCGTAGGACGGCGCGTAAGAATCGTAATTTGGTGGCCCTGCTGTTGAAAGTACGTTTCGAGTGCCTGACCTAAAAAGCCGGTTCCACCGGCGATAAGTAGCTTTTTCATAGGAATATAGTAGACAAGATGATCAATAAAACTACGGTGCGAAAGGCCACCCACGATGCGCTCATGACTAGCGGCAAGCCAAGCAGCCGACAGCGACGCAGGTGCTCCAGTAACATGCCTCCTACCACCAGCGAGAAGTAGCCCAACAGTACCCAAGGCGATAGGGTGGTCACACTAGCCGTGAGTAACAGAGGTAGTAGCAGCAGTGCTCCGACCAACGATACGGTAGACATATTGCCAAGATACTCGTGCACCCTTTCTTTACTGATGAGCCAAACAGCCGCCCCTTGCCAAACCACCTGACCGAAGCACACGAAGTACTCACGCCACGGATTGTGTGCCATTTCCCAACCGGTATTAACCAAATAGGCAAAGCGGTTGAGCACGACACCCGTAAATAATGCCACTAAAAGGATATACAACCAGCGATAAGTCCGGTGCAGCGGCGGGTTGCACGAACGCACTTCTGGCGCAGCTTCCGGCTGAGGTGCCCCCGGCTGAGGCGCCCCCGGATAAATGACCTTTCGGTTGTAAGAGATGAAGCGGTAGAGCTGCCGCAGCGGTCGATAGCATACCGGATGATGTAAGAGTGTTTGAAGCCACAGCTTCTGGTGCGCTACGATACCGATCATCGCGTCGATGCCGTAGCGCGTACTTTGCGTGGTAGCGTCGTAGAGCGCAATCTCATGACACGCCCGTTCAGTATCTATGTGCTGTACCACCGCTTCTTGCGCTCGCTGATAGGGACAGATCGTCTCTGGGTCGATGAGCTTGAAGTAGGTGAACCCCGCGCCGTAGGCAGTGCACAGGGGGCAGTCTTCGTCAATAAGTAATTTGCTATTTTCTAACATGATAAAAGTTTTAGAAAAAATTGAAAGTTTGTCTCAAATTTTTTTAGCGCATGAGCTTGATCATCTTTTTGAAGAAGATATTATCGTTGAGTTTGAGCATCAGCTCGGATAATTGATCCATTTGTGTAACGAAGTCGTGCAGATCACTGATGACTGTCTTGAAGTGCGCCACCTCGGCGTCTGGCCCCTGCAAATCCTCGTGGCGCAGCTGACTTAGCAGTGCCTGTACGGGCTGAAACTCGCGCTCTTTGCGCTGACGAGCGATGTTTTGTGCCATCTTCCAGACATCGTAGTTCGCAATAAAATATTCGCGTCGCTCGCCGAGCTTGTTCTGCTTGCTCACGAGCCGCCAGTTGATAAGTTCGCGAAGGTTCGTATTCACATTGCCCCGCGATAGTTGTGTGGCGGCCATCACCTCTTCGGTGCTCAGCTCGCCCGAGCTACTGAGCATTAGCGCATGAATCTGCGCCATAGACCGCGAAATTCCCCAAGCGCTGCCCAGTGAACCCCAGGTTTGTATAAACGCTGTTTTGGCCTCTTCTAACTCCATAACCTAAAAATATATAAAATTATTAAACTTTCAATAAATATTGAAAATTAGTTTTTGATCAATAGGCAATCTGTAATCGGTAGGTTATTCATTATCGGTGTGTCTTCATTGATAGCTAACCCTACTATCAGCGTTCGTATTCATCATCTAAGAAAATACAGAGTCAAACGATTTAAATAGTACAATTTTTAATATTTTATCCCGTGCTATATGTTACTATATTGCATCTCATCAATTATTAGACGCTTTGTTGTCTAATTGTAGTTTTGGGCGCTATTCTTATTACCCCTTTGTTGAGATGAAAAAGTCTCAGTTTATCACTACACATTACCCCCCTATTATGATGAATTCATTTGCCTCTAACACAGTCAGCATAAGACGGTTGTTCTTACGAAAATTAAGTATGATTGGCATCATCAGCGGTTGGCTGATGAGCGCCCTCCACGCCCAGCCGCAGCCGGTGTCGCGCACGGTTGGTGATGATGTTAAGTCGATTCACATTACAGCCAATCTGGTGGTTAACACCCCCGAAGAACTGTTAGGATACGTAGATCGCGCTCAAGAAAAGGGAGCGAATACCGTGTTCTACGCCGACACAAAACTCATGACCTACGGACTCAACGGTACCGCCGGCGAGCGGTGGGATACCCGCATAAGACAGTTTGTGGACGGAGTAAAGTCACGCGGCATGAAGCTTCACTTTCTTACCATCGTTATGGGGTTTAACAACGCTATGTTAGCCTCAGCCCCTGACCTCACCACCGGTTATCCTATCAAAGGTCAGCCGCTACGTGCGG
Organism: Tunicatimonas sp.; assembly: GCA_965213875.1. Classification (GTDB taxonomy): domain Bacteria; phylum Bacteroidota; class Bacteroidia; order Cytophagales; family Cyclobacteriaceae; genus Tunicatimonas. The sequence goes on along the minus strand of CBDCAN010000023.1, from coordinate 19,000 downwards.
TAGGTGGTGAGCTCAAACCCGTCAGCACTGCTTCTGTTACGAACGGAGGCTTTGAAAGCTACGCCGATAACCAGCCCGACGACTGGGCCTTTCAGGACGCGCCGGGCCAACGCACCTTTATTGATACTGAAACCAAGCGTAGCGGGCGCGCTGCCTTTCGCGCCGACGCCCGCAACGGTGAGTCCTCGCGGATATTCACTTCGTTTCAGGTAAAGCCCTTTCATCAGTATACCGTTCGTTTCTGGGTTAAAACCCAAAACCTAACGGCTGACAATTTGGTACTGTTGGTACGTGACTTCAACAACAAAGATCGCTATCTGACCAAACTACGCCTCTCTACGGCAAAAGAAGGCGGCGGACGAAGCTATTTCAACTCTCCCAAGGACCTCTCTCTGGACTGGACCGAGATGCGCATCGCCTTTAACAGCCTCAGTGCGACGGAGGTTGATCTAGGGCTTACCTTATTTGGTGGCAAGTCGGGCTCCGTCTGGTGGGATGATTTCACCATCCTTGATACTCCCACCCTTAACTGGCTCAATCGTGATGATTTGCCCCGGTCTGTCGTTCATAACAACGGATCGTCACTGGCATTCGCACAAGACGTAGCCCTGCCTGATGATGAAAAACTAGGTCGGTCTTCGCACGGCGGTACCTACGACACACACCATCAGCCCCCTTCGGTAGACATTGAAAGCAGTGCTAAGATCAAAGAAGGCGATATTGTGAACATCAGCGGCTACCACGCACTACCAACACAAGACGGCCAGGTATCGGCCTCGTGGAACAACCCGGAAACCTATCGCCGTATGCGAAAAATCCATCAGACGCTACAGCAGGAATTTGAACCCGACGGCTACCTCCTCAACTACTCCGAAATCCGCACCGGCGGGTGGGAGCCTTTGGATACGGAGTACGGCACATCCGGTCAAGCGCTGGCCGCCAGCATTCAGCGGGCGTACCAAGACCTATCGGAGGTAGCTCCTGATGCGGAGCACTATTTCTGGTCAGACATGGTAGACACCAGTCACAACGCACAGGCTAACTATTATCAGGTAAACAACACGCTGGATGGATCCTGGAAAGGGCTTGACCCTAAAAAGGTTATTATCGCCAACTGGTGGGAAGGGCAAAAGATCACCGACAAAGGTCCGTCGAGCCTCAGGTTTCTCTCTGACCTGGGGTTCAAACAGATTATAGGAGGATACTACGACGCTGATGTTACCGATAACTACAACCGCTGGCAAGAAGCGGCCCGGGGGGTTGACGGTGTGATAGGCTCCATGTTTGCCACTTGGCAGAAAAACTACACCAATATTGAGCGTTTTGGCGACCTCTGGTGGAATGCTTCCGACCAGGAGCCGGGCCCGAGTGGCGAGGGAGATGTAGCGGGTAAGTACTGGCGTCTAGAAAACAAAGCTACCGCTCAGTGGATACGCCCCCGAGGGTGCGCGACCAGCTACGGTGAGGAAGTCCCGCTGGTGCTCACCGGCACTTCCAATACAGGACAATGTACCATGTTCGAGTTTGTTCCTACGGACGACGGGTACTACTTTATTCAGAACCGGGCTACCCAGGGGCGATATCGCCCGAAAGACTGTAGCACAGCATCTAACGACATGGTAGAGATTGTGCAGGTAGGCGGTAGTAGTTTCGGGTGGTGCGAACAGTGGAAACTAGTGGACGCGGGCGAGGGCTACTATCGCATCCAGAACCGCCAGACCGGTCGTTGGATTCGGTCGCAGGGGTGTTCGGATGTTACCGATGGGTCGGTGCCGATTACGCAGGTGCCGCAGAGTTATAACAAAGAGTGCACAAAATGGAAGCTCATTGAAGCGGGCCCGGTTGCCTCAAACCAATCACAAGCGCCCAGCGCGTTCTCGCTCTACCCTAACCCGGCTCGGCAGCAGGTAGATTTGGCAGCCACAGGCCCCAACGTTAGTGCCGAAGACATTCGTGAGGTCACTCTGCTCAACACGCAGGGCGAAGTTATTAGACGTTTTGACCCGCAAAATTTTTCTCGGAGCAGTGTTCCTCAACTCAACGTATCCGGAATACGTGAGGGAATTTATATTCTATCGGTAGGCTTTGAAAGCGGCCCCCCCGAAAAATCTACACTTGTGATAAAACGCTAATAAATCAGCAGAAACCCAGTCAGTATGGGGGCGGTTAGATAAACTAGCCGCCCCCTTGTTGGTAAAAGAGTACTATCTCTTACAAACGATGGACATCATTGTCGGCTGGCTAACCTACAGGTCAAGTGCTCAAACGGACGCGTCAGTTGTTGCGTTAGTAAAAGCATGATCAATACGTACCGCTTTCCCACCACTGATGGCTTACTCCGACTCTGGCAACACGAAGCCTCACTAAAGCAGGCGGAGCCCGGTAGCCCACTGCTTACCCTTGCCTGGAACCAAGGTGATGACCAGAAGGCCATTGTAGACGAAGTGTCGCTACCGTTTCCGTCGCAGAGTATCCTCCCCCTGATGACCGGACAGACCTTCCGGTTTGCGCAACCCACCCGTGTGGTCGCTTGGCAGTTTAACCGAGACTTCTACTGCATCATGGACCACGACCAGGAAGTAAGTTGTGTAGGCTTCCTGTTCTACGGATCGGCTGATACGCTGCTCGTACGATTGGACACCCGCGAGCAGCAAAAGTTCGGAGCACTGTTAGAAGTGTTTGTTGAGGAGTTTGAAACCGCTGATACTATTCAGGGTGAGATGCTACGTATGTTACTCAAGCGCCTAATTATCAAAACCACGCGCTTGGGCAAGCAACAGCACGTTCGTCCCGAACTAACCGAGGACCGACTGGATATTGTGCGTCAGTTCAATGTGTTAGTAGAGCAGCATTACCAGCAAGAGCATCAGGTGCAGTTTTATGCTGACCAACTTAGTAAATCACCCAAAACACTGTCCAATCTGTTTAGGCTGTATCATCACCAATCGCCATCGCAGGTGATTCAGCAGCGGGTGGTACGGGAAGCTAAGCGACTGTTTCACTACACCGAGCTGTCGGCCAAAGAGGTCGCCTATCAGTTGGGCTTTCATGATGCGGCCCACTTTAGCCGATTCTTTAAACGAACGGTCGGGGTCTCTCCTACCGCCTTTAAGCAGTCAGTGTCATAATGGGGAAATGCCGTACAGCTTTTCTTCCTCTATTCATCAGCTCCGCCACAGGTACGGAAATAAAATATAGGACAGGGTAGCAACCATCACATTGATGGCGAGCAGAACAATGATCTCGTCATAACTCACGGTCGGGTCCAGACCATCAATGGCATTCTTAGAAACTTTCATCACCACCAGCAGTAGTGGAATCATGATCGGAAAACTGAGTATGGCCATCAGCGTGCTGCTGTTCTGCGCTTTGGCGGCAATACCAGATATCATGGTCAAACTCACCGAGAAGCCACTGGCCCCCAGCAGCAGATTGCCGCTGAATAACCAAACGTTTTGCACGTCGTTACCCATCACAGCCCCATAGAAGATGAAGCAGATGAGCGCGAGTAACAGCAGTAGCAGGGTGTTATAAATCATTTTGGCAACGATGATCCCCTGAGGACTTGCCACTGAGTAGTAATAAATCATCCGTCCGCGCGGCTCTTGCACAAAACTTTTAGCCACGGCATTAATCGCTGCAAACAACATAATAATCCAGAACAGGGCGTTCCAGGTGGCTACATTGATGGTTCCTCGCCGGAAGTTGAAACTCATGTAGCAAATAAACACCGCTCCAACCACGTAGAGTAGCATACCGTTGAGTGCGTAGCGCTGCCGCCACTCTAATGTCACTTCCTTCTTCAGCAGTAACTGAACCTCCCGAATATTCATCTGTGTTGCTGTTTCGGTGGCGAAGATACGGCTTCCGGCAGGCTTACAAAACCCTTTGTTTTCTCAAAAAGACAATGCGCTTCGGCTCGGCCTACTTTTTGTGCTTATTTGCCAAAACCAGGCAGCTCGATAGCATACCTGGGACTACTAAAAAAGCCAACATTATGAAAGGAATTATCCTGGCCGGAGGCTCCGGCACCCGTTTACATCCTCTCACCCTGGCGGTGAGTAAGCAGCTGATGCCGGTGTACGACAAACCGATGATCTATTATCCGTTGTCTACCCTCATGACCTCGGGTATTCGTGACATTCTGATTATTTCTACGCCACACGATATGCCTCACTTCCAAAAGCTGCTGGGCGACGGACAGCAGTTGGGTTGTAACTTCTCTTACGCCATACAGGAAAAACCCGAAGGGCTTGCTCAGGCATTTACCATCGGTAGCGATTTTATTGGCAACGACAAGGTGGCTTTGGTGCTAGGCGATAATATTTTCTACGGCACCGAGATGGACAAACAGCTTCAGAATAACTATAACCCAGAGGGTGGTATTGTGTACGCCTACCACGTTCTAGACCCGCAACGTTACGGGGTGGTGGAGTTTGACGCGAACCAGCGGGCTATTTCTATTGAAGAAAAACCTCAGCGACCCAAATCTAACTACGCGATTCCAGGACTGTATTTCTACGACAACCAGGTGGTAGACATCGCCCGCGATCTGAAACCTAGTGCCCGCGGTGAACTAGAGATTACCGACGTGAACAAGGCGTATCTCAAACAGGGTAATTTGAAAGTAAGTATTCTGAGTCGGGGCACGGCTTGGTTAGATACCGGTACGTTTGACTCACTGATGCAGGCCGGGGTTTTTGTACAGGTGATTGAACAGCGACAGGGACAAAAGGTAGGCTGCATCGAAGAGATCGCTTATCAGATGAAATACATCGGGGAGGAGCAGTTGGAAAGGCTAGCCCGACAACAGCTCAAAAGTGGTTACGGTGAGTACCTCATGAATCTGATCAATCCGTCTATTTTGTGAGATCAGTGCGGTATAGGATAAAAGGCGGTTAGCAGTGGGCAGGAAGTAGTGCTACCACAATAACTATAACCTGCTAACTGCCAACCACCTACTTCTGTACCCTGTAAACTAAGTTTTGTAGCGTGTGCACTTAGTTTACGCTGTACTTAATACTTCAGCACTCAGTTTTAAAAACACTCACGACGGCTAGTCATTAAGCTTGTGCTTGATCTTTTTGAGAAAATCAACCTTGTCTTGCAGCACGTCTTTGTGCGACATCTCTTTTGCCTGGTCGGCCTCCTGCTGGGTAGCGCTGACCGTATGCTCCAGGCAATAATTGAGCTCTTTGATCTCAGCCATACTGAACTGTACGGTTTTCTGAGCGATCATTTCTCGGTGGTTCATGGTGTGATCGTTTTTAAGAAAAAAAATGTAGGCACGCCGCGCGTACCTACTACATACTTATAAAAACCTGACTAAGCGTGCGCTTTGCGCTGCTCTTCCACAGTGTCAATTAATTGATTGAAGGGCTTCTCAAACTTATCTACGCCCTCTTTCTCTAGCTTGTCGGTGATCTCATCAATATCTAACCCCAAATCGGCAATAGCACTGAGCACCTGATCTGCTTTGTCGTAATCGTCAGTGATAGTAGCACTTGCCTGATCGGCAGCATCCTTGCGCAACAAGTCCATCGTATCGCCGGGTAGGGTATTCACCGTGTCGGGTCCGATGAGTGGGTACACGTAGCGTAGGTCTTCGTAATCAGGGTTTTTGTTACCCGTGCTGGCCCAAAGCACACGTTGCTTGCGAGCTCCTTGCGGCTCAAGCTTCTGAAACCGCTCGCTGCCAAATACTTCTTCGTATACCTGATACGCCTTCTTCGCGTTCGCAATGGCTACCTGTCCTAAGGCCATCTTTGCCTTGTCAGCGTGGTCTGGTTGGTTGTCGATGATGTTTTGCAACAGAGGGTCGACCATCACATCAATACGACTCAAGAAAAAGCTGGCGACTGACACTACGTGGCGAACAGACCCACCGGCTTCTACTCTTTTCTCTAGCCCTTCAACGTAGGCATTGGCCACGTCGCGGTAGCGATCTACACTAAACAGCAGTGTCACGTTAATGTTAATACCTTCGGATAGCAGTTGCTTGATGGCCGGGAGCCCTTCCTTGGTACCCGGAATTTTGATCATGACGTTAGGGCGCGAAACGGCCTTCCACAGGCGACGAGCCTCTTCCATCGTGCCTTCGGTATCGTGTACTAAATTAGGCTGCACTTCTAAACTGACGCAACCGTCTTCGCCGCCACTCGTGTCGTAAATAGGACGAAACAAATCAGCCGCTCCCTGTATATCACTTACGGCTAACTTCTCGTAGATATCGTGGCTTTCTAAGCCTTGACCGGCCAACTCGCTGATGGCGTCTCCGTATACCTCACTGTCACTAATAGCCTTTTGAAAGATCGCCGGATTCGACGTTAGTCCTCGTACCCCCACTTCAGTAATTAGTTTTTCTAGCTCACCCGATGTGATCAGCTGGCGGCTCAGATTATCCAGCCAGATACTCTGACCTAACTCGTGTATTTTGCTAACAATGGGGTTCTTCATGACTATGTTCTGATTAGTTTACTGTTTTCTATAGCTAGTATAACGGATCAGCTTTAGAAGCGTTTACGAAAACCCCGTTTTTATCGTCTCGCCGAAGTAGCTCTAGCGCCGGAGCAACCCAGCCCCTGCCGCTGCGCCTGCCAGAGCACATAGGTAAACCACGTAGTTGATGTTGCCCCCGAAGTAGTTGTTAGCCATATAAAGACCGATGATATATCCGGCGGTGGCTCCGCACAGCAACTTGACAACAATAGGCATGTGGATACGCTTTAGCATAGTCGTTTGGTTAGTGGTGGTGAGGTAAAGTAAACAATCTCTGGAGAGCATACCGTCTGACCCTTGACATTTTTAGCATTACAGTGCAGGCACCCGCAACCCGAACGTGTCTTTGAGGGCGGTGCGGGCCGCATGATAACCGCACATACCGTGTACTCCCCCGCCGGGTGGTGTCGAAGCAGAGCACAGGTACACTCCCTTCAGTGGCGTTCGGTAGGGTGTGAGGTCAAACACCGGTCGGGTAAACAGTTGATCGGCCGTTTGCGCTCCACCGTTGATATCACCACCCACATAATTTGCGTTATAGCGCTGCACCTGGTGGGTGTTCATGGTATGACGGTGCAGTATGGTCTCTTTAAAACCCGGAGCAAAGCGTTCTATCTGCTGCTCTATCGCATCGGTCATATCTACGGTAGAAAACCTGGGCACGTGGCAGTAGGCCCAGGCAGTATGTTGCCCTTCAGGCGCACGTGTAGGATCAAACGTACTCTGTTGCACCAACAGCACGTAGGGATGCTTGGTATGGTTACCGCGCCACATAGCCCGCTCCGACGCTGCAATCTCTTCTAGGGTTCCTCCTAGGTGGACAGTCGCCGCTCGGCTGCAAGCGGCGTTCGTGAACGGAACGGGGTCGCTTAGTGCCCAGTCTACCTTGAAGATGCCCTGGTTGTATTTGAACCGCTCCAGTTGCCAGCGATAGCGTTTGGGAAGGTCAAGTCCTTCAATATTCAGCATCTGCTGCGGCGAAATATCCCATAGTGTTGCACTACAACCGGGCAGGTCAGCCGTAGTCGTGATGCGACGCCCCGTTTGCACTTCGCCACCAAGCGACGCGAAATAGGCTTGCAAAGCGTGGGTAATCTGCTGCGAACCTCCCCGCGGAAAAGGCCAACCAACTACGTGCCCTAGTGCTCCCAAAACCATTCCTACGCCAGCGGAAACCACTTTTTCCAGGGGCAGCATTGAGTGTGCCGCCAAACCGGCAAACAGTGCTTTGGCGGGCGCTTCTTCAAAGACCCGGTTGGCCAGCCAAGTAGCCGACGGCACCGCCTTGAGACCAAACTGGGCCAGCGCCCACGGGTACGCGGGCCAGCGGAGTGGTCCCAAAAAAGAGGGTGCTATCTTGCTCCACTGCTGCACCACCGGTTCCATCAAATCTATGTACGCCTGCTGATCTACTCCCAACTGCGCCGCAGTGTCGGCAATTGACTTCTCCAGGGTGAAGGCCTGCCCACCGTCCAGCGGATGGGCTACCGGTGCGTCGGGCTGCACCCATTCCAACCCGAACTTGTCTAGCGGGAGCGTGCTTAGAAACGGCGAGCCCATCCCTAACGGATGAATGGCCGAACCGATATCGTGAATAAAGCCAGGCAACGTCAGTGCTTCAGAGCGGACCCCGCCCCCCAATTTGTCTTCAGCTTCTAGCACTAATACCGACAAACCGTTCTGTTGCATCAGGATAGCCGCAGACAACCCGTTAGGCCCTGAGCCCACCACCACCGCATCGTACTGCTTCATAGTGACGTAGTTTTAAGATTTGACGCGTTTGGTATCACCAGCCGAGCTGGCGACGGCTCCTTCGTCTAAGCCAGACACGCCGCCTGAGACGATGAATTTCATCATGTCGGCGCTTGATATATCCAGTGGTGTCACGTGTTCGGCGGGCACAATGTATAGATTGCCCGAAAAGTTGTACGAGTGCGGCAGGTACACCGCCACCTGATCAACCAGCCCCAGCTCTGATAGGTCTTTTTTGGTGACAAACCCTGGTTTGCGAATAGTGAACTCAGGGTTGAGCGTCACCAGCACGGGCTGGTCGAACTTTTTCTTGTCGCCCACGAAGGCTGATATTAAATCTTTGAGAGAAGAGTAAATAATATTGACCAGGGGTAATTTGATGAGCAGCTCTTCCAACAGATTGAACAGAGGTCCGGCCAGCAGGGTCGAGGCCAAATAACCCACCAGGATGATAGATGCCAAGATCGTGAGCATACCGAGCCCAGGAATGCGAAAATCGATGATATTATCCAGCCAGTGGATACTGACCAGCAGAATATACACCGTAAGTGCCACGGGCACTACGAAGAGTAGTCCTCGAAAAAAGTATGTGACAATTCTGTTCATAACGGTCACTGGTTACTGAAAGCGAAAATAGAACGGTTCAGCGGAAATATAGCAAAGGGTGACGGGTTCTGGCCCGGCACCTCAAAAAAAAAGCCTTGCTAACCGCAAGGCTCAATTGCTTATTATCAGCACTACTCCTAGATAGATATTCCTACGAAAGAGAGGAAAGCAATACCCATCAGTCCGGTGATGAGCATGGTGATGCCTAGTCCTTTGAGTCCATCGGGTACATTGGAGTACTTCATCTTCTCGCGGATGGCGGCTAGTGCTACAATAGCCAGGAAGAAACCCGTGCCCGAGCCGAAGCCGTAGGCCGCGGACTCAACGATGGTATACTCACGTTGCACCATAAACAGCGACGATCCTAAAATGGCACAGTTTACCGCGATCAGCGGCAGGAAGATACCCAATGTGCCGTAAAGAGAAGGCGATACCTTTTCAATAACCATTTCTACCAATTGTACCATCGCAGCAATAACGGCAATGAACATGATGAAACGCAGAAAGCTTAGATCAATAGCGGCGAAGTCTTGGCCCGCCCAGGCTAAGGCTCCCTCTTCCAGTACGTATTCTTGCAACAGCCAGTTGAGCGGTACCGTGATGGTGAGTACAAAGATAACCGCTGCTCCTAAACCGGTAGCCGTAGACACCTTTTTAGACACTGCCAGAAAAGAGCACATGCCCAAGAAGAAGGCCAGCACCATATTCTCAATAAAAATGGCCTTAATAATGATATTTATAATTTCCATGCGAAGAGAAGTTTACGGACTAGTTTATCGTTCTACGTGACCGGTGACCGTACGTTGAATCCAGATGAGCAATCCTAAAATCACAAAAGCTCCCACCGCGGTAACCATCAACCCATTCGTAGGAAAATTGTCGATGCCAACGGCTTCAAACACCTTGAATCCGAACAAGGCACCGGACCCTAACAATTCGCGGAAGAAGGCAACTACCAGGATAATCCAGGCGTAGCCAAAACCGCTACCTAGACCGTCCAGGATAGAGTCGTAAGGCTTGTTGCCCATTGCGAAGGCCTCCAATCGTCCCATAACGATGCAGTTAGTGATGATCAGACCAATGAAAACGGTCAGCGACTTCCAAATGTCAAAGAAGTAGGCCTTCAATACCTGATCTACTAAGGTGACTAGGGTAGCAATCACGGCCAACTGAACGATGATACGCACCCGGCCGGGCACTAGGTTTCTCATCATTGAGATAATCAGGTTGGCAAAGACGATCACAAAAACCACTGAAATAGCCATGATCGCGGTCGGAGCCAATTGCGTGGTAACCGCCAGTGCCGAACAAATGCCGAGCACCTGAATGGTAATTGGATTATCATCATTCAGCGGATCGGACAACAAACGACGGCGGCGCTTGGATAATAATGCCTCCGAGGGTTCGGCCGACTTTACTTCCGGTTTGTCAATTACTTCTACGGTATCACTCATGAGTCGTTACTAGTGTGTATATACTATGGATATGATCAAACATCGGTATATTTCCTGCCGGAATCAGGCTTCTTCAAATCGTTGCCGGTAGCTTTCTCTAGGTAGGGCTCGTAGTAGCTCATGTAGTTGCGAAGCATATTGTTCACTCCCACTGCTGTAATTGTGGCGCCCGATAAACCATCTACTTCGTTATCGCCATAAATACTAGGATCACCTGATTCACCTTTTACCATCGTGACAGCGACCAGGGCGCCGGCATCATCGTAAAGCTTCTTACCCTTAAACCGTTCCTGTACCTCAACACTGGTAATACGAGCTCCCAGCCCGGGAGTTTCACCCGCGTGGTCAAAAATTGCTCCGCGCAAGGTTTGCAAATCTTCTTCCAAAGCTACGTATCCCCAGATATTGTCCCACAAGCCGTTGCCGAACACCGGCAGCACGTAAGCTTCGGTAGCGTTCGGATCGCTTTCGCTGGTGAGTTTGTACACCGGATATAATCGCTCTTCGGGCGGCAGTTTGAACTGCTTACTTACTTCAACGTCTTCGGCGACAATGGGTATTCCATTGAGTTCTTTTACCTCTTCGCCTTGAGCATTAACCACCAGTGACTGGATGCGGCTCTCATAAATACTGGGCACATCGTCCGTTTCTTTCAGTTCTATCACCGCCCCCAGAATTTTCTTCTGAGTGTCGAGTGCTACCTGCTCTTGCTGAATCGGCCGGAGGCCCAGAGACGCAAAAGACAACAACCCGCCGAGTACGATGGTGAGTACGGCGGAAAATCCGATGACGTATATATTAGACTGTTGCACGTTGTAATCTTCGTTTTTTGTTGGCTTGAACTACATAAAAGTCGATAAGCGGCGCGAACACGTTCATGAACAACACCGCTAACATAATTCCTTCGGGATACGCCGGGTTAAGCACCCGAATGATCACCGTAATCACCCCAATAAGGGCGCCGTATACCCACTTGCCGGTTTCAGTATGCGCGGCTGACACCGGGTCAGTGGCCATAAATACAATGCCGAACGCTACGCCACCGATGGCCAAGTGATAGTACGAAGGCATATTAAAGTACTCATTAGAACCTGCCAGGTTGAGCAGTAGTCCCATACCCAACACGCCTAAAAATCCACTTAGAATAATTTTCCAGCTTCCTACACCAGTGGCGATAAGAATAACCGCTCCAATCAATACCATGATGAGCGAAGTAGATCCAATAGAGCCAGGAATCAATCCAATAACCAAATTACCGAATTCGTATAATCCGTCCTGAAAACCGTTGAGGGAAGCCACTACCGGCTGTGCACCTTCCACGGCCACCGTCTCGGCGGCCAATCCCAGTGGGGTGGCTCCCGAGAATCCGTCTGCGTACTGCTTATCGCCCAGATAGTACCACACATCGCCCGACATATCAGCCGGGTAAGCAAAGTATAGGAACGCACGAGCCGTCATAGCCACGTTGAGTACGTTCATACCGGTGCCGCCGAACACCTCTTTGGCGATGACTACCGCAAAGATCGTAGCCAAGGCTACCTGCCACAGGGGAATGGTAGGCGGCATCACCAGCGGAATCAGCATACCGGTTACCAGAAAGCCTTCGTTGATCGGGTGCCGTCGGATGGCAGAAAAGATTACCTCTACCAGACCACCGGCGGTGTAGGACACCAGCACGATAGGTAGAACCACCAACGATCCGATCATCACTTTGTCTAGCAGGGTGGCCTCAGCCAGTTCGCCCACGGCTAAAAAGTGCGTATGCCCAACGTTGTAGATACCGAACAACAAGCAGGGAACCATCGCAATGACCACGGTGATCATCAAACGTTTGAGATCAATAGCGTCTCTCACGTGTGCCCCCACCTGGGGGGCGGTTTCGTTAGGAGAAAACAAAAACGTTTCGCCCGCCTCAAAAGCGTAGTAAAATTTTTCAAGCTTACCCCCCTTTTCGAACATGGGCTTCTGCTTGTCTAGAATGTCTCGTAAGAACTGCATACTTAACTGGTTTCGCGGATTAAGTTAATACCTTCTCGGATAATGTGCTGAATGTCATGCTTGGATATGTCAACAAACTCACAGAGAGCCACGTCCTCTTCAATGACTTCGTAGATTCCCAGTGCTTCCATGTCTTCATAATCTTCAGCCATAATGGCCTTCAGCAAATACTCGGGCAAAACATCCATTGGTATCACCTGCTGATAGATGCCCGTTTGCACAAAGGCACGCTCTTCGCCTCGCATGTTAGAATCCAGTACGTACTCCTTCTTAGGATTCAGAAAAGAGAGCAACCCGAGGGCTCTATGGAAACTTAACTTATTCGCGGTTGGTTTCATCCAACCCAAAAATTCGTAGTAATCTCCCTCAGGAATGACGCTAATCTGGTGATGATAGAACCCGAGGTAACCATCGGCGGCTACTTTATGGCCCGTGAGCACGTTGCCACTAATGATCCGAACGTGGTCGTTTTTGAGCTTACCGCCAACAATTTTGTCTAGACACGCTCCCTGGTAGGTTTGATAATACTGAGGTTCTTTCACCTCTGAGCCGGTGAGCGCCACCGTTTTTGAGCAGTCGTACACTCCGTTTAAAAACAGCTTACCGATCTGCACCACCCCGTAAGGGTCCAGCGTCCACACTACTTCGCCCTTCCCGATAGGGTCTACGTGGTGAATGTGCACGCCCACATTACCCGCCGGGTGGGGTCCGGAAAATTTGTGCACGTCCAATCCTTTGGCTCCGGTCACGGAAGAAACCTCCGCGCTGGCATTAACTCCCAGGTGTACTCTACCACTGGTGAGCTTTTTAAGGACTTCTACCCCCGCCTCAAAGAAACCGGCCTGTCCTTTCAGCAGCACGTCAAAGTCAGGAGCAAGCGGGCTGGTGTCGAAAGTAGAGATAAATATAGACTTCGGGGTGTCGGCGGGGTTGGCCACCACGCCGTAGGGCCGTTGTAGTATCTGAGGCCATACGCCCCCCTTGAGCATCGTGTCTAGCACCGCTTCTTTACTTAGCGAAGGAATTTCAGAGATAGAGTGCTCCTTAAACCTTTCGTGCTCAATGGTTTTGTCGGCCAGAATTTTGACCTCCAGCAGAACGCGACGCTCGCCGCGTTTGATCTCCACCACTTCACCACTCACGGGCGCGCAGTACATCACCGAGTCCATCTTCTTGTCGAATAAGATCGGGGTGCCCGCCTTCACGGTGTCGCCTTCTTTAACGGTCACTTTAGGACGTAGTAACCCTAAGAAATCGGTGGGTTTGAGGGCGAAGGTATCGGATAGGGGCGACTCAGACACTTGGCGAGCAGGCTTGCCGGCCAAGTTGATGTCAAACCCTCGCTTCAGCTTGATGTGTTCAGGCATTCAGTAACGAAGTTATCTTTGCTGTAAAACGCTGCAAAATTAATTTAAAATACAGTAACAACCTAAGGCGATTAAGCGAATTGCCCTGGCGGTGTCGTGAAAAGCAAAACACACAACACGGCCGCTTAGTTTAGTCTTTTTTAGCTTCTAAAAGAATTTGTGGGATGGGGGAGTGATTCTCACCGCCGCAGGCTGGGAGTCCGTACTTATCATTAATCGGCATTGGGCAGCCCAGTGGCTACCATTTTAGTTATTCTCAAACTTTCTCTCGTACTCGCTTTCGTTGAATATCTTCTGATAATCAGTACTTTCGATCAGCGTTCGCACGGCGGCGGCTTTATCTGAATACTGCCCGTAGTAGGCCGAGACTATCTTGCAGCCAAGCTAGCAACCGGTGCCCCTTCAAACGCTATACCTTATAGAACCTACGCCAGCTCCTTTAGCGTAGGGTTATTGATCTTTCGGATAGCATCCGCCACTTGCTCCATCAACCACATGGGGGTTGAGGTGGCTCCGCAGACTCCTACCCGCTCGGCCCCGTCAAACCAAGATGCCTCGAGGTCTTCTTCGTTGGCAATAAAGTAACTATGCTCGTTTTCACCAAGACACACGTTATACAGCGCCTTTCCGTTAGAACTCTTCTTGCTACTCACGAATATGATCACGTCTTGCTCTTGCGCAAACCGTTGTAGCTGCGGCTCGCGGTTCGATACCTGCCTACAGATGCTATCGTTGGCCTTAAATTCTACCTCACCCAACGAACATTTAGCCTTCGTTAGACGCTCTTCTATCATCGCCTTCATGCGATAAAACCCCTTGGTACTCTTGGTGGTCTGGCTAAACAAGGTGACGGGGCGGGTAAAATCTATTTTATCCAGGTCTTCATCGTGCATCACGATAATGGCCTTACCTCGGGTTTGACCCGTGAGACCGATGACCTCTGCGTGACCGGGCTTGCCGTAGATCACAATTTGCCCTTCTATCTCTTCGGCGTGGTCAAACGCGTTCTTGACGCGGTTCTGGAGCTTTAGCACCACCGGACACGAAGCATCGATGAGTTCTATGTTATTTGTAAGGGCTAGTTGGTAGGTTTCGGGGGGCTCGCCGTGCGCACGAATTAACACCTTACAATCGTGTAGCTGGGCGAGATCGTCTCGGTCGATGATGCGCAACCCTTTCTTGTGAAGTCGCTGTACTTCCATGTCGTTGTGCACAATATCGCCCAGGCAGTAAAGGTTATCGCCGTCTTCCATCTCATCTTCGGCCATCTGGATGGCAAACTCTACCCCGAAACAGTAGCCAGAATTTTTATCAATCGTCACTTCCATGAGGTCTGATTTATGATGCATGAATAATCGCTTGTGCCCAGTCTACTACCTGCTGCACCTGCTGGTTAAAGTCAAGGTTTGTTGTGTCTAACAAACGCGCGTCTTCAGCGCGCTTCAGCGGACTGGTTTGCCGCGTGCTATCCATCTGGTCACGCGCGCTCAAATTATCGGCAATTGCTTGCACGCTCACCGTTTGGCCTTTCTCCTGTAATTCTTGCCAGCGGCGATGCGCCCGTACCATCACATCGGCCCGCATAAATACTTTGAGTGCTGCTTCCGGAAACACGTGCGTTCCTATATCCCTGCCGTCCATGACGATCCGCTTCTCCTCACCCATCGTTCGCTGTTGGGCCACCATGGCCCGACGCACTGCGGGCAGCGCACTGACCGGGCTCACGTACTGTGATACTTCCATGTTTCTAATTTCCTGCGACACGCATACCTTATTGAGGTAGGTATCGTTGTCGGGCCCTCGGAAGCGGATTAGAAGATCGGCTAGCGCTTTCTCAACCACTTCGGTTTCCTCAATGTTTATCTGCTGCCGCAAAAAGTAGAGCGTCACGGCCCGATACATCGCACCGGTGTCTATATAGGTGTAACTAAGCCGATGAGCCACCGCCCGGGCGGTAGAGCTTTTGCCCACTCCTGAGTATCCGTCGATAGCAATGATAATGTCGTGTGGCACAGCGATCAGCAGTCTTTTACGGGACAGGGAATCGGCCCCTTCTTGGGTATCTTACGAGGTTTGTTAGTAGCACAGCTGCCTAGCAACAGAGACAAAACCAAAAGTTTGACCAACACTACTCTTGAAAATCTTTCCATCTTTATCGGGTTAACGACACAAGATGGCGAAAGATTCGAGAATAGTTAGCGAAGAAACGCTCCTATCATCCATCAAATCATACTTTTCGTCGCCGCCCTCGCAAATGTTTACCTTTATTTCCGCATTGTTAAACAGAACTTAAAGCGCGCTGTTCCTTCGAAACATCAAAACCACGGATGTTATGAAGCTTACAGACATTCTCACAATAGAGCGACTGGCTATTAAGTATGGTATCCTGATGGCCCTGGCCCCGGTTGGCTTCTTCCTGCTGATGA
This sequence comes from Tunicatimonas sp., assembly GCA_965213875.1. Classification (GTDB taxonomy): domain Bacteria; phylum Bacteroidota; class Bacteroidia; order Cytophagales; family Cyclobacteriaceae; genus Tunicatimonas. The sequence continues at coordinate 2,899 of CBDCAN010000023.1, read as the reverse complement.
AAGCGTTCGGTTTGCACCATAACCTTGAGTTACGTGCGCTGAACATCGTCATTCTATCTATTTTTGTACTCATAGCCGTGAAGGACTACGACGCGCTAAAAACTTTACAATGCCCTACTTCTCGGGTTCAGGAGTGAGTGTGCTTACCTCCATCGTAGGGGCCGTCACGTTCGCTATGTTCGTATTACTCTACGTGACGGCGATCTCACCCGAATTGATGATGGAGATTAAAAGTCAGGAGCCTTTCGGTGATTACCTTAACCCCTTCTTGGTGGCCTTCACCATTGCGCTAGAGGGAGTGGCTTCGGGTATGTTTGTGTCGTATGGACTCTTGCAATATTTCAGACCTAACCACCTGGCGGCCTCCTCTGAGCTATCCAACTCATAATTCGTCTATTAAAATATTACCATAAGGGGGCAACTTTCTATTAATTCTTTCGTGTTATCATGTAGGTTGGCAAAACAAATGTCATTGGCAGCTGTTCTGTCCGTAAGATTTTGATTGAGTAGTTTTAGGTTGTTGTATTAGTAGTGGAAAAAGTGAGCCTCTTAGGTTCACTTTTTTTTTGCCCTACATACACGGGTATACAGCAAAATGTCGTAGTAGGCTTAGGAAGTTTTAGACTTATTGTGAGCTTTACGTGGGTAAACCTCCTATGTCTAGGCTCGTACACGACAAAATGTTACGCACCTCGGCTAACCATCGCACCGTTCATGATATACCTTTCTGTAGAATCGCTTTCCAAACGCTACCTCACCGCCGAAGGCAGAGAAAACCACTTGTTTCATGATATCTCGTTCGGCGTCGAGCAGGGGCAAAAAATTGCCCTGGTGGGTATCAACGGTTCGGGCAAATCTACCCTGCTCAAGATCATTGGTGGTTTAGAGACTCCCGATCAAGGAAAAGCAGCCCTCACCAACGGTGTACGCCTGGCTTTTGCTGAACAGCAACCTCGCTTCGATCCTGACGATACGGTGATCTCGTTCGTGTACCGCAGCAATGATCCCACGCTGGCGATCCTGCAAGATTATCGAAAGCTTTTGTTGCACGACCCCGCTTCGCCTCGCTTATCTTCGCTCATTGAGCAAATCGATAGCCACAACGCCTGGGACTATGACAATCAGATCGAGCAAATTTTAGGGCAATTAGGCATCTACGACCTGGATCAACCTACGGCACAACTTTCGGGCGGACAGCGCAAGCGCGTGGCCCTGGCCAAGGCGCTGATTGAAAAGCCCGACCTGCTGCTACTCGATGAACCGACCAACCACCTCGACTTGGCAACCATTGAGTGGTTAGAAAGCTACCTGTCGGCGCAAAACATGTCGCTGCTGCTGGTGACACACGACCGCTATTTTCTGGAGCGCGTCACCAACCAGATTCTGGAACTAGAGGACGGTAATATTTACCGCTACACCGGCAATTACGCCTACTTTCTGGAAAAAAAGACCGAACGCATCGCTTTGCAGCAGATGGAGACAGACAAAGCCCAGAACCTTTACCGTAAAGAACTGGCGTGGATGCGCCGTCAGCCTAAAGCCCGGGGCACCAAGGCTAAGTATCGGGTAGAAGCTTTCGGGGCCGTAGAAGAAAAGGCCCAGCAGACGACCCAGCAGGCGGGTATGGAGCTTAATGTGCAGGGGCGGCGGCAAGGAAAGAAGGTGCTGGAGATCACCGATCTATCCAAGTCGTACGACGGGCAGCCTATCATCAAAGACTTTTCGTACACCTTTCGCAAGCAAGACCGGGTGGGTATTATTGGCAAGAACGGTTCGGGCAAAACCACTTTTGTGGATATGATCACCGGCCGTAAAGAACCCGACGGAGGGCAGGTAGACTTGGGTAGCACCACCGTGTTTGGTTACTACACGCAGCACGAAATCCACTTCAACGACGACCACCGGGTGATTGACGTGGTGAAAGAGATTGCCGAGATGGTAGAAATGGCTCCCGGGCAGTTTATATCGGCCTCACAGTTTTTGCAGCACTTCCAGTTTCCACCCAGTATGCACTACCACCGGGTGAAAAACCTGAGCGGTGGCGAGAAGCGACGGTTACAACTGCTTCAGGTGCTGATCCAAAACCCCAACTTCCTCATCCTAGATGAGCCTACCAACGACTTAGACCTAATTACGCTCAATATTCTGGAAGATTTCCTACTACAGTTTACCGGTTGCTTGATCATCGTATCGCACGACCGCTACTTCATGGACCGGCTGGTAGAGCACCTGTTTGTCTTTGACGAAAGCACTGAAGTTCGCGATTTTCCGGGCAACTACACGGACTACCGGGCCAGTGTTCCCACTTCTACCGTGGCCAAACCGAAGCTATCGGCTCCCAAGGCAGTGACCAAACCTACCGAGACGATTGCCTCAGACGCTCCGCGCAAGGCATCGTACAAAGAAAAGCGAGAGTTTGAGCAGTTGGAAAAGGATATTGCGCGGCTAGAAACCAAAAAGAGACGCTCACGCAGCAGCTAAACGATACCGTAGCCCAGGATCAGTCGGACGCTCAGGCGATTACCGACCTTTCTATGAAAATTGGCGAGCTGACCAACACCCTGGAAGAGAAAACCGACCGCTGGTTAGAGCTGTCAGAGATCATATAGTGCCTGGCTAAATTATATTCTAAAGGATGACTTGCCCTGTGGTCAGATGTATCACAAAAGCATCGCAGGCGACTTAGGAAACTTTGGGCTTTTAGCTAGCTCCACGATGGCAACTTCTTGAGTCTGATCCGTTGCGGTTCGTCTTTATCAAATAAAATATTTTGCGCTTCAAACCCTGTAGGTAGTGGCTAAAAAATGGTTTCGTGATGCTGGACCAGGAGCCTTGGTGGCGGCGGCCTTTATTGGCCCAGGAACGGTAACGTTGTGCACCCTGGCCGGAGTCAACTTCG
>CBDCAN010000022.1:0-23880 GCA_965213875.1 Tunicatimonas sp. | reverse complement strand
TGCTGTTGGTGGCTACGTCCATTGGTTTGTCGTGGATTATGGCCTACCAAGAAATTCCGCAGGGGGTGAGCGCCGGACTGCTATCACTGTCTGACAACCCCATCGTTATTTTACTGCTCATTAACCTGATCCTGTTGTTCGTGGGAGTGTTTATGGACATGACCCCGGCGGTGCTGATCTTCACACCCATCTTTTTGCCGGTGGTGACCAGTCAGCTGGGCATTGATCCGGTACACTTCGGCATTATTCTGATTGCCAACCTGTGCGTAGGCTTATGCACTCCGCCGGTCGGCACCGTACTGTTCATCGGTTGCAGCGTGGCCAAGGTAGATATCCGCTCAGTAGTGCGCCCGCTGGTGCCGTTCTTTATCGCAATGGTGGTGGTGCTACTGCTGATCACGTACATTCCGGCCATCAGCCTGTGGTTACCGGGGGTGTTTGGGTTGTAGGTTGGGTTTGTTGGTAGTAGGAAGGTTGTAGTGGAACTCTACTAAACAAGCGTAGGTCGTAGGACGTTAGTGAATAGCTACCCTAAGATCATTATGAAAGTAGGAAGAGGATAGAAAATACTTTAATTATTTTTAGGATATGTTTGGATAAATTGATATTCAATAATGCTAGAAAACAGGATATCTCGCTGATCTAATGACTTTGTTTCTACAGAGCTAGTAGAAACGTATCGAAAAAGTTTAGGTCGCACTAAGTTTAATATCAATACTGTTCTATTTGCCCTTAGTGTTTTTTGAGATGGCTCACTAAGTTTAATTGCAACAACCACCCGTCAAGGAAATAAATGTGCATTAGAACGAACGACCGGATAGGAAGTTTTTGTAATGAAAGTATATTTCGATGATCTAAATTAAGTTTACTCTTAAGGAAGGGTTTGCTCAATAGTAATTTCATGGACACAAAACTCAATGTTCTACGTGGTTCCGTCCGTATTATATTACCAGAAGCGAGAATTCAGGACATGGTTTATTACAATTTGGGCCACCTTGGCCTCAAACCCTAATACAGCTGAGGTTAGACATGACTACGATCCATATCCCAGAGTAACAATAGGAAGAGCATTATCGAAGTTCGGGGAGGATTTGGACTACGATAGTGACCATTTCAAGTAATACTGGTGTTAGGGAGAAACGGATAGGACAAGTAGTAATAATTGGAGAAATAACGGGCAAGGGTGCTCAGTATTGTCTGCATAGGTTAACTAGCAGAAAAGTTATGATCTTTTAAATTTACTTGGCCAAAACCCAATAGAAGCAGATTACTGAAACGAAGGAGATTCATTCAATAGCTTTGTGTTATAGCGAGGAACTTCTACGGTAGCGAATGATCGGATCTAGATTATTATGTCCTGACGTGGAGACTCATGAGGTCGTCGAAGATAGAATAAGATTCTGAAATCTATATTGAACGAGCTCTACATATTCACATGGTAAGACATATTCCGAACAGATTCTAGTGGAGGGTTTGATTGTTACATAAGGCCTAAGACATTTAGGAAGTACTTAATAGTTCTGACAAAAACAAAAGAGGGGATCCAGACTTTGAGCTGTTCTTACGGGGAATTATCTAAATACGATAAGCAGAACATGATTGTCTTAGACCAGTGCTCTATACGAATATAACTTTGAACTAGTCGTAGGGTAGCATAGCATCCTACGACCTACCATCCATATAGGAAGTCCGGTCGATCTTCTTAAAAGCAACCCACAATTACGGTTCTAAAATACACCATCTACAATCAGCAAGCAATTCACTTCATTACCCTTACGAAGGTTAATTAGTTGGACGTTTTTATCCGTGATGAGTACCGGCAGATTGCCCTAGACAGCTTACGGTGGTTGCCACCAGGAATAAAGTATCGGGTGTTCACGCCTACTGCATCATGACCGACGATGTGCATTTCATTCTTGGCGTCCAGGAAGAATCTGCGTCGTTCAATGTTATACGAGATACATAGAGCAATACGGTGGGGCAGTGGCGAAGAGCCTTTGGGGAGCATCTTACTGCATTCAAGTGTATTGCACGATGTCATCAGGAGACTTAGAAAGTTTTGACTTTTTAGCGTTCTGATTGTCTTTAAGACGGTAAACTTTCTAAGTCTAATGGTTCTCAGACAATTTTGGCAGAGTTCCTAATCGTACGTCATCGCGAGGCTTTGCGAAGCGATCTCTACGTGGCTATATACCTCAATATGAGGAAGATAGTCGCTCGGCGATCCGATTCGTCTTATCGTCCTCGCTATGACGTTTATTATTGTTGTTACCGTCATTTTTGTCAGAGAACCAGTCTAACTTAAAAACAATAAAATGTGGCGAATCCCTACATTCTTAGAGCCTACTTTTCTTGGATTACCATGTGAACTCAAAGCGTTCTACCCGCCAAAAATTATTATCATAGCATCTTTCTACACCAAGCACCGGTAACCAACGTCTCACACTTGCGTTATCAAAAGACAATCATTACTATCATTCATGTTAAATACGATTCCTGAAGCCATTGCCGCCATCAAAAAGGGGGAAGTTGTGGTTGTGGTAGACGACGAACAGCGCGAAAATGAAGGCGATTTCATTTGTGCCGCCGAGCATGTAACCCCCGACGTGATCAACTTCATGGCTACCCAAGGACGCGGGCTGATCTGCGCTTCGCTCACCGAGCAGCGTTGTCAGGAGCTGGAGTTAGAAATGATGGTCGGTAAGAATACCTCATCCTTTACCACCCCGTTTACCATCTCGGTCGATCTGATTGGCAATGGTTGCACCACCGGAATCTCGGCGGCGGATCGTGCCAAAACCATACAAGCGCTGGTGAATCCACTGACGCAGCCAGCCGATCTGGGTCGACCTGGTCACATTTTTCCGCTTAAAGCGCGTAGCGGCGGCGTACTGCGACGCACCGGACACACCGAGGCGGCTATCGACCTGCCCCGCCTGGCCGGGCTCAAACCGGCGGGCGTTTTGGTCGAGGTGATGAACGAGGACGGGAGCATGGCCCGCCTGCCCGACCTGCGTCAAGTGGCCGATCGCTGGCAACTCAAGCTGGTGTCTATTGAAGATCTGATTGAGTACCGCTTGACGCACGAGACTCTGATTCAGCGCGAGTCGGTGATCCCGTTTCCTACTGCCTACGGCACCTTTACGCTGTGTGCTTACCGTCAACTGAATACGGATGAGGTGCACCTGGCTCTGGTCAAAGGGCAGTGGTCGGCGCAGGATACCGTGACGGTGCGGGTTCACTCGGCTAACCTGTTAGAGGACGTGTTTGGAGCCCAGTTGGAACATCCTTTTGGTGTGCTACAGAAATCGTTACAGATTTTAGAAAAAGAGGAGCGAGGTATTGTGCTGTACATGAATCAGCAAAATATGGGACATAATCTGTTAGAGCGGTTGTCGGGATACCAAACCACGCTACCCAGCGAGAAGGAGGGCGAAAGTGCCACGGGTGGCAGCACTATGGATCAGCGAGACTACGGGGTGGGAGCGCAAATCCTGCGTGATCTAGGCGCCTATCGGTTGCAGTTGCTTACCGACCGACCGGTGAAAAGAGCCGGGCTGATGGGATACGGCATCGAAATAGTGGGCCACCGCCGCCTTTCTGACGGCTGAGCACACTTTTTTTGGACAATGGTTGTTATCCCATTAAATCGTTTGGCTATGAAAAACAGACTTATATGGATGCTGCTGCTCATCAGCGTAACCTCCGTCACCGCGCAGTACCTTCCTTCGCAGGTATGGCATGAGGGTGAACTCACCCTGTTAGACGGCGACCGCCTTCGTGGCAAAATCATGTACAACCTAGAGTCTGATCTGATTCAGCTCAACCTGGATAACACGGTACAGACCTACAGCGCGCGTAAGATTCTTTTCTTTGAGATATACGATCAGGAGTACGCCCGCTACCGCCAGTTTTACGCCTTACCTTACGCGGTGAACAACAGCAATTACGAAACACCCCATCTCTTTGAGGTGCTACACGAAAATACCCTAACCCTGCTCTGCCGTGAGGAGATCACGCAGGAGAGCATTCCTCAGTTTGGCTACTACCGAAACTTCGGGCGAATGAACACCCGCCCTCGCCTTACTTTCGATTATTTCTTCCTGGATCAGGACGGAAAAATTGTTCGCTATTCTCAGAAGAAAGACGATCTTTACGACATCTTGGACCACCACACCGACGAGCTACAGCGGTACATGAAGGAAAACCGCCTTAAGCACGACCGTCAGGGCGATTTGGTGCGAATTACTGCCTACTACAACTCCCTGATAAGTTCATGAGCAAGCCTTTGATTCTAGTTTCTAATGACGATGGCATCACCTCAAAAGGCATTCGCGTGCTGGTGGATGCCATGGCCGAACTGGGCGAGGTAGTGGTCGTCGCTCCCGACAGCCCTCAGTCGGGAATGGGCCACGCGATCACCATTGGTCATCCGCTGCGGCTCAACCAGACGCAGATCTTTGATAACGCGCAGTCTTACAAATGCTCGGGTACCCCGGCCGACTGTGTAAAACTAGCGAAGTTTCATCTGCTGAAAGACCGCCGTCCCGATTTGGTGGTGAGCGGTATCAACCACGGCAGCAATAGCTCAATTAACGTACTGTACTCCGGCACCATGTCGGCGGCAGTAGAGGGGGCAATTGAAGGGTTTCCGGCCATTGGTTTCTCCCTGTGCGACTACGATGCTGACGCTGACTTCTCACATACGGTGGCCCCGGTGCAGCGCATTGCCCGTCAGGTGCTGGAAGAGGGTATTCCGAAAGGCATCGCCCTCAACGTAAACTTTCCCCCGCGTCAGAATGAACCGATGAAGGGCATCCGAGTGTGCCGCCAAGCGCACGCCAAGTGGCAGGAAGAGTTTGACGAGCGGGCCGATCCCTACGGACGCAAGTACTACTGGTTAGTAGGCAACTTTGTTAATTTTGATGTGGGTAAAGACCACGATGAATGGGCGATTGCCAACAATTACGCGTCTGTTGTACCCTGTCGTTACGACCTGAGCGACCACGCCACCATTGATTACCTCAGAGAGTGGAATCTGGACGAATAGGCAGCTTTCTGATGTGCTGTATTAATTTCTGCTCCTCACTTTTCCACCAGATATCTGCCGGCACTCCCTTCGGATAAAAGTCTGTGTTTAGTATCCGTTGCTTCACTTCGATTGGATCAAAATTATTAAAATCGAGTGGCACCGCGCACTGCCACGGGGCACAGTAGTCAGTCCAGTACGGATGATGCTGCAGCAGAAACGGCAGGCGGTGCGCCATATACTCCCAGATGCGGGTCGGAAAGCAGTGCTCAATGCTGGGCACCGGTTGGTGACTGACGATCCCGATATCGGCCCGGCGGATGAGTGATAGAATGTCTTCGTGTGGCACCGGCCGAGGGCTGATGCGTAGGTCTAGCCAGGCATGCTGCTGCGCGTAGTTTTGTAGCCAATTGTGCAAAGAAACCAGCGGCACGTGCCCCATCACCACCAGGCGGGCTGACCACTGAGTGGATTCAATAAGCTGGCGAACCACATTCAGCGCGAGTTTGATGCCATACACCTCACTTACCGTACCGGTATAGACAAAAGTGAAAGGATGTACGGCTGACGCGTACGAGGGGGCCACCGCCGGACGAAGCGCTTTGTTCTCAATGGTGATCGTAGGTGTACCAGCGGGCAGGGTCAGCTCTTGCTGGTAGCCTCGCTCGGCTAAAATCACCGAGTCTGATAGACGCAGTAGTCTCTCCTCCGCCCGGGCCACCAGTGCTGCGAGTAGTCTTACCAGCGGACGGGCGAAGCCCCGGTTGTAGCGAACGTTGCGCCGGTAGTTTTCCACCATATCGTATACGATGGTAACAGTATGTTTTCGCCGGTACCAAGCCACGGCCGGAAACAGTTCGGGAGTGGTAAGAACAATGACCGACGGGGCTATCCGGAGCAACGCGCGGTAGCAGTGGTAATTGGCACCAAGACGCCGTGCGCTGAGTCGAGGAAAACAAAAGATGGGATGAAAGACCACTGAGTTATCTTGCGGATTGTCCTTCGAACGAAAACCTACTATATTCACGCCGAATTCGCCGGTTCGTGCCAGCGAACGCGCAAACTTTCGGTACATCCGAACGTCATCCACCGGCTTGAGCGCAGAAATAATGGCAAGGGTAAGGGGGTGACGACGAACCATACTAAAAAGAGAACCACTTCATGGAATTACAGCATATTGTTGAGCAAGCGTGGGAAGACCGCTCGCTGCTGAACGACAAAGACGTGAAAAAAGCGATAAAATCAATCATTGCCGATCTTGATCAGGGAAAAAAACGCGTGGCCGAACCCACTGATGGCCAGTGGGTGGTGCACGAGTGGATCAAGAAGGCCGTCATTCTCTACTTTCCTATTCAGACCATGAAAACCATCGAAGTGGGCCCCTTCGAGTTTCACGACAAAATGGAACTCAAAAGAGGCTACGAACAGATGGGCGTACGAGTAGTGCCTCACGCTATCGCTCGCTACGGGGCGTACTTGAGCCGAGGAGTGATCATGATGCCGTCTTACGTGAACATCGGTGCTTATGTGGATAGTGGTACGATGGTAGATACTTGGGCTACCGTGGGCAGTTGTGCTCAAATCGGTAAGAATGTTCATCTGAGTGGTGGCGTGGGAGTGGGCGGGGTGCTAGAGCCCGTGCAGGCCAAACCCGTCGTTGTGGAAGACGGAGCCTTCGTGGGTTCCCGCTGCATTTTGGTAGAAGGAGTGCACGTAGAAAAAGAGGCCGTACTGGGGGCCAATGTCTCACTCACCGCCAGCACAAAGATCATGGACGTGACGCAGGAGAAACCGGTGGTGCACGTAGGCCGGGTACCCGCCCGCTCGGTGGTGATTCCGGGTTCCTATACCAAAACTTTTCCTGCGGGCGACTATCAGGTGCCCTGCGCCCTGATCATCGGTCAGCGCAAGGCTAGCACCGACCTCAAAACTTCTCTCAACGAAGCCCTGCGCACGCACGAAGTGGCAGTATAGTTGTGCAGTCTACTCTAACATACTGATAAAGGCAGGCTGCTCTGTCTTTGCTGTAGCCTTAAAAAAATTACTTGAATCTATGAATTTAGTAAAATACGTACTTTGGTTGAGTGGCTTATCTGTTGCACTAATCAGCTGTAGCGGTGAAAACTCGCAACAGGGCGATCAACTGTTTGCCGACGGGCAATACGAAGAAGCAATCGGTCAGTACAACCAGTACATTGAGTACAATCCCGACGACGTGAAGTCAATTTACAACCGTGGAAGGGCCTACGAAGAGTTAGGAAAGTACGAAGAATCACTCGCCGACTACGAAGCTGCTCTGGAGATAGACCCTCGCAACCTGAACGCGCTGATGAGCATCGGGAAGTTTCATTTTCGTGGCGAAAGCTACGGTGATGCTGCCTTTTACTTCGACAAGGCAGTGAAGCTGAAAGAGAGCTTAGCGGACGCCCATTTTTGGAGCGCACGCTCTAATCACAAATTGGGTGAGACGGGTAAGGCTATGGAAGGCTACAATCAAACCATTAGTCTAGATAGTGAACGCGGCGAAGCGTATCTCTACCGGGGTGCTCTCAAAATATTTATGAAGAAGAAAAGCGGTGGTTGCTCAGACCTTAAGAAAGCACGCGCTTTAGGAGCCACCGATGCTGAGGAGGCGCTACAGGAGTACTGTTCGTAGCCTCGTATTGCAATACGAGGCTACGGCAGATCAACCACGAACCGCTCGGCCACCTTCTCTGATTTTGGTCCTTCGGTGTAGTCGTAAAATCCCTCCCCCGATTTAGCACCCAGCCGACCGGCCTCTACCATATTGACGAGTAGGGGGCAGGGGGCATACTTGTCTTTGCCGAGTCCCTCGTGCAGCACCCGCATAATCGACAGACAAACGTCTAGCCCGATAAAGTCGGCCAGTTTGAGGGGGCCCATAGGATGGGCCATGCCCAGTTTCATAATTTGATCTATCGCGTACACGTCCGCCACTCCCTCCTGTAGCGCAATGATGGCTTCGTTGATCATGGGCATCAGAATACGGTTGGCCACAAAACCCGGGTAATCGTTGGCGACCAGCGGGGTTTTACCCAATCGCTGTACCGCACCGACCACGGCCTCGCTTACATCGGGACGCGTCTGGTAGCCGTTGATTATCTCTACCAGGGGCATCACGGGCACCGGATTCATAAAGTGCATACCGATCACTCGCTCCGGACAGGCCGTAGCCGCCGCAATTTTAGTGATAGAAATAGATGAAGTGTTGGTGGCCAGTATCGCATCGGGTGCGCACTGATCGCTAAGCTGCCGAAAGATTTCCTGCTTGATCGTTAAGTTCTCGGTGGCTGCTTCTACCACCAGTGGTGCTTCTGCCAAAGCCTCTTTTATATTCGTATGCAGGCTGATACGATCTAGCGTGGCCGCTTTCTCCGCTTCGTCAATAACCCCTTTTTTTTGCTGCCGACTTAGGTTTCTTTCAATAACGCCTCGGGCGTGAGTCAACGACGCTTCGTTTATATCGACCAAACGAACGGTGAAATCACGAGCGGCGAAGGCGTGTGCAATCCCGTTGCCCATGGTGCCTGCGCCAATAACAGTAACTAAATCCATATAACTTAAAAGGTTGATTGATAGGTAATTATCTGAGGAAAGTGAATGCTGTAATTAAAGTAAAATGTCTTTCAATAAGTACATAATAGGAATTTATTGCGAATTGGCATGGTTCCAGCCAATGAAATGGATAACTTCGGACTCAGAAAACCCGTGCTTACCCATACTAGTATCAAGCACTGTCCGTTCATACTTTGTTCGTTCAATGCGTCTATTTTATGAGAATTCTCATATCCTTTGTTTTGCTGCTCACCGTTGGGGCGTCTCTTGGCTACGGGCAAGAGCAGGAGGCGGATCAGGGCGCCAGTTTTGATCCGGGTGGTAAAAGAGCGCATAGCTATCCGTTTCGAGCGTTTCTTAACAAGTTTTCGGTCAACTTTAGTACGGGTTACGGGCGCACTTTCTACCGCCACGATCTAACTGGTTTTACCTACGTACGTAACGAGGAAGGAACCCTAATCACCCCCGAGGCGCTCACCGGCCCCGTCGCCGGTTACAGTAACTGGTTGAGCGAAGCCACTCCCGCAACACTTACCCTGGGCAGCGATCAAAATAGTTATCGTAGCGTATCGTCCGAAGATGGGTCACTACCGCTTCAGAGCGGCGGCTTCAGTATTCCCATTAACCTGTCTATCTACTACAACTTGTTTAGGGTTCGCGTAGGGGGCGGAGCCATGATCGATTTTCATCGGGCCAACCTACCGGCCCCTGACAATTTCTTGACCCCTTTTCCGGAACCAGACCGCATCAAGTCTACCATGTTTCGTTACTACTTTTTACTGGGCTACAGCGCTTACGAGTACTATGATAACGCTATTGGCGTAGATGTGCGGGCAGGTTCTATCAACATGGGCAACGGGTTTGATGATGCTATTATTGATAAAGGACCCTTCGTAAACGTTGGGATAACGTTAGAAAAAGTATTTTCCGAATATTTTCGGATGTACTTACGGCCCGCTTACGAGTATAAAAACTACACCCTCAATCTGCCCGACGGCACGGCGATTGACCACGGTAACTCAGCCTTTTTCATTACCCTAGGCATTAGTATCAACTATCCTGATTTGCCTCGCTCACCCATCGGCAACGACAAAACGCAGATGAAGCACTACGTATCAGACGGTCAGGGTAATAAAAAAGAATTCCGAGGCCAGCCGTTTTGGCGTAAGCAGGACCCTAAGATCGGTGAGCTGTACCCTGAGCTCACCAAAACCCGCCGCAAGCGTCAGCAGCGTATGCGCAACACCTTTAAGAAAAAGAAGCAGTGAGCTACTAGACCTTGACTTCCACAGTGGGGTCGCCGACCAAGTCGCCAGCCATGATATCGGCTACTTGGTAGCCCGCTCGAATAGCCGCATTGATAGAACCGTTGAGTTGGTAATCACCCGCGGCGTAGAGCCCGTCGCGCAGCCGGGCCTGTTGCGCATCCAGCGAGTGCGCTACCGTGTCTTGATTAGGCAATGCGTACTCAATACGATACGTTTTCAAAAACTGCCAACGACTGGTCTGCTCGCCAAACCAGAAGGCCATCTCCTGCTTAACGCGTTCGCTCAACTCTTCGTCAGAACCGTCAGCCTGCCCCAGTATGGTAGCCGACAAGAGGTACTTGCCGGCGGGAGCGTAGTCCGGGGCGATCTGATTCATGACACAGAAGTTGTTCACGAAGCGTTCTTCGCGGGCATTGAGCGCGATGAGTGGTTTGGATAGTGGCGATTGATCAGCGGTGAGGTATACCTGGGTGGTAGAGTGATAGGCTAACTCCTTCTTTCCACCGGGAAAATAACGGCTAACGAAACTGGTGGGCTCGGTAGCTACCAGGATAACGGGGGCGGAGTAGGTTTCGCCTCCGTCCACGGTAACCGTCTGCTCGCTGAGTGTACGTACGTGTTTGTTGAAGAGCACGGCATCGGGTGGCAGCTGGGCCGCCAGCTGACGTGGAATCTCTTCCATGCCCATGGCTGGCACGGCAGTGTCGCCTTCAGAGAACATCTTGAAGACAAAATCAAACTCACGTCGTGAGGTAGTGAGGCTCTGCTCTAGAAAGATACCGGCCATAAACGGCTGAAAGAAGTTACGGAGCATTCGCTCACTAAATCCGTACTCTTGAATGATCGCCAACGTACTGCGCTCGGGCTGAGAAAAAATCTCTTCGAGGGTCATACCCTTGAGCCTTTGCTTGAGCGCCAGCATCTTGAGCTTGTCAGTAAGACCGCCAACTGGGGCCATAAGGGTTCGGAAGGCGGCGGTAGGCTTGCGACCCGGGTCCATGAGTTCGTGTTGCCCGCGGTGGTTAAGCACCAGTGCGCCCGGAGCAAATGCTTTCAGGTCCAGGGCATCGTAGTCTAACCATGCCTGCGTCTCGGGATACTGCGTGAGCAACACCTGAAAACCGCGGTCTAGCCGATAACCGTCCACCTGATCCGTCTTGATACGCCCCCCAACACGGTCGGTAGCTTCTAATATACGTACGGATATTCCCTGACGATGCAGCCTGAGCGCGGCGGTGAGACCCGTGAGGCCGGCACCCACCACGAGTACATCTGCATCATACTTGGTTTTCTGAGACATGGGTTAGATTATCTTTCCTATTGAAAAGTATCTGGTTACCCCTTTTGTTTGTATAGATAGGCAGATTCGCTCGCTTTTCTGCCTGAAATGAACAAAATTTGAAAGGAATTAATGTAAATGGATGGTGACTAAAATGAGACGGTCGTCCATCAGTCATTCCTGCTTCAGGCTGACCTACAGCGCCTCAGGACGCAAGCGTAACGTTTTGAAGCGGTCGTTGCGGCGCACCACCACCTGAATAGGGGCGCCGGGGTGGCCCAGTAGGTGACTGACTTCGTTGGTAGGACGACCCACGGTTCGAACCTCATCCACCATCACAATCTCGTCGTTCTTGGTAAAACCTGCTTCCGCCGCAGGTGATCCATCAAACACGTGTCGGATGAGCACTTTCTGCCGACTGTCGGTCTTGAGCACCAAACCTGAGTAAGTGGTACGGAATGCCTGGTTGAAAGCACGGTTGGGTTTCCAGTACGATACGTTGTTCTGATAGTCAAAGACAATATTAAATCGCTTCAGCAGCGTGTTTCCAATGTGTCCTATACCGTCGCGAAAGGCTTTTTTGTAGTAAGCCGAGCGGTTAAGGCGAATGGGTACGTCGGTCATCTGACACCAGCCCAAATCGAAGCTTTTGAGTCGGCCCGCCGCGTTGCGATCCACGATGCCGGTAAACCCCATAGTATATACCGTGCGGGTGCGGCCAATCTTCTGCGTAAGCTGGTGCTTCTCGACCGTGGGTGAGTAGAGGGTAATGGAAGCTCCCGAACCGTTATCTACCTGAAACCGTCCCCGTAGCGTGTCACCATCATGAAGTGTAAGGGCCCCCTCTACGTAAGGTCGGCCCGATATGATCTTAAACGGATATGCGTGGTAGTCGGAGGGCGGAGAGAACGAGAGCGGATCGAACAGGTCAATGGTTTGAGTATCGTAATTGATCTGAACCACATAGTGCTTCAGGAGGTCGTGTCCCACAATACCGTCTACTCGCTTGCCCAGGGCTTTTTCTAAGTGGGCGAGCGGTAGGTGTACCACGCGTATCCGGTCTAAATGAAGGTTACCCATCCACAGTTGGCTGTTTTGAGAGTAGTAGGCCAGGGTGGGGCCTTGCTTGCCACGTACTGGCGTAAAACCGTCGCTGCTAAGTGAAAGCTTACGCGCTTTACGCTCGCTCACTACGGTAGAAGCGGCTCCCGTGTCGAAGATAAAGTGCAGTGGAGGCGAATCGTTGAGTCTGACTTCTATAAAAATATGGCTGCCCGCCAGTCGGAAAGGAACGCTCGTGAGTGCGGTGTTTGCCCAGGACGCAGTGAACCCGAGTACACCCACGAAACACAACAGACCAGACAAAACGCGGAAAAAAAGCACTAAATATTTTATTTAACGACCAAAAGAAAGGAGACGGTAAGGTGAAACGAAGAACGACCTAGGGTTGACAATAACGATACCAAAAAATAGCAAATTATGTTCGTTTATACTACAACGCTTCCTACTTTGTGAGGCATGTAAGTTATTGGCAAAATATTTAGAAGTGCAGGCTAATATGTTGACAAAGACCGAGGTGGTGAGGTTAGGTGTGATAGGCTGCTGGATACTACTATCTTCAGTAGCCCTAGGCCAATCGGTGAAGCATCGGGCACTGGAGCAGCTTTTTCAAAGGTTTCACGAGCAAGAGTCGTTTCAGGGCGTAGTGCTGGTAGCCGACCAGGGTGAAGTCGTATACCGAGCGGCCTACGGATTAGCCGATCATTCTGCTAACGTATCCAACACGCTTGACACGCGGTTCCACATTGCTTCTATTAGCAAGCAGTTTACCGCTGCGCTTGTGCTACAGCTGGTAGAGGATGGTTTAGTACACCCCGACAGCAGCTTACTCACTTACTATCCCGCGTATCGGGCTGACGTGGGAGCCCGTGTCAGTATTCATCACCTGCTCACGCATCAGTCGGGTATTCCTAACTACACCAGCTTGCCCTACGTATGGTCTGATTCTATCAAGTCGGCGTATCCGGCCGAAGTGTTGGTAAAAAAGTTTGGGAGCGGCGACCTGGAATTTGAGCCGGGCTCCCGCTTTCAGTACAGTAATACGGGGTATCTGCTGTTGAGTATAGTGGCTGAGCGGGTAACCGGCCTTCCCTTTGACGTGCTGATGCGTAGAAGTATTCTGACGCCCGCCGGTTTGCGCCATAGTGGAGTGAACCAATCAGCGTCGGGCGTTAAGGGGCTCGCGCTGGGTTACGAGAAAACGTCTCAGGGGTTTATGCCGTCCGAAGAAATGCACATGGCAAATCTACAGGGAGCGGGCAACATGTACGCCACCGTAGAAGATCTGTACCGTTGGGATCAAGCCCTCTACGAGCATCAGATACTGTCGGAAAAGATGACGCAAGCTATGATGAGGCCTTACGTGTCAGCAGATAACCAATGGATACCCCCTTACCGGAACTCCTACGGCTACGGGGTGGGATTGGCCAGCATTTCGCTGACCGATGAAAATACAGTGCCCATGATTTTTCATAGTGGACACGTACACGGATTTAGTAGCTTCTATGCCCGGTTTCCTGAAGATCAGCAGGTTGTGATTATGTTGAGCAATACCGGCAACCTCAGCACGGTACGTATGAACCAACTGGCCCAGGAGGTACTCAAAGTTCTACACAATCAGCCCTACACCCTGCCGGAGCGAGACTGGGCCGAAGAAGTATACCAAACCGTTCGGCGCGAGGGAACGGCGGCGGCTATCCGTCATTTTCAGCGACTAAAGGATGATTTTCCTTATCAGTTTCAAAACTCTTCATCACTACTACAGGCGTTGGGTGAGCGTTTGGTAGAGGAAGGAGACGATCAGGCCATCGATATCTTTTGGTTCAACAGTCAGCTGCACCCGCACTGGAGCACTTTTTATCGGTTGGCAGTGGCCCACCAGGCGGCGGACCAGACCGAGGCGGCCGTTCGCTACTATCGGCAGGCACTATCGCTCAATCCCCAGCGAACGCCAGAGGACAAAGAGGGGTTTCATCGCACCCAAGAGGTATTGGTCGATTTAGAGGCTCTGGTACCACAGACGGCTGAAGAGCGTTAATTCTTCCAGGGTCAAACTTTTGCGTAACAGTAGCAGTTAGTAGTCCATATATTTCATTTGGCATGAATACAGAAGACTATGAAGACGCCGCCGGAAGCCTATTTGATTTTTAGAGAAGAGCTTAAAAAGGCTGAACTGGAGCAACTCCGGCTTCGTTCAGAATACAAGGTGAAAGTGCGAGATATGAACCAGGAGCTGGCTTACCTCAAAGAGCAGATAGAATCGCAGCAGCTGATGATGCAGACCACTACTGCTTATGCCACCCGATTGGAAGAGGAGCTAAATGAGCTTCGTCAGCAAATTCATAACGACAAACAGAAAGCCAATCAAAGTTACCACTGATATGAACGATGTTCAAATCTTACCTCTGACAAACTACCGGTTCAATAATAATTTTGAAACGCGCTTTGCACGGGTGTATAGCCTTAGCGAAGAAAAGATTGTGATCTGCGAATTAAAGTCCGAGTACGTACCCATCGCTCACTTCAAAGATATGTTTTATCAAATTTCTGATTTGATAAAGTCTGGCTTGAACCGAAAGTTTATCTTTGACAAGCGGTCGTTGCGGGCCTTCCATCAACCTTCTATGGAGTGGTATTACATCGATTGGAAGCGCGATATGCTAGCGCTAGGGCTCAAAACGCACCGAAAGATTTTACCCCCCGAACCTTGGTTTCAAAAATCAGTGGCGATTGCCAAAGACCAGATTCACCAGCACTATCCCGACAATGTGATTGATCAGTTAGACATTAGGTACTGCGATTCTGTCGAAGAGGCGATCGTTGTTTAATCTCTTACCATGAAAACATTCACGCGTGCCGAAGTTGACCAGCTAGAGCGATTCTACCGGGCTAATCTAATTAACTCCCTCACGGGCTTCAAGAGTGTCGCGCTGGTGGGTACCGTGAGCGATACCGGCAGGGAAAATCTCGCTATCTTTTCCCAGCTTATTCACGTAGGAGCCAATCCGCCCCTGCTCGGAGTGCTATTTCGTCCCCCCAAGGTGGTTCGACATACCTTTGAAAACATTGAGGCTACGCGGGTATTCACGGTCAACCATATCCGCCCGGAATTCACTGAGCAAGCGCATCATACCGCTGCCCGGTGGGAGGAGTCTGAGTTTGCTGCGTGCGGTCTCACCCCGGAGTATCTCAACAATTTTGCTGCGCCCTTCGTAAACACTTCTGCTGTAAGAATCGGATTGCGATTTAAAGAGCAACATACGCTTGGCAACGAGACCGTGCTGCTGGTAGGCGAAATGGAGCAGATACACGTGCCAGAAGACTGTGTGCAGGAGGACGGTTTTGTAGACTTAGAACGGGCTCAAACCGTCACCTGCTCAGGACTAGATTCTTATCATACTACACAGAAAGTGGCGCGCTTCAGTTACGCCAAACCCCATCAGCCACTCAAAGAAATATAGCCGCCTGTATCTCGTTTCACAAATTTGGCATCTAAGCAGACCACCCTATGGAAAATCTCATTGAGTTTACGGACAAAGGTTTGTACTGCCCGCCTGCCGATGTTTTTATCGACCCCTGGCAACCCGTTGATCGGGCCGTTATCACCCACGCGCACGCCGACCACTCGCGCGGCGGGATGAAACACTATCTAGCACATCACCAGTCTGAGGCGATCATGCGTTTACGTCTGGGTCAGGATATCCGGTTAGAAACTCTAGGATACGAAGAAACGGTTGATATTAACGGTGTGGAGGTGAGCTTTCATCCGGCGGGCCATATTATAGGTTCATCGCAGGTGAAGCTCACCTACCAGGGAGAAACCTGGGTGGTGTCGGGTGATTATAAGTTAGAGGACGACGGGTTCACCGTACCCTTCGAACCGGTGCGCTGTCATGCGTTTATCACTGAGTCTACCTTCGGTTTGCCTATCTATCGTTGGCAACCACAGGCTGAAATTATGGCTGACATCAACGATTGGTGGCAAGCGAACCAAGCAAAGGGTAAAGCGTCTTTGATGGGTGCCTACGCCCTCGGAAAAGCGCAGCGCATCATTGACGGTATCAACCACGATATTGGTCCGGTGCTGCTGCACGGGGCGGTGTACAATGTCAACGAAGCACTCATTGCCAGCGGAGTCAGCCTACCGCACCTACCCAAAGTCACCGCTGATACTCCGAAAGAGGTCATCGCTAAGAGTTTAATTATTGCCCCATCTTCTGCCTTTAATAGTCCGTGGGCTAACAAGTTAAAACCCTATAGTTTGGGTATTGCTTCAGGGTGGATGAACATTCGGGGAGCCAAGCGGCGGCGGGCGGCAGACCGTGGATTTGTGCTATCGGACCATGCTGATTGGCCCGGACTCAACCGAGCGATTGAGGCCACCGGGGCCGAGCGGGTGTACGTGACGCACGGTTTCACCTCGGCCTTTAGTCGCTGGTTGCGCGAGCGGGGCTTGGTATCGCAAGAGGTAGAAACACTCTACGAAGGAGAGCTCTCGGAGATCAGCGAAGCCGCCGATGACTTAGGGTAGCTATTAGCGTTCTGTAAACTAAATGATGAAGTATCTGTGAAGCAACGCTTCATCGACTCATTCTTAGAATAGGAGGCAGTAAGCGGTAGGCAGCAGGCCACAGCGACGGGGCCATCCAAGTCGGACCATGGTGGTCGGACTGTCCGGTAAGCAGGTTACTGCAACGCTAACCGTAACCTGCTTACCGCCAACCGCTTACTTATCGAGAAAGCCCACTAAAAGCAGGCTTTGTGCGCACGAGAAGATTCGAACTTCCACGCCCGTGAGGGCACTGCCCCCTCAAGACAGCGTGTCTACCAATTCCACCACGTGCGCGGCTGGGGAAACGCAAAACTAGAAATATCTTCCGCAGGAAACAATGCACGCTAGCGAAAGTTTTTCAATCTCACCCTCAAGAAGCTATTTATGTACCAAACGATTCAGTACGTGCAAGACGGACCCGTGGCCACCCTCCGGCTCAACCGTCCCCAGGTATTTAACGCACTTAATAATCAGATCAAGACCGAACTGCGTGATGCTTTCGAGCAACTACACTCAGACACCAGCATTCGGGTGGTGGTGCTCACTGGTGAGGGAAACGCTTTCTGCTCGGGTCAAGACCTGAAGGCAGCGCGCTTAGAAATGGACGGGAAGCCCTACTCAGAGGCAATTCGCACCTACTATAATCCACTCATCACCGCAATGCGGGGGCTGGATAAACCCATCGTATGCCGCCTTAATGGCATTGCGGCCGGGGCGGGCTGCTCCCTGGCGCTGGCCTGCGATATCATTGTGGCCTCTGAGCAGGCGTATCTATCCGAACTATTTGTGGGTATCGGCCTGATTATGGACTCCGGCTCTACCCATTTTCTGCCCCGCATCGTAGGGCGGCTCAAAGCTTTCGAACTGGCCACAATGGGCACCCGAATCGGAGCACGCGATGCCCTCGCGTTAGGGCTGGTCAACGAAGTGGCCGCTGACGATCTACTGGATGATGCCGTACAGCGCTACGTAGACTACTACGCGAATGCGCCCTCGGTCGCCATTGGTTTGATCAAAGGCATGTTGAATGATGCCAGCTCGCTCTCACTCGAAGAGATGCTAGAGCTGGAAGCAAAGAACCAAGATATCGCTGCCGCTAGCCAAGACCACGCGGAGGGCATACAGGCATTTATGGAAAAGAGAAAACCAGTATTCACCGGAAAGTAGCATTAGCACTGCCAGGCTTTAAAACTTAACAGCTCTGGTAAGCCTGATTCTGTTGCGCTCTACGACCGTCACTGACCGCTGGTGCTCAAGCGTTGAATCAGGTTGAGGGCCGAGCACACTGACAGGCCGGCAGTTTCAGTGCGTAGCCGGTAAGGCCCCAGACTCACTGCCTGAAAGCCTGCCGCCTGGGCATCGCTCACCTCCGACGGACTGAACCCACCTTCAGGCCCTACCAATACTTCGTAGTGAAGACTAGGTAGGGCCGCTTGCTCGAGCAAAACCGTGTTATTAGGATCGACGTACGCAATAAATCGTTGAGACGCTCCATTAGATACTGTTAAGAACTGTTGAAACGTTTGTAGGGCCCGTAAGTGGGGTAGGGAGGCTCGCCCCGACTGCTTCATGGCGTTTACCGCCTTCTTCGTGAGCCGGTCGAGTTTGAGCACACGCCGCTCAGAGTGGGCGCAGCATACAAAGCTCACCTGATCTACCCCTATCTCTACCGCTTTTTCTATCATCCACTCCGTACGGTCCAGGCTTTTGGTCGGTGCTATCGCCAGATGTATTGCGTAGTTGCGGCTCGCCTCGGGCCAGGTTTTAATGACCTCAAAAGCACAGCGGCGCGCATCTACCCGCTGTAGCACTCCTTCGTAGTAGTTTCCCCGCCCGTCGACGACGCGTATGGCGTCACCCGGCTGCTGACGAAGTACCCGTGCGCAGTGCTTAGACTCGTCGGGCGGCAGGGCAGGGGCGGCCCGATCAAGGTCTGGTTGATAGAAGGTAAACATCAGTTCAGTACCGACTGGTTTTGACGCAGTTCGTTATTGATTTGTTTGATCAGCGATGGGCCCTCGTATACCAAACCGGTATAGACCTGAACAAGGCTGGCCCCCGCCGCTAGTTTTTCCTGCGCATCGCGGGCCGACGCCACACCGCCCACGCCCACAATAGGAATCTGTCCGCACGACTGCCGGTGTAGGTAACGAATTACTTCAGTGGAGCGCTGGCGCACCGCTTGTCCGCTCAGTCCGCCGTTGCCAATCTCACGGATGGTTGAGCCCGGGGTGGCCAGCCCCTCTCGCTGCACCGTAGTATTGGTAGCAATGATGCCGTCAATCTTAAGAGACAAACAGATATCAATGATATCATCAAGCTGTGCTTCGCTGAGGTCAGGGGCAATCTTGAGCAAAATGGGTTTGGGGGCAGGCTGGTCGCGGTTGATCCGTTGCACGTGGCGAATCAATTCGGTCAGGGGTTCTTTCTCCTGTAATTCCCGCAGATTGGGAGTGTTGGGTGAGCTCACGTTAAGCGTGAAAAAATCTACGTGCGGATAAAGCGCCCGAAAGCCGGTTTCGTAGTCGTGCTTCGCTCGCTCATTAGGTGTGACTTTATTTTTACCAATATTGCCGCCCACCACAATGTCGGAGCGACGACGCTGTAGGTGTTGAGCCGCCGCTTCTACTCCCTGATTGTTAAAACCCATCCGGTTAATCATGCTTTTGTCAGCCGGAAGGCGAAACAGACGAGGTGGCGGATTGCCCGCCTGCGCAAAGGGGGTGATTGTACCAATCTCCACAAACCCAAAACCAATGGCAGCCATAGCGTCGACCAAGCGGGCGTCTTTATCAAAACCGGCGGCCAGCCCTACCGGATTCTTAAAGCGTATTCCAAATACCTCTCGTTCGAGTGTGGGGTCATCCACGGTGTATAACTTTTGACAAAGCCAGCGTGCTCCGGGCAACAATAGTAGCGCGCGCAGCAAACTGACCGTGAAGTGATGCGCGGTTTCGGGCGCGAGGCGAAAAAGAAGCGGACGGATGAGTCGTTTGTACATGCCGGTAAATTTAAGGGAAACCCGGTAGAATGTGGGTAAACCCTCGTTGAAAAACCGTCTGATTTACCGTACATTAAATCGCTTCATGTTCTAAAGACTAGTGGCCAAACTGCTGCCTGGCCAATACTACGGCGTGTTAAAGAGTGTGTTGTTTGTCCGCCACCGTACCAACCAGCACCATACTTCACGAAGGTTGATCAACAACGTAGCACGCTGAACCAGTCTAACGTTGCTACGCACCGGCGGCAGCTTGAAGCACTTTACCGCTCGATACCTTACGTATTCTTAACCCTAATTCATACTTTTGACAAACTACTTAGAGGCTATTTCATGCTGTCACCCCGAAGGGGTCTTGTTACGTGGTGTTACTAAAGTGCCACCGGGCCCCGGCGGCAAGACCCTTACAGGGTGACAATATAAACACACTCAGCATGTTGAAATTACCCGCCTATCGTTTTATGAAAAGGCCGTGTATAACCACTGACCATCCCTCAAAACTTGGTGGTTTATAAGCAGTAAAACTATCTCGCCCTACCGTATGAATACTTCGGCCAAAACGCCCTTACTACCTTTTGTACTTATTACTAGTTTGTTTTTGGCGTGGGGAGTAGCGCATAACATGACGGATACGCTGCTGGCCGCTTTTAAGCGAATCATGAGTATGACCGATTTCCAGACTACCTGGATACAGGTAGCCTTCTACGGATCATACTTTTGCCTGGCACTGCCGGCTGCCATTGTCGTAAAAAAGTTTACCTATAAAACGGGAGTGTTACTGGGATTGGGGCTATACATTTTAGGGGCGCTGCTATTCTATCCGGCCAGTCAGACAATGGTATACGGGCACTTTTTAGCGGCGCTCTTTATCCTGGCCGGTGGGCTCTCGGTGCTAGAGACGGCGTGCAATCCTTATGTGATCGCGATGGGGCCGGAAGCCACCAGCACGCAGCGACTCAACCTGGCGCAATCGTTTAACCCCATTGGGTCAGTAGTGGGTGTACTACTCAGCAAGCTGTTTATCTTATCGCATTTGAACGAGGCCAGTGCTGAAACCCGGTCTTCGCTAAGCACAGAGGCACTGATGCGTATGCAAGCCAACGAGCTCACCGCCGTTATGGGGCCGTACGTAGGCGTGGCCGGAGTACTAATCTTATTGTGGCTCACCATTTTGATCGTGCGTATGCCCAAAGCATCTCAGGCGAGCAGCACGCTAGACCTTGTGCCTACCGTCAGGCGCTTGTTGAAAAACCGGATATACGTGGGCGGAGTAGCGGCGCAGTTCTTCTACGTAGGGGCGCAAATTTGCGTTTGGTCGTTCACCATCCGCTACGTGATGCAGGAACTCAACTTAGACGAGGCTGCTGCGGCAAATTACTATCTGGCCGCGCTACTGCTCTTCACCGTAGCCCGATTCGTGTGCACGGCACTCATGAAGTTTATTGAACCTAGTCGCCTGCTGGCGGCGCTTGCCTTTTTGGCAACTGGGTGCACCCTATTGGTCGTCCTTGGTAGCGGGTACGTCGGTGCCTACGCGCTGGTAGCCATCTCGGGGTGCATGTCACTAATGTTTCCTACCATCTACGGACTAGCCTTGCGCGGCCTGGGCGACGATACTAAAATTGGGGGTTCGGGTATCATCATGGCGATTCTGGGAGGAGCAGTTTTACCCCTATTGCAGGGGCAGGTGTCAGATATGTCGGGTAGTATTGCTTGGTCATATCTAGTGCCCGCTCTGTGCTTTTTGGTGGTGGCAGGGTACGGCAAGGCGGTTCGCCGCTGGGCGGTTTAGCGGCAGCAAGCGCGTGCGACAGCCGTGCCGATGCGTTGGGGTCTTCTTGTCTTTGAATAATACTCGAGCAAAGGACAACATTCCGCGCCGATAACCGGTTTATGCAGAAGTATACCATGACACTTACTTTTACTCACACTATGGTGCCATCCACCGAAGACAAAGAACGACTCAACTGGTCAGAGCTGCCCGACGGTTTTCAAAACTTATTGCGACGTTCTTACGCGGAGTACAAAGAAATTTTGTATGACCCCTGCCTGCACCCCCGGGCGCGAAAAGTTCCTTCTTGGTCAGACTGGCTGCGCAAGCACGACATCAGGCAAGATGTGCCACCATCGGCCGAAGAGCAAGGGTTGCTGAATCCGCCACCGTCTATGGGTTAGCCGGTGCGCCCTCACAATGCGACGCAAAGGATGAGTTGCGCTGTGAAGATGTTACTACCACTAATAAATTTACCTTGTCCGCTAGGATTATTTGCCCATAAACTGACGATCTCTGGTTTGTTTATTTGATGTATTCACTACATATTTGCCAGCCCACATCAAATCAATCATTGTTTTACCGAACGAACACTTTGTCATGCTGCGTTTAGTGGCCACTGTTCGTGCTATTACGCAATATCTATAACGCTATGACAAATACAACTGTGCGTCCTGAGGTCATCGTGATTTCAAGTGACGGAACCGAAAAATCGTTCGACTTCGAGGATATCCGAATCAACAGTGACATTAAATCGTTTATTACCCCACTCACCGTTGACTCTAAGCAGCAACTGGAAGAAAATATCAAGCAAAACGGTTGCCTTGACCCCCTTACCGTATGGGATAAAGGCGAAGACAACCGCGTGTTGGTAGACGGGCACAACCGCTACGATATATGTCAGCGCAACGGCGTTTCGTTCCGTGTCCGTCTAATCAAGTTCAAAAGTATGGAGGAAGCGAAAGACTGGATGCTCAACCATCAGCTAGGTCGTCGTAACCTCAATCCTGACCAACTGAGCTACTTTCGTGGTCTTAAGTATGAGCGCATGAAGAAAAAACGCGGGGGCTACGATAAAGTATTATCCAGCGGACAAAGCGGTGACAAAACTTCTGAAGTACTGGCCAAAGAGTTTAACGTGAGTGATCGCACGATTCTGCGCGATGCGGAGTTTGCCAAAGGTGTCGAGCTGATTGCCCGGGCCAATCCGCAGTTGAAAAACGATATTCTGCTGGGCAATGTCAAGGTGAAGAAAGGTGATGTGCAACTGCTCGCTCAAGTAAAAGATCTTCGCCAGATAGGAGGGAAGATCAAAAATGGCGCTGATTTGTATAACAAGGCACAGGCCATTCGCCGCAGCCGTGAGGACAAAAAGGCGCAGCAGGTGGCGCAGGAGGAAGAAGCGCGCATCCGCGCTGCCGCCGAAGCATCGGGTATCAAAGAACCGGTGTTTTCTACTAAAGAAGATCGCTTAGGACGTATCAAGGGTAATATCATTTCAGCGATCAACAAAACCATTCAGAAACAGGACAAGCAGTCACTGAAGAAGGCGCAGCAGTATCTGAAAGACCTGGAGAGTGAGCTCTTCGGACGCTACGCGAAGGTGAAGTAGGTTTACTATGAGCCACACAGCTTGGCCAGAGGGCGCGTAGCCGCGTCTAAATCGAGTTCGTGCGCACGTACCAAGTCTTGACAAGCCGCTTCGCGATTTCCTAATCGGTGGTTAGCTAGCCCACGGTTAAGATACGCAACCGCATCGTTTGGTGCCAGTGCTAGCGCTTGGTCATAGTCCAAGCAGGCGTCCTGATAACGCTCTTCATGAAATGCAACATTAGCCCGGTGTATGTATCCATCGCTCCGCGATGGAGCTAACTCAATGGCTCGGCTGTAGTCAGCGGCGGCCTCGGCGTAGCGTGCGGTTTTTTCGTAAGCAAAACCGCGCTGGAGAAGTGCCTCGGCACTCACTCGTTGGACCAGGGCTGCACTGAACCTATAGATAGCAGTATCGTACTGCTGGCGACCCAGATAAAACAAGCCCTCTTGCAAGAGGGCATCATAGGAGTACCGGTCGCTCTTGGTCAGTATTAACTGTTGCTCAAGCGTGGTGTCTCCCTGCTGCCGGGCCAGAGTGAGCAGGTTGTGGCGAGCCACCTCATTATTCGGTGAATGAGACAAAACTCGTTGATAGGTTTGTATGGCGCTAGCGGTATCTCCGGTAGCCTCATAAGTACGACCCAGGTTGGTATAAGCTTCGTACTGGTGGGGAGCCATAGTGATTGCCTGCTCAAAGCACGTGGCAGCACTATCGTATACACTACGGTGCCAATAGCACAGCCCGATCAGGTTGA
>CBDCAN010000021.1:0-9241 GCA_965213875.1 Tunicatimonas sp. | reverse complement strand
CGGATGCCCTAGTACGCTACTCACTTCTATCAACGAGCAAGTAGTACACGGACTTCCTACTGAACGCCCGCTAGAAGAGGGAGACATCATTTCTATAGACTGCGGTGCTAAAAAGAATGGCTACTACGGTGACCATGCGTACACTTTCGCCGTAGGTGAGATCGACCCCGAGGTGCGACAATTGTTAGATGTAACGCTAGCGTGCTTGTACAAAGGCATCGAGCAGGCCCGCCGTGGTAAATACATTGGTGACATTGGCTACGCCATTCAGCAGCACGCCGAGCAGCATGGATACGGAGTGGTACGTGAGTTGGTAGGGCACGGTTTAGGCAAAAAAATGCACGAATCACCCGAGGTGGCCAACTACGGTAAGCGAGGAAAAGGCAAGAAGATCAAGAACGGTCTGGTGATTGCCATCGAACCCATGATCAATATGGGCTCTCGCCGAATTAAACAACTATCTGATGGTTGGACTATCGTGACTGCCGATAAGAAACCGGCGGCACATTTCGAGCACAACGTAGCTGTGGTAGACGGCGAGCCGATAATACTAAGCACCTTCGACTACGTAGAAGAAGCACTTGCTCAGAAACAGGGCGTATAGAGCGATAGCACTAATCTCGAGTGTTATCAGCCTCGGCTAGGCAACGGTAGGCTGCTCTCGCCCCACTATGGTTCTGAAATCAGCTAGCTCGTCCATCATCTGCTGCAGCTCGGCCAGCGTGATGTGCTGGTGTGTATCACACTTTGCGGTTCCCACTTCAATCAGTATCCCGTCGTATAGGTAGTGTTCAGCATCAATCTTCATTTTCATCGCTTCCACCGTCTTCGCTACGATCTGATCACGCATCTTGGGACCTAGCGAGTGACTAGGATCAAAGAATAGCGTAACGTTTTTGTCCTTGTGGCGCTGTTTCGTGCGCATCGCCGTGTAATGAATCGGCTGATTACGGTACTCGCCTTTAGCCGGCAGGTCACACCCTCGCTGAATTAATACCGTTTCTGGGGCAATAGACGCGTAATCTACCAAGCCGTCCCAAACGGTTTCTATACTCGTTTTTCCAGCAAAATCTGATTGCTCGGCGGTGGTATACTCTTCACCTAACCACTTACCGTTCTTCAATCCCACGGTCCAACCGTGTTCTTTAGCAAAGCCCGCCATTTGGCGAATGTGCCAGCCCAGCTGATCAACTGCAGAGTTCCATACCAGAAAGGGAGTGTCGGCAAATGACTTTTTGATGCAAGCGAGTTGGATAGCCGGCAGCATGATTTCAGAAGACCCGATCAGCCCGGTGTCTTGGTAGAGCTGCTCGGCCATCTGCACGGTAGGCAACGGAACCAGATCGTCGGTGTTGCCGCCGTGCCCGAAGATGTTGAAGTTCTTCATGATTGCCTCAAAGTCGTGACCCATAAATCCCCGATCCGAATTATCTTTATCGAAGTTGGTTCGAGATTTTAACCCTACCGTACGCGCCCCAAAGACGGCGGTCTGATCACCGGCCTTCATTTCGGCTATTTGGTAGAGTTCTTCGAAGTTATGGTCGTCTAATGAGTCAGGACCGGCAAATACTTTGATGTCGGCGTTTTGCATGGTAGTGATTATGGTGTGTTAACAGATAGCTACAAACCTACGGAATATACTGCTAAAAAGCGGGGTGCTGCGAAAAAGAATGGTGCACAGTACTTGATTCACACTACCTATTCAGAAGAAAAGTAACTTCGTACTGGTTGACGTACCTATTAACTGATATTGGCGAATAGGCGGAAAACGAGTGCCTACGTGAACGTAGTTTGATGATAAGCAGCCAAAGTTATATCTTTCGCCGACGATACTTTGATACAGTATGAGATGTTTTTTATGCACGGTTAAATGAAGAGGTTACGTCTATCGCAGTAGAATACACACAGTAGAAAGGTAGTTTGATAGATATTACTATCAGAGAAGCCGGATATACTCGCATATATGGTATGTACGACAAAGAAAATTTATCTGATATAATCAAATAAGTGTGTATAAGTAAAAATAAATTTGAAATAATTATATATTATTCCTTTCTTTGTTACAAGTAAGTATAAAGGGTAAACAAAAGATTTCTTATGATTCTTGTAGATAGCGCTTTAAAATTCAGGCAAGACACTGATAATCCTATCCAAGTAGGGATTGTTGGTGCTGGCTTCATGTCACTCGGTCTTATCAATCAGATAGAGCGGCACGTGCCGGGCATGCGGGTAGCAGCCATTTCTAACCGTAGTTTAGACCGAGCCATTCGTTGTTACCATCAGGTGGGAATCAGCGACGTAAGCACCGTTGATAGCTCAGACGCGCTAGAAAAAAACTTGCAGTCATACAAGTATTCAGTGTGTAATGATCCAGTGATCCTTTGCGATACTCCTGGTATCGATATTATAGTGGAAGCTACCGGAACCATCGATTTTGCGGCTCAATTAGTACTAACCGCCGCGCAATACCGCAAACCAGTTGTATTGCTTAATGCTGAAGTGGATGCTACACTGGGCCCTATTCTGAAGCACCACGCGGACAAAGCGGGCATCATTCTCAGCCAAAGCGACGGCGACCAGCCGGGAGTGATCATGAATCAATATCGTTTTGTAAAGGGGCTTGGTCTTGAGCCATTGGTCTGCGGAAATATCAAGGGCTTTTTGGATGTACACAAAAACCCGAACGACATGCAGGCCTACGCCACGAAGGTAAACCAGACGGCCCGAATGATTACTAACTTTACCGATGGTACCAAGGTAAACCTAGAGCAGGCTTCTGTGGCTAATGCCACTGGGATGGGGGTCGGCAAGAGAGGTATGAGTGCGTACCGCACACAAGAGCATATAGACGACCTAACAAGCTTCTACCACGTAGATCAGCTGCGCGCTACCGGTGGGATAGTAGATTATGTAGTAGGACCGAAACCAGGCCCTGGCATCTATGTATTTGCGGCCTCGGAAGATCCGCTGGCTAACGAATATTTAAGCTACCTTAAGTTAGGCAAAGGCCCGTTATATAGCTTTTATACCCCCTATCACTTGTGCTTTTTTGAAGTTCCTAACTCTATCGCACGGGTAGCACACTTTCACGATCCCGTGATGGCACCCATCGGTGGGCCGGTAGTAGAAGTAGCGACCGTGGCCAAAAAGAACTTGTCAGCGGGCGACACCCTCGATGGTATGGGTGGTTTTGCTGCCTACGGCGAATGTGAAAACTCGTCTGTCTGCGAAGAGGAGAACCTGTTACCGATTGGTTTGGCCGATGGAGTAGTCCTCAAAAGAGATGTGGCACAAGATCAGGCCATCACTTTTGATGATATTGAAGTGCCGGACGACCGCCTGGCGTATCGTTTGTACCAAGAACAGCGGGAAGTATTCAAATCAGTAGAAGTAAAAGCTCCGGCACCAACCACTCAGGTCTAAGCAGTGGGAAGTGACTTTTGCTTCTTCTTTAGGATAGCTATCAGGAGTTGTAAATACGGTATAATTTCCCCTTCCAAAAGTTGTAGATAAGCTTTGACTTGTCAATCTGTTGGCTATTTTTGCGGATCGAAAGAGCCAATCAAGTTTCACCAGGAAATTATGGATCAGGAAGAAAGAAACCGCTACTCAGAAAGCGAGCTCCAGGAGTTCGAAGAGATCATCGATGCCAAGCTCACGAGTGCCCGTCATGAGTTAGAGAACATCAAGACATCCCTGAGTCGTATCAACGACAATGGCACTGATAATACTGCCGCCAACATGAAGATGCTTGAGGATGGAGCCGATACACTAGAGAAAGAAAGCTTAAGCCAACTGGCGGCTCGTCAGCAGAAATTCATCGGTCAACTGGAAAATGCGAAGGCTCGTATCAAGAACGGTACCTACGGAGTCTGTATTGATACCGGCAAACTGATCAGCAAAGATCGGCTGCGCGCGGTGCCGCACACTCGTCATTCTATTGAGGCGAAACTCAAGCAGCAGTAATTGGACTTTCTGATAAAACACATCGAGGCACTAATTTTTAGCGCTGTTCGGCCCATTACTATCCTTGAAGTTCAGCGTTGTCTGTCTGAGATGTTCGACGCTGAGGTTGCGCCCGATGATATTGAGCGTAGTATCTCTGCGCTGACGGCTAAGTTTGCCGACGAGTCTTTTGCCTTTGAAATAGTGAATCTGGGGGGCGGCTATCAGTTTCTTACCAAGCCTGCTTATCAAGCAAGCATCAGTATCTTGCTCAAGCAACAGTCTAAAAAAAGATTATCTACTGCCGCGCTAGAAACACTCTCTATCATTGCTTACAAGCAGCCCATCACGAAGTCAGGCATAGAACAGATACGAGGAGTAGGCTGCGACTATGCGGTACAAAAACTCCTTGACAAAGCGCTTATTGAAATAAAGGGGAAAGACGACACCCCCGGCCGACCCATTATCTACGGCACTTCTGAGCGATTTACCGAGTATTTTGGCATCAACAGCTTGCACGATCTGCCTACCCCCAAAGACTTTAGTAGATCTGATAACGAGATCGGAGGCGAATCGAGCAGTGTGATCAGTCAGGGGGAGTCACCGTCGCCTTCTACAGAAGATTCCTGACGCCATAGTCAATACTTTGGGTATGAAAAAGGAAAAGCAAACCATCGGAAGAATAGATAAGGCGGACCTACCAGAGATGCAGCTCACCAGTATAGACGTGAAGGTAGATACGGGTGCTTACACGAGCTCTCTCCACTGTCATCATATTCAAATTCTTGAAAGAGAAGGTAAGCGTGTATTGGGATTCAAACTGCTTGATCCTTCTCACCAAGAATACCACGATAAGACATATTTCTTCAGCAACTTTGTTCAAAAACAAGTAAAGAGCTCTTCTGGACACGCTGAACATCGGTACATTATCAAAACCCCTCTGCTTTTGTTCGGGAGGAAGTTCCTGACAGAGTTCTCGCTTACTGATCGTGGAACGATGAAATTCCCCATATTACTCGGAAGAAAGTTTTTAGTACGCCGGTTTATAGTAGACGTAAGTCAGAAAGACTTATCTTACCAAAAAAAGTCATGAAAATTGCCGTACTATCTCGCAACCCTAAGCTTTACTCAACCAAAAGATTAGTAGAAGCCATTCAGAAACGTGGCCACGAAAGCATGGTCATTGACCATCTGAAGTGTGACATCGTGATGGACGAAAACGGTCCCACCGTATTCTACCAAGGCAAGGCACTTAAGGGAATTGATGCTATTATCCCTCGTATTGGCGCTTCGGTTACTTTCTACGGCACCGCTGTGGTGCGGCAATTTGAAATGATGAAAGTGTTTAGTGCGGTAGACTCGCTCGCCATTACCCGGTCACGAGACAAACTACGGAGCTTGCAGATCTTATCCCGAGCAGGGGTAGGTATGCCTAAAACTGCTTTTACAAATTCTTCGCGTCAAGAGAACAAAGTAATTCAGCACGTGGGCGACAGTAGCTCGCCCGTTGTGATCAAACTGCTAGAAGGTACACAGGGGCTGGGAGTCGTGCTCGCCGAAACTCCTAAGGCGGCTACCTCGGTGATAGAAGCTTTCGAGAGTCTGAAGACAAGGATCATTCTGCAAGAATTTATTGAAGAGGCCGGCGGAGCTGACATTCGTGTTTTTATTGTCAACGACGAGGTGGTAGGAGCCATGAAGCGACAGGGTAAGGAAGGTGAATTTCGGTCGAACCTGCACCGTGGCGGATCAGCCTCCGTATTTAAATTATCACGTACCGAAAAGTCTACTGCACTTAAAGCGGCCAAAGCCATGGGGTTGGCCGTTGCCGGCGTTGATATGATCCAGTCTAAGCGTGGCTCACTGGTACTTGAGGTGAATTCTTCGCCTGGCTTAGAAGGAATAGAAACCGCTACGGGCGTAGACGTAGCCGATAGAGTTATCGCCTACGTAGAAACCGCTGCGGTCAAAAAGAGACGCCCTAAAGACAAGGTAAAGGCCTAAAGCTAGGATCCTACTCGTGCATCTTCCACCCGCACACCCACTGAGATAATCTCCGGCAGCGTATCGGTTCGCATATACTGCTCCAGGCGAACGCGATACATACCCGCCCGATCAAATTTAAAGTCGGGAAGAGCCATAAACTGGTGGCTAAAGATGTCACCGATGCCACTCCCGTAGGGCTCGCCGGTTTTAGGCTCAAACAAAAGCATGTTGTGTAGGTCTGCGGTGACCCGTTGCCCCGCAGTATCCTCCACATAATACGTGAGGTAGAGGTTGCGGTAAGGGTAGGCTACCGTGTTGCGTACGTTCCAGTAGATATTATAGGGCAGACTGGCGTCTTCGATTTCGAAGTCGAAGGAAGGGACCGAGTCGACCACCCATTTTTTGTCAGCGAAGTCTACATTCTCTTCGTACACCCGATGCTCGTCGCAAGCAGAAAAAAGAACAAGGGTTAGTACTGAAAGGGAGAAACGAAAAGCGACAATCGATCGAAGGTAAACCCCCGGATTATCTCCGATGCCTTGTTCTTGGCTTAGCCCTTGGGAGCTTGTTTTTCTTGACCCATGACCCATGGCTAAGGACGAAAGACAAACCTTCCTAAGAAAATTAAAGGCCTGCTCCCAGCCGCACAATCTGGTTAAAGTGCTACTCCAATTCATCTTCGCTCGCGGTTGTTCTTTCTCTTCTTACGGCGCTTTTTTGATCCCGTATTGCGGTGCTTACTTTCAAATTTTTTGTCCATTTTCACCAAGTCGTTATTGAGCACACTCACATCCACTTTCGCTTCCACCTGATTTTCAAGGAGCGAATTGGGTTTCTCACCCTGCTTGTTGAGCCTGATTACCTCCTGCACCCGGGAAGCAGGCACAGGAATCCAGGCGCTTTCGCCGCGGTAACAAAACCACAGCGTCTTTCTAAAAATATCGGTCTTTTGTAAGAAGGCTTCTCCTTTCTGCGTAAGCAGCGGACGGCGTATTTCAGGAATGCTTTTTAGAGCATCCATGTAGGTGTCCAACTCGTAGTTGAGGCAACACTTCAGGCGGCCACACTGTCCGGAGAGTTTGCTCGGATTGAGCGATAGTTTTTGGTAGCGCGCGGCCGAAGTAGATACACTGCGAAAATTACTCAACCAGGTGGAGCAGCATAGCTCCCGTCCGCACGAGCCAATGCCACCCAGTCGGCCCGCCTCTTGGCGCAGGCTAATTTGCCGCATCTCTACACGGATACGAAACTCAGAAGCTAGCAGCTTGATGAGTTCTCGGAAGTCTACCCGACTATCAGCCGAGTAGTAGAATGTTGCTTTACTACCGTCGGCTTGATACTCCACATCAGAGAGCTTCATGGACAAACGAATGTCCTGAATAATTTGCCGAGCGCGGTAAAGGGTAGGCATTTCTCGCTTTCGCTGGCTCCTAAACTTTTCAATGTCAGCGGCGGTTGCTACGCGACGTATTTTTTGAATATCGTCGTTGTTGGGCACCTTTTTCTTCTGCATTTGCAGGCGAACCAGTTCGCCCTGCAACGATACGTGCCCCAGGTGATAACCATTCGGAACGCTTACCACGACGGCATCGCCCGTGGTGAGGTCGAGCTCCTCGGTATTACGAAAGAAATCTTTATGCCCTCCTTTGAAACGAACCTCTACTGTGTCGAATGTGTCTACCACCGGCAGGTCCATATTAGAAAGCCAGTCAAAGACGTTCATTTTATTGCACCCCCCGGTGCTGCATCCACCGTTGTTCTGACACCCAGCTACCGACGAATCGCTACTACTGCACGTGCTGCATCCCATGTCGTTAGTTCTAGTTGTTTTACGAATCGAAATATTGCTAAAAAAAAGGGATATGCCAAATTACATGAGGACGGTCACGACTGACGCTGCAACAGGTCTTGCCCAATATCGGTGCGATAATAGACGCCCTTCCAATGTATCTGTTGCACGGTTTGATACGCCTGTTGCAGTGCTGCTGAGATGTTTTCGCCCGTGCCCGTGATGGCCAGTACGCGTCCACCATGGGTGACTACCTGCCCGTCGGTCAATCGCGTGCCCGCATGAAACACCAGGGTTTGATCAGAGGGTGGTAGGTTCTCAATGATCGCGCCCTTCTCGTACTGACCGGGGTATCCTCCCGCCACCATCACCACGGTGGCGGCGGTCTGTGGACTTACCTTCAACGAGACCTGATCAAGAGATTGCCGGGCGGTGGCCATCAATAACTCCACGAAGTCGTTTTGAATACGGGGCACGATGACTTCAGTCTCAGGGTCGCCCAGCCGAACGTTGTACTCAATGACGAAGGGGTCGCCATCAACATTCATCAGCCCGATAAAGATGAAGCCACGGTAGTCGGTGGCCTCTTGCTGCAAACCTGCCACGGTGGGTTGGATAATGCGCGTTTCTACCTTGCGCATGAACGCCTCATCGGCAAAGGGTACTGGACTCACCGCCCCCATACCTCCGGTATTGGGTCCTGTATCATTCTCCCCAATCCGCTTATAGTCTTTGGCCGAAGGAAGTATCTGATAGTGTTGGCCGTCGGTGAGCACAAATACCGAAAGCTCAATACCCGACAGAAATTCTTCAATCACCACTTTGTCACTTGCCGCTCCAAACCGGCGGTTTTCTAACATGTCGTAGAGGTGCTGTTGGGCCTCTTCTTGTTGGTCGCTAATGATAACTCCTTTGCCCGCCGCCAAACCGTCGGCTTTCAGTACAATCGGGAGCGCACAATCATCTAAATAAGATAGCCCTGCCTCGAGCTGATCAGCCGAAAAAGTGCGAGATGAAGCGGTAGGAATGTTATGGCGTTGCATAAACTCCTTGGCGTAGTCTTTACTACCTTCTAATCGGGCTCCCGCTTGGTCAGGCCCGATGACCATCACGTGTTCAAGTGAATGTGCGTTGCGAGAAGTAGTCTTTCACGCCCGCTACCAAAGGCGCTTCCGGCCCCACGACCAGTAACCGAACATCTTTTTCCTGTACAAAACTGGCGATCTGCTCGAAGGCGGATTGATCGTATTCTCCAGAAAACAGGTGGACATTCTGGGCCACCTGCTGCGTGCCCGCATTACCGGGTGATACGTAGAGCTGATCGCACTGCTTACTCTGTTTAATTTTCCAGGCAAGGGTATGCTCGCGCCCACCGGCACCGAGGATCAAAATATTCATGATGACTGAATTTGAACGGAAGGAACGAAGGTAGCAAAAACCCTTCGGGTTGATGACAAAGCGGAGCGGCTATCGCGTTGACATTTAACAAAAATAAAACGCGCGGCGGCCTGAGCCAAGCTG
>CBDCAN010000020.1:0-109142 GCA_965213875.1 Tunicatimonas sp. | reverse complement strand
CTATTTTGGGATTGGTGGCGAACCGGGTACAATCCGATATCGCCCACGAACTACTACTGTTGCTGCGCCAGCGTATCGCCGACAAAGACTTGCTACTATCGGTTATCCCACAAAACAGCGTGTTGCAAAGCCCCACGGTGCGCGAGATCGCTGAAGCACTGGATGCTGAGGTGCTCTACGGAGCCGATCAACTAGAACGACAGGCGTACCGCTACTCAGTGGCCGCCATGCAGTTGCAAAATTACTTGCCTCACCTCACCGAGAACTGCCTGGTCATCACCCCCGGCGACCGGGGCGACATTCTACTGAGTGTGCTACAGGCGCACCAGTCAGACAACTACCCCGCCGTAGCGGGCATCTTGCTCACCACCCAGCTCAATCCCGACGAACCCATTCGCCAGTTGCTTGAGGGCCTTTCGGACGTTGTACCCATCTTGTCTGTGTCAGATAATACCTACACCACAGCGTCTCGCCTGTCGCAAATAAATTCTTACGTCACCGCCGACAACCTGTCTAAAATTCAGCTCAGCCAACAGCTGTTTGACAAGTACGTGGACACGGCTGCTCTGGAAGAAAAAATTAGCTCGATCCAACAGCGAGGCATCACCCCTCGCATGTTTCAGTACAACCTGATCCAGCGGGCCAAATCGGTTAAGAAACATATTGTGCTGCCCGAAGGTACTGATGAGCGTATCCTGCAAGCCGCCGAAATTCTGCTAGATCAATCGGTGGTAGACCTCACCGTGCTGGGCAAAAAAAGCGAAGTGCGGGCCCTAATTCAGAAGCTAGGTCTACATCTGGATGATCGCCTTGCTATTATTGATCCGGAAGAAGCTGAGCACTTTGATACTTACGCGAAGAAGTTTATTGAGCTACGCCAGCACAAAGGAGCTAATGCCGACATGGCCCAAGACACGCTGACCGACGTATCGTACTTCGGCACCATGATGGTATTGATGGGCCACGCTGACGGTATGGTATCCGGAGCGGCCCACACCACCCAGCACACGATTCGTCCGGCCCTACAGTTGATCAAAACCCGCGAAGACGTATCACTGGTATCTTCGGTATTCTTCATGGCCCTGGAAGACCGGGTACTGGTGTACGGCGACTGCGCCATCAACCCCAACCCTAACGCTGAAGAGCTGGCCGAAATCGCCATCACTTCGGCCGAAACCAGCCGTGCCTTCGGCATCGAGCCTAAGATCGCCATGCTGTCGTACTCGTCGGGCACCTCGGGGCAGGGCGAAGACGTGGATAAGGTGCGCCAGGCAACGCAAGTACTTAAAGAAAGGCGGGCTGACCTTATGGTAGAAGGGCCTATCCAGTATGATGCGGCGGTGGATGCTGAGGTAGGCATTAAAAAAGTGCCCGGTTCGGAAGTGGCCGGTTACGCCTCAGTACTCATCTTCCCCGACCTCAACACCGGTAACAATACCTACAAAGCGGTGCAACGCGAAACCGGAGCAGTGGCGATCGGTCCCATTCTACAGGGCCTCAGGAAACCGGTGAACGATCTTAGCCGAGGGTGTACGGTAACCGATATTGTGAACACGGTAACAATTACGGCTATCCAAGCGCAGCAGGCGGCTGAAGTGATGAGTAATGATGAATGAGCTCTCGTTAGTCATTCATCATCAATCATTACTCGTTAATGACCTGGCTACTTATTAACCTCGATAGCAAAGAAGTGTTAGCAGACCTCATAATATTGAGCACGGTCATGCTACGTATACTGAGCGTTTTGTGCTACACCAATCGGTACTTCCGCTCCACAGACTGCTCTTCTTCCGAGTAGAATTCGTCAACAAATTCCATCAACTGCTCTAGAATACGTACCGAACCCGCATTGGCTTTACTAACGTAGGCAACAATCTCTTCGAGACCAAGGGTACCTAGACAGTACTGGAACAAGTGCTGTGCGATCTCTTTGCCGAATCCGCGGTGCCAGAAGCACTCACGTAGCCGGTAGGCAATCTCGTACTCATTGTGACGATTAGTGTACACGCCGCAGATGCCTACGAACGTACGGCTAGATTGCTCTTCCACTGCCCAGATTCGGAAGAAGGTTTGCTCATCAGCGTAATAGCGGATGAAGCGGTGTAGTTCGGTCGTGCTCTCCGCCAGGGTCATCGGTGGTTTAATGTACTGCATCACGTTGGGATTACGCTGCATGTCATGGAACGGCAACAGGTCATCTTCTTCGAGTCGGCGTACTGTCAAGCGTTCGGTTTCAAATAGGGTAGTGTCCATTCGTTAGATAGCTACAGATTCTTCTTCATGATGGGCAAGTACCTTCCTACTATAGAAGTAGGCTGTTGACCGACCACACGAAAACCAAAGCGCCGGTAGAACCCCTCTGCATTCGGATCGGCGTGCAGTATCGCTGCGGTAAAGCCCGCCTGTTGGGCCTGCTTCATAAACTGATGCAGTAACCGTTTTCCGGTTCCCTGGCCTATCTGGTCAGGTCGTATAAACAGACTGTCTAGCTTTACTGCTGTTTCGTTCAGCGGATAGTACGCGTAAAACCCAATGACTTCCTGATGACGCCAAGCTTGGTATACCTCGTGTTGCTCAATATAGTCGGCCGCCACCGTCAGTTCGTCTTGCCACTGCTCCATCTGCTCCGGCGAATAGCCCCAGTGCGCTTTGGATTGGCGCATCAGTTTCGTGAGTACAGTATGATCCGAAGCTACGGCTCTTGTGATTTTGATCGTGTGTTTCATGTAAGTACTTACACGTAAATGTTCGTCACTTTCCTGCCAAGCGTCTCTTTTAGCTGAGTGTGTTTATATTGTCACCCTGTAAGGGTCTTGCCACCGGGGCCCGGTGGCACTTTAGTAACACAACGTAACAAGACCCCTTCGGGGTGACAGCATGAAATAGCCTCTTTTAGCAGGTTCTAATTTTTATGAAAAGGCCGTGTTCCTACATACGTGCCCGATGCACGGGATTTATCCATCACTTTCAGTACCAGCCAATGCGTACGCTTGCTGTGCAATGGCTAACTCTTCGTTCGTAGGTATCACGAGTACGGCTACCTCGCTATCGTCTGTCTGAATTTCCCGTACACCGGTTACGGCTGCTTGATTCTTCTTTTGGTCCACGCTGATGCCTAATCGCGACAAGCCATCGCAGCTCATCTGTCGGATCAAAGCGCTATTCTCGCCCACTCCGGCCGTGAAGATAAGCGCATCGACCTGTCCCAGTACAGCGTAGTAGGCCCCGATAAACCGCTTGATGCGATAGGCGTACATCGCCAGGGCCAAACGTGCATCGTCATCACCGGCTTCGTGCTGTTGAATCACTTCTCGCAAATCGTTGCTACCGCTGATGCCCCGCAAACCGCTTTCGTTGTTCAGGATCTGGTTGATTTCTTCGACGCTTTGTCCGGTTTCTTTGGCGATAAAATAGCCAATGGCTGGGTCAATGTCCCCGGAGCGTGTGCCCATCATCAAACCGGCCAAGGGCGTAAGTCCCATCGAGGTATCTACGCTCTCCCCGTGCTGTACCGCAGTCATGCTACAGCCATTACCTAGGTGAATGGTGATCAGGTTAAGGCTTTTTAAAGGTTGACCCAGGTGCTGGGCCGCGCGCTCGGCAACGTACTGGTGCGAGGTGCCGTGCATACCGTACGCCCGTACGTGGTGGTGATGGTACCAGGCGGCGGGCAGCGGATAGCGAAAAGCGTAGTCGGGTAAAGTCTGGTGAAAAGCGGTGTCGAACACGGCTACCGCCACCGCCTGCGGAAATACCCGTTGCGCCACCTCAACCCCTAGCGCGTTCGGTGGGTTGTGCAGAGGAGCCAGCGGAGTGAGCTCGCGAATGGTGGCTAACACCTCGGCATCGATGCGCGTAGCGGTCCGAAAGTGCTCACCGCCGTGCACCACCCGGTGCCCCACCACCGCTACTTCGCGCGGATGGCGGATGACACCGTGCTCAGCGTGCAACAACAGCTGACCGATTTTCTCCAACCCTTGTTGATGATCTGCCACCCGTCCATCTTCTTGCTGCGTAGTAGTGCCCGTCATCCGTACGATGGTAACGAATGCTTCCTTGCGCTTCGCCGATACGCTCAACGGCGCCGTGGGCCAGCACCTGTTCTTGGGGCATGGCAAAGAGCTGGTACTTGATGGATGAGCTACCGGCGTTGAGTACGAGAACATTCATGATTGAATCAGGTTTGATTAAGTAATGGTTAGTGGTAACGCGTACGCACTTACTGTAGGCTAAATTAAGGGCTGCTGCGTTTGCGCAGAAATAAACCACAGTTTTTTGCCGGTTGATTGAATCATAATTTTTTTCGTGCTACATTTGAATGTATTTAGACTTAATCTAAATAAAAGTATGACGTCCAAACCATTCTACGAGTCTATTGATACTGAACAATCATGGTCATTCGATCAGAAGAGCCTGGTAGGTCTAGACGAGTGCGTATTCAAAAAGTGCTGTAAAAAGTATAAAAAGAAGGGTAAGCAGCCTTGTCGCAAATGCCCTAAAGTATGACTACGGCTACCGCTACGTCTTCCCCCGTACTTGTTTATCAGCAAGAGCGTATGGCGCTCTACCAGTGCGACCGCACCGAGTCGTTAGTACTTACCATCGCCGAAGAAGAAATCTGCTTTAGGGTCTGCGAACTAATCGCATTTCGCCGCCGCGTGCAACAGATCAACGTGGTGGATTTGCTGGCGAGCGATACTCCTGACATCGAGGTAGTGAACCTCCTCCATTGTGACCGCTTGTTTGTGTTTTCTATCCACGAGGTGCTTCAACTCAAAGAGCTACTGGCGGGTAGCTTCGTCATGCTTGAACTTAACAGTATCATTCACCGTACTATCTTACGAAAGAGGTCATAAATAAATTTATATGAAAGATATTCTAAGAAGACATAGCCTACTGGCCGATGATATTGCCGATAGCATCAACCGGCAAATTAAGATGGAAGCACAGTCGTCGGCTGCTTATCTGGCCATGGCCGCCTGGTGCGATACCCACGGCTATGACAATTCAGCCACTTTTTTTTATCAGCAGTCGGAGGAAGAGCGTAAGCACCAGCTCAAGTTTTTTCACTATTTGGCGGATATGGAGTGCCCACCGGTTTCCCCTACCGTAGGTGAATCGCAGCACGAGTTTTCTGATCTACGCAGTATATTCGAGAAGGCCCTGGAGATGGAGATTGCTGTTTCCGACTCTATTCACCAAATAGTACGCCTTACACGAGAGCACAGTGATTTGGCGACTGAGGAGTTTTTGAAGTGGTTCGTTATGGAGCAGATAGAAGAAGAATTTGTTGCACGTAAGACCCTTGAGCTGTTCGACACGCTAGGCGAAGATAAAATTGCCTTGGGTATGATTGAAGAGCGAGTGTTAAACATCGCTTACACCAACCCCACTGCCCCCGAAACTGAGGCAGAGTAAAGCAACCGTTCATGGTATTTTGAACGCCCGTGGTGCGAACTGCGGGCGTTTTTTTGCGCCTTTACTATAAGCTTTATCTTACATAGTGACCTTATTCATCACAATGATTGGCGCAAAAGTATAACTATTCTAATATTTGAGTCTTGATATA
The DNA here is from genome assembly GCA_965213875.1 of Tunicatimonas sp. Lineage (GTDB taxonomy): Bacteria > Bacteroidota > Bacteroidia > Cytophagales > Cyclobacteriaceae > Tunicatimonas. Next base: position 103,573 of record CBDCAN010000020.1, on the reverse strand, counting down.
GACTTAAATATGATGGTAATATTCTCCAAAAATAGTCCCTACTTTCCGGTAGCAATGGTATGCTTTCTTGCCTTAACGCTGGTTCGTTGCAGTAAAGACGATGAAAGAGTTGCCCCTCACTCTGACGACCTCAGCAGCCGTGATTCTACGGTTTTACCCGTGGACAACCCCGATTCGCTTCCTACTGATTCGGTCATCGTAGTAACGGATACCACCGGCTCACTACCGGATAGCCATACCGATTCGTTAGTTAAAAGCCCAACTGATTCAACCCCAATGGAGGCATCGGCCCGCGCACGGGTCATTCAAGACTATGAAGATAACTATCTGGTCAACCAAGCATTGGATTTACGCACTTGGGACGGTAGTACCGATGGCTGCCGACCAGGCAGAACCTCTGAAGAAACGCTGCAACGCGTACTAAACCAAGTCAACTATTTCCGTCGCCAAACGGGCCTTAATGACGATATTGTGTTTGACGAAGAGAAGAACCGCAAGAGCCAACTGTCTTCTCTGATGATGCACGCCAACGGCACCCTTGATCACGCGCCGCCCACCAGTTGGAAGTGCTACGACGAAGACGGCGCGCAGGCCGCTTCCAAGGCAAATCTAGCGCAAAGTTCGGGCGGCTACCCCATCAGTTTGTACATGAAAGACCCCGGGGCATCAAACGCAGACGTAGGTCACCGCCGCTGGATTCTGTTCTCACGAGGCAAAGAAATGGGGTTTGGTACCACCAGTGAATACAATACCCTGTGGACAATCGGAGGCCACGCCCGTAATGCGCAAGCAGACTCGCTAGACTTCATCGCCTGGCCTCCGCAGGGGTACGTGGTGAGTGACCTCGTGTACCCCCGGTGGTCTTTGTCTGTTCCGGCCGCTAACTTTTCAGCCAGCCAAGTGAGTATGAAAGGCCCGAAAGGTGACGTAGCCCTATCATTGCACCGTGCGAAGAAAGGCTTTGGCGACAACACCTTGGTTTGGACTCCAGAGATTCAGCTGCCCGGCAAAAGCGACGATCACACGTACGATGTTAGCATTACCGGAGTAGAACTCGACGGCGAGGAGCGAGCGTATCATTACCAAGTAACCATCGTCGGATACTAATCAGCATCACTCATCAGCTTCGTCAGAATATCCTGAGCCGCCCGAGCGATGACAGTACCCGGTCCAAAAATTCCAATGACTCCGGCATCATAGAGCCCGGCGTAATCGTCCGGAGGAATCACTCCGCCTACGATCACGCGGATGTCACCTCGGTTAATGTCCGCCAGGGCCTCGATCAGCTCGGGCACCAGCGATTTATGCGCTCCGGCCAGGCTGGAAATTCCGATCACGTGTACATCGTTTTCGGCCGCTTGGCGCGCCACTTCTTCGGGAATTTGGAACAGCGGGCCGATGTCTACGTCAAAGCCCAGATCGGCAAAACTAGTGGCAATTACCTTGGCCCCCCGGTCGTGACCGTCTTGTCCCATCTTAGCCACCAGAATACGGGGGCGACGCCCGTCCCATTCGGCAAAACGGTCGGCCGATTGTTGGGCAGCGAGAAAGTCTTTATCTTCAGCCACTTCTTGAGCATATACTCCACTAATGGCGCGCACGGTTGCTTGGTAGCGACCGTAGGCTTGCTCTAAAGCTAAGGAAATTTCGCCTAGGGTAGCCCGTTTTCGGGCGGCTTCTACCGCCACAGACAGTACGTTGCCTGTATCGCTCTGGGCTACTTGGGTTAGCTTACGTAGTATCTCGGCTACCGCTTCATCATCACGAGTGGCTTTCACTCGGGCAAGGGACGCTAACTGCGCTTCTTTCACCTGCCTTTGATCCACTTCCAACAAATCAAAACCACGGGCGGCTAGGCTTCCTTCTTCCACCTGAAACCGATTTACTCCAACGATGACTTCCTTGCCGCCGTCGATACGGGCCTGCTTGCGGGCGGCCGCTTCTTCAATGCGCATCTTGGGCACCCCGGCCTCGATGGCCTTCGCCATGCCGCCCAGTGACTCTACTTCGTTAATGAGCGCTACAGCGCGCTCCACCAATCCGTGGGTGAGCGATTCTACGTAGTAAGACCCGCCCCAAGGATCTACCACCGAGGTAAGGTCTAGCTCCTGCTGCAAATACAGCTGGGTGTTGCGCGCAATGCGGGCCGAAAAGTCAGTGGGTAACGCAATAGCTTCGTCCAGTGAATTAGTGTGTAGCGATTGCGTACCGCCAAATACTGCGGCCATCGCTTCAATACAAGTGCGGGTCACGTTGTTAAACGGGTCTTGCTCGGTCAAACTGTAGCCCGAGGTCTGGCAGTGCGCCCGCAAGGCCATTGATTTATCGTTCTGTGGATCAAATTGCCGGATGAGCTTGGCCCACAGCAGGCGCCCCGCCCGCAGCTTGGCAATCTCCATGAAGTGATTCATCCCGATCGCCCAGAAAAACGATAGACGAGGCGCGAACTCATCTATCTTCAGCCCAGCCTTTATACCAGTGCGAACGTACTCCAAGCCATCAGCCAAGGTGTAGGCAAGCTCCAGGTCAGCGGGTGCTCCCGCTTCGTGCATGTGATAACCACTGATACTAATGGAGTTAAACTTCGGCATATGCTCAGCGGTATACGCAAAGATATCGGCGATCAGGCGCAGAGACGGTTCGGGTGGATAGATGTAGGTGTTCCGCACCATAAACTCCTTCAGGATATCGTTTTGGATCGTACCCGTCAGTTGCTCAGGTTTTACTCCCTGTTCTTCCGCCGCCACGATGTAGAAAGCCATAATCGGAATCACCGCCCCGTTCATCGTCATGGATACCGACATCTGATCTAGCGGAATTTGGTCAAACAGCACTTTCATGTCTTCTACCGTATCGATGGCCACTCCTGCTTTGCCTACGTCGCCCGACACGCGGGGATGATCAGAATCGTACCCCCGGTGGGTAGCCAAATCAAAAGCGACCGATAGGCCGCGCTGACCGGCCGCCAAATTCCGGCGGTAAAAAGCATTGGATTCTTGCGCCGTAGAAAACCCAGCGTACTGCCGAATAGTCCAGGGCTTGGCGGTATACATAGAAGCGTAAGGTCCCCGCAGATAAGGCGGAAAGCCGGCGGCAAAGTGCTGGTAATTGAACGAATCGATAGCATGGGGGGCGTAGACCCGTGGTACTGGAATCTGCTCAGCGGTAATCCAGGAGTCAGACGTATCGGTCGCCCACTGTCTGAGGTAATCAGAAGACACTTGTTCAAAATTAGGCTTCATACGCTTGTATTAATTGTTTGATCATAGGAGTGGCATCATGTTTAAGGCCAATGGTTCCGTTGCTACCCGACTGTCGTATTTCTTTGGTTACTTCCGCCCCTCCTCCTACTACCCAACGTATCATTGGGTTCTTGTTGTCATCGGCTAACAAAGGACATACGGTATGCTGGTAAAATTCATCCGTTCCGCAAAATACGACACCTAATGTCTGTTCGCTGGGCGCAATGGTTAAATCACCTTCCGTAGCCATTGGCTGCTCTTGGTAAGCAACGCCTAAGGCGTGCAACCAGTCTTTCGCGTAGTGCGTTCGCTGATTGATCAGGGCTGATGGCGCGTTATCTTTTTGTACTAAAAACTGCAACGCAGGCCGAGGTTTTCCGGCAGCGACCGCTACGTCAAAACGGTGACGCACTTCTTCAAATACTGCGGCGGTTCGAAATGTTTCGAAAGCCACAGATCGAGGGGCATCAGCGATATGCTCCTTTGGATTAGTGTAGCGTGTGGCTCCTACCGAAATACCTTGGTGGGTGGCCGCCCGCTGTTGCAACTGCTTGGCGTGCGTCCGACATCGGTTCATAAGCGTGCCGTCAGTAAGCAGCGCCGAAAACCCTTTCGACTTCTCAAACTGAAGAAAAACCTTCCAACTCTTTTCTACCAACTGCTGCGTCAGGTTCTCTATAAAGTAAGAGCCCGCTGCGGGATCGTGCACTCGGCCTACGTGTGCTTCATGACGCAGAATGTGGTGCACATTAGACGCCATGCGCTCACCAAATGAGTGGGCGGTAGTGTACAAGAAATCGTGAGGTTGTAACAATAGCGTATCTGCTCCCCCGAGTTGTGCCGCTAGTGCTTCGGTCGTATTTCGTAAAATATTGCTATCGGGGTCGTAAAGCGTCTTATTGCGCACCCCCGACACCGCTCGTAACGTTGGCAGCGTAGTGGTAGCCGGCAGTTGGTAGGCCTTCCCTACCTTGCGGGTGAGTGATCGGAGCGCTCTGAATTTGGCCATATCCTGAAAAAAGCCGGTACCGGTGGCTAAGGTGATCTCGCTACGCTCCATAACATCGGACATCGGCCACCCTTGGTCGGTCAGGACATCGCAGTAGGCGACCCACTGACTCAGGCTCATAGCTAGTTCGTCAGTGACCGAAGCGCCCCAGCGGTGGAAAACATCCCCCGCTACCGTTACGGTGCGCACGGTCGGCGCATCTCGTGCTTCTTGCGTCCACTGTACCACTTGGCCAATGGCAGTAGCCACCGCTGCCTCATTGCCTGACACCAGCGGTTGACCGTAAACTGCCCCCTGCGTACGATATGCACCCTGTCGTATGCGAAAGTAGTCGAGATACACGTTCCTCACTTCGGCCGACGGCGTATTAGTTTGCCAGGATACGCCACTGAATGGATGCTGGTGCTGCGTTAGGTAGTTAATGTATTCGGCGACCGACTCGCTCGGTAGACACACCTTATCTGCGCCGAGCTTCATGAGCGCGAGCACGTCGCTGGTGGTTGCGTCTGGTTTCAGCACAACTTCGTAGTCACAAGCGTCTTGAGGAAACGCGGTGGTTTCATTCGCTACCGCGGGCAAATCTTCTACGGTGTTGATAGAAGATATTACCGGAATAGTATCCTTTGACTCCTGGTGTGCTACAGGCTTAGACCGAGCGGCCTGCTGCCAGGCTTCACGAGAGACCGGGGCAAACTCGTCGAATCGGGTGTTCAGGACTGAGGGGTTATTGGGCATTCTGCTATGTTATAAACGGTGAAAAAGGCGACATTATACGGGTGTTTCGTAGAAGATCGCTTATGGTATCTTAAGTAAGAAAAACAAACGATAGCGACAAACGCAGCAAGACTTTTTAAAGAATAATTACCAATCATTTTTGATTGAACATCTAACCATATTCACCTAAAGAAAGACACTCGAAAAATTGTCAAATTTCTATAATATAAATTTTTAGGGAGACCTCTCTTTTTGAGAACGGTCTTAGGTGATACGCCGAGCAAGTATCGCTAACTCACTGAAAAATGAGTGGTTAAAGACCTTTCTATCGATAACGGGTTCAAGGAGTAATGCTGCTCAGACTGAGATATACCGCGAATTAACTGAACGATTGTAATAGCACGTTTTGAAGAAACATCGGAGTCAATAATGACCCCGTTTTTTTCTTTATTTTTTTTTCACAACCTTTACTTTCCCTCGCAGGAAGACCTGCCGTACCATCACCCATGCCGTTGCTCTCTGATGTAATATGCATCAACTTTTTTTCTGATACATGAACTACTTATAACCTGTATGCGCGTAAGCACTGAACGTATGCCTATTCAGCAAGATCACGAGATCGTATGGAGCCGCTGTTTGCAGATCATTAAAGATCATGTGGGTGAGCAAAGCTTTAGTACGTGGTTCGCCCCGATCAAGCCCCTACGTTTTGTCCACAACACCCTTACGATTCAGGTACCGTCTCAATTTTTTTACGAATGGTTAGAAGAACACTACGTTTACTTATTGCGCAAAGCCATCGACGCTGAGATTGGATTGGATGGACAGTTAGAGTACTCCGTCATGGTGGAGAAGCCCCGCGCTCGTAACCAAGCGGTACGCCCCCCGCAGAACACCCCTCCCCCACCCCGCTCGCGACGGTGGAATCAAAATAATGAAGACAAGTCCAACTACGAAGGCCCGTTCTCGCTGCAGAGCATCGACTACCTCAAGCAGGATTCGTACCTCAATCAGCGTTATGTCTTTGATACGTATATAGAGGGCGACTGTAACCGATTAGCTCGTTCGGCGGGTTACGCCGTAGCGCAGAAACCGGGTTCTACCTCCTTTAACCCGTTGATGATCTACGGCGGGGTGGGCCTTGGTAAAACTCATTTGGTGCACGCTATCGGCAATCAAATTCGTCGGGATGACCCGAAGAAGTTTGTCCTGTACGTGTCCTCTGAAAAGTTCACGAGTCAGTTCATCGAGTCGCTCAAGAACAACAGCGTTCAAAAGTTCACGAACTTTTATCTACAGGTAGACGCGCTGATTCTGGATGACGTTCAGTTTTTGTCGGGCAAGGAGAAAACGCAGGAGATATTCTTCCATATCTTTAATCACCTACAGCAGTCGGGTAAGCAGATCATCATGACGAGTGACTGTCCGCCCCGCGATCTGCACGGCCTCACTGAGCGGCTCATCTCCCGGTTTAAGTGGGGACTTACCGCTGACTTACAAACCCCCGACTTTGAAACCCGTATCGCCATTGTGGAGCGCAAGCTACAGCACGACGGGGTGAGTCTGCCGAAAGACGTTACTGAATATATCGCCTACAACGTAGATACCAACGTGCGTGAGTTGGAAGGTATCTTAGTGTCACTGGTAGCCCACGCTTCGCTCACCCAGCAGGAAATTAGCCTGGATTTGGCCAAGCAAATTCTCAAGAATATTGTACAGAACGCTACGACCGAGGTCAACATTGATATGATTATCAAAACGGTGGCCAAGTTTTACAACATCTCTATTGAGAACATCAAGTCAAAAACACGCCGCAAAGAAGTGGTGGGGCCACGCCAGGTAGCGATGTACTTCTCGAAGGAGCACACCAAGCACTCGTTAAAAGCTATCGGCTATCACTTCGGGGGGCGCGATCATGCTACGGTGATCCACGCCGTGCGCTGCGTGCAAGACGCTCAGAAAAACAACGGGCAGATGGTCGAAGACATTCGGTCGATTCAGGCGCAGCTTAAGGGAAAGCCCCGCCGTCTGTAAGTTTTTCAGCCCCTCGTTAGCTCCATGATAGTGACCTCCGGGGGCATGCCGATGCGGCCGGGGAAAGCCAGATAGCCGTAGCCGCGATTTACGTAGAGATACTGCGCACCCGACTGGTACAAACCAGCCCACTGTTTGTACATGTACTGCACCGGACTCCATTGGAAGTTACCTACTTCAATGCCAAACTGCATACCGTGGGTGTGCCCCGCAAACGCGACGTCTATATCAGGGTACGACGGCCGCACTTGTGCGTCCCAGTGACTAGGATCATGTGATAAGAGTAGCTTTACGTCGGCCGACTCGCTGCCTCGGTAAGCTTTAGACAGATCACCGTACTTGGCAAAGCGACCCGCGCCCCAGTTTTCAATACCAATAATTGCCAGGGTGCCATCGCCTTCTCTCAGAATTTGATGTTCGTCTAACAAAAGATTCCAACCCATTTCGCCGTGCGCGGCTTTTACCATGGCCAGGTTCTGCTGCTTCGCCTGCGGAGAGGGCCAGGTGATATAATCACCGTAGTCGTGGTTGCCCAGGGTAGAGAATACTCCTAAAGGGGCAGTCACCTGACTAAAGACTGAAAAGTACTCCTTGATTTCGGTCGCCTGATTGTTCACCAGATCGCCGGTGAAGAAAACCAGATCAGGTTTCTCCTGTAGTAGCATATCCACCCCGCCCTGCACGGCCGTTTTGTTAAAAAAGCTGCCACTGTGAATATCCGACAGTTGCGCGATACGGATGCCATCGAACGAGGAGGGTAGATTCGGTAGCTTTACCGTGACGCGACGCACTCGGTAGTCGTGCGCTCCCGAGACGATACCGTAGGTCATGCCCAGCGCCGGCAGGGCCGTAGCCACCAACGAGGTTTTCACCAGAAAATCGGAGCGAGAAATGGTGTTATCAGCGACGGTGGTGCTCCCCCCGTCAGCAGGCTTGAATTTACTCCAAGCCCACTGTGCTGCGCGGCTGACGTCGTCTATCACCAGTACAAGTACTCCGAAAAACTTAGCGGCGTAGTTGATAAAGATCACCGAAAACAACAGCGTGCGCACGTCGCGGCTCATGCCCGTTTTGTCTATCAGGTTGTAGTAAAAAAAACTGCCTAGCGCTAACAGGCTGATCGCCCAATAGACGATGGTCACCGTCCGGCGGGTGGTGGCAGAAAACTGCTGAAAAACGTATTTGACTGACTGAAATATATATACGTCAAGCGCGACTAACAACAGCGCCACCGTGACGAGCGATGCTACTCTACCCATGTTCTATTCGGTTTTGATCAACCGCCGCCACCTGCTTACGCTCGAAGGCACGTAGTTTTATCTTATCAACAATTAAATACATCACCGGCACCACCACCAGAGTCAGGAAGGTGGCGAAAATTAGTCCAAAGATGACGGTCCAGGCCATTGGCCCCCAGAAGTCAGCGTTGAAACCACCGTAGTAAATCTGCGCGTCGAACTCGGATAGCAACGTAAAGAAGTTGATGTTGAGTCCGATGGCCAGGGGAATCAGTCCTAAAACGGTGGTGATTGCGGTCAGCAACACTGGCCGCAGGCGTACTTTTCCACCATCGATGATGCTACTCTCAATCTCAGCGTAAGGCAACACCTGCTCTTCGCCTACTCCTAGCTCTTCCCGCCGACGTTCGCGGATAAGATTGGTATAGTCAATCAGTACGATGGCGTTGTTCACCACTACCCCCGCCAGCGAGATAATGCCGATGCCGGTCATAATGACCACGAAGTCCATATCAAATGCCACCAGCCCCAGGAACACCCCAATGGTGCTGAGTAGTACCGATGCTAAGATGATGAACGGAGTGGTTACGGAGTTGAATTGCGCCACAATGATCAGGAAGATCGTCATTACCGCGATGAAGAGCGCTTGTAGTAGAAACTGCATAGACTCTTGCTGCTTCTCTTGTTCGCCGGTGAAGCTCACCTCGTAGCCTTCGGGTAGCTTCAGGTCTTGCACCACTTTACGAATCTCATCGTTGATTACGGTAGCATTATAACCCTCCAGCACGTTTGACGAAAGGGTAATGACCTTATCCAAATCTTTGCGTTTTACCGAGCCGTAGGTAGAGGAATACTCTAAATCTGCTACCGAGGCAATCGGAATTTGTCGTAGGTTGCCAAACTTATCACGGAACGTGACACGGTAGTTGAGCAATGCTTCCACGTCGTAGCGGTACTCATCTTTGAGGCGTAGCTGGATCGGATAATCGTCTTCCCCGTCTTTGAACTTAGACACTTCAAAACCGAATAGTGCGGTACGTAATTCGTTGGCAATCGTCGAGGTGGATAGTCCGAAGCGGCGCGCTTTGTCACGGTCGATATCTACCAACAGTTCTGGTTTATCTTGCTCAAGGTCAGACTTCAGCTCCTCAATACCCGGAATATTCGCATTGCGGATCGCAGTGGACACTTGCTTGGTCACATCGATCAAACGAGCGTATTCTTCCCCCTTAATTTCTACGTTAACCGGTTTCCCGACGGGTGGCCCCGCTTTATCCTTATCTACCGTAATTTGTGCACCGGGATACTTACTAACGATCTCGCGAATGTCTTCCATAATTACGGCCGTGGAAGAATCGTTGCGCAGTTCGTAGTCTACAAACGAAATAGCGATGCGCGACTTATTAGGGGTAGCGCCCTGACTCGGCCCTTCGTTAGGGTCAGTAGCACCTTCGCCTACTTGTGCAATCACTGCCTCTACCATAAAGTCGTAGGGCTCTAAGTACTCAAATACCTCTGCCTCTAATTTCTCGGTGAGCTTATTGGTGGTGGTAATATCCGTACCAATAGGTTCTTGAATAAACACGTTGATGTAGTTAGGCTCGTTGTTGGGGAAGAACAGCACCTGTGGCTGTTTCACCACCACCAAGCCGATAGAAACAAACAGCAGCAGGAAGGTACCAAAGAACACTGCATAGGAATGACGCAGCGAGAAGCGTAGGATTTTGGTGTAAAATCTTTCCAGACGGCTCAGGAACTCGTTCTGAAACCATTCGATGGCCGGAGTGAGCAAGTATACGTTAAAGGGAATGAGTAGCGCAGCCAGCATCAGCAGATTAGCTACCGTAAACACCTGCAGTACGTAGAATACAATCGCTAAGATCGCCAGCCCACCCGCAACAAACAGCAAGCGGCGCTTCTTTTCTTCCGGCAGCTTGGTCTGTAGTTTCATGAACATGGCCGTCAGCACCGGATTGATGATCAGAGCCACAAACAACGAAGAAGATAGCACCACAATGAGCGTGATAGGCAGGTAGCGCATGAACTCTCCGATGAGCCCCTGCCAGAAGGCCAGCGGCAAGAAGGCGGCGAGTGTCGTAGCGGTAGAAGTGATAATCGGAAGGGCCACTTCTCCCACTCCTTCTTTGGCCGCCTTCACGGGACTATACCCCTCTTGCATTAAACGGTAGATGTTTTCTACCACCACGATGCCGTTATCAACCAGCATGCCTAGCGCCAGAATGAGGGCAAATAATACCATAAGGTTGATGGTGATCCCCAGGAAGTTGAGCAGCATAAACGACATAAACATCGACATCGGAATGGCAATTCCGACAAATAGGGCATTGCGCAGGTTCAAGAAGAACATAAGCACCAAAATCACCAGGATAACTCCCATGATGATACTGTTCTCGAGGTTGCTCAGCTGAAGCTTGGTGTTCTTCGATTGGTCGTTGGTAATCACCACCTCCAGATCGTTCGGAAAGCGCGACTCCTGTGCGTCCGCCACAATCTCCTTGATCTTATCCGAAGCCTCAATCAGATTTTCGCCGCGGCGCTTCACTACGTTGAGGGTGACCACCGGATTCTTGTTCATGCGGGCGTAGCTCTCGCGCTCTTCGTACGTATCACGAACTTCGGCTACGTCTTTCACGTACACGATTTTTCCTTTCTCGTTTTTGATAATAACGTCCTCAATTTGCTCAGGCCGGTCAAACTCTCCGGCTACTCGCAGCGTACGTCGAAAATCGCCGGTCTTCAGATTACCACCCGAGATTGTCACGTTCTCAGCCGATATGGCCGACTGAATATCTGAGAAGGTCACCTGGCGAGCATCCATTTTATAGATATCAGCATCTACCCGAATCTCACGTTCCAGCAAACCACTGATGTTGGCCTCCTGGATTTCAGACATTGCCTCGATCTCGTCTTGTAAATACTCAGCGTACTCCTCGAGCTCATCGTTACTGTAGTTCCCCGATAGGTTGATGTACATGATGGGTAAGTCCTGAAGGTTTACCTCGAAGACGTTGGGATCTTGGTCTAAGTCGGTGGGCAGCTCACTCTGGGCCTGGTCCACGCCATCTTTCACATCTTGCAGTGCTTTGCTCAGGTCCACATCGGGAGTGAATTCTACGATGATGGTAGAGTAGTCCTGAATAGAGGTAGAAGTGATATTGTCTACCCCACTGATACCCTTGAGTTCTTTCTCGATGGGTCGGGTCACCAGGTTTTCCATATCCACCGGCGAGTTGCCGGGGTAAGGAGTGCCCACGTAGATGGTAGGAAATACTACCTCTGGGAAGTTCTCCTTCGGCATCGAATAGTAAGAGAACGCTCCGATGATGACGATAATGAAGGTAAGAATCACGATGCTCGTGCGGTTGTCCACTGATGATGAGCTGGGTCCAAACTCGCGGACTACCGAATTCTTAGGCTGTTTTTGGTCATTCATATTTGTATTGCTTAACCGTTAGAGGAAATCGCTTGGGTATCGGCGCGCTGCACGCTCATGCCTTCGGCCACGTCCCGAAAGCCTTCTTTGATAAGGGTATCGCTACTGGTTAGCCCTTCGCTGATCAATGTTTCATTGTCGTACGTCATACCCCGTTTTATCTGCTTTTTAGCGGCCACCAACCTGCCTTCTTTTTCCTCGGCCACGTACACATAATCTCCCTGATTATCGCTCAAAATCAGGTTGGTAGAGATGACAACTGCATCATCCTGCCTGAAATCCTGAATGCGCAACACCGACAGCAGATTGGGGCGTAACAGCTTTTGATCATTAGGCAGCTTCACTTCCATGGTGAACGTGCGGTTGTTTACGTTGATTACATCACCAATAGCGCTAATGGTACTCATCAGTGACTGATTGAGCGAAGGAAACCGCACCTGCACCGAATCGCCGATTTCAAACTTACCCAGGTATGATTCTGAAACGTCGGCCTCAATGAACATATCTTGCAGACTAACCAACTGCATCAGCGGGGTTCCGGGCTGCGCCACCTCGCCCTCTTTGGTAAACACATCGTCTACCGATCCTGAAAAGGGCGCGCGAATAATATAGTTACTCAGCTGAGAGCGAGAAGAGGCGATACGCCGCTCCAGGGTTTCCTTTCCGTTTTTTGCTTCTAAAAACTGTATTTCTGTGCCTATTTTTTGGTCCCAGAGCTTTTTCTGGCGCTCAAAACGTGTGGCGGCTAATTCTAGCGAAGTTTCCAGTTCTTCTACATTGCGCTGTAGGGTTTCGGCATCCTGAGTTACCAGTACCTGCCCCCTTTTCACCTGCTCGCCTTCCTGCACCATCACCCGCTCTACCATGGCCGGACTTTCGGCACTGATAGTTACGTTACGGTCTGAGGTCACCGAACCGCTCACTTCCAGGAAATGACGAAAGGTTTTGGTGGTTACTGGCGTCGTGGTAATCAGCGTGGCCTCCTCACGGTTGGCAAAAGCCGGATCTTCTTGTGCAATTGCTTCTTCCAGAGAAGTAATTTTCGCCTCTAGCTCCTCCACCTCGCCCTGATACTCTTTGAGTTGCGCCTTTTTTTCGGCCAAGTCAGACTCGCTACCGCACGCGGCGAACAGGGCCATCAACACGGCTAAGTAACACGTTTTAACAATCCTCATCATTAGCTATTTTCTTGTGTGATTAGTCTATACTTGATTCGTCTACCAATATGCCGAGGGCCTTTTTCAGGTCTACCTTAGCTACCAGCGCACTGTAGAGCGCATCGTAATAGTTTGTTTCCGCTTGTTGTAATGCGTTCTGCGCTTCAGTCACTTCTAGGTTAGAGCCTACCCCCTCTTGGTACTTTATTTTGGAAACGTTGAACACCTCTTCGGCCAACTCCAGATTCTCCTGCTGCACCGTGAGTACCTCCAGGTTATTTTGCAGGTTGACCCGCGCCTGTACGATTTCTAAATCGATCTGGTTCTTCAGGAAGGTTTCTTGGTTTTCCAGCTGCTGCAACTGCAATTTGTTCTGCTGAATGGTGTGGTGCTTGCGTAGTCCGTCGAAGATGGGTATGTCAAGATTGAAGCCGATACTACCGAACTCAAACCACTGCTCGCTAAAATTAGTGATCCTGCTGAATTCATCTACTCCTGAGTTGTAGCCGTAGTTCAGGTTGGCCGTTAGCTTGGGTAAGTATTGTACCTGATTGTTACGCTTACTAAGCTGCGTTAGGTTTTGATTGACAAGCATTTGGGCGAACTCGGGGCGGTTACCGTAAGCGAAGTTGTCGTCTATAGCTATCTCATCGCCCATATCAATGTCTCTGATTTTGTCAGCCAGTTGTACGTCAGCCTCAATGGGCATACCCATTTGAAATTTCAGTAGCAAGTAGCTGATCTGTACCAAACGCTCATTGCTCTCTCTTTGCGTATTGGCATTGTTAAACTGCACCTTCACCCGACTGACGTCAATTTTCTCGGCAAAACCGTTCTCAAACATCGACTGCGTCTCTCTTAACAGGGTATCAAGGCGTTGGTAGTTACTCTCCAAAAGCGTTTGACGCTCTTGATTGACCAATGCAGTATAGTACGCCTTGGTTACTTGCTCTGCCGTAGTAGCCTTAGTCTGATCCAGTGCTTTTTCGGACAGTTCAGTATAGACTCGAGCGGCCCTAAGCCCCACAAAGTAAGAACCATCGAACAACATTTGCGAAAGAGTCGCCATGGCCTGCCCGGTGTGGGGCACCCCGAATGCCACTGGCACCGGTGGATCATTAGCGGCAGCGGCGGCGGCCTCTGCATTCTCAGCAAAAAAAGCAGCGGGCAAAAACTGGGTTTGTATTGCGTAGTTATTATTGTATGATACTCCTACGTTCACCTGCGGAAGCCCCTGTGCTTTGGTGATACCCACATCGCGCACAGCGATTGACTGTTCTAGCACCGCATTCTCTACGTTGGCATTGTTCTGATACGCGTACGATAAGCATTCTTCTAGCGTAAGGGTTTCGCCACGACTTAGACTGTCAGTCGTTTGTGCGTGCGCTTCTCCTAACACGCCTATCGCACAGACGGTGAGAAGCATTTTCAAATGATTCATAGGGCAATTGGTTTGTTAGTGTACTGCTCATAGAGCCGCCGGCCCTTTTGCGTAAGTATTCCGTACAGAAACTGCTCGAATACTTGGTCTTGCACCTGCTGCGCCGAGAACTTACGGCGAGGAAATATCTCTTCGTCGAAGGTAAGCTCCACTGTTTCAATACGAAGCACCGCTAGTATGTGAGGATCAATATTAGGTCTGAAAAGCTCCTCATCCACCCCTTTTTGTAACGTCTTTTCTATCACCCCCAGCTCTTCTTTTTTAAAATCCAGATATATCTGCCAGGCTTTGGTGTAGAACTTATGTAAATCGAAAAGCATCAAAGGGTTGATAGCAGACACGCAAGCTCGCCAGTATTCAGATATCAACACTATCTCGTGTATCACATTTTGAGCCTGCTGATGGAACTTATCCATCAGTACCTTTTGGTGGTTAAAGAATCTCCTTACCACCTTCAGTACTATCTCGTCCTTATCCTTAAAGTGCTGGTAGATTGTTTTCTTAGAAATAGAGAGATGCTGCGCTATGTCGTCCATCGTAACACGACGGATGCCATGACGAAAAAACAATTCGTCTACTCCTTCTAAAATTCTCTCTTCCGTTGAATCAGTCGATACCATGTAAACCAAGAAAACTATTTTATTACTTTCAGTTTCCTAGCATTACGTCCGGGCCGTCGTAAAGGTTTTGTATTGATAGGTTTTTTTATGAAAACTTTCTCAACACTGTTACAGTCGTAGTAAGCGCTTTTTTATTTTAGCTAGACGGACTATAAGTTTAGCGTCAACGTCATGTTGCCATTGATGGGGGGAAACTTTGTACTATTCGGTTACAAGCCGAGTGGGAAGGGGTATTGCTAAGTTCAGACGGAGACTCAGTTGGTTTTGGTGAGTCTCGCGGCGGTAGATTTTACAGGTTTAATCCGCAAAGGTTACCGTCCTTTGCCTTTGATCGTCTTACTCTTTCCTTTGCGTGTCAGTTTGATCAGGTCAAACTCTATGAGATATGCGACCGAGATACTTGCGGTGTGGTTGGCAAAGGACAGGTTATCATTATAATCGAACAGATTGATATATTCGGTATCCCTCTTCGCCATATTGGTGTGTCCCCAGCTGTAACGAGCGTCTACCATTAGGTATCGATTGCCCATCGGAATCATCACGCCGGTTCCTATGTCCAGTCCCAACTGCCACCGATTGGGTTTCGTGATATACAGTACGTCGTCGCCGTTATTCGCTTCAGCCGGCTGCTCGCCAAACGCAATTCGGTGATCTAACTCGTACAGCTCCAGTTCGATGAGTTCAGTATGTAAAAGGTATCCTCTTCCACCCAACCAGTAGTTCACTGAGGGTCCTGCGTTAAGATAAACCTCCGCTTGTCCTATTGGAAAGCTTCCTCTCAGTAAGATAGGAGCCGTAAGGTAGTTAAAGTGATCTCGGTTGACAGCGTAGCCATCGGTACCCTTTAACTTTTTGTGCACCCGGCTATACACCAACTCTGTGTACAATGAGAAGTAGTCAGATGCTTTCCAATTGATCACACCACCTGCGTTAAATCCCAGTCCATACTCTGAAGTGTATTCCTGGTCGTAGTTTTGATCATCGAAGCTGGGGCGAGAAGCTTGCACACCTACCTTCGGTCCGACACGTACATGCTGTGCCTTGCTAATCAGCGACGCAGATATTAAAAGGAATAATACTAGATACCTGATCATAACTTTCTATTGATGGATGATAACAAATATATCTCATTCCTCGCAAAAACCCTGTCTAATCGCTCTTGATGGCGGTTTTAACTCTGATTTACAGTACTCGATCATGTAATGTGATTCTTTAGGTACTACCATATGCATCTTCAACGATAGAAAAACTGTTTTTTTCCATCACGTTCTGTTTCGAGCCTTCCTCACCAATTGTCAACCTGTCTGCCTCTCCCACTCACCTACTTAGGTTAACCGCCCTTTTATTGCTATTGCACCAGTAGCATACCGCCATAACTCTTGTGCTTATCTGGTGATCTCTGTTTGGTCCTTACAGTGTAAGCTTTGGGTAGTTTAGAGTCTTCCTTTCCATAGCATTATTGCCTTACTTCATACTCTATATTCATAGCATGCATAAGAATAGTAAAACTATGGCACCCCCTGCGTATAAATCATTCCCCTTCATCCACTTTTTCTCTCTGCTACTATTCTGTCTGAGCGTTAGCTTTCAAGCTGCCCTGGCGCAGACTGGTACCATTGAAAACTGTGGCAATGGCATTGACGATGACGGCGACGGACTCATTGACTGTGCCGACCGGGTCAACTGTGACTTTGTGCCGATCTGTAGCAACGAGGCCGCTAACAATAACTGTAGCGATGGCATAGACAACGACGGTGATGGCGACATAGACTGTGCCGATGATGAGTGCGACTGTACCCAAGCGGAAATCTGTAATAACTACCGCGATGATGATGGGGACGGACTAGTAGATTGTCAGGACGGGGACTGTGATGACTTTGCGGGTTGTGAGCGCGAGTGTAACAACGGGGTAGATGACGATGGGGATGGCTTCTATGACTACTACGACGGGGATTGTGTGGATGACCCGAACAACCCGAACGACTACGTAATTACTAAACCTGACTGCGAAGCACGCCCCGAAGATAACGTCTTTGATGCCGGCGAAGCCTGGAGATCCAATAGCCGAACCTCTTCTGCTCGTGGCCTTCCACTGGTAGCCGATGTTGATAACGATGGCACCCCCGAAGTAATCAGCTACAACGAAGATAATACGCTGTACATACTCAACGGGCAAGATGGTACGGTAGAGCGTAGCGTTACCTATGGTAGTGACCTAACCAGTGGTAACTATAATACGTCCTATCTAGCGGCTGGTGATGTAGATAATGATGGGTACGGCGAAATTTTCCATATAGAAAGAAACGGATGGACGCGCGCATTTAACCATGACCTCACCCTGATATGGAAAGAGCGTACGGAAAGTCTCTACAAGACGCCTGCATTGGCTGATTTTAATGGAGATGGTCAGGTTGAACTATACTACAGTAATGAGATACGTGACGCGCGAACCGGTAACTTAATCGTTGCCGGTAGCCATGGAACCAGCAAGTACGCTTCGGGTAACAACTGGATCACTGAGCTCAACGGCTTGCCGGTGGCAGTAGATATTCTACCTAACTCCGCTTGCGCCGACTGTGGAGGACTGGAACTGGTACTCGGCCACGTGATCTACTCGGTAGACATCGCGGGCGGCGAACTTACCGAAGAAAGAGTGATGGACAACGCTGCGACCAAGAACGGTTATTCTGGTAACTACTACCCTAAGAAACCTGATTTCAACCGACAAAACTTCAGTACAACAGCAGTCGTCGACTATACAGGAGATGGCAATCTAGATGTGCTGATGAGTGGAGCTACTGGCAGCGAGACTGGTCCTAACACAATATTTTTGTGGGATTTAGCGCTAGATGAAGTCAAGACCTTCGTAGTTACCCGCAAAGCCGACAACTTTGATCCTGGGCAAAACATCAGGAATAACTTCAGAGATTTATCCGGTGGCTCTTGTGATGGCACAGAAGACTGTACCTGGATACGAGGAGTAGGTAGCCTGAATGTAGCTAATATTGATAGCGACCTAGACCTAGAGTGTACCTTTATGTCGGGGTCTAGTCTGTACGCCATTGATAAAGACATGCAACCCGAGTGGACTACCAACGTGTTCGTGCCCAGCACCGACCCCCGCTTCGGACAACCCACCAATGGTAATCACTATAACTTCTGGGAGTCTACCTCGGGGGTGACGGGCACAGCGGTGTTTGACTTTGACGGGGACGGGGCCAGTGAGATTGTGTACCGCGACCAGGTAGACTTGTACATCGTAGACGGTCAGAGCGGACAGGTACTCAACAGTCAGTATACCAACCTGACCAAGTGTAGCTCACAGACGCACGCAGAGTATCCCATTATTGCCGATGTAGACGGGGATGGTGAAACCGAAATTATCGTGTCATGTAGTGACTTCGAGAATAACCGCTTTCAGGGTGCCAATAGCGGTGGAGCTAATAATTTACGAGGCCATATCCGGGCGTATAAGGCGGTAGCGGGCACGTTTTGGGTACCATCGCGTAGCATCTGGAACCAGTTTGCCTACTTCAATGTGAACGTGAACGACAACATGACCATTCCGGCCTACCAGCAGCCCCACCACCTCAACTTCAGTCAGATCTGTAGCGACCCCTCGGCCCCCAGTAAGTTCTCGCTCAATAAGTTCCTGAACCAATCCCCCCGCATCACCTTCTGTGGCGACCTGGCCTTCCCCGCCTCTAAACTGGACTTCGCCGATGGCGTAGGGGTCACCCCCCCCATCTGCCCCGAAGACTCTTTCCAGATCACCATCAGCTTTG
The DNA here is from genome assembly GCA_965213875.1 of Tunicatimonas sp. GTDB lineage: Bacteria > Bacteroidota > Bacteroidia > Cytophagales > Cyclobacteriaceae > Tunicatimonas. The sequence goes on along the minus strand of CBDCAN010000020.1, from coordinate 84,879 downwards.
AGAACAGTGGCGACTACCCGGTCAACCAGCCCATCCCCCTGGCATTCTACAGTCAGGACCCTACCCAAAGCTACACCAACGCCCAGCCTAACCCCTGGCTGGACACCCTCTGGTTACCCATGAACCAGGGACTGGCCCAGGGCGAACGATTTGATACCACCGTAGTCATCCGCGGGGCACGCGGCGCCTTTGAGCTCTTCGCTTCCCTCAATGACGTAGGGCCCTTTGACAAGGACACCCGCAACCCCATTGACAACCAAAGCTTCTACCCCCTGGATGAGCTCAACGGCACGGTACGTGAGTGCGATGGCACCCCTACCATCCTGTCCGAACAGGTTGACCCTACCCCCTTTCGCATCACCGCCACCACCGTAGATAACCGACGCTGTGGCGACGGCCCCGGGGTGGTCAACAACGGCGAGGTTCGCATCGTAGACGAAAACGGTGACCCGCTCTCCCCCTTGAGCAACTACCTGTTCACCCTCACTGACACCCGCACCGGCAACCCGGTAGACATCTCCGCTTCGGTCACGAACCAGGCCGATGAGACCGGCACCGTGCAAACTACTATTCTAGGACTGGATTCGGCTACCTACGAACTGGACGTACGCTACCAGAACGCCGCCTTCAGCTGCGGCAGTGTCGTAGAAACCGTTTCACTGGATCGCCTGGAAGCCTTCCCCGACGATGTGGTCGTCTCTATCATCAAAGATAGCGAGGTATCGAGCTGTGCCCCGCTGACCGCCGACGGAGCCGCTCACATCCTCATTGACGGGGTGGTGCCCGATCCGGCCGTTTACACCATCCGGTGGGCTAACGAACAGAACAGCTCCGAAGAGCTGCTGGGGGATGCCGTTACTACCCTACGCGCCATTACCTACGATATCTCTATTCGCAACGAACTCACCGGCTGCGTACTGGAAGACTCTTCTATCGTCATGGACCTGCCTCTGCCCGAGTTGGCCGAACCTATCATCACCGCCGTCACGCGTTGCGATACCCCCAACGGGGCGGTCACCGCTCAGCTACAGAGCGGCGATCCGGCCGACTACCGCTTCGTCCTCATCAGCCAGGGGGCTACCCAAGACACCATCCAAAGTGCTTCGCCCACCTTCAACAATGTGCCCGCCGGCTTCTACGAGCTCAAGGCCATTGACCTGATCAACGACTGCGGCCTCTACCAGAGCGGACGCAACCTGGAAGTACCCGACAACACCGTAGCACCCGCCGCGGCTATCACCCAGGTGAGCCCCCAGACCGCCTGTGAAGAATCACTCGCCGACGGGCACCTGCGCGCCAACCCCACCGGTACGGCCCCCTTCACCTACGCCTGGTACCGGGGCAGCGATACTCAGAGCGCCAGCGCTCAGCTGGTCAGTAGCAGCCAGGATGCGGAGAACCTCTACACCTACGGCAACCCCACTCAGCGCTTCACCCTGGTGCTCACCGATGCTACCGGCTGTAGCAGCGAAAGCTCGTTTGAGCTACAGGCCCTGGTGCAAACCCCCGTCATTGATCCTGACCCTACCGTGAGCCCGCTGACCCACTGTAGCGTGCCCAACGGTAGTATCGCTGTGACGGTGGGCGGCACCACCACCGGCTATACCTTTGCCCTTTATGCGGGCACCGCCGCCACCGGCACCCCACTAGAAGATGGTAACACCAGCGGTAGCTTCACCGCGCTGGATGCCACTAACTACACCGTGGTGGCTACCCAGACCAGTACCGGTTGTACCACCGTTGCCTCACAGGCCACCGTGGTCAGCGTGCCCGACGATACGCAGGGCCCCGTGGTGCTGCCCAGCGTCACGGTGCAGTCTTCCTGCGATATCAACGATCCGAACGGCGCCATCACGCTGAGCGTAGACGGAGCCCCCGCCGCCGGGGGCTACACCTTCGCCTGGTCAGGACCCGGTATTGACGCGACCAACCAGGCTGATGCTACCCTGAGCGATTTGCCCCGGGGCAACTACCGGCTGACGGTGACCAACAGCAGCACGACCTGTGATACCACCTTCTCTATCTTTGTGGATGAGCAGTTGAACGAAAACGCCGCCCTGACCCTGGACGTGAGCGATGTGACTAACTGCACCCCCTATAACGGGGAGGTAGAAGTCACCGCGGTGAGCGGATTCACCGGAAACCTGAGCGACTACGACTTTCGCTGGTACCAAATAGCTGAATCAGGACTGGACTCTACCCTGATCACCGGGGTGAGCGGGGCGGTGCTCGGTTCGCTGGAAGAAGGCACTTACTCCGTGCAGGGCACCAATACCCTCACCCACTGCATCACCCGCCCCCAAAGAGCCACCGTGGGCACCACCATCCCCCAGCCTACCATTACGATCGCCCCGGTCGGTGATCCTATTGATGACTGCTTTGATACCGATGGTGTCTTTGAGCTAGACGTAGAAGTGGCGGGGGTAGATGTATCCGACCAGTACACCTACGACTGGTACGTAGGTTCGGTGGCTGACCCCAACCCGAGCAACCGCGTTCATACCGGCCCCTCTATCACCGGTATCGTCGCGGGTACTTTCACCATTGTAGCCACTAGTACGGCCGGACACGGCTGTCAGACTTCCGCCATCATTGACCTATGGCCGATGTGGTAGACTTTCTACCCGTTATCCTGGGTACCCCGGTACCGACCCATATCATGAGGTGCGGCGACACCGGTGAGGTATTCGCCAGTGTAGACATCATTGACTCGCCCGGTCCGGATCAAGATAATCAGGATGACTATAACTTCTACTGGTTCAACGGACGCAGTCTGCCTACCCTACCCGATGTACCCGGACAACCCCGAGCGCGTATTGATGTGAGTCAGGCGATCAACTTTGGCGGGGCAACCCTGGGTAACCCTGGCACGGAAGGTGATCCCGGAGTAGGTCATACCCTGACCGGGCTACCCGCCGGGGAGTATACCGTAGCGGTGTATAATATTGCTGACGGCTGCTTTGCTACCAAGTTTACTGAGGTGCTACAGATTGCCCGGGAACCGGTGCTGACCCTGGATAACCAGCTGCCCGAAACCCAGTGCGACACCCCGGACGGCCAACTGGAAGTTACCGCCACCAAGCGCCCCGGCGATACGACCCCCGCCGCCGGCCCGCCCGCCTACACCTTCACCTGGTACAACGGTAGCAGTGCCACCGGCACCCCGATTGCTTCTAATGTAGCCAGCACTTCTACTAGCAGTACGATTAGCCAGCTCACCGCCGGAGAGTATACCCTGGTGGCTACTGACCTGGAGACTTCCTGTACCACTACGGCCACTTACACCGTACGCGATGAGCGCAACCTGCCCGTGGTAGTAGATGCTGACATCACCGGCACCAGTACCTGTCTGGTGAGCAACGGGGCGCTCAGCGTCACCCGGATCAGCAGCGGTGGTCTGCTACTGGACAACACGGCCTTCGCTGACTTTACCTTCTTCTTGTACAACAGCGCGGCTGACTATAACCCTACCAGTCCGGCTACCAATAGTCTGCCTACCGGAAGTAACGACTATACCTTTGAGAGTCTGGCCGCAGGCACTTACTTCCTGGCGGTGCGCGACGATAACAATCAGTGTATGACCCCCTTCCTCTACGAAGTAGTGGTGCCCGATGAGGTGCCGATCATGAACCTCTACGTAGACAACGAAGAAGAGTACGTCACTTGTGTGATCCCCAACACCGGCGAGCTCAGCGTGCGGGTGGACAATACCACCGCCGCCACCTTCACCTGGTACGCCGGCAGCAGTGCCACCGGTACCCCGATTGCCACGGCCCTGACCAATACGGCCACCACCAGCACCATCAGTGAGCTCACCGATGGGCAGTACACCGTGACAATCACCGATGACACCGGACAGGCTTGTCCGATAGAGCAGACCTTCACGGTGGCCGAACGAGTTATTGACCCGGTGCTCTCTTTGAACAAACTCAGCGACCAGACGATCTGTAACCCCGACGGCGGTGCCGAGATTGCCAGTCTCACCCTGGACGGTAATAACCTGACTGTCTATACGATCGAGTGGTACGTAGGCACTGAAGATGCCGCAGGACTAGCGGCCTTCAACAGCATCCCGGGCGTTGCCAACGGACTGGCTAGCTATACTAACCTACCGGCAGGCACCTACCTAGCACGCGCTACTGCCACCGCTTCGGGCTGCGTCTCTAACCTCGCGCAGGTCATCATTGAAGACCAGGTAGACCCCCTACAGGTTAGGCTGGACTTTATCTCTGACCCGATCACCGGTTGTATCGCCGCTACCCTCCCCGAGGGTACCCTAGAAATAGAAATGCCTAACGGCACCGGACCCTACAGTATCCAGTGGTACGACGGGGAAGACCTCAGCGCCCCGATCATAGCGGGGGCTACCAGCGAAGAGATCGACAACCTGGTGCCCGGCCCCTACACCGTAGAAGTAGTAGATACCGGCACCGGCTGTCGGGCCGTGCGCACCTACAACATCATCGGTATTGATCTGCCTCTGGACGCCTTCCCCTCCGCCCTGCCTCAGACCAGCTGCCGTACCGACAACGGGGCGGTATCGCTCACCATCGCCGGAACCAGCAGCTATCAGGTCAACTGGTTTGCCGGCACTAGCGTGGGCACCCCCGAACAGCGACTCAACCCCGGTAACGAGTACACCGTGGAAGGACTACCCGCCGGGCAGTACACCGTGCAGGTGATTGATCAGGATGATCCTACCAATAGCTGTATAGATGTGATCAGGCAGGTGCGCGTCGGGGACGGACGGGCCAATGACCTGGACATCACCGTACAGGCCGACTTCCCGGTGAGCAACTGCGATGTGACCAACCCCAACGGCGAGCTCAGCGTACAGATCCCTGACCCTAGCCAGCTGTTCCGCTACGAGTTCTTCTGGTATGAGGGCACCACCGCGGCGGGCAACCCCATTGCCTTCGGACCCACCGTTACCCAACTGGGTGAGAACCAGTACCGCGTGGTGGCCCGCGACCGCAGCACCGGCTGTCTGAGTGAGCCCGCCCCCGGGCAGGTCATCACCCTGCTGGACAGCGGACTACTGCCCGCCCCTACCGTGGTCATGACCGCCCCCTTGACCCGCTGTAACGAGCCTGACGGCATTGCCACCGCTACCCTGGACTCCTCGCTCACCGTAGACCCCTTCGTGGACTACCAGTTTGAGTGGTTCAATGACCAGGGCGAACTATTCTTCCAGAGCAACCGCACCAACCGCGCCGAACAGCTGGACACCGGACGCTATACGGTGATCGTGCGCAACCTGGTCTCCGGTTGTGTCTCGGCGCCCGCCGAAGTCTTCATCAGCGATAGTATCTACCTGCCCGAGATGGACATCACCACCACCCCTTCCTTCTGCGAAGAACCCAGCGGTACGCTGGTGCTTAACCTCTACGAAGTGGTAGACTTGGTGGACGTGAGCTGGCAAACCCCCTACGGGGAAGCCAATGGCGACTTCCTGGATCAGCAGCCCGCCGGTCACTATACGGCCACCATCACCCTGGGCAACGGCTGTCAGATCGTGCGAGAGGCCTACGTGGAACCCCACATTGATATCTACAACGCTTTGTCCCCCAACGGCGACGGCCAGAACGACCTGTTCTTTGTGGCCTGCCTGGAAAGCTTTGAGAACAACATCGTACGCATCTTTAACCGCGCCGGTTCGCTGGTCTACCTCCAAGAGGGCTACGATAACGAGCAGCGTGTCTTCACCGGGGTGGGCAACCAGGGCCTCTATCTGGGCGGCAAAGACCTGCCCGACGGTACCTACTTCTACGTGGTGGACAAACGTAACGGCGAGCAGCCCCTGTCCGGATACGTAGAGCTGCTACGATAATACTGTTAGTCTGCCGGACTACCGGCCCAAATCATACACCATGAACTATTACGCTCGTTTTCTGCTCACCCTTACCCTGATGATCGGGTCCATGCTCGCTTGGGCCCAGCCCCAGCAGCGCCCGGTTATCTCGCAGTACATGTTCAGCGGACTGATCATCAACCCTGCCTACGCGGGCAATCAGAAGCAAACCGTCTTCACGGCCCTGCACCGGGATCAGTGGGTTAACTTTGAGGGGGCGCCCAAAACCCAGACCTTCATCGTTAACTCGGCGCTCAAAGAGTACCCCGTGGGCGTGGGGCTGCTGCTCTCCCGCGATCAGATCGGATCCTACAACGACTACAGCGTCTACGCTAGCTACGCCTACCGCATCGCTTTCAAGCAGAGCAAGGGTAGTCTGGCTATGGGCGTACAGGGCGGATTTAACTACACGGCCGCCAACTTTGATCGGCTTAACAAACGCGATGAGCTTGACCCGGTCTTCGCCCAGAGTCTGGATCGCTTCAAACCTAACTTCGGTATGGGACTCTTCTATAGTACCCAGCAGTCATACGCCGGTTTGTCTATTCCCTTCATCCTACAGAGTGATATCTACTCTTACGCTGATATCCAGGATGATGTGGACCTACAGAAGGCCCGATACCTGCTACTGGCCGCCGGGCACGTCTTTACCCTGACCGACTTTATCAAACTCAAACCCTCTACTTTGCTCAGGGTGCAGCAGGGACAGGCCCTGTCGGCTGACCTGAACGCTAACGTCTTCTTGGATGATGTGCTCAATGTCGGTCTGTCATACCGTAGCGGTGATAGTATGATCGGACTGTTTGAACTACTGCTATCCCCTTCCATCAGCTTTGGCTATTCCTACGATATGACCACCTCCCAGGTGACCAAGTTTACCGATGGTACCCACGAATTTATGCTCAAATACCGACGTAACCTCGGTAAAGGCCCCTGCCACGCTTACTTCTAAAAACCTGAAAACAACTAGGCGGTGACTCGCTCAGACTTTAGAATAGTCTCTTCTCGGTTAGGGCCCGTTGATACGATATTGATAGGAACACCTACGGCGTCTTCCACGAAGCTGATGTACTGCTGTAGCTTTTCAGGAAGCTCACCAAAACTGGTGATACCAGTCAGGCCCGTCTTCCAGCCCGGCAAAGCTTGGTACACGGGCTCAATATCCTTGGTGTCGAAAGGAATATAGTCAATTACTTGCCCGTCAGGCGTGCGGTAATGAGTACATACCTGGATGGTATCCAACTGATTGAGTACATCAGCCTTCATCATGAACAGTTGAGTAGCCCCATTGATCGTGATAGCGTACTTGAGCGCCGGCAAGTCTAACCAACCGCACCGACGAGGGCGGCCGGTGGTGGCACCGTACTCATGACCTTCAGCTCGTAAAAATTCACCGGTTTGGTCGTGCAGCTCCGTAACGAAGGGCCCGCTTCCTACGCGAGTGCAGTACGCCTTAAAAATACCAAATACCTCTCCAATACGACGAGGAGCTACTCCCAAGCCGGTGCAAGCGCCCGCAGCCGTGGTAGTAGAGCTGGTGACAAAAGGGTAACTACCGAAGTCAATGTCTAGGAGTGATCCTTGTGCCCCTTCGGCCAGTATACGATCACCCGCCTGAAGTTTCTGATTCAGAAAATGTTCGCTGTCTACCAGCCGCATACCCTTCATCATTTCGATAGCCTCCCAGAATGCTGGCTCCAAGGTGCTTATGTCGTACTCATAGTTGTAATAAGATAGCTTGCGTTCGTGTTCTTTCCGCAAGGCTTTATAACGCTCTTTAAAGTCGGGGCGTAGGATGTCGCCAACACGAAGGCCCAATCGGCCAATTTTATCCTGATACGTGGGGCCAATACCTTTAAGCGTAGAACCAATCTTATCGTCCCCTTTCGCCTGCTCGTAGGCTGCATCCAGCAGGCGGTGGGTGGGCAAGATAAGTTGCGCCTTTTTGGATACGTATAGATCAGACGAAAGTGACAAGCCAAACTGAGTAAGTGCATCGATTTCCTGCTTGAAGATAACAGGATCAAGTACTACGCCGTTGCCGATTACATTGTGTACACCCGGACGGAATACTCCCGAAGGAATCTGATGTAATACGTGCTTCACATTGTCAAACTCTAGGGTATGCCCAGCATTAGGACCGCCCTGAAAGCGAGCGACCACCGGATAACGCGGCGCTAGGTAGTCCACTATTTTTCCTTTTCCTTCGTCTCCCCACTGAAGTCCCAGCAATACGTCGACGCTCATAGATTGGTTGTTTTAAGTCATAAAAAAAGGCACCAACCAGCCGTTGACACCTCAAATGAAATCACAGATCGCTAGTTGGTTTTGGCAGCTACCGTTTCGTTAGTACTGTCAGGTTTACGATCGCACTGTTGTTTGTTGCAACTTCCGTACAGGATAAGGGAATGGTGCTGCACTTCATAATCCAATAGTTCCCCCACCAGTTTTTGAATGTTGTAGATGCGCGGATCACAGAACTCAACCACCTTATTGCAGTCGGTGCAGATAAGATGATCGTGCTGCTTGTAGCCATAGTTTTTTTCGTACTGTGCTAGGTTTTGGCCAAACTGATGCTTACTGACCAGGTCACACTCTACCAGAATATCCAGCGTATTGTAAACCGTGGCACGACTCACGCGGAAGTGCTTGTTCTTCATGCTGATGTACAGTGACTCTACATCAAAGTGACCATCGCGAGAGTATATTTCTTCCAGAATGGCAAACCGCTCAGGAGTTTTTCGGTAGCCCTTTTCCTCAAGATAAGTCACAAAGGTTTGCTTTACCTTATCGAATACTTCTTCGTTAAATGCCATAGCGATTATTAATTGTCGTAAAGATACATTTTTATACGAAAGCGAAACCTTTACAGATGATAAATAGCGGCGGCGGCTTCGCAGGTACCTACTGGGGATCGTAGCGTGACACCTTCTCTACTCCACTTATCTCTTCTAATCTTTTGATCAGAATGTCGAGGTGCGAGGTATCGTGCACGTACAACATGATGTTTCCTTCAAAAATTCCTTCGTTGGTCTCCATCGTAATGGAGCGCATATTCACCTTTAGTTCTGATGAGATCACCCCGGTGACGTCACTAATCAGGCTTACCCGATCGGTACCTATCACCCGCAATCCCGACAAAAAAGCGAACGATTTGCGGGTGGTCCACTTGGCTTTCAGAATGCGGTAGCCGTAGTTGGCCATCAACCCCGGTGCATTCGGACACTGAGTACGGTGCACTTTGATTCCTTCATTGACGGTGACAAAACCGAACACATCATCGCCCGGAATAGGATTACAGCACTTGGCCAGCTTGTAGTCCAGCACATCCGCATCTTCGCCGATGAGTAGTAAATCTTGACTCTTACCCTTGAGTCTGGATACGGTTTTCTTAAAAGTTTTGGCATCAGATATTTCAGCCCGACTACTCTGCTTTTGCTGCTCCAGACTGTCTTTAAACTTGTTGAGCGAAGTCTTAGGGATCACCCCCTCTCCTATCTGATAGTACAGGTCTAACGGAGTACGCACCCGGAAGTAACTCACCATCTTTTCCAGCACCTGACTGTTGAGCTCTAGCTTCATCTGCTTGAGCTTGCGGCGCACGATTTCTTTGCCTTCGGCCGCCGCCGCTTTTTTGTCTTCCTTCAGCAGTTCTCTGATCTTTGACTTGGCCCGTGAGCTGGCCGCGTACTTTAACCAGTCTTCAGTAGGTCGCTGTCGGTTCGACGTGAGTATCTCCACTTGATCGCCGTTGGTGAGTACGTAGTTGATGGGCACCAGCTTCTGGTTGACCTTGGCTCCCAGGCAGCGGGCTCCAATCTCGGTATGAATGTCAAAGGCAAAGTCCAGCGCGGTAGCACCCCCTGGCAGTATACGCAGCTCGCCCTTGGGGGTGAATACAAACACCTCCTCGTTAAAAAGGTTAGAGCGAAAATCATCCATGAACTCGATGGCCGAAGCATTGTTCTCTTGCTTGGCCTGCTCTAGCATCACACGCACGGTCGCAATCCACTCTTCCAGCCCCGATTGTCGGCTGGCCGTGGGGAGATCCTTGTACTTCCAGTGCGCAGCGTAGCCCTTTTCGGCAATTTCGTCCATGCGTTTGGTTCTGATCTGGACTTCTACCCACTGACCGTTGGGGCTCATCACCGTGGTGTGCAGCGATTCATAGCCGTTGGACTTAGGAGTGCTGATCCAGTCGCGTAGCCTTTCTGGATTAGGGTTGTAGAAGTCGGTGATCACCGAGTAGACGTTCCAGCAAGCGGCTTTTTCCTCTTCCAACGGAGTATCCAGTATAATGCGCACCGCGAATAAGTCATAGACTTCGTGGAAGGGAATCTGCTTCTTATCCATCTTGTTCCACACCGAATAGATAGACTTCGGACGGCCGATAATCTGACAGTTAGCTTCGGTAAACCCCTGCTGATGCAAGGCCTTACGGATAGGTTCTATGAACTTACGGATAAAGCGTTGGCGGGCGAGTTTGCTCGCACTAATGGCTGAAGCAATCTGACGATAAGTATCAGGCTCTGTATACTTTAAGTGCAAGTCTTCTAGCTCTGATTTAATAGCATATAAGCCCAAACGATGGGCCAGTGGGGCGTACAGATAAATCGTCTCCGAGGCAATTTTGAGTTGCTTGTCCTGGGGCATACTGTCCAGGGTACGCATATTGTGCAGGCGATCGGCCAGTTTGATCAGAATCACGCGCACATCGTCAGACAGTGTCAGCAGCATCTTACGGAAGTTCTCTGCCTGCTGGGAAGTACCGTAGTCAAACACCCCTGATATCTTGGTAAGCCCATCAATGATGCGAGCAATCTTAGGTCCGAAGTCTCGCTCAATGTCCTCTAGCTCCAATTCGGTATCTTCTACCACATCGTGCAACAGAGCCGAGATGATGGCAGTTGTACCCAGTCCAATCTCCTTCACCGCAATCTCAGCCACGGCTAACGGATGGTATATATAAGGCTCACCCGACTTGCGCCGCATCTCGCGATGAGCTTCCATCGAGGTGTTAAACGCGCGCTTGATCTGCTTGGCATCCGTATCCTTCAGGTAAGGTTTTGCCAAGCGGAGCAGCCGCCGGTACTGGCGCAAAATTTCACGACGTTCTTGTTCGGCATCAACGGTGAGCGTACGCGGAGTGACCATAGGATGAAGTGGGTTTAACCAAACTGAATATAGGTAACCCCCACAAAATTTACAGAAAATCCACGCGTTTTTTTGTCACTCTAAGGGCAGCCCACCGGATAGAAGCAACGAATTGAAAATTTACTGTGATGTAGCGTTGCTTTATCCGCCAAATACTTTAAATTTGCGCTTCGTTTCACACCTGCGGATGTGGCGAAATTGGTAGACGCACTAGACTTAGGATCTAGCGCCGCAAGGCATGGGGGTTCGAGTCCCTCCATCCGCACCATGTAATCATATAATACCCAAACCCTCATCCACCAGCACCCAACGGGAAAGTGGGCGAGGGTTTTTTACTTATTAAACCAACGACACATTGGACATCACACTTGACCAAAAAGGAGGCAACGAAGCCTCCATCAAAATTCTGCTCAAGCCAGAAGACTATCAGCCCAAGATTGATCAGAAAGTAAAGCAGTATCGCAAACAAGTGAACCTGAAAGGCTTTCGCCCCGGCAAAGTGCCCCCCGCACTCATCAAAAAGATGTACGGTCGGGACATCAAAATAGAAGAGATCAACGGCTTGTTAGGTCAGTCGCTGTCAGAATACATTAAGGAGAATGACATCAAAATTGTGGGTGATCCCCTACCCAACCGTGAAGCGCTCGAGGGCATTGACTGGGAAAGCCAGTCAGACTTTGAGTTTAGCTACGATGTGGGTTTCGTCGACGACATTCAGTACGAGCTTTCGGATCAGGTGCAGGTAACCAAGTATACGGTACCCATCACCGAAGAGAAAATTGATGAAACTATAGAAAGCCTCAAAAAAAGGTTTGGCAAGAGCGAGCCGGTAGAAGGGGCCAGCGAGCGCCACGATCTGATCATAGGTACCGTGGCGCAAGTCACCACCGCTCAGGAAGCAACGAATGACTCTTCAGAAACCGAAGAAGAAACTCCTTCGGCAGAATGATTCTCCGGAAGCCGAGGAGGAGAAACCCTTCCGGTAGAGAACGAAACGACGATTGACCTATCAGAGCTTACCGACGAACAGGCTAAAACCTTTATGGGTGCGCAAGCGGGCGACGAACTGTTTTTTGATCTACGAGAAGTGTATCCAGAAGATCAGGATGTGGCTAGTCTACTGGGTGTCGGAGAGGAGCTGGCGGGTGAGATGCAGGGTGAATTTAGCTTCCGAGTAGAAAAGGTGTCTCGGAAGGCTGATGCTGAGCTCAACCAGGAATTATTTGATAGTGTATTTGGGCCCGGTGAAGCTACCGACGAAGCCTCTTTTCGCGAGAAGGTACGCGAAGCCGTAGAAGATAACTTCCAGCGGGAGTCAGAGACACTCTTGAGCCGCGACGTGCGCGACCATTTGGTAGAAAAAACGGACATCGCACTACCGCAGGAGTTTTTAAAACGCTGGGTACTTGTTTCCAATGAAGGTAACATCACCGAAGAGCAACTAGATGTTGAGTTTGAAGACTACCTCAAGGAAATGAAGTGGACCCTGCTTAGCAACAAGATAGCCGAAGACCGCGACATTCAGGTAGAACACGAAGAGGTGCGACAAAAAGCGGCTGAATCGGTGTTCGCCCAGTTCGGTGGCATGAACCCGGCCTTGATGGAAGACGAGCGCTTCGCCCCAATTATCGACAACTACTTACAGGCTGACAACGGCAGCAACTACATGAAACACTTTAGCCAAATGCGGGCGGAGAAAGTCGTTGATACGGTGAAGCAAGAAGTGACGGTAGAGGAAAAAGAAGTGACTCCTGATGAATTTGAAAAGCTGTGGAAGCAGGCATAACCCCCTTCCTCACTTTTCGTTATTAAGAAGAGTCTTCGTTAGAGGACTCTTTTCGTTTTTGCAAAAACCACACATCATCTATGATTAACAAAGAAGAATTTCGCAAATACGCCGTTAAGGGACGTAACCTCAGTGGCAACACCGTTGACAGCTACATCCAGCACGTAGAGAATATGACCCGGGCGGTGATTGAAGAACGCCCGACCAATTTCCGTGAAATCGACGTGTTCTCGCGCCTCATCATGGACCGTATTATCTTTTTGGGCATGCAGGTGGAAGAGGGCATCGGTAATATCATTACCGCCCAACTGCTATTTCTAGAATCAGTTGACCCTAAGAAGGATGTACTTCTGTACATCAACAGTCCCGGTGGTTCGGTGTACGCCGGCCTGGGTATTTACGATACCATGCAGTACGTAGGTCCTGATGTGGCGACTATCTGCACCGGGATGGCAGCCTCCATGGGCGCGGTGCTGCTGGCCGGTGGGGCCGATGGCAAACGTTCGTCCCTGCCTCACGCCCGCATTATGATTCACCAGCCCAGCGGCGGTATGCAGGGTAAGTCACGCGATATGGAGGTCACCCTGCGGCAGATGCAAGAGCTACGCAAAGACCTGTACGAAATCCTGTCGCACCACAGCGGACAAACCTACGAGAAGATTGAAAAAGACTCTGATCTAGACTTCTGGATGCGTCCGCAGGAGGCCAAAGAGTACGGTTTAGTTGATGAAGTGCTCGACCGCGGTCATTTTGGACGACGTAAAGAATCAGAAGCCTAGCGCTTCAATAATGCACAGCAACTTCAAAGGAACACCACTGCTTGTAATACTAGACCGCTATTACACTCGTGGTGTTCCTTTATTTTTTTATCTTTGCCCCCGTTATAACCATTTCCCAGCACCATGCCCCAACAAATCACCTGCTCATTTTGTGGTAGAACCAAGAAGGATGTAGACCTGATGATCTCCGGGATCAACGCCCACATCTGCAACTACTGCATCAACCAAGCCCAGCAGATACTCGAAGAAGAGCTCAAGATCAAGACCAAGGAGAAAAGTCCTGAGTTTACGCTGATCAAGCCCCGTGAGATCAAGAAGCACTTAGACGAATACGTGGTGGGCCAGAACGAAGCCAAACGCGTGATGTCGGTGGCGGTCTATAACCATTACAAACGCCTGATGCAACCGCAAGGCGACGATGAGATTTCTATCGAGAAGTCCAACATTATCATGGCGGGCGAAACAGGTACCGGCAAAACGTATCTGGCCCGCACCCTGGCGAAAATTCTACAAGTACCGTTCTGCATCGCTGATGCTACCGTGCTTACCGAAGCTGGCTACGTGGGTGAAGACGTAGAAAGTATTCTGACGCGCTTACTGCAATCCGCTGACTACGACGTAGAGTCGGCCGAGCGCGGTATTGTGTATATCGATGAGCTGGATAAGATTGCTCGCAAGTCAGACAACCCCTCAATTACCCGCGATGTGAGCGGCGAAGGGGTGCAGCAGGCGCTACTAAAGCTACTGGAAGGTACACACGTGAATGTGCCCCCGCAGGGCGGACGTAAGCACCCTGATCAGAAAATGATCACCATTAATACGGAGAACGTGCTGTTTATTTGCGGCGGGGCGTTTGACGGTATCTCCCGCAATATCGCCAACCGGCTCAACACCAAACCGCTGGGCTTTTCGGGCAGCAAGATCAACACCATCGACCAGCGCATCGACAAAGAAAACCTCTTGCAGTACATCACGGCCATTGATCTAAAACACTACGGCCTGATTCCTGAGCTTATCGGCCGTTTGCCCGTCATCACGCACCTCAACCCCCTCAACCGCGAGACGTTGAAGATGATTCTAACCACACCGCGCAACGCGCTCACCAAGCAGTACGCCAAACTGTTCAATATGGAAGGCATTGACATCACCTTTGAAGAGGACGCGCTAGACTACATCGTAGACAAAGCGGTAGAGTACCAATTGGGGGCCCGCGGACTACGCTCCATTTGCGAGGCTATCATCACCGATGCCATGTACGAACTCCCTTCCCAAGAAAACATCAAAGAGTTTTCGGTAGATCGCACGTATGCACAAGAGAAGTTCGAGAAGTCTAAGTTTAAGCGATTGACCGCGGCGTGATAACCGCGCTCAAGCACGCCCTACCGTCTCTTTAGCGGGCGAGACGGTAGGTTTCAATATCGTTTAACTCGGGCCCACCCCCTCGGTTACCGCTTCCGGCGGCGATATAAACGGCATTGTCGTACACCACGGCCTGCGTTCCGTGTCTTCCCTGCTGCAATCGTGGCCAGGCCGCCCACTGCCGCCGCTGGGTATCCCATACTTCTGCCTGATGGTGCCCGGCTTCCATCGCCTCACTTTCTCCTCCGATTACTATCAAGTAGTCATCGTAAACGACGGTGGTGCTGCCCGCCCGCTCGGTGGGCAAAGGTTCAGCCAATGTCGTCCAGGTTTGCGCTTCAATATCATAAACATCTACCTCAGGAATGGTCAACTCGAAGGTTTGTCCGGTGGCCGCTGATGAGTTTCGCCCTCCGGCAGCGTACAGTTTTCCGTTGATCACCGCCGCCTGAAAATGATCGCGGGTGTGGGGTGCATCGGGCAAAACCGTCCAGGCCTCATTCTTTGGATCATACGCATCGAGCCACTGCGTATGGCCACTGGAATGACCGTTACGAATACCGTTTACCAGGTAGAACTGGTCGTCGTGTACGACCACCCCCGCCGCCCCTCGCCGCCGCTGGACAGGGATCTCCGCACCCTTCGTCCAAACGTCTTGCGCCGGGTCGTACGTATAAACGTGCGGGATAGGCTGCTCGTCAGGGTAGCCTCCCGTAAAGGCTCCCATCACGTAGATTTTATCCTGGTAGGTAACCGCCTGAAAATGATGCATTTCAAGAGGCGGAGTGGCACCAACGGTCCAAGTGCTGTCCTGTGGATCATAGATATCGACCGGCTTGATGCCCCGCCCGCCCATCAGATAAAACTTACCGTTAAGCTCCACAAAAGCGTTCTCATGGCGAGCGGTGGGTTGATTCGTGGTACGAATCTTTTTCCATACCGACGTGTCGGTGGCGTAAGACGACGGCTCATGTACTGAAAGCGCCAATGCATCACTGACAGCACACATTAATGATAGAGAGAAGAGTAGGCAGATAAGGTTCATATTGATTTGTTTGAGCTTTGTTGAGAAGGTACGCTATTTAACGGAAGCAGGTCGCAAAACCAGAAGCCTACGGTACCGGAATTGGGTTGATCCGATTGTTTAGGAGCCGGATACTCTCGATAAACGTATTCGCCTACGCTAAATGGCACCGGCTCAGAAAAAATAGGTCCATCGTAGCAAAACGTATGAAATTCACCGTTTTCACCGCAGGGGTCCACATTTGTTGGTAGATCATTGATCAGATTGCCATCAATTTCTCTTCCGACAAACGACTTGTCTAACAACCCGACATTGGCACAAATAATCACTGCTTTGAAACCCCGATTGATAAAGTCGGATATGAGCGCTCGGGTATCCTTTTTCCACAGCGGAAAGTGGCATTTGATGCCGTGCGGACCCAACTGCGCCTCTCGATACGCTCGTAGATCTTCCAAAAAAATATCACCGAAGCCGCAGTGCGCATAGCCTTCGGTGCGTAGCTTAGCGACTGCTTTACGCATCGTTCGGTTGTAATCTTCCATAGAAGGGCTTTCGGGAAGCTCCACGATTTGTAGGTCCAGCCCTGTGGCACCGGCCTGCTGCTCTAGTAATGTTCTCCTCAACCCGTGCATCGACACCCGATCATTAAGCAAGCTTACTGAAGTAACTAGCTTATCAACCCGGTGGCTGCGCTTCTGAAGGTAATACAACGCGAGTGATGCATCCTTTCCGGAACTCCAGTTCATATAGACTTTTGGTAGCTCGGTCATATCTGAGTATTATGAATGAGAAGGCCTATTGCGCATGGTTCGCTGCGGCAACCATGTCTTGGATTCGCTGGGTACTCACAATTTGTCGTTCGTATTCACGAGATGCTCTGCCCATGCTGACGCCTGAGTTACGAAATTCCATGGCGCTCTCTACGCATTTTCTTCCTGAAACATGACATTCCCGAACTCCGGTTTGCGCTATTACTTCCGCGATATTGCTCTCGTCGATGCCTCCGCCCGGCATGATACCTAGCTGTCCGGCTGAGCGCTGCATCAATTCGGCGATCAGGGCTGCACCCTCTACGGCGCTGGCCCGTTGGCCCGACGTTAAGATGCGGTCTACCCCGAGCTCCATCAGATCGTCTAGTGCCTGAAAGCAGTCGCTGGTCATATCGAAAGCCCGATGAAAGGTGACATTGAGCGGGCGGGCCAGCTCAATCAGCTCCTCCGTTTTGCGACGGTCTACCGTACCCTGCGGGGTGAGTAACCCCAGCACGACTCCGTCGGCTTTGCGCTTTTTCGCTTCCCGCACGTCGCGCTTCATTTCGGCGAACTCGTAGGCATCGTACAAGAAATCGCCGCCCCGCGGTCGAATCATCATGTGTAGTCCTACGCTGGAGTACTCTCGCACCACTTCCATACACCCCGCGCTAGGGGTGGTTCCCCCCTCCAGTAAGTTGCCGCACAACTCAACGCGATAAGCGCCACCCCGTTCGGCGTGTACGGCCGAAACCGCTGAGTCTATACATACTTCTAATCGTACCATACCTTGTTATTAGTCTCAGCCCCGGGCGGATAGCGTAGCGATGACATGCGAAGCCACGCGCTCTGAGGTATTGTGCTCGCCGAGCTGCTCTTTGATCGCCCGATAATCATCGAGTTGTTGATCGCGTCGGTCCGACGGTTCTGCCAGTTGAGGCAACAATTCAGCAATACGCTCCAGGTTAAAATCATCTTGAATCAGCTCAGGCACCACCGCCCGTTCGGCCACCAGGTTGACCAGCGAAATATAAGGCACTTTAATGACCCGACGGGCAATCTGGTAAGTAATCGCACTCATACGATAAGTGACGATTTGTGGCACTTCAAACAAAGCGGTTTCGAGTGTGGCAGTGCCAGAAGTAACCACTGCGGCCTGCGCGTGGTGCAAAATGTCGTAGGTGGCGTTGGTGACCACACTCACCGCCGGATGATGCCGCACCCGATCGTAGAAAGAGGCGGGCACATTATCAACGGCTGCCACCATAAAGTGGTATTCAGGAAACCGCTGACTAATGCTCAGCATGATATCCAGCATAAGTGCGATTTCTTGTTGCCGACTGCCGGGCAACAGTGCAATCACGGGGCGTTCGTCAGAGACGTACCGCTGGGCAAACGCATCCGAGGGCCGGAAGTCTCGAATGGCATCGAACAGCGGATTGCCCACGTAGGTGACTTCGTAGTCGTATTGTCGGTAGAAGGCTTCTTCAAACGGTAGAATGACGTACATGTGGTCGACCGTGGCCTTGATCTTTTTAGCACGCGATTGGTTCCAGGCCCATATCTTGGGTGAGATGTAGTAGAATACGCGCAGGCCGTGCTGTTGGGCGAACTTTGCGATACGCAGATTGAAGCCGGGGTAGTCAATCAGCACCAGGGCATCAGGCTGATAGGCTAAAATATCTTGCTGGCACTGTTTGAGAAAGCGGCGGATGGTACGCAGGTTTTTGAAAACCTCCCAAAAGCCCATGAAGGCAGTATCGCGGTAGTGCACCACAAGCTCGCCACCGGCAGCAGCCATGGCATCGCCCCCCCAGCAGCGAATGTGCGCATCACTATCTTGCTGCCGCAGTGCTTTGATCAGGTTGGACCCGTGCAGGTCTCCCGAGCGCTCGCCCGCAATCAGGTAGTACTTCATACGAGCACCGCCTCATGATGAGCTTTCGGACGATCAGAAGTAGGCGGTAAACCTTCACCGAAGAACTCTACGAAGTTATTGCGGGTCTCGTGCAGGCGAATGGCGTGCAACTCACCGCGCGGGGTAATCTTGGCTACTTCGGGAGCCAGTATTTTCCAAAACTCCTCGACCAGTATCTCACAACTAGCCATTTTACCGCGCATAAAGTCCACGTCAAGGTTCAGGTTTTTGTGGTCTACCTTATCGGTGATGTACTCTCTGATGATATCGCTCAGTTTTTTCAGGTCAACTACAAACCCAGTTTCAGGGTCAGGTAAACCGCGCACGGTTACGACTAATTCAAAATTATGGCCGTGCCAATTAACGTTAGCACAGGGGCCGAACACTGCTTCATTTCTTTCTTGCGACCAAGCAGGATTGTATAGTTGATGAGCGGCATTGAAGTGCTCTTTTCTACTTACGTAAATCATATCGTACTTTCTTTCCGCAAATATAAGCAATTCGTAAGTTTGCCACCATGATGATGATTACTGATGCTGCGGCCCCCATAAGTGTTCAGTTGATTCGAACACTGAATCAACACAACTTCAACTACTTGGTACTCGCTGACCGCCCAGACTGTCAAGTACCAGAAGACCTTCGCTTTCAGCAACGGTTGCCCGCTGACCAGTTACTCGTTTGGATAGACGAGCATCAGCACGAGCTGGAGTTTGTCTTTCACCTCGAGTCAACGTCAGCGGAAGCCACGTTTCGCGAGCTTTGGCGACGTTGCGCAGCGCACCAAATACCGTTTGCCTTCTCTAGCATTGAAGACCGTGCGGCCTGGATACAGCAGCAATCCGATGCCCCGTTTTTCTGGGCCGGCCTTCTCTCAAGTAAGACTGCGAGCAGTGTTGAACCTACCGCTGATCCTGAGCAAGCGCAGCGTTTGGCCAACGCTTGTTATTATTTGATTCACCACCGTACCAACCCGGGGTTCTACAGCTACTCAACCGAAGTACCCACCTTATTGAATTATCAGTAGTGCGCACCGTGTTTTCTATTCAAGCACTCATTTCAACCATTCATCCGTGAATCTCAACCGTTGAGCGAGATATGTCCGAAATTTGCTAACCCAAAATGGTCTGTCGCGTATCGACTATTGATCACTCCTATTGACTGCCCCCTCCTATGAAGCTTTTCTTTGCGTGGCTCATGCCACTATTGGTAGCGCTGCTAAGCCTACTCCCACTCTGCACATTCGCGCAAGAAAAAGTGACCCTGAGTGGCTACGTGCGAGATGATGCTAACGGCGAATCGCTCATTGGTGCCACGGTTTACGTAAAGGATATAAGCAATGGCACCGTGACCAATGTGTACGGATTTTACTCTATCACTGTGCCCTCAGGCGACTACGAAGTTTCCTACTCCTACATTGGCTATCAATCTGTTAGTCAGCAGATTTCATTGACCGAGAACGTGCGCCTAGACGTAGAACTGGTTTCGGATAGCAAGCAGTTGGAAGAAGTGGTTGTGACCGCCGATGGGATCGACGCCAACGTACGCAGTACTGAGATGAGCGTGAATAAGCTGGATATCAATACAATTAAGAAGATTCCGGCTTTTTTAGGCGAGGTTGACCTGTTGAAGAGCATTCAGTTGCTACCGGGCGTGTCTACGGTAGGTGAAGGGGCTTCAGGATTTAACGTGCGGGGCGGTGGTGTCGGTCAAAACTTAATCTTGCTAGACGAGGCTCCGGTGTATAACTCTTCTCACCTGTTCGGTTTCTTTTCGGTGTTCAACCCTGACGCCGTGCAGAATACCAAGCTTTACAAAGGTGCCATTCCGGCTCGCTACGGCGGGCGCATTGCCTCGCTGCTTGACGTGCGCTTGAAAGAGGGTAATAACAAAGAATTTGACGTGTCGGGAGGGATCGGTACGATCTTCAGCCGCTTGGCCGTAGAGGGGCCGCTCATCAAAGAAAAAGCGTCCTTTATCCTGGCGGCGCGCCGTTCGTACATCGACGTGCTGCTGCGTCCGTTTTCTGACCAACTGGGTATTGAGGATGGGTTTGGACTCAACTTCTACGATATCACGCTTAAAACTAACTATCGTATCAACGAAAACAATCGGGTATTCCTATCAGGTTACATCGGCCGCGATAACTTTAAGTTTGACGAGCAGCAGGGTTTTAACTGGGGTAACTCTACGGCAACCGCTCGCTGGAACCATCTGTTCAGCGACCGATTGTTCTCCAACTTCACCTTCGTGTTTAGCGACTATGATTACGAACTAGCCTTCGGCGAAGACGACCTGGATGCGTTCCGTTGGAACTCTTCCGTCTCTAATTTTATCTTCAAGCCCCAGTTCTCTTACTTCATCAACAGCACCAATGAACTTACCTTCGGTGGTGAAGGAATTTACTACAAGTTTGAACCGGCCAATGCCGTCGGTATTGCGAATGGCACCGTCATCGACATTAGCCTGGACGAAAAGTACAACGTAGAAACGGCCCTTTACGCCGCTAATAAGCAGGATGTGGGCGACGTGCTCTCGTTAGAATACGGTTTACGCTTCTCGTGGTTCCGTTACTTAGGTCCCGGTACGGTTTACTCCTACGGCGATACCATTCCGGGAGTGCGCCGCCCAGTCACTGATGTGCAGACGGTAGATTCGGGCGAGCCGATCGCTACTTATGCTAACCTAGAGCCCCGGGCATCGTTCAAAGTACAGCTGGGTGGTCGTAGCTCTATCAAGGGTAGCTACACCCGCACCGCGCAGTATCTACACCTGGTATCCAACACCACAGCATCCAACCCGCTTGATGTGTGGGTACCCAGTTCTAACAATGTCGAACCGCAGCTCGGCGATCAGTTTGCGCTAGGTTATTTCCGTAACTTTGGGGCGGGCTCCGGTGAAGACGGGGCGGACTACGAGCTTTCGGTAGAAGGTTACTACCGGGCTACGCAGAACCAGATTGATTATATTGATGGGGCAGATTTGTTGATCAATGAGTTTGTAGAAGGTGATCTGCTGGTGGGTAAGGGGCGCGCCTACGGCATGGAAGTATACCTCAAAAAGAACGTAGGCAAACTCAACGGTTGGCTGAGCTACACGCTAGGAAAGACTGAACTACAGGTAGACGGTATTAGTCGGAACAACTGGTACCCTACCCGCTTTGACCAGCGTCATAATCTAAAGATCGCGGCCTTTTACGATATCAACGAGCGCTGGTCTATTTCTAGCAATTTCACGTACTTGAGCGGTACGCCCTCTACTTTCCCTACTTCTCGTTTTGTGGTGCAAGGTATTCTTATTCCCTACAACGCCAACGACTCACGAAACAACACGCGTATTCCTGATTACCATCGCCTGGATCTATCAGTACGCCTTGACCTGATTCCAGATCGTAGCTACTGGGTGTTCTCACTCTACAATGTGTACGCTAGACGTAATCCGTTCTCAATTTTCTTTTCTCAGACGGAGCAACCCTTAAGTGCTATGGATCCTACACCGGGCAACATTCAGTCGTCGGCCACACAACTGTCCATTGTGGGTACAATTCTTCCCTCTATTTCTTACAACTTTAAATTTTAGCGATGAAATTCCATTGGATATACTGGCTAATAGGAAGCTTGCTAATGCTCGCCTGTGAAGATGAGATTACCCCCTCCCTGGAAGAAGCTGATCCGGTATTATCGGTAGACGCTTGGGTTACCGACCAAGCAGCACCTCAGGTGATACGGCTGACCCAAACCACTCCTTATTTTGACCAGACCGTGGTTCCTGTAACAGAAGCTCAGGTGGTGATTACCAACGGACAGGGCGAGGTATTTTCGTTTTCTGAAACCGCTCCGGGTAATTACACCTGGAATCCTACAGACGTTAGCAGCACACTTGGCACGGTAGGAGAAACCTATCGCCTGACGGTGACTACCGACGGGCAAACCTACGAAGCTACCTCTACCATGACGGCCGTGCCCCCTATCGATAGCATTACTTACGAGTTTCAGGAATCCTTCTTTGGTTTTCCGGCTACGTACATTGCTGAGTTTTGGGCCACCGACCCCCTTGGTGAGGGAAACGCCTACTGGATACGCTACGCTCGCAACGATACGCTATTCAATGGCCCTGATGACATTTCTCTCGCCTTCGACGCGGGCTTCTCGCAGGGCGGCAACCTAGACGGCGTGGTATTTATTCAGCCCATTCGCGCCAGTATCAATCCGGTTGATGAAGATGATGAAGGGGAAATCCTACCGGCCTATCGTGCCGAAGATTCTGTCTACGTAGAGCTGCACTCGCTTACCGCTCCGGCGTACGATTTTCTGAATCAAGTATCTATTCAGACGAACCGTCCGGGCGGTTTCGGCGAATTATTCGCTAATCCGTTGTCGAATGTGCCCACCAATATTCAAAATACCAGTGATACCGGACCCGCCGCCGTCGGCTTCTTTAACGTATCGGCCGTCTCTAGTGCGGGCACGCGCGTTATAGACTAAGATATCGTACAGTTTTTCTATAAAGGCTCCCCCTACCCGTGGTTTCGCGTATATTGTCAAACTATTTGTTGACATTACTACGCCACCATGAAATACTTAGTACTATCTATATTCATCGCCTTCTCTTCGGTTGTCCGGGGACAGCCTATACCTATCTACTCGGCAGATACCCCTCAGGTAGTGCCTCTGTGGCACCGCGTTGCTGACTTCTCTGACCGACTGCGCGCAGTAGAGTCTGCTGAGCTCTCTCCCGACGGACGCTACGCAGTATCCGGATCTAAATTTGGCTACCGTGTGATGCTATGGCGGGTGGCCGACGGCGCGCTGATGTGGGAAAAGGCGCACGAGTCGGAAGTGGAATGTGTCACCTTTTCGCCCGACGGTAAGCGCATTGCTACCGGTGGCGAAGACTACTACGTGCGTATCTGGGACGCAGCCACCGGCCAGGAACTGTATCAATGGGAGCACGACAGCGGATTAGACGGTATCGCCTGGTCACACGACGGCACCATCATTGCCAGTGGCTCTGAAGCGGGCGAAGCCTTCTTCTGGGACGCCAGCAACTACCAACTGCTGGGCAAGGTGAAGGCTGGTTCGACGATCAACTCTTTGGCATTTACGAAAAACGACAGCCTTTTGGTGGTGGCTGGCAACGTACAAACCCCCGATGGCAACGGTGGCACCCACTACGGCGGTTTCGCCAAGCTCATCGATGTGTCACAGCGTAGGGCTATTAGAGCATACGAGGGGCACACCGGTTCTATCAAGTCCGTACGTTTCTCACCCGACGAAAAGCAGATAGCTACCGGTTCGTTCGACAGCACAGCCCGGATTTTTGATGTACAGAGCGGTGAGCTCCTGCAAACCTTTAAAGAACCTATGCGCGTGGAGGCGGTCGCTTTCACTTCAGACGGACAGTACGTTCTCACCGGAGGGCATCAACTCAAGGTAAGCTTCTATCGCACCAGCAACTTTAAGCTGGCCTACGAGCTACCCACGCCGCGCACCGAATACCTAGACTTTAGTACCGACGGGCGGCTGCTGCTCACTGCCCATGAGGACAGCGGTCTGCTATCACTCTATATGATGCTATCGGATATACAGACTAAAGGAGACTATCAGAAAATTGCGGATGATCAGTTAAACAACCGGGATTTGAAGCAGTAAACAAGTATGCTCAGCAGGTGCTGGCTACTAAGCTTACAGATCGTCCGTATCCTCGTAAATCTGCGCAAGCGGCAGATGCAGATCAAAAGACCGTAGTATCGCTTTGGCCTCTTTGCCTTCAAAGTAGGCCATCACCCAGTCATTGTCGGCAGTTTTACGGTGCCTAGTCTCGACGGCCATTTGCTCTTGCTCGACAAGTACGTACTCACGTAGAGAAGGCAATTGACTGTAAAACCAAAACTTCCCCCCCCTGTCGTAAGCAGCTGAGCTTTCAGAAATTACCTCTACCAAAAGAACCGGATTACTGATAGCATTAATTTCATCAGGCGTTTCAATGGGTCGGCATGCTACTGAGACATCTGGGTGAAATCCTTTGTTCACTGACTCAACATATATTTTGAGGTCGCTATCAAAGGGTCGGCAGCCTGAGGGTAGAAGGTTACCCAAAGCCCTGTTTATATTGGAGGCAATAGCACTATGCTTACGAGTAGCACCAGACATGGCAAACACTGCACCGTCGTGGTATTCGTACCGAGTGTCGGTCTCTTCTTCTAGCCGCTGATATTCTACTAAAGATAGTTTCTGATTAGCAAGAGGTTGGGTTTGCATAATGATTGATCTTTGGTAATGCTTCTAAGTACGAAAAAAGCTGCTCTACGTTTATCAAGACAACAACGAATGATAAGCTACGTAGATTATCTTCCAACCCATTAGTGGCACTTACCGCACCGAGAACTTATAAACCGTAGTAGTCTGGTACTTCTCACCGGGTCGTAGCTCCGTAGACGGATAATCTGATTGGTTGGGTGAGTCAGGGAAGTGCTGTGTCTCCAGGCAGAACCCGGTACGACGACCGTACACCGCCCCTTCTTTTCCTGGCAACGAACCGTCTAAGAAATTACCGGAGTAAAACTGCACTCCAGGCTCGGTGGTAAACACTTCCATCACCCGCCCGCTGGTAGGTTCGTGCACCACCGCCGCCTGGCTTAGTTCATCGCCTGATTTGTTCAATACCCAACAGTGGTCGTATCCAGTACCGTTCACCAGCTGCGGATGATCATTATTAATCCTCTCGCCTATTTTAGTAGGTTGGTTAAAATCCATCGGGGTCTCCTCTACTGATGCTAGTGGTCCTAGAGGAATGGACGTGCTGTCAATGGGCACAAAGCGGTCGGCATTGATCATCATCTCGTGATCAAGGATAGGCCCCTGATTTTGCCCCGCCAGGTTAAAGTAAGAATGGTTTGTCAGGTTAACAACCGTAGGAGCGTCCGTGGTTGCTTCGTACTCAATTCGTAGCTCGTTATTGTTGGTCAAGATGTACTCAACTGTTACTGATAGTGCGCCAGGATAGCCCTCTTCACCATCAGCACTGCGGTAGTTTAAAATCAAACCAACGCTACTGTCGGCCTCCACCGGTTTGGCTTGCCACAGCACTTTGTCGAAGCCCTTCAGCCCGCCGTGTAAGTGATTTGGACCATTATTCTGGGCGAGATTGTATTCGGTGCCATCAAGCGTGAACTTACCGTTGGCAATGCGATTGCCGTAGCGCCCGACAATGGCCCCAAAGTACGGTGCACTTTCTAGGTAGGGTTCCAATTCGTCGAAACCCAGCACCACGTCGGCCAAAGAATCATTGCGGTCCGGTACCTTTAGCGAAACGACCACCCCACCAAAGTTCATAATGCGTGCTTCTACCCCTTGCCGGTTGGTTAAAGTATACAGCGTTACCGAATCACCGGTGGGGGTCGTACCAAAAGAAGATTGAGAGAGCGATGGAGTCATAGTATTGTCAACGGTGGTATTAGAGGGGGTGCAACTGTAACCGATATTGAGTAGTACCAGAAAGAAGGCTATCGAGCGCATAGATTAGGTGGTTTGAGTAAGGAGTTAACTTACAAAAATGTAGCTGGAAAATGCCTAAACATTCAGAATTTGATGGTGTGGTGCGCAAATATTGAGTGTCTATAGGTTTGACTTGAATAGTCTTGACTAAATTTTATAATTTGGTTTTATCAGACTTGTACCACAATGTTTACGATAGTTACAGTGACCTGATTCCGGATATGGTTATTCCGCAGCAAAATGTTACTGAGATGCTATTCATACGAAACTCTGAGTACGTAGCGCCTTTTGTAGAGCGGATCAATGATCGGAGCATTCAGATAACCGTAAAGTACGAATCATTGTACAACGAGGTATGGGAGGTAGCTTATCCCAGGATAGACCACCGCAAAATCGACTAGAATTTCTAGGCCATCAGATCACCGGCTTCTCTCTCACGTTCGGAATCACAATTGGCTATCAAGAAAAAAGCAGCCTTCTCAATGAAAGCTACTTTTCCAAAAATCTAAAACCATTTGGTTCTAAGTGATTCTATATGGTATGTAGACAACAAAGCCACCTTTTGAGGTGGCTTTGTTGTAATAGGTTTATTGAAACTAATCGATAGGGTATAGCGGACAAGTCCGGTTGTACTATCTTCAGTCAGTACTCATCGTTATCTCACCACAACAGCTTTGTGGCATATAATTATTGAATGATAAGCGGTTTCGATTGCTGACCTACCCTAACGATATAAGTTCCTGGCCTTAGCGTGCTTACGTCCAGGCGATTTTCTCGGGATGTAAGTACGGTCTTACCCCAGAGGGTGAGAATATGTACTGGCTGTCCTGCCGTGTTAGAAACCCGCAACGTGTTTTGAGCGGGATTAGGATACAGCGCTAACTCGCTACCCAACTGTTTCAACTGACCTCTTTTTTCCTGCGTCCGAGTAGCGGTGGCGTCCGCTAAGCGTTGCCCCCTCCGATCGCCAAAGTCGAAGTAACCGTTGCATCGCATAACATCAGGGGTATTGCAATCCGCGTACTCAGGATGAGCGGTAGCTACTTCTTCGGTTTCGTAGCGGGTACCATTTACCCGCACGTAGTCTACCTCCAAGTTGCGGTCGCAGCCCGCCTGGTCAATACCGTTGTCAAAAAACGCTACCTGAATGGTCCCCCCCTCATAGCCTTGATAGGTCCTGGTGGTGGCGCTAACGCCCACATCGTACCAGGTGGCTACCGTAGTGCCGTCTATGTTTAAGCGTACGTCTTCGCCTCCGCACCTACCTTGAACCCCCACTACCACTTCGCCCGCAACCGTCTCGCTATCCAGTGTGCCAAAGTCGATGTAACCGTTGCAGTGCAACACTTCGGTACGAGTGCCCCCGCCACAGACTCCGTCAGCCCAGGCCCCGGTGTTAATATCTTGCAGATTGGCTTGGTGCCGAACTTCCCCAACCTGTAGCCAGTCTACGTAGACGTCGCTATCCCCTTGGTCGTTAACAAAAGCGACTTTGAAGTTACCGTTGGCCTGGTCGACCGGCCGTTGGTAGGTCTGGTAAGAAGTGCTCAGGGTAATAGGTTCCCCCACCGGCTGGTCGTTGTAGCGCAGTTCAATTCGCTCCGAACCCGTTGTGCCTCGAGCTCGAACGGTCACCTGACCGAGCTCGGGGTCAAGATTAGTGCTTTCGCTCAGTGTATAAGCCCCGGCATCCAGCGGGTACTGACGAGAATTTCCTGCTCGGTCAGTAGCCGGGTAGCCGGGCAGCGTAGCGCTAGCCGGCACATAGTCCACCGCCGGATGGTCAGCGGTTAGGCGAAAGTCACGATTGGCGACACTGGCAAAGCCCTCGTCCGAGGTGGCTGTGTAGTTGTGGTCGAGGTAGGCGTATTTGAAGTCAGCGGCAGTCTGGAGAGGGCGGTTCAGTCCCGGACGTAAGTCTACCACTGCGTTGCCGTAGGCCTTCACATTTCGGTAGAAGTTGGCGCTTAGGTTCATGACACTCGCGGTATTTATCCGAGACTCGGCCCCCGCTAACATCGCCACCGTATTGAAGCGAACGGTGAAGTTGTCGAAGCGGGAAGAATCTACTTCACCGACACCTAGCCATAAGGCAGATCGGTTATTCTCAGGACCGTTGTAATTACCATCTTGATAGACCACGTTGTTCTCGATGATAAGCCTACCGCTTTCTCCGGGGTCTTTCTGCGGCCAGTAGACAATGCCTGCTCCTTTGGTGTTCCATACCATATTGTTGCGATAAAGGCCGGTAGAGCGGATGCTCAGCCCACTACCGTCAAAGCAATTGTACACCATGTTGTTTTCTACCAGGGGGTCCGTCGCCTTCACGTACATACCATGTTTGGGCGAGTTACCGGCCGGATCGGGGTACTTACCGACATCATGAATGAGGTTATCGCGAATGATGAGCCCCGGTACGGGGTTGCCCTGCCGGGGAAATCGGCTGGCCCCCCCGGTGGCAATACCGTTGCCGTCTTCATCGCTAATGGTATTATTCTCAATGATGACCTGGGCGGCGGGAAAATCATCGGTTCCTACCGTAATGGCTGAGCCGTGCCCCTCGTAGCGGTGCCCGCTGAAGGTGTTGTTGAGCACCAATACTCGCTCACTGCCCATGAGAAAGAGCGCTTCCTTAACCCCTTCTATGTTCTGAAAGGTGCAGTTGATGATCAGCACATTGGCTTGTTCTTCAACGATGAGTGGGTCGCCGGAAAAGGTCTGTCCGTCGTAGACCACATCCCAGCCGCCCGACGGGTCCCACGGATTGGATGGGCGGTCCAGGGTTCCCTGGGCCCCGGCTTGTTTCGCGCCCAGGTTAGGAGGTGAGGTTGGCACCTGAGCCATGCCGGTTAGAGTTAGGGTTAGGGTTAATTAATAGTCCAGTCAGGACACAGTGCCAATAGTGCATGGTGAAGGTTATCATTTACTTGATTTTAGGGGATAAATAATATTCGTTGACAAAAAAAGCTGCTTCCTCCACGAAAGCAGCTTCTTCAAAAATCTAAAACTATTTCTTATAAAGAGATCACTTAACGACAGGCCACCGGGTAGCTTCTTCCTTCGAAGGTGACTGAACCACACGATTGGGGTGCACGACCTCGTTGGTGCAAGATACCAGCCACGACGGGTGAGGCCATAGAAGTTCCGCTAAGAGTAGCGTATCCTCCCCCTGGATAAGTAGAAGTCACACTGCTACCGGTAGCAATCCAATCAACCGGCTCGCCAAAGTTAGAGAAGGACGAGAAGTTGCCGTTGCAGGTCATAGAAGCCACCGTATAAACGTTAGACAAATTCTGGCAAGCAGGATCGTAGAAAGCCGCATCATCGTTTGAGTTACCGGCTGCCAACGCCACTAGAGACTGATTGTTGAGGCGTTCAAGCGCTAACCGATACGCGCTGTTTGTATCACATCCTGTACGATTTCTCGGTCCTAGACTCATATTTACCACATCACCGGCCAAATCGTTGGCTGCGACGTAATCCATACCACTGATGATTGTAGAAGTAAACGTGCTTCCACCGTTGCCAAACACATCTACGGGCACTACCGGAGCACCGGCTGACACTCCTAAGATACCGACATCGTTAGCGATCGCTCCAGCAATACCTGCTACGTGGGTGCCGTGCCCTTGGGCATCGTCGGGGCTACCATCCACAAAAGCGCGACCGAATTCAGTATTGACGTTCAAATCAGGGTGGTCTAGGTCTATACCAGTATCGACGATCCAGATGAACGCTTCGCGGTTCGATCCGTCGCCTGCTCCTCCAGCATTAGAAGTAGCACAAGTAGTCGTCTGTCGAGCATTACTTTGTTCGGTCAATAGCTCGTCTTTGGTGTAGACTTCCTCCAACTGATAATCAAGCGTAATCTCTCGATCAGGTTCGACGAAAGCCACGGTAGGGTCTTGCGCTACTTTCTGCGCCTCAGCGGCCGTCATTTCGGCAGCGAAGCCCGCTAGTGCCGACGAAAAAACACGATCGGCCTTACCCGAGGCGACCTTCTCTTTGCTTAGAAAAGATTGCACCCGCTTGGCCACCCGAATTTGGTTGGTACGTGAGTAAGCTGCTTTGTCTGCCCGGCTCGTAAAGGTGGGTTCCCCTAGCCTTCCGTGGGGCACCGCATCTTCTTTAAAAACGACGATGTACTGTCCGTTCGCGCTTGGTTCGGCTACGGCAGATGTTGGTAACTCAGACTCCATGGCATCGTCTTGGCAGGAAGCCATGACTAGTCCAATGATCATAAGACCACTGGTGAAGAGGTTAGATAATTTCATAAAAAGGGTTTAAAGGGTTAAAACATCATTCACCCAATCTATGAAGAAAACATATTCTAGCTTTATATATAGCTCTCTAGTTGAGACCTTTGTTCATTTATATAACGATATTTCTTTTTTATTAACTTTTTACAAATACATTTCGAAATAAACTTTAATAAATTTTACTTACCAAAGAACTAAAAATCCCAGGTCACCTGATCGCCTACTTTCTTGGTACTGGCTTTGGTAGCTTTCTTCGATCCGTTGCTTGAGCCGCTATGCTCAGCCGTGGCGGTAGGTTTCGGAGCAGGTACTGATTCACCGGTTTTTTCGGCTACCGCCTGCACGTTTTTCACCTTGTGTGAGGTAAGGCGATTACCCAGGGCCTTCCACCCCTTCACGTCCACCAGAATGTCTAGGTCAAATACCTGCTGCTCGTGCTTGCGGCTACCCTCGCGCACAAAAGTAACGTTTGCCTGCGGTTGTTTGTCCACCGAAGCGTACCACAGTTTCGAGCTACGCGCATCAGTAATAAAGGGGAATCGCTTATCGGCGGTGGTAGTTTCTACCAAGAACCGCTTGACGTAGTACTGCTTAGCGTTTCCATCGTAGTATATCGCCGTAATGGGTCGTTGCGGGTCAAACTTCTCTACTAAGAACGTATTGTCCGGCTCGAACCGGTGCGTCAGTTCGTAGCTCTTGAGTTCGTAAGAACCATCGCGATGCACCACCAGCAGTTGGTCGTCGCCCTCGAAAGAACCCAGATAGCGACCGCGTTGATCGGTGTTTAGGTTACCGACGATAGGATCGTACCACAGCTCAATACCGCCCAACGTTGACTCTCCTTCAGCGATCTTTTCAACCTTACGGATAGCGTACTTGGTCAAGGTATTTCCTAGCGCGCTGCGCCCTTTGATGTCTAAGGTAGCAAAGTCAAAGTCAAACTTTTTAATGCGAGCGCGAGCGCGAGCCGAGATATGAACGGCGATGGTTTCAGCTTCGGCGTTAGCGTTGGCACTAAAGTACAATACCTTAGAACCCTTGTGCCCCTTGGTCAGGTTGTACTCTTTGTCACGGGTGATGGCCAGCACCTGAAAGCGCTTCGCCATGGCCTTACCGGTTTTTCCGTCTAGGTACACCATGTTGTATACCCGACGTTCGTCGTTCTTGCGGAACACATCCACATGGATGATGTTTTTCCCCACAAACACCTTGTCATCAATGCGCCTCACCTGACACACTCCGTCGGCTCGAAACACGATGATGTCGTCGATGTCAGAGCAGTCGGCCACAAAGTCTTCTTTGTTGAAGTACTTGAGTGCAGCGCCTATAAAGCCATCCTTTTTGTTCGCGTACAGTTTGGCGTTGTTAGCCGCTACCACGCTAGCCGAAATGGTGCCGAAGGTTTTGATAGCGGTCTTGCGCTCCCGCCCCTTGCCGTACTTTTCTAACAAACGCTTGAAGTAAGCAATCGCAAAGTCATTGATGTGCGCCAGGTCATGCTGAGTCTGTTCTAAATCACCCGCCAACTTCTTCATGAGTTCGTCGGCTTTAAAGCTATCGAACTTAGAGATGCGCTTGATCTTGATCTCCGTGAGGCGCACCAAGTCCTCTTCGGTGATTTCACGGTAGAACTGCTTTTTGTAGGGTTTCAGGCCTTTGTCAATCCGACGCAGTACCTCTTCCCAGGTTTCGGCTTCCTCGATATCGCGGTAGATGCGGTTCTCGATGAAGATCTTCTCGAGCGAAGCAAACAGCATTCGCTCGAGCAGTTCAGCCTGCTTGATTTCCAGCTCTTGCTGAAGCAGCTCGACAGTTTGATGGGTGGCCAGCCTGAGCAGCTCGTTCACCGACAAAAACTTCGGTTTATCGTCTATAATCACGCAGGTGTTGGGCGACAGCGACACCTCACAGTCGGTAAATTTGTAGAGAGCGTCGCGCGTGATGTCGGGCGATTGCCCCGGAGCCAGCTGCACTTGAATCTCAATATCTTTGGCGGTGTTGTCTACCACCTTTTTGATTTTAATCTTTCCTTTGTCATTAGCCTTGACAACAGAATCCATCAGGCTATTGGTGGTAGTCCCATAAGGAATATTCTTGATAATCAGTGTTTTCTTATCTACTTCCTCTACCAAAGCTCGGACCCGCACCTTACCGCCGCGCTGCCCCTCGTTGTAGTCGGTGAAGTCGGCCATGCCGCCGGTAGAGAAATCGGGCAGGATATTGATACGCTTGTTGCGCAGCACGTCGATCGAGGCCTGAATCAGTTCGCAAAAGTTGTGCGGCAACACCCGGGTGGCCAAGCCCACCGCAATACCTTCTACCCCTTGCGCCAGCAACAGCGGAAACTTGACCGGAAAAGCCACTGGTTCGCGCTTTCGGCCATCGTAGGACAACTGCCACTCCGTTGTCTGCGGATTAAACAGCACCTCCTGAGCAAACTTCGACAGGCGGGCTTCAATATAGCGGGGGGCGGCGGCCCCGTCACCGGTTCGATTGTCTCCCCAATTACCCTGCGTCTCGATGAGCAGGTTCTTCTGCCCTAGCCCCACCATAGCGTCGCCAATGGAAGCGTCGCCGTGCGGATGATACTGCATGGTTTGCCCGATCACGTTAGCGACTTTGTTGAAACGGCCGTCGTCCATTTCCTTGAGGGCGTGCAGAATGCGACGCTGCACCGGCTTGAGCCCATCCTGTACGGCGGGCACCGCGCGTTCTAGTATAACGTACGAAGCGTACTCTAGGAAGTAGCTTTCGTACATGCGGTCTATTCCTTCTTCAGGGGGTCGTGATGATACTTCTTCGGTTATTTCTTCCATTGTTTGGTTGAGCAGAGGGCGAGAGACGAGACGCCATGAATGGCGTCTGTACAATCAATACGTTAGGCTACTTCTTCTATTAGATCTTTTTCAACGTGCAGGTGATCAATAATGAAGTTTTGGCGATCGGGGGTGTTTTTGCCCATGTAAAACTTGAGCAGACGCTTGGTACTAGTTTCATCGTCTAGAATGACGGGTTCCAGCCGAATATCCTCACCGATGAAGCCTCCAAATTCTTCGGGCGAAATCTCACCGAGTCCTTTGAAACGAGTAATCTCCGGTTTGGCTCCCAACTTGTCAATAGCAAGCCGCTTCTCTTCTTCGCTGTAGCAGTAGATGGTTTCTTTCTTGTTGCGCACCCGAAACAGCGGTGTATCCAGAATATACACGTGTCCGTTGCGCACCAAATCAGGAAAAAACTGCAAGAAGAATGTGAGCAGCAGCAAGCGAATGTGCATACCGTCCACGTCAGCATCGGTGGCAATCACAATCTTACGATAACGTAATCCGTCCAGTCCGTCCTCAATATTGAGCGCGTGTTGCAGCAGATTAAACTCCTCGTTCTCGTACACCACCTTTTTGGTGAGTGAGAAGCAGTTCAGCGGTTTGCCCCGCAGGCTAAATACCGCTTGGGTTTGCACATCGCGCGACTTAGTAATAGATCCGCTGGCCGAGTCGCCCTCCGTAATAAAGATCATGGTATCTTCCCGACGGTCTTCGCCACGTTGACTCACCTTTTTGTCGTCGAAGTGGATACGGCAGTCGCGCAGTTTCTTGTTGTGCAGGTTCGCCTTTTTGGCCCGATCGTTCGCCAGCTTCTTGATGCCGGCAATCTCTTTGCGCTCTCGCTCAGACTGCTCGATGCGCTTTTTAAGGGCGGCTGCCGTATCGGGGTTTTGGTGCAGGTAGTTATCCAGTTCGTTCTTCACAAAGTCGCCTACGAACGCCCGCATGGTGGGTCCTTTGGGAGCCACGCTCTGCGAGCCCAGCTTGGTCTTAGTCTGCGACTCAAAGACCGGCTCCTGCACCCGTACCGAAACAGCGGCCACGATAGAAGCTCGAATGTCGGCTACATCGTATTTTTTATCGTAGTGGTTGCGTACGGTCTCCACCACCGCTTCGCGAAAGGCCGCCAAGTGCGTACCGCCCTGGGTAGTGTACTGACCATTGACAAATGAATAGTACTCTTCCCCGTACTGGTTGCCGTGCGACATGGCCAGCTCGATATCATCCCCCTTGAGGTGGATGATAGGATAGCGTAGTTGTTCTACTTCTACTTTCTTATCCAACAGATCTTTCAAGCCGTTGTCAGAGCGGTACTTTTTGCCGTTGAACTGGATGGTGAGCCCGGTATTCAGATAGGCGTAGTTCCAAATCTGGTTCTCGATGAACTGCGGCCGATAGTGGTAGTTTTTGAAGATAGACTCGTCGGGTTTGAAGACGATCAGGGTTCCGTTACGCTCATCCGCTTTCTTCTGCCGGGCATCAGTTTTGACTTCACCCCGCTCAAACTCAGCCAATTTGGTTTTTCCTTCTCGAAACGACTGCACCTTGAAGTAGTCGGATAATGCGTTGACGGCTTTGGTACCTACTCCATTCAAACCCACTGATTTTTGAAACGCTGCCGAGTCATACTTGCCCCCCGTGTTGATCTTAGACACACAGTCTACTACTTTGCCCAGCGGAATACCCCGGCCGTAGTCACGAATTTCTACCTGGTGGTCTGAGATACGCACCTCAATGGTTTTGCCGTGGCCCATTACGTACTCATCAATACTGTTGTCAATCACTTCCTTTACCAACACGTAGATACCGTCGTCGGTAGAAGAGCCGTCCCCCAGTTTGCCGATGTACATGCCGGGACGAAGACGAATATGCTCCTTCCAATCTAATGAGCGGATGCTATCTTCGTTGTAAACAGCGGCTTGGGTGGTCATGAGCAGGAGGGTTATTGTCGTGAATTAGCGAGTATTTTAATGTGACAAAACTAGTGTATCACGGCTAACAAACAAGTCTACCTCCCAATAAATTCTTTTTGCAAGCATATATACTTATTAAAAGTATAAAAGATCATTCATTTTAATACTAGCCTAAATAAAAAGCGATAGCCCTAAGTGGACTATCGCTTTGAATAGACGGCAATAGAAAGTGAATTGTGATTGATGTGTTTCTTACTTCTTGATCATCTTTTCCGTAGTCTTCTCTCCTGCCTGCTCTACGGTGACGTAGTAGATTCCTTTCACCAGTCCGTTGAGACGGAGGGTGGTTTTTGCCTCATCCAGCGGTTGCCGCAGTATTGAGCGCCCCAGCGCATCCTTCACTTCTACTACCCCGGGCTGTCGGGTGGGGCTATGCACGTAGAGCTTATCTACGAAGGGGTTGGGATACACCGTCAGTTCAGTAATAGCGGCAGTAGTGGCCACCTTCTTCTTGGTGATGGGTGCCGTATCAACCCGTGCGTTATCTTCTACCCGCTCTAGCGTGAACAGCTGATTCTCCTTCTTGGTAGTCCTACTCAGATAAACGTCAGAATCGCCACCGACAGTTATTGACATACCAATTCCGATATCGTCGAGGTAGTAGGGAGCAAACCGGTACTGTCCTTCTTCATTCCCTACCAGCCGCCATTCTTGGTTACTCTGCCCACCGGCACTGGACCACACTTGCACGTTGGTACCGGATTCTTTGCCCCAGCGATAGGCATCCATACTCATTTTCAGATTCTGAACCGAGGTAAGGCGATAGTACTTATCTCTTATCATGGTAATCTGCCAGCGCTGGTTCTTTCCACCGTTTTCCTTTCCTAAGCGTACGTTATCGCCGCTGCCCCCGGCGGCGGCCACTTCTACCAGCTTACCCGTACTCACCGAACGTAGCATATAGATACCATTGATAAGTCCCGAAGGCTTAGGGTCAGACTTGCTCACCGGTGGTGGCACGACGCCCCCTACAATCGGCAGCGTAGTTTTAGTGAAGGCCGCCAAACGGGTTTGGCTCAATGCATCACCGTCGGCACGTAGCCAATCCTTGAGTAGCGTACCTACCACCTGACGGTAGTCGTACTGATACTTCAGGTTGCCCCTATCTAGATCTGACAAGTCGGGGTTCGTACCGATAATGCCCGGCTTCACGTGTTTACCGAACACGAAGAAGGGCGCAGCGGTACCATGATCGGTACCTTGGCCAGCGTTAGACGCCACCCGGCGACCAAACTCCGAGAAAGTAAAGGTCATTACGCGGTCTTCGATGCCAAGCTGACGAAGGTCTTTCTGAAAGGCCTCAACGGCTCCGAACAGATTGTAGAGTAACGAAGCATGCTTTCCCCGGGTAGGGTCATTATTTTCTACCTGTAGCGCGTGGGTATCAAAACCTCCAATGCGGGCCAAAAAGATCTTGGTCTTGCTACCGCCACTCAACAGTCGGGCGACGGTCTTGAGCTGCCCAGACAACTCGTTGTAAGAATCTCTGCCGCCGTAGGTGTACTTCTCAGGATAGGATATTGTGCCATTCTTTCCTTGTGAATACACGTCGGCCAGACGCTGAGCGTACTTATTAGCCCGCAGTTCTACGTTGATGATGTGGTTTAACTCTTGGTCGTAGTATCCGTTGCCACTGGATGCTGTGGAAGAACTTCCTACTTGAGAAATAAGATCAATAAATTTTTCAGGATCGCTTACCGCTACCGAGGTAGATATTCCGTTTGCCCCGTGAAAGGCCAGCGATACGCTTGATCCAATCTCAATGGCCAGAGGATCGGCCATGGCCTCCGAAGGGTAAGCATCAGGGTAGCCCGGAAACTGTGAATTGAGGTAACGCCCGCCCCAGCCTGAATCAAAGCTATCGTTGCCACCGCCGCCCATGAACATCACATCGCGGCTGCGAAAGTGCGAGCCAGCGAAGTTGTCGTAGGCTACTGACTGTACGATAGACACCTGAGCGTCGTCGTAGAGTCGCTGAAATGACTGCATGTCCGGGTGGATTCCCAGCTGCTGGTTATCAGGACGTTGACTGTCGAGCGTCAGCAGTCGACGATTACCCGATCTGGGCAAAGCGATGTTGGGTCGCTGGTTTTTATACACGTCGTACTGATTGAGCGGCACTAACGTGTTGAGGCCATCGTTGCCCCCGTGCAGCTGCACAAGTACCAGCACCCGATCACCTTCGGCACCGGCCGCTAGTTGTTTCAGCCCATCGTGTCCGGCCAAAGCTTGCACTGGTAATCCGTTGATCATCAGTGGTCCTAGACCAGCCAATGACATATTTTTGAGGAAATTTCTTCTTTTCATGGTTGGTTCGGCTTAGGTTAACAGAGTTGGTATTCGGGAGTTTGCATCATACTGGACATCAGTTTGTTCAGTTGCGAGCGTAGCCCCTCTGCGTATTCCTCGCCTTCCCCTTCGCGGTACTTCTTCCACTCAAACTCCCAGTTAATCGGTGATAGGTCATCCAGCAGTACCTGCTGCTCAAAATAGTCGAGTCGCTTCTGATCTATGGAGCGAGCGAAGAGGTCGTCAACCAACTCTTGCACCAGCTTTTTCGCATCATCCGGCTTCGTGATATTCTCAGGTTGCTGCACGTACTTGAGGGCGTCTGCCTGCATATTGGTAGGGTACTGCTTTCTTCTGAGACCGGACGCAACAATATCGTAGCTAAACTTGTAGCGATAGGCAAGTGCCGATGATGATATCCAAGACCTTTGAAACAACGGCGACTGGTGGTACGCCGGATAGCCCGCTACCACCACCGGATCGTACAGATCCATTCCCTGCGCCTGCATACGGTTCCAAACCAGGCGCATGAGTGCGTAGTGCTCACCCACGTTGTTGCGGGCGGGCAGCGGCACCTTGAAGTAACGCATCGTATTCACGATGAGCTCTAAGGGTGACTTGATTAGTGCTCCTCTTACCCGTCGCTGCGCAGGGCGTTCGCCCTGATCATAGAAATGCTGAGAACTCAGTAGCATACGCAGCACGGGTTTTATCTCGTAGTTGTTCTTCAGAAGCGCATCAGCTAACGGTTGCACCACCTCCTGCTCTATCCTATCGTCTATCTGATGATAAACAAAGTATCGGTACAGGCGGCGCGCGATGTGACGCGCCGTTTCGCGACGAGCAAAAACCATATCCACAAACTCCCGTATTTCCTCCATGGCCGCCTCAGCGGTCTCGGCTTTAGGAGTGATGACCCGGTTGTCAAATTCTGCACTGAACGTTTTAGCTCCAAAGTCGTGCGCCGACGCCTCTCCCTTGTGGTTGAGCCTCAGTCGTCCCATAGGAATCTTAGTCTCAGGATCTATCTCCGACACCGTATAGTCAACGTAAAAACCTGAGAATACGCGAGCCGCTTGCTGCACATCCTGCTCGGTGTAGTGCACCGCAGGCTTACCGTTGGCTCCCTTCTTTCCTAATGAGTAAAGCTCTAGAAACTCACGCGCAAAGTTCTCGTTAGGACGCCCCTTGAAGTTCTGAGAACCATCCAGAAACTGGATCATAGCATTATCATAGCAAATCTTGAAGGCTAAGTCCTTCATGTTGCCGAGTGCGTAGTGTCGAAACAGCTGGTTCTGCTGGTATAAAATCACCCCCTCACTAGCCTTACTCCGTCGGGTGGTAAAGAAAGAGTGGTGAAAAAAGACCATCTTTTCGGACAACGACAGGGGCGAGCGGCACAAATGATCCATCCAGGTAAAGACGAAGTAGATGCTATTGGTGTCCTGCGTACGTTCGTTATCTTCTTTTCTGGCAACCTGCCAGGGCTCACCCGTACTGGGGCTGCGAGGAATAGGCAGATTGGGCACTTCAGCCGTGAGTGCGTCATAAATCTGGCTAGCCGTCTTGCCTACGTACTGGTCGATTTGCTGATGAGTGGCACCAAAGGTGGCCCTTCTAAGAAGGTGGGCCACTGCGGGGCGATCAAGTGATCGGTTGAATGTTGATAGTAAAGGCATACATAGATGAAGGTTTGATAGTAACTGACACTTTGACGATAGGCCATTTCTTTGCCAATCACCCGCTCGAGAGCTATCGGGCGGCACAAACCCCCGTCATGTGTGTCCATCAGTAGCTTTAACTTATTTTACTTTTCTACATATTGAGTAAAACTTTTTTGTTAGTAGCAGCACATAAGTCATACTCTTCACTGCTATGTTTGATAAGTTAAAATATTGTATAAAAACAGGAAATTTAATGAAGTGAAAATTACCCGCTTATCATTCCGGTAGCTTTATCCTGAAATGAGAATGAGCGATAACGATACTCTATCAAATAAATAATCGGACCCGCTTGTAGTATTAACACAAGCTACCTATGTTTGAGTCATTATTTTTATTTAGTCTAAATAATTATTAGTGGTTATTTTCCTCTGTCCGAGTCGTCATTCCCAGTTCATAAACACGCACGATCATGCAAACTTACGCGCTTATCATCGCCACCCTCATCAGCACCTCGCTCTTCGCCCAGAAGAAACAAGACAAACAGTCGATCAAAGACCAGTGCGGTTGTTACGAAGTCGACTTTCGGTACGCTGAGACATTCTCACCCGACTCCAATTATCAATTTCACGACCGCTATCAGACCAGCGGGCTTGAGTGGATTAGTTTGGTAGAAGAATCACCTGACCAACTCGTGATACAGCACATCCTGGTCATCAACGATACCTTTGCCATGAAGCACTGGCGGCAGGACTGGGTTTACGAAAATGCTGAGCTGTATACTTTCGCTGGTGACCGAACATGGAACTACGAAATGCTATCCAACCAGAGAGCTCAGGGGCAATGGACCCAAAAGGTATATCAGGTAGATGACAGTCCGCGCTACGAAGGCAGCGCTACCTGGGTGCACGAAGACGGGCGCCACTACTGGGAAAGCACCGTTGACGCTCCCCTGCCCCGCCGCGAGTACACCCACCGCGACGATTATAATATCATGCGACGCACCAATCGCCACGAAATCACGGACAAGGGCCACATACACGAGCAAGACAATGCCAAAGTGAATCGCGAAGGTAACGAACGAAAGGTTTTAGCCTACGAAAAAGGCATGAACACTTACCGGCAGGTAGATGATGCTCGCTGCCGGGTGGCCGCTGAGTGGTGGACCAAGAACGAACCTTTCTGGGCCGATGTGCGCACCGTCTGGAACGAAGTTTTTGATCGCCAACAGACACTACAGCTACAGGCTAAGGTGAACGATCAACGGCTGTACGAACGCTTGTTTCCGCTCAATGAGGAGTTGGTCAGTGACGCAGGATACGACTCAGAAACCGGTTTGCCGCGCATCCGTGCCGCCATTGAGCCGTTTGTGGTACCCGTGGCCGATCTGGCGGCGGGGCAGTAGCAAATTCACTTTCGGTAGGTGCGTCAGTGTCGGGTTGACGGTGCCCACCGGAGTTTGAAGTCCTTGTGGTAGCCGGGGTTTAAGCGTGAATAACTTCCCCCGGCCTCCCAAGGCACCAACTTCATGAGAGTCCTACATTAATTTTAATACGACCAACCGATGAAACACATGATACTTTTTTGGCTACTCATCACCGTGGCCGTTACCGCTGCCGCACAAACCGGTACCATCCAAGGCCAGATTACCGATGCGGATAGCCAACCGCTACCTGGTCTTAGCGTGGCGCTCGCCGGAACCACCCAGGGCGATATCACCAACCTGGGCGGCAAGTTCACTATAACAGACGTTGCGCCAGACACGTACCAACTCGTCATTTCTGGCGTAGGTTACCAAACGAAGCAACGGTCGGTGCAAGTGTCATCCGGCGAGACCCAGCGCCTCACCGTTCGGTTACGGGCGAGCCTCACGCAGTTGCAAGAAGTAGAGATTGTAGGTCGGCAGGAAACTACCTATCAGAACGACGTATCATTCATTGGGTCTAAAACGGCGACCCCGCTACACGACGTGCCTCAGTCGGGTTCATGGGCTTTTGCCTGAGTCAGTCAGACGTGCATGCGCTGAAGAAACTCATTCGCGAAGCACTGATCGTGCACGAAGCCTACCAGATTGTTCAATCCTAAACACCCACACGATGAATACGGTACAAACCTTTGAATGATGAGTAGTGAGTAATAATGTCCTCATCAGTCATTATTCATCACTCATTAAAATGACCTATGAAGTTTGACCGCAAACGTATTTTTCGCCTGCACAGTTGGATCGGCATCAAGCTGAGCATACTGTTTTTTATCGTATGCTTGTCGGGTACACTGGCTACGCTGAGTCATGAAATGGACTGGCTGTTCAATCCAGCCGTACGAGCAGCTCCCCAGGAAACGCTCGCCTTTCGGAACGTAATAGCCGCCCATGTGTACGCTGTCTTTCCCGAAGGGAGCATCACCTACTGGGAGACGGTGGAAGAGCCGTACCTGTGTAATATCCTGCACGTACAGATCGATGGCCAACGTCACTACGTGTTTGCCAATCCCTATACCGGGGTGGTGCAGGGCAGCGCAACGCTACCTTTCAGCGGTTCTTCCGTGATCTGCACTACTTCTTGTTTATTCCGTTTCAGATCGGACACTTTACGGTGCTAGCCTTCGGTTTTTTACTACTCATTTCGCTAGCGACGGCGCTGCTATTCTATAAGCGGTGGTACCGGAAGCTCTTCGATCTCAAAACCAGTAAGGGGCTAGTAGTCTTCTTCCGCAGTCTGCACCGTTTGGTGGGCGTCTGGTCGGTGCCCTTTACCCTACTCTTTTCCATCACCGGCATCTGGTACTTTGTGGAGCGGGCCAACGTAGGGGGCGTCTCTGATACCGCCAACCCCCAAGCTCCCGTACTCGCTCAACCGGTCACCGATTCGGCCGCCTTTCCGACTTTCGTGCGGACGCTGGACTATGACCGGGCGGTGCGGGTAGCGCAGGCAGAAATCTCCGGACTAGCCGTTAAGGACATTTTGCCGCCCAGCGCCCCAAACAAGTCACTCTACCTCACAGGCACCAGCGACGAACCGTTGGTGCGCAATCGGGCCAATCGGGTGTATCTGCATCCGCAGACCTACGAGGTGCTGCAAGTACAGCGGGCTAGTGCGCTGCCTACTGTCACGTGGCTCAACGATATTGCTGACCCACTGCACTTCGGCTACTGGGGCGGACTGGCTACAAAAGTTATCTGGTTCGTGTTAGGGCTAGGTATTTCCTCACTGGTACTGACGGGTATCTGGATCAGTCAAAAGCGTAAGGTGAAAGGAGCGGCCAAGTTACGCGCACAAAAGATGGGTCCTTGGAAGTACATTAACTGGGCTGTGTACGGTGTTATGATCGCTTTAATGTACGGAACCCTGGTTACTCAGTATCAGGCTTCTGTTACTGCTTTGTTATTAATTACGGCAGGTTGGAGTTTATTCATTGGAGGAACTTGGTATATTTTTGTGTATCGGATGAAGCAGGTCGTGCAAAAAGAGTTGGCTCACCACGGATAGCTTACCCTTGCGAACCGGTTTAGTGTTAATATTCTCTATTCAGTTGGCACTATTAACGCAGACCCTCGTTACCGGAAAAATTCAGTCGTTTACCGAGACTGTTTTTTGTTTAGGAAAAGATTTGCTTGTTTTCCGTTGAATCAATTCGCTCCAGTCATGATCGCTCAAACCCTATTATACCTGCTCATGGTGGCCTTTCATCCGCCCGTTGCCCAAGACGAGTCGGTTACGATCACCGGAAAGGTCGTAGAAAGTAGCAGTCAGCAACCGATAGAATACGCCACCGTCGTCGTGAAAGCCCGTGCCGATAGTACGCTGCTTGACGGAACCACCACCGCCCTCGACGGCACGTTCACGCTCACCGCCCCTACCCCCGAAGTCTACCTGGAAGTGAGCTTTATTGGCTTTACCACCAAAACCATTCCCGACCTCACTGCCCAACGCGGGCAAGTGACGCTGGGTACGATTGCCATCAGTGCCGACGAGCAAACGCTGGACGAGGTGGTGGTACGGGGCGAAAAATCACAGACGGAGTTTCGGCTGGACAAGCGGGTATTCAACGTAGGGCAAGACCTGAGTAGTACCGGCGCCAGCGCCCTGGAAGTACTTAACAACGTTCCCTCGGTCAATGTCAACATTGAGGGGCAAATCAGTTTGCGCGGTAGTCAGGGCGTGCGTGTTCTGGTGAACGGCAAACCCTCGGTACTCACCAGCGAACAAGGTAACGCACTGGGTACCATCACGGCAGACATGATCGAGCGCGTCGAGGTGATTACCAATCCGTCAGCTAAATATGAAGCGGCGGGCACGGCGGGCATCATTAACATCGTGATCAAAAAAGAGGAGAAACGTGGGTTTAATGGCTCGGCCACGCTAAACACCGGTGTACCCAACAACCACAGTCTGGGTCTCAGCCTGAACAACCGTACCGAAAAGTTTAACTTGTTTAGTCAGCTGGGTGTGGGGCACCGCACTTTTCCCGCTCAGTATCGTGCCCTCAACCGTGACTT
This sequence comes from Tunicatimonas sp., assembly GCA_965213875.1. Classification (GTDB taxonomy): domain Bacteria; phylum Bacteroidota; class Bacteroidia; order Cytophagales; family Cyclobacteriaceae; genus Tunicatimonas. The sequence goes on along the minus strand of CBDCAN010000020.1, from coordinate 41,264 downwards.
AACCACGGACTCAACCATTGCGAGCGAGGGCGAAAGCGACAAAAACGAAACGTTCTTTAATGTTATCCTGGGCACTGACTACCATATCAATCAACACAACGTACTCTCTCTGACGGGACACTTTGCCTACGAAATAGAAAGTGAATTTTCGGACACTGACTTTGAGCTGCGGAACGAAGCAGACGTGCCTGTTTCTCGCTGGAACCGGGACGAAGAAACCGAGGCCACCAACCCCAAATGGCAGTATGAGCTTCAGTACAAACGTGACTTTCCTGATAACAAAGAGCACGACCTACTCTTCAGTGCTCTGGGCAACTTCTTCGGTAAAGACCAATCCTCGGAATTTACCAATACACCCCTGATGAACGGTGAGGCGTTTAGCGAACGGCAGCAAACCCGTACCGACTTTCAGGAAGGTGAGTACACGTTCAAACTGGACTATACCCGTCCGTTTAGTGAAACCCTCACCCTGGAAAGCGGTGCCCAGTATGTGATAACAGACGTAACAAACGACTTTGCGATTAGTAATCGGGCAGATGATCGCTGGGTGGTTGACCCAAGTTTAACCAACGTGTTCGACTTCAATTTAAACGTGTTGGGGGCTTATGCCACCGGAGCCTACGAGGGCGATCAGTTCGGGCTGAAGCTCGGGCTGCGGGTAGAGCATACTGACATGCGCACGCTATTGGTTACCACCGATGAGGGCAATCAGCAGCGGTTTACCAACCTGTTTCCTACCGCTCACACTTCTTACCGACTGAACGATCATTTCTCGCTGCAAGCGGGCTACTCGCGCCGTATCTACCGTCCGGGTCTGTGGGACCTGAATCCGTTTACCAATATTCGTAATAATTTCAGCATCAGCGCAGGCAACCCACTGCTGCAACCGGAGTTCACCGATTCGTACGAAGTGACCGGTATTTTTGACCAGGGGCCGGTGTCGTTCAATGCGGCCGTATACTACCGCTATACCACCGATGTGATTGAGGAGGTGGCTACTTTTGATGATAACGTGAGCTTTACGCGTCCTGAGAACATTGGCACCAACGATGCCATGGGAGTAGAGCTAAACGCTAAGTATGATCCTACCACCTGGTGGACGTTGAGCAGTGATGCCAACTACAACTACTTTAGCCGAGTAGGAAATTTTGAAGAAAATTCGTTTGACTTTTCGGCCGATCAGTGGTCGGCACGCCTGACTAACAAGTTTAAACTACCCGCCGATATTGATGTGGAAGTGATCGGTAACTATCGCTCGCGCTTCCGCACCTTTCAACGCGAACAGTTCGGCTTTTTCTTCGCTGATCTGGGGTTCCGAAAAAAGCTTATGAACGGCAAAACGATTCTCAACCTCAGCGTCCGCGACGTGTTGGCTTCTCGCATCTTTGAGTCAGAAACCCGTCAGCCCGATTTCTTTCTATCTGACTACCGTTTGCGGGGCCGGTTTATCACGGTTGGCGTCAGCTTTGGCTTTGGTAAGGGGGAAGCTATGGAGTTCTCCGGGCAAAAGCGATTTTAATCGGATAACCCTCCTCCCGCCTCGAATTTACTCTCTAAAAAGCGGTTCCAGGCAGCATCCTAACGCAAAGGAGCTATCACAATAGCTACCGATTACGCATGTTACCAGTACATCTCCTGACTACCCAAACCTTAACGATTTCATAACGAGTCTTGCGTGTCCTTTTTAGAGGACGACACCTAGTTTTAGGTTTTACCTTGACACCCGTAAATCTAAACCTATGGCCCGTTTTTCACACTCCTTTCCCTTACTGGCAGGCGTTGTTCTACTATTGACCCACGCTACTAGTGTTGGCCAATCACTTGATTTTGACCCTGACTACAAACCCTTCTACCACGGAGTAGCCTCGGGCGACCCTCTCGCTGACCGTGTCATTATCTGGACGCGGGTGACTCCAGAAACCAGCCCTATGGCCCCCGTTGACGTGCACTGGCAGGTGGCCACCGACTCGGGCATGACCCACGTGGTGCAGTCCGGCGTGTTTACTACCGATGCGGAACGCGACTATACCGTCAAGGTAGACGTGACCGACCTTGCCCCTTATACAACTTACTATTATCACTTTAGTGCGCTCAATGCGACCTCCATCACCGGACGCACCCGCACGGCACCCACTGCCGATGAAGCTGACCGGCTACGCTTTGCGGTGGTATCGTGTAGTAATTATCAAGCAGGCTACTTTAGTGCCTACCGTAAGATTGCCGAACGCGCTGATCTTGATGCTGTCATTCATCTGGGGGATTATATTTACGAATACTCCGCTTCAGGCGAAGACTTCTACGGTAATGAGGATCTACGCCAGAACCGAAGCCACCTACCGGACAAAGAGATTGTAACACTGGATGATTACCGCACCCGCTACTCGCAGTACCGACTAGACCCTGACCTACGGGCGGTACACCAACAACACCCATTCATCGCCGTGTGGGACGATCACGAGTCGACCAACGACTCGTACGAAGACGGGGCGCAGAACCACCAATCGGAGACCGAAGGCCCCTGGGAAGAGCGTAAGTCTGAGTCAAAGCAAGCGTACGCGGAGTGGCTACCTATTCGGGTAGATTTGGCCGAGAAACCCCTGTATCGGAATATCCACTACGGTGACCTAGTGGACTTGATTATGCTGGATACCCGACTCGAGGAGCGTGACCAACAAGAGATGAGTGTGACCAGTGCGGAACTCTACAATCCGGAACGCACGATGCTGGGCGACACGCAAAAGCAGTGGTTCTACGAGCAGCTTACTACCTCACGGGCTAAGTGGAAAGTGGTGGGCAATCAGGTGATTTTCTCCCCGTTCAACGTTTGGTTCGCCGGGCTTGACCCGAACGGTGATACCACCCCCGACGGCATTGAGAGCATCTTCCTGGACATCTGGGACGGATATCCCGCCGAGCGTGATGAGATCATTAACTATATCGGTGACAACGAACTCGACAATGTCGTGATCCTCACCGGCGATTTTCACTCTTCGTTTGCCTACGATGTGACGGCCCAACCCGCCCCTCTCAGCGGTAGTGACGCCAGCATTGCCGCTGCGCAACAAGTGCCAGTACCGGTCACCCCTACCTACGACCCTGCCACCCGTAGCGGATCAGTCGCAGTAGAATTTGCGACTCCCAGTGTCAACTCTGCTAACTTCGACGAAAATATCGGTCGGGAAGCCACGCTCGGTTTCGAGGCGCAAATCAATCAGCCGTTGCCCGAGGCGGTTCCAACGGTGGGTGGTATCAACCCCAATCCCCACATGCGTTACAACGATCTGGACGAGCACGGCTACTTTATCCTGGATGTGTCAGAAGAGCGCGCGCAGGCCAACTGGTACTACGTCAGTAGCATTCTAGCACCCAACTCTGATGAATATTTCGCCGCCGCCTGGGGAGCCAATGATGGAAAACCGTTTCTTAACGAGGGCGAAGAAAATAGTGCTAAGGATTTTCCTGGAAGCACCGGTGGCCAGGCTCCCACCCTGAGTGTCAACCGGGTGGTTTTAGTCGATCCTGCTACCGAGCAGGATATAGGAGTATTGATGAATGGCGACACGATCAACCTTCAAGACTTTCCTGAGGGCTTTAACGTGCGAGCAGTCGCCACGAGTCCGGTGCAGAGCGTTCGGTTTGCGTTAGATGAGACGGTACGCACCGAAAATATTCTTCCCTATAATCTATTCTTGCGGCAGGGGCCTGCTGACATCAGACGCCCTGCTCCTGGTAGCTATCAACTAACGCTTACCCCCTATGAGCTCAACCGCGCAAAAGGCCAGTCCGGCGACTCTTTGGTAATAGATTTTGTGGTGGTTGACTCCATCACTTCGCCCGCCCTCAAGACCATCGTGGAACTGGCTAGTGAGAACGACGATCTTAGCACTTTGGTGCAAGCGGTACAACGCGCCGGACTCACCCACGCGCTTCACAGTGAGGGACCATTCACCGTATTTGCGCCTACCAATCAGGCCTTTCAGGAAGTGCTGAACCTGTTGGGTCTCAATAGCGTGGAACAGCTACCCCGCTTCATTCTGCACAAACTGCTGCTGTTGCACGTGGCCGAAGGGGCGTTCGCCAGCAGTGAATTGCTTAACCAGCCGCAGATCAATACGTTGGTAGGACTGCCCCTGTCGGTAAGTGGGGACAGTGGTAATGTACGAATCAACAACGCGCAGATCGTAGCGGCAGACGTACAGGCTTCCAACGGCATAGTACACGTAGTTGATGCGGTCGTTCTGCCGGACTTATCAGCCTTGTTGCGCACCAACGACCGACGGCTGAGCAAGCTCAACAAGCTGCTTACTACCGAAGAAGGGTCTTTGTACCCAGCCCTTACCCTATCGGCAGCACCAAACCCGGGTACCCAGGAGGTAGCCATTGACGTAGCCGGGTCAGCGGGTCACGTGCTATCGGTGCAGGTGGTCACTCCTTCGGGGCAGTTAGTTGCCCAAGAGCAGTATACGGTAGTAGGCTCTAGGGATTCGTTAGTAATAGATATGAGCGAGTACCCCACCGGTACATACGTAGTTAATGTTCAGGTAGGTGAGCTGTACGACTACGTTCGCGTGGTAAAATAATGATGAATGAGTAATGAATAATGATGAGTGATTATGTCATTAGTCAATATCGATGCTCAGCCCATCGTAGGCAAGTTGTACGCCGTCGGGTAGTGTCTTGGTCACTGCTTGGTGCAAGCCCAGGCCGTGGCTGATGTGCGTGAGGTAGGCGCGCTCGGGCTGAAGGTCATCAATCCACTCCAGTGCTTCTTCTAGCGTTAGGTGAGAAATGTGCTCCCGGTGCTGAAGGGCATTGAGTACGAGGACCCGGCTGCCCCGTATCTTATCTTTTTCTTCGTCGGTAATATACTTCGCGTCGGTGATGTAGGTGAAATTATGGATGCGGTAGCCAAACACCGGCAGTTTGTAGTGCAATACCTCAATAGGAATCACCGGCACGCCCTGGGCTTCAAAGGGCTCATTGCGGATACGGTTTACTTCTACCTGCGGAACACCAGGATATTTATCCTTGGCAAACACGTAGGCAAACTCTCGCTCCAATTGGTTCACCACCTCGTCGCGGGCGTAAATTGGCATGGCTTTCTTCTGGCGAAAGTTATAGCTGCGCACGTCGTCCATGCCGGCCACGTGGTCCTTATGTTGGTGCGTAAAAATGAGTCCGTCCAGTCGGTCGATGCCCTGCGCCAGCACCTGCTGCCGAAAGTCGGGCCCCGAATCGATGATCAGGCTCTGCCCGTCTACCGCCAGATGTACCGAGGTACGCAGTCGTTTGTCGCGAAAGTCGAGAGAGCGGCATACCTCGCACCGGCACCCGATAACGGGCACTCCCTGTGAGGTGCCGGTGCCGAGGAAGGTGACTTTCAAACGGGTGAAGAAATTTCTAATAAACTTAGTAAAAACTTGCGACGCTTATCATCAAGTGGTTCGGGGTCTACGTCGATTTGGCGAATGATATCTACCAAGGAGTTGATCTTCCCTTCGGTGGTAAAATACTTATTGATGATCACCACCTCAGTATCACGCAGGATGCAGTAACCCGACTGAAAATTTCCCTTTTCGTAGCGTAGGATGTAGCCCAAGGCCGACAATAAGTCCTCGAGCTTGCGCAGAAAAGCGGGGGTATATTTAATCAGCATGCTCGCCCGCGTACCGATTGACCGTCTCCACCAGATGGTCAAAGTCAATCGGCTTAGGAATGTACTCGTTAATGCCCGCGTCCTTGAAATCTTCTTCCGAATAGTTATCGGCATTACCCGAAATGGCGATGATGGGCGTCTGCGCTTTGCTTTTATCAGACAGGGCCCGCACCTGCTTGCTACACTCCATACCGTTCATCTTAGGCATATTGATGTCCATCAGAATAACATCGTAGTGCTCCTTTTCTATCTTGTTGATCACTTGCTGACCATCCTTGACCGAGATAATCTCATAGTTCTGAAACTGTAGTACTTTTTTGGTTAAGTTCTGAATGACCGAACTATCTTCGGCCACCAGCACGCGCTTTTTATCCGGCATGACTCTGGGGTTTGTAGTGTTGGTGGAAAGTACGTTGGAAATTTAAGAAAGATGCCCTTAAATTTAACAAATCTTCTGACAGTCTGTCGTATTTTTCTTCTTTGAGCCGCTTTTCGGTGTCTCGGGCGTGCCGGGTCACTTGGTCGATGCCCAGCGTACTAGCGTTCCCCTTGAGGGTGTGCAGCGCGGTTAGCACCGTTGGGTAATCGCCCGCACGACCGGCGATCTCCGCCTGGCTCAGCAGCGTAGCCGCTTCTTCCTCAAAGTCTTGCAACGATTCAGTAACCATTTCCGGCCCTCCGTACTTTTCCAGCTTTTGTAGCACCTGCCGGTTAATCACCACCGCGTCGGCTACCGGTGTTTCCAATGCAACCGTAGGCGCAGCGTTGGTGAGCGCATAGCCGGTCAAGGTAGCAATCTTCGTGAGTAGCTCCTCGGGGCGAATGGGTTTGCTGAGGTATTCATCTAAACCGGCTTCTATGAACCTGGCCTGATCGCCGTCCATCGAGTAGGCGGTCATGGCCACTACGGGAGGTAGCTGCTCGGCGTGCGTGGCACGCAACTGCTCGGTGGCTTCCACCCCATTCATACCGGGCATCTGAATGTCCATCAGGATAATGTCGAAGGACTGCCGGGCTACGCAGTCGATAGCTACCTTGCCGCTGTCGGCCTGCGTCACCCGGCAGCCCGCCTGGGTCAGCACCTCCTGCGCCACGCGCCGGTTGATGGTGTTGTCGTCTACCACCAAAACCCGTGGCCCCTGATCGCCAAAGGACTGCTTGCCATCGGGCGCAGGTTGCGGCTCAGGCGGGGTAGCGGGGGCCGCTCTAAAGGTAAACCAGAACGTGCTACCTTCGCCCACCTGAGATGTCACTCCGATTTCACCCTGCATTAATTCTACCAGCTGCCGGGCGATAGATAGACCCAAACCGGTGCCAGCGTACCGCTTTGAGGTAGAAGCATCTACCTGACTAAAATTTTTGAACAGCACCTCCTGGTTCTGTGGGGCAATGCCGATGCCGGTATCAGTCACTGACACGTGCAGCAGATGATCTTCCTCCGTCTCACTAACCAGCTGCAGGCGCAGGGCCACCGCACCGCCCGGCTCGGTAAACTTAATAGCATTGGCCACCAGGTTAGAAGATACCTGTAGCAGCCGCACCTCGTCTACCCGCAGCGCCAGTGGCACCTCAGCGGGTATGTCCATACTAAGATGAACCCCCTTGGTCGTCGCTTGGTGTAAAAACAAACGATAGAGCCGGTCGAACAGCGCTCTTACTTCCACCGGCCGAAGCTGTAGCTCCATCTTCCCCGCTTCTATCTTCGATAAATCTAAAATATCGTTAAGAATCGCGAGCAGGGTTTCGGAAGATTCTTGCACCGTACTCACGTACTCTTGTTGCTTGCCCGCCAGGGGGGTGTTGGCCAGCAAGTTAATCATGTTAAGAATACCGTTCATGGGCGTACGAATCTCGTGGCTCATGTTAGCCAGAAACGCCTCTTTAATCTGAAGAGAGCGTTCGGCCTCGTCTTTGGCTTTGCGTAGCGCCAGATTGGTCTTTTTCAGCGCCGTAATGTCTCGGGCCACCCCCTCAATCTCACGAGCCTCTCCTAACAGACTTCCTACCAGGCGTACGTTACAAATACACTGTAATAGGCTGCCGTCTTCCTTTACCAGCGAGGCTTCAAAGTTACGCACCGCACGTTGCTTCACCAGCTGACGGATCAGGTTCTTAGTACGCTTGCCGTAGAGGTAATAGTTAGTGATGTTTTTTCCCAGCACATCGTAGGTTTCATAGTGCGTGAGTTCGTATACCGAAGGGCTCACCATGGTGAGGGTGCCATCGAGGCGACAGCGAAAGTAGATATCCTGAAACGACTCGTAGATCGTTCTGAATTTGGCCTCACTGTCTAATAGGGCTACTTCTGATTTCTTACGCTGCGTGATATCGTGCGCGATGCCCGATACCTCACGAATAGATCCGTCTTCACGATAAATCGGGTTGATAAATACGAGCTTCCAGGTGTCTTCGTTGCGGTAGACAAACTTTACTTCAAACTGCATGGTCCGCCCCCGAAATGCCTCTTCGTATCTATCTTTCCAATCGCGGAGGTAGTTTTCAGTCACCGACAGATGATCGTCGTTGTAGCACTGCCCTATCCGGGGGCTTTCTTGGTAGTAAGAGGTGAGTACCTTACGAAAGTTTTCGTTAAAAGCGGTAAACTGGTGCTGGCGGTCTACCGACCAGACCAGGTGCGAACTGCTCTCAAAAATAGCCTGCTGTCGGCTCTGCTGCTCATTAAGCTTCTCTTCGTTGGTGCGGCGGTCAATCGCTAGTGCTACTTGCCCTGACACAAAATCCAGTAGCTTTAGGTCGCGGTCGCTCAGCGCCTCATGGTGCGCTTGGTTTTGAGCAAATAGCAAACCGACGGTCTGCTGCTGGCTCACCAGCGGAATGCCCATCCATACGGCAGGCAAGGGGTCGAGCGGACGAATCTTCTGCGTGTCTATCAGCGCCTGTAGATCGTCTCTGCTCAAGAACAGGGGTTTCTCCTGCGCGAGCGCATAATTGACGAGGTCCTCCCAGGCCGCCCGCTGCTTACCTAACCAGTGTGCGTGTGGACCGGCCCAGTGCGAAAACTCAACCGCCGACGAAGTACGCACGGCTACGCCCAGGTCCTCTGCCTGCACTACTTTTTGAAGTTCTTTGAAGATCCGCTGAAACAGCTCGGATAAACTGGTGCTATGCACCGTATGGCTCGCAATGCTATCGTATAGCGTACGCGCTCGTTCGGCGTGCACCTGATCGCTGATATCCTGAAAAATACCCCGGCTGGTGGTTTCGTTTCGACGACTGCTGCGCAGCATAAAACTACCCAGCACGTGAATGACCTCGCCGTGTCGGCTGACGAATGCTGCCCGCACTCTGCGGCGGGCACTTCCCTGGTTCGTTTCTTGCCAGGCGACGCGCATCGCCCCGCGGTACTGCGGATGGGCAAACTCCCAAAAGGGACGATTGACTACTTCGGCTAACTTGTAGCCCAACTTTTCGTGCCAAGCTCTGTTAGCCGATAGCAACTTACCCTCCGCATCACACACCTGAATCAAATCGGTGGATTGATTGTGTAATTCATCCAGCAAACGGTTGCTTCTAGCCAGCTGTTGACGCACCTCCGTTGGTGGGCTGGGGGGGGTACGCTTTGAGGTCTGGGCCAGCTGCTGGCGCAGTGCTATCACTTCCTGAATAAGATCTTCCTTGGTTCTATTTTCTGGGTTCATACCGGCCAAATGAAAATTCAAGGTAGACAATAAATCAATGTGAGACCAATTTCGTTAGCATGCCTATGACTCCTACACTACTGGTGATCGTCGGCCCGACGGCAGTGGGTAAGACCGCGCTGGCCATTCGTTTGGCGCAGCACTACCGCACCGAGATCGTGTCGGCGGACGCACGACAGTTTTACCGCGAGATGACCTTGGGTACGGCCAAGCCTAGCGCTACCGAACGCCAGCAAGCTCCCCATCATTTGGTGGATTTCCTATCGGTGACGCAACCGTACCACGTACGCCAGTTTGAAGAGGATGCCCTGACGGTGGTGAAGGCCATTCACCGGCAGCGTTCGTTAGCCGTGGCGGTGGGCGGCTCCGGCTTGTACGTACAAACGCTCTGCGACGGCATAGATGATATGCCGGAGGTGCCGCCATCCGTGCGCCAACTCTTGCAACAGACGTGGCAGAAGGACGGGCTCGCGCCTCTACTTAAGGAGCTTCAGCGGGTAGACCCGGATTGTTACGATGCCATCGACCGACAAAACCCCCGGCGGGTGCTAAGGGCGCTGGAAGTATACCGAAGCAGTGGCCACCCCTACTCTTCCTTTACCGCACAGCGGCCTCAAGCACCTCGGCCGTTTCGCACCGTGCTGATTGGCCTTGATCTGCCCCGCGATGTACTCTACGAACGTATTAACCGGCGGGTAGATGACATGCTGACCGCAGGGCTAGTGGCTGAGGCCCGGTCACTTCTTCCCTACCGCAGTACGCTAGCCCTGCGCACGGTGGGTTACCAGGAGCTGTTTCCGGTGTTTGACCAAACGTACGACTTGCCCGAAGGAGTGCGTCTGATCAAGCGCAACTCCCGACGCTACGCCAAACGGCAGCTCACCTGGTTTCGGCGTGATCCGCGGATTCAGTGGTTTGATGCTAGTTTGGGAACCGACCACGTGGCAGCGCGTATTACTGAGTACGTACAAACCCTTTATGCACAATAACTACTACTTCCTCCGGCAACTGGTGCCGGCGCTAGAACAGCGTCTGGCGGGTAAGCAACTCCTTGAGGCCTTCAGCCAAAACCGCGACGAGCTGGTGCTTACCTTCGCTGACCCTAACGAACCGCGTGACACCTACTACATCAAAGCCTACCTGGACGCTCGATTCTGCTGCTTGCAGTTTCCTGAGCACTTCTACCGTGCCAAAAAGAATAGCGTAGATTTGTTTGCTGAAACCGTGGGAGCACAATTTCAGCGAGCGCACACCTTTGAGAACGAGCGCAGTTTTATGCTACAGTTGCAACAGGATAGCGGTATGTCCTACCAGCTACTGTTTAAAATGCACGGGAACCGCGCTAACGTCGTGCTGTTTCGAGAGCATACGTTAGTCACACTTTTTAAGAGTAGCTTGCGCAACGATGCCACCCTGGCACTAGATGCTCTAGACCGTTCGCTTAACGTTACCTACGAACATTTTGAGCAGGTGGGCGGTCAGGCGAGTAAGCAGTACCCTACGCTCGGCAAGGTGCCGAAGCAGTACCTGCAATCACAAGGCTACTCTGACCTACCGCGCTCCGAACAGTGGACGCTCTTGCGGGAGACCATTGATCGCCTATCGCCCCCTACTCGGTTCTACCTCGTGCGGCTCGACGGTGCGTGGCATTTGTCACTGCTGGAGTTTGGTGAGGTGGCGTCTTCTTACAGCGATCCGATAGCCGCCATCAACGCTTTTTTTCTCACTTACATCAAGGACGAACGCTTGTCAACCCTGCAGCGGCAGGTGGGCCAACGTTTGGCTAAGGAGGAAAAGCAAACTGAAGGGTATTTGCGCAAAACACGGCAGCGCTTGCAGCAGTTCACCACCGGGCCAAGCTATCAGCAGACGGCAGATATTATTATGGCAAACCTGCACGCCATTCCTACCGGAGCTGGTCAGGCTACCTTATACGACTTTTACCATCAGCAAGAGGTGGATGTCAAACTCAATCCCAAGCTCTCGCCGCAGAAAGTAGCGGAGAATTATTACCGGAAGGCCAAGAATCAGCGGATTGAGGTCGCTCAGGCGGAAGAGAATATTGCGCGCAGTGAAGCGCGTTTGCTATCGCTGATGGAACACCAAGAGGCCCTAGCGACCATTGACACTCCTTCGGAGCTACAGGCGTACGCTGAAGCGCATCACTTGCTACAAAAGAATACAACGCAGGCTGCGCCTCTTCCTTACCGTCGCACAAGCATCGAGGGCTACGACGTGTTGATCGGCAAAAGTGCCAAAAGCAACGATGACTTGCTGCGGCAACACACTCAGAAGGACGATTTGTGGCTGCACGCCAAAGACGTGAGTGGCTCACACGTGATTGTCAAGCAGCGGGGTAACCAGGCTTTTCCGGTGACCGTGATTGAACAGGCGGCGCAGTTGGCGGCCTACTACTCTAAACGACAGCACGACTCATTGGCACCCGTCATTTATACGCCTCGCAAGTACGTACGTAAGGGAAAGAACATGCCCGCCGGAGCCGTACGGGTAGAAAGAGAAGAGGTAGTACTAGTGGCACCGAAAGGACTTAGCTGAGATGTTGGGTGTTGGGTGTTGGGTGTTGGGTGTTGGGTGTTGGGTGTACTGGATGTTGGGTGTTAGTTACTGGATGACTTTCTTTAGTGGATATTGGGTGTTGGTTACTGGATGACTTTCTTTGGTGGTGAGATGCTAGATGAATTTGGCACGGCCTTTTCATAAAAATTAAAACCTGCTAAAAGAGGCTATTTCATGCTGTCACCCCGAAGGGGTCTTGTTACGTTGTGTTACTAAAGTGCCACCGGGCCCCGGCAGCAAGACCCTTACAGGGTGACAATATGAACACCCTCAGCATGTTGAAATTACCCGCCTATCGTTTTATGAAAAGGCCGTGATGACTTTGGTGGTGGGACGATGAGCGATTGCTGTAGGTCAGGAACAAATGGGTACGCTGATCGTACGTCATATCACTTGGTGCCTATCAACTCTTTAAATCATCAACATCTAAACAGCACAGATTAGCCAGCCACTATCGATCCGGTTCTACCTCTGGCTCTTCCGCTTTAGCCATGGTGAAGTGCAGTGAAATGCGTAAGGTTTCTTGCAGCGGGTGGTTTGTCCCACGGGGCAACAGGTAGGCGAAGTCTACTCCGAACACCTGGTAACGTAGTCCTAGACCGGCGGTGAAGTAGCGGCGGGCTCCCTTGGTGAGGCTTTCGTGAAAATAGCCGGTGCGAACGGCAAACAAATCGTTGTACCAGTACTCTAAACCCACCGCGACCATCACCTCCCGTAACTCTTCGTCAAAGCCACCGGGCGCATCAGAGAATGAGCCGAACATACCGGCCAGTAGGGTTTTATCATTCTGCGTGTTGATTCGTCCGGTAACAGAATCTACCGTGGGCGTGGGCACCATCAGTTTATTAATATCCAGCGCCAGCGTCAACTTATTAAAGGGATCCAAATTAGTAGTGAAGGCCGTACCAAATCGTAGATTGGTCGGCAGAAAATCGGCGGTACTGTCGCTCTGATAGGTGATCTTAGGACCGATGTTAGAGATGTTAGCTCCAAACGACCAGTTACCCTCTTTGGCACCCAGCGTGATGGGTGAACTGTAAAAGATGGATACGTCTGCACCCGCGCTGATACCCGGCTGACCACTTCCAATTCCGGTATCTACCAACAAGTTAGAGTGAATGAAACGGGCCGATAGCCCACCACTAAGTTTTTCAGAAAACTTGAGTGCGTAGGTAGCACCAAACGTGAACTCACGGGGACTAATCCGACCAATCTGAGTTCCAGAGCCGTTCGTAAGCGTAATGTCTCCTAAGTTGAAATAGCGCAGATTTAGAGCCAGGGTTTGCCCATCGGTGATCTTCTTGTAGCCCGATAAGTACGAGATAAACATGTCGTCCACAATGTTGCTCAGCCAGGGGGTGTACGAAAGAGAAGCTCCTAGGTCAGACTCAATAAAGGCTAACTTGGCCGGATTCCAGTGCACCGAATTGGCATCAGGAGCGGTTGCTACGCCAGCATCACCCATACCGGCAGCCCGAGCGTCTGGTGAAATGGCCAGAAAGGGCACGCCGGTAGTGATTACCCGTTGAGCCTCCTGTTGTCCTAGTATTTCTTGAACATTTCCTTGACCATTCTGCCCAAAAACTGAACTGGTAAGTCCTAGTGAGATGAGCGCAGCGATAATAAAGCGTGGTGAAATCGGCATAGCAATGTTTGGTTCTTGATGGTGATAAAACTAAGGACTTATAATGAGTTTGTGAAATTTTTCGCTCGCAACCTGATCGGTCAATGACCATACCAAAATACGCGCTACGTACAAGTCAGGTGGTAGTACCTGATCGGGTTGCGTAGCTTGCCCCCACCAGGTAGCCTGCAAGCGCGTATTACTATTCAGAAAGTCTTGCCGCAGCTCTTCTACTACCCTGCCCTGCTGGTCTACAATGCGAATGTGTAGCGCCAGATCATCACCAGGTCGGTTGTGGTCAATGACAAAGGTAGTTTCTCGACTAAACGGATTAGGGTAATTATACACTTCCAGCAGTTGAAGCGTCTGATCGCCTACCACAAAACGGGTCTCCTCTTCTGTTACGTTGCCGTAGGTGTCGGCCACGCGCAGGGTAAGGGTATAGTGCCCGTTGTCAAGTTTATCAAATGGATATATCACCTGACCGGATTGATAAGTATCCACCTCGGTTTCATAAAACTCAGACAGTGCCCACTGCCGCGTCGTGGCTGTTTCTTGGTGTACGAGGGTGGCGGACATCGTGCGGTCAGGATCGGTAGAGAAGAGCCCTATGCCGTTTTCGTCCTGTAGGTGGGCCAGCAGCGTAGGTCGATCCGTCGTAATGCCTCCGTCAACAAAGGTACTGTCGTCGATAAAGAGCGCCACTTGCGGTGGGCGATCATCTGCGACAGCGTTTACGCTGCGGCCGCCAATCACCACCGAAAGATCAGCTCCGTGCGCGTCTGAACCCTCGCGTTGGGCGTAAGCCATCAGCCGCCCTAAACCTGGTTCGTCAATAATATTCTGTGGCATGACGAAATGTAACGTAAACTGGCCGTTGCGCACCCGCGCTTGTCCCCGATGAAGAACGGCGTTTCGCTCTTCAAATTGCATGGGTAACCCAGTATCACCGTCACTAATTTCAGTCGTGGTACTTTTATCCACCACTTCCACCGTCACGACACCATCAAAATCGGTGTACCGCTCACCATTACTACGCCGCAACACTTCGCCCCGCAAGCGCACCCGGTCTAGTGCCATGAGCGTATCGCGCGCAGCGTAGCTTCCGTCGGCCTGCCTTACTTCGGCGCGCTGCAAAGCTACGCGGTCAGTGGGATACACGAGCTTCATCGAGGGGTCGCCCAGCAAAGAAAAGTTACGATTCACCCGCCCGTTGAGGGCCTCGTTCTTCGTGCGCCGAAATATCTCACCGATCGTCAACGACTCGCCCTCTACGACAGCAAACACCTGCTCGTAAAAAGCTCGGTTAAGTAATAGGTTGGAGTTGGAAAATACTGGACGAGCGGTGGTGACCAAGCCAATGGCTCCTCCGTTTTCGCTTAGCACCAGCTGCTCAGCTCCTGACACCCGAGAAGGATCATCGTGCCGACCAAATTCGCAGGTGGCGGTTACAAAAAAGGGCAGTCGGTCGTAGTTACGTAGCTCGCTGATGGTGTTGAGGTTGAAGATATTCTCTTGAGTCCAGCGGGTTTCACTACCGTGCCCGGTGAAGTTAACCACCAGCGCTCCCTGTTTCAGTACCTGCTCAATCTGCCGAGCCGCAGCCACCGAAGAGCCGCCGCTGGCCGTAGACTCCTGCTCAAAGGCCCCCAGGTAAATTTTGTTAAGGCCGTAGGCCGGATGCTTCGTATCTAACCGTTGGGCGAGTTGCTCAGCGTCGCGCTGGTGCTTGTTGCGATCACCGTCGTCGGCCACCAGCACCACCTCGCTGCGCCAGCGTCCGCGCGTAGCCTCACCGGTGGCGTAGTGCACCAGTTTGTCAACCATAATACGGGCTTCTTCTACCGACTTCACCGGCAGGCGCCCCACGCCGATGTCCATCGTGTGGTCACCGGCAAAGCTCTCTTCCCAGTACCCCTCCCCCGCCTCTAAAAAAGCGTAGTAGTCATCCGAAGAATAGCTGTAGATCGGGTGCGTGGCGTCGCGTGATTGGTAAGTGGGCACAAAGTTGGTGTTGTACGGCAGGTAACCGAGATAGTCGTACGAGCCTTTGCCAAACAGTAGTAGGTGCTGCAAACGGCTTGAGTCGGTATCGTATAGATACTTCATGTAGTTGCGGATCGCGCTGATGTCTTGCCGCCCGGAGGAAAATTCGTGGTAGATTTGAGGAAGTGCCACCACCCGAACGTCTAAGCCGTCGTGGTTTCGACGCAGTGCCGCCAACCGCTCGGCCTCAGGCTGAAAAGCAGGCGGAGTCACAATCACCAGGTGAGGTACCTGACCGTCTTTCAGATTCTGGTTAGCCACCGACCGCACGCGGCGCACGGCGGGTACATCCGCCGGATCAATCGCCACAAATTCTTTTAGTGTGTCTTGCGTGGTTGTTACAAATTTCCACCGGGTGCCGTCGTACGTTCCTGACTGACGCACCGGTCGTAAAGGATGGGTGACATCCCAAACCACCAAGTCGGTCGTACCGGTAGCGATCTCGAAGGTGGTGTGATTGTGTTGCGTGCTAGCCATGCTGCGGAACGATAAGCCTTCTTGTTGGTACCGCAGCGGGCGCGCTCCTTCTACCGTGAATTTGTCCAGATAGGCGGCACGACTGCCCTGATACTGAAACCCTATCTGCCACCGAGAAGCAGGCAAGGTAGCCGCCGACGCAGTAAACGTTGCTCGGGCCACCACGCCCTTATCCGCGTAGCGGGCGGTATCAATAGCCGGAATATCCAGTGCACCCAAAGCCTGTTCGTTGAGAGATACCGTTAGTTTGGTGGGCTCCGTAGCCGTTCCTAGCGTAGTAACCGTTACGGTGGCATCTCGGGTGTCTGACCAAACAGCATTACCCAGGGTAAACTCTAGCCCGGCACCACTAGTCATCGTTTCGCCAAACCAGGCACGGCCCGAACCGGCGTCTGGCTTACGTAGGTTGAATTCTTCGTTTTCGTAAACGACATAATCGTCGAAGGTATTCGTCGTGAAAGAGGATGAAGCCGATGCTTCGTCCGAAGTAATGCGTTTTCCAGACGTGGTGCCTACCGTCAGGAAGTAATAGGTGGAGTCAGCGTACAAGTTCTTTTGATAGTCTAGCGCATACTGACTGCCCGAACGTCGGTAGCGCAGTCGGTGAGGTGACTGACCGTAGAATAGGATGTAGTCTTCTTCATTCAATTGGCCGTCTGCCCCGCCCTGAATCCAAATGGCATTCTCCGGGAGATCGGTATAGCGCAGGCTGTCGAGTGATTGGGGTAGCATGCCCCCGCCGTAACCGTAGAGCTGTATCTGATCGGGAGCGATGTTGTTGGTATTCCAGCCGGCGCTCTGTAGTTGCCCCACGGTGATCTTATGAAAACCATCGGTGCTCACCGGCACTTTGAGCCAGTTGCCCTGCGCCAGCACCGAGGGGGCTGACTGCGAGCGTGCTTCCTGCCCCGCTATACCAATGAGTAGCAGGGCAAAAAACACGCGGTACGTTCCACGAAGCGTCATCAATAGCCAGAAGGTGCTTAGTAATACCATTCATACGAATTCGTACCATAAATAGTGCCTTTACGTGATACGAAAACAACGGCATCCTTACATACCCTCAGACTCGAGCGTATAGTCGTAACTTTCCATAATCAGGTTGGCCAACAGTTTAGTACAAGCAGCGTCAACCTTCTCTTCGGCCTGGGCTTGGCTGTCCGCTTGCAAACGTAGCATCACGTGCTTACCGATACGAACATCTTCTACCGTGTCCATACCCAAATTGCCGAGGCCTAATTTTACGGCTTTACCCTGTGGGTCTAATATTTCTTTCTTGGGCATGATATTGATGTGTGCCACAAAATTCATACAGTGCTTGGTTAAGTGATTGGGCAAAAATAGTCATTAAGGAAACGAATAGCTGAATGGCCGTTAATAAGTTTCGGCTAAACCCAGTTTTAATGAACTAAAAAGATGAACGCTGTTAACATAACTAAAATTACAACACATATAGGTTTGACGTATGCCTTATCAAGGCAAACTGTACTTAGGGCTCCGACCAGCTACTTGCAACAAATAGTTCTTTCGGCCCACCGCAGACTTGACACACATGACTGTCAGGCAAAGATTCAAAGGCAGTGCCAGCGGATACACCCGCAGAGGGCTCACCCACTACCGGGTCGTATACACTCTGGCACTCTGAGCATTGATACACGGTACGTTGCTGGCGTTCAGTATGCGGCCCCTCTTCGGGCGAAGGGGCAAACTTATCGGCAGTAAGCTGCTCGTAATACTTTTTGCTTAACTCAATTAGCAGCGGTGGAATCACCTCTCGTATCACGCCTTTGGCGTAGTAGATATAGTCTAGCAGATTAGGATTGAACTCACGGGCGTAAGCAATATGATACAACTCGGGGGTAGCGTCGGCCGACGGCACGACCTCAATAATAACCGAGGCAAAGGGTTCTTGGTGCTTCCGCGTCTTGATTGCAAAGGTGAGGCCGTAGGTGCTGATATCCTGCTGGTCGAGTACCCGAACCAAATCGTTTTTTAGATCAAGGGCGGCTTGGTGCGCCACGGGTATATGCCAGTTGAGCTCCAGCGAAGAGTGGCGCATATTGATCCCGTACTTACCCAATAGTTTCTCCCAGGCCAGCAAATCTTGCTGCCGGATATCCTTGATGATGATTGATTTCCAGGGAGTCAGGCTGATGGTTCCCAGGTTGGTATCCAGACACAGCTGACAGAGTGCTTGCAAAAACTTGCTAGTAAACCGATTATTGCGCCAGTAGACTCCCATCCAGTAGCGATCACCATCGATGTGATGCCAACCTTCGTAGTACGGAAACACCATTTCGGGGTAGCGCAGGGTTTCTTCTGATGCCTGTGTGGTGAACGGTACGCTTTCTTTCAATTGCCGGTACGCCTCGTGAGGATCCGTACCACGGCCGATAGGATCAGCCGCTTCCAGCTCCTTGGCCACCTTCGTCAGGTCAAAACCGTAGATTAAATCGGGACAGCACCACATGGGTCGATCCTGGCCCGGATAGCGCAGGTAGAGATACCAGTAGTTATCCACCGGCGAGGCCACAAAGTTGATATATCCGGTAAACAGGGGTACCATTCCTTGCAACGGATCGGTAATATTAATTTTATACGTAGGGTGATAATTGAAGCTGTCGAGCACGTAGTGGTATAAGTGGGGGGCTAACCAACGGGTCGAGGGCATTAGGTCAAACGTGACGTAGGAGCTGACGATATTCTCGTGTCGCTCGTTTTGATACTCATAAGGCAGCGGCAGCTGCGCTAGCTGATCAATGTGTTGCTGAGAGTTGACGGCAAAAAGTACATCTTGCCGAGAACCTAGATGCACAGCATCGGACCCTAGCTTTTTAGCCACCGACACAATTCCCATCATATCACCCGGCGAAAGGATACCGCCTTTCACAATCACGCGCACCAAATCCTTATGTTCTACTGTCATGTTGTTTCGGATAATACGGCCTGGGCGGTTAAGATCGCCTGAACTTCAGGTTTGCAACTGCCACAGCCTAATCCGGCCCCGGTCGCCTGACACAGCGTTCGCAGCTCTTGCGCCCCCTGGCGAATGGCCTCTTGTAGATTGCCCTCGCCCACGTTGCCGCACGAGCACACCACCTTACCCAGTAAGGGGGGGGCTCCGCCGCTACCGCGCAGCAGGCGCTCTCGCTGATCGCCCAGTTCTACCTGACTTTCAATCAGCTGTTTGAACTCCGCAAACTCATTTTTATCACCCATCAGGATAGCTCCCACCAGGCGATCTTGAAAGATAATACACTTTTTGTAATAGGCTTTGGCTTTGTCTAAGAAAACCACCTCTTCGTACTCATTGCGCCGCTCGTGCGGGATGTCGGGCGCTCCGAGCGAGCATAAACTGAGGTGCGGAAACTTGAGGATATTCATCGGCACCGAACCTTCGTAGTAGCTCAGCAGATCGCCATTGATGAAGCGGGCCACCGTATCGGCCTGCTGCTCAGCGGCCGCCGTGATACCCAACAGTTTCTCCCGGTGTTCAGCAATTTCACCCAGAGCAAAGATTTGTGGATCTGAGGTTTGCAGATAATCGTTGACCCGCACTCCTCTTCCGCAGTTGAGTCCCACGGCTTCGGCCAGTTGTGTATTGGGGCGAGTGCCCACGGCGTATACCACGGCGCTGCACCGCAGGTTCTTACCACTTTTAAGCTGCACATGAATAGGGTGTTGGTCTTGGTGCGGTTCGATGCGCTGCACCTGATCGCTGGTGTAGATACGAATACCCATATCTTCTACTTGCTCGCGTAGCAAACTACTGGCGGTGGCATCGAGCTGCCGTTGCATCAGTCGGGAGGACAGCTGTACGATATGAACCTGCATATCAATTTCGGTTAGTGCTGCCGCCAGCTCTAGTCCCAGCAGCCCCCCACCCACGATCAGCACGTCGCTCTGCGGAGGAAGGTAAGCCTTCAGACGGTCAGCATCAGCCCGCTCGCGCATGGTAAAGATACCGGGTAGGTGCATGGGCACTCCCGGAGGAACAAAGGCACGACTGCCGGTCGCTAGTAACAACAAATCATAACTATGCGTCTGTCCCTGGCTATCGGTCACCGTTTGCCTCTTCCGATCCACGGCGGTGATCGCGGTACCCGCGTGTAGTTGTACCCGCAACTCTTCAAAATCCTGGGCCGATTTGAATTTCACTAAGTCTTGCCACACCAGGCCACTGTTCACGTACTCGGGCAGCAGCACCCGGTTATAGAACGGATGCTCCTCTTTGGAAAAAACCTGAATATCGTCCTGCTCATTCAACGAGCGGTAGGTATGAATAAAACGATACGCGGCGGCTCCTGCCCCGATCACCACAATTTTCTGATACGGTTTTTGGAACTTGCGCACCTGCACCGCCGAAAACTTAAAGTCCGGCTCTTTGGATACCGGATCGTAATGATTGTTGGTCAGATTGTTGGCTCGCCCGAAATCTTTCCGTAGTATTTTGCCCCAGTGCATCGGCAAGAATACTACTCCCCGTTTGATGGTGTCGGTAACTTTGGCGTGGACCCGTACACTCCCCCGGGCGTTCTGTACCTCTATTACATCGCCTTCGTGCAGGCCGCGCTGATGAGCATCTTGGGGATGGATCTCCAGAAACGGTTTGGCTAAGTGCTGATTGAGCTTTTGCACCTTACCGGTTTTGGTCATCGTGTGCCACTGATCACGGATGCGCCCGGTGGTGAGGATGAGCGGAAAGTCTTCGGTGAGCGGATCGGACAGGTGGGCCGCACCACTGGGTAGAATTTGTGCGCGCCGGTTGGGAGTATAAAACTGCCGATCGGTAAACAGGCGGGCCGTACCCGGATGGTCGGCGTGCGGCACCGGCCACTGCACCGTACCGTGCCGCAGGGCGGCGTGGCTCAAGCCTGAAATGTCGATGTTGGTACCCTGCGTGAGGCGGCAGTGTTCGGCGTATACTTCGGCCAGGTTGGCGTAGTCGAAGCCCGCGTAGCCCATCTTCTGCGCAAAGCGCATTAGAATCTCCGCATCGGGCAGGGCTTCGCCCGGTGGCTCTACGACTTTCTCCAGGTAGCTGATGCGCCGGTCAGAGTTAGTCATGGTGCCTTCCTTCTCCAGCCAGCCCGCCGCCGGTAGCAGCAGGTCGGCGTAGGCAGCCGTATCTGACCGGTTTGAAATATCTTGCACCACCACAAAGGCGGCTTTTTGCAACGCCTCTTCCACCCGGCGCGCGTCGGGTAGGCTCACCAGCGGGTTGGTACAAACGATCCATACGGCTTTCATGGTACCCTCGCGCAACGCGTCGAACATCTGCGTAGCGGTGAGACCGGGTTGATCTGATATCTGGTCCACCTGCCAGAAATCGGCCACCCTTTGTCGCTCCTGCGGGTCGAGCAGGTTGCGGTGGGCCGCCAGCAGGTTGGCCATCCCCCCTACTTCACGTCCGCCCATGGCATTGGGCTGACCGGTGAGTGAAAAAGGCCCCGACCCTGGTTTGCCAATGTGCCCGGTAATTAGGTTCAGATTAAGCAGCGCCAGGTTTTTATTAACCCCGGCGGCACTTTGATTCAGCCCCATGGCCCACATCGTCAGAAACCCTTCTGACTCGGCAATCAAGCGGGCGGCATATCGAATATCTTCTTCCGGCACATCGCAGTGGGTAGCGGCCTCGGCCACAGTCGTCTGCATCACCTCCTCGCGGTACACCGCAAAGCCATCGGTGTGCTTCGCCACAAAGTCAGCATCCACCGCATCCGCCTCGATCAGGCACCGTCCGATAGCCTGGTATAGCACCGTATCGGTGCCCGGACGAAGCTGTAAATGCAAGTCGGCCAATGCACACGACTGCGTGCGTCGGGGATCTACCACAATAATACGCGTATCGGGCCGGGCGGCTTTGTGCTGCTCTATTCGTCTGAACAAGATAGGGTGACACCAGGCCGGATTGGCGCCCGCAATAAAGAAGCAGTCGGCCAGCTCGATGTCTTCGTAACTAATCGGCACCGCGTCTTCGCCTAATGCTTTGATGTAGCCCGCTACCGCTGAACTCATGCAGAGTCGTGAGTTGGTGTCGATATTGTTCGTCCCTAAAAAGCCTTTGGTCAGCTTATTGGCCAGGTAATACTCTTCGGTGAGGCACTGCCCGGACACGTAGAAACCCACCGCGTCGGGGCCGTGTCGCCGAATGATGGATTTGAATACCGAAGCCGCACGATCCAGGGCGGTATCCCAACTGACCCGCTGCCGATCGTGCGCTTTGTTCCAGCGCATCTGCGGATAAAGTATTCGGTCACTCCGATCCTCTACCACATGGTGTAAGTTCATGCCCTTAGAGCACAGCATGCCGCGATTTACCGGATGATCCGGGTCGCCACTCACGCTCACCTTGCCCCGTTTATCCTGATGCACCAGTATGCCGCAACCCACGCCGCAGTACGAGCAGGTAGACCGGGCGGTTGAGGGTTTGTTCATGGTCGATGAGCTAGGTTGAGGTGTAAAGAGCGGCAAGAGGCAATGGCAGCAGTGGCAGGCGGCAGTTACTGCCGCTGCCCCCTGCCACTACCCTACGCGGCGACTTCTTCGCGGGCGGTACGTTGGCTAGCCAATGCGGTTTCCATATCAGTTTTAGCTTCAGCTTCGGCCGAGGCCGAGAAGCGCACCAACAGTGACAGCGCCGACACCCCGGTGACGACAATACCGATGATAGTCAGCGCTTCGGGGTACGATATATCCTCTGATTTGAGTAAGAAGCCCGCCGCCACAGCTCCGGCGTTGCCTCCGGCTCCCACGATGCCCGAAACCGCTCCGATGGCCTTTTTATTGATAAACGGCACCACCGAATAGGTAGCCCCCTCCGACATCTGCACAAACAAGCTGAAGATAATCATGGAGCCAATAGCCAGGGGTAGCACGGCCATCTTAGAAAATAAGATAAGGGCCAGCCCTTCGCCCAGTAACACAATACCCAGAAAAACAACGCGCCCCTTGAGTCCGAAGCGAATGCCCGCTTTGTCGCCGAAGTGCCCCCCCAGCGAGCGGGCAAAGATGTTCATCAAACCAAACAGCCCGGCAATCAAACCAGCCATCTTCAGATCAAGCTGAAAGTAGTCGTGGTAATAAATAGCGGCGATATTGTTGATCGTCAGCTCAATGCCAAAGCAGGCACCGTAGATTACAAACAAAGCCCACACCCGGTAGTCTTTGATCGCCTTGAGAAAAGCCCCGTCGCTCTCTTTCTTCCGGACAATGAAGTTAGGATCATTTTTAAGGTCTTTGATATTTCCTTCGGGATAATCCGTGGTGAAGCGGTAGTAGAGTATGCCACAGAATATCAGGGCGACACCAGGCACCACCATCGCGTAGCGCCACGCCGAGGTGTCCACGAAGCCCAGCCCGACAAAGGCCGCGAAGATCAGGGGCATCACCATCTGCGTTACGCCCCCTCCCAGATTACCCCATCCGGCGGTGGTTGCGTTGGCGGTACCTACCACATTGGGCGCAAACATCATGGAGGTGTGGTACTGCGTGATGACGAAGGAGGCTCCGATGACTCCGATGGCGAGCCGGAAGATGAGAAACGATGTGTAGCTATCACTCAGGCCGATCAGCATCACTGGGATAGAACCTAGAATCAGGAGGTAAGTGTAAGTAATGCGCGGACCGATCTTATCGCACAGCCAACCAATAAACAAGCGGGCAAACACCGTCATGGCTACCGATGAGATAATGATATTACCAACCTGCGCCTTGCTGAGGTCTAGTTCTTCGCGCACTATCGCCATCAGGGGGGCAATGCCAAACCACCCGAAGAAGCACAGAAAGAAAGCAAACCACGACAGGTGAAAGGTACGCATCTGGATGGTGCCCAGGTTGAACAAGTTGATAGACGTTGCTTTGTTGGATAGATTCATGTCCAATTCATTTAAGTGATTACGTAATTATACTTAGTTTGAGAAGAAGGTGGGCCTAAAGGTGATCATCGTCCAGGCCCATTGGTTGGCTCCTTTCCGTTCGGCTCCGCCCTTGAGGGCTTCCAGCGATTCGGTAGAAAACAGGTGGGAATAACCTAGCTTGAAGTTGACCGTCGGACTGACGTTCAGGTTGTACACCAAGTCCACTTCCTGGGCCAGACCGGCCGATAGTACTTCACCACTACCCTCGCTAGTCTGCACATCGGTGGGCGACTGGAAATGATGAACGTGGGCGATGAGCGCCGATCTTTTACCGAGCTTGAATTTAGCCTTTGCGTAAAAGTCAACCAGCCCGGCAGTGCGCCCCGCTTGCCCGTGGTTATTGCCCACGTAGAAGAAATCCATCAGGCCATAAAACTTATGGTTGGTGCCGTAGAGCGGATTAAATGCGCGGTTAGTCTGGTCACCATCACTCCCCGATAGATAGTCTACACCCAGCGTAAGGGGTGTCACGGCCGTGTTAAAGGTAACGCTCACCGCCATGAGCCAGGCACTTACGTCCAGACTGGCGGGATCTTTCCCGCCCTGGTAATAAAGCTCTGTTCCCAGTTTAGCTTTCCCGAGCGACCAATGGTTGATGAGCCCGTAGGTTTGCCGAAACGCCAGCGAGGAATCTGCTTGCTGCCGCCCGTCGTTGAAGATTAGCAGAGAAATGTCGGCCGCTGCCCAATCTTTATGGAGCCAGGCAAACTGCATGGTTTTGTAGTTGCCTACCACATCGTAGAAGTTACCGGCCAAACGACGCGGCTCGGGCGGATCGTAGCCCTGATTGTACGCTCCTCCTACGTGTAAAGAAAGGCCCGTAGTATCCTGATACACGAACTTGACCGCATCGTGACTACGCCCCTGTTGCGCCCAGTCCAAGTCGCCCAAGAAGCGGGCGTTGTCGTAGTCCAGGGCCTGTCGTCCTACTCTTACTGAGGTGCGAGAAGACATTTGATACTCGCCCCAGGCTTCGTAGAGATTGGTAAGCGCGTTGTCGCCTTTGTAGATCTGGCTGGTGCCGCCCCAAATGCGTACGTCCTGTAGGGCTAAGTGAAATTTCAGACGATCTTCCTGATAATTGAAGTACAGCCGGGAGCGCTGTTCAATAAAGAAAGCGGGGTCGCTCGCCGCGGTGTTGATGGTTTTGAAGCCATCGCGAAATTCAGCACGAGGGCGAATTTCACCACTGAGGGTAAACTGGCCATAGGCAAGCGAAGTGATGCCCAGCCAGCCGAGCAGCAGCCAGCATGCTGTGAAGAAGTGTTTCATGATACAGAAGCGTTAAGTACACCAATGCACCAAAGATACGTAAGGAAATCATTTTTACGTAAAATTACGTAATTTTATTTTACGCAATCTACGTAAGTGCCTGAAAGTTAGTGTGTCTTTGCGCTGCGCCAAGTAGAAATAGCGTATACGCAGCGGTTGTATCAGTTCGTTTTGTTTGTTCAGGCGATCTGGTAGAAGACGCCATACCCTGATAGCGGCGGTGGGAAATGCAGTGGCTATTGAGAGGGTAAGCTGCCCATAAGTAGGTAGACAAGAATAAACGACACTCAGTAGCAGTAGCAGTTCACGGTCACCGTGACCCAGGGCCGCCCCGCGATAAGAAAACTGCTACTGCCGCTGCCACTGGCTGGAAGGCTACCCGCAGAAAAAACTTAGCCAAAAAGTGACGAACATTCACACTCGAGGTACTTACATTCCACTTAGCTACTAACCATCATATTTATACCGCACTCTAATGAAAGACATACTTGCAGGTTACGTAAATCAATACGTCAAATTCAGTAATGTAGAATTAGACCATTTTTTTGATAGTTTATTGATTAAAGACATCAAAAAGAAGGAATTCCTACTAAGAGAAGGAGAAGTGTGTAGGTGTAAGTACTTTATTATCGAAGGATTGACCAGAACGTACCATACTGACCGAAAATCAAATGAAAAGATCACCCAATTCGGAATTGAGAATTGGTGGGTAACTGATATCGAAAGTTTTAAAAATGGTACGCTTACGTACCAAAATATTCAAGCATTAGAGAACACAAAGACGCTTTGCCTGCATAAAGACAAGCTTCAAAAACTTTACACTGAATTGCCGAAGCTAGAAAGGTTTTTCAGATTGGTGACCGAAAACTGGTTAATTGCTATTCAGAAGAGAAGTAATTTTTACCTAAAACTAGATAGCAAACTACGCTATGAGATGTTTGTACAAGCATTTCCTGGTTTTGCTCAAAGAGTACCCCAATATATGATTGCTTCCTATCTAGAAATCACACCGGAGTATCTCAGTGCGCTCCGATCCAATTCATAAATTACTTTTCTTAAGATGTCTTAATGAAATGAAGGTAGGCACCAGACTATATTTGTCTCATAATCAATAAACCCGAAATTATGGAACGAATAACCTTTCAAGACATTCCACAAGAAATGATGGAAAAACTAATGGATACAGAAAATTATATCAACCAAACCCTACAGGACTTTAAACTACTAGAACTGATGCGATTGCGGGTCGCGCAAGTAAATAGTTGTGCCTATTGTATTGATATGCACTTTAAAGAACTGAAACATTTAGAAGAGACTGATTTACGATTGTCTTCCCTATCAGTTTGGAAAGAAACGACCTATTTTTCTGAAAAGGAAAAGGTGGTTCTAGGTTTTGCGGAAGCAATTACCCACCTGAGTCCTATTCCTGAAGCAATCTATAGCTCACTGACAGATCATTTTGATAAAAGTAGAATATCTGTCTTGACACTCGCCGTTTCACAGATAAATACGTGGACCAGATTGATGAAAACTTTTAAAATAACCCCTGGAAACTACCGAGTAAACCGCTAAAACTTATGAAGGTAGTACATATTGACTAAAGGGTGCGCTTTCAGAATCAAATAAGCTGGTGAATCAGCTTGAGACGGCAGACCTATACGTCATAGGTATACCTTGGTAGTGGTTAGATTAGTTGATTGTAAAAGGTGAGCGGTTGGCAATAAGTAGTCTGTACGCTGACCACAGGCCGCCGCCCCCTCTCACTAACTACCGAGCAAGCTCTGCAAAGCCGATTCTTCGTTCACCTTTCTCAGCAGCTCTACCACGTTGCCTACCCCCAGTTTTTTCATGATATTAAAACGGTGCGTTTCTACGGTGCGCACGCTTTTATTAAGCTGCTCCGCAATGTCGCGGTTGTTTACTCCTTCTGAGAGCATTCGCAGGATTTGCCGCTCTCGCTTAGTCAAATCGTAAGTAACGGCTGGTTCTGGTATTTCAGGAGCCACGGCCCGGGCCTGTCGGTAGTTATCAACGAACACCCGTGATACCTCAGCACTAAAATACTGCTCCCCCTGATGAATGGTGCGCACTGCCTTCAGAAATTCGTCTTTGTTCGATCCCTTGAGTAAATAGCCCGATGCACCACAGTCTACCGACTGTAAGACATACTCCTCATCGTCATGCATTGATAAGATCAGCACCCGGGTTTGGGGCATCGTTTGCCGAATCTGACGAGCCGCATCCAGTCCGTTCATCACCGGCATGCGAATATCGAGCACCGCCAGGTCGGGCGCGTGCTGCTGCACGCACTGCACCGCCTCGGCCCCGTTGTCGGCCTCAGCGATCACCCGAATGTCGCCTTCACTCTCAAGCAGTGACTTAATACCACTGCGTACGATACCGTGATCGTCGGCTAAGATCGTATTAATCGTATTCATGTGCTGGCTAGATAGGTAGATGAATATTAAGTATTGTTCCCTCACCGGGCGAAGAGCGAATAGTGAAGGCACCGTTGATAAAGCTGGCCCGCTCGCGTACGTTGAACAGTCCGAGTCCCGTGCCCTGCGTACTTTCTGGCGGTGGATACGCGTCGGAAACCTGAAACCCAATGCCGTCGTCAACAATATCTACGTTGAGATACTGCGAGTTATGATTAAATACCACCCGTATCTCACTGGCTTGCGCGTACTTGATTGCGTTGTTCACTCCCTCTTGAATAATGCGGTACAAATGCGTTTCTACCTTTTTGTCCATCCGACTAATAAAACCGGTTTGATTCTCGAAAACTACGTTTTTTTCGGATAGTTTGGCAGCCTGTCCGCAGAAGCGCTTGGTAACCGGCACCAGTCCGTAGTCGGCGAGTGCGCTGGGGTTAAGGTTAAACGAGATACGACGCACCTCCCGAATTACATGATCGAGCAGACTACGAGCGGCGGCTACTTTGCTACCGCGTGTAGGCAAATCCGGCGCTAAATCGATGGCTTCGATTTTGAGCTTAAGGCCAGTAAGCAGCTGACCAATGCCGTCGTGAATATCACGGGAAATACGCCGACGCTCTTCTTCCTGCCCCTCTAAAATTAGTAGCGATCTAAACCGTTGTTCTTTTAACTTTTTCTCAATACGATCGTGGGTGATCTCTCGTGAGCGTACCTCAGCTTCTTTACGCTCGGTCTGGTCGGCACAAACAATGCTGAGTCCGGCTACCTCCTGCGCTTCATCTAAGGTGGGAATAATACTCATCCTCAGCCAGACAAAGTCGCCTGACTCTGAGGTAGCTTTCACTTCACCGTTCCATAATTCACCGTGCTGAATCGTGAGCCGCTCAATACTGCGCACGTGGTCAGCGGCGTATCCCTCCTGTTCTAGCCAGTCAAACAGACTGGATGTCTTTTCTGATAAGTCGTACTCCAGCACTTGATGAAACCCATCAGAGGTATGGGTAAAGTGGCCCTGCTGATCGGTTTTGGCATAAACGGTGGGCGGCACCTCTTGCACGTGTACCGTGGCCAGCTCTTGGTAAGAGTCTTCTAACGACCGATAGAGTACGCTCATTTCACGTGCCATACTCTGAGCCGTTTGCTCCGATGCGGTAAGGTCGCCGACGGTTTGCCGAATGCGGCGCACCGTGGGGCGAAAGATGAAGAATAGTTCGAGCGAAATGATGGCCAGCGAAGCAAATAACAGTAGCAGCTCGATGGTGCGCAGTGCCACCACGCGCGCGCTGGCTTCGGCGTCGTAGCGAAATACAATTTCGTCCATGAGCACCAGAAACCGCTCCTCATTGGCCAGAATGGTGTCTACGTAGGGTTGTAATTCGGTGGTTGTTTCTGACAACTGTGCTTCTTGTGACAAGCGGCGGGCCGCGGCTTGCATGGCTCGGTAGGCCGGAGCAATTTGCTGAAACAGGGTATCTACCGGCGCACTATTTTCGCGGCGAATACCCAGACTGTCGCTGCCGTGTTGCAGGCCTTCGTGCGAGACCTGCCAATCGGTGAGCGCAGTTTGCAGTTGTTGAGCGTACTTCCGGCGCGACTGAGTGTCGGCCGTAGTGTTTAGCTGTAGGGCCAACTTACTGATCTGCTGGCTAAGCATCCGCTGCCGACCGGCGAGGTTCACCACCCGCGAGTCGCTCTCCTGGCGGCGTAGATAGCGCTGCGTAAACAGCTGAGTAACGATCACCGAGCCGGCAATACCCAGCAGCGCGATGGTATAGAGAATGCCCAGACGTTTAAAATCGTGTTTTCGTTTGACGCTCGTCATATGTCACCAACCTGATATCCGCGAAAAGATACGTAAAATTACTTAACTGGTTGGTTATTGATCGGTTGCTATGCAAGCGGATATTAGGTTTGGTTCAGCGATCACTACTAAACATATGCCTAACATTTGTCTTGAGACCTCCGTAAATGGCTGATTTTACGATCAATAAATTAGCGCAAGAAAATGTACTGAATAGACATTAGAATGTACTATCCTGTTACAGAGCTAGTTGGATAAAATCGAAATTTGTCTTTTACGGCTTTAAGCACAATTAAATTACATTTACTTCAAACAAAAATATAATATCTATAGATTTGTGTTCCCTTTACTAGCCATCATAGTAATGGTAAAAAGTTGAGCTTCAAAGCGCAAATCAATACACACCTAAGCCGAGTACGTAAATATGTTCAATCTTAGGTGTCATGCGATATTGTCTATTAGTTCTCATTCTATTCCACACGTGGACGGCAAAAGGACAATCCTCATGTTCTGATGCGATAGTCGCCACTTTAGGCGAGAACAATTTATCGGCGACCGACGCTGAATACTACTGGTATAGTTTTACCATGCCAAGTGACGGTGAAATAGAAATCACCTCTTCCGGTACTGAACTCGTATATATCTATAGTAATAGCTGCCATAACCCTCAATACATAGGACGGTATTACGAAAATGCAAAGATTACTTCTTTACTAAAAGGTGAAGAAGTATTGATCAGGTGGGATACTAAGGACGGCAGTGGCTTTACCTGGAATCTATTAGTAGGCGCATCAGAAGCAGGAGTAGATTGCCGAAGCGGAGCGGAGGCAGTGGAAGGTACTAATACTGTTCCCCCAACTGATCAAGAGGAATATTGGTACCACTTCACTATGCCTGGCGATGGCAAGCTGACTTTAACCAATAGTGATAGCAAATACGCATACGTTTATAGTAACACGTGTGCCGAAAGGAAATACCCAAACACTAGCTATAAAGGGGAAGAGAACGATCTCTCCTACACAACCATAAATGACTTACATGGTGGCGAAGAGGTTTATATCAAGTGGCTATCAGTCGATAGCAATGGTTTTGACTGGAACCTCTCAGTAGCTGCCTTTGAAGACGGTGATCGTTGTGATCGAGCAGTAACAGCCAAAGAAGGTGTCAACACTATCCCAGCTGGTCGTTCGCAAGGGCTTTATTGGTATCGTTTTACCATGCCCAGAGGTGGAAAATTAAAGCTTGAAGCCTCCAGACTAGCACAAGTATACCTGTATGATACATGTACGCGATACAGTCGTTCAGCAGAGTATAGTATTAAGACACCTAATATTGATAAGGGAGAGGAAGTACTCTTTGCTTGGGAGCAAACGTATAGTGACTTTGATAACTTAACGTGGAACCTATCAGTCATCTCATCGGAAGAAGACGGCGATGATTGCGACGTAGCTGCGAGCGCAGTCGAGGGCAGCAACACACTGCCTAGCACCGAGGCGGATAGTTATTGGTATCGCTTCATTATGCCTATTGGCGGAAAACTTGAGATCAATACTTCCGCTGAAGAATATGTGCATGTGTATGGTGCTTGTGGCAGGTCTTACGGAGATTCCGGTTATCAAAATGTGACGGTTTCTGACCTTGATGCTGGAAAAGAGCTATTTATCAAGTGGCAAACTTTAGAAGGGGGCAACTTCAATTGGCAACTGACGATAGAACCGTTTGAACAAGGAGAGCACCCTTCAAGTGCTACGAACGCCATAGAAGGCAATAATATCACGCCAACCACAAGCAAAAGATATTACTGGTATAAGTACACCATGCCTACAGATGGCAAACTGGAAGTGAGCACAGCAGCTCGTAGGGAAATGTCCTTCTATCGCAATGGATATGACGGAGAAAGCTACCTAGGCCGCTTCTACAAACAAGGCAGTATTCCTAGCTTGAATGCTGGCGACGAAGTGCTGATCAGGTGGTATTTATATAGTGGTAATGTTGGTAATTTTAACTGGGACTTGTCTGTAAAGCCGATGGCAACAGGAGAGGACTGTAGCGTGGCGGCAGTAGCAAGAGAGGGAGTAAACACCGTTCCACCAACACTAACAGGTAGACACTGGTACTCCTTTGTCATGCCCGAGGATGGGAAGCTAGAAATTACTAGTACTTCTCGTGAGCGTGTTGCCATATACGAAAACACCTGTCAAGACTTAAAATACAAAGATGGTGATTATGGTAGTATCATTTCCCCGGTTTCAGAAAAAGGCGATACAGTGACAATATTCTGGAGCACTCAAGATGACAGCAGTTTTGATTGGACGCTCACAGTGCTTCCGCTCAAACCTGGTGACCAGTGTAGGCTGGCTTCAACTGCATCAATAGGCATAAATACAGCGTCAAGAACACCTCAATGGTTTGAGTTCAAAGCTCCCGAAGCAGGTGAGTACGTTGTTGCCTCCCTGGGAAGATTAGATACTACATACGTTAAGGTATATTTAAATTGCGAAGAGGCAGTAGTTAATAGAGACGAGCAAGCGACAATAACTTTAAGCTTGGCGGCTGAACAAATTATTTATATCGAATGGTATGATCTTATATTTAATGGTACAGAGGATTACTCAAGTACTAGCTTCGACTGGACTATACGCAAGCTGGAATCAGGTAAAACCGCTCAGACCATAGATTTTTATGATCTGCTAGATAGAACAGTCGAAGAGTCTACTTTCGAACTCACTGCTACCGCTAGTTCGGGGCTACTAGTCACCTACACTAGTTCAAACGAGTCAGTCGCTACCGTATCTGGTAGTACTGTAACACTACTGGGTCCTGGTACCACTTCTATTATCGCTCGCCAAATTGGCGATGACACCTACAGTCCGGCCCCCTTGGTTGCCCAACGTCTGACGGTAACTATTTGCCAAAGCCTGTCTGCAATTATCGCTGAAACTACCGCTGTGAGTTGCCAGAAGACCGCAAGCGGTAGCACGAAGGTATCAGCAACCGGCGGAGTAGCTCCCTACAGCTATAGTTTGGACGGAACCACGTTCCAGACAGAGGCTTCCTTCGTAGGCCTTGATTCCGGAACCTACGTAATTACCATCCAGGATACTAACGGATGTACGGCCACAGTTGAGGCAAAGATTACCGCCCCCGAGGTGTTATTAGTAAGTGGTCAGGCCAGTCCTGCTACCCGTTCAGCAACCAGCGGCGGTGTCGCCCTCAACGTGAGTGGAGGAACAGCACCATACCACTACGCCTGGAGCAATGAAGCTACCACCGCATCGATAGATGGCTTAACCATAGGCGATTACAGTGTAACCGTCACTGACGCTGCCGGGTGCTCTGTCACCACCAGCTTTACCGTAGAAGGAGTGACAGCATTAGATGATGAGGAACCACTGGACGTGCAGGTTTACCCTAACCCTGCGGCAGTGGTGTTATACATCGATGTACCTCTAAAAAGCCAAGCAAAGCATGCTACGTTCTATAATTCACTGGGTAGTAAGATAACAACCGTAAGCTTGATTAGTGGTAGAAACCGAGTAGATACACAAGCATTAAAGCCAGGCAGTTACATACTACAACTGGATGATGGCAGCTACCGACGAGTGGTTATTGAGTAGCATTGATTTAAGCACTATATAACCAAGGTAGTCTTTGGGTGTCTTTCCGAAGTAATTGAGAAGGTAGGTCAGCATCGGATTTACTTAGGGTGTATATTCAGTGGCTTGCCAATACGCATAGTGCATTCTGGTGTAGCCACCAAAACCTATGGGCAACTGAAAAAATTGTAATCAGCGCCTAATAGATGATTGGCTAATCATCGGCAAACCCCACGTAGACCCAGCCGTCTTCCACCTTCACCGGATAGGTGGCGATGGACGATTCGTCGGCATTGAGGCAGGCGCCGCTGTTGAGTGAGAAGGTGCGTTTGTGAAACGGACAGGCTACCTTAGGCTCCCCCTGCTCTGACCCGATCATGCCGCGGGCCAGGATCATCTGCATCTTGTGCGGACACAGGTTTTGACAGGCGTACCACTCGCCCCGGCGGGTGAAGTTAAATACCGCAATCTGCCGCCCCTGATACAGCACACAGGCTCCGCCGTTGTCGGGAAAAGAAGTGGTAGGTGCCGCCCGGAACCACGTAGTCACGTCCGCTTCGTGCACCGTTTGGTAGTTGGTTGTTTCGGTCATGAGGTTTTGGATATTGGATAGTGGTTATTGGATGATTTTCTGGGTGGTGAGATATTGGATGACTTGTGTTGCTTAAGAGATGTTGGATGCTAGATGACTTATGTAGTTTAAGAGATACTGGATAGTGGTTATTGATGATGGTGGATGACTCGTACCGGTTGGCTACTAGAATGTCCCCACCTTCCAAAAACCAATATCCAACAACTAATAACCACCATCCAACTCCCACCATCCAGCCCCCTACCACGGCACGGGTACCTTCTGGCCGCGTTGTTTGTCGAAGCGTACGCTGGGGTCAGCCTCCTTGGCATTCACGAAGTGCGTGAACTTGGCGCGTAGTGCCGGGTTATTCACCACTTCGGTCCATTCGCAGCGGTACACCTCCAGGGTTTGCTCCATCTCCTGCTCCAACTGGTCGCCTATGCCCAGGCAATCGTTCACCACCACGTCGCGTAGGTAATCGATGCCGCCCTCTAGTTTGTTCAGCCAGGTGGCAGTACGCGTGAGTGGCTCGGCGGTTTTGATGTAAAACATCAGGAAACGATCAATGTAGCGGATGCAAGTATCATGGTCCACATCGTTGACCAACAGCTGCGCGTGCTGCGGCTTGGCCCCGCCGTTGCCCGCCACGTACAGATTCCACCCTTTGTCGGTGGCGATGATTCCGAAGTCTTTGCCCTGCGCTTCGGCGCACTCACGAATACAGCCCGACACTCCGCCCTTCAGCTTATGCGGCGAGCGCAACCCCTTGTAACGGTGCTCGATGTCCAGGGCGAACTGTACCGAATCATGTAGTCCGTAACGGCACCAGGCAGAACCCACGCAGCTCTTGACGGTGCGCAGCGATTTGCCGTAGGCGTGACCGCTCTCAAAACCAGCGGCGATCAGCGCCTCCCAGATAGCCGGAAGTTGATGCACGTGTGCTCCTAACATATCAATCCGCTGTCCGCCCGTAATCTTGGTATAGAGATTATACTGTTTTGAGATGGTCCCGATGGCAATCAGTTGATCGGGAGTAATCTCACCGGCCGGCACCCGAGGAATTACTGAATAAGTGCCCCCCCGCTGAATGTTCGCCAAAAACCGGTCGTTGGTGTCCTGAATGGTATCTTGCTCAGTGATGAGTTCGTTCCAGATGCTGGCCAGCAGCGAGGCCACCGCCGGTTGACACACCTCGCAGCCGTCGCCCTGACCGTACGTTTGCAACAGGGTTTCGTAGGTGCGGATGTGATTCACCTTGATCAGATCAAACAGCTCCTGTCGGGTGTAGTCAAAGTGTTCGCACAGCGTTTTCCGCACCCGTTTGCCCAAAGCGGCTTGGGTGTGGTGAAACAAATCGGTGACCATGGGCATACAGCCCCCGCAGCCCGTACCCGCTTTGGTGCAGGTCTTCACTTCCTTCAGGCTCGTGAGCTCCCCGTCGCGAATGGCCTGGACGATATCGCCTTTGCTCACGTTTTCGCAAGAGCATATTTGCGCGCCGTCGGGCAAGTCTTCTACCCCCTGTCCCGCACTTTCACCGCCTCGGGCACCCAGAATCAGATCAGCCGGATTGGGCGGCAAGGCCAGGTCGTTTTGGGTGATTTGCAGTAGCATATTGTACTCCTCAGCATCGCCGACCAAAATACCACCGAGCAGGCGCTTGCCGTCGGGCGATACATTGATTCTTTTATAAACCCCCTGCGTTTGGTCTTCGTAAATTACCGGCTGGTGCGCTTGCTGCCCCAGCGCATCGCCGAAACTTGCCACATCAATGCCGATGAGCTTGAGCTTGGTCGACATATCATTCCCCCGAAAAGTACGGTCAGTGCTGCCCAACAAACGTTGCACCGCCACTTCGGCCATCTCGTAACCGGGTGCTACTAATCCATAAATTTGCTCTTCGTGCAGGGCGACCTCACCGATGGCGTAAATATGAGGGTCAGACGTGCGGGCGTGGTCATCCACCACCACTCCCCCCCGACTCCCGACCGATAGCTCACTCTGGCGAGCCAGTTCGTCGCGCGGACGGATACCGGCCGAAATTACCAGCATATCAATCGGTAATTGCGTGCCGTCCGTAAACTGTAGCCCGGTGAGTGACTCGTGACCGGTCATCGCTTCGGTGTTTTTGTTGAGATGCACCCGGATGCCCAAAGCTTCAATCTTCGCCTGCAACACCGCAGCTCCGGCTACGTCCAACTGACGAGGCATCAGCTGCGAGGCGAACTCTACCACGTGCGTTTCGAGGTTCATGTCTAGTACTGCTTTCGCTGCTTCCAGTCCGAGCAGTCCCCCACCCAGCACCGCAGCCCGCTGGGCCCGACGTCCGTAGGCGATGATGGCGTCCAAATCTTCAATGGTGCGATACACAAATACTCCGGGCCGGTCGGTGCCGGGCACCGGAGGCACAAAGGGGTACGAGCCGGTGGCCAGCACCAGATAATCGTAGGCTTCGGTTCGCCCACGGTGCGTAGTGATGGTTCGCTGCGTGCGGTCGATGTGGGCCACAAGTTCTCCACAAATCAGATCCACCTGATGCTCATCGTACCAATTGCGCGGGGCGAGCGTGAGGGCATCTATATCCTGAGACTCAAAGTAAGCACTCAGGTGTACGCGGTCATAGGCAGGGCGGCACTCTTCGCCAAAGACGGTAATGGCAAACCGATCGGCAGAAGCCTGCTGACGCAGCTTCTCGCAAAATTTGTAACCCACCATACCGTTACCAATCACGATGACTTTTTTCATAGAAGATTCCTTTCGAGGTAAAGCACGATTGTGCCACTGTTTACGTATCTTTCGGTAGCAATTACGTAAATGAAAATCAAAATTACGTAATTTTACGTAAAAATTTATTTACTTGCTCCTTTACATCTACAGATAAGTACTTACACATAAATGTTTGTCACTTTCCAACCAGCGTTTCTTTTAGGTGCCTTCTTAAATGGTAGCAGCGGCAGTAGCAGTTACTGCCTACTGCCGCTGCCGCTAATCGCACAAAGACAGATGGCTAATGAGTGTCGTTTATTCCTTTACCTACTACTACTATGAAAAAACCCACCCTCACGCTCGTTGGAGCGGGTCCGGGCGACGCGGAGCTTATCACGATGAAGGGCGTTCGGGCGTTGGGCGCGGCCGATGTTGTGCTCTACGATGCGCTGGCTAACCCGGCGCTGCTGGATCACATGCCGGCTACTGCCCGCCGAATATTCGTGGGTAAGCGCGCCGGGCAACACCTGTTTCAGCAACGCGAGATCAATCGCCTGATCGTGCGCTACGCACGGGAGTACGGGCACGTCGTCCGACTCAAGGGAGGCGACCCGTTCGTGTTCGGGCGTGGACAAGAAGAAATTTTGTACGCCCGGCGGCACGGGTTGGCCACTCACCTGGTGCCCGGAGTGAGTAGTGCGTTGGCGGTGCCTGCCCACCACGGCATTCCTCTCACCCACCGGGGAGCGAGTCAAAGCTTCTGGGTGACCACGGCCACCAACCGAAATGACGCCTTCGCTGCTGACGTAAGCTTGGCCGCCCAGTCGTCGGCTACCATCGTGATCCTGATGGGCATGAGAAAACTGGATACGATTGTGGCTTGCCTGAGCAAATACCGAGGACAGGACGAACCGGTGGCGATTATCCAACATGGTACCCTGCCGCACGAAAAGGTCGGTATCGGTTGCTTAAAAAACATCCGGTCTGTGGTGCAGGAAAAGGGTTTAGCGGCCCCGGCAGTGATTGTGGTAGGAGCGGTGGTGCGTGAGCAATACCCGGTTTGGAAGCATCAGGTTGCCCAGTATTTGGGTTGATTTTCAGGGTAAATAGTTACAGGTTGATCTTCTGAGCGGATGGTTGAAGGTTAAAGATTTCTTAGGCGAAGTTTATTTTCAGATTAGATCGCTAACTTCCAACCTTCCAAACCCTTCACCTATGTCAGACCGTCTGAAAAATACCCTCGCCGACTTTGATGAAGCCAACCGACAAGATCCTACGTTGGAGCAGGACGAGCACGGAAATCAGGTACCTAAGGAGCTGCTTTACGCTCAGCGAATGAGTGATACTCTGGCTAGCTTTATGCCCGGTGCATCGGAAACGCTACAGTTGGCGGCGCGCAGTCAGCACATCCAGCGGTGGAAGAAGCCCCGCGATGCTTATCCGATGACCCGCCCCGGTTACCTGCGGTGGCGTACCGAACTCAAGCAGTTTCACGGCGAAACGGCGGCCACCCTTATGCGTGAGCACGGCTACGACGAGCCCACCGTACAACAGGTAGTGGATTTACTCAACAAACGTCGGCTCAAAAGCGACCCTGAAACCCAAGCGCTGGAAGATGTGATCTGTCTGGTGTTTCTTCGGTACTACTTCGCCGATTTTGTGCAGCAGCACACGGAAGAAAAGCTCGTGAGTATTGTTCGCAAAACCTGGCGGAAAATGTCAGATGAGGGACACGCGGCGGCCCTAAAACTATCGTTTTCAGAACAGGAGCAGCGAATTATTGAGCAGGCACTGACGCCGGATTCGTAAAGTGATCGCTCTCGTCTTCGTGGGGCCGTTGGTGAAGGCACTGAAAGTCTTTCTCAATCAGCAGCCGCAGCGTGCTGCCGGACGGTGAGACGTCGGTCTCAATACCGACCGTCTCGCTATTGGCCCAGGCTTTTGCTTGTGCAGTAGGCAGTATCACCTGAATCGTATGCGCCCGATAGTGAACGGCGATCGCTGCTTCCGCTTGGCACACCAGCTCGTAGGTCAGCACTTGATCAGGAGAGAATTGAATCTGTGCTCGCACTGCTTCACCCTGCCCCAGTTGCACCACCTCAGATTGGGTGAGACGTAAGCGCAAATTATTATCTTTGATACGTAGTTTCATAGATGGTATTGAGACGGGTTACATAATTACGTGAAACGTGGCGGCATGCCGCCTTCGCAAGATATAAACTTATGACACAAATTAAGACCTTCGGCATCGCCCGAGAAATGGTCGGAAGCGCGGAAGCTTCCTTGT
Source organism: Tunicatimonas sp. (assembly GCA_965213875.1). Taxonomy (GTDB): domain Bacteria; phylum Bacteroidota; class Bacteroidia; order Cytophagales; family Cyclobacteriaceae; genus Tunicatimonas. Next base: position 2,632 of record CBDCAN010000020.1, on the reverse strand, counting down.
CTATTTCAGACGGTGCTACGGTGCAGGAAATAAAACAGCGCCTTATCGAGCAGCACCCAACGCTGGCCACCATCGGCACCTTTCGGCTGGCGGTCAATCAGGCTTTCGCGCAGGACGGCGATCAGGTTCAAGCGGGTGATGAGATAGCGATTATTCCTCCGGTGAGTGGCGGTTAGTGTATGGAAGTAAGTATCCAACTCATCACCGACCCACTCGACGTAGCCGCCGCCTATCAAACGCTGGTGCATCCGGCCTGCGGAGCTATCAACACCTTCGTGGGCACGGTGCGCGATACCACACAACAGCAGCTGGTGCAACATTTGGTATTTGAAGCCTACGAACCCATGGCCCGGAGCGAGATGTACCAGATCGCAAAGTCAGCCGGTGAGCAGTTCGGACTGCACCGCGCTACCCTGTGGCACGTGTTAGGCCAACGAAAGGTCACCGAAGCAGTGGTGTTTATCGGAGCGGCGGCACCGCACCGCGACGCGGCGTTTTGTGCTTGTCGCTATATGATCGATACGCTCAAAGAGCAGGTGCCGATCTGGAAAAAAGAACACTTTGCTGATGGTGCCGTGTGGGTGAATGCCCACCCTTGAGACCGGAGACCGGAGACCGGAGACCGGAGACCGGAGACCGGAGACCGGAGACCGGAATTTACGAGGCTTAGTGTTAAAAATCTTTGGCCTCAGTTGTTTCTGTAGATTTTTGCTGATGCCTATCGTCCGACTATTCAGAAAGTTCATTATGACAATACGAGTAAAATGCTAACTGACAACCACGGCCGTACGCTTGATTATTTACGACTGGCGGTCACCGACCGTTGTAACCTGCGCTGCCACTACTGTATGCCCGCCGAAGGCATCAACTTTATGCCCTCGGCTGACCTGTTGTCGTTCGACGAGATGCTACAGTTGATCGACATACTGTCGCAGCACGGCATCCGCAAGGTACGCATCACCGGCGGTGAGCCCTTCGTCCGGCGAGGGCTGATTGACTTCCTGGAAGAGCTCAGCCTACTGCCTACACTAGAAACGATCTCGCTAACAACCAATGCTACCTTGATCAGCCCTTACATTGATCGGCTCCAACGAGCCGGTATCAGACAAGTGAATGTGAGCCTTGATGCGCTTGATGCTGACCGTTTTCAAACCATTACCCGCCGCGATTGCTACGAAACGGTGCTCAGTAACCTTCACCAACTGATCGACGCGGGCTTCGCCGTGAAGGTCAACTGTATCGTGTTGGAAGGGCAGAACACTGATCAGATTATTCCGTTAGTGCGCTTCACGCAAGATCACCCCGTGGGTGTACGCTTTCTGGAGGAGATGCCCTTCAATGGCTCCGGCAGTAGCGGCCCCGCGCATTTGCGGTGGAACCATCAGCAAATTTTGCGCTATATTCGCCAAGCGTTTCCCGATGTAGTGGCGGTACCGTCTGAGCGTACCAGCACCTCGGTCAACTACCGAATACCAGATTACCAGGGCAGCGTCGGCATCATTCCAGCCTACAGTCGCACCTTCTGCGGCAGTTGCAACCGGCTACGGATATCGGCCCGGGGCGAACTACGCACCTGCCTGTACGGAAAGAATGAGGTGAGCCTACGCGACGCCCTACGGCAGCCTGATGCAGAAGCCGCCGTGATGCAGCGACTACAAACTGCGGTAGGTCGGCGGTGGGCCAACGGGCAGGAAGCCGAACACAGCCACCAGCAGTGGACGTCCATGACATCCATCGGTGGATAGCGCAGTGACGGAGGGCGTTCGTTACGAAACGAAAACAAGGGGCTTAGGAAGTTTTAAACCGTTGGGGTTTGGATGAGCCTCATGACAACAAACTTCCTAAGCCTAATCCGTAAACGACAGTGGAATACCGTATCATTTAGTTGAACATAGACATGAGCAACCTATCACACGTCAATGAAGAAGGCGAGGCCACCATGGTCGACGTCAGTGACAAGCAGGTAACCCAGCGGTGCGCCACGGCCTCGGGCACCGTACGCTTTCCGCCCGCGGTGTTTGAGCAAATCCAGCAGGCAGGGTTTTGGTCAAAAAAGGGCAGCATCATTCAGACGGCTACGCTGGCGGGCATCATGGCGGTGAAGCGCACCGCCGATCTGATTCCGCTCTGCCATCCCCTACCGCTCAGCTTTGTGGACGTGAACATCACTCCGGCGGATAACTGCCTCAACGTTCAGTGTACAGTGCGCTGTCACGGACGTACGGGTGTAGAGATGGAAGCGCTGTGCGGCGTATCGGCTACCGCCCTCACCGTGTATGATATGTGCAAGGCGTTGTCGCACGACTTAGTGATTGAACACATTCAGTTAGAACATAAAAGCGGAGGAAAGCATGACTACCAACGATAAACTACCGGAACTTAAGGGTTTGGTGCTCGCCGGTGGCCGCAGCACGCGCATGGGTCAGGACAAGGGCACACTACGCTACCGGTCGGTGCCTCATCGAGAATATCTGTACGACCTAATCGCTGCCCTCGGCCTGGATACCTACCTCAGCGTACGCGCCGACCAGACTGCCGAGCTGGACGGCCACTATCCAACCATTGTGGATAACGACCGCTACCGCGGAGTCTACAACGGTATGCTCAGCGCGCACCACCGCCATCCAGAGGC
>CBDCAN010000019.1:0-8645 GCA_965213875.1 Tunicatimonas sp. | reverse complement strand
AAGTCTATGCAACCACGGCGGGAAGCTCGGTGAAGCACAACCTGACGGAGAAACGGATCGATCCGTACTATGTGTCTACGTTCGGTCTGTCGCTAGTTGCCGGGCGTAATTTAAAACCAGAGGACTACGCCGCCGACAGCGTACGGCAACGGGCGGTTTTGCTTAACGAGCGGGCCGTTCAGACCTTCGGCTTCGCCCGTCCAGAAGCCGCCTTAGGACAAACCCTGGCCTTCGACGAGCAGTCGTCCCTCCGCATGGAAGTGGTCGGGGTGGTGGCCGACTTTGCTAACAATAGCCTAAAAGAGGCCGTACAGCCCGGGTATTTCTACTACGGCGACGGCCTTCGCGTAGCACACGTGCAGTTTGCCGGAAACCACCAGGAGGCACTGGCTGCCGTGCGAGCAACGTGGGAAGGGCTCTACCCCGACGACTTTTTTCAGTACGAGTGGGTAGACGAACACGTGGCCATGCTGTATACGCTAGAAGATATGTTATACCGTCTGTTTCGTATCATGGGCGGACTAGCGCTGATTATTGGATGCTTAGGACTCTACGGGTTAGCGTCGTACCTCACCTTGCACCGCCGTAAGGAAATCGGTATTCGCAAAACGATGGGGGCTACCGTTCGGCATATTTTGCTCCGCTTCACGCGTGAGTTTATGGGTTTGGTGCTGGTGGCCTTTCTCATTGCTGCCCCGCTGGGCTATCTCGCCATGCGTGCTTGGCTGGATACTTTTGCTTACCGTATCGATTTGCACCTGGGCTTCTTCGGCCTGACGCTGCTGGTGGCGACCATCGTGGCCTGGATCACCGTAGGCTACCGAAGTGCCCGCGCCGCCCGGGCCAATCCGGTAGATTCATTACGGAATGAATAACTAAACGTTAAATGCTATGCTTACTAACTACTTCAAAATTGCCTACCGTAACCTACTGAAGAACAAGGTGTTCAGTCTGATCAATATCTTCGGACTTGCTATTGGAATGGCCGCTTGTCTATTAATCTTGCAGTACGTGAGCTTTGAGTTGAGCTACGACAATTTTCATGAGAAGGGCGACCAAATTTACCGGGTGGTTAACGATCGCTATCAAAACGGCGAGCTGATCCAGCACGGCACCATCACCTACTCACCGGTAGGAACTGCCCTGAACGAAGATTTTGCGGAGGTAGTATATAACACTGAAGTGGCTCCAAGCGGAGAAATGATCATTGATTATCAGGACAAAAAGATAGTTGCTGAGAATGCCATAGCCACCGACACTTCCTTTCTAAACCTGTTCTCTTTCCCCGTACATGCAGGAAATACCGTCACTGCCCTACAGGACGTACAGTCAGTCGTACTGACCACTTCATTGGCTCGCCGACTCTTTGACGAGAAGCATGAGCGTTGGGAAGAATACATCGGAAAAACTGTTATGCTGAATGATATGCCTGACCCGTTTGTGGTAACTGCTGTCGTAGACGTTCCGAAAAATTCCCACCTACGCTTCAGTCTGCTCATTCCTATCCCGGCGGTTATTGACTGGACTGAAAACGAAGATTCAAGGTGGAGTTGGTCCGATTTCTATCATTACGTTCAGCTTACGCCGGATGCGGACCAGCGAGCTTTTGAAGAAAAACTGGCCGGTTTCAGTCAACGACATTTCAAAGGAAACCAGGTATCAGGTAGCGTTGAGAAGTTCTATTTGCAACCGTTAGAAAAAGCTCATCTGTATTCTGATTTTGAGTACGAAATAGGTATTACCGGAAGTGGTACGGTCGTATGGAGTCTATTGACGATTGCCATCGCCATTCTGGCTATCGCTTGGATCAACTACATTAACCTGGCTACTGCCAAGTCGTTGGAACGGGCTAAAGAGGTGGGCATTCGTAAAGTGGTAGGGGCTAAGCGGGGTCAACTGATTGGGCAGTACATGACGGAGGCTTTACTAATCAACGTATTAGGAATTTTGGTCGCCCTCTTAGTCACACAGGTCGCCCAGCCTGACTTTAATCATCTACTTCAACAAGACCTGTCGCTAGCTTATCTGTTGAGTGCCGGGGGAAATGCTCGCTTCATTATAGCACTGCTAGGCGCGATGACAACAGTGGGTATTCTGGCATCCGGCTTTTATCCGGCCTTTATTCTTTCTTCTTACCGACCTATTAAAGTGCTGAGCGGCAAATTCTCTCAGAATAAAAGTGGTAATTTCCTTAGAAAGAGCCTGACCGTAACCCAGTTCGCCGCTTCTGTGATACTCATGGTCGGCTCATTGATTGTTTACCGGCAAACTTCATTTATTCAGCAACAGAAATTAGGAATTACTATTGATCAGGTCATGGTGATCCGATCACCAGATCAGGCCCGGTGGGATTCTACCTACATTGATCGCGTGAATAGTTTTAAAGATGCCATTGAAGGGGAAGCATTGGTTAGTCAAGCGGCCAGTTCTGATAGGGTACCCGGTCAGCGGATGGGGCGAGTTTTCGACGTGAGGAGTCGTTATACTGAGGAAGGCGACCGTGTCGCCAGCAGTTCTATGGGCATTGATGCCGATTTTATAAAACTATACGATATTCAACTACTTGCCGGAAGAAACTTTAGGCAGCGCGATTACCACACTGAGTGGGATCAATTGCACACCATTTTGTTGAACGAATCAGCGGTTGAATTATTAGGTTTTGCTACTAATGAAGAAGTCCTGGGCGAAACCGTATGGACGCACGACAAACCCTGGGAAGTAGTTGGGGTGGTAGCGGATTTTCACCAGCAGTCGCTGCGCTATCCCATTGAGCCAATACTGTTTCAGCCCACGTATTCTACGTACAACCCAATTTCGGTGAAGCTGTCAACACAGCAGTTACCCGCTACCCTCGAGCTACTCGAGGAAAAGTATACTGCCTTTTTTCCGAATAATCCATTTAATTACTATTTCCTGGATGAACGCTTTCAGCAGCAGTATCAGCAAGACCTTTTGTTCGAAAGGGTATTCGGGCTTTTTACTGCACTGGCACTCTTTGTTTCCTGCATAGGATTATTTGGTTTGTCGTCGTATACCATCTTCCAACGTACCAAAGAGATTGGCGTTCGTAAAGTATTAGGTGCTTCCGTAGGCGACATTATCACCCTGCTCTCCAAAGATTTTATCAAGATTGTTCTGATAGCCAGTTTGCTGGCTCTACCCCTGGCTTACTTTGTCATGCAAAAGTGGTTAGAAGGTTATGCTTTTCGTATCGGCCTTCGGTGGTGGTTATTCCTGCTTCCGGTATGCACAGTGGTACTCATTGCGCTACTGACAGTGAGTTTCCAAACCGCCAAAGCCGCCCTAGCCAATCCGGTAGATTCACTGCGAAATGAATAAATCCGGTTCACCCTCTAATCCTGAAAATTCTGATGCTTACCAACTACTTCAAAATTGCCTACCGCAACCTGCTGAAGAACAAGGTGTTCAGCCTGATCAATATCTTCGGACTTGCTATTGGAATGGCCGCTTGTTTGCTCATCGTACGCTACGTTATTCTTGAATCTAGCTACGACACCTTTCATCAGAGAGTCGACCGATTGTATCGTGTAGCGCTACAAAGCTCACTTTTTGGTGACGCTAACGATGTCAGCGCTGCCAACCACCCGGCAGTGGGCCGCACGCTGCAAGAAGAGTTTCCTGAAGTAGTTGCCACCACCCGCTTGTTTCCGCTGTCTATCTTTCTGGAAACGGTGGCCGTGCAGGTAGAAGGTCAAAACGAACAGGAGGTGTACGTAGAAGAACATATCTATGCGACCGATACCTCTTTCTTATCTATGTTTTCTTTCCCCTTGCTAGCGGGCGATCCGGTAACCGCCCTAAGAGAGCCTAGTGCGGTGGTGCTAACGGCCGCTCTTGCCCAAAAATACTTTGGCACCACCGATGCATTAGGTCGCACGATTCAACTCAATGGCGATAGTGGACCGATGCGCGTAACCGGGGTACTGGCCGACATACCAGAGAACACCCATCTTCGTTTCGATATGCTGGTTTCATCTTCACTTTTCGGCTTCTTAGACAACAACTCTGAGGCCGAATACAACTGGAAATGGCCAGAGTACTATACATACGTACAACTGGCTCCAGATGCTGACCCGGCCGAGGTAGAAGGTAAGTTCCCGGCGTTTGTGGACCGGCATATGAGAAGCATTGGAGAGAAGTATAAGTTTACTAGTAGTTTCGTTTTGCAGTCTGTACCGGATATTCATCTGCACTCGAACTACTTAAAAGAGATCAAGAGCAACAACAGCCAAACTGTGATCACCTTTCTTACGCTGATCGGCTGCCTCATTTTGGTGATCGCCTGGGTCAACTACGTGAACCTCTCTACGGCCAAGGCCACGGAACGCGCGCGAGAAGTAGGCGTGCGCAAGGTGGCCGGTGCCCGGCGGCAGGAACTGATGGGTCAGTTCTTAACTGAGTCGTTCATCATCAATAGCTTAGGAATACTGCTGGCCCTGGCTCTGGTGCAGATCACCTGGCCGTCTTTTCAGCAACTTACCGGCCGCACCATAGATCACTCATTCGGATGGTGGCTACAAGCTCCTTTTAGTATCCTGTTGCTGGGCTTTCTTTTGGTCGGCACGCTGTTGTCAGGTCTATATCCGGCGTTCATCTTATCTTCTTTCCAGCCCTTACAGGTACTAAAGGGGAAACTCTACCACGCTGGAACCGGTCGTGGAAAGACGCGTATCTCGTTACGGCAGGGGTTGATTGTCTTTCAGTTCTTGGTCTCTATGATGCTTATTACCGGAACGCTGGGTGCCTATCAGCAGCTCAGCTACATGCGTAGCCAGTCATTGGGTTTCAATCAAGACCAGCTGTTGATCATCAAAGCACCGGCGATTAAGGATTCTACTTTTATTAGTCGGAGCAACGCGCTGGAAGCTGAATGGGAGCAACTAGCTTCGGTTGCGCAGGTCACCTCTTCTTCTGATATCCCAGGCAAAGAGATCAAAGCTCCGACCGACTTCCGTCGGGCCAATGCTCCCGAAGAAGATCTGAAGGCAACCTATGTTATCTCGGTAGACGATAACTTTACACAAACCTACGATATGCAGCTCCTGGCGGGGCGCTTCTTTGAGGAAGATCGTCCGGCTGACCGGGAGCGGCTGGTACTCAACGAGAAAGCTGTCGAGCTGCTCGGATACAGTTCTGCTGAGGAAGCACTCAACCAGCGGGCCTACGTGTTTATAGGCGGAAATATCCAGGGGTTTGAAGGAGAGATTATTGGGGTAATCGCTAATCACCACCAACGTTCGCTAAGCAGTGACTACGACCCGATCCTCTTGTTTTATTCGGAAGAGCGATCCACGAATTACTACGCGCTCAAAGTGAGTACGAACGACGTAAGTGGCACGATCAGTCAGGTAGAAGCACTGTACGCCAACTTCTTTCCTGACAATCCGATAGCACACTTTTTTCTGGACGATTTCTTCGATCAGCAGTATCAGGCTGACCGACGCTACGGACAAATATTTAGTCTATTCGCACTGCTCGCGGTATTTATTGCCTGCTTAGGCCTATTCGGACTAGCTACGTACACCGCAAAGCATCGCATTAAAGAAATTGGTATCCGCAAAGTACTGGGGGCCTCAATTCCAAGTGTGGTTGTTCTGCTCTCCCCGTGATTTTATCAGGCTGGTACTGATTGCTAGCCTGTTCGCTTTGCCGCTGGCGTATCTGGCGCTCAAGCAGTGGCTCACAAGCTACGCATTTCGTATTGACATCAGTTGGTGGTTGTTACTGCTGCCCGTCGGTATCGTTTTGCTCATCGCGCTGTTTACCGTCAGCTTCCAAACCGTTCGGGCGGCTTTAGCCAACCCGGTGGATTCATTGCGAAACGAATAGATGACAACGTGCTAGACATCCTTATGACGCACTCTGACTCTACTTTTATTCGCCGTGATAAGTGCACCTGCGATCAGTTCTTCATGATACTTCTGCAATATCTGTACGCAAACAGGACCTTGTTCGGCTGCTCGATGGTTTACAATCCTGACTATACCTCCGTGAAGCATATCCTTCACTACGGCCAACTCACCAAAGTCTTTATCCAGCGTAACCAATACTTTTCTCTCTTGGTAAGCCAGATCGATGATGGCTTCATCGCCTGGATCAAGAAGAAAGTCACCCACCCAGACGGTGTCATGGCCTGCATCTTCCAGTACTTTCTTAGCTCCGCCCCATACGCAACTATCCAGCAGCACCCTTATACGGCTATGGGCAGGTCAATACGCTCACGGGCTACCATTTTATGGGCATATACCAGACAGGCCTGGATATCTTCGGGCTGGAGCCAATCGTATCCTTGTAAGATGGTTTCGGTGGTATCACCCGCCGCTAGCATGCCTAATACGTGCTCTACGGCCAATCGCTTTCCTCGGATAACAGGTTTGCCCCCGAAGATCGTAGGGTTTACTGTAATGCGTTCTAATAATTTTTGCTTCTCCATAGACTTAAAGATAAACAATTAACGCAACATCCTATGCTCGCCAACTACCTCAAAATTGCTTATCGTCACCTGCTGAAGCATCCTACCTTCAGCTTTATCAACATCTTCGGGCTGGCGGTAGGTATGGCGGCGGGCCTGCTCATCTGGCAGTACGTTCGTTTCGAACTGAGTTACGAAAGTTCCCATCAGCACGCCGACCAGATCTATCGGGTCACGTTAGACTTGTACAACGGCTCAGAGTACGTCGTCACTGACTGCGAAACCTATGGTCCACTGGGACCGCTGCTGGCTGAGCAAATGCCCGAGGTGCTCGACTTCGTACGTATGTATCACCAGGAAAACCTAGAGATGGAGGCGAATACCCGTCGCTTTCGCGAGAGCAAGGTCTATTTCACTGATTCTTCCGTTTTCAACGTATTCACGCACGAAGTGCTGAGTGGTGATGCGTCCACCGCTTTGACGAAACCGTTTCAGGCAGTGCTCACCGCTTCTATGGCTCATAAGTACTTTGGTCGTACCGACGTGGTGGGCAAATCGATTGAGGTGAATAACGAGCCGTATGGCATCTCAGCAGTAATCGCCGACGTGCCACCGAACACCCACCTCAAGTTCGACCTACTGCTGTCGCACACCTCTGTCAACCAAATGTGGAGTTGGTACGAAAAATATGCCTGGGATGGGAACAATGAATATACCTATCTGCTCATGGCTCCCGGAACCGATCTGGCAATATTCAACCAAAAGCTGGCCGAGCTGTCGAACAGCCTGGATGATAAGCTGGAGGGCGACGTGTTTACCGCCGAACTTATTGGAGACATTCATCTTTACTCTAACAAAACCTTTGAGCCGGAGGTTAACGGCAGTGCTCAAACCGTGTATCTGCTACTGATTATCGCCCTGCTCATCGTGATCATCGCCTGGGTGAACTACGTCAACCTTTCTACAGCCCGGGCGGTGGAAAGGGCGCGAGAGGTAGGAGTACGCAAGGTGATGGGATCAGACCGAAAACAACTGGTAGGGCAGTTTTTGCTAGAAGCTACGCTGGTCAGTTTCATTGCCACGGCGGTTGCCCTTCTGCTAGTCCAAATCAGCCTTCCGGCTTTTCGGGATGTGACCGGACAGCCACTTTCGCTCAACATCATGAGTGACTCAGCGTTTTGGGGTTTACTCTTCGGTCTGCTAGCCGTAGGGGCTTTGCTGGCGGGCCTATATCCTGCTCTGGTATTGTCGTCGTTTCAACCCACTGCGGTGCTCAAAGGAAGGCTACGTACATCATCACACGGACAGTGGCTGCGGCAAGGGATGGTAGTGTTTCAGTTTGTGGCCACCATGGTGCTGATCGTCGGCACCTGCACGGTGTACCTACAAATCAAGCACCTGCGCGAACAGCATTTGGGGATGGATATCAGCCAGACACTGGCCCTGCACGCCCCCTCTTTGGATACATCCGACTCGTTGTACACCGCGCAATGGCAAAGCTTTAAGACCGAGCTGCTACGTCTTCCCGCCGTTCAGCAGGTGACAAGTTCTGAGTCGCTTCCCGGACTCAGCCTGCACGAGCTGAGCACCAGTACCGGTATCACCCCCGTGGGAGAAGAGGCAAAGGGTGGATACAGCTATTACATGATCCGGGCCGACGCTCAGTTCATTCCTACGTTAGATATGAAGCTGGTGGCGGGCCGAAACTTTGAGCAGGGATCAGCGAGCTACGGTCAGGTCATCATCAACGAAGAGGCGATGCGGACGCTAGGGTTTGCTGATGCCGAAGCGGCGGTGGGGTCACAAATCACCTACTATCACGACGGCGAACCGACCACGATTATTGGCGTACTGCAAAACTATCACCAACGCTCGCCCAAGGAAGCCCATATTCCTATGGTCTTTCCTTACACCGAAACTGGTAGCTATCTAAGCCTTCGGCTCGATACGCAACAGCTTCGTGAAACCATCGCCACGGTAGAATCTGTCTGGCAGCAAGTGTATCCTAACAGTGCGCTAGACTACTTCTTTCTGGACGACACCTACGACCAGCAGTACCGAGCCGATACTCGCTTTGGCCAAGTGGTAGCTATTTTCTCCGGGCTAGCGATCTTTATCGCCTGTTTGGGGCTACTCGGGCTCTCCTCCTTTACCGTACTACAGCGAAATGGTGAGATCAGTGTGCGCAAAGTGCTAGGGGCCAGTGTGGGGC
>CBDCAN010000018.1:0-10997 GCA_965213875.1 Tunicatimonas sp. | reverse complement strand
ATCCCACCACCAGCGCCAGCCGAGTTTGTACATAGACACCTCAATACCAGTGCGTGACAAGGGTTTGCCGTTAGCATCAACCAAAGCAATACCCACCGTATGCTTTTTGTCGGTGAGCAGTGCGTCGCGAGGCGACTCAGTGGCCGGAACGTTGACTCCTACGAACGATTTGTAAGGATAGTACGGCAGGCTAAACTGGCTGATACTAAAGTTACCCCCCTCTTCGAATACCTTTCCGGTAAAAGTCGCCTTCAGAGCGCCTGGCACTTCTTCGTTCACTTCAATATCGGTGCTGAAGTTGGCCTGACCGTTCTCGTCCACCTTTCCGTCGAACACCACTTGCTGAGTCGTGCTAAACGTGCGAGATTGATCATCAAACACAAAGTTCTCAAACGCCTCGAAGGAAGTCTTGGCGGTTGACAAAATCACTTCAAACTTAGCATCAAGGTGGCGCGCGGTGGCTCCGGTAAGCCAGTTGACGTTCAGCTTGCCCCGGATTTCATCATCCTGGGCCGTCAGTCGCTCGGTGCCAAAGTCCAGATCAATCTTCAGGCGGTTAGGCTTAATGGTTTCTACTTTGATACTCTTCGTAAAGGTAGCTCCTCCCACTTTGACGCGAGCGGTCCAATTGCCCGTAGGTGCATCTGCGTTGGTTCTAGTGCCAAAGTAGTACAGTCCTTCGGTGGAAGTGGTAGCCACCTGCCGCCGCACGCGGTTCCCTTGCGGATCAGACAATTCGAAGATAACCGGATGGTTCTCGGGCAGCACCTTCTGGCGGTCTTCCAGCATAAATGATAAGTGTAGAGAATCGCCGGGCCGCCACACGCCACGTTCGCCGTAGAGGTAGCCTTTCACTCCCTCTTGCACGGTCTGCCCCGCCACATTGAAGTTGCTCAGCGACAGCGAAGAGCCATCATCTAATCGCAGGTACCCCTTCTGCTGGTCGTGGTCGGCTACGAGCAAGAACGGGCGGTGTGGCAGATCGATTCTGGCCACGCCCTCGCCGTTGGTTTGTGCTTCGGCTATCGTTTGCTGTTGGTAGTCTAGCACCCGCAGCGTCACTCCTGACAGTGGCTGAGCATCGCGCAAGTCGGTTACGGCTGCCCACAGTTGGCCATCATCGCCCCGCTTGGCAATCAGGCCTAGGTTAGAAGCCAACAAGTTTTTCTGGACAAACTGTCCCCTGGTGGTAGTACGATACGTGGCACGGGTTATCCCGCTCGTCCCAGTCGTATCCTTCCGGATAGTAACTGTCGTAGTTATCGTAGTAGCTGGTACTCGCCGGTTCGTCCCAGGAAGGGTCACTACTCACCAAACCCTCATCCGTTTCGGCACCGTCGCAGTCGTACAGCGCGTGTTGCTGCCGAAAACCTAGTCTCACCTGGTAGATAGCGCCGGGTGCTACGCGCATCACTTCGGCCAGGTCTAGCGTGAAACGGTTCCAGGTGGATAAGTTGGTGACACCATCGCCGTTGAGCGGGATGGTTTTCCGCAGTACGGGTCGCCCCACCCGGCGCATTTCTTGGTTGCCATCGTATTGATTCCGCTGTAGAAACTGCGCCACATTCTCTTCAAAGATGCGCACGATGGTGACGTCCACTGCTTTGAGTGCCACCGCCTCGAAGGGCATGATTAGTCCCTGCGTATTGGGTAGAATGACGCCCTGGCCCGTGAGCCGTACTCCTGGCTTATTCTGCGAGAAAGCCAGGCTGACGGTGGTATTGTTCGGCAACGGGTACCCCAATATATTTTTAACCCCTTTCACGATCGACAAACCACGTGTGCCGTTCTGCCGTTCGGATGGATATACCTTCACTCGGTTTTCTTCTACAATAAATCTGAGCGACGCGGTCTGCTCCATACTGATCAACCCATTAAGATTTTGTGATTCTTGTAATGGATCGGAGAAGTGCAGCAAGACGTACTGCTCGTCGCCCTGCACTACTTCGGAGCGGGTGAGCTTGAAATCTCCTAGTGCGGGCACCTCCACCGAAGTATCTTCTTCTTTATCTACCGCCAGCGCGTCACCGTCGCTGGTTAGCGTGACTGCGCTGGCCGACTCACCCCGCTGCACTTCTTCTACCGTGAACTGATGCGTTGTGCCATCGTCGGCGTGGATCCAGGAAATGGACAGCGTTCTGCCTTCCTGCGTGGCCTGTAGTGCCGTTTCTACCCGCTCGCCTTCGGCAAAGTCAGCAGTACGAAAGACTCCCGTCAGCTTCTGTCGTTTCAGATCACGCAATTCGTAAGGGCTCAAACCCTCAACATCCACCGCAAAATTTTGCTGCATCGTACGAAAAGCGAAGTCAAAAGCGGCATACTCGCCGTCTGCCTCCGGAAAAATCTCAGTAAGGTCCACTTGCACCTCGTATTCGGTATCAGGCGACCAGTAGGCAGTGGGGATAAACTCGGCCGTACGATCATCGGTCCAGTAGGCGGTTCCCTTCACCGAAGGACTCATATCAAACAGGTCGTAGGGAATTTCCTGACCCACTTGAGCCGAATCGGCCACCGCTTCAGCAAAACGTAGTCGCAGGCTGGCGCGGGTAGAGATGACTCCCGAAGGGTAGGCTGATACGTAGGGATTGTACTGAAGGCCTGCCTCCGTTGCCACGGTGCTGCCTGACGACGATTGGTTGTACCACAGAAAGCCCCCCACGGTGACAACGAGTGATACAGCAAGGACGATGACCCATTTTAGCCAGGGATGAGAATCAAAATTCATAAGCAGAGCGATTTGGGCGCGAAGTTATGATAATGCTCCAGCAGTTTTGTGAGAAAAACCGTGGTTTGTTACAGCCGTACCGATTGAAAGTATATGCTATAAAAGTGAAAAGTATGACTAAGGGGAATTAGTAATGAATGATAATTAATGACTGCCTCCCTCATTAATCATCATTCCTTACTCACTAATTAATTCTTCGGTGACTCGATACGGAGATTACTCCCTATACATACCGCTCGCCTTTCTGAGCTTTCGCTTCGTTCACAATCGCCTTCAGCTTTTCGGCCATATGCTTCGGACTAATCAGCAACACATCGTCGCTGTTGGCGACCAAAAAATCGTTAAGTCCGTGTAACACGATGAGTTTATCGTTATCGCTTTTGATGTAACAACCCTGGCTATCCAGTACCAGGGCGTTGGCCTCTACAATATTTTTGTCTTCATTTTTATCCTTTATCTCGAAGAGTGATCCCCAAGAATTGATATCCGACCAATCGAAACTTCCGATCATCATAAAAACATCGTCGGCCCGTTCTAGCAGATGAGTGTTGAGTGAAGCGTTTTTGCAGTGAGCGTAGGCCTGGCTAATGAAGTGTTCTTCGCGCTCGGAATAGAAGTGGCGTTCTCCTTCGGCAAATACCTCACTCACCTCCGGCAGGTGCTGTTCGTAAGCCTTAAGCAAGGTCCGCACTGACCACACAAAGATGCCGGTGTTCCAGACGAAGTCTCCGCTATTGATAAACAGTTTGGCCAGGTCGGCCTGTGGCTGATCGGTGAGCGTTTTCACCTTCTTCAGCGAGCCACTACGCTCATCGTGGTACTGGATATAGCGATAACTAGTTTCAGGCTTCGTCGGATTGATACCGACGATGAGTAGTCTCTGCGGATCATTAGCAATCGCATCTACCGCCTTATGAATGTCCCGCACAAAAGCCAGCTCACCAAATATCGCGTGCTCGGCCGGAGAAACCACCATGATAGCGTCTGAGTCGCGCTGGCAAATCTTGTGGGCGGCATAGGCGACGCCCGAAGCGGTCCCCCGGCGGACGGGTTCGGCCAGAATCTGGTCCTCCGTCAGTTCGGGCAGCTGCTCTTTCACCAGCGGCACGTAGTCTTTCTCAGTAACGACACAGATATTTTCCTGAGGGCCAATACTGCGGCAGCGTTCGTAGGTGATCTGCAACAGCGAGCGGCCGGTGCCCAGCAGGTCAAGAAAAGATTTAGAAATGTGTTTGCGGCTGAAGGGCCAGAAGTCGGTAGCCGTATGGCTTCCAGCCGTGATTACTACGTGTATATTGTTACGGGTCATGCCAGATACTTACTCGTCGTCTGAAAAACGGAGCCGACTTTTGGAGGTCTCTGATGATACGTAAAAATTGGCTGATTCCAAAGTTTGCCGTCCAACTATTGAAGAATTCATAACGAAGCTATAAATCGCTATAGCAATTGGTAACTGACTTGCGTGGTCATAAGATTTTTTTTCGTAAATTCATGTTCGTGTATACTAAAAAATCTTTAATCTTTGATATAAAATGCCAATATGGTAATCGAGCAAGACCTTAACCTACAAGAGTCCCTAAAAGAATATTTCGGCTATCACCAATTCCGTGGAAACCAGGAGCGAATTATTCAGAATATCCTTGATAAAAAAAACACCTTTGTCATCATGCCCACCGGAGCAGGCAAATCACTGTGCTACCAACTGCCCGCCCTGGTGCAGGAAGGCACCGCGATTGTCATCTCTCCGCTGATCGCCCTGATGAAGAATCAAGTGGACCAAATGAACGCGTTCAACATTAACGCGCAGTTCCTCAACTCTACCCTTAATAAAACTGAGATTAATCGGGTGAAGCGGGGTACGCTCAGCGGTGAGATCAAGCTGCTGTACGTTGCCCCTGAATCGCTCAATAAGGAGTCTAATATCGCTTTTCTTCAGGAGGCTAATATCTCCTTTGTGGCCGTCGATGAAGCGCACTGTATTTCAGAGTGGGGCCACGACTTTCGGCCCGAGTATCGTCGCATCAAGTCCATCATTCAACAGCTGGGCGACGATGTGCCGATTATCGCCCTGACGGCCACCGCCACACCCAAAGTGCAGGTAGATATTCAGAAAAACCTACAGATGGAAGACGCGAATATTTTCAAGTCTTCTTTTAACCGGGCCAACCTCTACTATGAGGTGCGTCCTAAGGTAAAAATTAAGAAGCAGCTCATTCAGTTCGTGAAGCAACACCCCGGCAAATCCGGTATCGTGTACTGCCTGAGTCGCAAGAAGGTAGAAGAAATCGCGGAGTTTTTGCAGGTGAACGATATCAAGGCGGCGCCCTATCACGCTGGTTTAGATGCATCGGTGCGGATGCGCAACCAGGATGCCTTTCTGAACGAAGACGTAGACGTGATTGTCGCCACCATTGCCTTCGGCATGGGTATTGATAAACCAGATGTGCGATTCGTTATTCACTACAACACGCCTAAGTCTCTTGAGGGATATTATCAGGAGACCGGTCGCTCCGGTCGCGACGGGCTCGAAGGCAAGTGCCTGATGTTCTACAGCTACAATGATATTCTCAAGCTAGAGAAGTTTAGCAAAGACAAGTCGGTGACCGAACGCGACAACGCCCGCATCCTTCTGCAAGAGATGATCTCGTACGCCGAGTCAGCGATTTGTCGAAAGCGGCAGTTACTGCACTACTTCGGAGAAACACTATCCGAAAACTGCGGCTACTGCGATAACTGCCTTCGTCCGAAAGAACAGTACGACGGCGAGACTTTTGTGAAAACTGCGCTGGCCGCTGCCGAACAAACCAACCAGCGCTTCGGCATTCAGCACCTGGTGGATGTGATACGTGGCTCGGCCAATCAGTACGTCAAAAGTTATAGCCACGACCAGCTGCCGGTTTACGGCGAGGGGCAAGCGCACGATGAGCAGCACTGGAACTCGGTGGTGCGGCAAACGTTACTGTTTGAGTTTTTAGAAAAAGACATTGAAAACATCGGCACGCTCAACCTAACCGAAAAGGGTAAAGCTTTTCTGACCGCTCCCTACCCGATCAAACTATCGCGCGACCACTCCTACGAAGACATTCCCGAAGAAGAAAATAACCTGGCGGTAAACGAAGGGGTGGGTTCGGCGGCCGGTCAGTCTTACGACAGCAAGCTGTTCGAAGCACTCAAGAAGCTCCGACGTGAGGTAGCTAAGCAGAAGGACCTCCCGCCCTACGTCATTTTTCAGGAGCCTTCGCTAGAAGAAATGGCGACCACCTACCCTACTAACAAAGACGAATTGGCGGCGGTGAACGGCGTGGGTATGGGCAAGGTGATCAAGTTTGGCCCCCCGTTTTTATCGTTGATCAAAGAATACGTAGAAGCCAATGATATCACTACCGCATCTGATGTGGTAATCAAATCTGCCGTGAACAAGTCGAAGAGTAAGATATTCATCATTCAACAGATTGATAAAAAGGTCGACTTGGAAGAAGTGGCCGACATCAAAAAACTGACTATGGATGAGCTGATGGAGGAGATTGAGCACATTTGCTACTCGGGCACCAAGCTTAACCTTGATTACTATATCGACCAGATGCTGGGTGAAGAGCAGCAAGACGACCTGTTTGACTACTTTCTGAGCGCCGACTCCGACAGTATTGACGAAGCACTGGAGGAGTTTGAAGATGAATACACCGAAGAAGAGCTGCGTTTGGTACGAGTAAAGTTCTTGTCCGAATACGCAAATTAGACCGCATCCTGCTTGGCAATGCGCACAAAACGGTTTGAGCAGCTTGGCTCAGGCCGCCGCGCGTTTTATTTTTGTTAAATGTCAACGCGATAGCCGCTCCGCTTTGTCATCAACCCGAAGGGTTTTTGCTACCTTCGTTCCTTCCGTTCAAATTCAGTCATCATGAATATTTTGATCCTCGGTGCCGGTGGGCGCGAGCATACCCTTGCCTGGAAAATTAAACAGAGTAAGCAGTGCGATCAGCTCTACGTATCACCCGGTAATGCGGGCACGCAGCAGGTGGCCCAGAATGTCCACCTGTTTTCTGGAGAATACGATCAATCCGCCTTCGAGCAGATCGCCAGTTTTGTACAGGAAAAAGATGTTCGGTTACTGGTCGTGGGGCCGGAAGCGCCTTTGGTAGCGGGCGTGAAAGACTACTTCTCGCAACGCCATTCACTTGAACACGTGATGGTCATCGGGCCTGACCAAGCGGGAGCCCGATTAGAAGGTAGTAAAGACTACGCCAAGGAGTTTATGCAACGCCATAACATTCCTACCGCTTCATCTCGCACTTTTTCGGCTGATCAGCTCGAGGCAGGGCTATCTTATTTAGATGATTGTGCGCTCCCGATTGTACTGAAAGCCGACGGTTTGGCGGCGGGCAAAGGAGTTATCATTAGCGACCAACGAGAAGAGGCCCAACAGCACCTCTACGACATGTTAGAAAACCGCCGGTTTGGAGCAGCAAGTGACAAAGTGGTGATTGAAGAATTTCTGTCGGGTATTGAGCTTTCGGTATTTGTGCTCACCGACGGCCAACACTATCAGGTACTTCCTTCGGCCAAAGACTATAAGCGGATTGGGGAGAATGATACAGGACCCAATACCGGAGGTATGGGGGCGGTGAGTCCAGTGCCCTTTGCCGATGAGGCGTTCATGCGCAAGGTAGAAACGCGCATTATCCAACCCACCGTGGCAGGTTTGCAGCAAGAGGCCACCGACTACCGTGGCTTCATCTTTATCGGGCTGATGAATGTTGATGGCGACCCCTTCGTCATTGAGTACAACGTTCGGCTGGGCGACCCTGAGACTGAAGTCATCGTGCCCCGTATTCAAAACGACTTCGTGGAGTTATTGATGGCCACCGCCCGGCAATCTCTTGATCAGGTCTCGCTGAAGGTAAGTCCACAGACCGCCGCCACCGTGGTGATGGTGGCGGGAGGATACCCCGGTCAGTACGAGAAGGGCGCGATCATTGAGAACCTACCACCCTCTGATCAAACCCTGGTGTTTCATGCGGGCACGCGATTGACCGACGGGCAGGTAGTCACCCATGGTGGACGCGTACTGGCCATCACGGGCACGGGCGAAAACATCTCAGCAGCACTGCAACAGGCGTATCAAACCGTGCAACAGATACATTGGAAGGGCGTCTATTATCGCACCGATATTGGGCAAGACCTGTTGCAGCGTCAGTCGTGACCGTCCTCATGTAATTTGGCATATCCCTTTTTTTTAGCAATATTTCGATTCGTAAAACAACTAGAACTAACGACATGGGATGCAGCACGTGCAGTAGTAGCGATTCGTCGGTAGCTGGGTGTCAGAACAACGGTGGATGCAGCACCGGGGGGTGCAATAAAATGAACGTCTTTGACTGGCTTTCTAATATGGACCTGCCGGTGGTAGACACATTCGACACAGTAGAGGTTCGTTTCAAAGGAGGGCATAAAGATTTCTTTCGTAATACCGAGGAGCTCGACCTCACCACGGGCGATGCCGTTGTGGTAAGCGTTCCGAACGGTTATCACCTGGGGCACGTATCGTTGCAGGGCGAACTGGTTCGCCTGCAAATGCAGAAGAAAAAGGTGCCCAACAACGACGATATTCAAAAAATACGTCGCGTAGCAACCGCCGCTGACATTGAAAAGTTTAGGAGCCAGCGAAAGCGAGAAATGCCTACCCTTTACCGCGCTCGGCAAATTATTCAGGACATTCGTTTGTCCATGAAGCTCTCTGATGTGGAGTATCAAGCCGACGGTAGTAAAGCAACATTCTACTACTCGGCTGATAGTCGGGTAGACTTCCGAGAACTCATCAAGCTGCTAGCTTCTGAGTTTCGTATCCGTGTAGAGATGCGGCAAATTAGCCTGCGCCAAGAGGCGGGCCGACTGGGTGGCATTGGCTCGTGCGGACGGGAGCTATGCTGCTCCACCTGGTTGAGTAATTTTCGCAGTGTATCTACTTCGGCCGCGCGCTACCAAAAACTATCGCTCAATCCGAGCAAACTCTCCGGACAGTGTGGCCGCCTGAAGTGTTGCCTCAACTACGAGTTGGACACCTACATGGATGCTCTAAAAAGCATTCCTGAAATACGCCGTCCGCTGCTTACGCAGAAAGGAGAAGCCTTCTTACAAAAGACCGATATTTTTAGAAAGACGCTGTGGTTTTGTTACCGTGGCGAAAGCGCTTGGATTCCTGTGCCTGCTTCCCGGGTGCAGGAAGTAATCAGGCTCAACAAGCAGGGTGAGAAACCCAATTCGCTTCTTGAAAATCAGGTGGAAGCGAAAGTGGATGTGAGTGTGCTCAATAACGACTTGGTGAAAATGGACAAAAAATTTGAAAGTAAGCACCGCAATACGGGATCAAAAAAGCGCCGTAAGAAGAGAAAGAACAACCGCGAGCGAAGATGAATTGGAGTAGCACTTTAACCAGATTGTGCGGCTGGGAGCAGGCCTTTAATTTTCTTAGGAAGGTTTGTCTTTCGTCCTTAGCCATGAGTCATGGGTCAAGAAAAACAAGCTCCCAAGGGCTAAGCCAAGAACAAGGCATCGGAGATAATCCGGGGGTTTACCTTCGATCGATTGTCGCTTTTCGTTTCTCCCTTTCAGTACTAACCCTTGTTCTTTTTTCTGCTTGCGACGAGCATCGGGTGTACGAAGAGAATGTAGACTTCGCTGACAAAAAATGGGTGGTTGACTCGGTCCCTTCCTTCGACTTCGAAATCGAAGACGCCAGTCTGCCCTATAATATCTACTGGAACGTACGCAACACGGTAGCCTACCCTTACCGCAACCTCTACCTCACGTATTATGTGGAGGACACTGCGGGGCAACGGGTCACCGCAGACCTACACAACATGCTTTTGTTTGAGCCTAAAACCGGCGAGCCCTACGGGAGTGGCATCGGTGATATCTTTAGCCACCAGTTTATGGCTCTTCCCGACTTTAAATTTGATCGGGCGGGTATGTATCGCGTTCGCCTGGAGCAGTATATGCGAACCGATACGCTGCCGGAGATTATCTCAGTGGGTGTGCGGGTGGAAGATGCACGAGTAGGATCCTAGCTTTAGGCCTTTACCTTGTCTTTAGGGCGTCTCTTTTTGACCGCAGCGGTTTCTACGTAGGCGATAACTCTATCGGCTACGTCTACGCCCGTAGCGGTTTCTATTCCTTCTAAGCCAGGTGAAGAATTCACCTCAAGTACCAGTGAGCCACGCTTAGACTGGATCATATCAACGCCGGCAACGGCCAACCCCATGGCTTTGGCCGCTTTGAGCGCAGTAGACTTTTCGGTACGTGATAATTTAAATACGGAGGCTGATCCGCCACGGTGCAGGTTCGACCGAAATTCACCTTCCTTACCCTGTCGCTTCATGGCTCCTACCACCTCGTCGTTGACAATAAAAACACGAATGTCAGCTCCGCCGGCCTCTTCAATAAATTCTTGCAGAATGATCCTTGTCTTCAGACTCTCGAAAGCTTCTATCACCGAGGTAGCCGCCTTAGGAGTTTCGGCAAGCACGACTCCCAGCCCTTGCGTACCTTCTAGCAGTTTGATCACAACTGGCGAATTACTGTCGCCCACATGCTGAATTACTTTGTTTTCTTGACGCGAAGAATTTGTAAAAGCAGTTTTAGGCATACCTACCCCTGCTCGGGATAAAATCTGCAAGCTCCGTAGTTTGTCTCGTGACCGGGTAATGGCGAGCGAGTCTACCGCACTAAACACTTTCATCATTTCAAATTGCCGCACCACAGCGGTGCCGTAGAAAGTAACCGAAGCGCCAATACGAGGGATAATAGCATCAATTCCCTTAAGTGCCTTGCCTTGGTAGAATACGGTGGGACCGTTTTCGTCCATCACGATGTCACACTTCAGGTGGTCAATGACCACGCTTTCGTGGCCACGTTTCTGAATGGCTTCTACTAATCTTTTGGTTGAGTAAAGCTTAGGATTGCGAGATAGTACGGCAATTTTCATGACTTTTTTTGGTAAGATAAGTCTTTCTGACTTACGTCTACTACAAACCGGCGTACTAAAAACTTTCTTCCGAGCAATATGGGGAATTTCATTGTTCCACGATCAGTAAGCGAGAACTCCGTCAGGAACTTCCTCCCGAACAAAAGCAGAGGGGTTTTGATAATGTATCGGTGTTCAGCGTGCCCAGAAGAGCTCTTTACTTGCTTTTGAACAAAGTTGCTGAAGAAATATGTCTTATCGTGGTATTCTTGGTGAGAAGGATCGAGCAGTTTGAATCCCAATACACGCTCA
>CBDCAN010000017.1:0-42640 GCA_965213875.1 Tunicatimonas sp. | reverse complement strand
ATACGTAAGAGAAACCTGGATCTTAGATTATAACCATCCGTCTATTCAACAGCTAGTAGAAGAGCGTCAGTGGAAGTTGCTAGAACCAGTAGCGCAAGTGAAGCAAATCTACAATTACGTGCGGGACGAAATACTGTTTGGGTATAATAGCTCCGACGATATTCCAGCTTCACAGGTACTGAAGGATGGTTACGGTCAATGCAATACAAAGGCTACCCTTTTTATGGCGTTACTAAGGGCCGTGGGGGTTCCCAACCGCATTCATGGTTTTACTATTGACAAAGCTTTACAGAAAGGCGCGATCACCGGCGTATGGTATTTGATGTCGCCACAAAGCATTCTGCATAGTTGGGTTGAAGTGCTGGTCAATAAGCAGTGGTACTACCTGGAGGGGCTCATACTCGATACGCCTTACCTCACTGCCCTTCAGCAACAAAATAAAGATTGTAAGACTTTTTGTGGCTATGGAGCTTACACGGATGATCTGCAAAACCCGACGATTGACTTCAATCTCAACCATACCTATATCCAGGACAAAGGGATCAATCAGGATTTTGGGCTTTTTAATACCCCAGATGCGTTCTATTCAAAGCATCAGCAGAAACTAGGACCGGTAAAAAGATTCTTTTACCGAAACTACATTCGCTTTGTGATGAACAAAAATGTAGCGAGAATCCGGAGTTGTCAGGATACATAAACAATGCAACCAGATTGCAATACATTTTTGGTATCATTGTATCGTGAAACCATTGGCGTTCATATTATCAATACTTCTGCTCGGGCTATCAGTCGCGCCTTGTGCCGATGAAACCTATGTAGACACTATCGAGGTTTCGTATCAGGGTATAGAAACAGAGCACGACCACAATGACGCAGGAGATATATGTTCTCCTTTATGTGTTTGTCACTGCTGCCATTCGCACGTGATTGTTCAGCAAATCTTGGTAAGCGAGTTTGGTGTGCTTACATTTCCTCTTCAGCGAATCGCGTATCGTGCCCCCATCACATCAGCGTTTGTTGCCACACTCCTTCAGCCACCCCAGGTTTAATATCAGTATTTCATAGGACACCTCCGTCCAAAGCGATCTTCTCGTTGGTCGCTAACAGAATTATTTTAGCTGATAGTAAATCATTCATTCCATGATTAACAAAATCATTGCCTTCTCGATACACAACAAGTTTATCGTAGGGCTGCTGGTGCTCGCTTTGATCGGCACCGGCCTCTATTCTATGTACACGGTCAACCTGGGTTCAGTACCGGACATTACCAATAACCAGGTGCAGGTCATTACCGTCTCGCAGAACCTATCGACCGAAGATATGGAACAATTTGTGACCTATCCGGTGGAGCTGGCCATGGGCAACCTGCCGGGGGTTGAAGAAATTCGTTCTATTTCCCGTTTCGGCCTGTCAGTGGTTACCATCGTCTTTGCCGACGATATGGGCACCTACCTGCCCCGCCAACTGGTGCAGGAAAAGCTTAACGAGCTACAGGAAACTATTCCCGAAGCATTTGGCACTCCCTCCCTGGGACCGATTTCTACCGGTTTAGGGCAAATCTACGAGTACACCCTTCAGCCCCAACCGGGCTATGATACGGTCTATTCGCCGATGGAGCTGCGTACTATCCAGGACTGGATCGTCAAGCGACAGCTCACCCTGCTGGACGGAGTGGTCGAAGTCAACTCCTTCGGAGGCTATATCAAGCAGTATGAGGTGGCGATCAACCCCGAGCGGCTCAACGCCATGAATATCAGTGTCTCAGAGGTATACGAAGCTCTGGAGCGTAACAACGTGAACACCGGCGGGGCCTATCTGGAAGATAACCGGATGGCCACCTTCATCCGGGGCGAAGGGCTTATTCGCTCATTAGAGGACATTCGAAAGGTTGTTATCAAAAATGAGAATGGCCTGCCGATCACTATTGGCGATGTTGCCGAACAGGTGAACTTTGGCCACCAGATACGCTACGGGGCCTTTACCCAGGATGGCAAGGAAGCGGTCGGCGGAATCATTATGATGCTGAAGGGGGCTAATCCCAACGCGGTCATCCAGGACGTAAAAGAGCGGATGGCTGAGGTAGAAAAATCACTGCCCGAGGGACTGGAAATCGCTTCTTTCATTGACCGTAGTGCCTTGATCGGCCGCACCACCGACACGGTGCAGCAAAACCTGCTGGAAG
The DNA here is from genome assembly GCA_965213875.1 of Tunicatimonas sp. Lineage (GTDB taxonomy): Bacteria > Bacteroidota > Bacteroidia > Cytophagales > Cyclobacteriaceae > Tunicatimonas. The sequence goes on along the minus strand of CBDCAN010000017.1, from coordinate 40,458 downwards.
GGGCGCTGATTGTCATCTTTGCACTGGTCATTCTGCTGGGCAGTTTGCGGGGCGGCATCATCACCGCCACCACCATTCCGCTATCACTGCTGTTTGCCTTTATCCTGATGAAGCAGTTTGGAGTATGGGCCAACCTAATGAGCTTGGGGGCCATTGACTTCGGTATCATCATCGACGGGGCAGTCATCATTATCGAAGGCACGGTGTACGAAATTCAGAAGCGCATTCAGGCCGGGCAAGCAAAATTTACCCAAGCCCAGATGGACGAGGTGGCCTACGAGGCGGGCAGCACCATGATGAACTCGGCCTTCTTCGGGCAGATCATCATCCTGATCGTGTTTGCCCCTATTCTGTTTCTGACCGGCGTAGAGGGCAAGATGTTCCGACCGATGGCCTTTACCTTCGGTTTTGCCATGCTGGGAGCTATTGTACTGTGCCTGACCTACGTCCCCATGATGTCGTCTCTGTTCATGCGCCCGATCACGAACCAGAAAAATTGGTTCGGACGCCTGGAACGCGGGTTGGAACGGTTTAGTGATAAGATCATCGGCGGACTGCAACGCGCCTATCAACCGTTACTGCGCGGAGCACTTCATCTCAAAGCGTCAGTGCTGGGGGTAGCCCTGCTGCTGTTGGTCGGGGCCGGGTTCCTCTTTTCGCGGATGGGCGGTGAATTTGTGCCTCAGCTCGATGAGGGTGACCTGGCCATGCAGGCCCTGATCCGACCGGGTAGTTCGCTCACTGAATCGCTGAAGATTTCCAAAGCGATTGAGACCCTTCTGCTGGACAACTTCCCGGAAGTAAAGACGGTGACCGCCCGCATCGGCGTGGCCGATATTCCGACTGATCCCATGCCGATGGACATTGCCGATATGTACATTATTCTGGACAAAGACCGTGATCAGTGGGTAAGTGCCGAAACGAAAGAAGAACTCATCGATCAGATCAAAGACAAGCTGGACGAGGAGCTGACCGGGGTGAACCTGGTCTTCACCCAACCGGTGGAGCTACGCTTTAACGAATTGCTGGAAGGGGTACGCGAAGACATCGCCGTCAAGCTCTACGGCGAAGACCTGGAGGTGTTATCAGACAAAGTTGAGGAAATGGCTGACATCATCCGCACCGTTCCCGGGGCTGGGGACGTCAGCCCGGAACGCATCACGGGGCTGCCCCAGATGACAGTGCGCTACGACCGCGATAAGCTGGCTCAGTACGGCCTGGACGTGCAAAAGATCAATGAATACATCAGTTCAGCCTTCGCCGGGGGTGTCGCCGGAGTCGTCTTTGAGGGTGAAAAGCGGTTTGACTTGGTCGTGCGGCTTGATGAAACCCACCGCCAAGGTATTAATGACTTACGCACCTTGTACGTTGACCTCTCGGATGGCACCCAGATTCCGATCAAAGAGGTAGCGGACATCCGCTACGTGCCGGGGCCGATGCAGATTTCACGTGATGATACCTACCGAAGAACCTACGTAGGCGTGAACGCTCGGGGGCGTGATGTGGAATCAGTGGTGAACGACATTCAGCAACGGCTGGACGAAGAACTGGAGTTGCCGCCGGGCTACTACATCACCTACGGCGGTGAGTTTGAGAACCTACGGCGAGCCAAACAACGGCTGTCGGTGGTAGTGCCCATCGCGCTGTTTCTCATCTTCGTGCTGCTCTACTTTGCCCTGGAGTCGTTCTGGCAGTCGCTGATGATTTACGTAGCTATTCCGCTGGCGACCATCGGGGGCGTGCTGGCCCTATGGCTACGCGATATGCCGTTCAGTATCTCAGCGGGTGTGGGCTTTATCGTGCTATTCGGTGTAGCGGTGCTCAACGGGTTGGTGCTCATCAACCGCTTCAATTCTCTCAAGGAAGAAGGGATAACCAGCATCCGAGAGCGCATCCTGACCGGCACCAAAGAGCGGATTCGCCCTATCATGCTGACGGCAACCACCGATATCTTTGGCTTTCTACCGATGGCCTTTTCTTCGTCGGCCGGAGCCGAAGTGCAGCGTCCGTTAGCCACCGTAGTGATTGGCGGAATGCTCAGCGCGACCCTGTTGACGCTGGTGGTGTTACCGGTGCTCTACTCTTTGCTGGAACACTGGCGTAGTAAGCGCACCTCCCAGACAGGAGAACAAAAGCGGTTTGCTTCTACGCAGGCGGTAGCGCTACTCGTCATCGGTAGCGGATTGGTGGGAGCGCTTACTCCTGCTCAGGCACAGTCAGACAGTCTGCCTACGATTAATCTAGAACAGGCGCAAGCACGGGCAGTGGCCAATTATCCTCAGCTACAAGCGGATCGGCTGGAGATTGAAAACCAGCAGGTGCTTAAAAAGACTGCCTGGGACTTGGGCAACACCCAGGTGTTTACTGGCCGGGAAGAAGTCGATGCGAACTTAGATATTGGCAACGGGGTGCAAACGGTCGTAGGGGTGCAGCAGCAACAAGTCGCTATCTTCGGGATTGCCCCCCGGCTAAGACTCCAACAGCAACGGGTAGCTTTGGCTGAAGAATCACTTGAGCTATCCACCGCTGAAGTGGTGCGGGCGGTCAGCCAAGCGTGGGGCCAAGTCTACGCGACTCAGCGCATCTACCAAGTGTACGACAGTCTGGAAGCGGTCTTTGACGACATCGTACGGGCAGCTGAAATCCGATTGGAAGTAGAAGAAACCTCTCGGCTCGCCTATTTGGCCACGGCTAATCAGGCTAACGAAGTGCAGATCCAGCGGGAACAGGCCTACCGCGACTACCGGGCGGCCCTGCAACGGCTCAACCGTTGGCTGGTCAGCGATACGCTGTTTGCCGTAGCCGAGGTGCCGACCGACGTACTGGATGAGCCCCTACGCCAGCGAACCGATACACTCACGGATCATCCATTGCTGGATGTTTACCAACAGCAGCTCCGGGTGGCCGACGCTACGGTTCGCGAGCGACGGGCGCAGTTTTATCCGCAGCTCCAGGGACAATACGGCTGGCAGCGTGTGGAAGGACAAAGCGGTTTTTATACGTACCAGTTAGGCGTGCGGGTACCACTGTTCTTCGGCCCTGAGCTGGGCCGCACTCAGTCGGCCCAAGTGGAACGGGCCATCGCTGAGCAGCACCTGCGGCAAACCCAGCAGGAAGTCCACGCTACCTACCAGGAAGCCCAGCAGCAGTACCTCAAGTGGCGTAACTCCTGGAACTACTACCAGGAAAACGCCCTGCCGCTGGCGCAGGAGCAACGCATCGGGGCGGTGCTGGCCTACCGGGAAGGGGCCATTGACTACGTGACTTTTCTGCAAAATATCCGGGATGCCATTCGCATTGAGATAAACGCCTGGCAGGCCTTCGGTCACTACCTGGACCGCCGTTACCAACTCACCTATTTTCTGAACCCATCCAATTAACGCAATACAAGCATGAATAAGCAATATATATTCGTAGTAGCCCTCGGGTTGATCGGCTCATTCTTCGTAGGCTGCGACAGCGAGCCTGCCGAGCGTCAGGAAGGCAAAGGTCAGCACTCTGAGGCCGAGCGTGACGAAGGAGAAGCATCCAGAGTAGTTCATCTGTCCGAGCGTAAGTTTCGCAGCCTGGGTATCAAAGTAGATACGATTCCTACCCGTCCGCTGACCGGCGTGGTGGAAGCCAACGGACGGCTGGAAGTACCTCCCCAGCACGAAGCCACCGTGACGGCCATCCTGGGAGCGAACGTCTCGTCCATTCGGGTGATTGAGGGAGATAGAGTGAGTAAGGGGCAGGTGTTGGCGTATATCGCTCATCCGGACTTGATTCAGCTACAAACCAACTACCTGAAGGCCTTCCGACAGGCGCAGTTTTTGGAGAAAGAGTATCAGCGACAAAAGCGACTCTACGAAGCAGAAGTTGGGGCCGGAAAAACCTTTCAGCAGACCGAAGCCGACTATTTATCGATGCGGGGTGAAGTAAAGGGTTATGAAGCCCAGTTGCGGCAGCTTTCGCTCAGCGTCAAAAAGATTCAGAACGGCGACATTTACGACAAAGTGCCGGTGGTCAGCCCGATTAAGGGTTTCGTAGAAAAGGTGAAAGTCCAGGTAGGGCAGTACGCCAATCCTCAGACCGAAATGTTTGCCATTGTCAACACCGAGCATGTGCACGCCGATCTGATGGTCTTTGAAGAGGATGTGTACCAAGTAAAAGAAGGCCAGCCAGTGCTGTTTACCGTGGCCTCGGTGCCCGGCAATTCGCTGCGGGCTGAAATCTATTCGGTGGGCAAAAAGTTTGAGCAGAACCCTCGGGCGGTACACGTGCACGCTGAGATCAAACAGAAAGAAGACTACCTTATTCCTGGTATGTATATCACCGGAAAGATCCATACCGAAAGCGAAGCGGTGCTAGCCCTACCGCAGGCAGCCATCGTGGAGGAAGGGGGTACCCCTTACCTCTTCTTGGCCGAAGCGCATCAGGAAGACGGGCAAATCGAGTGGGAGTTTACCCCCGTGGAAATCCGCACCGGGACGGTTGATGAAGACTGGGTGGAGGTGAAGCTGTTGGAACCGTTGCCCGCCGGAGCGCAGGTAGCCTGGAACAATGCCTACTACCTGATCGCCGAAATGAACAAAGGTGAAACCTCACACAGCCACTAAGTAATGTCAGGCTTACCATGAACAAATCAACGTTTAAGATTACGAAAATGGACTGTCCCTCTGAGGAGCAGATGATCCGAATGAAGCTGGAACCCTACGAGCAGGTCAAGCAGCTTTCGTTTGATATTCCCAACCGTACCCTAGCGGTATACCATACGGAAGGTGTAAAAAACATTCACCAAGCCATTGGCGAACTTGGGCTCCATGACCGCTTGGAACGGACCGAAGAAGCGGAACTACCGGTAGCAACGGACGACGCTCGCCAGCGAAAGATACTCTGGTGGATGCTGGGGATCAATTTCGGCTTCTTTGTGGTGGAAATGACTACCGGCTGGATTTCCCGCTCTATGGGTCTCATCGCTGATTCACTGGACATGCTCGCCGATTCTATTGTCTACGGGCTAAGTCTGTTGGCCGTAGGCACTACTGTTTCCCGAAAGAAAAAAGTGGCCAAAATCAGTGGCTACTTCCAAATGGGACTAGCCCTGTTAGGTTTTTCGGAGGTTCTGCGAAGATTCTTCAGCGAAAGCGCGCCCCCGCTATTTCAGTGGATGATTGTTATCTCAGTGCTGGCCCTGATCGGCAACATGATTTCGCTTTGGCTTATCAACAAAGCCAAAAGCGAGGAAGCCCACATGCAGGCCAGTGCCATCTTTACCTCCAACGATATTATTGTTAACGGGGGAGTCATTGTTGCCGGGGTACTGGTCTATCTGCTAAACAGCAAATGGCCTGACTTGGTGATCGGCGGCATCGTCTTCACCTTCGTGATGCGGGGGGCTATCCGAATACTGAAACTTTCTCAATAACAAAATCAAACGCATGGCACATAATCATTCACACGCGCATAACCAATCAGGCAAAAACCTGAAAATAGCTTTTTTTCTCAACCTAGGCTTCACCATTCTGGAGTTTATTGGCGGTATGTACGTCAACAGCATCGCTATCGTGTCGGACGCGGTGCACGATTTAGGCGACAGTCTGTCATTGGGTACTTCCTGGTACCTGAACCACAAGTCCAAGCAGGGTGCTACTGATAAGTTTTCGTTCGGCTATACTCGCTTTTCGCTCTTAGGCGCCTTGATCAATAGCTTGGTGCTGATCGGCGGATCGATCTACGTAATCAATGAAGCGGTAGGCCGAATTCTGAAGCCGGAGCACTCGGATGCCCAGGGTATGATCATCTTCGCGATTGTTGGCGTGCTGGTCAACGGCTACGCTGCCTGGAAGATGAGTAGCGGCAAATCACTCAATGAGAAGGTTGTTTCCTGGCATCTGTTGGAAGATGTGCTAGGCTGGGTAGCGGTGTTAGTAGTCGCCATTGTGCTAAGCTTTCAGGATATTCACTACCTAGACCCGGCCCTGTCGCTGTTCATTACAGCATACATTCTGTGGAACGTCATCAAGCGACTGCGCGAAACGCTCTTCATCTTTTTGCAAGGGGTACCCAATGACGTAAGCCTGTCGGAGATAGAAGAGAAGCTACGTACCATCGACCACGTGGACTCTCTTCACCACACCCACGTTTGGTCGCTGGATGGTGAGCATCACGTACTCACCTCGCACCTCAAGCTGAAAAATATCAATGACTTCTCGCAGATCCTGACAGTCAAGCAGCAAGCCAAAGAACGCTTGCAAGACTATCCGTTCTCGCACCATACTTTGGAGACAGAATTAGATTCCGAGACCTGCCGTCTGGTAACCGCACCTTCCTCACCGAGCAACTAGCGACTACCAGTAGTGGATTGAGCGGTTTTTATCTTTCCTCAATAGGAAAGCCCCTCGGCTTAGCGTGAAAAAACACACGATTATGGGAGTTACCTAGATCAGGTCGAAGAGACCACGGTACAGCCGCCACTGATAAAATCGTCCTTAGTTTCCATCATTCTACAAAATGTTGCATGTAGTTTAATCTTGCTTGGATATAATTTTTACGACAACCCATAAGACTACCCCCAATACCGCAACAGTAATAAAATTCTCCAGAGCTGAAGGCAGTCGCTCAAAATCAGGCCGCACGAACATCAGGGTAAAGTAAAACATCCACGCCAGAACAATACTCAAGACAACTACTGATAATAACAGTTTCTTTCTATTCAATATGCTCCCTGATTCGGTAATATAAGGACTATCCATAATCTCAGCCAAAGCGTTTGATAGGTACTCGCGTTCGGGCGAAGTCAACGATGAGTCTAAAACTGCTTGCCTGAGAGTCTGTTCTGAGTGAATGTTAAATTTTTGAAGACGGGATACTTACGAAGTAAAATACTTCTGATAAGCAGTGCCCCTAAGAGAAATAGCAACAATAGAACGGTTGAAACCAGGACCGGCAGCCGAACCATGTCTATGGAAATGTCAGCGTAGAAAGCCCAAAAATTCATAAAAAGGAGCCCAGGAAGTAGTAAATGTAACACACGATGGTTGATTACTCTATGGCAAAACGTCAAACTAGACATATCAGTTGGCAGTTGTGAATTAACTAATGGAGTAGATTGTCGAGGGAATAAGCGGCGCATAGTATAGGTTATACTTCTTTATTAAAATTGATACTGAGTAACTTCAGTAGTGCTCATAGAGTGTCGTCATTACAAATTCGTGAGATGTATAAATGGAATCGCTGAAGCAGTAGATTGAGCACCTCTTCGTCAGTGAGAACGCCACGATCAGTCTGACGAATGATAATTCTAACTTCAAGCAGAAATACCGCTTGCTCACTTGTACTCATAAAGTATCATCCAATTTTACCAACTTTTCTTTTTAGGTAATCTAAAGTCCCTCCTCCTCATGCTTTATTATCATTCTTGTGTTTTCTTCTATGATATCAACGCACAGAGAAACAATTCTTTCCGATACATCAGCTAATGCTGTTGTATTATCCTTATCAACTTGATTTTTCCAGAGCTTCTGAATTCGTTCATAGTTTTGTTCCGAAAGGTCGGTGTAGGTTGGACGTTCTTCACGTTTCATTATGTTCAATGATAAAGGGGCACCGTAAACTCGACTATCTAGTGTCTCTTCAGAAGAAAGGTGTTGCAATGCTTCCGTGCAAATACCAATGCCGTATTTCAATCCCATAGCTGTAAATTTTGACAACAAGATAGTGAAACGGTGGAAATTCATCAAGAGAGAACGTAACTAATTTCAACACGTCGGAAATACTATTTTCCGGCGTACGTTGAAAAATATTGTCTCTTAGTAACCGGAATAGTTTGCCCAGGTGGTCCAGCATTGGCTGTCCCATGGGGCGGTCCTCGCTAAACAAGTAAAAACGATTGCAAGACATGGCCATCATTGCGAGCAGCGTCGAGAAAGGTCAGACAAGTACCGCCGGTGCTCTGCTACTCAGGATGCGTCGGGTGACTAATTCGGCCGCGAAAGGCTCAACGATCAGACGGTGAACTTGATCGTAAGCAAGCACCTAGGTACCCGATTCTCGGCCCATGCGCTGCGGGCCAGCTTTGTGACAGTGTCTAAGAAGAATGGTGCTAATAATTTGGAGATCATGGCCCAGACCCATCACAAGACCGAATCGTTGATCCGGCACTACACCCACTTCAAGGATGTCCGGACTCACAACGCCGGGACCAAACTTGGGCTTTAGCCAGTAGGGAATAGTAAGTAACTTTGCTAAATAAGGGTACGGATTGAATCATTTAGTAGACGCTAGAGTGTACCAGTTTGATGCTAGTTTAATTAACATAATTCTAATTAAGCAACTTTTGTGGTCCGGATTATCAATTGTCGTGGATGGTACCGAACTGATCGCTGAAAGCTTGATAGTAGGTACTCTTCTTTTTAAGTTCAATATTCTTCTGATTCAATTCTCTTTGCTGACAGGTAAGCTTCTCAATTTCTTTTGTTTGATTAGCAATACTGTCTATTATCTCACCCTTACCCCGAGCATGAGTAAAACGCTCCTTCAGTAGGCTATACATCGTTTCAGTTCCACAAATCCAGGGCAAAATAAACCAAGCAATGGTCATGATTCCACCAAAGTAGATTAGTATGAACAGTATCAACTCAAGCAGATCCATTTTGACCATGATAGTGATTTAGAATTTATTCATCAATCCTGACCTCTCTTCCCTGTGGCCATAATGAGAACAGTGAGACCGAGATGCGTGACTTTTACAAACGACGACCTTTCTTCTTAATCGGTTCTTGCTTTTGGGTGGATTGCTCCGTTTGAGTAGGTCCTTTTCGTACATCGTTTTCTTCCCTTAAGTTCTTTTCAAGATCATTCTTTAAACGAACGGTCGCGACCGGACCCAACTGTTGTTCCTGCATGTACTGAGCAGACTGTCGAACATAATTGAAGGCTACTTCTTTCTGCTTTTTTAATTCACCGGTGGAAAAAGCAATCTCAAAGTTAGCAATTTTCTTGCGGGGGAACCCTCCGAAAGTAGCGTACAAATCCTGACGTAACGACTCCACGGGATAATCGTTCGGGCGGAACGGAAGCATCTTCTCGTACACTCTTTTCAGATCAGACGGCCGAGCGTGGTACTTTTCATTCGCGACGGCCGTCAGTATTCCACGCGCTATTATTCCTTCCCGAAGTAGCTCCCGCTGGAGCATAATAGCACTATCCCCCGTAGAGATAGAGTCATCCAGAATATACATCGGTGAACGATTGAGTTGTGCAGCTGATTGACGTATTGTATCACTAATTGTAAAATGACGATGGTCCGAAGACCGGGCCAGATAGTTCCCCTTGATTTTGCTTTCGTTGATGTGAGCGGTCGTCACATCTTTTTGCTTCAGATTAATAATGGTCAGATCGGGACGAAGTTTTACAAGCTCCTGAGCCAGCATCACTGGGATTTTGTTACGTCGGGTAGTAGAAGGCATCACCAGTAACTGACTCCCTCCGGGTAACTGATCAATGATCTTTTGCATGCCTGGCAAAAATTCCCGGACTCCCTGACGGATATAGCGTAGGTTCGGAGCGGGATTATCCCGTAGTTCAGCCTTCAGGTACCTGAGACGCATTCGGGAAAGGGCGTCGCTCGGTCCTCCTGAAAATGGCAGGTTCAGCTCATTCAGCATCCGAGAGTTCGTCCGATTCGGCATGTTCCGGAAAGGCTTCGTCCATCCGCGCGTTCATCCAATCGTCCATCCACGCTCGCGCTGCCTGAAGTTGCTTCTGGTCGATAGACTGTACCGTACTGAAGTCAATCTTTCCTTCGCGGTAGCCATCCAGTAACTCAAAGACCTGCCGGTAAGCCTCCGGCATACCAATCGCCTGGTAGTACGATCCACTGGAGAGACTTGACTCAGTGTCTACCTTTCTGCTAACAGACAGATTTAATTCTCGCATATCGTTGATTTTTAGCGATTAATTCAGCAATAATATACGATTTTCCTAGCCCCTACCCTACTCTTAGCCCCAACAATTTTGAGCTGATTAGTGCACAAAACGTCAGGAAATATCTATCTTTTAGATATCTAACTGACCTTTCGCTCATCAAAAAGTTTGAAAGCTAAGATGTTTTGTTAGGGAGATTTACCTTTGATGATGGAACGACGCGATGCCTTTGAATTTTATGTAGATTATCTACTGTCTTCGCCGCGTATGGCTACAGCTACGGGACTGTCAGCGGTGTTGGATAATGCTCTAAAGCATGATTATATCAGTGATTGTTTAGCTCAAGATGAACTAGACACCAAAGCGTTCTGGAAAGAAGTTAAGCCCTTTATACGTCAAATTGAGCACTCAGAGGCCTATCTTTCCATTGATGACATGATCGTAGCCAAACCACATTCCACCGAAAATGAGCTAATTTGCTACCATTATGACCATTCGGAAGGCAAAACAGTAAAGGGGATCAACATTTTGAATTTCATGCTCAACGGTCGTTCTGATCACCAGCCGGTAAACTGCCCTTTAGCCTGGGAAGTGATCCGTAAGACGGAATTTTATACGGATAAAGCAGGTCAGCAGAAACGCCGCAGCCCTAAGACAAAGAACGAGATTAACTCCCATATTCGTGTGATATTTCACGCTAAGGGGCATTGCTTCTGCTTGCTAGGCTCTGATCCGCTGCGGATCAATGATATACTCACCGTACAGAATAATATTTTCCCATCCAATCGGACTGATATGAGCGATCAGGTCATTATTCACTGTCATATCGCCCTGCTGCTTAATGTCAATCAGAATGCGGTTGATTTCTTTGGCCTGCCAGTAGATGATGCTGGCCAGGATCAGCGTCAAACAGTTAGATGCGTTACGTTGACCATCCCAATCACGAGGACCTAACCTACCACGTTTTCCGTAGTTCACTTCCCGAGCCAGCGCGTGCATCTGCTCGCCTTTCAGCAGCCCTCGACGATTGCGCTGCCGTAGCACCGGATCGGATAGGTAGTTAAGGATATACTCCGTTTTGAAGATACGGCCTAGTTCTCGATTAGCCCGGTAAAAATGATTTTTAGGGGAGAACCCCACTAATCGTTTTAATGCCGTGGATGCAGTAACATGCCCCCTTTCCAGCGAAGCATAGAACTGTCCCATCCGGTCCCATTCCTGGACAATCCAGTCGGTGTGAATGGTTCGGTCTGATGGGCTGATCAGTGGCGTGAGCTGTTGGTAGTCTCTCTCTTTGCTAATCCGGTAGATATGCTGATCTTGAATGTTGCGGATACGAGGGGCGAACTGTTTGCCAAGCATCGCAAAAGCGGCAAAGTTAATTTCGGTGTAGCCATGCGTATCTGTGTAGTGCTCTTCTAACGCTAAATCAGTTTCATTGTACAGCAAGCCATCCAGTACGTAGGCGGCATCCCGGTCATTGCATTCAATGGGCAAACTGTAGAAAGGGGCGTAGTTGTCAGCCACAAAGGAATAGAACTCTAGGGCAAACTCATGGAAGCGGGTGCTGAAGGTTTGCTGAAGCACTTTCTTGGGCAGAGCAAACCGTTGCCCGTCACTACTGGAAGTACGACCCTCTCCCCAGGCCTGGGTGACATCCAGTTGACTAATGGCTTGAACGATTTTAGCCAAACTACTACGCTGGGCTTCTTCGGTCAGTTGCCAATCGGTGACTTGCTTAATCTGACGATACGTGATATCATTAGTCAGACGGGCCATGGTGGAAGGGCCGATATTACAGCCGTGAGCCATGATCGCAGCCAGTAGAATACGCTTGTCTTCCACCGTTTGAAAACTTTGGCTCGGAGTACAGAAGTCGGTTAAATGTTGCAAGTCGTTATTTACATCAATAAGCAGCTCCGGTAGTTTGATCACCCGCAGCCGCTTGGTCAGCGTTTTCTTCAGCTCGTCTAGCTGCCCCTGTTTTTTGGTGCCAAGTTTTTCTGCTCTATCTACTGATAATTGCCATTGGCCCTGCGACACCTTCGCGTAGCGATTAGCATCGGATGTCTGTAAGAACCGATCATAGGCCGTATTAAGTCGCTCGGTTAGGTACTGGACAGCAGCTTGAGGATCGACAGGTAGTCCCGCTCGTTGAAAGAAGTCTCTTCGTATGGGCTGCCACACGCCCGAGGCTACGAAAAAGTTTTCCAGCTTGCTAAAGCGCTTGCTTCCTTTGACCGAGAGGTTACCCCGTTTGATGTCATCGCGCAGTTGGGTGAGTAGCAGGCATTCCCAAGCCGCCCGATCCGGACGCCCCTGTTTAAGTGCTTTAGCACGATGCTTCTTAGGAATAAAGTCTAAGGGAGCATCTTCGGGAAGTTTGCGTTTTCCGGTTTCGTTCAGATGCTGTAGCAAGTCAAGGGCTTCGGTGATTGCCGCAGCTTGGGGGCTGGCTGCTTCTATTTCAATGTGCTGTAAGAGCGTGGGGGTGAACTGCCGTAGGTAGTGATATCGGCTGACTACCCGCTGGAAAGTGTTGCTGTACTTACCGTCCAGATACAGATCGACTTCCACCACTTGTTCACGAAGTTTCTCTTTATCTACCTGACCAAACAGGTAGTTCCTTAATTCAGCGTCGGTGATCTCATCGTCAAGGATCGTCTGTCCCAGCGTACGAAAAGTAGATAGCGTACGCCGTAGAAGCTTGCGTTGTTTTTTCACATGATCTTCCACGTCGTGTTGCGCTCGGTTGTAAACCCGAGTAACAATTTTATAGAGCATGTCTACCAGGTAGTCAACAGTCTCACGATGCATCTGGTGAAGAAAGCAGACGAGCACCGAATAGCGATGAGCCGGTTGCAATTGACGCAATCGGTCCGCCGAGCAACGTTCCGCGTACTTGGTCAAGGAACGCTGATAATTATTATTAAGCCAGGTAAGATCAAGGGCTAACGCTCCGGTCTGGTCCATGACCTCTATCTTTCGAGTGAGCTTTAGTACCGAAGCGGCCGAGGGATGCCCCGGTGGCTGCTTGATAAACTGGAAGGGAGTAAAGTACTGATCGCCGGAGACCAAAAGGGCATCTAAGTGCTGCCGAGCAGTATCACTGAGCATTTCAGCAATGCGTCCGTAAATATGATGACGGGCGCGTTCCCGTTCTCGCTGCACTAGTCGGGTGAGCGTATAGTCAGCGGGTTCCAGGATGCGTTGCTGATGCAAAAACGTTCGGGCCAATGCTTTAAGGGCAGTCGTCTGATCGGTACGAAGAGCCTGCTCGAACAGATAGGAAGCCATTCTCTCGACTTGGCCTTCATTCCACCTGGTAAGGTGTAGATAATCACCAATCCGCTGCTGATGTTCGTAGATGGTTTGGAGTCGGACCTGGTAGCGGTTGATCCGAGCAGTGGGAATGCTAACTTGGTAGGAGATATAAGTGAGTAGCGAATCGATTTGCTCAAAAGGATTTGTCTCCGGAAAACGATTCATCAATTTGACGAATGCCAACTGGTAAGCGAAGCCCAGCTGATTGTGAGAGCGGCGACAACTACGAATCAGAGCAAAGTCTTCGCGGGAAAACTGTGCCTGTTCAACTAAGGTCTGCTTGGAAAAGTGAGCGTTTTCCATGGCCAGTAGGTTAGGTCAAAGTTGATGCTGTTAACGACCGTTTCCGCTAAAGATAATCAATAGCGATAAGGTATGTGTATCAGCATAATAAAAATCTACTAATAGTAGCTATATTTACCTTATTACAAGAACGCCAATTTTCTGCTATATAACTATGGTATACGGCTATGTCCGGGTTAGCTCCATCCACCAAAGCAAAGACAGTCAAATGAATTTGATCTCACGTTACTGTGTGGATCACAAATTAGGAATCGATGAGTGGATCGCTTTGGAAGTCTCTACACGGAAATCCGTTCGGGAAAGAAAGATTACTGAACTACTGGATCGCCTTCGGCCCGGCGATGTGGTGATTGTTTCCGAACTGTCTCGGTTAGGTCGGTCAATTAAGGAGGTGCTTTCTACGGTAGAAACATTAGTGGAAGTAAAGAAGAGTCGTCTTATTTTGGTCAAGCAAGGTCTAGACGTTGATCCTAACAATCAGAAAGACCTAACCAATAAAATACTGATCACCATTTTTTCTATGATGGCTGAATTGGAACGGGACTTTATATCCGAACGGACTAAAGAAGGACTTCAGGCTCGGAAGGCCAAGGGTATTAAGCTCGGAAAACCTAAGGGGACTATTCAGACATCCATGTACGATCAGGATCAGGCCAAGATATTTCACTTGCACCAGATGGGCGTACCGTTGCGAAAAATTATCGATGTTCACCTTGGATACGGCAAGTACCTTTCGCTCAAGCAGTATATTAAGAAGCGATATTCTCTGAACAAATCAGTATGACTCTCGAGAGGATACTAAACAGTCATGAGTTTCTACTTCCAACCATTTGTTACGACTACGGGTCTTTGTTGAAACTTCCCACCTATGAAACCTATTTTACTACTTAGCTTCGTATTGTTGCTTTTATTTTCTGCCTGTGAGGAGGATATGGATACGACGGCTTGTGTTCATACTGCCGTGGTTAACCGTCAGTCATCGAGCGAATGTGAGATCGTACTGGAATTAGCGAATGGTTCATCCATCATTCCTACCTTCTTCATTGGTTTCTGTGGTACTGGGGTTGATTTTAGCTACTATGATAGCTTATACCAAGAGATGAAACACGGTCATAAAGTACAGATCGGCTACGAAATTCAGCCTGATCGAGAGTGTGAAGGAATACCGGTAGCCTACATTCACTGCTTAGAAGTGATTAAACCGACGGATCGTCCAGTAGATTGAAAAGTAAAGTAATCCTTTTGCTATGGGTAGGGATAATCATGTCCTGCCAAGATAACCTTTCAGATGAGCAAGTACGTCGCAAGCTATACAAAGCCTACAAAGATGGTGAGATCAGTGAATGCTGGTACGGGGGTGAGCTGGCGTACTCAGCCGCACGTAATGCCTACGATGCTGGAGGAACGATCTATGATCGGGAAGGCAATACAGCAGGAAGATGTAATTTCGGTTGGGGTTCAGCCGATTCCATTTGCACTGAATTACAGGACTGCCGGGTGATCTACCGGGTTGAAAATAACATCTGGGGGCAACCCGCAGTAGATGCGTATGGCTTAAAAAGATAGCTGGCTTCTTTTCTTTGAAAATAAAAAAATGTTTTTACATGCTGAATGAACAGGCTTTTCAGTCTAATCATAGCCAGTGGCATTATTACGAGCATTACCCTTGTACGTTCATAGATACTACTTTCCACGAAACAGTAGGAATTACTAGAAGAATTAACGGGTAATATTCGCAGATGCGATGCGCCGTGGCTTACCTATCAAAGCTCTATGATCTACTTTTGAACTAATGAACTAACAGATGGATTCTTACTTTAGTTGATCACGAGGTCTAAGTAATAACCATTGTTAGAACGAAAACTAAAACATCGGAACATCAAACCCACTACTATGCGCCTACTGGTACTCAGGCAATTGGTGGAATCTGGCGCCGCTATGAGTCTGAAAGACTTGGAAGGAAAGTTTGAGCGAGCCGATAAAGCCACACTATATAGAACCCTAAAGACCTTCGAGGACAAAAAACTTATTCATGGTATTGATGATGGCACAGGTTCGGTAAAATATGCTCTTTGCGAAGAGGGCTGTGAATGTGAACCCCAGGACCAGCACATTCACTTTCATTGTGTAAACTGTGGCGAAACCTACTGCCTAACCCAATCTAAAATACCCCAAACTCAGATCCCAACAGGTTTCAAAGCCTCTAGTGCCAGTATGGTGTATAAAGGAACGTGTGCCAACTGCTAGTAAGTAAGAGTGATGTCTAGTAATACCAATAAAATATATATACAAGATACTTGGGGGGTGTTTCTGGGGTTGTTTGATCACAATCAGCTTCATCGTCATTACTCCATTCAATTGAGTCTACCGCTGAAGAGTTTGCTGGAAATCAATACTGAACATGAAACCTATCAGTCTCAGGATGAAGGCATAATAGTACCATCGAATATCAAGCATTCGCTGGTTTGCCAAGAAGCGCACTTACTATTTTTGATTAACCCTATCTCTCAAATTGGGCATTATTTCCAGTTGCAAGCCCAACAAACGATTTATTTATTCAATGATCCCATCGTTTCAAAAATAAGGGTGCTGGCCAACCAATTGCTGAATCATACCATAGCCGAAAATCAGTTTGTACAACACATTGAAACATGCTTTAATGACTTCCGATGTAGTTGTGAGGAGGAAAATCATCTGAATGATGACAGGATGATCAAGGCCATCAACTATATCGTATCGGAAAGCCCACGAATTGTACCCGTACAAGAGATGGCTGACTATTGTTTTCTTTCACCCAGTAGGTTTTTACATGTCTTTCGTGAAAAGACTGGCATCACTTACCGAAGGGCTCAGTTGTGGGTAAAGCTTACTCAGTCCTTACCTACTTTGGGCATCAAAAATATCACCCAAACAGCCCATGAGTACGGCTTCACCGATAGTGCTCATTATAGTAAGACATTTAAGGAAAACTTTGGTTTTTCACCTAGACATATCTTGAAAGTCAGCCAGTTTATACAAGTTTAGTACGTTTTTGATCGCCTATTTTGTCTCAGTACAAAATGAAACGATTATGAACACGAGATTACAAGAGAACATCATTGCTTCGGAACTAGACGATTACACCAACGTAGAATACGTAAGAGAAACCTGGATCTTAGATTATAACCATCCGTCTATTCAACAGCTAGTAGAAGAGCGTCAGTGGAAGTTGCTAGAACCAGTAGCGCAAGTGAAGCAAATCTACAATTACGTGCGGGACGAAATACTGTTTGGGTATAATAGCTCCGACGATATTCCAGCTTCACAGGTACTGAAGGATGGTTACGGTCAATGCAATACAAAGGCTACCCTTTTTATGGCGTTACTAAGGGCCGTGGGGGTTCCCAACCGCATTCATGGTTTTACTATTGACAAAGCTTTACAGAAAGGCGCGATCACCGGCGTATGGTATTTGATGTCGCCACAAAGCATTCTGCATAGTTGGGTTGAAGTGCTGGTCAATAAGCAGTGGTACTACCTGGAGGGGCTCATACTCGATACGCCTTACCTCACTGCCCTTCAGCAACAAAATAAAGATTGTAAGACTTTTTGTGGCTATGGAGCTTACACGGATGATCTGCAAAACCCGACGATTGACTTCAATCTCAACCATACCTATATCCAGGACAAAGGGATCAATCAGGATTTTGGGCTTTTTAATACCCCAGATGCGTTCTATTCAAAGCATCAGCAGAAACTAGGACCGGTAAAAAGATTCTTTTACCGAAACTACATTCGCTTTGTGATGAACAAAAATGTAGCGAGAATCCGGAGTTGTCAGGATACATAAACAATGCAACCAGATTGCAATACATTTTTGGTATCATTGTATCGTGAAACCATTGGCGTTCATATTATCAATACTTCTGCTCGGGCTATCAGTCGCGCCTTGTGCCGATGAAACCTATGTAGACACTATCGAGGTTTCGTATCAGGGTATAGAAACAGAGCACGACCACAATGACGCAGGAGATATATGTTCTCCTTTATGTGTTTGTCACTGCTGCCATTCGCACGTGATTGTTCAGCA
Organism: Tunicatimonas sp.; assembly: GCA_965213875.1. Lineage (GTDB taxonomy): Bacteria > Bacteroidota > Bacteroidia > Cytophagales > Cyclobacteriaceae > Tunicatimonas. Next base: position 22,856 of record CBDCAN010000017.1, on the reverse strand, counting down.
AATCTTGGTAAGCGAGTTTGGTGTGCTTACATTTCCTCTTCAGCGAATCGCGTATCGTGCCCCCATCACATCAGCGTTTGTTGCCACACTCCTTCAGCCACCCCAGGTTTAATATCAGTATTTCATAGGACACCTCCGTCCAAAGCGATCTTCTCGTTGGTCGCTAACAGAATTATTTTAGCTGATAGTAAATCATTCATTCCATGATTAACAAAATCATTGCCTTCTCGATACACAACAAGTTTATCGTAGGGCTGCTGGTGCTCGCTTTGATCGGCACCGGTCTCTATTCTATGTACAAGGTCAACCTGGGTTCGGTACCGGACATTACCAATAACCAGGTGCAGGTCATTACCGTCTCGCAGAACCTATCGACCGAAGATATGGAGCAATTTGTGACCTATCCGGTGGAGCTGGCCATGGGCAACCTGCCGGGGGTTGAAGAAATTCGTTCTATTTCCCGTTTCGGCCTGTCAGTGGTTACCATCGTTTTTGCCGATGATATGGGCACCTACCTGCCCCGCCAACTGGTGCAGGAAAAGCTTAACGAGCTACAGGAAACTATTCCCGAAGCATTTGGCACTCCCTCCCTGGGACCGATCTCTACCGGTTTAGGGCAAATCTACGAGTACACCCTTCAGCCCCAACCGGGCTATGATACGGTCTATTCGCCGATGGAGCTGCGTACTATCCAGGACTGGATCGTCAAGCGACAGCTCACCCTGCTGGACGGAGTGGTCGAAGTCAACTCCTTCGGAGGCTATATCAAGCAGTATGAGGTGGCGATCAACCCCGAGCGGCTCAACGCCATGAATGTCAGTGTCTCAGAGGTATACGAAGCCCTGGAGCGTAACAACGTGAACACCGGCGGGGCCTATCTGGAAGATAACCGGATGGCCACCTTCATCCGGGGCGAAGGGCTTATTCGCTCATTAGAGGACATCCGAAAGGTTGTCATCAAAAATGAGAATGGCCTGCCGATCACTATTGGCGATGTTGCCGAACAGGTAAACTTTGGCCACCAGATACGCTACGGGGCCTTTACCCAGGATGGCAAGGAAGCGGTCGGCGGAATCATTATGATGCTGAAGGGGGCTAATCCCAACGCGGTCATCCAGGAAGTAAAAGAGCGGATGGCTGAGGTAGAAAAATCACTGCCCGAGGGACTGGAAATCGCTTCTTTCATTGACCGTAGTGCCTTGATCGGCCGCACCACCGACACGGTGCAGCAAAACCTGCTGGAAGGGGCGCTGATTGTCATCTTTGCACTGGTCATTCTGCTGGGCAGTTTGCGGGGCGGCATCATCACCGCCACCACCATTCCGCTATCACTGCTGTTTGCCTTTATCCTGATGAAGCAGTTTGGAGTATGGGCCAACCTAATGAGCTTGGGGGCCATTGACTTCGGTATCATCATCGACGGGGCGGTCATCATTATCGAAGGCACGGTGTACGAAATTCAGAAGCGCATTCGGGCCGGGCAGGCGAAGTTCACCCAAGCCCAGATGGACGAGGTGGCCTACGAGGCGGGCAGCACCATGATGAACTCGGCCTTCTTCGGGCAAATCATCATCCTGATTGTGTTTGCCCCTATTCTGTTTCTGACCGGCGTAGAAGGCAAGATGTTCCGACCGATGGCCTTTACCTTCGGTTTTGCCATGCTGGGAGCTATTGTACTGTGCCTGACCTACGTCCCCATGATGTCGTCTCTGTTCATGCGCCCGATCACAAACCAGAAAAATTGGTTTGGACGCCTGGAACGCGGGTTGGAACGGTTTAGTGATAAGATCATCGGCGGACTGCAACGCGCTTACCAACCGTTACTGCGCGGAGCACTTCATCTCAAAGCGTCAGTGCTGGGGGTAGCCCTGCTGCTGTTGGTCGGGGCCGGGTTCCTATTTTCGCGGATGGGCGGTGAATTTGTTCCTCAGCTCGATGAGGGCGACTTGGCCATGCAGGCCCTGATCCGACCGGGCAGTTCGCTCACTGAATCGCTAGAGGTTTCCAAAGCGATTGAGACCCTTCTGCTGGACAACTTCCCGGAAGTAAAGACGGTGACCGCCCGCATCGGCGTGGCCGATATTCCGACTGATCCCATGCCGATGGACATTGCCGATATGTATATCATCCTGGACAAAGACCGTGATCAGTGGGTAAGTGCCGAAACGAAAGAAGAACTCATCGATCAGATCAAAGACAAGCTGGACGAGGAGCTGACCGGGGTGAACCTGGTCTTCACCCAACCGGTGGAGCTACGCTTTAACGAATTGCTGGAAGGGGTACGCGAAGACATCGCCGTCAAGCTCTACGGCGAAGACCTGGAGGTGTTATCAGACAAAGTTGAGGAAATGGCCGACATCATCCGCACCGTTCCCGGGGCCGGGGACGTCAGCCCCGAACGCATCACGGGGCTGCCCCAGATGACGGTGCGTTACGACCGCGATAAGCTGGCCCAGTACGGCCTGGACGTACAAAAGATCAATGAATACATCAGCTCAGCCTTCGCCGGAGGTGTCGCCGGAGTCGTCTTTGAGGGCGAAAAGCGGTTTGACCTAGTTGTGCGGCTCGATGAAGCCCACCGCCAGGATATTAATGACTTACGCACCTTGTACGTTGACCTCTCGGACGGCACCCAGATTCCGATCAAAGAGGTAGCGGACATCCGCTACGTGCCGGGGCCGATGCAGATTTCACGTGATGATACCTACCGAAGAACCTACGTAGGCGTGAACGCTCGGGGGCGTGATGTGGAATCAGTGGTCAACGACATTCAGCAACGGCTGGACGAAGAACTGGAGTTGCCGCCGGGCTACTACATCACCTACGGCGGTGAGTTTGAGAACCTACGGCGAGCCAAACAACGGCTGTCGGTAGTAGTGCCCATCGCGCTGTTTCTCATCTTCGTGCTGCTCTACTTTGCCCTGGAGTCGTTCTGGCAGTCGCTGATGATTTACGTAGCTATTCCGCTGGCGACCATCGGGGGCGTACTGGCCCTGTGGCTACGCGATATGCCGTTCAGTATCTCAGCGGGCGTGGGCTTTATCGTGCTATTCGGTGTAGCGGTGCTCAACGGGTTGGTGCTCATCAACCGCTTCAATTCTCTCAAGGAAGAAGGGGTAACCAGCATCCGCGAGCGCATCCTGACCGGCACCAAAGAGCGGATTCGCCCTATCATGCTGACGGCAACCACCGATATCTTTGGCTTTCTACCAATGGCCTTTTCTTCGTCGGCCGGAGCCGAAGTGCAGCGTCCGTTAGCCACCGTGGTGATCGGCGGAATGCTCAGTGCGACCCTGTTGACGCTGGTGGTGTTACCGGTGCTCTACTCTTTGCTGGAACACTGGCGTAGTAAGCGCACCTCCCAGACAGGAGAACAAAAGCGGGTTGCTTCTACGCAGGCGGTAGCGCTACTCGTCATCGGTAGCGGATTGGTGGGAGCGCTTACTCCTGCTCAGGCACAGTCAGACAGTCTGCCTACGATTAATCTAGAACAGGCGCAAGCACGGGCAGTGGCCAATTATCCTCAGCTACAAGCGGATCGGCTGGAGATTGAAAACCAGCAGGTGCTTAAAAAGACTGCCTGGGACTTGGGCAACACCCAAGTGTTTACTGGCCGGGAAGAAGTCGATGCGAACTTAGATATTGGCAACGGGGTGCAAACGGTCGTAGGGGTGCAGCAGCAGCAAGTCGCTATCTTCGGGATTGCCCCCCGGCTAAGACTCCAAGAGCAACGGGTAGCCTTGGCTGAAGAATCACTTGAGCTGTCCACCGCTGAAGTGGTGCGGGCGGTCAGCCAAGCGTGGGGCCAAGCCTACGCGACTCAGCGCATCTACCAAGTGTACGACAGTCTGGAAGCGGTCTTTGACGACATCGTACGGGCAGCTGAAATCCGATTGGAAGTAGAAGAAACCTCTCGGCTCGCCTATTTGGCCACGGCTAATCAGGCTAACGAGGTGCAGATCCAGCGGGAACAGGCCTACCGCGACTACCGGGCGGCCCTGCAACGGCTCAAACGTTGGCTGGTCAGCGATACGCTGTTTGCCGTAGCCGAGGTGCCAACCGACGTACTGGATGAGCCCCTACGCCAGCGAACCGATACACTCACGGATCATCCATTGCTGGATGTTTACCAACAGCAGCTCCGGGTGGCCGACGCTACCGTTCGCGAGCGACGGGCGCAGTTTTATCCGCAGCTCCAGGGGCAATATGGCTGGCAGCGTGTGGAAGGACAAAGCGGTTTTTATACGTACCAGTTGGGTGTTCGGGTGCCGCTGTTCTTTGGACCTGAGCTGGGCCGCACTCAGTCGGCCCAAGTGGAGCGCGCCATCGCTGAGCAGCACCTGCGGCAAACCCAGCAGGAAGTCCACGCTACCTACCAGGAAGCCCAGCAGCAGTACCTCAAGTGGCGTAACTCCTGGAACTACTACCAGGAAAACGCCCTGCCGCTGGCGCAAGAGCAACGCGCCGGGGCAGTGCTGGCCTACCGGGAAGGGGCCATTGACTACGTGACTTTTCTGCAAAATATCCGGGATGCCATTCGCATTGAGATAAACGCCTGGCAGGCCTTCGGTCACTACCTGGACCGCCGTTACCAACTCACCTATTTTCTGAACCCATCCAATTAACGCAATACAAGCATGAATAAGCAATATATATTCGTAGTAGCCCTCGGGTTGATCGGCTCATTCTTCGTAGGCTGCGACAGCGAGACTGCCGAGCGTCAGGAAGGCAAAGGTCAGCACTCTGAGGTCGAGCGTGACGAAGGAGACGCATCCAGAGTAGTTCACCTGTCCGAGCGTAAGTTTCGCAGCCTGGATATCAAAGTAGATGCGATTCCTACCCGTCCGCTGACTGGTGTAGTAGAGGCCAACGGACGGCTGGAAGTACCTCCCCAGCACGAAGCCACGGTGACCGCCATCCTGGGAGCGAACGTCTCGTCCATTCGGGTGATTGAGGGAGATAAAGTGAGCAAGGGGCAGGTGTTGGCGTATATCGCTCATCCGGATTTGGTTCAGCTTCAAACCAACTACCTGAAGGCCTTCCGACAGGCGCAGTTTTTGGAGAAAGAGTATCAGCGACAAAAGCGACTCTACGAAGCAGAAGTTGGGGCCGGAAAAACCTTTCAGCAGACCGAAGCCGACTATTTATCGATGCGGGGTGAAGTAAAGGGTTATGAAGCCCAGTTGCGGCAGCTTTCGCTCAGCGTCAAAAAGATTCAGAACGGCGACATTTACGACAAAGTGCCGGTGGTCAGCCCGATTAAGGGTTTCGTAGAAAAGGTGAAAGTCCAGGTAGGGCAGTACGCCAATCCTCAGACCGAAATGTTTGCCATTGTCAACACCGAGCATGTGCACGCCGATCTGATGGTCTTTGAAGAGGATGTGTACCAAGTAAAAGAAGGCCAGCCAGTGCTGTTTACCGTGGCCTCGGTGCCCGGCAATTCGCTGCGGGCTGAAATCTATTCGGTGGGCAAAAAGTTTGAGCAGAACCCTCGGGCGGTACACGTGCACGCTGAGATCAAACAGAAAGAAGACTACCTTATTCCTGGTATGTATATCACCGGAAAGATCCATACCGAAAGCGAAGCGGTGCTAGCCCTACCACAGGCAGCCATCGTGGAGGAAGGGGGTACCCCTTACCTCTTCTTGGCCGAAGCGCATCAGGAAGACGGGCAAACCGAGTGGGAGTTTACCCCCGTGGAAATCCGCACCGGGACGGTTGATGAAGACTGGGTGGAGGTGAAGCTGTTGGAACCGTTGCCCGCCGGGGCGCAGGTAGCCTGGAACAATGCCTACTACCTGATCGCCGAAATGAACAAAGGCGAAACTTCGCACGGACACTAAAAATTTCCCAATAAGTATAAAACCAAATTTATGGCACACGAACATTCACACGCGCATAACCAATCAGGCAAAAACCTGAAAATAGCTTTTTTTCTCAACATAGGCTTCACCATTCTGGAGTTCATTGGCGGTATGTACGTCAACAGCATCGCTATCGTGTCGGACGCGGTGCACGATTTGGGCGACAGCCTGTCATTGGGTACTTCCTGGTACCTGAACCACAAATCCAAGCAGGGTGCTACTGATAAGTTTTCGTTCGGCTATACTCGCTTTTCGCTCTTAGGCGCCTTGATCAATAGCTTGGTACTGATCGGCGGATCGATCTACGTAATCTACGAAGCGGTAGGCCGAATTCTGGAGCCGGAGCACTCGGATGCCCAGGGTATGATCATCTTCGCGATTGTCGGCGTGCTGGTCAACGGCTACGCTGCCTGGAAGATGAGTGGCGGCAAATCACTCAATGAGAAGGTTGTTTCCTGGCATCTGTTGGAAGATGTGCTAGGCTGGGTAGCGGTGTTAGTAGTCGCCATTGTGCTAAGCTTTCAGGATATTCACTACCTAGACCCGGCCCTGTCGCTGTTCATTACAGCATACATTCTGTGGAACGTCATCAAGCGACTGCGCGAAACGCTATTCATCTTTTTGCAAGGGGTACCCAATGACGTAAGCCTGTCAGAGATAGAAGAGAAGCTACGTACTATCGACCACGTGGACTCTCTTCACCACACCCACGTTTGGTCGCTGGATGGTGAGCATCACGTACTCACCTCGCACCTCAAGCTGAAAAATATCAATGACTTCTCGCAGATCCTGACAGTTAAGCAGCAAGCCAAAGAACGCTTGCAAGACTATCCGTTCTCGCACCATACTTTAGAGACAGAATTAGATTCCGAGACCTGTCGTCTGGCAACCACATCTTCCTCGCCAAATGATTAGCGACTACCGGTAGTGGATTGAGCGGTTTTTATATTTCCTCAGTAGGAAAGCCCCTCGGCTTAGCGTGAAAAAACACACGATTATGGGAGTACGATTTCTAAGGATTATCGGTTCTGTCCAGAGGAATTTTTGCAGAAGCTGGAGATCAGAAAGTATGCCTACAATACGGCTCGCACGTATATCTCACTGTTCGAAGGATATATAAACCACTTCGCTGCTCGGGCCATAGATGATTTAGACGAAGAGGATATTCGGACATATCTACAGCACCTTGTACAACAAAAAAAATCGGATTCCTATCTCAATCAGGCGATCAATGCCATAAAATTCTATTATGAGGTAGTTAAAGGAATGCCTAATCGGTTCTATCACATTGAGCGACCGAGAAAGAAAGAGCGATTGCCGGAGGTGCTTAGTAAAGAAGAAATAGTGCGAATGATTAGGGCTACTAAAAACCCTAAACATCGCTGTATGCTGAGCCTGTTGTATTCTGCCGGATTACGGCGAGGGGAACTGCTCAGCTTGAAAGTTACTGACATCGATAGCCAACGGATGTTGATTATGATTAAGCAAGGTAAGGGAGGTAAAGATCGTGTTACGCTCTTGGCAAAGCAGGTTTTAAATGAACTACGAGTCTACTATTTTCAGCACCGCCCGAAGGAATATTTATTTGAAGGCCCGGAAGGAAGACCGTACTCTGGTAGTAGTGTCATGAAAATTGTGCACCGAGCAGCTCGTTGGGCTGGTATTCGAAGACGGGTCACCCCTCATATGCTTCGACACTCCTTTGCGACTCATTTACTAGAGGAAGGTACTGATCTACGCTACATACAAGCCTTATTAGGCCATAACTCCAGTAAAACTACCGAGAGGTATACGCATGTAGCTACTAACGTTTTCAAAAAGATCAAAAATCCATTAGATTAGTGTTAACGATGTAATGGATATAAAGTGCATATGCACTTTATCCGGTTGTTAGTGGTAATTGTGAAAAACAACTTTGAATTCAAGAACCAAAAATCTATATGGTAAATATTAATTATACATTTATTAAATCAGGTAAAAAGTTCATTAAATTGAAATTTGATGATATTTTGTTTGTCAAAGGCTTGGGTAATTATGTAGAAATATTTCTCAAGAACAGTAAAAAACATATTTACTATAAAACTTTAAAGGATCTTATTGATAAGTTACCTAATGAATTTATGAGAGTTCATAATTCTCACATCATAAATTTAAAAAACGTAGATTACATAGAAGATAACCATTTAATAATAGGAGAACATAAAATTACGATAGCAAAAAGTCATAAAGAATGTTTATTAAATAGGATAGACAAGTTATTACTCTAAATAAGAGATTATACCATCCGCATAAAATATTGAGTTGAGTAAATAATTCATTTTACAGAAGGAATTTATATAAGTAACTTTCCTGTAAATATGATATTATGAAACAATTTTTATTTTACTTAACAACTTTAATTATGACGGCAAACAGTTTAAATGCTCAAAACAACAAATTCGAAAATGATGTTAAAACAATTGATGCTCTAATGAAAGCATCATATGAAGTTGTTTCAGGAGAAAAAGGAACAAAAAGACAATGGGACAGAGATAATTATTTACATCATCACAAAGCTGTTTATTCATACTTTAGTAGAGAAAAGAACAAGCAAGTGTACTATACATTACAAGAGTTTCATAAAGAAACGGATGATATGGTTTTTCATACCGATTTTTATGAAAATGAAATAAATAGAGAAATTAGAGTTTTTGGAAATGTTGCTCAAATTTGGAGTACTTATGAAACTAGATTAGTAAAAGGTGGAAAAGTCGAGAGAAGAGGAATAAATAGTGTCCAATTAATTTATGAAAATAATCGTTGGTATATAATTTCTTGGACGTTTTGTGGAGAAAGTGATGATAATATTATCCCAAAAACATTTGATAACAATTAATACTACCACTAACAAAGTGTATAGTTTATTGCTATTCCTTGCTAAATCAAAGGTAAGTGATTTTTTATAAAGTCGGTGCTTTATCGAAAATTTAGTGTTTTTAAAATCGCAACAAACCATACACCAACCGTTAGCAAAAACATCTACTGAGAAAGAGATGATGCGAAACTCTTAGAGTAAGTCATTTACCCCTGTGCTACGAATACCCCCTTGTTAACTTATGCCTACCATAACTCTGCAACATTCCATTCCGCTTGCATAATGTAGTGGCAAGTAAACGTTTCTAGAGTATCCGCGTCCGTAAAGCGGAACACTTCCTGCAGCAAGGTCATCGCTAGGCCGAACCTCCCGGACGTAACTCAATTGCGCGGCCACCGTCTCGCTTAGGGCAGCCTTCGCGTGCGCTAAAGTACATAAACCACTCACCGAGTGCGAATGGCATCTTGTTCAATAGGTGTCTGGGTAGCTTAGGATCCATCAGTCTTGCTTCAAGAATGCTATTATGACACGTTGTATCGCTCGATCAGCCGCTTCACCTGCATAGCGTGAAATTGTTTGCCCCGGCGGGTGGTAAAGCCGTGTGTGTTCAACTCGGCAGCAATGCCAGAAAGCGTTTTGCCCTGTTGGTGCAGCGAAAGGGCGTAGGCACCGGCACGTTTGTTCTGGGGATGATCGTAGGCGTTGCGCCGAAGGGCGGCCGTCGCTTTCCTCCCGAGCGGCAGGGGTGAGGTTCTGTGGACTGCCCAGCTGTACCCCCCGGGCCTTCAGCGCCGACAGCGCGGCCTTGGTACGATCGCTGATCGCCTGGCGCTCATGGTCGGCAATGACGGCCAGGATGCCCCACCGTTAGGTGATTGGCATCGGGCATGTCGGCCGCCACGAACTTTACACCAGAGTCACGAAGGGCGAAGATGAACGAGGCATTGCGGCTGAGTCGATCCAGCTTGGCAATGAGCAGGGTGGCACCGATCCGCTGGGCCTGAGTGATGGCCGCGGTAAGCTGGGGGCGGGTGTCGCGCTTGCCGCTCTCCACTTCGGTGAACTCGGCTCGCAGGGGGTGGTCATCTTTCAGGAAAGAGCGAACCGCCTGTTGTTGCGCCTCGAGGCCCAGGCCGCTGCGGCCCTGCTGTTGGGTAGACACTCGGTAGTAGGCAATGTAGTCGATCATTCGAGCAAGGTAATACACCTTTAACATTTCACAAACGGACGTTTAAGAAATGTTAAGTAGCTGAAAACTGTTTGGTAGGCTCCGTTTAAGTTGGAACTTTGGGTCGACGACTACCCACCTGAACAATGGCGCAAGACTACGACAAGATACTGAAGGAAAACATGGAGGCGCTGGTGCTTCCGCTGGCCGATAAGCTACTGGGGCTAACGGCCTCGGGCCTACGGAAGAGCTGCCCGACGATCTGCAAACCACGCTGGAGCGGAGACCGGATCTCCTCAAACGGATCACCGGCGCTCCGACGGCCGCCAGTACCTCAGCTGTTGATGGCCAGCGTGACGCTCCGTACATTCTTCATATTGAGTTTCAGTCGAAGAATGAGAAAGCCATGGCCGACCGGATTGCTACTGTATTATGCGATGCTCTGGGAGAAGTACAAAGAGCCCATCAAGCAGTACGTCGTATTCATTGGGCAGCGCAAACCCCGTATGGCCAGTGAGCTGAACCACGAGCAACTAGATTACCGTTTCTCCCTGGTAGATATCCGCGAGCTTGACTACCGGAACCTACTCAGTAGTGCCACGCAGCCAGAGGAAGCGGTGCTGGCCATCCTGAGCAAACTTTGAGAAGAGTGAAGTAGATGCGGTTATTCCCGAAATTCTGCACAAGCTTCAGCAGCTCGCCGGTGACCAACGAAAATTGAGCAGATACGTTCGACAGATAGAGATATTGGCTAACTTACGAGACCTGCAAGCCCCAGGTTATTAAACATACCGAGACAATGGCACTTACTTACGACATCAAAAACCGACGTCCGCTATCAGCAAGGGCGAGAAGAAGAGAAAGAAGAAACGATTGTTGCTTTACTAAAGTCCGGACTACTGACTGACGAACAGATCGCCGAAGTAACGGACTCTTCCTTAAAGCAAGTTGATCAGGCCAAGCGCTCCTTAGCTGACAGAGAGGCAGTAGCTTAGAAAATACTTGATGTGGTCGCCACTCCAGCCGATCGTTACCTGTATCTGGTTGACCTCATCCGTATGAAAGACCTTAGCCCGATCAAGAAGCGCATACTTGAGAGCGCGGTTCATATCGGGCAGCATGATCCGGAGAAGCACGAGGTTACTGGATGGACTGCCGTTAAGACTTTCGGGAGCCGCTGGCCCCGACCAATCGCACGCAGCCTATATATAAGGAGTAGCTTCTACTTATTACTTTGACGGCTGGCCGCCGCCCGGTGCCTTCGGCAACTCTACGGCTGGCCAACACTATGACGGAGGGCGAATACGAGGATTTTATTTCAGCCTATATACATTCTCTCAAAATTATGATAGGTGAATACTACAATGACGGAAAGGAAACCTTTAGGCGTTATCGTTGAGCAAGGGCGCAATCTAGTGCACGAAGTACATATTTACGACAATCGTTTAGACGAAGAGGAAATCATAGGGGAATGCAAAAGGTTGTCTAACTTGGCGTACGCTGAAATGGAATATTGATTCATATCAATCACATTAAACATTACACTTATTCACAGACTAATTACAATTATGTTACGATTTACAGTTTTATTGTTCGCTCTTATTTACTCAATCAACCTTCACGCGCAAACGGACTATTCGGGGGTAACGCTTATTGCTCCAAATGAGTACGTGAATTACACCGTGTCATTTGCTGATAACGAGCCTTCGGGGAGTATCTCTATTAAGAGCATGAACGGCGAAGGCACATTAAGCGGTGTTAGTGCGCTCTATTTGAACAGCGTGGATCCTCGTAGTATTCAGCCGTTATCTGTTTGATAGCGACGATGACATAGAGTTTATTTATTCAACATCGGGTAGTGAGCCGGAATACGTACTACACCATGAAAACGGTGATAACGAACTACTAGGTTTTGACTACGGCTACAGATTAGAACAACGATCCGACGGGGCATACCTTACGACTACGGGTAGTAGCGGAACGGAAAGTGTGAGAAAGCTACCGGGAAACTTCCCCCATGTAGACCAATTTGTTTGGTTGCAAAGTAATTTCGGGGCACCAACGCCTACGGGTAGAATAGATACGGTCTATGTCAGCGAAACTATTACCGAACGTGTATTCACTAGCGATACCGTGTACATCAATGAGACTATCACCTTGAGCGGAGACGTAGATACTTTGGTAGTAGAAAGACGGTTGGTCACCCGTGATACCGTGTATAATTTCACTGAGAATACAAATATTGATGTTGTCTTTATTGGGGCTGACTTCGGGCAAGACAACCAGCTAGTTCTAGCGACCAACGAAGAGGTAAAGCAAGAGGTTTTGGCCTATCCTAACCCTGCCAGCGGCAGCGTAACCATACGGGTCGAGGTTCCCACCAACGCCGAGCTAAAAGTTTATGACAGGCAAGGCAGGGTTCGTCAAAACCTGAATTTGGCGGCGGGTTCATCGGAGAACACGGTAAATTTATCTTCGCTTGAGCCGGGAATATACTTATACATGATAGTCGGGCAAGACTATCGTAGTAAAGCGCAGCATTTGATCGTAGAATAATGATCCCAAAACAGCAAGTACAACAGATCAAGGATTCTAGTGACTTGGTAGAAATTATTAGCGACTACGTAGAACCAAGGAAAGCGGGTAGTAGTTGGAAAGGCTTGAGCCCGTTCACCAACGAGAAAACACCATCTTTTTACGTAGTGCCTAGCAAGGGGTTCTTTAAAGACTTTAGTTCGGGCAAGGCCGGGGACGTTACCACCTTCCTTCGGGAGGTGGTAAACATGAGTTACCCCGAGGCGCTAGAATGTCTCGCCCAACGGGCGGGCATAGAGAGCCGCCCGGTGCCTTCGGCAACTCTACGGCTGGCCGCCGCCCAGTGAACGGATCAACGGAAATTCCTCACCAAATCGTCGGATAAAATAACTATTGATAAAGTTTAGTTATCGTTAGTTATTATAATGACGCCTGTCAATGTCAAACTTTGACAATCTTGGTTATTTTATTTATCTTAGGAAAAACAACCCGATGAGTATGAATGTTTCACTGACTCCCGACCTTGAAAGGTACGTACAAGACAAAGTGGGTACCGGCCGCTACCGCTCTTCCAGCGAAGTGGTGCGTGAGGCTCTGCGCTTGCTCGAAGAAAAAGATCAAGAGCGCGAGCAACAGATGGCTATCCTAAAGCATGAGATTCAACGAGGCATCGATTCCGGAGATAGCTACCCTTTAAATATGAAATCTGTCATTGACAAAGGAAAGCTACGCAGTAAGCGGCCGGGCCGCTCAACAGATGAGTCATGAGCCAACGCCCCCCTGGTGAAATTCGGCTTACCCCGCTGGCTGATGCTGACCTGGGTGAAATCTGGGACTTCCTTGCTGATGGCTTTTCAGAGGATTTTGCTGAAGCATATCTACTGAAGCTCGAGTTACAGCTGGAGCTGCTGTTATCCCAGCCAATGATGGGGCGAAGTGCTGAAGAGCTGCGGCCAGAACTGCGCCGGTTCCCTTTTCAAAAGCACGTGGTATTCTACCAACCTATCGCTACAGGAATAGAAGTCATTCGCGTATTACATCAAGCTCAGGATATAGACCGCGCTTTTCAGGTCTCATCACTGTAGAGTTTGACTTATGGGGCAGTATCTTGGAGCAGCTGTATCAAGCGGTTGATGTTGCTATTTGTTCGGAATACAGCTGCTGCAATCATACTCGTACGGTTTTTCTGTTTTCATGTCCATCACTTCAATTCCTGCCTCACAGTAGCGGCACCACCCTTCAACCTGAGGATACCCTTTTGAGACTTTATTCAAAGCCTCAGCTTGTTTTTTGGTTACAATGCAGCCTATTGCCTCATTCATTATAATATCTCGGATGGTTCTTTTTCTTTCTTCATCCAGTATCTTTTTGACCAATGATTTGCGTGTATAGACATGTTCATGACGAACGTCAAAGTCGTGCAAACCTTTCGCTTCATCTACCACCTCTCTGCTCCTAAACCTGGTTCCATACTTCCATTTATAATAAACTTTACATTCGGTAGCCCGCCATATTGCCTCGTTAACAAGTCTTTTCTTCGTGTAAGGGTCTAACGAAAGACTATTAGCCGCATAAAAAGCAACTTCAATTGCATCCCCTAAAGCCTTATCCCATTCCTCTTCTTCGTTATTACCTGGAAATACAGACTCCAGTACTTTTTTCAGATGTTTATTTTTTCCTGTATTCGCCATATATAGAGTCTGGTATTTTAAACTTCGAAGATAACTATTCAAGCACTTTGCTTTACTAGCATGTTCATCACTACCTATCATAGGCATGAAACTCAAGTAGTTTCCAATAAATTGATTAACATAACTTAAACTATATAACTCTAAATTTGTATGCTTTTTCGTCGCAGTAGTGAGTATGCGGGCTCCCGTCATTTACCGTCAACGGTTATCAATTCTTTGCGAGGTACAGGAATACAGAATTCAGCTACGTTACAGTCTACTATCTTTTCTTCTGGATACCAATCAATAGTAGCCCCTAACTTCTGATACAAGTAGGCTAAACGGTCATGGTTATCATCGTCGTCACATTTGGCAATATTTCCACGAATGTTTTCAATAGTCAGTTCATGGAGCTCGAGCCAATTAAATGCTTCTTGGAAGATTAGCTGCCCAATGCCTTGATTCTGATACTTCCTTCTTACCTGATAATTTGTTAAAGAAAGGTGTGGTGGCAGCTCTATAGGGTCAGTGTGTATCAGTGAGTAAAACTCACCAACCCGGTAATCATCTCTACGCCAGAGATCATACACTTCAATATGAAGTGCAGCGTACAAGCCTTTACTTCTTCGTACTTCTAACCAAAGTTTTGTGCCTGTCCTACTAGTGATAATCGTTCTTCTTCTAATATCAGCGGCCTCTTGATTTAGCCTGCTTTCTACGTTCGAGACGAAACCCTTGAGATCATCTATTTGTCTTTGTGACTTTTTATTTTCTCTCTCGTAGAACAGCTTCTCTTCCACCTGCTCAGGAAGCATTTCTGCTTTACGGTGAATGCCAGGACTGAGAAGTTCAATGATAAATCGCTTCATAGATATTAGTTGCTTTGTAGTTCAAGTTAAGGAATACAGGACTCTTTATCAATAAACCATCTGTGACAACTTGTTGATGAACATATTGACCATATGCATCCTAGTACAGCGTATCGAAAAAAATAGCAGTTTTCAGACAGTTTATACATACCCCGCCCCTTCTGTACCGATTACTACAAAGCTAGGTAAACAATACCTTGACAAGAACATTCTTAGTCTCAGAACTAGCCATACTGATGAAAATTTTACCTCTATTGTACCGCCCCGTCCAGGGGGCACCTCTGCTATTATCATTGTACTGTGATTACATTGCAGCAGGTTTTCCTTCTCCTGCCACTGATTATACTGAGGAGCAGATCGATCTAAACCGCGAGTTGATTGCCCATCCTAGCAGTACGTATCTGGTGCGCGCTGCCGGTGACAGCATGATTGGCGCGGGCATCTACGATCAAGACTTGTTGGTTGTGGATCGTAGCCTGACACCCGCGAGACGGTTCAGTAATCATCGCAGCCGTACACGGAGAGCTAACCGTTAAACGGCTACGTCTCGAAGACTCACCTTTCGGAAAGCAGACGGTACTTGCGGCCGAAAACCCCGACTATCCGGACCTTTACGTTCGAGGCGAAGACTGTGTTATCTGGGGGGTAGTCCGCTACGCTGTACGGGATTTAATATGATCGGACTACTGGATTGTAACAACTTCTACGTCTCCTGCGAGCGAGCCTTCAATCCAGGGTTAGAAGGACAAGCGGTCGTAGTACTTTCCAATAATGATGGGGCGGTGATTGCGCGAAGCAACGAAGCCAAGGCATTAGGCGTGGCTATGGGAGTACCTTACTTTCAGATACGAACCCTGGCTGAATTGGAACGCATCCAGGTTTTTTCCAGTAACTATACCCTCTACGGAGACATGTCGGATAGAGTGGCTCGAACGGTTCAGCACCTGGTCCCCGACGTAGAAGTATATAGTATTGACGAACAATTCCTCAACTTCTCGACGATCAGACATCTTGATACCCAGGGCCTGGGACAAGAAGTCCGTAACCGCGTACAACAGCATACGGGTATTCCGACTTGTTTAGGGGTAGCTCAGACAAAGACGCTAGCAAAGCTGGCTAACCGAATTGCTAAAAAGTCACTCACGCATCAGGGTATTTGCGTGCTAGACGACGTCCGTCGTATTGAAGCTTATCTGTCCCTCACCGCCGCCGCCGATCTATGGGGCATTGGTCGGCAGTACGAAAAGAAACTAGCTGAGCTGGGGATACACACAGCTCTCGATCTCTACCATTGCAAAGAATCCTTCGTTAAGCAGCACATGACTGTGGTAGGTCTACGGTTGTGGCACGAACTACACGGTCGGCCGTGCATTCCCCTGGAGCAGGTGAGCAAGCCTAAGAAAAACATCTGTACCTCCAGGTCTTTCGGTTCTCTGCAAACGGAGCTGTCTGCCATCAGGGAAGCAGTGGCCACCCATGCTAGCCATTGTGCCGAAAAGCTCCGCCGACAAGGAAGTGCTGCGAACTTTATTCAAGTATTTGTATCTACTGACCGGCACCGGCCGGAAGCGCAATACTCAAACAGCATGACGGTAACCCTGCCGGTAGCCAGTGGTGACAGTCGGGATATTGTGCGAGCCTCGCTCTTCGGGTTGGAACGGATTTTCCGATCAGGCTACCGGTACAATAAATGTGGCGTAGTAGTATCAGGGCTGGTCGCCGAAGATCAGAAACAGCTATCGCTGTTCACGGCTCCCTCGGAATCCTCTTCTCAACCAGCACGTCGCGCTGAGGCAAAGACCGGTTCTGTTCAAATCATGCAGGTGGTAGATGCTATCAATGTGCGCTTCGGGAAACAAGCTATTCGGTTAGCAGCGACCCTAAGTACTCCAGAAACTGAAGGGTGGCGTACTAAGCATGCTTTTCTCTCACCACGCTTCACCACCCGGTTCAATGATATTCCTACCGTTCGCTGTGGATGAGGCTTCGCTTCAGAGACCCAACTTTGTCCCTGCATTATGCTCACGGGCGTCCTCAAAGCGTGTGTACCGCCGAATCATGGCCGGAGTTTTCTGCCCGGTCTGTCGCATAATCTCCGAATCGCTGGCTCCGTTCCGTTTGGCCACCGTCACAAAGCTAGCCCGTAAGGTATGCGCTGAGAACTTATCCCCGAAGTGATGCTTCACGATACGCCATACGCCCTGGTCGGTGAGTCGCTCACGGCCGTAGCGATCACCTTTTCGCATCCGAAGAAATAGTGGAGTTGTTACGACTTCCTGACTCGCGTCTGTAGACAAGGCATCCGAGGCACCGGTGATGTGATCGACGTAACGATGTAACGTTCGAACCGGACAAAGCCGAGGGTCTGAGGCGTAAAAGATAGCCTTCACTTGCCCGGCTCTCAGTTGATCCGTCTTACTTTGAACCACATCAACTAGGATACCTTTCTCATCGAAGATCAAATGCTCGGTATTCAATGCGGCCAGCTCTCCTCGTCGAAAGGCACCGGTAAATCCAAGCAGTAACAGTGCTTTGTCCCTGAGACCTGCGTTAGTGGTCTCATCCAATGAAAGAATTACCTTCCGGAATACCTCCATATCGAAAGCCGGAGCTAGTTTTTGCTTCACCCCTAGCGTCCGCTTGATTCCCTTTAACGTCGTACGTACGACCTTGCTCCCGGTGGGGCTATCAAACCCTTGGAGTTCGTGAAAGGTAGACAGCATAGCTAGCCGCCGGGTGATGGTGGCCACCTTGTAACGCTGCGCCAGGTCACTAATATAGCTCGACACTTGTTCGACCGCAGCGGGGAACGGAACCAAGCCCCGCCGATCGCACCAACTGGTGTAGCAGTCTAGGTCGGCCCGGTAGGACCGGACGGTATTCTTCGCCCCCTCAATACCAATTTTGAGAAATTGAGCCGCCGAAGTAGTCATCGATCCGCTGGTCGTTGCCTCGGCCGGTGGGATGATTCTCTTGGGGGTATCCTTGCGGGGTAGATCCATCAATCTGGGGAATTACTCTGCCAAAATTGGTAGTCTTCTTCCGAAAGGTGCTGTTTCATCCAGGCTTCCATCCCGATATCTCGCCGTTCCATCACGTGACGCGTAAATGGAAAATGGGCTCTACATTCCTGAAAGCCTTTCGCGGTCATGTCTCTCCGTATATTGTCTGGTAAACCCAATAACCAATCGTTAAAATCTTCCTGAGTAGGTTGATGCTCCTGCTGGGCTTCCCGGTGGTAATGAATCGCAGCGTTTCCAGTTCGGAACATCTTGGCATGAAACTCCCGCTGGCCGGGCGGGCAGTCGCGTAAAAACTGTTTCTGCTTCTCTCGTTGTTCCGAATTGGGATGTTCCATAATGCGAAGGTATCAGCGATTGATCATTTGAGCGGGGGTAACGGGAAGGTCCCTGTTTTCTCCTTTTTGTAGAAATTGAACCTGCCGTTTGATACTGTCGGCTACTGTTTTCACGTCTACCCCCGCGATCAAGTGAACGGCGTGCAGCACCGGAGCTATGTCTACCTGTTGCCGGATAAAATCTTTCACTCGATACAGTTCATACTGTCCCAACTCAGTCACATTGCCATGTCTGACGAAAACGTCTAGATCTAGTTGGTTCACCTGGTAACCGGTGCCCCGCCGAACCACCGGTAGCACAACACACAGGAGGCTATCACGGATATCCGGCTCGTTGAACTGCCGTCTCAGGTTGTCACTATGCTCAATAATAGAGATGATCTCTTGATCACCGTAGAACTGTTCAATATGCGGGCTGATCTGATCCGGCATGGGACTTTGATGTTGACTCCTAATCTTTGGTATAAGGAGTGACAAACTACGAAGGGATGATATGAGTCACAAGAAAACAAGTGAAAATAAGGCACGATAAGTAAAGATTATCGTGCCTTATTTAATAGTTTATTTTTTTATTTCAGTACATACTGGTTAGTCGTCCGAATGTTTTTCCAACCGCCTTTATCTGTTGACGTCTTCTAATGTTGTATACATTGCTCCTTTAGGCATCCTATCAATCTTTCGATAAAAAATATTCACATCATTTTTCCGGTTTGAGTGCAAGGGTGCATTAATGAAATAAGAGTCGTTGCAAAAACTTCGGATGATGTAGTATATTAGTCTAATAAAATAGACTCTTCATCACATTAAGTATGGAAATAGAGCCTGATACGAAGCCGCTTAGACCACTTACTAAAAGAACCGTCGACGGGAAATTATATTATCGGAATGCTAAGCATGAACAGCATATTCGCCGCGCGCTTTCAATACCACTACATGAACTTGAAAGCTGGATAAGAGCTTTGGGCTATGGAGAAAAGCGCTACGGCAATTTGCCAAAGAAAGCACCCAGTCCGGAAGCGCTTGTTTACCTCTACCGACACTTCTTTGAAGAAGCAAAGCAGTTTACGCGAGAACAGCAGCAACGCGCCCTAACTAGAGTCGAGGGTATACTTGCCGTACTACTCGAGGGTATATTTGCTGCTGTTGCGTCACATTTGCCTAATAAACTCAATGGAGTGTCACAAGACCGAATAGAGATTTGCATCGCAGAGGTTGAAGGTAATATTCTTGATCTTCTGCACGATTCAGGTAATGCAGGCTGACTCACTCGAGATCGTATTCGGTAAAGTCTTGAGAAGGCTAAGCATAAAAGCAGCTCAGCGCTACCGCGATGTTGATCAGATCGATACAATCTCTAGTTTAAAGGCTGATACGCCGGATCTTGCACGACTACTTGACAGCAAGCGTGCTATGCAAGCTCTCGAACAATTGACTCCAGAGCAGCAAGGCCTTATCAAAGTCCGCATTTTACAGGACCCCCCAAAGCTCCAAGCTGAACTTGCGTTCGAACTAGGCGTTACCGAACGTACAATTCGCAATCGTGAACGCGACGCTATAGACGCATTACGCGAAATTCTTAACGAAGATAAGTAAAGTCATGAATACTCACAGCACACACCCGTACTCTCGACGATGTTCTTGATGACTTCGCTCTCGCCGATCCACAGCCAAACCAAGTATCCGAATGGATGACTCGGTATCCGAATTTCGCTGAAGACATACGTACTTTTTCTGCAGAATGGTTTGCTATAAAGAACCCATCCGAGGATACATCGAAGTCTTTCAAGCAAGAAGCATTGGGAAGCGACCGTAACCGTTTTGTTAAGGCAGGGGTTACCTTAATGAAGCAGCAACTCAGCGACGTGCGGCCTAAGCCTGCCCCTTCATCACTCGTCCGAACTGCTAACTCGCCGCAGTTTAAAAGCTCCACAACTTCGTAGTATGTTAGGTCTGAGCCGCAGGTTCTGGACCAGTATCACAGAACACACAGTCGTCCGTGACACGCCTGAGGCTACCATGATCTGGGACCGTATTATATCGGTGTTTGCCTTCGTGCTTGATGCACCCCGGGGGTGGGTTATTAGTGTACTGGATAGCTCAACTAGTTCGTCTCTTTCCTTTAGCAGTTCTGACAGCCGCCCTATTGCTAGCGAACCAGTTAGTCTAATGGAGTTAGTACAAAACGATACCGGTCTTAATGACCAAACACGCCAGTACCTTCTAACGGGAGAAGGATTCATCCCCGGCATGGACCAAACAGATGAGTAACTGGGGTTGAACTCAAAGTATCAGCCCGGACCCTCCGACAAGATGCGGAGCGTAAGGTGGGGTTGAAAGCAACACTGAAAGAGATTCTCTATACAGCTATCGAGCTCGCCCAAATCGATGTAGAGTCATGCCCCTATGGGAACCCTATCCTGTATGGCGGGGATGCGCGACTTGAAGTGCCTAAGGACGATTGTCCTGCTATCTACTATCGTGATGATACCTCATTGGGTTATAGTTTATTTTTAATCGCACATGAGCTAGCTCATGCCCGTCTTCACACTGGTGGATTTGCAGGCACCCATGAGACATTCGAACCAGATGCATCGGAGGAAGCTATTTTAGAGTCTGCAACTGAACCATACAGTCCGCGTTCACTTCAGGAACGACAAGCCAACGTATGGGCTAGGGAATTTTTACTCCCAGCAACGGAAGTATGTAGACGCTTTCTACAACGTCGCATTACCGCTAGCGAAATCACCATACAGACGGGACTTGACGGCCGACTAGTACAGCAGCAGATGGCACGGGCACTACTAACTATTGAGTCAGAAAGTTATCATGAGGCTCAACGTAAGCCTCCTAGTTTAAATGACCGGCAGCAAGCAGCAGCACACGTCAAACAAGGACCGCTACTTGTCATGGCAGGGCCAGGAACGGGAAAGACCAGTACACTTACCTCGCGAGTGAGTTATCTGCTAGCTAACAAAGTTGTTCCTGGGGATATTGTCTGTCTCACATTTTCACGCAAGGCAGCACAAGAGATGCGCGAACGGATTGCTACTCAGCACCCTGAACAAGCACCATCACTACGTATTGACACGATTCATGCTTACTGCTGCGATATCCTTCGTAGAGAAATTAAAGGAGAGTATGACCAAGTTAAGGTGCTTGACACACCTGGCCAGAGGGGCAGTCCTTGAATCTCTCCTACCAACTCTACCACTAGTCCTCACTTTCAGTACCTCCCCGACCCACCTGCACGTCTCGGTGAAATCTTGCAGATCATCGGGCGAGCGAAATGTGACCTTGTCAGTCCTGATGAATTCATGCAACGTTCTACCGAACAGCTAGAGCAGGTCAGACGAGACGGTAACGAGGACGCTCAGCATCATGCAGAAAGAATTATGGAGGTAGCTGAAGTATACCAGCAATACCAAGCTAGGCTTGTAGACATGAAATACTACGACTACGGTGATCTTGTTGTTAGAACCATTGAGTTGCTTCGAGAGCATCCCGATGTTCTCGCCCGGGTACGTGAGCATAAGCATCTGCTCGTTGACGAATATCAAGATCTCAACGCAGCAGGACTATGCTTTGTCAAGCTGATCGCTGGTGAAGGTAAGCAGCTGTGGGCAGTCGGAGATCCTTACCAGGCTATCTACCGATTCAACGGGGCGTCCACTTCCGGAATTCTCAGCTTCAGAGAACAGTACCCGGCTTCTCCAGAGCCGGTTGTCCTCGATATTAACTACCGTTCGCGTCAGGAAATTATCGACTTCTTCGAAGCGATGCCTGCTAAGATGGAAGCGCGGGTAAAATTAGATGATCCTCCACATTGGACAAGCAACGTAGAAACCAAGGGACACGTAATCTACCGACTTGCTGAGTCACCTGAAGCCGAAGTCGCTGGTATCGCCCGAGCGATTGAGCACTTTCACTCCGTCGAAGGTGTTATGTACCTTGATCAAGCAGTTCTTGCTCGTAATCACAAGCATTTGGCCCTCATTGCAAAAGGTCTCGAGGAAGCAGGGGTACCAGTTCTCTTTCTTTCTGGTTTTTTTCGAACGCGAGGTCGTTCGTGATCTACTTGCCTTGCTCGAAATAACTACCAGCTCAACTCGCTACCACGCACTATGGCGCGTCTGCTCCTTCCCAGAATACAGCGTTCCAGATAGAGACGTCCGGCTCTTAGTCGACACAGCACAACAAACTGAGTGTACTACAACCTGTGATGTCTTGCGTCTCGCACTGACAATGGATAGCCTCTCTAAACCAGGACGGGATAGCTTAGTACTTCTTCTTACCCCATATTAAAAGGATTGCTTTTTCAGATCACCCATGGCAGGTCCTCGCAGACTACTTGTTTGAACACAGCTGCTATCTAAACACACTTCCTCCAGACGATTCTACCGATGATCCTGTATTGAACCAGCGCCGTCGCGTAGCACTATTTCAACTACTTCAAATAGCGCACGAATATGTTCCTACCCCAGGCAAACAACCAAGACGAACTTTTCTTGATTGGGTACGGCGGCTTGCCTCATCTTCGA
>CBDCAN010000016.1:0-5954 GCA_965213875.1 Tunicatimonas sp. | reverse complement strand
CGCAAAACCAGGAATGACCTTCGGGAGAACCTATCAAGGCTACTGCGCCCAGCAACAAAACGATAGACAAAATGGCGATCCACGGCGAAGACTTCGGCGCGCGTGTAAAGAACGTTTGCCACACAATTAGTAATCTACGGAAACTCATCATAGCATTGCGATACGTATGATGAGCTAACGCCGGGCCTGACTATTTTCGTATTTTTACATCAATTTAATAACGACTGCACCAAACGGGGCACGCCCACACTCGCTGCTTCAGCGATCGGGTGAATGTTCGGACGCTGCGCATACTCCGGGGTGTGGGGGTCTACGATATGCACCGGGATGTCTTCCGCCACCTCGTAGAGCAAACTTGCCGCCGGATACACCTGCAACGAAGTACCGATCACCAGTAGGATATCAGCCTGCGCGGTTTCCTGCTGGGCTACTTCCATCATCGGCACCATTTCACCAAACCACACAATGTGTGGGCGCAGCTGCGCGCCCCGCTCGCACGTATCGCCCCAGTGAATGTCGCCCTCGAGGGTAATCACCGTTTGTTCGTGGGCCGTGCTGCGGGCCTTGAGCAGTTCGCCGTGCAGATGTATGACTTTCGAAGAACCAGCTCTCTCGTGCAAGTCATCCACGTTCTGCGTGATCACGACCACTTCGTATTGTCTTTCTAACTCAACCAAGCCGTGGTGCGCGGCATTGGGTTCTGCAGCACGAGCCGCCCGGCGGCGCTGGTTGTAGAAGTCTAGCACCAGTTTTGGATTCTTCGCCCAACCCTGCGGCGATGCCACCTCCGTGATATCGTGCCCCTCCCACAGTCCGTCGGCCCCTCGGAAAGTAGGAATGCCGCTCTCGGCACTGATACCCGCGCCGGTTAATGCTACAATCTTTTTCATAAGCCAAAAAGCTGGTGATAAACTACCTACGTAAAACTACAAAGGTTGCCTGCCCCGTCAAAATCAGCCCTTGTAGCCTTCAAACTTATTAATAAATTTACGCTAGCTTTATTGTCACGCTCCTCTCACTACGCTTATGCCCACCAAAACCACTCGTCGCCGCAAACGCAACCCCCTTCTCATTGTCGCCATCGTGGTGGGCGCACTTCTTCTGCTTCTGTTGGTGGCCAAGCAATTGGGTTGGATTGGCGGCGAAGAGCTGACAGAAGTAACGTTTGCCCAAGCCCAACCACAAACTATTATAGAGCGCGTGAGTGCGTCGGGTACTATCCAACCAGAAGTAGAAATTAAAATTTCGCCCGAGGTACCCGGCGAGATCATTGAACTCAACATAGAAGAGGGCGATTCAGTACAACAAGATGAGCTGCTGGTACGCATTCGACCCGATAATTTTGAGTCGGCCTTGTCGCGTACGCAGGCCACCCTTAACCAGCAGCGGGCCAATTTGGCACAGATGCAGGCGGTGGCTGCTAGTGCTGATGCGCGCTTGGTGCAAGCCCAAGCGGCTTACGACCGACAGGAGAAACTGTACGAAGACAAGGTGATTTCTGACGCAGAGTTTGAACAGTCGCAGAGCAATTTCCAGGTAGCACGGCAAGACGTTGAATCGGCCAAGCAGAACGTAGAAGCCGCCCGATATGCCATCCGTAGTGCCCAGGCGACGGTCAATGAGGCCCGGGAGAACCTGTCGCTTACCAGCATCTTCGCTCCCATGAGTGGTATCGTATCGAAACTAGACGTAGAGCAGGGTGAACGCGTGGTGGGCACCTCGCAAATGGCGGGCACCGAAATGCTGCGTATCGCCGACCTAAGTCGGATGGAAGTACGGGTAGATGTCAATGAGAACGATATCATTCGAGTCTCCATTGGTGATACTGCGGTGGTTGATGTGGATGCTTACAGTTATTCTGACAAAGAGTTTAAGGGAGCTGTTACGGCCATTGCCAACACCGCTAACGAGAAGCTCACCCCCGAAGCGGTGACTGAGTTTGAGGTGCGTATCAGGCTACTGAACGAATCGTATCAAGACCTTCTGGTTGAAAAGAAGGGCGCACCGTTTCGCCCCGGCATGACGGCCAGCGTTGATATCATTACCCAACGTAAAGAAGACGTCTTGGCGGTGCCACTATCGGCAGTTTCCACCCGTCCGGCCAACGGTGACTCTACTCAAACCAGCAGCGAAGCTGCCCTGGATGAAGTTGTGTTTCGGCGCACGGTAGACAATACAGTGGAAAAAGTGGTCGTACGCACCGGTATCAGCGACTACGAGCACATTGAGATCAACGCGGGTCTTGCCAAGGGTGATGAAATCGTATCAGGACCTTACGTAGCCGTCTCAGACGAACTATCGGACGGGGATGCGGTGAAGACAGCGTCGGATGAAGAAGAGGAGCGGCAGTAGCACTCGGCAGTGGCAGCGAGCCTGCCCTATGCCACTGCCATATTAAAGCTTTAGCAAATCACTAAACCCAACCAACGTTATGAGTATGTTTCTGCGGCTACAACTGTCAGCCATGATGTTTATAGAATATTTCATCTGGGGGGCCTGGTACGTAACGCTGGGGACTTACCTGGGTACAACACTGGCTTTTGATGGGGCTCAGATTGGGTTGGTTTACGGTGCCTTCGGAGTAGCGGCCATGATTTCTCCGTTCTTCGTAGGCATGGTGGCCGACCGGTTCTTCGCCACCGAGCGGGTGCTGGGGGCACTACACTTGATCGGTGCACTTATCCTCTACTATCTTACGACGCTCACCGAGTTCTCTTCGTTTTACCCGGTAGTGATTGCCTACACGCTGTGCTTTATGCCAACCATCGCGCTCACCAACGCGCTGTCGTTTCATCATATGAGCAACCCCGGTAAAGAGTTTCCCGGAGTACGTGTGCTAGGCACCATCAGTTGGATTATCGCCGGACTCATCGTAGGCTATCTGAGTGTTGAAAGTCAGGCCACTCCGATCATCATGGCGGCGGGAGCCTCGCTGGTGATGGGACTCTACTGCTTTACCCTACCGCACACTCCCCCCAAGAATAAGGGGCAGAAAGCCAGTTGGCAAGAAGTGATTGGGTTAGACGCTCTCAAACTGATGAAGGAGCGTTCTTTTGCGGTACTCTTTATCGCTTCGCTACTCATTTGTATTCCGCTGTCGTTTTACTACAGTTTCGCTAACCTGTTCCTCAACGACATTGGCGTAGAAAACGCTGCAGGAAAGATGACGATGGGTCAGATGTCTGAGATCGTCTTTTTGCTGCTAATGCCCTTCTTTTTCAAGAGGTTCGGTTACAAAGTGATGCTTATGATCGGTATGGCTTGCTGGGCAGGGCGCTACTTACTGTTTGTGTACGGCAACCCGACCGAACTGGTATGGATGCTCTACGGGGGGATCATCCTACACGGCATTTGCTACGACTTCTTCTTTGTTACCGGGCAGATTTACGTAGACGAGCGGGCTCCCCAACACGTGAAAAGCGCCGCTCAGGGACTCATCACTTTCGCTACCTACGGCGTAGGCATGTTCGTGGGTTCCTGGCTTTCGGGGCGAATTGCTGACTACTACACCATCAGTGAGGGGGGCAGCAGTGCCTTCCAGTGGGATAGTATCTGGTGGGTGCCGGCACTACTTTCTGCCGGAGTGCTCGTTCTGTTTGCGCTTTTCTTTCAGGATCGGAAGGTGTCAGAGCCGTCACCTTCACCTCAAACTGCGGCCGCTATTTCTGACAGTAAACCTGCGGGCTGAATCAGCCTTCTTTGGGTACGTAGGTATGATTGCAAAATTTGCAGCTTACCAGAGTGAAAAAGTGGCAGCAGCGGCAGGAGGCAGTGCTGCTACTGCTACTTGTGTAACGAAGACGAACTACTTGTTATCCGTCGATTTCGGTTCGGTACTGACCTACCGGTTCAGGCAAGTGATTAAATAGCTGCAATCGGAGGATTTCACAAAAGAAATTCTATATTACGCTTACGCAGGAAAGGAAAGTTCTTCTATAAAAGTACTTATCCTCTTCTCTGCATTACGAAACACCTAAACCCAAATTAAGCATGAACATTTATGTTGCCAATCTTAGCTTCAAGGTAGAAGACCACGAGCTACAAGAACTATTCAGTGCGTACGGCGAAGTAACCTCTGCCAAGATTATCAAGGACCGCGATTCGGGCCAATCACGAGGATTCGGTTTTGTAGAAATGCCCGATGATATGGCGGCTACCGCAGCCATTGAGCAGCTGGAAGGCACTGATTTTAACGGCCGTGACTTGAGAGTGAGCGAAGCGCGCCCTCGTACCGAGCGCAGCGGTGGTTACCAAGATCGCTACTAAGCGTTCATTAGGTCTTCTACCTCTTCTGCCTCAATCGGAATGTTACGCATCAAATCGTGGATACCGTCGTCGGTAACCACGACATTGTTTTCTAAGCGAATACCCAAATCTTCTTCGCGGATGTAAATGCCTGGCTCCACTGTGAACACCATACCGGTTTCGAAGGGCCGGTAGATATTGCCGACGTCGTGTACGTCTAATCCGATGTGGTGGGAGGTGCCGTGCATGAAGTATTTTTTGTAGAGCGGCTGCTTCGCATCTTGTTTCTCTACGTCGTGCCGGTCGAGCAGCCCTAGTCCAATCAGTTCGCTTTCCATCAGTTTGCCCACCTCCTTGTGATAAGCTTTGATCGTATTGCCGGGTCGTAGTAGCTGCATAGCCCCGCGCTGCACACGCAGCACCGCGTCGTATACCGCCCGCTGGCGTTCGGTAAAGCGGCCACTCACCGGTATCGAGCGGCTCATATCAGCGTAATAGCGGGCGTACTCGGCCCCCACGTCCATCATCAGCACGTCTCCCGCCTGACACTCAGCGTGGTTATCTAAGTAGTGTAGGATACAAGCATTCGCCCCTGATGCCACAATGGGTTCGTAGGCAAAGCCTCGCGAACCACTCCGCACAAATTCGTGCAGATACTCAGCCTCTATTTCGTACTCCATCACCCCCGGCCTAACAAAACTCAGCACACGACGGAAAGCCCGTTCGGTGATATCGCACGCTTGCTGCTGCACCGATGTTTCGTGTGGTGATTTGACGGCCCGCAATTGGTGCATCAGCGGTGCCAGACGTTCGTACTGATGCAACGGATAACGCGTCTGACAAAACTTGATAAACCGTGCGTCGCGGCTTTCTACGGTGACCGACGCGCGCAAGTGCTCATTGGTATTAAGGTACACCCGATTGGCCTCAGCCATCAGCGCATTGAAGGTTTGCTCAAACTCCGACAGCCACTTTACCTGCACGATGCCCGACGCTTCAGTCGCTTCAGTTTGGGTGTACTTATGCCCTTCCCATACCTCAATGAGTTCGTTGGTCTCCTTCAGAAACAAAATTTCTCGTTTTTCTTCGTCAGGAAAATCAGGAAACAATACTAAAATACTCTCTTCCTGATCGATCCCCGACAGGTAAAACAGATCAGAATTTTGTACTAGTGACCGCGTACCGTCCGCGTTGGTGGGCAAAATATCGTTGCTGTTGAGCACCACCAGCGATTTAGGTTTGAGTTGATCTACCAGCCGCTGGCGGTGGTTGACGAACAGTTCTTGAGGCAGGGGGGCGTGTCGCATTGATTGAGAAACTCAGAATGGTGATGCGACAAACCCCTATGGTCATCGTGGGTATTCGTCGCTTTTCATATATTTGTTGCGATGATTGGAAACCATCTTTTTCATCAGGAAGTCAACTTCCTGCTCATCTTTATTGTTCAACCAACCTAGCTTTAATCTATCCTTTCATGGAAGAAAAAATAAGGATTGCCGTTCAGAAATCAGGACGCTTGAGCGACCGGTCGCTGGCGTTGCTCAAAGAGTGTGGCATCCACTTCAGCAGCGGTAAAAACAAACTAAAGGCCGAGGCATCTAACTTCCCGGCTGAGTTGTTGTTTTTGCGTGACGACGACATCCCGGGCTACGTGGCCGACGGGGTGGCCGACCTAGGGATTGTGGGTCAAAATGAAGTGGCTGAGAAGG
>CBDCAN010000015.1:0-287434 GCA_965213875.1 Tunicatimonas sp. | reverse complement strand
CCAACGATGGCGTGACGGTTCGCACCGGGCCAAAGCGCTCTTGCGTATTGCGCTTGACAAAGTTATCCACTTGGCGAATTTCCTGATCGGTGAGTCCTGAGTAGGCTTTGGTAAAAGGAATGAGCTGTCGCTGCCCGTCGCGTTCGTCCCATACCGCAAAGGTATAATCGGTAAATAAACCCGCCCGTCGCCCCGAACCTCGCATGGCATTAACCAGCACCCCATCGATGCTCAGCGGGTCCACTTTCCACTTCCACCAGTCGCCCCGTTTGCGACCCACCTGATACGTAGAAGATTTTCGCTTGAGCATAAAACCCTCGGCGTAGTGCTCACGCGAGCGCTCTCGTAGGGCCTTAAGAGCCGCCCAAGACCTTCGGTTTCAACCACGGTCGATAGCCGGAACACGGGTATGTCATCAAACTGCTGGTGCAGTTGCTCTAGCTGCGCCCGGCGCTTTTGCAAAGGTACTTCTCTCTGGTCTTCACCGGCCCACTCCAGCAGGTCGTAGGCCATTAGCACCACCGGGGCTGACTCCAAAATCTTCTTGGTCACGTTTTTGCGGCCGATGCGGGTCTGTAGCGCCGCGAAAGTCATCGGACGACCGTCACGGTAAGGCAGTATCTCGCCGTCGATCACGGTGCCGTCGGGCAGGGCCGCTAGTACTGCAAACTCGGGAAACTTATCGGTAATCAGCTCCTCGCCCCTTGACCATACGTAGAGCTGCCCGCCTCTGACAATCACCTGCGAACGGATGCCGTCCCACTTCCATTCAGCTTGCCATTCGGTGATGTTGCCTAGGTCAGGAACCACCTCAGTGTCTACCGGATGTGCCAGATAGAAAGGGTAGGGGCGCGAAAGATGGTCATCCTGGTTTTCTTTCAGAATAAGGTCTTCGAAAGTAGTGGTGGTGGGTTTCCAGTCGCCCATCAAACGATGCGCCACCACCGTTTTGTCAAGCTCGTACACCTCAGCAATCGCTCGGGTTACCAAATTTTGAGAAACCCCAATGCGGAAGCTACCGGTCATCAATTTGGTAAACACGAAGGTTTCGGGCTGCGTCATTTGCTGCCAGGCGGGCCACCGTCCGAGCCTTCTTTTCGTCATCATCCAGTGAGCCTAGTGCTTGCAGATAATCGATCCAGTAGGTGAGCGAAATGATCCTGAGTCTGTACCGCCGGGGGCAGCACCAGCGAGATGGTTTCAGCCAAATCACCCACCGAATGATAAGATTCTTCTAGCAGCCAGTCAGAAATATCGGCGAGCTCGGCGGCCCAGGCTCGCAGTAGCGACGACTTGACCGGGCGGCGGGGACGCTTGTGGGTGAAAAAGGCCAGCGTCCAGAGCTGATCCTGGTCGGGGGCTTCGGCAAAGTACGATTTGATCAGCGCAACTTTGTCGTTAGTCTTATTGGTCTGATCTAACCGTACAAACAGTTCGGCGAATCTTTTCACGGGCAACACGATTTGTAAGCATCAACAGGGGGAATTGTATAATGTTTATCAGCCAATGCACCACTTCTTCTATTATCGGGTAAATTCTAGGAATAGAAGCGTATGTAGGCCGTCCGTTTGCATTACTTGAGGGCAGATTGTTCAGTATGTCCATACTGTGCCGTAAAAACACGTATTGTTCTGAAGATCTGCTGCGAGTGTTAGATACTGATACACAGCAAGCCCATAGGAGAAGCTTTTAATAGAGCAACCGTTGATGACAACCCGTATCATCACAGCGTATGCGAACAAAATCAACCGGTAAGCCACTGTAGGACTAATGCGCTAAAGGAGGTAGCTTGCCTAGCTTAGCGTGTTAGTCCTATTATTTTGAACCCCTTACTGTTTACTGCTTATGCGTTTTTTCTTATTGTCTAAGGTCACCTTTGGTGTGTCCGTAATAATACTACTGTCCGCATCGGCCATTATCGCCCAGCCGTCTGCTCCTAACATTATCGTATTTATCGCGGATGATGCCGGCTGGCGCGACTTCGGCGCCTACGGAAATCAGGCTATCCGTACCCCTGCGATAGATCACTTGGCCGAGAGTGGTATGCGCTTCAATCAGGCGTTTCTACCCACGCCTCAGTGTAGCCCTACCCGTACTAGTCTGCTCGCCGGTCAGTATGCACACACATTGAGAACCGAAGATTTACACATACCGCTAGATAAGCAGCACAAAATTTTGCCGTCGTATCTAAAAGAAATAGGCTACTATACCGGTCTCATTGGCAAATCACATATTGGTCCGGCGGCCGAAGCACAGTTTGATTTTGTGCAGCCTACCAAAGCCGGAGAACCGCAACCGGCTGATTTTGAGCGATTGATGGATAACGCGCAGGCGCAGCCCTTCTTTGTGTGGTACGCTTTTACCGACCCACACCGTGGCTACCAACCGAATACGATCGGCAACCCACACGACCCGGCTGAGGTTCAGGTACCTCCGTACCTGAAAGATACTCCCGAAACTCGCCAAGACTTAGCGCTCTACTACGACGAAATCGGGCGTTTAGATCAGAATATAGGGGAGGTGATGGCCGTAATGGAAGACCGAGGGGTAAAAGAGAATACGGTAGTCATTTTTTTATCGGACAATGGTAAACCGTTTACTCGCGCGAAGGGAACCTTGTACGACGAAGGCATCAGAACACCACTGGTAGTGGTGTGGCCCGGTGAGGTCGATCCTGGCACCACTGACGCCGGGCTGACCAGCACAATGCACTTAGCACCTACCATTATGGATATGGCGGGTGGGCTACTACCTGATACAGCCATGGTCGGACGCAGTCTGGTGCCGATGCTGAAGCAGCAGGAGGTGTTGGCAGATACATTTGTGTTTGCTGAACGCAACTGGCACGACTGTGACGAACACATGCGAAGTGTGCGCAGCGACAGTTTTAAGCTTATTAAGAATGCTTACATTGAGTGGCCTCACGGTACGGCAGCTGACCTAGCCGGAAGCCCTTCTCATCAAGCGTTGCTACACGCTAAACTGAGCGATCAACTGACGAACCAGCAAGCACTAATCTTCCAGGTACCCCGTCCCGTTATTGAGTTTTACAACGTAAAACAAGATCCTTGGGAGCTCAACAACCTGGCTTACGACGTGAGCTACCGCAAGAAAATCCAACAGCATCATGCGGCTTTGCGGCGGTGGCAGCGACAGACGCAAGACTTTGATCCCCATCAGCGTCGCCGCTATGATGATACTGATCGAGTAACCGGTACGAGTTTTCAACAGGAACGTTCTGATCCATACGCGGAGGGGTGGTAACGCTTCAGCTCTCTGCCGAATGACTTTCAGCACGGCAAGATATGGAAGCGGTGTGTGACCGAGAGCTTTTTGCTGCGGGTGCATACCTACGGCCAATTGGCGAGCCATAGGTGGCTTAAGAACCCCTGTCAGGATGTAAAACTACCGGTACAGATGTCAGGTAAGCGTATTGTTCAGTCCCATATCTTTGCTATGTATGAAAATAATTTAAAAGGTCGTAAAACACACGTAGGCCTTCCTTATCTTTATTTATACCAACACATTTGCGTAAAACCGATTTGACTGCTAGTATGAAAGCCAGCCATTCGCTTGATAATGAGAAAGACGAACCGTTCCAGAAATAGTAGAAGTATACATAAAATCTGCTTATCCAACGCTGAAGAACAAGGTTGCCTAATTACTGTATCCAATCATCTGAAACCTTTTATTGAGTACTGAAAACACAAGGGGGAGTTCACCCGAGGCCAGTACGCAAATCTTTCGGAGACACACCGCCTATCCATACAATCGTGAGCAAGACAATAATAACACTGCTCAGGGAGTAGCCGATAGCCGTAAGTGGAGGCAACTGTTTAAATAAGTGATATGGAGACATTAATAACACAAGACTCAGACCAAGCACAAAATTATCGTTTCGATTTTTTTGGTAAAGGGGCGGATTACTTTGCAATTATGATTGTTAACTGGCTGCTGACAGTGGTTACCCTAGGAATGTATTACCCTTGGGCAAAAGCCAAAAGCCTTCGCTACATCTACGGGCAGACTTCCCTCAACGGTGAGCGTTTTCATTTTGCAGGAACAGGAAAAGAGATGTTTCGTGGGTTTATCAAAGTCATTTTGTTCTATATCGCGATATTAGCTATTTACCTATTACTGATGCAGGTAGCCAAATTGCCAGTCGTGGCAGTCCTGTTTTTGTACCTGAGCATCTTTGCTATTATTCCCTTCGCCATTCATGGCTCACTTCGGTACAGAATGAGTAGAACATCGTATCGGGGTGTCCGTTTTGGTTATCGTGGTGACCGTGACGAATTTTCAAAAAAATTCTATACCTGGGCGTTATTAACGCTAGCAACTCTTGGGATTTACGGTTCTTGGCTACTCATGAATATTCGGAGATACACCCACCAGCATATTCGTTACGGAGACGTAGAGTTCTCCAATGATGCCGACGGCGGAGATTATTTCTTCCTAAACGTTAAGGGGTACTTTTTAACGTTAATCACGCTCGGCATATACGTATTTTGGTGGGAGAAGGACATTTTCAACTATTACATCAACAATATGAAAATGACCAAAGGCGAGCAACAGATTCGGTGTTATTCGACGGCCACTGGCGGTGGCTTTTTAGAATTGCTGTTAGTGAACCTGCTTATTATCGTTTTCACACTGGGCTTTGGTAAGGCATGGGCTGATATGCGTACACAAAAATTCATCTTTGATAACGTAAAAATGGAAGGTGATATAGACATCGATGACATTCGCCAGACCGAAGAAGAGTATAAGAATGCTCTGGGCGAAGATGCCGTCGATTTCTTTGAAATAGATTTGGCTTAGTAATGACCAATACTATAGAGGCCAAATACTTTGATGGACATTCGTCGGCCTCACAGCAGATTATAGCGGTGCTTGATAACACCATGAACGAGTTCCGGCTGCAGACCACCGCCGGAACCTCGTTTGTTTGGAAATTAAGTGATCTACAATTTGAGCAGTACGGGCACCTACTTGAAATAAGAAACAAAAACTATTCAGGGGCTCTACTAAAAATTGATGATGAGGATTTTTCGCAAACGTTTTATGCGACCATGAAGCAAAATAAGGGGGTGGACATTCACACTCGCTTATCAAAACTCGGCATGTCGAAAATTTTAGCCATTGCCGTTTGCCTTCTTAGTTTGGTTGTTCTTGTATACTTCTATGTATTGCCCCCTGTTGCTGAAAAATCTGCGGCATTACTGCCCAATAGCTTCGATGACCAACTGGGGGATACGTTTATGGAAACTTTTCTTAATTATAATGATATAGACACCTCAAGAACTGAGTACTTGAGGCAGTTTGCATCCGAACTGAACCTAAGCAATCAAAAGCCACTTCACTTCTTAGTGGTAGAATCAGATGAGGTGAATGCTTTTGCCTTACCGAACGGGCAAATCGTAGTGTTCAGTGCCATCTTAGAAGATATGCACAGTGCTGGTGAACTGGCCGCTCTGCTTGGACATGAAGCATCTCACGTTAATCTTCGGCACTCTACTAAAATGCTTTGTAGAAACTTGGCGGGTTATCTGGTAGTTTCTTTACTTCTTAGCGATGTTAACGGAATTGTAACGGTATTAGCCGATAACGCCCAGCAGCTTCACTCACTTTCATACTCACGAAAGTTTGAGCAGGAGGCCGACGAGCAGGGTCTGAGGATTTTGATAGACAACAACATCGACCCCCACGGGATGGTGCGTCTATTTATGCAATTAGAAGAAGGAGGTGGGTACGCTATTCCAAGAATCATTAGCTCACACCCATTAACAGAAGACCGGAAGAAGAATATGGAGGATATTATTTCCGCCACGGTCTATGAAGTGAAACCACGCGCAGCGTTGAACACGCTGTTTGAGAAGATCAAACGCTAAAAATAGTATAAGACCCCGCAGACAATCCAGTGGATAGACGGTTTGTTTAACTATTTCTGCACGTTGTAAGATTATTCGTAGTAGTATGTTTTTAAGCTTACTTAGAAATCGAATATTTGTGGTATACGCTCAATCGCCCGGCGCAGAGCGAAACTCAAGCCATGAAACACTTCAGTACCATTATTCTAGGTTTAGTCTTTACACTAGCATTGTCTGCTTGTCACCGAGGTGTTATTTGCCCTGCCTTCCAGAGTAGTTTTATCATGGACGATAGCGTACGAACAGCCTTGTTTTCGCCCTTCGGCGAAGATTCGCTGCCTAAAGAGATACGAGTAGACAAAGGACGCTACGGAATTATTGAGAGAATTACCTACGCCGAAAAAACTAACAGCATGAAGACCATAGAGATGCAACTGGTCTTTCCCCCCGGTTTACCCGAAACCGACTCTACGCAGCTGCTGATGCCACCCCCTGCGGCCGATACCCTAGAGTATCAGTTTACCGATAGAAAGTAGCCACGTAGCAGCGATTAGCGAACTGCTACTATATCACAATATTCACAATTTTCTGGGGCACTACGATAACTCGCTTGGGCGGCTGGTCGCCGAGCCATTTTTGTACGTCGGGTGAAGCCAGCACCGCTTGCTCGATAGCCGGTTTAGGCATATCCAGCGCAAAACTCATCTTGGTACGCATCTTTCCGTTGATCGAAACCGGATACTCGTGGGTGCTTTCTACCAAACGAGCCTCGTCGTACGCAGGGAAGGTCGCCTGCGTCACGCTACTATCGTGACCCAATAGCTGCCACAGTTCTTCGCTGAGGTGCGGAGCGAAGGGCGAAAGCGTGACAGTGAGGTCTTCCAGCACGCCCCGGTGGTGACACCGCAGTGCGGTAAGCTCATTCACGCAGATCATAAAGCTACTCACCGCAGTATTAAACGAATATCCCTCAATATCTTCCTGCGTCTTTTTGATGGTACGATGCAGCACTTTTAGCATCTCATCGCTCGGCTGATCGTCCGTGATGTCAAGCTCGCCGGCCTCGTTGTGAAAGAGCCGCCACAGCTTGCGCAGAAACTTGGATACCCCGTCGATACCGTTGGTATTCCAGGGTTTAGACTGCTCCAGTGGCCCTAAGAACATCTCGTACATGCGCAACGTATCCGCGCCGTATCGCTCAATAATATCGTCGGGATTGACAACATTATATAAGCGTTTCGACATTTTTTCTACCTCTACGCCGCATTGATAGCGCTCTTCGTCGTCTAGTATAAAGGTCGCCTCAGCTAGATCGGGCCGCCACTGACGAAAGGCTTCCAAATCAAGTATATCGTCTTTCACCAGACCGACGTCTACATGAATAGCGGTGGTTTTATACTCATCCTTCTGGTTGTGAGTAACAAACTGTAGTGTCCCATTAATGCGGTAAGCCAGGCTAGAGCGCCCCTGAATCATCCCCTGGTTGATCAGTTTCTTATACGGCTCATCGACGGTTACGTAGCCTCGGTCGTGCAAAAACTTAGTCCAGAAGCGGGAGTAGAGCAGGTGACCCGTAGCGTGCTCAGTGCCACCGATATACAAATCGACATTTTGCCAGTACTCTTGCTCTTCTTTACCCACCAAAGCCTCTTGGTTGTGCGGATCCATGTAGCGAAAGTGGTACCAACTCGACCCCGCCCAACCGGGCATGGTGGTGAGTTCGTAGGGGTACTGGTCTTGGTACCGCCAGTCCTGCGCCCGGCCCAGCGGCGGTTCACCGGTTTCGGTCGGTTGGTACTTATCGATCGCCGGTAGCTCCAGCGGTAGCGCCTCATCGGGAAGCAATCGAGGAATACCGTCTTCGAAGTACACCGGCACCGGTTCGCCCCAGTAGCGCTGTCGACTAAAGACTGCATCACGAATGCGGTAATTCACCTTCGCGGTACCCACCTGATCCGATTCGGCCCGGTCAATGGCTACCTGAATAGCTTCGTGAGAATCTAATCCGTTGAGAAAGTCAGAGTTGATAATAGTCCCGTGCTTGATCTCGGTCGGGTTATCCCGTGCTTCGGCCCCCTCAATCACGTGTACAATCGGTAGATCAAAGTGCTGTGCGAAGCGATAGTCGCGGTCGTCGGACGAAGGCACGCCCATCACCACCCCGGTGCCGTAGCCCGCCAGCACGTAGTCAGCCACCCAGATGGGCACTTCGCGGCCCGACAGCGGGCAGACGGTATAAGAACCCGTGAAAACACCCGACACGGTTTTAACGTCTGTCATTCGGTCGCGCTCCGAGCGGTTTCTGGCAGTGGTCACGTAAGCTTCAACCGACTTGCGCTGGGCATCCGTAGTGAGCTGTGCCACCCGTTCGTGCTCGGGAGCCAACGTAAGGTAGGTAACCCCGAAGATGGTATCCGGCCGCGTGGTGAAGGCCGTGAGGGTGATATTGTGGTCTTTCACCCGAAAGTCCAGTTCGCAACCAAACGATTTGCCGATCCAATTGCGCTGCATTTCCTTGAGCGACTCGGTCCAGTCGATACGATCTAAGCCTTCCAGCAAACGGTCAGCATAGGCGGTGATGCGCATCATCCACTGCGTCATCTTTTTGCGCTCCACCGGAAAACCGCCCCGTTCCGAAAAGCCGTCCTTCACCTCATCGTTGGCCAGCACCGAACCCAAGCCCGGGCACCAGTTCACCTCCGCGTCAGCGAGGTACGTAAGGCGGTAGTGCAGGAGCGTGCGCTGCTGCTCAGCTTCAGACATATCGTTCCAGTCGTCGGCACTAAACGTAGGAGTGTCATCATCGCAGGCAGCCTGCACCGCAGCGTTGCCCGCTTCAGAAAAAGTAGCGATTAGCGACGTTACCGGCTCCGCACGGTCGGTGGCGTGTTGTACCAACTGTTAAACAACTCGCCAAAGATCCACTGTGTCCAGCGGTAGAAGTCGGGCCGAGCGGTTTGTACTTCGCGGTTCCAGTCGAACGAGAAACCCATTTTGCCGAGCTGTTCCTTGTAGCGCGCAATATTGACCTCGGTGGTTTTGGCCGGGTGCTGTCCGGTTTGAATGGCGTACTGCTCGGCGGGTAGCCCGAACGAATCGAAGCCCATAGGATGCAACACATTGAAGCCCTTGAGGCGGTGAAACCGAGCGACGATATCGGAGGCAATATAGCCCAGTGGGTGCCCTACGTGTAAACCGGCTCCCGAAGGGTAGGGGAACATATCCAATACGTAGTATTTGGGGCGGTCAGGGTCCGTCGATACCTGATACACCTGATGTTCTTCCCAGTATTGTTGCCACTTTTGTTCTATCGTGCGAAAATCGTATTCAGCCATACTTGATGATGTTTGAGAACACAAAACTATCATAATTATAAAACAATCAATATCATTACTGGCGCTGTAGCAGGGCACTGTGTAAATTTGTTTTAATTTAGGGGCATGCATTCAGAGAACACTACTTTCATCACACACTATCAGCACGGCGACCGGGTGGCGGTGGCGCTTGACTGTATTATTTTTGGTTTCGACCGAACCGGACTTAAACTTCTGCTGGTGAAGCGAGATGTTGAACCTGAGAAAGGACACTGGGCTTTGATGGGCGGACTACTGCGCCACCAGGAAAGCCTGGATGAAGCGGCCCAGCGGGTGCTACATCAGCTTACTGGGCTCAAAGATATCTATCTGGAGCAGCTAACTACTTTCGGAGCAG
The DNA here is from genome assembly GCA_965213875.1 of Tunicatimonas sp. Classification (GTDB taxonomy): domain Bacteria; phylum Bacteroidota; class Bacteroidia; order Cytophagales; family Cyclobacteriaceae; genus Tunicatimonas. The sequence continues at coordinate 277,853 of CBDCAN010000015.1, read as the reverse complement.
TGGATCGTGATCCGGTAGAGCGCACCATTTCGGTGGCCTACTACGCACTGATTAATATCGAACAGCATGATCATGAACTGGCGCGCCAATCGGGTGCTCAGTGGTTTTCAGCCGATGAGGTACCCGATCTGATCTTTGATCATAACCGCATGGTGTCAGCGGCTCGTGAGCAGTTACGACTCAAAGCTTCTCACCGGCCTATTGGCTTCGAGCTGTTGCCCGAGAAGTTTACCATGCCCGATCTACAGCGTTTGTACGAAGCGATCTACGACACAACGCTCGACAAGCGTAACTTCCAGCGTCGAATTCTAGCGATGGGTATCATATATAAACTCAACGAAAAGCAGCGCAATACCTCTAAGAAAGGCGCGTTTCTGTACCGCTTCGATCAGGAGAAGTACGAACAAATGGTGAAGGAAGGGCTGCGACTGGTATTTAAGCCTAAGGCGTTTTGATGGGAGATGCTGGTGACTTTCTGAGCGTGAGAGGTGCTGGTTGTTGGATACTGGATACTGGTGACTTTCTGGGTGGTTAGATGCTGGATGGGGGTTGACTTGCTGAGTCGAAGTATGATGGATGCTAGATACTTCTTGTATGGTCGTTATTGATACTGTTTCCCGCCTACCGCTAACTAACCGCCTACTGCCTTACTACTTATTCCTTTCGTTTAGCAGTGCTCGGACTACTTGAACCGGTAGTTTAGCATCACTCCGTATACGCTGCTGACGGGCGAACCGGCCTGTGTGTAAATAAAAGCCAGCCGTAGGCCAGGAATGTAGTACATACCGGCGAAGAAATTAACGGACGCAGAAGTGCGGTAGCCCGCGCCTACCTCAAGGCGGTTTTGGTAGTTGACGGTGGTGTTGAGGTCTATTTGTGTCGGAGCGCCAGCAACGAAACGAGTGAGCACATTAGGTTCAATCTTCACTTTTCGGGGGTGCCCGGCGTATATTCGAATCCCTCCGTGTAAATAATAAGGCGTTTGCAGATTGAGCTCTTCGTGCTGGACAAGCGAGCCGAAGAGTACGTTCTGAGCACTTAACCCTACGTAGAAGTGTTGTTCGTTGTACAGTGCTCCAAAACCAAAAGCCGGTAGGGTAGCGCGCACGTTGCTGGCAAAATGAGGATCGTTCTGGATGTTAAGACTGGTGAGGTCTTCGCGCACGAACAAAACTCCGGTCGATAGTCCGAATGCCAGCACACGTCGGTCATTATCGCGCCACGCCTGCTCGGTTCGAGAGGCTGATCGCTGGCGGCGGCGGGACGGCTCTTTTCGCACCGCGCCGCTTCCTAATACTTTGGCGCCGAGGTTCCAGCGAGCGCCCTCATTACTGTACGTGAAAGGAATTTTGTATGCGTACGCTCCGAACGCCGTGGTGGCTGAAGTAACCCCAATCTTATCAGCCAGCACTCCGGCACTCAACCCAATACGCTGTCGCTGCACTGAGGTGCTGATGGTCGCCGAGGAGGTACGGGGACTGCCCTCTACTTGGTTCAGTGAGCCGACGTGACTAAGCACTATCTCGGTAGAAGGACGAAATCCAGCGTAGGCAGGGTTGACGACGACTCGGTTGAGGTAGTAGTCGGCGAAGACGGGCGTCCGCTGCGCGTAGCCAGTACCAAGGCTGCCCAGTAGTATACTAAGAGTGAGAAATAAGCGAGTATGCATAGTGGTTTTGACTTAGCGCTTGAGAACGAGAAAGCCCGTTAGCTTTTTTAAAGAATGCGCACCGGTGGGTGCAATGCGGAAGAAGTAGGTGCCTTCAGGTAGCTTGCTCGCTCCCAAACCACGCAGGCGATTAGCCTCTCCTTGAAAGACCCGGGAGGCGTTGTCGTAGTTGTCGATCTCAAAAACTAGATCACCCCAGCGATTGTAGACGGATACGGTGTTGCCCTGAGTTTCTTCGATGCCATCAATTACCCAGAACTCATTAATGCCGTCGCCGTCGGGTGAGAAGCCGTAGCGGGTTTCATCTTCCTGCGCAGCTACCACTAGCGCTTCGGTAAAGAAGTGCTGCCCTTCGCAGGCCATTGCTTCACTCGCTGAGTCATAGGGAACGATGCTTACGAAAACTTGAGTATTCTCCGGCAGGTTGCTCGGTAGCGTATACGTAGTCATGTTACCCACGTCTCGCCGGTTGACGATATCTGCTGCACCAACGGTAGTGCCGACGGTCAAGCGGTAGCCGGAGGCTCCCGGACTTGGCGACCACACCAGTTCACTGGTGACGGCTACGTCGGTGGCTGCGGGTGCCGGTGAGGTCAGTGTTACGCAGGCCGGTGGGGCCAGTGTAGGCTCTGGTTCAGCCGTAGTGGCGGCAGTCGTAAAGCTTATTTCGGAGCAGGCGGTGGCACTTCCTTCAGCGTTATACGGCACAACCGATACGTAGATCAGGCTACTTTCGGGTAAGTCCGCCGCCAGTGAATAAGTGGTGATGTCACCTACGTCCTGGTTGTCAAGAATCTCAGCTCCGCCGGGCGTGGTGCCCATGGTTAAGCGATAGCCGGTCGCCTCCGCCACGGCAGGCCACATTAGGTCAGCATCCACCGTTACTTCCGTGGCTCCGTCGGCCGGTTGGCTCAGCGCGGTGCACATTAGCAGGGTCGGAGTAGCCGAAGGAGTGGTGGTAAAGAACACTTCACGACAGTTCTCGGCGCTACCTCCGGCGTTGTACGGCGTGATGGTAACGAATATCTGATTTCCCTCGGGCAGATCGCTAGGCAGATTGTAGGTAGTAATGTCGCCCACATCTTCACCGCTGAGGATATCGGTGTTTCCTGCTGCCGTACCCACGCTCAATTGGTAGCCAGTTGCCCCTGCGGCCGGTAGCCAGCTCATATCAGTATCAGTGGCCACATCTTCCGCACCATCGGCCGGACTTGCCAGTACCGTACAGGGTGGCGGAAGCGTCTCAGTCGTGAAACGCACTTCTGTACAGCCGCCGGCATTACCCCCCGCATTGTACGGAATAACTGTGACGAATATGTCACTACCTGCCGGTAGGTCATTGGGTAAGTCATAGGTAGTGACGTCACCCGCGTCTTCACGATCAAGAATATCAGCTGCCTCCGGCGGTGGTGCCTACCGTGAGTCGGTAGCCGGTGGCCCTGATGGCTGAATTCCAACTGAAATCTACGTCTATCGCTACGCCCTCGGCCCCTCCGGTGGGAGAGCTCAGCGCTGTACAGTCCGGTAACGAAGTTTCAGTGGTAAAGCTCACCTCGCTGCACCCTGTGGCACTACCCTGCGCATTGTAAGGAACGATCGTAACGTAAATTGCTGTCCCCTCGGGTAGATCGTTGGTCAGGTCATAGGTGGTGACGTCGCCAACGTCTTGTGCATTTAAAATGTCTGTACCGCCGGAGGTGGTGCCCACCGTAAGCCGGTAGCCCTCAGCTTCATTGGCAGCCGTCCAGGCTAAGTCTGTACTCACCGGCACGCCGGTTGCTCCGGGTGCCGGGCTTGCCCAAGTAGCACACGTGGGCAAGAGCGGGGCGGCCTCTAGCGTAGTGAAGCTGACTTCTGCGCAGCCTGTTGCGCTGCCCTGGTCATTATAGGGAGTCACGGTAACGTAAACGGTGGTGCCTCCCGGTAGGTCAGGCGAGAAGGAGTACGTATTGGCGTTGCCTACGTCGGTCATATTCCCTAGGTCGGTGCCCCCGGCAGAAGTGCCTACGCTGAGAAAATAACCGTCGGCTCCGTTGCTATGCGGCCAGGTGATTGCCGCGTCTACGGCCACGTCGGTCGCTCCGTCTTCTGGAGTGCTTAGCGAGACGCACTCTGATAGGGTGGCGGTGTTGGTGGTGGTAAAGCTTTCTGCCGAGCAGCCGGTGGCAGGGCCGCTCTGAAAATTAGGAACGACCGACACGAAGATTTCTGTATCAACCGGTAGGTCAGCGGCAAAATTGTGGGTTAACGTCTCGCCCACGTCTAATCCGTCAACAATATCAGTGCCTCCGGCAGTGGTGCCCACCGAAAGGGTGTAGCTACACGCCCCTGGAACATAGCCCCAGGTAACACCCGTATTGATCGGCACATTGGTGGCTCCACCAAGCGGAAGTGTCAGCGCCGAGCAGATCGGAGTATCGTTTACCGCTAGCGTGATATCGTTACGAACCAGTAGTAAGTTCTTGCCGTTGGTGCCGGGTGGATCACCGTTCTCGAAGGGCATCAGGTCGCTCCTAATCTCGGAATGGTACACTCCATTGTCGCAGGAGTTTACATTGGTAATGGTATACTCAGGAGAGTCGGGTGCTCCGGGTATGGCAACCCCGTCTTTAAACCACCGGTAATGGTTCTGGGCACCGCGCACCGTCGTCGTCAGGGTAATGTCTTCCCCACCGTTGGGAGTAAGCGTCTCGATGACATCTACTTTGGCCTGAGGCGCGTAGCTGTACTGTCTCATGACCGGATCGTCTAGGTCTCCCAGGGTCGTCAATAAAGCAACCGTATTCAGATGCTGCGCTTCCAGGTCGCCGAATTCAAAGTAGTTGTTGTCAATCGTTAGCTCGAAGTTTCGAGTCCAATTACCGTCATCCGGACCAAAGTGCATCAGGTCACGAAAGTCAGGAATAGTGCCAGTGAGTAGGTTATGACTCACCTCCAACCTACCGCTGCGTATACCGTCATTGCCCGCCCTAATGCTATAGAACTGATCTAAAATAGCTGTCCCGGGAAACAGGTTATAGTTCAGAATAATTATAAGGAGCTTTAGATTTTGTGTGATATCCAGCGAAGAAATCTGATTATTTTCGGCATACAGAGAGGATAGCTCTGCGTTTTGGGTCAGGTCTAAGCCGGTTCCGGTGAACAAGTTGTTACCAATAAACAATGAGTGGATGAGTGTATTGGTCGTAATATCCAGACCCGGTAGCTGGTTAGTGCCCAGGTTTACCTGCTCAAGTGCTATGTTAGCAGCGAGGTCAAGAGTGGGTAGTTCGTTTGTATTCAGGTTGATTTTTCTGAGTACGGTGTTTTGAGATAGATCCAGCGCGGTGATTTTGTTTCTCGAGGCAATAAGGGATTCAAGAAGAGGGTTCTGGCTGGTGTTGAGGGTGGTTAATTCGTTGTTGCTTACGTCAACCTCAATCAACAATGGGTTTTGGCTAATATCCAGACGAACCATCTTATTGCCCTCCAGGTTGAGATCGTCCAGCATAGGATTCGAACGTATGTCTACCTCAAAGGGTGTTAATAACCTATTACCGGTTATGCTTAAGCTTTCCAATTGACTGGCATTGGCAAGGGAAAACACCGCAGGTAGGTTATGAGTGGCAATATTGATAGTTTTTAGACTGGTACTGATCGGAAGAGAAAGATTGGCCACTTCAGAGCCTAGTAGGCGAATGCTTTCTAAGTTAATAAAGCCATCCAGCGCAATGCTGCTTATCGGTCGGTTTAGCGTAGTGATGGACTTTAAAACCGTCTTTTCGTTGGGTAAAGTAACAGTCGCACCGGTATTTGTTTGGCCCAGGGTAAGGTGTTCCAGACCACTTTGGTTGGCCAAGTCTATGGGGTCTACCCCTCGGGCACTCATTCTGATAACCTTCAGGTTGCCTGATTGTGGTAACTTTATCTCGGTGATGGCACGGTAGGCGTATTCGGTAAATTCTTCTAGCAGTAGATTATTCTCCAGGTTAATGCTGGTGATTGGCCCCGAACCACCGAAGCCAGTTGAGCGCATACTGAGAATTCTTAGGTTTGGGTTGCCCGAGAAATCAATGGATGCCAGGACATCGTTACGGTCAAAAACCAATTCTTCCAAAGCGGTGAGGGTAGACAGCGGCAGGGTAGGAAATCGGTTTCTTCCTAAGTCTACTGACACTACGTTAACAAATGCTTCCAGCCCCGTAAAGTCGGTGATATCGTTTCTGGTGACATCTAGGTCTGTCACCGCTTGCGCATCGGCGTTCAGGATATTGCCGTTAAGTCCGTTGGTGTCAATCCCCTCATCCACCAGAAACCGCTCGAAGTTGGCATCGAGAATGGCCGTCACCCCGCCCGCCGTAACCGTCAGCGTCGCTGCCGTAGTGAGTAGCTGGTCGCCGCAGCTTCTAGAAAGCTGACACCGAAAGCGGTGTCCGTTCATCGTGGCTGCTGCACTGTTCACGGTCAGCGAGCTGGTTTGGGTGCCGATGTAGGTCGCGTCTTCGGCCAGGTTGGTCCAGCCTCCGCCTGCGTTCATCTGCCACCGATAGGCATCTACGAGGTGTTCGGCCACTGTGAAGCTTGCGGTTTGTCCGGGAAGTATAGAAGCGTCGGTGGGGTTCTGATCAATGGCCGTATCGTCGCAGCAGCGTGTGGCGGCGGTCATGGCGGTGGCACCGCAGACATCGCTTGCGAGTGATTCACTTACCCCACGCTGCGCTCCAGCAATGTCATCTACCGATAAACTGTAATTGGATTCCCCGACACCCAGGCTAAAGTGCATCACAGAGCCAGGATCTATCACATGACCCAACTGGTGCGCGTGTCCTAGTTCATGCAGGGCTATGCTTTTAAAATCAACCTCGGTGGCCGCGGGGGTGGCACTGCCGTAGTACCAGTTGGTGGCATCATCCCACAGGATATCCATTTCTTGAGTACGGGCTTGAGTAGAGATGCCGCAGAAAGAATAGTACGTTCTGATCTGTCCCAGCACGCCCACCGGAAGCTCGTTGCCGTTGTCGAACCGAACGATACTTTGTCCGTCGCGGTTGGATACATCCGCTGAGGTATTGCCCCCCAACGTAAAGTTAATGTCAGTCTCACAATTCCATTTCTCAAAAGCATCCTCGAAAACAGGCTTGGCCGGACTAGTGTTGAAGTCGCTATGGTAGAGAAAGGTAATACCGCCTTCTGTATTCTGAGCAGCCATAGCGGCGGAATACATGAGTCCGCCGTTCTCTACATTTTTGTAGTTATACGTCACTGACAAATCAGTACCACTCAGTGCGGTTTCGCTCCCGTTGTCTACCTGAAAGGGACCCGTGCCGGCCCGGTAGGGAATCAGCACCTCTATTTGAGTATTAGTCCAGCTTAATACTTCGCTAGCGTGGGCCGCCACACTCGAAATTCCGCCGTCGTCAGCGTCGGGAAAGAATACGGTACCAGCAGTGCTGCCGAAGTCGGTGCCGGTGATGGTCAGTGTCGTCCCCGTACCGGCAGTGGTACTGGTGGGACTAAAACCGCTGATGGTGGGTGCCGCTAGGGGAGTAATCCCCTGTCCACGGGCGGTTTGCCGCGCTGGTCGCGGCTGCACGCGCTGCCAACCCTGGTTAGCAATTGCTGCCAGGCGATCCAGCACGTCTCGCTGCACCGACGTATAGGTATTGAACAGGTCGTGCCCGCCCCCGCCACGTGCATGATACTTTACCAGTCCTTGCTTAGCACCCACTGTGGTGTAAGCAGGCGGAGCACCAGGCAATGCGGTGGCGGTGGGCTCTAAGAAGAAAATGCCTTCTTCCCCAACGTTTAGCTTGGGTGAAGTAGAAGCGGTTTGGTGCTGGTTGCCGATGGTGCCTCCCAGAAACGCCAGATAGGCGGTTTGCTGGGCTGAACCCTTGAGCTGTTGATACACCACTACTTCGTATACCGTATAGATACTACTCCGGTCTTCGTCCCAGTAGGATTGACGGGAGTTTACCCGTCCTTCTACAACGGACGTTGAGTAACCGTATCGTTCTTCCAGTGATACTTCCTGGAATAGACTCGCACATCGCTGAGCATACGAGGTGGTGAGACAGCCTACGACTAAGAGTAGGCTAGCAACTAGTTTTGGGCTTATCATCGCGTATCGGTTTATACTGCCAGTAAGCCTCACTGCCGCCGACTAATCCGGGCGAATGGCTTCGTATGGCACCAGATAGGCATTCTAATAAAGCAAGGAAATACCTATCTGCTTGCGACAAATAGAGCAATGGCTATACCGCGTGCGTAGAAAAAGGAATAGATAAGAATGCGCTGGACCAGTGCAGGTTAGTGCGCAGTCTTATTGCGCCACAAAAGTGTACACAAAACGTGGCTGCGCAGATATATTACTGAAGTAGGAATTGCAAGGGTTTGACGTATAACCCGAAAGGAGTAGGTATATTCTGCAAAAGCAAGTCGTAGCCGTAGACAGTTCTGTATTTTAAACGTGTTTTCCCGTAACTACCACCGTTTCCCAACACACGACGGCTAGAAGCGGTTTTGAGCGCTGGATACTTTCTGGTTTAAGAAATATTGGCTGCTGGTTATTAGAGGTTTTCTGGCTCGAGGAGTACTGATTGTTAAGTATTAGTTCTTTTCTTGGTTATGATACTCGAGTAGCTAGTGGCAGCCGTGATTCAGTATCTGACCACAAAGAAGGACATCCAACATCTGTCATTCACTATCCAGCCACATGAAAGATTGTCCAATCTCAAGCAACCAGTATCTAGCCACGCAGAAGATCATCCAGTATCCAACATCCACCACCTACTTCTTCTTGGCCCACGAGTCACGCAGGGTGACGGTTTGGTTGAAGACCAAGTGTTCTTCAGTGCTGTCGGGGTCTACGCAGTAGTAGCCTTTGCGCATAAACTGAAAACGGTCTTCGGCTTGGGCGTCCTTCAAGCTGGGTTCCACGTACGCCCGCTCGATAACTTGTAGCGAGTCGGGATTAAGAAACTCTTTAAAGTCCTGTCCTTCGTGTCCGTCCGGAGCCGGATCAGAGAACAAACGGTCGTACACCCGCACTTCGGCCGGTACTGCTTCGGCAGCGGATACCCAGTGGATGGTACCCTTCACCTTTCGTCCGGTGGTGTCTTCGCCGCTTTTGGTGTTCGGGTCGTAGGTAGCGTGAATTTCAGTGAGCTCGCCCGCTTCATTCTTCACAAAGTCCGTGCAATCAATAATGTAAGCACCCTTGAGGCGGACCGACCGACCGGGCCCCAGGCGGAAAAACTTTTTGGGTGGGTCTTCCATAAAATCATCGCGCTCGATGTAAATCTCCCCAGAAAACGGAACCTCTCGCGAGCCGCCGTCCGGATCTTCCGGATTGTTCTCTACCGATAACTTCTCGTGCTGGTCGGTAGGGTAGTTAGTCACCACCAGCTTGATCGGATTGAGCACGGCCATCACCCGAGGAGCGGTACGGTTGAGGTCTTCGCGGATACAAAACTCCAGTAGACTCAGGTCTATCACATTGTCACGCTTGGCCACGCCCACCCGGTCGGCAAAGTTGCGCAAACTGGCGGGGGTGTAGCCTCTACGGCGTAGCCCGCTGATGGTGGGCATACGAGGGTCGTCCCAACCGTTCACGTACTCGCCTTCTACCAGCTCAAGCAGTTTACGCTTGCTGGTGACGGTGTAGTTGAGGTTGAGACGGGCAAATTCAATTTGCTGAGGCTGAGGGGTAAAGCTGCCGATCTTTTCTACAAACCAGTTGTAAAGCGGGCGGTGTACTTCAAACTCCAGTGTACACACCGAATGGGTGATACCTTCGATGGCATCGCTCTGTCCGTGCGCCCAGTCGTAGGTCGGATAGATTGCCCACTGGTCACCCGTGCGGTGGTGCGATTGGTGTAAGATGCGATACATGATCGGGTCGCGCAGGTGCATGTTGGGCGAGGCCATGTCTATTTTGGCCCGCAGTATGCGAGAACCCTCATCAAACTCACCGGCCTTCATGCGCGCGAACAGGTCCAGATTCTCCTCTACTGATCGCTCTCGGAAGGCACTCTCTTCGCCGGGCTCGGTCGGGATGCCCCGCATGCGGCGGATTTCGTCCACCGGAGTATCGTCCACGTACGCATCACCCTGCTTAATCAGCGCCACCGCAAAGTCGTATAGCTGATCGAAGTAATCAGAGGCGTAGTATTCTCCCGCCCACTCGAAGCCCAACCAGCGCACGTCGGCCCGGATGGCGTCCACGTACGAGGCGTCTTCCTTTACCGGATTGGTATCATCGAAGCGTAGGTTAGTCTGGCCGCCGTAGCGTTGGGCCAGCCCGAAGTTTAGGCAGATAGATTTGGCGTGACCGATGTGCAGGTAGCCGTTCGGCTCGGGAGGGAAGCGGGTGTGAACCACTCCGTCGTTCTTACCGGCGGCCAGGTCTTCCTCAATGATTTGTTCTATAAAATTTTTTGCTTCCGTCGTTTCCATAATAGTGCTAGCGAATAAGGGCGTAAAAGTAGATAATGCGCGTTTAACATACTAAGACCGTTCTCTCAAATTTGACGTAGAATAGGGCGAGGATCGTCGGAAATAAGCCAAAACAAAACAAATATACCATACTCCCGTTCCTTTGGCAGACGGACAGACTACCTGTCGGTCGTTTTTTTTATTTTTTTTACAACCCAATCCTAATCTCTGTTATGGAAAGATTATCAATGAAATTTTTGTGGTCGCTGCTACTGCTAGCGCCCCTCATGTACAGTTGCGACGAAGAAGACGATGGCGTGGATCTCCTGCCGCCTTCAGTGTCTAGCACTGTTGACGAACAAAATGTGACGGAAGGTGAAGAGGTAACCCTTACCTTCAATGTAAATGCGCCCGGCGGTTTTACTTCATCATCGGTAGCATCTAGCAACGAAGCAATTGCCACCGCGGCTGTTGCCAGCGATGGCACGGTAGGCGAGCAAACCAATAGTATCACCGTTACTGTTTCAGGTGTATCTATTGGTAGTGCTGAGATTACGTTAACCGTAGAAGATCAGCAAGGTCAAGAGCGAGACGACGACGTCACAATCACCGTAATCGACGCTGATGCTAGCGGCGAAGAGCCTACCGAAGCTATTGGTACTTTAGCGGCGGGTACCGAGGGGCTAGATTCTCTGGTAGCAGCGCTTACTTTAGCCGAACTGGTAGAAACCTTAAACGACGAGGACGCTACTTATACGGTATTTGCCCCCAATAATGCGGCATTCAATGCAGTGATAGAAGCCACGGAAGGCGCTACCACTGTGGCTGAACTAGTAGCGGCACTGAACGCGACCGATCCTGACGCAGACCCTGCGGTGGCAGTAGCCTTGCTACAAAACCATGTGGTAGCTGGTTCGGCCGTAACCTCCGGCCAACTTGTAGATGGTCAGGAAATTGAAACCCTAGGCGGTGAGACGATCACAGTGGGCGTCGATGGCACTACTGTTACCGTTAACGGTGCTACCGTAGTTACTGCCGATGTAGCGGCTACCAATGGTGTCGTACACGTAATTGATGCCGTGCTGTTTACTGGCGATGCTGGTGGCGAAGAGCCTACCGATGCTATTGGTACTTTAGCAGCAGGCACTGAGTCACTTAGTTCGTTAGTAGAGGCACTTACTTTGGCCGAACTCGTAGAAACTCTGAATGACGAGGATGCTACTTACACAGTATTCGCTCCTAATAATGCGGCTTTTGATGCAGCAATAGCTGCCACAGACGGTGTCACTACCATAGAAGAGTTAGTGGCAGCACTGAACGCAACTGATCCCGATGCTGATCCAAGCGTAGCAAACACGCTGCTGCTGAACCATGTGGTATCAGGTGCTGCGGTTACCTCTGATCAGCTGACCGATGGTCAGGAAATAGAGACGCTGGGTGGCGAGACGCTCACCGTAGGCATTGAGGGTGACGTTATTACTGTGAACGGTGCGGTAGTAGGCCCCGCTGATGTAGCGGCCACGAACGGCGTTGTGCATATTATCGATGATGTGCTCTTTGCCGATCCTGATCCCAATAGTGAGGAGATGATGGCCGCTGGCGATCTGATTGCCGGTACTGAAGGGCTAGATTCTTTAGAAGTAGGTCTTGAACTAGCTGGATTGGTGGCTACGCTCAACGATGCGGAAGAAATCACCGTATTTGCTCCTAATGATGCTGCCTTTATTGCAGTACTGGATGATACCGATGGAGCGACTACCATTGAAGAACTAGTTGTGGTACTAGGTGCTGAAGCAGCCGTAGAACTACTCAGTAATCATGCGATTGCAAAGAACCTCACGGCGAGTGAACTAAGCGACGGACAGCAAGAAGAAACCCTTGGTGGTGGTACGATTAGCTTTACCGTTGCTGATGGTACGGTTACCGCCAACGGTGCTACCGTTACCGAAGCTGATTTAGCGGCTAGCAACGGTACCGTTCATATTGTTGACGCAGTGCTAGCGTTTGATGAAGAAGAAGAGGAAATGGAATAATAGGAAAAGGGTAATTACCCTTAACCTCTGTAGGTCAGCTATTAATGAGCTGATCTTAAAAAATGAATCCCCGAAAGGCTTGATGCTGTTTTCGGGGATTTTTTTGTTTGATACCCGGGGGGGGCAGTGTCGGTGTTGTCAGTGAAAGCTTGCAGAAAGTCGGTTGATCTGCTACCTTACCCTTTCACACAAAGCTTATCTATGAATCCACTCTTTTCTCTGTCTGGTAAAACCGCGATTGTCACCGGCGGCACCGGCGTGCTCGGTAGTGAAATGGTGCTAGGCCTCGCTGCCGCCGGAGCCCGCGTCGGTGTCTTAGGACGACGCGCTGAGCAGGCTGAGGCCGTGGTCAAACGGGTTACCGATCAAGGGGGACAAGCCCTGGCCCTTTCTGCCGACGTATTGCGGCCCGATTCGCTTCAGCAGGCCCGCCAACGAGTACTTGATACATTTGGAACGATTGACATCTTGGTCAACGCGGCCGGCGGTAACCAGCCCGGTGCCACCATCGGTCCCGATCAGACTATCTTTGACCTACAGATTCCTGATCTGCAAAAAGTGGTCGATCTCAACCTGATGGGTACGATCCATCCGTGCCAGGTGTTCGGGCAAGCAATGGCTGACCAGCGGCAAGGGGTGATCGTCAACATTTCGTCTATGGCGGCCTATCAGGCCATCACCCGGGTGATGGGTTACTCGGTGGCCAAGACGGCTATTGAGGGCTATACGCGTTGGCTTGCCGTAGAAATGGCCCAGAAGTTTGGCGAAGGCCTGCGGGTTAACGCCATCGCTCCCGGCTTTTTCCTGGCGGATCAAAACCGCCGCTTGCTCACCCGCGAAGACGGAAGCCTGACCGAACGTGGTCAGCAAATCATCGACAACACCCCCTTTGGCCGTTTTGGCGAACCCAACGAGCTGGCCGGCACCCTCATCTGGTTGTGCTCCGACGCTTCGCGCTTCGTCACCGGCATCTCAGTGCCCGTCGACGGTGGGTTTAATTGCTATAGCGGTGTGTAAGGCGGTCAACAGCCAGATCGTACTTTGCTACAATACAAATGATTATGGCCAATAAAGCCGTCATGCATCATTATTCACTACTCACTAATCATCAATTTATGCAACACACCATGCGTTGGTACGGGCCCAACGACCCGGTTACGCTGACCGACATTGCCCAGGCGGGCTGTACCGGTATTGTTACCGCCCTGCACCATATACCCAACGGCGAAGTATGGTCGCCGACAGAAATCAAGAAACGGCTGGCTGATATAACCCAGGGGCAGCCGACCCACTGGCCTCTCGAGTGGTCAGTGGTAGAAAGCCTGCCGGTGCACGAAGACATCAAGCAGGGAAAACCTGCCCGTGACGAATATATCGCGCACTATCAGGCGTCGCTTGAAAACCTGGCGGCTGGCGGGGTCACCACCGTTTGCTATAACTTTATGCCGGTGCTTGACTGGTCGCGCACCGACCTGGCCTACGAAGTGGCCGATGGCTCACGTGCGCTGCGCTTTGTGGCCACCGACTTCGCCCTTTTTGATCTTCATCTTTTGCAGCGGCCGGGTGCCGAAGCTGACTACGATGAAGCTACCCGGCGGGCAGCACGTGATAAGTTTGAGCAACTCGATCCCGCAGAAAAAGAACGACTCACCCGCACGATCCTACAGGGACTGCCCGGAGCCGAAGAGAGCTTCACGCTGGGCACTTTTCAGTCCTTACTCGACCAGTACGCAGGCATCGATGCCCACCAACTGCGCCAACACCTGGCCTATTTTCTGCGGGCGGTGGTGCCCGTCGCTGAGCGGGTAGGGGTGCGGTTAGCGATTCATCCTGACGATCCGCCCCGACCGCTGCTCGGCTTGCCGCGCATCGTGAGCACCGAAGCCGATCTGGAATTTATCCTCAACGCAGCCGATTCGCCGAGCAATGGACTCACGCTCTGCACCGGTTCGCTGGGCGTACGCCCCGACAATGACTTGGTGGGCATCATGGAGCGCCACGGGGCGCGTATTCACTTTTTACACCTACGGTCTACCCAACGCGAAGCGGGAACGGATAACTTTCACGAAGCCGATCATCTGGCGGGCGATGTAGACATGTACGGAATGGTGCAGGCGGTCGCCCGCGAAGAGCGACGTCGCCAACGCGAAGGACAGGCGGTGACCGCTATTCCGATGCGTCCCGACCACGGTCACCAGATGCTCGATGATCTTCAAAAGAACCAAGCCTATCCGGGATACACCGCCATTGGCCGCTTGCGAGGGCTGGCCGAACTACGGGGGGTAGCGTACGCCGTTCAACAATCAATGCGGTAGCAGGCAGCAGCGGCAGCAATAGGCAGTGTTACTACCGTTGCAACTGACACTTTTTGAACTTGAGTACCTTCAAAACTTTGTAATTAGTTTTGACCAAGCAGCAGACTTCCGTAAAAATATGACTGACTTCCTTGCGTCTCGCAATCAATACCCGGCTTTGCAATCGCAGATCTACCTAAACACCGCTAGTTGCGGCGTGGTGTCGCAGGCGACGGCGCAGGCCGCCCAACAAGCTTACCAGGCACTATTGAGCGGTGGCGGACGTCAAAGATTATCGTGGTACGATCAGTTTGAAGTAGTACGTCGGGACGTGGCCGAATGGCTGGGGGCGCAGGCATCGGAAGTGGCATTGCTACCCAACTGCTCCATCGCCAGCAACTACGTGGCTGCCGCACTGGGTAGCAAGCGGGTGCTGCTACTGGAGTCAGACTATTCGTCGGTGACCATGCCCTGGCTGCTGCACCCGCATCAGGTGCACTACTTTGCCGCCGAGGCCAACGGATACTTCGACCCGTCTCATGTGCAACGTGCCGTAGAGGAAAATAGTATTGAGGTGCTGGCCATCAGCCATGTGCAGTACGATACTGGATTCTGTGCTGACTTAGACACGTTAGGACAGTTTTGCCGCGACCGTGGGGTGATACTCGTGGTAGACGCTACCCAGTCGTTAGGCATGATTCCGATTGATTTGCAGTTGTTGCCGGTAGATATCCTGATGGGTAGTGGCTACAAATGGATGAGTGCCGGTTTTGGTAACGCTCTGCTGTACGTACGCGAAGCACTGCATCAGCAGATGAACGTGGTAGCGCTAGGCAACAATAGTTTAGACGGGTTTCCTACCCTGCGTTCGGCAAGCCAACTCAATTTTCTGCCTCGTATGCTGGAAGTAGGGCATTACGATTTTAGTAGCTTCTGGGCGCTTCAGCAAGCGGTGCACGAACTGCGTAAGCTCACGGCCGGGGCGATTTACAAACGAGTCATGCAGCTCACCGACTACTTATACAGTCAATTGCCAGAGGAGGTGAAAGTGATATCAGATTATTCGGTGGCACATCGTTCTGGAATTACCGTAATAGCGGGAGATATTGTGCTGGAGCAGCGACTGCTAGAGCAGCAGGTGGTAACCTCGGCTCGGGGGCGCGGCCTGCGCCTCAGTGTTCATCACTACAATAGCGAGCGTGACATAACGCAGTGCTGTCAGGCCATCCGGTTTGCGCTTAGTGGTTAGTCAGAAGTAGCAATAGCAGAGAAAGTTACTCGGAGAAAGCTTTGCGTAACCGGAATGACCGGGTTTTATTCACCGGTTGCTCTGAATCCCCCGTTATCGGCCGCTACTAATTCTAGCGAAACGGTAGTATCGTCAACCGCTACTTTCTGATAGGTATAACCGTTTTTTTGAATAGTAGAGTTACCCTTTATCCTCTTCGCGTAAGCGACCACCTCGCTGATGACCTGCTCCGTTAAATCCTGTCGCTCGGCTTTCTTACCGTTTCCGTTGCTGTCCAACAGCGTATCGCCCCATAGTTCAAAAGCGGCGTACGTTAGGTTCTTTACCATTTTAGCGTAGTAGTTGTGGTAGATGATGAGGTGATGGTAGTTCAGGTTAGACACTTGATGAATTTTTCCGATCTGAACGATACTATCTGATTCGTACACGGAGTACCCCAGGGTCAGGGTGGCAGCTGCTTCCGTACCCTTGATTAGCGTTACCTGTGCGTTGCCTTCCGTAAACGAAGGCGTATTGTGCCATACGTCACCCACGCTCAGGAAGAGTGACTGAGCCGCCTGCTCATACGGTTCAAAATAGGTAATGGTTATACGGTCTTTGGCGTTTTCGTCGGCGCGTCCGTACACCATAAATTCTTTTTTAAGCGCTTCGTCGGGCTGGAGCGATAGGCGGTGCCCGGAGACTGCGTAACGACCAGCTACCTTCAGGTCAACTGATCCGAAGGAGGCGTAGTAAAAAAAGGTGCTATCCTGCAAGAGGTACAGGCCAGAAGCCGACTCAAATCCTGATAGGTCATAGTACCCCTCAGGACTTTCAGTATCCTGCCAAGTAGGTGGTTTGGTCATGGTGAGCAGCATGAGTAGTATTGCAAACAATATCTTCATAGTTGAAGCTACGGTCGTTTTGTAAAAAAAACGCAGCAGGACAGTAGTGCCGCTTTCCGTGGTGAGCCAAGTACGAACAAATTCGGTTCTCAAGCAATTTTGATACGCTCAGCCAGTATTAAGCGGTCATAATCATTGGCTACCTGTCCGTAATTTACCGTTAATTCGCAAAAAATCCGTACATTGCTACGTCAATTATTACTCACAACAAACCGGATTATATCCTATGGCCGAAGGCGAAAAGGAGAATATTATTCCCATTAATATCGAGGACGAAATGCGCGGAGCCTATATCGACTACTCGATGTCGGTCATTATTTCACGCGCACTACCTGATGTCCGCGACGGACTCAAACCTGTACACCGGCGCGTGCTCTACGGTATGCTGGACCTGGGGCTGGTACACAACAAAGCACACAAGAAATCGGCCCGGATCGTCGGTGAAGTGCTGGGCAAGTATCATCCGCACGGCGACTCTTCGGTCTACGACTCTATGGTGCGCATGGCGCAGTACTGGTCGCTGCGCTACATGCTGGTCGACGGGCAGGGCAACTTCGGCTCTATCGACGGCGATTCTCCGGCCGCGATGCGCTACACCGAAGCACGGTTACAGCGTATTGCCGAAGAAATGCTGGCCGATATCAATAAAGATACCATTGACTATCAGCCTAACTTTGATGACTCGCTAGAAGAGCCGGTGTGTTTGCCCGGTAAGCTGCCCAACGTACTGGTGAATGGTACTTCGGGCATCGCGGTGGGCATGGCGACCAATATGCCGCCCCACAACCTTACTGAGGTAGTGGAAGGTATCAAGGCATACATTGACAATCAGGAGATTACCATCAGTGAGTTAATGCAACACATTACGGCACCTGATTTTCCTACGGGAGCCATTATCTACGGTTACCAGGGGGTAAAATCAGCCTTCGAAACCGGGCGCGGTCGCGTGGTAATGCGGGCGAAGGCCGATATCGTTGAAACCAAGACCGGCAAGATGCAGATCATCGTTACCGAAATTCCCTATCAGGTGAATAAGGCCTCGATGATTGAGAAAACGGCGGCGCTGATTAACGAAAAGCGCATCGAGGGCATCACCGGGCTGCGCGACGAATCAGACCGCAACGGTATGCGGATCGTTTATGACCTGAAGCGCGATGCCATCCCTAACGTTGTACTGAACACCCTGTTCAAGTATACCCAACTACAGTCGTCGTTTGGGGTCAACAACGTGGCTTTGGTCAAAGGCCGTCCCCAAACGTTGAACCTCAAGCAGATCATTGGTTACTACGTAGACCACCGGCACGAAGTGGTGGTGCGGCGCACACAGTACGAGCTGAAGGAAGCCGAACGGCGCGCCCACCTGCTACAGGGCTATTTGATTGCACTGGATAATATCGACCGGGTGATTGAGATCATTCGGGGGTCACGCGATCCTGAGTCTGCCCGCAATAGTTTAATCAGTGAGTTTGAACTCACTGAAATTCAGGCGCGTGCTATTTTAGATATGCGGCTGCAACGGCTGACCGGACTAGAGCGTGAGAAAATTGAGGCGGAGTACGCCGAAGTGCTCAAGCAAGTGGCCTACCTCAACCAAATTTTGGAAGAGCGCAGCCTGCGGATGCAGATCATCAAGGATGAGCTCGACGAGCTGAAGGAGCGCTACGGCGACGAGCGGCGCACCAGTATCATCCACAGTGCCGACGATATTGACATTGAGGATATGATTCCGAACGAGGCGATGGTGATCACCATCTCTCACAACGGCTACGTCAAAAGAAATCACATCGACGAATACCGCACGCAGGCTCGGGGTGGGGTGGGGTCGCGTGGTGCTTCGGCCAAAGACGATGACTTTACCGAGCATCTGTTTGTGGCGCATACCCACAACTACCTACTCATCTTCACCGAAATGGGGCGGGTGTTTTGGCTCAAAGTATACGCTATTCCTGAGGCCGGCAAATCAGCGAAAGGGCGAGCCATACAAAACCTCATTCAGATTACGGCCGACGACTCGGTGCGGGCGGTCATCAACGTGAAGAGTTTGTCAGACGATGACTACATCAATAATACGTACCTGATGATGTGTACGGAGCGGGGCACCATCAAGAAAACCTCGCTGGAGGCCTACTCACGTCCGCGGGTCAACGGGATCAACGCGATCACGATCAACGACAACGACCGTCTGCTCGATGTGAAGTTGACCAACGGTGAGTCGGAGGTGATTCTGGCGGTGCGCTCCGGGCGGGCTATTCGGTTTCAGGAGGGCGATGTACGGCCGATGGGACGTACTGCTGCCGGGGTGCGTGGAGTGGCCCTAGACGATGACCAGGACCGGGTAGTAGGTATGGTAACCCTCACTGATTTGAGTAAATCCCTACTGGTAGTTTCCGAAAAGGGGTACGGCAAAAGATCGGCCGTAGAAGACTATCGTATAACAAAAAGGGGGGGGAAAGGTGTTAAGACCCTGAATGTTACCGGAAAAACGGGAGCACTGGTCTCCATTCAGAAGGTATCAGACGCCGATGATCTGATGATTGTCAACACTTCGGGTATTATGATTCGCACGCCCATTTCGGAGCTGCGGGTGATGGGAAGAGCTACCCAGGGGGTGCGTTTGATTCGCCTAAACGGAGACGACAGTATCGCTTCGGTGGCTAAAGTAGAGAACGAGTTGATAGAAGAAGAGCTGGAGGCGCAGAAGAGTGTCGACACGGCGGGTGAGGTATCTGCTGAGCAGTCCGATGTGGAGGCGACAAGCGAAGATGATTCAGCTACTGAGAACACCACCGCAGAGGAATAGGCGGTTTTTTGTTTTTGTAATTTATATTAAACTAATACTTATTATTTCTAGATGTTATGAAGAATCTAACCTTAATTTTAATTGCCCTTTTCGCACTGCCTGTCGCCATGCAGGCCCAAAGCAAGAATGTGCGTAAGGCTTCTTCAGCGCTCGACAAAGGCGATCTGGCAGAAGCAAAAGCACAAATAGATCCTGCCCTGAATGATGAGAAAACCAAAGATGATGGCAAAACCTGGCTACTCTACGGGCAGATATACCAGGCCATCGGTGACGACTCTACCGGCTCGGTGCAGGCCGAACAGCCCTACATGAAGGCTATGGAAGGTTACAACAAAGCCATGGAAATGGAGAAGGAAGGGTCTACTAACTATACCTTGGCCGACCAAATGAAAGAGCAGGTATGGGCCAACGCTGTGAATAAAGGAGCCGCTCTCTACTCTGATCAGTCGTTTGAAGAGGCCATCCAGTACTTTGATGTGGCTAAGACCGCGAAGCCTCAGGATACGACCGGTTACATATACGCCGGTATTTCTGCACAGCAAGCCGGGCAACTGGAAGCTGCTGCTGAGAACTACGCCTTTTTGGTGGATAGTCTGAACTATAAGAGTGAAGATTTCTTCAACAGCCTGATCTATATATATTTGGTAGAGCAAAAGAACTCCGAAAAAGCGATCGACTATTTACAGAAAGCGCAAGAGGCTTTCCCTGACAAACCTGACTTTTTGAAGCGAGAGATTACCGTGCTCATTAATAACGAGGAATACGATCAGGCCCGTGATAAGCTGGCGAGAGCCATTGAAGCTGAGCCTGACAATGCCATCCTGTATTACAATCGTGGCTATCTTTTCGAGCAAATGGGCGACGGCGACCAGGCCATCGAAAACTACCAAAAAGCGGTGGAGGTAGATCCTGATTACTACGACGCTAACTTTAACCTGGCGGCTTTCTACTACAACCAAGCGGCCGAAATTTTGCAAGAGGCTAATAACATGGACCTTAAAGAGTACGAAGAAAAGGGTGCCGCAGTAGAGGATAGCGCAAAACTGTACTTTGAGAAGTCGCTGCCTTACCTCGAAAAATCACGCACCATTAAGCCGGAAGATCAAAAAACGCTGAGTACGCTACAGACCGTGTATACGCGTCTTAGTATGGACGAGAAAGCGGAAGAAGTGCAGACCAAGCTGGATAGCATGTAATCGCTAGGCATTCTTTATCATTCTACGAGGACAGGGGTATATTTTATGCCCCTGTTTTTTTTATATTGGCGGTTATGAACGCTACACAACCTACCGCACACGACGCAGAACTGGCCGCCGGTCCGCAGCAGTTCGGGCACCCGCAGGGGCTCTTTTACCTCTTCTTTGCTGAACTCTGGGAGCGTTTTAGCTTCTACGGTATGCGCGCGCTACTCACCCTGTATATGGTCGATCAGGTGTTTGTTGCGCTGGCTAACCGTGATACGGTATCAGCCATTGTTTACTCCTCTTACGGCTCGCTCGTATACGCTTCGCCCATCGTGGGAGGGCGGGTGGCCGATCAACTTAACGGCTCTCGCCAGTCGATCATGCTGGGCGGCATTCTTATGGCTATCGGGCACTTTGTGTTAGCCATTGAGAATAACATCGCCTTCTTCGTTGCACTGGCCTTCATCATTGTGGGCAACGGCTTCTTCAAACCAAATATTTCGACCTTCGTGGGGGCGCTCTACCCCGAGGGCGACCCCCGAAAAGATTCAGGGTTCACCATCTTCCACATGGGCATCAATATCGGTGCTTTTGTGTCGCCTTTGCTGTGCGGTTGGCTGGGAGCGGAATACGGCTGGCACTGGGGCTTCGGACTGGCGGGCATCGGGATGCTGGCCGGGGTAGTAGTGTTCTGGCAGGGCGCTCAGAAAGGGGTATTTATGAACGAAGGGTTGCCACCCGACGCGGCCAAGCTTGAAGAACGGGTCGCAGGAGTAGCCCGCAAGCATTGGATCATTATTCTGTCAGTAGCCGCCGTGCCGGTGATCGCCTTTTTGCTGTCTTCTTACGAGTTTATCGCCGAAGGAGCTACGGTGTTGGGTGAAGTGACGATCGTCAATGTACTATTTTACGCCCTCAGTATCTTCATCTTAGGGTATCTCACCTATATCATTTCTCAGTTGCCTCCGGTGCCCCGTAAAAAACTGATTGTAGCCGTTTTTCTCACCGTCTTCATGACCCTATTCTGGGGGTTTCATGAGCTGTCCGGTAACATCATTACCCTCTTTTCGGACCGTAACGTAACGCTTAACGTATGGCCATTTACCAACGCCGCGGCTACCAACGCGCTCAATCCCCTGTTCATCATTCTGCTGGCCATTCCGGTATCCTCGTTGTGGGT
The DNA here is from genome assembly GCA_965213875.1 of Tunicatimonas sp. Lineage (GTDB taxonomy): Bacteria > Bacteroidota > Bacteroidia > Cytophagales > Cyclobacteriaceae > Tunicatimonas. The sequence goes on along the minus strand of CBDCAN010000015.1, from coordinate 256,145 downwards.
GTTCTTGTCGAAGCGAAATATCAATCCCCGAACGCCCTATAAGTTTGCCGCCGGACTCGCGCTGTTAGGAGCCGGATACTACATCCTGTTTTTGAGTAAGAATTTTGCCAATGATCAAGGAGCGGTTCCTTTCGTTTTTCTACTGTTACTGTACCTATGCATGTCGCTGGGCGAGCTGTTTACGTATCCGGTCGGCCTATCTAAGATCACCGATTTATCGCCTAAAGCCATTGTCGCGTTCATGATGGGCGTATGGTTTTTATCCTCGGCCTACGCTTTCCAGATCGTGGGCTTTGTGGGCAAGCGGCTGGCCATTGACGACATTGATTCGGAAGTAGGAGGAGGAGCTCTCAGTAGTTTGCAGATATACACCGAAGGCTTTGAGTCGATAGCCTACGTGGCCCTTGGCGGTGCGGTGGTAGTGGTTATCCTTACTCCACTCCTAAGCCGGTGGATGGGAAATGTCCACTAGCGTTTTTATTCCCTGATAAACTTGCTAATTTCGTGCGTTGGTGCCAAGCACAATACAGTAAACGAAAAGTCCCATCGTTACCTCTCTCAAACTTAGATACGTAGTCAAGTGGCATAACTACTGATAACCTGGCTACCGACGTTTCCGATATGAATCTCAGAGTGTTTGGTTTTATGATCTCGCTGGTGGTAACCATCGCACTGACCGTGGCGCTGAGCTGGCGATTTGATCCATTACCTCCCTTAGGCACTTTTTTAGACCCTTTTCATGGGTTTTGGCAGAACGCAGAGGGCGAACCTGCTTTTGCTGAAACGATAGAACTACCCGGTTTGCATGAGTCCGTAGAGGTGCAGTACGACTCACTTCTCATCCCTCACATTTTTGCTCAGAACGACGCAGACCTGTACCGTACGCAAGGCTATGTGCAGGCCGCGATGCGGTTGTGGCAGATGGAGTTTGTTACCCACGTGGCCGCGGGGCGCGTGTCAGAAATAGTGGGGAGTAGGGCCCTGGAGTACGACCGTTTGCAACGACGTAAAGGGTTATCGTTCGCTGCGGAACGAGCGTGGCGGCTGATGGAGGAAGATCCCAAAACGAAGGAGATCGTTACGGCTTACGCTGAAGGTATCAACGCTTATATTGAAAACCTTGACTACGAAGGCCTTCCGATTGAGTACAAATTGCTTGACTACCGCCCTGAACCCTGGTCGCCGATCAAAACGGCCCTACTGCTCAAGTACATGGCCGATGACCTGGCGGGCCACGATGAAGACCTGGAAAATACCAATGCGTTGGCCCTACTGGGAAAGGAGCGCTTCGACTTTCTCTATCCACAGTACGTGGCCGACTCTGATCCGATTATCTCCAGCGAACGCTCGTGGGACTTTGAACCGGTGGGGCTGGATACCCCGCAAATCAGTTTTGGGGCGGGGGCACTAAAAACCCAACCCCTGCCGAAGCCTGATCCCAATAACGGCAGCAATAACTGGGCGGTGAGCGGCAGTCGCACCCGTTCGGGTAATCCTTTGTTGGCCAACGATCCGCACTTGGGCCTTAACCTACCCAACATCTGGTTCGCGCTACAACTGCAAACCCCTGAGGTTAACGTGTTTGGGGCCACGCTGCCGGGGGCACCGGGGGTCATCATCGGGTGCAATGATTCTATCGCCTGGGGCGTGACCAACGCCAAACGCGACGTGAAGGATTGGTATAAGATCACGTTTAATGACAACAATCGGGACGAGTACCTCTTCGACGGGCGCTACCTTAAGACACAGAAGCGGGTGGAAGAAATTGAGGTGCGCGATGGTGAGTCTTTTTATGATACGGTGGTCTATACGCACCACGGGCCGGTGACGTACGACGCCGAGTTTCCGGCCGATAGTGTGCTGAACGAAGAGCGAAACTACGCGATGAAGTGGACTGCGCACGAGGCATCAGCAGAAATCATGACTTTTTATGAACTGAATAGAGCCAAAAGTTTTAAAGACTACCGAAAAGCATTGCGCCACTACCAGGCCCCCGCTCAGAATTTCGTGTTCGCCTCGGTGCAGGGCAGTATAGCAATGACGGTGCAGGGTAAGTTTCCCGCTAAGTGGGTAGGGCAGGGGCAGTTTTTGATGGACGGTAGCCGCCCTGAGCACGAGTGGCAGTCTTACATTCCGTTCGAGCACAATGCCTTTGAGCATAACCCGGAGCGGGGTTTCGTGAGCTCTGCCAATCAGGTGCCGGTAGATTCAGCGTATCCGTACTACTTTTACGACAAAGGCTACGAGCACTTTCGTAACCGACGTATCAACCATCAACTGGCGCGCATGAGGCGCGCCACGCCCGAAGACATGATGACGCTTCAAGAAGACAACTACAACCAACGGGCCGCCGACATTTTGCCCCTGATGCTCGACAGCTTGCCCACCACTTCGCTGAACAGCGATGCCAAAGCCGTGTACGAAAAACTACGGCAGTGGAACCTTCAGAACGACCGGAGTCAATCGTCACCCACCGTTTTCTACCGGTGGTGGCAGGCCTACAAAAGACTACTGTGGGACGAACTAGCTGACACGAAGACTGCCTTTGTCAATCCTTCAGACGCAGCCACCATCCACTACACTATCCGCTCGCCCTTAGACACGATGGTAGACCGAGTGGGCACCGGGGCCCGTGAAACCATCCCTGATCTACTCGCCGAGTCTTTTTCGCAAACGGTGGCGACTTTGAACGATTGGAAGAAAGAGCACGACGAGGGCGAATATCAGTGGCAAGACTACAAAGCAACCAGCGTAGAGCACATGCTAAAAATAGCTCCGTTTGGCACATTTGATGTTCCGATCGGGGGGGGGCGAGGGATTGTCAACGCGACCAGCGAGCGGCACGGGCCGTCGTGGCGCATGGTGGTAGAGCTCAGCGACCCAGTGCAGGTATGGACGGTGTATCCCGGTGGGCAGTCGGGAAATCCGGGCAGTGTCTACTACGATAATATGATTAAAGACTGGGCGGCCGGTGAGCACCACTCGGTGCAGTTTATTCAGTCACCCGATGCCCTGGATACGCACATCATGTTTTCACAGGCATTTGAGCCTGCCGACGTCGACTAAACCCTATGAAGTTTGTTCTTAAAATGTTGTTGATTGCCGGATTGTGTTACTTGACGCAATTGTTTTTGCCTTGGTGGGTGGTAGCCTTCTGCGCTTTCGGGGTGAACCTCTTTTTACCGACCAAAGGCTTTAACGCTTTTTTAAGCGGTTTTTTGGGAGTGGGATTGCTGTGGTTAGCGGTAGCCAGTACGATTGACGTACGTACTGACGGACTACTCACTGACAAGGTGGCCGCCATCATGTCATTGAGCCCGCCGTTTTTGCTGGTGGCCGTCACGGGACTGATTGGAGGATTGGTAGGCGGCATGGCTGCCCTCACCGGCACGTTACTCAGGAACCTACGACACAGCGAAGATGTGAAAGGTAGTTACTATCGGTAGATAGTGAGGCAGCCAAAAGCAGTGAGAGAAAGGTGAGGCGGGCAGATTGACTTTTGTTGGGTTAGTAAGTGGACGATTGATGATACTCTCTCATCGGTTGTCACTATTCAAGTTTCAGCCAATTTTTTATCTACCAATCTTGCGACCCTATGCAGCGCCGCTGATGAAGGTTTCTTCCTGATTGGCGGCTGATGGTGCCTCGGCGGGCGAGGCGGCGGTCGGTTCGGTTCTTTGAGGCGTTTCCCCTACCGGAGCCATCTCATTGAGGTTGGCGTGGTATACTTCCTTCGCTTTAAGTCGGTAGTACTTCTCGAGCAAACTGTTAGCGCGTTCCAGAGGAATGGCCGAGCGAGTACCGTTGGCATTGATGATACCAATCACCGGAATGCAGCGGCGATTGGCCTGTAGTACTGTAGATTCGTAGTTCTGCCCGAAGTAGGTAATGAAGGGCTCTTCTGAGAAGAAGATGAACGGCTTGATTTCAGCGATATTTCTTTTCATAGAGGCGTGTAGCTAACAGTGGTCAATTTAGAAAATATGTTAGCCAAAATAAACCCGCGTACGCACTAAAGCACAATCGCATCAAACATAACAATTTTATATTCACTCAGTGCTGTTTTAATCAGATATGTCTTCCGAAATAAGGGTAAGCGCTACGGGCATACTGACCAAGTCCCGAAAATCTTCACCTGATTCTTTCATATCTTCATCGTCTTCTTCGTAATACCAGGCCACTTGCACCTGCGCATGAGGCTGGTGGAGCTTCTCAAGTTTACGGAAGATGTCGATCAAACACTTCGATGAGCTAGTGTTAAAGTATTCTAAACGAATGACTAACTGCGTGTCGGGCGGAGGGTCGGCTTCGTACTCATCGAGCCACTGCATGACCGGAGCGTAGAACGCTACTGAATTTTCGGGAATGGAGCGACCCTTAATTTCCAGCACTCCCTGGTCGGCATCGAAAAAGATGTCAGGGGTTTTGGAAGTTCTAGGGATAAATAAATTATTCATAAGCGATGAACCGCAAAGTCAGGAAGCGTCTTCCTTTCTCATAGAGTTACGACTCAGTTGTTTAGACAGCGTGAACCTACAAAAAAAAACGCCGAATGAAAAGATAGAGTCCGGGACGCGTAGTCCGAGACGCGTAGTCCGAGACGCGTAGTCCGGGACACGCTGTTTGGGATACGCGGTTTGAGGAACACCTTTCGCGGGGCAGGGGGGGGCATGTGACTGGTGCGAAAAGATTTAACTTTTATGGCAGGGCTCCGTTCTCTAGGATAGCATACCCAGAAGAATAAACTATGGCCCTTGTAACCGTGTGCCGAAAAGTGCACTTCAATGCCGCTCATCGCTTGTACCATCCCGATTGGAGCGACGAAAAGAACCACCAGGTGTTCGGACTGTGTAGTAACCCGAACTACCACGGACACAATTATGAACTTATCGTGAAAGTAAAGGGGCAACCCGACGCTGAGACTGGGTTTGTATACGATATGAAACGACTGAAAGACCTGGTGGAAGATCGGGTGCTTCAACGCTTTGATCATAAAAACCTGAACCTGGATACCGAGGAGTTCAAATCTCTTAATCCTACCGCTGAGCATATTGCCATGGTCATCTGGCAGTTACTTCGCCCAGCCATTGACGAAAACCTAGATTTAAGTGTAGTACTGTATGAAACTGAAAGAAATTTTGTCGAATTCGCCGGATAAACAGATGGACGAAGCCGCGGCCGAAGACGATGGCCACCACTCACCCTCCATGCACATCCCTCTGCGGGCCGATGCCTTTGATCAGGATGATGATGCGAAGATTCAGAAGATCGCTGAGCATTTCAAAGAAATCATGATCACCTTAGGTCTTGACCTCACGGACGATAGCCTACGAAGTACGCCTCAGCGGGTAGCCAAAATGTACGTAAAAGAGATATTTAGCGGATTAGACCCTAAGAACAAGCCGGAGCCTACGCTGTTTGAAAACAAGTACCAGTACAATCGGATGCTGGTAGAAAAAGACATCACTTTTTATTCAAACTGCGAGCACCATTTTGTGCCCATCATTGGCAAGGCACACGTTGGCTATATTTCTAGTGGTCACGTGATTGGTCTGTCTAAAATCAATCGTATTGTGCAATACTACGCCAAGCGACCGCAGGTGCAGGAGCGCATGACGGTGCAAATCGGTAACGCCCTGTGTGAGGTGCTCAAAACCGACGATGTGGCCGTGGTGATAGACGCCGCTCACCTGTGTGTATCGTCGCGTGGGGTGCAAGATACCAGCAGTCTTACGCTCACCTCTCACTACAGCGGGGTGTTTGAAGAAGAGGCTAAAAAGCAGGAATTTTTAAACTACATAAACATGAAATAGCATGTCTTTCGCAGAGAAGAATATTCTTGTCGTAGGGGGCACCTCCGGTATCGGCGCGTCTATCGTACAGGACTTACTACAACAGGATGCTCACGTAATTATGGCCTCCCGGCAAGCTCCGGAGTCATCGGTGGCAGAACAAGTAACGCATATCTCACTCGACGTGACCGAGATAGGTGATGAGCTCAAGGCATTACCTGATACGTTGCACGGCCTGGTGTACACCCCGGGTACCATCACGCTCAAACCGTTTACAGCCCTCAAGCCCGACCAGTTTCTGGCTGATTTTCAAATCAACGTTTTGGGAGCGGTACAGGTGATTCAGCAGGCCCTCAAGCCGCTGCGGTCGGCTAAGGGTGCCAGTGTGGTGATGTTTAGTACCGTGGCGGTGCAGCTCGGACTTAACTATCATACCAGCGTGGCAGCCGCCAAGGGGGCATTAGAAGGGTTAGGGCGCTCACTCGCCGCTGAACTGGCCTCAAAAAAAGTCCGCGTAAATTTGGTCGCTCCTTCACTCACGGACACCCCGTTGGCTAAAAACCTGCTGTCTACCGACGAAAAGCAGGAAGCATCCCGACAACGCCATCCGATCGGGCGTTACGGACAACCGGAAGATATCGCCCGAGCTGCCGTATTTTTACTGTCCGAGCAGAGCGACTGGATTACCGGACAAGTGCTACACGTCGACGGTGGTTTATCTACGTTGAAGCCTTTATAAGCGCCTAAGTAGGTAGCTTTCAACATTCTGTTCTCATGGCAAACAACACTTCTATGTACATGCGGGTAGCACATCGTTACCTCGGTTTTTTTCTGGCGGGCATCATGGCGATGTACGCACTGAGTGGGGTCGTACTGATATTCCGACGAACCGATGCATTAAAGCAGGATGTACAAAAAGAGAAGGAGCTGAGCCCCAACCTGTCGGCCCAAGAGTTGGGTGAAGCTATCAAAATCAAGGAGCTGACCATTGAGCGAACGGATGGGGAAGTCGTTTACTTCGAGCAGGGTACGTACAACCAGCGTAGCGGACAAGTAAGCTACACCGCTAAAGAACTACCCTACGTGCTGGGTAAAATGACCAAGCTGCACAAGGCAACTACCGAAAGTCCGGTGTACTGGCTTAACATCTTCTTCGGAGTGGCCCTACTGTTTTTTGTGGTTTCAGCTTTCTGGATGTTCATGCCCCACACCACAGTCTTTAAAAAGGGGCTGTACTTTTCGTTGGCGGGCGTGCTGCTCACCATTCTTCTACTGTTCGTTTAGGGAGCAACTCAGGAAGCCATGTTGATCAGTAGTCGAACAGGGCTTTCTCTTTGATGGCCTGCGACACTTTGCTGGGCACCATTTGTTCCCACCCCTCTACCTTGTTTTTGATCATACGAAGCACCTCATCGGAGACAATGTTGAGGTGTTTTGCATTGATCGGCTCTAAGCCGGCGATACGATTATTTTCTATCAGGTATTGATACAAATGATGCAAATGGGCCGGAAACGACAAGTCACTGTGCGTGTAGATATCCTGGCTATCCGGACGATGCGAAGGATAAACGTACAGTTTGACGTTTTTGCGAAATAATTTGGCAAACGCTTCTAGAATTTCACCCGACAGTTCTTCGTAGTACGTCTCGTCGAACAAGCGGCGTAAACTATCTACACCCAGCACGATACCGATTTTTCCGGTAGTAATGGTTGATATATAAGAAGCTAGTTTATAGTACTTCTGGTAATCAGAAATCATTACTTTCTGCCCGAGCGATTCCAGAATATCAACGCGATGTAAAAAGTCCGTGTCGCTGATGTCTTCCTGATCGACCAGGTTGTTGAGGGTGAGCTCCGAAATAGGCATCACCCGATCAGGAATGACGCCCTCTTCTTCCATGAAAGTATTGAGCCCGGACTTGAGCATGTCCATATTGACGTGTGTCAGCGGACGGAACCGACCCCGTAAAATCAGTACATCTTTCTTATAGAGTGCTTCGGCCGGTTGCAATACTGTGCCATCGGCGTTGAACATGGTGGCGTGTGTCAGACCGTTCTTTACGAGTTTGAGCGCCATTAAGCGATTATCAACTTTCTCGAAGACGGGGCCCTTCACCCGGAAGAAGTCTATCTCTAGCCGCTCAGTAGACAGATTATCAATCAGCGATTGCATCAGCGCTATCGCATCGGTCTTGTGCGTGCAGCCGTAGACCAGGTTGACTCCCAAGACCCCCAGCACCTGCTGCTGCCAATGCGCTTCGTTGTCGTGTAAGATGACGTGAATCACGCACTCGTTGACCGGCCCCTGCGGTTCGCACTGATAGCGCATCCCTAACCATCCGTGTCCTTGGTTGGTGCGGTGGTAATTGAGGGTTTCTACGGTGTTGGCGAACACAAAAAACTTGGTGCGATCAGCCTGATCCGATAATCGCTCCTGTAGCAGTCCCATCTCGTGGTTCAGCATTGAGCACAACTTAGCCTCGCTGACGTACCGCTTGGTTTTGCCGTAGATTTCATCGCTAAACTTCATGTCGTACGCTGACATGGTTTTGGCAATGGTACCGGACGCACTGCCCACTTTGAAGAAGTTGGCGGCGGTTTCTTGGCCCGCCCCGATTTCAGCGAAAGAGCCGTAAATGGTGCGGTCTAAATTGAGACCAAGGGCTTTTTCTTTAGTGGAAAGCACGCGAGAGGATGTCATAGCTGATTTTTAGTACCTAACAAGAAACGGCGGCGGAAATGTTTAGGCAAACGAACGCAAAAGCGCGGCAAAATGAAAATAATAGCCCGCTCAGCATCAATATATTTTCCTTAAATTACCGCGCACTTAACGCTTGATTTAGTAAGGATAGGTAGGTTTATGGCAAAACTCAAGAAGTTCGGCACGTTTGCAGGTGTCTTCACCCCCTCGATCCTCACTATTCTGGGGGTCATTATGTACTTACGCTTGCCTACCATTATCGGCCAGGCGGGCCTGTGGGCTACCATCGGTATCATTGTGGTCGCGCATATCATCTCTGTCACTACCGGACTAAGTGTTTCTTCTATTGCCACCGACAAGCGGGTGCAGGCCGGGGGAACGTACTATATGATCTCTCGCAGTCTGGGTCTCCCCATCGGCGGCACTCTGGGGCTGGCCCTGTTCGTCGGGCTTTCGTTCAGCGTAAGTCTCTACATTATCGGATTCGCCGAAAGCCTGATTGGCTACCTGGGGTGGGATTTTGGCGAGCATACCGTACGCATCATTGGTACGACGGCACTAAGCGTTGTCGCCATCATTACGCTGATCAGCACCACGTTTGCGCTACGGATGCAGTTCTTCATCATGGCGGCCATCATCTTGTCCCTGCTGTCTATCTTACTGGGCAGTCACGAGTACACGCCCGCCGTACCTATGTTACAAATGCCTGAGTCGGGAGCCCCTCTGATGCTGTTGTTCGGTATCTTCTTTCCGGCGGTTACCGGTTTTGAGGCGGGGGTATCCATGTCGGGCGATTTGCAAGACCCGAAGCAGTCTATTCCGAAGGGTACTATTTGGGCGGTGTCGGTAGGGCTGGTGGTATACATCGCGCTGGCTTTTTTCCTCACCTATACGGTAGACGCCACCGCGCTGGCCACCGACGATCAGGTGCTGAGTAATATTGCTTTGGTGCCTGAACTGGTGGTAGCGGGCATTTGGGGTGCCACCATCTCTTCGGCTCTGGGAAGTATTCTGGGGGCACCGCGCATTTTGCAAGCGACCGCCGTGGATAATATTGCACCCCGGGTGTTTGCCAAAGGGAGGGGGGCTGCCAACGAACCCCGCAACGCGCTATTGCTGACCTTCCTTATCGCTGAAGGCGGTATTCTGATCGGTGACCTCAATGCCATCGCAAGCTTAGTATCAGTTTTCTTTATCACCACCTACGGTTTTCTGAACCTCAGCGCCGCCTTCGAGGCCTGGACCAGCGCTGACTTTCGGCCGGACTTTAAGGTGCCCATCTGGGTGAGTGTGCTAGGTGCACTGGCTTGCTTTGTGGTCATGATTCAGCTTAACTTTCCGGCCATGCTGGCCGCTATACTGGTGCTGGGGCTGATCTATCTGTATCTCAAACGTAAAGAATTGGCCCTGGAGTCGGGCGATACCTGGAGTGGCATCTGGGCCTCACTGGTGAAGTCGGGGCTGGAGCGACTGAGTACCGAACGACTTCACCGCAGAAACTGGCGACCTAACGTCATCATGTTCAGTGGCCGGGGAAGCGAGCGCCCGCATTTGGTAGAGATGGGGCAGGCCATGTCGGGGCGACTGGGCATATTATCCAGCTTCGAGCTGACGGTATCTACCGATACGCAACTCAGCTGGGATAAAGCTAATGAGACCGAGGAAGCCGCCACGGATACCTACTTCACGCACCAACTCAAAACTCCTGATATATACGATGGGATGGAGCAGGTGGCGCAGCTCTACGGCTTTTCCGGTGTGAAGCCCAACACCATCCTGATGGGCTGGAGCAAAACGGACAAAAGCCGAGAACGTTTCGCGGCCCTTATCCGGCAGTTTCAGGCAGCCGACTACAATACGGTTTTCCTGAAGTACGACGACAAGAACGGTTACGGTCAGCACCGAACCATCGATGTGTGGTGGCGAGGGTCAGGGCGCACCCTCACGTTCGCCATTAGCCTGATTCGTCACCTGACCACTGATAGCATCTGGAAGGCAGCCGAGCCTCGCTTGCTTCTGGTATTGAACGACCTCACACAGTCGGACCGGGTGCGGCGCACCTTGCAGCAGTTGTTAGAGGATTATCGCATGCCCATGACCATCAAGCTGATCGATAACAGTCTGGATGCTCTGCCCATCACCGAACTGATTACCCGAGAATCGGCGCGTACTGATTTGACGCTGATCGGGATGGCTACCCATCAGCAGCAGACCGAAGATTCCGTGAGTCAGGTGCGTCGTCTGCTGGATACGCTGGGTAGTACCCTGGTCATTGGTGCCTCTTCTCAGTTTGAGGAGTTGGACCTTAATATCAACCAGAAGCGTTCGGAAGTAGAGACGCTGGATCTGGAACAGGAGATGCGCTATCTGCCGGACCTACCGCAAACCCACAGCGATTGGCTAGCCCAGGATATTCAAAAAATAGACGAGCGCAACCGTCAGGTGTTGGTAGCTTTCTACGAACAAACGTTCGTCCCTTACTTTCGTGAAAACCGATTAATCATTCAGGAGCTGGAAACCGTGTATCAGTCGGTGCTAGGTAGCCTGCAAAAGGACTGGGAGCAGTATGAAGATCGTTTTCGTCGTCGCAAAGCGTTGCAGAAAGTGACGAACGAGCTGTTTTTTCAGGCGCGCACGCTGCTAAGCGCTATGGAAGAAGACCACCTGCAAGTGCAACGCCAAGCGCTGGAAACCGGTATTGACTGGTATTTTCAGCGGCTCTCAGCCGACGTGAAGCGCTTCCCGCAGCAGGCCAAGATTGCGCTCGACCCGGAAGACCTGAAACCGCAGCCGCAGGATACCCTATCGGTGCGATGGTTTAAGGCACGGCAGCGTCTGCGGCGGTTGTTTACCTCTAAAGCACCTACGCAACGAGTGCGTTACCAGCAGGTGGCCGCTTATTACCTGCGTGATAGTCGCTACGCCTTTTTAGAGGCAATGTTACGGGAGTGGCAGGAGCAGAGCCTACAATTTTTCACCGAAGTACGTATGTCGGTGGATCGCCTGGACCAGCGGCTTACGCACTGGGAAGCCAACCTGGAAAATACGGACGAAGCACAACTGAAGGCAGACATAACAGAACTACACGAAACGATGCAATCATTGTCACAGCAGCAGGAGAAACTGCAGTTGCTGTGGCTGCGCCGTATGCAGATCGAGTACCGCCGCAATCTGCGTCTGATGACCGCCACTCTGGAGAGTGTACGTGGTTACGAGCTGCTTAGTAAGCGCCGAAGCGCACCCAAAGTGTACGAGGGAATCGCCCAAACCATTCGCGATTTTCCGGAGCAGTGGCACGAGCGAGCGGCTTTGCAACTCAACACTGTTTCGCTCGACGTATTGCTACAAACCACCGAAAACCGGATAGACCAAGAGGTGGCCGCTTTTGCGGAAGAAGCTAGTCAGCGAATCGACAAGTACTACCTCAACCCGCTGGATGAGTTGCACCAGAAGTTATCAGAACGCTCGACGGGCAACGGCAAGCCTACCGTCTACGAAACCAATAATAGCACCACGTTGCAACAGCACTGGACCGGCTACTATGAAGATATCACCAAGCTCACGGATCAGATGCCGGAGTCGTTAGAGGTAAACTACAGTCCGGAGGGCGAAGAAGAGGATACCGTTCGGGTGCCCGTACAGCAGTTGACTAACTACTGGATGGAGGCCACCCTGTATCTTAACCTACAGAGTAAGATTAGCGAAATCGATCAGCAATTACAGCGCAGCGGACTGGTGGTGCGCGACATGGCGCGGTTGGTGAACCTGCCTTCGGAGCAGTCGGCTGCCGATGTGGGTGAAGCCCGACGGGATGCGTTGCAGGTCATTGAGGACGAAAAAGAAAAGCTGGGAGCCACCAAAGAAGCCTTACAAACTACGATTAGTGCTCACCTGGAAGACAGTTTCGATAAACTCACCACCGAAGCCTTCGTCACGCAGTCGGGCGACCTGGGCGGAATCACCCGCGCTTATCAGAGCCAGCAGGTAAAAAATAAGGTAGACCAGTACCAGGGCAAGCTGCGGTACCTGGTGCGCGAGATAGGCACCCGCTTGTTGTACTCCCGCAGCCACGGTATTCTGCTGGCCAAACGGCTGACTGCCGTAGAATCAGATATGCAGTCGCCCACTGCTCAGGTACTCACCTTCGTGGAGCACGTTACCCCGCGCGCCGATATTATCAAACGACTACCGTTTTACTACCACACACTGTTTTCGGGTAAATCAGACATCAGCGACGACTTCTGGATTCCCCGTCCGCTAGAAATGGGTATGGCCGAGCAAGCCATCGGGCGGCTCCGCCAGGGCTACGGAGGGGGCATTCTACTGCTCGGTGAGCGTAACTCCGGCAAAACCGCTTTTTCGTGGCGCATTGCTCGGCGGTACAGCCGCAAAGTAGAGCGTATCTATCAAGTGTATCCTACCCGAGCCGGTTCGGCGCGGGTGAGCGACTTCAGCCGAGCCCTCCGCCAGGCGACCGGACAGTCAGGCACCATCGACCAGATTGTGCGCGCGGTGCCGGCCGATAGCACCATCATCATCAATGACCTAGAGTTGTGGTGGGAGCGTAGTCCTGAAGGCATGACGGTCATCAACGAAGTGATGCGGATGATCAACCAGTACAGCAAACGCTGCCTGTTCGTGGTCAATATCAACCCCACTACCTACCATCTGATCAACCTGCTCAACCCGATTGCTGATTACTTCCTCAATATTATTCCTTATCAACCCTTTACCACCGAAGAGATTGAACGTTTGGTACTACTGCGACACTGGTCGGGTGGCATGACGTTCGTGCTCAAGGGGCGAGAAGAGTCGCAACTCACTGAGTGGCAGAAGATTCGCTTCTTCAATACTTTTTTCGACTACTCAGGCGGTAACCCGGGGGTGGCGCTGGGGGCCTGGTTGGCATCCATAGAAAAAGTGAGTGGCAAGCAAGTGCACATGCACGTGCCCAAGCCACCGGACTATGAAGCCCTGCATGACCTGCCGCACGACTGGACGATGATGATTATCCAGTTTTTGCTACATAAACGTCTGTCGTTGCCCCGGCTTCGCCGCATTTTGTATACTGATATGACCCAGGTAAGAGAGCTACTGCAAGATTTGCTGCGGGCGGGGCTGCTGTCTGAGAAAGGAACCGGAGTGTATCAACTCAACGTATACACCGAAATACATCTGATCAATTTACTGAAAGAGCAAGGCATCCTATGACGATAATGGTGATCTTACTGGTGGGGCTGGGCATCGCTCTGGCGTATCGACTACTACACTGGCTACTGCGTCCGCTCACACGGCGGCAACTGTGGCAGCGGGCGAGTTACCTGCTGGCTGGGGCCGAATTTCTCACCTGGATCGTTTGGCTGTTCTGGCTGACGCGTCAGATATTCATCAACCGCGACGTCTATGTGTACTTTAGCATGGGTGTGGGCCTGCTACTGTTTGGAGCGTTGACCTGGTTTGTTTTGCGCGACGTGCTGGCGGGGATTATCTTTAAGCTACAGCACAACCTGAAACCACAGCAAGCCATTCAGGTATCGAAGCACGCCGGTCGGCTGTTGAGACTCGGCACCACCACGATCACGATTGAGAGTAATACTGGCGAACACCTGAAGATTCCCTACACGCAGCTGATCAACCAAACGGTGGGGCACAATGAATCTTCGCACGTGGTTGAGCCGTTTGACTTTACGTTGGAAGTGCCAAAATCGTCGTCTAAAGACCAATGGATGCGCACCCTGCGCCGCGAGGTGCTGCTGCTGCCCTGGGCGTCGGCCCGTCGCAAACCGGTGATACAGTGGCAGCGCGAGGATGATGCGTGTCACCTGTTTGAAGTGCGGGTGCACAGCCTGAGTGCCCAGCACGCCCAACTGATTGAAAACCACCTGCGTCATATGCACGTAGTATCTGAAGCCTAAGCTATGACTGAGTTTGACCCTTACGTATTTGCCATTGCGATTTGTGTTGTAATCGTGTTGTCCTACGTGTTTTCGATCATTTCTAAACGTACCAATATTCCGAGTGTGCTGCTGCTGATCGGTTTGGGAGTAGGTGTACAGTACGGGCTACAGTATCTCGAGATAGACGTCGGTACTTTCCTTTTTGACATTCTGAAGGTACTAGGCATATTCGGACTGATTATGATCGTGCTAGAGGCAGCACTAGACCTCAAACTGACCCGTAAAAAGCTGCCGCTGATCGGCCAGTCGATGGGAGTAGCGCTCGTTGCGTTAGTGGGCACGTCGATGGCCATTGCCTATATCTTGAACTACTTCATGATCGATGATTTTATCACCTCGCTGGTGTATGCGGTACCCTTGTCGGTGATGAGTAGCGCGATTATTATCCCGAGCGTGGTCAGTTTATCATCTGAACACAAGCGCGAATTCCTGATCTACGAAAGCACTTTTTCTGATATTCTAGGGATCATGTACTTCTACTTCTTGATTGGTAACCTAGAGGCGCAGCAAGTGGGAGCGGTGGTCACCATCGTATTCAGTAATATTACCGTCACGGTGGTGCTTTCGTTGGTGCTAGGCTACGCACTAGTGTGGTTTTTTCAGCAGTTAGGGGCTTCGGTCAAGCTCTTTTTGCTGATTGCGGTACTGGTGCTGCTTTATTCGGCGGGTAAGCTGTTTCACCTGTCGTCGCTGGTTATTATCCTGATCTTTGGTTTGATTCTGAACAACTATTCGCTCTTCTTTCGGGGGCGTTTACGCCGGTTTATCAACAAAGCGGTCATCGACAAAACTATTGATGAGTTTCACTTGGTCACCATTGAATCAGCCTTCGTGGTACGCACCTTCTTCTTTGTCGTGTTCGGTATGACACTCGACCTCACCACACTGCTGGACAGGAACACCCTACTGATTAGCCTGGCAATTGTGGTAGCTACCTACGTTATTCGCTACGTTTGCTTGAAGATGATACTGTTTAAAAACATCGTGCCCGAGCTGTGGGTAGCTCCCCGCGGCCTCATTACCATTCTGTTATTCTTCGCTATCCCTACTGCCCTGCAAACTGAGCAGTTTAATTCGGGGATCCTGCTTAGTACGGTGTTGGTCACCAGCATTATCATGACAGTGGCGCTGATTGTAGGGCCGCAGGGCGAGAGTGCGGCTACCGCTTCGTTTGAAGAGCTTAGCTTCGAAGACTGGAATGAGATAGATCAAGAGGGCGAGCAAGCAGAAGCTGAACACAATGCGGCCATTCACAGCATGGCCCCACAGGTTGAAGGTAAGACGGAACTGTAGGAAGGTAACGGCTTCTACTGACTATTCAATCAGGAGCTTCTGCTGAAAGACACTGCTCGCTGAAGCAGAAGATAGGAAGTAAATGCCTGGTGATACATCAGCAACGTTGACAGTGATAGCTTCCCCCGTGTTTGGTATCTTCCGAACGACTTGCCCCAACTGATTCACCAGCGTTAGTTCGGCGGCTGGGTCAGACACCTCAATGGTGAAGTTCTGCCGTGCTGGATTAGGATATACAATCAATAGTGGTGCGTTGAAAGAGCCTGTTTGGCTATCTTTTTCAGAGACTATCGTTGATGAACGAGCGTTTGACTGAAAAGTGCCAAAGTCGATGTGGCCGTTGCAGTACATCCATTCAGAGTAACTTCCGCCGCAGCTACCGTTGCTCCAAGCACTGGTGTTTACTGCCTGAGATTCAGCCTGACGGGTAACGCCGTTAACCCGAAGGTAATCTACGCGCACGTCGCGCTGCGTATTATCATTGACAAAGGCCACCTTGATGTTGCCCGAAGTGTTCACTCCACGAACTGTATAGTTGGCGTAGCCCGTCTTGAGCGTCCAAGACTTTACGGCCTGGCCCTCGACCCGTATTTCTATACGTTCGCTGCCTGTGATGCCCCGGGCGCGAACGGTCATTTCGCCATCACTGTCGTCCGCACCCTTTAGGTAATTGCGAAGCCACTGCACGGCAGGGCGTTCGCTTCCGTCGGCACGAACCAGGTATGCTTGCGGACGCCAGATGCGCCCTTCTTTATACCCCCACAGGGTAACTCCTATCACCGCCGGGTGCTCCCAAAATACCGGGAATTGTGCTGCCCAGATATCTCGTTGCTTGTTCATATCACCTTCGTTGACGTCGTATTCGGTAATGGAAATAGGTAGATCGAGGGTGGCTAACTGATTGAGGGTTTGACGCAAGGTATTCGCCGACACATTTTCCAGCCAGTGGCCTTGCACGCCGATCACGTCAATATTTCCGTCTTCTTTAAGTTTACTGATTAGCGAGCGGTAACGATCTACGCGTCCACCCCCTTTGAGTACGTTGTTTTCATTGATCCATAGCTGGCACGAAGACGGGGCGTGCTGACGGGCTTTTCTGTACATCCACCGTACCCACTCAAAGTTTGTATCCCCACCCAGGGCGTTGCGAATCTTAGCGGGTGGCGGCGACTGAAAGGGTTCGTTAACCACCTCGGCGTAAGCAGTTTTTGGGTAGCGCTTGAAGAAATCAATCATCCACTCTTCCATTTCTTCTCTGATCTGGCTGGCAGTAAGACCCTCCAACCAATCGGCATCTGCTCCGCAACACCAAAATAAAAAGGTGTGCTGCTTGAACGGAATATTGTTGCTCACACAATAGTTGTATATCTGGTCTAGGGACTGACGCTGATAGGTATCGCGTGACGTTTCGTATAAACCGTGCTTGCCCGCGTTTTCTGGCGTCGCTTGGTTCCAGTACTGCTGAAAAGTAGGGTCTTCGACCATGCCACCGTTTCGGAGACCTCCGAAGATATTGCCGAGAAACTTACGCTGACCAGCTGCCAACTGCGCGCAACTGTCAGTGGCTATAAAGCCACTCATAAACACAAGTAGTAAGGTTTTAAGTAGGGGATGTCGCATAGGTGGGTAGGTATGAAATGAAAATTTAAAGCAAAAACCGCAGTGAAGGAATGCTACACGAAATGTAGGCTCTCTAAACCTACCAAAAAGCGTATATACAAGCTAGTAAAAGTATCAGAAGGTCAGATATTGAATGATATGTAGCATATTTTAGTATAAATATGAATAGAACTAATGCGATAGAGCTACACCTAAGAGCTTTTGCCTGGTTTTCAGCTAACGTGTGTTGGCTGGTCGGATGCTACTCGAAATAAGGTATCTGTTTTGTTTTCCGAATGTAAGTTCTGGTGCTGATTTCATCAGTACCTTAGTAGTATTGCTGCTATCTTTAAGGATGGAAAAGTTATCTCTGAATACCAAGGCTCCCTTTTTTAAACAGACTGATGTTTTTGGAAGAGACGTAGACCTATCAACGTACCGTGGCAAAAAAGTGTTAGTGGCCTTTTTTCGGCACGCGGGATGCCCCTTTTGCAATCTGCGTGTGCATAATCTGCTCAAGGTGCACGAATCGTTCAAGGAACAGGGTTTAGAAATGATATTCTTTTTTGAGTCTAAGCAGGACGTCATTTTGCGAAGCACGTTTCACCAGGAGATATCACCAATTCCACTGATATCAGACCCCAATAAGCAGTGGTACCACGCCTACGGACTGGAAAGTTCGGCGATGAAGTCGGCTGTGGGTCATGTGGTGTCTTTTGTTGGAACTGCTATTCAGGCAAAATTAAAGGGGTTACCCATGCACCCGATGGCCGACGGTGAATCTATTAATACCATTCCGGCCGAGTTTTTATTAGATGAAAACCTAATTATTCGCGAACTGCACTACTCAAAGCGGCTGACAGACCGTATGGATATGGAGCTTATCCAACAGTTTGCGCAACAACCGGCAGTTTCAGTGGCTGTGTAACACTGTTTGGCTTCTTATTATTAAGGTGCCAAATCGGTCAACAGTACTTATCTTAACATCTTAAGCAAAATCGCGTAACTACTCTTAATGCTGGTCAACCGGTAGTGCGCTAGCTTGAGGTGCGCTCTATCGTAGCCAGTCTAATTCTATGGTAACTTATCATTAACCTAACCAAAGAGCACAACCTTATGACTATCAGCGGACAACAAATTATCGCCTCTACTTTTACTTCAGCTTCAGATAATACTTTTCAGGCGACCGATCCAATGTCGGGCGAGGCACTACCCACTAGTTTTGCCGAAGCAACCTCCGAAGAAATTGACCAGGCTGTAGTGCAGGCAGAAAGTGCTTTTCAAGTATATCGTAAGAAGTCTGGCGCGCAGAAAGCGCAGTTTTTGCGACAGATTGGCGAAGAAATCGTAGGGTTGGGTGAAACGTTGATTGAGCGATGCTCCCGGGAGACGGGACTGCCATCGGCCCGACTGCAGGGCGAACGGGGGCGCACTGTCAACCAACTGAACACGTTTGCTGATTTGTTGGACGAAGGTTCCTGGGTAGATGCCCGTATTGATCAGGCGCAGCCAGATCGACAGCCTCTACCGATGCCCGACGTGCGTCAGATGCATATTGCGCTAGGGCCCGTAGCAGTATTTGGAGCTAGTAACTTCCCGCTGGCTTTTTCAGTGGCGGGGGGGGATACTGCTTCGGCGTTAGCCGCTGGTTGTAGTGTGGTGGTCAAAGGGCATCCTGCGCACCCGGGTACCTGCGAACTGGTAGGGCGAGCTGTCGCGCGGGCGGCAGAGGCCACTAGTATGCCGGCTGGAGTATTTTCCTTGGTACAAGGCACCACCACCGAGGTAGGTCAAACTTTGGTGAAGCATCCACTGGTGAAGGCCGTTGGTTTCACCGGTTCTTTTAGAGGCGGAAAAGCGCTGTTCGACGCGGCCAATCAGAGGCCTGAACCCATTCCGGTGTACGCAGAAATGGGAAGTATCAACCCCGTCTTTCTGCTGCCCGGTGCCATGCGCGAGCGTGCTTCGCAGATTGCCGAGGGCTTGCTGGCCTCGGTAACACTGGGCGTAGGGCAGTTTTGTACTAATCCTGGGTTGGTAGCATCTATTGCTTCAGAAGAAACTGATCAACTGTTACAAGCACTAAGCAAGCAAATTTCTGATAGTGCGGGAGGGGCAATGCTGACCGAATCAATCAGTAAGGCTTATCAGGAAGGGGCCGAACGGATGGCGAAAACCGAGCAGGTTAAAACGGTGGGTCAGGGAGCTACGTCTGAGGCTAAAACTACTTCGCAGGCCCGGGCGTTTAGCACCACCGTAGCAAATTTTTTAGCACACGAGCAGTTATCGGAAGAGGTGTTCGGGCCAGCTACGCTGCACGTAGCCGCTTCTGATAAAGAAGAGCTACTACAACTGGCGCGGCAGCTCGACGGCCATCTTACGGCCACCTTGCACGCGACGGACGAAGACTTGCGTGAATACGCTGAACTCGTTGATGTACTGGAGCGAAAAGTAGGACGCCTACTCATCAATGGTTTTCCTACGGGGGTAGAAGTTTGCCACGCGATGGTCCACGGGGGGCCTTTTCCGGCTACCACCGACGCTCGTACTACCTCGGTAGGTACGCTGGCTATCAAACGATTTAGCCGCCCGGTGTGCTATCAAAACTTTCCTGATTTTATGCTACCGGATGAGCTAAAGGTTGATAATCCGCTTAACATTAGAAGGTTAGTAAATGGGCAGATGAGCGCATAAAAAAAGCGTAGTCGCACATGGCGACTACGCTTCTTAGAAATCAGATAAGCGTTGGCAAACGCTTAGTAAAGTTCGCGTAGGGCTACCGCGTCGAATTGTGTAAACTCCCCTGTTTCGTTACTGCTAAAACAAGACTTCATCACTGAGTTAGGGTCATTAACAACCGTTCCCGGGATAAATTCTGCTCCTATACCGGCACTGCCTTCGTTGCCACCGCTGCCGCAACTTAAAGAGCGATTGTACCAATCGGAATGGCGCAATCCTAAGCAGTGGCCTATTTCATGAGTGACTACAAATTCGGTCACGTCATCGTCGTTGTTGTTAAAGACATCCACACCAATTTGTACATCGTTGAAAGGGAAGCCGTTACCCGTTGGAAATCCGGCTCTACCGCCACCGCCTGCAACTGGACGAACCGTGATCTCAGCAGCACTATTAGAGCCTACTCGTACCATATTGAACGTTAGCCCCAACTGGTTGTAGTTAAAGATGGCGCGATCAATGGCTAATAAAAAGCGAGAATTATTACTGGTAGGACGTATCCGTATGGTGCGTAGGTTACGACTCACCAAATTGAAGGTGCGATACTGTTCTCCGGTAGGATTGTTAACAATAGTAGGCTCGGAAGACAACATTTGTTCAATAGCCTCGGGTGTGAGGATAATATCACCTTCTACCAAGAAATTATCACCTTGCTTTTGAATATCACTTACGTCAAATCCTAGGCCGGTTAATTGATTTAGGGTGGCTTCAGCAATGCCACTTTCTGTAGATGGTGATGGCGGTACTGCTGCTTCTTCGGGTTCTTCGCACGCGAAAAAAATCGACGCACAAAGGGTAATCGTCAGGGCATACCTGATCAGGGATAAATGATTGTTCATAGGAATATAGTTTGTAATGTTTACGAAATTGCTTTATATGGTACATACCACAAAAGCATAACTTACTGACTATCCTGATCAGGGGCAAACAGAAGAAATTAACAAAATTTTAAATCTTTAGTTAGATAATAAAATAAATGTAAATATCGACCGCTTAATCACAAATGTATTAATAAAATGGAATCGTCAAAATGAAGAGAAGACTATTTATAAAAATAATTTGACT
This sequence comes from Tunicatimonas sp., assembly GCA_965213875.1. Classification (GTDB taxonomy): domain Bacteria; phylum Bacteroidota; class Bacteroidia; order Cytophagales; family Cyclobacteriaceae; genus Tunicatimonas. The sequence goes on along the minus strand of CBDCAN010000015.1, from coordinate 235,002 downwards.
GATAAAAAATCCTTATTTCAATAGTAAAACTAGAAACAGTGACGATCATTTTAATTTACACTAATATTCTAATTCTCTATAGCACTATACAATTTATGTTCTGAATTAGAGAAATTGACAAAACTTATACTGTCCAAATCCGATCAAGGTAATATAAAACACTATATATCCTGCGCACAGCGAAATCCTTGGTGGAAAAGAGCAGTTTCGGCTGAACAAAAGGTGCGCGCCGAAACGCGATAGCCGTGGCAGAACGATTCATCACAAAGGAACGACCCCCCCCGGATGACTTTATCAGTTTCAGCCGTCTGATAACTATCGGTGCTACCAGGGTAAGGGCGGTAGGTATCGCTGCACCATTCCCATACGTTACCCCCCATATCCGATAAACCGCAGTCGGTGATGCCGAACGCCCCCACCGGTGAGGTGTAGTAAAATTCATCAGCTTCATTGTTTGTAATAGGAAAGTTGCCTTCCCATACGTTGGCTTTAAATACTCCATCAGGGGCTAGCTCGTTGCCCCAACTGTACTGTCGCTGCGCGTTCCTGCCGCTACGGGCAGCATATTCCCACTCAGCTTCCGTCGGTAAGCGTTTGCCCGCCCACTCGGCGTAAGCCACCGCATCATTCCAACTGATTTGGGTAACAGGATGATCGTCTTGAGCCCGGTGCTCGGAAGGTCCCAACGGGTATTCCCAATAAGCTTTGGGCACTAGTTCCCAGCCTCGACTTTGTAAATCATTCATACCCTGATAACTGAGCTTTTCCATTTCTGCTACCTGGTAGCCAGCCTCAACTATCATTTTCTGTAACCTCTCAACGTTAAACACTCCTGCATCACCAAATTTTTCGGCTTCGGTGCGATAGCCGGTAGACGCTACGAATTTTCTAAAATCTCCTACGGTAACGGGGTGTGTGTCCAGGTAGAAGTCGTCGACCGAGACCGTATGCACCGGCCGTTCGTTGGGCAAACCATCGACTGCTCCCATTTTTAGGTTGCCACCCTGGAAGTAGACCATTCCTTCTGGTGGCTTCGGGGTGGGGCTATGACAGGCGGTAAAGAATAAAAAGAGTAGTGCAATGAGGCGCATACGACTGAATTTGGCTTACAAATGTGTCAACGAGCGAATATTGATAAAAATTTCGGTAGTGGCAGGTCTGTAGGTCACAAAAAAAGCACTGCTTATGGGCAGTGCTCGACTATGATGTATTCTAAAAGAAACTATTAGATACTGCTAGAACCGTATAGCTCACCTTCTTCAGTAAAGTACAGTAAAGTTCTTTCTTCTTCGTTTGAAACACGAATCTGATATAACTTATCTGGTATCTGATCGCCAGTGTACAGTTGTGCACCATCCACGTCTATAAGCTTATCAACCGCGGCTTCATCCAATAAATACGTAGCTTCAATAGTGGACTGGGCAAATTCACTTTCCTCTAAGCTTTTGGTTACTTCTTGGGGTAGCTCTGCCTCAGTGATATTCATTACACCACCTTCTTCACCAATCTGCTCGTTACTGGTTTGGACCGGAATATCCGCTTCTTGCAATTCATCTACCTGAGCCGATGGGTCAACGTCTTCATCAAGAATAACATCGGTCTGCGAAGTAGCATCTATAACCTCATCGGTCATCTGATCCACTTCTTCTTCAGTTTCTTCCATCGCATAATCCGCGGCATCCTCGGTATCGGCAGCCGCATCTTCCACAGATTCTAGCGTCTCTTCGGTCTGGATTTCAGCTTCGGCTTCAGTAGCATCTACTACCTCTTGGGTTTCAATTTGTACCTCTTCTTCGGTCATTACCTCTTGCGCATTTGCTGCTACAATTGTTGCTGCGGCAAAGCCTATAGTCATTATTACCTTCTTCATAATATGTGTAGTGTTTTATTTATTAGTTAACTACGCAGATAGTTGCAAAAGGCTTTCCATTGCCACACGAACTATTTAAAGTTTTGATATCCAGTGAGTTAGAGTATTTTGGTATAGTATACACTGTGTATGGTGCGCAACAGTGTGTAGAATTATATAGAACACCTACCGGTTGAAACTACGGCAGGAAGTTATAAATAATTAGATGTGACGAGAAAATCAACCATCGTTTAGTCAAGAGGGGGAAGGCTACTGCTTTAAACAAAAAAAGTACCGTGATCTACGGTACTTTTTCTGATGCGCGTAAGCGCAAAATCTCAAAATTAAGACGCAAAGAGCTTATTTCTGAGGCTCGTCAGCATCTTCCAGTTCTTCTTCAGTTTTAGCAGCAGCATCCTCTAATTCATCAGCCATATCTTCACCGGCTTCTTCAGTCTCATCAGCTACATCTTCGTACACTTCTTCAGTTTCAGCAGCTACGTCTTCGTACGCTTCTTCTGAGCCTTCAGCTGCTTCTTCAGTCGCTGTCTCAACCGCTTCTTCAGTTTCAACTGCAGCCTCTTCGGCAGCGTCAACTACTTCTTCTGTCTCGGTTTGTACTGATTCTTCAGTCATTACTTCTTGCGCGTTAGCGGCTACTACAGTGGCAGCAGCGAAGCTAAGTGTCATGATTACCTTTTTCATAATTGTGTAATATTTTGTTGAGTAATTGATTTTGATAGACATATTACAAAACACAAACCAAGCTAGCACAGAAACGTAAGTAGCTCATATACAGCCATTTAAATATATTAAAATAATTGTTTTTTATTGTACGACCGTGTATGGTGTGTAACAATGTGTAGAATAGTGTAGAAAGTGCGAACAATGTGAGAACGGGGTGGGGGCTAGTTTACCATCTGATCCGCGAGCCGTTGTGCCAACTGCCGCAAACCTCCTATTCAGGTAACCTCTGGAAAGTCTGTGTGCCAGCCTGCTCAACCCAAATAAACAAAGGCTAGCTCCGCGCGCGAAGCTAGCCTTTGTTGGCAAGGGAAAGCTACCGCTTTCTATTCAACTTCTTCTAAGGACCAGCGTTCCTGATCCGCGCCGGTAGGAGCCGTCTGCCTGATTGCCGACCAGTTATCGTTACTACTGGTAGTAAGCGTAACGTTTTCGGGCCACTGCGGCACCAGACGAACCCCACCTTCGGCTTCTTCTATCTTCCACTTCTGGGTAGTCCAGCCCTGGTAAGCCGCTTGGTAGACCGGAGCATCGGTTTCCTGACCGTCGGAGGTAAGTGCGCGGTTCTGAGGCCATTCGGGGGCCAGGCTGTAGAGCCCTTCTTCCACTTCAGTGGCAACCCACCGTTGGGTAGTATAACTAGTATCCAAGTCTGCTTGATACAGAGTGACCCACTCTTCGTCGGTGCCGTCGGCGGTAAGGTAGCGTCCCGAGGCGGCGTTCTTGATACGATAAGTTGTCGTAGTGGGGGGCAGTGGCGGGTCGGTAACGGCGGTGCTATCTTTTTTATAAACCCGAACGTAGTCAAACTCAGCAGTTTGCGGCCAAACTGAGGCATCCGTAGGGGCTTGCGCCCAATCACCACCAACCACCACATCAAGGATCAGGTACATCGCTTCGCGAGGCATAAAGCTATCGGTATCGTTGGCCGTCCAGGTTTTGGTAAGCGAGCCGTCGATGTACCACCGAATCACATCTTCCTCCCACTCCATCACGTACTCATGGAACGCTTCACCGGGCAATTGATCGTCTGGCAATACAGTAGTCGTTACGTCGAACTCCCAGTCAGGCCAGCGGCCGCCGGTAGTGCCATCGTAAGGGGTGGTACCGTAGTGTACGGTTTGGTGCACACGATCGGGCTCGCGGCCAATCATCTCTATGATATCGATCTCCGGGGGCCACGCTCCGGCGCAGGGGTTAATGCCATCGCAGGGGGTATGCACCAGCCAGGCGGCGGTGTGGGTGCCGGGGGTAGAAGCCGTACGAACCCGCACAGCAACGCGGCCGTAGGTAAACTCAAATTTGTCTTTACTCAGCACCTTTCCGCCCGTGAAGTTACGGTCGCCGATGCTACTGTCATCCGTTCGGATACGGAGCAGGCCGTTCTCAATGGTTACGTTGTCGGGCGAAAGGTACGCCAGATCGTTGTTGATACCACTAGGGGCGTCTACTACGGTCCACTTGCTTTCGTCAAACGTATCAAACTCATCGTTCCATACCAAATTCCAATCGCCTACGGTAGAATCAGGTACATCCGTAGGAGGAGGGGTGTCAGTATCAGGATCTAACCAGGGGTGGATATCATCACACCCAAAAGCGATGATAATTAGAGCGATAAGAAAAATGTTTTTACTAAAGAATGTCTTCATACATTAAGGGGTTAAAGATTGTCTGCTGCGAATAAAATAAGAATAGCCGATGAATCAGACGTACTTGTCAATTTTACACATATTATCAGGGATATACAAACTTTCGAACTAAGTTCGGTTAAGAGTCGCCAATCTGTGTCTTGCTGTGGCGTCACGCCTTTGGTCTAGGAAGAGCCAAAGTTGATGTAACCTGGGGCAGTTAATATTCCTGGTGAAGCTACCGGCGCTACGCGTTCCTGACCAAGCAGTGAATAGTTAGCTACTCTGCTTTTTCATCCATTTGTTTTATTAGATTTCATCGCGATATTTTCAGTCCTGGTATCTATTGAATTTTTCATTCCTTCATAAATCAGTGTTTCCCACTGATCAGATAGCGAAGGGCGAAGCCCCAAGACTAATCACTCGTGACAAAACTACGGATAGAGGTAAAGAGAGGGGGGGAATCTAATAAGTGCCCCACAGTTTTTTATGCTCTTCAAATTCGCCCAGTGCTACAACGTAGCCAATCGGCTATTGATCAGCTGCTTTGGGTATAGACTGCGGTAGTGAACTTTCTGTTCTATCGACTTGATAACCTCAGTGGCAAAATCAACCCCGTACATTCTCCCCATTGTGTTCAGACCACCAGGACTAAAGACATTAATTTCCATCAGCTTATCGCCTACAATGTCTATTCCTACGAGGAACATACCATCTTGCAGCAGTTTGGGGCGCACAATCTCGGCTAGTTGACGAACCTGATCCGTCATCTCTACTTTCTGGGTGGAGCCCCCCGCACTGATATTGTTTCGTACATCATCGGTGGCATTAACCCGCTTCATCATGGCATATTTGCCATCGACCTGTAAGGGTTCACCGTTCATTAAGAAAAGTCGGATGTCACCGCCTTTTGCTTCTTCTAAATATTCCTGGGCAATCACATAGCCATCCTCGCAAATCGCTTCTATAACTTGAGACATATTGCGTGAATTTGCCTTGTCCATTATAAATACGTTTTTACCCCCGGAACCCTGCAAAGGCTTCAGAATCATTTTGTTCCCCTGCTTTTTAAAAAACCGCTTTATTTCGTTTTTATCCCGGGAAATGATAGTCTTCGGACGCAGTATCTCCGGAAAATGCTGAAAATACATTTTGTTGATCGCCCCGGAAAGAGAGTTTGGATGGTTAATGACAATAACCTTATCCAGTATGGCAACCCCCCCAAAGATATAAGCGGCGTTTTGAGCCCAATCGCGTTTATTGATTTCTTCTGACGGATCGTTACGTAGAAAAAGTACGTCCAGTTCTTCCGAGTCTATTTTTGTGAATTTTTCTTTCTGTAGGGCAGCAAAATAGGTTTCCTGACTCTTAAACTTGCCTTCTTTAATCGTTTTACAGCGAGCTGATATATGCCCCTCCGAAGCATAGCCTAGTTCACCAATGCCAATAAAATAGGCCTGATGCCCGCGTTGGTGCGCAGCGTATCCCAAACCGGGAGTAGTATATTTTGCGTTCTCTGTTTTATGGTCGTTAATAATAAAAGCTATTTTCATAATTTGAGTTATTTAGTTGTGGTGAATGAGACTTACGCTCGTTAGATTAAATTTTTCACACTAGGGTTCTTCGGAAGGTATGGATAAATATAAATAAAGACGGACTACCCCTTGCATTACTTTCTTGACTGCCCTCCTGCATTAGTCCAAAAGATCGGTCACCGCTAGACCGTCACTGACTTTATCTAAACGATGCTGCACGAAATCCCGAGCCAGGAATCGGGGAGTGACCGGGCTTTTGAGTATGTTCCGATGTAATAGCTCCTCGACCAGTTCGATGTGACTGATATTGAATTTTCCCAGATAAAGCGTTTCCAGCTTCCCACCCTTTTTGAGGTAATCCATTACGTTGAGTAGGCCAGCTAGATAAACAGCATCCTTAGCCAAACCGCCTCCCCGATAGATACGCATAGCCATAGTAAACGCAGTCCGTTTCTTGAAGTGATGGGTGTCTACTAAAAAATTGAAATTTTCAACAAAACTCTTTCCATTGATCATCGCCTCCGCCGCTACGACCCGGCCAGCCAGGGTGCGCAGACGATTAACGGTTAACCCACCGACGAGGTATTCGGCCAGGACGGCAATACCTTCCTGCAATCCGTCGTAACCGGCAAACCCGCTGTGCATTTGTTTCAGCAGTTGGCTTTTTCCGTTACAGTAGGTGAGTATATGGGTTCCTATCTCGTGCTGTAGTAAAGCATCGGCGCGCGTCTCGGAGATCGTGAACTTATTGTTCAATAAAAGCACGCTTTTAGATACCATAATTCCCGCCACGTCCTCGCGTATATCCAGCGACAATTTGATGTCAGGAAACCTTTGTTGATAGTAGGCTAGTTCGCCCTGGGCCAGTTCCGCAAATTCCGCACAATCCAGTCGCCGGTGCTTCTCGGGGGTGACGGAGGTAGGGTATTTCTTTAGTATAGCTTCAGCGATGCGTATCACGCGATCTTCTGTTTGGACGAAAATACTCCGGCCAATAGCCCGAAAATTGGGGGTACCACGCTCTTCCAGCATCAGTATTTTCTTCTCAATTTCCAAGCGTTTCTCCCGCAGAATGTAGGCAATGGTAGGGTCTTCTACCTTATCTATCCTTAACTTAAAAAGCTTACGCTTAAGCTTTTCAGGGTCTAAAGGGATCAACCGATACTGAAAGGAAGGCTCTATCGTAAAATTCCTCTCCTTGAACTTTTCCCACTCAGAAGCACTATTAACCGGGGAAATGGCTAATAGAAAAGAAAGCTTATCACTTATTTTAGCCAGTTTTCTATCGGCCTTGAGGGTATCTTTATCCAGGTAGGTTTTTCCTAGCATCAAATAATGATGAAAGGGATTGGCGGTTTGCACACGAATAAACTCGTAGGCGGCCCGCTTGATAACCTTAGAAAAGAGAATGGAAAACCTTCGATAGAAGAGCGGATACACTTCGTTGTCCTGGGTATTCTGGTATAGCGTTGGTATAGCCACGCCAATCGACAAATGGCCGGTGTCCTTAGATTCATCAATGGCCACTATTGCCGTAAGGTGGGGGGGATGTCTTTCGAGGGTAGAGATAGCCTGGGTGGAGATAGTGGGATCAATATCTTTTAAGTCATCAAACCCTTCTTTTAATGCTGCTACGGTAGCCGGAGCTTTACCTTCAGGGCCTAGAATTTCAAAGACCGGATTCTGTTTCTTCTCAACGGGCCACATCTCTATAGTAAGAAAAGACTGTAGCTCAGTAGAGATAATTCGGGCAATTTCTTCTAAGAGCAGGGATACATCAACACTTTCTTGGACAATCAGATAGGAGGCCTGTGTTTTTAGCAAAGCCGCAAAATAGGGGTTTGCTACCTTATAACGATATACACAGATGTAGGGCATCCGCTTTTCGATGCGTAGCGTGCCGTTGTCGGGTAATTTTTGACGCACGGTACGTCCTTCGGATAATTTTCTACATATTTTTTGAATGAGTTGAGGCTCGATCATGAAGTGTACTTGGTAAATTCTTCCGTTTGTAGTGGAATTAATTCTTTTAATTGATTTTCAACGGCCCGTACCACCTCGGGAAAGATCACCCCGGTTTTTTCATCGCAGTACACCTTGGCAATCTCGGTAGCCAGCACCAGTGTATCCGTAAAGTGCTGCGTGATGTGCTTCAATAGATAACCGTTCCCCTGAAAGGTGTCATTAATTTCTGATGTCGATGCTATCCCGTTGGGCAAATTCATGGTGCCTAACTTCTGGCTCCAAGAGGTTGCTAGGGTAGAGAAACGATCATTATCGATGTTGGTTGTCCCTAAATTCCAGGTGGGCACCGCTCTATCCCACCGTTTCCAATTATAGCTATGCATATCAAATACGATAGCCCTACCGTATTTCCCTTGTATCTTTTCTACTAAAGCATCCACCACATCATAGAAGACCTGATGTTTCTTCAAACTAAGGTCGCGTTCTTCTTCAGGCAGCGGGCTTTTCCATAATTTTTTACCCCAGGCATCTTCAAAGACGGCACTTTGAGGCTCTCGGTTTAAATCATACTCGAATCTGCTGTCAAGTCCCGCCAGCACGATGGGGTGGGATTGTATCATCTCCTTAGTGCTGGGATCTTCCTCATACCAGCGCTCGTAGTCGGAATGCGTGCAATTCTCCCATAACGACTTCCTGAACTGGTGACCGTCGTGGATGGCCGTGCATATGTAGGGGGCGTATTGCTCAATTTTTAGCGTGAAGGAGTAATCGTCAGACACCGCTTCAAAAGTGATACCCTGCTGAATTTTCTCTATAATTTCTTTACTCGACAGTTTTTTCATGCTGGTAAGTAAGCATAATATCTGATATTATTCAGTTTTACAGCGGTATTAGCGCGTTGGGCGTACGGTTAAGCATCCTGTATCAGTTGAGAAGTGGCTAAGCGTGTCAGCTCGTTTTAGAACGAGTTGCCGTGATGCGGTAGCCAGGGTTACACTCATAACATGGCGACCGCTCGCTCAAGCAGTGCCACCCGCTTTTCGAGCGAATGCGATATGGGCAGTTGTGCCAGCCCTAGCAGACGACGGATCACCTCTACTCCGGCAAAGGCACGCGCCAGCGATTGGTCGAAGGCGGCAGACGCCGGATAGCTCGTCAAGATTTGATCGGAAGTGTATACCGTATCTTGGACGAGCATGGCGTGGGCTGCCATTACCCCCACGTCGAACTCAGCCCGTCCGAAAAAACCGAACTCAGGGTCAATAACGCGCACCTGATCCGCCACGCGCAACCAACTACCCGGATAGAAGTCGCCGTGGATGAGCGTATCGCCGTTTTCCAGGTAGATACTCCCCAACGCGTCAAACTTACGTTGCAACGGTTTGTTTTGTCGATACGATGCGGCGGCTGATGATAAGCCGGGCAGTACGCTGTCTAGATCCAAGCCGTTATTCGCCATCAACGGATACTTAAAAATGTGCTCGTGGTTAAGCGTCCGCATCAGACGGTTTTCAAGCTGCGTTGCTTCAGGACTGGCTTTGATCTGGTGTAGGCGAGCAAGAAAATTGAGTAACTGCTTGAGCTGACCTAAAGTCATATTTTCTTCATCCTGATAAAGAAAAGTGAAATCGTACCCCTCGCCCAGGTCTTCCTGAGCCAGTACGTAGCTCTGCGGATCAAACCCGATCATCTTGGGCGAGCAAGCCATGAGTACCGGATCATCTTCTAGTAACTGGTAGAAAATGGCTTCACTCTTTCCCCGATGGATGGGTGCTGCCACTTGCGGAAACTTGTATACCCAGGGGTAGGCCTGCTTTATAATAAAAGAGCGCCGGTCGTTATGATCCTAGCCACAAAATTCATGTTGCCCTCCCCGGGCTTCTCAACCGACTGTAGCGCTTCATCGTCCGCCAGCCAGTGCTGGCTCCGCAGGTAATCGGCTAATTCGCTGCTAGGTTCGTGCTGAAGAAAGAAGGCGTCTGGGTACTGTGATAAGAAGCGGTCGCGTAGGTTCATAAAACTATAACGGTGGCTAAACGAGTCGCAATATACAAACCGTAAAAAGTGTTCTACGAGAAGAGGCAGCGAAATAAGTGGTTCGTCAACTAAATGCTGAAGTATTTGCCAGGCAACTTACTCTCGTAGTAGTGGGCAGGCAGGTTGCACCTCATTGGAAGTGATGCCGGTCAATGGTGATATCAAGTGGTAGGTGTAATCTACAACCTGTCAACTTCCTCTCCCGAAACAGCCTCCAGCATATCAGTCAGCTGCCGGGCGCGCACGAAGCCACTCTGTTGGTGTATAATTTCGTAGTCGGCGTTGAGAAAGCACAGGGTGGGGAAAGTGAGGGTGCCGTCTACCGTTCCCAGTGCTTGCGCCAGTTCATGTTGCCCGGTACCCTGGCCGGTAGGCTGATAGCGGAAGACTTGTCCCTGAACGGTGATGTCTTGCTTACTTTCAGCGTTCAGGCTCACCCAGTAGTACGCCTGACGGAGTTGTGTAGTAACCGACTCGTCCTGAAAAGTAGTGTTCTCCATCGCCTGACAGTAACGACACCAGTCGGTGTGAATGAACACGAGCACCGGCCGCCTTTCTATTCGCTGTAGGCTATCCAACTGCTGAAAGGTAACGGTCTGGGATTGACCAAAACCGCGTTGGACGAGCGTAATCAGCACCAAAGCGCTGATCAAACCCGTACGTTTGATCAGGTTACCGTAGTACATATCGAAAGCCTAAGAACCCTCGAATCCCTTGGTTAGCCGCGTAAACGTAGCTGGGATCGAAAGTGAGTGCGTAAGGATTATTGTCGGTAGGAACCACCTGACCGCTATGATCAAAAACGACGTCTTGGTCAAAGGGGTCAAAAGCCCGAGCAATACTGTTGGCAGCCGGGGTGAAGTCTAGCAGATTTTTGACCCCACCGTACAGTTCCCAGCGGTTGCCCAGGGTTTTGGTCAGTTGAATATTCTGAATGCTAAACCACGGTGAGTACGCCGCCCGAGGGTCAAGGTCACCGAGCCGCGGCAATCGCATCGGACCGTACAGATTGCCCGTGTAGTCTACCGTGAGCCCAACTTTCGTAAACGTATAGCTGGCGGTCCACACGCCCTGCACTGATTCGGTGAGGAGCTGACGAAAGCGCTCTCCGTCTTCTTCTACCGAAACATCCATAACCGTCACGCCTGCCAGTACTTTGAGTCCGTGGTGCCAAGCCACGTCAAGGTTAAGCGACACCCCTTTGGATACCGCAAAACCGTCTAGGTTGCTGTAGATAATCTTGTTAGGGTCGGTCTCATAGTCGGGTAAAATACGATTGGTGAAGTAGGTATAAAACGCGGTGGCATCAAGTCCGACAAACGTACCGTTGTTGGTATACATCTGCTTCACGAAGTTAACGTTCGCATTCCAGGAAGTTTCGGGTGATAGCTCGCCCTCAAATTCTACGTCTCGAGCCCCGGTAAGAGCCGCATGGTCTTCGGTAAATACATTGGCCACCCGGTAGCCATTTCCCGCACTCACACGTAGGGTGTTTCGCTTATCAAGGGTGCTCCACTTATAGTTAATGCGCGGGGTAAGAATGGCACCGTGCCGACTGTTGAAGTCATAACGCGCCCCTAGCAGTAGCTTTTGTTGTGGGCTTAGGTTGATTTCATCTTGTACAAACACTCCGGGCAGGTGAGTCACAGAGGGAGTGTTACTACCGGTTGCTGCGTTAAAAGTGGCGGGAGTATCATCGTCGTAGTAGGTGTAGCGATACGCTGATCCTGCCAGCAGGTCGTGCGCCCCCACTTTCTTGTACCAGGTCAATTGCCCAAAACCGACGTACTGGTCAGCATTATAAATAGTGCTGCCGTATACCGAATTTTGTTGGTGCCCGTTGGCACTAAACTGAAAGTTAATCGTTTCGGCGGTGGGTAGCTGATAAATACCAAAGGTTTCCCAGCGGCTGGTGTAGATGCTTTCGCCGTACACCTGCTCACCGCCCCGGTCTGCGCTGGTCCAATCCACTTCGCCGCCCCAGCGGTCTTCGTATACGTAGCGGCCCGCGACGGAGAATATCCGGTTATCAGGACGGTCAAAACTGATTTTGTTGAAGATCGAGATCCGATTCTGTAGCGTAAGATCCGTGAATCCGTCGTTATTGTTATCGATGGGGTTTTGATAGTTAAAGTAGTTAACCCCCAGCAAGGCATGAGCCTTATTGCCCACCCGATACTTGACTCCGATATCCGTATTGACTTCGCCCCAGCCGGTGGCAAACATATCTACTGAGGTGCTTGGTGCGCTCGCTGGTTTTTTGGTAATGACGTTGATCAGTCCACCTACGGCCTCAGAGCCGTACAGGGTAGAGGCTGGACCTTTCACAATTTCTACGCGCTCGATCAGAGACTGCGGAATGCCCGTTAGGCCGTACACGGTAGAGAGTCCACTCACGATGGGCATTCCGTCGATCAGCACCATGGTGTAGGGGCCTTCCAGGCCGTTGATATGGATGTCGCCGGTGTTGCAAACGTTGCAGTTAAGCTGCGGTCGTACACCGTTGACATTCTGGAGCGACTCGAAGACGCTAGGAGTGGGGTTCGCCCTAAAAAACGTTTTGTTATACACTTCTACGGGCACTGAACTTTCTAATTTGGATACCTCTTGAAGCGTACCGGTGACGACCACCTCATTGAGGGTGGCGGCTCCTTCTACAATGGTAAAGTTGATCGTCTGAGTTTGCCCCTGGCGCAGTGTTACGCTCTGTACGGATGGCTCGTAGCCAATTGCGGTGGCCCGTAGTTGATAACTTCCTGCGGTCAAACTGCTAATCTGAAAGTTTCCCGCAGCGTCGGCTGAAGTACCCTGACTGGTACCAACCACCTCAATACTGGCGAAGGGAACTGATTCACCCGAAGAAGTTACCGAACCATATACGGTGGCTTGCTGCCCATAGGCGCGGGTAGTCAAGACCATGATTACGGCTACTATCACATTTAGATATCTCATAACACCCAGTCATTGCTATTCTACTTACAAATTTAGAATAGCAAATATAATAATTTAGACTAGTCTAAAAAACTATTGTTTGCAAAAACAAACCGAAGTCAGTGCATTGCAGCCGATAGCGCTGTATATAGGTGGGAAATGACATCATCAGTAGGTCTTTTGTGTGACGATAGTAGGTGGTGCAACAGAAGTAATACTATTCTAAGGCACAATGGCGAACTTATTGAGCCAAAAAAAATATGTCATCTCGGCTTCATTATCCGTCGAGGAAATCGCTAGGAAGTTTTGGCAGTTGAGAGAGCGTCAGGAGCGGGTCGGGATCAAGTGGCTCAATCCGGCAGATCAAAGAGGCTGTAGGGGCAATGAGAGGAACGGGGCATGTATGTCTGTTCCTCTAAGCACGGCAAGCGGGGGCAGGGCAATCACGAGTGGCTCTACGACCTGGTATGGTACAAAAGCGATGCGTCGGAGAAGCTGCTGGAAGTGCCGTTTGCGCCGTAGAGAGTTGAGCGACTGGAACAGGCCGGGGCTGTGGTGAGACTTTGAGAAGCTACTATTGGCCAAACCGCCATTCAGCGGAAAGGGTACGCTATACAGGCTGTCGGCTAAAAATCGTGCGTCGCTATGAAGGCGGAAGTAACTCCCTTTTTTTTAGCCACACTTGTAGGTGATGCAGATCAAACGACACCTTCGTAGCCAGTCGCCACCACAACCGGCACCCGTTCCGGAAGACTTCTTGCGTGAGCTGTTCGCTCGGGAGGAAGAGACCGTGCGCTTCCTCAAAGACGAGGTGGTGGCCAACCTATCGGGGCTGGGCCTCAGCGTTACCGGTTCGGCAAAGCAGCAGCTCAAGGAGGTGACGCGGGGCATCCATGATTATACCGATCGCAGGCTGCCGTTTGACCTGAGACGCGAAGGACTGCCGGCGGCCGTGAGTGCACTGGTGGCGCGCGTTGAGGAGCGCACCGGTGTGACGGTAGCGCTGGTCAGTCAGGAAACATCCGCTCGCTACGCTTTGCATCAGGAGTGGGCGATCTATCAGGTGATAGAAGCACTGGTTGAGCAGGGGGTGTCTGCCGGTACGGGTCGCACTGACCTTCGGCAGAGCATAGAGCTGCACCTAATGTGTTTTGAGAAGCATGTGGTGGTACGCTACCAGCAGAACGGGCCGGTTGATGAGTGTGCCGATGCGAAACGAAGAATTGGGGTACTACTTCATCTGCTGGGGGCCAGCAGCTCTCAGCAAGCGGAGGTAGGGTGGTACGCGCGAATACCAGTACGGCAACTGGGTCAGGCACCGGTGCTGCGTAGTATGTTAGGGTAGGCGGTGATCAATTAACACTTTTATAAAAAAGTGCGTTTTCTGTCTGCTGTTTTTTCTCCAACTCCTTGAGTTATGCAGTATTTTTCAGAATGAGTTCGCCGTAGTTCATCGGTTTTACTATGTTGGGTCATGCACCACGATTCTATACTTATGCATAAAAAAATGCTCCTTGATTTGAATCAAAGAGCATCCGCTACACATAGACTGATTTAACCTGGCAGAATCTTCTGCTTAGTCGGTATTCATGCCATACGAGAAGCCTGAAATTCTTTCCGTATGTCTATATCCAAGTCACTTTGTACTCATCAAATTCGTCCCCTTTTTCTACCATCTTTACGTAGCTGACGCGAGGCGAGAAAACTTTTGTCTTACGTACTAAGCCCTCTAATAAACCCAGTTGTAGCGTACTGTTGAAGGTCTGAGTGCGACGCATGACAATGTGCTTTTCCCCATTCTCTAGTATTTCCCACCCTCGACCTTTAGGGTCCTGAATCATGATTGAGGCGACTTTGGCTAAGGCTTGCATTACTTCAGCGGGACACGGATCATCGCTGAGCATCTTCTGAGAGGCCATACCTATATAGGCAGTTTCGCCAATTTTTTTGCCTATCCTACGGGTATTGGCTGCGCCAATCTCCTGCTCAACCCAATTACACATATCGTTGTACACCTGCATGGGTACTTGATTCATCGGGTCGCTAAGATCGTAGCCTGCTGCCATCTGCTTGAGGGCTGCCTGATCTGATTTGCCGTCGTACAGTGAGAGAACATCGCTGATGAACGCCGCGGCGAGCGTTACTTCTTCGGTGGAGTTATCCATGGTTTACAATTTTTACGAGAGATACATTCGTCCCTGATCGGTCAAAAATAAAACCACACTCGTTAGGCGTCTACACTATCAAGGGAGTAGGCACGTAAGAAATTTTCACAAACTCGACCGGTTGCACTCAATTAGCCGTATTTATACCGTTTTTGAAAGCCGACAACCACTGGGCAGTTTTGGTCAGCTTGCCTACATCAATACCCGTGTGATACCCCGCTGCTTCGCATAGTTGCACTAGTTCTTCTGTGGCAATATTGCCCTTAGCACCAGGGGCAAAAGGGCAGCCTCCTAGCCCGGCGGTAGCACTGTCAAAGTGGCGAATGCCATACCGTAGCGCCGCCTTTGCGTTGGCGTACGCGTGCCCGTAGGTGTTGTGTAAGTGTAGACTGACGTGGGTTCCAGAGGGTAATTTCTCGCCGAGCGAGTCGGTTGATTGTAGCAAATTTTCTATCTGCTCGGGCTTGGCTTGGCCATCAGTATCGGCTAAGCAAATGTCAGCTACCCCCATATCAGCTACCCGTTCTGCCCAACGTCGGGCGGTGTCGGTAGGAGTAGGTCCTTCGAACGGGCAGTGAAAAATGACCGCCAGGTATACCCGTAGTTTTACCCCGTCGCGCTGCGCAAGTTGATGAATTTCTTGCAACTGTCGAAAACCGTCTTCGGTTGACATGCCTACGTTGCGCTGGTTCATTGTTTCGGTAACCGATAGCACAAAGTTGATGTGCTTACATCCGGCGGCCACCGCCAGTTCGTAGCCCTTTTTGTTAGGCACCAGTGCGTAATAAGTAACCGCATCAATCGTCGGCAAGCGCTCGAGCAGTTGAGCTGTGCCTGCCATTTGTGGTACTGCCTTTGGATTGACAAATGAGCCTACCTCGATGTGCTGAAAACCGCTATCAATCAATTGCTCAACGAGCCGCTGCTTTTGATCAAGCGAGAGGGTAAACTTCTCGTTTTGCAACCCGTCGCGCGGAGTGACTTCCATGATACGTACTGAGTCCATAAGGATCAATTTTACTGTTTATGCTATAGATAAAAAATTGTGCCTAAGGCGATTAGTATGTTCAGTGGCAGTGGCAGTGGCAGTGGCAGTGGCAGTTTTGGCAGTGGCAGTAGTTTTGCTGATATTGCGTCTCATACAATGTGCTTTGACTGTCAGTCCTAAACGATACCGTCGTCCTGTAGCTGCTTAAATTCTTCATCGCTCAGGTTGAGCATCTCTTGATACACGGTTTGGTTGTGCTCGCCCAGTTCGGGAGCAGGCGTGCGAATGCTACCGGGGGTATCGGAGAAGCGGGGCACCACATTTTGCATCATCAGGTCGCCGAGCACGGGGTGGTGATGTGGTACCAGGGCTTGCCGGGCCTTGAAGTGTTCATCCTCTAGCATATCGGGCGGGGTAAATATTTTGCCCGCGGGTACTCCACCCTCGTGCAGCTTCTTGAGCAGCTCAGCGGAGGTGTGCTGGCGCGACCACCGGGCCACAATTTCATCTAATTCGTCTTCGTGCTCCCCTCGGGACACGTGGTCTTTGTACGCCGGATGTTCAGCGAGCTCGGGTTGCTCCATTAGTTCGGCTAGTCGGCGAAAAACGGTGTCTTGGTTGGCCGCAATCAGCACTTCACCGTCTTGAGTGGGATACACGTTGCTGGGCGCAATGTTGGGCAGGCGAGAGCCCGACCGCTGACGAATATAGTCGGTTTTGTCGTATTCAGTAACCAGGCTTTCCATCATGGCCAGCACTGATTCGTAGATGGCGCAATCAATGACCTGTCCTTCGCCGGTGATATCGCGGGCCCGCAGCGCGGCCAGGGTGCCCATCGTGGCGTAGCTAGCCGCCAGGCTATCACCAATGGAGATGCCTACCCGAGCGGGAGGACGGTCGGCTTCGCCTACGATATGGCGCAAGCCGCCCATCGCTTCGCCGATGGCTCCGTAGCCGGCTCGTGGTGCGTACGGTCCCGTTTGGCCGAAACCACTGACCCGCACCATGATCAGCTTTTTATTAAACTGCTTGAGAGTGTCGTAGCCTAAATTCCACTTTTCTAGCGTACCCGGCCGAAAGTTCTCAATCAGCACGTCGGCTTCTTTAATCAGTTCGTACAGGAGCTGCTGCCCCCGCTCTTCCCGCAGGTTGAGGCTGATAGACTTTTTGTTGCGCGCCACCACCGGCCACCACAACGACTGGTCGTCTACTAGTTCGCGGCCCCACTTACGCATGGGGTCGCCGGTGCCCGGCAGCTCTACTTTGATGACTTCGGCTCCCATGTCGCCCAGGAGCTGCCCGGCAAATGGCCCGGCTAATAGCACCCCTAGCTCAATGACCCTGATGCCCGTCAGGGGGCCGTCGGCTAGCGATTGACGGGTAGATTCCATACTATTGTTCTTTTAAGTTTTTGATAATATCCTCACTCGTATAAATATCCGCGTACTTCATCTGCAAGTCATACAGATTGGCGCGGTGAATTTCTTCGCTGCGATCGCCTACCGCGTCCATCACTACCATCGGAATAAAACCGTACTGCATGGCGTCGGTCGCAGTCGCCCGGATGCAGCCACTGGTTGACACCCCGGTAATAATGAGGCTATCGATGCGGCGGTAGCTGAGCCACGACAGTAGCGAAGTGCCGAAGAAAGCACTGGCGTACTGCTTAGCAAATACCTGCTCGCCCGGCAGCGGCTGTAGTCCTTCTTGCCATTGAGCCAGCTCCGGTTGCTCGTTAAGCTGCCGAAGCGCAGTAATCTTGCGCACGAAATGCCCGCCCTGCTGGTGCTGCTGGTCGTAGGCCAAGGTGGTGAACACCACCGGAACGTCGTGTTTCCGAACGACCGGCATCAAACGTACGACGGCCTCGTTGACGTCCTGGTACGTAGGTGCGTAGAGTGATGATGCCGGATCGGTATAGCCCCGAATCATATCAATCACCATCAAGCAGGGACGTTTCCCAAAACCCAAGTGTCCAGCGTAGTCTTTGTCGGCGGTAAACGGGTTCATAGCGATTGGTAGATACGGGCTGCCCGTTGCAGGTGTGACGCCATAATGCGCTGCGCCTGCTCTGAGTCACCGCGGTTGAAGCAATCAATTAGCTGGTCATGGTCGTCGAGGCTAGCCATCAGATGATCACGGGTATACTGTTGGTAAGTCGTCGCGATGGTCGGAATATTGACATTTCGAAGCAGAATTTCACTCAATACCCGGTTGGTCGTGCTGTTCCAAAGAGTCTGATGAAACTTCAGATTTAAGGACGTCATAGATTCAATGGCTTCCGTTGTCTTCAGCGTAGCAATCGCCCGCAGTTGGGTATTGATCAGCCTCAGTGTGTCTAACTCACCAGGAGTGATATGCTGACTGGCCAGCGCCGCCGCCTCACACTCCAGTAACTGACGAATGTGGAGGTTATCCAGGATATCCTTGTTGCTCCAGGTTCGTACGCGCATCCCTACGTTGGGAGTATACTCTAGCCACCGGTCTTCTACCAGCTTTTTGAGTGCGTCGCGCACCGGGGTACGGCTCATCGCCAGCTGGGTAGCCAGCTCTACCTCCGTCACCCGGTAACCCGACGCGATTTTACCTTCCACAATGCGATCCTTGATATCTCGGTACGCTTTTTCGGCGGTCGGTGTCACGAATGTGCTGCTTCAGCCGCTCGATCAAACACCGGTTGTTGCGGCGGTTTCAGTCCGGTTTCTTCCTGGCATCGCTCGCGAAGTTCGTCTACCGACGGGCCGAAGTCAAAGATGGGTAACTCATCCCGTTGCGCCCGCATCTCCTCGCGTTGGGTGTTGGTTGCTTCCTGATTGATTTCATGTTTGTCGGTGAGTGCTACTCCGTAGTGCGTGTGAGCACTCTCGGCCGTGACGAGCCCCCGCCGCACGTCCGTGGCCACCAACTGCGGATCGCGCTCCAAGGGATCGCCCCAGCCGGCCCCGCCCCAGGTGATAAAGTGCAGCAGGTCGCCCGGAGCTACTTGGATACGATCACACTTGGCCGGAACCACTTCGCGAGAACCATCGGTGCGCACCAGCACCTTACGGCTACGCTGGGCCGGGTGACCGCCGTTCACGCCCCACGGCGGCACAAACCAGCGGTCGTCGTGGATGGAAATCTCGCCGGGTTCCAGAAAGCGGTAAACCGTTTCTACGCCGTTGCCGCCCCGGTGTACTCCGGCCCCGCCGCTGTCGGGCACGGTGGTATACTTTTCGATGCGCAGTGGAAAGTAGGCTTCCAAAAATTCGTTAGGAATGTTAGTGAACGAAGGCCACAGGGAATGTCCGTCAGGGCCATCACCGAAGGGTTTGCCCGGAATACCTCCGAAGCCGATCTGGAACAGCTGATACCAATCACCCTGTTTGTCGTAGCCCGAGTACATGAGGTGAGGCGACGAGGAGAATCCTGCGGCACACAGAAACTCCGGCTGGCGCTGCCCGAGCAGCCCCCCCAGTACGTCGAACATGCGACCCAGCGCGTGGGTACGACACGAGAGTGCGGCCGGGTAGCGCGGCTTCATCAGGGTGCCCTCGGGAATCACCACGTCGACCAGGTCGTAAAAACCGTCATTGAACAGAATCTGCGGGTCAAATACCATCACCATGTATACCCCGAAGAACATCTTGAACAGGTTCTCATTGAGGTAGTAGTTGATGGAGCCAGCCGCCTGCGGATCGGTGCCGGTCCAGTCGAGGATCACGCGGTCACCGTCGCGCCGCATCGAGCAGCGCAGTTTATACGGGCCGTTGCCCCGCCCGTCGTCGCAGAGGTAATCTTCAAACACAATCTCTTCTTCGGCCACCGACATGTGAAACAGCTGCCGCATGGCCTCTTTGTTACGGTCCAATGCCGCTTCCAGTGCGCTACAGTAGGTCTCTGCACCAAATCGCTGGCAGATTTCCTTCACCCGTTTGCCTGCTGTTCGGCAGGCCGCCACGATGGCGTTGAAGTCGGAGCGGTTCCAGTGGGGTAGGCGACTCTGCTGGATAATGATCGAAAGCGCCGCTTCGTTGAGCACCCCTTTGTCGTAGATTTTAATGGGAGGAATGCGCACCCCCTCTTCAAAGATCGTGGTGGCATCGGTGGGTAAGCTGCCGGGTACTTTGCCCCCCACGTCGGTCATGTGGCCAAACATGGCGCCCCAGCCCACCAAACGACCTTCGTAGAAGACGGGCAGCAGCACGAGCCAGTCGTTGAGGTGGCTCACCGCTCCGTCGCAGCTGTACGGGTCGTTGGTTAGGAAGATATCGTCTTCTTCGATGGTGCCGTCGTAGGCTTTGAGAAATCCGTCTACGAACGAACCAAACTGGCCCACCACCATGCGGCCTTTGCGGTCGGCAATCAGGGGAAACTCATCGTGCTGTTCGCGGATGCCTGGCGACATGGCGGTTCGAAACAACACGGCGTCCATTTCGTAGCGCGCGTTGCGCAGGGCGCTCTCAATGATATCGAGGGTAATGGGGTCCACCTCCGCCGATGCGAGCGGCGTGGTATTGGTTTCTATAATCTGTGCTTTGTACATAGGGTAGGGAGGTTACGACTGGGGGTTGATCATGATGTTACCGTAGCGGTCTACCTCGCCGGTGAACCCGGGTAAGATGACCGTCGTAGAGTCCATTTCGGCCACAATGGCGGGCCCAGCGATCTGGTGACCGTTGGTGAGCTGCTTTCGGTCGTAAACGCTGGCCTGATAGCGTTGTCCTTCGTACCAGAAATCAGAGTCTTCTTTGATGAGGGCTTCAGCCGCCGAAGCACCACCGGACGGCAGTTCGGCAATGGATACGTCTTGAGTGGTTTCTTCTACGATAGCTCGCAGGTTCACCAGCTCGTGCGGCAGGTCCAGCTTGAACGTAAACAGCTTCTCATGAATTTCATCGAAGGCTTCAATCGCGGCCTGGAAACCATCCGCTTTCAAATCTGACAAGGACACCTCAACGGGTACTTCGAAACCCTGTCCAGAGTAGCGAATATCCATTTGAAAGGTGGTCGCTCGTTGATCTTCCGCCACCTTTTCGTGAGTAAGCAGCTTTGCCGCTTTTTCTTCCAGGGCGGTAAGTTCGTGGGTAACCTCTTCGGCGGTGAGGTTGTCGAGCTTACTGATCAATGTTTTGGCTGCCTCGTTACGCGCCCGGGTTGTTGCGTCGCCGTAAGCACAGAGCACCCCCGGACTCGGCGGAATAATCACCGGCCACGAACCCATGAGTTTGCCCAGGGCGTTGGCGTGCAACGGACCGGCTCCGCCGAAGGCGATCAGCGCAAAATCCCGCGGGTCGTAGCCCTGCTCAATAGACACCAGCCGTAGGGCACCGAACATATTCTCATTAGCAATGCTGATGATACCGGCGGCCGCCTCTTCTACCGAGATACCTAACTTCTCGGCGATGCCGCTCACCGCCTTGAGCGAGGCCTGTCGGTCGAGAGTCATTTCACCGCCCAACAAATCTTCCGGTAAGTAACCCAACACCACATTGGCGTCGGTCACGGTGGGGTCTTCGCCGCCTTTGCCGTAGCAGGCGGGGCCGGGCACGGCGCCCGAACTTTCGGGACCCACTCGCAGGGCTTTGGTCAGGTCCGGCACTTTGGCAATAGAGCCGCCGCCCGCGCCGACCGTGCGCACATCGAGCGACGAAGCCCGCACCTTTACGTCGCCCACCTCCGTCTCGCGACGGATCAGGGGAACGCCGTTTTCGATCAGCGCCACATCGGTCGACGTGCCGCCCATATCGTAGGTGAGTAGGTTGTCGTATCCAGCCTTTTGGGCGATCCACAGTGCCCCCTTCACGCCACCGGCGGGACCCGACATCATGAGGCTGACCGGCTTTTCGGCCGCGGTGTCGAACGACATCAGTCCGCCGTCGGAGCGAAGCACCTTGGTGACGGCCGATACGCCGTTGTTGGTCAGCGTGTTGGTGAGTGAGCTTAGGTAGCGCGATAGGGTAGGGCGTACGTAGGAGTTGGCCACGGTGGTCACCGCTCGCTCGTACTCTCGCATTTCGGGCAGCACCGCACTGGACAGCGAAACCGGGACGTCCGGCCATTCTTGGGAGATAATCTCGGCGACTCGCCGCTCGTGGGTATCGTCGGCGTAGGAGTTGATCAGGCATACGGTGATGGCTTCCACCTGCTGCGCACGACAAGCCGCCACGGCTTTGCGTACGGAGTCTTCGTCCAGCGGCCGCACTTCGCTGCCGTCGGCTCCGACGCGCTCGTTGATCTCAAAGGTGTTTTCCAGTCCGGCCAGCGGCTCCGGTTTGTTCCATACGATCCACCCGGCCAGTCCGCCCGGCACGAAGGAACGAGCGATCTGGAGTACCTGCGCGTAGCCTTCGGTGACCAGCAGACCTACTTTAGCGCCCTTCCGTTCTAGCACCGCATTGGTGGCCACAGTGGTGCCGTGCATCAGCTCGTCAATCTCAGTGGGCTGCACTCCCGCTTTCTGACACGCATCAAGGATGCCGTTTAGGATGCCTACCGACTGGTCGTCGGGGGTGCTCGGGGTTTTGGCCCGGAAGGTTTCGCCGGACTGGGTACGCATCAGCAGCACATCGGTGAAGGTGCCGCCCACGTCTACTCCTACTCGTATTTTTGCCATAGGATCAAAGGATAGGGTGAGGATTGTATAATTGTATACAATATAGGCATTGATTTTTCTAATCCAAATCTACCGGCGTGGTGATCTGGAAGAATCGATACACCGTTGGGGTTAGGCGCAGAAATAGGTGCGTAGAGGCAGGGTTTTCGATTTGAAAGCCCTGCCTTTTGTACGGATAGGTGACTACTCGTGCCGCACCACGAGCTTTCTGGTCACTACGCGTTCATCGGACTTTAGGCGGATAATGTGTACCCCGTTGCCCAAAGCGTTGGCATCCAACGGTACCGAATGTTGCCCCTCGGTGCCTGGTGACACTAACGTCTTTTCTAGCCGACCGTTTAGATCGTAAACCTCTAGTTGCACCGGCTCCGAGTGCGTCTGCCGGTAGGTGATGGTTACCTGATCACGTCCGGGGTTAGGGAATACGTGTAGTTCCTCATCCTCACCTGCTACTGCGGAACGCTGTTGCTGCGCCGAGGGTGCTGGCGCAAGCCGAGCGTTTGAAGAGCGGGCGGTAATGAAACCACTACCGGCGAAGATCAGGGCACTCACCGACTCCGGAAGATGCTTAGTCTCGCTATCCAGCGACGTTTCTTCCTCTGCTTTTAGTGAAACCGAGTTGGGCGATAGACCCGTGTAACGCAGCGCGACCGGATCGGTACCATTAAAACTCTGGATGTTAGCCAGAAAGATTGGATCTGAGTAGGTATTATCAAAGGTGAGCGATCTAAAGTCCTGCGAATAAGCGGCGTCGGTTTGCAGTGCAGCGAACGCCCGCCCCGCGTCACCGCTACCTGACGAGATAGCTACCCAGGCAACGGTCTCAGCCGCATGGCTACCCCCTTTGGGAGCACCTTCTTCTTCCTGTAGTCTCACCTGGAAGCTGTCAGCCCCAACGTTTCGAATCCGAGTGGTTACGGCGGCATCTTCGTTAACGCTCGTTACTTGGGTAAACACCACCGGTTGTGCCAGCCTATCGTGGCGGATATTGGCAAAACCAGTACCAACGAGCTTGGTGCCGGCCACCAGTATTTGGCCGTCGCCGAGATCGTGTGTACCTGCTTCTACCACTAAATAACTCACCGTTTCAGCCTTATGTGCACCGTCTAGGTAGTCCCACTCGTCAATTTGATACTGAAAGCTACTGCGCGTCACGTTGCGAACGCGCACGGTGGTGGATTGTGCACCGTTGAAGCTGGGCGGGCCCATAATAACGACCGGATTGGTGTACGTGCCCGCTAGGTTGAGGGTACGCCACTGGGTGGCATCTGCCTGATCGAAGGTGAGTTCACCCACTTCTCCAATAGTGTTACTCGACGTAGAGCCGGTGCCCACGGTTAGCGTGTGGTTGAGCCGGTTGTAACCGGTGGCAGGTTCCCAAGTATCTTTATTAGCCAGCTGAATGGCGTACTCCGGTCGGTTAGCGATGATGTTGTTGTTAGAGGTGTCGGGAAGGCTGATGAGTAACTCGTAGTCACCGGCGGGCACGTTAGTGGGCAGTATCAATGACTCGGCCAGGGTGATATTCCCTTCGGGAAGCCAGAAACGGGGGTCGGCATTATCACCACTAAACGGTATTGTGTAGGTGCTTCCGGAAGTAGTGCTCCGTAGTACCAGCTCCACCGGACGAGGATTATAGGGTGCCGCAAATCCTACGTTGCGCAGTGTCAGTGAGAAATCCATACTGCCACCCTGTGTGGCCTGGCTGGCGTAGGTTCCTTGGTCCATCACCAATCGGTAGCCTAAGTTACGTTTGATCTCATCGATGCAGCCGCCCGTTTGCCAGTCGTTGTTTACGTCGTTATTATAGCCGCTGTTAAGGTACGAATAGTGTAAGCGTCGCATATCAGCCACCGCAATGCCATCACAGTCGTTTTGCGGACTGAAACCGTCGCTACAGGTTTCGCCTCCGACGACCGTATAGCGGCTGTCTTCGGCGAAGTAAGACTTGAGCTCATCAATCGCTAAGCGAGCACCCGTATCGGAGGTGCCGTAGTCGAAGTACGTACCAATATCGTCGGCACTGGCCAGAAAGCAATCGTTATGAAAACCGATACGTGCCCGTTGGGTACCGGTGTGGGCCTGGGCGGTAGAGATCGCCGCTGAGGTCACCGGAGCATCAATACCGTACACGGCCTTCTGTTTGATCTGAGGATAGCGAACCTGTACCATACGCGACTCAGGAACTGCTGCTAGCAGGGCATCCAGCACCTCAAGCCGGTCTCGCCAGTTATTGTCAAGTAACCGGTCTTGAGAGGTGTTTTGAGAAATATCACCGAAGAAATCAGTATAAAACTGCTCGCCCCAGATACCGATAAATCCCATTTGTACGACGGCAATCACATCGTAATTTTGCTCAAAAAGTGGTTTTAACTGAGCAATATGGTCTATAATTCGTTGTTTAGAGGCATCGCCGTAGGGGGGACACGCCACTGAGCTAGGGCAACCATCTCCGCCGTCGGCACTAATATCGTAGGCGAACCGCATAATGACCTTAACGCCCGCTTCGCGAATAGTAGCCATGTCGTTACGGATATTGTCTAGATACTCAGATGAAATGTTGCTATCCCTAAAATTGTCTAGTACGTAGTAGCGAAAAACCAGGGTATTCTTGATCTCATAGTTCGCCGAGAAAGGGGTGTAAAAATTGGTTCGATTATCAACCAGTAAATTGGCGTTCAGCGGGTTGAGGTTATCGGAGAAGCTGGACGATAAAGGGCGGTAAAACCCCCTTTCGGGATTAGGAAAATCCTGCAAGGATTCTTCGTAGGTAACGGTCTGGGCTTGGCCTAGAGAGACAAACAATAACGTGATAATCCCGCATAGGATGGTGGCTTGCTTCATAGATGACGGATGAGGTGGTTGAACAAGTATGGCCCTAAGATATTTAAAAATTAGCGATCTATAAATAGGTTAGTGCCATACCTGATACGCCCGGCGTAGAAACGAGTGCTCAATTTCTCCTGGGCCTTACTGTCGCACAGAATAATTCACCAACAATTTCCCCCGTTGGGTTTGCTGATGACCCGTCTCATCAGCGACCGTAACGGCGTATAGATACGTGCCGGGCGGAAGCGAGGTTAGCGATAGCATGTCGGCGAGCTGGTGTGTGACTTGACCGGGATTGAGCGCAACCTCTCGTTGTGCGATAGCTTCGCCCGTGGTGTTATATATCTGAATAGCCGCTGAACGGGCGCGTACTGATTCGCCCACCCGAAATGATAAATTAACCACGCCATCGGTGGGATTAGGATACACGGTAAAGTCCTGCAATAGCAGCGTTGAATCGCTCACGATGCTGAAATTGAGCGTTCGTTCACCCCGGTTGAGGTAGGCATCGGAGGCTTCCATACGCAGCGTGTGGTTACCACTTACCAGTTCGGGTAACCGAAACGATAGCTGTCCGCTGTAGAGCGTATCAGCAGTGGCTTCAAACGCATCGTTGAGTACGAAACTTTGCCAACTATCCACGGTCAATCGTAAACCGTGCGTTTCGTCCGCCAGGTTAATACCACTCTCATCGTACAGCTTCACGATCAGCGTAGGGTGCGGATAAAGGGTGGTAGGAACGGGTTGGGTTTCTTGATTGAAGAACAAGGTAATGTTCGGAGGGTGTTGGTCCGGCTGGTGCTCTATCGGTGATCCACCGACCACAATACGGTTGTAGGCACCGGCGGCTTCGCGCTGATCAGCGTCAGCGACCGCGTACATGGTAAGTTTACAGTCGGTATAGTCAGTTGGTGCGTTGCGCGGTAGTCGCACACGGGTAGCAAACCGACCATTCTTTACCCTGGTTAGACCATGATGTAGTCGGTGCTCACGGTTATGGTAGGTCATCCGCTGGGTAGTGTCTTCTTCCCCCAGCGTAGTAATAGATTGCGGGGGTGCCCACCAGTCTAGGTATACTACCCCCTGAAAAGTGCTGTCTACCTCACCCGATGTTTTGATCGTACCCCGCAGGGTGACCAGTTCCAGTGGGTGCAGGGTATCACGTACAATGCCGTCTACCTGTATCGCATCTAGCTCTACTGATGATCGAGCAGGGTGCAATGGCATAGAGGGATCGCCCAGCAAAATGAAGTTGCGGTTGAATATGCCGGCCTGGCTCTGGTTTTTGGTCATACGCATAAGATCGCCCAGTCGTCGAGTGCTCAGGGGTTGCTCACGGTCACGACCGAAGGCGGCTTCGTAGAAGGCGGTACTTACCCGAAAGTTGGTGTTGATAAATACCGGACGCGAGGTAGTGAAGAGTGCAATTGCTCCTCCCTCAGGGTGCAGCAGTGCTTCTTCGGCCCCTGACGCCCGCTGAGGATCATCGTAGCGTCCAAACTCACAGGTGGCCGTCAGGAAAATAGGCAGTTGTTTCTGGTTTTTCCAGTTTTGGATCATATCCAAGTCCAGAATCTGTTCGTTGGTCCAGGCGGTTTCACCACCGTGCCCAATGAAGTCTACCAGAAAAGTGCCTCGTGCTACTGCCTGATTTAAACGGCGCTGCACCTCAGGGGCTCGGTTGTCTTCCTGTGGGTAGCTATCCATAAACAGGCGTTGCACGTGGAAGGCGGGTTGCTCACGTTCCACGAAGCTGGCCAAGAAATCGGACTGATGCTGATGTTTGTTGGCATCACCGTCGTCTGCGACGAACAGCATGCGCTGCCGCCACCTGCCGCTAGATTCGGTTGCGTAGCGTATGAGTTTATCAACCACGACTCGGGCTTCTTCCGTCGTGCGCACCGGTAGGCGTCCGATGCCGATCTCAAGGTCGTGTTCGTTCACTTCATTGCCCCGCTCGGGCCACTCACCTTCGTGCTCTTCTAGGAAGCCGTAGTAATCATCCGAGGCGTAGCTGTGCACACTGTGCAGCGACTCTCGGGACTGGTACGTAGGAACGTGGTTGTCATCTGAGCGATAGTTGTAGCTGGCGTCACCCAACAATAGCAGATACCGTAAGCGCTGATCACGCCGGTAGAGCGTTATGACGAAATTGCGCAGGGCGCTGACGTCTTGCCGTCCGCCCGAGAACGACTGAAACACCTGTGGCAGGGTGACCACGGTGGCGGATAGCCCATCGTGCTGGCGGCGAAAGTTGGCCAAGCGTTCGGCTTCTTCCCGCCAGGCCTCCGGGCTAATAATCAAAAGTTCGGGTACGTCTATATCGCGTAGATGATAGCGATCTACTTTGCCCACGTAACGCGGTACTGCACCGGCGGTGACGGGGTCGAACAGTAGAAATTCACGCAGCGTATCCGCATAAACGCGGAAGGTAAGAGCATCGTCAGACTGCTGAAAGGCCTGCGGCTGCACGACCAGGGGGTCAGAAATATCCCAGAGTAGTAAACGGTCACGGGCTTCCTGTATCTCGTACTGGTGCAGTGTGCCCCGCTGGGCCGCCGGATCGCTGAAGCGCAACGGCGACTGCCGGTATACCAGCGGTTCTTTCGCGTTCAGGGTTAGGTAGTCTAGATAGCCGGTATGGGCGGTGCTACTTTCGTAGCGCACCGAGATTTGAGGAGGCTGACGAATCGTGTCTAAAGCGAAAAAGTCGTGCGCGGCACGTCCGCGAAAGCCGTACTCGTTACCCTGTGCAGCACGAACCGGCAGTTCGCCGATTGCCGCCCCGTTGGCCATCATCGTGAAACGGCTAGCCACGGTAGACCGGCTCATCGCTGCCACTTCCAGTGTCGCTGAAGTGGCGGACTGGACCGGAAAGCGAACCTCTGAGAATGATTCGTTCGCCTCGGCCGCTTCACCCCACCACGCGCGCCCTGAGCCGAGTAGGTTGTGCTGCGATTCTTCGTGGTGGTAAACGGCTAGTCGCTCGGTAATCAACGTGCTTCTTCCTGATACCGCACTCGGTCGGGTAGGGGGCAAACGAGCCTCAGAGGTACCCAGCGTCAGGTAGCAGTAGTTGACGGTATCATAGGGGTTCTGCTCAATACGGAACACCCGCCGCTCTTCATCGTAGTAGCGTCGGTCAGGACCTTCAGCGTAAAACAGTACCGCATTCTCTGTTATATAGGTAGACAGAGCCACCGGTTGACCTCGGTCGGGTTGCGCGTTGGATTGAGGGAGTGCACCACCCCGGGTGGCGTATACCGTTACCTGCGATAGACTATCACCGGACGAAAGGATGCCCTGCTGCTCAAGAAACGTTCTATCCAAGCGGTACAAACCATCCTGCGGAATGGCCACTTGATGCCACTGCTCAGGGCCGGAATCAGACTGGGACCACGCGCTCTGATAAATTAGGGTAAGTAGGTATAAGAGTAGCCGACCGTTGCGCATCAATAGGTACCGCCTACGGGGCGTTGGTTAAGGTCTGGGTGCCGGGCAAAAGCAGGTAAGGCGGTAGGAGCATGGTGCGTGGTGGTATCCGTCAGCGACTCCATAAACGATACCAGGTCGGCCTGCTCCTGCGCCGTTAGTTCCAGCGGATCGCCGCTGAGGGTTTGATGCGGCACGTCCAATCCTAACCCTAAACCGCCGCCTCGGTTGTAAAAATCCACTACCTGCGATAAACTATCGTACACCCCGTTGTGCATGTACGGTGCCGTTAGGGCTACGTTGCGTACCGTGGTGGTTTTGAACGAACGATAGTAAAAGTTGACGCGTTCTTTGAGAATTCCTTCAGCCCGTCCGGGGTCTGCATCCAGGGTAGGGGACAGCGTATCCGCGGTGGCGGGCACGCCTAGCACCTCAGTTTCAGATTCATGATACAGCGGCGGAACGCTGCCGTTAAACAGCGGGGCGAAGTGGCAAGTGCCACAGGCCGCCTTGCCCATAAATAGGTTAAAGCCACGCTGCGCCGCCACGGGTAGGTCATCTGATTCGCGGCGTACGTAGCGGTCAAAGGGGGAGTTAAAGCTTCGCAGTGAGACCACGTAGGCGGCCAGGGCAGTGGTGAGGCTGTACTTGTTAATCGGCGAGGCATTAAGTTCAGGAAAAGCCAGTGAGAACTGCTGATGATACTCACTACTTTGGCCCAATTTATCGGCAATGTCCAGGTAGCTGGTAAAAAATTCACGATGATCAGCCACTACGTGGTCCATTTGATCTTCTAACACCGCAGAGCGTAAATCGTAGAAATATCGGTCTGCGTAGGCGGCGTTGAGGAGCGTAGGGGCGTTGCGATCTACCGTTTCACCCGGATTCAGGGCCAGACTCTTCTTTGCTCCGTCGGTAAACGCTTTCTCAGGCTGGTGGCACGAGGCGCACGAACGCTGATTGTTGGTTGATAAAACCGGATCGTAAAATAGGGTACGCCCCAGTTCAATGACTTCCGGCTCGTACTTTTGGGCGGGCATCCGGGTGTAGTAGAAGGGGTTGAGTAGGTCCTCATCGAATAGATCGGTGGCCAGGTAGTTCACCGAGTGCTTACGGTGTTGGGGAGTGGTTTCGTAGTAGGTCTCGATGCCCAAATCCAGTTGCACTTCTAAAACTTGCCGAAATAGCGGATTAACATAGTCTCGCAAGAAAGTAAGACGGTTAAACTTATCAAAATCAGGTGACTGCTCTACAAAGGCGATTGCCTGATCAAGGGTGGCAGCGGTCTGCTTGGCCAGGCTTCTGTCAGATAACAAAGGGAGGTAAGCGCTGACCGCTTCCCGCAGAGTAGTGAGCACCATCTGCGCTTCTGGAATAGACAGTAAAGCCGCCGGTGAGTCGAAGCCCGTTACTCCCAAAGTGAATAATCTGATCAGCTCAAACCGAGTAGCTTCCAGCACCTGTCGGTCGGTGAGCTGAACGTTGCCCTGAAGGCGTACCAGTTGAGCTACCTTTTTGTCGAGCAGGCCCGTTAGTTTGACGATGTCCGATTGGTGCGTCAGAGGGTCGTCATCATAGATCATTTCTTCCAACGCCTGAAATCCTTTGGGCTGGATAACGTTCAAGTTAGGGGCGTTACGTTCTAGCTTAGGAAGCGGAGCACCATTGATAAAATCTCTTACAAACTCACCATCCAGGTACTCAGCCAGATAGGCCACTTTCTTGTACTGCAAGCGACTCTGCCGAAACGTTTTCTGTAGACTGCTCAGCGAACCGGTTTCCAACTGCTGGGCCGCCTGGTGTAGCCGTTGAACCGTGGTAGATAGCTGCTGTAGGTCTTGTTGATACTGTTGTGCCACTGCCCGAGCGGGTGACATAGTGCTGCTGTCAAAACTGCTAAGACACAGACTAGCAAAGGTGAGCAACGATAGAAATAGTAGAATTTGTTTCATAAAGAGAGAAGGTAAACCTGGTGGACGGTGTGGATTACGGTGACCGTAGGTTTGAGTAGATATAAGAAAAACAACAAAGAGCGGCAGCTACGCTACGGCTCTTTGTGATGTTTTGAATGAACTAACGGCTATTGTAGAATAAATCTAGTACCGATCTCTTTTCGTGATTTGAGACCGAAAGCCTTGATGATATATACTCCGGGTTGCAGGTCATCTACCAATACTTCTTCTACGTTGCGCTCTACCCGAATACGCTGGCCACTTGTGTTATACAAAGCCATATCAACCGGTTCGTTGGTCTTAAGTACACGTTGTACGTGATCGGCCCAAAACTTCAACCCTTCTATCTCAGTGAGGTTATCGCCTACGGTAGAGATCGCCGCAATGGCATCATCCCAACCGGTGATCGCGTAGGTCAAAGAATTGTTGTAAGGGAAGGGGTTATCCTCCGAAGGGTGCTGCGCGTTTAGTAGCAGCGTTTTTCCGTCAGGAGTTGGCTGGGCACCGGTGACTTCCGCCCCGACCGGCACGACTGAAATACGAGTTAGGTCGTCGACCGTCGGATTGGGAATGGCCATGTTGAGAATCCAGGCTTCGCAGGTTCGGTTGGTGATACCGGCCGGTACGCGGGCATTGGAAGTTCCGTTCAGATCCTCGCAAATGACCATATAGGGCTGGTCGTTAACCACCATTACGTTGAGTCCGTCGGGGTTACTCAGGTGCTTGTCTGGGTACGCACCCACTTCGGGCGAATTTTCAAAGTAGGGGCCTCCTTCTAAGTATACCTCTACCAGTCCGGTGGCCGGATCGTACACGTTGATGCGACCGTAGAAGTCCTCAAAGTAACCCGCCTTTACGAAATCAAGCACCTGTTCATCGGTTTTTTCCGCTAGGTTCGGGTGGCGGTCGCGTACCGGCTCAAGCCAGTGGTTATCTAGTACGCCGCCTTTTTCTGCTCCCGCCGTAAAGCCACGGCCTGGGTTATCCCGTCCGGTTTCTGAGAAGTATATCTTATCATCGTACTGCGCTACCCACTCAATGCGGTTAAACATGGTGGCACCTACTGCCATGGCCTCGTCTTTGATGTTGAGCATCTCTTGCAGCGATTCGTCGTTCATGGCTACCCAAGGACCGTCTTCGCCTTCGGCGTCGTGTTTGTACACAAACAGGGTGCCGTGCCGGAAATCACCGGGTGTGTCGGCAACAAACTTAGAGAACAAGCCGGGCGTGCCGTCTTCACCCAGGTAAACCGTTTGGTTGTCGGGCATCACGACGCCGCCCTCGAAGCCCTGGCGTCCCCAGTTATACTGCTTACGGATGGCTACCGCTTCGCGGGGGTCAATCTCTACCATCCAGTTAAAGTTCTGGTACTTCTTGATGGTTTTTCCGGCAAAGCTACCCGGTATGTCGGTGCTGATGGTAAAGTCGGTGGTGTCGCGTACGCCTAGCGGCCGACCTTCCCCGTCTACAAAAGAGATGTCGCTGTTACCGTCGCGAAACCACTCTTCTGCCGTCCAAATACGACCGTCTACCGGTGAAACGATACCCCCGCAGTTCATGCCGGTTTCGCCCACGGTATTGGCAAAATCAACGTTAAAGTACTTGCCCTGGCGACCATCAGCGAGGGTTTGTTCTACCACAACGAGTGTATCGGTGGCCGGATCGCGCTTCACCTTAAATACCGTCATGCCCCCGCCGTCACCCACGTTATCATCGCGGCTGACCATTTCGTGGTTGACCGATATCCAGCCGAGATCATCGCTATCTTCGTCGGGTGTGAAGCCGATGAAATCGTGCCACTGCTTGGCCAGGGTTTCACCGGCCGGGTTACCGTAGGTAGCGGTGGTCTGCACCGTATCGGTTTGTCCGACAAAAATAATCTGGTGTTGTAAGGGTGACGGCGGCATCACGACGGTGTCGGGATACCATACGGAGTCGACGGATACGTCGAAAGAAAACTGTGCCTGTGCGTAGGAGCAAGTCAATAACGCACAAAAGGATAATAAGAGGTACTTTTTTGTCATCGGTTAGGTGATTTAAGCGTGAATAATTACCAATCAAAGGTATCGCTATCACCAGCCAATGGTGTTACCACACAATTAAGCTTCTATTACAGAAATATTACCTACTTTATCATTGTGTTAACAAATGAGTGGAAGGTTGCAGAAGGCTACATACCTCACTAAATAGAGGTTAATTAAAGTCATTTCTTGTAGTTAGTTTTTTGGGGTCAAATCAGACCAAATTTTCACTTTTACGATAATGCTGGTAAATTGGGTCCCGTCGCTCATCCTTCAATTCTAATGCGTAGATCTACTGATCAGACCTTTGCCACGTTCGCCATTGCTACCACACTTATATTATCCGTGTCTATCGCTGAAGTTGTCGGGCAATCAGCCTCAGCAGATCGGCCTAACGTAGTCCTCATTCTGACCGATGATCAGGGTTGGGGTGATTTGAGTTTACACGGTAACCCCCACGTAGAAACTCCGCACATCGATCAACTCGCTCAGGATGGATTGCAGCACACCAATTTCTACGTGAATCCACTTTGTGCCCCCACCCGGGCTAGCTTACTCACCGGTCAGTATAATCTGCGCGTAGGCACCCGTTGGGTCACCGATGGATTAGAGAACATGGCACCCGAGGCCTTTACCCTGGGCGAGATGTTTCAGTCGGCTGACTATGCAACGGGTTGCTTTGGCAAGTGGCATAACGGGGCACATTATCCGTTTCATCCTAACCAGCAGGGCTTTGATGAGTTCGTCGGTTTTTGCGCCGGTCATTGGAACAATTACTTCAACACGACGCTGCAACGCAACGGTGAGCCTTACCCTACCGAAGGTTACGTTACTGATGTGTTAACCGACGAAGCACTAGGCTTTATAGAAGATAACCAAGATCAGCCCTTTTTCTGTTACCTGCCCTATAACGTTCCTCACAGTCCGTTTCAAGTAGCTGATGCGTATTATGATAAGTACTATCGTATGCTTGATAGCATGACTAATGAGCAAGAGCGAAGAAAGCTGGCGAGTGTTTACGGAATGTGCGAGAACGTAGACGATAACGTCGGGCGTATTGTGCGCACGCTGGATAGTTTAGGACTCACCGAAAATACGATTATTATATACCTATCGGACAATGGCCCCAACGGTGAGCGCTATAACGGTGGTATGCGAGGTACCAAAGGTTCGGTACACGAAGGTGGGGTGCGGGTGCCATCCATTGTGAAGTGGCCCGCTCGCATTGAGGCTGGGTCGCAGCGCCGCGCCGTAGGCAGTCACATTGACCTGATGCCCACACTGGCTTCGCTTTGTCAGGTGCCGCTTTCTGATACTCTGACCCTAGACGGACTGGACTTGTCTGAGTGGTGGACCGACGTCTCGGCTGTGCTACCCGAGCGGACCCTTTTCGTACAGCAGTCTGATCGAGAGCTTACCCCCGAACGAGGTGCCGTAAGAACGGCTACTCATCGGTACGTGATTGAGCCAGACGAAGTAGGGTTGTATCATTTGGCCAGTGATCCTGACGAATCTAATAACCTGATAGACCGGGAGCCTACTCTGGCGGATAGTTTACACAAGCTATACGATCAGTGGTTTGCTGAGATGCGCTCCGCTAATCAAGACTATACACTGACGCCCATCGGACTGCAAGGTCAGGAGCAGGTGATCTTGCCCGCTCACGAGAGTAAGTTTTTCGGAAATGTTCACTATAAAGAAGGTCACGGTTGGGCGCACGACTGGCTAACCAACTGGAATAGTACCCTGGATAGTATCTGGTGGGAAGTTGACGTCCGTACTCCTACTACTTACAAAGTAACCCTGACCTATACGGCAGCAACGGCAGGAGCAGAAGTACAGCTTAGTACGGATACCGATCATGTGATTAGCAAGATCTCTAAAGCCTTTAACCCCGAGCGCATTCCTAGCCCTGATCGTATTCCGCGCAAGGAAGTGTACGAGAAAGAGTGGGCCCATCAACCGTTGGGTACCGTAAGGCTGGATGCCGGGCGGCAGCTACTTGTGCTACGGGCCCTAAAAATCTCAAACAAAACAGTAGGTGAAGTAAAGAACCTTACGCTTAAGCGAGTTACCAAACCATGAACAACGTACTTATACTAGGGGCCACTTCGGATATTGCTATGGCCATAGCGCACAAACTAGCCGGGGAAAACTATCGTTTGCAGCTGGCCGCGCGTAATCCTTCACGATTAGAAGATGCCGCTCAAGACCTTCGTATACGTTACCAAACCGAAGTGCAAAACTATGCCTTCGACGCCACAGATTTCGAGAATCATGCGGCTTTCTATCAAGCACTTGACCCAAAGCCCGATATGGTTGTGCTGGTGTTTGGTTACCTGGGCGATCAAGAAAAGGGTCAGCAATCCTGGTCAGAAGCTGCCCAAATTATTAACGTGAACTATACGGGGGCGGTCTCTATCCTGAATATTGTGGCAGAAGATTTTGCTGACCGCCGGTCCGGTGTAATCGTTGGTGTAGGTTCTGTAGCGGGCGACCGGGGTAGGGGAAGCAATTATTTGTACGGCAGTGCTAAGGCTGGATTAGCCGCTTACCTTTCAGGTTTGCGCAGTCGCATGTTCAAAAGCAATGTGACTGTGGTAACCATTAAACCCGGTTTTGTGGCGACCAGTATGACCGAGGGCTTAGATTTGCCGCCTCTGCTCACCGCTTCACCCAATACGGTAGCGAAAGATGTGTACCGCTCAATTGTTAAAAAAAGTGGTGAGGTGTATACACCCTGGTTCTGGAGATTTATTATGCTAATTATCAAAGCCATTCCAGAGTTTGTTTTTAAAAAACTGAAGCTGTAGCATTCATTGATAGTCCGTGCATCGATTGTACTCCCTAGCGCCTGTGATGAATTTTAGCGGGGTTCGGAAGTCATACTGAACTTGCTAAAAAATAAAAATATGGCAATACATAGTCTAAGTAAATTCATGTTTCAATGTAATTTTCAATATTATAGTATAAGAGTACAGCTACGGTTAGAGAAATGATAGGGGCGAAAAAAGAAAAAGCAACTTGAATGAAATATTCCGTTTTGTCGATAGTAGTTTTATTATCATTGTTTATTATGGCAAACCTACCATTCTTACGAAAGAAAACTGAATAAACCTTTTTATCAAAATCCACCTCATGTTTGTACCCTAACTTAAGAGTTGTGACAAGGTCTGTAGTTACGTTATCCTCAATAATATGCCCCTGCGCATAGCAAAAAGAAGGAGCGGTTGAGCTGACCTGGGTAGCAGTGCAGCTGATCTCACTAACTTCGAATAAACCACTATTAAAATCATCTAGTAGTACGTGTATGCCCTGACTTGTTTTCATATAACCAATTATACAAATCACAAATAAGAAGGGAGAAATAATAAGTATAGTACCTTGAACTAACTTAGCTGTTTGGCTTGATATCATTGGTTTGGATAGATTTGAATCCTCTCTAAGATCTGATATGCTGTTATCGAACATAGTATACCCTTCGGCTTTAACCTTTCCACTAAAAGTACCAATAAGCGGATCAAAGTATGCTTGAATATTGAACCTATCTTGCTCTCCACCTTCTTGACTAATCACATACTGACCGCTTACGGACAATGACGTACTACCATAAGCTTTAAAATCAACTTCGACTGATTTCAAGTCAGAAGGCACCTTTTGGGGTTGATAAATCTATTTCAAAACGCAATAGGCCATTGACTCACACATCAATCGGGAAATGGATAACTAAAAGTTACAGAATTATAGTTATGTTAATTAAGACTTACATGTTAATATTGCAAACGTAGAATAAAGTTAATTAGCGAGTGCAAAGTGGTGACTATAGGAGCTTCTTTCTTATAATTGTCATTGTGAAAAATTCTACTAAGACACTAGCAAGCAACCGAATAGGGCAGAACACAACCTTGTTGAACGATAAATTCAATCAAGATACCTACCAGGGACACATAGAACACTTTGCCGGATTATGTATGATTCCGGTTGGCTTGGCAGGCCCACTCAGCATCGCAGGTGAGTTTGCCAAGGGTAACTATCAAATACCAATGGCAACTACCGAAGGTGCTCTGGTGGCTTCTTACAATCGTGGTTTGCGTGCGGGTCGTCAATGCGGAGGCTTTTGGGCTAAAGTGCTTGAGGAAAATACCCAAAGGTGCCCACTGTTTAAGTTTTTGTCCGCCAATGAAGCTTTTTCGTTCCTGAACTGGGTGGAGCGGCAACGGGAGAAACTGGAGATGGTGGTTGAAGAAACCAGCCGCTACGCGAAGTTGATTAACGTCCGGCCCATTCTGGAAGGCAACGAAGTCATCTTGATGCTGGAATACACTACGGGCGATGCCAGCGGCCAGAACATGGTTACCATCTGTAGCCAGGCAATCTGCGAATTCATCAAAGAGCGTACGCCCGTAATACCGCAACGAGTGTACGTTGAGAGCAATGCTTCAGGTGATAAAAAAGTGGGTGGACATAACCTAGGACGCACCCGCGGTAAACGGGTGATTGCTGAAGTCGTTTTATCTCAATCAGTCATCGCCACTGTATTAAAATCTACCCCTCAAAATCTAGCAGATTTTTGGCAGAGCTCAACGCTCTCCCAAATCAAAGCAGGAACGACGGGAAACCAAGGACATATTGCCAACGGATTAGCAGCTATGTTCTTAGCCACCGGTCAAGACGTAGCCTGCGTATCTGAAGCTTCGGTAGGGTTTAACCGGGTTGAAGTTACTGCTCAGAATGAACTGTACGTATCGTTAACGTTGCCAAACTTGATCATAGGTAGTATTGGCGGCGGCACCGGGCTGCCTACGCAGCGAGAATGTTTAGAAGTGATGGACTGCTATGGCCCTGGTAACGCTAAGAAACTAGCCGAGATCATGACGGCGGTCGCTCTGGCCGGTGAGCTTTCTATCGGGGCGGCAATCGCAGAAGGGCACTTCACCAAAGCACACCAACAAATGGGACGTAGCCTTGAAAGAACAAAATAACCATCCGCTTAAAGCAGCAGTAACTCGCCAGGCATAACTATTGATAATGTTTACTTATCGTTAGTTATTAATTGACCTTTTTTGTAGGTTTAAGAGTCCTTAATCTAACAGTTAATGAAAGATCATAAGAACCACGGTATTGTGTCTGCGACAAAACACAAGATACCGCCTTCACTCACAGATAAGACGGCGCGGTACATAAAGGTTGGTATCGAAAAGTCACCTAACACGATACGAGCCTACCGTGCTGACCTTGACTGTTATACCAGCTGGTGCGAACAACACCGGCACGATCCGTTTCCAGCTTCTGCTGAACAAGTGGCTAACTATATCAGTGATTTGTCTGAACGCTATAAAGTAGCAACTATTCAGAGAAGGCTAGCCATGCTATCAACCTTTCACGAACTGCAAGACATGGAAAGTCCTACGGGCAGCAAGCTGGTACGCACCACCATGGATGGCATCAAAAGGACTTTGGGTATTCGTCAGCATCAGGCACCGGCTTTCACGATAGACGATTTTCAGAAAGTTGTGCTTTCGCTTGACGAATCGATCAACGGTCAGCTTCGGGATAAAGTAGTTATTCTACTGGGGTTTACGGGGGCATTTCGACGTGGTGAGCTAGCGGCACTCAACATTGAAGATTTGTTTTTTGACGAGGAAGGTATTCTGATTGACGTACTGCGAAGCAAAACTGACCAGCTGGGTGCCGGTCAAACCAAAGCCATATTTTATGCATCGCACCCCATGTTATGTCCGGTGCGTACGCTCAAACGATACTTGGCCAGAACAACCGAGAAGCAAGTAGATAACAACGCCCACCCCAACGCTGGTCCACTCCTACTAAGAATGCGCAAAAACGATCGCTTTGGTCGTCAGCGCCTCACCGACCAGTCGGTTAACTTGATTGTTGCGAAACACTTTGGCCGTAAGTATTCGGCGCATACTCTGAGAGCTAGCTTTGTTACTATATCTAAGAAAAATGGCGCCAGCAATAGCGAAATCATGGCACAGACCTTTCATAAGACCGAACAGATGATTCGGCGATACACCCGTTTTGAGGATGCCCGCTCACACAACGCAGGCACAAAACTCGGACTTTAGTGTTTGCGAGCTGCCATCGTACTTTGTATTCAAAAGCACCTTTTTTATATTTTTTCAGCTAACCGTTACTCTTTAGATAATTAACATAACTATATTTACATAACAAACTTATTGCTGTTAGTCTGGTTACCTTTCTGTTGTATGCTCTTACACTCCCTATAAATAAATGAATGAAAGCTTTTCTTGATCAAGACTTTCTACTACAGAATACTACAGCCCAGCGTTTGTATCACGATTACGCACGGGCAATGCCTATCATTGATTATCATTGCCACCTTCCTCCGTCAGAACTCGCTGCCGATGAAAAGTTTAGCACCATCACTGAGGCATGGCTATACGGCGACCACTACAAATGGCGAGCTATGCGGGCTAACGGTGTTGACGAGCGCTATTGTACGGGCGATGCTAACGACATAGATAAATTCAGGAAGTACGCTAGCACGGTGCCCTACACGCTCAGAAATCCACTTTATCATTGGACACATCTCGAGCTACAGCGTTATTTTGGTATTCACCAGCTCTTGAACGCTGATTCTGCTGACCATATCTACCAAGCGTGCAACACGCAGCTTCAGGAAAACCGATTTAGCCGCCGTAGTATTTTAATTAACCAAAGCGTAGAACTCATCTGTACTACTGATGATCCGGCTGACTCATTAGAACATCACCAAAAACTACGCAATGATCATTTTGAAGTAGCAGTCCTACCTACTTTTCGGGCAGACAAGGCCATGGCGGTTAGTGATCCACTCGCCTACAATCAATACCTGGAGCTGCTTGCCACAGCGGCCGATACTAATATTTCTAGCCTGTCAGACCTATTTGATGCACTGCAAAATCGCCATGACTATTTTGGTGAGCTAGGGTGCCGTTTATCGGATCATGGAATAGAGAGCGTGTCATCGGCGGATTATACCATGCCCGAGGCTAGTCGGCTGTTCTCAAAAGTAAGAAACGACCAACCGCTGAGCCGGTCTGAGTCAGAGGTTTTAAAGTCAGCCATCCTCCATCAACTGGCCATCATGGATCATGCTAAGGGTTGGACCCAGCAGTTTCACTTGGGCGCTATACGCAATAACAACCGCAGAATGCTGCAGGCGTTAGGGCCTGATACCGGCTTTGATTCTATTGGTGACTTTCCTCAAATTCAATCGTTAGGCAGACTATTCAGTCGTCTTGACCAAGACCATCAGCTAACGCAAACGATTGTCTACAATCTCAATCCGAGCGATAATTACGCAATAGCTACCATGCTTGGCAACTTTAACGACGGCTCGATAGCGGGCAAGATGCAATTCGGATCAGGCTGGTGGTTCTTAGATCAGAAAGAAGGAATGGAATGGCAAATTAATGCGCTGTCTGGTCTAGGATTATTGAGTAGATTTGTGGGTATGCTCACTGATTCACGAAGCTTCCTCTCCTACCCTCGCCACGAGTACTTTAGAAGAATTTTGTGTAATCTGCTCGGAAATGACGTTGAGAACGGAGAGATACCCAATGATATGGACCTTCTGGGCAAGATGGTGCAAGACATTTGTTACTACAATGCCAAAAACTTCTTCAAATTTGATCACTTGACTACTTGATCCTTACCACAACTGTACATGAGTAAAAAGATAGTTACCTTCGGTGAAATTATGTTGCGTTTAGCCACCCCCGGTTTCACGCGATTCGCCCAAACCAACCACTTTGAGGCAACTTACGGCGGTGGCGAAGCCAACGTAGCCGTATCGTTGGCGAACTATGGTTTAGATCCTCAGTTTATTACCCGGCTACCTCACAATGATATGGGAGAAGCAGCACTTGCGACTCTACGCAGCCACCGGGTGGGTACCGATCATATTGTCCGGGGTGGCGATCGACTCGGCATTTACTTTCTTGAATCTGGGGCGGTTGGCCGGGGCAGCAAGGTGGTCTATGATCGTGCTCATTCAGCCCTCTCAGAAATACAAACCGGGATGGTAGACTGGGATCAGGCACTGGAGGGATCGGATTGGTTTCACTGGACAGGCATCACTCCTGCTGTGTCACAAGGCGCTGCTGACGTTTGCCTAGAGGGCATCCGAGCGGCCAACGAGCGGGGCATCACGGTGTCGTGCGACCTTAACTACCGTAAAAACTTGTGGAAGTACGGCAAATCACCGGCTGAGGTCATGCCCGATCTGGTAGCAGGTTGTAATGTAATATTGGGTAACGAAGAAGATGCTGAAAAGGTCTTTGGTATTCATCCCGAAGGTGTAGACGTTACCCAAGGACACGTAGAAGCAGCGGCGTATGAGTCTGTAGGCCAACAGCTGCTCGAGCGCTTCACACGTGCCGACAAAGCGATCATCACTCTTCGCGGATCTATCAGTGCCAGCCATAACTCTTGGTCAGGTGTACTGTACGACGGTCAGCAATTATACCAGGCACCCACCTATCAGATCACGCATATCGTTGACCGTGTGGGCGGTGGTGATTCTTTTATGGGTGGCTTGATTTACGGTTTACTCACGTATAAAGATGACGTGCAAAAAGCGCTCAATTTCGCGGTAGCGGCTTCCTGTCTAAAGCATACCATCAAAGGCGATTTCAACCTGGTCACCGTCGGTGAGGTAGAAAAGCTGATGAGTGGTGATGCCTCTGGCCGAGTTTCCCGCTAACCTATCTTTGTCTCAATCCTACTAAATACCTAATAGCTATGGCTCGTTTTTCACGCATTAAAGTAGCGACTGCTATGTATGACACCGGCATGGTGCCGGTTTTTTTCCACCCCGACCTTGCTGTCTGTAAACAAGTGGTACGCGCTTGCTACGAAGGAGGCGTTCGTGTATTCGAGTTTACCAACCGAGGCGACTACGCGCATGAGGTATTTTCTCAGCTTAACAAGTTCGTGAGTCAAGAAATGCCTGACATGGCCATGGGCGTCGGCTCAGTAGTAGACGCAGGCACAGCTTCTCTATATATGCAATTGGGTGCTGATTTTATTGTGTCGCCGGTACTGAGTGCCGACATGGCCAAGGTTTGCAACCGTCGCAAAGTAGGTTGGTCACCAGGGTGCGGCTCGTTGTCTGAAATATCCTACGCGGAAGAGCTGGGTGCTGAAGTGGTTAAAATCTTTCCCGGAACGCAGGTAGGTGGCCCTGCTTTCGTCAAATCGGTGATGGGTCCATGCCCGTGGACCAGCATCATGCCTACCGGCGGTGTGGCACCCACTGAAGACAACCTTAAGGCATGGTTTGAAGCAGGGGTTCACTGCGTAGGTATGGGTTCTAAGCTGATTACGAAAGATACTATCGCTGATGGTTCGTATAACTTGCTGACGGATACCTCAGCACAGGCGTTGGATATCATCAGACGTTTTAGATAACTTCCGCGTTATCTGTTAATAGCAGCGTAGATCTTATGTAATGATAGCACCTAATTTTGCGCTCTTTACAAATGAAACCACACTTTGCGTACTGATTTTTATCGCTTTATACAGGTTTCGTGAATGGCTAACAAAAATATACATCATATAATATATGTAAGTTTTTTTGGTATTCGCTCGTTTTTTAATACATTTATGTGTTGAAATAAAACTTTAGCGGTAATCATGAATGAATTACAACACTTAATACACATTATCAGGAAGAAAGGTCAGCGAAGTCTTCAGTTAGTC
Organism: Tunicatimonas sp.; assembly: GCA_965213875.1. GTDB lineage: Bacteria > Bacteroidota > Bacteroidia > Cytophagales > Cyclobacteriaceae > Tunicatimonas. Next base: position 192,605 of record CBDCAN010000015.1, on the reverse strand, counting down.
AACTATAACTTTAGAAAGAAAGAAACCTCCAAAGATAATCTTCTTTATCAAGGTATCGTTAAAGAATTCTTTCGTACCGACGAAGAGGCGGCGCGTGCTATATTTCGTACGGACGCGGGCAACAGAAATTATCGAAACGCTAAGAGTAAACTTCGTTCTAAGCTACTGAACCACCTTTTCTTTTTAGATTACGAAAAGCAGTCGTACACGCTATATGATCAAGCGCGCTATGACAGCGATAAGTTGTTATTGCAGTGCAAAATCTTAGTACGTGAAGGAGCCATTGATATTGCCCTGTCAACCCTTAGCGGACTACTACGAACCGCACGAGAATTTGAGCTGTACGACGTAGTAGTAGAGGCTCTACGTCTGCAAAGAGATCAGTACGCCAAAGCCGGCAAACTCACACTATTCGAAGAAAGTAACGAAGAATTGTTGGCTCATCAGGTAAAACAGGCGGCTTTTGAGCGGTGTCAGTTATTATACTCCGAGACCATTGTGCATATCAATAAGTCAGTTAGTGCACAAAAACGAATTATAGATAATATACCTGAAGTAATTCAAGCCATACAAAAAGAGGCTAAAGAACATGACAGCGACAGTATGCGAATTATCGCCTATCGTCTGGAAAGCACCTTCAATGAGGTACAGTGGCAATTTGATGAGAATATAGCACTCTGCACCCGTTTGGAAACGCAATATTTAAGCGGGCCCAATCACAGTGTGGCGGTGAATTTATCCAAAAAAGCAGTTGCATTTACTAAAGTGAGTGCCTATCTGCATACTTCTCGTATTGAAGAAGGGGCCGACTACGCAAAGTCAGCACTCAACCTATTTAGACCCAGCGCGCACGATTGGTTCTCTTTTGCCGAGTACTACTTTTTACTATTTATGAAGGGCGAGAACTATAAAGAGGCGGGTAATCTGTTTCGCCGAGTCCGTACCAATAAGCATTTCGGTGCCCTTCACGAGGATGAGACCCAACGGTGGTCTGTTTACCGGGCTTACCTCATTTTCTTCAATTCAGCGAAGATTCTTCGCTGGGGTTTTAATGTAGAAGAATTCGTGCAGGCTCCCCCCGTTTATGCTAACGATAGCTTTAATGCAGCGGCGCAGATTATTCGTTTTATGTTTCTGCTCAGGGAAGGGCGTGTCAACGAGCTAGAGCAATGTGTGGAAGAACTTGTACAATACAAATCAGCCCATCTTGACAAGCGGAGCAACTACCGCAACAGCATATTCATTCGTCTGCTAGAAGTGATCATCGAGAAACAGTATGACATTGAAGCGATCGAAGAAAAAAGTGGTAGCTACCACCGCAAGCTTCTGCGGAACCAAATCCCTAACGAGATTACCAACGAAGTAGAAGTTGTGCCATACGAAAAGATATGGACACATATTGCTAATATTTTAAGAACGAACAAGGTGTACACGCACTACCGTTTTTATCATAACAGCACCCATCAGACTGCGTAGCGTCTTCTACCCTTCTTTACAGGCAAGTCCCGAATCGGTTATTTGATCATCATGATCGCTGGTCATGATGACGTTCGGATAGTTCAGATGGTCGTTTTTTCAGAGGTAAGTACCTGGCCACAATCATGTTGATGTATAATACGTCATTGCGAGGAATAAAATGACGAAGCGGACGCCGCGCGGCAATCTGCTGATAATGAGCAGATTGCTTCGTTCGTACCTCACTCGCAATGACGTATAAGATAAATGTGTCCGAGTACTTAACCCTTTGGATAATCTGGCATTTATACCGAAGTGATTGCTTTTCAAACCATCAGTGGGTAGCCCTACACAAACGGGTAAAATTCTCGGTAGAAAGAGGCTAGTGGTCTGGTTGCCAATACGTTATCTCACCAGCAGTTTAGAGCGAGAAACTCAAAATTCTCGGTATATCGCAGTGACACAGCTATTTATAGGTATATGGCAGATTGAAGATAGGTTGATTTTGCTGCCTTTTCTCTTGGAACTCTCCTAGAAACAGTGCGAGACACCCCGTGTGATCAACTAATAGGCCTTTATCAAACTCGCAAAGCAAAATACCCCCCAGTTAATTCTAAAACATCTAAAATTGATAAAGCAAAGGGTTTCAAAATGACAAAACCCACTCAACCCCGAGGGTTTCATTTGTTTGTGTACATGCACTTATTATTGGTACACTAATTAACATAACTATCATTACAAAACTTAAATTTAGTAGGACTTAAAAAGAATCTGACTATTCTATATCACTCAGCGACTAAATGGTAACTCTTTAGTAAACCTCATAGCAACACAAGCATAATAGCCCCTCCCGCACCAGTAAACGAGTCATCTGACTCCCCCATAGATTTAAATTAGATTTAATCTAAATAAATTTTGATGCCTAATTATTCAGATTTACCTTTACCCGCCAACCGACTATACAACCCTGTATGCCATGACTCACCGCCTCTTGGTCTGCCTACTCTTCTTAGGAGTAACATTAACTTCCTGTTCCGACGATGAAGATGCTGCCCCGTCGGTAGATGCTCCCAGCACGTATGATTTTACTCGCGATGGGCAAAACACGGTGGCCTTTAGTGGACAAACTACCCGCATCAATATGGCTCACGAACTAGCCGATGCTTTGCTCAGCTTCGATCAGACCACCGAGGAAATACTCGGCATGTACCAACACGAAGCAGGAGCTACTTCTTTTTCGGACCCAACGCTCAATAGCTCTGATAAGAACGTGCGAAGTAAAGTAGCGGCATCGCGCGACTACTTCGCCACCAATACCGTAGAGGGCACCATCATTAAAGAACAGTTTGAGGATTGGATGGCACGGCAGGTGAACGAGGTTTTCGTAAACGAAGAGGTGCTGGCTGAGCCGGGTATCGCTGGGCAAGTTGCTGACGGAAGCAGCGTGCGCTACGTCAGTGCACAGGGTTTAGAATACAATCAGCTAGTAGGGAAAGGGCTTATCGGAGCAATGATGGTAGATCAAATGCTTAATAATTACTTGAGTCCGGCGGTGCTAGACGAAGCCTCGAACCGCGACGAGAATAATACAACTACGCTCGCCGACGGTAAACCTTATACAACAATGGAACACAAATGGGACGAAGCCTACGGGTATGCCTACGGTGCGTCAGCCAACGTGAGCGACCCCAACGTTGATCTGGGCAGCGACGACTTTCTGAATAAGTATATCAGCCGCGTTGAAGACGACCCTGACTTTACGGGTATCGCTGATGAAATTTTTCAGGCGTTTAAACTAGGGCGGGCGGCCATCGTTGCTCAACAATACGAAGTTCGCGATCAGCAGGCAGCTATCATCCGAGAGAAAGTGTCCGAAGTCATTGGTATCCGCACGGTATACTACTTGCAGCAAGGAAAGGCCACCCTAGAGGGTACTACCCCGGACTACGGCGCAACTTTTCACAATCTATCGGAAGCCTACGGATTCATGTACAGCCTACGTTTTACCCGGCAGCCCGATAATAACCTTCCCTACGCCAGTTCGGCCGAGGTAGACGACTGGCTGCAACAGCTACTGTCAGATGGCGAACAGGGCTTGTGGGACGTGTCTCCTGAGACCCTAGATGACCTATCGGAAGCAGTAGCCAACCGGTTCAACTTTTCTGTCACCCAAGCCGCCACCCTATAACCTTATGAGAACACTGTTGCTATTCTTCCTACCCCTGTTGTTGGTCTCTTGCATCGCAGACGATGCTTCAGAGATAGAAGCCCCTACGGACACTTTTGACCGACAGGTGCTGCTGGCTCATTGGGCCGACAACCTTATTGTTCCTGCGTTCCAAAACTATGCAGCAGCGGTAGGCACACTACAATCGGCCGCAGCCCACTTCACCGAAGCGCCCGACGAGGCAAGGCTCGCCGAACTACGCACAGCCTGGCAGAATGCTTACTTTGCCTGGCAGTCGGTAGCACTATACAATACGGGGCCGGCAGAAGCGGCCGGGCTACGCAACGCTGCGAACATCTACCCTACCGACGCTACGGCAATAGAAGAAAATATTGCGGAAGAAAACTACGTACTTGACCTTCCCTCTAAACATGCTGAACAGGGTTTTCCGGCGCTAGACTACCTGCTTCACGGTATAGCTGACACCGACGTGGCTATTATTGCGCGTTACAAAGATGCTGACCAGGGATTGGCGTACCGAACGTATTTAATGGCAGCGAGTAACCGCCTGCACGATCTGAGTACGCAGGTAGCCAACCAATGGGCAGGCGACGCGCGCGATGCCTTTGTTGATAACAGCGGTTCATCGGGTACCGGTTCGGTCAATAGCCTACTCAACGACTATCTATTTCACTACGAGAAAGATTTACGGGCGGCTAAAATAGGCATCCCGGCTGGGGTGTTTTCATCCGGCACAAACTTTCCTGAGATGACGGAAGGCTATTACGCTGAAAATATATCCAAAGTGTTGTTTTTGGCGGCCCTTGACGCTACACAGGGCTTCTTTAACGGACAGGCATTCGGTAGCAACACCGAGGGTCCTGGTGTACGTGCTTACCTCCAACACCTCAACGAAGGGAGTGAAAGCGAACTGGCTGCCCAAATCAATGGTCAGTTTGACGAAGCACGAACCGCGGCTAACGCACTCAGCGACAACTTTGCACAACAGGTAGAAGAAGATAACCAAGCTATGTTGGCTACCTACGATGCGCTGCAAAAAAATGTTGTCCTGCTCAAAGTTGACGTATTTCAACTTCTCAACGTTAAAGTAGACTTTGTGGATGCTGACGGAGACTAGTCCGGTTATTCCGGTACATTCGCCTAACCGACGTACGGCTCTTCCCTACTTCCAACAGACCGCGGATGCTGCGCCGCTAGTCGTCTTTCGCTTGTTGTTTGGTCTTCTGATGATCATCAGTATGATCCGCTTTTGGAGCTACGGATGGATCGATAAGCTCTACATTCAACCTCAATTTTTCTTTTCTTACTACGGTTTTGAGTGGATACAGCCGCTCGGAGAGTATACCTACGGCCTGTTCGCTCTTTGTGGCGTGGCTGCTACCATGGTCGTACTGGGCTATCACTATCGGGTGGCGATTATACTGTTTTTCCTCAGTTTCACTTATATCGAACTGATGGATAAAACTACCTACCTCAACCACTACTATTTGGTGAGTGCAATCAGTTTTTTACTGATCTTTCTACCCGCCCATCGCTACTTTTCACTGGATGCCTGGTGGCGACCTTCACGAGCGACAACCCGCGTACCACGTTGGAGCATAGACGCCATCAAGCTTTTGATCGGTATTGTATACTTTTACGCGGGCCTAGCCAAGCTCAATACCGACTGGCTACTACACGCCATGCCGCTCAAAATTTGGCTATCGGCTCATTACGACTTCCCGGTGCTGGGATACTTCTTTGAGCAAAACTGGGTACATTATGCCTTTAGCTGGAGTGGTATGCTGTATGACCTAAGCATTCCCTTCTTACTACTTTACTCGCGTACCCGGAGGGCCGCATTCGTACTGGTCGTTGTCTTTCACGTACTCACGCACGCCCTGTTTCCTATTGGTATGTTTCCCTACATCATGATTGTGAGCGCCCTCATCTTCTTTGATGCGCGCTGGCACCGCCGGATACTTGCTCTACTGTCACAAGGTTTACGTCTTGAAAAAGCTGCTTTCAGTTATAAAAGAGCTGCTAGCACGCCTCGGTGGAAGCTAGGAATTGTGGGGCTGTTCTTCAGTGTGCAACTGTTGCTACCCTTTAGATACCTGCTGTATCCGGGAGAGCTGTTTTGGACAGAAGAAGGTTACCGCTTTTCGTGGCGAGTCATGCTCATGGAAAAAGCAGGCTCCGCCACTTTTCGGGTGGTTGACCCACAGAGTGGTCAGCGGCTCTACGTGGATAATACGAACTTCTTAACCACGTTTCAGGAGAAACAAATGGCTACGCAACCAGATTTCATCATTCAATATGCTCACCATCTGGCCGATCATTATTCACTATCAGGCCAGCGAGTGCAGGTGTACGTAGATAGCTACGTGGCACTAAACGGGCGGGCAAGTCAACCCTACGTCGACCCGACGGTTGACCTAACCCAGGTCCAAGAGTCATTTCGCTCGCGCACCTACCTCCTACCCTTTAATGATCACATCCGTGGATTGTAGTTTCTGTAAGACATATTGCAATCGTTCTCTGGGTCTGATAATGGTGCTCATGGGTTGGTTAAGCGCACTACCGTCTGCGGCTCAGTATCAAGTAACCGGAAAGATTACCGATGCCGAGAACGAGCAACCTATTGCTACCGCCGAAGTCTACAACAAAACCACCGGTAAGCTCTCCGTGACGGATAACAACGGTGTGTATCAGATCACTAATCTAGAGGCTGGTACTTATAACTTGGTGATATTCTGCTATCAGTATCAAACGCAGAAAGTGCAACTTGATCTGCGAAGTGATACGACCCTTCAGTTCGTATTGGCTCCGCTTAATCAAGAATTATCAGAGGTAGTGATTCAACAAGAGCGAGAAACTAGGTTTGGGGTTAGCCGATTAAAACCCGTAGAGGGCACCGCTATCTACGCCGGAAAAAAGAGCGAAGTCGTGCTGGTTGATCAGCTGGTAGGCAACCTAGCCGCTAACAATGCCCGACAAATTTACGCGCAAGTAGTGGGCCTCAACATCTACGAAGGCGGGCAGAGCGGACTACAGCTTAGTATTGGCGGACGGGGCTTGGACCCTAACCGGACGGCCAGTTTCAACACCCGGCAGAACGGTTACGACATTAGCGCCGATGTGTTGGGCTATCCCGAGAGCTACTATACTCCACCCGCCGAAGCCTTGCGTGAGATACAAGTGGTTAGAGGCGCAGCCTCCCTGCAATACGGTACCCAGTTTGGCGGACTGATCAACTTCAAAATGAAACAGCCCCACCCTACCCGTAAGCTGGAGTGGATATCGCGGCAGTCAGTAGGATCGTACGGTTTACTAACGAGCTTCAACAGTTTGAGTGGTACTGCGGGCAAGCTAAGCTACTATACTTACTTCCACTACAAGCAGGGCGATGGATTTCGTCCGAACGCTGGCTTCGATTCTCAGAATGCGTATTTACACCTCAACTACGACTTTAACGATCGAACATCACTCACCGGTGAGGTCACTTTTTTGGAGTATTTGGCCCAGCAACCGGGCGGACTAACTGACACCCAGTTTGCTCAGGATCCTGACCAAAGCACGCGCACGCGTAACTGGTTTAACGTAGACTGGCGGCTGTGGTCTCTCCAGCTTAAACATAAGCTATCGGCGAGTACTAACGTAAGCCTCAATGCTTTCGGACTCGATGCGGAGCGCAACGCGGTAGGTTTCAGGGGCGATCCGCGCGAACTCAACGAGAATCCGGTAACCGGAGAAGATCAAGTCAACCCCGACGGTACCTACGAGTTTCCCCGCGATTTAATAAGCGGCCAATTTAACAACTGGGGAGTTGAAGCCCGCTGGCTTACGCGTTATCAACTGAGCCGCCACGATGCCGTACTACTGGTCGGCAGTAAGTACTACCAAGCCGATAACAGCTCTCTACAGGCTCCCGGCTCGTTGGGCGATGATGCTGATTTTCGTCCGGTCACCGAACGATTTCCTAATTATGCGAACCAGTCTGACTTCAGGTTTCCTAATCGTAACCTGGCAATTTTTGGCGAAAATGTACTCTTCTTATCAGATCGACTTTCAGTAACTCCGGGCGTGCGCTGGGAACACATTCGCACCGAAAGTAGGGGCACGTACCAGCAGCTGGTTTTTAACAATGCCGGCAACCCGATAGATCAACAATCCCTGACAGATAACCGCTCATTAGAACGAACGTTTGTACTATTGGGTATAGGTGCCAGCTACGAACCCTCCTCTCACCTAGAAGCCTACGCCAACTTTTCGCAGAATTACCGTTCGGTCACGTTCAGTGATATCCGGGTAGTCAATCCGACATTCATCATTGACCCCGGCATTAGTGATGAAAGCGGTTTTACCGCTGATATAGGGGCTAGAGGTAAGTGGCGCAACTTATTCTCTTACGATATTAGTAGCTTTAGTTTATTGTATGATAACCGTCTGGGAACGGTGCTTAATGACCGCGCCGACCGCGTGCGTAAGAACATTGGTCAGGCCATCATTTACGGACTAGAGGCCTTCGTCGACGCTGATTTGGTACATATCTTCGGTATGGACGCTGATCGTTATCAGCTCAGAAGCTTTATCAACGCTGCGTTTACGCGGTCGGAGTATTTACAGTCGGAAGAAAACAACGTAGTAGGTAAGCGCGTCGAGTTTATTCCCCAAACGAATCTTAAAGTAGGACTACGAGCAGGGTACCGTAACCTTTTGATTAACGCACAGTTAGGCTATCTTTCTGAGCAGTTCACAGACGTAGAAAACTCGCGTGTACCCTTAGCGGGTGATAGTCGTGAGGGAGTCGTGGGTGAAATACCGGCCTACACCGTGCTCGACTTATCGGCGTCGTATACTTTTCACCGGTGGAAGCTGGAAACTGGTATCAATAATTTGCTTAACGAACGATACTTCACGCAGCGTGCCACCGGTTATCCTGGTCCGGGCATTATCCCGGCAGAACCACGAACGTTCTATACCACGCTGCAATTTTCTCTAGGGGTAGAGTAGCGATTAGGTGGCCTTCGTTTTGCTCTTGCTACTCACCTTAAACAGTATTAGAACTCAGTCCTAGCATACTGCCCTTGCTGCATTGTCGATCAAATACATTTGTACAACCTCACTATTTATAGTTCTGACTGGCTGTTTGGGTTCACCGGATGTGATTCAAACGGCAAGTAAAACATACTCACTAAGTTAAGCCCTTCTGATTTCGCGAACGAATTGGCACCAACCGGTACTGGTATACTGTTGAGCCAAGGGCGTGAAGCGGTAGAATAATTTGGTGACAAAATGGCTGCTGATGTTTTACCCGTATTCATTGCATTGGCTCCGGGTATTTGGTAGTTTGCTGCTTATTACGGGATGTAGCGCAGCCCGGTAGCGCGCGTCGTTCGGGACGACGAGGCCGGAGGTTCGAATCCTCTCATCCCGACCAGAATAACCCTAAATTCTACTAAAACCCCTTAAATCGCAGGATTTGAGGGGTTTTTCTTTTTTATACCCTCCAATATATGCATAGAATCGCATAGAAAATGTGTCCATTTCGTGGTCCATTTTCTTTTTCTACATTTGGACACAGATATGGATGTAACCCACTGTTTAACAGCACTTTACATCTATAAAAGTTTGTCCGTTTTGTGTTGGTTTGATACGCTATTTGTGTCCATTCTGAAATGGACACAAGTAAATGTATGTAAAACCCTTTAAACCGTATTAAGATGCGATCTTCTAACACCTTCAGCATTTTGTTCTTTATTAAAAAACACCGCCTATCCGACGGAAAAGCCCCTGTCTACGTACGAATTACTGTAGACAGCAAACGAATTGATTTATCCGTTAAACGAAAAGTTGAGCTAGACCGCTGGGATGAAACTCGAGGACTGGCCAAAGGCAACCGACCGGATGTAAAAGCACTAAACACCTACTTGGAGCAGATCCGTAGTCAGCTCTACGATTGCCAGCAGCAACTAGAGCGAGAGCGAAAGCTCATCACTGCTGAGTCTGTTAAAAGCCGCTATCTTGGTCAGGACGAGCGTGGAAAAACCTTGAAGGAACTCGTTGAATATCACAACGAAGAGATGAAAGGTGAACTAGCCTGGGGTACCCAGAAGAACTACCATACTACCCAACGATACGTCTATGAGTTCTTGCAGAAGAAGAGAAAAACTTCTGATCTCTACCTAGATGAACTAAACTACAAGTTTATCCGAGACTTTGAGAAATACATTAAGAACCGCACCCCCGATGGCCACCAGAAGCCCTGTACTCAGAACGGGACGATGAAGCACTTAGAGCGTTTACGTAAGATGGTCAATTTGGCCGTAAAGGAAGAGTGGCTTGTCAAAGACCCATTTATAAAGTTTAAGCTCAAGTTTGAAAAAAAAGAACGCGGCTTCTTGACACCAGACGAACTGCAAAGGATTGAGAAGAAAGAGTTCCACATTGACCGACTGAACCAAACCCGGGACATTTTTATTTTCAGTTGCTACACCGGCTTATCGTATGCCGAAGTATACGATCTCACTTCAGGTCATATTATTACTGGACTAGATGGAAAGCTCTGGATACAAGGGAAACGACGGAAATCCAAGGAGTGGTTCAAGGTGCCTCTCCTACCTCAAGCCAAAGCTATTGTAAATAAGTACGCTGATCATCCGTTAGCGCAAGCAAACGGAAAAGTACTTCCAGTATATACCAATCAGAAGACGAATGCTTATCTCAAAGAAATTGCCGTCCTATGCGAAGTAGGCAAGAATTTAACATACCACCTGGCCCGTCATACTTTTGCGACTACTGTAACACTATCCAATGGCGTGCCTATTGAGAGCGTTAGCAAAATGCTAGGCCACACCAGTTTGCGCACTACCCAAGTGTATGCAAAAGTGGTAGAACAAAAACTAAGCAATGATATGAGCATATTGGAAAAGAAACTCACCAAAAGCTCTACAGATTCTGCTACCGCAGGCAGTAACAAACTTATTTTGTAAATTTCTTACTGCCTGATTATACGACATTCTTCCCTGAGTTTGATCGTGGATCGATTCAAGGAGATAGTAGTGTAGTCATCTACCTGCACAATATAGTTCTGTTGCACTACGGAGAAGTCATCAAAGAAGACTGGGGGGCCATCGGTAGTACCCGAGCTAGGCCCCGCCATCTGCGTTCGCGCATTAGAAGTACTACTCGCGGCTGATGAACCCTTGCCCGCCTCATGACTGAGGTAGGTGTACAGATAGCCCGTTTCAGTAATGGGTATCTCTAGTGATAAGGTTTCCGCCTCAGCGTTAGCATTGCCTTTGCCTACCGCAGCGGCTTCGCTGATCTTCTGAAAGCCCTTGTGGATGGGCTGATAGTCCTGATCGTAGAGGATGTAGTTGAGATAGCCCTGTGGTACATCCGGATCACGTCCATTGGCCAGGGCCCCCGCCGCAGTAGCCGGGTTAAGACTACTACCAGGAATAGCACTCTCTCGGCCGGTCACCGCACCGACGCCAAAGTCAACGATAAAACATCTGGGACTAATCTAAGGTTTTGTTTCTCTTGTAATGCTGGTAAACCATGTAGATGAAAAAGCTAGCACCAGAATAAAATACAAGTGCTAATCCAATTTGGAAGCTTTTGTGGTTTATCCAAGCCACCAAAGGCCACCCTATCATTAATAGGATAAGTACTATTGCTATTCCAAAACCAGCGTTGGTCTCGTATATAGATGGCTTTAGAAATATGCTAGTATGTCCAATTTGGTTAATTGAAGATACCTTATTACGAAAGTCCTCTTCAAAGCGTGCAAGCTGACGACTATCATGATCTAAAGTCAACGTAATTTTTTTACCTTTTGCAGTGTATAATTTTAAAATATGGTAATACTGTGTTGTATAGAAAACGTAGGACTTAAGATCACTCCAGTTAATAATTTTCTCCTTCTTTTTATTAGTTAGTGATGAGGTTTCAGTGATTCTAAGCACTCCTTTTTCTATTGCTATATGTAGTTTATTCCTAACAATTTTTGCTGATATTTTTAATGAAAAGAATGCTAATCCAAAAGAACAGAATAAAATCAAAATAGGGTTTACTTCAATCGAAATTATTGCCAGAAGTAGAAATGGTAATATAAGGGTAGCTATAATTACAATCAGTAGTCGTAAAGTATAGAGAATTTTTGGGATATGTATAAGCTGATATTCGTGTTTTTTCATATGTCAATCATTAGGTCTTCGTCCTTGTAAGACTGTAGTATTTCCACCTAAGTATGATTTAGCTGTATCGAATGCACCAGCAGAATCTAGAATGCCATACGCACCGACAGCAACTAACGCGGCTGGTGCTGACATAATAGTAAGGCCACCTGCAGCAATTAAGCCAACTCCGATAGCTAAATCGGCAACTTGGCTAGCAGTAATATCTTCACCGTTGTACCAATTAATTCCTACTATTGTTCCATTTAGTAATACCCCGGCAACCCCTATTCCTTTAGCAACTTTAGCGACTCTAGAGATACTTGGGTCAATTATCTTCGAGATCACTCTTTGAGCCGTTTTGGTTCCTCTAGCAGCGTAAGCCGATCTAGCATTTCTGAGGTGCGCTTCTGTACCTCCTAAAATTAACCCCGAAACCGACATACCATAGTTAACTATATCCTTCGAGCCATAGTTGCCATCCATGATACTTGCTTGCTCAAAAGCCCGGTTAGAATACTGCTCGCCCGTCTTGTTGAAGATCGTGAAGTGTAGGTAGTTGTTGTAGAAGTAATAGTTGAGTTGATCTACCTCACCGCTACTGTAGGCAATATCATCCGAAGACAAACGGCGCTTCCTGCCTTGCATATCCAGCACGTTGCGGGAACTCACCGCATCATCGTTCTGCGACTTTTGTCGGTAGGCATTGGCCGAAGGCCCGCCCGAAAGGCCTGTCGCAATGGCATTACCTATCCCGGCTAATGCGTTACCTTGGATACCCCCCGCCTCAGTAGTCATCTTGCCGGGTAGATAGCCGGGGGCCAAACCGTACAGGTCTACGTGAGTAGTCGGGGCATTGTAGGCATACGCGTAGGTAGAGATACCCGTCATCTGATCGGCCAGGGGTTCGGGTACGTGCCATCTGGCCAAAGCCGGGTCGTACTGCCTGAAGCCGTAGTGCAATAATCCGGTTTTGTCTTGCAGTTCTTTGCCGTTGTAGAGGTACTGACTAAATAAATTACCTCTTATTACGGTTGAGGTTAACGGTTCACAAAACAGATCACACGAACAGAATCTCTCTCAAAATGTCAGTTAGATGAAACCCAGATGCTATAACCGTCACAATTAATATCGGAACTAGCACCATCAGGAATCCAAATACTGGTATCGAGAATACTTTCCCCTGCCTCATCTTTTCGTATTCCTCTTTTTTAAACTTTACCTTATATCGTCTGTGGTTATAGATCATTATCAAGGCTAAAAAGAACAAAAAAACTATCTTGACACTAAAGCCAATCACTTTCTCGTACGAGTCAATTCGGCTCCAAACATCCACGAAGATGTTTATAAAAACGAACGGAAGAGATATGAGTAGACCTTGAAGTAGACTCACGTAGTTTGTCGCGAATTCGTCAGCCATATTGCTTTTATTTTTTACGTAAAAGCAATAAACATTCAAAAAGACACTATCAAACATTTTTAATATTCCCATTCTAAAAGATGCTAAAATTCAACTAAAGAGCTACCTACTGAATCATCCACATAGTCGCCGATTGACCTACCTGTTGTCATTAAAACACCTACGTCAGCAGCAAAATACACACCAGCTACTATTGCTCCAACTCCTGTAAACGAAACGCCTACCATAGCAGCGTTTAATACGTGTGAAGCATTGACTTGTTGTTTTTGATATATATCTACGCCTAAAAGTACTCCCGAAGCCAACCCCATCTTACTGCCCAAACTTCGGATACCCTTTACTGTATTTAATTGTTGTACTCGCCACGCTTTTGACCCCGGATTATTCCATCTTTTAGTCTGCCAATGCCAAGCTACACCTTTGGTTTTAGTCTTGTACCAAATTTCATTGCGCGTCAGAAAGTCACCCTTTATCGTAGCGACGGTGCTCGCCATTCCCAGCCCTGTATTTGCCCAGAACAAAGGGTCTGATAGAAAGCCATTTTTTCTACCGCTTCCATAGTAGGGATAGTCAGCTTTGCTTATGAAAGCTCGATTGGAGTACTGACTGCCGGTTTTGTTAAAGATAGTAAAGTGCAGGTAGTTGTTGTAGTAATAGTAGTTAAGCTGGTCTATCTCACCACTACCGTAGGCAATATCATCCGAAGATAAACGGTGCTTCCTGCCTTGCATATCCTGCACATTGCGGGAACTCACCGCATCATCGTTCTGCTGCTTTTGCCGGTAGGCATTGGCTGAAGGCCCGCCCGAAAGTCCCGTAGCGATAGCGTTGCCTACTCCGGCTAGCGCGTTGCCTTGGATACCCCCCGCCTCAGTAGTCATCTTGCCGGGTAGATAGCCGGGGGCCAAACCGTACAGGTCTACGTGAGTAGTCGGGGCATTGTAGGCATACGCGTAGGTAGAGATACCCGTCATCTGATCGGCCAGGGGTTCGGGTACGTGCCATCTGGCCAAAGCCGGATCGTACTGCCGGAAGCCGTAGTGCAAAAGTCCGATTTTGTCTTGCAGTTCTTTGCCGTTGTACCGGGAACAGCACTCTCTTGCCCAGTCATCGCTCCCGTAGCCACCCCGGCCAGTTCCGTAGCAATGCCCTCTAGCCCCTGTACTTCACCAGGACGCGTCTCGTAGCGAGCGTTTACCTGTAGTCTGACAGTGTCCCCGGCGTGTACCCTCAGGCTTTTGTAGGCCCCTGCTGCCCGGGTAGCAGAGCAGCCACCTGATTAGGATCAGGTTCGCTCGCATTAGCATCGGTGGTGTTGTGAAAGACCATCGTATAATGGCCTATGCATTTTTAGCGAGTAACATGCCGCCATAGTCTAAGCTATAGAGCTATTACTAACTAAGAAATTCTGTTCCTATCTTCCATATCCTTCAAAGGATAGAATACCTATCACAAACATAAAAGCGATTGTTGAAATAAAAAGACTCAATCCGAATAACCTATACAGCACTTTAGTTTTTTTTGGTAAACGAGAGTACTGCTTCTCATAATTGAGGATTTTGAACTTCTCTTCTATTTTCTTCTCGAGTCCATAATACAATAAAACTGATGTTCCTACTAGTATGGCTACCGCCAAGTTTAGACTTAATTTGAACGGAAGCAGAGGTATAATAATAAAGTACAGAGCTCCGAACGTAAAGACCACTTGGTTTAAGAAGAAGAACGTCGCCCCAGGTACTATTCTGTCTCGTCTTCCTGCAAACCAATCTGCCAGACTATAGTTGAGCTTCAATATGTTTGTCAATACTTTCATAGTCACTTTCTAAGGTTTCCAAAGATCAGACTTCCTTCCGACATTAGCATCTATTTTTCCACTTAGATCAAAAGCGTAATCAGCCACGCCGTATACAGCAATTCCTGTCAATACAGCAGGTGCAGAAAGCGTTGCTGCTGCGCCTGCGCCAACGAGTAAACCGATATTTACTACCGTATGAGCATCCCATGTATTTGCCCCTAATTCATAACCAATAACCCCCATAGTTAGAAACGTACCGACTGGTCCTACTTTACTGGCAATTTTGCTTGCCCCGTTTGAAAAAGCCTTCACACTCTGAAATATCTTCCCAGACTTTATACCAGTCTGCTTGGACAACTTGTGAGCATAGTGTCTCTTTACATCGTTGGGCACTTTACCATAACCACCCACAGCAGCACTTACTACGCCCAAATTACCATTAAAATGCCTCTCAACAAATGTTAAACTCTCACCCACAAAATTCCTGATCTGCTTTCTTCTCCTCCGTGATAAGCCACTGTTGTAATAACGTTGTCCGTTGCTTAGGTGAACGGTCCAATATCCATAGGCTGGCACTCCTACTATCCGATCCACAGTATAACTTTCCGCGATATCTTGTTGACCGATTCTATGCTTTCTACCATCGGTGCCCTGCACGTTACTTGAACTCACTGGATCGTTGTTCTGCTGCTTTTGCCGGTAGGCATTGGCTGAAGGCCCGCCCGAAAGCCCCGTAGCAATGGCGTTGCCTACTCCGGCTAGCGCGTTGCCTTGGATACCCCCCGCCTCAGTGGTCATCTTGCCGGGTAGATAGCCGGGAGCCAAACCGTACAGGTCTACATGAGTAGTCGGGGCGTTATAGGCATATGCGTAGGTAGAGATACCCGTCATCTGATCGGCCAGGGGTTCGGGTACGTGCCATCTGGCCAAAGCCGGGTCGTACTGACGGAAGCCGTAGTGCAATAAGTCCGGTTTTATCTTGCAGTTCTTTGCCGTTGTAGAGGTACTTGTTGTCCAAGACTCTTCCCTGGGTCTGATCGTGGGGTAACCCGTACGGATAGTAGTCGTTACTCTGTACAATCACCGGTTGAGTGGTTGATAAAGCGGCCACTTGCATCTGGTCAAAGTGAACGTCTACATCCCAGTTGCTCTCGTTGCTCACGTAAGTGTATAGATAGCCTTCTTCGGCAATGTCCAGGTCAACCGCTAGCGTCTCATGCGAAACGCTATCTACCTCCGCAATACCCTTCACCTTTCTACCCTTCTTTCGTCGTCCGGTCTTGATCTTAGCCGCTTCACTCACCGGCACAAAGCCTTGGTCAACGACGACCTTCTCTTCGTTCATCACTACATAGTTGAGGTAGGACTTCGGTACCCCAGTCTTATCCCTATCCAACAGCGTAGTGCCCGCCAAAGCTTCGTTCAGCCCTTCAGCAGCTCCGGCTACCTCTTATAAAGAGGCGGTCAATACCCCAAAGGATACCAAACCCCCCTATTCAGGGGGGGGGCTATATTTGGAGATACATGATTCTGATCTAATGAACTGATATCAACGTCCTCAACAAAATTCTTTATCTCAGGTAGTTTTCCTGATCGAAAGACTCTTTTCTTCATTAGCAACAGTGCATCACCGTAGTTGTTTGCGGTTACGCCTACTCCCAACAGAGTCCCTAAGGGTAAAGAATCATCATTTTCGAACTCAAACCAATATCTAATCATGTCATTTAATTGTTGAGTAAAAGAGTTACTGCCGAAGTTATGATTAATCAACCTTAACAGGGGTACTCCCAGGCGAAAATATTATTCCTGGACCGATAAAAGGATTATGTAAGCCTAGTATTATACCAGATTTGGGATCTAAAGAAGGAAGCTTATTTTGAAGATTATCATAATAATTTAGACTAGAAGGCGATACCAAGAAATCAATATCACTTCTAGTACCATCACCTTTACCGATTGGAAGGTTTGTTCCTACTCCTCTTCTTCTTGCTTCAGCAGCTGAACCAACAACAGTTAATGGCCTTCCTGCCTCTTCAACCACATTTTGTATCTGATTTATTTCAGATGGTGTTAGGTCGCCTAGTTTGTTAGGAACTTTCCTTTCGGCGAACGCTTCCATTAATACAGCTGTAGTAGCTGCTGCAAGTGCACCAATTTGTTCTCTGCTCATGTTTGGCACATCTAACAGCGTATTGAAGCCTGCTTCCAGGGCGTTAGCCGTTTGGTTCTCCCTGCCCATCGCATTGGATAAGAAGGTAGCATCTGCTACCGTTTGAGCCATGCCACCTATTGCGTTGCTTGCATCGTTTAAGAGTAAAGAGGGGTTGCTCGCCCGGCTGGCGACCGTATTGCGGAAATTGCTATTAAAGTTGCTTGTCCAGTTGTTCCAGCCAATTAAGATGGTCGAATCACCATTGACATCAATGGCATTAATCGGATTATTAAGCGTGTAGTGATATGAATTGTGTGAATAATACTTCTCAGCAAATCTGTCTTGGGTGTGGAACCTACCTAGTGCCGGGTCGTACATCCTGGCTCCAAAATCATCCCAATTAAGCCCAAGATCGATTTGTCTTTCTTTACCACTCCACAGGTATTTATTCTCTGGACTATTTAACGGCTGCTGGTGAGTTAACCCAAAGGGATAGTAATCATCTACCTGCACGATGTAGCTCAGTTGCTCTACGGTGAAGTCATCGAAGTAGACAGGCGAAGCGTTTGCTGTACCGGCGGAAGGCCCCGACATCTGCGCTCGAGCGGCGGGGCTACTGCCACCGGTACCGCCTCCTTCGTTACTCAAATAGGTGTACAGGTAGCCTTCCTGAGCAATGGGTATCTCTAGCGATAGATTTTCTGCCGGGGCGTTGGGGTTGGCTTTTCCTACTTCAGCCGCTTTACTCACCTTGCGGAAGCCTTGGTCTATAGGCTGGTAGTCTTCGTCGTAGAGGATATAGTTGAGGTAGCCCTGCGGTACTCCCTGATCCTGGCCATTAGCCAAAGCGCTACCGGCCGTGGCGGGGTTTACCCCGGTTCCGGTTGCTGCTCCTTCCAGTCCGGCCGCTCCGCCGGTGGCCGCTCCGGCAATCTGGGTGGCGATGCCCTCTAGTCCTTTCACCTGCCCCGGACTGGTCTCGTACCGAGCGTTCACCCGTAACCTGACCGTATCCCCGGCGTGTACCTGCAAGCTTTTGGCGGGGCCTGGCTGGCCGGGTAGCAGCGCGGCTACTTGTTTGGGGTCGGGTTCGCTGGCGTTGGCATCCGTGGTGTTGTGGAAGACCATCGTGCGGCGACTTTCGGCTACGCCTTCAAACACCTGCTCTTTTCTTTGGTAGGAGTCACATTGGACTGTATGATGGCAGTAGTGGCTATCTATCGCTAGAATTTCGTTCTTCTACCAGCACCGAGCGGACGCTCTACTTCAATGATTAGTCGTAGCATATGCTACGACCAGAGGGGGGCAAGGCAAATTACTCTTTTGAGGAGTACTTTTCTATCTTTCTCCGAAAGCTCTCTGTATAACTTTCCTTTTTAAACATACCTCCGAAAGGAAGAGCGTAAGTGTACAAAAAGATAATACTTCTTCCATCCTTGAAATTCATGCTAAAAAAAGGCGGGTATATACTCACCACTTCTTCAAACAAATCAGCATCTACATGGCCCCTAGCAAATAGGTTCTCATAATTTATTTGTCCCTCTCCTACATATACATCATATATTTTTCGGTACAACAAATTTATAGAAGCTACAGATACAAAGGAAATAACAGATATTATTAGAATATAGCGAGTTCCGTAAAATAAATATAAGCAAAAAAAGAATACTGGTATTGCCAGTATCAGTATCAGTAGAACCTGCGATACCTTGATGTTTTTGTTAGATATGTATCTTCGACTAGCCATTTGTAATGCATAAGGGTTTAAATTATTATTCGCAAAGTCTTATCTGAGAAGTAGTATTATTCATTTTCAGTGTGTTTTATACCATATCTAAGGCTAAAATCAGCACCAATAATAAAACCTGCCTTAACACTATGTACAACTTCTACTCGATGGACTTGTGAATCAACACCTGTTACGTTATTCTTTTCATTCTGTTGCCGAACTCCTACAGCTAACAAAGGTACGATTCCGACTGCCATTTCGATTTGCTGTTTTTCAGTTGTGATTTTGCCTCCTGCATTGGACGTAGTTGATGTTTCTGCGCCCACTGCAAATCCAAAGCTTGTCCCAGATATAGGCACGCCTACCTCAACCCCTGAGACCGTTTCAGGGTTCTTGTCATAAGAAGTAGAAGACACTCCGCTCTTATCAACTTCTACCCCTCCTCCTGCAACCTTTCTGGAACTAATATTTACATCGCCTCCATATCCTTTGATTTCGGTCGTAGCTCTCGCTCCAACCCAGAAATTTAGGTCTACTTCTGCGTATAGAGACGTATTGTCAACCACTTCAGAATATTTTTCTTGAGCATAGTTGGCGACACTTGCTGCGGCCTTTATCGTCGTTTTCCGCACATAATTGGTAGCGGTCTGCTTAACGTTCTGAACAAGTTTTTTAATCGGATTTCCGCCGTGCTGTGGCATCATTCCATCAGGATCAACGAACCGAATAGGGTTATTAAAAGCATAATTGTAGGGAGAATGTCTCCGCATCTGATCGGCTAAGGGATCAATGACATGCCATCTACCTAATGTCGGATCATACATTTTGGCTCCGTAATCGTACCAGCCAATCTGTAGTTCGTTCTGTAACTCCTTTCCGTTGTAAAGATACTTATTCTTCAGTATCCTATCCACATCCTGGTCAAAACTTAACCCGAACGGATAGTAGTCGTCCACCTGCACGATGTAGCTTTGGTGAACCACGCTTAGGTCGTCAAAGAAGACCGGGGGACCGTCGGTAGTACCCGTAGTTGGTCCTGACATCTGGGTGCGGGCACTGGAACTACTTGCTGCTGATGCACCTTTGCCCGCCTCATGACTGAGGTAAGTGTACAGATAGCCCGTTTCGGCAATGGGTATTTCTAGCGATAGTGTTTCTGCTTCGGCATTGGGGTTGCCCTTCCCTACTGCCGCGGCTTCACTCACCTTCTGGAAGCCCTTGTGGATGGGCTGGTAGTCTTCGTCGTAGAGAATATAGTTCAGGTAGCCTTTTGGCACGTCTTCATTACTGCCGTTGGCCAAAGCTCCCGCTGTAGCGGCTGGGTTAAGACTGCTACCAGGAATAGCACTTTCTTGTCTAGTTACCGCACTGGTGGCCACCCCAGCCAGTTCCGTAGCAATGCCCTCTATGCCCTGTACTTCACTAGGACTCGTCTCATAGCGGGCGTTCACCTGTAGCCGCACGGTGTCCCCAGCGTGCACCCGTAAGCTCTTGGCAGGCCCCTGCTGCCCGGGCAGCAGTGCAGCTACCTGATTGGGATCTGGTTCGCTGGCATTGGCATCCGTGGTGTTGTGGAAAGCCATTGTATGACGACTTTCGGCCACCCCTTCAAATATCTGCTCTTCTATTGAGGCGGCACTGGCTTCCATACTGGCCGTAGCCGAGGTGGTGGTCGGCACGCTGGAAAAAGTCAGTCGGGTGTTGCCCAGATGGTCCTTCAAGTCGTAGTGATAGGCGAAGCTACCGTTATCCTGCTTTTTCAGACGCCCCTCCGGGTGCGTCACCAAATCCAGTGCCCCGTTCCGGTACTGGAAGGCACCAACGTAGTCGGTCACCTGTCTCAATGAGCCGTTGGGCAGAATCACTTCTTGTCGCAGCTTGGCCCCGGCGGCACTGTAGGTATAGCGCAGCTTGTCGCCATTGTTGAAGGTGATGAGCTGAGGCAAGTTGAGGTAGTTATACTGAATGCTACTCACGTCTTTATTACGATCCTGGGTAAGGTTACCGTTATCATCGTAGACGTAGTCGTTGCCCGCTGAATTGCCGTCCGTAAAACCCTGGTCGTTGCCACTGTTGTCGGTCACCGCGCTCAGTTGGTTGCCACCGTTGGCATAACCGTAGGTCAAATTATCCACCACCCCACCGCCTTGGCCGTTGCGCTGAAGGCCCAGAATGTTGCCGTTCAGGTCGTAGTTGATGCTGCTTACCGAATAGTCGGCCTTGGCACTCCAGGCCGAGGCTTTGCTCAGGTACTGGGCGGCAGTCACCCGGTTCATCCGGTCGTAGGCATAACGGTAGGCCCGCTGTTTTTCCGATCCACCGTTCAGGTCGGCGTTGCTCCACTGCACTGCCGCGATGTTACCATTAAACTGAGGGGTTAGGTTAAGACCAGCGACCGTGTTGTTGTACAGTAAGTTCATGCCGAACAGGTCGTTGCTATCGTCGTTGGTCACTCCACCGTCGGCACTGAGCGCGCTATTGTTAATGTGGGTAAGCCAGCCCCGGATGTTGTAGCGGTAGTCAATTGATTGCAGCGGCTGGTTGGTGGTGGTTACTGCTTCCGGTGGGCCAATCTCCGCCGTAAAACCACCACTGCCACCATACTCAAAACCTGACTGCAACACAATCTGCTCAGTGGCTCGGTAAACGGTCGATCCGTCGTACTCAGCCGCCACGATGGTAGGAGCCTGCCGGGATACAGAGACATCCTCCTGATAATGTAAGTCTTTTTCTATGAGCTCACCAAGTTCGTTGTAGTGGTTATACACCATCAGTACTTCCTCACCCTGACCCACTTGGTGGTAGATGCGAGTCAATCGATTGGCATGGTCGTAGGTATAGCGGTACTGCATCCTCAAATCTGACTCGGTAGTACTGTTGTGCGTCTGCATGGTTCTCCCCCGCTAAAGTGGTTCTTCCGCAATTTGCGTGCTGAGGGGTAAAAAACGGACAATTTGGAGTCGTTTGTTGTTTGGTTTTTCAACCAAAGCCAGCATAAAAACAATGACTTGCATACCAATCTTTCTTTCTGAACTACAAATTCAGAGCATAGACCCGATTAACGATAGTGTTGGGGTTACTCTAACAACTCAGACTCAAGCAGTCACATCCCGTTGCCCTCAGTGCGGAACGCTTTCTAAACGAATCCACAGTTACTACTGGCGCAAGGGGCAAGATTTACCAATCAGTGATCAGCCTACCTTTTTGTTGATACGGGCACGTCGCTTCCGCTGTCTTAATGTGGATTGTCCCCGACAGACTTTTGCCGAGCCGGTGGGCCAATCTCCGCCGTAAAACCACCACTGCCACCATACTCAAAACCTGACTGCAACACAATCTGCTCAGTGGCTCGGTAAACGGTCGATCCGTCGTACTCAGCCGCCACGATGGTAGGAGCCTGCCGGGATACAGAGACATCCTCCTGATAATGTAAGTCTTTTTCTATGAGCTCACCAAGTTCGTTGTAGTGGTTATACACCATCAGTACTTCCTCACCCTGACCCACTTGGTGGTAGATGCGAGTCAATCGATTGGCATGGTCGTAGGTATAGCGGTACTGCATCCTCAAATCTGACTCGGTAGTACTGTTGTGCGTCTGCATGGTTCTCCCCCGCTAAAGTGGACACTGAGAAGAGCACAGGTAGGTCAATTAGTAAGACTAGCTAAACGTGCGTTCTATTCTCAATCGCTTCATACGCGACTCTAGTGTAGAAGGGGGAAGATCAAGCAGCTCGGCGGCCCCGCCCTTACCCCGAATCCGTCCCTGACACAGGCGTAAAGTGTCTAAGATAAGCTTGCGCTCAGCATTGGCGTAGGTCGTAGGAACAAAGACCGCTGTTCCCACAGCCGGGGGCGAAGTGGACAGATGAAGATCAGCCTCGGTAAGAGTAGGTGGGGTAGCCGTGATGACCGCCCGCTCAATAATATGCTCCAACTCTCGGATGTTACCCGGCCAGTGGTATGTACTTAACATCCGTAAGGCCCCTCGGTCAATGCCAGTAACCGAACGCCCTACCTTCTTGACCGTCTTCTCTAGAAAGTGTGTAGCCAATAGCGGAATGTCTTCCGAGCGGTCCCGGAGGGGCGGCACATCTACCGGAAACACATTAATACGGTAGTACAAGTCCGAGCGGAAGCGACCCTGCGCGACCTCTTCCTCCAGGCGACGGTTGGTTGCCACTATTACCCGCACGTCGAGGCGTAGGGTTTGATTGCCGCCGAGTCGTTCTACCTCTTTTTCCTGAATCACACGAAGCAGCTTAGCCTGTAGAGCCAAGGGCAACTCACCAACCTCGTCTAAGAAAATAGTGCTCTGGTGAGCTAGCTCAAACTTACCCACCCGCCGTTGAGTAGCCCCGGTGAAGGCCCCTTTCTCGTGTCCAAAGAGTTCCGACTCAATCAGTTCGGCGGGTAGTGCCGCACAGTTAATCTTAACCAGCGGCTTTTGCTTGCGGTCTGATAGCTCGTGTACCGCTCGAGCTACCAATTCTTTACCGGTACCGGTTTCCCCCTGTATCAGCACAGTAATATCGGTAGGGGCTACTTGCTCTACTTTGTTTAGCATACGCTGTAGCAGATTGCTATTACCAACCAAACGGTTGTGCTGCAACTGAATCTCCTCTTGCAGGTACGCATTTTCCTGTCGGAGCTTCTCGTTCGTGATCTTGGAAAAACCAATATCTAACGCTACGTACAGGTCTCGTCGGTCGAAGGGTTTGAGTACGTATCCAAGCGGTTGGGTGGCTTTGATGCCTTCCAGTGTGCTTTGGTCAGCGTGAGAGGTGACAAAGATAAAGGGAACCGAAAACTTTTCGTTGAGAATTTTTGCCAGCGCGATGCCGTCGATATCCCCTTCTAAACGAATGTCCAGCAACACCAGGTCGGGCGATGTCTTCTTGATATGCGCCAAAGCATCGGCGGCTTCCATTGCGTGACCGACCACCTGGTAGCCTAGGTCCTCAACGATGCTACGCAGATCTTCGGCAATGATGTACTCATCTTCAACAAGAAAAACAGATCGACCCATATTACCAAATGTACGCAGTGATCAGTTTTTTGTCAAAACTCTTCTGCTCTCGGCTAGCGTTTTGAGTAGTGAAGTTTATTACGAAGCTACGGTAGGTGGCTGATTAGTGATGGTGTGCTTGTTAGCAAATACAATTTCAAAATTGCTACTCGCTTCGGTAGCCATCGTCAGCGTACCACCGAGTTGTCGCACCAGCCCCCGCACCAGGTTTAATCCCATAGTGTTGGCGGTCTTAGCACTGTCAGTCTTTTCTATTCCAATGCCATCGTCGGTTACGCGGAGCGTATACTGCTGATCGGAACGGGTCTCTAAGCTTATTTCGACTCGTCCGGTATCGTCTGAAAAAGCATGTTTTAGCGCGTTGCTCACCAATTCGTTAATGATTAGACCCAGCGGAACGGCGGTGTTTACATTCAGGCAGACCGGCTCGGCGCGCACCCACACAAAGATAGATCGCCGTTCGGTTTGGTAAACCGTTCGGAGGTGATCGGCTAATTGCTTGAGGTAATGGTCGAAGCGAATCTGGTCCAGTCGTTGTGCTTGGTATAAGTCTTGGTGAATAAGAGCCATCGAGCGTACCCGATTTTGTCCGTCGCGTACGAAGTCAAGTACTGCCTCATCATCGAATTGTCGCGACTGAATATTAAACAGGCTCAAGATTAGCTGTAGGTTGTTTTTAACACGGTGGTGAACCTCACGCAAAAGCACCTCATTTTCCTGGTTCTTATCGGTAATGATAATGTTCTGCTGCTCGATCTGGCCTTTCTGTTCGGTGATGGTCCGAAGCGCCCGTTGCTTGAGGCGATAGCGGTTGTAGAGCATGGCGAGCAACCCCAGAAGTAGTGAAACAATTACCAGAATACCGTAGCGAAGACTACGCTCTTTCTCCGCCTGAGCGGTGCTTAAGGCTTTCTCTTGTTGTAGGTCTTTAATGGCCTGCTCCCTCTTTTGGGTCTCGTACACTATCTGCATCTGGGCGATGCGTTGCGAAGTAGTTTCGTTCAGTATACTGTCATTTAGGGCGGTAGCTCGCTGATAGTGTAACAGCGAACGGCTGTGGTCACCGGTCGTCTGGTATATTCTCGACAAAAGAATATTAGCATCGGCAGTGGCATCTGGCAATTGCGAAGCTTGAGCAGCCTGTACCATTTGTTGTACATACGTAAACGCACTGTCTGTTTGATCTTTACTTAGGTGTATTTTGGCAATACCGCCCAAGGCCTCTGTTTGAACACCAGGGTCTTCATACTGCTGGTTAATCTGCAAGCTTTTTCGGAAGAAAAATAAAGCCTTAGCATGGTGACGCAGGGCAGCATGGGACTGTCCTAAAACGTTATATATCTCGGGATGGGCTCCCAATCCTTGTTTCTTCTCAACGATGTTCAGCGCTTGGCGGGCGTACTGAATAGCTGAATCATACTTTGTTTGACCGTATGCAACTGCCGCTAGGTTGTTGTATACCGCCATCATAGCACCGCTATCTTTTATTGATTGGGAAATAGGTAATGCCTTTAAAAGGTACGTTTGTGCTTGGGAAAACTCTTCCCGCATGGTAAATATGTTACTGATATTGAGTAGGGTCCGGGCTACGTTCTGTTGATGACCGATTTGTTCGTTAAGAGCTAACGTACGCAAGAAATATTCTAGGGCTAGCGGATGGCTACTAAGCATATTGTAGACCACTCCTAGTGTGTTGGTTCCTTTGGTCTGTCGGTAAGGGTCATCTAGTGACTCAGCCAGGTCCAATGCCCGCTTTCCGTAATAAATGGTAGAGTCTGGTTGCGTGTGAATATGGTGCCAGGCCAATTCGATGAGCGCATCGTGTTGAGTAGTGTCGGGTGATGACACCAGAAGCATCCGCAGACTGTCTGGGTCTCGGGGCAACTGCCCGAAGCAACTTTGGAAGAAAGTAGCACAGAGTACCAGTCCAATCGCTATTACTTTTGACAAAAAATGAACTCTCCTTACCACTTGCATAGGCTACTGATTGAGGTGATCTATGATTCTAAAGGCTTCTACCAGAGTGGTTCGTACGTCTTCTTGGTCAAACGGTTTGGCTAGATAACCTAACGGGGCGGTAGCGTCGGTTTGCTGCCTCGTCTTTTGGTCGGCATAAGAAGTGACAAACACGAAAGGAATCTGCTGCTTCCGCAACCAGTGAGCCAACTCTAATCCATCCATTTGATCAGACAACTGAACGTCCAGTAGCACTAACTCGGGCGGCTCGGCTATGATTGATTGTTGGGCCTTAGCAAAAGACTGAGCGTAGCCCACTACCTGGTAACCTAGCTGCTCTACCATCATCTTCAGGTCTTCAGCGATGATAAACTCATTTTCTACGATAAATATTTTTTGACGCATGCGGCGGGGGGTAACGGGGATTGGTTAGTCAAAGATAATTATCTTCTCAACAGGCCAATTGGCTTTTGCCAACATTACTTCACCGACTGTCAAATTATTGACACATCAGGAGAGTAGTAGCCACGGTCGTTGTGTTATCTCTCTTATTCTTATCGATCACGCGCTGCTGCGCCCACTCAGTGTCAGCTACCCGCCACTTAACGTGCTTCTCTGGCAACCGCTCGGTAAGTGTCAACAAAGTGACTTCGTTTGCTCCGGGGCTTTTGCACCTTTGAATCATCCCGGGACAAAGGCTTGGCACGAAGCCAATGCTAATTATAAATTTTAACTTATTCAACCAATTATGAAAACGTACGCTAGATACATAGGCGTAGCCGCCCTGCTGTGCACCGGCCTAACTGCCTGTCAAGAAGAACCCACCACGGTGGAACAAGGGCCTGCCCCGGATGCGGCCAGCCCCGCGCTAGACGAAACCGCTGCCCTTAAGGAGGCTGAGGATTTGTTAGGTACCGCTTCCGAAGACCTCGGTTTACCCTACGATACGTATCAGAGCGCCCGCCGTGGTGAGCGCTTTACCGCAGAACAAAACGTATTTATAAAGAGCACCCTGGCGGTGGATAATCTGGAAGATCCGGATAAGGCCAATGCTACCCTACCGATGTTTAAAGGAATAGGCCCTGATGGTAACGATGATGTGTACTTCATCGTTACCGAAGCGGCTAACTTCTTTGTGGCCAAATTACTGGGCGTCAACTACGCTCCTAAGATGATCTACGGACGCGATACCGAAGGGAGCCAGGAAGTGACACTGGAGCGCGGTCGCATCAAGTTCCGTGGCGCGGTAGACTTCAGTCCGGAGCGTAGGCTGGAAGCAGGTGACGGGCCATTTGCCTTCCCACCCGCGGTGGCCGAGCCCGGTGCCATTGCTGACGAAGAATGGTCGTCGCTGTGCGTATTGCCCAGTGGCTCAGTCCTCAATATACAGGTGGTAGCTAACCCCACGGGGCAACACGACCGGGTGATTAGCATCGACCCTGAAGCGCGCACGGTTACACTGCAACTGCTGGATGGCTTTCAAGGTGGCGACCAGTTCTACTACCACTTGGTCACCGATTCGTCTGATCCGGTAGCAGCTACCATTGAGTTAGGAGTGTACGCTCCGCGACTGGCCAAGCTGCCTGCCATCGGAGAGAGCAATGTATACGACCAGTCCGCTTTATTGGGCTTCTCACCTAATGTGAACGGAGAGACGGGCGCCGACAATCCCGAACGACAGGGCTTGAACTCTACCATAGCAGACGGCGACCGTGATCCCATTAATGTGTTTCCGCTGGACCCTGATAATGACGAGCAGTTCTTCAACAACTACAGTCCGATGTGGGATGCGCATCTGAATGCTTGGACTGATGAGGCTATTGCAGCGGGCAAACGTCGCCGCATTACCAGCTTCACGGATCTGCGTAGCCTGGTAGAGGAAGGACTAGTGGTCAGCTTCGAAGGAAGCCCCGGAGCGGAGAACGGCTTTGTCGCCGGCTTGCGTGCTTCTAACGCAATTATCAACTGCCCGGTTATCTGTCAGCCATTTGAAGAAAACGAAGAAGATGATGATGCTACCCCGTTTGGAATGTAGCAAACACTATCACATAGAGACAGTAGTATTGATGACAGCACGGCCACAGGTCGCGCTGTCATTTTTTATGACAAAGGTATAGCACAATAACTTCAGGCGCTGACCACCGACGAAGCGTCCATCGGAAAAGTAACCTCAAACGAACTGCCCTGCCCGTTGCTCACGGTAAGGCTACCATGTAGTTGCTGGGTTAAGCCCCTAACTAACTTGAGACCTAATGACTTAGTCTGCGATATGTCAAAACCTTCCGGCAGCCCTACACCATCGTCAGCTACCGTAAGGCGGTAGGAGCGAGTGGCACCGAGACGCAGGTAAATGCTGACGCGGCCCTCGGGCTGATCGTTGAACGCGTGTTTTAGCGTGTTACTGACCAGTTCGTTGGTAATGAGTCCTAGGGGAATGGCGACATTAACGTCGACTACCACCTCACCTACCCGTATGTCAATGTCTATGTCTATACCTCTTTGCTTTGTGTTGTACATAGTAGCTAAGTGCGATACCAGTTTATGAAGGTAAGCAGCAAAGTCAACCTGATCCAGCCGTTCGGCTTGATAAAGATCCTGATGCACCAAGGCCATAGACCGCACTCGGCTTTGACCTTCCCGAATAAAATCCAGCACCGCCTCGTCCTGAAATCGTTGCGATTGAACGTTGAGCAGACTTAGAATCAACTGTAGATTGTTTTTCACCCGGTGGTGAATCTCACGCAGTAGTACTTCGTTCTCCCGGTTCTTAATTTCTATACTTTTGTTTCTCTGCTCTATCTTTTGTTTCTTCAGAGCGATCTGGCGGAGTGACTTCCGTTTAAGACGGTATCGGCTGTAAAGCACCCCAAGCAGTAAAAATAGCGCTATGATACTACCCACCAAAACGTTCCTGAGGGTAGCCTGCTGACTTACCTTGAGCGATTTGACTTCGTTTTCACTACGCAGCAAGGCAATCTGCTGATCCTTTTCTTCGGTTTCGTATCGCATCTGTAGCTTTTCTACCTGGTTCGTCTTTTCCAAGCTGAACAAGCTGTCTTTAATATGTAAATACTGCCCCTGACGCAGAAAGGCCCGCTGATAGTTACCCAGTAAAGAATCCAGTTGAATAATCGCGCGGTGTACCTTCTGCTCTTCGTTGAGGTTGCCTGACGTCTGCGTTAAGTTTAGGGCCCGCTCGTAGTCAGCACGGGCAGAATCGTAATGACCCTGTTCGCTGAGTAGGGTGCCCCGCAGTTTGTATCCCATCGTTAGAATACCGTAGTCATTTAGTCGTTCGGCCAGCTGAATTGATCTATTGACTAATTCAGATGATCGCTCAGACGCACCCGTAGTCTGATACATTTCAGCCAGATTGAACAAGTCATAGGTAATTTGCTGCGTGTCGTCGGCCTCTTCGGCCATCGTCAGGGCTTGCTGTGTGATACGTACAGCTGTCTCTAGGTCTTCCCGCGCGTAGTAGATACTGGCCACTTTACTCAGGCTGCGCCCTATCATCTCCTTCTCATTTAAAGTTTGATAGATCGCCAGCGCTCGTTGGTAGTATTCTAAGGCCTTATCATAGTTTTTGATCTGATAATAGGTAACCCCGATATTATTGAGAACCCGGCCGATTTGCGTTGAGTCTTGATCGGTTTCGGCTGCTTGAAGCGACTGTTGGTAGCAGGTGATGGCCTGAGGATAATCTCCCAGCTCGTCGTATAAGATAGCCAGTGTATTAGAAAACACACTAATGTTGGGTAGATCAGCCTGTGGCTCTGCCAGGGCAAGTCCCTGTTTAGCGTACGTTATTCCTTCCGCAAAGCGTAGCTGCGAGTAGGCGACAAATGCTAACTGCTGCAGGCTTTTTAGCTGCCCCGGAACGTAGTGAAGGTGTTTACTCAGTGCCGCTGCCTGCTGCGCATAATAGTGAGCTGAGTCCATGTCGACAGACTCAAATTCGGAAGATAGGTGCTGGTAGACTACTACCAGGGAGGTGTCTTTCGAAGTCTGAGCCTCAGCAGCACGGCTTCGCAGACTATCTAGCGTTGTAGTACCTTGCCCTGTTGCCGTGTGGCTCAAGAAGATGAGCCAGATACTACACAAAATGGTACTCCAGAAGGTGAATTGATAGTATGGACGAGAAAATGCTATACACAAACGCATGGCACTATGGAGTGAATAGGTGGTGAATGCAGCTAATAATGAATACCCTTTGCTACCAACGCGAATCGCTGCCAGAGCAAAGGCTACTGCTGGAATCTACAAAGTACGCGTTAAGATACTAACAAAGGGCGTAGCTCCTTACTGCTTTGCAACTTTCTGATTCAAACTGGGGCACGTAACCCCGGTATATCGTTGGCTGACAATCGTACATCCCCTAAATATCGGGGGCTTCTAGTAAACTCCTCGTCGACTGGTATAAATTACTTTACTGAAAAATGAGCCCTTTCAGTGCTGAATCGCTGTTTTTGAGACCTGAAGATAGCTACTGCCTATGGTTGGTACTTTTTTAGTCATACATCTAGAAAATACATAATTGTTATGAAGCGATCTTCTTCTCACAAAGTCGAGCTGGCCTGGCAAGGATTGCAGCGCTGGTCTGAAGCGTACCACCACGGCAATTGGCAACCCTACATGCAGTTACTTACCGACGACTACACCTTCCGGGTAATCAGCGGTAAAAAACTAAGCAAAGCTTGGGACGTACCGGGGGCACACGCGTTGCAGACCCAGCTAACTTCTGACCGGGAGCCCCTCGAGCTGAACCAACCGGTGAGAACACTACAAGAGGAGAATACCGTAGTGTTTGAATTTGAGAACAATGCCAAAGAGTTTGGTGCTGCCTTTTCTTTTGACCTACGTGGCGATAAGATTGCAGCCTGTCGGGCCTACCTTTGCCTTAGCTAATCCTTTTATTCACCCAAAACTATCATACCCTATGAATGCCTTATTTATCCCTCCCGTATCAAATATCGAATTAGATAAACTGACTGCCCAACTACCGGACAAGGTTCGCCACTGCTACGACAAAGACGACTACGTGTTCCTAAATCAGCAGCAACCGTACCTGTATTTGCTTTGCCGGGGACAGGTGAAAGTAGGGTCCTACCTATCTAACGGTAAAGTAGTTATCAACGATCTATTACATCGTGGCGATCTGTTTGGTGAAGCTACCACCTCATTTTACCGAGCGAATAGCTTTGCTCAAGTAGCTGCCAATGCTACCGAACTGGTGGTTTTTACTTTGGAGGAGATCTCTAAACTGCCTAACGCACTACAAGCCTACCTATTCCGTACGTTAAACCAACGCATCCAGCGCTTATCACATCAACTAGGGTGTGTGGCGGGACGGGCGGTACCTTATCGGGTGGTTGACTTACTGTGCCGCTTAGCGCGCGAGCAAGGCAAGCAAGTAGGAGTGGAAACCATGATCCGCCACGGTATCACCCACGCTGACATTGCCATGCTGGTGGGCACTTCTCGCCAAACTGTGAGTGGAGTGCTAGCTAAACTACGCGAGAAGAATATCATCAACTACAACCGCCACCGCATCTTGATTCGTAACTTATCAGAATTAGAAGAAATTAACCGGCGAGAGCAGCTGGCTATCTAGAGAATAAGAGTATGTTTAAGTTTTTGCAAGTATCTGTATTTTAGCGCGTTGGCCTGAAACTACAGGCCACTATGGAATGGCAGGCATACGGAGCTTTTTGTACGGGGCACCCCGTGCGGGGATGGGATGCCCCGCATGGGATGCCCCGCATGGGATGCCCCGCATGGGAATTTCCGTGCCACGGTGGCTTGATTTTTTTGGGCGGTCCGCCGCGCGGTTCGTTTTTGGATCAAGTGACCACATTATGAACAATAATGCTTCAAAGCGAGGAAACACGTATCTTACTTGGGAGCTTTTTGCAGCTAAGACCTTATTTTTGATTGGTGCTTTCAAGCCCGTGGTCAAGTTTGGTTTCAGCGGCTATTGGCTTCAATATTGGTGATGGTCTTTAGGCCAATCCCGTTTAAGAGCATATTCCAAAGCTATTGAGCAAAGAGCTTTTTTACCTAAATGCTAAAGCTATGAAAGCTAGACAAGGGGCTTTAGTGGCGACCAAAGCCACTGCCCGAAAGCTGGCGACCATCTTCTACCATATGGTCAAAGAACAAGTAGCTTTTGATCCCATACCAGTAGCGCAATACGAACACGAGTTGGCTGAACCGCGAAAAAGGTATGTACAGCAGCAAGCCACTAAAATGGGAATGACCTTAGTGCCTATCTAAGGGTTGTTTCTTAAGAGCCAAAAATGAACATGGAGAAGGCGAGCAAGCGAAACAAAATTTCATGTGAGCGACAGTACACAGGATAAAATTTTTGAACATACTCTTATTACCAGAAAGCACATCAACAATGATTTGTTAACTCGACTAGAAGCAACGCTGGAAGACTATTTTGATAGCACCGCACCTCAAAATGAAGGCGTTCCTTCGGTTGCGTTCGTGGCTGACAAACTCAATGTTTCACCCAATTATCTTTCTGATCTTCTAAAGAATCTGACCGGTAAAACTGCGCAGCAGTACATCCATCTTGCCTTAATCGCCAAGGGGAAGGAGTATCTGAGCACGACCTCTCTTACCGTGAGCGAGATTGCTTTTTTATTAGGATTTGAGCATTCTCAATCCTTCAGTAGGATATTCAAAAAAAGACTGACAGCAGTCCCCTCGATTTAAGAAATCGCTTTACTAATAACTGAGCTCACGCAAGAGAGCGACCTCAAAGCACTACTAACTTCCTTTGGCTAGCCATTTTTCGGATGGGAAGTATGCAATTGTCATCCCTTGATAACAATTTCCCGCATCAAATCTGCACTAGGAACAAAAAGCCTAATGCCTCGTCCACGGGGGCCGTTCCACGGGGGGCCGTTCCCCCAATGGAATCGCACGGTGATCCATTTCTGTTCCGCTGCTATTGGGAAACCTACTCCAGTAAAACTGATACACTCAAAAAGTCATCATAAAATCTACCAGATTCGTCTCACGGTCCAGCTTCAGTTTCTTGCGTAACCGGTAACGACTGATTTCTACACTACGCACCGTGTTGTGTAGCAAACTGGCGATTTCTTTGGTCGTCATTCCTACCCGCAAAAAGGCCGCTAACTTGGTTTCCTGAGTGGTCAGCGTGGGATATCGAGCCTTCAGCCGTTTGATAAAGTCACCGTGGACTTGATCAAAGTGCTGCTCGAACTCTTGCCAGTCATCATCTAGCGTAATGTTCTTGTCAATACTTTTGATCACCTTGTTCACATCCGTCACCAGGGTTTCGGGGTGCGTTACCGCGTGCTTCAGTTCTTTTTTAACGTCTACAATAAACTCGTTTTTAGTCAGCAGGTGCATCGCTACTCCCGCCAGGCGCTTGTTTTTGTGTATGATCTCTGACTCTAGCTTTTCGTTCTCTAGCCGCATGATTTGCTCGGCCGAAAGTTGTGCCGCCCGATTAAACTCGGCCTCTTTTCGTCGCAGGGCTTGCTGTTTCTCTTCCTGCAAGACCTTTTTTTCTCGGATATGCCTTTTCTTGATGAATTGCAAGCCTAACAGAAGCATTCCTAACCCGAGTAAACCGTAACCCACGTAGGCCTTGTGGGTAGCGTACCAGGGAGAACGAATGGTAAAAGAGAACGAAGCAGGCTCCCCTTCTTGTCCGTAAATCGTGCGGGCCTGCACCCGGAAGGTATAGTCACCCGGAGGCAAGTTTGTGTACTCTTTGATGGTAGTGGGATCGTAAGCCGACCAGTCTTCGTCGAAACCAGTCAGGGTATAGTGGTACTGAGTATCCTGCATTCCGTCAAAATAAGGAGCGGCGAAGCTAAAGCGCAGCGCATTATCGTTGTGGGCGAATGATAGTGTGTCTATACTAGCCGCTAACCCCCCGCCGTACACTAAACTGTCGGTTGGTCCGATGGTCATCACTTGGCGGATATACGTGAGGTAACGATCCGGTTTAAAGACCTTCGTGAGCGGATTAAATACAACGAACCCCTCTTGCGCCCCGATAAGCACCTGCTCCAGATCAATGACGTTGATGTTACCCAGATCGTCGCTGAGGTACTTGTTGACACGGTGAAAGGCGTCAGTTTCTCGCTGGTAGTCGCCAGTACTACTTTTACGTAGCACTCCCATCTGGTTATCAGCAATAAAGTAGATATTACCCAACGCATCCTGTCGCATCACGCTCACGTGCCGATAAGGCTTTAGTAGTTCATTGAACGTAGAGTCCAGTCCGAAGGTCTGGATGTCAGGCTGATAGGCATACACTCCCCACTCGCCCGGAAACAGCAGCTGATCATCAATCCGGTACACATTGATCAAGATATCGCTGTAAAAACCGTTCTCATGGTTGAAAAACGAAACGGTCGGTTCGGCCAGGCTTTCCTCAAGGTCAAGATAGTATACTCCCTTGTAGCCGTGCGTCATCCAAAGATTTTGCTGCGCATCAAACTCAAACACCCGCGATGATTCGTCTATGCCCGCTACTTTCTGGAGCAGACGAAACTGCTCACCGTCTTTCTCAAAAAGGTAAAACCCTTCGTAGGTGCCGCAGATATAGGTATCACCGCGCGGCACCTTCCGCATATACCAGGTACCCGTCTGTTCAAAAAACAGATTGGCCTGATCCTGATCTACCGTGAAGGCCCCCCGGTGATGGTTGAGCACCAGTTGACTATCTACCTCCGCCAGTGCGTACACTTGGCCCGAGGAGTTGGCTACCTCTTGGTACTGAGCACCTTCCGACGGCAGATAATATAACCCGTTATTAGTCCCCAGATAAACGTAGTCACCAAAGGTCTGTGCGGCGTAGCCGGTGCCAGGAATCCCCGCCTGCTCGTTGATAAGTGCAAAAGGAGAGTTGAGCTCTACGTAGCTGATTCCATTGTTAAGACCCACCCACAGGTTACCAAACTGGTCTTGGTACAGAGACGTCACCGTTCGGCTCTTCAGCCCGGCTTCTTTATCAACATCACGGATTCGCTCACCGGCCTCAGTGACGATCATAACACCACTATTTTGCGTACCGAGGGCCAGTGTTCCGTCGGCCAGTCGGATGGCCGTATTGACGGTAAGATCCGACGCCCACTCTCGCGCTGCCACCAAGGGCGAGACACCGGCACTATCAATACGCACCACCTCTCCTTCACGCGTTACCGCCAGAGGATGCCCGGCATTCCCCTCGAGCATAGCAACGATCGTTTTACCGCGAAAGAAATCTCCTTCCGGGTACGGTACCAGTTCCTGGTCTTGCCATGCTAAAAGCCCAAGGTCCGCTGAGTAGGAAAACAATTGGTCGTTGACATGAAACGTATAACCTAGCACCACATCCGGGCGCAGTACGCGAATCGCTGATCCGTCGTAAAAGAGTAGTTTATCAACGCTACAAAACACAATTTCATCCTGGTAGCGGTAAATATTCCAAACATCGTCTAGGTTACTATCCTCCTTGCCTAACAGTTCTTTCAGAGAGGTAAATATTAAATGTCCAGCAGTATCTGATTCAAAGTATCCCAACTGCCCCTGCCCTCCGATGTACACTCGAGTGCTGTCGACCAGTAGCGACCGAATTCGGGTACTTCCGGGCACAGCGTGGTGGCGCCACCGGGTGCCATCAAATTCCAATAGCCCAAAATTGTTAGCCATGTAAATGAATCCCCGTTGATCTTGCGTGATGTCCCAGTTCTGAATGCCTCCCCGATAATCTTCGGTCGAGAAATTGGTCGTTAGCGGGATAGAAGGCAGGGGAATAGGCCGCGATTTTCCGGATAGTGAGGCTAGTAATAGAATGAGTAGTCCTAGCCATCGAGAGGTTCGTAAGGGTTTTGCCATGCTGGTTGGTTGAGGTAAAAAGGTTGAATTGGTGAAATAAGCAAAATAGGCATTTTAAGCAAAAGTGAAATTACATGTGTGGTAAAAACCTTGTTCTACAGTCGCCAGAGCATGATTCGATAAAGGCTTGTTGTAGTAGTCTGTAATAGTATGCTGAGGTAATGTAGTAGTGATAAATTTTGGATTGGAACTCAGACGAATAGTTTTACGCTATCAAACTTTCAAAACAAGCTACATAAATACTAACAATATTTAGCATTTGTTTATAGAAACACCTTAATCCGCCTTACATGAAAGTTCTTAGTGTCTCGATCCTCCTATTTCTTTCGAATTTTCTGCTCGTACAAGCCCAGTCCCCTGTCGCCGTGGGTCAGGGTAGCTACGCGTCAGAGATTCCCGCCGAAGAAAACGTGGATGTTGATAACCGTCCTCTGTACGTTATCGACGGTGTCGACGAGCCTATCCCTACCAATGATTGGTGGACGCCGCTTATCTTGCAAGATATGTACGGCGATACAGAATACCACCTGTGGGCGCACCCCCTCGACTTCACCGTCAACCGCTCCGGGCTGGGTTTTCACTACGCCACCGAATGGTCGGGCGGACAAGACATTAACAAGGTTTTCGTGATCCCCCCCCCCGTGGTGATTGGTGGCGAGGGCTTTGCCCCCAGTACCGAGCGCGTTAAATCATGGGGCGACTGGAACGTTGCCTTCCGCCTGGCTGAAAGTGCCTCTGAGTACGTTGATGTAACCATCGGCCACGGCCTGCCCTTCGCCTGGCTGGAGTACACCGGCGTGAACACCGCGCAGATCAGTACCGACGGAGAGCGCTCCGCCTTTGACAAAGATGGTAACTCGCAGGCCTTTCCCTTTACCGGCGACCATTTCGGGTTTACCTTTCAGGGACGCGATTACGGCGTTTTCGCTCCGGCGGGCACCCAGTTTTCTGAGTCCGGTGGCCGCATCAACGCCCGTTTCGCGGGCACCGACCGCTACTTGGTGGTGGCAGCCCTGCCCGCGGCGGGTGACCTTCAGCGTTTCTACGAACACGCGTACGCGCTACCGCGTGATACACGAGTAGACTGGAACTACGACGAAAACCTTGGCCAGGTCACGACCCAATGGTCGCTCGAAACTGAAATTCTTCAGGGGCCAGACAACGGCGTACTTCAGGGATTCCTCCCCCACCACCTTAAGTACACCGAAACCGATTTCTCCGTGGCGGGCCTCAGCTACGCCTCCGCCCGGGGAAAGGTTGAACTCGCCGCCGGCGATGTGTTCGGCATCACCTATACCTACGACGGAGCACTCTCTCACCTACCTGCCCCCGAAACTACCGGCAAGCCGAACGATTATGATGCTGGCCAGATGAGCGCCTACCTAGACATCTACGACACCGTCGAGCCGTTGCGGGGCGAGGCCAACACCTATACCTCGGGCAAGTCACTCACCGAAGCCGCGCGCTACATCACCTACGCTGATGCGCTGGACGATCCTCGTCAGTCGGTGTACGAAGACAAGCTCCGCGATGCGCTTGCCGACTGGTTCACCTACACCCCCGGCGAACCGTATTCCTACTACGCCTTCTTGCCCAACTTCAAGGGTCTGCTCGGGTTCGAGCCAGGCTTCGGCTCCGAAAATTTCAACGACCACCACTTTCACTACGGCTATCACGTGTACGCCGCCGGGGTGCTGGGGATGCAAGACCCTTCGTTTGTCCAGGACTACGGCGAGATGGCTACGCTGGTGGCCAAAGAGTACGCCAACTGGGACCGCAACGACGAGCGCTTTCCGCTGTTTCGCAACTTTGACCCCTGGGAAGGACACTCCTGGGCCAACGGCGGCTACGGCATGAACCCACCCATTGGTAACAATCAAGAGTCGAGCTCGGAGGCAATGATGTCGTGGGCAGGACTGATCCAGCTCGGCCTGGCCACTAACAA
Organism: Tunicatimonas sp.; assembly: GCA_965213875.1. GTDB lineage: Bacteria > Bacteroidota > Bacteroidia > Cytophagales > Cyclobacteriaceae > Tunicatimonas. The sequence continues at coordinate 154,910 of CBDCAN010000015.1, read as the reverse complement.
CGGCGATATGCTGGCGGCCGGGGCCTTTGGATTCGTTACCGAGGGGGCCGCCACCAATGAATACTGGTTCGACCGTGACGATGAAAACCTGCCCCCCGGCTACGGTCCAGACGGCAAGATTGCCTGTATCCTGGGCGGGGCCAATGTAGAGTATCAGACCTTCTTCGGACTCAACCCCGTCTACGTGCACGCGATTCAGTACGTGCCGGTGTTGCCCAGTTCGTACTACCTGGTGCAGAACGACCAGTACGATGCCGCTCAGCGGGAGTACGACTTTCTGGTTGATCGTTCTATTTCCGCGGGCTTCGGTGAGATCGGAGAATGGGGCGATTCAGATGAGTGGGACAACATTGCCCTGCGCTATGCCTCCTTGTTTAACCCTGAATACGCGGTCGCCAACCTCGATGCCATTGAAGAGGACGTAGAGGATCCCTTTCTTGCCGGTGAAGACGGCATGACGTACTACACCGTTTACGCCAACCGCTCGCTGGGGCGCCGTGACTTTGACTACCGCATCGGAGCGGCTAACAGCGGGGTGTTTTACAACCCGGATAGTGAGCGTTTTACTTACTGTGCTTTTAACCCCACCGGTAGTAGCCAGCAGTACACGGTTTACCGTAATGGTTCGGCCGTCGGTACCATCACGGTGCCGCCCAACCAGTTCTACAGCACCAACGCCCTGGACGGTGACACCAACCCGGAACCACCCCAGCCCGAATCGGATGTTCCTGCCCCCTGGACCAGTGCCGATGTGGGCCCGGTGGGCGTCACCGGTAGTGCCGCGTTCGCCGAAGGCACGTTTACCGTAGAAGCTTCCGGTGAGGACATTTGGAACCAAGCTGACGGATTTCATTACGTATATCAAACGCTATCTGGCGACGGTGAAATTATTACTCAAGTAGCCAGTTTGTCTAATACCGATCAGTGGGCCAAAGCGGGGGTCATGATTCGCGAGTCGCTACAGCCCGGATCACCGCACGCAATGACTGCCCTTACCGCCCAGAACGGCGTGGAACTGGTGCGTCGCACCGCCACTGGCGCTTCGTCCGCTTCTACCCGGCAGGGCGGGGTATCTGCTCCGAGCTGGGTACGCCTCACCCGAGTTGGTGATACCTTTACGGCTTACACTTCGGACAACGGTAGCACGTGGACCGAGATTGAACGAACGGAGATTGCGATGAGCGAAACGGTCTACGTAGGTTTGGCCACCACTGCCCACGACAATAGCGTGCTCACCACCGCTCGCTACCGTAACGTCTCGGTGCAAGAGAGTGGCGACGACGGGGGTAGCGGGGGCAACGAAAACCCGACTACCTGCGGTGGGTCTGTCAACGATGACTTCACTTACTCAGTGGCTAACTCCGGTAGCGGGGCTAGCCTGACTTTCAACCCAAGCCGCGATGGTGTAGGCGATCAAACGTTGCTTCTTTACTACAGTACCGACGAATCAGTCATCTTTCCGGGCTTTACGGCCACGCCCGGTGAACCTTTCACCATTGACGCTCCCGCCGGGGCCACTGTGTACTTCTACTATACTTACGACGTGCCGGAAGGCGGCGAGCGTAATACGGCGAACAATCAGACAAGCTTCGTGGTCGGCGATTGTAGTCCGAATGCTCGTCTCACGGGGCGGCCAGCTAAGCGTAGCGACAGCTCCACACCCTCTGCACCCGTGGTATATCCTAATCCGGTAACGAGTACGTTGCGGGTAACCGGCACCCAGCAGCCGGTGCAACGGGCGGCGGTATTTGATATGACCGGTCGGCAGCAGTCGGTGCCCGTGGTGCAAACCGGGGGGCGGATTAGTCTGGACGTACACGCACTTTCACCGGGCGTGTACCGCGTTCGCCTGCAAACGGCAGAGGGAGTGGTAGATCGCAGTTTTGTCAAGCAGTAATCATAAGACCGGCTTCTTCACCGGAAGCCGGTCATCACCATAAACACAACCACTATTATGAAAAAAATTGTACGTTACGCCCTTATCATCACCATTGGTTTGACCACCTACCGGGCCAGTGCACAGGATTGGCAACTGGTGTGGCAAGACGAATTCAACGGTGGTATCAGCCCCGATTGGGTCTTCGAGACCGGCACCGGCTCCAGCGGCTGGGGCAATAATGAACTACAGTACTACCGCCGCGAAAATGCTACGGTAGAGAACGGTAACCTGGTGATCACCGCGCGCCGCCAAGACTTCGGAGGACAGCGCTACACCTCGGCCCGGATGAAGACCCAGGGACGACGCTCGTTTCGCTATGGCAAGATTGAAGCCCGCTTGTCGGTGCCCTACGGCTCGGGATTCTGGCCCGCCTTCTGGATGCTAGGCAATGACATCAGTTCGGTGGGTTGGCCCGCCTGCGGTGAGATTGACATCATGGAGCACGTAAACACCGAAGACAAAACCTACGGCACCATTCACTGGCAGGATAACAACGGCAACTACGCCCAGTACGGCGGCGATCTGGCCACCAGCGTGCAGGGCTTTCACACCTACGCCATCGAGTGGGACGACCAGGCGATTAAGTGGTTCTTCGACGGACAACAGTTTCACGAGGTCGACATTGCCAACGGCATCAACGGTACCAGTGAGTTCCAGAACGAGTTTTTCCTGCTGCTTAACCTGGCGGTGGGCGGCAACTGGCCGGGCTTCAATATCGACGAAAGCCGCCTCCCCGCGCAGCTGCGTGTCGACTACGTGCGGGTATACCAACGCGGAGGCAGTGGCGGAAGTGGTGGCGGGGGCACCGAAGGTATCGTTACCCTCTTTCCCGACTGCCCTTACCAAGGCACCAGCGTAGGACTGGGCGAAGGAAACTACACCCTGAACGACCTGCAGGCCCGGGGAATGGCCAATGACGACATCTCATCACTGCGGGTGCGGGCGGGCTACGAGGCGGTGCTCTACTGGGACAACAACTTTCAGGGTCGCTCACTTACGGTGCGGGGCGACAACAACTGCCTGACCGGCGATGGCTTCAACGATCAGTTGAGTTCGATCCGCGTACGGCGGGCCAGCGGCGGCGAGGGCGAGAGCAATGCCCTGCGGCGTGAGGCTGAGCAGTACGTCGAGATGTCGGGGGTGCAGACCGAACCCTGTTCGGAGGGAGGCCAGAACGTAGCCTATATCGACCAGGGCGACTGGATGACCTACGGCAGCGTTCGCTTCCCCCAGTCGGGCACCTACGAGTTTGAGTACCGCGTGGCCAGCCCTACCGGCGGGGCTCTGTCGTCAGACCTAAACGGGGGCGAGACCGTGCTGGGCGAAGTGAGTATCCCCGCCACCGGCGGCTGGCAGAACTGGACCACCGTTCGGCAGACTGCCTACGTCAACGCGGGTACCTACCCCTTCGGAATCTACGCCCGGCAGTCGGGCTGGAACATCAACTGGTGGGGCGTGAAGTTGGTCGGCAGTGCGCGCACCGCCAGCGGGGCGACTACCCCAACCAAGCAGATTACTCCCGAAGCTGAACTCTCTTCGTTGATCTATCCTAACCCAGTGCAGCAGCAGCTACGCTTCACCGGGGACGCGGCGTCATTAGGTAGTGAGATCAGCATCCGTGACCTGTCGGGTCGCTTGGTCCGACGGAAGGAAGCCATTGATTCTTCGGCGGTTGATGTCGCTGATTTACCGAAAGGAACGTACGTACTAACCCTTTACCGAGAAGGACAAACCACGCAACATAAGTTCATCAAAGAGTAAGCCTATAGGAGGCGTCGAGAAAGCTTACCGGCGGACCCGTTCCGGTCGGTTGGCTTTCTTCTACCAGTTTGCCTGGTATTAATCAGTTTCTACAGTCAACCGCCTGGCTGATCCTACGTCGCGGTGGCAGCATAGCAAAGAAACGCATGCGCTCACCGTAGACGACCGTCAGACGTGGTGCCATAAGGATTATTAAGCATTCATCGGATGAGCCGGGCTCGTCCCCTTACTCAAGTATTCTAATCAGTTAACCTCTTTATCTCATGAAACACTTCTCCCGCACCCTGACCGTCCTACTCACCGTATTGACGATGGCGCCTGTCGCCTGGGCCCAGCAACCGACCAAATCGTATCGGCTCGGCACCACTCAAACTTTTCTCGACCAACTTAACCAACAAGCAGGTGGCAACGTGAACGGCCGTACTGCCGGTGCTTCCGCGATGACCGTTCAGGTATCCGCGAAGAAGGCGTTCTCGTTGCAGGTAAACGTACAGCGCTCCGAAGGCAACGACGGGCTGACCCTGATGGGCTCCGTCATCGGCGAGCCGGACGGCAGCTTTTACATTCACGTTGATGGCGACGACCTATCGGGTCATATTCTGCTGCGCCAACAGGGGGCCTACCGTTACTTTACGGATGGCCAGGGCAACGCCTTCGTCAAGGAAGAGGAGGTGGATGAGATTCTCTGTACTGAATACCCCAAGGGGCCGGAACGAGCCGAAGCACAGGCCTCGGACCAAGAAGCCCCGGTGGTTGCCCAGGCACTCTATAGCCTGCAAAGTCTACCGGGAGCTGCTACCTGCGTGCTACTGGACTTCGACGGACAGTACGTAGTAGGAACCCCCTGGGAAAAAGGCCGGGCCATCAACGCCGCCCCGGCGGGGATGTCTGACGGTGAGATACAGGAGCTCTGGGAACTGGTGAGTGAGGACTTCCGGGCCTTTAACGTCAATATTACCACCAACGAAGGTGTTTTTAATCAGTACGCCGGAAACCGTCGCATGCGGTGCATCATCACCCCCACCAACTTCACCAATGGAGCCGGGGGGGTAGCGTTCGTGCGCTCGTTCGCCTGGGACGACGACGTGCCCTGCTGGGTGTTTATGCCTCGCCCCAAGGCGGGCGGGGAAGCCGCTTCGCACGAAATCGGGCATACCCTGGGTTTGTCGCACGACGGGCGAACCTCCCCCGAAGAAGGATACTATAGAGGACACGGCGATTGGGCTCCTATTATGGGCGTGGGGTACTACGAACCCATCTCTCAGTGGAGCCGCGGCGAATATAACAGTGCTAATAACCGGGAGGATGACCTGGCCATTATGGAGCGGTATATTCCCTACCGACGTGACGACCACAGCAACGGATTCCAGGGAGCTACCACCGTGGGTATCAGCGGCAACGGGCGGGTTGACGAGAAGACCGGCGTTATTGAGCGCACCGGCGACCAGGATTTCTTCCGCTTCACCTGCGGCACGGGCGACGTACAGCTGGACATCAACACCGTGGGGCGCTACGGCAACTTAGACGTGTTGGTACGACTCTACGAAGGAAGGAGCGGCAACCAAATCGGTACGTTCAACGGCAATGGTCTTAACACACGCCTGAATGCCTACCTGGACGCCGGTGAGTACTTCATCGGCGTAGACGGTACCGGAGCGGGCAACCCGGCTACCAACGGCTACTCGGACTACGCCTCTCTGGGCAGCTTCCGCATCAGCGGCACAGCCCCGGCGGGCAACGGCGGCAGCAATCCGGTCACCCTGTACTTCGACTGCGACTACCAAGGTATCACGGCGGGGCTCACGGAAGGCAGCTACACCATGACGGACCTAGCCGCCCTTGGTATGCCTAACGACAAAGTATCGTCGCTGCGAGTGCAAAATGGCTATCGGGTGACGATGTACTTCGACGATAATTTCCAGGGACGCACCCTGGTCAAGACCGGAGATGATAACTGCTTGGCCGGTGAAGATAACTTCAACGATCAACTCAGTTCTATCCGGGTGAGCCGTACCAATAGCAATAGCAGTAGCAACAGCGTTGCTCGAATTGAGGCGGAAGACTACAGCGAGATGAACGGCATCCAGGTGGAAGACGGTGCCGAAGGAAAAAACGTCGGCTACATCGACCAGGGGGATTGGCTAGTTTTTAACAACATCAACTTCCCCCGCTCGGGTGACTATAAGATAGAGTATCGCGTAGCCAGCCCCCAAGCGGGTGGTCGTCTGTCGCTGGACCTCAATGCCGGAGCTCAGATACTGGGAGAGGTTAGCATCCCCAACACCGGGGGCTGGCAGAACTGGACCACCGTATCGCAGACAGCGCGGGTGAACGCCGGCACTCACAACCTGGGCATCTACGCCAGCACCCCGAACTGGAACATCAACTGGATCAGGATTACCCCGGTAGGCAACGCCGCCTTGGCCCGTACCGGCGACGTGGCCAAAGGTTCATCAACCGCCGAGGCGTTGGCTTCGCCCTTGCCCAACGAGGTGATCGTCTACCCCAACCCGGTAGTCGCGCAGATGCGAATAAGCGTGCCTTCTAGGGAGTGGGAAGATAGCCGCATGAGCATCATCAACGCCCTGGGACAGCGCGTATGGGAAGGTGACTTTCAGCAAACACTGGATATGAGTCAGTACGAGACCGGTATCTACTCCGTGCTGCTCAATAAGTCCGGGAAACACCTGGTACGACGCATTATCAAAGAATAGCACAGCACAGGAGGGGGAAGAAGCGTACACCACGGTTCCTCCCCCTATCATCCTCGTAAAATAACGCAGATTAACGCTCAATAAGTACCAACATTATGACATCATATCTCAGTTGCCGAGCAATGCGTGAATGGTTGATTTTTTATTCGTTTCTTCATCTCGCGACACGGCAACGTGTATGCACTATTCTTTATTATCAACCAAATTTATTATTATCATGAAAACATTACACTGTACATTACTGGTCGTAGCCTGGTGGTTGCTGGCCTTCGGGGCGCAAGCACAGGCCCCTACCCCACCCCAAACCATCGTCGACCGAATTCGCCCGGACAACCCCGTGGTCAATCGCGTCTACTACGACGATGAGATCGCCGTGTATTTCGGAGAGGGCATGGACCCTTCGGTCGACTGGATGAATGATTACATCAAACAGGTGTGGCAGTACATCAAGCAGACCTACGGTTCGTTCGGACCGGACCCGCGCATCTACGTAGTGGCTCACGCGAACCCCGACTACAACTACGCCACGATCAACAATCGCTTCGACGCGGGCTTCGGCTACCGTAACGTGATCGACCTGGGCGGCTCCTGGGACTGGGCCAACCCTGAGCAGGTGAACTACGAAGTGATCACTCACGAACTCGCCCACATTGTGGAAGGAGGGAGTAAGAACACCAAAGAGTCACCCTCGTTTGAGTTCTGGGCAGACGGCCCGTGGCCGGAAATCTTCATCTACGATGCCTATCAAGCCATTGGTAAAGATGCCTGGGCGAAGGACTGGTTCGACCGAATGCAGCGGAATAAAGGAGGGCACTACGGTCAGGGCCGGGACTACTACTTCTTCCGCGACTGGTTCTACCCCATCTACGATCAGTACGGCGGAGCCGACGTGTTAAATAAGTATTTCACGCTGTTATCCGAGAACTTTCCTAAAAAAGACATTACTGTAGAGTACGGAGAGACCGCTAAGGAATATAGCCGACGGGCTACGTTCGGAGAGGTGCTACACTTCATGAGTGCGGCGGCGGGCACCGACCTGCAAGACCAGTACACGAAAGCCTTCGGCTGGAACAGCCAGCGGGAAGCTGAGCTAAACGAGGCCCGCCAGCAGTTCCCCTTGTCCTATGACAAAGACCCGGACGAGCCGGATACTCCGGATGAGCCAGAGGATCCGAATGAGGGACAGGATATTACTGATCTTGAGGGGCGTATCAGTGCCCAGTACAGTGACTCTCCCACCGGGGAAGAGGTCGGCAAGGTGATTGACAACGACACCAACACCAAGTACCTAACCTTTAATCCGAGCGGGTGGGTGCAGTTTCAGGCTAATCAGGCCTACGCGGTGAATAGCTACACCCTGACCGCGGCCAACGATTTTGAGGAACGTGATCCGATCAGCTGGACCCTGGAAGGATCCAACGACGGGTCGACGTGGTCGTTGTTGAACCGGCAAAGCGGACAGAACTTTGCCCGCCGCTTCGAGAAGAAAACGTATGCCGTGGATAGAACCCGAGCGTACGAGTACTTCCGACTCCAGATGAAGAACAACGAAGGCGACATCTTGCAGTTGGCGGAGTGGGAGCTGATGGCGTCTCCCGACGTTGTGCAACAAGAAGAGGAAGAAGAAGAAGAAGGAGGAGGCCAACTGGTTCAGGCCGAAGACTACAGCTCGATGAAAGGCATCCGGGTGGAAGCTACCAAAGACACGGGCGGCGGGCAGAACGTCGGCTATATCGACCAGGGTGATGAACTCAACTACGACGACATTACGCTGGCCGAGTCCGGAGAGTATACCCTGGAGTACCGGGTGTCTAGCCGCCGGGGCGATTCGTTTGATATGCGGGCCAACGGTCAAAAGCTAGGGACCGTGGAAATTGCGAAGACCGGCGGATGGCAAGATTGGACCACCGTGTCGCAGACCGTGACGCTGGACGCTGGCACGTATGATTTCAGCATCCTGGCCAATTCCGGAGAGTGGAACATCAACTGGTGGAAGATCACCTACACCGGCACCGAAGAGAACGGCGGCTGGGAAGGTTTTGAGTTCCCCGAAGTGGTGTTCGACAACCAGGCCGAAGGCACCGAAGGGTCGGATATCCTCCTGGAGGCACTGCCCAACATTGCCGAGGTAATGCGCCAGACCTGTCTGGATGTCTGTCAGAAAATCTACGTTGACAATAACGACCAACGCGTTAACTTCGACAAGCTCACGCTGATTCTGGAAGACACCGACGGGGTGGCCTACAAATTTGGGTCTCCGCCCGCGATCACCATCGGCGTAAGCGGACGGCACCTGGCCAACGTCTACCGCAACAGCGGCAACAGCTACCAGGCCGTAGCCCGGGAGTTGCGCGGCATCCTGGCGCACGAAGGCACCCACGGCTACCAATGGGAGCCTAAGAACGCGGGCGGCTACCAGTCAGGCACCGAATTCTTCGGCTTCATCGAGGGGTTAGCTGACTACGTGCGCATCAGCACCACGCAGTTCGAGCCGGAGCGCTTCCCTTCAACTGGAGGCAGCTGGACCAGCGGGTACACCACCTCAGGATTCTTCATCGACTGGATTGTGCAGAACAAAGACGAAGATTTCGCCATCAAGTTTAACCGTACCGCCCTTGATTACGATACCTGGTCGTGGGACCGAGCGTGCCGAAACATCGTGGGCCAGGGCGTGCAAGCGCTGTGGGATGAGTATCAGGCATCGTTGAGCGGTTCAGCCACCGCACGAACGGCTTCGGCTACCTCACCGGCACCCTATCAACTTGAGTGCAGAAGAGTCGCCGGTGGTGAAGTAGCAGAACCAGAAACGGAACAGCTACTGTACCCCAACCCCGCCCGGGATGTGGTTCGTATCAAAGCAACCGACGGCAACCCAGTCACATCGGTGTCGCTGGTGGGTACTGGAGCGATGAAGGATCTACCAGTGACTTACACCCAGCAGGGTACGCAGATTAGCGTCTCCGCGCTGCCTCCGGGCACCCACTTACTGCTCATTGAGCGGACCAACGGTCGCAAAGAATACCAGCGACTGCATAAAGAATAATGAAACGATTTGCTAGACAGACAACCGAAGGCCTACACGCTATTCCTCAGTAGGCCTCTACGCACTACCGGCGGCGGGTGCTGCCCGCCGCGAGTAGCCATTTGTAATACATTGTGTCCTTTTTCTATCCTTTTGTTCACCTAAAAATGGTATGCCTATGGGCCTTATTATGTCAGTATTTATTAATTCTCATTCAACTTCACTTATTTCAACACACCCTCGCAACGTATGAAAAGACTAACACCTATGTTGAGGCGAAGCCTCTCCTCCGCCTACGCGGGCATCAGCTCCTTGCTCTTGCTGAGTTGCCTGCTGATGACCGCCGCGCACGCGCAGGTCAACACCGGTGGCAACGCCACCACCGACGGTCACCGCAAGGAAGTGATCGGTTACATCACCAACTGGGACGCCTGGAAGGCTGCCAACGCCGGACTGCCTTCGGCCGGAGCGCTGACCCATCTCAACATCGACTACTCTAAGTATACCATCCTCAACTACTCCTTCTTCGGAGTGGCCAGCGATGGATCCTTGCACAGTGGCGACCTACGTAACAAAAATATCAACCAGCCCGGGTCCTCGCAGGCCCCCGGCGACCTCTTCTTCACTGACATCTACAGTAGCTGGGACTTGTATCTGCTGTTCGGTGAACTGGAAGCAGTCCAGTACATCAGCGAAGAAGTGAAAACCCGCGCCGAAGCCCAGGGCTTCGAGGTGGAAGTTGGCGGCAGCGGTTGGACCAACCCCACCTGGGGACTGAGTGGTGACTTGCCCCTGCCCCTGAAGAAGGAAGGCGGAGCCAAAGGACTGCTCGAACTCAGCCAAGAGAACGGCGTCAAGGTGATGGCCTCCCTCGGCGGCTGGAGCATGAGCAAGCACTTCCCCGAAATGGCGGCAGACCCCGCCAAGAAGGCTCGCTTCATTGCGGACTGTAAAAAGCTCATCGCCATTGGCTTCGACGGCATCGACCTGGATTGGGAGTACCCGGGCCCCTTTGACGGCATGAACTTCACCGGTGCCGATGAGGACTTCGATAACTTCGCTTCGTTGGTGGAAGACATTCGTGCGGCCATCGGACCCGATAAACTGATCACCGCGGCCATGTCAGCGGCCCCGGCCAAGTTGCAGGGTTTCGACTGGCCTCGCCTTCAGCGCAGCATGGACTACTTCAACATGATGACCTACGACTTTGCCGGTGGGTTCTCAGGAATTGCCAATCACAATGCCCCGGTTTACTCTTACACCGGTGCGGAGTATCCTGAATTTAGCTGGCAGTCGACGCTGAATACCCTGAAAGAAAAAGGCGTACCGGCCAGCAAGGTAAACTTTGGTATTCCCTTCTACGGCCGTGGAGTCATCACCGACGGGCCGGCCGCTCTGAACCAGCCGACGCTCAAGCGCCAGGATAACGTACAGCCCGATGGGCAGATCTCAACGGCCTCCGACTTTGTCAACTGGCCACGCGACGTATACGACGGCACGCCCAACCACTTCTACATCAAGCAGAAGGCGCTGACCCCCGGTAGCGGCTGGACCCGCAAGTGGGACGACGAGGCCAAGGTGCCCTACCTGGTAAAGGACAACTACTTCCTAAGCTACGACGACGAAGAGTCGGTCGGTATCAAGGCGCAGTTTATCAACGACAATGAGCTGGCCGGTACCATCATCTGGACCGTGTACGGCGATTTGGAAATAGAAGGTTCAGCGACCTCGTTCGGCACCAAGCTGAAGCGTTGGTCCAACGTGAAATCTCCGCTGGTCAACACCATCAACGACGTGTTTGCCAACGGTGGCGGCGGTGGCGGCGGCCCTGACCCCGACCCCGACTGCCTGGCCGAAGGAGGTACGATCGCGGGCGGACCGTTTAACTTCACCGTTGACGGCACCCCCGATAACGTAAGCGGCATCAGCCTCACCGGCAATACGGGTGCTAATAGCACTTACGTAATCACCGACGAAGCCGGTAAGATTCTGGGCTTACCCCCCACCCTGGCTGATCTGGAAGCGGCTGACTTTGACGAGGCCGGAGTGGGTGTATGCCTGATTTGGCACCTCAGCTACGAAGACGGATTACAGGGAGCAGAAGTAGGTCAACTGGCCACAGACTTAGAGGGTTGCTACAGCCTATCTAATTCGCTCACCGTCACCCGCACCGGCGGCGATACTCCCGGATGTGCGGTGGAAGGCGGTACCATTAGCGGCGGTCCGTTTGCGTTTACCATCGATGGCACTCCTGACAACGTAAGCGACGTTAGCCTGGAAGGAGCCGTAGGACCTAATCGCACCTGGGTGGTTACCGATGAGCAGGGTACTATTCTGGATCTACCCGGCACCACCGCCGACCTAGAAAGCGTTAATTTTGACGAGGCGAGTGCGGGCGTTTGCCTCATCTGGCACCTCAGCTACGAAGATGGGTTGCAAAACGCTACAGTGGGCAACAATGCTAGTGAACTCGCGGGATGCTACAGCCTGTCTAATTCGCTCACCGTCACCCGCACCGACGGTGGTGATACCGGCGACGGTTGCTCAGATGTGTCCACTTGGTCGGCTGACGATACGTACACCGGCGGGCAGCAGGCGCAGTACGAGGGCACCCGTTACCAAGCCAAGTGGTGGACCCGAGGCGATGATCCGGCGCAGAACTCCGGTGCCAGCGGCGTGTGGGAAGTCGTAGGTTCCTGTAGTGATGGCGGTAGCGGCGATAGCACCGACGGAGGCGACGATAACCAGCCGAATAACCAAGAAGAAGACGGCTGCGCCGACATCGCCGTCTGGTCAGGCGGTGCCGTGTACACCGGGGGCCAGCAGGCCGCCCTTGACGGAGTACGCTACGAAGCCAAGTGGTGGACACAGGGCAACAGCCCCGCGCAGAACTCCGGCCCCGACGGGGTGTGGAAATCCCTCGGATCGTGTGACGACGGCGGCGGCAATCCTGATCCCGACCCTAATCCTGATCCTGACCCCGACGGGTGTGTGTCGGCTAACGGCTTCAAGGTGGTTGGCTATTTGCCGAGCTGGCAGGGTAGCGTGAGCAACGTTCAGTTCGATAAGCTCACCCACATCAACTACTCCTTCTTGATCCCTAACGCTGACGGTAGTCTGCAACCGCTGGAGAATCTGGCTAAGATGCAGCAACTCGTGCAGCAAGCGCAGGGCACCAACACGAAAGTGCTGATCGCCGTGGGCGGATGGCTCAACGGCAACGACGGTGCCTTCACGGCCCTGGCGTCACAGGCGGGTACCCGAACCGCGTTCATCGATAACCTGATGAGCTTCGTAGACCAGTACGGCCTCGACGGAGTTGACATGGACTGGGAGTATCCCCGCGAAGGCAATGAGCCGCAGGACTACGAATTGCTGATGGAAGAGCTGGGGCAACGACTGCGCAGCGAAGGCAAACTGCTGACCGCCGCCGTGGTGGTGGCTGGCTGGAACGCCGACGGCGTGCTACGCGGTGTCTTTGATGACGTTGACTTCCTCAACATCATGGCCTACGACGGTCCGGAGCACTCAAGCATTGCTCAAGCCACCGGTGGACTGGACTACTGGCTGGGACGCGGCTTGCCGAAGGAAAAAGCCATCTTGGGAGTACCCTTCTACAGCCGTGACCAGGCGGTAAGCTACGCCGATCTGCTGGCCCAGGGAGCGAGTCCTAACGAAGACCTGTTCCAAGGCAAGCGCTATAACGGCATCCCGACCATCAAAGCCAAAACCCGACTCGCCCTCGAGCGCGGCGGCGGTATCATGATCTGGGAGCTCTCGCACGACACCAACGACCCGGCTACCTCGCTGCTGGCAGCCATCAACGAAGTGACGGGCGATCCCTGTGGCGACGGCGGTGACGAATGCACGGCCGAAGGAGGTACCCTGGCGGGTGGTCCGTTTGACTTCACCATCGATGGTCAGCCTGACTTTGTCAGTGACATCACGCTCAGCGGCCAGTCCGGTGCCAACAGCACCTGGGTGATCACCGACGAAGCCGGTAAGATTCTAGGACTCCCCGCTACTTTGGCAGACGTGGAAGCCGAAAACTTCGACGAGGCCGGAGCGGGTGTGTGCCTGATCTGGCACCTGAGCTTTGAAGAAGGCTTGCAGAACGCGGCGGTGGGTAACAACGCCAGCGAACTGGACGGTTGCTTCGACCTGTCTAACTCCGTGCGAGTGACCCGTAGCGAAGGCGACGGCGGCGGCGATGGTGGTGGTGACAACGGCGGAAACGGCGGTGGCAATTCTACGCTGGCTGATAAGATTCTGGTCGGCTACTGGCACAACTTCAACAACGGGTCGACGACGCCCCGGCTGTCGGAGGTGTCACGCGACTGGGACGTGGTGAATATAGCCTTCGCCGAACCGGTGGGAGGTGCTTCGAACATGGTGTTTACCCCCTACGAGATCTACAATGGTGACGTGCAAGCGTTCAAGGACGACGTAGCGCTACTGAAAAGCCGCGGTCAGAAAGTGCTGATCTCCATCGGCGGAGCCAACGCCCGGGTTGAGTTGAACAACGACCAGGAGCGGCAGGAGTTTATCACCTCGATGACCAACATCATCAATACCTACGGCTTCAATGGCTTAGACATTGACCTGGAAGGGACCTCAGTGGCGTTGCAATCGGGCGATAACGACTACCGCAACCCGACTACGCCGAAGGTGCGGAACCTGATCAGTGCCAGCAAAGCGATCCGTAATAACATCGGAGCCGACCAGTTTATCCTGAGCATGGCCCCCGAGACGGCCTTCGTGCAGGGTGGCTACGGTCAGTACGGTGGCATCTGGGGCGCGTATCTGCCGGTGATTCACGGGCTGCGCAACGAGATGGATTACATCCACGTGCAGCACTACAACACCGGATCGATGTTCGGCCGTGATGGTCAGATTTGGGAACCGGCGACCGCCGACTTCCACGCGGCCATGATGGAGATGATGATTACCGGCTTCCCCATCGCACAGACTGGGCAGACCTTCGAGGGGCTACGCCCCGACCAGGTGGCCATTGGGCTTCCGGCTACGCAGTCGGCAGCGGGTACCGGTTACACCCCGGAGGACGTGGTGCAACAGGCCTTTGACTATCTGACTAAAGGTACCGACTATCCAGGGCGTGCTTACACCAGCGCGGGAGTATACCCGGCTTTGCGAGGCATCATGACCTGGTCGATTAACTGGGACTTGGCCAGCGGCACCCAGTTCTCGGGCAGTCACCGCCCCTATCTTGACGGACTCCAACAGCAGTTGGCTTCGGCTCGTCAGGCGGGCACGGTAGGCAAAACCAGCTCGGTGAGTAGTACCACTACCGAGATGTTGCTTTATCCCAACCCAGTGCAGGGCAACGAGATTAAGTTTTCGTTGGGTGATACTCCCCGCGCAGAGGTGAAGCAGCTGCAACTGCGGGTATTCAGCGCTACGGGAGCCGTGGTACTGGAGTACCAGAAGGGTGATTTCCGCCCCGGTCGCAAAGAGCAGCAGCTCGACATCAGCGAGTTGGGAACCGGACTGTACCACTATACGATTACCGCTCCGTCGGGAATTACCCGCGGGCAGTTTATCAAGCGTTAACGTAGTAACTTTATGACCGCCGGGTAGGCGGATCATTAATCAAAAACCCTTCGGAGCGGCCCCGGCCAGCTTCGGGGGTTTTTCTATTACAAACCCAAGAGGCTCTTCTTAATCATGAACATTAACTCAAATATTACTCATGAAAAAACATCATCCAGTGCAGTCTGAGGCTCCGCAACGGACCTGGGTACTGCAACACAACCCTCTGTATTACCTTATACTGTTCACTTTCGTATTCTGGCTGCCCCTCACCGGGAACGCGCAGAGCGACGGAATCCCCCGGGGAGCTACCGACATGCCCTATACCCGCTATGAGGCGGATGCGGGCACATACGGGGGGGGAGCAGAGCTAAGAACCAGTCCAAATTTTGACGAGGCTAACCCCGCCATTGAAGCTTCTGATCAGCGATTTGTGGCTCTTACCGACGATGGGGCGTTCGTCGAGTGGCCCATTAACGATAACGCCCGGGGGGTCACGTTGCGCTTCATGCTGCCCGACGCTCCGGGGGGTGAAGGGGTGGAGGGTTCCCTCGATCTCTACATTAACGACGTAAAGGTTAGGACGGTAGATCTGAGTTCTTACTGGGCTTGGGTGTACTATCCTACTTCAGAGCCAAGGGACGAGCCGAGTGAACGTCCGCGTCAGCGTTTCGACGAAGTCCACTTCTTGCTCGATGAAGCACTCTCCTCCGGAGACGTACTAAAGCTGGTTAAGAGCAATGGCGACGCTTACGAGTACGGAGTTGACTTCGTAGAGATCGAAGCCGTACCGCCGCCCCTTCAACAACCGGCCGGGTATGTCTCCGTCGTTGACTTTGGGGCCACGCCCGACGATGGGTCCGATGACCTGGAGGCGTTTCAAGACGCTCTGGTGGCAGCCGGTCAGGCGGGCACCGGGGTCTATATCCCGGAAGGGGTCTTCACCCTTGACAATAAACTGCTTTTTGAAACCTCTAATATCGGTTTCAAAGGAGCGGGGATATGGTACACGGAACTATTTTTCTCACGAGAAGAGATTTTCTCAGGAGGAATCCTGGCACGTGCCACCAACGTCGAGATCTCAGACTTCTACCTGAATACGGCTAACAATCAACGTTTCCTAAACGGGGCGTACGTGATTTACAAAGCATTCATGGGTACCTACGGTGACGATTCCGAAATTCACGACACGTGGGCTACTCACTTTGAGGTGGGCGCGTGGATCGCCGGATATGACCCCCCCTACCCCATCGATGTCACCAGAAATCTAAAGTTTCACCACAACCGGGTTCGTAACAACTACGCCGACGGTATCAACCTTTGCCAGGGAAGCTCCGATGCGGCGGTTTATCAAAATAACTTCCGTAGCAACGGTGATGATGCCATGGCAGTTTGGCCCAACAATGCGTTCAATGCACCGGAAGGAAACAACAATATTTTCAGCTATAATACGATCGAGAACAACACCCGGGCCGGAGGCGCAGCCCTCTTCGGAGGGGATGGTCATCAGATCCACCACTGCATTTTCAAGGACGGCGTTGGCTCATCTGGTATTCGCCTGACCACCGACTTCTCCGGTTATCAGTTCGAAGACACCGAAGACATCCGCATTTACGAGAACACCATTATTAAGTGTGGTACTGCTTTCGACCTTTTTGGTGCACAGCGCGGAGCTATCGAGCTGTACGCTCCCAAGGCTGAAATACAAGGGGTAAGCTTTGAGAACATAGATATTATCGACGCTCAACGTTGGGGCATCTCCATCGGCGGAGCGGGCACGTACGATCTCGATTTCAGCAATATCAGCATCAACGGCACCGGAGCGAATCCATCAACGGTATCGGTGTTTAGCAGCGCCACGGAGAGTGCGGCGATCTTCATCCACACGCGCAATGGCCGGGCAGAGTTCACCAACCTGACGCTGGAAAACATTGCTCGCGACCCGGCGATTTATCAAGATCAAGCCTTCGCATCTTTCGATCTTATCATCAACGAAGGCGAAGTGCCCGTTACCGGGATCAGCCTCTCCGAAGACGAGATCAACCTGGTGGCCGGAGGCACGGCTCGCTTACTGCCAAACTTCAGCCCCAGCAATGCCAGCGACAAGCGAGTAAGCTGGGCCACCTCTGACGAGGACGTGGCGGTGTACGACGAAACCGAACAGCAAGTGCGGGCGATCGGTGTGGGTACGGCCACGCTGACGGTAACTTCCGCCGAAGGCGATTTCACCGCGTCGGTGACGGTCAACGTGGAAGCGGCGGTCAGCGTAGCGGCCACCACCGACGCCGCCGGTGAAGGCGGAGCGTCGGGTGTGTTCACGGTGTCGATTGCCGAAGTAGCTCAGCCTATCACCGTACAGTACGCGGTGTCTGGCACAGCATCGGCCGACGACTACTCCGCCGAGCCTTCGCTATCGGGAACGATTCAGCTCACCCCCTCCGCCCCAAGTCGACAGATCACCGTCAGCCCGGTGGATGACGATGACTTTGAAGGGTCGGAGACGGTCGTACTCACCCTACAGACGGGCAGCGGTTACCAGGTAGGCGGCGACAGCACGGCCACCATCCGCATTGCCGACAACGAAAACCCGCCCTGCGAAGGCCCGTCGGTGGCCTTCACCGAGACGACCCCGACCATTGACCAGACGGTAGACGAAGCCTGGTCGGTGGCCCCTGTGTCGTCGATCAGCAACGCCACTATCGGTTCTCCGGCGGGAGATTACCAAGGCCAGTGGCGGGCACTGTTTACTGCCACCCACCTCTACGTATTGGTAGAAGTAGACGACGCTACGCTAACCAATGACTCCGGAGCCGAATGGTGGAACGACGATGCCATCGAGCTCTTCATCGACGGCGACAACAGCCGGGGTACGAGCTACGACGGGGTCAATGACTTCCAGTTGGGCTTCCGCTGGGATGATACCAGCCTTAACGTAGGCGGCAACTCGGTGCAGGACGTACCGGGGGTCAACTACGAACTCTACGCCACTGGCAACGGGTACACCCTGGAGGTGTCTATTCCCTGGGCTACCATTGGCACATCCCCTACCCTGGGCGACCGGATTGGCTTCGACGTGTCGGTCGACGATGATGACAACGGCGGAGAGCGGGACGCACAGGTAGCGGCCATTGCTACCTCGAGCCAGGGATGGGACAACCCGAGCCTGTTCGGTTCGCTCTTTCTGACCACCTGCCAGGACGGCCCTACCCCTTCTACGACGGCGGTGACCGGGGTAAGCGTGTCTCCGAGCGCGGCCTCTCTGGCGGTAGGAGCCACCCAATCGCTGACCGCCACGGTGACTCCCCGCCAGGCCAGCAACCGGGCGGTGAGCTGGAGTTCTGACGACTCCGACGTAGCGTCGGTTGACAACAACGGACGGGTAACCGCCGTGGCTCCGGGCAGTGCCCAGGTAACCGTGACTACCGCTGACGGCGGCTTTACGGCGAGTGCCACTATTACGGTAACCAACGACGGCGGCGGCAATGACGGTGGTGGTGATGTCAACGTCGGCACGGCCTACCGCATCAAAAACGTGTGGCAGAACACCTACCTGACCGACGGCGGAGGACAAGTCGCGTACGTGGCGTCCGCTCCCGGAGAAAACGGCCAGTGGGTGCTAGAGGAAGCGGCCAGCGGTTACGTGGAGGTCAAGAACGTAGCCACGGGTGACTACGTGCACATTGAGAACCTCACGGGACGAGCAGAGTGTACTTCCCGGTCGGCCGGGTGGTGGAGCTCTCAGTGGGAGGTTCAGGACGCGGGCAACGGAGCCTCGCGCCTGCGCAACCGCTGGCAGGGGGATGCCTACCTACACGTGGAAGGGCTGTTGGGCCAGGTACAGTACGGCTCCGTGGCTGATGAGTGGGAAAGTGCCCAGTGGGTGCTGGAACCGGTGCGTGCTTCCGCCCTGACCTTAGGAACTGGTTCTACGGTGGAGGCGTACCCGAACCCGGTCGCCGCAGGCTACCTGGAGGTCTACGTGCCCCAGGCGGCGACCTCGGCCCGTACCCTGAGCGTTTACACGCTCAACGGAAAGCAGGTGGCCGAAACTACGGCCCGTTCGGCGCGCACCCAGCTGGATTTGCGGAGCGTACCGGCGGGAGTCTACGTGCTGAAGATCGGCTCCGGTACTACGCAGGAAGTGCGCAAGATCATCGTAGAGTAACCCTGATAGCGTAAGCTTACCAAGACCCTCTCGTGCTGAACAGTCAGTACCAGAGGGTCTTTTTTTATGCGCCAGCCGGGAGCATTGAGACCAAAATCATGGGGCCTACGGTGTGGATAGCCAGCGGGACGAAGCAACTTTTTTAGCCAGGACGATGATAACCTGTGATCGCTGTACTTTCGTAGAAATTCTTAAGAAAAGCCATTTTATTTAGGATATCGCGGATATTTCGCTACCTTTTGTGTTCATCCTAGCCACCCCTGTCATGCCAGCCAAAGAGGTCTCTTACACTCTTTCTGCGTGCACCGAAGAAGAACGGCTTCGCCAAACGTTCGAGCGGGTATACTACAACCACGCTCCGGGCCCTCTTCCGCTACGGTAGGTAACTCCCTTATTCGTGTGTTTTTTCACGCTAAGAGTGAATAGCAAATATTTCCTTTTTGTCTTATTCCCCTTAACCAACTCCTCGACAGAAGCGTATAATCCGCCTTGCTGAATCTCATCAGTCACCTCGTTTCTCACAATATCTAGGATCGGTGGCACTCTGAATGGGATCTCGGCTTCTATAACACTGAAGCCAAGATCCCCAATAGATACAACTACCTGACACATAACCTGCAGCAGAATATATTACTCCTTCACGATCCGCCTGAACTGCTTGCCATGAGCTCCGTTTATCTGCAAAAGATAGGCGCCTCTGATGAGGCTGCTCACGTCAATCCGGTGTTTCGGGGAGTGAACAACTTCGTTCAATACCTGCTTTCCATTAATATCATACAGCAGGATGTGATCTTTGGATTGGGCTCCAGACAAGGTGAGATGCGTCTTTACGGGGTTGGGATACACGTTGATTGTACGACCCGTTGTAGTATTGAAGCCTTTACTTTGTTGCGCTGGAGCTCCTTTGGCGACCAATGATTCTTGAGTAACGTTAATGATTTTCCATTGCTGGTTGATGTTACTGGACTCAGCGGGGTGGATAAGCATGTTGGCATCGGTTCTACCACCCTCCCGGTCCAAGGCATTGTTCGTGCATTTTACTGGCTTCAGTACGTAGTTGTCAGAGATTTTCGATATTTCCCATCTCTTGTGATCCCCAATATTGTCGATCCAGGTACCCACGTTGGCATTGAAGTCGCCGCACCGCCCGTTAGAGACTTCCAGATAGCGGCCCGTTTTCTTATTCTGAATGGTGTATTGGTTGTTTTTAGTGTGCTTGAAAATCCAACGTTGGTCGTCTAAGTCTGACGTATTAGACATACGAGCATTATGTTTTTCCTGCGCCCGGGCAGTCATTTGTTGGTCCGATACCGGCGACTTCATATAGTACGTTCCGTCCGCAATAATCTGCTGACTAACAGGAGGGGGGGAAGAAACCTCGGTAGAATTCTCCGGTATCTGACGAAGGTAAGCAATCAAGTCTTCCATCGACTGGGTACCTTCCGGCAACTGCACTTCCTTGGTGTGAGCATTGACCGCTTCCTCCAGGGTGGCGGCCGACCCGTCGTGCAGATAGGGAGCCGTAAACCACAATCCCCGTAGGGTCGGGGAGTCGATACCCCTCAATTCTCCGTTAGCGCGGTTTCCCGATGTGTTTTTCAACGTGCCGATGTCATGAAGCTCACCGGACGGGGAGTCCGTAAAGTCATCTCCTCCGTGGCACTGGGCGCAGTCTAGGCTGTTAAAAATGTTTCTCCCCCGTTCGGCTTGGGCCGTAAGTTCTCCGTTGTCCGTATTAGGGTTATCGTCGGTAGTGGTGAGACTGTTAATGTAAGCAGCCAGGGCATCTAGCTCGTCGCTTTTTCCTTCCTTGGAAGGACCCAGCGGATCTTCCGTAGCGGCAAAATCTCCATCGGACATGAGCCCTCCCCCCCCGCTCAGGGTCCTGATCTGGTTTTCAAAATCCTGGACCTCGTCGAAATTAGCCGACCAGTGCAGTCTGCCGTGACCGGCGCGTCCCTTGCCTTGTAGGTCGGTAGTGTTTCTAAATCCTTCGCCCAGGTTGGTAAAGTCCCATACCCGACCGTCGTGACCTCCGTCTAGGTGACAACTGGAGCAACTCATGTAGCCGTCCTGAGCCATCCGGGTGTCGCTGGAGGTGTAGAAGAGTTGTTTGCCCTGCAGGACATCCGACGCTAGGGCTTCATTAGCCACCGTTGACGTACGGCCCAGTTCTTTGACAGAGCTGCTACAATCTCCCTCGCACTCCAGGGAAGCATCAAAGGCGACCACGGAGCGACTCATGAAATTGTGGACAAACAGCTTTTGGCCGTCGGGGCTGATGGCCATACCATCCGGAGCTTCGCCTCCGGAGTTTACTCCGGAGCGGTTGGTCAGATCATAAGCATCAATGATCCAGATGGTGGCCGACCCATTGGTAGACACAAAGAGACGGTTGCCCTGGGGACTATAGACCGCGGCGGTGGCAAAGTCGTTATTGTCAAAATCTACTCGGTTGCCAAATGCCTCTTCTTCGGTATCCAGGTTGATCTGCGCGCCCATGCTGCGCACGGTAGTTTCAAACGTGAGACCTTGGCCGTCGCGGTTTCCTCCTCGGTAGATATTATCTTTTTTAGAAGGGACAAACAGTTGGGTGCCGTCCGGGGAGATAGCCAACGCTCCCAGGTAATTGGGTAGCCCTCTACCGTTAGTCTCACTTTCCGGGGTGGTGCTGGGTCGGAGAGCGACGGTCTTCTCTAAGGTAAAACTTTCGGTATTGACTACACTGAGCTGCCCTGCCTCGTCGGGCGAGATAAACCGAGTGACCCACAGTTTTTGCCGTTCAGCGTCCAGTGCCAGGTCTCGCGGCCAAGGTCCGATGGCCAGGCGGCCGGTGATGCTTCCGGTGGTCAGGGATACGCGTACCACCTGCTTGGTTGCTTCCAGCGATACGTACCCCACTCCCGACGCTTCATCCACCACAATACCCATCGGGGCCGACCCGTACGGCATATCGTGGGTGGCCTGTACCTGGCCAGTAGCCCGACTGATCACCGATAGGGTCCCGTTTCTATTAGCCACCCACAGCGTATTGTTAGGACCTACGGCGAGAGACTGCGGATTTTCACCAACGGGGGTTTCGTAGACTTTGGTGTATCCGGCTGCTTCCGTAGCGGTGACGCTGTTGTTGTCGGGGTTTACGTTCCAAACCAGCTCGTTCTGAGCATCGTACACGATGGTAGAACTTTTTGAGGGAGCCGTGGCGGTCAACGGATTGGAGACGGACTGTAGATCAGTTAGTTTAACTTCCGTACCTCCACTAGACCGAACGGTTAGCGTTACAACGAAGTTTCCGGCCTTGGTATAGCGGTGGCTAGCGGTTAGCGAGGTGCCGAGAGCCGTTTCCGGACTACCGTCCCCAAAGTCCCACGAGTAGCGAGCATCGGTACTGGCACCATCCGTATTGATGCTGAAATCAGCAGTTTCACCGACCTTAATGGCGGTCACCGGATTTAGTTTTGGCGGGGTAAAAGTCAGTACCTCAGACCCCGTAGAAAATCGGGATATGACTTGATCCTGATCCGGCGCATTTCCGGACCAATCTTTCACTCCACCGGCCTTTACGACAACTTCGTAAGTAGCATCTTGTTCCAGCGCCTGATCCGGGGTGAAATTAACAAACCCGAACATCTGACTATAGCTACCGGCGACTCCTACGGTGCTACCCACTTCGCGCACCTGAAGCGTATTTTCGTTGATGGAGAGCGCGTCAATAAAGTCGGTGAAACTAATGCCCACGCTTGCCCGGGTTTGAATACGGGTACTATTGTTCTTCGGTAGCACAAAATTGACGGCGGGGGGGAGCTCGTCGCGACCGGCCTGATGCACGCCAAAATTTAATTTGTTCGTATGATTGTGGTCGCTCGTAATGGCGGCAAAATTGCCCAATGGAGTCAAAAAAGCGTAGTCATCGGCTTCCGGTCCGGTAGGATCGCAGCGGGTAACGAAAGCTCCCGAGGCATTCAGGTCCCACTTGGTGAGTCCCGGGTAGTGCCCGATAAACACAAACCCATCTTTGCCGAAGCCATATTCAGGACCGGAAAGAGTTCGTGAGGCATCTCGGTTATACGTCTTCGGTGTAATATTGGCCGGGTCGGATAGATCATACGATTGGATACCCGCACTGGAATTGGTGGTGAAAAATTCCGAGCCGTACATAAACCCTTGGTATCCCAGACTGATGTCATCCACATACCCTATTTGGACCGGATTGGTGGGGTCAGAAATATCCATAACCAGAATGCCGTTTCTGCCGTGGTTGCCCTCGGTCAACACCAGCCAGTCTCCAATCACCACGGCAGAACGGAAGGATACTCCCGATAGCTGAGAGGTGGGAAGGTGGGTGACCAACTGGGGACGGGTAGGGTTAGAGATGTCTACTACAAATAATCCGGTGGTGCCGGTGGGTGCATACACGTACTTCCCGCCCTGGCAGGCGAGTGAGAAAGAGTACCCATCGTAGTTGGTAGGACTAGTCACCCCAGGATACCGAAAGCGACCGATGACTTCAGGGGTGGAAGCAGGATTGTCGTCGTAAAGATTGGAAGCATCGAAAATGGCGAAGCCAGCATTGGTTCGGTCGGTTTCGGAAATCACCATCCGGTTGCCAATAATTGGTAAAGAATGTATTTCCGCCCAGTTGCCTACGTAGTCTTTAGAATTTTCATCATGGTATTGATCCCGGTAGTCCCTAGAGTCAAAGACCACCTCCGGGCGGCGGGGATCAGAGACATCATAAAAAGCAAAGGCCCCGTTGCCGTTGCCCCCTCCGTGGTCGGCACCCATAGGAACGAATAAATAACCGTTGTGCATCGTGACGGCACTGACTGCCTTGCCGGTATTGTTCTGGCTCAGGATTTTTCCTACCTCAGAGGCCGGGAAGCTCTCTTGTGATAGCCCAGGCCCAGCAACGGCGTTTTGTGGGGTATTATCAAGGCGGGGTATTTGGGGCGGAGCCGTGTATTCGGTGGCGGTATCAGTCGTTTTGAATAGTACCCCGGGAAGCGTCATCAGCAACGTCAATAGGACGATGATCACGAGGGCAAAACTATTTTCTTTGGTACGGGTTAAACTGGATGCATTCATAGGTTTCAGTTAGCAAAAGGTAGGTTGAAGAAACGTATCTGGTCAGGGTTTTTTATTCCCACGGTGGGGCATCTTGTTAGTATGATAGTGAACGGTTGGCAGAAGAACGTGCTGAATGTCTAGGTGAGCCTGGTACCGAAGAGGCCACCGTCGAGAACTATCCAAAGGTTCTCCGATACGGAGAATCAGTTATCGCTTGTTTTGCTAATCTAGCTCTATTTTCCTGTCGAGTCAGTAGGTTTAGCAAGTCTTGGTAAAGCATATTGACCCGTTAAACATTATTGATAATTTATTAGGTTTTTCTAGTGGTTGTCATAACGTTGTGCCGTTTACCCATCCCAAGCGTAAAGCGATGGCGTATGTCCGGTAGTGGTACTCCACTTTTTTCTTCAACCCAAGATATTAGCCATCTTATCCTTGGTTAGCGTAGGACCGCCGTAGATAATCCCGATGTAGGATACGTGACTCGCTTTTCTATACTTTGCCATGACGCAAAGATAGGCATAGCCGATAGTACATTACCACCTGCTAAGCAGGTGGGTTTCTAAGGTAAACTAAAAGCAGATCAGGGTCTTACGCATCCGGCACGTCCGGCAGCAACCCCTCTACTACTAGCCACCACCCACCAACTTGTCCCTTCGCCCCACGTACGACGAGATACCCAATCGGCCATACCGTGCCCCTGAAGAGGGCTAAGCTCGTAGCAGTATCAGTACAAGGCGTGCTGCTTCAGGTAGGCAGCGAAAGCATCTGCGTAGTGCTTTCCTATCCTCAGTTTTTCACCACCCACTACAATATTGCCCTGCTGAACGTACTCCAGCCGGTCCAGATTGATAATGTGCGACCGATGAATCCTAAAAAAGCGATCGGTGGGCAAAGCCGCCATCAGATTTTTGAGCGATAGCAACGTGACAATAGGTCTACGGCCCACCAGATGGACACGGACATACTCCTGCATCCCCTCGATAAAGGTAATCTGATCTAGCGCTACCTTCACCACTTTATAGTCGGACTTGATAAAAACGAAAGATTTATCGACCCGAGGCCGGGCCGCCCCGTCTTGGTCCTCATTGCGTGTCGCTTTTCCTTTTATCCGCTCTTCGGCCTTCTGCATGGCTGACCGGAACCGGTCGAAGGTGATAGGTTTCAGTAGGTAATCCACCACGTTCAGGTCGTAGCCCTCCAGCGCATATTCAGCGTAGGCGGTGGTAAGAATGATTTCCGACCGGTATCGGGATAACGTTCGGGCAAACTGCATACCTGATACGTTGGGCAAATTGATGTCTAGTAACAGTAGGTCTATCTCGTCAAAGTCGTGGTGTTCGAAGCAGGTGATGCAATTGTCGTACTGTGCTACCAGTTCGAAGGTGGGCAAACTTTCTAGGTAGTGAGCCAGTATATTTCGAGCGTATACCTCGTCGTCTATCGTAATCACTTTCAGTTTCATGAGATGGCTATCTTGATTTGTACCGCATAAACTTGGTCTTGTTGCCAGATGCGTAGTTCGTGCCGATTGGGGTAAAAAATTTGTAGTCGGCGGCGGGCGTGGGCCATACCCAGTCCGCCGGTATACGCTGGGTCCGGCTTCCTACGTTGAAAGGTGTTTCGGGCGGTGAGTACCAGCCCTTGCTCACCCATCGCAATCTTGATACAAACGAACCCCCGTGGATTGATACTGACATCCGCGTGTTTAAAGCTGTTCTCAATAAAATTGGTGAGCAAAAAGGGCACAATCTTTCGTTGCGCAGGATGGCCTTCTACGGCGAAGCGAATGTCATGCTGCTGGTTATTCTTTTCTCGCTGCATCTGCACGTATTGCCGAAGAAAATCCAGCTCTTTGTGCAGCAATACGCAGTCGCCCTGGCACTCGTACAGCGTGTAGCGCAGCATCTTAGACAAATTCATCACCAGATGACTGGCCTTTTGAGGCTCCAGGATGCACAGAGAATGGATGTTGTTGAGGCTGTTGAACAGAAAGTGAGGGCCCATCTGGCTTTTGAGTAGCTTCAGCTCTGATTCGTAGCGGCGGGCCCGCCACGCTTCTTCCTGGCGCACCCGACTTAGCCTTTGTTGGTGAATACTCCAACCGGTGAGCGCGACCAAACCACCGGCTGAACCGATGAACCAAGACGTTTGCCAGAACAAAAGTAAAACATCGATGATCAACGACGAGGGCATAACTTACTGTGGGCTATAAACGAGCAAGGTAGATAATATGCATCACCCCTACTTTACCTTAATGTTACCTTTTCTTCATCTTTTCGTGTACCCACGACCGCCCTTTGACTACGCATTGAGTATTTGATAGCCTTCGTCTGCTGTGATACGCCCTTGGTTGAAAACCACGGTCTGTCCACCGGAATACCGGTAAATTGCCCCCGATTCATTCAAACAGCCGTCACGGTCATTTTATCATAATCATGCAACCTACTTCTAGAGTAATCCTACTTCTGAGCGTATCCGTCGTATGCTTTGGCTTCGATACCTTTTCTTCACCGCCACCGGAGCACTTCTCTACTGAACCGCCCACTGCGACACCCGCCGCCGAACGTACTTCGGTAGCAGACGAAGTGGAGGGTTTGGTCACTGACGAGACCGGACAACCCCTGGTGGGAGCTACCGTGAGTATCAAAGGCACGACCGTCGGAACGATTACCGACACGAACGGTAACTTTAACCTTGCTGCCGACGACGGTGACGTACTGCTCATTTCTTTTGTGGGGTATACCACCCAGGAAATCCCGGTGAACAATCAGACGAGCTTTGCCGTACAGCTCTCTACCGACGCCACGCAACTACAGGATGTGGTGGTGGTTGCCTACGGAACACAGAAAAGATCGGATGTGACCGGATCCATCGCCTCTGCCAACGCCGAGGATTTTAATCAAGGGGTGGTTGTCAATCCCGGACAGCTCTTGCAGGGAAAAGTGGCGGGCGTCAATGTGTCTAACGTCAGCGGCGAGCCTGGTGCCGCCCAGAACGTAATTATTCGGGGAGTAGGCAGCTTGCGCTCGGGCACCACTCCGCTGTACGTGGTAGACGGATTCGTACTGGATAATTCTACTACCGGAGTGGCTACCAATCCGCTGAACTTTATCAACCCTCAGGATATCGCGAGCATCGATGTGCTCAAGGATGCTTCGGCCACGGCCCTGTACGGAGCCCGAGCAGCCAACGGAGTGGTGGTTATCACCACCAAAGAAGGGAAAGTCGGTAAAACCGACGTCAATGTATCTTTGTCCACCGCTCGCTCTACCCTTGCTAATAAGATCGATGTGTTTAGCGCCGATGAGTTTCGTCGGCAGGTCGTGGCGGTGGGGGGCAATCTGTTTGATGCGGGGGGAAACACTGACTGGCAGGACGAGCTCACCCGAACCGCAGTCTCTAACAACATCAACTTGTCGTTGAGCGGGGCAGGAAGCGAACGGTTCTCCTACTACATTTCGGGAGGATACGAGGATCAAGAGGGAATTTTGGTGAACAGTCGCTTACGACGCTATTCAGCCCGGGCCAATTTGAACCAAACCGGTCTTAACGGTCGCCTCAACATCGACTACAATCTCACCGGGGCGCGTACGGAAAATATCAGACCGGATATGGATGACAGCAACCCTGTCGGAAGTGGGGCCATCGTCGTAGACATGTTACAGCTCAACCCAACCATTCCCGCCTTTACCGACGGTGAACCGACGGTGCTGGAAGAGATGCTTAACCCCATCATTCGCAACAACTTATACACCGATCAGGCGGAGAACAACCGAATCTTAGTGAACATTGCCCCCTCGGTGGAGATTGTTGATGGCTTAACCTATAAACTAAATTTGGGAATTGACTACTCAGTCACCAACCGGGATATCCAATTGGAGCCCTACCGGTTGCTGGAGGGCTTAGAATTCGGGGAGCTGGCGTCTATCACCACCCGAAACGAAAACCAGCTGGTGGAAAACACCCTGACCTACCGTCTGGCGCAGAATGCCCACCGCTTTACCCTGCTGGCCGGGCACTCTTACCAGCGGACGTTTGTACACCAAAAAACGTTTGAGCTCTCCGGCTTTGCCAACAACGATATCGACCCACGGTACCAAGACCAAATTAGTACCCAAGAACAACCGACCACCCTGGAATCGTTTGCCCGGGAAGACGAACTACAGTCCTTTTTCGGCCGAGTTAACTACGCGTTCGCCAGCAAGTATCTGCTCACCGCTACCCTGCGCGCCGACGGTTCTTCTAAGTTCGGCGAGAACAATCGGTACGGATACTTCCCCTCGTTTGCGATGGGCTGGAATATCAGTCAGGAAGATTTTATGGCCGGACTTCCGTTAGACAACCTAAAGCTTCGGGCCAGTTGGGGACAGACCGGAAATCAGGAAATACCTTCTAAGATTACGCAGGCCAGCTTTTTGGAGAGTCGATCTGACGACGATACCTATCCGCTGAACCCCGATGCTACCACCCTGGATGACTACCCCTTCGGAACGATCTTTACCCGCCTGGCCAATCCTGATATTCAGTGGGAGGTATCTACCCAAACCAACATTGGGCTCGACTTTGGACTGCTCGACTACCGCCTGACCGGTACGATAGACTACTTTACCAAGGTATCTGAGAACATTCTGCTGGAAGTGGTGCCCGCTGACCCGATCCAGCCTACGGCGACTTTCTGGACCAATGTGCCCAACATGGAGATTAGAAACGAAGGCATCGAGGTGGCACTAGCATACACCCACGATACGCCCGGCGGTTTTTCCTACACCCTCGGAGGCAATTTGACCTACATCGACAACAAGGTGGTCAATTCGCCGTTCAGCGTGCTCACCACCGGCCGGGCCACCGGCGCCGGGCAAACGGGGGCTACAATTAACGGTTACCTCAACGACGAACCCATTGGGGCCTTCTACATGAAAGAATTCGTAGGGATCGGACCCGATAGCTTAAACCAGTTTCGCGACGTCACCGGCGACGATCAGGTACTAGACAACGACCGTACGGTAGTAGGTTCGGCCCTACCCGACCTGCTCTACGCCTTCAATTTCAACCTGAAGTATAAGGGATTTGAGTTTGGAGCTAACTTCAACGGGGTTTCCGGCAATCAAATCTATAACCATACGAGAATGTCGCTCTTCAACCGGGGTAATATCGCGTCCTCTTTCAACACCACCGACTTTGCGGTTCAGTATCCCAACGAAGACATCACCAATTCTAACGAAGTGTCGACGCGCTACCTGGAGGACGGTGATTTCTTGCGGTTGAACAACGCGACCCTGGCCTACACACTGCCAACCGACCAGATGGGTATCGGCGAGTGGATCAATCGTATCCGTTTCTCACTGACCGGGCAAAACTTGTGGGTGATTACCAACTACTCTGGCTTTGACCCGGAGGTGAACACCGGGAGCTCAGTAGATGATGTTCAGACCTTTGGCATCGACCGTTTCACCTACCCTACGGCCCGTACGATCTTAGTAGGAATAGACGTATCATTTTAACCGCGCGCTCATCATTCGTTCTAGAGCGCTCCTCTTTATCAAAAGCAAATATCTGAAACAGATGAAAAATACTACGCTGATCTTCACCGCTCTTATTGTGCCCTCTATCCTGCAGTGGGGATGCACTGCTTTGGAAGAGGAAGTACTAGATGAGTCATTTACGGGTTCGGGACAGTCCGAAACCGTCAGCGGGATGACTGCCCCGGCCTACGGACAGATTTCCCGAGTGTGGCGACACACCAACTACTACGGACTGCAACTCATTGCGGCCGATGAAGCCATTCTACCCTACCGGGGCGGAACCGATTGGTTCGACGGCGGCAAGTTTATGGCAGTGCATCAGCACCAAATGACCCCTACCAACGACCTGATCGGCAGCTCCTGGAATGAACTTACCAAAAATTTATCGCGCGTCATTCTGGCCCGGGAAGTACTACAGCCCTTGGCTGAAGAAGGAAATGAAGAAGCCCAGAGTGCACTTTACGAGATGCGGGCACTACGCGCGTATCTTAACTCGCTGATGCTAGAAAGCTGGGGGGTGGTGTTTGCCAAAGAATCTTCTGACGAAATTTCCGAAGTGCTTCGGGGCCAGGATGCGATCAACTACATTGAAGATGATCTGTTGTCGGTGGTGGACGTGATCAATACGGACTTTGGCCCGGGCCGAATCACGCAGAACGCAGTCTGGGGACTGTTAGCCCGGCTCTACCTAAACTCGGCGGTGTACCGCAACCCTTACGGCCCGCCCGAATTTGCTACCGAAGATATGAATCGGGTGATAGAATACACGGATAACATTATCAACTCGGGGCAGTATACCCTGTCTCCAGAATATTTTGATCTGTTTAACGATGATAATATCAGTAATCCTGAAATTATTTTCTCACTGGATCAACGAGGAGTGCTGGAGCGAGAGCATAGCCGCTGGGCTTATTGGTCAATTGCGGGCTCTATGTTTCCCCGACCGGAGTTTCCTGGGGCAGACGGTACCGACGGTCCGGCCGTCACTTCCGACTTTTATCAGACCTGGGCAGAAGCTTACTCGGAAAATCCCGCCACGGCGGATGCCCGGTTTTACCAAGAGAACACGACGGTTCCCGAGGCCTTGCAAGACCTTAGCGGATTGAATGCAGAAAATGATGAGGATCAGTACTACTGTGCTGACCCCGTTGAATTTGAAATGAATCGGGGCATTCTGCGGGGCGTGCAGTGGGGCCCTAGAAAAGGAGCCGATGGTGCGTTTTTTACCTGCGATGGCGGAGTACGCATCTACCCGGTTATACAACTGAAGGGCAACGGCCCTGACCGGGATATTGGGTACGTCAACCACGTAGAGCGCGTTGATTTCACCAACGAAGGCCGGTTGCACAACACCGGCTACCGGGTGTCTAAATATCAGTTCAGCCGCACGTCTCCCAACGGCAACAATTTTAGCAGTGTAGATTTAGTGCTTATGCGTTTGGCAGAAATTTACCTCATGCGGGCCGAAGCCAAGCTACGCAGCGGAGATGCCCCCGGGGCGCTGGCCGACGTGAACACCGTAAGGACGTCTCGAAATGCCCGCCCGGAGCAAACCCCCGCACCACTAACCGCTCTTGATGTAGACATATTGTTTCGAGAACGGGGTTTTGAGCTGTACTGGGAAGGGTTCCGTCGGGGCGACCAAATTCGTTTCGGTCAATACGAAAACTCCTGGACCGAAAAGACGAGTACCAACGTTGACAAACGGCTTTTTCCTATTCCTCAAAACGCTATTGATGGGGCTTCTAACGTAGACGGCTTTTTAGAACAAAATCAAGGATATTGAGGGTGAGACTCAGGCTAGAAATTGTAGCTCACCCCTCCGAAGAACGAGCGGCCGATGCGATCGGTACCGTAGTGCTCGCGCTGATCGTTGCCCAGCGCGTTCTTCACCGTTCCAAAGACGCGTAGCTTATCCACCAGCCGGTAAGACACCTTGGCGTTTACCAATACCTTACCACTGATGTCATTCACGTCGGTCACCCGGGTGGGGTCCAGTTCGGCAGCCGAGTAAAAGGTTTGCTCTCCGAAGAAGTATCCACTGGTGTTGATATTGAGGCGGGGCGTCGCCGCGAAGTTCACGTAGGCCCCGCCAAAAATGCTCGGAGTCGTATTATGCTCAACATCAATGGTCGAGCTGATGGTCACGGGGTAGTCCGGGTTCAGCGGAAACGTACTTAGCCCCAATGACAAATCTGATACTTCGGTACGCTGTACCGTAATAAACGGCCGCAGTTGCAAGCGGGCTTCCGGCACGTAGTTGACTGACAGCGTGATGCCGTTTTGCACCGCCGTTAGGGGTAGGTTCACAAACTGGCTCTGTACCTCACCAGGAACGAAGTCTTCAGGATTTGGCCCCACCATAGGAAGCGTTAGACTGGTGACGGCGATTGCCGATACGTCTTCAATGTGCTGATGGAATACTTCTATATCCACTTGCAAGCTTTTGGCTAACTGGCCCCGAAAGCCTACTTCAGTCATGGTGACGGTGGCAAACTTGAGATCGGGGTTGCCAATGAGGCGGCTAATAATTCCTTCTCCGGTATCGAGCGAGAAGTTGAGAGAGTTGTTGACAAACGAGCCACTGTTGGAGCGCGAGTGAGCAGCTCTCAGCAAATATCGGTCATTCAGTCGGTAGGTACTCGCCAGCTGGTACGATAGATACGTATCGTCTGGGTAGCTAAACTTATCGAGGCGGGCGGCCCCAATCATGCGCCACTTATCCGTCACTTGATAGTCGCCTCGCAGCGAGGCGGCCGTGTTGCTAAAAGTAGCTCTCCCGTTGACCAGTCCTGATAGAGGTTCGGTATATTCGGTATCGTCGTAAGTAGCACTCTGATAGCTGAGTGAAGGGCGCAGACTCAGCTTATCCGTTACCTCCCATTGGTAATCTACTGCCGCATCGATAATGTCGAAGTCATACGCGGCGATAAAGCCGGCTCCCGGCGCAATGTCATCGTAACCACGCGTGTAGGAGAACCGCGTGCTGATTCCGTGAGCGGTGGCGGCCAGGTTCACGTACCGACTATCGGTGTGCGTAAACGTGAGCGGGTTGCTTTGAGCACTATTGAACCGTTGTGTTACTGCGTCCTGAAAACCAGCCGAAAGGTCCACATTAATGTCATCGGTCGGCCGGTACTCCACAAAAGCGTTGGCTCCGTACTTTTCCATCGCCAGTTCTGTATCTGGATACGCCTGGCTTGGGTTGAGAAGTCGCTCAGGGTTAGGAGTTTCGGTAAACGTATCGGCGAGGTAGTCGTAGTATTCTTCGTCATGACGAGCGCGTTCTTGATAGTTACCGGAGATGATCACGTTCCACTGCTCGCTTAGCTTACCTCCCACGGCAACATTGGCAATTTTTGTGTCCGGCGTACCGTACTGAAGATTTCCCGAAGCGTATAGTCCTTCCTGCTGAGGGCGGCGGGTAATGATGTTGATTACTCCGGTAACGGCATTGGGTCCGAACAGCGGAGCACTGGGTCCGCGTACTACTTCAATGCGCTCAATGTCTACCAAATCGATCGGTAGCGACTCCCAGTAGATTCCCCCCTCGCTGTACTTAAACACGGGCCGGTTGTCGATCATGACCAGGGTGTATAAGTTGCCGTGCCCAGTGCTAGGACCAAAGCGAGACAGGTTGTCAAAGCCCCGGACGAATACATCGTAATTACCGTTGGTCACCTCCCGCACGATCAGTCCGGGACTCAGTCTCAGAGCTTCCGGAATGGTAGTCACTCCTGAGCGGATGATCTCATCGCGAGTAATTACCGAACTAGAAACCGGAGCCTCAAAGGTACTTTCCTCCTTTTTCGAAGCAGATACGATCTCTACATTCATCAACTCTTCTAGCGAGAGTTCAAACAGGTCCGTTTCTTCCTGTGCTACGGCACCCAAGGATAACAGGGTGCCTAGTCCTACCAGCAGTACGTTCTTTTTCATTGCGGTTTAGTGTGGTTTGCCACCAAAGTACAAACTATACTGACACCGCGGTAAAGCCGAAAATTGCGGGCGGGTAAGAACGCGACTCTATCCGTCAGTCTCACCGTTCATTGCTCACACGAATGACCTAAAGATCAAATACAAAACGCGCAAGGTATTGCTTTTATCATATTCAGCTAGGGTTAGAGTGCTAATAGCTACGAATCTATCTTTATTGCCCCCTGACTCTTACGTACGTACAGTTTTTCTCTATTTGCTAAAAGCGATTTGTATTCGTGCAGAACCACCCCTTAGATTTCCGCCTTGTACCTCGGCCTAAATAATCAAAAAAGGGGTGCTCCGAAGAACACCCCCTGATGGTGGACACAAGTACCAGCTTCAACTACTCTTTAATAAACTTAAATGTGCGGTTTTTCTCCCCAAACACGCGTAGGAAGTACCCGCCCGGTTGTAGCGTCCGGACGTCTAGGCGCGGCACATCCTGAGACGTTTGATGCCGCTCTATCAGCTGTCCTGATAGGTCATACAAACCCACAACCGATCCCTGTTCCAAACCGGTTATGATCAGTTCATCGGTGGCTGGATTGGGATAGACCACCACCGAGGGCTGCGCAACGGACGTACCGCTTGACTTCGTTAACGCTGAGGCTGATGTTCGGGCTCCTGGAGCCCGGGTGATTCGTAGCCAGTTGAGGTTCCAACCACCTGAGGGCACCGATAGCGCCAGTTGCTGTTGACCGGCAGGCAAGGTAACTGCCTGCGAGACGGTGGTCCATTTTTGCCAGTCGCCGGTGCTAGGCACCGATACCGGATCGCCGAAGACAGGGCTGCCGCCTGCTTGCTCCAGTTGCAAGGCCCCTCCCCCGTTCTGGCTAGCCACCCGGTATTCTACCTGGTAGCTGCCGGTGGTCGGCAGGTTTACGTCCCACACCATCCAGTCGCCCGCGTCGATCCAGCCGACGTTTTCACCGCCCTCTGAGCAAGGTTCGGTTTGCACTCCGGCCGAGGCCACAAAATTCTCTGCCTCTAGCAAGATGCCAGGATCAGGAGCGGTCACCGTTACGGTGGCAGTTTCGGTAATCTCACCGGCAGTCGCAGTCACCGTAAACTCACCGGCAGTCGTAGCGGTATACAGACCCGCTTCGTCAATGGTACCCCCTGAAGCGGTCCACCGAACGGCAGCGTCTATCGGCCCCTCGTTTTGGTCGAGCACTTGAGCCCGGAACGGCTGACTACCGCCTACTTCCAGCGTGACAGTATTGGGTGAGACGGTGATCGAAGTGGCCTGTAGTTCCGGTTCCGGATCGGGACTGCCCCCACCGCCTTCCCAGTACACATCGTCGATGGCCAGTTGGAAGTTTCGGGTAGGAAAGGCTCCGTCGACACTGGTGATGGCGAAGAGATACTTCATCGACTGTAGGGCAATCAGTTCTCCCTTCAGCTCACTGATCGGAATGGTTACTTCTCCCCATTCGCCGTTTCTTACCAAACCGTACTGGGTTTGGTTGGCGGGGAAGGTGATGAACGACTCATTGGTAAAGTTATCGGTGATTCCGATACGAAACGATACGTCGGACGGAATCTTGATGTTAAACTTCAGATTGCCCTCGGCAAAGTTACTCATATCACGCGCTTGCCGGGCAAGGATACCGCCGCCAAACCATTCATTAGGAGCGTTATACTCCCAGGCAATCACTTCACTACCTTCGTAGGGAGCGGTAGTTCCCTCTACCACGCCGTTCCAGGCGAATATCTCCGAAGACACCCCGGCCTGTAGGTTGTTGGTGGTCGGCGTCTCGTCCGTAAACACCCCTAGCGTGCCGGTCTCCGGGGGATTGATGTCGCCCAAGAACACCTCGCCTTCGCCGTTATACTTCGACACTCGCACATAATCTACGTACATTTTGGCGGGCAACGAGGCGGTTACCTGCCCGTCAGCAGCGGCGTCAGTGAAGTTGCCGCCCACTGCCATGTTAAACAAAAGGTAGAACGGCTGCTGAAACTCGGTGCTCTCTTCACCAATGACGAAGGGCGACTCGTATAGGTCGTACTCCTGGCCGTTGTCAGTAATCGTGAACCGGATGTTCTCAGATGTCCAGTAGAGGCGGTACGTCACAAAGCGATCGCTTAGTGGAGTGCTGGCCACGTAGGGAGTATTATAGTCTACGTCAAAAGCGGTGCTAGCCGCACACGATACATTCTGAGGAGAGCAAGCTGCGTCGGCCGCAAATATTAGGTTGGAACCCACGTAACTATTGAGGTCGGCTCCGGGGTAGCCTTGTCGGGCCCGCTCGGCTTGAGCATGCCCCATCTCCATGATATCAATTTCTCCCTTGCCAGGCCAGGCAATAGACGTGGTGCCTAGCAGCCAGGCGGCGGGCCACAGTCCGGTTTGTAGATCAGGCACCCGCATGCGTACCTCAATCATACCGTACTGCACAGCCAGTTTGGTGTTAGACTGAATCTTTCCGGAGGTAAATCCTTTACCGTTAGACGCTTGGTTGCGCGCTTCCAGCACCAGCGCGTTGTTACCCGCCTCGCCGGGCACCGGTTCAATAGATACATTATCTTCGCCGTACCACTGAAGCTCCTGGTTCCCCCAGCCACAGATTCCCTGGTCGCAGCCATCGCCTATGTCGATGTTCCAGACGTCGGTATCCAATGAGTTGAAATTCTCTTCCCAGATCACTTCGCCGACCTGGGCGTAACCACTCAGACCGAGCAGTAAGAAAAGGGCCACCAGACAATGGTTCCGGCAGAACAAGAAATGTGACACAGTGTCGCAGTATTTCATCATTACTGTTGTTTAGGTTAAAATGCTATGCATTACCCAATCATAGAATGATCGTCTGGTAAATCAAAGAATGATACCACAGCATTACTACAGCAATTTTTTCTACCGACCACATCATTATTTCCTATAATGCTTGTTTGCAGTCTGGAATCGCAGATTTGTACGCACTCGTGGTTTCACATTGGCCAGATATTAACTCAGGAACAGGTTTGATATTTAGTTCACACACGCGCTATGACTACTACCGTACTGGAGAGCAAGTTCAACGCGGTAGACTACCACAAGCAGCCGGGCTTTGGCGTAGAGTTGCCCGGAAGTACCCAGCGACCTACTTAATCCTGGGTGAATGATAGACCTTGACCTGTGCTAAAGTAGCGAAGTGAGACCACGAGAGAAACCGCACACCTATTTTTTCCCCTTAAGTAAATCACCTGTACCCTAGCACATTCTCCAAAAGAACCAGCATGACCGTTACCGCTTTAGGAGCTTGCGTACGGTTGTCGCCTTTTCACTGACGATCCTGACGGTGTACACGGCGGGGGGTAAACCACCGATGTTGATAGACAGCGGAAGGCCGTCAGACAAATGTCGGGTGGCGCGCCACTGGCGACCCTGCGGACTGATAATCGTAATCCGCACTTCTTCGGCTGACTCGCTTTCCGGTAGGGCAATCCAGAGCACACCGTCGTTGGGGTTTGGGTACAGCGTAACAGCCTGCTCCTCCTCATCGGGTAGACTCGTAACGGTGCTATCCGCTGCCAGTACGGTCCACGTCCACGCTAGCTCGACCTGCTCATTGCCGAGCATAACCAGCACACTAATCGGATATTCACCCGCGTCAGCCGTCACAACACCACTCACCGTGCCGGTGAGGCTATCCAGTTCCAGTCCCGGCGGCAGACCGGTTGCCTGATATACCAAGAACTCGTTGGCTGGCTCTACCGCCAACACCGACCGCTCGGTTAGGGTGTCGCCCTGCGTACTCATCTGGTTGCCCAGCTCTGTCACCACCGGAAGCGAGGCCCCACCTTCAGTGGTGAGCACAAAAGTGCTACGCGCCGATACTCCGTTGGGGTCAGTGGCCACAACCACCAGTGGAAGCGAAGCGGGAGTACGAGCATCAGGGGTGCCTGATAGCTCACCGCTCGTGGCGTCTACCGTCAGCCAGTCACCGGGCAAGACACCCGCCGAGGCCTCCAGCGTATACGATAGCGTATTGCCCAGGTAACCCGGATCGAAGAAAGGTGATACATCGTAAGTAAATGAAGCGTCTACAGCAGTAGTTGTGTCTGGAATGAGCGTGGCAGTAGGCACTTCCGCCGGGCGCACGTTAGTAATATAGACGATGTTGTCGTTATAGTCGCAGTTGTTGCCGGAATTACGATCACCACAGCCGTCGCCGTTGGCACGGATATAATCCTGGATAATCAGGTAGTTATTCGGAATCACATTTCCCTGCCCATCTATCGCCCGGTAGGTACGCGCACCCAGCAGCTCCGTTTTCTTTTGAGCAGAAGCCGCTCCGCCTCCGGTATAGTACGGCCCCACACCAACCTGAAAAGTATCGCTGACGGTACTCAGACTCATACCGGCGAGCTGACGGTTACGCCCCTCC
The DNA here is from genome assembly GCA_965213875.1 of Tunicatimonas sp. Lineage (GTDB taxonomy): Bacteria > Bacteroidota > Bacteroidia > Cytophagales > Cyclobacteriaceae > Tunicatimonas. The sequence goes on along the minus strand of CBDCAN010000015.1, from coordinate 116,819 downwards.
AGGCGGGGCAGCAGGGTCTGGTGATAGTCGCCATCGTGGCGAAAGCGTGAGTTAGGAATTCTTTCTTCATAATTAGAAGCCTGCGCCAGGCGCGAGTAGGTTCCGTTGTTATCGCTGTAACTGTGCAGGGCAGCCACCTGCACCAGTGACACCGGCTGGTTAGGATCAGCCTGCACAAAGCCAGGGGTATAAATCAGGTCACCGTGCTGCCCGGCGGCTACTTCTTCCGCCGTAGGAAAAGCCCCACTGATCGGAAACCGGTCGGCCAATCGGGTAGTAAGTCCCAGCGCGGTCACCACCTGATTGGCCGTAATCTCATTGCGGTTGTCGGCCCGCTCCATGTAAGCACCCGATAGTATCACCGAAACGGGTTCCTGATCAGCGTCGGTCGTGATACGCATCGTCTGCTGCACCACCTCTTTGAAGCCCTGCGCCTTGACAAAACTGATGGTCAAATCGGCTGACTCGCCGGGAGCCAGTGAGTGCGGCAGGCTTTGGTCAGCCGCAGCAAACTGATAGCTAAACTCATTGGTATCAGGTATCTCAATCTTATTGATGGTGAGCGACTCGGTACCGCGGTTGTGCACGCGAAGTGTGTTCTGGTTGTGTACCAGCAGCGTATTCTTTTCGATGGGATTAACCCGGTCTAGCACCTGATGAAAAACCAGAAAAGTATCGGACGGAAATCCGCGCAGGGTACCGGGCAGCTTGGTCATGTTTTCTACCTCCAGCAGTGGCCCTTCTGCCAGAGGGGCGATGGAAGCGGGCTGTACGTTACTGACCCGGAATACGTAGTCCTGATAATCGCCGTTGCGGGCTTCTTCAAAGGTCACCAGATAGGCGTCGTCCACCGGCTGCCCCTGCTCATCGCGAACGGGATAAATCCGGCTGCGGTGCATCCGCTGACTGTTGCGCTCATCTTGCGTATGATCATAGCGCCCAAATGTGCTCGAGTACAGGTAGATACCAAATACAGCTTGCCGGGGGTTAAATTCGTAGCTTCCGGAGTCTAATGCCGGAAAGAGCGTCTGCGCTTCCGCCTTTTCGCCACTTAGTAAACCTACCGGTTGGTAACCGCCGTCGGCATCGTACCACCCGAAGGGTACCGCTTCCGTCGGTGAGTAGCGAGCCAGCGGCTCAATGCGTACCGGATTGTTGTTAGCCCGAACGAAGAGGGGTGCATTTACCTCCTGCCCTCGCAGAGCGGGGTCGGTGCCGGTGGTAAGCTTATTCCACCCCACGTCAATATCCATCCCCAACGCACTTACCACATCCTGCAAAGCAGGTTCTAGGTCGCCCGCTCGTCCGGCCTTCTTGAGCGCGCGCAACGGCAGGGTATCGGCGGTAGTATGATTGAAGATCAACTGCGCCGTGATCAGCCCAAACCGGTCTGTCACTTCAGGATCAAAGGTGACGGTGTACTGCTGCTGGCCGCCCGGCGGCAGCGATGCTTCGGTGGCTCCTTCTAACGAGAAAGACTCTTTGTTATCGTCGCTGATAACAACCTCTCGCACCGACAGCGGAGCGGTGCCCCGGTTGGTGACTGTCACCGTAGCCTGATCCTTTTCTCCCGGCACGCTCTCGAAGATGAGCGCGGTGGCGTCCGTCTCAAACTGCGGAGCTGGCACTGCTTCTTGTCCGGTCGCTACTTTCACCAGGGTGAGCTGGGGCTGCCCCCCAAAGCGATCGTACTCCGATACGTATAGGTTTCCGGTTTGAAGATCTTCTACAACATCCAGCGGGTCGTTGAAATCATCGAGTCCGGTAGGAGTAGTGTAAACCTTCTCGATGCTGCCATCGGCACCGGGCTTCAGGAGTAGCAGGTCATTGCCGTTACTAAACCGGGTGACCAGCAGCACGCCTTGCAGTGCTCCACCGAAGGCATTGCTACGGTACTCAATCACTCCGTTAGGAGATTTATTAAACCCAAAGTCATAGGCCGGTTCACGGTAGTTGGGGTCCGGGTACACCGTATTGGGATAGTTCTGCACGTCGGTGTGAGGCGCAGCCTGACCGGCCAGACCTTCGTAAAACTGTCCGCCGTGGTTCATGACAAACTCGCCCCGCCAAGGGTTCGGATGCCCGTAGTAACCGTGCTCGACCACCCGAAACAGCCAATCTTTTTGGGTCTCGTTTCTTTCGGTCCCCGGCACCGATGGGTAGTCAGTGTGGTTATAGAAATCACCGGTGATACGTCGTATCCCCCGCCCCTGAGGGTCAAGGTCGACAAAATTGGCCGAGGCGGGCGTGCGACTCGCTCCTCCGGTACCGTTGGCGGGCACGTACAGCGAACCATTGCTGTGCCACATCAGATCAAAAGCATTGCGTACCCCTGATGCATAGATGGTGAGTGGGGCTTGGTCGGCGTAGGGGTTGTAGGTACCGTCCGACATCCGGGGTTGATTGGCCGGAGCATTATTGATCACTCCCATGTCATCGGTCGTGATAGCGTCGAGCGGTAAGGTAGCGGGCAACTGGCGAAGATCTAGCCGTAGTATGGCAGCCGACAAAAGACGTTCCTGTTTGCGCCAGATTCCGTCGCGTACGCCCCCTCCGTTATTACCTCCCTGACTGATGTACATGATGTTGGGGTCACTAGGGTCAAACACCAAACTATTGGTTAGGTGATCCTTGATCGAACGAGGTAGGTGTATAATTACGTCGGTCACCGTTTCTAACTGACTACCACTCAGCCGACTGACTTTACCGTCCCAGTTGAGAGGATCTTCGCTCTGCTGCTCGAAGTTGATGAGCTTACTGTGAGAAACGTAAACCACCGGATTATCGGCGGTAGCGTCAGGAGCAAACGTGAGCCCGATGATAGAGCGAGGTTCTACCTGATCCGCCGATCCGTCTGTACGGCTCGAAGTCAGTGAGGGCGATAGTACTTCCACGTCGCGCAAACTGCCGTCGGGCTGAATGACCCAGCGTTTGATCTGCCCGGCGATGGTGCTGGCGTACAGCTTACCGTCCGGCCCGATCACCAGCGTGGTGAAATAGTCGTTGCCGCTCTGATCGTCTGCTACCGCCGCCTGCGCGGTGAAGCTGACGCCGGACAATACCGCAGGTCCGGCTGACTCACCGGCGGCGGTGGTAAAAGTGGCCTCGTAAGGCACGAAGGGCGTTCCGTCGGTGAGTTTTACCTGGCTAGTAACCACAAACTTATAGCGCGTGTTGATTCGGAGAGGGTCGAACGGATCGAGGCGAATGCCGTCTCCCCCCCCGGTATCACCCACCCGACCGGGCACTAAACGAACCTCCTGGTCATCTGAGCCCAGCTGATACAGTAGTACTGTAGCGCTGTTGATCGTAGAGCGGTCTATATCTATTCCGTCGGGCAGTACCAGTCGATCGGTCGATATGCTTTCCTGCACGCCTACTCCGACCGCACCATCAGCGGGCAGCGATGAAGCTACGGCGGGAGGATCAGCGAACGCTAATGATGAAAGCAGCGAACGTGCACTACCCGTAGCTTCTGGGGCGGGTACAAGAATAGTACACGCAAACAAAAATATAATTAAAAAGACGCGAGATAATCGCCAATAACAAGTCATGGTCTGGGTTTTGAGTCATCAAAGCTACACTTCTTTCTAGCGAGCCATTAGTCAACTAATTCACAACATTCAAAAAGTATGACTATTCGCATGATCACTAGCCTTTTTATAGGTTGATTAGGGGGCTAGCGGTAGTTACTTTTATTGTGCAAATAACGTATGAACAACACAAACTACATGAGGTTATTGAGAATAATTAGCTAATTATTTTTCTGCGAAGAAGACAATAGCTATCGGTTCGCTTGAGGGGCACAAGGATCATCGGTATTATTAAAGTGGTCGGCGTGCTCTAGTGTCATCGCTTAAAAACTTCTTCGGCAAAACGCAGTGGTCGCACTACCTAAGTGGTGGGTAGCTACCCGTGAATATGGGTTCTCTGACGGAAATGGCGAAGAGACACAAGGTTAAGCGTCATCGCGCCACGCGGTGGGCGTCACGCGGTGAGCGTCACGCGGTGAGCGGGACTTTGCGAAGCGTTCTCACTAAATTATAGGGTATTGTTACCCCTAACTATTACCTTACGCGATACGAACGAAAGGCGTAGCGGGGACGATGAATAAGGTAATTTGTGTCGCGCTCGTGTTGGTAAGCTTCCCTCTCGAAACCAATGGCCAAATAGGCTGACGTACGGCTCAGCCCGCGAACGCGGTGGTAGAAGTACTCGTAAACGTACCAAAGGTAAAATGGTAGCACCCACAATTCGGCCTGCTGACGCAGATGAATTCTTTCGTGATTGATGAGAATGAGATTGTGCCGATCCTCTTCGTGGCGGACAAAGATAAAGGGATACAGCGCGATGGCTCGTGCAAAGCTACCCGTGAGCAACCGTAGTAGCCACGGGGCGTGGGCAATCAAAACTTAGGGTTTGATATAGAGAAGAGAGAGCACAGAAGAAAAGTCGTAAGTCTGTTTATCCAGGTAGATATTGCCGCATTGTACTCGCATCAAGTCTTTTGATAGGATCTCCAGCAACGACTTCTTTACGCTGGCGGCTCGGCCGAAACTGCCCCAGGCGTCAGCCACCCGGTTGTCTCCTTTGTCGTAGGTGTACGTCTTGTCTGATATGTTGGTTTGAATCAGGTAAGAACCCTCACCGTCGCCGGAAACCGCAAAGAACACTTCGTGTATCTCTGCTTCAGGAAATACCGAAATAGAAGCGCTAAACACCAGGGTATCGCTGCTGGCTTCGGTGAGTCGCTCCATGTTGCAGGTGCAGAAATCCTGCGCCAGCGCGACATTAGATAACAAAAAAAGACTGGCAAATATGATATAAAGTCGTTTCATGGGTTAGGTGCGGTAAAGTTGAGTAACCTCGTTCAAAAATGATCATCCTAACCTGTATTGTACGACGAGCGGTTAGGCAAAGATGATGAAAAATGCTGAGAATAAGTGAGCAATCAGCTACTTTCTCGTATCGAGCTGCGTATGTGCTGTAGTTACTGTAACGTGGGCACTTACTGATGGTTGCGCTTCGCGGCTATTTCGGTAAGCTTGGTCAGAAAGGACGGCGACCCGTCAGACTCACTCTCCCGGCCTGTGGCTCGGTCGGTACCGATCCCGCCCGCGGCCGGTAGCCACCGGTTGATAAGTCCTGATACCTCTGACACAAACTCGGGCAGTAACCCTTGAAGCACCGCCAGTACCTGAGCGGGTGCCGATAGTATGACCGTACCACGCCCGTGCCGTCCGGCATTAATAATGGCTTCGGCCGTATCTTGCGCGTTTAGCGACACTCCGGGCAATGAATCGCTGATGGTGAACCAGGTTTGTTCCTGACGATGCTGCCCTTTAAAAATAGCATTCTTCGGACTACCCGTTCGGATGAGTCCGGGGCACACGGTGGTTACGAAGATGTTATCCTTAAGTAATTCGGCACGGTACCCTTCCGAGAGTCCGACCAGCGCGTGCTTGCTGGCACTGTAGGGCAGCAAGTGCGGAATGCTCACCTTCCCCCCGATAGATGCTACGTTTACAATGCGGCCAAACCGGCGCTCGCGCATCTGGGGTAGCACCGCTTCGATGGTGTGCCACGGTCCCCAGTAGTGCGTATTGATGGCCTCTTCGTACTCTCGCCGCGTCATCTCAGACTCAGGCCCAACCTGAATAATGCCCGCGTTGTTGATCAGCACGTCGATGGCACCTAACGACCGCTGCACCCGACGCACCGTTTTTTCTACCTGGCGGGGCTGGGTCACGTCGCACGGCAGTGCGATGATCTTGGCCGAGCTACCTACGCGCTTGGCGCGACGCTTCAGTACCTGGTGGGCTTCCTGCAAGTTGCCACGGTGGCGGGCACAAATAGCGACATGCGCTCCCGCATCAACGCACTGCCGCGCCAGCTCTAGCCCCAGTCCACGCGAGCCGCCGGTGATGAGCACCACACGGTCAGCAAGTTCAATGGCTCGCCGCCGCCGGGCCAGAGCACCGGATATCACAACGCCCCCTAAACCCAGGGCTACACTCGCTAAAGCTTTTCGTTTCGCATTCATAAAATAAGGGTTCTTTCGCTCTAACCACGAATAAACCGCAATGTTCGCACACTCGGCAACTTTCATCGGTAACTGCTACTGCTACTGCTACTGCTACTGCTACTGCTACTGCAAAGATAGATGGTTGATGAGTATCGTTTGTTCCCACTTATATCGTACCTTTTGTGCTTTCATTCAAATCACAACCTATGAACAACTCACGACGCACTGCTCTAAAAAAATTGAGCGGAACTGCGGCATTACTGTCAGCTGCTCCTACTTTCAGCCTAGCCGCTTCTCATCCGGCCACGCCCTCTTCCGACCAAATCAACCATTCGGTTTGCAAATGGTGCTACGATAAAATTCCGCTCGACGAGTTTTGCCAGCAGGTAAAAGCGATGGGCATCCGTTCGATTGAGTTGCTGGGGCCTGAGGAGTGGCCTACGCTCAAGAAACACGGGCTCACCTGTGCGTTAGCAGCCTACTGGGAAGATGACTTCGGCATCGAGAAGTGCTGGAACCGCCCGGAACACCACGACGCATTGGTAGCGCTCTACGAAAAGAGCATCCCGTGGGTAGCCGAGGCCGGACTACAGCAGATCATCACCTTCTCGGGCAACCGCGAGGGGATGGACGATGAGACGGGCATGAAGAATTGTGCCGAAGGGTTGAAGCGCATCATGCCCCTGGCAGAAAAGCACAACGTGCGGGTAGTGATGGAGCTACTCAACAGTAAAGTCAACCACCCTGATTATATGTGTGATCACACCGCTTGGGGGGTTGCTCTGTGCGACATGGTGGGTTCTGATCAGTTTAAACTGCTTTACGATATCTATCACATGCAGATCATGGAAGGTGACGTGATTGCTACCATTCAGAAGTACCACACTTACTTCTCGCACTACCACACCGGTGGGGTGCCCGGCCGAGCGGAGATCGACGATACCCAAGAGCTTTTTTACCCGGCGATCATGCGCGCCATTGTAGACACCGGATATACCGGCTACGTAGCGCAGGAGTTTATCCCCGCCCAGGACGACGCACTCGCCTCATTACAGGACAGTGTCAATATTTGTAACGTATAATCTTCGGCATGTTCAAGCTTCAGCTACTACTCACGGGCGCCTTGCTCTCGTGGGGCAGCACCGTCGTTGCCCAGTCCGACTCAACCGACACGCTGCCTGACCCACCCCTCACCACCACACAGCACAGTACAAGCATCGGCGGGCAGACCATCAATTACACCGCCACTACGGGCTATCTTATTCTGAGAGAAGAGGAAGGGCGAAGCCCGGGCGAAGGTGTTCTTTGTGGCCTACACTAAAAACGAAGCGCCGCCGGCGGCGCGCCCCATTACCTTCGTCTTCAACGGTGGACCGGGTTCCGCTTCGGTATGGCTGCATATGGGAGCATTGGGTCCGCAACGCGTGCTTATGACGGAGAAAGGCGAGTCGCTTCCCCCACCCTACACGGTGCTCGACAACGAGTACTCGTGGTTAGACAAAACCGATCTGGTTTTCATTGATCCGGTAGAAACCGGTTTCAGTCGCCCGGCGGCGGAGGTGGACAAAGCTGAGTTCACCGGCTACGAACAGGACATTGAGAGCGTGGGTGATTTTATCCGGCTCTACGTAGCGCGCCACGGGCGGTGGTCATCGCCCAAGTTTCTGGCGGGCGAGAGCTACGGCACCACCCGGGCCGCCGGTTTATCGGGCTACCTGCAAGATCGGCACGGTATGTACCTCAACGGGCTGATGCTCATTTCGGCTATCCTTCAGTTTCAAACCGCGCGTTTCGACCGCGGCAACGACCTGCCCTACATCCTATTTCTACCTACCTATGCCGCCATTGCGCACTACCATAATCAGCTGCCGCAGGCCCCGAAAAACCTCGATGACTTTCTTGAGGAGGTAAAAACGTTCGCCACCGGCGCGTACGCCACCGCCCTACTGCAGGGCGACAGCCTGACGGAGGCGCAGCGAACGGAAATCACCGACAAACTACACCAGTACACCGGACTAAGTAAAGACTATATCCGGCAATCTCACTACCGTATTCACATCAGCCGCTTCGTGAAAGAACTGCGCCGCGACGAAGGCATCACGGTAGGGCGACTCGACGGTCGTATGACCGGACGGGACTACGACAATGCGGGCGAACACTATGAGTTTGACCCAAGCTTGGATGGCACCATCAGCGGACCGTATACCACCGCCATCAACGCCTATCTGCACGATGAACTCAACTACGAAAACGATTTACCGTACGAGATTCTCACCGGACGGGTGTACCCCTGGGACTATAGCAACGTGGAAAACCAGTACCTAAACGTCGCCGAAACACTGCGCAGTGCCATGACGAAAAATCCGTATCTAAAGGTCCACGTCTTTAACGGCTACTACGACCTGGCGACCCCTTTCTTTGCCACTGAGTATACCTTTAACCACATTCACTTGCCAGACAGCCTGGCCGACAACGTTTCTATGTCGTACTATCCTGCCGGGCACATGATGTACATCCACGGCCCATCGCTGGTAGATATGAAGAAGGCAGCCGACAATTTCATCCAAAATGCACTGCCTGTGCGACAGGAGTAGCTGTTCATCAAAAAAGGAATGATGACTTTACTAACTAGATAATTACCGCTATATTTGCCCTTCTTTCAACCACTGCACTCGTAGTTCAACTGGATAGAATACCAGATTTCGGCTCTGGGGGTTGAGGGTTCGAATCCTTCCGAGTGCACCGGCGGCCTACTGAATGTTCAGTAGGCCATTTTTTATTAACGAATATACCTCAGCGTAGCGATGTTGCTAGTCCCTCATGGGGCACCTAATGCTAGCTCAACCGATGTTCCTTGTCCTGGCTTACTACTGAATTTAACTGAGCCACCGTGTCGATTCAGCATTACTTTGACTAAATGCAAACTTATCCCCTGCCCTTCGCTCTGATCGGTGCAACGAGTAAATGCCTCAAAGACCTGTTGACCATAGTACGACATGTTTATCCCTGTACCATCATCCTGTATTGAAATAATGGTGCTACCTGCCGTAGAATGGGCACTCAGCCGTAGGTGCAATGGCGAGTCTGGTTTTCGGTAGCGTAGCGCGTTGTCCAGTACCGCGCGTAGAGCACCGGTTAGATGACTTTTTGGGTAGTCGACCATAAGATCAGTAGGAATAGCATTTTCTACCGCCACATTTATTGGTTGAAACGAGGGGATAAGTTCATTCAATAGCGCAGTAGTGGCTTCCAGTACGTTGATCGATACCAAAGCCTCTTCGTGATGAATTGATAAAAGCTGGTCAAATGAATCGCGGAGTTGAGCAATTTCTTGTGCGTAAAAACCCTGAAGCTCATTTAGCAAATCGACGGCTCGATGTTGGTCAGTTGATGATTGTGTGGCTACCCACACATTGAGCGACTGAAAAACGTTTTGCAAATCGTGCGCCCCCTTTTGAAAAAATTTATTCACATCATGCGCCAGTGCTAATGATGGTTTTACTCGTGAATCCGACATGAATATTTCCGATTAGATTTGACCTAATAATTTCGCAAAAAAGGAACCTAGTGCAAATTAAAATTGCTTTTTCTATTCTTATCAACCAATACTACTTATGGAGCCAATCCGTGTTTTGGTGGCCGATGACCATCAATTGTATCGTGAAGGAATCAAGACGTTGTTAGAAAATGATGATACCATCACGGTAACACTGGAAGCGAGTAGTGGTACGGCTATTTTGCAAGAGCTAGCGGATCATCCCGTTGACGTTGTACTGATGGATATTGATATGCCCGGTATGGATGGCGTAGAAGCTACCCAGCGGGTAAAACGGCAGCATCCTGATACAAGAATTCTTATCCTTTCTATGTACGACGATTTGCAGTTTATCCTCCGAGTCCTCAAAGCAGGAGCTTCTGGATATTTGCTGAAAGAGACGGAAAATCTAGACCTGGCGAACGCTATTCGGGCGCTTGCTATTGGAAGCTCTTACTACAGTGAGCGCATTTCTGACAAACTTTGTGACTACTTAGCTAATCCTACGCCCGCGGTTCCGTCCGCTGATGCTCCTTCGCTAACCAAGCGTGAAGCTGAAATTTTGCAACTCATCGCCCAGGAGTATACGAATACTGAAATCGCCGAAAAGCTCTTCATTAGTTCAAATACAGTCTTCACTCATCGTAAGAACTTACTAGATAAACTAGACACTCGCAACACCGCCGGACTTATTCGAGTGGCGGCTAAGCTCGGCCTTCTATCTGACTGAAGAGTTGAATAGATAGATAAGTAATAATCTCTCTGCCAATATTATTGAATTTAGCTATTCAAGTACCTCTACGGGTTTCTCTAATCGACTAGGCCGCAAATATTGTAACGAAGCGTAAGAGGCTAGAAAACCAGAAAATAGTCCTTCAAGCACGATGGTAAACGTAATTAGTATAGGGCTGAGGTACCGGCCAAAAGGTTCTTGTTCCCGAATTTCAATCATAAAATCAGGCACCAGTATTGTTATGTAGACAAAAACGAGAGCAGCAAAAGTGATCACTCCAATTGAAGAAGTAATCATTCCTAATTTGATTCCCGACAGATAAGGAAGTTGATTGTTCTTTTGCTTTTTATAGGTCTTTAGTGCAGAATAAACAAAGCTAACTAGTATAACAATATTGAGAGCACGGAGCTCAAGATGATGCTCTAAACCGAATGCTTTCATTAGAAAAAAGAAACCTACTAGTGCGGCGGTCATCAATAGACCGTGCTTTAAAGCTATATTTTGTATCTGTGATAATTTCTTATTCTCTTTCATAGCTTGTGTGTTTTGATACAACTGCTCAACAGACAAACGTATAATTTGTTATCAATGGATATTAACAACGGGTAGTATAGCAACTGGACGCAGCCTCACTATTTTTAGTTTATTAAAATAGCCCTAATGCGCATTAGTTTTCTTCTCATTATTTTCAATGAGGTGTGACGCGTGCACTTCGTTGAAAAATGGTATTTTCTGACTTTTTAGGCTTTGAGGCTTTCGTTTTCCTCTTTATTGCCTCACCTTTGAAACAGCGAAAGTCGTATTTTTTCAACTAGGGCAGCACCTTTGCTAGGAGAACCAGGGTGTTATTTTTTAAACTCAGCGTGGGTGCTAACGACAAAAGGCACCTACGCTCTTTTTTTACTTAAAAACGTGCGAATGAAGACCGATAAATTGTTACATCAAGAGCTTAGTATTTTATTAGGAACAGAAATACGACAAGCTATTATACTTCCGCGGGTAGCAGAATCTATTCGTAGTCAAAAACTCGAGCGCGTATTACGATTACACATTACCGCAGTGAACCACCAAGTTGACCGTCTGCGGCAAGTAGGTGCCATGCTGGATGTTGACCTAAAAGAAGAAGTATCTGATAAGATAGAAGACCTGATTGGCGACCTACAAAGTATCCTTGATGAACAGTCGTTCTCCGCCACTCGGGATGAGCTTGTCGTTACTATTTTACAAGAGATCAAAGATGTAGAGATTGCCGGATACGGACAGGCGTATCAGTATGCCCGAACCCTTGATTATGTTAATCTTTGTGAGCTGCTAGACGCTACGCAACAAGAAGAAAAAAATGCCAAAATGAAGTTAGGCAACGTGGCCGCTACTGACCTGAATGCCCGCGTTGGGAAAGTTCACGCCAAATTAATATAGAAGCTTTATGATAAAGTTCTTTAACGAAACGGCGACAATTACCTACCAATCGGGTCCTTCGGTGGTTGAGATCATATTCAATGGTCAGGGCAATATAGAAAACTACGCCGAAACGATTCAGGTAGCCGAGGGGATTGCTCAGACCTATCGTGCTTACGCTTTTTTATTAGAAAAGCACCGGTTTGACGATATAGACACAGAGAGATTTGGTCGATTTCTTATTCAGTGGTTTGGGCAGCTAAACGAAAGGACTAAGCAAAAGCAAAGGGTTGCACTGTTAGTTTCACCTTCCTTTTTATCTTCGTTATCGCATTTGCTTACCGATGAAAATTTGATCGTTTACCCAAATGTACTATACCACGTTTTTACCTCAGCTGATCGCGTCAGACGCTTTTTAGGCCAGAAAGAGGTAGTAATGTTATAGCATCAAAATAGAAGTGTTAAGGAAGTGATATTAAGTACCCGAGTGTGAATGTTCGTCACTTTCTGGTCAAGCTTTTTTTACAGGTAGCCTTACGACCAGTGGCAGCGGCAGTAGCAGTTTTTCTTGCTAAGGAGCTGCCCCACGGCATGGTAACCTGCTACTGCTAACAAGTGTTGTTTATTGTCGACTTGCTTATTTAAACCCATAGCGTTACAAAATTTGTTCTTCGCTTTTAAAGTGATGGCAAATGTTAGGAAGGGTGGTTGATTAGAGAGAATCATCTAAAGAGAGCAGGTGAGCGCGAAGATTCTCCGTATGAATTTTAGATTCTTCTGCCTTATGAGTCAAATTCACGGCTAAGGTCTTTCGGCCCCGAATGCGTTCGCCCTCAATCATATTTTCTAGCATGTTAGTACGCTCTTGCATAAATTGCAATATCGACCACAAAGAATTTTGCAAATCCTTATCCTCAGCAGCGGGCTCGCCATGATTCAAAACCGATCTACTTCTTTCTGATACAACTGCCGCCGGAGTCTCAGCCACCTTTACCTCTTTTTCCAGTACGGTGGGTACCTTGTCGAACGGAACGAGCGGCTTCTTTAGTAGCACATTGATCAACGTCCCCATTTCTTTTACCTGAGCAATGTAATCAATAGGCGCACCTTTAATGGCATTCTGAGGCATATCAGGATAAGGTGCTTCTTCGGGATCCTGCACGATAGTGACACCACCGCACTCATGAATAGCCGCTATGCCTCGGGTACCATCAGACAACAGCCCGGTGAGTAGAATACCAATAGCCTGCTGCCGATAGGCTACGGCAGCCGAACGAAAAAGCGTATTAATAGACGGACGCGAGCCGTTCTCTGTGGGTCCGTAGGTAGTTCTCACATACCCTTCTTTAACGATTAGGTGCTGATCGGTAGGAGTTATATAAACGTGGCCCGCCAAAATTTTCTCTTTATCCTGAGCTATTTTTACGGCTAGTTGCGTACCAGCACCCAGAATTCTATCTAGTTGGCTTCGATGCTCCGAAGAAATATGTTGCACAATGAACACCGCTACAGGCCAGTCCGGTGAAAACTGCTTGAGCAGTTGGACAAAGAAGTTGATCCCTCCCATAGAAGCCCCGATAACGATAATTCTTAGATCACTCATAGAGAAGAAAATTTAAAGTAGCCCCGTATTGCAATACGGGGCTACTCCATACGGGGTTACCCCTCTGCTTTCAACTGCTTCTGCCGATCATTCATCTGCTCCAGTACCTGATCAAATAGTTGCATTGTTTGCGCCACCGCTCTCGACAACGACGACTGATCTTCCGACGTAAGAAGCTCATGATCTTGCTCCATCTGTCGTCGCAACGTAGTCAAGCCGAACATCTGATACGTTATTTGTAGCTTATGAATCAAGTCATCGAGCTGGCTGCTATTATTCTGCTGCATAGCTTCCTGGTAGGTATGCTTGGCCTCAGAGAGTGACTGGTGAATCACCTGGTAAAACTTGATTCGTGCTGCCTGATCGGAGAAAGGAGCTTCGGCTTGCGCAAAATCCAATACCACGTTCTGGGCCGGGGCGACATCGTCAGCGGAAGGCGGGGCGGATGAATTACCGGCAGTATACTGAATAATTTTACGATACAACTCCTCGGGGGCAAAGGGCTTGGTGATCACATCGGTGAAGTAGGTGGCCCCTTGCTGCGCCAGCGCTTTCGGAGTATCGGCCGTGAGGGCAATGATCGGTACCTGGCTCTTGGCATGGTCTTGCATACCCTGTATGATTTGGGTGGCTTCGTAACCATCCATCACCGGCATGCGCACGTCCATTAGCACCAGATCATACGTATGCTCAGCGACTTTCTCTACCGCTTCTTTTCCGTTAGCGGCTTCGTCGATGGTGATTTTATCCCAGTCGCTGAGGTACTGCCGAAGGATCATACGGTTGACGGCTACATCTTCGGCCAATAGCAAGCGCACCTTAGGGAGCGAGGCATCATTCAACGAAGACGGTTCAATTGAAGTGCCATCAATATTGGTATCGGCCAATTTTACGGACAAAGAGAAAAAGAAACGGGAACCTTCGCCTTCCTGACTTTCTACCTGAATACGGCTGCCCATCAGTTCCAGCAGTAGTTTGGTGATAGACAAGCCCAGTCCGGTGCCCCCGTACGTACGGCTGGTAGAATTATCCGCCTGGGTAAACTTGCTAAAGATCCGATCAATTTTTGCGGGGGAGATACCGATACCAGTATCTTCAATAGAGAAGCGGAGGTCTACTGCTTCGCCTTGATTCTTTTCGACGGCTACGGTGAACGTAACCCGGCCGCCTTCCGTAAACTTAAGCGCATTGCCGAGCAGGTTATTGAGCACCTGACTGAGCTTTATCTGGTCACCCACCACCTGGTCTGGTACTTCGGCCCCTTTCTCCACAACAAGCCGGTTGTTACGCTCTTGGGCCTGGGGCCGATGGGCCCGCTCGAGGCTATGCAGTAAATCATGCAGGCTGAAGGGGTGGTACTCTAACTCCATCTGTCCTGCCTCAATTTTGCTGTAGTCTAGAATATCGTTGACCAACGCCATCAAATTCTGTGAAGAAAAGCGCAGTGCCTCCAGATTTTCCTGCTGCTGGGGTATGTACTCTTGTTTGAGCAACAAGTCAGACAAACCAATGATGGCATTGAGGGGGGTACGAATTTCGTGGCTCATGGTCGCCATAAAGTCCTCTTCGGCGCGCATGGCCGCTTCCGCGCGTTCCTTCGCTTGTTCAAGTTCTTCCTGCGTTTTCTTGAGGGTAGTAATGTCCGCAATCACTCCGTACCATACGATATCGCCGTTGGGTTGGCGCTCCGTTTTGGCTGAAATATTCACCCACTTCACCTGCGCAGTCTGGGCCGTAATGATACGTCCCTGGAATAGGACATCCGTTTTTTCTCCCTGTAGCACCTCATCTCGTAAGCTCGTAAAGGCCTCCATGTCCTCTGGGTGAACAACTTGGTATGCCAGTTGAGCATCTTGTAGTACGTCTGACGGACTCAGCTCGTATATGTCACTGATCGCATTGCTGACAAAGCGGAAATACGGCTCGCCCTGCGCCGGGCTGACGAACTCGTAGATAACATCTACCACGTTACGGGTAATGTTGTCGATCTGCTGTTCCTTCTCGCGCACTTGCTTCTCGGCGCGCATTCTCTCTAACTCGGCTCCGGCTCGCAGGGTAAAGATATTGAGTATGTAATCGGTGTTCGGTACTTCCGCGATAGGTTTATCGTCAATCAGAACCAGAATGGCCAGGGTTTCACCGTTAAGAGGGGAAGTAATAGGAATACCCAGATAACTTTCAGCGTCCCATCGCTTCAGCTTAGCGTCTTCGGGAAACTGCTGGCGTACGTTGCTCACGTAGCGCGTTTCTTCGTTGCGGGCCACCATTCCGCAGGGGGTTTCCGGAAGCGTGTATGTAACGTTTTTTAGTAGCCGCCCCCGCTTACGCAACGCTTGAGTACAAACCTCTTCTTTAGACTGATCCAGCAACCCGATATAGGTGTACTTCGCCCCGAACAAGCCATAAATTTGTTGAGTTAAATTTTTAAAGAATGCCTCGCCGGTCAGATTAGCACTTTGCGCGACGATGGTTTTGGTCTGTTGGTCGGCCAGTACTTTAACGGTAACGTCGCGGCTCAGTAAAGCTCCTCCTACTATAGCGTCGTCTGACTGGCGAATAGGAAAGACGTCTATATCGTAGTAGCGACGATTGCCTGCCTCGTCGTAGCGCGTGCTGGCGTATTGCGGAAGGTTTGTCTTTTTTCCCTGCAGTGCTTGGTCGAAAAGATGCTGAGTACGAGACTGTGCGTCCGGGTACTCACCCAGTAGTTCAAGCACATTGTCGCCCACTTCAATGTTCTTATCAAAAAGGCCGTGAAACTCTTCCTGCTGGGCAGGATTGGTAACAAGCACTTGATAATCGTGATCGACCGCCAGCACATTCTCTTCTGATTCGTTGATAAGACTATATATAATGGCCTGGTTTTGAGCCACCGAACGTTCGGCCTGAACACGTTCGGTCACATCAACGGCGACCCCTTTGATTCCCACAATTCGGTCTTTGTCGCGGTCTGGCTTAATTGTCAGATCGTAAACCTTATCATTAATAGTCAATTCGCTGTGTACCACTTCCGCCGTGGTAAGCACTTTTATTTTCAGGTCAATTAATTCTTGGTACGCCGCCCCCAGCAACTCATGATCGGTTTTTCCCAGCACATCCTCTATTTTGAAGTCCGGATGGTTGTTATACTGCCAGGTATAACGCAGGTTGGTATCCTGGTAGAAAAGGATAACGGGAGAGTTTTCCAACGCCAGCGTAAAGCGGTCCCGGTTGATGCGGATGTCCTCCTGGGATTGCAGCAGTTCCGCTTCTTTCTCAATAAGGTTTTCGTTGGAGATACCCAACTCGGCATTAGCCGTTTGCAGCTCTTCTACCGTCGACTGCAGCTCTTCGTTACTGGTTTCCAGTTCCTCGTTGGACGACTTCAGCTCTTCGTTAGCCGATTGTAGCTCTTCGTTCATCGCCTGCAGCTCTTCGTTGCTGGTTTCCAGCTCTTCGGTGAAGGTCTGCAAGTGCTCTTTGGTGGCCGACAGTTCGTGCTCGAGCTCCATTACGCGGATCGCACTTTTGTATTCGTCTTTGCTCAGATCGAGCTCTTTGGCCGAAAAGGGATATTCTTCCAGCGCGTCAATGGGTTCAAAAATAATCAGGTAGTACTGCTGATCATTCTTTCGGTAGAGCGAAGGCCGCACCGAGAGGCGCACTAGCTTTTCCTGATCGTAGGCACTAAAGCGGATAATATTGCTCTTCAGCCACTGAGACTCCCGCTTCGCTTTGGCGAACACAGTTCTAAGCTCAATGTGCAGACCTTTGTTGACTAAAGACAGAATACTGGAATTCAGGGCCCCGGTGCGCAGCTCTAGGTACGGCTGCAAGGACCCTTCTACGTGTACAACCTCCATACTTTCATTCACCACCACGTAAGGGAAATTATAGGGGTGCATCAACGTTTCTCTAGCCAGCTCCACTACCGATAGCTCAGGACGTACGGGTTGCTCTTTGGTAGAAGACTGACGAGTAAGGGGTCGCTTAAAGTTGGTATACTTCAAGGCATTGAGTTGTACGTCCGATTTCTTCCTGAACAGCTTTTGTTTGCCTCTGTCTTTGGTGAATAAATCGCTCAGCTGGGTAACATTCTCAGACTTGCCGAGCAGCAGACAGCGGTCTTCGTTGAGGGCGTAATGAAAGACCGGAATCACCTTCCGCTGCAACTCATTGTCGAAGTATATTAGCACATTGCGACAGGCGATCAGATCAAGCCGTACGAAGGGAGGGTCGCGGGTGATGTCGTGTTTGGAGAACAGTACCCACTGACGAATTGCTTTTTTGAGTTCGTACCCTTTGTCGCCCCGGTTGAAGTAGGTTTCCACCTGTGAGGCACTAAGGTTGTCCATCAAATCTTCCGAATAGAACCCCCGTCGTCCGGTGGCTAGTGCCTTCTCATCGATGTCAGTGGCAAAAATTTGAATGGTATAATCGGTCTGTCGGTCGCCCAGCTCTTCGGCTAATAAAATAGCGATAGAGTACGGTTCTTCCCCGGTAGCACAGCCCACCGACCAAATCCGAATCGAGTCGCCTGGTTGCTTGCTCTTGATGACCTGCCGAATGTACTGACGAAGTAAGTCGTAGGCCGGTTTGTCTCGAAAAAACTCCGTAACCCCAATGAGTACCGTAGCGAAGAGGCGGTCCAACTCCTCGGAGTCTTGTTGTACATGTTGGTAGTAGGCATCAATCGTATCAATCTCTAAAGCTTCTAAGCGTCGCCCGATTCTCCGCCCAATGGTTGAGGATTTGTAGTGAGAAAAATCGGTCCCTGTTTTTTGGGTCAATAGTCGAAAGATACCCTGTAAGCTCGTTTCTTCTGCGCCGACCTTCTTATCGGCCTCATCGCTATTCACGTATTGATCGAGGGCTTTTCCCATATGGGTAACGGAAAGTACCTGATCAACCTGGCCGGATCGAATCGCCGCATCGGGCATTCCCCGGTGATGGGCTTCTTCGGGTGCCTGCACCATCACGTGGCCACCCTGCTGCTGGATCTCTCTGATTCCTTGAGTGCCGTCTTCACCGGTACCAGACAGTATAATACCGATGGCGTGCTGTTCCTGGTCTTTGGCCAATGAAGCAAAAAAATGGTCTACCGAAGGAACGGCCTGTACGGTCCGATGCTGTTCTTTGAGTGCGATAGTACCCTGCTCAATCAAAATCTCACAGTTGGGCGGAGTCACGTACACCTTACCCGCTTGAACGGCCACCTGATCTTCCGCCGCCACCACCGGCCAAGTGGCCCGGCGAGCCAGTAGCTCTACCATCTTGCTTTTATGATCGGGGCTCACGTGCTGCGCTACTATGATAGCGAATCGGTCGGAATGATCGGGTAGGTTGGCAATCAGTTTGGTGAGCGCATCTAAGCCTCCTGCCGAGGCACCTATTCCTACGATGAATACGGGCGGGTCGGTGTTCTTTTGGGTAGACATGACAAAACGACTAATAAAGTGGTAGCATAGCAAATAGCGACGGAAATCATTAGTTGTATGTATACAACTAAAACTCCTTTAGCATTTCCCTGACCAACTAAGCCGCTTTACTTTTTGTTGTCTTCCAGACCGGAGTTGCTGCTCCTTGTCTGCCGAGACGACGGCCTGATCGATCATTCGCTCGCCGCGCTGGCCGACTTTTCCAGTCGTTTCGTAGGAGCTTGGTCCATGACCAACACCTAGCAAAGCCTCAAGTAGTCCTTCAACGCGTGCAGTGCCAGCCAGCAAGCCGGAGTCATCCTGCTGAGTGGTTCGTTGGTACGCAGAAAAAGACCTGTTTGTTTAACTACTATTAGTGCCAGATTAGTTTTTGACGAGTTTTATTGCAAAATTCAAATGTCATTCTGCGCCACCAATGTTAAGATCCATGAAGGGCCTAGAGAAAAAGTTATCGTTGAGCGAACTGAGCGATGCTACCCTATGGCAAGCTTTTCTGGACGGAAACCGAGAGGCTTTCGCCCGTATCTACCAGACTCACGTCCGTCTGCTCTACAACTACGGCAAACAGCTGTCCTCTGATAGCGAGCTGGTAAAGGACTGTATTCAGGATCTATTCGTAAAACTCTGGCAAAAACGCGCAGGGTTAGGTAGAACAGATGCTATCAAATACTACCTTTTCAAATGCTTACGACGTAGCATTATAGAAACCAGCGTTCGACGACAGAAGCAAAAGCTAGCCACTGTATACACTCTCGATGAGGCTGTCGTGTTTCCGCACGAAACAACGCTGATAGAAGGTGAAAAGCAGAAACAGCAAAGAGCACAACTGGCCCAAGCCTTGTCACGGTTGCCCGCTCGACAGCAAGAAGTATTATTTCTGCTGTACTACGAAGGGTTAAACCACGCACAGGCGGCCGAAATTATGAGTATTACCGTCCGCTCGGTCTATACGCTTGCCTGGAAAGCCGTTGGCTCGCTCCGTCAAGAAATGCTCCCCCTGGTTTCTGCCCTGCTGTCGCTCGCCCTGGCGGGCACACTCATGATCGGATTCTGATCGCACAAAAAAATTTGTCTCCGGAAGGATAACTCGGTAGTCATTCGCCCTTTGTTGGGTGTAACCACTACACAATGCCCGACTATTCTTCCTTCACGACGCAGGATTTTGTCCTTGATCCCTCCTTTAAGCAGTGGGTGCTGGCTCCTACTGACGAAACCAACCGCTTCTGGCAAGCTTGGCGGGCAGCGCACCCCTCGCAACGGGCATCCGTTGACCAAGCCCGAGCCGTGATTTTAAAGATGCCTTTTTATCACTACGACCTGGAGGCTGATGAACAAGCCTATTTATGGAAGCGTATCCAGGAACAAACGGAGCCCCCTGCCCCTGCCCCTTCGGTTCGAGGCCGCCCTGCGGTTACATTACCTGCGCGACGGTGGCAGCCCGTCGTCGCCGCTGCGGTATTCCTGCTGATCGCTTGGGGAGGATGGTGGGCTACTCAGACACCGTGGAACGCCGTTCGCTACGCAACTGACTACGGCGAAACCAAAACCGTGACCTTGCCCGACGGCTCGCGTGTTATCCTAAACGCACACTCTCGCCTCCGCTTTTCTGACGATTGGGACGAACCGCTGACACGCGAAGTGTGGCTAGAAGGCGAAGCCCTGTTCAAGGTATCGAAGGTGCCCCATTCATACGACACGAGCCAGTGGGTTAAGTTTGTGGTGCACACTGGGCGACTCGATGTCTCGGTGGTAGGTACGGTCTTCAACGTCAAAGACCGCGATGAAGCCACCGAAGTCGTTCTAGACGAAGGGCAGGTCGTTCTAACTCACCAACGGGCACAATTGCCAATGATACCCGGCGAACGGGTTACTGTCACTGATCAAACGACTGTTCTGCGAGCAGAAAAGACCCATCCGACGCGTCATACCGCCTGGCAACGACAAGAGTTTATTTTCGACAACACATCGCTTCGTGAGGTGGGCACCCTGTTAGAGGACCATTACGGCTGGACGGTACGCCTCGCCCCGGGCTTGTCCCAACGCCGCTTTTCGTCTACCATACCGTTCTCTACCCAAAATATTGACCACTTTCTAGCGATGATTGAGAAGCTCTATCAGGTTTCGGTCGTCCGACAGGAAGAAGCCATTGTCATCACGCATCAACCCTAACTTTTAACCCAAAACAGCCTATTATGAAATCAAATTTAGCTAGTGCGCTGAGCATACTCCTGTGGATCGTGGGGGGCGGAACTGCTCTCTCTGCCCAAGAGTTGGCCTCAGTCTCGCCGCTACAATCAGCTCCCCAGCCTACCCAACAATCGCTGGTGCGGGTGCTGGAAGACATTAGTGCTCGCTATGAAGTGAACTTTTTTTATGAAGATAGAGCGGTAAACCGGCAGTGGGTGGTTCCGCCTGCCGTTGTCTCAAACGACTCCCTAAGTGGGTTGGAACCAGCGTTGCGCAAACTACTCACCCCACTCGGGCTCACCCTCACGCAGCTAGATCAGCGCGTGTATCAAGTGAGCAGGACAAGGAAGAATTCAACTGCGGTTCAAAAACTACTTCGGTCTGCGGCAAAGCCTTCTCTTAAGTCGCAGGGCCACGCCCCTCTCCCCCCTCCTCTACTCAAGCGTACGGTAGCTAAGACGATCACCGGAACCGTTACCGATCTAGCGACCGATGAGCCGCTTCCGGGCGTCAACATTCTGGTGAAAGGCACTACCGTCGGAACCGTCACCGACCTAGACGGAAACTACCGTCTTGATGCTGCGGACGATGCCGCTGCACTAGTGTTTTCTTCGGTGGGTTACATTTCTGAAGAGGTCGTGATTGGTGATCAGGCAGTCATCAACGTATCGTTGTCTTCTGATGTGCAGTCGTTGCAAGAGGTGGTGGTGGTGGGCTACGGTGAAGTACAAAAGAGTGACCTCACCGGTTCCGTATCTAAGATCGGGGGCGAGGAGTTAGCCACTGTGCCTAGCCAGTCGCCACTGCAAGGTCTCCAGGGCAAGATGGCCGGGGTGCAGGTAACCAGCAGTTCGGGAGCTCCCGGAGCGGCGCCCTTTATTCGAATTCGGGGAACGGGTACGCTCAATGATGCGTCGCCGCTCTTCGTGGTAGACGGAGTCCTTTTGCGTAATCCGCAGGACATCAACTACCTGAGCCCGGCCAACATTGAATCTATGGAAGTGTTGAAAGATGCATCCGCCACCGCGATCTACGGAGCCCGGGGAGCCAACGGCGTGGTTATTATTACCACCAAGCGTGGCGAGGGCGATACGCAGGTAAACGCGAGTGTTTCGTACGGATTGCAGACCATTCCGGACAAGATCGACCTGCTCAATGGTTCCCAGTTTCGGCAGTTAGCTAACGAAATCGACGCGAGTGCTTATCCGCTGGAAGATGTGCCTAACACTGACTGGCAAGATTTAATCTTCGATGAACCGGCGGGTTTGTTGGATGCTACCCTGGCGGTATCGGGCGCCAACGAAAGCATGAGCTACTACATCGCCGGTAGTTACTTCAGGCAGGATGGAGTGATTCCTTCTTCGGACTTTGAGCGGATATCGCTGCGCCTGAACAATACTTACAATCTATCAGACCAAGTGACACTGGGTCACAATTTTACGGTAGCGCGTACGGTGCAGAATCAGGAACCTGGTGGTATTATCAATAATGCGTATCGGGCCCGCCCTGACGTGGCCCCCTTCAACGAAGACGGCTCCTTCGCCGAAGTACCCTCACTATCCAATCCCTTGGCCGCCATTGCGTTCAACAACGACCGCCTGGGCGGATTTCAGGGCGTGGGCAACCTTTTTATGGAAGTTGATCTTCTAAAGCACTTTACCTTCCGTTCTAGCTTCGGTCTGAGTGCTTTCTCTGACGAGCAAAACGTATTTACTCCTACATTCTTCGTGGCGCCCAACCAACAAAATATACTCAGCGACCTTCGGGTACGGCGAGAACGAGACCACCGCTGGTTTTGGGAGAACACCATGAACTACCACCAAGCGTTCGGAGTACACCGCATCGATGGAGTGGTTGGTTATACGCTACAAGAAGAGCGCTCCGAGTTTCTAGAAGGTCGTACCGAAGGACTGGTGCGTGGCGACGAGGACCTGCGGTTTATCGATGTGGGGCAAACCGACGAAGAAGAAACTGACGGAAACGGTGCGCGGCAGTCTATCCAGTCGTTTCTTTTCCGCGCCAACTACGCTTACGACAGCCGTTATCTGCTCACCCTCACCGGTCGGCTCGACGGCTCTTCGGTGTTTTCTACTGACAATCGGTACGGTTTCTTTCCCTCGGTAGGACTAGGTTGGAACATCATTAATGAATCTTTCTTGGCGGATAACAACGTGCTGTCTAACCTGAAACTAAGGGGAAGCTGGGGCATCACGGGCAACGACCGGGTAGGTCCTGAGTCGCGTTTTTCGCTGATTGAAACAGGCATTGACGGAATATTTGGTCCGAACGAAGTACTCAGCCCCGGCGCTTCGCTAGCCGTTGTGGCCAACGAAGACCTCAAATGGGAAGAAACTACCCAATGGGATGCGGGAATAGAGCTAGGCTTTTTGGAGGGTCGGCTATCCATTGAGGCTGATTACTACCACCGGGTCACCCGCGACATCCTGGTGCCGGTACTGCTGCCGGGCTACGCCGGAAACGGCCCCTTCCGAACGGTGACCCTAAATACGGCTGAGGTGCTCAACCGTGGGGTAGAGCTGAGCATCGACTGGCACAATCAGGTCGGCTATTTTCGCTACGGTATTGGCGCCAACGGAACCACCGTATACAACGAGGTGCTATCGGTGGGTGCCGAAACGGGACAAAACTCATTCATCGCGGGCGGAAGCTTGAACAACGGTCAGACGGTTACCCGAACGCAGGCGGGCCATCCGGTGGGTGCCTTTTATGGCTTCATCGTAGACGGGATATTTCAGAACCAGGGCGAAACGGACGCTAACCCTACTTTCGGGGGACAGGGCGTAGGCGATTTTCGCTACCGCGATAGCAACGGACTGGACGAAGACGGTGAACTCACGGGCCAGCCCGACGGGGCGCTGACCGAGGCCGACCGCGAGTTTGTCGGCTCACCTATTCCGGACTTCGTCTACGGCTTCAGCATCAACCTTGGCTACAAGGGTTTGAACCTGGCGATGGACTTCCAGGGGCAACTAGGGAACGATATCTACCACGGTAAACGAGCGCAGCGTTTTAGCTTAGCCAACTATCAGTCTCTGTGGCAAGACCGCTGGACCGGAGAAGGCACCAGCAATAGTGTGCCGCGGGCCTCTGCCGGAGGGGTCAACTTTGAACCCTCCACCTTCTTTCTGGAAGCCGGCGACTTTCTTCGTCTGCGCACCATCACCCTGGAGTATACCTTTCCAGAGTCGCTGGCCGAGCGTTGGTCCATTAACAACGCCCGCGTTTTTTTACGGGGCACCAACGTGTTCACCATCACCGACTACACCGGCTACTCGCCGGAAGTGAGCGTGGCGAACCCTCGGAATGATTCAAGTGGCAACCCCACAGCGGCGGGCATCGACTTGGGCGTGTATCCGGTTACTTCAGTGTATTCGGCGGGTATTAACATCACTTTTTAACGGAACTCTCAAAAACGACCATCATGGATATATTCAAACAACTTCGTACGACCGGACTACTCGTAGGTCTGTTATGCCTGAGTGTGGGCTGCGAAGATTTTCTGGAGAAAGAACCACTGGGTAACCTCAGCACTGAAGTATTTTTTGAAACCGCCGATGATGCGCTACTCGCCACCAACGCGGTCTACCATGCTTACCGTGCCTGGTTTGTCACCGGTGGATTTCCCATCGCCGACATCATGTCAGACGATATGGTGAAGGGAAGCAGCCCGCCCGATAACGCAGCGACGCTCAATACCATCAACAGCTTTGAATTCACCGCCAGCGAAGGCACCTTCTCTAATATTTGGGCCGCGCTATTCGTCGGAGTACGCCGCGCTAACGCTGTGATTGAAGAAGTACCAAACATCGAAATGGACGAGGCCTTACGGAGCCGTTTGCTCGCGGAGGCTCACTTCCTGCGCGCCGCTTTCTACTTTGATTTGGCCCGGGCCTACGGTGATCTGCCCAAGGTGCTCACCGCCAATCCTGAACGACAGTTACCCCGGTCGCCCGTGGCTGAGATCTACGAGGAAATCATTATCCCCGACCTAACGTTGGCCGCGGCTGAGCTTCCCCTTAAGAGCGAATACGACGACCCGAGTCTGGGTCGGGCGACCCAAGGCGCAGCACAAGGGCTGCTGGCGAAGGTTTATCTGTACCGTGAGAATTACTCAGGTGCGCAGGAGCTGGCCGAAGCGGTCATTACCTCCGGAGAGTATACGCTTCCCGACAACTTCGCCGCTGAATTTTCGGAGGCGGTGCAAGGGCCTGGGTCTGTTTTCGAGATCAGTGCCGTTCGCGACGAGTTCAATAACGGGGGCAACCAGTACGGACAAACCCAGGGGGTGCGCGGGCAGGTTCAGATAGGCGATGTGAGCATTGGCAAGGGATGGGGGTTTGGTCGCCCCACCGTAGACATCATCAACTTCTACGAAGAAAACGACCCTCGAATGGATGCCTCCGTCATTTTCGTAGGCGACACCATCGCCGGTGAGGTCATCTTCGGCGACGGCGGAACGCCCGATACCACCTTTAACGACGCACAGGAGATCATCGAGTTGGAAACTTACAACCAAAAGGTGTTTATGCCCGGTACCGACCAGTTTGCCCAGTGGGGGTACAATCGCAAGATACTGCGCTACGCCGACGTACTCTTGATTGCCGCCGAAGCGGCCAACGAAAACGGCAATTCAGCCCAGGCCCTCACCTACCTCAACGCGGTTCGCGTACGCGCTTTTGGCGACCCGGCGGCAGCCGTTACCGAAACTAACCCTGAGGCGTTACGACAGTTGATTTACGAAGAACGCCGGGCGGAGTTGGCCTTTGAAGGCGAGCGTTTCTACGATCTGGTTCGCACCGGACGCGCCGCCGAGGTGTTGGGACCGTTAGGCTTCGTAGCGGGTAAGCACGAGCTGTTTCCCGTCCCCCAGAGCGAGATCGATATTACCGAAGGTGCCGTTAAACAAAACCCGGGTTACTGATGGACGGTTGGCCGCTTGCACCACGCGCTGCTTTTCTCTTCGTGTTGCTTATGATAATCTTGAGCGGGCTGCCCACCGCTTCCGGCAAGAGCCTGGCTATTGTGCCGCCCGCTGATTCGGTGTCTATCAGTGATGATTCTTTGTTTGCCCTGGTGCAACACCGCACGTTTCAGTACTTCTGGGACGGGGCCGAACCCAACTCGGGGATGGCCCGCGAGCGATACCACGCCGACGGCGTGTATCCGCAAGGTGACCAACACATTGTGACCACCGGCGGCTCAGGCTTCGGGGTGATGGCCATT
Organism: Tunicatimonas sp.; assembly: GCA_965213875.1. Lineage (GTDB taxonomy): Bacteria > Bacteroidota > Bacteroidia > Cytophagales > Cyclobacteriaceae > Tunicatimonas. Next base: position 90,677 of record CBDCAN010000015.1, on the reverse strand, counting down.
TTAGTAGGTATTGAGCGAGGGTTTATCACCCGAGCACAAGGCAGAAAGCGACTACAGAAAATCGTTGACTTTCTTGAGCAGGCGGACCGGTTTCACGGCCTTTGGCCGCACTGGCTCGACGGAAAGACCGGTCGGGTGAAACCGTTCAGTAAAAACGACGACGGGGCCGACGGAGTAGAGTCTGCTTTTCTGTTTCAGGGCTTACTCACTGTCCGTCAGTACTTTCGTGACGGTGATGCGGCGGAACAGGCGTTGGCTGATCAAATTAACCAACTGTGGCGGGAAGCCGAATGGAACTGGTTTACCCGCGGCGAAGACGTGCTTTACTGGCACTGGTCGCCCCGCGTGGGTTGGAAGATGAACTTTAAGATTCACGGCTACAACGAGTGCCTGATCTACTACGTACTGGCCGCTTCCTCTCCTACCCACGCAATTGCACCGGAGGTTTACCACCGGGGCTGGGCGCAGAACGGTGAAATTATCTCGCCACAGAACACCTTCGGTCACGATCTGGTACTCAACCATAACGGGGCTCCGCAGTACGGCGGCCCCTTATTTTGGGCGCATTACTCCTACCTCGGTCTGGATCCGCGTCATCTGAAAGATCGCTACGCCGATTACTGGAAACTGAATCAAAGCCACGCACTGATCAACCGACAATGGTGCATCAATAACCCTAAAGATTACCCAGGCTACGGTCCCGACTGTTGGGGGCTAACCTCCAGTTACTCTTATCAACCGGGGGGCGGAGTGGGCTACGCCGGTCACAAGCCTGCTCACGACTTGGGGGTTATCTCTCCGACCGCTGCGCTCTCCTCCTTTCCGTACACGCCTGAGCACTCCCAGCAAGCGATGCGCTATTACTACGATGAACTGGGAAGTCAGCTTTTAGGTGCGTACGGTTTTTACGACGCTTTTTCTTTAGAAAAGAACTGGTTTCCACAGCGTTATCTGGCTATTGACCAGGGCCCCATTGTTGTGATGATGGAAAACCACCGCTCCGGTTTGCTCTGGAAATTATTTATGAGTTGCCCCGAGGTGCAGCAGGGACTGGAGAAGCTAGCGTTTGAGGTAGCCACTGAAGACTAAAAAACAAGGGCTACTCTGGTTTCAAGTAGCAAGTAGGTTAGTTCAGGATGAATGCGTTGGCCTATGCTGTGCTACGGTAGGCAAGAGGCAGTTTTTATCTCACCGACCGTGCTGCGGTCGGTAGGCAAATCAGTCTTCCTGAATATCATCCGATAAACAAAAATCTGAATACTATTTAACGTCTAATTCGCTACTCATCTTATGAAACCCGTTTGTCTCAGCATACTGGCGATAATGGTTACCGTTGGTTGTAACTACGCCCAGGATACGCAGATGCGCACCTACTGTAATCCGATCAATATTGACTATACCTACATGATTTATAACGCGCACAAAGACCTTTCTTATCGCTCAGGAGCCGATCCGGCGGTGGTGGCGTTTCGCGGTGCGTATTACTTGTTCGTCACCCGGTCGATGGGCTACTGGCACTCAGAAGACCTTCTTAACTGGCGATTTATCCGGCCACAGCAGTGGTATTTTGAGGGTTCGAATGCTCCGGCGGCCTTCAACTACCGTGATTCTCTGCTGTATATGATGGGAAACCCCTCCGGCTCTATGAGCGTGCTGTATAGCGACCGACCCGATGAAGGCCAGTGGCAGGCCACTCCGGGTATCCTGAACAAACTGCAAGACCCCGCCCTGTTTATCGATGACGATCGGCAAGCCTACGTTTTCTGGGGCTCTTCTAATAAGTTTCCTATCCGTGGTCGCCGGTTGGATATGAACAAAAGTTTTCGCCCCGCCGAAGAAGAGCACGAGTTGTTCAACCTAGAGCCCGAAAAGCACGGCTGGGAGCGGTTCGGCGAAAACCACACTGATACCGTACTGGGCGGTTACATTGAGGGGCCGTGGCTCACCAAGCACCACGACAAGTACTATTTGCAATACGCCGCGCCCGGCACCGAATTCAATGGGTACGGCGACGGGGTGTACACTAGTGATAATCCCCTGGGCCCTTACGAATACGCTCCTCACAACCCATTTTCCTATAAGCCGGGTGGTTTTATCAACGGGGCCGGGCACGGCAGCACTGTGGAGGGGCCATTGGATACCTACTGGCACTTCGCCACCATGGCTATGCCTATCAACGTTGGCTGGGAGCGCCGCTTGGCTATGTTTCCCACCTTTTTTGATGACGATGGTCTGATGTACTCCGACACCTACTTTGGTGACTACCCGCACTTTGCTCCGGCAGTGCCCGGCCCGCCAGGCCGCTTCGCGGGCTGGATGCTGCTGTCTTACCAAAAACCCGTGAGGGCATCCTCGGAGCAAGGTCGGTATACGGCAAAGCATACGGTAGACGAAAACGTAAAAACCTACTGGCTGGCTCAGGCGAACAACGACCAGCAATGGCTGGAAATTGATCTGAAAGCTGCCGCCACGGTCTACGCCGTCCAGGTAAATTTCGCCGATCACCAGGCAGGGTTATACGGTCGGATTCCCGGGCTGCGCCATCGGTACTCGGTAGAAGGCTCCCTCGACAGACAAACCTGGGAAACCCTGATCGATCGTCGGCACAGTTTTGAGGATACTCCCAACGACTACGCCGAGCTGGCCGAGCCAAAGAAAGTACGCTACGTGCGCTACCGTAACCAGGAAGTGCCCTCGCCGTACCTGGCAGTGTCGGGACTGCGTATCTTCGGTCAGGGTGAAGGCCAAGCGCCGCAGCCGGTGCAAGGGTTTAGCGTAAGGCGGAGGAACGACCGGCGCGATGCGGTGATCCGTTGGGCAGCAAATGATACAGCACAGGGCTATAACGTACGGTGGGGCATCGCCCCCGACAAACTCTACAGCACCTGGTTGTTATACGATGAAACGCAACTGGAGATCAAAAGCCTCAATGTCGAGCACCCCTACTACTTCAGCGTAGAAGCTTTCAACGAAAACGGCATCTCTGAGCAGTCACGGGCGATCAGAGTTGACTAAGCCCCCTTCTCTTTGCTTGAACTTATGAAAAGCATTCACACCCAGGCCTGTCACCACTGACGGCGGAACCCTAAAGGACTCACCCTTAACGGGGGCTCCTGTAGCAACGCCTTACCCACTTGCCGACACCGGAGAAACCGCTAAGTTAACCTGCGTACCCATCAGAAAAATACCGGGCCGCCGTAGCGAGCCCGGTATAAGGGTCATTAAAATTTGGTGACCGACTACCGAACGACGATCCGACGGATACCTATCACTTTCTCGCCGTTGGTGACGCGGACGAGGTAGATTCCTGGCCTGTCGATGCGGAAGTGACTCTCTGCCCGGTCGATAGCTTGCCGCAGGACCAGCTGACCGGAGGCAGAAAATACCGTGAGCTGTCCCTCTACGGCTTCTTTCAGGCGCAGGTTCATCACACCATCAGCCGAAGGGTTAGGAAATAGAGTAATCTGATCGGTCGTTGCTACGCTGGCACCGTGTTCAACGTCAGCCGGTAGCGTAGCAGGAACTGTTCCTTCAAAAGGAACGAGTACACGGCCGGGTATTACCTCGGCGGGGGCGTTGCCAGAGCCATCGGAAGGGGTGCGCCAGCCTACCGAAAGATGATCACGCCCGCCGTTTTCTTTGAGACGAGCCTCTACGTAGTAAAGCTGCCCCTCTTCCAGGGTAATGTCAGCCGACTGCTGAGAAGGCGACCGGTCCCACTGCTGAGCGTTCGTCCAATCACTGGTGAAGGCAATGCGCTGCTTATTGGCCTCGTCGCTATCCGTGCTTAGGTAGAGCTCAGCGTGATCATCACCGGCTACCCAAAAGCGGTACGTACCGCTTTCGGGAGGGCAGACATAAGCCGTCATCCGCGCTCCGTACTGGTTACCGACACTGGCGGGTGCTTCAAAGGAAGTCATGTTGGCCGTAAAGTCAGGAGCAGCGGGAAAGCTGCTAGCCTCCTCAAGCACGGACAGACCGGGCCCCGTCAGGTTCTCGTAGCGCTCGTAACGGATGAGACCGGTGTTCTTGCAGCGGTCGGTAAACGCTTCCAGGATGGTGTTGTCACCGGCGGGTTCCAGAGTAAAAATCTGGGCGTTGGAATCACTGGCCGGGGTGCTGGACAGGTTGCCGCCCTCGACGGTGAGGCGCAGTTCGTTGGTGTAGCCCTGACTTTTGGCGTGGCTGGGTAAGACATAAAATTGATTCTCACCGCCGCCGGGCACCGGCACCAACTCGTAGAGGCGATTCTCCGCTTCCGGGTCGCCACACAGCCACGTGTGCACGTTAGTGGGCCCGTCGAAGTCAGCATTATCAACGTCCATACACACCTTATTGCGGTTGATACCGATAGACTCAAACTGGAAGAGGTCGCCCCTTTTATTGATCTTCCAGAGTTGGAGCGCGTTGTCCGATTGGTTAGACGCCAGTCCCAGGTTGTGGCTATTTCCAAATCCGAACCGGCCGTCGGGTCCGGCATCTTCCAGGGTGACGGCCTGCGTAGGGTCCGAGAGGGGGCGAAGGCGAAACACGTTGAAGGTCGGATCCGGGATAGGGATAAACTCCGGCGCAAGCGCTGCCCGCGGCGTGCCGCCGCCGCCCACCGAGGTGGGAGAGTTGTTAGTGATCACACTCAGAGAGGTCATCAGTTTGTTCATTTCAGCCAGCCATTCGGGGCTGTCCATACCGAAACCATAGGTATCCTCAAACTCGATCTCCACGTCGCGCTCGGCCACCACGTCCCAGGTGTCGAAGGCGGCATCTTCCACGAAGTAGACTCCGTAGTTCTGCATGGCCTGGAACATCTTACGCCCCGCCACGGTAGTAAGGCCCAAGGACTCGGGGGTAGCATCGGGGGGAATAGCCAGCAGGGAGCCAATCACAATATCACTATCGGCATCGGGATTGTAGCGCAAGTTGTCAAAGAAAGGGTCAGGGTTGTCGGCGTAGTCGTCGGCCCGGCGGGCGGGCCAGCGGAAACCAGGAACGGCCTCAGAATAGTGCAGCGACTTGTTAGCGTAGGGGTTTACTTTGATCGCGTGGCGGATAGGATCGTCGTTGATGAGCTCGCCCAGACGGATGGTGCCTCCTAACGTAGAAAGGCCGCTGGCACCATGACCGGCCGTGCCAATATCGAGCCCGTCTCCCCGCAGACTGGATTCTTTGAGATTGCCGCTGAAGCGCATAAAGTCGGGCATAAAGATGGGGCCGCCCACCTCACAGCGCGCCAACACCTGCCCTTGGATAGAACGAAGGCCGTCGGTGGTGATAATAGCGAAGCTGCTGTTGGGGGTGAGCCCGTAGGGGTTATCGGGTCCTGCGTCGGGGACGATCCAATCGTCCGGCACGCGTAGGTCAAAACCAAGATCAAAATCCTGACGGGAGCAGCGACCGCCGTCTGGGTTAAACCCGCCCCGCTCGGCAAACACATCGCGGGCCGGGAAGTCTTCGGATGTCTTCTGAATGTGTATAATATCGACTCCCACGTTGCCCGCATCCGTAAAATTAGCCGGTTCATAAACGGCCTCGGAGCCAATCGGGGTGTTCCAGATAGAGGTGGCTTGGTAGGGCCACAGGAATGGGTCGCGGGTTTGGGCTTCTAACGCCTGAGGCGCAACGTAAAGTAGGGCCAGTAGATAATAAAGGGTGTGCTTCATGGTGTGAGTTTTTAAGCATAAGTAAAAGGTGGGTGATCAGGAAGAGTATATTACAAAATAGCCTAAACTAATCCGGATGAACACCCCTATTATTTGGGTAAACTCATCCCCCCCGTTGCTAACCGCATTGTAGCAGTTATTGGATAGCTATAGCGGTCGCGCCACAGTGGCACCGTCGCTCAGTAGTGCTCTGATACGTTGGTTAGCTAGACGAGTGGTTTCTACGATCTGCTGCGCGGTATAACCGGAAAAGAAGGCATGCTTTCCTGGGGTGTTTCACCCCTATAGAGTACGAGGCAAATGCGATATCCTCAACAGCCTTGCTGTCCGAATAGAGTGTCTGTTCTTACTAATGAGGGAAGAGTGAAGGTAGGTGGGTGAGCCTGAACAGTGGTACGGGGGCATCGGTAGACACTAAAAAACTAGCGACCGGTGGCTTGTGCGTCAACTTGTTCTTTAAGCTGCTGTATCTCGTTTTGATAGGCCTTTTCTTTACGGTGTATTTCCTCCTGAGTAGCGGAAAGCTCTTCCATGTTCTGTCGCATCTCTTCTTCAGCGGCACGCATCTCCTCGGCTTGCTGCTGGGCTTGTTCCAACAGCACCCGCGTCGTCTGACTTAGGCGACTGCTACGGATAGAAGCAGCCGTGCTTTCGCTTAATTTATTCATCAATTCTCGTTCGTGTTCCTGTAGCGGATGGAAAAAGGCTAACTCTATCAATCCTTCTACGTGCTCTTCTACCATCAGCGGCAACACGATCAGGCAAGTAGGGGTAGCTTTACCGAGTCCTGAGGTGATATTGACGTAGTCACTGGGAATATCCGTCAGGTAAATCGGAGCTTTTTCCAAATAAGCCTGACCAATAAGTCCTTCGCCGACGGCGATTCGCTTTTCCATGAACTTCTTGCGTTCGTAGGCGTAGGCCGATACGAGTTCTATATAGGGTTCATCTTCATCCTGGCGCACCACAAAGAAGCCGCCCTGATTGGCATTAACGTACTTGATGACGAAACTGATCAGTGCATCGCCCAGTACGGCTAAGTCATCGTTAGTACGGATCAATCGGTTGACCTCAGTAAGCCCTTCGTTGATCCACTGCCGTGCCTTCTCTTGCTCCTGGGCCTGCTGTACCTTTTGCAGGTTTTGAGTCAGAATCTGCTCTGACTCATGCATTTTCTGCTGATTAATGTCCGCCTCGGCCAGCAGCCTTTCTGATTTTTCTTCCGAAGTCCGGTTTTGCCACACCAAAGAGAATAAACACCCTAGTGCAAAAGCGATGGCACTCACGGTCCAGTAAGTAGCGATGGGGCCGTGCCGTAGTACTTCAGCCGACACGCCTTCCACTTCCATGGCCGCATTGAGCATCGGTAGGCTCATCATAAGGCTAAAGTCAACCGCCGTCAGTGCGATAATGAATCCCTTCTCGCGAAAGTCAAACAGAATAAAGGGTAATAAGGTCGTACTTAGGGCGAACAAAGAAAAACCGAGAACAGGCTCCTCACTACTGCTAATTAACTGGGCGTGGTTGATGGTAGAGGCTAGCGTGGGGGCAACGCTAATGAGGCACCGGCTCACCGTATTTACTCTGAAGTAGTTGAGGGTAACTACTCCGGTTCCGATGGCAAAGCCTACGAACGGTAAATGCATCAGTGCCCGAAAGTGAAAATAGGAGATGATAATAATGGGTATCACAATGACGAATATCAAAGCCGTAGCTGCGATATTAGATAGCCGTATCTTGTACTGAAGATAGTCTGGCTGGTGTTCTTGTACCCCGATATTGAAAAAGGAATTGATGCGACCCATAGCTTTTGCGGTTTAAGTAGAAGACGCAAAACTCAGACCCTACTTTACAAAGTTTAGGTAGTTATGAGCCGTATGTCACGGTTGTAAACTTTTGCAAAATCTACGTGGTTTTTAGCTGTCCCTTAAGTAATTATGCCTCCGGACAAGTTCTTTTACAGAACTGCGACATGAATGTCTTCCGGTCGTTTCAGTGTACGAAAAGAGGTATCTCGATGGTAATACCTATCCTCTTTATTCTGATACTTTTTTATAAATCTACGATAGCCTGGCTCGGAGACTTATGGTAGGCCGCCTTGAAGCAACGGGCAAAGTACTTGGGGTCGTTGAATCCCACCGCGTAGGCTACCTCAGCCACGGTGCAGCCCTTCTCCAGGTACACTAAACTTTTGTTGAGGCGGTAGCTTTGCAGTATCTCATTGGGCGTGCTTTGCAAAATGCGCTTGCACTTGCGAAAGAGTTGCGTACGGCTCAAGCCAATCTCCGTTCCCAGGGAGTCGATGCGGTAGTTAGGATCGGTGTAGCGCTGCTCAATGATCTTTTTAATGGTCCGGACAAAAGCCTCCTCCGGACTTTCTTCTGCCTGATGAGCAGGCTGCTCTACCCAATCGCGGCGCAGTTTGTAGCGAAGCCGTTCTTTGGCCTCCAGCAGGCTGGCGATGCGGGCCCGTAGCACTTGTACAGAAAAAGGCTTGTTGATGTACTGTTCGGCTCCATCCTGAAAGCTTGCCAACTCACTCTCCTCTGCCGAACGCGCCGTCATCATCATGATCGGAATGTGATCGAAGCGCGGGTTACGCTTGAGCTTCTGGCAGAACTCCTGCCCCGTCATGCCGGGCATCATCCAATCGGTGAGGATCAGGTCAGGCTCCTCCCGCTCGAGCAGCTTCAGGGCAGCAAGGGCATCTTCTGCCAGAATGAGCCGGTACTCACCCTGTAGTTCGGCCTGTAAGTATTGCCTCAGTTCAGGATGGTCTTCTACGATTAATAACTGATTATCGTACTGCGGAGTGACGGCTTGTTTATCGGTAGGTTGAGCCGGATATTCGGCCTGCACGTGGGTGCGGGTGAGCCGGAAATCATGGGCCAGAGGGTCCTCCGGCAGGCTGTCGGTCGCGGCCGTAGAGAAGGTAATTTCAAAACAGGTGCCCGGCTGCGCCTCGTTGGGGTTAAGGCGTATCTGCCAGCCGTGCAGCTCCACAAAATGCTTGACCAGAGCTAGCCCTACTCCCGTGCCCGCATCCAGGGTGCTGGTGGCCGTATCATAGGTCATAAAGCGCTCGAAGATACGTTCGCCGATCTGGGGAGGGATGCCCACGCCGTCGTCTTGCACCGACAGCGTAAACTGCCCCGGTGCGCCCGGTTGTATCCGCAGTTGAATCTTAGTGGCTCCCGCAGCGTACTTGATGGCATTGGAGATCAGGTTGTACAGAATGAGTTCTAACTTATCAGGGTCAACGCTGACGATAAGCCTGGGCAGGGTGGCCTCCAGTACCAGCTCGATGTTGTTCTGCTCACTGACAAAAGAAAACAGGTGGACGACGCGTTCGGTGTAGGCAACCAAATCAAGCGGTTGCCTCACCAACGAACTGCTGTTGTTGTCCACCCGCTGAAGCTCCAGCAGTTCGTTGACCAGCCGGGATAAACGCAGGGCGTTGTTACGGACAATCTCCAGCAGGGCCTGATCCTGCTCATGGGGTGCGTCTTTCAGCATTTTGGTGATGGGGCCCAGAATCAGGGTCAGCGGGGTCTTGAACTCATGAGAGACGTTGGTGAAGAAGGAGGTCTTGTGCTGGTTGAGCTTCTCTAATTGATCCGAGTACTGCTCTAATTGTCGGTAGACAAGGGCGTTGCTCAGGGCAATGGAGATGAAGTTGGCCAGGTACTGAAGCGTTTCTACTTCCTGCTCTCCGTAACAATCTTTTTGAAAACTCTTGGCCACGAGGATCCCCACCACCTCCTGATTATAAGAGACCAGGGGCAAATAGATAGAGCTTAGGGCGGTGTGTCCCTCGTTGGTATAGCCATCGGTGCTGCGGTGCAGGTACTGACCTACCTCAGTGGGCACGTCGTTCATCACCACGGTTTGGGTGTTGGTCACGCACCACACCGACAGCCGACTTTCGTCGGACAGAGACACCTCGTCGGACGTAATAAGGCTATCCCGGTCATAGAAGCCGTAGTAGCGAATCAGGTTTTGTTCCTTATCCACCAGGCCCACCGATAGACAAGGGGCATTTATGAGCTTGTTGATGTGCGTATAGCTCTTCTGGATGATGTCTTCGGCCTGCATGCTAGCCGTGATATTCTGCCCGATCTGCGACAGCATTCGCAACAGGGAGTACTGGTAGTCCAGCCGACTCTTCTGCTGTTGCACGTTTTCGTTGGCCCTTTGCAGGGCTTGCGTACGCGTGGCCACCGTCCGCTCCAATTGTTGTTTCTGCTCCTTGAGGCGGCGCGTTCTGAGGTAGATGATCAGAAAGAAAGCCGAAAAGAGTGCAACAACCAACAGGGCGCGAAACCAGAGCGTTTGCCACCAGGGGGGCAGGATGATGATTTGCACGGTGGCGGGCTGCTCGGCCCAGCGGCTGTCCCCGTTGGCGGTGTAGAGGGAGAAGGTATACGTGCCGGCCGGTAGGTTCATGTAAGCGGTTTGGCGCTGCTCTGAGTCGGTATACTTCCAGGCCTGATCGTACCCTTTCAGTCGGTACTTGAACTGGTTGTGAGAGGGGTTAGCAAAGTTAAGGGAGGTAAAGTGAAGGCTGAAGTCGTTGAGGTGGTGCGGCAAGGTAATCGACTCGGTATAGGATAGCTCCCGGGGAAAGAGCACTTGCCCGGCCACCGTATCGCCGGGTGAAACCAGCGTTCCGCGCAAGTAGAAATCAGTCAGCAGGGGGCGACCCGGGTAGGGATTGGCCTTGATATCTTCGGGACGGAAGTACACGACCCCCTTCTTGCTGCCCAGCAGTAGAGTGCCGTCGGGGCTGCGGATGGCCCCGCGTTCGTTGAAAAAGTTGGAGGCCAGCCCGTCTTCCTGGCTGTAGGCGTGCAGCACGTGCAGATCAGCGGAAACCTTAGCCACCCCGGCGTTGGTGCTTACCCACAGGTTTCCGGCTGGGTCGTGGATCAGGGCCTGGCAGTCATTAGAGGGCAGGCCGTCTTGGGAGGTCAGGTGGGCTATCGCGTTTTTGTGAGCGTCCAGGACGAACAGTCCGGTGTTGGAAGAAATCCACATGCGGTGGTGCGGGTCGAAGTAGATATTCTTGGCACTGAGAAAGCGGGAAGCATCCGGTCGTTGGGTGTCAAAGTGCAGGGGAAAGCTTTTCTTGGCTTTTTTGTCAAAGCCGATCACCCCGCTGCCCTGGGTGCCCAGCCAGAGGATGTTTTTGTCGTTCGGATCTTCCCGGATCGCCCACAGCATAAACGATTTACGGCCCTCATCCACCAGCGGATGATAGGCACAGGTGGTGTCGTTGGTTATCTCTACCAACCCCTTGTTGGCCGAAGCTGCCCAGATCGTGCCTTGTTCATCCAGGTGAACGTCTCTGAAAGACCAGGCGTCCAAACCGCTTTCTTCTTCCTGGTGCCAGTAGTGCCACTGGTGTTGCTCAACATCGTAGCGGGCCAGTTGCCCGTCATAAAAGCCCATCAGGATACGTCCCTGCGCATCTTCGGCAAAATCTCCGACGACCTTCCAGGGGGCTGTCTCATCCGGACCGATAGGGTGGCTGAAATGAAGCACCGGGCGAAGGTGTTGATCCAGTACGGTAATGCCTTCCAGGGTGCCTATCCACCGCCACTGCCGTGAGTCAACGAACAGGGAGTACGTATCGCTGTGGGGTAAGCCATCGGCTGAAGTTAGGGTCGAAAACGGCTTTTGGTGGGCGTTGAACTGAAACAAACCGTCGTTGGTTCCCACCCAAACGTTTCCTTGCGTATCCGCCAGCAGAGCCAGCACGTCTGCGCCCTTCAACGGCCCGGTCAGGTTATCAGCCGACGGGTCCGACAAACGCTGGGGCGGATAGTGATGCAGGGTATGCGACTGCTGGCGGGTAGAAAACCACAGCTTGCCTAAAGGATCGACCACGGCCCTTTGCGCGGGCTGGTACGCCTCTTGGTCGGCCCGGGGGGGCAGTGGTAGCGGATCAATCCTGGGATGTGCGTCCGTATAAGTAAGGAACGAGTAGCCGTCGTCCAGACCGATCAGCAACCGTTGGTCGTTGACCTTCTGAATGCTGCTTACCCGGTGCCGAAACTCACTTTGTGGCACTTTCAGGTGCAAGAATCGCCGGAAGGTAGCCTCAGCCGTATCCGGGTCTATTTTCAGATTTTCCAGGAGATTCAGGCCCCAGCGGGCACCGATCCATAAGCGGCCTTGGTGATCTTCGGCCATGCACAGCATCACGTGGTCCGTCATAGAAGCCGAATCATCAGGATGGTGAGTAAACCGGTGCTGTCGGGCACCGTCCAGCAGGGTCAGTCCGGCGGTGGTGCCCACCCAGAGTCGTTGCCGACTATCGACAAAAATGAAATTGATCTCAGCACTGTCTATCTCTACGGAGCGCACCAATTGAGCCTGCGCGTCGAACGCATACAGCGTATGCAATGAAGCCAAATAGGTAGCCGTGTCGGTGTGGTGAACGTGCCGAATGTTGTCTCGCTGGGTTATCTCCGTTGCTGAGAAGTCGTAGGTGCCCGTTTGCGGCAGGTAGCGATAGACAGAACCCGGCTGCTCGGTAATCCATAGGTTCCCCAGTGAGTCTATACTGATATTTTTGACGGACGTGTGGACTTGATCTTCCTCAGCCTGAAAAGAAACTTTTTCAAACGTATAGCCATCGTAACGGAAAAGTCCACTGTAGGTCCCTATCCACAAAAAGCCCTGTTTATCCTCGGCAATAGCGTTGATTTGGTTATGGCCCAGACCGTGCTCATACGTAAAATGCTGAGCAAAAAATGGCTGGGCCGCAGCGGGCCCCGCGAGCAGATTGAGTAAGCTAACGAACGTGATCCAAATTAAAAATTTATAAAAAATATGAGTATAACTAACGCGCCGATTATCAACTTTAATCTGGATGAGCATTTTTCAAAGATATTGAAGGGTAAGGTGGTGATGAAAGGATTCCTTCAATATAGACAGCTGACATAAATATAGCTACTCATTCGCTTTCTTTTCCAATAGCTGTCCTATGGCCTACTACGGTGGTTTGGCACGATTGTCCCCCTCCCCCCGCTCGCTTATTCCACCTTGTTTTCGTGCCTTATTCATGTGCATATCTATCCCCCCTTAAACCTCTTCTCTTTTATGAACAAGAACAACCTACCCAAAAAATTGCGTATCCCGCCAGTGCCTAAAGTTGATTAAACATGAGTGGGTATGATCGCTTTAGGATACTTACAAAGAACGAGCTAGCGTAGAACAGTCTATCGGATGGCTCAAGGAGTGCCGCTGTATTGCTACGCGCTACGAAAAGTTAGCCGTCAACTTCTTAGCTATGGTTAAACTCGCCTTCATCCGGCGTTGCTTTCAAACCCATTTATCAGACACAGCCTGGTACAGGAAGCCTTTACCGCAACTTTTTTGCTGTTTTCAAAATGACTATTAATAACTTGCACTGATATTATCAGTTCCTAACCGCTCGCCATCGCTTATGTTCCGTTTCCTTTTCTGCTTCGCAACCTCATTGGTACTATTTGCCGGGTGCCGGACAGCCTCCGAAAAGCCGTCCGTCGATACTCAGCTCTACTCACCCGACGAACGCATTCGGGTATCGGTAAATCTGCCCGCCGACGATAGCCTTACTTACCGAGTAGATTATCGTATGGATACGGGTTACGTACCGATCATCGAGCCCTCCCGCCTAGGCTTAGTCCGTAGTGATGGTGATTTCTCTGAGCAGTTGGGGGCACTGACCCCTTCGGAAACAACCTCCGGTACTGAGTCGTACACCCTGACTACAGGCAAACAACGCGAGCACCACGCTTCTTATCGAGAAAAGACGTACACAGTAGAAACCTCGGACGGCCGTACCATGACCGTGCGCTTCCGGGTGTTTAACGACGGACTTGGTTTCCGCTACGAGTTCGGCGAGGGGCCGGAAGACTCTCTTTTGGTGCAAGACGAACTTACTACCTTTAATTTGCCTACCGAAGGGGAGAAGTGGCTACAGCCTTACGACTCGGTATGGTTGTACGCTCCGGCCTACGAGCAGTTTTACGAAGACGAATTGCCTATCGGCACGCCCGCTCCGGACAACAAGAACGGCTGGTCGTTTCCCGCCCTGTTTCACACCCGAAACGTTTGGATACTGCTGAGTGAATCGGGGCTCGACGGCTCCTACGTAGGAATGCACCTCAACGATCAACCCGCTGACGGACAATATCAGGTACGGTTTCCTGAGTTCAATGAGGCGCGGGATACGATGCATACCCGTCCGAAGATTACCCTTCCTTGGTCGTCGCCTTGGCGGGTCATTCACCTGGCTGGTCAACTAGGCGACATTGTTACGTCTGACCTGGTACACCACCTAGCTCGGCCCAGCGTGCTAACGGATGCTTCCTGGGTCAAGCCCGGTAAAGCCTCGTGGAGCTGGTGGTACTACAGCGACAGCCCGCTAGACTACCACCAACTGACTCCCTACGTTGATCTGGCCGCCGAGATGGGGTGGAAGTATTCGCTGGTAGACGCCAACTGGAACCGGATGAAGAACGGCGACTTGGAGCAACTTGTGCGGTATGCCGATGAGAAAGGAGTGAAACTACTGGTGTGGTACAATAGCGGTGGACCTAATAACGAAGTGACCGAAGAGCCGCGCGACCGGATGCACCGAGCCGACGTGCGCCGGAAGGAATTTCGCCGGTTGCAAGAATTGGGGGTCGCCGGGTTGAAGATCGACTTCTTTCAGAGCGACAAGCAGCCGATCATCCAGTGGTATATTGATATTTTGGAAGACGCGGTGGAGTTTGAACTGTTGGTCAACTTCCACGGCTGCACGCTGCCCCGAGGCTGGTCACGTACCTACCCGCACCTGATGACGATGGAAGCGGTGTTTGGAGCCGAGGCCTACAAATTTAGCGACCGCTATCCGTCCTACGCCCCAACGCACAACACCATCCTGCCCTTTACGCGCAACGTAGTAGGACCGATGGACTTCACCCCCGTTACCCTGTCGGATAAGGAGTATCCGGCCCTGACGACCGTCGCCCACGAACTGGCCCTGCCGGTGGTCTTTGAGTCGGGACTATTGCATTTGGCCGACCGCCCCGAAGCCTACCGGGCGTTGCGTCCCGAAGCGATTGACTACTTAACGCAGGTGCCAGTCGCTTGGGACGAAACCCGACTGATCGACGGCTACCCCGGCGACTACGTAATCATCGCCCGGCGGGCGGGCGAGGAATGGTATCTGGCGGGTATCCAGGCCGGTGATACCGCTCAGTCGTACGAAGTCAAGCTGGATTTTCTACCGGAAGGAAGCTTTGCGCTGTCGCTGCTGACCGATGATACGGAAACGAACTTAGCGTACCAGGAAAAAACGGTGACCCCGCAACAGTCCGTTAGTCTAGAGCTATTACCCTATGGAGGAGCGGTTGGAGTGCTACGACCGAAGGAATAGTGGATGATGAAAGAAAGTAAAAATTGATCCGGACAATTTGCGCTAAAAGGCTTATGGCTTACACCCCGCTGTAGCAATTGAATCCGCCGTCAACCGGTACCGAGATGCCCGTGACGAAGCGCGAGGCAGACGAGTTGTTCTCTTGCGCTGTCTCTACGGTTCGGCAGCCTGTAGAATCTTTTTTCAATTGGATCAACGAAATAACACAAATACAGAATGCTTCCCATTCTTTTCCAATAGCCGCTCTGGTGCCCTACTACAGCGGTTTGGCACGATTGTCCACCCATTGAGTACGATTATCCCCCTCCCCCCCGCTCGCTTATTCTACCTTGTCCTTTGTGCCTTATTCATGGGCATATCTGTCACCTTAAACCTTTTCTCTTTATGAACCAGAACAACTTACCCAAAAAATTACGTATCCCTCCTACGCCTAAAGGGATACTGCTGATGCTGGCCCTGTGGCTGCCGATTGTTTCGGCCACGGCGCAGTACGAGTTCAAAAGCCTCACCATCGGGGGGGGCGGCTACGTAACCGGCGTGGTGGTCCACCCCACGGAAGCCAATCTGGTGTATGCCCGCACCGATGTGGGTGGGGTATACCGCTGGGATGCTTCGGCCGGAAGATGGATTCAACTCATCACGGCTGATGCCATGCCCGACGGGGTGCTCAACTACCAAAATGAGGAGGGACCCGGAGTAGCCCGGCACGCTGTGTACGGAGTGGAAAGTGTTGCCATCGACCCCTCCGATCCGAACGTACTATACGTAGCATCCGGCAATGGGCTGTCCGAAAATGCGCCGAACTTCATGCTGAAGAGTACCGACCGCGGCGAGACGTTTGTGCTGACCAACATGAGGGGGGTACAGATGTACGGCGGAACCGTAGCGCGCATGTACGGAGAACGGCTCGTGGTAGACCCTAAAAATTCCAACAACGTTTACTTCGGCTCGCGCAGTGACGGGATCTGGAGAAGCACCAACGCGGGCATCGACTGGACCCAGGTAGCCGCTTCTAAAGTGCCTTTCGGGGGCCAAGTTAAGCAATGTACTGATGTCGGTATTGTCTCGATGGTGGTCGATGATCAGTCGGGAAGCCCGTCACGGGTGTACGCGGCTTCTGTTAACGAAGGAATCTTCCGCTCCGACGACGGCGGACAGAACTGGAGCAAAATATACGACGGTGGCTTGGTCACTGAGATGGAATGCGTGGGCGGAGTCCTGTTTGCCAACGTCAGAAACGTAGCCCTGAAAAAGTATACTCCCCAAGGCGGTTGGACGGATATTATCCCTAATAATGATATTTACATCGACGATATTGCCGTAGACCCCACCAACAACAACATCATCTACGCAGTAGATCAGAACGGTTTCGAGGATTTTTACCGCTCTACGGACCAAGGAGCCACCTGGACTACCCTGATCACGGACACTCGCTCGGAAGTAGGCAGAAATAACTTCAGATCGAATAATGTCCCCTGGGTGAGCAACTCTACGGTTAGAGAATGGCTGTCGCCGGGTAACCTGGTGATTGACCCTCATAACACCTCTCGTATGTGGTTTGCCGAAGGAATGGGCATGTGGGTGAGCAACGACATCTCTAACTCGAACAATGCTCCTACTTTTGACAACATCTCTCAGGGGATTGAGGAGATGGTGGCCACCGACGTAGTGGCGACGGACAACACCGTCACGATGATGACCTGGGACCGGGCGGGCTTTGTCAAGCAGAAGTCAAATATTAATGGGTTTCCCACCGCTCAGATCGGACTCACCAACGAATTTTCTACCGGGGTTAGTGTAGAAGCAGCTCCCGGAAATCCTAATTTCCTTACGGCGGTGATCTCTGACCACCGAGGATGCTGCGGCGATGGCAACTTTTCCGGCTACTCGGAAGACGGGGGGCAGAACTGGACTAAGTTTGGCTCTATCAACGGTGAAACCAACAACCCTTCCGTGCTCAAGTTCGGCGAGGCAGTCACCTCCGCCACGGATGTGAACAATATGGTTTGGGTGTCGCGTCAGAACCAGAACACGGAACTTTATTACTCTCGGAATAAAGGAGCTAGCTGGACTAAATCTACGCTGGCTTCTAACGGATACTACAATTCTTCCTTCACCTTTCTGACCAGCAAAAAGGTACTCACTTCTGATGCGGTCATTGGCGGCAAGTTTTATTCGTACGCTTGGCAGCCGGGTCGGATTTTCGTCTCTACGGACCAGGGAGCTACCTGGGACTACGCTTCGGCCAGTCCTAACCTGCCTTCTACCGTGTGGCACGGGCAACTGAAAGCCGCTCCCGGAAAAGCGAACCACCTTTGGTTTTCTACCGGCTACGATCACCGTAACGATCCGAGTGAGCGAGGACTGTTTTTCTCTCCAGACGGCGGTACCAACTTTACCCAAATCCCTGACGTGCAAGATTGTTGGGCCGTAGGTTTCGGAAAAGCGCAGGCTGGTACCGATTACGCTACGATCTTCATGTACGGAATTGTGTACGGCGAGTGGGGACTTTACCGCTCTACCGACCAGGGCGGAAGCTGGGACAAACTGGTGGATTATCCATTAGGACTGTTTGATATCGTGACGGCAGTATCAGGTGACCCCAGCATCTTTGGCCGCGTGTATATTGGCTACAAAGGAAACAGTTTTGTCTACGGCCAAGGCAATGATGTTCCTGATAATCCGACCGGAGGTGGTACAGGGGGGGGAGACGGCACTATCACCCTGGAAGCTGAGAACTACACCAACAAGTCACCAGGCACGGGGGCTTTCGCTGGGGCTAACTGGCAATCGTTCAACGATAGTCAAGCCAGCAATGGACGATACATGAGCGTGCCTAATAACAATGAGCAAAACGCCCAGTCTAGCCTGGACGGTCCGCACATGGACTACGCGATCAACCTAGCCCAAAGCGGCTCACACTACCTGTGGCTTCGTTTTCTGGGACCTACTCCCGGCGACGACTCGTGCATTCCGGCGGTAGACGGACAAAGCAAAGGGGTATGGTCCACGGGTTCCGACACCCAATGGGGGTGGAAAAAGTATCCACTGGGCTCCCTGACGGCCGGTAGCAGAACGCTGAGTATCTACATGCGGGAGGATGGGTTACAGATTGACCAGCTGGTGGTAACCGACGATGAGAACCATAAACCCTGGGTGAATGCCCGCCAAGGCACAGCGAGCAGCAAAGCTGAGCTACAGGAGTCTGCCCTGCCATCGCTGAATGTGTATCCCAATCCGTCGCCGGGTAGCGTTCAGATCGTGATGACTCAGGACGCTGAAGTGCAGGTGTACAATAGCCTGGGCAAACTGATTATGCGTCGGCGACTGGATGCGGGTGAAACCACCGTAGACTTATCGAGTCAGCCACGGGGGCTGTACACGATCAGCACTACGATTCAGGGGAATCGCCAGGTGCGACGATTGATTCTGAAGTGATGACACCAGTGTGCTGATGATGAGTTGATATGAGCACGAAGTTTAGCTTGGTGCTGGTAATAGTAGTGAAGGGTACCGGCTTGCGCCAATAAAGGACGCAGGTGGGTACCCTTTGTTTTTTAAAACTACCCCTCGCCCACCAACGTCACTTCTATGGCTCGTACCGGGCGGGAGCAGCGGGTCTTACCCAGAAAATGTAGGCCCTGATGGTGCACCGTGTCCGGGTTTACACCGTAGGTGACCGCTTTTCTCGGAAGGAGGTCTTTGTTGCACAAGCAAGTGCTACCACTGATATGTACTGTGCGATACTACGGTACATTTTGGTTTAGGAGTAGGTTTCGGTTTACTGCATGACTAGCGAAGCACTCTGAAAATACTATAAACCGCTGTAGGTGGTTTTACCATTTGTCTAGGCCATAGCGAAACGCACTCATCTCGGCTGAACCATGCTTTTTGATAGGGATGCGTCGTTGATATTGCTGTAGTCCATAATAGACTGATAAGGTCATATCCGTATCGATACTATGCTCGTAGTGATACAAGGCGGCATAGCATTCTTGACACATACGCTCAAAGGCCTTTTTGTCACCCTGGCGAAACGCATTTCACCACGCTATGTCTTACTTTCGCTCACTCACTCACTCACTCACTCACTCACTGCTTTCGATTCTCCGCTCAACAATCTTATTTAGATACGTTTTGCTGTCCTAGAAATGTATCTATCGCCTGGCGAGCCGGAATAGAAGGTTGAGCTCCTAATTTGGTAGTAGTCAGAGCAGCAGCAGCGGTAGCGAAGCGGACCGTTTCTTGGAAGGACTTTCCTTCAACCCAGGCCACCGCCAGGGCTCCACAAAAAGTGTCTCCGGCGGCAGTAGTGTCTACGGTATCCACGGCAAAGGCAGACACGTGAAACGACTCATCAGCATTAGCAAAGCAGGCTCCCTTTTCTCCTAAGGTGACGACCACGTGGGTAACCCCTCGGGCGAGGATAGCCTGCGCCGCCCGTTCGGCGTCAGCCACAGACCGTACCGGCTGACCGCACAGGTGCTCAGCCTCCCCTTCGTTCGCCACCAGGATAGTCACCTTGGACAGATACGCCAGATCGAAAGGGCGGGCGGGAGCAAAGTTCCACAGCACCGGGATAGACGCTCTTTCGGCCTGCTCCATCACGTACCGGATGGTATCCACCGGAACTTCGTACTGCATGATAATAATAGCCGCCTGTTCTAGGGGAACCTGGGCCGCAGCTATTCGCGCCGGGGTGAGTCGGTAGTTGGCACCGGGGGCCACCGAAAGGTAGTTGTGGCCCGCGTTGCCGATCATCACCAGTGCGTGCCCGCTCGCCACGCCCTCCTCTTGAAAGACATACCGGGTGTCAATACCATCATGCTCGTAGTTCTGCACCATCTGCGGAGTGTAAGCATCGTCGCCCACGCAGTTAACAAAAGTGACCTCTCCCGCATTAGAGCCCCCGCGCGCCCGCGCCGCGGCGACGGCCTGGTTGGCCCCCTTGCCCCCGTAGGTTTGCACGAAGTCGGCATCAGTGATGGTCTCACCCTTCTCGGGCAGACGCTCCATCTTCATGATAAGATCTACGTTAGAGCTGCCGATGACTATAATATTGCTGTTCATACTATTCTCAGTTTAGGCGGGCGACCACAATAAGGATCAGTCCCGCAATAAAGAAGGCAAACATGGCCGCTAGTAGCTTATTGGTTCCCCGAGGGGCCTGGGCAAATTCTTTCCATACAAACACTCCCCAGGCAGCGGATACCATCGTAGCCCCCTGCCCTAGCCCGTAGGAGATGGCGAAGCCGGCCTGTTCAGCGGCAATCAGGTTAAATTCCATGGCAGTGCACCAAATCAGCCCTCCCAGAAAGCCGACGAAGTGTAGCTTAGGGGTGCCCCGGCGAAGGTAGTCCTGAAACGTGACCGGATGACCCGACAGGGGGCGGGCCATCAACCAGGTATTGAACAGGAAGTTAGAGGCGAAGATGCCCAGGGTAAAGACGAACATCGCCGAATAAGGCGTAAGCAGCCCTACCGTAGGCGTAGCAAACTCCAGCGTCATGGAGGCCGCCACGAAGCGATAGAAGAAGCCCATCAGAACTCCAGAAAGTATGGATATAATAATACCTCTGCGTAGCGAGGTGGTGTCGGACTGCTGAAGCTTTTTGTAGGCTAAGCCATCCATAATAATCGCTCCAACCACCAGCAGTAGTCCGGCGGATAGTAATACCGGATTACCCACCGGCAGCGCAACGTAGTTGACGACGACCCCAATCACCAGCGCTAACCCTACGGCAATCGGAAAGGCGACGGCGAGTCCGGCGATTGCCGTGGCCGCCACGATGAGCAGGTTGGACAGGTTGAAAATAATGCCCCCCAGAAAAGCAGAACCCAGGGCGGCGACGCTGGCCTGGCTTAGATCCGCTCCAAAGCTGCGTCCCTCGGCCCCGAAGCTTCCCAGGGTGAGGCCAAAGAGTAGCGCGGTGACTACCAGCCCGATGCTATAGTCCCAGTAGTAGAGCGGAAACTCCCAGTGGGAAGGGGTCATCTTGAGTGTATTCGCCCACGACCCCCACCCTAACATGGTGACGAAGCAGAAGGCAACTGCCAGTGAATAGGACTCGATGATGAACATAGGATTAGGATAAGTGGTGTGTGTGGAAAGAATACGGCTATGCCACTGATACAATGGCCACCCTCTGGCTTACTGAAACCGCCGCTGGGCCTCTTCCAGTATCTGAACGGTAGCCGTGGCTCCACAACGATCACAGCCGATAGCCTGCACCTCTAGCAAGGCATCCAGGGTACGAATTCCGCCGGAAGCTTTTACCTTTACGTGGGAACCGATGCTCTTTTTCATCAGCTTGAGATGAGGATGGGTGGCTCCGGTGTAGGAGTACTGACCATCTTCGCCCTTAACGAAGCCAAAGCCGGTGGAGGTCTTAACGTAGTCAGCTTTTGCCTCGGTGCAAATTTCGCAGAGTTTTACCAAGTCAGCCTCTTTGTTCACATAATCAGTTTCAAAGATAACTTTGACCAGGGCATCGTGCTGGTGACACGCTTCGGTGACGGCGGTTATCTCACGGGCTACGTAGTCCCAATCGCCCTGAAGAGCTTTGCCTACGTTGATGACCATGTCTATTTCTTGCGCACCGTCCCGACAGGCGCGCTCAGCCTCGAGCACCTTGACCTCAGTCACGGAATTACCCGCCGGAAAGCCGACCACACATCCCACGGCTACGTCAGTGTCGGCGAGTTCTTTCACCGCAGCGGGTACCATATAAGGCTTGACACAAACCGAGGCCACCTGGTATTTTTTGGCTACTTCACACGTTTCCTTCAGGTCTTCATCGGTAGCCGTCGGATGCAAGAGCGTGTGGTCGATCATCTTAGCCAGTGTTTGTATTTTATTCATGATAGTGTTTTTATTGAATTTTTAATTTGTTGAATAGATGAGCAGTTATCACTAATCCGCTGCCAAGGTACTTTCTTTACATCAGTTTTCTTAGTCGGGTGAGGCCCGTGACCCAGGCAGCACTGTGGGGAATCCAGTCTTCGTCGGTAAAGGAAAAAGGACCGTCGTTTTGCTGCTGAGGAGCTACGTCGTACTTGAATTGTTCACCGGTAGAGAAGCCATTGCAAATGACTCCCCGCGTCTGAAACCATGTGCCGGCCCAACGCTGCCCAATGTTACAAATCATGCTGGCGGGCAAAGCAGTCCCGGGGGGCACGTCGGTGCTAAATATTACGCAGCCCTGATCCACATTTTCTTGCGTGATGCCCGCGTTGAGTCCGGCAATCCACTGCAAATTACCGTAGGCGATGCGAACCAGCCGGGGCTCACTGAAGAGTTCGGCTAACTCCAGCGCGAGCGCTGCCGTGTAGCCGTAGATGGTGTTGGTACCGTGGAAGCTGCCGCAAAACCAAATAGGTCCTTCTTCGCCAAAGATGCCCTGGGGAATGATGTAAAACGGATTCTTTTCACAGGCTGGGATCAAGTAACCGTAGGCGAATTGTTTCAGGGTATTTCGCCACCGGTCGGCATCCGCGTGCTCAGGCCAACGTTGAAGCATCGCTAGGATGGGCATCAGATAGTTGGGATAGATTCCGCCCATATCAGTACCAAACTGCCCCCCCGAATCACTCGCTATAATGCCGTGGGTCCAAGCGGTTTCGCTGTGGGGCATACTGTCGTACTCGCGAAAGTGACCGTAGAAACCTTGCTCTGGTTCGGCCTGCGCAATCTGCCGTTGCATCACCCGGTTGGCCCAATCAACGGCCACCTGCTGTGCCGACTTCTCTCCCGTCTCCCACACCTCAAGAGCCGCCTGGCACATCATCAGCACGTCGCGGGTCGGCCACTCGTCATCAGGAATCTGAGCTGCTTCGGGCAGGCCTCGTTGAAATCGGCTAAAGCCGTAGTCACCCATCGGCTGGGCCTCATCGAGCAGCCAGCGGTAGGCCCGTAGTGCCGTGCTACGGTAGCGCTCTTTCTGGGCCGAGTAAGCAGCAGGCAGTACTTCAGCGGTGCGCAGCAGGGCAACCACCGCCTTGCTGGCGTCGTGAGGCAGAATGTCTCGCTCGTGCTCCAGCAGATCGTGCGACATGGCTCCCTGCGGGAAGCCCAGTGCTTCGGCTTTCTCCTGGGTCATCACTAAATAGTTGCAACCGACGGTTAATTGCTCGTAGAGTCGCTGTAGAAATTTCTGGTCGAATTGATCTGCCGAATGCCGGTGTAGTTCGGTTAACGCAATGATCATCGCGCTCTGGGCAGGGCTCTCGACCCAGAGCGTACCGGCATCTTGCCAGCCGGCTCCTACTTTAGTAAAATGCTTTCGGCGCTCCAGTATATCCACCGAAGCCAACCGGATCGTCTGATTCCATAAGACGTTCTTTTCAACGATCAACGGACCGTCTTGCATCATCGTCTGGTCGTTATCGCGGACCTCCACCTGCCACCGGCCCGCTTCGGAAACAGCGTCAAATTCTGCCACCCACCAGTGGCTGTTCCACAGGGAGCCCCAGTATTGACAGGGGGCGCTCTGTACCGCCTGCTGAACTGAGACCAACCGGCAAGTGGCCTGGGCGGACAGAAGCGTGCGTTGAGGTAGCCGAACAATGACGCGCACGGGCTGGCCCGGTTCGTAGCCCACCTGCGAAAACAGCAGGCCCGCAATACCTTCGGCCGACCACGGCTGCGGAACGTGTGAAGATCGCGACTGAGACACCGTTTCGGTGGGCAGAACGGTGGCCACCGTCGTGGCTAATGCAGTAGACTTCAGAAATGCTCTTCGGTTGAGAGCGGCCTTGTGAAACATAGAGACGGGCTAGAGATGATATTGGTTGCCAATGGGGTACTCCTGGGTATTGCAGTATAGTTCACTGTAAATATTGAGGTCTGGATGGCTGGTTTCGAACTTGATAGATATATGAAGAATCGGATCACCCGGCTGTACTTTCAGCCAGTGAGATATTCTATCGCCGGAGGTTTCAGCCCGAAGTTCTTGTTGAGAACCGACGATCTCAATGCAGAAGCGTTGGCTTAATGTTTTGAAGAAGGAATCATCGACGAAGGACGTTCCTACAAAACCGGGAAGTGCGGTATCGGCAAACCAGTTGTTCTCCAGCGTGACGGGCTGATCATTCACTTCCTCGGAGTCGCTCAAAATGAAGGCAGTTCGCTTGCTGCTCCGAGTCTCCGACCGGAAAAACAATGTCTTCGTCCCAGCCCCGGACGGCAGGGGAACGAAGCATCTTCGTACGAACGCGTTGGCCTACGGCCTGTGAGAACCCCTTCACGTTGAGCAGACCTAGCGACTGACGCCGCTCCCGCACCTTGCTCCCTATTCCTGGTAGTCGATGAATAAAACCTTCGTTCCGCAGTTCATCCAGCGCCTTGCGCGCAGTAGTACGAGTAATCTGATACTGCGCGCATAGTTCGTGCTCGGACGGTAGCAGATCGCCCGTCTGATAGACTTGCTGTTGAATGTCCTTCTTTAGTGAACGCTGCACTATCTGATACTTGAGCATACGATAGGATGTGTTTCGGCCCGTAAGTTACAGAATTAACTTGTACGTACAAGAGAACGCTATAGTATTAGGGCAAGCGCATCAAAATATGCCCCTATTTACGACAAAATAAATAAGCACTAATGAGGTCACATATTTATTGAGAGTAGATAAGTGTTTTAGCAGAAAGGAAAACAAAAAACCCCTCAAATTCTATAATTTGAGGGGTTTTGAAGCTTATGATACGTAAGATGCGGTCCGGACGGGACTCGAACCCGCGACCTCCTGCGTGACAGGCAGGCATTCTAACCAACTGAACTACCGGACCTTCCTTGGAAGGAAGTGCAAACATAGAATCATTTGTCCGCTTTTACAATCATAAGCAGTAAAATATTCGCCGCCCTTTTATCCTACTCTGTGGTAGACCTCATCCCTTTATCAGTTAGAAAATCTGAGAATAATGTTTTAGCTTTGGCTCGTTCTAAACGTATCCTTATCTATGTTGCTAGAATTTGAAAAGCCGATTGTTGAGCTTGAGCAGAAGCTGGAAGACATGCGACGCATGGCTGACGAAAGCGATGTAGATGTGTCTGATGCTGTAAAGAAGCTGGAGGCGCGTCTCAGCACACTCAAACAAGAGACTTTTGCCAACCTAACGCGCTGGCAGCGAGTGCAGCTCTCACGACACGCCGAGCGACCCTACACCCTGGATTATATCTTTTCGCTGTGTCCTGATTTTATTGAACTCTACGGCGACCGCACCGTAAGCGACGACCGGGCGATGGTGGGTGGACTCGGGCAAATTGAGGGGCAAACGTTTATGTTTGTGGGCCAACAGAAGGGACGCAATACCAAACAGCGCCAGGACCGTAACTTCGGGATGGCCAATCCCGAAGGCTATCGCAAGGCATTGCGCCTGATGAAACTGGCCGAAAAGTTTAATAAACCTATCATCACCTTTATTGATACGCCGGGCGCATTTCCGGGCATCGAGGCCGAAGAGCGCGGACAGGGTGAAGCCATCGCCCGTAACCTTAAGGAGATGTTTATGCTGAAGGTGCCGGTGATATGCATCATCATTGGTGAAGGAGCATCCGGAGGTGCCCTTGGTATTGCCATCGGCGACCGCGTGTTTATGCTCGAGAACACGTGGTACTCAGTGATCTCCCCCGAGTCTTGCTCGTCTATCCTGTGGCGCAGCTGGGATTACAAAGAGCAGGCGGCCGAAGCGCTCAAGCTGACCGCCGAAGATATGCTGAAGCTGAAGCTGATCGATGGCATTATCGAGGAGCCACTGGGGGGTGCCCATACCGATATGGCGCAACAGACTGAAATTATCAAGCGGTATATTCTCAAGAGCTTAGCCTCGCTAAAAAAGCTTTCTGATAAGAAACGGATTGATAAACGAATCGATAAATTTACCCGCATGGGTGTGACTCGCTAGGTCAGGGTAGCGCGTATGAAGATCGGACTCGTTTTGTCGGGAGGTGGCTCACGGGGTATCGCCCACCTGGGCGTACTGCAGGTGCTAGAAGAAGCCGGTGTAGCCATTAACATGATGGCCGGTAGTAGCTCCGGAGCCATTGTTGCGGCGCTCTACGGCAGCGGTCATAGTCCGCAGGACATTCTGGCCATTGTACGCGATATCAACCTCTTCAAACTTATCCGCCCTGCGATCAGCGTATCAGGCCTGCTCAGGATGGAAAGTGCGGAAGTGCTGTACCGTCAGCATATTCTCGACGATACTTTTGAATCGCTTTCTATTCCGCTCATTGTGACAGCCACCGACCTGCGCCGCGGCAAAACGGTCTACTTCTCTGAAGGACCACTCATCCGCCCCCTCATGGCGTCCACGTGTATTCCTATTGTGTTTGACCCTATCGAGGTGGACGGACGTCTGTACGTAGACGGGGGGCTGCTCAATAATTTTCCGGCCGAAGCGCTCACCGCTCAGTGCGATAAAATCATTGGTTCGCACTGCAACCCCATCGATGATAACTTTCAGCTGGGTAACTTCAGAACCATGGTTGAGCGCACTTTTCTGTTGACGATCAACGCTAACGCTTATTCGCGTCGTCCGTTCTGTGATATTTTTATCGAGCCACCGGCCCTCAAAACCTTCAGAGTATTTGATCTGGGGCGGGCCGATGATATCTTTCAAATTGGCTATGACTACGCCAAGCAAAAGCAGGATCAGTTTTTAGCGCTGGCCGAACAACAAGCCCGCTGAGTCTATTTATCTAACCACCGCCCCCCACTCTGCGTTATAAGACTGTGCTCAAACTTATTGCTCGTCTGATCTTTTTCTTTTCCGGTTGGAAAATCGATCCTGCCTCCAAACATACCATCCGTCGGGCGGTGATGACGGCCGCCCCACACACCAGCAACTGGGATATCGTGTATACGCTAGCGGTTTTTTATCGTCTGGAACTCCCCATTAAGTTTACGATTAAGAAAGAGTGGATACGGTCGCCCCTGGGCCCGATGCTTCGCTCCCTCGGAGCGGTGCCCGTTGATCGAGAATACCGAAACGGCAAAAAAGTGAGCATGGTGCAGGTAATGATTGAGCTGTTCGATCAGTATGATGATATTATCATGCTCGTCACTCCGGAGGGTACCCGACAGTATGCTCCCGAGTGGAAAACCGGTTTCTACCACGTGGCGCAGGGCGCTAACGTTCCGATTCTGATGGGCTACATTGACTATGAAAATAAGATAGCCGGCACAGGGCCTACCTTCCGTATCACCGGCAACATTGAGGAAGATATTGAGAGGATAAAGGATTTTTACCGCCCTATCCAAGGTCGCCACCCCGAGCGAGGCGTTCGGTAGCTGTTTCTGAGTAGTCTATCATACAGGTTTTAGTTGTGGGGCAGCACAGCTTCGTAGATACGCGCGATAGGTAAGGTTTTGAAGGTTGCTGGGCAAATCATTTCAACTACACGCGGCAGTGAGTAGACAACCCTCACTGGCACCGAACTACTTGATTCGCACGTTCAGTTTTTCAGTAAAATTAATAAATTGCTTATTCACTCATCTATTGTCATCCTCATGACCTATCGTGCCACCGCTCTCTCGCTCATCTTTTGCGGACTTTCTCTCACCGGATACGCTCAATCTAAAGAGTACACCCCCGAAGACACAGAGGTGTGGAAACCGGTGCCCGAAGTGGTGGCCCCCGGTGAACAGAACCACCAACCGCCTGCCGACGCAATCGTGCTGTTTGATGGAACTGACTTGAGCGCCTGGGAAGTAGATGACAACACTGAGTGGAACGTACACGATGGGGTAGTTACCATCGTTCCGTCGCAGACCCAACGGGAGGCTCCTATCAATATCCGCAGCAAAACCAAGTTTGGCGATATGCAGCTACATTTAGAATGGATGGCTCCCGAGCAGATAGAAGGCGACGGGCAGCGACGGGGTAATTCTGGGGTCTTTCTTCAGGAACGCTACGAGCTGCAGATTCAGGACAACTACGAAAACGCTACTTACGCCAATGGGCAGGCGGCCTCAATCTACAAGCAGCAGGCCCCGCTGGTGAACGCGTGCCGCCGTCCGGGCGAGTGGCAAACCTACGACGTGTTCTACACCGCTCCTACGTTTGACGAAATAGGGCTACTGCTCACTCCCGCCTACGTCACGGTGGTACACAACGGTATTCTGGTACAACACCATACTGAAATTAAGGGTAGTATCAAGTTCATTGGTTTGCCGCACTACGAACCCCACGGTGAGGCTCCCATCCTACTACAGGATCATGGTAATGCAGTTAGCTTTCGCAATATTTGGGTAAGACAATTGTAGGGTATTGCGAGCTGAGTCTTGCGGTAATACAACGGACCAAAGCGGTTAAAACTACCGTAGGATAGTAGCAGAAACAGTACAGTAGTACCGACTGCTACTCCTCAATAGGCGGTATCACTTACAGCATTTATGGTATGAACATTTTCTTATTAACGTTTTGCACCGCAACAGATGAATCAGTACTCTCGCCGTCACCTTCTCAAGTTAGGCACGCTGGCCGGAGCTGGAAGTGTACTGACATCTACCGCTGCAACAGCCTATTTATCGCAGCCCCATCATTCTGCGGGGTGTAATTCTTAAAAAGAAGGGGCACCCCCTCATGAAGCTCACAATTTTTTGCTAGCTTCGCCGCATGAAATTTGGCGTTATCATTTTCCCCGGTTCCAACTGCGACGAAGATATTTATCACGTACTGAGCAGTATTTTGCAACAGAACGTGGTAAAGCTCTGGCACAAGGATACTGACCTGCAAGGTTGCGATTTTTTAGTGGTACCCGGCGGGTTTTCCTACGGTGACTACCTTCGCTCGGGGGCTATTGCCCGGTTCTCTCCGATTATGGATGCGGTGATACGACACGCACAGCAGGGGGGCTACGTATTGGGCATTTGTAATGGTTTCCAGATTCTGACCGAAGCACACCTGCTACCGGGCGTATTGCTCCCTAATGTGAGTCAGCGCTTTGTGTGTCGCAATGTCTTCTTGAAACCAACCTCAGACAGTACCCTGATGACCCGGTCTTTAGACCCACAGCGGGCCTATCGCATTCCGGTGGCCCACGCCGACGGACGCTACTTTGCGCAACCTCACGTGATTGAGCAGTTGACGGATAATGGACAGATTTTGTTTCGCTACTGCGACGCTGACGGCGATCCTACGGAAGAAAGTAACCCCAATGGTTCTGTAGAGAATATTGCGGGTATCTGCAACGCGGAGAAGAACGTATTCGGACTAATGCCTCACCCTGAGCGCGCGGCGGATGAACCCCTGGGTAATACTGACGGGCGGCTACTACTGGAAGCCCTTCTTCAGCCTTCGCTTACTCAATCGTAATTTCACGATCCAACGCTTTTTCTAACAGTGCCCGGTTGCGCATAGCTTCCCACACCTCTAACGCAATATCGTTCGCTCCTTTAGATTGCACGGTGATTTTATCTTTACTCAGACGACACGATACGTCATGCACTAGCTGATTTTTAGTATTGTCCAATCCGATAGCTACCCGCAGTATGCCCGCCAGTACAGTCACTGTTCTTCTTTGGGCTTTGGTAAGCTTGCGAAACTTACCGTGTTTCTTCTTAGGCGCTGCCTTGCGGTGATAGCGGACCACGTGTCCGATAAGTAGCACTTCTTCATTGGTGAACCCTCGCAAACCAGTGTGAGAAACGATGTAGCGCGAGTGTTTATGATACTGTTTGAAGCTGATGTACTGACCTATTCCGTACAGTAGGGCGGCGTGCTCTAGTATTTGTCGCGCACCATCGCCCTGGCCGTGCCGCTTCTGTAGTTGGTCAAACAACTGTACAGCGAGGTGGGCTACGTGCGATTTCTGCTCGAGGTCAGCGTCGTATTTTCGGGCAAGCTGCGCCGCACTACGGTAGCGCAACCCTTGGTCTAAGGCGAAAGAGAGTTCTTTCTGCGAGTAGCGTTGGATATAGTCGATGATCAAACCTTCACGCAGCGAAGCGTCGCACAGCGTGATTTGCTCGGCTTCAGCCATTTTAAGTAGCTGCACCAGCAGTACTCCGCCCAGATGAATAGCGTCGGCCCGTCGTTTGTTGATGCCCTCAATATCCGAACGCTTCTTAGGAGCTGCTTCCAACAATTGAACGGTGAGTTGCTCAATATCGGCCCGTGACACCACCTCCGCGTTAACCGTTCGCAGGTCTTTACCACCATTTTGCAGATGGGCCGCCTCACCCAGCGAACGAATCGTACCGGAGGTACCAATCACTCGGCTGAACCCCGCTTCTTTGGCTCCTTCCATCACCTCTTTCGCCAGATATTTGATGTGCGACTCCAGCACGCCCTGCGCCTCTCGACCGATCGGTCCTTCGTTCTCGAACATGTCTAGCAGACGGCGTACGCCCAGCTTCATACTGCTGCCAAACAGCACGTCGGTCCTGTTGCCCACCACCGCCTCGGTGCTGCCGCCGCCGATATCCAGCACCAGTGCGTTTTCATCTTCCAGCGCGATAGCGTTACGCACGGCCAGAAAAATCAGCCGGGCTTCTTCTTTACCGGATATCACCCGGGGGGCAATACCGGTTTTCTGTACTACCTCGTCCAGGAATTCGCCACCGTTGCGCGCCTCGCGGATGGCACTGGTCGCCGCGGTGATGATTTCGTCCACACCGAGTTGGTCGGCCAGGTTCACGTAGCGGGTAATGGTTTCGATGCCCTCTCGGTAAGCACGGTTTGAGAGGTGGTTGGTCGCAAACACCCCGGTGCCCAGCTTCACCATTTCTTTCTCCCGCTTGATCACATCAAAGGAGTAACGCGTATTCACCTCCACCACGATCATGTGGATGGAGTTGGTGCCGATATCAATGGCAGCTAATTTCATAGGGCAGGAGATTGAAACAGATTAAGCACCAAAGCTACTTATTTATCCCGGATTTGAGCGGAAAAGGGTTTGACAAAAGTACCATTGATAAATACCATTCCATGGGATGAATTATAAAGTGCGCAAAACTCGTTGTCTTTGGTGAAAAGAACGCTATGACCGCAGCAACGAAGCTTAGAGACGACTTACACCAACTCATTGATCGGATAGAAGACCAAGCGACCCTTCAAGCCGTACATACCTTGCTGGCTCCCCGAGCCGAAAGGCTCTACAGTGTGCAGGGTGAAGCCCTAGACCAAAACCAGATAGAAGACTTACTAGAGGAAAGTGAATCCGATATCGAGGCCGGACGTACCCTTTCTCACCAGGAACTGAAGACACACATGCAATCGTGGCGAAAGGAACCCAACGCGAAGTAGTTTGGACCAAAGTCGCTCAAGCCGACTTACAAGCAATCTACGAGTTTAATATCCCACTTCAGGGGGGAAGAAAAAGCTTACCAGTTGGTGGAAAGCGTCCGTCAGAAGGCTGACGCACTTTATTAGCCTGTCATTGGTAGTACGCGTTTTTTTCAGTGAACGACATTCTCAACGGAACTATCAGAAGCTGACGATCAAACCCTACGTACTTGTCTTCCGTCAGATCGGCCAAGTAATTTTTTATCAATCGCATCTTTGACCGTCGGCAAGACCCTAGTAAGCTAAACTTATAATCCGTTACCGTAAACTCTCATAATTATTTCCCCCGGTTTCGCCTCAGGAGGCACGGATTCACTGATTTATCTCAAATTCAAGCGGGAAGGTTTTTAACAAAAGTAGTAGATTGGGTCGAAAAAATCGACAAGGTGAAGCATCTTCGTACGCCAGTACTATTTCCTTTCATTCATAGATACGGCACTGACAAGTGGTCGCTCACCTTGCTATCGGGATTGTTTGTATTTGTCGTACTGTACGTTTACAGAGGGTACAATATTGAACAATCGCTTTCGCTCTCCGGTCACAGCCTCCTTTCGCGTACCCTACTCCACGCGCTAGCCACCTCTTTTGTCTACTATGTCTGCGAATTTCACGTTAAGGGTAAGCTTACTATCAATTCGAGTCTCAAGAAAATTGTATGGAGTTTGGGCGAAATGCTGATTGGAACCCACGTAACGTTCTTCCTCTTTAACTACTTCTGGCAGTGGACGGAAATGAAGTGGGTAAGTTACGCTATGTTCTTGTACGAATACCCGTTGATCGTGATATTTCCAACGGTGCTAAGCTATCTATTGGTCAGGTATGATCACCGCCCCGCCGCTGATACAGAAAGCATACTGCTGGTTTCGGACAATGCAAAAAGCAAGTTTGATGTGAAAGTGTCAAACCTACTCTACGTCAAATCAGCGGGTAATTACGTTGAAGTATTCTACCGATCTGCGGACAAAATAAAAACGGTACTGCTTAGAAGAAAGCTATCAGATATAGAAAAAGAATATAGTTCTTATCTGGTAAGATGTCATCGTAGCTACGTCATAAACCCTAGCAATATTGAGCAGATCATCAGCAGCGGTAGGACTATTAAGCTAGAGATGTTTGGCGCACAAATACCTGTATCAAAAGGATA
The DNA here is from genome assembly GCA_965213875.1 of Tunicatimonas sp. GTDB lineage: Bacteria > Bacteroidota > Bacteroidia > Cytophagales > Cyclobacteriaceae > Tunicatimonas. The sequence goes on along the minus strand of CBDCAN010000015.1, from coordinate 58,176 downwards.
CGCTGCCAACATCATGCAGGACAATCCGAACGCGGAGTAAGGTGCCAGAGAGATTTAGAAAGTCTGACTGACGGATAAAAGCAGTTAACCTTTTATCGAAGACTTTCTAAGTCTGGTAAACGACACGACAGAAAATGATGTATTCAACCGTTGTACCGTTCGTCCCCCATTAGGAAACTTCGTACCAAAGCTCTCCGAATGATTGCTACTGCTCTATAAACACCTTCCTTTGGGTCGATGATAAATTCAATACGCTACCTGTTCGCTCTGGTCTGGGCAACGCTGACGTATGGCTGTCAGCACACTCAGCCGTCTCAACTTGCTAAAAGCCGACTCTCTCTGGCACTTGATAGCTTAATTGACCATGAGCACCGAGCAAACAGGTTCAGCGGTACGGTGGTAGTCGGTGCGTCGGACACAATACTTTTCCAAAAAGCAGTAGGTGTTGCTGATCGGGTGTGGAACGTGCCCTTACAGACTGACCATAGATTTGACATTTGCTCTCTCAATAAATCATTTATCGCCGCACTGATCATGATGGCTACGGAAGAAGGCAGACTGTCTTTAGAAAGCCGCCTGATAAACAAGCTCGACGCGTACGAGTACACCGGCCGCTACCATCCGGATATTACTGTCCACCAGATGCTTACCCATACTTCTGGTTTGCCTGACTACCAAGGGATTAGCGTTGAACTGGCGGAGAACAACTTCCGTAAATTCAAGAGAAAGCATTTCTCCAATGCAGCGTACGTAGATTTTATCAGTCAGATTCCGGCAGTAGGCGAACCAGGTGAGCGGTTCTACTACAGTAATTTTGCGTATCACCTGCTGGCCATTCTACTGGAAGATATTTACCAGCAACCGTTTGCTAAACTCTTGCAGGATAAGATATGCAAGCCGCTGTCGCTCGCGCACACCTTTGCCACCGTATCCAATCAAGAAGTACATAAGTCAGTCGCCGAAGGCTACCACTACCAACCAAAGACCGGCGAGTGGCTACGAAATCAGTTTATTGACCTTACGTTGGGCAGAAGAATATTTTCTAGTACCCAGGACTTGTACCGCTGGGGAAAGGCCGTGCATTCTACCGCTTTATTGAACGAAGAATCTCGCCGCATAATGCTTACGAACCACCTTGTAGGTATTGATGACGATATATCATACGGCTACGGATGGGTGGTTTTCGACGGGAAGAAAAAGTACAGCATGGGTAACTTAAATATTGACCAAGAATATATTATTCACGGCGGTAGCACCGAAGGTTACAAATCCATACTTGTCAGTATAGACAAGGGCGACTTTATCGTAGCCATCCTTTCCAACGCTGGCGACCAGGCCGACGAACCTGCGCTTGCCCAGTCTATTGTTCATTTACTTATTGACCACTCATGAAGAAATCTCGCTGCCTATTCATCATCCTCATTCTTGGAATCTTATCGTGCTCACCTACCGAAAGTCTAGAGCAGCAGGTGCTAGGAGAGTGGTCGATGGATAAAATATACGAAGGCGAGCGAGACGTGACCATAGCGCATAACCCTGAGAATAACCGTTGGATCAAATTCAACAGAAACGGTTCTTTCGAGAGTGGCGGTGACCCGTACGGTTACAACGACGGGAACTGGAGTATTGACGACGAAAAATCCACCCTGTTTCTCAATAGTAGCGTTGAGAATGATGACAGCGAATGGAAAGTAATTTTTCAAAATGGAAAAATGATTTGGACCGGAATAGGAACACCTCGTCAGGAAAGTTTCAGGTTGACTTACAGCAGAACAGAATGACGGATAGGCTCTCTTGTCAGTATAAACCCCCTTCTTCTCAGTGTCCGATACCGGATAGCCATTGTTCGCCAGCGAACACATCACTCGGCTATTATTTCTACCGATAGGCGATTAAAAGCCATAAAAGCACTCTTCCTAGGGTGGCAAGCCATTTGATATACCGAAATAGAAGTAATCATCTACCAACCTACTTATTGCTATGCGAAGAAGTGATCTGGGCGAGTTTGAAGAACTGGTACTACTCGCCGTCGCGGTGCTCATACCCGAGGCCTACAGCGTAGTCATTGCCGAAGAACTGGAACAGCAAACGGGGCGAACCATTACCACCGGTGCCGTGCACGCCGCCCTACAGCGGCTAGAAAAGAAGGGATTTGTCAACTCGCAGATGGGCGCTGCCACGGCCGAACGGGGCGGGCGCCGCAAACGACTCTTTACGGTAACCCTGGCGGGTAGCCGCATGGTGCACCAAGTACGGGCCGTCCGCAATCGTCTGTGGGATCGGATTACTCCGCCGGGGTTGCCACAAATCGATATTGTTTAGTCATGCTACCGCTGCCCCCTACTCCACCCCGCTGGCTAGATCGCTTAGTAGAATGCTACTGCGCCCCTCACCTGCGCGAAGAAGTGCTAGGCGATCTGCACGAACGCTTCCACCGCCGGGTGCAGCAAGTAGGAGAAGCAAAAGCGCGACGCAGATACTGGCGTGAGGTCATGGCTTACCTGCGGCCCTCCATCATCAAACGCCAATCAACCAATACTCATAAACCTATTCCTATAGACATGCTCAAGAACTATTTCACCCTCGCCCTGCGTGTGTTTGCTCGCAATAAACTCGTCAGCGCTATCAATGTACTGGGATTAGCCTTGGCCCTTAGCGGTAGCTTACTTATTGCCCTATTCGTGCAGGACGAACTTAGTTACGATCGCTACCATACCCACGCCGACGATATCTACCGCGTTACCCGCAACTTCCTCTCCTCTGACGGCAGCGTGGCATTGCACTTAGCGAACATTGCTCCTCCCTACGGGCCGCTACTGGCGAATGATTTTCCTGATATCAAAGAAGTAGTGCGCACTACGTACTGCGGTCTGCCCCTGCGTCGCATGGAAGACGACGGCAGTGTGGGAGAATCACTCAATATAGACCAGCCTTACTACGCCGAGCCGTCTATTTTTACCGTGTTCTCTATTCCTATCCTGGCGGGCGACACTGAAACTGCGCTAGAAAAACCCGCAACACTGATGATCTCCGATGCTGCCGCCGACCGGTACTTCGGCACCCAAGATGTAGTCGGTGAGCGACTGAAAGTGGATGATGAATACTTAGAAATCACCGGAGTGTACGAGGCCTTTCCGCCTCAGTCGCACTGGCACCCTAACATTTTAGTATCCTTTAGTACCCTTGATCACCCGGAAGTTTACGGACGCGAACGACTAGAAACTGACTGGGGAGCAAACAACTTCAATACGTACATTCTGGTGAACGAAGAGTTCGACCCCGCCCATACCGAAGCGCAGTTTCCAGACTTTCTGGATCGTAATATGAAAGGCTTCAATGAGGCTGCGCCCAGCACCTGGACTAACCTGTTTCTCCAGCCCCTTACCTCTATTCACCTGCACTCGCAGCTCGACTCAGAACTGGAAGCCAACGGCAATATCAATCATGTGTACATCATGAGCGCCATCGGCGTATTTCTGCTGCTCATTGCCTGCTTCAACTTTATCAACCTATCCACCGCCCGGGCCACTAGTCGGGGCAAAGAGGTAGGCCTACGCAAAGTGGTAGGCGCATTCCGATACCAGCTCGTGGTGCAACACCTGAGCGAGTCCATTCTAGTGACCCTGCTTGCCTTTCTAATGGCGACGGTGCTGGTCACCCTGGCCCTGCCCTGGCTCAACGACTTCACGGGTAAGTCACTACAGCTATCCGACTATATACAACCGGCGGTGGCGTTGGGCACCTTGGTCGTAGTCGTACTCATCGGAACGCTGGCGGGCCTGTATCCAGCTTTTGTTATCTCTGGTTTTAAACCGGCGCTTACTCTAAAGGGACGAAGCGGGTCTACCCGCAGCAGTGGACAAGTGCGCAAGACCCTGGTGGTGGTGCAATTCACCGTATCTATTGTCATGATGATTGCCACCCTCGTCACCTACCAGCAACTCAACTTCCTGAACGACCGCGACCTGGGCTACACCAAAGATCAGGTGGTACTGCTGTACAACAGCTATCAACTGAGAGACCAATACGAAGCGTTCTATCACCAGCTCACCCAAGACCCGACCATCATCAACGCCAGCCAGTCAAGCAATGTGCCTACCGAACGGCTGACCTCTTTCTCGGGCACGTCGGTGCCGCAGGGTGATAGCTTGGCCGCCACCGACGTAGTGATGAAGGAAGTACGTATTGATCCTGAGTACTTTGACACCTACGAAATACCGATCGTCAGTGGTCGTAACTTCTCTGAGACCATTGCGTCGGACGACTCAACCAGCTTTATCATCAACGAGACGGCCGCCCGTATGGTGGGGTGGAGTACCGAAGAAGCTGTCGGACAAATGATTCGTAACGGTCCGACCACGGGCACCGTTGTGGGAGTGGTGCAGGACTTCCACTTCGAGTCGTTGCACCAGTCCATTGTGCCCATCATTTTCAACGGGCAAACGGATCGGTTTCACGAACTGTCGGTACGGGTAGCGGCTACTGATATGCCCGAAGCACTAGCCCACATGGAAGCCATTTGGAAGCAGTTCGCCCCTGGGCAGCCATTTAACTACGACTTTCTGAGCGACGAGTATCAGCATCTGTACGACAGCGAACGTAGTCAGAATGAGTTATTCATTATTTTCGCCACGTTGGCCATATTCATTGCGGCGATGGGCCTGTTTGGTTTAGCTACCTTCAGCACCCAGCAGCGCACCAAAGAGGTGAGTATCCGCAAGGTATTGGGTGCCCCGGTCGGTAGTATTCTTCGCTTACTAAGCAAAGAGGTGATCGTACTGACCCTCATCGCCAATGCTGTTGCCTGGCCCATCGCGTGGTACTTCATGCGTGAGTGGCTCAGCAAGTTCGCCTATCGTATCGAGATGAGTGTCACTACGTACTTATTGGCCGGCGCATTGGCCCTGCTCATCACCCTGGTGACCATTGGTAGTCAAGCGATCAAGGCGGCGCTCACCAACCCGGCCAGCATATTGAGAAACGATTGATCTTAAGGGTTCAACAACCTATCAGGTGGACTACTGCGGAATGGTAAGTGACTCTTATAAACGATCAAGAACTTATTGCTCGAGGTACTGGCTGGTCTGACATACGCCTACACCAAGAGACGATAACTAGAGGTACAGCACAAAAAAGTGCAGAGGTTACCTATGGCTTTAACAACCTTTAACGCTAGTTTTTTGAGAAAGAACGCTGGACTTCTCTTCTTGTGTGCATGAAACGCCGATCCATTACCTTCGTGAGGCTGACTATTATCTTGCCGTTGACGCTCGTATGCTTTGGCTGCTTTGCGCAGTCCGAAGATAAACACTTAACGTCGGACATTCTTAGTGCACCCACCGACTGGGGCAAAGAATCATTTGATTTACCCCCGCCCTTCGTCGCCGACTTTGATATCATAGGAACAGAAGAAGTACGGTTTTCTCCCGGATGGGACGATCCGTCGAGTGCACAATTCTGGACTTATACTTTTGCGTGGTACGTAGATGGTGACGTCGGCCTTACAGCACCACGGCTGGAAGCACTGTTAGTCACGTACTTTAGTAGTTTAACTCAGTCCGTGGGTAGAGACAAAAGAATAGCCAAAGAGAAAATATCATCCGCTAACGCACAATTCAGTGCCACCCATTCTAAGGGCGATCAGCGTATTTACAGAGGATATGTCAAGCTATTTGATGCTTTTTTTACTCAGAAACAAATCAGGTTAAACGCCGAAGTCAGGGAGAACTACTGCCCCGAGCTCAACAAACATCTGATCGTACTCTCTTTTTCCCCTAGAAAGTTTGGAGACGTTGTGTGGAAAACGTTTGATCAGGTGCAATCACCTAAAGACTGCTTAGCCCTTCAACAGGTAACATCAACTAGCTTCACTACTGTAGAAACTGATGACTATGAATTGATGCTACCAAAGGGCAAGCAGACAGGAGTGTTGCTGTTATTTCCTGGGTTTCCTGAAAGCCCAGAAGTGGTGAAGCGAGAGTTTGAAATAGTGGCACCCGCGATGCGAGCGGGCATAGCACTAGTACTCATGAAATTCAACCGGCGGATCTGGCTCGAGAAGGATGAGAAAACGAGCTTATCCAATGTTATCAATCGATTAGTTGAAGAACATCGCCTGCCCAAAGAGTCTGTATACATCGGCGGGTTTTCTAGCGGTGGCAACGTAAGCCTGCTGATCAGTAACTACTTGGTACAATCGGAAAGTGAGGTTCAACCGCAAGGAGTATTTATCATCGATTCGCCGGTAGATCTACTAGCGTTATACGAAAACTCTCAGAGAAATATCCAGCGAAACTTTTCGCCGGTAGCCGTGCAAGAAAGTACCATGATCGTCAGTATGATGGAATCTGCTTTTGGCAAGCCTGAAGACAGCCTTGCGCTCTACGAGAAGCACGCCGTATACACGGGCCAAACACACAACACCAGTAATCTATCACACCTGAAAGATGTCAAGCTAAGGTTCTACACGGAGCCTGACACACTGTGGTGGAAGCAAAACCGGCAAAACGACTACGAAGAAACAAATGCTCACGCTATCAAAAACTTAGCAGATGAGTTGACCGAAAAGTTCGGCGATCATGTGACGTATATTTCTACCCAAAACCGCGGATACAGAGCCAACGGCGACCGACACCCTCACGCTTGGTCCATTGTGGAAATAGATGACTTGATGCATTGGATAACAAATAAGTGATCGTCAGACTAACGGCAGATAGCATTCTGGCGATCATTATTCTCTCACCAGCCTGAGCAGACTTTTGCTGCCGTAGTTAGCCACGTACAACACTCCCTCCCATTCCAGCAAATCGGTAGGTTTGTGAACGTCTTCCGTGATCGTCTGCACTAGGTTTCCGGCATGATCGTAGACCAACACCCGGTTATTTTCAAAGTCAGTGACCAATAGCTGCTCGGCGGTAGCGAAGAGGCCGGTAGTAGCATTCATCTCATCCGCTTCGCCTACCGTTCGCCAAGTACGTTGTTGTTTGTTAAGCACCTGTACCCGGTGGTTGTAGGCGTCGGCCACAAATATCTCATGATCCGTTATTTGCACGTCAGTGGGGTAGTAAAGTTCACCCGAGCCGTGCCCCTCTTGCCCCAACCGGGTCCAATCCTTCCCGTCAAAATATACGATCTGATGGTGGTAGAAATCAGCAATCGCCACCTCCTCACTGTAAACGCTCACGCCCGCCGGTGCGTCCAGGCTGTCGGGCACATTGAGCAACGTTCGTTTACCATCGACCATCTGGACAATTTGATCCGAACCGTACTCCGGTACGTACAGCGCCTCCGTATCGCTGCTCAGGTGCATGGGACGCTCGAAGCCGCCGAGCGTTTGCTGCACCGTGCCGTCAGCCCTTATTTCCACCACCTGATTATGGTCACCATCGGCAATCCAAAGGTTTCCTTGGTACACAGTCAGCCCGATGGGCGTAACGTTTCCTAAACCAATTGTGCCGTCAGATTGCCATAAGGTCGGTGAGGAACAGGCACTTACCAGTAAAACCAACGGGATTAAAGTAGAGAAGCTTTGCATATTGGTGAGACTATTTTACCCGTTCGTAATGACAGCAGCCGGGCAAGTTTTCGTAGACCTCATTTTGAGCCTGAGTAGTTTGGGTATCATGCCCCACCCCCGCAATCGCTTGCTCTATCTCTGACTGCATCACTGACCCCGACAATACGAAGGTAGCCCGTTTGGTCTGCTTGTCCCAGCTTGCCTTTCGCACTCCGGCGACGGTTTGAGCGGCCTTCTCAATCCGGGCCTGGCACATCTTGCAGTTGCCCGCCACGAAAAACGACAGCGTACGGGTGCTGCTTACGTCTGAACCCGCCATAGGCGGTTGGTCAGAGGTTTGTACGCTACCGTCGGCCCGTGCCACAGAAACACTTATTGGCGTGTAGCCCGCTTTCTCAACCTGCTGCTCAACCTGAGCGATGGTGAGATGATCGGCGGTGGGATAGGTAAACGACATCACTCCGGTTTCTATCTCAATAGCCACCGACTGGACGCCCTTCAGCTCCTTGAACTTCTTCTCTAGTCCGTAGGCGCAAAAGGGGCAGCCGAGTCCGTCGACCTGCACCGTTACTTCGTCCGTACCGGTCGTCTGAGCACGCAATGGCTGGGTTATTCCCAGCAGTAAAGTGTGTAATAAAATAACTATGGTGATTCTCATTTTCTTAGGGTTTTGATGATGGATTAAAAGACGAACCGGGTGCCCAGAAACAGGCTGTACCGCCGCCGCTGCGCCTCTGGCATCGTTTGCACGAGGGGAAGCTGAACGGATGCTTCCCAGGTGAATCGCCCACGGGCGTACTGAAGACCTTGCGCGTAGAGCAACATGTGCCGATCCGTTTCCGGAAACCAGCCGCCCTGGTACTCGAAGTAGAGGTTCACCTGATTCACCGGATAGGTGGGTTTCAGTAGCGGCAAACCAAACCCGAGCTTATAGCGCAGTTCGTCCAGATTATCGTACGGACTGACGTTGTAGCCCAGCTCGCCACCGATGCCGTACTTGATGGTTTCGTAGCCTGCCACTAAACCAGCGTAGCCCTGGTAGTTACCCGTGCTAATACCCTCCAGGCCGAGCGACGGTCCGGTGGGCAGGGAGTGACGGGTTTTGGCAACCACCCGGAAGGTTTTACCCGTTCGGTCGCGGCGATAAAATTGGTACTTGGCAAAGACGATCACGTCGCCCAAGCTTCGCTGTCTACCACTTTCTTCCCCGTACGGGTACGTCACCAAGGGAACGTGAACTCCCAGCAGTGTGGAAGATGACGGCAGATAGTGTACCATCAGGGGGGCATTCACGAAGCTCCCCGACTCGGTACGGCGCAACTCGATAAGTGTTCTGACGACCCACCGGTTGGCCCCTAGCATAATGGGCTTATCGCCGGTGATGGGCGGTCCCTGGGCATAGCTGAAGGTGCTCCACAGTGAGGCAACCACCAGCGCAAAGCGCCCGATTCTATTTTGCATAATTCGCTGTATTCAGATAAAAAGGAAATGCCTGAGCCCGAGTGGGCCGAGGTGCCAAGAAGAATACAGGCTAACTAGAGAAGGAACGACTGAATCATGACCAGCAGGTCTTTATTCAGCCCGGGGGGAGGGTCTATGTGGTGAGGAATGACCGTATCAACGGTACGGAACGTGCCCAGTACAAACGCTTGCACGAAGGCTACAAAGAAGGGCACGGATGGTAACAACACGGAGGGAACGACAATCTCCGGTGTGTCATGGTCAGCTATCTGTAAGGTTTGCTGTGAGCAGCAGTCGTCCTCGCACGGGGGCGCGTCTTGCTCAGCAGGTTCATGGCAAGCCATTGTCGTACTGGCGGGCACCTTCTGGTCGTGACAGCTTTCCGCCGTTCCGAACAGACTGATGCTCTTGAGTTCATTCTGACAGTAGTGCATGTCCATCGCAAAACCAAAGGATGACATGAGTACTGCCGTAGCCAAAACCAGAGTGATCAGACGATATGTTTTGCTGATTGCCATTTAGTTCTCCAACGTGGGAGTGCGCCGCAATGTTCTTGTGACGTACGTTTTTAGTTGTATGGTGGTTTCTTCGAAGAAGAAAGGGCGACCGGAAATACCAGTCACCCTTTGTGATATAGGCTATTGCTTTTGCTCCAGCGATTAAGCCAGATCAAAGCGATCGAGGTTCATTACCTTCGTCCAGGCCGCCACGAAGTCTTTCACAAACTTCTCCTGCGAATCGCTGCACGCGTACACCTCGGATAAGGCACGTAGCTCTGAGTTTGAACCGAAGATAAGATCAGCGCGGGTACCCGTGCCCATGCTCTTTCCCGTTGTCCGATCCCGTCCCTCAAAGGCATCGTCAGCCTCTGACGTCGCTTTCCAGGTAGTACTCATGTCTAGCAACCGCACGAAGAAATCATTGGTCAACACTTCTGGCCGGTCGGTGAACACTCCGTGTTGCGACTGGCCGTGGTTAGCGTTGAGCACGCGCATTCCTCCGACCAGCACCGTAAGTTCGGGGGGGGTAAGCGATAACAGCTGTGCCCGGTCGACGAGCATCTCTTCGGCCGAAGCTGAGACATTGTCTTGGTTTCTGAAGTAGTTGCGGAAACCGTCGGCGTTGGGTTCCAGCGGCGCAAACGCTTCGGCATCCGTTTGCTCCTGCGAAGCATCGGTACGTCCCGGCGTGAAGGGCACCGTGATATCCTGACCGGCAGCCTTGGCGGCTTTCTCAATACCGGCGCATCCGGCCAAAACGATCAGGTCGGCCAGCGACACCTGCTTTCCACCCGACTGTGCTTCGTTGAACGACTGCTGCACGCTTTCTAGCTCTTTGAGTACTTTTGCCAACTGTTCCGGTTGGTTCACCTCCCAATCTTTCTGAGGGGCCAGACGAATGCGCGCGCCGTTCGCTCCTCCCCGCTTATCAGAATTGCGGTAAGTAGAGGCCGAGGCCCACGCGGTGGTGACCAGTTCAGACACCGACAAACCTGAGTCTGAGAGCTTACTTTTCAGATCGGCAGCATCTTGGTCGTTGATTAGTTCGTGCGTGACGGCCGGAATCGGGTCTTGCCACACCAAATCTTCTTCGGGCACTTCCGGACCGAGGTAGCGCGACTTAGGCCCCATGTCACGGTGAGTCAGCTTGAACCAGGCACGGGCGAACGCGTCGGCGAACGCATCAGGGTTTTCATGAAAGCGGCGAGAAATTTTCTCGTACGCAGGATCAGTCTTTAGCGCAATGTCGGTGGTGAGCATGAAGGGCGCGTGGCTCTTGGCCGGATCGTGCGCATCAGGAATGGTACCCGCACCAGCGTCTCCTTTGGGTTTCCACTGGTTGGCCCCCGCTGGGCTTTTGGTCACTTCCCAGTCGTACTTGAATAAGTTATCGAAGTAGAGATTACTCCATTCGGTAGGCTTCTGCGTCCAGGCACCCTCAATGCCACTGGTGATGGTATCGCCAGCGTTACCGCTACCGAAGGTATTTTTCCACCCCAGGCTCATGTTTTCCATCGTCGCCCCCTCCGGTTCAACGCCAACGTATTCTACCGGATCGGCCGCACCGTGGGTTTTACCGAAGGTGTGTCCACCCGCAATCAGGGCCACCGTTTCTTCGTCGTTCATGGCCATGCGGCCGAATGTTTCGCGAATATCGCGCGCCGATCCTTCCGGATCAGGATTACCGTTGGGACCTTCGGGGTTAACGTAAATCAGTCCCATGTGTGAGGCCCCCAGCGGGTTTTCCAGGTCATTATCTTTCGCTGTGCCGCCGTTGTACCGCTCTTTGTTACCGAGCCACTCGCCTTCGGCTCCCCAGTAGATATCCTCTTCGGGTTCCCACACATCGGCGCGGCCGCCCCCGAAACCGAAAGTCTCGAAGCCCATCGACTCTAACGCGCAGTTACCGGCTAAAATCATCAAATCGGCCCAAGAAATTTGTTGTCCGTACTTCTGCTTGATAGGCCACAGTAATAGGCGGGCTTTATCAAGATTAGCATTGTCGGGCCAGCTATTGAGAGGCGCAAAACGTTGTGTACCAGTCGCCCCACCACCGCGTCCGTCAGCGATGCGGTAGGTACCCGCGCTGTGCCAGGCCATCCGGATAAAAAACGGACCGTAGTGTCCATAATCGGCTGGCCACCACTCCTGAGAGTCCGTCATCAGGTCATATAAGTCTTGCTTTATCTCCTTAAGGTCTAGAGACTTAAATGCTTTGGCATAATCAAACGCTTCGCCCATCGGGTTAGACAAAGAAGCGTGCTGACGCAGGATGTTAAGGTTTAGTTGATTGGGCCACCAGTCGCGATTAGACCGACCACTACCGGCGACGTACTTGGTAGGCCCGCCCATAAATGGGCACCGGCTTGATTCATTTACGTCCCATACTTTTCCGTGACCGTTGCCGTGCTCAGCGGTCTTAGAGTGTGTGTTGCTTTCCATTACTGCAAAGGTTTAGTTGACTAATAGACCCAATCTACGATAATAATTATTGATAATAATTATCGTGTTATAGACAAAGTTTATAACTCTTAAGGTATGCGAATCGCGGGCAGGGCTATAGAAGAAACAGATACAGTAACCGAAGCATTAATTGTCATTTTTAGTCTCACGTAAGAATGGCTAGCGTGATTCTTCAACGAACATGATACTAATCAATGGCTCGATAAGAGCTTAATTCAGTACAAATTGTATAACTCACTCCTCAATCAGCATGGTTTAGAGCTCATTAGTTTTCAAATACAGTTCTTCAAGTACTGTTTCTATACCTAAAAACTGTAGACTAAGACTTTGATCCAGACCGTTTACCCAAGTAATTTGCCAAGGCTGAGCTGCCGAAGGGCGGTAATGTAATTGTGCCTTTGGTTCGTGCTGACTAAGTAGTATATACTCTCGTAAACTTAGTAGCTTACTGAAGTACTCAAACTTTTGACCGCGATCGTAAGCCTCAGTACTGTCAGAAAGCACTTCTACTAGCAAGATAGGATTGGTAATCGCCTTGCTATCTTCATCAGATCGTTCTACTGGACCGCAAGTCACCGAAGTATCGGGGTAGAGAGAACGATTGATAGTATCTATATGTATCTTCTGATCGCTCGTGAATACATTACATGACTTCTTTCTTAAAGCATTACCTAGAAACAGTTGTACGTTATGACAGATAGCGTTGTGGACAGGGTCACCACCTGCCATGGAAAACACTTCACCATTGTGATATTCGTAGCGTTGTTGCGTATCTTCTTCTAGCTGGTTATAATCAGCTAGGGTAAGCTTACGAGTAGTCTGAGCCTGTTCCATTATTAAAGCAGTCTGTCAGCAGTAAGGTACGAGAATTAAGTCAATAAATTAAGTTGCAGAGTGCATATCTATTAGATCGTGCTCTCTATTACTCACCTTCAACCAAACGCTGCACAGCCCGCTCGGCGTGCTCAAAGTTGAACTGCTGCACCACGGCTTGCATCTTATCGGCAATCTGCTCGTTGCACAAGTTGCCTAGGCTTCCCTCGTGCGTATGGTTCAAGTTTCGGTCGGGCGAAAAAGTCCCCTCAGCGATCTGCTGACCGATCTTGCGATAGGCATCCCGAAAGGGCACACCGTTGATCACCTCCTGGTTCACCGCTTCTACACTAAACAGGTAACGGTACTTTTCGTCGTCCAGAATATCTGACTGCACTTTGATTTGCTCCAGAGCGTACTCTGTGATGCGCAAACAACTCTTGAGCTGCTCAATGGCCGGAAAAAGGCTTTCCTTCAACAATTGTAAGTCGCGGTGATAACCCGACGTCAGGTTGCCGATGATCAGGCTGATTTCGTTCGGTAGCGCGATCAGCTTATTACAGTTAGCTCGCACCAGTTCAAACACGTCGGGGTTCTTTTTGTGCGGCATGATCGACGAGCCGGTGGTCAGCTGATCGGGAAACGATACGAACCCAAAATTCTGACTCATGTATAGGCAGATGTCCGCCGCTAGTTTGCCCAGGGTGGCCGCCACCGACGAGAGGGCAAAGCTCACGGTGCGCTCCACCTTGCCGCGCCCCATCTGTGCGTACACCACGTTGTAGCTGAGTGACTCAAACCCGAGCAGCTGGGTGGTGAGCGTGCGATCCAGGGGAAACGAACTGCCGTAACCGGCGGCTGATCCCAGCGGATTCTGATTAGTAATTTTGTAAGCGGCCAACAACAACTGTGCATCGTCGGTCAGGCTCTCGGCGTAGGCTCCCAGCCATAATCCGAACGACGAAGGCATCGCTACCTGCGTGTGCGTATAGCCGGGCATCAACACGTCTTTGTGTTGTTCACTGAGTGAGAGCAACCGATCAAACAGTGACTGCGTCAGTTGTGTCACTTCTTGCAGTTCACCCCGTAAGAATAGCCGCAAATCGAGCAGCACCTGGTCGTTGCGCGAGCGTCCGCTGTGAATCTTTTTACCGGTGTCGCCGAGCCGCTGCGTAAGCATCAGTTCTACCTGAGAATGTACGTCTTCAATGCCTTCTTCAATGCTGAAGTCACCCTGCTGCGCCCGGTGAAACAAACCAATCAGCTCGCGGCGCAGGTCGGCAAACTCTCCGTCCGTGAGTAGGTTGATGCTGGCCAGCATCTGGCCGTGGGCCAAAGATCCCAGGATATCGTAGGGCGCCAGCGCCAGGTCGAGCGTGCGATCCTGACCAACGGTAAATTTCTCGATCTGTTGGTCAACAGAAGATTGGTCTTTTTGCCAGAGTTTCACAGGGGTGCGGGTTAGCGTTAGCCGTCAAAATTGTTAATAATTTCCGGCTTATGCTACTGTCGCAGATACGTAATAGACTTTTCTAGTATTAGATCGATCATATCGACGGGCAGATCCGCTTCGGTGTCCAGGTACAGCGCTTTCATACGGGCCCGCCCCTCTTGCAATAGCAACGGATGCTCGATGGCTTTTCCGTTGGGCACTCCCATGTAAAGTCGGCCCGACTTCACCTGTACGTGTAGGTAGCATAGCATCTTGCCACGATAACAATAGAAGGGTAGTTTGTATTTCCAGGTTTCGGTGATGTCGTCGTCGTAGACTAACACTTGATCGCGCACAGCGAGCATACAACTTCGGTAAGGTTCGGGCGTCCGGAGATAAAAATCCTGTATTCGTTCAATCATCTTAGGCGGTTGAAGGATTTTGAAAGCTGAAAAGGTTTGAAGGTTAAAGTACTACAACCTTCAACCTTTCAACTAACCAGATAGAAAGCCAATCTTTCTACCATACAATACGATTGTGGTCACGACGACTTCACCGCAATAAATATATCCACTTCGGCATCAGCAGGGTCGCGGGCTTTTTCACCGTACACTTCAAAATCAGCGGTGTACGCCCGGTCAAGGTCAGTGTTCCAAATCTCAACCCATTGCTGATACACTGCTCCTTGCGACAGATCGCCTCGGGCAACAAACGGCTGGTAGCTACCGCCCTCAAAGTGCTGGGCGGTTATTCCTTCGGGCAGACCGTCAGCATTAGATACTCGGCAACCCAGTAGTACGGTGTAGGGCTGGGTATGATCTCCTTCGTAGTCGGTGTATACCGAGCAGACCGCATCGTCTACTTTGTTTGGAATCTGAGCGACCAGATTTTCGCTCATCAACCGATTGAACAAGGCTTCAATATCTTTTCCGGCCTGTCCGCCCTCGTTCGTCGTACGAACACTGATGCCCGCGACGGTAAAGGGTTGAATTTTGATAGTCTCCATTGTTACAGGGGTTTGGTGAGCTCCAAACGTAGGGGCCGGAGGTGACAACCCTGTGTCAGGGGGCAAAAAGTTTTTTCGGCATTGTTCAAAATAGTCGGCTAGGTTAAAGTGCCGATCCGCGTAGGGTGGTGCCTCTTCGCAAATCGTACGCAACTGATCTACCCGAAACGAACGGTAGTCATCGCGACTACGGCACCAAGCAATTAGTACCCAGTTGCCGTGGGTACTGTACAGCGCTAGCGGTTCAATGGTACGCTTCGTTTGGCTACCATCGGCTAGGGCTTCGTAGGTGATCGCCAGCGGAGTACGATGGGTAATCGCGCGCTGTAGCACTGATAAATAATCACTACTAAACCCCTCCGGGTTGTCGCGTACCACCACTCTTTCGGCCAACAGGTCAGCCCTTTCTTTGGTACTGTGGCGTAGCACGGCTTTTACTTTGGTGATAGCCTCCCGGTAATCGCTGACCAACGAAGCATCTTTGTTACGCGCCACGAGCCGTTCGGCAGTGATGAGCGCATTGGCTTCTTGTTCGCTGAACGCCACGGGCGGCAGGGTGTAGCCGTCGACTAGCGCGTATCCCCTACCCGGCTCGGCGTATACGGGCAGTCCGGCTTGTTCCAGCGTACGGATATCCCGGTATACCGTACGCATGCTGGTTTGAAAGCGTTCAGCCAGCCAGCGAGCGGTGAGTCGCTGGCCGGTTTGTAGAAGGGTCTGGATGGCTATCAGGCGAGATAGGCGGGTAAATTCAGCGTTAGGCATACGAGGCAGACTGTTGTTATATGAAGAGCAGTATCTGATAAGATCAGAGGTGTGACAGCCTTGACTTTGATACATACAGCAGCCAAAGATTAAGTTGGAACAGATTCACCTTCTCTACGAGCCTAGTTCGCGCCGGCGTTGCTCCATTCTTCTGATAATTTCGTCAAACCAACCGACGGTTTGTTCAGCGGCCGACGTAATCAAGCCCTCGTCTCCCCCCCGGAGAACCTCTTCATCTTGCTTCAGGCGGTCTGCCATACTGTCTAAGGCGAGCATGGCTAGTGTCGTCTTTAGCTTATGCGCTAAATCATCAAGCTGATGAGTGTCTTGCTGACGCATAGCCTCTACATAGGTTTCTTTGTATTTGCGGAAGGAGGTGAGTAGCACCTCGTAGAAGCGATGGAGTTGACTAGTAGTGTTGAATGGCTCTTCTGCCTGAGAAAAGTTCAGCGATAGATTACTCAATGTGGTCTCGGAAGCCGAAGGTTTTGCAGACGGTGAGGCGGCACGAAACTCGTGAACATACCGAGCAATTTTCTCATAAAGCTCCTGAGGGTCAAAGGGCTTAATGATGATATCAGTAAAGTAAGCAGCCCCCTGCTCTCTGAGGGTTTCAGAAGTATCCGCCGTGAGGGCAATCACTGGAACATCCTTGTTTTCATCCGGTCGGGATCGGATGGCCTGTGTAGCCTCGTAGCCATCCATAACCGGCATGCGCACATCCATTAAAATAAGGTCGTAGGTGTGTTCACCTACCAAACGAACAGCCTCTTCTCCGTTAGCAGCCTCGTCCACCACCACTCCCTCCCAACGTTCCAGGTACTGCAGCAGAATCATCCGGTTAATGGCCACGTCTTCCGCAATCAGGATACGGACCTTCTCGGGCAGGGAAGGAGTAGGCAAAGCCGTTACCACCTTCGGAGCCGTCTCTGCTTCATCAGCCAGAGGAAGCAGAAGAATGAAGTAGAAGCGGGAGCCTTGCCCCTCCTGACTTTCTACCTGAACCTTACTGTTCATCAGCTCAAGCAGCATACTGGTGATGGCCAGGCCGAGGCCGGTTCCCCCGTAGTGCCGCCGCGTCGAACTATCGGCTTGCGTAAACTTGTCAAAGATTTTTTCTACTTTTTCCGGAGAAATACCCGCCCCGGTATCGCTTATCGAGAATAGCACCTCAGCCCGCTCGCCCTCCATCCGCTCCAACGACGCGTTCAAGATCACCTCACCCGCACGGGTGAACTTAATCGCATTGCTCAGCAGGTTGTTGATCACCTGGCTGAGTTTTCCCGGATCGCCGACCACTTGTTGCGGCACCTGAGGATCAATGTGGATCGCTAGTTGATTCTGGTTTTCCTTCGCGGACAGCTGATGTGCGTGTTGCAAGCTGGTAAGTAGCACGGTAAGATCAAAAGACACTCGCTCTATCTCTACCTTCCCCGCCTCAATTTTACTGAAGTCCAGAATGTCATTGATCAAACTCATCAAATTCTCCGAAGAGAACTTAAGCGCTTTCAGATTTTCGGTTTGATCGGGTTTGGGGTTCTGATCCAGCAACAACCCGGATAAGCCCACAATCGCGTTGAGGGGAGTACGAATCTCGTGACTCATGGTCGCCAGGAAATCTTCCTTCGCCCGGGCCGCTCTTTCGGTCTGTTCTTTAGCTATCTTTAGAGCTTGCTGGGTTTGCTTCAGGGTGGTGATGTCGGTGATGGTTCCGTACCACACCTTGCTACCGTCAGGTTGATCCTCTACCTTGGCCGTGACAATCACCCACTTGGTAGTACGGGAGCGAATGGTTGTGATTCTACCTTCAAACGTAACTCTGTCAAGCTCGCCCGCGATAACCCGATCTCGCAACGAAAGAAAGTGCGCAATGTCCTGCGGATGAATGGCATCATACGCTAAGCGGGCATTACCCAGCACGTCCTCGGGCGAGAGCTCATAGATATCGGCAATCGCCTGGCTCACAAAACGAAAGTGAGGGGGAGCGTCGTCAGCCGGGGTCACAAATTCGTAGATGACGTCCGCTACGTTGTTGGTAATCGTATTGATTTGTTTTTCTTTCCCCCGAATTTCCTCACTGGTGCGCATGCGCTCGAGTTCTGCCCCGGCCCGTAGGGTAAGAATCTTCAGAATATAGTCGGTGTTGGGTACTTCCGCAATATGCTCATCGTGGATCATCACAATAATCGCCACCGCTTCTTCTGTGAGAGGAGAATACACCGGAATTCCGTAGTAACTCTCGGCGTTCCAGCGCTGGAGCTTAGGGTCTTCCGGAAACTGCTGGCTCACCCGTTCTACGTAGCGAGCCTTCTCATTGTTTGCTACCATCTGACAAGGCACTCCCTGCAATCCGTACGAAAAATTTTCGGCCAGTTCACCGTTAATCCGCAGTGCTTTGGTATCTACCTGTCGTGCCGATTGGTCCAGCAGGCCGATATAGGTATACTTCACTTCAAACAGCTCAAAGATTTGTTCGGTTAGCTTTTTGAAGAAAGCGTCACCGGTCAAATCAGCACTCTGCTCAACGATTGTCTCAATCTGACGCGCAGCCTTGACCTTGTGCGTTACCTCACGACTCATTAGGGCACCTCCCAATACCGTACCGGCCTCGCTACGAATGGGAACGATATCCACGTCGTAGAAGCGAGCGTGTCCCGCTTCATCAATCCGAGTGCTTTCATACTGTTCTACCTTGGTATTCTCGCCCTCCAGGGCCCGGGCAAACAGCTGATGGGTTTGAGAATGCGCATCAGGGTACTCCTTCAGGATTTCCAGGATGTTATCACCCGGCTCCAGCTCTTTGTCAAACAGTTTTTTGAAGTCTTTCTGCTGAGCCGGATTGACGACAATCACTTGGTAATCAGCATCTACGGCTAAAATATATACTTCAGATTCGTTGACAATACTACTAATAACTGCCTTGCTTTCTTCAATCGCTCGCTGCGCTTGCACGCGCTCGGTAACATCAATAGCCACTCCCTTCACGCCCACCACTTCGCCTTCGCCCTGCACGGGTTCAATCTTCAGATCGTAGCTCAATCCGTTGATCGTAATTTCGGTTTGAGTACGCTCGGCGGTAGCAATCACCTTCAGTTTCAGATCGATGAGTTCCTGATGTTCTGCCCCCAGTAGCTCGTAATCAGTTTTACCGAGCACATCAGAGATACTGAAATCAGGATGGTGGTTGTACTGCCAGATATAGCGAAGCTCCGTATCCTGATAAAACAAAACGATGGGAGAATTATCTAAGGCCAACCGAAAGCGATCTCTCGCCACCTCCAGTTGCTCGTTGGATAACGTCAATTCCGTCTCTTTCTCGATCAGATGCTCGTTGGAGATGGCCAACTCGGCATTGGCCGTCTGTAGCTCTTCATTGGCTGACTGCAATTCTTCGTTGCTGGTTTCCAGCTCCTCGTTCGAAGATTTAAGCTCTTCGTTTGAAGACTGTAGCTCTTCGTTCAATGACTGTAGCTCCTCGTTGCTGGTCTCCAGCTCTTCGGTAAACGTCTGGAGATGTTCGCGTGTGGCGGCTAGCTCGTGTTCCAGCTCCATGACCCGAACCGCATTTTTGTGTTCATCTTTGTTGAAGTCTAGCTCTTCGGCTGAGAAGGGATACTGCTCGAGTGAATCTACGTTCTCAAAGATGATGAGGTAGTAATCTCGCTCATTACGCCGGTACAGAAAGGGTTTGACCACGACGCGTACCAGACGTTCCTGGTCGTAGGACGTGAAGCGCACGATGTTGCTTCGGCAGGGCTGAGACTGTCGTTTGGCCTTGGCAAAGGTGGTTCGCAACTCCATGTGGAGTGCCTTTTCGATGATTTTAAGGATACTGGCATCCAGAGAACCCTCGCTCAAGTTGGTATAGGGCTGTAGCCTGCCCCGAACGTGTACGACTTCCATCGTCTCGTTCACTACCACAAACGGATGGTCGTAGGTCTGTACCAGTGTTTCGTTAGCCAGCTCTTCCATAGATAGCTCCGATCGTACCTGATCGGAGGAGGGCAGGTTCTTCGCGGGCTTTGACTGTCGGAAATTGGTGTACTTCAGCGTATTCAGCTGAACGTCTGATTTTTTCTTGAACAGCTTGTGCTTGTTTTCTTTCGCGAAAAGATCAGAGAGTTGGGTAATGTTTTCGGACTTACCCAGCAATAAGTAGCCCTCCGAGTTGAGCGCGTAGTGAAACACAGGGATGACTCGCCGCTGTAGTTCATTGTCAAAGTATATAAGCACGTTGCGGCACAAGAGTAGGTCTAACCTTACAAAGGGAGGATCGCGACTGATATCATGCTTAGAGAATAGCACCGTTTGACGAACCTTTTTTTTAATCTCGTAACCGTCTTTTCCCCGGTTGAAGTAGTTTTCCAACTGCTCTGGACTGAGGTTATCCATCAGGTCACCGGGATAAAATCCTCTTCGGCCGGTAGCCAAAGCATTCTCATCAATATCCGTGGCAAAAATCTGAATAGTAAATTGGTCAAACCGCTCGCCTAGCTCTTCAGCAATAAGAATGGCCAAAGAGTAAGGCTCTTCACCGGTGGCGCAGCCCACCGACCAAGCGCGAACCGAGTCGCCGGGCTTTTTTTGAGCAATAATTTGCTTAACGTACTGCCGAAGCTGGTCAAAGGTAGGCTTGTCGCGAAAAAACTCTGTCACCCCGATGAGCACAGTCTGAAAGAGATCGTCCAGCTCGCTAGGGTTACTCTGAATATAATCGTAGTAATCATCAATAGAGTCAACGGACAGCGCCTCCAGCCGCTTCTTGATGCGCCGCCCGATGGTGGAAGACTTGTACTTCGAAAAGTCTGTCCCCGTTTTATTAGTCATCAGTCGGAATATCCCCTGAAGGCTCGTTTCGCGCAGCGCTTTGCTTCCATTTAAACGATAGTTGTCAATATACTGCGCTAAGCGCTCACCCATAAGGTCAACAGACAGGATAGCATTGACCTGGCCTGACTGGATAGCAGCATCGGGCATGCCCCGGTGTTGTGCTTCCTCTGGCTGTTGCACCAGCACGTGCCCACCGTGCGCCTGAATGTCAGCAATACCCCGAACCCCGTCTTCGCCGGTGCCCGAAAGAATGATTCCGACGGCTCTGTCCCGTTGATCTTTGGCCAGTGAGGAAAGAAACTGATTCACCGAAGGAACCGCATGAAAGGTGCGATGCTGCTTTTCCAAAATGATGGTCCCTTTAACAATTGTAATCTCACAGTCAGGGGGAGTAATGTAAACGTGCCGTGCCAGAATTGGCAGCTTGTCTTCAGCCGTGACGACAGGCCAGCGAGTATCCCGGTTGAGCAACTCAACCATCTTACTTTTGTGATCTGGGCTCACGTGCTGGGCAACCACCACCGCCATTTCTACTTTGTTGACGGGCAGAGTGGCTACGAGCTTAGACAGCGCATCGAGTCCTCCGGCAGAGGCTCCAACTCCCACAATGAATAAAGCAGCTTCCGTTTTATTATCCTTTTTTTTTGAAGCCATCGTTTGTGTAGAAACCCTTTGTTTGTGGCCGAGAGTTGCATAGGAACGAACCCTATTCTAAGTCAGCAAAGTACCTAAAAAGTTGATGATAAACTATGCAGTGAGACGAATCGTCAGAGAATAATTACTGGTTTGCTGAAGTACTTGCTTTATGTAGGTAACCTCTAAAACACTGCTATACCTCTGCCGTTCGTGCTGCTCTTTTGTACAGCATTATCCCCTTCGGCAAGCAGGGTTTGCACTGAACGATCAAGGTTGAAACTCGCCACTGCCAATCTATCCTTTAGGAGTATTTGGATGGATGCTGGTCACGGGGAGATACTTACTCCATACCTTCAAAGGCCTGATTAATTGTGGCTTCGGTGTGCTTGAGCTTGGCGCGACAAAAGGTAATAAGCTCCATGGCTTGTGTCACCTGCTGCGACAGTTCGTCAACATCCAATTCGCCCTCAACCGAGGCCACAATTTGCGCCAGTTTGTCCTGCGCTTCGCGGTAGGTAAGTGTGGGTTCGGCGGTCGGTTTAGCTTTTCTTTTGGCCATCTTGGGTTTGTAAAATACTGGTGAATATACGATTGTGCGTGTGGGTCTCTACAATACTACCCGCCGCTACTGATGTTTGCTGCGCCAGCGGTTTGCCGTCTACGTAGGTACGCGTGAACCCTCGCTTTAGCACCTGTGCCGGATCTAACAAGCGCACTACTTTCTCTTGGGTGCGTAACCGTTGCTCCTGCTGCTGTACCTGATAGTGGGCCTGCGTGCGCAGCGTGGCCTGCCACCGCGTGAGCTTTTCGTGCTGGCGTTGCCACTGGTTCTGCGCAGCATACCGCAGTTGCTCTTGGTACTGGCGCAACCGCTGGTCTTGCTGCCGCAGGTGCGCATCAGTCGCATACTTTAGGGTGGTGGCGAAGCGCTCCAAGCGGTGATTAGAATCACGAAGCTGCTGCTCAGCACGACCAACAATACGCTGAAGGTAGCCATCAATCTGATCTTCGTAGGCGGCCAGGCCGTTAATCAGGAACTCTGCCACAGCGGTGGGAGTCTTCATCTTGGTGTGGGCCACCAGGTCGGTGATGGTTTCGTCGCGCTCGTGTCCGATGCCGGTAACCACCGGAATAGGAAACTGCGCCACGTGCGAAGCCAGGCCGTAGGTATCAAAGCAGTCGAGGTCGACCTGAGCGCCTCCCCCCCGGATGATGACGACCAGATCGAAGCAGGGGCTGTCTTCTAGGCAGGCGTACACTTCCACCAATGCTTCCACGATACTGGCTTCGGCGGCATCCCCCTGCATCGAGGCCTTGAATAGCTGCACATCAAAGCGGTAGCCCGCCCGGTTGCCATTGAGTTGATCCATAAAGTCGCCCAAACCGGCAGCGGTGGGCGAGCTGATAACGGCAATACGCTGCGGCACCAGTGGCAACGGCAGACTCTTGTTCATTTCGTACACGCCATCCCCCCTGAGTTGCTGAATGACCTGCTGCCGACGACGCGCCCGTTCGCCCAGCGTATACTGCGCGTCAATGTCTTTTACGTTGAAACTCAGCCCGTAAAGCTCGTGAAACTTTACCTCTACTTGCGCCAGAATTTTGAGCCCGGGCCGCAGTGCCTCACCCGTGATTGACTCAAACCACCCCTGTAGGTTGCGAAAGGTATACGACCAGATAGTCGCTCGCACCTTAGCCAGCAATTTGCTGTCGCCCTTCTCCACCAAATCCAGGTAACAGTGACCGTTCTGCGCCACGCGCAGCTCACCAATCTCAGCCACCACCCAGTAGGTAGGCTGCAAGTGCGCCGACAGCGCCTGTTTCACGAGCTGATTGAGCTCTACCAATGAAAGGTGTTCGGTCATGTTGCTAGAATAGCGCCTCTAAATCTCGACTGTGGTGAATCACTCGGCGTATCGTAACCACACCTTCCGAATCAATAGTATAGAAGAGCACATACGGTTTTTCCAAAAAGCTTCTTAATTCAGGCCGTAGTTCAGGGCGCGGTCTTCCCATGTGCGCATTATCTGATATCTTCTGACAGGCAGCCGGAATCCGGTCTTGCACTTTATCGGCTTGCACCAGGCTGCTTTGTGAGATGTAGTCCCAGATATCGTCTAAATCGGCTAGGGCAGCCCTACTCAGGTAAAAGTCTGCCATCACTCGGCCTGATCAACAGCATTGCGTGCTCGCCCACGGGCCTTGACATCTTCTACCAAAGCACGCGTATAAGGGACAGCGTCTTCCTCGAACCCTCGGTCTATTTCACCCCGCAGCGCTGCCAAACGCGCTTCATACTGTTGCTCTTGCTCTTGTAAAAGGCGCACGGCGGCCCGCACTGCCTCACTAACGTTATTGTATCGCCCCGTTTTGACGCGTTCCTGTAGAAAACTTTCCAACTCAGTGGTGATGGATATATTCATCTTAATACCGTTGAAGTGTTTACAATAATAACAAAGATTGTTATTATACGCAAACTTTCTCATTCACACGGCCTTTCAGCAGTACTACAAACTCACTTCTCTGGTTTCCAGGGAATCTCGTCTACGCCTAACTCCTGCCCCATCGTACGGGCGAGCACAAACATCCAGTCAGACAGGCGGTTGAGGTAAACCATAATGACCGGGTCAACCGGGGCCTGCTCGCCAAAGCGAACCACCTGCCGCTCGGCCCGTCGGCATACGCAGCGAGCCACATGACATACTGATACCGATGGGTGGCCGCCGGGCAGGATAAAGAACTTCATCTCCGGCAGTGACGCATCCATTTGATCGATAGACTGCTCCAGCTGACGTACCGCCCCTTCGGCAATGTCCGGCAGTTTCATAGCCGGTTTATCCGGGTCAGCGGCCAAGTGGGAGCCGATGACGAATAAAGTATCCTGAATTTCTTGGAATAGCTCGGTACGCTGGCTGTTAACCGATTGGTCGCGCAGTAGCCCCACGTGGGCGTTGAGTTCGTCGATGGTGCCGTAGGTTTCTACGCGCTCATCTGACTTGGCGACGCGGGCACCGCCGTAGAGTGCGGTAGTGCCTTCGTCACCCGTTTTGGTGTATATTTTCATAGCCGACAAGGTACGCCGATCCGCAGAGAATCGGGAGTAGCTTGCCCTAAAAATCTACAACCTGCGCCGCCCGAGTGGTTTCGTAGACTTGCGCAAACGCTTCGTACTCGGCCTTGCTCACCATCGCCTGATAATCAGACAAGCCTTCTTCGGCGTAGCTTTCCAGATTGGTGCGCAACGCGGCCAGCACGTAGGCCCGTAACAGCTTGGCATCGCGGGGGTTGACTTCGGTAGCGTCTACCAGCAGTTGATAGGGTGCGGTTTGATCGGTTTCCGGTGGGTACAAGAAATCTAGCGCTGCTAGGTACCCTTGGCTAAAGAACGGGTTGTGCGACAACGATTGGTAATGCTGCGTAGCTTCCGCTTGATTGTCTTTTTCGGCCAGTCGTGCCCTAAAGTAGGTAAGCCAGTACCGGTGCCGCTTATTCATCGGACGCAAATCATCTACCGACGATTGCAGCGCGGCCCAGTCTTGCTGTGCTTCGGCCCGGAAGGCGCGGACCCATCGGCGGTAGGCCTGCCCGTCGGCAGAAAGTGACGCATCATCGCCTAGGGTGTCGGCCCACTGCGCCAAACGTCCCTCGCGGTGCTGCGGAAAGCGCAGCCATAGGTCGTGGACGGTTAGGGTGCGGTAGTTAGCGTCGTCAAAGGCGAGCCAGATATCCTCTCGTAAGTCGCTGGTCAGTTGCGGATAGCGGTAGCGCAGTGCCTGGTACAAAAACGCGTCCGTAGCCGTCGGAATCGCGGCAGCCAGCCGGTCCTCATTCAGTATCGTCAGCATATCTTCCGTCACCGGTGCGGCCACCGTATCGGCCGATAGGCTGTCCCATGCCGCCCGGGCAGCGTCGACGCTGCCGAAGGGCAGCGCGGCCGCCTCCGTATAACTTACTGCCTGACGGAACGCGCCCTCAGGGTGACGTGCCTGCGCGGCGCGGCCAAAGTACTCCGCCGCGATCGTCGGGGCCTGCTGCTCTAGCATCCACAGTCCCATCACGTTTAGATAGTACGCCTTCTTGAACACATTGACCGCCTGTAGCCGATCCACCATCTTGAGCGCTTCCACCACGCGGTTCTGACGATACAGCGACACGGCCGAAGCAAACGACAGCGGTTCAGCGTACGCGGTCGCTTCTTCTTGGGCCAGAGCCAGGGCGTAGGAACTCAAAGCGGTGTCCGGTGTGTGCTGCTGCACCAGTAGTGTGTTGTGTAAACGCGCGAAGCTCAGGCTATTGCGTGTTAAGCCTCTGGGTATCTCTTCTACAGATGAATCTGATGTGCCGAACCGCTGACGAAGTGCTAAAGCATTGATTTGCATCGGCAGGTAGTAACCGTAGCTCGTCATTTCTTCTAACAGCGAATCTACGGGCACGTTAGGTGCGCTGTTGCTCTTCACAAGCACTCCCAACGTATTGGCTTCCGCCGGACGCTGGGTTGCTTCGTTCGTGCGAGCGCCCTGCAAGTAATACAGCGCAGAATCAAGCACCGACGTACGACCCAGGGCTAGCGCCAGGTTGTTTTGCAAGTAAGCGTTATCAGGAAATACCCGAAGCCCTTGCCGAAGCGCGAACACTCCTTCAAAGTACTGGTCAGAATCCAGAAAAGCATTCCCCAAATTGACGTAGGCCTGCGGACTCGGGTTCTTCTGCGTCGCCTCGTTAAAATAAAAGGTGGCCAGGGCCAAGTCGTTCTGTGACCGAGCCAGCGCCCCCAGGGTGTAGTTAGAGCGGTGGTTTTTGTAGCCGTACTGATCGCCCAGTTTATAGTACTGCTCAGCTAAGAATGGATCGCCCTCGTAGCGGTACAGGTCGCCTAAACCATTGTTGTAACCGGCCAGGGCCTGATAAAAAGGAAACAGTCCGGCCCGGGCAAACAGCGCGATCATGGCCACCGTCCCCATGATCTGCATGGTGCCGTAGGGCAGGTTGGGCGGATGGTACACGATGCGGTATACGCGCTGATCGTCCATCAGCTCCTGAATAAAGTTGGCAATCACGTAGACCGTGAAGATGAGGCTGAAACCAATCTGACTGTACACAATTGTATCCTCAAAGGTTTCGAGGATCGGATCGTTTGCCGTGTGGCTCAGATACGCCAGGGTAGCAAAGGTGAGTAAGCCGAGCACCAGGTAGAGGTACGCGCCCAGCGGCTGAAAACCTACAATGTATTGATACTGCACCTCGCGGTCGCGAAAGCCCCACACGCCGATCACAGCGCTGATGACCAGTAGTAGAAAAGCGTTGAAGTACAGAATATCCCAGTCGATGATACCAATGTTGCGTAGCACCAGCAGCGTGAGATTCGCCAGGTAGATGATAGCGATCACGCTAAAGTGAAGAAAGGACTGCCGACTGGTGGGCGTGTTGTTCTGCGTGATGAGCTTGAGAAAGAAGCTGACGATCTCGTGACCCAGTAGCAGTACAAAGAACAAACTAAGCACCACCGGTACCACCAGGCCGTAGCTGACGAGGTACAGCGCCGGGTGCGGCACTTCTGCGGCGAAGTGAATAAGCGTGGCCAGTGCTACGGTGATGCCCGCAAACGTGAGCAGGCGCGTGATGAGGCCGTGATCAGGGCGAATCTTCTGAAAGAAAAACGTGGCCGGTAGATACAAGAGCATCACGATGCCCGCTCCCCAGCGACCGGTGGTACCAAAGAGGGAAAGGTACTCCCACTGCATCCCTAAAATTAACAGAATGATGAGTCCGCCGCCGAAGTAGAACCAGAAACCGCTAAAGGTAGAAATAATGACCAGCAGAAAGACAAATACGAGCACCATAGCCGCTAGTAGCACGTAAGCAACGGCGGGGTGGATTCTCACGTTGCTACCTCGGTAGTTTTCAGTAACCACGTAGTGATCGGCGGGATTAGCGAAGTCAAACACTCCTACCGAGACGTCTTCCAGCGGAATACTGACCGTTTCGGCGCTAGACAGTAGCTCCCACACCACCACCTGGCTCATCCCCTGCCAGTAGCTCACTCCGAACCAGCCGATGGACACGATAAACAGCGACAGCAGTACAAGGTATACACGGCGGCTGACTGGGTGCCACGCTTGCCAGAAAAACGGTAAATCCATGTGGTTTGAGCAAATAGAAGACGAACAGACGCCTTCTACGCGAATTAGCAAATTTTAGGGAATAACGACGGGGAATGTACTGTATTTTGCAAACTTACGCGGGGCGGTGCTGACCGAATACGAATTTTCGGTGAGGGGCGGACGGCAGTTGGCAGTAAGCAGGCGCAGGGTTAGTAGCGTAATGGACCGCCTCCTGCCGCTGCTACTTTAAAACTTAGTTCACAGCGTACTTACTACTCCAGCACCTTGGGCACTCGGATGAACTCACCGTCGTGGCGGGGCGCGTTCTTCAGCCCTTGCTCGCGGGGCAGGTGCTCTCCTACCTGATCTTCACGCAAGGCATTTACTTCAAACGACATATTGGTGAGCGGTTCTACACCGGTGGTATCCACTTCGTCGAGTTGTTCTACCCAGTCTAGTATTTCAGACATGCTGGTAATCATCTCCTGCTCTACGCTTTCGTCGAGTTCGAGGCGGGCCAGGTGGGCCATTTTACGAACGGTGGCGGTGTCTATTTTCATGGTCTCAATGACGCATTTCGTGATCAACTATCCAAATCGAAACTACACTATTGCGCTATAAGCGACGTAGTTACTTACGTTGAATACCATCACCGCTTGATATTACTTATGCAGCCCTTTAGCCCACACGTGCTGTCGCAGATGATTGTTCGCACACCAGCGTCAGTGCGTGAGTCCTGGTTCTGAGAAAGGCACCTTTTGCACAGCCGATAACCGAGGCTGGCACTTGATCAGCTCTTGCTCAATGGTTTCTTTTACTCGCTGCTTTAACAATTCGGTATCAGTTTCGGTCATTCCCACCGTAGCAATCGGCGGATGGATGATCATCAGTGGGCGGCGGGGGCGCATGAGCAGTTTTTTGTCGTTGGGCAAGATAAACCAATTATAGGGTATGGTCACCGGCACTACCGGCACCTGCTTCTCGATCGCCACCTTAAAGGGGCCGTTCTTAAAACGAGCCAATTGGGGAGGCTGAGGGGTGCGGATGCCTCCCTCCGGGTACATGACCATACTCTTTCCTTCGTCGATCATACGCCGGCTTTGCTCCAGAGCGGCGTAGCTGCTGCGGGTGCTACTGCGGTCTACCGGAATATGAAACGCACGAATAACCCACCCGAACAGGGGGAGCTTGGTGAGCGAAAGCTTACTGATGAACACAAACGGTTTGGGCAGATAGCCCATCAGCGCAATATCCAGCAGCGAAAAGTGGTTAGGGGTGAATACGTAAAGTTGCCCTTTGGCCAAATACTCTTTCCCTCGCACCCGGGCGGGCACGCCCATCAGCACAAAAAATGCCCGCGACCAAAACTGATTGAGTAGTAGACCGTAATGATGCCACGAGCGACGCAGACTGGCCAGCAGAAAGAGTGGCGATAGTATCACCAGCACTCCCCCGAACACGATGAGTCCGTAGGTAGAATAAATTCTGAGTAGTAGTTGTTTCAGTATCAATAGTATGCGCTGTTTCGGTTACTATCTACGAAGGTACGCACCCAAAGTTTACGCGCTCGTGTGGTCTACAAGTATCGTTGGGCCAATCTGAGTGCTTGCTGACCGTACGCCCCGCCAAACAGGTAATAGTGGTTCAAGTAGTGATACAGTTGGTACAAACCCTGGCGGGCCTGCCATCCGTCGGGCAGCGGATAAGCCTCCTGGTAAGCCTGCCATACGGTGCCCGAGAATCCGCCGAACATCTGCATCAGGGCCAGGTCGCACTCCCGGTCAGCATAATAGCACGCGGGATCGATCAGGGCAGGTCCACCGGTGGTATACATGAAGTTGCCCGACCATAAGTCGCCGTGTGTGAGCGAAGCAGCGGGCTGATGGGCTATCAACTGTGGCAACCGCTCCATCAGCTGATCGTACTGCGCACGCTCGGCGGCGGTCAGCCCTCGTCGCTGCTCAATCAAGTTTAGCAAATACTTAATGCGCTGTTGTCCGAAGAAATGAACCCAATCGCTGCTCCAGCGATTGTCTTGCGGCGTGGCCCCGCAGTAGCTGGTGTGCTCAAATCCGTAGTGGGTGTGCTGACTGCGATGCAACTGCGCTAATCCTCGACCGAGCCGCTCGTCTTGCTGAGTGGTGGGCGACGCCGGTTGCAGAAACGTTGTAACCAATATGCCCAACTCGCTGGTTGTCTCTTCAGCCGCAATAACCTGTGGAATCACCAGCGGGGTATCCGCTTCGGCGAGGGCGCACAAACTCTCTGCTTCCCGAACGAAAAGATCGGTGGCCCCTTGCTCGTTCCACTTCACAAACCACACACCTTGGGTGGTTTGCATACGAGCCGCTTGGTTCACACACCCGCCGGATAAAAACTCAATCTTCTGTACTTCTATCGTACGTTTTAGCCGACGGCTAAGCAGGGCAGACCACCGCTGTATCTTGTCCATAAACTGTGAGTATGATAGGTATTCATTCGGAATAGTCAATAAGAATTATACGTACGAAGTTCACTTTCCTTCTTATAAGTAGAGTGATCTAGCAGTTAATATTACGTGACAACCGAAGGTTGAATGCTGGTACTCATATAGTGTTTATCACTAGTTTCATTATAGATTATACAAACAGGTTCATAGAAAAATTTTATTGTAGTTGATATTATGAATATTTATTGAGCGGCAGATCATGGCCTTGTGCGCAAATGATAGAACGACCTTACACTTGAAGAAAATCGGATTATAGCGCAGAATAAATAAGCTACGACAATTGAATGAATATTGCTCAAACTACACTGAACCAAATCATTGAATAATGCCACAACGCATACTTTTGTCAGTTTTTACCCTCTTAACCATCGTATCTCCTCTGTTCGCGCAGGAAGACGAAGACCTGTTTGATATGTCTTTGGAAGACCTGATGAACGTAGAAATCGTTTCAGCTTCTAAAAAAGAGGAAAGTTCTTTTGATGCTCCGGTATCCAGTTCGGTAATTACCCGCGACGAGATCGCCCGTTCCGGGGTTATCTCTATCCCGGAAGCACTGCGGTTATGCCCGGGGGTGATTGTGCGAGAGACAACCCCTGGCAACTACGACATTCATTTGCGAGGCTTCGACAATCTGATTCGTTACTCAGAAACATACGCCCAGCCGAATCTGCTCACCCTAGTGATGGTTGACAATCGGCCGGTATTTAACCACAACCTTGGCGGCACAATCTGGGAATCATTGCCGGTTGATCTGGTGGATATAGAACGTATTGAAATCGTACGCGGTCCGGCCGCCGCCTTATTTGGTCCTAACGCGGTCACCGGAGTTATCAATATTATCACTCGTAAGATCGAAAAACAGGGGTTATACGCCTCTTCTCATCTACAGTACGGTACAGCGGGTACACTAGGGGCAAATGTTGCGCTTGGCAATAAGTTCAATGAGAAGTTTGATGTTATTGTATCGGGCAACTACCAAGCGCGCGAACGCAGCGATGATTTGTACTACGTATATCAGCCGGGCCAGTTCTTCAATGATCTTACTGAGATGGGGGTTCCGTTTGCCGATGTAGCTTATCCTGAACCTGAGCTGTCTTTGAAGCGATACGGACTCAACAGCTTTGTCAACTATCAGCCAAGCGAGCAGGTAAACATATCACTTACTACGGGACTACAGCAAGCAGAGGTGCAGCGTCCCTACTACAACTTCGCCGTTACCGCCCTGAACAAGAGCTCTACCAATCGTAAGTACGTTCAGTTGGCTAGTTCTTTCTACAATGTAGGAGCTAGTATCTCTTACACGGGTGGTAGCGAAAATTTATACCAAGGTTTTGATATTATACAACCTGAGTACGATGTGCATAACCTCGACGCGACCCTGACTTACCAGTGGGAAATCAATCCGAAGTTGAGTTTACGACCTGAGCTGGGTTATCAGCAGGCAGTGATTGACGATCGCGACTATACAGATTTGGCCAACGGCATGATTGGTTTCGTCAGCAGCAAAGTTTCTAATCAAACGCTGGCCGGATCGCTCAAAGGAGACTATCGGCCCACTGATGCGTTAAGGTTGATCGGAGCCCTGAGAGTAGATAAGTTCGAGATACCCGATAAATCTTATATTTCTTACCAATTGGCGGCTACGTACAAGCTGAATGATAAATACCTGGTGCGAGCAGTACAATCAAGTGCTACCGGCGGTGCCTTTCTCAGTAACTATCAGGTCAGCATCCCAGCGGTTCCTACCAGCCCAACCCAGGTACTTAGCTTCAGTGGAAATCCGGACATGGACGTCACCCGTAATACCATGACCGAAGTAGGTGTGCGGGTACAAGCAACCAACACCTTGCAGTTTGATGTTGCTCTGTTCAGACAAAAAATAGAAGACCTGAGCTACCCTTACGCTATATCCGAAACGCCGCTAAGCGAAGATATCACTTTACAGTCTTTTCAATTCTTGAACTTGCCACTGGAAGCCACTCAGCAGGGAGCAACGCTGTCGGTCAACTACGTGCCGAGTCAAAAAG
Organism: Tunicatimonas sp.; assembly: GCA_965213875.1. Classification (GTDB taxonomy): domain Bacteria; phylum Bacteroidota; class Bacteroidia; order Cytophagales; family Cyclobacteriaceae; genus Tunicatimonas. Next base: position 26,138 of record CBDCAN010000015.1, on the reverse strand, counting down.
TGCAGCTTAAACCGTTTGTCACCGTACAAAATACTCAGGTAGAGAATTTACCGATTGGGCAGATCGCCGGTTTTGCTAATCAAGTAAGCGATGAGCATCAAGCCACTCCTTCAGTTTACGGCGGCGCCTTCGTTAACTACTCAGCTCACCGCAAACTCAACGTGAACCTAAACCTGTACTACTTCGATCAGCACACCATGTATCACGACACCGATTTGGTTCGCTTGAATGCTTCTGGCGAAACTTTCAATCCTATTGTCGGCCCCATCGACAGTAAACTACTGGTTAATGCTAAAGTAACCTATCAGATCATCAATAGTCTTAAAGTGTATATCAACGGACGCAATCTACTCGGCAGCGAAAGCCGCGAGTACTACGGCACCGATCGTATTGGTCGCTCGTTCTTCGGCGGCCTCAGCTACAATTTCTAGTGTCGGCTTGCCCGCATCAGGCAAGGGGCGGTTGCACGGCAGCCATCCTTTCCTATTTTCCGCCCTGTTGCTGGTAGACCCTTTTTACGGTTTGATAGATACCGACAACGATCATGATCAGTAGTATCAAGCCGGGCCAGCTCCCGAACGGTGCTTCGTCGTAGAGGCGCAAGAGCCCGGGCCCTGCGGCTGAGATACCGATCGCGATCGCAATCCCCATCAAGGCCTCACCGGTAATAAGCCCTGAAGCTAATAGCAAGCCCGCCTTTTCGGCTACTCCACGCGCTGGGGACTGCGATGAATCAGCCGCCGTTTCATTCGCGTCTGACCGGGTATAACGAGCGACTGCCCAGGCGACCAATCCCCCCACAAAAATAGAGGTATCCAGTTCTAACGGCAGATACAACCCTACGGCTACCGCCAACACTGGCATCCGAAACGATGAACCTTGATTTTTCAGGTAGACGTCGATGGCAATAATGATCACCGCAATGGCGGCGCCGATCCCTACCATCGTCCAGGGCAAACCACCCCGAAAAATACCGTCTGCCACGCTCTGCATCAGCGTAGCCTGCGGAGCCGCCAGTGCATCAGGATACTCAGCCGTGGGGGCACCGATACCATAAGCGGTGAGCAAGTTATTAAGCACCGGCGCAATCGCCAGCGCCCCTGCCACCACCCCCACCACCTGCATGATCTGCTGTTTGTAAGGGGTGGACCCTAGCACGTGGCCCGCCTTCAAATCCTGCATGTTATCGCCCGCAATAGCGGCGGCACAGCAAACTACGGCTCCCACCAGGATGGTGGCGGCAGCACCACGCCCCGGATCATCGGTACCCATCAATGCCGCCAGCAGCAAAGCGGTGGCCAGAATGGTGGCGATGGTGACTCCCGAGATAGGGTTGTTAGAGCTTCCGACCAGTCCGGCCATGTAGCCCGCCACCGCAGAAAATAAGAATCCGGCAATGACCATAATGACTGCCATCAACCCGGTGATGGCAACGTCTTGTATCTCACGCAGATAGAGCGCAAACACGGGCACAATGAGCACCCCGATACCGATGAGCACCCAAGACATTGGGGTGTCCAGTTCGGTTCTGATCTGCTGGACTTTGGCTCCGCTGTTACGAAAGGCCGCTACGCCCGATTGAAAAGCAGTGGACAGTGAATTTCTCAGACTCAGTAACGCCCATAGTCCTCCGACCACCATCGCTCCCACTCCCAGGTAACGGATTTGACTACTCCAAATCATGATGCCCATATCAGCTACGCTATCGGCGCCCTCGGGCACGCCGACCGTAGCAATGTAGGCCGGAATACCTACGTACCAACTAATGGCCCCACCCAGAAATACCAAGAACGATACGTTGAGCCCCACAATGTAACCCACTGCTACCAACGCTGGTGATAGGTTGAGCCCGAAGTAGAGGTAGACCTTCTGATTGAGTAGCGTAGCCTGTTCAAATAGTCCATTCCATAAATTGAGCGCAGAATCGCTAAGCTTGAACAGTCCACCGATGATGCCTCCCCACACCAGGTATTTAACCGAGCCGCCACTTTCTTCGCCAGTTTTGAGCACTTCGGCAGTAGCGACACCCTCTGGAAACTTGAGCTTCTCTTGCACGATGAGGGCATTGCGCAGAGGGATGGTGAACAAGATACCCAGGATGCCGCCCGTCATCGCGATCAGCGTGGTTTCCCAGTAGTTAAATTCTTCCCAGTAGCCCATGATGATGAGCGCCGGAATGGTAAAAATCACTCCAGCTGCCAGCGACTCACCCGCAGAAGCAGCGGTCTGCACCATGTTGTTCTCTAGTACGTTTGAGTTTCTGAACAGCTTCAGGATAGCCATTGAGATTACTGCCGCCGGAATGGAAGCAGAAACGGTGAGTCCGGCAAACAGTCCGAAGTAAGCATTGGCGGCTGACAGTATGACGGACAGTGTGGCTCCCAGCAAGACTGCCTTTAGGGTGAGTTCTGGCAACTGAGTTTTAGCACTGATGTAGGGTTTCTGATCGGTGGTCGTATCAGCAGGTGGTTGATTCGTCATGGGTATGGGTTGCGTAGATCGCAAACATACCAAGATTTACCTAATAATGCCTAAAGGACGCTTGGTGCCATCGGGTGGTTCTGTTAGCTTTACCGCATATGAAAAGACTCACCGTTTTTTGCGCTTCAAGCCCCGGATTCTCACCCGAATACGCACAAACTGCACAGCAAGTGGGCCGCTTTTTGGCCGAACAAGGTATCACGCTGGTATACGGCGGAGGCAACGTCGGGCTGATGGGTGCCTTGGCCGATGCTGTCCTGGCCGCCGGCGGACAAGCCATTGGGGTTATTCCTCAGTTCTTACTAGACAAAGAGGTAGGTCACCAGGGGCTCACTGAGCTAATCGTCGTGAACTCAATGCACGAGCGTAAGCAGCGGATGGCCGAGTTGGGAGACGGTTTCATGACGCTTCCCGGTGGGTTCGGAACCCTCGAAGAACTGGTAGAAATTCTTACCTGGTCGCAGTTAGCGCTACACCGCAAGCCCGTGGGTATTCTAAACTTCAATGGCTATTATGATGCCCTACAGCAGCTGTTCACCCACATGACGGGGGAAGGGCTGCTCAAGAAAGAAAACCAAGAATTAGCGATTTTTGGCGATACGGTCGAAGGACTTTATGAGAAAATGAGTAGTTTTGAGCACATTATCACTAACAAGTGGTGGATAGGTGGCCATTCTCGTGAAACGTAAAAATCCCGAGAATACCTATCCCCGGGATTTTCCTACTAAACTAACCAAACCAAACTATGCTGTGTGAGCTTTCGCCGCTGCCACAACGGACGTTGTGGCAGGCTCCTTCGCGGCAACGTTGCGGCAACGTCCGTGGCTCACCTGTTCTTTCTTCAATCACTTTCTTAAGCTTCGCAATAGACTTATTAGCACGATCGCTATCCAGGCTATTGATGTTCTCAATCATCTTATTCTTTTCGTCACTGGTGATCACTTTGTTGTTGAGTAACAATAACAACTCCGTTTTCTGTTTCACTGTAGCCGTTTTTTTTGCCACAAGCTCACGATCAACGGGCGGACGATCTTTAACAGTTTGATTGTCAGCGCCTTCATTTGCAGCTGACTCAGTTTTTGTTTTACTACTTGCGGTGCTACGCTTCGCTTTAGGGCTACTCTTAGTCATATAGTCCATCTCTTCCGCCGGAGTGGGTTCGTAACCGGCGGCCCGAATAATCCATGCTAGGATATTGCGGTACGCTTTACCAATGGCCCGCGTTTGCGCCATAGAGGCGATGGCAAACTCCTGATAATGACGCTTGCCGTTTTCGCGGTTGCTACAGATGGCAAAACCCGACCCAACGAGTTGCGACTGCCCGCCTACCTGACTCTTCAAGTTGTATAGCTTCACGTGGGCCTGGTACCGGATTTCAGCCGGACCGGAAGCATCGGTATCCGATGGAATCCTGATCAGTTCTTCAATGACAGGTAATATCCCTAACCGTGCTCCGGCGTACTGCCAACCCTCTACGTTGACGTAGGCCTTGCCCTGAATATGGTGAAATAGTTTATTCTCCTTGATAAAACGAGCTAAATCCTGCGCCAAATGCATGGTTTCACTAGAGTTAGCGATATCGTAGGTATCAATGGTTTTTTTATCTACTGAGGAGTTGGTTGTTTTGCTCATAATTAATTTTTTAACGTTCATTATAGAAACGATAGTTCGCTTCGATTAGTGCCATTTTTGTTAAAAAGTGTTAAATTTAAATCACTGTCTATCAGATCATTACAAATTACTTTTTCTTAGAATAATAGAAGTGCCAAAAACGCTCGATTTGTCCGCTATTTGTTAATATTATCCGCTTTAGTACCGATATCATCCGTTTCTCTTCTGCATGTCTGCCTCGCTGTTTTCCGACGAATTTTCTACTCCTAGCGCTACCGAATACCTCAAGAAATTCTTCGGCCACACCCCCACCCCACCGCAAGCGCAGCTTTTTGAAAAGTTACACGCCTTTATCCTGTCACCTGACAACGAGCGAACTACTTTCTTGCTGCGTGGCTACGCTGGCACGGGCAAAACCAGTATCATCAAGGCCCTGGCCAAAACACTGCGCAAGTTTCAGTATCGGGTGGTTTTGCTGGCTCCTACCGGACGGGCCGCTCAAGTGATGGCCCATCACACCCGCCGCAAGGCCTACACCATTCACCGTCAGATTTACAAACAGGTGCAGCACCCCTACTCAGGACGCGTCACGTTTAAGCTGCGCAAAAATTACCAGAAGCAGGCAGTGTTTATCGTAGACGAAGCCTCCATGATTAGCCATACGGGCGATGCATCCATGCTCACTGACCTGATCGAATACGTTTTTAGCCACGCCAACAACAAACTGGTGCTGATTGGTGACCCGGCCCAGTTGCCGCCAGTTGGGGTGAGCCAGAGTGCCGCCCTCAGCCCCGAGGTACTGCACCACGTGTATCAACTTAGCCTGCACGAACACCACCTGACCGAAGTGGTGCGGCATACCGCCCAGTCAGGTATCTTAGCCAATGCCACCATGCTGCGAAACGGCCTGTCCAGCACTCCTACTACGGTAGCGATTGATACCCAATCCTACCCCGATGTGTTTCACATGCCGCAAGACCGCCTGCCAGAAGGCCTGAGCTACGCTTACCTCAAGTACGGGTTGCACCAAACCTTGCTGTTGAGCCCATCGAATCGGGAGGTGTACGTACACAATCAGCGTATCCGGCAGCAGATTTTGCAACGGCAGCAGACCGTCACCGTGGGCGACTTGCTCATGGTCACTCGTAACAACTACCGCGCGCTACCCAAAAAACACCCGCTGGGCTTTCTGGCCAACGGCGAGTTCGTAGAAATTGAGGCCGTGGGCGACCAGGAAATTCGTTACGGCTTTAGCTTCGTCACCCTACAGCTTCGTCTGCCCGATTATCCGCGACAGGCTTCCTTTGAGAGTAAAGTATTGCTAGCTACCCTGGCCGAAACCACGCCCTCGCTCAATGATGCCGACAGCAAGGCCCTCTACGAAGCCGTGGCGGTTGACTATGCGCACATTGCCCGCCCCCCCCAGCGTTTGAAGGCCATCCGGCAGGATGAATACCTGAATGCCTTGCAGGTGAAATTTGCTTACGCCCTCACCGGGCACAAAGCGCAGGGTGGCCAGTGGAAGTGTGTGTTCGTCGATCCTGGTTACCTCGCCCAACGTTCTCCCGATGCAGATGCGATACGCTGGCTCTACACCGCTTTTACCCGGGCCACTGAGGAATTATACCTGATCGACTTCCCGCAGTCTTACTGCCTCACCGCGCAGTAGCCAACAGTTTCAGGGCGTAACGCTGCCTATTTTTTTAAAATGTGCTGCTCTGGTCTCTTTTTCTGTCGCCTTCTTCGTATGTTAGCTGACGTAACGCTAAACAAAAGACAATGCATACTCCATTATTATTTATCGGCGGACTCGGCGGATGGGAGATTTTAGTCATCCTCATGGTCATTTTGCTATTCTTCGGTGCGAATAAAATTCCTGAAATCGCGCGCGGTATGGGTAAAGGACTGCGGGAGTTTAAGGATGCCACCAAAGAGATTAAGGACGAAATTGAGAGCAACAGCGTAAGACTGGATAAATAGTCAGTACCTGCTTTAAAATAGACCTTCCAGGCTCTTGACCCCAATGGGCTGAGCGGCCGTGAAACCTTCTCCGTAGGCCACTCCGATCGAGTGGCCTAACTCTTGTGCTCGGGCTTCAATAAACTTTAGAAAGATTGGGGTCGTCAAGTAGGTCTCTGGTTCATTACTTTCCTGCAACCCAAACTGCGAAGCAAAGCTCCGAATCGCTCGCACCTTGGTTTCCCAGTGCGCTGAGATATCTACCACGAAGTCTGGCATAATATGGTTGGCCTGCATGTAATGGTAGACCCGGGAGGGCCGCCATGCTTCCTGCACTTTGCCGTTCAGCGTAGTCTCTATCTTCCTCAAGCCAGCGATAAAACAGGCATCCCGCGCTAGTTCAGCCCCCTTACCGTGGTCGGGATGACGGTCGCGGATGGCGTTGGCCAGTACCACGTTCGGTTGGTACTTCCGAATCATTTTCACCACTTCCAGTTGGTGATCTCGGTCGTTGACAAAAAACCCGTCGGCAAAACCCAGGTTCTCACGCACCGCCACGCCCTGAATTTGACGAGAGGCTTCAGCTTCCTCTAAGCGTGTTTCGGGCGTGCCCCGCGTGCCCAGCTCCCCTTGCGTGAAATCGATGATACCTACGCGCTGTCCTGCCGCAATATGTACGGCCAGTGTACCCGAACAGCCCAGTTCAGTATCGTCAGGGTGGGCCGCCAGGGCCAGGATGTCTAATTTCTGTGTCATGTTGCTTGGTGTCAGACTAAACAACGGCGGACGGGTGCCGGGTGTTTAACACACAAGGTCGTAGGGTGCTGTCGCTACCCTAGGGGTTAGCATAGCTTATGAAACATCCGCCCTTTTTTGTATCATACCTGACAAACTACTCATCATTCGGGTCGGTGTATGTGACCAAATCAATACCAATTCCATTCGGATCCAAAATAGCAAAATGTCGGTCACCCCAAGGCTCATCCCGTATGTCAATCTGGATATCTACTTCTTTGCTCTTGATCTCGCGGTATACGTCATCTACGTTTTCTACCTCAATGGTTAAGAACACACCCTTTCCATTAAATGGCTCCTGAAAAATGGGTTGCTGTGTCGGATGATTAGGCTTTAAGAAGCCAAGGTTGGCCTGACGGTTGGGAGTATGAATAAGCAAGTAAAATTCGTTTTCAAAAGTTACCCCAAAATTAAGAATCTTCGTATAAAACTCTTTAGTTTCTGATAGTTTGTCTGTGACAATTCCTGCGTTCATTTTCATCATTGTGGGAGTTTCGTTTTGAATCTGAGCATATGCACTTACCGAAATGGCCGTGAGTAGCATGAATAGTATCTTTTTCATATCTGTTGCTTGGTTCGACACAAACGTAGGGCAACCATTACGAATACTATTGTAAAAATCGGACATCCTACCGAAACGCTCGGGTGGGAGTGACTCCGTAGAAATTTTTGAAGTCCTTGATGAAATGAGACTGATCGAAAAAGCCAATATCATAGAATATTTTGTTGCTTCTCAGGCTCTGCACGGAGGGTTTGGCGCGTAGGATACATTGAAAACGAACTACCTGGCTAAACGTTTTTGGTGTGGTGCCAATGTAATAGTTAAATATTCTTCTCAACTGCCGGGCACTTACTCCAGTACTAAGCGAACGCTCTGTTTCAATGGTACCACTGCTTTCTAAAATTAACTCAACTGCGCGATAAAATCTCGGGTCTGGGTTGACGCTTACTTCTGAAAAACGCCTTATAAAGTACTCGTCTAACTCATTGGCAATGCCCTCAAGTTCAGTGTATTTCGAAAGGTGCGCCTCAATGAAACGAGCAAGGTCTCTATGTATCAGCTCGAGCCTTTCGTAACGATTGGTTAATGTGGCAGCGCTTATCTTGAACCACTGAGGAAACATAGAAGGGAAAAAGCGAATCCCCACATAATTGAACGTCTCGGCGAGTGGAAACTCAGTGTACTTTTTACAAAACCCCATCACAAAACTTTCGGTGGGACGAGTGATGTCAAAGAAGATATCAATGCACCCATCGGCCACCACCCGATAATGGAAGGGTGACAATAGTGGCCGACTAGTTTTCAACTGCCAATAGCAATGGATCACGTTTTGCAACGACGTATTGGGTGGACGTTCTCGATAGGAAACGTTTTCATCCGACTGCTTGACGGTAGGTTGAACAGGTTTGTAGAGCGCTGTTATAGTATTGACCGCTTCCATACGTTTTTCTGACTATCCGAAAAGGCTCAATTTCTATTAACGTCCAACCATCCCATCGTTCGGCGTCTAACCCCGCTGCCATCAGCCTTCTACCTGCCAACAATTTGCTCTTTTTCAGACTGATACGCCGCTTCAGATATAGCCTTAATGGAACGTAGCGTGCCATCGGCATTGAAGTTGACTCGGCCGTACTTGGGCAGTACCGGCTCAGCTGAGGTATACTTGGGATCGACCAGCGGGGTGGCTTCTACCACAAATTTCTGTTGCCCGTAGATGTAGGGAATCCACCAAAACTTTTGATGAATCGTTCCGTCTAGCAGTGCTACACAACCGGGCGTAGCGGCGATTGTGTTGTCTATGGCCTGATCTATTCGTATCAGTTTGGTTGGTATCAGGATAACCAGGTGGGCTTTATCTTCCCCCTCCACTCGCTCGCTCATCTTGTCAAACGAGGATAACCGAGATAGCTCAATATTTCTGGTTGATACCATTGTGAAATTAAACACGTTCTGCGAACAGCTGCTGAGCAAGAGGCCAATCGTTATGGCAAGACCTATATGCTTCATTGTTTTGTAGTTAATTTTTCAGCCATCAAATAAAAAACCCTTGTTTATACCTCTAGCTCCCGCAAGTCTACCGGCACTACGCGCGACACGCCCTGCTCTACCATCGTCACTCCGTAGATGATGTCGGTGCTGATCATCGTGCGTTTGTTGTGCGTGACGATGATGAACTGCGAGTCGCCCGAGAACTCGCGGATGATGTTGTTGAACTTGTCAATGTTGGCATCGTCCAGCGGGGCGTCTACTTCATCGAAGATACAGAACGGCGCGGGTTTGAGCAAGTAGATCGAGAACAGCAGTGAGGTGGCGGTCAGGGTTTTCTCTCCCCCCGACAACTGGTTAATCGTGAGCGGACGCTTGCCCTTGGGCTGGGCGATGATATCAATCGCCGATTCCAGCGGATTGTCGGGGTCGGCGAGCCGCAGGTCGCACTTGTCTTCGTCGGTAAACAGCGAGCGGAACACCTTCACGAAGTTTTCTTTGATCTGGCCGAAGGCTTCCAGGAACGTGTCTTTGGCCACCGTGTCGATCTCCTCAATGGTGGTCAGCAGCGACTCTTTGGCGTTCACCAGATCGTCTTTCTCCCGAGCGATAAAATCGTGCCGCTCCTTGATCTCGTCGTAGGCTTCCATCGCCATCGGGTTGATCGGCCCCATCCGCTGCAACTTATCGCGCACCTTTTCTAGCTGCGGGCGCAGCTCGTGTTCGTCTACCGCTTCTTCTTCCTCATCGGTCTGACGCAGCAGCTCGTCCAGGTCTACTTCAAACTCTACCGACAGGCGTTCTTTGACGCTGCTAAGTTCCAGTTTGGTGTTGTTCAGTTCGGTTTGGGCGCTCATTATAAGCGTGTCGCACTGCTCCCGTTGTCGCTGAATCTCCCGGAGGGCCTGCTCGGTTTCGTCAATGTCGCCTCGGGCCTGATAATAGTCGCGCTCCGCTTCATTCACGCCTGCTTCCAGCGACTCCTTCTCTTCGTACAGCTCCAGCAGTTCGTCCTCTCCTACCTCGTTGCTCTCGAGCAACGTCTTGATTGCCTGCTCGGCTTCCGCCAGTTCCGACTGGTTTTTAGTCATCCGCCGGGTGCTCTGTTGGTAGGCTTCTTCTTTATAATCTATTTCCTGCTTAATACTTTCCTGCTGGTTCTCTTGCTGAAAAAAGCTGATTTTTTCCTGATTGTAAGCCGCCGACTTCTCACTCAACTGCTCGTTCTCCGTAGCTAGCTCAGCGTTTAAATCGTGCACGGTGGCTTCGTAAGACGACAGGGCCTGCTCGGCTTCGTCTACCTGCGGCGAAAGTTCGGCGCAGGCATCTTCCAGCGACTGCATTAGCACCATCGTATCTTCGCGCTTACGGCTGTTGCTGTTAAGCACTTCCTCCAACTGCTCTTTGCGCGAGCGGTAGGTTACGTACTCTTGATTGATGCGGTTGATCTCGCGCTGTAGCTCAAAGATGGTCGATGCGGGCGACTGCTGCTTAAGCGATTGCTGCTGCTGCTGCTGTTCGCGCAGTCGTGCCTGGTGGGCATCAATATCAGTCTGGCGCTCCTTGAGGACTTGCTTGAGCTTTTCCAGGTTCTTGGCGCGTCCTAAACGCTTGCCCTCGAACAGGCCGACCGAACCGCCCGACAGACTGCGCGCGCGTTGAATTACCCGACCGTCTTGCGTGATAAATGTACGCTCACTCAGCGGCGGCAGTTCAAACGTGGCATCCACCACGTAGGTATTATCCAGTAGGTACTCAATCAGGCGGGCGTAAGGTCGGTCGTACTCAGCCACCGCCACGGCCGCCACGGCGTGGTCTAAAGTCTCGAGCGGAGTGGGTTCAAAGTCAGACAGTTGATCCAGTACAAAGAAGTTGGCTTTGCCCTTGGCGGCATCGCTGAGTAGGTTGATGGCTTCCCAGGCTTCAGCGGCAGTTTCTACCACGTAGTAGTTCATGTAGGGCGCCAGGTAGTTCTCAATACTCACCCGGTACGCTTCGGGGCAAGTAACCACGTCGGATAGCAGCGGTGCGTTCTTGGCCCACTGCACGTTTTGCTTCAAGAACTTGATGGCCTCAGGAAAGCCCTCTAGGTTGTCGACCAGCGATTTGGTGAGGTTGTACTCGTTCTGCGTGGCGTCTTGCTCGCGGTTGCGCTGCACCAGGGCTTCTTTGGTAGCCTCGGTGGCTTCGGCCAGTTGTTCGGTTTGTAGCTTCCACCGCTCCTGCACTTGTTCAGCCACGAGCAATGCTTGCTTCTTTTCTTCCAACTGCTGGGCCAGCTCCGCCGCCTGGGTATCAAACTTGCTCAGGTCAGCCCCACGCGCATGGCTGTCGGCCGCACTGCTTTCTAGCTCCTGGCGCGACACGTTCAATTGCATTTGCTTCACTTCTAGTGCCTTGCTCAGCTGATAGACTTCATCCTGCTTCTCGCGAAACGTTTGCTGCGCCACGGTGGCTTCGTTTTTGAGCACCTGCGTGCGCTCTTTGAAGCGTTGGTATGCTTGCTCCAGTCCACTCACCCGCGTGCGGCTACTTTCCAGCTGATCCAGTAAGCCTGCCCGTTGCTCGCGCAGGGTGTCGAGCCGCTGCGTGGTTTGCGCTATGGCCAAGCGGTCTTGCCGCAGTTGCTCAGTCAATCGCTGATTTTGCTCTTGCAGCAAGCGCAGGCGTTCGTTCTTCACTTGCTTGTCGCTTTCGTAGGTGCGTACCTTCTCCACGTGCTCGTTGAGGGTACGCTGACGTGAGGCGAGTAGTTTCTCCTGCTTCACTAAGCCTACCTTGCTTTCTTCCAAACCAGCCTCTCGCTCCGCCAACTGGCGACTCAAACTCGTTTTCCGGTCTTGCTCCTGATCCAGTTGCGTGTGAATCCGGTCGAGGGTGCTCCGCTGCGCAGCCACGGTGGCTTTGGCCAAGCGCACGCTTAGGTCTTTGTACACCTCTTTGGTCTTGTAGTATCGCTCGGCCTGTCGGGCCTGCTTCTCTAGCGACTTGAGGTTCTTTTCAATCTCAAATAATAGATCGTCCACCCGGTCCAGGTCAGCGTCGGTGCTGTTGAGCTTGCGCAGGGTTTCCTTCTTACGGGCTCGGAACTTGCTGATACCGGCCGCTTCTTCGAACAGATGACGGCGCGAGTTGTCCTTATCGTTGAGCAGGTCGTCCACCATCTTGAGCTCGATGATGGAGTAGCTGTTGGAGGCGATACCGGTGTCCATGAACAGGTTGACAATATCCTTGAGGCGGCAGGTAACACCGTTGAGTTGATACTCGCTATCGCCCGAGCGAAAGTAACGGCGCGTGACAGTCACCTGGGTGTACTCCGTGGGCAGCAGATTGCGGGTGTTGTCGAAGGTAAGTGACACTTCGGCCAGTTGGGTCGGCTTGCGCTTTTTGGTACCGTTAAAGATGATGTTCTCCATCTTATCGGAGCGCAGCATGCGGGTCTTCTGCTCGCCCAGCACCCAGCGGATGGCGTCGATGACATTGGATTTGCCGCAGCCATTGGGTCCGACAATGCCGGTAATGCCGCGGTCGAAGTGAATGGTTACTTTATCGCCAAAACTTTTGAACCCCTTGAGTTCCAGAGTGGTTAACTGCATACTTTACTCGGCAGTGCTACGGTAGATATGATCAGGACAGGTAGATTGTAGATGCGAACGCCTCAGACGTTTCGGGGCGAATATAGCGTATTTTGAGAGCGAATGAAGAATTGATGGATGAAGAATTAGGAATTATCTGCCGTTCATTCTTAATTAACTGACTCCTAATCCTTAACTAAACGAGTGTGGAAAACTATCTGGAAGTACTTATTTTTCTGGCCTTCGCGGCCTTCTCCCTGCTGTCACAGTGGTTAGAACGCAAACGTAAAGCGGCGAAACAGGCGGCGCCACGCACCGAGGAAGAGGCTGATTTGGAACGATCGCCGACAGACGCCCCGCCGGTGACGGCTTCCCCGGCCGACCGGCCCCAGCCCACCACCGGTTTTCCTGACTTTGAGCAGATGCTGCGTGAGCTAACCGGGCAACCGCCGGCAAGCAAACCGGAAGAAAACTACGAAGACGATTATGAGCTTCCCCCCTACCTGCAAGAACAACAGGAACCGCCCCCCACAACTACACGCACTCCTACTAAGATCGCCGATAAGATTTCGCTGAAAAGCACGGGTAAACGTATTGAACCGGTCAAGCTTGCCAAGAAATCAAAGAAGAAGACTTCGCTAGGGGCCAGCATCGGCCGCTCGTTGCGCCAGCCTGATACGGCCAAACGCGCCGTGATACTCAGCGAGATTCTCCAGCGCAAGCATTTTTAGTGAGACACGCAAAACGCGCACTAAAAGATCGTAGCGAGACGCTACGACCAGTTGCGTGTGCTATTGCCCTACTCCTACTCTATCTGGTCGGTTGCTCCTTGTTCCACCATGCGCCCCTCTTCTGCACCAAACACTTTCTGTAGTTGCTGCTTGGCCTTACCGTCGCACATAATGACCAAATAATCGTTTTTCTTGATCGTGACGTCCGCGGAGGGGTTCTTACGCAGTACTCGGATGCCATCGTCTTGCTGCTGGTTGATCCCCACCAACACACTGTCGTGCTCCTTTTTGAGAGCCACGAAAGCGTCGAAGCAGTTTTGTCCGCGGTAAGGATTTTGTTCGGTCACCACGTACTCTATCAGATCGTAGTCTTCCCCTTCCAGGGCGGTGGTCATCAGCGATTCGGCCAAAGTGGCTACGTCGGGTTCAAAGGTATAACTGGCTACCAGGCGAGAGGCAATTTCAGTCTTAGATACCACGTGGCGTACTCCGGCCGTCACAAAGGTTTCGCGCAGCGAAGGGTTGTTCAACGACACCACGTAGTTGAGCTTCGGGTAAGCTTTCTTTAGATTGAGTACGTAGATCAGCACCTCGGTATCGTCCACAAAATTGACGAATACCGTAGCGGCTTCCTGGATGTTAGCCTTCTGCAACGCCTCTTGATTGCTATAGTCAGTGTATAATACGAATACTTTGTTTCGGTCGTAGGCTTCGTGAATAAACTCCACCTCGTCCTTATCGTTGGTAATGACGGCTACCTGTTTACCAGAATTGATGATTTCTTCGGCCACCTGCTGACCAAACTTGTCCCAACCAATGATGAGGATGTGCTGACTAAATGAAGTTCCCAAGAGTCCGAGTCGTTTACGTTCTAAGTATTGATTGACTTGTCCGGTGAGCTGACTGATCAGGTAACCGATCACTCCTACGCTACCGATCAAAAACAGCAAACCGATGATCTTACCTACCGTCGTCACCGGATAAAAGTCACCGTAGCCCACCGTGGTGAGGGTTACCACTGAGTACCAGAAGGCTTCGGGTAGGGTCTGAATGTTGGCATTAGCCTGATCGTGTTCCACCAGGTAGACCAAGACGACCACGGTCAGATAAATGAAGAAAGCAGCGGTGTAGCGAATCCAGCGTTTATTGAGCACCCGGGTCTTTTTGCGGTGAATATACGGTAAAAAGTACGGTTCTTACAAGTTAGGCAACAGCAGTAGTAGCAGAAACTGCCATTGCTCACTGCCGTTTCCCCTTGCCCGTAGCCTTATGCCATGATCTGTCGCAGCATGCCGAAGGTGATCAGATAGGTAGGCCGTACACCGTCTAGTCCCAGACTGCCCGAGGCCAGCGTGCTGCCGGTGAGCAGCGGATTGTCAGAGGCATAGTAGGCATAGCGTAGCCGAATGTCGGCACTCACGCTGTTACGAATTTTGGCAGCTGATTGGATGGCCTTCTGAAAGTGAGCGCCCTCCATCTCCAGACCAATGGCCTGCCACGAAGATTTCATAAAGTAGCGTAGCACATCTTTGTTCTGCAACGATGTTCCCAGCACGGTGATCATCGGGCCAGCGCACACCGGAATATCGTGCTCGCGCAGCTCCTCGTCATCCACCAGATCGTTCTCTATGGGATAGTTATCAGCGGTGCCCTCAAAGACGTGGGCGGTGGGCAGCATGATGTCGCCCTTGCTGCCCCGCAGCACTCCTGCTTTGCCCATGATGGAGATAGAACGAACGTTCAGGGGCACTTTTTCATCGGCGGATGGTTCGTAGGGCTTCAGCAACTCGTCCATACACTCAAAGGCCTGTTCACCAAAAGCGTAGTCCATGACCAGCAGCACGGGCCGATCGCTCGGGTTCTTGTTGCCAAACGGGATGCCCGGAGCCAACTGGTCACCGGGCAGCTGTGCGGTGTCTATGATCTGTACCGAAATATTGGTGCCTGAGGTATCCACCAGTTCGGTGAGGCCCTGCTTGAGGGCGTACTCGCGCAGGCGGCGGGCCAGCTGCACCTGCTTTTCCTGACCGATCTCAATCGCCAGCTTTTCGAGGGCAGCAAAGTCGCTCCGGCCCAACGCGTGGTAGCCGTAGATGATGTTGATGAAGCTGTGCAGGTTGGCACTCACAATGTGCAGCGGTCGGTCGAGCAACTGCTTGTCCATTAGCACTGACTTGATACGGTGGGCCCAGCGTTCGCCGTACACGTGGTGGCCGATGCGCTCGCGCAGCGTGGTAGAAAACTTAATCTCCCGATCACGCTTTTCCTCCGCTTCTTGCATCGACTGGCTCCCCAAGTGATAGATAATATGGAACAGACTGTGCCGCCGTTCGTCAGCCGCAAATTTGTTGCTGGCCGCGCGCGTTTCTTCGTAGGTACGCCGCAGCAGGTTACTCAGGTACGAGTGCGCCGCTTCGCGTTCAAAGGGCTTGCCGCTCTCCTCGCGCTCCACGATCTCCTTCAACTTGAGCCAGTCTTGCGTGGGCCGCCCCTTATGGTCTTGTGCGTTGTGCCGCACCTTCTCCGCTTCATTGTACAGGAAGGTGAGGTGCGTCAGGATATCGTAGATATCACTACGCCCCCGGGTCATCTCTACGTACATCTGCGACTCGTCGATGCGGTAGCAGTTGCGGCGGCGCTTGGCGGGCACAATCTGCTCAAAGTGCGTGTTTTCGTAGCCCTCGCGCGAGATTAGTTGTACGTAGCGGCACTCCTCAATGCCCTTCGGTAGGCGATCCATGACATAAAGCAGCCCGTCTAGTTCTACCCGCTCGGTGTCGTTGATCAGTCCGTAGATCTCCGGCTCCAGCACGTGCAGCGCGTCAATCAGCGAAGCCCCCGACACCCCCAGCGGCTTGTAGCTGCCCCGGATAAAGAGGTGACGCATGATGATGTACATCTTCTCAATAGCGGCGCGCGACTCTTGCGCCCGAGAACGCTTGAGAGAAGAAAGGACGGTGGTAACGGGTTTGGAAGTAGCCAATACAAAAATTCAATGGGTGAGAATAACGACCACAAGATGCAGTAATTAATACCCTCAGGCAACAAATACGAACAAGGTGACCAGAAATTGATAGTAACGTACGACCTAATTTCTGATAAAAAGGCAGTGTTAAAAGAAAAAACCTAACGTCACATTGTGCGAAATAAAGCGTACCTGCGCGGGAGTTACTCTTCCGTTGGTTAGTATGCAATCGTACACGTACTCCAGGTTGACACGAGAACTTCTATCTAGTAAGTACGACAAGCCGCCTCCAAAACGATAGCCTAGGTGATCATTATCCGTATGGAAATCAGACTGATAAAGTCCTTGCTGGTACGACTGATCACCCACTGTGAAGCCAAGTAGTCCTCCTCCCAGCACAAAAGGTCGCAGCTTTTTAGTGGGAAATGTGTAAACCAACGAAATAGGCAATTGCAGCGTGGTTAGCGAAATGGAGATAACCTCTTTCATTTGATTTCTCTCACGGGTAAGTAAGCTTTTCTTACCCGTAATTAATAGTTCCGGTCGGACAGATATCTTATCTTTATAGGAAAGAGCGAGCATCCCTCCCCCTACATAGCTGGTGCTCCAGTTGGTAGCGTATCGTAAACGAAGCTTTTTATAGCCGTTAAATAAGTCCGTTATGCTCACTACACTCACTCCCGCTTTGGCTCCCCAGCGCACTTTAATACGAACTGGATCAATGGTAGTCTTTGATTTTTCTGACGGATTAGTACACTGATTATACGAGTCAATCAGTGCTGCCATATCGACTTCTCGCAAGTCTGTATTGGGTACTTTTTGTTGCACTGAAGCGCAATCTGATACCAGATAGGTGAGTAACCCTACGTAGTGCCTCTTTGTCTGTATGTATCGCCCCTTCACTACGGTAGCTTCTTCTAGCCGATATAGTTTTCCCTCAGACTTCTCTACATACAAACCATCCTTACCTTTGTAAAGGCTCATATTGCCTTCAACTAGGCATAGCAGAAACCTTCGCTGTTCTTCTCCTTCGTCGTCTGGCATATTAACCGCTTTGTAATAACTTTCAGCGTAGTAAAACCGCTCTACTTCATCAGTAGTATAGGCTCGATAATCGGCATTGCCAGTTGGTTTAAACAAAACCTTTTCTTGGATGTCCTGCCTATCTTTGATAAGGCCCACTAATGTCTTGCCAGAGGCGGTTATTAGACGTCCTTCCTGTGCATTAAATTGCTGGGCGAAAGCACTCTTCATACTTAGCAACAGTAGGCATAACAAAGGCAAAACTGCCCACGAAACAAATGATCGATAGAATAGATAATTGATATAGCACATAGAAGTTTCAACTAGTCTGTGGTGCTGAGAGCAATCGACTTAAAATATTTTGAACAACGGATTTAAATAAATGGTAAGTAGATCATTGTGACGCAAATCTGCCCCGCAGCGGCATCAGCGATTGACGCTCGGTAGCACTACCTGCTGCTACTTGTTTAGCAGAGTTGTAAACCGTTCTGAATGACTACTTACGCTCCTACTTTACTCACCAGCCCTAAACCTTTCAATATCTGTGGATCATTGACAAAGGCCAGGCGGGCGGTTTGGGTGAAGCGACGCATCCAAGCATCCAGTTTGCTCATGGCTTCGTTGCGCTGCACGGTGGCGGCTTGTGCTTCGTTGCCTTCTTTTTGTCGCACGTTGTAGGCAGCGATCACCGCGTCGATCATACTTTCCCCTTGCTGTAGCTCTGCTTCGGTGAGCTGATACTGCGCCAGAATGCCTTTCACTTCAGATACGTTGCTGTAGAAAGTGTGCGCCTGTGCCAACCAGCCAAACAGATCGTCTTTGCGTGCTCCTTGCAACTCCAGGGTTTTGCTGTGGCCGCGTTGGTCTCTCAATGCGAAGCGGGCTACTTCTATGTGCTTCATGTACAACTCGCGGGCCTGCTGACGCGCCGTGTTGAGTTGGTCGGTGGCTTGGTAACGCTCTCCGTACTCTTTTTGCTGAGCAGCATCAAGCATTCGCACCTGCTGAAGCAGCGCACGGCCCTGTAGCACGTCGGACTTGGCAAAGCCTACCTTATTCATCGCCTTCTGCACGGCGGGCGTACCCAGGGTGTAGTCGATGGCAACTTGAACACGCTTTAATTTTTCCGTCATTTTCATCTTTTTGTGGTTTAAGTGAATAATGACAGTGAAGGTAATGACACGATACACAGCGCGCTCACCTACTTGTCTATTGGGCTTACGGTGTAAGATTAGGCGCGTGAAGGTGCCCTGACCGGTGAAAAGTGCGTTTATAGTAGTAGGATACTGTGTTTAAAGAGGCCGAAAGCCGCTGCGAGCCGGTAAAAAGTGACGTACGGCAGACCGAAAGTACTTCAAACATCCCGCTCAACAGCTCCCGGTCAGTCCGAGACACGGCGAGCATATAGATTTAATAACTTCCGACTTGGTCGGCACGTAGTAAGCGCGTAAGTTTAACGCCTTCCGTACCAGCCGAAAGTCATCTGGCAGCGCAATGACGAGACGTTTGGGCAGTCAGCCACTGCCGTGGACGATCGACGATTGTTGTTTTGCTCAAACTAACCCTTTACTCCAGTCGCTCGGCGGTAGCCGCTGCTTCGTCGTGGTTCACTTTCTCAATGAGGCGTCCGCTCCGGGAGTAGTACCGCCACTCACCGGTCTTCTCTTCGCCCGCCAGAGTGCCTACGGATTCTACCTGACCGTTGTCGTAGTAGTACGTCCAGGTGCCCGTGGCTTCACCGTTGGCATTGTTGCCCTCTGCCGATTTTTTGCCTTTGCGGTGGTAGTACACCCACGGGCCGTCTTCCGAACCGTTCTTATAGCTGCCCCGCGACGCTATCTCGCCGGTGGGATAGTAGGTAAGCCGCTCGCCGTAGCCGTCTTTGAAGCTGCCTGCCGCCAGGGTATCCCCCTTGATGTTGTGATGCGCCCCCACGTTGCGCAGGATACCCATGCGCCAAAACTCGTCTTGTATGAGCTGACCGTTGGTAAAAAACTGTCCCCAACGACCGTCTTCCTCACCCATCACGTAGGTGCCGATGGCCTCTAGTTTGCCGTTGTCGTGGTACTGAAACCACTGCCCGTTTTCCAGCCCCAGCCGGTATTCACCCTCAGCAATCAGGATACCCCGGTCGGTATAGTAGCGCCACAGGCCTTCTTTGAGTCCGTTTTGGTAGGGACCGGCGGCATACACTTTGCCGTTTTCGTAGTAGGAAGTCCACACCCCGGTTTGTACACCGGCTTCATACTGCCCCTCTACACTACGTTTGCCGTTGTAGTGATATTCGGTATAGGTGCTGTCGCGCAGGCCCTGATCAAAGTAACCTACCGACTTGAGAACGCCGTTCACAAAGTAGATTTTCCATTCGCCACTAGGTTGGCCTTCGGTGTATTCGCCGGTGCCAAGCAGTCCGCCGTAGGTGTTAAAAAACCGCCACTCACCCACTTGCTTTCCGTCTTCAAACTGGCCGCGCTGGGCCAGCTGCCCGCGACTATCAAGAAACAGCCAGCGGCCTTGTCGCTTACCGTCTACCACTTCTCCCTTGCCACTCAGGCTATCAATGGGTTGAATATCATCCTGGGCCGTGGCTAAGGTGGTCGTCAGCACCGCCGCCAGAGCGATGATGCCACTCAGTACCGTTTTGCAAAAGTGCAGGCTAGTGACAACTGCCGCTGCTACTCTACCTTCTGCTCGTAATCTTTCGCGTATTAGTAATGTGTTTATCATGTTTAAAAAGTTGTGTATGTTAGTCTCCCAACGCTACCGTATCAATCATCTGACCGAAGAACGCTACGGTACGTTCGGTCAGTATAGACCATTCGTCTACTGATAAAAAGACGGCGACCTTCAAAAAGGTTTGCTCAGACAGCATATTATCTAAGTCAGACGCAGTCATTGCTGAGAGAGCAGTGTAGTTGTCCTGCCCCCGGTGATGCTGCCAAGGATCAGCGTTAACGCACAGCGAAGCGTCGATAGCGCGCAATTGCTCCGCTCGCTTTCGCACGGTAGACCGCAGCGACTCCCACGAAGTGCCCCCCAGCTGAAAAGTGATGCTGAAGTAGTGCCCCCACCAGAACATGGTACGCAGCGCAAATACATCATCATTCGCCAAGTTGCGGGGGTAATCCAGTATCCAGTACGGTAGCTGCCGATAGTTTTCGCCTCGCGATATCTTGCCGCTACGCTCAAGCACCCCCGAGGGCAGATCGTCCACTCGCCGCTGGGCGTAGGCACGTAGGGCCGCGTGCGTTTCGCTCAGCAGGGACTGCACTTTGACGCTCACCGCTGCTTTGGTGAGCAGAAAGTCGGTGTCATGCATCAGGTCGAGTTCCTTCGAGCTGAACACTCAGGCGTCGTCGTTGATGCTCTCGATAATCTGAACTACCAGTTTATGCTCATCGCCGTCAGCATCGCGCAGGTGAAAGTGTAGCTTAGGGTTGTCGGCCTGTAGGGTGGGCTCAATCTTCGTAATCTCACAAGACAACCGTTCGCTGAGGGCGGGTTGCAGATCGGCGATGGCCGAGGCCAGTTCCTGCTCCAGGGGGCTAGGGTTATAGCGTTGGGTCTTCATCGTATTGGCTTTGTGTTATGGGGTTCAAGGTGCATATTGAGGGCTTCCGTGCGCAAAAACAAATGTTTTGCCAGATTTTTGCTAGTAGCCACAAAGCCTCTATATTCGTAATCTAGCCCCTGCACCAACGAGCGGGGGTACCTTTGGCGCTCTTATGAAATACTATATCTCAGCCGGCGTAGGCCTGCTGCTATTAAGCCTGATCGTCGCCTACTCGGTGCGCGACCAACAATCACAAGAAGTGGCCCAGCGCTCGGTGGCCACCAACCCTTATACCGAACAATTTGCCGAAGACTACGCTGCTTTGGTGGAAGATGCCTACCAGGACACGCATGTGCCCGGGGCCGCCGTGGTGGTGGTAAAAGACACCAGCGTGGTGTACATCAGTGGGTTCGGGGTGCGCGAAATGGGCGAACCCGATTCGGTAAACACGCACACGGTGTTTCGGCTGGGCTCGGTTTCTAAAGGCTTCGCCTCCGTGTTGGCGGGCACGCTGGTGGACGATGAGCTGCTCAGCTGGGACGACCGGGTACGGGCCTACTTGCCGGAGTTCAATCTCAACTCTTCGGAACAAACCGAACGTGTCAACATCAAACACCTGTTGTCGCACACCACCGGCCTTCCCTATCACACCTATACAAACCTGGTAGAACACGGCGATAGCATCTTATCCATTGCCGCCCTGTTTGGCGACATCAACCTGATTGCTGAAGAGGGCCAGGTCTACAGTTATCAGAACGCCGCCTACGGCCTGATTGAAGAAGTGGCCAAGACAGCCGCCGGACAAGACTACAGTACACTGGTACGCCAGCGGCTGTTTAACCCGATCGGTATGACGGATGCTTCGGTCACGCACGAGGCCATCACGGGTAACCCTAACCGGGCCAAGCCGCACGTGCGTACTACGAACTCGTGGCGCGCCTATCCGGTATCTACCAAATATTACAACGCCGTATCGGCCGGGGGCATCAACGCCAGTATCGCCGATATGGGCCAGTGGCTCAAGCTACTGGTGGGTCATTACCCCGAGGTGGTGAGTGAAGCAGCACTGGACACCATCTTTACCCCCATGGTACGCACCCGCAACGAGCACCGTTACTTCCGGTCGTGGCCCCGCGTGCAGGAAGCTTCCTACGGACTGGGCTGGCGCGTATTAGATTGTGCCCCGCACGACACGCTGGTATACCACGGTGGCTACGTGAACAGCTACCGCAGCGAGATTGCCGTCAATCGTAAGGAGCGGCTCGCGGTATGCGTACTCGCCAGCGTGCCGGGCAGCTTCACGCGCCGCTGCATTCAGGGTCTATTCAATACCTACGACCAACACGCCGACTCAATTCGGTGGTGGGAAGAAACCCAGCGCTATCCCTTAGTAGAACGTGAGGGGGTGTAGCGCGGATAGTCGTTATCTCTTCTCATACTTAGGATTTCGGCCTCTTTCAAAAACTGATAACTCTTCCTTAGGAAGCCGTGGGATGGGGGGCGTGTGTTGTGGCTTTTCTGGTGAACCCTGCACCGTATTGTTACCAGAATTTGATGAAGTTTCTTGTTTTGCCATAATTCTTCCGTTTGTATAAGTCTCTCTAACAAGAGCAAAGATAAGTTCACCCCATTCCCTGACTTACAATAATTAAGATCGTAAAAATGATGCCTGCTAAATAAGTTAGCGTAATTCCCTTGTTTAATCTACGATTCTGCTTAAACACAGTTTCAGCATTGTATTCAATTGAGCTGATATTAGCACTTAACTCATAGTTAAGTACCTCTTCATAGTTCATATGGTATACAAAATCGTAGTTCTCCGTTCTGAATCCTTGGTGCATCTTTCGGGACACAAATATCTGTAGTAGGAAATAGATAGCCGTGAATAACAACAAAAAAGGAATGATAGATGCGTACGTTATAAGCGTAGTTGTATCACTTTCTCTCAGCAAAAACAGAAAGAACGACATGAAGAGCGCGTTAACCGTTATAATACGTCCTGCTTTGTTATGGTTATCAGTATAGGATGCTATCTGGTCATCCAAAGACTGTCTGGACCGTGAAGCTAAAAACTCAAGTTTTTTAAAATCGCTCTCTGGCTTCATAACCGTAGGTGCTTAATGATAAGAATACATCGTGACTTGCTCCCCAGACCCATTCGACCCTATCTCATTATTTACCCGCCATTGACTACTCAATATAGTCGATTCAAAAGGTGTTGACGTACCACTTCGTAAATAAAAGCTGCACGCTGGCAAAAGAGCCTTCTTACTTTCAAATATCGTTTTTTCTCGCTAATATCCGTGATGCGCCCTTATGTTGTATTGAGTTATTGTTTAATCTAGTCTGTCGTACTTTTTGACAACCAACCACTTATGTATCAAATCAAAAGAATTGTGGTATCCATTGACCTTACTGAGCTTGACGAGGAAGTGGTACGCTACACCTCCGTGGTGGCCGAGATGATGGATGCCGACACCATCTATTTTCTGCACGTGGCGCAGAGCCTCGACTTACCCGACAACCTGTCGGAAGAATACCGTTTGGCCCTGGCTCCGGTAGACGAAACCATCAAGCACGAGGTACGATCTACGGTAGACCGTTACTTCACCACCCGGGCTGGCACCGTCCTAGAGATAGACGTGCTGGAAGGCAAGCCGACCAATACCTTTTTGAAGTATGCCAAACGCAAGGAGGCTGACTTACTAGTGTTAGGAAAACCGTGCGGTGAATACCGCCCCCGTCTTAACCTGGGTAAAATTGCTGAACTGAGCCACTGCTCAGCGTTATTTGTGCCCAAGGATGCTGACATTCGTATCGATGAGATCGGGGTCGCTATTGATTTTTCAGAACACGCACAACGAGCCCTGGCGCAGACCTTCCATATGGCCAAAGAAGGTCAAAAGAGAAATCCGCCGGTGAAGATACGTGGTTTGCACGTGTATAAAGTGCCCCTGGGGTTCTCTAAAACCGGTAAGAGCTATGAGGAGTTTGCTCAGATTATGGAGCAGCACGCCCGCGAAGACGCCGAAAAGTTCTTTCAAGAACATAACATCGACGAGTCTACTTGCCAAATGAACTACCAGCTCACCCAAGACAAAGCGGTTCATGATGAGCTGCAGGCCTTTGCCGAAAGCCAAGACTTAGATATGCTGGTTATCGGATCGCAGGGACGCACTGCGGCGGCGGCGCTGCTGCTGGGTAGCGTGTCTGAAGAGCTGCTGCACTACGAAAACCATATTCCGCTGTTTGTGGTCAAAGATCGCGACAGTAATCTAGACTTCTTCGACGCGCTCTTCAAGCTTTAGTATCTGGCAGTTAGCTGCGCAGACCATAAGTAGTACTTAAAAGTACCTTCTTGCGAATGCCTAAAATCTTTGGCGGACAATGCTAGTTTCAGTAGGCGAAGCCGTAATATATTTCGTAGATTCGTCGTCCTTTTGACCTCGTAAACCATACGCAACACATGAGTACACCTAAACCGGGCAACCGCTCGTTTTCTGACAAGTCGGGTCAGACAAAACCGGGCAATGCTACGCGCGACAAGATCAGCAACATTCTTGGTAAGGCCAGCGTGAGTACGGGTTTAGGTAAATTGCCACCACAGGCGGTAGACTTAGAAGAAGCGGTGCTCGGTGCGCTGATGCTGGAAAAAGACGCGCTGACCGCTGTGATAGAAATTTTGCAGGTAGAGAGCTTCTACAAGGAGCAACACCAGAAAATCTACGAAGCAATCCTACAGCTGTTCGATAACTCTGAACCCATCGATATTCTAACGGTCACCAACCAGTTGCGTAAGAACGGCACGTTGGCATTTGCGGGCAGTGCCTTCTACGTGAGTGGTTTGACCCAACGGGTAAACTCGGCCGCGAACGTAGAATATCACGCACGTATCGTCTCTGAGAAGGCCATCAAACGGCACCTCATCACGATTGCGTCAGAAATTGAAAAAGAAGCCTACGAAGACACCACCGACACCTTTGCCCTGCTAGACAAAGTAGAGCAGGATATTTTTAACGTATCGGAGGTAAACATCCGAAAGAACTACGCCGATATGCGCTCCATGATGCGCGAAGCACTGGTTGAACTTGAGGCCAAAAAGGAGCATAAAGACGGCCTGACCGGCGTACCCACCGGCTTTACCAGCCTAGACCGGGTCACCTCCGGCTGGCAGAAGTCAGATCTAGTCATTATTGCTGCTCGGCCGGCGATGGGTAAAACCGCGTTTGTGCTTTCAGCCCTGCGGAATGCCTCGGTAGATTTTGGCCACGCGGTGGCGATATTTTCGCTCGAGATGTCTTCTATCCAACTGGTCAATCGCTTGATCTCGGCCGAAGCAGAGTTGGAGAGCGAGAAGATTAAAAAAGGTAATCTGCGTGAAGACGAGTGGCAGCAGCTATACGCTAAAACCAGTCGCCTCACCGAAGCCCCGATCTTTATTGATGACACTCCGGCTCTATCCATCCGAGAGCTGCGCTCTAAGTGTCGTCGCCTGAAAGCCCAGAGTGACATTGAACTCATCATTATTGACTACCTGCAACTGATGACTGGCGACTCTTCTCGCACCGGCGGGGGCAACCGTGAGCAAGAGATTGCTTCTATCTCGCGCGCACTCAAGAACATCGCCAAGGAGCTCAACGTACCGGTAATTGCCCTATCGCAGCTGAGTCGGGCGGTAGAGACCCGGGGCGGCGACAAGCGCCCTCAGCTGTCAGACCTTCGTGAAAGTGGATCCATTGAGCAGGACGCAGATATGGTCATGTTTCTTTACCGCCCCGAGTACTACGGTTTGACCGAAGACAGCGAAGGCCAGCCCGTGCAGGGCGTCGGTGAAGTCATTATTTCAAAGCACCGAAACGGCGCATTGGATACGGTGCAGCTGAAGTTTATTGGTAAGTATACCAAGTTTACCAATCTCAGCGACATGAGTGCGGGTAACACCTACGGCAGTCAGCTGCAAAGCGCCAGCATGGGCGAAGAATTTAATGATCCGGGCATCGTTACTTTTGCGAGTAAGGCGAACGACCGACAGTTCAAGCCCGGTGAAGAAGACTCGGATAATAAGCCATTCTCTGACGACGCGCCCCCTTTCTAACTATTGGCAGATAACGACTCAACTATGTCCCACTTCTCTCACCTTATTATCGGAACTGGCCAAGCCACGGGCGTGCTGCTCGGTAAGCTTATTCCTACCGAAGCCACCATTGGCGTGGTAGAAGCCAACAAAGTAGGGGGCAGCTGTGTCAACTACGGCTGCACCCCGACCAAAACGTTGGTTGCTTCCGCCAAGGCGTTTCACCAGGCTAGCCGAGGTGAGTTCTACGGATTTCAGGCAGATCGACTGGCCTTAGACTACGCGAAGGTGCGGGCACGCATGAATCACATCAGAAACAGCGGAAGCGACGGACTCACCACCTGGATGAATAATACTCCTACTGTAGAACTGATCGGTGGCACC
>CBDCAN010000014.1:0-19185 GCA_965213875.1 Tunicatimonas sp. | reverse complement strand
TTCAGTCGCCGCTGTGCAATCACTTGGCCGTTCGGGTCAATCAAATCTGCGTACAGTAGTCCACTGCGCGGTTCAGGTCGATGCGTTACGGCATTCACCAGATACGATTTAAACCAGATGGTTTCGCCGGTGCTGTAATACGGTTTGTCGAAGTGCAGATAGACCTTCTCTTGCCAATAGTTCGCGATGTAATTTGTCAGTCGGTCGACAATGGAGTCGGCAGGATCACTCAGCCAGCGGGCTGATAGCAGAGTAAGACCTGCTAAGAGGCCTAAAACGTACCAGGTGGGCAGTCTGGTTCGGAATATATTTTTCACTTATTGGTGTAATTTTAGGTTAGTATATAGATTATAATAAGATAAACCTAAAAAATTATTCTAACAAAGGACGAGGTAAACGTACTAAAGATTTAAAATATGCCCTTGACGATCAGACCAATAGCAGAGCTCCTTGCTACAGTATCTAAGTGTATGATGACTGACTCGTAGCCTCTTCAATAGCCTGCGATACCAACCCGCAGGCTTCGGCAATTTCCTCGTCACTGATGGTAAGAGGGGGGGCAATGCGCATCGCGCTGTCGCAGTACAAGAACCAGTCGGTGATCACCCCGAGTGCTACCGCCCGATCGATCACCGGCTTGAGCACCTCGAACGAATCAAAGGCCACGGCCATCATCAAACCACGGTTTCTGATCTCACGGATAGCCGGGTGCTGCAAGTGCTGCTTGATGAGTTCGGCTTTACGGTCTACCTCCTGAATCAGCTTTTCGTCGAGCAGCGTACGCAGCGTTGCGTACGAGGCCGCGGCACTCACCGGGTGCCCCCCGAAGGTACTGATGTGACCTAGAATCGGGTTCTCGCGAAAGCTCATCATCAGTTCGTGCGAAGCGATGAACGCTCCGATGGGCATGCCGCCCCCCATTCCTTTGGCGGCCACCACCACGTCGGGCACGATACCGTAGGGTTCAAAGGCCCAAAAGGTACCAGTGCGGCCGAAGCCCGCCTGAATCTCATCCAGGATGAGCAGCGCACCCACCGCATCACACCGCTGGCGTAGCTGCTGAAAATAGTCAGCGTTAGCCACCCGCACTCCGGCCTCGCCCTGTACAGTTTCGATCACCACCGCCGCCGTCTGCTCGTCGATCAGCGAAAGGTCTTCGGGCTGATTAAACCGCATGTGGCGCACGCCGGGCAGCAGCGGACGGTAAGCCTGCTTGAACACCTCACTGCCGCACACCGACAGAGCCCCCTGCGATGAGCCGTGGTAGGCATCGTAGCACGACACAAAATTGGGCCGACCGGTGACTCGTTTGGCCAACTTGAGCGCTCCCTCGATCGCCTCGCTGCCCGAGTTGACCAGGTAGGCACAGTTTAATGGGTTAGGTAGGGTTTGGGCTAGTGCTTCGGCCAGCTGCACCTGCGGGTTCTGCACAAACTCGCCGTACACCATCACGTGCAGATAACGGTCAAGCTGCTCCTTGATGGCCCGCACCACCCGCGGATGGCGGTGGCCCACATTACTCACGCCGATGCCCGATATCAGATCCAGGTAGCGTTGTCCATCGGGCCCGTACATGTATACGCCCTCGGCTCGCACGATCTCGACCATCATCGGAAAGTGCGTGGTTTGAGCCAGGTGATCCAAAAACAATTGACGTTGAGAAAGGGCGGTGAGCATGATAGGTATATGTTAGTTTTGTTGATGCTGGATAAATGGCGGCGGGATTAGATACTGGATATTGGTGGTTGGACAACTTTCTACACGGCAGGAAGTTGGATACTGGGTAACCGGCGAGATGCTCAGCTAGTAACAATCGTCACCCGGTACCCAGCAACCCAGTATCTAACATCTAGTCACCTAGAAGATCATCCGCACGGCGGCCGCCAACCACCAGAACAAAGCAACAAAATAAATCATTCACCTGCCGGTTTAGAATACTTTTAGTCCGAAAATCGTTACCTTTTCGTCACCAAATTTAGGCACACTTCATGCTCAAGCGCGGTTTTTCTCGTCTCTTCGGAGACAATAATATCACCAACATCTATCAGAAGAAGAATACGGTGAAGGTGGTAGTGGTATCGGTGGCCGTCGCCATTGCGGCCCTGTCTATTGTGTACACCAACAGCCTAATCGATAAACTCAAGGAACGAGAAAAAAGCTACGTGAAGCTCTACGCCGAGGCTATCGAACGCATCGCCAATCAAGATGAAGAGATCACTTTTTTGTTCAACGAAATTGTGACGCCCAACAACTCTATTCCTACCATCCTGACCAATAGTTTCGGTGACTACGAGGCCTACCGAAACATCGATATCGAAGAGTCATACAGCGAAGAAAAGAAGCAGCGCATTTTAGAAAAAGAACTGACAGAGATGCGAGCGCTCTACGATCCGATTGAAATTGCGCTGCGTAACCCACGCACCGGCATGGTGCACGCCTACCAATTTGTGTACTACAAAAACTCCTTCTTACTCACCCAGCTGCAGTATTATCCTTACTTGCAAATGCTGGTGATTACGGTCTTTTCTCTGGTAGCCTACTTGGTGTTCAGCTACTCACGCACCGCCGAACAGAACCGCGTATGGATCGGTATGGCCAAAGAAACCGCCCACCAGCTGGGCACGCCACTGTCGTCGCTCATGGCTTGGGTAGAGTACTTTCGGGCCGATCCCGATACCTTTGACCCTGACATTGTGAAGGAAATTGATAAAGACATCAGTCGCCTGGAGATGATCACGGCTCGTTTCTCTAGCATTGGTTCTACGCCCACGCTGAAACCCGAAAACCTCGTCCAAATCATGGAAGGTACGGTGGGCTACTTGCGTACTCGAATTTCTTCTAAGGTGAATATGCAGTTACATCACAAACCAGAGACGCTGTACGTACAAATTAACCCGCCGCTCTTTGAGTGGGTGATTGAAAACATTTGCAAGAACGCGGTGGATGCGATGAGTGGTATCGGCGACCTGAAGATTAGTGTGGTGCAGGAAAAAGACCAAGCGGTGATTGATATCACGGATACCGGTAAGGGCATCACCAAGTCGAAGATATCGCAGGTGTTTACGCCGGGGTACACTACCAAAAAGCGAGGCTGGGGACTAGGCTTATCGCTTTCGCAGCGCATCATCGAAAACTACCACCGGGGCAAGATTTTCGTGAAGCAGTCAGAAGTGAACGTAGGCACTACGTTCCGAATCATTTTGCCAACGCAACCGAAACCATTGGCCAGCCGGGCTAACGCAGCAAAGGTTACTTCTAGCCCGTTAAGCAAATCAGCATGAACAGAGAACAACTCGTACGTAGTATCCAAGAAGACCTAGCCTACCTATCCGATGCTTCACTGAAACAACTGCAAGAAGTGGCGGCACAGCTTCGCCGGCAGGCAACTGATGAACAACAAAAGCCTCCCGAGCCGCCAACCTTTATTGACGAAATTGAGCGGGTGAAGCAACAGTCGCCACCTTTGCCTGGCCATCACGATGATGCTTCGTTTGCCTAACGCAAAGACACAGTTTTTATCTACCGTATGGAAATAGAAGACCGTTACATTGATCCGTTCACAGATTTTGGGCGGTTCGCCGCTGCGGTT
The DNA here is from genome assembly GCA_965213875.1 of Tunicatimonas sp. Classification (GTDB taxonomy): domain Bacteria; phylum Bacteroidota; class Bacteroidia; order Cytophagales; family Cyclobacteriaceae; genus Tunicatimonas. The sequence continues at coordinate 15,596 of CBDCAN010000014.1, read as the reverse complement.
TAAGAAGCTATTCGGGGAAGAGCCGAATAAGAATTTGTTAATCGACTTCTTAAACGAACTGTTGAAACAACAGAGCGACCAAAAGGTGCAGGTTAAAGACCTTACCTATACCATTGGCATCATGGATTTTTCGTTTGATGACACTCGCTCCGAGCAATTTCAACACACGGTAAAGTTGGTAGAACTTGGCACCCAAGAAATCTTCTATGATAAGCTAACGTTTATTTATCTGGAAATGACCAAGTTTGATAAAACCGAAAGCGAGTTGGTTACTCATTTCGACAAATGCCGACGCGGCGCGGGCTATATTTACTAAAGAACTTACATAAGTTTCGTGAAATACCGGCCATTTTGCAGGAACGTATCTTTAGAAAAGCGTTCCGAATTGCCGAAGTTTCTAATTTAAATCGAGAAGAAATGAATGCTTACGAAACCGACTTAAAGTACCGACGAGATTGGAAAAACGCGATGGATTTTGCGGTAGAAAAAACCGTTAAGGAAACTGCGGAGAAAACAGCAAAGAAGACGAGCCGAGAAAAACAAGTTGAAATCGCTAAGAATCTTAAGCAAGCAAACGTACCAGTGGATATTATCGCTCAGTCCACCGGCTTAACCGTTAAAAAGATCAACGCTCTATGAAGAATCTACTGAGCACACTGCTCGCACTATGTTTGGCATCGAGTACCTACGCCCAACCCCCGGATAAACTATCGGCTAGCGAAATTCAGCTGGCTCTTAACAAGCTCAACACGCTGGGTAGTGTGCTCTACCTGGCAGCACACCCCGACGACGAAAACCAGGTAGTGATCGGCTACATGTCGCAGACGCGCCTGATGAACACCGGCTATCTATCGCTGACCCGGGGCGACGGAGGACAAAATCTGATTGGCCCTGAGATTCGCGAGCGATTGGGGGTGGTGCGTACGCAAGAACTCATCCAGGCCCGACGCATGGACGGTAGTCAGCAATTCTTTACGCGGGCCGTTGACTTTGGCTACTCCAAAACCGCCGACGAGACACTGGCACTGTGGGATAAAGAGAAGATCATGTCAGATGTGGTGTGGGTGATCCGCCGGTTTCGTCCGGATGTGATCATCACCCGCTTCCCGCCCGACGAACGAGCCGGGCACGGTCATCATACCACTTCCGCCATACTGGCTGCCGAAGCCTTTGACCTAGCGGGCGATGCTAAGCAGTTTCCTGAGCAACTGGAGCACGTAGAACCCTGGCAGCCCAAACGACTGTACCTCAACGATACCGATTGGTTCACGGAGAACATTGACTCGGTGACGGTAGCCAACGACTCCGTCATCCGTATGGATACGGGAGTTTATAATCCGCTGTTGGGCAAGTCAGTGACCGAGATTGCAGCACTGAGTCGCAGCAAGCACGAGTCGCAGGGCTTTGGTGCTACCGGTGCCCGTGGCACGCGCTACGAATACTTCCGACACGTACGCGGCGATCTGGTGCAGAACGATTTGCTAGAGGGTATCAATACGCGCTGGAATCAACTGGAAGGTGGAGCCACCGTGGGCGCACTGCTGGCCCGGGCAACAAGAAACTTTAACCCGGCCAATCCGGCTGCCTCTGTTCCTGTACTGATGGATGCTTCAGCCGCCCTTAACGCTCTTCCCGATAGCCATTGGAAGCAGGTAAAACGACGAGAGCTAGACCGCGTGATTCAGGCCAGCTTAGGCTTATACCTGGAAGTGCGAGCGGGTACAAACCAGTTAGTCCGACGTCGCACCAAAGCCCCTACCCCCGGTATCGCAGAGTACTCGGCCACCCCCGGCGACACAATTACCCTCAACGTAGAAGCCATTAATCGGTCTGACTTGGACGTCACGTTTAAACAAATTTTGTTACCGGCTTTATCACGCGATACGGTGCTCAACCTTCCGCTGACCAGCAATGTGGATACGATATTCAGCATGCGGGCCGTGCTGCCGACTGATTTTTCCTATACCGAACCTTATTGGCTCAAAAACCCGCACGATGGCTTCACTTTCGAGGTATCAGATCCTCTGCTGATCGGGCGCGATGAGTCGTCCGCCGCACTGGTGGCTCGTCTCGATCTACAGGTGGCCGGAAAACCCTTGTCCGTAGATTTGCCCGTAGTCTACAAACACAACGACCCTCGTCGAGGTGAAACCTACCGTCCGTTCGTGGTGGTGCCCCCGGTTACTAGTCAGATCAAAGAATCGGTGCGGGTGTTTGCGAGCGATACTGCCAAAACCGTGCAGGTGACGGTGCAAGCCGGTCGTTCTAATGTCTCAGGGCAGGTTTCGTTGCAACTGCCAGAGAGCTGGTCGGCAGAACCCGAGACCTACAACTACGCACTGGCTCTCAAGGACCAGGAGGCGACCTTTACGTTCCGGGTGACACCGCCCGCCGGGCAGAGCGTGGGCGAAGCGCAGGCGGTGGTTACCCTCGACGGCAAAACCTATCAGCAACAAAAACTCGCCATTGCGTACGACCATATCCCGACCCAAACCTTGCTGCCCCCCGCTACGGCTAAACTCGTGAAGATGGATCTCGAGAAAACCGGCAACAGCATCGGTTATATTATGGGGGCAGGCGACGACGTTCCTCTGGCACTAGAGCAGGTGGGCTATCGGGTAACACTACTCAAAGAGGAAGACATACGACCTGATCGCCTGGAGCAGTTTGATGCCGTTATGGTTGGCATCCGGGCTTACAACACCGTAGAATGGCTACGCTACCGCAACGACCAGCTGTTGGCCTACACGCAGCAGGGTGGAACGCTAATCGTACAGTATAATACCAGCCGCAGATTAGTGAATGAGTCATTCGCACCCTATCCGATGGAGCTCTCGCGCGACCGGGTGGCTGACGAAACTGCAGAGGTACGGTTTCTACGGCCGGATCATCCGGTACTTAATGTGCCCAATAAAATTACCCCGCAGGACTTTAGCGGCTGGGTGCAAGAGCGCGGGTTATACTTCCCCGGAAAGTGGGACGACCAGTACACGGCTATCTTATCGCTCAACGATTCGGGCGAGGAGGCCAAAGAGAGCAGCCTGCTCGTGGCTCCCTACGGCGAGGGCTATTACGTGTACACGGGGCTATCGTTTTTTCGTGAACTGCCCGCCGGAGTACCCGGTGCCTATCGGCTGCTCACCAATCTATTATCGTTAGGAAAGGCGTCAGAACAAGGACGTTGAGTAGTCGCATTATTACTTCGAGGCATTTCAAAAGAACATATCCGGGAGGATGAGTAGTGCAACTATTCATTCAACCTTCGGCTTTACCTCTCTGTGTACTTTTCCTCGCTTAAGATGGTGGTTAGCAGAGTCTACGTACTGCTTCCAATCGTAATCTGTAGTATCATGGTAACCACTCCTCAGGTGATAACCTACGGTGCCCGCTACCGGCTGATCGGCCTCTCAGAACAATGGAGTCATGGTGCAGCGGCGCAGAAATATTTGAGTGATTGTATTTAAACTAGTGTGAGGCAGGCCAAGTACTGATCCTGTTCATCCTGAAAAACCTTCTGAACACGCCACCCTTCGGATAGCGCGATAGTCTCTAACGTATCAATGTCGACGTATAGCCAGGGAAACCACCGGCCGCGCTGCCCACGGTATTCGTAACGGTAGCGTAGTTCGCCGTAGTAAGCACCGGTAGGCAACGCCCCTTCGTAAAGATAAGCCACATCGCTACTGTCAAATATCAGTTGCCCCGCAGGGCTAAGCCAGCGTTGGGCCTGTCGTAACAAGCTGTGTAGTCCGGCAATTGTGCCGCATACACCCACCCCGTTCATTAACAGCAGTACCGTGTCGAAGCCTCGGCCTTCGTAATCGTGATAATCGCCGTGCACTACCTGATGCAACCCCCGCTCCCGTTGGATATGCACACCGGCGGTTGATATCTCTAGGGTAGTCACTCGCTGCCCTTGCTGTTGTAGATACGACGCGTGTACGCCAGTTCCTGCTCCGACGTCTAAAACCTTCCCTCGGCACATGCTCAGAGCATATTGCTCTATCTCAGGAAAGTGAGCGGGTGCTCTGAAGAAATAATCGATTGGCATCTCTTCCGTCTCCTCGTCGTAACTGGTATGCAACCACAGCGGAGCGGCTCTTCCTTGTCGCCAATGGTCAAGCCATGCTTGTCCTAGTACGTCTAAAGATGAATCCATGACGGCTGACAAGGTAACAGAATATCAACAAAGATGAGGGGAGGTGTGAGGAAGATGGAGGGGGTTACAACCTCCTTGCGACAGGATACTATCTGGTGAGAAATCGTCCCTGAAAATTTACTTCGGAAAAATGATGTGTAACCCTAAAAAGTATCTTCTACACCAAATGAAGATAGAGGTTATGCACTGACTATCATAATAGTACGACCACAATTAGTCATTTATAACTAGTTAAATAGTATGTTCATATCAGCAGAATCGCACCATATTGACCTGCTGTTGAGCCCACGCCATTGTGTGGATTACCGAAGGTTCACGTTAACTTAACATTCTGGTAACGTGCGGGCGGTGTGCCTGCTGTATATTTGCTACTGTAGATTTGATTTTCATAATGGACGTTCGCAAAGGGCCCAGGGCATCTGTCTTAGGCTTTTTGTTTTTAGCTACAGGTAGATTACCTCTCCCACGTCTGCCAGTTTGAGCCCCTGAACACGGTTTTGCTGCTGCATCGCCTTGAGCTGCCGTACCGGTTCACCGATCGGTTCATCCGACAGATCGTAGGTGCCGTAGTGGATGGGCACCATACTGGTTCCTCTCAAATCATGAAAAGCCCGCACCGCTTCGTGCGGATTCATGTGTGCCTCGCGCATCATAAACGACGGTTTGTAAGCTCCCACCGGCATAAGGCTCACATCGGGTGTTCCCATATACTGCTGAATCTCAGCGAAATGATTCGCGTAGCCAGAGTCACCGGCAAAGTATACCGAGGACTGTTCGCTGCGTAGCCAGAAGCTTCCCCACAGTTGCTGGTTAAAATCGTTGAGCCACCGACGGTTCCAGTGTTTGGCGGGCAAAAATGTGATCTCCAGCCCGTCTTCCGTACGAAACTGCTGCCACCAGGCGGCTTCCTGGTACTTGACAGACTGCTTGCGGTCGCCGAGTAGCTGACTTAATTTGAGCGGCAACAACAATTCTATTGCCGGATTTTGATCGAGCAGTCGGTTGACGCACGCACTATCGTAATGATCGCGGTGCCCGTGCGACAGCAGGAGATAATCAATGTCACGAAAATCGTTGACGGCACAGGGTAGTCCTACCTTTCGCTTGATCGCCGGCAGGTCGGTCCAGCAGGGGTCGGTGATGATGGTTTTTCCTTGTATACGCATGAAGAAAGAAGCGTGTCCTAACCACACCATCATATCCTTGTCTTCCTTAAGAAAGCGATTATCGCGTATGCACTTGAGACGAAACGGGTCTCGTGTCTTCTCTTGTTTCTGTGGATTACCAGATAGCTGCCACTGTAGTACCCGGCCCACGGGCACCTCGCCACTAGCGTACTGGGCGTGATGAAACTGCCCTTTTTCAAAAAAATTTCCCGGAAAATTAGGACGAACGAAAGACAGATCAGGATTATAGAGAAACGAAGCCATAGTAGAAAGGTAGACACATGAAAGTGACAGACGATGTATCTACTGGTGCTGATCACTATTTGTTTGGTCAATACGCTGATTTTGCTAATTTTGACCGCTGAGCATACGTACCTCTTATCCTGCTTACGATACGTAGAGCAGTACTCGCGGTTTAGTGTGTTATGATCAGGTTGTCTTTTCTGAGGCAGCCGAACGCTACTCTTCTCAGTCACATTTTCACTCGCACTTCACTATCCAAACCCTTATCTTATGGAAAACCTTGATCTATCGAACGCATTACAGAGCCTTACTGGGCTTGCCCTGCTTTATCTTCCTAAGGTTCTCTTGGCCATTGTTACGCTCATTATCGGGCTGGCTATTATCAAACGAGTCGTAGGCTTTATCCAAAAGCAGCTCACGAAGCGTGACGTAGAACCTTCGCTAGTGCCCTTTATTTCGAGCATCCTGCGTGCCATACTCATCGTCATGCTGGTAATCAGTGTAGCAGGCATGCTGGGTATTGCTACCACCTCTTTTGTGGCGGTGCTAGGGGCAGCCGGTTTGGCCATCGGCCTGGCACTACAGGGCAGCTTGGCCAACTTCGCCGGCGGTGTGCTCATTCTGCTCCTTAAACCGTTTCGGGTCGGCGACGTCATCGAAGCGCAGGGGGTCACTGCGTCGGTCAAAGAGATTCAGATATTCCACACGATTATGAAGTCTTACGACAACAAGACGATCATTGTGCCCAACGGACCGTTGTCTAACGACAAAATCATCAACTATTCTACGGAAGAGACACGTCTGGTAGAGTGGACCTTCGGCATCGGGTATCAAGACGACATAGACAAAGCCCGACAGGTGATCAAAGACATTGTGTATAAAGATCCCAGGGTGGTGGCTCCCGACGAGCAATTCATCAACTTAGCCGAACTGGCCGATAGCTCAGTCAACCTTAAGGTGCGGGCGCGCGTCGTGCAGGGCGATTACTGGTCTGTATTCTTCGAGACTAACGAGGCGGTTAAGAAAGCGTTCGACCGAGAGGGCATCACTATTCCTTTCCCTCAGATAGATTCTCACGTATACTCTGGCACGTAGCTGGTACTCGCATCACGATCAAAACGGTGAAGTAGCAGTAGCTAGTGCGGCAGCGAGCACGATCGGCCGCTGCTAAAAGATGGCTCCCACTGCTACTATCAAATTAATCTACTTAAACCACATTGTATGAGAAGTATTTTATTGGCCTTCGCCATTGGCTTTTGTCCGGGGTGGCTGCTGGCACAAGAAGAGCCCGAGACACCGGCTGAACCTACGCTAGAAACCGAGCCTACCCTAGAAGAAGAACCCCTGGAAGCCCTCGATCTAACCGATACCACCAGCGTGGTGCAAGATACGGTTTGGCTGACCTCGTTCGGGTTTGGACTTAACTTTAACCAGGCAGCTTTTAGTGACAATTGGATCGGCGGAGGTATCAACTCAGTAGCTTTTAGTTCGTTTCTAAACTACCAAGCGCATTACGACAAAGATGGTTGGAGTTGGGACAGCGAGGTAGATATGCTCTATGGTATTATCAGCACAAGAAACCAGGGAAGTCGCAAGTCGCAAGACCGGATTTTTATAGACTCAAAGGTGGGTAGAAGCATATCAGAGAACTGGAACGGTTTCTTCTCGCTCAACTTCTTGACGCAATTTGGTCCAGGCTATCGCTACGAGGAAGATGCGCTGGGCGTAGAGCAAGAGTTCTTGGTTTCTAAGTTTATGTCGCCGGGCTTCCTGACTGCCTCAATAGGTTTTGAGTATGATCCTAACGAGTACTTCACACTACGACTCAGTCCACTTTCTTCCCGCCTCACCTTCGTATCTGATACGGCGGTCTTTGAGAATGTAGAAGCCCGCTACGGCGTAGACTTAGGTGAGCAGGTGCGCCGCGAACTGTATGCACTCCAGATTCAGGCTGACTACGGTCGTAATATTACCGAGACGATTAGTTTGAAAACTCGCTATCTGATGTTTGCCAACTATGATGATTTCAGTATTTCTAATTGGGACCACCGGCTGGAGCTATTGTTCTCGGCACAAATAACGCGTTTTATCAACGTAAGCTTTGCTTCTATCCTACTGTACGACCGCGATCAGACCGACGATCCGCAGATCAGTCAGTCGCTGGGAGTGGGCGTACTGTTGCAACGTGAGCGCGCGTTTAACTAGTGATGCCAGATACACTTCGGGCAGGCGTACCCACATAGGTGCCGGGAACAGACAAAGACCGAGTGACCACGGCCCCGGCCCCTACCACAATATCGCTGCTGATGGATACACCTTGTATCACCGTCGCCTGGCTGCCAACAAATACCCGATCAGCCAGTCGGCAGTCTCCGTTGACGATAGCGCCGGTGGCGATGTGGCAGTGGTTGCCTACGCGTACTCCGTGCTCTACTAATGCCCCCGTATTGACGATAGTATTCTCTCCCACGCTGGCGTGGGCGTTGACTACGGCCCGATGCATTACCACACTACCTTGGCCTACCTTCGCACGAGGCGATACGTAGGCGTTAGCTGATACCACAGTCGCCCAGAGCCCGCCGACTTGCTGCACCTGCTGAAACAGTTGGTGGCGCAGTCCTCCGTGGTCAAGCTGACCCACGGTAATCAGAAAATAGGTGTCATCGCTCGTCATAGACGCTAGCTGATCGTCAGCACCTACGATTTCGTAGCCGGAAACCCGCTGCCCTACCCGCTCGGCTCGATCAACAATGCCAATAATTTTGTATTTTCCCGACGTTTCTACCACGTCAATCACCGATTGACAGTGGCCGCCACCACCTACGAGTATAAGCTTTTTCATCAATGTCGTGTTAACTTCTTCAAAGAAAGGAAATAAAAGTGTATCCGTCGTTTTTCTGTGCCCTTATCCGTTAGGCAGTGCCCCGAGTCAGCGATTCCGCTATGAACAGTACCTGCCGCTGCTAGCGAAGTCCGGCATGTCTTACGAAGTATATTCCTTTCTCGATGAGCGAACCTGGCAGATCCTCTATCGCCGTGGCAATACGTTTCAAAAAGCGAGAGGTTTGCTGCTCGGCTTCTTTCGTCGGATCAGTCATCTGTACCACTCCCGCCGGGCAGATATCATCTTCATCCACCGTGAAGCCACGCCACTAGGCCCCCCCTGGGTAGAGTGGTGGCTGGCCAACATCTTTCGTCGTGCTATTGTCTATGACTTCGACGATGCTATCTGGTTAGCCGATCGTTCTTCGGTCAATACAGGGGCTGATTTGATCAAGTGGCGACGTAAGGTTCCCCAAATATGCCGATGGAGCCACCGCGTGAGTGCGGGCAACGCCTATTTGGCCAGCTTTGCCGGTGAGCATACCCGCCGCGTAACCGTCAATCCGACCACTATTGATACGGTGTATTGTCACAACCGCTTGCAACAGCAAACATCCCCCCGGCCCGCTATTGGTTGGACCGGCTCTCACTCAACGCTCAAATACCTGGAGCGATTGGTGCCGGTATTGCAACAACTAGAGCGCGCGCATACCTTTCGTCTGGTAGTGATTGCGAACCGCCCACCCGAGTGGTCGCTCGCCTCTCTGGACTTTATCCCCTGGCAGCAAGCGACGGAGATTGATGATCTGCTACGTATACATATCGGACTGATGCCTTTGCCGGATGACCGCTGGGCACAGGGCAAATGTGGCTTTAAGGCGCTTCAGTACATGGCGCTGGGCATCCCGGCACTGGTGTCTCCGGTGGGTGTCAATGCTGAGATTATTGAGCACGGAGTAGAAGGCTTTCATTGCACCACCGACGAAGATTGGTATCAATATTTATCGGCACTGCTGACGGATGCGGCACAGCGCAAGCGTATGGGGCGGGCCGGACGCAAAAAAGTAGAAGCCCAGTACTCGGTACGGTCTAATGCCGCTAATTTCCTAAGTTTGTTTACAAATTAATAGTGTCTTCGACACTGAAGGATGTACAACTTCCCCTCTTCGTAGCGGTATACCAAACGATGCTCTTGGTTGATTCTTCGCGACCACCATCCAGAAAGGTTATTTCGTAGAGGCTCTGGTTTACCGGCTCCCTCAAAGGGGGTTCTCACGCACTGCTTGATCAGTTCATTCACCCGCTTCAGCATTTTCTTGTCCGTCTGCTGCCAATATTGGTAATCGTCCCAAGCTGAAGACATAAAAATAAACTCCACTACTCCGTCAATTTGCGGTGTATTCCTTTCCCGGCTTCATACTCCTGAATACCCTGAGCTAAACGCTCGGCATTCTTGTGGCTACTGAGCAGGTATAACGTTTCTTGTATACTTTCGTAGTCATTTTTAGACATGACGACTACATCTTCCCCATTGGATCGGGTCACGAAAAGAGGTGAGTGCGTCTCAAACACCTTATCTAAAAATGATTTGAGATGCTGGCGAAAGTTAGAGTAGGATGTGATTTCCATACTCTAAGATATATATTCAGTGCCTAATGTACAACAAGTTGTACAATTTTATTGCTAAAAATCATAAGCACGAGGGCGGATATTCCACCGCAACCCGAAAGAGGCAAAGCGGTTGTCTTCGTCTAACGCTACTTCATTGGCGGTGCGAGTACGTTGTAAATAGCGGAGGTCAGCGAATACGTTGTGCCATAGCTGGTACGAAGCCACTGCGTCTACGATCAGTAGGTCCGTAGGTACACCTTGCCCCAACTCGTTGCCGTAGTCCTGCTCGCGGGTTCGGTCATCAAGCAACACGTTGCCCCCCCAATTGGTACTATCACGATCTCCCCCGGATTGCGCGACGATTAGTTTTAGCTTCAACGATAGCTTGTCTAACGGTTGGTACCGCACAATGCCTACCGCTTCTTCAAAGTTGGCTCCCAGCGGATGCGCCAAGGGCTGCTCATAGTGGGTATAGCTCCGGTATAGATCTTGGTGTGAGTAGGTGTAAGGGCGCGCCCGATTATACTCCAGCTGTAAGTCTAAATTTTCGACTCCCAACGCGTTCATATACTTTCCGCCTAGTTGCAGAGCGTATTTGTTTCCCCACCAGCCATTGCCCGAGCGCACTTCGCTCATTACAAACTCGTCGATGACTGCCTGCCCGTAGAGCAAACCGCGCTTACCAATGATCCAGTTAGCATCTACTCCGAGCAGCGCATTACCCACACTTCCTCCCTGCTGTTCTATGGCCCGGTAAAAAATAATGGGATTGAGGTACGTAGGATCAAACTGCCCCTCGGCATTGCCCTGAACAATCGACTCAAACACACCTACATTGACCTTCTTGCCGAGGCGAGCCGACAGCCGATGAAATGCCAGATACTTGGGCACGAACGATACCGTGCCGAACAAACCGGTTCGGTTACCCACAATGTCTGACGTGAGTTGTGCAAAGATATTAGTGTAATGCAAGCGCCACACGTCGGTGTCGATGCGCAAAAAAAGATAGTTGTTAGAGAAGTCAGACAGAATCATAGAACGGTGCCCCGCCCCGATAAAGTGCCGACCGTGCCCAAACTGCAACTTAATGTGACGCGTGGCCCGGAAGTCAATATGACCACGGGCGGTCAGGAAGTCGACGCCTCGGTCATCAAGTCCCTTCCAAAAACCTTCCTGCGGCACCGTAAGTGTGCGGCGCACGTAGTCATTGACGTAGCTCGGAAATACCACCTGGTTTTCACCAATGTAGCTGTAAAAAGATACCCGCGCATCAATAATGCCGTGCACCTGAATGCCTCTGGTATTGATATAATTAAATCCGTCGCCGGTTTCATCGCGTCCGGCAGCCAGGTGCAGCACCGGATTAACGTGAAGCGTGATGGCGGGTCGCCGCAGGTGCCAGAAGTCGCTGGGTCGGCGAAAAAAGTACTTGAGCAGCGGTTTAGCCGTTAGTGAGTCCGCAGTACGCGCGTAATCCCAATTGTCGTTGGCCAGGTAACTCAGGTTAAATTGCGCAGCACTTTTCAGCGATACTGAATCTACAAAATGACCAATAGCCCGACGGCGGTAGGGTTTCACGTTTGTATCAAAGCCTGACGTTTGCTGTCCGCTCAACACTTCGTAGCGTTCAATCAGATGATAGTAGTCAGGGTTTAGCGGTGCGGAGCTACTCTGCGCCTGCGCGACACTACCGCATAGGCAGAGGACGATCAAAAAGGCCAATGATCTCATGCGTTGATAAAAGCGTTCGGTCGGTTCCGCACACGCTGCTGCGCGTAGTGCTGAAGAATAAACAATCCGCTCAGGTAGAACGGAAACATAGGAATCTTGTAGCGCACCAACGAGCCGAAGTTATAAGTGCTGATTCCTACCGAAAAGCTAAAGGCAATAGCAAACAACAGACAAAACAAAATGATGGGCTTAGATACGATGTACTGTAACAAATGTCTGATACCAACACTAAACAAAATATAGATCGTAAGCGCCAGCGTGAAGAAACTTTCCAGTGCCGAAAGTAGCATCACCGGATTATATGCTTCCCAAAGATAGGGCCGAAATAGCGTCACGTTCACCGCCAGCGGAAATTTACGTAGCATCCCTCCAAAACTAAAGTCAAAATCATCACCCAGTGTGTATACAGAGCCCCCCTGCTGCTCGCCTACGTAGGACAAATAGCGCGCCGTAATCTCAGCGGTTTCTGACAGCTTATCTACCGAATAGCGGGTATTGTCTTTACCGATCTCTATCACCGCGAAGTAACTTAGCGTCACCACCGCCCCCAACACCAACGGAGCCAACATCCCACGAATAGCCAGCGAACGCACCCGCTCAATATTAGCCAGGAAAACCCACAGCAGTGCCGCCGGCAAAAAGCACAGCACGATGTATATCTTGATGGCGTAGATCGTGTATAATCCAATCAGCAGCACCAGTGCGGCTCTTGGCACCCCCTTTCGCTCGAAGAAAATACGTACGAGTGCCCAGGTAGCCCAGCCCAGTGCTCCGAGCGTGATAGAATCTTTCAGGATACCGGACCCCCAGAACACCACGGACGGTAGAAACAAGATGGCAACGGCCAGTTTCTGATAGAGCGGCGGAAAGAATTTATAAAACGTTCGGTACAAAGCCCACACTCCGCTGAAACTAATGGCTGCAAACAGCACCGCAATGGCCGAATAGGTATGAAATGTAAACAGCCCTAGTAGTGCTACGATGCGTATAACAAAGTACTCGGTGGGCGAACTGAACCAATAGATTCGAGTAGCGTAGTTAAATATCTCCGGTTCATACTCACCGTCGGCCAGGAGCAGTTGCCAGCCTAAGCCGAACGAGTCGCCGAAAGCCTCGTTGATGACCGCAGCGTTGGCAAAATAGTTAAACGTATCGCCACTAGGTTGCCCACCGCCGTAGTAAAACTGGTAGATTAGCCCTACGGATATGGCTCCTACGATCTTAACGGTGAGCCCCGTTATGAAGTACTGCCGCGTGACGGCATCGGTAAACGCTGGGCGCAGTGCATAAGCTACCAGATATACCAAAAACAGTACAACTGGCGTCACGAGAAGGTCTTGCGTACCCATAGTCTGTGTAACAATGTGAGGTAGCGGATGACTTTGGCACTAAACTGCCGTACCATTGTAAGTCGCTCGACTCCGGCGAGTGACAGCTACTGCGTGTGAGCACGTGTGATAGTCATCACCGCTTCCCCTCACTACCGCGGCGGTTCCACTCGTAAAACGTCATCAGATTAGTTCGTTTTTCTAGCCTATCTATTCACTAGAAGTTGAGAGGCTTTCCTTGATAAAAGTCCAATACTTTCAAGCTGAATATATAGTTATACTTAGTGCGTACCAGGTCTGATTCAGCCCCGTTCAGATCATTCTGAGCCTGATTGTAGTCTACCGCATCGATGGCGCCGGCTTGATACCGCACCTCAGTATTTTTGAATGCTTCTTGCAGCGCAGCCACCTGCCTTTGGGTGGCTTCGTAGCTTTTGGCGGCTGACTTCGCGTCTAAATAAGCCTGCTCAATATTCTGCCGTACCACGTTGCGTTGGTTGAGGGCGTTAAGCTGCGCGCGCTCCAGGCCGATCTTCGCCGTGGCCACGTTGGTGCGCACTTGTAGGTTATTAAAGATCGGGATATTGAGACTCAGCTGCACAAAACGCCGCAGGTTAAAATCGAGCTGGTTGACGTAGGTGTTTTCTACGGTTTCGCCCGGAGCGGTCACTTGCGTTTCTCGAAGAACGGGCACCGGCGAACCAGCCGCAAAACCGCCCAAATCAACGGGGGTTATAAAGAAACCTATTGGCACTTGTTCCGCTACCGTAGCCGCACCAGAACGAGGAATCACCGCAGGGGCGGCGTCTGAGTAATTAGAGCTCAGTGCTCCCACCAGTGAAAGCGTGGGATAATAGCCCGATTCGGCAACATCAATACCATATTCAGCACTGATAATCTGCTGATCCGCACTACGGATACCGGGCAGATTTAGAGCGCCTTCGTACACCGCCTCCGCCGAAGCAGGTAGCAAAGCGGTTTCGGGCACTTCAACTTCAGGCACGATAATTTCTAACGCCTGCTCACTTGGCACTTGTAACAACTGTTTGAGCCGCAGTTGCGCCAGGGCCAGATCGTTCTCAGCGTTAACTACCGAAGTCTCGCCCTGCGCCAGTTGAGCTTCCAGTTGCAAGGCGTCAGCCTGCGGCAGGCTACCGGCTTCTACCAAACGACGCGTACGCTGGAGCTGCCCTTCGGTGGTGAGTTGCTGAAGCTCTGCGGTTTCCAGCAGTTCTTGGTTGAGTAGAATCTGGGTGTAGGCCCCCACTACTTCTAGCGTAATGTCGTTCTCAGTGGCCGCCAACCCGAGCTCATTTACCAGCACATCGCTCTCGTTTTGTCGGATTGTTTTAAGCCTTCTCAAACCCTCAAAGAGCGTTATTCGCCCCACCAAGCTCATACTCTGCTGTTGTACCGGCTCTTCCACATAATCGTTGGTAAACTGATTGATGGTTCGCCCCACACTGTAGCTCAGGTCGGTGTTTCCGTTCAACGATGGCAACAAATCGGCCTTAGATTGTTTAAGGACCACCTCACTCTGTAGCACATCCCACCCGCTCTGACGCACCGTCAGGTTGTTCTTGATAGCATAATCAACACATTCGGACAAGGTAAAGCGAAGCGAGGACAATGGTTCGTCCCGAAGGGTCTCGCCAGACCGGGAACCGCCGTTCTGGGTCTCGCCAGACCGGGTCTCGCTAGACTGTGCCCAGACTGGCTGGTGCAGCCAGCTGCAAACAACAACGAGGCAAAGGAGCTTGTGCATAGATACGAAGAAGGTTGGCGGTGTATCCAAAGTAAATACTTTTTACTTGCCCCAAAAAGTACTGCGTGGTTTTCTTTGCGCCACCTCATCCACAAACAAGGAAACTCACTCCGAAGCAGGGCTTTTTCATAAAAACGCTATGCCCTAAATTGACCTTTTTTCCTGTCACCCTGTAAGGGCTTTGTTAAACTATACGCGAAAAGTGCAACGAGATTCCTACGGAATGACATTGAAGGAGTGAGACAATCCAGAAAACATCATCATTGTCAATTCTATGAAAAGGCCGTGCACTTCGAAGGGCAGATGATAAACCAGGAAAGTCTACGAAAGCACTACAGAGTAAAAAAGGATATACCTTGACGAGACCGCTTGAAAACCACAAACGCATGAGCCGGTGCGACTGACCGTAAAAGCGGTTTAGGCCAACTTCATTTATTCTACAAAACCGTCTGGCTGAGCGTAGTCACGGATAGCAATAAACCGGAGAAAATTGCTAAATTAACGATAACCCCTCGTTGGGATGTCACAAGCCTATCGCTCTTTATGAAACACACGCCCCCCCTCGCATTCGGCTGGCTGTTTATATTAATAACGGTAGCCTGCGGTTCACCAGAAAACCCTGAGGCTGAGCTCAATCAATCTGTAGACCCGAAACTAAGTGCACTCAAGTGGCCATCCGGCTTTCGGATCGAGCACCTGTACAGCCCTTCAGAGCACGAACAGGGGTCGTGGGTGGCGATGACGTTCGACCACAAGGATCGGTTGATTGT
>CBDCAN010000013.1:0-27836 GCA_965213875.1 Tunicatimonas sp. | reverse complement strand
CTGCTGCTGTTCGCGCAGTCGTGCCTGGTGGGCATTAATATCAGTCTGGCGCTCCTTGAGGACTTGCTTGAGCTTTTCCAGGTTCTTGGCGCGTCCTAAACGCTTGCCCTCGAACAGGCCGACCGAACCGCCCGACAGACTGCGCGCGCGTTGAATTACCCGACCGTCTTGCGTGATAAATGTACGCTCACTCAGCGGCGGCAGTTCAAACGTGGCATCCACCACGTAGGTATTATCCAGTAGGTACTCAATCAGGCGGGCGTAAGGTCGGTCGTACTCAGCCACCGCCACGGCCGCCACGGCGTGGTCTAAAGTCTCGAGCGGAGTGGGTTCAAAGTCAGACAGCTGATCCAGTACAAAGAAGTTGGCTTTGCCCTTGGCGGCATCGCTGAGTAGGTTGATGGCTTCCCAGGCTTCAGCGGCAGTTTCTACCACGTAGTAGTTCATGTAGGGCGCCAGGTAGTTCTCAATACTCACCCGGTACGCTTCGGGGCAAGTAACCACGTCGGATAGCAGCGGTGCGTTCTTGGCCCACTGCACGTTTTGCTTCAAGAACTTGATGGCCTCAGGAAAGCCCTCTAGGTTGTCGACCAGCGATTTGGTGAGGTTGTACTCGTTCTGCGTGGGCGTCTTGCTCGCGGTTGCGCTGCACCAGGGCTTCTTTGGTAGCCTCGGTGGCTTCGGCCAGTTGTTCGGTTTGTAGCTTCCACCGCTCCTGCACTTGTTCAGCCTCGAGCAATGCTTGCTTCTTTTCTTCCAACTGCTGGGCCAGCTCCGCCGCCTGGGTATCAAACTTGCTCAGGTCAGCCCCACGCGCATGGCTGTCGGCCGCACTGCTTTCTAGCTCCTGGCGCGACACGTTCAATTGCATTTGCTTCACTTCTAGTGCCTTGCTCAGCTGATAGACTTCATCCTGCTTCTCGCGAAACGTTTGCTGCGCCACGGTGGCTTCGTTTTTTGAGCACCTGCGTGCGCTCTTTGAAGCGTTGGTATGCTTGCTCCAGTCCACTCACCCGCGTGCGGCTACTTTCCAGCTGATCCAGTAAGCCTGCCCGTTGCTCGCGCAGGGTGTCGAGCCGCTGCGTGGTTTGCGCTATGGCCAAGCGGTCTTGCCGCAGTTGCTCAGTCAATCGCTGATTTTGCTCTTGCAGCAAGCGCAGGCGTTCGTTCTTCACTTGCTTGTCGCTTTCGTAGGTGCGCACCTTCTCCACGTGCTCGTTGAGGGTACGCTGACGTGAGGCGAGTAGTTTCTCCTGCTTCACTAAGCCTACCTTGCTTTCTTCCAAACCAGCCTCTCGCTCCGCCAACTGGCGACTCAAACTCGTTTTCCGGTCTTGCTCCTGATCCAGTTGCGTGTGAATCCGGTCGAGGGTGCTCCGCTGCGCAGCCACGGTGGCTTTGGCCAAGCGCACGCTTAGGTCTTTGTACACCTCTTTGGTCTTGTAGTATCGCTCGGCCTGTCGGGCCTGCTTCTCTAGCGACTTGAGGTTCTTTTCAATCTCAAATAATAGATCGTCCACCCGGTCCAGGTCAGCGTCGGTGCTGTTGAGCTTGCGCAGGGTTTCCTTCTTACGGGCTCGGAACTTGCTGATACCGGCCGCTTCTTCGAACAGATGACGGCGCGAGTTGTCCTTATCGTTGAGCAGGTCGTCCACCATCTTGAGCTCGATGATGGAGTAGCTGTTGGAGGCGATACCGGTGTCCATGAACAGGTTGACAATATCCTTGAGGCGGCAGGTAACACCGTTGAGTTTGATACTCGCTATCGCCCGAGCGAAAGTAACGGCGCGTGACAGTCACCTGGGTGTACTCCGTGGGCAGCAGATTGCGGGTGTTGTCGAAGGTAAGTGACACTTCGGCCAGTTGGGTCGGCTTGCGCTTTTTGGTACCGTTAAAGATGATGTTCTCCATCTTATCGGAGCGCAGCATACGGGTCTTCTGCTCGCCCAGCACCCAGCGGATGGCGTCGATGACATTGGATTTGCCGCAGCCATTGGGTCCGACAATGCCGGTAATGCCGCGGTCGAAGTGAATGGTTACTTTATCGCCAAAACTTTTTGAACCCCTTGAGTTCCAGAGTGGTTAACTGCATACTTTACTCGGCAGTGCTACGGTAGATATGATCAGGACAGGTAGATTGTAGATGCGAACGCCTCAGACGTTTCGGGGCGAATATAGCGTATTTTGAGAGCGAATGAAGAATTGATGGATGAAGAATTAGGAATTATCTGCCGTTCATTCTTAATTAACTGACTCCTAATCCTTAACTAAACGAGTGTGGAAAACTATCTGGAAGTACTTATTTTTCTGGCCTTCGCGGCCTTCTCCCTGCTGTCACAGTGGTTAGAACGCAAACGTAAAGCGGCGAAACAGGCGGCGCCACGCACCGAAGAAGAGGCTGATTTGGAACGATCGCCGACAGACGCCCCGCCGGTGACGGCTTCCCCGGCCGACCGGCCCCAGCCCACCACCGGTTTTCCTGACTTTGAGCAGATGCTGCGTGAGCTAACCGGGCAACCGCCGGCAAGCAAACCGGAAGAAAACTACGAAGACGATTATGAGCTTCCCCCCTACCTGCAAGAACAACAGGAACCGCCCCCCACAACTACACGCACTCCTACTAAGATCGCCGATAAGATTTCGCTGAAAAGCACGGGTAAACGTATTGAACCGGTCAAGCTTGCCAAGAAGTCAAAGAAGAAGACTTCGCTAGGGGCCAGCATCGGCCGCTCGTTGCGCCAGCCTGATACGGCCAAACGCGCCGTGATACTCAGCGAGATTCTCCAGCGCAAGCATTTTTAGTGCGCGTTTTGCCCTACTCCTACTCTATCTGGTCGGTTGCTCCTTGTTCCACCATGCGCCCCTCTTCTGCACCAAACACTTTCTGTAGTTGCTGCTTGGCCTTACCGTCGCACATAATGACCAAATAATCGTTTTTCTTGATCGTGACGTCCGCGGAGGGGTTCTTACGCAGTACTCGGATGCCATCGTCTTGCTGCTGGTTGATCCCCACCAACACACTGTCGTGCTCCTTTTTGAGAGCCACGAAAGCGTCGAAGCAGTTTTGTCCGCGGTAAGGATTTTGTTCGGTCACCACGTACTCTATCAGATCGTAGTCTTCCCCTTCCAGGGCGGTGGTCATCAGCGATTCGGCCAAAGTGGCTACGTCGGGTTCGAAGGTATAACTGGCTACCAGGCGAGAGGCAATTTCAGTCTTAGATACCACGTGGCGTACTCCGGCCGTCACAAAGGTTTCGCGCAGCGAAGGGTTGTTCAACGACACCACGTAGTTGAGCTTCGGGTAAGCTTTCTTTAGATTGAGTACGTAGATCAGCACCTCGGTATCGTCCACAAAATTGACGAATACCGTAGCGGCTTCCTGGATGTTAGCCTTCTGCAACGCCTCTTGATTGCTATAGTCAGTGTATAATACGAATACTTTGTTTCGGTCGTAGGCTTCGTGAATAAACTCCACCTCGTCCTTATCGTTGGTAATGACGGCTACCTGTTTACCAGAATTGATGATTTCTTCGGCCACCTGCTGACCAAACTTGTCCCAACCAATGATGAGGATGTGCTGACTAAATGAAGTTCCCAAGAGTCCGAGTCGTTTACGTTCTAAGTATTGATTGACTTGTCCGGTGAGCTGACTGATCAGGTAACCGATCACTCCTACGCTACCGATCAAAAACAGCAAACCGATGATCTTACCTACCGTCGTCACCGGATAAAAGTCACCGTAGCCCACCGTGGTGAGGGTTACCACTGAGTACCAGAAGGCTTCGGGTAGGGTCTGAATGTTGGCATTAGCCTGATCGTGTTCCACCAGGTAGACCAAGACGACCACGGTCAGATAAATGAAGAAAGCAGCGGTGTAGCGAATCCAGCGTTTATTGAGCACCCGGGTCTTTTTGCGGTGAATATACGGTAAAAAGTACGGTTCTTACAAGTTAGGCAACAGCAGTAGTAGGCAGAGACTGCCATTGCTCACTGCCGTTTCCCCTTGCCCGTAGCCTTATGCCATGATCTGTCGCAGCATGCCGAAGGTGATCAGATAGGTAGGCCGTACACCGTCTAGCCCCAGACTGCCCGAGGCCAGCGTGCTGCCGGTGAGCAGCGGATTGTCAGAGGCATAGTAGGCATAGCGTAGCCGAATGTCGGCACTCACGCTGTTACGAATTTTGGCAGCTGATTGGATGGCCTTCTGAAAGTGAGCGCCCTCCATCTCCAGACCAATGGCCTGCCACGAAGATTTCATAAAGTAGCGTAGCACATCTTTGTTCTGCAACGATGTTCCCAGCACGGTGATCATCGGGCCAGCGCACACCGGAATATCGTGCTCGCGCAGCTCCTCGTCATCCACCAGATCGTTCTCTATGGGATAGTTATCAGCGGTGCCCTCAAAGACGTGGGCGGTGGGCAGCATGATGTCGCCCTTGCTGCCCCGCAGCACTCCTGCTTTGCCCATGATGGAGATAGAACGAACGTTCAGGGGCACTTTTTCATCGGCGGATGGTTCGTAGGGCTTCAGCAACTCATCCATACACTCAAAGGCCTGTTCACCAAAAGCGTAGTCCATGACCAGCAGCACGGGCCGATCGCTCGGGTTCTTGTTGCCAAACGGGATACCCGGAGCCAACTGGTCACCGGGCAGCTGTGCGGTGTCTATGATCTGTACCGAAATATTGGTGCCTGAGGTATCCACCAGTTCGGTGAGGCCCTGCTTGAGGGCGTACTCGCGCAGGCGGCGGGCCAGCTGCACCTGCTTTTCCTGACCGATCTCAATCGCCAGCTTTTCGAGGGCAGCAAAGTCGCTCCGGCCCAACGCGTGGTAGCCGTAGATGATGTTGATGAAGCTGTGCAGGTTGGCACTCACAATGTGCAGCGGTCGGTCGAGCAACTGCTTGTCCATTAGCACCGACTTAATACGGTGGGCCCAGCGTTCGCCGTACACGTGGTGGCCGATGCGCTCGCGCAGCGTGGTAGAAAACTTAATCTCCCGATCACGCTTTTCCTCCGCTTCTTGCATCGACTGGCTCCCCAAGTGATAGATAATATGGAACAGACTGTGCCGCCGTTCGTCAGCCGCAAATTTGTTGCTGGCCGCGCGCGTTTCTTCGTAGGTACGCCGCAGCAGGTTACTCAGGTACGAGTGCGCCGCTTCGCGTTCAAAGGGCTTGCCGCTCTCCTCGCGCTCCACGATCTCCTTCAACTTGAGCCAGTCTTGCGTGGGCCGCCCCTTATGGTCTTGTGCGTTGTGCCGCACCTTCTCCGCTTCATTGTACAGGAAGGTGAGGTGCGTCAGGATATCGTAGATATCGCTACGCCCCCGGGTCATCTCTACGTACATCTGCGACTCGTCGATGCGGTAGCAGTTGCGGCGGCGCTTGGCGGGCACAATCTGCTCAAAGTGCGTGTTTTCGTAGCCCTCGCGCGAGATTAGTTGTACGTAGCGGCACTCCTCAATGCCCTTCGGCAGGCGATCCATGACATAAAGCAGCCCGTCGAGTTCTACCCGCTCGGTGTCGTTGATCAGTCCGTAGATCTCCGGCTCCAGCACGTGCAGCGCGTCAATCAGCGAAGCCCCCGACACCCCCAGCGGCTTGTAGCTGCCCCGGATAAAGAGGTGACGCATGATGATGTACATCTTCTCAATAGCGGCGCGCGACTCTTGCGCCCGAGAACGCTTGAGAGAAGAAAGGACGGTGGTAACGGGTTTGGAAGTAGCCAATACAAAAATTCAATGGGTGAGAATAACGACCACAAGATGCAGTAATTAATACCCTCAGGCAACAAATACGAACAAGGTGACCAGAAATTGATAGTAACGTACGACCTAATTTCTGATAAAAAGGCAGTGTTAAAAGAAAAAACCTAACGTCACATTGTGCGAAATAAAGCGTACCTGCGCGGGAGTTACTCTTCCGTTGGTTAGTATGCAATCGTACACGTACTCCAGGTTGACACGAGAACTTCTATCTAGTAAGTACGACAAGCCGCCTCCAAAACGATAGCCTAGGTGATCATTATCCGTATGGAAATCAGACTGATAAAGTCCTTGCTGGTACGACTGATCACCCACTGTGAAGCCAAGTAGTCCTCCTCCCAGCACAAAAGGTCGCAGCTTTTTAGTGGGAAATGTGTAAACCAACGAAATAGGCAATTGCAGCGTGGTTAGCGAAATGGAGATAACCTCTTTCATTTGATTTCTCTCACGGGTAAGTAAGCTTTTCTTACCCGTAATTAATAGTTCCGGTCGGACAGATATCTTATCTTTATAGGAAAGAGCGAGCATCCCTCCTCCTACATAGCTGGTGCTCCAGTTGGTAGCGTATCGTAAACGAAGCTTTTTATAGCCGTTAAATAAGTCCGTTATGCTCACTACACTCACTCCCGCTTTGGCTCCCCAGCGCACTTTAATACGAACTGGATCAATGGTAGTCTTTGATTTTTCTGACGGATTAGTACACTGATTATACGAGTCAATCAGTGCTGCCATATCGACTTCTCGCAAGTCTGTATTGGGTACTTTTTGTTGCACTGAAGCGCAATCTGATACCAGATAGGTGAGTAGCCCTACGTAGTGCCTCTTTGTCTGTATGTATCGCCCCTTCACTACGGTAGCTTCTTCTAGCCGATATAGTTTTCCCTCAGACTTCTCTACATACAAATCATCCTTACCTTTGTAAAGGCTCATATTGCCTTCAACTAGGCATAGCAGAAACCTTCGCTGTTCTTCTCCTTCGTCGTCTGGCATATTAACCGCTTTGTAATAACTTTCAGCATAGTAAAACCGCTCTACTTCATCAGTAGTATAGGCTCGATAATCGGCATTGCCAGTTGGTTTAAACAAAACCTTTTCTTGGATGTCCTGCCTATCTTTGATAAGGCCTACTAATGTCTTGCCAGAGGCGGTTATTAGACGTCCTTCCTGTGCATTAAATTGCTGGGCGAAAGCACTCTTCATACTTAGCAACAGTAGGCATAACAAAGGCAAAACTGCCCACGAAACAAATGATCGATAGAATAGATAATTGATATAGCACATAGAAGTTTCAACTAGTCTGTGGTGCTGAGAGCAATCGACTTAAAATGTTTTGAACAACGGATTTAAATAAATGGTAAGTAGATCATTGTGACGCAAATCTGCCCCGCAGCGGCATCAGCGATTGACGCTCGGTAGCACTACCTGCTGCTACTTGTTTAGCAGAGTTGTAAACCGTTCTGAATGACTACTTACGCTCCTACTTTACTCACCAGCCCTAAACCTTTCAATATCTGTGGATCATTGACAAAGGCCAGGCGGGCGGTTTGGGTGAAGCGACGCATCCAAGCATCCAGTTTGCTCATGGCTTCGTTGCGCTGCACGGTGGCGGCTTGTGCTTCGTTGCCTTCTTTTTGTCGCACGTTGTAGGCAGCGATCACCGCGTCGATCATACTTTCCCCTTGCTGTAGCTCTGCTTCGGTGAGCTGATACTGCGCCAGAATGCCTTTCACTTCAGATACGTTGCTGTAGAAAGTGTGCGCCTGTGCCAACCAGCCAAACAGATCGTCTTTGCGTGCTCCTTGCAACTCCAGGGTTTTGCTGTGGCCGCGTTGGTCTCTCAATGCGAAGCGGGCTACTTCTATGTGCTTCATGTACAACTCGCGGGCCTGCTGACGCGCCGTGTTGAGTTGGTCGGTGGCTTGGTAACGCTCTCCGTACTCTTTTTGCTGAGCAGCATCAAGCATTCGCACCTGCTGAAGCAGCGCACGGCCCTGTAGCACGTCGGACTTGGCAAAGCCTACCTTATTCATCGCCTTCTGCACGGCGGGCGTACCCAGGGTGTAGTCGATGGCAACTTGAACACGCTTTAATTTTTCCGTCATTTTCATCTTTTTGTGGTTTAAGTGAATAATGACAGTGAAGGTAATGACACGATACACAGCGCGCTCACCTACTTGTCTATTGGGCTTACGGTGTAAGATTAGGCGCGTGAAGGTGCCCTGACCGGTGAAAAGTGCGTTTATAGTAGTAGGATACTGTGTTTAGAGAGGCCGAAAGCCGCTGCGAGCCGGTAAAAAGTGACGTACGGCAGACCGAAAGTACTTCAAACATCCCGCTCAACAGCTCCCGGTCAGTCCGAGACACGGCGAGCATATAGATTTAATAACTTCCGACTTGGTCGGCACGTAGTAAGCGCGTAAGTTTAACGCCTCCCGTACCAGCCGAAAGTCATCTGGCGGCGCAATGACGAGACGTTTGGGCAGTCAGCCACTGCCGTGGACGATCGACGATTGTTGTTTTGCTCAAACTAACCCTTTACTCCAGTCGCTCGGCGGTAGCCGCTGCTTCGTCGTGGTTCACTTTCTCAATGAGGCGTCCGCTCCGGGAGTAGTACCGCCACTCACCGGTCTTCTCTTCGCCCGCCAGAGTGCCTACGGATTCTACCTGACCGTTGTCGTAGTAGTACGTCCAGGTGCCCGTGGCTTCACCATTGGCATTGTTGCCCTCTGCCGATTTTTTGCCTTTGCGGTGGTAGTACACCCACGGGCCGTCTTCCGAACCGTTCTTATAGCTGCCCCGCGACGCAATCTCGCCGGTGGGATAGTAGGTAAGCCGCTCGCCGTAGCCGTCTTTGAAGCTGCCTGCCGCCAGGGTATCGCCTTTGATGTTGTGATGCGCCCCCACGTTGCGCAGGATACCCATGCGCCAAAACTCGTCTTGTATGAGCTGACCGTTGGTAAAAAACTGTCCCCAACGACCGTCTTCCTCCCCCATCACGTAGGTGCCGATGGCCTCTAGTTTGCCGTTGTCGTGGTACTGAAACCACTGCCCGTTTTCCAGCCCCAGCCGGTATTCACCCTCAGCAATCAGGATACCTCGGTCGGTATAGTAGCGCCATAGTCCTTCTTTGAGTCCGTTTTGGTAGGGACCGGCGGCATACACTTTGCCGTTTTCGTAGTAGGAAGTCCACACCCCGGTTTGTACGCCGGCTTCATACTGCCCTTCTACACTACGTTTGCCATTGTAGTGATATTCGGTATAGGTGCTGTCGCGCAGGCCCTGATCAAAGTAACCTACCGACTTGAGAACGCCGTTCACAAAGTAGATTTTCCATTCGCCACTAGGTTGGCCTTCGGTGTATTCGCCGGTGCCAAGCAGTCCGCCGTAGGTGTTAAAAAACCGCCACTCACCCACTTGCTTTCCGTCTTCAAACTGGCCGCGCTGGGCCAGCTGCCCGCGACTATCAAGAAACAGCCAGCGGCCTTGTCGCTTACCGTCTACCACTTCTCCCTTGCCACTCAGGCTATCAATGGGTTGAATATCATCCTGGGCCGTGGCTAAGGTGGTCGTCAGCACCGCCGCCAGAGCGATGATGCCACTCAGTACCGTTTTGCAAAAGTGCAGGCTAGTGACAACTGCCGCTGCTACTCTACCTTCTGCTCGTAATCTTTCGCGTATTAGTAATGTGTTTATCATGTTTAAAAAGTTGTGTATGTTAGTCTCCCAACGCTACCGTATCAATCATCTGACCGAAGAACGCTACGGTACGTTCGGTCAGTATAGACCATTCGTCTACTGATAAAAAGACGGCGACCTTCAAAAAGGTTTGCTCAGACAGCATATTATCTAAGTCAGACGCAGTCATTGCTGAGAGAGCAGTGTAGTTGTCCTGCCCCCGGTGATGCTGCCAAGGATCAGCGTTAACGCACAGCGAAGCGTCGATAGCGCGCAATTGCTCCGCTCGCTTTCGCACGGTAGACCGCAGCGACTCCCACGAAGTGCCCCCCAGCTGAAAAGTGATGCTGAAGTAGTGCCCCCACCAGAACATGGTACGCAGCGCAAATACATCATCATTCGCCAAGTTGCGGGGGTAATCCAGTATCCAGTACGGTAGCTGCCGATAGTTTTCGCCTCGCGATATCTTGCCGCTACGCTCAAGCATCCCCGAGGGCAGATCGTCCACTCGCCGCTGGGCGTAGGCACGTAGGGCCGCGTGCGTTTCGCTCAGCAGGGACTGCACTTTGACGCTCACCGCTGCTTTGGTGAGCAGAAAGTCGGTGTCATGCATCAGGTCGAGTTCCTTCGAGCTGAACACTCAGGCGTCGTCGTTGATGCTCTCGATAATCTGAACTACCAGTTTATGCTCATCGCCGTCAGCATCGCGCAGGTGAAAGTGTAGCTTAGGGTTGTCGGCCTGTAGGGTGGGCTCAATCTTCGTAATCTCACAAGACAACCGTTCGCTGAGGGCGGGTTGCAGATCGGCGATGGCCGAGGCCAGTTCCTGCTCCAGGGGGCTAGGGTTATAGCGTTGGGTCTTCATCGTATTGGCTTTGTGTTATGGGGTTCAAGGTGCATATTGAGGGCTTCCGTGCGCAAAAACAAATGTTTTGCCAGATTTTTGCTAGTAGCCACAAAGCCTCTATATTCGTAATCTAGCCCCTGCACCAACGAGCGGGGGTACCTTTGGCGCTCTTATGAAATACTATATCTCAGCCGGCGTAGGCCTGCTGCTATTAAGCCTGATCGTCGCCTACTCGGTGCGCGACCAACAATCACAAGAAGTGGCCCAGCGCTCGGTGGCCACCAACCCTTATACCGAACAATTTGCCGACGACTACGCTGCTTTGGTGGAAGATGCCTACCAGGACACGCACGTGCCCGGGGCCGCCGTGGTGGTGGTGAAAGACACCAGCGTGGTGTACATCAGTGGGTTCGGGGTGCGCGAAATGGGCGAACCCGATTCGGTAAACACGCACACGGTGTTTCGGCTGGGCTCGGTTTCTAAAGGCTTCGCCTCCGTGTTGGCGGGCACGCTGGTGGACGATGAGCTGCTCAGCTGGGACGACCGGGTACGGGCCTACTTGCCGGAGTTCAATCTCAACTCTTCGGAACAAACCGAACGTGTCAACATCAAACACCTGTTGTCGCACACCACCGGCCTTCCCTATCATACCTATACAAACCTGGTAGAACACGGCGATAGCATCTTATCCATTGCCGCCCTGTTTGGCGACATCAACCTGATTGCTGAAGAGGGCCAGGTCTACAGTTATCAGAACGCCGCCTACGGCCTGATTGAAGAAGTGGCCAAGACAGCCGCCGGACAAGACTACAGTACACTGGTACGCCAGCGGCTGTTTAACCCGATCGGTATGACGGATGCTTCGGTCACGCACGAGGCCATCACGGGTAACCCTAACCGGGCCAAGCCGCACGTGCGTACTACGAACTCGTGGCGCGCCTATCCGGTATCTACCAAATATTACAACGCCGTATCGGCCGGGGGCATCAACGCCAGTATCGCCGATATGGGCCAGTGGCTCAAGCTACTGGTGGGTCATTACCCCGAGGTGGTGAGTGAAGCAGCACTGGACACCATCTTTACCCCCATGGTACGCACCCGCAACGAGCACCGTTACTTCCGGTCGTGGCCCCGCGTGCAGGAAGCTTCCTACGGACTGGGCTGGCGCGTATTAGATTGTGCCCCGCACGACACGCTGGTATACCACGGTGGCTACGTGAACAGCTACCGCAGCGAGATTGCCGTCAATCGTAAGGAGCGGCTCGCGGTATGCGTACTCGCCAGCGTGCCGGGCAGCTTCACGCGCCGCTGCATTCAGGGTCTATTCAATACCTACGACCAACACGCCGACTCAATTCGGTGGTGGGAAGAAACCCAGCGCTATCCCTTGGTAGAACGTGAGGGGGTGTAGCGCGGATAGTCGTTATCTCTTCTCATACTTAGGATTTCGGCCTCTTTCAAAAACTGATAACTCTTCCTTAGGAAGCCGTGGGATGGGGGGCGTGTGTTGTGGTTTTTCTGGTGAACCCTGCACCGTATTGTTACCAGAATTTGATGAAGTTTCTTGTTTTGCCATAATTCTTCCGTTTGTATAAGTCTCTCTAACAAGATATGGTATACAAAATCGTAGTTCTCCGTTCTGAATCCTTGGTGCATCTTTCGGGACACAAATATCTGTAGTAGGAAATAGATAGCCGTGAATAACAACAAAAAAGGAATGATAGATGCGTACGTTAAGTAGTCAATCAAATTAAAGTATAACTTTTGGCGTCACCGCAAGCGATAGCGTGGCGGTCTCTTGCTCCAAAAGTGAGAGATTACTTCACTACACTACGTTCCGTTCGTAATGACGTAATTGTTATACTTAGTTCTGCTCGGGTACTTATAAGCGTAGTTGTATCACTTTCTCTCAGCAAAAACAGAAAGAACGACATGAAGAGCGCGTTAACCGTTATAATACGTCCTGCTTTGTTATGGTTATCAGTATAGGATGCTATCTGGTCATCCAAAGACTGTCTGGACCGTGAAGCTAAAAACTCAAGTTTTTTAAAATCGCTCTCTGGCTTCATAACCGTAGGTGCTTAATGATAAGAATACATCGTGACTTGCTCCCCAGACCCATTCGACCCTATCTCATTATTTACCCGCCATTGACTACTCAATATAGTCGATTCAAAAGGTGTTGACGTACCACTTCGTAAATAAAAGCTGCACGCTGGCAAAAGAGCCTTCTTACTTTCAAATATCGTTTTTTCTCGCTAATATCCGTGATGCGCCCTTATGTTGTATTGAGTTATTGTTTAATCTAGTCTGTCGTACTTTTTGACAACCAACCACTTATGTATCAAATCAAAAGAATTGTGGTATCCATTGACCTTACTGAGCTTGACGAGGAAGTGGTACGCTACACCTCCGTGGTGGCCGAGATGATGGATGCCGACACCATCTATTTTCTGCACGTGGCGCAGAGCCTCGACTTACCCGACAACCTGTCGGAAGAATACCGTTTGGCCCTGGCTCCGGTAGACGAAACCATCAAGCACGAGGTACAATCTACGGTAGACCGTTACTTCACCACCCGGGCTGGCACCGTCCTAGAGATAGACGTGCTGGAAGGCAAGCCGACCAATACCTTTTTGAAGTATGCCAAACGCAAGGAGGCTGACTTGCTAGTGTTAGGAAAACCGTGCGGTGAATACCGCCCCCGTCTTAACCTGGGTAAAATTGCTGAACTGAGCCACTGCTCAGCGTTATTTGTGCCCAAGGATGCTGACATTCGTATCGATGAGATCGGGGTCGCTATTGATTTTTCAGAACACGCACAACGAGCCCTGGCGCAGACCTTCCATATGGCCAAAGAAGGTCAAAAGAGAAATCCGCCGGTGAAGATACGTGGTTTGCACGTGTATAAAGTGCCCCTGGGGTTCTCTAAAACCGGTAAGAGCTATGAGGAGTTTGCTCAGATTATGGAGCAGCACGCCCGCGAAGACGCCGAAAAGTTCTTTCAAGAACATAACATCGACGAGTCTACTTGCCAAATGAACTACCAGCTCACCCAAGACAAAGCGGTTCATGATGAGCTGCAGGCCTTTGCCGAAAGCCAAGACTTAGATATGCTGGTTATCGGATCGCAGGGACGCACTGCAGCGGCGGCGCTGCTGCTGGGTAGCGTGTCTGAAGAGCTGCTGCACTACGAAAACCATATTCCGCTGTTTGTGGTCAAAGATCGCGACAGTAATCTAGACTTCTTCGACGCGCTCTTCAAGCTTTAGTATCTGGCAGTTAGCTGCGCAGACCATAAGTAGTACTTAAAAGTACCTTCTTGCGAATGCCTAAAATCTTTGGCGGACAATGCTAGTTTCAGTAGGCGAAGCCGTAATATATTTCGTAGATTCGTCGTCCTTTTGACCTCGTAAACCATACGCAACACATGAGTACACCTAAACCGGGCAACCGCTCGTTTTCTGACAAGTCGGGTCAGACAAAACCGGGCAATGCTACGCGCGACAAGATCAGCAACATTCTTGGTAAGGCCAGCGTGAGTACGGGTTTAGGTAAATTGCCACCACAGGCGGTAGACTTAGAAGAAGCGGTGCTCGGTGCGCTGATGCTGGAAAAAGACGCGCTGACCGCTGTGATAGAAATTTTGCAGGTAGAGAGCTTCTACAAGGAGCAACACCAGAAAATCTACGAAGCAATCCTACAGCTGTTCGATAACTCTGAACCCATCGATATTCTAACGGTCACCAACCAGTTGCGTAAGAACGGCACGTTGGCATTTGCGGGCAGTGCCTTCTACGTGAGTGGTTTGACCCAACGGGTAAACTCGGCCGCGAACGTAGAATATCACGCACGTATCGTCTCTGAGAAGGCCATCAAACGGCACCTCATCACGATTGCGTCAGAAATTGAAAAAGAAGCCTACGAAGACACCACCGACACCTTTGCCCTGCTAGACAAAGTAGAGCAGGATATTTTTAACGTATCGGAGGTAAACATCCGAAAGAACTACGCCGATATGCGCTCCATGATGCGCGAAGCACTGGTTGAACTTGAGGCCAAAAAGGAGCATAAAGACGGCCTGACCGGCGTACCCACCGGCTTTACCAGCCTAGACCGGGTCACCTCCGGCTGGCAGAAGTCAGATCTAGTCATTATTGCTGCTCGGCCGGCGATGGGTAAAACCGCGTTTGTGCTTTCAGCCCTGCGGAATGCCTCGGTAGATTTTGGCCACGCGGTGGCGATATTTTCGCTCGAGATGTCTTCTATCCAACTGGTCAATCGCTTGATCTCAGCCGAAGCAGAGTTGGAGAGCGAGAAGATTAAAAAAGGTAATCTGCGTGAAGACGAGTGGCAGCAGCTATACGCTAAAACCAGTCGCCTCACCGAAGCCCCGATCTTTATTGATGACACTCCGGCTCTATCCATCCGAGAGCTGCGCTCTAAGTGTCGTCGCCTGAAAGCCCAGAGTGACATTGAACTCATCATTATTGACTACCTGCAACTAATGACTGGCGACTCTTCTCGCACCGGCGGGGGCAACCGTGAGCAAGAGATTGCTTCTATCTCGCGCGCACTCAAGAACATCGCCAAGGAGCTCAACGTACCGGTAATTGCCCTATCGCAGCTGAGTCGGGCGGTAGAGACCCGGGGCGGCGACAAGCGCCCTCAGCTGTCAGACCTTCGTGAAAGTGGATCCATTGAGCAGGACGCAGATATGGTCATGTTTCTTTACCGCCCCGAGTACTACGGTTTGACCGAAGACAGCGAAGGCCAGCCCGTGCAGGGCGTCGGTGAAGTCATTATTTCAAAGCACCGAAACGGCGCATTGGATACGGTGCAGCTGAAGTTTATTGGTAAGTATACCAAGTTTACCAATCTCAGCGACATGAGTGCGGGTAACACCTACGGCAGTCAGCTGCAAAGCGCCAGCATGGGCGAAGAATTTAATGATCCGGGTATCGTTACTTTTGCGAGTAAGGCGAACGACCGACAGTTCAAGCCCGGTGAAGAAGACTCGGATAATAAGCCATTCTCTGACGACGCGCCCCCTTTCTAACTATTGGCAGATAACGACTCAACTATGTCCCACTTCTCTCACCTTATTATCGGAACTGGCCAAGCCACGGGCGTGCTGCTCGGTAAGCTTATTCCTACCGAAGCCACCATTGGCGTGGTAGAAGCCAACAAAGTAGGGGGCAGCTGTGTCAACTACGGCTGCACCCCGACCAAAACGTTGGTTGCTTCCGCCAAGGCGTTTCACCAGGCTAGCCGAGGTGAGTTCTACGGATTTCAGGCAGATCGACTGGCCTTAGACTACGCGAAGGTGCGGGCACGCATGAATCACATCAGAAACAGCGGAAGCGACGGACTCACCACTTGGATGAATAATACTCCTACTGTAGAACTGATCGGTGGCACCGCCAGGTTTACGGGCGAAAAGCAGATAGAAGTTAACGGACAGACGCACACCGCGGACCATATTTATATCAACGTAGGCACCAGACCATCGGCTCCGCCCATTCCGGGTTTAGCGGACACTGGCTGGCTCGACAGTGCTCGGCTGCTAGACCTTGAGCTGGTTCCTGAGCATTTGGTGATCGTCGGTGGCGGGTACATCGGAGTAGAGTTCGCCCAAGTATTTCGTAGGTTCGGTGCTAAAGTGAGCATTGTTCAACGCGCTGACCAGTTGATGCCTCGTGAGGATCGCGATGTGGCCGATGCGGTCAGAGGTATTCTGGAAGACGAAGGAATCGATATCTACTGTGAGGCCAACACAAAGCAGATTTCTCAAACGGGTAAGGACTATCAGATTGGTATCGAGGTCGATGGCAAAACCCAACAGCTGCAGGGTGATCAACTTCTGGTGGCGGCCGGAAGAAAGCCCAACAGTGACACCTTAGACCTTGAACATACTGGTATCAAAACAAACGAACGTGGGTATATAGAAGTGGATGAGTATTGCCAAACAGACGTTACGGGAGTCTACGCAGTAGGTGATGTCAATGGACACGGCGGGTTCACGCACACCGCCGTAAACGACGCGGAGATTGTGCTGGACCACCTCTTCGGCGGGGACAGGAAGCTAAGCGGCAGAAACCTTATTTACGGCCTGTTTACCGATCCCCCCCTCGGTAGAGTAGGCATGACTGAGAAAGAAGCCGTGCAGAGCATCGACAAGGTGCTGGTGGCCACTCGTCCGATGAGTAAAATCAGCCGTGCCAAAGAGATGGGCGAAACCAAGGGGTTTGCTAAACTGCTGGTGGATGCTGAAACAGACTTGGTACTAGGGGCGTCCATTCTCGGGGTCGGCGGCGATGAAATTATCAATATGTTCGCCACGATCATGCACTCCAATATTCCGTGCAAACACTATCGAAAAGTGGTACTGGCGCACCCTACGGTATCTGAGCTTATGCCCTGGATACTAGATGGTATTCAAGAAGCTAAGGAGAAAATGTCGAGTGACAAATAATGAGTAATGATGAGTGAGGCAGTCATTCATCATTACTCATTACCTAGACAGGAGTCTGTTAATTAGCCATCGCATTGTGATAGTAGAATTCCATCGTCTTAACCTTGTCTCCTTCCCATCGATAAACAGTAACCTCTTCTATTTTAGTAGAAACAGGTGCCCCTTTGAACGTTATTTCCGCCCAGCTCTCAGCCATAGAAACCGCTGATTCCTCGTTTGCGGTCAGGGATAACGTTCCCGCCCCGTGGTAAGTCTCGACCGTATCTTCCCACTCCCGTACAACTTTTTTCTGAGCGTCTATACCGTGACGCTGATCGCCGGTAGGCTTTTCTGTAACCACCAGATCAGTGTGAAAAAACTGGTCTAGAGCCTCTAGATCTTTGCCCTGATCAAGAAGCTGGTGGAGTTGCTGCGTTTTTGCTAAGTAGGTCATGAGAAGTACGTTGAGGGTGAAACAAATGAATCATTAAGATAAAACGCTCGAGCACACCGACTGCTGAATACTAAGTGATTTCGCTACTTTTTGGCAAAAGTTGCCGTATTAGTCTTAAATTCACCCGCACTTATGAATACTTCCCTCGCCGACCTACGTCAAGAATATACCCAGCGGTCGCTCGACCGTTCGGATGTGCTGCCTGATCCTATCCAGCAGTTTGAACGCTGGTTTCAGGAAGCTGAACAGGGTCGGGTTCACGAGCCTAACGCCATGCATCTGGCGACGGTGAGTACAGACGGTCGCCCCCAGGGTCGCATAGTATTGCTGAAGGGCATTGAAGACGACCACTTTCTGTTATACACCAACTACCAGAGCGCGAAGGGGCAAGACCTGCAACACCTGCCCTACGCAGCGCTCACCTTTTTCTGGCCAGAGCTAGAGCGTCAGGTTCGCATTGAGGGATCGGTGAGTAAGATCAGTCCTGAGCGGTCTACCGCTTACTTCCACAGCCGCCCCCGGGGTAGTCAATTAGGTGCCTGGGTTTCTCCGCAGAGCGAAGTTATTCCCGACCGCACTGTCCTCACCCAACGCCAGCAAGAACTAGAAACCAGGTTCGCCGATCAGCCTATTCCCCGTCCCGATCACTGGGGCGGTTTTGCGGTGCAACCTGACAGCATTGAGTTTTGGCAAGGTAGGCCAAGCCGCCTGCACGACCGGCTACGCTATCGCCGGCAAACTGGTCAGGCGTGGCGCATTGAGCGATTGGCTCCCTGAACTAAACAACCTTATCTATCTCTCTTATATAACTGATATGTCAAGTATTATCACTCCTCACGCCATTGATCAGCAACACTATTGGCCACTATTTAATCGCTATCCGGTTACGCTCGTACGGGGTGAAGGCTCTCGGGTGTGGGATGCTGACGGACAATCTTACGTAGATTTACTGGCGGGTATTGCGGTGACCAGCGTCGGGCACAGTCACCCGCGGGTGGTGCAAGCGGTGCAAGCACAGGCGGCACAACTGATGCATGTGTCTAATCTGTTCATCACCGAGCCTCAGATGGAACTATCGCGGCGGCTGACCGAAGCGGCGGGTTTGGAAAGAGTATTTTTTAGCAACTCAGGAGCTGAAGCAGTAGAAGCCGCTTTCAAGCTAGCGCGAAAGTACGGCAGTAAGCACGGCAAGGACGGCACGGTTATTTCTATGGAAGGCTGCTTTCACGGTCGCACGCTAGCCGCTACCGCAGCGGGTAAACCTAAGTATCAACAGGGGTTTGCCCCCATTCCTGGCGGATTTACGCGCGTACCCTACAATGACTTGGAAGCAGTACGTGCGAGCATTACCGACCAGACGAGCGCTATCATCGTGGAACCCGTACAGTGGGAAGGTGGTATCCAAGTGGCCACGCCTAAGTTCCTACAGGGCCTGCGAGCGCTGTGCGACGAAAAGAATATCGTGCTAATATTTGATGAGATTCAGTGCGGTATGGGGCGCACCGGCAGTCTGCTTGCCTGCGAGCAGAGTGGCGTCAAACCTGACATCATTACGTTGGCCAAAGCACTGGGTGGTGGCGTACCGATCGGTGCTACGCTGGCAAAAGAATCGCTGACCGATGCCCTCGACAAGGGAGATCACGGTACGACCTTTGGAGGTAATCCTTTAGCCTGCGCCGCGGCTCTGGCGGTGATGGATGTGATCGAAGAAGAAAACCTAACCCAACGGGCCACCGAACTAGGAAGACGGGCGGTTGACTACCTTCAGCAACGGGCTGATGCGGTACCCGCCGTACGGGGAATACACGGACGAGGTTTAATGCTAGGCGTGGAACTAGACCAACCGGCCCGGCCGGTGGTAGATCAGATGATCAATCACCAAGTGATTGCGAGCGCGGTTGGGGGTGATACCGTGCGCTTGGTGCCCGCCCTCAACATAGAGTGGAAAGACTTTCAAAAGGGTATTGATGGTTTGTTTTCCGTCTTAGCCGAAGCGTGATAAGGGTTGAGGGTAGTTTGCGGCAGACAGTTAGCAGGTCACTGTAATATGAGGCATCATAGGTTGCCATTCATAGACAAGGCCACCGGTTAGTACCTCTTTAAATGACGAATCATAAATTCCATCGGCATGATCCCGTAGACTTTGCCAATCATCATGAAAGTGATCAACCCCAAACAGTTGCGGGCCACCTCGTAGTCGAAACTCACGAAGGTGAAACCAAAGTACCACTTGTACAGCCCAAAGATTAGGCTGAAACCAATCGTACCCACCAGCGCGGCCAACGTATAAAAACTGAGCGGGTGCTCGGGAGTCCAGCGGGAGCCCAGCTTGATAAACAAAAATACGGCAGCGTACTGCACAAACAGTACGACTACGGCGGCAATGAAAAAATCCAGGGTCATACGCTACAATTTTTCTTCGTTCGATACGACAACAATAGTAAGATACACTTTTGTTCGGGCAACGCCATACCCTTACGGGTGTTTTGGTGGTTGACTTTGTTTAAACAAGCAATAACAATGCGACCTTCTAACAATGATGTGCTCCCGATACTATGACCTCTTCTACCGTCTTATGGAGTACCGCCGCCACTACCCTGGCCGTGGCCACACTGGTGGTCGCCACGGCGTATCAAACGGCAGTGTACCTGTATCTGGCTCGCCACCTGTTTCGATATTCTCCGCCCCGGTCGGGAGCTCAGGAAGGCGTTTCGGTAATTGTGTGCGCGCGTAATGAGCGAGAGAATCTTGAAGCACTACTGCCTATTGTGCTGGCCCAACAGTACGCACTTTACGAAGTGATCATAGCAGACGATGCATCGGACGATGGCACGCGCAAACTCATTGCCCACTACCAACAAGAGTGCCCTCGTCTCAAAACCGTACGAATTGACGTGCGGCCCACCCGGGTTCAGCCCAAGAAGCACGCGCTCACAGAGGCCATCCGGACGGCACAGTATGACCGGCTACTCCTCACCGATGCCGACTGTCGGCCCGCCAGCGAGTATTGGCTGGCAACAATGACCCGTCCGCTGGTGGGCAGCACTAACATCGTGCTGGGATACTCGCCGTACTACCACCAGCCGGGTTGGCTCAATCGCTGGATTCGCTACGAAACGCTGCATACCGGTTTCTTGTACACCGCTGCGGCCCTCGCCGGACACCCCTACATGAGTGTAGGAAGGAACTTAGCCTATAGTAAGTTGTTCTTTATGGAGCAAGGCGGTTTTCAGTCGCACGAAACTGTGGTGGGGGGCGACGATGATCTGTGGGTAAACGAAGCAGCCCGGCCCGGTCAAGTGGCCGTCGTACTGGAAAAAGACGCTCTGGTTTACTCAGTACCAGAAACGAACTGGCAAGATTACCTTCGGCAAAAAACGAGGCATCTGCGAGTAGGGCAACACTACCAGACCCGCGATCAACTTTGGTTGGGAGCGCTTTCGCTTAGCACCGTCTTAATCTGGCTCAGTGGCATCATTCTCCTTTTCCTATGTAACAAATGTGACAGTATTGTCGCTTTGTTTCTACTCAGATGGCTTATATTAGCCGCAGTATGGAAAGTCGCTCGTAGCCGCCTTCATGACGCAATAAACCCTTGGCTCCTGCCAATACTTGACTTTTTACACGTTATCTATTACGTAGTAGTGGGCACGATGGTGCTCACGACCAAGCATATACGATGGAAGAATTAAAAAAAGAATTCTCGAAGAAGGCATTAGAAGACTTTCGTTTGATCGACGGAGCCACCCGCCGAAACGACGAACAGGCGTACGCAGAACTGATGCGCCGCTATAAAAAACCGGTGTACCACATGGTGCTCAAAATGGTGCGCAACGTAGACGACGCCGAAGACCTCACCATTGAGGCTTTTGCCAAAGCGTTTAAAAGTTTGCACCGCTTCAAAAAGGACTATACGTTTAGCACCTGGCTATTTCGCATCGCTACTAACAATGCCATTGACTTTATCCGCAAGAAGAAGCTGGAAACCCTAAGCCTCAATACGTCTTTTAAAGATGACAACGGTGACTCGGTCAATATAGATGTGGAAGACAATAACCTGGATCCTCAAGAGGTGGCCATCAAAGAGCAGAAGAAGGAGCTGGTGCGTGCGTTTGTGACCAAGCTACCACCCAAGTATCAGCGACTGGTGAAGCTGCGCTACTTTCAGGAGTTCTCCTACGATGAGATCGCTAAAGAACTAGATGCCCCGCTGGGCACCGTGAAGGCCCAGCTTCACCGTGCCCGCGAGCTGATGTACGACCTCGTGAAGAACAAGAAAGAACATATTTAATGAGTAGTGATGAATGAATAATGACTGATGCTAAAAACCACTATCAACTACTACTCATTAATCATCAGTCATCAACAATTGCCCATTGTCTCTTCAGCTCACCCGCCTGTACGAATACTTTCCTCACCTGACGGGCCATCAACGGCAGCAGTTGGAAAGTCTCTATCCGTTATACCAAAGCTGGAACGAGCGGATCAACGTGATTTCGCGGCGCGATCTAGATAACTTTTACGAACGCCATGTACTGCATTCGTTGGCCATTGCCCGATTGGTATCGTTTCGGGCCGATGCGCAGGTGCTAGACGTGGGTACAGGAGGCGGGTTTCCGGGTATTCCGCTGGCTATCCTATTTCCGCAAACCCACTTTCGGCTGGTAGATTCTATTGGCAAGAAGATCAAAGTAGTGCAAGCGGTGGCTGACGAGCTTGGGTTGAAAAATGTACTCGCAACGCATCAGCGCGCCGAAAAAGTGAAGGGATCGTTTGACTTTGTGGTGACCCGGGCGGTGGCCAGACTGGTCCTGCTACACCGGTGGACCCACAAAAAGCTACGCTCAGAATCGCTGCACGCGCTTCCAAATGGCCTGATCTGCCTAAAGGGCGGCGACTTGGCCGAAGAGCTATCGGAAGCGACCCTTCCCTACCGGGAGTACCTATTATCAGATTATTTTGATGAAGCGTTCTTCGAAACCAAGAAAATCATTTACGTGACGCGGTCGCGCGTGACGCGGTCAGCGTGACGCGGCTATTCCCAGCCGAAGTCATCAATCCATATTTCAATATTCTTCTTGCCTGGTAGGTAATTAATTCCTAAACGCAGCTCATACACGTGCGGTAGTACCTCTCCCTCACCGTGGGCTCGTGCTAGGTTTATATCTTTCACATCGACGCTTACCTGCTGCCAGCTTCCTTTCACAAAATCACGATAGAAGTTCTTGTCAATTAGTAGGTTATTCCAGTGCTCGTCAGCCAAATAAAGCCAGCTACCGTCAAAACTGTCGCTGTCTTCTGTAAGGTAGTAAGAGAAATAAAGTCGTCTGACCTGCGTGAAGTCTACCGGCTTACCGGTCATCTTGTCGAAAATAGGCAAGAACGCGATATGCTCGTTCTGATCGCTACCTTTAATCCGGATAGCCCGCGTATTGTTGCCTGCTACTCCTTTCGCGAAGGCCTGACAGGACGACTCAAAACTACGATAGGCAGTCAGTTGCCGTAGCGTAGCTTCGTCATCAAAATTCAGCTCGTATGGAATGTTAGGCAACTGTTCAGGAAGCGTTGCCAATGCGGTGTTATACGTTTCTTCCGGTTGCTCGGCGGTAAACCGTATATCTCTTACGTAAACTACTGAACTATCGGCCTGATGGGCGTTGTAAGGATTGAACGAAAACTGCGCAACCTGGGGTAAGGGATTGTCATCACCTACCCAGTTCTTGAAAGATGCCGCGATGTCCTGTACGTCCGCAGTGACGTTCATCCACTGGTCATAGTGGCCATAGAAATTGTTGAACACCTCAGCACCACCACCAAAGTTGCCTAGCGTATCGCGAAAGTTAAATTTCATAGCGCTGATCCAGCTTTCTTGCGGAACCCATAGCTGCATTGATAAGTAGCCACCCTGGCTAAAATTTATCGTGTGCCCGAACAGCTTCTTCACGTCTACAAATGTATCCGAAAACTCACTACTGGTTTTGATCTCCAGTGCACTGTGGCCACCCACTTCTTTCACACGGGCGCGGCTACTACTACCGAAGATCACGCTATCGGTGAGCAGTTGCTGAAGGTCAGCTTCATCGTTCCAGACTAATTGAAACGTAGACGGTGACTCACTCACGAAATTCGCAGGGCTATCCGCTTCGGAAGATGGAGTAGAAGTACAGGAGACCGTAGCGGCAGCACAGCCAGTCAATAAAAGGTGACGAAACATCTGTTGCTGATTAAAAAGGTTGCGTCAAACCTAACAATCTATCAGGTCTTTTGCTTCTTCTTTTTCGCCGCCGGAAAGAGAATATTATTCAGGATGAGGCGGTAGCCCGGTGAGTTGGGGTGTAGATTGAGATCGGTGGGTGCTTCCCCTACCCGATGCTGGTAGTCTTCCGGATCGTGACCACCGTAGAAGGTCCAGAAGCCCTTGCCAAACTCGCCGTGGATGTACTTGGCTTCACCTAGTGCTTTGTTCTCACCCAGAATAAGCGCGTCGGCTCGGATGTGGTCTTTACGAAAGGCAGTAGTTTGCCCCATAAACCCCTTAACGATACGCTCGTGATTCTGTACCAGCATGGTAGGGATAGGATCCCACTTGGCCGAAAACTCGAACAGGTTAAAGTAATCATTCTCCTGCGTAATGCCGCGCGTCTGTGGGTTGACGTCAATAGAAGAAAATTCGTATTCGTAGGGGTTACGCACCAGCTCAAAGTTCTGAAACGCAAAAGTATTACTGAAGTCGAGTTTCTGCTGCGCCTGTGGATCAGCCCGGTCGCCATCGTACATCGACTCGACAAAGTCGACGCCGTTGGCGGCCAGCGCAATGTCATAGGTATCAGTGGCAGCACACATGGCAAACATAAATCCGCCACCCGATACAAACTCACGGATCTTTTTAGCCACCGCTAGCTTAAGCTGCGACACCTTAGCAAAACCGTGCTTGCGGGCTGACGCCTCAAAATTCTGTTGCTGCTCAATATACCAGGGGGCACTCCGGTACACCCGATAAAACTTACCGTACTGTCCCGTAAAGTCTTCGTGATGCACGTGCAGCCAATCATACTCCGGTAGCTTATCGTACATCACCTCATCGTCAAAGATCACCTCGTAGGGAATCTCTGCGTAGGTCAGTGCCAACGTGACCGCATCATCCCAGGGCTGCTTGCTCTTGGGCGAGTACACCGCAATCTTGGGGTGCTTTTCCAGTTTCATCAGGTCCATATTAGAAGACGGACTCGCAATAGTGCTCACCACCTGGTTGTACTGGGCGTTAGAAATCACTTCGTACTTCACTCCCCGAATCACGCATTCGTTCTCTAGCTTCTGCGAGTGCTCAACGGCAAAGCTACCGCCCCGATAATTAAGCAACCAGTCTACCGAGCCTTGCTGCTGTAGCACCCAGTACGCCACTCCGTAGGCCTTCAGGTGATTGGTTTGCACCTCATCCATCGGCATCACCAGATAAGAGGCACGCACTACGCCAGAAATAAGCAGCGCCAGAACGAGAAATAGGTAACGAAGCATAGTAAGTCTTTTATGTTAGTAATATCTAAAATACGTATTTATTGCCACCGTTGGTTCGTTATTTTCATATCTGCTCTACGATAACTTGTGGTTTGGTGCCAATAGCAACGCACAAAACAAAGCAATAAATACCGTACCTTAGCCACTCGGTTCTTATGATGTACTTTCTCCTATGAATTTCAGTAATAATTTCAGCGAAAGCATCACTGCCATCCGTGGCAATCTGCTGCGTACCATTCTCACGGCACTCATCATTGCCATTGGCATTACCGCCCTGGTGGGCATCTTAACGGCGATAGACGGGATACAGGCGTCAGTGGAAGACAGTTTTGCCAGCCTGGGCCTCAACGCCTTTACGATTGAAGAACGTGATCGCGGTGGCAACCGAGGGCAGCGCGGGCGCACTGAGAAAAACTATCCGCCGATAGATTACTCTGATGTGCGCTCGTTTACCAAGCGGTTCGACTTTCCGGCCCAAACCTCTGTGCGCACCCGGGTGACAGGCAGTGCTGAGATCAAACGAGGCTCCAAGAAAACCAACCCTAACATCAGGGTAGAAGGTACGGATGAACGCTACGTGGCCATCGAGGGGCTACAACTATCTTCAGGGCGAAATTTTTCCTCTTTAGAACTAGAAAAAGGTACCAACGCCGCCGTGATCGGTACCGATATTGTCGCCGATCTATTTGAACCTACCGAAGACCCTGTCAACCAAACAATCAGTCTACTGGGCACTCCTTTTAAAATTATCGGGATAATCAAAGAGAAGGGCGACGGCCCCGGTGACAACATCAACCGTACTATTCTGATTCCTATTGTCAAAGGGCGGCAGTTAGCCACGGGGAATACTTTGGAGTACGAGATCACGGTATCGGTGAACAACACCCTGGATATGGAATTGGCCATGGGCGAAGCCACCAGCCTGATGCGTACTGTTCGGCAAGACCCTATCGGAGGGGAACTATCGTTCGAAGTGCAGCGTAAAAAATCGTTGAGCGAGGAGCTGGGCGAAATCACCGGCTATCTTCGCATCGGCGGGTTTGCTATTGGACTCGTTACGTTACTGGGAGCTTCTATTGCTCTGATGAATATCATGATGGTGTCGGTGACCGAACGCACCCGTGAGATTGGCGTTCGCAAGGCGCTGGGTGCCACTCCGCAGAAGATTCGTCAGCAGTTCTTAATAGAGGCTATTGTGATTTGTCAGATCGGGGGCGTCTTCGGGGTGATGATGGGTATCGGCATTGGCAATATCGTGGCTAGCTTTATGAACGCCGGACAGTTTATCGTGCCCTGGGTATGGATTTTTGCCGCCCTTATCATCTGCGTAGTCGTGGGGTTATTCTCAGGATACTATCCGGCCTACCGTGCCTCGAGGCTAGACCCCATCGAGTCGCTACGCTTCGAGTAGACCTACTGCTTGAGCAGCCGGTGCTGCGACACTCCTTGGTCGGTCTGAAGGTATAATACGTAGCTACCGGTCGCAATCCCGCTCAAGTCGAGGAAGGTGTCCGATAACCGAAGCTGCCCCTGCTGTACCACCTGACCGTAGGTATTAAACACCCGGTAAGTCGCCTCTTGCACTTCGGTAGACAAGTCAATGCGAAATACCGCCGGGCTCGGATTAGGGTATATGCTGAGCACATAATCAGCCGGATCGTCTGTAGAAGTAACGGTAGGAACGTTAAGGGCGAGCTGCTGAGGCACAGCTGCTTCGTAAAACTCATTGCCCGCCTGAGAGGCCGTCACTACGACCGAATCTTCGGTTCTCACTACTAACGTATCGCCCCTGAGTACTCCTTCGCCGGACTGCAGCTCGTAAGTAACGGGTAAACCGGAATTGGAAGTGGCCTGCAGTAGGTAAGTGCTATCCGAAAGCTCGGTAGCTCCAAACTCCACAATCTGCACCGCCTGTGCTACACTAAACTCAATGACCGTGTCGATGGCGGCGTAACGGCCGGTTCCTTCCTGCACGGTTCTAACCTGTACGGTTCCCAGTCCGGTCATTTCTACCAGACCGGTTTCAGTAATTCGCGCGGGCCCCGAGACCACTTCTAGTAACAAGGCCAGACCTGATGAGCTCGATAC
The DNA here is from genome assembly GCA_965213875.1 of Tunicatimonas sp. Classification (GTDB taxonomy): domain Bacteria; phylum Bacteroidota; class Bacteroidia; order Cytophagales; family Cyclobacteriaceae; genus Tunicatimonas. The sequence goes on along the minus strand of CBDCAN010000013.1, from coordinate 1,036 downwards.
CTCGATACTATCGCCGTACTGACGATTGGTAGGGCCAAACACTAGGTTTTGTGCGAGCGGCTGCGCCGGGGGAAGATCAACCAAAACGACAATCGTCTTCACAAAAGTGGCAGCCGCATTGAAATCACCGTTCCCCGGTTGAGAAACATTAATGGCTACCTCACCTTCACCCAAAAACGATATGGTGCGCCCGGACAGTGTGGCCGGACCAGCTATCTGTACCTCAGGGTTCAACCCGCTGTCTACGTCAATGTCTAAGTCAACGGTTCCGCCCACGAAGACAGTATCAGGTAAGTCCCCTACCACAATCGTTTGAATATCTTTACTCGGTGCTTGTACCAGAAAACTACGCACCACCGGCTCGGCGGCAACAAAATTGTTATCACCGTCTTGATAAGCTTCAATGGCCACTTCGCCGTCGCCCTGGATGCTAAGCTCTCCTTGATCGTCGACGGTGGCTGGTCCTCGGAGCACCCGAAAGCTCACGGCTTGGTCAGAACTGCTGTAGGCTTCTAGCGAGAACGGAGGATCACCCACCATCCGATCATTAATTCGCTCAAAATAGATTTCTTGCGAGGCTTTGGCTACGGTAAACGTTTGTTCTATAGCGTTGGCTGCCACATAGTTTTCGTTACCGGGCTGACTGGCTCGTATTGAAACCACTCCGGCCCCTCGCATCACCACTTCCCCTTCTACTACTTCAGCCGCTCCACTAAGCACTTCGTACTGTACGTTAAGGTCAGAGGATAGCGTGGTATTGATGTCAATTTCACCACCCGGCACGTAGGTAGTATCACCGATAGGGCCGAACGTTAGCGTTTGCTCAGCCTTCTCTACATCAAACGAAACCACTACTGGATTTGCCGCTTCATAGTCTTCACTAGCCTCACGACGAACGGTGATACGCACCGGCCCCGTGCCTAAAATGGTGACCCACCGGTTGTCTATGTCTACCTCGCCTTCTTCCACGGTGAGTTGCACCGATAGATCATTGATGATATCGATATCTAACTGGAAAGGATCATCGTCGAAGCTT
>CBDCAN010000012.1:0-191562 GCA_965213875.1 Tunicatimonas sp. | reverse complement strand
AACCGTCCTGTTACGAAGCCCAAACACCATTTTTGAAGTCAACGATCAGCTGTCGGTCGCGCAGGGCTCCATCTTCAGCTATCGATTTATGAAAGACCTGATGAAAGGTCAAGATGCGGTGGTCAGTTGTTTGGGCGTAGGTGGATTGGGTGACGGAAAGCCCAATGACTTTGTTTCAAAGGCCACACAGCAAATTGTTGAAGCTATGGAAGCGGTGGGCGTACGAAGGTTAATAGCTATGTCGAACGTAGGAGCGGGCGATAGCAAAGATTATATGGGATGGTTTGGCAATCAAATCATCATCCCCTTGTTCATTCCTAAGCTCATTCCCATCATTGAGGATAAGAATATCATGGAGGATCATATCGCCTCCTCAACGCTCGATTTTACTGCCGTACGTCTGCCGAACATTACAGACCGACCGGCAAAAAAGCGGACGAAAGCCACCACCACCGGAAAAGGACTCAAACGCAGCATCACCGTGCACGATGCGGCGAAATTTCTGGCTGATCAGGTTACTTCTACTGAGTTTATCCGTGCGTACCCCTCCGTAAGCAACTAACCGACAGCGTACCTGCCGCTCCTAAAACTACTGTTTCAGCGACGGTCCGTAGGTATCTATTAGCCGTTCCACCCCTCGCGGTCTAAGCTGCGGTACTGTATCGCCTCGGCCAGGTGCTCGATCTTGATGTCGTCTGATGCACCCAGATCGGCAATGGTGCGCGATACCTTGAGGATACGGTCGTAGGCACGCGACGATAGACCTAAACGCTCCATCGCGGTTTTGAGTAGGGTTTTTCCGGCCTGATCGATTTTGCACACCTGCTTCACCATCGCAGTAGGCATCATGGCGTTGGCATAGATTCCCTCGGCGGCATCCATCGCCGCAAAACGCTCTACCTGTCGTTGACGGGCGGCCATCACGCGTTCGCGCACGCTGGCACTGCTCTCCGACTTGCGCTCGGCGGTCATTTCATCAAAGGAAACCGGGTTTACTTCGGTATGGATGTCGATGCGGTCGAGGAGGGGGCCACTGATTTTGCTCAAGTAGCGCTGTACGGCGGCGGGCGAATCGGCGTGGGGCGACGAAGGATCATAGAACTCGCCCGACGGACTCGGGTTCATGCTGGCGATCAGCATAAAGCTGGCCGGAAAAGTGACGGTGCCTTTGGCTCTCGAGATGGTCACCGCCCGCTCTTCCAGTGGCTGTCGCATCACCTCCAGCACGGTACGTTTGAACTCCGGTAGTTCGTCCATAAACAGGATGCCGTTGTGGGCCAGCGAGATTTGTCCGGGCTGCGGAATATTGCCGCCGCCGACCAGGGCCGCGTCGCTAATCGTGTGGTGTGGGGCGCAAAATGGCCTTCTGGCGACCAGCGCATCGCCCGACTGCAACTTGCCTGCCACCGAATGAATTTTGGTAGTCTCCAGTGCCTCTTGCAGCGTGAGCGGCGGCAGAATGGTGGGTAGGCGACGGGCCAGCATGGTTTTGCCCGAACCGGGTGGGCCCACCATGATGATATTGTGCCCTCCGGCGGCGGCCACCTCTAGCGCCCGTTTGATGCTTTCTTGTCCTTGCACGTCGGAGAAGTCTACGCCAAACTGCGTACTCTCTTCGGTGAACACATCGCGGGTTTCGTGCCAGGTGGGTTCGATGGTACGCTTGCCTTCCAAAAACTCGATGGCTTCGGTCAGGGTGCTGACGCCAATCACGTCCAGGTCATTGACGATAGCCGCTTCGGTGGCGTTTTCTTGGGGCAGAATAAACCCTTTGAATCCCTGCTTTCGGGCCTCGATGGCAATGGGCAACGCCCCGCGGATGGGCCGCAACGAGCCGTCGAGCGACAGCTCGCCCATGATGACGTAGCGTTCGGCTTCCGGGGTGGTGATTTGTCCTGAACCGGCCAGGATGCCCAGCGCAATCGGCAGGTCGTAGGCCGAGCCCTCTTTGCGGATGTCGGCGGGCGCCAAATTGACCACAATCTTGATGCGCGGCATGGCGTAGCCACTGTACTTGATGGCCGCTTCTACCCGCTGCTCGCTCTCCTTGATGGCACTGTCGGGCAGCCCCACCAGGTAAAACTTGGTGCCCTGTCCCACGCTGACTTCTACGGTGATGATGTGGGCGTCGACCCCGAAAACGGCACTGCCGAACGTTTTGGCTAACATACTTTTGCGTGTGAATGAAACAATGTCTGAACTTCGGAAGAAACGGTATGTTTAGCGAAGAGATAGCGCAGTTTTACCTATGGATGTAGGAAATAAGAAAAGAAAGCGCACCTACGCCAGCACCATATTTACGGCGGTCCACGTTTGCCCGTCCACACGGGTAGTCCATTGCCCCTCTGGATTTTCTACGAAGCCCACCTTTTCGTAGCAGCGCATCGCTCCCTTGTTCCAGTTGTATACGTTAAGTTCAACCGTCTTCGCATCGTATTTCTGCCGACTCACATCCACCAAAGCGCGAATAATCTGCTCACCCCAGCCCCGGCCGCGGTTGGCTTCGTCGCCGATCAGAATACGGCACAGCTTGGCGGTGCCACCTTCCGTAAGCATAACCTCAGCGTGGCCAATAACCCGCTCGCCGTGCAGTACCCGAAAGGCCCGCCGCTGCGGTTCGGCCACGTACTCGTGCAGTTGCTCATCGGTGAGAGGGTACCGAAAGATCGGCCCGGCGAACTGTACGAGCAGTTCTTCACTGTTCACCCACTGTTTGAGGCGGTCGAAGTCGGCAGGAGTGAATGGTTGTAGTGAGATCAAGGTGAGTATTGTTTGAAAGGTGGGAGGGTGTAAAGTTAAGGTCCTACATAAGTCAAAGTAAAAAGATATATGATAAAACTTAAGGGTCAATGTACTTCTGCCCGATCATTTTATAGTCCTCATAGGAGTTAGCTGTGTAGGGGATGAGGTATCGTGATTATTGAATAACTGTACGACACCAAAATGAAAATCTGTATCTTTGAGTGATTATGAAATTAGTGTTTGATCTACGAGGAAATCTACATCCCTACGAAAAAGTAGATCTGTCATTAGAAGAGTTTAAGGAATTCTTCGTAAATCAGTTTCCTAACAATAGCCGGCGGAAACACATCTTTGGCCGCTATCTAAATTTTGTGCATTATTTTGCGGAGCAGGTTTATCCTCAGTTTACTCATTGGGTTGATGGTAGTTTTGTAACAGCCAAAGAACATCCCAATGATATAGATTTTGTTACTTTTATAGACTACCAGTTGTTTGAAGCGAATGAAAAGTTGATTCATAATTATTTTAGGTTAGAGGGAGCCAAAGAGAAGTACGGAGTAGATGCTTATACCGTAAGACAGTATCCTGAAGACCACGTGAAGTATGGTCTTTATCGTTCCGATTGGTTATATTGGTACCATTGGTTCAGCCAGACCAAAAAGAACCGTACCAAGAAAAGTACCCCAAAGGGTTTGTACAAATTAGTTTTAACTAACAAGCTTATGAAGGCAATAGATAAAGAGGAGAAGGTGGCTAGAATCAGTGATATCATTGAGCAGATTGAAGCATTGAACAACATAATAGATCTACACCGAGGTCAGCAGGGCGACCTGTCAACCATCACACAGTACGAGCACATGCGGAAGGACTTTATCAAAGAGTTAAACGAGCTGATGGGAGGGTTCAAACTAGGTGTTCGGCTAACAGAACACGCTGCTTAACAGTAAGGTAGGAGCGTCTCGGCGAACATGAACTTATAGTGCCCCCTCTCCAGTCTATGCCTTCATAAAACCGAAAGGCATTGCCCTGCTGTCGCCTCTTCCGTTGAAATCAGAAAAGAATCAGCTACCTTTAGGTATGAAATCGAAAGAGATAGAAGATAAGCTCAGAACCGTTAAGCCTCACTTACAGCATGAGTTCGGCGTTGATCGGATTGGTTACTTCGGCTCGTTTGCCACGGGTAATCCCACCGCCCAATCCGATGTAGATGTTTTAGTCTCCTTCCGTAGAAAAGTCGGATGGAAGTTTTTCGATCTGAAGGATTATCTAGAATCCACCATCGGCAGGAAGGTTGATTTGGTGACTGAAGGATCACTAAAAAAGCAGTGGAAGCAGGCGATCTTACAGCAAGTCAAGTACGTTTTTGACGAGACGGATTAGGTCCAGTAGAAAAATAGCAGCGTGATAGAGCTTCGCTCAGATACCATAAGTAGTTTTTAGTATGGCGTCTATTTGCCCTGTCAGCATTTCAACAAGCACAGGCTCTCGGTATTCGTAGTCGTCTGCGATATGTAAAACCTCAATAGGGGGCATGTCAAGGCGCCGGTATAACTCAGTCATTCGGCGGCTTTGTGCTGGCTCCATCACTAGAATCAAATCGGCCCAATGGACATCCTGTTCGTTAACCTGTCGCTCGCTTCTGGGGCTTAGCCCGACAGAGCGAATGTTGAACCTTTGGTCATTCTTGAAAATGTACTCCGCTGTTCGGCTCCTTCGTTTGTTACGCCCGCAAACAACGAGTAGGTTTGGCCTATCCAGCTTGCTTGTCATGTCTTCGTGTTTAGTCAGTCCTGCTTGTATCACGTATCAGCTGCTTACCAGCTTTTCTCTCACATCGCTAAAACCGGCGTTTCATGAACTTTCGTAAGTGTCTGGCCCATTCGGGTGAGGTGGTCAGCTGCCCTTTTTTTATGAGCCATATTTTATTCCAAATCAACCCTCTCGTCCTTCGGGTACTTCACTTCGTAGCTAAAGTCGAGTGTAGTTTGCGCCTGGGGTTTGAGGCTGAGCTCCCAGACGACTTCGCCGGTTTGTTCGTTGAGCTTCCCGCCGGAGAGGTTTGTCGGTTCTACGGTGATATCCCCGATGGCAGCCACCGGAATCTGATCAAACAACGTAAGTTGAATGGGTTGCGACTTCTTGTTTCGGGCGATGATCTCAAAGCCCCGGCTGGCTACCTGGTTGCTGCTGATAAACTTCCGTTTAGAGAACTTATCCACCTTGGTTCTGCCGATCACGATGCTTTTGTCGCGACCCAGCGAGATATCCAGTGTGTCTTCCAGCGATTGTGCGTTGAGCACCGACCGGCCGACGTAGGCATCCTCAAAGTAGAGGTTGGCTTCGCCCTCCAGCAGATTGTACTGATCCCAGTCAATGATTCTGGCAATGAGGAAAGCGTCTTTATCCAGCTTGGGCACCGCGTAGTACTCGTACTGGGTCTCAATCTCGAAGCGGTTTAGATCGACCGACAGGGGTTTACCATCAGAGGGAATAGAGTAGGGCTCGTCTACTTCAAACTCAAGGGTGGTCTGGTTTTCTACGGTGGTGGCTGTGATGACATCAGCCTCTCGGGGAGCACTGTTTGACTCGCGCATTCGTCACGTCAGCTACTTTCTTTTCTATCGCATCTTCCATAACTACCTCCTCTAGCATTTCCACCTCGTCGTAAACTCCTTGAATTACGTTTCTGGCGTAGTTCAGATACCAGGTCTGGAGTTCTGGTGCTACGCCACTCTGGTTGGGGCTGCCGTTTGAGAATTTAAGTTTCACGTTGCTCCAGTCGACGCCCGTGTTTTGATAAACGCTGGCCTTATACGCGAGTGACAGAGGTTGGTCTACGCTGGTCACCCGCACGTCGTACTTGGGGTACCAGCCGGTGTTAGCGACCAAGTAAGTGATGCTGAATTCACCAGTGACCGGCTGTTGGGCCTCGACCCTCACCTCAATCTCACCGGTCGGAAGCTGATCGCCGTTGCGTACGCTGGCCACTTGCTGTTCAATATTACCCAGTTGCTCGCGCAGTGCTTCTATCTCAATCTTGGTCTCAATTTCTTCGGCTTTGATAGACGACAACTCAGTGTCGTAGAAATCAACGGCCTGCTTGATCTGTGCCAGCGTTGCGCCCGAGTCCCCGCCCAGGTTCTTGTTCTCATTGAGCAGGCTCTGCTTTTCTGCCAACACCTCGAGGCGCGACTCTTGGGTGGCGATTTTACGTTCCAGCCGCTTGATCTCGTTATTGAGGCTGTCGATTTTTGCATTCCAGCGCAAGCGGTTGAGGTAGTTAAGCTGGTGGCTGACCGACAGAATGGTGAAGTCGCCGTTGGCCTTCACCTGGACGCTCTGTCCGTCGATGTGCGGAGACAGTGCTTCGATCTTGAGCACCGACTTACCCGACGGAAGCTTAACCTTTCCGGAGCGAGCCACCAGTCCACCCTGAAGGTATACCGTGACGCCGTCGATGGAAGTTTCCAGGGTTTTTTCGGTGAAGTCTTGAGCGAAAACCTGATGGGCGAAGAACAGTAAGCAAACAAAGTATTTCATAGCATATTTTATATGATGATGCTCAAGCAATCAGTATTCCACAAATTAATCTCAAGTTTTTGAGCACTACGAAGGATATTGTCTGTATTAGTCTTGAATCAGTCGATAGTGATACTGAGGCAAAGCTGGGTTCGCGTTGAGTGCTTTGGCCTTACTTATGAGCTTATCGACCGGCTTACGCTCACCGATGAGTGTATAAAGCTGGCTGTTGTACTGAACTTTTAGATTTCCTATCACCGCTTGAAAGTGCACCAAACCCTCAAACTCATAGTCGAAGTCCACCAACTGCTTCACTGTTTTTATCTCGCCCAGTATTGCCTCATTGACAAAACCACTGCTGGGGTGAGCCGTATCACCCAGCTCCAGCGACTCGATGCTAGTGTCCGGGGCGAATAGCCGAAGAAAGTGTTTGAGCGGTATTTCTTCTATCAGAAGTTGCACGGGCATTGTACTAATTAGACATTGGTTTTTTAGACAGCAGTGTAGTGTCTTCACTTGCTCACGTACGATCTGATGAGTATGTTTGAGCATCAGAGAAATGAATAGCTCAATGAAGCACTTTGTATACTGCTACACGCTTGCGCTACTGTTGGCTTGCACTGAATCGCCTAAACTAGGCACTGCTGCCAACTACTTTCCTACCACCTCGAAACTAACCGCCGGAGTGGTCAATAAATATTACCACCATTATTATCCGGGTGAGGGGAAAGATTCTTCTACCGATATTCTCTACCAGGCTTACCGATTGACCGAAGCGGGCGAACTGGAAGTCCGGTACTACAACGCTGGTTTGGAACTTACCCGCACGCGCCGCCTGGTGTGGGCCGACAGTGCCCTACTGTTGCAACAAGAAACGAATTTCTTCACGGCTGATACGGTGCCATCCGTGGTCCGTCAACCGACCGTCATCCACTGGCAAACGGATAATGTTTCCTTAGAACAGACACAGCACTATCCGGAAGGAACGTGGTACGCGTTAGAGCAACAGCACGCTCGGCGCGATACGACTGTGTTAGATAGGCAGGCAATGGTTTTTCAAAAATCAGGACAAAGGCGTTCTGTCTACGGAAGCGATACCTCTGAGTCGATCTGGACCAGACAAGAAGTGTACGCCGAAGGGTTCGGTTTGTTTGAAACGCATGGACAGTATGCTTCGGGTGAACGATTTTACGACGAACTGGTAGAGCAGATGCCGCTGACACCTGGACGCACTAGCGCAGAAAATTCAGCGAACTCGCTAGTTGGACTCATCGGCTACGCCCTGCTCAATGAGCATGATCAGGATATGAATTACTTTGATATGGATTTCCTGGATACGGTCGGCGTAGCCGTGGTGTGGGGCGCGGATTTCTACGTCTACCCGTTCGGCCAACTGCCCGCCGTCTTTGCCGGTGAGAGCCACCACCGTCATGTTTCGTTCGCGAGCGGCCCGCACCGCCTCGAGGATGTTGGGCGAGTTGCCGCTGGTACTGATCGCCAGTAAGGTATCGCCCGACTGTCCCAGGCCTTCTACAAAACGCGAAAACACCGACTGAAAACCGTAGTCGTTGCTCACGCAGGACAAATGGCTGGCATCAGAGATCGCGATGGCGGGTAACGCCCGACGGTCGTCGCGATAGCGTCCGCTCAGTTCTTCGGCGAAGTGCATCGCATCGCAGTGCGAGCCCCCGTTGCCGCAGGAGATAATCTTACCGCCCTGCCGGATGGTTTTTACCAGCAACTGGGCCGCCTGCTCAATAGCTGCCTGCTGTTGGGGGTCGGCCAGAAAGGTCTCTAGCACCTGCGCAGCTTCGCGAAGTTCGTGGGTAATCAGGTCCTTCACGAGCGGGGAGGGTCGGTGTCTTCATCGGGCTGGTTGGGAGTGAGCGGACCGTAGTCATCGGCTGGGGCGGTGCCGTCGGTCAGACTTTCCGGTTCGTCTGGCGGAGGGGCTGGACTAGCCGCTTCAGGATCGACCGGGGGGGGCGTTACCGGTGGCTCAGGGGTGTCGGTCGGCTCGGCAGTAGGCAGTGTGGCCTGAAAGGCTTGTATCTCGCGTTCCACCTCTTCTTCGCGGGCCTTTGCCTGTTTCTCACGATCAAATATTTCAGCCTTAATCTGGTTCTTTTCGGCTTCTAGCCGCTCCGCTTTTTTGAGCAACAAACGGCGGTCAAACCATACCACCCCGGCCGCCACCAGCAATAGTACCAACCCTATGCCCGCGGTGTAGCGAAAGCCCGACGGGTCGCGCACCAGACTGTCGGCAAACGACTGGGTAAAGTCTAGTGACAAAATCACCAAAGTTATGTGGAAGATAAGCAGCAGAGCAAAAAGGGCGAGCTTGAAGGGTTTCATCGTGATGCCGTTGGGTACGAACAAATTTAGCAAAATGATACTAGAAGCCTATTTACGTGACGGTCTGCCGAAAGTTATCGCAGAAATGTCCATACAAGTACTTACCCATAAATGTTCGTCACTTTCCAGCCAAGCGTTTCTTTTAGGTGCCTTCTTAAGTAGTAGCAGTGGCAGGAGGCAGCAGCAGTATGTAGTAACTGCTACTGCCTCCTGCTACTGCCGCTAATTGCCACTGCCACTAACCGTGTAAAGAAAGATGGCTGACAAGTGTCGTTTTACCCACTAGATTGTGGCTTACCTCATGCACTGGCTAATGAGCCCAGTCGGGAAGTGACGTCGCGATGCCAAACACCGGAATAGCGATGAGGTACATCACCAGCGTGACCACCACCACTCCGATGATATTAAGCCAGAATCCGGCCCGCGCCATGTCGGGCAGTCGGATGCGCCCGCTACCGAACACCACCGCGTTGGTGCCCGTGCCCGAGGGCAGCATGAAGGCGCAAGAGGCAGCTATCGCCCCCGGGATCATTAATAAAAACGGGTGCGCCTGCCCCGCGACCGCGGTCGTGGCCAATATGGGCAGAAAGATATTGGCGGTCGCGGTGTTTGAGCTGATTTCGGTAAGAAAAATAATGAGGAAGACCACGAACAGCAAGACCACAAAAATGGGCCACTGGTTGATAAAGTTCAGCGCATTGCCGATCCACTGGGCCAATCCTGTAGACGCAAAGGCCGCCGCTACGGCAAACCCGCCGCCCAGTAGAATCAGTACGTTCCAAGGAATACCTTTCACCAGCGCCCAGCGCATGAGAGGTGCACTGCGACTACCCGCCGTGGGCACCACGAAGAGCAGCAGGGCCGAAAAGATGGCGACGGTGGCATCGTGTACATAGTCTTCTAACCCTAACAATGAGGCCCAGCCCGGCAGCACGTGGTCACCGAGCTGAAAGTCTTTCCGAAACATCCAACCCAGGGCGGTGAGTACGAAAATAGCCCCTACTCTTTTTTCGGCAGCACTCACCAGACCGAGTGCACGCAGCTCTTGCTGAATGACTGCCCGCCCCTGCGAGAACGTGCCACTGATGCGAAAAAACCTAGACAGATAGAGCCAGATGATGGGCAGAAAAATAGCGGACAGCGGCACACCGACCAGCATCCACTGGAAAAAACCGATCTCAGGGGCGTCGGGATACAGCTCGCCCACCATCCCGGCAAACACCATATTGGGCGGAGTGCCAATGAGGGTGCCGATGCCTCCCACGCTGGCCGCGTACGCAATTGACAGCATGAGGGCCAGTCCAAACTGATCGGGTTCGCTGCTGCTGTGTTCAGTTTCTTCCCGATCAATCACGGCCAAACCGATGGGCAACATCATCAGCGTGACGGCCACGTTGGCGATCCACATCGACAGAAAAGCGGTAGCGACCATAAAGCTCAGCATAATGGTACGCTTCTTCGTGCCGATCAGGCTGATAATGGTGAGGGCAATGCGCTTGTGCAGGTGGTGGGCTTCAATCGCCTTGGCTAAGATAAAACCACCCAACAGCATCCACACGTAAGGGTGGCCGTAGTGGGCCGCAACTGCTTTGGTATCCAGCACCCCCAGCACCGGAAACAGGAGCAACGGCACCAACGCGGTCGCGGCGATCGGAATGGTTTCGGTAACCCACCAAGCCGCGACCAGCAGCGTAACTCCGGCGGCCCGCATGGCGAGCGGACTCATGCCCTCGGGGGCGGGAGCCAACAAAAACACCACAAGTATTAATATGCCTAACAGAAAGCCAACACGTTGCCGCTGGTTCATAGGTGAATTAGGTGGGGTTATAATTTGCTTGAGACGTCAAGGTAGGGATAAGTATTTAGTATCACGCTAGTTGTAGGTTTAGCGCAGCGATCCTACGACCTAGCTATCTCTGCTGCGTAAAGAGTTGTAGCATATTGCTGCGACTATTCGAGCGCAACGAAAAATTTCTCACTCAACGATTCATGTGGTCCCATCGCGTTGCGGGTTGATGATGTTAGTTGAAATGATGTAATCTATTCGTTACATTTGAGTAATGAGAGAAATAGACCTTACGGAAGAATGTTTGTCTTTTATTGACCAGCAGGACGAGCGCGTCTCACTCAAGTTCTTTCGGTAGACTATCAAAAGGCTATTGGACGTGCTGAGCGCATTTTAGGCGAGAATATCCGTCTCTCTAATTTCGCGCTATTAGCACTCCTTAGGTTTGTCGGTAAACAAGAATAAACGACACTTAGTAGCAGTAGCAGTAGCAGTAGCAGTAGCAGTAGCAGTAAAGCAGTAGCAGTAGCAATTTAGGGAACAGGCATTCGGTGACCGTGTCAAAGTGAACTGCTACTGCCGCTGCCACTGGCTGGAAGGCTACCCGCAGAAAAAACTTAGCCAAAAAGTGACGAACATTCACACTCGGGTACTTACTTAAGCCGTAGTCTCTTGAGAAATTTCTTGTAATAGGACCTCAGCGGGCAGAGCGAGTGCTTTGGATAGGCGGCGGATCATATTGAGCGACAGCGGCGTCTTGCGATTAAGCACCCTGGATACAGTTCCTTTGTCGCCAATGAATGGCACCAGATCTTTAGGCTTCCAACCTAGATCATCCATGCGCACCTTGATGGCCTCAATAGGGTCGGGCATATCTATCGCGTAGTGCTCATCTTCATACTTCTCAACAAGCACCAGGAGTAGTTTGAGTTCCTTCCCTTCGGGGCTTTCCGGGGCCGCATCAAAAATGGCATCTATCCGGTTCAGGGCGGCCGCATGTTCTTTCTTCGTTTCGATGACTTTAACAGCGCTCATACTTTAGTTACGTCTATCTTGTTGTAAGCAGCATGGTTACCGAACCATTTAATCTGTATCACCTGATACACAAAACTGAAGCGGACGATCAGCCGATACTTATTGTGCGAAATGTTGAACACCATGCGATCGTCACCCACCACATCGGCGCTCGAGTAGGTACCTTTGACTTCGTTGAAGTTCTTCCATTTGGCTTTTTTGCAAACACGGCACCAGGTGTCTAAAGCGTCTTTTGCGTCGGCGTGTTTTTCGTAGTACGCTCTTAGTGTATTCCGCTTGATGACATTCACGGATCAAATTTACAGAAAAGTTGGGTTTTTACCAACCTAAGAAACCGTCTGCATTTCGGTAAGCTTGCTGTACAAACCACCGAGTTCTACCAGGTCGTTATGGCGACCGCGCTCGATAATTTCCCCCTGCTGCACTACTACGATTTCGTCGGCGTGCTGGATGGTGCTCAGGCGGTGGGCAATCACCAACGAAGTGCGGTTCTTCATCAGGTTAGTCAGTGCCTCTTGCACCAGTCGCTCCGACTCTGAATCCAGGGCCGAGGTGGCTTCGTCCAGGATCAGGATGGGTGGGTTCTTGAGCACCGCGCGGGCAATGCTGATGCGCTGCCGTTGTCCGCCCGATAATTTGGTGCCGCGTTCGCCTACTATCGTTTGGTACTGCTCGGGGGTTTCCAGGATAAAATCGTGGGCATTGGCGATGCGCGCGGCTTGCCTCACTTCTGCTTCGCTGGCTTCCGGTTTGCCGAAGGCGATATTATTGAAGATGGTATCGTTGAATAGAATTGATTCCTGTGTCACAATGCCCATGTGCTGCCGCACCGAGGCCATCGTATAAGACTTTAGCGGCCGACCGTCGATAGAGATCGTACCTTCGGTGGGGTCGTAGAAACGGGGCACCAGATCGGCTAGGGTAGACTTTCCTCCCCCCGAGGGCCCCACCAGGGCTACGGTTTTTCCCTTCTCTACGGTAAGGTTGATGTTCTTCAAAATGGCATCCGCTTCGTAGGCAAACCAGACGTTCTCAAAGCGGATGTTCTGCTCAAAATGCGTAAGCGGGCTGGCGTCGGGCTGGTCTTGCACCTGCGAAGGAGTGTCGACCACCGCGAAAATCCGCTCACCCGATGCTAAACCGCGCTGGATGCTACTGAGCGCATTGCTGATAGACTTGGCAGGAGGTAGTATCTGTGAGAAGATGATGATGTAGGTGATAAACTGACTGGCCTCCAGTTCGGAGTTGTTGTTCAGCACCAGAATACCGCCGTAGAGTAGGATGCCGGCGACCACCGTGACGCCCATAAACTCCGACATGGGCGAAGCTGCTTCCTGTTTCCGGGCCATCGATATATTGATATTTGCATAGTTGCTCACCTCTTCACCAAAGCGACGGCGGATCAACGGGCGGGCGTTAAAGGCCTTCACAATGCGCATACCCGACAGCGTTTCGTCCAGCATGCTCACAATGCGGCCCAGCGACTCTTGGCTCTGCGTCGCCTTCTTCTTCAACCGTTTGGTGATCTCCGAAATAATAGCACCCGAAATGGGCAGGGCAACTACCGTAAATAGTGTCAGCTTTACCGACATAAAAAACAGCACCAGAAAGTAGCCAACAATCGTCGCCGGTTCTTTAAACGCCACCTTCATAGTGCTCACCACCGAGTTTTCTACCTCCTGCACGTCGTTGGTCAGGCGCGACAAAATATCGCCCTTGCGTTCGTTAGAGAAGTAGCCCAGGTGCAGGTCGGTCACTTGGTCGAAGATACGCATACGTAGTTTTTCAATCACCCGTGCCCTTATTTTGGCCAGGGTGAGTCCGGCTACGTAGCGAAATACGTTGGTCAGAAACACCGACACCACAATGATACTACACACAAAAACCAAAGCCCCCACTTTGCCGTGCTGGTCGACCACCTTCAGGAAGTAGAAGTTAAATACCCGAATGACATAGTCTACCGACAGCTGAAAAGCGGGCAACTGCCGCATCGGCTCGGTATCCACCTGATCGAAGAGTACGTTGAACAACGGAATCAGCATGGTAAAATTGACCAAGCCAAACAGAATAGAAAGCGTGGCAAACACCAAATACTGCGGCAGGTAGTCGCGGTAGGGGCGAGCAAAAGAAAGAAGGCGTAGATAGGTATTCATAAGTGATACGGTGGCGAACTGTCAGTTACAGTAAACCATGAAAGAAGTCGACCGGTGAGCGGCGGACGAAGGTAAAGGATGTTGAGACAAAGGATAGCAAAAACCTTACGCTTTGTTGAGAAACCCGTTGAAAATACCTAAAATTGCCCCGGCTAAACCAAAGGCGGTCGTCTCAGGTTATACCACCGAAATACATAAACGATAGGATAATATGTTTGATTTTGATGCTAACGGGACAGAGGGTTTAGAGTTGTTTACCTGGATTGTCGGGGCACTGATTGGATTGGTGGCCGCGATTACCTTCACCCACTTTTTGTCGGTGAACGAAGAGGATCAGGCGGAAGGATCTGACCCGGCTCCGCTAGACCAAGACACCACAACCGAATAGCACCATGAACAAACTTCTTCGAGTCATTTTTGCCGGTCCGGCCACCATCATCCTGACCCTATTGCTGCTGGCTGCCTTCGTACTCATCTTCACCGGAGTGTTCGACTTCACCTAGGGAGCGGTCCAGTAACTGTTCCACGCATCGTTTTCTCGGATAAACTGCGCACGCAGGTGCCCACCGCGGCGTAGCCTGAGGTAGTCGATGGCGGTCACTTCGCAGTCGATCACCACAAAGTTGGCAAAGCCAGCTTGCGTATTTTCTTCCGTCGGCTCTTCCCGAAAGTCATTCGGTAGGTTATCCGTATAACCCTCGGTGCGTGTGCCGGGGGGCACCGGTCCTACGTAATCGCCTCGGGCACCGGGCGGTATACTGTTCCACAGCGTCTCAGCTAACTCATCTCGTTGGTGCAACGTTGCTCGGCCTCTTACTCGAATCTGCTCTTTGCTGCTGTGATCGTAGAACAGCCAGTGCGCGGTAGGGTTAGCCTGTAGGTCGCTCACCTTTAGCGTACGAGCGTCAGAATAAGCCCGTAATATGCTATCCGCTACGATGGTTTTTCGCAATACGACGGTTCTTTGTTGCACTCCCGCCTGACCCTGTGTGGCTAGCACCGGGAAGTGATAGGCGTGCTTTTTATCGGCCCCGCCCCGAACCAGTAGGCCCCAGACGTGGTCGAGGATGTCGGGTAAAGAAGAAGTAGCGTCAATCATACTGGTTGATAGATTCAAAATTCAGAATAACCAAAGCTTTCATCGTAGAAGAAATTATCGTTCACACATAGCCCGGGCGGCGGGCGGCAAAGATTCTCTCAGGAAATCTTTAATTTTCATAAGGTCTTTGCAGCCTAGCTCCTTTTGCCCTAAACGATAGTGCGCGGTACCCCGCATCAGGTAAAGATTTTTGTCGTACGGATTGCGCCGAATCAGTTCGTTTAGATAGTGGATCGCCCTCTTAAATTTTTCTTTTTGGTAGAGGCGATTAGCACGGTCGGCTAAATCTGCATCCTGCTCGATAGCGACCGAAGGACTGCCTACTACTTTAATATCTTCGGTGATGAAAGGTGGTTTGTTCGTATGCTGTAAAAACGGACTACCGTGAAACGCAAAGGTAAACGGGACGAAAATTACTACGTCATGCTCTTCTGTTTCATCGGCCAGCCACATATCGCGCGTCCTTTCAACGGCCTGCCGCACAACTTTGTCCACTGCGGTACCTAATGTATTGATGATGTCGATGGATGCAAGCTCACCCTGGGGCGAAACGGTGAGTACGGCAATCGTCGTACCTACTGTCTTGTGGTCTCGCGCTACGCGTGGATAGGCGATATGGCCAGCTACTGTTTGATAGAAAGATGTATCGCCTCCCGCTATACGATTACCAGGAAAGGCAACAACGGTATCGGGAGCATTTTGTGGGTAGCCATCTGACACGGCAAGGAAGCAGAGGCTAACCCAGCATAATAGTATTGTTCTGAACACAGGTGACGGTAGATTGTATAGCGGCTAATTTAGGTAGTTTATCCTGGAAGTAGTGACTATTTTCAGGGTGTGTTGATAAGTAGTTTGTAATCTAAGTTTTGGGGTAGTTTTATAGCGATGGGTTCATCGACTTGCTTTCGGTGCAGTTGGCAGTGAGCAGTTAACGGTCATCTGCCGCCTGCCTACCGCCGACCAACGCCACGGTGTGTCTTTAACCTATCCACTGACCATCAATCAAAACTTAGTTTACAGTGTAATCAATGTCTGCGCATTCTAATAAAAATTCAGAAAAAACGAAACCTTATTGCCTGATACCTTGTATAACATAGTACTAGTTTATACATTTGCTATCAGCGAAACCTGAATTGCCATCGGCGGTTCGACAAACTAAAAGTAGATGAAAATCGAGAACACGCAAGTACAAATGCGCAAGGGTATCCTCGAATACTGCATTCTGCACATTATTTCCCGAGGAGAAGTATACGCCTCAGATATGCTAGAGGAACTTACTTCTGCCAAAATTATGGTGGTGGAAGGCACCCTGTATCCACTGCTTACCCGACTGCGCAAAGCAGGATTGGTAGACTACCGCTGGATAGAGTCAGCCTCCGGGCCACCCCGAAAGTACTATCAACTGACCACCGAAGG
The DNA here is from genome assembly GCA_965213875.1 of Tunicatimonas sp. Classification (GTDB taxonomy): domain Bacteria; phylum Bacteroidota; class Bacteroidia; order Cytophagales; family Cyclobacteriaceae; genus Tunicatimonas. The sequence goes on along the minus strand of CBDCAN010000012.1, from coordinate 175,457 downwards.
CACCACCTTTCTAGTACAGTTGAAAGCCACCTGGGAGAACCTGGTGGCCTCGGCCGACCAAATCACCCAAAAACGAGCAGTAGCCGCACCCGAACCTACCATTGTAATACAAAAATAGCGACTACTTACTTACCCAGTCCCCCGAAAATTAATGATAAACCGATGAAACGAACCGTCAGCATCAATATTAGCGGCATCCTGTTCCACGTAGAGGAAGATGGATATGACCTGCTTAAAAATTACTTAACCACCATCAATCGCTACTTTGCCAGTTACGAAGATAGCCACGAAATCACCCAGGATATCGAGAGCCGTATCGCTGAGGTCTTTCTCACCAAACTGAGCCCTGCACAACAAGTGATTTCTCGTCACCACGTAGAGGCGGTCATCAGTGCAATGGGTAGCGTAGACGATTTTGCCGCTCAGGAAGGGATGGAGGATGAGCCTACGTACCAGCAGACCGCTTATGAGCGCACCTCTGACGATAGCACAACTAGCCGAAAGCGACTATACCGTGATACACAGCGCAAAGTGCTGGGTGGGGTAGCCGCGGGCGTAGCCCATTACTTTCGGATCGACCCACTATGGGTACGCGTGCTGCTATTGATACTGGTCTTCACCGATGCATTTATTACTTTTGGCGCACTTAGCAGTCTTACGGTCATTGCCTACATCGTGCTGTGGGTGGTGCTGCCGCATAGCGCTGAGCTACCGGTCCATAAAGACATCAAAAAGTTCTTTCGTAACCCCGACGATCAGGTGCTGGGGGGCGTGAGCAGTGGATTGGCCGCTTACTTTGGGCTAGATGTTACACTAGTACGCCTGCTGTTTGTTGCTTCTATATTCTTTGGCGCCGGGGTGATGGTGTATCTCATCCTGTGGATTATTACTCCCCCCGCAGTGACACTCACCGACAAAATGCAGATGAAGGGCGAACCGGTAACGCTGTCTAATATAGAATCGCGTATAAAAAAAACTTTGGGGTAAGCTCGCCAGACGATGAGAGCGACCTCCTGCGAGCGGTGCTTTTTCCGTTCCGACTTTTTTCAGCGGTCTTCACGGGGCTTGGTCAAGCCGTGGGGCCGCTGCTTGATTTTATAGGCAGCGCAGCGCGCGTACTTTTTGGCTTGCTGCTAGCGTTCGTGGGAGGAACCCTGCTACTCGCCATTCTAGTGTCGGCGGGCGTGGTGCTGGGGGTGATCAGCGGAGAGGACACTTATAACTTTAACCTCGACGGTTTGCCCTGGGAAGTGGTGCAGGCCAGCCTGCCCGTGCCCGGCCTCATCTTCACCGGCATCGTATTGGTTATTCCGGCCCTGCTGTTGGTCCTTACCGGGGCGGCGGTGGTCATTCAACGGCCAACCATTCGGCCGGCCCTGGGTTGGTCCGCCCTGGGTATTTGGCTCATCGGCCTGGCCGGACTTAGCGCTACCATGATCCCCTTCGCCACCGACTTCCGTCAGCGATCAAGCGACACGATCACCGAAACCGTCCGCTTGCCAGGAATGCCCGTACTGACGGCCACCGGATCCACGGATCATCATCAGCGGATATATTTGCAACTCAGGGGACACGCCGACAGCACCTTTCAACTGAAACAGAAGCGCGAAGCACGCGGCAGCGATCGGGAGCGAGCGCAGGAGAACGCCCGATTGCTGGTCTACGAATGGCAGCAACGAGACAGTACCCTGTCGTTTCCTACCACTTTTGCTCTGAGTGATCCCCGTATGTTTCGGGCACAAGAGCTAGGCCTGACCCTGTACATTCCCTACGACCAGCCGTTTGTGATAGACCAGAGCCTAACAAAAATACTACGCCGCAGCGTGCTCTACCGCGCCAACCTTTCGGCCAGTGACTTGTCGGACAATACGTTCGCTTTCACGCAAGATGGACTAAACTGCTTAAGCTGCAATCAGCGAGAAAACCTAGACGATTTGTTTCCAGAAATACCCAGCCAAGCCGATAGCCTAATGAATGATACCATTAAGTAATGAATGAAGATGTCATTACTCACTGGTCATCGCTCTTTATTCATTATGATAAATAGCGGGTTGTTTGCTCAAATTACTGGCTGATACTGCTAAAAAATGGCAATATGACGTTGGTTAGGCCGATAAGCGGCTTTCGCCCATAACACCTGTAGTAAGTTAGCGTTCGAGTGATAACCACTATAACCCGAGCCTATTATGTCTGAACCACTGTATACCTACCGCGGCGGCCAACGTCTGCCCCTTGCCAAAAAGCCCGATGAATTTGTGATTCGTGCCCTGCCCCTCCGCATCGCTCAGCTGCCGAGTGAAGCCAAGGAGCAGGTATCTTCCGCCTCGACACGGGTCGTTATTTCGCCCGACAACCTCGACCCGGTGATGGACCAGGCCCGCGCCATCGCCCCTACGCACCATGCGTATCAACTGGCCGACACTGAGGAGGAATTTCTGATTACGGACCGGGTGTTCCTCACCTTCATCGAAGGGGTTAAGCCTGCCGAGGTAGATGCCTTGGCCGGGAAGTACGGCTTGATCCAGCTAGAGAAATATTCGGAGCAAGACTACCTGTTTCGCCTGACCGACCACACCGGAATGAACCCCGTGAAGCTGGTGGTGAAGCTTACTGAAGAAGAGCCTCAGGTAGTCCGGGCCGATCACGACCTCAACGTGCGGGCCAAAAAGTACGCCGTAGATTTAGCGGAAGAAGACTTTCCTGACGATCCGCAGTACCTACAGCAGTGGCACCTGCACCGGCGCTCTAGCGACCCGCAGGTAGACCCGCGCTCGTCGTCGCGCTGCGAAGCGGCCTGGGAGGTGCTCGGCTCGTTCGGTAGCGATGACGTGGTGGTGGGCGTCACCGACGACGGCTGCAAACTGGACCATTTTGACTTCGACAGCCCCGAGAAGTTTGCGGGGTGGGGATACATGCGCGGCACCCGCCTGGTGAACGACCGGGAGGTAGACGCTGAACCCGAAGAGATGTATCAGCCCGGGGCCAACCACGGCACCTCGTGCGCCGGAGTGATCGGTGGCGAGGTAGACGGCGTACTGACCGTCGGGGCGGCCCCCGGGTGCTCACTGCTGCCGGTGCAGTGGGAGTCGCAAGGCCCCTCGTTGTTCATCAGTGACTCTAAGTTTCTGACGGTACTCAACTACCTGGGTGACAAAACCGACGTAATTTCCAACTCCTGGGGTAGCAGTCCGGTGAGTGAGTGGGTACCACTGGTGACCGAGAAAATCACCCAACTGGCTGCTACCGGCGGGCGACGTGGTAACGGTATTCTGTTTCTGTTCGCCTCGGGCAATGAAAACTGCCCCATCAGCTACGAAAGTGAGGTAGACATTCCCTACACTCCGGGTTGGAACGGCTCATTTACCGAGTGGGTGGGCGTGCGCACTTCCCGCGTCTTTCGCGACAACCTGGTGGGCATCCCCGGCGTACTACACGTGGCCGCCTTGGCCAGCAACGCGCAACGCAGCCACTATTCTAACTACGGCCCGGGCATCATGATCACCGCTCCGACGAGCAATTCGCACAGCTACTTCCGAGCGCAAGTGCCTGGTTTAGGCATCACCACCACCACCGGTGACGCTACCGAATATACGCAACGCTTCGGAGGCACCTCGAGTGCCACCCCGCTGGTCGCTGGTATCGCCGCCCTGGCCATCTCCGCCAATCCGCTCTTGAGCGGTCAGCAGGTAGCCGACCTGTTGCGAGAAACTGCTTCTAAGGATTTGAACACGGCGGGCTACGAGCGCACCCCACCCACCAACTATGATCCAGACACCTCGTGGGACGTATCGCCGGTGCTTCCGGGAGAGTTTCAGGAGAATGCCAACGATCCGCTGGGCAGTTGGAGCGCCTGGTTTGGCTACGGCAAAGCCGATGCGGAAGCAGCGGTGTCAGCGGCGCTGGCACTGATTAGTGCTGAAGAGAGCATTGTCGCGTAAGTTCCATCGTTATGATAGCCTTCTGATTTGTTGTAGGATGAATCTGAAATTAACGTAGACTCACCCGTACCGGCTGGCCCATACTTTATCTAAAAAGTAAATGCTTTAGACGATGGTTTATGCTGGAGTATGAAGGTCGCACTGACTACGTGCGGTATATTGGTTCTCACGTAGGATATGTTCATCTTAGCCCTCTCACCATCCGTAATGACGACTATGAGGCGATTCATTAGCTTGCTTCTCCTGCTGGATATGTTTGATAACCATTGTGTGGGCGCAGCCTGTTCAGGTCATTCAATACCAAGAGAACGGTAGTATTTTTGCTAACCCAGAACGAGGCTGGCAAATGACGTATAACCCTAATTACGATACCAACGAACAGGCACCGGTTTTCAGTGCTACGCAACTAGCCAAACTGCGTCAAGAAGGCATCACCCTCACCGACAAGCACTACATTCTACACAAGTACAAAGATTCAGCGATTCCTCAGTCCTATTTAGACGATTTTCAGGCTGATATGGATGCGCAGAGAGAAGCCGGACTTAAAGCTATTGTCCGATTTGCTTACAATTTCAATCAATCTGATCTATCTGACACTAATAAAGAACGTGTTTTACAGCATATTGCGCAGTTGAAACCATACCTGCAACGTAACGCTGATGTGATCGCATTTATGGAAGGTGGATTTATTGGCAAGTGGGGGGAGTGGCACGGTACCGAGAATAATCTGCTGGGCGGCGATTATCGGATAGATGTCAACGATAACACTCGGGAAATCCACCAAGCTTTGCTAGACGCGCTGCCCGCGAAGAGAATGATTGCGATACGTTATGTGTACCAAATGCAGCCTCTGCTGAATCAAACAAACTGCCAGCAGGATACCAGCTATTCGTATCGCTTCCCTCAGGAGATTGCTTTCAACGGATCTACGCAAGCGCGCACCGGTCGCCATGATGACTGGTTCTTTGGCGATGGAGAAAGTAATTCGGGAACATGGTCTGATCAGGAAGCAGCTAGGGCGTGTCAGCGCGCTTATTTGGCTGAGCACAGTAAGTACGTACCTATTACGACCGGTGAGACTGCGGTGCTCACCGATTACACGAAGAATAACTCGCCGATCTCAGAACTGGAGCAGTTTCACTACGCCTCACTCAGCGTTAACCCTGATGGCAGCGCAGCCGCTCCGGTTGCTTGGTGGAAAGAAAACGGAGTATACGAAGAAATGGCTAAACGGCTTGGCTATCGACTGGTACTCAAACAAGCTACAATGCCCACAGAAGTTGTGGCTGGTGAGCCGCTGAATATGTCATTTGACGTTGAAAACGTAGGTTTTGGAAGTCCATACAACCCCCGAAAGCTAGAGGTCATACTACGCCACACCCGCACAAGAGCTATCAGAAGATATGATGTCACCCAGGCTAATGATAACAAGTTAGACCCCCGATTCTGGTTCCGAGAGGACGGAACAGCGACCAAAACCGTTTCAGTGGCACTGGGTGCAATAGAGCCGGGTAGTTATGAAATACTGCTCAATCTACCAGACCCAGAACCTGCGTTGTACCGTCGCGCTGAGTTCAGTATCCGCTTGGCGAACCAAGATACCTGGGAGGCAGAAACAGGCTTTAATAAACTGAACGCAACGGTCACCATCACCGCCGGTGAAACCGCAACTGGGCAGCCTGTTGATGGTGTATACGAAATCAGGTCGGTGAATGCACCCGAACGAGTGTTAACCGCCGCTGCCATTCAAGGCAACGGAGACAATGTATACATGAGCACCGACGCTGATCTGAGCAAACAGCGCTGGCAGATCACACGGTTAGAGAATGGCTATTACCGCCTATCGCCCACCACATGGCTAGCCATGTGTTTGGATGTACGGAGGTCTCAGCAAACAAACAACACCAATACGCAAACCTGGTGGGCAAACCCTAGCGGACAAGCTAACCAAGAGTGGAAAGTTGTGCTAGAAGATGAAGCTAACGATTATTACAGTTTTTCGCCACGCCACACCGAAGAAGCAGGGCTTGATATGCGTTTGGATGCTTCAGGTAAAAGCGTAGAAGATAGAACCAATGTTCAGTTACTTAGCGCCTCATCAACCCCAGACCAAGTGTTCGTTTTAGAGGCAGTGGATGCATCCAACGCTCGTAGTATGCAGGCACCAGAGCAGCGTACTACAGAGCTGACACACCAAACTCGAGCGGTCTATCCCAACCCGATGACCGACAGAATACTTACAGTGGAGGCGGTGAGCACCGAAAGTGTCATTAGGCTTTACGATTCTCAGGGACGCAGCGTCTTATTTACTCAAAAGCAGTTGGGGGAACACCGTGTGGAGCTGCGTATTCAAGGAAAGTTGGCTAAAGGAATTTATGTACTAGACGTACGTGGCCCGCAAGGAAGGCATCAGCGGGAGAAGATCGTCGTACAATAGGAAGCTAAACTTCACTCATTAACAGAAACACCCGAGCATTTTGCAGCCCATCAAACACCATTACGGACTATACTATCAAAAGACAGATGGCTCGGTCAGCCTTGACCAACAGATCAACATCATTGGCATCAAGCCCGGCAGTATTATTGGATTCACCTACGAAGTACAGCATGCGCAGTCAACCGAGGTGGTGGTCGCCAACGAATTTGCCTATCCCGACGGTAAGGTGCAACAAACCGAGCATACCGTAGAAACCAACGCCCGCTTCGGGGCCATCACGCAGTTTCACGAGGTAGTCGATAACGCGCGTGGCGCCATGACCATCCGGGTCAGCTTTCCCGACTACCCCGATGTGCCACCTCTAGAGCAAACGTTCACCCTCTACGACAGTGCTCAGGGGCGGTTGTTCTCAACCAAGCAAAACCCTCCGGCCACCCAAGCCGACATTGAGCGTTTTGAAGAAAAGTACGGAGTGCAGCTGTGCGACGACTATCTTCAGTTTCTGAAAGAAGACAACGGTTTGTACTTAGGCTGGTGGTTTGGTGATGAGTTTGATACGCTGCGAGGAGCCTACGAGGCGGTGAATAAACACGGCTTTGCGCAGACCCACGAACCCTTTTGGGAAGAACTACGCGAAGCGCGGAAAGATTGGGACTGGACATACGAAGTAGACCACATTTTTGGGCTAGGTAACGGACATCCGTATCTGGACATGAGCGCGTTCTACATGAGCGGCCTTTTTTACCACGATAAACTGGTGCAGTATGCTTATCCGGTAGGGCAGGACGGGGGCGGCAACTGCCTGCTGCAAATGGCACAAGGTCAGCACCGGGGCAAGCTTGTCATGCTCGACCATGAAGTGGCCGGAGCCATGACCGACTGGGCCGAAGGTAAAACCGAAGATGTGTACGATGTACCCTACGGACAAGCTACTGCCGATGAGTTTTTAGAAGACTGCTTCAACTACGGCGGACTCACGCTCTTCAATATCTCCTTCGCTGATTGGTTGGAAGAGCTCGTACGCCGACATGAACGCCTGTACGAGATCATGCGGGTGAAGTACGGTCGGTAGGGGTGAGGGCATCGGGGCAAGGCTGCTCGTTGATTAATCTGAAAAGCTTTGCCACTAGTTTCTGCGATCACCGGAAAGGTTGGCGTAGTATACTTTTTTCTTAGGCTGTATGTCTTCGACTATATCTTCAATAAACTGCCACTCATAGAGCTGCTCACCCTCGTGAAACCTGATCGATTTGTTTCTTCTTGAGATGGTCCCCTTGAACTGCCCGGATATTGTAACGACCCCTCTCTCATCAGCAAAGATTGTCAGGGATAATATTTTTTCGCCAATCGTACTGTACTCGTACCATTCTGTCTCTATCGTATTCTCGTCTGCCCAGGCAATGCGTTGCTGATTGACGCGTAAAGCATACTTGATGGCCAACATCGCTTCTTGTTGCGTAAGGCCGGTATGTATTGCCACGGCAGTGGTACGCTGAGACGGCTGTTCTGTCCAGGTTTGTGCCGTAGCGAGCGAGGCGCAGCGTATCGTAATAACGCTCACCAAAAGCAGGATGGCTGGTCTTTTCACAATTCTTAGCGTGTGGATCGGGCACTCACACCCTCCCAAATACTCGCGACCGGCCAAATGTCCAGCGACTGTAACGTGACGGTACCGCCGATGGCGTACACCTCTACGCCGTCTTGGCTCTGGTCGGGGAAGATGCGGTTGCTCATGCTCACGTAGCCATCGTTGCCCAGCACTTCTACCGAAGAACGGTCTACGTACACGTGCATCCGCACCGTACCGCTATCGCTGGGCATGAGTGCGACGGTGCGCGCCGGAAAGGTTTCATTAAAGTCAGTGTTGCCCGACTTTGTGCGATCCACGAAGAGCGACTGCGAAGCCACGTCGTAACCGATGACCGTTTCCTGGCTTTCGCCCTCAAACACCTTAATGCCGAACTCCGAGGCCAACTGCTCTGCTTCAGCGGGCGTATCAATAGATTGATACGCAAATTCTGCCACAATTTCCAGTTGGTTACCCCGCACGTTTTGCAGTGACAAAAAGTCGTCCCCTTCGGCAATTCGCTCACCTTCGTAGTGCTGCGGTGTGCCGCGCAACTGCTGCTGAGCCTCCAGCGGACGCTGCACCAACCGTATGCCCTCGGGGTACTCTCGCAGATGTAGGGTGCGCACCAATGACTGCGAACTGCGCCAGCCGTTGGTCGGAATCTCCTGACCGTACTGCCAATTATTCAACCAGCCGATCATCAGGCGGCGGTCGTCCGGCGCGTGGTTCCAGGTAATGGCCGCGTAGTAATCTTTTCCCTCGTCTACCGCCAGAATCAGGTCGTCGGTGTTCGCGTTGGTAAATTTGGTGCCGTCGAAGTCGCCCACAAAGTACTGCATGCTCGAACCGGCCGTATCAGTGTTGTAGGAAACGATCAGTACCCACTTGCTGTCCTCACCGTTTTCAACCGGTAACTCAAACAGGTCGGGGCACTCCCAGATGCCTTCCACAAAACCTTCGGGGCCGAACTCACTCAGGCGTTGCCAGTCCAGCAGGTTGGGCGATTCGTAGAAGCGAATCTTCTGCTCCTGCGGGATCGCCAGGGCCATCAACCACTTTTGCTTAGGCTCGTACCAGAATACCTTCGGATCGCGAAAGTCCTTCATGTTCTCATTCAGCACCGGATTGTTCTCGTAGTGCGTCCAAGTGGCGCCATCGTCGTTGCTGTAGGCCAAAGCCTGCGTTTGCAGTTCGGGCAGGTGGGCCGTATAGACGGCCACCATGCCGTTGGTCGCGCCCGCTTCAAACAAACCACTGGTATTGTCCTTATCCACCACCGCGCTGCCCGAAAAAATCATGAGGCTATCGTCCATCGGAATGGCCAGCGGCAAACGGTTCCAGTGTACCAAATCCTCGCTGGTGGCGTGTCCCCAGCTCATGTTGCCCCAGGTGTCGCCCGCCGGGTTGTACTGATAGAACAAGTGGTACTGTCCGTTGTGATACACCAGTCCGTTGGGATCGTTCATCCAGTTTTCTTCGGGCGAAAAGTGATACGCCAAGCGGAAGGGTTCGGTCTCCACCACGGCGGTATCTACGGTTTGTGTAGTTGCTGTTTCAGGAGGAGCGGTGCAGGTGACAGCGAGAAAGGCCACCGCTAGCAGATAAAGTAGCTTCATAGGAACGCTTTGGTTTCGCAGCCAAGTTATTAAAAATTGAATAAACTAAGCGATCAACTGCCCCGTTCTCATCCTATGATAAAGTCACTTTTTATACTATTGATATTGCAGCTAGCTATCAAACCCTCGCTCGCCTGTACTTATACGGTAACACCGCACGCTTTGATAGAGAAAACGATAATTCCTCACCAGGATACCGCTGCTAAAAAACCGGTGCTACTGCGCAACGCCACCGTGCATCCAGGTGACGGGAACACCATTGACAACGCCGCCCTGGCTATCGATGGCGAGACGATCAGCCTGTTGGGTGATGCCCGCGTGATGCGCCTCGATTTGTCGCACTACGAGGTGATTGAACTGTACGGCACGCACGTCTATCCCGCGCAGATGGTTGATCGGGCTGCGCTGCCCACTTATCAGCCCGCGATGGCCAAACGGTTAGCCGTGACTGGGGTGGGCAACTCGGTGTTGGTGCCGCAGCTACTGACGAAGCCAATTTTACGAAACGGAAGCCCTGCCACATTAGTAGTGATGGATACCATCATGACGGAGACCACCACGCCACACGTACTGCACGCCTTTGTACGGGGGCGAAAGCTTGCAAATGATACACCGTCTGCGTCTGACCAGACTGTTGACCAGAGCACCTTTCGTGAAGTGGTTGAGAAACATCTGAACGCTGTCACCCACCGGGATTTGACAACGCTAGAGAGTACCCTATCGCCCGCAGGAAAGATGCAGTTGATTCTGCCCGGTGTAGAGATTATTGATTCGGTGAGCGGCTTCATGGAGTACCACCGCGCGTGGTTTCAGGACACCACGTGGACGTTTGAAACCCGAGTGCTGAATACGGAAGTCGGAGACCGGCTGGGCATGGCCATTGTAGAGGTGGTTTACCGAGAACCAGAGCGAGACGGAAAACCCTACTTCAACCGCATGATCGTAAGCTACGTGCTAGAGAAAACCGACGGCCGATGGTACTTCATAAAAGACCACGCCAGTTCGGTTGAGAAGTCTACGGATAAGCATTGAGTGGTTTGACGGAGGATTTCCTACTTGCTGATAGTTATTATAGTGTATTATGAAAGGGGGGTGGCCAATCGTCTAATCATAGAAAATCGTATAGGTTTATTTGTCTGAACGTTATAATCAAAGGTTAAAAAATACAACGATACATTGAGCTTAGATAACGAATTGATGTTTTTCTTTAGTGCTTTAGGTGCTTTTAACAGTGTAGTTTTGAGTGTCTATTTTTTGATTTTTGCAAAACCTGTTAATAGGTCAAATTATCTTTTAGGATCATTATTAGCTGTTTTAAGCGTTCGCGTGTGGAAGTCTTTATTTTTCTATTTTAATCCAGAACTCTCTAAAATATATCTGCAAATTGGTCTATCAGCCTGCTTTCTTATTGGGCCTTTTTTGTATTTCTACGTGAAGTCTAAGACCCCAGGACTTGAAAAGTTGGACAGATCGTTCTATACTCAATTTTCTATTTTACTGATTGTCATATTGAGTATTGGCTTTCTATATCCGTATCAAACAAATGTGGGTCTTTGGGCTAAGTTTTATAGTATAATTAATCTTCAATGGTTAGGGTATATCATCGCATCTGCTTTCTTGCTGAAGAGTTCATTGCGAAAGTTATATGCGGCAAAAGAGGGGCTGAACTATAATGAGACTTGGCTGTTAAGCGTATTTTTTGGTGTTCTAATTATTTGGCTTGCATATTTTACAGCAAGCTATACTTCATATATAGCCGGAGCTCTATCTTTTTCATTTGCCTTCTATTTATCTGGATTGCTTCTTTTCTATAAGAGAAAGAAAGAATTTGTTGTCTCTATTAAAAAAGAAAAGTATGCTAATGTCCAAATAGAAAAGAATGAACTGGAAGAACTATTAGGAAGAATAGAATATACCCTGAACAAAGAAGAGTTGTTTAAAAATCCTAATCTGACACTGCCTGTACTTGCTAAAAGGATCAATATTCGTCCGCAGTTATTATCGCAGTTGCTAAATAGCAATTTAGACAAAAGCTTTTCGACTTTTATTAATGAATACAGAATAGAAGAAGCCAAACGCCTCCTAAAAACTAACACTAATCTAAAAATAGAGATTATTGCTGAGCAGTGCGGATTCAACTCGAAGAGCACATTCTACGCGGCGTTTAGGAAAGTTGCTAACACAACGCCGTCTAAATATATGAATAGTACGTTTTAGTATTCCTGATATATACATTGGGAATCCTATTATATAAACCTGTAACGATTTTGGCAAATGTTCTAAGTATAATTGTTGTCAGAACTAATTTTCAACAATTAATCACTACTTATGAAACATTTTCTTTTATTCATCGGGTTTCTAACGATAAGCATATCGGTCATTGGACAGACTGAAGAGGCCCAAATTAGAAGCGCACTTCTGAATTATATAAACGGTACTTCCTATAACCAACCCGAACTTATCGAGAAAGCATTCTACGCGGACGCAAACCTCTATTTATCAAACAAGGAGGAAAAACTGTGGGTTGTTCCTATAGGCGAATACCAGGGGTGGTATGAAAACAAAGAACAAGGAGAGTTTAATGGCCGGATCGGAAATGTTATATCAGTAGATCGTTCTAATAAGATTGCGACCGCTAAAGCTGAAATAATTATGCCAGAAGAAGGTTCGCGATACGTAGACTTATTTCTTCTGAAGAAAATTGAAAACGAATGGAAGATTATTAGTAAGGCTGCTACTGAAGACGACAGTGAGATTTCTGGTAAAGTTAATGGAGACAAAATTCTATTTATCCTATCAAACGCTTCATTCTATGGTGAGTCGGATTTGCCAACTGGGAATAGTTTTTCAGAAATAATAAATGCATACGACACATTTAGGAAGGCAGGTTTTATAGTAGACTTTGTTAGCCCAAAAGGCGGAAGCGTTCCTTTGTCTTATATCAATACGTCTGATTCACTACCAAAAGAATATTTATACAACCAAGACCTCATGTATGCCTTGAAGTATACAAAGAGGCCAAAGGAAATAACCGCTAAAAACTATAAAGCGGTTCACTACGTCGGTGGTGGTGGGGCTATGTTTGGGGTGCCTGAAAATGAGGAGATTCAAGAAATATCAATGACTATCTTCGAAGATTACAACGGGATAATTTCTTCTGTATGTCATGGGACAGCAGGGATTGTAAACTTAAAAACCAAGGATGGAAGTTACCTCTATAAAGATAAAATAGTGAATGGCTATCCAGATTCTTTTGAAAATAGAGAGGCAGAATATTTTCAGCACTTTCCTTTTTTGATTCAAAAAACAATAGAAGAGCGAGGTGGTATTTTCAAGTTTTCACCGCGGAACGTCTCTCATGTAGAAGTTCAGGGTAATTTAATCACTGGACAAAATTATCTGTCTTCTAGAGACGTTGTATTGAAAATAATTGATAATCTAAATAATCGAAGAAAAGCTAATTAGGTGCTAAACATTCTGTTGAATAACAAAGGTAGTAGTTAGGAGGCAGGCTTATGGTTTGATCTTTTCTGCTATCTTTGTTATTGCATTGTCGTATATAGATTAGCTACTTTCTATATAGTAGCTACTGCCTACGGGCAGCACAGGCAGAATCTAATAAATAGTACAGGTTTCAATGCAGAATAGGCAACGACTAAATGTGGTTTGCAACGAATAGTACCTATATTCGTTGCAAATAGTGCATCGAATGAGGGCTTTTATACATCAAAAAGACGATTGGCCGAAATTTTCGTGGCGTAGTGACGACTTTGTGCATCTATTAAGCAAAGCCAGAAACCTACAGGGTAGACTCGTTGGAAAGATGAGCACCTTAGGATTTGACCTAAAGAATGAAGCGCTGCTTGATACGTTGACGCTCGATGTCATCAAATCTTCAGAGATCGAGGGAGAGCTTTTAAACCTTAACCAAGTACGTTCTTCCCTTGCTCGCAAGCTAGGAATGGAGATAGCCGGATCCGTTGAGTCCGATAGAAACGTTGACGGTGTGGTAGAGATGACGCTTGATGCCACACAGAACTGTTTCGAGCCACTAATCGCAGAGCGATTATTCGATTGGCACGCCGCCCTGTTTCCTACAGGCAGAAGTGGAATGTATAAAATTACCGTGGCAGGTTGGCGAGAAGATACTACAGGACCGATGCAGGTTGTTTCAGGCGCTATGGGAAAAGAGCGAGTCCACTTTCAAGCACCAGCCTCTGAACTGCTCGAAAAGGAAATGTCCCAGTTTATCCATTGGTTCAACCATGATAGCACAGACTTAGTACTTAAGGCAGCTATTGCGCACCTATGGTTTGTGACCATCCACCCGTTTGATGATGGAAACGGTCGGATAGCCAGGGCTTTGGCTGATATGCTCTTAGCGCAATCTGACAAAAGTACCCAGCGATTTTATAGTATGTCGGCGCAGATCAGAATAGAAAGAAAGCAGTATTACGAGATGCTAGAGAAATCACAGAAAGGCGATCTAGATATAACCGACTGGATTATTTGGTTTCTGAGCTGTTTGATCAATGCCCTAAAAGCAACAGAATCTGTCCTGACCCGAGTTTTATTCAAGGCTAAATTTTGGCAGAAACACATCAATACCACACTCAATGACCGGCAGAGGAAGCTATTGAACAGGTTAATGGATGGGTTTGACGGGAAGCTAACTTCTTCAAAGTGGGCGAAGATTGCAAAGTGTTCTAAAGATTCGGCTGTCCGAGATATTAACGATTTAATCGGTAAAAATATCTTACAAAAAGAAACCGCCGGAGGAAGAAGTACAAACTACGAACTCATAGGAATGCCTGCCGTTAAAACACAGGCCAACTCAGCATCAAATTGAATATGAAACCAACTTACCTCACCGAAGAGAACATCAACCAGTTTATTCAATCGGCGCTCGCCGAAGATTTGGGCGAGGGCGATCACTCGTCACTGGCCGCCGTGCCCGCCGATGCGCATAGTCGCGCCCGGCTGATCATCAAAGATGAGGGTTTGCTCGCCGGGGTAGACCTAGCCACCAAGATATTTCGATCGGTAGACGAGTCACTGCAATTCAACGTAAGTCTGCCCGACGGCACTTCGGTCAACCACGGTGACATTGCGCTGGTCGTAGAGGGCAAGGCGCAGTCTATTCTGTCGGCCGAGCGTTTGGTGCTCAACTGCATGCAGCGCATGAGCGGTATTGCCACCTACACGCACCGGTTGCAGAGTATGATTCGGCATACCAAAGCCAAACTGCTAGACACTCGCAAAACCACCCCGAACTTCCGGCTACCTGAGAAGTGGGCGGTGGTCATCGGGGGCGGCACCAACCACCGCTACGCGCTCTACGACATGATCATGCTCAAGGACAACCACATCGACTTCGGCGGCGGTATCCAGGCCACCGTAGAAAAAACACGGCAGTACCTCAAGGATCAGCAGAAAGACCTGAAAATAGAAGTGGAAACCCGCAACCTCGACGAAGTGCAGCAAGTGCTGACTGTAGGCGGAGTAGACGTGATTATGCTGGACAATATGTCGCCCGATGAGATGAAAGAAGCCGTAGCCCTCATCAACAACCGCTACGAAACGGAAGCCTCCGGCAACATCAACGAAGAGACAATCGTGGCTGCCGCCGAGTCGGGAGTAGACTATATTTCGGTAGGAGCGTTAACGCACTCGGTGAAGAGTATGGATATGAGTCTCAAGGCGTTTTAGAGCCTACTATTCACTTCTTGATGGGTTCCAGAGCAGTAGGCATTGCTGAGTGACTGCTGGCTGCTGAGAATAAAAGAGGAGGCACTTTTACAATGTCTCCTCTTAGAACGGATAGGTTAATCTAAAAACTAAGTGCGCCCCCCCTTGCTCAACCCACTTTATCGCTCGATCAAAAATGGCGAGCGGTGGTTTTGCCCGTCCGCTAAACGTACTGACATAATATACGTGCCTGCGTCTAGACTAGACACATCAATTGTACGGCCTGTATACTCAAACTGCTTCACCACTTTTCCAGAAATGTGGTAGATCGTCACTGACTGAATGTTCTGAAGCAAACCCCGTTCTCCGGTCAGTGAAACTTTGTCTAGAGCCGGGTTAGGATATATTGTAATATCCTTCGAATGATTTGATGGAGATGTAAAACGAGCAGCAGTTTGTGGGTCAGCATCACAGCCAGAGAATGTTATCTCGTTTTCATCAATGCCCGTGACTCGCCAATCTGATAGGTTTAACAAGGCTTGCCCACCTATTCGGACGCAGTCAAACGTAATGCCCTCCGGAACGTTGCCATCAGTACCCAAGATAACATTTTGGTAGCCGCCATTAGTCACAGCCGTGATGTTTGTGAAAGAGATGTTCCGAAAGGTGTAGCTGGCTGCCCCTGGATTTATCTGAGCGGGTTGTACAGTAAGTTGAAAGATAGGTTTTTCGGGCTGGTCGTCATCAATACGGACGTCAGAAATGGCTACATTTTCCACTATATTACCCGCTCCTAAGCCCCGCATGTTAAAAGCGCATCCTCCGGGATGGTCGAGCCAGCGTCCATCTACCTGCGAGTTGAAACGACTTCGCATATAAATCACATCACAGTCTGATACGGTTACGTTGCCCCCGCCATCATGAGCCGTAAATAACATGGCGCTGCCGTTGAAATCATTCCAAGTGGTAATCCGACGAAAGCTAACGTTGCTCATGCCAGCTGCGATATACATGGCGTCGTCCTGCGTCCGTAAAAAACAGTCCTCTACGGTTCCTCGGCCAATAATGTGGATGCCATCGCCGTTAGCCCGCCACCCCAAGATTTTTACCTTTCGTACCGTACTAGGTTTCAGATCACCAAACCCACCAATATTCAACGTATGATGAGAAGGGTCTTCAAACGTAATTCCCTCGATAGTAACATTGGAGCTTCTCAGCAGTGCCATGGGATTGTACTCGAACTTGGTTCCATTGGGCCGGAACCGATCAAGGTGGGTAGTTGATAAGATACCGTAGCCGTATACCCGCACATTACTCAATATGGGATCGTCACCCTTTAGTTTTTGAAACGTTCCCTTCACGTAGGCCCCGTTCATAAAGAAGTAATCTACTTCACTTTTAAGGGGATACTCTATGCCCAATTCGTGTACTCCAGGACCGAATACCACCGTTTGTCCTGCTTGCAGCTGATCTGGAGTAGGTATAGAACTACCTGCATCAACCACCACGGTTCCTTCGTTTGGGGGACTAGCGAACGGATTCGCAAAAACGCCCAATCCGTTAGTTATATCTGCTTTGCCATTTATTAGCGGCACTACGGATACGTAACTAGCGGCAAAATACGGACTGGTGGGGGCAGGAAAAGTAAGGTGTGCTACTCGTAGTCCATTTTCAGTAGCGTACGATATATCCACGCCCTTCCGTTTGGGACGTACTTCAAAGTCTGGAACATTTTGCCCTGGTATCTTAATTTTTACGAAAGCTTCACCACCTTCGAACTCAAAATTAACGTACGACATCCGATAACCAGCAATATAGCCATTAGAACCGAACTCAAAATTCTTTTCTCGCGCTTCAGTATGATGCACATGGGCCTCTTGGTAGCCGGCTTCTGCTCGGTCTGATACTGAGACTTGATATTCTGTGGAGCGAGGAATATCTTCCATCGGTCCTAGCACCCGCACACGTGCTTCAGAAGAGTCGGTATCAGGGGTAGGAGCATCGTCGCAGGTGGGTACATTGATAGGCAAGCGGTTGGACGAACCTACAGCTCGTTGATCAACCAGCGCACGCACTACGTAGGTATAAGACATCTCTGCTTCGGCAGTAGCATCCGTAAAACTAGTGGCATCCGCCGCTAAGTCGGTGAGATTTACTGCGGAGTCGCCTATGAACCGCCGAACCCGATAGCCGGTTTCTCCATTCACATCTCCCCAGTTGAGAGTGATAGCGTTGCATCGTGTTTCAGCAACGGCTAAGTCACTAATATCGAAGCCACTATGGTCAGTGGGGGGGATGGCTTCTGGATAATAGCCTATTGGCTGAATCCAATGGTTAAAATCGTCGGCCATGATA
The DNA here is from genome assembly GCA_965213875.1 of Tunicatimonas sp. GTDB lineage: Bacteria > Bacteroidota > Bacteroidia > Cytophagales > Cyclobacteriaceae > Tunicatimonas. Next base: position 157,853 of record CBDCAN010000012.1, on the reverse strand, counting down.
ACCAGTACATTTTTCTTATGAGCAGCAGCCAGATCGCTCCATCCTACGCACAACAACAGAATGATACTCCAGTAGGAAAAGGGGGGGGCATATATCATGATAAACAAGTGTGGGTACGCTAACGAATATAGAGCGGGGCGATATGCATACCAACTATAAAAGTTGCTTTCTCACTGTCGTATACGTACAAACCAACTATTGCCTTTCTTTCTACTATAATTTTAGTAGAGTACCGTTCTTAGTAGCAAGAGAAACACCGTATCGCCTTATCCAGACAAGCATGAGGTACACATTATTGTATTGAATGCAAAAGACAACAAACTGACAACACTACCACCTTTTGTATCCGATTTGGAAAACTAACTTGCTCATTTGAGCGAAGAAAAGGTGTTAGAGGCAGGCATTGAGAGCTAACGTTACTCATCCACACCTCATCCACGGCAAGGTGCACTCCGTGCACGTAAGACGCGGCGGGTGAAGCCAGAAAGGCCACGGCGTATGCAATCTCTTCCGGCTGCGCAAAGCGGCGTAGCGGAATAGCCTATTACAACCCTGGTTCGCTGGAGAACGGAACGCCTGGCTACTTCTTTGCCAATACCTATAACCTGAAAAGCCGCCCGAAGTGGGCGATGGAAAGTCTGGCGATTCATGAGGCGGTGCCCGGCCACCACCTACAGATTGCCATCGCGCAAGAGCTAGAGGAGATGCCGGAGTTTCGGCAGATGCTGGGGTTCACCGCTTTCGTAGAAGGGTGGGGGCTATACTCCGAGAGTTTAGGCTCAGCGCTAGGCATGTACCAAGACCCTTACGCTCGCTACGGTCAGCTTACCTACGAGATGTGGCGTGCCATTCGTCTGGTGCTAGACACCGGTTTGCACCGCCTGGGGTGGACCCGTGACGAGGCAATTACGTACTTTAGAGAAAACTCGAGCATGAGCGAGCAAGACGTGGTGGTGGAGGTAGACCGTTACATTGCCTGGCCCAGTCAGGCCCTGGCCTATAAAATCGGAGAGTTGAAGATCAAAGAATTACGTCAGCGGGCCGAAGAGGCACTCAAGGATCAGTTCGATTTACGCGACTTTCACGATCAGGTACTCGGCCAAGGTGCCGTACCGCTCAACGTGCTGGAAGAAAACATTGACCGCTGGATTGGGGCGCAGCAGGCGGCTGCTGACACGCCTTCGTAAAGTATACGTTTGGTTCTACTGTCGGGTTTGTGGTTGGCCTGAGTAGTCTCTTACAGGTTTCTAAGGAAATAATCCGTCAATCATTACTAATGTACACACCACCTATCTATAGTATTAGTAGAAAATAAGGAAAAAACAATGCAATATTATTTAGATTAGTTTTTATAAAATGTTGATATTGATTCTGTTTAATAGTAACTGGAGTCTTCATTTAATACGAAAGGTATGGTGCCGCAGAAGATACAAGCGCTATTTAGTCTCATAGATTATCTAGATAAGAACAAAAGGGAATACATCAAAAAGTATGTTCCGCTTTGCAATGAATTAAAAACTCTTAAAAAAGAACAGAGAGAATTAAGGCCGCAAGAAAATTATGTTGACAAACAACAATACGATAGAGTTCAAGATAAAATAGAGAAAAAGTTTCTGCCAATAAAGTCAAATATATAATCGCCTGTTCTTAGTAAGTTGAAAGAGTTAGGGATATGGTCTGGTGATAAAACTTATGCGAGTATTTGGAATAATAACATTGCAGCTATCTCTGATTTTAAAGAAAATTTTGCCCAAGAAGATGTCAAACAGGTCATACAGTATAAAAAGAAGTATTTGAGCTTTAGATCTGAGACAAATACCGACTTTCTTTGTCTATCATTTGTTATTGATTCTCTAGATAAGATATTGAAAGTGCTTTTTGACTTTTTCAAAGACACTAATGAAAACGAGTTTAATAATTTTGAAACAAATGTTATTGAAGTTAAGAATGTAGAAGAAGCTGCAAGAGGAATGAAAGAACATATAGGTGAAAATGTGAAATTTTCTATTCTTGAAAAATCTCTTTATACTAGTTCTATTGAAGAACAAGCATCAACTATTTCTAACAATATCAAAAATCAAATAATAATGGGGGACAAGATAGAAGCCAGAGATATTTCTAACCGTGATGGTCATATTTCTTTTGGAAAAGATAATAATAATGAAGGTAGTAGTAACAGTGACATAGCTAAACAAACACTTAGTTGGCAAAAATGGGCAGTATTAGCAACTATAGTAGCTATAGTTATTTCGATAATTCTATGGCTACTGAACTAGTCTCTTTGATCATAGGATAAGAAGGCTATCTAGTGCCTAGCGACTTTACGTTCAACTACAAGGCTACTGAACCCGTTGAGCTAATAAATAAGTATCTATCATCAAAAGTAGGCCTATACAGGCTTCTAGAGGAAACTATTGAAAACTCAAACCCTGACCTGTCGCCAATTATAGCTTTAAGAAATGAAACATACCGAAATGCATTATGAAAAGTGAAGAGATTGCTATTGACCCCGAGGTGTTAAGTGGAACACCAGTATTTAAAGGAACCAGAGTTCCGGTACAATCGCTATTCGATTGGCTAGAAACTGAAACGCTTGACGAATTTCTTGAGAACTTTCCCACTGTTTCCCGCGATCAAGCAGTAAAGGTGTTAAAACTGGCCGAAAATCTAGTCATCAATAATCAACAGCTTACCAGTGAGGCTTCTTCTTGACGAAAATATTCCTGTAAAGCTTAAGCGTTTGTTTTCAGACGTTCACGAGATAACGACAGTAAAAGAACAGCAGTGGAGTGGAATCAAGAACGGTAAACTACTTAGCCTGATGATATCCAATGGGTTCGATGGGTTAGTGACTATGGACAGAAACCTCAGGTACCAACAAAATTTAGATAAGCATGAGATACGCATTGTTGTATTGAATGCAAAAGACAACAAGCTGATGACGCTACAACCCTTTGTATCCGAATTAGAAAGTCAACTCGCTCATTCAAGTGAGAAAAAGGTACTAGAAATCAATATTGAGGGCTAATCTTGCTTCCACGGTTAGTGCGAGCTTGTAGTTCGTACACACAATGAAGGCCATTTCCTCTACTTGTAAGATAAACTAAGTGTCCAGCCATCCTAAAACTTATATTTACCCACACCCCATCTTTCCACCGTCCACGGCAAGGTGCACTCCGTTCACATAAGACGCAGCGGGTGATGCTAGAAAGGCCACCGTATGCGCGATCTCTTCGGGCTGCGCGAAGCGGCGTAGCGGGATCTCTTGCTTCATGTCTCGCTCAACCTCCTCCTCACTTCTGCTCTGACTTGCCGCGCGCTTGCGCACCAAATCCCAGATACGGTCGGTGTTGGTAGAGCCGGGCAGCACGTTGTTCACCGTAATGCCGTGCGGCCCCAGTTCGCCCGCCAGGGTTTTGGCCCAGTTGGCCACCGCCCCGCGCGTGGTATTCGATACGCCCAAACCCGGAATGGGCTCCTTTACTGAGGTAGAAATGATGTTGATAATACGGCCGTAGCCGCCCTGCTGCATCAGCGGCACCACCGCTTGCACCAGAATCTGGTTACAGAACACGTGCATCTCGAAGGCCCGCCGGAAGTCGTCCGGCTCAGCTTCGTAGACCGGCCCGGCGGGTGGGCCACCCGTATTATTCACCAGGATATCAACCGGCGTGTGGTTGCTCACGTAGTCGCTGATTTTTGCCTTTAGGAAGTCCGGCTGACTGAAGTCGGCACATACGTAATGGTGGTCTTGCTGGCCGGTGGTCGGTAGCTTGGCCTGCACGGTCTTGAGTTTTTCTTCATCGCGGGCGATGAGGGTAATACTCGCGCCTAGCTCGGCCAAGGCGATGGCGCAGGCTTTACCAATGCCTTGCGTGCTGCCGCAGACGATGGCCCGACGATCAGTGAGGTTGGTGTTCATCATATCAATAGGTGGTTCGTAAGATGGTGAGTTTAGATAATTTCTTCTGGCCCCAAAATCGGAATCTGACTGTGTTTAAAATCCTTCTGATTGCGGGTGATGATCGCATCTATTTTTCCCTGCTTCAGTGCACAGCGGTGTTGCACTCCGTCTTCGTAGTCTTGGAACTGTGAGGCGAGTGCCGCGAGCAAGTCGTCTTTGTAGATAGGTTGAATTGATAGATACTGTAATAGTTTGCCTACTTTTTCTTTGGCTAGCCGATGGCCCAGTTCTCTCTCTAGTGTGTAGTAAGTCGTGGTCATGGAGTGACTCGACGTCCAGAGTTCCCATTGTTTGGTTCGACCTTGATCGAAGATGCGTAAGGCGAACTTACTGAAGGGCTTTCGGTTGGCCAGAAAGTCTAGAATAATGTTGGTATCCAGAAAGTATACCTTCACAACGTATGCTTTTCGGTCAAGATAGATCGGATCAGATGCTTATCAGTTACTTCAGTTGGTAGGTCAATAACGCCGAACAAATCGCGAAACGCTTCAGGCACCTCTTCCGGTGCGTCGGTAGCCACGATGGCTTTCAGATGAGCCTCTATCAAAGCTGATAAGCTGCGTCCGGATTGTCGGGCGTAGATTTTAGCTTTCTCAATAGTATCCTTTTCTAACGTAAGGGTTAGTTTCGTTTGCACGATACGTGTCTTTAACAAAATGATACGTGCTGGTCGGTAATAGGTTGTTGGCACAGTAACTATTAGGCGTGTGTTGAGTTAATAAAAATCATGCACGAACTACACCAACAGGCCATCACTTACGACCAGGATGATCCGCTGCGTCATTTCCGCCCGGAGTTTCATTTGCCCACCGGTGCCAACGGCGAACCGTTGATCTACTTCTGCGGTCATTCGCTGGGTTTACAACCTCGTTCGGTGGCTTCCGCCGTGAGGCAGGAGCTGGAGAAGTGGCAGACGCAGGGTGTAGAAGGACACTTTGAGCAGCCGAACCCCTGGGTGGCGTATCACAAGCTGCTCAAGCCGTCGCTAGCGCACGTCGTGGGTGCGCAGGAGTCAGAGGTGGTGGCCATGAATAACCTGACCACCAACCTGCACCTAATGATGGCTTCGTTCTATCGTCCGACGGCCGACCGCTACAAAATTCTGATAGAAGCGGAGGCTTTTCCGTCGGATCACTACGCAGTAGAGAGTCAGGTGCGCTACCACGGCTACGACCCGGATGATGCCATTGTGATGCTGCGCCCCCGGGCGGGAGAGACTACGCTGCGCACCGAAGATATCGTGCAAGCGATTGAGCAAGAAGCCGTAGCATTGGTACTGTGGCCCGGCGTGCAGTACTACACCGGGCAGTGGTTTGATTTGCCCACCATCGCTGCCGCGGCGCACCAATCAGAAGCGAAGGTGGGGTTTGACCTGGCCCACGCGGTGGGTAATGTGCCGCTGCGACTGCACGACAGCGGAGCCGACTTTGCGGTGTGGTGTAGCTACAAGTATCTGAACGCTGGGCCGGGCAACAACGGTGGCATCTTCGTCCACGAACGGCACGCGCGCAATGGCGATCTGCCGCGCTTCGCTGGTTGGTGGGGCCACGATGAAACGGCTCGCTTTCAGATGCAACCGGGGTTTCAGCCCATGCCGGGGGCCGACGGCTGGCAGTTGAGCAACGTCAATATTCTGTCGATGGCAGCACAACGCGCATCATTGGCAATCACCGAGCGGGCGAGTATGCCCGAGCTACGGAAAAAAAGCGTGCGACTAACCGGTTTTTTAGAACAGTGCTTGTCTCAGCTGGGCTTGACGCCGGAGAAAGCGCAGGTCATCACACCCGCTTCTCCTAAAGCGCGTGGCTGCCAGCTGTCGCTGGTGGTTCGGGCCGGAAAAACGGTATTTGATCAAATAACGCAGGGCGGAGTGGTAGCCGACTGGCGCGAGCCGGATGTGATTCGGGTGGCTCCGGTGCCGTTGTACAATACTTTTGAGGAAGTATATCGGTTTAGCGTGATTCTGCAAGAGGCGTTGAAGCAAGCTCAAGTATAAAAGTGTTGAACTAGCCGGACGCTTTTGTATACTGAATAAATCTGTTGTTCACGAACTGTGAAAAGAGTACAAGAATGAAAAGTCTGATAGAGTACGTGCAGTCTCAGTTTATCGTATCTGGCGATGATCTCACTTTGCTTAAGAAATGCTTAACTGCTAAAAAAGTGCCCGCAAAGACCAAAATTTTACAGGCAGGGGAAACTGAGCACTACATTTATTTCTTGAGTCAGGGGATTGTCAAAGGCTATCAAAATATAGATGGAAAGTTAGTGATTCAACATTTAGTTTCTGAACAGAATTTTTTTACATCTTTGGATAGCTTTGTAAACGGAACGCCTTCTCTAGAGTATTATGAGACGATTACAGATTGTAAACTATTTATAATATCTAAGACTGACTATCAAATACTACGAGCAGAAAGTGGTTTTTGGGAAAACTTCTTTAGAGACATTACCAACGAACATTTGAAATGTAAGTTGGATCGTGTTAAAGACTTTCAGATTTTAACCGCCAAGGAGCGCTATTTAAAGTTTATGAACCAATATCCGGAAATGGCTTTGAATGTGTCCATAGATAACATTGCTTCTTTCTTAGGTATAGAGCCCCAATCTTTGAGTAGAATACGTAAACAAATCGCTTTCTAACAAATGTTATTTCTTAAATCTTATTTATTAGTGAGGTTTGCTCAAACAAAAAACGTAGAACATGAGCAACGGTATTTCACTAGTCACGGGAGGAAATGGGCATCTGGGAAATAATTTGATTCGTCTACTACTCTCCGAAGGTGCTAGCGTAAGAACAACAATAAGAGATATCAGTCATCAAGTGCCACTTAGAGATCTAACCTGCGAAGTAGTGCGGGCCGATATCACGGATAGAGAGTCTCTTAAACAAGCGTTTCAAGGAGTTGAAAATTTATACGCTGTGGCCGCAAACTTTAGTATGTGGGCTAAAAATCCTAAATCTGAAATTTATGATAACAATATGCAGGGAACTCAAAACGTATTTGATGCTGCGAGAGAATGTGGTGTAAAAAGTGTTGTGTACGTGAGTTCTGTAGCATCTTTAGATTTTAATGTTTTACCTGCCAACGTAGATAATGGATACAATAAAGACAGAAGAAATTGGTACTATAATTCTAAGAACGATTCAGATAGATTGGCATTAGCGTTAGGAAGGAGTTATGGTATACGGACTGTTTTAATTCTACCCTCAGCCATGATTGGTTGTAAGGCTCACAAATTAAGCTATTCTAATAACATTGTGTTGCAAATTTTAAACGGAAAAATACCTGTTGATACTAATATAACTTTAAATTGGGTAGATGTGAAAGATGTAGCTTCAGGAACTTATAGTGCTATGAAAAATGGTAGGGATGGTGAAAGATATATTTTGTCTAATGAGAAACACACTACGTTACAGGAAAGTGTGAAAATAGCGTCTGAACTCTACCCAGACTTGGCACTAAAAATACCTATGAAAGTACCAAAGCTTTTGTTGTACGCTACCGCAAGCCTAATGGAATTAAGCAGCAAGATTAGCGGTAAAGAACCCTTGCTACAAAGGCATTACCTGGATATGTTTTATGGGTTAAAACAAGATTATGACATTACCAAATCTAAAAGGGAGCTAGGGTTTAGCCCCAAATCATCAAGAAAAGCCTTAGAAGATGCTCTGGAGTACTTAAGATACGACTGGAAGGAGAGAAAGTCAGTATAGAAATAATCTGTACTAAAAATAACGATCAGAACATTCGGACAAACACGAGTTCCATAGCAACGAGCTTGTTTTCAAGCCGAATTTATGGTTTTTGTAGCTTTTTGCGCGTACCGAGTACCATTCGTTTGTAGCAGTGCTATGCTTCGCTACAAATGCCAAGCGCATTAATCATTATCAGATTTAGCTTCGCTGCGCACTGATAACTTATCGCAAGCGACTGCTGCTGACAGAAAGGAATGAATTATGAACACTGAACAAAGGATATTGAATGCCGAAGGAAAATGAAGGTTTGAGTGTTAATATACTCGGTAGTGGTTTGGCCGGGTCACTGCTGAGTATCTTGCTGGCGCAGCAGGGGCACGCTGTGCGGGTGTACGAAAAGCGTAGTGATCCGCGGGGCGAAGCCGCGGCGGGCGGGCGGTCTATTAATCTGGCCCTGAGTCGGCGGGGCTGGCACGCCCTGGAAGCGGCGGGTTTGCGCGATGCGGTGGCGCAGCAGGCAATTGCGATGCGCGGACGCATGATGCACGATCAGGCGGGCGAACTCACGTTCCAGCCCTACGGCACCGATGATCAGGCTATCTATTCCGTATCGCGCGGTCAGCTCAACGAACGACTGCTCGACGAAGCTGAGCGACAAGGCGCGCAATTGTTCTTCGAGCACGCGTGCGAGTCGGTAGACTTGGCGGCCGGAGTGCCGTCGATACGAGATATTCAGCAGCAGAAAATCATCGAGCCTACCGCCGACCTGCTCATCGGGGCCGACGGGGCGTACTCTCGCCTGCGCCGAGCCATGCAGACCACGCCGCGGTTCAACTACAGTCAGCACTATATTGAGCACGGCTACAAAGAGCTGCACATTCCGCCCCGTGACGGCGACTTCGCCCTAGACCCGCACGCGCTGCACATCTGGCCCCGCGGTGGTTTTATGCTGATCGCGTTGCCCAATACCGACAAAAGCTTTACGGCTACGCTGTTTTTGCCGTACGAAGGGCCGCACTCATTTGCACAACTGCACAGCGAAGCGGCGGTGACTGATTTCTTCGAGCAGCAGTTTCCGGATACGCTGGCGGTTATTCCTGATCTTACCCAAGACTTCTTTGACAATCCTACCGCTGATTTGGTGACTATTCGCTGCGAACCTTGGGTGCGCCACGACCGAAACCTACTCATCGGCGACGCGGCGCACGCCATCGTGCCGTTCTACGGGCAAGGCATGAACGCTGCCTTCGAGGACTGCCGCATCCTGAGCGAAATGATGGCAGAGCCAACCGCTGATCTAGTCACGGTGCTTGCTCGCTTTCAGGAGCAGCGCAAACCCGACGCCGACGCCATTGCCGAACTGGCCCTGCAAAACTTCACCGAGATGCGCGACCGCGTCGCCGACCCGGCATTCTTGGCACAAAAGAAAATCGAGGCCGAGTTGCACCGCCGCTACCCCGACCGCTGGGTACCGCAGTATACGCAGGTTACCTTTAGCAACGTGCGCTACTCCGAAGCGCTGGCGCAGGGAAAACAGCAAGAAGCCATCATGCAAAACGTAATGAAAGAATACTCAGGCCCCGCGCAACTCACCGACACTGACTACGAGCAGATCGTCAACCAACTTACCTCCACCACAACCCGCTGATACGCTGTAAACCAAGTTTTGAGGGATGGTCAAGTGGATAGGTTATAGACACACCGTGGAGTTGGTCAGCGGTAGGCAGGCGGTAGATGACCGTTAACGGCCCACTGCCCACCGCTAACCGCACCGAAAGCAAGTCGATAAACCCATCGCTATAAAAATACCTCAGAATGTAGTTTACAAACTACTAAGCAACTCTCCCGGTCTCCGGTCTCCGGTTTCCCTTTCCCGTTTCCGTTTGTTACCTTCGCCCGCATGATTCCCCGCGAAACCATTGATGACATCAAGGCCCGCGTCGATCTGGTAGAGGTCGTCGGCGACTACGTGGATCTCAAGAAGGCGGGGAGCAACTTTCGCGGACTCAGCCCCTTCAATCAGGAGCGCACGCCCTCGTTCTACGTGGTGCCGTCCAAGGGTTTCTTCAAAGACTTTAGCTCCGGCAAAGCCGGTGATGCCATCACTTTTTTGATGGAAGCCGAGAGCATGAGCTACGTAGAGGCCATCAAGCACCTGGCGAAAAAGTACGGCATCGAGATCGCCGAAGAAGAGCAGACCGACGAGGAACTATTGGCCCAGAACGAGCGCGATAGTTTGTTTATCGTGATGAAGTTTGCTAACGAATACTTTCAGCAGCTACTGCACGAAAGCGAAGAGGGGCAGGCCATCGGTTTATCATACTTTAAGGAGCGAGGCTTTAGCGCCGAAACGATCAAAGCCTTCGGTTTGGGCTACAGTGCCGACCAGTGGGACGGTTTGCTCAACGCCGCCACCGACAAAGGTTACAATCCTGATCTGTTAGAAAAGGCCGGACTGATCGTGCAGAAACCCGCCGAGGGCGAAAAGCCTGCCCGCACTTACGACCGTTTTCGGGGCCGTGTCATGTTTCCTATTTTCAACGTGTCGGGTCGGGTGCTGGCCTTCGGCGCGCGTGTGCTGGGCAACACGGGCGGCAGTCCGGGACGGCACGTGGCGAAGTACATCAACTCGCCCGAGACGCCGATCTACCACAAGAGTGACGTGCTCTACGGATTGTACCAGTCTAAACCGGCCATCCGGCAAGAAGACACGGTTTACTTGGTAGAGGGCTACACCGACGTGATCTCGCTCTACCAGGCGGGCGTGCGCAACGCGGTGGCTTCGTCGGGTACTTCGCTGACGCAGGAACAGGTGCGGCTGATGGCCCGCTATACTAAGAACGTGACGGTGCTCTTTGACGGCGACGCCGCCGGACTCAAGGCCTCGTTTCGAGGTATCGATATGCTGTTGGCGGGCGGACTCAACGTGCGCGCCGTGGTGCTGCCCGAGGGAGAAGACCCCGACAGCCTGGCCCGACGCATGGGCGCGGCAGAACTGCGCAGCCACTTAACCGAGCAGTCGGAAGACTTTATTGCCTTTAAGATTACTATTTTTGAGCAAGAGGCCGCCGCTGCTGGAGCCACCGACGATCCTATCCGGCAGGCCGAACTCATTCGGGAAGTGATCGGTAGCATTGCCCAGGTGCCCGACCCCATTCAACGGCAGGTATACGTAAAAACCACCGGTCGCCGTCTGGAGATGGACGAAGAAACGTTGCTGGCTGAACTCAACAAGATTCACATCAAACAGCAACGGGCCGAAGCACGCCGGGCGGCCACCCAGCAGACTAGCTTCACCGGTGCAGAACCGGGCCCATCCACCGACGGGCTGATTTCATCCGAGGAAGAACCCTCGGCCCCGCCGGACCAGGAAGCGGTGGTGCGTCCGCCGGTTTACTATAAGGAGAAGGGCGTGACGCGATTACTGGTGCTCTACGGTGATTATTCGGTGGACGAGACGACCAAGGTGTGTCACTATATCTTCTCCGAACTAGAAGATGTGCCACTGCAAACCCCAGTGTATAAAGAGCTCTTTGACCGCTACCGGGCGCTGGCGCAGCAGGGCACCTCGGTGACCGAAGAGCAGTTGATTGGTGAAGGCGAAGAGAACTTAGCGCAGGAGGTGATTGATATGGTGGTGGATCATTACGTGCTGAGCGAAAACTGGGAACTACGCTACAACATCTACGTGCCACAGGAGAAAGACGTACTGCAGCGGGTGATCGAGCGGGGAGTGCTAGAACTCAAGTACGCTTACCTCAACCAACTGTTGCAGGAAACCCGCCAGGGCCTACAGACTGAGCAAGACGAAGCCGCGCAAATCAACATCATGCGCAACTATCAACTACTCAAAAAGTCGCAGATGGACATCGCCGACTTACTGGGGATAACTATTTCGTAGCGACCAAATACGATTAGTAGCAGTAGCAGTAGTAACTGCCACTGCTACTGCTACTTTTTGAGAAAGCACCTAGAACACTTGGCTGGAAAGTACTGGTGTTGTAGGTACTTATCTCCACTACTCAGGAGCTAAAGTAAGCCTTGGGCGAAACGCCAAATGATTCTCTGAACACCTTATAGAACTGTGAGTAACTGCCGAAGCCAGCGTGAAAGCAGGCCTCGCTGAGTGTGTACTCCCGGTGCTCTTGCAGGCAGGCTAAAAAGAGTTGTAGCTTCAACTGGTTTTTGTACTCCACGATGCTTAGGCCCAGTTGCTCATTAAACAGTCGGCTCAGTCGGGTGGGGCTGGTGCCACATGCGGAGGCAATAGCGGCCAGCGTCAGTTCCTGCTCAGCGTTGGTTTTGAGCAGCTGCATGGCTTGCTCAACGGCGGGGTTCAGCACCTCTTTCTTCTGCTGGGCACCCTCAGTCACAAACAAATGCCACCCCATGGTCATGAGGTAAGACAGCCCAGAATTGAGCATATCGGGGTCAGCGTGGAGGTACTCTGCGTTGCGCTGAAAACCAAAGGCTTGCCCGGCGTAGTAGTAGGCCGGGGTTTTTACTTCGTGATGCACGTTGAGCGCGCTCAGAGCCTCACAAATCTGCGCGAGTTGTTGAATAGACGTGAGTGAGATTCGACGACAAAACGAGCCCTCCGGATTGGTCTCCCGAAGTGTCTGATACTTCTCCTGAAGCAGGCGGTCGTGCTGAAACAGCTGCTCCTTAAAGACCACCACGAACATCTCGAACGAAGCGTCGGTTTTAGTGAGCAGGTGCTCCTGACCGGGAAAAAGCCACACCAGGCTGCCCGGACTCAGCCGATAACGCTGATCGGACAGCACGTATTCGCCCCGGCCGCGGACCACCACGTTCATCTCCAGCTCTTTGTGCTGGTGGGGAGTGCGCATGCCTACCCGATGGGCCTCGGCAACGTACGGTAGCACAAACCCCTGATGATCGTCTTGTATTTGAAGTTCCTCTACCATCTCCGCAAAAGATAACCACTTTTCGGTGAAAAACGAAAAGCACGAAAGCTGAAAAGCTGCTACCTTACTGGCCAGTATTTTCAAATTATGTATTCTCACCTAACGATATAGACATGCATTTATCATCTGAGCAGAAAGAATCATTTGAGCAAGACGGGTTTCTAATCATCAGAAACCTGTTTACCGAAGAAGAAATTGAGGCCCTTAGCCACAAAGCGCATAACGATCACCACCTCGACCAGTCTGTGCAGGCAGTTGACGACGGGCAGGGCAATCCGGTGCGTTTGTCACTATGGAATCACCCGGGCGACGGTGTTTACGGTATGTTCGCCCGCTCGCGCAAGCTGGTTGATAGGGTAGAGGAGCTGCTGGGAGGCGAAGTGTACCACTACCACTCTAAGATGGTGCTTAAGGATGCTCGCACCGGCGGCGCCTGGGCGTGGCACCAAGACTACGGCTACTGGTACCAAAACGGCTTGCTTTTCCCGGACTTGGCCAGCGTGATGATTGCTGTGGACAAAGCCACCCAAGAAAATGGCTGCCTACAGGTAATTCGCGGGTCGCACAAAATGGGCCGCGTCAATCACGTGCTGAGCGGCGATCAGGCCGGAGCCGATATGGAGCGCGTCAACGAGGTATTGGAAGTACGCGAACGGGTGTACTGCGAAATGAACCCCGGCGATGCGGTGTTCTTCCACGCCAACACCCTGCACGCCTCTTCTCAGAATAACTCGGAGAGTCCTCGTTGGTCGATGATCTGCTGCTACAACCGCGCCTCAAACAACCCGTATAAAGAATCGCACCACCCGTCGTACACCAAACTTCACAAGGTGGACGATAGCAAGATCATGGAAGTAGCTCAGGCGAACAGCGACGAACCCCAGGTAGAATTTGCTAATTTAGCCGAAGATGATCAGAGTGCTAAAAGCTTGTCCTAACCACCAACCTATCACAATACATGAAACTCGGAATTATTAACAGCGCCTTCTCTCAGGCGGGTGTCGACACCAAAACCGGTCTGGAACACATCGCCCGGCTGGGCTTCGACTCGGTCGACATCTTCACCGAGCCGCTCACGATCACCCCAGAGGAGAAACGACTGATTCGGGACACTTGTGAGCAACACAGATTGCCGATCATCTCCCTGCCTATTGTGTCAGCGGGACTAGTCGACTTCAACGATCCGGTGCGCCACTTCCACGTGGACCGGGTGAAGAAGACGGTGGACCTGACCAAAGAGTTCGGCGCGGATAACGTACTGCTGGTGCTGGGCGAATACATCTGGCAGCGCGAGGTGATTCCGCCCGAAGCGCAGTGGGAGTGGGGTGTAGAGCACGTGCGTGATATTGGTAACTACGCGGGCGAAGCCGGGCTAGAGATTGCGCTGGAGCTAGAACCCTTCCGACTCAGCCTGCTCAACAGTGTACCGAAGATGGCCCAGTTCGTCGACGATGTGAACCTACCCAACGTCAAAGCCAATATTGATATCAGTCATTTGGTGCTGGCCGATGCCTCGCCCGCCGAACTGGCGCAACTGAAGGGCAAGGCTGCCCACGTACACATCAGCGATTGCGACGGTATGGTGCACGGCGATCTGCCGCCCGGCCGCGGCGTGGTGAAGTTTGCTCCCTACCTACAGGCGATCAAAGAGCTCGGCTTCGACGGAGCCGTTTCGCTGGAGCTGGAGTACTCGCCCGATCCCGACAAAATTGTGGAGTGGGTAGAGGAGGCCTACGAGGCGACCAACGATTTGATGCAACAGGTGGGACTGCGCGATCAGGCAGCCACTGCTGAAACTTCATCCGCCACCGCCGCCACGCATGGGTGAGCAGGCCGAAGAATACGGACTTAGCCCCGACAAACAAAAGCAACCGCGGGCGGCTCCCGATGTGAACTATACTCCGCCGCGCCCCCGGTCGTATCAGCCCCGGATTGGGCTAATCGGGGCCGGTGGGATTAGCGACTTTCATCTGAAGAATTATCGGGCCAGCGGCTGGAATGTAGTCGCCATTGCCGATGGTGTGCAGGAGAAAGCACAGCAGCGCCGCGACCAGTACTACCCCGAGGCTGATGCCTACGGCGACTACCGTAGGGTGCTGGAGCGCAACGATATTGATGTGGTGGATGTGACTCCGCACCCTAAAGATCGGCTACCCATTATCAAGGAAGCACTGCGCGCCAAGAAGCACGTGCTCAGTCAGAAACCCTTCGTGCTAGACCTGCACGACGGTCAGGAGCTGGTGCAACTGGCCAGAGATCACGGGGTAAAGTTAGCGGTTAATCAGAACGGTCGCTGGGCACCGCACTTTTCGTATATGCGGGCCGCCCTGGCCGCCGGGCTCATCGGGGAGCCCCGTTCGGTAGACTTCTCGCTACAGTGGGACCAGACCTGGGTAACGGGTAATGTGGGCTTCGAGCGCATGCATCACCTGGTCCTGTTCGATTTCGCAATCCACTGGTTCGACATTGCCGTTTCGTTTATGGCGGGGCAGGCGGCGCAGCGAGTATACGCCTCGTCGGTGCGCTACGATGAGCAGCAGTACGGTCCTCCGGCCCTGGCTGCCAGCATCATCGACTACGAACAGGCGCAAGTGCGCATGGCCTTCAACGCGCACACCACGCTAGGCGAAGAAGACGTAACCACTGTTGTGGGCACCCGGGGCACGCTGCGCAGCCGCGGGCCGGGCCTCAACGAGCAGCCCCAGATAGAAATATACACCGACGAGGGCGAGGTGGTGGTGCCTCTGGAAGGAAGCTGGTTCGAGAGCGGTTTTCAGGGAACGATGGGTGAGCTGCTCTGCGCCATTGAAGACGACCGTGAGCCGATTAATAGCGCCGAAAACAACCTGGAGAGCCTCTCGCTGTGCTTTGCCGCACTGGAAAGTGCCAATCGCCACGCACCGGTGGTTCCGGGCGACGTAACTACCATGAACGAGCCGTAGTCACTATTAGCAGGTGAGACAACAAATATGCAACCATCCGTTTACTTTTCGGTTATGCTTACATGCCTAGCCTCAGTTCACTTCAAAGCATGCTCGATCGCGTCGAAGACTCTTTCGACCGTACTAAGTTTGCCGTCCGACAAAAGCTCAACCGCGTCCGCCCCGTTATCATCGTTCCTTACCGTGGGTTCGGCAACCAGCAAACGGTTACACTGCAAGGCCGGGTGCTAGAAGACACCGGCATGATCAAGCCGACCGCCGAAGACACGGTATGGCAGAATATCGTGGCTTCTATCAAACGGATTGGTACACTGGAGATTCCCTTTGTTAACCTGGAAGCTAAATTTCAGGGTGAAACACGTACTGTAGAAACCAACGCTGAGGGCTACTTCACCGTCACGTTGCCCGTAGACGCCACGCAATTAGATAAAAACCGGCAGTGGCATCCGTTAGAGTTGCGGTTGCTAGACACGGTAGTGGAAGGCCAGGAGGAAGTAACGGCTACGGGCAAGGTGCTCATCCCAGACGAGCAGGCCGATTTTGGGGTAATCTCTGATATTGATGATACCGTACTGGTATCCGACGTGAGCCGACTACTGTCTATGATACGCCTGGCGCTACTGGAGAACGCCACGTCACGCCTGCCGTTTCCGGGAGCTGCGGCCTTCTATCGTGCTTTGCAAGCGGGACCACAGGAAACCTCACACAATCCGTTTTTCTTTGTGTCGAGCAGCCCTTGGAACTTGTACGATCTGCTGACCGACTTTTTTAAGTTGCACCGCATTCCGAAGGCCCCGCTGATGCTCCGTGATTTAGGTTTGAGCGAGTCAATGTTTAGTAAGAGCGGACACGGCACGCATAAACTCGGTAATATTCGTGCAATTTTAGATAGGTATCCGGCACTCAAGTTTGTACTGGTGGGCGATAGCACGCAGCACGATCCCGAAATTTACCGGCAGGTAGTAGAAGAGTATCCCGAACGCATTTTGTCGGTATACATTCGCGATGTGGTGCCGGGAAACAAAGAGGAGATTATCACTTCAGCCTCAACATCAGCCACCGAGGTGATTTACTGCGAGCATACGGAAGATGCTGCGCAACACGCGCTTCGTTTGGGACTGCTGGCCGAAGCACGCTTGCCGGAGATTCATGCCGAAAAAGAGCAAGATGCTTCTGTTTGAAAAACAAAGGCCGGTATCGGTGGTTCTACGATGACCAGGTACGTACAATAAATTAGACCTGCGGTCTACTCCCACTAACCACACCTGCATGCGAATACTCTACTGTTTTCTAATTTCAGCACTTCTTGCCCCTCTGCTATCGGCCTCGTCCGCCTACGCGCAACTAGACACAGAATACTGGATGCCGCCCTTGTGGTTACCGCTGAGCGACGGCGCTGATGCCCGGAACCTGGGCGGGCAGTTCGCGCCCACTGAACTGGTCATCACCACCCCCTACGATGAAGCTAACGTCACCGTCACTACCTCCGACGGCACCGTCGTGGCCAGCGGTGTAGCGGCACAGGGCACCCCCTTGGTAGTCAGTCTGTCAGAAGCCACTACGGCGGGTTTGGATGTGCTAGGGATGACCTACGAAGCCAATACCGTGGAAAGTGATAAGGGGCTGCGTATCACCTCTGACACACCCGTGCAAGTAGTGCACCGCAACACGTCTCAGTTTAGCCAGAGCCTGTCTTCACTCAAGGGAAGTTTGGCGCTAGGCAACGATTTTTGGGTGGGTTCGCAAACTCGTGTACTAGATCAAAAGTACGCGGCTGATGATATTCACTTCGTCTCCGTGATGGCCACCGAAGACAATACGGTGGTGACCTTCACCTCGCCCCGTTCGGCCGATGCCCAGGGTAACTTTGCGGTGGACGGCGGTGGGTTTGCATCGACCGTCACGGTGACGCTCAATAAAAATCAGACGTACTTGGTACGTAATTCTGATAATGATACCCCCACCACGAGCAGCTCAATTTTGGGCGGAACGACGGTGGTCGGCGACAATGATCGCCGGAATCTGGCGGGCACCCGGGTAACGGCCGACAAGCCGGTGGCCGTGATGGGCGGCGGACAACACCTCGCGTACCGTAGCACCGTCGGCGACAACGCCGACTCAGGCATTGACCAGATTGTGCCGGTCAGCACCGACGGCGTGGATATGATCGGTTCCGATTATATCATTGTGCGCGGTGGCACGCAGCTTAACAGCGGGGCAGCCAATGATCCCAGCGATGAGACTGACTATGCAGTAATTATCGCCACGGAAAATGGTACCACGGTAAGGGTGACTGATGAATCAGGAACCACCACCGATCTGGGAACGATTGACCAAGGCGAACTACTCGAGTATCCTTTGCCCGGCGGCCGCGACGCACTGGGCACTCCGTTCTACGTTAGTGCCGATCAACCGATCTACCTGTACCACGTTTCCGGATTAGAACTTCACGAACTAGGCATGTCCGTGGTGCCAACCACCGACTGTGCCGGCAGTCGCTATATCGCTTTCAACCGTTTCAACAACGATAACGTCACCAATGACTATGACAATGCGGTGCACATCATCGCCCGCACGTCCGTCTTTGCCAGTCTGCAAATCAACGAGCAAGATTACGATGCGTTTTTATCCGCACCGACGCTCCGTGAGCTGACCAACGGACCTGACGGTGAATCGTGGAGTACCCTTACTTTTGACTATCCTGCGTCTGCGCCTTTCCCCGCCAATCTTCGCATCAATGCCAACGGTTTCTTCCACGTGGGCGTGGTGGCCGCGGGCGACGAGGGCGGCACCTACGGTTACCTGTCTAACTTTGCGCGTAACGTGAGCGTCTTGGATCCGAACTTGCCAGTGAACGCTCCCACGAGTATCTACACGGTGGGAGAGGTGGCGCAGGGTGAGAGCCTGGATGAATGCTTGCTTTTGAGTAGCTGCGGCAATGAGCATCAGATTGACCGTATCGAGCCCTCCGAAAACACCCAAGAGACACTCATCAATCCGGACGGCGACGATGACGAGTGCCTGCGCTATACCGCCCGCCCCGACTACGCCGGTAATGATACTATTACTGTGTTTGTGAGCAACGATGAAGGGCTTACCGGACAGGTAAAGTTAGTTTACAATGTGATTGGCCGACCCGTGGCGGTGGCCGACACGTTTTTGATGCTGCCCGATACCCCGGTCAGTGGCAATGTGCTGGACAATGATCGCGGGGTAGAAGTAGGCGAAGAGGCCGAGTTGGTGACGGACGTGAACAACGGGGTAGCCACCCTTAACCCGGATGGTACCTTCACGTATACGCCAAACGCGGGCTTTACCGGTACCGACAGTTTGATTTATCAGATATGCGACGACCGCGACCCGACCGTGTGTAGTCAGGCTACGGTGCTTTTGGTAGTGGCTGCCGACGGCGATGCAATTAGTGCCGAAGATAATGAGTATACCCTGGATCGTAATACCAGCCTGAATGAAGATTTATCGGGTAACGTAACCACGCTGGCTGACTTGGGCGTAACTTTCACCGCTGATCCGGTGAGCGGACCGGCGAACGGAACCATCACCATCAATCCGGATGGTACATTTACCTATACGCCGACCGAAGACTTTTTTGGGCGCGATTCAATCGTCTACGAGGTTTGCCTGAACGGTGATCCTACCCGTTGTGCGCAGGCCACCGCCTACTTCCGGGTGGTGATTCCCGAAGATGATGATACTGACTCAGACGACGATACCATCCCTGATGTGATAGAAGTGGGCGACGACCAGGATAATCCGGTAGATACCGACGACGACGGCACGCCTGACTATTTGGATACTGACAGCGACAATGATACCATCCCTGACGTGGTGGAGGTGCTGGACGATCCCCTAAATCCGGTGGATACCGACAACGATGGAACGCCCGATTATCTGGATTTAGACAGTGATGACGATGGCTTGCCTGACGAGGAAGAAGCCGGGCCTGATCCAAACAATCCGCAGGACACCGACGGCGATGGTTTGCCCGACTACCGTGATCCGGACCGTAATGTGGTTCCGTACGAAGGGTTCTCACCGGGCGGCGCCAATCCTACCTGGATTATTGAGGGCATCCGAGGCTACCCGCAAAACAATGTGAAAGTGTTTAATCGCTGGGGTAATGTGGTATACGAAGAGAATGGCTACGACAACAGCGGCCGTGTGTGGCGAGGCAACGCCAACGTAAGTAATCTGGGTGACAACGAAGTGCCTGATGGAACCTATTTCTACGTGATTGATCTGGGCGAAGGCAACGAACCCCAGACTGGCTACGTAATCGTGAACCGCTAACCTACCAACGATGAAACAAACTGTACCCTCTCAATCGTTGGCCCCGGCCGACGCGAACGGTTTTCACCGCCCCAGGCACCAACGAAGGCTCAATGTCCGTCGGTCGGTAACGGCGATTGTGCTCTTTTTGCTCGCCGTTTTTGGTAGCCATCCTGAGGCGCAAGCGCAGCAGCAGGCGATGTACACCCAATACATGTTCAACGGCCTGGCGATTAATCCGGCCTACGCAGGGAGTCACGACGCGCTGAGCCTCACCGGTTTGGCCCGCATCCAGTGGGTAGGCATCGACGGCGCGCCTAATACCCAAACTTTCTCAGCGCATTCGCCCGTGGCCGATCGCTCCTCGTTAGGACTCTTTCTTATTCACGATAATATTGGCGTCACTAATCAGTACGGACTCTACGGTTCGTACGCCTACCGCATTCCGATAGGGGAGGGATCTTTGTCGATGGGTTTGCAGGTGGGTTTCAATTCCTACAGCATTGATCTCAACCAAGTCAGCGTTCAAAATACTGACCCCAACTTTAGTGTAGACGACGCCGGAGGACTGGAGCCCAATTTTGGGGCGGGCCTGTTCTATAGTACCGAGCGTTTCTACATTGGCGCCTCCGTGCCGCATATCGTTAACAATGAATTTTTGAGCAGCGATATCAATGAGTCTAATGCTCGGCAATACCGACACTATTTCTTAACCGCCGGGCTGGTGTTTGACTTGGGGCCTTCGCTCAAGCTCAAGCCTAACTTCTTGGTGAAGGCGGTGCAGGGAGCGCCGGTAGAATACGATCTCAACGCTAACCTATTGATCAAAGAGGTGCTGTGGGTGGGGGTGTCTTACCGCACCGAAGACGCCATTAGCGGTCTGATCGAAATGCTGCTTACGCCCCAACTTCGGTTAGGCTACGCCTACGACTACACCACCTCGGAGCTACAGGACTTCAATACCGGTTCGCACGAGCTGGTGCTGAACTTTCGCTTCGCATTTGATAAGTCTAAGGTGCTGTCACCCCGTTACTTCTAACTGATCGTCCGCTATGAAACAACGTATACTACCGCTATTATCGGGTCTGCTGCTGCTGGGCAGCTTTTGCTACGGGCAAGGAAGCATCTTTACGAATTTGGGTAGCGACCTCAAACGTGCCGACCGGCTCTACGAACGCCTGGCCTACGCTCCGGCGGCCGAACTGTATCAAACCGTGCTAGGTCGGTCCAAAAAAAACCAAGACGATGTCAAGATCAAGCTAGGGCGCTGTTACTATCGTCTGAACCAACCGAAGCAATCAGCCTACTGGTACGGACAGGTGCTGGCCGATAGTGCGATGAGCCAGCAGGATCAGGTCTTCTTCGCCCAATCGCTCAGCGGTAGTCAGCAGTACGAGCAAGCACTAGCTCGTTACCGGCGTATGGACGCCCAGTTGTGGGGAGAAGAAGTAGGTGCCCAGTCGTGGGTGGAAAAAAAGGTGGCTGGGCTTGAGAATATCGCGCAGTTCTACGAAGATTCTGCGTACTATCAGGTAGAACCCCTGTCTATCAACACCACGATGGCTGAATTTAGTCCCATGTTTTATCAAGACGGTCTGCTGTTCGTGTCTTCACGAACGCAGCGCAAACCGGTGAAGCGCGTGTACCGCTGGGACCAAACTCCTTTTCTGGACTTATACTACGTGCCCGTAGACAGTAGCGGGGCCACCGATACCCCACAAAGTTTATCAACGGCGGTGAATACTAAGTTACACGAGGGCTCGGTGGCTTTTTTAGACAACGGGAAGCGCATGGTCTTCACCCGAAACAGCCTCCTCGAAGGCCGGGAGAAGCTGAGCGATGAAAAGGTAAACAAGCTTAATTTGTATACCGCCGAGCGGGCCGACGAGAACGCCCCCTGGGAAAACATTACCCCGCTGCCGTTCAACAGTCCGGAGTATTCCACGGGGCATCCGGCGGTGAGTTCTGATGGCCAAACGGTGTACTTTGTGTCAGACATGCCCGGTGGCATCGGTGGCACCGACCTGTATACGGTATCGTACAAAAACGGTCAGTGGGGCGAACCTCAGAACCTAGGTGACTCCGTCAATACCGTGCGTGATGAGATGTTTCCTTTTGCTCACGAAGACGGTACGTTATACTTCGCCTCGAGTGGGCACGCCGGACTGGGCGGACTGGATGTCTTTAGAAGTACGGCGGGCAGCGAGCCGATCAATATGGGCTATCCGATCAATACTCACCGCGACGACTTCGGACTGATTGTAGATAGCACCGGCACCATGGGTTATTTCGCCTCTAACCGGGCCAACGGTGGGGTAGATGACGATCTGTATCAGGTAGCCATCGACCGACCCGAAGAACTATTGGTGATTGGTCGGGTGACAGACCAGGGTGATCAGCAGGCGCTGACCGGAGCCAAAGCGGTACTCAAATCGTTGGACGGGCAACCGATTGCCGAAGCAGTCACCGATGAGGAAGGTAACTATCAACTGGAAGCGCCATTGGGTGAGGTGTATACCCTCACCACGACCAAAGATGATTATACATCAAGTCGGCAGGAGATAGACGCTACCCAACCGTCAAAAGACGCCCTTCGGGTAGAGAACGAACTGGCCAAAGAGCGCATTGTTGCTCGGGGTCAAGTAACCGACGTGGGCACCGGCGGCAGCGCTGACAGTGCCATAGTCAGATTGATCAACCGAGATACCGGTGAGACGGAAAAAGAAGTAGTCGTGGACGAAAGCGGAAACTATGAATTTGTGCTCTCGCCCGATCAGCGCTACGAACTGCAAGCCGAAAAGCAGGACTATTTCGGCAGTCTGGATTCTATTAATACGAGCGGGATGCGGGGCGAGACCATCATCCGAGATATTGCGCTGAACAAGGTAGAGCTCAACGAGTCAATTAATCTGGAGATCATCTACTATGATTTTGACAAAGCATTTATTCGTGAAAGTGCGGAGCCTGAACTAGACCGACTGGTAACGTTCATGAAGAGCCATCCTAGCTATGAGGTAGAGTTAGGGTCGCACACTGATGCGCGGGGCGATGATGCCTATAACATGGATCTTTCTCAGCGTCGTTCAGAATCAGCCGTTGAGTACATCATTGGTAAAGGTATTGATCGTGAGCGCATTACTGCCAAAGGCTACGGTGAGTCACAAGTTATGAATGGTTGTACCAACGAGGTAGACTGCTCGGTGTTTCAGCATCAGAAAAACCGCCGCACTGAGTTCAAAGTTGTTAAGCAGTAGCAGTAGCAGTAGCAGTAGCAGTAGCAGGTAACTGCCTACCGTCACCTGCCTACTGCTCACTATTCTGAAGATAAGTCAGCCGACTCATCGCTGGAGATAACCTCTAACTATTTACTACATAGGGTCTTGATAGTCTAGGCTAACCGAACCGCCCGAGGTGTGCATGTTCACCAGTACGCCGCCGCCGTTGATACTGCCGTTGATACTGTTCTTATCTGATTCGCCGGTAAAGTTGACCAGCTTGGTATTGACCCGGTTGCCCGATAACTCCAGGTCGAGTCCTTGTCCTTTGGGCAGCGTGGCGGTGATGCTGCCTCCGCTAGTGCTCAACTTGACGAACTCACCCAGTTGTTCAATGTTGGCATCGATGCTGCCCCCGCTGGTACTGGCCTCGATGGTACCGACGATATTCTCCAGATCAATACTGCCGCCCGAGGTTCTCAGCAGCACGTTTCCGTTGGCACGATCTACATTGATAGACCCGCCGCTGGTGTGGGCGCTTAGTACACCCATGTACTCTCTGACGTTGATGCCTCCGCCCGAGGTGTGCGCTTCGGTAGTACCGCTGATCTGTCTAAAGTCTAGGCCGCCACCACTGGTGTTGACATCGTGGGCACCTTCTACGTTGGCCAGGTCAATAGAGCCACCGCTGGTGGATAGCTCGCAAGAGGTGGTGGTAGGAACTTTTACCTGAAAAGAGATGCTAGCTTTGCTATTTCCCCAGCCGCTACCCTTGCGCTCGGCAATGGCCGTCACGGTGCTCCCTTTTTGTTCAACACTGATTGTATAGTCTTCCAGTATTTCCTCAATGTCGTCATCATCGCTGCCGAACAGGCTCCAGCCGCCGTTGGGTTTTACGTATACATCTACTTTCACTTCGCTGCCGTTGTAGCCTTCTACGCCGATGCTGCCGCCGGAGGTTTCTACCACCAGGTCCCCTGGTCCGCTGACGTTGAAGGTTTTAGACATATAAGGATCGTCCTGAGCCTCAGCTTCTAGGGTGAAGATGGCTATTAAACACGTGAGCGCAATCGATAAGGGTTTCATAAGCGTATAGAGATAAGTGATGAGAAAAATTAATTACAAATATAATGGCTAATGTCTTTCAAGACGAGTGCCATGGATGTAACATTTTGTCTATCAGCTTATTAGAAATACACTGCGTAGGAATAATTGTCCGAATACGAACGCAAGTGTTCACAAACGGACACCTCGCTACGTATAGTTACCCCCTTTGAGCAGCAGTTATGCGCAAAAGCACGGTAGTACGTCTTGATAAGCAAGAAAGCTGTCATCAGTATTGTTAGCCTAGGATGTACTTTCCCATTGAGCGGTAGAATAGCGATATTGAGTGAAGACTAACGTTAGCTTATGAAACTGATAGCGCTGTACCAATCAATAAGTAGCCTGGGAACTGAGATAACCAACAATCCAGGGGCCAACACCCGTATACAGCTTGTCAACACCTTTTGCATGGTGGGCATTTTGGTAGGGTTGGTATGCGGAGCCGGTTACTGTGGAGCCGGTTGGAGTACTTACTTGTGGGGGTCTTCAGTGGCCTATGCGCTATTGCACACCATACCCATACTGCTGAACCATTTCAGGCTTCACTTCCTGTCTAAAATGACCTTTCTGCTGATTGTCAACATAGTCATGCTTTTCTATGCGTGTGCGTTTGGCCCGGGTGGTTCGGTAGAAGTACTGGGAGTCGTCCTGGTGGGTCTTCCTTTCATCATCACTGTGCAGAAAGAAAAGGCGCTATTAGGTATTGGTTTAACGCTACCGGTATTCATGTTCGTCTTGCTGTTTGTCACCGACTACGAGATATTTCCTGCCGTGGCTGATCCTGGTACAGTAAAATCGTATTTCAAGTGGGTGGCTGTGGTTATAGGGATTGTTTTTAATACTTCCGTGTTCGCACTTTTCACCAAACAGGCCAACAAACTGGTAGCACGAGCATTTGAACAGCATTACGAAATGCAGATAAACAGCGAAGAACTACTCCAGCACCAAGAAGAACTCATTGTGCTTAACGAGCAGCTCGAGCAACACCGCCTGAATTTGGAACGGGAAGTAGAAGTAAGAACCCATGACCTGAAAGAAAGTAAGAATCAACTCAAGAAATCGCTGAAAGACGTAGAGACAGCTCGCACCCAGGCCGAAGCGGCTAACCAGGCCAAGTCTCACTTCCTAGCCAATATGAGCCACGAAATCCGTACTCCGCTCAACGCCATCATTGGTTTTAGTGAGATTATGCTACACGAAACGGATCACCATGAAGTGCCGACTGACTTTTTACAGCACCTAAACAACATTCGCCTGAGTGGTAAGAACCTGCTCGAGCTCATCAATAATATTCTAGACTTATCTAAGATAGAAGCCGGCAAGTTTAACGTATCGATGGGTTCAGTATCGGTAGACGGGGTAGGAAAGAGCGTGTACCAGATCAACCGAATCAAAGCGTTGGAGAAGCGTATCGTGTTTACCTACAAAGCAGCGAGCGACCTGCCCGAATACATAGAAACCGACCGCACCATGCTGAATCAAATCCTGATGAACCTGGTGTCTAATGCCATTAAGTTTACCGACGAAGAAAAGGCGGTAGTGCTCAGTGTAGAACGGGCAGAACAGACCGATACGCTGCTGTTCAGGGTGATTGATCAGGGAGTAGGGGTGCCCCCCGAGCGGCAGGCCAGTATCTTCAAACCCTTTGAGCAGGCGGATAACACCATCACCCGCAAGTACGGCGGCACCGGATTGGGCCTGTCTATCACCCAAAAGCTGGTAAAAGTTTTGGGAGGCGATATTGCACTGCAAAGCGAAGTGGATCAAGGAAGCACCTTTACCGTGTCTCTGCCCTACAAAGAAATTTTTGAACAGCCTTCGGAAGCCAAGAAAGACTCACCGATTGGCAACAGTCGGCAGTTTTCTAAAGATAATACGGTTTTACTGGTAGAAGATAACCGGGTGAACCAACTGGTGGTCGTCGCTTTGTTCAAGCGTTTAGGACTCACGCTACACCTGGCCAACAACGGAAGAGAAGGCGTAGAGATGGTGGAGAAGTTGCAACCGGATTTGGTGCTGATGGATATTCATATGCCTGAGATGGACGGGCTGGAGGCCACCCGACAGCTAAGGGCACAGGAGGCGTACCAGGATTTACCGATTATTGCGATGTCGGCTGATGCCTTCGAAGAACAACAGGCCGAGGCGCGCGAAGCGGGTATGAATGATTATACTACCAAGCCTATTGAGTTCGAGAAACTCATACAACTGTTGTCAACCTACCTGGCCACGATGCCAGAGTCGGTACCGGAAGGCCACTGAGTATTTTAGCGGAGACCATCATTTTTCACTGAGATTCAATACTTTTGAGGTACTGACACCACTTCGGTCTATGCACTTCGCGCAACTATCTCAGTTACTACACGGAACCCCTCAGCAGGTCTACGATGCCGACCAACCCGTCCGCTACCTACTCACGGATAGTCGTCGGGATATTGTGAGCGCTGAAGGATTGTTCTTCGCCATCGACGGTTTGCACCACGATGGCCACCGCTTTATCGCTGAACTTTACGAGCGAGGGGTGCGCCAGTTCGTGGTAGAGAAGCCGCTGGAGATACCACTGCCCCAGGCCAATGTACTACTTGTTAATCACGGAATCACGGCACTACAAGATCTGGTAGCGGCCCACCGGCAACAGTTTGATATCCCGGTGGTCGGACTCACCGGAAGCAACGGCAAAACGATCGTAAAAACCTGGCTCAACCAGCTGCTCAGTCCGCACGTGGCGGTGGCCATGAGTCCGAAGAGCTACAACTCTCAGATCGGGGTGCCGCTGTCGGTATGGCAACTCAACGAACGGCACGCCGTCGGGATCTTCGAAGCCGGTATTTCTCGCCCTGGCGAAATGGCCCGGGTGGCCCGGGTGATCCGACCCACCGTTGGTATCTTTACCAACATCGGCCCGGCCCACGACGAAGGGTTTAACGACCGCCGTCAGAAGATTGAGGAGAAAGCGTTACTTTTTACTACTGCCGAAAAGATTATCTATCGCTGGGAAGAGGGGGCGGTGCGGGAGGTACTGGTGCAACACTATCCGCAGAAGCAGCACATCACCTGGTCGCGACAGCCCGACGCACCCGCTCGCTATCGGGTGCAGTTTGACCCACAGCAACCTACGCACTTCACCCTGACCAAAACGGATACCGGCGAGTCTGCACCATTCGAATTTCCCTTCACCGATGAGGCTTCGCGAGAGAACGCGTTGCACTGCCTGGTATATCTACGAGAGGCGGGGTACGATGATACTATGATCCGAGAGGGGCTACGGCAGTTACAGCGGGTGCCCATGCGCACCGAACTCAAGCAGGGCATCAACCACTGTCATATCATTGATGATAGCTACAGTAACGATCTGGCGAGTTTCCAAATGGCGCTGGATTTTCTCAATCAGCAGCACCAGCACCCACGCAAGACCGTCATTCTGTCGGATGTGCTGCAAACCGGACAGCCTCCCCATGAGCTTTACCAGGATGTGGCGGAATTGCTGACCAAAAACAGTATACACCGCCTGATTGGTATCGGACCGACCATCAGTGCGAATGCGGCAGCTTTTACGGCAGCACCGTTCGAGCACGAGGTATACGCCGATACCCAGCAGTTTTTAGCGCGGGTAGATACTACCTCGTTCAGTCACGAAAACATTTTGGTAAAAGGAGCGCGAGCTTTCGCCTTCGAGAAGATCGTGCAACGTCTACAACAGAAGATTCACGGAACGGCACTCGAGGTGAACTTAGACGCTGTGGTCAGTAACCTAAATTATTACCGTAGCCAACTGCAACCGGGCGTGCGGGTACTGTGTGTGGTGAAAGCCTTTTCGTACGGCGGCTCCGCTTTTGAGATTGCTAATCTGCTACAGTACCATCAGGTAGACTACCTGGCGGTGGCCTACGCCGACGAGGGAATTACGCTGCGCGAGCGGGGTATTCGTTTGCCCATCCTGGTGCTTAACCCTTCGGTAGAAAGCTTCGGCAAGATGGCCGACTATCAGCTGGAGCCTGAGCTCTACAGCTTTCGTATCCTGGAAGAGTTTGTGCGTGAGGTGCCCTACCTATCGCAGGAGGTGCCCGTACACATCAAGCTAGACACCGGCATGCACCGGCTGGGTTTTGTGACTTCGGAGTGGGAGCGCCTGGCAGTTGTACTCAAACAGCACCCTTCGCTCAGGGTCGCCAGCGTGTTCAGCCACATGGTGGCCTCCGACAACGGGGACCATGATGCGTTCACGCGGCAGCAGATTGCCAGCTTCGATCAGGGTAGCCAGCGAGTCGCTGACGCCTTGGGCTATACGCCTATCCGTCATATCGCGAACACCGTGGGGATGCTGCGGTTTCCTGAAGCGCAGTACGACATGATCCGGCTGGGCGGTGGCCTGTACGGCATCGACACCTGGGGCCGAGACCCGCAACTGCTGCGTCCGGCGGTGAAGCTACGCACAGTGGTGTCGCAGGTGAAATCACTCCGGGCGGGCGACACCGTCGGCTACAGTCGCCAGGGAGTGATCACCCAACCTACCCAAACCGCCACGATTGCGATTGGCTACGCCGATGGTTTCGACCGCCGGTTTAGCCACGGGCAGGCCCACGTAAAGGTGCGTGGGCAATGGGCCCCTACGGTAGGGCGGGTGTGTATGGACATGACCATGATCGACGTCACCGGATTAGGCGTAGAAGAAGGAGACGAAGTTATTGTTTTTGAGGATCAAGCAGGGCTGTGGAAGCTGGCAGAACCCTTAGAAAGCATTCCGTACGAGTTGCTGACCAAAGTAGGTGAACGGGTGAAGCGGGTTTACTACCGCGAGTAGCGTATATTTGGTCGGTAGAAGTATCGTAGTTGCGCGTAAACCACTATCTTCGCCTTCTTCTAACTATTCAAATCAAATGCACACAACAAATATGATGACACTTACACGTCCTTTACTTGCGCTCTCTCTTGTCGGGTTGCTAACCGCCTGCGGTGGAACGTCTGAGACCGAAACTTCGGAATCTGAGGTTTCAGCAGCTGATACGGTAGCCAGCAGTCCCACCATGACCACCGAAGACGGGTGGACCGTTTTTTTTGCCAATGATACCAAAGAAGGCTGGAAGCAGCTCAACGGCCAGGCCGACTATGAAGTAGAGGACGGAGTAGTGACGGGTACCACCAAAGAAGGCGAACCCAACAGCTTTTTGACCACCGAGCGTGACTACGCTGATTTTGTGCTGGAGTACGAAGTGAAGGTGGATACAGCCCTGAATTCGGGCGTGCAAATTCGCAGCCATCAGTACGAAGCCGATACCACCGCTACCCTGACTAACAGTGAAGGAGAGCAACGGGAGATCGAAATAGAAAAAGACCGGGTGTACGGTTATCAGGTAGAGATTGACCCTTCGCCGCGCGCTTGCAGCGGGGGTATCTACGAAGAGGCCCGACGTGGCTGGCTCGACAATTTGTCAGAAAACGAAGAGGCGCGCAACGCCTTTAATCCTACGGATTGGAATCAGTTTCGGGTAGAAGCCGTGGGAGATACCATCCGCACCTACGTGAACGGAGTGCTGGCGGCTGATCTGGTAGATGACGCAGCAGCGAGTGGATTTATTGGCCTCCAGGTACATTCTATCCAAGCGGGGGAAGGCCCTTACCAAGTGATGTGGCGCAATGTGCGTATCAAAGAGATGTAGGAACTGAACGCGATGGCCAGACGTAAGTAGGTCGACAAGAGTAAACGACACTTAGGAGCAGTAGCAGCTACCGGGTCACGGCGACCGGGTCATGGTGACCCGGTCGCCGTGACCCGGGGCCTCCCCTCAGTAAGAAAAACTGCTATTGCCGCTGGTCGGAAGACTAGCCGCAGAAAAAGTTTGACCAGAAAGTGACGAACCAAAAATCTGCATGATTACTCCTCAGACGCTACAGTTTCTTCGTAGGCTGCGGCAAAACAACGAGCGTGTGTGGTTCGAAGCGCACAAGCAAGACTACCTGGCAGCCAAGGCAGACGTGACGGCCTTCGCCGAAGCGGTGCGGGCGGCGCTTAACAAAAATGACGTTATTGAGCGCTATCGGGTGTATCGTATCTACCGCGACCTGCGCTTTGCGAAGGATAAGTCGCGCCCCTACAAAGAGCACTTAGACGGTTATTTTACCCGTGCCGGGGCCGAGCGCCGGGGAGGCTACGTTTTTCGGGTGGCCCCCGACGGTAACAGCCAGGCAGGTGGCGGTTTCTTCGGGCCAAACCGCGACGACCTGCTGCGCATCCGTCAGGAGCTGGCTTTCGACAGTGCTCCGGTAGAAGAGATCACCCGGCAAGAACACTTCACGCGCTACTTTGGACAATTACAGGGTGAGACGCTAAAGACCGCTCCGCAGGGTTTTGCCAAAGATCATCCGAACATTGAGTGGATTCGGCGAAAGCAGTTTTACGCCCTTCGCTCCTTCACCGACGAAGAAGTAGTTCGCCAGGATTTTGTGGAGCAGACGGTGACTACTCTTCAGGCGCTGCGGCCGTTCTTTGATTACATGAGTGTGGTGTTAACCACGAACGCCGACGGTGAAGCGATTTGAAGACCAACGCCCGTATAAGACCTGGAAAGAGGGCAACACGCATCATACGCTAAGAGCTTTCCTTATATTTCTGCCAAATGTGTTACCCTGACTGACAAAAAAATGCCGCGTGATGTCTTGATAATGTTATTGGTTATCTAGTGGTAGTAGCAGGGTTGCTGAACGACTGAACAGGCACAATGATGATTTTAATGAAGTGGATTTACTCCTTTTATCGTATACATTACCCTAACCAACAAAAACACTACAGCTAACCCAGATAGGGTAACGTTGTTGGTTGCTTAGTAGCGGTAGTGAAGCAACGTAACTTTAACGAATTTGATGTTTCTGCTAAAGCGTATTCATTCGCTGTATCGCTATTTAGCTAACGCTGGCATTAGCCCGACCTATGAAGAGGATCAGCGGCACAAAAAACTGATGAATATTTTTTGTGTAATTTGGTATCACGCCTCGGTACTCTTTCTTATTAGCAGCCGCTGGTTCTCTCCCGATCTCTGGTTTCCTACGCTCCAGCACGCAATCATTTCTATCGTAGTATTTGGACTTGTCCACTACCTAAACGCCCGCAATCACTCAGAAGCCGCTAAATTGTTGTTCTTGGGATGCAGCCTGATCCAATGTATTATCTTTAGTATCGTCGTGAAGCCGGGCGAATTGGTAGAACTGTTCGCGATGTCGGTTCCTATGGCGGCGGTGGTACTGTACGATCGCTTCGCCACGCACCTGACCGTCCTGCTGGTGAGCCTAGCGGCCGCTCTAAGTAGCCACTTTATCTTTCAAGACCACGATTTGCCCATCATGATCGCGGTGGCTATTACCCTGATGTTCATAACCTCTTTCCTCATGGTGGTTTACCTAAAACAACTCAACCAGGAAAAAGAAAAGCTGTTGGCGATAGAAAGAAACAAGGCCATCACCGACAAGAATATCATCGAGCAGCAGGCGAAAGAACTACGGGCTCTGAATGATTTCAAGAATCATTTTTTTGTCAATATCTCTCACGAGATTCGTACCCCACTTTCTCTGATCGTCGGCTATGCTCAAAAGCTGGTGAAGTCTACGGAACGACCGTCAGCTGCGCAAAACGCCCAGGTGATCGTCGATCAGTCGGATCATATCAAACGCCTGGTAGATGGTATCATTGACCTGAGTAGGCTCGACGCAAGAAAACTAAGTATTCACAAAACAGAGGTAAACATCTCGCACCTACTCCAAAGGATTTATTCGGAGTTTAAAGGTATGTTTGCCGAGCGCCATATCCGCTTTCGGTTGGATATTCCTGAAGAAACGGTGCTCGTGACGTGCGACCAGATGCTGATGACCCGTGCTATCACTAATCTGGTGACCAACGCGCTGAAGTTTACTCACCCGGAGGGCGAGGCCTGCCTCAGTCTACGTTTGAACGGTGAGTGGATGATCGACGTCTATAACACCGGTATTGGTATCCCCGAAGGAGAGCTCACTAAAATTTTTGATCGGTTCTATCAGGTGGATAATGATATCACACAGAGTCAGGGGAGCGGTATTGGGCTGGCCCTGACGAAGGGCATTGTAGAAACCCACGGCTTCCGTATTCAGGTGGCCAGTCGGTTGGGTGAGTACGCTTTGTTCTCTATTGGTATACCACCTGATGCGGTAAAGACCCTTCGGGAAGCCCCCAAACCAGTAACAAGCGTGCCGCCGCTGGCTCGTCCGCGTCCGGTAGTTTCTTCCTCGCCATCGCCCCCTAAGAAGCAGATTCTGGTAGTAGAAGACAACGTCGCGATGCGTACGTACATTACCACGATTGAGGGGCTGAGCGCATACACACTACTGGAGGCGAGCCACGGCGAAGAGGCACTGCTGCTCCTTGAGCAGCAAGCGATAGACCTAATCATCACGGACTACATGATGCCACGCATGAACGGACTCGCCTTGGTAAACCGGCTCAAGGAGATGAAATACACGCAGCCCGTGCTGGTGATGACGGCGCAAACCGACCCACAGTACAAACTAAGTATGCTGCGGGCGGGCATTGACGGCTATCTGACTAAACCCTTTCTGGACGAAGAGCTGCTCTTTATGGTGCGAAGGTCGTTAGAGTACGATGACGCCCGGCAGCAGTTTGTGGCGGCATCAAGCCAGGAAGAACTCCTGCCCAACGGCGAACTTACTGATTTCAATCAGCACCTAAGCGCGGTCATCGACCAGAACATCAGTAACGATCAGTTTACGATCACTGGCTTATGTGAGCAGATGCACCTAACGGAGCGCACCTTGTTTCGGCGGGTAAAAGAGCTCTGTGGCTGTACGCCCGCCAAGCTCATCACTGAGCGTCGTTTGCTGCGTGCCAAAGAGTACCACGATCAAAAAGCGTATAAATCGACGCGACAGCTCGCCCTGGCGGTAGGGTTTAAGAATAGCACTCGCTTTGCCAAACAATTTCGCACCCGCTTCGGGGTAGAGCCGTAGAAAGGCTGCGCTTGGCAATGCTGATGAGGGGGGCTTAACGAGTACGTAGTTTATTCTTTTGGGGTATCAAAATTCATAAAGTAGGTCGCATACTGAACCGCTTGCGTAATTGCACTTTCATCTAAGTGGGGATACTGCTGATGAATAGCGGGAACGGTGGCACCGCTGGCAATCCACTCTAGGACAAGCTCTACGCTGATGCGTGATCCTTTGATGCATGGCTTGCCGCCTAAGATAACGGGGTCAGAAGAAATTTTATTAAAGCGCATAATTACTCTGTATCAATGGGTGTTTAAACCGTACCATTAATTTATCGTTATTCTAAGCCAAGTTGATACATTTAACCAATATATAGTATGGCAGATCATAAAGTATGGTTTATCACCGGTTGTTCAACCGGCTTCGGACGAGAACTCGCAAAAATTGCGGGCCGGCAGGGTGACCAGGTCGTGGGGACACTACGCCAAGATAAGCAGATAAAAGACTTCAACGCGCTGGTGCCTGAGCATACCATGGGCGTGAAGCTCGACGTGACAGAACCCGATCAGGTGGCAGCGGGAGTGCAGCAAGCACTGGATCAGCACGGGCGCATCGACGTACTGGTGAACAACGCGGGCTACGGCTCTTTGGGGGCCTTAGAAGAAGTGCCCGACGATGAAATCCGACAGCAGTTTGAAGTCAACGTGTTTGGTGCCATCGCCATGATCAAAGCGGTGTTACCCACCATGCGGAAGCAGCGCTCCGGGCATATTCTGAACATCACCTCTATTGCCGGTTTGCAGGGCTATCCGGGCGTAGGGGCCTATAATGGGTCTAAATTTGCGCTGGAAGGCATTGGCGAGGCACTGGCCGCCGACGTGAAGCACTTGGGCATTCATGTGACCAACATTGAGCCAGGACCATTTCGGACCGACTGGGCCGGACGCTCGGCCAATTATACCGACAACCAAATTGAAGATTACGCCGAATCTGCGGGCAAGAACCTACAGTCGCTAGAGAAGGTGAGCGGCCACCAACCGGGTGACCCCATCAAGGCGGCGCAGGCGATGTACGACGTAGTACAGCTCGAGCAACCCCCGTTGCACTTACCGTTGGGCGGGCCCGCTTACAAAAGGGTGCGGGCAAAGCTCCAGGATTTTCAGCGAGAGATTAATGACTTTGAGAATCTGGGACTACCCACGGACTACACGGAAGAAGAGCTGGCGGGTATGGCGCGCAGTTAGCGTACTGTCAACTAAGATTTTGAGATATTATCAAGCCGGAGATCAACCCACACTAGAGATAGTATGCAGTCGGAAGACGGTGACCGCCGACTATTCTAAGAATGAGTCGATAAACCGTTATCTGATGAATGCTTGAGAATGTAGTTGACAGAACAGTTAGCGTCCCTCATTGCTTCTCTAGCCAAATCGGTGTATCTTTCAAATAAATGTCAGCGCATGTCACAAGCCCGTCACCGTGTGATTCCTCCCCTCGACTTCCTGGAACTTCGTCAGGTAGTCGGTTGGCAGCATACGTATAGCTGGCACATGCACGACACCTACGTGCTGGGCACCGTTAGTCAGGGGGTAGCTCGCTTTACGACGAGCTCCGGCACCCACTGGGTACCTCCCGGAACCGTGTCTATTCTTCACCCTCAGGAGGCGCACGCCGGGCCGGTACATCATCAGGGCGCCGTTACGCAGAGCAACTGTTATCCTTCGGTATCATTGATACAATCGGTGGCGACGGAGGCCCTCAACCGGCCTGGTCAGCTGCCCCTGTTCAGCGCATCGGTCATTGCTGACGCGTCGTTGGCCAGTGAAGTGCTAGACGCACAGCAGGCGCTCTGCCAGACCGACCGAAGCGCCCAAACAATGTCACGGGTGCGCGACCTGCTGGCGACGCTGATGGACCGGTACGCCACCTTTATTCCCGAAGCAGACTACTGGCAGAGTTCCGGTCGAATTCGACAGGTTTGCACCTATCTACGTACGCACTACCGCGACGCACTCTCAATTCGTACGCTGGCCGAGGTGGCCGGTGGCATTAGCGAGGTGCACCTCACCCGAAGCTTTCGGCAGCAGGTGGGTATGCCGCCTTACGCGTACCTGATGTATCGGCGGGTAGAAGAAGCCAAGCGACTGTTGCAGCAGCAGTGGGAGCCTACTCAGGTAGCGTTTGAAACGGGCTTCGCCGACCAAAGCCATCTCACGCGTCAGTTTAAAAGAATGCTAGGCACCACGCCGGGTGCCTATCGCAAGCTCTACCGGTTGCCATCAGCATCGTAGCGGATGATCGTATCGTTCAAGATTTGTAAGCAACCGTTCGCTATATTTGGACGTATTCCTA
Source organism: Tunicatimonas sp. (assembly GCA_965213875.1). Classification (GTDB taxonomy): domain Bacteria; phylum Bacteroidota; class Bacteroidia; order Cytophagales; family Cyclobacteriaceae; genus Tunicatimonas. The sequence continues at coordinate 122,397 of CBDCAN010000012.1, read as the reverse complement.
TATTACTATAGTCGCAAAACCTCTGTATTTTTTGAATATGATACAGTGTGGATTATAACCATAGGGCTTACTTTTTATCAAAAATATAATGAGCTATGCAAACTGAAACCGTCGCTGCCCCTGATGAGCAGCAAGATTTTTTGCCGATCAACGGCACCTATTACGTAGAATATCTGGTAGGTAATGCCAAGCAGTCGGCGTATTACTATCACTATGTATTCGGTTACGATATTATCGGCTACCGAGGGCCAGAAACCGGCTATAAGTCTGCCGCTAGCTTTCTACTGGCACAGGACAAGATTCGTATCATCCTAACCTCAGCACTGCAACCTGACAATGAAATAGCGGACCATGTGTACCGTCATGGTGATGGTATTCAGGATGTGGCCCTGTGGGTAGATGACGCCCGTCAGGCGTATCAAGAAACTATTCAGCGAGGAGCACGCTCGGTGCAAGAGCCTAACGTGCGGCGTGATGATGATGGCGAAGTAGTGGTGGCTTCCATTGCTACCTACGGCGATACGATTCATACCTTTGTTGAGAACAAAAACTATCAAGGATTCTTCCTCCCGGGTTTCCGTCCCTGGAAAAATGAATACCTGGCCAATCGTTCGGTCGGGCTGAAGTTCATCGACCACATGGTGGGTAACGTGGCGCTGGGTGATATGAACAAGTACGTTAATTTCTACGGCGAAGTGATGGGCTTCAAGCAGTTGGTGTCTTTTGATGACAAAGACATCTCTACCGAGTATACTGCCCTCATGTCGAAGGTGATGTCTAACGGTAACGAGCGCATCAAGTTCCCGATCAACGAACCCGCGGCCGGACTCAAGAAGAGCCAGATTGAAGAGTATCTGGAATTTTATCAGGGAGCCGGAGTGCAACACGTTGCGTTGGCTACCGACGATATTATTGAAACCGTGACCAAGCTGCGCCAGAACGGACTGGATTTCTTGAACGTGCCGGACACTTACTATGATGACCTGCTAGACCGAGTGGGAGAGATTGAAGAGCCGATAGAAGAACTGCGCAAACTGGGCATCCTGGTAGACCGCGACGAAGAAGGGTATCTGCTACAGATATTTACCAAACCGGTGCAGGATCGACCTACGGTATTTTACGAAATTATTGACCGCAAGGGCGCCCGCTCGTTTGGCAAAGGCAATTTCAAAGCCCTCTTTGAAGCCATCGAGCGAGAGCAAGAGCTACGGGGGAACTTGTGATTGGATAGTGGATATTGGTGGTTAGATGCTGGATAGTTGATTTTACTGGTCACCGCTAGCATCTGAATCATCTGATACCAACTCACCAATATCTAGCCATATAGAAAGTCTGACCAACCTGATACCATGTCTCATTACGTACAACAGGGCGACATTCCGCCCAAACGCCATATCCAGTTTCGCCAGCCCGACGGTTCGCTGTATTACGAAGAAGTGATCGGTGCTGAGGGATTTAGCGGCATCTCTTCCATCGCTTACCATATACATCCACCTACGGCGGTCGCCCGCGTAGAAGCACCGGTAGCCTTCGGTTCGGCCTACACCGATGAAAAGAATATGATTCATCGGCATTTGGTGGGCAAGCAGGTGGCGGGCGGTGGCGACTGGTTGAGCGGACGGCATTATCTGCTGGGAAACAGTGACGTGCAACTGGCACTGTGCTCACCTACCGAACCGATGAACTACTTTTACCGCAATGCCGCTAGCGACGAACTAGTGTACGTGCACGAGGGTTCGGGCAAACTGCTGAGTCCGCTTGGTGAGGTGGCCTTTACCGCCGGGGACTACGTGCACGTGCCACGAACGATCACACATCAGTGGCAGATTGATCTTGACCAGCCCACCCGCTTCCTGGTGATTGAAAGCGCTTCGGAAGTGCATCCGCCGAAGCGGTACCGCAATAACTCAGGGCAGCTACTGGAGCATAGCCCTTACTGCGAGCGCGACTACAAAACGTCGGTGCTTACCGAAGCGAAGGATGAGGCCGGTGAGTTTGAGGTACGTATCCTCAAGCACGGACAGTTGCAGAGCCTGTTCTACGCCTATCATCCCTTTGACGTGGTTGGTTGGGACGGTTATATGTATCCCTACGCTATTTCTATCCACGATTTTGAGCCGATTACCGGGCGTATCCACCAGCCGCCACCCGTGCACCAGATGTTTGAAGCGCACAACTTTGTGGTGTGTTCTTTTGTGCCCCGCAAGTTCGACTATCATCCGCAGTCTATTCCCGCGCCTTACAACCACTCTAATATCGATTCAGACGAAGTGCTGTTCTACGCGGAGGGCGACTTTATGAGCCGAAAGGGAGTAGACCGAGCATCGTTTACCTTGCACCCGGGCGGACTGCCGCACGGCCCGCACCCCGGTACGGCGGAGGCATCCATCGGCAAAGAGGGCACCGAAGAGCTCGCGGTGATGGTAGACACTTTCCGCCCGCTGAAGCTTACCCAAGAGGCACTGGACGTAGAAGATAAAAACTACATTTATTCGTGGAAGGTGGATTAGAGGGTGGTGGTTGGATATTGGTTTTTGGATGTTGGGTATTAGATGGCGGTGGTTGAATACCTGCTGACTAAGTACTCAAACGTATTGATCTTAACGTCATTGCGAGGAAGCATGACGAAGCAATCTGTTGATATTGAGCAGATTGTCGCGTGGCATCCACTTTGTTGTTTTGTCCCCGTACGAAGGTCGTTCGCAATAACGTATGTATCAACATAGTGGACTAAGCTTTATGGATAAATAACAGATGATAATGACCTCTTGGCTCAATCTGCCTTCCGACTCCGACTTCAGCATTCACAATCTGCCCTTTGGTATTTTCTCTACGGACAAGCAGAAACCGCAGGTAGGTGTAGCGATTGGTGATCAAATTATTCACCTGGCGGCAGCTCATACGCACCGATTGCTTGGGGATGTATCGCTCGATCCGTTAGTGCTTGATCAGAGTTCGCTCAATCCGCTTATCGCACTGGGCAAACCGGTAGCACAGCAGATTCGTCTTCGTTTGCAAACCCTGTTGACTGAAGAAGACTCGCCGCTACGATCCGTCGCCGACAGCGTGCTGGTGCCGCAGTTTGAAGCAACTATGCACCTGCCGGTTACCGTAGGTGATTACACTGATTTTTACTCCAGCGAAGAGCACGCCCGCCGGGTAGGCACCATGTTCAGGGGGGCTGACAATGCCCTTCCGCCTAACTGGAAACACTTACCTATTGCCTACCACGGCCGGGCTTCGTCTATTGTGGCTTCGGGCACTCCGGTGCGTCGCCCTCGGGGGCAAATTTTGCCAACCGGTTCAGACCAACCTCAGTTTGGCCTCACACAAAAGCTAGACTTCGAGCTAGAGATGGCATTCGTCGTAGGACAAGCGTCAGCGTTGGGGAAACCTATTGGCATACAGGAAGCGGAAGATCATATATTCGGATTACTACTCTTCAACGACTGGTCGGCTCGGGATATTCAACGGTTTGAGTATCAACCGTTGGGTCCGTTTCTGGGGAAGAACTTTGCTTCCTCGGTATCGCCCTGGGTGGTAACATTAGGTGCGCTGAAAGACTTTCGGGTGGCCGGACCTCAGCAAGCACCACCGCCGCTGTCGTACCTACGAAGTGAGGGTGACCGCAACCTTGACATCAAACTTGCGGTTGATTTGCAACCCGAAGGAGCAGAGGCGACCACGCTGTGCCAATCTAATACGCGCTATCTGTACTGGAACATGGCACAACAACTGGCGCACCACACCGTCAACGGTTGTAATGTGCGGGTGGGCGATCTGATGGCTTCCGGCACCATCAGTGGGCCTGAACCTTCGGAAGCCGGCTCGCTACTAGAACTCACACATAATGGCGAACGCCCGCTGACGGTATCCAATAACACGCAGCGCACTTTTCTGGAAGATGATGATGTGGTCACCGTGCGAGGTTATGCCGAACAAGACGGTCGTCGCATTGGTTTTGGTGAGGTACGTACCCAAATTTTACCCGCCTATGAAAACGATTGATCCGCAGGACATCAGCACCGGTGCCTTCTACAGCTACATGGTAGAGGCAGTGGCCCCTCGGCCCATCGCTTTCGCTAGCACGATGGATCGCGAGGGGCGGGTAAATCTGAGTCCCTACAGTTTCTTCAATGCGGTAAGTTCTAACCCACCGGTGCTCGTTTTTTCCCCGGTGAACCGCACCCGCGATGGTACGCCTAAAGATTCGCTACTCAACGTACAAGAGCACGCCGAAGTAGTCATCAACATCGTAAACTATACAGTGGTAGAGCAGATGTCGCTGGCGAGTGCGGGCTATGAACGCGGTACGAATGAATTTGCCAAAGCCGGTCTCACCGAAGTGCCTTCGGTGCGGGTGAAGCCGCCCCGTGTTGCTGAGTGTCCGGTGGCCTTTGAGTGTCGTGTGCAGCAGATTGTGCCGTTGGGCGACGGAGGAGGAGCCGGACACCTGGTGATTTGTGAAATACTGCTGGCCCACGTGCACGAGGCGGTACTCAACGAAGAGGAACGTATTGATCCGCACAAATTAGACGCGGTAGGACGCATGGGCGGTAACTTGTACTGTCGGGCCAGCGGTGATGCTCTGTTTGAGATTAGTAAACCCGGTCGCGAGGCGGGCATGGGGATAGATCAGCTCCCCCCCGATATCCGCGAAAGTGAAGTGCTCACCGGCAACGACCTGGCTCGCCTGGCTAGTTTGCCGGCGATTCCTAGTGAAGATGATCGCCATGCGTATCTACGTCGTGTATCAACACAGCAGCTCTATGGCACATTTGCTGAGTCAGTCAATCCGCGCCACGCGGCCGCTCAATCGCGTTTGCAGCAGCGCGAACCAGAGCAGGCCTGGGCGATACTCCTTGCGCAAGATGAATAACAATATTCAATTAATATTGATTGAATATTACGTTATGGTTTGTAAGAGGTTGATAAGTAGTTGTTGGTTTATATAATTTGTAATTTTTGCTAGCTTTTAACCGTCCGTTTATACTCATGATACAGAAATATGAAGAGTACACCGAAGAAGACTTTAAGGTTTGGAAATTGCTATATGATCGGCAGATACCAAACTTACCCAACGCAGCATCCCGCGAATATTTAGAAGGGCTCAAGCTCATTCATTTTACCGCTGATAAGATTCCTCACTTTGAGGAAACCAATAAAATTCTACGCGAACTCACGGGGTGGAGCATCCACGTGGTGGCCGGGTTAATTCCTGAAGACGCATTTTTTGAACTCATGTCTAACCGGAAGTTTCCGGCGTCCACCTGGTTACGCTCCCTCAGTAAAGTCGATTATCTGGAGGAGCCCGACATGTTTCATGACGTGTTTGGCCACATACCGCTGTTGACCAATCAGCCGTTTGTCGACTTTTTGCAAGCGCTGAGCAAAATTGCGCTGGGCTACATCGACAACCCCTGGGCCATTGAGCTAATTTCGCGCATCTACTGGTTTACAGTAGAGTTTGGTTTAATTCAGGAAGAAGGGCAACTGCGCATCTACGGAGCGGGAATACTGTCCTCCGCAGGCGAAACCAAGTACTGCCTGAGTGATGAGGCGACTCGCATGGACTACGACGTCGATCAGATCATGCAAACGTCTTTTCGTAAGGATGTATTTCAAGAGCAGTATTTCGTGATTAGTTCTTACGAACAGTTATACCATTCTATCAATCAGATTGAAGCATTCTTAGAACGCGAAGCCAATCAGCAACCAGGTCGTGCGACTGCGGTAAACCCCTAGCGCCAATCAAGATCGGCGGTAGCAGAACTGTAGTCAACTTACTGGGCGATAACGATTATAAGTTGCTCGCTTCCGGTCCGCCGGTCGCCCTTATCGCAAAGCGCCAGCAACTTGCAACCAGTTAGCTGTTTAGTGCTTAGGCTACTCAACGCTGAGCGAATCAGTGGGTTGCCGACTGATAAACAGCGGCGTGTGGCGATGTACTTTATCGTAGGTCTTGCGGGCGCCCTGGGATGTTTCTTCTACGTATGATTTATTAAACTTGTCGCCGTTGAAGGTAACGAAGTAACTTACGTTAGAGCGCTGCGCGATGAAGGCCGGGCGATTAGTGTTATCTAGCGCGTAAACAAGGCCACCCAGCACTTCCGTACTTCCATCAACGGTTTCCAACACCGTTTGGGTGCCTTCGGTCTTGTAGCCTAGTATCCAAAGGGTACTATTCTTGACGCTAATAAGCGGGTTGTGCTTGGTTTCAGCGTTGACCTGTCGCCCCCACGCCTTTTGCCCAAAGTTGATGCGATAAGGACGTCCTATCACATCCTCAATAAACAGCTTACCGTTGCCCTGCGGCGTATTGGCGTATCCCTCGTGGTCTAAGTGGCGCAGCGACAAGGTCTTCGTGCTGTTGTGCACAATCTTGCCCCGAAGTCGCAGATGTTCAAGCACGGTAAAGTCCGATGAGCTACCGTCGAAGCGGATGAGCTCATCACCTATAAAAGCGTCTTTTTTATAGATAGCCGCCTGAAAGCCGACCAGCTTTTTCACATTGCCACGAATAACGATAGGGCGAGATACCCGGTAGGCACCGTTGGGAAGGTACACGATAGGCCTGCCAGCATCGATGGCACGCTGGATAGCGTTGGTATCGTCTGGGTCAGATGCCTGGCGGTACTGGTCCACGTTAGCCCACTGCGAAAGATCCGGCGTGTGGAAGGTAGGGGTTTCCTCAATGGGTAGGTTCAGCGTCTTTGTTTCTGAGCCTGTCGGCGAGATGGGAAGGCGCGACACATACTCCTGCACTTCGTAGCCTTACTCTGGTTTCCTATAATAGCTTTGCTGTTTTTCACCCCGGCTAGCACCGTCTGATAGCCACGTACCCGGGTGTTTCTAACCAGCAAGTGACCCGGTGTATTGATCGCCGCTTGCGGCACGCTCCCTTCCGACTGAAGCTCACTGTCGATCAAGACAGTACGACTCACGTCGCTATCGCCCACGATGACGGGTACCTGATTTTCGCTACGTAGCTTGCGAATAGAAAGAACGTTCTGGTTGTTCACGATAGCCACCTTGCGCTGGTGCTTGAGCAGCAGGTGCTCGGCGGTGACTCCGTACTGAAACTTGCCTAGCTTGATGCCATAGTCAAAACCGTAGATATTGACATTTTTGAGTAGGCAGGGGCCGGGCCACGATGTCATCATGCTAATACCGCAGTAACCACTTTCTTCGCCGATGATATCTACGTTCTCAATGGCGCCCCGGTTATTGGCCAGGTAGTCGATGCCGATCGCTCCCGGATTACCGCTTCCTACATTGACGGTAAGACTGATCACTGAGTGTCGAAACGCTTGATTGCCCGCGCCATTCTGGTGAGCCTTCGCCTTTTGCGATTCTGAGCGAGTCTTGATGACCGCCTTTGGTGAGGCTGTGTCATCAAAGCCGGACGCGTTGTTCTGAAGCATAATAACCGTACGCTGCCGGTCTTCTCCTACCAGCACCAGTCCGGCTCGCCATCCGTAACCCTGACTTTCAGGGTCAACCTGAGCCTTCAGGGTCTGACTTACCAGATAAGTACCCGTAGGGAAGTAGATAAACTTGAGCTTGGCGTAACGGTCATTTTGTGACAATGCTTGATGGATAGCTCGCTGAATGGCCTGAGAGTCGTCGTGTTTTCCGTCGCCTACCGCACCAAAATCGCGTTGTACGTCGATGACATTGGCATCATCGGGAATCTTGTACTGTGCGAGCACGGAAGTGGTAAAAATTATCCACAGCATAAAATTGATCGAAATATGTACCAGCTTGTGCTTCATATTGCGTAGGGGGGAAAGGTTGGGTGTAAGTGCTGCAAAAAATCTGCTGCAAGGTGAAGTTGCTACTATTTTCTGTAAAAAACGGCAGCATCCGTGCTGATATTCACCGGCGGCGGGGAACAACATTTCGTTACTCGCAATAAGGGCTTAGGAAGTTTGCCACCATGAAGCCTTCAGAATCCATAAAAGTCTGAAATTTCCTAGACTGCCTACGTCATTTTGTGGCACAATTCATCAAGGGAGTTGGCACGACGCAGAAGGACTATCTTAGAGCAGGTATGCTGCCCCTCTTTTTCATACTGATAAAAAAACGGGGTCTTTGTCCCACTACTGTTAGACCACGAGCGTGTGCGCAGGGCTAACAAACCGGTGGTCATGGCGTAGCAATCCATTGGTCAGCGATTGACTGAGAAACATCTACAAGAAGAATTATATAAAGTATGACCGCTAGCGCTCGATGATGATCTTTTCAGTGTACAGTTTGTTGCCCTGTTGCAGCTGAGCCACGTACATTCCCTCGGCCAAATGGCTTACGTTAAGGGTTTGGTCCTTGACGACGGTACGAGTGAAGACAGTATGTCCCTGAATACTGCGTATTTTCAGCATAGCCTTCGCCTGTTGCATTGGTACGCTAATGTGTATTTGCTGCTGTGCAGGATTAGGCATCACCTGGAAACCGTCGTATGGTACCGCTGCCGTTGCTGCTGGTTTCTGCTGGTCAGCCACTACTTCGCGCGAGTTTTTACGGCGACGGCTGATAAACATCGGGCTGTGGCGGTCCACCCCACGGTGGGTGCGCATTGCGCCGCTGCGCGTTTCTCTCACGTAGAATTTATTAAAATTAGGGCCGTTGAAGGTTACCGCGTAGCTCACGTCAGAGTGGTACGTGATAAAAGCCGCACGATCGGTATCGTCTAGTGCGTAAATGAGCCCGCCCAGCACTTCAGTGGTTCCGTTCGTCGTTTCCAATACGGTTTGCGTTCCTTCGGTTTTGTAGCCCATAAGCCACAGGGTACTGTTTCGCACGCTAATGAGGGGATCGTGTTTGGTTTCGGCGTTAACCTGCCGTCCCCACACCTTCTGCCCGTGAGCAATGCGGTAGGGGCGACCCATCACGTCTTCAATAAATAGTTTGCCGCGGCCCCGCGATGTGTTGGCGTAGCCGTGGTGGTCTAAGTGACGCAGCGACAATGTTTTTGTGCTATTGTGCACAATCTTACCCCGAATACGGAGGTGCTCAAGCACGGTGAAGTCCGACGAGCTGCCGTCGAAGCGAATGAGCTCATTGCCCTGGAAATCATCTGTTCTGGAGATGAGCGCCTGAAAGCCTACCAGTTTTTTTACGTCGCCACGAATGATAATCGGCCGCGATATACGGTAGCCACCGTTAGGAAAATAGACGATGAGTTTACCAGAATCAATAGCGCGCTGAATCGCATTGGTATCATCACCCTCAGGGTCGGATGATTTGCGGTACTTGTTGACGTTAGCCCAGCGATCAAAGTACTGGGTATTGAAAGTAGGCGTCTCCTCAATAGGTAGGTTGAGGGATTTGGTTTCATTTCCGTATCGTGAGAGTGGCTGGTGCGATACGTACTCCTGTATTTTGTTGCCACGTTCGCTACCTCTCATCACTCCGCCGTACTTGGTGCCGGCCACCACGGTTTGGTAACCGTTTACTTTCGTGTTTCTAATGAGCAGGTGACCCGGCGAACTGATGGCCGTATCAGATATAAAACCATTCGCCTTGATCTCACTGTCGATCAGTACAATATGGCTCACATCGTCGCCACTCACAATCACCGGCACCTGGTTCTGGCTGCGTAGCTTTCTGATAGACAGCACGTTTTGATCGTTGAGAATACCCACAATCCGTTGATCTTTTAACCGCAGATGCTCAGCGGTGACTCCGTACTGAAACTTGCCTAGCTTAATACCGTAGTCGAAGCCGTAGATGCTCACCTTTTTGAGTAAGCAGGGGCCGGGCCAAGATTCCATCATACTAATACCACAGTAGCCGCTTTCTTCGCCCACGATATCCACGTTTTCAATAGCGCCTCGGTTATTAGCCAGGTAGTCAATGCCGATAGCACCCCGGTTGCCACGCCCGGTGTTGATGGTGAGGCTGATAATGGAGTGCCGAAATGCCTGGTTGCCCGCACCATTTTCGCCGAAATTTGCTTTACGCGTTTCCGAACGGGTCATGATTACCGCTTTAGGGCTGCGGGGGTTTCCGAAGCCGGGGGCGGTATTTTTAAGTTTAATGGTTGTGTTACGACGGTCTTGCCCTACCAAAACGAGCCCGGCACGCCAGCCCTTTCCCCATTGGTTAGGATCGACCCGACTCCGAAGAGTTCGGCTCACCAAATAGGTGCCCGTAGGAAAGTAGACAAACTTAAGTTTTCCGTAGTGATCGGGTTCCATCAGCGCAGCCGTAATAGCCCGCTGAATGGCTTGAGAGTCGTCGTGTTTCCCGTCACCCTTCGCTCCAAAGTCGCGCTTTACGTTGATAATGTTGGCATCGGACGGAATTTTGTACTGGGCCTTCAAAGGCATAGTCACGGATGTCCACATCATTAAGCAAACGAGAGGTATTATTTGTTTTATAGTCATATCAGCATCCTGCTGTTCAATAACTTGACCAAAAACGAATAAAATGGCGTATAATATTATTTAATAAAATATACAAAAAACTATCTTAAATAGATTATAAACGCATATTATGTAACATTTAAGTAATGTTTTGGCGTGATATTTAATAAAAATGTATTTCTAAAGTTTTTTAGGTGAATGCTTGCCTGCACTAACTAAGTGCGAAGTAGTTACGGTACGGGGGCTATCCCACGATAAATGCTTTTTTCAAAACATTTTCTTCTTGGCTCGTATTCTTCGAGGTAAATCAGTTGTTAAATTCTTTTTATGTATACATCTATGCTTTCTTCTCAAACTATCGTCATCACTGGCGCTTCGGGCGGTATCGGACGAGCTACGGCACTGGCACTAGCCGAACGGCATCAAAGCGCGCTGGTGCTCGCCGCCCGTCGGCAAGAAGCCCTCGAAGAACTCGCTGAAATCTGTCGGCAGCACGGTAGTGCCGTACTGGTGGTGCCCACTGATGTAACGAAGGAAGAAGCGGTGAACGACCTGGCGCAGGCCGCGGTAGAGCGTTTTGGCAAAATCAGCGTATGGCTCAACAATGCCGCCGTTTCGCTATTTGGTCGGTTTGATGAAGTTCCTACCAAAGATCTGCGGCGGTTGCTGGAGGTCAACCTGTTTGGCTACATCTACGGAGCGCGCGCCGCCGTTTCGCAGTTTCGCGAACAGGGCTACGGCCATTTAATCAATATTTCTTCGGTGGTAGGCTTGGTAGGACAGCCCTACACCGGCGGCTACTCACTCAGTAAGTTTGCCATCCGGGGCCTGAGCCTGAGCCTGGCGCAAGAGCTGGCCGACGAACCCGATATCCACGTCGGCACTATTTATCCGGCGGTGATTGATACGCCGATCTTTAACCAAGCAGGAAACTACTACGGCCAAGCCGTGCAGGCTCCCAAACCCCGTATCAAAGCCGAACACGTGGTACAAACCATCGTTTCGATGATCAAAGACCCCAAAGAGGAAGCCATCGTCGGAGGTATGGGTAAAATCATGCGGGTGGCCCGAGCGGTGGCACCCACGCTGTTTGACAAACGGTACCGCAAAATGATCGCTGACGGGCACTTCCGCAACGAACCCGCTGACCAAACAACCGGCAATCTGTACGAGCCCATGCCCCACTGGGGCAAAGTAAGCGGTGGCTGGCAGAATAATAGCCAACCCGACTTTGTATTGCCCAACGCCTGGCTAAAAGTAGCCGCCGGTTTGGTGCTGGCCGGAGTTGCCATGCGTATCTTCTCTACTGACCGCTAACCACAATGAAAAAGCCTGCTGCATTAACCATGTCGTTTGATAACCTTCGGATCGGCAAATACTATCGCCTGACGAACTACGGCGAAGTCTCTGAATTTGAAGTGCTAGAGGTTTTTGACGACGGTGATTTTCGGGTGAAAGACCTGCTATCGCTGGATGAGTATCACTTGAGCAAACTAGTAGCGTACGGTACTTCGGATGACTTTGATATTGAAGAGCTTTCGGCCCCTTCACTCGATGGCAAATGAATGTGAGGAGGGGTTGCTTGCTCAAGCGGAAGGCTAACTATAAATGTGCTACCCTTTTCTAGGGTGCTGTCGAAAGCGACTGTTCCTCCTAATGCGGTAGTGAGTTTCTTCACCACAAACAAGCCTAATCCGTTGCCCTGCGTACGGCTACTGGCTTTGGCGTACATATCAAATATGGTGTCTTGTAGGTTCGCCGGAATACCTTCGCCGTTATCGGCCACTTCGATAATCAGAGCTTTGTCTTTGGTCTCAATCCGCAGCCTCACAAAAGGGTGCTCGTGTTGATGGTAGCGGATAGCATTCTCTATCAAATTTTCAATAATGGCCCGATGTACAGAGGGGTGAGATAAGTATACGGCGGGTGGTTCAATCTGACGAGTGAAATCAATATGATGGTGCTCAATATCCTCGGCAAATTTATTGTGTATCTCATCGGCGATCTTCGAGAAGTCAACGGCCATCGGGGGGGGGGCGCCTTCGGTAAGCATCAGCGTTTGCAGTTTTATGAGCATATCATCTAAACCGCCTACGGTGTTCCTAAGGTGCTGAACCAGTTCTTCCGTCTCCGTTGGGCTATCACTGAGCGTAAGTAGTTGCGCAAGGCCCAGGATAGAGGTGAGCGGTCGGCGGAAGTCGTGCGAGGTGCGGTACAGCAGAGTATTGAGTTCTTGATGGGCTTCCTGGAGGCGCGAGGTGCGCTCGGCTACTTTGTGTTCTAAGCCGCTATTGAGCGCCTGTACCTCACGGTTGAGCCGCGACAGCTGTTGATTGGCGTGCAGGAGCGCTAAGTTTTTCGAGGCGATCTTGCGGATCAGCAACAATTGAGAAATCTTGGTGGATAGCAGCTCTTCAATCAGCCGGGCAAACCGGAAGTCCAGCTCAGTATAAGGGTCTTTGCTTTTGCTTGAAATGGACAAAACCAGGGGCCGAGGACCGGTAGCGTTAAACGGTAACACCATCAGGTGCGTCACCTTCGGGTGATCAAAACGCGTTTGTTTTAGTAGTTCTTCCTGCTGTATTTCTTGTGCAGAGAGCGTCAGCGGAAGCCCTTTGTCAAGGTAGCGCCGTTCAAACGCAGTAAAGTCGGGGGCTGACTTCACCTGATACTGCCCTCGGAATAGCTCCAGTGTATGCACGCGATCCTTGCTACTGACGGCCAGACGGAAAACAAAAGCGTCGAGCACAAACTTTAAGTGAGCCGCAACGGCTTCGCCAATACCCTCTAGCTCACTGGCTTGGTTCACTTGTGTGGCAAAGGCAGAGAAGGCTTCGTAGCGAAGTCGCAGTGAAGTATTGACGAAGTCCGAGTGATCCATACAAAGACAAAGAAATGAGTGGTGATTGATGATGAATGAATAATGGGTATTTATTGTCCATTCATCATTCACACATATTTCAGCGGAATACCACCTACTTCGTTTCCATTAGTTCGTTATCAATCTTAATACCGGAAATATCCGCCATTGTGTTGAGCATATTGGTGAGGTCAGCCAGTCCCATCAGCTCCTGAATTTCTAGTTCGGAGAATCCTTCGTCACGAAGCTCTTCAAAGTCTTCGTCGGTTGTGGCACTGGGCGTAAGTGCCGATTCGGTCACAATCTTAATAGCAGTTTTGTAGCTTGACGGGATATAGTTACTGTTCATATTTTCGGTAACCCGGTAGCCATCAGCATCGGTGAGGGTTTTACTCATACTATCCGCCATCAACCCGTGAGCGTGTGCGCAGTAGTTGCAACCCTTCTTTTGTGAAATGTTGTAAATAATGAGCTGCTTGAGCACAAAAGGTACATCGCCTTCCAGCATGCTGGATCGCAACTTTTCCCAATTACCGCGCAGTAGCGTAGGATTATTACCCTGACACTTGAACCAGTTGAGGACGAAGGGCAAGCCCATTTCCTTCATGGTTTCGTCATAAATAGCTTTTACCTGCTCGTTAGCAGCGTCGTACTCAACAATAGAAAATCTCTTGGATGCTGTCATAGTAAAATTAATTTATACAGTGACAACTTACTGCTTTTTGCGCAAAGTAAACGTTCAAAAAATACCAATAGAGTACGAACGCTCAGCGCGAATTGTGGAACAGGCGTACCTAAGCAATTACCCCTGATCCGATTAGTTCTTCCCCCTCGTACCAAGCGGCGAACTGCCCGGCGGCAATACTCTTTTGAGGTTTGTCAAAGAGTAGGTACAATCCTTCGCTACGTTGCACGAGCGTCACGTCTTCTAAGGCTTGTCGGTAGCGGATGCGCGCTCGGTAACGAGCCGATTCGCCATCGTCCAGGCGGCGACCTTCCTGTAGCCAGTGCGTTTCTTCCGGCTGGATGAGCAGTCCTGGCCGAAACAACCCGGGGTGCTGGTCACCCTGCCCCACGTACACGATATTTTGCTGTGTATCGGTAGCCAGCACGAACAGGGGTAGGGGAGTGCCCCCTACGCTGAGACCTTTACGCTGGCCAATGGTGAAGTAATGAGCACCGTTGTGTTTCCCCACCGTTTTACCTACATCAGGGGTGTAGTCGTAAGCTGCCGTGAGCATATCCAGGCTTTCCTCAGTTTCAGATGCTACCCCCACCAGCGCTTGCTCAAAAACAGCGGCGTGCGCAGGCACCTCGATGATACGCCCCGGCTTAGGCTGCAACTTCTGCTGTAGAAATTCTGGCAGTCGCACTTTTCCGATAAAGCATAGCCCCTGTGAATCCTTCTTGTCGGCCGTCACCAGCTCTAGCTCGCGGGCAATGCGACGTACCTCACTTTTCTCCAGCTCGCCGATGGGGAACAAAGCTTTACTCAGCTGTGCCTGGTTGAGCTGACACAGAAAGTAGCTCTGGTCCTTATTTTTGTCGCGCCCCGCCAGCAGGTGATGGGTCACGTTTCCGGTGGCATCCACGGTTTCGCTACGGCGGCAGTAGTGGCCGGTAGCTACGTAGTCAGCCCCCAGCTTGAGGGCGGTATCCGAAAAGATATCAAACTTGATCTCGCGGTTGCAGAGCACGTCAGGATTGGGAGTGCGCCCCTGTTCGTACTCACGAAACATATAGTCGACGATACGTTCTTTGTACTCCTTGCTCAGGTCGATGGTCTGAAAGGGGATGCCCAGCTTTTGCGCGACAATCAGAGCATCATGGCTGTCCTCAAGCCAAGGACACTCGCGGCTGATCACCACGCTATCGTCGTGCCAGTTCTTCATAA
Organism: Tunicatimonas sp.; assembly: GCA_965213875.1. Classification (GTDB taxonomy): domain Bacteria; phylum Bacteroidota; class Bacteroidia; order Cytophagales; family Cyclobacteriaceae; genus Tunicatimonas. Next base: position 107,276 of record CBDCAN010000012.1, on the reverse strand, counting down.
ACAGGCCGATCACCTCGTAGCCCTGCTCCACCAACAGGTGTGCCGCCACACTAGAATCCACTCCGCCGGACAAGCCGACCACTACACGTTTTTTCATGGTAAGAATACGGTGACTAGGCGGACTAGGTTCCTTAAGGCTGCGGCTCGGCAACTTCTATCAGTTTAGTATGCTGCGCGATATGCTTAAAATCGCGATCACGGTGTAGCAGGGGAAGGTTATAATAGATCGCTAAGTAGGCTATTTGACAATCGTTTGGCTTACGTACAGAGACGCCCTTCTTTCTTAAGTTTCGGTAGAGTTCAGCCGCATGTACCGCTAAATCTACTGGATTCACAGTGACAGTACGATAGCTCAGTAGTGATGTTTTGATGCGCTGGTAATTCTTGTTCTGTAGGCCCTGTAAAACTTCCTGAATAATGACGGGAGTCAGTACCACAGCAGAAGAGGTAGAAATTGCGTCGTATAAGTGATATGTCTGCCAATTGGAGGCCCCATTGATGTAGTCTATCCAGACGGAAGTATCTACAATCATACTGTACGCATCTCATCGAGGTCGCCTGTCCACTTGCCTTTTCCTCTCAAATTGAGCATATCCATGCGTTTTTGGTGGCGAATAAATTCGTCCAGGGCACGATCTACGGTCTCCTTCATCGTTTTACTGTGGGAAAGCTTCATGGCTGTTGCCAACTTACCAGGATCAATTTCTACGTTAGTCCTTTTCATAGAGAGAATTGTTTACACAAAAATAAGAATAATTTTGTGTATTAGCCTCACGATTCACATCGCGTTCTGTCGTCGTGCCAGTTCTTCATAAACAGGCCGATCACCTCGTAGCCCCGCTCCATCAATAGGTGCGCCGCCACGCTAGAATCTACTCCGCCGGACAAGCCGACCACTACACGCTTTTTCATGGTAATGATACGGTGATAGTAGGCGCATGGTTCCTCATTGTTGTGTAGGTTTAGATTCAGCGACTTCTACTCGGGATCAATTTCTAGATAGTTCTTTTCATAGATAGTATCGGGGTCGTCTACACAAAGACAGTTTTATGCGTCAAGGCTGTAATTTGTAGCACATTCTGTGATGGTGAACCAGAAAATAGCTGACGTTCGTCTTGTTCTGCTCTCACAAAAAACTACCTTTGCTACACTATGAAGTTATTCACGCCCCTCTTTGCATCGGTGATTAACGGATAAACCGTGATCATCCTTCTTTCTACATAATACTGCTTAAGTCTGCCATTCTGTGTGGTTTTACAAGCAGTTGTCCCTTCCACTTCTTAGTATCCTCTTCATGGCGCCGAATACTATTATCCAAAAACTCTATCGGGAGACCCGTGTCGCATTGCGTGGCTCCGAAACCAACTTTACCACGGGCAGTATCCGCCGGGCCATCTTCTTACTGTCGGTGCCGATGGTGCTCGAGATGGTGATGGAATCGTTGTTTGCCGTGGTCGATATCTTCTTCGTGGGCCAGGTGGGTATCCAGGCGGTGGCTACCGTCGGGCTCACCGAATCGGTGCTGTCGCTCATCTACGCCGTGGCCATCGGCCTGAGCGTAGCCGCTACGGCGACCGTATCACGGCGCATCGGCGAAAAACAGCCCGAACGGGCCGGTGATGCAGCGTTTCAGGCGATCGTGGTCGCCATTGCTTTCTCGTTGGTCGTCGCTGTGCTGGGGGCGGTCTTCGCCCGCGATATTCTGCGACTGATGGGGGGTGAGGAAGAACTCATCGCTGCCGGTTACGGCTATACTCAACTGATGTTCGCCAGCAACATCAGCATCATGCTGCTGTTCCTGATCAACGGCATCTTCCGGGGGGCGGGCAACGCTTCGCTGGCCATGCGTTCGCTGTGGATTGCCAACGGACTCAATATACTGCTCGACCCGCTCTTTATCTTCGGGTGGGGACCCGTACCGGCCTTCGGTGTGACGGGGGCGGCCATCGCCACCACCATCGGGCGCACGGTGGGCGTATCGTTTCAGTTGTACTACCTACTGGGCGGTAAGTCTATCGTTAAGATAACGGTTCGCAACATGGTGGTGCGCGGCAAGGCCGTGATGAACATCCTGCGGATTGCCTCGGGCAGTACGGGACAGTTTCTGGTGGAGTCGGCTAGTTGGATCTTTCTGGTGCGCATTATTTCTCTCTTCGGCAGCGAAGCGCTGGCGGGGTATACCATCGCCATCCGTATCATTATTTTCTCAATTCTGCCTTCGTGGGGATTGTCCAATGCGGCGGCCACGCTGGTGGGGCAGAACCTGGGAGCGGGGCATCCCGAGCGGGCCGAGCAGTCGGTGTGGAAAACCGCCTTTTATAACCTGCTGTTTCTGCTCGGGTTGTCACTGGTATTCTACGTACTGGCCTACGAACTGGTGGGCTTATTTACGGATGATCCAGCGGTGGTTAAGCACGGAGCGGAGTCGCTACGAATTATTTGCCTGGGCTACGCTTTTGTGTCCTACGGCATGGTGGTGGCCCACTCGTTTAACGGGGCGGGCAACACCCGCACGCCGCTGCTGATTAACCTGGGCTGCTACTGGGTACTACAGATTCCGTTAGCCTACGGTTTGGCGGTGACGCTACACTGGGGACCCACCGGAGTGTACGTGGCGATTGCCGTTGCTTTCTCGGTAGCGGCGGTGGTGAGCGTGCTGTTGTTTCGGCGCGGACGCTGGAAAACGGTGCAGGTGTGAGACTAAGCCAACAGGGAAGCGACAAACTGCATCAGTTGGTCGTGATGAAATGCCGCCTCGATGGGAAACACCAAGCCCTGAACGGTGGTGCTACGTAGCGAACCGTCTCCGGCCTTCTTGATCAGCTCGTACTTTCCGTGGCTCAGCACGTACTGCCCTATGACCTTCTGTTCGGCATCCACCATCCAGTATTCTTCTACCCCGTGTAGTTGATAATCTTCAAACTTGACACCTCGGTTGCGACCCGCAGTGCTCTTGGATAGCACTTCTACCACCAGATCGGGAGCCGGGAAAAACATTTGGTTGTCTGCGAAATCAGCGGCTTTCTCTTGTTTAAAGAAGCAAACGTCTGGTTCGTAGTCGTTTCGGGTGAGTCGAATAAGTATCTTCTCGAAGCCGACGTACCCTAACTGATGTTTGTAGGCGTAGGTTTGAAGGGCTTGCACTAAGCGTCCGGTGATATCCACGTGATGCTTTCGAGCCGGAGAATGCACGATTACTTCGCCTTTGATAAATTCTGTTTTTTCTGCCTCAGTCATCTCATCATAGAAGTGTTGACGGCGCGCTTGCTCTGCCGTCCAAGCCTGCTGCAGTTCTTCCAGAATCATGGGGGCCCGAGGCGAATTCATAATTTCAGATACGATGGGTTCTTTCATCAGTAAGGGGGCTCAAAGTATTAGAGACTTGATGGTTCAATATAACCAAATCCTTTTCTACTGACAGCGCCCAGTGCTGCGTAAGCGGTTTTTACCGCAGCACGCAGGCAAGGGTTGGTAGGCACTCCTTGTTGACGGTAGGTACTCAGTGTTTGAAACACGCGAGTGTGTAGTTGTCAAAACATGGTGACTTTAGTGAATTTACTTTAGTAGAAAATACGTTATTTTAGCGAAAGCGAAATTTTGGCTGCGCAGTGAGTGCTGGAAAGCAGCGTGGAAATTGTTACGACTCAACGTATGGATAACCAGACAGCTATAGCGAACCTACTTCAGGCGAATGGACTAAGAAAGACCCCCATTCGTACGGGGATGTTAGCGCTTTTTATGAAGCACGACACCGCCCTGTCGGCCAGTGATATCATTGCTAAAATGAAATTACGACTGGATCGGGTCACGGTGTACCGTGCGCTGAGCTCGTTTGAAGAACACGGGATATTACACCGGGCCTCTGAAGACGAGAGGGGGGTTAAGTACGCGCTGTGCGGACTGCAGTGCCCTGATAAGTCTCACGCTGATCAACACGCCCACTTTGTGTGCGATGAGTGTCGCCAGACCTACTGCCTAGAGAACGTAAAAGTGCCAGATGTAGCCGTCTCGGATGCGTTCTCAGTAGATCGTACCAACTATACCCTCAGCGGTACCTGCAAGGCCTGCAACGCCTGATTGCCGTGTGGCAACCCACTATTATTATCTCTAGCGAATACTCACGCCGGCTTAGACGAGCAGTACCTGCGATCTGACAAGCGCAACAAATATGCGTAAGCTTGGTTATTGTAGCGATTTCTAACCTAACCTATTTTCTCATGTCACGCAGTGCCTTACTCATTTCATTCGTTTTTTTAATCGCTTGCTCATCGGGCAACCAAGAAAGAATCGCCACCTTCCAGGAAGAACACACGCAGATGGAAGATTCCCATCAGCAAATGGAAGCGCAGCACGACAGCCTGGAACAAAATCACCAGCAGTGGGCGCAGCAGCACCAAGCGGCCTTGTCAGACGAAAATGATTCACTGTTTGCGGTCGTGCAAGAGCAACACCAGGCACTACTGGATAAACATCAGGCGATGATGGACAAACACCAAGCGGTTATTGACAAACACACGGCCCTACTCGATAATCCTGAAGTAAATAGTTTTACGGAAGAGGAGCTGGATGCCCAGTTTAGCACCATGCGCGACGAACACCAGCAAATGGAGCAGGAGCACAGCATGATGATGCAAGAACACCAAACCATGCAGGAAGAACACCAAAGGATGACAGATGCGGCAGCTGCGGATACTACATCATCGTGAAGCGACCCCATCATAAGTAGTCGCCTAGCGGAAACGGCTCCTTCCTCAGCTAGCCAGCTCTTTTAGGGCCGTGACCAGCTGGTCCAGATCATCCAGACTATTATACAGGTGAGGAGTAACCCTTACCCCTTTTATTTCGCCGACGTCTTTGGCGACGGTGAAAATATTATAGTTTTCAAAGAGGGAATCGGCCAGTTTCTCAGAATCCATTCCCTCGATGCCTACGTTGGCAATGGCGCAGTAGCGTGAGGGTTGCGCCGGGGTATTGATAACGATTTTAGGGGTATCTTTCACTTTATCGATCCAATACGACGCCAGGTAGCGTAACCGAGCTTCTTTTTTCGGGCCGCCGATGGTGTGATGAAACGCAATAGCATCCGCCACCGCCTGATCATTGTGACAAGGAATGGTGCCAATATGACCAAACTTGCGAATATCCGTATCCTCATAGGTATCATCGCCAAACAGAGGCCATACCTTATCGATCTTTTCTTTCTTCATGTACAAAATACCGGTGCCCAAGGGGGCCCCCAGCCACTTGTGCAGACTGGCGCCTAAGTAGTCACAATCCAGATCAGGAATCTTAAAGTCTACGTGGGCAAAGGCGTGAGCCGAATCTGAGATGATCTCTATCCCGTTGGCATGGGCCATGTCGGCGATTTTGCGCACCGGCAACACCTGTCCCGTGGTATTGATCAGGTGGGTAACCAGGATGACTTTGGTTTGAGGGGTGATTGCTGCTTCGTAGGCGGCAACAATTTCTTCGTCCGATTGAGGATGAAAGGGTAACTTAATAATCTTGTTCACCGAACCGAAGCGTCGGGCCCGCATCGCAAAGCACTGCAACATGCTATCGTAATCTTGTTCGGTCATGAGGGCCTCGTCGCCGGGCTGCATCTTTAGCCCCATGATGACGGTGTCCAGTGCCTCCGTCGTATTGCGGCAGAGGATCAGCTCTTCGGGGGAACAGCCCGCCAACTGGGCTACCTGGTTCAGAATACGCTCTCGGTCCTCATGGTACTGGCGGCGCATGTAAAAGGAGTGATTAGCGTTGATCATTTTCAGGCTCTCCGTTTGGGCGGCAGTGACCGGCTCAGCCATCAGACTGTAAAATCCGTTTTCCAGATTAATGAAATCAGGATTAACCCGAAACGCTTGCTGAATCTCTCGCCAGTAATTCTCATCGCTAGCCAGGCTGTCTGCCGACAAATGAGCTTTTCGCCCGCTGGCATCCTTAATGAGGTTCATTGCTTTTGCATCTAAAGCAGAAAAAATTCCCATCCCGGCCAGCATTCCGCTAGTCTTGGACATAAAGTTTCGGCGACTGTAGTTTCTCATAATTCATTAATAGTTTTCCAGAAATATACCAAATAAAACGCGAATGTCATTCCTATTCACCCACTAACATCGTGAATTCTCTCACGGCCAGGTTGCCCCCTTCATCTTCTACCTCAATCCGTAGCACCCGCTCGTGGTCACTCACCGTCAGGGTGTAAGGCTGGCTTTCCCACAGCGTGGTTAGTGGTAGCTGATCGTCGGTGAAGGCGGGAATATCTTCTCCCCTCAAAAAGGCCCCGCTGTTGTCCCGCAAAAACTGCGATTCGCCCCACAGCCCTTCGTAGCTGGCGTCTCCCTGCCATTCCGTATCATCCGCACGATTGGTATCCTGTACTAGCGAAAGACGAATGAAGGTGATCGCAAAGTTCTGCTCACCGCGCCGTTGCTCCAGGTAGCCCCCCACCGTCAGCGGCCCCCCCACCGTGCCGGTGAGTTGCTGTTGCGTTTCGTCTGGGTCGTTATCCAGCGCGACCAGCGGCATGTAGGGCCGTTTCAGGTACACACTGCGAACCACGCTGGAGCCGTCGGCAAAGGAGGTGGTGTTGCCCGCCGCATCCACGGCGTGCAGCAGCACGTGGTAGGGGCCAGCCAGGTAGTCGCGGTCGTCGTAGCGAATGGTTTGATCAATCGTATGGCTGGTGCCATCCAGTGGAACCACCTCATCGACCCGAAAACCCGGTAGTTGCTGGGTGCGGGCGTGGGTATGTCCGTCCTGCGAATTATGAATATCAATCCGCATCTGGCTGAGGGCCAGGTTGTCGGATAGCTCCCCTTGCAGGCGTAGTTCGGTGCTGTTCTCAGGCAACACTTCCATGTATTCGCCCCGAATTTTGGCCACATTAGGATCGCCCTGCGTAGAGGGGCGGCTGACGGCAGCAAACACCGGCGCGTCCAGATCATTGCTAGGATCACCCGTGTCGCTATCCGAACAAGCGATGAGCGTAAAAATAGTTAGTATCAACAGATAAGGTTTCATAAGGCTACATTAGAGAGTGAAAGATAAGGGAACACTGAGCGTTACCACCACGTTGCGGCCCGGTTCGGGTAGGTTGAGCAAACGATAGCGACTCAGATGGTGCAGGTAGCGGGTGTTGAGCGCGTTGTCCACCTGCACCATCAGCTGGCAGACGGTATCGCCTAGGGCCCACCGACTGCTCACGCCTCCGCCAAGCAGGGTGTAGCCGGGCGTCGCTCGTTCGTTGCGGTCTACCCGGTTCTGATCCGCCACCCACCGTACGTCGCCGTGCAGCTTGAGTGATTGCAGGCAGCCGCGTTGCGAAACGAGTTGGTAGGTTACTTCTCCCAGCGCCGAAAAGGGCGGAAGTGAGCGGTAGGGGTAACTGGAAATCCAGGTTGTAGGAAGACACGTATTCCAGCGAGGTCTGTACACGCAGCGACGGATGAGGTTGGTAGGTGGTCGTCCATTCGCCGCCCCAGAAAGTAGCGTCGGCCTGCCGAAACTCCCAAGTGAGCTGACTACCGGCGGGCAGGCGGCTGAACGAAGCCGTGGGGGCAAGGTAAATATACTGGTCGTAGTAGGCCACGAAGGGAGTGAGCGTACTGCTGAGTTTGTCCTGCTGATAGGTAAGTGCGTAGTCGAGCTGGTAGCCGCGTTCGGATTGCAGGTCGGGGTTGCCCAATTCGTGGCGAAACGTGCCGTGGTGCACCCCGTTAGACGCCAATTCTACGGCCGTCGGCATCCGGAAGCTCGTCCCTACGTTGAGTTTCATTTGCCAGGCAGAAGAAGGTTGCCATTGCCCTCCCAGAGCACCGCTCACGTCGGCAAACTGCCGGGTGATATCAGCGTTGCGTTGATCAAACGTTCCCGTGGGCTGAAGCGACTCGTCGTACAACGGCTGCTGGTGCTCGAGAATGTCGTGCTGCCCGCCGTCGAAGCGCAGCCCCGCGTTGAATTGCCAGCGCGGGTGCGTCGGCGAATCGGCGTACGCCAGCAGGGCAAACCCTCCGCCCTGCCAGGTAGTGAAGGCCGGAATCAAGAACTCAAAGCCGCCGTAGCCGTTCTGCATCCGCTGCCCCTGCCCTCCGTAGGTGACGGTCCAGTGGGAACCTACTTCCCGAATAAGCCGAGCGTTGAGTGAGTAGGTGCGTAGCTGAAGGTCGTGGGCCACCGTACCGTCGGTCGTTTGCCCCACGTTCTGGGTGTGGGGCAGCGACTCTTCTAACCGTTGGTTGTGCTGGTAGCCCGCGTCTACTTCCAAGGTAGATCGATCCCAGCCGTACTGCGTGTTCCACAGCACCTTCCAGTGGGTGTTATCCTGCCGGGGCAGGCCGATGCTGCGTCGCTGGTCGTAGCGCTGCAATTGGTAGCCACTCGGAATACCCACCGCGCCCGGAAACAGTCCCACCCGCTGGTGAAACCGGCTAACCTTCACGGTAGATTGCCCCCAGGCGCGTCGCAGCCCGGTGGTGAAAGCGAAGTTTCGCTCCTGCCCCGCCGTGTTGCGAAGTCGCTCATCGTAGATGGGCAGCTCGAAGCCCGCGTAGGTAAAGCGGTCGGCGGGCACCCGGTAGTTGTCAAAGTCCTGGTGGCTGTAGCGCAAACGGTACAGCCAGCCCTGCTGGTTACCCTCGGCGGCAGCACTTAGGCCTCGCCGGTTGTTGTTATACTGATAGACCCCCTTGACCTCTGTTTGGAGTTGCCCCGCTTCCGGAAAGGGGGCGGGCAAAATGTTGATCACTCCGCCCATCGCATCGGAGCCGTAGCGCAAAGAGGCGGGGCCCTTGATGATTTCTACTTGCTGCACGTCGAACTGATCGATCTCCAGTCCGTGATCGGAGCCCCACTGCTGCCCTTCCTGCTTCACACCCTGGTCGTTGACCATGATCCGGTTGTAGCTCATGCCCCGAATCACCGGTTTGGCAATGCCGACGCCGGTGTTGATAGCATTGATGCCCGCCACGGGAGTGAGGGCGTCGACGAAGCTTCCCCCGGTAGCCTGGTCCAGATCTGCCCGGGTGACGGTGGCCACCGCCTGCGACGATGTAGCCGTGCTACGGATGGCTGAGGCCCCGACGGTCACCTCGGTCAGCGTCTTAGTTTCCGGCTGCAAACGAATGACGAGCGGTTGCCCCCCCGAGGGGGATAATTGAACGTGCTGCTCGGCGTATCCCAGCGAGTGTATCGCTAGGGTATAAACCGTATCCGCGGGGACGGTAAACGTAAAGAATCCTTCGTGGGTCGTGGACTGCCACTGCTCCGGAGTGAGCAGGTGGACCGGAGCGCCTCCCACGGGCTGCCCGCGCTCATCCACTACTTGACCTTGCAACGAAAACGACTGCCCTAAGCCCAAGAAAGGCAGCAGCAGAAGACCAAACGTAAAGATATACGCCACTACGCTGCTTCTATTAAAAACGTATAAAATGAGCCGACAGATTAATTTTATCATGGAATAGAGACGTATTGCGTCTCATAAATACTCGCAAAGCAAAAAAATAGTAGTAAATATTTAACGCAACTATGTTGCAATAATAAAGTCGCTAGCTTAGTTTTGCAAATGTAAATGAAAGTAAAACTATTAACACGATGAAAAAAAACCACCTATCCCTAATGCTGTTAAGCCTGACGTGGCTCACTTTTTCCTGTTCTGATGATGATACTAGTGACGCTCCGGATGCCTCGCAATCTTTTGCTGAAGTAGAAGGAGAGTACGTTCGACTGGCCATGATGGCCAACGGCAATCAGACGATGGTCATGAACCCTATGAGCGAGTCCGTCACCAGTACGGTAAGCGAGCCTCTGTCGCAGGACGAGTTCACTCGTTACTACGTGAGCCCTACCGGACGTTATCTGGTGTCGGTAGAGCGGGGTGAAAACCAAACCCGATTTTTTGATGTCGGCATTGTGAACCATACCGATCACGGCCACGAAAACCCCGCCGAGTGGCTTGATCTGACTATTTCTTCCGATGAGCCTACCCACTACTCGGCCACGGGCGACGACATGGTGATCTTTAACGATGGCGACGGATCCATGATCCATCTGGAAGAGAGCCGGTTAGATTTTGACGACTACCAACCCGCCGTGGTTCCAGTGGCTACCAAACACCACGGGGCGGTAGTACGTCTGGACAACGGTTTGTTTGCCATCACCTTTCAGCACGACACGGTGAAGAGCACTCCTTGCCCCAGATGGTCAAGCTGGTCGACGAGCAGGGGCAGGTACAGGTGGACAATGAATCGGTACGCGTGGATCTTATTCACGGCAATACCTCCAACGGACGCGTGGCGCTGTTTGGCTCTACCGATGGCCTGGTTGCCGCCTACGACGATCAGAGCATCGAGTTAATTCCCAATCTGGAGGGTATGAACGCGGAAAGTGGCAATTGGATCGGCACCGTGAGAGGCCACGATAACCTGGACGTATTCTACGGTTGGGCGCGGGAGCAAGGTTTGTTTCGAATCGACCCCGCCAGCCGCAGCATGACCCGCTTCTACGAGGGGGACGATGTGAAGTCTTTCTTCTTCAACGAAGACGGCACGTATCTCATCCTGCACAAGACGGACGACGAAGTGGTGGTGTACAACGCGGCGAATGGCAACGAAATGACGCAATCCGTGATGTCTATCGCTCCGGATGTAGCCTACGAAAACGCTCGAAAAGAAGCGCCTACCGAACTGGAACGGCTGCGCCTGATGGAAGAACCTGAGCGGGTACTGACCGCTTCGTCCGAGTTTCTGTACGTACTAGAAACTTCGCAAACCGAAGTCAACGTCTTTCGCCTGTCTGATCTATCATCGGTAAAAACCCTTACCCTGGATGCCCCGGTAGATATGATCGCGCGGGTTGGCTTCCACCGCAAAGCCAACGAGAACTACTAGTTTTTTAGTTTGTAATGTTGTCACTAGTGCTGGTCTGAGGCCAGCACTAGTACTTTATAGGTAATGCTCAATCCAAACCAAGCCGCACTACGGTAGCGTTCGGTTCTGAGTGAGTTGCTCTACCACGGCCGTGCGCAGACGAGTGCTTATCGGCACCCGCTGTTCACCTAGCAGCAACTCGTTTCCCTCTACGGCGGTTACGTGCTGTGCCGCGACTGCGTAAGACTTATGCACCCGTAGTAGCGTGGCTTCGGGTAGTGTCTCCAGCAGGTTTTTCATGGTAGAAAGTACCATCAGCCTCTCCTGCGCAGTGTGAATAAATACGTAGTTCTGCTGTCCTTCAATCCACCGGATGTCCTGCGTGCGCAGTTTAACCAATCGCTGGTCGGTTTTGACGAAGATGTGGTGGGGTTCGTTGGTGCCAGTGGGCTGGCGCAGTTGCCATACCTTATTAACCGCCCGCAGAAACCGCTCGAAGGCAATCGGCTTAAGTAAATAATCGACGGCCTTAAATTCGTAGCCTTCCAGCGCGTACTGAGGGTAAGCCGTGGTGAAAACCACCAGCGGCGAATTGGGCAGCGTACGCAGAAAGTCTAAGCCCGATAAACCGGGCATTTCAATGTCCAAGAACAGCAAATCTACCGGTTCGCGTTGCAGTAAACCGCTGGCCTGCGCCGCACTCTTGGCAGAACCCACCAGTTGTAAGAGATCAATCTGCTGTACGTATTTTTGCAACCCCTGGCGGGCCAGAGGTTCGTCGTCGACAATGAGGCAGCGTAAGGTCTTCATAGCGTGATGATGAGGTGAACGTGAAACCAGCCCGTCGGACGACTCATAAATAGCTGATGACGATCCGGGTAGATCAGCTGCAAGCGTCGCTGCACATTAGTGAGGCCGACACCGCCCTCTGTAGTTGGTGCAGTAGCAGTAGGCGGGCTCACGGTGTTTTCTACCTTGAGCGACAGCACTCCCTGATCGATGGCCAGTGAAATTTCCAGGCGGTTTTGCTTGGCCTCTTCGTGGTGACTGAGGTGCTTGAAAGCATTTTCTACGAACGGTTGCAGTAACATCGGGGCAATCTGCCTCTCTGGATCATGATCCTGCACTTCCCACACAATCACCGCGTCGTCGCCTTTCCGGGTTTCTTCTAGCGTAATGTAATCCGCCAAATGGGCCAGCTCTTGGTCGAGAGGCACTTGATCTGCCTGGCATTCGTACAATTGATAGCGCAGTAGGTTAGAGAACGTGAGCAGCGTATGCTTGGCGCGTTCCGGTTGCTCATCAATCAGGTGATACACGCTGTTGATGCCGTTGAACAGCACGTGCGGATTGACTTGAGCGCGCAGGTACTGAAGTTCGGTGGTAAGCTTCTGCTGCGCTAGTTCGGTCCGTTCGTGACGAAATTTTTTAAGCTGAAGAAACTGTACGTAGGCGAAGGAAAGCAGCCAGTAAATGACGTGGATGATGCCGTCGGGCACGCTAAAAATCCAAACCCAAACCAATCTAGAAGAAACCGGCTGACCCTCTATTTCATTCGGAAGCAAATTAAGTGATTCAAAGTAGAAGTAGTCTATGGCACCCTCCGCGAGCGAGATTATCACGAGGAGCGCAATGACAACCAACCAGTACCCACGGTTTTGAGCGTACTTCTTCTTACGTGGGTGTAGCCAGAGGGCGTGGCCGTAAAAAACGAGCGCGTTGAACGCACTGCCGTAGAGCGAAAAACCGAGCATGGTGCCATCCTCAGTTCTGGCGAACTGCCACTGGTAATGACCCACGTTGATTAACAGCAGAGGGATTCCCCACGCTAGTATATGAACGGTTATATCAAGCCAGCGAACGGATTGCCTCATGGTTGTGAAAGCGTAGGTAAGATACCGAATCCGAGTTGATCGATATGATTCATGTGAGGAGAAAAAGCCGAAACGTTAGACAGGATCACTACTCCAGTCATACGCTGGCGGTCAAAGGAGGCGTGCGCGGTATAGCCGCCGGTTCCCCCGTTGTGCCAGTGTACTTGTCTTCCGTCTTGGTTGAGGATATGCCAACCTAAACCTAGCGACGTAGCCTCATCAACAGTAAAGGTAGGGGATTGACAGCGATTCCATAGGCCGTGCGTCGCCACGGTATCGTACATATTGGCATGCAGCCAACGTGACATATCATGGGCTGAAGATTTGATGGCTCCAGCCCCGGCCAGCACATCTATATTCCAGTTTTGCGTAGTTTTTCCCGCGACATCGCGCCCCAATACAACCTGCTCAACAAGGTCGGGCGGCACAATAGTAAACGTGTTGCGCATGCCCAATGGCTCGGTGACGTGCTGATGAAGCAACGAGGCGTAGTCGGTTTTGCTTTGCTGCGTTAGTAGATACCCTAGCAAACCAAACCCCAGGTTAGAGTAGGCGTACTGGCCGCCTGGTGTGCTGACCAACGACTGCTGATGCTGTAGATAGACGCGTAGCGCGTTCTCGTCATAATCAGCGAACGGGTCGGCAGGATTGGACGGAAAGAAATTATTGGGCATACGCGGAAGTCCTGAAGTGTGGTTAGCCAGATGGAGCAGCGTCATCGCTGTATCGTTCTGAGCCGGTCGCCGCATCGCTACCGGCAGCAAGGCCGCCACAGAATCGTTGAGGTTGAGCCTGTTATCGCTCACCATCTGCGACAGTAAACCAGCGGTAAATACTTTGGTGATAGAGCCTATCTCGAACAAATGACGGCTGTTTTGGACAGAGTGTAAATCGCCCGCTATCTTGCGAATTCCTACGAACGTAACAGCATCGTCCGTTAGCAGTGCCATTGATAGCTCAGTGCTATCAGGAAATGGCTCGGTATGCTGAAGCAGTAGGTTGTACTGCTCTTCGGTGAGACCGTCAGTAACTTTATCCGGTGGGGCCAGGTTTTGTGAGGAGCAAGAAAACCCAAACAAGAGGGCGAGTAAAGTGATTAGAAGTATTCGTGGCATCGTTTTTTTCTTTCAAGAAGGCATGCCGTGCGTAAAAGACAAAATTTACTTGACCACCGTGGCTATTTTCCTGACCAATGCATTCGTTTGAGCAAGCCCGCGCTAAGTATACTCCCGAAAAACCTCGGGTGATCTTCATTACCGAAGCCCCTCCGGCCCCCGAGCGCAACCGCTACTTCTACTACGAACACGTGCGGCGGGGCGATAGCTTGTTTCTAGAGCTAATCAAAGTGCTGTTTCCGGAAGAGGTGGAAGCCTTTGAAACCGTGAAACAGATACGGGCCGAGAAGTCGTACTTTCTGGAGCGTCTGCAAGAAGAGGGGTATTTGCTGCTGCACGCCCACGAAGCCCCACTACCCGGTGAAACCACCGCCGCCCGCACCCGCACCTACCGTGACGGCCTGTCTACCCTGATGGCTACGCTACTAAAACTAGGTACGCCTACCACTCCGGTAGTCATGGTGTCTACAGTGGTATTCAGAGCCATTGCACCCAGTTTGCGCGCCAGCGGGTTTCGGGTGCTGCACGATGAGCCGATTGAGTACCCCAACTCCGGTCAGCAGCTCAACTTCCGCCGCAAACTCAAACCCCTGCTGCTACGCGAACAGCTATTACCGGTAGTGTAGTATCATAGTAGCAGCCGCAGGAGGCAGTACTCAATGCCCGGCACGGCATCTGAAGGCAGTTAAGTAAATGTACAAATTCGTCTCTATCTGTTTCATCCGTAGTATTTTACCGCCCACCGCCCACCGCCCACCGCCCACCGCCCACCGCCCACCGCCCACCGCCCACCGCCCACCGCCCACCGCCCACCGCCACAATTCACTCCCTTCTTCATACCATTCGCTCCGCCCGACCGTTAGTTCGGCTATGTAGGGCGATCCAACGTGCTGTGCGGGCCGTTCTATTCACAATCCTTGTAACCAATTTTTTCTCAACCCCAATCTGTAATGAAATCACTAACAAACTTGACGAACCGCTGGCCGATGATGGCCTTCGCCCTGCTGGCTACGCTGTGGCTCAGTGGCTGCGACGATGAAGATGACAATAATGCCACCACTCCCGAACCCACGCAGAGCGTGGTAGGGTTTGCGCAAGAAGACGACCAACTCAGCGTGCTGGCCGACGCCCTTGGGCAAGCCGGACTCACCGATGTGCTGGCTGATGAGAGTGCAGAATTTACCGTATTCGCTCCCTCTAACTCGGCGTTTGCCGCTTATCTACAGGCCAACCCCGATGCAGATGAGCTGTCTGATATTCCTGCCGACGCACTGGCCGACGTGCTCAAGTACCACGTAGTATCGGGCACTACGCTAGCGGCTGACCTGAGCAACGGATCACTCAACACACTGCTAGAGGGTCAAACCATCGAAGTAAATACTGACAACGGAGTAGTACTCAACGGCTCAGTAAACGTGGTTACGGCCGATCAGCGTGTGTCTAACGGAGTGGTTCACACCATTGATGCGGTGCTGAATACGAACGCTAGAACCGCTACCGACCAAACCATCGCTGAAATTGCGGTAGGTACCGAAGACCTAAGCATTCTGGTAGACGCCCTAAGCCGAGTGCAGCCGCTGTTGGATGCCGCCGGTGATTCTACGGCTGACCTCACGGTATTTGCGCCGACCAACGAAGCCTTTGCCAACTTTTTGGCCGGTGATGACCGTTTCGACGATTTAGCCAGTATTCCTGACGAAGTGTTAACAAAGGTGCTACAGTACCATATTCTGGCCAGTGCTAAGAAAGCGGCTGATTTGGGCGACACGGAAGAAACCCTAGCCGGTGAGTCTATCAACATTATGAAGTCAGACGACGGGGTGTTTATCAACGGCAGCACCGAAGTGACTACCGCCAATATTGAGGCGAGCAACGGGGTGGTACACTTGATCGACGAAGTGCTATTACCTCCCTCATTGCGTCAGGAGCCTACCATCGCCGGTTTGGCCGTGGCCACCGAAGACCTGAGCATTTTAGTATCGGCCCTGCAACGCGCCCCCGATCTGCTGGCCGCGGCTGATAACGCCGAGTCTATGCTGACCGTATTTGCGCCCACCAACGAGGCGTTTGCCGATTTCCTGGAAAATGATCCACGCTTCAACAGCCTGGAAGATATTCCCGACGAAGTGCTAACCCAAGTGCTACAGTACCACATCTTGGCGAGCGCAAAGATGGCGGCTGATTTAGGCGAAACGGAAGAAACCTTGCTGGGCGAAACGCTAACGCTGGACAAAACCGACGGTGTGGTCATTAACGGTGAAGTAACCGTCGTAGGGGCTGATATCAAAGCCTCTAACGGAGTGGTACATTTGATTGACAAAGTACTGGTTCCGGCGTCGCTCGCTCCTGATACGGATAATACCATTGCGGCCATCGCTACCGATACTGACGCGTTGAGCACCCTGGTCGCTGCCCTACAGCGTACCCCTGACTTGCTGGAAATCGCCGCCAATGCTAATGCCGACATCACTGTGTTTGCACCCACCAACGATGCCTTTGCTAACTTACTGTCGGCCCTGGGTGCTGATGGCCTGGATGATGTGCCGGATTATGTACTGCGCCGCGTGCTCGAGCATCATATACTGGTGACGGGCAAACTAGCGGCCGACCTGGGTGATGCCGAAGAAACGTTGGAAGGTTCTACCATCTACATTGACAAAACTGACGGTATCACGATTGATGGAAACGCGAGCGTTATTTTAGACCTGGCCGACATTGAAGCCGCTAACGGAGTGGTGCATGTGATTGATGAAGTACTCATTCCCCCCTTTATCGCTCAAGTGTTAGGCACCGCTTTACAACCCTTGGTATTTGACGCTGAAGGACGGTTCACAACCCTCGTGGCCGCGCTGGAAACACAGCCTGAATTGGTTGACTTCTTCGTGAGTACTGAAGGTGACGGTACTATTTTCGCCCCGACCAACGCCGCTTTTGAGGCGCTGATCGCCAGCAACGATTTTCTTGAGAGTGCCGCTGATGTCCTGGCCTTAGATAACCTAAGTGATATCCTATTATACCACGTAGCCGCTGACCGTAAGGCAGCTGCCGACCTGAAAGGAGCTTCTTCGGCCACGCACTCGCGTTCGCTGAATCCAAACACGGGT
Source organism: Tunicatimonas sp. (assembly GCA_965213875.1). Taxonomy (GTDB): domain Bacteria; phylum Bacteroidota; class Bacteroidia; order Cytophagales; family Cyclobacteriaceae; genus Tunicatimonas. The sequence continues at coordinate 90,321 of CBDCAN010000012.1, read as the reverse complement.
AGCCCACTGGAGATTTACTACAGCAACGAGGAAGACGGAAGTCTGATTCTGATTGGGTACTCGCAGGTGATAGAAGCGGATATCATGACACCCAACGAGGAGTTTATCATTCATGCGATTGACGGAGTGCTGTTGCCTCCTACGCAATCGGTGGTAGGCGAGGCAGCAAACAACCCCGCGTTCAGCGAACTGGTTGCCGCCCTGACCCGAGTAGAGCAAGCCAGTGGTGATATGGAGGCCTTGCTGCCACTGGTGAGTGTACTGAGCAGCGAACGTGGTGAAGAAAGTCAAGCACCCTTTACCGTATTTGCCCCCACCAACGCCGCTTTTGAAGCACTGTACACTACGCTAGGAGTAGATGGTGTAGATGAGATTGCCGTAGAAACCCTGCAAGCCGTGCTGCTGTACCACGTGATTAGCGGTGAGCCGGTATTCTCTACTGACCTAGATTTGCTAGAGAACGGACAGGCGGAGACCCTGGGTGGTACTATCACCATAGACTTAGACAACCTAACCATCGCCGATAACGCGGATGGGAACCAGGATGCGTCTATCGTGACTACTGATGTGATCGCGACCAACGGGGTAATCCACGCCATTGATCAAGTGTTACTACCAGAATAACTGGTTTATATGCTATATTGAGTATCCTTAACTAGGATAATTTAAGTCGCTAGTGTTGCAGGATGGTGATGATTGGGGGCAGCAGCTCGGTTGTTATCATTCGGCAGCACTCAGTGACTTTCATACAAAGGTGGAAATGTCATGTTCAAAAGCCGTTATCGATATTTATTTGTCGCGCTACTAGCGGCTTATTCTTATCTAAATATCTTGTTTACGGGCGGTGATCAACTGTTCGGTGGCACAATGGCCCCAGGAGTGTTCTTTTTAGTCATCCTGGTTATCGTCGCTGCTGTGTGGGAGAGCAACCGTGGGTTATTCAAATTCTTTGAGCACCACAATAGCGTATTATCGCGCCGCCTCACTCCGTTAGTTCCTTTCTTTCTGGCGAGTTTAATCAGTGTCGCGCTGATTGCGCTGCTAGTGACCTTTGTGGTGCTATCTTGGCAGGGTGAGCCCCTCTCTGGGCAGATGCATCAACTTAAAATAGCGCTGGCCTTTGCCTTTCGTATCAACTTATTTTTGCACACCCTCAACGCCATCATATACTTCAACCGTCGGTTGAAAGATACGGTGCTGGAAGCCGAACGACTCAAAACTGTTAGTCTAGAGTCACAGTTTGAGGCGCTACGCAACCAGATTAATCCACACTTTCTTTTTAACTCGCTGAATGTACTCACCGGCATTGTGCACAAAGATGCTGATACTGCTACGGATTTTATCAAGCAGCTGGCGCACGTATATCGTTATCTGCTCTATAACCAAGAGAACAAAACCGTCTCGTTGCGTACCGAGATGGAGTTTATTGATGCCTTCGTTTTTCTAATTAAGATGCGCTTCGACCAGCAGGTGATCGTAAACCAAGACATAAGCACGGTGGATCAAGACGCTTTTCAGTTGCCACCTGCCTCGGTACAACTGTTGGTAGAGAATGCGATCAAGCACAATATTACGTCGCGCAAACGGCCATTAGAGGTCAATATCTTCGTGGAAGATGACTACCTGGTGGTACAGAACAACCTGCAGCGCAAGCCCAACCATTCGGTGTCGGGCGGACTGGGGCTCAACAATATCAAAATGCGCTATCAACACTTGGTCAACCGAAGAATTCAGATTATTGAGAATCATGAGTCTTTCACCGTCAAGTTGCCCCTGATGAAGCGCGTTGCTACCAAGTCACCCATCGAGTCATGAACATCCTGATCGTAGAAGACGAGCCGCTGGCGAGCGAGCGATTGCGTTCGTTGATTTTGCAATATGACAGCGATTTGACCATCGTCGACGAATTAGATGCGGTGGAGGAGGTGGTTAGTTTCTTGCAAAGCAAACCCTCGCTCGACCTAGTATTCTTAGACATCCAACTATCCGATGGGCTAAGTTTTGAAATTTTTGACCAGGTACTGATGCCCTGTCCGGTGGTATTTACTACGGCCTATGATCAATACGCGCTACAGGCTTTTCGAGTGCACGGCATTGACTACTTGCTCAAACCTATCGGGACCGAAGAGCTACACGGCGCCCTCGACCGAGTGCGAAAGCTCTCGGCTCAGCCTGAGCCCGAGTTGCTCCAGCAGGTGCACCGCCAGTTGACCACCCGTTATCAGTCTCGGTTTTTAGTGAAGGTAGGTGACAGCTACCAGCCCAAACCCATTGATGATATCGCCTATTTTTATGCTGACGGAAAGGTGACCTATCTGGTGTCGAAGAGCAACCAGCGACGTTATATTCTGGACCATACCCTGGAGCAGTTGGAAAACGAACTACTGGACCCTCATCGTTTTTTTCGGATCAACCGAAAGTTTATGATTGGTGCTGACAGTATTCAAGAGGTGCGCTCGTACCTCAACGGGCGACTCAAGGTCATGCCAATTGTGCCGAGCGAGGCGGATATGATCGTCAGCCGCGAACGTGTAGCAACTTTTAAATCCTGGCTTAATGTGTAAGCGAAATAGTAAGTACTAAAGATTGGAGAAGTAGCGGTAAGAGGCAGTGCTATCGGGTATCGACTGCTGTTATTGGCGTCAAAAGACGGAAAACTAATCTAAGTAACTACTTAAGTAGTGCGACAGAATAATGTTCTAATTAGAACGTCATAGCGAGAAGCGAAGCGACGAAGCTATCTGCCTCATAGTAAGCAGATTGCCGCGTTCGTTCCTCATCCAGCGTGGAACGCTCGCAATGACGTTAAATAAATGTGTCTAGGTACTTATCTGGCCAGTACTGACGCCTTCGGTAATGGTTCGGCGAATTAGTCCAAATTATCTATCTTGTGCATTGATTATAAAAACAATATACCCACACCGATCACAACCACCTACTTTTATGCGCTATTGGCTATTTGTTGCTTTTCTGTGCCTTTCTAACCTGGCGTGCGCTCAGACAACTCCATCCACCGACCTCAATCCCGATTCGCTGCGCGCCGAAATACTCAACTTACGCACCGATTTAGATCACACCCGTGCCAACCTACTGGCTTCCCACAAGCGGTTTCGCCGCGGTATTTTAGTGTCTGGTATTGGCTACACCGTTACCATCATCGGTGGTATCTTACTGGGCAGCGAAGATTATAGTGATTGGGGACAGCCTTTGGTACTAGCGGGCGGAGTGATAGGTTTTTCCGGAGCGATATTACTGCTCAATTCAAACCGGTTTATCGGGCAGGCAGGTGGCCTGTCGGCGCACCGGACGGGGGCGTTTGACCGACGCGCACAAATCAACATACCGCCCGCTCGCCGGGATGAGCGTGCCCGCTAGGCGCACACTTATCTTCGATTTTGACGGCACGCTGGCCGATACGCTACCGCACCTGGTTCGCCTCAGCAATCAGCTGGCTACTGAGTACGGCTATCGTATCATCACCGAAGACGATACCGATACACTGCGTGGAAAGCGAGCTTCTGAAGTGCTTCAGTGGCTCAACGTTCCGCTCACCAAAATGCCGGTGATTGCCCGCCGCCTCAAGGCGAAACTGGCCGATGAGATGTCCGGTATACAGCCTATTAACACCGTGAAGGAGGTGCTGGATGTACTGCGTAAAACCCATACCCTCGGCATCGTCACCTCTAACTCAGTGGCCAATGTGCAGCAGTTTTTGAAAGCCAACGATATGGCATACTTTGCCTTCGTGCGTTCATCAACTGTTTTGCTAGGCAAAAGCAGGGTGCTGCGACGACTGCTGCGTGAGGAAAGACTCTCGGTGGCCGAGACACTGTACATTGGAGACGAAACCCGCGACGTGATCGCCGCCCGTGCTTGTGGCATGGATACCGTGGCAGTAAGTTGGGGTGGTAACGATACTGCTCAACTACAAAGCGCCCAGCCGTGGGCGCTCATTCATCGCCCTGAAGAACTGTTAGATGTGATTGATCGGGGTTGACCGAGCAATAGCGTTCGCTCGTTACTTAAATAAGAAAAAGTTTGCACAGCCAACGGGGGCGTGAGATTATAAGAAGACGGGGGGGGAGATTGGTATATACTGCCAGCAGTGGGTTGCCTGCTGGTTTTAAATTGTATAGGTTAGTTTATATAACGTCAGCGATCATTGTAACAAATGAATTCGTTCAAGACTAACGAAATAGACAATGAATGAAGTAGAAATAAAACGACTCCCGCGGCTAACTGCAATTCTAGTTCAATTGCAAACGAAACGCCTATTAACAGCAACAGAGCTTGCCAACAAATTTTCTGTAAGTGTAAGAACTATTTACAGAGACATAAGGGCCTTAGAGCAAGCGGGCGTTCCGATCTTTACAGAAGAAGGTAGAGGATATTCTTTAATGAAACATTACAGAATACCACCAATGATGTTTACAGAAGATGAAGCAAATGCGCTCATTACGGTAGAACAAATAATAGATAAGAACGTAGATGCTTCATTGGTAAAAACATATTCAGAAGCTATTGACAAAATCAAGTCTATTTTAGGAAGTAGCACGAAAGATAGGGCTAATTTGCTTTCTGAACGTGTTTATTTCGCAGAAAACGAAACGCAAAAAAGGACAAGCAGTCACTTGTTATCTATTCAGCTTGCCTTAACTAACCTTCATCCCGTCGAAATTGCTTATTCAGACCATACTAATAATGAAACTGATAGGGTTGTAGAACCCTTCGCACTATTGAGTACTCAAGAAAAATGGTTGCTCGTAGCTTGGTGCAGATTACGAAAAACGTTTCGGTTTTTTCGTTTGGATAGGATAATTCAATTGACTGTACTTCCGGAAAGGTTTGAGCCACACGAATTGACCCTACAGGAATATTTTGAAAAATACTATTAGTTTTTCACACCCCTGACATAGGGCTGTCACAGGACTGTTCTAATTTTACTCAAAAAGTAAGATATGAGCAAAAAATTGATTCAAGAGGCATTTTTAGCGCTGTTGATTTTCGGTACAGCTTGTGACAATAACAAACAACAAAAACTAGAAAATAGAATGGGTAGTCAAACAGAACAACAAACAATAAATATCCCTAAAGGTAGTCACACCGTAAACCCGCTCATAGCTACAGAAGACACACGAGCGTTGATAACATTTCTTGAAAAGGTGTTCGATGCCGAAGAAGATAAAAATGCTCTGGCTATCAGCGAAACAGACGGAAAAGTATTCAACAGTAGCGTAACAATTGGAGATGTATCAATGATTATTTTTGACCGTAAAGACGGGTGGAAGCACACCCCTTCGTTGTTACAAGTATATGTAAATGATATTTATAACAAGCTTGAAACTGCCGAAAGGAATGGGGCAACTATTACCACAAAACCGACTGATTTTTACGGTGGAAAATTGGCTCGTTTCATCGACCCACAAGGAAATCTGTGGTGGTTATTTGAACTTGGGGAATATAGCGAAGCGGATTGGGAGTCTTCAGAAGAAGAAAATACAGAGTGGTCTTTGAGTAACGACCCTAATATGACTTATATTTATAACTCGTTGGTCGAAGCAATGGACAAACTGAACGAGTATAAATAATATACGAGGTTAATTGTTGGTGTGACGGGCGTACCAGCTTTCGTTTTTCTGTGCTACGTACTAAACGTATTTATACTAAGTGCACTGTAAATTACCCCGTAATTATAGGGTATTGTCACCCCGTAGGGGTCTTGTCAGTTTAAGATAATACTGTTAGTTAAGTAACAAGATTCCTACGGGGACGCCCAGTCGGGGACGCCCAGTCGAGATGACATGCTACAAAACTTAGTTTACAGGGTACTAAGTTTACAATCTCTCTTATGGCGACTTTAAACGGCCGATACGAAATCCAGACAATGGTTTCTGTGGAACAGAAAACCTAGTGAAAGAATTAGTCTTTAACCTATATTGCACCATGAGCACTACCACATCCACCCTGGCTCTCGTAAAAGAAGTATTTGCTGCCTTTGACGCCCACGACCTGGATCGGTTTCGTGACTTGCTAGCTAACGACGCGGTGCTTAATGTAGGAGGAGGTGAAGAAAGCGTGCAAGGGGCCGATGCCATTGTGGCGGCAGTAGGGGTGACGCTACAGGCCATTCCTGACCTGCGGGTGACAGTGACCAATGTTTTTGCCGAAGGGAACCGTGGAGTAGCAGAGGTGGTGCGTGAGGGTACGCACTCGGTCGCAGTAGACCTGCCCGGTGGGGTTCAGGTGCCGCCCACTCATCAGGCGGTAAGGCTGCCCGAGTGTGCCGTGTTTACGTTGCGCGATCAGAAGATCATACGCATGGTGGTGTATACTGACCGGTTAGATACCTTTCAGCAGCTGGGAATGATACCAAAAGAAGGAGACGTATAGCTTGCTCTGCCAAAAAACTGGATCATTCGTCTTTGTTGAACAGTCCCTTAATCCCACGTCCCAGCTTTTTGAAGGGAGTAAATACCTTCCACTCACCCACGGGAGTGTTCCCGTTTCGGTTGTTTTTCTTATTACGTAATGCGCGCGTTTTCTCTCTTTCCTTATCGCGTTTATCCTTAGATTTTTGTTTGATCTTGGTACGCTTAGCCTTCTCGCGATCCTTCACTTTACTCACTTTTTCTTTGCTGCGATCGCGGCGTTTGCGCTTGTGTTTTCGGTAACGCTGGCGGTCTTCGCTGCGCTCTTTACCAATCACGTATCGTACCGAAATAGCGGTAGAGAAATCAAACCGACTGATATCATCTTCCTCGTCAGACGCTGTGCGGAAATGGTACGCTGGTTTAATATCTGCTGAGACTAAGAGCGGCATAAACGGTAGCTTAAACTCTGCGCCCAGGATAATATCAGGACCCAGAATAGTGCCGCCGCTTTCGGCACCGCCTACGTGTGCCCCGCCGCCCATGTAAGCACTTAGCCCTCGTCCGGCAATAGGGTAATGTTTTTCAAGCAGCACTGTCCCAATCATCGCTTCGTTGTTTCCGGCGATAATGCCTTCTGCTGCCACCGTTCGGAAAAACCGTTGCTTCACGGTAATTCCTAACATGTCTCTGTCTATACGAGCGCCTAGCGCAGTATTGTAGCGCTGGGCGGCTACCGGCGAGGCGAGCCACAGTACCACAATGAGCGTTAATATTATCTTCATAAGTCGTGCTGTCAACGAAGCAAACAGAAAGTTATTCTACTGATGCTGCGGGCACCAGCGTACTCTGCTAACCAAGGGGGCGTAAGTTTCGTGCCAAAGTGGTGCGTATGAGTAAACATTACTGCTAGCAAACCTATACAGCATCACTTCCGTACTCATGTTAAGAGTAGTTTATTGGTAAGGTGGGCCGGTTGGATGAGCTTCTTACGCAACAAGTCGCATACGCCTGGATCCGGGCATCCGTTAACTTTACCCGAACACTCTTGCTTAAGTTACGCTATCATTTATTAAATCTGGTTTTGGCTAGTGATGACACCCGGTTCACCGCTCGATAAGCTACTAAAGTGCTTGCCCCAACGGGGGGCGGTGGTGAGGCTGCTGGTACGTCCCGCTCGTCGGGCCGAACCGGTATCCGTAGATGAGGTGCAGGTAGAAATTGGTACCGGGCTGGTGGGCGATCACTACGGTCGCCATCGCAGCGCACAGCAACCATCGGTGGGTAAGCGTCAGGTCACGCTGATCAACGCCGAGCATCTGGCGGCCGTGGCGGCGATGCTCGGAAAAGATACGGTGGACCCATTCCTGCTACGCCGTAACATTGTGGTAAAAGGTATTAACCTGTTAGCCCTCAAGGACAAAACTTTTCGCATTGGCGAAGCGGTACTAGAAACCACCGGACTGTGTCACCCTTGCTCGCGCATGGAAGAAAACCTGGGCGATGGCGGCTACAATGCCGTCCGCGGTCACGGCGGCATCACCGCACGTGTCGTGCAGAGCGGGACAATTAGATTAAACGATACCGTCGCAGCAGTCTACGAATCATAGGAGCGTTGAAGATGCTAGTATTGATCGGTGGTAAAACGTCAGTTGCAAAGCTTTAGCACGCGGTAGATGAGCAGACCATTCTCTGACTTTTCATTCAAAGCGCGCAATAGGGCGGTAGGGTTATTTGTAAGAAACAAAGGCAAACGCCTTTCCGTTGGGCGACCAGGAAGGAACGTTGATGGTACCCTGCCCTCCTGTAAACCGAGCGAGCTCTTTAACACTTCCTGAAGACAGATTGTACAAGCGCAGAGCCACTTCTTTCATCGGCGGATGCTGGTCGCCCTGATCTTTTAAGTATGATAGAAAGACCAGCGATTGTCCATCCGGTGAAGGGTGCGGAAACCAGTTAGAATACAGATCATCAGTGAGTTGTTCGGGATCACTACCGTCGGCCCGCATGCGCCATATCTCCATCCGCCCCGATTGCATAGAGTTATAGTAAATATACTGGCCGTCTGGGGAGAAATCTGGTCCATCGTCTAGTCCGGGTGAAGACGTCAGGCGTGTTTCTTCCCCCCCTTGTGTAGAGATCGTGTAGATGTCGAGCTCATCATTGCGTAGTGCGGTGTAGGCCAGCGTTTGCCCATCGGGAGAGCAAGCGTGCCAGAAAGATGGAGTGTTTGGTGTCACGGCGACGGGCATGCCGCCAGCAATGGGCACCGTATAGATACGTGATGTGTGAAAGTCATGATCTTCATACGATACGCCCGGCTGGTCATAATGGCTAAATATGAGCTGCTGACCGTCAGGAGAGATGCCGTGGTCGTTGTTACATTTATCAGCAAACTCGGTATTAATGAGGATCTTGTCAGGCGTACGGACGGGTATTTTGTATAGCTTACCCTGGCTATTAATAATTAGAAACTGCCCGTCAGGACTCCAGTTAGGAGCTTCAAAGTGAGCATCTTCTTCGTAGAGGATACGACGGTGTCCCGTTTCTATATGATACACCTCTAGTGTAGAGGTGACCTGAGCAACTTGCGCCGCCGTTCTTTCCGGTAGTACCGTAAGTAGCAGTAAAAAAAACGCCCATAAAGTCTTCATTTCGCTATCAATCTAATGTCTACTCAATAACAGGTGAAATTAATAATATTACGGAATCAGCGTGAATAAAAACTGTCGGGAAGCGCGACGAAGGAGCGTGCTAAAACGACGACTCTAGCCGTTCTTCTTAGCATTAGGCTAGTAGACCTCACAAATAGCCTAAGCTGTCTGGTTAACTTGTCAAGAATCTCGCGGATATACTCTGTGTGTCGGACGGTATTTGCATGAAGTTCTGGAAGCTGGATCAAGAGAATGATTCTGTATCGGCTTGCGCCCGATTTGTCTTGATTGGCATAAACTATTCGTAACAATGCAGAGAGGGGACACAAGAAAGAGGGCACCCACTACAACGCATTACTTTTCTAAGTCGCGTATTTCTGTTAGTTTGTTGGCGACATGTTATCGCGTCATTTATCCACAATCAACCTACTCAGCTCATGCCCGACCACGAAGATCATCAGTTAAAAGCCACTCTGGGGCCGTGGCTGTTATGGGGCATGGGAGTAGGCTTGGTTATTTCGGGCATGTACTTTGGCTGGAACTTAGGCTTGGCCGAGGGCGGCACACTGGGCCTGGCCATTGCCACCGGATTCATCATGCTGATGTACATCACCTTCACGTTTAGTTATACCGAACTGGCCTGCGCCATTCCCAAAGCGGGCGGGGCGTTTGATTATGCCGACCGCGCGCTGGGTCGTGATATAGGATTTATTGGCGGTATGGCGCAGATCATTGAGTTTGTGTTTGCCCCGCCGGCCATCGCGGCGGCTATCGGCGCCTACTTTCATCTGTACTTTCCCTCAGTATCTACGCTAGCGGTGGCCATGGTGGCCTACGCGATGTTCACGCTGCTCAACGTGCTGGGGGTGAAACTGGCCACTACCTTTGAGTTGGTGGTAACGGTGCTGGCCGTAGCCGAACTACTCGTCTTTGCCGGAGTCACACTGCCGCATTTCGAGTGGGCCAACCTGGAGAAGAACGCGCTGCCGCACGGTTACTCGGGAGCCTTCGCCGCCATTCCGTTTGCCATCTGGTTCTTTTTAGCCATTGAGGGCGTGGCCAACTTGGCAGAAGAAACCGTGAACCCGCAGCGCAATGTGCTGCTCGGCTTTGGCTCGGCGATCTTTACCCTGGCGATGCTCTGCATCATTACGTTTCTATCGGCGGTGGGGGTAGACGGCTGGGAAAGCGTGGTGTACCCGGCGGGCAGTAGCGATCCTTCTGATTCGCCCTTACCGCTGGCGTTGTCGCAGGTGGTGGGTGATAGTAATCTGCTGTATCATTTACTGATTACGGTCGGTCTACTCGGCCTGATCGCTTCTTTTCACGGAATTATCCTGGCGGCCGGCCGGGCTACTTTTGAGTTTGGGCGCATCGGCTACGTGAGTCCGATGTTGGGCAAAGTACACCCCCGCTTCAGAACTCCGGCCTACGCGCTGGTGGTCAATATGTTGGTGGGCATCGTGGCCCTGCTCACGGGCAAAACCGGTGAGATTATTACCATTGCCTGCTTCGGAGCACTCACGCTCTACATCGTATCGATGATCAGCCTGTTCGTGCTGCGCCGCCGTGAACCGCAGCTGGCCCGGCCATTTCGTGTGCCGTGGTACCCGGTTTTTCCGGCGGTAGCGTTGACCATTGCTACGGTAGCACTGGTGGCAATGACGATATATAATCTAACGGTGGCTTTGGTCTACTTTGGTATTTTGGCGATCGCTTATGCTTACTTCAAGCTGGTAGTAAACAGACAATGAGCAAAAGAACCATCAAAGACATACTACCACTAGGCCACCCGCTACTCTACGAAAGCTGTGACGCTATAACTGAAGCCGAATTGCCGTTGGTCAACGAGTGGGTCGCAGAGCTGGCTGATGCGATGGCGGATACCCGTCGTACTTATGGTTTTGGCAGGGGGATTGCCGCCCCGCAGCTCGGTATCATGAAGCGTTTGATACTGACTGATCTCGGCACGCCCACCGTCATCATCAACCCCGAACTTAGCAGCCTGAGCGAAGAGACGTTCGAACTGTGGGACGACTGCATGAGCTTTCCGCACTTGCTCGTACGGGTAAAACGCCACCGCCGCTTGACACTTCGCTACCGAGACCAACACTGGAAACACCGAACCTGGGAGGCCTCTGATGATGTGGCCGAACTGATTCAACACGAGTGTGATCATCTTGATGGCATACTATGTACGATGCGTGCTATCGATCAGAAGTCATTCAAATGGCGGGCGTAGCATTAGTTGTGCCTTAAGTCACCTGCTGAAAGTACATAGAAAAAGCCCGGTAGCACCGGGCTTTAGGTAAGCATGATTCCAGGCAAACGACTACTCCACCACAAAGCGTAGCGGCGCATAAGACTGCGAACGACTCTGTGTGCGTACCAAGTAGACTCCGGGCGTCATACGGAGTTCCGCTACATTCAAGTCGATTACCTGTTCGCCTGCTTTGACAGCAGCAGACCGGTCATACACGGTACGCCCTTGCGTATCTACAATCTGCACGCGTAGCTGCTCAGCCTGCGTCGCCAACACGCGCAGTGAGAAATTATCCTGCACCGGCACCGGATAAACCGACAGTTCGGCGGTAGTTTTTAGCAACTCACTGGTCGTTTTGTCGGGCGAGGTGGCTGTCCGAGCGGCGATGGGTTCGGATGTCCTGAACAGGCGGTCGGCCGGAATCGCCTCCTTCACCCCCTGGTGCTCCCACAACACTTGCAGGGTTTCGCCCCCGAAGAACTCAAAGTATTCTACCCGCAGAGCGTGCTTACCGGCTCGTAGCGCAATGCTCCCTGAGGCTTCTTGTGCCGGGTGCAACCCATCGTTATCTACTACGCGTTGGTCACCGATGTACAGAGCCGATCCGTCGTCTGATTGAGTAAAAAAGGTATAGATACCATCTTTGGGTACCTCAATGAAGCTTTCCCACTGAAAGGCAAATCCGTCGGGGCGAGTTTGCTTGCCCAAAGTCACCGTGGATTGATGACCGGTGGCGCGGGCTCGCAGGCGGGCAAATTTGGGTAGCTTTCCCCAAAAGCCTTCGTAGTATCGGTAGTTAACCCCCGCTTCCACCGCGGTGGGCTGATCTGCCGGACGGTAGGCTTCCTCTACCGGTGATAACACTGCGCCCGGAATGATCGTCGGCTGGGTTTGTCCTTCGTACGACCAGGCTACCGCCACGTGATCGCCGCCGTAAAACTCGCGGTGTAGTGCTTCGATGTAATACGACTTGCCCTGCTCTAGCCGTACGGTAGCAGAGCGTTGCGAGGGATAACGATTCCACTGACGGGGCGCGGTGTAGCCTGGCACCGACGCGATTTTCTGCTTGTTACTAGCACTGGTATCCGTACTCAGGTAGAGTGCGCTGCGGTCATCGCTCGCGATCCAGAAGGTGTAGTCACCGGTTTGCGGCGGACACAGGATGCCGCGCAGGCGGCTACCGTAGCGTCGGCCCTGGTTCTGCGGTGCTTCGAACTGCGTCAGCAGCTCGTGCGTATCCGGAGCGCGATCTGTCGGAATGCGGCTGAGTTTGCTGCTCCACAGATTGCGCCACGTTGCACGCTCTAGATAACCCGCTGCGGTGCATACCTGGCTTTCATCGGATGTCGCGAGCCGCAAGCGAGCCGATACCGGAAAGTGATCGGAGGTGGTGCTGGCGTAATCGCCGTCAAAGAATTCGTAGTGAACGGTTTCGGTGCCCGCCAGTACGTTGTCGACCAACTCATCGGTAACCGCAATGTGGTCGATCATATTTTCGCGCGACACGAAGGAGCGAAAACCGGCTTCGCTCAGCGAGGCGGTGACCACCCGGTAGAATTGATCATCGGTGGCATCTACTGTGCTATCCGCCACGTAGGCGACGTACGACGAAGTGGTAGCATCCACATCCGCGACGGTCTCATCCACATCGTCGTTGTAGTCGCCCAGCAGGATCACCTGTGCGTCAGTGAGGGCGGTATCAATGTAGTTTTTGAGGGCCTCAACGTCGTAGCGACGCATATCGTAGCGCTCTTGCGGGTCGCGACTGCTGTTGGCCCGGGCGTGTAGATCGATAAAATGAATCCGCTCGGTAACTCCGCCGATGGTAACATCCGCTTCCAGTAGGTAGGGGAGGCGCCCGCTGGCGTAGAAACGGGTACGGTCTTCCACAGGGTAACCCACCAACGCGCTGGCATCGCCACCGTTGTACAACGGATGGATGTCAGCAAGTAAGCCTTCGGTGCGCACCGGGGTAACGACTGCGCTCTTGTAGAGGAAGGCCAGCTTCTGCGATACTCCCGGTTCGTTGGGCGGCTGCGACACGAAGTCGGTCTGAATAACGAGCTCGTAGTCCGGCAGGGCGTCAGCCACTTCGGTAAGCAGGGTCTCGCTAGAAATCTCCTGAAAGGCGTAAACATCGGCGTCTAGTGCCTCAATGATCGCCCGGACGCTATCGCGCTGCCCCGTCTCGGGAGAAGGGCCGTTGCTGGTGTTACCAAACCACTCAATATTCCAGGTGACCACATCTAGTGTTTGCTCCGGTGATACCGTACTGGTGTCAGACACCGGCACAAAGTCGGTGGCACAGGGTAAGTCAGCCGCCTGCCGGGGAAGCAACTGAGGAGTGCCGCGGAAGCTACCCACCACTCCGGTGACCTCGCAGCGAGCGGGCTGCGCTTTCGCCACCAAGTCAACAACATCAGCATCGATGCGCAGTTCACCCGAGCCGCTGGCATCGGTTAAAGTAAAGTTGCTGTTGGGCCACAGCAGGTCGCCCGGAGCAGGAAACGCCACTTCAGTAAGGGCAACCAACTCACCAAAAGCAGTGCTCAGCTCATCCAGGGTAATCACCCGGGGCGTAATCACAATCGTAGTAGGTGAGACCCGCTCGATGGTGGCTGGATCTACCTCACCTAGCTGAATCTGGTCGTTGAAGGAGGTTCGGGTAGCCGTAAACCTTAGTTGATCGCCCACTGCATAGTTTCCGTCGCCGTGAATGTCGGCATCAAACACCGCAATGCCGCCGGAAGCGTCCTGCAGATAGGCGGGGCCGCCCAATTGGTCACTTACCGTCAGTACACCTTCCACCTGCACCACGGTGCCGTCGGGTAGGTTACGGGCGGCCGCAATACTGACGGGCGTCACGGGCGTGATTACCTCGTCGTTACCGGCAAACTGACTGCCGTCAGCCAATGTGCCAGGTGAGAAGATGGCGCTGCTGACGGTGCTGTGTGCTACGAACGACTCTCCGCTAATATCCGGACTGCGCGTCAGCGACTGATCATCACCACCCTCACCGCCGTAGCTCAAGGTGGCTATCGCAGTGGCGTCACGGGCAATCGTGATTACATCGCCACTGTTATTCAGGCCGAGGGCACCGCTGCTGGCCGTCTGTACGAGTGAGCCGCCAAAACTACCATTGGGCTCACCGCCGCCAAACACCACGATGGTACCGGCGGCGGGTATCACGGTGGCAGCCGGAAAGGTATGCCGCACGCCGTTGCCGTCGGCCAAAGTCCAGTCCGATACGTCTAGGTCGCTATCGGTATTATTATAAAGCTCAACGAACTCATCCTGCGTCGCACTGGAGGTGCCATCGCCGTTGGCATCACCTTCCGGTGCATTGAGTGGGTCGGCCAGTATCTCGTTGATGATTAGCACAACGGTAGGGGGTTCGCTTCCGCCTTCGCCGAACGACTGTCCGGGGTTGACCGTGCCGAAGGTGTTTTCGGCGGGTGCGCCCCACGTAAAGTCGGCCGCTTGATTGCCGGTGCCCTGTTGCTGAAGAGAAAAGCCCACCGGGGTACTACTGGTTTCACTCACTTCGATATCAACGCTACTGGAGCCGGAGGCTGCGCCCTCGGTGGCACTTACCACGCCTTCGTAACTGATGAACTGCACCACCTCTCCGGCAGGACCGATCAGCGCGATGCCATCGGGGGCGCCGTTCTGAATACCGTTAGCCGGATAGGCAACCGTCTGAAAGCCAAAACCATCCGTTTGGTCAGCCAGCACTCCCGTCAATGAAGTAGTATTGTAAACCGTACCGTTGCTACCGTTGTAAAGCACGAGTTGCCAGTCACTGAGGTCAGTACCGGCCGGACCCGCAATCTCAATCGCTTCGCCCTGATCAGTGCCTGCATTATCGTAATGAATCTCGTTGATAAACACCTGCGCCAGTAGCGAGGTAGGTACCAGCAAACAGCCGGTTATCCAAAAAGTGAGTAGTCGTACGTGTTTTTTCATCAATGTCGGGTTTAGTTGGGGCCGCGAGATTACGTAAAAAGCGAAGAAGAGGAAAGAACGGTATGTTAAGTTTGTGTTACTTTATCGGTATAAGTTCTTGGGGGTTGGTCTTGAGCGTGAACTAAACCAATGTTTGAAAGTGACCCCCTTTTGGTGCTCGTGCGCTGACCTATTGTGTAGAACAGATGCAATGGGTAGACGGGTGTCTTTTTCAAACAAAAATTACGACATTCGCTTCTGTATAAACCGCGAGTAGCGAAAGTATCAATAAGCTCGACCAAATCTCCGCCTACGGACAGAGGCCCAACAGTACCTACAGACCACCGATCAATGCCCATCAATTTTCACCGCGTGCCCACCGCATGCTTTGTGCTGGAAGAAGCCAAGCTGCGGCGTAATCTCAAAATATTGCAGTACGTGCAAGAGCAGTCGGGTGCCCGCATTATCCTGGCTCTTAAGGGTTTTGCGATGTTCAGCACCTTCGGTCTCATCAGGCAGTACCTGCACGGCACCACCGCCTCATCGCTGCACGAAGCCCGGCTCGGCTACGAAGAGTTTGGAGATCAGGTGCACGCCTACGCGCCCGCTTATTTTGAAAACGAGTTCGACGAGTTGCTGCGCTACTGTAATCATATCACTTTCAATTCGCCGAGTCAGTGGGAACGGTTTCGGGCGCGGGTGCAAGCCAGCGATAAGAAAGTGTCCTGCGCGATTCGCATCAACCCCGAGTACTCTGAGGTAGAAGTAGATTTGTATAATCCGTGCGCAGTGGGCACCCGTTTGGGGGTAACGGCCGACCAGATTGGCGATACGTTGCCGGAAGGCATTGAGGGGCTGCACTTTCATACGTTGTGCGAAAGCGATTCGCACGCCCTGGAGCGCACGCTTAAGATAGTAGAAGACCGCTTCGGCCATCTGCTGCACCAGGCCCAGTGGCTCAACTTGGGGGGCGGTCACCTCATAACCCGCGAGGGTTACGATCTGGAGCACACCATTCGTTTGATCAAAGAGCTGCGCGAAAAGTATGACCTGAACATTACAATGGAACCGGGCTCAGCAGTCGCTTGGGAAACGGGTTATCTGACCAGCACCGTAGAAGATATCATTGAGAGCCGGGGCATCCGGGCGGTAGTGCTTGATATCAGTATATCGGCCCACTTGCCTGATTGCATCGAGATGCCCTATAAACCGGTGGTGCTGGGAGCCCACGACGCCCAACCGGGCGAACCGGCCTACCGACTGGGCGGACTCACCTGCCTGGCGGGCGACTACGTAGGCGACTACGGCTTTGATCGTGCGTTGCGGGTAGGCGACCGGGTTATCTTTAACGATGCCATGCACTACACCATGGTGAAAACCACCGTGTTTAACGGAGTACGTCATCCGTCGATCGGTATTTGGCACGAAGACGATACGTTTGAGCTAGTACGCCAGTTTGGTTACGAAGACTACCGGGATAAGCTTTCTTAGTGCCCCGTAAGGTGCAAAGGTTGATCCCACGAATGCCCTCGGTGCCTTCCTCGAAGGTTTCTTTTTTGAGAGAAAGAATCCAACAACACGCCCTCTCTCGGGTTTACCTACCGATACTTTTTAATCAATTACGTATTAAACGTACTTTTTTATGAGTCAAGAAGAATCAACCGTAGAAAAGATAGACGGCATGGGTGCCGTACTTACCGACAAGGGCACCGCTTTTCGGGTGTGGGCCCCGAACGCGAAGCAGGTGACGGTGGTCGGCGATTTTAATGATTGGAACGCTGAAGCACACGTATTAGAACCAGAAGACAATGGCTACTGGTACGCATGGGTAGAAGCCGCACAGGCCAATCATGAGTACAAGTTTAGCATCACTCCGCAGCAGGGCGATGCGTTACTTAAGAATGATCCTTACGCACGGATGCTCACCAATTCTTCGGGCAACAGTATCGTCACCGATCTGTCGTACGACTGGGAGGGTGATGCGTTTGAGATGCCTTACTGGAACGATACCGTTATTTACGAAATGCACGTAGGTACCTTCCACGTGCAGGACGAGGGCCGGCCGGGTACGTTTCACAGTGTGATCGAGAAGCTACCTTATCTACAATCACTCGGGGTCAATACCATTGAGCTGATGCCCATCACCGAGTTTCCGGGCGATTTCTCATGGGGATATAATCCGGCGCATCCGTTTGCGGTAGAGGAGAGTTACGGCGGCATCAACGGTCTCAAAGATTTAGTAAAGGCAGCGCACCAGGCGGGCATTGCCGTGGTACTCGATGTGGTGTACAACCACTTCGGCCCTAGCGATATGGACCTGTGGCAGTTTGACGGCTGGAGTGACAACGACGGCGGCGGTATCTACTTCTACAACGACTGGCGCAGCAAAACGCCCTGGGGCAACACCCGCCCTGATTACGGGCGTTCTGAGGTGCGGCAGTATCTGCACAACAATGCGATCATGTGGTTGGAAGAGTTTCGGATGGATGGTCTGAGGCTAGATGGCACTATGTTTATGCGCAACGCCAACGGACTAGACGGCGACACCGGCGCGGATATTCCGGAGGTGTGGGGCTTCTTTCAAGGACTGAACCAGGAAATTAACGAACGCTTTCCCCGTAAACTCATCATCGCTGAAGACCTGATGGACAACGAAGCCATTACGCAGCCTACTGACCAGGGCGGTGCCGGATTCGGTAGCCAGTGGTGGGGTGACTTTGTGCATCCGGTGCGGGCCGCCGTCATCCAGCAAGATGATGAGCAGCGTAATCTCGACAAGCTGGCTCAGGTAGTGCAGTTTCCCGAAGAGAGCGCCTTCCAGCGGGTCATTTACACCGAGTCGCACGATGAAGTAGCCAACGGCAAGGCGCGGGTGAATGAGGAGATCTGGCCGGGCGAATCGGACAACTACTTTGCGATTAAGCGAAGCTTCCTGGGGGCCGCACTGGCCTTTACCGCCCCCGGTATCCCGATGATTTTTCAGGGGCAAGAGTTTGCCGAAGACAAGTGGTTTTCAGACGGTGATCCGTTGGACTGGTCGCTAGCCGAAACACACAGCGGAGTGCTACAGATGTACCGCGATATGATTCAACTACGGCGCAACTTTCATGATACTACGCGCGGACTGCGCGGTGCTCATACCCAGGTGTACCGGGTAGACGGTGAGGCCAAGGTGCTTGGCTTCCAGCGCTGGGAGCAGGGCGGTCCGCAGGATACCACCGTGGTGCTGATCAACTTTGCGAATCAAGGGTACGAGGGTTATTCGGTAGGACTGCCGCAAACCGGCCAGTGGGAGCTTCGGTTCAACAGCGACTGGCGGGGCTATCGTGAGGACTTCACGGATCAGAGTACGACTATGGTAGAAGCACAGGAAGGCAAGACCGACGGTTTACCGTACTACGGCCTGATAGATATAGGGCCGTACGCGGTGCTCATATTCTCGCAGTCGTCCTAAAGAAAAGAAGAGGAGCCAAGCGATGGTTGGATTCCTTTTCAAGAGTGGTTAACGAGTAATGATTAGTGCTGGTTTATTGGCTAGCAGTCACTACTCATTTCAATATTCCAGATCATCGTTTCGGCGAGAAAAGATCAACAGGAAGCTACCGATCATCATCACAATTGCCAGCCCGATGAGCAGCGGACTATGCGACGATAGTAGGGTGAACGATTTGCCGACAATACTCGCCCGATCAGCGGCGATATTGGTGCTGTCCAGCAGGGTACTGCTTAGGCCGATGACCATTCCTAAAATTGCCAATAACAAACCAAACCAAGTCTTCATACCAGTATTAAGTTATTCAACCCCCTAATACCAAAAACTATTCGACTGCTTCACACGTCCCAAGAGAGGCGGTGAGCACGGAAGGTGTAGCCAATCTGCCCCATCTTTGAGAAGAAATGCGGGAGCTGATTCCTCAATACTAGCCCAACTGCACTGTTTCACCACTGGCAATAGCTTGGTAGATGCCTTCTATCACCACCATATCCTTTAACCCTTCTTCGGCCGGTACCCTAAAAGGTGTATCGTTCATGATACTGAGCGCCTGCTCATCCATCTGCGTAGCCTGCTGATTGATGGCAGGATACGTAATCGGACCGGCCTTGCTGGCTCCAGTGATACCACTGTACGCCGAGAAAGGGTCTAGGTTAAACCAGCCGTCTTGCGCCGTCACGTTCAGATAGTTCATCGATGCGCTCAAGGTGGTATGTAGGTTGGCTACAGCTCCGCTGGGAAAAGCCAGCTGAAACATAGTGGTTTCGTCTACCTCCGTAAACAGCTCCGGCCGGTGCACAAAGGTTTGTGCTGTCACTTGCGTAGGTTCTTCACCGGTCACGTAGCGAGCGGCTTGCAGGGCGTACACCCCCATGTCCCTCATGGCCCCGCCGCCCATGTTTTTGTCAAGCTTCCAGTGGTCCGCCCGCTT
This sequence comes from Tunicatimonas sp., assembly GCA_965213875.1. Taxonomy (GTDB): domain Bacteria; phylum Bacteroidota; class Bacteroidia; order Cytophagales; family Cyclobacteriaceae; genus Tunicatimonas. The sequence continues at coordinate 70,667 of CBDCAN010000012.1, read as the reverse complement.
CTCAGGATAACCGATGCCCGCGTTTACCAGTCGGACCGGACCAAACACCTGCTCTTGCCCCAGCCGCATGACCTCTTGCGTATGCGGTTCAAAATGCATGCGGTAGCCAATGGTCAGGCGACGGTTGTTTTCTTCGCACGCTTTGATCATGGCACGGCAGTCGGCCACGCTCGTTGCCATTGGCTTCTCACAGATTACGTGTTTGCCCGCTTTGGCGGCTCGGACGGTATACTCCGCGTGCATAGCGTTGGGCAGCACGATATAGATAATATCAATAGCCTCGTTATCAGCAATCTGTTCGAAAGTATCGTAGCTGTAGGTATTTTTGGGTAAGATTCCGTACTTATCCTGCCAGGCTTTCGCCTTTTCGGGGGTGCCGGTCACAATGCCCATTAGCTCACAGTGTTCGGTTTCTTGCAGAGCCGGGGCCAGCACATCGGTGCTGTAGTACCCCAACCCTACCAGAGCAATACCCAGTTTTTTCTGAGGGTCTGATGATCGTAAAGAAGCAGGTTGTTGCCAGGTGGCGGGTGATAGGGCAGCGGTGGCTAATCCTCCGGCCACCCATCCACCGGCCTGCCGAACGAATCGTCGACGGCCGAGTGCGTTGGTGTCTTGCATGTGTTGTATAGTAAGCGGTTGAGACTAAACAAGGTAGCAAAATATTTCGGAACCTAGCCGTAGGCATGCACACCGGGTGGCACTTCACCCCGGCGCAACCGGTTCACCAGCAGGTGAGCCTGGCGGGTGGGTTCGGGCAGACGATGCTTGACCAATCCCCACTGTACAATACGTTGGGCGTCGGGTAAGGTCATCCGGTTGCCTACCGAAATGTACACGGGTTTGATGCGGTCTCGGGTGCGCAGGGCCAATCCGATAGTTTCATGGCGGTCATACACAATGGTTTGTGATCCGGCCGACTGGCCCAGTGTGCCGTGGGTGCCCACCAGTAATTTCTTGGCACAACCCACGGTAGGCTTGTCCACCCACAAACTAAAGTGACTAGCAATCCCCAAACGCCGCGGGTGGGCCACCCCGTGACCATCCAGAACCACCACGTCGGGTTCAATGGGCATTTGTTGCCAGGCCTCCAGCAGAGCCGGTAGCTCGCGAAAAGACAGCAGTCCCGGAATGTAGGGAAACGTGGCCTTAGTGACCACCAGTGAATGACCGCAAAGCTGCATGTCGGGATAGCGAAAAACCACAAAGCCGGCGTAAAATATTTTAGAACCTCGGTCAAAAGAAATGTCGCCCCCCGCCACGTAGTGTACGGGTTGGTCGAGGGGAGTTGTTTGTAAACGGGAGCGTAGCGCGTGCTGAATGGAAAGCGCTTCCTGGGGTGAAACATCCCAGGGGTGTAAAGGCGTAGAAATCATGTTTATTGGTAGCGTGAAAATAGCGAGACAAAAATAGAAAGTCCCATCGATTTATTACACTACTATTGCAAATGAACTTTCGACCGCCGTACTTTGTAGCACTACCAAGACGCTCTTTACCGTATTGAAGAATACCCGCTTGGGTCTAGGACAGTTTTCTAAATCCAACACTTATATAATAACCGAGTGAAGTTCGCCTCCAAAACTGGACCTCAATGTTGGCCCCGGTCGGCATCTCTGGCAACAGAGTTAACAGTGGATAGTTGCGAGGGTGGAACAGCTCAAATCCTGTTTTATTGGGGATTTAGCAAAACCTCCTATGATGGCTCAAGTTGGGTTTTTTCTTTTTTAGGGCAAGGTAATCGTGCGTTCGTCGCGCAGCCGGGTGGCTTCTCGTAGTGCCTCACTGATACTTACCCGTTCGCCGTCTATTTTAGCAATCACAAAAGCATCCTGGATGCCCATCCTCTGGATATCTCGCCGGAAGGCAATTGCCCGGTCCAGCTCGCGAAACTTGCCTAGCGTGTAGTGATCTACCTGATCAATTTTGTCGATATTCATCTTCACCAAGTCTTCTTTATAGTCGTCTAGGTCAAAGTACTCGAACGCACCAATCTGCACCTCGAAGAACACCCCAGTGTAGTAGGGCGACAGCTCCAGCAGTAGACCATTGACGCGCTGCATACTGTCGAGCTCGTCGGTGAGCAACTGGTTTTTCTTCATTTCTGACCGGTACTGCTGCTGCACCGTGGGCCACCGGCCGAAGAATGGAGTAAAAAACTCAATATAAATAATATAGCCAATGGCGAGCAGTAGCAGCGAGGCCAGTACCATGAGCCCGGTGTACAGTTGTTTATGCTCCTTCCGCAGGTGCGTATTCTTTTTGCTAACGCTGCGGTATTCTTCGGCTAAGGATTCCATAAAATCATTAAAATTGCGGCATGACGAAAGCGATGTCCGAGACCCCTAATCATGCATGTGGACGTTTGTCGACCTCAAAAAAACAATTTTCCGTTTGAAAACTAGGATCGGCGTGATATATTTGGCCGAAATGCAAGCGACAAACACAATAATGACGACGAATTGGTGGTGGCGTTCTTTCTCCTCGAAGAGCGCAAACAGCTAAGTACCGCCGTTTTTATTACTAATAGATATGGGCCTACTGTTTTCGCAGTAGGCTTTTTTTGTACCCCCTGACCTCATCAAAACATATTATGACTTACGCACTCGTTACTCGACACTGCAAGCTACTGGCCGATATTATCACCCCGGTCAGCATCTACCTCAAACTGCGCGACCGCTACCAAAACCCCATCCTGCTGGAAAGCTCTGACTACCATAGCAGTAATAATAACTTTTCGTATATCTGCTGCGATCCGATCGCCACGTTCACGGTGAAGGCCGGGCAGGTGAAACAGCAGTTTCCTGACGGGAAAACGGATACAGTGCAAGTAGAACGGGCCGAAGTGGTAGAACGGTTAAGCAACTTCGTGGCTTCTTTCCGCCCCACGGAAGCTGACCATAAGTTTGTGAGCAACGGATTGTTCGGCTACATGGCCTACGATGCGGTGCAATACTACGAAGATATTGAGATGGCCCCCGACACCGAAGGCGACTACGGTATTCCGGAGATTCACTATGCGCTGTATCGTTATGTTATCGCCATTGATCACTTCCGCAACGAATTGCACTTGTTTGATCATCAGTACGAAGCCATCGCACAAGAAGATGATGGGATGGATACGCTGCTATCGCTGATCAACAACAAGAATATTCCCAGCTATCACTTCAGCCTTACGGGAGAAGAAAGCAGCAGCTTCACCGACGATGACTTTTTAGAGGTTATTAAAAAGGGGCGCGACCACTGCTTTCGGGGCGACGTGTTTCAGATTGTGCTGGCTCGTCGTTTTCAGCAGGCCTTCCGGGGCGATGAGTTCAACGTATACCGTACCCTGCGCTCGATCAATCCGTCGCCTTACCTGTTTTACTTCGACTACGGCAGCTACAAAATTTTTGGCTCGTCGCCCGAAGCGCAGATTGTGGTCAATCAAGATACCGCCACCATCTATCCCATTGCGGGCACTTTCCGGCGCACCGGCGACGATGCCGCCGATGCCGAACTGGCCAAGCAGTTGATGGACGACCCTAAGGAAAACTCGGAGCACGTGATGCTAGTCGACCTGGCCCGCAACGACTTAAGCCGTAACGGCAAAGACGTGACGGTGGAAACATTCAAAGAAATTCAGTACTACTCCCACGTGATCCATTTGGTATCGAAGGTCACCGGGCAGTTAGCCGAAGGCACCTCGCCGGTGCGGGTGGTGGCCGATACGTTTCCGGCGGGTACGCTGTCGGGGGCGCCCAAGCACCGAGCGATGCAACTCATCAACGAGTACGAGCCCATGAAGCGCGGCTACTACGGTGGTGCCATCGGTTTTATGGGCTTCCACGCCGAAAAAACCAATCCGCTATTTAACCACGCCATCATGATTCGCTCTTTTATCAGCCAGGAGAACACCTTGTACTACCAAGCGGGAGCGGGGGTAGTCGCTAAATCTGAACCGGAGAGTGAGTTGCAGGAGGTGAACAACAAGTTGGCCGCGTTGCGGAAGGCACTCGCACTGGCTACAGAGATTGGGGGGTAGCGTTACAGGTTGACTTTCAGAGCGGACGTTTGGAGGGGTTGCAGGTTGATTTTCTGTGCGGATAGTTGAAGGTTACAGGTTACAGGTTTGACAAGGGTAGTGTAAGTAGGTAGACAAGAATAAACGACACTTAGTAGCAGTAGCAGTAGCAGTCCACGTTGACACGGTCACTGTGACCCAGGGCCGCCCCGCAATAAGAAAAACTGCTACTGTCGCTGCCACTGGCTGAAAGGCTACCCGCAGAAAAAACTTAGCCAAAAAGTGACGAACATTCACACTCGGGTACTTATTCTTCATGATATGAAAAAGATTGAGCAGTTTGAAGATTTTGAAGTATGGCAGAAGGCTTCAGCGATTGCGACTAGTGTCCTTCGCCTAACCAACCAGCCACCTTTAAAAAGTGATTTCTCGATCAAAGATCAAATCCGAAGGTCTGCATTTTCTATTTCCAGTAATATTGCTGAAGGGTACGAGTATGATAACCGTCCAGACTTTATCCGTTTTCTACGCTATGCTAAAGGTTCCGCAGGAGAGCTGCGAAGCCAACTTTACATCTTGTATAATTCACAAATGATTGATGCTACCTATTATAAAGACACGAAAGCTGAACTATTGGCGCTATCCCGACAACTGGCGAACCTAATCCGGTACTTGAAAGACTACGAAAAGTAGACGAGTATGCTACCAACCTGTAACTTTTTAAACCTGCAACTTGTAACCCGTTCATCATGAAAATATTAGTACTAGACAACTATGATTCGTTCACCTATAATCTGGTGCATATTATTAAAGAACTTGGTTATGGCGATCAACTCGATGTCATCCGCAACGATAAAATCAGCGTGGCGGACGTGGGGCGGTACGACAAAATTCTACTGTCGCCCGGCCCGGGTATTCCGAGCGAAGCGGGGATCATGATGGAGGTAATTAAAACCTACGCACCCCAGAAAAGCATCCTGGGAGTATGCCTGGGGCACCAGGGCATTGCCGAAGCTTTCGGTGCGACGCTGTATAATATGCCACTGGTGCTGCACGGTTACGGCGATCAAGTGCTGATAGAAGACCCAGAAGAATACCTGTTTCAAGGCCTACCCAGCACCTTTGGCGTATGCCGCTACCATAGTTGGGCCGTGCAAGCCGACTCGCTCGGCGGCGACCTCATGGCCACCGCCCGCGACCACCAGGGCGAGGTGATGGCACTACGTCATCGTCAATACGATGTGAAGGGGGTACAGTTTCATCCCGAGTCTATCCTCACCGAACACGGCAAAGAAATGATCCGCCACTGGTTAAAAAAGTAGACCGGAAACAGGAGTCCGGTCTCCCGTCTCCGGCCTCCGTCTTCCGATTTAATCTTTAAAATATGATCGCTAACACTCCACCGCCCCCGTACTACGCAGTGATCTTCTCTTCGGTGAAGCGCGACCCGGCGGAAGGGTACGCCGAAATGGCCGATGCCATGTACGAACTGGCCGCGCAGCAACCCGGGTTTTTGGGAGTAGAATCAGCCCGCGAAGAAGTTGGTATCACGGTTTCTTACTGGAAGGATACCGACGCTATTCTTAACTGGAAACAGCAGACTGACCACCTGGTCGCCCAGAAAATGGGAAGAGCACAGTGGTACAGTGCCTATAAAACCCGAATTTGTCGGGTAGAACGAGACTACACATTTGCCCGTTAGCGAGTGCATACCGCAAAACTATTCATCCGACCATGAAGCAAATACTCAACCGCCTGATCGAGTACCAGTCGCTTAATAAACAAGACGCGAAAGACATTCTAGCCCGACTCGCGCAGGGTGAGTTCAATCAGAGCCAGATGGCTGCTTTTCTTACGGTATACCTCATGCGCAGCATCACGGTGGCCGAACTGGAAGGCTTTCGCGAAGCCATGCTTGAGCTGTGTCTGCGCTTGCCCATCGAAGAGTATGATGCCATCGACCTGTGCGGCACCGGTGGCGATGGCAAAGATACGTTCAACATCTCGACTACCGCCTCGTTTGTGGTGGCCGGGGCCGGACAAAAAGTAGCCAAGCACGGCAATAACAGCGTGTCGTCGATCTGTGGTTCATCCAACCTGTTGGCGCACTTTGGCTACGAATTCACTAATGACGTAGCGCAACTGCGCCAGAGCTTAGACGAAGCCGGCATTTGCTTTTTGCACGCTCCCCTATTTCATCCGGCGATGAAGAATGTGGCCCCCGTACGGCGCGAATTGGGGGTGAAGACGTTCTTCAACATGTTAGGGCCAATGGTGAATCCTTCTTTTCCGAAGAAGCAATTGGTGGGTGTGTTTAGCCTGGAATTAGCCCGGTTGTACGCCTACCTCTTTCAGCAGACCGACCAGCAGTTCGTTATTTTACACGCAATAGACGGCTACGACGAAATTTCACTGACCGGTCCTTTCAAAGTTATTGATAACGAAGGCGAACGCCTGATGCATCCTGATGACCTGGGCCTGGGTACCCATCGGGCGGAAGCACTGTCCGGGGGCAGTACGATAGAAGACGCGGCGCGAATTTTCCTACAGATTCTGGAAGGTGAAAGCACCGTGGCGCAGACGGAAGCAGTATTAGCCAACGCGGGCATGGCGCTGTACTGTAGTCGAAAAGCCGATTCGCCCAAAGGCGGGGTAGCGATGGCCCGCGAGTCGTTAGGCTCTGGAGCGGCCCGTCGTACGTTTGAGCAACTCACGGGGCGATAGATGTTATACTGGCTCACTGATCAATTGGTGTTCCCACCGGTAGAAGGGGCCGAAGAGTGGGGCGGGCTGGCCCTGGGAGGCGACCTGTCGCCGGAGCGTCTTCTGCTGGCCTACCGCTCGGGTATCTTTCCGTGGTACGAAGCCGGGCAGCCTATTATCTGGCACGCTCCTGATCCTCGCTTTGTGCTGTTTCCTGATCGGCTCAGAGTATCACGTAGCATGCGTCCGATACTCAACCAGCAACGCTTTCGGGTCACGTTTGACCAAGCCTTTCGGACGGTGGTTGAGCGGTGCCAGCAAACACCTCGCGTAGGGCAAGATGGCACATGGATTACCGACGAGATGCTGGAGGCGTACTGTCGATTGCACCAACTCGGTCACGCTCACTCAGTTGAGGTGTGGCAAAAGGAAACACTTGTCGGCGGACTGTACGGTATTGCGCTAGGTACCATCTTTTGCGGTGAATCTATGTTTTCTGATGTAAGCAACGCCTCTAAAGTAGGCTTTATTACGCTAATGCAGTGTCTCCGGAACTTCACCCTCATTGACTGTCAAGTGCATACTCCCCACCTTGAGCGTCTGGGGGCGGAGCATATAAGTCGTTCTCGGTACATGCATTTGCTGGCAGCCGGACAGCAGCGGCCTGCTGCTTGGCAGGCTTTAGACATATAAATCTCAAATATTACTTGAGCGAGGTTCACCGTTAAAAACGGTAATAGTATTAATATACTTTCTCTAAATTAGATTTTAATCGTGGGCTTCTTTTAGGCTTACTACTACTAATTTACAGATCACTGTGATTTCAACAAGCTCAGTTACTTCCAGTTCGCCGGACATTCTCGATCACTTGCTGGTAGGAACCATGCAAGTAGATATTAGCGGGTGCATCACCTACATCAATGAAGCGGGTTGCCAGTTGTTGCAAACTACTCCTGTGAGTATGATAGGTCAAACCATGCTAAGCAACCAGTGGAACACAATAGATGAAAACGGCAAACCGTACAGCGATGATCAGTTGCCGGTAGCCAAGGCGCTTCGAGAAGGAGTACCAATGAAGGCAGTGCAGTGCGGGCTTCAATTCGAAGATAGTATCCTGTGGCTCTCCGTATTTATTGCACCACTACACGATTTGTCAGGCGAACTCACGGGAGCCATGGTAAATTTTGTGGAGGTGGTCAGTAAGAAAGACACCGGCAAGATACTACTTCAACGCGAGCAACGGCTGCATTCTATCGCCAACTCGCAAAGTAGCTATCTGATTCGCACTAATCTGAGCGGACACTTCACTTATGTGAACAACGCTTTTTTGAATCGATACGATTATCGTGAGGACGAAGTAATAGATAAAGCATTTTCGTTTATAACCGACCCCGATGACGTGGGGCCCTGCATCAACGTGGCGAAGCAGTGCGTGCGCCGTCCGGGACGCAGTCAGACCATTCAGATTCGTGGTGTCAACAAACAACGCGACTACTTCTGGACGGAGTGGGAGTTTGTCGGGGTGGCCGATATCACCGGACAAGTAACCGAGATACAGGGAGTAGGACGCGATATCTCCAGCGAAAAGCGCATTGAAAGTCTACTGATCGAAACCAGTCAGATGGCCCACGTAGGCGGCTGGGAGCTTACTTCTTTAACCAACAACCTGAGTTGGACCGACGAAACGTACCGTATTCACGATATAGAACCTGGCACAGCGGTTTCGCTGCGTAAGTCTATCTACTTCTACCACGTAGATCACCAGCCGATCATTAAGAAAGCCATCCGCGAACTGGTGGCTAAGGGTAAAAGCTTCGACCTGGAGCTCAAAATGGTGACGCCCAACAACCGCGAGGTGTGGGTGCGTACGCAGGGACAACGTGAAGCATCGCGCGATAATTTTATTCGTATTTACGGTGTCATTCAGGATATTACCGAGCGCAAGCTGGCCGAAGAGCGTATCATGTCTAACAACGATAAGTTGACGAAGATTAACCGTGAACTAGATCGCTTTGTGTACAGCGCCTCGCACGATTTGCGCGCTCCGCTCACCTCTATCATCGGTTTAATCAATCTATCGAAGATGGAAGACAACTCGCCAGTAATTGGTGAGTACCTGGACCTGATGAAAAGAAGTGCTGATAAGTTAGATTCCTTTATTCAGGATCTGACCAACTTTTCGCGCAACGCGCGTACCGAGATCAAGTACGAGCGGGTAGATTTTCAGGAGATGGTCGACGCTATTTTCGAGCAGCACAAATTTATGGATAATAGCAAAGAGGCTAACATGCAGGCGGATATTGAGCAGAAGGTGCCCTTTTTCTCGGATAATAACCGTCTACAGGTTGTGTTTAGTAACATCATCTCCAACGCCGTTAAGTATAACAGCCACCTGGCAGAAAAGTCGCTGGTCACTATTGGTATTAAAGTAACAACCAAGGAGGCTACCATTCGTATCGCCGACAACGGAATGGGTATTGCGCAAGAGCATCTGGAAAAAATATTTGAGATGTTTTACCGCGCCACTGATCAGAAGCAGGGCTCTGGATTAGGATTGTATATCGTGAAAGAGACGATAGAGAAATTGGCGGGTAAAGTTGACGTAGCCTCTGAAGTAGGAGTGGGTACAAGCTTCACCATCAGAGTGCCCAACAAACCACCCGAAAAGAAGTAGTGAATGATGAACAATGAGTATCTACTATTCATCACTAAGTACCTAGGCACATTTATTTAACGTCATTGCGAGCGTTCCACGCTGGATGAGGAACGAACGCGGCAATCTGCTCACTATGAGGCAGATAGCTTCGTCGCTTCGCTTCTCGCTATGACGTTCTAATTAGAACATTATTCTGTCGCACTACTTACTCTCGCTTAGGTAAGAACACCTCGGCCATCATGCAGCGGGCACTACCTCCTCCGCAGGCCTCGATGGTATCCAGGGGGCTGTGCAGTATCTCAGTGTGCATTCGTATCATCTGCAACTGCGTGCTACCTAGCGAATTATACGCCTGCGTCGACATGACCAACCACGGCTTACCGCCGCTACTTTTCACCTGTAGCATGTTGCCCGCAAAATGATTACTCTGCTCCTCACTGATCAGCACTACTTGTTTACCACTGTCTCGAATGGTGGATAGCACTTGCTCTCGATCCCACTTATTTTTTACCGCATCACCGCAGAAGATGGCCAGGTCTTCCCCAATACTCATCATCACGTTGGTATGATATATCTCGGCAAACCCTTGTTCGGTCATGTGTGAGGCGATAAATACCACCGGGCGAAACCCGAACTCAGAACAAAATTCTTCCAGTAGCGAAAGGTGCGTGCGGGCCGATACGCAAGCGTAAGCGATGCGCTGCTGACGATCTAGCACCACACTACCGGTGCCTTCCAGGTACTGTTCTTCCTGCTCAAAGTGCGAGTAGTCAATCTTACGCCTCACTTTAAACCCCTGCTGTTGTAGAATGCTCACCATATCTTCGCGTCGTTCTAAACGGCGGTTCGGAGCCCACATGGGATACGTGACCACGGTGCCGTCGTCATGAAACGATATCCAGTTGTTAGGAAAAATAGAGTCGGGCGTATCCTTCTGGGCCGTATCTTCAATCGCAATCACGTTGATGCCACGATCTCGAAGCTCGGCGACAAAAGCGTCGAATTCTTGCTGGGCACGCTGCTGAATTTCGTCGGGTGTCAGATCGGCGAGCAGTCGTTGGTAGTGGTTGTTTTCGGCGGTTTCCACATTGTAACCGAACTTCACGGGGCGGATCATCAGAAGAGTATCCGTAAGTTGCCTATCCATAAATCAAACTAACAGATAATTAAACAACAGTTTTATACTAAACTTTTATGCTGAGGGCCTCGCGTAGTAGCGGCATACTCATACAGTGCGTGCCCCCTCGGGCCCTCGACAACTCACCGGAAGGAAGCAGAATCAGCGTGTCGCCGGTCACCACCTCATCAATACTCTTACCGCTTTCTACCTGCCGAATGATATCCGCCGAGCGCATCACCGCAAACCCTCGCGCACGAAACTCTGCTTCGGTTTTCACATTGCGGTCGTAGCCGATCACCACCCCCTCGCGTACGGCCAGAAAGTTACAGGCGTCCGTCCACTGCTCGCGCTCACTCTCCGGAAAAGTGCCACCCGCGCAATGAATAACTTCGCAACGATCCGCCCCAAAATCCTGCCGACTGATTTGTTCAAACAGATCGTCGAGGTAGGGCAGCTGACTGACTTCCACGTCGTACTGTCCGTTCGCCCGCTCCTGCCGCACAAACTGCGTCACTTTCACGGTGTGCACCGGACCGGTGTGGGTCGGCGACAAGTGACCCGCAAAATCAAAGTTTTGAATCCGCTGCGTGAGGGCTTGCTTAGAAAACGGGCTAAATAAAATCCACAGGTCGCGCCGCACCTGCGTGAACACGGTGTCGATGTGCATGTAGGAGCGACGCTGGGGAATCTGTACCACCGACACCTTCTGCACCACATTCCTTTTGAACAGCCGCTCGGTCAGATAGTCTACCGCCGTCACCGAGGTACGCTCGCTGATGCCTACCATCAGGTGGCCGGGGCTGATCATCATCACGTCACCCCCTTCGATGCTCACGTTCTTGCGCTTCTTTTCCTCTTCGGTAGCAAAGAAAAAGCGGTCGAGTTCTTTGAGCTCGATCACCCGGTCGGCCAGTCGGTCAGGGTCATCCTGGGTAGACTGATCGAGCAGGTTGAAGTGGGCGATATACTTGAAGAGCAGCGATTCGCGGTTACGGGCCGCTTCGTAGGGCTTGCTAATCAGAATGTGGTCGTGAACGGTGATGCCGATGTCACGGGTGAAGATAAGGTTGGGAATGGGGGCAAAGAGGAATACCTCGTTTCCTTTCGCGTCGTGCGTGATGCCGGTAATGAGGGTTTTGGCCAGCGTGGCCGGGTCGGTTTGCAGCATACGCTTCTGCGTTTTGAGGCCGCACTTTTCGATGGCGCAAACCGAGGCCACCAGCAGCGTCTTTACGTCCTCGTTGTTCAGCATGCGGCGCAGCAGCGACTCTACGGTGAGCACATAATCCGAATCGAACGACAGCGACTTCACCGACTGCTGGTACGCTGAGTCGTCGGCTTTCCCCTGAATCTGCTCGGGGTCTAAAAAGCAGAGCAACACTCGCATGTATTCGCTGTACTCACGGCGCATCTTATCGAGGTCCACAATATCGTCGTAGAGCAGTTGATCGGTGATGCGGGGCACAATTTTGCCGATGCCATCGTCGGGGCTGTGGATGAGCAAACGGCGGAGGCGACCGATTTCTGAGTTGACGTAAATGTCGTGATTCATAGGCGAAGTAAGTATTGGGTGAGCAAAGGTATAAGTTTTGAGCGATTCGCACGGGCTAGGGCAGGAAGGATGCGCACAATTTGCTAGCTTTGGATTTATCACTTGACCAAACATGAGCATCCTAGATACCATTGTCGCCCGCAAGCGGGAAGAAGTAGCCGAACGGCAGTCGCACGTGCCCGAAGACGCGCTAAAACACTACGCCGACTTTGACCGAACCACTTACTCACTGGCGCAAGCCCTGCGGCAGTACCCACCCGGCATCATCGCCGAGTTCAAGCGTAAGTCGCCCTCGAAGGGCACCATCAACGCCACCGCCGACGTGCGCGTTACCACCACCGGTTATGCGCGCGCCGGAGCTGCCGCCCTGTCGGTCCTCACCGACGTAGACTTCTTCGACGGCAGCGATGAAAACCTGCGCATTGCCCGGCAGCACAATACCTGCCCGGTGCTGCGCAAAGACTTCACCATTGATCGCTACCAGATCACCGAAGCCAAAGCACTGGGAGCCGATGCCATTTTGCTGATCGCAGCGGTGTTGGCGCCCGCCCAAGTGCTGGCCCTGGCGCAGTACGCCCACCAACTGGGATTGGAAGTACTGCTGGAAGTACATAACGAAGCGGAGCTGCGGCAAACCGCCCTGCAAGATACCATCGCACCCTTCGTAGATGTGGTGGGAGTAAACAACCGTGACCTGAAAACCTTTGAGGTCAGCATCAATACCTCGATCCAACTGGCGCAACTGATGAGAATACGGTTAAGATTTCAGAAAGCGGCATCAACGACTCCGCCGCCAAAACTGATAGAGCCTATCAGGGGTTTTTGGTAGAACACTTCATGCGACAGGATGATCCGGGGATGGCGTGTGAGGAGTTAATCAGTACCTCAAGAACGAGTTGGCTGAACTATCAACTATCGCAAGCTATTCTACTTCAGCTCGATGGTATCGAGCTTGGAAATTAAGATGAGAAAGCGGCATTTCACTGCCGCCATCCAACAACTGATAAAGAGCACGGCTACTGCAGGGTTTTTTGGTAGGAGAGCACAAAATTTGCACACAGTCATGCGAGATAGTGCAGGATGATCCGGGGGTGGCCTGTGGGGAGTTAATCAGCCAGTTGCAGGCATAAATCAACCTTGACTACAGCCATAAAACGATTAAGCCTTGGAACAGAAAATCAAAAACTACCTGACTCAAATTGAGCAGGAACGGAACATAAAAATCCTGCTGGCCTGTGAAACCGGCTCCCGTGCCTGGGGTTTTCCATCGCCCGACAGTGACTACGACATTAGGATGATCTACGCACATCCCCGGGATTGGTATTTGTCGTTGTCTGAATCGAAGGATAGCATCAACATCATGCTCGAGAATAACGACCTGGATATTTCGGGTTGGGATTTGCGCAAGACGCTGCGGCTGCTGTGGAAATCAAATCCACCCCTGCTGGAAAGAATTCAGTCGCCCATCCTGTATCAGCACGATGCGCAGTTTCTAACTGAGGTTGACGCAGCTGGCGCAGGCTTGCTATTCGCCCATTGCCACCATGCACCACTACCTAAGCATGGCCCACAAGTGCTACGATGAGGTGATGGCGGATGACCGCTTTAAGCTGAAGAAGTTCTTTTACGCGCTACGCACCGCCACCGTTTGCCGGTGGATTCTGGAGAAAGACGAAATGCCACCGATTGAGTTCGGCACACTGCTCGAAGAACTCGCCATCGAACCGTTGGTCGTAGACAGAATTCGGGAGCTGATTGCCCTCAAAGCGACCGTGAGCGAATCGTACTTTCATCAGGGAGAGGAGGCCGTGCTCAATTTCATGCGCGACTGCATGGCCGAAGCCGATGTTAAGGCGAAAACCCTGCCTGCGGCGCGGGCTGACCAAAAAGACCTCGACGATTTCTTTCGAAGAACGCTGACCGATTGACGGCATGGAGGTAGATGATCTTAAAGGACTTATCATGTTGGAGTGCGTAAGCGGAAGCCGGGCGTACGGGCTGGCTACGCCTACTTCAGATACCGATATCAAGGGCGTATTTCTGCTACCCAAGAAAGAGTACTACGGTCTGGATTATGTGCCGCAGGTGAACAACGCTTCTAATGACATCGTCTTCTACGAGCTGGGCCGCTTCATGGAGCTGCTATCGGTCAACAATCCTAACATCCTGGAGCTACTCAATACGCCCCCGTCGGCCGTGCGCTACCGGCACCCGGTGCTAGAAAAACTCACGTCTGACTCAATACTGTCTAAGCGATGCAAAGACACCTTCGGTAAGTTCGCACTCTCCCAGGTCAAGAAGGCCCAGGGGCTGAAGAAGAAGATCGTCAATCCGGTGGCGAAGCAGAGAAAGAGTCTGCTGTCGTTTTGCTACGTCAATCACAACAACGGTTCAGTCGGCTTAGAAGCGTTTTTGAGTAACAAAGGCTGGCAACAGCAACACTGCGGACTCACCAACATCCCGCACATGAAAGACCTGTACGGACTTTACTACGACGAGCAGTCCGGGTTCAGCGGTATCGTGAGAGGAGAAAACTCTAACGATGTGAGCCTGAGTTCTATACCGAAGGGGAAACCGCAGGAAGCATTGCTATATTTCAATCGCGACGGCTACTCGAGCTACTGCAAAGAGTACCGCGAGTACTGGGACTGGGTAGACCGCCGGAATGAAGCACGCTACGAAAGCACCCAGAGCCACGGGAAGAACTACGATGCCAAAAATATGATGCACACGTTTCGGCTACTGGATATGGCCATTGAAATCGCTCGAGAGCATCGGGTGAATGTGGTTCGGCCCAACCGAGCGTTTCTGCTGGATATCAAGGCCGGTAAATATGAGTACGACGACCTGCTGCGCATGGCAGAAGAGCGGCAGCAAGTGATGGAGCACGCGTTTGCGCAGTCTTCGCTGCCTGAATACCCCGACAAGCAAGCCATCAGCAACTTGGCGTATGAGCTTAGAAACGAACTCTATGAAACTTAAAATCTGCGGGATGAAGTATCCCGATAATCTTACTGAAGTAGCAGAGCTCGAGCCAGACTACCTGGGCTTCATCTTCTACGAGAAGTCGCCACGTTATATGGTCAGATACGCTGTCACCTGAGGTGGTACAAGCACTGCCTGCGGAAATTCGGCGAGTCGGGGTGTTTGTGAACGCCGCCACCGAGTATATGCAGCAGATGGGCGAACGCTACGGTCTACACGCCCTACAGCTGCACGGGCAGGAGTCGCCCGAGCAGTGTCAGGCACTGCGGCAGGCCGGTTACACCATCATCAAGGTATTCAGCGTAGGCGATGAGCACTTCGATTTTAGCACCCTTCAGCCTTATCAAGCCAGCGTTGACTTCTTTCTCTTCGATACCCGAGGAAAGCAGCCCGGCGGTAACGGCTTTGCGTTTGATTGGGAGCTGCTGCGAAATTATCCACTGGATACACCATTTTTGCTCAGCGGTGGCATCGGTCTGGATAATATGGATCAACTGAAGCGTATTAACCTACTCCAGCTACACGCGTTGGACGTGAATAGCCGGTTCGAAACTGAGCCGGGGCGCAAAGATACGCGGCGGTTGCATGAATTTATGACGCAGTTATCGGGTTTACCTCAGTAAGCCTTGGAGACTCGTAAGGTCTCCCGTATCTTCCGTTTTTATTAAATCATTACGTATGAGTGCGATTAGCGAAGTATCTAATTTTCAGGTCGACGAGCAAGGGTACTACGGTCGTTTCGGCGGCGCGTTTATTCCTGAGATGCTACACCCCAACATCGAGGAGTTACGGAACAACTACCGCAGCATCACCGCCGAACCGGCGTTTCAGCAGGAGTTCGACCAACTGCTGCGCGACTACGTGGGGCGGCCCACTCCGCTCTACTTCGCTCAGCGATTGTCGGAGAAGTTCAACACCCAGGTATACCTCAAGCGCGAAGACCTGTGCCACACCGGGGCGCACAAGGTGAACAATACCATCGGCCAGATTCTGCTGGCGAAGCGCCTGAACAAGCGGTTTATTATCGCCGAAACCGGAGCCGGACAGCACGGCGTGGCCACCGCCACCGTTTGTGCCCTCATGGGGATGCCCTGCAAGGTGTTTATGGGCTTGGTCGATATGGAACGGCAGAAACCCAACGTAGAGCGCATGCGCATTCTGGGAGCCGAAGTTATTCCGGCCACGTCCGGCAGTCAGACACTCAAGGATGCGACCAATGAAGCCATGCGCCACTGGATCAACAACCCCACCGATAGCCACTACATCATCGGCTCGGTGGTGGGGCCGCACCCGTATCCTGATATGGTCGCGCGCTTTCAGTCCGTCATCAGCGAAGAAATTCGCTGGCAGCTTCAGGAAAAGACGGGCACCGAATTACCGGACTATGTGGTCGCCTGCGTGGGCGGCGGTAGCAATGCGGCGGGCGCATACTTCCACTATTTAGACGAACCCGAGGTGCGCCTCGTGGCGGTAGAAGCCGCGGGCGAGGGCGTGCAAAGCGGTCGCTCAGCCGCCACCACCTCCCTGGGCACCGCCGGAGTGCTGCACGGCAGCAAATCGCTGGTGATGCAAACCGCCGACGGTCAGGTGGTGGAGCCACATTCTATTTCTGCCGGACTAGACTATCCTGGCATCGGCCCGCTGCACGCGCATCTGTTCGACGCGGGGCGCGGCGAGTTCTACGCCGTCACCGACGATGATGCTATGAACGCGGGCATTTTGCTCAGTCGTCTGGAAGGCATTATTCCGGCCATTGAAAGTGCCCATGCCATCGCCGTTTTGACGCAGATGAACGCCCAGCCGAACGAAACCGTGGTCATCAACCTATCGGGGCGCGGCGACAAAGACCTGGAAACCTATATCCGGTGGGGGAAGTATTGAAACAAGAATTAGGAATTAAGAATGATAGAATCCTTAATTCCTAATTCCGTCATTCTTAATTCAATTCATGAACAACCGCCTTACCCAACTCTTTCAGCAGAAGAACAACCATGTGCTCTCGGTATACTACACCGCCGGTTATCCTCAGCTGGACGACACCGTGCGGATTGCAGCGTACCTTGAGCAAGCCGGAGCTGATATCATCGAAATTGGCATGCCTTACTCTGATCCGCTGGCCGATGGGCCCACCATTCAGCAGAGCGGAGGGCAGGCCCTGAAGAACGGGATGACGGTGGGTAAACTGTTCGAGCAGCTACAGGGTATTCGGGAGCTGGTGTCGCTGCCGATCATTCTGATGGGTTACTTCAATCCGGCCCTACAGTACGGTATCGAGCGGTTTTGTGAACAGTGCCAGCAAGTAGGGGTAGACGCGCTGATCATTCCCGACCTGCCCATGCAGGAGTACTTGGATGAATACAAAGCCCTGTTTGAATCCTACGGGCTCTACAACATCTTTCTGGTATCACCCCAAACCTCAGAGAAGCGTATCCGCCTCATCGATGAGCACTCACACGGATTCATCTACGTGGTGTCGTCGGCCAGCATTACAGGGGCCAAGTCTGGCATCACCGGTGATCAAGTTGCTTACTTTAAGAGAATCCAGGCCCTTCAGTTACGCCATCCAACCCTGATTGGCTTCGGTATATCCAATCATGAAACGTTCGAAACCGCTAGTCAGCACGCCCACGGGGCTATCATTGGTAGCGCTTTTATCAAAGTGCTAGCCGAGAGTCAAGATTTGAAGCTAGATGTTACTGATTTTGTGCAAATGGTGAGAGGGTAACCGCCGGTGGGATAAGAAGAAGGATCAACCATTGGTCTGCAAACTTCGTAAGACGACGGTAAGCTGTACGTAAATTTGAATAACATGGACACGACCGTAGAAGCACTGATCAATTCATCTGCCACCCAGGCACGGTTTACCGAAAAGCAGAGGTTTTTCGCCACCGGGCAAACCCGTCCGCACGCATTTCGTCAGCAGCAACTACGGCTTCTGATGCGGGCCATTCATCGTTACGAAGACGATATTCTGCGAGCCCTGCACCAAGACCTGGGTAAACCGGAGTTTGAGGCTTATACCAGCGAGATTGCCCTGGTGTACGAAGAAATTCATTACACCCTGAAACGACTCAAGCGATGGATGAAGCCGCGGCGGGTGTCTACCTCACTGGTACATTTTCCTTCTAGCAGTCGGGTGATTCCTGAGCCTCTGGGGGTCGTACTCATTATCGCACCGTGGAACTACCCGTTTCAACTGGCGATGGCACCGCTGATTGGGGCCATCGCCGCTGGTAATTGTGCGGTAATCAAACCTTCTGAAGAAACGCCGCACACCGCCCTGCTCATAGAGAAGATCATTGGCGAGGTGTTTCCCGAAGATTATATGAGTGTGGTGCAAGGCGAAGGCGCGCAAGTAGTACCCGAACTGATGGAAACCCACCGCTTTGACCACGTCTTCTTCACCGGTAGCGTGCCGGTGGGTCGCATCATCGCGCAGCAGGCAGCGCCCTCGCTCACTCCGGTTACCCTAGAGCTGGGCGGCAAGAGTCCGGCGGTGGTCGATGCCAGTGCCAATCTGCGGGTAACGGCCCGTCGCCTGATGTGGGCCAAGTGCTTCAACGCGGGCCAAACCTGTGTGAGTCCCGATTATCTGCTGGTACACCATTCGGTGAAAGAGAAAATGGTGGCCGAGCTGAAGCAGGCATTGGTAGACTTTTACGGTCCGATCGTTTCACCCGATACTGTCGACTACGGTCGCATCATCAACGAAAAACGCTTTGATACGCTGGTAGGCTATCTGGAACAGGGTAGGGTGCTGGCTGGTGGCCAGACTGACCGGGATCATTTGTTTATTGCGCCCACCTTGCTCGATGAAGTAGCGATGGATAGCCTAGTGATGCAGGAGGAGATCTTTGGACCTATTTTACCCCTGTTAACGTATCAGACACTAGAAGACGCGCGTGAAATTATCGAGCAGAATCCGTATCCGCTATCGTTTTACGTGTTTACCAAAGACCCTACGGTGGAACGTTATTTTACCGAGCACATTCAGTTTGGGGGCGGCGCCATCAACAATGCTTTGATACATCTCAGCAATCCGAACTTACCCTTCGGTGGCATTGGCACCAGCGGAACGGGTAGCTACCACGGCAAGCGTAGCTTCGATACGTTTTCGCACGAGAAGAGCATGATGAAAACCCGTTTCTTCTTCGATGCGCCTATGAAGTACCCACCCTACACCGACCAAAAGCTCAGCTGGGTGAAGCGGCTGCTCTAGAAGTTTAGTGCCCAATGGGGTACGTAAGCGATTCTGTTTAGAGCAAGAGCCCGACAAATCAGACAAAAAGAGCGCATTTCTGACCGTTTTGGTCAATGCCTCGGGATAATGCTGGTTTACTTGGATAACCAACGGTAGCAGCATGACTGGCTTACGCAACGTCCCCACAAATTTCGTCTTAACCACATACACGGTCGATAGCACCGAATCACTCGGTTTGCCGCTGTTTGAGTCGACCGTATCCGCCGGGTTTCCTTCTCCGGCTGAAGATTACGAAGAGGTTCGCCTGGACCTCAACCAGCATCTCATTCAGCACCCGTCGGCCACTTTTTACGTGCGAGTGCGGGGGCACTCTATGCGTGACGCTGACATCAACGATGGCGATCTGCTTGTGGTTGATCGGGCTTTGCGACCGAAAGACGGTGACATTGCGGTGTGTATCGTAGATAGTGAATTTACGGTAAAGCAACTGTCTGCGCAGAACAATCAGGTCTGCCTCAAGCCCGCTAATCCGGCGTACGAGCCGTTGCGTATCACAGAACATCATCATCTTCGTATTTGGGGAGTGGTCACGTACGTCATTCATAAATTGTAAATACTTTATGAGACAGTGCCGCGCTACCGTATCTCTGACAAACCCCTGGCCATCGTATGTACGCTGCTGTCGATTGCAATAACTTTTATGCTTCCTGCGAACGGGTATTCCGCCCAGCGCTAGAACACCGTCCGGTGGTGGTGCTTTCTAACAACGACGGCTGCATTGTGGCCCGCTCGGCCGAAGCAAAAGCACTAGGCATTGGTATGGGCACTCCGCTGTACCAAGCCAAACCGCTCATCAAGCAGCACAACATTGCCGTATTCTCCTCTAACTACGCGCTGTACGGTGATCTGTCGAACCGTGTGATGGAAACGCTGCGGACGTTTAGTCCGCAGGTAGAGGTGTACTCTATCGACGAAGCCTTCGTGCGGGTGTCGCCCTACACTGGGGTGTCGTGGGAAGAGACTGCGCACCGGATGCGGCAAACCATTCGTCGGTGGACGGGGATTCCGGTGTCGGTAGGTATTGCGCCCACCAAAACCCTGGCCAAGGTGGCCAACCGAATGGCTAAACAGCGGGCTGGCGGAGTCTACACGCTCACCACTCCGGCCGGTTGGCAAGCGGTGTTGGCCGCCACTCCGGTAGAAAAAGTGTGGGGCATCGGTGGGCGGTGGGCCATGCAACTGCGTCGCCACGGGGTAGAAAACGCTGCGCAGTTGTGTCAGCGCAACGACCGCTGGGTACGGCAGCAACTCAGCGTAGTAGGGCTGCGCATCGCCATGGAGCTACGGGGCGTATCGTGCCTGCCGCTGGAAATGGTGGCCCCAGATAAGCGGTCTATCGGAGCGTCTCGTTCTTTTGCCCGATCGGTTGGTGGTTTGGATACATTGAGTGAGGCGGTGGCCCGGCATACCAGTCGTTGCGGAGAGAAGCTGCGGGCGCAGCAGAGCTGTGCCAACTTCATTACGGTTGTGATTAGGACCAACCGGTTTCATCGCAGTGCGGCGCAGTATCATAACTACCAAACGCTGGCGCTACCGGTGCCCACAAGTAGTACTTCCGAACTGGTGCGCTACGCCCGCCAAGCTCTGCGTGCTATCTACCGAGAGGGCTACGTTTACAAGAAAACCGGCGTGATGGTGAGTGAGCTGGTGCCTGCCGCCGCCCGTCAGCAGCATTTGTTCGACGCGGTGGATCGGAGCAAGCATAATCAGGCCATGATCGCGATGGACCAACTGAACCAGCGCATGGGGCGGGGCACAGTGACGGTGGCCGCAGTGGGCACCCGGCAAAACGGAGAAACCACCCGCGAAAGCGTGTCACCGCACTACACCACCCGCTGGCAGGATATTTTGGAGGTGCGGGCGTAGTAAGTAGCAGACTAAGTACCCGAGTGTGAATGTTCGTCACTTTTTGGCTAAGTTTTTTCTGCGGGTAGCCTTCCGGCCAGTGACAGCGGCAGTAGCAGTCTTTCTTGCTGAGGGGCGGCCCCGAGTCACGGTGCCCGGGTCACGGTGCCCTGCCACTGCTACCAAGTGTCGTTTATTCTTGTCGGCCTACTTATCTACGGCTACGGTAGCGCATACTAATCGTGAGGTAATACGGTCTTTACAGAGATATGCTGGGTTAGAAGGTTGAAAAGTTGTGAAGGTTCTAACTTAGCAACCTTCAACTTCTTAACTAACCACACACCCAGTTAGCCCACCAGTCGTATGCTTCTCTGCTTGCGTAGCCCGGGCTTTCGTCGCATCTTTACCGCATGGGTTCTCTACAAAGTATCAAGCTTTCGGTCGATGCGGTGGTGTTCGGCTACACTTCCCAGGAGGGGTTATCGGTGCTGCTGATCAAACGAACGCTCGAACCTTTTCGGGGTACCTGGGCCTTGCCGGGTGGATTGGTGAAGGACGACGAGTCGCTGGAGCAAGCGGTAGAGCGGGAGCTGGAAGAAGAAACGGGCGTGAGCATCAATTACCTGGAGCAGTTGTACAGCTTCGGCGAGCCGGAACGTGATCCGCGCAATCGGGTGGTATCGGTGGCCTACTACGGACTGGTAAAACCCGAAGCCTTTCAGCTCACCACCAGCAACGAAGCCAGCGAAGTACGTTGGTTCGATACCAAACAGTTGCCCTCTTTAGCTTTCGACCACGCCACGATCATTGAGGTAGCGATCAACCGCCTGCGCAACAAGATGCAGTACGAACCGATTGGCTTCGAACTGCTCGACCGGAAGTTTCCTTTTTCCGAGCTGGAAAAGCTGTACGCTACCGTGCTGGATCGACCTATCGACCGACGTAACTTCAAGAAGAAGATTATAAAGTTTGGCTTCCTGAAAGAAACCGCTGAGAAACAACGGCTCAGCGGAGCCGGTCGGCCGGGAAATCTGTTTCAGTTCGACGAGAAGAAGTACTTTCAGTTAAAGCGCGAAGGAATCACTTTTGAACTGAAGACTATCTAACTCTACTATTTATGTAAATTTTACGCAAATTATTTGTCTGCTAAATTCTGACTCTTTATATTTGTGTATATTAAACGCAAATTACTATGAGTACTGGAGTAGTTATCGCCCGTTTTCAGACGCCCTACTTGCACGAAGGTCACCTCGATCTTATCGAACAGGTAAAGGGCAAGCATAACAAACTGATCATGGTATTGGGAGTCAGTCCTATCGTCGGAAGCCGTCGCAGTCCGTACGATTACTACACCCGCGAAAAGATGATCAAAACGGCGCATCAAGACGTGGTAGTGCTGCCGTTGAGTGACCATCCGAGTGATCACGCCTGGTCGCAGCACCTGGATCAGCTGCTGAGCAGCGCCTTTCCGAACGAGCGGTTTACCCTCTACGGCAGTCGCGACAGCTTTATACCGTACTACGCGGGCCGCAATGAAACCGTAGAACTGCCCGAGCACGGTGACTACAACGCTACCGAGCTACGACAGAAGTACGCCGATAAGGTATTTGACTCCCGCGACTTTCGGGCGGGTATCCTGTACGCCTATCACAATCAGTACAAAAAGGTGTATCCGACGGTGGATATCGCGGTGTTTCGGCAAGCAAAATCTGAGATTCTACTGGGTAAAAAATCAATCAATAATAAATGGCGGCTGGTGGGCGGTTTCACCGATCCGGAAGACGATTGCTACGAAACCGCTGCCCGTCGTGAACTGACCGAAGAGTGCGGCCCCATTGAGGTGGGCGACTTATCGTATGAAACCTCGGCCCGCATCGACGACTGGCGCTATCGCAGCGAAGAGGACAAGATTATCACCACACTGTTCAGTTGCGACTACCAGTACGGTGATCCGAAGGCCCAAGACGATATCATGGACCTCGCCTGGTTTCCGATGAAAGAACTGGCCAGTATGATCGAGCAGGGCAAAATCAGTGAAGAGCACCACGGCCTATTTCAACATCTGATTAATAAATACGCATAGACCACCACTGTTTTCATATAACGATAGAGAGCAGCAGAGGAATCGTTTTTCGTAAAAAAGGCGGGTGGCCCGAAATTCTAGGCGGGCGTGCGCCAGGCCGTGCAAGGAAGCATTAGAATTTCTTGATTTTTCTTTGGTTCGTTTCTTTGTATCAAGACAAAGAAATGAACAACACGAAATTTTGACTATTTGTGATAAAGTTTACCTGAAACGCATAGGTGTCTATACATTTTACGAGAATGCTCTACATAGCAAGCTCATCTTACAATGACTATATTAAACAAAGCTCTACTATGAACAACAATCTCATATTACTCGCCGATGCGTACAAATATTCTCACCACAAACTCTACTACCCGGGCACCACGCAAGTGTACAGTTACCTGGAGAGTCGAGGTGGAAAATTTAACAATACCGTGTTCTACGGCCTACAGTACTTCCTGAAAGCGTACCTCACCGGCCCGGCCTTTACCCAAGAGGAATTAGACGAAGCCGAACCCTTTCTGCGGCAAGTTTTCGGACGTGACGATGTCTTTGATAAAAGTAAGTTCCAGTATATTCTGGATAAACACAACGGCCGCTTGCCGGTGCGCATCCGCGCGGTGCCCGAAGGAACGGCGGTGCCGACGCAGAACGTGCTGATGACCATCGAGAATACCGATCCCGAATGCTTCTGGCTCACTAACTTCCTGGAGACGCTGCTGATGCAAGTGTGGTACCCGTGTACAGTGGCTACCATCAGCCGGGAAGTGAAGCGGGTGGTGACTGACTACTACGCCAAAACGGCGAGCAGGGGGGCCGAGGCGGGTATCGATTTTGTGCTCAATGACTTTGGTTTTCGGGGAGTGAGTAGCGTAGAGAGTGCCGGACTAGGGGGCAGTGCCCACCTGCTCAACTTTATGGGCAGCGACAACCTGGCCGGTTCGGCGCTGGCGCAGCAGTACTACGCCACAGCGGAGGTCTACGGCAAAAGCATTCCGGCCACCGAGCATAGTATCTGCACCCTGCTGGGCGAAGCCGGTGAGCTTGATATCTTTCGCCACGTGCTGGATGCCTTTCCGAGTGGTACCATCGCCTGCGTATCAGACAGCTACAACATCTTCCGGGCTTGCGAACAGTACTGGGGCGACGACCTGAAGCAGCAGATACTGGATCGGGATGGCACCCTGGTGATTCGCCCTGACAGTGGTGATCCGGTGATGACGTTGCTCAAGATCTTTGAGATTTTGTTTGACCGCTTCGGCTATACGACGAACGAAAAGGGCTACCGGGTGCTGCCGCCCCAAGTGTGCGTTATTCAGGGCGACGGGGTCAACTACGACGCGATCAAGGGCATGTACGAAGCGCTGGAAGCGAACGGCATCAGTGCTGAAAACCTGGTGCTCGGTATGGGCGGGGCGTTGCTACAGAAGCTGGATCGCGACACCCAAAAGTTCGCCCTCAAGTGCAGCTACGCGAAAATGAACGGTGAGGACGTGGTGGTGCAGAAAAACCCTACCGAGATGAATGCGCAGGGTAACATTACCGAAAGCTTCAAGAAGAGCAAGGGTGGTCGTTTAAAACTTATTCAGGAAAATGGTTCTTTCCGAACGGTCGCTGAAACGGATCGTCCCGCACTGGAAGACCAACTCGTCACTGTTTTTGAAAATGGTGAGCTGGTGAAAGAATGGACCTTTGAGGAAGTGCGCGAGCGGGCCCGTTTGAGCTAACTATAGCCTAAAATAACAAACTGATGAACAACGAAAAATTTACCTTCTTCTGGCGCAGCGGGTCGCCCTTCAGCAACTGGCACCCGTCAGTATTTACCGTCGCTGGCATTCGCTACAACTGCACCGAACAGTATATGATGCACCAAAAAGCGGTACTATTTGGTGATGCAGCCATGGCTGAGAAAATTCTGCAAACCGACAGTCCGAAGGAGCAAAAAGCCTTTGGACGCAAAGTACATGACTTTGACAAGGACACTTGGGAAGCCAACTGCAAACAAATTGTCTATGACGGCAGCCGAGCCAAGTTTACACAGAACGAAGACCTGCTCGCCACCCTGTTGGCTACCGAAGGCACAACCCTGGTAGAAGCCAGCCCTCGAGACCGTATCTGGGGCATTGGGCTGTCGGAGAACAACCCCAAAGCTCAGTCGCGCGACACCTGGCGGGGCAAAAACTGGCTCGGCGAGGTACTGACTAAGCTGCGGGAGAATCTGGTATCTGAAAACGCTTAATCACCACAGCCCTACAGATTTATCTGTGGGCTATGAACCAAAATAACAATGAATCCACGAATCACTATAACCCAAGGCGACATCACCCAACTAGCGGTCGATGCTATTGTAAACGCCGCCAACCCTTCACTGATGGGTGGGGGCGGAGTTGACGGTGCCATCCACCGGGCGGCGGGCCCCAAGCTGAAAGAAGCCTGTCGCCCGCTGCGAGGCTGCCATACTGGCGACGCTAAGATCACCGACGGGTTTGACTTACCAGCGAAGTACGTCGTTCATGCGGTCGGGCCGGTATGGAATAACAACACACAAGGGGAGGCAGTACTGCTCGCTTCGGCTTATCGCCGGTCGTTAGAGGTAGCTGCCGAAAGTGGGGTGAAGACCATCGCTTTTCCGTCGATCAGCACCGGTGCCTATCGCTTTCCGTTTGAGTTGGCCACCACCATTGCCCTTCGCGAAATCACCAAATTTCTGGCGGAGCACCCGCAACCAGAACAAGTAACGCTGGTCGCCTTCAGCGAGAAGGACTACCGGCGGATGAAAAAACTATACGAACATGAACAACAATCATAAAAAAACCAGCAAACTACTTAGTCTGCTACTACGACACCAGCCCGAAGCCGCCGGACTCACCCTCGACGCCGAAGGCTGGGTTGACCTCGATGAACTCATCACAAAAGTAAGCCGAAAACACGATCCGGTAGACCGTGCTTTGATAGAAGACATTGTGGCTACCAGCGATAAACAACGCTTCGCGATCAGTGCCGACGGCACCCGTATTCGGGCCAATCAAGGGCATAGTATCACAGTCGATTTGCAACTAGAGCCAGTTACTCCGCCTACCGTGTTATACCACGGCACGGTGGCTAAGTTTGAGAATGCTATTCGGGCCGAAGGGCTGCAAAAGATGAATCGTCAGCACGTACACCTATCTGCCGAGGTAGCCACGGCCCAGCAGGTGGGTGGGCGACGCGGTAAGCCCGTCATTCTCACCGTGCAAGCTGAGCAAATGGCGCAGGACGGACACCTATTTTACCAATCCAAGAACGGAGTGTGGCTTACTGAGCAGGTGCCCGTTCAATATATTCAGTTCCCATGATTACTACAGAAGAACGTTGCCGGGGCACCTTGGTAGGACTCGCGGTAGGAGATGCATTAGGCACCACATTAGAGTTTCAACGCCCAGGCACTTTTGCTCCCCTCACTGAAATGGTGGGCGGAGGCGCCTTCGGTCTAGAGTCCGGACAATGGACCGACGATACCTCGATGGCCCTGTGCTTGGCCACCAGCCTACTGGAGAAACAAACGTTTGATACGTTCGACCAGATGGAGCGCTACAACCGCTGGTACCGAGAGGGCTACCTAAGTAGTCGACCGGGCGAGTGTGTGGATATTGGCTTGACAACGACGCAAGCGCTTGATCGGTTTGTATCGAGCGGTCAAGCCATCAGCGGTTCTACCGATCGTATGAGCGCTGGCAACGGCTCACTGATGCGACTAGCCCCGGTGCCGCTGTTCTTCCGAACTCAACCTGTCGAGGCTATTGCCAAAAGTGGCATCAGTTCAAAAACCACCCACGCCGCCCCACAGTCGGTCGACGGCTGCCGCTACTTCGCGTACTTGTTACTGCTGGCGTTGCAAGGCGAAGACAAGGAGGTGCTCTGTGCCGACCACAGTCGGGCCGAGGTATGGTCGGCCGAACCTTTGGATACTGAGATTGCCGAAGTAGTAAGGGGAAGTTTCAAAACCCGGCAGCCGCCGGAAGTTGTCGCTTCGGGTTACGTTGTCAGAACCCTGGAAGCCGCTCTATGGGCCTTCTATCATACTGATAGTTTTGAAGCGGGGGCACTCAAAGCCGTAAATCTGGGCAATGATGCTGATACGGTAGGGGCGGTTTACGGGCAACTGGCTGGTGCTTATTACGGCGCTACCGCCATTCCCCAACGCTGGCGAGACTGCCTGTACCAAGGATCGATGATTGAACAGCTAGCTGACGAACTATATCAATTAGCTCAAACTAAATGATTAACCCGATGGGGACAGTTGACGTAAACCAGCAAATGAGCACGGGCGATAAAATGAAGAAACGATTGCGGCGCACAGAAGCGGACTGCCGCCCAGCCGAAAAAAGTGACGTATGTCGGCCAATCAAAGAGGCTGACCAAGACGAGGCTACATTAGCCCCTTTGACCTTTTCGCTCTCGGAAGCTTTGCTTATGCCGCTGCTGGACGACGAAGAAAATCTATTTGAAAGAAATTAGTAGCTGTCGCTCTATGAAAAAAATCCTCTTCCATACCCAAGCCTACGCCTACCTATCCGAAAAGGTGCTCGCCACCGGCAACTTCGACGAAGGGCAAGTAGCCCACAAAACCTTTACCGACGGTGAGCGCTACCAGCGTATCCTCAGCGACGTGGAAGACCGCGACGTGGTGCTGCTCGGTGGTACGGTAGACGATGCTTCTACGCTGGAATTACTCGATCTAGCTTCATCTCTGGTGAGCTACGGGGCCGACTCGCTGAGTTTGGTCGTGCCCTACTTTGGCTACTCTACCATGGAGCGGGCCGTGCTGTCGGGCGAGGTGGTGACGGCCAAAACGAGGGCCCGGCTACTTTCCTCTATTCCACGCAGCAACCGGGGTAACAAAATCTACCTGTTCGACCTGCACACCGAGGGCATTCCGCACTACTTTGAGCACCATTTGTATCCGATCCACGTGTACTGCAAAGACCTGGTGCTACAGGCCGCGCGCGACTACGGCGGCGATGATTATGTACTGGCCAGCACCGATTCGGGCCGGGCGAAGTGGGTAGAGTCACTAGCCAATGATGCAGGAGTGGGGGCGGCCTTCATCCTCAAGCGACGTTTGCAGGGCGACCATACCGAAGTGAGTGCGGTAAACGCCGATGTAGAAGGTAAGACGGTCATCATTTACGATGACATGATCCGCTCGGGCGGCAGCATTATCAACGCTGCGCGCACCTACCACGAGGCCGGAGCCGCCCGTATTGTGGTGATCACCACCCACGGACTGTTTGTCAACAATGGCTTGCAGGCCCTCAAAAACTGTGGTTTGATCGAGCGGGTGATATGCACCGACACCCATCCGCACGCCCAAACCATTCAGGACGACTTTCTGGAAGTGCGCAGCGTAGCCTCACTGATTTGCCAGAAGCTGCATCACCGCTAGCGCAGCGACCACACGGTGTAACTGCGGGCCGGAGCCTCGATCTTCACCCACTGGTTGCCCTGCGTCACCGGCTCCCATAACGAGTGACCGGTGTAGTCTTTGATTCGCCCACCGGTCCAATTGGTGGGTACCCAGCGCTCAAGGCGTTGATCCGAATTGTTGATGTATACCACCAGCCCACTGCTACCGTCGAAGCCATTTCTTCGGGCAATATACTCATCGTTGTCAGTGTATAGATTAGTCGTAGAGCCGCCCGCCAGGTTGTTGTGAATCCAGACCAGGTTATTCATTTCACCTTTGTCTAACCACTCTTCGTAGTCACGATAAAACAGGGCGGGGTAGCCCTCGTGGGTGAGGATGTAGGCGTAGGCCAGTAGCTTGTTATTGATAATTTCGTCGGTGTCATGGTTGGCCACGAAGGTAACGGCCCGGCTGGCATCACGTTTCCAGAGCATATCACCACCGAGAGCGTTCAGGTTATTACCCGTAAAGGCGTCGCGCATGCGGTAGTAGCAGGCAAAGTCAAAAGCCGATGCGTCGGCTTGGCTAGTCCACGACTCAAGAGTGGCCGCGTTGCCATCCCAGTACTCACCCACCGCGAAGCCACCCACGGCGCGTTGCCACTCTCGCGCCACCCAGGGTTCAAACCCCTTAACGTAGTCAAAGCGCCAGCCGTCGAAGCCCATCGTATTTTTGTAGTACTGGGCCACTGAGTTTGAGCGTTTCCACAGCCAGTCTTGTACGTAGGGTTTGTGGTGACACAGATCAGCAAAACCAGCGAAAACCGCCGGGTCGTTGGCGTGGTAGTCGTTGGGGTGAAAGTCGTACTGCGATCGGTTAAATAAGCCTGAGGCGGCCTGATAATCGGTGTAGGTATCAGTGTTACGAAATACATTGAACTCGCTGTCACCGCCGCTGTTGTGGTTGATCACGATGTCGGCAATCACACTTAGTCGCTGGTTGTGCGCGGTGGCAATCAGTTGGTCGAGCTCGGCCTTGGAACCGAAGCGGGTTTCAGTGCTTCCCATCTGGTTATACTGCCCGAAGTCGTAGTAATCGAACGGGTCGTAACCCATCGACAGCGGTCCGTTCATGGCTTTGCTGACGGGCGGCAACCAAATAGCATCTACTCCGGCCCTATTCCAGTCGGCTACTTTGCTCCGCAGGGTGTTCCACCAGGTACCACCGGCCGGTACGTTCCAGTAGAAAGCCTGCATCATTACCCCCGAACCAATCGGTTTGAGGCCACTCGTTGCCGCTGCTTGTCCAATGCTATTATTTGAATCGGCGGGCGGTAGGGTCGTCAGCGTATCGTCAGAGTGGCACTGAGGAAGAATGAGCAGTGATGCGAGGGCGACAAGCAGTGTAAATAGTTTCATGTAGTAGTTCGTTTTGAGAATAGGTACTTCTCAAGGTATAGAAACCAGGTCGACCACTACACTCTACAAGACAGAAATATAAATTTCTTTAATGTGTATAAACAATTGATGGTAGTTTTTACTAAAAATATATATTTAAGCGATTTATATAGAAAATATGCTAGAATATCTGTTTGGCAAACCTTCGCAGAACTAGCCATAGTAAGATGAGATAGAGCACTGATCCGACACCGGCAAACACTTCAAACGAACTCCCAGCGTGCAGCGCCTCGATACTGCGAAACGACCAGTAGGTAGGTACGATTGCCAAAGCGTGCCAGGCCGGATGATCCAGGAAATAGATAAGCGCGGGGAGGTTAATTAGAAGCGAATAGACCTTGAAGTGGGCCAGTCCTTCTACCTTGTTTTTGGCAAACACCGCTAGCAACAGGGTCAGCAGTGGAGCCAGCATTGCATACTGAACGGCCAACCATACTGTCCGTGTTCCGCTGATAGAAACCCAATCAGTGGTTTGCAGAATCACCACATTGACTATACTAGTAATGATAACTCCCAAGGCCAACCGCGCCGTTAGTAAAGTGACGGCGGCGACTGGCATCACTCGTAATGCGGTAAAAACCTGCTCGTCTTTCTCTTCCAGAAAAACGAATCCGTTAATAAACCCAAACATCACTGAGCTTTGTAAACAGGCCCACATCAGAATCACGTAATCATATTCTTGCACAGCGGGGTAGGCTACGAAAATAGCCGGAATAGCCCACTGAACCATACCAACAACGAGTAGTGGCAGAAGAAGAAAAATGCGAAGCATAGGATCGCGAAGTACCATACGCAGATCGTTCGCAATGAGGGTGAGTAGTTTGCTCATGGTGTAGCAAGAGATTGGTAGCAACCCCGAAAGGCAATAGCACCAGCCACAATGAGGTACAGGTAGCTGTAAACGTGTTGCCAAACTTCGAGCGTCTCGAAGGAAGCACGTAGCAACAGCAGCCCCGGAAGGGAAGGAACAAGGTAAAGTATTGGATGCTGCCATACGTTGAACAGCGATAAAAAAGGAAGACCGGCCGCCACAAAGAATCCGACCGAGCGGATCAGATAACCGTTGAACCCCTGCGCCAGATTGGCCACCCAGCCGCCCGCCCAGGTAAACAGCAGAGAGGTGCCAAACGTGCCGGCCAAAAAGGGAAGGTAGTTGAGTGAGAAGCCGTACCCTACCCAAGCCATGAGTAGCGATACGACGGTGGCGACCACCGACAAAGCAATGCCTCGGGCCCACAAGTAAGTCCACAACGATAAGGGTGTGACGGCTAGCGTATCCAGTGTGCCTTGGTTACGTTCAAACAGCAATAGCACGCCTCCGAAAAAATAGCTCATCAAAATAGGGTCGTTGAAGATCATCACCACCAGCAAGTTCTCTAGCGCACCCACTGAGCGTAACAAATAGAAGGCGCCCAGGTATACCGCCCCCACCAGCAAAGAAATACTAATGATCTGGTTGCGTTGCAGATGCACAAAGTCCCACCGGAGAAGGTGTAAAAGCTGACTCATGCGGTAGTGGTTTGAGGGTGGCTGTACAGACTTTCACCGGTCACTTGTATAAATACATCTTCCAGTGTAGCTTCTTCCGAGTGGATAGTTTTGACTTCTTGTTCCTGTAGTAGGCGTAGAAAATCTTGGTTGTGGCCTAGCTGATCCAATGGGAAAACGACCGGCGCAGAGTGCGCCGTGGTGGTTACCTGCACCTGACGCTGGCCGTACTGTAATTTGAGGGCACCGGGCGCGTCAATGACTTTGATTTCACCATCGATGATGAGGGCTACCCGGTCGCACAGCGCATCGGCGTCGAACATGCTGTGGGTGGTAATGAAAATGGTTTTACCTTGACTTTTTAGCGTACGGATGATGTCTTTGACGATTTTTGCATTGACCGGATCAAGTCCTGAGGTGGGTTCATCCAGAAAAAGAATGTCGGGGTCGTGCATAAACGAACGAATGAAGTTGAGGCGCATCTTCATACCCTTCGAGAAGTCACTGACCCGCTTGTTCGCGTCTTGCTCTAAACCCACCAGTGCCAGTAGCTCGGTGAGCGGTGCGTAACGACGTGCGTAGAAGGCGGCAAAGAACCGCAGGTTCTCCAGGGCAGTAAGCTTGAGGTAATGGTTGGGTAGTTCAAATCCTACCCCGATGGCTTGATAAAAATCTTGATTCCAATCCGATAGAGGGCGGCTTTGAATTTGTACATCACCCTGGTATGTGCGCAGTAATTTGCACAACACTTTCTGCGTGGTGCTTTTGCCACTGCCGCTTGGCCCCAAAAAGCCGAAAACTTCGCCCGCTGCGATGTCAAACGAAATGCCTTTCACCGTAGGCGCGTTGGCTTTTGGATAGGTGTACTGAAGCTGATTAACGTGGATCATGGTGCATGCCAGATTGAAGGATAAGAATGAGTTGTTCAACGGTTTGCAGCATTTCAGCGCGTCCGGGCTGAGGTGCTTGGGCGGCTGGGTCAGCCGTTAGGTCAATGTTATGCTTCCAGGCCAGCCAGTTGCCCATACCACTGCCCAGCTGCATGATGATGTAGGCCATCAGCTCGGGATCGAACTGGGGATTGATGCGCCCTTGCTGTTGTTCGCGAATAAGAATGTCGCGAAAAAAGACAATGCCCTTATTGAATGCTGACTCGAGCTGACCCGCGACTTCTGGCAGGGCTTTTTCTCGCGAAAAGTTGAAAAGAAAGGCATTATGAAGCGGATAGTCCAGCTCGAACTGAAGGCCACTAGTATACAACTGCCGATACAGCTCCCAAAAGTCAGCATGCTCTTGTTCGAGTATTTCCGCTAGTTGCGCCAGCTTTTTAGCTTCTGCCTGATCCTTTAGGTAAAAGTAAAGCGCTTTCTTATCCGTGAAATACTGGTAGAAGCTGCCCTTGGCGATGCCTAGCTTGCGTAAGATACGGCTGATTGAGGCATCGTTGTACGTATGGTGCGCAAACTCTTCCAATGCCACGCGGATAAAGGCTTCGCGCTTGCCAGCCGACAAATTATTGAAAGTATCTCTTCCCACGAATTACAATGTGACTGATCGGTCACAAAAGTGGAGATGATTATTTAGAAAAGCAAAAAGATCTGCCAAAGTGCCCTCATGACGAGCATTGGCAGACCTCTAACGCTATTCTACGGGTCTTTAATCGTATTTATGAAGTGCCGCCTTATACCGAGACTGCCGCTTTTTCGCGACGGCGGGGTAAGCGAGCGTAGGTGGTCCAGGCAGGTTTGGGCGCTGGTTCTTCTACGGGCAGAAAATCCTGGCTTACTTTCTTTACCCCTTCAATGGTGTAGAGTGCCTGCGGGGCAATCTCTTCTAATGTTTTCTGAAACTCAGGCAGTCGGCTCCGTTTGCACACCGTAAATAGCACTTGGGTGTTGCCCACGTGGTCGTTGGCATCTACCATTGAGTAGCGATACTGCTTGAGGGTGAGGTAATTGAGCAACTCTTCAGAAATCGTACGACTAATCACCCGCACCATCACTGTGCCGTAGGCCAGCTTTTCTTCAATACGCATACCGACAAACGTACCCGTGGCAAATCCGGCGGCGTACATCACGTAGGCCATGAAGTTGGTGGCATCTTGCATGATGCGCGATAGTGCCACGATGGTGATGAGCGACTCTACAAAACCGAGTACGGCTGCAATACGCTTGGCGTTGTTTACTACGAACATCAGTTTCACGGTGGCTACGGTGACATCTGTTACCCGGGCTATGAAGATAAGAGCGGGCAATAGTAAGTAGCTTACAAAGTCAAAATTTTCCATTTCTTTCTGTGGTTTAAATTATTGAACGCAAGCTGCGCAAAGGTCTAGTGCTGTTCAACAGCAAAACCGTTAAGAAATGGATAAGCGTAAGATTCTTTTGGTTTAAATAGTAACTGAACCTGAGCCAGAAATTCAGTAAAATAGCGGAAGTACAAAAGGGTTAAAAGAAGCCCTAACTAACTAGGTGGTTGGTTTATTATGAAAGTGGAAATTGCCAGCGAAGAATTGAGACGGTTTTTATTAAAAAGCGAAAGGCAAGCCAGCGTCTTTCTAACGGCTTAGATAATTCTCACTGAGCAGATCAGAGGCTATCGTCGAAAAGTGCTATTCTTGGCCAGGGGGATTTCAGCACAACGTGGCGTGGTGATCGGTAAGCAGCTCAGCGGTGGAGCTAAGAAAACGAAGTGAAAAGTAAATAAACACAAAAACCACGTAACGAAGTAGATATCATTACGTGGGACGATAAAATTTCGGGGGCTATGAGACCGTACGGTCGGTAGTTCAGGCTGGCTTTTCTATCGGAAAGCTTGTAAAAAGCTTTCTATTCCGCGCTTGTCAATAACCACATTTGGACCGCGCTGCACCACAAAGTCACCAAGCTCACTGGCGTCAAAGTAGTTGAGTGAGAACACTCCGGGATGAGACTTTTTGTATTGTTTGTGAATTTCTTTTACAACCTGCGATTTGCGTATATCTTGAACTGTTTCCATGTAGATGTAACGAACATTCTGCTGAAATAATTCATAGGCAAGCAATTTTATCGAGTAGATACAGTTGCCTGCAATAAAATCAAGCCGGGGCAGCCGTTGTACCCAGATAGTTTTGATCGCAGGTAACTAACCCTGCTTGCCCGAGGGTCGTAGTATCAGTATACCTGTTTAACATCCTCTCTATGATCATTCTTAACCAGCCTGTCGCCACGGCAGGACAACCACTCACCGACGCGAAACGAGCGCTGGTGATGCTGCACGGTCGGGGCGACCGCGCCGAGGCTTTCGTCCGGTTCTCTGAGCAGTTGAAAGCCCCTGACTTTGTCTTTTTAGCTCCTCAGGCGATCCAAAACGTTTGGTATCCTCATGGCTTTATGACACCTATCACCCAGAACGAACCCCAACTTTCTTTAAGCCTGTCGGGAGTACACGAAGTGATAGACAACCTCATGGGACTGCACTTTCGGCCCGAGGATATTTATCTGTTGGGATTCTCACAGGGGGCTTCTTTGAGTCTGGAGTTTGGAGCGCGAAACGCCCGGTGCTACGGCGGAATTATTGCGTTTACCGGCGGCCTATTGGGCGATACCGTTGATGTATCTAACTATCAGGGTGACTTTGGCGGCACGCCCGTCTTCATCGGCTCCAGCGATCGCGACCCGTATGTGCCTGAGCAGCGTATTGACGAATCAGAAGTTATCCTCAAGCAACTCGGCGCTGACGTCACCAAAAAGATATACCCTGGCATGGGGCACACCATCAACGCTGACGAAATACAGCACGCCAATACTATTCTTAATAAATCTTAACGTATTCAACATGAGCCTACGTACTTTAGGCATCCACCACGTTACGGCCATCGCGGGCGATGCCGCCCGAAACCTAGACTTCTACACCCGCGTACTCGGACTCCGACTGGTTAAAAAGACCGTCAACTTTGACGACCCTGGCACCTATCACTTCTACTTTGGAAATGAAACCGGTGATCCAGGTACCATCCTCACGTTTTTTCCCTGGCAGGGCATCACTCCGGGGCGACGAGGCACGGGGCAGGTCACCGAGACTGCCTTTTCTGTGCCCGTGGGCGCGCTTGACTTCTGGGTAGAGCGGTTTGAGCAAGAGAACGTAATCTATAACAAACCGGCGCAGCGGTTCAACGAAACCTACCTGACCTTTACCGATCCTGACGGACTCAAACTGGAGTTGGTTGGCGTCGAAGATGATCCGCGCGAACCCTTTGCTGCCCAGGGCATAGACGCTCCGGCGGCCATCCGTGGTTTTCACAACGTCACCTTATCCATTCACGGACGTAGCGAAACCGTCAGCGTACTCACGGAAATACTAGGCTATCAGGCCGTAGAAGAGCACGTCAACCGGTTTCGTTTCGCCAGTGGTAGCGATGCGGGGGCTTCGCTGATTGATATCGTTGATTTGCCCGCCGGGCAGCGCGGTCACGTGGCGGGCGGTTCGGTACACCACGTGGCGTTCCGCGCCAAGGATAACGAAGAGCAGCTACGGTTTAGAGAGGTGCTGGTCGAGCAAGGCTACGAGGTGACTCAACCAATCGATCGGGACTATTTTATGGCGATCTACTTCCGCGAACCCGGCGGAGTACTCTTCGAAATCGCCACCGATCCGCCCGGCTTCACCCGCGACGAACCCTTAGACAGTTTAGGTCAGTCGCTCAAGTTGCCGCAGCAGTACGAAAGCCGACGGACAGAGATTGAGCAGATGCTACCTTCGTTAGACAAGTATGCGTAACAAAGAGGAGGTTTGGCTACGTGGTCCGGTACCTAATATGTCTGGGCTGCTGCAACCGGTGGCGCACGCTTTGTTGCAAGCCCGCGAAGAAGTGCAGCAGTACGTTCAAGATTTTCCGAATGACCTGTTAGATGAGCGGCCAGCATCACTTGCCTCGGTGCGCTTTCATCTAGAACACCTGCGGGGGGTGCTTGATCGACTTTTTACCTACGCACAGGGTAAATCATTGAGTGATGAGCAACGTACTTATCTTGAGCAAGAGGGTAGTGGGACTGATAGCGTGACCACACTGGTGGGTGCTTTTAATGACCAGGTAGAACAGGCCATCGCTCAGTTGCGCATCACTGACGAGGCCACCCTGACCGATCCGCGCGGCGTAGGGCGGCAGCAACTGCCTTCAACCGTTCTGGGCCTACTGACACATGCCGCCGAACACACGCAGCGGCACGTAGGACAGCTGCTCGTGACCATTCGGATATTACAGCAGTCGGAACAGTAGTGACGGACACCCTTCTTAGAAAAACGTCTTTGTGCAGGTCAGTGAATTCTGTAATTTGCTACTTGCGTCTCATAAAAGATCACATGAAAAACATAGTCTTATTTGTGGTAAGTGTATGTTATATCACAGCCTGCCAGACTGAAGAATCCGAACGAAGCACTACGCACTTTACTTTGCTTGCCCCGGAGGCTGGTGGAGTGGCTTTTGCCAACGAGATCGTAGAAAACGATACCCTCAACTACTTCACCTTTCCCTACCTTTACATGGGCGGTGGCGTGGCCGTAGGCGATGTTAACAACGACGGTTGGGTCGACCTGTTTTTTACCGGTAATATGGTTAAAAATCGGCTCTACCTCAATCAGGGTGACGGTCAGTTTGTGGATGCTACCGGAGCAGCCGGGGTTGCGGGAGATGATCGCTGGTACACCGGTGCCACCATGGCCGATGTCAACGCCGATGGCTGGCTGGATATCTACGTAAGTGTATCGGGCAAGTACACGACTACCGAAAACCAGCTGTACATCAATCAGCAAGACGGCACGTTTGAAGAGCAAGCGGCCCGCTATGGTCTCAATGATGCTTCGCCTTCCATCCAGGCCACCTTCTTTGACTATGATCGCGACGGGCGGCTCGATGTCTTCGTCGGCAATTATCCAACGATCCCCGTCAGTCTCAATAACCAATCGTACCAACTGCTGATGAAACGGAACAACCCCAAGGAATCGGGGCATTTGTATCACAATCAAGGCGACGGCACTTTTAAAGACATGACCGCTGCGATGGGCGTGCAAAACTTTGGCCTCACCCTGGGAGTGGTGGCCACCGATGTTAATAACGACGGTTGGACCGATCTGTACGTATCTAACGACTTTAACGTGCCCGACTATCTTTATCTGAATCAGCCTGATAGTACCGGAGAACGCATTTTTAAGGAGCAATTGCCACAAGCCACCAACCAAACCTCTATGTTCGGCATGGGCACCGATGCGGCTGACTTCAATAACGACGGTTGGATTGACCTACTACAGGTGGATATGACTCCCGAAGATTATCAACGCGCTAAAACCAACATGGCCAGCATGTCGCCCGAATCCTTTTACCAGGCCGTGGATATGGGGTTCCACTACCAGTACATGCAGAACAGCTTGCAACTTAACAATGGCACGCGTCCCGATGGTACGCCACAGTTTAGCAACGTATCGCGCCTGGCAGGTTTGGCAACTACCGATTGGAGCTGGGGAGCTCTATTGGCCGATCTGGATAACGATGGACACAAGGATGCACTCATCACCAATGGTATGAAGCGTGACGTGAACAACAACGATGCAAATCAACAGATCAACGCCGGCGTGGGACAGATGACCTCAACCATTCCGAGCATCGATCTGCTGCCTAGCGAACCCATCAATAATTACTTCTTCCGCAACCGAGGTGATCTGACCTTTGAGTCGGTTACCGAGGAGTGGGGTTTGGACTACGAAGGGTTTTCGAACGGCATTGCCTACGCTGACCTAGACAACGACGGTGACCTAGATGTAGTCATCAATAATCTGGATTCTCGGGCTTCAGTATTCATCAACGAAACTGATACTGAGCAGAACCGCTACCTGGGTGTTCGGTTGAACGGACCTCAGAATAACGGTAACGGGTTGGGCAGTCGGGTAACACTGCAAGCTAACGGTCAACAACAGGTGCAGGAAATGACGCTCACCCGTGGTTTTCAGTCCAGTGTGGCCCCGCAACTACACTTTGGATTAGGCGAAACCACCACGGTAGATACCCTAACCGTCACCTGGCCCGACGGAAAGCAGCAGCAACTGACTGAGGTGGCGACCAATCAGACGCTCAGCCTTGACTACAGTGACGCCGGTGGTGCTGATACGAAGGAAGAAGCATCTCGACTTTTTACGGAGGTGACCGCAGAACAGGGTATCTCATTTGTGCATCAGGAAGACCGATACGATGACTTTCGGGTAGAACCACTGCTACCGCACATGAACTCCCGCCAGGGGCCAGGCCTTGCCGTGGGCGACGTGAACGGTGACGGCCGGGAGGACTTCTTCGTGGGTAACGCCACCAACTCGGCCGGAGCACTATACGTGCAGCAGGCCGACGGTACGTTCATGACCGTCGCCGGGCCCTGGGAAGATGATTATCGGTTCGAGGATACCGGAGCGCTACTCTTCGATGCCGATAACGACCAGGACTTAGACCTTTACGTAGTAAGTGGGGGCAATAATGCCGGGGTGGATGATACTTACTTTAGTGATCGTCTGTACCTGAATACCCCGCAGGGCTTTGTCAGGAGTGCGACCGACCTGCCCACCACCAGCGGTAAAGTGGTCGTGGCCACTGACTACGACGGCGACGGTGATCAGGATTTGTTTGTCGGAGGGCGACTACTGCCGGGTCAGTATCCGTACCCCGCCTCCAGTACGATCCTTCGCAACGAGGGCGGGAAGGGCACACCAGTGCGGTTTGTGGACGTGACCACCGAGGTGGCCCCCGTACTCAACGAACTGGGATTGGTGACGACCGCCCTGTGGGACGACTTTGACGAAGACGGGCAACCGGACTTGATCGTAGCGGGGGAGTGGATGTCGATCCGCTTTCTGCGAAACAACGGCGACACATTTCAGGACGTATCTGACGAACAGGGACTTACGGATACCCGGGGCTGGTGGTACAGCCTGCACGCCGCTGACGTAGACGGCGACGGCGACCGCGACTACCTGGCGGGCAACCTGGGACTGAACTACAAGTACAAAACCTCAGCGGATCATCCGTTTACTGTGTACGCCGGTGATCTGGACGACAACGGTCGCTCTGACATCGTGCTAAGCTACGCCAAAGATGACAAGCAGTTGCCGGTGCGGGGGCGCGAGTGCTCTTCGCAGCAGGTGCCGGTGATTCAGGAACGCTTTCCGACCTACGAAGCCTTCGCCAACGCTTCGCTAGAGGATATCTACGGTGAACAGCAGCTCGAGGCGGCCCTGCGCTACGAAGTAGATATCTTCGCCAGTGGTTGGTTTGAACGCACTGACGAAGGCACCCTACAGTGGCATGAGCTTCCGAACGCCGCCCAGCTTTCGTCCATCAACGCTTGGGCCAATTTGCCGGAAGGGAGAGGGCTGATTGCCGCCGGTAATCTGTACACATCAGAAGTAGAAACGCCCCGCAACGATGCCAGCTACGGCATGGTGCTACGCACCCAGGGCACTGAACCTACCGCCCAGCTACCGACCCAAACCGGTTTATACGTACGCGGCGAAGTAAAAGCAGTAGCACCGATTAAGCTAGCTGACAATCGGCTGGGCTACCTGTTTGCGGTGAACGGAGATTCACTGCGGTTGGTAGAGTATCAGGATTAGCACTATTTCACCTTACGAAAGGTATACCTAATTGTTGACAGACTTTTTTGCATAGCAGATCGGATAACTCACGGTGACGACCTACAGCTGACTGCTGCCCATTAACCGGATTTCGGTATATAGCGTGATTGGCACCTTCACGCAATAGCGTACACCCGTGCTTACGAAGATGCTTAAGCAGTTGATTACGCTTCACGAAGCCATATCTAATTCTTCTCGGATAACCTCCTTGCCTTGGTATGCCTTTTCGGTGGCTTCACGATTTACTTCTATCAGAAGGTGAAAGGCATCTAATAAATTGCGCTTTACCTCCTCAATGCTTTTTCCCTGAGAAATAGCGGCTGGTAGCTCTTCAATTTGCCCTACGTACCAGCCTTCGGTATCCTTTTCAATAATAGCAGTAAACTTCATGACGATACGATCTCTTTGAAATTCCTCCCAATATAGTGTATCTATCGTAAATAGTGCTAGAACAACTACCAAAACCCCTCATCAAATCAGTCCACCACCAACTTGTACGTAGGATCTTCCAGCACATTGATATCAATGATCTCTTCGGCGTCCTTGAGCAGTTTGCGGCAGTCGGGGCTGAGGTGTTTGAGATGGACTTTTTTGCCTACCTTCTGGTAGCGCTCGGTAATTTTGTTAAGGGCTTCAATGGCCGACATATCCACCACGCGGCTTTCTTCAAAGTCAATGACCACTTCGTCGGGGTCGTTGAGAATATCAAATTTATCATTGAAGGCGAGCACCGAGCCAAAGAACAGCGGTCCGTAAATTTCGTAGTGCTTTACTCCGTTTTCGTCAATGTGCTTGCGAGCCCGGATGCGTTTGGCATTGTCCCAAGCGAATACCAAGGCCGAGATAATTACACCGATAAGTACTGCCAGCGCGAGGTTATGTAAGAAGATGGTGACTAAAGTAACCATCACCATCACCAGAATGTCAGAGTGAGGCATGCGATTGAACGTACGCAAACTGGCCCACTCGAAGGTGCCGATGGAGACCATGATCATGAGGCCGGTAAGGGCGGCCATCGGCAGGCGCTCGATCAGGCTGGCTCCGAACATAATGAAAACTAAGAGCATCACGGCGGCCACAATGCCCGACAGGCGGGCGCGGGCACCGTTAGAGATGTTGATTAGACTTTGACCGATCATGGCGCAGCCGCCCATCCCAGAAAACAAGCCCGACAGAATGTTGGCTACTCCCTGCGCGGCAGCTTCTTTGTTACCTCGTCCTCGGGTTTCAGTCAGCTCATCCACGATATTAAGCGTGAGCAAACTCTCGATCAGACCCACTCCGGCGACGATGGCTGCGTAGGGAAAAATAACCACGAGGGTCTCTAGCGTAAGCGGCACGCTGGGTAAGTGAAACGGGGGAAACCCACCTTCGATAGAAGCAATGTCACCTACCGTGCGGGTATCAATGTTGAAGAACACCACCACTCCGAAGATGGTCAGAATGGCGACCAGCGAGGCCGGAATGGCTTTGCTCAGTTTGGGCAAACCCCAGATAATCAACATGGTGACCAGCACTAAGATCAGCAGCGTGTAGAGCGGGGTGCCTGTCAGCCAATTGCCGTTTGCATCTTTGAACTGGGCGAGTTGTGACATAAAAATGATGATGGCCAACCCGTTTACAAAACCAAAAATAACCGGGTGGGGTACCAAGCGCATCAGTTTTCCTAAGCGTAGCAAACCGGCGGCTACCTGAATGATACCCGCTAGTATAACGGTCGCAAAAATATACTCTACGCCGTGCGACTGCGCCAACGAAACAATCACAACAGCAACGGCCCCCGTAGCGCCCGAAATCATACCGGGGCGACCGCCCAAAATAGAAGTCACCAAACCCATCATGAAGGCGGCGTAGAGTCCGGTGAGTGGCGAGAGCCCGGCGATGAGGGCAAAAGCCACCGCCTCGGGCACCAGGGCCAGGGCCACCGTGAGTCCCGATAGGACTTCAGTTTTATAATCTACCTTTTGCGATAGGTCGAAGAGATTGAGATACTTTTTCATGAAAGAATATGTAGGTACGTACGAAGTGTAGCCTCTGAAATATCAGCGTGAGTTAAACCACAGAAAATAGTTGGGAATGTTGAACGCACCGTGGTCGTCAGCGTACCGGCGATGAGTCGG
Organism: Tunicatimonas sp.; assembly: GCA_965213875.1. Classification (GTDB taxonomy): domain Bacteria; phylum Bacteroidota; class Bacteroidia; order Cytophagales; family Cyclobacteriaceae; genus Tunicatimonas. The sequence goes on along the minus strand of CBDCAN010000012.1, from coordinate 28,380 downwards.
TGTTACGAAGCCGCAAAGGTAATGTTTCCTGTTATTAAAAACAGATGATGTAAGAAAAAGCGATAAGTTTTGTACGAAAAACAGGGGCTGTTGAACGGCAGGCAACCAGCGGTGGGCAGTTGGCAGGTGGTGTTCGCGGTGACCTGCCTACCGCTGACCTTCTCCCAGGTTAAGGTAGATAGCACATCGCCAAAAAATGCGTTAGCACTTATGTTTACGCTGCTCCTAATTCACGAAGTCTACCATCATTTGGTGAGCAAGTGCTTCGACGCGCTCTTCGGTGTGCGCCAGGGCTTCGGATAAACTCATTCCTTCTTCCTTCACGGCGTACGCTCGCCACACGTCAAGTTGGGCCAAAGCACGTTGATCGAGGGCCAGGGTGCCACAAATAATACCCAAGGGAGTTTGCTGCGTACGGCACACATCACTCACGCCTTTCACAACTTTACCGTGTAGCGTTTGCTCATCTACTTTTCCCTCGCCGCTAATGACCAAATCGGCAGTCTCAAAGTGGGCCCGACCCCCGCACAAATCGATCACCGTAGGAGCACCAGGCAATCGCTCTGCGCCGAGAAATGCTAGGGCACCGGCTCCAAAACCACCCGCCGCTCCGCTGCCTGGCACGTGACGAACATCTTGGCACGTAAACTCAGCAATACGATCCGCGATGTTGATCAGTCCTTGCTCTAAGCGATTCACCGCGACAGGATCAGCTCCTTTCTGCGGGCCGTATACCTGGGCGGCTCCGGTAGGTCCATACAGCGGATTATCCACATCACTTACCACGAAAAACTTTATGTTGGTTAAATCAGTCGTTTGATCAAGCCTGATGGTAGCCACCTCGGCCAGCGATTGACCTGTCGGAGCAACGGCCTGGTGGCGCTGGTTTAGAAATTGGTAGCCTAATGCTTGCGCCATACCTATGCCAGCATCATTGGTCGCGCTGCCGCCGATAAAAATGTAAACCTGTTGCGCACCGTTTTGTATCGCGTGCCGGATGAGTTCGCCCGTACCCAGAGAAGTGGTACGTAGAGGGTTACGCTCGTCTTCAGAAAGCAGGGGTAGTCCCGACGCCTGCGCCATTTCTATGTAGGCGGTGGTGCTCTGTCGTCCGTAGTACGCCACTAACGGGCGAAAGAGCGGGTCACTGACGGTAGTCTTTACCACTTCCAAGTCAAGCATTTTAATAAGAAGATCAAGCGTGCCTTCACCACCGTCGGCCAAGGGGAGCTGCGTGATTTTGCGGTGGAGTCAAATCGTCTGATGCCGCGCGCGACCAACTCACAAACCGCCGGAGCGGTAAGCGAACCTTTAAACTTATCGGGAGCAATTACTACGTGCATCACAGTGTATTGAGTAGTTGGGTTATTACTTAGAAGTACTCTAAGACAGTGATTAGTGAGTAATGGTGAATGAATAATAATCGCCTTATTTAAGACTCGAAAAGCCCAAATAATTCATCATACTATCTAGCCATCCAGAAAGTCATCCAACACCAAAACCCTAATACCTATTCACATAGAAAGTATCCAACCCTACCAAAACGCAATCAGTACCCAGCCGATGGCTACGACCAAGAGTCCGGCGTACAGCCGATAGTCTTGGTACCACGGTAGGCCTGCCATACCGTCAGCGGCCATTTCAGTGCGGAAGGTATACTCACTGATCTTCTCGGGGGGCGGGGGCGGGGTCATACTGCTCACGACCGTGAAGATAACGGCACTCACGGCTACCATGATACCGACGTTGATGGTAAAGTGAATGTTCCACAGCCCGTACTGACTCAGCACAAATAGCAAGGTTCCTAGTACCGTACCCAGCATGAGGGTCCAGAATGAACCCGCGCCGTTGCCCCGCTTGTAAAATGCTCCGGCGAAGAAGATGACCACGATGGGCGGTACTACAATGGCAAACACCTGCTGCATGTAGCTCCACAAACCACCAAATTCTGCGATCAGTGGTGCCCACAACGCCGCAAAGGCCATCAACGCAAAGGTTGCCACCCGGCCGTAGTAGGCCACTCGTTTGGGGGTAATATCAGGATTGTTGGGTTTGATAAAATCAATGACAATGAGCGTAGAGGCAGAATTGAGCGTAGAGTCTACACTGGACATAATGGCCGAAATCAACCCGGCTAACACCAAACCGACCAAGCCGACAGGTAGCACGTTGAGCACGGTGGTAGGAAATACCGCATCAGGATTCTCTAATCCTGGAAACAAGCTGATGGCCATCGTGCCCGGAATAACCATAATGAACAGCGGGATGATTTTAAGGAAACCGCCCAGCAACACTCCCCAACGGGCATGTCGGATGTCTTTGGCACCTAGCACGCGCTGCACGATGTACTGGTTGGTAGACCAGTACCAGAAGCCGAGAATGGGTACACCGAGCAACAGACCCGGCCAGGGGATAGAATCATCATCAATGGGGCGCACGACCGATAGGAACCCTTCGGGAGTGGATGCAACCACTTGATCCCACGAGAAATCGAGCTGACCGTATAAATTGTAGGTAAGCACGCTACAGCCTACAATGAGCACGATGGCCTGGATGGCATCGGTATACACCACTGCTTTGAGCCCTCCGAACGCGGTGTACACTCCGGCTACCACCGCTAGCACCAGCGTGGTTTGCCATAGTACCAGGTTTGGAAAGAACGTCTGTAGTACTAATGCTCCGGCGTAGAGGCCGCCGGCGGTATCCACCACAATACTGATAAAGATAGTGACGAGTGAAAAGAATACCTGCGAGCGCCGATCGAAGCGTTTTTCCAGGAACTCAGGAATGGTGGTAATCCGGGTGCGCAAATACAGCGGCACAAATACCACGGCCGCAATGATCAGTGGCACCCCCGACATCCACTCGTACACCGACTGCACAATACCGGTGCTGTAGGCTGCCCCTGACAATCCGATGAGGGTGGTGCTCGAAATATTAGAAGCGAAGAGCGACAGGCCAATAAGTCCCCAACCGAAGGACCTGCCACCCAAAAATAAGTCCTCGCCGGTTTCGGTTTGGCGGGCAATGAGCGCACCGATGCCTAACACAACGGCAAAGTAGATACCAATGACTACCAAGTCGGTGGTTGCAATGCTGCTATTCATAGTGAGTTTCTTCGGATAAGGCGGCTAGGGATTTCCTCGCAAACGTACTGTCGGTCGCGGACGTACTGCGCAGCCCGGTGAGCCATCTCCTCAAAGTCGGTAGAAAAGGTGGTGACACCGTCGGCAATAATTTCTTTAATCGGCGAATCGTTGTGCGCCAGAATGCCTACTTCTTTACCGGGTTGCAGGTGTTGCTGTTTGCAGTCTTTGAGCAGGGCCCACAGATCAGCATCGCCTACGGTAATGTAGACCGTCCCCCGAGTAACGCTACCCAACTGGTAGTGCGACTGCACTTCACCCTCGAGCTGGTAGTCCTCCAGAAAGCGGCTGAAGGCACGCAGCACTCCCGGTGGGTAGTCGGCGTACGGATGAAAGAAGAGCACCAGCCGTTGATACTCCCTGAGGGTATCGGCCAGCGCTAACAGCGACTGGTAGGTAGGCGCTTCAAAGCGTTGTCCTACGTACGGATAATCCGGGCCGGGCAGGTCGTAGCGATCAATCACCAGCAGTTTTTGGGGCGAAATGGTTTGCATCAGCTCTTTGGCCCGGGGGTGCTGTATCGGAGAAATCAGGTACAAACCGTATTGCGTGGCGATATTAGAGAAGATCGCTTCAAAAACCGATACGTTGTTATGGTGAAAGTACAGATCGATTTGCGCCCGTTCGCCCAAATCTTCACGTAGCGTATTATAGAACACCTGCTGAAAGGGATGGAATGTATACAGCAAGAGAGCAAGCTTTACCTGCTGCTTTGTGGCATCGTTGGCCACAAAATAGCCTAAGCGGTGCCGCGACTCTACAATGCCCCGGTCACGCAGTTCGCCGTAGGCTTTGACGATGGTCTGACGGGCGAAGCCAGTGGCCTTTACCATCTGATTGACGGAAGGCAGCAAATCGCCCTTAGATACCACACCGTCTTCCACCGCATGAATGATACCAGTAACCAGTCGCTCGTGCTTGGAAAGCGTACTGATGGCTTCTAAACGCTGTACTTTCTGAACAAGGTGAAAAACGGGTGAATCTTCCATAACTGTACTATGCTATGCTAGAATCGGAAAATTGGCAATTTTACGCTTTAAAAGCCAGAGAAAGATGCGATATTTGAAATACGTACGCTATCTGTTGGGTAGTCCGCTGACCGCTGGTCTAGTGGATTCTGGAAAAACCAGTGCCGTTGGGTCGGAGTGCCCCTGGCTTAATCTTTGAGGGATAAATAAGAGAATCATTTATCAGCGAACCACGTTAGCCAAAGTATAACAACAAATTATGATGATGAAGCGATATATCTACTTAGTCTATCTATTTATTTTAACGTTAGCGATGTCGTCGTGGACGACCCCACCGAAGAAGGGTGACGGAATAAAGTGGTTGACGATCGAAGAAGCACAGCAACGTATAGAAAAAGAGCCTCGCAAAGTTATTATGGACGTGTACACCGATTGGTGTGGTTGGTGTAAGAAGATGGATAAGACTACTTTTGCGGACGAAAAGGTGGCCCAATACGTAAACGAAAACTTTTATGCGGTCAAGCTCAAAGCCGACAGTAAAGATAAGGTAACCTTCAAGGGTAAAGAATTTTCAAAGGGAGAGCTGGCGCAAGCTTTTCGCGTGTCCGGTTATCCTACTATCGTGTTCTTTGATAACTCATTCTCTAAGTTTCAGCCCGTAAGTGGTTATCGTAGTGCTAATGACTTTTTGGCCCTGCTTGAGCAGTTTAGTCAGGCAGAGTAACAAACGAGCTACAAAACATTGATCTCAACCAACGAAGGACACCGCACGGTGTTCTTTTTTTATGCAGAACCACCTTCAAGATACCATTGTTGCGCTGTCTACCCCCGCGGGCACCGGAGCCCTAGCCGTCATCCGCCTGTCAGGCTCCCGTGCCATACCCATCGCCGACTCAGTATTTACCGGAGCCGACCTGGCGAAGCAAGCTTCTCACACCCTACATTTTGGCACTATTCGTCGGGACGAAGCGATACTGGATGAGGTAGTAGCGAGCTTGTTTATTGCCCCTCGTTCTTTCACCCGCGAAGATGTAGTAGAGATATCCTGTCACGGTTCTCCTTTTATCGTGCAGCAGTTGCTGCAACTGTTGATAGAGCAGGGGGCCCGCCCGGCGGCTCCGGGTGAGTTCACCAAGCGAGCCTTCTTGAACGGGCGCTTCGATCTGGCGCAGGCCGAAGCCGTAGCCGACCTCATTGCCTCTGAGTCGGCGCTGGCGCACCAAACTGCGCTTCAGCAGATGCGCGGTGGGTTCTCTCAACAGATCAGAGAGTTGCGTGAACGCTTGGTACACTTTGCCTCACTCATTGAGCTTGAGCTCGACTTTTCGGAAGAAGACGTAGAGTTCGCCGACCGTGATCAGCTAGCGGAATTAGTAACTACCGTGCAAAAGGTGGTTGGGCAACTGATCACCAGTTTTGCGGCGGGCAACGTGATGAAGAACGGGGTGCCCACTGTGATTGCGGGCAAACCCAATGCGGGTAAATCCACCCTGCTCAATGCGCTGTTGCAGGAGCAAAAAGCCATTGTATCAGATGTGCCCGGCACCACGCGCGATTTTATCGAGGATGAGATCACGCTGGAGGGTATCCGGTTTCGGTTTATAGATACGGCGGGCATTCGCGAAACCGATGACCGGGTAGAGGCACTGGGCGTGCAACGCACGCACGAAAAGATTGCACAGGCATCGTTGATTTTGTATATGATAGACCTGGCTAACGATACCTACGAAACTTTTCAGAAGGAAGAGGCCTGGCTGTTGCAGCTGGGCAAACCGTTTGTGCTGGTGGGTAATAAAATGGACCAGATATCCGCTGAATTACAAAAGGCATTGGCCGACCGGAACGATATCGTATGTATCTCAGCCGAGCAGCAGGAAAACTTAGACGCTCTGCGCGCGAGCATTCTAACCACTGTTCCTTCACCCTCACAAGACGGTGAAGGAACAGTGGTGACCAGTGCCCGCCATTACGCTAGTCTGATGCGCACGCAAGAATCTCTACAGCGCGTGCTGGAAGGGATTGATACAAATATATCACACGATTTTCTGGCCCAGGACATCCGCCATGCGCTGCACTACTTAGGCGAAATCACGGGTGATCACGATGGCTAGAAATCAGCCACTGATGAACTTGCTAGATAATATATTCAGCAAGTTTTGTATCGGAAAATAAGATAGGAAAGAGTAGGCTACGATTGCCTCGTCATCTCCCTTATTAGCGACTACTGCTCAACCACGTGCACTACGTGCTCGGTCTCGTATGCAAATTATAGGTCCGCCGGGCTGAATATGACCTTTGAGTGGGCTGCAATCGCGGTAGTCGCGGCCGTCGGCAATCTTGATATGATACTCGTTGGCCAGCTGATTATTGGTTGGGTCTAGGCCTATCCAGCCCAGTTGCGGAACAAAGGCTTCCAACCACGCGTGCGTCTGAGCCGACCCCATCATGTCTTGCCCTTGGTTGAGGTAACCCGAAACGTAACGACAGGGAATTTGTTGATGACGTAGCACTCCTAGCATCAGATGCGTATAGTCCTGACATACTCCTTGGGGGTTCGCTATCACATCCTGAGCAGTGGTAGTAAACGTGGTGGCTCCCGCCTGGTAGGTCATGGTTTCGTAGATGCGATTATTCAACTGAGTCAAGTAAGTGAGCATCAGCTGGTCGCGCTGAATCAGCCAGTCCGTAGGAATACGGTCCGCCGGTAGTTCGGTCAGCGAGGTAAACGAAACGTGGTGATAATGATCAACCAAGAATTCCTCTGACCGAAGCAACTGCTGCTCGGCTGCCAGAGGCAGACAGTTGGCTTCAAGTAACTGCGTACTTTCCTGCTTATCTACGGTGCAGGTGGCCGTAAATTTAAGGTGCGTGAAGGGCTGACTCACTCGAAAGCACTGCGCATCGTAACCGTACGCATTTCGCATCCGAAAGATCGGGCGCTCCAAAGAATTCTCAACCGAAATATCGCGCACCACCTGTGACTGGTTTTCACAGGGCACCACGAGAAAGGCGAACGTTGCTTCTTGCACTACGTGCTGATAATGATTTTCTGCTTCGTAGCAAATTGTATAAGTGACCATTCAGGCTAAAAAATGAAGTACTGCTGCTCAAGATCAGTACCTATGTTATAAAGTTTGTCTTCTATTGTTCGGATCACCTCTTCTTCCTGAGTGATGATTTCATCCACCGTTAGATACTGCACGTAGGCGGCTAGTTTTCCGACTTTAAAGTCTACGGAATCCGGAGTGATCGGTTGATTGTTAGCGATGGTTTTTAAATGATTTTTTAGCTTCTCAAGATTGTAGAGAATAGACTTAGGAAACTTTCGGTTGAGAATGAAAAAATCGGTGACCAGTTCTCGCGTAGGACGCGTGCCGTAGTGGTTGCGACTCATATCTAATCCGCCGGCGCTCTGCAAAAGCGTTGCCCAGTGGTAGTTGCTCATGGCGGGAGTCAGATGGTTTCTAGGCATTTGACGCAAGGCAACGAGCTTGGTTAGCAGGATGTGGGCGATCTGCATGGCACGCTCCAGGTGGATGCCCGCGTAGATCAAAGACCAGGCTTCGTCGCGAAGCAAAGTGTTGTCGATCACCCCTTTGATGATACTCACGTTTTCTTGGCAGTGTTTGCAAAAGTCGTAGGGGCCTCTTTTGCTAAGCTCTTGCTGCGAAAATGCCCGGGTGGTATGGTAAAAGCGATTAGTCGCTTCCCACACATCGGTGGATATACTGTTTCTGATACCGCGTGCATTCTCACGCATGGCCTCCACGTAGCTTTTGATAGAATGAGGATACTCCTTGTTGATGGTCAGATACTCGATGACATCGTGATCACTGTAGGTAGTTTGCGGCGGCAGAAACGATTCGGACGCCTGCGCTGTAGCTAGCAAAGACTCGAGCACCACCTTTTTGTTAACCGACGCAGGCAAATCAGAAGACGATAGATACTGGGCTGAGATGTACCGGGCCAAATGGCCGATACGCTCGGTGTATCGGCCGATCCAGTAGAGGCTATTGGCAGTTCGGGAAAGCATCATATTGAAGAAGTTAGTAGATAAGCAAATGGACAAGGGTATTCGGAAGCCAGATACGCCCTATCGCTACAGAGAGGTGTTGGACTGAGACTGTGAGTCTGCCGCCCGGTCTGAGGATTCCTGTAGTACCCAGGTGTCTTTAGAGCCACCCCCCTGCGAAGAGTTAACTACCAGGTTGCCCCGCCGCAGGGCCACTCGGGTTAGGCCACCCTGGCAGACGTACTCCGTTTCGTGACCCGCCAGAGCAAAAGTTCGTAGATCTATATGGCGGGGTTCAAAGCGATGCTCTTCTTCGATAAAGGTGCTATGCACAGACAGCGCCATCGTCGGCTGCCCGATGTATTTTCGCCGGTTAGCCTTCAGCACCTCTTTAAAGTCGCTCAACTCTTGTTGGCTGGCCTGGTTGCCCACAAAAACTCCGTAGCCACCAGACTCGTCCACGGGTTTCACCACCAGTTCGGCTAGATGCTCGAGTACGTACTGAAAATCATCGTCTTTTTCGCAACGGTAGGTGTACACGTTCTTGAGCAAGGGCTCTTCGTTCAGGTAGTAGCGGATGATATCAGGAACGTAGGTATACACTGCTTTGTCGTCGGCCACGCCCGTGCCCGGCGCGTTAGCGAGCGTCACGTTTCCCTCTCGGTAGGCGCCGATGATCCCCGGCACCCCCAACATCGAGTCCGGCCGAAACACCAGAGGGTCCAGGAAGTCATCGTCTACCCGCCGGTATATCACGTCTACTTTTTTGGGGCCGCGCATGGTTTTTAGGTACGCGAAATTATTATCCACAAACAGGTCTTGTGGTTCTACGAGCTGGATGCCCATCTGCCGCGCCAAGAACGAGTGTTCGTAGTAGGCTGAGTTGTACACACCGGGAGTAAGCAGCACACACAGAGGGTTATCAGCACCGGGCGGGGCCACGCTGCGAAGTATGTCCAGCAAAGACGCGGGATAGTCGACCACCGGTTGTACCTGACTTTGAAAGAAGAGGTTAGGTAAGATACGTTTGGTCGCCATGCGGTTTGAGAGTACGTAGCTCACGCCCGAAGGGCAGCGGAGGTTATCTTCCAGTACGTAGAACTCACCGTCGCTGTGCCGGATGATGTCGGTACCGGAAACATGTACGTACACACCACCGTAGGGTACCACACCCATCATGGCCTGGCAGTAATTTTTGCTAGAGAAGATAAGTTCTTTAGGAACTACTCGGTCTCTCAGAATCCTTCTCTCGTTGTAAATATCCCGTAAGAACAGATTGAGCGCGTGGTTGCGTTGAATCAACCCTTTCTCTAAGTTTCTCCATTCGTCCGATGAGATCACTCGAGGGAACAAGTCGAAGGGAAAGATGCGTTCAACGCCCTCGTTTGTGTCAGAATATACGTTGAACGTAATCCCCTGGTCAAAAGAGGATTTTTTAGCATAGTCAAACATGTCACGGAAATCAGCGGAAGGTAGTTGGGCGAAGTGCGCGTAGATATCCTGGTACAAACCCTGGATATTGCCCGCTTGGTCAAAAACTTCGTCCAGGAAGCGATCATTGTTCGGGTAGTGCTTAAATAAATCCGATAGATTGTCTGCGGTCATCTTTTGGTCACTTTTCGGTAAAGTAAGCATTAACCACTATTCTAAAGGTTGTATCTGAGTAATAATTATTTGCGTTGGCCGAATATTTCTGTTTGTTATGCGAAGATAAGTTCGTCCGGTGATCAGATCATGAACCGTACTGAGTATCGCTTACCACTGCAATGTTAGCTTAGCTAGATAGGCTACTACCTCACGCTCATTATTACGTAGTGCCTGACTGTTCTATTGAGCGGTCTGGTGAAGCAGAATACCTACACAACATCTAGTATGGTATCCTAACCGTTAGAGAATATGGTCGGCACATTCTAATGCTGTTGCCCTTAAAAGGTGTGGTTGTTATGATATGATCCCTATTGTGATTGAGGGTTAGGTAAAGAGGGTATATGAGACACTAGCAGGGCTTTTCCATAACTTGCGATCAAATAAGGGTAACATATTACTCCCATAGCCCGTAAAGAAGATTATCTATACGATTTCCTACAGGTTGCTTCTTCTCGTTGAGTGTAGCTGGTGTAGGGATTCTTGCTACAGAACATAGCCGCCGGTCATCACCTAACGATAGCCAGGCATATTTTTTGCTATTTGTAAGAAAAAATTGTTTAATTGTATTATTATTACGTAGGTAGGATTGTGTTTCAGTTCGCCTAACTACCAAGATACTAGCCATGATCATCCCAAACACACTGAAGCGGGGGCATTACTCTAAAACGTTCTTTATGATTCTTATCATATTGGACGCCTTGTGCATCTATTCAGCTTATCATTTCTCATTTTGGAGCAGTTTCGGTTATATCAGCGCGCTTCCTGGGCATTATCTTTCATTAGGTGCTATATGGATACTGCTTTGGATTGTGGTCGCTCTATTTGTCCGTAATTATGAGACAGAGCATCTGAAGTACGTAGATAAAATCGTAATGAGTACCGTCAAGCTTTCGGTAATCCATGCTTGTCTGCTGTTTATATACCTCTTTTTCACAACTTACTACTACAGCGTCCTTTTTATTGCCACCACTTATCTGTTTACCGCAGTGCTGGCCATTGGCACCAAAGTGCTGCTGTTGTTTGCTTACCGGTACGTGCGCAATATGAAGGCCAACACTATTCCGTACATTATTGTAGGCTACACTCCCGCCGGGCGAAACATATTTCGTTTCCTCAAAAAGAATCAGAAGTTTGGTTATCGCTTTATGGGGTTCTTTGATGACCAACACAGCGGCTCGCTGGTCAAAGGCGGCGTTGATAGCATTCGCGAATACTGCACGGTAAATAATGTGCAGGAGATCTACTTTGCTCTTCCTGATAAGTCGCTATTTCTGAGTGACTTGGCGCAATTTGCTGATGAAAACTTTATTCACTTCGGATTGGTCCAGGAAGTAGGCGGCAATAAGTCTCAGCGGTTGTCATCGCAGGTATACGATAATATCCCTGTAATCTCTTACGAGACTGAAGAAAAAGTGTCGTTCATACCCAGCTATCGCCGAGCTTTTCTGCGATTGCTCAAACAATAGTGGCCATTGGTTAGTAAAACATAGTAAGGCGCAGGTTTTCCTGCGGCTTATAAACATTTCATTAACCAAACCAAGTAATAATGAGCGTACTTAAAGTCATTGAGATTCTTGCCCATTCTTCTAAAAGCTGGGATGATGCCGCCCAACAGGCAGTTACTGAAGCTTCTAAGTCAGTAAAAAATATCAAATCGGTTTACGTGAACGAGATGAACGCTCGCGTAGAGAACAACCAGATTGTAGAGTACCGCATCAATGCTAAGATCACTTTTGAGGTGAACTCATAGGCGGTCTACTGCAATCAATGAAGCTTACATCGATTCGTTTTCAATAGAAGCAAGCTTTACTAGCTTTTCGTATTCCCCATCACTAATATCTTGGTAGAAATAGTGAATGGGGTTTACTTTTTTCCGATTCTTATGTACCTCATAGTGTAGATGAGGCCCCGATGAAGTACCCGTGTTGCCACTCAGCGCAATCAACTCACCTCTTTTTACCCGCTGTCCCACTTTTACCTTAAAGGCCGATAGGTGGGCATACTTGGTTTTGAGTCCAAACCCGTGGTCTATCTCGATTTGCTTACCGTAACCATAGTAGCTGGTAGACACCTTGGTCACCTTGCCGCCCCCGGTGGCATAGATTGGGGTGCCGGTTCGTGCTCCGAAGTCAATACCCGTGTGCATCTTTCGCCGCTTATGAATGGGATGGTACCGTAAGCCAAACCCAGAAGAAAGATATGACTGCTTGACAGAGATGGGAGTGATAGCGGGCATTGAGGCCAAGAGTAAGTGCTGGTTTTTGGCCAGACTAAAGAGCTCATCGTGCGACTTTGTCTGGATATACATTTGCCTCTTCATCCGGTTAAAGGTCTGTAATGTATTCAGCAGGTAGTCACCATTCAGTAGTTTTTTGTCGACAAGCGCCTGATAGCGTTCGGTTCCACCGATACCCGCGTTGCGAATAGACGTTGGAATAGGATTCTGTTCGTAGATGGTTCGGTAGACATAGTCATCACGGTTTTGCAACTCAGCCAGCACCTGCTGTGTGTTCAGCATTTCTTTGTTGAGAATTTCGTAGCGAAATAGTAGTTTCTTAGTGTCGCGGCGTAAAACGGTTTCGCGGGGCGAGTCGAAGTAGGTAGTGTAAACAATGGCTACTCCCAACGCAGCCGTCAAGATAAGTGAGATCGAAAGAATGGCATCAAAGGCTACCGCCCATTTGGTGACTCGCACCCGTTCGTATTTGCAGGTCTCTGAATCGTAATAGTACTTTATTTTGGCCATTTGCGCTTCTATTTCACTCAGTATGATAGTGTCTAAAAATAGTGCGAATGCTTCCTGTATGACTTGCTTTATCGGCGCAAAGGTTACATACGTAGAAACCAGCGGGCTATCTTCTTATAATTATCGATACGCGTAGCTATGGGGTGTGCTACCACAGCGTTCAAATCTTTATATATTTGTCTGCTGGACGCAACCATAGCCACGTGAAACAGCCGACTGAGAAACAAGTACGTCACCTAGCAATTTTAGGGTCTACCGGATCTATAGGAACCCAAGCACTAGAGGTAGTGCAGCAGCACCCTGAGTCGTTTGAAGTAGAGGTGCTCACGGCCCACCGCAACGCTAACTTGCTGATTCAACAGAGTCAGCAATTTCGTCCTAACGCAGTAGTTATCGTCGATGAAAGCCAGTATGACCTGGTAAAAGGGGCGCTTGATCCTCTGGACATAAAAGTATATACCGGAGCCAAAGCGTTAGCAGAGGTAGTAGAAATGAGCAGTATTGATATGGTACTTACGGCTACCGTGGGTTACGCTGGATTACTGCCGACGATTAAAGCCATTGAGGCGGGTAAAGCCATTGCACTGGCTAACAAAGAAACGCTGGTTGTTGCTGGGGCACTTATCACACAACTGGCCAGAGAGCGAGGAGTAAGCATTTATCCCGTAGATTCGGAGCATTCGGCCATTTTCCAGTGCCTAACGGGAGAGTTTCATAATCCTATAGAGAAAATTGTGCTCACCGCTTCGGGCGGACCATTCAGGGGGCGTGATACAGATTTTTTGAAGTCGGTCACCAAAGAGCAGGCTCTGAAGCACCCCAACTGGGAGATGGGAGCCAAAGTGACCATCGACTCAGCCTCACTGATGAACAAGGGGCTGGAAGTTATTGAGGCGCAGTGGTTGTTTGGACTATCACCCGATCAGATTGAGGTGATTGTTCATCCGCAATCTATTGTGCACTCGTTGGTGCAGTTTCAAGACGGTTCGATGAAAGCGCAACTGGGGCTGCCCGACATGCGTTTACCCATTCAGTACGCACTGGGCTATCCTGACCGACTACCCGCCGATTTTCCCAGATTTAACTTTTTAGATTATCCTGAACTAACTTTTGAGCCAGCTGACACTACTACGTTTCGAAACCTTACTCTTGCTTACCACGCCATGCGACAGGGAGGCAACGTGCCTTGCGTACTAAATGCGGCCAACGAAGTGGCGGTAACTGAATTTTTGCACGACAAAATTGGTTTCCTCGACATGCCGGAGCTCGTGGAGCGTTGTATGGAAAAAATGCCTTACATTCGCACTCCCGTTTACGAAGACTACGTAGAGACTGACCGAGAGGCACGTAGCATGGCACAAGACCTGATTAAATAGCACTTAATGGAAGCACTTATTATGGCAGCCCAATTGTTTTTGGGGTTGTCTATCCTAGTAGGACTACACGAGCTGGGACATTTACTAACGGCCAAACTGTTTGGCATGCGGGTGGAGCAGTACTACATCGGCTTTCCGCCCAAAATATTCGGATTCAGATACGGTGAGACAGAATATAACCTGGGCGCAATTCCGCTCGGTGGGTTTGTCAAGATATCAGGGATGGTGGATGAGTCACTCGACACCCAAAGTTTGAGTGAGGAACCAGAACCCTGGGAGTTTCGAGCAAAACCGGCTTGGCAGCGACTGATTGTGATGATGGGTGGAATTATTGTTAATGTCATCACGGGCATCGTCATTTTCGTTATTCTTACCTATCGTTACGGTGACACCTACGTGCCCCGCGACGAAGTGCTTGAGCACGGTATTGTGGCCTACGAGCTTGGACAAGAGATCGGTCTGGAAACCGGCGACAAAGTCACAGCGGTCAACGGAGAGTCTTACAACAGGTTTAGCGACCTTTATAGCCCCAGTGTGCTGCTATCTAACGATGGGTCGTATACGGTAGAGCGGGCCGGAAAAGCCGTGACGGTGCCGATTCCTCGCGGATTCTTAGACAAATTTTCTGATAAAGAAGCGGCCAACAAGTTTATTGATGTCCGCCGTCCCTTCGCGGTAGGGCAGGTGCAGGCGGGTAGTAACGCGGCCGAGGGTGGTTTGCAGGAAGGCGACCGTATTGTGAGTATCAACGGCGAATCGTTTGACTACTACGACGAGTTTGAGGAGGTGAAGCAAGCCAATAAAGGGGGCGAAGTAACGCTGGAAGTAGTACAGAGCGCCAACGAAACCGAGGCCGTGGGTACCCCTCGCACCCTGACTGTCAAGGTGGGCGAAGACGGTATTCTGGGCTTCGTTCCTCTTCCCCTGATAGACGTGGCGCGTACTGAATACAGCTTCGGTGAGGCGGTTAGCAAAGGAGCTACCTCGGCCTTTGATATTGTTTGGGTTAATGCGCAGGCGCTGGGTAAGATGTTTAGCGGCGATGTTTCGGTATCCAAATCGATGAGTGGCCCGATTGGCATTGCGCAAATCTTCGGCGGCACCTGGGATTGGATGCGGTTTTGGCGTATTACCGGGCTGCTGTCTATGATTCTGGCGTTTATGAACTTTCTGCCCATTCCTGCGCTAGACGGCGGACATGTGGCTTTTCTTACCTACGAGATTGTCTCAGGACGAAAGCCCTCGGATAAGTTTATGGAGGGGGCGCAGAAGGTGGGCATGGTACTGCTGCTGTCCCTCATGGTGTTCGTTATCTTTAATGACATTTTTAAGCTGATTTTCTGATCGCTCTACGGTGCGGTGGCGCGTCAAATGACCTACAACGTGGCTGATGAGCCTCTAAGGTAAGTTACGGGGTGCTACTTAGTAGTTTGGCGTAGCAACTGAACTGAGCCGAGGGCTACGAATATCACTTGCCTACCGAGCGCAAGCAGGCGGCTTAGCTTTACAACCGTTACTGTGGTAAGTGTACTTGATGGGGTGCGCACGACGGTAACGTACCACTATTTTTTCTCAATCTTGAACTCTACCCGACGGTTGAGCTTTTTATCTTTCGCCGTCTTTTCCTCAACGATAGGCTTACTGCTGCCGTAGCCGGTGGCTTTGATTCGGGTTTCGTCTACCTTACCAAAATCTATCAGGTAGGCACGAATAGCGTCGGCCCGTGCCTGAGAGAGTGCTCGGTTCAATTCTGAGTTACCGTCTGAATCGGTATGCCCCTCAATGTGCAATTGAACGCGGGGGTTATCCATCAGGAAGTTGATGATCTTATCCAAATCAGCAAACATCTCTGATTTGATGTCGGCTTTGCCGTTGTCAAACTCCATGTTGTTGAACTGAATTCGGCTAGAAATAGGCGAAGTCTCAAAGTTAAACGTTCTGTCGCCCGACAAGAAAAACACTTCTTCTAAGCGGAAAAACTCCTCGCCCTGTATGATAATCAGATAGTTGTTGTTGTTGATAAGGTCGAACTCAAAGGTGCCATCCTCGCGTAAGAACTTAGGAGCCACTTCTACTCCATTGTCCAGGTCGATAATAGATACGATACCACTGCTAAAGGGCTCACCGGTTTCGCTATTCGTCAATGAGCCGTTGAGGTTCGTGGTAGCGGTAGGCTTGGCTTCCATCGGTAACGGAAAAGAGTAGAGGTCTAAATTGGCCATCTTGTTCTCTACCGACCGCGCGTAGTACAAGTTTTGTGAAGCCGCATCAATGGTAAAGTAAAACTCGCTGCCCGCCCCGTTCACCAACGGCCCGATATTCTTAGGTTCGTCCCAGATATCCCGGTAGCGGTAAGCCTTATAAATATCGTATTCTCCGAAGTTGAGCAGGTGGCCATCAGAACTGAAGTAGAGCACATTGTGCTCTGGGTGGAAGAAGGGGCTCACCTCGCTGCCCCGCGTGTTTACAATAGGGCCAGCATTTTTAGGGCGAGCCCACTGCCCTTTGCTATCGCGATGGGTATAGTAGATATCCGACTGACCAAAGCTACCAATGCGATCTGACGCAAAATATAGTGTGTCACCAGTGCGCGACAGCGAAGGATGTGAGTCCCACGAAGAACTGTTGATATGCTTGCCTAAGTTTTGCGGCGTCGACCACTGCCGGTCTTCTTGCCGTGACGATACGTACAAGTCGCAGCTACCAGCGCCTTCCGGTGAGTTGCAGCGCGAGAAGTAGAGCGTGTTTCCGTCGGGACTCAAACTCGCCGAGCCTTCGTTATAGGGAGAGTTGATACCCTCCAGTGCTTCTGCCGGTGACCAATCACCGTCTTGCTGGTAACTGATAAGCAGGTCCTCATTGTCAACCTCTTTCATCCCCTGCTTGCGCTTGTTACGCTTTGAGGTGAACAGCAGAATATCATTGCTGGCGCTGAGCGTGGGGCCGTAGTCATTATCGCCCGAGTTGATACCGTCACCCATGTTAAGATACACTCCGCGCGGCGGGCGAAGCGTATCAATTTCCTTGCGGTACTCTACCAACTCGTAGTAATACTTCAACGGTACGTAATCTTCCTTTTTCTCTACGCCCAGACCCTTCAGACGCTGCTGAATCTGCTGGCCGTCAGTATCAGTAGAGTAGTGCTTGAGCACCAGCTTGTAGATGGCCACCGCCGCTGCCGTATCCCCCTGCTGTTCTTCCAACTGGGCCAACTTCCAGAGCAGGTTATTATCTCGCTGAAAGTTTTGAATACCAAAGTGCTTCACGTAAGGAAACAGCCGCTGGTACAACGCTTGGTCATCCGACTGCTTGGCTTGCTTATAAATGTTGGTTAATTGCTTTTTATCCCGATAGTAGGGAAGGCGGTGAAGGTCAGGAAACGAAAGTAAATCGTATACCTTAGACGAAATTGCGTATTTGGCAGTGTCCTGTAGAAGGAACGGACTTTGGGCAGGTTTTATCTGGGCCACGCTGGTGAGGCCCAGTAACAGACAAATAGAGAGTAAACTGTTTCGTAACATGATGAACCTCAATTGTCTGATAATCAACAAAAAGCGGGCTACAACCCGAGGCTTGTAAGGTTTGCTCTGCTTTCCTACGGTATTGGCTACTGATTATTCGTATAGCGGTAGGCTAGTGCCATCGCGTATGACTTACCGAAGGTGGCATAGGCCTTGCCATGAATAAGTTGAGCGAAAAACAAACAAAACCTAGCCAAAACGTGTCATTCTGGCACTAAAGCGTGTATGATGAATACGAATAATTTTATGAGTAATATTTTAATCTCACAGTTTGACGAGGACGAATCAGAGGATTTGATTCAGTTGGTGGCCGAAGATGAGTCCGAGGATGAAAACGAAATATTACCCGACAAACTGCCTATCTTACCTATTCGCAATACCGTACTTTTTCCCGGAGTGGTCATTCCGATTACCGTAGGAAGAAAGAAATCCAGCAAGCTGGTGAAGCAAGCCTATCGCAAGGGCAATCGTATTGTGGGCGTGGTGGCGCAGCGAGATAACTTTGCTGAAGAGCCCGATCCGGCCGACATCTACGAGGTGGGCACCGCGGCTAAGATCATTAAGATGCTTGTGCTGCCCGACGGTAATACGACGATCATTATTCAGGGGAAAAAACGTTTTGAGATTTCCTCTTTCGTGAAAGAAGATCCCTATCTGGTGGCGGCGGTGAAGCACATTGAAGAGAAGTTTCCTTCTAAAGAAGACGACGAAGCCGTGGCGGTGTTGCAATCTATCAAAGAGGCCGCTGCCCGGATATTGCAGCTCAACCCTGAAATTCCGCAGGAAGCGCAGGCTGCTCTGGATAACATCGATAGCCCTAGTTTTCTGACACACTTTTTGTCGTCCAACATCAACGTAGAAGTAGCCGAAAAGCAGAAGTTGTTAGAAACCAACGACGGTATGGACCGGGCCAAACTGTTGCTTGAGTACATGCACAAGGATATCCAGGTGCTGGAATTGCGCCGCGAAATCCACAGCAAGGTGCACTCTGACATTGACCAGCAGCAGCGCGACTACTTCTTGCGGCAGCAGATGAAGGTGCTACAGGATGAACTGGGCGACGGTGGTTCAGACCAGGAGCTAGAAAAGATGCGCCTGCGTGGCGAAAAGAAAGACTGGCCCGCATCAGTCAAAGAGCACTTTGGCAAAGAGCTGGACAAGCTGTCCCGGATGAATGCTATGGCCGCTGAGTATCCCATCACGTTCAACTATGTGGAACTACTGCTTGACTTGCCGTGGTCTGACTTTACCAGTGATAACTTCGACCTGCGAAAGGCTAAAAAAATACTTGACCGCGATCACTACGGCCTGGAAAAGGTAAAAGAGCGTATCATTGAGTACCTGGCCGTGCTGAAGTTGAAGCAGGACATGAAGGGGCCAATCCTTTGCCTGTACGGCCCGCCGGGAGTAGGTAAAACTTCGCTGGGTAAATCTATCGCCAAAGCGCTAGGGAGAAAGTACTGCCGTATGTCACTAGGGGGAGTAAGTGATGAGGCCGAAATTCGTGGGCACCGGAAAACCTACGTGGGCGCCATGCCCGGCAAGATTATCCAGAACATCAAAAAGGTGCAGAAGGCCAATCCGGTATTTATCCTTGATGAGATAGACAAGGTGAAATCTGATTTTCGGGGCGACCCTTCGTCAGCGCTGCTGGAGGTGCTTGACCCTGAGCAGAACAGCTCGTTTATGGACAACTACCTGGAGGTAGAGTACGATTTGTCTAACGTACTGTTTGTGGCCACTGCTAACTCTCTGGATACTATTCCGGCCCCGCTCCGCGACCGGATGGAGATCATTGAGATCACAGGCTATACCCTGGAAGAAAAAGTGCAGATTGCCAAACGCCATCTAATTCCCAAGCAGCGCCGCGAGCACGGATTAAAAGCCCCGGATATCAGCTTCGACAAGAAAGCGGTTACGAAGATTATCGAGAGCTACACGCGCGAATCAGGCGTGCGAAATTTGGAGCGAAAGATCGCCACCGTAATCCGTAACGTGGCTAAGTCTATTGCGCTAGAGGAAGACTACGAAAAGAAAATCACTTCTGCCGAGGTGCAGGAGGTACTAGGCTCACCAGTGTTTGATAAAGAATCTTATCAGAACAACGACATGCCGGGCGTAGTCACCGGGTTGGCCTGGACGCAAGCCGGTGGCGAGATACTGTTCATCGAGTCCAGTTTGAGCCGTGGCAAGGGAAAACTGACGCTGTCGGGTCAGTTAGGTGACGTGATGAAAGAATCAGCCATGACTGCTTTGTCAGGACTTAGATCGAAAGCCGAATCGTTGGGCATTCACCACAAAGTGTTTGATAACTACGATCTACACGTACACGTGCCGGCGGGCGCGGTGCCTAAGGACGGGCCTTCGGCCGGTATCACCATGTTTACCGCTTTTGCCTCGGTGTATACCCAGCGAAAAGTGCGTAGTCGGTTGGCCATGACGGGCGAGGTAACCCTGCGCGGACGGGTGCTGCCGGTAGGAGGAATCAAAGAAAAGTTGCTGGCCGCCCGCCGGGCTGGTATGAAAGAGATTATCCTGTGTAGCAAGAATCGCAAAGACGTGGAAGAAATCGCGGATCAGTATCTGAAGAACCTAACTGTGCATTACGCCAGCCACATAGATGAAGTGCTGGATATTGCGCTACTTAAACAAAAGGTAAGCAATCCGCTTTCGTTTGTAACTGATTAGCGTTTTTTGTGCCGGTTATCGCATCAACTCACCTAATTTTTTTATGAAGATAACCGGAGCCTTTCGTTGGATTGCTATCACCGTAGCCGTCGTCATCGCGATTGTGGTTGTACTACAAATTGTGGCACGAACCGTACTTCCTTCACTAATCAACAATGCGCTGCGCGGCTCGGTAGCGTCCTACTCTGACGGTTTGTACCGGTTGGATGTAGACCAAGTGAAAGTGAGACTCTTCCGTAAGTCAATAAGCTTGGAAGACGTTAAGCTGACCTACGATACGGCCCGCGTGAATCGCTCAGTGCAGCTGCGGCAGGGCAAGGTGTACAGCGGCATCGTAGACCGAATACACTTTGATGTGCACGGGTTTTCTTACTTTTGGTCAGGTCGCTATCTCGCCATTGATGCTATTCGAGTGAACGAGCCAACCGTATTCGTACACCGCTTTCCTGCCGTGGAGCCCTCAGACACTAGCCAGCAGCAGAGCAGCCCACCACAGTTTAACACTTACCAGCTCATCAAATCGCGTTTTGATTCACTACGGGTAGCTTCTTTACTGATTGATAGTGCTTCTGTGAATCTGGTGAGCCATCACGATGCTACTCCGCAGGATACCATCAGTGTGCGTGGAGCACGGGTGGCCATACGAGAAGCCCGCGTAGATTCGGTGGCAGCGAGCCAGTTTCACGGTTGGCCGCGCATGCAGGACTTCACCGTCTCGTGGCGTAATCCATCCATCACTTCTGCCGATAAACTTTACCACTACCAAGCCGATTCGGTCGGTATTGAGCCTCTAAAGGGTTCGTTGCTCGTTGAAGGTTTGGCGGTAGAACCTCTGCTGGGGCGCTACGAGATGGGGGAGCAACGCAACCAAGTCGTCAACTGGATTCAGCTCAATGTGGCAAGTATCGCCACAGAAGGTATTGATTTCCCTCGGCTCACCGACTCAATGGCACTATACGCGCAGCAACTGACCATTGACAGCCCCGATTTCACCCTGTTTCGTGATTTACGTTTGCCCGGTGGTCCGCCTAAGAAGCGGCCGATGCTGCAAGAGATGTTGCAGTCTATTCCTGTACCGCTCACGTTAGATAGCATAGCAATCACTCGAGGCAATATTCGCTACGAAGAGCACCGTAAGGCCGCCCAGCAGTCGGGGCACATTATATTTGGCGATTTGCAGGCATCCATCAGTGGTATCTCTAACCGGTCTCAGGACAGCACCGCCGTGCTGATTGCCGATGTGCAAACTCACCTGATGAACAAGGGGAAGGGTAATATTCACTTTGAGTTTCCACTAACCAGTACCACCGGCGAGCACCGTATTCGGGGCACTTTAGGCGAAATGTCCCTATCGATTGTGAATCCGGCCTCCGAACCACTGGCCTTTACCGAAATAGAGCGCGGCACTATTCAGAAGGCCACGTTTGAAATGGACCTTGATGCCCAGCGTATGACCGGGAATGTTGACCTGCGCTATCATGACCTTGAGGTGAATTTGCTGAAAGAGGCGACTCCTGATCAGCAGAAAGTGCTCAAGACTTTGTTGGCTAATCTGCTTGTGCTTAAAAAAAGTAATCCCACCGGCAGCCGAGCCCTGCGTCCTGGGCCTATCGCCACCACCCGCGACTCTACCCAGTCTATGTTTAGCTACTGGTGGGCTGGACTGCGCTCGGGGCTGAAAGCGAGCTTGGGGGTGAGTAAGTAGCTCCGCTGGTAAAAAGCTGAGTGTAGAGGCTTATTATTCTTATGTGCTTCCCGATCGTAAACTTCTCAAGTCTGGCCAGTAAATAGCGAGATGGGATGCCGCTAAGCGATACAGAGTCACTTTTTGCCGCTTAGCGAAGAATAACTACCGTGCAACAGGTGAACTCTAAGTGGCGTATCCGCATAATCTGCCCAGGTTGTGCGTTAGCATTACTGAGGTTTTGCTACCTTGAACTATGACCAAACGCCCTCCTTTCTTTCGCCGATGGCGGAATGTGTACATTGTGGTTGTTGCCAATCTAGCCCTGCTGGTTCTTTTGTTCTATCTACTGACCCTTCGCTACGCATGAGTAGTCCCGATTGGATTGTACTCATTGGTACGCTGGTGCTCATCGTGGCCTACGGGGTGTGGCACAGCCGTAGCAGTCGCGACATGGAAAGCTACTTGCGGGGTGGTAACAGCATGAAGTGGTGGACTATCGGTTTATCGGTGATGGCCACCCAGGCCAGCGCTATCACCTTTTTGTCTACCCCTGGTCAAGCTTTTGAAGACGGCTTACGGTTTGTACAAGCCTACTTCGGGCTGCCGCTGGCCATGATCGTGATCTCCGTCACGTTTGTCCCTATCTACTATCGCCTGAAAGTATACACGGCTTACGAGTATCTAGAGAGTCGCTTCGACCTGAAGACGCGTACTCTGGGAGCTTTACTGTTTCTGGTACAGCGAGCTCTGGCCGCGGGTATCTCTATTTACGCCCCGGCTATCGTGCTTTCTACTATTTTAGGATGG
Source organism: Tunicatimonas sp. (assembly GCA_965213875.1). Taxonomy (GTDB): domain Bacteria; phylum Bacteroidota; class Bacteroidia; order Cytophagales; family Cyclobacteriaceae; genus Tunicatimonas. The sequence goes on along the minus strand of CBDCAN010000012.1, from coordinate 5,782 downwards.
TCGCTGGCTGTCACCAACCTAATCATTGGCGTACTGGTGATCATATATACCGTGGGCGGCGGCACCAAAGCGGTGAGCCAAACGCAAAAGCAGCAGATGGCCGTGATGATGGGCGGTATGGTCGCCGCGGCGGTGGTGATCTTTCGCCTGCTGCCCACCGATATCTCTTGGGGAGATGCAGTGGCGGTGGCGGGGGGCAGTGGCCGCCTGAACGCCGTCGATTTTTCGTTCGACCTTTCTGATCGTTATAACTTTTGGTCGGGAATCACCGGTGGGTTTTTCCTAGCACTGTCTTATTTCGGTACCGATCAATCGCAGGTACAGCGTTACCTAACCGGTCGTTCGGTCACTGAGAGCCGCCTGGGGCTGGTCATGAATGGCTTACTCAAAGTGCCGATGCAGTTCTTTATCCTCTTCATTGGAGTGCTGGTGTTTGTGTTCTATCAGTTTTATCAACCCCCTATCTTTTTTATTGAGCAGGGGCGCACTGAGGTACAGGCATCCGCGTACGCTTCTGACTGGCAGACTCTGGACGATGCGTATACCGAAGCATTTACCGAAAAGAAAGCAGCCATTCAGCAGTATCTACAGCTACGGGAAGGGGGTAGCCCGGAAGCCATCGCCCAGGGTCAAAGTGATATTAAACGTTGGCAGGCGGAAGAGGCTAAGCTGAGGCAAGAAGCAGCAGATCTGGTAGCGCTGACCAATCCGCAACTAGAAACAGAAGATACTGACTATGTCTTTCTGACCTTCGTGATGACCTACTTTCCTGAGGGGCTGGTAGGCCTATTATTAGCGGTCATTTTATCCGCAGCGATGTCCTCTACCGCATCTGAGCTAAACGCTTTGTCTACCACCACCACGGTAGATATCTACCGACGACTGTGGAAAACCCACGAAACCGACCAGCACTACTTGTGGGCCTCCAGGGGGTTTACCTTGTTATGGGGTGGGGTGGCGCTCACGTTTGCCATGACTGCCTCGCTGGCTGATAACCTCATTGAGTTTGTCAATATCGTTGGTTCTATCTTCTACGGGACCGTGCTCGGCATTTTTTTAGTCGCTTTTTACGTGAAGCAGGTGCAGTCCCGCGCCGTATTTGTGGCGGGAATCGTTGCACAGAGTACGGTGATCTTACTCTTTCTGATCGCCAACATCGGATATTTGTGGTTCAACGTTATCGGATGCGTACTGGTGGTGGCGATAGCCGTGATACTGCAGAAGCTTGTTTTCAAGTAAGTAGTCAGCTGAAATTAAAACTGATACCGTATGCCCACGTTCATACCGAAGGTACGGGGTTGACTGTTGAGCTCACTACGCTCTCGGGTGAGAGAAGTAATCGCAAACGAATAGCTGGGCACCAGCGAAATAAAGTAACTGCCCAGCACATTATAGTTAATCCCACCGCTAAGCACCCCGCTGTAGTACACCGGTTTGAAGGGGCTGCCTGTGTCAGAAGCTGATAGCTGGTATGATTCAAAACTCTCTTGTGATGCTGAAATATTATTATTGAGAAAGAAATTAGCCGCCACTCCCGAGCTCAACGTAAACAGCATCCGGTCGATAGACAAACTGTAACCTAGTTTAAGAGGCACCGCGATGAATTCGTAGGCATTGCTGACGTTAGTTTCTACCACTGAGGCCGCTCGGGTATCAAGCTGAGCATCCAGTGCCTGACTGTTGGTGTTCACGTACGGATAACGTACTCCGTTGGCTACGTCTACTACCGCCCAGCGGGCCGCTGAGGTTGTACTGAAGCGATTGTAGTCGACACCACTTTCTACTGACCAGTGTTCTGACAACCTCATACCCAGATCAACCCCGTAGCTAAATGATAGCTCTTGTTCATGATCGGCGTTGGTGGTGGGCGAAGAAAACTGGTTGGTAACTACTGCGTCTGATTGGCCTAACATGCCCGGGGCCGCCGCCGGGGCACCCAGTGCGAGTATGTCAGAATTGATGCCGGGGGCTTCGAACTGAGGGTCAAAGTAGCCTGGAGCCAGAGACAAGCCCGCGAAGAAAGATCGATCAGGTTTCTCACGGGTTGGTGTCGTCTGCGGTTGCGGCACTCGGTACAACGACTCAGTATCAGAAAAAGCCAGGGTTGGAAAAGGCGGGGCCGTAGCGGAGCGCGCGGCTACTCGGGAGACCAACGCGCCCGCGGTCTTGGCAAGAGTTGCTGGGGGCTCAGTGGTTGTAGTACGGCCGGCGAGTGGCACTAAAGAACGATCCTTCGGGGTGTTCTGAAAAGAAACGGAAGCATCACGACTGCTTATTGGGTCGGTGGTAGGCGAAGCTTTGGCCTGTTCTGCATCCGAAGTGGTAGGGCTACTTCCAGCCAGCTGATCCGTAGTGGCGGGCAGACTGGCCGTACGATCAACTCCGTTTGCTTTCGTGCCACCTGCTGTACGGGCACCATCCGCTGATCCGCTAGCGGAGGAAGAACGGCCGGTATCGGGTTGCCCGTCAGCCAGCGAGCCAGTGGCTGGTTCGGGGGGCATAGCGGTGCGATTGGTCTCTGTCGGCTCTTGAGTAGCGCTGCGAGCACGACCACTTTGAGACGGTGTTGCCTCTTCAGCTACCGGCAACTGGCGGTTGGTGAGATGATCTAAATCGCGCTGTTGCACGAATACGTACCACAACGATCCGGTGAGTAGCAGAAGCAGGCTCGCCGCAATACTACGATAGATCAGAAAACCTTTACGGTACTTTTTGCCCTCGCGGAGGGCCAATCCAGATTCGATGCCTGTCCAGACGCGAGACGAGGGCGGTACTTCCGTTCCCTCGAAGGCGTCCTGCCACTCATCGTTCCAGCGCTGATCGTCAGATGAATTAGCCATGTTTTACCTCCCCTTTTTTAGTAATCATTTCTTTGACGAGCGAACGGGCTCGTGCGTACTGCGATTTGGATGTTCCTTCACTAATGTCCAGCATCTTAGCAATTTCTCGGTGCTTATACCCTTCAATAGCGTGCAGATTAAATACGACCTGACACCCCTGCGGCAGCGACTGTAGCATACTGAGCAGTTCTTGAAAATGATAGCCTGATAGTGTAGGGTCTTCAGCTCCTAAATGATGCACTTCGTCTATGTCCAAATGTGGGTACAGATATACGCTTTTGCGGTGGTGGTTGAGTGCGGTGTTAATCACAATTCGTTTAATCCAGTAAGCCAAATGGGCGTCTTGTCTGAACTTATCAATGTGACTAAATACCTTGATAAAAGCTTCTTGTAAAATATCTTCAGCATCCTCACGACAACGGCAATACCGAAGACAAACTACCATCATCCGGGCAGCGTATCGCTGATAAAGTTTATGTTGAGCGGCTCGGTCGCCTTTAATGCAGCCAGCCACTAACTTGTCGTCGTCGTCTGATTTCAACGATAGATGCTTAATTGGTTAGAAAGATAGTACTGGTAGAGACACCACCGCATGAGATAAGGTTGGAAGCCTCTTTAAAAAATTTACGGTGGACCTTGAAGCGGTTCAGGCAATAGCTGGCGAAGTTGTTTCATAAATTCTTCGCCGGGGTCATCTTTTTCGGTAAGATAGGCAGGATCGGTTTCTTTCCAGAGCTTGTGGCCGATAAACTGTCGGTACTCATGGTGCCCGATGAGGTACTCAATCGCATATTGCGCTGTCAGGTGATTGATCAGGCGGGCATTGGCCTGTAGCTGAGCCTCGGTGAGGGGAGCGCTCTGGCTGCCTACGTTCTCAATGCCAATGGCACAGTGGTTTAAGCCAATCACGTGGCGAGCCATGATCGTGTCGGGCATCAGTTGATAGATGGTGCCGTCGCGATCGATGAGGTAGGGGACTGATACGTTGAGACGGCTGGCCTGTGCAATGTTCGGGCGGGTATCGGCGAGCGTAGCAGGATAAAACGCCTGGAAGGATTTTTCCAGGGTGTTGTAGGCCGTCCAGTGCACTACAATCATACGCGGGACGATGGTCGGCTCTTCGGCTTCTATATCGTAGTGAGCTTTGAGGTACGCCCGGGTAAGTGCTATCCGTTCTTCATCAAATACGATAGGCCGATCAACCATCGCCAATGACTGGCCTATTGCCGAAAAGTATTGGCTCAGAACCAGCAAAAGTAAGGCGAATGCTTTCAGCATTGGCTAGCGCAGTATTCGGATAAAACGGAAGTTAAGCCCCAGAGAATACTGGCGACGAGACGACCCGGAGACTAAGTCTTGGAGTCGGCTTAGCATGATCTTGCTAGTGGCCTCTAGCCCGACAAAGGTTTTATCATCTACCTGCGCCCGAACTCCCCATCCGCCGACCAACCCCAGACTGTAGGGGCCGGGCGCGTACAGGTAGGGTTCGTCCAGCAAATCGGCCGTCTCTTCGGGAACCTCTTCTCTTCTTAACTCACCACTACGAACCGTTACTTCGTTTCTTTCTCGCAACAGGATGCTGTTGTTGAGCCCCGCCAGTGCGTACCACCGAAGCTTATGCTGGTGAAGCAGGGTATAGGTGGCAAATAAGGGAATATCCAGGTAGTCTTGTACGAAGTCGATGACATAGGTCGGGGTGAGCCACGCCTGGTTGTAAATAGTGGCGACGTAGGCGTTGGCAAATCCTTTACGGGCATAAAATAATCCGCTGCCGAGCGATAAACGATGGCTGATCTGCGTACGTAGATCTACCCCAAAGTCAAAGGCGTGGATGGCTCGTTCGCCGCTCTGGACAGAAACTTGCCAACGATGAAGCTACCGGAACAGAGGCAATGCGGTGCGATAGGGTAGGGCTAACGTTGATGCTCCAGGTCGTTTTTTGAGCTTGAGCCGCCGTCAGCAACGAAAAGCAACAGTATAACAGTAGTAATCGACTCATACCGCGTGGTTAGATAGCAGGTCTTCTACGAACAATATACACTAATTTTTACCAAAACCGCAGATCAACTCCAGCTGCGAATGATCTGACAGAACTACCTGATGCATTCGTTGCGTATGACCCTCTACGCGCTCGGCCAAAAGAACAGCCGGACGTATACATATTTAGATATCTGCTCCAGCACGTACAAGATGCCCGACGCACTCGTCCACCAAGTGTCTGGTTTGACCCCCTGACGAGGCAAGGAGATAACCCCCACCAGTGTATCATCTCCGAACGCTTTTTGGTACAGCAAACGGCTTCGTCGGGCATGGGTCCCGGTGCTACCCAAGTTTACGGCTATCGGTGGGCCACCGGGTTGCTGTTGAAGCCAATCGCGGGCCGCTTGTGCCGCGGCGTAGGTGCGGTCGTAGTCGGTAGGCGGAGCGGCTACCGAGGTTAACATACTGTCAGGCACGCCTGATTGCCGTAGGAAATCAGCGGTTTGGTCGGCCTCGCTCCGGTGGTTGGTACGTTGCAGCTTCTGTCCATCCAGCGCACCGCGGTCTACGTATACTCCCCGGGTGCGGGCGTAGAAAGTTTGCTCGCCCACGTGTACCGCTTGTACCAGCAGGTTTCGATCGCCCACTCCTTCTTCAAAACCGTCGTTATCAAACTCGATCACAATTTTACGGATGCGTGCTGTATCGCTCACGGCGAACGGATAAGCGGTTAGCGACTCCTCCGTCCAGGCCTCACCCGTCAGCGAGTCATTGACCCACAACTGAAAGTGAGCAGGAATCCCCTGTAAGCTCTGACTGGCTGCCACGATAGTAATAGAGTCTTGCGGTGATAGGGCCCGCTCCGAAAAGTCGTACATCAGCCCTCCCTTTGATGTGACTTCGTAGGGATGGGTGCTGTCGAACGGAAACGCCAGACTGGTGACCAGCACCCGCTGATAATC
>CBDCAN010000011.1:12500-60914 GCA_965213875.1 Tunicatimonas sp. | reverse complement strand
AAGTAGTTTGTCAAAAGTATGAGTGGCCATATGCACATACTTTTCGATAGTTTCACTGAATTACGATCCAACAAGATGTGTGTACAACGTAAGTCAGTGCCCTTTTCTAGGTTCCTTAGGTTCGTGGGCGTTGTGCCACCTTTCGGCGGATGCGACTCAGGCTTTCGGGGGCGATGCCCAGGTAAGAGGCCAGGTGCTTGAGCGGAATACGCTGGAGGCGGTCCGGCTGTTCGTCTAGCATACGACGGTACCGCTGCTCGGCGGTTTCGTTCAGGCTAGCGACGAGCAGTTCATCGGTCCAGATATTCACCTGAGACATCACCCGGTAGGTAAACGTCTGACCAGGCGGGCACCTCCTGGCGCAGTCGCTGCACTTCTTCGCAAGGAATGAGTAGCAAAGCACTGTCTTCCAGCGCCTGAATATTTTCTCGGGCCGGTTGCTGCGTCGAAAAGCTTTGCTGGGCAGTGAACAATTGCTGCTCGTAGGTGAAGAACTTGGTGCGGTCTTCCCCGTCTATCCACTGAAAAAAGCGCAGCAACCCCTGATCCAGAAAGTAGAGGTGGCGACAGACAGTACCCTCTCGCAAGATGAGCTCCTGAGCGGCAACTTGGCTCGACTGGGTCACTGACCGTATGCGATCCCAATCGGAGGACGAGAGCGATACATGATTAGCAATGTACTGGCGAAAGCGGTGAAAAATATCCATAATCAGCGTGTCATCTAGATCAATGGGGATTCGTATAAATAAGTGTCTGGCCATTATGGTTGAATAGCGGTCATCCCCGTCAAGCCTACCGTTGAAGCAGTTCAGCCACGTTGGCGTTGTGCAAATACGTCTGGCTCTTACTGGATCAGGTTCTGGATGCGTGTGTCCAAAATGGCTCGTGTTTTGTATTTGTTAGTTCGCTGCGCTGCAATCTGTCACTCGATAGGCGCGTCGCAGGAGAAATGACCACTAAAACTAATAAAACAACCATGAGAAGCCTCACAATAACCAGCGTAACCTTAATTTTACTCAGTTGTACGAGTGTACTCGGACAAGAGAAGGGGCTGGCCCGACCCGAAAAGTTTTACGGAGTTCCCGTGTACGTGATGAGCGATCCCGTAGAGGAATACGAGGTGGTGGGAAGAGTCAATACGGGGTTTACGCAAGTGGCCAGAGCGATAAGCTCAGAGAGCAGTGCAGAAGCTTTGAGTATCAGAGCGCTAACGCAGAAACTGGTGCGCAAAGCTCAAAGAAAAGCTAAAAAGGGCAAGTTGCCCCAGTTTGATGCTATTCTTACGGAAGAGGGCGACTACGGAACCCTTATAAGGTTCCAAAGGGCACTCGAGTAAGAACGCTTGAAACCGATAGAAAAGGTCACGTACAACTCTTTTGTGCAGCCTTTTTTATAGATGCCGTCTTTGGTAAATAGTGGCTCATATATTTGTCTCTGATCAGTTGTTGTTCTACTTTCTTCTACTACATTTAGTAGAAACAACGCTAAACCCTATGAGACAATTATTGCTAACCCTCTGCGTATTTCCGGCACTCGTATTTGGCCAAACCACCTACGAAACCGTCGGCATCATTGGTGATGCTACCGCCAACGGCTGGGACGTATCTACTCCACTCACCCAAGACGAAAACGACCCGCACCTCTGGTCGCTCGATGCCCTGGAACTTACCCCGGGCGAAGTGAAGTTTCGGGCCAATGATGACTGGGAAGTCAACTGGGGTGCTACCGACTTTCCGAGTGGCACCGGCACCCAAGACGGCCCTAATATTCCGGTACCCGCCGGCGCCTATGATATTACTTTTAATGATACGAACGGCGAATACGACTTCACCCGCGTGGGCGACGGCGGTGAAGGGGGCGGCGAAGAGCGCGTGCTGATCACCGTAGCACCGGAGTTTCCCGGACTAGACGAAGAGGTCACCATTACGTACGATGCTACCCAGGGCACGTCGGGTTTGGCCGGTGCTGACAAAGTATACATGCACTCGGGCACGGTGATGAGTGAGCCGACGGGCACCACCTGGACCAACGTGGTGGGCAATTGGGGGCAGGACGACGGCGTGGGTGAGATGACTCCCGTACCCGATGAAGAGAACCAGTGGCAGATCACGCTGCCGAGTATCCGTGAGTACTACGGCGTGGCCGCCGGACAGCCGGTATTTCGCCTGGGTATTGTGTTTCGCAACGCGGCGGGCACCCAAACCGGTAAGTCAGATACCGACGGAGATATTTTTGTAGACGTAGACCCCGGCAATTACGTGCGCTGGACGAGTCCGGTGGCGGATTTGGTGTTTGCGACGGTAGAAGAAACGGTATCGCTACAGGCCGAAGCGCCGGCTGAAGCCAGCTCGCTGGAGCTCTCGGTGAAAGAAGCGGGTGAAGAGGAGTTTGAGGCAGTGGCCAGCGCGACCAACGCCACCGCCGTCACTTACGAATATCCGGTGCAAGAGACCGGTTCCATCGAGGTGAAGGTAGTCGCCACCATCGACGACGAGGTGATAGAAAGCGTGCGGCAGATTCAGATTGCGGTGCGCCCCGCCACACCTGTGGCCGAACTGCCCGAAGGGCTCGTGCAAGGCATCAACTACGACACCGCCGACCTCACCACCGCTACGCTGGTGCTGCTGGCTCCCGAAAAAGACTTTGTTTACGCCGTGGGGGACTTCACCGACTGGCAGATCAACGATAACTATCTAATGAAGCAGACGCCCGACGGTGAGTTCTTCTGGCTCACGCTGAACGAGCTGACGCCCGAGCAGGCCTACGTGTTTCAGTACTGGGTAGACGGCACCATTAAAGTGGGCGACCCCTACGCCGCGCAGGTGGCTGATCCTTTTAACGACGGGGCCATCTCCGAAGAACTTTACCCCGGTTTGCCTGACTACAACCGCACCGACGACGGCATCGCCACGGTGTTGCAAACCGGCCGGTCGGAGTATACTTGGCAAAACCGCTCGGTGGTGGGCGGACGACCGGCCAACGAAGACCTGGTGATCTACGAACTGCTGGTGCGCGACTTCCTGACCTCGCACAGCTACGACGACCTGGCCGATACGCTGAGCTACCTGAAACGGCTGGGCGTGAACGCCATTGAGCTGATGCCGATCATGGAGTTTGAGGGCAACGAAAGTTGGGGATACAATCCGTCGTACGCGCTGGCCGCCGATAAATACTACGGCACACCCACCGACCTGAAAGCGTTCATCGACCGGGCGCACGGCGAAGGCATGGTGGTGCTGCTGGATATGGTGCTCAACCATCACTTCGGGCAAAGCCCGATGGTGCGCATGTACTGGGACGAGGCCCGGCAGCGCCCCGCCGAAAATAGTCCTTGGTTCAATCCGGTGGCCACGCACCCCTTCAACGTAGGCTTCGATTTCAATCACGAAAGCGAGTACACCCAAAACTACATGGACGACGTGAACCGCTACTGGCTCGAAGAATTCGCCTTCGACGGTTTCCGGTTCGATCTATCCAAAGGCTTCACGCAGAACGAGGGCAAAGACCCTGAGGACGTAGGAGCCTGGAGCGAGTACGATCAGTCGCGCGTTGATCTGCTGACGCGGATGACCGATGAGATCAGAAGCGTAGATTCCACGGCGTATGTGATCTTGGAACATCTGGCTGTAGACGAAGAAGAAAAGGTGCTGGCCGAATACGGTATGCTGCTGTGGGGCAACATGAACGAAGCGTACCGCGAGGCAGTAGCCGGTGACACCGAGAGCGACTTCAGTCGTGTGTTAGCCAGCGAACGTGGCTTGCCCGACGGCAGCCTGATCGCCTACATGGAGAGCCACGACGAAGAGCGCCTGATGGTGATCGCGCTTAACGACGGCGAATCGGCTGAGGGCTATGATATCCAGGATTTGCCGACCGCCTTGGATCGTGTGAAGATGGCGACTGCTTTCTACTATCCGCTGCCTGGCCCCAAAATGCTGTGGCAGTTCGGTGAGTTGGGCTACGATATTCCGATCGACTTCAACGGCCGCGTGGGTAACAAACCCATTCCCTGGGGGCGCGAAGACAGTTTGAACTACTACGGCGATGCTGACCGACAGCAACTCTACACCGTGACGGCGGCCATCATCAATCTCGTAAATGACTACACGGATGCTTTTGAGGACGGAGCGTTAACCACGACCCTCAACGGCCAGATGCGCGAAATCAGTGTGAGTCACGAAAGTTTGGATGCGACGATCATCGGCAACTTCGGCGTGACCAGCGGTACCATTGAGCCTACCTTTGCTCAAACCGGCACTTGGTACGACTACCTGTCGGGAGTGGAGTACGAAGCCACCGAAACCTCGCCCGCCATCACCCTAGCACCGGGAGAATTCCATATCTACCTGGATCAGCAAGTTGGCGAGCCGGTTGTTATCGTCACTTCGTTAGAGGACGAAGCGGCTGAAACTGCGGTGAATTTATATCCAAACCCCACTGCGGGACAGGTCACACTTGATGCCGGAGAATCCGGTGTGTCTGATCTGTCGGTGCGCATCATGAACGTTACCGGTCAGGAGTACCGCCGGGCCACCGTCCGCCCGTCGGCGCAGGGCGAGTGGAAAATAGACGTGTCGGGTCTGCCCGCAGGCATCTATCTGCTAGAAGCGCAAACCGCCGGACGACGACTAACCGGCCAGCGGTTCGTGATAGAGTAGGAATTTTATTAGGCCCTACGAAAGGTACACAAGCTTAGTACTACTACTATCCATGCCGGTATGCACACTTTTGTCCGACTCGCGTCTTTGGTAGTCATTATAACCACATAAATCGTCATCAAATCCGCGGATGCTTGCCCTTTTAAATGATTATCGCTAAAGTTGCCAGTAATGAGCGTCGATAAGAAGATAGCACTGGTATACTTCAGCCGAACCGCTGCTGCCGAAGGGCGGGCGAAAGCCTGGTTTCCGCAACGGCCTGCTGCGCAGCAAGCGCTCGCTACTTCTCTAATCAGCCGGTCGGCCGCAGTTTTTCAGCATACCGGCTTTCCGGTGCTGCACTACCACGAGGGCAACCAGGTTGGCAAAACTTTTGGTGAGCGCATTGCGCGGGCGAGTCAGGAGACATTTTCCCTCGGCTACGACGCCATTATTCTGGTCGGCAACGACAGCCCGGAGATCAATCAAACCGACTGGAGCAACGTACGGCAACAGCTCAATCGTGGCCGCTGTGTGGTCGGTCCCTCATTGCGGCAGGGGGCTTATCTCATCGGACTTACCCGAGAGGCGTTTGAGCAGAAGCGGTTTCAGCACCTGCCCTGGCAAACCAACCGGCTGCTGGCGGCTCTGTGTGAGTTCTGTAACGCGGCAGATAGGGCACCACTGTTGCTGGCAGCACTGCGAGACGTTAACTCCCTGCACGATCTCAGAAAGTTAGTGAGGCACACTGGCCTCAATGCTGCTTTCAAGAATATTATCCGCCGTCTTCTGCACGGTTTGCCTAAAGCAGCGCCATCACTATTGGTTCATCGTATTGCTACGGCAGTGCTGTTAGATAGCACTCCGTTTAGAGGCCCTCCCCTTTCTCTCCTCCCTTCTTTGTAACAATTTTTCGACAAATGCTTGCGATCAGCTCACTGCATAGGAACCACTCCGGGTAAGCGCGTCGCCTGAGTGGGTAGGTGTACCCATCTACCGCTGTTCGCATGCTGTCCTCTCTTTCTAACAATACTCCATGTCAAAGAAACAAGTATGGATAGATACCGACCTGGCGGTGGGTATGAAACAACCGAACAGTGACGGCTACGCCGACGTGGACGATGGCTACGCGGTGTTACAACTCATCCGATCAAAGCAGGTGAATGTGGTCGGCCTAGGTGCGGTGTTTGGTAACGCAACCTTAGAGAACGCCTACACGGTAGGTCAATATATCAGCCGAACGTTTGCCGACGACAGCATTCCGGTATATAAAGGAGCAGCCGCGGCCGTTGACCTATCGAACGTGGTCACCAATGAAGCCGTAGAAGCCTTGGCCGGTGCCCTGAAGCAGCAGAAGCTCGTTATTGCCGCCATCGGACCCGCCACCAACGTCGCCCTGCTCCTGCTAAAGTATCCCGAACTCAAAGACCAGATCGAGGAAGTGGTACTGGTTGCCGGTCGTCGTAAGCCTACGGACTACTTCACCATCGGCACGCGGGGTTTGCAGGTGCGCGACCTGAACTTTGATCTGGACAACGACGCTTTTCGAGTACTGTTCAAATATCAGGTGCCGGTAACACTGTGCCCGTACGAGCTGTCGAGCAAAGCGCAACTGACGAAAGAAGATTTAGCCTACCTGGCCGAAGGTAACGCCGGTAGCCGGTGGCTCGCCGACAAATCGCAGGCGTGGTGGCAGCAATGGGCCAATCAAGGGGCCTCAGGCTTTCATCCCTTCGACTTGCTGGCTAGTCACTACATCATCATGCCTAACGATATTGTGGCTGAACCACTGAACGCCCGGCTTGAAATCCATGCGGATGATACCGTCAAGGACAACGACCGACAGGCATTTAAGCAGTACCTCATCTGCGACCGGGCGAATGGCTACCCCATCCGGTATTGCTACGGCGTGGTAGCCGGGTATCATCAAAAGATGCTGAACAGCCTATTTAACAAAGATTAGTTGTCACTGGGCCACCTGATGGGCCGACCCACTAAAATCAACTGCCTTCCTCGGCGCGCTATCGCCCGACCGATTTCCATAATCTTACCACATAATTCACACACCACAATATGAAACAACTACTACCATTAATGCTACTGCTGAGTAGCCTTACCACTTGGGCACAAACCTCATCGCACACCGCTCGTGTAGTGGATGCCGATGGAGCTGGGATTCCCGGAGCGGCCGTCAACGAAGTGGGCGCCACCAACTATGCCATCACGGATGCCGAAGGCAACTTCACCCTAACCACTGACGCGCGAGATTTCACGATTCAAGTCAGGTTTCTAGGCTTCGAGACCCAGGAGGTAACGGTGGCAGGCGGAGCTTTCCCGGCGGTGATTTCGTTGCAGGAAAGGACCGAGCAGCTAGACGAAGTGGTGGTGACCGCCCTAGGGATAGAGCGCGCGCGCCAGTCGCTTTCTTCAGCGGTAGCAGAAGTCGATGCCGCCCAACTCACCGACGTGCCCATGCCCAACGTGATCAATAGCCTGGCGGGGCGCGTGGCAGGCGTGCAAACGACAAACGGTTCGTCTGGCGTCGGAAGCTCATCGCGAATTATCATCCGGGGCGAAAACTCGCTAAGTAGTGATAATCAACCGCTGTTTGTGGTCGACGGTGTGCCCATTAGCAACGCACAAATTACGAGCGACTTGGTGAACGACGGCGCTTTGCAGGAGGTGGACTTTGGCAACGGGGTCGCAGAAATCAACCCTGATGATATTGCCTCGGTATCGGTGCTGAAGGGCGCGGGTTCGGCGGCGCTTTACGGGGCCCGCGCGGCCAACGGCGTAGTGCTGATTACAACCAAGCGAGGCGAGAAGAAGCCGGGCTGGGGCGTAACCACCAGTAGTGCCCTCACCCTAGAAACGCTGCTCACCCTGCCCGACTATCAGAACGTGTACGGCGGAGGGTCGGGGGGTGAATATTCTTTCGAGAACGGCGTAGGCGCGGGAGTCAACGACGGTGGTATCAGCAGCTACGGTCCCCAGCTCAATCAGGGGCAGCTCATCCGCCAGTTTGATAGTCCGTCGGTAGATACCGAGGGCAACCCGGTGCGGGCGGGCGATGTGCTGGTACGTACGCGGCCCGACGGCAGCTTCACCGACATCACGCCCACTCCCTGGGTGTCGCGCCCCGATAACGTGCGAGACTTCTTTCAAACTGGCATCACCTCGCAGCACAATATTGCTGTGAGTGCGGCGGGCGAGAAAGGTAGTCAGCGTTTGTCCTACAGCAACCTTCGCAACCGAGGCATTCTGCCCAACACCGGCCTGGAGCGTGACGGAGTAGCCCTAAGCATTCATCAGCAGTTAAATGACCGTTTGCAGGCTAGCGCTTTTGCCAACTTCATCAACTCGCGCAGCGACAACCGCCCCAACCTGGGCTACGGTTACGAAAACGTGATGTACGGCTTCAACTGGACCGGGCGGCAAACCGACATCGCGGCCCTGCGCGACTACTGGCAGGCCGGACAAGAGGAAGTGCAGCACTACGATTTCAACTACCTGTGGCTCACCAATCCCTACCTCACCCTGTTTGAAAACACCAATCGCTTCGACAAAAACCGGGTGCTAGGCAACGCCTCCGTCACCTACGACATCACCGATAAGCTTACCTTCAAGGTGCGTACAGGTTTGGATACTTACGCCGACAACCGCGCCTTCCGCCGGGCGGTGAGCACCAACCAGAACCCTTTCGGCAGCTACCGCGAAGACAATGTGGACTACCGCGAACTCAATACCGACGCGCTGCTGTCGTACCGCAATCGTATCAACGATGCGTGGGACTACACCGTATCCGTAGGAGCCAACCGGTTTGACCAGCAGATCGGCTATCAGTTTTCGGAGGCCTCGCAACTGGCTATTCCTGGTATCTATACGTTGGCCAACACGCGTAATCCGCTGCGGGGCAATAGCCAAATGTTCAAGAAGCGCATCAATAGCGTCTACGGTACAGGCAACATTAGCTACCGGTCTATTTACTTAGACGTGTCGTTGCGCAACGACTGGAGCAGCACACTATCCGATGCTTTTGCCTACTACTCGGTGGGTTTGAGCTACGTGCTGTCCGATGCGCTGTCGCTGCCCCAGTTGATTTCTTTCATGAACGTGAGGGTCAATGCGGCCAGCGTGGGCAACGATACCGATCCCTACCAGGGCCGCCAAACCTTTCTGTTCAACCAGAACTACGGCTCCTTCTTCCGAGTGACCAACGAAACGCTACTTCAAAATCCGACCATCCGGCCAGAGAGGCTAAACGCGTACGAAGCAGGAACCGAACTGCGGCTCTTCGACCGGCTACAGATTGAGCTATCGGCGTATCAGAACACGAGCGTCGACCAAATTATTGCCCGCCCTATTTCCTCGGCGGCGGGTTTCCAGAGCTTCAGCGAAAACGGCGGTAAAGTACGCACCCGGGGCTGGGAGGGAACCATCGGCGGACAGGTGATGAACAAATCTAACTTAAGCTGGGATGCGTCGCTCAACTACGCGGCCTACCGCAGCGTCGTCACCGAGTTGCCCGCAGGGGTAGACCAGTACGTGACCGGCACCGCCGACGTATTTAGCGGGTCAGGTGGGTCCAACAGCGTCTTCTACATCGCGCGGGAAGGGGGCCGCGTCGGCGATATGTACGGCACTGGCTTCGTGGAGGTAGACGGCCAAACACTGTACGGTGCCAACGGTCTGCCGATTCAGGACGGCAACCTACGCCGACTCGGTAACTACAACCCCGATTTCACCCTGGGGCTGAGCAATAGTTTTCGCTACCGAAACGTGATCCTAAGCGTACTCATCGACTGGCGACAGGGCGGCGTGTTCGTGTCGCGTACCCGGGCCCTAGGAAGCACGTCGGGAGTGCTAGAAGAAACACTGGGCGGACGCGAAGAGGGAGTCGTTGGCCCGGGAGTGGTTAACGTGGGCAGCGATGAGATGCCTAACTACGTGCCGAACACTACGGCGGTGCCCGCTAGTCAGTTCTACAATAACTTCTTTGACCGGGGCAACGAAGCCAGCGCCGTTTACGATGCCTCGTACGTCAAACTGCGTCAGATAAGTATCTACTATGACCTACCTGGTAGGCTCTGCCAGTCCGTTGGTTTTCAGGCGGTCAAGGTTGGCTTCGTTGGCAGCAACCTCTTCCTGATCACTGAAAACCCGCACGTAGACCCTGAGCTAAACGCTTTGCAGGGAAGAAACATCACCTACGGAGTAGAAGACATGTCCTACCCTTCGACCCGCAGTTTTGGATTCAGTATAAAAACCCAGTTTTAACCGCCTACTGCCATGCCTAAGACAAAAAGAGTACTACTCATCGTTATCGGAATCACCTGCCTGGGCTACGCCTGCACCAACGATTTTGATGAAATCAACGCCAACCCGAACACGCCGGAGCAGGTAAGCCCCCGGTTTCTGCTGTCCAACGTGATCTGGGTGTCGGCCGACCGAAATACTTACGAACAGGGGTTTCGCTTGTCCAACTACCTCGCGCAGTTTGCGGCCAGTGTAGAGTTTGAGCGGGTTGACCGTTACGAAATGGGCACTAACGCAGACTACTGGAATACGATATTTGGATTGTTGACCGACATTCAATCGATGAAGGAGGTAGAGGGGACGAACGAGGCCTACGCCGCAGTGGGTGACATTATGCGCTGCCACCTCTATTCACAACTCACCGATTTATGGGGCGATGTACCCTACTCCGAAACGTTGCTGGCCAACACCGGTGAGTTTACGCCGCGCTACGACGATCAGGAGAGCATCTACACGGGTAGCGAGGGGATACTGGCCGTACTGGAAGCAGCAGTGAACACCCTCAACAGTACTGCCACCACCGTGCAGGGCGACATGATGTTCGACGGCGACCTAGATCAGTGGGCGCGCTTCGCTAACTCCCTGCGGGTGCGCTACCTGCTGCGCATCAGCAACCGCCTCACCGACTTCTCTACTTTGCAGACTCTAGTAGACGAAGACCAATTGATGCGTTCTAACGATGACAACGCGGTGATTCCCTACCTAAGCGCGGCCCCCAACCAGTGGCCTATGTCGCAGGCGGCTCAGGGCCTGTACCAAGAGCACCGCATGACCCAAACGGTCGACTCGGTGCTATCCAAATGGAACGACCCGCGGGTGGCCGTGCTTTACCGCCCAACCCAGCAGAGCGTGAACGAAGGCACACCCGCCTATCGGGGGTTGGCTAACGGACAGAGCCGAGAAACGATCAGCACCCGTGCGATAGAACTCAACGATATCTCATTGTTCGGAACCCGGTTTCGGGACGTACCCGACGGAGCAGACGCGCAGCTGATGCAGTACGCCGAGCTACAGTTTGCCCTGGCCGAAGCTGCGCAGCGGGGCTATATCAGCGGTGATGCCCGAGCGTATTACGAGCGGGGCATAGCAGCCAGCTTCGACTACTACGGAGTAGCGTTGCCAGGTGATTACCTAGCGCAAACCGCCGTGGCGTGGTCAGACAATCCTGATGCGAACCTGACGAACATCCTCACCCAAAAGTGGCTAAGCCTGATTAACGTGGGGCACGAGGCCTGGTTTAATGTACGCCGTACCGGAGTGCCCCGTTTGACGCCCGGCCCGGATAACCTGAACGACGGACGATATCCGGTACGCTACCTCTATCCTGAATCGGAGCAAGCCACCAACAGCGAAAACTACCGGGCGGCTGCCGAACGCATCGGGGGTGATAATATCAATAGTCTGAATTGGTGGGAGCAGTAGTTTGTGGCAGCGCTGGTTTTTTTGAGGGAATTCTTGCTTTCGCAGGAATGACGTGCTCTCGGGCAGATTTCTTCTAAGCCAGTAGTGCGCTGAAATTAACATCAGCTTGCTCCAAAGTTCCATTGACAGCCTACTAAAAATCTAGCGGATCGAACTTGCGAAAGTGACCGTTCATGCGAATGCGGTCTTTGGTGGTTTCCATCTCGCGCAGCACCGGAATGGTATCGCGCAGGTGTTGGATGATGACCTGCTGTCGCTCGCTCTCGCGCTCGATCTGTAGCAGCGCGTAGCGTTGTTGAAGTGACATCCCCACCTTATGGGCCACATCAAATGAAATAATATCATTGGCCACTTCCACCCGGTCTACCATGCTGATGACAGAGAACAACTCTTTAACCAGCGCAATCATCTCGGGACGCAGGTGCTCATCGGCGTCAAATTCATTGTCAAGAAACTGCACCTCGCCACCCGCGTACAGCTTGCCCGCCACCGGATTGTCAAACGATAGCAAACGAAACGCCCGGGTTGCCTGCGTGGTGATGTCCATGCGGCCGTCTTCGTACTTTTCTACCACTTCGGTCACCATCACCTCGGTGCCGTAGGAAAGCTGTTCGTCAACGTAGGCGGGAATGCCGAAGGGAGATTCCTGAGCGATACATTCACTCACCAGTTCTTTGTACCTGTCTTCGAAGACGTGTAAGTTGAGAGTTTCGCCGGGGAACGCTACTAAGTTAAGAGGAAAAAGGGGGAGATAGGCCATGCTATTGAATAGCGGTTCGTCACCATCGAACCAAGGTTTAAAAGTTGATGGGTGTCAATTTACGAGTTTATATTTCCCGAACCCGCAGGTTGGCAAGTCAAACCTTTATCAAAGGCTCAACAGATGACTGAGTATACTCGGTAGAATAAGCATCTGTGGACAGTCGTAATAGAGGAGAAAATTAGGGCAGTTTAAATATCTTTAGAAAGATTAATAATTTTAAGGCATAGTTATTGTAATTAAGTAAATGCGTTAAGGTTAGTTCTTAGCGTTTGTTTAAGGTTGATAGTTGGCCCCGGTTGCTTAGTCGCAATCGGGGTTATTTTTTTTAGACCGGTTGGTGCTCTGCCACCGCTAGCAAGCAGCTGCTTAATTTATCTAAGTCCGCCGGTTCGTTATACACGTGCGGTGACACTCGCACCGCGTTACCTCGCACCGATACACTAATTTTGGCCGTTTCTAGTGCTTTTTGCAGAGATATTAGGTTCACGTGCAGCGGCAATCGTATGCCGAACAGATGGTGCGCCCGATGGTCGGCTGCTTCTATCTGATAGCCACTACCCGCCAAAGCATCAACAAACGGCTCAACCAACGATCGGCAGTACGCCTGCACGTTCGCTACCCCCCAATCAGAGATTTCGCACAGGGCTTGTCCCAACATAGGAATGTTGATGAAGTTACTGCGCTCACCCACGTCGTAGCGCAGGGCACCCGGTTGGTAGCGGTCTTGGTAGTTCACCAGATTCGCGAAATCGTCGCTGCCGTGGCGGTTACACCAGCTCTCTTCCAGCGGCTCGCCTGTGTCAAAAGCATCGCTGAAGTAGCCTAGTGCTGTGCCGTAGGGGCCCATCAGGGTTTTGTAACCGCCGCACACCAGCGCATCGGGCTGCACCGCCGCGGCATCGAAGGGTGCGGCTCCCACCGACTGGGTACCGTCTATCACCAACCAACTGCCCACCGCACGGGTGTGCTCGCGCAACGCCATCAAGTCGAACCTGGTGCCGTCAGACCAGTGAAAATGCGGTACCGCCACCAAGCGGGTGCGTTCTCCGATAGCATCTAACAATCGCTCGTTCCACTGTGGCCCGCGGTTTTCTGCTGTTTCGGGGGCCGTCACGATCTTGACTTCAGCCCGGTTTTGTGTGGCTAGCTTCTGCCAAGCGTACACATTACTTGGAAACTGCTCGCCGACGATCACGATGTTATCACCGGCTGATAGTGACACGTTCTTGGCGACAACGGCCATACCGTAGGATACCGAGGGCAGGATGGCTACCTGCTGCTCATCAGTGACATTGATCAGCTGCGCGAACAACCGCCTTACTTCGTCTACTTCGTCAAAAAATTCTTGGTGGCCCAACTGCGAAGGCGTGCGCTTCTTGCGCATCCCGACGATCCCCGCTTCCTCTACACTTTTAAGCAAAGGCGACATATAGGCACCGTTGAGGTAGGTAACGCTCGAGTCTAGCTGAAAACGATCTTTTTGGCAAGTGAGTGAGGTAGTCATAGGACGGAAGATTTGGAGTGACAGACTGTTCCTCAATATGGAATATTTGTCCCACAAAAAGAACGATTGCCGATAGTCAGTCGAAAGCAGGATACAAGTGAGCGTTGGTAGGTGAAAACCTTCAACTTTTTAACTGACCGTGCAGGAAATTAACCTTCTAACCTTGGCTCAAAACAGATATATACCTAAAGAAGCGCCTAGGCGAAAGGCAACACCATCGTAACCGTGGTCGATGACATACTCGTGATTCTTGGGAGCGTTACCGGATGCATTGATCCAGCTCTTGCGGAGTACGGGACCGGCGAAGAGCTCGAGCATCACAATCTTGCTGGGCGAAAGCGCTTTGAGACCAATCATGACGAGCACATCCAGCCGATTGATACGCTCCTGCTCCTCTACAAAGTCAAATTCGAACAGTTGAATACCATCTTCCACGAAGGACACCGGGGCGTAACCCGGGTAGTCAAGCTTTATCCGGTGATATCCGGCACCGAAGGCTACGTAAAACCGAGAAGAGTCGCGGTTATAGCGAGGTAGCATATACTTGTTAACTACTTCCAGCCCAAAACCACTCACCCGGGTCTTATCAAAGTCTTCTTCGTTACGCCCGCCCGAGGGCAGTGACCCGGTTTCGTACTGCGAGGTGGTGCCGGCGTATAGGTAAGGGGATAGTGTGAGGCGGTGTTCGCGCTTTCGTTGTACCAGTGGAAACTCAATGTCAATCCGGATCGCGTCCATAATAAGGTACTGCGGAGCAAAAGCGACCGAAACTTTTGGGGGCGAAACCGTGCTGTCGGATGACTGCGCAAAGCCAGCGGTGGCTACCAGCGCGGCGAGTACGATAAGAAAAAGTCGCTTCATCGGGGAATGAAAGCCAGCTTGCTGGCCAATACGACCGTGTCGCCCGTGTAGCGGTACTGATACAAACCATCGTCACCAATCACCATCAGGTGATCACGGTACGGAATGACATCGTTGGCCTCAATTTGAAAGTGGTACTTCTGCACCAGGCTATCCACATCGGTGATGTCGAATATCTTGAGCCCGTCATCACACACAAACAGCTCTGGCCCGTCTACTCCCAGGCCTTTCGGATGGGTCATCGGGTAGGTTCTGCGTAACACTGGATTCTGCAAGTCCTCAATATCTACAATATCTAACTGGTCGGTGAAGTTGCCGCACACATTATTGATAGAGCGCAGTGTGACGTAAGCGTAGCGGTCGTCGGCCACTACGGGGTCGCAGGCCGTCACGTGGATGTAGTTGGACACGAAGCGAGGCTGGTCGGGCTGCGAAATGTTGTAGATGAACATCCCCGACTGTGAGCCGATAAACAGGTGGTCTTGTCGCGGAAAGATGGTCTCAATCTGAGGACCAATATTGGTGCGCCCCACCTCACGCAACTGTTCTGGGTTGGCCACATCGTATACGTGCAGGGTGTTACGGTCTACGGTATACAGATGGTCACCCTGTACGGCGAAGCGGGCCAGCGAGCCGCCCTGTCCGGTACTCACCCCTGAATCGGTAAAATCTACACTGTCGTTGGTGTCTTCGCAGGCACACAGGCAGGCTAATGCTATTATTAGATAAAGGTAGCTTCTCATAGTCATTATTTTCTCCATTCAATGATAATCATATCTTCGGGCCGGTTCTGATAAGCCTCAGGAATAACTCCCAGATCGGGCGGCAGCAGCACCGGAAAAGCATTCTTTACCCGACTCAACAGTCGAATATCGGTTGGGTCTGATACGTCCAGTGTGATCAAGTCCGTCGCGTTGTCAGCAAACAGGGTGGTGCCGCGCACCGCCATATCTACACAGCCCGGAATCCGGATGAAACCGATGTTAACAGGCTGAGCCGGATTGCGGTTGTTGATCACGTGAATGCCCTGAAACTTCTCGCTGATCAGCAGATAGTCGCCGTAGGCGTAGATTTTGGCCGGGTCGCTGAGCTCGCGGGATGGTTGTTGCAGCACGGCAGCTTCCATATCGCTGCGCAGCATCATCACGGGAACATATTCAGTAAGAGGCGGGCCGATGTCGTCGCCGCCCGTGCAGGCCGTGAAGAAAAGCAGGCCGCTGAATAGTAGGGTTCTGTTCATGAGTGTGTAATAAGTCTAACAAACAGACCCCAATGAATCTTATAGGGTTGGAATCGATACCTAATTATTTTTGTGTATTTTTCGCGGCCTTTTTCTGCCGATTGCGACACTTTTATCACGCTCGCTTAGTTTTAACTGCCCTATGCCTAACGTAAAAGAAAAGAAGCGTGCAGCGTGCGCCCGCATCTGCTAAGAAAACGAAGAAAAAGCCCAGCACTTCGGTGGCCTACGACCAGGAAGCTATTGAGATATTCGGCGCACGTGAGCACAACCTCAAGAATATTGATGTTAGCCTGCCGCGCAATCGGCTGATCGTGATCACCGGTATCAGCGGCAGTGGCAAGTCGTCGCTGGCCTTCGATACCATCTACGCCGAAGGGCAGCGCCGCTACATGGAGAGCTTCTCGGCCTACGCCCGCTCCTTTATTGGCAACCTGCAACGACCCGAGGTGGATAAGATTAACGGCCTGAGTCCGGTGATCTCTATTGAGCAGAAGACTACTTCGAAAAACCCACGCTCGACGGTGGGCACCGTCACGGAGATTTACGATTTCATGCGACTGCTCTTCGCCCGGGCGGGTGAAGCCTACTCCTATCTGACGGGTAAAAAGATGGAGCGGCAGTCGGAAGACCAGATCGTGGAGTACATTCTGGAGAGCTTCGCCGAGCAGAAGCTGACGCTACTGGCTCCCGTGGTGAAGGGGCGCAAAGGCCACTACCGCGAACTGTTTCAACAAATCCGCAAGATGGGCTTTGCCAAAGTGCGCATCGACGGCGAGATACAAGACCTGGTGCCCAAGATGCAGGTAGATCGCTACAAGGTGCACGATATTGAGATTGTGGTCGACCGAGTGATTGTTCGGGAAGAGGATCAGTACCGCATCACCGAATCGATCAAAACCGCGCTGCAACACGGCAAGGGGATTATGATGATCAGCGACGCGGAAGATAACGTGCAGCACTTCTCGAAGTACCTGATGGACCCCGAAACCGGTTTGGCCTACGACGAACCGGCTCCCAACACCTTCTCGTTCAACTCGCCCTACGGCATGTGCCCCGACTGCCACGGACTGGGTGTGATCGAGGAGTTCTCGGAAGAAGCGATCATTCCCAATCCGAAACTGAGTATCAGTCGGGGCGGCATAGAACCGCTGGGCGAGTATCGCGACATCTGGATCTTTAAGAAACTGGAGGCTACGCTCAAGAAGCATAAAGTAAAGCTCAGTACGCCCATCAAAGATATTCCGGCGGAGGTGATGAAGGTCATCCTGCACGGTGATAGCGCCAAAGTGGCGGTGAAGTCTACCAAATATCCTGGCACCGATTATCATACGAAGTTTGAGGGCATTGTGGGATACTTACAAAAGCAGCTAGACACCGGCAGCGACAAGGTGCAAAAGTTTGTGAAGCCTTTTCTGTCGAGCAAGGTCTGCCCCACCTGCGACGGTCTGCGCCTCAAGAAAGAGTCGCTGCACTTCAAAATTGCGGAGCGAAATATTGCCGAGCTGGCGATGATGAACGTGAACGAACTGCACGACTGGTTTGCTGATGTAGATGAGCGGCTCACGGATCGGCAAAAACTCATCGGCACCGAGGTGCTGAAAGAGATTCGCAAGCGCATTGGTTTTCTGGTCGACGTGGGCCTGACCTACCTGACGCTCAACCGTCCGCTACGGACGCTGTCGGGCGGTGAGGCGCAACGCATTCGGTTGGCTACGCAGATTGGTACCCAACTGGTTGGTGTACTTTATATCCTAGACGAACCCAGCATCGGTTTGCACCAGCGCGACAACGTGAAGCTAATCCGGGCCCTGCAAGACTTACGTGACTTAGGCAACACCGTGATTGTGGTAGAACACGATAAAGACATGATGGTCAACTCAGACTACATCGTAGACATTGGGCCGGGGGCCGGACGGCACGGCGGGCGCGTGATCGCTTCGGACGCTCCGAAACAGTTTATGAAAAACGGTGGGGTGACGGCGGGCTACCTAAACGGGAAGCGCCGGATTGCCGTACCTGCCAAACGACGAAAGGGCAATAAGAAGACCATTACGATCAAAGGCGCGTCGGGTAACAACCTGAAGAAAGTGACGCTCAGGCTGCCGTTGGGCAAGATGGTGTGCGTCACGGGCGTGTCGGGCAGTGGCAAGTCTACCCTGATTCACAACACGCTGTATCCGCTGCTGAGCAAGCACTTCTACCGCTCGCACGCCGAGCCGCATCCTTATACTTCGGTGCGTGGTATCGACAATATCGATAAAGTCATTGAGGTAGACCAGTCGCCCATCGGGCGTACGCCGCGTTCCAATCCGGCGACTTACACCGGAGCGTTTACCGATATCCGAGCGTTGTTTACGCAGTTGCCCGAGGCTAAGATTCGGGGCTACAAACCCGGGCGCTTCTCCTTCAACGTGAAGAGTGGGCGCTGCGAAACCTGCGAGGGGGCGGGCATGCAACTGGTAGAAATGGATTTCTTGCCGGATGTACACGTGCTATGCCCCACCTGCAAGGGCAAGCGCTATAACCGCGAAACGCTCGAGATTCGCTTCAAGGGTAAGTCCATTTCTGACGTGCTGGATATGACCGTAGAGCAAGCGGTAGAATTCTTTGAGAATCAGCCGCGTATTCTGCGCCGCATCCAGACACTGAGTGACGTCGGTTTAGGGTATATCACCCTGGGGCAGCACGCCACCACCCTGTCGGGCGGCGAGGCACAGCGCGTGAAGCTGGCCACCGAACTGTCGAAGCGCGACACCGGCCAGACGCTCTACATCCTGGACGAACCTACCACCGGGTTACACTTTCAGGACATTCAGCACCTGCTCGATGTGCTTAACAAGCTGGTAGACAAAGGTAACAGCGTGCTGATCATTGAGCACAACCTGGATGTGGTCAAAATGGCGGATCATGTGATTGACCTGGGCCCGGAGGGCGGCCACGGCGGCGGCACCATCGTGTGCGAAGGCACCCCCGAAGAGGTAGCGCAGTGCAACATGGGCTACACCGCTAAGTTTCTGCGTGAAGAGTTGGCGGCGGTCTAAGCAGTGCCTTAACTGGTTGGAGTGTGTTCTTCACTGATCGTAGCGCCTCGCTACGACCTTTTACGTAGGTTTGTGACCGCTAACGGAAATATCTTGCTATTTGAAGAGTTGGGCGGACGCCCTATATAATAGGTAGGTCGTAGGGTAGTCACGCTAAACCTACGACCAGAAAGAAGAATCTGTGACGATGGATCGCATAACCACGTGCGGCAAGTACGGCTGATCTATACTCAGAAGCCAGCGTAGGCCGCTCAATATTTTCTGCTTTTCCTTTCTGGAAAGACCAAAATAGTGCTCGATGATAGAGGCTCATTTGTTTCTTAAACGAGCTGTGCCTTCTCATCAGTAGTGCTAAACGCCTGTTTTTTAACTACCCGGTCTGAAAACCACGCGCTTCAGAAAAACAATACATTCCTGATTTACTGTTTTCGTGGTTTTCTGCCTTTTGGCTATTGTTACATATCCTGCCAGCTGTCAAGAATTGGAAAAAATTTCTACACTTTTTTCGAAAAACAGGACTATTCCGGGGTATTTCTCCCCTACTGTAATACTTTTCCAGAAAAGACCCCCGTTGACTTTTCTTCCGATTTAGCCAGAATGCTACGTGTGTGCCAAACACACAGAAGTGCCCTCTTACAAAAGCGAGAATCGATATTACTTGCGAACGCATCTCAGGGCATATTTCCCTGTCTGCTGCATAAACCAAAATGTCATGTTTTTCCAAACCACTAATTCAATGCCTATGAAAAATGCCCCCAGTAGGGTGAAGTATGCCGTTGGTAGCCTTCTGTCTCTGCTTATGTTAACTATGTTCAACCTCAACGTGCACGCACAGGACGACGCTGTAGAAGACGCTGCGGAAGTAATGGAAACTAGCGACGCTAGTGACGATACTAAAAGCGGTGGCACCTTCAGCAACATCTTATCGGAGATTACCTACGGTGGTAAGATCGGCCTCACCAGCAGCGGCTTTTACGAAGGCTTTGCGGAGGGCAGACCCCACACCGGCGGTATCACCGGACTGATGGTCGGTGGTTTTGCGAGCTACACGATTATGAGCTACCTCGACGTATCGGCTGAATTGCTGTATATGCAACAGGGCGGCACCCGTGTAGAGCTCAAAGAATCGTCAGTGAACGGCTCTAACATTGCCATCACCGGCAATGTGCGACTTCACAACGTAGAGTTTCCGGTGTTGTTGCGGGCCACCTTGCCTGACTTAGGCATCGGCATCAAGCCTCAGTTGGTCGTTGGACCTTCGATTGGCTACAATGTGGCTGCCGTGCAGTCGCAAGATGTGACCTACTTCCTGGCATCGCCCGGTGACGACGAATTGGGCCCTGAGGCTGCGGCGTTCTCTACCACCAACAGTGGTTCAGAAAACGTGCGCTCAGAGTACCAAACCATGCAGTACGGATTGAACATTGGGCTAGGAGCCGAAGTGCCCACCGAGGCATTCACCCTGGTTTTTGACGCTCGCTATCGCTACGGAATCAACCCCGTGAACAACGGCTTTGATGCCAACGACCTGTTGCGAGACGGTACCGATATTCGGTCTAACTCTTTTGTCTTCTCCATCGGAGTAGGCTTCTAAGAAAGAATCAAAATATTTATAAAAAACTGATATAAACAGTGAACAATTTCAAATTTAAATCAAACATGCAAAGCACTCGAGTTAGAAATTTATTCTCTACCATCTTAGGCGTAGGCGCCATTGCTGGTAGCATGGTGTTAACTTCTTGCGAAGACGAATTCTCAGAAGAAGACGCGATCAAAGCCCAACAGGAAACCCTAATGGCTCTTAATGAGCAAGAAGACGCCTTAGCCCGTGCCGGTGCTAAAGTAAGCTACACGGTAACCGTAGTAGATGCTGCAGGTGACAACATTAGTGCTCGTACCCAAGGCGAAGCTACTATTGAAGGAGTGAGCGTGACTGTTTCACAAGGAGGTGTTTCAAATCCGGGTACCGTTACTAAGGGCATCGCTACATTTACTGACCTGCGTGCTGGCGAAGCCGTAGTTACCGTAGAGGCCGAAGGCTTTACCTCTGTGACGTATACCACTAACTTAGGAGACAACAGTTCTTTTGATCTGAAAGAAGATAACATAGAAACCACCATTCCTATCTTCCCCACAACCGTAGTGGGTGGTGCCTCGGAAGTAAGCGGAAAAGCCTGGGCCGAAACCAACACGCTGAACAATACACCCGAATTTGCAAAGGGTGCCGTGGTGCGGGCTACCATTAGCGTAGACAAGGCGCTGGAGAAATTCGGTATTGACTTAGGCGATGATGATAAGGGCGGGGTAAAATCGGCTACATACAGTGGGTTTGTTCAGATCGATACGGTTGATGCTAATGGGGAATACGAGCTGACCATCCCTAATGGCAACGGAAAAGATGGTGCTGGTATTGAGCACAGCATTGAGTTTTTACCATTTACTGCACCGCAAACGTACGTGAAGAAGCAGGGTGATACGTTGGCCATTGTAAACGAAGATGTAGTATTTGATGGTACTAGTCACAACGATGTCGACACTAATCTATCTAGCGTATACGCTACAATTGAGGCCCCGGTGAACAACGCTAGTGGTTTTGAACTGATGGCTGAAGCGCAGGAAACTGCTCTTGCCAAGGCAAACATGTCGATAGCAGCTCGTGGTAGTGGGTACGTGATAGGTGATGAGCTTATGTTTGATGAAAACGATGGTAGTGCTTCTTACATCAGAGTAGACGGTGTGAACGACGATGGCGCTATCACATTATGGGATGTTGTTACAGATGGAGCAGCTTATAGCTCAAAGCCTGGGTTAACCGCTGCTTCAGCTACAGGTTCAGGAGCTAGCTTCGTTCATAACTTCAAGACTTCTTATAAAGTGAAGGCAACTAAAAGCGGAAGCGGATATTTCGCACTTCCTGAAGTGGTAGCATCTTACCAAGATTACGTGAATGGATCTTTGGTAACGAAGAGAGAGGAGAATGTTACTATCGGTGGTAGTGTAGTAGACGGAAAGGTGATGACAACCGACGTTGATGGATACATTACTGCTACCTTTACTTCAGCTTCTATGCCTACTTTTACAATCACTAATGCTGCCGGAACACAGGCGAAAATTGGTGAGGTCACTGTGGAAGAAGATGGTACAATCTCTAGCATAACGCTGGACGTTAATGGCGCTGGTTACACTAGTCAGCCTAAGGTCACTATAGTGGCTGTCGGTGATGGTATGGGTAATGGTGCTACTGCTGTTGCTACTCTTGATGGCACTGGTGCAGTTACTGGCATCCAGATGGTGAACCGAGGTTCTGGCTACATCAAAGCAGCAAACCACAGAAGCCATACCGATGGTGAAGTGTTTAGTGTACAGAGTGCTGCATCTAAAAAGTATACGGTAAAGCCAGGTACGCCTAAAACACAGCGTAACTACGACTATAGCGGAACTAGCGGTATATAAGTAGTCACCTATTGTTAGGTAAATTTGAAAAGCCTCCCCATTTGGGGAGGCTTTTTTGCGTTTTAGGGTAGCGGTTTATGCCACTTTTCTGAACACCTCCGGCGGGTGGTGGTTTAATTAAAGTATCTAAACCCCGATGCTATGGCTGTTATTGAAGATTCTACGGAGTATGCTCACCCACGACCGCGAGCTCACCAGCAACCTGCCCGACACCGGTCAGCCTCGTTTGGTGGTGGTGGGCGGCGGTTTCGGTGGCATTCAGTTGCTTAAGAATCTCCGTACTAAAGACATGCAGGTGGTGATGATCGACCGCCATAACTATCACACCTTTCAGCCTCTGCTCTACCAAGTGGCTACCGCCGGACTGGAGCCAGACTCTATTGCGCGCCCCTGCGCAAGGTGTTTGAAGAGAAAAAGAATTTCTTCTTTCGCATGGCCAAGGTCGAGTCGGTGAGTCCCGACGAGAAGATGGTGAACACCAATATCGGGCGTATCCGCTACGATTATCTGGTGATTTGCACCGGCACCCACACCAATTACTTCGGCAACGAGAAGATCCGCAACCTGGCGTTTCCGCTCAAGCAGGTGCCGCAGGCGCTTAATCTGCGCAGCCAAATCCTACAGAACTTCGAAAAAGCCGTTACCTCCAGCGACCTGGAAGAAAAGGACCGGCTGACTAATTTTGTGATTGTCGGTGGCGGACCCACCGGCGTAGAATTAGCCGGGGCCCTGGGCGAACTCAAGAAGTACGTGCTGCCCCGCGACTATCCTGATCTTGATTTTGACCTGATGAAGGTTTACCTCATTGAAGGACTAGACCGGCTGTTGCCGCCCATGTCTGAAAAGTCGGGCAAGCAAGCCCTCAAGGATCTGGAAGGCCGCTTCGAGACCAATGTGAAACTCAACACGATGGTAGAAGACTACGACGGCTACGAGGTGACGCTGAGCACCGGCGAAAAAATTGTCGCCGAAACCCTCATCTGGGCCGCAGGAGTGACCGGCCGAATTGTGAAGGGCCTAGACCGCGCCGAAACCGAAAAGAGCCGCTATCTGGTGGATGAGTTCAATAGAATCAAGGGCTACGACAATATTTTTGCGGTGGGCGACATCGCGTTCATGAAAACCGAGCAGTTTCCCAAGGGGCATCCGCAGGTGGCACCGGCCGCCATGCAGCAGGGCGAACGACTGGCTAAGAATCTGAAAGCGATGCTTCAGGGTAAAGAGATGGAGCCTTTCTCGTACTTCGACAAGGGAACGATGGCCACGATTGGTCGCAACCGCGCGGTGGCTGATCTGCCCAACGGCATGAAGTTTTCAGGCTTGCTGGCCTGGCTGGCCTGGATGTTTGTGCATTTAATGTATTTGGTGAGCTTCCGACAAAAGCTTGTCACCCTCGGCAACTGGATGTGGAACTACTTCACGTACGACCGCGGCACACGCCTCATCATCCGTCCGTTTGATTACCGGAAAGAAGTAGATCACAAGAAAGAAAAGATCAACACCGACGAAAAAGTAACCGGACAAAAAGAGGGTGAGAAGAAGGAAGCAGAGGAAGGCTCCTGGTCGTCGTAGTGCTTTGTGCTACGTTTTGATTAATTGTGAAAGTCGCTCGCGTTTCGTGAGTGACAGCCGTTGAGCGTAACGTGGCACTCGATAGTCATCACTGCTGAAATCACACGGCTAAAGAAAGCGGCTCATACCAATGCCAACCCTATCGAACGAAAAGCCCGCTCGGGCAGCGCCTGAGCGGGCAATTGGTTGTTGTGTAGTGTAATACTAAAACAGTCGACGACCTTACATAAGCAATATCTATGCTAATTTTCGATAATTTCTTTCATAAATACGCTCCGTAAATAGCCAACGGTCAGCAATCGCTTGAAAGTAAGAGGATTACGAGGCAATATTTTCTGAAGAGATAACGAATAGCTCTTGTGCAATACCGTCGGCCCAGAGCTTTCCTCGTGGCGTAAGCACCAGTTTTCTTGCTTCTAGCGTTGCCCGCCCGTCGGTCACCAACCCATCCACATAATCTTTGTGTGCTTCGTATAAATCAAACTGATACACCGTCTTCAGGTGCTCTAAATCGCAGCCCCATTTGGTGCGCAATCCGGTCATCACCCGCTCATTGATGCGATCAGTACGCGACAACAGTTCTTCCTCGTACAAAATTTCGCCCTGTGCGATAGCCCGTTGGTAGCGTGCGTTGTTTGCCACATTGTGTCGCCGGCTTTGTCCGTCAAAAGAATGTGCACTGGGCCCAACACCCAGGTACTTTTTGCCCTGCCAGTAGCTGGTGTTATGCCGAGCGTAGTAGCCCGGCTGGCAGAAGTTAGACACTTCGTACGGATCGTAGCGAGCCGATAACAAGGCGTTGTTGAGCATTTCAAACTGCTCGGCGGCGAACGTATCGCTTGCTTCGTGCAGTTTGCCCTGCTGCTGCCAGCGACCGAACACAGTTTTTTCTTCAATGGTGAGGCAGTAAGCCGAAATGTGCTGCGGCTGCAACGCCAGTGCCTGGGCCAAGTCTTGCTCCCACACCCGATGGTCTTCGGCCGGGATGGCATAAATCAGATCAATGCTAAGGTTGTTGAATCCTGCGTCCTGTGCTTGCTGCACACAAGTAGACGCCTCGGCAGCGTTGTGCGCCCGGTTCAGATACGTCAGGTGCGGATCATGAAATGACTGTATGCCAATGCTCAGGCGGTTGATGCCGCGTTGGTGCCACCGCTGTGCTTTCTCATAACTGAGGTCGTCAGGATTAGCCTCCAGGGTAATTTCTGGGGACGTCGCTACACGAAAGTGTTGGTAAATCGCACGTAGCAACTGGTCAATCTCCGCCGCTGATAGCAGTGAGGGAGTTCCGCCGCCGAAATAGATCGTGTGTACCTCATCGCCCCCCAGGTACTGCGATTGTAACGCGAGCTCTTGTGTCATCGCCCGGATCATCTCACCGCGCCGACGCGTGTTGGTGCTAAAGTGAAAGTCGCAGTAGTGACACGCCTGCTTGCAGAAGGGAACGTGTAGATAGATGCCGGCCATAGAACAGCGTAACGCATTTTTTTGCGACAACATTCGGTGTTCCTTGCACATTATTCGATATTCGCCGCTCGTATGGAAGTCAACTGGATAGAATTATTCGCGGTGTTGTTCGGCATCTTGCTTAGCATTGCGGTTTACTGCAATACTCGCGAGGTAGTATGGGGTTGGCCGCTGGGCATCGTTAGTGTTATTCTGAGTGCCATCTTGTTCTACGACGTTCGGCTGTACGCCGATTGGGTACTGCAAGTAATCTACGTCGTTTTAGGTTTTTACGGCTGGTACGTCTGGCTATACGGCAGCAGCAAGCAGTCGGCTTTGTCGGTGAGCCGCCTCAGCCGCAACCGCTTGCCGACGTTATTAGTCATGGGAGGTGTCGGTATGCTCATCATTGGCTATTTGTTTGACCGCTACACGGACGCTGAACTGGTGTACTGGGATGCCTTTACTACGTCGTTTAGTTTGGTGGGGCAGTACTTGCTGGCGCGTAAGAAAATAGAGAACTGGTTGCTTTGGATCGTCGTAGACGCGGTGGCCAGCGGTATCTACGTGTACAAAGAGCTCTATCTGATCGCCCTGCTCTATTTTCTGTATTTAGGATTGGCTGTGTACGGCTACCGCACCTGGCAAAAAAGTCTATGATCAAGATCGTCATCACTGGTCCCGAGTCGAGTGGCAAAAGCACGCTGAGCCGAACCTTGGCGAAGCACTACCAAGCCCCGTTGCTCACAGAGTATGCTCGTACCTACCTTGACCAGCTCGACTTACCTTACCGAGAAGAAGACCTGCTCGCCATCGCCCGCGGGCAAGTGGAGCAAGAAGATGAAGCAACCCGGCATTGCCCCTCCCTACTGCTGTGCGATACCAGCCTGCTAGTGATCTGCATCTGGAGTCAACATAAGTACGGGCGCATTCATCCGTGGATTGAGCAGCAGTGGAAGCAGCGCCCGGTAGACCACTACCTGCTGTGTCGTCATGACTTGCCGTGGGAACCCGATCCGCAGCGTGAGAATCCACACGACCGCGATGAACTGTTCGCACTGTACCAGCGTGCGTTGCAGGAGAAAATGCACACCATCATCTCGGGCGATGCGTCTGCCCGACTAAAGGCTGCCGTTACCACGATTGATCAGTTGCTCCCCTCATAAATCCTCTCTATCTTTGCCTTCTGGTTAGACCGCGATTATCCAATAACCAACGTCTAATCAACCACAGGGGTGCCCAATAATCACGGGCTGAGATTATACCCATTGAACCTGATCCGGGTAATGCCGGCGAAGGGAACGGTATGGTAATATAGATCGGGAGGTCGTCCCCTGGCTTCTGTTTGTACACAATTACCTGATTGAAAGATGAAATTTTTGGTAGGATGCGCCCTGGCTTTGGGGCTGTCTAATTATGCTTGGGCGCAGTACGTCGTGCGAGGAAAGGTGACCGACGACCAACAAAATCCATTGATTGGAGCCACTGTGATAGCACAGGGCACACAGTTTGGCACCGTCACCAATGTAGCCGGAGAGTACCAACTCCCACTTGATCGTGCTCCTGAAGCCCTGCTCGTAAGCTACGTGGGCTATCGCTCACAAACCATCGCGCTCGATAGCGACGTTCAAGAGGCGGTTCAGAACATCGCTCTGCACGAAACCGCTTCGCTCGAAGAGGTGGTTATTCGTGCGGTGCGCGCCGATGCGCAGGCACCGGTGACACAGACCACGGTAGAGCAAGAAACCATAGAATCAGTTTATGTGGGGCAAGACGCCCTGTTTGCGCTGGAGCGGCTAACGCCCTCGCTACTCACCTACTCTGAGTCGGGCACCAGTTTGAGTAACTACGGACAACTGCGGCTACGCGGAATCGATCAAACCCGGGTTAACATCACGCTCAACGGCGTGCCCCTTAACGATATGATTGATCAGGGGGTCTTCTTTTCTAACTTCACCGACTTTGGCAACAGCATTGCCTCGGTGCAGGTGCAGCGCGGGGTGGGCACCAGTACCAATGGCACCTCCTCTTACGCTGGTTCTATCAACTTTGAGTCGGTGAACCTACAGGATAGCGTGCCTAGCGTGGAGGTGCAGTTGCTGGGCGGTTCGTTTGACACCTACCGCGCCAGTGGTGAAGTAAAAACCGGCTTGCTATCCAATCGAACGGCCTTCTACGGACGCTTCACCCGCACCGCTTCGGACGGCTACCGCGATAATACGAGCACGCGCTCTTACTCTTTCTTTTTCTCGGGAGGATACTTCGGCGATAAAGACATGGTGAAGCTCACCGGCTTCACCGGGCGCAGTCAGAACGGGTTGGCCTACCTACCGGTGGCACTGCCGGATATTCAGGCCAATCCTAGAACCAACTATCTATCTGAGAACGACATTGATGACTTTGGTCAGTCGATGGTGCAGTTGCAGTACACCCGCTTCATCAACTCAGCCACTTCGTGGACGTCTACCGCCTATTACGGTAGTGCCGGAGGCGATTTTCCGGTAGGTTTCACCACGGTCGACAGCACCGGCGAGCAATTCTCTCAGCTCAATTATCCGCTGTTTAACGATCACTACGGCCTGATGTCGTACGTGAACTATACCTCGCCCAGCGGACAGCTGGAGCTCAACGGCGGGATACACGGCTATACTTTCCGGCGGGAGAACCTGGAGTCGGTGCTGCCCGACAACGCCAATCCTTACTATGAAGACCGCTCGCGCAAGGATGAGTTCAGTGCTTTTGCCAAGGCCAGCTACCAGTGGCAAGACTTGATCTTCTTCGGCGATCTGCAACTACGCACGGTGAGCCTACAGCTTACCCCCGACGAAGGTTTCCTGAGGCAAGCCGCCAGCATTCCCGATCGCAGTTGGACGTTCTTCAACCCCAAAGTTGGGGTGACCTATCTGCTCGATCAGAACACAAACTTTTACGCTTCGTACGGACGCAGCGGGCGTGAACCCACGCGCTTTGACCTGCTCGGGTCTACCCAGATCAATACGGCTAACCTGACCAGTGTACAGGATACGGATGCGGTAGACGCTGAGTACGTCAATGATTTTGAGGCGGGGGTGCGGTGGAGTACGCCCCGCTTTCGGGGTCAGAGTAATCTGTTCTATATGCAGTTTACCGATGAAATTGCCCCCATTGGGCAGGCCATTCCTGAAGACTTTGTGCAACTGCGCAAGAATGTAGAAAATAGCTACCGTCGGGGTCTGGAGATAGAATCTGCCTACGACCTGCTACCAACTTTGACAGCCACGGCCCAGGTTACTTACATGCAGAGCAATATTGAAGCGTTTCAACGAGAGGGTGACGATCAGGTATTTGAGGATGTGGAGCCTATTATTAGTCCCGAATGGATGGTGCGGGGTGGCCTACAGTATCAGCTGGAACCACTGATGGTAGGCTTGAGCGGACGTTACGTAAGCGAGTCGTTTCTAGAGCTAACCAATCAACCGGGCCTGAAAGTGCCTTCGTTCTTCGTGCTGGATGCTCAAGCCAGAATAAAGTTATGGAAAACCCACGAGTTCAGTTTGCACGTTAACAACTTGCTGGACGAACGCTACTATACCTTCGGCCAGCCCGTGGGCGACGGCACGGTGCCCGGTTACTTCGTGCAGGCACCACTCAACGCCTACGCCATGCTGCGTCTCAAATTTTGATACTACACCCTTCGTTTAAATGACGCAACTCGTTGCCAACTGAACCACGTATGAAAATCACCATTGCCCTCGACTGGGCCCCCAACGTCAACCACGCGGGAATGTATCTCGCTCAACTCAAGCATTATTTTCCGGCTGATGTATCAGTAGAGTTTATCTCTACCGAAATAGACAACTACACCAAAAGCCCGATTGAGCGGCTGGCTGACGGGGAAGCGGACATCGCTTTGGGCCCTACCGAGCACCTGCTTAAGCACCGTCTGCTCCAACGAGACACACTTTCGGTGGTGGCCGTGGCGACGATCATGCAAAAAGAAACCAGTGGTTTTGTCACACTGAAGAGTAGTGGCATTGATCGTCCGGCACAGTTGGATGGCAAGACCTACGCCGGTTACAAAACGTTGTTGGAAGAGAACCTGCTCAACAGTATGATCCGGCAAGATGGTGGGCAAGGACAGATAAAGATGGTGACCCCGCCCCGCTTAGAAGTGTTCGATGCTTTTTTGCGACAGGAGTTTGACGTATGTTGGGTATTCTCGCCCTGGGAAGGAGTGATTGCCGAGCACCGCGGGGTAGATTTGAATACCTTTCGGCTCACCGACTATCAGGTGCCCTACGGCTACTCGCCCCTACTGATGACGCGCGAAGAGATACTTCAAGAGCACCCGGATCAAATTCGTGCACTACTGGCGGCCATTGCTCGTGGCTATCAAGAGGTGAGCCAGCAACCCGATGAAGCAGCGAAAATACTGTCGGAAGGTATCAAACACCTCAACTTTGAGGATGCTGATCTTGTCAGTAAAACTATGACGGCGATTGCCCCTACGCTCTTAACCCCGCCAGGGCGTTGGGGCGTGATGCAGCCCGAACACAGCGAGCAATACGTGCAGTGGCTGCTTCAGCACAATTTGCTGGTCACCGAGGCGGGTCAGTCTGTATCGCCGCAAGATATCATCGTCGATCAGCTTTTCACCAATCAGTACTTACCGTAGTGCGCACCACTCAAACCTTATCAGATACTAACTCCTATTGAATATGAACGTTAATTTTGCTCTTGATTGGTCACCCAATGCTTTGCACGCAGGCTACTTAATCGCCCAAGCCGAAGGCTACTTCCGTGATGAACAGCTGAACGTCACGTTTAGCACGCCTGAAGATGATCAGTACGCTGTTACACCCGCCAAACGGCTCGCTCAGAAGCAAGCTCACGTGGCTGTGTCACCCTCAGAAAGTGTGATCAGCTTTCGTACTTTACCTGAACCGGTGCCGTTGGTGGCCATTGCCACTGCGCTGCAAGAAGACGCCAGTGCCATCGTGGTGCGCGATGATAGCGACATTCGGCGACCCGCTGATCTCGACGGTCGCTCCTTTGCCTCGTACGACGCACGTTTTGAGAATGACATTGTGCGGCAACTCGTACGAGCCGATGGTGGCCAGGGTGATATCCGGGTGGTCAACCCCGCTAAACTGGAGATGTGGCGCACTGTGGCCGAAGGAGAAGCTGATGCCACTTGGGTGTTTCTGCCCTGGGAGGGCCCTCAGGCCCAAAGGCAAGCCAACACTACTTTTCGGGCGTTTCAGATGCGTGACTACGGCATCCCCTACGGTTATTCGCCGCTGTTGATAACGCACCACGACACTGCCGAGCAAGAGCCTGACATGCTGCGTGCGTTGCTGCGAGCGGCCGAAAAAGGGTGGGAACTGGTGATTGACCAGCCCGAACAAGCCGCCGAGTTTTTGCACCGGCACATTAAGCATCCAAATTTTCAGGATTTAGAAAGGACGAAGGAGTCGCTTACGCTATTGCAACCGGCTGTTGTGGGGAGCGAAGACCAGTGGGGGGTGATGCAAAGCGCACGGTGGACTAATTGGCTAGCGTGGATGACGAACACTGAAGTGCTGAAGGATACGGATGGGCAGCTGATCCGTACGGGACAAATCGACACTTCGAGTTGGTATAGTAACCAGTTTTTGCCGTAGCCTATCACCGGTAGGCATCGTTTTCGTGCATTTGCTCACGTTTTTGCGTTTAATTGTTGCGAAAATATTACCTACTCCAGTTTAGGTGGTTTAGCTTTACGGTACAGTTCGTGCATACGTTCTGATGCAAACCACATATGATTGATGAATAGGTTCTTCGTTGGTATACTTTTGTTCCTGTTGCTGGGCTACCAAGCTTCTGCCCAAACCGGCGAAACTACCTATTACGTGGTAGAAGACCTGCAGTCAGAGTGGCTGGCCATTGATCAAGAGAACCGTTACGTACCCTTCGTTGCGGAACGGAAAAACAGGCCATCGGCCATTGGTGTACGGCTGGACCTTGAGCGCTATCAGGGCAATCAAGTGCAATGCTGTGTACCAGCCGGCACCTCAATACTGCTTAACAAACAGATACTCGCCAGTGCATCGGAGGCTCGCTGCTTCACTTACGATATTGACAGCCTACAGCAGGCCTATCAGTCTAACCACATATTACTGACCGTCTATCAACCAAGCCGGCAGCTCGAAGAGGTAACATTACGTATTGTCAACGACGGCGCTACGCCGCTGAGTGCTGACGACGATGTGCTACATCGGGTTGTGTCCGCCCGCGAAGACTTCTTTGTGTTGGGGTTGGTAATCATACTCATGATGTACGCCCTGCTGATCAACCAGTACCCTAAAACGTTCAAAAATATCTACAGCCTGTCGCGGATTGTCGTGCTGCGCGTTCGTGAAGAAGACATGCGGGTGCGTTTGGCGAGTGAGCCCCACCTGCTGTTCTTGATACAACATTGTTTGCTGGTGGCGTTTCTACTCACCTTGTTTGTAGCGCAGCCCCAGGTGCCCTTCATGCCGTTTTTATTAGAAAGTTTGGGAAGCTACCTACTGCTGTGGCTAGTCATCAGTGCATTGATATTACTGATTGTACTTATCAAATATTTCATCATCGTTATGTTCGGCGCATTGTTCAAACTACGCCATCTGATTCATCTGCATATGTTTGATTTCATGCGATTATCGTTGATGTTTTGGGGGGGCGCGTTCTTGTTAGCTGTGTGTGTTTATTATAACGTTAGCATCAGCACGCACCTTTACGGAAAGATACTTACCTACTTGTTCGTCGGCTTCGCACTGGTGCGCGTGGTCATACTTTACCTGCGCCTATTCCGAAATGCTTCTTTCAAGAATATGTATTTATTTTCATACATTTGCACCGCCGAAATTATTCCCCTATGCGTAGGATTGGAACTATTGTCTGTCTGGTAGTCTTTTATAGCGGCAGTATTTTGGGTTCTTTTTTTGTGTTTAGGCGAAAAAAACGTCATGCTTCGCTGACATTCCCTGTTCACCGAAGCAAGATATTTGTTCGGTGAAGGTTTATTGAGTACCCAAATACCAAATAACAGGTTTACGTATGAGCAGTAGTACTGTGAATGTTTCTCAAGAACGTCTCTTCGGAGTAAAAAGCATCCTTGTTTCTCAGCCCGAACCACAGAACGGAAAGTCGCCTTACTTTGATTTGGCCGAAAAGTACGGTCTGAAGGTAGACTTTCGCCCCTTCATCGAGGTGAAGGCCGTGGGCGTGAAAGAGTTTAAGAAGCAGAAGGTGGATATACTGGATCATACCGCCGTGATCTTTACGAGTCGCAACGCGGTCGATCATTTCTTCAGCATTTGTGCCGCACTCAACATTGAGATGCTCGCTGATATGAAGTATTTCTGCATTTCAGAGCAAACGGCTAATTACCTCCAGAAGTACATCGTGATCCGGAAGCGCAAGATATTTACCGGTTTCCGTACCGCACAAGACCTCATCGAGATACTAAAGAAGCATAAGGGCGAGAAGTATCTGTTCCCTTGCTCGAACATCAGAAAGAACGATATTCCTGATTTCTTGGCCGACAACAAATACCAGCACACCGAGGCAGTGATGTACAACACGGTAGCCGCCGATCTGTCGGATTTGGCTAATGTAAACTACGATGTGATTGCGTTTTTTAGCCCATCAGGGATCAATTCCTTGTTCGTTAACTTTCCTGATTTTCAGCAGAATAAAACGCGCATTGCCGCCTTTGGCCCTACCACGGCGCAAGCAGTGCGCGAAGCGGGGTTGGTGCTAGATATTGAAGCGCCGCTGCCCAATGCGCCTTCGATGACAGGAGCTATAGAAGTGTATATCAAAGAGGCAGACAAGCAGCAGTGATTTTAGTGGCCGTACGCAATTGGAAAGATAATTCTACGTTGTATGGAAACCCCCCAAAATAGAAAAAAACATCATAGGTAAAATTTTACCTTTAGGCCACGTTAGTATACTGACATATGAGAGGAAAATTACTACTTATTCTTTCCGTATTCACGTTGTTGGGTAGCCAGGCCTATGCGCAGCAGTCGGCTCAGTTTAGCCAGTACATGTTCAATACTTTGTATTACAACCCCGCTTACGCCGGTGTTGAGGGCGTAACGACCCTTACCGCATTCCACCGGACGCAGTGGGCCGGTTATGAACCTAATACGGGCGATTTGGGCGGCGGTATCAATACGCAAGTCATCAGCCTGAACACGCCGCTGTTAGGACTGAGAAGTGGTTTTGGTCTGCACGTGGTGAACGACCAAATCGGAGCACTCACCAACCAAGAGGCGCAGCTTTCTTTCGCCTATCACTTAGGCGTGGGCAACGGAAAACTGAGTGTCGGTTTGCGAGGAGGAGCCTTTTCTCAGACGATTGACTTTGACGAATACCGGTGGGTAGATAATGATGATCCTTTGAAGCAAGACGGAAAAGACTCGCAGATACGCCCCGATTTTTCGGCTGGTGTTTTCTACCGTGCCCGTCAGTACTACGCCGGAATCAGCTTTCAGCATTTGCTAGAAGCCGAGTTCGGTTTCGGCCCCGAAACGATCAACAACCCATTGGAGAATCTCATGGTAATAACGGCCGGGTTTGATTACGAACCTACTTACAAACTTCGGCTGACTCCCTCGTTTTTAGTGCAGTCAGATTTAAATTCCCTTTCCTTTGATGTGGGCGTGCTTGGTACGTACGACGACACCATGTGGGCTGGACTGTCATATCGACAACAAGAGGCCATCATCGGGATGCTTGGTTATAGCTTTTTCAAGGATAAATCTCTCAAACTCGGCTACGCCTTTGATTATACGGTGGCAGGACAAGAGGCTAAGACAAATTCATCTCACGAAATTATGGTACGCTATAGTTTACCGTTTGCGTCTACCAGTGGCAAGAAGATTATAAGAACCCCACGGTTCCGACAATAACTGTATTATTATCTACAAAAGATTAATAGTTATAAAAATAGTACAATGGGTGGTTTCACCTGAATTTCAGTGGTTCATTTGCTGAACTATCGCAATATTTGTGTTCGTGTTAACGTGTATGTATTAAAACAATCTGTGTTATGTGTAAAATTTTTCGCTACAGTAGTGCCGCCTTTTCAATGGCCATACTGTTTGCCCTACAAGGATGCGGCCTGTTCGGCGGCAAGGGTGAAGACTTCGGTCAGCTAGTGGGAGTACCCGGTCGTGAGTACGACGGAATGGTTACGCCTTACGGAATGGTGAGCATTCCTGCCGGAACATTCCATATGGGGCAAGCCGACGAAGACCCGGTGGCCACGCAAGTGAGCTTTAACAAGCAGATCACCATTGGTGGCTTCTATATGGACGACACCGAAATCACCAACAATGAGTATCGCCAGTTCATCTACGAGCTTCAAGAGGGCGAAGGCGAGTACGAGTTCCTCGTGGGCAAAGGGGCGAACTTTATTGAAGACGAACTTTATCCTGATACCGCCGTGTGGCAGCGCAACTATACGCACCACATGGGCGATCCCCTGGTAACTTATTACTACTCGCACCCGGCGTTCGATAACTATCCGGTGGTGGGCGTAGATTGGGAAGCCGCGCAGATTTTCTGCCAATGGCGTACCTCTTATCTTAACAACTACCGCGAGAGCAACGGGCAGTTTGTGATGCCTAACTTCCGACTGCCCTCTGAAGCAGAGTGGGAATACGCAGCTCGCGGCGGACGCGATATGGCTAAGTACCCTTGGGGCGGCCCTTACATCCGTAATTCTAAAGGATGTATGCTCGCCAACTTCAAGCCCGGACGCGGAAACTATTTTGACGATGGGTTTGCTTACACTGCGCCGGTTGCCTCTTACTTCGCCAACGACTTCGGGCTGTACGATATGTCGGGTAACGTGGGTGAGTGGTGCGAGGATGCCTGGAACCCAGCGGCTACCGCCATTGTGTGGGATTTGAACCCTACGTATAACGATCCGAATGAGCCTCAGAAAGTAGTACGCGGTGGTGCTTGGAAAGATATCTCTTACTTCCTGCAAACCGGTACCCGTGCTTACGAGCACAAAGACTCAACCACAGCTTATACCGGCTTCCGATGTGCCATGACTTACATTGGCCGATCGTCTGGAAACGAACTTAATTAACAATCAAACAATAATAATCAAACTCTAAATCAATTAAACTTTATCACACATGAGCAAGAAAAAAGGTGGATTCTCAGATCTTCTTTATGGATCTATTATGCCCAAAATCTACGGAATTGGGGCTGCAATCGTAATTGTCGGTGCAATGTTTAAAATTCTGCACCTGGAAGGCGGTGGACTGATGCTGGGTATCGGTCTGACTACAGAAGCAATCATTTTCTTTTTGAGTGCTTTCGAACCCCGTCACCAAGAGCCAGATTGGTCTTTGGTATACCCTGAGTTGGCCGGTGAGGCTCCCGTAAGCCGCAAGGCAATTGGTGCCAAAGGCGACTCTACTACTAAGAAGCTGGATGCAATGCTAGAAAGCTCTAAAGTAGGTCCTGAGTTGATCGATAGCCTAGGACGTGGTATGAAGAACCTGTCAGAATCAGTAACTAAGATGAGCGATTTGAGCAACGCCGCCGTAGCTACTAAAGATTACGCTAACAACGTACAGCAGGCTTCTAAGTCATTGGTAGACATGAACAAGTCGTACGCGACTACGGTGACTGCCATGAACGATATGGCCGGTGCGAGCGTGAACGCTAAAGAGTATCACTCACAAGTACAGACGGTGACTAAGAACTTGGCTTCTTTGAACGCGGTGTACGAAATGGAGCTTCAGGATGCTAATAGCCATATCAAGTCTATGAACAAGTTCTACACTAACTTAAGTGGCGCGATGGAAAACGTAGCCGAAGCTAGCAAGGATGCTGAGAAGTTCAAGAACAATTTCTCTTCGCTGAACGGCAATATTGCTTCGCTCAACACGGTGTACGGCAATATGCTGACCGCCATGCGTGCGTAATTTAATAGAACGATAACCACATATAGACTTATATAATTATGGCTGGAGGAAAAGAAACTCCCAGGCAGAAGATGATCGGTATGATGTACTTGGTACTCACCGCCCTTCTCGCCTTACAAGTAAGCAACACGATTCTGGAGAAGTTTATCTTCATTGACCAGAGTCTGGAGCAATCAGCCGCGAATACGAAAGTGAAGAATAGTGGGACGGTAGAGCGTATTCGATCAACGGTAGACGAAGCAGGCAATCGCGCAGAAGATGTGGCGGTGCTGAAGAAGGCGCAAGCAGTACGCGCTAAAACTAGTGAAGTACTTGCTTCGCTGGATAACCTCAAAGAAGAGTTTGTGACCGTAACCGGTGGACTTGATGAGGATGGAAACTACAAGGGTGGTAAGGAAGAGGCCAAGATCGCTGAGATGATGATCACCGGTGGCGGCGGCGAAAAGTTGAAGAAAGAGCTGAACGGCTATACTTCGTTCTTAGCAACCACTGTAGGGGCTAAGTTTGAGCCTATTGCCCTGGACGCTTCTGAAAACCCTGTTTTCCAGAACGATCCTGAGCAAAAAGCGAAGAGCTTCTCTGAAATCACTTTCCAGAGCACTCCCATGGTAGCCGGTCGTGCTTCATTAACACAGTTTAAGACGGAAGTTTTGAATCGTGAAGCAGAAGCGCTAGACGCTCTGGCTCGCCAGGTAGGTGCTGCTGATATGAAGTTTGACAACATTGTGGCGATGGTTCGTCCTGAGTCTAATGTTGTAGCCGCAGGTACCAAGTATAAGGCTGATCTGTTCATCGCCGCGTCTTCAAGCGCAGTGAGCCCAGTGATGACTGTGAATGGTAAGCAGATCAAAGTGGAGAACGGTAAAGGACAAGTTGAATTTATGGCGAGTGCCAATAAGTACGACAAGGAAAACCGTGCGGAGATGAAGTACAAAGCGGCTATCACCGTAGAGCAAGGTGGCAACAAAGAGACGTACGAAGAGACTTTCTCTTACTTTGTGACCAAGCCCGTTATCCAGGTGCAGTCTCAGTCAGTGCAAGCACTGTACTTGAACTGTGGTAACGAACTACAGGTGAACGTACCTGCTTTAGGTACTTCGTACAGCCCTGCTTTCTCAGCCAGCGGCGCTTCGGCGATCAAAGGCAAGAAAACGGGTCAGGTAACCGTTATTCCTACGGCGGCTAAAGTAGCCCTAACCGTAAGCAGTGGTGGTAACCGCATCGGTACTGAGAACTTCAAGGTGCGTCGTGTACCTAAGCCTTCTATTGAAGTGTTTGGCCCAGGTAAAAAGGCCATCAACTTACAAGCAAGGTGAATCAATCAACCGTTTGCGTACGATCACAGTGAAAGCAATGCCGGATGAAGACTTCAAAACCTTCTTGCCGAAAGATGCTCGTTACCGTGTAACGGATGCTGAGATTGTACTGGCTCGCGGTAGCCGTCCGGTAGGAAAGGCGAAGCTGAGCAATCAATCAGCAAATTTGAGCTCGCTGATGTCTAAGGCCAAGCCCGGTGACCGACTGGTGATTGATATCAAGAGAGTTCAGCGAATGAACTTCCAGAATAAGACAGAGAACGTAGCGATCGGATCTAGCTCTTCGGTGGTAACGGTTCCTCTCAACTAGTAATAGTGTAAGTAATAAGGAGCCGGTTTGAGCACCGGCTCCATTTTTTACGATCAAAACAGGTGTTATGAAAAGTGTAAAAACAGTAAGAAACTTTGCAGGGGCCGTACTCATGGCGCTCGCCGCTACTACTGGTGCGCAAGCCCAGGAAGAAGAGGGTG
The DNA here is from genome assembly GCA_965213875.1 of Tunicatimonas sp. Classification (GTDB taxonomy): domain Bacteria; phylum Bacteroidota; class Bacteroidia; order Cytophagales; family Cyclobacteriaceae; genus Tunicatimonas. The sequence continues at coordinate 22,911 of CBDCAN010000011.1, read as the reverse complement.
GAGCCGCAGACGGATACAACCCTAACTCGATACGTCCCATTCACGAGACGGATCAGTTGTACAAAACCCGCGTATGGCGCCGAATGGACCTGCGCGAGAAGCAGAACAAACCTTTCTTCTCAGAAAATCGCCGCATCACGCGTGTGATCATCGAGTCAGTAATGAACGGAACATTGTATCCGTACACCAATGATTCTTGCGTTACCCGCATGTCGAAGGAGCAGTTTATCGAGAATATGACCATTCCGATGGATGCACCAGGACTCACTGACGAGGAAAAAGCCATGGGCTTTAGCGACGAGCCGGCGTCTGATGACGACGGCTGGGGCGGCGGCTGGGGCGACGAAGGTAGCTCAGATGAAGGTCAAGGAGCCGAAGGTACGGCCATGGACGACAGTGGTGATAGCAGCTCGGAAGATGCCGGTGGTTACTTATTCACCCCCCGTGACGTGACCGTACTGGAAATGATGGAAGATGTAATCTTCGATAAAGAGCGCGGTCGCCAGTACTACGACTTACAGTCTGTAACGATGATTTTGCCTCCTGAGAACTTTCCGGAAACTGGTCTACTGAAAGAGGTAGCGTCGTTCCGTTACAAAGACTTAATCCAAGTATTTAAGGAAAACACGGACATTGCCGTATGGGTCAACCCCCGCAACGATGCCATGCACTTGAACCTGGAGCATGCCTTTGATCTACGTTTGTTCAACGCACACGTAGTAAAATATTCTAACCCCGACGATTCACGAATCGTAGATATGACCGACGGCGACCGCCGACAAGCATTGTTGAAGTCACTCAACTATGAGTACAAGATGCTGGAGCGTGAGCACGAAGTTTGGGAATACTAATTAGCAATTCATAACACAATTGTTTTAAAAAGAGAAGCTCACCAGGGCTTCTCTTTTTTATTGTCTGCTATTTAGAACTGTCAGGCTTTTTAAAACCTGACAGTTCTGGCCTATTTGCTAATTTCCTGCAAACCCTCTTTCAGGGCCTTCGCTTTGATAGGCCCGATTAGCGACGCCAATTCTTCCTCTTCGGCCTCTTTGATACGCTTCACCGATTTAAAATTCTTGAGCAGTGAAATCGCGGTCTTTTTACCGATACCCTTAATATCTTCTAGCTCGCTGCGAAAGGCCGCGTTCGAGCGCTTCTGCCGGTGGAAGGTAATAGCAAAGCGGTGCGCTTCGTCGCGGGCGCGCTGAATCACCTTCAGCGACTCCGACTTCTTATCGATGTGCAGTGGATAAGGATCTTCGGGGCGGTAAATTTCTTCCAGCCGTTTAGCGATACCAATGATCGCGATGTCGCCGTAGATGCCTAGGTCTTTCAGTGCTCGGCAAGCAGCACTCAGCTGCCCTTTTCCTCCATCGATCACGATGAGCTGAGGCATTTCCAGGTCTTCGTCAATCAAACGTCGGTAGCGTCGGAAAACGATCTCATACATCGAGGCAAAATCGTCAGGCCCTACCACCGTTTTGATATTGAACTTCCGGTAGTCTTTCTTAGAAGGCCGTCCGTTTTTGAAACAAACCATGGAGGCCACCGGAAAAGAACCCTGCATGTTTGAGTTGTCAAAGCACTCGATGTGTACCGGGGGCACCTTCATGCCCAGATCTTCCTGTAGCTTGAGCACCACCCGGCTGATACGCTGTTTGTTATCCTGCACCCGATTAAATCGCTCACGTTTGTAGTACAAAGCGTTCTTGATCGACATATCGACTAGCTTACGCTTGTCGCCGATTTTGGGAATGGTGAACGAGACGCCATCAATGGTCAATGGGGCTTCTACGTTAGACAGTACTTCGGTGGCGGTGCTACGGTAGCGCTCACGCATTTCTACCATGATGAGTGCCAAAATATCCGGATCGCTTTCGTCGAGCTTCTTCTTCACCTCGATGGTTTTGGTCAGTACAATGGCCCCTTTGTTGGCCTTGAGGTAATTAACGAACGCCATCTGATCATCTGATACGATGGTGAACACATCGGTGTCACCAATATGATCATTGACCACCAGCGACTTAGCTTGGTACTTAGCCAGAAGTGCCGTTTTTTCTTTGTACTGTTGTGCCAGCTCAAACTCTAGGTTCTCGGCCGCCTCCTGCATCTTAACACGAAAATACGAGCGCGCTACTGCTAAATTTCCCTTAAGAATATTCGTAGCCTGCTCTATATCCGCATTATACTCTTCCTCTGCTTGTAGTGCTTCGCAGGGACCCTTGCAGTTACCAATATGATACTCTAGGCACACTTTGTACTTCTTCTCCCTGACGTTCTTCTCCGAAAGATCATAACGACAGGTGCGGATATGGTAGAGGTTCTTGAGCAGATCCAGAATATTGTTCATTCCCTTAACACTGGCAAACGGGCCGAAGTACTTACCCTGCCCGTGGATGAGTCGGCGGGTGGGGATGATACGAGGAAACCGCTCGTCGGTCAGAAGAATGTATGGATAGCTTTTATCGTCTTTGAGTAGAATATTATAGCGCGGCTGATTTTTCTTGATGAGGCTATTCTCCAGTAGCAGCGCGTCGAATTCTGAGTTGACGATGGTGAACTCAATGGTGCGCACCTCGCTGGCCATCTTCCGCGTTTTTCGGTTGGCTCCCTTGCTCTTATTGAAATAACTGCTAACCCGGTTTTTCAGGTTCTTCGCCTTGCCAACGTAGATCAGCGTGCGCTCATCATTGTAAAATTTGTAGACACCAGGCTGGTCGGGTAATAGTCTAACCTGATCGGGAGTGTAGTACGGAACCTTCATAAACTAATAACAAAACGGGCATTCAAAAGAATCAGAAGCGGTGCATAAACCCTATTCTTTGTGGGCTTATCGTAAGCTTTTTAATGAGGCCATCTAGTGGGCCAGTTTGTCGCCGTACGGCGAGGTACAACACTGCGTCAAACGCTAATAAGAATCCGCCCTGGAGTATCAGTGACCGACCGTACCCGCGCCAGCGGTCGGCCTGCTCAGCATCATTTTTTGCTTTTTCTAGCAGATAGAACCCGCCCGCCACGTAGGCAATGTCTAGCCCCGCGTTAAATATCAGCTTGCGCCGTAGGTTGTGATGACTTTTGATGGTCTTCGTCAAGCCTCTGGCGTCGTCTTGAAGAGCAGCCTGCCGGTAGCCCAGTCCGGCAATGGTGACGTTAACTGTGTTCCACAGCACGTTCATTTGATGAAAATAGTAACGATCATCTTTGGGGCTGCCCAACGATAGTCCGCTCACCACAAAATTACCAACGGCCCAGCTACCCAGCGTAAGCATACCGGTCTTGACCGTACGCTTCTGGTGTTGATTGAAACCGGTGAGCGATGATGAAGACTGCGCTCGGGTTCGGTAAGCAGTAGCCAGCAAAGCGGTACTTGCCAGTAGAATTAGCTTTCTAGTCATTATCTTTGATGATTCGTTCTCTAAAAGAGTGATGGTAGAACCCAAAAAGCGTACGATTGTTAAATAGCCATGGTCATGTCAATTTCACAAAATATAGCTCAGCTACAGAGCGAGTTACCTGAGTCGTTCCAACTCATTGCGGTAAGCAAGACTAAGCCGGTTAGTGTGCTTCAGGAAGCTTATAACGCTGGTATGCGCGACTTTGGCGAGAATAAAGCGCAAGAAATGGCTGACAAGTACGAACGGCTTCCTAAGGATATTCGTTGGCACATGATCGGTCACCTACAGCGTAACAAAGTGAAGTACATTGCGCCCTTCGTTAGCTTGATTCATTCGGTAGACAGCCCACGTTTACTTAAAGAAATTGATAAGCAAGCAAAAAGGGCTGAACGAGTAGTCGATTGCTTGCTACAGGTACACATTGCCCAAGAAGAGAATAAGTTCGGGTTGTCAGATGAAGAATTAATGGATTTACTTGAGAGTGATATGATGCGCGAGGCTGAGCACGTGCGCGTGGTCGGTTTGATGGGCATGGCTACGTTTAGCGATGATCCGGAAGACGCTCGTCCCGAATTCAGGCACCTGAAGCAGCTGCTCGATCAAGCTGCGGCAATGCCACTGCCTCCGAATGTGGTGATGAAGCAACTATCGATGGGTATGAGCGGAGACTACCAAACGGCCATTGAAGAAGGCAGCACCATGGTGCGCATTGGCACAACTATTTTTGGACAAAGAGACCAACACTAATGACACAGAAAGTTGTACTCATGGTAGCGGCAGTCCTTGGGGGCCTGTCGGTCGGCATTGGAGCCTTCGGAGCCCACGCGCTGCGTGCCACGTTAGAAGCCAGCGGACGCACCGAAACCTTTGAAACAGCGGTTAAGTACCAGTTTTATCATACCCTGGCCCTGCTGGCTATCGGCGTCCTCATGTACTACATCCCCGACAAACGGCTGGGCTACGCGGCTTTATCTATGCTGATAGGAGTCGTCATCTTCTCTGGCTCACTGTACATTTTGTGTTTCACCGGAGTGCGCTGGTGGGGGGCCGTGACGCCGCTGGGTGGAGTAGCTTTAATCGTAGGGTGGTTGCTGCTGTTGCTGGCAGTTTATCAAGGATACAGCAAGTAGCCGCTTACCCGTCGTACGCCTTCCGCCCCACGATACTCCGGCCGAGGGTGATCTCGTCGGCGTACTCTAGTTCGCTACCAATAGGAACCCCTCGGGCAATAGTGGTCATCTTAAGGTCGTAAGGCTTCAGTTTTTTGGTGATGAAAAACGAGGTGGTATCGCCCTCCATTGTCGCGCTCAGGGCCAGTAGTATTTCTTTCACCTCAGAGGCAGGGTCAGATACGCGCGTGAGTAGTAGGTCTATGGCAATGTCGCTGGGTGAGATGCCTTCAATCGGTGAAATAACGCCGCCCAGCACGTGATACAAACCGCGGTACTGTGAGGTGTTTTCAATCGCAATAAGATCAGTGGTGGTTTCTACCACACAGATGATACTGTGGTCACGGTTTTTGTTGCGGCAAACTGCGCACAGGTTAGCATCAGAAATGTTGTGGCACTGTTGGCAATACTGCGTTTTAGTTCGTAGGTCAATCAGGGCATTACCGAGCGACTGCGTGCGCTCTTCTTCTTGCTTGAGCAAGTGCAGCGCAATGCGTAGCGCAGACTTTTTACCAATACCAGGAAGCTTGGCAATCTCGTTTACCGCGTCCTCTACTAGTTTAGAGGGATATTCCATAAAAATTCTGGTTCGGGGTACAGTAGTATAACATATGACGTAGCAACGAAGGGTAGCTACTTAATCTCTGCACCAATGCCCGCGTCATGAATGGCTTCGCACTGCGGTTTCAGCTCGTCGAAGGTGCCTACCTTCACGGAGCATTTGCCTTTGTAATGGATGATCAGCGTACACTGCTCAGCTTGTTTGCTGGTATGTTTACATACGCGTACCAGCGTGTTGATCACGTGATCAAACGTGTTAAAGTCGTCGTTGAGTACAATTAGGGTATTGAGATCAACCTGCTCTTCGTCAACCAATACCTCCTCTAGTACTTCCTCTTGATAAGAATATTCCATACCGATAATTCTCTGACTAGCAAATTTAAAAAAATAAGACCAATTTGTCATCTCTTCATCCATTTAACCTATGTCGCCCGGATTAGTTTTCACGGTCATTGCTGGATATTTTGTCGTCCTGCTGTCTATTTCTTATTTTACTTCTCGCAACGCTGACTCTCAGACTTTCTTCACCGGCAACAAGCAGTCGCCTTGGTATTTGGTAGCTTTTGGTATGATCGGTGCCACCCTGTCGGGGGTTACGTTTATCTCTGTGCCGGGTGAAGTAGGCAATTCACAGTTTTCCTATCTTCAGATAGTATTCGGCTACGTGCCCGGTTACGCTTTTATCGCGTTGGTACTGATGCCGCTATACTACCGGTTAAAGCTGGTCAGCATCTATGGTTACCTAGAGCAGCGATACGGCTTCTTCTCGTATAAAACCGGCGCGTTCTTTTTTCTCTTGTCAAGACTTATCGGGGCTTCACTACGACTATTTCTGGTGGCAAGTGTGTTACAAATCGCCTTCTTTGATCGTTTTGATCTGCCCTTTTGGCTTACGGTATCGGTAACCATCCTGCTCATTTGGCTATATACTTTTCGTGGGGGCATCAAGACTATCGTTTGGACCGATAGCTTACAGACGCTATTCATGTTGAGTTCGGTGGCGGTGAGTATATACCTGATAGGACAAGAGCTTAATTTAACGGTAGAGGGAATGATTGTGGCCGTTCGGTCTAGTAATATGTCGCAGGTGTTCTTCTGGGACTGGCAGAGTGGTACCAACTTCTTCAAACAGTTTATCGCCGGAGCGTTTACCGCCATTGTGATGACGGGGCTAGATCAGGATATGATGCAAAAGAATCTGTCGATTGAGAAGTTGAGTGACGCCCAGAAGAATATGAAGTGGTTTACGGTGGTGTTGGTCATTGCCAACCTGCTATTTTTGTCATTGGGGGCACTATTATTTCTCTACGCACGCGCCAAGGGTATTGATATTCCGGAGCGCACTGATCAGCTATTTCCCATGCTAGCAGTCAACCACTTCGATGTGTACGCGGGAGTTATATTTCTACTAGGTATTATTGCCGCTGCTTACTCTAGTGCCGATTCGGCACTGACCGCCCTCACTACCTCGTTCTGCGTAGATTTTTTAGGCCTAGGAAAAACGGAGGATCATACGCGAGCCGATGCCAAGAAACAGGTGGATAATGCTACTCGAATACGTGTGCATGTCATGTTTTCTGTACTGCTGTTCGTCGTCATTCTAATTTTTGAAGCTATTAATGACCAGAGTGTCGTCTTTGCGGTGTTTAAGATCGCGGGCTACACCTACGGGCCACTACTAGGACTCTACGGTTTTGGTTTGTATACCAAGCTGCGAGTAAAAGATCAACTGGTACCGTGGATATGTGTGATTGCCCCTGTACTATCCTACGTGCTGGATAGTAATTCTGCTGAGTGGTTTAGCGGCTTTGACTTCGGTTTTTTTATCCTCATCGTCAATGGAGGGTTCACTGCGCTAGGGTTGCTTATCATTCAGGATAAAGCGACTACTACGATAAAGCAGTAGTTCAATTGTATTGGTTACGGGCTACCTTCCTTCTCGCCACTTCTTCAAATGCTTGCGGTAGATGGCTAATTCTCTATTGGAGTAGAGTACATTATAGGTCTCAGTATCCTTCTGCAAAAGGCTATCTTTGCTCATGTACTGAAAAAATTGCTCGATCACGTCGTTTGCTTGATGCCGAATGCGATAGTAAACAAACTGGTCGGCCTTGCGGCTGTATACTAAACCAGCATTTTTTAGGTAGCTAAGGTGACGGGAAGTTTTGGTTTGGGTAAAGTCAAGCACATGCTCTAAATCTGTAATGCACATCTCACCCTGCTGAAAAATAAGGTGTAGGATGCGGACCCTCGACTCTTCCGAAAAAGCTTTGAATAGCTGCAATCCAAAGGTAAGGCTAAAGTTTTTGACGCGCATAGTAGTAGTTAATCGTAACGAGAATAGCAAAACAAAATTAGAAATTTGCCACTTTTAACGTTAAGTTTATAGATAGCAATGATAAGAGGACTATTCTAATGATAGTGGTTACCATAATACTTGCTTCTTTAGACGACTATTTGCCGACTGATTTCGTTAAGCATTGTAGTATACTCTCTAATTCTTGACTTTTGAAAAATGTAATTTCTTACGTATTAATAACGGTACTTCTAACGATAGGGCTGAGTCTCTTGGCTGCGGATAGTTTTGCACAGGGGAGGCCGCAGGCCGTGCAGCTATCAGGATTGGTGCTAGGGGAAGACAGCACTTCTGCTTTGCCCGGAGTCAATGTGTACGTGCCTGCTGCCGGAAGAGGAACCTCTACTAACCAATACGGATACTTTTCAATGCCGGTGCTGCCCGGTGACAGTGTTTTGTTTAGCACAGTAGGGTATAAGAAGAGGTTTTACGTAGTACCACAAGAGCAAGAAGATGGAATGACGGTAGTAGTTGAATTGGCAGCTGATACTACTTATCTACCCGCAATCACGGTATTTCCGTTCCCTACCGAGCAATTGTTCAAAGAAGCTGTGCTCGCTCTTAACTTGCCAGATGCAGGACAGTACGCCAATATGCGAGACAACCTGAACGAAGACCTGTTGGCCCGTATGTTTGAAGTGACACCGATGGATGGTAGTATGAACCATCGTTATTTTATGAATCAACAGTTTGATCGGATTCAGTACGGAAACAGTTTTCGCCCTAACCCCTTGTTGAACCCTTTTGCCTGGGGTGAATTTATCAAGTCCATCAAACGAGGCGACTTTAAGAAGAAGAAGTGAGGTAGATTTTCTTTTCTTGAAGAAGAATTGCAATCGCCCGATGTCTTACAGCCGCATCTTTTAAAATACATAACGCTGTAAATACAATTGCCACTCACCGCGTGGGGAAGGTGCTGTAAAGCAAAAAAAGCTCATCTGTTAGGATGGGCTTTTTCTTTAATAACAAAAAAAGGCGGCGACCTACTCTTCCTCGGAATGAAGTACCATTGGCGCACCCGGTCTTAACTGCTCTGTTCGGTATGGGAAGAGGTGAACCCCGGGGCTAAAGCCACCTTAAGTTTTCAGATCGCTGTACGATCAATGCTTTGGTGTAGCGTTGCAGGTTAAAGAGGTTGTCGGGTTACAGGATTTGGTCTGTATCATAACAATCTTTCTGTTGATGCAACTAATACGATAAGCCATCCTACTGACGGCGGTTGTTTTATAGAAGGATCAAAGATATGTTGGTAAGAGATGTTGTAGTGAAGCGGGTGGAATGGTTTGGTGAGTGAGTAGCGCCATGCTACTGACTACTTAGCCAGTCCACACTAGAATAAAGCAAGCAAGAGGGGTTTGCTGACAGGAAGATCATACGGGTGATTAGTATGGCTCAGCTATGTCATTTCTGACTTTAGACCTGCCACCTATCAACGTTGTGGTCTACAACGACCCTTCAGGGAAACCTCATCTCCAGGATGGTTTCGCGCTTAGATGCTTTCAGCGCTTATCCGTGCCGAACATAGCTACCCAGCAATGCACCTGGCGGCACAACTGGTACACCAGCGGTTCGTCCAACCCGGTCCTCTCGTACTAAGGTCAGAGCCTGTCAAGTTTCCTACGCCCACCACAGATAGGGACCGAACTGTCTCACGACGTTCTGAACCCAGCTCGCGTGCCACTTTAATGGGCGAACAGCCCAACCCTTGGGACCTTCTCCAGCCCCAGGATGTGACGAGCCGACATCGAGGTGCCAAACCTCCCCGTCGATATGAGCTCTTGGGGGAGATCAGCCTGTTATCCCCAGAGTACCTTTTATCCTTTGAGCGATGGCCCTTCCATGCGGAACCACCGGATCACTATACCCGACTTTCGTCCCTGCTCGGCTTGTTGGCCTCACAGTCAAGCTCCCTTATGCTATTGCACTCCACACACCATTACCAACGGTGTTGAGGGAACCTTGGGAAGCCTCCGTTACTTTTTAGGAGGCGACCACCCCAGTCAAACTACCCACCACACACTGTCCTGGATCAACCAGTTAGGTACTAACGGTCAGAAGGGCGGTATTTCAAGGACGACTCCACAACGCCTAGCGACGCCGCTTCCTAGTCTCCCGCCTATCCTACACATCTAACAGCCAGTATCAATGTGAAGCTATAGTAAAGGTTCATGGGGTCTTTCCGTCCCGTGGCGGGTAATCGGCATCTTCACCGATACTACAATTTCACCGAGCGCGTGGCCGAGACAGTGTCCAGATCGTTGCACCATTCGTGCAGGTCGGAACTTACCCGACAAGGAATTTCGCTACCTTAGGACCGTTATAGTTACGGCCGCCGTTTACTGGGGCTTCGGTTCAATGCTTTGAGGTAAACCTCTAACATCCCCCCTTAACCTTCCAGCACCGGGCAGGTGTCAGGCCTTATACTTCGTCTTTCAACTTTGCAAAGCCCTGTGTTTTTGTTAAACAGTCGCCTGGACCTATTCACTGCGGCTTCTGACTCATCTTAACAACAAGCCAGGAAGCGTCCCTTCTCCCGAAGTTACAGGACCATTTTGCCTAGTTCCTTAGCCACGGCTAACTCGAGCACCTTAGTGTTCTCCACCCGACTACCTGTGTCGGTTTACGGTACGGGTAGCTTATCAGTAAACGCTTAGAGGTTTTTCTTGGAAGTCCGATTACCGCTATTGTCCGCGCTGCCGTAGCGTTGCGGTACTATCAACTTTCAGCAAAATCTACGGATTTACCTATAAATCTTATACCTACAGTCTTCAACGTACTATTCCGTCAGTACGCAAGCGTGTCACCCCTTCGTCACCCCATCACTCCAATAAGCTAGTGCGAGAATATTAACTCGCTGTCCATCGACTAGAGCTTTCGCCTTCGCCTTAGGTCCCGACTAACCCTGATCCGATTAGCGTTGATCAGGAAAC
>CBDCAN010000011.1:0-7500 GCA_965213875.1 Tunicatimonas sp. | reverse complement strand
GTACTTCAGCGAATCGTCGAAGTGGATGCTATCAGGATTGATAAGCTCACCGTGCTCAAACCTCTCTAAAATATCTTCGCCGTACTTCTTCGCGCCTTCTTCGTAGGGCTTTTGAATCGAGCGACCACTAGGCGTATAGTAGCGCGAGATGGTAAGCCGCAGTTCGGAGCCATCGTCCAACGGAATAGGCATCTGTACCAGCCCCTTGCCGAACGATCGGCGGCCTACAATCAGGGCCCGGTCGTTGTCCTGTAGCGCACCGGCTACAATCTCAGAAGCAGAAGCACTACCCTCATTAATGAGCACAATGATAGGCTGATTCTCAAAGATGCCCTCGCGGTAGGCACGGGCTTCAGAGTTGTAACGAGGCTGTTTACCCTCGGTGTACACAATCATATCGTTACCTGATAATAGCTCATCGGCCATGTTGATCGCACGGTCCATGTATCCACCGGGATTGTCCTGTAGGTCAAGCACCAGCTTCTTCATACCTAGGCTATCGAGCTTCTTGAGGGCCTCGTGAAATTCTTCATAGGTGGTGGCAGCAAATCGACTAACCTTGATGTAGCCAATCTCATCGTCAATCATATAGCTGGCATCAACTGATTCCTGAGGAATTTTATCGCGTACAATGGTAAAGCTCAGTAGATCATCTACGCCCTTACGCTTAATGCCTACCTCTACTTCGGTGCCCTTCTTGCCCCGCAGCAGCTCAAACACCTTGCGGTTGTCTACGCCAACGCCGGCTACCACTTCATCGTCCACCTTCACAATTTTGTCTCCGCTGTTCAGGCCAACCTCTTCAGAAGGGCCGCCACTAAGCGGAGATACCACGTAAATAGTATCTTTGATGACCTGAAACTCGATACCAATCCCTTCGAACTCGCCATCAAGCTGCGATTTGGCTAGCTCTAAATCTTTAGCAGGAATGTATACCGAGTGCGGGTCTAACTTTTCGAGCATCCGGTTGATGGCCGTTTCTACCAGCTCATCGGTATCTACTTCATCTACGTAATCGCGCTGCACGTAGGTAAGAATTTCTTTAAACTTGAGGTAACCACTGATGAGATTGTTCTGAGAGCTACTTCCATCGGCCATCGTGGCGCCAATAAGAATGCCTGCTGCCACTGCGATGGTCAACAGTAAAGGCAGTCTGATTTGGAAGTCAGAGTTTTTCTTTTTGTTCATATTCTTAAGTAAGATAATAACTGAGCAAAATACGTACGCCACTGAAACGGCGTTGCGTTATGAAAGAAGCGGAGGAATAACAATTTACTGATTAATTTTCTAAAAAAACACGAATAGCCAGGTTTCGTTCTCTAAAGTTGAATTTAAAGAGACAAAACCCTAATTTTATTACCGCTTATTATCTAAACTATTCGAAGCTACGGAAGCTTGTTAGGATAGTCCACTTTATTTATTTCCATGTCTATTAACACCCGCCAGCGAATTGCCGATTTGGTTGACGACAACTACGCGTACGCTGCCGTACTCTATTACTTTGGCATCGGGTTTTATGACTACGACCAGGAAACACTGGAGCAGGCGTGTGTCGAACGAGGGCTACGAGTAGAGCAGGTGATCAATAGCCTGGAGTCGGTGTACGACCAGCCGTCAGAACCCTCATTGGTGGCATACCCTATAGAACTGGTGGTGGCTTACCTTAAGCATACGCACTTCTTCTTCGTGAAAGAGCGACTTCCCTACCTTTCTAAGCTCATCCGCGATCTGAGTAAGACTGACGGAGGTGGTGTAGTATCTGATCTACAGTTCGTTTTTCCGCTGTTTGTAGAAGACTTGATCCACCACATCTACCAAGAAGAAGACGAGCTGTTCTCGTACGTGCTTTCGCTTGATCAAGCACTACGTGACCCCAATCTGCCGCCGCAGCTGTACTATCAAATGGAGAAGTATGCGATCCAGGACTTCGCGGTGCACCACGACGCAGACGATGACGATATGGAAGGCATTAGGCACATCACAGGAGGCTATCACACCAATAGTGTAAGCAGCTTACACTTACGGGTAGTATACGCTGAGCTACAGCAGTTTGAACGCGAACTGAAAGTACACGCCAGCGTGGAAAACGAAGTACTGTTTCCGAAGGCCCTGATGCTCGAAAAACAGGTGAAGCGCACCCTGCGCGAGAACGCCCGCTTTAATTAGTGTGGGTCGCATACTCGGCATTGACTACGGACGCAAGCGCACCGGCTTGGCCACTACTGACCCCCTTCGTATTATTGCCTCGCCACTAGAGACCGTTCGCACGCACGATCTTATGCGCTATCTGACAGACTACTGTCAGCAAGAACCGGTAGACATTTTTGTGGTGGGGCTACCGCGCCGCCTAGACAATAGCGATACCGATATTACCCAAGATGTGCGGACATTTGCCCGAAAATTACAGCAACAGTTTCCTGAGAGAACCGTAGATTTGCACGATGAGCGGTTCACCAGTCGGATGGCCATGCAAGCGCTAATCGCGGGTGGAACAACTAAGAAGTACCGCCGGGACAAAGGAAATATTGATCGCGTAAGTGCTACCATCATTTTACAATCTTACCTAGAAGCAAACCCATGATTTATCCTATTGTATTGTACGGCGATCCGGTACTCAAAAAGCGTGGTGAAGACGTAGACCCAGCACTCATTGATGTGAAGCAGCTGAGCGAGGATATGTTCGAAACGATGTATCAGGCCAATGGTATCGGATTGGCTGCGCCGCAAATTGGCATGAGCCTGCGTATGTTTGTGGTGGATAGCTCTCCGGTTGACGAAGAAGAGGGCAACGAACCATTTAAACGGGTGTTTGTGAACCCAGAGGTGCTAAACTCGCAGGGCGCAGTTTGGAAGTACGAAGAAGGCTGTCTGAGCATTCCCGGAGTACGGGCCGATGTGCAGCGACCGCCCGTCATCACCATTCAGTATCAGGATGAGCAGGGCGAAGAGCACACCGAAACCCTCGACGGCATGGCAGCGCGTATCGTCTTGCACGAGTATGATCACGTGGAGGGTATTCTGTTCACCGATCGGGTGAAAGGCCTCAAACGACGCTTGCTCAAAAACAAGCTCACCGGTATCAGCAAGGGTCAGGTGAAGGCTGACTACAAGGTAAAACGCCCCGTCAAAGCCCTGCGCCGATAGACTAATTCTTTTTCTATGTCACAGAACACCGGCGACCTTAGCGTTACGCTCGTTCAAACCACTTTACACTGGCACAGCATTGAGGCCAATCTGGCTATGCTAGAAGAGAAGTTGTGGCAGATAGAGGGCGCTACCGATCTGATTGTGCTGCCCGAGATGTTCAATACCGGCTTCACGAATGCGGCGCACGAACTGGCCGAACCAATGAACAGCCGCACCTTTCGCTGGATGAAACAGATGGCCGCCCAAACGCAGGCGGTGGTGATGGGCAGCTACATCGTGCGTGAGCAAACCTCTTTCTACAATCGTTTGCTGTGGATGGAACCCGACGGTGCCTTCGCCACCTACGACAAACGGCACCTGTTCCGCATGTCCGATGAACATACTGTTTTTACGGCGGGGCAAGAACGACTCATTCGCATCTGGAAAGGCTGGCGCATTTGTCCACTCGTTTGCTACGACCTGCGGTTTCCGGTATGGAGCCGAAACACAGTGATAGACACTGGAGCACTGGCCTACGACTTATTGATTTACGTAGCCAACTGGCCCGCCGCCCGCACCTACGCCTGGTCTACCCTGCTTCAGGCGCGCGCCATTGAGAACGTAAGCTACGTGGTGGGAGTCAACCGAATCGGGGAAGATGGCAACCAGGTTGCTTACGACGGTCATTCGGTGGTGGTTGATTTTCAGGGTGAGGCAATGACGGACGAGATAGACCAGAAGGCATTGATCCACCAAGTGCTGTCGGCGGAGAAACTGAAGGCTTTTCGGCAGTCGTTTCCAGTTCACCAAGATGCCGATCAGTTTTCACTCTAAAAAATTATTTTTTCAAGCCACTATTTTTCGTAACTAGTATATCGTCATTTACGAAACAACTCATGAAGGGAACGAATTTAGGCGAATTTCAGGAGCTGGTGCTGCTTACCGTTGGTCTGTTATACGATGATGCTTACGGTGTCAGTATCAAGGACGAGATTGCTCAGCAAACGGATCGGCGGGTTACCCTAAGTACCGTACACGCAGCTCTGAACCGGCTGGAAGATAAAGGCTTTTTGTCATCACGCCGGGGAGAGGCCACCGAAGCCCGAGGAGGTCGCCCGAAGCGTCTCTTTCACATCACTGCCTACGGCAAGCAGGCCCTGGAAACCGCCCGAACCCAACGCAACCGCCTATGGGATGCGATTCCTCAGTTGGCCTGGAAAAACATCTAGCTGAATCACTGAACTACCATACCTATGAATTATGAAAATACAACCACCTCGTTGGGCTAATCGCTTTCTACGGCGATTCTGCCACCCAGACCTACTGCCTGAGATTGAGGGAGATTTGTACGAACTGCACCAGCGGTGGATAAAAGAGCACGGCGCGAGGCGGGCAAGGTGGCTTTATGCGCTGAATGTTATTACTTTTTTGCGGCCGTTTGCGCTCAAGCGAAAGAAAGGCCATACCTACTCAACAAATCACGCAACTATGCTCAGTAGCTATCTTAAGATCACCTACCGCCGCCTTATTCACAAGAAAGCTTTTACCCTAATTAATGTAGTTGGACTCGCCGTAAGCCTAACCGCAGCATTATTCATCTTTTTGTACGTGCAGCACGAACTGAGCTATGATCAATTTAACGAGCAGGCCGACCGTATTTACCGTGTGACTCAAGTGGGCCAAGATGGCGAAGATAACGGCACACCGGAACCGCTGGCTCCGACCATGCAGCAGCAACTGCCAGGTATTGAAGAAGCCGTACGTCTTTACTCGCAGTTTGGCGAATACCCAATTCTGCGCACAGAGCAGGTCGCCTTCAACGAAGAACAAGTCTACATTACCGATTCTGGATTTTTCCGGCTCTTCACTACCGAAATACTGGCTGGTAATTCGGCCACTGCCCTAACTCAACCCCGCTCGGTGGTACTGTCGGAAAAAACGGCTAAGAAATATTTCGGGCAAGCCACCCGCGCTCTGGGTCAATCGCTATACGTGACAGTCTTCGGAGAAGAAAATTTGTATCAGGTGACCGCTGTTGCGAAAGATTTTCCTACCAGCGCACACTTTCACTTCAATGTGCTGCTCTCTATTGATTATACAAAGGAGGAGTATCCCCTATGGAACTGGCTGGCGAACTGGCCTACAACCTACTTCCTATTGGAAGAAGAAACCGATCCTCAATATTTGCAGGAGCAGATGGTGGCTCTTACGGATACCTTGCTGAACCCAGTGTACGAGATGCGCTTCGGGAAAAGCTACCAAGCCTTCAAGGCTACCGGCGACATTCAGGAGTATCATTTACAACCGCTGTTGGATGTTCATCTGTACTCCGCCCACATGGACGACTTCGTATCACAAGGTGACATACGTACGGTTTACATGTTTGCTACTATCGGTCTACTGCTGCTTTTCATTGCAGTGTTCAATTATGTGAATCTGGCTACCGCCCAGTCGGCGCAGCACGCTAAATCTACCGGTATCCGAAAGGTGTTGGGGGCAGTTCGTTCGCAACTCTACAGTCTTTTTCTCACCGAGTCGCTGCTCCTCTGCTTAGCGGCAGCACTACTTGCTCTGATACTAAGCTATATTCTACTCTCCGTCGGAAGTCCGCTCATTCGGTCATTTGTTCCGTCAGGCCTCACGGTGATATCGGTAGCTCAATTACTGGGACTGGCGGTGGTACTCGGATTGGTCGCTGGTTGGGTGCCAGCCCTGATGCTCAGCGGCTTCAAGCCCACCCAGGTAATGAAGGGGCAACTCAGTCGGGGCGCGCGGGGAGTACGGCTGCGCAATGGCCTGGTGGTTGCTCAGTTCACGGTTTCGTCAGCACTTATCATTAGTGTACTGCTCATCGGCCAGCAGTTGGCCTACATGCAAAACAAAGCTTTAGGTTTCGATAAGGAGCATCTGCTAGTGATCAAGAACGTTGACAAGCTCGGCGAGAAGCAGCATACGCTAAAGCAAATGGTGAGTACGTCGCCATCGGTGGTTCGATCCTCGCTGGCGTATAATAACTTGGGAGAACCCCACAACCACGATGCCTTTACCCCGGTAGAATTTATTGAGCAAGGTAATACCGAAGCGGTGGGCATTCCGCGTTACGCTGCCGATCCGGACTATCTAACCACAGTCGGCATCAAGCTGCTTAAGGGACACAATTTTTCTCCTAACCTTACGAAGGAAAACCAGCAGATTCTGCTGAACGAAGAGGCATTACGCGCTTTCGGCTGGCAAGATCGCTCTGAGGATGAGCTTATCGGAAAGATAATCGATGTGAACACCCGCCGCTACGAGCTGGCCGGCATCATCGACGATATACACTTTCGCTCACTACGGGAGAAAATTGGGCCGATGGCCATTATGTCGCACGTTTCCAACGAATACGAGAACTTGCTGGTACGTATCAAACCCGGTACCACGGCCCAGGCCATCGCCCAGCTACATACACAGTGGCAGCAAGTAGCTCCGCAATTACCGTTTACTTATACGTTTATGGATGAGCAACTCGACATGCTATACGCCTCCGAACGCCGTATGGCCGTTCTGTTTCGGCTGCTGGCCGGTCTCACGATTGGAGTAGCTTGCTTAGGGCTGCTAGGACTGGCGATGTTCACGGCGGAGCGGCGTATTAAAGAAATCGGAGTGCGCAAGGTGTTGGGAGCCAGCGTGAGTAGCATTGTCGCCCTGCTTTCTAAAAGTACCATGCAGTTGATCGCACTTTCTTTGCTGTTGGCTACCCCAGTAACCTGGTACCTGATACAGCGATGGCTCGAGAACTTTGAGTATCGTATCGACATTAGCGGATGGGTGTTCGGTTTGGCCGGAGCAGGAGTGTTGCTAATCGCACTACTAATTATTAGCCTACAAACGGTGAAGGCCGCCCTGGCTAATCCGGTTGATTCTCTACGCAATGAATGACTTCCCTATGCCAGCATCAGAAAACAACGCTTCTCATCACGAGCACTCAGAGCAAGACGCTAAATCCAATAGTCCTACGAATACTGTGGATAATCAGTGGGAAAAGGTCTATGACCTTTTGGTACAGTTGGTGAACCACAGCAAAGAACAGACAGGGATGGCACGAAAGCACCAGCAAAACTTAGTGCAGCAACGAAGGACGATGCTACTGCGTAAAATGGCGATTGAGGTGCCTCCGGTCGTATTGGCCGTACTACTAGCGTTCGGTATCAACTCGTGGTGGCAGCAACGCCGAGCTACCCAGGTGGCGGCTCAATCAATGGATAATATTATTACAGAAACCAGGGTAAACTTAGCGTTGTACCAACAGATGATCCAAAAGGATAAACGTAACTTGAAGCAACTAAATCGGCAGATTGACGAAGTGAAAGCGGGAGTTATTCACTCAGATACGCT
>CBDCAN010000010.1:0-8372 GCA_965213875.1 Tunicatimonas sp. | reverse complement strand
TAACCGAGAGGCCTACGGGCAGTGGTACTGGCTGAAGTTAGGTAGCTACCCGCTCAAAGCCGGTGAGCACAGCCTATCGCTGGTTCGTCGTGAAGACGGCTACCAGGTAGATAAGTTCTTAGTGAGTAGCGAAGCGGGTCATCCCAATCAGTAGCAACAACGCCCGTCAGAGTGATTGGGTAAGCGAGAAAGTGGCGGCGGTGAGCGACTCGGCCACCGCTTCGCTAGTAGAGGTGTACCCTAACCCGGTTCGTGACGGTCAGTTGCAGATCAACACGGCCAAGACGACCGGACCGATAGACCGCATAGAGCTGCTGGGCATCCAGGGCCAGGTGCTGCTGCGACGTACGGCAAGCGGACGAACTGGAATACGCTTAGATGTGCGAGCGTTGCCCCCGGGGGTGTACGTAGTGAAGGCCTACGGACAGCGGCAAACCTGGACCGAAAAAGTGCTGATAGAGTAGCCCGCAAGCGTGGGCTAGATACTGCCCGCCATTTCTCAAGCAATTCTTCTTAACCACCGAATCATATAGAATCGACCTTTTTATCTTTAAACCGTTATCTATCATGCGTCGTACACGTCTCCCCTTCATGTTGTTGCTAGTTCTTTCGCTTGTACTCAGCTACACCATGTCCGCCGCTGCCGGTCCGATCATACTTCCTATAGAAGTGATGGGCCAGCCGGGTTACACGGCTGCCGTTCGTTTTAATTTGAAAGGCGCAGCAGGTATCGACTATCTCTTTCTGCGCGTCCATCGTCCCGCCTACGCCGATGCACTAGTCAATCCTAAGCGAGGGGCTAAAGCGAGCGTACGGCTTAACAATGGTAAGTGGATAGACTTGACCGACGAAACGGTGAAGGTCTACGAACCGGCGGCTTCCTACGGCGGACTGGGGGGAGGCTTCCACACGGTTAAACTTAAGGTGCCCATTGATAATGCGAAGAAGGGCGAGAATATACTGCGCTTTCGATTCAACGGCACCGATGGATTCACGATTGGCTACCGTGTGCTCAACGTAAACCTGCTCAAAGGAAACACTAGAGTACTACCTCAAGAAGCTTTTGTAAACGAAGCTCCCGGCGACTGGCACCCCCGCCGTAACACGGCAGGTGACATAGCGCAGGGAAAGAAACTGTGGGAAACCGCTGAGCTGGTGGATGGCCCGAACAAGCAGCCAATCAAGGCCAAGTGTGGTTCATGTCACGCGCAGGATGGTCGTGATCTGGAATATTTCGCCTACAGCAACTGGAGTATAGAAGAGCGGGCCAAGTTTCACGGCCTATCGCAAAAAGAATCCGAGCAGGTTAGCTCCTACATCCGCAGCCTAAAGAATAGTAAGGGAGTCAAACGACTGGGCCGCCCCTGGAACCCGCCCTACCAGCCGGGGCCGGGGTTAGATAGCAAACCCGCCGCCGCCTGGGCCGCCGGAGCGGGACTAAACTGGGTGCTAGACAAAGACGAAGAGGCGCTGCCCTACCTCTTTCCCAATGGCACCGCTAAGAACGCTATCCGCAAAGTCACTGATATGTACGCTACCCTCAACGTGAGAGAGATACCGATCGCCCTGCAACTACCCGACTGGAACGACTGGCTGCCTGATGCGCACCCCGTGGATGTTTGGAAGAACAACCACTATCAAACCGGACAAGGGCAGCAAGCCTACGATGAGCTACGACAACAGTTAGAGCAGCAGGGGCGCGACCAGCTATTGGCTAACAAACAGCTGGAGAAACTGATCACCGGCCTCACCAGTGGTCACGTCGACTTTCTCAACCAAAACTCAAATAATGACGCCGGCAAGTGGCGGGTTAGCGACGGGGATGCCTTCAATAACCTACGGCCCAACGTCTCTTTTGAGCGTGCCAAGAGCTACGTTGCCAAGCTGATTGCGATCAAATCGTGGGAAGTGATGCAAGAGTTTGCGCTGGAAGAAACCGCCCCGGCTATCTACGGACCCGAGAAGGGGGAAATAAGGGCCTGGCCGTCCAAGCAGCGTAGCGTGTTTAGCGTAGCCCCTCACATCGTAGCCGATAACATCAACAACTTTGTGGATCAGGATCCTTTGGTGGGCGACTACCAAAGCACGGTGTGGTATCAGTTGCAGATGACACTCAACGCCGCACAGAAGCAGCCTCAGGCCGAAGCTCCGATGGACTGGCCCTATCAGCAGCGGCACATCAACGATTTGACCGAACGCACGGGCATTCACCATCCGCTACGCTTCACGGCCACGCAAATCAAAGCCTACCAGGCCAAGCTGAACGGTAAAGGTTCAGAACGGCGGGGTTTTGAGTTGCGCATCACCCACCCGTGGTGGAACTACTCTAACCCGCGGGGCACGATTTCGCAGATGGATGCTTTTGAAGACATACAACAGGGGTTGCGTAACAAGGTGATAGCGGCGTTGCTGATTGAATTTCTGAACGTAGTAAAGAACGATCCGCACCCATCTTTTCGGCCTGAGAATTGGGTGCGCGTGACACACGAAGCCCCTACCGGGCGTTGGGCTGGGGTAGAGCCTAAGAACTATATGCCAAAGCCCTACCCGGGGACGGGTAAGCTGTTTGAGTGGCCCGAGAACTACCACGCGGACAACTTCTTCCGGGTTATTCCTCTGTTCGCCCAGAACGGCGTAGACCCGGTGGTGCTCAACGAACTGACCGACTGGTGCCAAACCATGTGGCCCCTTGGCGATTGGGAATCTTTGAAGGTACAAGTAACAACAAAAGTCTTAGATGATAGCGTGTCAGCTCGCCAGATCATACAGGCAGAGGAGTATACTAGCCGAAATGCACAGCAGGACATTCAGGGGATGCCCTGGCAGAAGGGCAATGAGCAGTCGGGGGGGCAGACCTACATGTCTACCGCCGATTTGGGTCAGTGTGTGGTGAACGGCTGGACGGCGGGGGCCAAACTAGACTATAACTTCGCAGTACCTACCGATACCACCTATCATATCTGGGTGCGCCGCTACGCCTCAGACGGGGGTGACAACTCGGCCTACTTCGGCCTGGATGGTGTGGGAATAGATAACATAGACAACCGAGAGGCCTATAGGCAATGGTACTGGCTGAAGTTAGGTAGCTATCCGCTCAAAGCCGGTGAGCATAGCCTATCGCTGGTTCGTCGTGAAGACGGCTACCAGGTAGATAAGTTCTTAGTGAGTAGCGAAGCGGGTCATCCCAATCAAAGCAATAACGCCCGTCAGGGTGAGTGGATAAGCGAGAAAGTAGCGGCGGTGAGCGACTCGGCCACCGCTTCGCTAGTAGAGGTGTATCCTAACCCAGTGAGAGACGGTCAGTTGCAGATCAACACGGCCAAGACGACCGGACCGATAGACCGCATAGAGCTGCTGGGCATCCAGGGCCAGGTGCTGCTGCGACGTACGGCAAGCGAACGAGCTGGAATACGACTAGACGTACGGGCATTGCCCCCGGGGGTGTACGTAGTGAAAGCCTACGGACAGCGGCAGACCTGGACCGAAAAAGTGCTGATAGAATAGTGCTAGCGGTGCGCTACTTAGCGCGTTTGATAAACAGCAGTGAAACCAATGAAGCGCTAGCGGCTACACGGTAACCGCTTCTAACTCTTCCAGTGATTTGCCCTTGGTTTCGGGCATCATCTTCCAGGCGAACAGCAGTTGTAGCACCATCATCCCGCAGAAGATCGCGAAGGTGAGTCCGCCGCCCAGAGCCTCGGTAACGATAGGAAAGGAAAAGGCAACCAGTGCCGCCATCAACCAGTGCGTGAAGCTGCCCAGAGCCTGGCCCGAAGCCCGCACGCGGTTGGGGAAAATCTCGGAGATAAACACCCAAATAACCGCCCCCTGCGAAAAGGCAAAAAAGGCAATGTAAACGAATAGATAGATCGGCACCAGAATACCGAAAGACTCGGTGAAGAAAGCGCTTGCCACCAGTCCGAGGGTGAGGATGAGGCCCATTGAACCAATGATCATTAGCACCCGCCGACCGGCTTTATCTATCAAGTACAGCCCTAAAAAGGTAGACAGCAGATTGACCAAGCCCACGCCGGTAGACGACAACAGCGCCGCGTTGGTGCCCAAACCTGTCATTTCGAAGATGCGCGGCGCGTAATAAATGATGGCGTTGATGCCCGACATTTGATTGAAGAAGGCGAATAGTACCGCGAGCATGATGGGCCAGCGATATTTCTTAGAAAAGAACGGCTCTTGCCTGGTTTCGACTGGTTCTACGGTGGCCAGAATCGCCTGTACCTCGGTATCTGCCTGTGCTGGATCAATTTGCGCCAGAATGCTACGCGCTTGTTCCACGGCATTGCGCTTGAGGATGAGCCAGCGCGGACTTTCGGGCACGAGGAAAATAGTAATCAGGAACCCTAGGGCTGGAAACGCTTCTACGCCCAGCATCCACCGCCAGGCGTTTTCACCCACGCCCGCGATCAAGAAATTCGAGAGGTAGGCGATCAGGATACCAAACACGATGTTAAACTGAAACAAAGCGACCAACTGTCCGCGGGACGAGGGTGGTGAAATTTCAGAGATATACATGGGCGCGGCCACTGACGAAGCCCCTACTCCCAACCCACCAATAAAACGAAAGAATAAAAACACGTACCAATCGGTAGCCAAGGCCGACCCGAGGGCTGATACTAAATAAAGTGCTGCAATCCAGACCAAAGTTTTTTGTCGGCCGATGCGGTCGGAGGGAATACCGCCGAAGAGTGCTCCGAACACCGTGCCGATCAGCGCAATAGACACCGTGAAACCGTGTTCCACCGCCGTCAGTGCCCACACTTCCTGGATGGTTTGCTCTGCTCCAGAGATCACGGCAGTGTCGAAGCCGAACAGAAACCCACCCAGCGCTACCGTGATTGACCAAAACCATAGTTTTTGCCTGTTCATAGCTACAGCGTGAGTGAGGTAGGGTTCTCAATAATTTCAATGTCTTGAAAGCGAATATCCATCTCCATATCGCCGTGCAACTGCACGCCGATATAGCCGCTTTCGCGCCCCGGATCGTTCTGTAGCTTAGCCGTTTGCTCGCCGTTCACGTACACCGCCACATCTTTACCCTTCGCTATCACAACCATCTCATTCCAGTCATTCGGCTTATACCATCGGGCCACATCAACCGAATCAGGCTGAACGACCCAGGCGCGACCGCTGGTTTCGTACAGTCCGCCCGCGTCTTTTTCAGGATCAATCTCAGCCTGAAAGCCAGCGACATTATAAGGCTCACCCACCTTTTCTACCCGAAAGTAAAGGCCGCTGTTGCCCTGATTGGCCTTGTAAACCACCCGCAGCTTAAAATCGTCATACTCCTGATCGGTCACCAAAATGCCGTGGCGTTCTTCGCTTGCCGGACTGGTGCCCACCAGCACTCCGTCTTCTACCTGCCACTCGCCACCCGGCATAATCTCCCAACCGTCTAAGTTTTCATGATTGAATAGGGGTTGCCAGTCTTCCGGCGAGGCGGGAGTATCAGCCACTGCGGTGCTATCGGTCTGCACTTCGGTAGTTTCGGCGGTGGGGTTACTACAGGCCAGTAGGGCCAGCGGAAGTAACAATAAGCATTGAGTCGGTCGCATAACTATTTGGTTGTTTGTCGGTTAAGTGTATAATATTCTGACGAAAGTAACCACTTTTTTCTAATTCGTCGGTGTACCTATTTATTCACTTTTAAAACGTAAAGCAATTATGCCACAGCGAGATACCAATACCACCGGAAAACAACAAGGCGGCGACCCTTCGGCCAGCCCGGCTCAAAGCAAAGCTCAGATCAAGGATTTTAAAGAAGGGCAAGATCTGGAACGTGAAGAGGAGCTACGCGATCAGTTCTTAGACGAGGACGGTAACGTAGATCCGAGTAAAGCCCCTTTGCAGAACCCCAACCGCAACACGGACAAAACGCAAACCGACGCTCCTACTTACGGTGGCGGACACTGATATTTCGCTAGTAGTGGTTAGCGGTAGGTAGTTCTATCCTGACTATGTCAGCTAGCCGTCGCTACTCAAGGGAGGCGTTTGTTACCTTAGCTTCGGCAAATTATTGTAGGCTATCACACATAGGCAGCACATCACCTTCATCAAACCACCCCACGTATGAGCACGATCACAACCTTATTTTTTGACGTAGGCGGGGTTTTGCTCACCAACGGCTGGGACCATGTGGCCCGCGAAAAGGCGGCCGAACGGTTTGGCTATGACTACGAAGAAAGCGAAGCACATCATCAGGAAGTAGCCCAACGGTTTGAGTGCGGACAAATGAACCAGCAAGACTACCTACAGCAGGTAGTCTTTTTTGCGGATCGCCCGTTTGCCGAAGGTGAGTTCGTGCGGTTTATGGAACAGCAGTCACAGCCGCACGCGGCCTCGTTAGAAGTGCTGCAAAAACTGAAGGCGCAGGGAAAGTACCAACTCGCGACGGTTAACAACGAGTCCACGTACATCAACGACTATCGAATTCGAAATTTTGAGTTGACACGCTACTTCAGCGCCTTCTTCAGCTCGTGCTACCTGGGTGTAACCAAACCTGACTGCGAAATCTTCCAGAAAGCCCTGAACATCAGCCAAAAACAGGGGCAGGAGTGCCTGTTTGTAGACGATCGGGAAGAAAACGTAGCCGCCGCGCAGCAGTGCGGTATCCAAGCGGTGCATTTGCCCAAACCGGAAATGTTAGCAGAGGTGCTGCGGGGCGAGGGAGTGGTGGTTTAGAGTGATTTTTCTAAGCGAGTATACAGTTAGGGAGCTTTGAAATAATAACCTACCTACTAACCTTTCGTCACCGTTTCCATAGCCCACAGATTAATCGCGCGGCGACCGTCTGTGGGCTATGGAAACGGTGGGACGCTTGGGTACATCTAAAATTCTATGCCCCCTTAGTGCATTACCAAACGCAGCCCGTATGAGGCAAGGTGTACAAAGTCTTTATCGGTAGTATGTAGCTCTAGGTCAAAATAGAGAGCAGTGGTGGCAATCCAAAGGTCGTTTTTGCCCATATTTCTTGCAGAGAGCCCTTGTGGTAGCGGCTGTCTCTTCAGCTTTCCTTGACTATAAGCGTCTACTTTTGCGTAGGTATCTATCAAAATAGGAGTAATTTCCATTACAGGATACTGCTTCAGTAGGTCTTCTGCGAAGCTTACTTTCTGATACCCCC
Source organism: Tunicatimonas sp. (assembly GCA_965213875.1). Taxonomy (GTDB): domain Bacteria; phylum Bacteroidota; class Bacteroidia; order Cytophagales; family Cyclobacteriaceae; genus Tunicatimonas. The sequence goes on along the minus strand of CBDCAN010000010.1, from coordinate 1,234 downwards.
AGTCAGCCTTGAGTGCAAATGCCTGTATTTCACCTAATACTACAACTGAAAGAATTGCCTGTGCTGGAAGCGGATGCTGATTACGAATGTGTCGAATGACTAAATTTGTATCAAAGATCATTACGCGCTTGATCTTCCTTTAGTATTTCGTCCATTCTTTGATCTTCCTCTACAGTGAACCCCAAATCGGGAACTGGGATTGGATACTGAGGTGATACCTCACTTAGAAAACGTTTGATTCCCCACCGCTTCACATCCTCAGGACGGTAGCTGTTCCAAGTATGAGGCTTAAGCAGAGGTATTTTTTCGTCTTGTTCGGTCTTTTTCATTTGGTTACTGTACTATCGACGTCTTATATCATGAATTTCAGCATGTCTTAACTCAGAAACTGTTGCAATATCATGAATAGTATACTGCTAAATTTGCTGCCTCTAAAATATGCAACTCTTACATGTTATCGCTGAGTTCTTTCAGTATTTGTTGGGCTCTTTTCTTCTTTATTTCAGGATCCTCAAATTGTAAATACTCAATCCCTGAGAAGGCGTTCCCTCTTTTTCTATTTTGGCGAGGTTCAATACACTCTATTAAGATACCTTCAATAGTATCAGCAAGCTCAGAAAGTGTCAACGAGTCTAAAGGCAGTCTCGAGCTTAATACTTCGCCTTTTTCTGACACACCGTAGAATCCATACCAAGAAAATCTATCCCATCGCCCACTCAGACGATCCATAGTATGTTGGTGAAGTCTTTTTCCAATAGGTTGTTCAACGGCTTGTCCTACGTAGATCGTTTCTCGGCTGTCGTGCAATAGGTAAACGCCTACTTGTTGTTTAAAATTTACCGGAGTAGCTCCTATCTGCTGTACTCCAAATATGTCAGGAATGGTTTTCCAAAGAACGTAAGAGCGGTTCCAATATATACCCAGAGACTCAACAATGAGTCTTTTCTCGGCAACGTTAGCATCAACTGTTTCAACTTCAGTAACAAACTCTTCTTGATCAGTTAGAAACCGCCTAAATATATATTCGCCCCTATCGACTTTAGCAAACTGAGACTTTTCTTTAGACTCTTTGATATCGGTACTTATGTATGCATTAACTGTCCTAGCAGGCGTGGCTCCTAGCGATTTTCTATATTCCCTCTCAGAAATGAGTTCTGCTATTTCAGTGTAGTGTAAAGACTTCTTCTCGTCCTCCAACACTTTTATAATAGCATCCATCCACCTCATGTTCTTT
>CBDCAN010000009.1:0-21709 GCA_965213875.1 Tunicatimonas sp. | reverse complement strand
ATAAGGATATTACTGGGGGGAATCACCAAACCGGTGGTGGCCGACGAAATATTAACCGCTGCACTGAAGTTTTCGTCGTAGCCTTCCTCTTTCATACGAGGGTGCATGATACTACCGATGGCCGAAGCCGAAGCCGCGGCCGAACCCGAGATCGCCCCGAACAGCATATTCGCCAGCACGTTGACAATGGCTAGTCCGCCGGGCAAGCGCCCCACCAGCACCTTGGCGAACTCAACCAGTCGCACGGCAATGCCGCCGTTGTTCATCAGTTGTCCGGCCAGGATAAACAGGGGAATGGCCAATAGCGAAAAGCTATCCAACCCGGTGGCCATACGCTGCGCAAAGGTGGAAACCGCCGGCAGGTAATCAATAGACAGCAACATGGTGGTAACCCCGGCCAGACCAATACTGTAGGCAATGGGCACTCCCAGCGTCACGAATACCAGAAAGCTAATGACAAGAACAAGAACTTCGAGCGATTCCAAAAGGCGGTTGGGTTGGTGATACTGTTAAAGTAAGGAGGGCTATTGCTATTCGGCGGGCGTAGCGGTACCGAACGTATTGTCCAGGCTGTAGTACACAATCAGCAGCCCGGCCACGGGCACGATCAGATACACGTAGCCCAGCGAGAGCTGCAACGAAGCCGATAGTTGACCGAATAAAAAGCCGGTATACACGAGCCAGGTACCGCCCACGACCAGCACCATAGCCGCGAACAGGGCGGTCAGCAGGGCTACGACCACCGAGAGCCGACGCTGCCCCACGACCGTCAGCCGCATCGCCAGCAAATCGATGGCCAGGTGCTGCTTTTCGCCGGTGCCGTAGGCCGCGCCCAGTAGTCCTAGCCAGATGAGTAGAAACGCCGCCAGCTCATCAGTAAAGCCCAGAGGCGCACCGAACAGGTAGCGACTGAAGACCTGTAGTAGCACATCGATAACGATGGCCGACATCAAAACGACCAGCAGAAAACGAACGGCTCGGTCTATAGTATTGCGTAGCGACTTCATCGGTTATTCGGTGGTTTGGATACGTTGGATAAGCTGGTCAAGGGCCGGTTGGGCACGGTAGTCGTCGTAGAGCGATTGCACATCTTCGGCGAAGGGATCTTTCTCGGGATAGTTGATGGTTACTCCGGCTTCCTTCACGGCAGCGAGGGCCTCTTGCTCCGAGGTTTCCCACAGTTGGCGCTGCACCACCGCCGAAGCATCGGCCGCTTCCTGCACCCAGCGTTGCTCTTGCTCCGATAGTTTATCCCAAATCAGCTGACTGATCAGCAGCACGTCGGGTACCTGGGTATGCTCGTCAATAGAATAGTACTTACACACTTCGTAGTGGCCGGATAGGTAGAAACTGGGCGGATTGTTTTCCGCACCATCCACCACTCCGCTCTGTAGGGCGGTGTACAGCTCGCCGAAAGGAATGGGCGTAGGAGAACCTCCCATCGCTTTCACCATATTGATAGCGGTATTGCTTTTCATCACCCGCACCTTCATACCCGCTAGATCGTCAGGATGCTCAATGGGGCGGTCTTTGGTATAAAAGCTGCGCGAACCGGCGTCGTAGAAACTTAGGCCCCGCAACCAAACGTTTTCGCCCGACAGCAAGATATCGCGCCCCACTTCGCCGTCGAAGACTTCCAGCGCGTGCGCTTTGTCACGAAAGATGTAGGGCAAGCCCAGCACCCGGTATTCTTCGGCGAAGCTCTCCATCACCGCGGCCGACACTTTGGTAATGGCCAGACTACCGAGTTGCAACAGTTCTACGGCTTCACGCTCGTTGCCGAGCTGCCCGCTGGGGTAGATTTTCAGGGTAAGCTTTCCGTCCGACTTCTCGGCCAGTTGCTCACCCATATACACCATTGCCTGATGCACCGAATGGTCTACCGACAGGCTGTGTGCTAGGCGCAGTACTTTTTGATCGCTGGATTTACTACAGCCTCCTACGCCTAAAAACAAGCCAGTGATAAGGAAGAGAAGTTTATTCATGGATAGTAACCACGTTGTTTTGCATATCGAGCTATAATACGGCCTTTTGTCTTTTCCTCAAACTTCTGACTCAAGAACCCGCCGCAGGTAGTTCTATCCGCTTAATTTCCAGAGCGTTACTTCCTGCCTTGCTCAGCGAACCACGTAACCTCTACTCGGGGCGGGTAGGCAAAGTCTTGCCAGTGGCGTTGCGCCGTAGCCGCATCAATGTCACCGTCGTACACCAGCATGCGGTACTTCAGGGCACGCGGTTGTTGGGGTTCCAGTATCATATCGCGATCCTGCGCCGGGTTAAACGTGAAGAACACGTTACCCTCTCCCTCATTGGCCCCCTCGGGCCAGATTCTAATCGGTTCAGGAAAGTTAAAATTCGCAGGGTGGCCCATCATCAGTACCCCCGAAGTACCGGCCACAGTAGGACCGCGCATATCACACCAGCGGGCCCGGGTGCTGTTCCCATTGGCCTTACTTTTTCCCGCTGAGGTGAGCAGGTAGGCGGTGGTATCATTCCAGCGCTGATTGGCGCGAAACCCAAAGCCCTGGTAGCGGTACTCCTTGACCGTGAGTGGATCAGAAGTTACGTTATTCTGCACCGAAACGAAGTCAACTAAATACATTTTCTGTTCTGACCCACCGCGCCACACCCGCAGGTGCCAGGTTTCGTTGAGTATTTTTTGAACGGTGGTTTGATCGGCACTATCCGGATATGCTACCGCCTCGTGCCAGGCGGTCAGCTCACCAAACACAGCCCCACTGGTAAAATCAGTCACTCCCTTGGCCCTGACGGTTCCTTGTTTCTTGGCCAGGTTCCAAAAGTCGATCTCACGACCTTGGTACTCCGTATGCGTCCACGGATTCCAGATACCGTAGTGGTGATAATGATCGGGCGGTTGCATGCGCGTCAGCACTCCACCGCCCAGCGAGCGCAGCGGATGGATGAAGCCGCCCCGGCGGTAGACCTTGTCTACTCCCGCAGGCACCGAAGCCAGTGCGTACTGGTAGGTGAGCACTTCTTTCTTGTTCACCAGAAACGTCATACTCCCTGAATCTTCGCGCACCACAACCGCAGGCGAGAAAGAGGGTTGAGACGAACGATGCTGCTGTAGCGAAAACTGCCGCGTGCTTCCGGCGGCTGTCTTACCCAAAACCACCCACGACAGGGTTCCTCGCGGTCCGGGTTGCCACTGCATCGCTACCGGACGCCGACGGCCCACCTGCTCTACCAGCCGCCAGGTTGACCAATCTTCAGGAAGATTTACTCCGTTCAACTCCACTGAAACGAGTACATCGTGTCGATCATACGCTCCAGCGTGAACCGTAAAAGTAGCCACTGTGGTCTGCGCGATCACGAACGTGCTCGTCCCTAGCGTGATGGCTAGCCCTGCGGTATAAACGAATAGGGTACGTACCAAAGTTAAAAACAGATTTGGGTAGAACCAGGCTACCGGTTACACTACGTACTGGCGTCACTCCTATCAACGCGGTGCAAGCGAGTCAACCTACAAGCGGGTGGCACTAAAAGTATCCCCTTGTGTGATATCCCCCGTTTCCAGCCCTTTCCGAAACCAGCGCATACGCTGCTCAGAGGTGCCGTGGGTGAAAGCGTCGGGCACCACGTAACCCTGCGACTGCTTTTGCAAGCGGTCGTCGCCGATGGCATTGGCAGCACGCATCGCTTCTTCTATGTCACCTTCTTCCAGGATATTATTCATCTCCTGGGCATGATGCGTCCATACTCCTGCCATAAAATCAGCCTGTAGCTCTAAGCGTACCGACAGCTCGTTGTACTCCGTTTGGCTAATCCGACCGCGCTGCGAATGCACTTTATCGGTAAGCCCCATGAGGTTTTGTACGTGGTGTCCTACTTCGTGTGCTACGACGTAGGCCATCGCAAAGTCACCGCTGGCGCCCAAACGCTCGCTCAGGGTTTCCTGAAAGCTGAGATCAATGTATATCTTTTGATCACCCGGGCAATAAAATGGTCCGGTGGCAGCGCGAGCGTTTCCACAGGCCGACTGCACCGCGCCGGTAAATAGCACTAGGTTAGGTTCACGGTACTGCCCGCCCTGCTCCTGAAAAATTTTATTCCAGACGTCTTCGGTATCGGCCAAGACTACTTTCACGAACTGAGCCTGGGCATTCTCTTCGGCGGTAGGCTCTCGTCCGGCGGGTGCCGACGCGGTAGCTGCCATATTCCCGCCGCCGGTCACAATTCTCAGCACATCGCCCAGGTCACCGCCGAACAATAGCGTAATGATGACCAAAACGACGGTACCGAGCCCACCACCCACGGCGAGCCGTTTGCCGCCGCTACCGCGTCGGTCTTCTACATTACCACTTTGTCTTCTTCCTTGCCAGCGCATAGATTAAAAAGTTTGGTTAGATAAATAGATTTAAAGACATATAGTATAATTATTTTCTGACGTTTTAGTTTTCTCCCAGTAGCAGTCTGGAGCACTCCCTACATCAAATCAATTACATTTTATGCGTCTATAGTATGCCTGAGCGCCTTTTCCCTACTTTTCCCAATATTTATCTTATTAGTAACCGCTAGCTTTAATACTTTAAAAGTATCATCATGAATTCGATATATACGCTTGTTACTCGTGTGGCCTTCTGTGCATTATCGCTCATACTGCTCGCGGACTATCAGGTGGCGAAGGCGCAAGTAACGCTACCTCTGGATCGCACGCCGACAAAAGTCTCCTTGGCCTTCATTAGTAATACCATGATAGTGGCCAACTCCAGAACAACACAATCCTGACAGTTCCAAAGTTACCCCCCTCCTACCGGCTTACAGGCTGAAGTTACGGCGGGTACGGCGGTCACCTTATCGTGGGTAGGCAGCAGCGACCAAGCATTAGTATTAGAGTATCGGTTGGAAAGAAAAACGGCTGATGGCGAGTTTATCACAATAGCATCGCTGGCTTTTGGTACCACTTCTTATCAAGATGCAGATGTCGTCGCTGACAGTTCTTACGCCTATCGTATTCGGGCGATCAGCGATGCGGGGTTTTATCGTACTCTAACGAAGTGAGCGTAGTCGCAAGCACCCCGCCCCTGCTGGAAACCCGACGCAACGTCACTGGTCAGCAATACCTTGCCCCCGAATGGTGACAGCAGAAACGATACCTGGGTGATCAGGGAAAGTCCTCCTCGGGACGTTTGGGTATATGACCGTAGCGGCAGGCTGGTCTTCCAGCAGGCCAACTATCAGAATGATTGGGCCGGTACCGCTTCGGGAAAAAGATGACAAAACGGGGTGTACTACCATCGGACCGTTTGGGAAAGCGGCTTTCAACCGGCCACTGATTTCTTAACACTCATCGCTCAACAGTAGCCCGATAAGCTGTCGCGTGGTTCCTAAAGCCTGTCACAATACGGTACACCGTACGGCTACTCTTCTGCTCAAAAATTCTACTATGTGTATACCCACCGTGAGGATTCACTGCTCGCTGCCCAGCAGCAGGCACGCACACTACAAAAAACCGCGCTGCTAAAGGATTCGTGGGTACTCGTTATACAGTAATGGTAAAATTGTTCGCACTTAGCGTAAAGTAGTGTATCTTTAGTAAATACGCTACTGCTATGACGCTTCCCAGTAAATACCTAGTGCGAAGTCTACCGTGGACCATTCCTGGTGCCGCACTTCTACTGCTTGCCGGTCTGGTACTACTTCGCCTCCAGAGTCACACACCGCTACTTTCTCTGGGGATCACGGTAGACCTGCTGATCACCATCCCACTGATTCACCTTGGGTTGATGCGGCGACAGCGGGCTTCTGGCATCACGGCACTTTCTTGGTTTGTCATCGGAGTGGTGGTGGCTAGTCTGGTGCTACCTTCTACTGACCAGCACTATCTTACGTTGGCTAAAACCTGGGTTGTGCCGCTCGTAGAGTTATCGTTGTTAAGCTTTGTTTTGTACAGAGTGCGGCAGATCAGCGTTCGCTATCGCCGTCAGCAGTACGCCAACGACTTTTATACCAACTTGCTGGCGGCAACCACCGGCATCTTACCTGCCACCGTGGCTAAAGTACTCACCACCGAGGTAGCGACGCTCTACTACGGATTCTTTGTTTGGAAGCCTTACCGGTTTCGCGAGCACGAATTTTCCTATCACCGCCGTAGCGGTTCGGTGGCACTGTGGGCTACTATACTATTTTTAGCCCTGGCTGAGACCGCCGTGGTACACATTTTACTGGTACGCTGGAGTACCGTGGCCGCCTGGATACTTACCGGCATCAGTGTGTATACGGCCTTTCAGATCTGGGGAATTATCCGTTCTATGTATCACCGTCCTATTGCGGTCGATCAGGGCGGCCTTCGGCTACGTTATGGATACATCGGTGAGGTTACGGTACCCTGGGCTGAGGTTGCTTCGGCCGTACCGGCTCCTGCGGAAACGTCTGTTCCCAGGCTTTCGCCACTGGGAGCGCTGGAGCCCGCTAACGTGCTGATACGCTTCTGCAGTCCACAAACTGTACTTGGTCTATACGGCTCGCGAAGAAAAGTAACCAGCCTGGCCCTCTACGCTGATGAACCACAACGGCTCATTGAGCGGTTACGGCTGAATATAGTCGCCTCCGGTCAGGAGTAAAAAAAGCCCTACTCGGTTTGAATAGGGCTTCTGGTATTCGGTTGAATAATGGCGCTTAACGCAGCACGTTGATCGTATGAGCGTAATCATTATTCTCAATATTGATGCGATACTCACTAGGGCGAAGCTTTTTCATGTTGATCACCTTAGCGTATGCCTGATTGCCAGCGACTGTTTCTGAGTATAAGACGCGTCCCTTTCGGTTGGTCATAGAAACACGCAAACTTTCGGGTGAGGGGTTCATAAAGGTAACCTTCACCGACTGCTGGGCTTCGTTTTCTACGTACAAGGGCGCAAAATTCTCAAAAGCACTGCGATAGTCTTCCCGTACTGCACCACTCATACCTACCACAAAGGGCTTGCTCATCGCCTCGGTAGCAGTCTCGAGTACTAATGTATAACGACCTGGCTTCAGTTTAGAAAACTCGTACCGCTTTTGATAGTCTTTACCAGTACTTAGCGTTTCAGTATAAATCGTTCTACCGTAACTGTTCTTGATCAGAATGGAAGAAGCAGCGCTAGCCTTCAGGTTTAAAGCTTTGACCACCACATTACTACTATTCTTACCCGTAGAAAAAGACAGCTCCGTATCTTCTCCTCCGGTATTATCGCTAGCCAAACTATCTGCTGCGCTGCCTAGGCTCATGGCCCCTAACGCTAACGAAACAACTAGCCTTCTCACTAATACGAAATTCTTGCTCATGATACTTTATTGTTTGATTTGATATAGATACAAAAGCAAAAATATAACTATTTATTTATTTTATATAATATTATGTGTTTTATAAACGCGACATTAGTACATAGTGAAGTTACCCTACTTACAGACCGTTATCCATCAATGTTCAGGCACCAATTACAATGTTGATATTAACAGTACTAAGTTGAGGGCAAAAATTAGCGACATGAACGAGCAATTTGAGGCTGCCAATAAGGTTGCGGCTCGCGGCAGGCGGGAATCTTTACGGGTAGGGTATGAATGGTACGTCGAGGGGTTGACAATTGTTCTGATCGGTCGCCATCTGCGGCTGAGAATATTTGCTGACACACGTCGCCTAACAACTGTGGTTCATGGCGGACCGGTTCTTCGTCAGGGCTTACCGCTGCGGCCAGCAACTCGGCGGGCTTCGGGGCCAAATAGTCCAAAAGATCAGCAAACCACTGGTGCAGCGAAGCGTTAAAAGGACGTGACATCGCCGCTAAAGTCTCTCTAAGTAAGCGTGGCCGACTGATAAGTTTGCCCTCTGACAATAGCCTAATCGTACTCTTCCAATCGGTATCGGCCGCCGCGTCTTCCCCGTAACACAGGTACTGGTCGCTCCAGTTGATGTTTGTCTCGTAACGGAACAAATACCAAATGTGCTGTTCGAGCGTGATCGCGTGCCGTGTGATGTTCTCAGGGCAGTATACCCACTGATGATCGCGTAGTTCGTAGATCAGCTGAGGAAGATACTGTGCCACTGCCTCTTCTTGCGGGCGCACCCATCCTCTTTGCATCGTATGCAACAGGTACTCATAAGAAAAACACAGCGGCAGATAGTGCGTCTCAGCGTAGGCATTCACGTAGTCGCTGAACCAGCCGGGACAATACCAGGGCAGCACCTGCGCCAGGGTGCGCTCGTTGAGCAGGTAAGCGTCTACGTGCAGTTGCTCAAATGCCTCCCTACCGAAGCAAACAAAGGACGCCATACTTAGCATCTGAACTTTGGTGTCAACGGCGAGCGAACGACTGGCTTCCCGCACTACGTACTCTTGGTTGAGTGACTGCACGTAGGGCACCAACATGAGTTTCTCATCGTCGGTTAATGACCACAGAAAAGACAGTAGTTCTGACTGATTCTCGTGGTGTATAATTTGTGCTAACTGAGTAGATCGTATCATGATATCGTAGGTTTCTAATGCGATTCTACTACAAGGATACGTACCCGGAGTTGCACCCTCCGCAACTCCCAAAAAAGATGCTGTCTTTTTGGACAAAAAACTTTAGAAAATCCGATGTGAGCCGGCAGTTCTCGAGTGCGGCCCCGACTTAAAAAGTCCTCTGTTGCCAGATTTGCTCCAGATGGGCTTTCAGCGCGGTTGGTTTCACCACGGCCACCTCGTCACAAAGGCTTAGCAACAGACGATCTAACAGCTTGAACTGCGCATTGACTTCCGCTCGGAATATTGAAGCTTCACCGTTTTCCTTAAGGTAGGCACCGGTCGCGGGGTATAGTTCTTTCATCTGTTGCGCCGCCGTGGGGGTCATGCGCAACACCACCTCTACGGGGTCTAAATCAGCCACCCGAAAGGGATCAGTGGTACGCGTTTCGTGCTCGCCCCGGTGCTGAAAGGCAGTGGCGCTGCGTTTGACCTCACCGATGCGCTCGAGTCGGAAGTGACGCATCGCCCGTTTATCCACGTCATAAGCCTCTAAAATGATATCGTGGTGCAAAAAGCGCAACGGCTCTACCCGGCGGTCGCTCACTTCTTGGCTATTGACTGATACATACTGCCGAAGCACCACCTGCTTTTCTTCGTCCATGGCCTCTTTCAAAATACGATAGCGAACTGACTGTTGCGCGTTCTCTAGGCTATTGGCTAGCTCGGGCAGGTTGGAGTGCGTGTAAATTTTATTGAGTAAGTCCTGTTGCAGCGGGGTGTCGTAGCTTCGCACCAGGTCGCCCAATACCCGGGCCTCCTCTTCGTCGAAGTACAGCTCAGGGTGATTACGCCGCACCGCCGAGCGGTCGAGGTAATGCCGTTTCTGTTCATCCAGATGAATGGTATAGCCCGCCTCCTCAATCGTTTGAAAATACCGGTAAACAGTAGTTTTATTCACCTCCAGCAGGTCGGCAAACTGTTTGGCCGTACGCCGAAGCGGCGAGCTTAGTAGTGAGATTAGTTTGAGTAGGCGAAGCAGCCGCTGTTGTTCGTTCATGGATGGTCGGGGTGGTAAGATGCTGGATGAGCAAAGATAGCACAAACGTGAAAATACCTAATAAAGCGATTGCTGGTTACATCTGATTGGTGATGAATCGGTTGAGATACGTACATTTAGGGGAGCACCACTCCTTTCGTAAGCGATGGGTCATTTTGGATCTAGTACTCTGCTCAACACAACCTATGAAAAATTTCCTTCTTTTGTTCTTACTTCTTCCTTTCCTGGCTTTAGCGCAACCGGCTTCTGATTCGGTGAGTCTTCAGGTGACCACGGCCCAGGGGGTTCTGGAAGGCACCTACGACGCGGGCGTACGAGTCTTTCGTGGGGTTCCGTTTGCACAACCGCCGGTAGGCAATTTACGCTGGAAAGCGCCGCAACCGCCCAAAGCCTGGGAAGGCGTACAACCGGCGAAGGCTTTCGGACCGCGGGCGATGCAGCGACCGGTGTTTGGCGATATGGTGTTTCGCTCTGACGGAGTGGGCGAAGACTGCCTGTACCTTAACGTGTGGACTCCCACCACTTCGGATAAAGAATTGCTACCGGTACTGGTTTACTTCTACGGGGGTGGGTTTATCGCGGGCGACGGTTCAGAACCTCGCTACGACGGCGAAAGCATGGCACGACGCGGTATTGTAGCGGTCACGGTCAATTATCGGCTCAATGTTTTCGGCTTTTTTGCGCACCCTGAGCTCACCCAGGAGTCGCCGCACCGGGCATCGGGGAACTATGGTCTATTAGATCAGGCGGCCGCTTTGCGGTGGGTACACGAGAATATTGCGGCTTTCGGAGGTGACCCGGCGCGTATCACCATCGCAGGCGAGTCGGCGGGGTCTTTTTCGGTCAGCGCTCAAATGGCTTCTCCCCTGTCTCAAGATTTAATCGCTGGTGCTATCGGTGAGAGCGGTGCGCTACTGGGCAATCGCCCTCCGGCTTCGCTCGCCGACGTAGAACAAGCAGGTGTGCAGTTTGCCCAACTAGCGGGCGCCAAAACACTAGCCGAACTGAGAGACTTGCCAGCCGAAGAATTGTTGACGCTCACCGCGCGTGAAGACGCCCCTAATTTCTCGGTGGTCACGGATGGCTATTTCTTTCCCCGCCCACCCCATGACATCTACGCCACGGGTGAACAAGCTGATGTTCCTGTGCTGTTGGGTTGGAATTCTGAAGAAGGTAATTACCGCTTCCTACTGGGAGAAACCCCTCCCACTCCCACCCACTACACTGCTGCCGTGCGAGAGCTATACGGCGAACGAGCCGACGAGGTACTCCGGCTATATCCGGGCGCGAATGAGGAGGAGGTGAAAGCATCTGCCACCGCCCTGGCGAGTGATCGCTTTATCAGCTACGGTACGTGGAAGTGGGGCGAAATGCACCAGAAAACCAGCGATCAACCGGTATACCGATATTACTACACGCACCCGCGTCCTGCTGTCCGCGCCTCGCCGGAAGCCCCATCATCAGCAGGAGCGGTGCATTCGGCGGAGATCGAGTACGCGCTAGGAAACTTACCCACCAACCGGGTATTTGATTGGCAGCCAGAAGATGATCAGGTGTCGGAAGTAATGCAGGGTTACTTTGCCAACTTCATCAAAACCGGCAACCCCAACGGACTGGGGCTACCGACGTGGCCACCGATGGGTCGAGACGGTCAACGCGCGGTAATGCACATTGGGGTCGATCCGCAGGTACGACCCGAAGCGCACCGAGCGCGGTATCTGTTCTTAGACCAACAGCCGTACTAGCTGGTTACGGTAGCGGAATCGCGTCAAAGGCATTATCGCTTGAATTAGCCAGTCCGTTGGCATTGACAGCTTCAGCACGCAGCGTGATTTCTACGGTGTCTTCTACCATTGGAACCGTATACGTGAGGGCCAGTGTATCCTGGGCCTTCTTCTCGGAGAAAGCGGGCTGGTAAGGCGACGCACTGAGCAGTGACTCATCTTCCTCGCCAATTTGCTGATACAAGCGTATTTCTTCCAGGGTGCCCTGCGAAGCAAATTCTAGTACGATGGTCAGGGGTGCCTCCGCCGACAATGTATCCGGTAGACTGTTCATATAAATCGTGGGAAAGTACTCACCACGGGGAGTGATGTTGTCCTCTAACCAGTTCTCTTCTTCGTAGCACGAGGCAAGTAGCAGCACACAAGTACCCGAGAGCAAAATCTTATATAGTACGTTCATGATTATCAGTTTTGTGTTGGTTATTGATCGCGCCACATCTCAGCAGATAACGGTTTCTGGTTATCTTCTACTACCGTCTCGTTTCGGCTCAACTCGTCGAAAGGATAAGAAGCTCGCTCGATGTACTCACCGTTCAGTAGAGGATTGTGGTTCTCTGGCAGCGCAAAGCCAGCAAATACTTCGTCGCTATATTCGTAGCGGCGCAGGTCTACCCAGATTTCTGGATTCAGGAATAGCGCAATGAACTTCTCCTTCATCATGAGGTCCAGCGTCAGGTTCTCTGCGCCTACCGCCACCCGGGGGTCGCTGAGATAGGCGGTAGCTAACGATTCGTCTACGCCTAGCTTTTGCAGGTGCGCACCAATACCGTCTAAGTAAGCCTGGTACGCATCAGTAGAACTACCTACCGTGGTAGCATCTCCGCCGTTGATCACAAAGTGTGCTTCTGCTTCTATGAACTTTGTTTCGGCATAAGTAGCCATCAGTAGTGGTGCTGAGTTGCTAAAGTACCAGGTGTTTTCTGTAAGATCGGCGGTATTACCCGTTTCGGTGCCGTTTACCATGCCTCGGTACTCGGTTTGATCATCGCCCAGTTCGAACATCAGCGGCAAGCGGGGGTCGGTTACTCCGTACTGCTCACCGTTCATCAAATCAACCAGTTGCGCACTGGGGGCTACCGTAAAATTGCCGGTGTTGATAGCTAATGCCACCTCAGCGTGCCAGGGGTTGAGATTCCGCTCGTCAAACTCTAGCGCTAAATCATCATCATTGCTCTCGTACCCAGCCGACAGGGCCGCCAAGGCTTCGTTGGCCGCCTCAGTGGCTCCTTTGCCCAGCAGGTGGATTGCGTAGCGTGCTTTGAGAACTTGCGCCGTTTTGATCCACTGGTTCAAGTCGCCACCGTAGATCAGATCATCACTACCCGGACTGGATTGCGACACTTCCGCGCTCAAATCGGCAATGGCACCGTCTAGTAGTTCTGGTAAAATGGTTTCGTAGATCGTAGCCTGCTGATCGTATTCAGGCGTCAGCCCATCGATACCACCAAAAGCATCGGTGAAGGGCACGTTTTCCCAAGCGTCGGTGGCTACTCCCAGATTAATGGCCTGCATCACTTTGGCAACTCCCACGTAGTGCGGAGAGGCCTGTTCTTCGGCCTGCTCGCGCAATAGCTGCGCGTTAGACATCGCCCGCAGGTACAAAAATGTCCAGCCGGTGCCGATTCTAAACTCTTCCTGGATGTCAGCTCCCGACGAGAAGTAGTTGGCCAGCTGTTGAGAGACCTGCCCCACTTCGTAGCCCGCGTAGTAGTGAGCTTCTGCCGTGGCGTTCATGATGGTAGGCAGATATGCTTCAAGGGTAATAACGTCAGTACGGGTGGGGTCTACGTTCGTATCGCCGCCCAGGTAGTCTTCACAGGCTCCAAGTATGCCGACCAGCATTATCAGTAAGGCATAGAAGGGTATTCGGATATATGTTCTTAGTGTCATGATAGTCGTTATTAGAATTGCACGTTGAGACTCACGGTATAGCTTCGGGTCTGGGGCACCCCTAGTCCGGCGTAACCGTAGCTATTGCTACCGGACCCAAACTGGTTAGACTCAGGGTCGTAGCCCTTGAAGGGCGTGCTTAAGAACAAGTTGTTACCAGTAAAGCTGACCCGCACACTGCTCACCTGAAAGTTGTCGAGCAGACTACCGGGCAGCGAATACGCCAGTTGCGCGTTCCTGATTCTGAACCAAGAGGCGTCTTGCAGCAGCACCTCTGAAGCCGTGGTATAGCGCCCAAAATTACGATATATCGTCTCGCCATTGAGTTCTACCGGCACGTCATTCTCTACGTAGCTGGGCGACTCTGGCGTTCCCTCGTTGCGCACTCCGTTAAAAACCACTTGTTCGTAACGACGCTCGGTTTCGGCCAGGATACCGTTGCGCAGCGAATTACGGAAGCCTAAATCGTACAAGTCACCACCCTGACGCCACTCCAGCAGCACCGACAGCGATAACCCTTTGTACGTGAGCGTGTTGGTGAGTCCGCCCTGCCAGTCGGGCAAAGCGTTACCTACCAGCACGTACTCGTTGGTATTGACCGAAGGGAACCCATCCTCTCCGATGAGCAAGCGCCCGTCGTCGGTACGATTGAATTTGAAGCCGTAGAGGTCGCCGGCTTCACCGCCTCTTTCCACCCTGTTCTGTATATAGAAATTGTCTTCAAATAAGATTTGATCGAGCTCTTCGGGCAGCGATAAAACTTCAGTATCAATTTTAGACCAATTAAGCGAAGCATCCCAGCGGAAAGCCCCCGTATTGACCGGGGTAGCATTGATCAGTAGCTCAACCCCCCGGTTTTCTAGCTCACCCGCATTAGTGACGTACTCGGCGAAGCCTGTAGCATTACTAATGGGTACCGGTAGAATTTGATCCACACTGTTCTGCACAAAGTAGGTGACATCCACGCCCAAACGATTGTTGAAGAACCGGAGATCCGCGCCTACTTCGTACGAAGTAACCCGCTCGGGCTTCAGGTCAGGGTTTCCGATTAGTTCGTACGACTGGAAACCACCTTGCCCGAGAAATGGTGAGCCGTTAGCGATCTCAAACAGGCGCCCCGTTTGGTACGGTTCGGCATCCTTCCCCACCTGGGCGTAGGATAGCCGTAGTTTTCCGTAGTTAAAAATATTACTTTCACCCAGTCCCAGCGTCTCCGTAAATACGTAACCCAGGTTGACCGAGGGGTAAAAAAACGAACGGTTGTCCTCAGGTAAGGTAGACGACCAGTCGTTACGGCCCGCCAGGGTCAAGAAGAGGGTTCCGGCGTACTCCAGCTCAATATTGGTAAACACCCCTACGATTCTCCGCAGAGAAGCTCCCCGTGAGGTAAAGAAATTCGTGGCGTTGCTCAGGTCGTTAAAGTCACGCAGCGACAACCCCTCTCCGCGCGCGCTTAGTCGGTCTGACCGAATATCGGTGAGGTTGTGCCCCAGTAGTACCCTGCCCTTCAGCTGTTCGGTGAAGTCGTGCGTAGCGGTGAGTAGAAAGTTAGAATTGATCTCCTGATAATTGATCTCTTCTTTCGTCACAAAGCCATTGACCTGCGAAGCCACGTCCAGACCAATCGGAGCGATTCGATCACGTGAATCGCTGTAAAAGTCAGTACCTATCTTATAGTCCAAACTCAGCCAGTCAGTGATTTGATAGTTTACACCCGCGTTACCAATCAGACGGTTCACATTGTCATTCAAGCTTGAGAATTCTGCCACGTAGCGAGGGTTATCGATGATGCCATCAGAAAAGTCGCGCTGCGTACCATCGGGGTTGATGTAGTCATTCACATCAAAGGTGGGCGAGTAGTAGCTCAGCGAACTGAAAATAGATTTGTCACCACCGCTGGATCGCACGCCGCCCGAATTAATATAGTTGGCGCTCGCACTAACCCGCACCCTTTCCGACACCTTAGTCTCAGCCGTGAGTTTAAGGGTTGTACGATCCCATTCACTAGACGGTACAATACCCTGTTGATCAAGGCGCGACGCCGATGCGTAGAAGGTGGTACTCTCGTTTCCACCGGACACACTCACCGAATTCTCGAAGCGGGTCCCCGTCTCAAAGAAGTCACGAAAGTTATCAAACTCCGGCGTGCCCGCTACCACGGGTGGGCCGAAGCTCTGAAACCGTAGAGGATCGCCGTTAGACCGAAAGCGCAAGCGCCCGAAGCGTCCCTCGCGAAACCTAGTCTGTATGTCAGGTGATTTGTTGATCTCGTCCCAACCGAAAGAGCTGTTAAGCGACACCGTAGCGCGGCCCGCCTCTCCTCGTTTGGTCGTGATAATAACAGCCCCGTTGGCCGCTCGTAGTCCGTAGAGTGCGGTAGCCGCTGGCCCCTTCAAAATTGACATGCTGGCAATGTCGTTGGGGTTGATATCAGCGGCACGATTCGACTGTGAAAACTGTTCGTCAGAGCCGGTCGAGTTTGAACCAGCACTCGGCAGCACATCGCCTGAGGCGGTACTATTGTTTATAGGAATACCGTCTACCACAAACAGTGGCTGATTGTCAGCGTTCGGGTTGAGTGAGGAGATACCCCGGATGACGATATTAGCGCCCGCCCCCGGTTGTCCGCCTGAGCTCTGTATGTTGACACCCGCCACCTTACCTCGCAGCGCATTGACTACGTTGGGCTGTTGGGTCTCCGTAATTTCTTCGGAAGTCAACTCCTGCACGGCGTAGCCCAGTGCCTTCTTATCACGCTTGATGCCGAACGAAGTGACGACCACCTCGTTGAGCGCGGTCACGTCGCTAGCGAGTGCCACGTCGACCGTACTACGGCCTTCTACGGCTACTTCTTGCGGTTCGTAGCCTACGGATGAAAAAACCAGGGTAGCGTTTTCATCATTGGCATCGATGCGGTACTTACCGTCTATATCGGTAACAGTGCCGATGGTTGTATTCTTCAGTAGTACGTTAACTCCGGGCAGGGTCGTACCGTTTTCTGTGTCGGTGACCGTGCCCGTAATTTCCTGCGCGGCAGCCAGTCGGGTGAAGCTGCTGAATACTCCGATCAGCAGCAGGTAGTGTAGCCATCTTTTCATATAAGAGCGATTAGGTTATGGAAATGATACCTTCTGCATCACGGTGCGGGTGATCCATCCGGTGGCTGCTAAAGTATGGCTTAATTTGGTGCTAGACAATACAGCCTTTCTAATAGATTATTTTGTTGTTCACCTGTCAGACCACACTTTGCACAAGCGTTAGACAAAAATGCCTACTGACCTTTTTATACTCCGGGCGGCAGAGGAAGGCGGTATGCGGTAGTGGTTAAACGAAACAGCGGTTCTGCCAACGGCTACCGGGTAACGTTTGCGGCTACTGAATTAGATAAATTTACTAATGATTACGAGCAACTAATCGAGCAAGCTGTTAACCTACCCTTCAGCCAGCGTTCGCGAGATATTGACCGATGCCGCCTGGATCGCGGGTATGATAGATGCCAGAAGCCCCACTCCTACCGTAACGACCAGCAACCACCATTCTTCGGGCAGTAGGGTGCTGCCGGACAGATCGTAGTGATAATCTTCGGCCACCACATTGGCCGTGAACCAGAGCCCTAGCCGACTGAAGATAAGGCCCAGCGCATAACCCAACGCCGAGAGTAACAAACCCTCCTGCAACACTACCGCCAGCAGTTGACCGCGAGAAGCTCCGTAGCTGCGCAGCAGGGCCATTTCGGTGCGCCGCTCGCGCAGGGCATTGTATAAACTGATGAACACGCTGAGTCCGGATACCAGCATAATGACCGCCGCCAAGGCATTGAGCGCATCAACACCCACTCCCATCAAGTCAAACAGGCGGTTGATCTCCAGAGCGGGCAACGCTGCCTGGTAAGGCGTTTTTTCATTAATAAAACGCGGGAGTTGCACCAAGCCCATCGGACTGCGAAACTTCACCAGCATGGCGGTGATCTCCCGAGTGGTGTCCGCAACATCGTGTTCATGTACCGCCCATACGCTTTCGGTGGCGGTGAGGATCAGTTGGTCTAGCACCGAATTGCTATTCTCCAGTACGCCCACCACCCGATAGGCGTGTTCATGGTGGTCTTCCCCTTCGCCCCCCAAGCCGTGCGCGCTTACTAGCGTATCACCCAGGGTCATATTCAGATCGCGGGCGGCGGTGGCTCCCAGCACCACCTCGAGTGGTTGGTACCATAGCCTCCCCGGCCCCACCCGGCCGTCGTACAACGATAGGTAGGCCGTGTCGGTGCCCACGATGCGGTAGCCCCGGTGGCTGTCGCCGTAGGACAGCGGAATAACCGAGGCCACCAGTCGGCTCCGGCGCAGCTTACGGGCTTCTTCGAGCGGAACGTTGCCAGTGGGTACGTCCACATGAAACACCGCCGACAAGATCAGCTGTAGCGGGCTTCCTTTGGCCCCCATCACCATATCAATACCCCGCACGTTTTTCTCCAGCTGCGTACGTATCTGGTGACTCACCTGCACCAGCAGAGAAATCATGCCTACGCCCAACGTAATCAGTAGCAGGCTCAGGCTGGTGCTGAGCGGACGGGCCAGCATATTTTTGCTACTGAGCTGTAGTAAATTCATAGCGTCAGCGTTCGTGAAAACTTGCTTTTGAGTCGTTGATCGTGCGTGATGACCAGCAGGTGGGCTCCGGTTTCGGCAGCTTGCTCACGCAGCAGGGTAATCACCCGTTGGCAGTTTTTATCGTCCAGGCTAGCGGTGGGTTCATCAGCCAGCAGCAGTGTCGGCCGGTTGATCACTGCCAGGGCGATAGCGGCCCGCTGTTGCTCTCCCTGACTCAGCTGCTGCGTACGGCGTTTTGCTTGGGTAGCCAGTCCCAGGGCATCCAGCACCCGCGCAATTCGTTCGCGTTGCACTGGCCGCCGGGCAACGTGCTGCACCAATCGCAGGTTTTCGTCTACCGTGAGGGCCTGTACGAAGTACGGACGCTGAAATACGATGCCAATGTGCTGCCCCCGGAAGCGATCCATCAACCCGGCAGAGAGTTGCGTAATTTCAGTATCATTCACCAGAATGCTTCCTGCCCGGGCCGGTAGCAATCCGGCCAGCAGATGAAGCAGGGTGGTTTTTCCGATTCCAGATTCGCCCAGGATGAGTAAGTCTTGTCGCTCGCCCAGCGTGATGTCGGGAAAAGACAGCGTTTGGTGAGGGTGATAGGCATACTGTAACGCACGGGTTTTTATCATACTTTGGGGGCACAAACGTTCGCTATTTACTGTCTACCGGTTCGGCGGGGGCAGGCTCATCTACCGTCCGCTGTCCGCGCAGTTTTACCGGATTACTTTTTTTACGAAACTGCATATTGAGCACTTCTACTAGTAGTGAGAAGCCTACCGCGAAGTAGATGTACCCTTTCGGCACTTCGTAGTGCAGCGCTTCTACGATCAGCATGAATCCGATCAGAATGAGAAAAGATAGTGCTAGAATTTGCAGCGTAGGATGCTCATTGATAAAGCGGCTGATGGCACCCGCGAAGATCATCATCACTCCAATAGAAATGATCACGGCGATAATCATAATCGTCACTTCTTCGGTGAGCCCAACGGCCGTCAGGATAGAGTCGAACGAGAACACCATGTCGAGTAGTACAATCTGCACCAGTGTAGCCGTGAAGGTGGCCGTTTTAGCCTGTGCGTCATCTGTATGATCTTCGCCTTCGATCTTGTGGTGAATTTCAGAAGTGCTTTTTGCCAGCAGAAACAGCCCGCCTACGGCCAGAATAAGATCGCGCCCACTCACTTCGTGCCCCAACACCGCGAAGAGAGGTTCGGTGAATCCAATGATCCAGGTGATGCCTAGCAGCAACCCAATACGAAACAGCATGGCCAACAACAGCCCGATATTGCGGGCCTTCGCCTGCTGATCAACCGGTAGTTTGTTAGAGACGAGTTTGTTAGAGACGATGGAGATAAAAATGATATTATCGACCCCGAGCACGATTTCCAGAAAAGTGAGGGTTAGTAGAGCAATAAGCCCTTCGCCGCTAAAAGGGGAAGTTGTTTCCATAGATTGGTGGTTTGCTGGTTAATGGATGTTGGATATTGGACGTTAGATATTAGATGCTGAATAAAATGCGGCCGCCGCGCTTGCGGATGATCGCACTTTCTGTACGGATTGGTGCGTGGTTGTTAGATGGTTTTTAGCGTCGATGTAACTACCGGACTGTTTTTAATGTTATTGGGTGAACCTTCTTCCTCGCTCATGAGACAGGATACTCGTTCCGTGCGTATTGTACTTGATGATTTGGTGCTGCGCCCTTGGTGCACGGATGATGAGGTTTCGTTGGTTCGGCACGCTAATAGCCGCAATATCTGGCGCAACGTGCGTGATCATTTTCCCTCGCCCTACACCGAACAAGACGCTAAGTTATGGATTAAAATTGCCAACCGCGACACAAGTATGATCTCTTTGGCCATCGAAACGGCCGGAGAAGCAGTGGGGGGTATCGGCGTTGTCTTTAAAGACGACGTGTATCAACATACCGCTGAAATCGGCTACTGGCTGGGCGAAGCCTACTGGAACCGCGGACTCACCAGCCGGGCCGTGGTGGCGGTGTCAGACTATGCGTTTGAGCACTGCGACATCATCCGGCTTTACGCTGGGGTGTTTGAACATAATACTGCCTCGGCTCGGGTGCTAGAGAAAGCGGGCTACGCACTGGAAGCCCGTTTACGTAAGGGCATCATCAAGGATGGGCAGGTGATGGATGAGCTTATCTACTCAAAGTTTGCCTGATAATTATTGAATGATGATGAATGACTAATGAGTAGCGTTCATTCATCATAAGCTACTGCTTATTCTTTAAGACACGATGTCTTAGAACGACGACACGACTCCTCAATCTGACCTAAACCCATCTTGTTTGCTGGACTGTTCACCGGTTCAATTCTTCCGGCCCTGCGGCAGTCGACTGCCGACGTGCGGTATCTGACGTTTCATACCGCAAAAGTAACATAGGATTCAGACAGACAGTCGCATAGTCCACTTGCTGCGACGGTGCCACCACACCGGGAAAGTCTCCTACCCAACCCATCAAATCGGTCATCACCTGAAAGTGTAGGTGCGGGGGCCAATCGCCGTTTTCTGGATACGGCCCCACCGCACCCAGACGCTCGCCGCTCTCAATCCGCTGCCCCACACGCAACGGCTCCAGCGATGCGCGACTCAAGTGACCATAGAGGGTGTAGAGCGTCACCCCATCCAACGTATGTTCTAAGATGACGGTCGGTCCGTAGTTTCCGAAGCCTTCGTTATCCTGAAAGCTATGTACCCGGCCCGCGAGCGGGGCGTACACCGGCGTACCGGCGGCTATCCATAGGTCAAGGCCCAGGTGCACACTGCGGGCTGCTTGCCCGCGGGCCGCCCGTCCGACGAAGTGTTCGCTCCGCCGGTAAACCACCCGGTCTTCCATAAAACCCCCGATGCCAACCTTGCCGTGCAGTGTCTTGAGTAGCCAGCGATCAAAGGCGGCCGTATCTTTAAGGTCAACCGCACGCAAGGCTTCGTTGCGCTCGGTCAGGTCGAGTGGATAAAGACGATCTGCTCGGAGCTCAGCCATGACGGGGCTGAACGTGCGCCGGTACTTTTGAATGACTTCTGTCACGATCCGTGATCGGTCTGTCATAGAATCATAGGTTTCGCTAGCAAGAACCAAACAAATTGTCGGATGAATTGCTTTTATTGCAACGTCTTTGCCCTATTTAGCGTGAGAATAAATAACACTTTTTTGCTGGAACGTAAACCTCCTATTGCAACAAATCACAAATAATTTACTACATGAGCCAAACACTCGAAACTAACTGTATCAACACGATCCGTACGCTGTCGATGGACGCTGTACAAAAAGCCAATGCCGGGCACCCTGGCACTGCTATGAGCCTAGCCCCGCTGGCCCACGTACTGTGGTCTGGCAGCATGAACTATCATCCGGCTGATCCTCGCTGGCCCAACCGTGACCGCTTTATCTTATCGGCCGGGCACGCCTGCGTGTTGCAGTACAGCATTCTTCACCTGGCGGGTTACGAGCTGTCGATAGACGATCTCAAGCAGTTTCGTCAGTACCACAGTATCACTCCTGGCCACCCAGAGTACGGCCTCACCCCCGGTATTGAAGTAACCACCGGTCCGCTCGGGCAAGGCGTGGGCAACGCGGTTGGTTTTGCCATCGGGCAGAAGATGCTGGCCGAGCGTTACAACCGCCCCGGTTACGAGCTGTTCAACTACCACACCATCGCGGTGTGCAGCGATGGCGACCTGATGGAAGGCATCTCTTACGAAGCCGCTTCTATTGCTGGGCACCAGAAGTTAGATAACCTCATCTATATCTACGATGATAATAATATCTCCATCGACGGGGACACCGATATCACGTTTACCGAAGATATTGACGCGCGCTTCCGGGCACAAGGCTGGCATACGCAGTTTGTAGAAGACGTGAATGATGTAGAGGCGGTGGCCAAAGCCATTGAGAATGCCAAGGCCGAAACT
>CBDCAN010000008.1:0-5708 GCA_965213875.1 Tunicatimonas sp. | reverse complement strand
TATTTGGTCGTACGTCGCTAGTAATTGCTCCTCTAAATACGCCTGCGAAAGCGGAGCTTCTTCTGGGCTAAACTGTTGAATTAGCGTATGAGCCTCACGAATGGCTCTCCTCTTCTCGGGGTACAAACGCTGGAAATCTTCCCAAAACGCAGATGGTGCGCCCTGCGCCCACCGCTGAAAGCTAGGGTCTAGCACGAAATCCGGTGCCCGGTAGGTGAGATATTGATAACGTTTGCGATTGTCCATAAGGATAGGTATTCGGTAGTTACCAGAACCCGCATTAGTGACCCATCGCCAGCTCATTATTTTCAATAATTACACTTACAACAGAAAAAGGGGGTTGGAATTATGTATATGTTGCCAGAGTGCTACATAAAATAAAAAAATACTAACACCATTAAAGCCTCTACTACCGGAGGCGCTGGGGTGAGGCGGGCCTGTAACGCCATAATAGCCCGGCGCGTAAGTTTGTATACCGTCCGGGGGCGTACCGACATAATCTCAGCAATCTCCTTGGTGCTAAGCTGGTTGTAGAAGCGCAGATAGAGTACCTCTTGCTGCTTAGTCGTTAGGTGCTGTAGGGCGGCCGTCAGTTGAGCTTCATCCGCCTGTGTGCTATCCTCAGACCAGTCGGTGCTCGAGAGCTGCCCGTAGAAGTCAAAGGCGTTTTCAGCATCGAGCACGTGTTCTCGCTGGCTGTATATCCTACGTAGTAGCTTTCTACGGAGGGCACCCAATAAGTAAGGACGCACTGAGGTGATAGCGCTCCAGGTGTTTCTTTGTTCCCAGAAATCAGCGAACAGCTCCTGCACGCAGTCCTCTACCAACTCACGGTTAGCCTGAAACTTAGTGCCGTATCGAATGAGGGCTTCAGCGTGCAAGAAATACAGGCGCTCAAACTCTTCGCGAAAGCGCTGCTTTTTATGAGTAGAAGACAGGTTGTGGGCTGCCATAGCAGGGGCGGCTAGATGAGCAAAGAATATAGCTAATTATCCGATTTATCCCTAAAAAAGAAGAAAAAGATCGACGCTAGTAGAACTTTCGCTCTACGCACATCGGTATACGTTCTTCGGAAGGTTTTTTTAAGAGAAATAACTCGTACTCGGACGAACAACGCCCTGCTGCTCAGCGTGTGACACGGTGAACATAAAACCTGGTTGCACCGCAAAGGCTCCTAACTCACCTGCCTTACTGATAGCGATAAAGGCGGCCTGAAAATCTTTGGCCCGGGCCACGTCGCGCTTCACAATGCGTTCCACTACCTTTTGGCAGGCCTGCTGCGGTGACAATCCGTCGCGCATATACTCCGTAACCAAGTGCGTGCCGCACACCCGGATCACTTCCTCCCCCTGCCCCGTGGCTACCGCTGCCCCGGCTTCATTGTCTACAAACAGTCCTGCTCCAATAATGGGAGAATCCCCCACCCGGCCGCGCATCTTGAAGCCCATACCACTGGTGGTGCACATCCCCGACAGGTTACCGTCGGCGTCTAGTGCAATGGTGCCCATGGTGTCATGGTTGGGCGAACCATCGGGCAACGTTTCCGGTGCCGCAGGCCCATTGTCCGGTGTGCTCTGCTGAGTTTCGATATTGATGACCGGTTCGTAGCGGGCTTCCTCTAGCCAGTCTTGGTAAGCACGCTCGGCGGTGGGCGATAAGACTTCGGGTTCCAACGAAAAGCCGTTTTGTTGCGCAAACTGCTGCGCCCCGGCCCCCACCAACATCACGTGTGGGGTCTGCTCCATCACCCGCCGGGCCACCGACACCGGGTGCTTGATACGTTCTAGAAACGCGACCGAACCGCAGTTGGCCCATTCATCCATAATGCAGGCGTCTAGGGTGACGAATCCGTCGCGGTCAGGATTAGCCCCCAGCCCTACGCAGCAACTGATGTCGTTTTCGATAGCGATGCCCGCCTGCTCTACCGCGTCCAGTGCGCGGCCACCCTCCGCGAGCACGGGCCAGGCGGCTCCGTTGGCCGTGGTGCCACTATCCCAGGTAGAAACTACCAGCGGCCTACGGGCGTCGGGTGAAGCAGCAATGGCTCCGGTGGGCATAAACTTGCCGGCGGAGAGCAGTAGTGTGGCACGTTGCAAAAAGGAGCGGCGGGTAGACATAGCGACAGTATTACAAAGCTAACTGCTGGGGGAGGTACTTCGCCACTAGTTGATCGTAGTAAGGGCGAACTTGGTTCACGTTAAGAGGCTGCGGTGATGCAGCGGCGGTGTCGTAGCCAGCGAACATCCGTAGCCAAGGCAGCATCTCGCGGTCGTGTGCATCCATCAGGTAGGTATAGGCACCGTGCCGGTGCGCCGCAAAGAACGAGTGGTAGCGGATGACGTAAAGCGCTGCCTCCGGTAGGTAGGGCCGTACCAGGCGATAGAGGTACTCACCGTGGCCCCAGGAAAATTGCACGTTCTTTAGACCGCAACCGGCGGTGTAGATGCCTAGCGGAGTTTGGTAAGCACTGTTTTGCTCGTCAGGATTGAGCCGGAAGTACTCAGAACAGACCACCTCACGCGCAAAGCGGCAGCCCAATGGGAAGCTATTACCTACCACTGCCCACTGTGGCTCACCGAACGTACAAAGGATTTTTCCCAAATCATGGATTAGCCCTACCAGAACCAACCAGTCAGGATGCCCATCGGCTCGGATAGCTTCGGCCGTTTGAAACGCGTGCTGCTGTTGAGAAACGCCAGGAGCTGCCAGATCCGTGAGTTCATCTAGCTGCTGAAGGGCTTCCCACACCGACATCAGCCGCCGGGGGGCCGTCAGATGGTCCTGCGCCTTACCACGAGCAAAGTCGTAGGTTTGGTGACGATGGTTCAGTAGGTATAACGCCCGCGTCGCGTTTTCTGGAGCTGCTTCCGATACGTTGGAACGCGTCGAGGCAGAACGGTCTGCCAAAAAACCTTCCCAGCTATTAAGCGAGTCTAGAGGCTGATAATAGGGAACTTGATTCATAGAAGTAACAACGAGAGTAGCCTTGTCAACCTACGAAAATACAGTATAAGAAGAAAGTTAAATGATAGAACAGATGCTGATTTGCACAATCAGTGGCTGAATCACCGCTCAGTATAAAAAACTAAGCTTTAAAACCCTTGGTCTATTCTTATCACGCTACTTTGCATCAGAGCTCCGGCTCCTTTTACTGCCGCTAGTGCAGACGCGGCCGCTGCTTTCATCGAACCCTCGTCGGCTTTGCGAACGCCCACAATTTCCGCGTCTAGCTTGCTGATGTAGGTACGCATCTTGTCAATATCTCCCTCCACTACCGTATTATCAGACGCATCACCCGGCAGTGCTTCCAGCTCTTCAATGCGATACATCAGGTCCGTCTTCTGGCGCATCAGCAGGGCTAGCATCTTTCTCTTTTCTATGCGCGACACCGCCCCGCCCAGATCCATCGGTAGGTCGTACTCACCGTCTTCTGCCGATAAATTTACCTCATCCGCATCTTGCACCTTATCGCGAGGATAAGCATTACCGGTGCTATCAGTAGACGCTGTAGCACCTTCAGACTCCATGTGATCTTCGCCACTGTCGCCACACTGGGTAAGTGATAAAACGGCAAAAAGTGCTACGGTAGCAGTAAGAAAAGGCTTGAGCAGATGATTCATGAGTTGTTTTTAACAGGTGGTACAATTATTTCATTGAGCTAAACCCGAACACCGCACCGAGTGTTCGTATTATTGCGCTAAACTTAGTTGTAATTTATGAGAAAGATAATGGTAAACGCCACCGTGGCCGCCGTGGTACTACTCGCCGCCGGTATGACAGGTGATACGGTTCGTACCCAAATTTACGAAGGAGTTAGTGTGAGCCTACCCAAGATCCTGCGCCCCATGTCAGAAGATGTGCTGCGGGCTAAATACCTGACGGGACGCCGCCCGTTGGCAGCCTACACCGGACCCAATCAACAGGTGGCCTTTGGACTCAATACATCAAGCACGCGCTGGCAAGCTGGGGACCTAGAGGTGCTCAAGGATTTTTACCGAGCCAGTTTGCTAGAACTATACGACGAAGTAGATTTTATCAAAGAAGGCATTGAGGAGGTGAACGGGCGGTCGTTCGCCGTATTTGAGTTTGTGTCGGTGGTGCGACCCGACGAGGACGATACCTCTCTGGGTGGTGCGCTAAAACCTATCCGGCAGTACACCTACGTACAGTACACCGTACATCAGAATAAAACCTGGATATTCAATTTTAGTGTACCCACCCGGGCGCAAGCCCAGTGGCAAGAAACCGCCCAGGCCATCATGAGTAGTGTGCGAATGAAGTAAGCAGCGTGAGCGTTTCGTAAGCTTTTGCACAATTTTGTTCTCGCCCAAAGTGAGCAACTGTACTTCTCTCACGTAGCTCAGGATAACCTACGGTGAAGTCAAAATCATGCGGCCCTCAAACACCAGCGCGGCCAGTACGTGTTGGCCCGTCGTAAGGAACAGAGCAGTATCTACGATGTCGTACTATCTTGATCAAACCGGCAGGGTGGTTTGGTTGATTAGCCGTTGGGCCGAAGCCGGATCGTGAGACGGAAGATAAACCAGCGGTGTCTCGCGGGCGAACGTTCGGATGCGTTCACAAGACTGACGGGCCCGCTCAGGGTCGGCACAGATGCCCGCTACCTTACCACTCAGCAGTTGTTGCTGACTGAAAGATGCATCACCCGCAAACAGAAAAGACACGCCCTGGTGCTGCAATAGCACCGATTGGTGTCCGAAGCTATGGCCAGGAGTGGGTACCAACCATAGGTCTGAAGCGATCCGGTAGCTTTGCTTGAAGGCAGAATCATGACGCCCGTAGCCGATTAGGTCTGGTTTTAGAAATGCCGGAAAGGTACCGACCACAGCCCCGTACGGATGCTCCCACTCGGTTTTGCCCACCAGTACGTCGGCCTGAGGAAAGAAACGGAGTCCATCCGTATGATCGAGGTGCAAGTGCGTAAGAATTACCGCATCAACGTCCGACGGTGACCGACCAATACTAGCCAACTGCTGATTCACTTGTTGTTCGGCTTGAACCGATAGTCGCAGTATTTTTTGATTGATTCTTCCCCAAAACCATGATCATTCAGATAGCTGGGCTGTAATACATCCGTCTGCTCGCCGGTGTCGATCAGGAAGTTGCCTGCCGGATGCTCAATCAGCCACGTCCAGATGGGCAGTGGTTCGGTCCACCGCCAGTCGGCCATGATGCACGGAAACGCCAGCGATGGGGGGCCGCCGTACTCACGGTGTGAGCGCTTAACCGCTACCGTACCGGCCATCATGGCGTGGATTTTTAGCGTATCGCTCAGCACCAGGGTGTGTACAGACGAAGGAAGGGGCATCTTTTTGCCGGTTTCGGTGTGATCAGGGAGCTCCCAGGCGGCCGTAGCCGCTACGGCGGTGGTGGCGGTGACCGCTGCTGCTGATTTCAGAAAGGTACGTCTTTTCATCGTTCCGCCTGCTGTTTGATTTTCTGCATCGCCACGGGCAGCATCTTCTGAAACCCGGTGCCTAACCGGCGGGCGAACAGCTTGCCGGTGAGTCCGCGAAACCTGACGGTGTGCGTGAATCGTACCGTATCGCCGTGCTCCACCAGCGACCGCGTGATTTCCATCCGCCCGAGGGCAGTTTGGTTTCGAATGTGTACGAGTGCCCTTCGTCTACGGCAGTAATCTTAAACTTGGCTGTTTGACCTTGGTCCGATATGATTTTCCCGCGTGC
>CBDCAN010000007.1:0-17291 GCA_965213875.1 Tunicatimonas sp. | reverse complement strand
TACGCGGCGGTTAAGCTGTTGACTAACAAACGAATTAGAAGATGATAGTGCAGTAGATACTCCTTGCGCATTAATTACTAAAGCCGAACGATCAACCCCTTGTTTGAGCAAAAAATTGAAGACGGCCTCTCCTCGCTGCTGACTTAACAATAAATTATAATCATCATTACCTAAGCTATCCGTGAAGGCGTTGATCTCGATAGCGGTACTTTGATGCTGTTGAAAGTAGGCAGCTAGGTCTTTGAGGGCCTGCTGTGCCTCGGGGCGTAGTGCCGATTGGTTAAAATTGAAGTACAGCGTCTCGTAAGGAGACATGGTAGTTTCTTTTCCGTACTCTCGTATGAGCAAATCCTGCGTTTGATGTGCCCTATCGCCGCTATTACTGCTCAGCGCAATAGTATACTTAGTGTCAGGCAGTAAGTTGACAAAGTGAAAGCGGCCTATCTCGTTGGTGGTGGTTATCTTCATAATAGCTCCGGTGCTATCTAGCAAATGAATCTCGGTGCGAGCCTTCGGAACAAACGAGGGGCCTTCCTCGTAGAGTGATCCTAAAACTTCTCCCCGACGGTCAGGCGGAATAAAATCGGTGGCAATCTGAGCGAGTGCCACACCCTTTGAACGATAGGATAGGGCTGTTTCTTGCTTTTCTACCGGTGAAGCGGCCGTCTTGGCAGCCTCGGTAGCGCGCTCCTGGCGCTCCGCGCGTCTGAAAGCAATATCGTTCACGTCGGCATTGAGAATAAAACGAGAAGCACCGTTGGCCAAGCGCTCTTCACCTACCGAGTGTACTACCGTGATGTCTTGCGGAGTACCATTCAGTGAAGCCCGATAGTCAAGTACTTTATCGGTACTGAGCAAAACCGCATCAGAACGATTCTCACTTATCCATAGGTCGTTCGCTAATAGTTGTTGAGACAGGCTCTGCGTAGTGTCAGGAGTAAACTGGTAGATATCGAAACTACCTCGGCGGTTAGAAGAAAGGTATCCTACCCGGTGTCCCATCACCAGAAATCCATCATCCTGTGGTGAGTTGAACGGGGCGGGCAAAGCACGAGGTGTACGTCTTGAGTGGCTAGTAAAGGCAGGTACTGTAAATAGGTCCATGCCGCCGAGCCCGCCGTGTCCGTCAGAGGCAAAGAACAGTGCGTCGTCGGGAGCGTAGTAGTACGGAGCAATCTCATCGAAGCGAGTATTGACAACGGTTCCTAGGTTAGCGGGCTCCGACCATCGGTCGCTACTGTCGCGGGCACTCATCCATAGATCGGAGCCGCCGTGGCCACCAGCGCGTTGCGAAGCAAAGTACAGGGTGTCGCCGCCCGCTGAGAGGGCGGGGTGTTTACCGCCGAGTGCATTCACCGTCGCTGGTAGCGCTACTGCCTGACGCCACTTGCCTCTCTGCCGTTCAGAGACATAAATACGGCAGCGTTTCTCGTCACAACGCGTAAAATAGAAGCGCGAGGTGTCAGGACTAAAGCAACCCGGACCTTCCTGCTCTTCGGTATTCCACACCCGAGGTATCCGCTTCCGCCGCGTCCAACTTCCCCGGCGCCCCTGCGCTGCCATTAGCAGGTCAGTAAAGGGTTCACCGTAGCGGTAGTCTATGCGGTGGCCCCGGCGCTTTCCACGACTGGTGGTGAGCAGCAGGCTGGTGTCATGAGGATAGGGTACCGCTGCATAGTCTTGGCTACCGGTATTGACGGGCGACGGTAGCCACCGTAGCGATAACTGAATCGTATCTTCAGGGTTAATCAGTTGTTGCTGACAGGTGGTCTGAGCAACGCGGGCACGCTGCATCAGCGAATCGTGAACAGCATAAGAAACGAACTGCTCGAGCAGTATGAGGGCTTCGGGGCAACGTTGTTGTTGCTTGAGTGATAGTGCATAGTAAAGCGTAGCCACCGGAAACTTTTTGCCAGCATGGCGGTGAACCTTTTTATACAGCGGTAGCGCATCTTGGTCTCGGTGCAACTGGCGCAAACTCTGGGCCCACATCAACGTACTGCGCATATCAGTTGAGTCAATCGCCACTGCTTCGGCAAACCACACCCGCGCCTGAGCGTAGCGTGCAGCGTTATAAAACTGTTGGCCTTGCCGCGCGTAGGATGCGGCGCTTTGGGCACTTACTGAGCTACAGCCCAGCCAGACAACTAACCAAAGTAACCACCGTCTCATAAATTAAAACAAGGGGTTAGGTCGATACTCAGGAGTGCGCGTCCGTAAAAACCGATACGCTATGGATAGCTCGACGGTATTTTGCCGTCCAATGCCCGTCCGTTCTGAAGAAGCATTCAGGTCGTAAGATAGCGCAGCGGTGGTGCGAGGGCTGCTACCACCAATGAGCAGTACGGCAGCATCATCGTATCGATACCAGCCGCCCACGCGTAAACGAAAATCGTTTTCTGAACCGCTAAGTGCTTCGGGGCGAAGGTGGATGCTGACGGTGCCGCCCCCGGTGTACTGTGTTCGGGTGTTTTGCGATATTATAAAGAAGCCGGGTTGCACACTGATG
The DNA here is from genome assembly GCA_965213875.1 of Tunicatimonas sp. Classification (GTDB taxonomy): domain Bacteria; phylum Bacteroidota; class Bacteroidia; order Cytophagales; family Cyclobacteriaceae; genus Tunicatimonas. The sequence goes on along the minus strand of CBDCAN010000007.1, from coordinate 14,782 downwards.
CGCGGGCTTGCCCGAATATCTACCCCACCGTGCACCCGGTAAACCTCGGCTAGCACCTGACTATCATCGTTCAAAAAACTGTAGTCCGGACGGTTGAGGTTGCCTACCGACGCTCCCAGGTGCCATCGGGTACGCGATACCTTTTGTGTGATGTTGCGGGTAGGGTCGAAGACCCAGATGAAACCGGTATTAAAACGTAGCACACTCGTTTGATCCTCGAATTGGGCGGTGGAAGGTGGTGGGCCGTCAGGGCCTCGGAACGTCACCTGCGAGGGCCAAATCAGAGCGCTATAGTCAAGGTTGGTTTGTAATAAGGAAGCCTGCAAGCCCAGGGTTACGTAGTGAGTTTGAGCGGTATTAAGACGTAGGTTATAGGCACCCGATAAGTCAAACTGAAAGGTGCGAAGTTCATTTTGCTCGCCGGCTAGGTCGCTCATCACCCCCAACCCTAAACCGCCGATGGGCAAGTCCTCGTAGGTAGCGTTAGCAGGATAGAGGGGTAACATGGTTGAGAAGTAACCAGTCTTGTAGGATATAACCCCCAGTTGCTGAAGCCGATAGTTAAGCGAAAGAGTAGGGGCTTGCGCTGCTCCCGGTGATGCGGGATTGAGCAGTAGGGGCGCCGCTTGATACTGAGAGAATCGGACTTCTTGCGCTACGCTACGGGAACAAACCGTAACAACACTGGCAACAGCTGCCGCATAAAATAGCTCTTTTATCATCAGCGTAGTAGGGTGATGGTACCACTCTGACTCACAGGGTCACCACTTTCGTAGATCCCTTGTAAATGATACTGATAGACTCCTGCCTCGGCGGGCGAGCGATCTGACTGGTACAAACCGTTCCAGCCCTGGGATATGGCTTCTTCCAATGAGGAGGTTTGGTACACCAAGTCGCCCCATCGGTTGAAGATACGCCACGAAAAACGGTCGGGTAGCAGGGTGGCAGCGTATATTGGTAAGCTACGGTCAACCGAGTTGATCGCATCCGGCGAGAAGACTGACGGTACGAGTACCTGATTGGCTACCGAAAATTCAGTGGTAAGGGCCAGGGCCAGTACTGGCTGGGTCACGGCCTGCTGACTGGTGATGGTACCGGAAGAAATATCGCCCTCGCTAGCTGACTGGCCCATATTAGTAAAATTGCCTCCCGGCTGCACTGACTGCGCCACCACCACTCCTAGCAAATCTTCAAATCCATCGCCGGCGTTGATGCTGAGCGCTGCTTGCGCACTTTCCAAGGAGCCAGCGGTCGTCGTCACCTCCCAGTAGCGCGCCGGAGAAAGACGGGCAATGCGCGGCCCCGGAGTAATCGGAGGGTTAGGCGTCACCACCCGCGTCTGTATTACCGGACTATTGCCTACAATATTTTGCAAACTGATGGGTGTATACTGCCCGTCTATTCCTAACGGAAACGTTGGGTTAGCCCCCTCGTGCTGCATGCTTTGCTCCACGTAAGATTCGTCTGACCCGCCTTCTGCTACTGCGTTGACCCCTAACGTGATTGAACCGGAGGTCGCCGCTGCGATAATGCCCCGGGACAGACGCAGCGAGTCGCGAATACGGGTGGGTGATAGGCAGGTTTTGGTGCCTCCGCCCTGAATTACCAGGGTACTGAACTCCTGTGCACCAGCCGTGATCTGCTGATCATCTCCGGATAAGATGACGCGGCTCCCGGCTTGCGCAGTAAAGATTTGTTCGTCGCGCCAGTCGCCGGTAAGCGAAAGGGTGCCCTGGTGCGTAATCGTACCCTCATTGTAGAGGTCACCCTGAAGAGCAACCTGCGTGTCGGCAGTGATATAGACGTGTTGACCAGAACCAACGAACAGCGCCTGAGCGGTAAGTGAGAAAAAAGGAACTTGACACCATAGTGTCAGGACTAAAAAAATACGGTACATAGGTCTGATCAGTAGTGAATGACACAATCGTACGATAACGCGAGCAGACGAGCACTTTTTCGAGAAGGGAAGATAAAGAAATAGTCGGGCGTGACCAAAACTAACGAGCAAAAACCACGAGGAGCGTCAATCTAAGAGTGAGAACTGAGGAACCTCTTCGGCCATGAAAAAGCCGAAACTACCCTGCGGTTGGTACAGAGGCATTAGAATGAAGCCGTTGTGCTCAGCGTAGATATGCCGCCCATCACTGGTGGCCAAGTGCTCTCCTTGCTGCACTGCCTGAAGGTTGATAAACCCTGGCATCATCCGAAAATCTTCGCCTTGACCAATGCGGTACGAGGAAGTGACCCGGTACGCTTGATCTTGCTGATGGCTCTGCTGCCTTAGCGTGTTTCTTGCCTGCTCAAGAATCGTGGGAGCATCTTGCTCCTGCAGACAGCCCGCGCGCCACAGTCCCAGCCAGATCACCGCAGCTTGGTTACGGACAGCAGTATCAGCCTGATGCTGTCCTGCTTCCAGGGTAAATCCGTGCCAGCCTCTGGTGTTGAGCCACTCGGCCAGACATCCCTTGATCTCACGTTCTACTCCGATTACCGTGGCTGCGGGTATCCCCTGGGCGAAGCGGTAGCTGTCGGCATAGCCCTCGTTCATACTGATGTAGGGCACGCTCGCCGCAGAAGTGGTGTGGCAATCCACAAAGAACGGCTGGCCGTCTGAACGAGACTCGTATTCCTCTACCAATCGGCAGATATCCAGTAGCTCTTCGTGCTCGGCGATAGTATCTACGGTATCGCTTCGGACCTGAGCCACGTATTCATCCAAAAACAAACGATTGAGGTCGGCATCACGGTAACGGACGGCTCGTTGAAAAGCGGATAAGTTACCTACCACACCCACCAACTGACCCTGTAGTGGAATAGCCTCTTCCCGCAACTGCGTAAACACTTGACGAAGGGCCAGTACGCCGCTGGGCTCGTTGCCGTGCACCGCTCCAAATGCCACCATCATTGGACCCTGGTTTCGCTCGGGGTAGGTATCAATAATACGGTCGAGTGAACTCACAGGGCGGCCGTTTCTTTCAGAGATAACTCCTTGTAGAGGCGACGGCTGATATGGACGAAGTCGTGCTCGGTCACCATACCTAGCAGTCGCCCGTCTTCCACCACCGGCAGGCAAGAGACGTTATGGTCGACAATAAGGTCAATGGCGTCGGTGAGCAGCGTATCTGGAGTGGTGGTCACCAGGTCTTGCACCATCAGGTCACGTACCGATCGCTGCGCAATGTCTTCGCCCTGATGCTGGGCAACGTACGAGATGATAGAATCTTTGGTGATCATGCCCACTAACATTCCTTCCTTTTCTACGGGCACGTGTCCGATCTGTTTCCAGGTCATGATGTGCGTTGCCAGGTCTACAATATCAGACTCTTGCACGGTGTAGAGCGACCGCGTCATCACTTGTTCTATGCTACGAAAGCGGTTTTGCCACTGTCCGGCTTCCTGTACTGAAGCCAAATCCCAGGTATGCCCCGGATCATTAGACTTTTGCCGCTCTAGCATTCCGGCCGTAATAGCCATCCAGGCTTCGTCGGCCGTTGATGATTCGTCGCGCAGGTGCAGATAAGAGTTAAGAATCCACCGTGAGCCGGTGCGGGCTTGCTCGGTGCGCTCGCGAATAATGTTTAAATAACGATCTTGAGAATCCTCGTCAATCTGGGCGTTCTGTAGGCCCTGCTTGGCCAACGGCAGCAATTCATCCAGTATCAGCTCCTGAGCAGAAACCAACTGACCGTCCATCCACTCAAACTGTACTTCAATGCCCATTTGCGCAGCCTTTAGGAAGTTCTCTTTGGCGACGTCAAAGGGAAGCTTATCCGGTAGGTTACGACAGCGATCGGGCAGGCCATTCATGAGTCCGAGCCAGAAGGCGGTGTTGGCCATCTCATCTTCTACGGTGGGTCCGGCGGGCAGCACCCGGTTCTCAATGCGTAGGTGCGGCAAGCCTTGGGTTTGCCCGTAACAGATACGGTTCCAGCGGTAGATGGTGCTGTTGTGAAAATTTAGTGCTTCTAGCTTGGGAACACCCCCCTGGGACAGCACCTCCGTGGCGGTTTCCTCAATGGGGCAGGCCAAAAAGGCCCGGTAGGCCGCTACGTCCTGATGAAACATCTCAGCGACCGACGTGTGAATCCAATCGGTACCAAAAGATACCCGAGCTTCTTCGTTGTACTGGTTATCGTAAGGTTTGCGCGTATCGGTGGTCTGGCGCAGCAGCGCGATACGGGTTTCGTGCCACAACCGCTTGCCCAAGAATACGGGCGAATTAGTGGCGCAGGCCAGGGTAGGGGCGGCAATGAGTTGAGCCCAGTTGTAGCGCTCCACCACATTGCTGGGTTCCACTTGCAGGTGCACCTGAAAGCTGGTCATGCAACCGCCAAAGGTGGATGGGTTGTTACGCGTGATGAGTTCATCCAGCCCCTTGATATTAAACTCGTACCGATCGCCCCTCAGTCGGTTAACATTGTTGAGGAGTGCTTCATAACGCGGTTCGGGAGTCATAGACTCGGGGGCAGTGTCAGCGGGCCGGATGGTAGGCAGAATACCGGTGAGCACCACCTGCGTGCGATGCCGTTGCGCTTCGTCTATCACCAATTGTAGTTTTTCTGACAGCTCTTGCTTCATCTGACGGAGGCAGTCCTGCTCGAAGCGCCACGGGTTCAGGTTGATCTCCAGATTAAAGCGGGCGTACTCGGTTGTGATAAAGGGCTTATTCAGCGCACGGCAGATGTCTGGTCCGACGAAGGCGGGGTGAAAGCTTTCGTCGACGAACACCATCTCTTGCTCGGCTCCAATGCGCTGCACACCAGTCTCGAAGCTTCCGTCGGCTAGCATTTGTTCGAACGCTCGGATATCATCGAGCAAATGGGTCATAAAAGTTTGCCGTTCTTCTTCGGATTGAATTATTTTTACGCCCTGATCAGCCATAAGTGGTGAGGTTGTTGATTTAATAGTAGTATAATCCACAATGGCCCATTTTTGTTGTAAATGGTTACGCTTATCGTGACGTCACGCACTAATAACAAATCTATCATTATCATCGCTCATGTCATCTTCCGCCGTTAGTTCGTCAGGTTCGATTCGCTCACTGATTACGCTGCTTCGCCCCAGCCAATGGGCTAAAAACCTTTTTCTCTTTATTCCTGCTTTCTTCGCCGGTGAGCTGCTAGAGCCTCGTATGTTGGTGCAGTTGCTGATCGCTTTCGTATGTTTTAGTGCGGTGTCAAGCGCTATCTACATCCTGAACGATTACCGCGATGTAGCAAGCGACCGGCAGCACCCCGAAAAGCAACACCGCCCACTGGCTTCCGGTGAAGTTACGGGGTCGGTTGCCCTCATGGTGATGACCGTCCTGGCACTGGGGGGTATGATTGTGGCTTTTTGGCTCAACGTCAGCTTTTTTGCGGTCATACTGCTTTACGCACTCATGAATGTGGGGTATTCTCTAGGGCTTAAGCATATTGCCATTCTGGATATTATGATGATTGCCTTCGGCTTTTTGCTACGTACCGTAGGCGGTGGCGTGGTAGCTCAGGTGCCCATTTCACAGTGGTTGGTCATTATGATTTTCCTGCTAGCATTGTTTCTGGCGCTGGCTAAACGGCGCGACGATTTGCTGCTGGGGGCCTCTTCGGGCAAACTGATGCGTCGGTCGGTACAGAACTATAATTTGGAATATGTTAACGCTTGTCTTACGCTGCTGGCGGGCATCATTATCGTATCGTATTTGATGTACACTATTTCTGATGAGGTGGTGCAGCGTTTGGGGAATCATCTTTACTTTACCAGCGTGTTTGTGATCGCCGGTATGATGCGCTACCTGCAAATTGCTTTGGTAGAAAACAACAGCGGTTCGCCCACCAAGCTGCTCTACACTGATCTGTTTACGCGGCTGGTGCTTTTGGCTTGGGTGGTAAGCTTCTTTGCGCTGATCTACCTGCCCAACTACTTATAAGCCTACTTTCAATAAGACAGACAGGTAGCGTTCGCGGTGACGGCTGCACGCCTACCGTCTACTATTCTAAGAGTGAGTTAATGAAGCGTTGCTTGACAAATAATTCCGAATCTGGTTTACAGAACATTGATCTGCCCTATGCCTGCTACCCTAGCGCTCTTTGACTTCGACGGCACCATCACTCGTCGCGATACCTTGTTCGATTTTATCCGGTTTTATCAGGGTAACCCGCGGTTTTACGGAGGATTGCTTCAGCTGGCTCCGATGTTGGTGCGATTCAAACTGGGGCAGATGCCCAACTGGCGGGCCAAGGAGAATATGCTGACTCATTTTCTCGCCGGTCAGTCCGAAGCGGTGGTCCGACAACGAGCGCAGGCGTACACCCGGCAACGCTTGCCCTTGATCGTGAAAGAGAGTGCCGTACGGCGCATCCAAGCGTTTCAGCAAGATCGGGCAGACGTTTATTTGGTATCAGCTTCGGCTGAACACTGGTTGCGCCCCTGGTGCGACGCACTGGGTATGCAACTGATTGCTACCCGCCTGGAGGTGAAACACGGAAACCTGACCGGACGCATTGATGGACGCAACTGTCACGGACCAGAAAAGGTACGACGTATCCGGGAGGTGGTCAATCTATCGACTTACGACCAGATTTATGCTTTTGGCGACAGCTCAGGTGATCGTGAGATGCTGGCCTTGGCGCACCATCCGCACTATCGCTTTTTCGCATAAGTGACCACTATCACGAAAGTGCTTCTCACGTAGGACTATAGGGCGTTTCTATCTCCTTAATCTCTTTTAGTCTTGTGATAAACAAACCTCGGTCGGCTTCCCAACCGTACTCAATCACGCTGTTCAAGGCAAGATACGTTAGTATTAGATAATTATATCCATTGCCCAGTACTCGGTGGTGCAGCGCATCTTTGATGTACTGCTGGGTGCCAATAGTCAGTTGGTTGAGTTCTGGAATCGCTTCGTTGAAGCTGCGCTTGGCGTCTTCGTCAAACGCAATAGGATACTGAAAGTCATACGGTAATTCGGGGACTTCCTCGTGGAGCAGACTACCGAACATGTGTCTACATCCGTATCCAAAAAACCACCGGTCTCGCTCAATCAGGTCAGTGTTACCGTAGAAGCTAGCGGGTGCTCCGGTTTTTTGACCCCAGAAAAACTCATAGTCGCCAAAGCATTCCGTTTCGAGTCTGATTCTTGCGTAGTCAAAGTCTAGCTTCGCCAGCAAGTACTCAAACTTCAGGATGAACTCTGACCAATTAGATCCGCCGTCTAGGTTTTTGTAGGAAGTACCGAAAGTAACAACGGGGCGTTGGTAGTAGTAGGGGAGAGTGGTTGGCCCCACGTTAAACATATCGGCACGCAGCCAAGGGAAATTTTGGTCAGGTTTCATCGTACGCAGAACCTGCTGAAATAGCGGTAAGTCGTTGAGCACCACCACGCCGTGTACCACCGAAATGTGTCCCATAATAAGCTTTGCCGGTATAACTAAGCCAGCGCGCCTTTGGTTTCGTCCTGCATGCGCTGCAAACAAGCTATTGTGAGTGGCTTCACAATGTAGTCGACCACACTGTCAAACTTCTTGGCGCGGTTCATATCTGATTGGGCCGTAGACGTGGTCAGCATGTATACGCGGGTGCTGGCCAGATGGTGGTTTTCAAGCTCTTTGAACTGCTGTAAGAACTGCCATCCGCTGACGATGGGCATACATATATCCAGAAAGATCACTTCGGGAGCAGTGTGCCGGTCACACTGTCGTAAACAATCCAGGGCGTCTACCGCACTGTGAAAGGAGGCGACTTCTGTCGTAAGGTCAACGATGGCGTTCACACGTTCTAACAAGAGGGAAGTGATCGGGTCATCATCAATGAGCATCACCCGTTGGAAAGTTGGCATAATTAAAAAGGTGTGGTATAAATATGTACACCAGTCAGCACAATCCGTATGCCACCGAGCCACCGTGTAAGAAGCAAGTAAAGATTACAAGGAGATAATGGACACCTTGGTGCTGCCCCGTATGCGAATACGGTTTCCGATGATCCACTTGAGCAAGAAGCCCCCGGCAATGAGTGAGCCGCCGATGAGTAGCGCGGAGGGGGCTAGTTCGCGGGTATTGAAGCCATCAATTAGTATGTATCCCGCTCCGGCAATGGGTAGTATGATCGTTTTATAGCGCAAAATGTACCAACTCCGTACCTTATCGTCTACGTACCAGTGAGAAATATCGTCGATGGCAATACGGTAGTCGTCGAAGACAATGAGGCTATCGGTGAAGTTGCGGATAACACGTGTCACCATTTGATCATGACCTTCTACCCAAAACGAAATCTCTTCGCCCACCTGGTAAAGGGCCGTACGGTTGACACGGCGGTCGTCACGTAAGTACAATTGGCTGTTTTGTGCCAGTATGGGTTGGCAGCTTGCCCATAAAAGCAGTACAACAATGAGCCGTTGGGCGTATAGCGGTACGGCATTAAAGAAGGAAGCTGACAATATTTTTCGTGGATAACGCATAGAGTTTGCTAATTCGTGCCGTCCGTCGTAGATTTCATGGCTTGCTGTAGTCACGTATTAGGCTGCCGTAGGTCTCTGATTGATGAAACGAAGGCTGCTTTCCTATTCAAGACGGAAAGCAGCCTTCTGTTTTACCGGTCGGCAGTAAATTTTGTAAAAGAGCGGTATCCCGCATCCCTGTACTTTCTGACGCGATACTCACTGTCACCTTGATGCCGAAGCGTTTATCTTCACTCCTTAAACATTTGGCACCCGTTATGATATCGCTCATTTTATCTTTGTACTTAGCACTTTTCTTGGGGGGAGGCACCGAGCCGCGTGACCCGGTAGAGTACCGCTTAGTCAACCTGGGGCGACCGTTAAACAGTATCTATCACGAATCGGCTCCGGTTATTTCACCCGACGGACAGACACTGTACTTTGTGGTAACGAACCATCCGGACAATTATAAAGGGAGTGAGCAGACGCAGGATATTTGGTACGCACGGCGCGACTCAGTAACCGGCGAATGGTCGGGAGCGCAACACATGGGCGAGCCTTTCAACCAGCACCGCTACAACCAGGTGGCGAGTGTGTCGTCAGACGGCAGCCGACTGCTCATCCGTACGGGAGCGGGCGGTGACCGATGGGACTTTGCTTCAGTTTTGCAAATGAACGGCGTGTGGCAAAAGCCTGAGACGCTGCGTATTGACGACTTCAGCAGTATGTGCCGAGGCAAGTTTAACGGAGGCTTCTTAAGCTATACCGACGACGCGCTGCTGCTCTACTTCAGCGAAAAAAAAGATGCGAAGTTCAGCGATCTGTACGTGAGCTTTCCACAAGGAGATAACCACTGGTCAGCCCCCCGGCCGTTGGTTGATATCAATACCAAGTACGATGAGTTTGGTCCGTACCTGGCGCCCGACAACAAAACATTGTACTTTGCCAGTGCCCGTCCGGGTGGAATGGGCAGCACCGACGTGTACCGCAGTGAGCGCTTAGATGATACCTGGCTACGCTGGTCCAAACCCGAGAACGTAGGCGCACCCATCAATACCAAAGGCTTTGATGCCTACTACGCGGTAGGAGCGTCGGATACGACAGCCTTTACCACCCGTGCCCTGATGACGGCCGACGGCGGACATCTGGACATATTTTCGCTCCAGCGCATTCGTCGGGTCAATCCCCAGTTAGACTTGGCGGGGTTCATCACCGATGCCTCTACCGGCACATTTGTGGCGGCGAGTGTGCGCTACGAACACCGGCAAGAAGCTTTGGGTGTGATACAAACCAGTACAGAAGAAGGTGAATACCGAGCAGACTTACCCGATAGCGGCACTTATGTGCTGCACGTAAACGCTGAGGGTTATCTACCGCTCGTCGATAGCGTCACGATTGGTGCTTTCGCTGCGGATACAGTTGTATATAAAGATATGACGCTGCAAGCGCTGGAAGTGGGAGTATCCGTACGCTTAGACAACATATTTTTTGATTACAACGAAGCCACCCTGCGCACCGAATCGCATCCTGCCTTGGATGCGGTGGTAGAGATGCTGGAAACCAACCCAAATTTGTCTATTGAAATCGGGGGGCACACCGACGACCGTGGCTCCGATGACTACAACCGCGAACTATCGCAGGGACGCGCCGAGTCGGTACGGCAGTATCTATTGGATAACTTCGTAGACGCCGACCGCGTAACCGCCGTGGGCTACGGAGAAAGTCAGCCCGAAGTACCCAACGACAGCGAAGCTAACTGGCAAATCAACCGCCGGGTAGAGTTTACGGTGTTGGGGAATGAGTAAGCGTGACAAAATGTTGTGATGCTGAGAGTACTTATAGCAATTAGGCAAAGTATATTTTTTTCTTCCTTGACACCCACTAACCCGTTGCTTACCTTTCGGGGATGAAGCTACTGCATACCGCCGACTGGCACTTAGGCAAGCGATTAGGAAACTACTCTCGGCTCAGTGAACAGCAACAGGTGCTCGAGGAAATCTGCCGGATTGCAGATCGCGAAGACGTGGACGCGGTGCTGATTGCGGGCGATCTTTTCGATACCTTTAACCCTTCTAACGAAGCGTCCGAATTATTTTACCGTACGGTGCATCGTCTGTCAGCCCAGGGCACCCGGGCCGTGATCGCCATTGCGGGCAACCACGACTCTCCCGACCGCATTGAAGCTCCGGACACACTAGCGCGTGAGTGTGGTATCGTCTTCGTGGGCTACCCCGGGACCACCGTTCCTATTTCTGATTCAGAGCAAAGCATTCGCGTACTACGGGCCGAACCCGGCTTTGCCGAACTGAAGTTACCCCGCTGCGATTGCAGATCGCGAAGACGTGGACGCGGTGCTGATTGCGGGCGATCTTTTCGATACCTTTAACCCTTCTAACGAACCGCTACGGCTGCTGCTCACCCCCTACGCCAACGAGGTTACCTTGAAACGATGTTTGTCGGATGAGGCTACGGAGGAACGAGCCCTGCGCGAGGTGCTGCGCCACGATTGGCAGCAACGCGCCGACCACTACTGCGACGAGCAGGGAGTGAACGTACTGATGGCCCATCTCTACTTTATGCGCCGCGACGGCCCTCGCCCCGACGAGCCGGATGACGAGAAACCGATCTTGCACATGGGGGGAGCGCCCCCCGTTTTCACGGAAGACATTCCTGCTCAAATGCAGTACGTAGCACTAGGCCATTTGCACCGCTATCACATACTCACCAAGCAACCCTGCCCGGTTTGTTACAGTAGCAGCCCGCTGGCCTATAGCTTTAATGAGATTCATCAGGAGAAACAGGTGGTGGTTGTGTCACTGAAGCCCGGGCAGGCGGCGCAGTACTCACCGGTAGCACTTCAAGCGGGACGAACTTTGTGTCGAAAACGGTTTGAAGCGGTAGATGAAGCGTTGGCGTGGCTACAGGCCAACCCCTATACTTTCGTTGAGTTGACCATCGTCAGCGACACTTATCTGAATAGTCAAATCAAAAAAGCGCTCTACGCGGCTCATGATGGCATCGTCAGTATCATTCCCGAACTAAGCGGTGTGAATACAGGCATGGATGACAGTCCAGATATTGACCTTAGTCAGGATTTGCGAACGCTTTTCGCTGACTATTTCCAGCAGAAGAAGGGACAGGCTCCGGACGAAGATCTCCTGCGACTGTTTGACGAAGTGATAGGGCAGTAAACGAACAAAATGTTACCGTTAAAACTCACCATTCAGGGGCTTTACTCTTACCAGCAATCCCAAACGATCGACTTTGAGAAGCTGACTACCTCACAGTTGTTCGGTATCTTCGGTGAAGTGGGTAGCGGTAAATCTTCGGTGCTCGAGGCGATGGTGTTTGTGCTCTACGACCAGAATGAGCGACTTAACAAGAAGAATGACAATCGCTACTACAATATGCTTAACCTGCGAAGTCAGCGGCTCTCGGTAGACTTCGAGTTTCAAGTAGCCACCCCCGAGCCTACCAAGTACCGCTTTACGGTGGTGGCCGAGCGCAAGAAGAAAGACTACGAGAAAGTAGAGATCAAGAAGCGTGCGCATTACCGTTGGCAGGATCAACGATGGGAGCCAATCACGGTAACTGACCCCGCCTCAGTGGTGGGTATGACCTACGAGAATTTCATGCAAACGGTGATTATTCCGCAGGGAAAATTTCGGGCGTTCATCGATCAGCCACCTCGTGATCGTACCAAGATGCTGATGGAGCTGTTTCGCTTAGAAAGGTTTGAGCTATCTGCCAAAACGAATCACCTGCTGAGCGAAACGAAGGCTAAGGGAACCGCGCTGGAGGCACGTCTGTCTGAGGTCGGTACGGTTACCGACGAGATGGTAGACGAAGTGCGGCGTGAGGCCACCCGATTAGAAATGGTACTGCCTCAGCACCAAAGTCGCTTGAAAGAAAGTGATCAGCAGTGTCAGCATCATGAACAGTTAAAGAAGAAGCTGGCCGAGCAGGAAGCCGCCCAAGCGCGGTGGCAGGCGCTACTGGCGCAGCAAGAAGATTTTCAGCAGCGCGCGCGCCGCCTGCACGAATACCGCGAGGCAGAACTTCACTTCCACGGCCTGTTTGAAAACCTCGCTACTCGAACCCGTGATCAGGAAAAAATGAACGCCGAGTACCATCAGGTGCTCACCGAGGTGACGGTGTGTGAGAAACGAGTAAGTAGCGCGTCCGCCAAAGAGCAAGTAGCTAAAGAGGACTATACTGCCCGCGATACGATGCGTGCCCAGTGTACTGATCTGGAGCACTTGGTTGCTATTGAGCGAGTAGAAGCGGAGCGACGACAACTGCAACAAGAAGAACAGCAGGTAAAAGCTGAGTGGCAACAATTGGCCCGGCAGGCGGAAGACACGAAGACCGCTTTACAAAAAACCGAGCAGCAGCGCAACGCGATAGACGACCGTTTGCGGCAACAAACTGCCTTGCGAGAGGTTCACCACTGGCACCAGCAACAACAAGCGTATCAGCAAACTAGAGCGCATCATGCGCAGCAACTGGCCGATCAACAATCAGCACTCACTGAGTTGAATCGGAAAAAGGCCGAACTACTGGCCACGCACGATTGGAGCAGTCCGGTTGATGATATGAGTCAGTTCTTCCGGCAATTAGCGCAGCAGGGCGAGCAACTGCACGATACAAGCCGCCGCCTGCTCAGCGAGCAGGGGGCCTGCCAAGCTCGTATCAAACTAGCAGAGCAAGCGCAGCAACTCACTCCGGGCGAAGGCTGTCCGCTCTGCGGTTCTACGCATCACCCTTCGGTAGCGCATGCCGACCAACTATTGCCTGAACTACAGCGTATCGAAGAACAGATGACGCAGTTGCAACAACAACAGTCTCAGCATCGGGCGCTGGAAGAAGCGATGCGACAATGGCAAGCCGAAGAGGTTGCGGTCACCAGCAACATCAACCGCACCCAGGCGCAACAGCAGGAGGCGGATGAGCAGCTGGCTCGTCATGACCGGACGTTCGAGTGGGACGCGTACCGCTCGCTGGCAGCCCAGGACGTAGCCGCGCAGGTAAAGCAGACCGATGCGCACCTAGCCGAGCAAGCTGCACTACGCAAACAGAGTGCGCAACGGCGGCAGCAGTTTGAGCAGCAGGATAGTCAGCGGCAAAAGGCACAAGAGCAGTGGCAGCGACGAGAAGAGCAGCAACGCGCATTACAGCGGCAGGCCGAAGACTACCGTGCCCGCTTGCGGGTGCTTACCTACGAACGGCATCAGCAGTATAACGAACAACAGCTAAAAGACAGTTTGGAGAAGGGGAGGGCGCGGTACGAAAAGGCCGAACAAACCTACCAGGAGGCCACCGAACGACTGCAAACCTGTCAGAACGATTTAATTAGGCTAACCACCAAGCGGCAAGAAAAGGAGCACAACCTGCACCGTTTGCAAACGCAAATTACTGCCACTGAGCAGGAAATTTTGCGTCTTTGTCAAGAAAAGGCGTTTGAAGATGTGGCGCACGTACAATCTATTATCAGTCTCAAACTGAACAAAGAGCAGGAGGAGGCACAGATCGGACAATACAACCAGCAGTTGCACACAGCGCAGCAAGAAGTAGAGCGGCTAGAAAGAGAAACCGAAAATCAGCGGTACGACGCGGCACAGCACCAGCAAGACAATGCCTCCTGCGTTCGGCTGCGACAGGAGATTGAAGCCATGCAGCAACAGTACACGCTCGTGAGGCAAACCATTAAGGATCAACAGGCACGGCGCCAGAAGATAGAGCAGCTTACCCGGCAATTGGAAAAACAGCAGCAGCGCGAAGGACATCTTAAAACTATGTCAGCGCTGTTTTGGGGCAGCGGTTTCGTTAAATACGCGTCTTCCGTACTGCTGCGCGAAGTTTGTGCTGCGGCCAATGTACGGTTTAAGCAGCTCACCCAAAACAACTTGAGCCTAGAGCTTAATCACGACAATGATTTCATCGTGCGCGACTATCTAAACGACGGAAAAACCCGTTTGCTCAAAACCCTGTCGGGAGGACAGACTTTTCAGGCAGCATTGTGTCTGGCTCTGGCATTGGCTGAAAACATCAGGTCGTTGAACCAGTCGCAACGGAGCTTTTTCTTTCTAGACGAGGGTTTTGGTTCATTGGATAAGGCTTCGCTACGGGTAGTATTTGACACCCTCAAGTCGCTGCGCAAAGAGAATCGCATCGTGGGCATTATCTCACACGTAGAAGAGCTACAGCAAGAAATAGACGTGTATCTCACGATTAAAAACGACCAAGAGCGCGGTAGCCTGATTCAGTGTAGCTGGAAGTAATGATGAATGAATAATGAGGGGGCACTCATCGCTTATTCTTCAAGATGATAATCCGCGACTTAGATTAACCTAAACCCTAAGCTTACGC
>CBDCAN010000006.1:0-31102 GCA_965213875.1 Tunicatimonas sp. | reverse complement strand
TACCCAGTCTATGTTTAGCTACTGGTGGGCTGGACTGCGCTCGGGGCTGAAAGCGAGCTTGGGGGTAGGTAAGTAGCTTCGCTGGTAAAAAGCTGAGTGTAGAGACTTAGTATTCTTATGTGCTTCCCGATCGTAAACTTCTCAAGTCTGGCCAGTAAATAGCGAGATGGGATGCCGCTAAGCGATACAGAGTCACTTTTTGCCGCTTAGCGAAGAATAACTACCGTGCAACAGGTGAACTCTAAGTGGCGTATCCGCATAATCTGCCCAGGTTGTGCGTTAGCATTACTGAGGTTTTGCTACCTTGAACTATGACCAAACGCCCTCCTTTCTTTCGCCGATGGCGGAATGTGTACATTGTGGTTGTTGCCAATCTAGCCCTGCTGGTTCTTTTGTTCTATCTACTGACCCTTCGCTACGCATGAGTAGTCCCGATTGGATTGTACTCATTGGTACGCTGGTACTCATCGTGGCCTACGGGGTGTGGCACAGCCGTAGCAGTCGCGACATGGAAAGCTACTTGCGGGGTGGTAACAGCATGAAGTGGTGGACCATCGGTTTATCGGTGATGGCCACCCAGGCCAGCGCTATCACCTTTTTGTCTACCCCTGGTCAAGCTTTTGAAGACGGCTTACGGTTTGTACAAGCCTACTTCGGGCTGCCGCTGGCCATGATCGTGATCTCCGTCACGTTTGTCCCTATCTACTATCGCCTGAAAGTATACACGGCTTACGAGTATCTAGAGAGTCGCTTCGACCTGAAGACGCGTACTCTGGGAGCTTTACTGTTTCTGGTACAGCGAGCTCTGGCCGCGGGTATCTCTATTTACGCCCCGGCTATCGTGCTTTCTACTATTTTAGGATGGTCGCTGGCTGTCACCAACCTAATCATTGGCGTACTGGTGATCATATATACCGTGGGCGGCGGCACCAAAGCGGTGAGCCAAACGCAAAAGCAGCAGATGGCCGTGATGATGGGCGGTATGGTCGCCGCGGCGGTGGTGATCTTTCGCCTGCTGCCCACCGATATCTCTTGGGGAGATGCGGTGGCGGTGGCGGGGGGGCAGTGGCCGCCTGAACGCCGTCGATTTTTCGTTCGACCTTTCTGATCGTTATAACTTTTGGTCGGGAATCACCGGTGGATTTTTCCTGGCACTGTCTTATTTCGGTACCGATCAATCGCAGGTGCAGCGTTACCTAACCGGTCGTTCGGTCACTGAGAGCCGCCTGGGGCTGGTCATGAATGGCTTACTCAAAGTGCCGATGCAGTTCTTTATCCTCTTCATTGGAGTACTGGTGTTTGTGTTCTATCAGTTTTATCAACCCCCTATCTTTTTTATTGAGCAGGGGCGCACTGAGGTACAGGCATCCGCGTACGCTTCTGACTGGCAGACTCTGGACGATGCGTATACCGAAGCATTTACCGAAAAGAAAGCAGCCATTCAGCAGTATCTACAGCTACGGGAAGGGGGTAGCCCGGAAGCCATCGCCCAGGGTCAAAGTGATATTAAACGTTGGCAGGCGGAGGAGGCTAAGCTGAGGCAAGAAGCAGCAGATCTGGTAGCGCTGACCAATCCGCAACTAGAAACAGAAGATACTGACTATGTCTTTCTGACCTTCGTGATGACCTACTTTCCTGAGGGGCTGGTAGGCCTATTATTAGCGGTCATTTTATCCGCAGCGATGTCCTCTACCGCATCTGAGCTAAACGCTTTGTCTACCACCACCACGGTAGATATCTACCGACGACTGTGGAAAACCCACGAAACCGACCAGCACTACTTGTGGGCCTCCAGGGGGTTTACCTTGTTATGGGGTGGGGTGGCGCTCACGTTTGCCATGACTGCCTCGCTGGCTGATAACCTCATTGAGTTTGTCAATATCGTTGGTTCTATCTTCTACGGGACCGTGCTCGGCATTTTTTTAGTCGCTTTTTACGTGAAGCAGGTGCAGTCCCGTGCCGTATTTGTGGCGGGAATCGTTGCACAGAGTACGGTGATCTTACTCTTTCTGATCGCCAACATCGGATATTTGTGGTTCAACGTTATCGGATGCGTACTGGTGGTGGCGATAGCCGTGATACTGCAGAAGCTTGTTTTCAAGTAAGTAGTCAGCTGAAATTAAAACTGATACCGTATGCCCACGTTCATACCGAAGGTACGGGGTTGACTGTTGAGCTCACTACGCTCTCGGGTGAGAGAAGTAATCGCAAACGAATAGCTGGGCACCAGCGAGATAAAGTAACTGCCCAGCACATTATAGTTAATCCCACCGCTAAGCACCCCGCTGTAGTACACCGGTTTGAAGGGGCTGCCTGTGTCAGAAGCTGATAGCTGGTATGATTCAAAACTCTCTTGTGATGCTGAAATATTATTATTGAGAAAGAAATTAGCCGCCACTCCCGAGCTCAACGTAAACAGCATCCGGTCGATAGACAAACTGTAACCTAGTTTAAGAGGCACCGCGATGAATTCGTAGGCATTGCTGACGTTAGTTTCTACCACTGAGGCCGCTCGGGCATCAAGCTGAGCATCCAGTGCCTGACTGTTGGTGTTCACGTACGGATAACGTACTCCGTTGGCTACGTCTACTACCGCCCAGCGGGCCGCTGAGGTTGTACTGAAGCGATTGTAGTCGACACCACTTTCTACTGACCAGTGTTCTGACAACCTCATACCCAGATCAACCCCGTAGCTAAATGATAGCTCTTGTTCATGATCGGCGTTGGTGGTGGGCGAAGAAAACTGGTTGGTAACTACTGCGCCTGATTGGCCTAACATGCCCGGGGCCGCCGCCGGGGCACCCAGTGCGAGTATGTCAGAATTGATGCCGGGGGCTTCAAACTGAGGGTCAAAGTAGCCTGGAGCCAGAGACAAGCCCGCGAAGAAAGATCGATCAGGTTTCTCACGGGTTGGTGTCGTCTGCGGTTGCGGCACTCGGTACAACGACTCAGTATCAGAAAAAGCCAGGGTTGGAAAAGGCGGGGCCGTAGCGGAGCGCGCGGCTACTCGGGAGACCAATGCGCCCGCGGTCTTGGCAAGAGTTGCTGGGGGCTCAGTGGTTGTAGTACGGCCGGCGAGTGGCACTAAAGAACGATCCTTCGGGGTGTTCTGAAAAGAAACGGAAGCATCACGACTGCTTATTGGGTCGGTGGTAGGCGAAGCTTTGGCCTGTTCTGCATCCGAAGTGGTAGGGCTACTTCCAGCCAGCTGATCCGTAGTGGCGGGCAGACTGGCCGTACGATCAACTCCGTTTGCTTTCGTGCCACCTGCTGTACGGGCACCATCCGCTGATCCGCTAGCGGAGGAAGAACGGCCGGTATCGGGTTGCCCGTCAGCCAGCGAGCCAGTGGCTGGTTCGGGGGGCATAGCGGTGCGATTGGTCTCTGTCGGCTCTTGAGTAGCGCTGCGAGCACGACCACTTTGAGACGGTGTTGCCTCTTCAGCTACCGGCAACTGGCGGTTGGTGAGATGATCTAAATCGCGCTGTTGCACGAATACGTACCACAACGATCCGGTGAGTAGCAGAAGCAGGCTCGCCGCAATACTACGATAGATCAGAAAACCTTTACGGTACTTTTTGCCCTCGCGGAGGGCCAATCCAGATTCGATGCCTGTCCAGACGCGAGACGAGGGCGGTACTTCCGTTCCCTCGAAGGCGTCCTGCCACTCATCGTTCCAGCGCTGATCGTCAGATGAATTAGCCATGTTTTACCTCCCCTTTTTTAGTAATCATTTCTTTGACGAGCGAACGGGCTCGTGCGTACTGCGATTTGGATGTTCCTTCACTAATGTCCAGCATCTTAGCAATTTCTCGGTGCTTATACCCTTCAATAGCGTGCAGATTAAATACGACCTGACACCCCTGCGGCAGCGACTGTAGCATACTGAGCAGTTCTTGAAAATGATAGCCTGATAGTGTAGGGTCTTCAGCTCCTAAATGATGCACTTCGTCTATGTCCAAATGTGGGTACAGATATACGCTTTTGCGGTGGTGGTTGAGTGCGGTATTAATCACAATTCGTTTAATCCAGTAAGCCAAATGGGCGTCTTGTCTGAACTTATCAATGTGACTAAATACCTTGATAAAAGCTTCTTGTAAAATATCTTCAGCATCCTCACGACAACGGCAATACCGTAGACAAACTACCATCATCCGGGCAGCGTATCGCTGATAAAGTTTATGTTGAGCGGCTCGGTCGCCTTTAATGCAGCCAGCCACTAACTTGTCGTCGTCGTCTGATTTCAACGATAGATGCTTAATTGGTTAGAAAGATAGTACTGGTAGAGACACCACCGCATGAGATAAGGTTGGAAGCCTCTTTAAAAAATTTACGGTGGACCTTGAAGCGGTTCAGGCAATAGCTGGCGAAGTTGTTTCATAAATTCTTCGCCGGGGTCATCTTTTTCGGTAAGATAGGCAGGATCAGTTTCTTTCCAGAGCTTGTGGCCGATAAACTGTCGGTACTCATGGTGCCCGATGAGGTACTCAATCGCATATTGCGCTGTCAGGTGATTGATCAGGCGGGCATTGGCCTGTAGCTGAGCCTCGGTGAGGGGAGCGCTCTGGCTGCCTACGTTCTCAATGCCAATGGCACAGTGGTTTAAGCCAATCACGTGGCGAGCCATGATCGTGTCGGGCATCAGTTGATAGATGGTGCCGTCGCGATCGATGAGGTAGGGGACTGATACGTTGAGACGGCTGGCCTGTGCAATGTTCGGGCGGGTATCGGCGAGCGTAGCAGGATAAAACGCCTGGAAGGATTTTTCCAGGGTGTTGTAGGCCGTCCAGTGCACTACAATCATACGCGGGACGATGGTCGGCTCTTCGGCTTCTATATCGTAGTGAGCTTTGAGGTACGCCCGGGTAAGTGCTATCCGTTCTTCATCAAATACGATAGGCCGATCAACCATCGCCAATGACTGGCCTATTGCCGAAAAGTATTGGCTCAGAACCAGCAAAAGTAAGGCGAATGCTTTCAGCATTGGCTAGCGCAGTATTCGGATAAAACGGAAGTTAAGCCCCAGAGAATACTGGCGACGAGACGACCCGGAGACTAAGTCTTGGAGTCGGCTTAGCATGATCTTGCTAGTGGCCTCTAGCCCGACAAAGGTTTTATCATCTACCTGCGCCCGAACTCCCCATCCGCCGACCAACCCCAGACTGTAGGGGCCGGGCGCGTGCAGGTAGGGTTCGTCCAGCAAATCGGCCGTCTCTTCGGGAACCTCTTCTCTTCTTAATTCACCACTACGAACCGTCACTTCGTTTCTTTCTCGCAACAGGATGCTGTTGTTGAGCCCCGCCAGGGCGTACCACCGAAGCTTATGCTGGTGAAGCAGGGTATAGGTAGCAAATAAGGGAATATCCAGGTAGTCTTGTACGAAGTCGATGACATAGGTCGGGGTGAGCCACGCCTGGTTGTAAATAGTGGCGACGTAGGCGTTGGCAAATCCTTTACGGGCATAAAATAACCCGCTGCCGAGCGATAAACGATGGCTGATCTGCGTACGTAGATCTACCCCAAAGTCAAAGGCGTGGATGGCTCGTTCGCCGCTCTGGACAGAACTTGCCAACGATGAAGCTACCGGAACGGAGGCAATGCGGTGCGATAGGGTAGGGCTAACGTTGATGCTCCAGGTCGTTTTTTGAGCTTGAGCCGCCGTCAGCAACGAAAAGCAACAGTATAACAGTAGTAATCGACTCATACCGCGTGGTTAGATAGCAGGTCTTCTACGAACAATATACACTAATTTTTACCAAAACCGCAGATCAACTCCAGCTGCGAATGATCTGACAGAACTACCTGATACATTCGTTGCGTATGACCCTCTACGCGCTCGGCCAAAAGAACAGCCGGACGTATACATATTTAGATATCTGCTCCAGCACGTACAAGATGCCCGACGCACTCGTCCACCAAGTGTCTGGTTTGACCCCCTGACGAGGCAAGGAGATAACCCCCACCAGTGTATCATCTCCGAACGCTTTTTGGTACAGCAAACGGCTTCGTCGGGCATGGGTCCCGGTGCTACCCAAGTTTACGGCTATCGGTGGGCCACCGGGTTGCTGTTGAAGCCAATCGCGGGCCGCTTGTGCCGCGGCGTAGGTGCGGTCGTAGTCGGTAGGCGGAGCGGCTACCGAGGTTAACATACTGTCAGGCACGCCTGATTGCCGTAGGAAATCAGCGGTTTGGTCGGCCTCGCTCCGGTGGTTGGTACGTTGCAGCTTCTGTCCATCCAGCGCACCGCGGTCTACGTATACTCCCCGGGTGCGGGCGTAGAAAGTTTGCTCGCCCACGTGCACCGCTTGTACCAGCAGGTTTCGATCGCCCACTCCTTCTTCAAAACCGTCGTTATCAAACTCGATCACAATTTTACGGATGCGTGCTGTATCGCTCACGGCGAACGGATAAGCGGTTAGCGACTCCTCCGTCCAGGCCTCACCCGTCAGCGAGTCATTGACCCACAACCGAAAGTGAGCAGGAATCCCCTGTAAGCTCTGACTGGCTGCCACGATAGTAATAGAGTCTTGCGGTGATAGGGCCCGCTCCGAAAAGTCGTACATCAGCCCTCCCTTTGATGTGACTTCGTAGGGATGGGTGCTGTCGAACGGAAACGCCAGACTGGTGACCAGCACCCGCTGGTAATCAAAAGCCGCCAGCTCACCCGCGATGGCTTCCAGACCTTCTTGGGTGGTCCAGCCTTCTACAATAAGCACGGCGGCATCGGTACGGTCGGTGGTAGCCAGCCAACGATACAGGGTAGACTTACCAAACAGTAGGAAAAGAAGGAAAGGTAAAAGGACGAAGCCTAGGTAGCGTTTTCGCACAGTGTGGTAATTAATGGTTAATACAGCGCGGAAGTTACTATTTTTTGTCAAGTCCGTTTACTGAAAATTACTTACCTTAGAGCGATTCACCAATTTGATATATGCGATTAAGTCTTCGTACGTGTCATCAGCGGCGAGCAGAGTTCTTCTATTTTTTTATCTGTCTGACCGTATTGACCACTGCCTGTCAAGAGCACTTGCCCCGCGAGCACTCGCTCTTCTCTGAAAAAGTAGGTGCTCCATCTACTTATCTGGACAGTCTGGCTGATCCTTTGTTTTCCCGCCTGGTACGTGATTCGTTACTAGAAAACCCTTATGGCTTTACGGCCAACGAAATTATCACTTACGCTGATACGGTGTACGCAGCACGAATCTGTGATATTTCTTCGGCGCTGCCCCTGGTATACGATGAAGATGTGCAGGATTACATCAACCTTTACGCGATGCGCAAGAAGGATCTTACGGAGCGTATGATCGGCAAAAGTGCGTGGTACTACCCAGTGATTGAACGGATGCTAGCCGACGAGCAAATGCCCGATGCCCTCAAGCATTTGGTGATGGTAGAGTCTGCCATGAATGCCAAAGCCGTATCGTACAAGTCGGCGGTGGGGTTGTGGCAAATTCGCCCGGCCACCGGACGAGAGCTGGGTTTGGAAGTGTCTGACTGGGTTGACGAACGGCGTGATCCTTTTGCGTCAAGTCGGGCAGCTATCAGTTATCTGAAGTCGCTACACGAGCGCTATCAGGACTGGTATCTGGCGATTGCGGCATACAACTACGGCATTGGTAATATGAGCAAAGCGATGGCGCGTGCCCAGGCGAACGAAGCGAGGGTGCCGCAAGACTTTTGGGAGCTGCGCAAGTATCTTCCTAAGGAAACGCGTAGCTATATACCCGCCTTTATTGCGGTCGTTTATCTGTATCACCATCAACAGGAGCACAACCTGCGTCCGGCCTACTTTCAGCTCCCCTTTCGGCAAGTAGATACGCTGTTGGTGCAGGCTCCGACCACCTTCGATGAAATTAGTGAGGCCACCGGGGTGAGCCACGATATTCTTAACTTCTTAAATCCTTCGTTTGTGCGCGGAGTACTGCCTCAGGACGAACAGTACGCGTTGGCCCTTCCTGCTAATAAACCCGCCCGTTGGGTCACGCACAATCAACCGATGCCTCCGGCTCGTATTGACTCGTCCTATACCTGGGAGGTGGCGCAGATTATTCGCCGCCCGCTTCGGGTGGTACCCAATCCTGAAAAAATGATATCACTGGTGCATCTCATTGAGTCAGGGCATACACTGGGTAGCATTGCTGAGCAGTATAACTGTACTGTAGATGACTTGGTCAAGTGGAATAGTTTATACGAACCTATCATCCGCTCTGGTGATGAACTGACGGTGTACGTGCCGCGTCAGCAGTTCGGAGAAGCTACTTTTGTAAGAAGGTAGGGGAGGTAGTCAGCGACAGGCTACAGAAGCGCAATCTTTTCTATGTCGATTTGATCAGCGTAAACGTCTAACACATCGTTTCCTTCGCACCGCTTTACGTCACCAATGTAATCGTGCTCACTGTTGTACCAGATTTCGTAAAAGCGACCGTTGTTGTGGTATAAGTTGATTCGGCAGATGCGGCGCTCCGTCGTAAGCGTGCGACGACTAGCAATAAACGTGCAGTGGTTGAGTACATAACGGCACTTTCTGTCTAGCGACAACTGTTCAAAATCAAATTCTTTCATGCACCTGCTAATTCAACAATTCTACGTACGAAACCTCTATTCGGTAGATCAACGAAAAGTCCTAGCGTACAGTTTAGGCAAATCATTACTTAAAGATACTAAAAATGTGAGTAGCATGAAATGCTACCTTCCCCTAACGTAAAAAAAAGCGATGCCAGTATACGGCATCGCCTGATCGTAATGATGAAGGTAAGAGGCTACCTATTCAGAATGAAACGGTTTCTCAAATGTTGGATGGTATTTCTTGAAGTGTAGATGAGCAGTGAGTGATAATCAATCAGTACCCCACTCGCCACTACTCGTTTCTTAGCATGTCCTACTTAATAAAAAAATGGCTACTTACGCCTTATGGCGCCGTCGTCACTCGG
The DNA here is from genome assembly GCA_965213875.1 of Tunicatimonas sp. GTDB lineage: Bacteria > Bacteroidota > Bacteroidia > Cytophagales > Cyclobacteriaceae > Tunicatimonas. The sequence continues at coordinate 22,175 of CBDCAN010000006.1, read as the reverse complement.
CACGTTCAGCCGTTCTGGAGATGGTAAATTTGGTGTCTTCTGAGACGTTGAGCAAATCTTGGTACTTATCACGTAACTGATCCGACTGCTTTTTTCGGTTGATGTACAATCCCTTGGGTTTAAGTTCAAGACGATACTGCTTGCCCGGCTTCACCAAACCATCAGCGAGTAGTACCTCATCCAGCCGTTCTAAATCTATATCTATGCCGCCGTTAACGATGATATGCTTGCCTGACTTAGATTTGGCTTTTATCCGTTGCTTATGATACCGATGAAGCTTTTTTCTGTGCTGCATAGCCTGTTTTCTGGCTTCCTTCGCGTGTTGCCGCGCTTCCTCATGGGCTCGCTGCGCTTGCTCGCGCATCTGACCGATACGCTCACTGTCAAACGAGCGGTGTACAGAGGCACCCAGTTCCGCTTGCAAGCGACCCAGCTTCGCCCGCACATCGCCCAGCTGTTCGTGTAGTGCTTCAGTATCTAGTGAGTCGGTCACGTAGTCGGCCAACTCTTCAGAAAGAGTATTCATGGTTTCGCTCCATTCGTCCAACGACTCAAGCCATAGCGAGTCGGTAAACACGGGGGTAGAATCGCTAGAATAGAAGTAGCCGCCTGAGGTATATACGTGCACCGGTGAGGGAGGCTGTGGTATACTGCCTACACCATCGGGATGAACAAACGTAAAATCACTGCTATCGCTACTGAAATAGAAAGAGAAGCTGTTCTTGTCGCTCGCTGATTCAGAAACCTCCGACAACGTGTCGGGCACCGCGGGTGGACTGTAGGTTTGAACCTTATCAGACGCTCGCCAGCCGTCTCCTTCTTCCGGGAGCGTATCCATCAGAGCAGGCGCAATAGAAGCTAAGAGTGGTAGGGTATCAGACATTCGTGGTGCCTCAACCGCTTTCGGAGGCGTATTAAGTACGCTGGCAGCGTAAGCAGAGGTCGCGACGATTGTTAAGACCAAAAACAACAGTTTAGCACTGAAGTCAGGAGCAGTAGCAGGACGTAACAGCCGTTCGACGCGAGCCAGTAGCCCCGAACGACGGGCAAAAGTTAAGGCCAGTACGGGAGGGCTAGCTTGCCATTCGGCGGTGGCCGCCAAAGCTTGAGCGTAAACGACCGGGTTGGTGCACCACTGCACGGCGAGATCATCGCAGCATTTCTCTCGCTCGGTTCGTACCACCGAAGACATCCACCAAATCGCCGGATGATAGAAAAGCACTACCTCTACGACTGATTGAAGCAGATTGATCCAGTAGTCGTGCCGGTGCAGGTGGGCCAGCTCATGGGCAATAATAGCCTCTACCTGCTGCGAAGAAAGTTGCGTAAGCAGCGATGCGGGCAATAGAATAACAGGTTTGAAGTAACCTATTATCATAGGAGTGGTGGCCTCACAGGATGATAGTAGGGTCACCACGCGGCGAATACCAACTCGGTTTGTCATCTGATCGACGATAGGTTGCCAGGTAGACAGGGGCATCACCCACCGTTGGCGTAGTTGGTGGAGGTACCAGAAACCGCCCAGTAAACGAGTCAGCAGTAAGAAAACACCTAACCCCCAACCAGCAGCAATCCAGTGGACGTACGTCGAAACCCAAACGTTAAACTTGATAGCCCAGGGGGCGTCGGAAAAATTCGCCCGAGTGTTACTATTGGCATCCGGTGTAATGGTAAATGTGGCGTTAGTTCCGGGGGCGGTCACGGCAGTGGGGGCTTCGGTTTCAGGCGAATACGTAGCGGCAAAAGTGTAAACCGACCACCCGGCCACGAATAGTAAAGCTACTACGCTTAACCAGTAGACGTGCACGGGGCGGGTAAGTCCTTTTTTGAGTAAGAACAATAGCACAGCCACCAGTGACGTTTGCCAAACGGAGTGTAAGAGCGTCCAGCTGAGGGCTTCGATGAGGGAAGAAGTCATGACTTTTTATTTTCTATTTGATCAATCAGGTCTTTTATCTGCTGTCGCTCGGCGGCGGTTGTTTTCTGGTGCCCTAGGGCCTGCATTACCAAACGAGAAGCAGAACCACCGAAAGCCGTATTGAGGAAACGATCTAGTAGTAGACGTTGGGTTTTATCCTGTTGCACCACTGCTCGGTACACATGGCTGCGTTGCGAATCGTCTCGCTGCAGTAGCCCTTTTTGTACCATATTCTGCATGTTTTTAAGGGTAGTGGTGTAGCCTACGGCACGGCGGTTGGTGGCAAGCTGCTCGTGCACTTCGCGCACGGTGGCTACGTCTCTCTGCCACAGCACCTGTAGTATCTCGAGTTCGGCCTCGGTGGGTTTGACGGGAGATGAATTTTTCATAAAGTAGAATATCTATAGTACGATTATCTTCGTACGTGCAAGTATATACGATAAAATTCGTACTTGAAAGTAAAATACGAAAATAGTCGTAGATTATTTAGGGGTGAAGTTGCTACTGAGTAGTTTGTCAACTAAGTTTTGAGGTATTCTTCTGGCAATGGATTCATCAACTTGTTTTATGGATAGTGGCAGTAGCAGAGGCAGTAAGCACTGACTGCTACCTGCTACTGCTACTGCCGCTCTCTAAAACCAGTGTTATTTAGTTTACAGTGCACTGAGTGTAGTACCAGGTTATCGTAGCCCCTCAGAACCAAGCTAACAAGTAGGCTAGTCTGTGCTATATGGTGCCTGTTCTTCTTTTTCTAAACTTTCATTATTCAAGATAATTATGTATATTTGTCTAAAAATTAGGGTGCAGGTTTAGCCAGTGCCGATTTAAGTATGCCTCTCTGTTCAGCATCACGCTCTCCTGCCGTTAATCCTTTAGTTATTCAATTCTATATATATTAGTTATCACCTATGCAAACTGGCAAAGTAAAGTTCTTTAACGAAAGCAAAGGCTTCGGTTTTATCACTTCTGATGAAACGGGCGAAGATATTTTTGTGCATATCTCGGGTACGCTGGAGTTTATCGAGAAAGACGATGAAGTGTCTTTTGAGGTATCAGAAGGGCGTAAGGGCCTACAGGCAACTGAGGTACGACGAGCACAATAGCTGTTGATGGAGCGAGAGGAGTCTCTCGCTTCTTTGTTTCTTTTAACCAATTTTAGTTCCTATGGCAAGACCAATCACACGAAAGGTAAAATTAAAAGATGGCTTTTACATCTCAGTTAAACCCAAGTACGGTGATCATCATCCTATCAAAATCAGCCGCCGTACCAAACGCGAGGTTATGGCACTGATGGATCGCTATTCACGCTTTAAAACCGTTAATTATCTAGGCGAAGTGAAAAATGGCGACTTTGTGGCGGCTTAGGTAAAAGCGTTGCTATCATAGCATAAGCGGGAGGTTTGCGTTCTATATGACCGTGAGCTTCCCGCTTTTTTTATGACCCCCCGTAGAAGGATAGCCCCCCAATCTCACTCGTATCCTGTCGCTTCTGACTGGCTATTCAGCATACACGAGTGCACAAATTAGGTATAAGAGGCTTGCTATCTTGAAGCCCACCGTTAGCCCGAAACTTCCTAAGCCTCCTATGATATTTTGTGATCCGCCCATCTATTCGTATCTGAGCAGTTTTGCCAGGTTAGCTCACGCTGCCCCAGTGTGACCATTCGGTGTCGTATAATGCAGATGCTTTCTGCGACTATTCTTGCAGCCACACGTCCAGGCGCGGTGTTTTCCAGCTGTAAGGTTTGCCTAAAATATCGTAGTCGCCGTCGCCATCCAGGTCTACAATACGTCCTTCGTGTACTCCAAACCCTTCGGCTACCACCGTCTCGGTAAAGTTGCCCTGACCGTCTCCCAGCATAATTCTTACTTTGGAGTCGGGGTTACCTTCACCAAACCGCATTTCTGCGCTAAAAATGTCTAAATGGCCATCATCATTGAAGTCAAGCACGTCGATGGTGTGACCATTGTCTAGTTCGTCAATCACCTGGTGATTTTTCCAAGTACCGTCGGTCCATTCGTAGAGCATCATAGGAGCCACACCGTCGCCTACGACCAGTAGTACTTCCGGGCGCCCGCCTTCAATAAATTGTCCTACTGCCGAGCGGGTGAAGATATAACTGGCATCAATGATGTTCTCCAGATATCCGCCTTCGCCATCGTACTTGAACCAGCGGCCACCACCCACCATATCTTCTATACCGTCGCCGTCAATATCGATCTTAGCGAGTCCTTCATGCTCGTTCACGTCTTTCCAGTCAGGATAGCCTTCTTGCCCCAACTGTCCCATCTGGCTATCGGTATGGTAGCGATAAACGGTCGTACGTTCCCATTCTTCCGACTGCTTCGGATTCTCAGGAATCTCTGCAACAAACAATGCCTTTGCCTGCTGGTTCCAGAAGGCTAATTCTTGCTGTCCGTCTCCGTCAAAGTCACCAAATAGCTGATCGTGGTGTTTGGTTGCACCCGACTTTTTGATGGTGTAGCGCTGCCAGGGTTGGTCGGGGTCAAAGTTAGGGTAGGGGTTCTCCCACCACCACACTTCGTTGCTCTGGCTTTCACCAGCGAAGACAATGTCTTGGTCGCCATCACCGTCGATATCGTGATGGGCTGAACCTGCCTCAATACGCAGTGCTTCGTCTTCTACTACGTAGCGATCCCAGCCGCTATCGCTCTTCTGATACCACACCACCGAAGGAGCCTCGGTACGTTCGGTAATCACAAAGTCTACGGCTTGGTCTTGGTTGATGTCTACCGCCAGAGAAGATGTTTGCTGCTGGCCCGGGTTGGGTACTGGCAGGTCGCCATTTTCTGACGAGTAATGTTTCCACTTCGTAGCATCGGAGGGCGTTGCGCCAGACGGACTATCGTTGCGCCAAACGTGCAGAAACTCAGGCTGGTCCCAGCCCACACTCATCATATCTAGGTCACCATCACCGTCTAGATCAGTGAGTTGCGCACCGAGGTGGCTTTCTTTGCCCTGGTCAAGCTCGTGCTGCGTAAACTGACCCTTTCCATCGTTCTCCCAGGCCTGTAGCGATAGGGTCGGACCTTTATGCTCACTAGTCACCAGGTCATGATCACCGTCCTGGTCTAAATCAGCCACACTCAGGTTGTTCATAGAGTACTGGGTAACCACTCTATGTCGCGCCCAGTCTTTCTGGGTAGGGTCTTCCGGACAAGCGTACCAGAACAAATTGCCGTCGGGTTCTAGCCCGGGGTAACGTTCTTCTGATACGACAACGTCAGCGCGCTGATCGCCATTAAGGTCAGTGACAGCAACGCGATCGATGGCGTGGTTACTACTGCCGATCGGGAAAGAAGCCCAATCAGCGCTGCCGTCACCGGGGTTTTGCCACCAGACTACCTGGGTAGGTTCTTCGTGTTCGCTGCCTTCGGCGTAGCGTCCGGCCGCAATATCAATGTCGCCGTCGCCGTCGATATCGCCAGTGCCAATACCTTCATCTGAAGAGGCGGCTCCGATTTTCTGCTGTCGCCATGTGTCTTTTTCCGGATCGGCCGGAATCTCCAGACTGTAGATATCACCGTTACCCGCGATCAGAATCTCTGGTTTTCCTCCGGCTACCACGTCGGCCAGAGTAAAGCCTTGGCTATTGATATGACCGGTGGCGGGTACCGTACCTACTTTGGTAGCGCGCCAGGTAGTGCCTTGTTCATCCTCGGCCTCAAGCCAGTATATATCGGGGAGCGCCTGCCCGATGGCATCACTGTAAGCGTCACCGTCTACGTCTAGCATCAGTACCGCGTCTACGTTAAGTCCCAGGTCAGTTTTTTGCCAGGTGCCCGTCATATCGCCTCCCGGATTCCGGTAAAAGCTACGTCCAGCGACAATGTCTTGATAGCCGTCACCCGTGGCATCATAAGCAGCCACACCGAAGTAACGTAGCCACTCAGGTTCCGCATAATCTCCCCATGCGTCTCGAGTACTATCTACTTCCAGATAGGTCCAGCTATTTTCTGAAAAAGGCGTTTGCGCATAGCTATCCAAACTGATAGTAGCAACACACATACATGTGATAATGGAAAGAGAGTAGAGTGAGTTTTTAGTGTGTAAAAGGGTTCGCTGCATTGCTATATCATGTAAAACTGTTATAAAAGGTGCTTGAAGCGTAGGTCTACGGGGCCACTTCGGCCGCGTTCGAGCAGCATTTTGACGGATGACCCCTCTACCCGCTGGGTGCCTCCCGGTTGGCTAGCGACCGCAGCACCCAGCGCATTGCCGAAGCGACAGGCTTTGTCCAGGGGTTGCTTCCAAAGTAGTGCGTGGGTAAATCCCGCCGTAAAGGAGTCACCGGCTCCTAATGGGTCTACCAGATTGATCTGAAAGGTCGGTACATAGCAAGTGGTGCCGTCGGCTGACAGCGCCAGAACGCCCCGCTCACCTAAAGTAATGAGGCAGTGTGACAAACTGTAGCGCGCGAGCAGCGTGCGCCCGATGTCAGGCAAGGCAGTGGCCGAAAGCTGACAGATATCAGCGAGTTCGGTGGCTTCGTCTTCGTTGATTTTAAGAACGTTGGCGCGCCGAATAGAGCGCTCGATGATTTCAGGAGTATACGTGTTGGGGCGGAGGTTGACATCGTAGAGCACGTATTGCCCACTGAAGTGGTCGAGCAGATCGTGCAGCGTCTGGCGAGAAATATCGTCACGTTGTGCCAGCGTACCGAAGCAAAAGCAGTCGGCCTGCTGTACCAGCGGGGTGAGCTCCGGTTGGTAGCGTATTTGATCGTAAGCTACAGCGGGCGTGATTGTATAATGAGGTTCCTGCTGTGCGTCAAGCGCTATCTCTACGGTGCCGGTGGGGAGGTTTTCTTGACGTTGTACGTATTCAGTGCTAAGGCCCCACTGCTGCAAGTGCTGCTCGGCTCGTTTACCGTACTCATCGTCACCTACGCAACTAATGATTGTTCCTTGATTGCCTAGTTCGTTGATTCGGTAGGTAAAATTGAGTGGAGCCCCACCGATGACCGGTCCGGAAGGAAGCATATCCCACAGAATCTCGCCAAAGGCGGCGACCCGGAAGTGCTGGCGGTTAATCATACTGCGCTGCAATCTCTAAAATGCCCGTTTGTACCGCTTCTGGTTGATCGCTTTCTATGAAACCAATGGTAAATTGATTGGGAGTGTCCTCTAAGTACTTCTCGCAACACTGGTAGTTGCGTCCAAAGCCCCACACCGTCATGCCATCCATGGGATAGTACTGGTCAACGGCCTGATCGGCCTCATGATGCAGTAGAAACAATGTCCGCTGCACGCGGGTGTCACCAAAATAAACCCACTCGGGTGAGGGCAATACCTGCTCTTTGAGAGGCTCGCTGCATGCGTGCCGCTGCCCATCAGAAGTAACGTAGTAATCGTCGGTTTCACTAAAATCACCACCCGGTGTACCTTCGTACAAAAACCAGTAGTTGCTGTCGGCTTGCGTCACGGTAAGTGTGGCGTGGGTGGGGTAGATATCCCAGGTGCAGCTCCATTTATCGTCGTTGGTGGTGCTTTTGATAGAAACTTGGTCACCGCTGTTGCGCAAAACTTTGCTGTAGCAGTTTTTATGACCAGGATGGAAAAGGTCGCCGGGAAACACTAGGTTAGGAATGCCTCGGTACATGCCCTGCGGACCTTCGCCCCGGTTAAAGGATATCCAGTCGTTACCGTCGCGATCTATCATACTGGAAAACCCACCGGCTTCGGGCTGAAAGAAGTACGTAGCGTATGCAGTCTCTATCTTGTAGGCTGTTTGACCTTCGTCTTCTTCGTCTTCAATGAGCTCTACCTGAGCACAGCCCACCGAAGATAAAACCATCGAGCCTAGCAATATGAAAACAACCGTACAAATCAGGTGGCGCATAGACTGGTAATTTTGCGCCTAATCTATGAAAAGCGTATCGCATTTACGAGAACTTTAACCAATGATTCTTTTAGGAGCGGTCTTATTAGTCTATTAGGATGATTCGGTAAATTTCTTCAAATTGACTGACTAACCACTCATTAAATGATGCTACGTATTCTTAGTAACACGCTACTAATCATAGGACTATTTACTACCTGCCAGACCTACGTGCAGGAGACGCAACCCGTATGGCAACCTAAAGAAAATACGCTATTTACCCGTTGGGCCGCTGATATCACGCCTGACAACGTGCACACTGAGTATCCTCGTCCGCAGATGGTACGCGAGCAGTGGCAGAACCTCAACGGACTGTGGGACTACGCCATCACCCCAAAAGATGAGACGCTACCGGATGTCTTCGACAGCACTATTCTAGTGCCTTTCCCCGTAGAGTCTGCTCTGTCGGGAGTGCAAAAGATGCTGATGCCTGACGAAAAGCTATGGTATCGAAGAGATTTTATGCTGGACGAGTCTTGGAATGACCAAACCGTTCTCTTGCACTTTGGCGCGGTCGACTGGCAAGCCACCGTATGGGTGAACGGACAAAAAGTGGGTGAGCACCGCGGTGGATACACTCCTTTCAGCATTGATATCACCGGGGCGCTGGCAGATCGCAAACGAGCGCAAGAGGTGGTTGTAGAAGTGTGGGATCCTACTGATTCGTCCGCGTATTCGGTAGGTAAACAAGCACTCGATCCGAAAGGGATATGGTACACGCCCACCAGCGGCCTGTGGCGCACCGTGTGGCTGGAGCCGGTGCCTGTTTCTCATATCAGTCGGTTAAAATTAATTCCTGATATTGACCGCTCCAGGCTTCTTACTGAAGTGCTCGCCAGCGACGCGACAACGGCGACACAGGTACGAGCAGAGGCTTTGGTGGATGGACAGGTGAAAGCAACGGTCACTGGGGCCACCGACTTACCGCTATTGCTGCCGATAGATTCTGCCCGCCGGTGGTCACCCGATGACCCTTTTCTATACGACCTTCGGGTGAGCCTGCTAGACGGTGAGGGGAAGGTGATTGACGAGGTTGTCAGCTACTTTGGTATGCGAAAAATATCGGTAGGAAAGGGCGCCAACGGCTACAATCGCCTGCTGCTCAATAACGAACCCTTGTTTCAGTTAGGGCCATTGGATCAGGGTTTCTGGCCGGGTGGTTTGTATACGGCACCCACCGACGAGGCATTACGCTACGATGTAGCCATGACAAAACGGATGGGCTTTAACATGATACGCAAACACGTGAAGGTAGAACCTGATCGCTGGTATTACTGGTGTGATAAACTCGGGCTGCTGGTTTGGCAAGACATGCCCAGCGGCGACGAACGGGTGGAGGATGGAGAAGAAATGGACAAAGACCCTGAAGTAGCCCAGCAGTTTGAAACGGAGTTACAATCACTCATTGATCATTATCATAACTACCCCTCTATCGTAATGTGGGTCATATTTAACGAGGGGTGGGGGCAGTATGATACCGAACGTTTGACCAACTGGGCCATGAAGTACGATACCAGTCGTTTGGTAAATGCGGCGAGTGGCTGGATAGATACCGGGGCGGGGCAGATAAGCGATGCACACCGGTATCCTGGACCAGGCATGCCTGACGTAGAAGAAGATCGAGTGGCAGTGCTAGGCGAATTTGGCGGGCAAGCGCTCGCGCTGGAAGATCATCTGTGGGTACGAGATTTGGCCAAAGCACCTGATCACTTCAAGACATCGAAGACGCCAGAGGCGCTGCAAGAGGAGTACCTAAAACTAATAGAGCAACTGCCGCCGTTGATTAACCAGGGCCTAGCCGCTGCGGTTTATACGCAAACCACCGATGTAGAATCGGAAGTGAATGGTCTGATGACCTACGATAGAGAGGTGATTAAAATTGATACGGCAACGTTACATAGTGCACACGCACCCTTGTATCAGACTGCTCAGTAGCTCCTTAACACGGTACGAGGGGCAGAGTGATATCAAACGTGGTTTGGTTGCTTTCGTCGAACGTTTTAAAGACGATGTTGCCGCCGTGCTGGCGGGCAATTAGCCGAGCGATGTAGGTGCCCAAACCGTGTCCTTCTTTCTTGCCTGAGGTGATATTCTTTTCAAAAAGCCGGTCACGTATTTCTGACGGCACCGCTCCGGTATTCGTCATCTGAATACGTACCTGTTGGTCTTGTTCAATATTTACCTTTACTTCCGTCTCCTTAGGTGATGCTTCAAGAGCGTTTACCAGCAAATTGGTCACAACTTGTTCAATGTAGAAGCGGTCTGCCTCTATCTCAAGGGTAATCTCATCCTCTTCAATAGGTTGACCCTGATGATACACCTGAAGGTTTACCTCTCGTCGTGAAGCACTGCCACTTGCGGCTCGAACTACCTGGTAGATGAGGGTAATTAGGTTGAAGCATTCAGTTTGTAGCTGGTAACTACCGGCTTCCATTTTCGCCATATCAGAGCTACTGCGTACCTGTCGTTCCAGGCGTTGTGCTAAATGATGTATAAGATCAATCCAACGCTCATCCTCCGGCTGAATCTGGCGGTCGAGTAGCATGTTACTGATGGATAAAATATTAGCAATAGGATTGCGCATATCGTGTACCATCAGGTTCTGCGCGACCTCCTGAGCCTCGAGTTTGCCACTGAGCAACTCGTTGGTCATCTTCAGGTTCTTCTGCGCTGAAGTGAGATCAGTGACATCGACCACAAAAGTGACTTTGAGGGGCCGCTGGTCGTCGTGGGCTTCTACGTACGCAGCGTTAGCCAACACGCTGCGGATGATGCCATCCTGCCGCATGACATCCCACTGACCGCTAAACTCGTGCTCGTTGTCGAAAAAGTCGTCATGCATCTGATTCATTTCTTCGTGCGCAGACTCAGGAACGATAGTAGTAAACGGTTGACCGATCAGGTCTTCTCGCTCGTAATCGTACAGTTGACAATACGCGTGATTTACTTCTTCGAACTTGCGTTCGCGATTAGTAATACAAGCAGGAATAGGAATCAGATAAAAGAATCCTCGGATGTCGTCAAACCTCTTTTCGGCTTCCCTCTTGAGTTTGTCCAGCTGAAATTCTTTAATGTCTTTATCGGTAGACTTTCTGAAAAATGTTCCTTGTTCATCTTCAAATTCCATGAGCAGTGATGCTTAGCGTAAAAAGCTAACTTGAAACCTTCTTTTCCTGATTTCGTCGGCGATCGCGTATGACCCAGTAGAGTCCGTGTACGTGCGCTTTCCAGTGTGGAAATATAGCGATCAAAACGTTCTCCTCCACCAATTCTAACAAAGAGAAGACGATCATCAGGTAAAACAACCACGGGGTCACCCCGAAGAAAAACAAAGACGAAAAGAAGGCGGCCTGCACGACCGCCGCCGCCCGGGCCGAGATGGTATGGAAGCTACTGAATGTGCCGTAACGCGCCAAACTAAACGTCAATTGAAAAGCGTATAAACCGAGCACTACCGCAATAAGTAGTAGGTGCTGCGCGAAGAAAATCGCCTCGAAGTGATAAAAAGCAAGCACCCCAGCCGCTAGCAAAAACGCGTCGGCGAAGGAGTCTAAGCGTCCCCGACGGTCAGATTCCAGTCCAAAGCGACGGGCCACAAAGCCGTCCAGGGCGTCTGACGAGAAGCTGACCAGATACGCCAACCCGGCGAGCGTGCGCCAATCGAGCAGAATGAAAGCGACAATAAAGGGTACTGAAAGGAGACGAAGAAAAGGAATCCATTCTGCTAAGTTGTAGTGAGTAACGTCAAAAAGCTTCTTCACAATGGGGGGCCACAAGACAACGCAGTGATGAATTAAAAAATGGTATGTATAGCGCAGCAACTCTCAAAATAGAGTTTTCTACAATATTTCAAAAGCGATACGTCGGTTTCTTCGTCGCCCTTTATCGGTATCATTGTCTGCAATAGGCTGTTCAGCCCCGTACCCACGGAACGAAAGTCGCTCTTCAGCAATACCTGCCTGAACGAGGTACTGATGGATCGCTTGCGCCCGGTTGGCCGATAGCTTTTGGTTGTAATCAGCCGTGCCTACGTTGTCGGTGTGGCCGTTAACGACGATTCGGATACTAGGATTTTCTTCTAAAAAGAGAATTACTTTACGCAGCTCCGGCTCTGACCGCGGTTTAATATCATACTTATCAGTATCGAAAAAGATGTTGTTCAGCACGGTTTCTCTACCTTTCTCTACCGGATCTAGGTAGATATCCACCGTTACCGGTTGAAGCTCTTCGTCGCGCTGCTGCACATCGAACGTCATACTTTTAAACAGATACTGATCCCGGTTGGCGTACAACGCATAATCAGCCCCTTCGGTGAGTACCATCAGGTAGCGCCCGGTGATAGAATCAGATTGTACTCGCGAAATGCCCTGTTGCGCATCTAAATCTATCAGTTCGATAGCTGCTTTCAGTGGTTCTTTGGTCACCGCATCGTACACGGTCCCTTGCACGTAGCTACTGCGGTAGCGCACCCGAATCTGCTCGGGCAGTTCAAACCGAAAAATTTCGCTGCGTACCACATTATCGTTACGCAGGTCTTCGTCGGAGTAATAGCCATCGCGTCCGTTGGCGGTGATGAATAGCGAAGCTTGATCGCGAAAGGTATTGATCGGATAGCCCAGGTTCTGAGGGGCTGACCACGTATTGGTTTGCTTACCCGTAGGCGTACGCTCTGACACATACAGATCGTAGCCACCGAAGCCGGGCCGCCCGTTGGAAGCAAAGTAAAGGGTTTGTCCGTTCACATGAATGAAGGGCGACACCTCGTCGCGGGCGGTATTTATTTCACCACCTACGTTCTGAGCGGGCGACCAAGTGTTATCATCCTGTCGCTGGGTAACATAGATATCGCGCCGCCCCGAGCCACCCTTGCGGTCCGATACAAAGTACAGCGTCCGTCCGTCGGCCGACAGCGAGGGTTGCGACTCCCACGAGCGGCTGTTGATATTACGACCCATGTTCTCGGGGCGCGACCAATGGTTGCCGGTGCGCTGCGCGATGTAGAGGTCACAGCTGCCTAAACCGGTGCGGTCTTCACAGGCAGTAAAAATCAGGGTCCGTCCGTCGGCGGTTACGGTGCAAGTGCCTTCGTTGCGCGGCGTGTTAATATTTTCGGAAATGGGCTGCGGCAACATCCATTCACCCGCCCGGTTTTTCTGGCTCACGTAGATGTCTTCGTCGTAGGGCGGGGTGGTTCCCTGGCGACCGGTGAAGATCATTGTTTGCTGGTCTACCGTAAGCACCGGAAAGTACTGAAGTGGTAGCTTGTTCATTTCGCCGCCCACCGGCTCGGGTTGGTAGGGTAGCGGGTTGTTGATGTTCTGTTGTGTAAACTCAATATTGGACAGTAAATGGCGCGCGTCGTTTTTAATCACCTGAGGCAGTCGGGGGACCTTCAGTAGGTGCTGCACCAGTTGCTCGGCCTCGTTATACTCTTGGTCACCAAAGTGTAGATTGGCCAGCAACAGGTGGGCATCAGTAAAGCGCGGATTGTCGTACTGCTCGTCTACTGCCTTTTTCAGATGAAACTTCGCCTGATCTTCGCTGTCAATGGCGTAGTATATCTTGCCCACCCGCAGGTGTGCCTCAGCAAAGTCAGCGTCTTTCTTCAGTGCATACTCCAGCAATTCCAGAGCAGGGCCGTACTGGCGGCGGATAAAAAAGTTGGTCGACTGCTCGTAGTACTTGATGGCCTTTTTCGACTTAGTGCTGTAAGAATGTACGCTCTGCGCCCAAACCGGCTGCATGAGGAACACACCAAGAATGATCAGCCAATAATTTTTCATGTTGCTCGCTTTGTCTTTACTTTAACGGTAGTCAATCGCAAACCGTGTGAGTCACTTGGTTAAGAATACAGTTAAATCCAGGTATTAAAAAACCAAAATGTCGTTTATTCTGTCGCGATTGCGGCATAAGATGTGTTAGTAGACAGGGAGCGACCGTTCTTCTGATGTACGGATCGCCTCATTACCTCAAACCACCAAGTTGCCTTGAGAAAATTACTGATTGTACTGGGAGGATGGTTCCTGACGGCCTGTTCGCACGAGCCGACGCAGCAGATTCCGGCGTTGCCCGAGTTCAACGAAGATGCTTACTACGAATACGCGCTGGCTGCCGTAGACGAGGTGCTGGAAGAAGAACCGGAAAACGCCGAAGCACTTTATCAAAAAGCGCGCCTGCTACTCAAACACGGGCAAACCAACGCGTCGCTGGCGCACATTCGGCAGGCCATTGAAGCCAATAGCCGAGAACCGAATTATCGGTTGGTCAGAGCCGCCGGACTTATTGAGAAGGGGCGTAACCGCGAAGCGTTTCAGGAGGCTAAAAACGCGGCCAAGCGCGGGCTTTCTTCGTTGAGTACCTACGAGCTATTGGCCCAGGCTAGTCTGCAGAGCAACTATTTTGAAGACGCCCTCAAGTACAGCGATAGCGCTATTGCGCTGGCCCCCCGCAGCTACGCCAACTATCTACGCAAGGGCCGGGCCGCTGCGCAGTCTGGTCATATAGCAATAGCCGAAAAAAGTTTGTTGCAAGGATTGAAGCTAGGAGCCACCGGGGGCGATGTGTACGGTGAGCTGGTAGGTTTGTACATGACCAGTCAGGACTACCGCAAGGCCCGCGTCTATATGGACAAGATGCTGGCGCAGGGCCCTGCGAACAATCAAGTTCGGTTTCAGCAAGCTCGTATTCTACGGATGACCGGGCAGGCAGACAGCGCGCAGACCATTCTCTACCGCCTACGGAGTGACTCTACTTTTGTGCACACTCCTGTGTTCCGCGAGCTGAGCGAGCTGTACTTTCAGAAGCAGCGCTACGACTCATCGCTACACTACGCCCGAAGGGTGCTCCTCAAAGAGCCCGAAGAAAAGTCTATTATGCTCACCGCTGCCCGCAGCTACGATCGTCGCTACCGTTATCAGCAGGCGATCAAACAGTACGAAGCCATCGTTGAGCTTGATTCGCTGCAACAGCCGGACGTTCACCAAACCGCCACCGAAGAGCTAGCTACGCTGCGCGGTAAGGTGCGCTATCTTTGGAAGCGTAAGCAAGAAGAAGAGTTTGAAAAGCTCAAGCGCATGACCCCCATTCAGAGTATTTCTCCGGTAGACGCGAATTAAGCTGCTCGCAGTATCTTCGTATGCGAATATCAAACAAGGATTTCGGATGATGGGCGAAAAAGGCTAAGTTTGCGTTCCGAAATTTTCAACTGCTATGAGCAATATTAATATTACCCTGCCCGACGGTAGTCGTCGGGAGTACCCCCAGGGAAGCACCGGTTTAGACGTGGCCCAAAGCATCAGCGAGGGCCTGGCCCGCAACGTATTGGCCGCCCGCGTGAACGGTGAAGTGTGGGATGCCTTCCGCCCGATAGAAAGCGACGCCAAGGTACAACTACTCACCTGGAACGACGATGACGGTAAGTCTACCTTCTGGCACTCATCGGCCCACCTGTTGGCCGAAGCCCTGCAGGAATTGTATCCCGGCGTGAAGTTCGGCATCGGACCGCCCATTGCCAACGGTTTTTACTACGACGTAGACCTGGGCGAGCAAACCCTGGGAGCCGACGACCTGACGAAGATAGAGCAGAAAATGACCGAGCTGGCCCGCCAGAAGAATACGTATCAGCGGCGCGACGTCGGCAAAAAAGAGGCCGTCAGTTACTTCACCGACAAGGACGATGAGTATAAGTTAGACCTGCTGGAAGGGCTGGACGATGGTACCATCACATTCTACGAACAGGGGGCGTTTGTTGATCTGTGCCGGGGGCCGCACATTCCGCATACCGGTTTCATCAAAGCCATCAAGCTCACTAATGTGGCCGGAGCCTACTGGCGCGGCGACGAGCAGCGCAAGCAACTGACCCGTATTTACGGGGTCACTTTCCCCAAGCAGAAGGAACTCAAAGAATATCTGGAAAGGGTAGAAGAAGCGAAAAAACGTGACCACCGCAAGCTGGGCCGCGAGCTAGACTTGTTCACTTTCTCTGAAAACGTTGGGGCCGGTTTGCCCCTGTGGCTGCCCAAAGGAGTGTTGCTGCGCGAGCGGCTAGAGAACTTTCTGAAACGGGCACAGCAGAAGGCAGGTTACCAACCGGTGATCACCCCGCATATCGGACACAAGCAGCTGTACGTTACTTCGGGGCACTACGAGAAGTACGGCGAAGATTCTTTTAAGCCGATCAAGACGCCGAGCGAAGACGAAGAATTTTTGCTTAAGCCGATGAACTGCCCGCACCACTGCGAGATTTATAAAAGCCGTCCGCATTCGTACAAAGAACTGCCCATTCGCTACGCAGAATTCGGCACGGTGTATCGCTATGAGCAAAGCGGCGAGCTGCACGGACTTACCCGAGTGCGCGGTTTCACCCAAGACGATGCGCACATTTTCTGTCGCCCCGACCAGCTTAAGGAAGAGTTTGTGAAGGTGATTGATTTGGTGCTGTACGTATTCAACGCCTTGGGCTTTGACGATTTTCGGGCGCAGGTATCGCTACGGGATCCTGACAAGCGAGAGAAATACATCGGCTCTGACGAAACCTGGGAGCTATCCGAGCAAGCCATTGTGGACGCCGTATCGGGCCGCGATCTGAGTACGGTTACCGAGTACGGCGAAGCCGCCTTCTACGGGCCTAAGCTCGACTTTATGGTCAACGATGCACTGGGCCGCCAGTGGCAGCTGGGCACTATTCAGGTAGACTATAACCTACCCGAGCGTTTTGATTTGACCTACGTGGGTGCCGACAACCAGAAGCACCGTCCGGTGATGATTCACCGGGCACCCTTCGGTTCGCTGGAGCGGTTTGTAGCCATTCTACTGGAGCACACCGGGGGCAACCTGCCGCTGTGGTTATCACCCGAGCAAGTAGCTATCCTGCCGATTTCTGAGAAGTTCGCGGGCTACGCCGACGAAGTGATGCAGTACCTGGAAGAGCGCGACATCCGCGGCTTTATCGATCACCGCGACGAGAAAATCGGCCGGAAGATTCGCGATGCCGAGGTGACCAAAATTCCGTTTATGCTGGTGGTGGGAGAGAAGGAGCAGGAGGCGGGGCAGGTATCCATCCGTCGGCACGGTGAGGGTGATGTGGGCAGCATGACGCAGGAAGCGTTTGTGTCTTACTTTCGCGAGCAGCAGTAGTTTTAATGGCGGGGTGTGGTCAGCAAGTGCGAACCGCTCGCTTCCGTGCTGCTTGTTGTCAGGGTTTTTCTACTAACTTCGGTAGAAACTACACATGCAATAAATAGAAATCGTCGCGTGATTTGTTGTGCGGCTGATTTCTACTTTAGCAACGATGAATAGTAAAACCACATCGTTGTGAAAAGATATCTTCTCTCGCTCATCCTGCTCGGCGGATTTGGCACTGTCATGGCTCAAGGACTCTCACCCAAGGCCGCCATCACCTACGAAGAACTGTATGACGATCCCTACGCCATCAACAAGCTCTTCTTGCACATTCAGCCCGTATACGCCGAAGTATCAGCGGCTAATGTGACGGCTGGTTTTGGAGTTGGCGTCAATTACTACATGGAAGACAAAGTAGACTTCCACGCCAGTTTCCGTCAGGCCTACACCCGATCGTTTGACCTGACCCGTGATGCGGCACTGAAGAACCAGGTACAGGTCAACAAGCCGAACGGGTTTACCTACGGTGAGATTGGCGTAACGTACCATATCCAGGACTTTGAAGACGATACGGAAACAAAACTGACGCTGTACTCACGCAAGTACCAAAAAGGAAACCGCTGGGCAGCGCACGTGCCCGAACATACGGTGGTTCCGTCTAAGGTGCGAAAAATCCGAGGCGTGCGCCTGGGCGGATTCGCCTTCGACACCTCACTGGACCTGGAGCGCATCACCGACGAACAAACCGTCGTGCTAGAAGACGAAAGCGGCACTTTTCCTATAGAAGCCTATCTACATACCAACCAGGTGGTAGCGGGCCTCTTTATTGGAGGTTCGATGAGCTGGTTCAAAAATATGGCGATCAAACCTGACAAGGGCTACTCAGTGCTAGCCAGCAACCATTTGTTTACTACGTACGCAGATTTCATGTTTGCGCCGGTGGTAGACCTAGAAGATGTGCTTTACCGCGATCCGACGATGGCCAATAGTCTACGCCGCTTCTCTACTGAAAATATTGAGACTCAAGCTTGGGGCTTCCGTTTGGGCATGGAGGGCAAAAACAATCGAAAAATTGGCTGGTCATACGGAGCCGAAGCGGGCATTCGCCCCGGAGTAAAGGGACAAGGGTTCTTTGCCCTGCTTAAAATCAGCCTGCCGGTGTACAGCACCAGTCTCAACTACCGCCGCGAGGCCTTTGGGAAGTAAAGCGTGGCCAGTAGCTACGCCAATGATCCGGAAGATGTAGTAGATTACCTAATGAAACGCGTATCTAAGCGTTTTCCTTATAAGAACTAGCTAGGAAACTACCTGAGCTTAAAGCTATCTCTTGATTTGTCAGGGGATAGCTTTTTGGTTTAAAGCACTCCCTTCGTACTCGGCAGGGCATCTAGGTTGTTCACATCGCGTTGTACCGCCATTTCGATTGCTTTGGCGAAAGCCTTAAACACGGCCTCAATTTTATGGTGCTCGTTGTCGCCTTCTACCTTGATGTTAAGGTTGCACTTGGCAGCGTCAGAGAACGACTTGAAGAAGTGATAAAACATCTCGGTAGGCATGTCACCCACCATCTCGCGTTTAAAGTCTGCTTCCCAGACCAACCAGGGCCGACCGCCGAAGTCGACGGCTACCTGCGCCAATGCATCGTCCATCGGTAGTAAAAAACCGTAGCGCTGGATGCCCTTTTTATCTCCAATAGCCCGGGCGTAGGCTTCGCCCAGGGCCAGGGCGGTATCCTCAATGGTATGATGCTCATCAATATGCAGGTCGCCTTCTACGCGCACGCGCAGGTCTGCACCAGAATGCTTGCCGAGCTGATCTAGCATGTGATCGTAAAAACCCAACCCTGTATCAATTTCGGTTGTGCCACCCCCGTCGAGGGTCAGCAGAATCTGAATGTCAGTTTCCTTGGTCGTTCGTGTCACCGTCACCGTGCGGGCGGGAAGACGAAGAAAGCGATAGATTTCATCCCAGTCGGTAGTACACAAGACGGCACCTTCGGTCGGTTCGTCAGAGATAAAAATAGCCTGTGTGCCCAGGTTTTTAGCCAACTGCACGTCACTCAACCGGTCGCCGATCACGAATGAGTTGGCCAGATCGTAGTCTCCTTCCAGATAATGAGTAAGTAGGGCAGTGCCCGGTTTGCGCGTAGGAGCGTTCTCATGCTCAAACGTACGATCAATCAAAATTTCGCCGAAATGAATGTCTTCGCCCTCTAGTGTAGCCAGCATTTTATGGTGCGCCGGCCAGAAGGTGTCTTCCGGGAAAGAATCGGTACCAAGTCCGTCTTGATTGGTCACCATCACCAGTTCGTAGTGCGTTTCCTGGGCCACCTTACGAAGGTTGCTAAGCACTCGGGGTAAGAAAGTAAGCTTTTCGAGCGAATCAATTTGCTCATCCTCCGGCTCTTGAATGATGGTGCCGTCGCGGTCGATAAAAAGTACGGTCTTCATGAATCAACGTTGTTATGGTTCAGAATGGGCTACTGGCTAGCGGACGGTTCTTCAATGGCGGCGAGTGCTTTAAGCAACTGTTGATTCTCCTGCGCGGTGCCCACCGTAATCCGAAAACCGTCTTCGCAGCGCACCACACGCGACTGGTTACGTACGATCACCTGCTGCTCAAGCAAGTGAGCGAATACGGCATCAGCCCCGCGCACTTTCACCAGCAAAAAGTTGGCATCAGAAGGGTATACTTTCTGAACAACAGACAGTGCTGTAAGGTCTGCCGCCAATTGCGCGCGTAGTGCTAAAATTTCTTTCACACTCTGGCGCATAGCTGGTTCGTATTGCAGCAGTTCCATCGCCCGCTCCTGGGTGAGGCGGTTTATATTGTAAGGCATCTTCACTTTGTTCAGCACCGCCACGATCTCAGGTGATGCCATAGCTATACCGAGCCGTAGCGCGGCCATGCCCCAGGCTTTACTGAGGGTTTGCATCACAATGAGGTTCGGGAAGTCGGCCAGTTGCGTAGTTAAACTTGGGGTTTCGGCAAACTCAGCGTAAGCTTCGTCGACCACCACCAGTCCGGAGAAGTTCTGTAGCCAGTGTGTAATGACTTCACGATCCATCAAATTGCCCGTCGGATTATTAGGCGAGCAGAAGAAAATGATTTTAGTGTTTTCATCTACCGCTTTTTCCAGTGCTTTCTTATCGATAGCGTAGTTTTCATCCAGGGTAGCCTGATGGATCGGCACATCATTGATGGCCGCCGCCACCCGGTACATCCCAAAGGTAGGCGGCATGATGACCACGTTATCCTGCCCCGGTCGGCAAAATGATTTGATAATCATGTCTACGATTTCATCGCTGCCGTTGCCCAGAAAAATACGTTCAGTTGGCACCTGCTTTACGGTCGATAGGCGCTGCTTGAGCTGCCGCTGGTAGGGATCCGGGTAGCGGTGAAACTGCACTTCGCTGTCGGAGAGTCCGGGAGTGCCGAAGGCGTTTTCGTTGGCATCCAAGAACGTACCTTCCGTTCCCTGATATTCATCACGCGCTGAGGCGTAGGGTTTCATCGTCAGAATATGCGGGCGGATGAGGGCGTTAAGATCAAACATAGGCTTATATTTTTAGTAAACTTTTCAGATAAAGGGTATAAAGGATTAATGCGCTATTGATAGACCTACTCGTCTTCTAACTGCTCCAACCGTAGGGTTACCGCTCGCTGGTGGGCCACCAGTTCTTCGGCTTCGGCCATGACGGCCACGTGTGGACCCAACCGCTGCAAACCTTCGGGCGTAATCTCTTGATAAGTTACCTTCTTAACAAAACTATCCAGGGAGACCCCGCTGTAAGCCTTGGCCACGCCGTTGGTAGGCAGCGTATGGTTGGTACCCGAGGCGTAGTCGCCGGCCGATTCGGGCGTGTAGTGTCCCAAAAATACTGAGCCGGCATTCACAATGTGCGACACCGCGTCGTGTGGGTCTTGCGTGGCGATGATCAAGTGCTCGGCCCCGTATTCATTCAGCACTTCGTAGGCCTCGCCTAGGTCGTGTACCACAATGGCTACGCTGTTGGTCAGCGTCTGCTCCGCAATTTCTCGACGGGGCAGGTCAACCAACTGTTCGGCGAGGGCGGTTTGCACCCGTGCCACTAAGTCGGTGCTGGTACTAACCAGCACCACCTGGCTATCAAGACCGTGTTCGGCTTGTGAGAGCAAGTCGGCCGCCACAAACGCAGGGTTCGCCGTATCATCGGCGAGCACCGCCACCTCCGACGGGCCCGCCGGAAGATCGATAGCGGTACCCTTCTGACTCACCAACTGCTTGGCCACGGTGACGTACTGGTTGCCTGGCCCGAAGATTTTGTAGACCGCCGGAATCGTCTCCGTGCCGTAGGCCATCGCTGCGACCGCCTGGGCGCCACCTACCTTAAATACTTTTTGAATGCCAATGAGGTTGGCGGTGTACAGAATGGCCGGGTGAACACTGCCTTGTTGGTTGGGCGGGGTACAGAGCACAATCTCACGACAACCGGCCAATACGGCGGGTACGCCTAACATGAGTACGCTAGAAAAGAGCGGCGCCGTACCGCCCGGAACGTATAGCCCTACCCGCTCGATAGGAACACTGCGCCGCTGACAAACCACGCCTGGCATGGTTTCTACCGATAGCACCTCTGTATGTTGGGCACGGTGAAACTTTTCAATGTTGTCTTTGGCTACCTGAATGGCCGCTTGTAGGGTGGGGCTTACCCGTTCACACGCCTGTTGCGTCTCAACTTTACTCACGGCTAGCTCCTGTAGCGTTACGTGGTCATATTCTAAGGCAAACTGACGCAGTGCTTTGTCGCCCTTTTTCTTGACCTTTTTGAGGATGGGCGACACAATTTTCTTGGTCTGCTTGAACTTGAGGGTGGGGCGTTCTAGCAGTGTCAGCCATTCGTTGGCTGGAGGATAATGTACGACTCTCATACGACCATTTTTTCAATCGGCACCACTAAGATGCCTTCGGCACCGGCGGTGCGCAGCTGTTCGATAGATTCCCAAAAAGCGTCTTCATTCACCACCGAATGAATCGAGTTCCAGCCTTCGGCGGCCAGTGGCAGAACCGTAGGGCTGCGCATGCCGGGCAGTATATCAATGATCTTCTGCGTTGATGCGGCCGGAGCGTTTAGCAAGATGTATTTATTGTTCTTGCCCGCCTGCACCGCATCAATGCGAAATAGCAGCTGCTCGGTGAGTTCGGTTTTGTAGGTCGTGATCTCCGGACTGCCGATCAATACTGCTTCCGAACGA
>CBDCAN010000005.1:0-8279 GCA_965213875.1 Tunicatimonas sp. | reverse complement strand
CGTGGCCTTTGATTCGTTCGAGGTGCTCAAGCCGGTGATCGATCGGGCGGTAGCACTCGGGGTGATCACCGACTGGTTCTTGTACTGCGACAGCGCGATGCGCATTGCCCCCCCTCTTACCATCAGTGACGAGGAAATTGCCGAAGCCTGCGGGTTGGTATCGCAGGCTATTGAAGAGGCTACGAGTCAGTCATCATACACTTAGATACTGTAGCAAGGAGCTCTGCTATTGGTCTGATCGTCAAGGGCATATTTTAAATCTTTAGTACGTTTACCTCGTCCTTTGTTAGAATAATTTTTTAGGTTTATCTTATTATAATCTATATACTAACCTAAAATTACACCAATAAGTGAAAAATATATTCCGAACCAGACTGCCCACCTGGTACGTTTTAGGCCTCTTAGCAGGTCTTACTCTGCTATCAGCCCGCTGGCTGAGTGATCCTGCCGACTCCATTGTCGACCGACTGACAAATTACATCGCGAACTATTGGCAAGAGAAGGTCTATCTGCACTTCGACAAACCGTATTACAGCACCGGCGAAACCATCTGGTTTAAATCGTATCTGGTGAATGCCGTAACGCATCGACCTGAACCGCGCAGTGGACTACTGTACGCAGATTTGATTGACCCGAACGGCCAAGTGATTGCACAGCGGCGACTGAAAGTCGTAGACGGTGGCGCCGCCGGTGATTTTGCGTTGCCTGATTCAGTATCCGGTACGTATCGGGTGCGGGCCTATACGCAGTGGATGCGAAACTTCGACGCTGGCTACTTTTTTACCCAATCGTTTCCCGTCTGGAGTACCGACAGCACGGCGATTGGTCAAACAATACAGCAGGAGAGCCGCGTTGAAGACAAGAGTTTTGTGTATGAAGGCCAACGTTCGCTCATCGACCTGCAGTTCTTCCCCGAGGGCGGTGAACTTACGGACGGGCTCACCAGCTTGGTGGCTTTCAAGGCCGTAGGGCCTGACGGCAAGAGCATGGAAGTGACCGGCGAGGTAGTTAACCAAAACCGTGAGGCAGTGACCACGTTCAAAACCCATCACCAGGGCATGGGTGCTTTTATCCTGAAACCGATGGTGGGTGAGACTTATATCGCTCAGGTTGAGCTGGAGGGAGTGCCACTGGAATTTCCACTTCCCGAAGTGCGGCCCCAAGGTTACGCGCTGCGCGTAAGTCACACCGGTTCGCACGATGAAGTGAAGGTGACGGTACACGCCACGCCAGGTTTAGAGGCCGGGGGCGGCACCCTGGTAGCCCACCGCCGAGGACTGGTATTTGCTGCGTTTGAGGTGCCCGAAGGCGACTCTATACTGGTAGC
The DNA here is from genome assembly GCA_965213875.1 of Tunicatimonas sp. Lineage (GTDB taxonomy): Bacteria > Bacteroidota > Bacteroidia > Cytophagales > Cyclobacteriaceae > Tunicatimonas. Next base: position 6,952 of record CBDCAN010000005.1, on the reverse strand, counting down.
CGACCTCGCTAAATCTGTTTTTCCGTCGGGTATCTGTCACCTCACCTTCTTCGATGCCACGGGCAATCCTCATTGCGAACGTCTACTGTATCCTCATCTACCCTCGCTACCGATGGCGATCATCGAGCGTCCTTCCTCGCCTTTCGCCCCCCGCCAGCGGGTGGCACTGCCGATCGCGCTAAGAGATACGAGTGGTCAGCGTATTAGTGGACGGGCGTCGCTAACAGTAACCAATCCTCGTGAAGTCGTCTATGAGTCCTATACCGACGATATTCGTAGTTACCTACTGTTCAGCTCTGACCTTAAAGGATTTATTGAGCAGCCGACGTATTATCTGGAAGATACATCCGCGGCTGGCTACCGCGCCCGTGACTATCTGATGCTGACGCAGGGTTGGCGGCGCTTTCGCTGGTCTGACGTGTTGAGTGACAGTGTGGCTACGTTTCCTTATTTAGCCGAGCAGGGGTTTACTGTGGGGGGGCGGTTAGTTAACTATTACCAACGCGAAAAACCAGCACCCGGAACCATTTCAATGATTATGATGAATCAGGCGTTTGTGTCCGAAGGAGACACTGATTCGTTGGGCCGGTTTGCCTTCGTTGACAATCAGTTTGAAGATTCTATCGAGGTCATCTTACAGGCCCGCCGTAAGGTAGGAAAGAAGGAGAAGCTGCGACAAGATGTGGCAATCTTATTGGATGAACCGGCACCACTGCCCTTTACGCCCGTGTTGCGCCCCCGCATCACTCCTACCCTAGCGATGATGAACGAATACCTAAATCGGCGTCGCCAAATCAATCAGGTAGATTCCGCCTACGATTTTGACAACGATGTGATTGTGTTGGAAGGGGTAGAGGTGAAGGGGCGAAGAGACCAGCGAAACGATCCGTTTTATCGGGCCAGTCAACTCTACGGTGAACCTAGTCATCGTCTGGTGATGGATTCGATTGCCGGAACTGAGAGTGCTATGAGCGTTTTCGATCTACTGTATCGCGTACCGGGGGTGCGGGTGGTCGGCACCTTTCCCAATCAGACGGCCTTCATCCGAGGAATGAGTTCTATCAACGGAAGTAATGAGGCCCTGTTCTTGGTCGACGGTATTCCGGGTGATGCCGAGATGGTCAATAGCATTAGTGTGCGCGATGTCTACTACGTGGATGTGCTCAAGGGGCCGTCGGCAGCCATGTACGGCAGTCAAGGTGCCAACGGTGCCGTAGCGGTGTACACCCGCCGGGGCTCAAACGCTACTCCCCGTGGAGGGCGGCAGGGTATTATCAACTTTACGCACCCCGGCTATTCGGCAACCCGTGAGTTTTATGCCCCGCGCTACGACACGCAGAAACCCGAGCACGTGAAACCCGACCTGCGCTCTACGCTGTTCTGGGAGCCGAATATTGTGTTCGATGAGAGCGGGCAAGCCACCGTGTCGCTCTACACCTCAGACCAGCCCGGCACCTACGAGGTGCGATTAGAAGGGCTGACCCAGCAAGGCGAACCGATCGTGGGAAGAGCGAGTTTTGTGGTGAAGAAGTGACGCAGTGTAGTGAACGTAATGGCCGGTTCTTGTTAGAGGATATTAATCTGTCTTAGAACGTTTCTTGTAGTTTTTCGACGTCTGCTAAGGCTGGGGTTTGACTCATCTTTGCTTTTTACATATTTCCCGACGTAATCAACCCATTCTCCTTTGCTTTCACAATGATTCCTAATGTTCCTGTCACTTGCAGATTCAGTCGTTTAGCCACCAGTCTTCCCTTTCTTTCATCTAGAATAACTCGGCTATTGGATTGTTCTAAAGCTAAAGCAGTGGCACTGGCTTTGCCCGCATCAAGCTCTAAACGGAGTAACTGGTACCGCTGAAGGTCGTAACCATCAGAAACTTCAATCCCGTCAGGTAAGTTTGCGTGTATTCGTTTCGCACGACATCTGTGACTATTACGCGCCGATGCTACCTGTTCAATATCTATAAGCGCGATTAGCGGGCTGGCATCTGAAATAATGAGTTCCTCAGGCATTAGCAATGTCTTCCTCGATCTCTTCTATATCGTATTGGAAGATAGATACGTTATACTTACCTAACAACTCAATGAAGGCACGTTTGGACAACCCTACCATTTCAGCACCTTGGCCCGAAGTAATTAATCCCTCTTCGAACAGTTTAGCTGCAAACAATACGCTGAGCTCAAATTGGCTCACTTGAAGTCCATCGGGCAAGTTAAGTTGAATGTTCATTGGCAAGCTGCTACGTATCTTTTTGAAATATACGCATTCTTATACTTTGGTTACACCTTTAGAGAGAACGGAGCTGGAAGACTTCTTAAAGAAGCACTTCACACAGCTTGGTTTTTTACGGTACTCTTGTGAGCAACTACCCTTTACTTTTAATGTAGCCTTCTCTCCGCTTGATCTAAGGTTGAACCAAAGAGACCACGGCGGTTAGTATAGCAAGTACGAAAAGATTCACCCGTTCAGTGCCTCTTTGAAAGTATCAATCGCGCGTTGGCGGGCTTCTTTGTGGTCGACCATCGGTTCGGGGTAGTCGTGGGTACCATACTCGGGCACCCACTTTTTGATGTACTCCTCAGCTTTGTCGAACTTATCGGTTTGGGAGTAGGGGTTGAACACCCGAAAGTAGGGCTGGGCGTCGACACCGCTGCCCGCCGCCCACTGCCAGCCGCCGTTGTTGTTGGCCAGTTCGTAGTCGAGCAGTTTTTTGGCAAAGTAGGCTTCGCCCCAGCGCCAGTCGATCAGCAGGTGCTTGGTCAAGAAGCTGGCCACCACCATGCGCACCCGGTTGTGCATGTAGCCGTTTTTGTTGAGCTCGCGCATGCCCGCGTCCACAATGGGGTAGCCAGTGCGGCCTTCGCACCAGCGTACGAAATCATCTTCATCGTTGCGCCACGGAATGTTATCGTACTTGGGTTTGAACGACTCGTCTACGACCTGTGGACTGTGAAAAAGCACCTGCATGTAAAACTCCCGCCAGATCAGCTCGCTGAGGTACGTAGCGTTAATATCAACCGCAACCCGTGCTAGTTTGCGGATACTCAGCGTACCGTGGCGTAGGTGTACCCCCAGGCGGGTGGTGCCATCCTGAGCCGGGTAGTCGCGCTTCTTTTCGTAGTGATCAATCACCTCCTCATCGATGCGGTTGGGCGGAATCTCAATATCAGACCGTTCGAAACCTAGGTCGCTGAGCGAAGGCATGTCTATCGGTTTGGTCTGATGCCAGTTGTCAAACGATAGCCCGGAGGTGTACGGCTCCAGCATATCATCTTCTAACTTTTCTAACCACGCTCTTTTGTAGGGAGTAAACACCTTGTAAAAAGTGCCCGAGCCGGTCAGAATCTCATCCTTCTCGAAGATGACCTGATCTTTATAAGTATAGAACGGAACGTCGCGATTGGTGAGCAGTTGGTTGATCGTTTCGTCTCGCTCCAGGGCGTAAGGTTCGTAATCATGGTTGGTGTAGGCAGCTCGTATGTCATAGTCGCGCAGTACCTCTTTCCACATAGCCTCGGGCGTACCGTGCTTCACCAGTAGGGAAGAACCTTTGTCGGCCAGCCGGTCGTGCATGGCCGTCACCGTATCGTGCAGAAACATCACACGAGCATCCTCCTTGTCCTCTAGATCATCTAGAATATGGGTATCGAAGATAAACAGCGGTAGCACGGGTAAGTCTCCCTTCAGGGCATGGTAAAGTCCAACGTTGTCGTCGAAGCGCAGGTCGCGCCGGAACCAAAACACGGCAATCTTATCTTGAGGCATGGATGTTTTGCTTTTTCTTCAAACCTAGTGTGTCAGAGAATGTTTAGGGGCTGGATATTGGTTGTTTGATATTGGATGGTAGATCAAAGAAAGCTACTGTCCGGTGTCGAAGGCATTGGCTGGAGTTGATATTTCGCTGGATGCGAAGTTGGTATCGTGGCGGGCAAGTGGCTTGATTAGACATCTAATGGTACCGCGCAAGATAGCAATGATAAAGACCCGAAGAAACCGCTTATAGCAGAGCCTACAGGCTATGTTTGAACAGCCCAGAAGTAACCCGTGGAAGGCTAAAAATGACTAACGGCAGACCGAAAGTACTTCAGCAGACCTTCCCGGTGACTCACGGCCTGACCGTGAAGTAATGTACCCGTAAGTTTAGCGGTATATGTTCTAACCAGGATGTACTAAGCGGGTAAGTTTAGGGACATTTGGTGTGGCCGGGAGTTACTTAGCGATGGTTCTAAGCGGCATTTGGTCAGGACGAGCGTGTTGTAAACGATCAATAATTAGCACTAGCACTTCGGTCTTCTCATACGCTGCTATGCCGTCGCCATTTACACCTCACCGTTCGCCGCGTAGGCTTCCAACTGCCGTTGCATTTTCAGGATACGGTCTTCCAGTGTTTCGGAGCTGATTTTCTCGCGCATGCGGTCGACCATGATCGGAAACGCGAAGGGCGTTGGCTGGGGTGGGTACTGAATGCTGAGGTGCTGTTGGTTGATCGTCGCTAGCGTTTCTGACAAGCGCGACTGCGTCACAGTTTGGTGTAATGCTTCGGCGGTAGCCTGCGTTAGTAATAAGTTTTCCGGGTCGTATTTGTCAAACACGTCATAGATGATCTGCGCGGTGGCTTGCAGGTGGCGGTTGCCGATGTACTTGCCCGGGTAGCCCTGAAAGATGAGTCCGGCGATGGCGGCGATCTCGCGAAACCGCCGTTTGGCCATCTCGGTGCTGTTAATACTGGCGAGCAAATCAGCTGGCAGTGTTTCAGTACCGAACAGGTCTAGTTCTAGGGCTTCTTCCAGCGGAATCTCCTGATCCGACATCAGCTCAAAACCGTAGTCGTTCATGGCAATAGAGAAGCTGATGGGCTGAATTTGACTAATCCGCCAGGCCACCAGGGCGGCCAGCAGTTCGTGTACCGCCCGCCCGGCAAACGGATACATGTACACATGATCGCCCTCGCGCGTCAGTAGCTTTTCGATCAGAAAGGTGTCACGCCTCGGTAGATCTGACCACTCACGTTGCAAGCTCAGCAGCGGTTCTAGCGCGTGCAGTTCTTCGTCGGGATAGTCGCCCGCGATGAAGTGGTCGATCTTGAGGCGAATCATGTCGGCCAATTGTGATGACAGCGGTAGCCGTCCGCCACTCCAGCGGGGTACTATGCCGTCTTTGCCGCGAGCCCGACTCACCATCACGGTCATGTCTTTGATGCGCTCCAGCCGCAGGTTGCGACCGGCAAACCAAAACTTGTCGCCCTTGTTGAGGCGGGCCGCGAAGCTCTCTTCCAGCATGCCGATGTGCCCGCCGCTTACGAACTTGACCCGCATCATGGGATCGCTCACGATGGTGCCCATCGATAGGCGGTGGCGCATGGCGGTGCGACGGCTGGTTACCTTATATACGCCGTCGATGACCTCTACCTTCGAAAACTCATCGTACTCGCCCAGGCTCTCGCCACCGGTGGTGACGAACCGCAGGGCCCACTGCCACTGTTCGGGGGTGAGGTGACGAAAGGCGTAGGTGGTGATCACTTCCTGATAAAGATCCGCCTCGCGAAAGCCTTCGCCTACCGCCCGCGTCACGAGGTACTGCACCAGCACATCGAAAGAATTCTCTAGGGGCGGCCGCGATTCTACTACTTTTTGGTGAATGGCTTCCTGAATGGCCGCTGCCTCGAGCAACTCTAGCGAATGGGTGGGAAGAAAGTAGATTTTGCTGGTGGCGCCCGGCTGGTGTCCGCTGCGTCCGGCCCGCTGCAAGAAGCGCGAAATACCCTTCGGACTACCTACCTGAATAACGGTTTCTACCGGGCGAAAGTCTACCCCTAAGTCTAAGCTAGAAGTGCAAACTACCAGCTTAAGAATACCACCGTGCAGCGCTTCTTCTACCCAGGTGCGTACTTCGTTATCGAGCGAACCGTGGTGCATGGCAATCTGTCCGGCCAGGTCGGGCACCGCTTCCAGTAGTTTCTGGTACCAGATCTCGGTTTGAGAGCGGGTGTTGGTAAATAGCAGCGTAGCGCGACTCTGCTCAATGATGGGCAGCACCTGCGGCAGCATACGGATGCCCAAATGCCCCGCCCAGGGAAACTTATCCACCTCTTCGGGAATGATTGACTGCACCTCGATACGTTTGTCAACCTCAGCCCGAACGATCCGGCTCGGTCGCGGAGTGCCGCCCCGCGGATTGCCGCTCAGCGGGCCGAGTCCACGGTGGGTGCCGCCCAACAAAATGTCACGCGCTTGCGTCATGTTGCCGATGGTGGCCGACACGCCCCACACCCGCAGTTCGAGCCGTAGGGTTTTCAGGTGCGACAGTGCCAGCTCCAGCTGCACGCCCCGCTTGGTTCCCAGCAGTTCGTGCCACTCGTCGACGATAACACACTCGAGCCGACGAAACACCCGGCGGTGATCTTTCTGACTCAGTAGCAAGTGCAGACTTTCGGGAGTGGTAATCAGGCACTCGGGCAAACGCTTGAGCTGCTTTTTTCGGTCGGCGGTAGAGGTGTCGCCGCTACGCACGGCTACCTGCCAGGGTACTTCCATCGCCTCACAGGCGCGTTCCATCGCCAGGCGAAGGTCCTTGGCCAATGCCCGCAGCGGAGTGATCCACAGCACCCGCAGGCCGTTGTTCTGCGTCAGTTGATAATCGTCGGAATGCTGCTGAATGAACGACAGCAGGCAGGGTACCCACAGTGCGTAGGTTTTTCCGCTACCGGTGGGCGCGTTGAGCAAACCGCTTTCGCCCGCCAGATAAGCCTCCCAGGTTTCTCGCTGAAACGGAAAAGGCTGCCAACCCTGCTGGGCAAACCAGCGTTCGGCGGGGGCAAGGGGAGGGGTAGTGGGGGAAGGCACGCGACAGGAGTTTGCCTATCAACGAGCGGGGTGGGGGATTGTTGAGTTTTAGAAACTTACGGTACTTGAATGAGCGGCAGTGACGTGGCCTTCTCCACTATTGCCTCCTC
>CBDCAN010000004.1:0-13045 GCA_965213875.1 Tunicatimonas sp. | reverse complement strand
ACAGGCACGGCGCCAGAAGATAGAGCAGCTTACCCGGCAATTGGAAAAACAGCAGCAGCGCGAAGGACATCTTAAAACTATGTCAGCGCTGTTTTGGGGCAGCGGTTTCGTTAAATACGCGTCTTCCGTACTGCTGCGCGAAGTTTGTGCTGCGGCCAATGTACGGTTTAAGCAGCTCACCCAAAACAACTTGAGCCTAGAGCTTAATCACGACAATGATTTCATCGTGCGCGACTATCTAAACGACGGAAAAACCCGTTTGCTCAAAACCCTGTCGGGAGGACAGACTTTTCAGGCAGCATTGTGTCTGGCTCTGGCATTGGCTGAAAACATCAGGTCGTTGAACCAGTCGCAACGGAGCTTTTTCTTTCTAGACGAGGGTTTTGGTTCATTGGATAAGGCTTCGCTACGGGTAGTATTTGACACCCTCAAGTCGCTGCGCAAAGAGAATCGCATCGTGGGCATTATCTCACACGTAGAAGAGCTACAGCAAGAAATAGACGTGTATCTCACGATTAAAAACGACCAAGAGCGCGGTAGCCTGATTCAGTGTAGCTGGAAGTAATGATGAATGAATAATGAGGGGGCACTCATCGCTTATTCTTCAAGATGATAATCCGCGACTTAGATTAACCTAAACCCTAAGCTTACGCTGAACTGGTTGTTTCTATAGTCAGTATCAAACTGCCGGCCGCCCAGTCGTACCGAGTCACCCAGCTTGCTCAGGTTGCCTTCGTAACGAACGTCCAGCACTAAACGGCCGATATCCAAACCACCGCCAATCTGATAACCTACGGTCGACGCTTCGTAGCTGTTTCTAACCTCTTCGGTGGTTCCTTCCGTGCGGGCATCTTGTCCTAAAATTAAGCTAAACGCCGGTCCGGCATTAAAGCGTAGCACACTACCCACCCTAAATCCTAGCAGTACCGGAATGTCAAGCTTGTTGTAGGTAAGGTCCTGCACCTGGTCGTAGGTATCATCAATTTCGTCTTTGATCTCAATCTGACCGCCCGCCTGGGTAAATAACACCTCCGGTTGTAAGTAGAGACCGAGTACCGAGAGGCGGGTAAATGCTCCCACGTGAAAACCGATGGTAGACTCACCAGAGCGAACCAAGTCGGCCTCTTCCATAGATAAACGAGAGCTACTAAATCCTACCTTGGGTCCGAGGGTAAACAGTTGCGCGTAAGAGGCGGAGCTCATCGCCAACACGAACAATAATATCAGAAGCTTCTTCATGATTGAAAGAGGTTAGGTGTATGTAAGGTATTACGTATTTCTACACTTTTCAAAAATCATACCCTAATGAAAAATAGAACTGAGGGTCGCCCGCCACATTGTCTTCAATAGGGTATGCCAGGTCAAACTTGAGGTAGTACCCTAATAGTACTGTGCGAATACCGGCTCCGTAACTTTGCAACCAAGGATTTTTGAAATTTTGTATTTCAGCTCGAAAAGGACTCTGTCCGTCGGTCACTACTTGGGTGTTGATGCTGTTTCGCTCGCTGAAGGGGCTCACACCGGTCCAGGCTGACCCTACGTCGTAGAAACCGATGAACTCCAAATTGCGAAAAAAGTTGTTAGCAATCGGCCCCTGGTAAAAATACCGGACGACGGGTAGGCGTAGCTCAGCGCTAAAAGTAAGTACATCGGTACCGTTAAACTGGTTGAAATCAAAGCCTCGTAGGTTGACGAACTCCGCAAACAATATGTTGCTTCTGTCTACACCCGCCTCGGTGGCCAGTGGGTTGTCTTCGCCGCTGTGCGAAAAGGTGCCGGCGAAGATGTTGTCACGAATGCCGCCTAGCAGGTAGGTCTGTTCGTTGGGACCGAAGAAGCTACCGTAGTAGGCCCTGGCGGCAAGCGTGAGCGAGCGATGTACTTTCTGATAGTGACGAATATCTACCTGAATATTGCTGAAGCTTTTTTCACCATCGTTGGCTCCTTGATAGTGCGTAAAGAATGCCTTACCTCGGGTACCTAGCCGTTTGTTGAGTCCGGTAGTGAGGGTATTATCAAACACAATTCCAGTGTTGATCCCCGCGTAGTACACCGTATTCTGGCCGCTGTCAATGGGGTTGGCCAGTCCGCCCGTTCTCGAGCGGTCGGTATAGTGCGTATTAGCGAAGAAGGGGTTAAATTCCAGGCGCGTCGATACGCTCAGCGGCAGGGCAGCTCCTAGGTATAAGTGGTTGGAAGTATACTTTTGCGCCTGCGTCTGGCTCTCGTTGGTGTCACGGTCAATGCCCTCACGCTCGTAGCGTACTTTGAAGTCAATCCGATCTTTGAGATACTGATACTCAGCAAATATGCTCGCGCTACGAAGATCAATAAACTGTACGAGGCCTCCAAAAAACCGGTGGTTCTCGAGCATATCATTCATCTGCACTTCCAGGTGGAACCCGATTCCCCGCAACGGATCCACAGCCATTGAGGTTACGATATTATCCGCACTAAACCGTGTGCGGTAGGGAAGGGGCCCCTTGATACGCGTTTCCCGCTGGAGTTTACGGTAGCGAGATAAGAAGGAGTTCGTAACGCCCGTTTGTGAGGGAGTTTCTTCAGCGGTCCTTTGATCGAAGGCATAGTCACCGGGCGAGACTGCGTCTTCGTTATCGTCTTTCGGAATATCGAAAGTATAATTTTCGGTATCAATGTAGTTGCCATCGTCGGGTAGCGAGTCGGTAGCGCTAAACTGATAATCGTTGGTGTCTACGACTCCAGGCGCTGCCACGACCGCCACCGTATCGGTAGGGAGCAAATCTTCGGAAGAAGGGGGAGCACTTGCTTCGGAAGGTACTGCGTCGTCCGAGTCGGTCGCCTTAGTGCGAGCCTGCCGTTCAAGCAAGCGCTGCGAAATCTCCTCGGCTTGTATGGCTTCTTGCCGCTGTGTTTTAGGGGTGAATTGCGTTTGCGACGGGTCGAACTGATTCATCAGAAACACGTAGTCTTTCTGATCAGAGAGCATGATGGTGGCCAGCAACTTATCGTCAAAGTCAATGTCGTAGTCTTGCACACTCACCGCGTAGTTGGTTACCTGGTTGAACAGGCTATCCGCTATTTGGTAGCGGTACACGTTGAACACACCCTGTTGGTCACTCAGATAGAAGAGGGTGTTGTCATCCTGCGGAATGGGGTACATGTCTTTGCTTACCGTTTTGGTCACTTGATTCAGTAGGGAGTCTTCGGCGTCGGCACTCGGGTGAAGCAAAAACAAGTTGAAGTTGTCGCTCAGGTCTTTCTTGAGGTTGAGGTCGCGGCTGCGCGGACCAGCAAAATAAAGAGAATCGTTGGGGCGGTTGCTACTAAAGGCAACTTGCTCGCCGTCGGGCATAAAATGGGGATGTAGATCGTCGTAGACGTCAGTGGTAAGCCGCTTGAACGTGTTTCGGCCCACATTGTACATAAACAGGTCGTTCTGGCCGTTAAGGTCGGCACTCATGATGGCCGAGCGGTTTTTACTGCTTAGGTCAAAGTGTTTGATTTGATTGAAGCGTCGTAGCTTCACCGCCCGCTTCTTCTTTGACGATTGGTTGCTCAACCACAGGTAGTTCTCCCCCTTATCGTATCCCACAATACCCAGCGTATTCTCATCACCCCAGTTGAGAAGCGGTACACTGGTGTCGGGTACCTGATCGATCATCTGATAACCCGACGTATGAACCGTACGCACCCGGTTCTTCTCTCGGTCTAGTACCTTCACATGATGACGTCCGTCCAGGTTTTCCGCATAAGCCAGGTAGCGCCCCTTCGGACTGAAGGCTACCTGGGTGTACGTGTAGCCCCGACGATTTTTGCGGCGCAACCGATCCTCTTGCTCCGGAAAAATGTATTGTGTGGCCATCTGCGCCGACATTTCAGAGTAAAACGAGCGCCACTGGCGAGTAAACAGTTTGAAGGGAACCCCCAGCGTATTGACGATACTGCTCTCTTCGTTGCGGATGATCCGGGTCAGGTTCAGGATGTTGGAGATGCTACTACGGCCGTAGCGGGCGGCCACAAAGTTCCACACCGACTGCCCGGCCAGAGCAGCCTCTTCGCCCGATAGGCGACTTAGCTTCACCCTTCTTTCTTCGGTAAACAGCTCACGGGCAAAGTCGTCCATTTCAATACTCCACCCCTCGGCGATGTAGCGGGCCGCCCCCGTAATAAACCACTCAGGTAGCGAGAGCAGATAGGCACTCTGAAACATGTCGGTCAGGCTGCCGCCGAACATCATATCGTTGATCAGCATGTTGGAAATTTGCAGCACCAGCTCGTCCTTAAAGGAGGTGAGCGTACCCGTGTAGGCAATCTCAACCCGCGACTTCACAAAGTTGGTCTGGCCGCCCACATCAAAACTTTTGCCTTTGACGCCGACGTTACTCTGCTGTAGGTCTTTCGGTGAGTTATAGAGAAAGATTTTGGTTTTGGTGTAGGGTGCGTAGCCGATCATATCAGTGATACGCTCAAACTCTTTCTCCAGAAACTTGGCCGCCACCAAGGCGTTGTTCTTGCCGCCCTCGTAAAAGTAGACGTCAAAATTGTCGGAGCTGTAGTACTGCCAGTTGAAGCTTTTGTACTGCACTCTATTTTTACCAAACGTATCGCGCGTAATTTGCGCCTGTACTGAGCCCGCTAAGAGCAGTAAGGTGAGTGCGTATATAATTCTTACCATGCGTGTAGTTTCACGAAGATGAGTAGTAATGATAGAAACGACGAATGTTCACCGCTTCGTCTGTAGTCCGGTTTTTTATCAGACAATGTACAAAATGTTGCGCAAAATAAGGGGCTAGCGATACCGCTTTGCTGCCAAAACCGTTAAAAACCATCAAAGGTTCGTGTTCGGGATGTTGCCCAATGAATGGTAGCCGGTCTTGCGTGGCCGGGCGCACTCCCGCCCAGTGGTCCACCACTTCGTAGGGCACCCGTAGCAACTTATCCAGCTTCTGCCGGATGCGCTGATGACCTCTTTCGGTAGGGGCATCGCTTAGGTCGTGGTGGTCGTAGGTGGAGCCTACGTTGGCGTAGCGGCCCTGCGGAATCACGAACACCCCTCGGTTAAATACCACTGGCATCACGTCAGCGGTTTTGATCCGAAGAATTTCTCCTTTGACCGGACGAAACGGCAACCATCCGAAGAAGTGCGACTGTGCCCCGCTCGTTCCATCGCAGAAAATGATTTTCTGAGCCCGCCCGCCGTCGTAGGTCACGTAGTTAGCAAAAATGTTGAGCCGATGGGCATCAAAGACTGCTTCGGTATACTGATGCTGCGCCCGTAGATGATTCCGGTAGGCCGCGAGTAGTGCCGGAACATTTAAATAGCCGCACTGCTTCAGCAACAGGCCACCCCGGTCGTCATCTACCCACGCCCCGTAGTGGCTGCGGGTCAGCACTTGCTGCACATAGGGCACGTACTGTTGATCATCACCCAGTGTGGCCCACTCGTTCTGCTGTTCCGTATCGAAGAACGGACGATAGATAGACAGCGGGTGAAAGAACGAGGCGGATAGCTGCGCTTCAAGTTGCGGGTAGAACGCGGTTAAATACGGGAAAAGCTCGTCGGCCCGCCAGGTTTTCACCAACTTGCGGCCGGTGATGGGATTGTATAAACCGGCAGCGGCTCCTGACGCCGAAGGACGCTGCGTTTCCGCATTGAGCACGTGCACCGTGGCTCCGGCGGCTTGCAGGTGTTGCGATAGCACCGAACCGGCCAGCCCCTGGCCTACAATCAGAAAGTCGACGTTTTGTGTGGTCATTCGCTGGAATGTTGCGGCGAATCTAGCATCTTTACCGAAATCATAGAAGCGCTAAGGTGTTTCCTCTCTGGTTCAACACGTATGGTTTTACGATTTATTCCCAATTTTTTGACATTGTGCAACCTGATGTGCGGTTGCGTAGGCATCGTGGCGATTGCTCAGGGCGAAGTGTCACGGGCGGCTTACCTCATCTGGGCAGCCGCCGCCTTCGATTTTGCCGATGGACTTGCCGCGCGGGCACTCAAGGCTTACTCGCCCATCGGCGGTGACCTTGACTCGCTGGCCGACATGGTGAGCTTCGGGGTGTTGCCGGGGTACATGGTGTTTTCGCTGATCAACCAAGCGGCTGATGTAGGCGTTCCTGGGCTGGCTTACGCCGGCTTTTCCGTGGCGGTGTTTTCGGCCCTGCGGCTCGCTATTTTTAACGTAGACACCCGACAGAAAGATCACTTCATCGGACTGCCCGTGCCGGCCAGTGCGCTACTCATCAGCGCGTTGCCCCTGGGCGATCTGCCGGTGTTTCAAACCCTGGTGAGCCAGTCTTGGGTGCTACTGCTCGTGGCGGCCCTGGTGTCGTACTTGATGGTATCGCCTTTCCCGTTGCTGGCCTTTAAGTTTGACGGACTGCGCTGGCAGGGCAACGAAGCGAAGCTGATTTTTATGCTACTGGCAGTGGTACTGTTCGCTGTACTTCAGGTTGTTGCCATCCCGATCATCATTCTCGCTTACATCGGTCTGTCACTCGTCATCAACCGAAAGTCAATCGCTGAGGGCGAAGCGTAGGTCGCCGTGGTACGGAACCGCTTGCCCCCCCTGCCACACAGTGCCGGGCGGGGCCACCACCAAACCGCTACTTCCTACCAAACCAAACAGGTCGCCCGAACTGCCCAGCGACGACGGCCGGGCGTGACGTACGCCCTGCACCTCCGAAACGATGACCGGCAGCAAGCGGGTGAGATTGCCGTCGTTTTTAAAGTTTTCTGGCCACATCACGGTTGCGCTCTGGGCTGACAGTTTTTGCGTGGCGCGCAACCACGCGCCGAAGTAAGCGGTGCAGCACGCCCAGGTCGACACTGGGTTGCCCGGAAAGGAGAAAACCGTGGTGTCTAGTGTGGTATGGTGACCAAACCAAAAGGGCTTGCCTGGTTTTTGTGCCACGCGATGAAACAGTTTCTGCACGCCCAACTGATCCAGTGCGTCAGGAATAAAGTCGTACTTACCGCGCGATACGCCGCCGCTCAGCAGTAGCACATCATGCGTGGCTAGTAGCTCCTCGAGCCGCTGTCTAATGGCATTAGATTCATCCGGTAGGTGATCGACGGTAGCGGCGATGCCCACCGTTTGTAGCGACGCTTGCAGCAGGTAGGCGTTGGACTGTCGTATTTGATGGGGCAAGGGTGTAGTTTCTACCGGTACCAACTCGTTGCCGGTCGATAGCACCGCCACGCGCGGTAGACGCTGCACAGCGACTGTACTTTTGCCCACCGTGGCCAGCACGCTAATATCTACTGAGTTTATCAGCTTTCCGGCAGGAATCACCCGAGCACCCGACGGGCGGTGGCTACCCTCTTTTTCTATATGCTGACCGAGCGTGGGAGTGACCTTCAGCGTGGCGTAACCATTGATAATATCAACGTCTTCGTAGCGCACCACGGCCCCGGCCCCGGTCGGCAGCACCGCTCCGGTCATGATTTCTAGGCATTCAGTAGCTCGGGTTAATGACGGCGGGTGCGTACCGGCGGCCACGGTACCCACGATCTGCAAACGAGTAATCCCTTGCTCCACGGCTCCGGCGGTCATGGCAACACCGTCGCGTAGGGAGCGGTCGAAGGGCGGGGCGGGGCGGTCTGTGTATACTTCTTGGGCCAGTCGGCGACCGGCTGCTTGTGTAATTGAAACTACTTCGGTACCCAGTGGCTTCGCTTGTGCGCCCACTATCTGGCGCGCTTCGTTAAAAGAAATCATAGAATGTCAAGTTGGAGTCCGTTTACGATGAGCGTCCGCAAACCCACCGCCATCACCAGCAGGGCGGTTACCCGGCGGATGGCCAACGCATTAAACCTTCGCAGACTCAGCCGAATGCCGCACTGCCCGCCGACTCCAACGGCCGCCAGTAGCGCCAGGGTAGGGATTAGTGTCATCTGAAAATTGTCGGCAGCTACCAAACCCACGATGCCGGCCGTCGAGTTGACCAGAATGAATACGCTGGCCAGGGCGGCAATGCGTACCGGTGCTTCCCACCGCAGGTGGTTCAGTAGTGGTGACAGAAAGATGCCTCCACCGATGCCGACGAGTCCGGCCAGCCCACCGATGCTGCCACCCAGTAGCCAGGCTAACCACGGCGGAAAGGAGCGGGGGGGTAACGTACGCTTGCCTACGGTATTCTGAAACAGCAACAGGGCCGACAAGATTAGGGTGCCGCCGAGTATGGTATAGAAAGTCTGTTCGCTGATCCGAAGTGAAGCGCCCACGTAGGCCAGTGGCACGCTGACGAGCACGAAGGGAAGAAACCGACGCACGTTGATATGGCCGTGATGATAATACCAGTAGACATTGCCCGACACCACCATCAGATTACACAGCAGGGCCGTGGTGCGGATGAACGGGACATCAGTAGCGAAGAGTACCAACAGAGCCAAATAACTTGATCCGCCGCCGAAGCCTACCGAAGAATACAGCGTGGCAATCAGAAAGAATGTGGGCACCAGCCAATACCAGTTGCTACTCATGCACCTGAGATCGATAGGCTCGCAATCCGCCGTCTACGCTGATAAATTCTGTGTCAGGGTAGTGCGGCTGCAAAAGCTGGACGGCCCGGCGGCTGCGCTGTCCCGAAGCGCAGAGCACATAAACAGTATTTCCCGGTGCAAGGTCACCCTCCGGCTGCTCAATGGCTGATAGCGGAATCAGGCGTGTGTCGGCGAGATGAAAACAGTTGTACTCCGCCCGCGACCGTACGTCCCATACGGTAGCCTGCTGGGCCAGCAGGGTATCCAACTGGTCGGCATTCACGGAAGGCAGGGCGGCGGGTATAGGGCCGTAGTGCTCGAGTAACTGAGTGATATCACGGTTTTGAGGATGAGCCACACAGCGAACCTTTTGGTGGGTCATCGTTAAACCGTCTACCAACAGCAGTTGGCCCGACAGTGTTTCTCCTACGCCGGTAAGCACTTTCACCACCTCCAACGCCTGGTAGCTACCGATCAGGCCGGGCAAAACGCCCAGCACGCCGCGGGTGTTGCAATCGGGCGTGCTGAAGGATGCCTCATCGTACGGAAACACGCAACGGTAGGTGGGCGCTAGCTGGTTAGGAACAGACTGGTTAAACACGGAGACTTGCCCCTCAAAACCGTACAAACCACCGTAAACAAACGGCTTATTGCGTATCACGCAGGCATCATTGACCAAATAGCGGGTCGCCAGGTTATCGGAGGCATCCACCACCAGGTCAAAACCACCGATGATGTCCAGCGCGTTGTTGGGGCGCAGGCGCGTGGCGAACGGTCGCAGTTTGGTCTGGTGGTTTTGGGCACGAAGCCGGGCAATGGCTCTGTCTAGTTTTAGCTGACCCACATCATTCTCGGTGTACAGTACCTGCCGGTGCAAATTGCTCAGCGAGACCGTATCATCCTCTACTACGCCCAACTCGCCCACGCCCATAGCATTGAGGTACTGTAGCACGGGAGTACCCAGTCCGCCCGCTCCGATGACCAACACCTTCGCCCGCCGGAGCTTTTCCTGCGCTGCCGGGCCAAAACCCGCGAGTATGGTTTGTCGTTGGTAGCGGCTCATGATCGTTGCGCGAGTTGCCGAAGCGAGTGCTCGTAATCTTCCGGGCGGTTCGCGTTGTAAAGGGCTTGCTGCTCGGCGGGCGGTAAGAGCGGCACTCCGGTACGAATCAGAAACTTACGGGGGCAGCCCATCTGCTGCTCATTGATTTGCTGCTCGGCCCGCCGGAGTCCAGCGGGTTCCCAGATGGTACAGAGCGGTTCGGGCAAACCGTCTTCCGAGGCAAAGGCCGTAGCCAACTGCTGCGCATTGCGCTGCTGCACCAGGGTGCGCAGTGTATCTGGCTCGATGAGCGAAAGGTCGGTGGCGACGACTAACCAGGCAGCCTCTGGATGGCGGTGGTGCGCGCTGAGCATACCGTTGTAGACTCCGCGGTAGCGGTCGTTATCCACAATGGTTGGATAGTGGCCGTCCAGCTCGGCAGTCTGGTCGGCGCGTACGCTGAGGTAGGTATCCAGGCCGAGGGCAGCGATTAGGTCGTACAGATATTCTCGATGAGGCACCGACCGGTAGCGTAGTGTGCCCTTGTCCTGACCCATGCGCGTGCTGCGGCCACCGGCGAGCACCAAACCCTTGAGTTCCGGTAGTTTATCGTTGGTAGTCATGCTTTCCTCCGCTTTTATGTTCTAACTGAATGTGTTCAATCACTAAGTCGTGCGACAACGCCTTGCACATATCATACACGGTGAGGGCGGTAGCCGATACGCCGCACAGCGCTTCCATCTCCACACCCGTACGTCCGTGACAGCGCACTGTACACTGAACGTTGAGGCAGTTATCCGCCGGAGTGATGTTCACGTCCACAAAGCTGAGCGGTAGGGGATGGCAGAGCGGAATCAGATCGGCGGTGCGCTTCACCGCCATGATGCCCGCCAGCGTAGCCGTCTGAATGATGCTGCCCTTTTTTGACCAAAACCCTGATTGCTGAATTTGCTCAAACACCGCGGGCGGAAAGCGTATGATGCCCGAGGCCGTGGCGCACCGCTGGGTTACCTGCTTGTCACTGACGTCGACCATGGTGGCCTCGCCTTCTTCATTGACGTGTGATAGGTTGCTCATGTCTATGTTTAACTAAATGATACGGTATTTCACTGTCGTTTACAGATTAGGCTTAGGAAGTTTGTTGTCATGAGGCTCATCCAAACCCTAACGGTTTAAAACTTCCTAAGCCCCTTGTTTTCGTTTCGTAACGAACGCCCTCCGTCACTGCGCTATCCACCGATGGATGTCATGGACGTCCACTGCTGGTGGCTGTGTTCGGCTTCCTGCCCGTTGGCCCACCGCCGACCTACCGCAGTTTGTAGTCGCTGCATCACGGCGGCTTCTGCATCAGGCTGCCGTAGGGCGTCGCGTAGGCTCACCTCATTCTTTCCGTACAGGCAGGTGCGTAGTTCGCCCCGGGCCGATATCCGTAGCCGGTTGCAACTGCCGCAGAAGGTGCGACTGTAGGCTGGAATGATGCCGACGCTGCCCTGGTAATCTGGTATTCGGTAGTTGACCGAGGTGCTGGTACGCTCAGACGGTACCGCCACTACATCGGGAAACGCTTGGCGAATATAGCGCAAAATTTGCTGATGGTTCCACCGCAAATGCGCGGGGCCGCTACTGCCGGAGCCATTGAAGGGCATCTCCTCCAGAAAGCGTACACCCACGGGGTGATCTTGCGTGAAGCGCACTAACGGAATAATCTGATCAGTGTTCTGCCCTTCCAACACGATACAGTTGACCTTCACGGCGAAGCCCGCGTCGATCAGTTGGTGAAGGTTACTGAGCACCGTTTCGTAGCAATCGCGGCGGGCAATGGTTTGAAAACGGTCAGCATCAAGCGCATCAAGGCTCACATTCACTTGTCTGATACCGGCTCGTTGGAGCCGATCAATGTAAGGGCTGATCAAGGTAGCATTGGTTGTTAGCGAGATCGTTTCTAGTGTAGGCAGTAGGCTGAGCTCTTCCAGGAAGTCAATCAGCCCTCGCCGGACGAAGGGCTCACCGCCGGTGATGCGTACCTTGCGGATGCCGTGCTGCGACAGTATGTCGATCAACTGTAGCATCTCGTCGAACGACAACAGGTCAGCCGAGGGCATAAAGTTGATGCCTTCGGCGGGCATACAGTAGTGGCAGCGCAGGTTACAACGGTCGGTGACCGCCAGTCGTAAATAATCAAGCGTACGGCCGTGGTTGTCAGTTAGCATTTTACTCGTATTGTCATAATGAACTTTCTGAATAGTCGGACGATAGGCATCAGCAAAAATCTACAGAAACAACTGAGGCCAAAGATTTTTAACACTAAGCCTCGTAAATTCCGGTCTCCGGTCTCCGGTCTCCGGTCTCCGGTCTCAAGGGTGGGCATTCACCCACACGGCACCATCAGCAAAGTGTTCTTTTTTCCAGATCGGCACCTGCTCTTTGAGCGTATCGATCATATAGCGACAAGCACAAAACGCCGCGTCGCGGTGCGGTGCCGCCGCTCCGATAAACACCACTGCTTCGGTGACCTTTCGTTGGCCTAACACGTGCCACAGGGTAGCGCGGTGCAGTCCGAACTGCTCACCGGCTGACTTTGCGATCTGGTACATCTCGCTCCGGGCCATGGGTTCGTAGGCTTCAAATACCAAATGTTGCACCAGCTGCTGTTGTGTGGTATCGCGCACCGTGCCCACGAAGGTGTTGATAGCTCCGCAGGCCGGATGCACCAGCGTTTGATAGGCGGCGGCTACGTCGAGTGGGTCGGTGATGAGTTGGATACTTACTTCCATACACTAACCGCCACTCACCGGAGGAATAATCGCTATCTCATCACCCGCTTGAACCTGATCGCCGTCCTGCGCGAAAGCCTGATTGACCGCCAGCCGAAAGGTGCCGATGGTGGCCAGTGTTGGGTGCTGCTCGATAAGGCGCTGTTTTATTTCCTGCACCGTAGCACCGTCTGAAATAGACAAGGAAGCTTCCGCGCTTCCGACCATTTCTCGGGCGATGCCGAAGGTCTTAATTTGTGTCATAAGTTTATATCTTGCGAAGGCGGCATGCCGCCACGTTTCACTTAATTATGTAACCCGTCTCAATACCATCTATGAAACTACGTATCAAAGATAATAATTTGCGCTTACGTCTCACCCAATCTGAGGTGGTGCAACTGGGGCAAGGGTGAAGCAGTGCGAGCACAGATTCAATTCTCTCCTGATCAAGTGCTGACCTACGAGCTGGTGTGCCAAGCGGAAGCAGCGATCGCCGTTCACTATCGGGCGCATACGATTCAGGTGATACTGCCTACTGCACAAGCAAAAGCCTGGGCCAATAGCGAGACGGTCGGCATTGGGACCGACGTCTCACAATCTGGCAGCACGCTGCGGCTGCTGATTGAGAAAGACTTTCAGTGCCTTCACCAACGTCCCCACGAAGACGAGAGCGATCACTTTACGAATCCGGCGTCAGTGCCTGCTCAATAATTCGCTGCTCCTGTTCTGAAAACGATAGTTTTAGGGCCGCCGCGTGTCCCTCATCTGACATTTTCCGCCAGG
>CBDCAN010000003.1:0-34816 GCA_965213875.1 Tunicatimonas sp. | reverse complement strand
AGTAGAAGTGCTGGCTACATTAGAAGCAATCGGGGTGCCGGTGGCACTGCTACCGCTGTACCAGGTGAAGGTATAGGCGGGCGGGCCGGCGGCGGGGGTAGTATCGCCGGGGCGCTTGGTGGCGGTAACTTCCAGTTGGCCGTCCGGGGTGTCACACTGGGTTTCGGGCAGCTGGTTATCCAGGGTCAGCACCGGTTCGCGGGCAATCTGTAGCACCTCGGTAAAGTCCGAGGCAAAGCAGCCCGTAGAGTTGTTGTAGACCACCACGGTGTACTCCCCAGCCGGTATTCCGTTTAGGGTATGTCCTGTACCAGGAGTACCACGTACACTACCGTAGGCATGGTTGGCGTTTAGGGCCTGGGTAGTGTCAATCTGACCAATCATACCGCCCGGTACGGGGGGCAGGCTTCTACCGGCGAACCAGTAGAAGACGAAGTCATCCTGATCGTCTTGGTCAGAACCGAGACCAGGAATGATCCTCACGCTGGCAAACACTTCACCGCTACTGGCCGCTGCCGGACCGCACGCTGTGATATGCGTAGCCGAAGGGGGGTTAACAAAGACGGGTAGGAAGGCAAACAAATCACTTAGTTTGATAACGGCTACCGTCTTACAACCGTGTCCGGCCAGACTGGTGGCTTCTATCGTAAAGGTACCCGCTACGATACCGGAGATACTGCGGCCGGTATGCACCGGGGTGCCCGCTACTTCCGAGCCCAGGTACCAGGCATAGGTGTACTGGTCGGATACGTCTACGCCTGAGACCTCTACGTCTAGTTCAAAAACTCCATCAGTGTCCGCACAAGTACTGATGGGTACGACTGGCCGGAGGGTGATGGTAGGCTGGGGGATGGTGGTGCCCACGGTGGCTCTTTGGGGGCGGGTGATGCACTGGGTGAGGGTGTTGAGGCCCTGCACGGAGTAAGTGCCTTCTTCCAGCGAACCGAGCACCGCCCCGCTCACCCCGGTGATCAGGGTAGAGTCCAGTCCTGACTCAGCTATTTGGTACCAGCGAAAGTCGTAGTCGCTCAGGTTTCCGGTGAATCCGCTCACCGCGGTGACTTCTACCTCCCCGTTATAGGGGGTGCAGTTAGTCACATCGCTCACGTCCAGGGTCAGGGCGGCGTTTTCGTTCAACTGCTCATCCACAAAGATAGAGAAGGTGGTATCACAGGTCGTGCTGCTGTTGGTCACCGTCAGCCGGTAGTTGCCCCGGGGCAAATCGCTCAGGGCAGCATCAGCCTGGTTGGTGGCGTCAATACCGGGTCCTGACCAGGCGAAGGTGTAGCCCCCGGCGGCGGGTGCTCCGTCTACGCTCAGCGTGATGGCGCCGTTCGGATCGTTGATATCGCAGGAAGACTGCACCGTGACGCTGGGCAGCACCACGGGGCCCTGCGTATCATCGGGCACGCTGACCACGGTGGCCTGTGAGGCAACGGTGGTACAACCGGTACTGGTCTGGGTAGCCACCACGGTGTAGTTAGTGGCATCCAACGCGGTGAAGCTACCGCTGGTGTTACCATCTTCTAGTGGGGTGCCAGTGGCGGCGGTGCCCGCATAAAGGGCAAAGGTATAGCCGGTGGTGGTGCCGCCCACCGTCACAGCGATACTACCGTTGGGCACGCTACAGTGGGTCAGCGGGCTCACGGTAGGGTCAGGATCAATGACGGGGGTTTGCACCAGGGCCTGTAGCTCAAACGAGCTTTCGCTGCTACAGCCGGTAGCATCGGTGAGCACCAGGGTGAAGCGCTGAGTGGTGTTACCGTAGGTGTAGAGGTTCTCCGCATCCTGGCTGCTACTGACCAGCTGAGCGCTGGCGCTCTGAGTATCGCTGCCCCGGTACCAGGCGTAGGTGAAGGGGGCCGTACCGGTGGGGTTGGCGCGCAGGTGCCCGTCGGCGAGTGATTCTTCACAGGCGGTCTGGGGGCTCACCTGGGTGATAGCCGCGGCGGGTGCTACGGTGTTGTCGGGTACTTCCAGGTTGCGTCCGCTCTGGTAGAGGCCGCAGTCGTTGATCAGGTCAATGGCCTTGAGCTCGTAGAAGCCGGCGGGCACATTGTTGAAGGTGGGCGAAGCACTTTGGATGGTGTCTTGGGTAGCCCCCTGGCTGATGAGGACGAAGCGGTAGTCGGCCGGATCGCCGCTCTGTAGCTGAGCGGTGACCGCCCCGTTGGGGGTATCGCAACGCGTGACGGCGGTGATAATAGGTTCGGCCAACTCGGGCAGAGGCAGGTCCATGACGATAGAAGAGTCTTCCAGTACGCAGCCGGTGAGTTCGTTGCGAATAGAGATATCGTAGGTAATGGCGCGTAGGGTAGTAACGGCATCCCCCAGCAGCTCTTCGGAGCTGTTCTGTTCGTTAGCCCACCGGATGGTGTAAACGGCCGGATCGGGCACCACCCCGTCAATGAGGATGTGGGCCGCCCCGTCGGCGGTCAGCGGGGCACAGCTCGATACCTCGCTATCTTTGATGATAGAGACGACCACATCGTCGGGGAAGGCTTCCAGGCGATCCAGTGAAACGGTTTCTACGACACTGCCGCAGCTGAAGGCGGCGTTCTGGTAGCGTACGTCCAGTTCGTAGGTAGCCGAATCCAGTCCCAGAATAGTAGTTTGCACGGTGCCGGTCTCATCGGCCTGGTTCGTGACCGAAGCGGAGATGTCTACCGGGTTGCCGGTGCGGGTGTCAGTGAGGGTGAACAGGTAGTTGCTCAAGGGGGAGAGCGGGTCACCGTTTTCGTCTACGATGCGAACCTCGCCGTTGTTGACCACCCCGGGGCCGTCGCCACAGCGTCGGTTATCTACGGTGGTGGCGGTGATGCGAAAGGGGGTAGGGTCAACCTGTTCGGACAGGATGGTAGGGGTGCCATCGCACTCACGTACCGTGCCGTTGAGCTCATCCAGGGGGTAGAAGCTTTGGTTGTCAATGGGGTTGCGGGTGTCCTTGTCAAAGGGCCCTACGTCATTGAGGGAAGCGAAGAGCTCAAAGGCGCCGCGTGCCCCGCGGATGACTACGGTGGTATCAAATCGTTCGCCCTGGGCCAGTCCCTGGTTCATGGGTAACCAGAGGGTGTCCAGCCAGGGGTTAGGCTGGGCGTTGGTGTAGCTTTGGGTAGGGTCCTGACTGTAGAATGCCAGGGGGATGGGCTGGTTGACCGGGTAGTCGCCACTGTTCTCAAAGCTGATGGTGATCTGGAAAGAGTCTTCGGGGCAGATGGGGGGGGTGACCCCTACGCCATCGGCGAAGTCCAGTTTAGAGGCGGGGAAGGCCAGGTCGCCACAGAAGGTGATGCGGGGGGATTGGTTCAGGAACTTATTGAGCGAGAACTTACTGGGGGCCGAGGGGTCGCTACAGATCTGACTGAAGTTGAGGTGGTGGGGCTGCTGGTAGGCCGGAATGGTCATGTTGTCGTTCACGTTCACATTGAAGTAGGCAAACTGGTTCCAGATGCTACGCGATGGTACCCAAAACGTGCCCGCTACCGCCTTATACGCCCGGATATGGCCTGGAGTATTACCGTTGGTAAAAGCTGACTCGTATCTTTCGTTATCTCTATTGGCACACGAGACGATGATTTCGGTTTCACCGTCCCCGTCTACATCAGCGATGATCGGGTACTCATAAGCAGTATTAGAGCTACACTTGGTCAGGTTGGTATACTGACTGTTGAGTACCTGTCCGCTCTGTCCGTCTACGATGTACAAGTCTACCTGATCGCGGTACACAATCTCACTGGCCCCGTCCCCGTCAAAGTCAAACACCGCTGTGCCCGTCACCCCCGAGGTAGACTCCCAAAAGTCAACATGGTTGCCATTGGCGGGAGTATTAAAGTCTGGATGCGTACTGGGTACGTAAATGTTTCTGTCCCATTCAGGTTGCATGTTCTGATCAATCGCGTACAGACTAGAACCTGACATGAAAGTAATTTCTAAGTCTAAGTCGCTATCAATATTAGCCACATTTAGAGCGCCTGTCCCTCTATTCCAAGTGCAGTCTTCTCCATCATCACAAGACCCTCCGTTAACGTCCTTGTAGATGCTACGATAATTGGAAGTTCCACCTCCTGGATTAGGAACGGTCACCGGTATACTACTAGCAGGTCTGGTAACGACGAATGCTTTAGCACTATTATTCTGTACGTCCCAGAAGAAGATTGTCGAGGGGCCATTATATTTTTTGCTCGCGCCACTCATGATTACGTCTAGAAAGCCATCCTGATTGTAGTCTACCACGGCCGTGGTTGAGGTGCTTTGTGTATTGCCACCAAAGCCGGGAGTTTTAGTGTGGTAATCTCCTGTGAAGCCAGTCTTATTGCCATTAGGGATAGCATCCATCACCCTTTCTTCGGTGAGCTTGCCACCAGCAATGTCTACTGAGTAGATCACGTGGCCGAGTACCAACTCTAGCCCTCCGCAGTCAGCACAGGCTGAGTTGGGTAAAATGTCTACTGCGACGGGTAAACCATTAAGTTCTGTTAGCCAATTGTTGCCTGATGGGTACAAAGTGGTACCATGACTACTACTAACGACTACACCTCCAGTGAGCGCGTCTCTGATTTCGTTTCCGAAGAAAACTTCTGATTTTCCGTCACCATTAAAGTCAGCAAGACCAACAAACCTTACCATCTGGTTCGTCTGCTGTTCCCACCTTAAAGTAATACCGTTGACTGGATCGTAATCCATAGCACGTAGCCATCCTTT
This sequence comes from Tunicatimonas sp., assembly GCA_965213875.1. Taxonomy (GTDB): domain Bacteria; phylum Bacteroidota; class Bacteroidia; order Cytophagales; family Cyclobacteriaceae; genus Tunicatimonas. Next base: position 30,115 of record CBDCAN010000003.1, on the reverse strand, counting down.
GTCGTTCAAGTGAAATATTTCACCATAACCATCATTGTCTATATCCCCAACGGCTAGGGGTTCAAGGTTGTCACTACCCTTATTATTTGGATAAGCGTATACTTCTTCAGTAGCACCAGTAGCACCGTTGAGAATATGAATTCTACTAGAACTTAAGGTAATGACTTCAGGGGTGCCATCATTGTCAATATCAGCTATCACGGGCATCCCGCGGTTGTTAACGGTTCCATCAGCAGATCTCCAGGCTTCGCCGGCGTCAAAGACGTTATCTTCGGGTCTTGCTTCGCAGTCAGGTTTGGTAATTACGTAGTCGTTCGGGTTATTCGGGTCATCCACACAATCCCCGTCGTAGTAGTCATAGAAGCCATCCCCATCGTCATCTATCCCGTTGTTACACTCGCGCTCACAACCCACAAAGTCATCACAGTCCCCGTCCTGGCAGTCCACCAAGCCATCCCCATCATCATCGCGGTAGTTGTTACAGATTTCCGCCTGGGTACAGTCGCACTCGCTATCAGCGCAGTCTATGTCGCCATCACCATCGTTGTCTATGCCATCGCTACAGTTATTGTTAGCGGCCTCGTCGCTACAGATCGGCACAAAGTCACAGTTGACCCGGTCGGCACAGTCAATGAGTCCGTCGCCGTCATCGTCAATGCCATTGCCACAGTTTTCAATGGTACCAGTCTGTGCTGAGGCAGTTTGGAAGCTGAAGCTCAAGGCGAAAAGCAACAAGAGCAACAAGCGGGTAAGGGGGAATGGTTTGTACGCGAGGGGCGTCATAGTTTTACTATTCTGATGCGTGCTATGAATATAGAATCATGAAGTAAGGCAATAATGATACAGAAAGGAAGACCCTAAATATCCTAAAGCTTACACCGTAAGAACTGCATGAGATACGCGCTTCGAATAGAGTGGTAGGTAAAAACGAAGTGGCTCGTAGAAGATAGCTATCACTAACAAAAAGGGGAGGAGTGCGACTCGTTTATGGCGCAAACGCATACCTTTTTGGTATCGCCACTGTGTAACGAGTGCTGGATAAAGAGCGAGACAAAAATGACTGAACGTCAGAAGGGAGTACTGGTCAGTTGTACGCCACCTTATTGATAAAGAAAACCTTACGGCTTGGGCTAGACTGAGCGGGGCCTGTACTTCTAAGGTCTTGGATACCATGTACGTAGAAGAACTCATCGTACCACTTGGTAATCCTAACATCACCTTTGTGGTTTTTCCTCATCTCGTCTGTCTCACGAGCCAGTTTGATGGGAGATGTAATGTCATCTTGTACCACCCCGGCATCGTTAATCACCTTAGACTTTATCTCACCTTCGTGTGAATACATGAGTACTACCTGATCTTCTCGAGCGGTAACGTGAACCAGTTGATCGAGCTCCATACTTTTAGCATTGTCTAGCTCGAAGGCATGATCCCACAGTAGCTCGCCCTTTTTATCAAAACACAGGGCTACAGCGTGAGTGTAGCGGTAGCCATCAAAGTAAAGGTCACTGCGCTGCATAGCATTAGCGCCGTATCCATTGTAGTAATAGCTGTTATATTTAGGGTAGTAAGCCTCACCTAGCATGATGTACTTGTCATCGTCAGAGATCAGTTCGTGCACCACCATACGGTAGTTAAGGCGGATTTTCTTACCCTCTTCTTTTTTCCTGGCAATACGTCTTTTTACGCGTTCTTCGCGCTTCTGGCGCATGTATCCGAAGAAGTTTTTAAGGTCAGCGTAGTGGTAGTAACGCATTTCTTGCGTGCCATCCGGCTGTAAAGAAGCCACGAAGATACCTCGCGAATAGCGTGATCGCTTGGGGCCAAAAGTGCCCACCAGAAACTGTTTCTCACCGTCAAAACCAGTTACTTGAGCATCTAGCAAGTTACGCCGATCCTTAGGTTTGAGGGGAGTGCTCTGTAGTAGATTGCTGTACTGATCGTACGCCTTCACAATAACTGTTTTTACTTTCTGGGGAGTGGTTTCAGCAATCAAGACGTCAAAGGTATTGTCCTGGTCATTGGGTATAATGTCAATAATTTCGCCGTCTTCGCGGTAAATATCAGGCAACACCTTGACCCTACGGTTGTACATATCGTAGTGCACCACTACCGGTTTATAGTTCACATTGCCGCCGATCACTACTGTCTGTCCAATGATTTCAAAAAAGGCCAAATCGACCGGAACAATACGGCGAATAGAGTGGAAGGCGGTGTCGCCAGTGGCTACGGCCATATTCATCATTTCCATCGCTTTGTCGTGGTAAGGACCGTCTTGAAACAGTATACAAAGCTGGCCTTTATCGTAGTCGTAGCCGCGCAGCATCAAGCGGTTATTGAGCACGTAGGTACGTTTCCACTGCTCTTCAAGAGAAGTATTATAATGAATAAACTCCCAGCGCTTTTTGCCCCTGGGGTTATCTTCTTCGTGCGTTCTAAATAACAAGATACCCTGCTCGTCGGCTGAAACTACCACAAAGTCATCATGACTTTGATCAATTTCTATCTCAATACGTTCCGGTTGCACAATTTGCGCCTGAACCACTAAATGAGCGCTAAAAGTAAACCAGACAAAAAACGAGGTAAGCAGACTGTAGTAAGGCATGAGACAAGGATGTTTGTCAAGCGACCGAAAAATAGACGATATAAAAGAAATTTACATAAACTTCTAAAATGAGAACACAAAGTAGATAGCAAAAGATTTATAAAGCTCAGAAAAACTTAGTTTTCAATTCTTGCTACTTTTGGCGAATGACACGCAAAAAGATCCTCATTCTCCGTTTTTCTTCCATTGGCGATATCGTACTTACCACACCGGTACCCCGGCTACTCAAGGCTCAGTTAGACGCTGAGGTGCACTACTGCACCAAGCCGCAGTACGCTGCACTATTAGAAAGCAATCCGTACGTAGACCAGGTGCAAACCCTGGGCAAAAGCCTGAACGAACTGATAAAGCGGCTAAAGAAGGAACGGTACGACTGCATTGTGGATCTTCATAACAACCTTCGTACAACATTGATTAAGCGTAGGTTAAGCGCGCCTGCTTACAGCTTCAACAAGCTTAATCTCGAGAAGTGGCTCATGGTACGCTTCAAAATCAACAAGCTGCCCAATGTACATATCGTAGATCGTTACGTAGCCGCGCTCCGTCCGTTGGGTATCAAAATGGATAACCTCGGATTAGATTACTTTATACCGTCTAAAGACGAAGTGGAGCGGGACTGGCTCCCCGAAGCCCATCGGGAGTCGTTTGTGGCCTACGCTATTGGCGCACAGCATAATACGAAAAAGCTACCGGTAAATCGTATGATCGAGCTCTGCGATCGTATCAATAAGCCTATTGTGCTGCTGGGCGACAAAAACGATCACGCTGCGGGCGAACAGGTCGCTCAATTTTTTGCCCGATCCGAGGCATCGGCTGATCGCGAGGCCACGTTACAGGAGCTGGGTAAAAAGACGTTGGTCTATAACGCTTGTGGCAAGTTTAACCTCAACCAGTCAGCCTCACTCCTCCGGCAGGCGAGCTACGTGTTTACGCACGATACCGGATTGATGCACATTGCGGCAGCCTTCAAAAAACGAATATTTTGTATCTGGGGTAACACCGTGCCTTCGTTCGGAATGTACCCCTATCGCACCTCATTTACCGTGCTAGAGAACAACAAGGTTTCGTGTCGCCCTTGTTCTAAAATAGGGTATCAGCAGTGCCCGAAGGGGCACTTTCGTTGCATGCGCGACATTGTCTTTGATTTCTACTTGCCCTAACAAAAAAAAACTAAATTGGAGGCCGCTAAGGATCGCTCATTTGGCAACCGCTTTAGACCACCAAACCACGCAACACATGGAGCACTACAGTTTTTTTGACAACGTTAACCAATTCGTAGACCAAGCCAGTCAATTTTTAGAGGTTCCCGACGGACTGATTCGACAGATTAAAGAATGCAATAGCGTCTACCAAATCAACTTTCCTATCAAACTCGATAACGGTGAGTACGAAGTAGTGACCGGCTATCGGGTGCAACATTCACACCACCGACTGCCTACCAAGGGCGGTATTCGCTACAGCCTAGAGGTTAACGAAGACGAAGTGAAAGCACTGGCGGCTCTTATGACCTACAAGTGCGCGCTGATGGATGTGCCCTTCGGCGGGGCCAAGGGAGGGATTCGTATCGGCGTGAGTAACTACAGCGAAGCTGAACTGGAGAAAATCACCCGACGCTACGCATCGGAACTTATCAAGAAGAATTTCATCGGCCCTTCCATCGACGTGCCCGCTCCCGACTACGGCACCGGAGCCCGTGAGATGGCCTGGATTGCCGACACCTATTCTTCTTTCAATCCTACCGAGATCAACGCATTTGCCTGCGTGACCGGTAAACCCATCACGCTGCACGGCATCCGAGGCAGAACCGAAGCGACTGGTCGTGGCGTGTTCTTCGGTATTCGTGAGGCGGTAGATATAGAGGAGGATATGAAATCGCTTGGGCTGAGTGTGGGGTTAGCCGACAAACGTGTGATTGTGCAAGGATTAGGTAACGTAGGGTATCATGCGGCTAAATTCTTACAGGAAGGCGGTGCGGTTATCGTTGGTGTCGCCGAGTATAACGGTGGCATTTACAAGGCTGATGGCGTCGATGTAGAAGAAGTGTTTGCCTGGTACCGTGAAACCGGCTCACTGCTTGGTTTCAAAGGGGCCGAGGATATTAAAGATACCATCACCACCTTAGAGCGAGACTGCGATATCTTGGTGCCCGCGGCACTAGAAAATCAAGTGACCGCAGAAAACGCACCGCGTATCCGGGCTAAAATTATCGGAGAAGCCGCCAACGGCCCCCTCACCAAAGAGGCAGCGAGTATACTGGTGAAGATGGGCGTGCGTATCCTACCTGACTTCTACTTAAACGCCGGTGGAGTCACCGTGTCTTATTTTGAGTGGCTTAAAAACCTGTCGCACGTTGCCTTCGGCCGTATGGACAAACGGTACGAAGAAGTGGCCAACCAGAGTATGCTACAGGCTATCGAAGAGGCAAGCAATACCAATTTCACGAAAGATACCCGCGCGCAACTAGCCAAGGGAGCCGGTGAAATAGATATCGTGAACTCAGGGTTAGAAGAAACGATGGTGAAGGCTTATCGGGAAATTTGGGAAATTCATAAAATCCGAAAGACCCCTAACCTGCGATCGGCAGGTTTTGTGAGTGCCATCGAGAAGGTGGCGACGGCGTATATGGCCCGAGGTATTTTTCCCTGATTTCTTGTCGTGTGTAGTGTTTGTTACTAACTCGTGACAATAGCGAGGCATTCCGCTACAGTTTTGGCAATAAGGTGTATCATTGGTCGTACCCCTTTGGAGCGGTACGGCTGGTCACACGCCCCCGCTGCTTATGCCTCGTCACCTTTTACTATCACGCTACTTTGTTGGGCTATTGATCGCTTTTTCCGTAGCGAACAGTCAGGCCCAACCGTCACCGTTCCGCTTGCCCGCCGGTATCACTTCGGCTGATTACGTACCCGGAATGGTTGTCGTTAAAATGGCCCCAGTATCTTCTCACGACCCACGAGCACGATTAAGTGCTGCCTCCGGTAATGCGCTAACCCAACTACAAAAAATTTGTCCTCAGGCTCAAGTCACGCCTATTGTTTCAGACCGAGGCCCACTGCGCCCCCAGGCTCGAGCCGCAGCACACCCATTGGCTAATATCTACCGAGTAGCCACCGACGATACGGATGTTGTCGAACTTATTAACCGACTACAGAAAGCTGCCGGGGTGGTTTACGCCGAGCCATACTACTTGTTGCGTCCGCTGAATACCTATGTGCCTAATGATCCGTCCGCTAGCCAGCAAAACGGTGAGCAGGATTACCTGGCCACGGTGCGTGCCTACAAAGCATGGGCCATTGAGCGGGGAAATGCCGATATTGTGATGGGTATTTTAGATACCGGCGTAGCCTTCGGGCACCAAGACCTCACCGATAACCTCTTCATCAATCGGGCTGATCCTATCAACGGCGTAGACGATGATCAAGACGGGTACATTGACAATTACGTGGGGTGGGATATGGCGGATCATGACAACGACCCCACCGCCGACGCCAGCGGGCACGGCTCGTTAGTGGCTGGGGTAGCGGCGGCCACCCCTAATAATGGAGTGGGGATTGCGGGCGCTGGTTTTCATACGTCCTATATGCCCATTAAGATATTCAGATCAAGCAACGGAAAATTTGCTTTTGGCTACGAAGCGATCGCCTACGCTGCCGACCGAGGATGTCAGGTAATTAACCTCTCGTGGGGGGGAGCCAATGCTTACTCGCAGTTTGGCGAAGACATCATTAACTATGCGGTGCTAGAACGAGATGCCGTGATTGTAGCCGCCGCAGGCAACAGCGGAAAAGAAGAAAAATTCTACCCCGCATCCTACGACCGCGTATTATCGGTGGCAGTCACTGATGCGCAAGATCAGGTAGTAGGGCAGACCACCTATAACCACTGGATTGATATGGTGGCCCCGGGTGATCGTAATTACAGCACGGGCAACCAGGATCGCTACCAGTACGCTTCAGGTTCGTCGTTTGCTGCGCCTCTGGTCGCTGGAGCGGCTGCTTTGGTGCGCGCCCGGTATCCACACTGGAGCGCTGAGCAGGTCATGCAGCAACTACGGCTCAGCTCCGACGATATCTACGCCGTGGGCAGCAACCGCCAGTATTCGGAGAAACTAGGTCGAGGGCGACTTAATATGGCCCGCGCTCTCGAGCCCCTCGCTAGTCCGGCGATCAGAGCCACTTCATTCACTTACACTAACCATGCGGGGCAGCACGTGTTCTACGGTGATACGCTGGCGCTATCGGCGACTTTTAAAAACTACCTGAGTGCTACCGATGGTAACGTAACCATCTCGCTGTCTACCGAGTCACCCTTCGTCACCCTGCTGGACTCAGTGAGTCAGCTAGGGCCGTTGGACTCGCTGGCGACCGCCCAGCAGACGACTGATGCCTTCCGAATGCATCTGCACGAAGACTTGCCCGCCGACGAAGTCTTGGTGTTTCGCCTGGGAATCAGCGCCGGAGCTTACCGTGACTACCAGTACATTAGCTTCCCTAGCTCGCCGGCTTACGCAAACGTGGACAATGACTTTCTGACGATGGTTGTGGGCAGCAACGGCGATCTGGGGTATAACCCGACGGCCGTAGGGCCACAGGGCTTGCAAACTCCGGACGAAGTACTGGCTTCACCGCTGGGACTAATGATAGCCACCGGCCCTAATCAGGTATCTGATAACACCATAGAAAGCTACCGCTTGATGCGACGCGGACAGGATTTTGCACAAGACGCCCAAATCAAGTTTATTCCGTCACCCACCGGCGTGCGAACGCTGCGGTCCGTATTCACCGACGCCTTGGCCGCCCAACCGGTAGGTGTTGCCATAGAGCAAACGTGGTTAGCCGATACCAGTGCGCCAGGGCAATCGACGCTGGTAGGAGAATATCGTATCACTAACACGAGTGACCAACCACTGAATAATTTACGCGTCGGCATGTTTGCTGATTGGGAGCTGGGTACGGCTACCGAAAACCGAGCTGCTTGGGATGCTGCTCACCGTTTGGGTTACGTATACGATCAGCTACAGCAGCGTTACGCAGGGGTGGCCTTACTTACCCCTCATGCGGTTAACCACCGCGCTATCGACCGGCAAGGCTTGAATGGTAATGAGGCGGATACCGAAGGTGAGTTTACCGATGCTGTCAAGTACAATTTTCTGTCTACCCCGAAGAGCACGGCGGGTACCGCCGGAGCGGGCAACGATGTAGCCCACGTGGTGGGAGCCACCGTGGCTGCGCTAGAAGAACGACAGGCTGAGCAAGTGGGGTTTGCGCTCGTGTTCGGGCGTTCGTTGGCCGATATCCAGCAGGCGGTGCAGCAAGCGCAAGCCCTGTATGATCGCTACCGACATCATCCTGCCCGCGTGGCCGAAGTGCAAATTTGCGACGGACAACGGGCGAGCGTATCGGTGCCGAACGAAACTCAAGTGCGCTTCTATCGCGATCCGCTGGGCGAGCAGTTTCTGAATGAAGGAGCGAGCCACCTGACTAATCCTATCACGCGAGATACCGTGGTATACGCCGCTCCGGTGCGCGACGGTTACGAAGCCAGGATAGTTGCCATTCCGGTGAAAATAGTAGAGCCGGTAGCCGCCTTTTCCGGCGACGGACAACAGGCGCACCGTTTTGCCAACGATACCTTGTTTTTGGATGAGACAAACGATTATACCCTCCACTTCCGCGACAAAAGTACGAATGCCAGTGTGTGGCAGTGGGATTTTGGCAACGGGTTCGGTAGCCGCCAGCAGCATCCCGTCGCTCGTTACGATCAGCCCGGTCAATACGCTGTCTCGCTGACGGTGAGCAGCCGTCCGGGGTGCACCCATACGATCACTAAAACACTGACGGTCGTACGCCGTGGGCCCCGTCCTTTGATAAGTGATCAGGTAGTATGCGCGGGCGAGTCGGTGACACTGACAGCAGAAAATACTTCTTCACTGGCGGTTTACCTCGACACGGCACTCACCCAACGGGTATTTACAGGAAGTCGCTACGTGAGTCCACCGATTACGTCTGCCACAGATTTCTACGTAGTGAATACTGCCGAAGAGATTTACAGTATCCCGCGGGTGGTGCGCGTGCGTATCCCGCGTCCTCAGCTAACGATTGGCTATGCGTTAGACACGGTAGATATAAACCAGAAATATCTGTTGCACCTACGGGCTACCGGCGATACAGTAAGTACTCGCGGGCTGACTTGGCGGATCAATGGTCAGGATATCGGCAGCGAGCGCAACGTATCGTACAACTATGCCGAGGAACATGCTCAAGGTGCCTCCGTCAGGGTACAACTTACCTATGTACAGGACAGTGCTGGAAACTCGTGTCTACAGCAGCTTAGTGAAGAAATTGTACTGTCACCCGCTCCGGCCCCACGGTTTTCCTCACTCAGTATCTGCCAGGGCGAGTCAGCGGTGCTACAGCCTTCTAATGGTAAGCTCTTCTACTTTTATCGCGACAAGGCGCAGGATAGTTTGGTGCACAAGGGCCGCCAACTGCGTATTACTGCCACCAAGATGGATCAAACGTTTTACGTGACCAACATGAGTGGTCTGCTAGAAAGCGAACCGGTAGCCATTGATGTGGTACTAAACAGCTTTGCTGACTTCCACATGTCGGCCGATACCCTGTTTTTATCAGAAGGAAACGAAGCCGTATTTGAGGCTTTCGCCGAGGGTGATACCGCCGTGAGTTGGCAATGGGACTTAGGCGACGGCGAAGCCACTTACCGTGGCCGTCGGGTAATCCAACGTTACGAAAGTCCAGGAACCTACCGGGTGCAATTGCGAGCCCGCACCGCCGACGGTTGCACCAATACGGTAGCCCGCACCTTGGTAGTAGCCCGTGTAACGGGGCTGCGCCGCGACGAAGACGAGTCTTTTCGGGTGTATCCCAATCCTACTGCCGGGGAAATACAGATGGAAAACCGCCTATGGTTTCAAAAGGACATTGGCCTGCGGCTATACGACCTGAGGGGGCAGGAACTCATCAATCAGGAGCTCTTCTATGATGCTTTCCCGCTGACCATTCGCTTACGCGAGCTAGCCAATGCCCCCCTTACTGACGGACTATATTTACTACATGTTTACCGTGGGGATCGCGTGTTTGTGCGCAAAGTATACCTAAGCCCACAGTAGCGTTGCCGTAGAACCAATGATAAAATACGGGCGGTTGCTGTCTTATGGCAAGTAGCGGTAGCGTTATCTTCTGCCACCTACACCGACTGATCTGCGTTGACCTCTTCTAGTGGACGGTAGTTATCGGGAGCCTCTTGGGTTTCTTCATCCTCCTGGTCTTGCGGGAACACCTCAACGATGGGGCTTTCCACCACGTCGGGCACCCGAAACTCGACCAGCATATTATCCAGGCTTTCGTACATGCGGTCGTAGGCTTGCTGAGCATTAGCCGCGGTGAGCAGTACGTAATTAACGATCTTTTTTTCCTTGCCACTTCCTTCTTCTTCTAGCGAGTAGGTCATCTTGCACTTGTACCAAACGTCGGCATCGTCGTAGTAGAACACATCTGTCAGGTTGCTCTTGGAGATGCCAGTGATATGAAACTCACCGGAGATCACACTACCCAGTTTTTCGTAGATACGAGCCTCGGCCTCGGTAAACGATAGTGCGTCAACCAGATACTGTTCCGATACGTTTTTGACTTTTCCCTTTTCGTCTTGTTTCTGATACTTTACTTTGCAGATAAACCAGGTGCTCATAAGGTGTAGTGTCTTTTAGTGAAAACGGTGCCAAAAGTAAGCGATCAAACCCAGGGAGCCTAACAATTTTTGTATAATGAATAAAACCACGATCATCGTCACCTGTGCCCCCGGCACCAGCACTTTTCTGGCGGATGAGCTACGAGAACTCGGGTACCCTGTTATTGCAGAACACGCCCTGGACGTAGAGACGGAAGGCACGCTGGACGACTGTATGCAACTGAACCTCTGCCTGCGCACGGCCCACCGCGTACATTATCTGCTCAAGAAGTTTCGGGCCTATCAGGCCGATCAGCTGTATCGCAAGGTGAAGCAGGTGGAGTGGGAGAGCCTGATCCCCGCCGATAGCTACTTCAGTGTTACCTCCTTCGTACGTAACGATACAGTGCGCGACCACCGTTTTGCCAACGTGCGGGTAAAAGATGCTATCGTTGACCGGCTACAGGCGGTGTACGGAGAGCGACCCGACAGTGGGCCCCGTACTGATAAGATCGTGGTCTTTCTGTACTGGAAAGAAACCCACGCGAGCATTTATCTGGATACCTCAGGCGAAAGCCTAACACGCCACGGCTACCGTGTTGAGAGTGTAGAAGCTCCCATGCAGGAAGCGCTGGCGGCGGTACTGATTCGCGCTTCGCACTGGCATATTTCTCAGCCGTTCGTTAACCCAATGTGCGGCAGCGGCACCTTAGCGATTGAGGCAGCACTGATGCAGGCCCGCCGGGTTCCCGGGCTTATCCGCACGAACTATGCCTTTATGCACCTAAAAACCTTTGCTGTTTCGCGGTGGAAACAGTTGCAGGAAGAAGCGCGTAGCAAAGAAGTGCCGCCCCCCGCTACCCCCCGTATTATTGCGACTGATCATGACCCTGAGGCGGTACGGGCCACTCGACAGAACGCAGAAGCGGCGGGAGTGGAAGCGTTTATCCGTTTTGAAACCACTGACTTTCGTGACACTCCTATACCAGCAATAGAAAGTACGAATAACGAGGGGCAGCCGGTGATCATCGTGAACCCGCCCTACGGAACCCGGTTGGGAGAAGAGGAAGAGCTTCGTGCTCTGTACACGGGTATTGGCGACTTTTTTAAACAAAAAGGCGGCGGATACTACGGCTATATTTTTACAGGAAATCTCGCTTTAGCCAAGCATGTAGGATTACGTACCAAATCACGAACAGAATTGTACAACGGAAGGATAGAATCCCGACTTCTGGCTTATGAATTGTATACAGGTAAGCGATAAGCATTCGTTAATCTGTTGATGAAAAGACTTCGAAGTCTTCTGGAACCACTCGTGTACACCCTACCGGTGCAATTGCTGGTATTACACTTTCGCAAAAACCAGCTGTTGTTGCTGAGCTGGCTGTTGCTGTTTGCGGTGGTCACCGGCAACTTTGGCAAGAGTCTGGGGATTCCTTACCTGTTTCTGGACCCGGAGTATCTGGGGCGGGTGAGCACCCTGAGCTTCTTTATTGTCGGTATCAGTTTAGGTGGCTTCACGATGGCTTACCACATCACCTGCTATATCTTAGACGGCCCTAGTTTTGGCTTTCTGGGTACGCTGTCACGGCCCTTCGCCAAGTTTGCGCTCAACAACGCTGCCGTGCCGATACTGTTCGTGCTCACCTACGGGGTGATGGTAGTCAACTTTCAGCTGGATAATGAATACGACAGTTGGTGGAGTATCACCCTGAAGATTTTAGGTATGCTCAGCGGGTTTTCTCTCATGTCGGCCCTGCTGTTTGTTTACTTTTGGCTTACCAATAAAGATATTTTTCGCTTTGTGGCGGCTAACGTTGACCGGCGTCTGCGGCGCGTACGAGCCTCACGGGTACGCGCGATGGCTAATCTAAAAGATGCCAAGCGCGGTAAAAAACGGGTGGATACGTACTTCGACCTATCGCTGCGCGTGCAAAGAGCATCCGAGGTGGGTTATGACAAAGAATTGGTGCTGAAGGTGTTTGATCAAAACCACCTTAATTCGGTGATGATAGAGTCGTTTATCCTGGTATTAATTCTGGCACTAGGCGCTTTCCAGAGCAGCGCCTACTTTCAGATTCCGGCCGCCGCCAGTAGCCTACTGCTGCTGACCATCGTTATTATGATTCTGGGCGCCATTTCGTACTGGCTTCGGGGCTGGGCCACCACCGCGATCATTGTCGGCTTTTTTGTGTTCAACGCACTGGTAGGTTACGAACTAATTCAGAATACCTATCAGGCGTTTGGGCTAGACTATCAGACTACTCCGGCTGAGTATACGCTGTCCTCACTGCAAGAGACTAACGATCTGCGCTACTTTCAGCAAGATACCGCTGCCACCCTGGCCATCTTAGAGAACTGGCATCAGCAGCGGGTTGAAGAAGGCGATAGCCTGCCCCAAATGGTGTTTATTTGTACCAGCGGCGGCGGGCTTCGGGCGGCACTGTGGACTACCGCAGTACTGCAGGCTGCCGACAGTTTGACCGAAGGGCAGCTCATGAATCATACCCGACTGATCAGCGGTGCCTCCGGAGGTTTGATCGGAGCCGCCTATTTTCGTGAGCTGGCACTAAGGGAGAAGAAAGCACAAAAGAAAGTAGAAGAAGCACCCTACGTGCTGGCAACGCAGCCGCACCGCCGGTCTATTTACAGTCGTTACCATCTGAACCAGATCGCGCAGGATAACCTGAATCCTATTATTTTTACCCTACTGGTAAACGATCTATTTGTGCGTCATCAGTCGTTTGAGTACCAGGGCCAGCGATATACGAAGGATCGGGGCTACGCGTTTGAAGAGCAGTTCAATCTTAACACCGGAGGAATACTGAACAAAAAGCTCATCGATTACCGCGCCGACGAACAGGCAGCGCTCACGCCGATGATGCTACTATCACCGGCTGTGATCAACGACGGACGCAAGATGTTTATATCGGCGCAGCACATGTCGTACATGAATCCCGCCCACGAAGCCCGCCAAACCGAACGCCGTATCAAAGTAAAGGGCGTAGACTTTTTACGATTCTTCGCTGATCAGGACGGCGATCAGCTACGCTTTCTTACCGCCCTTAGAATGAATGCAGCCTTCCCTTACGTCACCCCGAACATATCGTTACCCACCGAACCGGAGATTCAGATCATGGACGCGGGTATGACCGACAACTTTGGCATATCAGACGCGGTGCGCTTCAGCTACGTCTTCCGTGACTGGATCAATCAGCATACGTCGGGGGTAGTTTTTCTCACCATCCGAGATTCGGAGAAAGATGAGCCTATTGATGAGCCAGACAGCCCTTCGCTCGTTCAAAAGACGACCGCGCCTTTTCGCTTCTTCTACGAAAATTTGTTTCGAATTCAGGACATTAACAACGACGACCGTACCGAGTATGCCGATGCTTGGCTTGAGGTGCCCCTGCACCAAGTAGAGATGCAGTACTCGCTGTACGCTACCGATCAACCTAACCTAGGCATGGCGAGTAGCGAACGCCCCTCGCTCAGTTGGCGCCTGACGAGTCGGGAAAAGAACAGTATTATCTATAACATCTACCATCCCAGAAACCAGCGCGCGCTGGCGGAGTTGCAGCAGATACTGAAGAATGATTAACGTGTAATGAATAACGATATCGTCATTATTCATTTGACTAAGGTTTCAATGGCCTCTATAACCTTTTCCAGTTGCTCATCATCTATTCCCAAATGAGTGACCATACGTACTTGTTGCTTCCCGAACGGGATGGCAAGTACGTCATGCTGACGGAGTTGCTCAACGAAGTGTGAGGGACTGCGGTCGCGGAGTGTGAAGATCACAATGTTGGTTTCTACCGGAAGCACCTCCGCCACGTAGGGCTGAGCCGCCAATACCTTCGCCCAGTACTCGAGCGCAACGGTGATCGTCCAGCAGCCGTTCCACGTGGTGGTTTAGCGCGTAGAGACCGGCCGCCGCCAGGTATCCCGCCTGACGCATGCCGCCGCCGAATACTTTCCGTACCCGTCGCGCTTGATGGATAAACGCATGGCTGCCCAGCAGTACCGAACCTACCGGAGCACCCAATCCCTTGGATAGACAAACCGAAATACTATCAAAGTACTGACCGTAGGCGCCCGGCGATTCATTGGTTGCTACCAAGGCATTGAATACCCGGGCACCATCCAGGTGCAACGGTAGGTGGTGCTCTTGGCAAATTCTTGATATACTGGCGATACGCTCTAGCGAGTAGCACGCGCCGCCGCCTTTGTTAACCGTGTTTTCTATCGCCACCAAGGCGGTTTCTGGATAATGAATATCGTCAGGATTGATGGCAGCGGCCACATCTTCCGCGTTGAGCAAACCACGTTCGCCGTCAAGCAGGCGTACCGACGCCAGAGAGTTATAGGCAATGCCACCGCCTTCGTATAGATAGATGTGCGACTGCTTATGACAAATGACCTCCTGCTGGGGTTGTGTATGTACCCGAATGGCAATCTGGTTGGTCATAGTGCCCGACGGGCAGAAGAGTCCAGCCTCCATACCGAAACGATGAGCGGTGCTTTCTTCCAGTGCGCTTACCGTAGGGTCTTCCCCCCACACATCGTCGCCTACCTCAGCGCGCAGCATAGCATCGAGCATGCCGGGCGTAGGTTTTGTCACAGTGTCGCTGCGTAAGTCAATGATCTGGTTCATACTGAAATCTTAAGAAGCCTAATTTACGAGCTTTCGCTACTTTCAGAGGCTTTGTCAAATAACTTTCTGTGAGTTTTGACCCACCAAGTGGGACTAAAATTTTATCTTCATGCAACCGTGGGTGTCTGTTCGGCATCTAAAAGGTATTACGGTCATCCGCTACTTATGAAACTACACATCGACCAAAGCCGAACCCTGGACCAACTTATTCGTGGTTGCATTCGCCAGCGCGAGCGCGCTCAACGGGCGTTGTACGAACGTTTTGCCCCCACAATGTATACCGTATGCTTACGCTACGTGCGCGATACCAACGATGCGCAAGATGTACTGCTGAGAGCTTTTACCAAGGTTTTTGATAAGATCAGGCAGTATGATGAAACCGGTAGTTTTGAGGGGTGGGTTCGGCGGATTATGGTCAACGAGGCACTTATGTTTCTACGCAAACATCGCAACATGCACGTGGCGGTTGACATCGAGCAGGCGGCTAGCGTGTCGTCACCTCCCGTACATCAACTCGAGGCGGATGATCTACTGCACCTGGTGCAGCAACTTCCACTGGGTTTCCGAACGGTGTTTAACTTATACTGTATTGAGGGGTATTCGCACCAGGAGATTGCGCAGCAGTTGGGTATCAGTGCCGGTACTTCGAAATCACAACTGAGCAGGGCCAAGAGCTTGTTGCGGCAATGGATCGGTCAGCAAGACCGAGCGGATGGCCTGACTCACGATCAATTAGGATAGAAGATGAAAGACATAGAAAAAATATTCTCTGAAGGTCTGCGGAACCATCCGGTGGCTCCACCCACAGCGCACTGGTCGGCTTTGTCAGGGCAGCTCCGTCAGCGCCGCCGCCGCCGTATATTGTATCGGGTAGCGGCGGTCGCACTGTTGCTCACCGGCGTTTCGCTGGGCATGTTGCTGTGGCCCACCACGTCAGTATCACCGGTGGCGAATAAGTCTGCCGCAATTCCTACGCTTGAGCGAGCTACTTGGGCAACGCATAAAATAGCACCCATGTCGGCTCCTGCATTTCTTGGTCTTGTGTCCGTTCAGAATGCTTCACCCGAAGCAGTGCCGGTAGAGGTACGCCAATCGCTGACCGAACATCCTGCTGAGGTTGTGGAGAGAACAATCGCCGTACCACCGCTAGAAAGCGCGAAAGAACTGCCACCGACCGCTCAAGCCGCAACCCTGGTGGTGAAGGCCGATCGTTACCGACGTTCAGAGGTGCCTAACGGTAAACCGCCGGTGTCAATTACGGTAACGTACCGTCCTAATCCGGCTGCCCTGGCCGCCAAGGAATCACTAGGTCAAAAGGTGACCCAGGCGCTCGCTAAGATCAAAGAGCAGCGTATCGGCTTGTCTGGTATTCGCTCGGCGAAGAACGGACTGATAGAGCAGGTCTTCTCTAAAAAGGAACCGAGTACGACCTCTCGGGAGTAATCATAGCATTAATTATCAATCTTTAATTCATCTATTCAACCGGTAGAAGACGGCATTCGTCTGCCCGTCTATCCTATCACAAATCATATATCATGAAAAGACTAAACATCATCATACTGGTTATCTGCACCTACAGTGCGACATTGGCCCGTACGGCTATTTCCGACACGGTAATTCTACAGCTAGATAACGGACAAGAGGTGCAAATTATCTCACCCGACAACAACGAAGTGGACGTGCTGAGTAGTTACGATCTTAATGCAATTATTGACGATTTGCGCACCTCGATGGATAGTGTGGGTAGTGATGGCGAGGCCATTGAAGTGCAGGATACCGCCGGCACAAAGTACCTGGGAACGCAGAATACTACTAACAACAATGACAATAGCCTGGAGCAGCGTATTGAGCGGCTCTCCCGTAAAGTGAATTGGCTAACGATAGAACTCGGCGATGACGATGATGATTCAAAAGGTGATCGTGCCAGCTCGTCTGGTAAGTCAAGAAGAACGAGAAACACCGGAGTTTTTGAATTCGGACTAAACAACTACTTGAGTAACGGCCGGTTTCCTGATGAAAACAACGCGCTGTATGCCGTAAAACCAGTCGTCTCTTGGTACGTGGCGCTGGGAATGACTAATCGTACGCAAGTAGCCGGGCCGCTGCACCTTGACTGGGGGGCCAACGTGAGCTGGTATAATTTCAAGTTTGAGAACGAGCGCACGCGTCTGGAAAAG
Source organism: Tunicatimonas sp. (assembly GCA_965213875.1). Classification (GTDB taxonomy): domain Bacteria; phylum Bacteroidota; class Bacteroidia; order Cytophagales; family Cyclobacteriaceae; genus Tunicatimonas. The sequence continues at coordinate 12,993 of CBDCAN010000003.1, read as the reverse complement.
ACGGATACAGGGGTGCGCTTTTTCGAAGGAACCAACGTGTCTGAACCGATCAAAAGTAAACTGGTGGTGCCCTACCTTAATGTATCATTTGTTCCAATGCTACGGTTGGGAGGCCGCAAAAAATCGGACCACACCGGCCTGTTTGATAATAAGGACGGCGGATTCTGGGTTGGTGCCGGGGTATACGCAGGCTACCGACTCGGCAGTCGGGCGAAGTACGTCTTCCGTGAGGACGATGATCGCACACGCGTGAAAGAACGTACGAACTTTTATGTGAATAATTGGCGCTACGGGGTGCGGGCCCAAATGGGATTCAGGGGGTTGAGTCTATTCGCCAGCTACGATCTCAACGAGCTATTTGTAGAAGAGCGCGGCCCCGAGCTTAATGCCTTTAGTTTTGGAATTGTGATTTAGTGCCCAGTACATTTAACGGACATTAAATAACGCGGTGGTCTGTTGGGTTATTTTGGATAGTTAGCGTACTACAATAGCCTGTAAACCTTTCTGTTCCTATAACAAATTATCAAAATATCCTCTATAACAGCACGAATAAAAAGCAGGTCGTTAACTGAGTTTCCAGTTATCGACCTGCTTCTACTTCAGTATCACAAAAAGGGTCAACCTACTACTTCTCCTCACCAACCACTTCGGTTTCCTCAACCACTTTTTCGTTCAGTTTTGCGGCGGCTTTCTTATCCACAAACCAGTGCACCTCCCCATCTTGCGGCTGTATCAGCTGAGCAGGATACTCCTCTGGGTTGTATTCACCCTTGAGTACGTGCTGTAGCGCATGCGCTTTCTTGTCGCCGTAGGCAATGAACGCCACGCACCCGGCTTGGTTGATCAACTGCGGAGTGAGCGTGATACGGTGGGTGTTGAGCTTTTCTACAAAGACTTCCTTGACCCACGTCATACGTTTGGCCGATACTTCGGTATGCGGAAACAAAGAGGCGGTGTGCCCATCGTCGCCCATGCCCAGTAGAATCATATCGAAACGGGGCGACTGCTGTTCGAAGAATTCTTGCAGTGTTTCTTCGTACTGTAGCGCCGCTACGTCAGGCCGAAATTGCCCCTGAATCGGGTGAATCTGCTCGTCAGGAATGGGTAATTCGTTGAGCATGGCTTCGAAGGCCATTCTGGCGTTGCTATCCTCGTGATCCATCGGCACCGGACGTTCATCTCCCCAGAAAACGTGCACCTTGTCCCAGGGCAGTGAATCACGGAACGGGTCGCGGGCGAGGGTTTCGTAGAGCTTACGCGAAGAGCCTCCGCCAGATAGTGCCACCACGAAGCGGCCGCGGGAGTTTACTGTTTCACGACAGCGTTTGGCAAACAGCTCCGCGGCGCTGTAGCTAAGGTCGTCCGTACTTTGATACACGTGCAGATTCACCGCGGTTTTGCGACGTTCGTCGGTGGTCTCGATCACGGTGCTTTGGGCATTGCGGGCGGGCGGATTAATCCAGCGGTGGTCTTGCTGCGCCAGCATGCGGTCAGCCGTTTTAGGACCCCAGCTACCGGCTTCGTAGCTCGGGTAGTCCTCAATCGGGTTACTTTCCCATACATCTAAGATCGGCATAATCACCTCCCAGGCGGCTTCTACCTGATCGCCACGCATAAAGAGCGAAGCATCTCCCTCGATGACATCGAGTAGCAGGGTCTCGTAGGCTTCGGGCGACTGGGCATCGTAGGCCTGCTCGTAGTCAAACACCATGTCTACCGGATTGATGATCTGACTCACGCCGGGGCGCTTGGCCTGAAAGCGAATGTTCATGCCTGAGTCAGGCTGGATATTGATCTCAATACGATTGGGCTCCTGCTGCTTGCCCTGCGTAGCGGCGAAGGCACGATGAGGCACCGGCTTAAGCTGGATAGTGACCACAGAGGTTTTATCCGCCATACTCTTGCCGGTTCGAATATAGAAGGGCACGTCTTGCCAGCGCCAGTTGTCTACGAAGAACTTAACCGCAGCGTAGGTTTCGGTATTAGAGTCCTGCGCAACCCCCTCTTCTTCGCGGTAGCCGGGCACTTCTTTACCTTTGACCCAGCCCGGACCGTACTGTCCGCGCACCGCATGATGCTTTACCTCGGCGGGAGTATAACGACGCATCGCTTTGAGCACATCTACCTTTTTGTTGCGTATCTCGGTAGAATCCAGCGAGATAGGAGGTTCCATCGCCACCATAGATAGCAACTGTAGCACATGGTTCTGCACCATGTCACGTAGCGCACCCGATCCTTCGTAGTAGCCGCCGCGCCCTTCTACCCCCACCGTTTCAGACACGGTGATTTGCACATGGTCGATGTAGTTGCGATTCCACAGCGGCTCGAACAGAGTATTGGCAAAACGTACGGTCAGGATATTCTGTACCGCTTCTTTTCCCAAATAGTGATCAATGCGATAGATCTGGTCTTCGGTGAAGATCTTGCTCAGTAGGCGGTTTAGTCCGCGCGCGGTGATAAGGTCATGGCCAAAAGGCTTCTCAATAACGATGCGAGAGCGTTGGGTGTTCTCACAAGCCTGCACCCGTCCCAAGTTGATCGCAATGGGTTCGAACAGCGAGGGCGACACCGATAGGTAAAAGATACGGTTGCTCTCTTCCTTCCACTCGCTCTCTTTCTCTTGAATATCGCTCAGTATGTCGCGGTACGAGGCTTCGTCTTTTACGTTGGACACCTTGTAAACCACGTGCTGTGAAAAGCTCTCCCACTGGTCTTCATCTACGGGGCGGCGCGAAAACTCTTCGAGTGATTCTTTCAGGTGACCGCGAAACTCGTCGTTAGCGTACTCAGTCCGGCCCAATCCCATAATCAAAAACTTCTTAGGCATGTACCGGTCGATGTACAGGTTGTACAGGGCAGGAATAAGTTTGCGCTTATTGAGGTCGCCACTGCCGCCAAAGATGACAATGGAGGTGGGCTTTAGTTTTTTCTCTTGATTGGTCATGGGGGATAGTTATCGTTTAAACGTCTTGCTTACGCGTGTCTTCTACCGCGGGGTCTTCGTTCCATTGAGTATGAAAGGTGCCTTCCTGGTCGATGCGCTCGTAGGTATGGGCACCGAAGTAGTCGCGCTGCGCTTGCGTCAGGTTAGAGGGCAAACGTTCGCTGCGGTAGGCATCAAAGTAGGTGAGGGCCGAGGCCATGGCCGGCACCGGAATGCCTTGCTCTACACCCAACTGAACCACTTTACGGGCACCGCTATGACGCTCCTTCAGAATTTTGGCGAGACTTTCGTCCAGAATGAGGTTCGGCAGGTCGGGGCGGCTACGATACGCTTGCATAATATCTTCTAAGAAAGAAGCGCGAATGATACAACCGCCTCGCCAAATACGGGCCACGTTCTCCAGATCAATGCCGTAGCCGAACTCGTTGGAAGCTGCCTCGAGCAGCGACAGACCCTGAGCGTAGGTGGTGGCAATGGCGAAGTAGAGGGCATCGTGTAGTTCCTTCTCAGTATTTAGTCGGTCTTCCTTCACGTCGAGGTTGCCCAGGTCTAAATCTCTACAAGCCGATACTCGTTGATCTTTGAGTGCCGATAAAAACCGCATGGTAACGGATACATCGATAGTAGGAATAGGCACGCCCAAATCCATCGCTACCTGCGAAGTCCACTTACCGGTGCCTTTCTGCTTGGCCTTATCCAGTATTTTATCGACTAGCAAACCGTCGCCTTGGTCGTCGGCCTGTTTGAATATATCGGCAGTGATCTCTACCAAGAAAGACTGTAGCTCGCCTTCGTTCCACTCCGCAAACAGACGCTGAATATCATCGTTAGACAAGTGCATGCCGCGCTTCATAAAATCGTACACTTCGGCGGTGAGCTGCATAATCCCGTACTCAATGCCGTTGTGTACCATCTTCACAAAGTGCCCGGCCGACTTAGTACCCAGATAGCTCACGCAGGGCTCGCCGTTGACCTTGGCCGAAGCGGCTTCCATGATGGGGCGTACGATTTCGTAGGCTTCTTGGCTACCGCCGGGCATCAGGCTCGGACCGTGCCGGGCTCCTTCTTCGCCACCGGATACTCCGATGCCGATGTAGCGCAGATTTTCTTTCTCCAACTGCTCAGTACGGCGGTCGGTATCGGCGAAGTATGAGTTGCCGCCATCGATCAGGATGTCACCGGGTTCAAGGTGCGGAATAAGGTCGTTAATCACCGCATCGACGATAGGACCGGCGGGCACCAGCATCATGATTTTGCGCGGCGTAGCCAAACGGGCCAGAAAGTCGTCAACGGTGGTCACCGCCTCGACGCGGCCCTCGCTAGCTTCTTCCAGCGCTTTGGCTTTTTTCGGGTCTTTGTCGTAACCCACGGCAGAGAAGCCGCTATCGGCGACGTTGAGCAAAAAGTTGTTGCCCATCAGCCCAGGCCAATCATTCCGAATTCACATTTATCTTGTTCCATTGTTAGTTTAGTTAGGAATTAAGAATTAAGAATAGATTAATTCTTAACTCCTAATCCGATAATTTTTAATTCTCTAATGCTTTCACCTTATTCAGCCGCCTTGTATGCCGCTCTTCACCGCTAAACCGAGCTCCTAAAAATGCTTTAGTCATCTCTTTAATTAGCTCTTCGCCAAACACACGGGCACCGAAACAAATGATATTCATATCATCGTGCTCCACACCCTGTCGGGCCGAGTAAGTATCGCAAATGAGTGCCGCCCGCACACCGTTTATCTTGTTCGCCGCGATGGAGGCTCCGACCCCGCTACCGCAGATGGCAATGCCCCGCTCTACCGTGCCATCAGCTACCGCATGGGCGAGTTTAGCCGCAAAATCTGGATAATCATCCTGTGCATCGTAGGTATCCGCGCCAAAGTCGGTGACCTCAACGTTATCTAGGGTTTGTAAAAACGAGGTGAGCTTCTGTTTGGCGTCGAAGCCACCGTGATCAGCGGCAATTCCTAGTTTCATAAGTGGTTGGTTGGATGTTGGATACTGGATGACTTGTGATGATGGTTAGATACTGGTTACCGGACACTAGATACTGGACGCCACGTAGGGACTGATTGCAATCAGTCCCTACTGTTAGAAAATCATCCGCGCGACCAGTAACCAGCATCCAGCATCTAATTACAACAGCTGCTTCGCTTGCTTCACCGCATTGTCGGCACTGAAACCGAACTCTTGTAGTAAATCTTCACCCGGTGCCGACTCGCCGAACGCATCGATACCGATCGCGACTCCTTCGTGGGTCACGTACTTTTGCCAGCCCAACGTTGCTCCCGCTTCGATGGATACGCGCTTTTTGACGCTCGGCGGCAACACACTGTCGCGGTAAGACTGATCCTGCTTTTCAAACAACTCCCACGACGGCATGCTGACTACGCGCGCGTGTACGCCCTCAGCTTTCAGCTTCTCCTGTGCTTCTAGGGCGACAGTTACTTCTGAGCCCGAAGCGATGAAAATAACCTGCGGCTTATCGTCGGCGTCCTTTAGAATGTAAGCGCCCTTCTCTAACTCATGCGCACCGGCGCAGTGTTCGTAGTTGATGATCGGTAGGTTCTGGCGCGACAGCACAATCAGTACCGGACCGTCTTGGTGTTCTACGGCTACTCGCCACGCGTGTGAGGTCTCGTTGGCATCGGCCGGCCGGATGGTCGTCACGTTAGGGATGGCCCGCAGCGACATCAACTGCTCAACCGACTGGTGCGTAGTGCCATCTTCACCCAAGCCAATACTATCGTGGGTGTACACAAAGATGGAGCGCAGCTTCATAATGGCCGCCAGGCGAATGGGCGGACGCATATAGTCAGTAAAGATGAAGAAGGTAGAACCGTAGGCAATCAATCCTTCGGTGAGTGCAATACCGTTAGTAATCGCTCCCATGGCGTGTTCACGAATACCGAACGCGATGTTGCGTCCGCCACGACTGCCCGGTTCAAAGTACTCAGAATCGTCTACCACCGTTTTGGTAGAAGCCACCAGATCGGCAGCACCGCCCACCAGCAGGGGTAGGTGAGGGGCAATCGCATTCATGGCTTTGTGCCCGGCACTACGCGTGGCTACGGCTTTGTCGCCCGCACTGTAGGTGGGGAGGTTATCGCTCCAGCCACTGGGGTACTTCCCCTCGGTGAAGTTAAGATACTCCTGCGCTAGTTCGCTGTGTTCGTTCTTATACTCATCAAACATCTTTTGCCAGGCCTGGTGCTTTTCTTTACCGTCCTCCGCCGCCTTTTTATAGAAATCATACACGCCGTCGGGTACAAAGAAGTGCTTCTCGGGGTCCCAGCCCAGCTCCTTTTTGGTGAGGGCCACTTCATCTTCTCCCAGCGGCGAACCGTGTACACCCGGGGTGTTGGCTTTGTTCGGACTGCCGTAACCAATGATGGTTTTGATACGGATAAACGACGGTTTGTCAGTTTCGGCCTTGGCATTCTCAATGGCTTTGGCCACCGCCTCTACATCATTCACGTCTTCTACAAACTGCGTATGCCAGCCTTGTGCCCGGAAGCGCGCGTCAATATCTTCGGTAAACGTGATATCGGTGTCCCCGTCGATGGAGATATTATTATCGTCGTAGATATAGATGAGGTTATCTAACTTCTGGTGCCCGGCAATAGAAGCGGCTTCGTAAGAGATGCCTTCCATCAGGTCGCCATCGCTGCACACCGCGATGGTGTGGTAGTTGAACAGCTCGTAACCGGGGCGGTTGTAACGCTCGGCCAGCATCTTCTGCCCGATGGCAAAACCAACCGCGTTGCCCACACCTTGCCCGAGCGGACCGGTGGTTACTTCAATACCGGGGGTGAGGCCGTACTCTGGGTGGCCAGGAGTGATACTGTGGTACTGACGAAACTGCTTGAGATCGTCTATCGACAGCTCGTAACCCGCCAGGTGAAGAATGCTGTACTGCAACACGCAGGCGTGCCCGGCCGATAAGATAAAGCGGTCACGGTTGGGCCAGCGAGGATCAGCCGGATGATAGTTCATGCTGCCAGACCACAGTACGTGGGCCAGCGGGGCTAGGCTCATAGCAGTGCCAGGGTGCCCGGCATTGGCTTTTTGTACAGCGTCCATCGACAGCGTACGGATCGTGTTGATACAGTTAGTTTCGAGTGTTTGGCTCATGTAGTAAATTATTTGTGATTTGTTGCAATAGGAGGTTTACGTTCCAGCAAAAAAGTGTTATTTATTCTCACGCTAAATAGGGCAAAGACGTTGCAATAAAAGCAATTCATCCGACAATTTGTTTGGTTCTTGCTAGCGAAACCTATGATTCTATGACAGACCGATCACGGATCGTGACAGAAGTCATTCAAAAGTACCGGCGCACGTTCAGCCCCGTCATGGCTGAGCTTCGAGCAGATCGTCTTTATCCACTCGACCTGACCGAGCGCAACGAAGCCTTGCGTGCGGTTGACCTTAAAGATACGGCCGCCTTTGATCGCTGGCTACTCAAGACACTGCACGGCAAGGTTGGTATCGGGGGTTTTATGGAAGACCGGGTGGTTTACCGGCGGAGCGAACACTTCGTCGGACGGGCGGCCCGCGGACGGGCGGCCCGCGGGCAAGCAGCCCGCAGTGTGCACCTGGGCCTTGACCTATGGATAGCCGCCGGTACGCCGGTGTACGCCCCGCTCGCGGGCCGGGTACATAGCTTTCAGGATAACGAAGGCTTCGGAAACTACGGACCGACCGTCATCTTAGAACATACGTTGGATGGGGTGACGCTCTACACCCTCTATGGTCACTTGAGTCGCGCATCGCTGGAGCCGTTGCGTGTGGGGCAGCGGATTGAGAGCGGCGAGCGTCTGGGTGCGGTGGGGCCGTATCCAGAAAACGGCGATTGGCCCCCGCACCTACACTTTCAGGTAATGACCGATTTGATGGGTTGGGTAGGAGACTTTCCCGGTGTGGTGGCACCGTCGCAGCAAGTGGACTATGCGACTGTCTGTCTGAATCCTATGTTACTTTTGCGGTATGAAACGTCAGATACCGCACGTCGGCAGTCGACTGCCGCAGGGCCGGAAGAATTGAACCGGTGAACAGTCCAGCAAACAAGATGGGTTTAGGTCAGATTGAGGAGTCGTGTCGTCGTTCTAAGACATCGTGTCTTAAAGAATAAGCAGTAGCTTATGATGAATGAACGCTACTCATTAGTCATTCATCATCATTCAATAATTATCAGGCAAACTTTGAGTAGATAAGCTCATCCATCACCTGCCCATCCTTGATGATGCCCTTACGTAAACGGGCTTCCAGTGCGTAGCCCGCTTTCTCTAGCACCCGAGCCGAGGCAGTATTATGTTCAAACACCCCAGCGTAAAGCCGGATGATATCGCAGTGCTCAAACGCATAGTCTGACACCGCCACCACGGCCCGGCTGGTGAGTCCGCGGTTCCAGTAGGCTTCGCCCAGCCAGTAGCCGATTTCAGCGGTATGTTGATACACGTCGTCTTTAAAGACAACGCCGATACCCCCCACTGCTTCTCCGGCCGTTTCGATGGCCAAAGAGATCATACTTGTGTCGCGGTTGGCAATTTTAATCCATAACTTAGCGTCTTGTTCGGTGTAGGGCGAGGGAAAATGATCACGCACGTTGCGCCAGATATTGCGGTTATTAGCGTGCCGAACCAACGAAACCTCATCATCCGTGCACCAAGGGCGCAGCACCAAATCATCAAGTACAATACGCACGGAACGAGTATCCTGTCTCATGAGCGAGGAAGAAGGTTCACCCAATAACATTAAAAACAGTCCGGTAGTTACATCGACGCTAAAAACCATCTAACAACCACGCACCAATCCGTACAGAAAGTCATCCGCGCGGCGGCCGCCAGCATCTAATATCTAACGTCCAATATCCAACATCCATTAACCATCCACCAATCTATGGAAACAATTTTTAGCGGCGAAGGGCTTATTGCTCTACTAACCCTCACTTTTCTGGAAATCGTGCTCGGGGTCGATAATATCATTTTTATCTCCATCGTCTCTAACAAACTACCGGTTGATCAGCAGGCGAAGGCCCGCAATATCGGGCTGTTGTTGGCCATGCTGTTTCGTATTGGGTTGCTGCTAGGCATCACCTGGATCATTGGATTCACCGAACCTCTCTTCGCGGTGTTGGGGCACGAAGTGAGTGGGCGCGATCTTATTCTGGCCGTAGGCGGGCTGTTTCTGCTGGCAAAAAGCACTTCTGAAATTCACCACAAGATCGAAGGCGAAGATCATACAGATGACGCACAGGCTAAAACGGCCACCTTCACGGCTACGCTGGTGCAGATTGTACTACTCGACATGGTGTTCTCGTTCGACTCTATCCTGACGGCCGTTGGGCTCACCGAAGAAGTGACGATTATGATTATCGCCGTGATCATTTCTATTGGAGTGATGATGATCTTCGCGGGTGCCATCAGCCGCTTTATCAATGAGCATCCTACGCTGCAAATTCTAGCACTATCTTTTCTCATTCTGATCGGATTCATGCTGATCGTAGAAGCGCTGCACTACGAAGTGCCGAAAGGGTACATCTACTTCGCGGTAGGCTTCTCACTACTAGTAGAAGTGCTCAATATGCAGTTTCGTAAAAAAAGTAATCCGGTAAAACTGCGCGGACAGCGGACGGTAGATGAGCCTGCCCCCGCCGAACCGGTAGACAGTAAATAGCGAACGTTTGTGCCCCCAAAGTATGATAAAAACCCGTGCGTTACAGTATGCCTATCACCCTCACCAAACGCTGTCTTTTCCCGACATCACGCTGGGCGAGCGACAAGACTTACTCATCCTGGGCGAATCTGGAATTGGGAAAACCACCCTGCTTCATCTGCTGGCCGGATTGCTACCGGCCCGGGCAGGAAGCATTCTGGTGAATGATACTGAAATTACGCAACTCTCTGCCGGGTTGATGGATCGCTTCCGGGGGCAGCACATTGGCATCGTATTTCAGCGTCCGTACTTCGTACAGGCCCTCACGGTAGACGAAAACCTGCGATTGGTGCAGCACGTTGCCCGGCGGCCAGTGCAACGCGAACGAATTGCGCGGGTGCTGGATGCCCTGGGACTGGCTACCCAAGCAAAACGCCGTACGCAGCAGCTGAGTCAGGGAGAGCAACAGCGGGCCGCTATCGCCCTGGCAGTGATCAACCGGCCGACACTGCTGCTGGCTGATGAACCCACCGCTAGCCTGGACGATAAAAACTGCCAACGGGTGATTACCCTGCTGCGTGAGCAAGCTGCCGAAACCGGAGCCCACCTGCTGGTCATCACGCACGATCAACGACTCAAAAGCAAGTTTTCACGAACGCTGACGCTATGAATTTACTACAGCTCAGTAGCAAAAATATGCTGGCCCGTCCGCTCAGCACCAGCCTGAGCCTGCTACTGATTACGTTGGGCGTAGGCATGATTTCTCTGCTGGTGCAGGTGAGTCACCAGATACGTACGCAGCTGGAGAAAAACGTGCGGGGTATTGATATGGTGGTGGGGGCCAAAGGAAGCCCGCTACAGCTGATCTTGTCGGCGGTGTTTCATGTGGACGTACCCACTGGCAACGTTCCGCTCGAAGAAGCCCGTAAGCTGCGCCGGAGCCGACTGGTGGCCTCGGTTATTCCGCTGTCCTACGGCGACAGCCACCGGGGCTACCGCATCGTGGGCACCGACACGGCCTACCTATCGTTGTACGACGGCCGGGTGGGGCCGGGGAGGCTATGGTACCAACCACTCGAGGTGGTGCTGGGAGCCACCGCCGCCCGCGATCTGAATATGACCCTGGGTGATACGCTAGTAAGCGCGCACGGCTTGGGGGGCGAAGGGGAAGACCACCATGAACACGCCTATCGGGTGGTGGGCGTACTGGAGAATAGCAATTCGGTGCTAGACCAACTGATCCTCACCGCCACCGAAAGCGTATGGGCGGTACATGAACACGATGTTGCGGACACCACTCGGGAGATCACCGCCATGCTGGTGAAGTTTCGCAGTCCGATGGGCTTGGTGCAACTCCCGCGTTTTATTAATGAAAAAACGCCTTACCAGGCAGCGTTGCCCGCTCTGGAGATCAACCGCCTGTTTGACTTGATGGGAGTGGGTGTTGATGCGCTCAATGCCTTGGCGGCGGTCATTATGCTGGTATCCGGACTCAGCGTGTTCATCAGTTTATACAATGCCCTGCGCGAGCGGCGCACCGAAATGGCCCTGCTGCGCAGCTACGGAGCTTCTCGCGGTCAACTGCTGGCGGTAGTGTTGCAGGAGGGTTTGTTACTCTCGGCGTTGGGTTATGCGCTGGGCCTTATCTTCAGTCGGCTAGGGCTCTGGTTCACGGCCAATGTGGTGGCCGAAGATTATCACTACGATCTGTCCGGCAGCACCCTACTGCCCGAAGAATGGTGGTTGCTGGTCGTTACGGTAGGAGTGGGGCTTCTGGCATCTATCATACCCGCGATCCAGGCGGCATCGGTCAATATCTCGCGAACGCTGGCTGAAGGGTAGGTTGACAGCTTGCTCGATTAGTTGCTCGTAATCATTAATAAACTTATCTAATTCAGTAGCCGCAAACGTTACCCGGTAGCCGTTGGCAGAACCGCTGTTTCGTTTAACCACTACCGCATACCGCCTTCCTCTGCCGCCCGGAGTATAAAAAGGTCAGTAGGCATTTTTGTCTAACGCTTGTGCAAAGTGTGGTCTGACAGGTGAACAACAAAATAATCTATTAGAAAGGCTGTATTGTCTAGCACCAAATTAAGCCATACTTTAGCAGCCACCGGATGGATCACCCGCACCGTGATGCAGAAGGTATCATTTCCATAACCTAATCGCTCTTATATGAAAAGATGGCTACACTACCTGCTGCTGATCGGAGTATTCAGCAGCTTCACCCGACTGGCTGCCGCGCAGGAAATTACGGGCACGGTCACCGACACAGAAAACGGTACGACCCTGCCCGGAGTTAACGTACTACTGAAGAATACAACCATCGGCACTGTTACCGATATAGACGGTAAGTACCGCATCGATGCCAATGATGAAAACGCTACCCTGGTTTTTTCATCCGTAGGCTACGAACCGCAAGAAGTAGCCGTAGAAGGCCGTAGTACGGTCGACGTGGCACTCGCTAGCGACGTGACCGCGCTCAACGAGGTGGTCGTCACTTCGTTCGGCATCAAGCGTGATAAGAAGGCACTGGGCTACGCCGTGCAGGAGTTGACTTCCGAAGAAATTACGGAGACCCAACAGCCCAACGTAGTCAATGCGCTGCGAGGTAAGGTGGCGGGTGTCAACATATACAGCCCGGGGCGGGCGCTAAGCTCAGGCGGCCACTGTTTGTGGTAGACATTCCTATAAACAATAGTACCGCCTCAGGGGCGGGCGCTAATATCGTCATCCGGGGTATCTCCTCACTCAACCCGAACGCTGACAATCAGCCGTCTCAGAGAGACTTCGCTTTGTGGTAGACGGTATTCCTATAAACAATAGTACCGCCTCAGGCGATGTGCTGCCGAGTGCTGGTTCAAACTCAAGGCGACCGGCTCTGACGAACAGTTTTCACAGTCGAATCGTGCTGAGATATATCCCGCTGATATCAACCCCAACGATAGTTATCTTGTATTGCCAGCATGTCAATTTTGAAGGTCGAATCGCCAGCGGCTACCGCACTCTACGGACTACGAGCGGCCAACGGGGCTGTTATTATCACGACCAAACGAGGAGAGGCGGGCCGCGCTACGGTGTCGCTTAACAGCTCTTTCGGTTGGGACGAGATCAACAAATCACCTGACATACAGACTAGGTTTCGCGAGGGACGCTTCGGGCGCTTGCGCTTTCGGTCTAACGGCGATCCTCTACGGTTTCAGAGCTTCGGCCCACCCCGTGGTAGCGGGCACGCCGGAATTTGATAACTTTCGTGACTTCTTTGAGACGGGGACCCGCTTCGAGAATTCGGTGAGTGTGTCCGGTGGAAACGAGAGTACCACCTTCTACGCATCGGCGTCGCGCCTTGATCAACAGGGTATTGTACCGTCTAGTGAATGGGATCGTACAACCCTTAAA
>CBDCAN010000002.1:0-173327 GCA_965213875.1 Tunicatimonas sp. | reverse complement strand
TAATGTCTCTCACTATCTATCACGAAAGAATGGATCGGATCGACCAGTTGATCCGTCGAAAAGCCACCGGTACGCCTCAGGAACTGGCCGACAAATTAAGTCTCTCCAAAAGGATGGTGTTCGTCTATCTTCAAACTATGAAAGAGGAAGGAGCATCTATTAACTATTGCAGATTTTCCCGAAGCTACGTGTATACAGAGCACGAAACGGCAGGAAATTTAGCTCGAAAAAATAAGGAGAGTGCAACGTTATTTCACCGGGAGCTACCATCTTGCGGATAGCCCTAACAGCGGGCTATATTCTTTGACAAGGCCACTTTGTAGAAAAGTGCACAACCTACCTTGGCATGACACAACCGTTAGAAGAGAATCCCTCGGAAGCCGTCGGCATTCTGCTACCATCGTCTGAAAGCTAGATATACTTCGTATTCTATTCGGAGTCTGGAGCAGCATCCCGACTATCCAAGCCTGCTTTCGATCAATCATACGCTCAATCAGCTTCAGATAGACAACGTTGCGACCAGAAGCTACCTACGAGCAGTTACAACACGAGTTTCCTAAGCCCCTGCTAGTGCATACGAAGCAACAGGGGGGCACCTACCGGGTTATCGATTAACCTGGATGAAGCCACCGTCTATTTTGTCGATAAGAAGGGAATGCTACAGTCTCAACCAAAGGAAGAGTTCCTGCGCTCCTGGAGTGGTATTGCGGTGCTGGTGGATGAAGAGACCAAGGGCATAGAGAAAGATTATGCAGCAAACCGAACGAAGATGTGGCTGAATCAGGCCAAGCTACCGGGCGCAATAGTAGGTTTCTTACTATTGCTGGGGTATATCTTCTACTATACGAATACCATTGCTTCCCCCTTTGACTACCTGTTTCTACTAACCAAAGCCCTGGGAACAATCGCTACCCTACCCTTGATGATCCGGTTAATAGACAAGAATAATCCGTTTATTAAAAAACTCTGCCATACGAAAAAAGTGAGCAAGGCGGACTGCGCCAGTATCCTGGATTCTTCGGCGGCCCATTTTTTAGGAGTATTCTCGTGGAGCGAAGTCGGCTTTTTATACTTTACTACGCTGTTTTGTTACATACTGCTGTTTCCCGCCCATAACAACCTGTTGGTCGCAGGCTTAGCCGTGCTGGCGGCTCCGTACACGCTCTACTCGATATACTATCAGGGAAAGGTAGCTCGGCAGTGGTGTCGGTTGTGCTTAACGGTACAAGCAGTGCTGTTGCTGGAACTAGGGGTCGCCATCGCGTTTTTCACTACCTATTCTCTAGCCTCCGTTGGCTTGGAAAGTGTAATAGCCTTAGCACTGGTGTCCATCATCGGAATAGTGGGATACAGCGTGCTTAAGCCAGTATTGATGGATTGGAACCGCTTTCGGCAACAAGTACCCCAACTTAATAAGATCAAATACCAGCCGAAGGTTTTTCGAGTGCTACTAGAACAGCATTCAGCCCTTGATACTACGGACGTTCTACCCCTAGAACTAGGAAATCCGGAGGGATACCATCGCCTCACGATCATTAGCAACCCCCGGTGCGGCCCCTGCGTTGCGATGCATCAAGAACTGTTTGAGCTATTGAAGAGTAAGGAAGACGTGAGCGTACAGGAGATATTTCTGACTAACGAAGACGAACGGAGCCTGGACTATCGGATTGCTCGGCAAATGTTATCAGCAAATCCGGCGGCAGTGGCAGCGTACTATCATCACTTTAGCCATGACGGTGAGGCGTGGATTAAAAAGTATGATCGGGATCCAGGAAAATGTGATATCCCACGACAAACACTGGCTCAGCACATAAGATGGTGCCGAGAAAAGGAGATATCATCCACCCCTACCATTCTCTATAATGGCTATCCCCTTCCCAAAGAATACACGATAGAAGACTTAAACTATCTTCTGGAATAAAGACAAGGTTGCGCAACCCCCGGCGGTCTCCGAAAAGCCAATTGAACAGAGTAGGAAACAACTTAACATTTAAAATTATGAAAGCGAAATTAATGAAGTTCTTAGACCAGTTATCTCGGGATGAGATGCGAACTGTGACGGGAGCAGGCAGTTACTGCAGTTGCCACTGTTACAGTAATCCAGGTTCTTGGACGGGCTATTATTCGTCCTCCCAAGCAATTGCAAATGCTGTCAATAATTACTGTAGCGGTGGAGGGACCTGTCAGTGTTAAAGCATTAGCTATAAGTGTATAGCCGTACTTCCTCCATAAGTACGGCTTACTAAACACAGTGTAAACTAAGTTTTATATCTTCCTACTCCCTTTTAAGCGGGCACTCTCACAAAAAGAAAACAAATCTCCTTCTAAATGACAGTCTACACTATAAGTACAGTGCTATTTAGCTTGTAGTGTATTAACTATTATTTAAAGCCTAAATACTAAGGCATGCAAACCATTCATAGTTCACCAATTATATTATACAGAAGCTTTTTTTTGGTGCTTATCTTCTCTTATTCCCAGGGGTTTGCACAAGTACTTATCAACGTACATATCAACGAAAGTGACTCTGTTTCTCTACAGTACTACGAACCTTTTGAAGCTTTCACTAATGATTTCTTGGTAACTATCCATGAAAGAACCACTGGTAACTCTGTTTTAAACTTTGATATATCACAGCCAACTTTTATAAAATTTACCATTAACCATCAGGATATAGCTCTGCTGTCGTGAACCACAGGATACTATTGAACTTATGCTTAGTTCCCCGACGAAGAACCCGAATAACTGGTTACGTATAGCAGGTAAGAAGAATGTTAAAGGACATATGTATTACAATCAAGTATATAGAAAAACGCCAATAGATAATTTTGAGAAACTATCTATTGTATTTAAGAAATTTTACTTAAAAGGTGCTAATTTGTTTCTTGAAAATTTTAAAAAAGAATTGCATCAACAAACCGAGTTGGGTAGATTCGCTATACGCAGAACATGAAATCACCAAAGATTATCGTGATTATGTTAAAACTCAAATTGGTGGTAGCCTTGCCTGGGAGGTAGGAAACTTGTGTGATAGGTACTTAGAAAGGGGGCAAAGCCAAGCTATGCTAACTAGGAGTGCGGCTATCAAACAGGGAATATTTGAGGTAGTTAATCCGCTAAACCCCAAACTGCGCACCTGTCTTTCTTCCTATGCATACTATTTTACTTATTATAGTGAGTTGTATAAAACAAATAAGAATGTAAGAAAATCCCAAACTATCGTATCGGACGAGCCTTTCTTTGCCTTGGCTCCTTATGATGTACAGAGCTACGTGTGGGGTAGATCTATATTCTATAGTAAAATGTACTTTCCTGGAAGAATCGATTACTGCAATACGTTTCAGAGGTATAAGGCTCAGTATAATAATGAGCGTATCATTAGCTACTTTGAAAATAGTGACATTTGCACCAAAGTGAACGTTGAAGAAAATAAAATATTAGAGGTGCCTGACACTGACTTCTTTACTTTTCTACAGTCTAATTTTCCTGGCAAACGGCTGTTTATTGATTTGTGGGCCACTTGGTGCGCACCCTGCAAGATGGAATTTAAGTTCTACGATAACTCATTTTATGATTTCATGGAAAAACATAAAATCAATCTGGTTTACATCAGCACAGATAAGCCTGAGCATAGAAGTAAGTGGGAAAAAGAGGTTAAAGCTATAAAGTTGAAGGGGTACCATATTTTAGCGGGTAACAATCTTCAATCATCTATCAAAGAGGTAATATATGATAATAATCCGATGTCAATACCCAGATATATCTTGATAGATGAACACGGAAAAGTATGCTCAGCAGACTTTAAACGCCCCTCTGATGCTTTGTTCAGATCTGAAATACATAAGTTTACTCGCTAATAAGGTGGTGTACTAGGTTATAGCTTTTTGAGATAAAGTTATAAGTACCAAGTTGGCAGCTAATGACAAAGTTCCCTTATTACCAACAACCCGATCATAAAGACTGTGGGCCTACCTGCCTGAAGATTGTCGCTAAACACTACGGGAAGGTGATTGCGCTGGCTAAGGTTCGGACACTAGCCGAGACTTCCCGGATGGGGAGTACCCTGCTGAGCTTGAGCGATACGGCAGAAAAGATGGGATTTAGGGCCACTGGGGTACGGATCAACTACCCTACCCTCTCCGAGGACGTTGCCTTTCCTTGTATTCTGCACTGGAATAATAACCACTACGTTGTCGTCTATAAGATAAAACGCGGTAAAGTCTATCTATCTGATCCGGCTAGGGGGTTGCTGGTGTTGAATAAGGAAGCGTTTCTAAAAGGATGGATTGGCAACAATGCGGACGAGAGCACCCCGGAAGGCATCGCCCTGCTAGTGGAACCTACACCCGCTTTTTATAAAAACGGGTGGGAGACTGAGGAAAAGCAAAGCTTCTCTTATCTATATAAGTACGTGCTTCGCTACAAGAGTCTGTTGCTACAGTTGGCACTAGGGCTGGCCGGAGGTAGTCTCTTACAACTGATCTTCCCCTTCCTCACCCAGAGCATCGTCGACGTCGGGATTCAGAACCAGGACATTAGCTTTATCTACCTGATTCTGGTCGCCCAACTAATGCTCTTCTTGGGCAACATGAGCATCGAAGTGATACGGGGCTGGGTGCTATTGCATTTGAGCACCCGCATCAGTATTTCCTTGGTATCCGACTTCTTTATCAAACTGATGCGACTTCCGATCAGCTTTTTTGATACCCGCATTACCGGGGATATTATGCAGCGTATTAATGACCACCGGCGCATTGAGCAGTTACTAACTAATACCTCGCTGAATACTTTGTTCTCCTTTGCTAATATTCTGGTCTTTAGCTTCGTGCTGGCTTACTATAGCCTAAGCATCTTCGCTATTTTCGCAGTAGGAAGCATTATCTACGTCGCTTGGGTTGTTCTTTTCTTGAAGAAGAGAAAGCAGATTGACTACCTTCGGTTTTCGCAGGTCGCCGCCGAACAAAGTAAAGTGATCGAACTCATCAACGGGATGCAGGAAATTAAACTGCACAACGCTGAGAAGCAAAAGCGGTGGGGGTGGGAGTTTATCCAGATCAGACTCTACAAGGTAGCCATGAAAGCACTGGCCCTGGAGCAAACACAAGGGGTAGGGTCTAAGTTCATCGACCAACTTAAGAACATCGTCATCACCGTCACCGCCGCTACGCTGGTGGTAAAGGGTGATCTCACACTGGGAATGATGCTGGCCGTACAGTATATCATTGGGCAACTCAACGGCCCGGTGCTCCAGATCGTCGGGTTTATCCAGTCGGTACAGGATGCCCAGATTAGCCTAGAGCGCCTGGGCGAGATTCATAACAAAGAAGACGAAGAGCCACTGGATGAGCAGAAAGTGACGGATATTGATGTGCATAGCGATATCGTGATCCGCCACCTGGATTTTAAGTACACCGGCGCAGACAAACCGGTACTGAAAGATCTGAACTTAATGATTCCGGCCCGGAAGATTACGGCTATCGTGGGGATGAGTGGTAGTGGCAAGACGACCCTAATGAAGTTGCTGATGAAATTTTACCAACCCCAACGAGGGGAAATCAAACTCGGCAACGTATCACTGAACAACATCGCGCAACACACGTGGCGGGGGCACTTTGGAGTAGTGATGCAGGAAGGATACCTCTTCAACGATACCATTGCGGCCAATATCGCAGTCGGAGACGACTACATTGATAAGGGGAAGCTACAGACCGCCGTA
This sequence comes from Tunicatimonas sp., assembly GCA_965213875.1. Classification (GTDB taxonomy): domain Bacteria; phylum Bacteroidota; class Bacteroidia; order Cytophagales; family Cyclobacteriaceae; genus Tunicatimonas. Next base: position 167,611 of record CBDCAN010000002.1, on the reverse strand, counting down.
GAGATTGCGAATATCAAAGACTTTATCGAAGGGCTGCCCAAAAGCTATAATACCAAGATCGGCAACGAAGGGGTGGGCATCAGCACCGGGCAAAAGCAGCGTATTTTGATCGCCCGAGCCGTGTATAAAGACCCCGAGTTTATCTTCTTTGACGAGGCTACCTCGGCGCTGGATGCGAATAACGAACGGATCATTATGGATAATCTTAACCATTTCTTTCGCGGCAAGACGGTCATTATCATCGCTCACCGGCTGAGTACCGTAAGCAACGCCGACCAGATTGTTATGTTGGATCAAGGTGAGATCGTTGAAACAGGCGATCACCGAAGGTTAGTAGACCAGCGCAACGGGTATTATCAACTCGTGAAGAATCAATTAGAACTATAAAAGAATCCGTTTGCTATGCCTCAAACGTTAGCTAAAGTAGAATTACGCTCCGAAGAGGTGCAGGAAGTGCTGAACGCTCCGCCTTCCTGGCTGGTTCGGTGGGGCTTGGGGGTACTACTGTTATTGATCGTGCTGGTACTTATAATCGCTAATCTGGTGCGCTACCCGGATATTATTCCAGCGGAGATCATGCTGACCACTCAAAACCCACCGGTCAAGATGGTCGCCAACAGCAGTGGCAAACTCACCCGTCTCTTTCATTCGGAAGGCGATACCCTAGCTTCGGGCGAGGTGGTAGCTGAGATTGAGAACCCCATCACCACCCAGGGAATTGACTATATGAAGGCACTAGTGGCCGAAGTAAATGATTTTCTGACGGCCCCGAGCCAGTCCGTTGACTTTTCCGATAGTAGCTACGTGTTCGGAAGCATACAGGCTGACTATAGCGAACTAAAAAAGCAGTGCACGGACTACTATCAGTGGGTCGCAGACGTTTACCAGAAGAAACAGATCAGTAACCTACGGTCGAAGATTGAGCAGTACGGTCAACTGATCGATATCACCGAAAAGCAGGCGCAGTTGGCCCGTAGCGAACTGGCAAACGCCGAAGAGAAGTACCGGGCCGACCAGTTGCTTTACCGGGAGGGGGTATTAGCCAAGATGCAGTTCTACCAGGAAGAGTCCGCGTTCCGGCAGCAGCAGCAGGTCACCGAAGACTTGAAGAAGTCGGCTACCCAAAACCGAATTACGCTAATTGATCTGGAAAAGCAACTGTTGGATCTTCAGCACGAGCAAGCAGAGCGGGAGCGAAATTTCCGGGAGGGCATCAAACTTAGTCTTCACTCCATCCTCAACCAAGTCAACGAATGGCAGCAGAGCTATCTGGTCAACACCCCGGTAACCGGTAAGCTATCGTACCTAAAGCCTCTCAACAAGAACCAATTTGTGCAAACCGGCGATCTTTTGTTTGCGGTGGTGCCGGAGAACGAAACCTACGTAGGCATCATCAACATTCCGGCAAAGGGCTTTGGCAAGGTGAAAACCGGTCAGGCAGTTAGAATTAAGTTCGACAAGTTTCCGTACCAGGAGTACGGACAGGTGCACGGAGTCATTCGGAATATCTCTCTGCTGGCCAATGAAGATACGTACCGGGCCGAAGTGGAGCTTCCCCGGGGGCTCACTACCTCCTACCGCAAACCGCTGGACTTCACTCCCGAGATGGTAGGAACAGCCGAAATTATCACCGAAGATTTAAGTATGCTGGAGCGAACGTTTTATAGCATTCGGGGGGTCTTTGATCAGTGATATGAAAACAGCTTTATTCATCATACTACCCTACGTAAGTCATTATAACGCCTGTCTCGGTCTGGCCCGGGCCTTTCAGCGTCGGGGCTTTCGAGTTGTTTTTACTGGTAGTCCTCATCTGGAAGAATACTTGGTAGCACAAGACTACGAATTTCGTAGCATAGTCTATACCTCCGAATACAACGTTCGGACACTAAAAGGATTTATTGGGTTCTTTCTGCGTAGGTTGGTAGACAGAAGGGAGGTAGCTCGCCGCTACCGAGAATGGTACAAGAGCGTAATCGACGCAAGGAGCGTATACGAAGAGTATCGTCCCGAATATACCTTTATAGACGCTCATCTGAGTCACTATTATCTGTTTTTATACAAATATCGTGACCCATCGGTCACTATTTTGAGCGTAGAGCAGTCTATGAGAAAATCTCGTGGAGTGCCTCCTCTCAATTCGTTCTATGTTCCGAGCCGTTCAAGACGTTCGGTGCTAAAATGCGAAATGCTTTGGTATTTGTACGTAGCTAAGACCTACCTTGGACGCTTAAAGAATAAGATTGCGTTCCTGAACCGGGGCGAGGCCTACTTTCAAAAGAGGCTTTCTAAAAAATATCAGCTAAGGTGGAAAGATGTCTTTGACATACGAAACACATCGTTTGTCGGACTTAAAGCGGCTCCAACTGTTATCTTGGGAAGCGAAGCGATGGAATTTGCCCACCGGAGAAAATCAGATAATGAGTACTACCTCTGTTTGCCCATACGCCGAGACGAAACGGCCCGCTTTACCGACGAGTACGTAGCGATTCGGAAAGAGATACACTGCCTGAAAAACAAGTCTTGTCAGTCAGTTATTTATTGTTCCTTCGGGACACTAGACGGTATTAATGCCATACAGGGGACTAATTTTATTCAAAAGCTGATCGCTGCTGTGAGAGGGCGGGAAGAATTAATACTTATTGTCTCAACCGGCAGTCTGAGCATAGAGGCTACCAAAAGCAAGAATATCTTTCTATTAGAACGCCCTCCCCAGTTGGATGTTCTTAGCTACAGCAATATAATGGTCACTCACGGCGGTCATAATTCTATTAATGAGTGCCTTCAAGCGGGAGTTCCTATGTTGGTGTATCCTCTGAACAGAAGAACCGATCAGCCGGGTAATGCTACCCGGGTGTACGCCAACGGATACGGACTATTTGGTAGGATGGAGCAGGATACTCCCGAAATCATCCTCAGTAAGATAAACGCTGTTTTGCGAATGGGGAAGAGAAAGAAGCCACCGGATGATACCCCCCGCTTTGAGCAGTACTTTTCTGTTTGAGTACCACTTGAAAGCAATTAGCTCTTTTAACTACTTTGCTACCCCTTATGATCAACCTCTTTACCAAAAAACGTTTGCGCTCCAACGCGCTGGGGGACTCCTTTACCCCGGAGGGAGTTCGTAAGACACCGCATCGTTTTAGTCGTCTCACTACCGCTAGGCTAAGAAGGGAGTGGAAGGAGTTTATTGCGCATGTTGACCCGTATCCAGCCCATTTCCAAGGACAAGGTATCGTCATCTGTGCTGGAGGCATCAGCTACTTTACGTGTGCCTGGATCAACATCAGCATGCTAAGAAAGCTAAACTGTACCTTGCCCATCGAAGTATGGTACAACGGAGCCGAAGAGTTGACCCCCGAACTCATTTCAGCACTTGAAGAACTGAATGTGGTTTGTAAGGACATCAGAAGCTACACTGATCACACATCCCGAGGATACGCCATCAAGCCCTTCGCCATTCTGTTCAGCGCGTTTAAAGAAGTACTCTTTCTCGACGCTGACAATAATTGCACGGCCGATCCCACATACCTGTTCGACGAACCCAAGTATCAGCGAACCGGCGCTATCTTCTGGCCAGACCTGTGGAAAACAGCTCGCGAAAACCCCATATGGAAGATTATAGACAGTAGCTGGGAGGATAAATTTGAGCAGGAGAGCGGTCAGCTACTAGTCAATAAAGAACGGTGCTGGCCAGAGCTACAGTTGTGCGCTTATTTCAATAGGAACCGAGACGCTTACTATAAAATCTTGTACGGCGATAAAGATACGTTTCGATTTGCGTGGTTGGCCCTCCGAACTCCCTTCCACATGGTCCGGCACAACGTAGCCATCGTGGGCTTTGAGGAAGGCAACGGCCAGTTTTACGGAGTGTCAATGGCGCAACACGATACCGAAGGTCGCGTACTTTTTCTGCATCGTAACTTACTCAAGTGGGACATTACCCAAAACCAAGAGACCGTGTGGAAAGAGATTAAGTACGTAGCAGACGACGACCATCGAAGGGTGTTATTTCAGTTTCTTCCCCAAAAAGGACACTGCTCATTGGACTTCCAGGGCCAAGTGACGAATCAAAGTTTTACCGACCTGTTGGGAGAGTATGAACTAGTGGGATTGGAACTATTACGAGAGGTAAGGGAATCTGACTTATACCGAAGGTTTCTGATTGATAATCATTTCAACCTCCACCGCCGGACCGCAGGAAATACAAACAGGTAAACGAACGCAGAAGCTAAACGTCAGAAAGAATCGTTGAATGCTTCAGTGAACTGATAAAGAAATCAGCGGTCAGTCTTTCTTTAGTATCACAACTTTGCAGATACTGAGATGTAGCATAGACCAGACCCTGATCCGCTATCTTTCTAATAATATCATCCGGACAGGTATAGTAGAAAGGATACTCTTCACCCAGGTACTCAACGACGGGCTCTATCCGGTTGATAAGCAGCGGTGTATTTCTAGCCATACACTCCAGTAACACGTTATTTACGCTGCTATCAAAGAGGTCTACGAATACAATGCTTTCGGACAGGAACGTATCGTACATTTCATCTTCTACGAAAGAAAGCAAGTTTACCTCATCGTCAATAAATTCGTCGTCCGGGCAGTGCTCTAGCTCAAGCTTGAGTCGGGTAGCTCCGGCATCTCCTAACAGGTGAATCTTATCGTAACCGGGGGCCTCGAAGCGATAGAAGGTGGCTAAGCGACGTATCCAATTACCCACCTGGACCATCTGTTTCTTAGCAGTGAAGGCATCAAAGTCAAACGTTGTCGCAGGAAACTCAGTGGGGTGATACAGTACCTCAATAGGAACCTCAATCTTTCCTCTAAGATACTTCGCCAGATATTCCGAAAAAGTGTAAACGCCCTGACAGAAGGGCAAACTAGCTTGAAATGCTTCCTTTTGTATAATACACTCTGGCAGTATATCCTGCTCATTGAAGGGGTACCACGGTGGCATGGTAGGCGGATGGTGCCAAAACCCTACCCACGCTTGCTGGTAAGGCACTACCTCAGCGTCCCTGCACTGTTGCGCCCGAAAGCCGAAGGTGGCGTCAATAAAACCATCCACGATGACTCCATGTTCGCAATGATAGGGCTCGAGTAAATCCATCACGTATTTCCAGCCACTCCGGTGATTATCCCACACGATGGGATTATGTAGAGTAAACGCTAACATCGGCTGACGATAATAATTAGTGGACTAAAAAGAACAGATTACTTGCAAGTAGAGATACGCCTCTCGAAGTTACGGGAATTTCGTCAAAACTACACCAGACTTTTTTCTGGTTTTTATAAAAAGACGGACAGCATCGTAAAACCTTTCATCGCTGTGCACAAAATGAAGTAGAATGTACTTACATTTCTAGGAGGAGATAAAGAGTGATAATTTTATGGCCAATAAAACCAATCTGACGGCCGCCCTACAGCACCTAACGACTAAGCAGCAAGAGGTTTTGTACCTGCGCTTCTATAACCAGCTTAGCACCAAGGAGATTGCTGAGATTATGTCGGTACGCCCCCGGACGGTTTACAAACTTACGCGCCGGGCTATTATGGCGTTACAGGCCCGCCTCACCCCAGCGCCTCCGGTAGTAGAGGCTTTAATGATGTTAGTATTTTTTTATTTTATGTGGCACTCTGGCAACATATACATAATTCCAACCCCCTTTTTCTGTTGTAAGTGTAATTATTGAAAATAATGAGCTGGCGATGGGTCACTAATGCGGGTTCTGGTAACTACTGGATACCTATCCTTATGGACAATCGCAAACGTTATCAATACCTCACCTACCGGGCACCGGATTTCGTGCTAGACCCTAGCTTTCAGCGGTGGGCGCAGGGCGCACCATCTGCGTTTTGGGAAGATTTCCAGCGTTTGTACCCCGAGAAGAGGAGAGCCATTCGTGAGGCTCATACGCTAATTCAACAGTTTAGCCCAGAAGAAGCTCCGCTTTCGCAGGCGTATTTAGAGGAGCAATTACTAGCGACGTACGACCAAATACGTCGGCGGTCGCACCAACCATCCGTTACGCGTCCGTTTCACCGCACCGTACTATTCCGCTACGCTGCCGCAGTAGCCCTACTGCTCTTGTCTGGAGCACTCCTATACTACTATTTGGTGCCCCGCCCACTCACGTATCAAACCGCCTATCAAACCACACGCACGATCCTTTTAGCAGATAGCACCCGGGTCGTTCTTGACGCCAACTCACGTTTGCGAGTAGCTCCGCGGTTAGCTGACGCACCGGTGCGAGAAGTTTGGCTCGAGGGCGAGGCGTTCTTTCACGTACGTTCGTCTGTGAGTTCTTCCGGAATAGCGCAACGGTTCATCGTACACACCCCTCGGCTGAACGTAGAAGTGCTCGGCACCACTTTCAATGTGAAAAACCGGTCGGGCACCACCGAGGTACACTTAGAGGACGGGGCGGTGCAAGTAACCCAGCCGACCACGCAGCAGCGCGTAGATATGATTCCTGGCGAACGGGTAGAGATAGCAGCCAACAATAGCATCCAGAAGAAACCGCCCGCCCCCGGTGCTCTGGCCTGGCGTGACAACACTTTCGACTTTCGCGAGACTACTTTGGAAGTGGTCGCTCAGGAGATATACGATTACTACGGCAAAACGGTACGCTTTGATGACCCAAGCCTGGTCGGCAAACGATTTACCGCCCGGGTGTCGCGCGAGGACCTTGACCTACTATTGTCTTTGATTGAAAGCGCTTTCTCTGTCCGTATCACCATTGACAGCGACACGATTACCGTTGCTCCCCCCTGATACGCTATAAACCACTACTGTTTCATTTTTCTTCAACCTAAACAAGTCTATAGTATGATGACGACCTTTACTAAACCCCTGTCAGTTTGGCTGCTGTTGTTCAGCATCGTGTGGTACCATCCGCCGCTGCGCGCACAATCGCTAGCCTCACTCAACGACCTACCGTCGTTTCGGTCAGCCGATCATGAGAGGAGCCAGATTTCTCTGGCGAACTTTCTGAACAATCTAGAAAAAGAGCACCGCGTCAGCTTCGCTTACGATGCCAGCCTCCTCGAAAACAAACGGGTAACGGCTCAGCCGGTACGCGGCAAAACGGTCAGCCGTCTGTTGCAAGAGGTTTTGCCACCGCTAGAGCTCAGCTACCAGCAGGTTGGTGAGTACCACTACGTGATTCGTTCGCGGTCATCACGTTCTGTCCGCCCGCTCAACCCGCGTAATGAAGGAGCCACCCGGCTACCCACGGTTCTTCCTCAGGTAGCCCCACCGCTACCCGTCCGGTCTACGATCGTAGAACAAGTCATCAGCGGTACGGTGACCGATCAGGCAGATGGTGCCACGCTACCCGGCGTCAACGTACTGGCCAAAGGCACCAACCAGGGTACGGTGACCGACGTAGCGGGCAACTACCGCCTCACCGTGGCCGATGATGTCACCACGCTGGTCTTTTCTTCTATTGGTTACGTAACCACCGAAGTCGCCATCGAGGGTCGTTCTAGCATTGACCTGGCCCTGCCCACCGATGTGCAGTCGCTTGAGGAAGTGGTGGTAGTTGGTTACGGCACGCAGAAGAAGTCAGACGTTACCGGAGCTATTGGTATGGTAGACTCCGAAGAGCTCCTACGTGCACCGGTCACCAACGCCTTGCAGGGTTTGCAGGGTCGGGTAGCGGGCGTCAATGTTTTTCTCAACTCTGGTTCACCCACTAGTAGTCCCCGTGTGCTAATCAGAGGGTTGGGAACCATCAATGGTGACTCTGATCCACTCTACGTAGTGGATGGGGTCGTGATGGAAGATATCCAGTTTCTAAACCCTAACGATATTAAAAGTATGGAGGTGCTCAAGGATGCGTCTTCTACGGCAATCTACGGAGCGCGTGGTGCTAACGGAGTGATCCTAGTAACTACCAAACGGGGCGGACGAAGTGAGGGAATTACCGTGGGCTATGACGGTTTCGTAGCGGTAAATACTCTACGCAAGAAGATGGATTTGCTCAACGCTCAAGAGTGGCTCGATGTGGTACGCATTGGTATGGAAAATACGCCCAAGTATCGTCCTGATAGCGAACCAATGTTTACGACTGATGATCCCAATCTATTCGATGCCAATGGCAACCCGCTCTACGACACCGATTGGCAAGAGGAAGCCACACGTACGGCGGTATCGCAGAACCACCAAATTTCGGTGCAGCAACAGGGGGAGAAGTCCTCTTATGGAGTGTTCCTCAACTATAGTGATGTGCAGGGCATCATGCTCAACAATTACATGAAACGTTACTACGGTAAGGTCGCTTACGAGGGAAAGCCTAAGGATTGGCTCACGTTCGGGTTTAATCTGCTGGCCAACGTTACCGAAGAAAATGAGTTTGACGAAGGCGGTGGCTACCAATCGCCCCGCCGAACCATGATTGAAATGCCGCCTATTTTTCCGGTGCAGTTTCCTGATGGTACCTACAGCAACAGTACGATGATCTCGGATGCCTACAACCTAGAGGCGATGGCCAACCCGGTGCACGTGCTAGAGACCGAAGACCGGCTGCGTAATCGAACTCAGCTATTTGGCAATGCCTACCTGGACTTTAAACTAGCCGAAGGCATCAGTCTGCGTACCCAGTTTGGCTTCGATCAGCACTACCGGCTGTTCCAAAACTATCGTCCCACGGACCTGATCAATATTTCGGCACCACTGGGTTTTGCTAGTCAATCTAACGAACGGATCAACTACTGGCAGCAGGAGAACTACCTGAACTTCAATAAAGAACTCGGCGATCATACGATCAACGGGGTGGTAGGACTGAGCTGGCAGCAGCGTACCCGGCAATTCTTCGACGCACGCACCGAAGGCTTTGCTGACAACTTTTTTCGGTTCAACAACATAGACGCGGCCAGTCAGCCAGATGTACCGCGGTCTTCTTACGACGACTGGGCGCTGAACTCGTACTTTGTGCGGGGGAGCTATTCTTACAAGAGCAAGTATCTACTGACCGCCACCGGCCGCCTGGACGGCTCGTCTCGCTTCGGAGCTAATAATAAATACGGTTTCTTTCCGTCAGTAGGTTTGGGCTGGGTCGTTTCGGAAGAGGCTTTCTTGCAGAACACCTCGCTCATCAATCAACTGAAACTGCGTACCAGCTACGGTATCACCGGTAACACTGAAATTGATACCTACCGCTCACTAGCCACGGTTACTTCCGGCACCATTTTGCTCAACGGCTCCCGAGCAACCGAAAGCTACGTAGACCGGCTGGCCAACCCTAACCTGGAATGGGAAAAGACGAGACAGTTTGACGTCGGCTTCAACCTAACGCTGTTAGATTATCGCATTACGCTGGAGGCCGACTACTACTACAAACTTACCACCGACCTACTCTTAGCCCGCCCTCTTCCCCAAACCACTGGCTTCGGCGACGTATTCGACAACATCGGCTCGGTATCGAACCAGGGGATTGAGATGCTGCTGACCACACAAAATGTGTCTCGCGAAAATTTAGCCTGGAGCACAACACTCAACTTTAACTACAATCGAAACCGAATTGAGCAGTTGGGTGAGAACGACGAGGACATCTTTCCGGGTCCCAACTGGGTATCGGGTAGCCAGACTATCCTGCGGGTGGGCGAGCCACTATCTTCCTTTTGGGGATTTGAGCGACTAGGCACCTGGAACACCGATGAAGCCGACGAGGCCGAAGCCGCGGGGGCGGTGCCCGGTGAAGCCAAACGGTCGGAAGAGCAGCAGATTATCGGCAACGGATTGCCTAATTGGACCGGTAGCCTGGTCAACAACTTCCGCTACCGCAACTTTGACCTAACGGTAGACCTACAGTTTGTAGCTGGAGTGGACATCATGCAGCAGTACTATCACTCCACCGAAGACCGCTCGGGCATTGCCAACGGCCTACGTACGATTCTGACTGAGGGCTGGACTCCCGACAATCAGAATACCATGGTGCAGGAGATTCGCAACCAAGCCTACGCCGGGCAGAACAGCCAAGTGGATAGCCGCTGGATTGCCGACGGCTCGTATATCCGGGGAAATCTGATTTCGCTGGGCTACAACTTCGGTAGCGGATTAACCGAGCGGCTCGGCATTCGCAACCTACGCGTGTACACCAGCGTGCAGAACGCCTTCGTCATTCACGCCGATGAATTTCAGGGTTTAGACCCCGAAGCAACTTCTTGGGGTAATAACTCGGCCGCGCAATGGGGGCAGAATATCTTCTTCTTTCAATACCCTCGCCCCCGTACCTATACAGTGGGTCTCAACTTCCAATTTTAACCTAGCTCATTATGAATATCTTATCAAAAATACTCGTCATTCTGCTGCTTAGTACGGTCGGCTACTCGTGCAGCGATTTTCTAGAAGAAGCACCTCGCGACGAAGCTAGCATTGACCAGTTCTTTAGCGAACCGGCGCACGCCCAGAACGCGGTCAATGCTTTGTATCGCAAGGGGGCACCCGAGCTGTACATTGACGGTGGAGTATACTCTGGCGAACGTATTATGTTCGGACCCTATATGTCGGGCTTCTTCGACAACGAATATAAGGGGCAGGAACCCTATATCCAGTTTGCGCAACAACTGACGCTCAACGGTATCAACTCCGATGGATTTATGAACGGTATTTGGGCAGATACGTACACGGCGATCGGAAGAGCTAACAACGCGGTGCGCTACATTCCTGATACTCCCGGACTATCAGACGAAGAGTTGAACCAACTGCTGGCTGAAGCACGCTTCTTTCGAGCGTTCTCCTACTTTACCCTAGTACGTCTCTTCGGCGAGGTGCCGCTTATCACCGAACCCTACGAATCGTTAGACGATCTGTATCGTTCTAAAAATACGTTAGTCGACGTGTACAATCTTATTGTTGAAGACCTTCGCTTTGCGGTTGATCAGGGGGGGCTGTCTGAAAACACCATGATAGACAATGGCTACCGGCTCACGCAAGGGGCAGCGGCAACTTTGCTAGCCGATGTGTACCTAACGATGGGCGGGTTTCCTTTGCAGCAAGACCAGTTCGCCGACGCTGCGGCAGCAGCCCGGCAGGTAATCAACAGTGGCACTTACGCACTGGCCCAGAACGACCAACTACCTGGCGGTGAGATTGACTTTGCCAACAGTGCCTATAATAAGATTCGGAGAGATGAAGCGACGAGCGAAGTAGTGTACCCTATCGAGTTTTTTGTAGGCATTGAGAACTCAGATTATCCACGCTGGACGTACCCGGTTCTCTTAGTCAACGAAGTGGAATACGATATCACCAACGGTGCCTACCAGCCGCGGGCAGAATTTATGCAGGGTTATGACTCAGAAGACGACTTGCGGGCACAGAACAAACAGTACTTTCATACCTCAATGACCAAGGAAGACGGCACGGAGGTGACCTTTCCGCCCACTCCCTACATCTGGCACGATGATCAGGCGCTGTTTGAAACGGCCACATCAGGTAAAGACGTGAGAGCCTACGGCTACAGCGAAGTGCTGCTCATTGCCGCCGAAGGGATTGCCCGCTCGGAAGGGGTTACCGCCGAAGCGGTGGACTACCTCACCCAGGTGCGCAGTCGGGCTTACTGGCAGCAGGATGCTGCGGCCATCTCCCAGGAACTGAGCGGCCTGTCGGTAGACGCGTTTGTAGAGGAAGTCTGGAAAGAGCGCTACCGCGAACTGGTGTTTGACTTCAAACTGTGGTATGACATGGTACGCACCCGCACCTACCCGCTCAGCAGCGAAGATGGCAGCGGCGATATTCAGTTTGTCCCTTTGGTGGGCCAAGAGAATACCTGGGGACAGACTTTCCAGGAGCAGCATTTACTACTGCCGCTGCCCGACCGTGAGCTTCAGCGGAACCCAGAGATAAGCCAGAATAATGGGTACTAACGGTAGCGTGATAACTAGTGTGCGGTGTCTTAACCATGACCAGACACCGCTGCGCAGCGGGTAATATTTCTGCGTGGCGACCGCTTTTGGTCTAAAGCACGAACCATTTCCGCACGGCAACGGCAACTAAAAAAGAAGAGGGGGCTACTACGGTTGTAGTGGCCCCCTCTTTACATAACGGCACATAGGCTATTCGCTCCGGCAAACCTGATATCAGACGTATCTACTCAATGAAAATTCTGGTGCTTACTCGGCGATTCCGTAGATTAACTACTCCATAGTACTTTCCTGGATTTAGTTCAGAAGTATCGATCAAAATGCAGTTGATGCCTGATTTTACGCGAACATCTTTTGTTGAGATAAACTGGCCCTGTTCATCGTAAAGAGCAACGGCTGAGTTATACTGCTCCCCTTGGTTATAGAAGAACATCTTGACGAACCCGAATCTACTGGGATTAGGGTATACCAGAATTTGCTTGGTTCTCAGGTTCTTTAACTCCTCCGGTGGCAACGCTTCCTCGCCTGCATCTTGCAAAGTGACCGACAAGATGCCACTTCCGTTACTTCCTACGTACACACGACCGTAGCTTTGCATATCGCCGGTTAAACTTCGCGGCCCATTGACCCAATTGATATCGGTCTCTATCAAATTCCAAGTTCGGCCCGAGTCCGTAGAAAAGAAGATACCCTCTGTATCATTAATTTGGCCTAAAACATACACCACCGTTGGATCATCTGGCCCTTTGCCTTTCCCGAAGCCAAAAGTATACGACCGCACCACTCCTGGAATCTTCTGAAAGGTGATACCACCGTCTACCGAGCGGTGGAGTCCGGCGTTATCCAGACTAACCCACACCTCGTTCTCGGCGTCGGGCCGGGCCGCAGCCTCCCACTTATCGAACGAGCCAAAGCCCGGTAGGTCTTCGTTCACCAAGCTGAAGCTTTTGCCCCCGTCAGTACTTTTATAGAGGCGACTAGGGTTTACGTATAAGTAGAACGTTCCGCCGATTATACGATCGGCAGTGAGAGGTTCCCGAGAGCGGAACATATTGTCGATAATCCCTTCCGGCGCACCACGAGACGGACTCCAGGTTTTACCGTTGTCTTCGGTGTAATACACTTTAGAAATGCCTTCCCCCGCCGAGTGCGTGACGATAACCATATTTTTAGGATCGGTGGCCGACATGGCTACCCGCCCCATACTACCCGGCACCTCGTTCTTAGTCCAGGTTTGAAAATTATCGTTGGTGCGAAACAAAAAACCCTGCCCGCCAAAGTTGTTAATATTAGCCGCGAGCACTTTTTCTTGGGGCTGGCTAGGGCAGAAATCTATTGATGTTCCGTTGTTCACCGCTCCATTGGCCCCGATAGGATCATCCTCACTGACAATAGTAGTCTTAGGAAAACGATCTAGTCGATTGTCCCACTGGAATCCGAGCACATCCGCAATACCGCTCATCAGCCGGGGGCCTTCGGTGGGTGATACCAGATCAATGATGTAGGTTTCTTCGTGCCCACGGGAATAGGTGCTCCAAGCAGAAACGTCTTTATGAATATTGTTGGTGTGCCATACGGCGAAGAAATCAGCGTAGGTTACAGCGTTGGTCCGGTTCGGATCAAAAGCGATCGCTGAAGGAGAGTTCGCCCAGAAAAAATTGGGATACCAAGCAGGAAATCTTTTTCTACGGTAGTCGTCGGTTAGAGGCCTGATAGTCTTCCAGTTGGCGCCGCCATCGGTGGTGCTGTATATTTCACCTAGTCCGTTACCTAAACCAGTCTCAATGGCTACGATCCGGTTGTTATCCGCCGGATGAATTGATATTCCCGCGATTCTCTTTCCGGAAAGTTCAGCGGTCCACGTATCGTCTTGGTATATTTGGACACCCTCGGCCGATGCCACGTACAAGTGGCTCTGGGCATTTACTGCTAGTTTGTATATTTCGGCAGGTGCTCCATCGATAGCTTCAAAAGTACTGCTTCCACTCTCTCTTCGGAAGATGCCTACCTGAGGTAGTCCTACGAACAAATCGCCGTTAGGGGCGAAGACGATCGCCTTAACGCCTAAATTTTCTACTCCAGCAGGAACCCCCTCTACGCGTACCCAGGCGGCTGTGTCACCGTCCTTGTACCAGAGCCCGTCATTGGCTGTTCCGGCGTAGACCTTCGTGGCATCTTTGGGGTCTACGGCTATGGCGGGGCCGATGATTTTGTTGTAGAAATCACTAGACGCAAACAACTCTTTGTCTAGGCCGGTAGTAGCCCATGTCTGCCCCCGGTCTTTCGACACTAAGACATCTTTACCACCGAAAAACTCTGACTTTCCGGTAGAGACGTACACGTAGCGATCATCAGAAGGAGCTAATGCTAAGGCGTTATTACCGTAGTAATTCTCATCGTCTAGCGTAAAATCTGTGAATAATGAAACCCACTCCCGGGTATTATAATCATACCGAAAAGAACCGCCCACATCAGTTCTCATATAAAGCAAATTTGGGGTAGTAGGATGATAATAGACCCCCGTAACGTACCCACCCCCACCGATGGCCACTTGCTCGTAATCAGATTCAACCCCGTCTAACGGAATTTCCGGCTCTGGCACAATCTCTTTCTCTTGTACTGACACTGCATCCAGGTAGATGGTGGGCTCCTCTATACCCATAAAGAACAGCAGTTGCATGGCACCTACCTCATCACTACTCACCGTAAGGCGGTAGTTTTGAGGCTCTGTAGTAAGCTGAACCGTCGTAAATATTTTGCTTTGTTCGTTAATTCTATACTGAACCGTCATTTCTCGATCTGCCGCTGCCCTCGCCTGAAACGTGATTGTGTAAGAGTAGTCAATTTTAGATGGACGACTGATATCTTGAAGAATACCCGTACTAAATGAGTTGGGTCCGGGCACATCGATGACTGCTTGCAGCGCATTTTCACCGGATAATCCGCCGTCTGCACCGACGGTTGCCATAAGGTCGCCGCCATCATTGCTAAGTTCTACCCAACCGGTTAGTCCCTCGTCAAATTCGCCGTTAGTTACAACCTCCGAACTCTCATCACTAACCGGAGGAAGTTCCCCGGTTGTTATTTGTACATTATCCAGTACAATGTTGGGTGACTCTGTGCCCATAAAGAAACCAATGGCTATCTCACCGGCGACAGCACTGGTAGTTGAAAATGTGTAAGTGTTTGCTTCGGTAGTAAGCTCCACTGTTTCGTAGAGTTGATTCTCTCCCCCCAACTTCAATTCCATCACCATCGTACGATTGGCATCTGCTTTCGCCTGAAAGCTTACGTTGTAGATAGTATCAACCTGAGCCGAAGCAGTAAGAAACTGCCGGATTCCGATACTGAACGGATCGGGGCCAGGGTCATCGATAGTAGCCCTCAGGGCGTTCTCGCCCGAGACACCTTCTCCGGTAGTCACCTCAGTGCTGAAGCTGCCGGCGTTAGTAAACTCTTGCCATCCATCAAATCCCTGATCAAATTCACCGTTGGCAATAAGATTGTCTTGTGCTAAAAGGTTAGTGCTTCCTAACAACAGCAATAGCAGTGCTGCAGCAATTTGCCTTGTGTATTGGTCTATCATAATAAAAAGGGGTTGATGACTTGAATGAAGGGCTTTCCGTTTGAGCGTGCATAGCGTACAAACATAATAATAAGCGTAAGATGTACGGTAATATAGTGACTGTAAGCGATACGTCTTTGCCATTAAAGAAAAAATTACCCTTTATACAGGAGTTATTCTGTAACAATCTTAAATTTTTAGACGAATAAAAGGCTTGATAGCAATTCTATACGATAGAATCATCCATTATTAGGTTTTTTATTTGTTGCCCGCCTACCAAATAGCGGCTAATCTCTTGACGGCTTTTTTGTAATATTGCTTTTGCATTCATAAAATTTTTATGCCTACTCAGGATATATACAGCGAATACTCATTTCTTCTGGAGAAAACCACTCGGCGGATCAAGCAGTACGCCCAAAAGCGGTTTAATGAGTTTGATTTTGGAGTGACCGTTGATCAGTGGTTGGTACTCAAACAGCTTTATCCCAGCTCCGACAAAAGTCAGAGTGAGTTGGCCGAGGCTACCTTCAAGGGTACTCCTACGCTTACCCGAATCGTAGATTTACTGTGCGCGAAAGAGCTGACACAACGGGTAACTGACGAGCAAGACCGGCGGCGGTGTCAGGTGTTGCTCACGCCTACCGGTCGGGCGAAAGTAGAAGAAATGTTACCCAAAGTAAGTCAAATCCGGAAGGCTGCGTGGCAAAACCTGAGCGAAGACGACTTCAAACAGTTTAAACACGTGCTGACTACCATCTATCAAAACCTCCAGGTCTAGTGCGGTATCCATCCCCTCGCTTACCGGGTTCCAAGCCGACTCAGGGGATGTAGCTACTTATTGAGAGAAACTACTCAACCTCACCGGCGACGGACGTGCATTCTACTTCGCCGCCCCAGAAAACGCGCTCAAGTAGAATATCCAGGAAACTGCTAATTCGGGCTATATAACACAGAAGCAGATTTTGGCTGAAGCAATTAATTGCCTTACGAATTATTGCTATAGCAAACAATTGCTATTATCTTTGCGTATGTATTAGAGCAAAGTAATTTGCTCTATGAATCTCAACCAGATTACCGTTCCTTCTTTAGACCTCGAGAAGTCCGTTCCGTTTTATCAGAAGTTCGGACTTCGTTTGATTGTGCAGTCTTTGCCGGATTACGCTCGGTTTGAGTGCCCAAATGGTGAGGCTACCTTTTCTGTTCACCGGGTGTCTACGTTGCCGCAGGGGGAGGGAGTGTACGTGTATTTTGAGTGTGAGCAGCTCGACGAACAAGTAAAAGCACTGGTTAAGCAGGGGGTGGTATTTGATGAGCTACCGAACGATAAGCGGTGGCTCTGGCGTGAAGCCCGACTAAAAGACGTAGATGGTAATCAGATTATTTTATTCTGGGGCGGAGCAAACCGAAAAAATCCGCCCTGGCGAATTGAAGCATAGCGTTTAAACCAATAAATATCATGTTAAATATCACCGAGGAAAAAACGATTCACACCGATCTATGCATCATAGGGGCCGGCCCGGTGGGGCTGTTTGCCGTGTTTGAAGCCGGCCTGCTAAAAATGCGCTGCCACCTGATTGATACCCTACCGCAGATTGGTGGGCAGCTTTCGGAGATATATCCTAAAAAACCAATTTACGATATTCCGGGCTATCCGACCGTACTGGCGCAGGAGTTGGTGGATCAGCTGGCCGAGCAGATCGATCCGTTTGACCCTTCGTTTACCTTAGGCGAACGTGTAGAAACCCTCGAGCGGCTAGAGGACGACTCATTTCGTTTGCAGACCAACGATGGCACCGAAGTCTTCTGCAAGGCGGTGGTGATTGCGGGCGGGTTAGGTTGCTTCGAGCCACGCAAACCAGTGGTAGAGAACCTAGAGACCTACGAAGGCAAAGGTATTGCCTACATTATCAAAAACCCCGAGCAGTTTCGCGATAAGCGGCTAGTACTCGCCGGCGGCGGCGACTCTGCGCTAGACTGGACCATGCACTTGGCAGATATTGCCAAAGAGGTGACGCTGGTACACCGCGGTAGCACGTTCCGTGGTGCTCCCGACTCAGCCGCCAAGGTGATGGCCCTGGCCGAAGAGAAGAAAATCAATCTACGCCTGAACGCTAACGTAACGTCTATCGACGGTAACGGACAGTTGAACGCTTGCACCATCACCGACAAAGAGAAGAATACCACCACGGTAGATACTGACTACTTTATTCCGTTGTTTGGCCTCAGTCCTAAACTCGGCCCCATCGCTGACTGGAACCTGAATCTTGATAAGAATGCGATTGAGGTAAATACCGAGGATTACTCTACCAATGTGCCGGGGGTCTACGCTATCGGCGACATCAATACATACCCGGGCAAACTCAAGCTCATCTTGTGTGGTTTCCACGAAGCAGCTCTTATGTCGCACAGTGTTTACAAAATCGTGAGCGGAGGCAAAAAAGCCAGTCTGAAGTATACGACGGTGAACGGAGTATCTTCATTCTAAGAGAACCTCTTCGCTTTTTAATCTTTAGTTACGATGTTTGCCGTCAGCTAGTATAAAGATGACCTATGGCAGATAATATGATTACCATCCACGTAGAGGAACCCGACGGTGAACGCCGGGCGATAGAAATTCCCACTGACATTCAACTGTCGCTGATGGAGGTACTTAAGGCTTCCGAATATCCGATACTGGCGACCTGCGGCGGAATGGCTCTGTGCGCTACCTGCCACGTGGAGGTGGTGGAAGGAGACGCTCAATACCGTGAAGCCACCGACCCGGAGTGGGAGATGCTCGATACGCTGCCCGAAATTACCGATACCAGTCGGCTGTCCTGCCAAATGCCGATTGAAGAAGGCATGGATGGTTTGGTGGTACGTGTTCTGGGCGACGGCTCTGCTGAAGAGTAGTATCTCTTAATTTAGCCGCTTCACCCGCAAGTTTCTGAACCAGACCGGTGCACCGGCGTGCTTGCCCTGTAAGCCGATCCGTCCTCGCGTAGGTAGTTCAGCAAAAGGGGTACTGAGCCATTTCGGAATCTCCGAACCATCAGGGTTGGTCGTGGCTGAGGTCCAATGCTTCATATTCATGGTGGTGACCGGTTCGCCGTTCAGTAGCACGTAGAGCATACTGTCTTGCGCGGTGATGGTATAGCGGTTCCATTCGCCGGGTCTTTTCACCGCGCTACGGGTAGGGGCCAGGTGACCGAAGATGGCTCCTGCCTGCCAGGTTTTAGGCGAAGTGGCCCACTTTTCGGCGTAATCGTCGGCGATCTGCACCTCTACCGAATTAGGTATCCAATTTTCTGTATCACTAACGTAGATAATTACGCCACTATTGGTGCCGTCCGCAGTTTTAAATTCCAGGTCGACCATAAAGTTATCATACTCTTCGCCGGTCCAGATATTCTGATCTTCTGTGGCGGTAAGTTCATCGTTTTGCCACATCCAAATACCTTCAGGGTACTCAGCATCGGATAAATCTGGCTGAAACAGTGGTTTCCAGCCATCGCCCGAAGTATCGGGGTGTTCGGTAGGCGGCACCTGCGCGAAGGCAGACGGTACGACGAAGAGTGCGGCAATTACAAAAATGGTTCTCATGGTTGTCAATACGTTTTATACGTTTTCTGTATGATCTGATGTTTGCTGAGCGGTCTTCACCGAATCAGCCGGAGCAGTATCTAATCCTAAGTTTATCTCTAGTTCAGGAATCGCATCCTGCAACTGAGCCGCCCCCTGGGGGGTGGCCCGCGTCTGCCACAGGTAAAGTTGGCGTAAATTAGCTGAACCAGACAGGTGCTGAAGCCCATCGTTGCTCACCTGGGTACCGTACAGGTTGAGATACTCAAGATACTGTAGGTCTTTTAGGTAGGTTAATCCAGCATCACTTACCTGCGTATTTTCCAGATGAAGCCGAGTGAGGTGTTTGAATTTAGGCAGCATCTTCATCAGCTCGTCCGTCATTTCGGTATCGCCCAGGTCGAGCCAGGTAATCTGTTCAACCACCGCAGCGGGCTGCTCTGACAGTGCCTGAACAGCATCGGCAGCTGAAACACGCACCTGTAACCAGCCTACCTCTGCCGCCAGTGGCATCACCGATATTCCGTCTGCCTTTAGGGCTTGCGTAGTCTGCGCGTCTACCGGTGGCACCTTCGATGATAGTAACTTTTCCACCTCCGTTTTGTTAGCATCTGGATCGGCCAGCTCGGCCAGAAGCACCTGCGTTTCATCGTCTACGGTCAGTTCGGCCACCGTTTTGTCAAAAGATACCCCTTGCTCAATCCACCACGCGAGCAAGGCCACCTGGGCATCAGAGAGCTGACTTTTGCCATCGGGAGGCATGTGCTCTTCGTCGATCATCGGCAAGTGGATGCGCTGCATCATGGTGCTCTCTTCGGCGTTGCCCGCCACGAAGATGGGGCCATTTTCACCACCTGCCTGTAGCGCTTGCACCGTGTGCATCATTAGTTCGCCCTTTTTCTTTTCGTCGTTGTGGCACGACACACAGCGGGCCTCCAGAATCGGATGAATGATATCCGCATAAACCACGGCTTTGTTGATGTCGGTAATTTTTTTGGCCTCCTTGTTCTCTTTAGGGGGCAAACCCGCCACCGCGCGCAACGGGTTGGGCATATACTTGGTGAGGTAGTCCGACCCGTGTGTGAGTGAACCGCCGTAGTGCCCCGCACCAGTAAGTACAAGCATGGTCACCGAAAAGACTCCCACGTAAGCTTTGTCCATCGCCGGTGTCCCCCGGCGAGCGCGCCGCATCAAGAAGTACGAACCCACCGCGGCTACTGCCGCCCCGATGCCGAGCCACTGGTGCAGGTCGAGCAGGTCTTCGCTGTAGCCGCCGCCCTGCGCCAGCATGTATCCTAAACCAGCGGCGACTACTGCCGATCCGGCCCCAAGCAACAGGGCCAATTCTACTGCTGGCTGATACTGGCGAAATCGCTCTAAGCGCGATAGCATCTCCAGCAAAAAAGCAAGGGCCAGAAAGCCGATCGGCAGGTGCAGTATGATCGGGTGAAAACGCCCGAAGAATAAAACAATGTCTGGTATTTCCTGATCCACAGTGTTGTGTCTGATGATAATCCTACGGTAGACTACGCTAATATACCCTTTACTACTTCACCGTGCACGTCGGTCAGTCGGAAGTCACGCCCCTGAAAATGGTAGGTCAACTTCTCATGATCCATGCCCATCAGATGCAAAGCGGTAGCTTGCAGGTCGTGAACGTGGACGCGGTCTTTGGTTGCGTAGTAACCAATCTCGTCGGTTTCGCCGTAGGTCACTCCCCCCTTCACCCCTCCGCCGGCCATCCATACGGTGAACGCTTCGGTATGATGATCGCGCCCCATAAAGGGTGCCTCTTTTCCGTTGCGGTTTTCTTGCATGGGGGTTCTTCCGAACTCTCCGCCCCAAATCACCAGTGTTTCTTCTAATAAACCTCTTTGTTTCAAATCTTTGATCAGGGCCGTCATCGGCCGATCCACTTCGAGGCATTTGTCTCGAAACCCTTCATTAAGCCCGGTTATGCTATCGGATCCGTGCGAGTCCCACCCCCAGTCGAAGAGCTGTACGAAGCGCACGCCTTCTTCTACCAGTCGCCTCGCCAGCAGGCAGTTGTTGGCAAAGGACGCTTTGCCTGGCTCAGTGCCGTACATCTCGTGAATGTACTGAGGTTCATCCTCAATGCTCATGACATCGGGCACCGAGGTCTGCATACGGAAGGCCATTTCGTACTGCGAGATACGTGTCATGATCTCAGGATCACCTACCTCTTGGTACTCTTGCTGGTTGATGTTGTTAATCGCGTCGATGGTTTTACGGCGCAGGTCTCGACTCATGCCGTCAGGATCCGATACGTAGAGCACCGGATCACCCTTCGAGCGACACTGCACACCTTGATAGACCGAGGGCAAAAAACCGCTGCCCCAGACACTTTTACCCGCGCTGGGCGTCTTGCCGCCCGACACCAGCACCAGAAATCCGGGCAGGTTATCATTTTCTGAGCCCAACCCGTAGGTTACCCAAGCTCCCATACTGGGCCGCCCCAGACGCGGGCCGCCCGTCTGCATCAGTAGTTGAGCCGGAGCGTGGTTAAACTCATCCGTGTGCATAGACTTGATGATGGCCACATCGTCTACCACCTCAGAAAAGTGCGGAAGCCGGTCAGATAACATGGTACCTGACTCGCCATACTTCGCAAAAGTAGCCTGGGGGCCTAGCATTTTGGGTACGCCCTGGATAAAGGCAAACCGCTTTCCTTCTAACAAAGAGGGTGGGCAGTCTTTACTGTGCAGTTTGATCAGCTCAGGCTTGTAGTCGAACAGCTCGAGCTGTGAAGGTGCCCCGGCCATATGTAGGTAGATGATTCGCTTAGCACGCGGGGCGAAGTGAGCAAACTTAGCCGCCATCGGATTGGCATCAGCCAGCATCGGTTGGGCTACGGCGGTCGATGACTTCGTAGGTGCCCCCCCGTCGCAGCCCATAAGTGACCCTAGCGCCACTGCCCCCAGCCCTGAGCTGCACTTCTTCAGAAAATGCCGACGGGTTTCTAGTTGCAGTCGGCGGTGCTGTGCTTCTTGAAAGAGGTTCATATCAGATGGTGGTTATTGTATTCGGGGGGTTAGACGACTTTCTATGTGGTCGGATGGTGGGTACTGGCGGCCGCCGCGCGGATGACTTTCTTCGTGGTTAATTAATGGATGCTGAATAATATGAGGCGTTAGTAACGAAGGAAATGGCTGGTACAAGGTCTAAATGCAGCTTGAAGTATTCCATATTTCTTATTCTTTTCGTTCGCTCACTATTCTGGCTCTATCGCTGGATAATAGCCCCTTGCTTTCAACACTTTCTACCATCCAATACCAAACAATCACCACCCACATTCATTCACCCCTTTGTCATAAATTCGTCTAAGTTCATAATGGCGCTGGCTACAATCGTGAGTGCTGCCAAAGTAGTATCATCGGTTCCCGTCATAATAGCGGCCTCTTGTTCATTTGTTTGATAATATTGTGTGGCTTCTTCGTACAGCTTTTGCAGCTCGACGATTTTCTCCGGGTTAGCCATCTGTTGCAGGGCAAGGCGATAAGCGGTCTTGATCTGCTCTTCAGGCGTTTTTGCGGTAGACAAGGCACGTTGTGCCAGCGCGAGGGCGGCCTCTACGTACACCGTGTCGTTCATCATTACCAAGGCTTGTAACGGGGTATTGGTATCAATACGGCGGGTGACACAGAACTCTCGGCTGGGCGTATCGAAGGACATCATCGAGGGGTAAGGACTGGTGCGCCGCCAGTAGGTATACAAAGCTCGGCGGTGGCTGTCTTCCCCCTCACTGGTTTTCCATTCCATACTAGAATAAACGGCCTGCCACAAACCCTCAGGCTGCGGGGGCATCACGCTGGGGCCATACATTTTATCGCTTAACAAACCACCCACTGCCAAGGCTTGGTCGCGCACCTGCTCGGCTGAAAGGCGCACCCGAGGCCCCCGTGCCATCAGACGGTTGGCAGGGTCTTTCTCTAATAGCTCCGGCAATACGGTAGACTGCTGCCGGTAGGTGGCAGACATCACAATCTGCTTCAGTAGCTTTTTCATGCTCCACTGATGCTCGTACATAAACTGCTGGGCCAGCCAATCGAGCAGCTGAGGGTGGGAAGGCTTGAAGCCCTGCGTGCCGAAATCTTCTACGGTTTCAACAATACCAACCCCAAACAGCTTGGCCCAAAAGCGATTGACGGCCACGCGAGCCGTGAGCGGATTATCTTTACTTACCAGCCATTGCGCCATACCCAATCGGTTGGGTTCGGCACCGGACGGCATCTCGTTCCAGGTTTGGGGCACTCCCGGAGTAACCGCTTCACCGTGCACCAGCCAGTTGCCTCGCTCGAACACGTGCGTAGGCCTACGATACTCCGGCGGACGCTCTTGCATCACCGGGGTGTGAATAACCTCATCGGTCGTGTTGAGCAGGTGCAACATCTTTCGGTTGACCTGCGCGTAGGCCGCCTGATTTTGCCCCGGTAGCGGATCATGGAACAACACCCACTGAATGAGGCAAACTGCATCTCTGTGAGCGGCAGGGTCTCTGAAAATCAGAAAAATGTCGTGTTCTCCTTCGGTGGGTTTAATGGGAACAGATATGGTTTCGAAGTGCCAGCTCCCCTGGTTTTTCTGCACCGTCCAAGTGCCCAGCAGCTCGCCGTCTAGTTTGTCTTTGCGTATTTCTACAGCACCGCCACTCCGCTTGGCACTGTAGCTCACGTACATGTGGTTGCGTCCGTGCAGCGTTACGCCCGGAATACGAGCGTATCCGCCATCCTCTACACTCAGCCACTTGCCGTCGTCCAATGCCCCCTTTACTATAGAATCATACGACGCCGGATGGTGCTTGGGCTCCGTAATCCTTATCAGCTCCGTAAATGCCTTCCCTTGCGCTAGTTTGTCGTCGTTAGACGCGGTGTGCTCTATCACCCAATTTTTCACCTCTTCCAAAGCCACTTGGTCTTCTTCGCTGAAGGTTTTTAGCTGCGGGGCATCACTAGGCACGTCGGCGTCGGCACTGTTGTTAAAGAACCCGTAAAACTTATAGTACTCTTCGTGGCGAATGGGGTCGTAAGGGTGGCTATGGCACTGCACACACGCCATCGTGGTGGCCTGCCACACGTCCCAGGTAGTATTGACGCGATCAATGACCGAAACCACCCGAAACTCCTCATCGTCGGTACCGCCTTCGTCGTTGTTCATCGTGTTGCGATGAAAAGCCGTAGCCACGAGCTGATCATCGGTAGGGTTGGGCAGCAAGTCACCGGCCAGCTGCTCAATCGTGAATTCATCGAAGGGTTTATCTTCATTGAAAGCCCGAATCAACCAGTCGCGATACTGCCATATAGAACGATGATTATCCTTCTCGTAGCCCTTCGAGTCGGCGTACCGGGCCAGGTCCATCCACATGGCGGCCCACCGTTCGCCGTAGCGGGGCGAAGCCAGCAGCCGATCAACCACCTGCTCGTAGGCCCGGGGGGTGCTATCTCGCAAAAACGCCTCGGTTTCTTCTGGGGTGGGGGGTAGGCCAGTGAGGTCTAGCGATACACGCCGCAGCAGGGTACGTTTGTCGGCAGTGGGCGAGGGCGACAGTTGGTTTGCTTCTAACTGATGAAGTACAAACCGGTCGATCTCATTGGTGCCCCACACCGTATCTACTTCAGGCAGCTCGACGGGTTCGGGCTTCACGTAGGCCCAGTGATCCTCCCACTGAGCGCCTTGTTCAATCCATTTGGTAAGCAGCTCCACTTCTTCCTCAGCTAGCGGTGGCCCTTCGGGTGGCATGCGTTCTTCCGGGTCGGTATGCACAATTCGGCGCAGCATCTCGCTTGCATCCGGGTCACCGGGCACAATGGCCCGCTGCCCTGATTCATTAACGCCCAATGCGTCAGTGCGAAACAGCAAGCTAAACTCCCCCGAACGCTTGACACCACCGTGGCACGTGATGCACTTCTTGTTGAGAATAGGCCGAATCTCAGCATTGAAATCCACAGGATCAGAAGATGCGCCGATCTTGTCCCATGTGAAGTAAGCCAGCACGGCTAGCATCACAGTGACCCCTATTCCGAGAACCATCTTGGTGGGTGAGAAAGATGACATAAAACTATTATCGTCTGTTGAGCAAATTTTAATATACTAATTCACGTCCAAAAAGCATATCGTTACGCGTGTATATAGTACGCTTTTTATGAAATCCACTTTATGCCTGAAGCCCTTTTGGACAAACCGCTTCTAAAGTTTCCCGTCTGACTCTTCTGGCCATCACGCTTGTCAGGATATACTTAGCTAAGATGTAGGGCGAAGAGCTTCGGGTCGTTGGGGTGCTATACCAACGCATGGCGACATGAAATCCGCTATTTCATTTCAACGTACTTACGTCGCCTCTTCTGATTGCTAGCCAGGCAGCGGCGTGGGGCGGGCAGGGGGCGTGTTATTTCCACTCTGCTACGCGGCGTATATCACATTGGTGTACAGAGGGCAGGCAGGCTACACTTCAACACTGCGGCTATAACACTGTTGACATTGTTGGAAACTTCTGGTAACATTAGAGCATGAAGCATACACCCCATTCGGTACTCACCCGACTACTTACTTTACTTTTTATACTGCACGTTGGCTCGCCCGCCCTTTCGGCGTCCCCGCTCGAGCCGCCAGAAGACCAGCGCCCTCCCAACATTGTCATCATCTTCACCGACGACCAGGGCTATCAGGACGTGGGGTGCTACGGTGCCGAGGGCTTCAAGACGCCTCACCTGGATCAGTTGGCGAGCGAGGGTATTAAGTTCACTAATTTTTATGTGGCCCAACCGGTTTGCTCGGCGTCTCGGGCAGCACTACTCACGGGTTGCTACCCCAACCGATTGGGTATTCACGGAGCCCTTATGCCAGATAGCGATATTGGGTTGAATCCGGAAGAAACTACACTGGCAGAACTACTCAAAACGCAGGGTTATGCTACCGCAGCGTTTGGAAAATGGCACCTGGGCCACCAGCCGCAGTTTCTACCTACCCGTCAGGGGTTTGATCAGTACTACGGTTTACCCTACTCCAATGACATGTGGACGCAACATCCGGACAATGAACGTCACCAGTTTCCGCCGCTTCCGCTTATCGAAAACGAAACGGTGATAGATACCGTAGAAAACGATCAGCGTCAGCTTACTACCCAGTACACCGCACGAGCGGTTCAATTCATTGAAGAAAATAAGGATCAGCCCTTCTTTCTGTACGTGCCGCACAGCATGCCCCACGTACCATTGTTCGTATCCGACAAGTTTGCCGGAGCAACCGAACGGGGGCTTTACGGTGATGTGATCGCTGAGATTGACTGGTCAGTAGGGCAGATTGTGCAGGCCCTCGAGCAACACGGCTTAACCGATAACACACTCGTAGTCTTTACCTCTGACAACGGGCCGTGGTTATCTTATGGCGAACACAGCGGGCGGGCTCTCCCCCTACGCGAAGGCAAAGGCACCTCTTGGGAGGGTGGGGTACGCGTGCCGTGTATCATGCGCTGGCCCGGTCAGATTCCGGCCGGGGTTGTGAGCGACCAGCCCGCCATGACCATCGACGTTCTACCAACGGTAGCTGATATTGTTGAAGCCCCGTTACCAGAGCACCCTATTGATGGGAAAAGTATCCTCCCGATCATCAAGCACCAGCCTAATGCGAAGAGTCCGCACGAGGCGTACTATTTTTACTACAAGAAGAATGAGCTACACGCGGTGTTGAGTGGCGACTGGAAGTTGTACTTTCCTCATGAGTATCGCACCCTCAACGAACGCACCGGCCGCTCAGACGGAATACCGATACCCTATGACCACATTGATCTCCCGGCCCCTGAGCTTTACAACCTTGCGGAGGACACGCAGGAGACCAACAATGTGGCAGCAGACTATCCGGAGGTGGTAGAACGGCTGAGTGCTTTGGGCGATACGGCTCGCCAGCAACTGGGCGATGCCCTCACGGGGCAGGTAGGCGAAGCGGTGCGAGCACCAGGTCGGGTAGCATCCTCTGGCGAGTAGTATGCCCCGCGAGCCGCCATCAAACAATGACACCCCGTACAGGCTTATCCATCAAACCCCTCTCTACCATGAAACACCTTAATTTCGCCAATGATGACGCCATGCCGGCCATCGGGTTAGGCACCTGGAAATCGGCACCGGGTGAAGTCCATCAGGCGGTGGCGGATGCCATTCGTATGGGCTATCGCCATATTGATTGCGCCGCTGCTTATGGCAACGAAGCCGAGGTGGGGCAGGCTCTACGTGAAGTAATTGCCGACGACACGGTAAAGCGAGAAGAGCTATGGATCACTTCAAAGCTCTGGAACAGCAAGCACCGCCCCAACGATGTGCGTCCCGCTTTGCAGCAAACCCTTGACGACCTGCAGTTAGATTACCTGGACCTATACCTGATGCACTGGCCCGTGGCGCTACGGCCTGATTTAGAAGGTTTTCCTGAACGTGCTGAAGATTACCTGAGTTTGGAAGAAATCCCCATTGTCGAGACATGGCGGGCTATGGAGCAATGCGCTGACGACGGACTGGTACGACACCTGGGGGTTTCTAATTTTAGCATCAAAAAGATTAAGGCTCTTAAAGAACAGGCAGCACAGCCTCCTGAGGTCAATCAGGTAGAAATGCATCCACTGTTACAACAGTCCGCTTTGCTAGACTACTGCCGACAAGCGCAGGTACATATCACGGCCTACTCGCCATTAGGCTCAGGCGACCGCCCCGATCGGCTACGCAAAGAAGATCATATCAACCTACTTGAAGAAGATACGGTCAATCGCTTGGCCCAGAAGCACGGCTGCTCGCCCGCTCAAGTCGTACTAAGCTGGGCTGTCGAGCGTGGAACCTCAGCTGTTCCTAAATCGGTAAATCCGAAGCGATTACGCGAAAACCTGGCAGCCGGTGACATATCACTTGATCAGAAGGACATGGATCAACTCACCCAGCTTGATCGCCACGCACGTTACGTAGACGGATCAATTTGGATTATAGAGGGCAATTCGTACACCCTGGCCAATTTATGGGATGAGTAGGTAGGCATTGAATTGAAATTGATCACAAGCTGTCGAGACAAGTATTGTCGTATCAAAAATCTATCACATTACCTATTCCGGTAGATATGCCGATTCTAAAGCCCATTCCCTGGTAGGTGCCGTCGTGAAAGTTAGCGACTGCTTCTACCCGCAAGAAGCGGAGAATGTTGTCGATGCTATAACCCACCTCGGTGTAGTGCGGCGAAGACGGCGTTTTAAGATGATTCACTAACAAGTTCTCTTTGATGCCGAGCAGTTGCACCTCAAAGATGCGCGAGAGTAGCAGCTTACGAAACTGATAGTGCAGGTGCGCAACAGCGTAGCGTTCACTCGTGCTGTATCGGTAGTAATCTAGCAGCCGGAAGCTCGCCATCGGATCTGACTCCTGCACGACGACGCGGCTACCCGGAAAATGCCGAAAGTCCATAAAGTACGCGGGCGACGCTCCCAGAAAGCTGCCCGCGAACACATGGTAGTTAAGCACCCCTCGCGCTCCGATGCGAAGTCGCTGTTCTACCCCTGCTTCCAGCAGATGATAGTCTACACCACTCTTAAATACCCCAGGAAATCCACCGCGGTACGTGAGGCGAAACAGAGGCGAAGATTCGTTGATGGGTCGGCGGTTACCGTTGCGCACGTAGTACTTAAGCCAGGGCTGGTACGCCACACTGACGGTGCCCCAAGCCGCTTGGTGCGGCATAAACTCGGTTGTTTGCTCAACGTTGTCCGGCGCATTGGGCTCATACTCCCTCGACTCGCGCCGCCGCAGTGCGTAGTCGCTCTGGTTAAAGAGCGGTTTACGCTCGGCGTACTCCAACGAAGCGCGGGCAGACCAGCGTAAACCCATCGGTTGCTCGGCACTCAAACGAATGTAGTCTTTTTCGTACAGCTTTACGTAGTTCCGCTTCTGCAGCAGGGCCACCAACGAATTGAGCAGCGGGCTGATGGCGGGCCGGTTGTCGAACTGGCTCACGAAGCGTCCTCCTTCCAGGCTTACCCGCCCTTGCCCCACGGTAGCCGGATAAGTAAGCGTAATTTCTCCCTTTCCGATCACTTTGTCACGCGCAAACGAATAGCGCGGAGTAGCAGTGATCGCCAGAGTGCGCACGCTGTCTAACGAGGTGCGAAAGACGAGAGGAAGGTTAAAATATACACCTTCTACCGGGTTAAACCGCAGCTCACCCAGCGGCGAAACGTAGCGGAACGTACTTTTGCTGCCGACATCAACGGTGGTGCCTAGCAACAGGCTGCCCACGGCATTGCGCCGCTTGCCCTCTTCCCGTTCTTTTTGCTCCCGTGCTTCGGCTACCGCCATGCTGTCTAGCTTTTGGTAGCTGCTGCGCTCGCGCTTGTTCAGGGGCACCGGCCTCACTGCTGCCCAGTAAGCCGAATCTTTGCGACTCGCCAGCGAATCGACGGTGATGCTATAGTTGGAAACTACCTCGGGGGCTTCGGTCTGTTTTTCTATCTCTTTTTCGTACTCACGTAGCTTGCGGCGCAGCTGACGCCGAGTATAGCGGCGGGGCTGAAACGCAGTGGTATCGGGTACGTCCTTGGTTTTTTCTTCTTGCACCAATAGTTCGGCCAAGTCTTGATCGATACGCTCGTCTATCACCTCAAACTCATTGGGCAAATCAGTATTTAACTCAACGGCGTAGTCGCTGACCGTAGCCAAGTACTTGTACTCCAGATCGAAACCTAGCACTTTGCCATCTGCCTCAATACGGTGCGATACCGGAAGCCAGGCGTTATCCGCTACGGGGCTGTATATTTGATTCACACTGATTTTGAAGCCCTGTTTGTAAGTGAATAGCTGTAGGCTGTGAATGCTCCAGTAGTCATCCAGGATATAGATATAGCCGTTGAACACATTGTCGCCACGAGAGCGGGGCACGACGCGAATCTTATTCACCGTGCGCCCCCGGTCTTCAAAGCTACCTTCGTAACGAAATTTATAGTAGGCGAAAGCGCGAGGCGCCAGTGGCGAGATGGCTCCCGCCACCTTCGGTTTGTAGAAGCTACCGTTGATAAAGGGGGTAGGGCTGGTGTCGTTGCCCTCACCAATCGTACGTACTGAAATGACCTTCTCCTTCACCGTGTTGGGCTGGTCGAAAGTGATCTCGCTCACTGATTCTGATAAAAAGACGGTAGAAGAATCTATCCCTTCCTTTTTCATGCGCCGCTCTAGTAAGAAGGGAACGTCTTTTACCCGTCCGGCCCCCTTCACGTACACCCGAGCGGTATAGTGTTGTACTTGTAGTCGGTGAAACTTGCTCTTGGCAATGGCTTTGCGTATGATCGTGTAGGCGGGGTCCTCTTTGCCGGCGGTTACCTCTACCCCGCGCAGCTGTACTATTTGCTCGGCCAAGGTGATGTCTAGGGTTTGCCAATCGTCGGCGATTGTCAGAGAACGAACCGTAGTTTGATAGCCCAGATACTGAAAGACTAAATCATACTGCCCCGGTTCGAGCTGAATTTCGTAGAAACCGTCTTGATTGGTGGTGGTGCCCGTCTCGAGCTGCTGAATGTAGATGGTGGTGAAAGGAAGCGGTTGCTGCTTGTCTACGTATACGTGCCCTCTTACCCCTTGGCCGTACGCACAAGAGCAGGAAAGAAAAAATAGCACAAAGTACTTAAGCATATTGCTACCTGTCGTCTCGGTGCTAAAGATGCAAACAATCGGCAAAAGGTTGTCCTTGTCAAAAGCCAAACTTCATCAATGGCTCATACTATTCTCGTGCGTGGCACCGCCAGTAGCAGGATTTACGTATTTTTTTCCAGCACTCCTATCCTTTTCTGTTGCTCTTCGATCACCGCTTCGTACTCGTGCGCCTTGCGCTCCATTTCTTCCTGCGTAGCCTGTAGCTCTTCCATATTCTGACGCATTTCTTCTTCTTGCGCACGCAGCGCTTCCGTACTCTCCTGAGACTGACTCAGTAGCTGTTTCGTCTTCACGTTCATCCGCACGGTAGCTACCGCTGAGGCTACAATCTCGCCTACGCTTTCTAAAAAAGCGATCCGATAGGGCTTGATCGCATCAAAGGACGCGACTTCCAATACTCCCATCACTCGGTCGTTAAAGATCAGCGGCACCAGTAGCAATACGCTCGGGGTGGCTTCGCCCAGTCCAGAAGTAATATTTACGTATTGGTCGGGTACTCGTGTCAGGTGGATGGTTTTCTTTTCCATGAAAGACTGACCCACTAGCCCCTGCCCGGGTTTTACCTCTTCCTCTGCGTGCTTTTTCTTATCGTAAGCGTAGCAGGCCGCCAAAGCCAGCACGTGATTGCCTACTTCGTCTTCTTGCGAAAAAAACAGGGCGCCCTGATTGGCACTAATATACTTTACTAGGTAAGAGAGTAGTTCATCGGCGAGCGTCTGGGGCTCCTCCTGGTGCTTACGCGTTATTTCAGCCACCATAGATACTCCTTCGGTCGTCCACAGCCGCTGTTCTCCTTCTTCCTTCACCGACTTCATCTGCTCACGCATATGGATGAGGGCACCAGCCAGGTTATCCTTATTTGCTTCTCGGTTTTTATCGTTGATACCACCCCAAGTAGCTGAATAATCACCGGTAGATATCTTCTGAACAAATCCTGCCGCTTTCTCCAGATCTACAATTAGTTGGTTGATGAAGTTTTTCTCCTGCCTTTGATCGTGCTTTTGTAGATCGTTAAATAGATATGTATTTCTACTGTCCGACAAATCGCTAAATAACTTCCGCCGGAAGAGTTCTGATTTTCTGATCTGATGAATGACGAATAGCAAGGTAGGAACCCCTATGGCCAGTAGTAATACCTGCATCAATGCCGCAATGTCTAACAAGCGTTGGTAGCGGCGTTTGACCTCTTCGTGTAACGTTCGCTCAAAATCGCGAGCATCCATGGCGAATTGGTTATTAATATGCCATACACCTTGACCGCGATCTTCCTGATACAGTCTTAACGCTTCCTCCTTATTTCCTGCTTTAACAAGAGCTATTATATCACCTAAAAACTTATAATAATCATCCATAGACACTTTTGCCTTTACAAACTTGTCTGTGTTAGTGTAGTTCTGCATTTCTAGAATATGCTGCAACGTATCAAAGTTAGCAGCATACTCACCCCCATTCTTATAGGGTAATAAAAATTCTTCCTGAGGTGAGATTAAAAAACCCCTTACCCCCTTATCCATCTCATTCATCCATAAGAAGACGTTATCAATACCAGCCTGCGCCCGCTCTGCCTGCTCTTTGGAATGGTTAAATTCTCTAACCTGATACCTCCCGTAGAAGGTAAGGAACGAGCTCATAGCGATCAAAAAAACGGTAAAGCTAATAGCGAAGAAGACGCTGTTTTTTTGGATGAATAGACGCGCTTTCATGTGGTTTAATCTGATTCGGAAAGTGTAGCAAAAGTGCGGTGGTTCCGCTACTATAAAAAGCCAGATAGGCGATGAAGGGTACGACGTAATTTTTTTCACTACTTTGGTAGCGTGTATTACATCGTTGCTTTGCTATTGAAAGGGGGCTTGCGTTTGCTAGGGCCCTTTGTGCCGGGGGTTCGCCGGTTGTTATCCGGACAGCGCGGGGTGTTTGACCAGTTGCAACGTTTTGCCACGCAGCGAGACGCCGCTTCGGATTGTCTGTGGTTTCACTGCGCTTCGCTGGGCGAGTTTGAGCAGGGGCGTCCGCTCATTGAGGCGTTCAGTGCCAAGTACCCTGATGTACTGATCGTACTGACTTTCTTTTCGCCTTCGGGCTACGAGGTGCGGCGTGACTATCCGGTGGCC
Organism: Tunicatimonas sp.; assembly: GCA_965213875.1. GTDB lineage: Bacteria > Bacteroidota > Bacteroidia > Cytophagales > Cyclobacteriaceae > Tunicatimonas. The sequence goes on along the minus strand of CBDCAN010000002.1, from coordinate 134,825 downwards.
GACTTGGTGAGCTACTTACCACTAGATGGTAAACGTAGTTCACAACGTTTTGTCCGATTAGTACGCCCTACGGCGGCCTTCTTCGTTAAGTACGAATATTGGTACGGTTATCTGCAGGCGCTTCGTCAGAGGGGCACACCCACTTACTCGGTGTCTACACAAATTACCGAACGGGCTGTACCCTTCCGGTGGTACGGCGGTTTCTACCGACGGATGATGCGGTGGATTACGCACTACTTCCCTCAGGACCAAGCCACGGTAAACCTGCTTGGTCAGATAGACATTTCGCCGGTAACCCTAGCGGGTGATACGCGCTTTGACCGGGCGGCAGCTTTGTGCCAAACGGCCCCCGATGTGCCGCTGGTCGAGCGGTTCAAAGGGCACGCGCTGGTTTGGGTAGTGGGCAGCAGCTGGCCACCCGACACTGACGTACTATTGCCACTGCTCAGGGAGTTCTATCAGGAGGTCAAGTTCTTGGTGGCTCCGCACCAGATCACCGAAGATGCGTTGCGCCGCTGGGAAACTGCCGTACCCGGCGGCGCGGTGCGGTACTCTCAAGCGGATCCGAGTTCAGTAGCCGACTACCGTGTGCTACTGATCGACAACGTGGGGATGCTCACTTCGCTCTATCGTTACGGTTCGTTCGCTTACGTGGGCGGTGCCTTCGGCCAGGGACTACACAACGTGCTGGAACCTGCTACCTTCGGCATGCCCATCTACTTCGGTGACCGCCGCTACCAACACGTAAACGAGGCCAATGAGCTCATGGCACGAGGCGGCGCTTTTGCGATAGCCAATAGTGCCGCCCTGCGGCAACAATTTTTGGCGCACTACCAAGACGAAGCGCTACGCGCTGACATTGCTAAAACCACGCAGCAATTTGTGGTGGAACACACCGGCGCAACACAAACAATTATGCAACACGTAGAAAAAGAGATGGGATGGAAGGAATTGTAACGAAGTCTACCGGCTCGTGGTATCAAGTGCTGGTCGGCAGTGCTACCTACGCTTGTCGCTTACGGGGCAAATTTAAGATTAAGGGGCTCAAAGTCACCAATCCGCTGGCCGTAGGTGATCGTGTAACCCTCGAGTTAGAAGACGGACAACAGAACACGGGCGTTATTACGGAGATTATGCCGCGTGAGAACTACATTATTCGCAAGTCTACCCGCAAGGCCTACCACGGCCATATCATTGCCGCTAATATTGATCAAGCAGTGCTGGTGGCCTCCCTTATGTTCCCGCGCACCTCGCTGGGTTTTATTGACCGCTTTCTGGTATCGGCTGAGTCGTTTCGTATTCCGGCGGTCGTAGTTTTTAACAAGACCGACTTGCTGAGTGACGAGCAGCAGTCTTTGCAGAAAGAGCTGATTGATCTGTACGAACCGCTGGGTTATCGCTGCCTGGCCGTATCGGCCCTGGCTGATGCCTCGATGGGTTCGGTCAAATCGCTGATCAAAGGAAGGGTGAGTCTGTTTTCTGGCCATTCGGGAGTAGGGAAGTCTACGCTGCTCAATCGCATCGCCCCTGCGGTTAGCCAGCGCACCGCTGAGGTGTCTAGTTTTGCTAACAAAGGCGTGCATACTACTACCTACGCCGAGATGTTTCAGACGGCACCAGATACGTTTGTGATCGATACGCCGGGGATCAAAGAGTTGGGGTTGATGGATATCAACGAAGGCGAGTTGGGCCACTACTTTCCGGAGATGAGAGAGCTGCTGGGTGCCTGCCGATTTCACAACTGCATTCATACCAACGAACCCGGTTGCGCCGTACGCGCGGCGGTGGCCGAAGGACTCATTGACGAAAGCCGCTACGCGAGCTACACCAGCATGCTCGAGGATGAAGACAGTCACCGCTAGGTGTCCTGCACGTTTTTTAGCAGTTCTGGGTCCAGCGTATCATCCGGCTGACTGGCGTACAGCACTGAGACGTCGCCGGTGGTTTCGAACACAACCGCTCGCACCTGCGTGTAGTTCAGCACGTTGGCCTCCCGTAGTTTCGCTCGTAAGTCATTCTCGCTCAGGTTGGCCTTTCTCAGATTATCAGACAGTACTTCGTGACCGCGCATCAGCAGCAATGGCTGGTTATCTACCGCCTCGCTAAACCCACCAAATCTGCGTCGAAGCCACGCAATAGCGGTTTGCATACCAAAGAGCATCAGTAGCGCTACCGCTCCTTGCGCAACTGATGTGTCTTTGCTAATAATGGTTGAGGACAATACCGAACCCACCGCAATGGTCATGGCAAAATCGAAGCTTGACATTTTCGAGAAGCTGCGCAGCCCAAATAAGCGGGTGAAAAGGATGATGACCGCGTAAATTAAGACCGCAGAAATTACGGTAGGAATAATAACATCGATTGAGGTAACGAACCAGTCTTTCATCAGTAGGAGGTAGGTTGAAAAGTGCCTTTAAGGTAGAGAAAGAAAACGGAGCGTTCTACGATCCGGTAGACTATAACTACCGCCTGTCTGGTGGATGCTACGCCTCAGTGAGTTTCATTCGTACAGCAGAAGGGCGAGCGTTAGCTTTGTTAAAAACAAACATCGCTATGGAAAATGCCCGAACGCTTGTTCTCTTCTTACACATTGCTGCCGGATTTGTTGCGCTCACGGTGGGCCTTGTTCCTTTTTTTGCTAAGAAGGGTGGCCCACTACATAATAGAACCGGCCTGATTTTTTACTACGCGATGCTATTCGTGGCTTTCTCGTCGTTTGCGCTCGCCACTCACCGTTTCAGTCCGTTCTTGCTAATGGTGGGTCTAGTCACGCTGTACACCACAGTGACCGGCTACCGGGGGCTGGTGTTGATGCGCCGCCGGGCCGCACGGGGTACCGTTCAAGATTGGCTACTGCTGGGCGGCTGCGCCGTTGGTTTAGCCCTGGCCGCCGGGCAAACCGTCGCTACGGCAGGCACGACCAATGTATCAGTAATAGTGCTGGTCAGCTTTTTTAGCTTAGCGTTGCTCAACTTTCTACGAATCGACGCTCCGCTGTTTGCCGGTCGGCGCACCATGACGCGCCCCGCCTGGATTCGCTACCACATCGGCCGCATTTCTACTGCTTATATCGCAACATTCACGGCGTTTCTGGTCAACAACGTACACACCCATCCTGAGTTTATTGCATGGCTATTACCTACCGTTGTTGGTTTGCCGGTTATTGGTTATTTCAAGCGCCAGCACGGTGAGCGGAGAAGGGTGGCGTAGATTAGACCAATGCTTCGGCTATTTTTTCCTTAAACCACTGCGTGCTCACCAGTGCTCGGACGACTTACCGCTCTCGTTTGCTCCAATCAATAGTATATTAATTTCGGTGGTTGGGCTAGTGGTGATAAATCAACGGTCAGATTGGTAAACCACCTGATCTTTTCAAATTTAACGTATTCCTGACAGAATATACGCTTCACCTCTTTAGAGGTATTCATCGCAACCTTTTAGTAAAGCATCCGTAAGCAATAGTATTACTATCTAATCTGTTTCATATCATACCGTAGTAACCGCTCATGCTTCACTTTTAAACCCTGATCTTATGCTAGCTAAAACCTGTATCTTCGGAATTCTTTTGCTACTAAGCACGCCCGTATTGGCTAGCACATTGCCCACTTGGCACGCCACGGGTAGTCATCAAGATGCTATGGTACTGGTGCCGCCGAGTGATGATCCTGTGACGCTCAGAATAGTAGATGCACAGCAGCAGGTCATGCTCATGCTTACGTTAGACGCTACGCAGGGAGTGAAGGAAAGAATAGATTTCACTTGGATTCCTACCGGACATTATGTGCTGGAGGTTCAGTTTGAACAACAAACGTTTTATAAGACGCTCTTAGTACAGGGTGACCGGGTACAAACTCCTAATGACACCCAGCACTTTCGAACCGCCACTCGCTTCGATTTGTAACCGCAGTTATACAACATTTCCACTGATTGAGCAGTAAAAGGGGCTACAGAAGTAGTTCCTTTTCTTTTGTTACAACACCAATCAAAAGATGTAAAGGACCTACTACTACCGTTGGAAAGCCCACTGCCGCTCCACCACGCGAGCTTCACGAACGGCTTCGGCTAATGCTTGGTCGTTCTCAAAAGATAATTGTTTCAGTTCGAACACATCGGCCGACACGGTAAACGACGTCTCTTCAAAGGGCCACGGTTCTATCGATAACTGCGCTTCATTACGGTAAAAAATGTAAGCCTTCTGTTGATCAGGAGTATCAGCCACTTCTATTCGATTTCCGTTCTGAGGCACCTCATTCTTGCATAGTAGCAGCGAGCAGGCATCACAGAAGAATACGAATCGATAGGTAGTTTCTGCTTCAGCCTTGCGCACATTCAATCCGCGGCGGAGCGCCTCTTGCTTTTGTTGCTGGTCTTCCAAAAACGCATCTAACTCTTTACGCGTGCCGCGCCGAGGCTCATACAAGGCCGTGGTGTGCATTGACGTGAGCAAGGCCACCCACCGAGATCGATAGTGAGCGTTAGCCACCGTCTTTTTTGCTTGCGCTAAGTCGGGTTCCTGGTAGGTAAAATCCAGTGGCGCGCCAGCCTCAGTCAGGTGGCTCTGCCCCTGCCAGGGATGCTGTCCATCGTCGTGGTCAATGATTGCGGTCAGCACATCGCCCCAGGGTTCCGGTCGATCCTTTACACGCCAGGCCAAAGCAAGCTTGCCGGCTAGCAGCGCGTGAGACCGCTGAAACAGTACGTCCCAACCGGTCTGAGTCGAATTGACGATCATAAATCAGAGAACAGATTACTGACTGACTCCAGCAGCGTAGGATGCGAGATCATGGCGTCGCGCAGTTGCTGGTATTTTACACCACCGATCATCGCGAACAAAAAGGCTCCGGCCACTTCACCGCCTTCCATGCCCAGCACCGATGCGCCTAACAGACGGTCATCATCGCCAACCAGCACCTTCATAAGGCCCTTGGTATGGCCCATTTCTTGCGCCCGGGCCACTTTACTCATGGGCATGGTAGCCACTCGGTACGAAACACCCTGCTCTTTCGCCTGTACCTCGTTGAGTCCAATGCGGCCGAGTTGAGGATCGGTAAATACCGTATAAGTGAGCGTGCGATCATGGGTGGTGAGGCTGGCGCCTTCAAAGAGGTTCTTCTTAAGAATAAAGTGGTCGTGATAGCTAATGTGGGTAAACTGAGGCCCGCCCTTCACATCACCCATGACGTACACCCCTTCGGCATCCGTCTCGAGCCGCTCGTTGGCTTTGATATGCCCCTTATCGTCCGTTTGCACATCCGTATTCTCTAGGCCTAATCCTTCGGTATTAGGTTTTCGGCCGGTGGCTAGCAGGATATGGCTACAGCGATGATCGGTTTTAAGTCTGTCGTTATCTTCACCCGATAACACCACGTTGCTTCCCTCTCGGGTGACCTTTGTGATCTTAGTTCCCGTGTGGATATTGAGGCCCTCATCTTCCAGGATTTTCGTCATTTCGGCACAAATATCTTCGTCCTCAATGTCTAAGATACGATCAGGGGAATGAAAAATGCTCACTTTACTCCCGAACCGACGGAACATTTGCCCAAACTCCAGCCCGATGTAGCCACCGCCAATAATCACCAGATGCTCAGGCAGTTGATCCAGCTCCATGATGGTACGATTGTCATGATGTTCTATTTGGTCGAGTCCGTCGATGGGTGGCACCAGGTTATCGGTGCCGGTGTTGATAAAAATACGGTCGGCACTGAAGGATTGACTACCGCCGTCGTTGAGTGATACGTCTATCGTTTTGTTGGCGGTAAATTGAGCACTGCCGTAGATGATGTCTAGGTGCTCAGTATTGCCCAGGTCTTCTCGTTGGTTCTCACGCGACTCTGCCACCATATCGTCCTTCCGCTGTATTACCTGCGCAAAATCAACGCGCACCTGGTCAGCGTGTATGCCGAAGCGATCTGCGGTGCGAGCATCGTGCGCCGCTTTGGCCGATCCGATTAGCATTTTGGTAGGAGTGCAACCCGTGTTGGCGCACGTGCCGCCCAGATACCTTCGCTCTATCAGTGCGGTCTTCATTCCTTTTCCGGTTAGGTATTTAGCCATCGGACTGGCACCCTGCCCCGAACCAATAATGATGTTATCGTAATGCTTTGTGTCTGACATAGTATCGTTGAAAAACTGTGATCGCTGCTAATTTCAGATACAACCACTCGCTATATGATATGTTATTGCCGACTGAACAAAAGTGCTCTCTCATCGATGCGAATATCGTATAGCTCCTAACATAAATTGACTACGAGTAAATCACAAGACGAGATCTACAACGAGCTCTATGATAACGGCAACATGACTCTTTCCGAAACAGAAGATGGGCTGGATACTGACAAGTCGCAGCCGGTGGATCAAGACAGTGGCGGCGGAGAGTCAAGAGGGAGGAAATCGGCGAAGAAAGTTATTGAGATCAAGCGGAAGAAGTAGGCAAAACCTTTTTTCCCAGCGCCCGACGGGCGGTGTAGAAGAACCTGACTGGCGCTACAATTTTAAAAAACTGGGGGCATGATCCTATGAAGTAACAGCGAGTACTGAATCAGAATCAGTTGCAAAAATTTTAAAGATTGCTAAAGTTTCGAAAAGTAGCACTGTTTACTACTACTGCTGCTACTCGTATGACAAAATTGTAATTGATTTTGACTGACTACTTGTTTTCGGAGCTAGCGCATCGCTCTGATGTTTTCTCGGGCTTTTTCGTGAGCTCGGCTGCTGCGCTTCGCCTCCTTCTTTACTGCTTTGTAGTAGCGGCGCGCCTGCTTTTTGTTCCCCTGCTCTTCGGCAATCTCTCCCAAGTGCAGCAGCGAATAGTGGTAGTAACCCGATTGGGTAGCGTCTAACTGACGAGCATAAGCAACCGCCTTCTTATAAGACGTTTCAGACTCTTCTAGCTGACCGCGCATGCGATAAATCTCACCCAAAAAAAAGCTGGCGTAGCGGCCGCTAGTAGCTTCGTAGCCCATCATACCCTCATCGATGCGTTGAATGATCGCCAACGATTCTTCTTCTGCCTCGCGGTGGCGGCCTCGGGCGTACAGCTGACGGGCGTAATAGCGATGGAAGTACGGATTGTCAGGGAAGGTGCGGTGCACATATTCTGATATACGGAACGCCTCGCGCGGATCGTTCTGCTCTTCGGTGAGGATGCGCATCAGAAAATACTGCGCTTCGGTGCGGGTATAAAAAGCGTTGTTCGCCACTGTTTTTAGCTGTTTGATACCTAGCTCCTTGTCCCCATCAGGAAAAAACATCATCACGGGTTTCAGGATAGTATAGTTCTCACCAATCCACTCTGCGTAGTAGTTATACAGCCCATCGCCAAACAGCAACTCCGGACTAAAGTCTTCCTTCCCTTTGCAAATCTCTAAGTACTTGAGTGAGGTTTTTCCCGCTCCTGCCGCCTTGCGCCACTCACGTCGCTCGGCAAACAGCCGCCCCTTAAAAGCGTAGGCTGCCGATAAGAAAAAGGCCGATTCAGGATCTTCTTCGTCACGCTCAAACATACGCTCTGCCAGATACGTAGCCGTGTCCATGTAGGCGAGTAGCGAGGCGTCGTAGCGCGTTTCATAGATATTGGGCACAATCTTCCACCACTGGCTCAGCCCCAGCAGAAAGTAGGGCAGGGGGTGGGCGGGGTGCGCCTGCTTGATCCACCGAAACTGGCGTTCGGCCCGGGCAAACTTAAAATTATACATATCGTTGACTGCCTCGGTAGACTCGATCTGCATGTTCATGTCCAGTAGCAAAGGCTTATTTTCCTGCACGCGCACTTGCGTCTGACTTCGTGCGGGGAGGTTCAGTAGCAAAGTCATACTCATGAACAAGATAAAACTACTGGTGTTTTTCATATAGTGGGGCAAACCATTCGGGTGATAACGGCCTTTTATAGGTACAATAGCACTGCTTCTTAACAAAGAAACCAGAGGCCGGTATTTTTATTTTATCTATTCGTAGAAATACCTGCTTCATGTAATTTTATCTTACAACAAAAGGTTCCTAAGATACTGGGCTGGCGGCGATTGCTTATTCGATACGAAATCTTCGTTTATTAGAATTATATCATTAACTTTGCCGAATTAAAGAAAAGCAGGGGGTTCTCGGGATGAAGTTACAAGATTTTTCTATTGACATATACAAACTGGGCAACGGTCTTCACGAGTATCAATACGCTATTGACGATTCGTTTTTTGCGCTTTTTGAGTATAGTACGATAGACCGTGGGCGGATGAACGCAGCGGTCAGCTTGGATAAGCAAGTAGGTCTCATCACGGCGCGCTTTGTCGTTGACGGCACAGTAGCACTAGTTTGTGATCGTAGCCTAGAAGAATTTGATCAGGCGGTTCGTGTAGAAGAAACCATACTTTATCAGTACGGTGAGGAAGAAGAGGAGTTGACCGAAGAAATTATGCTGATCACTGAGCGTACGCAACAGATCAACGTGGCGCAGCCTATTTATGAGTTTGTGGCGCTGGCAGTGCCCATGAAACGGTTGCACCCTCGCTACGCCGACGAAGAAGAATTGCCCGTTGAAGGAGAAATTGTATTCTCTTCACAACCTGACGATAGTCAGCCGGTAGAAGAAACCAATGCGGACCCACGCTGGGACGCACTAAAGAAATTAAAGAACCAATAATCATTATACTAGTAACGATCAATGGCACATCCGAAACGGAAAATATCCAAGTCAAGAAGAGACAAGCGCCGGACGCATTTAACCTCTACTCCTAAACAGATCACGGTTTGTCCTACCACCGGCGAGCCCCATCTGTATCACCGAGCCCACTGGTACGACGGTAAGCTCTACTACCGTGGTAAAGTGGTGATGGAAAAAGAAGCGGTTTAAGGCATGAGAGTTGCCCTAGACGCTATGGGCGGTGATTTTGCTCCGAAAGCTACGGTAGCGGGAGTACAGTTAGCCATTGAAGCAATCTCTGATGATGATCAGTTGGTGCTGGTGGGTGACCGTGCCACTATCGAAGCGCAACTAACACGTGGCGGTATTTCGCCTTCCCAGGTCGAAGTGGTTCATGCTGATGACGTTATCAGTATGAACGAACATCCTACCAAAGCTTTCAGTCAAAAGCCGAACTCTAGCATCGGGGTGGGCTTCAAGCTGCTGCAAGAGGGCACGGTAGACGCCTTCTGTGGGGCTGGTAACACCGGTGCTATGCACGTGGGAGCCATGTTTACCGTCAAGCCCTGCGACGGTATCCTACGCCCGGCCATTGCGGGTTTCGCCCCGCGCGAGAACGGGAGCTTCGGTGTAATTCTGGACGTGGGGGCTAACGCCGACGTCAAGCCCGAGATGCTGGCACAGTTTGGTGAAATTGGTTCGCTTTACGCGAAGCATGTATTTGGCATCACTGAGCCCAAGGTGGCGCTGATCAACATAGGCGAAGAAGAGAAGAAGGGAACCGTGGTGGCACAAGCGGCCTATCAGCTGCTCAAAGATAACGAACGCATCAACTTTGTGGGCAACATTGAAGGACGCGATATTTTTTCTACCCAATCTGATGTGATGGTTTGCAATGGTTACGTAGGCAACGTTGTCCTCAAGATGGCGGAGTCGATATATGATCTACTGCACAAGCGACAGATATCAGACCCCTTCTTCGACAATCTCAACTATGAAGCCATCGGTGGTAGTCCTATTTTAGGTATCAACGGCAATGTCGCCATCGGACACGGGGTGTCGAGCGGCCTGGCCATCAAGAACATGCTGCTACAAGCCATGCGCATGGCCAAAACCAACATTCATTTGAAAATTCGCGACGCTTTCGGTAAATAGCGTCTGGCCAAACCACTTGCGCATGACTAAACGACGAGCCGTGATTACGGGCATAGGCGGGTACGTACCCGATTATGTACTAACCAACCAGGAGTTGGAAACCATGGTAGACACCACGGATGACTGGATCACGACGCGCACCGGCATCAAAGAGCGACATATCCTTAAAGGAAAAGACCAGGGTACTTCTGTACTGGCGGCCCGGGCGGCCTTGCAGCTTCTGGAGAAAACTAATACTTCTGCCCAGGAAATTGATCTTATCATCTGCTGCACCACCACTCCTGATATGACATTTCCGGCCACCGCTAATTTAGTGGCTGACCGGATCGGGGCTGTCAACTCATTCGGCTTTGATTTGCAAGCCGCCTGCTCGGGGTTTCTGTACGGCCTGTCCACAGGTTCTCAGTTTATTGAATCGGGCACTCACCAGAAGGTGATGGTCATTGGAGCGGATAAAATGTCCTCTATCATCGACTACGAAGATCGCAGCACGTGCATCATTTTCGGTGACGGCGGTGGTGCGGTGCTGCTGGAGCCCACCGAAGAACCTATCGGCATTATGAACGCAGTGCTGCGCTCTGACGGCAGCGGCGCCAAGCATCTCCATATGAAAGCCGGTGGTAGCATGCGTCCGGCTTCGCTTGAAACCGTGATGGCCAAAGAACACTACGTGTACCAGGAAGGAGCTGCTGTGTTCAAGCACGCCGTGAAACACATGGCGGAGGTTACCACTCAGGTGATGGAAAACAATCAGTTGAAAGCCGAGGATATCGCGTGGTTGGTTCCGCATCAGGCCAACATGCGTATTATCAACGCCACTGCCGAGCGTATGGGCGTGCCTCAAGACCGCGTGATGTATACCATCCAAAAATTCGGAAATACCACCAGCGGCACCATTCCGTTGTGTTTATGGGATTACGAGTCGAAGCTCAAGAAGGGCGATAATCTGGTACTAGCGGCATTCGGAGGTGGGTTCACCTGGGGGTCTATGTACATGAAGTGGGGCTACGACGGTTAGCCGCATACCGAATAACCAACGTTCAATATACATCATCCAGTAACCAGCATTTAACCATGGCGAACACCTCAGACTTTAGAAACGGACTCTGCATCGAGTATAACAATGATCTTTATACCATCACAGAGTTTCAGCACGTGAAGCCGGGCAAAGGGCCGGCGTTTGTGCGCACCAAGCTCAAAAATATAAGAACCGGAAAAGTCATCGAGAATACATTCAACGCGGGGGTCAAGGTCACTACCGCCCGCATTGAGCGTCGTCCGTATCAGTTTCTGTATAAAGACGATATGGGCTACCACTTTATGGATAGCAACACCTTTGAGCAGATGCCTATCCAGGAAGAGCAGATTAACGCTCCTGAGTTTTTAACCGACGGCCAAGCGGTAGAGGTGATTGTACACGACGAAACCGAAACCATTCTGGGATGCGAACTGCCCGCCTTTGTGGAGATGACCGTTACGTACACCGAACCGGGCATTAAGGGCGACACCGCCACCAACGCTACCAAACCGGCCACCGTAGATACTGGTGCTATCATCCAGGTGCCCCTGTTCATCAACCAAGACGAAAGAATTAAGGTAGACACCCGCACCAAATCATATTCTGAACGCGTAAAATAAAGCACATGGACCCCGACAAAATTCAGGCACTGCTCGACTTTATCTCTAAATCTGGTCTTGACGAAGTCAAAATAGAAACCGAAGAGCTGTCCCTCAAAGTTAAAAAGAGTACCCCTCCTAAAATTCATCAGAACATTATCCAATCGCCCGGCACAACTATGCCGCACGATTCCACCGGATTGGTAGCTCCTTACATGCCCTCCTCTGCTGCCGAATCGCCAAAACCGGACAAAGAGGAAAAAGCTTCAGCCGAGGAGAATAAAGACCATAAAACGATCAAGTCGCCTATGATCGGCACCTTTTATCAATCGCCCAACCCGGAGTCTCCGCCCTTTGTAAAAGTAGGCGATACGGTGAGTGTCGGCAAGACAGTCTGTGTGATTGAAGCCATGAAGCTGTTTAATGAGATTGAGTCTGAAGTATCGGGCACCGTGGTCGAAGTGCTGGTGGACGATGCGTCCCCCGTAGAATTTGATCAGCCGTTGTTCTTGATCGACCCTGCCTGATGGCATTCGTAGGCTAGTGACCGGATGTTTCCTTTTCGATTCTCAACCTCTTCTTCATGTTTAACAAAATTCTGATTGCCAATCGGGGCGAGATCGCTCTTCGGATCATTCGTACCTGTCGGGAAATGGGTATCCGTACCGTGGCGGTGTACTCTATCGCCGACCGCGATAGCTTGCACGTACGCTTCGCCGACGAGGCGGTGTGTATTGGAGCGGCCGCGAGTAGTGCCTCCTACCTCAACATTCCCAGCCTCATTTCTGCGGCGGAAATTACTAACGCCGACGCTATCCACCCTGGCTACGGCTTTTTGTCAGAGAACGCTGAGTTCTCGCGCATTTGCGGCGAATACCAGATCAAATTCATTGGCCCTTCGCCCGAAATGATCAACAAAATGGGCGACAAGGCTACTGCGAAGGCCACCATGCAAGCGGCGGGTGTTCCCACGGTACCCGGCTCCGACGGCATCCTGCCAAATATCGAGCAGGGCTTGGTAGTGGCGAAGGAAGTGGGTTATCCGGTTATTCTAAAGGCCACTGCCGGCGGCGGCGGCAAAGGGATGCGTATCGTACAGAATGAAGCGGGCTTCAAGAAGGCTTGGGACGACGCCCGGCGCGAGTCGAGCACTTCGTTTGGCAACGATAGTCTGTACCTCGAGAAGTTTGTAGAAGAGCCTCGCCACATTGAGATTCAGATAGTAGGCGACCAAACCGGCAAAGCCTGCCATTTGTCAGAGCGCGACTGCTCTATCCAACGTCGCCACCAGAAGCTGGTGGAAGAAACCCCGTCTCCCTTCATGACCGACGAACTGCGTGAGCGCATGGGTACGGCGGCCATCAAAGGGGCCGAAGCCATTGGTTACGAAGGGGCAGGCACCATCGAGTTTTTGGTCGATAAGCACCGCGATTTCTACTTCATGGAAATGAACACCCGCATCCAGGTAGAGCACCCCATCACCGAAGAGGTCACCAGCTATGATCTTATCAAAGAACAGATTAAGGTAGCCGCAGGCGAAAAAATCTCTGGTAAGAATTACTACCCACAGATGCACGCCATCGAGTGCCGCATCAACGCTGAAGATCCGGCACGAGACTTTCGGCCTTCGCCAGGGCGCATCACCAACCTGCACATGCCCGGCGGCCACAGTGTACGGGTAGACAGCCACATCTACGCAGGCTACGCCATTCCGCCTAACTATGATTCTATGATCGCTAAGCTTATTGTAAGCGGACAAACGCGAGAAGAGGCGATTACGCGTATGAGTCGGGCGCTACAGGAGTTTATTATCGAAGGGATCAAAACCACCATCCCTTTCCACATCAAGCTCATGAATGACCCCCGCTTTAAAAAGGGTGATTTTACCACCGCTTTCATGAATGACTTTGACCTGTCCGATATCAGTGATTACGAGCAGGTTTAGACCACTATAATCAAGTCAGCAACAGGTATAGTCGGCACAACAAATTCAAAGTCGTTTCCTTCTGTTGGCGGCAATCTGCTTCAGATGTTCTACATCGTCCTGGTCTTTGGAACGCCCCAGTGACTTTTTCTCTTTGATGAGGTCGTCTATGTAGATCACGCTAATAGGAATGCCAGCAATGACAGCTCGTTCGGCTCGCTGATAACACGCCTCAAAGTCTTCTTTAGAGAAAGCTTTGGTATAGCTCATAAAATCGGCCACAAACCCCTTCTGACCGATGGTAATTGTACTCCAACCTGGGATCATTTCTACCGTTTCATAGCGCTCAGCATCTGGCACTCCGACACTCTGAAGGGCAAATACCAGCCGCTTTCTATTATCAGGGCCTTCTTGCACCCACAGGTCTAGGTCCTGGGTGGTTCGTACGTGACCGTGAAATACCGTAGCTACTCCCCCCACCAACATATATCTAACTTCATACTTAGCCAAGCCTTCCAACAGTTGCCGAACTTCCGGATCACGAATATTCATAATCTGTAAAGGGGGGTTGTGAGGATTAGCATCATAGACCATCTGAGCAAATTCAGCCAACTGATTAAAGCGGTCTACGTGACCACTATGGCTAACAGAAGGATCTACGTTTCTCATACTACTACTCTACAGTGATCTTTCTTACCCAATCCGATCGTTTCTCTCTATCTTCCAGCCGTTTTCTATCACTTGGCAGCATACCATCAACGCCAGTATACCTTGAGATCAATCTACTAAAAGCTTCTCAACCTCCTGCTTCAGCGTATCTTCTTTAATTTCGTCTCGCCATTGGTGGCTTATTGCTTTGCCTTTGTGGACAACGATGGTTTGAGGACTCTGATGCTCTACGTTTAGCTTCTCAGCGATTTCTGTCTTTAGCTCTCCGGTGTACTGTAGCACGATTCCGTAGACGTCTATATCATGTTTGGCATTGGCTACCTCTTTCTGAGCTGCCGCGCTGAAGGGGCAGGTGGCCGAGTGCTTGAATATCACAATAGGTTTTTCATAACTGGCAGTCAGAGCGTCATCGACGTCCTGAGACGTGTGCATGGTGGTAAACATATCCGTTTGTTTTTGTCGTTAAAAAAAGCGTTCGTCACGCATTAATGTTTTAGTTGCCCCAGTTTCTCTAAGTACTGATAAATTTCTAAACACACCCAAGCGTCGGTCGCGGCGTAGCGCAGTTGCTTTTCGGTAAGGGTGGCGTTTTCCCAGTTAGAGGTTTGCTGACTCTTAGACACCCGGAAGCCCAGAAAAATGGCGGTTAGTTTCTTCACCCCCATGTGGGGTATTTTGAGCGCTTTGGCCGTATCGTTCAGGTCTAGAATGTTTTGCGGATTAAAGCGTTGGCCGTGCTTCTCACCTAGCTGTTCCAGATGGCGAAGGTCGTCTTTGATACTGATGCCTACTTTCTTAATGTGGTCGTTCGCAAAAAAAGCAGCCAGTTCAGCCGAAAACCCGGTGTGGTTCAGGCGAATCAGAAAAGCGTGATCCGGCACCGACAGCTGGATGAGTGACGTATCGTAGTGTACTCCCCGCTTAAACGCCGGACGAGCCTCCGTGTCAAATCCTACTACTTCATGCTGAGAAACTTCTTCTAACGCTGCTTCCTGCTGCTCTTCGGTAGTGGCTACCGTAATCTCCCCTTCGTAACGGCGTAGCGCTAGTTCGTTGATCTCTTCTTTGGTAATTTCCTGTCGGAACATGAACAGTGGTTTGGTTAAGTATTGAGGTTTTTCTCAAGAATAATTTTCAACTCCTTGTGGTCATCTAAGTACGTACCGACAACATCGAATCCGTTACGGATATTAAGTAATAACATGCTACGCCACCGATTGGTTGTCTTGGTGCGCACCGTCGTGAAGCCTGCCTCACAGCAGTAGCGATGCTGTTGGTGCATCAGCTCACGGGCAATACCCTGCCGCCGATACGCAGGGTGTACGTAACCTAACCAACTATAAAACCGGAGCTTCTTTTCGGGATAGCCCACTTTAAACCCCACCATCTGCCCCTCTACCTTGGCTAGCACTGTCACTAAATCTTTCCTTTTTAGCCTATCCGATATGCGGCTTCCCGGCGATGCAAACACTTTCTCGTACAAGGCGATAGCCGATTGCTGAATCGCCGGAGAAAGATCCCCCTCGATGATATCGTAATCGTAGGTGATATGATCAGGCATTTTCTAGTTTCAGTTCAGCCACTTCTTCCTTTGAATAACGGGCAATTTTGATGTTTAAGTACCCAAACAGAATGGTCATGATGGGGCTAATGATACAAAAGAACGCAAACGGAGCATAAGTCAGGGTGGCAACGCCCAGCACCGCCGCCTGGGTAGCTCCGCAGGTATTCCAGGGGATTAGGACCGACGTCACGGTTCCTGAGTCTTCTAACGTGCGGCTTAGGTTTTCAGGCTTGAGTCCGCGCTTTCGGTACACATCGGCGTACATGCGCCCGGGCACCACGATGGCTAAATATTGATCAGAGGCGGTGAGGTTAAAAAAGATCGCGGTAGAAGCCGTTGAGGCAATCAGTGATCCGGTGGAATGCGCAAACTGCACAATGCTATTGGTGATACGGGCCAGCATGCCGGCCGATTCCATCACCCCGCCGAAGACCATCGCGCAGATGATCAACCAAACCGTATTCAACATACCGGCCATACCGCTGGTGGACAATAGGTCGTTCACCATCGGATCGTCCGTTACGACGTTGATATCCGCAAACATCGCCTGCATCACGGCCATGTACGCCCCCTCGGCACCGGGTACTCCGCCCGAAATCTCACGCAGAATCTGCGGCTGAAAGATGATGGCACATAGCGCTCCCAGCAACGTTCCTGCCAGCAGGGCCGGAATGGCGGGGACCTTTCGCACAATCATTCCAATCACAATCACCGGTACCAAAAACAGCCAGCCGTTGATAGTAAACACATTGTCTAGCGCGGTAAGCACTGTTTCTATACCGGTAGCCGGGGTGGTCTGCTCCGCGGTGAAGCCCATCACCAGAAAAATAACCAGCGTGATACTGACAGAAGGCACGGTTGTCAAAGCCATATATCGGATGTGCGTGAATAAGTCTGTACCCGCCATGGCAGGGGCGAGGTTAGTCGTATCAGACAGCGGCGACATTTTATCGCCGAAGTAGGCCCCCGACACAATCGCACCGCCAATCACACCTTCGGATAAACCAAGGGCTTTACCGATGCCCAACAAAGCAATACCCACGGTAGCCACAGTTGACCAACTGCTGCCGGTGGCCACCGCCACCACGGCACAAACAATGGTGGCCGCAAACAGAAAAATAGTAGGATTGAGAATCTGTAATCCGTAGTAGATCATGGCCGGAACGATACCACTGAGCAACCACGTGCCCGCCAGCGAACCGATCAGTAGCAAAATGAGCATGGCCGACATGGCCGAGCTGATGCTCTTCACGATGCCGTCTTGCAAGGTGGGCCAGGTGATCCCCATTCGCCCAGCGATTAGAGCAGCGACCGCCGCGGCGAGTATAAGGGCAATTTGGTTGGGCCCGTAGGTAGAGTTATCGTCGAAAATAGCGACGTTGATAAATAACAACGGCACCAGAAAGACAATAGGAATCAGCGATTCTATAAAGGTTGGTTGGCGAGCATTGGTCATGATGGATCGTTGGTCGTGGCGACAGCAGTGATAACGCGATGGGTGACTGTTATAGTCTTCTTACTACTACTTAGACGTTTCTATTCTTGGCTTTAGAGCATATTCAAAAAATTTCACTCAAAGTTACTCGCAAATAAGAAATTTTGTTTTGCTTGTCTACTTTCTCCACGTTCATTTTTGGCTTGATCCAAAAACGAACCAAAAAAATCAAGAAATTCCAATGCTTCCTCACACAAAGACTCCGCACGCCCGCCTGGAATTTCGGGCCAACGCGCTAAAACGTAAGCACTTACAAAAACCTAAATATGCTCTTAGAAGCTGCCTCGTTGCATTTTGCCTCAACTAGTATTCTAACATCGTGACTGGACTGTATAATTCAACAAGTAGTTGAAACCCAAAGTTAGAGGTTTGGTAATCTTCAATCCACTAAACTTCGTGGTATTTGTGGTAGATTAGGTTGATACTGTTTCACAATGCTACTATTATATTTTGTATACGATATAGATTGAAGGCTAATCATAAAGAATGGTCAATATACGAACGGGGTAAGATACAAAAAATCGTTTCAATCGTAGGCTTTATTTGGTAACTTGGCACACATGGAACAGGATACTTTTGTGGTTTCGGCGCGTAAATACCGCCCGATGGGCTTTGAGCAAGTGGTGGGTCAAGAGCACATTACTACCACGCTACAGAACGCCATTGATAGCCAGCAACTGGCCCAGGCACTGTTGTTTTGTGGCCCGCGGGGCGTAGGCAAGACCACCTGTGCCCGTATCCTGGCCCGGCAGATCAACGGCTTCAGCGAAGAACAGACCAACGCGATGAACATCTACGAGTTGGATGCCGCTTCGAACAACTCGGTAGACGACATTCGTAACCTGATTGATCAGGTACGCTACCCACCGCAGCAGGGCAAGTACAAGGTATATATCATTGATGAGGTACACATGCTCTCGAACCAGGCGTTCAATGCGTTTCTCAAAACACTGGAAGAGCCGCCTTCGTACGCCGTGTTTATCCTGGCCACCACCGAGAAGCACAAGGTGATTCCGACCATTTTGTCGCGCTGCCAGATCTTTGACTTCAACCGCATTCAGATTAGCGATATGGTGCGGCACCTGCGCAAGATTGCCGACCGCGAGGGGGTTACCGCCGAAGAGGAAGCGCTGAACCTCATCGCGCAGAAGGCCGACGGCGCGCTGCGCGACGCACTATCAATCTTTGATCTGATCGTTACGTTCTCTACCGAACGTAAGATCACGTATCAAACCACCATCGAGAACCTGCACATTCTCGACTACGACTACTACTTCCGCGTGACGGACGCGCTGCTCACACAGAACCTGACGCAAACCATGCTGGCGTTTGACGAAATTCTGCGGCAGGGCTTCGACGGGCATAACTTCATCGTCGGTTTGGCTGAGCACTTCCGCAATCTGCTGGTTTGCAAAGACGCCGAAACCGTGCACCTGCTGCCGGTATCCGAGTCGGTGCAGCAGCGCTACCGCGAGCAAGCCGAGCAGGCCCCACTATCGTTTTTGCTCACCGCGCTCAACCTCTCGGGCGACTGTGACTTACAGTATAAGAACAGCAAAAACCAGCGTTTGCACGTAGAGCTGGCCCTGATGAAGATGGCCTACATTCAGGCAGCCGTGAACCTGGCGCGGGTAGCCCAGTCGCCCGCCAGCGAAAACGGTAGTGCCGAGGAGTCAGGAGGCAATGCTCACGAAGTGGATAAAAAAAAAGCTGATCCGGTAGCTCCAAGTACTACGACTGTCTCGCCCGAGGGAGCCTTATCTAAGGAAGCCTCAGCGGATGGTTCGGCAGCAGCATCCACCGACCAACACAAACGTCCCGCCGCCCCCGCATTGGGTGCGCTTAAAAAAACCATTAAGATTCCGTCGCTCAGCGCTCCTGCTCCGGTGGTTGAGGAAAAGCAAGATGAAACAGAGACGCCAACTGCACCAACTCCGCCACCGGTTTCCGGCGAGCAGGCACCGGTTTCGCTTAACCGGCTGCGTGATGCGTGGCGGGTCTTTGCCAACGAACGCCGAGCGGCGGGCAAAGACAGTGACTACACTGTACTGAACCAAGACGTTGATCTAAAAGAAGATGGACGAACGATCGTCGTATCGTTGATGAGTTCGTTGCAAGAGTTCACTTTAGCCGATATGAAGGCGGAACTGCTGCAACGGCTACGCCGCGAGTTGAATCACCCAGGGCTCACCATTGAGGTGGTGATGAACACCGAAGCGCACCAGCGTCGCCCGTACACCCCGGCCGAGAAGCTGAACTACCTAGCCGAGAAGTATCCGATGGTGCGGGAGCTGACGGAGCGGCTGGCGCTTGATCCTGATTTTTAAATCTTTTGAATCTGGTAGTTATCGATAAACTTCTGCACTTCACTTCGTATTTTCTTTGTCCACGCGGAAGGCACCTTTACCTTCATAGTCACAATACTATCTGCTATTGTTAGCGCTTTGTTTGTCTGATGGCGTTCTACGTACATTTGAAACAGTAGGTAGCGAGGGTAGAAACGATACGGATTGTGATTGATTGCTAGTTGAAAGAGTTCTTCCGCCTTCTCATACTCCTCTAGACCTTGATAGCTTTCCCCTAGCGTGGTATAGATATACGTATCAGACATGCGGTGACGGGCAGACTCAAGCATCATCGCCGCTCTTTCATATTCCTTCTCATAAAATAGTACTCGCCCGTATTGAAACAGGTAATTGCCATCATCTTTCAATATTGGGTAGATTTGATCATACAACAGAAGAGCCTCTCCATAATTAAAGAAGTCTTTGTACCCAGTGGCTACCTTCCACTGCCGGTGAGCTTGAAAACGCTGAACATCGAAATAAGTTAAGGGAATAAGCACCAGCAGCATGGCTATCGTCATACAGTGCTCCACTGTTTTAGGTGCTAGCCAACGGATAGATGAATCTTGATACGAAGATATGAGCGCGAGAGCAAAAAAGAAGCTGATTTGAATTGGGATGATTGAGAAAGGATAAGAGAAGGTACCGAACACCAATATTCCTACTACTATAGCGCCCCCTAACATACAATCTGTATGCTTGTTGCGAAAGGCCTCTTTCAGTGCTACCCAAATTAGCACTGTAAAAAGCCCTAAACCAACAAAACCTTGCTCCACGAGTAATTCTAAAAATAGGTTAAAAGCATATTCCCCCTGCCCGGCGAGCGATGATAGTGAATTATTAGGGGATTGTTGAAAATACGCTGCTTGATACGGCCCGAAGTGAGCGAAGAACTGTCCGTATCCTACCCCCCAAACTGGATGGTCAACCACCATTTGATAGCAGACTTTCCAAGTAAGTAAACGGCTTAGGGCAGAGTCGGGGCGTATGTAGTACAACAACGTTAATACACTTCCTCCCAAAAGAGCAAACATTACAGTTACTACCGGTCTAGTAGTGTTACAGGGTGGCATTGTTCGCCACCATGTTATCACACTGAAGTAACGCACGATAACTACTACCACACTGGCTAGTGCCCCCAGCCAAGCAGCACGACTCGCAGCAATGGGCAGTATCAGTAAGATACCAAAGGCTACTACAATTCCTAAGCTACTGTATCCGTATTCTTGACTTTTTAGAACGCTGGTGGGTACCCATCGGGCTGCGCCTATACTTAGAGCGATTGGTAAAATAGAAATCAAGAATCCAGCATAAGGGGCTGGGTTAAAGAAAGTGCCTGTTACCAAAAATGTATCGTTTCCTGAAGGTAAATATCTTAACCATTGTAACACTCCAATCACCAATTGTATTAACCCTACTACAAGTACAGTACTCTTTGTAGCATTCAGGAATGACGAATTACGTATATAGGCCCTAAAGAAAAAGTACGTGCTAAGCAGTAATAGAACCGTTAAAACGTCCGCACTGTGATACGATACCTGAGGATCAACTAACGTACCAATTAACGTATATCCCACATACGCTAAAACTGCCAGATCAATGCGATTTAGGCTTTTAACAGAGCTTTCACTTTGAATAAGATGGCGTACGGCCAACCAGAGCGTAGCGGCACTACCTACTGCTCGGAAATAGAAATATTGAGAAACTACCAGTTTCCTTTCTAGGAAAGGAAATATGGCGAAGCAAGTTAGTAAAAGAAATAGCGACAGGGCTGTCGCTATTTTTATATCTACATGCCACTTTTTCTTTCTATCTTTGAGTTCCACTTCTGTTTGAAGAGTCTTAGTGCTCTTTCCATACCACCGTATTATCCATGAATAACCTGAGCATCTGCCGAATAGTTTTTCGGAACGCTTCTTCATCAAAACGCAGATAATCTAACTCTTTCAAACTACGATAGCCAGCGTGTTTAGGATTATCCCATACGTAGTTATCGTAAGCGTAGTCAAAAAACGTTCTTATCTCTTTCTCTCGATGTAAAGTTAGTAGATAAGCATCTTCCGCTTCTCGCTGGTAAGCGTAATCGCCAAACAGATTGATAAAGTGAATAACCTCCATTACTTCTTCTATAGAAAGATCCGCTAGCTTGACCTTCCTACTCACTGTGCGAACCACATTATCAAAATTATTTGTACTATAAGACTGAGTACCTTTGTAGTTACTTATCCATAACAGAAAATTACCTTGGTCAAAGGAGAACAAGCTACGTTCAGCAATACTGGTTTTTAGTTGATTAATGCTTTTAAAAAGAATATTTTACCACGTTTGTCTGTCAGCAGATTATCATCGTAGTTTTTTGTGCTACAATCTGCTCCATGAACAACATAGAATCTATTTTCTCTATATAGAATCTTTAGTACATATTTTCTGTATCGTTCGGATATCGGATCGCTATTGACTTCGGACGTTATCATAACTAAGAGCTGTGATTATAAAACTACCTCTCAGTCAGAAGATTAGAACTACATTTGGCAAAAGCTATACTAATGACTACTCCTCTGGACTAGTGAATCTTCCCTCTATCATTTCAGTATTACTAAACCGATCAACTTCGTTGCCATGCCAGCTTAGCAAACCACATGTAGATAAACTGCTCTCTATTGACTGAGTGTCTTTAGGTGAAGAATAGACATGAAGATTTCCATATTTACATATACTAAGAAAATAGTTAGTCTGATGGGGTTGAATGAATATGTAAGGAATAGTAGCATCATATCTAACTATCCAAAATAATGCCTGAATAACATCAATAAAAGAGCTATAACCAACTTTATAAGCTTGATCATAGCTCTTATCAGCAGTAATACTAAAGAATAACTGCCGAGCGTGTTGTAATTGAGTAATATCAGTTTCTATTGTACCAATAAAGCTAAGTTTAGTATGGGAAATTAATAAAAAAGAACCAATCTGATTATCTCCTAAGAAAGTAGTTATTGAATTGCTAAACAAAAGAGGATAGAGAGAAAGTGTATCTTCAGGATGATAAAACACCTTTTCATTTATATCACTGATCGTACACGGCTGATATTGATCGACCATATCATAAACTGCTCTTATGCTTTCTACCTCCGCCTGAGATTCAGCAAACTCCAACTCCTCACTAACCATATTAGATTGCAGCATTGCGATGTAACTCGTTAAAAGGTGGTACTTGGTAATTTTATGCCTTTCGTCTTTGATGATCATGTATAAATGTTACAGTTACCCTATAGCCTGCAAAACAGATTGTACCAATTTCTATTGAAAAGCTGAAGTTAACATTCCAAAACTATGTTGCTCTATTTAGTCGCTGCGTCTCTTCGTTTTCCGTATCATACGGGTGTTCGCCTACCAGAAACCTTTGGCTTTGGCTTTATCTTCCTCGTAGCAAGTGTACTACATATCAATAGAATAGCATCTTGATGCTATTCTAAATTTTTATCAAGACTTTCCTCAGCATACCGCTGTAAAGTACCGTCTTTATCCCATATTAGATAACTTTCACCGTCGTAAGCAAACTGTATAATACCACATATCGTGCTGGCTAATAGTGCTAAATCCTCATCCGTTATATGACATTTCGGATGGCCAAACCTCTGTTGCTGTTCGATATCCATTGATAATAGTGCGAAAAACGAATAATAAGAGGTATTGCTACGCCTTAGAGTGAGCGCTACTTCGCTTGCATTATCATGATTACTATTGAAATCGTATATCTCTTCACCAAACACCAGATAAGGTGTCATGGTTTTATCCATTCCAGTGTCACCTAAACGGGAAGATATATCTTCTGCTACGGCGCAATGAGTGGCAGAAGCGCCAAAAAAGCGAGCTATCATATCCTCAACTATAACCGTACTATCGTTCTGTACTGGCATGACTGTCTTTCCTCGGCAATCATCCCAATAGAGACCGCCAGTTCTAAACTTATACCAATGCGTTTCAGGGGTACCAGACGGAATGATAGTAAAGCACCTACCCTTCGTTAAAGAAATACTGTTAACTACTACTTTAGATAAAGTATGTCCAAAATAACCCATCGTTCCAGCTAGATACAAAATAGCTTCTTGCTGAAGGTTCACAGTCAATAGTTTCATCCGCGTTTTCTATTAGAACAGATCTGTAGTTATACACAGAATTGCATAAGCAAAAATTCTTTTCACTATCTACCTCCACTACTTCGGTTCCATTGAACCATCAGGGAAAATCCGCCATTTTCTCCCATCTGGATCCGTATAATCCCAATGTCCTGGTATGGGCGGTGGATGATCAAAATCTGGATTCAGGCTTTCTTGATTAGGTCTCTCACCGCGTATCCAATTTCCATCTCCATCCTCAGGATTGCTTGTTCTTCCTCTCCATTCCCAATCGTCGCCAGGTGAGACACCAGGTATCCACGGTAAGTCTCTTCCATTGGGTGGGGCATTGTATACGTTAGGATGTCTTAATAAGTCAATTGCGTATATAGCTACGTAAGCGGTCGCTGCTGCAGCCCACACAACTTCTCCAATAGGAGATGGTTCCATTAAGGCTAAAGCACCAGCAGCACCCAATACCCGCCCATTGAATGATCTGTTGCTCTCTATCCGCGTCCTTCCATCATAGTGCATAAATATTAACTCTGGCATTAACCAAGCATCTAGCTCTTTTACATACACCAGCTCAGTTAGGGAGCCGTCTTTATTCTTAATGTAAACTGTTTGCCCATCACTTGAATTAGAAGGAAGTTGCGAGTTTGTACTAACAGTAGAGAGCACCCGGTTCACCATTATCCTTGCACCAGTGCCACCTACACCACCGCCGCTACCACCGCCCTGTTCACCACCACCACCACCACCACCACCATTACCGCCGGAGGGAACACAGGTTGTTGTTATAGAGAATTGCTTGTAGCTGGTACCGGCTTGAGTATACACGGCGACGTAGGAAACTGACGTTGAACACTCTTCAAGCCCAAGCATTCGTCCGTTGTGCGTACCTTCCACTTTGGGTGATTCCCCCTTGACCAAATACGTACGGTTCATTTCGTTACCCTCTAGGTCAGTAACGATCATTTCACCGGTGAAGTACTGAATGCCGAAGAAGAGTTGCTTCGGATCGTCCGGTACATAGGAGACAATTACTGCCGACACTTCCTTGCGAGGGGTGAGCGTGAGTACCAGGTTTTTGATGCCGGGCTGGCCATCCGTTTCTAGCGCCAAAGAGTAACGAAGCACATCGTGGGCTTCATCTCTGATCATTAGTACGTGTTCTGATTCGTACAGCTATGCTCTTACGAGCGGTAGGGTTGCTATCAAACAAATCTTCTAGCGCATGGGCCAAATTTTCGTCTGAATCTACTTGAACACGTTTTATCTGTGTATCATCAGTGCTTACAAATGGCTCTATAAGGTCATCGTTTACGTTGCACCGGTGAAAAACACCCATAGTGAGCAATAGCACTAGTAAAATAGGTAATCGTTTTTTGTTCATGGTAGTAGGATATTTAAAAGTAAAGGATATGTTAGCATTGATATAAGACAATATGATCTGTTTATTGAACAGACGTAACGTAAAATTTACTCCCTGAGAATACACTCTTCATAACATGAAAATTACTATATTTTGTTGTTTTATTCTATCCACAGTAGTCGCCTGTCAAACACCGTCCCCTGAAAATGAGGGTTTATTACCAAGCGAATTAGATAAGGTTGTTAAGCACTATCAACAGGAAGAAGATAGTATGAAACTACGAGCAGCTCATTTCCTTATCGATCATATGCCACTGCACCAGACCTACAGCAGCCTGGCAAAGGAGACTTATGATAGTGCGCTGTTTCACTACTTATCAGAACTTCCTGATTCTGTTGTGGCTAACCTGCCGTTTGCTCATCCATTGGTCTCACCTAATAGATTCGGTTGTCCCCCAAACCCGACACGAACTCGGTCTCTGCCTCGTTCCTTATTCGTCATATTGATCAGGCATTCACCGCCTGGACTACATTATCCTGGGCGCGAGCTTATCGTTTTGAACACTATCAACAGAGTTCTGCGAATACATCTTACCCTATCGAGTTTCTGACGAACCGCTAGAGGACTGGCGCACTCCTATGTTGAATGAATTTGCCTGGCTTGCTGACTCTCTAAAGGAAAACGCTTCGTTAAAAGAAGTGAATGAGCTAATTAATCGGCACCTTCAACTCACCGCTAACGTAGCTTTTGGTCGATACCCCATTGCTCAGTCGCTTAGCACCATGCAGCAAGGTAGAATGGGTACCTGCCAGGAGCAGGTCAACCTGGCGCTGTTCGCCATGCGTACGCACGGACTGGCGGTGGCGCATGATTTTACCCCCGTTTACGCCAATTATCATACGGGCCACGATTGGAACGCACTCATTACCCCAGCAGGGAAGAGCTACGATTTTATGGGCACGTTTAGAGATATGGATCAGCATTACCTTTGGTGGAAGGCCGCCAAGGTTTATCGCCGCACCTACTCAGCACAATCTGAATTCCCCATTGATACGATAGGTACGGAAAACGTTCCAAACTTCTTTCAGCAAACTAACTTCAAAGATGTTACGGCTCAGTACTTTCCGGTGAGTGATGTAACTGTCCTCCTATCAGAAGGGGCCTCCAAGTCCTCTGAACTGGTGTACCTGTGCACCTTCGGAGACCGGGCATGGTACCCTATACACTGGGGAAAAGTGAGTAAGGATCGTACGGTCACCTTTACCGATATGGGACGAGGTTACCAGAGCGAAGACACCACACTGATTCCGGTAGCAGACGATTTACTCTATTTTACTCAAATACACGAAGGTCAGGGAATTGTGTATGTTCCCATGAGCTATAGAACTCGCCGTCGCTCACAGGCTATCGGGCCAGCACTGATTCTTACGTTAGAAGGGGATATACGTACATTAATACCGGATACTACATCCTTACAAACGCTAAGGTTACGGCGCAAATATCCTGAAACGCTACGTAAACAAGGATGGCGTACTCACTTGGTGGGTGCCACTTTTCAGGGAGCCAACCGAGCTGACTTCTCAGACGCCCAGAATCTGTTCACCGTATCTCAGTTACCTAATGAGCATACTGTTGAGATAAAACTAGAAGATAACTATCTTTTTCGTTACGTCCGGCTATTATTGAAGCAGGATACAATCAGTAGTATCGCGGAGTTTGCCTTCCTTGATGAAAACGACGAACCACTAAAGGGCGATCTTACTCACAATGGCACTTTCTCCTTAGACGGTCCGCCTGAGGCTGCTACAGATGGTAATCCGCTCACTTACACTGAGGGAGTATCTGACAGTAATTATATTGGGTACGATCTACACCAGCCGCGC
This sequence comes from Tunicatimonas sp., assembly GCA_965213875.1. Lineage (GTDB taxonomy): Bacteria > Bacteroidota > Bacteroidia > Cytophagales > Cyclobacteriaceae > Tunicatimonas. The sequence goes on along the minus strand of CBDCAN010000002.1, from coordinate 108,051 downwards.
CTCATTAAAAAGATTGCTTATCAAGCGCGAAATGATGGAAACGCCGTTCAGATCGGCGACCACTATGAGTTATTGTATTGGGACGAAAAGTGGGTTTCCTTGGGTAAAAAAGTAGCAGAAAATACATGGCTTACCTACGATAACGCTCCCACCAACTCCCTGTTCTGGTTGCGAAATTTAAGCCGTGGGCGCGAAGAGCGCATCTTTACCTACAAAGGTAACGAACAGATATGGTGGTGAAACACTTCCTTCTTTTGTTCAGCCCTCGAGAAACTGAATACTCTTTTCTAAAAGCCAGAACAAGCTGATTTTTAGCTACTGTACATCGTGCAGAACACGTTAGAGAAGTCTTGCTTCAGCAGATCACTCTTGTGGATGACGAAGAACAGCTCTCCGGCGTCGCCCCACTGGAAATCGCCTTGCGAAGATACTTCCAGCAGAATGATCCAGTCTCCGGGGCTTCCTTTCATCGCCAGAGCCGCCTCGTGCTCAGGAAACTCATGCTGTGAAAAACCGTAGGCGTTGGTCTTGTGGTCGGCTTTGTTTTGCTCGTGCATCCGATCTTCAAAACCACGCAGCAGTTCGGTATCTACTCCCTCATCATCTTTGAGTGCTTCGGCAGGACCCTGTAGTACAAGTATTCGTTACTGCTGATAGAGTAGAAGTCAGGGCTACTGCTGATGGCTTGGGCAGATACTTTGAATCCCGTATAACCGCCATCGACCATCTCAAAGTAGTCTTCGTTCCTCAAAACGTAGTTGTTGACCACTTTGCAACGGCTCGCTACCGTCGTAGTGAATTACCCGTACCGGCGATTCGCTGCCACCGTACACATCGTGGATGGTGCTTAGAAAGAAATACAGCGTCCCTTGCGCGGCAGATAATCCTGTAGCGTAGCAACCTCGGCGCAGTTGATCTGAGCAATGAACTCGTACACATATTCTTGCTGGTCGTACTCACGGTAAAAACGAGGGTAGGCAATAGACGGTGGCAAATCGGGCATACCGCCGAACCGGTGATTGCCCAGAGTGGCGTAGTCTTCTTCTTCGGTTTGGGTAAATCCCACCGCCTTCTTCACCAGAGACACCAAAGCATCGCGGTAGGCACCGAGTTCACTTTCTTGAATAATGTCCACGACTAATTTCAACCGTGCTTGGTCGCTTCGTGCTAAAAATATTTCATCGTCCCAGCGGCTCGTTCCTCGCCCATCGGCTCCCTGATACTCAAAGTCTAGTAGACGCCGCTTATCTTCTATGGACAAACGCACTCCTTCGATAGCACCAATGCCTTCGGGCAGGGTGTCCCATGGGTTGTTATCCAGCGTAAGGGAGCGCAACTTGGGCTGCTGGGCCAAGGCGGCCGGCAGCGTGGTTAGGGCATTACCCGATACGTCAAGCGTAGCCAATTCGGGCAGATCGACCTGAGCAGGTATTTCACGCAGGCGGTTATCCCGCAGGTAGAGCGACTGAAGCTGGGGCAATTGCCAGACGCTGGCCGGAATATCCGACAGCGCGTTACCGCTCACTCCTAAATACTTTAACTGACTGAGCTGCCCCAAGCTGGCAGGTAGCTGTGAGAGGGCGGCACTGCCGATGGACAAATGTTGCAGATGCCGAAGCGTTCCTATGGCTTCAGGAAGTTCCGATAGCGGTATCGACTGATGGCTGACGATGTTGAGTTGCACCAGGTTTTCGTACCGAAGAATATCTTCAGGCAAGGCTTCAAACGTGGGGTTGGTGATCGTTAGGTAGCGAACGATACTGTCGGGGGCCTGACGGGCTTCTTCCAACGAATTAAACTGATAGTTTGTCCAGTTTAGCTGATCCAGCGGCATTCGCTTGTATACGGTGATCGGAAAACTACGGGCGTTCTCGTACGGTACCCGCAGGTGCCCACGAATACCGATCCACTCACCCACGAAGGTAATCTCTCCAAAGAAGTGCAGGCGGTAGTCAAAGCCTTCACTTCTCAGGTGCAGATGCGGTACTGGACTCACCGACTTATCGTCGGCCAGCGTGAAGCTACTGGAGGGATGGCCGTTTTGATACAGTCCGCTGGCTTCAAACGAAAGGCTTACCTGTCCATCTGTTTGGTAATCGTCTAAGAGCCGAGCCTGGGTGGCCGCTTTCACCGCGGCGGTGCGCGCCTTTACCATGATCACCAGTCTTCTGCTGAATTCTGGGATACTCCACTCACACTGATTTTGCTCTATACTGAAACCGAAATCACCTACTCGGAACACCTCTTTACCATCCTCTGGAACCTCAAAAGCCGGCACATCGGGCACCTCCGGTTCACGATGTACCGCAGTTGCGGATTTTCCTTCCGTTTCGTTGACCAACGCGTCGATGCGCGCGTAGGTAGCCGCCATTGCCTCTTCCTGCGCATCGATGTGCTTTCGAAAATTATCTAACCACTCGACGCTACGGATTGCTTCCCAAAACAGCGGCTCGTACTGCTCGCGCTCCGGCAACTCACAGTCTGCCGAGAACTCCTGCATAAACTCATCGTCGAGCGGAATATTGACAAACAGATGAAAAATATCTACCGGGTGATCACTCTTGTTGATGCGCGTATGCGCGTCTACTCGAGAAAAGGCTCGCTGCACGTACGCGGTTTTACCGTGCACATCAGCGGTTTCATTCTCAACACGAATAATGTTATAGCGTTTGATCTGGTAGTACGCATGCACTATCTGCTCGTAGCTATCGCCCGAAAATTCCTCCCTGATATCTTTAATCTCGCTCAGTGCCGCGTTGATGATAGGAAACTGTAGCTGATACGTTGCGTCAGGGTTCCAAACGCTAAGCCCTTCGTGTCGGACTTTCTCTTCGCGGAAAGCGGCAGGCACCTCTAGCCTAAACGTGTTGGTGCTTACGCTTTTCTTGTCCATTCCGTTTGAGAAGTAGTCAGGTGATTACTGTAAGGTATTTCAAAGCATTGTATCCTAGAGGATGAGTAACGATTGAATACTCATTAGTCATTCATCATCAATCGTTACTCATTGTTGTTACAGCTCCTTCACCCGCATATTGCGGAACCATACCTGGTCACCATGATCCTGCAGAGCGATATGACCGGTTTTCATGGTGCCGTAGGCCGGAAACTCCGAGAACTTGCTGTTGGCTACCATCTCTTCCCATTCGGGGGTCCACAGTTCATACTCCACAATTTTCTCTCCGTTGAGGTGGTGCTCTACCTTACCTTCGTTCACCACCAGTCGCGTCGTGTTCCACTCGCCGGCGGGTTTCACCACGTCAGCCGAAGCGGCTTGCAAATCGTAGTTGTCACCCGCCTGGTGCTTGTCAATTTTTGCATCGGCATGGCGTTCGTCATCCAGTATCTGATACTCTGGCCCAGTGTGGTAGGTAGCGCCCAGCGTATCCGCTTCGGCCACATGAAACATGATGCCGCTGTTGCCACCTTCGGAGATCTTCCACTCCAGCTCTAGCTCAAAGTCATCGTACTGATTGCGGGTGATGAGATCACCCCCGCCGTCTTCCCCCGTAAAGGTGAGTACTCCCTCTTCCACCCGCCACGCCGGTGACACGTCTTGTGACTTAAAGTTGCGCCACTGGTCGAGCGCGTTGAGGTCTTGCCATTCACTTTCGGTAGCGGGAGGCATTGTTTCGGCAGTGATCGTGTCGGCGGTGGTTTCTTCGGTAGCCTCTGGCTGAGTGCTACACGCGGAAAAGCCGACGACCGTAGCGGACAGTAGCGCAGCCAGCGTATTCTTAGAATTGATTTTCATACTTTATAAGTTTAGGTTATTGGTTAAGCATTAAGCTGGAGTTGATCGCGACGGTCCTACTAATGATAGTAGTCGCTTCACACAAATCCAGTGGGTCTACAGACCCAGAATCTTGCGGTTAGTCTCGTCGTCGACTCCGCCGCCGGCAAAATCGTCGAAGGCCCGTTCGGTGACTCGGATGAGGTGGGCACTCACGAAGTCGGCCCCTTCGGCCGCTCCTTGCTCGGGATGTTTCATAAAGTCTTCCCACTCTACCACGGCCCAACCGTCGTAGTCGTACTGCGCCAGCTTGGTAAACACCGCTCCAAAATCTACCTGCCCGTCACCCGTAGAGCGAAAGCGTCCTGGTCGGTCTTCCCACGATTCGTAACCGCCGTATACCCCTGACTTGGCGGTAGGATTAAACTCAGCGTCTTTGACGTGAAACATTTTGATAAATTCGTGGTACAGATCGATGTTGGCCAGATAGTCGAGCTGTTGCAGGATGTAGTGGCTTGGATCGTAGAGCATATTCACGCGGTCGTGGGCACCGGTAGCATCTAGAAAGCGCTCGAAGGTAGCACCATCGTGCAGGTCTTCACCCGGATGAATTTCATAACATACATCCACGCCCTGCTCATCGAAAGCATTAAGGATGGGTAACCAACGGTCGGCCAGTTCTTTAAAGGCCATCTCTACCAAACCGGCGGGGCGCTGCGGCCAGGGATACATAAAGGGCCAGGCCAGTGCACCGGAAAACGTGGCGTGCACGTCAATGCCGAAGTTACGGCTAGCCTTAGCCGCCATCATCATCTGATCAATGGCCCACTCGGTGCGAGCCTTGGGATTGCCGTGTACTTCTTCGGGGGCGAAGGCGTCGAACATGGTATCGTAGGCCGGGTGCACCGCCACCAACTGTCCCTGTAGGTGGGTGGATAGTTCAGTAATCTCTACGCCCGCCTCCTTAGCAACCCCTTTAAGCTCGTCGCAGTAGCCTTTGCTTTCGGCTGCTCGTTTTAGATCAATACAGCGGGGATCAAAGGTAGGCACCTGCACTCCCTGGTAGCCGACACCAGCCATCCACTCACAAGCACTTTTGAACGTATTGAAGGGAGCTTCGTCGCTCATAAATTGAGCAAGAAATATGGCAGGGCCTTTGATATTTTTCATTAGGTTTAGGTTTGTGGTGAACGTGTTTTAGTGAGTAAGCAAAGTAAAAATTTTCTTTGGCAAATCGTAGACCGTCGTTCGGTTTATGCTTGGGAAAAACCAACTACTAAACCCCACACTTATGAGAAGCTTAGTTCTAATGAGTCTGCTTGTTCTGACTGTAGGCACTACATTCGCACAGACTGACACGATTCCGCGCACCGAATCTCGATTATTCAAGGGACGTGTGCTACTGCCTGGCCTCGCTTACGAGAAGGCGTTAGGCTCTTCTACCACGTTTGATATCTCGGTTTACGCATCGCCGGGTTACTCTTCTTCAGTAGGGTTTACAGTATACCCCAACGCTAGGGCTGACCTGAGGAAGTATTACAACTTCTTGCGTCGTTATGCCAAGGGTAAAAGAACCAAAGGCAATTCCGCCAATTTCGTAGGCTTCAGCGTCTTCATGTACGGTAATTCTATTGACGATGATAGCCTTTTTGAACCAAACTATGGGATTAGCCCTATGTGGGGACTACAAAGAACCTACGGCAGCAAACTCAACCTTGAGTTTAGCGGTGGCCCCCTCTACGTCAACAACTTGAGCGGTGGTTTTTTTGAGGATGGGATATTCACGGTAAGTTTGAACTTCAGAGTAGGCTGGGTGCTATCGCGGCAATCGTTCAGGTAACAACGTGATGCTTACATCATCTCTTCGCTGATGCTTACCACCTGTAGGCTGGTTTTAGCGTCGGCCAGCACAAACTCTCGCTTAGGATATACCATCTTGTTCAGCCGATCCATCACCATCTCCATAGACGCTTGATAGCTACGCTGGTGGTCAGCTTTGATCGGCTCCGAAGGGGGCATCTCTATCGCGAGGGCGTCTACCGGTTTACCGTTCTTCCACACTCGATAGTCCAGGTGAGGTCCGGTAGAGATGCCCGTGCTCCCGACGTAACCTATGATATCCCCCTGCCGCACCTGCTTCCCTACGGCAATCCCTTCGCCGTACTTTGACAAGTGCATGTAGCCGGTGGTGTAGGTGCTGTTGTGCTTGATCTTAACGAAGTTACCAGCTCCGCCGCTGTAATTAGATTTGATCACTCGACCATCGCCCACGGCACGCACCGGCGTGCCGGTAGGTGCTGCATAATCAATGCCGTAGTGCGGACGATGAATTCGGAGTACCGGGTGCAACCGGTCGTGCGAAAATCGCGAGCTGATGCGTGAGTACTTGAGCGGGGCTTTCAAAAATGCCTTGCGCAAGCTGTTCCCTTTTTCGTCAAAGTATTCGGCACGCCCCTGTTGATCATATTGGAAGGCATAGTAACTTTCTTCGTCGCGCTCAAAATGCGCAGCCACCACTTTGCCCACACCCACCGGCTCGTCTTTGATGCGCACTTCCTCGTAAACCATCTTGAAGCGATCACCCTTTTTCACCTTGAATAAATCTAGCTGCCAAGCGTAGATCTCAGAGAGTTGATTCGCCAAATCGGGCGGGGCATTCCCGTCTTTTAGGGTTTGGTAGATAGAGTAATCGATGACTCCAGCAAACTCTCGTACCACCGTGTCAATCTCATGCTGCTCGCGATAGATATTGATAGAGTCGGTAAGATCAAATACCACATAATCCAGTCGGTTGGGCTCATAGATAAAGTACTGAGCAGTATGCGCTGAGTCAGCTCGACAGAGTAGGGTATAGTCTTTGCCCATGCGGATCTTTCGCACATCAAATACTTCTCGGGATTTCTTAGCAATACGGTCGATCATCGCCAGAGAAACATTGTACTCGTTAAGTATCTGAGAAAGATACTGGTTAGGCTGCACTTCTGCCTCAACAATTTCCAGAGAGTCTACTTCAATCCCAAACAATCGGGTGGGTTCAGTGGTCACCTCAGGGGCGATAGAAGCCACCACGGTACTATCAGGGGCTACCTCGGATAAGGTGTTGACGGCGGTAGGGTAGGCATAGCGAAAGTAAGAAAGGGCCAAAATCGCGACCACGGGAAACATGAGGACCGATAAGTGACCAACTTTTGACTGATCTTTCAACGGATTGTAGGATTTATGCAGTTGTACATTAAGATTTTTTGTAGAAAACAAAATTATAAATCTACGGGACAAGTCGAGTGTCTTCGAGTCGATATTTACTGCGGTTCAATCATATAAAACGAACGATACCCATTCAATATAACTATACAACTGATTTTTTGTCTTTTTATGCATTTATATCTGTCAAGTGAGTCGATAACCTACTAAATATCCGGTTCTTAACTTCGCTTGCAACATGTATCACTTGTCCTTTCGTCTAGTACATTCATCAGCCTTATCGCCATCACCCCTAATTTACAATTGCCTGATTTTCAGTTATATTTGCTCATGCGAATATGAGGTTTTAATCACAACCTAGCGCTTATTATATTTGCCTATATCGTAACCACTTATGGATCAATACTCATACATTTCCAATGCCCACGTCAACTACATAGAGGAGCTGTATCAGGCGTATCAGCAAGACGCAGCATCGGTCGATGAAAGCTGGCAAAAATTCTTTGAGGGCTTTGAGTTCTCTCAACAGAAATTTGGCAGCAACGGCCACGCTAACGGCGCGCCAACCTCTGACGGCATCACTTCCTCAGAGACAGACGCGCGCGAGATTGCGGTGCGTAAGCTCATCAGAAATTACCGTCGTCGCGGTCACCTCGAGTCCAAAACCAATCCGGTGCGCGAACGCGTGAACCGACACGCCGAGCTGGGCACCGAACACTTCGGGCTTAGCGACGCTGACTTGGATACCGAGTTTGAGGCAGGGCACGAAATTGGCATCGGCCGCGCCACCCTGCGTCAGATCGTAGACCGCCTTCGCGAGGTCTATCTGGGCCCTATCGGCTTCGAGTACACCTATATCCGCGACCGCGAGGTGATGGAGTGGATGAAACACAAAGCCGAGCAGGAGAGCATCACCTACGACCCATCGGATGAAGAGAAACGACAGATTCTGTCGATGCTTAATGAGGCGGTGGTGTTCGAGAACTTCTTACACACTAAGTATCTGGGGCAGAAGCGCTTTTCGCTGGAAGGTGGCGAAACCACTATCCCGGCGCTAGACGCAATCATTGACGAAGCCTCTGAACGGGGCGTCAAAGAGGTAGTGATCGGTATGGCCCACCGCGGACGGCTCAACGTGCTGGCTAATATTATGGGTAAAACCTACGAGCAAATCTTCAATGAGTTTGAAGGCGAGGCCGAACCTAATCTGTCGCACGGCGACGGCGACGTGAAGTACCACCTGGGTTACTCGGCGGAGATGACCACGCCGTCTAACCACAAAATCAACCTCAAACTCACGCCCAATCCCTCGCACCTCGAGGCGGTCGACCCGGTGGTCGAGGGGTTTTCCCGTGCCAAAGCGGATCGGGAGTACGACAACGACTACGATCAGATTTTGCCCATCCTTATTCACGGCGACGCCGCACTGGCCGGGCAGGGCATTGTGTACGAAATTGCGCAAATGTCGCAGCTAGAGGGTTACTACACCGGCGGCACCATTCACTTCGTCATCAATAACCAAGTGGGTTTCACCACCGATTTTGATGATGCTCGGTCCAGCGTGTACTCTACCGACGTAGCCAAAGCCATAGACGCCCCCGTGATGCACGTCAATGGAGATGACCCTGAGGCAGTAGTGTTCTGCGTGCGCGCTGCGGTAGAGTTTCGGCAGAAATTCAACCGTGACATTTACATCGACATGGTGTGCTATCGTCGCCACGGCCACAACGAAAGTGACGAACCGAAGTTTACCCAACCGTCGCTATACAACATCATCTCGAAGCACCCCAACCCGCGCGAGATCTACAACAAGAAGCTGATTGAGCGAGGCGAGGTAAGCGCGCAGCTGGCTGAAAAGATGGACAAAGAGTTTCGTAGCCTGCTGCAAGACCGCCTCAACATGGTCAAGCAGAAACCGTTGCCTTACTACTACCAAGATGTGGAGCAAGAGTGGCGTGATCTGCGCAAAGCAGAGGCTAAAGACTTTGATCAATCGCCTGAAACTGGAGTCGATCAGCAGGTACTCGACCAGGTGATTGACTCGCTGGTAACGCTACCGGAAGGTTTTAAACCCATCCGGCAGATTGAGCGGCAGTTTAAACAGCGGAAGGAAATGTTTTTAGAGAAGAAAGTGCTCAACTGGGCGGCCGCCGAGCTGATGGCCTACGGTTCTATCCTGTCCGAAGGCCGGATCGTCCGCGTGGCGGGTCAGGACACACAGCGCGGCACCTTCTCGCACCGCCACGCGGTGATCCACGATGCCGAAACCAACGAGGCCTACACCAACCTCGATCACATTTCTGACAATCAGGGCCAGTTTCATATCTATAATTCGTTGCTATCGGAGTACGGCGCGATGGGCTTCGAGTTTGGCTACGCCATGGCGAACCCCAACGCGCTGGTGGTATGGGAAGCGCAGTTCGGCGACTTTGCCAACGGCGCGCAGGTGATGGTCGATCAGTTTGTCACTTCCTCTGAAACCAAGTGGCAGCGGATGAACGGCCTGGTGTTGCTACTACCGCACGGCTACGAGGGGCAGGGACCGGAGCACTCTAACGCTCGCCCCGAACGCTATTTGCAACTCAGCGCCGATCTTAACATCATCGTGGCCAACATCACCGAGCCGGCCAACTTCTTCCACGCGCTACGGCGACAGCTCGCTTGGCCCTTCCGCAAACCGCTAATCGTTATGTCGCCTAAGTCACTTTTCCGTCATCCGAAGGTGATGTCGCCTCTGAAGGAGTTTGTTCAAGGGCGGTTTCAGGAGGTGATCGACGATACTTACGCTCGCCCGGCCAAATCAGTGAAGAAGGTACTGCTCTGCTCGGGCAAGGTGTATTACGATTTATTAGAGCGGCAGGAGAAGGACAAACGAAAGGATATCGCGATTATTCGCCTGGAACAGTTGCACCCCTTTCCTGAAAAGCAGGTAACCAAGTTGCTCAACAAATACAAGGGGGCCAAAGTGGTGTGGGTACAAGAGGAGCCCGAGAACATGGGCTACTGGGCCTACGTGCTACGCACCTACCGACAAGTAGACCTGGAGCTCATATCACGCGACTCGAGCGCGTCGCCTGCCACCGGCTACGGCAAGCTACACGCCAAAGAGCAAGAAGAAATTATGGACAAGGCCATGGCCTAACCTGAATGTTAGACTTTCCAGGTTTTCTACACGATAAAAGAGACCAGAAGGGTCTGGTCTGATACGAATAAAGAAAACAACATAAACTCAACAGCATGAGCTTAGAAATAAAAATTCCTAATGTCGGTGAATCTATCAGCGAAGTCACGATTGCCGAGTGGACCAAAAGTGACGGCGACACCGTAGAAATGGACGAAGTGATTGCCGAACTGGAATCCGACAAAGCCACCTTCGAGCTCACTGCCGAGCAGGCGGGCACCCTACAAATTGTGGTGCAGGCCGGAGAGACTATAGAAGTCGGCTCGGTCGTCTGCAAGATTGAAACCAACGGCCAGTCCCCCGCTGCTGATGCTAAAGAAGAAGACAGTCCTGAACCTGACAAAACTAAAGATGAGGATTCTGCTGAGGAGCAGGAAGGAAGTTCGGGTGAAACCATTGAGATGAAAATTCCGGCCGTGGGAGAGTCTATCACCGAGGTGTCTATCTCAGAATGGGTGAAAGAAGACGGCGACACCGTAGAGATGGACGAAGTGATTGCCGAAATTGAGTCAGACAAGGCGACCTTTGAGCTGACCGCAGAAGCGGCCGGTACGCTGCGCATTGTGGCGCAGGCGGGCGATACTCTGGAGATAGGTTCGCTGGCGTGTCGTATTGAAACGAGCGGAGCGTCCGCTGGCGGTCAGAAACCCGCTGCCACTCCGTCCACCGACGAAAAGTCGCCGGGGAAAGCCGCTTCGTCAACCAGCCCCGCTAACGACCAAGAAACCTACGCTACCGGGCACGCCTCGCCCGCGGCGGCCAAGATTCTAGCCGAAAAAGGTATTGATCCTACCGAAGTAACCGGCAGCGGTCGCGACGGACGTATCACCAAAGAGGATGCCGAGCAGGCGAAGAAGTCGCAACCGGCCAGCAAGTCTGCGCCCGCCAAATCTACCGAAGAATCAGCTCCTGCGCCGTCGGCTTCAGGAGATCGTGAGCAGCGTCGCGAGAAGATGAGTTCGCTACGTCGCACCATTGCCAAGCGTCTCGTTTCTGCTAAGAATGAAACAGCCATGCTCACCACCTTCAACGAGGTAGACATGCAACCGGTAATGGACGTGCGCAAGAAGTACAAAGAGTCGTTCAAAGAGAAGTACGAGGTAGGCTTAGGCTTTATGTCGTTCTTCACCAAGGCTGCTTGCCAAGCATTGCAAGAGTGGCCCGCCGTGAACGCCATGATCGACGGCGACGAACTGATCTTCAACGACTACTGCGACGTATCCATTGCGGTGTCTTCGCCGAAAGGTCTGGTAGTGCCGGTCATCCGCAACGCCGAGCGGTTGTCCTTCGATGGCATTGAGAAAGAGGTGGTTCGTTTGGCCGTGAAGGCCCGCGACGGTAAGCTCAGCATCGATGAGATGACCGGCGGCACGTTTACCATTACCAACGGCGGTATCTTCGGCTCTATGCTCTCTACCCCGATCATTAATCAACCACAGTCGGCCATTTTAGGCATGCACAACATCGTGCAGCGTCCGGTGGCGGTCAACGGCGAAGTAGTGATTCGTCCCGTAATGTACGTGGCCCTGTCGTACGATCACCGTGTGGTAGACGGTCGGGAGTCGGTCAGCTTCCTATACCGTATCAAAGAGCTACTGGAAGATCCGACGCGGTTGTTGTTGGGAATATAAAAATTGGGATATGACAGAAGATGAATGGAAAGAATTGGAAGCGACACATGAACGCCATATTCTTGAGGAAGAACAAAACCAATTGTCTGAACATCAGAGCCTAATTAACGCTTTCAAGGGTTTTTCTAAACAAAGCAGCCTTATACTCAGTGATGAGGACTTCAGGTATATTGAGAGAATAGGAATCGTTGCTTGTGCCCCAAACATTCTAAGTGTTCTTAATTCTAAAATCAGAAAGAATAAGGAGGGTTTAGTTCCTTTCGGAACGCTAAATCAACATCTTACGAGAAAAGAACGGTCAAGTGGATTTTTATATAGTGATAATTACACTGTGATGGCCCATCCTTATTTCAGACGAAGCTTCTTCGGTGAAAATAGCTTTGCGCCTAGATTCGTTGAGCTGTTTTGGGAGTATAGTAATCCGGATGTAGATAGCTACGTATCACTCGACTTTGATAGAGTACGAATTGATATCAACGGACCTGACTATTTAGAAAAAGATACGTGGTATGGCGCATCCTTTAGCCAAGACATCGGTAAAATCTCTGATGGAGTCGTTAAATTAAGGCCACCATTTATAAGTAGCATAAAAGAATCTCTTGTTAACTCATTGTTTAGTGAGGCGTACTCGCTAGATATCAAGTGGGATACTGATCAACATGGTATCAGAACATTTCAAGCAGAAGAATTCAAAACAGATTCAGTAACTGTGAGAATAGATGACATGGAATATCATCCAGTCAGATATATCCACGCTGAGTTTGACGTAGATACTAACTATTTTAGGCACTTCGACGGAGCATTACACCTTTACTTGAAAAATGAGTACTTCTTAAGGCGTGACTCGAACTCAAATTACAATACGAAACATAGCACTCATATCAAGCCTAAATCTGTGAAACTTTTCAAGATGAACGGAAAGGTTGACATTGATACATGGACAAAGTATACCAGCCAATTCATGCCTAACAACCCGCTTGTAATTGAGTATTTCGAGGGAAAGTCCCCTGATCATATAACCGAAATGATAGATAAGTTACTGCAAAATAACTGAGGAGCGTTCACAGGCATCTTCAACACAAACATTAGTAGTTGACATGCGGATCAAAAGATCATTGACAACTATATCGCTGCTTACAATAGCTTTTATACAATAGGTTATAACTCATGATTTGAGCGAGGGCATTGTACTTCAGAACGATACCAGTGGCGAAGTTACGTTAGAGTTCAAAGGGATAGAGACGTTTAAGGATGAAAAGATTATCAAGAGTTCGAGAAGAGGGACAACGAAAAAAAACATGAAGGCATACCAGGATTTAATTACTATTGACTCTAAAAAGAGGTTCGGACGGCCCTGTGTGCGGGATACCCGGATTACCGTTTATGACGTATTATCATGGCTCTCGAAGGGAATGTCAAAAGTAGAGATTATAGAAGATTTTCCAGAGCTGACCGAGGAAGATATCAGCGCTTGCCTGGCTTATGCCGCCGAACGAGAGCGTGGCGTCGTAGCGTAAGCAAATGAAATTGCTACTAGATCAAAACCTATCTTATCGCTTAGTTTCTGCTCTACAGAACACTATTCCTGAGCTGACGCACGTAAAGTTCGAGGGGTTGCAAGACGCAGAGGACTATCAGATATGGAAGCAGTCCCGCCAGCATGGATATACGATTGTTACGCTTGACATAGACTTCTACGAATTGCAGATAGTAAAGGGGTTTCCACCTAAAATCATCTGGCTGAGATTTGGGAACCTGACTAAAAAAGAGTGGACTATTTTCTTCGAGCAGAACGTAGAAAAAATCAGAAGCTTTTTATCTGAAACAGAATACGATGATGTGGGCTGTTTGGAATTCAGATAGCCCAATACAGCATAGTACCAAACATCCTTTTCCCCATCCCGTTTACTATCTTCAACACCGCAATAGACCATCAACATTAAACCAATAGACCTTTATGGATTTTGACGTAACCGTGATCGGTTCTGGCCCCGGAGGCTACGTATGTGCCATTCGCTGCGCTCAACTCGGCCTCAAAACGGCCATCGTAGAAAAATATAACGAACTGGGCGGCACCTGCCTCAACGTAGGTTGCATTCCTTCCAAAGCCCTGCTCGATTCTACCGAGCACTTTCACAATGCGCAGGAGAACTTCAAAGAGCACGGCATCAACCTGAAAAGCCTGAAGGTCGATATGCCACAGATGATCCAGCGCAAGCGCGATGTGGTGAGCAAAACCACCGAGGGCGTGGCCTTCCTGATGAAGAAGAACAAGATCACCACCCACCACGGCATGGGCGCGTTCAAAGACAAGAACACCATCGTGGTGACCGATGCTGACGGCAAAGAGACCTCTTTTACCACCAAGAATACCATCATCGCCACTGGTTCTAAACCGTCGACGCTGCCCTTCATTGAGATTGATAAGGAGCGCGTGATCACCAGCACCGAAGCCCTGGAGCTGCAAGAGGTGCCCAAGCACATGATCATCATCGGCGGCGGTTACATCGGGCTGGAGCTCGGTTCGGTTTACGCGCGGTTGGGGGCGAAGATCACCGTATTTGAGTACATGGAGCGCATCGCCCCGCTCATCGACAAGAGCTTGTCGAAGGAACTCACCAAGGTGCTGAAGAAACTCGACTTCGACTTCAAACTTCAGCACAAGGTGACGTCCGTTGAGAACAAGGGCAAGGAGGTGATCGTGAAGGCCGAGGACAAGGATGGCAAAGAAGTAGAGAGCAAAGGAGACATCTGCCTGGTGTGCGTAGGTCGCCACGCCTACACCGACCAGCTCGGCTTAGACAAGGCGGGCATTGAAACCAATAAACAGGGCAAAATTGACGTAGACGATCACTACCAAACCCCCGTCGAAGGCATCTACGCCATCGGCGATGTGATTGATAAGGGTCCTATGCTGGCCCACAAGGCCGAAGAAGAGGGAGTATTTGTGGCCGAGCAACTGGCCGGACAGAAACCACACATCAACTACTTGCTGATTCCGAGTGTGATCTATACCTGGCCTGAGGTAGCCAGCGTGGGCTACACCGAAGAGCAGCTCAAAGATGAAGGCCGAAAGTATAAGTCCGGCTCGTTCCCGTTCCGCGCCCTGGGTCGTGCCCGTGCCAGCGCCGACCTCGACGGCCTGGTAAAAGTGCTAGCTGATGCCGAAACCGATGAGATCCTAGGCATGCACATGATCGGGCCTCGCGCCGCCGACATGATCGCCGAGGCGGTGGTAGCGATGGAGTACCGGGCCTCAGCCGAAGACATCGCCCGCATGTCGCACGCGCACCCTACGTTTGCCGAAGCGGTGAAAGAGGCCAGTTTGGCTGCCACCGAAAATCGGGCATTACACGTATGACCGAACTTTGTTAGCATAAAAAAACGAGCGATGAAAAAGTATATAACAGTAGACTCGGAAGCGGGCAAGAAGTTCCATCAAGACTTTCATGATAAGGGAAAAGTTGTGATGCTTAACCTGCTGAAGTTCAGAGCGTGGGCAGACTACACCGGTCTGGAATCAGCCAAACCCACTGAGGAGATCACCGGTGAGGAAGCGTACCAACTGTACACGAAAGGCATATTGCCCGAACTGAAGAAAGCGGGTGGCCAAATTCTGTTTTATGGTGAAAGCAAACGCTTCCTGATCGGCCCTGAAGCGGAAGAATGGGACGTTGTTTTGTTGGTAGAACATGAGTCTGTAACGAGTTTTATGGAATTCGCCCAAAGTAAAGCCTATCTCATGAACGTAGGCCACAGAACAGCTGCGCTAGAAGACTCGAGATTGCTACCGATAAATGAAAGACGCACCTGATGCTTCCCTCACAAGTCGCTTAGCCCCAGCCGAGTGACGACTATCAACCCGCAGCCGATAAACCACCCACCGTAGTGAGATACTCGTTCATATTATTCGCTTTAGCCACCCTCGCTTGCTCACCACCAGAAACTACCCAGACAAACGAGGTGGAGGAACCGGATTCGCTGGCCGACGGTAGCAATTTCATCTACCAACTACTGGCCGAACAAGACGATGAGGTAGTCAATGAGGTCATTGATCATCCGAGTCGCTACGAGTTACAGGTGCTGTATACGCAGATCAATCGCGACTCGGCCAACCGCCCGTCGTTTACCTCCCATTACTACGGTATTGATACCAACACCTACTTCTATCCGGCCAGCACGGTGAAAATGCCCGTTGCCTTTTTGGCGTTGGAGAAGTTGAACGAGTTGGCGATTAACGGTTTGGACAAGTACACCGCACTGCGCATCGACAGTGCTTACGATGGCCAGACCCGTATGGAGGTGGATTCTACCGCCGAAACCGGCCTGCCCTCGGTGGCGCAGTACGTACGTAAAATCTTCTTGGTAAGTGACAATGATGCCTACAACCGGTTGTATGAATTCTTGGGTCAGGAGTACCTCAACGAGAAGCTGGCCGAGAAGGGCTACGATAATATGAAGATCGTACACCGGCTATCGGTGTTCAACACGGTGGCGCAGAACCAGAATACCAACCCTATCGAGTTTTACCAAGACGGCAACGTGCTTTACCAACAGGACCTGATCAGCAGCGCCCGCAGTTATGATCTAGATATCGCGGGCAGTACCAAGGGCGTCGGCTACTACCGCAACGATACACTGATCAACGAGCCGAAGGACTTTAGCGACAACAACACCCTGTCGGTGCGTATCCTGCAAGATATACTCAAGTCAGCCATCTTTCCTGAAGCCGTGCCCGAAGCACAGCAGTTCAACCTGACCGACGAAGACTACCGGTTTTTGTACCAATACATGTCGCAGCTACCGCGCGAAACCACCTTCCCCGACTACGCCAATGACACCACAGAAGAATACTACGACAGCTATTCGAAGTTCTTCCTCTTTGGCGACAACAAGGAAAATATGCCGGACAACGTGCGTATCTTCAATAAGATCGGGATGGCCTATGGCTACCTCACCGACTGCGCCTACGTGGTAGACTTTGAGAATAACGTAGAGTTTCTGCTAACCGCCGTTATCCACGTCAATGAAAACCAGATCTATAACGACAATGAGTACGAGTACGATGAGGTAGGTTTACCCTTCTTCACGAAGCTCGGACAAGCAGTGTGGAGGTACGAGCAGCGGCGCGAGCGGGAATTTACACCGGATTTGAGTAAGTTTCAGGTGGAGTATGACCGATGACTTATGATACCACCGGATGCCGCGCTAGCTTTCAATGAACTTCCAATACTGGAAGAGGTAGATCAACTCAATAATGAGATCGCCGCGCTACGTCCATTGCCCGCTGAAACTGAGCAGCGCATTCTGCAAAAGCTGCGGCTAGAGTGGAACTACCATTCCAATGCGATCGAAGGGAATTCCCTAAGCTACGGTGAAACCGTCGCCTTCCTGATGCACGGCTTGACGGCCAAAGGCAAACCACTCAAAGATCACCTGGACATCCGCGGACACAACGAAGCGATCAATTTTTTGCTCGGTATGGTAAAAGATAGCCGCCCGATGACAGAAACCGACATTCGTAATCTGCATAAGATGGTGTTGGTGGAGCCCTACGACATCGACGTGAAATCTCCGAGCGGAATACCTACCAAGAAGACCATTCGTCTGGGTAAATACAAGCAAGACCCGAACCACGTAGAAACCGCTACCGGCGAAATCCACTACTACGCCAGCCCGGAAGAAACTGTCGCTCGGATGGGCGACCTGATAGCATGGTACCAGCAGGCTAACCAGGAAAAGAAGTTGCACCCTTTGGTGATCGCCAGTCTGTTTCATCATGCGTTTGTGGCTATCCACCCCTTCGACGATGGCAACGGTCGGGTAACCCGGCTGCTGACAAACCTGATTCTGATGCGGTACCAGTTTCCACCAGTAGTCGTGAAGCAAGAAGACAGAAGAAATTATTATCAAGTACTCAGTCAAGCCGATGTGGGCGAATACGAACCGCTGGTGACGTATTTCGGTAATTTGCTCCGACGCTCGCTCACAATTTATTTGAAAGGAGCTAAGGGTGATTCATTGGTTGAAGCGGAGGATGTGGATAAGGCGATTGCTTTGTTCAAGAAGAGTCTAGGTAGTCTATCAAGTAATAAGTTAGAAAGAAGTGATAGCATAATTAAAGACATTCTGAAAATATCTATTCTTCCCCTTATACAACTGCTATCAGAAAAATGCGCTGAGCTCAATGATTTGTTTGTTAGTAACAAAAGTAGTACTAAAATTTCAGTAAAAAGCTTGTCAGGGAAAACCACATATGAGCCTGTCGCGACTTGGCTGGAGAAAGAGCTAAATGATAATACAGAATCTATAAGCTCCATTTTTTCGTACCAATGGTTTGAGTACAAAAGAGCGACGTATTCCTTTGACGTTTATATATCGCTGTTTGTCGTGTTTCGTACCTACGAGTACGATATTTTTTCTCAACAGCTACCCAATGGCGAACTGAAGAATCTGTACAGCGAACAACTTACCCCTGAAGAAATGAACCAAATTGTCAAAGAGATACTTGGCAAAGTAATGGCAGAGATTAAGCAGAAAGCTGAAAATCAATCTTCATGAAATACTTTTGGTTCACTATCGTAGCCGCTAGTTTGATGGCATGTAATCCATCTGCTGAACAACCAGAAACAATGTCTCTTGTTCCTGTAGAGCAGGCTGTACAAACCATCAAAGACCAGTACGCTCCTGACAAACGCGTCGCGCTCTTTGCCGTGGAAGCCAAAGCCCAAGACACAACGGTCGTGCTCAGCGGCGAAACCGACCAGCCGCAGGCGAAGCGGAAGCTCCTTGAGCAACTGCAAAGCCAGAACGTGGCCTACGTAGATAGTATCCGAACGCTGCCCGATACTTCACTAGGGGGAGATACCCTGGGGGTGGTCACCATCTCAGTAGCCAATATTCGCTCGCAGCCCAAACACTCGGGCGAGCTCGCTACGCAGGCCACCATGGGCACTCCGCTTCGTCTGCTGAAGCGAGAAGGCGACTGGCATTTGGTGCAAACCCCCGACGAGTACATCAGCTGGATGCAGGGCAGCTTCGTGCCGATGGACACCGCCGCCTACGCTGCCTGGCAGGCCGCAGATAAACTCATGTTTACCGCGCCCTACGGCTTTGCCTATCAAGACGAATCTTTTGACGGCACCGTGGCCGACCTGGTGATGGGCAATGTGATGGCCCTGCTCGGTGACAACCGCGTAGCCTACTGGGTAAAGTTTCCCGACGGACGCGAGGGCTACGTGCAAAAGGATGATGCCGTGCCCTACAACGAATGGGTGGCCCAGACCGAAGCCACTGAAGAGACGCTGGTGAACACCGCGATGCAACTCACCGGCGTACCCTACCTCTGGGGCGGCACCTCAGCCAAGGGAATGGATTGCAGTGGCTACACCAAGACGGTTTACTTCATGAACGGCCATATCTTGCCACGCGACGCATCGCAGCAGGTGCACGCGGGCGAAACTGTAGACGAATCTAAGGACTTCGAGCAGCTCCAGCCGGGCGATTTGCTGTTCTTCGGGCGGGCCGCCACCGACAGCACCCGCGAGCGCGTGACGCACGTAGGCATGTGGATCGGCCACGATGAGTTTATCCACGCCCCTGGCCTGGAAGCCCACGTGCGGGTAAGCAGTACCGATCCAAGCGCCGAGAACTTCGATGGGTTTAACCTCGACCGCTACCTCCGCACCCAACGCATGCTGAACACCAATAACGATGTGGTAGCGCTGCGGGACGTGAAGTTGTTTTAGTTACCGGCCGCTTCTGTTTCATTCATTCTCTGGATCACATAAAACAGTGAAGCTACGTGCATGGCTTGAGGAAATTCATTGTCGCGTAGCATACGCATAACTTCTTCCCAGGGGATGACACTTACCTCAATATCTTCGGTAGTATCGAGTTGCTGTTCGCCGGTGCGGCGTGCTCCGGTGGCCAGTATTGAGATAGACTGGTTGGTATGGTTGGCGGGGTTTACGGCGGTGCGGGCCAGTTCTTCAAAGTGGTCAGCGACGAAGCCCGTTTCTTCCAGCAGTTCGCGGCGCGCGGTTTCCAGCGAAGACTCGCCCTCGTCCATCATGCCGCCTGGCAGTTCGTAGGCTACTTCGTTGCGTCCGGGGCGGTACTGCCGTACCATCACCACTTCGTTGTCTTCGGTGATAGCCGTCACATTCACCCAATCCGGGTACTCCAGCACGTAGTAGGGCTCCACCCGCCGCCCGTTCGGCATCTGGTAGGTGTCACCTCGTAGTCTGATCCATTCGTCTTTAATCAGATATTTCTTCTCCAGTAAATTCCAGTGTAGGTTCTTTGCCAAAGCAGCTTATTCAATGGGTATACGCTTGTAAAAAATATAGTCCGTAGCGGGCGGAGCAACGCCCTGCTGTCGTAATTGCTGGGCAATCTGCGCGCGGTGGTGTGTTGTATGGTTCGATACGTGGGTGAGGATATCACATACGCTGTTCTGAAACTTTGCCCCCTTGCTGTCACGATAATGCACTATGTCGCTGAAGTCTGTTTGATACTTTCCTGAACGAAGCAGTCGCAAGGTGCGCCCGTGCAGTTTCCCCAACAACGAGGCGAACGTCGTTACTTCGTGCTCTTGCCAAACGGCGTACGTAGGAGGTTGCTGCTCAACACGGTCAAGCCATATAAAGTGAGCATTGATGGTGTGACTGTACAGGGTGACGATAGAAGAGGGTACCGAACTTCTTCTATCGTTCGCAGCATCGCGGTATTAGCCCAATGTTGATAGTCATATACGTCTTCAAAGTAGCCCTGCATACCGTCGACAAACAAGACTTGGTAAGTTTCGAAAACTTACCAAGTCTGTGCGTTAAACTATTTGTGCAACTCCGTCAAGTGCTTATAGAACAGCGTGATCGTTTCAATCCCTTTCAGGTAATTGAACACTCCGTAGCTTTCGTTGGGCGAGTGGATCGCGTCTTCGTCTAAACCGAAGCCCATGAGCACTGAGTCTATGTCGAGGGTTTGCTGGAAGAGCGAGACGATCGGAATACTGCCGCCCTCGCGGGTAAGAAAGGGCTTCTTGCCCCAGGCCTCCTCAAAAGCATGGCTGGCTGCCTGCACTCCTACCGAATCAGAAGGCACTACGGCAGCTTGCCCGCCGTGGTGCGAAGTGACCTTCACCTTCACGGTGGGCGGCGCAATGCGTTGCATATGATCCATGAACAGCTGATCCACTTCCTCATGGTCTTGATTAGGCACCAGGCGCATCGATATTTTGGCGTAGGCCTTCGACGGTAACACCGTCTTAGCACCTTCCTGAATGTAGCCGCCCCAGATACCGTTCACGTCCAGGGTGGGGCGGATGCCGATGCGCTCGGGGGTGGTGTAACCGGCTTCCCCTGCCAGTTCATCCACGTCCAGCGCCTGCTTGTACTCCTCATCGTCGTGCGGAGCGCGGTTAATTTCTTGCCGTTCGGCCTCACTCAACTCCGCTACTTTGTCATAAAAACCCGGAATAGTGATACGGCCTTCGTCATCTTTCAGCGAGGCGATCATCTTGCACAGTACGTTGATGGGGTTGGCCACGGTGCCGCCGTACATACCAGAGTGCAGATCACGGTTCGGGCCGGTAACCTCTACCTCCAAATAGCTCATCCCCCGCAGACCTACGGTGATTGACGGATGCTCGTTGCTGATGATGTCTGTGTCAGAAATTAGCACCACATCGGCCGACAATAAATCTTTGTTGGCTTCTACGAAGGGTGAAAGATGATCGGAGCCAATCTCTTCCTCACCTTCAATCAAGAACTTGATGTTGCAGGGGATATCCTTCTGCGCTTGCATGGTTTCTAGCGCCTTCACGTGCATATACATCTGTCCCTTATCGTCGCAGGCACCGCGGGCGTAGATTTTACCGTCGCGAATCTCAGGCTCAAAGGGGGGCGAGTCCCACAGTTCGTAGGGGTCGGCAGGCTGCACATCATAGTGACCGTACACCAGCACGGTGGGTGCGTTCGGATCAACCATCTTTTCGGCGTATACGATTGGGTGCCCATTGGTTTCGTGGATTTCAGCGCGATCTACGCCGGCGTCTTCTAACTTCTGCCGGACAAACTGCGCGGCTTGCTGCACATCACCTTTGAATTTAGCAGCGGTACTCACCGAAGGGATGCGCAACAGAGCGAATAGCTCTTCTATAAATCTTTCTTGGTGTTCTTCTACGTAGGATTGGGCCGTCATTCTATAAGTTTTATTAAAAAAGTACAGTAAATGGTTAAAATAGTATAGTATCGTTATATTCAGTAATAGCTAAATCCATTCTATGCGTGTTTCTACTTCTCATCTGCGGTACGTCTTATTAACCACACTTCTGTTAACTTCTATTTTTGTTTCTGCTCAGAGAAATAGCCATTGGATAGAAGGTAAAGTTACTTTTAAAAACGGAGAGACCCAATATCGTATGTTGAATTACGATGCTACGGTATCTGAGGGTTTACTACAGTTAAGAGAAGACGATAAGGTGCTGACCTATTCGGTGAAAGAGGTTGATGAGTTTAGCTTCTTTGACGACGATGCCGGACAGTGGCGGCGGTTTTACGCCCTTCCGCTCTATTTGGTGCAGGGCGATGTGACGCGCACGTTCTTTATGGAACTGGTATACAGCGGCTCCAAATGGTCTGTATTGAGAAAAAAAGAGCGTTGGGTAGGGCCTTACACCTATCAGTTGCTTTCGCCCGAGAGCTACGTGATACAGCAACCTATTAACAAAATCAGGTTCGCTCGTTACTATGAGATCAGCTACCTGCTTAACATGGAGAACGGCGAGATTGAAGAGCTCTCTAAAGAGTCCTTACTGACATCGGTAGACGACCAGCGAAAGCCCATCAGAAAGTTTATCAAAGAGCACCGGCTTAAACTCGATGTGGATGAAGACTGTGTATATCTACTGGAGTATTATCATTACCTACTGACTGCCCCAGCAGCCACCTCAGACGTCACGGTTGCGCCGACGGAATAAGTACGTTCGACTCTCGGTACCCTGCGTCAATCGCACGATGTTCTTCTTATGGGTGAGCGCTAATACGGTGAACATCACAAAACCGAAGACGATAAGCAGAGGCTCGTCGGTACGAAACGGCGGAGCCAACATCACTAGCAAAGGAAACGCCAGCGTGGCCAATAGTGCGCCCAGCGATACGTACTTGGTGAGGTAAAGCACCAGCAGGAAAATTGCCACACACACCAGTGCTACCCACGGCTGAGCTGACAGCGTCATACCCAGGAGCGTAGCCACACCTTTGCCGCCCTTAAAGTTGGTGTACACCGGAAAGACGTGCCCCATAACTGCGACCAGCCCCAGCAATAGTTTGTACTCCATGATATCCTGCGGACGGATTGCGCCTGTGTTTAGCAGCCCAAAGGCAATCATTGTAGCCGCGCTGCCTTTCAGGATATCAATTAGCAACACGACCGTGCCCGCTCGTTTGCCGAGCACCCGAAAGGTGTTGGTGGCACCAGCATTGCCGCTGCCGTAGTCGCGCACGTCGGTATCAAAGAAGCGTCGGCTGTACCATACCGCCGTAGGAATAGAACCAATAAGATAAGCGGCCACAATGGCCAAAAAAATGGAAAGTGTAAGCATGAGCGATAGTTCAGTCAAAAGTAGAGTATACGAGAATTTGGCCAAACTCACAAATGAGACCAGGCCGCTTCCACCCCCTAGAAACCGTCAGCATCGTCTTCCTCCTCTTCATCACTGTTGTTATCCCTATTCTCCTGCTCTGATAGCATGGGGGGAGCCGTATCAAGATTATACGGCTCATCAATACCCAGATAGGTCTTACGGAAACGGTTGACAAACGTTAGCGTTTCGGCGATATCACTCAAGAAAAAGGCGTACTCATCGGATCCTGCTTTGTCAATCTTCGACTTGTCGCCGATGAGGTCGCAAAACTTTTCGTTGTAACCCCACACCGCCAGTCGCTGGTTTTGGTAGCTAAAGTAGTACCAAGAGTCGGCAGTGGCCTGCACAAACAGGTTCATAATGTTACCTTCTTCGGTGGGTTTTACCTCGATAAAACCGGTGGCCTGTCCGTTCACATCCTCAAAACCTACGTTTGAGACCCCTAATGAGGAACTGCTATACCACGCCTTCTGCTCGGGCGACCAGTTGAGCTGCACGTCAGAGATGCCAAAGGTTTGCTCTAAACGTGAGTCTACCGATAGCACTGAGGTATACTCCGTAGCCGAGGCCTGATCATACTCTTTGGCTGCTTCATCGTTGACCAGCTCCGCGATCTTATACAGTAGCCGAGCCCGGTCGGGGTTAGCCGCGGGTGCACCCGAGCGACTCATCGCAGCGTTCAGGTCTTTTCCCATAATTTCTACCGCTTGCCCCGGCAGGTCCAAATCCATCAACATGAACGCATCCAGGGTGAAGGTGCTGGAATCTACCCGGCCTTCCCCGATACCTACGGTGGTGAGGGCGATACCCTCTTCCGGACCAGGCATCAAGTTAACTGGGCCCTCGAAGGTAACAAGCTGGGTGTTTTCGTTAAAGGTAAACACCTCACCGGCCAAAGCGCCAGGCACCTCGCGTTTGGGCGAGCGGATGGCGTACTCCTGCTTTTCCTCATCGTACGATAGCGACCCGGTCGGTTTAAATATATCGTAATCGTCGGGCGACCGGCGGTCGGTGACAAAGGTGGAGTAGATGCTGTTGTCGTTAGCCCCTAAGTGTAAGCCTGCCACCAGCGGTTCGCCCTGGTCAGTCTGACTGTTATCGAAGTCGAAGATGAGTTGCTTCTGCCCCGCATCGCTGCTGTAGCTGATCCAGGTGTTGTAGCCCGGAACATTTTTAAAGTCGAGCTTCACCTCTCCGTCTAGCTCCAGCGCTTCTTTGGTCGCATGCATTCGCACCTGTCCTCGGTATAGCATACCGGGAGAAATGATCACGTTCTGATTTTCCTGCACCTGCCCGTCGGCCACGGTGTGCAGCGCTGTCTTGCGTCGACTTTCCTGTACTTCTTCCCGACGAAAATCGGTCAGCTCGATGGCGAATGTATCGCTAGCTGACACCAGTTCGTAAGTAGCCTTACCCTTGAACTCGTTTCGCGACAGAATGTCGATGGTACCGTTGTATAGATTATGATACTCGTTGAGTGTATCAATCACCAGGGTGGCGTTGGTGAAGCGATCAAACTTGGCATTCTCTAGAATCTGTACCTGATTATTTTCAGGGGTGATTTTCGCATCGGCTACCGTAATAAACGGCACTCCGGATACGTCGAGCTGCTGCATCGGGATACGGTAGACAGCCTCTTCGGCACTAAAGGCCAGGGAGTCGAGTTCTTCGCGGGTGGCGTAGAAGTACGAGTTCTCGATAGCCACATCTGCCGGTTTGCTCATCCGCACCGTTTCATCTTCCAGGTCCCACTTGGCGTTGGTAATGGAGGTGCGAAACATTGCGTAGGGAAACTCGATGGCGGCTATGCCTTCCACTTCGGGGCTGATATCGGCTTCGTTCGCGTTGAGGTCAAACTCGAGGCGCACATCCTGCCCGGCCAAAGCCGGTTTATCCGGAATATCCGACTTGATCTCAAAGTCGGCGTGCCGGGCAGAGAAGGCCGAACCCGCAAAACTCATATCTTCAGAGTAAGCTTCCGAACCCCGGGTGGCCAGGGTTCCTGCCCCCAGTAAACCGCGTTCCGTCACGATCAATACACTATCCAAAGATGCTGTCTGATTGTACAGATCGAAGGGCTGGGCGTTGTTATAAATAATCATACTATCCTTCTTCGTCAGCCACTTGAGCGTATAGTCCTCAACGTAGGCTTGCGGAAAAGAGGCCGCCCCGACGGAGCCTTCTTGAATGTCAGCGGCAGTGCCCACGGTGGTCACCGAGTCCATGTAAAAGGTAAAGTCTGCTGCCTCTAGCGTAGTGGTCAGAAAGTCTACGGTCCCTTCGCCGTGCAAACCGTTGGCATCCAGCGTCAGATTGTTGCGATACGTACCCGCCCCTTCGTACATTTGGTAGCCTTCGTTCGGCACCTTATGATCAAATCCCATAGAGTTATCTCCACGGATTTGCAGGGTTTCCTCGATTGCAGGAAAAATGCCGCTATAAAGCGTTCCCTGAAAACCTACTGCCGACGGATCAGCACTATTGAGGCTATCGATGGCAAAGGGTGGAATTACGAAGTATACCGACTTGTCGTACGCCCCGTCTAGCACATCTTTTGTGTCGAAGTATACAATAGCGCCGGTGGTGGCGTTGAAACGGGGGTAATCCGGACGATTCTTACGGGCCGCCTTATTCTTAGGATCATTGATGTAGAGTGTCCCTGAGGTTTTTTCCACTCCTTCTTCGCGAGAGCTCTGTAAGGTGTTATTCACCTTCTTGCGGTTACCTCGCTCATCCGCCAGCAACAGACTAATTGAGTCGATCTGCGGAAGTTCTACCTTGAAGCTGTCGTAGCTAAAGGTAAAATCCTTGCCTACAAACTCAAAGTTACCCGAGTAGAGCGTTCCGTTGAACCGAAAATCTCGATCACCCAACAGGGTCACCTGATTATCATCGGGCTTGATTGATACGTTGAGGGCTTCGGTGATAGTGAACTTCTCGATACCCCGGATGTCTAGTTCTTCCTGATCGAGCCGGATGGTCGCGTTGGGGCCGTTTGTTTCATAAGAGGCAATCAGCAAGTCGTCATAATCTTTGCGCTTGCCCTTGGATAATACGTAGTGAAAGCCTTTTCTTTTGATCGTGAGGTAGCCGGTTTGCCCGTCATACTCAATGTAGCCCCGCTCGAACAAATCTTTCATGGCCGCGCGGATGATCTTGGGGTTTTTTCGATTGACTTTAGCCATATCGTCAGCGTAGAACGACGCACTTTTGGTTTTGCGGGCGTAGCCCACCGCCATGATCAGCGGATGAAAGTCGTACATCTGCGACAAGCTGCTAAACGCATCTTCGTCAAAGTACTCGTGTGACTCAAACAACACGGGCACCTTGTCACGGGCGGTCAGGGTAGATACGGCCAAGCTGTCCGTCTGCATGCTCCAGGTAATCAAATCCGTGTGAATGTCCATTTTCAGGTTGGTCGACACGAAGGGCGTACGTTTGTAGCTACCGTCGCCCGCTTGCAGGATGAGCAGCGATGAATCAAGGACGTATTTAAACCGGGCACCGGGATGGTAGATAGAATCGGACCGTTGGTAGATGACGACGGCGGCCTGGGCGCTTTGGATTAAAGAGTCGCCAATGGCAAACTGCTGCGCCACGGTCTTGACCTTGCGCTTCTGCGCTTCCCATATTTCGACGGTGGTTTCGCCTCCCCACACCGAACTACTACTCACCTGAGCACCCTGCAACGAGAACCCCCCAATGCAGTTGACTCGGTGCGGATTGATGCTATTATCGTTGAAGACGTCTACCGGGATATCGCTTTTGTAGGATTTAAACCGCGGGTAGCGGGCATCGCGCTCACCCACGTGCCGTTGGCTGGCGAACTGAAACACACCCTCTACCGGCTCTTTCACTTTGCCCACGTACGTCATCATCGCCTTTTCGGCACCCAGACGAGGACGCTTCACATCGAAGTTATACTTGCCCAGGGTGCAGTATACCGAATCGGCACTGAGCCCTGCCATGCTCCACTCAAACTTTCCGCCTTCGCCCACAAACCGTTGGTCTTTGAGCATCAACGCCCCCGCCGTGTTTACCAGCCGAGCCGAATCGTAGGTAGTGACAAACGTCAGCGAAGTTTTCGCGAAGCGAATGACTGCTCCAGTAATTTCAGGCTGGATAGCTTCTTCCACTACGTAATCCATCACGTCGGTTGCCTCTTCGGGCGCAGCCGCGCCAACGGCGGCAGTAGTATCTTCTTCACCCCAGCTGTCGCCCCAGGCATCTTCCTCTTCCGTACCCCAGTCGTCGGTGTTGTCGCCCCAGCCATCGTCGGTTACTTCTTCCAGAAATTCGTCTTCGCCATCGCCTAGTTCTTCTTCTGTTACCACTTCTTCTACCACCGCAGGTTCTACAAACTCAAAGGTATACTGCTCAGCATCCGCGTACAGACTGTTGTAGCTGGCGATGTACAATCCGTTGCGGCGAAAGAAGGTGTTCAGCGTTTTGAGCGTGGTGCCCACCTGCCGACGGTCGTAGAAGTCAACGGACTTGTCTACCATGCTGAGCATCCCGTCGAGCTGCGCCGAAGAGATGTCGGCTGAATCGGACGCGTAGAGCAGAGCCAGATGCAGGTCAGCGATGTAGGGCTGGAACTTGTAATTTTTGTCCAGCATTTTAGCGGTTATGGCCTCAATACTTTTCTTTTGTCCGGCGGTGAGCCCCCCGCTGCTCCAGTAGTTGGCAAACTGCCGCCCCAGATAGGCATTGGTGGTGTCGCCCGAGCGGCTCATCCAGGCTTGCACCTGCTGTGCATACTCCAGACTATCAGTGCGCTCATAGCGCTGTGCCACTGCTATTTGGGTGATTATCAATAATATGGCAGCAAAAAACCCTGACTTCATACTTTGTGGATCAATTTGGTCGATAACGTTTCTAATGGAAAAAAATTTACCAACTATTCAATTTATCCAGGACAGGAAAGGGCACGATTGGTGTCACTGTAAGATTTGGGGGGAAGTAGGAGGGGCGGTGGGCTGGATACTGGATGTTAGATGCTGGTTATTGGGTGAAGAGAGCTGGCCCCATATTACGAGGGGGGGGGTAGAATAATTTATGATACTAATGACTACGCTAGCTAGCGTTACCGCTGTATCTATCACTGGCGGCTGATGCTCTCGCGCAGCGTACGTTATTGATGCTTCAAAAAATGGATCAGTTCAAAACGATCTATTACGCAGTAGGGAATGAGCTAAGCTTTTATTTAGAAGGTAAGAAGTTGAGAATTACCGCTCGAGTGGTAGGGTTTGAGGACGGCACGGTAGTATTTCATGGATACTGCGTCTCGGTTGGCCAAATCACCGCGCTGTACGTTGAGAACAAAACCTATTGGTGGCTTCGATACAAACCTGCTTAGCTTTTGCTAACGGCTGGCGCTGGACACTTGTTGATTGACGTATTTAACCGGGGTAGGCTTGACAAAGAGACGGTAGTGGTTAGTGGTACCATGATTGGTCTGGGCCTGCTCTTCAGGTTGCTGATTTCAAATAAGATTAGAATTTGGGGCAAGACAGAGCTACCGTTAGTATCGGTGTAATTGCTTCTGATGAGAACAAAATCCTTTCACTACGCTACCGCTTCACAATAACTAACGATAACGTTAAATTATCGTTAGTATAGCTCTGTAAGTAGATGGTGGTCTTGCTAAGATTGTATAGAAAGCAGTTATAGTCGCTCAATGTAAGAGCCATAAATCCGTAGCAATAGAGGACGAATTTGATATATGACCTACAATAATAGTACAGAAAGAAGAAACATGTAAACCGTATTTGTAACCTATTGTAGAGTTATCTTGTATTATAATTATGAATATAAAAGTATATACACATTCTGGCAATTTCCTAAAGCTAATAGCTTCCGAGAATCGTAAATTCAAAATGGGGGATCACTTCATAACCGAGACCGGTATACCAGCACAATCTTTAACTCCTCCCAGAGCTGGATTTATGGATAGCTGAAGTATGGGAGTTTGTATTGGACATTCCTAGCGATGTTGCTAAAGGTCTATTAGTTTCCTGGCTACTATCTAAATTCAAGATGTGCAAAGCAACCAAAGTTAGCTTGTTTGACTAAAGAAGATAGAAAATGCAATAAGTTCAGGTAAGTGAGTAAGCTAAGCTAATCTACCCTTTAGAGACTTTTACAATAGTAAGTTTCTTTTATGAGCAATTTGCCTCTAATGCGTTACGTAGAGCTATCGAAATGCTTATATGAAGGGGCCCTAATTTGGTAAAATTGACTTATCAGATAGTCAACCAAGGTTATTTGCTGAATTGGAGCTCCAGTACAAACAAGATCAATACGTCATATCGGATATATAATCAAAGCGAGTGCTTATTTACCGCCTATCCTCGCGTCATTCTGCTATACATGCGGTCCGTCGATTATCTAGTGTGTAAACATGCTGGTCTACCTCAAATGCAGACTTTGCCTCCAAAACTACTCTGGGAAAATACATTAAAACTACATAATCAGCTTAATCTCGCAACTCTTCATATCAAAGGTTCTGGTCGTACAATAGCTGATATAAGCGACTCTATATGAGGGCGTGGGATTGAGCGAATATAGTAAGGATGAAACTTGGGGATTATTTGATCAATGCGCATCATGCCATGAAGTTGCTCAATACAGTGAACAGCTTACAAAAGGTTTAGAGCCAGAAGAAGACTATCACTCATTTGAATACATTGCAGACATACTTGCTATAAACTGGCTATTTGAGAAGTGGATCATAAATACTCCTAACAATAGTTTTTATCGTGAAATGAAGGGGCACGAAAGTTATGAAGCAAGCATCAGTTTTAATTCTGTACAGGGGGTTAATGCTATAATCGCAAACTTTGCTTTTTTACAATTCTGTAATACTCTGAATAATGGTGGCGTTGTGACATTAGCTACAGGGGGTAGATACCCTCACTTACTGATTCGATTTTTTATTCATATCGCCCTCTTTGTCAGCTATCTAGATTCTTACTAAAGGCGAACCAAACTTTGGCCCTATACTAAAAAGTATATTTTTTAAGAGATAATAACGTTTTAATACTATACGATTCTGATAAAGAAATATTGGAAAAGGAAAAGAATTACGTACTTAGAATTAATACTCTAATCGATAGATACGATATAGATTCACTAAAAGAACATAAAGATTTTGTAGACAAGTTTGTCTCTACCACTTGGTCTTTTTTGAAGTAGAGTTATTTACAATACGGAAAATAACAACCACGAATTCTACTTTACAAATATCCGCGTTAAATCCCGCCGATGATGAAGTACTCTTACGATACGAATACTATCAGAAAGGATGCGATAGCAAAAGCCGGTTCGGATTTCATCTCTAAGTCTTCCTATTTCTGGACTACGCACTAATTGCTCAAGAAAAATTTCAATCTCTAGCGTATAAGATTCCGCTTGGTCTTCTCCGTACTCCTGCTCTGCGTAATCGTAGATGTCCTGAATGTCTCGGTCAGCTGCTGCCGACAGTTCGTAGAAAGTAACCATTACATCTATCGGAGGATACCTTTCGTTTAGCCCTGACAATTCTAATACCTTACGCGATAGTGGCCCCTTCCCATCCTTTAGCAATTTCTTCACGCAGCTCTTCTAGCACACGAGCGCGATAAATTTGGTGCAGTCGCATGGCGTCTCGCACTACCTCACTGGCGTTTTGAAAATCACCACTGGTGACCTGTTCGGTAATGTATTGCTGCTGCTTGTCGGTGAAACTTATATTCATGTCAACGTCATATGGTTACTTCGCAAAATAATAGATTTATCCATATTTAGCAAAAATCGACAATTTGTTTCGTATATGTAGGCAAGCTACGGCTTGAGATAGTTCTCAGCAATACTCACTTTTTGCCCACCAACATCACCACCCACCGATCACGGCTATCTGTTCTCACCTCATTCAGCCCTGCCGCAACAATAGCTTCACGCATCAGTGCTAAATCTTCTTCGTAGAATCCGCTGAGCAGCAACTGTCCGCCTGGCTTCAAGTGATGAGCGTATTGCTTCATTTCCGCCAGCAGCACGTTGCGATTGATGTTCGCCAGAATTAGATCAAAGGGCCGCTGGTCTTTTACGTCCGCGATGGTGCCCTGAAACAGTTCGACCACCGTGCAGTCGTTGAGCGCTAGGTTCTCCCGCGCATTGTTTACCGCCCACTCGTCGATGTCGAAGGCCAGGACTGGGCTGGCCCCGCGCTGCTTAGCCATTACCGATAGAATACCGGTGCCGCAGCCGGCGTCCATCACGCGTTTTTTGGTATGGCTCAACCGCAACTGCTCTTGCAACATGAGGTAGGTGGTAGCGTGATGACCGGTGCCAAAGGCCATCTTCGGGCTGATCACAATCTCGTAGGGATAGCTCGAATCAGCCTGATGAAACGTGGCGCGTACCCGGCACTGGTTACCCACCGTGATGGGTTCGAAGTTTTTCTCCCAGCTTTCGTTCCAGTTCTGCTCGTCCACCGTGTGCTCAGTGCAAGCGTCAGGGGCAATGCCGTACTGCTCTAACACCAACTGTACCGCCTTTGGATCGTAATGATCATTCGCGGGGTAGGCCTCCAGGTAGGTTTCTTCTTCCAGAAAGTTGTCGAAGCCTACGTCCGACAGCGTAGCGATCAGCAGCTCGTGCTGCGCAGGTGGGCAGGCAATCCGAACGAAGACGTGCTGCTTCAAGAGAACGACTTGGCGATATCCACAAAGTCGCGCGACTTGAGCGAGGCACCACCGATAAGTCCGCCGTCTACGTCGAGGCAGGAGAACAATTCAGGAGCGTTACCGGGCTTCACACTGCCGCCGTAGAGAATTGACGTGCCGTTGGCCACATCTTCACCGTACTTCTCGAGTAGTTGCTTGCGAATAGTAGCGTGCATTTCTTGCACCTGATCCGACGAGGCGGTTTTGCCGGTGCCGATGGCCCAGATAGGTTCGTAGGCGATCACCACGTGCGCGAACTGTTCAGGCGATAAGTGAAACAGGCTCGCTTCAATCTGCTGACGCACGTAGTCGTCTTGTGTGCCCTGCTCGCGTATTTGCAGTGGCTCGCCGCAGCAGAAGATGGGGGACAGCTCTGCCGCTAGCGCCGCATTCACCTTCTTAGCGAGCAATTCGTTGCTTTCGTTGTAGTACTCACGCCGCTCACTGTGTCCCAGAATGACGTAGTCTACATCCATAGCTGAGAGCATATTGGCCGCAATCTCGCCGGTGTAAGCCCCTGAGGTATGCTCGTTACAGTTCTGCGCGCCTACTGATATACGGCTGGCCCCATTCACCATACCCTGCACGGTGGTCAAGTTCACAAAGGGTGGACAAAGTACTACATGCACGTCATCGCGCAGTTCATCTTCTACCATGTTGAGTACTTCAGAGGTAAGCGCACGCCCCTCCTCGATGGTTTGATTCATCTTCCAGTTGCCTGCTACTATTTTTTTTCGCATCGCCGTAGGTTTGGTTGAGCGGTCAAGTTAGGGAAAATGCACTAAGGATTGAATGGTTTGGCTACTCAACAATGGAAGTAATGGCAGCGTCCGTTCTCACTAACTGAATAGCAAAGCACGACCGAGATAGGTGTTGGTTTTCTTACGTTAAGAAAGTGCATACCATAGTACCCCTTATAAAGTAGAAATTCATATTATTTGTATAGCGTGTGAGATATATACGATAATTCTTACTACAAGTCATTGTATATTATACTTTACATTTTTTAGACGAAAGTGTCTAACAGACACCCACTTCTCACATTTTCTAAGCAAGCAAACTATGAAGAACTTTTTCTTTTCTCTAACGCTCTGCGCATTGTCCGCAACGTACGTCAACGCACAGCCACCCGTTAATCCCTATCAAACCATTCAGGCAGAAGATTTCGATGACCAACGCGGAATCAAACTGAGCAACAACGGTACTGCGGTAGGCTTTATCCAGGATGGTGATTATATAGGCTTCAACCGCCTGAACTTTGATGACGAAGACAGCAGAAGTGCTGAAGGTGTGAGGCTCGGGGGTAGAAGCATTAACATTCGTGCTTCTAGCAACACCAGCGGGGGAACAATAGAATACCGGTTGGGTAGCCCTACCGGAACGCTGGTGGGTACGGTAGATATTCCTAATACCGGAGGGTGGACCTCTTTTGAGTCGTTCACTGTGAACAACACCGCAGGGTTTATCTTCGACACTGTAGATATATATTTAGTTTTTAGAGGGGGAGATGGATTTTTGCTAGATGTTGACGAGTTCTCTTTTTCTACCGAAGTATTCGCTACCGGTATAAGTATCACTAACTGCCCCACCGAAATAGCACTAGGAACTACTTATGACTTTGACGCTACAGTTTCTCCATCTACTACCACCGATCAGTTTGTGCAGTTTACCGTTTCTGGTGGCACGGGTATCGACATTGCCAGCGGAGAGTATACGGCGACTTCATTAGGCCCCCAGACAGTCTCTGCGCTCATCTTTAGCGATGCGGCCGAAGGCGGATTTGTCAGAAACGAATGTACTTTTGAAGTGGTAGCAAGTCCCTCCGCACGAGCGAGTGCCTCCCCCAAAACAAAACTAGCCGACGTTGCCTCCGAAGGTTCGCTGAATGTGTACCCTAATCCCGGCGAAGGAATCTTTAAGATAGACCTAGCTCCTCAGACTCGTATCAGCGTCATGAATATGTCAGGGCGAACCATCATACCAGAGTCAGTACCCAACAATGCGACTATTGACCTTTCGAACTATCCAAACGGACTGTACCTAATACGTGCTTCTACCGGGC
This sequence comes from Tunicatimonas sp., assembly GCA_965213875.1. Taxonomy (GTDB): domain Bacteria; phylum Bacteroidota; class Bacteroidia; order Cytophagales; family Cyclobacteriaceae; genus Tunicatimonas. Next base: position 73,894 of record CBDCAN010000002.1, on the reverse strand, counting down.
AAACAACCAAGTTAATGAAGGAGTAACCAATGGTAGGGGGCAGAACGTAATTGTTCTCTACGGGTAGCATAGCTTCTTACGGCCTGACCAGGCTCACTAAAGAACGCGCAGCGGTGCCCCTTCATCCTTCTTTTGTCCGAAAGGTCCACACATCGCCCACGGTGCGCTGACCGCGTTCGTCATACACAACCACCTGCCATAAGTACGTTTGGTCGGCTTTCAAATCGCTTACTTCTACGCTGGTGTCGGTGAGGTTTTCGCCCAGCACCCGGGCTTCAGGATTATCGCTGGTGTAGAGCAGCACATCGTAGCGCAACTCCGCGTTGGGGCGCACCTGAGACACCGCCCATCCCAGGGTGAGGGTGGCGGGCTGCTCGCGGGCGGCTACCTGCGGCTCGGGCTGCGTAGGCACATTGACCGCCGTGGCGGCCGGGGCGAGTAACATATTGACCGGCGTCGCTTTATCTTCCTGCACCGCCACGGCCACGCTGTCATATACGTAACCGTGCTTCTTGATGAACACTGTGTAGTTGCCTACGGCCAGCGAGTCAATAAGAAAATGACCGGCATCATCGGTAATGAGGGCCACTGTGGGCGGGTCGGTGGTAATATTAGCCCGATTGATCGGCTGGTTACTCACCGCATCGCGTAGCGTGCCCCGCAAGCGTCCGCCCACCGAGGCACGAGGCTCAAGCGATAACACTACCTGGGCGGTTTGCTCTTCGGCCACTGTTACGCTTACCGATTCGTTCTTGAAATCAGCGAGCTTGGCCGTCACGGTATATTCACCCGCCGCAACGCCCGTAATGGTAAACTGCCCCACACTGTCGGTGAGCACAATAGACGAAGTCGGCGAGGTTTCTACCTGAGCGCCGGGCACCACCTCGCCCTGAACATTGGTAACCGTGCCGCTCAATGTGCCAAAACTGGTGGGAGCAATGGTATCCTCTTGGCAAGCGAAAAGAAAGGAGACGAGAATGAAGACGAGCTTTTTCATAGTTAGGATGAGTGATGCCGCCGCTGTTGCTGGTGAAGACAACCGAATAGCAGCCGGTGACTAGTTTTACCCTTGATACTCAATTTGGTCGTCGAGGTAAACCGTCTCCCCGCGAAAAATTTTCAACTCAATGATGTACGTATCTTCCTCATTGATATTGATGGAGACATTAGAAAGTGATATATCCCCGTGGGCGGGTACTTCAAAGTAGCCCGATTGCGTACTGCTCGAGTTGCCAGCGGTGCCTTGCTTCATGGTAGTGAGTTCGTAGCGAAACTGTGCCGCCTGTGGACTATCGTTCGCGAACCGGCCCTGAATACGCAGCACGTCGCCCTGCTTCACGGTGGCAATCCACGCCCGATGTTCGGGTTCTACTTGAGTGAGTAGGAGAGGAGCGAGTAAGATAATGAGTAGAGTTTTCATGTTTTTTTGGTTAAAGGGAAACAGGAGAAGGGTAGACGGAAGGTAGTAACTACGGTTCTTGCGGTGGGATACCGACGAACCCCTGCTCGATAGTAATTTGCATACCTTCACCCTGCTGGTGTACCTCGTAAGCGGGGGCCAGCGGGTCGTGCTCGGTCTGAATGAGTTCGTGGCCTCGGCCTTCTTGCGTGAGGCGGTAGCGCAGGTCGTTGCCGATTAGGTCTTGCTGTATTAAATTATCCTCGCCGCGCTGCCTGATTTCCAGGCGATTGTTGTCGCCCAGCACGGTGCCTTCGTACTGGTTGTTGATGCCCTCTTGCTGAATGCGTAGTTGGCCGTTGCTGCCCTGCTGCGTAAGCTGCAACTGTTGCGCTTCGCCGCTTTGCCGAATGCGCACGTAGCTTTCTTCGGTTTGCACCACCGCTCGGTGGTCGGTGCCCTCTTGCTGAACGTCGGTGGTACCGACCGGGCCAACTGAGAAGGCTGACGAGGGGTTGCGCAGAATTTCTTCTTCGGCCTCGGCGGGTGCCTGGGCGTAGAGTAGGGTGGGAAAGATGGTGGCTGTGATGATGATCAGAAATTGTAGCATAGACGCTCGTGGGTTAGAAATTAGACAAAGTGCCCGACGGTGTAGAGACATCACCGGGCGCTATCTAGTGGCTTCGGTACTAAGTTCTCAGCCACTTATGCAAACGGTCCGCCGTGCGGTCGCTTGCGTCCCGCGACGGAGCCGCCGAGCGACTTACAAAGAGGAGTACACGAAACAAAAATCAGTGGCTCAGTAGGCTACCAAACAACCTACTGAGCCCGCGCCCTAGAAGGGCGCAATTACAGCGGTACCTTGCCCAACCCGGGCGATGTTGCCGGTGCCCTGCTGCTGCACATCGGCCAAATCGCTGAGACCGGCCTGAACGGTGATGGCTTGGTTGCTTTCTCCGTGCTGACCGATGGTCGACTGACTAGAGAAAGCCTGTGTCTCGCTGATGGTTGTGCCGAAGAGGTTGCCGGTGCCTTGGTACACGTCGGCGGCGTTGCGAGCGCCTACTTGACTGACGTCGGCACTGTTGTCTTGGGAGTAGCCCCCGTAGGTTCCCTGGTACAGATCAACGTCGTTATCATCGCCCTGCTGCGCTACGGCAGCCTGATTATTCAGAGCACCGCTGGTGCCGCTTTCGTACCCCTGGTAGATGCCTACGAAGTTGTCGTTGCCCTCGGAGGTAGCGGTGGCCGTATTCTGGGCAGCCGCTCCGAAGTTACCGACCCGCACTTCACCTACGTTATTATCCCCCTTCTGAGTAAGTGACGTGGTATTATCTAACGACTGACCCGAGCGGTCTCCCTGGTCGAGTTCAGCGGTATTACCGTTACCTTGTTGGGTCAGCGTAGCTACGTTGTCGGAAGATACGCCGTTATCGTCCCCCTGGTTGATCTCACCGTCGTTGAAATTACCGTGTTGCGTGAGCGTAGCCTGGTTGCCAGATGCCAAGCTATTGTCGTCTCCCTGATCTACTTCGGCTAGGTTCTCGTTACCTACTTGCGAGGTGGTCGCCTGATTACCCTCTGCGTAACCACCCTCCTCTCCCTGGTCTACGAAGGTAATGTTCCCCTCTCCTTTTTGAAATACGTCAGCCCGATTTAAGAGCGCTTCTCCACCTATGGCTCCCTGGGATACTTCGGCCTCGTTGGCCCCTTCCAGTTGTTTGATAAATACTTCGTTGCCCTGGCTCTGCTGAGCGAAGCTTCCGAAACTGATTGCGCAAGCCGCTGCTCCTGAATAAATAATTTTGTTAAACATGATTAATAAAAATTAGGATTAGAAGATTGATTAAGAAAAGTAGGGTAGTTAGGGGAAGGGTAGGCGGTGAGCAGTCTGCTCACCGCCTACCCCTCTACGGCAACACCACGCCCTGCGACACTACCGACACGTTGCCGCTACCATTTTGGGTGATGTTGGCGATGTCGCCGATACCGGCTTGGGTGAGTGTGGCTTCGTTGAGCGTGCCGCTCTGCTGAATCTGACCGAAGCTATCAGAGCCATATTGTACCAGCAGGGCCGTATTGTCGTCGCCGTGCTGAATGATACTGGCTTCGTTGTTGGCGATCTCGGCCGGGGCGGCTGCCGTGTAGAGTATCGCATCAGGAGTCTTTTGCTCGATGGTGGCATTATTACCCTCACCGTTCTGATCAATTGTGGCTACGTTGTCGCGCGTGGGCGAAATACCATCGGCATCGGCCAGCGAAATGCGAGCGGTGTTAATGAAGCCCTGCTGTAAGATGGTCGCCTGGTCGCCATCACGGCCACTTTCCTGCTGAATGCGCGCTTGGTTGGCTGCTCCCTGCTGATCAATTAAGAAGGTGTTATCCGACGAATAGTACTGCCGGATAGACGCATCGTTGTCCGCTCCGGCTTGCTTGATCTGGAAGTCGTGGCCGCTGCCACCCTGCACAGACACCGCCGCCCCGTTGGTTTCGCCCTGTTGCTGAACGTTTACTTTGTTACCTGCCGGAGCCGCGTTGCCGAGCACTTCTACGTCAGCCGCTTGCAGCACTCCAGTCTGCTCCACCCGGATATGGTTACTTTCGCCCTCGGCGGTTACGCGGGCAGTGTGCTCTTCGCCCGCCTGCATGATGTACACTTCGTTGCTGATGCCGTTCATGACTACATCTGCGTCCGACCGGTCACTGGGGTCGGCGGCGGTGCCCTGAATAAGGGTGAGCGTTTCATGAGCACCGGTTTGCTGCACCGTGTGGGAGTTACCTTGTCCGTTCTGCTGGATGTCTGCTTGGTTGCCTTGAGCGAAGCCTACGAAGCTACTGCTAATCAATGCGCTGGTGATTACTAGATTTTTCATTGTTGTTTTTGGTTAAATTAAGACCGTGAAAATTTGATTATGGGGTAGGCAGAGTTACACCTTGTGCTGCTTGCGACACGTTACCCATTCCGCTTTGCTGTAAGGTCAGCGAATGGTTTGCGCCCGCCTGGAGGGTCACGGCGTAGTGCTCATTACCGTGTTGGGTGATCGTGGTGGTACTACGACGGGTTTCGTTTTCAGCGATTGCCCTAGCAGAAACCACGACTCCATCGCTGGCCTCGAAGCGTACGGAGCCAGCTCCTTGGTAGATAGTAGCACGATGACGGTTGCCCGTTTGTGTTAGATCGGCCACATTCTCTTCCCCTAAGCCCCCCTCAATGCCTTGATATACGTCTGCTTCGTGGGTGTGCCCCTGCTGCGTCAGGCGGACTTCACTTCGGCGGATGGTACCCCCGAAGATTCCACCGCCCTGATTGACATCTGCTTGATGAGCGTCTCCCACCTGGGCTATCACGACCGTGTTTTCTACCGCAATGCTTCCGTTCCCCCCTTGGTTGACGCTCAACCGACTGTCTCCGAACTGTGTCAGCATCACTTCGTTTCGTTCAACCGTACCGTTACTACCACCCTGATCAACACTGGCAAACCCACTGGCTCTTTGCGTAAGGGCTATCGTATTATTGGTAGCCGTGCCGTTAAAGCTGCCTTGCTTAATCATGGCGTTGTTAGCATCTTCGGTTTGAACCACAGTAACGACGTTCCGCTCAGACACCTTATCAAACGTACCCTGGCTGACATTCGCGATGTTGTCGTTCCCCGTTTGCGACAGGGTAGCCGTGTTAGCTTCGGCTATCCCGCTAAAACTTCCTTGAAAGATGTTTCCTCGGTTGCGGTTTCCTTCTTGCCGCACCGTGCCGTGGTTGTTCTTGGCCAGACTAGATGGTCCGAAGGGATTGAACACTCCACCGCCGCCGCCGCCGCTACGAGCGTAACCCTGGCCGATTCTGGACGAATTATCGGACCCTATCTGTGCTATCGAAGCTATATTGTCCTCAGCTCGCCCTTCGCCCTCAACCCCTTGTAGTATCTCAGCTTCATTTCTTTGGCCCTGTTGCGTCAGGATAGTTTCGTTTCGCATAGAGGCTCCGTCTTTTCCCTGAAATACCTCAGCATCATTAATATTCCCTTCCTGTACGATGGAGATTACGTCGCTGCCAGAGGTACCGAACGGAGCTGCCTGCTCAACGGTAGTGCGTTGGTCAGAACCATCTTGCCGTACGTTTATTAGCCCGTTTGCCCCCTCCGTAGCTACCGTAGCTTCGTTGTTAGGTCCTCCTAACTGCTGAATGAGCACCTCATTCATTGTTCCGTCCATCCTCACTTCAGCGTTGCTCATGATGCTGGTTTCCGAAGCGGTTCCCTGAACGAGCATCAGTTTTTCGCCAGTGCCGGTTTGCTGCACGGTGTGGGTGTTGTGGTGTCCGTTTTGCTGAATATCAGCTCGATTGCCTTGGGCAAAGCTGATCAGACCACTGCCGATCAGTGCGCTGGTAATAATTAAATGTTTCATTGTTGTTTTTGGTTAAGTGTGAATAGGAAGCCTACGGGATGAGCGTAGCACCTTGTACCACCTGCGACATGTTGCCACTGCCGCTTTGCTGAAGCAGTAAAGAATGATCGCTACCTGCTTGCACTACCAGTGCATCGTGGCTATCACCCTGCTGCTGTACGCTGGCCTGATTACGCAGCGAAATGTTGTCAGAAACTCCAATTGAGTTTCCTTCGAAGAATATATCGTCGGTTCCTTGATAGATAGCGGCCGTGTTATCTTCCCCCTGCTGTAGCAGCGTGGCGTTGTCATCTGTCGACTCACCGACTTGTTCTCCTTGGTATACGCGGGCGGTATGTAGGGTACCCTCTTGCTGCACCGCGATGGTGCCGTTGGTGGCTTTACCGACCACTCCCTGAAGCAAGTCAGCGGTCTGCTTACTGCCCGTTTGGATGAGACTTGCGCTATTATTTAATCCTAAGTTGGGGCTACCTTCGGTTGCTCCTTGCACAATACGCCCGGCATTGCCTGAACCTGCTTGCGACAGGTGAGCTATATTGCCTTTAGCATTGCTCAACTGCCCCTGACGGACGACGGCGGTGTGCATTTCACCAGTTTGAGCCACCTCCGCACGGTTGTCTGTGGCTTGGTTACCTCGGCTTTCTCCCTCGAAGCCTTGCTCAATCCTTGTTTTGTGGTCGTTGCCAGTTTGGGTGACCGCCGCGTGATTGCCCACCGATTCCATACCCCGGAAGCCCTGCACAATCGTGGCTCCGTTGCTCTGCCCGTCCTGATTAATCTTCGCTTGGTTGTCGCGAGCGATGCCTTCGTTGCCCTGCTCAATGGTGGCGGCATTCTCGTTGCCCCGCTGCGTAGCTGTAGCGGTGTTTCTTTCCGCCGTACCATCCTTGGTACCCTGACTGATGTTTACCGAATTACCATTACCGTGTTGAGCGATGGCAGCATGATCTTCTCTACTCACTCCAAACAATGCCTGTGAAAAGTCAAAACTGCCTTGTGTGACATTAGCACCGTTATCTTGGCCGTCCTGCCAGATACTGGTGTGGCTTCCAGTGCTACTTCCGAAAAAACCCTGAATAACACTAGCGCCATTGTCACGACCAAGTTGGGTGATTATCGCTTCATCGTCTTGGCTACCACCCGTAAACTCTGAGCGGGTGATACTTGCAGCGTGACGCTCACCGGTTTGCGTGATAAGGGATTTACTATTAGTCGTACCAGCAAAGATCCCCTGCGAAATGCTAGCATCGTGTGCTTGGCCGGTTTGGTTGATGATCGTCTCGCCACCCTGAACGAAGCCGCCGTTACTGCTTCCCTGATCGATAAACACACGGTGGTCCGAACCGTCTTGAGTGATGGCGGTCATATGATCAGCAACACTACCTTCTCGGGCCTGCTCTATACCAATGCTGTTTGCCTGCCCGGTTTGGGTCAGCGTAGTTTGGTTCCGATCAACTGAGCCAAAGATTTGTCCCTGTTGTATATCTACCGAATGCTCACTGCCCTGCTGGGTGATACTGGTGTAGTTGTCGCGCACAAAACCACCATTAGACCCTTCTTGAATATTGGTGCTGTGTGCATCTCCCGTCTGGATGATAGATAATTTATTGCGCTCTACAATCTCGGCAGACTTTGCCTGCTCTACAGTTGCTTGGTGGTTATTTCCGCTTTGTGCACAATAGCCGTTTGGTTGTCAGCAGATGATGTTTGAGCCTGTTGAATTACCGTAGCCACGTGTTGCTCTCCGGTTTGCTCAATACTCACCCCGTTGTCAGTGCTTTGCATCCCTATCTCCCCCGCATGCTCCACCGTAGCAGTATGCTGCCGACCGGTTTGCTCTACAGACACGGCACTGTTCAGCACTGTACCGTTGTTGAGCCCCAGCCGCACGGTGGTCTGATGGTCGGCACCCTGTTGGGCCACATCCACCTGACTAGCCGTGCTACCTACCTGCACGTTGGTTTGGCTATTAGGTCCACCCACTTGGCGGATGAACACTTCGTTAGCAGAACCAGCCATGGTAACCTCTGCCTGGTTTTGCGTACTAGGATCAGCAGTAGTACCCTGGATAAGAATCAGTGATTCGTTGGTGCCGGTTTGCTGCACGGTGTGAGCGTTTCCAGTGCCGTTTTGTTGAATGTCGGCTTGGTTGCTTTGGGCACAAGCAAGGCCGCTAAGCACACACAATGTTGCCCCTAAATAAATAGATCGATACATAGCTTTTGATTTGATTGAAGGAAAAGCCAGCACTCACTCTACTCTTCTTGTAAAGCAGAGCAAGTGCTGATATAACTTGAAGTTGCCGTGTGCTTAGGGGAAAGTGATTGTGGCCCCTTGGGTAACTTCTATGTTATTGCCCACTCCACTCTGGGATACGCCTACTACATCGCTGGTACCAGCCTGCACGATGATGGCACTGTGGTCGTCACCAACCTGAAGCAAGTTGGCTTCACTATGAAGTGTCCGCATTTCCAGTACTGCCTCATTTAGTATCACGCCGTCGCCTTGCTCGATACGTGCTTCGTTAGAGTTTCCGCGCTGCTCAATGCTTGCTACGTTACTCTCCGAATATCCATCATCGTCGCCCTGCACGGTATATGCTTCATTAAAGTTTCCGCGCTGCGCGATAGTAGATTGATTGCCGATAGAAGTTCCTCCGTCTTCACCTTGATTGACATTAGCGAGGTTCTGGTCGCCCCTTTGCTCTGTTTTAGCTCTATCACCCCTCGACAACCCATCGTCATCTCCCTGGTCCACGAATAAATCATTGCCGCTGCCCTGTTGGGTAAAGCTTATACTGTTGTCATGCGCCAGCGCACCTTCGCTACCTTGCTCAAGTTCAGCAAAGTTTTCAATACCATTCTGCACCCCTCGTATACTATTGCCTTCTGCAGTGCCGCCATCGTCACCTTGTAGCACCTTAGCATCATTTTCTAAGGTTACCTGAGTGATAAATACTTCGTTGTTTCGACTTTGCGCCGAACTTACCGAGGCAGTACCGAAACTGATGGCGCAGAGTGCTGCACCGGTAATCATTGATTTGTTAAACATAGTTGTTAAGAATTAAACGGTTAGAAAAAGTCAGCGTAGTTAGGGATGACTCCTTCTGGATGTTGGATATTAGATGCTGGTGGCCGCTGCGCGGAGGATTTGCTAGATGGTTAGTTGCTGGGTGGTTGTATTTTGGTTGATGGATGATTTCTTATGTATTTTCTGATCAGTGCTTATTCTAGTTTTCGGCCGAAGTAGATGTTTACTCCCACACCGGCTGAATAGAAGTAGTCGTTGAAGCGGCCCTGCTGCACCTGATCCAGCTCATCGGTGAGGCTGTAGTGGTACTGCAACCCGGCCTGAACGCTGAATTGATTATTCAGTAAGTACTCGGCTCCCAGCCCGGCCACCACCTGCGGATGTCCGTTGCGCCACGCTTCGTCCTCCTTAGTCATCATGCCCCCCTCTAACGTAACCAGCGGAGTGAAACGACTTTCAGGAAAAGTGCGCCACACAGTGGCTAAATTCAGGTAGTTGAAGGTTTCACGGTAGAAGCCTTCTCCGGCCAGCGTGCCCCGCCCGCCCCGCAGGCCCACCGACAGCCAGGGGTTCACTTGCGTCATCAGTTGCACCGCACTAGAGAACTGAAACATCGGGTTGGGGTAATCCCCGGCGTAGCGGAAGGTGCCCAAGCTGCCGCCCACCGCGAAGCGGCTGCGCTGAAACTGGTTTACCCGTCGACCCAGATAGTCGGTATCCAGGTTCGCTTCCACTTCCTGATCGTAGCGCTTGATGCTGGGAGCGTGAATCTCTTCCGGGTTTTTCAACTGCCACAAACCGTCCTGAATGCCCTCAACCACCAAAGCGTGCACGCCTTTCTCGATAGCTTCGCGCACGGCCAGTTCGGCGGGTTCGTTGTGTGTGAACCCGGTTTCGGCTTCCATCAGCCGCTGAAAGCTCACGAAACGGAACAAGCCCGCGTCCACTTTCTGCGACAGCAAGGTGCGCGAAGTATACACCGTTTTCACAATGCGCCCGGTGCTGGTAGAGGTGGCCCGCAGGTACACCGTCACGCGGTCTTGCCGATACTGGGCGTTGCCGCCCACGCCGAAGTAGCGGGCACCCGCTCCGCCGGTGAGCACGTTGGCGTCGTACGATACGATGCCGCCCTCGATGAGGATGCCGGCGAACAGCAGCGGGGGCAGGTTTTCGGCCGACTTGGTACCATTCTGCTGGTCGTAGGCCTGGCGACTGCTACGAATAATCTTGCGCTCATTGAGCAGGTTCGACAGCCCTTCGCGCTCGATGGTGGTGAACCAGCCCGATTCTTCCAGCGCGCGCTGCAAGATGGAGGTCGCTCCCTGCGTGACGGCCGTAGACCAACTGGCGCCCACTTCGCTGGGCTTGTACTGTCCGGTTTGGTCGCGAAACTTATACACGGCAGCCACTACCCTTTCGCGGGGTTCGGGTAGGCCCTTGAGCTCGCGGTAGAAACCTGATTCTGAACCTAGTCGTGCCTGGGTGGGCCGCAGTGGTTGCTGAAAGTAGGGCGCGCAAGCGGGCAGGATAAACGCCAGGCAGCAGGCAAAGAGAATATTTCGTTTCATAGATGATGTATTCGGATACAGCCGCGATTAATCGCGGCTGTACGTGGTGCAATAATTAAAAGTAAGGGACGCTGACGGTGGTTTGGCTGCCGGTGGTTACGTCAAGAATAGTGATCTGAATGTCTTCGCCACCGGGGGCCACGTCGATTTGATAGTTACCAATTTCGTACTGGCCTTCTTCTAAACCACCCTCGCCAAACTGGTCTTGGGTGAGCTGACGCGTAATTTGACTCAGCACCTGCCGGTTCAAAGTCTGCTCAAAGTCTTCCAGCGGATCGCGGTCAAAGCGGCTGCCGAAGTCTTCCTGCTCTTCGGTGAACCCGTTCTGCGCTTGGGCTGAACTCAGCAGCCAGCTGTAGTTTAGATAGCTGCCCCCGAAGGCGGGGTTGGTGGGCTGATAAGAGAAGTCTTGTGCCGAGGCAATTAAGCTGCCTCCCATCAGGCTGGTTAAAAGGAGTAGTTGCTTTACTTTCATAAGGTTGTGGGTGTATGTGTAATCGTTGTATCAGCTAAGGGAACGGCGGGCAGACTCGCTGACACCACCGTTCTTCACCCCTAACTACTTATCTAAATATGCCACTGCCTTGCTGGTCTTCGTTGCCTAGTTGCTGTGACATTCTTTCGTAATTGTTGACGTAGCCGCTCACCAGTCCGACGGCGTACTGCGCCACGGCTTCTATCACATCGTAGCGTGGTTGCAAGGGCTGGTTAAACAGTTCGGTTTCGTCTAGGTAGACCATCACTTGGCTACCCCGGCCCGGCGCGGGTAGTTCTTTGATAAATATGGTATAGTCCAATTCAGTAGCCGGTGCTTCCCACTGGCTGTAGAATACTTCGTAGAAGTCGCGACCGGCTTTGGTCAGGGTTTCGTCTACTACCAAGCCGCTGATACCTCCGAGGAAAGACTCGCCACCAGAGAGCGGCGCGGCCTGTAGGTCTTGCGCTTGGGCAACGTTGTTCATCGCAAGGCCGATGGCAACCAACGCGGTAAAGAATTTAACTGATCGGTTAGTGGTTGTGTGCATTCCTCTGTATTTGTCCCTTAATGGACACGACAAGGCAGAGGTAAACAGCTTACCACTATTTTTTCCGTATTTCTTTTAGGTACTTTGGGCAAAACTGCCTAGTCATGCATATCGACATCATTAGTTGCGTTCCTTCTCTGCTCGAGAGTCCTTTTTCGCACTCCATTCTTCAGCGGGCGCAAGACAAAGGTTTGGTGCGAGTAACCATACACGACCTGCGCGACTACGCGGCGGGCAAGCAGCGCCAAATTGACGACTACGCCTTTGGCGGCGGGGCGGGTATGGTCTTGATGGTAGAACCTATTGACCGCTGCATCCAGCACCTTAAACAACAGCGCGACTACGACGAGGTGATTTACATGAGTCCCGATGGAGTCACCCTAAACCAGAATACAGCCAACGAGCTATCATTACTCAAGAACATGATTATCCTGTGTGGTCACTATAAAGGAGTAGACGAGCGCGCCCGTGAGCATCTGGTCACCCGAGAGATTAGTGTTGGCGATTATGTGCTGTCAGGGGGCGAACTGGCCGCTGCGGTGCTGGCCGACTCGGTGATTCGCCTGCTGCCGGGGGTGCTCAATGACGAGACATCGGCACTTACCGACTCTTTTCAGGATAACTTACTCGCCCCACCGGTGTATACCCGCCCGGCGGAGTACCAAGGTTGGAAGGTGCCCGATGTGCTACGCTCCGGTCACGGAGCTAACATTGAGAACTGGCGTTTTGAGCAGGCGGTCGCCCGAACCAAAACCCGCCGTCCCGATTTACTGGACGAATAATGTAGTTCCAGACGCTAGTTAACCGAGAAAGTTTGCAAATAGTTGGTCAACAGTACGTACCGCTGAATCATCGGTCCTGGGATACCCTTCTGCATCAGTTGAAGGCGATAGGTCTCTGCCAGTTGCATCCAGTCCTCTTGCTGGGTGAGTTTGGCCAGTACGATTCCGCGTAGGCTGCGGTGCAGCAAGTTGGGTAACAGTAGCGACTTTTGTGTCGCTTTGGTATTATAGAGTGTATTTAGTGCCTCTATCCGCTGATTTTTTTGTAGAAAATCAAAACCCTTCGCTACCAGAAACGCATTCATTTGCTGCACTATGGCGGGAACCTCCGCTATTTCGTTCAGCTCGTACCGCAGATAGGGCATTCCCTCAATACGTCCGGCAGAGGCAATAAGGGTAGTGCTGTGCGGACCATAACCGGAGATTCCGTTCGTAAACTGATACACTAAGTCCTCCACTATGTTTATTCTAATACCCAGGTGAAGTTCCACCAATGTTGGCACGGCCGCCCCAGCAGCAACAATTACGTTGTGAAATCCGCTATCAGTCCTTTTTCTGAGCTGATTTTGGGCCTCCAGCAACTCATAGCTCTGTGACCGTACGAGTGTATTCAGCTGGTGAAGCAGTATAGAAATGATACTATTCGTCATCAGATAAAAGTTCTCATATCAACAATTTCTTGCATTAGTTATATAAATAGTATAATTTAGTATTTGTATAGTTTAATAAATATCCCGTTTACTGTCATTAATAGACGTACAAACACATTTTTTGGCAATTGTAACAGATTGCTTGTTAAACGTAAAGAAGAGACAATGAAGACTACTTTTAGTTACGATATAGTACAGAAATTGCTGGTTTTGCTTTTGCTCACCATGCCGGTGGCTTGCCAACACGGCGACGTGGCGGTAGAAACCAGCCCGATACTAGCTAGCCTTCCCTTTGACACAGTAGACGTTGACTTGGACAAAATCAAGAAAAGAGGAAGCTTGCGGGCTGTGCTCAATCGTAGCTCTACGGGATACTTTATTTACCGTGGCCAACCCATGGGTTATGAATACGAGCTACTTACCCGTTTCGCCAGATCACTAGACGTTGAACTGGACATTGTTATGTCTCATGGTATAGATGACGCCTTTCGTCTACTGGAGCAGGGTGAGGGCGACCTAATCGCCTTTAATATGACTGTTACCGCTGCTCGTCGCGAGCGCGTTGCGTTTACTAACCACCATTCGCTGGTGCGTCAGGTGCTCGTTCAGCGTCAGCCTAACCAATGGCGCCGTATCAAACGCCATCGTCTGGAAGAAATCATGATTCGTAATCCTCTGGAGCTAGAAGGCAAGGAAATTCACGTACCACAAGGCTCCGCTTTTGCAGAGCGCTTGGCGCATTTGTCAGCGGAGATCGGTGGCGAAATACAGATCGTGGAAGAGCGTATGAGTCCCGAACAGCTCATCAAAATGGTAGCTGACGGTGAGATAGACTACACCATCGCCGACGAGAATCAGGCAAGAGTCAACACAGCCTATTACCCCCTGATCGATGTGGAAACCCCCATTAGTTTTCCGCAAAAAGTGGCTTGGGCCACCCGCCCCGAAGCAGAAATGCTGTTGTCGGCAGTCAACAGCTGGATGGTAAAGATGAAGCGGGGCCCTGAGTATAATATGATCTACCGCAAGTACTTTCACAGTCCTAAGACGATGCTGCGCCGGGTGCGTAGTGAGTACTCTAGTGTAGGCGGTGAGTTTATATCGCCCTACGATCCCCAGCTGCGTCAACACGCCAGCACCTTGGGTTGGGACTGGCGCCTATTGGCCGCGCAAGTGTACCAAGAGTCTAAGTTTGATCCTGAGGCCAAGTCGTGGGCAGGAGCCGAGGGTTTGATGCAGCTGCTACCTTCTACCGGCGAAATGTACGGAGTTACCGATATGGTGAATCCTACCCAAAGCTTGCGAGCGGGTACGGCGTATCTGGCGTGGCTCGATGCCTTATGGATCAAGTATGTTCCTGATCAAGAAGAGCGTATCAAATTTGTGCTCGCTTCTTACAACGCGGGGCAGGGTCATGTGCTTGATGCGCGTCGTCTCGCCATCAAGCACGAGCGTAATCCTGAAAGCTGGGAGGATGTGGCTGAGTTCTTACTATTAAAGTCTGAGGCTGCTTACTACACAGACCCCGTCGTAAAGTCAGGGTACTGCCGCGGTAGTGAGCCGGTGAATTATGTGCATGAGATATTACAACGCTACGATACTTATTATCAATTGATGCCGGAAGGTACCATGATAGCGAGTGCTGCCCATACACTAACCAATAGCTGAGCAAGCAACTGGCCGCAATGGTCTACACCGCCGCCACTTGATCGGCCATAATCTTCGCCGACAACAAGCTCAGCGGAATGCCCCCGCCCGGATGCACACTCCCGCCACAGAAGTACAATCCGGGAAACCGCCGACTGAAGTTGGCGTGGCGCAGAAAGGCGGCGTAGCGGTTGTTTGAGCTGTTGCCGTACAATGCGCCCTGCGACGAAGAGGTTTTTGATTCAATGCTACGCGGATCAAGGATGCTCTCGTTCGCAATCAATGGCCCTACGTCCGTATTCAGCATCCGGCTTAGTTTCTCAACAATATTATCACGGGCCCGATCAATCATACTGTCCCAATCCTGTCCGGAGTTGTTGGGCACATTGATCATCGTGAACCAGTTTTCGCAGCCCGCCGGTGCGTCGTCAGGTTTGTACTTAGAAGTGATGTTGAGGTAAACCGTAGGGTCGCTGTGGATGTCCTTGTCCTGAAAGATATGCTTAAACTCTGCCTGATAGTCCTGGCTAAAAAATATGTTGTGCAAATCGAGCCGAGGAAACTCTTGTTGAATACCCCAGTAGAAGATCAGCGCAGAACTGGATTTGGGTTGTTTAAGCAGCCGGGTAGGGGGCGTAACGTGAGGTAGCAACTTGCGGTAGGTGCTCACCACATCCATATTACTCACCACCATGTCGGCCTCGTGCCGCTCTCCGCTCACCTGCGTGCCAATGACCTTCTTGCCGTTCAGTAGAATCTTATCCACCTTCGCTCCAAAGTGAAACTGCACACCCAACCGCTCGGCCAGCTGCCACAGGCTGGTGGTGATGGAGTACATGCCCTGCGTAGGAAAAAACGCCCCGATGTTAAATTCCAGGTGCGGAATGATATTCATCGTGGCCGGAGTTTCGTAGGGGTTTGAACCGTTGTAGGTGGCGTAGCGATTAAACAATTGCACCACCCGGGGGTCTTGAAACCGCTGCGCGTTGGCCTTATCCATGGTACGGAAGAAGTCTAACTGGTGCAGGCTGAGGTACGACCGCAGTGCCTGCCGGTTAGCAAAGGTTTGCCAGCGGTGCAACGAACGCTTCATGAACAAATCGGCCAGCCGATCATACAAAAAAGCACTTTGTTGTAGGGCCTGCGTCACGTTCTCGGACGGTTCGTCGGTTTTAGCTGCAATTTCTTGCGCAAAGGCATCAGGGTCGGCAAAGGCCTCGACAAAAGTGCCGTCTTCGTAGAAGTAGTGGCAGTTGACGGGCAGTCGCTGGTACTGAAAGTGATCTTCGGTGTGTTCGCCCGACAGCTCGAACAGTTCTTCTACCAGTTCGGGCAGTGTGAACAGCGACGGCCCCGCATCAAAGCGATAGCGGTCTTGCTCAATCTGTGAAAGTTTGCCTCCCGGATAATCATTGGCCTCAAATACATCAACGTGGTAACCTTTGTTGGCTAGCCGTATGGCCGAGGCGATACCGGCAATACCGGCCCCCACAATGTGCGCTCGGCGGGTGTGCATACGAAAATATTAACGATGGCGGGTAAAAAACAGAAAAGATAGCACGCCCAATCCAATGAGTAGCCCAAAAGCCTCGCGTGATCGTTCGATATACATTTTATCGTTGCTCATTGTTCCGCCCACCAGGTTATCTTCGCTCCCCAACCAAACCGCAATCTCTGGGGTTAGGTAGAGAAAGTAGAGCGCAAAGATAGCCATACCCGGTATCAACAGCGAAGGGTTGTACCGGTTGAACGTAGCCAAGGTGGCCATCACCGCCACGTAGCCGTACAGAAACATCCAGGAAAAACTGTCAGGATCGTTGAGTTGCACGGCAGCAAACAAAAAAAATAGTAGAGCACACACCCCACTGATGATGCGGATGGTAAGAGGTTTAGTGGTTATTGTTTTCAAGTGATTGGTATTGGAGCTAGTTCAAGTTAATACGCTAGGCGTAAGCACCCCTCAAAGAACGACAAATTTTAGCAACTGCCACGGTGACTAACTACCCGTACGTAAATGTTCGCTACTTCACCGTTCTTTTATTAACTGTTTCAGAAGGTGGCAGAAGCCCTTTGCGCAATAAAGGTTATTGCTACCGTACCTATGATATAAAGCTGAACAGTTGATCGGGATGGTTTATTCATATTTACCTACTTAACTTAGCTGTTCACGATAGGTTGCGATGCAACAGTCGCGCCTCTTAAATAAAGTGCTTTATGGGATTTTTAAGTAGCCTGTTTGGTAATGATGATGACCACACTCAATATTTTCTGCCCACCACGGGGCCAGGAAGTATGCACCTCGAGGGTCACTACATCTCTTATCGCCATACTCCAAACGCTAGCCCTACTCGGTTTAGCGTTGATCACATCCACTGCGTGTACGCTGAGATAGATTATGATCAGCAGCTTTTACTGTATATTTATACTAATCGCGAACATCGCCTACACGCGCACTTCCACGGATTTCGGGAGTTGTACCAGACGCTCTCAGAGCAACTTGAGTTAGACGATCGCGCTTTCTTTGCGTTTATAAAAAGAGGTGACAAACGAACAAAGCAGCTGCTCTGGCGAAAAAAGGGTGAGACTACCTACCAACTGCTACCCGGGCAGTTTGATGATTACTTTCGTGGTTTTGAAGTACAATCGCCACAGAAGAAGTTTATCTCCTGGGATATCGCTTACGATGAACTTATGAAGGCCGAGCCGCCGTTGGTAGCACCGGATGCTGAGGTTGACACTCGCCTCAATTTTATGTATCCGGTTCGAGTAGGATCGGTATTGTTCCACAGCTTTTACACCTTCAGCACTAACCAGCGAACGGACATAGCCATCTTCCGATACTTTGCTGACGGTGTACACGAGACCAGCTCCGACCACAGCTTTCACGAGCTGAAGGCGCATCTTCAGCAGGCAACTCCTGCCAATATCCAGCCCACAGCCTATCAGGACGATGACTACGCCCGCTTTGCTATAAAAGCAGAAGGTATGAGTATTTCTTTGGGATACTCTTACGATACTGATTGGCATTACGAAAGGGGGTTCACTGCTTTTTGCGCTATGAACGAACGCGAGTACCCTAGTTTGCTAGTCGATCCGGCTTACGAAGCCACCATGGAAATCAGCGAGTTTCTCCTTATCGACGCTGATATCAAGATTCAATCTAGCTACAAAAGAAATAGCCACGTGAAACGTAGGCCACCGCTTATCAACCAAATAGATAGCAAACAGGCAGTCATTTGGAAAGACCACCGGCATCAGAAGATCGGATTTGCCGGTGCTGCGTACTCCGAAACCTTCTCGACAGATGCCATTCAGTCGGTGACACTACAGAACATCCTACCCGCCAAGGGCGGCGGCGGGGCTTATCTGATGCTGCAGCTAGATGAAGGCCAGCATCCGTATACCGTGTTCTACGGAGCGTGCCATACGCTTGATCCGTATCGGCACGAGATAGCAACCATTACTGGCCAGGAGTTGATTGTCCTCCCTGAATATCACGATTGCTAAGTAGCCAGGTCATTGTTTTGCGGCGTGACGGATGAATGATGATTAATGGCCTCATCCATCACTACTCATTATTCATACTTCAGCGAATACTACATCACTTTTGACAAACTACTCAATATTCCTAGTCACCTCAGTTTTTGGGTAGACCAGAAAGCGTATGACGCAACCTCCATCCGTGCTGTAGGCCAGTCAAGTGAGTCGGAAAGAGGAGTGGCTTTCAGCAGATAAATACTTAACTTGAGCAGTAATACGAACGCCAAATAGATGAGCTATGAGTAGTTCAGTAATTGATAAGAAAACCAAGGTGGCCGAGTTTCTGAAAATGGAAGTAGCGCCTGGTTTTAATTATGAGTTAATTAATGGTAAAATTGTAAAAAAAGGTGCCCCTAGTCCAAAGCATCAAAAGGCTTCTGGAAAATTATTCCGTTTGCTTGGTACTTTTGTCGAGCAGAAGAAACTAGGTGAAGTTTTATATGCCCCCTTGACGTATTTCTCGGTGAATACCATTCCGTGCAACCAGATCTACTGTTTGTCAGCCAAGCACGAGAGGAGATTGTTACTGATGACGGTATAGAAGGTGCTTCCGATCTAGTTGTAGAGATTCTTTCTCCCTCTACTATGAAGCACGATCGCGGCGATAAGATGAAGATTTATCGCGAGTATCAAGTGCGCGAATACTGGATCGTTGCTCCTAATCGATAGAAGTATACAGCTACCAAAACGAAGACTACGAACTAACCTCCTTCGCAGTGGAAGAGGGAGAGATCAACTCAAACGTACTAGTAGGGTTCGTGATGGAAATAAGTGCGGTATTTGCCTCATAGTAGCTTCAATCTCTCTCCTTGAAGTTTATCGTTAATTCCTTCGGGAACTGAATCATTAAGACTATCTGTGAAATCAACCCAAACTGCGTTACTATTACTTTTTATCCATTTCCTTTCGTAAAATACACTTTGTTCGAACCCCCAGTAATAGTAACCGGTTAACTCAACTACTATGGAGTCATATAAGTCGGGAGGTTTAGATAACTGACTTATTGATAGGTTCTGCACACTGTCCATTTTGCTTCCATACTCAAGGGGTTCAGAACAGCTAAGCAAAATAAAAAAGACAGCTACTTGGGTTACACGTGCTAACTTACTCATATCGGGTTATGACTAGTGGTGTTAATGTAACCCGTTTTAACGGAGTCTCGAATTACCTGACTGGTTGTTAGAATATCTACCTCACTTTTTCTTCTCTCTGCTGCGTATAGAATTGCGTATCGTCTATGCAAAAGGTCATCAGCACGGTAGGTCGTAGCAAAGCAACCTTCACAACGGCCGAATCCAGATATTGCGGTAGCTGACGGGGTTGCTATGATCCTGCAATTTGATGGGGCCGTCGCCGTGCGCTTTCCACTGGGGTGGGCCGATGTATTCGGTGGTGCCCTGCAAACGCGTATGGTTTTGCACCACTATACCGTTGTGTAGCACCGTTACGTAGGGTGGTTCTATCATCGCGTGGCTGCGCTCATCAAACTCTGGGGCGGTGTAGATAATGTCGTACACTTCCCACTCGGCCGGAGGGCGCGTGGCGTTCACCATCGGCGGAGTTTGCTTGTACAAACTGCCCGCCTGCCCGTTGACGTAGGTTTCGCTTTCGTAGGAATCAAGCACCTGCACTTCGTACATGCCTTGCAAAAAAATGCCGCTATTGCCCCGGCCTTGTCCTTCGCCCACAATCTCTTGCGGAGACCGCCACTCAATATGTAGCTGAAAACTACCGAAATCCTCCTTGGTCTGGATGTCACCCGCCTCGGGTTTCACCGTGAAATGACCGTCTTCTACGGTCCACGCAGCGGCTCCACCTGCCTGGCCATCTTTGCCTACTGATACCCAGGCCGACAGGTCGTCGCCGCCGAACAATACCGTGGCATCTGACGGAGGTTGCTTGTCGGTGCCCGGAGTAATTTTAGGCACCTTCGGATCGTGAAACTCAGTATCTTCGGGTTTGTATTCGCCGTCTTTGATCATTTCTTGTGCCATCAGCGAAGGGCCGATCAGCATAAAACTTAGAGCAGTTATTAAAAAGTGCGTAGGCATTTTCATAGATTTACAGCTTTACGAATAGATTGTTTCTTTCAGTATTGTATAAGGCAGAAAGCTATTCCTTTTTCTACAAACTTCACAACGTAACCAGAACAAATCATGAGCAGGAAACTTCGTATGGGTATGGTGGGCGGCGGTAAAGGCGCCTTTATTGGTGCGGTGCACCGCATGGCCGCCACGTTAGACGGGCACATAGAACTGGTATGCGGGGCCTTTAGCAGCACCGCCGAAAAGTCGCGCGAATCGGGTCGCGAACTTTACGTGCCCGAAGACCGCGTGTACGCCGGTTACGAAGAAATGATTGCGAAGGAGAAAGAGCTTCCCGAAGACCAGCGGATGGACTTCGTCTCCATCGTCACGCCCAACCACATGCACTTTCCGGTGGCTAAACTGGCTCTGGAAAACGGCTTTCACGTGGTGTCGGATAAACCGGCCACCTTCACCTTCGACGAAGCCAAAGAGTTGCAATCGCTGGTAGAAAGCAGTGGTTTGATCTACGCGCTCACGCACAACTACACCGGCTATCCGATGGTGAAGGAAGCCAAACATCTGGTGAGCTCGGGCACGTTAGGGAAGATTCGTAAGGTTGTTGTTGAGTATCCGCAGGGCTGGCTGGGGCAGATGTTAGAGGCTGAGGGGCAAAAGCAAGCTTCGTGGCGCACCGACCCCAGCAAAGCGGGCATTAGCAACTGCATGGGCGACATCGGCACCCACGCCGAAAACCTGGCCGAGTACATTACCGGTCTACAGATTTCAGAAATCTGCGCCGACCTCACTGCCTTCGGCGAGGGCCGCGAACTCGACACCGACGGCAACGTACTGCTGCGCTTCGAGGGCGGGGCGAAGGGCGTGCTGCACGCCAGTCAGATTTCTATCGGTGAAGAAAATGCTTTCAAGATTTACGTATACGGCGAAAAAGCGGGCCTAGAGTGGCACCAAATGAACCCCAATACGCTACTAGTAAAGTGGCCCGACCGACCGGTAGAAATCTACCGCGCCGGAGGCGACCACGGTTATTTGTCAGACCACGCGATGCACAATACCCGTTTGCCCGCCGGGCACCCCGAGGGTTACGTTGAGGCTTTTGCCAACCTCTACCGCAACTTCGCCATGACCCTGCAGGCCCGCATGAACGGCACCCAACCCGGCGAATTCGATACCGACTTCCCCACCATTGAAGACGGCGTGCGCGGCATGGCCTTCGTCCGCAACGTGGTCGCCTCGAGTAAGAGCGATCAGAAGTGGTATAAGTTTGAGGTTTAGTGGGTGACTTTGATAAGATCATCAAAGAGAACATCGAGGCTCTTTTTCTCGTGCTGTCCGAAAAGCTGCTAGGTATTAAGGTTAATAACCCGGTTGATCTACCGGAGAAGTTGCAAACCACCGTTGAGCGAGAACTTGATGCGGACGGCTAGTCTTTCTGAAGAAGGTCAGGTCAGAAGACGGAACGACTTTTATTCTTCACCTAGAATTTCAGACCAACGATGAACCAAAGATGATTTATCGCATGGCAGAATACAAAGCACTGCTTCAACGTAAGTTTGAACTACCCGTTCGGCAGTTTGTCATCTACTTAGGAACAAAAGAACCCCAAATGCGGACTGCTCTATCCGAAGACGAGCAGATTACGGGATTTTCGTTGAGGAACATTCATAACCTTCCGGTTGATCAAACCCTGGCATCTGACATTCCAGAAGAGATCATTCTATCGATTTTAGCCGACTACCCAAAAGCAGATGCCGAACAAGTAGTTGCCAATATTATCATGAGATTGCGTACGGTTTCTACCAGCGAAGCTTCGCTAAAGAAGAGCGTGCAACAGTTGCTAGTGCTCAGCCGTTTGCGTAAGTTAGATAATATCGCCAGAAAACAGGTAAATGCTATGCCCATTACGTATGACATAACGCAAGACGCTCTCTACAAGGAAGGTATCGAAAAGAAAACTATTCAAGTAATTCAGATGATGCTGCAAGATTCTTCCCTGACCGTCGAGCAGATTGCTAAGTTTGCCGGTGTTTCGGTGAGCTATGTAAAGAAATTACAGCAAGATTTAGATTGATGAGTAGATACAGAAGAGGCTTATTGATTTTAGGAATACACTTCCAGTTACTCTCATAAACTTGAGTCGAGACAACCTCGTATTAGTAGTTAACTCACTGTGCCATGGAAGTAAAGTTAAACATCGGTTATAGACAACTTATTGACATCATCAGTCAGCTACCCCCCGAAGACATGAGCAAACTGAGAAAGGAGGTTGAGAGACTACTTGATGATAGCAATGTGGCCGATCAAGACGATTGGGAAAGCCTCATCCTAAACGGTCCGGTGATGAGTGAACAACAGTACCAAGAATTTGAAAAGAATAGAAAGCATTTCAATCAATGGCGGAAGAGCTAATACTACTAGATACTTCTGCCTTGAATGATATACCTAACCATACTACTTTGCTATAACACCTTCTCTTGACTTAGACTACCACCCCCTCACCCCGCAGCACTTCTGCTAGGTCTTCCGGTTTAGGCAAATGCACCGCTTGGATACCGCACTGCTGCGCGGCGGCTACGTTTTCTTCCCGGTCGTCTACAAACAGGCACTCCTGCCCCTGTTTTTGGCTGATGTTCAGGGCTTTCTGGAAGATTTCGCAGTCGGGTTTGGTCACGCCTAGGTAGCACGAGCTGAAGAAGGCGCTGAAGTAGCGCGTCAACTCAAAATTTCGAATTCGATAGTCGTTGATGTACGTGGACTCGTTGTTAACCGTCGCGAGTTGGTACTTTCCCTGCGCCTTCAATTTTTGCAGCACTTCTAACGAGGCCGCGTGCGGCTGTGACTGCTGTTCCATAAACCGCACGAACTCACCTTCGGCAAACGGGCGATCCGCAAAAAAGACTACCTGCTGTAGGTAGTCTTGCTGGTTCATTTGTCCGCACTCAAACCGTTGGGCTACTTCCTGATGATGTGCTTCGCTTTCTTCGTAGTCATAGCCAAACCGTTCGGCCGCCTTTTCGCGGGCCACATGGTCCCAGCCGTTGGTGAGCAAAACCCCGCCTACATCAAAAAATAAGGTTGTGATCGTGCTCATACGTGGGGTGGTTTGATGAAGGTGATGTGCTGCCTATGTGTGATAGCCTACAATAATTTGCCGAAGCTAAGGTAACAAATGCCTCCCTTGAGTAGCGACGGCTAGCTGACATAGTCAGGATAGAACTACCTACCGCTAACCACTACTAGCGAAATATCAGTGTCCGCCACCGTAAGTAGGAGCGTCGGTTTGCGTTTTGTCCGTGTTGCGGTTGGGGTTCTGCAAAGGGGCTTTACTCGGATCTACGTTACCGTCCTCGTCTAAGAACTGATCGCGTAGCTCCTCTTCACGTTCCAGATCTTGCCCTTCTTTAAAATCCTTGATCTGAGCTTTGCTTTGAGCCGGGCTGGCCGAAGGGTCGCCGCCTTGTTGTTTTCCGGTGGTATTGGTATCTCGCTGTGGCATAATTGCTTTACGTTTTAAAAGTGAATAAATAGGTACACCGACGAATTAGAAAAAAGTGGTTACTTTCGTCGGAATGTTATACACTTAACCGACAAACAACCAAATAGTTATGCGACCGACTCAATGCTTATTGTTACTTCCGCTGGCCCTACTGGCTTGTAGTAACCCCACCGCCGAAACTACCGAAGTGCAGACCGATAGCACCACAGTGGCTGATACTCCCGCCTCGCCGGAAGACTGGCAACCCCTATTCAATCATGAAAACTTAGACGGTTGGGAGATCATGCCGGGTGGCGAGTGGCAGGTAAAAGACGGAGTGCTGGTGGGCACCAGTCCGGCAAGCGAAGAACGCCACGGCATTTTGGTGACCGATCAGGAGTATGACGATTTTAAGCTGCGGGTGGTTTATAAGGCCAATCAGGGCAACAGCGGCCTTTACTTTCGGGTAGAAAAGGTGGGTGAGCCTTATAATGTCGCTGGCTTTCAGGCTGAGATTGATCCTGAAAAAGACGCGGGCGGACTGTACGAAACCAGCGGTCGCGCCTGGGTCGTTCAGCCTGATTCGGTTGATGTGGCCCGATGGTATAAGCCGAATGACTGGAATGAGATGGTTGTGATAGCGAAGGGTAAAGATGTGGCGGTGTACGTGAACGGCGAGCAAACGGCTAAGCTACAGAACGATCCGGGGCGCGAAAGCGGCTATATCGGCGTGCAGTTGCACGGCGATATGGAGATGGATATTCGCTTTCAAGACATTGAAATTATTGAGAACCCTACCTCACTCACGCTGTAGCTATGAACAGGCAAAAACTATGGTTTTGGTCAATCACGGTAGCGCTGGGTGGATTCCTGTTTGGCTTCGACACTGCCGTGATCTCTGGAGCAGAGCAAACCATCCAGGAAGTGTGGGCACTGACGGCGGTGGAACACGGTTTCACGGTGTCTATTGCGCTGATCGGCACGGTGTTCGGAGCACTCTTCGGCGGTATTCCCTCCGACCGCATCGGCCGACAAAAAACTTTGGTCTGGATTGCAGCACTTTATTTAGTATCAGCCCTCGGGTCGGCCTTGGCTACCGATTGGTACGTGTTTTTATTCTTTCGTTTTATTGGTGGGTTGGGAGTAGGGGCTTCGTCAGTGGCCGCGCCCATGTATATCTCTGAAATTTCACCGCCCTCGTCCCGCGGACAGTTGGTCGCTTTGTTTCAGTTTAACATCGTGTTTGGTATCCTGATCGCCTACCTCTCGAATTTCTTGATCGCGGGCGTGGGTGAAAACGCCTGGCGGTGGATGCTGGGCGTAGAAGCGTTTCCAGCCCTAGGGTTCCTGATTACTATTTTCCTCGTGCCCGAAAGTCCGCGCTGGCTCATCCTCAAGCGCAATGCCGTGGAACAAGCGCGTAGCATTCTGGCGCAAATTGATCCAGCACAGGCAGATACCGAGGTACAGGCGATTCTGGCCACCGTAGAACCAGTCGAAACCAGGCAAGAGCCGTTCTTTTCTAAGAAATATCGCTGGCCCATCATGCTCGCGGTACTATTCGCCTTCTTCAATCAAATGTCGGGCATCAATGCCATCATTTATTACGCGCCGCGCATCTTCGAGATGACGGGTTTGGGCACCAACGCGGCGCTGTTGTCGTCTACCGGCGTGGGCTTGGTCAATCTGCTGTCTACCTTTTTAGGGCTGTACTTGATAGATAAAGCCGGTCGGCGGGTGCTAATGATCATTGGTTCAATGGGCCTCATCCTCACCCTCGGACTGGTGGCAAGCGCTTTCTTCACCGAGTCTTTCGGTATTCTGGTGCCGATCTATCTATTCGTTTACATTGCCTTTTTTGCCTTTTCGCAGGGGGCGGTTATTTGGGTGTTTATCTCCGAGATTTTCCCCAACCGCGTGCGGGCTTCGGGCCAGGCTCTGGGCAGCTTCACGCACTGGTTGATGGCGGCACTGGTTGCCTTTTCCTTTCCTATCGTTACCGAGGCTCTGGGCGGTGGACTCACCTTCGCGATCTTCTGCGGGATGATGGTGCTACAACTGCTGTTCGCCTGGAAGATGATGCCCGAAACCAAGGGCAAATCACTGGAAGAGTTAGAAGCGGTTACCGTGTAGCCGCTAGCGCTTCATTGGTTTCACTGCTGTTTATCAAACGCGCTAAGTAGCGCACCGCTAGCACTATTCTACCAGCACTTTTTCGGTCCAGGTCTGCCGCTGTCCGTAGGCTTTCACTACGTACACCCCCGGGGGCAATGCCCGTACGTCTAGTCGTATTCCAGCTCGTTCGCTTGCTGTGCGTCGCAGCAGCACTTGTCCCTGGATGCCCAGCAGCTCTATGCGGTCTATCGGTCCGGTCGTCTTGGCCGTGTTGATCTGCAACTGACCGTCTCTCACCGGGTTAGGGTATACCTCTACTAGCGAAGCGGTGGCCGAGTCGCTCACCGCCGCTACTTTCTCGCTTATCCACTCACCCTGACGGGCGTTATTGCTACGGTTGGGATGACCCGCTTCGCTACTCACTAAGAACTTATCTACCTGGTAGCCGTCTTCACGACGAACCAGCGATAGGCTGTGCTCACCGGCTTTGAGCGGATAGCTACCCAGCTTCAGCCAGTACCACTGCCCGTAGGCCTCTCGGTTGTCTATGTTATCTATTCCCACACCATCCAGGCCGAAGTAGGCCGAGTTGTCGCCCCCGTCTGAGGCGTAGCGGCGCACCCAGATATGATAGGTGGTATCGGTAGGTACTGCGAAGTTATAGTCTAGTTTGGCCCCCGCCGTCCAGCCGTTCACCACACACTGACCCAAGTCGGAGGTAGATACGTAAGTCTGACCCGATTGGCCATTGCCCTTCTGCCAGGGCATCCCCTGCGCGTCCTGCTGAGCGCTTCGGTTGATATAGTCCTCTGCCTGTATGGTCTGGGTTGAGGTACTGTCAACCAAGACCCTTGCGGCTGATTGTACCTTCAGTGAGTTCCAGTTACCCTTGGGCCACATGGTTTTGCACCAATCAATCAGTTCGTTAAGCACTTCTGAGTCTACGCCGTTCTGGGCGAACAAAGGAATGACTCGAAAGAAGTTGTCCGCGTGGTAGTTCTGTGGATACAAAAACAGTTTACCCGTTCCGGGGTACGCCTTCGGCACGTAATTCTTTGGCTCTACTCCGTACCAGCGTCCGGTAGAGGCTTCGTGTGTCACCCGGGCCCATCCTTCCGGACGAAACGAAGGGTGAGGATCGGTCTTTACTACCCTGAGGAACTCACGCAGTAGGGCAGCCACCACTTTGTTGCGAAGTCCGCCCTGCACTTGGTTGAGCGCATCCATCATTCCGGTATTGCCCGAAGCTGATGAGTAGTTCCACCAAGGGTGCATAATACGCAACTCAAAACCCCTACGGTTGGAACCTTCTCCGTTCATTTTTTCCTGCATTGCCTTAATCTGAGTAGCCGCGAAGCGTAACGGATGGTGCACTCCCGTGCGCTCACCCAACTCGCGAACGTGTCGCTGCTGATAGGGCCAGTCCATCGGCCGTTCGGCTACCGCTTGGCGCTGGTTGGCGTTCAGCGTCATCTGCAGTTGGTACCAGGCGGTGCTTTGGTACTCACCCACCACGGGGTCTTGATCAGCGAAGTTGTTCTGGTCGTCAGCAATGATATGGGGGGCCACGCTGAACACACTTCGTCCTTTGGAAGGCCAGGCACGCACTTCGCCGTCGTCGCTCTTGAATATCTGAGGCGCTTTATCTTCTAGATCAAACTCTTGCATCACTTCCCAGTTCTTCACGGCTACAAAGTGCATGAGATAGCTCTTGGCACGCTCTATACTGATGCCGTTTTTGAGTAAGTTGAGGGCAGGGCCGTCCTTCACACGCAACTGCGTCTTGGTGTTGCTAGAACCTTTGTTTACGAACTCGGCGGCTTGGTACTCTGTTTGGGCAAGCAGTTTGGGCAAATCGCGGTTCGCAATCAGGTTATCCACCCCGTCCTGCGTGAGTCGTTGACGAAGCTCTTGGTAGGCCTGCTGAGCAGCTCCCTGCTTAAAGTAGTTGTTCTTCCATACGTCCAGAGGATGCACTTTGGGTAGCCAGTCGTTCCAATCGGGAAATTGCAGCGCGATAGGCATCTCACGAACGTTGAGGCGGCCGTAGGCATCGGTAACCCGGGCCATTGCTTTCTTAGAAGTGCCGTTGGGAAAGAGATAGGGTAGCATGTCGGCGTCTTTTTGAAGCACCGACTTGAGCCCGGTCCCAGCGGCCCAGTACTCCACTGGTTTACTATCTAAGCCCGGCCCCGGCTGGTAGGGTGGGTTCCACGGACGGCCTAAACGCCTTACCTTCTTACTGTCTTTCAAACTACGGATGTAGGAGCTAACCTGCTCGGATTCTTTTTGCGATAGGCCGTGAAACTTGGCCCGCTCTTCTATACTCCAGTTGCTGTAGGCGAAATATTCCAGATCACGACCATCCTGCGCGTGACATGAACCACACTTGGCCTTGATTGGCTGCTTGTTCGGGCCATCCACCAGCTCAGCGGTTTCCCACAGTTTCTTTCCCTGCGCTATGTCTCCGGCGGTTTTGCGGCGGGGGCGCCAGTCTTTGGGGAGGTCACGCACAAAGCGCTCTTTGGATAACACTCTGGTGCTGCCCCTTAGCAAGTTCATGTTGAGCACGCGGTATCCCGTGGTGAAACCATCGGTGCCGTTAAAGCGAAAGCGCAGTACGTTTTCACCCTGCTTTGCACCACTGATAGGTACTCTAAGCTTAACCGTATGGAAACCACCGGACAACCCTCCGTAGGAAGCCGCCGGTTCGTAGACCTTCACCGTTTCGTCGGTCAAGTCTATCCACTTACCGTTGTTAAGCCGTACGCTCGCTTTAGCCCCTCGCTTAGGATTGACTAGTGCATCGGCGTAGGCGGGACGATGGACGCGCAGAAAGAGATAGTCGATACCTGCTGCGCCTTTCAAATTAAAACGAACGGCAGCCGTGTAACCCGGCTGGCCCATCACTTCTATAGGAAGTATGATCGGACCGGCAGCAGCAGTGGGTGTGGCCTGACCGAGCAGTAACGAGCAGGTCAGCAATAATACGAATAGATAGTAGAGTCGATACATAGCAACTGAATGTCTGAAGAGGTGAAAGGTGGTCTTGTGGAAGGTTTGTATTGACGAGGCAGATAATCTGCAAAACGTCGGGTAGTGAGCCAACTACTACCCGACGCTTGCGGGCTACTCTATCAGCACTTTTTCGGTCCAGGTTTGCCGCTGTCCGTAGGCCTTCACTACGTACACCCCCGGGGGCAATGCCCGTACGTCTAATCGTATTCCAGTTCGTTCGCTTGCTGTGCGTCGCAGCAGTACCTGACCCTGGATGCCCAGTAGCTCTACCCGATCTATCGGACCGGTCGTCTTGTCAGTGTTGATCTGCAACTGACCGTCACGAACCGGGTTGGGGTACACCTCTACCAAAGAGGCTGTAGCCGAGTCACTTACCGTCGCCACTTTCTCGCTTACCCAATCACTCTGACGGGCGTTGTTGCTCTGATTGGGATGACCCGCTTCGCTACTCACTAAGAACTGGTCTACCCGGTAACCGTCCTCACGACGCACCAGCGATAGGTTATGCTCACCGGCTTTGAGTGGATAGCTACCCAGCTTCAGCCAGTACCACTGTCCGTAGGCTCCTCGGTTGTCTATGTTGTCTATGCCCTTGCCATCTAGTCCAAAGTAGGCTGAGTTATCACCCCCGTCTGATGCGTAGCGGCGCACCCAGATATGATAGGTCGTATCTGCTGGTACTACGAAGTTATAGTCTAGTTTGGCTCCGGCCGTCCAGCCGTTCACCACACACTGACCCAAATCGGCGGTAGACATGTAGGTCTGCCCCCCCGACTGCTCATTGCCCCGCTGCCAAGGCATCCCCTGAATGTCCTGCTGTGCGTCTCGGCTAATGTAGTCTTCTGCCTGTATGATCTGGCGAGGAGTAGGCGAGTGGGTGCTATCTTCTACCTCAATAAGTTTCCAGTGAGAACTATGAGCACCCGTATGGATAGCTCCGTGCTGCACGTGACCGAGTCGATTCTGAGTGTGTAGCGTACTAGGGTTCTTTTTATTTCCCCAGATGCATTCCAGGCGAACGAAGTTATTCTTTTGCGGCACAATCTTCCACCGAGCACTGTGCCAGTCTTCACTTCCCAAAGCGGTTACCTCGGCGTAAGCTTTTCTCTTCTCAATGTGGAGATACTCGCCGCTGGCTCGGTTTTTTAGCCGATAGTAGGTCTTGTTTTTAGGTGACTCTAACCGCCACTGAAAAGCCAGGTCGGTTTCAGCCTTCAACGTGCCGTAGCGAGCGGTATCACCCGCCTGATAGAGATAGCCCTTTTCGTAGCGATTCTTCAACAGGTACCAGCCGTCACCCAGGGCAAGGGGTTTCGCGGCAACCTTCATCTCGTTCCACTTGCCTTTAGGCCACATGGTTTGTCCGAAGTCAATGAGACGGTTCAGGGTGGGTTCGTCTACCCCTGCCTTCCGGAAGTGAGGAATCATCGTGTACCAGATATCCTCATACGCGCCATAATGCATTTCTTTGCTGAACTTCTCGTCTGCTATCACCTTCGGGCGGTAGCTTTCCGGACGCAACACGATGGCCGATTCTGGATTCTTGGTGATCAGCGTATCGCGCAGCCAGTCGCTGGTGGGGTAGCGATCCAGTAGGTCCATCGTAGCGTTGAGCATCCCCGCCAGCAATGCCGCCCGGTCTCCCCGAGGCAGGTCCTCGAAGATTGTCCCCTTCACCCCCTCAATCGGTGTATAGTGCGCCGGATGCATCTGACGAAAGCCGATTCCACTCTCTAACAGCTCCTTCTTGTCGTCGAACTGCTGGATCATCTTGGCGTGTGACACCGCGTAGCGATACGGATGCTTCGGCCCACCTCCCTTGGTGTGCAAACCGTTAATATGGGCCGGCTGGTAGTTCCAGTCCACTGGCCACAGCGTCAGCGTTTCTCGGTTGCCTGCGTTGATGATAACTTGCAAATGGTACCATGAGGTAGAGGCGTACTTGCCCACCAGCACGCTTTGGTAGGGGAAGTTAATATTATTGTTGGCCGAACGGTGGGGGGCAATCTCAAAAACGTTGCGTCGGTTGCTGATCCACGAACGTGCCTCACCTTGCTCAAATAACTGCGTGAGCCACCCCCTCTAGTTTGTAGTCCTGCATGATCTCCCAGGTCTTCACTGCCCCCCACTTCATCAGAAAGCTCACGATGCCCTCCCGGGTGTTACCTTTGCCACCGGTGCCCGAACTGTAGCCGAAGGCTTCCTTCATCTTGTTGTCCATATTGGTGACCTGAGAGGCTAAGCGATACAGCTGATCTTTAAGACGACCGTCAGCAATTAACG
Organism: Tunicatimonas sp.; assembly: GCA_965213875.1. Lineage (GTDB taxonomy): Bacteria > Bacteroidota > Bacteroidia > Cytophagales > Cyclobacteriaceae > Tunicatimonas. The sequence goes on along the minus strand of CBDCAN010000002.1, from coordinate 42,913 downwards.
CCCCCTTGCTGTTCTCGTCCAGCAGCTTACGTGTGTTGGCGTAGGTATCGTAGAACGACTCACCGTGCATCGCCGGGGTCTTGTAGAATTCTGTATTCGTGATGCGCGGGGCGTCTATCGGGTGCACTTCGGGTAACCACTCGTTCCAGTCGGGCAGCTGGATGGCTAGCGGGGTCTCTCTAGCGTTCTGTGTTTGGTTGATGTTCATTACCTTAGTCACACTCTTCGCATTCAGACTGCCCTTGAAGGTGTGCTTGATCATGTCGGCATCTTTGTCCAACACCCACTTGAGACCGGCCCCTGCCGCCCAGGCTTCTACCGGTTTGCTGTCTGTCCCCGGCCCCGGCTGGTAGGGTGGGTTCCACGGACGGCCCAAACGCTTCACCCCCTTGCTGCCCCTCAGGCTGCGGATGTAGGAACTAATCTGCTCAGCCTCTTGCTGGTTCAAGCCGTGGAACTTAGCCCGCTCTTCTATACTCCAGTTGCTGTAAGCAAAGTACTCTAAGTCCCGGCCATCCTGAGCGTGGCACGACGAACACTTAGCCTGAATCACTGGCCCACCGGGGTAGTCTACCAGCGGCGCGCTTTCCCACAATTGCTTTCCTTGGGCCACCCCACTAGCTGAGGGTCGGGGGGCAGTCCACTCTTTGGGGTTATCCTGCACGAAGCGTTCGGCGGGGATCACCTTTTGGTTGCCTTTGAGCAGGTTGAAGGCTAGAATGCGGTAGCCGGTGGTGAACTTGTCGGTACCGTTGAAGCGGAAGCGCAGGGTATTTTGTCCCTTCACCGCCCCTTCAATGGGTACGGTGAGGCGTACGGTGTGGTAGGCCCCCGACAGACAGCCGAAGGCCGCTTCATGGTCGTAACAGTTCACCGTGCTATTGTCTAGGTCTATCCAGGGGCCATCATTGAGTTTGACGCTGCCCTTGGCCCCCCGCCCGGGGTTGGTAGAGGCGTCGCGATACGCCAACCGATGCGCTTTTAAGTAGAGAGCGTCTACATTTTTTGCCCCGCTGGTTAGGTCAAAACGAACCGCTACTACCGGTTTACCCTGCCCCATCACTTCTACGGGCAAAAGGATAGAAGATGGGGTCGGTGGATTAGCCGCGTGGGCCAGTGACTGACAGAGCAGCAGCCAGCAGTAGAGGTATGCAATAGGCTTCATGGTTGGACACTTTGTGGTACTTACATCGATATAGTAAGCAGCATCAGTGCAAACAACTTACGAGTCGTTATAAAACGCGAGCCGTTATAGCATATCTTGTTAAGAAATAAATTTTTCTGATGTATAACTATACTTTATCAACTATAAACAGATATAATACTATTGATATCTGACCCTCGCCTTATCAAACTGATACTCTTTTTATTTATGATAGTAAAAAAAAGCTATCGCGGTGGGCTAAATAGGCACTTTCTTAACCGGTGTGAACACTGCGTATTAAGCCAAAGTGGTATTGGCAATTTCTGCCTACCTTATTAAAAATGAATAGAAACCCGGTAGAGCAGCGTGATTGAAAGGTTAATTTTCTACATCGTTGGTTAGCTGCCTCGTAGGATTATCATACTCTCGAGCCTTTTAAGCCCACCATCATACGCACTTTACAAGAGTACCGCTAGCCCCTATCATCAAGATATTGCACGAAAAATAGTGACTACCTATTCTACTAAAACCATTCTCGGTTGCGCATATATACGTACATCACTATGCCCGACACGATCATGGAGGCTAACGCAATCGGATAACCGTGTTTATAGCTTAGTTCAGGCATGTTCTCGAAGTTCATTCCGTAGATGCCGGCCACGAAGGTGAGGGGAATAAAAATCGTAGCGATGATGGTGAGCGTCTTCATCACGTTGTTCATCTTGTTGCTCAGTGTAGTCATATACAAATCCATAAAAGTAGTGAGCGTCTCCCGCTGCTGCTCCATGGTATTGATGACATGGTCTACGTGGCTGATCACATCGCCGAAAAAGCGCAGGGTAGGCGGCTCGATCAATGCTTCCTGTTGCACCAGTGCCTGAAGGGCTTCTCGCAGCGGATGAATGTGTTTACGCAGCTCCACCAATTGCCTTTTATAGTGCGTAATACGCTCGATGGCCCGATCATTAGGGCGATAGATCAACTCATCTTCCAAGTCAGCCAATTGGTCACTGTAAGCCTCCGTGATGGTGTAGTAGTTGTCTACAATCACGTCGATGAGTGCGTAGAGCAGGTAGTCTATCCCTCGTTTGCGAATGCGGCCTTTGTAGGCTTCTAGTCGCTGACGAACCGGTTCGAAGACGTCTTTTTTTCGCTCTTGGAAGGAAATAAGGTAGTATTTACCCAGGATAAAGCTAACGTGCTCCTGCTCTACCGAGTGGTTTTTAGGATCAATGCTCATCATCTTCATGGTGATGAACAGATAGTCTTCATAATCTTCGTACTGCGGCGACAAAACCGTGTTAAGAATGTCTTCTGACACTAATGGATGCAGATCGAAATGCTCCCCGATTGCCTGAATAATATTGGTATCGTTGATGGCACTTACGTTCACCCAGTTGGCTTTCTCTGGATCCATCTTTTCAAGCACCCCCACGAACGTTTCGTCAGTAAACTCTTCAATCTGTTCTTCGTCGTAGCGAAAGATGGACAGTTCGGGCTTCTCTTCAGTGTTACGTCCGGTGTAGATCAGCGTGCCCGGAGCCGTCCCGGCGTTTTGGCTTAAGCGATACACCGGTGGCTTCTTGCGTAGCAAGGGCAGGTGATCAATCAGTTTGCGAGGATCGAGTCGTTTGATTCGAGACATAAGGCAGTATCTATTGAGGTAATTGCCACACAGCGGGTGCAAGCAGTGCCATAATACGTAATATTTTGCCATTCTGTGCGCAAATAACCACGATGTGTTATCTTAGCTATCATCTACCGAATCGTTTCAGGGTACCCCGTAGATTACCCAAATTAAACACGATGTCATCCTCCTAAAAATCATGACCGCATGAAGCTACTTTTATCAATCCTTGGCGTGCTATGCGTACTGGCAGTCACTACCGGATGGGCTCAACAGCGTGAGCAGGGTAATTTAGTCGTTGAAAATATTCCTGATATTCCTGAATCTGTTGCTCAGCGCCTGCAACAGTATCAAAATGCGCGCTCTGCCTCAGTTGCTGACTGGCACCCTGCGGGCGAGCAACTGCTTATTCGCACCCGCTTCGGCGAAACCGCTCAGCTGCACCAGGTCGATCATCCGTTGGGCATGCGGCAGCAGATTACGTTTTTTGAGGAGCCCGTGGGGGCAGGGCGCTACTCTCCGAGTCCTGACCATCGGGGTTTCTTGTTTACCAAGGATGAGGGCGGTAACGAGTTTGCGCAGCTGTTTTGGTACGACAGTGAAACCAACAATTACCAGATGCTCTCGGACGGTGAATCGCGCAATAGCAACGGCACATGGTCCAATCAGGGCGATCGCTTTGCCTTTACCAGCACCCGACGCACCGGGCAAGACTTTGATATCTACGTGTCGAGCATGAACAATCCGAAACAAGCAGAGCTGTTGGTAGACGAAAGCAACGGAGCCTGGTCGGCCACCGACTGGTCGCCCGATGATCAGAGGCTGACGGTGATGCAGTATCAATCGGCGGCGAAGGCGAATCTTTATACGCTCAACGTGGCAGATAAATCTCTCACTCTTGTCAACGATACCTCCGCTACCGCCTTTTACGCAGGGGGCCTCTGGAATGCCAGCGGCGACGGGTTATTCATGATCACTGATCGTGGCGGCGAGTTTCGTACGCTCACCTATTACGATCTTAACAAACGGGAGTTTACTCCGGTCACCAGTGATATTGCCTGGGACGTTACCGACATCTCGATGAACCCAGACCGAACCCAACTGGCGTTCACTGCCAACGAAGGCGGAATTGAGCAGCTCTATCTGCTCGACACCAAAAAACTAACGTATCAAAAGGTAACCAATGTGCCCACCGGACGTATATCAGGGCTCAATTACCACCCCTTCGAAAACCGCCTGGCCATCAGTATCACCACCCCCCAGAGTTCGGGCGATGTATATGTACTTGACCTAGACGATAACAACCGCCTCGAGCGCTGGACCTACAGCGAAGTGGGTGGCGTCGATATCCGCGAATTTGTGCAGCCGGAGCTCATTACGTTTCCTAGTTTTGATTCTACCGTACAAGAAACGCGTCAGATACCAGCGTTCTACTTCAAACCCAAGGCGGCTCAGCGCTCTACACCGGTTGTGATCATGATCCACGGGGGCCCGGAGGGGCAGTATACCCCTGGCTTTTCAGCTTTCACCAACTATCTGGTCAATGAGATGGGGATCGCCGTGATTGCGCCCAACGTACGCGGCTCGGCAGGCTACGGCAAATCGTATCTACAGCTCGATAATGGTTTTGGCCGAAAGGAATCAGTTAAAGATATGGGTGCACTGATTGATTGGATCGGTGAACAGCCGGAGCTGGACAGTGAACGGGTGGCGGTGTACGGGGGTAGCTACGGAGGTTACATGGTGCTGGCCTCTATGGTAGACTACGGCAGCAAACTCAAGTGTGGAGTTGACGTTGTCGGAATCAGCAACTTCGTTACTTTTTTGGAGAACACCGAAGCCTACCGCCGCAACCTGCGCCGTGTGGAGTACGGCGATGAGCGCGATCCAGAGATGCGCGCTTTTCTCGAGAAAATATCGCCCAACAACCATGCTGACAAAATAGACAAACCACTGTTTGTTATTCAGGGCGCCAACGATCCGCGGGTGCCCGCCAGTGAGTCAGAGCAGATGGTAGAAGAGATTCGCAATACGGGTGGAGAAGTATGGTATTTACTAGCGAAAGATGAAGGCCACGGCTTCCGCAAGAAGGGCAACCGCGACTACATGTATCAGGCAATTGCTTTGTTCTTTGAACAGCACCTGCTGGCCGATACTAACCGGTAATGAAAAACCCTTCGCACCCTACGGTTTCTGCCGATACCGACGCCTACGCTGCGGCTCACAGCCAGCCTGAAACCGTCTTGCTACGAAAGGTTAGACGAGAAACGCATCTGCAAGTCCTGATGCCTCAGATGCTCTCAGGCCCTACGCAGGGCGCTTTGCTAGCGATGCTGGTACGAGCAATATCCGCCAGGCGCGTGCTAGAAGTGGGTACTTTCACCGGCTACGCCACGCTGTGGATGGCCCAGGCGTTGCCCCCCGGCGGCATTATCCATACTGTAGATCGCAACGAAGAATTGGCCAATCGGGTGCGTGCGTACTTCGAAGAGTCAGGCATGAGCGAGAAGATTCGTTATCATTTGGGTGATGCCAGTGAGGTGATTATGCGCCTCGATGCGGTCTTTGACTTGGTTTTTATTGATGCCGACAAAGATCGCTATCAGCATTATTATGAGTTGCTCATTGATAAAGTACGGCCCGGGGGATTTATTATTGTCGATAATGTGCTATGGAGTGGTAAGGTTTTGGTAAATAAAAACCAAACCGACCGAAAGACACGCGCCATTCAGTCGTTTAACGAATATGTACACCAAGATTCGCGGGTAAACAACGTACTATTGCCACTGCGCGATGGACTGATGCTGTTGATGAAAAGCGAAGTATAATCTATAATCTGCATGCGACTACATAACCCATACTTTGCCGGGCAACGACTTGCCGGGCAACGACTTGCCGGGCAACGCCTTGCCGGGGGGCTTCCCCAAATATCAGTCATATTACTGATAGTATCGCTGTGCACCGGGCCCGCCTACGCTCAGCGTGTGGTTACCGTGCCCCAAGAAATTCAGTTCGCTAATCAACGACTCGAGCTTTCTCGAGCGGCCCGCAAGAAGATCCAGACCGATGTGGACGCACTTATTCGTCATGAGAAATACTTTATGGCCAAAGTGGAGCGCATTGACGCTTACTTTCCGCTCATCGAGGCTGTGCTAGACGAAGAAAGAGTACCAGAAGATATCAAATACCTCGTCATTCAGGAAAGTGCGCTGGTGGGCGATGCGGTATCGTCTTCTAATGCTATCGGTTACTGGCAGTTCAAAGAGCCGTCGGCCCGAGAGGTAGGACTCACCATCAACGGAGCCGTGGACGAACGTATGCACATTGTGGCCGCTACCCGTGGGGCAGCCCGCTATTTGAAGAAAAACAACGCTACCTTCGACAATTGGCTGTACGCACTGATTGCCTACTACGAAGGACCGGGTGGTGCCCTCAAAAAGACGAACAAGTCGAAGTACGGCGCTCGGAAGATGAGGCTGGAAAGCGACACCCACTGGTACGCCCTCAAATTTTTGTCTCATAAACTAGCCTTTGAGGCGGCGGTGGGTCAAAACCCTTCGCCCCCCGTACAGCTTACGGCGCACGCGGGTTACGAAGGTCAGACGTTGGGCGATGTGGCTAGGGTATTTGACGTAACCGAAGAAGACCTGAGCCCTTACAATCACTGGCTTAGGCAGCGGCGAATTCCACAAAACAAGACATACAGCGTGATTGTGCCCCAGTTTAACGAGCCACCGGTAGAAGCCCCACTGGCACAAAACAAAGCTCCTCAACCAGTCACTAAAAAGCAGACTAAAGCCCAACCCACCGAGCAAGCGATTGATAATCCCACATACTTTGCCGAACGCACCGATACCGAAGAGTTTCCAATTATAGAGCAACGAAAGTCGCGTGTATTCATCAACGGTATTCCGGGTATTGTGGCCCGCGCCGGTGAAGACGTCGGTGCTTTGGCCCGCCGGGCCGAGGTATCTTCTAGCAAGTTGGTGCGTTACAATGACCTGACTAGCCGTAACGCTCGCATTGAGGAGGGTCAAGCTTACTACGTACGTTCCAAGCGCAACCGAGCACTGGCGCACTACCACACGGCTGCACCGGGTGAAACCCTCTGGAGTATTTCACAAAGGCTGGGGATCAAGCTTAAAAAGCTGATGCGCAACAACCGATTGCGTGAGGAAAAAGACCTGGCTGCGGGTCAAGTGCTATGGGCCCGCTTCATCCGCCCCGAGTCAGTGGCAGCTACCTACGGCACTGTTCCGCCACCGGTAGAGGAAACTCCGGCGGTATTGGCTTCTTCAGAAGAAGACACCTTTCCTATCACGGCTTCTACTCGTTCAGACGAAGCGAACTCACCTTCGGCCGTACCAACCCACCGACCCGATAGCAGTGGCTCCGTGGTGCGCGATGAGCCGCTTGCAGAAGAGGGAAAGAGAGAGGTAAGCGACCCTAAAGGGCTTGCCGACGTGGAGGAAGACGTATGGCGCGCGGAAGATCTGCCTACGGAGCATATTATAGCTCCCGGAGAGACGCTCTTCAGCATTGCTAATCAGTATAAACTGAGCCCCCGGCAACTGGCTGAGTACAACCAAATCAAGTTTGGCGATATCTTGATTGTAGGCAGCCCGCTGCGGCTCACCTCCGGTGGCAAAACACCTACCACCAACCAGGATGCTGCCTCTTCTACCCAAGCGCCTGCTACGGCGACCACGCAGCATGAAGTGCAGGCGGGCGAAACTATGTTTCAGATTGCTCGCCGCTACGAGATTACGATCAAAGAGCTGATGGAATGGAACAACAAAGATGGGTTTGATTTGGCGGCAGGTGAAGTCCTGAAGGTGGCTCGCTAATCAGCAATGCGTATAACTTTCGGGTAAATATTACTTTGTTATTAAACACTCGCAAACCTGATTTTTTTTTCCTGAATTTAGCGGCACCTTCACCCGTAGGATAGTTTTTTAATCCGCATCAAAAGCAGCGATGTATAAGCATAGTTATTTTCCCCGGTAGTGATGATAGATTTGGTCATGCTCATAGATGATAATGACACTGATAATTTTATCAGTCGACGTATCATCGAAATCACAGAATTTGCAGAGCGCGTTGAGGTAAGAAATTCGGGACAACACGCATTAGAATATCTATCAGAGAACGCTGAAAATGGTGATCAGCTACCCGACCTCATTTTTTTGGATATCAACATGCCTGTGATGGACGGCTTCATGTTTCTCTACGAATTTGAAAACCTACCCGCTACAGTACGTCAGAAGAGCCGCGTGATCATCCTCTCTAGCTCTGACAACAAGCGCGACATTGATAAGATCATCAACAACAAGTCCGTTATTCAGTACGTGACTAAGCCGCTTACGCAGAACGTGCTTCATGAGCTCAAGACCAAAAACTTGTAGTTCCGGCTTCTTTCAAAGAAACTTATTCTCTTTTCTTCCTGGTTTCTACGGCAATAGATGCTAAATTTCGTGTTACATCATATCTGCTTTACTTTAACCGTACCCAAGATGTGCCTACTTTCATACTGTCGCTCTTTTGCTGTTCTGTTCGCTGTCTTTGGGCTTCTATTGATTTCTTGTTCATCTGAGCCGTCTTCCCAACTGTTGGTTTTCTACCAGCTACAAAACGGTACGGTTCCGTCTGGGGTAGCAATCGTGCAGCAGGCTGCTGCGTCACAGAACATAACAGTAGACACCACCAGCCAATTGGCCATGCTGGAAGAAAAAGTATTGCCACAATATGGCGCAGTAGTTTTCCTGAATGTGTCGGCTGATACCCTCAATGTACGGCAGCAAACCAGCGTAGAACGGTTTGTGCAAGCGGGCGGCGGACTCATTAGTGTTGCCTCTGGCATAGCGGCGAGATATACCTGGCCCTGGTACGAAGGTGCCCTCGGTTTGCACGAAGCTGGTACGGTAGAAAATCCGGAACGACCCAACATGTCAGTAGAATTGACTACCCTTGGAGAAGGTGACCAGCCGACTAATGGCCTCGAGGTAAGGCGGCAGGCCTATGATGGTGGACGCATTTTCGCCTTGAGTGGCGACAACGTATCTCCTCGTTTAGATCATGCCGACGCAGTGGATGCGCTCGCGGATGGTATCACGTTTGCCATGGCCGACCGACCATTAGACTACGAGCAAGCCCGCTCACTGCCGGTGCCTGATGCCAATCGTTTTGTGAAGAATATTTTGGTGCAGGGTCCCCTCAACGAGCCTACTGAACTCACCGTACTACCCGATGGACGCGTAGTATTTACTGAGCGCAGGGGGGGGGTTAAACTATACGACCCTTCTACCCGGCGGGTGAAGCAGATTGCCCAGCTTGATGTTCATATTCAGTTTGAAGACGGCCTGATGGGTATTGCCCGCGACCCTGACTTCTATCGCAACCATTGGGTGTATATGTACTACTCACCGGCAGGTGATCAACCCGTGCAGCACTTGTCGCGCTTCTTGCTGCTGGGCGACAGCCTGGTGATGTCTTCTGAAAAACTGATCTTAACGGTAGATGTGCAGCGCGAGCAGTGCTGCCATACCGGTGGCTCCATTGCTTTCGGGCCCGATGGTCACTTATTCTTGTCTACCGGTGACGATACCAACCCCTTTGAGTCCGATGGTTTCGCTCCTATCGACGAGCGTCCCGGACGGGCACCCTTCGATGCTCAGGGGTCATCCGCTAATTCGCAAGACCTGCGAGGAAAGGTGCTGCGTATTCGGGTAAAAGATGATGCTACTTACGATATTCCTGACGGAAACCTGTTTGCCAGAAATGGACAAGAGGGTCGTCCTGAAATCTACACAATGGGTACACGTAACTCTTACCGTATCAGTATTGATCAAAAAACCGGCTGGCTCTACTGGGGAGACGTGGGTAATGACGCTCGGGTTGATGGCCCCCGCGGACCACGGGGCTACGACGAGATCAATCAGGCCAAGGAAGCGGGCAATTACGGTTGGCCCTATTTCCGTGGCAACCAAGCCTACGCTGATTACGATTTTGCCACGGGTAACGTAGGGGCCTCTTATAATCCTAACGCTCCGGTTAACAAATCACCCAATAACACCGGTATGCAGTCGCTGCCCCCGTTTAAAGAAGCCCTTATCTGGTATCCCTACAATGTGTCGCCTGACTTTCCTATGCTAGGTGAGGGCGGCCGCAACGCTATGGCCGGACCGGTTTATCACTATGATGCGTACCCCTACGGTAGCAAACGGCTGCCCGAGTACTACGATAATAAGCTGTTCATTTACGACTGGATGCGTGACTGGATCAAAGCGGTGACGCTGGATGAAAATGGCAATTTGGTGCGTATCGAACCCTTCTTGGATTCTGTTGAGTTTAGCCACCTCATCGATATGGAGATGGGGCCAAACGGTGAGATGTACACCTTGGAGTACGGCAACGACTGGTTCGCCGCCAACCCCAATGCTATGTTGGCTCGTATCGATTATTCCGAAGGCAATCGCACGCCCGTTGCTCGGATAGCCGCTGACCATACTATCGGTGCGCCTCCCTTCACCGTGTCGTTCTCTAGCGAGGGTAGCTTTGATTATGACCCCGATGATGTGCTCAATTATCAGTGGTCGTTTGACCAAGAAGAGGTGCAATCTACTGAACCTAATCCTACTTATACTTTTAAAAAGCCAGGAGTGTACACTGCACAGCTGGTGCTTACTGACCAACAGGGCGACGAAACCTCCGAAGCCATTACAATTAAGGTAGGCAATGCGCCACCTCAAGTAGACATCGCGCTATCGCCTAGCAGTTCGTTCTATTGGCCCGATACTCCGGTAGCGTACGATGTGCAAGTGAAAGATACTGAAGATGGCAGTCTGCGCAGTGGCATAGAACCGCAGGCGGTCACCTTCTCCTATGATTTTGTGCCCCCTGCCATCAATAGCGAAGAAGACTTAGGGCATAAGCTGGCCGAAGTGGATGGTTTTACGCTGATAGAAAATAGTGGTTGCACTGCTTGCCACTCTTATGAAAAAGAGTCGGTGGGTCCGGCCTATCAGCAAGTAGCCGCTCGCTACGAGCGTAACCCAGAAACTGTGGCCATGCTGGTAAACAAAGTGCTGAACGGGGGCAAAGGTAACTGGGGAGAGCGAGCCATGCCGGCACAAGCGGTCTCGAAGGAGGAGGCACAGCAGATCATTAGCTACGTACTGTCACTAGACGAACAAAAGGCATTACCATTGTCTGGTACAATCGCTACGGAGAACACCCAAAACGGTCATTACGAACTATCCGCCACGTATACTGATCAAGGAGGTGGGCAGATTGGCCCATTGGTAGGGCAATCAAATATTACGTTGCGCCACCCCAAGGTCGAGGCAGAAGATTTTGCGAACAAGCACAATGCGCGGACTCGATGGTCTTCGTCAGATTACATCTTTGTGAGCGATCTACGTGATAGTAGCCATATCATGTTTCCTGCTATAGACTTTCAGAATATAGACCGACTTAAGCTCCGCGTTTCCACCACCGCCCCTAACATTACGTTATCAATCAATACCGAAGATGGTCAGAAGATTGCCAGTGTTTCACTTCCTGATACCCAAGGACAGGCCAACTGGATAGAAGTGGACGTGCCTATTCAGAACGCTCCCCAAGGCAGACAGAACCTTTACTTCATCACTTCTTTGCCCACTGAGGCCTCAGAAGAAGCCCTGGCCTCCATTGACTGGATATTATTTCAGCGAGCCTCTGACAATAGGCTAACCACTCGCTGAAGCACTACCGGACATACTCGGTTTGGTTGCACTTGGGCAAAACAGGTTTAAATAATCATTCCTGCACCTACGGTTTCATTCGTAAACTCATCGATCAGAATCAAACTTCCGGTAGAACGATTCTTCTTGTAGCTGTCGTAGAGTAGGGGGGCAGTTGTACGGATCGTGATGCGACCGATGTCATTGAGTCCGATTTCTTTGTCATCTTCAATGCGATGCAGCGTATTGATGTTCACTTTGTACTTTACTTCTTTTACAATACAGCGAGCATCCTTAGTGGTATGCTTGATCGTATACTTTCCGCGAGGCATCAGTTTCTTCTCATTGAGCCAGCATACCATCACGTCAATGTCTTGCCCCACGGTGGGCTGGTTGTCAGGCTTCGCAATCATATCGCCTCGTGTCACATCAATATCGTCATCTAGCGTGAGTGACACCGACATGGGCGGATAGGCTTCTTCCAGTTGACCATCGATGGTCTCAATAGAAGCTACCTTGGTCGTGAATCCCGAAGGAAGAACAATGACTTCGTCGCCCGGTTTGAATACGCCACCTGCCACACGCCCGGCGTATCCGCGGTAGTCATGGTGCTCGTCTGACTGCGGGCGAATGACGCGTTGCACCGGGAAGCGCGAATCAACCAGATTATAGTCGCTGGTAATCTGCACGTTCTCTAACGTATACAGCAAACTCGATCCCTTGTACCAAGGCATATTCTCCGACTGATGCACTACGTTATCTCCCTTGAGCGCGCTAATCGGAATGTAGACGATATCAGGAACGTCTAGCTTGGCGCTAAATTGGTTGAAGTCCTTCTTAATCTTCTCAAAGGCTTGCTCCTCAAAGTCTACCAAGTCCATTTTGTTGACACACAAAACCAGGTGCTGAATTTTCAGCAATGAGGCAATAAAGGCGTGCCGACAGGTTTGTTCTACCACTCCGTGGCGCGCATCTACCAGCACAATGGCTAGGTTGGCAGTAGACGCACCGGTCACCATGTTGCGGGTATACTGGATGTGACCGGGGGTGTCGGCAATGATAAATTTACGCTTGGGAGTGGCGAAGTAACGATACGCCACGTCGATGGTGATACCCTGTTCACGCTCATCACGCAACCCATCAGTAAGCAGGGCCAGGTTTACATTCTCGTCGCCAGCGTTGGAACTGGCTTGCTCTACCGCATCGAGTTGATCTTCAAAAATAGCTTTGCTATCGTAGAGTAAGCGACCGATTAGGGTACTTTTGCCGTCGTCTACACTACCCGCAGTAGTAAAACGTAGCAGATCCATATTGAGATACTGCTCGCTGGTTTGTATGGCTGGTTCTTGAGAAGTCATGATGATTTAAAATGTGAGATATAAAACTTGAGACAAATAAAATGAGAAATATCAGATATGAGAAAAGAAAGGGTTGCCTATCCTTTAGTAGTGGTCTTTGATAGATACGAAGATAGCGATGATTTCTTCTGTTTCTTTCATCAGGGCAGCTACGCGTTTATCTTTAAGAATAGTATCACTTTCGGTTAGCAGTTCAAGCCAGTACAGATTTTCGTCGGCTTCTTCAGTAACAATTTCAATCTTAGCAGTAAATACTTTCTTACTCCCTCCTCGGAATGCCGCCCGTGTATTAGCTCCCACGGAGGTTGCCGATCGTAATAGTTAGTTTCTAATTCTTCTCCCGTTTCACTTCTCGGTAATGAGGCAAACAGCTGAATAATGCTGATTACGTACTCATATCTAAAAATACCCTTGTTTCTTACGGTCTTCCATTGCAGCTTCACTGCGCTTATCGTCAGCCCGGCCACCTCGCTCCGTCACTTTGGCTGAAGCTACTTCCTGGATAATGGCATCAAGAGAATTGGCGGATGATGCTACCGCTCCGGTGCAGGTCATGTCGCCTACGGTGCGGAACCGAACCTGCCGGGGTTCGTACTGTTCGCCGTTCATCAGGGTGATGAATTCCGATTTGGCCAACAGCACATTGTCGCGCACCACCATATCGCGTTCGTGCGAGAAGTATATTTTCGGAATGTCCAGCTGCTCGGCGGCGATGTACTGCCACACGTCCATTTCGGTCCAGTTACTCAGCGGAAACACCCGAAAGTGCTCGCCCATGAGTTTCTTGCCGTTGAACAAGTTCCATAATTCGGGACGTTGGTTGCGCGGGTCCCACTGGCCAAACTCATCGCGGTGCGAGAAAAACCGCTCTTTAGCCCGGGCTTTTTCTTCATCGCGACGCGCTCCACCGAAGGCCGCATCAAACTTCATTTCCTCAATAGAGTCTAGCAGCGTGATGGTTTGCAAACCGTTCCGGCTGGGGTTGGGCCCCTTTTCTTCTACGGCTTTTCCTTCGTTGATAGAATCTTGTACGTAGCGAACAATGAGCTTCGCTCCCAGCTCTTTCACCAGTCGATCACGAAACTCAATGGTTTCAGGAAAGTTGTGCCCGGTGTCGATGTGCATGAGGGGAAACGGTATTCTGGCGGGCCAAAAGGCCTTTTGCGCCAGACGAACCATCACGATAGAATCTTTACCGCCAGAAAAAAGCAGTACGGGTCGCTCAAATTGGGAGGCTACTTCGCGCATCATAAAGATGGCTTCCGACTCCAGTTGTTGCAGGTGAGTGAGATTATACGAAAGCATAGTGAATTATCTAAAGGGTGGTTACTTCTAATATTTTATTGACGAGCAGTGTGTTACTTTCTTCCAGTGACTGCTGGTGGGTAGGGATGCGTAGATGAGGGGAAACCGGCTCTTCAAAGGGGGCACTCACGCCCGTAAAATCAGGAATTTCGCCTCGCCTCGCTTTGGCGTACAGTCCCTTCACGTCGCGCTGCTCACATACTTCTAATGGGCAGTTGATGTACACTTCGTAGTAGTTATCGCCAATGATGGATTGTGCCATCCGGCGAATTTCTTCGGTAGGGCTAATGAGTGAGCAAATGGTAATGAGCCCACAATTGGCGAACAGTTTGGCGACTTCGGCGGCCCGACGAATGTTTTCGGTACGGTCTTCAGGGCTGAAACCCAGATTATTGTTGACACCTGTTCTGAGATTGTCACCGTCCAGTAGCATGGTTACCTTTTGCTGCTGGTGCAAAGTATTCTCTACCGCACGGGCCAGAGTGCTTTTGCCTGAACCCGACAGCCCGACCATCCATATGACCTTACCCTTCTGTTGGAGTAGGCTTTCTTTCTGTGGCTTGCTGACCAGCGTATCGAATATGGGGTATATATTATCTGTTGCTGAATTACTCATTTTTGGTACGGCAGGACTAAACAATTCTGCTATTAGGTTGTATAATTTCTGATGCAAAAGTACTCATTCGTTCACTATTCTGCTAGCTTCCCTACGATGAATCGATCTTTTCCTTGCATATCTTTCCTTAGCGTTACCGATAAAAATCCGGACTGTCGCCACAGAGATTTCAATTGTTCGCCCATATTTTCATTAATCTCGCAATACACGTGTCCCCCTCGGCGTAGCCAGCCGCGGTGGCATACGCTAGCAATTCGGTCGTAAAAAACCAGCGGATCGTGATCTTCTACGAAGAGCGCCTCGTGGGGTTCATAGTCTATTACCTTCGCCATCATCTCCGAAGCTTCACGACGGGTGACGTAAGGAGGGTTACTTACTATAATATCGAACGGGGTAGGAGGGGCTATTGTGTCATGAAGCACATCGCCCTGTATTAGGTGTACGGATGAATGATGAAAACGTATATTCTGCTGGGCTACCGCTAGTGCCGTCTTGCTGATGTCCAGTGCGTGAACCTCAGCGTCGCGCATCTCTTCGGCCAAGCTTATCGCGATGCAGCCACTACCCGTTCCGATGTCTAGCACACGCAATTGCCCCCGCGGATTCTCTTTAACCACCATAGCTACCAGCTCTTCGGTTTCGCGACGAGGAATCAGAACATCCGACGACACCTTAAACGGCCTGCCGTAGAAGTGCGCTTCGCCCAATACGTACTGCACTGGTTCTTGACGATTGATTCGCTCGACGGCACGGTCTATTTGATCATGCTGGTCAGCCGAGAGGTCCATCGTCTTATTTAGTAGCAAATCGGTTCGGCTCACCCCGGCGTAGTATTCTAGTAACCACTCGCTAATCACTGCGGCTTCTTCCACCGTAATCTGTTGCTGCACCTGATTTCGCCATTCCTGGGCTCGTACTTGATTCATAGCCGTAAAGATGCCTATTTGCTGGCCACGATACCAGCAGAGTGATGAGATTACCTACTTCTACGGAAACGCGACGCTGCGTATGGCAAGAACAAAACCGACCCTATATCATACTCAAGTGGGCTCAAACCGCCGATGGTTTTATCGCTCCAGACCACAACCAACCCTACTGGATCAGCAACGCAGCCGCTCGGCGACTAGTACACCAGTGGCGAGCTGACGAGGCCGCCATATGGGTAGGCAAGAATACGTATGTTCAGGACAACCCACACCTAAACGTTCGTGAAGTCACCGGTCCTGATCCGGTACGCATTGCCGTAGATCCATCATTAGCGCTGCCGCAGTCACTACACCTGTTTGATGGTTCTCAACCCACGTTGTACTACAACAATTTGAAGGCGCGCGATGCTCACAATTTAAGCTTCATCAAGTTTCCACGTGGAACATCTGACTGGAAAGTACGCACTCAGTTTGTACTAAATGACTTATACCAGCGAAACCTAAAATCTTTGTTTGTGGAAGGCGGAAGCGTATTACTAAGCTTCCTGATTGAAAGCGGTTGGTGGGACGAAGCGCGCGTTTTTTCTGCGCCTACCAGGTTTGATCGTGGCGTTGCTGCGCCTGCCATTGGCGATCGACATCAGCGGTTCACGCACGATGTAGAAGGTAATCTCCTGACCGTCTATCACTGGGGTGAGTAGTGTGAGATAGCGTTTACTTTATGCTTCTTCTGAGAATCTACCCCGAATTAGGAGACTGTTTTCCTATCCCTATCCTAAAACCGTCGCGTAGCATACAAAAACCGTAAGTTCTTACGACAAAAACTATCGCATCACTTTGTAGCACCCTTGCTTTCTGTACATTAGTCTCAACCTACTTTCACAGTGATATGCAACCGTAGCGTACGTACCGGTTGCTTTTCATTTCAATATGCTAAAGATATCAGGCCTCTGGGTAACTGTATTATCACAGACATATTGCGTCGTTTTTATTCAATCCGTCACCCAAAACATTAAAATTAACGCTATGAAATATCTCATAAAAAGTGCGCTATTAGCAAGCACGCTTTCCGTCGGTTTGTTGGCCTGCCAGCAAGAAGAGGAAATACAGCAAACACCGAGTGAAGAAACGGTAGATCAGCAACTTGACCAAGCGGCAGCGTTGACTGAAGCCGAGCAAATCATAAACTTGGCCAATAAAGACGCCGGTATCGCCACCGACGATCTAAACGCCCGACGAGTGCGCTTCACCAAAGAAGAGAACGTCTTCCTGAAGAGTGCGCTGGCCGTTGACAACCTGGAAGACCCTAATCTGGCCAACGTGACCCTACCTTTGTTTCAGGGAGTTGGCCCCTCGGGCGAACCTACTTACTTTATCGTGACCGAAGCCGCCAACTTCTACGTGGCCAAACTGCTGGGCCTCAACTATTCGCCTAAGCTTGTCTTCGGACGTGATACGGAAGGAAGCCAAGAAGTAACCCTTCGCGGCGGAAGAATTGTCTTTAAGGGCGACGTTGACTTTAGCCCTGAGCGACGATTAGAGGCTGGTTCTCCTAATGCCTTTCCACCTGCGGTTGCGGAACCTGGTGCTATCGGCGACGAAGAATATTCGTCACTCGTAGTGCTGCCCAGCGGTTCGGTGATCAACGCGCAGATTGTTGCCAATGCTACCGGCTTACACGATCGCGCCGTGAGCATCGACAAGCAACGACGCACCATTACTATGCAATTGCTAGACGGTTTTCAAGGAGGTGATCAGTTCTACTACCACTTAGTCACCGACGCATCGGATCCTGTGCCTGCTGCAATTGAGCTAGGAGTATTCGCTCCACGCTTGGCCAAGCTCCCCAGTTTCGGCGAGAGTAGTGTCTTTGACCAATCAGCGCTGTTGGGTTTCTCGCCCGTGATCAACGGCCCCACCGGTGCAGATAACCCTGAGCGACAGGGTTTAGGATCAACCATCGTTGATGATGACCTGGACCCTATTAATATCTTTCCGCTTGATCCTGCCAACGATGAGCAGTTCTTCAACAACTATAGCCCGATGTGGGATGCACATCTGAATATGTGGACCCAGGAGGCTATAGATGCGGGTCTTCGCCGCCGAATCACTAGCTTTGAGGATCTACAAAGTTTGGTTGATGAGGGCCTCGTGATGAGTTTCGAGGGAAGCCCTGGTATAGAAAACGGATTTGTTGCCGGTTTGAACGCGTCGAATGCTATTATTAACTGTCCGGTGATTGCCCAGCCTTTTGAGTCAGCTAATGATGAGGAAGGAGGGTCTTTCGACTTCTAATTAGTTAGATAAATACACTGTGTCTGCTAGGTTATGCCGCTCTTAAGAGCGGCATTTTTTGTTGCGCTAGCGGCTTTGTCTCTCCAAGGTTTTAACCATGAGACCGTAGACTCGACTGTTATAGTGCCTGAAAACAAATCATTGATCCTCTCAGCCAAAGCTCATATCACCACCGGTAGGTACTTCTTATCCTTCAGCACTGCTAGAAAGTGAATAAGAAGTAGAAGAATAACACCACCCAAAGCGCATCTACAAAGTGCCAGTAGGTCGTTAGCATTTCCAACTTGATGCGCTGATAAGGATTCGTTACCATAATGAGTTGACGTACTGGGTCGCGCGAGATGTTGCTCACTTGGGTGTAGGTCATCGTCAGAAATACCAGCCCGATAGCAAGGTGCAGCACGTGCAAACCAGAGATGACATAAAGATAGGAGCCTGAGACTTCGCCTGATAAATAGATATTGGACTGCGTGAGTTCGTACCAACCTATATACTGGCTAATGGTAAAAGCTAACCCTAACATCAGTGTGATACCCAATGAGTTCTTGAGTGTCTTCATGTCATCTGCCTCAAAGGCCGTCAAAGCTCGTGAGATCGAGTAGCTCGAGAAGAGAAGAAGTACCAAACTCACGATAAAGGCCTTAGGAAACTCGAAGTCGATGTAGGTGTTTGCGTCAGATTTGGCGGCGTAGGCTACAATCAAGAAGCCGAACAGCAGACAACTGCCAAAGATCGTGAGATAGAGAAGCGTTTTGTGTGGATGTAGCTTTTCTAGTCGATCAAGAACATTAGGCTGCGCTGCTTTCTTCGTATTTTTGTCCTGATTTTGCATCATAATATTAAGGAGTAAGGCGAGCCGTATGCTAGTGAAACATATTTATAAGTGCGTAGTTCTCTTAATCTTCAATTAATCTATAAAACGGGCCCCTGTGCAGACGAACGATCTACTGAAGCGATACGCTGACGATAGTTTTATCCAGACTCTTTCTTCTCTTATCAACGATGCTTTTCCTAAACGCGTGCATCTTAAAGGTGTAACCGGCAGCTTAGATGCTGTGCTAAGTAGTGCGATACATCAACTGAATCCGCGAAATTATATTTATATCGTTAACGATAAAGAGGAAGCCGCTTACCTTCAGAATGACCTACAAAACTTGCACCAGTCTGCGGTGCTGCTTTATCCAGCTTCGTTTAAAAAACCCTACCACTTCGACGAAACGGAGAACGCTAATGTTTTGATGCGTGCCGAGATATTAAATATTCTGCTTAACACCGATTCGCCTGGTCACCTCATCGTTACGTACCCCGATGCACTGGCTGAGAAAGTGGTCAACCGCCGAGCACTACAGAGCAACACCTTCTTCGTACGCATCGGCGACCGACTCGATACCCAGTTTATCAGCGAGATGCTGGTGAACTACGACTTTGAAAAAACTGACTTTGTGTATGAACCGGGGCAATTTGCCATCCGAGGGGGCATCGTAGACATCTTCTCCTACGCCAACGAAATGCCCTACCGGCTAGAACTGTTCGGCGATGAGGTAGAGGCTATCCGCACCTTCGACGTGTCCTCGCAACTATCGCAGGACAAGGTGAATCAGATCAGTATCATTCCGAACGTGCAAACGCAACTACAGGAGGAAACGCGCCAGTCGTTCCTGGATTTCGTATCGCCCGAAACCACACAGGTCTGGTGTCGCGACCGAGCGCAGACGGAAGATATTGTGGCCGCTTATTATAACAAAGCGCAGGAGAACTTTGACGAACTGATGCAGGCTTCAGACAATACGCAGGTAGTCTTTAGCCCTAAAGATTTGTTCGAAATCCGCGAACAATTTGTGCAGGATATTGACCGGTTTACCACGATAGAGTTTGGTAACCGCTTCACAGGTGAGCCCGATGATACTTTCACGATAGAGAGCCAACCCCAACCATCGTTCAACAAGAAATTTGAGCTGCTGGCGCAGAATCTGCACGAAAATGCGGATAATGGATTCACTAACTTAATAGCCTCAGACTCTGAGCAGCAGGTTGAGCGCCTACGAAAAATTTTTGAGGAGCTAGACGCTTCAGTCACGTTCGAACCCCTCTACACTTCGTTCCGCGAGGGTTTCGTCGATCATACGCTCAACTTGGCTTGCTACACCGACCATCAGTTGTTTGATCGGTTTCATCGCTACAAAACGCGCGGTATGCGCAGCAAATCCAAGGCCCTTACGCTCAAGGAGCTGCGCGAACTCAAGGTAGGCGACTACGTGGTGCACGTAGACCACGGCGTAGGCCGCTTCGCCGGACTAGAAAAAATGAACGTGGCAGGGCGAGAGCAGGAGTCTATGCGGTTGGTCTATCGCGATGACGATCTATTGTACGTTAGTATTCACTCGCTCCACAAAATATCCAAATACAGCGGACAAGAAACCGCCCCGCCCGCCATTAGTAAACTGGGTTCTCCTGAGTGGGACAACAAGAAGAAGCGCGCCAAGCGTAAGGTGCAGGACATCGCCAAAGACCTGATCAGCCTGTACGCTAAGCGCAAAGCGGCCGAGGGCACAGCGTTCAGTCCTGACAGTTTTTTGCAAGCAGAGTTGGAGTCGTCTTTCATGTACGAAGATACCCCGGACCAGGCCAAAGCCACTGACGATGTGAAGTACGACATGCAGCAACCGCACCCGATGGATCGGCTGGTATGCGGCGACGTCGGTTTCGGTAAAACTGAGATCGCTATCCGAGCCGCCTTCAAGGCTGTTACCGAAGGCAAGCAGGTGGCCGTGCTGGTGCCTACCACTATCCTGGCGATGCAGCACTACCGCACCTTCCGCGAACGTTTGTCTGACTTCCCCATCACGATGGACTACATCAACCGTTTCAAGTCTACCAAAGACATTCGGGCCATTCTGAAGAAGGTGGCCGAAGGCGAGATCAATATCCTGATTGGCACCCACCGCATTGTGAACAAAGACGTGGTTTTTAAGAACCTAGGACTACTGGTGGTAGACGAAGAACAGAAGTTCGGGGTGAAGGTAAAAGAGCGACTCAAAGAAATGCGCGTAAACGTAGACGTGCTCACACTCACCGCTACTCCCATACCGCGAACGTTGCAATTCTCTTTGATGGGCGCTCGCGACCTCAGCATCATCGCTACACCGCCGCCTAACCGCCGCCCGGTCACCACCGAGTTACACACTTTTCAGGAAACCGTCATTCGTGACGCCATCAGCTACGAACTTCGCCGAGGCGGACAGGTTTTCTTTGTACACAATCGAGTAGGAGATATAGAATCCATTGCAAATATCATTTTGCGCCTGGTACCCGACGCTCGGGTAGCTGTGGCACACGGACAAATGGACGGTGCCAAGCTAGAAAAGACGATGGTGATGTTTATTGAGGGCGAGTACGACGTGCTGGTTTCTACCAATATTATTGAGTCGGGACTAGACATTCCAAATGCGAACACGATTATCATCAATAACGCGCATATGTTTGGTTTGTCTGACTTGCACCAAATGCGGGGAAGGGTAGGGCGTTCTAACCGCAAAGCCTTCTGTTACCTACTGTCGCCGCCCACCATAGGCCTCACTGCCGACGCTCGCAAGCGACTCTCTACTCTAGAAGAGTTTTCAGGACTAGGCGATGGTTTCAAGGTAGCGATGCGTGACTTGGATATTCGGGGCGCAGGAAACTTATTAGGTTCAGAGCAAAGCGGCTTCATCTCTGATCTAGGCTTTGAAATGTATCATAAGATACTAGACGAAGCTATTCAAGAACTTAAAGAAAATGAGTTCAAAGATTTATTCGTACGCGAGCTCAGCGAAGTCACCAAGCCTTTGGTGCAAGATTGCTCCATCGAGACTGACTTAGAAGTGATTATACCCGACGACTATATCAGCAGCACAACCGAACGCTTACGTATCTACTCACGGTTAGATAATATTAAAGATGAAGCGGCACTACAGGAGTTCAAGGCTATGCTCGAAGACCGCTTTGGCCCACTGCCTGAACCCGTGGTGGAGCTGGTCAATACGGTGCGTCTGCGCTGGTTAGCCGAGGAATTGGGTTTTGAGAAGCTGACGCTCAAGAACAAACGTCTTAAAGGATACTTTGCGCACGCTGACAACCAGCAATACGTTAATTCAGATGTGTTTGGGCAAATCATCCAATTTGTGCAGCAAAATCCGCAACGCTGCCGCATGAAGGAAACCAAAGCTCGCCCTATTTTGTCCATAGAAAACGTGGCGCACGTAGACGAAGCGATTAAAGTGCTATCAGAAATTCTGCAAAAAAGCGGTGCGGTAGCATAATTTGCCCGGTCTTTGTCCGTTCCTTTGTCGAGTTATTGTATACCTCAGTGAGGTTCCCTTTTATTTTGTGATCTTCCTTACATGCTGATAATTTCCGTGGGTATGGATTGCTATTCGTCAGAAAAGTCAAGATTTTAGTACTTTCATTAGTCGGACAATCTGTGTTTTGTCATATATTTCGTGTTATTTGTCCGTCACTTTATAGGTTTATTAATAAAACAGGTTATGAAGCAAATGTTTAGACACGCACTCAGTGCAGCTGTAGTCGCCCTGGGTGCGGCGACGATGGTGAGCTGTGGCGGTGGGAAAAATCAGCCTACGAGCGTCAATCCCGGCCCCTCTAGCGCCAAAACAGGGATTGAGTACAACGTAGAGGGTAATTTTACGCTTGAAGAGTACGAAGGCCAGCCCGAAGCTCCTGACATGGTGTACATCGAAGGTGGTCGCTTTGTAATGGGTAGCTTTGAGGAAGACTTGATGGGCTCACGTGATAACCTAGAGCGTACGGTGACGGTCGCCTCTTTCTACATGGACCAAACCGAAGTGGCTAACATTCACTGGTTAGAATACCTATTTGATGTTCATCAGGATTCTACCACCGAGTTTTACCAGTCGGCTCTTCCGGATACTACCGTTTGGGCGCGTGACTTAGCGTTTAACGATCCTTACGAAAACCATTATTTGCGTTACCCTGGCTTCCGTTTCTTCCCCGTGGTAGGAGTAAGCTGGAGACAGGCTAACGACTACTGCCGCTGGAGAACTTCGGTAGTGAACGAAAAACTTGCCGAAGAATCAGGGCAAGATGTTGCGGTTCCCGAAGGCGGGCGCATTCCGCTAGAGAGCGGAGTAGTGCTACCTGACTTCCGTTTACCTACTGAAGCCGAGTGGGAATACGCCGCGAAAGCATTGATCGGTACGCAATACTTGGATGAAAATCACACGAATCAGCGAATCTATCCTTGGGATGGTCACGCTACTCGTAACCCTTACGGAAAGCAGATGGGCTTCTTCCTGGCCAACTTTAAACGCGGTCGTGGCGACTATGCCGGTATCGCGGGTAAGCTGAACGATGGTGCCATGATCACTGATTATGTGTACGAGTATCCACCCAACGATTTCGGTCTGTACAACATGGCCGGTAACGTAAACGAATGGGTACTAGACGTTTACCGTCCGTTATCTTACCAGGATTTTAGCGACCTGAACCCGATTCGTCGCGATGGTACGGATGACCCTCAGACGGGTTACGATAACGAAGTAAACCCTCGCTTCCCCGGTGACTACAACTCACTGGTGACCGACGAACTGCGGGTGTACAAAGGAGGTTCTTGGGCCGACGTAGCCTATTGGCTATCACCCGGAACGCGTCGCTACATTGAGCAAGACTCAGCGACTGCTTCTATCGGTTTCCGCTGCGCCATGATCCGCGCCGGTACGAACTACTAGTTGCCAAACGCTATAACATTGCGAAGCCCTGCCGGAAACGGTGGGGCTTTTTTTGAGACTGAGCAAAAGGCATTTACGTGAGACTAAGCCTTTGTCTAAGTCTGCTAATAACCTTCTTGTTAGGTTATGATGATGAGTATGAAGACGATACCACAGTTAGGCTCAAGTTGTCTGGATAACGGTGGTCTCAAACTGGCGCACAGAACGTACTTAACCTCAGGGTATTGGCGCATGAGCGGAAGACAGGGCACTACAACACTTACCTAAAGCTACTTTACGACCATCTGATACTCACGCTTTAATGGTGTACGGTAGTGTATTTACTAATAATTTCTCTATAAATATAAAAAATGGACACTTACAAAATCCCTTTAAATACCAGTATTGGTCATGTTCATCTCAAAGTATCAGATTTAGATAAATCGCTTGATTTCTACGTCGGAATATTAGGGTTTGAGATTACGGAGAGAATGGGCGATCAGGTGGTTTTTATTTCAGCGGGTGGTTATCATCATCATATAGCACTTAATACTTGGTACAGCAAAGGAATGGCACCCGCCAGCGAACACTCGATAGGCCTATTTCACGTAGCTATTTTATATCCTACGCGCAGAGATTTATCCGTTATTTTGAAAAGGTTAATTGATTATGATAGAAGTGTCCTAACCGGCGCCAGTGATCACGGTGTTTCTGAAGCAATCTATCTCAATGATCCGGACGGTAATGGTATTGAATTATACTGGGATAGACCCAAAGAACAATGGCCTAGAGCTTCTGATGGATCTCTTAGGATGTATACCCAACATTTGGATGTACAAGAACTGTTAGGATTAGCGAATGAATGATTCTACATCTTTCGCCCAGTATCTTGTGTGCGTACTTTTCAAATCGTTAAAATGGTGCTGCTTACTATTCCAACACCAAAAAAATGACTGCCTTTTATCGAGGCAGTCATTTTTATTTTATTGAAGCGTTAAAAGCATTAAGGTCTGAGTACTCTAATGACAAACGGATTTACCGGGTCCCCGGTGTCAACTCCGAAAGCAAAACCTAACTGAGACTCACAAACGAAGAGGTATGGCTCTCCATTATAGGTAGTGTAAAATGCCCCTGAACTATCACTCAGTTCGCTTTGAACCACAGAGTCAGTTCCTGTAGTGGCATCACTCAACACTATTCTGTGGGTAGTACCCTGAGCACCCGGCAAGAATACATCATTAACATTGTAAAAGAGGGTGTTATTCCCTGCCCAAGTCATGCCATCAGCATCAACTTCAGCACCGTTGGTATTTACTTCAACAGACTCTGCTGCTGTTCCGTCGTCATTCACACCTACGTAAAAAAGTTGTCTGTTTTGGCTATAATAAAATCCTGATGTTTCATTATAAATCATTCCTCCCAGACCAAAGCCTCCATCAGCAAAGTTAGTCCCATCGGCCCAAACGGATACGTCACCTGAGTTGCTATCAATTCTTATGATTCTCGCATCGGGTCCTACGTCACTTACGTATATATTTCCTGAATTATCAACATCAATAGCGTTGCCAACGGCACCTTCCGGTAGATTCCAGGTTTTTTCTACGGCACCGGTCTCAACATTATACGCGGTAACCATTCCCATCTGTCCAACCGCATTCTCAGGATTGAAATCATAAGGTTTGTTGGTGATGCTAACCAGCCAGTTCTTGGAAGGCACTATATTTAGACCCCAACCAGCGGTAAAATCCGTGGTCGCGGCGGGAACAAAAACACTTCTTGATAAATCACTCAACTGTATGCGAACAATTTCCCCGGTAAAGAAATTTGAAGTATATAAAGACCCCTTAAACTCTTTTACATCTTCAGGGTAAGCATCATTTCCTATCTCAATGGTAGCCGGTAGTGGTGCAGGCGCGGGATCCGGATCTGGGTTCGGATCAATTAATCCATAGTCATCGGTGCAAGCACTAAGTACGAATAAGGACAGAATGGCAATACTTGCCGCTTTCATATAATCTTTCATGTTATAAAATTTTCAGTTGTTAACTAATTACTGTTTTTTTTTGGTGAATCTGTGTGGCCCGCGGTCGGCCGTAGTGTTGGGTCAGATTTCCTACGTTTCAACCTCTTGTAGTAAAGAGGCCTTTTAGTAATAAAAGCTTAGGAAGTCTCCGACGAACGGTCACGTGTTTTATGACAACCGCATGAAACCATCCAGAACCTAATTATTTTTAATCCAGGTATTAAATGATGTGTAGGAATCGGTTGAAGTCTCTTGGGCTAACGCTATTTTATCATCTGCATCAGGTCCCATAAAACTGTGTTTCTCTATGTAACCGAACATAGCAGCGTATAAACCGGCTCCTTCAAAAAAGGTAGAAAACACCTCCGGAGGGACTTGCGTGAAGCTGTAATCCTTTCCGTTGTCTTTGAAGGCTTTCAGTATCTCGTTGAAGCTGCTCTTTTGTGCGCTTACTGATAGGTAACTTCCTTGACCAACCGTATCCGGTTTTAGGAAAGCTCCTGTCACAACTTTACCTAGATCATTGATATCCCCTAAATGAATGTTCTTTACAGCAGGATCAATAGGGAAGGTAAAACCGGTTGTGCCGTCATCCTTGGCCATAGGAGCTAGCGCACCCGCGAAGTTTTGATAATAGAAAGGGGCTTGTACAAAGCTATGGTACTTAAACCCTGCCTCAGATACCAACGCGTCAGCTTTCGCTTTACCAGTAAAGAAAGGTACATCAAATTCGCCGTTACTGATCTGCTCTACGTTGGGCAAAGTCGACCAGACGAAATGTTGTACTCCTGCTGATTTGGCTGCTTGGATAGCGTTTTCCAGTTGTGAAGCCTCATCCTGATGCTCCATAAAATTGGTAACTACGAACACCCCGTAAGCATCTTTAAACGCTTCTTTTAAAGATGCCACATCGTTCAGATCAGCTTTTACTATTTCGTTTGCTTTCCCCTGGTAGGTATCAGGATTTCTGGTGATAGCCCTGACGTTGAAACTTCCTTGTTCATCCAAATTATTTACAACGCCTTTACCTTGAAAGCCCGTTGCGCCAATGACAGCGATTGTTCTCTTTTCCATGTTTGTATTGTTTAAGTTATGAATACAAAGATGGGGGATAAGGGAAGCGCGTACCTATAAGATAGTGTAACAAAAAATCTTAATGTAGATTAAGGTTGGGCTATTTGGAGGCTAAATCCTTTCTGATTTTACTGAGGAATTCGGGGGTTATTCCGAGGTAGGAGGCGATTTGTACATTTGAAACTCTTTGAAACAAATCCGGATAGCTGTTGATAAAGTCAACGTATCTATCTTCAGCCGTTGAGCTGATATTTTGTAAAACTCTTTTTTGTAGTCGCACATAAGCGTTTTCAACCAACACCTTGAAGCGGGTATTGAATTTTGGATACGTACTAAGCAGATGAATCAAATCGCTTTTTTCAATTTGAATGATTTCAGAAGGTTCTACCGCTTCAATATACAGCTCACTGGGCGTTTCCGAATAAAAACTACCCAGGTCTCCGATCCAACCGTCTTCTATGGCGAATTGTAGGTTGTTCTGATGACCACTATCATCGACCTTATACATTTTAAAACAACCGTTAACCACAAAAGTATAGTGCTTGCAAATATCCCTTTGCTGAAGGATAAATTGTCTTCGCTGTATATTTCTTAAAACGACATTCTCTTTTAGTGCACGTACTTCATCATCGTTTAAGGGGAGAATAGCGTTAAAGTGGGCAATTAATGATGGTATATCCATGTAAACATGTTTTAATATAATTGTACGTCAATAAAAACTGTACAGCTCCAGGATTTTAGGTGACTGCTTGTGGATGGTTTTTTTGGCCGAAAGCCCTATGCAACTTAGCGAAATGTTGGAAGAGTTGTTGACCATCCTCTGAAAGCACAGCAGGTAGAAAAAGCCGAAACCTGGCAAGCAGTACCTATTTACTTGGAAGTATACGAGAGTTTCCAGCCACTTGGCAGTCAGATAGTCCGCCGGGTCTATGATCGCAAGAAGATAGTCATAAAGTAGTGCGCGTATCCATCAAAACATGTCCTCAGTACCGTGGTTAGTGCATTTAACCTACTGTCGGTACGTAGGTTTTACGAGTTCATTCATAATTATCTATCTTGCCTTGGTAAAAACTCAGTATAGTATGCGAAGCAGAAGAGATTTTTTAAAAAAAACGGGGCTGGTGACCGGAGCGGCGTCGGTTTTACCCAAAGCAGCGATAAAAGCAGCCGAACAGAAAGAAGAAAAACTCGGTGTGTGTTTGGTCGGGCTCGGAAGTTATAGCACCGGAGTGCTGGCACCGGCATTGCAGCAAACCGAGCATTGTGAGTTGCGTGCTATCGTAACCGGATCGCGGTATAAAATACCGTACTGGAAGGAGAAGTACAATATTCCAGACGCCAATGTCTACGGATATACGTATATGGAGGAGGTCGCTGATAATCCGGATATTGATGTGATGTACATCGTTTTGCCCACGGGCATGCACGCCGAATATGCCGTAAAGTCGGCTAATGCCGGAAAGCATGTGTGGTGTGAAAAACCTATGGCCATGAATCCTATAGAATGTCGTGCCATCATTGAGGCCTGCCAACGAAATAATGTAAAGCTCTCTGTGGGATACCGAATGCAGCACGAGCCTAATACACAACGATTAAGACAGTGGACCGCTGAGAAGAAATACGGAGCCATAAAAAGCATACACGCAGAACTGGGGTATAAAATTTACGAAGATTCCAATAATTGGCATTTGTCTAAAGAGCTGGGGGGAGGTTATATTTATGATCTGGGGGTTTATCCCATCAATGCCATTCGTTATGCTACCGGTGAGGAACCAATTGCGGTAATAGGAGAGAATAGTACCGAGCGCCATCATATGTTTAAGGAGGTACCCGAAATAACGGAATTTGAGTTTGAGTATGCTTCAGGCATCAAGGCTACGGGAAGATCTTCTGCTTTTGACACAGTGCATAACTTAGATGTTATCTATGACAATGGGCAATTGGTAATAGACCCCTATTCTTCATCTAATGGCTTAAAGGGTGAAACCAGTGATGGCATCATCATTAAAGACGAAATACCCAATCAGCAAGCCAAACAAATGGATAATGATGCCCTAGCAATCATCAATAACACCCCCGTTTTGGTGCCGGGGGAGGAGGGGCTGCGAGATATAGAAATAGTACAGGCGATACTTTTATCAGCTAAGCTGGGCGAGAAAGTATACTTGTGATTTTTAGAAGGCACCCCAGGGCCAGGCAGTGCTATAGAAGTAGTGCTATAGAAAAGGGCAATACTGATTTTGGCCACTCCGACAGTTTTAGGAAAGTGATCTTATTCGTTTTCGGGAGCCGTTGAGCCTAACCGCAATCCTACATAAAATGACCCAGAACCCTGTTATCTGTATTTCTTTCTAAATTGTTTGGGGGTTAAATTTGTATACTTCTTAAAAATCCTCCAGAAATAAGAAGTGTCAGAAAAATTTAAGGCATAAGAAATTTCTGTGATATCTCTTTCGGAGTACATTAGTAGCCTTTTTGACTCCGTGATTATTTTTTCTTGGATAATCTTTCCCGCGGTCTTGTTCGCCTCCTTTTTGGACAGTGCGTTTAGATAACCGGGTGAAATGTTCAAAATTTCCGCATAATCGCTTACCGCCTTTTTGTCGATATAATACTGATCAAGGGCATGATAAAACCTGTTCATCAATGTCTGAGAGTTATTATAGAGCGTATTTTTACGTTTTAGACTGTAATGCTCGTAAATTTTCAGCAAGATGATGTTCACGTAAGAACGAAGGACATCATTTTTCAATAGTGAGTTTCCTTCGTATATAGACTTCATTCTTTTGAATAGTTCTTCAATTTCCTCTGACTCCTGTTTAATCATTTCTATTAAAATCAACCTATGAGAAATGTCCTTGTTGATGATCTTTGAGAAATGAGGGTTTATCATTTTTAAAGCGTGGTAAAAATCAATGCTAAAATGGATGACATACCCCTCCAAAGAATCAGAGAAATTGGCGGCGTGTATGGTGTTTGGTTGTAATAGTAATAGATTATTCTTTTTCAATTGATACTCCTTTTCATCCACCGTCAAGAAATAACGCCCTTTGGTAATCCACGTTATCTGAAACAATAGCGCGTGACAATGAGGCTCATGAACCGGATCGGCTGTCATGATATTCTCAATCGTTTTGATGGAAAAGTAGTTTGTGATATCACCAATAGCTCTTTTTCCATACTCACTAAAATTTGGAACTTCTTTAAGCTTCATGTTTGATCTCTAAGAAATGGTTTATAGGCCTATCAAGACGCAGACGCTCATAGAAAAATCAACACCCTAAACTCACAATAGGTCTCAATGGTAAACGAGATGAAAACTCATTTGGGTTAGACCAGGTGCAGGACAAAACAGAACGGGTAGGGGGTATGGGCTAACTTCGTAGCCACGAAGGAACGAAATTACTGCTCACCCTAAACGCTCTGAGAGGGAAGATAATGAAGAAATGTGAAATCGGACTGCCGAGCAGCAAGAAATGCGTACTCAGCTCGCTGGAGAGACCCGCCGGAGAGGCGTACTATCCTTTGACGTTCAGGCTATTACCGCTGATAGAGGATTCGTCGGGCACCGTTGGATAGTGCTCTGTCAAGCCTAAAACTTCGGGTAATCCCATGCGAATTTTGCCCCAGCTCTTTGTTACAAAAAATTCACGTAGCTACGGCTATGCTCATTTTTTGTGCCGCGACCTGCCCCAAAATTCGTGGTGGCCTGAACCCGAATTCAAACATTGACAGAGCACTAGGCTACCTCATTGACCAGGACATAGACTTTGTGATTCGCATCAGCCGATGCGACGCATTAAGACCACGATTCTTGGGTTGACGTTCACCTTTTATTGAGGCTGTCTAAACGGATACGTGGTTACCAAAGAAGGGATACAATTAAATTTAATACGCTAAAACCCAATCAGGAAGATGGCTTCTGAATTGGTGTTATTTTTTTGAGGCTAAGTCGAGGGCTACGTCTATGATCATATCTTCCTGACCTCCCACCATATTTCTTTTGCCCAACTCCATCAAAATAGTTCGGGTATCCAAATCATAGGTTTTAGCTGCTTTTTCAGCGTGTAGTAAGAAACTGGAGTACACCCCGGCGTATCCAAGGGATAGAGTTTCTTTATCCACCCTCACCGGGCGGATTTGTAGAGGACGCACTAAATTTTCTGCGGCATCCATCAGTTGAAAGAGATCGGAGTTGTGGCTGACCTCCATTTTGTTTAAAACGGCAATGAGTACCTCTAGAGGAGCATTTCCAGCTCCGGCCCCCATACCCAGCAGTGAGGCATCCAGCCGATTCGCTCCGTGCTGCATGGCCACAACGGTATTGGCCACCCCTAGAGAAAGGTTATGGTGACAATGAATTCCTATCTCCGTATCAGCGTTGAGAACCTCTTTGAATGCCTTGATCCTGTCTATCACTCCGTCCATCAACAAGGCACCCGCCGAATCGGTCACGTAGACGCAGTGGGCTCCGGCGTCTTCCATAATTTTGGCTTGCTCAGCAAGCTTAGCGGGTTCATTCATGTGAGCCATCATCAAAAATCCGCCCACGTCCATTCCTATTTTTCTGGCCGCAGTAATGTGTTGCAGAGCGGTATCGGCTTCCGTACAATGGGTAGCTACCCGTACTGATCGCACTCCGAGATCGTAGGCTTTTTGTAAGTCGTGAATCGTGGCAATGCCAGGAAGCACGAGAGTGGTTAATTTGGCGTGCGTTAATTTCTCGCTGATTCCTTCGAGCCATTTCCAATCAGAAGTAGCTCCGAAACCATAATTGAAGCTACCGCCTGCCAGTCCATCACCATGCGCTATCTCGATGGCATCTACTCCGGCACGATCCAGGGCAACCGCTATTTCTTCAATACTTTCCTTTGAGTATTGATGTTTGATAGCATGCATTCCGTCACGCAGGGTAACATCTTGGATATATAATTTTTTCACAGTAGTATCACGTTATAAGGATTCGACCATTTTTTCGGCGGTGGCGCGAGCCGCACTCGTCATAATGTCAAGGTTGCCGGCGTATTCCGGTAGATAATGTCCGGCTCCGATGATTTTTAGAAATACCGTTGTTTTAAGCCCGTGCCGATAGCCAAGGTCCTGAATGAATACCGGGTCGGATTCCGGAACGTCTTCAAACTGAATCTCCTGGTGCAGCTGATATCCGGGAACGTACTTTTGTACTTCTGCTACCATAGCTTTGACGCTGGCCGCCACCTCTTTCTTATCTGCCGGTTCGGACAATACGAAAACAGTATCTCTCATGGCCAAAGGCGGTTCTGCCGGATTCAGAATGATGATCGCTTTCCCCTTATCGGCCCCTCCTACCTTTTCGATAGCGGTAGAGGTGGTTTCTGTAAATTCATCAATGTTGGCTCTGGTTCCGGGCCCAGCGGATTTACTGGCGATGGAAGCGATGATTTCGCCATAATGAACCTTAGCCACTTTGTGAACCGCCGCCACAATAGGAATGGTGGCTTGCCCGCCGCAGGTGACCATATTTACGTTGGCAACATCCATCGTTTCCGGAAAGTTGACCGCGGGCACCACGTAAGGCCCAATGGCAGCGGGCGTTAAATCGATGATCCTTTTGTCAGGAAACGCTTGTATTTTTTGCCAGTTGTACTGATGAGCCTTTACGGAAGTGGCGTCGAAGATGATTTTTATTTCTTTCCACTCTTCCATCTCAATCAAGCCGTCTATCCCCGTATGGCAAATAGCTACTTCCAATCGTTTCGCTCTGGCCAGCCCGTCTGATCGCTCGTCAATGCCCACCATCACCGACATCTCGAGGGAGCTAGAAAGCCGCAAGATTTTGATCATCAAGTCTGTTCCGATGTTTCCGGACCCTATAATGGCTACTTTTGTCTTCATCTGAATGTTTTACTTAGCAAATTCAACCGATACACTACCCAAATCTTCGAACTGTACCGAAATAACGTCTCCTTCGGCCACCGCGACCATAGGACCCACCGCGCCGGAGAAAAGAAGCTCTCCCGCCCGTAGCGGATTTCCCAGAGAGACCATCTTCTGAGCTAGCCAAAGGGTCGCATTCAAAGGAGACCCTAAGCAGGAAGCTCCGGTGCCCCTTGATACCACTTCGTCATTTTTGGATAGCTCCATGTGTGTATTGACCACATCAAACTCAGTTAGCTTTTTGGGGCTATGGCCTATCACGTAATGACTGGCCGAAGCGTTGTCAGCCACGGTATCGGTGATTTTTATTTTCCAGTCTTTGATCCTACTTCCTACGATCTCGATGGCCGGTAGTGCGTAGTCAATAGCCTGTATGATATCAGAAATAGTCAGATGTTGATCGTCCAGATCATATTTTAGGACAAAGGCAATTTCTGCTTCTACCTTGGGCTGCATTAATTCTTGCATGGAAACGGACTGTCCGTTGAGCACTTCCATATCATGAAAAAGAACTCCGAAATCCGGTTGGTCTACCCCCAGTTGTTGTTGAACCACGGTAGAGGTCAGGCCAATTTTCTTTCCTGTGATACGGGCTCCGTTGCTTTCTCTTAATGAAGTGTTTACGTGTTGAATTTCATAGGCTAACGCTATATTCTCAACTCCGATCTCTTCGCTCACGGGAGCGATTGCCTCTCCTGTGAGCGAAGCCTGACGAAGGCGCTCGGCGATCTTCTCTGCTGTCATTAGAATCTGATAATTAGTAGGTAACTTTTATTTGGGCCCGACTGAGTCTGCTAAAAAGGTAGGTGAAAGTTCGGGTCCCCACCAAATAATACCTTCGGCCAAGTCTTTCTCTTCCCAAACCACGGTCTCCCAGGCAGGATCATGAATATGATATCCTCCGCTAAACAGTTCCAGGCGATGCCCGCTACCCGGATCGATGGCGTAGATAAAAGATCCCTGTGTGATACCGTGTCTTCCCGGAGCCACACTCAATTCTATTCCGTTTTCTTTAAAGATGTCGGCGGCTCTGGCTACATCCTGAAAATTGTCAAGATAAAAAGCGGTGTGGTGCAACCTGTTCTGCCGACCTTCAGCATCATGCATAATGGCTAGGTCATGAACCAAGCTGGTGACAGAAGACCAATGCGCCAGTTCAAAACCATTGTCGAGTTTAATACATTCTCTGCTTTTAAATCCAAACAGTTCCGTATGAAGTTTCATGGAAGCTCCCGGGTCGCCTACGTTGAAGTTTACGTGATCGATGCACCGTGGTGAAACCCCGTGATCAAAAGACTTGAAAACCTGGTTTTTTAAACGGGATCGTTTTCCTTCAGGAGCCAAGGGGCGCTCCATTTCGTAATAAATCTCATAGGTTTGACCGGTCGGAATAGTGAATCTAAAGGCTTTTCCCAAACCGGCTTCTTCTCCCTCTTCTACCCAGCGGGTTTCCATGCCCGCGTCACGGACCTTTTTTTCGTATAGATCGACGTGCTCCGGTTTTTCCGTCTTCCATGCGATGTGGTCGAGCATGGCTTCTTCGCCCTCGACAAGAATTAAGGTGTGATGCTCAAAATCCGCCCACGCTCGATAATATATCTTATTTCCTTCTCGCTTTTGTTCGTTCAGACCTACCACATCATGAAAAAACCAATGAGATTTTTCAAGGTCAGGGGTTACTAAAGCTACGTGTCCTAATTTTGCTAATTTCGAATCCATAATAGTAAATTTTTTTAGTTAGAGCGTGTTTAAGTTTCTGTGAATCAATGTATTATAGCGCATTGGCTTGAGATGGAACACCGTAGAGGCGCATAAGGCACCGCGCCAAAACAAACCCTCTTAGCAGCGTAATAGTACGAGAGAAGATTTAAACGTACGCTTAATAAGCATGGAATATATGTGGTCAGTATACTTATATTTTGTTGGTGAAAAACAAGTGCAACAGCGCATGAAACTCTGCTTTATACTCAATTTGAGTCCAGTGACTGCATTGATTAAAAACGTGCATTTGTGCTTTTGACAAATGCTGAATTAAGTGGTAACTGGTTTCTACGTTTACTAATAAATCCTGGAGCCCGTGGATGAGTAAGAAAGGATGATCCATAGTACGAAGCGACCCTTCGGGGATCACGATTTCATCCAAGTGTTTCTGTCGGGGGGCAGGAAACATGGCTTCAAAAGAACGGCGCACCTCGGGTTGCATCGTTGCTTCATAGCGCATCTTAGCAATTTCATTCAGCTGCTCTTTGTTGGTATTTTGATTATAAGAAAACCACGAAATCATATTGGCTAGAAGCTCCGGGGTAGGATCATCATAGTAACCCCAGGTCCGATCCAGTTCCGGAGTAAGGGTGGTAGGGGCACCGGCGGCTCCCATCAAAACCACTTTCTTAAACCGTTCAGGGTGATTCATTAATAATTGTAAGGCAATGGCCCCTCCCATAGAGTTCCCTACCAGATGTACTTTCTCCAGTTCTAGAGAATCTAGCAGGCCGATAAGTTGATCCATCCAGATACGCATCCATTTACGCATGCCTAGCGGTGGATCTTCGGGATGATAGCTTTTTCCGAAACCGGCCAAATCAGGGGCTATGCAGTAGAAGTTCTCTCCAAACTCCGGCAGTATGTATTGCCAGTTGGAAAATCCGGAGGCCCCGGGTCCCGAACCGTGAAGAAACAAGATAGCCTCCTCTTGATTCGGTCCGCTTTCATTCATATAGGTTGTATATGAGGTCTCTAAAACTCTGTTCTCTATATTCATCAATACGTTATAAAAAATTTAAACCTCTGAGGTGATCTGAAGCTTATTTTATCAAATCTATCAAATTACCAGCTGTAAAATTAGATTATAATAATCAAGAGCAACTGTACAAAACAACTATCTTACTGTACTTTTTGAAACTGACTCAGACGATAGCGTGATTCGTGTTCGTGATCTGGGAATTGTTGTATTCAGAAGTTCCCCGACCAGATGAAATGATCGCTAAAGAAAAGATAGATGGAGTTGGTATTTGGATAGGGCGGTTAAAGAAGTTCCATGCCTCAGAACGCATGAGCGGAAGATGGGGCCTGCGACGACGCTTACCTAAAAGCGACTTTACGATAAGCTGTTGTTCATCCGCCGGAGCCCAGCGACTTTGTCAATTACAGATATTTCTTAATTTTCTGTAGCCGCCAACGCTGCCACACTCACTTCTCTGCACCCGCTGTTCAACAGTACTTTGGCTGCTGTACCTAATGTAGCGCCAGTCGTTACCACATCGTCTACCAGTAGCACGCGCTGGTTCGCTATCAAGTTAGACTGCTTCACTGCAAAAATCTCATGCACATTTTCAGAGCGTTCCCAGCGACTTTTGCGCGTTTGAGAAGTAGTCGCTTTTTGCTTAACCAGAACTTCAGAAAACCACGGTACGTCTAGTACCTGGGCCATGCCCTTCGCCAGATAGTCGCACTGGTTGTAGCCACGCTGCCTTTGCTTAGCGCGATGTAGCGGCACCGGAATAATGGCGTCAAAAGTATCGTTGAAGCCTGCGTCTTGCAGCGCATGGGCGAACCACATGCCGGTGAGCTCGCCTACTTCCGGGCAGTTTCTATACTTCAGATGATGTAGGATCTGCTGAACGCGATTATGTTTAGCAAACTTATAGTAAGCCAGTGCGTGTTTTACCGGTGCGAACGTAAATACCCGCTGTTCCAATCGTTTGTTAGCTCGCCGAAGGTCAAAACGCGGTAGCTTCCGCGCGGCCGCGGTGGCAATATACTGTTCACCTCGTGCCAGCGGCTCACCGCTGATCAGACAGCACCGCGGAAACAGCAGAGAAATAAAATCATTTATCATGATCCTTCGTAGTATAAGTACGCCGCAAGTTAAGCCGTTGACCGCTTTCTTTTTAGGTGGTTTAATCACCCACACTACGTAGGCAAGAAAACCGCAACCTTACCCATACTGTATGTATCAGAAAGACCTAGAGCAAGAACGAACGTGGCAGCGGCTCCTCAAAGAGCTGGAAGCCACCATTGGTAAGCGTCCGTCTGATCTTAATGCCGTGCTATTTTTGATCGGGGTGCAGGAGTTGGGTAGGGGGCAGCAACCTTTTTCTAAGGAAGAAAAGCAAGACTTGATGCACATCGCGATTTGTAAGGTGCTGTCGCTATCTGGTTTCTACGAACTGGAAGGCACCGACGACGAGGGCTGGCCGCACTGGAAGTTGGTGAAGAAGCTGCCGCACTTCGATATGCTCGAGCAAGAGCGGCTACTCAAGATGCACGTGCTCGAGTATTTTACCCAAGAGCTAGATATGACACTGTAAATGAAAATCATTTCTTACAACGTTAATGGTATCCGAGCAGCACTTCGTAAAGGCTTCTTAGACTGGCTGGTTGATGAAAGCCCTGACGTTGTTTGCCTACAAGAGGTAAAGGCTTCACTTGATCAGATAGACGCCACCGACTTTAGCAAACTGGGCTACGCAGTCTACTGGATGGATGCTACCTCTCGTAAAGGCTACAGCGGAGTGGCCATACTTACTAAACAGGAACCCGATAACGTTGCTTACGGTTGTGGACTAGAAGCGTACGATCGCGAAGGACGCGTTATCCGCGCTGACTTTCCGAGCTTCTCGGTGATGAGCGTATATATGCCGTCAGGGTCGTCTGGTGATGAGCGGCAAGCGTTCAAAATGCGGTGGCTCGACGATTTTTATCAGTATATTCATCAATTAAAGCAGGAGCAACCACGTTTAATTATTAGTGGTGATTACAACATTTGTCACCAAGCGATTGATATTCATGATCCGGTACGTAACAAAAACTCAAGTGGCTTTTTGCCCGAAGAGCGCGAATGGATGACTCAGTTTTTGGACAGTGGTTTTGTGGATACGTTTCGGGCCTTCGATAACCGTGCGCAGCAGTACAGTTGGTGGAGCTACCGATCTGGAGCGAGAAAGAAGAACTTAGGCTGGCGTATAGACTATCATTTGGCCACCGATAATCTGAAGGATCGCCTAACGGGGGCATCTATTTTACCATCGGCGATGCACTCAGACCATTGCCCGGTGGTGGTTGACTTAGAGGTGTAGAAGATTTCATTTGACAGCAAATGAGCAATAAGGGAAAACGTCATAACAAGCGGGGGTTAATTACTCGGCTAAAGACCTCCGGAAGTAAAAGAAGTCACGTGATAGACGGAGACTACGCAGATACTAGAAATGCTAAGAAGAACCGCGATTGGAATAACCTTCCTCAGCACCAGGGGATGAGTAAGAGTTTCAAGTTCTACAACAGCAAGGTCAACTACGGATTGCTCGTCAGGTTCCTACGAGGAAAGGCGGGGCAGGATTGGCAATTGGTTCACGAAGAAATAAGGAATTCTACGTTGATCCTGAATCTTAGCTTCTGATGAAGACCACAGGATAGCAACCAATATTTGGCATAGATGATAGGCCCTAACGTTACATAAAGTATTGAGTATGGCAGCAGCAACATCTGGTTTTGATAACGTCGTTCAGCAATTGCAGCGTTACAAGCGCAAGTTCTACCTGAACAAACTACTACGGGGAAGTATCTACTTCGGGGCCACCTTGCTATCGGTATATTTATTGTTCAACTCGATTGAATACACGGCCCGGCTGGGCTCAGCCGGACGCGCCGTACTACTATTTACCTTCTTATTACTCTTCCTTCTGATTCTCTATCGTTGGGTTATTGACCCGCTGCTACGCCTTACGTTTCCGCAACGGCAGATCAGTGACGAAGAAGCCGCCCGACAGATTGGAGCGCACTTTCCTGAGGTAAAGGATAAGCTACTTAATATCGTACAGCTGAACAAATCAGGTTCAGTTACCGACAACTCGCTGGTGATGGCCAGCATTGTGCAGCGCACCCGTCAGCTATCGGTTGTTTCATTTCCACTAGCCATTGATCTGCGAAAGAACCTGCGCTACCTGCGCTACTTAGCGGCACCCATTCTGGCCATTGTGGTGCTTCTCATGTTTGTGCCGCAGTTCTTCTCCGAAGGCACCAAGCGTATTGTCAACTTCAACAAGGAGTATGTGCCCGAGGCACCTTTTGACTTTGATGTACAGACCCAATCGGACATTGCTTTCAAGAATGAAGACTATCCGGTACGGGTCAACTTGTCAGGAAATTCTTTACCCGATAAGGTATACATCAATACCTCGGGGCGGCGCTTTCGAATGTTACCCAACGAAGCGGGGGAGTACGAGTACGTGTTTCAGAACATGCAACGCGACGCTACCTTCTTTGTCGAAGCAGCCGGCTTCAACACTACTAGCTATAACGTGAAGGTGGTAGATCGGCCTAACCTTAAAAATTTTAGTGTTTCGTTAGACTATCCGTCTTACCTCGGAAAAAAAGACGAGCGACTGAACAATGTGGGCAACCTACAAGTACCCGAAGGCACTAAGGTTGATTGGCAGTTTAGCACCTTGGCCGCCGATAGCATGCGCGTTACCTTTATCGATAGTGCTGAGCAACATCAGCTAACCAAAGGGAGCGATGGCTTGTTCTCTTTCCAGAAGCAAGCGATGCACGCTGATCATTATCAGATCGACCTACAGAATGCGTACAGCAACAATCCGCAGAACATTCGCTACTTTCTGGATGTCATTCCCGATCAGTACCCCGAGATCACGTTGGATCAGATGAAGGATACCACGTTATACCAATACTTGGTTCTGGGTGGTAACATATCAGATGACTATGGTTTGGCTCGCCTGGCATTGCGCTACAAGATTGAGCCCGCCGGGGGGGAGGCCGAGGAAGCTAAGTATCAGAATCTAGACCTTCCGTTGGATACCAAACAAAACCAACAGAGCTATTATCATCCCTGGGAAATTGACAGCCTGAACCTGAAGCCTGGCGATCAGATTCGCTACTTCTTGAAGGTGTGGGACAATGACGCTGTGAACGGCTACAAATCGGCTAAAACCGCTGCCTACGTGTTCAAGGTGCCCGACCGCCAGCAAATCGAGGAAAGCATTGAACAGTCTTCTGCCGAAACACAATCGCAAATTAGCAAAACGGTGCAGCAAGCCGAACAGCTTAAAGAGAACGTAGAATCGTTGGAGCAAAAGCTGAAGGGGAAGAAGGAGCTGACTTGGCAAGACAAGCAGAAGCTAGAGGACATTATGCAGCAGCGCGAAGAGCTAGAGAAACAGTTAGAGGAGCTAAAGAAGCAGAACGAATCGACCAACCAACAACGGGAGCAGTTCGATGAGCGCAGCGAGAATATGCAGAAACAAATCGATCAGCTGCAAAACCTGATGGATGAACTTTTGGACGAAGAAACCAAGAAGATGTACGAAGAACTGCAGAAACTACTGGAAGAGCAACAAGATATGGACCAGCTGCAGGACAAACTACAGCAGATTAGCGATAAGGAGGAAAACCTTGAGCAGGAGCTGGAGCGTACGCTGGAACTCTTCAAGCGTATGAAGTTTGATATGAAGCTAGAGGATGTAGAGCAGAAGCTCAACGAGCAAGCGGAAGAACAGCAGAAACTTGCCGAAGAAACAGAAGATAAAGAGAACGAAGCTGACGATCTGAGCCAGCAGCAAGAGGAGCTCAATGAGCAGTTTGACCAGACGCAAGAGGAGATGGAAGAACTGGAGAAGATGAACCAGGACCTCAAGAATCCGTCTTCAATGCAAGATACCCAAGAGGAGCAGGAGCAAACGCAACAGGAGCAACAGAAGGCGCAGGAAGCACTAGATAAAAACCAGCGGAAGAAAGCACAAAAGGCACAGAAGCAGAGTGCGCAGCAGATGCAAAAAATGGCGCAGAAGCTTCAACAGATGCAGCAGGGAATGCAGATGGAAGCCCTACAGGAAAACATGGATAACCTGCGCAACATTCTTGATAACCTTATCACCTTATCATTTGATCAAGAAAAGGTTATGAAAGATTTTCGCGATGTGCAACAGAACGATCCCCGGTTTATTGATCTATCGCAAGAACAGCTCAAGTTGCGCGACGACGCGCAGATTATTGAGGATAGTCTGTTATCACTAGCCGAACGGGTGTTTCAGATTCAGTCTTTCGTTACCCGCGAGGTCAAGGACATGAATATGCATATGGACGGTAGCATGGAGTCTTTGCGCGAGCGGCAACAGTTTAAGGCTATTGGACAGCAGCAGTTCGCCATGACCTCAATCAATAATTTAGCCCTGTTACTGAACGATGTGCTGAGTCAGATGCAGCAGCAAATGGCAGACGCTTCGGGGCAGCCCCAGCAGAAACAAGGAAACCAGCGCTCTAACATGAATATGAGCGAATTGCAAAAGCAGCTCAATCAGCAGATAGATGAACTAAAAAAGAGTGGCAAGTCGGGGCGGGCTTTGTCAGAAGAGCTTGCCAAAATGGCCCAGCAGCAAGAGAAGATTCGCAAGGCAATGCAAGAAATGCAGCAAAGCGAACAAGGGGAAGAGGGTGGGGGCGGCACCGGTGAAGAACTATCCAAGGAAATGGAAGAAACCGAAACCGATTTAGTCAACAAGCAGTTAACGCAAGAGCTTATTGAACGACAGAAAGACATCCTTACCCGTTTGCTTGAAGTCGAAGAGTCGGCCCGTGAGCAAGAGCTGGATAAGAAGAGAAAAGGCGAGACGTCGAAAGATCAGTACGAGAAGGCAACTAATCAGCGCTTTGAAGAGTATATAAAGCTAAAGCAACAAGAAATAGAACTTTTGAAAACCGTTCCCGTCCGCCTCAATCCGTATTATAAGAACGAGGCTAACGAATATTTCAAACGACTCAAATAACCCTTCTACGTTAATGGATTCTATCCAAATTCAAATTCCGTCGCTAACCGACAACGTACGCATGATAGAAAGCTTTATCGACAATGCGCGCGATCAGTTTCAACTTAACGACGACATTTACGGCAATATCATGATTGCCGTAACCGAATCTGTTAACAATGCCATCCGCCACGGCAACCAAGGTGATACCAGAAAAGATGTACACCTTTCTTTACAGCTTAAAGACGATGCCATCATTTTTTTGGTAAAGGACGAAGGCGAAGGTTTTGACTATACTAACCTACCTGATCCTACCGCACCCGAAAATATTGACCAACCCGGAGGACGAGGTATTTTCCTGATGAAACACCTATCGGATGAGGTAAACTTTCATGACGATGGCTGTACCGTAGAACTAGTCTTTTATACCGGTTGATGGTACAGTTCTTCCTTGAAGACGTTCTCTACGATGTTTCTCAACTAGCTTCGGTTCCCGACTGGCTATCGTCCGTTGCAGATGATCAAGATCAACGTATTGCCCAGCTCAATTATATTCTGTGTTCTGATGAGTACTTACTCAATATCAATCGCCAGTATCTTGAGCACAATTACTACACTGACATCATCACCTTCGACCAGCGCGACCACCCAGAAACCACTGATATTGAGGGCGACCTATTTATTAGTCTGGATCGGGTAGCTGACAATGCCGCCACCAATAAGGTTAGTACCTTCCACGAGTTGTGCCGGGTGGTCGTTCACGGATTTCTTCATTTGATAGGATATTCCGATAGTGATGCAGAATCAAAAAATCAGATGCGTTGTTTAGAGAACAAATATCTACTTTTGCTCGAAAGGATTGCGGAATAAGCATGAGTGTTCCACGTGGAACACTTGATGGAAACAACCTTGTTTTGCTGTTTGAATATCAGATAGTTATCACTAATTCAGATGTATAATCATGTTTGATACGTACGACGTAATTGTAGTAGGAGCAGGGCACGCCGGAAATGAAGCCGCCGCGGCGGCAGCTAATATGGGATCAAAGGTGCTACTGATTACTATGGATATGACCAAAATTGGTCAGATGTCTTGCAACCCAGCGATGGGAGGAGTAGCGAAGGGACAAATAGTTCGTGAAATTGATG
Source organism: Tunicatimonas sp. (assembly GCA_965213875.1). GTDB lineage: Bacteria > Bacteroidota > Bacteroidia > Cytophagales > Cyclobacteriaceae > Tunicatimonas. The sequence continues at coordinate 279 of CBDCAN010000002.1, read as the reverse complement.
CATTGGGCGGCCTGTCTGGTATCGTATCAGATAAGTCTACCATTCAGTTTCGCATGCTCAATCGTTCTAAGGGTCCAGCAATGTGGAGTCCGCGTACACAGAATGACCGCTTCCGCTTTACCGAACTGTGGCGCTTAGCACTAGAGAAAATTCCAAACCTGGACTTCTGGCAAGAAATGGTCACCGAATTGCTGGTAGAGAACGATCGGGTAGTAGGAGTGAAAACCAGTATTGGTCTGGAGATCAAAGCCCGTTCGGTCATACTAACCAACGGCACTT
>CBDCAN010000001.1:2072500-3048197 GCA_965213875.1 Tunicatimonas sp. | reverse complement strand
TTGCGTCTTATTATTCTTCAGCAGAGCCACTGATCCGATATCGAAGCCCTTGGCATCAAGCGTAACTGAGTCTTGCGGATAGAAGTACGGTCGCAGCTCCAGCGTAGCAGTGCCGATAAGCTGGTGTTTTTCCCAATCAAAGCTTACGGCCAGTTGCGTGTGTAACAGATCGTGTTCGCGGGTGCGTGAGGCTCGGTAAGGATACTGAGGTACGACGGGTGGCTCAGGAACAAAGGCCTCCGGTGCAGTGGTGGTGGTATCGACCGCTACTTCGGGGGTGGTGTTGACATCCTGCGTGCTGCGGCAGCTACCCAGGGCGGCACCCATCACAACTGATATCAACACAATCCGGGTATAAATGGATACTTCTTGAGGAACGAAGGTGGAGGTTATATTTCTCAAATTGCGTAGGGTTCGTATCTTTGAAAGCGACAAAAGTAGGGTAGATAAACTACTTACGGTAACAAAAAGATGCATTTGTTTATGTTAGAAGCAACGGTCAACGGTGAGCATTCTTACGCGATAGAAAGCAGTAAAACGCAGGTCACCATCAACGAGCGTACCCACACGCCTGACATTCATCAGTACGACGAGCGTCACTTCCACGTCATTCATCAGCAGTCGGGCTACGCCATTGAGGTGCTAGAGGCCGACTACGCTAAAAAGACATTTACCCTGAAACTCAGCCATCGCACCGTGACGGTTCAGCTCAAAGATGATCTTGATCTGATGGTGGAACAGTTGGGGATGTCGCAGGCCGTTGAAACGGCAGTGCGGGAGATCAAAGCGCCGATGCCCGGCCTGATTGTAGGCCTGGCCGTGGCCCCCGGACAAACCGTTCAGCAGGGCGATAGCGTACTGACCCTGGAGGCGATGAAGATGGAAAATGTGATTAAGTCGCCGGTAGACGGCAAGGTGAGCGCGGTACAGGTAGAAGCAGGCGACAGCGTAGAAAAAAATCAGCTACTTATTTCATTCGAATGATCATACCCATTGATTGATTTAAGTTTTACAAAAATTCGCTTACTTGCGGCGTTAACCGACCATAAATACATGAAATATAAGAGAATTCTACTAAAGCTTAGTGGCGAAGCCCTGATGGGCGATCAGCAGTACGGTATTGATACCGAGCGACTACAGCAGTACGCTCAGGAGATCAAACAAGTGAAAGAGCTAGGTGTCGAAATGGCAATTGTCATCGGGGGGGGCAACATCTTCCGGGGTATTCAGGCCGAAAAATCGGGTATGGACCGGGTGCAGGGTGATTATATGGGGATGCTCGCCACGGTGATTAATGGCATGGCCCTACAGAGTGCCCTTGAACAGGTAGGGCTGTACACCCGCCTGATGTCAGGCATCAAGATGGAGCAGGTATGTGAACCGTTCATTCGCCGCCGGGCAATGCGCCATCTCGAGAAAAACCGTATCGTCATTTTCGGAGCGGGCATCGGCAACCCCTACTTCACCACCGACTCCACCGCGAGTTTGCGGGCCATCGAAATTGAAGCGGACGTTGTGCTCAAGGGCACGCGTGTGGACGGAGTGTACACGGCCGATCCCGAGAAAGACCCTACCGCCGAGCGCTTCTCCACCATCACCTTCTCCGAGGTGTATCAAAAGGGCCTTAATGTCATGGATATGACCGCTTTTACGCTGTGCCAAGAGAACAACTTGCCCATCATCGTGTTTGATATGAACAAAGCGGGCAATCTGGTAAACATAGTCAACGGTCTTGAGGTAGGAACGCTGATTAAATAGATACAAGATAACTTTCTATGTGTCCAGATACTGGATGTTGGTTAGTGGATATTAGATGATAGAAGCTTGTTCGCCACTTTACAACTATTCATAGTTAGCCATCTCTCAAAGTATCCAATATCCAATTACTAACATCTAGCTAGCCGCCTTGAAAGCATCTAACATCCAATAACTAATAGCTAAAGAACCAATGACCGAAGAAATACAGCTCTACTTAGACGAAACAAAAGACCTGATGAGCAAAGCCGTAGAACACGTCAGTCAGGAATTTAACAAAATCCGGGCGGGCAAAGCCATGCCTAATATGCTCGATGGCCTGATGGTAGAATACTACGGCACTCCCACTCCCATTGGCCAGGTGGCCACCGTGAACACTCCTGATGCCCGCACGATCATGGTGAAGCCCTGGGAAAAGAAGTCCTTATCCGATATTGAGCGCGCCATTGTTAATTCTGACCTGGGCCTCAACCCGCAGAACGACGGCGAGGTGATTCGGCTCAACATTCCTCCGCTGACCGAAGAACGTCGCAAGAATCTAGTGAAACAGGCGAAGAATGAGGCTGAAAACGGCAAGATCGCACTGCGCAATATTCGCAAAGATTCTAACGGTTCTATCCGCAAACTGCTAGACGATGGCACCTCGGAAGACGATGTGAAAGAAGGCGAACTAGCCGTGCAGGAGTTTACCGATAATTATTCTGCTAAAATAGATTCTTTGCTAGAAACGAAGGAGAAGGAAGTGATGACCATCTAACCTTGGTCAAGCTAAAGATATAGTTTTCGGTTTCGAATGTACTCCGCCACCGGATCAGCCACCAAATACTGTATTGAATGCTCCTGCTGAATCAGGTTTCTGATAAAGGTAGCTGAGATGTTGAGTAGTGGTGCTTCCACGGTGCGCACGTTTGGGTGATGGGCAATCTCGCCTTTCACCTTTTTTTCGTTACTTCCCGGACGCGGATACGTGTAAAGCTGATGATTATCGATAATTACCCGGTGGTTTTTCCAGCGATGGAAGTGGGTTAAACTATCCCCCCCCAAAATGAGGTGAAACTGGTGCTGTGGATAACGCTCACCGAGGTAGGCCAGCGTATCGGCCGTATAGCTCGGTTTAGGCATGCTGAACTCTACGTTGCAGGCCCGCAAGTCATAGTTGTCTTCCACCGCCATCTCTACCATCCGTAGCCGGTCATATTCGTTGAGCAGGTTCTTAGTTTGCTTAAACGGGTTCTGCGGCGATACCACGAACCACACTTGTTGCAGATCAGTTTGGGCATGTATTACGCTGGCCACAATAAGGTGCCCAACATGAATTGGGTTAAAAGAACCGAAGAAAAGACCGATTTTCACGCGCTAAAAATAGTCATTTTTTGAGTGCTAGAGACCATGAATTGCTTATCAACCAGGATATTACTCTTATTGTGAGGGGATCCTTTTTCGTATATCCGCGAAAAAAGTGTTTTCTCAAAGAGTTCAATGACGAAGAGCTGGGCGGTAAAGTCTTACCTCTTCAAAATATTTGAAATGACGCTGATTGTTAGTCCATATTTCTGCATCAGCAACGACGGCCGTTGCTCCGATCAGTGTATCAGCCACGGCAGGGCTATGCTCTCGATAGCTATACATCAGGTGTTCAAATATTGACGAAATCTCTTTATTTAACGGATAGCTTTTGAAGGAACGTAGCGTCTCTTTAGTCGTTCTACGCTCGCTGTTACTCATTTCTCGGTAAAGTTCACCTACTACGATAGGACAAATTAGTATACGTTCTCCACCGATGAACTCAATTTCTTGCCGAATTGATGTAACGGCTTTTACTGATGCTTTGCTATTCCTTTGATTACGAAGTAATGGAATCAAGATATTCGTATCCAGCAGCACCAGCGGACGGGATTTATATCGAATAAGCATTAAGCCACCTTCGAGTTTTCTTCAGCCTCGTATTGGTCAATCCTTTTTTGATGTTGTTCTAATAATTTATCTAAAGAAATATCTTTGCCCAAAGCTGGACTACCCTCTACTATTCCTTCAGGAAGAGATTCATTGTTATGTGGAACTTCACCGCGCAAAATGGTTCCTATCAGACGTTCGCCATCGTAAATTTCAACACGTTCACCTAGTCGGGAAATAGTTTCCAGTACCGCCTGCACTTGATAAGCTGCTCCCTCAGAAAAGTCTTGCAAATTGATCGAGTCCATAGGTTCGCTTTTAGTTTGTACTAATGAACTTACTCATTTTTTATCCACTGAGCAAGGTAATGGTATGAGATCACCACGGTCAAACTTAGTGTGGCGACCCTGACCATGAGTAACAACAGCTGATCAGCCCGATACCAATACACTATCAATCAGATGCACGTAACCATTGTCAGCTTCACGATCAGACAGAATGATGTCGGCTGCGCCTACGGTAACGCTGCCGTTTGAAGCGCCTATCTTCAGTGGAGTACCTCCCAGGGTAGGCAGCCCTTCCATTTCGGCAATTTGCGTAGCGGTATAGCTCCCTTCCACCACATGGTCTAACAACATACTACGCAGGTCAGCGCTGTCCAGTTCTTCGGGAAGGTTACTAATGCCTAGAGGAGCAAGCGACCTCAAAAGCGTCGTCGGTAGGGGGCAAATATTGTATATGGCCCTCCTTCTTGCAATGCTTCGTCTAAGCTAACCACACACAGCATATTGTGTAGCATTTGAGTATTCTCGCTCTCCTCCATAACCTGAAGCACCGTAGGATTGCCCAGGTGTACCTCATCATTCTTCTGCCCGGTGACGATGTCTGAGGCCATCTCGTCGCCGGTTTCGGTACCCTGAGGCGCGCAGCCTACTCCGATGCAAAAACTACCGATGATAAAAAGATTTGAAAAATTGACGCATGCTCGTTTTTTGTTTTTAAGTATTACTGCAATAGAAACATGGTATGCAGCAAAAGGTTGGAACAATACTCCTTTACAAGGCAGTTTTCAGCCGTGAACAATTAAGTCGGAGTAGCTCAGTTCAATGAGAGCATAGCGTTTAAACAGCTGCTCTATACGATCTATGTTTCGCTCGAATATTCGAATTAGATCACGGTTCTTAATATTGCCAGTCTTGATAACCAGTAACCTTTTAGGCCTTCCTAGCAGAATGTGATCGTCGAGAAAGTCGCTATCTTTCGATATAACTATCCTACCTTCTCGGTCTGCAATTAATATAATCTCGTGATCATCACTCTCATTGGCTTTGGAAAGCTCTAAAGTATGGATAGCATCATATCCCTGGCTCTTCAACCATAACGCTAATAGCTGTGGAAGTTGAGCGTCTACTAGCAGTTTCATGAAGCCAGCGGATAAACTGCTTTGGTCTGAGTTACCCGTACTGCGTAAGCCAAACACGCCAGCAAATCTTCTCTTACCAGATCAGGATAGTCGGCCAGTATTTCTTCAAAGCTCATGTCAGCCGCCAACAACTCTAGCATGCTTTCTACTGGATAGCGCAAACCACGAATGGTTGGTTTGCCATGACAAATATTAGCATTAGTAGTGATGCGGGATAGTAGTTCTTCTTTTTTCATCGTTAATCTATGATTTGCGTGTGAGTGGTTACTCTCTAATAAGAAGAACGTTTTGATAATCACCTCTTTCTGAATCATACGGTATTCCAGTTTGCTGAAATCCGCCGTACTTCTCTAAGATATAAATCATCACCACATTTTTCTTTCTAGCTGTGGCGTACATTATTGCCTGATTTTCTACTAAAGCTTTAGTCACCTTTTTTCCTAGCCCCCCCTTTTGTTCGGCAAGCTACCCAGCCCAACTCGTACTCAAAGATATCAGGGTCGACTTCTGATTTAGACTTCCTAAAAACTTTCTTTCTATAGCCTGGATTAGGATTTTTCAGCGCACCTATTGCTTGGATATCTTTAGGACTTGGGTAGAATAGAAGAACTTGGATTTCTATCTATCAAACCGTCAAAAGTACCCGGGTTCACTTCACCTTTCTCAAGCAGCACTTTTTTGAATGCTATAATCTCTTCTCTAGTGAAACTAGCGGCTTCTCTCTTCGTACATTTCATCGCTTTACGGTATCAACACAAAAGTAGCCGTCTCTGCTAACATGTAGCTAGACTGTATGACCTGATAATGTCATTATCATTCTTCTCTTCGCGAGCCCCTTCACTTATGCTACCCCCCCACACTATCTTCCTCAACCACCTCCGCCTCAGGTTGCATCAAGCTATCCGTTGCTTCGGCTTCCTTTCGCTCTAGTTCACGCTGTCGCTCGTCGTCTTCAATCAAGGTAAGTTTGCGCTTGGCTTCCGTTACCACGGCTTCTACCGGTGAGTTCTCAATCACCGAGTTGAGCGTGGCCTCCGCCTGAAAGGTTTCGTCCAGGGCCATATAGTTGTCGGCCACCAGTAAGAACGATTGGCCCAGCCAGTCTTCGTAGATTGAGAAGTTTTTATTCAGTTCGTACAGCGCTTCGATCGACTCCTGATACTGCTCTTGGTCGTACAAGATTTTGGCCCGCATGTACTGCGCTTCGGCACCGTTTTCGTCTTTCGCAGCCGACACGGTGCGACTGAACAGCGCTTGCGCCCGATCTAGGTTATTCTGCTCGTAGGCGGCTTTGCCCTGATACAGCAGTGCCTGGTTCACCGCGTTGGCCGACACGTTGGCCCGCCGGATAATGAGCTCCGCGTACTGGTCTACCGAATCGAGCATGCTGGGGTTAGTTTGCGCCAGTTCGTAGTAGGCGGTCATCAGTCCCGACCAAGCGGCGTACTGCTCCTTTTTGTTGCCCGCCTGGTTCGCCAGCTTCTGGTTGTAGGTGATAGAGTTAGCCAGGTTGCCATCGGCTTGCTCTAATTCGGCAATGCGCTGCACCACCCGGCTCATGCGCGGATACTGACCGTTGGCCTCTACCTCGTACAACACCTCCAACGCCTGTTCGTTGCGCCCGGCGCGGTAGTACGACTCGCCCATGTAGTAGCGCGCTTCGTCTACGTTGGCGCTGTTAGGGTAGTTGTTGATAAAATTGTTGAGTTGCTCAATCGCATTGTTATAGTCCTGACTGAAGTACAGATTCTTCGCCGATTCGTACTCAATGCTGGCTACGTTCTCATTCTCTGGGTTCGCCTCTTTGTAGCGCGCCAGATAAGTACTGAACTCATCGGTGCCGCCGGTCTGCCGCGATACTTCTTGCAGGCCAAGCAGGGCCGAATTAGCGGTTTTATGCGTGCCGTAGCTATCCAGTATTTTCTTATAATCCTGGCTCGCTCCGCGGTAATTCTTCTGGTTAGAATAGGCTAGCGCCCGGCGCAGCAGCCCGTAGGGCGCTAGGTTACTCTGCGGATAGGTTTTGATCAGCTGCGAAAACCCGCTGACCGCCGCGTCGTAGTTACCCTGCTCGAAGTTGAGTTGCGCCTTCTGTAGCATCGCATCGTCGCGGTAGGGTGATTCGGGATAACTGCGCACCACTTTGTCAAGATTTTCGATACCCGCGCGGTATTCGCCCTGGATGCCCTGGATAATGCCCTTTTGGTAGTAAGCGTAGGCCACGTCCGGATTACGCTCCCGAATGGCCCGGTCGTAGGTTTGCACCGCCTCGCCGTAGGCCTTGGTGACGTAGTACGAATCGGCCAGCCGCAGTACAGCGTCATCGTAAAAGTACTCATCCTGGTTTTTACCCCGGGTGCGCAACGACACCTCTCTGAGGTATGCCTCAAAGTTGTCGCGGGCCTTCGGGTACTGCTTAGTGTTGAAGTAGACGTAACCCAGTCCGTAGCGGGCTTTAGTGTGATAAAGCGCCTTTTCGCCTTCTAAGCGCTCGCCACGTAGCGCAGCAAACACATCTTCGTAGGCGGCTTCGGCCTGATCGTAGCGTTTGCCAATCGAATAAGCCTCACCGGCCCAAAAGTTAGCGGCAGCCAAATAAGCCGGATCGATGGGATACTCGGTAGACTTCTTGAACAGCTGCACCGCCTGCGGGTAGCGCGACTGGTTGAACATCTGCGTGCCCGCTTTGAAGCTCACCTGCTGGTAGGCGCGGCGCACCTGTTGGGTTTTATTGGGCAGCCCCTCAATAAACTTCATTGCTTCACCGTAGTCCTGCGAGTTGAGGTAAGCTTCGCTCAGCAGGTCATTCACTTCGGTGGTATACTTACTGCGCGGATAGGTTTCTTTAAACTTCTTGAGTGTCTGCAAAGTGCGCCCGTAGTCGCCCGAAGCCAGGTATACTTTGCCGAGATTGTAGTGCGCTTGCTCCTGAATTTTCTTACTAAACGTACGGTTGGCCGCCGACTCAAAAGCGGTAGCAGCATACTCCGGATTTTCCTCTCTGGTGTACAGCACCCCCAGGTAGTAAGAAGCGTACTGCCCGATGCTATCTTTGTCCGAGGCCACGGGCTTGAAGTTCTCTATCGCCTGCGCCACATCTCCGGTTTGAAACTGGGTGTAGGCCAGTCGGTATAGCACCTCGTTGTTGGGTGACTTCTCTTCAGCGTAAGCGCTGAGGTAGGTCTTTGCCTTAGTAAATTCGTCTTGTTCGTAGTAAGCGTCGCCCACCATCAGCATGAGTTCGGGCAGGTTGGCCACCGCATCGCTATCACGACCGCGCTCGATCATTTTTTCACCGTACTCAATCAGGCGGTCGTACTTCCCCTGCTGACTAAAGACGTTGGCAATCAGGTAGGGAGTCACACGGGCGTAGGATTCTTCCTGCTCGGCGCGACGTAGGTCGTCCAGGGCCTCGTCATAGTCGCCTTGTTGTAAGGCGATGTAACCGGCGTAGTAGCTGGCCGCACTGCTGTACACATTGTTGGATGATTTGATCGAGTTGAACAGCGGCTGTGCTTCTTTGAATTTCTGACGCGTAAAGTAGGCGTAGGCCAGCTTGAAGTTTCGGGTGGCTTCGTCTTCGCGGCTCAGGTTACGGGCATCAGCTTCCTCAAATGCCTCGATGGCTCGGCCGTAGTCTTCGTCGCGGAAGTAGAAGTTGCCCATTTCGTAGTTGGCCCGCAGTGCTTTTGGGTGGCTTGGGTACGTTCGGATAAACTCCGCCAGCCGGGCCGGGCCATCGGGGTTGTAGAGGCGGACGGCCGCGTAGGCAGTGTAGTACTCCGCTTCGGCCGCGTAGGCTCCGTGGGGTTCCTGGGCCAGATACGTTTGAAACTCCTCACGAGCCGCACCAAATTTCTTCTTGTCAAGCAGCTCGGTGCCCCGCTGGTAGTGATTGACCGTCGATGCGTCAGAAACATACTGCTGGGCCTGAAGTTCACTGAGGCTTCCCAGGGTTAGGATCGCAAAAGATAAAATAATGGTTCGTCTCAAGGGTCGTGCGTCGTTTGTTGGATCGTGGTAATCCACTAAATAAAAAGAAATAGCCGTCAAGTTAACGTTTTGCGCGGCTATTTCTTTTTCAAACGCCTTCTTCCCGAGAGGGTTTTACTCGTACACCGCCCCTTCGGCCACCTGCCGGTTGGCCTCCAGATCGGCTTTCACCTGGTCTAGCTTTATACCAATGGTGACCAGGGCGGTTTTACCCAACGGTAGTCTTAGCGTGGGTTCATCGCTTTGTACGGCGTTCCAAATGGCGTGGGCCGCTTTGGTAGGATCGCCCTCCTGCTTCCCGTCTACACTACGCAGTTTGCCACGGAACGCCCCGGCCGTGTCGGCGTAATCATCAATCTCCGTCGCCGCCATGCCGAGCCGGTTGCCCGCAAAGTTGGTGCGGAACGGGCCGGGTTCTACGATGGATACTTTGATACCGAGCGGCGCAACTTCTTGCGACATCGCTTCGCTAAAGCCTTCCAGGGCAAACTTGCTGGCGTTGTAAATACCGAAGCCCGCAAAGGCTTTTACACCGCCGTGCGACGATATTTGTACAATGTGTCCCGCGCGTTCCTTTCGCATGTGGGGCAGCACCGCTTGCGTGAGCTTGAGCGTGCCGAAGAAGTTGGCCTCAAACACGGCTCTCACTTCTTCTAGTGTAGCTTCTTCCACGGCACCCACGAATCCTACTCCGGCATTATTAACCAGCACGTCGATACGGCCGTAGTCGGCCATCACTTGTTGCACTGCCGACTCAATTTGCGAAGTCTCGGTGATATCCAGCACCAGCGCGTACCCTCGCCCGCGGTTGGCTTGGTTAAATGCATCCGCCTGATCGACGTGGCGAAAAGTGCCCACCACAAAGCCGCTGTTTCTCATGACGGTTTCAGCCAGTACTTGTCCTAAACCACTCGATATACCGGTGATAAACCAGATTTTCTTTTCTCGACTGCCTTTCATTTCGTTAGTTTTTGGGTGGTATCAATGACCCGCCACCTGCGCAAAGTACTCGTCTATTTGGCGAAGCGCTTTCTGACGAGATTGGGCGTAGGCAGATTCGTCTGTGGTAGTTCCTTCTACGCAGAACGTATCTACGAACTCAAGCCCTAAAAACGGTAGGATCAGTTTGAGGTAGGGCTCGGCCATATCCAGCGATTCAATCTGGGTATTGGCGTACACCGCCCCCTTGCTGATCGCTAAGTGCAACTTCGTGTTTTTGATCAGGCCGTAGAACCCATCCTCATTCATGCCGAAGGTTTGGTTGATTCTAACCACGTGGTCTATCCAGGCCTTGAGGGCCGAAGGGATGCTGAAGTTATACAGCGGCAGGCTCACGATCACCTCATCGGCTTCAGCTAGTTCGGCGATCAGCTCATCGGACAGGGCTAAAGCAGCGTTGAGCTCACCGTCGAGTTGGTCAGGGTCCGTATAAAAACCTTTGATGGTAGCGTCTTGAATGTGAGGAATCGGGAGCGTGGCTAAATCGCGAACGACCACGGTACCATCGGTATGCTTGGCTTCCCAGGCCTGCTGAAAGTGGTCTGACAAGGCTCGAGAATCCGAACCTTCTATACGGCTACTGGAGTCTATTCTTAGTAGTTTCATGTGCTTTGAGTTTGCGTGAAAGTATATGACAAACTTCCGCGAAATCGCCGCCGAGACCAATGAAGTAGGTTAAGAAATAGACTTGAACTAGATTAAGATTTGTTGGCTAGTTGCCTTCGGATCTTACTCATAAATTCGGGAGTGATGCCCAGATAAGAGGCAACTATTTTCTGAGGTACTCGCCCCACGATGTTGGGGTACCGCTCCAGTACTTCCAGGTACCGTTCTTCGGCGGTTTTGCTCAAGTTAGACAACGAACGATTGCGCGAGAAGGCGAAGGCCCGCTCGGTAGTCACCCTGAAATATTCACTCAGGCTGTGCATTTCAGCGCACAGCAGCTCAACGTCTTCGTACCGCAACTGAAGAATGGTAGCATCTTCCAGAGCCTCAACGAACAGGGTGGCCGGAGTGCGGGTAATGTAGCTATAAAAGTCGCTGATAAACCAGTCTTCCACGGCGATCTGCACCGTATGCTCCTTACCGTCGCCGTCTACGAAATAAGAACGAAAGGCTCCCTGCATCACATAGTTTCGATAGTCGCAAACGTAGCCCGGCTGGTCAATAAATTGCCGCCTTCTGACTGATGTAACCTGTGTGATCGCCTTAAGCCGTGCCTCTTCTTCTGAAGTAAAGGGCACATACCTCCGGATATTTTTCAAGAGCCCTTCGTGTGGTTCCAAGCGCGGTGTGGGTTAAAGTGAAGCTGACTTTGCTGTTAAACTGAATATCGTAAGATACTAATGCATCAACCGATACACCAGTTCCTTCAGAATCTGCCCGTCGGTGCCGCGGGTGTTGTCTACGCCTTTGGCGTGTTGGTCAGCGACGCGTAGCAGGTGGACGTTACGAATCACTTGCGGCAGCGAATAGTTCACCGCGGCCACGCGGTACTCCTTGGCAAAGAACGGATTAATCTTGAGCAGACTGGCCAGCCCCCGCTCAGTTTTATCTTCGGCCTTGTGTACGAGCAGCAGCTTGCTGTAGAATGAAAATAGCAGGGCGATGATCGGAATGATCGGATTGGCCTTGGGGTTCGTCTCAAAGTACTGCACAATCTGTAGGGCCTTGGTGGCATTCTTGGTCGACACCGCTTTTTGCAGCTCAAAGGCATTGTACTCCTTGCTGATACCGACGTACTTCTGCACCATCGCTGCGTCAATCGTCACTTCGTCTGAACCGGCGGGGAAGTTGATCAGCACCTTTTCTATTTCGTTGGTGAGGCGCTCGAGGTTGTTACCGATGGCATCAGCCAGCATCTGCACGGCTTTGTCATCGGTGCGAAAGCCGCGCTGCTTGATGTAATTGGCGGTCCAGCCGGGCAGTTGATTATCGTACAGTTTCTTTGATTCTACCCAGACCGCGAACTTGTCCAGGGCTTTGCCCAGCGTTTTGCGGCTGTCAATCTTTTTGTACTTATAACAGAGCACCAGCAGCGTAGAGGGCATCGGATTTTTCACGTAGGCCTCCAGCAGTTGCTGCCCAGCCTGCGTGTTGAAGTTGGTAATATCTTGCGCTTCCTTGACGATAACCACCTGCCGTTCGGACATCATGGGGTAACGCTTGGCCTGCGTAAGCACCGCACTCATGTCCACGTCTTTGCCGTAGAGAACGATCTGGTTAAACCCTCGCTCGGTTTCGTTCAGCACCTTATCCTCAATGTGCCGGGCAATGCGGTCAATGTAATACGGTTCGTCGCCCTGCAAAAAGTAGACAGGCGAGTACTCCTTTTTCTTGAGCTGCTTGAGTACGTCGTCAGGCGATTGTTTCATGAGCAGTAGCAGTAGCAGTAGCAGTAGCAGTAAGTAGCAGAAGTTGCCCCCCTGCTACTGCCGCTGTCTACTCTTTTTCTTCCTCTTCTACGTGCGCCACTAAACGATCGCACAGGGCATTGATTTCGTCCGACATCACGGTGTCGCCGGTGGCACTGAGTACCGATTGGGCTAAACCACCGAGCGAGTCGATACAGAAGCGCTTCATTTCGTCGACGGGCATCTCTTTGGTCCACAGGTCGATACGTAGTGTGTTGCGCTGCTCGTGGTCCCAGATCGACAGACTGATGGCGCGGGTGCCAGAAGGGCCGTCGCCCGGCTGGTCGGTAGCACTCCACTCTATCTGGCTCGGTATGTTCTTCTCATCGAGGCCAATCGTGAAATTAATTTCAGACTTTTTCATTAGTTTCGGGTTAACTGCTGCGAAACTAGCAAAGAACCGACGCTTGCCCTATGAAACCATTCAAAAATTTGCTGTGGGCCGCGTTGCTGCCCCTCGCCGGTTGCCTCAACCAGCCGCAATCTGAGACGGCCGCGCGTGACCCGGCCAAAGTGCGGGTGGCGTTCTACAACGTAGAAAACCTGTTTGATACTGAAGACGACCCCTACCGCCGCGACGAAGAGTTTTTGCCCAGCAGCGAAAAGCAGTGGACCAAAAAACGCTACGCAGATAAGATTAATAAGCTAGCACAAGTGATTGCCGAGCTCCAGTACCCGGTGCTGCTAGGCCTGGCCGAAGTAGAAAACGAAGCAGTAATCCGACGCTTAGCTACGCACGAAGACTTGGCCCAGGCGGGCTACGAGGTGGTACACTACGAATCGCCCGACGGCCGCGGCATCGACGTCGCGTTGCTCTACCGCACGGCCTTCTTCACTCCGGTTTCGTCGCAGGCGGTGCCGGTCAGTTTTGCGGAGGATGATTATAAGAGTCGAGATATTTTACTGGTGTCGGGCACACTGGGGCAAGATGCGCAGTATAATACGCTGCACGTGCTGGTGAACCACTGGCCCTCGCGGCGGGGCGGCGTGCAACAGAGCGAACCACGTCGGATGGTGGCGGCACAGGCGGCTCGCCAAACCGTTGATCAGTTAATCAAGGGCGATCCGTCGGCCAATGTGCTGCTGATGGGCGATTTTAACGATGAGCCTCCTAACCGAAGCATCACCGAAGGGCTTAAGGCGAGTGCTTCGCTTCAGAAGAAAGATCCGTTTCAGCTGTTTAACGCCACGGCTGCCCTGGATGAACTGGGGCGCGGCACCTACAACTTTCGGGGCAACTGGAATATGCTGGATCAGATTATTTTATCATCGGGCTTGGTAGAAGACGCCCGTCGGGTCGATGATTACCACTACGAAGAAACCTCAGCGACTATCTTCTCACCCGAATGGTTATTGCAAGCCGAAGGGAAGTACCAGGGTCACCCCGACCGCACCTACGCGGGCAATCGCTACCTCGGCGGCTACAGCGATCACCTGCCGGTTTATGTGGTGCTGACGAAAGAGTGAGTTATAGATAGTGAGTGATGACTCATGAGTAATTCATTCGTCATTATTCATCACTCACTTCATTCTTTAGGAACCGAATTGTGCTTTGTCTGGCAAGTTCAGGGAGAGAAAGTCTTGCGACCTCCTACGGTAGCATCGCCTTAAAATCTTCGTAACTATCCGGATTCAGTGCCTCAGTATCACAACCCGCTTCCTGGGCGGTTTGGATGATGTTTTCTACGCGATTTTCCGGATTGGGGTGCGTACTCAAAAACTGCGGCGTGCGGCCACTTTGTCCTTCGGCGGTGAGCTTCGCGAAGAACGAGCTGGCCGCCGAACAGCTGTAGTTGGTTTCGGCTAAATAGGTAACCGAGCGCTCGTCGGCCTCCGTTTCTAGGTCTCGTCCGTAGCTCAAGGAGGACAGACCCTGCGCTGTAGCCGCTACCATTTCTACCAATTGATTGTTGCCACCGCCGAGTACGATACTCAGAATGGTGCTAATGCCGTACTCACGCTCCAGCGCGCGCGCTGAGTGACGCAAATCTGCGTGGCCAACCTCATGGCCTAGCACTCCCGCCAGATCATCTTCTTCGTCTAAATACTTAATCAACCCGGTGTAGACGTACACGTAGCCGCCCGGCGTGGCAAACGCGTTGAGCGTAGAATCGTTATCAATCAGGCGAATCTGCCAATCAAATTCGTTGCGGTACTTCACCTCGCCCGAGTTGAGAATGCGATTAAAAATGCCTTGCAGGTACTGATTGGCCTGTGGATACGCTGCCTCGCTCAGAATGGTGTATTCATCGGGACTGTTAATGATGGTGGAATCAAACTGAGCTCCCAGATTTTTCTCTTCTTCTATGGAAATAAACCGGGGTTCGTCGCTCTCGCCACAGGCAGACAGCAAAGCTACCGTGAGTACGGTGCCCCATCCTAATAATACTTTTCTCATAACGCATCAAATGTTTAAAATACTACCTGATCTTTGGGGTAGTCTTTAGCAAGTTTCATGCTTTTTACGGCGTCCATGTACTGAATATGGACGATATTCGTCTGATCGTCGAAGGTGTTGGTCAGAATGGTGCTGTGTACTGTTACCGTCTCAAGAGTAGGCGCGTCGCTTACTTCCAGATAACACCACAGCGCCATCTCTTCTCGCTCGTAGCCCAAGAAAGTTGGCCGGATCGTTTGTCCGTTAACGATGATGCTCAGGTGCTCCTCTAGGTACGATGCAATGACGGACTCTAGCTTTTCCGCATCAACAGGATTGATAACATCCATGCGCTCGGTCTGCCCGGCTGATTTTGCGGCTGCGTGCAAAGCTTCTTCTAGATCATCTGCAAAAATCTTTTGGGTGATCTGCAAGCTGCGCTCGGTGGATACATAGTCAATATTGCACACGCTGACGTGGAACGGATGAACACCCGCTAGCCAAAAGGCACCTATCAATAACAGTTGAGTCATGGGCGAATATAACGAATGATACCTAGGTTTAGCGTTACAAAAAACTCACCACGAAGCACGACGGCGTAGAATGGATAGCACCGCCTCTTTGTCTTGCGTAAGCTGCTCAGCGAGTGCCTCTAAGCTAGTCAGGGTTTTGTCGCCCCGCACCCGCTCCAGCAACGTCACCGCTAGCTCATCACCGTAGATCGTTTGATCAAAGTCAAAAATATTGACCTCAATGTTGCGGGTTTTCCCCTGGATGGTGGGGCGATGACCAATGTACAGCATCCCGTCGTGGCGCTGCTCACGATGGAGCACCTGCACCGCGTAGATACCGTCGGCGGGAATGAGCTTATGCGGACTCTCAATGCGCAGGTTGGCCGTAGGATACCCCAGGCTACGGCCTATCTGATCGCCCTGCACCACTTCGCCGGTCAGGCGATAAGAACGCCCCAGGTATTCGCGGGCGGTGCGCACGTCGCCTTCTTCTAGTGCCCGGCGGATTTTGGTGGAGCTCACCCCCACCCGATCAATGTCTTGCCTCGAGATTTCTTCTACCGCAAACCCGTAGTCAGACGCGTGCTCTTTGAGGTACTCAAAACTACCCTCACGGTTGCGCCCGAAATGATGGTCATACCCGATTACCAGATGTTTGGTTCCGATGCGATCTACCAGCACCTGTTGAATAAACTCATCTGAGCTGAGTCGCGAAAACTCTCGCGTGAACGGAATCTGCACCAGATGATCGATCCCGAGGTCTTTGAGCAAACTCAGCTTTTCTTCAAAAGTGGTGAGCAGTTGCACAGGCGGCTCATCAGGCCGAAGCACCATGCGCGGGTGCGGCCAGAAGGTGATCATCACCGTCTCGCCCCCCGTTTCGCGAGCAAGTTCTTGCAGGCGGCGCAAAATTTTCTGGTGACCAATGTGTACGCCGTCAAAAGTGCCACTGGTGACGACCGCCGCCCGCGGTGTATCAAACGAAGCATTGCCTTGGTGAATTTTCATAAAGCAGTGGCCGCTAAAAAATCGTCCAAGGTATAGGCTTCCTCAAGGGTGTAAGGCCCAATACGGGTGCGACACAGGCGTTGCAGATGGGCTCCTACGCTGAGTTGCTCACCGAAGTCGCGCACTAGGCTACGAACGTAAGTGCCCTTGGTACATACAATCCGGAAGTCTACTTCGGGCAACGCGATGCGGGTAAGCTCAAACGTACTGATGGTGACCGTGCGGGCTTTGATCGCCACGGCTTTGCCCTGCCGGGCCAGCTTATAAGCCCGCTGCCCGTTGACCTGCACCGCCGAGTGGGCCGGAGGAACCTGCTGAATTTCGCCCAAAAACGGCGTACGGGCCGCCATCACTTCTTCTTCGGTGAGGTGACTGGTGGGCTGTTCGCTATCAAACTCCGTCTCCAGATCAACCGAAGGGGTGGTTTTACCCAGCACGAGCGTGCCGGTATACTCTTTCTCCTGCGCCTGGTACTGATCGATCTGCTTCGTCATCTTGCCGGTGCATAAAATCAGCAGCCCGGTTGCCAGCGGGTCCAGCGTGCCCGCGTGTCCAATTTTCTTGATTTTGCAGTGGTGCTTAATTTTTTTCACCACGTCGAACGATGTCCAGGTCAGCGGCTTGTCGATAAAGAGCCGCTCGCCCGTCGCAAAATCCCAGGTACGGTTTGATGATGGTGGACTGGTATCCATATAGTTACTAAGACTGCTTTGGTTGATAAATGGTTTCTAAAATACGCAGGAATACCAACCGATTAAGCAAAGAAGCTAGGAAGTAAAGAAGTAAGCTCCTACCGCAATGGCGCCCACAATGAAACAGTAGATCGCAAAGTAAATCAGTTTACCTCGCTTCACAATCGCAATCATCCACTGGCAGGCCAGCAGGCCCGACGCAAAAGCAGCGATAAAACCCGCTATGAGTGGAGTGGTGCTGATGGCATTTGCCACCGCCGGGGCTTCCGCATAATCCTTGAGTTCGAGCAGCGAAGCCCCGATGATGGGCCCTAGCACCATCAGAAAGGAGAACTTAGCCGCCCGGCTCTTCTCTACGCCGAGCAGCAGGGCCGTGGCGATGGTAGAGCCGGAACGAGAGATACCCGGCATAATAGCGATGGCTTGCGCCACGCCAATGATCAACGCTTTTGGATACGTAACACTACCGCCCGCGCCTTTCGCGTAGTAGGTTAGGGTGAGTAGTCCGCCGGTCACCCACAGCATAATGCCTACCAGCAGTACTTGTCCGCCAAAAAACCCTTCAACCTGATCTTTAAAGAGCAGCCCGACCACCAGTACAGGAAGCATAGAAAGCAGGATTTTGGCGGCGTAGTCCTTCGCTTCGTTCCAGGTGGCAGTGAACAAACCAGCGAAGATTTGCGCGATATCTTGGCGAAACACAATGATGGTGCTGAGGGCTGTGGCCGCGTGTACTACCACAGAAAATAGTAGGTTATCTTCACTTTTGGTGCCGAGCAGTACGCTACCCAGCTCAATGTGTCCGCTGCTACTAACGGGCAGAAATTCGGTGAGTCCTTGGATGATTCCCAGGATGATGGCTTCAATCAGGGTCATGGAAACAGATGAAAGTGTCAGGCAGACGGGCACGCCGCTCGCTTCCGGGCTTACCGCACAAAGCGTGCTGATTTAGCGCGGTGGCTTATCTCGAAGCGTAAGAAACAGACTAATTTTTTGGGTCAGGCTTACTAAGGATCGCGAAGAACTCCACAATAAATCCGACCATCACGGTGATGGGACCGACGGTGAGGCCGAGTGCCCCAAATCCGTAGGGTTCGCTATCCAGCGACATCATGGTGAAGCCGATGATTAGAATAGCAATGCCCACCAGCATCAACAAATAGTTTTTTTTACCAAAAGGAAGTGTGTCCATGCCTGTAATATAATTATGATGAGTGTCACTCATTATGATAACTCTTTTTCATCCCTCCGGTCTCCGGCTTCCGGTTTCCCTTTTCGTTCTCACTGCCAACCATCCTGACCCAGCAACGGCACAAAACTAAAACAATTATAGGACTTCCGACTCATTTGTCCGTCAGAAGCTTTGGTAAGTAACAGCATTTCCTGCTGCTGGCGGTCGCCCACGGGAATCACCAGTCGCCCGCCGGGGGCCAGTTGTGCCACCAGCGCATCGGGTACGGTGGGGGCCCCGGCCGTCACAATGATCCCGTCGTAAGGGGCGTGTGCGGGCCAGCCCTGGGAACCATCGCCGTGCACCAGCGTGGGTGCGTATCCCAACTGGTGCAAAGTGGCACGGGCGCGGTGGTGCAGCACTTCGTTGTATTCTATCGAGTAAACCTCTGCGCCCAGCGCCAGCAAAACACTACACTGGTAACCCGAACCCGTACCAATCTCCAGTACCCGCGTTCCCGGTTGCACCCGTAGCAACTGCGACTGGAAAGCCACAGTGTAAGGCTGAGAAATGGTTTGCCCTTCGCCGATCTGGAAGGCCTTGTCTTGGTAGGCATGCTCCTGAAAAGCCGTATCCAAAAAGGCATGACGCGGCACGGCTTCAATCGCTCTCAGCACTTGGTCATCCTCTATGCCTTTTACACGTAACTTTCGCACCAAACGGCGGCGCATCCCTTTGTGTTTGTAAAGATCAGCAAACTGACTCATGAGCGTTTTTCACAAAGGTACGATTTATCAGAGGCGATACTACACGTAGTTTCACTACCGTACGCTTTTAGCCGATTAGCAAAGGGTCAAGTGGAAGTAGAAGGCCTTTTTATATCAGCCATTCGATTTTATGCAAGATCTGATTTAAAGAATAGCCGGAGAGCCATCATGAAAAAAGGGCCATCCGAGTGGTTTGGATAGCCCTTTTTACAATTTCAAAAAGTGGTGTTCTAACGCAGAATAACCTTCCGGCTTTCCGAATCACCGGTGTGTTGGTCGTACATCCTGAATACGTACATTCCGGTTGGCAACTCACCAATGTCGAGTCGCTCAACACGAGAAACATTCTCTCTGACAAGCATCACCTTTCCTGCCAGGTTGGTCACCTCAAGGTTGTACTTTTCTGGTCCGACTAGGGTAATGCTTCCTCCAGTCGTAGGATTAGGATAGATGGTCATATCCGAGAGGGTTTTTGCCGAGGAATCCCCCTTGCCTATTGCCAGGTTCGTCTTGCGCGCGTTTGAACCGCCAATGTTGCGGTTGCCAAAGCGAATCTCACCGTTACAGTTCATGAATTCGGAATTACTTCCCCCACAGGAGCCGTTTTGCCATACACTAGTATTGGTGGCCTGGTTCTCTGCTTGAATAAAATTATCTCCGATTTGAACGTAGTCAACCTGCATGTCGCGGCCATCAGAGTCGTTAACAAACTTCACTTTGATATTTCTACTGCCCGAGGGCACGCCTTCAAAAACGTAATCAATATAATCTTTACTGACCCGCTTCTGATCGCCGAAGCGGTTGTTATCAACTAAAAGCTCAAAAACTTCGGAACCGTCCACTCCCTTGGCCCGCACCCTAATGGTGCTACTTTGTGTTTGTACGGATTCGGACGCCAGGCAATTCACATTGTCTCGCCGAATGTTACTCAACAGATCATTAAAGCTACCACCGTCTGTTGCAATGAACACCTGAAATTGATACAGGTTGTTGCCGGTGGGAAGATCAGAAGGTATAGGAACGTCGATGTTCAGTGAGCCCGTACCGGCCGTAACATTGCGTCGCACAGTTCTGAAGACCTGAAAGTCTGGAGTGCCGTCGTACTGTAGCAACACCACTACGTCTCTATTGGTGCTGGCCGAATAATCTACCGCAACCGTAGCCGTTTCGCCTTGGGTAACCGAGCCCGGTGCGTTGATAGAAGCTATCTCATCGGTAGTATTTTGAGGAGTGCCTAACATGAACTTCAGCCGATCCGCTTTTAACCAGTTAGCCTTGGCCTTGATTCTGACCGTGTGGCTGCCTGCTGAGAGGTTTTGGGTTCTAGTCAAATCGCCCCAGTAAGTATCGTTATCCAGCTCAGAGGCCGACCCGCTAACAAACTGAAAAGCACGAACGGTGCCATCGATGCGGATTTCGTATTCACCAGCGAGGTTACTGGTGCTTTCGGCTGACAGCTCCCCAGTACGTACCCGAAGGTCTAGTTGATAATTGCCCGCCTCAGATACAGTGAAAGTGGTCGATAGCTCATCGTCAGTATCGAAAAGGCGTACGTAGCTACCGTTACTGGCCCTATCATTAGACGCATCTACGGCAACGGAGTTGTTCGTTCCCGCTTCGTTAACCACATCAAAGTTATTCTCAATCTCTACGGTGCCCTCGGTTACAGGCGTAGGTGTTGTTCCGGTTTCCTTTAGGACCATAGCGGTCATCCCCACGAAGAAGGCCTGGTTGCTGATCGCCGGTTCCGTACGTTTTACATCAGTACGTTGGTTATTCCAGCTGTCGTCCTGAAACGGCCCCCCGACCAGAGCACCAGTGAGTTCGTGCATATCATCTACCTGAGCGTCCTGCGCTACTCCGCTGGCTCCCCGGTGGTGTATGCGTTTAGGAAAGTTATTTCCAAAACCAGATACATAAGAACTGTTACGCGGATTATCTCCTAAAACGTAACCGATCTGACGGAAAGCAAAGTTTTTGTACTTGCTTGATTTGGAGAAGTTGTCGCCGCGCAAATCAGCGTAGTAATAGGCACCAAAGGCCATGCCCTGTGCAAAGGATGCCGCCAGAAAATCACTTCGGAAGTAGAGGCCATCGTTGGTACGTGGGGCATTATCTATTTCGTTGTCGATCCAGCGCTCGGCCGCATCATAGTATCGCTGTTCTTTGAGTATCTGCGCCAACAGAAGGAAGCCTTCGTACTGATGATCACGGTAGTGCATGGTCCACCCAGTATTGAATTCTACTGACGGAAAAAATTCTAAAGCCTTGTCGAGCCACTGCTGATCTCCGGTAGCTTTATAAAGCCAAATAGCCCCTACCAACAGATCATCTTCAAAGTCATTGGTCGGATAAGGTTCCTTCTCTTCTCCGCTAGCATCCAGTAGTTTGTAGTGGTCGCCCCTGTTGTTGTCCCCAAAATTGTAAAGATCAATAGCATGTTGTAGCAGTTCAGCACTGTAGTCAGGGTCTTCGCTCTCAAATACCATCGCCAGACTGGCGAAAGCTGCCGCATTGGCACATGCCATATGGGTACCCGGGTTGTTGACATCAATCTGGGTAACGCTTCGATCAATGCTAGGGGATTGCTGACTAGGCGGTACCCATTCGTTATGTTCTGGATTAGGACCGGTCTTGGCCCTTCCGATTTGAGCGTAGAATACGTTGGGCGAGGGGTGCAGTTTTATCATGTAGTCGCCCGAATGCCTTAATTGTCTAAATAGAAAGGTACGATTACCAGTATCGTTAAAAGACTCAGGGTACTCTAAATAAGACCAGGCTAAGACACGGGTAGCCTGAGCCGATACGTAATTGAATTTGGTGTGGTCACCGGCGTCATACCAGCCGCCGGTCAGGTCTTTACCGATGTCACTACCGTCGTTCAAATGACTATCTTCGCGCCAGGTCGCACGGCTCCACGAGGGTTGCGGGCCGCTGATTTGTGCATCATAGAATTGAATAGACTTCGTCAGCACCTCACTGTAGTCATAATCGCTCTGTGCGAACGCGCTTTCCTTTCCCAACAGTGAAAAGCATAAAAGTGCGATAAAAATCCGAAACTGTCGTGTATATTTTTTCATAAATAATTTCATTTGATTCAATAAAACCGATGATTTTATGAGCAGTAAACCAATTTTTTGACCGGATCAAGAGCTTATAATCTTTTGCCATAAGCTGTATAGTTAGCAAATTTTTTAGGTATATATTCAAAATTCAACAGATTATAGAACCTGATTTTTAAGTTTTAAACAAAAAAACGATAAAATAGCACGCAAACGAGTATTTTATTAAAACATTTCATAAGTCTGTATCAGCGAATAGTTTTATCTTTCATAATAGCAGTTAGAGCATTGTCATTTTGACGGATATTGCTATTTCTAATCAACCATTTTTTGTCCTCTACTATCAGTCAGCTATTGCAAGTGGCCGTATTAACGTGTGGTCAAAAAACTTCTACGTACCGGTTTAGTGCACAAGCAAACAAAATGGTTTATATTAACAACTGTTTAATAGCTAACACTATGGGAGATAAGAAAAACAAAGCTGACAATACTCTGACGACGCTACTTAGTAAGGGATCTCGTTTAATGAGCAACCAACTCAATAAGAACCTGGCAGAACATGAGGTAACCGCTGAGCAGTGGGCGGTGCTTTCTAGCCTGTGGAAGAAAGATGGCCTGGCGCAACAAGAGCTCGCTAATTTGGCTAACAAGAACAAAGCAAGCATCACACACTTGATTGATAATCTGGAGAAGCGCGATTTAGTAGAGCGGCGTGTTGATGAGAAAGACCGCCGTAACAAACTGGTTTACCTGACCAAAGAGGGGGCAGACCTGCAGAGCACCTTAACCAAGGTAGTGACCAAGACTATGAAAAAAATCACCGCTGAGGTAGACAAAAAGGAGCTGAAGCAGTGCAAAAAAGCCCTCAAAAAGATGGTAGAAACAATGTTGAAACTCGAGTAGTGATACTGATCGCGTTCAACTGCTTCGATAAAGCGGACTTCCCCTAACATTTTTCTACGCCCCCCCGTTTCCGTTAGTACACCACCCCCTTTATTGTATGAAGGCATTCCCTACCGTGGCAGAACTACGGGCTATTGAACCCCTCCGAGATTTGTCAGATGAGGCCCTGCAGTGGCTACTTGATAAGTCAGATGTTATTGTGCTGAAAGAGGACGAATACCTGTTCGAACCCGGTAAGGTGAGTGACCACATGTTTGTGCTGCTGTCAGGCAAGATTCAATTGCGGGTGCCACAGGGCAATAAATTGCGAGATATTGACGAGCTAGAGGCTGGCACCATCACCGGTATGCTCCCCTACTCACGGATGAAGGCCGCAGGCGGGTTTGGACAAGCCACGCAAGAAACCCAGGTGCTCACCCTGCACCAAGATCACTTTATTGAGATGGAGCGGGTAAGCCGCGATATGGTGAAAGCGCTGGTGGGGGTGATGACCACGCGCACTCGCCACTTTACCCGCCTACAGCAGCGCAACGAAAAAATGATGGCCCTGGGCAAACTTTCGGCCGGACTGGCCCACGAGCTCAATAATCCGGCGGCCGCCATCATTCGCAGTTCACGCGAGCTCAAAAGCCACCTTGCATCTACTCCTGAAGACTTCAAACGCGTGATCAACATCCGATTAGACGCTGAGCGGGTAGATGCTATCAACCGTATTGTGTTTGCGAAATTAGAACAGTCCTCCCCTAAAAAGCTAACCATGATGGAGCGGAACGGACAAGAAGACGAAATCGCCGACTGGTTAGAGGATCAAGGCATTGAAGACGGTTACGAAATCGCTGAGAATTTTGTCGAATTTGGCCTTACCATCGATGAGGTGGAAGAAATAGGTGAACTGATGGAAACCGAACCGCCCGGCCCTATCTTTCATTGGCTCAATAATGTGCTGATCACCGAGCGGATGGTGGTGGATATACAAGATGCGGCCACCCGCATTGCCGACTTGGTATCTTCCGTCAAGAGCTACACCCACATGGACCGCGCTCCTGATCGCATTGCGGCCGACGTGCACGAAGGTATTAATAGTACTCTGACCTTACTGAATCACAAATTGAAGGTGAAAGACATTCAGGTAGCAAAGCACTTCACTGATAACCTGCCGACCATCCCGCTGTTTGTGAGCGAGATGAACCAAGTGTGGACTAACCTGCTCGACAATGCCATTGATGCAATGGAAAAGGAAGGAACGCTCACCATCACCACGCAGGTAGAACATGATCACCTCCGAATAGACGTAGAAGATACCGGCAGTGGTATTCCGCCAGAACTTCAGGAGACTATCTTCGATCCCTTCTTTACAACCAAACCCGTGGGCGAGGGCAGTGGTTTGGGACTAGACATCGCCAAACGCATTGTAGAACAACACGAAGGTTCACTGAGCCTCACCTCTGAACCAGGCCACACCCAATTCACCCTCTGTTTTCCCCTAAACTGCTAACGCATGAAGAAACCCATCATATTTGCCATTGACGATGACCCTCAGGTGATTCGTGCCATCGCCCGCGACTTGCGTAACCGTTATCGACAAGATTACCGAATCATGAGCACCGCCTCGCCCCAGGAGGCGCTGGATGCACTACCTGACCTTAAGAAAAAAGAAGAGGAGGTAGCCTTGTTTCTCACTGATCAGCGAATGCCCAAGATGCTCGGCGTAGAGTTCCTAAAGCAAGCGCGCCCATTCTATCCTGAAGCTAAAAAAGCTCTACTGACCGCATACTCAGACATTGATGCCGCCATCAAAGCGATCAACGATGTGCAGCTTGATTACTATCTTTCTAAACCCTGGGACCCGCCCGAAGAAAAGCTCTACCCCATCCTAGACGACCTGCTAGAGGACTGGCAGAGTCGCTACGTGCCTGGCTTTCAGGGTATCCGGGTGGTGGGCTATCAGTACTCACCCAAGTCGCACGAGATCAAGGACTTTCTGGCGGGCAATCTGGTGCCTTACCAGTGGTTGGATATTGAGAAAGACGGCAAAGCACAAGCGCTTATCCAGCTCAACGAAATTGCCGAGAAGAACTTACCGGCCGTCTTCTTTGAAGATAATGAATACATCGCCGACCCTACCATCAATCAGTTGGCAGGAAAGGTAGGCATGAATCTGGAAGCCACCGACAGCCTGTACGACGTGGTGATCATCGGTGCTGGTCCCGCCGGATTGGCCGCCGCGGTGTACGGCAGTTCGGAAGGCCTCAAAACCCTGCTTATTGAGAAACGAGCGCCAGGGGGACAAGCGGGCACCAGCTCTCGCATTGAGAATTACCTGGGCTTTCCGAACGGACTGAGCGGAGCCGACCTTACCCGCCGGGCCATTGCCCAGGCCCAGCGGTTGGGGGCTGAGTTTTTGGCACCCGCCGAAGTGGCCCAGATACGCCTTCAAAACGGTTATAAAATATTGACGCTGTCGAATGATAGCGAGATCAAAACCCGCAGCGTGATCATCGCCACGGGCGTGAACTACCGCAAACTGGAGGCCACCGGTGTGGATAACTTTACGGGCGCAGGTGTGTACTACGGGGCGGCCACCACTGAGGCCAAATCTTGTCAAGGTCAGGACGTTTATATCGTGGGCGGGGGCAACTCAGCGGGGCAGGGTGCGATGTATCTGTCTAATTTTGCCCGGCGGGTGCACATCATCATTCGCAAGCCTGACCTGTCGTCGTCTATGTCGCAGTATCTGATTGACCAGATCGACAAGACAGAAAATATTGAGGTGATTGGTGAAACTGAAGTGGTAGAAGCCTGCGGCACCTCGCACCTAGAGCGCATCGTGACTGAAAACATCAAGACGGGCGAACGGCAGCAGCGCGACGCGGCTGGCCTGTTCATCTTTATCGGCAACCGCCCCTACACTGAGTGGATTCAGCCAGAAATTTTGAAGGACAAGCGCGGCTTCGTACGCACCGGCACCGAGCTGCAGCGACAAGAAGACTTCCGCAAACTGTGGAAACTCACCCGTGAGCCTTTTCTACTGGAAACCAGCACGCCCGGTATCTTTGCGGCGGGCGACGTACACGCGGGCGCGATGAATAGAGTAGCCTCAGCCGTAGGCGAAGGTTCCATGTCCATCAAACTGGTGCACGAATATCTGGCGACGGTTTGAACTTTAGTGGGCGGTGAGCGGTAGGCAAGCGGCAGTTGTCTGCCGCCCGCTAACTTCTAACCATATTGGTTACTACCAAATGTAAACTCGCTTGGTTTCCGCTTTGTACATCGGATCGTCCTTGTCAATGTCAAAGGCTTCGTAGAAACCGTCTACGTTTACTAACGGTCCGGTGGCACGGTACATGCCCGGCGAGTGCGGATCGGTCATCACTTGGTTGCGCAGCGTCTCGTCTTTGTACTTAGAGCGCCAGATGGTAGCCCACGATAGAAAAAACCGCTGCTCAGGGGTGAAGCCCTGAATATCGTCGGGTTGTCCTTGGTCGGCCAAGTATAGCTTGAGTCCGTCGTAGGCCGACAGCACTCCGCCGAGGTCGCCAATATTTTCACCCATTGTAAATTTTCCGTTCACGAACACGCTATCCAGCGGTTCGTAAGCATCGTACTGCGCCCCTAATTTGCCGGTGCGCTCATCAAATTTCTCTCGGTCCGCTTCACTCCACCA
Organism: Tunicatimonas sp.; assembly: GCA_965213875.1. Taxonomy (GTDB): domain Bacteria; phylum Bacteroidota; class Bacteroidia; order Cytophagales; family Cyclobacteriaceae; genus Tunicatimonas. The sequence continues at coordinate 3,021,564 of CBDCAN010000001.1, read as the reverse complement.
GTTGTTCATATTGCCGTCTCCGTCGTAGCGACTGCCGTTATCGTCAAACCCGTGCGATATCTCGTGTCCGATTACCGCACCGATACCACCAAAGTTAACCGCCGCGTCGGCTTTGTAGTCGTAGAAAGGGGGTTGCAGAATGCCCGCCGGAAACACAATTTCGTTAAAGGTAGGGCTATAGTAAGCGTTTACCGTTTGCGGTGACATAAACCATTCGTCTTTGTCCACCGGCTTGCCGAGCTTGTCCAGGTTGTCGCGCATGGAGTAAACGTTGGAGGTCATCACATTTTCTACGTACGAATCTTCACCCACGGTCAAATTCTCGTAGGTTTCCCACTGATCAGGATAACCAATCTTCACGTTGAAGCTGCTTAGCTTCTTTTGTGCCCGCTGCTTGGTGCTATCCGACATCCAGGGCAAGTTATCGATGCGCTGCGCAAAGGCCTCCTTAATATACTCAACCATCTGCTGGGCACTGTCTTTGGCCGCCGGTGGAAACACATCGTCTACGTAGAGCTTCCCAATGGCGAAGCCTAGCGCGTCATCGGCATTGGCCAGCACGCGCTTCCAACGAGGACGCATCTCATCCGTGCCTCGGATGGTTTTGCTGTAAAACTCAAAGTTGCGGTTCACAATCTCATGGTTGAGGTAGCTGGCCGCCGTGTTGATCACATTGAACTTCAGGTAGTTTTTAATGACTGACAGCTCCTGTTCGGCCAACAGTTCGTTCATTTTCTTCAGAAAGTCGGGCTGCCCAACAATCACACTGTCTACCGTAGCGGTTTCCATCTGCTCAAATAGCGTGGACCAGGCAAACTGTGGGGTGTGCTCGTCCAGGGCCGATAGGGCAAACTTGTTATAGGTTTTGATTGGATCACGACGCTCTACGTTGTCCATAGATGCTTCGGCCAACGCCATCTCCAGATCGTATATCTGCTGAGCGGCTGCCTCGGTATTTTCCCCTCCCACGTAACCTAACATATCAGCCACAAAGTCCAGGTACTTCGCTTTGATGGCTTCAGAAGTCGAGTCGGTTTTTACGTAGTAGTCACGGTTGGGCATCCCCAAGCCGCCCTGCGACACCTGCATAATCATTTGATCACTCTTTTTGCTATCAGTCCACACGTACATATTAAAAAACGGCGTGATGCCCATCATTTGCAGTTCACCAACCACCGACAAAACATCTTCCTTACTACTGATTGCGTCGATTTTCTCTAACGCTGGTTGCAACGGCTGTGTCCCTACTTCTTCGGCCAGGGTAGAGTCCATGCCTATTTGATAAAACGTGGCGGCTTTCATCTGGTCAGAGCCAGCTCCGTACTTTCCGCTGGCGGTCGCATTTTCCAGTACCTCAAGCAGCACTTCGTTGTTGTACTCACGTAGTTCGTTAAAAGACGACCAGCTCCCCTGGTCAGCCGGAATTTTGGCCTGATCGAGCCAACCGCCGTTGGCGAAGCGATAAAAGTCTTCGCCCGGATTCACTGTAGTATCCATATCGGCTACAGAAAGTCCGGGGGGATCGGTTGGGTTTTGTTGAGCGATAGATTCAGAAACTGAACCAGTTGATAAGATGGTGACCAGCCACAAAAGGTGACGCATGGTGTAGTATTTAAGGGTTATAAAAAAGTTCGCAACAGACAAAATTAACGCTTTTACGGTAGCAATGTTGAGTAAAGCTAAAAAGTATTAGATATCAGATCATGTTTGTGTCAACGTCATTACGATGAGCGAAGCGAAGCAGTAATCTGCCGAAAGTAAACTGATTACTTCCCCCGTACCTCATCCGGCTTGGATGGATCGTAATGACGTATTTATATTATCGCCCGTTTCAGCGAAATTTGATCACTCCTGCGAATGTTGTTATCTTGCGGCTATGAGCAAACCTAAAATACTCGTTACCGGCGGCGCCGGATACATCGGTTCACACACCGTCGTTGAACTCATTGAGCAAGGGTTCACGCCCATCATCGTAGACGACCTGTCGAACTCCCGTCGCGAAGTGGTTTCCGGTATTGAACAGGTCACAGGCACGCGTCCCGAGCTGGTATCGCTCAACCTTTGTGATGCTGACAAGCTGGCTAATTTTCTTGACCAACACGCTGATATACAGGCTGTGATCCACTTTGCGGCGTCTAAGGCCGTAGGCGAGTCGGTGGCGAACCCGCTCAAATACTATCACAACAACCTGTACTCGCTCATCAACCTGTTGCAACAGATGAAACAGCGCGGTTTGCCCCACCTCATCTTTTCGTCTTCCTGCACGGTCTACGGTCAGCCCGACCAGCTACCCGTCACGGAGAACACTCCGGTGAAGGCCGCCGAGTCGCCCTACGGCAACACCAAGCAGGTGGCCGAAGAGATTATCAGCGACACGGTGCGCGCCGAGGCGGGCCTGCGAGCCATCAGTTTGCGCTACTTCAACCCGGTGGGAGCGCACGCGTCCGGCTTGCTCGGCGAGTTGCCACTGGGCACCCCGGCCAACCTGGTGCCCTTCATCACCCAAACCGCCGCCGGCATTCGTCCTAAGCTGCGGGTGTTCGGCGATGACTACGACACTCCCGACGGTTCGTGTGTCCGCGATTATATCCACGTGGTAGACCTGGCCAAAGCACACATCGCGGCCCTACGCCGCCTGCTTGATGCCCCGGACGGGCTGTCGTACGAATGCTTCAACGTGGGCACCGGCCGGGGCAATTCGGTGCTGGAGGTGATCAAAACCTTTGAGCAAGTCAACAAACTATCGTTGAACTACGAGATTGCTCCCCGCCGCTCGGGCGACATTGAAAAAATCTACGCAGACACCTCACTCGCCAACGAAGCCTTGCAGTGGAAAGCCGAACATACGCTAGAAGAAATGATGCGCTCGTCCTGGGCCTGGCAGCAGAATCTGATGCGCGAAGGGTTTTATTTGAATGGGTAGTGATATTGTTTGGCTGTAGGTTAGTCAATCGTTTCTATGCATGATGAAATAGCCAGCTTGATCTATACCAAAGATAATGACACACAGACAAGTAAATCAACTTAGACACTTCGAGATTAGAGACTCTATTGTTGATAAAGCATATGGATTAAGCTCTCTATTAGACTTTCTCTTACTTGGTTATCAGTGTTTTGCGACTTTGAGGTTCCATAGTGCTGCACATAACTGTATAGCGTCATAGGTGGTATGGTTGTAATGGAAACGATGAGTGTGCCTGAGAATATTCATGCCGCCGATAATCCACCCGGATACGTACCGAGGCCAGGAATCTGTTATCCTCCTTGTCCTCTTGGGAGAGTTTCTCACCCCTAGGCTTCTTCCAGGGCATCAGTACAGGGTCTGTATGCTTGTGGAAACCCAAGTCCACCAGTCTGCCTTTGCCCGCGTAATCTAGGTCAGAGAGTTCGTAGTTGTAGATACACTTGTCGTGCGTTTTGCCATTCCAGAGCCTGCCCACATAGTGGATGACCCGACCGAAGTCAGAGATGACCAAAGTCTTCCAAGTGTGGTACTTCTTTTTACCTGAGTAGGTAAAGCGCTGACCCTCATCGTCTTTGCTGCGGTTAACCCTCACCTCGGTAGCGTCAATGAGTAGATAGTCTACCCCCTGGAAGGCCTGGTCAAAGTCCTGCAGCAAACAGGGAGGGAGGCATCTGATCCATTTCCTCCAGGGCGGCCCGCAAGTAGGCTTTGGTTCTTTTCAGATAGTCTGAGACAGCCTGCACGCTCATGCCGAAGTACAAACCCATGCACTCCAAGGTCGGGTAGGCCTTCAGGTAGTGAAGCACGAAGAAGAGTGCCTCTCGCCTGTCGGTCAGGACAGGCTGAGGCGTACCAGGATAAGGATTGGCTGGCTTAGGCACGTCTTTTGGAAGTAGCTATAAAGCTCATCGAACTCTTTCCTACTTAAAGCAGTGGTCGCTCTGTATTTGTCGGTGCGAAGATTGTAGTAGATGTTCATCCTGATACAAAAACGTAAATAACTGGATTAAGCTCAATAGGTAAAAATCTATTAATGTATCAATACGATGTTGATTCTCTCAAACATCCTGTTGGCGTGCACTGGTGTATGTTTGTAAGTGACTTTCAGGAAAGGTTCGACTCAAGCTTTATGAAAGAGTTAGTCGGATTCGCAGGTATCCTTAGGACTTTGCTTGATGTTGAATCCATATCGCTCCCCATAGAGAACGCAGAATACGGTTTTGATCAAAGTGTTGGTTTGCTCAACAGGAATAACCACGAAGAACCCTTGTCATTTAGAGAAGCATGTAATAAGATAATTCATGCTAAGTACCTGGCCACAATCATGTTGATGTATAATACGTCATTGCGAGGAATAAAATGACGAAGCAATCTACTGATAATGAGTAGATTGCTTCGTTCGTACCTCACTCGCAATGACGTATAAGATAAATGTGTCCGAGTACTTAATCAATATGAGATTCAACTTAACTACTCCGATACTCACCCTTTAGATAATGGAAGAAATGGCTATGGATCGGATCAAGAAGACTATAAAAACCCGATAATTGCGACTTATGGAGAACATAGAAACAATCCCTGGGTCTCTGAAATAAGCTTTCTAAAGTTTATAAACACAGCAACAAATCTGCCCGACGGAGGATAGAGATATTAGATAGTTGTACTAAGCGATCAAGCACCTATAAAAATCTATGTTTCAGCAATCAAATTCATAACTACCTAAAAGTCGCTCGGCTGTGCCCCTCGTGGAACGACGAGCGATGGCTATAAAACATACACTTGCGTTCGATAGTCGTCACCAATCGGGAGGCGAGCAACTTGTGAGTCCACCGTACTCAAAGTATCAGTAGCTTCCGTATCTGCTGTTTTTTTCCTAGGTTTAGCCGCGCCAAGCAGCGGTTTGCTTCGGCTCCACTCGCTCAAACCTATACTATGTCGCTCGCCACCATCGACTGGGTGATCATCTTCAGTTTCTTCGGTATCTCAATGCTTATTGGGCTGTACGCCGCCCGCACCGCCAGCAAAAGCGCCGCTGACTTCTTCCTCTCCGGCCGCAATATGCCCTGGTGGCTGCTGGGCGTTTCCATGGTGGCCACCACCTTCGCCAGCGATACTCCCAATTTGGTCACGAATATCGTGAGGGAAGACGGTGTGGCCGGCAACTGGGTGTGGTGGGCGTTCTTACTCACCGGCATGCTCACCGTATTTGTGTACGCCAAACTGTGGCGACGCTCTAAGGTACTCACTGATCTGGAGTTCTACGAGCTGCGCTACAACGGTAAGTTGGCCGCCTTTCTGCGAGGTTTCCGAGCGTTGTACCTGGGCGTTTTTTTCAACGTGATCGTGATGTCATCGGTGTCACTGGCAGCCATCAAACTCGGGGCGGTTATGCTGCAGTGGTCGGCCCTGCAAACCCTATCGGTATCGCTGGCTATCACCGCAGTGTATAGCACGGTGGGCGGGCTTAAAGGAATCTTACTCACCGATTTTTTCCAGTTTATCATGGCTATGGTTGGGGCAGTGGGTGCCGCTATCGTCATCATTAACCTGCCCGAGGTAGGTGGTTTATCAGAACTCATCACGCACGAAAATGTACTGCCCAAAACCGCCATGCTGCCCGACTTTAGCGATACCGATGCGCTGATCTCACTGCTGATTCTTCCGCTAGCGGTGCAGTGGTGGAGCGTCTGGTATCCGGGGGCCGAGCCGGGCGGCGGCGGTTACATCGTGCAGCGAATGCTGTCGGCCAAAAATGAGCGCGGTGCGGTAGCGGCCACGCTATTTTTTAACGTAGCCCACTACGCCCTACGCCCCTGGCCCTGGATTCTGGTGGCATTGGCCTCACTCGTGATGTTCCCCTCCGTAGAATCCATGCGTGCAGCGTTTCCTAACATTGAGGCCGATATTGTACAAAATGACTTTGCCTATCCCGCCATGCTCAGTTTCCTACCCAGCGGACTCTTAGGCATTGTGGTGGCTTCGCTCATTGCCGCCTTCATGTCCACCATTTCTACCCAAGTCAACTGGGGTTCTTCTTACATCGTCAACGACTTTTACCAGCGCTTCGTCAATCCGCAGGCCAGCGAGAAGCAACTAGTGATGGCCGGTCGCATCAGCACACTGGGGTTGATGGTAGCCACGCTGATTTTCGCTCTGCTGCTCAGTGATGCGCTCCAGGCTTTTAATATCCTGTTGCAGGTGGGCGCGGGCACCGGACTTATATTTATTCTGCGCTGGTTTTGGTGGCGCATCAATGCTTACAGCGAAATTACCGCTATGATTGTTTCTTTCATCATGGCCCTGTACCTAGAGATTGGGCACGAGATGCTGGGCTTCACTGCACTGGCTTCGGGCGCAAAACTGCTCTGGGGTGTCGGCGTTACCACCGTGGCCTGGGTGGCAGTCACCTTTCTCACCCCCCCCACCGACACGCCTACCCTGCGGCGGTTTTACCGCTTGGTGCACCCCGGTGGCCCCGGCTGGCAACCCGTGATCGAGCAGGCTGAGCGCGACGGTGAGTCAATAGAAGACAGCACCGATGCTTGGGATGTTCCTTGGGGTATTTTGTGTATGTTCTTGGGAGTGGTTGCCGTATATTGCGCCCTGTTCGCCACCGGCCAGTGGATTTACGGACGTTACGTGCTGGCGGCATCGCTTACGGCAGCCTCGGCCACGGCGGCCTATTTTTTGTTTAAGGCCTGGAGTCAAATTAAAACCCGCTCCTAACAAGCAAACCACACATGAGCAAACCAACTTTATTAGTAATGGCGGCTGGTATGGGCAGCCGATACGGTAGTTTGAAGCAAGTAGATTCGTTCGGTCCTTCGGGCGAAACCATCATGGACTATTCGGTATACGACGCCATCCGAGCCGGTTTCGGCAAGATTGTGTTCGTCATCCGCCGGGCCATTGAAGACGATTTTCGGGAGACGTTGCTCACTCGTTTTCAGGATAAAATAGAGGTGGCGTACGTTTTTCAGGAGCTGGATAACCTGCCGCAGGGCCTCACGCCCCCGCCACAACGCAAGAAACCCTGGGGCACTGGCCATGCGGTGTGGGTAGCCGCCGAAAAGATCAACGAACCTTTTGCCGTGATCAACGCCGACGACTACTACGGTGCGCACTCCTTCCAATTGGTAGCCAACTACCTGTCAGCACTGAACAACGACAGCACCGACTACTGCTCTTTGGGCTACCGCCTGGCCAACACCCTGTCAGACCACGGTTACGTGTCACGCGGTGTGTGCCAGACCAATGCTGAGGGGTTTTTAGAGCACGTGACCGAGCGCACGCGTATTTACCGTACTGATGAAGGGGGCATTGTTTACGAAGAAGATGAACAGCAGGTAGCGCTCACCGGTGAAGAAACCGTCTCGATGAACCTGATGGGGTTTGCCCCGTCGGTGTTCCCTCAGTTTGAAGAATATCTGGTAGATTTCCTGAAGACCAACGGACAAGAACTTAAGTCCGAGTTTTACCTGCCGTTCGTACTCAACGAATCTATTCAGCGAGACGTCGCCCGAGCTAAAGTAATTCCTACGCCCGACCAGTGGTTCGGAGTGACCTATCAGGCAGACAAAGCTGTGGCGCAGGAGAAACTACGCGGTTTGGTGCAGCAGGGTGTGTATCCCGAAAAGCTATGGACTTGAACTAAATTCTGGTGTTATGACCTTTCCTGCCTGTCTATTCTCAGGCGAGGGTTATAAACAGCGCCCTGAGGTAGTTACTGATAGATAGAGTGTTATCTTTGTGTGTCTTTGCCCAATAAATGTTCTATTTTTTCTACTGAGAGAATTCGTTTTACTGTGGCACGAATTAGTACAATTTTTTTATATAAGTTGATGATAATCATCGCTTTATGCTACCCCCATTGGCTTTTGCGCGTTAATTATCTGGGCATAGGTAACCAATAAACCATCCGAAAAATTTAATAACATTTTAACTTCACAGTCATTATCACTGCGGACTTGCTCTCACCGTATTAAGACCAGTTTGCGTGGGATTGAGCTTGCTACCATAGTGTACCACTGTTTGCGTGGGATTGAGCTTGCTACCATAGTGTACCACTGTTGTTCCATTCTGTATGGGGTGCCTATAGCTTGTGCTATTTTTTTAAGGATAAAGATTATACGACTTTTTATATTTTTCATTCAAATCCTTTTTTATGTTAACACCAAGACGATTAAACCGAAATCACCAGCTCGACTTTCGAGCAACTCGCTGGCTAGTATGTAGCCTAAGTTTACTATTCCTCTGTACCTCATCAGGCTTGGCGCAGGTCAATTGCGAAACCGACGTGGTATTATCTACGCAGCAACAAGTAGACAACTTCGACTGCATGGTTGTGGAGGGTAACCTTACTATAACCGGCACCAACATAGAAAGCCTAAGTAATCTATCAGGTCTCACTGAGGTTCAAGGGAATTTTATTGTACGAGATGCCACCAAGCTTGAGAATTTAGGAAACCTTTCCGGACTGACTACCGTTGCCGGCAACTTTGTGGTTCGCTCTAATCCTGCCCTAACCACTTTAGGTAATCTTTCGGGCCTACAGGAAATCGGCGGCAGGTTGCGCGTAGCCAATAACCCGCAACTGAAAGAATCGCTAAGTTTCTCTGGACTAGCCTCCTTGGGGGGTGACATTGTTATTGCTGACAATCCGGCACTTAGTAGCGTAGGCAATTTTTCTAACCTTAGTTCGCTTCCGGGTAGCATTCGTATTACGAACAATGCCGACATTCAGAACGGAGGTAATTTTTCGAGTCTCAAGACAGTAGATGGTGACTTTGTGCTGCGCGATAATGGTGACCTGACCAGCGTAGGAAGCTTTTCGGGCCTGGAGACTATTCAAGGAGCTATTCGGCTGGTCAACAACCCTCAGCTAAACAGCGTTGGCAACTTTTCTAACCTAGAAGATGCGCAGGAGGGCATCACCGTAAAAGATAACCCTTCAATCACAAACTTTGGAAACTTCTCTAGCCTCACCGACTTGAGTGGCCCGCTGAAAATCATTAACAACGATGCGCTAGAAGTTCTGGACGGATTAAACCCTCTCAACTCAGCCACAGGATTGATCATTCGAGGCAACCGGCAACTATCCAACTGCTGCCCCATCGCTCGACTCAGCGAGACGGCTACCGACACGGTTATTATTAAGAATAACGACCAAGGATGTAGCTCAGAAACGCAGGTACAAACCGACTGTGGTGTGCAGGGAGCCTGCTTTAGCGATATCACACTGAACACTACAAAACAAGTAGAAAATTTCTCTTGCGAAGTAGTACGCGGAAGCCTGACCGTCACCGGCAACCAAGTTCAGGAACTCATTGAGTTTGGACAATTGCGCAAGATTGAGGGCGACTTTATTATTGAGAACGCTAGTCAGCTAGACAAACTGGAAAACTTTTCGGGGTTAGATTCTATCCTGGGCGACCTGATCGTTCGTGATAACTCGAAGCTGGAAACACTAGGTAACCTCTCGGGGCTACAGTTTATCGGCGGCGATTTCATTGTGGAGAACAACGCATCCTTTAACACAGCGATTAACTTATCCAGCCTTACCAAAATCGATGGTGCTCTCACTATAAAGGACAATCCTAGTATTAAAAATCTGGGCAACTTTTCTTCGCTACAAGATTTGCAGGGAGGCATCAGTTTGGTCAACAATGCGTCTCTAACGAGCGGTGGAAACTTCTCAGCAATCACAGTTCTTAACGGCGACTTGGTTGTGCAAAACAATCCTAGTCTTACTGAATCTGTGAATCTCTCGGGACTTGAGACAGTGAACGGCGCGTTTCAGTTTATCAATAATAATGCTATCACTAACCTAGGCAACTACTCTACGCTGAAGAACGTAGCGGATGGCATTCTGGTGCGAGGCAACGAAGAGCTAAAGAATATCGGTAATTATTCTAACCTCACTGAACTCTCGTCTGCCCTGGAAATTATTGGCAATCCCAATTTAGACAACCTGCTCGGCATCAAAGAGCTAGAATCAGCGGGACGGTTGGTTATCCGGAATAACCAGAGCCTGGAGGATTGCTGCCCGATTGCGCAAGTCATTGCTAACACTCAGGGTGAGGTAGTTATTAGAAACAATGCTACCGGATGCGATACCAAAGACGAAGTGCAGATTGTGTGCGGCACCAACTGTGATCAAGACATCACGTTAACCACACAAACCGTAGTAGATCGCTTTAGCTGTACCGTGGTAGGAGGCAACCTTACCGTAAAAGGAAACGATATCACGCAATTAGGCAATTTCTCAGGGTTGCGCAAGATTGAAGGAGACTTCGTCGTACGAAATGCTTCTTCTATTGAGACACTAGGTAATTTATCGGGCGTTGATTCTATCATGGGTGATTTTATCATCAAGAACAACCCTGACCTGGAAACACTGGGCAATGTATCTAGCCTGAAGTATATCGGAGGCGATTTAATTATTGAGCGCAATCTCGCTCTATCCAGCGACCTCAACTTTTCGGGTTTGGTAACCGTAGAAGGCAAAATTCTTATCAAGAACAATGATGCTCTCGAAAATGCCGGAAACTACTCTAACCTGAAATCACTGAGTGGTAGCCTGGAAATAATTAACAACTCGACACTACGCAACGGTGGTAGTTATTCTTCGCTCGCCAGCATTGCGGGCAACTTGACTATTAAGAGAAACCCACGCATTACAAATGTTGGTAACTACTCTGGCCTAGAAAGCGTCGAGGGTACGATAGAAGTTGTTAACAACGGAAACCTAGTAACCCTAGGAAACTTCTCTAGCTTGAAGGATGTCACCAACAACATACTGGTTCGGAACAATCCTAACCTGGAGAACATTGGCAACTACTCTAACCTTACCGAACTGTCGTCGGCTCTGAAGATTATCAACAATGATGACCTGACGAATATCGAAGGTTTGGATCCGCTGACGCAGGCAGGTAGCCTAGAGGTGCGAGGAAACAATAGCCTCTCTGACTGCTGCATACTGATTGAGCCCATTCGAAATACCTCAGGCTCGGTAGTCATTCGCGGTAACGCCTCGCAGTGTAGAAGTGAGCAAAACATTGATGACAACTGCGAAGGTGACTTGGATGACAGTGCTGTAGCCAAGTCTGCCGACGAAGACACCGATGGTAAACCCAAAGCAACGGCAAGCGTAGATAGCGAATCAGATTCCTATCTCGTCTATCCCAATCCGGCTAGTAAGGAAGTGACAGTAGTTGTTCCTGAGAGACTCAGGGGTTCCACCTCACAGCTTCAGGTAGTTGATCTGAGTGGACGGTCAATTGATGTAGCTGCACCTACCGCCGGAAATGGATACAAGATCGACATTAGCAACCTTCGCCCCGGAGTATACTTCGTGAAGCTAGCTTCATCTAATACCGTTCAAATGCTTCGGTTTGTCAAGGAATAAAATAGATTCCCATTAGATAGACTTATAAAGACCGCTCTTACCAGCGGTCTTTTTTTGCTTTATGCTCTGTCCAACGGTCTGGTACTGACCGGTACCTGCCGAAAAATTCACGTACTTTAATTGGTAGGATGTGTTATGCCAGGCAACGGTAACCCCTCAGTCAGTCACGGCCTCATCGCTGAGCCAACTGGTCTGACGATCAGTATGCCAGACAGTAGTCACCTGCCACTCAATCGCATTCATACTTCCCAGCAAGCTGACCCGGGGGTGTAGAGGTGACAACATCTGGCACAAGCAACGTTCTGCTGTAGATCAAGCGTAAGTACGGCAGGTAAACCCGAGCAGCTTCTCATTAGAAGAATGCTGCCGGGTACTGCCTGATATAACCAGAACCCTTATTTGAGCACCCATAGTGAGTCCGTAAACAAGTGGTCTTGATCATAGAAGTTTCTGATCACTTCAAAGCCGGTGCCCTCAGCCAGTTGCTGAATATCGACTTCGCTGTACTTCTGCGAGCGCTCCATATAAATCGTTTCCCAAGCATCAAAATGTACGGTTTGGTCAATCGCTTCAATGTGAACCTCTTGTTTCTTCGTACTCACCAGATAGCTAAAAATACTTCCCTCTGCCGGGTGGTAAATAGGGTTGTACAGAAAATTGTCTTTATCAAAGTTGCCGCCCAGCTCACGATTAATACGATCCAGCAAATTAAACTTAAACGATTCGGTTACGCCCTCTTTGTCAAAGTAGGCGTTCAAAATGCGCTGCGGCTCTTTTTTCAGATCAAAACCAATCAGCAAGCGGTCGCCGGGCGATAGATGGTCAGCAATCTTTCGTAAGAAGTCCTCGCTTTCATCAGGATTAAAGTTGCCAATGTTTGCCCCTAAAAACAGTACTACCTTTCGGATGCCCTCACCTTTGCCGGTAGCATCTAGTTCGTCAAACGCCCGGAAATAATCATTGCAAATGCCCTGCACTTTCAGTCCAGGCAAGGTCTCCTTCAGGTCTTCAGTGAGTTCTTTAATAATATTACCCGAGATATCGATGGGTACGTAGGTTAGTCCGCTCGACTGCTCCCAAAAATAGCGTAGCAGTACCTTGGTCTTAGTGCCATCGCCCGCCCCAAATTCAATGAGCTGAAAAGGCTTACCTTCCTCCGTAAAAAGACGCAGCATTTCTTCTTTATGCGTACTGAATATCTCGTGCTCGCTGCGGGTAGGATAGTAAGCTTCCATCGCCATAATCTCCTGAAAGATGGCGTCGCCGCGGGTGTCATACAGATATTTAGAGGGAAGAAATTTATGATCGGCGGTGAGGCCTTCGTACACATCAGCCGCAAAGGCTTGGTCTACCCGATGCGTAGTAGCTTGGTCATGATCCACAAGCAATAGTTTTTAGAATGGTTAGAAATGTTCGGCCAAACGAATACCGGTAAACTGCCACCGTTTGTCGGTTTGAAAAAAGTTGCGGTAGGTAATACGCATATGGCTTTCGGGCGTAGCGCAAGAGCCACCTCTTAGCACCATTTGGTCCACCATAAACTTGCCGTTGTACTCGCCCAGAGCGCCGCGTACGCGCTGATAAAACGGATAGGGTAAATAGGCACTTTGAGTCCACTCCCACACATCGCCCACCATCTGGGCGGCCATCAAGTCAGTGCCTTCTATGGCCAGCGGTGCCGGTTGATAGCGTTCACTTTCTACCAGATTGGCCGCCGCCAAGCGGTGGAAATCCTGATCGTAGCCCGAATGCCGGGCGGCCACTTCCCACTCAAATTCGGTAGGTAAGCGCATACCTCGCCAGCGAGCGTAGGCCTCAGCCTCGTAGTAACTCACGTGCGTGACGGGCGCATGCGGATCCACCGGCTGTAGCCCGTGCAGGGTGAAATGATGCCACTGCCCATCTTTATGGTGCCAGTACTCGGGCGAGCGGATACTTTGTTCGTTTACCCATGCCCAGCCGTCGGATAGCCACAGATCGTAGTTCTCGTAACCACCATCTTCCATAAAGGCCAGATACTCGGCGTTAGTCACCAGGCGGTTAAGCATCTTGAAACGGTGTAAATACACCTGATGTTCGCCCTCTTCGTTGTCAAAGTGAAAAGCATCGCCACCGTAGCCCACGGCATAAACGCCCGCCGGAATCTCCAAATACTGATCAGCCGGGGGCACCCCATCGGTCGGTGTTTCTTCTGGCTTTTCCCGGTACACCGGAAACAGCGGATTGTGCCCTAAGATATATTTAATGTCGGTGAGTAGCAGTTCTTGGTGTTGCTGTTCGTGGTGCAATCCCAACTCAATGAGCGAGTGCAATTCTTGATCACGGTCGCCCGCTGTGTCAATGAGCGCCTGCATCTGCTCGTCTACGTAGTCGCGGTAGCGATACACTTCTTCGGTCGAGGGGCGCGTCATATTACCCCGGTGCAATCGCAGCATCTTCTCGCCCTGGCTTTCGTAGTAGCTGTTGAATATGTAGTTAAACTGCTCATCGAACACCTGATAGTCAGGCTGAAATTTAATGAGCACAAACTGCTCGAAGAACCAGGTGGTGTGCGCCAGGTGCCACTTGGGCGGACTCACGTCACCAATAGGTTGCACTACGTAATCTTCGATGCGCAGCGGCTCGCACAGGTGGGCCGACTGGCGACGAACAGCTTGATATTGGGATAGCAACGAAGGCATCTCGCGCGAGGCGGGTTCGGCCATCAGCGTCTCTTGAGGCATAGTAGTTAGACTGGTGTCAATACTTTATACCCATCTGCTGCCAAAAAAGTTTGCTAACGGTTGGGATATGTAGCGATGTATTGGGTGCGTCTCTGGTTTTGTGCGGATAGCGACGATAACCCTCTAGACTAACCCTTGATTGTGATCATTGGGTTGAATCAGGTCCCACCTGTTTCCGTATAAGTCTTCAAACACGGCTACGGTTCCGTACGGAAAGTCGTGCGGGGGCCTTACGAAGTTCACATTTCTGCCCTTCAGTTTTTCGTAATCTCGCCAAAAATCATCCGTAAACAAAAACAGAAAGACCCGCCCACCGGCCTGGTTACCCACCACTGCTGATTGTTGTTCGTTCGCTGCCTTGGCCAGTAGCAAACAGCACTCTTTGGCCCCCGTGGGTGCTACCATTACCCATCGCTTTTCCTCACTGAGCTGGGTATCTTCCAGCAGATGAAAGTCTAGCTTATTGGTGTAGAACGCAATAGCTTCATCGTAATCGTCTACCACCAAAGCGATATGAGCAATTCTCTGGTACATAATGCTTCCAGTTGGTTTCGTTGAGAGCTGTTCGCCGCCCCAGAGGGTCACTCTTTCACTGGTCGTAGCGTCTCGCTACGGCCTTGTACAAAGCGAAGACCGCCACTACGCTAAACCTACGACCAGAAGAACCTACCGATACTCAATTTCAAACTGCACCAGGTCAATAAATTCCTGCACACGCCCTTCTACTTCATCAGCGGAAAGGTTGACGAGGCGTTCGGTGCCGAACTTCTCTACGCAAAACGAGGCCATGGCCGAGCCGTAGATAATCGCCCGCTTCATGTTATCGAACGAGATGTCGCCGGTGTTGGCCAGGTGGCCGATGAAGCCTCCGGCGAAGGTATCGCCCGCCCCGGTGGGGTCAAATACTTCTTCTAGCGGCAACGCTGGGGCAAAGAATATCTGATCTTCACCGAATAGCAACGCACCGTGCTCGCCCTTCTTAATGATAACGTACTTCGGACCTAGGTCATGAATGGCCCGCGCCGCTTTCACCAGCGAGTACTCGCCCGAGAGTTGCCGCGCTTCCTCATCGTTGACCGACACCACGTCTACCATGCCTAGCACTTCTTTGAGGCCATCGAGAAACTGCGGCTCCATCCAGAAGTTCATCGTGTCCATCACCACCAACTTAGGGCGCTTATTCAAACGCTCCAGCACCGTCTTCTGCACACTAGGCGTCAGGTTACCCAGCATCACGTATTCACTGTCTTGATAGCTGTCTGGAATGATGGGGTCGAAGTCGCCCAGTACGTTGAGCTCCGTGACTAGCGTATCGCGGCTGTTGAGGTCGTTGTGGTAGCGCCCTGACCAAAAGAAGGACTTCTCGCCCTCTTTGATCTGCACTCCCTCGGTGACGATGCCGTGCTGCTGCATCATTTCTAGGTCAGAGGTTAAAAAATCTTCACCGACTACACCGACCAACTTCACGGGCTTGGCAAAGTATGAAGAGGATAAAGAAATGAAGGTGCCGGACCCACCGATGATCTTATCGGTTTTTCCGAAGGGGGTTTCAATGGCATCAAAGGCGACCGACCCCACAACAAGTAAGCTCATAGAGTATAGAATTAGTGAACGCGTAGTTTAGGCCAGCAAAGGTAGTGAGATTTGAGAAGGAAGAGAACGGTTGAGAGACTTTAACTGAAATCTATCCCTCAGCAGACTCACCCCTATTTTAGACCGGCTTGCTTTAGGATACTATTCTCTACGCCTTACCTATTTCTTATTGAGTAATTAGAAGCCTAAAATACATAGTTCTGCTTCTACAAAGAGAGGCTCTCGGATTTTTTTCTTGCCAGTAGCCCTTTCTCAAAGTAAAGAAGCACGAAAGCCTTATATTTGCCACCGTTCGGTTATTGCCAATCTCTGAATCACCTAGAATTTTGTTTTCAATAAGAAGCAAGTCGTTCTCTGTATGACGATCAAAAGTTTAATTAGTGACGTTGATACGTATCAGAACTATGTGATTGGCTATTTTATCGTTCTGTTTCTAGTAGCGCTATTCACGGTGCTCATTGTCAATCAAAAGAATATGGGCATCATCAAATACGCCATGACCACCGTCGTGTACGGCGTCACGATTCCGGGCATGCTGGCGATCTACTTATTGCTGTATCATATATTATTTTTGAACACCAATATTTTAAACATCAATATCGTATCGTACTTTGTGCCGATACTATCCCTGCTGATCATACTGGTGCTGCTTGGTAGAAAGGTGAAAATGAGTGAGTTACCAGGTTTTGCCCGACTATCAAGCCTGTTTGTGATGATCAGTATCGCGTTTGGGATTATATTCGTGTTGCACCGTTCACGATTCGGCGTTTTGATCTTCAGTGGTTTCATGCCGGTCTTGATTGCTTTTTTCATCTTGATGATAATCATGCGCATCGCATGGAATAGATTCACGAATTAGTTAGATTACATTGAGCAAAACTATCTACACACCAAGAATAGCATAGGACTTATGGGTAAAATCATTGCTATTGCCAACCAAAAAGGTGGAGTAGGCAAAACCACCAGTGCTATCAACTTGGCGGCGAGCCTGGCCGCGCTGGAGTGCAAAACCCTGGTGGTAGATGCCGATCCGCAGGCGAACTCTACTTCAGGACTGGGCTTCAACCCCAAAGAAGTACAGAACAGCATCTACGAATGCATGGTGGATGAGATCGACGTGCGGTCTGCCATTGCCTCTACCGAGCTCGACTACCTGCACCTGCTGCCGTCGCACATCGACCTGGTGGGTGCGGAGGTAGAGATGGTATCGCTCGACAACCGCGAGCACAAGATGCGGCAGGCCCTGGCCGAGGTGAAGGAAGACTACGACTTCGTCATCATCGATTGTTCGCCCTCATTAGGCCTGATTACCCTAAACGCCCTCACCGCTGCCGATTCGGTCATCATTCCGGTGCAGTGCGAGTACTACGCCCTTGAGGGACTGGGCAAACTACTCAACACCATCACCATCATCCAGTCGCGGCTCAACACCGACCTAGAGATTGAGGGAATCTTGCTCACCATGTACGATATGCGCCTGCGGTTGGCCAATCAGGTGGTGGAAGAAGTGACCTCGCACTTTCAGCAGATGGTGTTCAACACCCTCATCCCACGCAACATCAAGCTGAGCGAGTCGCCCAGCTTTGGTTTGCCCGCTATCGTGCACGATGCCGACAGCAAGGGAGCCATCAGCTATCTGAACCTGGCCCGCGAGGTGTTACAGCGCAACGGACAACTCCAGGACTAGTCCGTTAGCATACCAAAACAATACTTTATACGTACTGACATAAAAGCATCCTCATGAGTGCAGATCAATCTACCCAAAAAAGTCCGAAACGGAGAAACGCACTGGGCCGCGGACTCAGCGCCCTGCTGGACGATCCTAGCTCATCTCCTGATCCCCGGCCCAAGGCCACTCCCGCCGTGCGCGCCATCAACGAAATTGCCCTAGATACCATCGAGGTCAACCCCTTTCAGCCCCGTACGCACTTCGACCAGGAGGCTTTAGAAGAACTGTCCGACTCTATTCGCACGCAGGGCATCATTCAGCCCATCACCGTGCGGGCCATGGGTGGCGATCGTTACCAACTGATCTCGGGCGAGCGACGCGTGCAGGCCTCTAAGCTAGCGGGCCTGGAGCGCATTCCGGCCTACGTGCGGCAGGCTAACGACCAGCAGATGCTGGAGATGGCCCTGATCGAGAACATCCAGCGTGAGAACCTCAACGCCATGGAAGTGGCCCTAAGCTACCAACGCTTGATCTCGGAGTGCGATCTGCGGCAAGAGCAGCTGGGCGAGCGGGTGGGAAAGAACCGCTCTACGGTCAACAACTACCTGCGCCTGCTGAAGCTACCCCCGGACATTCAGGCGGCGCTGCGCGATCAGCGACTATCGATGGGCCACGCCCGCGCACTGGTCAACGTCGACAATGTGGACCAGCAACTGCACATCTTCGGGCGCATTGTGAAGGAGGAAATGTCGGTGCGCAAGGTAGAGGCTCTGGTGCGCGAACTGTCGGCCCCGCGTGCGGCGGCCAAGTCACCCGCGAGCGGTCCTTCGTACCAGATGCAACAGATTCAGAGTCAGCTATCGTCACACTTCGGCACTAAGGTGCAGATCAAAGGTGAAGACAAAGGCGAGATCAAGATTCCGTTTATGTCTTCCAACGACCTGTCGCGTATTCTCGAACTACTTGAGGTATCTTCATGATCAAGTGGGCGCTTTTGCTAAGCGGTTTATGGTGGTGGATGAGTGGCACGATGGTGCAGGCTCAGGAGATTGTGCAAGACACGGTCACCAATGAGGCAGACACCGTGCCGCTCGACGAGCAGCGGGTGGTGGGCGTGCAGCGTCCGGGCAATGTAGCCCCTCCCGATACGGTGACTATTGAGATGGTAGCCCCTGATCACTCGCCCCGCCGCGCGGCTTTGTACTCTGCTGTGCTGCCCGGTTTGGGTCAAGTCTACAACAAGAAGTACTGGAAGCTTCCTATCATCTACGGGGGCTTCGCCATACTGACTTCCATTGTTGTGCTGCGCAACGATCAGTACCGGCTGCTGCGCCGCGCCCTGATTGCCGAGCAGCGGGGGCAGCCCGAGTTCAATGCCCTGGCCGGCACCGAAGGCGAGAGACGTGTTTCACAGTTAAACGTAGACAACACCCGCCAGCAACGAGACCAGTTCGCCATCTACGCGGCGGCTTGGTACGCGCTTAATATCATGGATGCTATCGTGGACGCTCACCTCATTGAGTTTGACGTCAACCCCGACCTATCGCTCAACCTAGAGCCGACGGTGGGCCCTCGCCTGGCTTATCAAACCGCGGTGCCTACCATTCCCTACGCAGGCATAGCTTTCACCTTGCACATCAAATAAACCATCGCATGAAACTACTTCTACTCGGCTACGGCAAGATGGGCCGTACCATTGAGCACATTGCTACCGAACGGGGCCACACCGTGGTGGCCAAAATCGACCAGCCCGACGACACCGCTTGGGAACCCCTTAGTGCGTCCACCGTCGACGCGGCCATTGAGTTCAGTCAGCCCAACGCAGCGGTAGCCAACATCCGTCGTTGTCTGGAGCGAGGCATTCCGGTGATCTCGGGCACCACCGGTTGGCTCGATCAGAAACCCAGCCTCGATGACTACTGCCAACAGCAGAGCGGCACCTTCTTTTACGCCTCTAACTTTAGCGTGGGCGTCAACCTTTTCTTTCGGCTCAATGAGTGGCTGGCCGAGCTCATGAACAAACACACCGCCTACCAAGCCGTGATGGAAGAGATTCACCACACCGAAAAGAAGGACGCCCCCAGCGGCACCGCACTTACCCTGGCCAATGCGCTGCTGGCACGGCTCGACCAACAACAGTCGTGGGTGCTACAGGAAGACGACCAGGCACCGGTACACCGCGGGCCAGATCAACTACCTATTCATTCGGTGCGTGAGGGGCAGGTGCCCGGTACGCACGTGGTGCGCTATGAGTCGGCGACCGATGACATTGAGATCAAGCACACGGCTCACAGCCGACAAGGCTTCGCCCTGGGGGCAGTGTTGGTGGCCGAGTGGATTCCTACGCAGCAAGGCGTGCTCAGCATGCGCGACTTTCTGCCGCTGTAGTCAACAAGTAGCAGTAGGCAGCGGCAGGAGGCAGTGCCTGCTTACTGCCACTGCCACTGCCACTGCCACTGCCACTAGTACGGTACTTAACGCGGGCAGGCGCGTCATGCTTACGAAAAAACCCTTAAATTTGTCGAACCGATTTTCATCCAACGATACTATGGCAACATTTCTGAAGAAGAGGCGAACCGAAGATGCCCCGCCCAAGTCTAAAACGCGCGAGTGGGTCGATGCAATTGTGTTTGCGGTGGTGGCCGCCACCCTGATTCGCTGGCTATTCTTAGAAGCGTTCACCATTCCTACGCCCTCCATGGAAAACTCGCTGCTGGTGGGCGACTTTTTGTTCGTGAGCAAGATGCACTACGGCGCACGCACGCCCAAAACGCCCCTACAGATGCCACTGACGCATCAGAAAATCTGGGGCACCGACATTCCTTCGTACGTAGACTGGATTCAGCTGCCGCAGTACCGCCTGCCCGGCTTCTCAGACGTAGAGCGCGGCGATGTGGTGGTGTTTAACTACCCCATTGAGCATCAGTATCCTACTGATCTCAAGACCAACTACATCAAACGCTGCATTGGCACCCCCGGCGATGTGATTGAAGTAAAAGACCAGCAGGTGTACATCGATGATGAGGTCTATCCTGATCCTCCCGGAGTGCAGTACCGCTACCTGGCCCAGACCAATCAGGCTATGAACCCGCGCATCTTCAGTAAGTACGACTTGCAGAGCCATGATGTCAACCGCACGTCTGATCCTAACATTTACGCGCTTGATCTCCTTCCTGAAATGGCCGATGAACTGGCCGAGCAGCCTTTTGTGGCGAGTTTAAACTCCGCCGGGCCTACCAAAGATCAGGTGTCTACCGGTATTTATCCCCGGGAAAAGGCCAACGAGTGGAACGCCAACTTCTACGGCCCGCTGGAGGTGCCGGCCGAGGGTATGCAGATTGAGCTTACCGAAGAGAATATTACCAAGTACGAGTACGTCATCAAGTACTACGAAGGCCACGAGCGCGTAGAACGCCGCGATGGCCAGCTGTACGTAGACGGTGAGGCGATGGCTACCTACACCTTTACGCAGGACTACTACTTTATGATGGGCGACAACCGCCACAACTCATTGGATTCGCGCTTCTGGGGCTTCGTGCCCGCCGACCATATCGTAGGCAAAGCCTTCTTCATCTGGCTATCCATCGATGCCGAAGAAAGCTTCTTCAGCAAAATCCGCTGGAGCCGCCTGCTCAATTTGATTGATTGATAGGCTAAGCGCGTACGGTCATGCCGAAGCCTTCCATCAGTTGGGGTTCGCCTTTGAGGGCTAGGCGGGCCACACTGCGGCATTCGCTTACCCACTCGCGCAGCTCAGCAAAGGCACTGCGTTTGGTGGCGGTGCTGCTTTCGGCCAATCCTTTCTGGCGAAGGCGCTCACTACGCATGGTGAGTAGGGCGGTAGTTTCAGTAGCTCCACGCTGTATTTCTTTCGCGGCGATGTCGTAGTTTTCGAACGAACGCTTCTGTTCTTGAAGCTGCTCATAAAAGAAGGCGGCTTGGCGCACGCAGGGCCATCCGGTGTTGGCCACTTTTGTTACTTTGAGGGCGTGTAGTGCGGCAGGCTCCTTGCGTAACGCAATACGTACCACGCGCAGGTGCTCTCTAAACTGCTCTTGGATGGCCGATAGTTGTTCGCTGATCTGCTGGCTCAGCTCCCACTGCATGTTATAATGCTTATCTTTTTCTTGCTGGCTGCGTACGGCCCCTACGAGCAGCATTTTACCCCGGCGTACCCGGGCCTGGTTAAAACCGTACACTGCCATGCGCTCGCGGATGTTATCATCTTTCTCGATGCTATTGATCGCAAAGCGGGCCGCGTCTAGTAGTTGTTCGTCTTTAGTAAGTTTCATTGCACTAATTGTGGTTTGTTCTACACTTACAAAGAAAACATAGCCCCCGCTGGTGTGCCACACAAGTCGGCGGTGAAGGGTACATACGTAGCATTCGTTGCCAAGAGCGCAAAAACACCCGTCAACGCGTATCATCGTGGGTGATGGCACACACTACCCGTGATTTTTGCCCATAAACCTTGCGCCTACCCTACGTGCGGGTGCGTCAATGGCTATAAATCTTACGTATTGTGGTTATTGCCGCAGTCATGTGACCACGATCGCGGACGATGGGGATTGCTGACGACAGAAAACGCCTCGGCGTGAGGCGTATAGAAGTGATTGACGGTAAGAGGAGACTACCCGGGATGAATTAGAGCGCAGACACAACGACTGCTTATGTCTAGCCGAGGACTGCTAAGGCCGCAGGAAATGAAAAATCCCCAATGAGGGGTTCAAAAGCTTGGGCCGAAGACACCAGAAATATCTGCTAAAGTGTTAGGGAGCAACAATAGATCGTTGTTGCTCCCGTGCACCTCTATCAATGGATTGGTTGGTCAGTTATTAAAGGATGATATTTAAGTACTCAATAAACATTTACTGTTTGATAGCCGTCGCGCTTCAGCAATCTAGTTCTACACTATGATTGCCATCGGCAAAGGTGCTCACATTTCTTTCAGCTGGGTACTTTTGGCCGCGAGGTCGCTAATGCGCTTCTTCAGATGAACGGCATTGCAGCCGTAGCATTCCTCGGCAACAATAGTACTTTGCAGTTCAAAAACTTGATCTTATACTGATAAGCGACAACAGTATTTCTTTGGCGTCGGCTACAGGATGAGTACCACTGATTAAGTTAAACTAACGCTTTTTCATAACTGATACATTTTGTGATGAGTATTGAATGACTGTACTACTGCCCCTGTCCGAGAGAATATCCTCGTTCACCGTTGAACTCGTAAAGATTTTCAGTTTTGATAACATCAATGTCGCTGTCCAAGGCTTGACTCAACAGTGTGTGGATACTAGCTTTTTGGGCAGGATCGCCGTTTGGCACTTCGTAGCGGCAGCGCCAGTGGTCAGTGCAGAAGGTCTCGTCAAAGCCGTTGGGCCACACCTTCACGCCGCGGTTGGTAATCATAGTTAGTTTAATATCACTATTCAGCTTTTCCAGGCGTTCGGCCAATTCGCTAGCATCGGCACCGCGCCAGTCCACGAATACATCCACCCCCTTCAGGGTCTTCTTAGACTGAGGACGACGAACGTAGGCGGGGATTTTAATTTGTACCTCTTTATCGTACTCTGCCGGTTGCAGTTTCTTAGGCTTCTGGCCCAACCGAGCTACCACCGCTTCGGTAAATTCTTTGGTGCCCACGCGCTGCTTACTCACTCCTTCGTTGTAGATATCGGCGGTGTGGATTCCTTCCTCAATGGTGCAAGACCATGCATTCTTCACCGTTTCGGCCACGTCTTGCTGACCAATTTGGTTGAGCATCATCACGGCGGCGCGCAGCAGTCCTGAGGGATTGGCTACGTTCTGTCCCGCAATGTCGGGGGCTGAGCCGTGGATGGCCTCGAACATCGCGCAGCTTGCGCCAATGTTGGCGGTGCCGGCCAGTCCTACTGAACCTGATATTTGGGCAGTGATGTCGGAGACAATATCACCGTAGAGGTTGGGCATCACCACCACGTCAAACATCTCGGGGGTGTCGGCCAACCGGGCGGCACCAATGTCGATGATCCAGTTATCAGCTTCTATCTCAGGATACTCAGGGGCAATTTCTTTGAACACCTGGTGAAATAAACCGTCGGTGTGCTTCATGATATTATCCTTCACAAAGCAGCTCACCTTCTGTCGCTTGTAGAGGCGGGCGTACTCAAAGGCGTAGCGAACAATCTTCTCGCAACCGGGGCGGGTGATCAGCTTCAGGCACTGCACCACTTCGTCGGTTTGCTGGTGCTCAATACCCGCGTAAAGGTCTTCCTCATTTTCACGAATGACCACCACATCCATATCAGGGTGCTTGGTGCGCACAAAGGGGTGAAAGCTTTTACAGGGACGCACGTTGGCAAATAATCCCAGTGACTTGCGCATAGTCACATTCAGGCTCTTGTAGCCGCTTCCTCGCGGGGTTGTGATCGGTGCCTTCAGAAACACTTTGTTCTGTCGGATGCTGTCCCAGGCACTCGCATCAATACCACTGGTGTTGCCCGATAGATACACCTTCTCACCTACGCTGATCTCGTCCCACTCAATGCGGGCATTGGCGGCTTTCAAGATGGCCAACGTGGCGTCCATGATCTCAGGCCCTATTCCGTCGCCCTTCGCTACTGTAATCTTCTGCATGTTGATTTGATTTAGATTTCGTAACAAAGTAACACCTTAGATTTCATATAGTTTTATTTATACTTTTGATGTCAATCATAAACTTTATTTATGAATTACACATTACATCAGCTACAGGTCTTTCTGGAAGTAGTACGGCAGCAGAGTGTTACTAAGGCGGCCAAGGAAATGTACATGACGCAGCCGGCGCTATCTATTCAACTCAAAAACTTTCAGTCGCAGTTCGATATCCCTTTGGTCGAGGTGATTGGTCGTCAACTGTACGTCACTGACTTTGGTGAGTCGGTGGCCGAGCTAGCCGAAAACGTGCTAAGGGAGGCGGATGCCATTCGCTACAAAACCAAGGAGTACGGCGGACTCTTCACGGGTCGGCTACGCATTTCGGCGGCCTCTACCGGCAAGTACGTGATTCCCTACTTTTTGAGCGGTTTTATGCAGCAGCATCAGGGCATCGATTTGGTGCTGGATGTGACCAAGAAATCGCTGGTGGTGGCCAGCCTGAAGCACAACGAGGTTGACTTTGCGTTGGTGTCGGTGGTGCCCAATGGCTTGGCCGTTGAAGAAGAACCACTGCTAGACAATCGGTTGTACTTGGTAGATAATATGCCGCCGGAGGGCAAAACTACGCTACGAACCGACCGCCCCTTCATCTTCCGGGAGAAGGGTTCGGCTACTCGCCTGGCCATTGATCGGTACCTGCAGCGGAAAGAGCAAAGGAAAAGAATCGAGCTGACGTCTAACGAGGCGGTGAAGCAGGCGGTGATTGCCGGGTTAGGCTACTCTATCATTCCGCTGGTAGGTGTCAAAAACGAACTACAGACAAAGGAGCTGTACGTCATTCCGGCAGACTCGCTACCCATCGTCACTGAGTGGAGGCTCGTTTGGCTCAAGAACAAAAGGCCCTCACCGGTGGCTCAGGCGTATTTAGACTACGTGCGGGCTAACAAGCAGCAGATTGTGCAGGATAGCTTTGGTTGGTATACGGAGTTTGTGTGAAGGAGGGAGTAGTAGCGGCAGTGGTAGTGGGTAGGTGGGTGGCAGTAGGCGGGCGGCGGTAGGGTTGGGAAGAGGAGAGTAGGCAGTTCAGAAATGAGCGAACATAAACACTCGCCTACCGCTACGGTTGGGCTAGGCTTTGTATTCGTTTATCACTTCATCATCCCACACTTGGACTTCTATGTATCTATCATATTTGAATCTCTCTTCAGCTTGAGACTTCTCATCTGACGGGAGTCCGTACTCATTGATTACGTCATCTATTTCACTTAACAAGAACACCCGTCCGTTACAATCTTTTCTATACACTGCAAGTTTTGGCTCATCGTAAAACTGAAATGATACCATGCTATCAGGGTAGGTAAAGCTGACATGTTCAGGTCTAAAAGAAGATAGAGGAATTTTTATAATACCAGGGTTTTCATACCAGGATTTCGCCCATTCACATGCACCTAATGTGAAGTAGAAAGGGTCATTTCTACTAGGTTTTCCTCCCTTTGAGATAAACTGTTTTTTAACTCTCTCTTCTAACGACAGCCTCAATTCAATATAATTACCCGGTCTCTTACTGTTCCACCCTTTTAGAATTTGGCGCTGAATTCCTTTAGCTTTTTCGTAGCCGTGCTCAGTGATATTTCTGAACGGACCATTATCAAGTTCGTAATAATGAAACAAATGCTGAGATGTGTTCATACGGCTTGTTCTAAGTAAATAATAACCGCTCACCCTTCTTTACCGCCCACTGCTTACCGCTTACCGCCGCCCGCCTACTCACCACCTGCCACTATCACCCCTCCGCCTCGTCCACTTCGCGCAGCTTGAGGATCAGATCGGTCTTGATGGTGTACAGCTTTTCTTCTAATCCGACCGGATAGCCGTGCGGGTTGACGAAGCGCTTCACGCCCGCGGGCAGTTCGGCCAGGCTCTGCTGCGTTCGCTCGCGAATCTCTTCCAGGCTAGGCACATCGTACACCAGTTTGCCCTCCCGAAAGATCGGCACCAGCAGGTCGTCGGCTACCACTTCATTGGCTTTGATAACCTTGCGGCGGGTGAGATCCATAGGGTCAATGATCTTATGCTTGGTGCCCAGCGACTGCTCGGTGTCGTAAATCATATCGGCCACCAAGCTGCGGTCGCTTTTGTTGCGGAAACGGCGCACCTGCTGAATACCCGGCGTATTCACCTTAACGGCCTGCTCGGATAGCTTGATCTTGTATTCCCAACCCTTCTCTTGCCGAATAGCCGACAGCTTGTACACCGCTCCGAGGGCGGGCTGGTCGTAGGCCGTAACCAGCTTGGTGCCAATGCCCCACACATCGATCTTCGCCTCTTGGCTACGCAAACTGCTGATGATGTTTTCGTCCAGGTCGTTGCTAGCGACAATCTTGGTATCGGTCAACCCCGCTTCGTCGAGCATGCGGCGCGCTTCGGTGCTGAAGTAGGCCAGATCGCCCGAGTCGATGCGCACGCCCAGGAGCTGCCGCCCTTGTTGGCTCAGTAAATGTCCTACCTCAATGGCGCGCTGAATGCCTTCTATAGTATTGTAAGTGTCGACCAACAGCACACAGTTGTTGGGCAGTGCCTCGGCGTAGGCGCGGAAAGCCGCCAGTTCGTCATCAAAGGCCATAATCCAGCTGTGCGCGTGGGTGCCGCTCAGCGGAATACCGAAGAGTCGGCCCGCCAGCACGTTAGAGGTAGAGGCGGTGCCCCCCACGTAGGCCGCCCGACTGGCGGCCAGTGCCCCGTCGATGCCCTGCGCCCGGCGGAGGCCAAACTCCAGCACCGGCTCGCCCTTGGCGGCCAGGCAGATACGGGCCGCCTTGGTAGCCACCAGCGTCTGGAAGTTGATAAAGTTGAGCAGTGCTGACTCGATCAGCTGACACTGTAAGATGGGTCCCTGCACCCGCACCAGCGGTTCGTGCGGAAACACGGCGG
Organism: Tunicatimonas sp.; assembly: GCA_965213875.1. Lineage (GTDB taxonomy): Bacteria > Bacteroidota > Bacteroidia > Cytophagales > Cyclobacteriaceae > Tunicatimonas. The sequence goes on along the minus strand of CBDCAN010000001.1, from coordinate 2,994,661 downwards.
TACCTTCGGGTATGGCGTCGATGCTTCCGGTGAATTTGAGCCTACCTAAGTAATCGAGGAAGGCTGACTCAAACATCGGCTGGTCATCTTCTCCCCTCACCTCGGCTAAAAAGGCGAGTTCTTCTTCGTCAAAGTGAAAGTTGTTGACAAAATCGATGACGTAGGCCAGTCCGCAGTTGATGGCGAACCCACCGTTGAAAGGGTTCTTACGGAAATAGAGGTTGAAGACGCTCTCTTTCTCGGCCATACCGGTTTTCCAGTAACCGTAGGCCATCGTCAGTTGATAGAAGTCGGTAAGCAGCGTCAGCGAGCTTGCGTACAGGTCGCGGGTGATGTTCATGGATAGTAATAGTAGGCAGTAGCAGCGGCAGTGACAGTAGTGTTTTGTGCTACTGCTGCTGCCACCTGCTACCGGTTTACTTGACTATTTGTACTTTCATCATGTTAGTGCGGTCTTCCCAGTGCAGAGGCATGCTGGCTGTGCTCACGTAGGTGTCGCCCTGTTTGAGGTGCCCCTTTTCGATCAGCATCTTCTCTAGCTGCGCAAAGGTTTCATCCGTTGAGTCGGTGCCATCGTAGTAGTAACCCCGCAGGCCCCAGTACAAGTTGATCTCGTTGAGTAGTAACTTATTGGCCGTGAAGATGAATATATTGGCCTTCGGGCGATGACATGACAGTCGGAAGCCGGTGTAGCCCGACTTGGTCATACCCACAATGGCCTGCGCGTTTACCTCTTGACTCAGGCGGCAGGCCACTCGCACCAAGTTATCGTGAATATAGGTAGGCGAATCGGGAGACACCTGCGACAGTTTGTCGTACACAATGTCTGATCGTTCCTCTACGGTTAGGATGGTTTTCACCATACTCTTCACCGTCTGAATAGGAAACTTACCCGAAGCCGTTTCAGCGGAAAGCATGATGGCATCAGCGCCGTCCATGACAGCGTTGGCCACATCGTTGGTCTCGGCCCGGGTGGGGCGAGGGTTTTCAATCATGCTTTCCATCATCTGGGTAGCAATGATCACCGGCTTGGCCAACACGTTGCACTTTTGCACCAGCATCTTCTGCGCCAGCGGCACCTCTTCCATCGGAATTTCCACTCCCAAGTCGCCCCGAGCCACCATCAATCCGTCGGTGGCCTTAATGATCTCATCGATGTTCTTGATGGCCTCAGGCTTCTCGATCTTCGCGATGATCTTAATGTTCTTGCCCTTAGACTTAATGATTTCACGCAGTCCGTAGATATCCTCCGCTTTGCGCACGAACGATAGGGCAATCCAGTCTACGTCTTGCTCTAGCCCGAAGTACAGGTCTTCTTCGTCTTTCTCGGTAAGCGAAGGGGCTGATACATTAGAGTCGGGCAGGTTAATTCCTTTGCGTGACTTGATGGGGCCACCGTGAATAACCCGGGTTTGCACCTCTTTGCCATCGGTGCCCTCTACCCGAAGTTCAATTTTGCCGTCGTCGATCAGGATCGTATCGCCCACCTTCACATCAGAGGGCATTGATTGGTACGAAGTGCTGATGCACTCGCTGGTGCCGACCATATCTTCTGAGGTGATCTTAAGAATCTTACCGGGTTCTACCAGCACTTCGCCATTTTCTACCTGATTGGTGCGGATCTTAGGGCCCTGTAAATCCTGCAGAATACAAACGTTAGAACCCATCTCTTCACGAATCTCTCGGATGGCCCGGATCACCTTCATGTGACCTTCGTGCGTACCGTGCGAAAAGTTGAGGCGAAATACATCAACACCGGCCTTTATTAATTCAATGAGCATTTCTTTGCTATTGGTGGCCGGGCCCACCGTAGCAACGATCTTGGTTTTATTGAAAGCAGAAGTTTGTTCCATAGGGTGATTTAGAATAAGAGGTTCTCTTTGTGATTGACAGATGATAGGGCAATGCGAGCGGCCTGCTTGACCGCAGATAAGTTGCCAACGGTGACAAGCAGTGCGTCTTGATTTAGACTGTGGCTAAGGTCTTGTATCTGTAGTAGATACGGCCATTGTTTGAGTTCGGATAGTAAATAGGTTGTGGTTTGACTGGTTGGGAGCGCCCCATCTGGCGAACCCGGTGTAGCTTGCAGTGGCGACCGCCGGTCCGGCGTGACCTGGTCAGACGTGACTCGGTCAAACGCGACCCGGTCCGGTATGACGCGATTTTTCAAGAGCCTAAAAGTACGATGCGTGTCGGTAAAAATGAAATTAGAAACAAAAAGAGGTGTCTCGGCACTACCATCTAGTGGCCAGTCGGGGGCTTTCTTGAGGCGAATACCCAGTGCGCGGTTTAGCTCCCACGCCAACTTGTACTCAGGCACGGTGGTTTGCAAGCCGTACAAATAGTAGTCGTGATGGTAGTTAACGTGCAGTTCCTGATGCAATTTCCCCATATGAGCGTGGTAGGCTAAGAAAAATCACTACCTTTAGAAGCTGTAAAAATGAACTTTAACCCCGATCCGGCGCGCGCCAAGTTTACAAAAAAAGATGAGAATAATTCGTTTGACATTCATGCTTTAAATCTTTTAATTTGCGCCGTTAACACTAAACCTACAAAAATGTCTGAAATAGCACAGAAAGTAAAAGGAATTATCATTGATAAGCTAGGGGTTGAGGAGTCAGAAGTGACTACTGATGCCAGTTTCACCAACGATCTTGGTGCAGATTCGCTCGACACCGTAGAGCTTATCATGGAGTTCGAAAAAGAATTCAACATTTCTATTCCTGACGACCAGGCTGAAAATATCGCGACAGTAGGTCAAGCCGTTTCTTATCTCGAAGAGCACGTTAAAGCATAGTCTATCCATCACCGGATCCTTTTTTCCATGAAATCCAGAAGAGTTGTAGTTACGGGCTTAGGGGCCCTCACCCCGCTGGGCAACGACGTTGCTTCCTACTGGGAAGGACTTCGCCAAGGAGTGAGCGGCTCGGCTCCTATTACAAAGTTTGATACTGAGCACTTTAAGACCAAGTTCGCTTGCGAGCTCAAGGGCTTCGACGCTCAGGACTATCTGGACCGGAAAGAAGCTCGCAAGATGGACCCTTGCACGCAATACGGTGTGGTCGCTGCCGATCAAGCGATTCAAGACGCCGGTTTAAGTAAGGGTTCGGTGGACCCGGACCGGGCGGGCGTTATTTGGGGATCGGGAATCGGTGGTCTTAAGACCTTCCAGGAGGAAGTATCCGACTTTGCCACCGGCAACGGCACCCCGCGTTACAATCCGTTCTTTATTCCGAAGATGATCGTGGACATCACTCCGGGTCATATTTCCATCCGTCACGGTTTTCGGGGGCCCAACTTCGCTACCGTTTCGGCCTGTGCTTCGGCGACACACGCGATCATCGATGCCTTCACTTACATTCAGCTCGACAAGGCGGATGTGATGGTCACCGGTGGCTCAGAAGCTGCGGTGGTAGAGGCCGGTGTGGGTGGCTTTGGTGCGATGAAAGCCCTTTCCGAGCGCAACGATTCGCCTGAAACTGCTTCTCGTCCGTTTGACCAAGACCGTGATGGTTTTGTGTTGGGCGAGGGAGCGGGTGCGCTCATTCTAGAAGAGCTGGAGCATGCGCAAGCCCGTGGTGCCAAAATATACGCCGAAGTGCTTGGCAGTGGTATGACCGGCGATGCGTACCACATTACCGCCCCGCACCCGGAAGGAGTGGGCGTTAAGCAAGTGATGCTATTAGCGCTCAAGGACGCTGGCATTTCTCCTACTGAGGTGGACTACATCAACGTACACGGCACTTCTACCCCACTCGGCGATATTAGTGAGGTAAACGCCATCATTGATGTGTTTGGTGAGCATGCCTTTGACCTCAATATCAGCTCTACTAAATCGATGACCGGCCACTTACTGGGCGCTGCGGGGGGGATAGAGTCTATCGCTTGCATTATGGCCCTCAACCATAACGTGGTGCCGCCCACGATCAACCACTTCACCGACGACGAGCATATAGACGCCCGACTCAACCTGACGTTTAACCAGGCCCAAGAGCGAGAAGTGAATACGGCGATCAGCAACACCTTCGGTTTTGGGGGACACAATACCTCAGTGATTATGAGGAAGTTTAAGCAGTAGTGAATGGTCAGTATTTAACCAGCGTGAGTAATTGAGGATGGTTCCTTTCGTACGGAGACTTTTTTACGACGCTCAGGACCGACAATTTGCCCGATCTGTTCGCCAAATCACCGGATTTCCTCCCTCTAACCTTACACTGTACCGTCTCGCCACGCGTCACGTATCGGTCGCTAAGACAAACGTACACGGCGTTCGCGAATCTAACGAGCGCCTCGAGTATCTGGGCGATGCGGTGCTGGGAGTAGTGGTAGCCGAACATTTGTTTAAAAAATTTCCCTTTAAAGACGAAGGCTTCTTGACCGAGATTCGCTCCCGTATCGTCAACCGTGAATCGCTTAACCAACTGGCGCGCAAAACAGGTATCGCTGACCTTATCGAGTTCGACGACGCGCGCAAAGCTAAAGTAGGACGCGGGCAATCACACAAATCTATCGGAGGCAATACGCTAGAAGCCTTGGTGGGTGCTGTGTACCTCGATCAAGGGTTTCGCAAGGCGGGGCAATTTATTCTCAAGAAGCTGCTATCCTCTCACGTAGACCTATCTTCCATCGTAGAAAACGATACTAACTACAAGAGTAAGGTTATTGAGTGGGCCCAAAAGCATAACCGAGCGGTTCGCTACGAAATTGTAGAAACCCGCGGGGGGAGTCAGTACAAAGAGTTTATCACGCAGCTACTGCTCGACGATAAACCTATCAGCACCGGCAGCGGCTATAGCAAGAAGAAATCGGAACAAAGAGCTTCAGAAAATGCGTTGTCAGTGCTGGATACTCATCGGCAGTAGCAACGATAGCGACTGGTGCGTCGTTGCCATTATTGTCACTTTCCACCCATAAGTTAGATGCACATGATGACCATTGCCGGAGCTACCCTGAATCAAACCCCGATTGATTGGGTCAACAATATCGCGCACATCAAAGAGGCCATCCGGCAGGCACAGCAACAGCAGGTAGATATCCTTTGCCTACCCGAGCTATGTATCACCGGCTACGGCTGTGAGGACATGTTCTTGAGCGATTGGCTCTACGAAAAAGTGCTTGACCTACTGCCCGAACTGGCAGCCGCTTGCGACAATATTACCGTAGCCCTGGGAGTTCCTCTAAAGTATCAGGGAAAGAACTACAATACGGCCTGCCTTATCCACCATCAGCAAATACTGGGGTTTACGGCCAAGCAGCACCTGGCCAACGACGGTGTGCACTACGAACCGCGCTGGTTCACCCCCTGGCCCGCCCATCAGCAGGCTACGGTGAGCGTCCACGGACAAACTTATCCCCTGGGCGATGTCACCTACGAGGTGCACGGCATCAAACTAGGCTTTGAGATTTGTGAAGATGCCTGGCGAGGCGAGCAACGCCCGGGTTGGGAGCATAAAAAACGGAACGTCGATCTCATTCTGAATCCGAGTGCCAGTCACTTTGCCTTCGAGAAGACGCTCTTTCGCGAGCGACTTGCCGTCGGAGGCTCCGGTGACTTCGGCTGCGCCTACGTATTCGCCAACCTGCTGGGTAATGAGGCGGGGCGCATGATCTACGACGGTGAAATCATCATTGCGCAGCATGGTCAACTACTGGCTAAAAACGAACGATTCTCGTTTCAGGACGTCAACCTGCTTACCGCACAAGTAGACTTTGACCAACCGTTACGCGCTGAGGTTCAGCCCAATCCAGATCAGTACGAGAAGGAAATTGAGTTTGTAAGGGCCGAAACCCTGGCCCTGTTTGACTATCAGCGCAAGAGCCGCTCAAACGGCTTCGTGCTCTCGCTCAGCGGCGGAGCCGATTCGTCTACCTGTGCCGTGCTGGTGGCAGATATGGTACACCGAGGTACTGAAGAACTAGGAGTAGAGGCGTTTCTTCAGAAATTAGGGCGCGTTGATCTGCAAGAAACCTGGGCCGCCGAAGACCGCCGCCCGGCAGACGCTCTGCAGTGGATCACCCGTCATATTCTATACACCGCGTACCAGGGCACGGTCAACTCATCAGAGCAAACCCTGCACGCGGCCCGTACGCTGGCTGAGTCGCTGGGAGCTACGTTCTACTGCTGGAAGATTGACGATGCCGTGACGGGCTACACCGAAGTGGTGCAGGAAGCGCTGGGCCGTGACCTCACGTGGGAGGAAGACGATATTGCGCTACAGAATGTGCAGTCAAGAGCCCGTAACCCAGCAATTTGGATGTTGGCGAATATCAAGAATGCGTTGCTTATAACCACCTCAAACCGTAGCGAAGGCGACGTAGGCTACGCCACGATGGACGGTGATACCAGTGGTAGTATTGCGCCTATTGCCGCAGTCGATAAGCAGTTCGTACTCCACTGGCTCCGCTGGGCTGAAACCGAGCGAGGTTATACCGGACTCGGGCCGGTCAATCGCCTGAACCCCACCGCCGAACTACGCCCGCTACAGCAAGAGCAGTCTGATGAGGCTGACTTGATGCCTTACGACATCATGGTGGTTATTGAGCGGCTGGCGATCCGTGACCGCCGCCCCCCGGTTGAAGTCTTCCGGATATTAGAAGAGCAAAAGTTAGTTGACCGTGAGACGCTGAAGGGCTACGTGATCAAGTTCTTTCGACTGTGGTCACGCAACCAGTGGAAACGAGAGCGTATGGCTCCTTCTTTCCACCTAGACGACTTCAACGTGGACCCGCGCACCTGGTGCCGCTTTCCAATATTGTCTGGAGGGTTTCAGGAGGAGTTGGAAGAGCTAACGCGGGCCTAAAATCAATTAGAGCAACTCAGCTTTATTTACTATGTTTGGAATCGTTCATCCGCCTATCCTCTACCAATGCCCCATAGCCACACCACCGAAGAAATTACTCAGTTATACCACCGCCCACTCCTTGAGCTAGTCTACGAAGCGGCCACGGTACACCGCCATCATCACGACCCTTCCGAAGTACAGGTGAGCAGTTTGGTGTCTATCAAAACGGGCGGTTGCCCTGAGGACTGCGCCTACTGTCCGCAGGCGGCGCGCTATCACACTGATGTGAACGTACACAAACTGATGGAAACCGAAGAGGTGGTGCAACGGGCCGAGCGGGCCAAAGCGCAGGGCGCGTCGCGGCTGTGTATGGGAGCAGCCTGGCGCGAGGTGCGCGACAACCGAGACTTTGACCGGGTGCTGGAGATGGTGCGGGAAGTCAACGCGCTCAACATGGAAGTATGCTGCACCCTGGGGATGCTCACCGCCGAGCAGGCGCAGAAGCTGGCCGACGCCGGTTTGTACGCCTACAATCACAATCTGGACACTTCAGAGGAGCACTACGAAGAGATCATTACCACCCGCACCTACGACGACCGGCTGCGCACCCTATCGCACGTGCGTGAAGCCGGACTCACCATCTGTTCGGGCGGCATCATCGGGCTGGGCGAAACCGACGAAGACCGCATCGGCATGCTACAAGTGCTGGCCAATCTAGACCCGCAGCCCGAATCGGTACCGATCAATACGCTGGTTCCTGTAGTAGGCACGCCGCTGGCCGAGCAACCGCCCGTGCCCATCGACGAGGTGGTGCGGATGGTCGCGACCGCGCGCATTCTGATGCCTGAAGCAGCGGTACGTCTATCTGCCGGTCGCACCGGCATGTCAGTGGCCGACCAGGCGCTGTGCTTCATGGCCGGAGCCAACTCTATCTTCGCGGGCGATGTGCTGCTGACCACACCCAACCCCGAGGCCAGTGAGGATGTGCAGCTATTTGATACCTTGGGACTAAAGCCTCGGGCTGCCTTTGCTGCTCAACAGAAGGCCTCCGCACCAGCAGTATAGCAGACTACTCACTCCGCAGGGCTTTTACCGGATTACCCTGAGCCGCCTTCAGCGCCTGTGAAGTTACGAAGACCAAAGCGAACAGTAGCGCTACAGCACCGGTCAGCGGGAAGATCCACCAGTGAATATCAGTACGAATCGGGTAGCGTTCCAGGTAACTGCTCAGCGCCCACCACGCCAGCGGGGTGGCGATTACAAAAGCGATAATGACCAGACGAGAGAAGTCCTTCGACATTAGTGTGATGATACTGAACACCGAAGCTCCCAGCACCTTGCGGATGCCGATCTCTTTATTGCGCTGCTCGGCAGTGTAAGAGGCCAGCCCGAACAAACCCAAACCGGTGATGAGCAAAGCCAGTACGGCGAACAGGTTAGCTAGTTTTTTTGTGAGGCTGATAGTTACGTACTTCTTTTGAAACTCTACATCGGCGAACTTATACTCAAACGGATAGGCAGGGTTATGCTTCCTGAAAATTTCTTCTACCTGCGCAAGCGAGGCCGGTAAGTCTTCGGTTTCAGCCAAGCGGACGCTGAGGTTATTGCTGAACTCAGTATTCAGTACGACAAACAGCGGGTCTACTGACTCGTAAGGCGAACCCATCAGCACATTATCTATCACTCCGATGAGGGTTCGCTTCTCGCCAAAAACGTCAAGCTGCGTGCCCAGTGGGTCTTCTAACTGCATCACATCCATCGCCGCTTTGTTCACCAGGATTGCGGTGCTATCGCTAGCAAAGTCTGGTGAGAAATCGCGCCCGTTCAGCACTTCGATGCCCATGGTTTTGGTGTAGTCATAACCGGCTACGATGGTTGTGAAGATCACCCGCTGTTCAGGCTGACCGGGCCACCCCAGAAAGTTATTAGAATAGATATCGGTGATTGGGCTATTCGATTGGGTAATCCCTGTAACCAGGCCTGACTGTAGCAGCTCGTTCTTCAGCACCTCATAGTTCTTTTGAATGGTGGCATTGCCACCCACATTAATAAGGTTCTCCCGCTGATAGCCCAGCTCGCGGCTCTGTACCAGCTGTATCTGCTGGTAGATCACGATGGTGCCCACGATCAGGAGAATGGCAAACCCGAACTGAAGCACGACCAGCACTTGGCGGGGAGTGCTGGCGTTTTTCCCCGCCTTCACCTTACCCTTTAGCACCTTTACCGGCTGAAAGGACGACAAGTACAGCGCGGGATAGCTACCCGCGATGAGTCCGGTAAATAGTACGACGCCGATGCCCGCCAGCCAAAACCACCGCGAGGTATAATCAATAGATAGCTCTTTGTCTACTAGCTCGTTGTAGAACGGCAGAGACAGTTCGGTCAGCAGCAAAGCCACCAGAAAGGCAATAGCAGCAATGAAGAGTGATTCGCCCATAAACTGACCAATGAGCTCGGCCCGGCTGGATCCTATGCTTTTACGAATGCCCACCTCGCGAGCCCGACGCTCCGAGCGGGCGGTAGCCAAATTCATAAAGTTGATGCAGGCGATGATCAATATAAAGATCGCGATAATGCTGAAGAGCTGAACGTACTCGATCATTCCGCCCTCTTCCACTCCGTTTTCGAAGCTCGAGTATAATCGCCAGCGAGACAAGGGATACAAGAACAGTTCGCGCTTGAAATCCATATCTCCGTTTTTGTGTACTATATCCCGAATACTATTCTCTACGTCGGCCTGTTGCGTAGGGTCATCCAGTTCGGCGTATACCTGAAAGGAATGATCGTCCCATTCATCCTGACTATCTTTGATATATTCATTATTCTGTTCGTTCAGCTTCCAGGGCAGCAGAAAGTCGACCTTAAAGGAAGAGTTGGCGGGTATATCCTGTAGCACGCCGGTTACCTTTAGGTCGTACTTATCATCTACCCGAACGACCTGCCCCATAGGGTCTTCCCGATCAAAGAGCGCGCGGGCCACCGACTCGGTGATCACGATAGAGGAAGGATCATCGAGCATCTTGATGGGGTCACCGCCTTGTACTATCGGAAACTCGAACATCGCCAGAAACTCTTCACTCACAAAGATACCCGGCTTGATGATGGGGTTTTCGCCTACGGCCAACAGATGGTCGCCGCCCCAATCGGATACTGCCACGCGTGCGATGTGGCTATTGGCAGTTTTCAGCGCCTCGTAGGTAGGCAGCGGAACGGCCATTTGCGAGCCTAAGTCCTCTTCCCAGCGGGCTTGTAGCCACACCTGATACAGGCGGTCGGCCTTAGGATGAATGGTGTCGAACGACATCTCGTCTTGCACCCACAAAAAGATGAGCAGGCTACAGGTGAGCCCTATGGACAGCCCCGCAATGTTGATAAAGGAGTATATCTTGTTGCGGAACAGGTTACGGATGGTGATGAGGGCGTAGTTCTTGAACATAGCGATGCGATGGGGTGCGTAAGTAAGACAGTATACGCCTTCGTGTGTTTCAAGGGGTATGCCAAAGGTAGAAGTGCCCCTTACAGTTCGCTACAAGAGGTGATCGGGCAAAGCGGTGTTCGGTATCGGGCAATCATTGTTCGGTGGCGAACACTTACGTACCAGGTCAAAATACGTGAACATCATCGCGATGGATGAGACACAAACGAGCCAGGTAACGGGCGGAAGCGTTCTCTACGGAGGGAGACCGCTTCGTCATGCTTCCTCGCGGTGACGTTTTTATCATTTAGCTTGGTTGCCTACCTACAGTACCGACGCTGTCTCCTTGGCAAAGTAGTTGTCATGTTTTTGGTGTAGCTTTAGCCGTCGTATTGTAAACGATCCGACAATGGCTAGTGGTCCGCACGGCGTATACGCATGAAAAAACCGGCGCGCGCGTTATTCTAGCGCACGTCAACTTACTCCGAATCTCTCGTATGATCATTCACTCTTACAACTCGCTGGCGATATGGTTGAGTTGTTTCTGTCTACTACTGATAATTACGTGGGGCACCGTTCTGCCGGGACACGCTCAGGTGATAACCGATAATCCTGTAGTAGATACCGCCACCGTTACCCTCGACAGCAATGCGGTGGTGACGGTAGATCAGGTTTTTATCATTGGAAACCGCCGCACCAAACCGCGGATCATCCTGCGGGAGATGAATGCCACACCGCAAACCACCTACGTTTGGAAAGAACTGCAAGAAATTCTGAAAAACGATCAGCTGCGTATCACCAACACCCGTCTGTTTAACCGGGTAAACATTCGCCAGATACTCATTGACGACAATCGTCTTGATCTGATTGTTAGCGTAGCTGAACGGTGGTATACCATCCCATCCCCTTATATCAAACTCGCTGACCGCAACTTTAACGACTGGCGGACGAATTACAACTACGACCTCCGTCGGCTTGAGTACGGTCTCAAGCTTACCAAGTACAATTTTCGGGGGCTCAACGAGCGCGTGCGCTTAGACGCTCAATTTGGATTTACCCGCCGGTTCTCCGTCAGCTATGACAAACCCTACATCGATAAGGCCCAAAAGAACGGCCTCAACTTTCGCTTCGCCTTTGCCGAAACCAATAACATTATCTATCAAACCGTAGAGAACTTACCGGTGACCACTGACTCACTACGCCACGCCCAAGAATCACTCGTGGCGGGTATGGGCTGGCGCTACCGCGGCTCTTACTATAGCACACACTCGCTTAACGCCGACTTCTTCAAAAACGGGGTAAAGGATACCATCACCGAGCTTAATCCTCGGTTTTACAACAATCGGCTGGAACAGCGTTACTTCCAGCTGACCTACCGGTTCGTGCACGACAAGCGTGATTTGGTGGGTTATCCGTTGAACGGCTTCTTCGTGGGCGTACAAGCGTCTAAGATAGGGTTAGGCATTTTTGATGACGTAGATATCTGGCGGCTGGCGTTTAGTTACATTCGCTACACACCGTGGAAGAAAAACTTCTTCTTGGTCAACACTATCCGGGGTATGACGAGCGCCCCATCTCGCCAGCCCTACGCCAACTTCTCGGGCCTGGGATACGGCGGCCTGTGGCTGCGTGGCTACGAAGTGTACGCTATTGAGGGTCAACACCTGGCGTTGCAGCAGAATGCTTTGAGTTGGCGTATATTTAATAAGGTATTCAATATGGACCGCGTTGTACCCATCGACCAGTTCGATAAGTTTCCACTATCCATCTATCTCAAGGCTTTTTACGACCACGGTGCGGTGCGCAATACGCTCAATTATCCGCCGGAACAACCCCTGAGCAACCGATACCTGTACAGTGCCGGAGTGGCTATCGACGTGGTTTCCTTCTACGATTTTGTGTTGCGTTTCGGCTATCCACTGGTGCTGAGCTCGGGAGTAGCCCAACGCTCCTTCTTCAGCATCGGAGCGTCGTTCTAGGATTTCATACAATCCGTTTGGGATAATCGTACCATAAGAACTCACCTTGTTGGTTACGTTGTATTTTCGACCACGAGGGCACAGCAAACCGAATAGCAACCACTCCCGCCGTCACCACATTATCGATGTGGTGCGAAGTGAGACAATTCGCCAGATCCGTGAGGCCCGGGTTATGGCCTACCATCATCAGCGTGCGCACCTGGTCGCTCACCGACGGTAGTAGCGCCAGACTAGCGAGGTGGGTGGCGTGGTACAGGGTTGGCTCATACCGAATGTGCGAAGCATCATAAGCTAGCGCCTGCGCGATCGCCTGTACGGTTTGTCGCGTACGCTGCGCCGGACTACACAATATGAGGTCGGGAGTAATCTCCTGTTGTCGTAGACGATCGCCCATCTGGGGGGCATCGCGCTGGCCACGTTGGTTAAGCGGGCGATCAAAGTCAGCGAGTTCGGGAAACTTCCAACTGGATTTTGCGTGGCGAACGAGGTACAGGGTTTTCATTGTTAAGGTGGTTATTCTAGCTTTGCTTTATGACTGATATCACGCTGACCACTCCGGGCCTGTTGTTCTCTGCCATCTCTCTACTGCTGTTGGCCTATACCAACCGCTTTCTGACCATCGCCGGACTCATCCGACGTCTGCACTCTGAATATAAGGAAAATCCGAGTAGCATTATCCTGGGGCAGATCAACAATCTGCGCCAGCGCGTAGAGCTAATAAAAAATATGCAGAGTCTGGGAATTATGAGTCTGTTTTTATGCGTATTATGTATGTTCTTGCTCTTTGCCAATGAGCATGTTGCTGGTAAGTGGGTGTTTGGAATCAGCCTTGTTCTTTTGCTATTTTCGCTGGGTTTGTCCGTGCAGGAGATACGCATCTCGGTGCGGGCCCTCAACATTCAATTGAGCGATATGGAAGCCATAGAGGCCAAACACGAGCAGAAGAAAACTGTAGCGGATGCACGTGCCTAGCCGATGCGTCATCAATTATTATGAGAAATGCACCGCCGGTAGAGCTACCGGAAAAATATTATTTAGACTACTTTGAGTCGCTGCTGGGCTTTGTAGAGGACAAGTGCGGGGCGCTATTACGCCGACGTGAGAAGAACTTCTACCGGCGTTTTCGCGCGTTGCCAGAAGAAGCTCGCTGTTTGTTCGTTCGCCTGACCAATCGTAAGGGTTGCTACTTTCGTCTGGAGAAACTTAGCTACGCTGAAGTGCCGGATATTCAGCAGACCGCCAATTTGCTGTGCCAACAGAAGTTTTTTGCCCCCCTGGCCCCTCGGCACGCTACTGATATTGATGACATCTTATGTCTGTTTCCTAAAGCTGAGCTGCTGACCCTGCTCAAGCAGCTTGATACAGACTGGCTTAAAGGTCGCCGAACGCTGAAGAAACCGGAGCTAGTCGTGCAAGCCGCCGCTCATTTTAACGGGCGTAAACTCGTTCATCTCATTCGCCAAAAGGCGTTGGTGGTGCGCGTGGGCTACGAGGCAGAGATCGAGATGCTCCGGTTCTTGTACTTCGGCGACATCAACAGCGATATGACTCAGTTTGTGGTGCGCGACATGGGCATTATAAAAACGGAGACCTTCGACGAATCAAAGCTTCGGGCTTACTTTAGCACACGGCAAGAGGCGGAAGATAAACTACGCATCTCAAAGGCGTATCGCGATTTTAAGGTACTGCGCGACGAGCAGCTGGCTCCGGCTGATACCATTTACACGTGGTTTGAGGAACAAGCTATTACGCGTACGCAGTTCTGCGAGCCGGCTTGGCCCCTGTTCGACAAGCTTATCCTACGATTGGGCAAACTACTAGAGCAGCAAAAGCACCCAAACTTTGCCCTGCGCGTTTACCAGAACACGCAAAAGTCGCCAGCCCGCGAGCGGTGTGTACGGCTGATGCATAAGCTGGGCTTTAAAGACGATGCCTTGACCTTGTGCGGTGCAATAGTGGCTCATCCGCAGAATGCCGAAGAACGCTATTTTGCCCAAGATTTTCGAGATCGTATCCAGCGAAAAAAACGCACTAAACGTACCACTGACTTCCTGAAGAACAGTGAATGTATTGAGCTGGAAGAGTACCACCGTTATTACGTAGAAGACGGAGTGCTAGCGTACTATCAAGATTTGGGTTACGAGGGCGTCCATACCGAGAACTACCTCTGGCGTAGCTTCTTTGGTCTACTATTTTGGGATATTATTTTTGACGAAGACTGCGAAGCACTACACCACCCTATGCAGATTGCCCCTACTGATTTTTATACGCCTCAGTTCTTAACGAAGCGCAAACCGCAATTACAGAATCGGTTGCAGGTGTTAGATCACTCAGACCGCTTTTACAATATCATTCAGCACCACTACGAGACAAAGGTAGGCATGAGCAATCCTCTGGTGGGTTGGCACGAAAGCATCTTGCCTTTGATAGCGCAGTGTTACGAATCGTTAGAAGCAAATCAGATAAGTCGTATTTTATTGGAAATGGCGCGCGATCTGAAGGAAAATACGAAGGGGTTTCCCGACCTGTTTGTGTGGCGAGATAATACGTATCGCTTTATTGAAGTGAAGTCACCGAATGATCATTTGTCGGCGCAGCAACTGCACTGGCTCACCTTTTTTAGAGAGTTGGCAGTACAGGCCGAAGTCATTCGGGTATGCTGGAAATCAGACTAAAGTTCTTCGCCGTCGGATGTGCGTAGGCTGACTGAAACCGCGTTATCGTAGCTGTCTACCAGTTCATCAACCACTGCTGACAGTTGGCTGGCCTCTCCTTGATAGTTGAGGAAGAACTGGGTGCCAGACTCTGTGTTGGGCAAACGGATACCACCCGAAGCGTCTACGGTAAAGTAACCATAATTGCCCTCGGTCAGGGCTTTAGGGTTAGCCCCCAAACGCTGCATTCTATCCACTAGTTTTTGTGCTGCCTGAGGAGCCAAGCCGGGTGCATCGGCCAAGACACGCCCCCACACAGCATTGGACGGTATTCGTCGCACTTCGGGGGTTTGTATCAGCAGCCCGTCGGTGGCGTCCATGGTAAGCGCGTAGGATTCTTCGCTCACGGTAAGCGTGCCCGTGTTCATCAGCGATTCGCCCACCTGCAAAGTAATCGGATAGGTGCCGTACGCCAGTTCACCCAAATCGAGAAAGGACGCGGCGGGGGCCATGGCCTCAAGGCACACATCGGCTCCTTCTACTTCGGATAGCGAAACGTGAATTTCTTCACCCTTCATCTTGTAACCGCTCTTGATACGATAGTTAATGCAGGGAAACTGCTTCTGCGTAAGAAACTTAAAAGAAAGCGTTCGTTGTCCGGGCTCAAAGTACTCAGCCATGCTAAACTGCACATCGGTGCCCAGGGTGTTGACTGATTCTATTTCGGGAGCATTGCCGCACGAAAAGAGGAATAAAGCAGGAAGCAGACAAGCAAGAACGGCTAACTTCATATAAGTATCAGATAAATCGTTTGAAAACAAGACACGCTTTCGCAACAATGGTTGGACTGCCCCTCAAAATTTTTAACGCTATTTTTCGGTGAAGATTATGCAAGTTGCAACACCGCAGTAAAATAAGCGAATACGCTGATAAAAAGGAAGTTGTTCTCAAAAAACTATTGTTCGCTGGTAGGCCCAAACTGACGCACATCCTGCAAAACTTCTTCAAACCGCTCGGGATGATTGATCAACTGAAAAAACTTTTCTGCGGTTGTCTCAGCATCGTCGAGTGCGTTGTCGGCTTTGTAATTCATGAACTTATCCAGCTTACTAAAGTCAGCCGCATCGGTCTCGCGGATTTGCTCCTGCATCGGGGTATCTACCACCCCGGGAGCCAATGCATAAATCCGTACGTTATTAGCACCACGCACGTGCTGCTCTAAAGCTGCCGCCTGCGACACCATGTCCAGTGCCGCCTTAGAAGCGCAGTAACCCGACCAGCCGTCTACCGGATACTTTCCGGCACCAGAGCTTACGTTAATAATTATCTTTTGTGCATCGGCACCCTGGTAACGCCGCAAGAAAGCATTCATCAGCAGACTAGGAGCCGTTACGTTGAGGTTAAACAGCGTAGCGATAGATTGACCGATTGTCAATATCACCGAGGTACTTGATCTCACCCAGCGTGCCCGCGTTGTTGATGAGTACGATACGCTCGGCGGCTTCTAAAGTCGGCAACAGCTCGTCGAGCTTCGTCAGCAGATGGTTCGTATCCGATAAGTCAATGGTGGTATGGTGGTAGCGTTCGTGCTGCACATCGGTGACCGATCGGGCAAACCCGTACACCTGTGCATCCGGTTGGGCCAACGCACGCTCGACCAAAGCTCGGCCGATGCCCCGGCTGCTGCCGGTGATGAAGAAGTGACTCATTTTCATAAATGTTGACAGTAACTGTATTTACACTTCAGTGAGGTCAATGATTTTGCTAGAAAGTTGTTTAAAGTCTTCGTAGGCGCTTTTTACAGCACCAAAGTGCGCTCCTATTGCCCCATCGGCTGGTTTCAATGAAAAAATAGGCTTTCGTACTTCCATTGACATAGGAATTAGGCTGTGATAATGTTTAAGAAGTGCCAAACAATACTCATCGTTACTTATATCAACATCGATGTTTGATCCATGATCAGCTTGCAATACTGAGTCCCTAAAGACCCTAGGAATTCGGTTGGCCCATGAAACATATGATTTAACCGGACGCTTTTCTCTTATCCCGTGTTGCATCACCACGTAGCCCAAAGGCTTCATTTTTCCGGAAGGTAAGTCTAAATCAGGTGCCGGGCTTCTATTTAGCCGATCTTTCCACTGCTCGCCCCAGCTTTCTAATCTATTGCCTAAGTTCTTAAGCCCCTGTAGCGAAAAAAGATCGGCTGCCATAGGAACAACCACATAATCCGCAGCAATCAAGGTAGCCCGGTTGATGGCACCAAAATTAGGACCGATATCAATAACGTTATAATCCGCTTTGAATTGGTCATGCGCATGCTTAATGATCCGATGAAAGGATGACGTGATGCGAAAAGCACTCTCATCTCGATCCAAACACCTTCCCCAGTTGGCGCTCAATTTATCTTCAAACAGAGATATTTCCAGGTCACCCGCTAGCAACCCTAAGTTATCTCTAACTGAATGAATCTCGGCCTGTTCGATGTCGCCTACGCCTCTATCCAACGGTTTAATAGATGACAGTAGAGTAGGGCGATTAGCCTCCTGTCCGTATATTTCTTGCAAGCTATCTTCTGACAAGAACATGGATGTCAGGTTAGTCTGTGGGTCCAAGTCTACCGCTAACGTTCTGTAACCCATTTCAGCCAACATATAGCTAAAGTGGTACACCAGCGTAGTTTTTCCAACACCACCTTTGTTATTAAAGAACACAATAGTTTTCATAGGTCCCGACCGAATATTCTGACACTAAAGACAGTGGGCTGATCCTTATCGAACTCAGGAGCAGGATGCTCGTTTTTATCAAGTAGATCAATGGCACGCTTAACTCCTACATTAAACGTGTTAACGTAACCAAGATTTTTAGCAGCCTCGGCCATTGATGGGTTACGGTAGTCGTTCACGTTCGGAAAGTTCTCAGGACGAGCGTCTCCATATAACCCTCCTGGGTTTGTTATTTCTATCCTGTCGGCAAAGTGATAGAATCTGATAGGAGCGTTGGATTGATAATCGCGGTGGATAACGGCGTTGTATAGTAACTCTTTGATCGCTAAAGCGGGGTAGTTTGAGTAGTAAGTTTCGCCCAAATTATGCTGAACCTGTTTTACTACTTGGGTTTTGATAAACTCATCCATCATTCGCATCTGAGTGGTAAGATCGCCTTCGAAACGATGTTCATAAACGAATTTACTGGTCTCATCTACCCCTTCGAACTTTACGTACTGCACATATGCACCGGACAAATAGAACCTGGGGTTTTTGCCAAACAGCAGTACACCAACATTCGTCGGGCAATCAGCTTTCAGGTCATAGAACTTAAGGGAAGATAGTTGTTCCTTTAGATCACGGTGGTTTTCAGCCAAAGTTTCTGCATCGACAGCACTAGGCAAGTACGAAAGTTTGAAAGTATCTAAGCTTATATCATCTAAAGTACTTTCGTAACAAGGCAGTGTATCAAAACTTCGCGCGTAAGAGGAACGCTTCTCACTAAGCCTTCTCTCCTCGGCTTCGTTGGCAACTCCTTTTCTCGGCCCTATTCTTACACACACTTTCCCTTTATAGCGTACCGGCGGCTGAAAAGACGGTTGTACCTCAACAATAGCTATGTCGCCCCCCTGATAAGTCATTTTATGTACCACCATTGACGGAGGCGGAACAATTCGCCCGTCGGTGCGAAAGTCCATAAGCATTTGAAGCAGTTGCTCATCTATCGCCATATCGCAGCGTGCCCCACTATCGTCAACTCCTATAACCAGATAACCAGCATCTTGATGATCCGCTATATCATTAGAGAAAGAGCAGATAGCTTCGCCGAACTTGTCTAAGTTAGTTTTAGAGATGGTCTTCTCTACACGATCAGTTTCAAGATCAACTATCAGCCTTTTAAGATCATCTTCTGTCAACATAGGATGGTACTTTTTACAGAATGAACTGACTCAGGTCTTTATTCTTCACCAAACCGGCCAGTCGCTCTTGCACCAGCTCTCGGGTGACCTTGATGGTGGTATTCGGCTCAATGTTGTCGGGCACATCGAACAGAAAATCGTTTAGCAGATGACTCATCACGGTATGCAGGCGGCGCGCCCCAATGTTCTCTAGTTCAGCGTTGATCTGTGAGGCGATCTCAGCGATTTCGTCCAAGGCATCCGCTTCGTACTCCAGCTTCACGTCTTCAGCGTCGAGCAGCGCTTCGTACTGCTTGGTGAGTGCGTTTTTAGGTTCTTGCAGAATGCGTACAAAGTCTGCTTTGGTCAGATTGTTGAGCTCTACTCGAATCGGAAAGCGCCCCTGCAATTCAGGAATCAAGTCTGACGGTTTGGACACGTGGAAGGCACCCGCTGCTACAAACAAGATATGGTCGGTATGAATAACCCCGTGTTTGGTGCTCACCGCGCTGCCCTCTACCACCGGTAGCAGATCGCGCTGCACGCCTTCGCGGCTCACGTCTACCCCACCCTTGCGGTCGCCGCCCACGGCAACTTTGTCAATTTCATCAATGAAGATGATGCCGGTATCTTCCGCCTTGCGAATGGCTTCTTCCTTCACCTCATCCATGTCAATCAGCTTGGCGGCCTCTTCTTCCAGCAGTATTTTGCGGGCTTCGGCGATGGTTACCTTGCGCTTCTTACTCTTCTTGGGCATCATGCCGCCGATCATCTCCTGTAAGTTCATCATCGACACTTCGTCCATCATGCCCCCGCCCACCATGCCGATGCCGGAGCCGCTGCTCTGCTTGATGTTGATTTCAATCTTACGATCTTCCAGTTCGCCGTTGCGAATCTTCTCGCGGAAGCGTTCGCGCGTCCGTTGGTTCAGCTCTGCGTCACTGCTCGGCTCACCTGCCTCAAACCCAATGGTAGACTCGCTTCGTGCAGGTTTGTCCTTCATGGGCGGAATAAGGGCGTCAAGAATCACTTCCTCTACCGCTTCAGCGGCTTTCTCCTTCACTTCTTCATTTCTGCGAGTGCGCACCAAGTTCACAGACTGTTCTACCAAGTCGCGCACCATACTTTCTACATCGCGGCCCACGTAGCCCACCTCAGTAAACTTAGAGGCCTCAACTTTAGTGAAGGGCGCATCGGCAATGTTGGCCAGCCGACGGGCAATCTCGGTTTTACCCACGCCAGTGGCCCCGATCATTAGTATGTTATTAGGCACGATCTCGCGCTGCATTTCGTCGCGCACGTGCATGCGCCGCCAGCGGTTACGCAAGGCAATCGCAACATTCTTTTTGGCGTCGTTTTGCCCGATGATATATTTATCCAGTTCCGCCACGATCTGCCGGGGCGTTAAGTACTTGTCTTCTTCTAACATGATGGGGGTGAAATAGATACGATTACTTGAAAGGAGGTAACGTACTTTGAATTAATTTGGTTTAGCAATCCGCTTTGCCTGGGCATACACGCTCGGGTAGATTCATTTCTGTTCCAACAAGTTTTCTAGTTGATTGATCCAAGTGCAGAACCGAGGGCATTTGCTTAGAATGACCGGTAGGCCGTTCTTTAACGCAATCATATTGTCTTCCAGTACTTTTTGGTAGCCGGAGGTGGAATCTGATTTACTACAGCGCAACCTACTCGTTCAGTGTGTCTCTTCTTATATTAGTCCTTTGCATGCTTTGTGAGGTGGTTCAATTAATCTGGACAAATTATCACGATGTTTTCGTGCCCTGATTTATTAACTTATCTCAAACAACTGGAACTCGGCTAATGGAAGCTTAATTATAAAAGAGGATCTGTAGTCAATAACAAACCATAGTCAAAATATGTGAACAAGCTTATATTTAAAAGATTTGCAAACTACGTCGCGTGTTTCTACTTGGGATTGCATAGGGTCAACCTCGTGTTTCTACTTGGGATTGGAATAGGGTGCTTTGGCTCCTGTGATGACGATGATGATTGCACCACACCACCACCTGAGTTCTATTTAGATGTACGAGATGAGAATGATGTGAGTATACTATCTCAGTATGAGGAGCAAGATATCCGTTTGTATCATTTGGATGAAGAGGATAGGGAAGTGGCTATTAACTTTGATAAGGAAGGGGTGCTGTTCGTCGATGTGGCTTTTTCGACCACTGAAGCGAATGATACAATTTATCTAGCCATAGAAGAAGTAGTAGATACGATAGTGGTAGATGTTAGAAGAGATCAAAGCGTAGAAGATTGTGTGGCTTTCTTTTACAATTATGTTGGGGTTAACGGGGAGCGCGCTCGTTCGGACAATACGGCTACTAATATCCCCCCGGTGTATATTGTTAATAGAGAATAGTTCTGTTCTCAGTAGTTAGATATCTTTCCTAAGGCTGTCTGGATTGAGCAGTCTCTTACTTTCCGCAACTTTTTCGGGCGCAAAAGCATTATAATAGACCAACCTATTCCGCTATGAAGTTCGGCAAAGTACCTGACATTAGCCGGGTCAATTTTACGCTGCCACCCGATCATCCGCAGACCGCTACCACGCTCGCGCAGTGCCGAACTGCGCAGGAACCGCAGGTTTTTGTGGGTTCAGCCCGCTGGGGCGAGAAAGACCTAGTGGGTAAAATTTATCCTCCTAAAACTCCGGCCAGCGAGTACCTGACGCACTACGCACGGCACTTTTCTACCATCGAACTCAATACCACCCACTACCGTATTCCCACTCCGGAATTGGTGCAGCAGTGGTGCGAGAAAACCGATCCCAACTTCACCTTCTGTCCTAAGGCCCCGCAGTTGATTAGCCACCAGCCCGACTTTGGGCAGTCGTGGCGGGCTACCGACCAGTTTCTGCGTGGGTTAGAGGCCTTCGGGCCGCAGCTGGGCATTCCGTTTTTGCAGTTGCCACCGTCTTTTGCCCCTGAGGCGGGCAAGGCGTTATTCGCCTATCTTGCCGACTGGCCGCAGGGCATGCCGCTGGCAGTGGAGTTTCGGCACCCGGCTTGGTTTCAGCGTCCGCGCCTTACCGATAGAGCCTTCGAGTTGCTACGAACGCTCAACATCAGTCCGGTGATTACCGATACGGCGGGGCGGCGTGACGTTATTCATCAGCGGTTGACCACCGATACCGTTTTTATCCGGTTTGTAGGCAATCGACTGCACGCCACTGACTATCTACGCGTCGATACCTGGGTGCGAAGAATCCGAGATTGGCTAGCGGCGGGACTTCAAAACGTCTACTTTATCGTACACCAACCCGAAGAACATCTATGCGTTGACCTGGCTATCTATGCGGTGGAGCAGTTCAACTTACACTGCCACCTCGACCTGTCGCCTCCTCGCCCAATTAGCTTAGGAGTACAACAAACTCTATTTTAAATCGTATGTTTGTGGCACTAACTAACCTTATCAACCATGTACGATGAACTTATCAACCTGCCCCTTTGGGGCCTGGTGCTGCTGCTTAGTGCCTGCGCCGCTGAAGAAAAAGAGTATCAAAACTCCCTACAGGTCACTGCCACTGCCTACAATTCGCTGGCGAGCCAGACTACGGCCTTTGAACCTGATGTAGCCGCTTGGGGCGATCGGCTAAAACCCGGCATGCGTGCGATTGCCGTGTCGCGTGATCTGCTAAAAAAAGGGCTGGACTACGAAACGCCCGTGAGGATCGAGGGGCTGCCCGGTGTTTACGTTGTACTGGACAAGATGAACAAGCGCTGGGAGAACCGCATCGATATTTATATGGGAGTAGATGTGGAGAAAGCCCGCGAATGGGGTAGGCAAGAGGTAAGAATTGTCTGGCCTGCAGTGGAAGAAACATCCTCTAAAGAGGAGGGTGTCGTGGCAGATTAGCCAACTTTTTATCGCTACCATAGCTTTACGGATAATTTTCTAAAGTGAGGATGCTAGCGTGAAGTATTATCTCAGTAATATTGAGCCAGCTAACTCACTATGCTATTATTATATGCTCTGCGATAACAGTGTCTATAGTATCTGGTTAGTTTCACCACTCTTCTAATCAGATGCACGCTAAATCTTTTCTAACGTTTCTGTTATCACTGGCCATCGCTCCGGTAATCGCGCAAACCGACACTATTCTAACCGATGTCAAGCTTCTCAAAGAGGTAACGGTTATTGGCTACGATAGCCACCGTCAGTTGCTACAAACCGCCGGTGCCATTAGTAGGCTAGGTGCTCGTCAGATTCGGGCGTACGATCAAACCTCAGTAGTACCGGCCATGAATACTCTGCCCGGCGTACGAATGGAACAACGGTCGCCGGGTAGCTATCGCATTGCGATCCGGGGTAGTTCACTACGGGCTCCTTTTGGAGTGCGCAACATCAAAGTTTACTGGAACGATATTCCGTTTACGGACCCCACGGGCAGTACGGCTTTCAACCTGCTGGACGTCATCAATATGCAGCGCATTGAGGTGGTGAAAGGGCCCGCGGGTAGTGTGTACGGCGCAGGCACCGGTGGGGTCGTCAACATTCAGAGTATCGGTCAGGCCAACGTACCCACGCTCTCACTCAGTACCACGCTGGGTTCCTACGGTTTGCAGCGTTACACGGCACAAGCGAATCATCAAACCGATGATACCCAGATCAGTGTGAAGTACGCACACCAACAGTCCGATGGCTATCGCAACCACACTAATTTTCAACGAGATGCGCTCGAGGTTTCCGGGCAGTTTCAGGTGTCGGCTGCACGGCAAATCAGTGCGCACTTCTTGCACTCGGACTTGAAGTATGAAATTCCGGGGGGACTCACCGCCGAACAAGTCAGCGAAGACCGACGGCAAGCACGACCCGGCAATGCTTTCGCGATGGGTAGTGAGGAGTCGCAGGCGGGTATTGATCAGCAGTACGTACTATTTGGTTTGTCGCAGGAGTACGTCTGGAGTGGCCAACTACGCAATAAGACAACGATCTACGGTGACTTTAGCGCCTTCGATAATCCGTTTCTATTCGACTACAAACGCGACAGTCGGCAGGGCGGCGGAGGGCGCACTCGGTTTTATTACGACACAACTCTGGGTACGGTAGCCACGCGTTTCTCGGCAGGGGCTGAGGTACAAACGAATCTAAACGTAGCCCGTAACTTTGGTAACCGGGGCGGACAACCCGACACCCTCAACTTCGACGACGAGCTACGGGCTCGCCAGACTATTTTCTTTGCCAACGCCAACCTGACGCTTCCCTATGGCATATCTTTAACGCTGGGCCTGAGTCACAATCGGTTAAGCTACGATATCAACCGATTAGTAGATGTATCATTAGATAGTTCGTATCAGGTAGAACGACAGTTTGAACCGGTGTGGATTCCGCGGGTAGGCATCACCAAAAACATTACCGACCAGATTGCCGCCCACGCCAGCCTGAGCTACGGTTTTTCGCCCCCCACCCTGGATGAAGTCCGCACCAACGAGGGCAGTATCAACGCCGGTTTATCGGCAGAACGTGGTGTCAACTACGAGGTGGGACTGCGCGGCAACGCCACCCCTACGCTGACTTTTGACGCCACCGCGTTCTTCTTCCGATTGGATGAAACCATTGTGCCGAGGCAATCAGACCGGGGCACCACCGTGTTTGACAACGCAGGCAACACTGACCAGCGGGGAGTAGAGCTATCCTCTACCTGGTACGCCATTGAGCAAGAAACCGGGTGGCTGAAAGAATTCCGGTTGAGTGGAGCTTATACGTACCACTACTTCACCTTTGAGGATTACGTGAAAGAGGATGAAGATTTTTCGGGCAACCGCCTCACGGGAGTGGCACCTCATACTGCGGTGCTCTCCTGGCTGGCCACCACACATTTCGGCTTATCGCTCAGCGGTAGCTACAACTATACCGGTCGCATTCCGCTCAACGACGGCAATACCGTTTACGCTGACAGTTACCGTTTGCTACTGGCTAAATTAAGCTATCAAGCACCGATTGCGTCCTCGACGGTTACCCTGTTTGTAGGGGCAGATAATTTGCTGAACGAGCGTTACAGTCTCGGCAACGATCTTAACGCGTTTGGAGAACGTTACTTTCAGCCTTCGGCAACACGCAATTACTACGGTGGTATAGCTTGGTCGTTCTGATAAGGTTACTTACGAAATGTTTGGATATTTCTTTATTTTCCAAATATTTTTAAATATCGGATGCTTTTTATGTCCACATATTACTGATATAGTAAGTGTATCATGTACATCGCAATTATATTGATATTCAAACAAAAATTAGCTTCATTTGTAGTAATACATACCGTACAATCAACGGTTTCGCTCATTCCACTTTGCTATTACTATTAAAGCAGTTTATGTCGCTCAAACAATGGTTAATTTATTGTCTCTTATCCCTATTCGCAACTACTGCTTCGGCCACCGATGATCCGGTTGTCATTAGTAAATTTTTGTATGCCAACCGGGTGATGAGTCCGCCGAAAATAGACGGATTTCTTAACGAAGATGTGTGGCAGAAGACGCGGTGTGGCGCATCCAATTTTGTGCAGCGCAGTCCGCAACCGGGGAGCGCCCCTTCCGTACCCACCGAAGTAAAAATTCTGTACGACGATCACGCGATATACATTGGTGCTTTCTTGTACGATGTAGCGGAGGACAGTATCATGCGGGAGTTCTCTCAGCGCGATGACTTCGGCTTCTCCGATGTGTTTGGTGTCTACTTTGATACGTATGAAGATGGGATCAACGCCTTTGAGTTCTTGGTGACCGCGGCGGGCGTGCAGATAGACCGAAGGTGGACAGCCAATGGCACTGACCGTAGTTGGAATGCGGCCTGGCTCAGCGAAGTGCAGCGGGTGGGTTCTGACTGGTACGTGGAAATGGAGATTCCTATGTCGGCCCTACGGTTTCCTAAAACCCCGGTGCAGCAGTGGGGTGTCAACTTTCGGCGCAGCGTTCGGCGTAATAATGAGAACATCTACTGGAGCGAAGTGAACCCCCGCGTCAATGGCTTTGTCAACCAGTTTGGTCGGCTGGGCGGTATCGCCCATGTCAAGTCACCCGTACGACTTTCTATCTCCCCCTACATCTCAACCTACTACGACCACTACCCGGGCAACGCTGACAATCCAGAGAGCAGTAGCACACGCTTCAACGGCGGCATGGACCTTCGCTACGGTATCAACGACGCCTTCACGCTGGATATGATCCTGGTGCCAGACTTCGGGCAAGTAGTATCTGATAATAATGTATTAAACTTATCTCCCTTTGAAGTACAGTTTAGCGAAAACCGTCAGTTCTTTAAGGAGGGAACCGACTTGTTTGAGAAAGGGGATTTCTTCTACTCTCGCCGAATCGGGGGCCGCCCCTTGCTATTTGGTCAGGTCGGCGATGATCTGTTAGACGAAGAAGAAGTGCGCAGCAATCCGCAGGAAAGCAGCCTGATTAACGCCACCAAGGTGTCGGGCCGTACGGCCAGCGGTTTTGGTATGGGTGTGCTAAACGCGCTTACGGGTGAGATGCACGCCCAAGTCATCAACACCGAATCTGGCAAAGCGCGAAGCGTACTGACGAGTCCGTTGACTAATTACAACGTGATTGCCCTAGACCAAAGTCTAAAAAACAACTCTTACGTGAGCTTGATCAACACCAATGTGATGCGTCAGGGTAGTCATTATGACGCTAACCTCACCGGTACAGCCTTTCGGTTAGCCAACCGGGGCAATCGCTACGCTATCTTCGGACGCGGTGCGGTGAGCCAGAAGTATGGTTTGGAAGATGGTGATGAGTTTGGTTATACCTCATCGGTGAGCGTGGCTAAAACCGGCGGCAACCTGAGAGCGTCTCTTACTGGCTACGTAGAAAGCGATACTTATGATCCTAACGACTTAGGTTTTTTGAGAGCCAACAACGAACTACGCGCTTCTGCTAACGTGGGCTACAACCTCTATCAGCCCTTTTGGAAACTACTGAGCCTTGAAACTGACCTTGATGTGAGCTATCGCCGCTTGTACCGGCCCTCTGCTTATACCGGCTCTGATATCTCGCTGTCGGCACGAGGCACCTTCCGAAGCTTTAACGCCCTACGCCTTAGGTACAACGTATCTCCTACCCTAGAGTACGACTACTTTGAGCCAAGAGTAGACGGACGCTACGCCATTCAGCCCTCTAATCAGTCGGTGAGTGCTTGGTTTGGCACCGACGGACGCAACCGGCTGGCCGTAGGTACCTACGCGGGTTTTACGAAGTATAGCTTCGGAGACCAGCAACGCTTCCGCCTCAGTGTAAGTCCTCGGTTGCGGGTCAACAATCGGCTTAGTTTCTCGCTGAGCACCAGTTACAGCACGCGAGTCAACGAGATTGGGTTTGCCAGTAAAGAGGATTTAGGAGGCGAAGGTCATCGTATCACGTTCGGGCGGCGCAACGTAACCACGGTAAGCAACATATTTAATACGAAGTACACGTTCAACCACAAAATGGGACTTTCGCTACGCATGCGCCACTATTGGTCAGAAGCGCATTATCAAGAGTTTTATGACTTAGAAGAAGAGGGGACTTTGCGAGCCGGAAGCCAGTACGATGCCGATAATCGCAACTATAACGCCTTCAACGTCGACATGGTATACCGCTACGTATTTGCCCCCGCCAGTGAGGTGAGTATTGTATGGAAAAACAGCGCGGTGATCGACGAAGTACTATTACGCGAGGGTTATCTGGCCAATGCTGATGCAGCCCTTAACACCGCGCAGTTTAACAGCGTTTCGCTACGAGTATTATACTTTATTGACTACGCGACAGTGGCTCGACGCTTACGAGGAAAGAAAATATGATCTGGTACTGGTGATTTTATAAGAAGGTCATCACTCTACACAACCGTGCCGAGGCACTGTCAAGCGATAGGTTACTGACTCACACAAGAAATGTAGGCAGTTAGCAGGCGGCAGTTAGTGGTGAGGTTTACTACCCCATCGTCAGCTCCTAAGGTGGCACACTAGCTGACCGGGTGTCACGCTATGGACTCCTGAAGCAATGTCATCGCTGGTCGTCGCCCACTACTCACAGTGCGTCACCTACAGTGCGTCACCTACAGTGCGTACAGTGCACTCATCATAGCACTTACCAGTTGAAGCGTACGATGTTTAGATTCGTTAAACCGATCCATCAGTTCGTAGTATTCGTAATCTAATAACATCTCTTCGGTTTCCTCTAGTAGTTCTTGCACAAAGATGGCAAACAATGCCAGACGTTTAACGTACCCCTGGTTATCGCAGAAGTAAGAACGTATCAACGTATTCATGCGATAAGCACTACTTTGCTTGTGGCTCAAAAATTTTAGATAAGCCTTCTGAAAATCACTACACTGCTGAACAAAAGTATGATCCGTAAAAAATTTGTCCTGCGGTAATACGTCCCTAAACTCATTGTAAAATTTCTTAGCCGATTCTGGACGTTGCATTAACGCTGGGTATTGCTGTATCATATCAATAATTATTTGTATAATACAATTATAGAATAGAAAAGTATAAAATAATAAGAGTTGTTGTAGTACTCAATACATTAGACTGTAATTGCTTTGTATACCAAAAGGTTATCGGAAAAAGCGTTTTATAGATGAAAGTCACCTAATGTCTAAAGAAACGACGCGCGTTCGCTAAATAGGTATGCTATGGGTCTGGTGGCCGATAGGTGGGTTCACTTTTGATGCTTTCTGTCGCAGAATGTGCATTTTTGCGCTATCTGAGGAAGAAAGTTTTTTATTCATACTTTTGAGTACGTAAGTTACACTCTATCAGCTACAGTTGGTTTTCATCGCCACTGGGCAAAACAGATGATGCTCACACGTTCTTCTCACTACTCACCTCCACGCTTTCAGTATGTCTGTACACAAACCCGAATCGTCATCCATCAAGCGCATTACCACCCATCAGATTCAAGCCATGAAGCAGCGGGACGAGAAAATCACGATGCTTACTGCCTACGATTATTCTATGGCCATCATTGTAGACGCGGCGGGCACTGATATTATTCTGGTAGGTGATTCAGCCTCTAACGTAATGGCGGGGCATGAGACTACCCTACCCATCACACTGGATCAGATGATCTATCACGCCTC
The DNA here is from genome assembly GCA_965213875.1 of Tunicatimonas sp. GTDB lineage: Bacteria > Bacteroidota > Bacteroidia > Cytophagales > Cyclobacteriaceae > Tunicatimonas. Next base: position 2,965,856 of record CBDCAN010000001.1, on the reverse strand, counting down.
ATCGGTGGTGCGAGCGGTGCAGAGGGCTTTTGTACTGGTCGACATCCCGTTCGGTTCATACCAAGGCAACTCTTCGGAGGCATTACGTTCAGCGGTGCGCATCATGAAAGAGTCGGGTGCACATGGTGTCAAGGTAGAAGGCGGTCAGGAAATCAAAGAGTCGGTGACCCGCATCATCAGCGCTGGCGTACCGGTAATGGGTCACTTAGGACTTACTCCGCAGTCGATTTATCAGTTTGGAACCTACAGTGTGCGCGCCAAAGAAGAAGCCGAGGCACAGAAACTAATAGAAGATGCGCAGGCACTGCAAGCGTACGGCTGCTTCGGTATCGTGCTCGAGAAAGTGCCCGCCGCCCTGGCTCGAAAGGTCTCTGAGACGATCTCTATTCCTACCATTGGGATTGGTGCCGGTAGCGGCACCGACGGCCAGGTGCTGGTCATCCATGATCTTCTGGGCATCACCCAGGACTTTAACCCGCGGTTTCTGCGTCGGTATGCCGACCTTAAAACCGTTATGGACGACGCCATTCATACGTATATTCAGGATGTAAAATCGCAAGGCTTCCCTAATGAGTCGGAGAGCTACTAGCGCTAGCGGAGCACAGTTAGACTGTTTCGGTGTAGATATTTTCTACAAAGCGCGTAGGTGTGGCACTTAGTTCTACAAATAGAGCCTTCTCTTTAGAAAAGATAAGCAAAAACAATACGCTGTCTGTCAGCCACTTACGCGTTTGCCTGCTTCATGGCACAGTATTTCTTTATGGTTGAGTGAATCTGTTATAAACTCTTAACCTTTTAATCCTATTATTATGAAGAAGCTATTATTTTCTATGTTCGCCCTGTCTTTCTTGTTCGCTGGTTCTGCTTTCGCACAAGAAGAGATGACTGAACCTGCAACCGAAGAGGCCACTGAGTATACTGAAGAAGTGACCGACGACGCGACAGCTTCAGCCAATGCCCAAGAAGTTCAATTCGATGCGCTTCCTGACGCCGTAAAGTCTGCCTTTGAAGGTTCTGACTACGCGATGTGGCAAGTGCAGACCGTCTATGAAATGGCTCCTGCCGAAGGCACTGAGTCTGCTACCTACGAAATTGCCGTTACCGATGGTACCACTGAAGAAACAGTGATGTATACCGCAGAAGGTGAGCAGTTGTAAGCTAGGTTTTAGCGCAACACTTATTGATGATAGCTCCGAACTTCATGAAGTTCGGAGCTATTTTTTTGTCCTATTATTTCGTAGATTGACCGAAAACAAATCGTCCTAGAATGCCTCGCATACTCATTATTGATGATGATCCAGCCTTTTGTACGCTACTACGAAATTTCCTCAACAAACAAGGTTTCGATACCGAAGAAACTCATTCAGCACGAGAGGGAATTCGTGAAGTTTATGAGGAGTCTTATGATATTGTTTTGATTGACTACCGGCTGCCAGACATGGATGGTCTGGAGCTGCTTAAGAACATCAAGAAGCGCTACTTTCATCTACCGGTCATCATCATGACCAACTACGCCAACATCAAAACGGCCGTAAAGGCCATGCAGTTGGGTGCCTTTGAGTACGTAACCAAGCCCATCAATCCCGACGAGATACAGCTATCCATTCGTAAAGCTCTGGAGGCTAAGGGTGAATCTTCAGAGGCTACCAAGCCTCAGCCTTCGTCGCGCCCTGCGGCAAGCCCTTCTATCTCTTTTGTCGAGGGCGTTAGTGATCGTGCTACCGAAGTCAAGAAGCATATTGAACTGGTGGCCCCTACCAACATTTCAGTGATTGTGGAAGGCGAGAGTGGCACCGGAAAAGAGTACGTATCGCGCATGATACATCAGAAGAGCCAGCGCGCTGGCAAGCCTTTCGTAGCCCTCGATTGCGGCGCGCTTTCTGAAGAACTGGCCGCCAGTGAATTGTTCGGTCATCTGAAGGGCGCCTTCACCGGAGCTTTACAAGATAAGGTAGGTCAGTTTCAGGCGGCTAACGGCGGCACCCTGTTTTTGGATGAAATTGGGAACCTGTCTTACGAAAACCAGGTCAAACTCCTGCGCGCTATTCAGGAAAGGACGGTGCGGCAGTTGGGCAGCACCAAAGATATGCAGGTGGATGTCCGGCTCATTGTGGCTACGAACGAAAATTTGGAACAGGCAGTAAAAACCGGAGACTTTCGCGAAGACTTGTTTCACCGCCTTAACGAATTTCAAATCAAAGTGCCGCCCCTGCGGAACCGGCAAGTGGACATTCCACTGTTTGCACAGTATTTTTTGGACCAAGCCAACCAAGAGCTTAACAAAAGTATCGAAGGTTTTGAGGAAGACATTATTGAGAAACTACAGGCCTACCATTGGCCCGGCAACATTCGGGAGCTCAAGAATGTAGTGCGCCGTGCCGCCCTGCTCTCTACCACTTCTCGTATCACTCTGGAAACCCTGCCTCAGGAGATTATCTATCCCGCCACGCGTGAGGCCACTACTGATTTCACTGCCTCTATCAACAACCCTGACCTGAAGGCCGTGCAGGAGAAAACCGAAAAGGCTCTGATTGAAGAAACGCTCATAAAAGTACGGTATAACAAAACCCAAGCGGCTAAGGTGCTCAACATCGATCGTAAAACCCTTTACAACAAGCTGAAACGCTACAATCTAGAGTAGTTAAAGCAGCCACTGTTAGTCGCTGCATACGCATGTCTCTCACCGAAAATAATCAAGCAACTTTCTGACTCAACTGCTCTACCTCGAGCTGAATGCTAGCAATCAGCTGCTCGATAAGAGAAGTCACCCGATCTACTTGTTCGGTAATATCGTCGTGTACAGGACTATTAGACTCAATCAACTCCAGCTGTTTTAGCACTTTAGTAAGTGAGCGATGCTGAAGCAATTCTGCCTGCGACACCATCTTGTGTGCGTAGAAAGATATTCCGTCGACGTTTCCTTCGCTCGATGCTCGCCGTAACTCAGCCACAGAAGCCTGATACGAACGGCTCAGATTGTCTAAGTATTCTGCTAGCAAGCTGTCGTCTTCCCCCGTAAACTGCTTTACTCCTGACAAAGTGTATTGCGCACCGGGAACTGACGCAACGGACGGTGCTGACACCTTCTCAAGGTCTGCATGGGGGAGGTAGGTAATCAGCAGGCGGTTTAAATCTGCGTGGCTAAAGGGCTTGTACAGAAAGTCTTTTACCCCCAGGGCTTCGTACTGAGCGCGTTCTTGCGGTAGTACGTTAGCGGTGAAAGCAATGATCGGGGTATCACTATCTTGTGCCTCTAAGTCGCGAACAATCGCCCGGATCACTTGCTTGCCGTCCATCTCGGGCATATGTAAATCACAAAAGATGATGTCAAAGGTATGCTGGCCCAATAGTGCTAATCCCTCTCTCCCTGATACCGCTGACTGGGTCTGTATTCCCTGGTTCTTGAGGGCCAGTGCGAGTAGCTGGCTGTTTAAAGGTTGGTCATCAATCACCAGCGCGTTGCCCTGGTACTGAGGGTTGCTCGGCACCAGCGGCTGATCTTCTGGAGTAGTGTCCGGTTCGGCGGTTAACAGATACGGCATGGTTACCCGGAACGTACTTCCCTGGTCTACAGTGCTCTCTACCTCAATAATGCCCCCCTGCAACTCTACCAGCTTTTTGCAGATGGACAAGCCTAACCCAGTACCGCCGTACTTACGGGTAGTAGAGGCGTCCGACTGGCTGAATACTTTAAAGACCGAGTCAATTTTGTCGGGGGCAATGCCAATACCCGTATCGCGCACTTCTAACGTAACCCTCACCTCTTCGTCAGAGAACGGATTGATCTGTACCACAATCAAGATTCCGCCTTCGTGGGTAAACTTTATGGCGTTAGAGATCAGGTTGTAAAGCACTTGCTTCAGCCGGAAAGCATCGCCTTCCACATGATCCCACGCTTCTTCATCGGCCTGTATTTGCAGACTAAGGCCTTTCTTCTCAGCCTGAGGGTGCAGAGCGTACTGCACTTCTTCTACTGCTTCAATCAGATGAAAAGGCACCCGTTCAAGCGTAAGTCCGCCTGCCTCTATTTTAGAAAAATCCAGCACATCGTTTACCAAGGCCAGCAAGTGCTGCGAGGAGGCATCCAGGGCCTGAAGGTAATCCTGCTGACGGTGGTCTAGCGAAGTGTAGCGCAGTTGCTCGGCAAAGCCCAAAATAGCCGTTAGTGGGGTACGAATTTCGTGACTCATATTCGCCAGAAAATCTTCCTTGACACGGGCCAGTTTCTCCGCGCTAGATTTGGCCACCATTAACCGACGCTTGTAGAAATCGCTACGGGTGATGTCGGCTAAAATCAGGTATACGATCAGTACCGTGCTGAACAGTGCAATGAGTAGAATAAAACCAATGCGTACCAGGGCGTCTTCTATAGAGGCTTTGGCGGCCTCTGACCGTGCCTGATAGTTAGTTTGTTGGGCTTGTTTGAGCTTATCCAACACCGCATGAATACTGCCCATCACCTGAGCGTTGGTCTCCAGATACGCCAGTTCTCGTTGGTCTATCTTTTGCTGCCGAGCGTTTTGTTGATTACGCACTTGCCGCAGTATTTTCTTGACCGAATCGGCCGGTAGCTCAGCCACTTCCTGCGCCGAAGGGGCGGTTCGTCTGTTCAAAAAGCTTCTAAACCGCTCTAGGCTCAGCATGGATCGCCGCCGCCGGGTCTCTTCCAAAAAGTGTATGGAGTCGTTAACGACTACTTGTCGCTGCCCTTCTTCCAACTCCTTCAGCGCCTTGTTGTAAAAGTCGAACTCATCGCGCTGTTTGCTGATAGTGATGAAAGAACTCATACTGACCAACTTGGCGTCGATCAGATTAAGGATAGAGTCTATCTGCCCTTCAGCATTGTAAGAGTTGTCCTTAAGCTGACTGGCGTTCTCCTTAATTTGATTCACATGATCATAGTACAACTCCAGCTTTTTGGATGACTTCGAAATCGTGTATTCCTGCAGCGCATTCTCTGTCTGCGTGATGGTGACCAGCATGTGGTCTACCTGCTTGAGGGTAGAGTCAGGCGAAGAAAGGGTGTTAACCGCTTGGGTAAGTTCTTCGAAGCTCTGGTACGAAATATAAGACGCCACGCCCAGTGCCGAGAAAACCAGCACAAAACCTAGTACGACTTTCGACTTTAAAGAGTTATTTCGTAATACCGGCATGTTTGTGTTCATGGATACACCATTAGTAGAAGAAAATTCTGTACCAAGTTGCGTTAAGACTTTCAGCCGTCATTCGGAGGCTCATTCCTGTGTGGCTGTAGAAAATGTCTACAATATGCGCAAAATTAGGCCTTGAATATAAAAGTTTAGGAGGCACAACGCACGCACGTATCGATCGTAATGCATTGCCAGTCAAGGCTTTGCTCTATTTAGGCGCTTCCGGCATGGTATTGTCAATGTACCAACTGTCATACAATCTAACCTATTGTATTGAACGACATTTATATTGAGCGACAAATCTCAGGTTGTTTTCTTTGAGAGCAATTTGTTTCAGACAATTCACCCTTAACTAAAATTTAGGTCAGCCTCGTGGAATTTCCACGGGGCTGATTTATTTTGAACGGTTCAGTAACCATCAGCGTTCGTTTACAGCATTCGGGCAATCGCCCACCCCACGTAAGTGGCGAGCAGGCCGACGAATACGCTTCCGCCCGTGTACAGCCCGTAAATCAACCAGCGGTCCTCTTGCAGTAACCGCAGGCCGTCGTACGAAAACGAAGAAAAGGTAGTGAACCCACCGCAGAATCCTACAATCCATAGTTTGCTACCGCTTTCGCTCAACAGTTCACGACTCAGTAGACCGTAGAGCAAACCAATCAGTAGACATCCGATTAGATTGACCACCCAAGTACCGTAGGGAAAGTATCCGGGCAGCGCGCGAGCTACGACGGCCCCCATCCAGAAGCGCAACATACTACCGAATAGTCCACCGAGCCCTACCAGCATAAGTGACTGTGTCATATTCATTGTTTAGCGGCAGTCTTTCATTTCTTTCGACGAAGAATCGTATAGCGCTGCAAGCGAATTCTCAAGATCAAGCAGCAATTTCCACTTTCTTAAGAAAGCTTTCCTTTTATCAGGATTATTGGCATCAGATGCTTCAGCAAGGGCATTTAGAAAGCTAGCATTCTCTGTTTTTATATGTTCTTGTAATCTGTAAATAGCTGCTAGATAGAATAGACAATCATAACTTAAACCGGCGGACAGGCGACTATTTTGTAGTGTTTGCCAAGCAATGTCGGATAGTTGTACTGCGGCAAATGCACCAAACTTCATATCTACCTCTCCTTCGTAATGGTAAATATCGCCTTCCACCAGCAGCGAATCTGACAGCACAATAGTGGCTGGATACTGTCTCTGAAAATTAGCCATCTTTGCTGACCGCACCACTAAGTCCCCATTGTCGTCTGCATTCTCAAAGTAGAATGCAAATACAGGAAAGTACTTGTTGTGTGTTTTGTATGTCGTATCTATTACTTCCTGATTGGAAGCAATCTCCTGCTCAATCTGTTCTATGGCATGCCCGCTTTCCCGTTGCAAACTACTCTGGCTGAAATACTCGTTCAAATATATTCCCGCGAATACGCCTACCATGGTTGCGGTTAAGGTGACGGTCCAATCGCTCGTCAATACGGTGGCTATCTTCTTTTTGAGGCTTCTTGGCATTATCTAAAGCTGTATAGCCTAAATTTACGCTAAGGTTAGAACACTTTCGCCGATAAAACAGATATTATTTATAGTCTTCGCATACTTTAACCCTCTTCCGAGCAGCTGACGGCGAGCAACCTGACGGTTTGGAACCACTGTACTACCTATGCTCCACTACCAAATTTCGTATCAGCAACCCAATCTGCACTGGCTCGATCTGGTGCTTACCATTGAGGATGTGTCCGAAGAAACCACCTACCTACAGCTACCCGCCTGGCGCCCCGGCCGTTATGAGCTCGGTAATTTTGCCAAGAACATTCGGCGGTTTGATATACACGATGAGCAGGGCAATCCACTACCCTATCATAAGGTGAGCAAAGACCGTTGGCAGGTAGACACTACCGACGTATCGTCATTCCGAGTTACCTACGATTACTATGCGGGCGAACTGAACGCAGGCAGCACTTGGTTAGACGAAGAGCAGTTGTACATCAACTTCGTCAACTGTGTGCTGTACGTAGAAGGACGATTAGATGAGCCCTACCGAATAAGTTTAGACCTACCCCGCGGCTATGAAATTGCGGGCGGATTGCCTGAGGTGAAGAAGCACACGCTGGAAGCCCCCACCTTCTATCACCTGGCCGAGAGCCCGATGATCGCCAGCGCAAGTCTCAAGCATTGGCAGTATACGGTGGATGACCATCAGTTTCACCTTTGGTTTCAGGGCAACTGTTACCTGGACGAAGCGGAGACGCTCAAGAAATTTGAGGCGTTTACTCGTGTACAGATGAACACTATGCGCGGGTTTCCGGCCGAAGATTATCATTTTCTGTATCACTTTCTCCCCTACCGGGCCTATCACGGAGTAGAGCACTTCAATTCTACCGTTATTTCGCTAGGTCCGGCGCACGAAATTACGGAAGAGAAAAATCGCTACGTCGACTTTCTAGGCGTGAGCTCGCACGAACTGTTTCACACCTGGAATATCATTCGGATTCGTCCGATCGAGATGACACCCTACGATTATACCAGGGAGAACTATTTTCCAACCGGTTTCGTGGCGGAAGGCATCACTACCTACTACGGTGACCTGTTCTTAGCCCGCAGTGGAGTGTTTAATAAAGAGGCTTACTTTAATGAGCTGAACACTCTTTTTCGGCGACACTTCGATAATTTTGGGCGGTTCAACCACTCACTCGCTGACTCGTCGCTTGATCTGTGGCTGGACGGCTACGCGGCGGGAATACCTGATCGCAAGGTATCGATTTACGTAAAGGGCGCACTCATCAGCCTGATCCTTGACCTAAATTTGCGGCAGAAAACCCAAGGGGAACACTCACTGGATGTGTTTATGCAATACCTGTGGGACTTTTTCGGTCAACGCAACCGAGGTTACTCCGTTCCGGACCTAGAAAAGCTCATTGCCGACCTATCTGGCAACCAAATCCGTGATTATTTTGAGCGATTTGTCTACGGCACTGAGGCTCTGGAGCAACCATTGAACGACGCGCTGCATTACGTAGGATGTGAACTGGTTCGACAAGATGCGGTCACTACCAGTGAGCGCACGTTTGGCTTCCGGGTGGGCAGTACCACTCCCTGGTCGGTGCAAAAAATAGTGCCCGATTCGCCGGCGGCCCAGGTACTAAGTTTGGGGGATACCATCCAGGCGGTAGACGAAATAGTTCCGGGTGACGAAGGCGTAGAAGGCCTGCTAGCTAACCGCCAGACGGTAACGCTTCAGGTATTACGCCAGCAGCGGACGAAAACCGTCGTGTTAAACAGTGGTACAGAGACCTACCTACCGGTATACACCATTGCACAACGCGCTGATGCCTCACTCGCCGAGCAGGAAGCTTTCAAGGCTTGGTCAGGGTGCGATTGGTAGCTCCAAAAAAAAGCCTCACTCTGTAGAGTAAGGCTTGCTTTATTTTGAAGACAATGAACCGCTAGTTGCTACTCCCCTCTAAACTCTGTGATAGCTTGTCGATTTCACCTTCCATGGTGGTCACTGCCTGATTGATTTCTTCGTAAGAATCGCTCCAGTCTTTGGCCTGCATGGCCTGTATTTCGTTAATGCGCCGCTGTAGACCATCCTTCTCGTTCTTCAACTCACCGATGGCAGCGTCCATATCAGCCGTGGCTGACTCATTTTCTGATCTACGAGAAGTTTTATTTAACTCCTTGATTCGTTTATCAATATCCTTCATTCGCCCTTCCAACTCATCGGTCTTATTCTCCTTAAAGTCTTCGTAAAATTGCTCGCGGGCAGCAATGGCTTCCTGCGTCTCTTCTTGCGCTTCAGCCGTAGCTTCCCGAGCATCCTCTACTTCATCTTTGACATCCTGACGCGTTAGGTTGTTGTTGCAAGAGAAAAGTACGGTGCTGGATACACCTACGATAATCAGCGCAGACTTGATTTTAGGTAGATTTACTAAGTTCATTGTTATGTTTGTTTCATAAAAAAATTAGCGGGTATCCGCTCTAGCCTTCACTAGGCTTAGTATTATCTACGGATATTTCTTCATTAAGTTCAGGTGGTTGAGCCTACCTACGAGCGAATGAGGGGAAAGAAACGATCGGCTAGCTCGCGAAAGCAGCCGTGTCCGCCGGGCACCTCGGTGACGATGTCGGCCACTTCTCGTACGGCTGAGGCAGCATCAGCCGGGCAAGCGGTTGCACCACAGTAGTCCATAATGGTGAGGTCGTTCAGGTCATCGCCCATATAGAGTACTTCTTCGGGTTGCAAACCATTCTCTTGCAACCAACCAGTCAGCACCTGCTGTTTGTCGTCAGGACCTACGTAAACCTGGGTCACTCCCAGATCACCCATGCGTTTGCGAATGGCCCGGTCGCTTTTGCTGCCGCTGAGGATACCGAAGCGGTAGCCCTGGCGGCGAAGCTGCGCAATGGCCATCCCGTCTTTCACATGAAAGCGTTTCATTTCTTCCCCTGAGTCGAGCACGAAAATACTGCCGTCGGTGAGCGTACCATCCACATCCAACGCAAACATCTTGATACGGGCCAGTCGTTCGGTCAGCACAGGTTAGTGGCTTGGTGGATGTTTTGGCAATTGGCTAAGATGCCTTCAAATTCTTCTAAGCGCACCATATTGGGCCCATCGGATAGTGCCTTCTCGGGCTGATGATGCACCTCAAAGAAGAAACCGTCTACTCCCACAGCGGCGGCAGCAGCACTGATGTAAGGTGCCATCTCGCGGTTGCCCCCGCTTTTGCCCCCCAGCCCACCGGGCTTCTGCGTAGAGTGCGTCACATCCATCACCACCGGGTAGCCAAACGCTTTCATCTCTACCAGATTGCGCAAGTCTACCACCAAATTGGCGTAACCAAAGCTGTTGCCCCGTTCGGTGAGCATAATTTTTTTGTTGCCGGTAGAAGCTACCTTTTCCGCGGGGTACTGCATATCTTTGCCCGCCAGGAACTGCCCTTTTTTGACGTTGATAACTTTACCGGTCTCGGCAGCAGCGACCAACAAATCGGTCTGGCGACACAGAAACGCCGGAATCTGAAGGATGTCAACCACCTCACCCACCGGTGCCGCCTGCGCTGATTCGTGGATATCGGTGGTAATGGGCAAGTCAAAAGATTGCTTCACTTTTTCCAGCATACGCAGCCCCGCTTCCATCCCTGGCCCCCGGTACGAGTCTACCGACGTGCGATTGGCCTTGTCAAACGAAGCCTTAAATATGTAGGTCACGTTGAGCCGTTGGCAAATTTCAGCAATGTGCTCGGCCAAATGCATCACGGTGGCTTCGTCTTCAATGACACAAGGGCCACTGATCAGAAACAAACCGGACTGAATTTTAGCGTATAGGTCCATTCGTTAGGAGGTAAAGAAGGTAAGGGCTAGTTCGCGGGCCTTCCGCAGGTCTTCGGCGGTGTCGATGCCCAGACTGGGTTGGCTGGCTTCAATGATACGAATCGCGTAGCCGTTTTCCAAAACGCGCAGCTGCTCCAGTCGCTCGGTCTGTTCTAAGTACGTGGGGGTCAAAGTAGCGTACTTCAACAAGAAGTCTCGGCGGTATGCATAGATGCCCAGATGGCCATACGCCCGAATATCATCGGGCAGTGTTTCTAAGGGCTGAAGATCTGTCTGGCGAGGGAAAGGCACCGGGGAGCGCGAGAAGTACAGGGCGTTCTGCTGCTCATCCATTACCACTTTGACCAAAGCGGGGTCAACAAAGTCTGCGACCGACTGAATGCGGAAGGCCGCAGACGCCATCGGAAGTTCTTCAGCCCCACTCATCACGTCAGCCAGCTGATCAATCAATGCAGGCTCGATAAACGGTTCATCCCCCTGCACGTTGATGATCACATCGGCCGCCAGCGCAGAAGCGGCTTCGGCCAGCCGGTCGGTACCCGACGGATGATCGGGGCTCGTCATCAATACGTTGTTGGTAAAACCCCGGCAGACACCTTGTATCTCGGGGCTATCGGTGGCAATGTATACGGCGGCTACCGCTTGTGCCTGCACCGCCTGTTCGTATACTCGCTGGATCATCGGCTTCCCGGCCAGGTCCAGTAGCACCTTGTTGGACAGCCGTTGCGAAGCCAGGCGGGCGGGAATAATGACGACGGTTGACGGCATATTAGTTAGTTCTTTTTCTCTAAATGGTGCTTTAGATCTTCGCCGAACGCTCGGGTAATCCGACTGTAATCGTAATTCTCGAGCATAAACCGCTGAGCGTTCTGCGCAATCTCTTCCCGTTCAGCTTCGTGCTTGAGGAAGTACGCTGCTTTGTCCAGGCAATCGTGCTCATCCTGATAAGTGACAAAGATATCGTTGGGAAACAAATTCTTGAAATTAGGCGCAGCCCGGGTGAGCATGAACGAACCCACGCCCATCACCTCAAACATGCGCTGGTTGAACCCGATGCCATTGGCCGTATCCACGTAGTCGTTGACTACGATGGCACTATCCTTAAAGATCTGGAACATCTCCAGACCGGAGGTCAACCCTTGATAGGTATTGGCCAACGCCGGAAAATCAGCCAGGGTGCGACCGTCGCCACCGTGCTCCCACCAGTAGCCCCACCACTGAAAGTCGGAGTGAGCCGCCACGTGACTAAAAAAGTTGGTGCGCTGCATAAAGTTTTCGGTACCTAAGCCGCCCACAAACGTAAGCCCGTACTGCTTCTCGCGTGTTAGCAGTTCGTCTACAATACGGGCGTCAAACCCCTGATCGTTGAGGATGGTGGGTACGCCGTGCAGCTCGAAGAACCGCTGAAAATCAGGCTGGTCGGTATAAATCAAGTCCCAATCGTTGGGGTGCCAACGGTAGGGCAAGCGCGCTGATAAGCGAGAGACTAGCAGCGTATCGGCACGATAGGCTTGCCAGAATCGACTGGCCACGGGCTGTGAGCGTACGAAAATGACATCGGGCTTTCGCTCGCGAATATAAGCGTCAATCACGTAGTCTTGCCACTTGGCTGCGCTAAACCGCAGCCGGGCTTTTTGTGAGCCGCGCCACAGCCGCTCCAGGGCGTAACGCGGACCGAACAGTTCACGCGCGGTTTTCTCCAGGTAGTCATCATCCAGTAGAAAGAACTCTTCGGCCTCCCACTCGTCCTTGGGTAAATGGTGCGTATAAAAGTCCGAATAGTTACTGCGCAACCGAATAAGCCGATCCGTGTACTCAGCGCGCGACAGGTCTTCCAGGTCGGCCCAGGTTTTCTTCTTTTGTGTGAGATACTCGCCGGGGTGAATGATATCAAATTTGATCAGACGCTTCATGAAGCGTAGAACTGCTTTACCGCGTCGGTTACCTGACGAATAGCCTCCTCGGTCAACTCAGGATACATGGGTAGCGACAGCACTTCATCCTGGTACTGGTGCGCAACGGGAAAGTCTTCGGCACGCAGTTTCAAGTCATCGTAGCAGGGTTGAAACGGCAGCGCCACGGGATAGTGCACGACGGACTGTACTCCGTGCTCGCCTAAGTGTGTCTTCAGTGCATCGCGTCGCTCGGCCCGAATCACGTATACGTGAAACACGTGTCGGCAGTCAGAATGTGTGGTGGGCGTATGCACCTGCGCCACATCAGCCAGCAGCTCGGCGTAGCGCGCGGCGTGTTGGACGCGCAGCTCGGTCCAGCTTTCCAGGTGCGGTAGCTTCACCGACAAAATCGCGGCTTGTAGGGCATCCAACCGGCTGTTGCGTCCGTGCAAACGGTGGTCGTGGCGGGTTTTCTGTCCGTGGCGGGCAATCATACGCGCTTGATCGGCCAAATGCTCGTCGGGTAGCACCATGGCACCGCCGTCGCCGAAGCAGCCCAGGTTTTTGCTGGGAAAAAAGCTGAAGCTAGCGGCGTGACCGAGCGTACCGATTTTCTGACCGTCTATTTTAGCACCGTGCGCCTGCGCACAGTCTTCAATCACCCGCAGATCGTGCTTCTTCGCAATGTCCATAATGGTGAGCATATCGGCCGGGTGGCCGTACAAGTGCACCGGAATGATCGCCTTGGTACGCGGGGTGATTTTCGCCTCCATCTGAGCTGTATCTATCGCGTAGGTGTCGGGGTCTACGTCTACAAACACCGGCACGGCCCCGCGGGTGGCCACCACCTCTGAGGTAGAAATCCACGACAGGGCTGGCACCAACACTTCATCGCCCGCGCTGACTCCGAACACCTCTAGCAGAATTTCCAGTGAATCGGTGCCGTTGCCGCAACTCACCACGTGCTCTACGCCCAGATACTGCGCAAACTCCTGCTCAAACTGCGACACGCGCTTGCCACCGATAAAGGCGGTTTCCTCCAGCGTAGACGCAATGGCCGCGTCAATCTCCGGCTTAATGTTTTGATACTGTATTCCTAAGTCTACTAATGATACTTGCATAATAAAAAAATGAGATGTTGAGATGAATTAAGTGTTTATACGCGAATGTTCGCCATTTTCCGGCTAAACGTTCCTGTTGGTTTCATTGTAACATTGTAAGTGGCCGCTAGGGGTGGCAGCGGCAGTACCTGCTATTGCTACTGCTACTGCTACTGCTACTGCTACTGCTACTGCTATCACAACAACGATAGCTAGCTGACAGCGTATGTTTCTGTTTATTTACTCATGTTCGTGTGAGTCGTTGGTTGAGACGAAAGCCGTGGTGCTGAGGCACAAAATGTCGTAAAATCACCGAATATCCATCGGCACAAACTACTTCTATCCCGTCGGACAACAGACGACTGACGAAGGGTGCGGCCAGCCCTTCGTAGTAACGGGTGCTCAGCTCGGCTTGTTTAACGACCACCGGCTGCCCGCCTATCCGAATAAAGGCCGGATGTACTTCTGAGCGAAGGGCCATCACTTTCCGGTAGACCGTGTCGCGGTGGTGCCACTCAGTGAGCTCGCTGTCCTCTGGGTAGCGGCGAGCTACGTAGGTAGCCTCTTCTTCCCGGTTGGGTTGCGAAACGAGTGTGCCCTGTTGGTACTGCCGCACGAAGTTGCCAAAACCGGTGCCCAGCTCGTCCATAAGTTGGGTTCGTAGCTCGGCTACGCTGGTGCCGGGTTCAATGGCTACGGTGCGCTGCCACAGGATATCGCCCGCGTCGATTGCGGCGGTCATCCGATGAATGCTGACCCCGAAGCGTTTTTCGCCTTTGATGAGCGCCCAAGGCAACGGGTGCCGCCCTCGGTAGCGCGGTAGCGGGGCCAGGTGTACGTTCAGCGTTTCGTAGGTATCGAGCAACTCCGTGAATTTGAAGTTGCAGAAGCAGTTGACGAGCAGTTTGACCTCAAAGCCCGATAGATAGCCCGCCAGCTGTGCCTCATCAAAACCGATCAACAACTGCTCAGATGACACGTGCTGTAGATACTCAGCCTTCAGATCATCATTCACCGGCTTTTGCAATCCTACACAAACCGGACGAGTATGGGCCTTTTGCATGGATTGCAGCAGCATGAGGGGGCCGTCGTTGTTGCCTACCAGTGCGATCATAGGAAATAAGGATACAGGGTTTGACTCAGTTGGTCGGTGGCAGAAACGTCCAGTTTCTGGTCGACGATGGTTTTAGTTAACGAAGATAACATCTTTTTGAACTTCTGCTCAGGCACTGGGTCGTAGCCTTCGGGCTGCTCTTCGTAGTAAGTAATGTGCCGCCGCTGTCCGCCCATACTTTCCTTAAACCGTACCAGTCCGGCGTACGAATCGCTGGTACCACTCAGTCCCAGATCAATTTCGACGGTGTCGGGGTCTTCCTCCGCCATCCGAATCAGTTCAGCAAACAGCAGATTATTGGGCCGAAGCGTCAGCGAATCCAGAGCAGAACATCCGAATTTATAGTACCACACGTCTTTGTGCCGCAACACCACAATAGCGGCGATCATCTCTCCTTGCCGACGAGCCTGTAGTATAAACCCTTGTCCAGTAGTAATGAACTTCTTCCATACCTGCTCAAAAAACGCGTAGGGCTGGGGAATACTCGCAAACTTATGAAGACGTAGTTGGTGATAAAGCGCGTAAAATTCTTTTAGTGCCTTTTGATCGCTACTCTTCAGAACCTCTAACTCCGCTCGCTTTGCCTTTCGCTCCCCTCGCCGGAACGAACTCGACCAGCGGTCTTGGGGGGCAGCCCCATCAGCCGTAGCGATACGGTGGTAATACGCTTGGCGGATAGGCTGACCCAAAAGAGCGGGTGCGTCGTCGTCAGTAACCACCCGCAGCACCATAGGCAGCATTGGATATGCCTGCCGAATTGCTGCTATTAGCGGTTGCGCTTGCTCCGTATCAAGCATGGTGTAATCAGAGAAGGGCAAACTGATAATTTTAGCGCCTACGGGCCTGTCTACCACCGCAAAAATCATCAAGTGGTTGGTCGTAGTACTGAGGGCGGTGTAGAACGCGAAGTCGTAGGTATCGATCATCACCTGAATCCAATCAGGTGCGTAAAACAGGTGGTCGGCTCGCTGGCGATAGAACTCCGCAGGGCGCTCACTGTAGGGAACAATACTGATATCTGCCATAACGATCAGCCGTAGATTTTCTCGATGGCCTCAATCGTTTTCAGGCCCTCTTCTCCTTCTACCACTCCCTGCCGCCGATAGATAATCTGATCAATCAGGCTGGTGACCAGTTTATCATGATTCGAGCTTGACCCCTGGTACTTTCCGTAGTGGTTGGGCTGGTCTTCAAAGTTAATATCCGTGGGCATAGGATACGACTGCACGTCCCAGAACTCAATTTCGTTCAGGTACTTTCCGCCGATCTTGATGGTTCCCTGCTCGCCGACGATGGTGATGCTTCCCTCGTAGTTGACATTGTAGACGCAGGTGGTCCAAAGGAGCGAACCAATCACACCGCTGTCGAAGCGCAGGGCGGATACGCCGCAGTCTTCAATTTCAATCTGATGATTCAGGGTATCTACAATGGTCTTGGCTTCGGTGATGCTACCGAACCACCATACCAGCAGGTCAATAAAATGACTCACCTGCGTCTGAAGCGCGCCGCCCTCCAGATGCTTTTTGCCACGCCACGACGACTGCTCGTAGTACGCCTGGTGGCGATTCCACATCACGTTGCACTGCACCATAAACACCCGGCCGAGCCGCCCTTCGTCCAGGGTCTTTTTAGTGAGTAGTACCGGAGCGTTGTAGCGGTTTTGCTTGACAACAAACAGCTTGACTTCGTTTTCGTGAGCCGCTTGAATCATACGCTCGCTTTCCTGCGAAGTAAGTGCCATCGGCTTCTCTACCAAAATAGTCTTTTTGGCGTAGGCGGCTTGGATACTCATGAGCGAGTGCAGACCGTGCGGGGTGCAGATACTGACCACGTCGATATCAGCCTCCGCCAGCATACGTTCGTAATTGGTGTAGCACGATAGGTAAGGATACTTTTTCTGGAGAGCCTGTAGTTTCTGCTGGTCTACGTCGCATATAGCTACCAAGTCAGCGTGCGACTCGGCGTCCATTACAGCTACGTGCCGCTGCCCGATGTGGCCGCAGCCTACAATCGCAAACTTAAGGGTTTCTTCTGCCATGAATAATACGGTAAAAAAATGGTCGTCTGTTGTGCGCACTTCATTGTCGCAAAATGTTAAATATATGCCTTTTAGTAGAAATTAGCTACCGCAGCGGCGTAGTAACTACTTCGGCACGCGACCTTTGCGGCCTTACAGCGGCTGTAGTCCGACGAGCCTTCCCTCTTGTTTCTATCTAAGCGCTTTGGTGGTACCCGGCGGTTTGCTATTTCGCCAAAGTTATCATACCCTTGAGCCCTTTATAGGTTCTCCATCGACTGGAAAGCACTGCTTCAACTACATGCCATACACCTCTTTAAAGCAAACCGTCCGTAACTACATCTGGAAGATGGCCAACAACCTGCGCAATCCGCACCCGGCCCCCCGGCGGGCGGTGCCGTTTGATGAATCTTTTACCGAAGTAGGCGTTACGTTGTGCTGGCGGGGTGACGAACCGCCTCCGCAGGAGATTACGCACCCGTGGAAAACCCTTCGGGTGGGCACCCTAGCGTTCTTTCGCCCTTTCGTGCTGAGCCTTGAGAACGGGCAAGTGATTGGTAAACGGGGTGACGTGATTACCGCCCGAGGCACCATTTTTACGAATGTGTCGCCGGAGATTCCCCGCCGCCCCGATCATCACTTTTTACTAGAGCGAGGCCGGATGCCGCAGTACCGCTACATCGACGATTCGGTGATTGTGCTCAACTGCGGGCCTTACCGTAATTACTTTCACTTTCTGTTCGAGGCCATCGGGCGGTTACAGTTCTTTCAGCAGGCTGGTGTGCAGGCTCGCTACTACTGTGTGGCACATGACACTCGTTTTCAGCGAGAGCTGCTGACGCAGTTTGGCATTCGAGAAGAGCAGATCATTCCGCTGGAGAAGGGCACACACGTGGCCGCCCGAGAGCTACTCATTGCCTCATTGCCGGGTTACAATTGTGTGGCCGAACAGGTACACCTCAAGGACATAAACACTTTCCAGCACGTGCGCCGGGCCATACTGAATCATATCACCGCCACGCCGGAAAAGTACGCCTCAGCTATTTACATACAGCGCCGTCAGCGACGGTGTTTGGCCCACGAAGCCGAACTCTTAACGTCGTTTCCGCAGTCGGAAGACTGGCAAACGGTTGCCCTGGAGGAACACAGTGTGTTAGAGCAGGCTGCTATCTTTTACCACGCGCGTACCATCGTGGCCGTACACGGGGCGGGTTTGGCTAACCTTGTTTATAGCCAGCCTGGGACGCACGTGGTCGAAATCTTCGGTCCGGACTTGATCGAACCCGCCTATCTGCAAATTGCCCTGCTGTTTGATCTGCACTACCAACCGGTGATGGGTGAATACGTAGACGATACGCACCAAGAGTACGATGGTAACAAAACAATCCGAGTCAATCCGAAGGATATTTTTTAAAGAGACGGTAAGCGGTTGCCAGTAGCAGTGAAATACATAAATCATCGACGGATATTTACTGCCCTAACGCACTTTGCCTCGGCCTGGAACCACCCGTGATAGCACCTTCTGCGAGAGCATCCGAGCAATGTTGGTATCTTCGGTGGCGGCCTTCAGCCAGCAGAATAGTGCCCTGCCGTAGTTGCGTTGCTGCTGATGCAGCACAGCCCGCCGAAAGTAAAACTTACCGAGCCGGTCGCCAATCACGAAATTGGGCAGATGATCACGCATGACCTTGAGCTCGTTGATGCGCAGCTGATTATCGGCTAGGGTAGTATTGTACAACGAAGTAAAGCTTTGGTCACTCATTTGCCGACCTGCCTTGAGCTCCTCAAAGTACTTGATTTTACCATGCTGCGCCACCAGCAGCTGAATGGCATAGTCGGCACTGTATACGTGCCAAAACCACTCGGGAAACTCACCAATCAGACCGTTGCGGTAGCACAAGGTTGAGGTTTGCATAAACCAGCCGTCTACCACGTCTTGATAGGTATAGGTAGCGTTCGGCACCAAAATGTCGTGCGTGTCACTCTGGTAATAAGATTCAAAATCCGGATCGTCAGCAACGAACAGTGTATCGTGGAACGTCATGGCGTAGTCGGACGATTGATCCAGAAAGTCGGCCTGCCGTTGCAGCTTGTTGGTACTGATCCAGTAGTCGTCGCCATCGAGCATCGCGATGTACTGCCCGCGGCAAGCGTACAGGTTGGTGATATTGTTGAGCCGACCGGGCACGCCTACGTTGCGTTTGGGATGTAGTACTAACTGAATCTTATCGGGGTGGCGTTGCTGGTACTCGCGTAGAATCTCCGGCGTGGCGTCCGACGAGCAATCGTCACCCACAATGATTTCGTAAGGGAAGTCAACCTGCTGCTGAAGCACGCTGTCCAGGGTGCGGGCAATGTATTTTTCATGATTATACGTGATGATGGATACGCTTACCTTGGGAGATGTAGCCATAGAAAAAATAGTAGTGATACCGTGCAGCACCGTGCCTCACGCTTATTCTCGTACCAAAGATAGTGGTTTAAGTACAAAAATATTTGGTATCTTTGTAACTGCTTATTTTTCAAACTACGTGCTATGGCAACCAAAACGATGCGGATTGCTCCTACCCGGGGCTGGCGTCTGATCGACTTTCAGGAGATTTGGCAGTACCGCGACCTGCTCTACTTTTTAACCGTGCGGGGCATCAAAGCGAAGTACGCCCAGTCGGTGCTGGGCGTAGGCTGGGCGGTCATTCAGCCGCTGTTTCAAACGTTGGTGTTTACGGTCATCTTCGGCAATCTGGCCAAGATGAGCTCCGACGGCGTGCCCTACGTACTGTTCAGCTTTACGGCGATGGTACCTTGGAATTATTTTAGTAATATCCTTACCAACAGCTCTAACTCGCTGGTGCAAAACCGTGATATGCTGAGCAAAGTGTACTTTCCGCGGTTGGTACTACC
This sequence comes from Tunicatimonas sp., assembly GCA_965213875.1. Taxonomy (GTDB): domain Bacteria; phylum Bacteroidota; class Bacteroidia; order Cytophagales; family Cyclobacteriaceae; genus Tunicatimonas. Next base: position 2,946,348 of record CBDCAN010000001.1, on the reverse strand, counting down.
GGTGTCTTCGGTGATCTCCAAACTGCTCGACTTCCTGATTGCTTTTGTGGTGTTGATCGGACTGCTACTGTACTTTAGGGTGGCTCCCAATGCTACCTTGGTCTACTTTCCTTTGCTGTTACTTATTCTGATGATGACCTCACTAGGCATCGGCATGATTTTGTCGGCGATGGCCGTGCAGTTTCGCGATGTGCAGTACGCCATGTCATTTATGGTGCGCATATTTATGTACAGTGTGCCGGTGGTATATTCCATCAGCATCATTCCCGAGCAGTACTTGTATCTTTACGCCCTCAATCCGATGGTAGGCGTTATTGAAGGCATGCGTTCGATCTTTTTAAGCACCACGCCGATGCCCTGGGATTTGATTGGTATCGGGGGCATTGTCTCCCTGATACTCTTCGTCTTCGGGGCGCTCTATTTTCGCCGGATGGAAAAAACCTTTGCCGATATCGCATGAGCCAACCTGCCATTCAAGCCCGAGGGGTATCCAAACGATACCGGGTGGGCCAGCAGCAAAAGTCTGATACGCTGGCCGGACAGCTTAGAAACCTGCTATCGTACCCGATACGCAATCTGCGCAACATCGTCCGCCTGAATTCTTTTCGTGACGGTGTAGACGACCCTTCGGTGTTTTGGGCGCTACAAGACGTTGACTTTGAGGTGGCTACCGGTGAAGTGCTGGGCATCATCGGGCACAACGGAGCGGGCAAAAGTACGCTGCTCAAAATCCTGAGTCGCATCACCGAACCCTCTACCGGCGAGATTCTGATTCGGGGCCGGGTGTCTTCGCTGCTGGAGGTGGGCACCGGCTTTCACCACGAGCTCACCGGCCGCGATAATGTGTACATGAACGGTACCGTGCTGGGCATGTCGAAGCGAGAGATTGATCAGAAGTTCGATGAAATTGTAGACTTTTCGGGCGTAGAAAAGCACATTGATACGCCCGTGAAGTTCTACTCGTCGGGCATGAAGGTGCGATTGGCCTTTTCGGTAGCCGCGCACCTCGATCCCGAAATACTCATCATTGACGAAGTGCTGGCGGTAGGTGATCTGGCGTTTCAGCAAAAGTGTCTTGGCAAGATGGACGACGTAAGCAGCAGCGGACGCACCATCTTGTTCGTGAGCCATAACATGGGGCCTATTGAGGGTTTATGCGACCGGGTGGTGATGCTAGAGCAGGGACGGATCGTCTTCAACGGCAATGTGCAGGAGGGCATCAACCGCTATAAGAACGATATGCTCGCCCCTATTCCTGATATAGATTTGGCAGAACGCACCGACCGGACGGGGGGCGAGCATTTTAAGTTTACCAAAGTAGCCATCAATGACGGTCTGCCCGTGTTTGTGCATCAGCCCCTGAAGGTGGACATTTACTACCGGGCGACTAAAAACATCAGTAACCTAAACATCTCACTCAAGTTTATCCGCCGCAACCAAGAGGTGGTGGCCACCGCCGAGAGCAAATCGCAGGGTGTGTTGCTCGATGTAGAGGCAGGCGAGGGCGTACTGACTATCGAGACGCCCGAGCTACCGCTGATGCCCAACACGTACGTCATCGGACTGTGGGCTGGTGCTTATGGAGCTACCGAAGATTTGATTAACAACGTGACCGAGATGCAGGTGGAAGAGCGGGACGTGTACCAAACCGGCAACTTACCCAACACCAAGGTGCACGGTATGATTGTGTTGCCCAAGAGCACGTGGCGTCAACACCGCCCCGTGGTATGATTGAATCGTATTGTCGTGAGTAGCCCGATAATCGTCGAGCGACCGGTAGGGGGATAGGAATAGTTACCTGGATATGCTGCCTCGTCAGTTTGCGGCGGCTCACTAAAGTTGTATATTGTTTTTTTTACCTTTCACACTTTTTATGTCTCATTCAACGAGCGAAGCAGTGCGGGCAACTGAGCTGTTTGTGACCAAAACTTACCTACCGCCGCTGGAGCAGTACCAACGCTACCTCACAGATATTTGGGACCGAGCGTGGGTAACCAACAACGGGCCACTCGCCCAGCAGTTAGAGTCGCGGCTACAGGATTACCTATCGGTTCCCTTTGTGCAGTACGTGACCAACGGCACCGTAGCGCTACAAATCGCTATTCGAGCACTCGGGCTTCAGGGTAAAATCATCACCACTCCTTACTCCTACGTGGCCACCCTCAACGCTATTTTGTGGGAAAACTGTGAGCCGGTGTTCGTCGATATCGACCCGCATACGCTGTGCATTGATGCCGACCTCATTGCCGATCAGATAGATGAAGACACCACCGCGATTCTGGCAACTCACGTGTACGGCTACCCCTGCGACGTGAAGAAAATAGAAGCGTTGGCCCAGCAGCATAATCTCCGGGTGATTTACGACGGGGCGCACGCGTTCGGCGTGAAGTTGGCGGGTGAGTCTATTCTCAACTACGGCGACATGACAACCGTCAGTTTCCATGCGACCAAGCTTTTTCATACCATCGAGGGCGGTGGTGTCATTACCCGTGATGCTGAGCTGTCCGAGAAAATTTTCTTGTACAAGGCCTTCGGACACCGTGCGGATGATTATCAGTACGCTAGTATCAACGGTAAAAACAGCGAGTTTCATGCGGCCATTGGCCTCTGCAACTTACCCATCATTGATCAGATTATTGAGCAACGCAAGGCACTATATCACTTGTACCGGGAGCAACTCAACGGACTACCGTTGCAGATTTTACAGCCCGAAGCGGATCTTCACTACAACTACGCCTACTTTCCCGTGATCTTCCCGTCACACACGTCGATGATGCGTACTAAAGAAGCACTAGAAGCTGACCGTATCTTCCCCCGTCGCTACTTCTATCCGTCGCTTAACCAGCTCCCTTACCATCAGGGAGAGGTTTGTCCGGTATCAGAAGATATTGCGGGCCGGGTGCTCTGTCTGCCGTTTTATCACCAATTGGCAGAAGAAGATGTGGCCCGGGTGACCAGTATCGTCAGAAAACACGCTTAGCTTATGCGCCTTGCCGTCATGCAGCCCTACGTGTTTCCGTATCTGGGTTACTTTCAGTTGATTCAAGCCGTAGATCAGTTCGTCTTTTACGACGATGTCAACTTCATCAAGCGAGGCTGGATTCACCGCAATCATATTCTGGTCAACCAGGCATCCCATCGGTTCGCGTTGCCGCTGTCCAAGGCCAGTCAGCACGACCGCATCGATCAGGTGCAGTTGCACGCTGAGTCGTACCCTGCCTGGCGCGCTAAGTTTATGAAAACCCTGGAACAGAGCTATCGGAAAGCACCTTACTTCGAGTCGGTGTTTACACTGGTTAAGCAGACGCTACCGGAACGAGCGACTTCGGTAGCCTCACTGGCGGTAGCCAGTGTGCGAGCGGTATGCGATTACCTGAGTCTGGGAACGGAATGTACGTTGGCGTCTACGCTTACCTACGACCGCACGCTGAAGGGACCTGAGCGCATCTTAGCGCTGTGCGAACTCTTCCGAGCTGATACGTATATCAACCCTGCCGGCGGACGGGCTCTTTACCATGCCGATGACTTTACGCAACAGGGGGTTGACCTACGGTTTATTCAGTCTGAACCGGTCACTTACTCCCAGTTAAAGCCCCCTTTTGTGCCGTCTCTGTCTATCGTTGACGTGCTGATGTTTAACGCCGTGCCTCAGGTGCAAGACATGCTATCTCACTATACCCTTTCTAACTAAACTCGTATGAACGCTTCTGACCCGCCCCAACAGATTGTAATTTTCGGCGACAGCCAACTGGCTAGCCTGGCCCACTTCTACTTCAAGCACGATAGTCCGCACACCGTGGTGGGCTTCACGGTAGACCAACAGTACATCAAGGAAGAGCAGCACGAAGGCCTACCGATGGTGCCCTTTGAGGAAGTAGAACAGCACTTTCCTCCGGCGGATTACCGCATGTTTCTGCCCATCAGCTTCAAGCAGATGAACCACCTGCGACGCAGTAAGTACGAAGCCGCCAAAGCCAAAGGCTACCGCCTAGCCAGCTACGTCAGTTCCAAAGCCACCACCTGGCCCGACCTAGACATCGGTGACAACTGCTTTATTTTTGAGGATAACACCATTCAGCCCTTCGTCAAAATTGGGAACAACTGCGTGCTGTGGAGCGGAAACCACATCGGGCACCATACGGTGATCAAAGATCATGTGTTTATCACCTCGCACGTGGTAATTTCAGGAGTGTGTACCATCGAAGAACACTGCTTCTTCGGGGTGAACGCAACGGTGCGCGACGAGACAGTCATTGCGGAAGCAACCCTGGTGGGGATGGGGGCCAACATTACCAAAGACACCAAGCCCTACGAAATTCATCTGGGATCAAAATCTACCGTGATGCCCAAGAAAAGTGTGAACTTAGATAGCATTTCGCATAAAAGCGGCGGGTAATGAATGATGAATAGTGAATGATGAGTAATGGCAATTCGTTGATCATTACTCATTGTTCATTCATCATTAACCATTAAAATATGCCCTGGAACAAACAAGGAGTTATTTTCAATACAACCGGTCAGCACGACTGGATGGTGACGCACGCGTGTGTGCCTACGGTACACGTGCTCAACGATGAGGTGTTCCGCATCTTCTTCGCACCGCGTAACGCGCAGGGGCAGAGCATGCTCACTTACTTAGACGTAGACGCCAACGATCCACAGCGGGTGTTGCACCTGCCTGACCGTCCGATTATGCCGCTGGGAAAACTGGGTACGTTTGACGACGGCGGCATCATGCCCTGCTGCGTGGTTCCGACCGAACAGGGGCTGTACCTCTACTATGTCGGTTGGAACCCGAGTGGTTCGGTGCCTTACCGGAACGCGATCGGATTGGCGGTGAGCCACAATGAGGGTGAAACCTTCGAGCGGATGTTTGAGGGAGCTATTGTGGACCGCAACCGTCACGAACCCTACTTCACGGCCTCCCCCTGCGTGATGCGTGATGGCGACCGTTGGCACATGTGGTACGCCTCCAGCACTGGTTTTGCGCTGGTCAATGAGCGGCCCGAACCGCTGTACATCATCAAGTACGCTCATTCTGCCAACGGCATTGACTGGGCGCGCGACAACCAAACCTGTATTGTGCCGCGCGACGAGTACGAGGCTAACGCCCGGGCTACCGTGATCAAAGAAGACGGTTTATTCAAAATGTGGTACGCCTACCGAGGCAGCTTTGACTACCGCGACGGCCCCGACGCTTACCGCATCGGCTATGCCGAATCGAGCAACGCCGTAGACTGGACACGCCACGATGAGGCGGCGGGCATTGCTTACTCAGCTTCGGGCTGGGACGCCACGATGCAAACTTATCCGTATGTGGTGCAGCACCGAGGAAAGAAATATTTATTTTATAATGGCAATGGTTTCGGCCACACCGGCATCGGCTACGCAGTGTGGGAAGATGATTCAGCCGTCTAAATACACTTATTTATGAAGCTTTACGAATACGACATAGCGACTTATAATTTTCCTCAGATCATCGCCGACTACCTGCAAACAGAAGATTTGTCTGCGCTGCGCTCCGATGTAGAAGATGCAGAAGGAAGCAATTCTTTGTATAAAAATATGGAGCAGGCTACCCTCTACCAAAACCTTTACGCCGGTCTTAGTGGTGCCACCGGGCAGCAATTCTATGATACCTACAAACGCTTCGTGCGAGAGGTTATTCAGCCACAGTACAATGAGCCCATTTTCTACCAGAAGAAACCCTCGCACCGTATCTTGTTCTACAACAATCCGGGTGAGTCGCGCTTTCATCGTGACCGCGACTACGGGCACAGCACGGCCGAGATTAACTACTCGGTGCCGCAAACCGACGCCTTCGACACCAATACGTTTTGGATCGAGAGTGAAGAAGGCAAAGAAGACTTTCAGCCCATCAATATGAAACTGGGCCAATTTGTCCGCTTCCACGGCGCATCGCTGATGCACGGCGCACGTGCCAACACGACCGGTAAGAGTCGAGTCTCCTTCGACTTTCGGATAGTGCCGTTGTCCGCCGCATCAGCTGACCTTATCAAAGCTTTTTCTCAAGAGAAACCAGACAGAGAAGATCCTCTGTATCAAAACGCCCACCGTTTTGTACGATTAGAGTGAAGGCGATCACGCATTATTTTTTAACGAACTGCTGAGTTTTTCGGAACGAGGCCACGGTCAGGGTGTAAGAATAAAGTCCTGGCTTCAACCCATTCAGACTAATCTCACGGGTAAATATATTGGTAGAATTACTCGTGCCCGATACGTTACGAACCTCGGTACCCATGGCGTTGTTGACGGTCACCCGATAAGGCACCTTACCCGTTACTTTGAACCGAAGCGTCACCTGATCATAGGCTGGATTAGGAAACGCATCGTACAAATAGAACCGATCGGGTGGATTAAAGATGGGGGGGAGCCCACCTATGCGAGGTGCAGGACTCGGCTCTGGCGTCGGCGTTGGCTCAGGTGCCGGAGCGGGACTGGGACTAGGCGATGGGCTGGGGCTGGGACTCGATGGCGCACCGTTGACATCTACCAAAGGAAGCTTCTGTGCCGCGCTGGTGAAGCTACTAAACTTGGCTGCGGTAATAGCCTGCGAAGAGGCTCCCATCCAGTCGTCTAGTAAGGTAGCGAACACCTGCCGATAATCAATCTCTTGACGCAGATTACCGTCCTCCAGTTTGTTCAAATCAGGATTGGTACCTACTACCCCCGCGCGCACGTGCTTGCCGAAGACAAACATAGGGGCCGCATTACCGTGGTCAGTACCAAAACTCCCGTTGGAAGAGGCACGCCGCCCGAACTCCGAGAAAGTGGTGGTCATCACGCGATCGTCCAAACCAAGTTGCTTCAGGTCGTCTTGGAAGGCCTGTACGGCCGAAAACAAGTTGTGCAGCAACGCGGCGTGTGTACCCTGGGTGGCATCACCGTTTTCAACCTGCCGTCCGTGAGTATCAAAACCATTGATACGGGCTAAGAATACCTTGGTTTGACAACCACCGCTTAGCAAACGGGCAATGGTTCTGAGTTGTCCCGATAAATCGTTACGCGCCAGGGTGCTGATGGCCGTGCCTTGGTAACGCTCGGGGTATGTTGCCTGGTTGCGTCCCTGTTGATACACCTCCTCTAGTCGTTTGGCGTAGCCGCTGGCCTGCCCCTCTATGCTCATGATGTGGTTCAGCGCTCTTCCGTAGTAGCTGCTTCGGTCTACATCCGTTGGCCCCATCACCCCTCCGGACGTCAGGCGGCTAAACGCTTTAGGGTCGCTGATGGCCAGTGCAATCGGGATACCGTTTTCCCGGTGAAAAGCCAGTGACACTTTTGATCCGATCTCCAGAGCAATAGGGTCAGGCATCGCCGAAGATGGGTACGCGTTGGGATAGTCGGCGTAGCGCTTGTCGAGATAGCGTCCCGCCCAGCCAGAGCTAAACCGGTCATCGGCATCGCCGCCCATGAACCAGATGTCGCGGCTGCGAAAGTGCGAACCGTTCATGTTGCGGTAGGCCACAGATTGTACCATAGCAGCTTGCCCCTGATCATAAAGTTGTTTCAGCGCCATTGTTTCAGGATGCAGCCCCACCTGATAAGCTTCGGGCAAGCTCTCGTCAAGCGTAATGATCTTACGGGACCCGGTTTTGGGCAGCGCGATATTGGCACGCAGCTGCTGATAGCGATCGTACTGGTTAAGTGGCACCAGGGTGTTGAGTCCGTCATTACCACCGTGCAGTTGGATAAGCACCAGCACACGATTGTTGTCGCTTTGTTGTGCCACCTCCTGTAGTTTACCAAACTGGGCCAGGGTATTTACTGGCACTCCGTTAAGCAACAGGGGGGCAAGTCCCGCGCGGGACACGTTCTTTAAAAAACCTCTCCTCTTCATATAATACGTGCTTGTGGTTTCAATTGAGTTGGTATTCGGGGGAATTCAGAACAAAAGAGAACAGCTTCTCGAACTGCTGCGTGATGGATGTGCTTTTGCCGGAACGATACTCCTGCCACTCGGTACGCCAGGCTTCGGGTTCCAGGCTATCCAGTAGCACTTCGTTCAGAAAGTATGCGAATCGTTCTTCTCCTACGGGCTGGGGAATCACATCCTCCAGCAGCTCGCGCACCGTGCGTTCCGCATCACCCGGATCCGACACATAACGATTCACGTAGTCCATCACCTTAAACTGCACTGTGTGTTCCAAATCACGTGTTTCGAGTTTTCCTCGTAACAAACGATCTATAAACTTATGGCGATGCCCCATTGTGTTAGCCGATATCCAGGTTTGGTCGTAGGCCGGTGCTTGATGATACGCCGTGTAGCCCGCTACTTCGGCCGGTTGGTACAGCTTCATTCCCTGCTGCTCGCAGGTCCACATCAGTTCATTGTAAAGCGCGTAATAGGTATCTAATGATGATGCATTCGGCAACTTGATGCGAAAGTAGCGTAAAGTGCCAACCACCAGTTCGAGGGGCGACTTTATCTGTGCGCCACGTATCTGCCGCTGTTTGTCGGACAGATCAATATCGTAGAAGTGTTGACTCGTGAACATGGCCTCCAGCACCGGGCGCAGTTCGTAGTCCTCCTCCTGAAATAGCTTGGCCAACGGCTGAATAAAATTGCGTTCTACCTGGTCGGTGATTTCGTGATATACAAAGAACCGATACAGCTTTCGGCAAATGTGGCGCGCGGTTTCAGGCTGCGCGAATACCATATCAACAAATTCTTCAATCTCACGGTATACGGCAGGCACTGTCTTACCCTCGGGGGTAATGGTAGTATTATCAAATTTTTCACTAAACGTTTTGGGCTCAAAATCGTGCAGCGTGGGTTCGCCGTTGTCCTTCTGTAGCATCCGGGCAATGGGCAGCTGAGTGTCTGGGTCAATATTTTGTGCGAAGGTTTCATCAATATAAAACCCAGAGAATATCCGGGTGGCTTGCTTGATATCGCCCTCGGTGTAGTGCCCGCCACCGCCGCCCTTGCCGATGCTGTAGAGCTCTAGAAACTCTCGGGCGAAGTTCTCGTTCGGATTGGTCTTCTTATTGTAACGACCGTCTAGATGCATCAGCATGGCCTGGTCATAGCAAATTTTAGTGGCCAGCTCTCGAAAGTTACCCAAAGCGTAGTGCCTAAACAGTTCGATCTGATAGTAGACCGCCGAACCGTAGTTAGCCCGCGATTGCATGGTGGTGAAGTGCGTGTGGTGGAAGAAGGTCATGCGCTCGGCGAGGCTAAAATCAGTGCGCACCATGTGGTCCATCCAGGTGATGAGCGTATAGTAGCGCAACGAGCTCTCGGGACTGTTGCTTTCCCGGCGGGCGGGGAGCCAACTGCTACCGGTCTTGAGGTCGCGTGGCACCGGCATGGCCGAGCGTGACTGCATCAGTTGTGCCACAGCCTCCTGTGGTCGCTTCTTACTGAAGCTTTCTATTTGCTCACAAGTGGGGCCGAAGGTAGTCCTCCGCAATAAATGTGCGGCTGATGAGCGCCCGAGTGTTGATGAATATGAACTGAGTAATCCCATGAAAATCTACATTGTGATGAGTAGCTTCATTCGTGCGATTATCATTCCATGCGATGCCTAAAGCCGCTGATAGTGAGGCGTATGTAATATTAAACGGCTTTGTGTCGGCTACTGTCGAAGCGGATGTTACTATTTCTAGTCGCCATAGCGTCTCATCGAAGAAACCCTGCCTGAAACGCTATCATATCGGGAAACCTAAACAAGATGCCTATCAAAATGATACAGATCTGTTGCCTGAATCTTATCAACAGGGGGCGCGTTTCCACTACGGTAGCACGTGAGTCGCAGGTTGGAAAAGGTTGTAGCGCAGCCCTAGTTGATGGTAGATTTCAGCAAACTTAGCAGCAATTCTCTGCCAATCATAGTAACTCTCCGCTTCTTCACGGTCGAACTGAGGGGGACGGCGGCCTTCCATAAACTCGGCTAGTACTCGTTTCCATTCCGCAAAATCGGTAACACCTACCAATATGCCCGATCCGTTCTCGCGCATGCGCTCGGCCACGTTGCCACTGTCTGTAGAAAACACCGGAGTTTCGCACGCCAGCGCCTTCATGGCCGAAACCGGTCCACCCTCTGAAGCTGAAGGGTTTACAAACAAATCGGCGCTGTTATAGTAATGACGAAGCGTTTCGCCGGTGATGTAGCCTACAAACCGTGCTTTATCCTTTTCTAATAAGGGTCGGGCGATGTCTTGCAAATACTGCTCGTACGCTTCAGTGCCGTGCCCCGACACAATTAGTAAAAAGTCGTAGGTGCTATCCAGCTCCTTTAGCACCTCAATTAGTTCTGCCACCTGCTTCCTGAGCACCAGCAATGACGAGACCAGCAGTATGGTTTTGTCCGATGGCAAGTCTAGTGCGGCACGACTGGTCCGTTGATCCAGTGATTTCCAGAAGGAGAAGTCGCAACCGGAGGTAAGCTTGGCCGTGGGCGCTCGAAAGAGCTTTACCATCTCTTGGTAGTACATATCGTTCTGGTACGTTACGTAGTCTACGTGAGCAGCCACTCTTTTCACCTCTTGGTGTCGCTGTAAATAATTAACTGAGGCCAGAAAGTTGCGGCGCGGGCGAAAGGCCATCGTTTTGGGTAGGTGCAATGTCCCCCGGAAAGTTTGCAACACAGGTATATGCTGACTAACCGTTAAGATATCAATGCTCAACGCGGCCAAATCACCGTTAAGATTAAGAATCACCGGATGCTCCTGGCTATACTCTTTCAGAAAGTCAACCATGGCGGGCGAGTACAGCTCGGAGCGCTGTTTCAAACCGTGACGCTTCTTCTCGCTGTGCGCTGGAAAGAGCCGGTGGGTTTCGCCTCCATCAAACGTATGGCTGTAGATTCTATCGGCCCGATAGTCGGGTTGCCACACTTCGTAGATAAACTCATCCGTATAGGCCAATACTTCTTTGGCTAGCTTGTTAGGAATTTCGTTGCGATAGATGCCTACCCAGCTGTCGTCGGCGGTGTCCCAACTCACACTCGGACGCGGTTCTTCCGTTTTGAATCGGTAATCAGGCTCATGGGTTAGGATGTTTAGCACACGTGGTTTCATACGGTTGTCAGGTTTGGTCATTTCTTCTTAATTTCTCCGCTCACGTACTTCTTCATTGAGCCGAAGTCAAAAATAGACAATAGATCACGCCAGTCTTGGGGGCGCACCCAGCCCAGCAGTAGTAAAACGCCGTATACAACCCCCAGATATAGTATAGCAAACAAGCAGTGCATACCCCAGTGGGTGCCAAAAAAGCGTTCGTATACGTAGTAACCCGCCAGAAAGCTGACGGTTCCGAAGGCAACAAGCTTCAGGGCTTTTCCGTGCGTTAGCACCGGAAAGAAACGGGTGGCATAGATACGATATAATACTCCGATAAAAGTGTTGGAGACAAAGATAGCCACCGCCACCCCCGCTGCCCCTTGATCAAACGACTGCGGACTCACCATCACCACGATCATCACCACAAAGAGTATGAGGTTGATGAGGTTGAGAATCGCCGATAGCCTGAACTCTCCCAGGCCGTCAATCACACTGCCAAAGGGCATGTTCACCACCATGATACACATGGCCAGGGTGATGAGTTGCATCACCACCACCGATGGGCCGTAACGGTCGCCCAGCAGCAGCAGAATGATAGGTTCGGATAAAATGGCCAACAGCACCACGGCGGGCATGATGAAGACAAAGCTAAAGTGCTCAAACCGGGCAATTTTATCCTTAATATAATCATGATTACCCTCGGCCACCGCTTTAGAGAACAGCGGAAAGAACAGGTTGCGCACGCTTTTGCCGATCAACAGAATGAACCCGCCGATTTTGTAGCCCGCGGTATAATAGCCTACCTGCTCTGAGTCTGAAAAAAACTGTAGCAGCACCTTATCGATTTGATGAATCACACTGGTCGACATGCCCAAAACGATGATGGGCAGAGCCATTCGGATATAGTCGCGGGCGAGGGATCGATCAAAAGCAGCGAAGCGATGCCCCCGAAACAGGTAGAGCACGAACGGCACCACCAGCAGATAAGATACCAGGTTAGCCACTGCCAGGGCGATAGCTCCAAAGCCCAGCAGTACCACGATCATGCGGGCCGGTTGTAAAATGAACCCCTGTAGTAAGTTGGAAAGATCTACCTTGGCCTGCTCGGTTTTAGCCGTGAACGTGCCGCGTGGAATGAATAGCAGTTGATTGATTGTGAGAGCTACCAGGGATATGAAGATCACCTGCTCATGGACAGGGCTCTCGAAATCGTAACCCAGGAGGTACTTCTGAGTAAAAAACAACCCGATAACCACCAGCACAAACAAGGCGGTAGTTATTACCTTGAGCGTAGCAAAAGTAGTGAGACACTTGGCCTCATCGCGCCCTTCTGAGATCATCTTGATGTGCGCTACCACCAACCCCAGATCAGCAACGAACAATAGCGTAGATACGTAGGCTGTGCCAAATGCCACAGTACCCAGCACGGTAGGCCCCGCAATACGGGCCACCACCAAACTGGCGGCCACCTGTAACACCTGAAAGATGATCTGTGAGGCGTAGCTCAGTATAATTTTCTGTCTCAGCATACTTCCCTACCAGAACCGTTCTATTCGTATCGCTCGCGCCATACTATCGGGTGAGTACCAGTAATGAAAACCCACCGAACAGCTTCACGGTCAGGTCGGGCTTCACGCTGTACATCAGTTTACGCGGATACTTAGCAATTTTGCTCTTGAGGGTCTTGCGAGGCAGCTCAAGCGAATCAGGGGTGTAAAAATAATCTACGATTTCGTGACCGGTATCGCGCAACAGCGCGAGGGCAGTTTCCTTAGTATAGTAGTGAATGTGACCCACCGTGTTTCGACCGTACATAAACTTGTCTTGCAGCACCCCGTTGACCGAAATGTCGAGCGGAATGTGATAGATTTGGTATTTGCCCCGCTCGCGCAACCGACGCACAAACCCGAAGTCGTCTTCTACGTGTTCGAACACATCAATGGCCATCACCACATCGTAGGTCACCGAAGCAGGTTCTTCTAACAAATCTTTGAGGTAAAACTGTAGTTGACCGCCCGCCCGTTCGTGGGTCATTTCGTAGGCCTGTGGTGAAATCTCATAGCCATGAAACTGCGTTTCTTCCGGTAATTTATACGACAGCTGACGCAAGATTTCACCCGCACCGCAGCCTACTTCGCAAATGCTGTCGGCTTCTACCGTGTTTTTACGCAGGATGCGTAGGATGTCACGGGCCTTCCAGGGAGAGTCTTCGGTGTGCCAGGTTTCGTTGTGGGTGAGGTACTCACCGGTTTCGTAAATACTAGATTCCATAGTAAAAAAGTGTGTAGTAATGTATAATTCTGCTTAGTGTGTATCATCTTTGGGTAGGCTTGCTGATGATGAATACCGGATACTGCCCATAGCGTCCAAAAAACGAAGGAAACCATCCTTCCAAACGATAAATGATATTAGTCAGTTGTTTTCCAAACGCTTTTTCGCGGATGAAGGTATTAGAAAAACTGCGGCTGATAGCACTGTATACCCTGAGTTGCGCACGAAAGGGGCGTTGAATATCGCGCGCAAACCAGCGGTAATTTTGCTGATTGATAAACAGCTGAGGCCGTGTGCTTGGAGTAGGGTTAATACGCTTTCGTTTACGTTTGGCTAAACGGAGCAAAGTCCTCCAACCACGCATTGACCAATACATCAACGGAGCATCCTTCCAGGAGTATACGATTACCGCTTTGCCCCCCGGACTCAGGGTGCGATAGGCTTCGGCCACCGCTAGGTTTTGTTCCGCTTTAGGAATATGATATATGGTGTGCATGGAAATAATTGCTGCCAAACAGCTATCTTCAATGGGCATATTAGTCATGTCACCCAAGATAAACACACCCTTTCCGTTGAGTCGGCGGGCGGCTTCCTGCATTGCCAACAGAGAAAAATCCATGCAAATACGTACCTGAAAATTATCAGCGTAGGTAAAGTATTCATCGTTCGGGATAGCACCCGAAGCCACGTCTAAGATATACTGACCGTTAGGTAGGTATTCGTTGAGCCGCAGGTGGCACCGACGCCAGTAGTGATCGGCAATACTGCGACGGTCTTCAAAAGCAGCGGTATCTTCAAACAAGTTGTCGCTGTTCTTCTTCCAGCCAAACTCGTTGTAAAAATCTAGCACAACTTTCTTTTCTTCGTCGAGCGAACGAGGTGGTGCTTGACTTACGTCGGTCATAATGGCCAATGACTCTAACAAAACTGCAATCTGACCATATACGATGGGATAAACGTACTGCTGATTTTGAGAGACTAACGCCTCGGTAAGTACTTCAAGCACCGGACTACCGTCTGTATGAAGCAATTCTCTTTGTTGAATGCGTGTGTTTAGTGTCGCTATTTGCGTAGCTGACAAGGGGTGCAGTGTCTCTTTTGTTATTGGACACCGCAAATGCGGTAAAAATTGCTCTAAAAAAGAATTCATAAATAGTCTGGAGTTAAAAAATAGCGCACGCCGCTCAAAAAGTATCACAAAGTAAGTAAGTAATTGCGCTATAATCCAAATAGTCACTATAAAATTTCATGTAAATTATTTGTTTTGTTTAATTTATTAACGAGTTTTGTTCTAGCAGGCCCCTTACGCAGTACCTTCGTACCTTAGCGCAATAAACGTAGGGATTGTAAGTTTTTTAGTCTCTGGGTTGTATATGTGTCCTATTTTTAGCAATCTACGTCCTTTGCGGGGTCCGTCTAGCTTTTTGCCTATGCGAATAGTCATCATTTTTATTACTACCGGATTAATCAGTTTCAGCCCGATAGCGCGAGCCCAACAGCTTATTGCGGACTTCTGTTTCTGTGATCCTGACAACATCACCGAAAATACCGCCGGGGAAGACGGGTTGATTCCGGTGGATGAAGAGGGGAATCCCATCGGAGGTACTGTATCTGACGGTGAGGGTATCTACAATAACACCGGCGAGAGCACCAGCATTGATATTCCAGCTTCTATCTTTAATGGTATAGAGAGCGTCACTCTGGAGTTTGATGTATTCAATCAAAAAAACATCTCTCTCCTTATTACTGCTGGCAACGCTGTTAATGCTGAAAATAACGTAGAGAACGGAATGCCCTTCAGAATTGGCAATAAGTCGCTAGATAACGGAAACAATGGTAACGTAGGCTTACAGGTTGATTACTACACCACTGCCGACCCAGATAATTCTATTAAGAGCGGCTTTATTCCTGGATCTCAGATTGATCTTAACGAACGAGCTACCATTGTTTTTATCTACGACCACGAAACTGGTATCGCCGAACTCTTCAAAAACAGCGAGTTAGTGTGGGAAACCCCGCCTGAGCAACGCACTCCAGGCGAAACGTTCTATCTGGAAACGAAGACAACGGACGAAGGTATGCCTATCTTAACCCTGGGGCAGAACATGAATGCCGATGCTCCGCAGACTCCCTCTTACTACTCGTTCCGAGCCACTGATGCGGCCTGTCCCATCGTAGCAGCTCCTACCGTCAACGAAGTGGCTCCGCTTTGCGGTGCGGGCGATGTGACCCTTACGGCCGTTGCTGACAAAGAAGATGGTGACTACCGTTGGTACGGCCCTGACGGTACGCTCATTGCGGGCGAAAGCAACCGTACTTACACTACTACGCTTACTGAAACCAGCACATTCTCTGTATCGGTGCTAGAAGGCCCCTGCGAAAGCAAGCGCACATCAGTCACTGCCCGAGTTATTCCTATTCCTGAGGCACCCATCGTATCTGATCCGTTTCTCTGTAGTATCGGAGAATTCGTGCTGGAAGCGAGTAGCGACGAGGGCGACTCTTACCACTGGTACGATGCCGAAGGCACGCTACTGGCCGTTCGTGCCAAAGACGGCGCTAACAATGTACTTGGTGAAGAATCCCCCGGTTCCTTTATGACGCAATCGCTCACCACAACCACCGACTTTTATGTGGCGGTAGTCAGTGAGGGTTGCGAAGGCGAACGCGCTAAAATCACCGCTCGTGTAGAAACACCCCCCACTCCTCCTTCGGTCACCGAGCAGGTGCTTTGTGAGCCGGATAGTACCACCCTGGTAATTAATGATCCGGAAGCAGGTATGGTGTACCGCTGGTACGACCGAGCCGCCGACGGTGATCTGTTGGCCGAAGGCACTGACAGCCAGTGGCGAGCTCAGATCAAGGGTGACACCTCGTTTTACGTGAGCGCTTGGAACGGTGAGTGCGAGAGTAATCGCGTGATCGCTTTGGCCAAGATTTATCAGGCTGGCAGCCTGGATGTCGGCCCTGACGAGCAAATGATTCCCGACGGTAGCGTGGCGCTACAGGCTACTGAGGGTTACGTTAGTTACGACTGGTATCCTACTCAAGGGCTCGATGATCCTGCCTCGGCCAACCCGACCGCTAGCCCGGCCCAAACGACCACTTACTGGGTGACTGCTACCACTGTATCGGGCTGTGAAGAAACCGATCAGGTGACGGTAGAAGTAGTAGACTACCCTATCCCTACTGCTTTTACACCTAACGGGGACGGTTTGAACGATCAGTGGGACCTGGCGTTTCTTGAGCGTTACCCCAACTGCGAAGTATGGGTATACAACCGCTGGGGGGAGTCGGTTTTTCAATCGCAGGGCTACGCCACTCCCTGGGACGGACGGTACGCAGGACACCCCCCGACGCTAGGCACCTACACCTATCGTATAGACCTGAAAAACGGCGCATCTCTCATTCAGGGAAGCGTCCTACTGCTGAAGTAGTTGCTGCGGTTTAGGGTTGCCCTGGGCTAGATTTGGCGAACTTTCTTGGCATTAAGGTGTTTAAAATTAAGCTCAGAAGAACTTAATAGCCTTATGCCCCACACTGCCATTGTTTGGTTTAAAAACGATTTACGGCTCGCTGACAATGTTACGCTACATGAAGCGGTTCAAAAGGCCGAACAAGTATACCCTGTGTACTGCTTTGACCCTCGCCAGTTTACCGAGACTGCTATCGACAGTAGCAAAACGGGACCACACCGTGCTCGTTTCCTGCTAGAGTCCGTAGCCGATTTGAGGCAAAACCTCAGGAACATCGGATCAGACCTCATTGTCCGGCAGGGTATTCCTGAGAATATTATTGCACAACTGGCTCGCGAAGTAAACGCATCAGTGGTGTTTGCCAGCAAAGAAGTAGCCAGCGAAGAAACGCAAGCCGCCAATGCGCTGGAGGAAAACCTGAACGCGATGGGTATTGAGCTGGTGCAGCTCTGGCAGTCTACGCTCTTTCACATCGACGATATCCCCTGGCCCATCAAGAATGTGCCTGATATCTTTTCGCAGTTTCGTAAAGAAGCAGAGCGTTCGGTTTCGGTGCGTCCGTTAGTGCCCGCCCCCTCTCAACTCCCGCCCGGGCAAGACGTGGCACCGGGCAATATCCCTTCGCTTGACGACTTAGGTCTCACTCCCCCCCACCCCGAACCCCGGGCGGTACTCTCTTTTGAAGGGGGCGAAAGTGCGGGACAACAGCGGATGCACACTTACCTTTGGGAAAGGGATCAACTTCGCCACTATAAAGAGACCCGCAACGGATTATTGGGTGCTGACTATTCTACCAAGTTTTCGGCTTGGTTGGCCAACGGATCACTCTCGCCTCGTACCATTTACTATGAAGTGTGCCGCTACGAAGCTGAGCGGATTAAGAACAAGTCTACCTACTGGCTTATTTTTGAACTGCTGTGGCGTGACTACTTCCGGTTTATTGCTAAGAAATATAGCACCCGCATCTTCCGGGTGGGCGGCATCAAGCAAGAAGATCCGTATCTGCGCGACGACTGGGGAGCGTTTACCAAGTGGAAAGATGGCAATACAGGCGTACCTTTTATCGATGCTAACATGCGAGAAATTGCTACGACCGGTTTTATGTCTAACCGCGGACGACAGAACGTAGCCAGCTTTCTGGTGAAGGACCTGAAGGTGAACTGGACATGGGGTGCGGCTTACTTCGAGAGTATGCTGGTAGACTATGATGTGTGTAGCAACTGGTGCAACTGGAACTATGTGGCCGGAGTGGGCAACGACCCTCGCGAGAACCGGTACTTTAACATCATGAGCCAGGCGAAGCGCTACGACCCTCAGGGCGAGTACGTTCGCCATTGGATTCCCGAACTATCAGAAGTAGCGGGCAAACGGGTGCACTACCCTACCGAAATTCCTGCTACCGAGCTCGAGTCTTTCGGCGTTGTTATTGGCGAGAATTACCCCAAGCCACTGGTAGGATTCAGCAAGTGGTTATACTAGTGTTGAGCAGCTCGTCATGAGTTAGGTGTTATTGCTCTGAAGTATAATTAAGTAGTGAATGATATGGGTGTCGTCATTCATTGTGGCTTACCATTCTTTAGCTTTACGCGCCTCTAAACAACCACGCTTGGTTTAGAACCAACCACGGTCCATGCGACTCCAGGGCCAAGGCACTGCTACCATAATGAGTACGAATCCGATGAGGTAAAATAGTGCTGTGCGCATAAATTTCGCCTTATCAGTGGCAGCCCGTTTGGCCGTAGAGTAGCCGACGGTGATCAGGATGATACCGATGATGTTGGTAGACATATGCTCTACCGTCCAGTACCGCAGGGTAGGGTCTTTCATGGTAGCGGCCATGTCGCTGAGTTGCACATAGGGGCTAATGAAGTATAGCACCAATCCAAAGATGAGTTGCAGGTGAACTGAGATCAATGTGAACAAAAAAACCTTCTTATCAGCCGGTGTGAAAGGGTTGCTACCGAACCATTGCGCAAAGGCTTTGATGATACTAACGACTAACAATAGTACGACAACATAGCGCCAGGCAGAGTGCAAGTGTACAAGTCCGGTATACATGGATTAGGATAATAAGTGAGCGCGCTAAGCTAGCTAAAAACCGGGAGGGAAGGAAAGAAAAAGTGCCAGACCTCCGCTAAGTTCCGGATACTGGGCCCAGCGGTTGTACATCGCGCTCTACTTCTTTCTTGATTACCTTCACCGCGTTGCGTTTAGGATGTATCGCGTGTCCCACTCGTTGAGAGTAGGACTTGGTGAACTCTGCGCCCACCAGAAAGATCACCGAAGAGTAGTAAATCCAGATTAGCAACAATACGAGTGAACCCGCCGCACCGTAGGTAGAAGACAACGAGCTGGTACGCAAGTAGAGTCCGATCAGCTCTTTCCCCAGTACAAATAGCATAGTGGTGAACAATGCGCCCACCCAGACATCGCGCCAACGCACCCGAGCATCAGGCAACACTTTAAAAACAGTGGTAAAAACCAGGGTGAGTAGCCCCACTAAGAGGACAAAACTAGCGGTTTGTAATAGATATACGGTGTAATCCGAAAAGAACCGTACTAGATAAGGCTCTGAAATATCTAAAAAAGCATCCACCATCAGGGTAGCCAATAAGATAAAGCCTAGGCTTCCTACCACAGCAAACGAGAATATTCGGTCTAAAACCAATTTTAGCCAGCCTTTGCGGGGTTTAGCGCGCACTCCCCATATTTCGTTGAGGGCCAACTGAATGTTTACAAACACCGTAGTAGCACTAAACAGCAGTGTGAGAATGCCTACGGTTCGGGCAATAGCTCCCTTACCACTAATCTCTACGTTCTTGAGAATATTCTCCAGTTGTTGGGCAATGTTGGGACCTACGTGGATGTTCATTTGATCATGGAGTTGCCCTTGCACGGCTTGCTCGCCGTAAAAAACACTACCCATAAACACCACTAAAATCAACACGGCCGGCAGCGAAAAGATGGCATAGAAGGCTATAGATGCCGCATAGAGCATCGCATTGTCGCGAATGAAGCTGCGTACCGTGTCGCCCATTAGCTTCGCCACCAGGGTATTCTTTACTGCCCGCCAATAGTGTTTGATTTGATCCATAAACCGCCCTTTGCTCACGCCCATCCGGTATTTAGTACCTCTTGGGAGATTAACGCACATCAGTCGCTATATTTTGTTATGCTGCCGTAAGATACGCTAAAAGATACGTAATTTTGGCTAGCACTACAGACTTCACTGGGCTATCTTTGGTTTATGTTCACAGAAACAATACATCCTCGCTTTGCCGAAACCGACGCTTTAGGTCATATCAATAACACGGTTATTCCGGTTTGGCTAGAGCAAGCGCGCACTCCTGTCTTTCGCCTGTTCACTCCCGACCTAAACCCGGCCTCTTGGCGCTTAATCATTGCTAAGATAGAGGTTAGCTTTGCCAAAGAGACAGTCTACGGCCACCCGGTAGCCATCAGAACCTACGTAGATCATGTGGGCAATAGCTCCTTTCGGCTCGGTCAGGAAGTATGGCAGCAAGAAGAGATTTGTGCTCAGGGTTTGTCTACTATGGTTCACTTTGACTACGAGCGTAAACAATCGGTGGCGGTGCCCGATGACATTCGGCAGCAGCTAGAAAGGCACATGAGGCCCTAGCTATCGGCCAACGCGGGTTTCTAAGCGGTCTAATCGATCTTGCAAGCGGTTTGCTTCGTGCTGTTCTAACCGCCGAAGTTCGTCAAACAACCTACGGTGCGTATCTAACTCTCGGTGCAAGCGGTTTACTCGGTCCGCCTGCTCTTTATAGTCTCGATACAAATCTTTAAGAAAGAAACTGATAAGCAAAGAAGCGATGCTCAGAGCGCTCAGTAGAAAGGTGTTGGCTAACGTTATCATTTCGGTATCTTGCATAGCCTAAATATACGTGGCGCTGAGCTACTCACTTCTTGATACTAACAGAATAGCAACAATATGTCGTAATAAGACATATTAGTGCGCTTCTTTAGAGTACCCTGAGCCTACTACTCGTAGGAGGGTGGCCCCAACAACTCATAAATCGTCTTCACCTGTTTGGGTGTATAGGTATGCCCCATACGCTGCCCAATGCTTTGCATGAACGGTGAAAGCCATTTGTTAAGCGTACGAGCGCTTACTCCGTACGCATTGGCTAAATCTTGCTTGGTCTGTGGTCTGATTTCTAAGGTGTTCATCATGCTAAAATTACGATATAGTTAACAATTATTAGGTACGTGATCTGGTATGTGGATAAAATCATGCACGAGTAATAAATTCTTAATAAGACAATTATAGTGCATAATAAGCTACTAAGCAATAGTTCAACGCAGTAATTTAAGCAAATGTTTTCTTATTAAGACATTTTTATTATTTTTACGCTTCTACTAATTACATCAATATGAACCACGAAAATATACCACTCAGACGTATTCGGAAGGAACTACAGATGAGCCAGGAGGTGGTGGCTGATGCCCTGGGGATCAAAACTACCACTTACAGTAAGCTAGAGCGCGGAGTTATTCAGCTTACCGTAGGTAGGCTGTACGAAATCGCTCAGGTGTTTCAGCTGTCGCCGGAGGAAGTTCTGGCGTACGACCGCCCCACGAACCAGGTGGCGGCCTCGCCAACCACACCAGGAAACATTACTTATATTCCACTACACGCGCAAGCCGGTTTTCTAGATCAGCATACCGACCAGCGGACCGTAGACAACGCGCTTACCTTCAGCGTGCCCACTTTTTCAGACAATAATCTGTTTATGATCAGTGTAGAAGGTGATAGTATGTATCCTACGGTAGCCCCCGGTGCCTTCGTTATCATCAAAATGCTCGACGACAAACACCTGATTAAATGGGGAGAACCGCATGTGGTAGTAACCACAGACGGACGAGTTATCAAGCGAGTGCTAAGGCACCAGGATAACACACTAGTTACCCTGTACTCTGATAACCATGACCTGTATCAACCCTACGATATCGCAAAGGATAGTATCCTTTCGCTGTGGCAGCTCATGGGTATGCTGTCTAAGTCGTTCGTCCCCCGCAACGTATACACCGGTGCCACTGGCGCAGACACTAGCGGTTAATCGTGTTAAAAATCGTATGAGACCGGCGCCTCTTCCAACAAAGGGTTCCGGTTGACTTCTTCCGTAGGGTAAGGCAACAAAAAGTCACCGCGATCGGGTGCAATTTGTCGGCTAGTGACAATCCACCGTCCCTGGTAATCAAAAGATCTTCTACCCCGCTCTTGCCGTGCTAGCATGTCTTCTGCCCGGTGGGGATCGAAGTAGTGAATGCGTACCAGGTCGTACCAGTAGTCGCTCTCGTAAGCAAATTCTATTCGGCGCTCTTGCAGTATGTCTTCTAGTGAGATAGCACTCAGCCGCGATAGTCCTGCCCGCTGGCGAACCGTGTTGATAGCATTCAGCGCCTCGGGGTCACTGGTAGAGGCACGGTTGCCAAGCAGGGCTTCAGCTAGTATAAGGTATACGTCAGACAGCCGTTGTACGTAGGTGTTTAGCGGTGTAGACATATAGCATATCTGCACGCCAGGATTATCGGCAGTACTTCCGATAACGTACTTCTTCACCGCGGCAAACGTAGCGTTTTCGCCGTCATCGTCGCCTCGTATCACTCGGTAAGTATAGCCACCTGTTTCACGCATCAATTCTGGGTAAAAAGCACCATCAGTCATAACGGTAGCATCCTTTCGCCGGTCGTTTGGCTCGTAGGCGTTCTGTAGGTCAATAGAAGGTCCTTGGTATCCTCCCCAGCCGTCTTCCAGCCCGGTGATGGCGCCACTCTCAGCAAAATACGCCTGGTGGGTGTTTTGCGACCCCCAGTCTCGGCAAGATACCCACTGCAAAGCAAATAAAGACTCCTCGTTATTCTCATTCTGCACCCTGAATAGTTCGTCGTAATCAGCCAACAGAAATTTTCCCGACTGGTTCAGTACACGCCGGGCTGAGCGAGCTGCCGCTGCCAGATCATTAGGATCACGATCACCTGAACGTCCGTAACCGGCTCGCGCGAGGTATACTTTGGCGAGCATCGCCTCTGCCGACCAAGTGGTTGCCCGACCGGCCTCTTCGGGCGGATACGAGAAAGGCAGTACAGCTACGGCTCTTTTCAGGTCGTTGATAATAAACTGGTATACGTCTTCCACTCGGTGGCGGGGTACTATAGGGTCATCAATTTGCGCCGCATTGTCCTCAATGATGGGCACGCCCCCCCACAGACGAACCAAATAAAAGTAGGCGGCGGCTCGCATAAAGAGGGCTTCACCGATAACACGCTCGGCCACATCAGCAGAAACATCATGACCAATTTGTAGAGGCACATTGACAATAATAGTATTGGCACGGGCAATCACTCCCCATAAAGAGGCCCAGGCCGTACTAAGATGAGGGTTGTCGCCCTTCACACTGAGGGTAAAAAACTCAACGGCGTGTTCTTCATCGGCCCAATGATTACCCGACATAGACTCGCCGATAATCCAAGATGCCTTGTCGTTAAAACCGAACCAAGAGTTTCCGTACAGCAAGGCCGAAGAGGAGATTAATTGATCTTCTGTCGCGTAGAACTCCTCTAAAATGGGGGTATCCTCCGAAGTACGATCCAGGAAATCATCGTGGCAACCGCTGAGCCAGCATAAACCCACTAGCATCAGTACTAACTGTTTGAAGTGTGTAGCTACTTTTGTCATAAGGTTACGTTGATACCGATGGATACTGTTCGAGGCGATGGGTATTGGCCGTTGTCGATACCCTGCAACAAAGGGTCATTGTTGAAGGCCCCTACCTCAGGATCGAAGCCGCTGTAGGAAGTAAAGGTGTAGAGGTTTTGGGCACTCACGAACAGGCGTAACTGCTCAATGTTCTGCCTGAGCAACCGCGCCTGAGGCCACGAGTAACCCACAGCAAAGTGCTGGAGCCGAAGGTAAGATCCATCTTCTACGTAACGGTCCGACGTTCTGGTGTTACCATTAGGATCTGACGATACCGCCCGAGGTAGCGTAGCATCAGGATTAACCAACTGAAAATTAGACACGTCATCGCCTCCTACGGGATATATCTTTTTTACACGAGCGCGGTCTGCCACCGTAACCAACTGATTGTTGCCAGGATGGCGCATTCCTTCGGCCAACACACGTGAATAGTTGTAAACATCGTTGCCGTATGAGCCCCGCAGCAACAAGCTCACGTCAAAGTTTTTGTACGTCAAATGGTTGTCGAGCCCAAAGGTAAAATCAGGGTTAGGGTCACCAATGTAGCTGCGGTCGCGTTCGTCGATCACAGGCTCCCCGCTCTCATTAAGAGCCGGATCAATATCCCTGAAACGAATATCGCCAATCCATACTCCGGTTTCTCGGTCTATTTCAGCGGCCTGTCGGGGGCTACTCAGTAGTTCGTCGGCAGAAGTGAACAGCCCGTCTACTTGATACCCATAAAACTGCCCCAGGGGTTGCCCTACCTCGCTACGGGTAACCGCGTTGAGCCACTCTATATTTCTAGAAATTATTCCGCCTCCCCCTAATGAAACCAGACGGTTTCGGTTGTGGGCAAACGTGAAGCTAGATGTCCACGTTAGTGATTTGTTACTGATATTAATGGTAGAGAGTGTCACTTCGATGCCGCGGTTTTCTAATTCCCCTCGGTTTACCCAAGGCGACGCAATCGCTTGCGTACCTATGTAAAGGGGTAGCGGTTGTTGCACCAGCATATCCTTCACCCGTTTGTGATACACATCTACTGACAGGTGTGCCCGGTTGCTCCAGAGCCCCAGGTCCAATCCGGCGTTGAGCTGAAAAGTAGACTCCCATTTTACTTCAGCATTACCGAAGCGGGTGGGCGAAGAACCAAATCCCCATTGGGTGGGGGTGCTCGCCAGCGGTGTGGCGTACGCATAATCCTCTATGTCTTGGTTACCTACTTCACCGTAGCCGAGCCTTAGCTTTAGTTGACTCAGCGCTGACGATTGCAGAAACTTTTCTTGGTGCAGCTTCCATGCTACCGCAAACGATGGGAACACCCCCCACCGGTGGGTAGGGCCAAACTTAGAGGAGCCGTCTGCTCGTAAGCTAGCCGTTAGCCAGTAGCGATTATCGTAGTTATAGTTCAAGAAACCGAAGTACGATATGAGCGCATTGCTGCCCTTCCACTGCTGACGAACAGCCGCCGGTAATTCGCTGGTCAGCCCATCAGTTTCAGTACCCCGGCGTATAATACGAGAGCCATTCCAGTAAGCGGCCTGAATTTCTTGCCCGCCCTGCAACTCAACCTGATGCTTGGCCCAAGTGCGGTTGTAGGTGGCGTAGTTCTTCATCATCCAGAAACGGTAGGCATTCTGTTTCTCCTGCTGCTCACTAAGATCGTTCGTGGTGCGTCCCCACTGATAAGTAGGCTGAGCGGCGGCATTATCGACCTGACGAAAGTCACCGGCTAGCTCAGTACGCCAAGTAAAGTAAGCGTTAGCACTAATCTCACCGTATATATTACCCAATAGAGCATGACGTTGCGTTTCTGAATCGCGCGTAAGCGCCAGCGCCACCGGGTTTGACTGCTGCGATAAGGCGGCACGTGGTCCACCAAAGTTGCCATCGCTCTGGTAAACAGGGAAAAGAGGGGCTGTCGTTAGGGCCTGCGAAATAATACCGTCTTCAGCATCGCTCAGGATCACACTTTCACGAGTGCTACTGGCGATAATGCTACTACCGACGGTAAGCCAACGACGCGCGTGGTGATCGAGGTTAAAGCTTAACGAATATCGGTCGAAGTTTGATCCGACAACAATACCGTCTTGCTGAAAGTATCCACCGCTTACTGCGTAGTGGGTGCGGGTATTTCCTCCGTTCAACGACAAATGATGCGACTGGATAGGAGCAGTACGAAATATCTCATCCTGCCACTGAGTTCCTGCACCGGTTACCGACGACTGAGGAAGATAGTAGCTAGCGTCGACCCACCCATCGTCTTCTAGTTGTTGCTGATGGCTCAAATACTGAGGTAGATTCATGACCGGTAGCTTTTTGGGTACTTGCTGAAACCCATAAGAGCTACTCAGACGCACTTTCGTTCTACCGGGCGAACCACGGCGGGTTGTAATGATTACAACCCCGTTGGCTCCTCTGGAGCCGTATACAGCCGAAGCCGACGCATCTTTCAGCACGCTGATCGTCTCTACGTCCTGAGGGTTTAAAAATGACAGCTCGCTAAGAATCGTTTGACCTTCGCCCCCTCCTATCCAACCAAAGCCCAGCGTTTCATTCCACTCTTGCCCCGTGAGAGGCACACCGTTGACCACGTAGAGTGGTTCGGCAGATGCATTAATAGAGTTTGCCCCTCGGATACGGACAGATACACTGCCTCCTGGTTGTCCTGAGCTCTTTAACGTTTGCACTCCGGCCATACGCCCGCCTATAAGAGCCCCCAAAGAGGCGGCAGGAATACTATTAATAGCTTTGCCATCAATAAGTTCTACCGCACCTGTCATATCTCGTCTGGCGCGGGCACTGTATCCTACTACTACAACCTCTGACAGTGCGGTAGTTTGAGGTACCAATGTGGTATTGATCTGATTCTGCAAACCGATAGGTAACTCTTGGGCCCGATAGCCTACGGATGAAAACACGATAAGGGTAGCCGCATCTTTCTCAACCACCAGGTGATAGTCTCCGTACGCATCGGTGATACTGCCAATAGATGTTCCTTTCACGACAACATTGACTCCAGGAAGTGGCTGACCATCAGCCGAGTCAGTCACCTTACCCCGAATGTCAATCGTATTGAGTACTGACGGTGATACCTGCTCAGCGGCAGGCTTGACTGCGTACGTTTGCTCATCAATTTTGACAAACACGAGCTTTAGGGGAGTAAGTACTTCCTTGAGTACTGCGGCAATGTTCGACACATCGCCGACCCGATAGTTGGTTGGGTAGTTGCCCAGGCGCTCTTCGTAGAGGAAGGTAAGTTGCTGAGTTTCTCCCAGGCTAGATAACACTTCTTGAAGGGACGAAGCATTACCAGAAGCTGGGTCTGAAGCATTTTGTGCCCATGACAGACCACATAGTAACATTAAGAATGTCAGGTACAGACTTCGGTGTAAAAGTTTCTCCATACGAAGATCGCTTAGTGACCTTATACACTTAATCTTCTACCTAGAAATCTTCTCGGTAGAAGCTCAAGCTACGAAAATCCGCCTACTATCCCGTGCGTTTGTGGCCTATCGCCGCAATTATCAAGAATATCTACCGAGGCGTGCCACTGCACTACCTACTCTCTAGGTAGATAACCTGAGACTCTTGAGTCACTTTCAGAGAAAATATCTCCGCAATGGCCGAAATTAGTACCTTCGGATTGTCCAAAGAGAGCGTGCTGGTAGAAGATAGACGCTGCTCGCCAATACTGGGATCAACCAGTATTACCTGATAACCATAAAAATCTTCCATGAGTTGCGCTACCTCTGCCAAAGACGTATTGCTCAGTACCAGGTTACGCTCTTTCCACGCGGTTTGTAGAGCAGGGTCAGTGCGCTGTTTTGTGATAGCTGCAGACGATACCGTGTAGGCTACTCTATCACCGGGCTGCATACTCACTGATTTGTTCAGGGAGGGGATATTGGCTTCTACCCTGCCCGTTTGAAGAACAACGTTCACTTCTTCCCGCCGCGAATGTACGTTAAACTCGGTGCCCACCACCTTGACGTCCATACTTCCGGCACGCACCACAAATTTTTGGTTATCTGAGGTGTGCGCTACAGAAAAAAATGCCTCGCCTTCTAACCATACTTCTCTTATGTCTTGATGATTCCAATCGGTACTGTAGCGCAGTGTTGAGTTGGCATTGAGCGTAACGATAGATCCATCGGGTAACATCAATTCGCGCAGTTGGGCATAGCCAGTGTCAATTGTTTGGAGGTGATTGTTCTGATGATAGTACCACAGTATAGCCAGGGCCGCTATCAACAGCCCTACTAAGCCAGCCGCTACTCGGTGAGGTAGCAACCAAATAGGGGGGCGTTCTTTTTTCCTTTGTTCTATGCGGGCCAGCAT
The DNA here is from genome assembly GCA_965213875.1 of Tunicatimonas sp. GTDB lineage: Bacteria > Bacteroidota > Bacteroidia > Cytophagales > Cyclobacteriaceae > Tunicatimonas. The sequence goes on along the minus strand of CBDCAN010000001.1, from coordinate 2,918,529 downwards.
TTCTAGGGCAATCAGGTGTCTATCTTCGGCGGAACTGTCGATCTGGCGTTCATCTTCAAAGGAGTCGTACCATTGATCAAACAGCGCCTTGCCCTGGGGCGAGGGTTTACCTGCTAAGTAAGCACGGATGGCATCTTCGGCACTATTCTTTTCCATAAGTAAAAGTAGGGGGCGCTGTCTAGCCCCCCTTCCATCTATTCTATAACAACCCGTCGTCTCACTTCGTGATTCTCGCTGTCGCGCATTTCCATCACGTAGAGGCCAGGTAAAATATGATCTACTTCTATGTCTACTACTCCTCTGAGGTCACGGTGCTCAAGCACCGAGCGGCCCGTCATGTCGTATAACACCATTTGATAGTGTTCGCCCCCCTCCAGCACCAGTTTATTGCTAGCTGGATTAGGATAGCTTTTTAGCAAGTGTCCCCAAATCTCAGAATCTTCTAACAACGCTTTGTTTTCAACCCCGCTGGCCAAACGTGCTGAGCTGCTGCAACTTCTGGTGCCAAAGTCAAAATTACCGTCGCACCATAAAGTTTCACCCTGCCCACAACCGTTGCGGGTGACGCCAGAAGCGTTGGCCTGTACTGCCTGTCCGCATACCGTGATTTTATCTACTGTCAAATTCTTATCAGCTCCACTACTGGTGCGCCCGTCATTAGTATAAAGTACCTTAATATTCTTAGAACCGCTGTAGTTGTTATGTGTATAGTTGGTGAAGTTGGTAGAAACATTAGTCCAAGTCTTCACTTTCGTTCCGTTCACGTGCAGTTCCATAGTTTCAGTTCCGGTGTCTCCCTTTGCTCTTACCACAATCTGACCCGTCGTAGCCGAACCTGAAGTACTCATGGTTCCAAAGTTAATGTAGCCATTGCAGTGCAAAACTTGCGTTCTGGTGCCACCGCCACACACGCCGTTGCCCCAGGCGCCGGTATTGTCGTCTCGAGACTCTGCTTGCCGTTTGGTCGTGCCCACTTGCAGCCAATCAATAAATGCATCTCGGCCGCTAGCATCATTCACAAACGCCACCTTAAAATTTCCGTTAGCATTGTTCACCTGCACTTTATATTCCTCAAAGGTAGTACTTAATGTGATACGATTGCCCACTCGGTTGTTTTGATAGCGAATTTCAATTTGTTCTTCGCCTGAATTACCGCGTGCCCGAACGATCACGTTGCCAGTGCTAGGGGGGGGTGTACTGCCAGCTTCTTTAGTCATCTGAACGGCAGTCAGTGCAAGTATGGCGTTGTTGCCCACCGCAGGTTCCGTATACTTTATATCTGAGCGGACATTCCGGTAGGAGTCATCAAAAATGGGTCCCATCACCAAGGCACCGGTGATGGTATGCGTATCGTTGGTCGGGTTGCTATCAATATTGAAGCTGTTGGGGCTGTGGGCCGACCGGTGATGGGTAATCTGTGGAAAATTGTTGCCAAAACCTACCACGTAAGAGCCGCCTCGGGGGTTATCACCCAGTGCGTAGTTAACCTGGTTGAAGGCAAAACTGCGCACCTTGTTGTAGTCAGCATTGTTGCTGCCTACCAACTCGGCGTAGCGGTACGCTAAAGAAGCTGCTCCCAGAGACATGGGTAGCGCGAAGCCGTCGGTGTTTCCTTTGGCTGACGCTTGCCACAGACCACCCGACGAATACTTGCCTTCGCTCCCGTCGGCAACTGCTACCACGTAGCGTTTTAGCGGATTTAAGTACTTTCCCTCGTTGGTAGTTTTGGCCAGCTGAAAGGCCGCTTCGTACTGATGATCTCCCCAGGCGGGGGCCCATCCGCCTACGTAATTGTCAAGCTCATTAAAAGCCGCGTCAGCTTCGTTTTTGTAGCGAGCTTCGCCGGTGGCACGATGAAGCCACGCTGCTCCTACCATAATTTCATCCTGAAACCCATTGTCAGAATCGTAGAGTACAAACTCACGATCAGGAAGTTGGTTATTGCTGTTGTATGAAACCTGATTTTGATAGCCGAAATCGTACAGTTCGCGGGCGTGTTGCAACAGTTCATCGCTGTAGTTTTCGTCCTGTCCGCGAAAAGCCATGCTGAGTGCAGCAAAAGCGGCAGCATTAGAGCAAGCCAGCTCGGTATTGGGGCGGTTAAGATCAGCCAGATAGGCCCTACGTTCGTAGGTATTTTCTTCTGGCACCTGCCAGTTGGCGTGATCACGCTCTCCGGTTCCAGCCTGAATCACGTAGCTATTAGCACTAGGATGACACTTGATCATGTAGTCGCCAATAAAACGCAATTGCTTAAGCAGTAGATTCTTATTGCCTGAGCTATTCACCACCGAGCGATAATCTACGTACAGGGCTGCCAGATTGTAAACAGCCTGCGCCATAGGGAAGTTGAACTTCACGTGGTCGCCCGCGTCGTGCCACCCACCGGTCAAATCCAGGCCCAGCGTTTGTCCGTCTGAAGTGTGACAGTTTCCTCGCCAGTTGAAGGAGCTGTGACTGGCAACGTTTGGGCCACACGCCTGGGCCTCAAAAAAGGTAATAGATTTAGTGAGCAGATCTGCATAGTTTCTGTCGGCGAGTTGGGCAAAGACGCTCTGGTTGAGCATCAGCATAGAGATAAGGAGTAGTACTTTTTTCATAGCGCAGGCATTGAGGTAAATAAATGGGTTAAGTTTCTACCAAGAGAAGTGTTCTGAGGATCGTGGCATCCGACGTCAACGCACGGGTGCCCACCGAGGAACTGTAGCTAGTCCAGTAGTTCGGATTGTACTAACATGTCGTACAAACGACACAAATCCCCTACAAGAAAAATTAGTAAAGCAGAGTAGAAAGGAAAAACAGTGCGATGGTTACGTACTCTTTGAGGTGCATACGTAACACTTTGGTGGCTTTGGTAAGCTGGTTCTCTACCGTCTTAGGAGATATGCTCATTTTTTCGGCAATCTCTTTGACAGACAGGTGCTCTAAACGGCGTAGATGAAACACTTGCTGACAGCGAGTCGGTAGTGTTGCGATACCCTCTTGCACCTTTCTTTGTAGTTCGTGGTAGGTTACCGCCTCTTCCGTCGCATTGCGCTGAACAGTGGTTTTGCGCTGAATCATCTTCACGTACTTCTCTCGTACAATCTGCGCACGCATATGATCCAGAATGGCGTACTTCAGGGCACTGAACAGATAAGCACGAAGAGAAGTATCAATACTCAGGCGGGTACGTCTCCGCCATAAACTAACAAATAAATCTTGTACCACTTCTTTTGCTTCTTCCGCATCTTTCAGGCGATTGCAAGCGGTAACATATAGTGGCTCCCAATAACGCTCGAATAGCGCTTCGAAACTTCGTGTGTCACCCTGCTTCACTTTATCCAGTAACACAAGGTCGGTTTTAGCATCTACAGGCTCCATCTTGCTGAACGCATTTGAAGCGCATTATAATGAAAAACTATCAAAAGGTATAGGTATAATTGGTTATAAATTGCGATATTCTGGACAGCTCCTTCAGTGAGGCAACACGGTAGCAAGCAACGCTTTGTCTTGGTTCTATCATCTTTCTACAGTACGCTCGCTACGCCCCTCACGGTAAAACATTCGACGGAGGATAAGATTTTTATTATATGGGGCCGTCATCATTCAATATTCATCTTGTAGTAGAAAGATTGCAGAAGGCAGTTAAGCCGTTACCAAAAGCGGCGCTCTTTGATCTATATGATCGGGGGTACAGTACGCTATTTGAGCAGCTTGTTGCGTGCATCATTTCTATTCGTACCTACGACGAAGTAACGGTGCCAACTTCTATTAACCTGTTTCGTTTGGCACGCACCCCAGCGGCTATGGCAGCACTCACCCCTGGTCAGATTAACGTTGCTATTAATCAAAGCACTTACCACGAGGGCAAATCTCATCAGATTCAGAGAATAGCGACCGTCGTAAGGGACGAACACGGAGGAAAGCTACCGGAAGACTTTGCTACACTGACCTCATTTAAGGGGGTCGGACCAAAGTGCGCCAGTCTGGCATTAGGCATTGCTTCGGGACAACCCTACATTGGGGTAGACGTTCACGTGCATCGTATTACCAACCGTTGGGGCTATGTATCGACCAAAACTCCTGAAAAGACAATGATAGCGCTGCAAGAGAAGCTTCCTGAACAGTATTGGGTAGAGATCAACCGCCTGTTGGTTCCGTACGGAAAGCACGTTTGTCGTGGGGTAGCTCCGCGGTGTACAGAGTGTTCGGTGGCAGACATGTGCGAGAAGAAAGGAGTGAGCGACCGCCGCTAGGGTTGGTCAAACAAAAGCGATGATGAAAGGTACGGTCAGCCGCATCACTCGGACACATTTCTTAAAGTTTTCTGCTACGCCTCGAAGAGGTAGTCGGGGCTTCTGGATAAATCCCCTACGCAGTAACAAAATTAATTTAAGAATACGTGTCCGGCAGCCATTGCGTCTACGGAGCTACCACGCTCACCTTATCAGCGGTAGGAAAGTTTTCGGGTACAGCGATACTCACCTCACCCGTAGCCAACCACTCCGCACATCGGGGTAGCAAGGTGCGGAACCCTACACACTGAAACGCTGTATCTTCTTCTTGTGTGGGCCAAAGGTGACCCAGCAAGCACGTAAGGACCGTTCCTTTTCCGTAGGGAACATACCATACCATAGGTTCATTTTTGCCCGTTCCGCCATTGTCCGCCGTTGAGTAGGCGGTGGCCAGCAAATGCATATTCTCGGCGGGGCCGCGCTGCCCGTGGTACAGTTCGTCGTGTGCATGCACCCACGTACGAGGCATTCCTTTCGTAATAGGGTGCTCGGTATCACGTATGGTGATCATCCAATCGTGCACTTCTCCGTGCCCGGCACCGGGCCCTTGTCCGGCGGGCACGCGCACCGTAGCGCCCGCTTCATCCAGATAGACGCGATCAGCGTACGTGCTGTCACGCCACAACAAGCCGACCATCGTTTCAAAGGGTTGCCAACCCTCGAAAGAATTATTGGCCGCGTGCAACACCAGGCACGTTCCGCCCTGCTCGATATACGTTATAAACTGTTGTTGAACCGCGGGCGGCCAGTCGTCGCCAAAGTAGTTATTGAGTATTACGTCATACCGCGAAAAGTCCGGTCGCCAGGTATCCCAAACCTCTGACTCGGCGCCAGCAGGAGGCGTCATAGAGATTTCTATACTAAACAAGTCGGTTTCCTTTAGTATGTCTTCAACCAGGGGGGTGGTACGCCGCCAGCTATGGTTATTTTGTCCGGTGAGCAACAATACGCTGATCTTGGTATCGTTCTCCGCTTTGTCTACGAAAGAGGTGAACCCTAAAGTAGTAGTGGCCGCCAAACCGGCTATCAAGGCGCTGAATCTACGGCGAGAAAGATTGTTCATACAGTATGATTATAAGTTTGAACCAGAAATTTACACTTTTCTTGCGATATATGATATTTTTCGTTGTTATCGGTGTCAATGCGCTATCTGGTCGGCGCTCTTTGCGAATGAGTACCCGCTTAGGGAACCAACGACCTTGGATCGTGGGTTTATGTGCCTAAATATTACACCGCCCTCGGCACTACAAAGCTCTAGCCCTTTTTTTGTAGATGTTCTCACATACCATTAAATAATTCGTGACATGAAACAAGCACTGAAAACGATCAATAAAGATTTTCGCGAGAAGAAGTTTTCTATGTATGATCTTCTTGGTTACAGCGTTCTGATTGGCGTTATTATCGAGACGCTGGGCTTGCTATAGCTTACTGGGCTGCACTAGGATTGGTATTTACCGATCGAGGCAGTATCCACTCAGCGTGCCGAAACCGCTGCCAGTCAACTTCCGTTAGGTCCACCGTGGGGTCGGTGAGTTGGCTCATCCTGCTGCCGTTTATACTTACTTGAGCGTCGGCGTATACCGCCACATCGGCATAGCCTTGTTGCTGATACGCTTGCTCTAAATGCTGAGCAAACTGCCAAATAATATCGGGGTGCGACGCCACCTTTCTTTGCTGTTTGGACGTGAGGTGGTCTGCCAGGCTCACCGGCCAACGCTCACCGGTTGCTGTATCTTCTACGCTAAAGTTGATACTTCCCTGACGGCTACGAAGCATCATGCGCCACGCCATACGATGCCCCTCCTCGGTCCATAGCACATCGCCCGGATAGTGGTGATGTCGCAGCGGTAGATAAATCTGCCACGCAAAATAGATCGCCAGCAGCGTAACCAAACCATGACGCACCGGGTAAGTATTTGCCGCTCGTACGTTAGGTTCAGCCTTGCGGCGAAAGAACTGCCGACGTACCTGTTCGGGCGGAAAGAAAAATACGCAGATACCAATCATCATGTACGGAAAAATACCGATATGAAACACGGCGGAGTTGAACAGGTGAAAGAAGATGCCGATCACAAAAGCGTAGAGGCGGGTTCGTTTCCAAAGCAGTAGAGGAACGATTAAGCCGTCGAAGGCGATGCCTCCGTATATGATCGACTGCTGCAACCACGCCTGCTGTAGCCACGGGCCGATTAGCCAAAAGTCCGCTTTGCCACGCATCCACATCGCAATGGGTACACCCGCCAGCCAGTCGGGATATAGTTTAGCGATGGCGGCAAACGGATAGACAATGCTTACCTGCACTATAAAGATCAGCAAGCACCACCGGGGGCAGGTGAGTGACTTTTCGGTGTGGCCTAGTTTCACATCCAGCGAGTAGTAGCGGTGGGCAGGCACCAGAGCCATCAGTCCACAGAGCAAGATCAGTAGGTAGTAGTGATTATTGTAACTTGACTTCTGCAGCAGGTAACAGACCGTCCAAAGTAGCCCGTATCCTCCTACCGCTATACGATAGTACAAACCTACCATCACCATGATACCCAGCACCGCCATGGTTGCGTAAACGAAGTACATTGTTTCGCCTACGAGTGGTTGCAGCCAGTCGAAACCGATAAAATTAAAGGTGAACTGAGGCTCAACGAAGACTCGGCGGACCCAGCCCGTGACGATGGCACCACCCGCTTCCAAAGCGATGAGGGCACCGAAAACGACTCGAAACAGGACGAGTGGGCTATTGTCTACCGGCGAGAAAAGATACTGGTTTAGCCGAGTCAACATTGAATAGCAGATAGCATACGCGGATAGAAGGTAAGTGTTCGCTACGAAACAGACTTTTGTAGCGCCATGATATACCCTAAATGCAGCCCTTCGTGAAAGTTATTAAACTCGATAGCGTCTTCTATCCGGTTGAGCACCACTTTAGTGGCAGTGGTGTACTGTCGGAAATGACGAAAAGTACCCAATTGAAAGTCTTCAGCACTTCTTTCTACGGTTTTAAACAGCCACCGATGGACTTCGGTTACTTCCTCGCTCGTCACATCCTGTTTAGGTACAGTACCTTTGCGATATTGATCGATCAACGTTTGGGGCACCAGCGGCGTAGCGTTGGACAAACCGTACGTGAGCAACTGTTGGGTGACTACTGAATGGGCTATATTCCAGAATATATTATTTCTAAAACCCGAGGGAATAGCATTTAGGGTTTCTAGCGGCGTTTCTTTGAGGTAGTGGTGCAGCACTTTTCGGTGCTGAAGTAGAATTTCAAAAGATTTGTTCATACGGTCTGGATGTTGGGCGGCACTTCTGGCTAAATAACGGTATTTCCGATGGTTTCTGAAACAAACCACTTCGTTTAATACGCACCGCCTTCTCCTTAGCCACTACATCCTTTTGATGTCCCGGATAGCCAGCTGCAAACTGGTGCTCCCATTAAAGTGGTTCTCTTCCACCTGATACGCCATGCGAAACGGCTGCCCGTCTATCTGCTCGTACAAGTGAGCCATACTAAATCCAATAGCCGACAGCGACTGACCACTACCTACCTGATGCACCTGAAACTTTAAGTGCTTCTCCTTCAAGACCTGCGGATAGCCGGTCACCATCAGGTTTTCACTCACCAACACCGGGCGCATATTGCCCGGACCGAAGGGAGCCATTTGCTTCATGATTTTGTAAAACTGAGCGGTTATTTCGTCTAATGAGATCACTTGCTCAACCTCGATGCGGGGCACCAGCTGCTCGGCTGTAATCCTTTGTGATACCACCTCCTCGAACTTATCTCTAAACAAACTCACTTGGTCTATTGGCAAAGTAAGTCCGGCGGCGTACGTGTGGCCGCCGTACTGGTCGAGCAGATCGGCGCACTCGGTAATCGCTTCGTACACATCGAATCCGGCGACCGAACGGGCCGAACCGGTGGCCTTACCGTTCGACTCGGTCAAAATGATGGTGGGGCGGTAGTAGTGCTCAATGCAGCGCGAAGCCACAATACCTACCACGCCCTTGTGCCAGGAAGCGTCAAAAAGCACCGTGCTGTGCGCATCGGACAACCGCTGTTGCTCAATCATCGCTAGCGCCTGCTGTGTCGTATCAGTGTCGTGCACCCGTCGCTGGCTATTGCGCTGATTGAGTTGCGTTGCCCAATCATCGGCCGTTTCTTTGTCTTCGGACAGTAGCAATTCTACCGCTGCTTTCGCGTGTTTCATGCGACCGGCGGCGTTGATTCGGGGGGCGATACCAAACACCACATTGTCGATCGTGAGGGGGCCGTGTAGTCCCGCTACTTCGGCTAAAGCTTTGAGGCCCGGGCGGGGCGAACGGTTCAGGGTTTGCAGGCCGTAGTGCGCCATCACCCGATTCTCGCCCGTGATCGGTACAATATCAGCGGCAATCGCCACTGCTACCAGATCTAAATATTCGTACAAAGGCCCCTGCGGGCGCTTTGTCACCTGACAGAAGGCTTGCAACAATTTGAAGCCCACTCCACAACCGCACAGCTCTTGATAAGGGTAATCACAACCGGTCTGTTTGGCATTGACAATGGCGTGGGCCGGCGGCAATTCGGCTCCGGGGCGGTGATGATCACAGATGATAAAATCGATGCCCTGCTGCCGCGCCTCGGTCACAAGTTTGACCGCCCGAATACCACAGTCTAAGGATATGATCAGGCGGCAATTTTGCTCAGTGGCGTACCGGATACCGGCTTCGGAGATGCCGTAGCCCTCGCGGTAGCGATCCGGAATGTAAAAGTCTACGTGGGCGTAGCAGGTTCGCAAGAAACCGTAGACTAGCGCTACTGAAGTGGTGCCGTCTACGTCGTAATCACCGTAAATCAGTATTCTCTCCTCACGCTCAATGGCCAATACCAATCGACGCACCGCGTGATCCATATCTTTGAGCAAAAAAGGATCGTGCAGGTTCTTTAGGCTCGGACGAAAGAAGTCGCGCGCTTCATCATAATCAATGATACCCCGCTGCACCAGCATCTGCGCTAGTGGTCGCTCTACTCGGATGGCTTCGGATAAAGAAGCTACCTGCTCAGGATCGGCGAGTTCGTTCAGCACCCACTGCTTTTCGGTCATTTGATTGGTTTATTTCTGTAAGTCTAGTTGATAATCGGCCGACACGGTAGCATTTCTCACCTGATCAGGCACCGGCAGGTCGGCCAGTGAGATATCGGGCACCGAGGTGCTCATCGACAAGCGAGATTCGCTCAGACTTAGCACGGTGAAGTCCAGCGCGTTGCTGTCTAAAAACTGCGACACCTGCGCTATTCCATTCATGGTCAGTGTGTTACCATTGAGTGCCCAGGTGCCTTCGAGCGGTTGATCGAGTGAAGGTGAGCTCAGCGCGTAGGTTTGATCTTCGCTGAAGGTGAGCGTACCATCATTCGGGAAGATAGCAATGGTGTCTAGAATGGATTTTTGTTCGTCACTCAGAAAATTATCAACCGGTCCAGATATTGGTATGCCTGCAATAGAGCCGCTAACCACTATATTGCTCAACTCTTGGTCAGCGAGCGACCATTCTCCGATCAGCAAGTCTTCTTGAGCCGCCGTCTCATCATCGTCGCTGCATGAGGCGGCAAACATGAGTAATAGCAGTGCTGCTACTAGTGAAGTTGTGTTGTTAAGAAATATCATCAATGTCGTATTTGAGTTTACCGGCGTATCAAGAAAAAAGCGTACGCTTAGGTTGCCCTAATATACGTACGCTTGCCGTAGTTATTGTAATATTGCGCCGCTTCTAGTTGAGCGAAGCGCTATTTCGCAATTGCTCCAGCACCTCTTTGATAAGCCGACGCTGCCCGTCTTCGTAAGGAATGATCCAGGCATCGCGTACGCCCATCTTGCGTAGGTACTTTTTGAACTTATCGGCTTCCCAATAATCACGAAAGTTCCCTAAAGTGTACATCTGCATGTTATCAGGGCCATTGTCTTCCGTAAAATTCACGCTCGTATCATACTCGGCCAGACTCTGGTTTTGATAAGCACCGATCTGCACCCGGAACACTAGTCCCTGATCGTACTGTCCGTCTTCGTTACTAGCCATGGGCACGTTTTGCTGCGGTTCAGGGGCTTCAGCACCGGCGCTGGCCATCTCCTCGGTCATTCGGCGCACCTTGTCTTGCAACTGCTTCACCTCAGCGTCTTTTGCCGACAAATCACTTTTGGTAGCTTCCAGTTCGTTTTCTAGCTCGCCGGCGCGGGTCTCTAGCTCTTCATTCTTCCCTTGACTCTGTTGAAAATCTTCAACGCTGAGCTTTTTGAGCGCTTTGAGTCGCTTTTTCTTTTCTTTTTTGAGTCGCTTACGCTCCTTTTTAGAAAGCTTTTGGGCCACCGCCGTTTCGGGCACCACGGTGATGCACATAGCGAAAAGGACGATCATACATAGATATTTCATCTGTTTGCAGTTTGTGGATTTTTATGAGTCCATAGCTTTCGGTCAGTCGTCTATTATGAATACTTATCATCTATAGACTATTAACCATAAACTATCGACTCAACCCTACTACAAACTTCCCACCATCTTCTCAGGCACGACCCATTCGTCGAACTGTTCGTTGGTTAACGCACCACTGGCGACCGCTGCTTCACGTAAGGTTGTGCCCTCTTCGTACGCTTTTTTAGCAATTTTTGCGGCTTTCTCGTATCCAATGTGGGTATTGAGGGCTGTTACCAACATCAAAGAGTTCTCGAGGTTCTCCTTAATGACGGCACGGTTGGGCGCAATACCAGCCGCGCAATTCTGCTCAAACGAAGCACAGGCATCGCCGATTAGTCGTGCTGACAATAGCAGATTAAAAATCATCATCGGTTTGAACACATTAAGCTCAAACTGCCCGTTCATCCCCCCCACACTGATCGCGGTATCGTTACCTATCACTTGGGCGCATACCATCGTGAGCGCTTCACACTGAGTAGGGTTTACTTTACCAGGCATGATAGAGGAGCCGGGCTCGTTGGCTGGAATCAGGATTTCGCCAATGCCACACCGCGGACCAGAAGCCAGCATTCGAATATCGTTACCGATCTTCATTAAACTAACCGCTAGCTGCTTAAGTGCTCCTGAGGTTTCTACGATAGCATCGTGGGCGGCCAACGCTTCAAATTTGTTCTCGGCACTCACTAACGGATGACCGGCGTAGTGCGCAATTTTTTCCGCGACGCGGCTGGCGTACCCTTCCGGTGTATTGAGTCCGGTGCCCACGGCGGTGCCTCCTAGTGCCAATTCAGACAGGTGTGGCAGGGTGTGCCGAAGGGCGGCCAGTGCATGATCGAGCTGCGACACGTAACCACTAAACTCATGCCCCAGCTTGAGCGGCGTAGCGTCCATAAAGTGGGTGCGTCCGATCTTAACCAGATCGCCGAACTCGTCAACTTTGTTGTGGAGGGTGTTACGCAGCGATGCCACCTTAGGGATGGTTTGTTCTACGACCATCTTGTAAGCCGCGATGTGCATCGCCGTCGGAAAGGTATCGTTCGACGATTGCGACTTGTTCACGTCGTCGTTCGGGTGTATCTTCTTATCGCTATCACTTAGCTCACCACCGGCCAGCACGTGGGCGCGGTTGGCCACCACTTCGTTGACGTTCATATTGCTCTGGGTGCCCGAGCCAGTCTGCCACACCACCAACGGAAACTCCTCGTCGTGCTCACCGGTCAAAATTTCGTCGCACACCCGTGCGATCAATTCAGCCTTTTCGGCACTGAGCACACCCAGTTCTTGGTTAGTCTCAGCCGCTGATTTTTTGAGAATAGCGAAGGCATAGATGACTTCTTGCGGCATGCGAGTGGCATCGCCGCCAATCTTAAAGTTTTCGCGCGAGCGCTGTGTCTGCGCTCCCCAGTAGCGGTGGGCGGGCACCTGCACTTCGCCCATCGTATCTTTTTCGGTTCTGTAGTCCATTTTTTAGGGTTGAAGGTGAATCCGCCATCTGCTCGCGGCGCAACTGACGGGTGGGCAAAGGTAAAAAAAATTACCCGTTCGTAGAGAGAGCGAAGGCGGCTACGCTATCTTTGTTGGCCTGCATACTACGTATCCGCTACACGACTATGAAGAAGAAATCGCGCCCCCGCCAACCCGCTACCAACAAGGAAACGCCGCCTTTCTCCGCTGATGCCCCCATTCGCCTTAATAAGTACGTTGCCAACGCCGGAGTGTGCTCACGCCGCGAAGCAGACAAGCTTATTGCTGACGGAGAAATTAGTGTTAACGGGGAGGTGGTGACTCAACTGGGCACCAAGGTGAATCTGAGTGACCAAGTGAAGTATCGGAAACGCATACTCAACCCTGAAAAGCTGGTGTACGTGCTGCTTAACAAGCCTAAGGATTTTATCACAACCACTGATGACCCGCAGGAGCGCCGAACCGTGATGCAATTAGTGGAGAAAGCGGCTCCAGAGCGCATCTATCCAGTAGGGCGGCTCGATCGAAATACCACCGGACTCCTTTTGCTGAGCAATGATGGTGATTTGGCAAAGAAGTTGACACACCCATCGCACGAAGTCAAGAAACTATACCAGGTAGACCTTGATAAGCCGATTACCGACGAAGATTTTCTTAAAATTCAGGAAGGCGTAACGCTAGAAGATGGTGCCGCTCCGGTGGATGAGCTGGGTTTGGTAGACGGCGGACGAATGAGCTTAGGAGTACAAATCCACGTGGGCCGCAACCGTATTGTACGTAGAATTTTTGAACATCTGGGCTATGAAGTAATACGACTAGATCGGGTGATGTACGCCGGGCTCACCAAAAAAGACTTGCCGAGAGGCAACTGGCGGCACCTTTCTAAAGCAGAGGTTATTCGCCTCAAGCATTTACAATAAAAAAAGACTTATCGCTCAGGCGGTAAGTCTTTTCTGCACTACACAACTATGAAACTTTTTATGGTTTGAGAAAAAAGGAAGAACTCATCTAAGCAACAGTGAGTCCTTCTTTTATTATCAACCTAACCTATCTCTTGGGGTGGGTGGTGAGAGATAAAGGAGGGTCCGTCTTGAGATCGCAGACGCCTCTTTTATTACACTACACAACCTAACCTAAATTTTTGCTCAGGCAGCCGTGAGAGATAAAGGAGGGTCCGTCTTGAGATCGCGGACGCCTCTTTTATTACACTACACAACCTAACCTAAATTTTTGACTCAGACAGCCGTGAGAGATAAAGGAGGGTCCGTCTTGAGATCGCGGACGCCTCTTTTATTACACTACACAACCTAACCTAAATCTTAATATCTTTTTGGTGGCCCAACTGGCCCCCATTGTTGCTTCACTATAGTAGAATCGCCAAACTTAGTAAGCTACTGCTGGCCTGTAGCCCTGCCTTGTTGAGCGCTCCCTGGTTAATCTTAAACCTGAGTTTGGAACCGTCTAAGACAAAGCTTACCGACGCACCCTTGGCCGCCAAGTCTTCTTCTGTCACAATCAAGACGTCGCCCCCCGCTTGTGCTACCAAAGTGTTTAACTGGCTAGACTTAGTCTTTGGTAAATAAACAATCTGACACTGCTTAGCTTCCGCTGCGCTGTTGATCATCTTTACTTCAATGCCGTCCTTATTCTTTAGATTTTCTTGCAGTTCTGATGCCACGCTGCTTTCTTCCCAAACGCCGATTACATGACCGTTGCTTCCCCCACTTTGCCAATTAATATACTTGGTAAAGTTGTACATATAGATAGCCTCCAGTTTCCTGGTAGAAACTTGCGCTTGCGCTTCCACAACGAAGAGCAAACAGATGAGTGTGATAAGGCCGCTATATTTTAGTTTCATGTGGTCAAGCTTAATAATTGGCGTTCTCTACTAGAACTCTTGAAACAAAAGTAGAGGCTATCGCGCTAACAACCTTGCGCGAATAGAACCATACCCTACACATGTAATTTTATGAGCTGATTTCTCAATAAAAAGAAGTTTTCCTATGCGCCGCACAAATCACATAATTACCGCCTCAATTTTATCACTCTTCTTATCAATAAGAGGTTTTCTCTACTACGTTGACCCAAAAGGGTAGTCAGGTTTTAGAGAACGGAAATCCATAGGGAAGATAAAATAGTATGCTTGCATACTATTTAGGTTATTCAGTATATTTGTCGTGGCAGCGGTGGATGGTTGGCATGTGTTAGAGAGAGCAAAAAAAAGCCCCTCCGTGGGTACGAAGGGGCAGTGGTGATGAGTGGGCTCGAACCACCGACTCACGGATTTTCAGTCCGACGCTCTACCAGCTGAGCTACATCACCGTATTGCGGACACAAAGCTAGATAATTTTTGAAGTGCCGCCAAACGATTATTCAATAAATTTAAACAGCATGGCTCATTACATTGGACAAATTGCTTTCTTACTCATTCTTGGCGTCGCCTCTTTTTTGTTATACCGACGCATCAGTCGTATTCGGCAAAATATCCTGCTAGGAAGAGACAGCGACCGTAGCGACCAACCCGCCGAACGTTGGAAAACCATGCTACTGGTGGCCTTCGGACAGAAGAAAATGTTCAAACGACTCATTCCAGCCTTTTTTCATCTTCTCATCTACGTAGGCTTCATTGTCATCAACCTTGAGGTGCTGGAGTTTGTGCTCGACGGATTATTAGGTACCCACCGATTGTTTGTTCCCTATTTAGGTGATTTCTACGCCGTGCCACTCAATGTGTTTGAGTTCTTAGCGGTTGCGGTCATTCTGGCCTGTGTGGTGTTTTTGTGGCGCCGCAACGTGAGCAAAGTAGCCCGCTTTCACGCGCGTGAGATGACCGCGTGGCCCAAGCTAGACGCCAATATTATCTTAGTGGTAGAAATCATTCTGATGTTTGCCATCCTCACCATGAACGCCACCGATCAGATTTTGCAAGACCGCCCCAACGCCGGTTATGCCAACACTGGGTACTTATTCTTTAGCGGCTTATTGATTCCTCTGTTCGAGGGCTTTAGCACCGGTACGCTGATATTTATTGAGCGGTTTGCCTGGTGGTTTCACATCATCGGCATTTTAGCGTTTGCGGTGTACGTTACCTACTCCAAGCATCTGCACATTTTTGTCGCATTTCCTAACACGTATTACTCTAAGTTAGAACCCAAGGGGCAGATGGACAATATGCCGGCGGTGACGAACGAAGTGCAAATTATGCTGGGTAACCAGCCGGCTGATGCCAACGGCACTCCACCCGCTGAGGTGGCTCGCTTCGGGGCTAAGGATATAAACGACCTAGAGTGGACCGATCTGATGGGTGCTTACGCCTGTACTGAGTGTGGACGCTGCACTGCTGAGTGCCCGGCCAACCAAACCGGTAAAAAGCTATCGCCTCGCAAAATTATGATGGATACCCGCGACCGGATGGAAGAGGTAGGCAAAAGCTTGGATAAAGACGGGCCAGGACTAGAAGACGGAAAGAGCTTGCTGGACGATTACACTACCCGAGAAGAGATCAACGCCTGCACCACTTGTAACGCCTGCGTGGAAGCTTGCCCCATCAATATCAATCCGCTGTCCATCATTTTACAGATGCGGCGCTACGTAGCCATGGAAGAAGCACAGTCGCCCGCTGCCTGGAACGCCATGTTCTCGAACGTAGAGACCAGCTTCGCTCCCTGGAAGTTTGCTCCTACCGATCGTTTTAACTGGGCTGATGACTTGAAAGCCGCTCAAACTAAGACTGATCAGGAAAACGCTTAGTACACTAGATAAAAACAATACAGACGTGGAAAATACGATAACAATACCCACCATGGCCGACTTGGCCGCACAAGGCAAGCAACCGGAAATCCTCTTTTGGGTGGGCTGCGCCGGTTCGTTCGACGACCGCTACAAACGGGTGACTCAAGCCTTCGTCAAAATTTTAAATGCCATTGAAGTTGATTTTGCGGTTCTCGGCACCGAAGAAGCTTGTACTGGTGACCCGGCCCGGCGAGCCGGTAATGAATTCCTGTTTCAGATGCAGGCGGCGGCCAACATTCAGGTACTCAACGGCTACGAGATTAAAAAAATCGTGACCGCCTGTCCGCACTGCTTCAATACTATTAAGAATGAGTACCCCGAGTTGGGTGGAAACTACGAAGTGATTCATCACTCCACTTTTTTACAGCAACTTATTGACAAGGGCAAGCTAAAACTTGAGGGCGGCGGCTCGTTCAAAGGCAGAAAGATTACCTATCACGATTCTTGCTACTTGGGCCGGGCCAACAACATCTACGAAGCACCCCGCACGGTGCTCGAAGCACTCGACGCCGATTTGGTAGAGATGAAGCGCTGTCGCACCCGAGGGTTCTGTTGCGGTGCGGGGGGCGCACAAATGTTTAAAGACGCCGAACCAGGCAAACAAGAGGTTAATATCAGCAGAACAAAAGAAGCTTTATCTACCGGAGCCGACACCATCGCGGTGGCTTGCCCGTTCTGCATGACCATGATGAGCGACGGAGTGAAGAACCAAGAAAAAGAGGGTTCGGTGCAGGTAAAAGACTTGGCAGAACTTATCGCCGAAGAGAAAAAGCTTTAGGGTAGAACCGGACTCGCTACCGTAGCGGAAAAGCTTGTAATAGATTGTGTAAGAATCGATTCTGATCAAAGTCACCTCTACTAGTAACTCCTAGTCGAACCACCACCAGATCGTGCGAGGGGAGAATAAAAATATTCTGTCCGTCGAAGCCTTCGGCGAAGATCATATCCACCGGAACGTCGGGAAAACGGCGGTCATCAGGATGGTCAGCTTCGCCAGCGTTGAGCCAGAAGTGCGCTCCGTACTTGCGTAGCGGAGCTTGCGGCACGGGCGTTTGGGTATAAGCTACCCAACCTTCGGGCAGGATACGCTGCCCCTGCCACGCACCATCGTTGAGGTAAAGCAAACCAAACCGAGCCCAATCGCGAGCGGTTGCCAGCAAATAGGAGGAGCCTACAACCGTACCCGACAAATCAGTTTCCCACACGGCGCTATGCATGCCAAGTGGACTAAACAGCGTGCGATAAGGAAAGCTGAGATGATCTTCGCCTACCGTCTGCCGAATAATTTCTGACAATACATTGGTCGTACCACTGGAGTAGTACCACTCTGCACCCGGCGGATACGCTATCGGCTGCTGCGCCGCCACGGCCGACATATCTTCTGACATAAAAAGCATACGCGTGACATCACTCACCGTGAAGTAACTCTCGTTCCAATCCAGTCCGCTACGCATACGGAGCAGATCATCCACTGTAATTGTCGACCGTTCGTCATGCTGCCAGTCAGTCACCGGAGCGGGGGCATCCACCGATAGTTTTCCTGTTCGCACCAGTATACCAATCAATGCACTAGTCACGCTCTTGGCCATCGACCAGCCGGGCATACGCGTGTTACGGTTGAAACCTGGCGCGTAGCGTTCGGCTACCAGCGTATCTTGGTGTAGTACCACCACTGCTTTCGTATTTTGCGGGTGATCTGGATCCGGTTCGGCAAAGGCCTGATCCAGGGTGGCAGTCATCTGCACGTAGTCTACTGAAACCATCGACTGGCTCTCAGGTAGTGTGGATGGTGTCACGGGCGGGGGCTTGAACGAAGTAGGCACTGGCGTGGCCTCACTATCGGTAAGCAGCACGCAGCCCAGTCCGTCGCGATAGACGGCACGCCGGGCGGGCCACCATCCGGTCTGGCTCGTGGCGTATCGGGCGGTGTCATTGATTTGATAAGAGGCTAGCGTGTAGGGAAAGCGGCTGAGCTCGTTGGCCAGCACCGAGGCGGGAGTACGCTCGGAAACAAATACACAAGTACACATTTGCTTGGCACCAAAGCCGTTTAACACAGCCACCATTTGCCCAAGATAGTAGATGCCGTAGCCTAACAAAACCACCCCTGGTAATATCAATAAGCGTTTGCGCACGAGCGAATATTTGTCCGACACTGGTCAATAATTGCTTATATTTACGTATTAAACAAGCATCACACTCACAATCCTTTGTTGTTATGTATATTCCGTTCGACCAGATGCCCGACCACGCCCGCGTGTGGATTTACCAAGCCGACCGCCCCTTGAGTGATCAGGAGGTGCAACAGGCGCAGCAGCAGGGCAAATCATTTGCGGCCGAGTGGGCGGCTCACGGTCAGGAGCTACGTGCCTCAGTCACGGTGCTTCACCAGCACTTTTTGGTGATCGCCCTAGATGAACACCACCACGCCGCCAGCGGTTGCTCGATTGACAGTTCGGTGGGGCTGGTGCGCTCCTTGGAAAACTCCTTTAAGACACCGGGTGGGCCCATCAGCTTCATGGACCGCACGCGCGTGGCGGTTCTTCAGCAAGACCAGGTGCAGTTGCTCCCGCTGTCCGAGCTTAAACAGCAGTTGTCATCGGGTCAGCTGGCACCGAGCACCCTGACGTTCAACAACACAGTGGCGACCAAAGGGGCTCTGAACGCCGAGTGGGTCGTCGCCATCGGTCAGTCTTGGCTCGCTCGTTATCTGCCCAAGGTAGACGCGTAATCGGCGAATAAAAATCGCATAATTTACGCCGGTTCGGAACGTTTCCCCTGTAGTTCAACATAATTTTAGTATGAGAACACCATTCACTTTACACTTATTCACGCTGCTGCTCTGCGCTGCGCTGGTTTCTTGTAATGCAGGCCGGCGGGCATTGGTCAAAGGGTACAACAGCTTTGAGACCGGCGAGTACGATGTGGCTATCGGATACTATCAAACGGCCGTTGATCAGGGAGCCGAAGTGGCCGAGTCTAACTATAAGATTGCCGAAGCCTACCGCCTGAGCAATCGCCTGCAAGAGGCCGCTCCTTATTATGAGGCTGCCATTGATATGGGCGTTCCTGATACCGCTGCGGTATTTCACTACGCTATGTCGCTGAAGCAAAACAGCGAGTACGATGCGGCCAAAGAGCAACTACAAGAATACCTGAAGCTTACCAGCGACTCGGCCCTGGAACATACCGAACGGGCACAGATCGAGATTCAGAACTTGGACGACGTTGATAGCATCACTTCTAAAGACGCTTATTACGAAATACGAAGCCTATCGGCGGTCAACACCGAAGAGGCTGAGTACGCTCCGTTAGTGCATCGGGGCGAGTTTTACTTTACTTCTTCGCGCGGCAGCAGCAAAGTCTATAAAACGACGGGCACGGGTTTCACCAACATATTCAAAGCACCCATTAGCGGCGATAGTGTGCTGACGGACCAGGCGCAGACGCTGGGTGAAGAGTTTACCAGCGAGATTATCAACGAAGGTGCGATTACCTTTTCGCCCGACGGCCGGGTGATGGTATTTGCCCGCGGCAACAGCGGCAAGCGCAAAAGTACCAAAGATGTGAACCTATACATGTCGACCTACAAGCAAGGCGCCTGGACCACCCCCAAACTAATGACCATTAGCGACCCTGACTCCTGGGATTCTACTCCGGCTTTCAGCCGCGACGGAAAAACCCTCTATTTCGCTTCTAACCGTCCGGGCGGACAGGGTGGCATCGACTTGTACTCGGCCCGCCTTGATGGGGTGCGGTGGAGCAACGTGCGTAACATGGGTAAAACCATCAATACTCCGGGTGACGATATGTTTCCTTATGTCACAGACGACGGCAAGCTTTATTTCTCTTCTGACGGCCACCCTAGTCTGGGGGCTTTAGACGTTTTCGTAGCGGTGCGTCGCGACGGGGAAATTACGATCGAGAACCTCGGCCCGCCGGTTAATTCCGTGGCCGATGATTTTGGCATTTCCTTTACCACCATCAAAGATGGCTACTTCACCTCGAACCGTGATTCGGGCAAAGGGGACGATGACATTTACGCATTTGTGAACGATGATCCTGAGCTAAAAACCGTGAACTACTTTGTGGCGGGCACCACCGTTACTACGAACGAAGAAACGGGCGAAGAGGAAGACCTTGAAGACGTAAAGGTACGCTTGGTGTACCCGAGCGGGGGCGTGATTGCCACCGAAAATTCGGGCGATAGTAGTGCTTTCAAATTTAAAGTAGAGGGCGGTACTGACTACGAAATTGTGGGCGAGAAGGAAGGTTACTTCACCACGCGCCTGCCGTTCACCACCAATGGTAAAACTATCGCACAAGAGGATCTGGTGGCGATGGTGACCGATACCACTTTCACGACCAAACTGGTGCTTAACAAAATTGTGCTGGACAAGGCCATCGTGTTAGAGAACATCTACTACGACTTTGACGAATCGTACATTACCGATGCGGCGGCGGTGGAGCTAGACAAACTAGTAGCGATCTTAGAAGATAACCCTACCATTAGTATAGAGCTAAGTTCGCACACCGATGCCCGTGACTCTGACGAGTACAACCAGGCATTGTCACAACGGCGGGCCGAGTCGGCGGTGCAGTATTTGAAAGAAAGTGGCATTGATGCCGGACGTATCACCGCCAAGGGATACGGTGAGCAGCAGCTTATTATCAAGAATGCGGTCACCGAAGAGCAGCATCAGGTAAACCGCCGCACTGAGTTCAAGGTAGTGGGTATCGGCCAGAAACAAGCGAGCAGTGCGGGGCAGTAACTTACGGCTCCGTTTCATCTCACCCCCTCACCCAAAAATTGAACGCTTGCCCCTCGGGGCGGGCGTTATTTTTTTACATTTGCTGCTTACCTATTCCTACTCATGAGCGAGCGATATCAACAACGGGGCGTATCTGCATCTAAAGAAGAAGTACATCAGGCGATTAAACATCTGGATAAAGGAATATTTCCTAACGCTTTTTGCAAGGTGCTGCCAGATATCGTAGGTGGCGACGAAGCCTACTGTAACATCATGCACGCCGATACCGCGGGCACAAAACCGTCGCTCGCCTATCTTTACTGGAAAGAAACGGGTGACCTTAGCGTTTGGGCCGGCATCATTCAGGATGCACTCATCATGAATATTGACGATCTGGTCTGTGTGGGCGCTACCGATAACATTGTGATTTCCTCCACCATCGGTAGAAACAAAAATCTGATTCCTGGCGAAGTGGTTAGCGCGTTGATACAAAGCACTTCTAGCTACTTGGAGAAACTGCGAGAGCTCGGCGTGGGAGTTCATCTGGCCGGGGGCGAAACCGCTGACGTAGGCGACATCGTTCGCACCCTCGACGTGGGTTTTACGGCCTTTGTGCGCATGAAACGATCCGACGTACTAGAAAACCATATTCAGGCGGGTGACGTCATCGTCGGTCTCGCCTCCTTCGGACAGGCAAGCTACGAAGATGCGTACAACGGCGGCATGGGTAGCAACGGACTTACCTCGGCGCGTCACGACGTATTCCATCACGCGCTAGCCGATCAGTATCCCGAGAGCTACGATCCGCACGTGCCTGAGTCGCTAGTATACGCTGGCAGCCGCGCCCTTACTGACCCGGTCACGATCAATGGCAAAACCATTGACTTAGGAAAGCTCGTGCTTTCTCCCACGCGTACCTACGCTCCTATCGTTCGACAACTATTTGATGAGTTGCGTCCGCACCTGCACGGTATGGTTCATTGTAGTGGAGGGGCTCAAACCAAAGTTCTGCACTTTGTAGAAGGACTACATATTATCAAAAACAATCTCTTTCCTACCCCACCGCTGTTTCGCATCATTCAGGAAGAAAGCCAAACCGATTGGCAAGAGATGTACCGGGTGTTCAATATGGGTCACCGCCTGGAGGTGTACTTACCCAAAGCGCAGGCTGAGCGAGTGATTGACACGGCCCGTTCGTTCGGGGTGGAAGCCCAGATCATTGGTTATGTGGAAGAAGCTGACCACAAGCAAGTAACCGTAAAAGGTGAGCACGGAGAATATATGTACTCCCAATAGGGTGATACGGCAAAGCCTGAAGGCAGCGAGTCGCGAAGAGAGGGTGCTACTCCGATACGTCAATCAGCTAGCTGTTCTGTCAAATATCCGTAACTTAGAGGAGGAAACGATCACGCAAACGCAAGCCATTATGACCGGACGCATAGAAGATTTCAAGTTGTACCAAATGGGTCAAAAAGAAGGAAGAGAAGAGGGAAAAAAAGAAAATATCACTGCTTTCTTGGAGAGCAGACTCCTAACCCCAGAATAAATTGCGCAAACCTTGAATGTCTCCTTAGAATACGTGAAACAGTTACAGAAAGAACGATAGCATGTCTACTACTAAAATACTCAATGCACAACTGGTCAATGAGGGGCAGGTGCAGCCTGTGGATGTGTTGATAGAAGGAGACTTTACTACTCGTATTGATACCGACTTGGCTTCAGTACCTACTGATCATACGGTAGATGCCGAGGGGAAGTACTTGCTACCTGGCCTGATTGATGACCAGGTACACTTTCGGGAGCCTGGTCTTACGCATAAAGGTGATATCCACTCTGAGTCGCGGGCAGCGGTGGCCGGCGGTATCACGTCCTTCATGGAAATGCCTAACACCGTACCTAATACACTGACACAGCCCCTACTACAAGACAAATACGACGTCGCGGCCCAGCAATCATTAGCCAACTACTCGTTTTACATGGGCGTGTCGAACGACAATCTTGACGAAGTGATGCGCACCGATGCCGCTGCGGTGTGCGGTTTAAAGGTTTTCATGGGTTCGTCGACCGGTAACATGCTGGTGGACAATGAGCAAACCCTACGCAGTGTGTTTGAACGAGCCGAACTACTGGTGGCCACGCACTGCGAAGATGAGCAGACCATTCGCGAGAACACCGCGCGTTATCGCGCGCAGTACGGTGAGGAACTACCCATTGCTATGCACCCGCGGGTTCGTAGCGAAGAGGCCTGCTACCGCTCATCGTCGCTGGCGGTAGGTTTAGCCAAAGAGTACGGTACTCGTTTGCACGTGCTACACATTTCTACTGCCCGTGAGCTCTCTTTGTTTGACAATGATGTTCCGCTGTCGGAGAAACGGATTACGGCCGAGGGCTGCCTGCATCATCTGTGGTTCGATGAAGGCGACTACGCCGAAAAGGGCACGTTCATTAAGTGGAACCCAGCCGTCAAGAGAGCCCAGGACCGTCAGGCGCTACTCGCTGCAGTAGCCAATGGTCCGATCGACGTGCTGGCAACTGATCACGCTCCGCACACGCTAGATGAGAAACAGAATACCTACTTCAAGGCTCCTTCGGGCGGCCCGTTGGTACAACATCAACTAGTCGGTTTGCTGGAGCTATACCACCGTCAGCAGCTTTCTCTAGAAGTTATCGTGCAGAAGGCTTGCCACAACCCCGCCGAACTCTTTCAAGTAGACCGAAGAGGTTACGTACGCCCGGGTTACTACGCTGACCTAGTGTTGGTTGATACTGATTCGCCGTGGACGGTGAACCGGAGTAATGTGCTTTCCAAGTGTGGCTGGTCACCGTTTGAGGGGCAAACCTTCCGATCAAAAGTATCGCATACTTGGGTTTCTGGACACCTGGCCTACGAACAGGGTGAGTTTCACGAGGGGCAGGCCGGCCGTCGGTTACGCTTTCTACGCTAAATAAGCGTAATAAAATATCGGTATTGTCTGTTTTTCTTTCCTAGAAATTTTACGTTGTTCGCATTCTACTACGTGGGCTTATGCTACGCCGCTCGGTCTGCTCCATAACTACCGGCTCCGTTTGAATAGGAACTTCCATATTATCGTTTTTGCTATCACGCTGCTCGCCTACCTGAGCGTATACGTTTCGCCGGCAGCTTTCTGGTTAGCGGGATTCGCTTCGCTCTCCATTCCTGTGCTGTTGTTGGTGAACGTAACTTTGGTTGTGCTTTACTTTGTACGGCTGCGCCGACTAGCAATTTTTCCGTTACTAGCGATTGTGTTAGGCTACCAGTACGTATCAGCCAGTATTTCGTGGCATATTACTCCTGATCGTGCTACTCACTCTTTTTCGGTATTGAGTTACAATGTGCGGGTCTTTAATATATACGCCCACCTACGTCCTCAAGAAAAGAGTCGCCCTATGATCGAGTGGCTTACCCAAGAAGACGCCGACGTCAAATGTTTGCAAGAGTTCTATAATAACGATTCTTCTACCTCATTCAATACCACGCAGATTTTAAGCAAACAGGGCGAGTATCAGAGCTACGTACGTCCCTCACTGATCAACCGGGTAGGTGCTGAGTTCGGTTTAGCCATCTTCAGCCGCCACCCTGTCATCAACCGTGGCGAGGTGTCACTGGATAACGTTTCGCAGTACGCGATATATGCAGATATTCGCACTCCTGCCGACACCGTTCGGGTATACAATGTACACTTGCGATCAATGAGTATTGATGAGAACACGCTGGGCAATCAGGAAGAGTACCCCTCAATTGCACGCAAGCTAAGAAACGGTTTTACGGCGCGAGCCCAACAGGTAGATCATCTGTTAGAACATATCAAACAGAGTCCTCACCCGGTGGTGGTAGGCGGCGATATGAACGATATTCCCTACAGCTACTCCTATTTTGCCCTGAAAGGTTCTCTTGAAAACGCCTTTGAGCAAGCGGGCCGAGGCTTCGGGTTTAGCTACAACGGTCGGTTGTTCTTTTTACGCATCGACCATCAGTTCTTTAGCCAGGGTTTGAGCGTTGAGCGATTTTTCACCTATCAAGACGTAGGCTTTTCTGACCACTTTCCGATCAAGGCGGTCTATTCGTTTCAGTAGGCAATAAAAAAACGAGTGCCTCTTGTCAATGTGCTAACAGATACCTAATTTTGTGTTCCCTTTTTATACGGTGAATGTAGCTCAGCTGGTTAGAGTACTGGTTTGTGGTGCCGGGGGTCGCGGGTTCGAGTCCCGTCATTCACCCATCTTTTGAAAACGGAACAGCCGTCGCTTTGAAAAAAAGCTGCGGCTTTTTTTTATCTTTACGTATGCCGTCTAACGAATTTTTATCCCTCTCCTTGCGCGATCGCATACAGACACTATACCGCGAAGGCACCTTCGTGGTGGCGATTCGTTATTATGGCTACAAGGTCAACCTCTACCTGTTGGGCAGCTACTACGTAGAGGCGTTCTATAACCACAAACTGGATAAGATAGAGAAGATAGAACTGCTGGAAGCATCTCACAGTCGGGTAAAATTTTACACCGATCAAATATCTCTCCCGCAAGATCTCCTGTAGAGTCCGGACAGCTCTAGATAGATACGTTACTCCAGTTCTCTCCCGAGCGAATGCGATTAAGTTGGGTGTGGGTGATATTAAACCGCTTGGCAATCATACTCAAACGGGTTTTATTGCTCTTGAGCAAGCGTTTGATCACACGCACGTCTGACTCGGTTAGCTTATAACCCGAACTTCGACTTCGCACAATAGCCGGATTAGCATTATTATGCACCTTCAACTCTTCTTCTGTCATCCACTCTAAGTTGAAACGACTGTTGTTCTTCTTGTCGTAGTCGAGGTGAACCACGTATTTGTGCGTTTCACCTGGTTTCTGAAGAAAGGTCTGGGCCACTAACCGGTGAATGTAAAAGGTTTGTGAGATCTTCTTATCAAAGCGGATCATTACGGACAGATAACCGTTAACGTCTGATCCTTTCATGAGCCGGCCATTGGTTTTATCCACGGCATAACTCTTTACTCTTCCTAGGTTAGATACTTCGTAGCGGGCGTGAGATAGTTCAGTACTAAAACTGATCTCTCGCCAGATTTCATTTCTGTAGCGATCTAAATTCATAATACATTGAGCGGCTTATTACTGATTAATTAATGTCTGGTGAACTCGCAATACTTGGGGGATCACGAGTTTCGTCCCACTGTTATTTATATTGTAGTCAGCGCGAGCACTACGCTCTTCATCGCTGAGTTGTTGCCGAATGATACCCTCCACCTGTTGTGGTGACCGATGACGATCGCGCTGAACGACGCGTTGTATTCTAATCTTGTTCGGGGCATTTACGTTGATGATTTTATCAAGCGATTGGTGGGCGTCGGTCTCGAAGAGCAGGGCTGCTTCTTTTATGGTATATAATTGGTCTGACCGTTGTTTAACCCACTGATGATAATCTTGCGCTACGCTGGGATGTACTAGTTTGTTGAGCGCAGCAAGTTTGCTAGCATCTGAAAAGACAATATTGGCTATAAAAGTACGATTGAGTGTTCCTTGCTGATCATACGCCTGCTCTCCGAATAGTCCGCTGATCTTTTTGATCAGGACTGCGTCGTTTTGCTGCAACCACTTAGCACGCGTATCTGCGTAATATACGTCTATTCCTAAATTTTCAAAAACATTGCAGATAAAACTCTTGCCTGAGCCAATCCCACCCGTAATACCTACTTTGAGTACGTTACGGGGCATATTGCACACGGAGCTGGCGGGGCACAACAATTACTTGCCGGGCAAAATCGGGCTGACGGCGTACTACAGGTACCAGCAAACTGTCGGGGCCAGTTCGGCGCAGGTCAGCAATTACCCGGAAGTCTACACTGTCTACTGAGATATCTTCTGCCACGGTTTCTTCTACCCAAAAGTTGACCTGAACTGTTTTCTGTGCCAGGTAAGCAGAGGAGTCTCTGGGAAAATGACGAAGGGTGAGAGGTACTGATTTACTAAAGGCAACGAAACGATCTACCGAAAACCGCACTTCAGCCTCTTCAGGGCTTACTTCTGCCATCGGGTTGGTGTAGCTGATGCTTACTGTTTCTTCGTAGTCGCTGCTAATCTCTTGCTCTGGCAATTGGACTACTAGTGTATCGGGCGCCTGGTTCACCACCGAGGCTGGCCCCTTGAGGGTAGCACGCTGGGGATTGACTAACACCGGCGAAGTTATCCAGTGAGCTTCTTCCAAGCCTACTGTGGTACTATCCAACAGCACCACCACTTCTTTTGTCAGGGTGCTATCTATATTGATACGAAGAGTATCGGTAAGAATACGATCAAGACGAACGTCGCCCAGTAGGGTTCTGACGGTTTCAGAAAGAGATTCGCCGGTAATATACTTTACCTTAGTAGGTTCTTCCAGGTCTACCTCAATAGGCTGAACGTTGATGGATAAAGTTTTGCGAAGCAAATCCCAGCCACCGCCGTTCACCTGCATACTGATGTCTTCCGGTAGTTGGCTCAGCAAATAAGTGCTATCAGCTTCGTACGCAAAAACAATAGGGTAATTGATTTGCGTGGTATAATCATTCTTATTGAGTGCACTGAAGAACCAGAAGGTGGTAGCGGCCAACATGCACAAGATCACCACCTTGAGGTTACCCTCTTTAGAGGTTAAGTTACGCCGAAGCTGGCGCCATGTGGGGATGTCATGGGTTCTTCTGGGGCTCAAGTGCTAGCGTACTGTTTGCTGGATTCTAGGGAAATCGAAGATTTATCAAATTTAATCTTTGCCCCCCGGTCCACATCCAGTACAACGCTGTTTTCTTCTACCGCCACCACCTTACCGTGCATGCCACCGATGGTTACCACCATATCGCCCTTTTTAACGGCGTCGATAAACTTACGCTGATCCTTCTGCTTCTTTTGCTGCGGGCGAATCATAAAGAAATAAAAAATAATAGCAATTCCGCCGATGAGGACGAAATTGCCAATCATGCCGTTACCAGCGTCGGCCTGCAATAAGATTACACTAAACATAGTATTATTTTTTAACGGGACCGTCTACTGTCTCGCTTTTGGGCGTCACATCGGCTTTGATGAACAAACGCGTGGTGGGCGGGTCAGTGTTAGCGGTTACCGTGATGGTTTTGTTCTGCATGCCTGGCTTACCTTGACTGTTGAACCGCACCTGAATCTCACTGGTTTTGCCAGGAGCCACCGGCGCCTCGGGTTTACGAGGTACGGTGCAACCGCAAGAAGCCTTGGCGTCTTGGATAATCAGTGGCGTGTCGCCCGTGTTAGTAAAAGTAAAGGTATGCTCAACAACATCGCCTTCGTCGATGGTGCCAAACTCATGGGTTGTTTCGGCGAAAGCGACAGTAGCGATAGGCCCATCGCTCGCGATAGCCTCATCTACACTGTTCGACTCCGTAAAGGATGCCGACTGGGTGGGTGTGGCTGCACTGCCCCCTTCCATAGATTCTACTTTGTTTTCTAGTTGAGCTACTCTTTCTTCTAACTCGGCGTTGTTGCATCCACCCAGCCACAAGCTGCATGCGCCGAAGATGCCTAATACAAAATTCTTCATAAGTATGTGATTTGAGATATACAATGTGCTTACTGTTTCATTTGCCCTAACAGGTTCTCAACATCGTCGAGTAGTTGTTTGGCTTTCTCGCGGGCATCATTAATCACCCGCTCGCCGTCTGACTTGGCCACACTCTCGGGCAGTTGATCACGGGTGCGTACCAAGTCACCAATGAGGTCTTCTAACTTGAGGCGATATTTTTCCAGACGAAACGTTACTCGATCGCGGGTGTTGGTACCCGAATCGGGCGCGTACAAAAATCCTACCGTCATACCAGTGACAATTCCAGAAAAAAACAGAATAATGCTTCCTACCTTATTCATACTTAGGGCTACGATTAAATACTTACTGGGCTAAAATTACAAAGCCTTCGGTGTCCTTACTAATGAAAAAACAAAATTATACTACACCCATCCTACTGATTGTCCATCAAACCACGTCCACTCTTGCGAATGAGCTGCTTCTGATGAAGGTCTTTGGCGATTACGTCCAACATGCCATTAATGAACTGTTTGCTCTTCTGAGTGCTGTATAACTTGGAAATATCTACATACTCATTGATGGTTACCTTGACTGGGATACTACTGAAGTGGATCATTTCGGCCACGGCCATTTTCATGATCACATTGTCCAGGCTAGCGATACGATCGGCCGCCCAGTTCTTAGATTTCTCGCTAATGAGTGCTTCGTACTCTTCTTCATTGTGCAGCGTATGATCGTAAAGCGCCTCAAAAAAAGTGCGATCGTCTTCCCAGTTCGGAGTCAACGAAACAACCTCAACCGTATTGCGCGCCCCTTTTTCCAGCGATTTAAAAGTTCTGTTCAGCAGACTTTTAATAACCTTCTTATCCTCATCCCAATTCACACCATCTTCTTCAAAAATGTTGATGATCGCTTCGTGGTTGAGTGCCTCGGTGCTCACTACATGACGGATGATCGCTACGTCTTCTTCCACCGTAGGGCTCTCTAGCTCTTGGTAAGTCTGATACGCTGCCGATGCCTTTACCGCTTTGTAGAGCTGTCGCACCTCAGCGCGGTGCGCCTCCCAAACGTTCTGCCCCTCAATGGTTTGCTGCAAATCTTCGTGAGCACGCAGCGCCATGAGCAAGCGATTACTCGCCAGATTGTCTATCGGCTGGGTATCAAGTACCGCAGCGGTAGACTTCTTCTGTAGGTCACGCCCGGCTTCTTGCAACAAAGCTTCGGGCAATTGCAAGAAACGTCGGTAGTATACCGCGATCTTCTCGGTGCGTGACACCATCTGGGTGCGTAAAAACTGTTGATCTTTGCGGTTTTGCTGCTCGTAAGCCCGCAAAGCAGTCATCACCGGTTCTTCTATGTGGGGTTCTGCTGCCCCGGCGAGCTGCCCCGATAATCGTGCTTCGAGCAGTTGCGTGGCCACTTGTTTCTGTTGCGCAAGCTTCTCGGGGTCTTGCACCTCCATACTGTTAAGGTCCGGGGCGAAGGCCGCTCGTACCGACTCGAAGGCCAGCTCGTAGTTGGCCTGCCGACAACGCTGGTAAGCATAGAGGTGCTGCATGGCTCGGATACGGAGAAGTCGGCGATTTAGCATAAAGGATACAATGGCTTATACTGTCGTCGAACAAAACGAAGCATAAAAAGATTTTCCAGCACGAAGGTAATTTTTTTCTACTGCAAAGTATGTGCAAGAACCATTTAAGAGCCAATCCGTTCTAACAAAACGTGAAAGAACTCAGCTATCTTAACAAATACCTGCTCAAGTACAAGTACCGACTACTACTAGGGTTTCTCTTTATCATCATTTCTAACGTACTGGCGATCATCCCCGCGCAGATTGTGCGGCGAGCCATCAATCTGGTAGAAGAGAACATTGCGCTCTACCGAATATTTGAAGACTTTAGTTTACAAGAGCAGATTTACTCCATCTTCGGGGGTAGTATTCTGATCTACGGCGTAGCCATTCTGCTGCTGGCGCTACTGAAAGGTTTTTTCACCTTCTTGATGCGACAGACCATTATTGTGGTTTCTCGGCTCATCGAATACGACCTCAAGAATGAGGTGTATCAGCACTACCAGTCGCTACCGATGAGCTTTTACCGCCGTCAGAACACCGGCGACCTGATGGCACGTATCTCAGAAGATGTTTCACGCGTGCGCATGTATCTGGGGCCCGCTATTATGTACGGACTCAATCTACTCACGCTCTTCACCATTCTGATTCCCTACATGCTGTCGGTCAATGTGCGCCTCACACTGTATACCCTGATTCCGCTACCGGTGCTGTCGATCAGTATTTACTACGTTAACGATATTATCAACCGTAAGTCGGAAGAAATTCAGCGCAGCTTATCCGATCTATCTACCTACGTACAAGAAGCATTTTCGGGCATCCGGGTGCTCAAAGCGTTTGTACGGGAGGCCGATTCAGCTCAAAAATTTGCGATAGAAAGTGATGACTACAAGGACAAGTCCATTAGCCTGTCGCGGGTGAACGCCCTGTTTATTCCGCTGATTATGGCATTGGTCGGGCTAAGTTCAGTCATCACCGTCTTTGTGGGTGGCACTGAAGTGATTCGGGGAGCGATCTCAGCGGGGGTGATTGCTGAGTTTATTATCTACGTAAACATGCTCACCTGGCCAGTGGCTTCACTGGGCTGGATCACCAGCATCGTGCAGCGAGCGGCGGCTTCGCAGAAGCGGATCAATGAGTTTCTGAACACCAAAACCGACATCGTCTCTGAGGCTGACGTTGAGCGAGAGATCAAGGGTGACATTGTGCTGCGCGACGTATCGTTTGTCTATCCCGACTCAGGCATCAGAGCGCTCCGCGACGTTTCTTTCTCGGTAGATGCCGGGCAGTCGCTAGCGATTGTGGGGACTACCGGTTCGGGCAAAAGCACCATCGCCAACGTTATTCCCCGCATGTACGACGTCACCGAAGGCGAAGTGCTGATCGATGGCGTCGATATCAAGCAGTACGACTTAGGCAGTCTGCGCAGCCAGATTGGCTACGTACCGCAGGATGTATTTTTGTTCTCAGATACGATTTTCAATAATGTGGCCTTCGGAGCGCTAGACCGAGCGGGGCAAACCGAAGTAGCCCACGCGGCGCGCATTGCCGACCTAGAAAAAACCATCGCAGACTTTCCCGAGGGCTTCGCCACCCGCGTGGGGGAGCGGGGCGTTACGCTGTCGGGCGGACAAAAGCAGCGGGTGTCCATTGCCCGTGCCATTGCCCGCAATCCTAAGATTCTCATTCTTGATGACTCGTTATCAGCGGTAGACACTAAAACCGAGAATACCATTCTCAACGGGCTCAAAGAAGTGATGAAAGACCGCACGACCATCATCATCTCACACCGAGTATCTTCGGCCAAACTAGCTGACAAAATTATTGTGCTCGACGACGGCGTCATTGTAGAGCAGGGCACGAATGAGTCGCTGTTGGCCCACGGCGGTATTTATAAGGAGCTGTACGATAAGCAACTGCAATCGGATGAAACAGAGGAAGAGACGAGTCAGCTTAAGCCTCTCTGACAATAGTGTGTGTGGCCTTTCAGTAATCCAGTTAGAACTTTCGTTCGTCTAGGCTACAAGCTCTTGGCCCTTTTCGCTTGTTGAGCGATGGTGCCGTAAATCACTCCCGCACTGTGGTCATGGTCAGCGCCCGTAACCGATCGCCAACAGTTTGTCTCTCCGCGCACGCGCAATGCTCCCAGCAACGCGAACACGAGCGCTTCCTTAAACGATGCCAGGGTAGGATCAGGCACCGTCAGGGCGATAGCATCGCCGCAGTGCCGACGTAGTGTCTGCATGAAAAAATCGTTGAAGACTCCGCCCCCGGTTACCAGCACTCGGGCTGGCGTGAGTTGCTTTTGCCCCACCAGTTGCTGTAAACTGCGGGCTACCTGCTGCGTAGCGTGCTGCGTGATGGTGGCGAGCCGATCAGCGGTGGAGAGATTAGACTGGATAAGCGGATCGATCAGATGCTGAAGTACCCACTCGTAGCCTAGCGACTTGGGGAAAGGGGCCGCGTAGTAATCCAGCCGGTTGAACCGGTCTACCAAAGATTGATCGGCAGCACCTTGTGCCGCTCGCTGGCCGCCGGTGTCATACGAGTGCCCCTCTTGCTGCATAAGATAGTTAGATACCATATTGGCCGGGCCAATGTCGTAGGCAATACGCTGGCCACTGAGCTCGGTAGAAAGGTTGGCGATCCCCCCCAGGTTGAGACAAAAGTCGTAATCGCCGAAGAGCAACCGGTCGCCCACCGGCACCAGCGGAGCACCCTGCCCGCCGATGGCCAGATCGTAATCCCGAAAATTGGCAACCACCGGCAGTTGGCAGGCCGCTTGCAACGCAAAACCGTTGCCCATCTGGTAGGTCAGCTGGCGCTCGGGTTGGTGAAAGACCGTGTGCCCGTGAGCCGCCACAAACTGTGGCTCAAGCTGATGTTCAGTGACGAAATGACGTACGGCTTCGCCCATCCAAGTTCCTAACTGGCGATCCGCCAGCATGAGTGCCTCTCCGCTCGCTTCGGTAATGCTGCTGAGCGTATCGCGCCACTCATCGCCATAGGGTTGGGTCTTTGCCACCGGTAGGGTATAGTGCCAGCCGATGGTGTCGTGGCTCAGTTCGCAGTAGGCCATGTCAAGGCCGTCGAGCGAAGTGCCCGACATTAGCCCAATGATTCGGTAGGTATTTTTCATGTTATAGATCGATGACTGCCTCTTCTAAGCCCGGCGTGACGAAAGTTTTGAGAGAGCCCTGGTTGTCATAGATAATAAACGCATCCAAATCGGGCTGCTGTGCTAGAATGGCCTTCGTTTTTTCCAGTCCTAGCACCATGAAGGCCGTGGCATAGGCATCGGCTGTGGTACAATCGTCGGCCACCACCGAAGCACCCAATACCGAATGTTGCACCGGATAGCCGGTGCGCGGATCAATGGTATGCGCATACTTTTTTCCGTCTCGCTCGTAGTAGTTCAGATAGTTCCCCGACGTAGCCATCGCCCGGTTGTCGAGCATCACGGCGGCACTCATTTGCCCCGGCTGCTCGGGGTCACTCACGCCAATACGCCACCTTTCGTCCTGCGGATTGACACCCCTAGCCACCACCTCGCCGCCAATTTCTACCATCATATTTTTAATGCCTCGGCTCGCCAGATACTCCGCCACCACATCTACTCCGTAACCCTTGGCTACGGCACTGAAATTCAGCTGTACCCGAGGTTGCTCCTTTTTTACGTAGTCTTCGGTAAAGTTGATCTTCTCAAAACCTACCAGTTGCAATAGCGAGTCAACGGCTACGCTATCGGGCAGTTCACCTCCTTCAGGGCCAAAGCCCCAGGCGTTGACCAGGGGGGCCACCGTGGGGTCAAAAGCACCATCGGTGGCGGCCACAATGTCAGCGCTGCGCGACAACACCGTGTAAAAGTAGGGTAGCACGAAGTCTATTGAATCATTTTGGTTGAAGCGGGTAATTTCTGAGTCGGGCAGGTAGTGATTCAACGATTGGTTAAACACCACGAGCAACGAGTCTACTCCGGGTTTGAGGTTGCGGCCCGCCGCATCGTCGTACTTGATGGCGTAGGTGGTGCCCATGGTCTCGCCGGCGATGGCCAGATAGCTCCCCGCCGCAGGTTCGTCCTGCGACTGCCGATAGAGCCACGTGGCCCCCATGGCTCCCAGTAGCACGACAGAGTAAATAATATTCTTTTTTCGGTCAGAATTCATACTTAAAATGAGTATATAGCAGAAGGATTTTTGTTGACTGCCTGGGGCCCTTGATATACCAACAACAAAGGCTTTTTAATAATAGATTTCTAAAATTAACAAAGTTATGCGAGAAGACTATCTGAGCGGCGAAGCCGAGCATTTGGAACCCGTAGAAAAAGAGATAGAGCGGGCCCTGCGGCCGCTTTCGTTCGGTGACTTTACCGGACAGTATAAGATTGTAGATAACCTCAAGATATTTGTACAAGCCGCCAAGCAGCGGGGTGATCAGCTTGACCATGTGCTGCTGCACGGCCCGCCCGGTTTGGGTAAAACCACTTTGTCGCACATTATCGCCAACGAGTTGGACGCACAGATCAAAGCCACTTCGGGGCCGGTGCTAGATAAACCCAGCGAACTGGCGGGTATTCTGACCAATATGGAGGTTGGCAACGTGCTGTTCATCGATGAGATTCACCGGCTCAATCCCATTGTTGAGGAGTACCTGTACTCCGCGATGGAAGACTACAAGATTGATATTATGCTTGATTCGGGGCCGAACGCCCGGACGGTACAGATTACCCTAAACCCGTTTACGCTGATTGGTGCCACCACCCGCTCTGGGCTGCTCACCTCGCCATTACGTGCGCGGTTTGGTATCAACGCACGTTTAGAGTACTACGATGCCGAACTGTTGACTGGTATTGTTAAACGGTCGGCAGAAATTCTGGAAGCCCCCATCGAGCAAGATGCTGCCTACGAAATTGCTCGCCGCAGTCGGGGCACCCCTCGAATTGCCAATAACCTGCTGCGACGCACCCGTGACTTCGCTCAGATCAAAGGCGACGGGGTGATCACCAAGGCTATTGCTGAGATGGCACTACAGGCGCTAGACGTGGACCAAAACGGACTAGACGATATGGACAACCGAATCTTGTCTACCATCATTGAGAAATTTAAAGGCGGTCCCGTAGGAATCAGCACCATCGCGACGGCCTGCGGTGAAGAGGCCGAAACCATTGGTGAGGTGTATGAACCTTTTCTGATCAAAGAGGGCTACATTAAGCGTACGTCGCGGGGCCGCGAAGCCACCGAGCTGGCCTATAAGCACCTGAAGATTATCCCGCCGGGACGAGCGCAGGAGCTATTCTGATAAACAAAAAGGGGGCAATCGCAGTGATTGGCCCCTTAGCATTGATTAGTATAAATGCTCGTCAAAGCGTACTATTTTCCAATTGCATTTCTAGTTTGCTAGAGTACGCGACCATCTCATCCAGCATCATCTTCTGAGCCAGGAGCTTCTCTTTGATAAAGGTTATCTCTCGATCACTCTCAAGCTTCTGACTTTCCAGTACGTTAACTCTCTTCTGAAGCTGCTCCATGTCTCGCGATGAATTTTTCATACTTTCCCTTTTGTTATTGTACGGAAAATGTGCGGCAATAGTTCGTCAGTGGCGGATTGCCTCTTCCAAACTCTCTACGTACTGGATATCCATACGGCTTGTACGCAACTCAGGGTACTTTTCTCTGATTCTTATCTGACCTATTTTGGCACTTTGCCGAAAGGAAAAGTCCTCTGGCAAAATCTTACGATGCACCTTTATTCCTAAGTCGTAAACTGCCTCTTTCCACTCGGTAAAGTACCATTCCATAGAGGGCTGATGAAAAACCGTTAATTTACGCTTATCAAATATGACCTTATGGATACTTTGCTCCTGGGCTACCTGCTGCACTTTGTCAAAGACTATCTTAAATTCATCAATAGGAATATAGGTAGTTACAGCTTCCACCACCAATATCGGCTCTTCTTTGACAAAGTAGATATCAGCGTAGTCGAATGCTTGGATGAGTTGAAGCGAACTGCGGGCGCTCATAGTATAAAGGTAAAGTGATCTTGCAAATTTAAATATAGTAAAAAGCGTGAATAGAATAGCGACGGAGAGACACACCCACCGCCTGAAGGCACGGGCGACTGAACTTGGCTTTGACTTTTGCGGAGTGGCCCGAGCCGAATTCTTAGAGGAAGAAGCACCTCGGCTAGATACTTGGCTACAGCAGGGGCAACACGGCACCATGCGCTATATGGAAAATCATTTTGACAAGCGCCTCGATCCCACAAAACTGGTAGAAGGCGCTCAATCAGTGATCACACTGCTTTACAACTACTACCCAGAAAAAGACTTAGCCAAACAAAACGACACGTATAAGATTGCTAAGTACGCCTACGGAGAGGATTACCACTTTGTGATTAAACGTAAGCTGCGCAGTTTGCTCGAGTCACTACAGCAAGACGTGGGTGAGGTACACGGTCGGGCGTTCGTCGATTCTGCCCCGGTGATGGAACGTGCGTGGGCGCAGCGGAGTGGGATCGGCTGGATCGGCAAAAACAGCCTGCTGCTTAACCGGCAACGCGGCAGCTTCTTCTTCCTGGCTGAGCTCATCGTAGACGTTGCACTAGCGTACGACGGCCCGGTGCCTGACTACTGCGGCACCTGCACGCGCTGCCTGGACGCCTGCCCCACCGATGCCATCGCTGAACCCTATGTGGTGGATGGCAGTCGCTGTATTTCTTACTTCACCATTGAGTTGCGCGACGCCATCCCCAACAGCATGCAGGGAAAGTTTGCCGACTGGATTTTCGGTTGTGATATTTGCCAGGATGTGTGCCCGTGGAACCGCCACGCTCGTCCGCACCAAGAGTCGGCCTTCGCGCCGCACGAAGACTTAGCAGACATGAGCAAGCGCGACTGGCAGGAAATTACTGAGGAAACGTTTCGTCGAGTGTTTAAGAAATCGGCCATCAAGCGAACGAAGCTGAGCGGCCTACGCCGGAATATTGCCTTTGTGGCAGAGGACGACACACCGGGCGCAAAAGAATAAAGAATATGCGAACAAGACTGGGGGTGCCTATGGCTGAGGGAAGGAAAAGTATTCTATGCTATACTACTGAAAAATCAGATGAAAAAGGGCCATTTGTCTTCCTTTTTAAAACATAAATAGCCAAATGATTATGCCATGGTCATTCGGCAGTTAGAGAAGCATTCGTCTAGCAGCGCACCGTACATATCGCCAAAGCGGCGGTAGCACCACTGCTCTAGACTTTTGAGGTCGCTGGGTAGTAAATCAGTCGTTGCTTTCACTAGTTCTCGCCGGAAGAGCGAGGGCTCAAAGCTCACCTTGGCTAATATTAGTTTAACGTAGGTAAGTGGAAGATGCGAAGGTGTGGATTGCGAAGGGGAATTTTGCATATTTGGGTGGTTAAAAACTCGTATGACCTATCAGACTTGCCTCGTCAAGCGTGAAAATTTGACGCGCGGCAGATACGAGATTGGTTCAGCATCAGTTCTAAATATAAAAAACTTCGGTAACTTTAACAAACTATGGTAAACACTTTAAAGGCGGTTATACCCAGCCGAGACGTTTCCCTTTCAAGACGTTTCCCCCTTCTGTTTATTGTACTCTGCACTAGTTTTCTGTACGCATTCGCGATATCTGCCTATGCACAGCAAGCGTCTATTGAACTAGGCCCCAACCAAATTGGATCTAACGAACAATTTACCATTACCCTCACCGTAAAAGACGAACGGTTGCGCCAGTACGATAACTTTCCCAGCATCCCTGGGTTTGAGCAGGCGGGCACTTCGTCCTCTTCTTCTACTAACATCGTGAACGGCCAGATCTCGTCTACCCAGAGCGTGACCCAGGTGTACCTACCCACCCGGCAGGGCACCTACCGGCTTGAGCCATTCACGATCAACGTGAACGATCAACCGGTGAACTCTCCGGGCACCAATATCATCGTAGGACCACCGCAGCAACAGAACGCGCGCAACGCCAACCCCTTCGGCAGCGACCCGTTCGAAGACTTCTTCGGCCGAGGAGAGTCGCAAGAGTTTGTTGAGGTGGAAGACAACGCTTTTCTAGCCTTGACTCCGAGCAAGAACGAAGTCTACATGGGCGAAGGTTCCACCGTTACGCTCGCATTTTATATTGCTGAGACTGATCAAGCGATGTTTCAATTTCATGAGCTAGGTCGGCAACTCACCGATATCCTGAAAACGATCAAGCCCTCAAACGCCTGGGAAGAAAATTTTAATATCGAGGATATCAAAGGCGTGCCAGTAGAGATCAACGGTAAGAACTATACGCAGTATAGAATCTACCAAGCTACTTTTTATCCGCTCAACCAAGAGGATATCACCTTCCCCACCGTATCGTTAGACATGATCAAGTACAAAGTGGCTAAAAACCCGTCTTTCTTCGGGCGCCGCCGCCAGGAAGATATCAAGACGTTCGAAACGCAAGTCAAAACGGTAAAAGTGAAAGCTTTGCCCCCTCACCCCCTCAGAGATGCGGTGGCCGTGGGCGACTATGCGTTGGAAGAGTCTTTGAGTGACAAGGAGATCAGTACCGGTACCAGCTTCAATTATCAGTTCAAGATTGTGGGCGAAGGTAACATCTCAGCCATCGATAAGCCTACCGTTTCTACCTCTGGTGCGTTTGAAATCTACCCCCCCAGCATTGAGCAAAACATCGACCGACGCAATCGCAAAGTGCGCGGCTCCAAGGCCTTTTCGTACTACGCGGTGCCCAACGAACCGGGTACCTACCCCTTAGCGGAGTTATTCAGTTGGGTTTATTTTAATCCTGATACTGAACAATATGATACACTAAGCTCAGAACTGATCGTGGATGTGACCGGTAAGAGCCGTCAGAACGAGATCATTAGTTCCCAGGACGTAGGTGATTTCTACGACCGGATCGCCCTGGCGGATAACGATTTGCAACCCCGGGGCAGCAACGATACCGAGCGGTGGATCGCCAATGCGCTGATCTTCTCCATGCTGCTACTCACCGCCGTGGTCGTTTTCAAGAAGTAGAATGATAAAATGAATAGCTATGAAAGAGAATAAAACGTTTTGGCTCTCTTATGACCTAGGACTTAAGGGAGATTACGAAAGTTTGTACCGCTGGCTAGATAACCATCAAGCCCAAGAATGCGGTAACTTACTAGCCGTATTTAAACGCGAAGTTGACGGTAACGAGTTTGCAGAGGATATCAAAAATGAACTGCTAGCTAACGTTAGTTTCAAGGATAACGATAGGATTTACCTAATATGGCGAGATGGTAAGCTGAACAAGGGGCGGTTTATTGTAGGAGGAAGAAAACGTGCTCCTTGGGAAGGATACGCCTCCACTCTTGAAGATACGCATGTAGACAGTGGCGTATAAAAACATACTAGTAGATACTGGCTTTTGGATCGGCCTGTATGATTCTAAAGATCAGCATCATAGCAGTGCTAACGCTATTTTCGATTTAGTTGAAAAGAGTGACTCACTAGAATAGACTATCTAGTCACCTTCAACACTAGTGATTTTGAAGACGTATGCCAAAGACGAAGCATTGAAATACTACCCTAACCTATGAGCAACACCTACGGTACCTTATTTAGAATCACCACCTTCGGCGAATCGCACGGCAAGTCACTGGGGGTAATCATCGACGGCTGCCCCGCCGGGCTACCCATCGACGAAGCCTTCATTCAGCGGGAGCTGGACCGCCGCAAACCGGGGCAGTCTAAAATCACGACGCAGCGGCGCGAAAGCGATTCGTTTCATATCCAGTCGGGCGTGTTTGAGGGCAAGGCCACCGGCACGCCCCTCATGATTTTGATTCCTAACGAAGACCAGCGCAGCAAAGACTACTCGCACATCGCTGACCGCTACCGTCCGTCGCACGCCGACTATACCTACCAGATCAAGTACGGGCAGCGCGACTACCGGGGCGGTGGCCGCAGTTCGGCCCGGGAAACCGCCGCCCGTGTGGCCGCCGGAGCGGTAGCCAAGCTGTTTCTGCAACACAAGAATATTGAAATCAACGCTTACGTATCACAGGTGGGCAGCCTGCGGTTAGAAAAACCCTACCGGGAGCTAGACTTTACTCAAACCGAACAAAACATTGTGCGCTGCCCCGACCCCGAAACGGCCGAGCGTATGATCGAGCTGATTGACAACACCCGCAAAGACCGTGATACCATCGGCGGGGTGGTGAGCGCGGTAATCAGCGGCGCGCCGGTAGGGCTTAGGCGAGCCGGTGTTTGATAAGCTGCACGCTGAGTTGGGCAAAGCCATGCTGGGCATCAACGCGGTGAAGGGCTTCGAGTACGGCAGCGGATTTGGCGGTGTAAGCATGCTGGGCTCACAGCACAATGATGAGTTTGTGAGCGATGGAGGACGCATCCGCACCAAAACTAATCATTCAGGCGGTATCCAGGGGGGCATCTCTAACGGCGAAGACATTTACTTTAGCGTGGCCTTCAAACCGGTGGCCACCATCATGCAAGACCAGGACAGTGTGAACGAAGCGGGCGAAGGCATCACGGTGAGCGGCAAGGGCCGCCACGACCCCTGCGTAGTGCCACGGGCCGTGCCTATCGTAGAGGCGATGGCGGCCCTGGTAATTGCTGACTTCTATTTGCAAAATGAGACCATCCGATTTAAGCAGGGAGAGCGGTAAAGTCTTAGCACTCATGAGAAAGTATAAAATTGATCCTAACCTGTTGATTGCTGCGGGTGTGTTGTTGTCTAGCTTCTCAGCGTTGTTTGTTTACATTCAGCAAGCCTCTATCATGCGTGAGCAGACAGAGCTATTACTAGAACAAACCAAAGCTAACGCCTGGCCTTACCTAACCTTAGCAATGAGTCAGAATCACTCAAAACAAGGATTAGAAAGTTATATTCTCTACTTGAGTAACAAAGGAACCGGACCAGTTATTATTGAAGGAGCCATCATTACTTACCAAGAAAAGTCTATCCAAAAATGGAATGACCTGTACGATCTGATTGACGTCCCTGACACTATTAACAGAGGCTATACTAATAGTATTTTATATGAACAAATTATTCAGCCTGGTGAGGAGTTTATGCTAGTCAACTGGAACGACCGCAAAGAATTAATGCGGTATATTTATGACCGATCTGAAGACATTACTATAGAAGTTTGCTACCGATCAGTATACAATGACCGTTGGCACGTTAAAAGAACAGGCTTCAGAACCAACTTGGAAAAAAACATTCGTGAAGAAGTGGAGGTGTGTAACTTTATAGAAAATGCTCTATTTCTAGAATAATTGCTGATGATCTTATGAAAAAACTTCCCCTCCATACCCAGATCATCATCGGACTCGTGCTGGGCTTGCTATTTGGTATCGCCAGCATTCAGTTTGGCTGGTCGCCCGAGTTCACGGCGAAGTATATCAAGCCCTTTGGTACCATCTTCGTCAACTCACTTAAGATGATCGCGGTGCCACTGGTGTTGGCCTCGCTTATTGTGGGTATTGCTAACCTGGGTGACGTGTCGAAGCTCTCGCGGATGGGGGGCAAAACCATTGGGGTGTACTTAGCCACCACCACCATCGCTATTACGCTGGGGTTGCTGTGCGTCAACATTATGGAGCCGGGCAAGCAGTTACCGGAATCAACGCGTGAGAACCTGATGTCGCTCTACAGCGATAACGTGGAAGGCAGCGAAGAGCAGGCCGCCCAGGTAAAGAACGCCGGCCCCTTGCAACCACTCGTAGACGTTGTACCTCAGAATATCTTTGAGTCGCTGGGTGACAACCGGCGGATGTTGCAGGTCGTGTTTGTGGCCCTCATTATCGGGGTGGCGCTGTTGCAGATTCCTCGTGAGAAGGGCCAACCGGTCATTGACTTCTTCGACGGGCTCAACGATATCATCATCAAGATCGTCGAGTTCATCATGATTTTGGCTCCCTACGGAGTGTTTGCTCTCATCGCCGCGCTGATTGTAGAACTGGGTGGTAATGATCCCGACAAAGCGTTCGAGCTACTCTACGCGCTGGCGTGGTATACCCTCACGGTGCTCATTGGCTTAGGGTTGATGATGTTTGTGGTGTATCCCGGACTGTTTAAGATATTTACCAAAGTATCGTACCGAAAGTTCTTCGCCGCCATGCGTCCGGCCCAGCTGCTGGCGTTTAGTACCAGCTCTAGTGCCGCTACCCTACCCGTCACGATGGAAGTGGTGCAACAAGACCTGAAGGTTTCCGAAGAAGTGGCCAGCTTTGTGCTGCCGCTGGGGGCCACCATCAACATGGACGGCACCAGTTTATACCAGGGCGTAGCGGCCGTGTTTATCGCCCAGGCGCTGGGGCTAGGACTGTCCATCGGCGACCAGCTGATGATTGTGCTCACCGCAGTGCTGGCTTCCATCGGCACCGCTGCGGTACCCGGCGCGGGCGTGGTGATGCTAGTGATCGTGCTAGAGGCCATCGGCATTCCCACGGCGGGCATCGCCCTCATCCTAGCCCCCGACCGCATCATTGATATGTGCCGCACGGTGGTCAATGTCACCGGCGA
Source organism: Tunicatimonas sp. (assembly GCA_965213875.1). Classification (GTDB taxonomy): domain Bacteria; phylum Bacteroidota; class Bacteroidia; order Cytophagales; family Cyclobacteriaceae; genus Tunicatimonas. The sequence continues at coordinate 2,876,164 of CBDCAN010000001.1, read as the reverse complement.
CGCGTCGGTGGCCATGGTAGTAGCCGGTACCGAAGGGGCCCTACCTGACGAAAAGATTCGCGACTCGGTGGTGAGCGTTAGTGAGTAGCTGTAGCGGGTAGTTTTAAAGAAAGCAGCTAAGGGTCAAAAAATCGTCATCACTTCCATAGCCCACAGGTTAGTCTGTGGGCTATGGAAGTGGCGAGATGGTCGGATACATCCGAAAACCCTTTAAACAACACGATAACGTAGTGTTATCCTCTTATCTGTCAGGCAGCAGTTCACCGCGTAGATACTGTAGCAAAATATGATGAGCGGGTTCTTGCATCGCTCCATGATCGTGGCCGTCAAGTTCGTACAGGTAAGTGTGCGGGTGCTCCACGACTCGCATCATACGCATCATGTAGGCGTTTTCTTCGTAGCGCCCCAGTAGTTCTAGCTCTCGGTCTCCGGTAATCATGACGTAGGGTGGCGCATCAGCCCGCACGTGGTACAAGGGTGCATAATCATCTACCACCGGTTGTGTACCCGGAATATCGCGTTCTGCCCGTATCTGAAAATGGGTGATTGCGTGGCCGCTGTAGGGGATAAGGCCAGCCAGTTTATCGGCGTCAATATCGTGTGCGGCGAGCCACCGCTTGTCCAAGCCCACCATACTGGCAAGATAACCACCCGCTGAGTGCCCTGATACAAAGATACGGTTGGGATCGCCTCCGTACTCAGCGATGTGTTCAAACACCCAGGCTACGGCGGCAGCCGCATCTTCAATATACGCCGGATGGCTCACTTTGGGGGCCAAACGGTAGCTTACTGGTACCACCGCCACGCCTTGCTTCTGAAGTGCTTCGGGAATATAACGCTCACCGGCGGTGAGTCCGCCGCCGTGAAACCACACCACCGTTGCAAAGCCCATACTGTCGGTAGGATGGTACACATCGAGGCGACACTGGCGGCCCGCGTAGTCTGACAGCGTATCACCGCTGCGGTACGCCAGGTCTGTCATCGTTTCGTACGATGCATCCTGCGCATAAGCTACTAACCCCGGGTACGTGATAATGAGTGCGCTAGTAATTAGGAAAGTCTTCATCAAGTATGTTGTCAAGATGTATGTACTACAAGGGGTTTTCTTAAGCGGCGGATAAGGAGAAGGTGAGCGATGTATCGGTTACAACACTTGTAAAATATTTAATGAGCGGCCGTTGATGCTCACCGTGTCACCCACCGCACGTTGCAGCAACGCTTGCCCAACGGGAGCCACCGGCGAAACCACAAAGTAAGTTTGCCGGTCGGCCGTGACCTGCCCTAGTCCTACTGCAATAAAGAAGCATCCTTGATCCGTTTGCACCAGACTCCCGCGGGTTATCACCTGAGAAGTTTGCTGAGGATCAATCTGGCTGAGTGCCTGCTGCTGCTGCAACCAGTTGGCCCGCTGGCTCGCTAGTTTCTCCTGCTCCAGGTGCATCATGGCGCGGCCCGTTTCGTACTTATCGCCCGCTGAACTCTTGGTTTCGCCGTGGGCCGCCGCCTGGGCTTCGCGCAGCCCGGCCTCAACGGTGCTGATTTTCTGCTGGATGAGTGCCTGGCAGTGTTCATACAGTACTTGCTTTTGCATCACTCAATGAACAGGTATTTTGCCAGAAAACAAAAAAGAATATCTTCGCAACACCATGGCACAGAAGAAGCATTACTTAGACAATGCGGTAGAGTATTTTCATACGCTGCATCAGGCATTTTACCTGTCGGTAAGTGTCCCGCTAATCTTGTTTTGTGTGGTGTATCTTCGTCTTCGTGGCGCTGAAGCGTTAAAGGAAGGCATCAATTTCAGCGGGTGGCACTTAGCGATCATCATTGGTATGGTGGGCGGCAGTTGGTGGGCTTATCGCGCCTATCGTCAGCGCTTTGCTCAGTACGACGCGAGCGCGCCTTTTCGCGAGCGGCTCCGCTTTTTTCACCGGGCCGCGTGGATCAAGTACGCCTGGTTGGCCGCGGTCAATTTGTTACCGGTTATTGGGCTGTACGCCACCGGCGAATCCTTATTCTTAGCACTATACGCGGTGGCACTGGTGATTTTTTCGCTTAACCGCCCCACCCAGAAGCGAGTTGCGCAAGATCTGCGGCTGAGCGATACCGAAGAAAAACGGCTGGAGGGCGACCAATCCTTTTTACCCCATGAATCGTAACAAAATCAAGTGGGAAGCGCATGTGCCTCATACCGCTATTACTTACTGCGCGGATCTTCATCGGCAACACAACTTTCAATTACGGCTGAGTCGCCCTCGTTGCAGCAAACTCGGCGACTATCGCTACCGGCAGTACGGCACTAGCGCCGTCCATACTATCTCAATCAATGAAGATTTAAACCCGTATGCTTTCTTGATTACCTATCTGCACGAAGTAGCCCACTTGGTTGCTTTTCAGACGCACGGCCTGCAGATTAAGCCTCACGGAAGCGAGTGGCAACGGTCATTTCAAGAACTGCTACAACCTGTGTTGTTAGCCTCGGTATTTCCGCCCTCACTGCTTCCCTGCGTTCGGCACTACGCGGAACATCCCAAAGCGACCTCGGGTGCTGATCCGCGGTTGAGCCAGGCACTTCGTACGTACGATACCACCACGGTAGGAGTGCCGCTTGCCGACGTATCCCCTAACACTTCTTTTCGATTTCGGAAGAATATTTATATCAAACTTGATACGCGTCGAACGCGCGCGCTGTGCCAACGGATAGGCACCAAACAGTGCTACCTTATTCAAGAAATTGCCCTGGTAGAACCGCTAGCAACACGTCAATAATAGTTCTCACTGTGAGAATAACCATTCTCAATATCAGTGATCAGAATCTCTATAAAAAGATCAATATCCCGTCCTATTTTGCACTTCCGCTTCGATTGTAAATATTATTTGTATTAATATTCAAACTATAGAAGAAAGTTATGCATACCGATCAAAATATTGAGCTTGAGACAAGTAGTAGGCACACCCTTTGTCTTGTTAAAAAACATAATGCCGTCATGATCAACCTTAACCATGAAACGTGTCTCCACTAGGGATGTGCCTGCTTCAGGCCTCCCTAGTTTTTTTTCTTCTGTGGGCACGCAGATATTATCAAAACGCATATAGTTATCTGATAGATTTTACGGCACAATAATTTTTCTTTGCTCTTGCCATCCTAAACCCCGTAGCCGCAGTACGTATACTCCACGGGTTAGCGATTGCGTGTTTAGTTCTAAGGTGCGTCCTTCGTCAGGCGAGGCTACCGCTACCCGATGCCGTTGTCCGCTCAGGTCAAAAATACCAATGGCTTCTGCTTGTCTGTCTACCGGCAATTTCACCGTCAGGCTTTCTCGCGTAGGCACCGGATACACTGAAAGTGCGGCAATCTCTTCTCCGCATCCGTTGGCTAAGCCGGACGCAACCTCGGTGCGGATATCATCCAGGCGAGCGTATAGGTTCTTGCCAGGACACAGCGTACTGCATCCGTTACGGTGCCCGGCGATAGTGGCAAGTGCACTGTTAGCCGGATGCGATTGCTCGCCTACTGGGTCCAACTGCTCCTTATCTACTTTCCAGGCAGCTATTTTAGCGATTGATTGCAGTGCTGTATCACTAGGGATGGCTGTTTCGTAGTTTCCCAGTAAGCAGACCCCCATCGTGCCCGCGTTTTGTCCGCAGAAGTGGGCGCCCTGCACGTTGTCGCGCTCGATAGACGAGGGGCCAGGACTGCGCCCGGCGAAAATAGTGCCGTCGGGTGCCACTAAATAATTGTACCCAATGTCAGACCATCCGCGGTCTTCAGTATGAAATAGGTAGATATTACGCACCACGTTTTCGTAATCAGTCAGATCATTATCGCTGGCTGAGTGGTGTATAACCACGTGCGATACTTCCGTGGCCGATCGGCGGTACGAAGGATCCGGTAAGCCCTGCCGCCACACCGCCGGTAGCACTGCCGCCGGTTCTTCGCACGCCTGATGCCGCGCCGAAGGCTGCTCGGTGCGTAAGGACGGCTCGGCCGTTTTCTTGGTACCGCGCGCGTCGATCAGTGAGAAGGTGATATCCCCACGCACTGCTGACGAAAAAAACAACACCTCGCTGACGGGTTGGTCGAAGATAATCAGGTTAGACTGACGATAGGCTGCGGTTGTGCTGGCGTGTTCGTCTTCGGTAAACCGTAGCGTATCGCCCTGCTGCACCACGAACATCCCCGCAAAGGATTCCGCCGCATCAATACGCAACGCTACACTGGTGAACGGAGCACCGGGCCGCAGCGTATACGCTTGCTCACTGCCAACCCGGGCGGTTTGTTGCTGATAGAATGAGGACTGCTTGATCACCTGCGTCGCCAAGCGAGGATAATTTTGTGCGTAGGCCATCGAGCAGCTCATAAGCCAGCACAAAATTTGTAAGTTTGCCCATTGTATTCGCATGAGTGTAATAAGATTGCTGCTTACGTATAACGTTGAAATCTCTTGTAACAACGCGTGCGGAATCATGAAGTTCTACCTGTAAATTAACGATTGATGAAAAATCTACTGATAATCGCCATCTGCGCTCTGTTGTGCACGTCAGACCTCACCGCACAGATCATGCCTTCGGCCAGTGTGCCGGACGCTGACAGTCGCCCTTTGCAAGTTTTTACTACCGCCTTGCGCGTGACGGTGCGCGATAACTTAGGCAATGTGGTCGACAGCGCTCAGGTGCAAATTTTTAAGACTAAAGAAGCGTACGAGCAGGAAATCACTCCGGTAGGTGGCGTACAATATACTGATAAGAAGGGACGTATCCGTTATACAGGCATTGAACCCCGCGCCTATTATATCAACGTAGAAAAAGGTGATATGAACAACTACGGCGGCGGCACCATGACCGAAACACTCACCGAAAAGCGAAGCAACAAGCTAACCGTGATCATAGAATGAGTATTGCCACCGATAATTTCCGCTTCACCTATACCATGCAGGTACGGTATTCAGACATGGATATGCTCGGACACGCCAACAATGCTGTGTACCTCACGTACCTGGAGCTGGCCCGCCTCGAGTATTTCAAAGAGGTGAGCGCACGCCGCTGGGAAGAAGTGGCTCTGGTGCTAGCCCACGCCGAACTAGACTTTAAAATACCACTCACGCCGGGTATTGTGCCTCTGGTACATATGCGTACCACCAAACTGGGCAATACTAGTCTGACAATGGAAAACCTAATCACCGATACTGCGGGCCAGCGAGTACACTTTTCGGCCACCACGGTAATGGTCGCCATTGATACTCGCACCGGCCGCCCTACCCCTATTCCTGATGATGAAAAACGAAAAGTTATTACCTATGAACCAGCCCTGGGCTAAGTCTCTTACATTACTCAGCGGCTTGGCCCTTTGGCTTGTCACTGCCTGTAGCACTCCGGAAGCGCCAGACTTTCAGGGAGTGGAAAACCTAAAAATTGACGTACGGGGTCTGAGCGGCGCCCGTATCAACGGCGACGCGAAGTTCTTCAACCCCAACACCCGTTCGGTCACGCTCAAGGGAATAGACGTGGCGGTATCAGTAGAGGGAAAGAAGGTGAAGGATATCGCCCGGGAGTACGATATCAAGGCTGAGCCTAACAGTGAATTTTCGGTACCTATTGATGTTACCATCTCACTGTCTGACCTCGATATGGGGCTGCTAAGCACGGCGCTCAGCATGGTGAACGGTGAAACCAAAAAGGTGCGTTATCAGGGCAAAGCCAAGGTAAAGATGTACGGTGTTACGTTCAACGTGCCGTTTGACTACGAAGATGAAGTAGATATTAAGTTATAGACGATACAACGCAAAGTCCGTTAGCCGATCACCCAATAGTCATCTTGGTTCACCTCTTTCAATTGCAGGCTGCGCCCATCCCAGGTAGTTTGGCGTAGCATGATGTTAGGATACTCTGCGCTAAACCAATACTCGTTCGTTTTATCCTTGTCTAGCTGTACTTGTACGTGCCATACGGGGGCGCTACCCAGCGCGTAATCGGTATCCAGCCGAAAGTTATCGGCACGCTGTACCGTGAAGTTAGCATCGTACGTTTCGGGTACGACGGCTTTACTGCTGATTACCGAAGCCGCCACCGGTGCCGTAAATGATAATCTGTCGGCAAAGTTGAGCGCGCGCAACGAGTACGACAGCTGATCTTCAAACAGTAGGTCGGCGTCCATCGTGGTTTCGCCGATCCCCTGCCCGTCCCAGTAGCTGTTGTAATCAAACTTATACTTCTTGCCCTGACGCAAAAAAGCCTTGTTGGTGATACCACACCACTCTTGCGAGCTATTGACCAGCTTGTGTACCACTGCCGGAGACTCTCGCCGAAAGAATACGCTCGTCATGTAGTGATACGGATAGTTGTCGGTAGGAATACGCGCAAACTTATTGACCTTCATCACATCGTACAGGTCGTCTCGGTTATAGTCATCCGTTTTGACGCGGTGCTCCTCATTGAAGGTTTCTTTCACGGCGATAAGCGTATACTCAAAGCTTCTTACTTTGCCGTAGATGGTGCGCTGCGCATCGTATTTGGCTACTTCTGCCAAACCTTGTTCCCACAGGGCGTTGGTCGCCCAGCGGTCGTTAAAATGCTCGGCTGGTGCTACTGTGTCTTGAGCAGCACTGCCGGTACAACTGTGCAGCGCGAGTAACAACGCAGCCATTCCTAGTGTAACAATGTATCTCATCTCTGATTACTTTCGGCGTTTGTCTGCGACAGCACCGACGAACGATCATCGTTCTTCATCGTGTGCAAGTCGGCCTCTCGGTCTATATCGGTGAGCTTAGGCAGCGCTTGCCACGAGCGTTGGTGTTGCCTGGCATCGCGTATAGTATCTGTGTATACGGACGAAGTGCTCCACGGTTTGTTCTCAAATAAATCTGAATACAAGCGGTTCATCCCCAGCAGATAGTAACCACCGTCGGTAGAAGGGCCGATGGTCATATCGTGCGTCGCCAGGGCGGCAAAGGCTTGATGAATGATATCAGTGGTCAGTTCGTAACAGTCGCTGCCGATGATGCAAATCTGCTGGTAGCCCTGCTCGAAGCCATTCTCAAAAGCCTTCCGCATACGCTCGCCCAGATCACCCGCGTGCTGACGCACTTTTTGGTAGTGAGATTTATCCCACTGATCGTTGTGCTGGATTTCCGGAGTGTAGCACACTCGTTTATCGCAAGTGAGCGGCTGCGTAATCGCCCGGGTTCGCTCGAGCAGTTGCCGATAGATGTCTAGGGCAGCTTGGTCGCCCATGGTCGCGGCTAAACGGGTTTTTACCTGACCCCGAATAGGTTGCTTTACAAAGATGAGCAGTAGTTGTCTTGGCATTGTGTAGGATATGGTAAGTGTTCTGTAAACTGAGTTCTGCGGTAATAGTTGGCGAATAACTAATGAAGAATGACTAATGAGTATTCATTCATCATTAATCACTAGTTATTACTCATCATTCGTTTATACATTACCAAACACGCACGCCCCGCTCGAGCCACTTCGACCAGCGACGGTTGTAGGTATGCACACTGTCAGTAGACTGCCCGGCAGCATTAACCACCGAATAGCCCCGGTTTTTCCACTGAAAAATCCCCCCGTACAAATTGTACACCTGCCGGTAACCCGCTTGCAGTAGCTCCTCACCCACGCGCTCGCTACGGTAACCCACCGCACAGTACACCACCACGTGTGCGTCGGGCGGAATATCCGAAATATCCTCCGGTGAAAAGGTATCGTAATTGACAAAGCGCGCCTGGGGCAAATGACTTACCGCGTACTCTTCGGGCGAACGGGTATCAATCAGCACCACCGGTGCTGATTCTTGCAGGCTATCTAGGGTGGCCGGGTGGATGAGCGGAACGGTTTGGGCGTACATCGCCGCTAGCTTCTGGTCGAAAGACTGCTGCCCACAGGCCGACAAGCTCACTCCCATTAGTAGCGCCGTGAGTTTGCCGTGACAGGTGCGTATCAGAGATAAAACGCTCAACATCAGCTATCGAAAAAGGTGTAGTAAGGTTTGTTCTCGGCCATACGCTGCACCAGCAGCGCTACTTCGCGGGCGTGATAATCACCCCACATACTGGATTCGCCGTAGGGTATCTTGCTGCCTTCGGGCACAAAATCCCACCCGTTGGGATGGTGATAAATCGAGTGTAGAATGAGCCCCTGATGCTGATCGTTTGTACTGAGATAGGGTTCATCGAACAAGGTGTTCAGTACGGTCAGGCCGGCCTGAAAGTACTTTTTTCCGGGCGACGCTTCGCCGCGCGATGCCTCACCGGGCGACACCTCGCCGGGCGACGATCCATCCTTTTTCTGTAGATACGTGCCGAGGCGTAGCAGCCCCTGTGCGCCGATGGCCGCTGCTGAGCTATCTACCGGCTCATAGTCATTATAGGGGTCAGCCGGTTGATGAAGATAGTCGCCCAGACGGTGCAAGTTAGGCCCCCCGGTATCCCAGTAAGGAATGCCATCGGTCGGCATATGCTCGAGGTAAAAATCGCAAGTAGCCTCCGCCGCGCGGCGCATAAACTGTTCGGCATCGCTGCGACTGCCCCACCCATTGAAAGCCTGATCGTCTAGGGTATCGATGAACTCCAGCTCCTCGGCAAAACCACACATAGCCCAGGCCAAACCGCGGGTCCAGGTAGTAAAACCGGTGTACCCCTGCTGGGAGTTGGGACAGCGATAGTGGCCGTCTTTGGTATTAAACACGCACTCGTGAGCGGTGCGCCCCCGAAGATCGTAGATGTCGCGACCCTCACCGTAAAACACCGAGTAATCGGCCGTGGCCTTCATGTGGTGCAAAGCCCGATGAAAAAGATTGATCTTCTGATCGTTTTCCGTCCGCAAAGTATGTCCCAGCCGGTGGGCTACCATCAGCGAACGGCACGAGCGAATCGTATCCACAAAGAGCGAATGCGGCCCGTTGAAAGAGTGGATAAATCCACCGGCTGGCGTAGGCGTCCAGCGACTGGCCTGCACGGCTCCGGATATCTTGAGAGCCAGCTCGTAGAAATCCTGCTCGGTTTGCCGGTGCTCGACGCGCCCCTCCCCCATCAGGCGCAACAGGTTGCCGTAGGTGCTCACGTTGTTGAACCCGTGGTCGTGTACCCCGATATGACTCACGTGCGGGGCCATATCGTCGACGGTATGCCGACGGCCGATCTCAAGAAAGGACGGGTCGTCGGTGGCATCATACTGTAATAGAGCAGCACCGTACTGAAACCCCTGGGTCCACTCTGTCCAGCCACGGGTGGTGTACTTACCCTGCACAGTGAACACCGGCGAGCCCTGGGCCGTATCGTAGTGTCTTTCTAGGTGGCTAATTTTGCGGGCCGATAACTCCCACAAACGGGTAATTTTAGGGAGTAAATCCTGCGGAGAGATACTTTGATCAATGTGCATGAATACGTTTTGGGGGAGTGTAGTGAGACTTAGAAAGTCTCTTGGGTGAGCAAAATGTTGATGTTCTCTGGCAATTTTTTGGCGGAGACCGTTACTTATACGTCATCGCGCCACGCGGTGAGCGGGACTTTGTGAAGCGATCTTCTCACTAGAAAGAAGATAGCGTCGTCCTGGCTATGATGTGTACCTTGTATTTCTCCGTCATCTTCGTCAGAGCACCAATGTTATTTGCCTGGAAAGTCTAAGAACCACAATCGCTATTTACAGGTCTGAAAAAGGATACGCACGTCTAATCACTTGAGAGACTCATACTTTTCAGCGATGTAGGCAATAGACTCTCGCATATCCTGTACCTCTTCGGCGCACAGGTGCTTATAGGGTTCTTCCATGTCTGCCACGTCGATCAGCCCGGCGATTCTGTTGATACTACCCATAAAGCGCTGGTGGTGAATATCGTACACCAAGCCATCGTGCAGAGTTTTGTAATCGTCCGGTCTATCCAGGTAGTTATTTCGTATGTAGCGCAAGCAAAAGTAAAGCCCCCCGAAGATAGCAGAAGCAGCTAGTAAGTCCACCCAAAGGGGCGTTTCGGTGGCAATAGGAAGAGTATTAAACGTAAGATAAGTACCATACGCCACTACTGAGGAAGAAAGAAAGTGTAGCACGTAATCTTTACGAGATACACAAAGCATCCAAGCTATTCCAGATACTACGATACTAAAATGAATAGAAAAGGTCCATACAAATAAGTCCAAGTTTTCATAGTACGGAACATATACATCTTCAGGGAAGAACCGCCAAGCATTGACAACCAAGGGTAGAGAAGCTACCATAATAGCACTCACAACTTTACGCCTATCCTTAAGAAAGAACTGTAGGCTTTTCTTTGTGTAGGCAATCCGAGGCTTGTTGATTACCTGAATGGGCGGGGGAATTTGATTTGATTTTATCTGACCCATAAGACTGAGCGTGAAAACTTATTAGAAAAAAGCTGATTTCCTTAGAAACAATTACACTATTCACATATCGTTACCAGTGGCACTACAAATCTTTCCTCCTCTCGGAAGCACCGCCTACTTTTACATCGTACTTAACCAACAAAACAATATACAATGAAACTTATCATTAACAAGATCATCCGCTATTCTTTTGCTCTTATCATTCCTGCCGCTTTCCTAATGGGTTGCCAAGAAGATCTTACTGAACCTCAGAATGCTACGATAGATAAAAGAAGAATCAAAAAGCCAGCAGGGGGGTGACAATTATTATGTGCAGTTTCTATTTTAAGGTGAAACCAATGAAATGTACTTAGGCCCATAACATAAAGTATTATTATTTAATATCATAGTTTCCAATGCGACTCTTTCTATAAAGAAATAGTATTATTGATCAAACAAAACAGGCTCTGCTTCGGCGGAGCCTGTTTTGTTTGATCACCAGTCCGCCGCCTATTATGAGGAACACAAGTGTCACTAATACGAACGCTTTGACTTGATACTCCGGAGACAGCCGCATAATGGGCGTGCGGTCGCCCACTAACATCCATCCGCCCCAGTAGGCCGGAAACTGCGCTTGCCCGGTGGCTTGTTCCAGAAAGTCTAGCTTGGCCCGGCGCAGCGCCTCGGCTTTGTCGTAACCTTCAGACAAGTAGTGATACAGTCGGTCCATCACCATTGAGGTGCTGGCATCGTGCGCCTACCAGCGATTCATAATGATGAGCGATTTATCCTTTCGGAAAGCGACGGGTTGATGGCGTTCTGTCAGGGGACAGAGATTTAATGTAGCCTAACCGGCCCACTTCATAGTCCACAGATTAATCTGTGGACTATGAGAATGAAGCCTTAAATCTGCTCACCCTCACTCATGCCAAGATCCTTTCATCGTAAACGCCTGGTCTATTACCACTGTACGCTTTGCGGCATTTTTTGGCCGTACGCTACGGCTCCTTTGTTCATCTTCGTCCTATTATTTACAAAACAAAAAAAGTTAAGATGACCACATTGGAAAACTTGGTTTCGGTAAAACTCACGTAGAAAGAAATCCAGACCATCAAAAAATGTTTCAAGACCATTCAGGACACCCTGGCCCCGCACACGGTAGCACTCACCAGTGCCGAACGCCAGAAGCTGCCCAAGATGAGCGACAAGACTGAACCGTTTGTCGACAAATCGTTGCAGTACGCTGAAAAGCACGCCGAACTGGTACCTGCGTTTGTCAGTGTGCCCGAGTTCAAGATCGACCGGCAGGCAGTAGCCGTACTCAAGGACCTGTTGCAGGATGCTCGGCAGATCTGCGACACCCTGGACGACACCACCATGCTGGCCGGCAGCGAAGCCTACGTGGCGGCACTGGCCATCTACAACTCGGTGAAAATGGGGACACGCATGAATGTGCCCGCGGCCCGGCCGGTGTACGAAGATTTAAAGAAACGCTTCGAAACCCAGGGGAGCCGCCGAGAAGAACCCACCGTTTAGCAAGAAAGCGACCTCGGCCCCTTCGGGAAGCCGCCGCTTGCTACTATGTATCAGCCACCCGGGCATTTTTGCTACCAGGTGGCTTTTTTTATGCCCCGGGCGGGGTTCCAAGGGTCGGCAGGGGGTGTAAAAGCTCCGGTCACCAGTTTTTTTACCTGGCAGCCGAAATGATTTACCTACCGTAGCCTCGTATGGCCATACGGGGCTACAAACCACCACCGTTCCGACGAGATATTTCAAATAATTTAGCCCCAGTCCTGTATTTCTGGACTGCTGCCCGATATCATTGTCTTATAAATATATTCCACACACCCTAATTGTTTACTCATGAAAAACTTATTAAAACCCTCGTTGTACCTGGCTATACTAGTAGCCACTGCCTGCTTGTTCTACGCCTGTTCCGACGAAGAACTCAGTGACGTATCCACCCCAGTAGCAGAAGCCGATTTTACGGTGCGGGCTAAGAATGGCTATTTAGAGTTTAAGGATCAAGCGGCTTTTGATGAAGTGAAGGCTTCGTTAGAAAATATGGATAGAGAGGCACTGGATGCTTGGGAAAGTCAATTTGATGACTTTACTTCGTTACGAAGCATTGACGAGCAGTCTGTTGTTGCGCAAGAAATATGGTTTGAAGAATTACGAAAAATGCCGGAAAGTGAACGTATAGCACTGAGTCAAGCTGACGAAAATTTTTGGTATTCAGGTTTTGTAAAGGAACATAAAGCTGTGTTTGCACTAGAGGATAGTGGCAAATATCATCTTAATATAGCTGGTCCAGGCGCTAATTTGGTAAACCTACTAAACAAAGATGGTATCTATCAAGTAGGTAGCGAAATTAGGGTGTACCAAGAAAATACCATTAAAACTATTTTAGATGGTGATGATAGCAAGATATCTATGCTTTCTAAAGTTGAAAAAAGCGACGAGAGCCTTCAAATTGACGTATCGAAGTTCGAGATCATGCCGGTAAAAGACGAAATTACTGCTAACGGACGCGAATCGATATATATTTTCAGCTCTTCAAGGCAGCACTGCAGCGATAAGGAAGGCAGAAACGTAATAAGTGGTAACGCATACGTAGTACGAGAGTCATTTAAAGATGATTTAGGCATTACCTTTTATGTTTACGCGTTGTATTTAGAAGCTACAAATTTTTACAAAGACGGTATTTTCGGAGGATATACTCGTAAGCGAACTAGGTCACTGAGAATAAAAGGTAGTTTAGACTTTTATGTTGACGGAAAAATTGAGTGGTCCACCAGTGTAGATTATACCACCGGTGGAAAGCTCAGAACCAAAATAGAGGAGTATCTGGACCTAGGTGGGTCCGTCAAGGGGTTTTACACGCCAGTTTTTAGCGTAACTGGTAGTTTAGACGTTTACGGACGTAGTGGTACGTTATGTGGCGACAGTAAGTCTTCTAGTACTGGCAACCACTGGCGCTAGCGAATAAGCGACAATATCATTCAACTGAAAACGATCTGTCTCTGGAAAGAACAGGTCGTTTCCTTACTACTCCATGAGTAAAATAGCAATCATATTTTTAGCAACGAGTGCCTTGGTCTTATCCTGTACAAAGGATATTGATTTGATTTATCCCAAAAAAGGCGAGCAGATAGTACTTAATGGTTTGCTGCATCCCGACAGTACGATTAAAATTTCTGTTAGCAAGTCTATACCTTTAGAGCAAGAAATACGGTTCGAGTCAATTTCCAATGCCTCAGTAAAAATATACGAAAACGAGCATCTTTTAGAAACGCCAGTATTCAGCGATGGGTATTATTTGCTCAACTATTTTCCAAAAGAGGGGAAATCCTACGATATAAAGGTAGATATTCCGAACTACGATCAATTACGGGCTTCTGATGTAATGCCAACTCGCCCTCAGGTAGATATGTGTTTTCAAGAAGATACCAGCAACCGCTATTTATCAGTTGATGCCTACCTCAACTTTACCATCTTTCAGTCTGGCGAAGATCGCCCTAATTACTGGTTAGATATCTTAGCAATTGGCTACGACACATACCATTGTGATAGTCTAGTATGTGATAGCGCAAACTTCTTCGCTGAGAAGAATCATTATTATCAATCTTTTTCTACCTCATTTGATACATTCAACTCATTTGTTAATACTACTGAAGGAGGAGTACGAGAATATGATGCTTACATACGTATTGACCAAGATGCTATCGTTGGTAATCATATAAGTTTTGACATTGCTTCGCCCAACACCTATCATTACTTCTTGGAATACGAAGAATCTAACAATTCTTTTAGGCACCTTGTCAATATAATCAATGCGAGCTCAACTTACGACCGATACTTAAAGTCTAGTGTTATTTACTACTTGGACACTAGGTTTGGAGGCGAAGGGGTAGTTTCCCCTTTTGTTGAACCTACTCGTATATATTCTAACATAGAAAACGGCACCGGTATCTTCGCCGCCTATAATTCGGTTAGCATTAATATTGGCGATTTCCCTTGTGAATAGCTATAGTACATCACTCAATAACCTATATCATGAAAGCAGTCCTATCAACTATCGTGGTTTTTTTAAGTATGTCCCCTCTATTTGCCCAGCTTAAGATTGGAATGAAAGCAGGTGGAACACTGACTAACTTTGCTACCGAAGGTATTGGTCTTTCCTCAGGTAATTATGCAGAAGCTAATTTCTCGTATGTAGCAGGAGCAACAACGAAATTTCCACTTAACGACCGCCTGAGTCTGCAAACTGACTTGCTTTACGGACGAAAAGGTGCGCAAACTGGATTTGTAACTGCACTAAACGAAACGAGCCGAACAAGTGATCACCTACACTATATTAGCATAACCCCGCTGTTGCATTACCAAATAACTAGTAAGCTATACGTTGGTGCAGGGCCTGAGATAAGCTATTTGATCGGGTCATACGAGCGGTCTCAACTACTAGGTAGCCGGTCAACTCTTATTGACTACCAGCCTTTCGATCTAGCGGTCAATTTCGATGTGCAGTATCATCTACTTAAGAAGTGGTCCGTAGGATTACGCTATAATCTAGGTATATACGACATAACCGAACGCTTTGAAAGAACCTTTTCTGATGATGAGGTTTTCGTAATTGATAGTGATGTATACAACCGTTCTATACAGCTATCGATTTACTATTGGTTACGTTAGCAGTGAAACAACGAAAGTTAGTATCACTACTTGCTGCGCTTCTGTTCCACTCGGTTCAGTGCTAATTTTATAGTAATTAATTGGAGAAGTACGCGTTTCCCATTCAAATGTAAGTACTGTCTGCTATCTGAATGAAGATAATCTATGTCATCTTTGGCTGTATATGCCTTGTTTCTTGTACTAAAGAAATAGATACTCCCTTTCCCGAAGTATCCCCTCAAATTGTTCTGAACGGTATTCTACACCCGGATAGTACTATCTGCGTATCACTTACTCGCTCGCAAACCCTCACCGACTCCCTCGATTTTGTGAAAGTCTCTAATGCGGCGGTTTTACTTTACGAAAATAGCAACTTGATAGGTGAATTATACACTCAAAACGGTCAATACCGGTTGGACTACTATCCCCAAGAGAGCGCAGAATACCGTATAGAAGCCAGTGTGCCTGAGTACGGCATCGTTCGTGCAACCGATGTCATACCAATGCAGCCTGTGGCGAACTCTTGCTATACAGAACCTATCTACACTAAATACACCTACACAGGAATTCGTGTTGAAATCCAAGATGACCCGAACCAAGAAAATTACTATTGGCTAGGAGCAACGCTCAGTCAGTACAAACGGCTTGGTTTCGATGATCGACAGTGCGTCGGAGAAGGAGAACAGCGTATTTGCGCTTGGGTTGATTCTTCTACCGTAGTGACAGAACAGCTATCAGGACTTTCCTCCTTTTCTACGCTTCCTGACATCTTTAACAGCTATATAGATACTTTTTCTGATGGCATCAGACAGTATGCACAGTATATGCGCATGGATGATAGTGCTATCAACAGCACGAATATCACGCTTGACATTACTAGTTACAGTCCGCTCTATAGATTCAATGAGATGAGCCAACTAGACAGCAACCAATCCGTGGTACTAGAAACTATCAACGCTAGTCAACACTACGACCGCTACTTGAAGTCTAGCATGATTTATTACCTAAACAATAGCTTTGGCGAAGACAGCGATCAACCGGGTATATTCAACGAGCCTACCCGTATCTATTCCAACGTAGAAAACGGTTTGGGCATCTTTGCTGCTTACAATTCGGTGAGCATTGCCGTAGAAGACTTTCCCTGTCAGTAGATGCTACAAAATATGAAGCAATGGATGTTCATAGGATTGATGCTATCTAGTCTGACGGGCTGGGCGCAGAGTACCGTCACGATCAGCGGCTACGTATCAGACCGCGAAAGCGGCGAGCGATTGATCGGGGCCACGGTGTACCTACCCGCCCTATCGCGGGGCACTGCCACCAACGCCTATGGCTTCTACAGCCTGACCGTACCGGCTGAAGATAGCGTTCGGTTGCGCTTTTCCTACGTGGGCTATTCACCAGCGAACCGAATCATCGGCCCCCGAGAGGTCGGCCCCCAGAGCCAACGGCTCGATATTGGGCTGGCTTCTAACACACTGCTGGAAGAAGTGGAAGTGCGGGCCGAGAGTCCGGTAGAGCGGGTGCAGATGAGCCTACACCAACTGCCGATGCAACGCGTGCACACCGCCCCGGTGCTGGGCGGCGAAAGCGATGTGCTCAAGACCCTACAGTTGCTACCCGGAGTGAGTGCGGGTAGTGAGGGTTCGGCCGGGCTCTACGTACGAGGCGGCAGTCCCGATCAGAATCTGATTCTGTTGGATGGGGTGCCGGTCTACAATGTGTCGCACCTGTTTGGCTTTCTGTCGGTCTTCAATTCCGACGCGATCAATAACGTAGAGCTCATTAAGGGAGGTATTCCGGCCCGCTACGGCGGACGGCTATCCTCGGTACTCAACATTAGCATGAAGGAAGGTAACCTCAAGCAGCGGCAGGGTACGTTCTCGCTGAGCCCCATCGCTGGTCGCTTCACCTACGAAGGACCCATCAAAAAGGACACTTCTTCGTTTATCGTCTCGGCCCGCCGCACTTGGCTAGATATTACTTCGGCAGTGGCATCACTGCTCAGCGACCGCACCTTCGGCTACGGCTTTTACGATGTGAACGCCAAGTACAATCACCAGCTCGGAGCCAACGACCGGGTGTACGCCAGCTTCTACACCGGACGCGACCGCTTCTTCGATACCTTTAGCGACGGGGGCGACCGAAGCACGTTCAATTTTCGGTGGGGCAACCTCACCTCGGTGCTTCGCTGGAACCACCTGTTTAATCCCAAGCTATTTGGCAACCTGTCGCTAAGCTACGCTTCCTACAACTTCTTTCAAGAATACCGGGTTGAGCAAGGGGGCACTGACTTCTTTTCACAAACTCGTTCCCGTATTCAGGACGCCAAACTACAGGCCGATGTGGACTATACGCTGGGTCTATCGCACGAACTCAAGTTTGGCGTTCAGTTGGCCTACCAGCGGTTTAGTCCCGATGTGGTACAGCTCGTTAATGCCAGTGCCGATACCACCTTTAACAATCAGGACTTTATCAATGCCATCAACGCGGAGGCCTACGCGGAAGATAATATTACTATCAATCGTCAACTCAGTCTGAACGTTGGCTTGCGGGCTTCGCTCTTCGGTGTAGGCGATAAGACTTACGCTAACCTTCAGCCCCGGCTCGCCGGAAGGTATCTGATATCACCTCGTTGGTCTATCAAAGCCTCCTACACCAACATGGCACAGTACCTGCACTTACTGACCAACTCGTCGCTGGGTTTGCCTACTGATTTGTGGGTGTCTTCTACGGAGAACATTGCCCCTCAGCGTTCGGATCAAGTGGCGCTCGGTCTGACGCACGATATCCGCCGAGGTATCTACGAAGTGAGTGTGGAAGGCTACTACAAACGTATGCGCCGCGTCATTACCTACCGCGAAGGGGCGAGCTATCTGTATCAAAACGGCGAAACGTGGGAGAACAAGGTCGTGGCAGGTGACGGCGAGTCGTACGGGGTAGAACTGTTCATCAATAAGAAACGCGGCAAGCTTACCGGTTGGCTAGGCTACACACTTTCGTATACCAACCGCTGGTTTGATGAAATTGACAACGGTCGGGTGTTTCCCTTTCGCTACGACCGGCGACATGATGTATCGCTACTACTCAGCTACGCGCTGCCTAAAGACCGCCTGCTTTCGCTGACTTTCGTGTACGCCACGGGCAACGCCATTACCCTACCGACGGCCCGCTACGAGGGCGTGTTGCCTCCGTCGTGGCAGTACGCTGACTTTGACGAGAACGCTTTTGATGACCGCGTACTACTCGGTAAGCGCAACGACTTTCGGATGCCCGCTTACCACCGGGTAGATATCAGCTACCAGCGTAAAAAGCCGACCAAACGGATGAACCAGCGCACCTGGATATTCTCACTCTACAATGCCTACAGCCGACTAAACCCCTATTTTCTGTACGAGTCTGACGGGAAGCTCAAGCAGTATAGCCTGTTCCCCATCATCCCTTCGGTGGCGTATCGGCTGGAGTTTTAAGAACGATTACACATTCATTCGTGCCGCAGCAAGCGCCGCCCGGCTTTCACCAGCAGTAAGTCTTCTACTCCGCCCCATACCGGATCAGGCACTCCGGTGTATTCACCCAAGCGCTTACGCAGTTGATACGTGACGAACGCTCCCCCGAGTGCACCAATGATGCCCACCGTACTCCCGGCCAGCGGCGACCGACGGCTTCTTTTGAACTGAGCGGCTCCTACCAGCGCCCCCGATAAGCCTCTGCCAACCAGCGCGGGAGTGCTTATACGAGCGGGGGTAAACGGCAGTTTATCTCCCACCAGCTCGCCCGCCGCCAACAGGGTAAGCACCTTCGCGGTGCGCCGCGACGACCAGGCAGAAGCATCGCTCGTTCGCCTTTTTCTACCGGTTGGCTGACTGAGGTGACGGCTCAGTAGTGCCGGTGCCATCATGGTGCGAGCTCCTGAAAGGGCGGTGAGCCCCAGGGTGCGAAGTAACGTAGAATTTCTGGTTTTTCTCATAACCTCAAAAGCCAAAAACACCGAGAATGTTTACTGAGTACTGCCGCCCGCCTACCGCTAACTGCCGACTAACTACACAGTACGTCGGTCACCTATCACTTGACAATACTTCAAAACTTAGTTGACACCATGATGATGTTTCGACGGCTCAGTGATAACCATTACGATTGCCCGGCGGTTTAGTCTGTATTTGAGAGCTCTTGACAACTCAACGCCGGGCAACCTGGTTTACTAAGCACTTTTTTAACTCCTATGGAAGAAACTAATCAGCAACCTTCTCAGAAGAACAAGGTCTCGGCCGGTGCCGAAGATGCCTGGACATGGTGGAACACGCGAGCGAGTTTCAGGGAAGGTGATAGTCTAGGGACGAAGTTCAAAAAGGTGGGCATTCGGATTGCCGGAATCATTGCGCTGGTGGTATTTAGCCCGGTGCTCCTGTTTGCGCTCGTGGTTTCCTTTATTGTGGCACTATGAAGAATCAATGGCACTACAGCTTGATCGTACCCATCGCTTTGGTACTACTACACCAAGCATTACAGCACTGGTTCAAGGTGGCTATTCCTTTTTTAGACGCTTACCTCGATCCTTTTTGTCTGGGCGCATTGGCCCTACACGGTGTGCGGTTTGAACGCCGGTTCTTGTTCAACCGCCCTCTGCTTCCGGTTGATGCGCTGGCGATCATACTTTTTTTAGCCATCATTTCGGAAGGGTTGTTTCCCTATCTCTCTGATAAATTCACCCGAGATGCGTGGGACGTGGCCGCCATCGTTGGCGGCGCTCTGTGGTTTACTTTCACTACTCCACACGCCTTTGGCATCACTCCGAAAGATTGAAGCATTGTGAAGCGGGTTGGCGGGCGATTTTTTATTAGTGCTACTCATCAAAATCCGTTGCAGTTGAACCTTCCTATAAAAGGTTAACCCAACACAGGTACATAGAAAAGCGAAATTGCCTCTATTGTCTTTTGGATTTAAGGGTATCCAATGTGTGCTTCATCGGTGACCGATTTGATTGTCAACACTACCTAAAACAGTATTAAGTTACCATACAGCACTTTGCAGATTCGGTGACCTATCTAGGAAGCAGAGGTAATGGTAACCGAATTGGTCACCTAAGACACAAGAAAGTTAGTACGCATGATGAACCCCTTCGAGGCAAAAAACCCCTCAAACGACAAGGTTTGAGGGGTTTTGAAAGTAGATGAGTCTACGATGCAGAGAGTGAGGGATTCGAACCCCCGGACCCGTGAAGGTCTCCGGTTTTCAAGACCGGCGCGTTCGACCACTCCGCCAACTCTCTGGGTGATCAAGGGGCAAATCTATAGCTTTTCTATGGTTTGGACAACCCTTTTTTATGAAAAATACGGAGCTAGCAAAGACACTAGTTCTAACGGTGGCCGACAGGGCCGCATGTTCGTGGACTGCACAAAGACCAGCTTGGTATGAGCCGTATGGATGTGCGCAGCCTCCCGATGAAATTCATAGGCGAACTGAATTCGGACGGTAGGCAATGCTTCAATGCTGACTTTGATGTCCAGCAGATCGTCGTAGTGCGCAGGCTGGTGATAATGAGCATGATGTTCTACCACCGGTAGCATGATGCCTTCTTCTTCCAGTTGACGATAGCTCATACCTAAACTTCGCAGGGCCTCCACGCGAGCTACTTCGCAGTAGGTAGCGTAATGACCGTAGTACACATAGCCCATCTGGTCGGTTTCACCGTAGCGCACACGCAGACTTAGCGAATAGGTATACATGGATTAGTTGTATATACCAGCCGCACTCAACGCGCGATGATAGCGTTGTGCATTGTTATTGTGAGCACGCAGGTTTGTAGCAAAATTATGATAGCCCGAAAAGTCCTCCCTAGCACACATAAAGATGTAGTTGTGATCCTGGTGATCCAACACCGCATTGACTGACCGGGGCGAGGGCACGCGAATGGGGCCGGGGGGCAATCCGGTGTACTTATACGTATTGTAAGGCGAATCAATTTCCTTGTGCTTGTTGAGCACGCGCTTGATGGTGAAGTCTTGCGCCGCAAACACCAAGGTGGGGTCAGCCTCTAGCGCGATATTGCGGTCTAAGCGATTGAGATAAAGCCCCGCCACCGTGGGCGCTTCATCGGGTTTGTTGGTTTCTGACTCTACGATAGAGGCCAGAATGGTTACTTCGGTGGGAGTCATGTTGAGCGAGTCCGCCTTCTGTCGGCGCTCGGCCGTCCAGAACTTCTCGTACTCGCGGTGCATCCGCTCCAGCAGTGCTTCTTCGTCGGTGGTCCAAAAGAATTGGTAGGTGTTCGGCACAAACATGCTCAGCACGTTCTCGGTATTGAACCCGTAGCGGGCTACCACTGCACTGTCGTTGAGCAGGGCCGCAAACGTGGCCGCATCGGCCTGGATATTTTCACACAGTCGCTCAGCGAGTTCAGGTTTAAGCCGCACGTTGTTAAAGGTGACATTGACGGGAGCCTGCTCGCCGGAGCGCAATAGTTGAATCGCCTCCAGATTGCTCATGTCGGCATGCAGTTCATAGCGACCCGGCTTCACGTTCTGGTCGTACTTCATCAGCTTCGACAGTACGCTGAATGACAGCATATCGTGTACGTAGTCTTCCTGGTGTAGCTTACTCTGCAACTGGTCAAAGGTTGTTCCCGAAGGAATTAGCAGTACTTTGTTCTTTTGCTCTACCAGTATATTGGGAGTCTTGACCGCCTGATAGGCGTAGAACGAGAAAGAGATCAGCGAAATGGCAAACACCAGCAGGCCTATAATGAGAAATCGTTGCTTTTTCATATCGATTCAAAATTAGTAATTTGCCTTAAAACACAGGGGATAGTTCTGTGCTTTTGTGAACAGCATATCAGCCGCGTACTTTCTGTAGGCTCTTTATGTGTTTTCCGCTAACACTTTCCGGAGTAGTCGAGTTTGCTATGACAACAACTATCTATCCGCCCCAAAACCGTCTAATTACATTCAGTACCTCTTCGCCCAGTAACTAACATCCAATATATCTCAACAAACACAAGTCATCCGCGCGGCAGCCGCCAGCATCTAACATCCAAACTATGAAAGCAACCCTGCTCAAAATCTATCCTGATAATCCCGAAGGCCGAAAAATTGATAAGGTAGTTGAAGTATTGCGGGCGGGCGGCTTGGTCATTTACCCTACCGATACCGTCTACGGACTGGGGTGCGACCTGTTTCAGCCGTCGGCCATCGAGCGGTTGTGCCGCCTCAAGAATATTGACCCTCGCAAAAACTTACTGTCGTTTATGTGCGAAGATTTAAGCCAGGCGTCAGAATACGCTAAGAACTTCTCTACGCCCACCTTCAAGTTGCTGAAGAAAACCCTGCCGGGCCCCTACACCTACATCATGGCCTCGAGCAGTAAGGTCCCCAAAACCATCGACCCCAAACGCAAAACTGTGGGAGTGCGTATCCCCGACCACCCGATTACACAAGAGCTGATTCGCCGACTAGGCCATCCGATCATTACCACCTCCGTGCACGATGAAGACCAGATCGTCGGCTACCCTACTGACCCCGAAGTGATATACGAAAAATACATCAACCACGTAGATATCGTGATCGACGGCGGTATGGGGGGTAATATGCCGTCGACCGTCGTAGACCTCACCGGTGACACTCCGGAAGTGGTGCGTGAAGGTCGCGGTGATATCAGTCCGCTCGTTTAGTTGGCTCCGCAGGCGCTTCTCATCGAGCCACACTACTTTCCGTCGGTGGCCTACGTAGCGTTGCTTTCACAGTACAACCACGTGGTGTTGGAAGTGTGCGAGCACTATCCCAAACAAACGTATCGTAACCGCTGCTACGTGCAGGGTGCTAACCGGGTGCAACTGTTGAGTGTTCCGATGCAAAAGCCCGAACGCGGTGCCACCACCAAAGACGTGCGGGTAGAAGCGGGCGATGCCTGGCGTCACCACCACTGGCGCACACTACAATCTGCCTACGGCAAAGCTCCTTTTTTCGACTTCTTCGCTCAAACCTTTCATGACATATTATACCAGAAAAGTCAGTTTTTGCTTGATTTTACCATCCCTATACTGACAGAGTGTCTGAAAATACTACAATTGAATAAGATATCGCTCACTGCCACCCACCGTTACGAAAAAGTGGCCTCAGAAGATCAAAACGACCTTCGGAATACCCTGCGCGCTCAGTTGCCCCCCGGTTATCCGACATTCTTCCGTCCGGTTTCTTACACCCAGGTGTTTGGCAAAGACTTTGTACCCAACCTGAGTGTAATAGATTTACTGTTTTGTGAGGGTTCTCTAGCCAATTCTATTATCCGTCGCTCTACTACTGGTCTAAGGTGAACAAATGCAATTAACCCTGCGTTGTTTTCTATGACAAAGTTTCTATCTTGCTCGTGAGCGATCGGGCTATTAGAGCCGCTCATCTTGCCTTATAATTCCAAATTTCTTATGGAAGCAAAATTTTCGAACAGAGTAAAGGAAGTAATATCACTGAGTCGCGAGGAAGCACTGAGGTTGGGACATGATTATATAGGTACCGAGCACTTGCTGTTGGGTATGGTTCGCGAGGGGGAAGGCGTGGCGGTCAGCTTACTAAAAAAGCTGGGCGTGTCACTGGAAGAACTGAGGGGGTCGGTGGAGCAAGCCACCCGAGGCACTGCCACCGGCAATGTCAAGAACCTGGCGAATATTCCCCTGACCCGACAGTCAGAAAAGGTACTGAAAATTACCTACCTGGAAGCGAAGATATTTAAGAGCCAATTGATTGGCACTGAGCATCTGCTGCTATCTATCCTGCGTGATGAAGATAATATTGCTACACAAATTTTAGAGAAGTTTGACGTAAACTATGATGTTGTGAAAGAACTACTGGAATATCAATCTGATCATCCGGTGGCCTCTTCAGACACCGACGATGCCGACGAAGATTCGTCGCGCATCTTTGGTAGCGGCTCGGGTTCGAGTCGCGAGTCGAAGGGCTCGGAGAAATCGCGCACTCCCGTACTAGATAACTTCGGACGGGACCTTACCAAGCTTGCGGACGATGACAAGCTGGACCCTATTGTGGGACGAGAGAAGGAAATTGAACGCGTGGCTCAGATCTTGAGCCGACGCAAGAAGAATAATCCAATTTTGATTGGGGAACCCGGGGTGGGTAAAACGGCCATCGCTGAGGGACTAGCGCTGCGCATCACCCAGAAGAAAGTGTCGCGCGTGCTGTTCAACAAGCGGGTGGTCACCCTCGATTTAGCCTCGTTGGTCGCCGGTACTAAGTATCGCGGTCAGTTTGAGGAGCGGATGAAAGCGGTGATGAACGAAATTGAGAAGTCTCCGGATGTCATCCTCTTTATTGATGAGCTGCATACTATTGTGGGAGCTGGTGGTGCTTCCGGCTCACTGGATGCTTCTAATATGTTTAAACCGGCACTAGCCCGGGGCGAAATCCAATGCATTGGTGCCACTACACTGGACGAATATCGTCAGTACATAGAGAAAGATGGTGCCCTGGCCCGTCGTTTCCAAGTGGTGATGGTGGATGCTACTACACCAGAAGAGACTTTCGAGATTCTGAACAATATCAAGGACAAATACGAAAGTCATCACCACGTAGACTACACCCCCGAAGCGCTGGAGGCCTGCGTAAAACTGTCGGATCGCTACATCAGCGATCGATTCTTGCCTGACAAGGCTATTGATGTGATGGACGAAGCCGGTGCTCGCGTGCACATCAACAACATTCATGTACCCGATGAGATCGTGAAGCTAGAAGAAGCTATCGAAAACATTAAGGTAGAGAAAAACCGGGTGGTGAAAAGCCAGAAGTATGAAGAGGCGGCCCAGCTGCGCGATCGTGAGAAGAAGCTAATTGACCAGCTAGAAAGTGCTAAGCGCAAGTGGGAAGAAGAAACCCGCACGCGTCGCTATAAGGTAGATGAGGAAAACGTGGCCGAAGTGATTGCTATGATGACCGGTATCCCTACCAAGCGCGTAGCGCAGAACGAAAGCAATAAGCTGCTCGGTATGAACGAACAGTTGAGCGGTCGGGTCATCGGTCAGGAAGATGCCATTGTCAAGCTGACCAAAGCGATTCAGCGAACGCGGGTTGGTTTAAAGGATCCGCAGCGCCCTATCGGTTCGTTCGTATTCTTGGGTCCTACCGGAGTCGGAAAAACCGAGCTGGCCAAGGTCCTCGCCACCTATCTGTTTGATAAAGAGGATTCGCTCATTCGGATCGACATGAGTGAGTATATGGAGAAGTTTTCGGTATCTCGTCTGGTCGGAGCGCCTCCCGGCTACGTGGGTTACGAAGAAGGGGGACAGTTGACCGAAAAGGTGCGTCGCAAACCCTACAGTGTTGTACTGCTGGATGAGATCGAAAAGGCCCACCCCGATGTGTTCAACCTGTTGCTGCAAGTATTGGACGACGGTATCCTAACCGATGGTTTGGGACGACGGGTAGACTTCCGCAATACGATCATCATCATGACCTCTAACATCGGAGCGCGCGACCTGAAAGACTTCGGCGCGGGCATCGGCTTCTCAACCAAGGCGAAGGAAGAGAACATGGATGGGTTGATGAAGTCCACCATCCAGAACGCTCTAAAGAAAACGTTCAGTCCTGAGTTTTTGAATCGTTTGGATGATGTGATTGTATTTAACTCGCTGAAACGAGAAGACATTCACAAGATCATCGATATCACACTCAATAAGTTGTTTGAGCGAATCATGGCGCTGGGTTACGAGGTAGACCTCACCGACACGGCGAAAGATTTCTTAGCCGAGAAAGGTTACGATCCGCAGTATGGAGCACGCCCCCTTAACCGCGCTATCCAAAAGTATCTGGAGGACGCTGTGGCGGAAGAAATTCTGAAGGGTGAAGTGCAACCCGGTGACACCATTATGGCGGACTATGAAGATAAGAAAGAAGAGCTAACGCTCGAGTTGAAGAAGAGAAAAGCAGATAAGAAGAAGGAAACAAAAGAAAAAGAGGAAGAGAAAGAAGAGGATTAGTTCTGACGCTGTTTTGAATTATCAAAAGCTACCTTTTTAGAAGGGTAGCTTTTTTTGTTAATAGCTGCCCATATATTTTCTGATTCCCCACTCTACAGAAACCAGTAGCAGCAGCACAAAGAATAACCACTTCAAATTAACCAGCGGTAGAAACAGCTCGCTGGTGTAGATTTTACCAGTAGCCTGCTGTGTACTCAGCTTATCGACCAGCGCTTGGGTTTGCCGCACTTCAAAAAAGTCACCGCCATTATTGGTAGCTACCGTACGAAGGAGGTTATGGTCAGCCGTTAAGTTGAGCGTTTCTACCTGAGAGCTACGCACGGTAAACTCACCCTCCACGCTGGCACGAGCCCCCGCCGCATCCATGCTCGCGGTGTAGCGATACACTCCCTCGGGTAAATTACTGATTCGATACTGCGTATTGTTTTGGTTAGTCACGTAGCTGTAGTCACGAACGGTACTATCTTCAGCCACAATGTTCAGGGTGACCGATTCGCCGTAGACTTCTTCGTACACCTCATCGTAAATCTCGGTTTCGAACACTACCGCTTCGGTATCTTCAAACTCATTTTTGGTCGGATACACCCGGAAACGCCGCTTATCTTCTTTAGCGGATAGGTACTGCACCAGCTTCGTAAACAAAGCATCAAATGCGGTTGTCTTCTCGGAGCGGGCATACTCCTGCTGCCGCCACTTCCAGATGCCGCTACCCAACAGCACTGCTGACTTCTGCTCTTCGTATTCACCTACAACCAGCAGCGGCTGGCTGGTTTCTATATTTCCTACGCGTCGGTTCAGCAACGCCGCCGCTTCGTTTTGCAGTTCTACCTCACCAAAGGGCACCCGCAGCGGCACAAATTCTTCAATCGTGGCGCGCTCATCATTGGTCAGTTGAAATCCGCTGAAAGCGTCATTGTATACCGCCCCTACCTCATCGGTCTGGTTGCCTACACTACCCAGCGTAAGCAGGTTACTGGTTTGATCTAGCTTCGACAAATCTGTCTGGCTACCCACAATGTACCACACCGCTCGGGCTGCCTGCTGATAAGCAGCCAGTTTGGTGGGTAGCGGACTTCTGCCCGGAAGCTGGTGCATAATAACCAGATCAAACTTTTTATTGCTAAGGGCTGGCTGGTCTAAGTCGTCAGTACTGAGCACCACTGTATTCAACTCATAGTTTTTGTTGCTCTCTACGGCCGCCCGCAGAGCCTTGATGTCGGGGTGGGGCGATTGAGCCAGTAATAAGATATTTTCTTTCCCCTCTACTACCTCTACGTAAGCATGGGCCTCATTATTCTGATAAGTAAACTCCCCTTCCTGCTCACTGACGGTCACCACATAGTGCTGGGTGCCTTCCTGGTCTGCTTCCAACAGAAATTCTACCGTACTGATATCTCGTCGGTTCTGAGGAGTGACTTGTTGGGTAGCTAAAGTACGCCCCCGCTGACTTACAGAAACCGATAGCTCCTCTCCGGCAAAACCAGTGTTGAGCACTTCAACCACCAGCGGAAACTGATTGCCTTGGTAGGCGATCTTATTGTACGCAAGGTTGTTGATGTTTACGTCCTGCTTGGGTATGGTATCGCCTACTCCTACCGTATTGATACTGAATCGATAAGGACGATACGTAGGTGATACGCCCTGGTTGTAGATGCCGTCAGAAAATAGTGCCACCGAAGCCAGATTTCTTCCTTCGTAGTCAGCAGCAACATTACGTAAGAGTTTATCCAGATCAGTATGCACCGCATCGAACGCAAGTGAATCGGAAGCCGTTGGTTTCGCCAGATCGTAAATTTCTACTTGATAGTCGGCCTCATTCAGAGCCAGCAAGATGCTGTCGAGGCGCTGCTGAAACGACTGCTGCTCGGTGCTGTCCAGTACGGCGGCTACCGAAGCCGAGTTATCTACGGCCAGCACCACCACCGGCTCTTCTACTGTATTCTTGATCTGCTTGATAAACGGGCCAATCACCAGAAAGCAAAGGAGTGACACCAGCATAAAGCGTAGTGCCAACAAAGTGTAGTTCACCTTCTCACTCCAAGCCTCAGACTTCCGCCGCAGGTAAAGTGCTCCGGCGTATACCGCCCCTACGGCCAGGCAGACGACAATCCACCACGGTGAGTTTTCAAACAGCAATTGTACCTTCTGCATGCGTGCCAGTTAGAGCAGTGATTATACCGTGAGCGAATCGCTAGGTGAGCATGCCTCCATCCACCTGAATTACTTGCCCGGTGACGTAGGCCGATAAATCGGAGGCTAAAAATAATGCGCAATCAGCCACATCTTCGGGCCGCCCTCCTCGCTTGAGGGGGATCGCGTCGCGCCAGCCTTGCACTGTTTTCTCGTCTAACTTATCCGTCATTTCTGTTTCGATAAAGCCCGGCGCAATCGCATTGCAACGTACGTTGCGCGAGCCTAACTCCAGTGCCACTGACTTGGTGAAGCCAATGATACCCGCTTTGGAAGCGGCGTAGTTGCTTTGCCCAGCGTTGCCTTTGACCCCTACCACCGAAGTCATGTTGATAATCGATCCGCTCTTTTGCTTTAGAAACGTGCGGGTGGCAGCTTTTACTGTGTTGAAAACTGATTTTAAGTTGACAGTCATCACGTCGTCCCAGGCGGCTTCGTTCATCCGCATAAGCAAGTTGTCTTGAGTGATACCGGCATTATTGATCAGCACATCGAGTGAGCCAAACTCAGACACTACATCATCTATCAGAGTTTGAGCAGCCTCAAAATCGGAGGCGTCTGATTGATAGCCCTTTACGGTGCTGCCTTCGGATTGCAGCGCTTGTTCTAGCGCCTGGGCTTTTTCTACACTAGAGAGATAGGTGAAGGCGACATGAGCACCATGTTGCGCACAGGTTTGAGCAATGGCACGACCGATTCCTTTGGAAGCACCGGTGATGAGCACGTTTTTTCCGTCTAGCAATTTCATACGAAGATTTTTGTCGTTAGCTGACAAACTTACACAAAAAAAGCCATCCTTTCGGACAGCTTCAGAGATTTGGGTAACGTACGTAATTCGCTATAAAATTTCTTCTATCAAACTCATCACCTGTTCTAGGTTTCGTTTGTCCACATCAGTAAAGTTGCGAATCTCTTTACTGTTCACGTTGAGCAACAGGGCTATTTCGCCGCGGTAATAAGCTGGAACTACGATTTCCGATTTATCTTCGCCCGTGACTGGTACGTGGCCCGCAAACTGCTCCACATCGTCTACCATGAGTGTTCGCTCGCTGGTGTAAGCGCGACCACATACCCCCTGATCCATACTGATTCGAGATATTGCGGCAGGACCCTGAAACGGACCCAGCACCAGCGATGATTGTCGAGCGTGATAGAAACCCGTCCACGAGAAGCCCATTCCGTGGTGAAGTACCGCCGCAGTATTGGCCAGATTTGCGGTTAGGTCCTCTTCATTGAACACGATATCCCGTATTTGCTTGATGAGGATATCATACCTTTGTTGCTTACTATTAATATCTAATGGAACGTCGGGACGACTTAATGTAATCATGGGGAAAATAAGATCTGCTTGTATGATTTACCGATGTATTAATAGGCGACCACAGAATACATCAATAATCACTTTTGAGTAGAATTATTATTTAATGATAACAACTTAGCCAGAACTATAATACTATTTTTGTATCTATTTTAATTTTTTATTTTGGACAAGTCTATATTTTCAATCAGGTGCTTTACAATAGTTGCCAGTATGGTGCTGAGTTTTTGTGCCTACGCTCAGGAGGAAATGAATGATCTACAGACATATCGGTGGAAAAACCGGATTATACTGCTATTCGCCCCTTCGCCCGATCATTCCTACTTACAAGAACAACGATTGCGCCTGGAGGCAGAGACGGATGGGCTGACTGAACGTGATTTATTAGTCTTCGATGTATACTCAGAGAAGACCGAGAAAGAGCAGGCCTTAAAACTACACCGGCGGTTCCAGGTAGCTGCCAACTCTTTCGCTGTGGTGTTGATCGGGAAGGATGGTACTGAAAAATTGCGTCAGTATGCACCGGTAACCCCGGAAAAGATATTTGCGGTGATTGATGCTATGCCCATGCGGCAGCAAGAGATGAGATCGCAGCGTTAGTTACGTAGGTTCTGCATTTCTTTGATGTCGATTTCTAATGCGCCCACTGATAAGTCAGCCTTCACCTTGAGGGGAACCTTATTTCTATCATCAGAGATCCACACTTTCACCGGGTCACCGTCAGCAAAAAAGTCGTTGTTGGGCAAGCTGGGTGCCATCACAATAGTATTGATATCACCTACTTTGGTCGATATCGTCTCCCGACCTAAAAAACGGACATCAATATTATAGATTTCGTCGCCGAAGAAGCTAGAGACTTTGATGATATCGCCCTTTTTGTAGTTGTCGTAATCGATGGTTCTCAGAAAATAATATCCTCCCACAATATCTAGCACATTGTTGGGAACCATAAAATTCTTCTTCTCCTTAAGCTTTTTGGTTTTTTTATCGAGTCGCAGTACCGTAGCCACGTCTTTCTCATGATTGAAGGCAACCATCTCATTTTTACGATACTTTCCTTCCTCAATATAGCGATAGGCCTTTTGGGGTACAATAGAAGCGGTGTCTACGTAAGCTCCCCAGTTGTTGCGTATTCGGATAGCCACATCCGCTAAACCGGTTGTTTTACCAAACACATCAATTTTGTAGCACGGCCGACCGTTCACCCTAAAATAGGTATCACTTACGCGCATTTCGGCTTCGCCGGCGTTGATAAGCCCCCAGTGTACGCGATATTTTAGAACTTCTCCGGCGGTAAAGCTCTCATTGGGCACGTAACGATACTCCTGTACCTTGAAAGCAACAGCCGTGAGCACAACCAGTGCGAGAGCGATGTACATTAAATATCTCATGGTATCTTTATTCCAAGAAAAAACCATGCTAAGTGGCTTGGATATTTACTATTTGTACGAAGAAAATGACATAAGGATGCTTATTTGTAGCGTCGTACATATACTATACGACAACCCACCCACTAGTTAGTATACGAAGTCACATTTATTCTTTAGCACGCACTTCTGCCGGTTGTCATACGCACAGTCAGTTTGGTCACGGTTAACCGTACTACAGCGCGTCACCGTACTGATCTTTCAGGCTCACTATGTAGGCCCGGATATCACCCGCAAACTGCGTCTGGAACACCTGCTCCAGACTGTCGGTTTGCCCTCGGTAGCGCACAAAAGCTTTAAAAAAAGTATTGTTTGGTAGTGTTTGCTGAAGCTTCGCACGTTGCTTTTGATAAGCACTCGACTGTAGACTCAGCGTATCGGTTCGGCGGACAATCTGCTCAATAAGTGCTTTCTTCTGCTGCGCTTTGTGCGAAGAATCGCTGGTGGATGCTAACCGCTGGTACAAGCTATCCAGTTGCTCGGTAGCCCGCAGCATATGCACTGTATATTTCTTCCGATCAGCTCGGTAAAACTCGTACTTCTGATAAGCCTCTGAGTCAGCCCCATACTTGTGCCGAAGAAAAGCGCGTGCGCCTTTGTCGCCGACAAAAGAAGCAAGATTCTCATTAAATTTTAGATTGTCTTTAACGAAGACTGTGGCGTGAGTGAGCTCATGAACAATTGTGTTGGCGACGCTTCCTTCGCTACGGAATAGTAGATTAGACATGATGGGGTCATCAAAAAAGCCGAGCGTACTCCAGGCGCTCACCGTGCGGATGCCCGTATCATAGCCCTCTTGCTGGAGTTCTTTGCGCAGTGCCCGTGCTTTGGCATGGTCAAAAAATCCCTTATACGAAAACGAACCAATGATAGGAAAAGACCATCGCTTATCGGTCAATGAGAAAGGTTCGCTGGCGGTTACTACCCACAACACCGGCTTTCCCTTTTGATCGTAGAGAGTACGGTAGCTATCCGAATCATTCACCCCCAGCGAATCGATAGCAAACGAGCGAACTTCTTGTACCAGCTGTATCTTCTGTATGAGGGAATCAGGGGTTCGTGGATCACTCATGACCTCGGCGATAGGCCGGGCCTTCCACAAAATGGTGAGCTGACCTTTCGCCTGGGCAATACCGTACGCTACCAGTTCAAGCTGCCAGATGACCAGTCCGATCAGCACAATCGCCAGCCCTATCACTATCTTTTTCATGCGATAATCTTTATCTTCACGTAAGCCGGAGCATCCTTTTCTCAGGCGACCTTTTAGCAACTATTCTGTTGACAGGATGGTTAATAATCACACGATATACTTGTAATAAGTATACCAAAGTTTTACTTTTGAACTATTATTCTTCTTAACACACACAAATATGAGCGATCAAACGGAAAAGTTAAAGGCTTTGCAACTAACCATTGACAAGCTAGATAAAACCTACGGCAAGGGCACCGTCATGAAACTGAGTGATGATAGTGTGGTAGACATTCCCGCTATTTCTACCGGCTCGCTGGGTTTAGATATTGCTTTAGGCATCGGGGGCATTCCCAGAGGGCGCGTCATAGAAATTTACGGTCCGGAATCTTCGGGTAAAACAACTTTAGCGATGCACTGCATGGCCGAAGCGCAACGAAAGGGGGGTATGGTAGCTATTGTGGATGCTGAACACGCGTTTGATCGTGCTTATGCCGAAAAGCTGGGCATAGACACTGAAAACCTGCTGATCTCACAGCCCGACAATGGTGAGCAGGGATTAGAGATTGCCGAGCACCTGATTCGCTCGGGTGCCATAGATATCTTAGTCATTGACTCGGTGGCTGCCCTGGTGCCCCGGGGGGAAATTGAGGGTGACATGGGTGATAGCAAGATGGGTCTCCAGGCTCGCCTGATGTCTCAGGCACTTCGGAAGCTGACTGGCGCAATCAACAAAACCAAATGCTCGTGTATCTTCATCAACCAGCTTCGTGAGAAGATCGGGGTGATGTTCGGAAACCCGGAAACTACCACCGGCGGTAATGCTCTCAAGTTTTACGCGTCCGTCCGACTGGATATTCGTCGTATTGGTCAAATCAAAGAGGGAGCCGACAATGTGACGGGCAATCGTACTCGTGTCAAAGTAGTCAAGAACAAAGTGGCCCCGCCCTTTAAAGTAGTGGAGTTTGATATTATGTACGGCGAAGGCATCTCCAAGGTAGGCGAGATTCTGGATTTGGGAGTAGAGATGGAGATTGTCAAGAAGTCAGGTTCGTGGTTCTCCTACGGCGACGAAAAGCTGGGACAGGGTCGTGATGCGGTGAAGAAAATTTTACTCGACAATCCTGAGCTGATGAACGAGATTGAAACCAAAATTCGCAATCGAGTCAACGGTGTAGAAGACGAACCGGTGGTAGAAGAAAACGAAGCCGCAGTAGCTGCCAATGGGCAGGCATGAACGTTATTCGGGTAAATTATCATCCAGGCGGCCTGCCGCCTGGTAAAGTTGATCAACGCTATTTACGAACCATCACAAAAGGAGGCAGTAGCTATCATGAATATACCTGGCAAGAACTCTACGGAAAACTTAGCAAATCAGCCGGTACAAACGCGTAAATCGGCTGAAGACTTAGAAGCTGAGCGCATGGTTAAAGAAGACCGGATGTATTTTCCGGTTAAAGCTACCGACAAAGAGATGGTAGCTAGGTTTCGTACTCAAGGCATCAGCAGTTTCGGAATCTACGAGCCCGACCCAAACTATCTTGTTGAAGGAACGCCAGACGGGATGCTGTATTTGGTCAAAGACGGTAAGCGCGTTAGAGAGTTAAGACCTGAGGAAGATCGCAGACCAGAAGTTCCTGCTCGCAAGCCACTTACCTTAGAATCGGCCAAGCGCATCATTCGCCTAGATAAAGCCAGAGCCAATAATGAACTTGAAGGTATTGAGCAGCCCGAATGGGAGTTTCAACGTATGTGTGAGCTGGCGCGTGAGGCTGATTCAGATGAAGAATTTGAGCGTTTGGCAATGGATGAGTTTGTCTTCAACGATTTAGCCTCTAAAACGCTTCTTTAAGAAGGGCGTTTCAAAAGCGCACGAGGAAGTTAAGATACCTTCTCAGAGCAGCCTTTTTTGTTGTATCATGCGTAAAACGCCTTCGTCAATAGTATGACGGCCAGCAAAACGTACTAGCTCAGGTTTGAAATGGTGAGCTTTAAAGAGTGCCTGTTGTAATGCCATACGCTCGGGGGTGATGTACTCATCCTGATCGCCGTAAACGTAGTACGTAGCCCTTTTTGACAAAGCATGGCGGCAGGCCTCAGCGTCTACATCCGGCGGAAAGGTACCAGCCCAAAGAATAAGCTTCTCAAAAGAGATTTGATGTTTCACTACCCAGCGGATGAGCGTAGAGCTTCCTTGCGAAAAGCCCAGCAGCACCAGCCGCTTGCCGTGTAACTTTAGTGTGTTATAGATTTGCTGTAGGTAGGCTACATAGTTCTGGATAGCCTGCTCTCGAAACTCACGTGTCATCCAGGTAGCCCCGACACGCCCATTGGTACCGTGCAAGTAGAAGAGCGAGGGCCCCTCGGGGGCTACTACTGCAATATTTTTCTGAAGCAGTGGCTCAAATTTCTGGATAAAGTACTGCGCTAGCTGCCCGTAGCCGTGCAATACCACCCACACTTCTTGTTCACGGCGATTATCAATCTCGCCCAGTGTGTAGTAACGCCGGGTCTGTTGCGTGCTAATTAAATGTTCTTCCACAAAAAAAGGTCTGTAACAGACCTTAGTATAAGTAGGGAATACAGTAATTGCAAACGTTGCTTTGCTTACCCTAGCGTTTGAACCCTAGCACAGCTCCTCCGCAATGATTGGTAGAGCCATCAAAGGTGAACGTGATGTAGTAAATGCCAGTGGCGTTGCAAGGATAAATGATACCTTTGTTAAAATTGCCATTGGCGAAGCTAGTACCCACTTTTTTGCGGTTTGAGTCGTATAAACTCACCACAATGCCGTCGGTGCTTTCGCCGGGTGCGCAGATGTTCAGGAAGTACTGTGTGCCTTTGGCAAATACGTACGAGTACTCAATTTTATCTTTGCCTCCGCCTTCGCCGTTAATTTCGTAACTCTTAACGAAGTTAAATCCTTCGGCCAGTTGTGGAATACACGCTTCGGTGTATTGCGACGGACTGCACTGTGCGTTCGCACCTGGGCCGGCCAGTGAC
Organism: Tunicatimonas sp.; assembly: GCA_965213875.1. Lineage (GTDB taxonomy): Bacteria > Bacteroidota > Bacteroidia > Cytophagales > Cyclobacteriaceae > Tunicatimonas. The sequence continues at coordinate 2,841,075 of CBDCAN010000001.1, read as the reverse complement.
AGGAACGAGAGAATACCTAATAGTGTAATGATAGATTTCATGTACCTGGCTAAATATATTAGTTGATGATATAGTCTCGGATAGCTGCGGTGGTGGCCGCGATATCACGAATGTTGTCGTCAGTAATGCTGATCGAACTCGTGCTGTTGTTAGAGATAGTGACGATTCCATTTACCTCTTCCAGTGTCGATTCAGCGTACGTGTTAGTAATTTGGATGTCTTCGAACTTCTCCTGCAAACGCTTCATCTGCTCGCCCAGTTCTTTCATGTTAGGGTTACTCTCACTGTAGAAAGACAGCAACAACATGATATTTTCCATGATGATCTTCTGCTCACCGATGCGTTCGCGCAGTTCCTGATTGTCAGGGTTCTTCTCTGCCACCTTGGTAATGATATGCAGTGCTTCTAGCCAACCACCGGTCAGAATCAACACACTTAAGTTAGCACGCTGCTGTTCTTGCAGGTGTGCGTTAATATTGTTGAAGTTCTGGGTAGTAATTAGCAGTAGCGAATCTAAATTACGGCTATTCGTAGCCAAACGCTTGATGGTTCCGAAGTTGAAGAAGCGCCCAATGCTTAAGCCCTCAGACAGATCGCGGATGGTCGTAAGATAAGCCAGCGCATCTTGATTCTGCTCGTAGATATTGGTGTACCCCAGATCGGTACCGTATACTCCCAAATTCAAAGCTTTCTTGAAATTGCTATTGTACTCAGAGATGTTATCAGCACTGTTCAACAGATTGTTGTCGTAGTTGGTACCCGTCTGCTTGAGCAGCACCGCTATCTCCAAAGGAGAAGGGATCTGCTGAAGAATACTCTCGAGTACTTCTTCAGAGATGACTGCCTCTGTGTTCTGAGTGGCATTCAGACTGTCTAGCAGGGCTTGCTCGTTGCGCTTGTCGTCTGAGTCACAGGCGCCGACAGTGAGGCAAGCGATACCTAAGGCTACTAATCGTTTCATGTAAATCATATAGTAGTTATTGTGACAAATGTATCATTCATGAGCATGGTGCCCAATTGGTATTTTATAGATTTATTACGTGTGACCCATTCTTCGGCGAAAGCCATTATTTACTTTTACCGGGCCACTTCAACATACTCATTCGTTTGATAGAACGGCTAAGTATTTCGTAGTATAAGCTGAGATACAACAACGTGGTCATCAACCATATAATGGCTATGTTGAACGTAAAAGTATCGATGCGATAGCCCGCCATTTGCTTGCTAGGGGCAAAGAAATGCGTACGGTAGTCGAGTGGATGCGTTTTGATGGTCGGTGCATTAAATATCGGGTCGACGAGCTGAAGCAGCTTTCCACGGTGCTCAACGATACGATCAGCCGTATTTACGTTTCTCACTAAGTCAGACAGGCTTTCGTTATGATAGGCATCTTTAGCACCATTGAGTGTGTAACCGTCTTTGCCCTGAGCTTCCAGTGCAGCGGCCAATTGCTCTCTGGTTTCTACCGATTCGTTAAAAACCTGTAGATAATGTTTGCTAGTTGCCTGCAAGAAAGCCTTCAACTGCTCGATGGTATCAAGAGTAATGTTTTCGGGTTGAAGCGCATTTTCCCAGTCTAATGATTCTAATCCGTCGCGGAAAGGTTCGCGGTGTATCTCGTCGCGAATGATAGACAGGTTGGTGTTCACCTGAGTGCGCAACGATACGTCTTTAGTATTGATATGCTCACTCACGAACTGGAGCTTCGCTTCCAGTTCAGGAATCAGATACGCCGATTTAAAATCAGCCTGTCGCTCCTTCTGTTCCAGCTCGTAGTAAGGTCGCTGAAAATCATTTTCTTTAAACTGATGAACTGCCATCGCCTCATACGCCCAGCGCGATACCATTAAATCTGCAATAATAGGCACCTCACCCTTTGTTCCCACAAAACTATTCAGCTTATCAAAGTTGAACAGCAGGCCACTTAAGATCATTTGTGGAATCAGCAAGAGTGGAATGAGTATGTACACGGTAACCGCCGACCTAAAGGCTGCCGAGATATTCAAACCCAGAACGTTGGCAAAACAAGATACTGAGAACAGCGTCAACCAGAAGCTAAAGGTCATCCCCTTAATCTCAAGAATACTGTTTCCTATAACCACAAAGCATAGCGTCTGGATAGCCGATAACGTAAACAGAATGAGCACCTTAGAAGAAAGGTAGCTATTCCAGCTCAGGTTCAGAAAAGATTCTCGTTTAAGTATTTTCCGATCGCGGATAATTTCTTCGGCACTCACGGTAAGCCCCATAAATAAGGCGACGATGATAGCAATGAGCAGGTAAGCGGGCACGTTCTCGTTAAAGCGGAAGCTGTAGGCCAATGATCCGGCCTCTTGATAGCGAATAATAAACGATAGAAATAGCGCCAGTACCGGTGCTTCCAGAAAGTTAATCAGCATATACTGCCGGTTACTTACTTTAGATAAAGTATCTCTAATGGTAAAGATGACCGACTGTTTGAGCTTAGAGGGAATGCTCAGCGAGCTCGGTGGCACTTCCTTGACGTCAACAATTTTTTCTAAGTGGAAATTCTCACCGTACATATCGTTCCACTGCTGTGGTGACACCTTACGCTTATTGGTAAATTGTCCGTACTCGTCTACTACCTTCGCCTCAATAATGTTGAATATCTGCTCGGGGTTCACGTTACCACACTCGCGACACTGACCGCGGTCCGCATCTACCTGGCTGGTCGCTCGTTTAAAATAAGTGACTGCCTCAATCGGATTGCCGTAAAACACCGGATATCCGCCAGTGTCCATTAGATACATTTTATCAAACATCTTGTAGATGTCAGAAGACGGCTGGTGAATAACAACAAATATTAGTTTGCCCTTTAATGATAGTTCCTTCAACAGATCAATCACATTCTCAGAATCGCGCGACGATAGTCCAGAGGTAGGTTCATCTACAAACATAACCGCAGGTTCGCGAATAAGCTCTAAGGCAATGTTCAGGCGCTTGCGCTGACCGCCACTGATAGTTTTGTCCAGAATGCTGCCCACCTTGAGGTGTTTGCGGTGTTCTAAACCCAGGTTTTGTAGTGTCTTTAGCACCAGCTGGCTAATCTCCTCGTCACTTCGGTTGGCAAAGCATAGCTTGGCGTTGTAGAACAGGTTTTCATAAACGGTAAGCTCTTCGATCAAGAGGTCGTCCTGGGCCACGTAGCCAATGACTCCTTGCACCTGATCTTTCTGTAGATGGATATTGTAGCCGTTAATCAATACTTCACCTTCTGAGGGTGCCTCAATACCGGCCAATACGTTGAGTAAGGTAGTCTTACCTGCTCCGCTAGCCCCCATGATACCGATGAGCTTACCGGGGCCTTCAGAAATATTGATATTGCGTAAGCCGGTGCCTCCGTTAGGAAAACGGAAATATAGATTGTTGACGTTGAAGGAGATCGTTTGCGTTGTGTCAGAGGCGAAGAAGTGACGCACCAAGTCACTGTAGTATAAGGCATTACCCTGGGGCGTCTTGATCGTACTTCCATTAGAAAACAAGTACGACTGGTGCGACTTCATAATGAAGCCGTTCAGTACGATATCGTCGTAGCCCAAGTACTTGGCAAAGTAGAGCTCTGCGCTACTTACTTTCAAAAACAGAATACGGCCATCAACGCTGGTTTGAAGATGACGCGCCTCGCCTTGACTTTCAGGGCTGGCGGTCAGAACATCTTCAGAATGCTGATAAACGGTCTCATCCTCTAGTACAAAGCCTTCTATTAGCTTAAACTCTTCACGTGTAAGATTAAAGGCATGAGAAACCGTATCGATGATGTCGACACGTTGTTTCGTGAAGTTACCGTCAGAAGCTACCAGTTCTAGGATTTTGACGAGCACGAAGATCTTCTGCTTTTGGGTAAGCGTCTTGTTGATCTTCTTGCAAATAGCGAGCGTCTTTACTGAGTCGCGTACGGAGGTGAGTTTGCGTTTTTTTACCTTCACTTCTTCACCCTCTTCCTCTTCTTTACCGTAGTCGGCAAACTTGTCGTATAGCTCTAAATACTCTTTGACTGAATCCTGATCGAGTTCAGCGCGGAAGAAGTTGATGACGTAACCTCTTTCTTTCTCAGTAACGCCCCCATCTTGCTTAGTAATGATGGCAAACAGTTGCGTTAATGCTTTTAGTATTTCTTCACTCATGGTATAAGACTGATGGCGCTAGCTCAGTCCAACGCGGAACAAGCAGCCTATATAGTACAATGAGGTGCACCACCACTTTTGGAAAAGCGGCAGTGCACCGGGGAAATCGTAACTCAAGTGAAGATTGTGTAGTAGGGGGGAACGGAAGTACTTAGTAAGTATTGAATTCGAAAGGAACCTCAACGAGCTCTGAAAACTCTTCGCCGGCTTCTTCCATATCTTCGTCATCTTCGTGGAAGTACCACATTACTTTTGAACTTTGGATATCCTCAAGCTTAGACAGCACATCTAGGATGAGTTTAGAGGATGCCGTGTTGAAATATTCTAGCTTAAAGATAAACGTGCTATCAGCATTGGCTTCTGCCGCGTAGCGATCTAACCAATCTATGATAGGCTGATAAAACTCCGCCGAGTCTTCCGGCAAAGAGCGTCCGGAAATCTCGAATATACCATTGCTCTTATCTAGCAAGATTTTCGGAGTATCTTCGGTACCTTCTAAATTTATAATTTCCATAATTATACGCTATTTAATATAATGCTACTTTGTTTCTAGTTACGAGAGATAGTGGTCTTTAGAGAAAAGAAGGACCGATTGCTCCCCATTTCTACAAAACCATATTCTAATTTCTGTCCTGATTTACGAGCCATATCAACGAATCCCAATCCGGCACCTCCCTTTTCAGAGATTGAGGTGTTCTTGATAATATCTTTATAGAGCTTTTTTAGACCGTCTTTGTCTAGACCATTGATCTTGTCGAGGCGTTGCTTCAGCCCGTCAATGTCGTCATTGTACAAAGGGTTACCCGACGCAATCACGTATTCCTCGCCCTTCTTGCCGATCATAAAGACCGCATTGTACTCCTGTCCTTTATCGCTTTTGTAGCCTTCGCCGTGCTTCACGATGTTTTGCAGGCACTCTACCATCACGTTGAAGACCTTGCGTTTGGTCGTAGACTCTTCTCCCATTGAGTCCATGTTGCGTTCGGCCATAGCCAACACAGACTTGGTAATCTCCTGGGTAAACTCCCCCTCGTATACCAAAATCAGGTTTTGTTCCCGCATGGATCTGTGTAAGTCATACACATATTTCATGTCCATAAGTGTTTAAATTATAATTACGATTTCCTCTAAAACTTAATACCAATCATCAGTACATCATCTGTTTGCCTTTCGTCAGCACGCCACGTTTCCCAGGTGTTGCCAAAGTTCTGGTGTACTTCTTCTATGGGCAGATGATGGTGTTCGTGAATAAGCGCACGAGTACGCTTAGAACCAAACTTTCGGTTGTCTGGCCCACCAAACTGATCAGGGAATCCGTCTGAGCAGAAGTATATGCCATCTCCTTTCTTCACTTCAATGGTGTGCGTAGTAAAGTTAGTTTGGTTCTTATAGATGCCCCCACCAATCGGGAATTTATCACCCTTTATTTCTACCATCTCATTTTGCTGCATAAAATAGAGCGGACGGTGAGCACCGGCGTACTGCACTTCATTGTCCTTGATCCGGCAGAGGGCAATGTCCATACCATCCTTCGTCTTGGAGTCATCACTGTCCTGTCGCAAGGTTTGCGTCACTCCCTCGTCTAGCTGGTCTAAGATAACTCCTGGATCAGTAATTTTTCTACTTTTGACTATATCATTTAGTAAGAAGTAGCCAATAAGTGAGATCAACGCTCCTGGCACTCCGTGCCCGGTACAGTCTACTGCTGCAATGAATATCTCATCGTCTGTTTGTACAAACCAGGGGAAGTCACCACTAACGGTATCGCGTGCTTTGTAGTATATAAACGATTCTGGGAATACCTGCTTGATAATCTTGTTATCGGGTAGGATAGCATCCTGGATACGGCTGGCGTAATTGAGGCTATCATGAATCTTTCGATTCTTATTTTGTATTTCAAGCTCAATCAGTTTACGATCGGTAATGTCGTGCGAAACAACCAGAACAGATTCTAATTTTTCATCCTCGTCAAATTCAGGAATAGCGTTCAGGTTCATCACACGGTCGCCTTTTTCTGAGGGGAAATCAATCTCACGAGAGACTTTGTGCTTGGTAGCTCCCACTTCGTACAACACTTTCTTCCACTCCTCTACGATCGCGTCGCTCAAACCAGATTCCTCTAGGTTTTTACTCAAGAAGTGCGAGGGGGTCTTGCCCGTATAGGTTTCAATGGTGGGGTTGATGTAAAAGAATGTGCCTTCGCGATCCATTCTTGTGATCAAGTCAGGCGAGTTTTCTGATAGCGCTTGCATTTTACTGCGCATACGCTCTTCCTGCTCGGCCCGGCGCCGCTCAGTGATGTCACGAGAGTTAATGATGATACCGTTCACCGCTGGGTCATCAATCAGGTTCGTACCGGTGGCTTCTACCCACACTTCACCCGCGCTCTTGGTTTCGTAGATATACTGCACAGTTACTGACTCTCTCGGATTGCCGATAAGGGTAGTGAACATGCTACTAAACACTTTAATACCTTCACCCTGAATGTACTGCAAGTCACTTTGGCCAATCATCTCATCAGGATGATAACCGAAGATGCGCTCTACCGAAGGACTGATGTAGCGAATGCCGCCGTCTGCTTCGTATATCGTAATTACCTCAGAGGCGTTAACCAGCAGCGAAGCCATTCGGTTTTGCGTGCGCTCTACCTCCTGCACCTGATCGGCCAGTTGCTTATTAGTGCGTTGCAGCTCTTCTTGTGTTGCCTGCATCTCTTCAGCGTTCTGCCGCAGCACCTCTTGCTGTTCTTGCAGCTCATTACTCATCTGCTGCGACTCACCGAGCAGCCGACGTGTGCGCTCGTTTACTTTGATATTGAATACCGTACGAGCTGTGATCAGACTAATCTCCTCTACAAATTTGATGTCGCGTGATGTAAACTTCTCAAAGCTGGCAAACTCTAACACACCGTACACCTGCTCGTTGGTAATAAGCGGTACGATCATCAGCGATTCGGGGCGTTGGTCGCCCAGCAATCCAGAAGTAATAGTCACGTAATCGTAGGGGATTTCAGTACGAACCAGCGTATCCTGCTCTATCGCAGCTTGCCCCACTAGTCCTTCGGCCATGCGAAACTGCGCTTTCAGGTGTTTTTGTTTATTGTAGGCATAGCTTGCCTTCATACTGATCACCGGCTCTTTGTCCTGCTCCTCATCTACTACGTAGAACGCGCCCTGAATGGCGTTGATCTTATTAGATACGTAGGCTACCACCTCGTCGCCAAGGGCAGTGAGTTCGTTGTGCGATCGTAGTATTTCTCCTACCTCTGCTACCCCCGTCACAATCCAGTTACGTTCTGTATCTCGCTTTTCAGCGTTTTGGATGCTATCGCGCATATTGATCAGCGCATTGCCCAGTGTATCTTGGTCGCTTTGCGGGCTAAATTCACTACTGTAAGCTCCTTCGCCAATCTCGTGAGCGAAGTGCGCGGTACGTTGCAGGGCTTGTACCAGGCGGTCGGTCGCCTCTTCCATTTCTCCTACCTCACCCTCACTACTTTTATCCACGTGGTCGGGCAGCACGCCTTGCCCCAACATGGTTAGTGCATCGCGAAGCCTGAGCAGCGAACGAATAAGAAACCGTGAAAATACGGTGCCGGCAATAAGAGTTAGCACGAAAACGATTATCCCGGCAATAAGGAAGCGCCACAGCAAACTGTCGAGCTGCGCCTGTATTTCTTCGGTATCCATCTTAGTGACGATACCCCACTGTAGTTTAGGAATATACGCCCATGAGGCTACTACCTCTTGGTTACGGTAATCTGTATCTTTGCCCACTCCGTTGGTTGCCTTGAGCGCCCGCTGCATAGGCCCGGCACGGTGACTGTTATCCAGCAGTACCTGTTCGGTGGTGTGGCGTAGCTTATTTAGGAAAACAACTTTGTCTTTAAACGAGCGAGCGACCACCGTTTCGCCGGTAGTCCCCAATCCGGTAGAATCGTTGATGACACGTAACACAGGCTCTACAGAAACACGAGCCAGTAGCACCTCAGATCTGTTTGGAATCGGCGCCCCTACGTAGATAAATTTTGCCCCTTTCTTCTCTTGTACCCCGCTGTAGTAGATGCCTTCTCTTGCGTTCTTGATAATCTGTCCCTCAGGATCATAAAAACTACTGCCCGCCAGTTTCTCTGCACCTACAGTAGTGTAAGTAATTCTTCCGGAGGGTGTTACCACGCAGATATGGTGTAGATACGCATCGTGCTTTAATAGTTCTAACACCGCCTGGTCGCGTGGTGCCAGCGGCAGTACGTTTGCGCTTTCTTCTTCCAGTTCTATAGCCAGATCATTTGTGGCTACCTGTCCGATGCTATCGTTGGCTACCGCTTCTGCTATCGCGACCATTGTGCTTTCGGTGCGATCAAAGTAGTCTACGATACGACTCTTTTTGTGTTCAGTGATCGTGGCCAACGAGGTGGCGTGCTGTTGCTCAATGGCATTCTTTACTAAACCATGAGCTATAAAGCTGATGATAGCTACCGCCAAGGTCACCAGAGCCAACGCTATGGCGGTAATTTTACTACCGATGTTCATCTTCTTAAGCATACATCAACTAGATATTACAAAGGAGCATCCCCTGCTTCTTGTCAGTGTTTATTGAGTGGCCAATTACTTAGTTAGCCACAAGTTGTTATATTATTGTATGATATCTAACTCGTTGCCTCCGCTAAACTTACATTGTCACTATTTGATAGCTTTAGTGCTAATCGGTCAAGCGTGTCCTGAATACCGTCTTGCTGCTGCTCGGTAAACTCAGTGAAGGAGGCTATTTCTACCACTCCGACTATATCTTCCTCATGCTTCACGGGTAGAATGAGCAAGTGAGCAGGAGTTGCTTGCCCCAAACCAGAAAGAATTTCAATGTAGCCTTCTGGTACTGTGTCAATAACCACCCGCTCACCCTGTTTGGCCACTTGTCCGGCCAATCCTTCGCCGAACCGGTACGTGGGCGTTTTTCCTTCAGGAGCGTGGTAAGCGAAAGAGGCAAACATCTCGATAAAGCGGTATTCTTCGCCCTGTTGCACCCGGTAAGCAGCGGCCTGACTGGCTTCTGTATAGTGACAAATTTTAGACAATACCTCATTGAATGCCTCGGCAACGTCATACTCATCCTTCAGCAAAGCCTCAATTCCCTCTATACCAAAAGTTTGCACGGTTCCAGTAGAGGCTGCTTCAGATTCTGATTCTGAATAATGGCTCGCTGTATCGTTGGCCGGTGCAATCGCTAGGCTTCACGGGGCTGTCCTGGTGGTTTATCCACCAACTAGTCACAGTAGCCATCCCCAGTAGTATCGCTATACCTACCACCGCATACAGCTGGTCTAAAACGGGTTGCACACTAGCGCGCTGCGCTAGACTGATAATTTGATGTTCTACTAGGCTTGTCGGCAACTGATAGAGCGCGTAGAGTGCCATGGCAAAGCCTGCGTAGCACAATACCGATAATATTACGTTGATGTTCTTCATAGCAGCTGGTTTTGATATTGCTTGTTGAGTTCATTCAAAAAGTCTATAATCTGATCGACCTTAAGTACGTGATCTATTTTGGCTAACTCTAGGGCCGCATTAGGCATCGTATCAATCATACACTCTTTCGGATCTTGCACAATGGTGAGACCGCCGTAATCCTTGATCTTTTTCATGCCCACGGCTCCGTCACGGTTGGCTCCTGACAACAGTATGCCCACCAGCTTATGTCTATACACATAGGCGGCGGTTTCTAATGTGATATCAATCGCAGGACGAGAATTATTGATCATCTCTTCGGTAGACAGCGAAAACGAGTTGCCTAGTTCTATAGAAAGGTGATAATTGGAAGGGGCCAAATACACGTGACTTTTACGAATGCTTTCCTTGTCTACCGGCTCGGTGACTGGAGTAATGCTTTTGAGTGACAAAGCCTCTACAAAACCATTGCGCACATGCTTGAGGCGGTGCAGGCACAGTACAATCGGCAAAGAAAAGTCTTCGGGTAGGCTCGACAAGATTCTGGTTACACCCTGGAAGCTGCCGGCTGACCCACCGATGACGATGGCTTTGTACTGATTACTTAGTTTGTAGTTGCCCATGTTCGGTAACGCTCCCCTGCTTACTCCTTTATTTTCTTGTAAATCTTCTCCTCATTGTTAGCGATAATAAACTTATTGGCTATCTCGCACCAAATCAGAGACTCTTTAGAGCCAACCGCCAAGTAACCGTACTTGAACAGGCTTTCATGGAGCCGCTTAAGGACTTTATTCTGTAGGGTTTGGTTGAAGTAGATCATCACATTACGACAGAGAATGAGATCAAACTTGTTGAACACTTCGCCCTGCACCAGGTCGTAGTTTCGGTAGGATACCCGCTCCGTCAGCGAAGCGTTCATCACCGCTTTTCCGTTCTTTTCGGTATAATAATCAGTGAGCGATCCGGTGCCCTGGAATCGGATGTAGTTCTTCTCGTTGAGTTCCATATTCTTCAGTGAGTATTCACGCGAGAGTGCCTTCTGAAGAATAGGGCGGTCGATGTCGGTAGCAATGATGTTCACCTTGTCCTGAATGCCCATCTCATGCAGCAAAATACTCATGCTCATTACTTCTTCGCCGGAAGAGCAGCCGGCGTGCCAAATGCTGAATGACTCATGGTTGAGTAGAATACTGGGGATAACATGGTCACGCACCTCTCGCCAGAATGAAGGGTCGCGAAACATTTCGGTCACGTTGACTGTGATCTCTGATAAGAACGAGTTAAAGAACTCTGTATCACGCTGAATCTTTTCAATCAGTTGATCAACGGAAGTGAAGCTATACAACTCTAAAATACGCTGCACTCGCCGGCGAAGCGAAGACATGGCATAGTCAGAGAAGTCGTATTTGTATTGGCTTTTTACCAGCTCCGTGATCTTTCTCAGGTCAGCGATCTCTACCTCGATCCGCTTCCCCTTAGGCCTACCTGAGTTGTTGGTGTTCAGCTGCGCGTTCTGGCTATCTAGCATTTTTCTTCAATCAAAAGTTACCGGTAATTCTTGTATGAATATTGGATAGCCAACAAAATACATGAAAAACGGGGAAGAGCACGAAATTGCAGCTTATCACGCTACACCAGATGATGTAATATAGCGGAGCCTTGTGACAGAAAAATGGAGGCAACACGGTAGTATTCTAGGAATACACAGTAGCAAGCTGTCCATCGTGTTAATGATCTAACGCTGGGCAGAGTCACTAAGGCTCGATACCAAAATCAGACAGCAAGTAGTAGCTAAACGTATCCTCCTACCACTATTTCACTTATAAGGTCGGGCAAAAGATGACGCTGAGCTGTCGTTTGTAGCTCGCCAGAGGTGATGGCGTCGAGCGTTTTTAGGTAATTTTGGTAAAAATCGTAGGTGAGGCCATAGAGGTAGATATTCTTAAATTTTTCGGCCAGTGCAAACGGGGTATCTACGGAATTAAGCAGGCGACCGGCCAGGTAGTTTCTTACCGTACCTAGTTCGTCCCGACCCACCGGTTGCTGTCGCAGCCGATCAATCTCCTTGTATATTTCGTCTAATGCCAATTGGGTAGATGGCTTCTTCACATCGGCACCAATCACCAGATATCCTCCGTCCTCGAGGGTGATCATTCCGGAGCTAATGCCGTACGTGAGTCCCTTCTCTTCGCGAATGTTGCGCATTAAACGAGAGCCAAAGTACCCTCCCAGTATCGTGTTAACCACGCGCATTCCGTGGTAGTCAGAATGGTTTTTGGCGAACAGCGGAAGCCCCAAACGAATTGAGGACTGTAGGCCGTCGGGTCGTTCTATCAGATTATTTTTAGAAACCGGAAGAAAAGTGGCCTGACGCACCGGGGGTAGGTTCGTTTGATCAGGTATCGGAATGCTTCCTAAATGATGATCTACTGTATCGAGTACCTCTTCAGTAACATCGCCCGACAGGATCACCTCCCAATTAGACAAAAGTCGCTGCGTATAAAAATCAACCAGGTGCTGCCGCGTAATCGTATCCACCGCGGCTTCGGTGAGTGACCGTCCGTAGGCGTGCTCGCCGAATAGCACCGACTTCATCCGTCGTGAAGCCACCACACTAAACTTCTGACCGTTCACTTTGATCTGCTGCTTCTGGCGCTCCTGCAATTGCGCTAGTCCCAGAACCGGAAAAGTAGGTTCGGTCATCATATCGCGCACCAACCCCAGTAGCGTGTCTACGTGCTTCCGTAGTGCGTACACCTCCAGCGACGAGCGGTCTACTCCCGGCGAAAGCTGAAGGTAGGCACCGCGCGCGTCAATTGCGCTAGAGATTTGGTAGGCACTGTGATGCCGCGTGCCCTCGCTCAGCATTTTGAGCGCAAAAAAACAGGCACCGGGCTGCTGTTCATATTTAGTACCTCCCCTTCGGAAGACAATGTCGATACCTACAACGGGTTGCTGGCCCGCTCGGATGCAGTGCACTGGCACGCCGTTCGATAGGTGATGGTGGGTGGCCTCAACCAGCTTCACTTCACGAACGGGGCGAAAGGGCGGAGCAATGAATCGATCTAAGGTCATATGTTGTATGCTTCAGTGGGGCATGCGTGGCCACCTACTTTCCGTGGTGGGCCATTAACCCCGCTTTGGTGGCTAGATAAAGGTACTCTCTATAACGATGAGGAAAGTCTATTTCGTCACTGGCTAGTTCCTGATGCTCAGCATCCATACACTTAGCCCAGCCTTTGCGAAACAACGTTTGTAATACATTTCTGAGTTCGTCTTCCTTCAGCTCTAGGGTATCCTGAAGCTGACGAAAAGGAATGACAAAGTATAGCTCATCTAGCACATCATACTCTAAATCCGTCACAGCAGTACTATTGGTAAGTGCGGTTTTTCCAGGTGTAGCGACCAAAGTTAGCACGCATTCCGAAGAACACCGCATAAGGCGCATAAATTAGTTGCCACAGTGCAAATAGTACGGGAGGCAGCGGTTTTTGCAGAGCGGTCAGCACCGAACGTAGCAGCAAGTACTCCAGTATACTCTTAGGCAATACCTGTGCTACCCAAACCATCCAGGGATAAAAACCCAAACACACGGCAGCGAACGTGACCATCCAGCACAAATGATACGAAAAAATAAACAGCGCGAGTATTGCTACACGATAATCGCGGTGCAGCTTCCACTTGCCAGCCCACCGTTTGCGCTGCTGGTCAAACGCCCGAAGCGTCGGTGGGGGTGTAGTGTGTACCACCGCTGCCGAATGCCGCACAAAGGCCAATCGGCCAGGATAGTGACGGGCCATTTTGTGTAATAAGAATTCATCGTCGCCCGAGGGCACGTGCAGTGTGCCCGCGTAACCGTCCACTGCGTAAAACGCTCGCCGGGTAAAGGCAAGGTTGGCCCCGTTGGCCATATTAGGATACCCGGCGTGCAAACAAGCCGCCCCGGTGCCAATCAGGCTAGCAAACTCTACGGTTTGTAGGGCTTCAAACAGGTTTCGCTCCTGTACAAAAGTGACCGGACCCGATAGCAGCACCGGCTGATAATGCGCGAAGTAGCATCGAATCGTGTGCAACCAGTGCGGATGCACCCGACAGTCACCATCGGTGGTTACAATAACGTCACCGGCGGCTTGCTCAATAGCCTGTCGCAGCGCCATCTTCTTGTGAGAGCCCACAAAGTTATCCGGCAAGCGTAGTGTTTCTAGCCTTAGGCTTATCAAACGCTGATGCGGAAAGCTGGTAACCCGCTGCACCGTGTCGTCGTCTGAGTCATCGTCTACCACGATTACTTCAAACGAAAAGGGCTGTCCCTTTTGGGTAATTTGTTGCGATAGGTCTCGTAGCAGATGCTCAATGTTAGCGGCCTCATTGCGCACCGGAATGACGACACTGAGTGAAGGAAGCACAGAAGGTTCACTCGCTGACGGGTTAAACTGAGGTATTTTTCGCCAGTGTGCGTATAGCCAGGCGAGCAGGGCTACATAGAGTAGGCTGAGCACAGAAAAAAGCAGCACCAGGAACGGGAGCGCCGGCGGCAACGTAGTATCAATCAAGAACACGTGACGAAATTAGCGAACCCTGCCGTAGTATTTAGTAATTTCTGTTGTATACTTGACTACATGAGCCAACCTCCTGCGATCGTCCGCGAAAAAATCATTTTAGGCATTGACCCCGGCACCAGCGTGATGGGCTACGGACTCATTGTGGTAGAGACCAACGCGCGCAACAATACCACGCTCCGTCTGCTACAGTACGGCGTTATTCATCTGAAGAAATACACCAGCCACGCCCAAAAGCTAGAGAAGATTTTTGAGCGGGTCATTGGTGTTATTGATCAGTACGCGCCCGACGAAATGGCCCTGGAAGCACCCTTCTTCGGTAAAAACGTGCAGTCGATGCTCAAGCTAGGCCGGGCACAGGGTGTTGCGATGGCCGCGGCCCTCAGTCGTCAGATTCCGATCACCGAATACGCGCCCAAAAAAGTGAAGCAAGCCGTAACCGGCAACGGCAATGCTTCTAAAGAACAGGTGGCACAGATGCTTCAGAGCCTGATGAAGCTTCCGCCCCTACCCGATCAAAAGCAACTTTATGATGCGACCGATGCGGTGGGCGTGGCACTATGCCACCATTACCAAAAGGCCTCACCCATCCGCCACAACAAGAGTTGGAAGGCCTTCGCGGTAGATAACCCCGATCGGATTAAGAGCTAATTTCGTCCGCTTACTGTCGTTTGTTTCAGTAATTATGTGGCTTGCGTCGGATACATTAATATCTTTGGGCTCAGCATAACACCAACTACTTTTTATGAAAGAATTAGCCATCATATTTGATATGGACGGCGTGATCGTCGATAACCATCAGTACCATCATCAGTCTTGGATGCAATTTTTTGAAGAGAACGGAATCCACATGACCGAAGCAGAGTACAAAGAGCAGGTCAATGGCCGCGTGATGCACGCTATCCTACCGCAGTTACTGGATCGTCCGCTTTCACCAGAAGAGATACGTAAATACGGTCATCAAAAAGAGCAAGTCTACCGCGACCTGTATCGTGCTCACATCAAGCCTACTCCTGGTTTGGTCAACTTCCTGAAAGAGCTCGTGCAGCAGAACATCCCGCGGGCCATCGCTACTTCGGCCCCTACGGCCAATGTCGATTTCACCATGGAACACACGCAGTTGCGCGACTATTTTCCGGTGATTGTAGACGATACGATGGTAAGCATCGGTAAGCCCGATCCGGAGGTTTATATCAAGTCGGGCCTACAGTTGAACGTGTCGGCCAAGCGCTGCGTCGTGTTTGAAGACGCAATTCTGGGTATTCAGGCGGGTAAAAGTGCCGGTATGTCGGTAGTGGCTCTGGCCACCACCCACACCCGCGAAGAGCTTGAGGCCACTGAGGCAGATGTGATTGTAGACGATTTTCAGGGCCTCACGGTGGATAAACTGTACGAAGCACTAGGGCTATGACTAAAGGGGGATGGATCAGTTACTTCGCTGGAATGACTTGCGCGGCGCTCAGCAG
Organism: Tunicatimonas sp.; assembly: GCA_965213875.1. Taxonomy (GTDB): domain Bacteria; phylum Bacteroidota; class Bacteroidia; order Cytophagales; family Cyclobacteriaceae; genus Tunicatimonas. The sequence continues at coordinate 2,825,461 of CBDCAN010000001.1, read as the reverse complement.
TTGTGATGTAGACCAGGACTTTTCTCAGGCCCCCTGGCAAGATCTGCGCGTGCACGATATCAACACCGAGCCTCCGCACGCCACGCTGATACCGTTTGCCAGCGAGGCCTCGGCCATGACCCAGGATTCTGAGCAGTCAGAGCTGTTTCAATCACTCAACGGACAGTGGCAATTTCAGTGGGCTATCAACCCTGGCGAAGCTCCGGAAGATTTCTTTAAGGCTGACTATGACGCAAGCGACTGGGATCAAATTCCGGTGCCCGCCCACTGGCAGTTGCTCGACGGCTACGACCGCCCCCATTACACCAACATCAATCATCCGTTTGAGGTCAATCCTCCTCAGGTGCCGCTCGACACCAACTCGGTAGGCAGCTACCGCACGACCTTCAGTGTGCCCGACCGCTGGCAGAATCATCAGGTATTTCTGCACTTCGCCGGAGTACAGTCAGCCCTGCGGGTGTGGGTCAACGGCCAGGCGGTGGGTTATAGTGAGGATAGTATGACTCCGGCCGAGTTCAATATTACTGACTTGTTGCAAGCGGGCGAGAACACCCTGGCGGTGCAGGTCATCCGCTGGTCAGACGGTAGCTACCTAGAGGACCAGGACTTCTGGCGGCTCAGCGGCATCTTCCGCGATGTTTTTCTCTTCGCTACCCCGGCCGTTCACCTGCGTGACTTTCGTTTTATCACTGAGTTAGATGAGGATTATACCAACGCGAACGCACAACTACAGGTAGTACTCACCAACTACGCCGACAGCACCTACCAGCCGCGCAACCTGCGGCTGCTGCTGCTGACTCCGGCAGGCGACACCCTTTTACAAGACCGTGTGGCGGTGGAAGAAACCATTCCGGTGGGACAGGAAATGGTGGTGGATGCTACCTACGAAGTGCCTAACCCCGCCCTCTGGAGCGCTGAGCAACCTGAGCTCTATCAACTTATCATTGCCCAGGAAGATGCCGCAGGCAATACGCTGGAAGTAATCAGCAGCCGAGTTGGGTTTCGCGAAGTTGAGATTGAAGGCGGACAACTGCTGGTCAACGGCGTGCCGGTTTATATGAAGGGAGTCAACCGCCACGAACTTGATCCGGAGCGGGGTCGCGTGGTGTCAGAAGAACTCATGGTCGAAGACATCCGGCTGATGAAGCAGCACAACATCAATGCGGTACGTACTTCGCACTACCCAAACGATCCGCGCTGGTACGCCTTGTGTGACCAGTACGGACTTTACGTCGTCGATGAGGCTAACGTAGAAAGTCATCAATTGTGGAATGAGGGACGCTCGCCGGTGCTGGATACTGCCTGGCAATCCGCTTTCGTAGCGCGCGGCGTGGCGATGGCCGAACGTGATAAAAACCACCCGTCGATTATCATGTGGTCGTTGGGCAACGAAACCGGCGATGGTCCCAATACCCAAGCGATGGCCGATACCCTGCGGGCCCTCGACCCCACCCGTCCGATTCACTACGAGAGCCGCGAGAACGAAGCCTACGGCAAAGCACCCAGTGCCTACGACGTGATCGCCAACATGTACGCCCGCACCGATCAAATGGTTACGTTCCACGAACAGGACACCACCCGCCCGATTATTCTGTGCGAATATGCGCACGCCATGGGCAATAGTCTGGGCAATTTGCAAGACTACTGGGATGTGATCGAGGCGCACCCGCGTATGCAGGGAGGGTTCATCTGGGACTGGGTAGACCAGGGACTCAAACAAACTACCGAAGACGGCACCGCGTACTGGGCCTACGGCGGTGACTTCGGCGATACGCCCAACGACGGTAATTTCTGCATCAACGGACTGGTTTTTCCGGATCGCACCCCGCAACCTGAGTTGTTAGAGGCCAAGAAGGTACTTCAGTACATTAAAATAGACTCAGTAAGTGCTACGAAGCGGCAGGTGCGTATTACTAATAACTACCACTTCACGAATCTAAATCAGTTTACCGCTCGCTGGGAGGTACTGCGCGACGGACAGCCTTATCAACAGGGGTTACTCGGCTCTCTTGACCTACCGGCCGGTGAAAGCCAGGTGGTAACAGTGCCGTCCTCTGCAGCACCGCAGTCCGATGCCGAGTATATTCTAACCTTGAGCTTTCACCTCAGAGAAGCTACGCCGTGGGCCGAAGCCGAGCACGAGGTGGCCTGGCAGCAAATGTTGCTCAGCGAACCACTGCCCGTAGCGCAAACGTTGCCAGCGAGCGACATGCCAAGCTTGACATTAGAGAATACCGCCGAGCAAGCACAGGTAAAGGGTGACAACTTTGTGGCGACTTTTAAGTCGAACGGCCTGAGTTCGTTAATATTCCAGGAAAAAGAGCTCCTCACTGGCCCTTTGCGGCCGAATATCTGGCGAGCACCCACTGACAACGACGAGGGCGGCGGTGACCAATCGTTTGCGGCCCGTTGGCGCGCTGTTTCTTGGGACCAAGTGACGTTTACCGGTGAAACGCTATCCGCCGAAGTACTAAACGACCAAGCCGTACGCGTGACCGTGCGAGGCTCGCTCGGCGACGCGGTAACGTACGAAGGAGTGTATACGGTATACGGCAGCGGCGACATCGTGCTGCGCAACCAGTATCGAGTGACCGAGGATGCGCCGCCCTTGCCCAAAGTAGGTCTGGCGGTAAAGGTGCCCGCCACCACCCAGCAACTATCGTGGTACGGCCGGGGCCCGCACGAAACCTACGCTGACCGCTACACCGGAGCAAAAGTAGCCCGCTACGAAGGCAGTGTGCCTGAACAGTACACTCCCTACGTGCTGCCGCAGGAGAATGGCAATAAAACCGCCGTCCGCTGGGTCACCCTGACCAACCAAGCGGGCACTGGTTTATTCGCCACGGGCCACGGCGCCTATTTGAATACCAGTGTACATACGTACGACCTGAAGGCTTTTGACCGGGCTACGCACACGTATGAAGTAGAGAAAACCGATGATGTCACTTTCAATCTGGATTATGCACAAGCAGGGTTGGGCGGTGATGATAGCTGGACCCCCGCCACACATAAGGAATACCAGCTCACCGATAGCGCTTACGTATACCAACTGCGGCTTCGCCCGATTGACCTGAAGCCAATCGGAGCCGGACCAGCTTTATAAAGAGCGGTTACCAGTATTAGAAGAAAACTTATAGCAAAGTCTTATTAACCCCGTATGTATGGCTTCAGTGAGCAATAAGAAAATTGTAATTGTGGGTGCTTCCTCTGGTATTGGACGAGCCCTCGCTCAACTATGTACTGATCAAGGTGCTCACGTTCACTTAGTAAGCCGAAGCGTGAACAAACTGAACAAAGTGAAAAACGAGCTTGGCGGTGGTGCCACTGTTCACCCTATGGATATGTTGGATGAAGACTCTGTCAACAGCACGTTCGCCGCTATTGGTAGGTTTGACTACTTAACAGTGTCAGCAGTGGCAGACGAAACCAAGCTTACGCACCCCATCAAGTCAATGAGTACTGATCTCGCTCAACGAGGCATGGAGAAGTTCTGGGGGACTTTCAACTGTTGTCGTGCAGCAGCGAACCATATCTCATCAGACGGTGCCATCGTCGTAACTTCTAGCATTGCTATCGATAGACCCTCTAAAAACGGCGCTTCTGTGATGAACGCAGCAAGTGCGGCGGTAAACGTTTTTGCGAAGGCCTTAGCGCTTGAGATTGCCCCGGTGCGAGTCAACATTATTGCCCCCGGTGTGGTTGGAACAGGCGTATGGTCTGAACAGGAGAAAGCAAGCAACGAAAAGTGGGGTAAAGAATCGCTACTCGTCGGACATTTAGGAAAACCAGAGGAGTTGGCGCAGGCTTACTATGCCCTACTGACCAATACTTATATTAGTGGCAGCACGTTAGCAGTAGACGGCGGATTGACATTGCTATAATCAACTAAAAGCCCAGGCACGTGAAACCTTTGATCACCGTACTACTTTGTGCTGTTCTGCAAACAGCCACGTTTGCTCAAGATAACCTCAAAATCGCCAAGCTCAAGTACAACGGCGGGGGCGATTGGTACGCCAACCAGACAGCCTTACCTAACCTCATTGATTTCTGTAATAAAAATCTTAAGACCAGTCTGGCTCCTGAAGAAGAGGTGGTAGAAGTGGGTAGCACCGAGCTCTTTTTGTATCCTTACGTATACATGACCGGGCACGGCAACGTGGTTTTCTCCGACGAAGAGGCCGATAACCTACGGAAGTACCTGTTGGCCGGTGGTTTTTTGCACATTGACGACAACTACGGCATGGACGAGTTTGTGCGGTTAGAGATGAAGAAGGTCTTTCCTGAACTAGAGTTCGTAGAACTGCCGCCCGACCACCCGATTTATCGTCAGAAGTATACGTTTAACGAAGGTTTACCCAAGATTCACGAGCACGATAGCAAGCCCCCGCAGGGCTTCGGACTGGTGCACGAAGGCCGCTTGGTCTGCTTTTATACCTACGAAAGCGACTTGGGCAACGGTTGGGAAGACGCGCGCATCCATAACGATCCCGAAGAGAAACGACAGCAAGCGTTGCAAATGGGCGCCAACGTGATTAGTTTTGCCTTCACGCGGGAATAATAGTGTGCTTTTTAGGAATCAATTGAGCCAGCGATCTGTTCTACGAGCTTATTGAGGATGAATTAGATTTTCTGCGTGAGTTTTGCGCTCGTTTTTTGTTACAAACTCATCAACTATTAACTAAACCCGTACGTCTGTGATTATTATCGCTTTCTTTCTTGCCCACTGGTACCTGTCGCTCTTCTTTCAGACATTCTTCCTGCACCGCTACGCCGCGCATAAGATGTTCACCACTAGCCCTTTCTGGGAAAAGGTGTTTTACGTACTCACCTGGATGACCCAGGGCTCGTCTTACCTAAGCCCTCGGGCTTACGCGGTGCTGCACCGTATGCACCACGCTTACAGTGACACCGAAGACGACCCGCACTCTCCGCACCACACTACCAATCTGTTTACGATGATGTGGGAAACCAAAAATACGTACAACGGCGTGCTGGAGTACGAAACCGATGTAGAAGCCCGCTTTACCAAAGATGTGCCCGATTGGCCGTTGATGGATAAAATCGGCAGTAGCAAATTCTCACGCATCGGCTGGGGAGTGCTGTACTCTTTGTTTTACATCTGGGCCATTTCTATCGCCGAATTACCTGGTACCCACTGGGTCATGTACGCGCTATTGCCCATTCACTACTTGATGGGCCCCGTACATGGTGCCATCGTCAACTGGTGTGGCCACAAGTATGGCTATTCTAACTTCGACAACAACGATAAGTCTCGCAACTCGCTAGCCTTTGATTTTCTGATGCTGGGTGAACTATTCCAGAACAACCACCACAAACTACCGAATCGTCAGGATTTTGCGGCCCGCTGGTTTGAGATTGATCCTACTTATCCCTTTATTAAGGCATTAGAAGCACTTAAAATCATTAAGGTAGCCAAGCTGAAAAAGGCTTAAGCTTACAGCGTAAGTACTATTGCGCACCAATAATACTGACAAGCCTACGCCTGCTAAGAGCGTAGGCTTGTTTGTTAAGAAGCTTGATCAAGTATTAGTTTAGTGCTACGGACGATTCTTACCTCGCAACACGTCGACCTTCGGGTTCATGGGGTTGCCAGAGGTTCGGCGGAAAGAAGCAATCTGCCCCGTATGATAGATGGCGTCGGCCAAGGGGCCATTGATCACGTTCCAGTAGGGCATTTCGGAAGTTCCGTTTTTGCTACTAAATGTGATGCGCAAAGCGGATAAAGCTTCTTCGTCTTGATTGGCTAGCCGCTGGCTGGTTTTTAGTAGTTGGCGCAGTATTTTCGCCCGCTTTTCTTCCCATGGCAACTCGCCGTCCGGTGGTGATGATCCGTTGGGCACCCCTTCAGTGGCGTTGGCGATCACCTTAGATAGCGAGACAATATGGTCGATGGTTTCAGAAGTGCTACGTGCTCCTTTCGCGGGGCGATACGCTAAGTCTTCAGGCCGCAGGCCTTTGGTGGCCCAATAAAAGCGGTAGCCTAACCCGTCAATCATTCTAGCCAGCACATTGCCCGGACGGTAGTCATCTGGGGCAGGGGGCATTTCGTAATAGGGCAGCGATATCGTATCAGTCGCTTGGGCCTGAGCAAACGTGGGAAAGACAAACAACAGGCAGTAAACAAATAAAGTCTTCATGTGTGGTTTTCATAAGCAAAGCGCGCATCCTGGATCCTTGCTGGCTACAAATTTATCCCTTTTTGAATATTTCTTGCGCTTCTGCTGTTATACTCGCAGATAAGCATTTATCTTAACCTGACGACGGCATCAGCCGTTGCGAACCTAATCTACCGCACCTACGTTTCCCCTCCTTATGCTAGGATACAGATTTACCGAATACGTGCCCGGCGAAAACGCTGAAGGCCAGAGTACGTTTGACCAGCTTCTGAAAATATTCATGGAGTTGATGGTGATTACCTCAGGCGACCTGTCTGAAGTGCTTCAGTGGATGACCAGCCTGGATAATCAGTACAATTTGACCAACGATGAGTACGGTATGGGCGACTTTATTCAAGAGCTCAAAGACAAGGGGTACATCTCTGAGGAGAACAAATCCGGCGAGTTTGAGGTCACTTCCAAAACCGAGCGGCTGGTGCGTAAGAGCGCGCTGGAAGAAATCTTCGGTAAGATGAAGAAGTCGGGCCAGGGTGATCATAAAACGACCTACAGTGGTTTTGGCGACGAGCCCAGCACCGACCGGCGCGATTACCAGTTTGGTGATACGCTGGAGCAAATCTCCATGACTGACTCAATCCGCAACGCGCAAATTAACCACGGTATCGGCGACTTCACCCTGACGGAAGGTGACCTGGAAGTGAACGATACGGAGTATAAGACGCAGACCTCCACGGTGCTGATGATCGATATTTCGCACTCGATGATCTTATACGGAGAAGACCGTATCACTCCGGCAAAAAAAGTAGCAATGGCGCTGGCTGAACTGATCACCACCAAGTATAAAAAAGATACCCTGGACATCATTGTGTTTGGTAACGATGCCTGGCAGATTCAGATCAAAGACTTGCCTTACCTCAAGGTGGGGCCGTACCACACTAATACGGTGGCTGGGCTAGAGCTGGCGATGGATATTCTACGGCGGCGTAAGACCAAGAACAAGCAGATATTTATGATCACCGACGGTAAGCCTACCTGCCTGAAGCAGGGCATTAAGTACTACAAAAACAGCTTTGGATTAGATAGTAAGATCCTGAACAAAACTCTGAACCTGGCCGCACAGTGCCGACGTATCGGAGTACCGGTGACTACTTTTATGATTGCCTCTGATCCGTATCTTAAGCAGTTTGTGCAGAAGTTTACCGAAACTAACAACGGAAACGCTTACTACAGCAGTTTGCAGGGCCTCGGGAACCTCATATTTGAGGATTATCGCCGCAATCGCAGAAAATACTACCGCAACTAGATGGGGGGCAGGTTACAAAGGTTAGAAGGTGAAAGTCTTACAAACCGGTAATCTTCTAACTCCTCGACCTTATCATTTAAACTCTAATTCACATAATGGCATCTAATCACACGGATATAAGTACGCTTGGCGCACTCAAGGCCAGCGGCTATCAACCCAAGTCGATCAAACAAGAACTGCGTGACAATCTGACAGAGCGTCTGCGAAACAAAGAAGAAGTTTTTCCTGGCATCTGGGGTTACGAAGAATCAGTGATTCCTGATACCGAGCGAGCCCTGCTTTCGATGCACAATATTGTCTTTCTAGGACTGCGTGGGCAGGCCAAAACCAAGATGGCCCGCATGATGGTGGATCTGCTGGATGAGTATATTCCGGTGATCGAAGGCTCAGAGCTCAATGATGATCCGATGCAGCCGCTGTCTTTTCAAAGTAAAGCCTTGGTAGAAGAGAAGGGCGACGACACACCCGTGACGTGGATGCACCGCAGCGAGCGCTATACCGAAAAACTAGCGACTCCCGATGTATCAGTAGCTGACTTGGTGGGCGACACTGACCCGATCAAAGCGGCGGCGCTCAAGCTTCCTTACTCCGACGAGCGGGTGATCCACTACGGACTTATTCCTCGCTCGCACCGTTCGATTTTTGTCATCAATGAGCTACCTGATTTGCAGGCCCGTATTCAGGTAGCACTGTTCAATATTCTGCAAGAAGGCGATATCCAAATCCGCGGTTTCAAGGTGCGCCTGCCGTTGGACATCCAGTTCGTGTTTACGGCGAACCCTGAGGATTATACCAACCGGGGTAGTATCGTTACTCCGCTTAAGGATAGGATTGACAGTCAAATCATTACCCATTATCCGCGCTCTATTGACATTGGCAAGCGCATTACCGAACAAGAGGCCCGCATCAAGCCTTCGCAAAAAGAACAGATCGGACTTACCGAACTAGTGAAGGATTTGATCGAGCAGGTGGCCCTGGAAGCCCGGGAGAGCGAGTACGTAGACGAAAAAAGCGGCGTATCGGCACGACTGACTATCTCGGCCTACGAGAACCTGATGAGTGCGGCCGAGCGCCGTACGTTGATCAACGGCGAAAAGAAGACTTTTATCCGCGTTACTGACTTTGTGGGGGTCATTCCTTCTATCACCGGCAAGGTAGAGCTGGTGTACGAAGGCGAGCAAGAGGGCGCAGGCATTGTGGCGCACAATTTGGTTGGCAAAGCCATTCGTACGCAGTTTATCAACTATTTTCCTGACCCGGAAGACAAGCGCAAGCAGAAAGAAAAGAGTCCCTATCACGACATCGTGAGTTGGTTTGGTGAGGGTAACGAAGTAGACCTGCTGAACGATCTTAGTCAAAAGGATTACCGCAAAGCTCTGAAGGCGGTGCCCGGTTTGGCTGATTTGGTGCAGCATTATCACAAGGACATCAACGAAGAAACCCGTTTCTTCCTGATGGAGTTTGCCCTGCACGGTTTGGCCGAGTACAGCCAGTTGAGTAAGCAGCAACTCACCGCCGGCACGCAGTTTAAGGACCTGCTCAGCAGCATGTTCAATATGTCGGACTACGAAGAAGGGGATGAGTTTGAGGATCGATAACCACCCGTAGGTGCTGATTGCAATCGGCACCTACGATTGCAATCAGAAAAAATGTCACTGCAAGAGATTCAGCAGATGGTTCGGCAGGGTGAGGGCGAACGCATCGAGTTCAAAAGGAAAGTGGCCCACCCTAACAAAATCATTCGTGAGATCGTCGCTTTTGCCAACACCCGAGGTGGCCATTTGCTGATCGGGGTAGATGATAACGGATCCATACCGGGCATTCGTTCGGCCGAAGAGGAGTGCTACTTACTGGAGCGAGCCATCGAAAAGTGGTGCCGCCCGCACATCGACTACGACGTTGACGTAGTGCCCGTACCCGGGCATCGCTTCGTGATTCACTACAAAATTTACGAAGGGCAACGCAAACCATACTACATTCTGCAAAGCGCCCTCGACAAACCGCATAGTGTGAACGGGTCGGCCCAAAAAAAACTCAAGGGGAAAGCCTACGTGCGCCACGAAGACCAAAGTTTGCAGGCCAGTTCGGTAGTGTGGCAGATCCTACGCAGGTCGCGCCAGAACAAAGACGTGCAGTTTAATTTTGGCGAAAAGGAAAAGCAGCTGATGGGATATTTGGATGAGTATCAGCAGATTACGGTAGATCAGTACGCTAAAATCACCGAGCAGTCGCGTTATCATGCATCGCGCACGCTCATTTTGCTGGTGCTGGCCAACGTGTTGCGGGTGGTGCCTCGCGAAAAAGAGGATGTATTCCTACTAAAATACAGAGCATAATTTCTGCTGAATGCGTGCTATTTACGCCCATTATCACTACCTTTGTCCTTCTTTTTGCCAGAGTAACCCATTATCTGAAAAGTCATGAGCAATTTGTTAGCTATCGTTCAGCAAGAGTACCAAGAGACCCGTCAGAAGCATCCTGAGTTTCAGGCTGGCGACACTGTCAACGTACACGTCAAGATTCGTGAGGGGAATAAAGAGCGTATTCAGCAGTTTCAAGGAACGGTTATTCAGCGCAAAAACGCCAGCACCAACGGCGAAACCTTCACGGTGCGTAAAATATCTAACAGCGTAGGAGTAGAGCGAATTTTTCCGCTACTGTCTCCTAACATCGAAAAAATTGAGGTGATCCGCCGCGGTAAAGTGCGCCGCGCGCGTCTGTACTACCTGCGCGGACGTCAGGGTAAAGCTGCTCGTATCAAAGAGCGCATGAAGCATACCCGCTAGCGATCAGATTTCATCCGTTCTCACTTAAAGAAAAAGGTAAGTGCTCAGATAGACGTAGCGTCTTACTGGTTGCTTACCTTTTCTGCTACTGCGTAAACGTATCGCCTACTGATTGTCTTAGACAACAAGTACCAGCAAGTCGCTTGCCTCTGCCGAGTGACAGCTATCGGACGCGCTTTACAACCGCTCAACTATTCAGTGCCTGAGGCCGCTAGGCGTCACCCTTCATCTTCTCATACTTGAGCGAATCGGCTGGGTTGTCATCCGTATCCTTAGGAGCCTCTCCCGTAATTTTCGCCGATCCTTCGTAGGCCTGATGTTGGTGCTCGGTAGGTTCGGCCGCTTGGTAGCTTTCTTGAGCTACGTCATCCGTGTTTTTCAGGTCCTGATAACCATAATAGGTCATGAACTTATCCAGTTCGTCACGATCAGCCCCCTGTAGTTTATCTAAATCCACCTCGGGAGCATCTTTCACTTTCTGAATGTTAGACGACAGCAAAATACTACCTGAGTTCGTGTTGAACTCCAGAATATTCCAAGGTAGTGCTACGTAGTCGGTACCGATTCCCAGAAAACCACCTTCGGCAATAGTGACAAACATAGGTTCGTTCGTGTCAGGATCGATAAAAACATCCTTGATCGTGCCCACCTTCTCCTGACGAGCGTCGTAAATAACGTTCCCGATAATATGTTCTGCCGCTGATAAAAATCTCTTCACCATCATGATTGTCTTGTCTAGCTAAAAAATTAGTTTACAAGAAGATAACTGGTGGTAGAGGGAAAAGTTCGTCTTGCTCAATGGTGGAAGGACGACAGCCAAACGAGTCGATAGTTCGCAGACGATAGCTAAAACGAAGATGACCATCGACCGGTAAACAACTATTGCCCTTTTACAGCATCTCGTTGGCCAGGTTCGCCAACTCCGAGCGTTCACCTTTCTCTAGCGTCACGTGGGCGTACAGCGGGTGCGACTTCACCCGGTCGATCAGGTAAGACAAACCATTACTTTGTGAGTCCAGGTAGGGCGTGTCGATCTGGTATACATCGCCGGTGAACACAATTTTGGTGTTTTCACCCGCTCGGGTAATGATGGTTTTCACCTCATGTGGCGTTAGGTTCTGCGCCTCATCTACGATAAAGTAGATATTAGATAAACTTCGCCCACGGATGTAGGCCAGGGGCGTGATCACCAGTTTCTCCTTGTTAAGCATATCAGTGATGCGCGTATGTTCCTTGTCGGTTTCCTTAAACTGATTCTGGATAAACTTGAGGTTATCCCACAGTGGCTCCATATACGGATTGAGCTTGGACTTGATATCGCCGGGCAAAAAGCCGATGTCTTTGTTACTGAGCGGCACAATAGGTCGTGCTAAGTACACCTGCTTATACTCACGACGCTGCTCCAACGCTCCAGCCAGGGCCAGCAGTGTCTTGCCGGTGCCGGCCACGCCCTGTACGGTCACCAGCTTCACCTCGGGGTTCATGATTGCGTGCAGCGCAAAAGCTTGCTCCGCGTTGCGCGGTCGAATGCCGTAGGCATCTTTCTTCTCTACCTTTTCAATGCGCTGCGTTTCAGGATTAAAGTAACACAGTGCCGAGTTTTTGCTACTCTTCAAGATGTAGTACTTATTGTTCTCCGCTTTCTCAACCGGCATAATGTCCTTCACTTCGGCGGAGCCTTCCTTATAAATACTCGATATTTTTTCGCTGTTGATGCGGTTCAAGATGGTTTTTCCCTGGTCCAGCTCAGCCACATGCTTCACCTTGCCGGTTTCGTAATCTTCGGCAATCAGGTTGAGCGACTTCGCTTTCAGCCGCAGATTGATGTCTTTACTGATGAGCACCACACTACGGTCGGGGTGCGCCTCTTTGAGCGTGAGTGCGGCATTCAGAATTTTGTGGTCAGCTTTCTTCTCGTCAAATACTTCTTCGGCATCAATCGAGCTATCATTATTCATGATCACCTTAAAGTTTCCTCGGCTAGATGGCCCCCGGGTCTGGCCGTTGAGGGGGATCCACTCTTGCAGTGTATGGTTACTCGACAGCTTGTCGAGCATACGAATAAACTCTCGCGCTTCGAAGTTGCGGGTATCATTTCCTTTCTTGAACTGATCCAGTTCTTCCAGTACCGTGATGGGAATTCCCACATCATGCTCAGCGAAGTTCATGATCGCATCGTGTGAGTAGATAATGACTGAGGTATCTAGGACAAATATTTTTTTGGAAGCAGAAGCTACCTTCTTCTTACTACTGGGCATACATAAAAAACGTTAAAACGTTGATATCAACAACAATACGAGCAGATGGGGCTCAGCGCATCGTATCAGTTACACAATGAATACATTTATCCGCTTACTCACAAGTGATAGATACGCTAAGTCGCGCAGAAGCTTACTCGTAAAAACAGAGCATCAACCGTTGCTTTTCACAAAGCTATGGCTATCACTTTACTGTAGCCTACGCAGGTTGACACTTCGCGAGCACTCTAAACGGCTGACCTTCTACCAAAAACATACGATATCGCCATATTCTGTCCTTGTATGATCAAATTTACCCTGACTATTCCGTTTATTTTATAATTTGTCATCAACTACCATCTACCACACTCCTCGTGAAAGTAATTCGCCAAGCCCAGCTCTTCTTTCAGCAAGGCAACTCTGACAAAGTATACGAAGTGGATCTTTGTGAAACGAGCACCGACGAATACGTCGTCAACTTCCGCTACGGCAAACGAGGAGCACCACTGCGCGAGGGCACCAAAACGGTTTTTCCGGTACCTTTGGCTGAAGCCGAAAAAGCTTACGATAAATTAGTCAGCGAAAAAACTACCAAGGGATACCAACCGACCGGCACTAGTGCCGGGCAACCTTCTTCTGAGGCCACCACCGATCAGTCCGCACTCAAAGCCACGGTACTAGGCTACCTAGAGAAAGCAGCACAGGGCACTTACGATGAAGCCCACTGGTCGTTGTCGCGGGTGATTTGGCGAGCGGGCGAAATGCGTTGGCCCGAGGCCGAATCGTTTCTATTGACCATTCCCCGCCGAAATGAGGTTATTTTTGACTATAGCCTCGCGTGGGCTTTAGGACGATGCGGCTCTCCGGCGGCTACCGAAAAACTACGAGAGTTGCGAGCGCACCCCTCGCCCGATGTGCAGCGCATCGCGGCTGAAGCACTGAGCCTGGTCGGCACTGAAGAAGACCGGCAAGTCTTAATAAAAGAAACCTTAGCGCAACTGCCCGACAGTGTGCGACGACCCATCATTGCCGAACAACCAGAAGCATTGGCACAACAGCTCAGCGAACTACTGTTTGAGCTAAAAGTAGAAGAAAATGGTTTTCTGTCGCTGCTGCCTCGCCTCTCGGGCGCGTATCCGTTTGTCAGTGGGGTGCTCAGCGAGTTACTCAGCCTGATTCCATTTCGGCCCAACTATTTCAACCAAGTGCGTTACCTCCTGAAGGCAGCCGAGCTACGTGACGATACGCTCTTGTACGGAGCCATTATGGCCAACGTAGACAAAAAACCAGAGTACTTTACCGTATCCTCCTGGGGCAACTACGCTTACGTGAACAACGAGTATATTAGAGACCTACAGAAGGAATTCAGTAAAAAGCGTCCTCAGGTCGCCTACTCACAGAAAACCCGGAAGTACCTTCAACGACGGGCGGATCGATGGTTTCGTCGCCTCGGTGAGGAAGACAGTAGTCACTACGTGACTTACGCCCGCGACGTACTGCTCAACTTCAGCGATGCGGATGCCAAGGGGGAAGAAAAGCGCACGGAATATACGTACGAGTACGTCAACGGACGGTGGAACTCACAGTACGTTGATACTCACTTTCCAAACTACTCGGTTTATCCCCTGCTCGGATTTATCCTCTACCAGAATAGTCCAAGGTACAACGTGAAGGGGAAAGACGTTCGCTGGCGTTGTCAGCCACCGTACTTACCCGGCGAGCCGGTCCCGACCGCACGCGAAGAAGCATTTCCTGAGCGATGGGATCAAGCCCCCGAACTCTTGGTTACGCTGCTACAGCGAAGTGCCTGCCAGATAGTAGCCGAGTTTGCCACGAAGGCCTTCCGGGCTAACCCACATCGGGATGACCATACCTCTCCTGCTCTAATCACGCAACTGCTCAACCGGCCCTACGCAGCGGTGCAGCAATTAGGGTTAGACTTAGCCGAAGCGGTATACAACCCAGCGAAGCCGGATCACGAACTGGTATTGGCGCTGCTCAACTGCCCGCTACCTGCCGCCCAAACGCTAGGCATGGGGTGGGTAGATGTCAACCCCTCACCGTTTGTCACCAGCCAGGACTTTGTCATTCGTCTGCTGCAAACCGAGCCGGAGGCAGTTCATATTTGGTTGCGCCAATTGCTGCCTCAGCATCCGATGCATACCACGCAAGAGAAAGCAGTGGTGCAGTCAGTCGTTCAGGGTTTGCTGCAACTGCCGAAAGAAGAACCATCAGCGTATGCCGCACATATAGCTGAAAGCCTATCTACGGTGTTTGCCGAAGCCTTAGCCGCCGTTGATGAAGCCACCTGGCAAGCGTTGTTGGCGCACCCGCTGGAGTCGTTGCCGTTGCTAGCCGGTAAAATCTTAATTGCTCAAAAGCAGGTTCAATCTATACCCGACGCCGTCTTCGAAACGTTTATCGGCAGCCCTCATGCCTCGGTACGAAGCCTTGGCGTCGAATTGTTCGGGCAACTTCCTGACGTGGTTTTGATCAAGCGAAAAGATGTACTCACAAGTTTCTGTCTATCAGCACACCCTGAAATCAGGCAGCAAGTGCAGCCGATCATCGGTCGCCTGCTCAACAACCACCCCACGTTCGGTCGCGAGCTGGTAACCACGCTCGTGCCGTTGCTGTGGCGCCAAGAAAAATACGAAGGCATCCACCAAGATTTGGGTACGCTGTTCCGACAACAGCTGACCGACTATTATTCTTTCATCACCGAAGCACAAGTGTGGAAGCTCGTAGACGCTGATCATCGCGAAGCACATCTGTTGGGGGCTGAGCTGTTACAAAAACACACTGATTGGGAGCAGGTGCCGTTGGCCCGCATCGTGACGCTGGGTAGCCACGAACTACTCATGCTACGTCAGCTGGTGCGTACCTATTTTCAGGAGCACGTGTCCCGTATCCGCTACGAGCGCGAACCGGCGCTCAAACTGCTGGATGCCACCTGGGAAGACTCTCGGCAGTTTGCCGTGCAGTTCTTCACCAAGCAGTTTAGGCAGGAAGACTGGACGCCTGAGTTGCTGGTGAGCGTGTGCGACCGGGTGCGACCTGAAATTCAGCAGTTCGGACTGCAACAGATCACCCAGCATTTTCAGGAAGCCGATGGCATCGAGTATATGCTCAAGCTGAGCCAGCACCCCAATACAACCCTACAGCTGTTCGTCACAAACTACCTGACCGGCTACGCCACCGACCATCCCGAGCGCCTTCAGGAGATGGAGTACTACTTCACATCGGTGCTCTCGCAGGTGAACCGGGGCAGCGTGACGAAGACGCGGGTGTTTGCTTTTCTGGGCAAAGAAGCCCAAAAGAACGAGACGGTGGCGGCTTGGGCCGTTCCTTTGCTCACCCGTATTTCGCCCACCATTGCCCAAAGAGACAGGGCCCGGTGCATCCAAAGTCTGCTCGAGCTCAAGGCGCAGTACCCTCACCTAGATTCTCCGCTCACCATCATAGAACCCGAAACCGTATGATTTTTAACTATCGCTACGCGGGCGGCACTCAGGTCAACAGCTCGCCGCAATCGGTGGGCATGGAGTTCGCCCCCGACACCCTGCGCGAACCTACCTATTTCATTGGCAAGCTACGCCAGCACCTGGGCTTTCGCGAAGCGATATCAGCCCTACACCACGTGGTGGTTTCTGACCTGCGGTTCAAACCCAAAGACCGCCCCGACTATCAGGCGTGGCTCGCTGAGCAGGAGCCAATTTGGCTGGCCGAAGCCATGGCACAACACGGCGAGGCGAAGGCCCGGGTCAACGAAAAGATGGATCAACTGTCTGCCCTGCGAAAGCAGCGAGACGCTGTGATGAGTCCGTTTTACAAAGCTCAGCGCGAATACTTCAATTTTCTTTACAAGAAGGATAGAGACGCTTGGTTTGTGCTCGATCCAGTCATCACCGTACACCCTGACGAGGTATTCTTCGAGTGCTTCAGCCAAGACGAATCGTCGTACGGAAAGTTGAGCTGCGGATATGAGGTGTTTCAGGAGATCAGCGATTTTGCCTGCGGCACCACCAACATTGATTATTCATCGGCGCTCTACGATGAGTTTCAGAAAATTCGAACCTACAAAGAAACTGAGCTGAAGATTGATCCTAGTGGCTTCGAGGTGCAAACCACCGACAGCGATGTCTACCAAGAAGTGAAGATCGATCTGCCCGAATCTTGGGTACGCGGCTTTTTGCAGGTGAGTTCGGCCATGACCTTAGAAGCACGACGCCTGGATTTGCACCCTATGGATGTGCATAACCTGCTGTTTGTGCTCAAGCGCCGCAAGGAGAAAGAAAGCCCCCGTTCGCTGCGGTTCCACCTGTCGCCCGGTCAGCCGATTCGGATCGCAGTAGAACCCTGGAACGTAGAGATTGTCTGCGACCGTTCGCCCTACCTGGGGGCTGAGGCGGAAGAAATTCGGGTGTGGGGCCGCCGTCGTCTGATGATTTTAGAGCGGCTTATTCCCGTGGCCAAAAAGTTTACCGTGACGTTGTTAGGCACCGGCATGCCCTCCTTCTACGAAGCCGACCTAGGCGACATGACCTTCACGCTCGGGCTATCCGGCTGGACGGCCAACGACTGGTCTCGCCAGGGCAACTTCGATTTGCTGGCTCCCCGGCAAGAAGTAGACTCACTCACGCAGCAAAAGGTGTACACCGCGCTCAAAGAAAACTGGCAAGAGTCGGCTGACTCCCTGGCGCGGCGTCTGGAGCTTGATCGCAATGTGGTGCTGGGCGCACTGGGCACCTTCGTGCAGGCCGGTCGGGCTATTTATGATCTGCACAAGCAGGTGTACCGCATCCGCGAGCTCAGCCGCGAGCCGCTGCCCACCGAAGAGCTTCGCTTCGCCAGTCCTCGGGAAGAGCAGGCGCATACGCTGGTAGACCAACAGAAAGTGACGGTGGATAGCACCGAAGAGAAACGAAACGGAGTGACTGTTAAAGGAACGGTACAGGGCGCGCAGCGAGCGTATCATCCAGAAGTCACCCTGGACAGCGATGAGCGAATGGTGCGCCCCACTTGCGATTGTAATTTCTTTCAGCAGAACAAGCTTCATCAGGGCCCTTGCGAACACATGCTAGCCCTACGATTAGCGTACGGAAAAAATCAGAAAGCAGTATAAATATAAACAAATTATTCTAACTTGACATTGAGTAGCAGCCGGCGACTAAGCTCGGTCAGGCACAGCCTGATGGGGTAAAGACTTGCCTTCTGTGTGGTGGATCGCCGCACCGGCCAATAGTTCGGCAACGCGTCACTGGCGCGTTCATAACGGTGCACCCCATGCTACTAGTGTGCCATTTCCGGTGTAACATCGGAGATGTGAAATAGCACACTAGTAGCGGGGTGCTTGAGTTAAACACTCCAGTCCTGAGAGTGTACGAAGTCCGCCGGTTGCTACTCATTTCTTATGCCTATGAGCGACTCCTCTCCCCTCACCCGCCAAGAACTCTACGACAAAATAAAGGCCTCTTCCCGGGACGAATATATCCTGACCGAAATGAAGCGGCTGGGTTTCTGGCCCGACGACCAGGAGAAACCGTCGCTCACCGAGCAGCTCATTCAGGAGGAGGGAAAGCTGGCCCGCGAACTGCGCGAGTTAGCGGCGGCGGAGCGCAAGTTTGGCAACCGCGAGCAGATGCTCAAGCAGATTCGGCGCGAGCGGATGGCTGAGTCGCGCCGCAAGCAGAAGGAGACCAAAGAGCGGAAACAGCAAGAACGGATAGAAAAAGCCCAGCAGTGGCAGACCTTCAAAGAGAAGGAAATTATCTACCTGGGCGAGGGCGTGTCGGCGGGATTGCAAGCCAACGAAGCTGATGCAGAAAAACTGGAGCGGTACGGTCTGCCCGCGTTTGCCGATGTGGCCGCACTGGCGCAGGCGATGAACATTTCGGTGGGTGAGCTTCGCTTTCTGTCTTTTCACCGCGCGGTGAGCAAAATTTCTCACTACCGACGGTTCTATATTCGCAAGAAAAGCGGCGGCAAGCGCCTGATTTCTGCGCCCATGCCCCGGCTCAAGCAGGCGCAGCACTGGGTACTTCAGCACATCCTCAATCCGGTGAAGCTACACCCGGCGGCGCACGGCTTCGTGAGTCAGCGCAGCATCATGAGCAATGCAACTCCGCACCTTCAGGCTGAACTGGTGATCAATGCCGACCTCAAAGATTTCTTCCCTACCATCGGCTACCGCCGGGTGAAGGGTATCTTTCGTACGCTGGGCTACGCTGAAAAGATAGCCACCATCCTGGCGCTGTTGTGTACCGAACCAGACACGGAGCAGGTGACGCTTGACGAACGAACGTACTACGTTGCGAAGGGCGAAAGGGTGCTTCCCCAGGGTGCACCTACCAGCCCGGCACTTACGAATATTCTGTGCCGTAAGCTAGACGCCCGCCTGCTCGGGCTGGCGCAGAAGTACGGTTTTATGTACACCCGCTACGCCGACGATATGACTTTTTCAGCCTCAGGCGAAGCACGTCAAAACGTCACTAAGCTATTGGCCAACGTACGGCGGGTGATTAAAGATGAAGGGTTGGTGCTGCATCCCGACAAACTGCGGATCATGCGTAAGGGCGTGCGCCGCGAGGTAACCGGTTTAGTGGTGAACGAGCGACTGAACGTCAATCGTAAACAAATCAAGAAGTTTAAGGCACTACTATTTCAGATCGAAAAAGATGGGCTGGAGGGCAAGCACTGGGAAGGTAGTAACCACCTGCTTTCTTCTATCCGAGGCTACGCCCACTACATCCACTCTGTGAACCCCGACGTGGGCACCAAACTGGTGCAACGTACCGAGGCCATCCTGAAAGAACACGGTTATCAGCACACCATCCGATACCCAAAACAATCCGACCAAGCAACGCAACCCAACGCAACTCCAGCCCCTCCGAATGATAACCAAGCAACAAAATCGAACCACGACGGTAATAACCCCTGGTGGAAATTTTGGGAGTAGCTTGTTCGGTCATCCACCGTTGTATGATATCTTGACCACGAGGCTGTACGATCACGGTTCTAGCAGCGATTCAGAAGTTAGCTATAATAGAGATTACCGCGCTGATCGAACCTTCCTGCCTGCAATCAGTAACGTCAAATACCGCTTATCACTTAATATACAAGCACCATGAAACACTTGCCGCCTATCTTCCTACCAGCACTCGTTCAGGCAGAAGCACCTTCCAGTTCACCATCAACAGCATCAGAGAGAGAAAGCTGAGAGAGGCAAAGATAGGAATGAGCGCACTGTGTGCTTTGACCGTTTCGGGAGGAATCAGATTCAGGCAAATATTAGCCAAACTATAGCTCAACAAAGATGACCTCCCGAACTCTAACGGAAAGCGAGTCCACTCGGGTAGCTTGGATTGGGGAACAATCGCCGAGAGTATAAATAGTAGTACCACACTCGTTGATGTTCCGATGAGATAGTACCCAATATCGTTGCTTCTTCGGTAGGTAGAGTACTCAACGTAGCTGTTAGCGACGGTTTGCAACCCGTTCTCGAACACCAAATAAAGTACTCCTGACAGTGTGATGACCAACAGTATGGTACCATATCGATAAAACGGGGCCAGCCCCGCTTCTTGCCAGTTGCGTAACCCGGAAGCAACGAACATACCGGTGAACACAAAAGTGAGTCCGTGCCAGATACTAGGCCCCTCGGGCGAAGGACCAGAACCCAGAAAGATTCCGACCCACTGTGCCCAGGGGCGAGCGGTGGTCATCTCTTCAAAATAGCCAAAAAGTAGAAAATCTGCCCCCCAAATGACTGCCAGAAGAACTATCAGGCTTTGCACACCATAGCGAAGCCTGATCCAAATGATCGCCGGTGATAATGCCAGTATAACCGCATACATACGGAGAATGATACCGAAGTACGAATTGGCAAGAAAAGCCAGGGCCCCCAGGCTTCGCAGCACGGTCATGTATCCGCCCACAATGCCTGCCAACACGGTGAGCGCGTAGCCTATATAGCACTGCAGACTTCGCTTGAACAACCGTGGTGCCACGGCCTTTATGGTATCACGCGCGGCGTATCGCACGTACACCAGCTCCAGCATCATACCAAACATAAACACAAAAAGGGGGGTAGCGGTACGCGTGAAAAAGCGTAAGTTGTCAACCTCCGGCACAATCCCCCAGCCCTCGAAGTCGATCATGGCGTGGGAGAATATGGCTAGTGCAATCGCGTACGAACGGGCTACGTCGATGAAGTTCAGTCTCTTTTTCAGAAGGCTCACCAGTTAGATTTGGGTATAGTGTGATTTACTTAGAATCCTGCGAGTAGTGGTACAGGCTGACCAAAAACTAGTTTGTGCAGGAGATAGTACTGAAGTTAAAAAATTGAGTGCTCTGCTCTGAATATGGCAGGTCCTACGGATTGAGGCGACTGAGGTATTATCTTGTCCTTAACGAACGCAAATGTCTACTTTTATTTTAATAAATAGCGAACAAATGAAGTGTTCTTTACACGCTACGTGACTTTTTTTGAGTCGCGGCTTTGCCCTAAAGATAAAGCCGCATACTGGCTTTAAGATCGCTCGTGGGCATAACGCTTACAGAACTACCGATGTGAACGCTATAGATTTTTGGTAAACAGGTAGTTGTCAATGCCTTACGAAGGCGTATGTATCTGGTAATATCCCTGGCAAAAGTGGTATAACGATACTGCTTGGCGAAGCATACAATTATGTGTTTCTGAAGTGCTGCTCAGCCTTTTATTCTAAGACTGCCAACTCGCGGTTAGTGATGCGATCACCGTAGATACTTTTGTAGTACACCTTGCGCTCCATCGCAGCAATAACAGGCTCATAAAAGTCAATGTCCTGTACTTCTGCTGCTTCGTAAATGCCTCCTGGACTAAACACATTCACTTCCATCAGTTTATCGCCAACGATATCAAGCCCCACCATGAACACCCCGTCACGCATCAGTTTGGGGCGCACCTGGTCTACCAGCCGCAGCATCGTATCATCTACTGCTACTGATTCTGCTTTACCACCCGCACTGATGTTGCTACGGAAGTCACCTTCAGCGTTTCGGCGACGCACCGCCACGTACTCACCGTTGTGCTGTAGCGCGCGTCCGTTCATAACGATCAGTCGCACATCCCCTTCGGAGGCCTGTGGCAGGTACTCTTGCGCGATGACGTAGCCGTGGCGGGCTACAGCATCTACAATAGAGTTCAGGTTGGTTCCGCCTTCTTTAAGTAGAAACACATCTTTGCCGCCCGAACCCTGTAGGGGTTTGATAACAATGCGCTGCTGCTGCTCTTCGTAAAACTGCTGCACATCGTCCGCACTGCGGGTAATCAGCGTACGAGGGCGCACCACTTCCGGGAAGTACTGGAAGTACATTTTGTTCTGGCAGTCGAATAGGGTGTCAGGATGATTGAGCACAATCACTCCCTGCTGCATGGCCACCTTGCCAAACACTACGCTGGCCATTTGTGCCCAGGGTCGTGTTTCGATATCTGCCGAGGGATCATTACGAATCCATAGTACTTCCAAGTTTTCGGCGGTTACGAACTGTCCCTGGTTCTCCTCGCTCTGTATCCCTTTAAGATAATCTGCCGCCGACGATACTTCATCTTCTACCGTGTAAGCATGGGCTCCCATCGATCCGTCTGGTCGATAGATAAGTTTCCCTACGTCAGTGAAGTAAACTGTGTGGCCGAGCTGCTGGGCACGAAATGCCAGGTGGACGGTAGTATACGTAGGATCTTCAGTGGCTACGTCGTTGACAATGATTCCGAGGTTCATAGTGTAAGAGAAGGGGTGAGCAAAATGTACGTCTCTGTATAAGTAGGTTTACTTCCAAAATGTTCTCTTTTGGTTAGACTTCGCCGCGTATGTGGCCGGTGCTTCAGAAATTATACGGCGAAGCCAACAGGTCGTATCCACCTTTGATAGCATCTAGCTTCTCAAGCGCCGACGGATCAGCCGCATAGCGGGGTAGTATCATCGGGGGCCGCAGAATTTCTCGTTCGGTGAGCTCGCGAATCACCGGAATGTGTTTGATACCGATTTTTCCTGATAGCAAAGGCGTGAGTGCGCCCCCTTCCTTGAGATAATCCAGCAGGCGAACAAACCCTCTCAGGTAGATAATGTCTTTGGTGAACCCGCCGCTCTGGTAGATGCGGGTGACCGTCTCAAAGGCCACCTCAGGGGCGCACTGGTACTGCTCTACCAGCATGCTGTATGCGTCGGCAAATGGCATACCATCAAGCCGATTGGCTCCGGTGACTACCCGCACCGCCAGCAACCGTAGTCGTTCGGCATCAAGTCCACCCACCAAGTACTCCGATAGTACCGCCAGCCCTTCTTGCAATTCATCGTAGTCGGCCAAACCGAAGCGCATGAGCATCATGGGTTGGCGACAGCCGTTATGGAAGGTGAGCACGTGCGTACCAATTTCGTGCTGCACCAGTGCCTCTACCCGGCAAGGCCGCACAAAAGTACCAGATGTCAGAAACAGTCTGCCTCGCGATACCATCATGCCCGGCACATCGTCTTGCACCAGCACCTCAGACGCAAAGGTGTTGTCTTGAGCCGTAAAGTAATCGAATTCAGTCTGCGCCCGCGCGGCAAAAGCAGCCGGGCTGACACTCGCCTCTTCTTTCTTACCGGTTTTTACCTGTGTCAATATAGACTTGGCCAGTTGTAACAGCGCCGGATCAATGGTTTGATACAACCGAATACTGCTGTAAAGGAAATCTTCGGTGCCCCGCTCCTGGAGCATATCCAGCTGTTTGCCCAGCTCTTTACGCTTGTCGCGTAGTAGAAACGAAAGGGCCGGATCGTGAATGTTGTCTAAATCAATCGTATAGAGTTCTTTCTTGAGCTGCTCAGGGTCTACGGGCAAAATGCGGTAGTAAAACGTAGGTGTCTGTCGGTATCCGCTCTGCTTAAACTCCTCCCACGCTTGTTCGCTGTTGATAGCTGACACCAGCATCAAAAAGTCAAAGTTCTTCTCAATGGCGGCCAGCTGCTGATCGGCCTGTTGAAAGGTGATGTCTACTGAGCTGCGCCCTAGCATGCCCGGACTACTCACCTTAAAGTTGGTCTGCACCCGGATGAAGCGGTACACTGCCTTGCGCAGGGCTTTAGAAAAAGTGCGGCGGAACTGGCGAAACAACACCGGAAAACTCTGCTGCTTCTGAGAGTGAAAGAACACCGACGGTAGCGTGATGTGTAGGCACAAGCTACCGGTTTCGCTTAACCACTGTTGGTCAACCACCGGGGCGGTGATATTCGGGTAGCGACGTACCGGCGTTTCTTGCTCCAGAGTAGGTACCTGTGCCAGCTCGGCTTCTAGCAGTTGTGCCAGTGGTTCTACGGCAATTTGCTCGTAGCCCATGCTCAACTCACTGATGCCGGGCGCACCCATGCCAATATCAATAATCAAGAAGGACCCGTACGCCCCCGCGCGTTGCTCGATGAGTTCACGGATCATCTGTCGCGCCTTGTCTGACAGCGGTTGCTGGTCGGGCAGCACCAGGTAAGCCGCTTCCCCTCGAACCAATCCGCTCAGATCAGGCGCATCCGTGGGCTGATGGAAGATCAATAAAAAGGGTAGCTCGCGATCCAATTGTAGCCAGCTACCGGGAGCAATCTGATAGCGAGCGGGTAGTGGTATCTCCTCTAGTCTTCTTCGTTCAAGCTTTTGCATACGTACTAAGAGCGATAATGGCCCGGTAGTTCCGGTTTTAGATAACTTTATAACAAAACTAATAGTCTATGAGACAGACACCAATTCTTTACGTATGAATTCTATCGGTCAAATCAGTGCCCGCCGCGGCGCTGTCATTATTTTATTTTTTATCACACTTTTTATCAATTACGCCTCCAACACCTTTCTGTTCGGAGCAAGTACGGGCGAAGTTTCTGATAAGTATAGCACCTTGTTCACTCCGGCGGGTTATGCATTTGCTATCTGGGGGCTGATTTATCTGGCACTAGGGATTTACGTGTTTCACCAAACCCTGAAAACGGAGCGAGGCGGGGTATACGATCAGGTGGCTCCCTGGCTGATGATCAACTTGGTGGCTAACAGCCTGTGGCTACCGGCTTTTCAGTATGAGTACATCGCCCTGAGTGTAGTGCTCATGCTGGTCATCTTAGGCTCACTTGTTCAAATCTATACACTTATCTCATCCCACGGTTTTGCCGCCGCTAAACCGGTATGGACTCGCGCGCCGTTTAGCCTCTACATGGGCTGGATTTCAGTGGCTACCATTGTTAATTTGGCGCTCTTTATCAAATACAGTGGTTGGCAGATTCCTGAAGCGAGCGAGGCCACCTGGGTTGCGATCATGCTGAGTGTAGGCGTGGTGCTGGCGATGGTTGTGGCCCGGGTGGCACGCGACTGGATATACCCACTGGTTTTTGCCTGGGCGTACGTAGCCATTGCGGTTCAGCAAAGCGGTAGCGAGCTCATTTTTCCGGCCGCCCTGGGAGCCGCGGCGGTAACGACCGCTCTGGGTGGTATCACCTACTGGCAGCCACGAACCCCCCTCTTAGCGCCAACCACAACAAACATCAGCAAATATAAATCAAGCAAACCTCTCGCGGTCGTTTCGCGTTGTTGCTTTGGTATTCATCAATGACGATTTTTATGAACAAATTATACGATGTGCTCATTATTGGCGCGGGTCCCTGCGGATTATCGTGCGGCATTGAAGCACAGAAGGAAGGGTTGACGTACGCGGTGCTCGACAAGGGCAGTATCACCGAATCGATTCGGCGCTATCCGCTCAATATGAACTTCTTCTCTAGCGCCGATATGATCGCCATTGGCGATGTGCCTTTCACCTCACTCAATCTTCGGCCCAGCCGGGTAGAGGCGCTCAAGTACTACCGTAAGGTATCGGAGCACTACAACCTCAATATTCATATCTACACCGAAGTGCGTGATATCAACCGGGAAGAAGATATCTTTGTGCTACAGACCAATCAGGGGGAGTATCGCACCCGCAAAGTGATTCTAGCGATCGGCTACTATGACATTCCGCGCGAGATGGGAGTGGCGGGCGAAAAGCTTCCGCACGTAACCCACTACTACGATGAGCCTTATCGCTACGCCAAAACTCGCACCGTGGTGGTGGGTGGCGCTAATTCCGCGATTGAAACGGCCCTGGACTTATATCGCAACGGGGCCGACGTTACCGTAGTACACCAGTACGACGGTTTTGATAAAACGGCGAAGTACTGGATCGTGCCCGATGCTGAAAACCGGGTGAAGAAGGGTGAGATCAAAGCTCACTTCAACTCAGAGGTGACAGAGATTACCGACAAAGAGGTGTACGTGCGCAACGTGAAGACCGGGCGGTCAGAGAAAATTCCCGCCGACTTTGTCTTTTTGATGATTGGCTACCATCCTGATGCGAAGTTTCTACGCCGGGTGGGGGTCGCGCTCAACGGCAATATGCTGATTCCTGAAATTGATCCTGACACCTTCGAAAGCAACATTCCTGGCATTTACATGGCCGGCTCTGTGATCGGCGGCGAAGAGACAGCGAAGGTATTTATTGAGAACGGTAAGCTGCACGCCGAACCTATCGTCAGCCATATTCAGCAGCAACTTGCACAAGAAGAGCCCTACCTGAAAGAAGCGTAGCAGATGGTAGAATGGACAATGATTGATGAGGATTTATTCTTCATCAATCATTAAGCACTATAAGGGGGGCGTAAGTACCGTTCGGTAGGGAGATGTATCAATGGCGGGAATGGTGGCGCCAAAGGACTCATTGATGACCCGTACCACTTCGTCTGCTACGATTGCGTGCCCTTTCGGATTAGGATGGACACCGTCGGTTGAGAAGATGCCGTTGGGCGAAAAGTCGGGTTGCAAAGACACACCGTCGCGCAGCAAGCCGATACTGCCGTCAGCTTGCCCTCCAGCAGATAGCCCTAATTGTTCGGCCTGGGCGCTTTCGAGTCCGGCAATATCCGCGAACAGTGGCCCGATGTCCAGAAGCGCAATCCTTTCACCGGCACCAGCCACGATGCCTTCGATGATCGCATTAAAGGTGCCTAAGCGTATAAGCAGCGTACGCTGCTCGTTGAGGGTGAGTACGTACTGATCTGTCGCCGGATCTTGCAGTCCGTAGGGCCCTGCCCCCGTGGTTTGCTCCTCGCCCAGCAGGCCACCGATCGGTAGCGTGAGCAGATCACTAGCGTTGGTCTGACGAATGTTAGGAAGCACGGTGGTGCCCGGGTCTTCACCTCGTGCGGCTGATATATCAAGCGGCATCAAATCCTTATCAAGCATCACCACCGCATTGGCCGTAGTGTCGGCAAAGCTGATGGTGCGTAGGGCAGCTTCTTCCTGCGTGATTAAATTGAGCGCCACCGCTGCTCCCAATCCTTGGTTATAAGTGGCGTAGGCACCGTTGAGCGCGGTAGCCGTCGCTTCGTCTAACGGTATAGGATTGTAGGCGACGGCCCGAAAGTAAGGAAGCAACGTGACGGGCGGCAGGCTAATTGCTACCCCTTTCGCGTCGGGTACCGACAACAACCCCCTGACCAACGCTTGATAGGCCGACGTGAAGCTGCCAATACTAGTCAGGGTGGCCGACTCAACGAGTTCTGCTGCCGGATTTTCTTCACCATCCGGAGTAGATCCACCGGCCAGAGCCCAGGCGAGCGCGTCATTACTACCGAGCCAAAGCGTGAAAAAGGTACCCTGTGCCCGCACCGCATCTTGAAGCATAGAGGTGCCGGCATTAGACGCAAACCGTCCGAAGAACGGATTGAACTGCGCATAACCGGGGGTTACCGCATCGATGGCCCGAGCACCCGGCACGCCGAAGTTATTAAGTGCCGAACGATCACCGTCGAAAGAAGTGAACGGATCGCCGTTGGGCAGTGGCTCGACGCTCCGCGTATTCAGGTTGAGGACGAAATGACCAAAGGTGGCCACCGACGGTTGACTCAGATCATTGAGTGACGTATTAAAACCTCGCTCGGCATTGATGTCGGGCTGGTTAAACGCACCGCCGCCCACTCCTTCAATCTGAAACTGCTGCGCCAGAATGTTAGGAAAAGAAGCCTGCTGACCGCTATTGTACAGGGCAGCATCCATCAGACCCGCCGTAAGAGAATTACCAATCGCCACATACTTGCTAAAGTTGGCGGTGCCAGGGGTGCCGGTAAGCACCACGTTGACCTCGGGATTCTCAGCAATACGCTCTTCTACCAGATCATCCTCCGAACTACAGGCGCATAGGGCAAGGCCGAGTAAAGTACTTAGTATACGATGGCTAGAATACATATTATACATTAGTTAGTAAGCTGATCGAAGGTAAGAGACACGTAGTAGATAGCTCCCATGCGCGGATTACCGAATGAAGTAGTATAACGTTCGTTCAGAACGTTTGACCCGCCGAGCTTCACGACCGATTTAAGGGCAGCCAGTTTGTAGCTCACCTGCGCATCCAAGGTTTGGTAAGCAGGAATGACTCCGGCACCAAACGATGACTCCCAGAAGAAAGCGTCTTGCCAGCGCCACACCAAGTTGAATCCGAAGTTATCGGTCACCTTACGGTTGGCCAGCTTAATGTTGTAGCGCCACTCTGGAGTATTGAAAGCCGCCCGCAATCCGCGCTCAAGCAGATCATCTTGATCAAGCAGCTTGTTATAAGATACGTTACCGCCGACCGTGAAACCTCTATTCAGTACGTAATCTGCTCCGATGGCGAAGCCGTGCGCGTTCACGTTACCGTCGGCATTCACGTCAAAGCCAAAACGTTGCAGATTAATGTCGTCCCGCACGATGCCTTGTCTACCTGCTTCGGGACTCGGTGGCCCAGTAAAGGGGGGGCGCTCACCGTCATCAGGACCCGCCGCTTGGGTAAAATCTATTTCAGCAATAAAGTCCGTGTAAGAACTGAAGTAGTAGTAGGCATCGATGAGTAGCTTTTCGTTGAGTACTCCTTTGTAGCCTACTTCGTAGGTGCTTACTTTCTCAGTATCAAAATCATCAAATTCGACCTGCTGTAGCAGGGCTACCGAACCCGCTAGGTCACCGGTGTTTGCAAAATTCTCCTGAGCAGCTGCTACGCTAGGCGTCAAGTACACGGGGTTACCCTCGAAGTTGTAGCGATCTCGCAGTACCTGGTTGCTTCCGATAAGCCTTCGCGTGACAACGTCGAGATCAATAAGTTGATCTTGTGTGGTTGGTATGCGGAAACCCCGTTGAAACGAGGCCCGGAAGTTATGGCTCTCTAAGAAGGTATAAACCCCTGATATCCGGGGCGAAAACTGTCCGTCGAAGTTCTCGTTTTTATCGTAGCGAAGCGAGGCGGTAAGATCTAACTTATCGTCGAAGAAGTCCTTAGAAATCTGCGCGTAGGTGCCCCATTCGTCAATGGTGAATTCGTCACCGTTGTCTTGCAGAGCGAACAGCGTTCCTTCTGACTCTAAGTTGTAGCGTCGGAAGCTGGCTCCGATCACAATCTCAGCCACATCGGTCAGCTCTGAGAAATTATACATGCCCTCGTAGTGCCATAAGCTGGTTCTGTCCAGAAACTGAGCGCCACCCTCTGAAATAGGAATCGCCCGCAGCGAATCGTATAGCTGTTGGAAGCGTCCGTTTTGTAGGTTTTCAGCGCGCAGCGCGTCACTGGCCCCCCGGGCCAAAGCGTGCGACTGATCTACCGAGGCTCCCTGTAGTCGGGCTCCGGCGAAAGTAGATATGTATTCGGGAATGGTCGTTTGTGCGTTAACCAGTGATGCCAGCGTGTTGGCCGCGTAGGTATCGCCCGATTCTTCTCTTGTGGTGTAGGCGCGGAGGAAGAAGTTACGGCTACGCAGTTCTAACTTACCGGTTTGGATCGCGAACCCATCCAATACGAAGCGGTCGTTAGCGGTGTAGACCGTGCTGCCCGAACCAAAGTTGTACTGAGCCACTGCTTCCAGGTTGTCGTTGATACGATAGTGAAGCGCTCCGCCTACTTTAAGACTTTCGGTGGTGTTGTCCACAATATCACCTTCGGTGTAACCCGTCGGAGTGAAGTCACCCGCCTCGCCGCTGGGTAGCAACGCTTGCACTGCCGCCAAGGCCGGGTTGGTTTGTCCTTGTACTCCCAAGTTAACCAGCGGATCGCCGTACACATTCACGCCGTCGTAGGTGCGGCGGTCGGCGCGGTTAATTGGATCAATATTATCATCGCTTCGCTCCACAATATCCCGCTGATCGCGAAAATCTACTCCCCGAAAATCACCCGCCTGCAAAAACTCAGCATTCACCTTGAAGGCAAACTTATCGTTGAACGCTTTAGCGTAACGCAGGGCGTAACTCTGGTACAGCGCGGGGTCGGCGTCTTCACCGTCGGCGTGGGTTACTCCCAGTTTGGCCGAAGCGCTCAGTCCCTGATACTCAAACGGGCTCTTACTGTTCATCAGAATGATGCCGTTGATGGCGTTGGGGCCGTAGAGGGCTGAGGCCGCGCCAGGCAGTAGCTCTACGCTCTCTAAATCTAGCTCAGAGATGCCCACAATATTGCCTACCGGAAAATTGAGGCCGGGGGCCTGATTGTCTATACCATCGATGAGTTGCACGGTGCGGGTGTTTCCGTTGGCCCCAAAGCCGCGAGGATTGATTGATTTAAACGTCAGGCTCTGAGCACTTACGTCTATACCCTTTAGGTTGACAATCTGATCGTAAAAACTAGGGGCCGCCGAAGCCTGAATGTCACGTATATCCAGTTTTTCAATAGAAACTGGCGACTCGAGAATACTCTCTTCTACCCGAGAAGCTGACACCACCACCTCTTGCCCCAGTAAGGTTTGATACTCAAGGGTGATGTCCAGATCATTCGTTTGACTTTCAACCACCACTTCTTTTTTACCGTAGCCTACGCTGGATACAGCCAGTGTCAGCGGTAGATCTTCACTGACCGTCAGACTAAAGTTACCGTTAATATCGGTCACCGTGCCCAGCACTTTGTCCTTGAGAATGATATTGACACCGATGAGCGGCTCACCATTGCTAACATCGGTTACCTGACCCGAAATAGTAACGCTCTCTTGCGCTATCAGGGGAACGTGAATGAGGAACGTACAGCACAATAGCCATACGACGGGCAGGAGGTGTTTCATAGGTATATTCAAAAGATGATAAAAAGCCCCGACGCTGCTCAGGTAGATTTTATGAATCTCTCAAATATATGGGAAAAGAATAAAAATAGTAGGCATGCCGAAGAAATTTATTGCTACTGTAAACGGCTGCCTACCGCAGATCTTAGCCGCCACCTACAACTGGGCCAGCTCGGCCTGCACGAACTGAATGAGTGAACGAATGTACTCAGTGCTAAAATCAAAGCGAATGTTAGCGGCTTGATATACCTCAGGAATCGTCTTGGTGTAGCCCAGCTTGAGGGCGTTCTTATAGCCCTCTAATCCTCGTGCGGCGTCTTCCTTGTAGTTTTTCCACACGGCGATGGCCCCCAACTGCGCAAAACCGTACTCTATATAGTAAAAGGGCACTTCGTAGAGGTGTAGTTGCTTCTGCCACAAATACTGCTTCTGCTCAGTCAGACCGCTCCAGTCTGTCACGTCATCGGCAAACTGATCGTAGATACGTACCCAGTGCTCGGCACGGTCGGCGGGGCGGTGCGCAGGATTTTCGTATATCCAGTGCTGAAATTTGTCGATGTTCGCCACCCAGGGTAGGGTTTCAATCAGTTGCTCCAGGTGTTCACGCTTAGCGCGCTTTAGGTCTTCTTCCTGCTCGAAGAACAAATGCCAGTAGTCCATGGAGATCAGCTCCATCGACATAGAGGCCAACTCGGCTACTTCCGAGGGGGTGTTCTGAAAGTTGGTCAGTTCCAGATCGCGCGTCAAGAACGAATGCACCGCGTGCCCGCCTTCGTGCAGCATAGTCACCATATCGCGCAGGTTTGAGGTGGCGTTCATAAAGATAAACGGCACTCCGGTTTCAGACAGCGGGTAGTTGTAACCACCGGGAGCCTTGCCCTTGCGCGATTCTAGATCGAGGTGCCCCATCTTCTGCATGATAGCGATACGCTCGCCCAGGTAACCGTCGAGCTGTCCAAAAGCATCAATGGTTTTTTCGGTGAGTTCGCGGCCAGTGTCGAACGGTTTCAAGGGTGCTTGCCCGAGCGGGTCCACCGCCTTGTCCCAGGGGCGCAGCGTATCAACACCAAGCTGCCGTTGGCGCTCCTGAGCCAGTTCGTTCAGGATGGGCGTCACCTCTTGCGCCACCGCCTTGTGAAAGTCAAAGCAGTCTTGCGGCGTGTAGTCGAAGCGGCCCATGGCCTCAAACATATAGTCGCGGTAGTTGCTGAACCCGGCGTTGCGACCGATCTGATCACGCAGGCCGATAAGTTTTGTAAACAGCTCGTTGAGCTCCTCTTTATCCTGCAACCGGCGGTTGGATATCTTATGGTAGGCTTCTTCTCGTTCGGCCCGGTCGGTCGATTGCAACTTGTTGGCGGCCTGCGGCAGCGTGATCTCCTGCCCGTCAAACTCCACCGTCATCGCGCCCGAGATAGCTCCGTAGCGTTGGGCGGCCTGTTGTTCTTCGGTTTTGAGCGGAATGTTTTCTTCCCGAAAAATACGCGCATCCTTTTCCATCTCCCGAATCATGATCGCGTAACCAGGTTCGCTCTTGAGCTTGGCCAGATACGGACTCGCCAGTGCCTTCTTGGTCAGTTCGTTACTTACCGGAGCAATCTTCGGTTCAATTTCGGTGATGAACTCGGTGTAGCTCTCACGCAATTGCTCATCAGCCGTATCGCAGGTCATTTTGATATAACGCCACGCCATGTTTTCAGACAGCACCGCCTCTAGCTCACTGCGGTCGTTGAACCACCGTCGCAGATCGCTTGCACTATTCAGCTCCCGCGCCAGCAGGTCGTCGTAGTACGGTTTCACGGCCTCCCAGGTGGTCACTTCAAAATCTTCGGGCAGCAGCTGGCGGGCTTTCTTTTCGGGTATAGTGATGTTTTCAGTATTCATTGTGCAGGGTTATAAAATATGTAAAAAGGCCCCTATGGGGTGACAGCATGGGATAGACTCTTTTAGCATACTTCAATCTTTATAAAAAAGCCGTGTCCCTTCCAGCATCTGAGCTACTTGTCCCAGGGTTTCGCCCTGGTTATCAAGTCGGTCAACCACCTGCCCTATAGCATGGCCCTGATTATCAAGTCGATCGGTGATCTTTCCTAAAAGCTCGGTATGCTTCAGTAGTATCTCTTCGTGCTGATCCTGCTTGCGTACAACTTCCGTTAGTAACTCAACTATTTTGTCTTCATTCTTCATAACAACAAGATATATAATTATCAGTCAATCTCAATCACCACGTCGGAGGTGAGCGGGTGGCCTACGCAGGTGAGCACGTAGCCCTGCTTGAGATCATCTTCGGTGAGGCTGTCTTCTTCGTCGAGCTTCATCCGGCCCGACACGCACTTGCCCATACAGGCGGTGCAGAGTCCGCTCTGACACGAAAAAGGCAGGTCGATATCCAGGGCCAGGGCAGTTTCTAAGATCGTACTCGAGGGTTCTACCGTAAACTGATGTGTCTCCCCTTCGTAGCGCACGGTTACTTCGTGGGCCTCAGTTACTTGGGCCGCCGCGCCCTGATAAGCACCGGGCGGGCCGTCACTGTCCCAGTCAGACGCAGGCGCCTCATCGGATTGGGTCACCGGCTCAGCCTTAGGGGTGCCGACCACAAAACTTTCGCGGTGCACCAAGTGCGGCGGAATATCCAGACCACGCAGTGCCTCGCGGATCTCATCCATCATACCCTGGGGGCCGCACAAGAAATATTCAGTGGCTTCTGCTTCGTACGGTAAATCAGCCAATAGCGTAGGAACACGACTGGCCAGCACTTGTCCTTCTAATGCCCCAGGATGATCCGCCGCGTCCTCCAGCACGTGCGTCACGTGCAAACGGTCCGGGTGTTGCTGCTGCAAATCAGCCAGTTGTTGCCGGAATATGATCGACGCGGCGTTGCGGTTGGCGTAGATCAATGACAGGTGGGTACGGGGCTCGTTCTGTAGCACAGCCTTGATAATACCCATCAGCGGAGTGATGCCGCTGCCCCCGCCGAACATGATCAAATGGCGCTGCTGCTCGGCGTCGGTGGCCACCGTGAAGGTGCCCATGGGAGCCAGGGTGCGCACGGTGTCACCCACCTGGAGCGTATCATTAAGGTAATTGGATACCTTGCCCGACGCCACCCGCTTAACCGTGACGGTAGGGTACGGATCAACGCCCGGGGCGGTACATAGTGAGTAGGACCGTCGCACCTCTTCCCCGTCGATGGTGAGGATGAGCGTCAAAAACTGACCCGCTTCGTACGTCCAGTCATCCGCCGGTGGTTCAAAGGAGATGGAGATCGCATCGGCAGTTTCGCGTGTAACGGTATGGACGCGTAGATCTTGGTACTTAGACTTTTTCTCAGACGAAGGTTTATCCTTCTTCTTTCCGAACAGATTAAATAGCACAGTAACGTTTGTTTTTTGGCAGACAAGTTCATCCCTACTACAACGATTCGGTCGTGATTGTTCTACACGCCCGGTGCCATTTTTTTTCGCTTACGCCCTCCCTTTCCCAAATGTCTGCTAACTTTGAGTTTTTCTACCCAGCCCTATGTCAGCACTTACCCAACTTACGGCGGTTTCGCCGATCGACGGACGTTACCGTCGCCACACCAACGTTCTCTCGCCTTACTTTTCGGAGTTCGGGCTAATTCACTACCGGGTGCGGGTAGAGGTGGAGTATTTTATTGCGCTGTGCGAACTGCCGTTGCCGCAGCTACAGTCGGTAGACTCCGCCGTGTTTGACTCACTACGGGCCGTCGTTACCGACTTCTCGGCCGATGATGCGCAGGAGATCAAAGAGATTGAGCGCACCACCAACCACGATGTGAAGGCAGTAGAATATTTTCTGAAAAAGCGCTGGGAACACTTCGGACTCAGCGACCACCAAGAGTTCATTCACTTCGGACTCACTTCGCAGGACATTAACAACACGGCCATTCCCATGAGCTTGCGGTCAGCAGTAGAAGAAGTGTACCATCCGCTGCTCAACGAAGTGTTGGATAAACTCAACATGCAGGCGAAACGCTGGAAGGATGTGCCCATGCTGGCCCGCACCCACGGACAGTCGGCTTCCCCCACGCGCGTGGGCAAAGAGTGGGCGGTGTTTACCGAACGACTACAACAGCAGGTGAAGCTGCTCGGTGCCCTGCCCCACACGGCCAAGTTCGGTGGTGCCACCGGCGGATTCAATGCGCATCAGGTAGCGTACCCCGAGGTAGATTGGCTCGCTTTTGCCGACCGGTTCGTAGCGTCCCTCGGGCTACAGCGGAGCCACCCGACCACACAGATTGAGCACTACGATATGCTGGCGGCTCTGTTTGACAACCTCAAGCGCATCAACGTGGTGCTGCTTGACCTCTGCCGCGACGTGTGGCAGTACGTTTCGCTGGGGTATTTTACGCAGAAAACGGTGGCCAATGAAGTAGGGTCGTCGGCCATGCCGCACAAGGTGAATCCCATTGATTTTGAGAACGCCGAAGGCAACTTAGGCATCGCCAATGCACTGTTTGAACACATGGCCGGCAAACTGCCGATATCGCGTTTGCAGCGCGACCTCACCGACTCTACTGTACTCCGCAACATCGGGGTACCGCTGGGCCACAGTCTGATTGCATTGCAGTCGCTGCTGAAGGGACTAGACAAAATTGAACTCAACCAAGCGGCCCTGCACGATGATCTGGAAGACAACTGGGCCGTAGTGGCAGAAGCCATTCAAACCGTGCTGCGACGCGAGGGGTATCCTAAACCCTACGAAGCGCTGAAGGCGCTCACCCGCGGACAAGACCGTATTTCAGAAGGCAGCATCAAGCGGTTTATCCGGGAACTAGACGTGAGCGATGCGGTGAGGCAGGAGCTGGATGCCATCACTCCCTTTAACTATACGGGACTGTGAGAAGACAGCAGCGGCAGTAGGCACTGCTACTGCTACTGCTACTGCTACTGCTACTGCTACTGCTGAAAACGCTGTTCCAGCCGCTGAACGACACATTTTGTGTGGTACATTTCTAATCTTGATAGAAAATAGCTATACTTGCAAACAGTACTTTTATTCTTTAAGACGCTGCACAGCTATTATTTGCGGCAGTACCTCTACCAAACAAAAGGCGGGTTTTCAACACTAGCGGCTACTTCCGAGGGCCGTTCTTTTGGTTTTGGGCCGTGGGGTAAATAACCACAATACTTATGTCAGACATATCATACTATACCAAAGAAGGTTTACAGAAGCTCAAAGACGAGCTCAACATGCTCAAGACCAAGGGCCGCACCGATATGGCCCGGCAGATTGCCGAAGCCCGCGATAAGGGTGATCTCAGCGAGAATGCGGAGTACGACGCTGCTAAGGATGCGCAGGGTTTATTAGAACTCAAAATAGCCAAGCTGGAAGGCGTGGTAGGCAACGCCCGTGTGCTCGATAGCTCAGCCGTTGATACCTCGAAGGTTTCTATCCTGTCTACCGTCAAGATCAAGAACCAGAAAAACGGGGCACAGATGACCTACACCTTAGTCTCCGAAGAAGAGGCGGATCTTAAATCCGGTAAAATTTCGGTCAAGTCGCCCATCGGCAAAGGTTTACTGGGCAAGAAGGTGGGTGAAACCGCGCAGGTGCAGGCTCCCGCCGGCACCATCACTTTTGATATTTTAGATATCTCGCTCAACTAATCTACACCTACCATGAGCATCTTCACCAAGATTATCAACCGCGAGATTCCGGGGCACATCGTGGCCGAAACCGACCGGGCCATTGCCTTCCTGGACATCCGCCCGCTGGTGCGGGGCCACACCCTGGTGGTGCCCAAGCAAGAAGTAGATTACTACTTTGACTTAGACGATGCGTTATACACTGAGCTTAACCGCTTTGCCCGGCAGGTGGCCGTCGGGCTAAAGAAAGCCGTGCCGTGCCAGCGCATCGCTACGGCGGTGATCGGCCTTGAAGTGCCCCATGCCCACATCCACCTCATTCCCATCAACACCATGGACGACGCCAACTTCAGTCGCCCTAAATTGCAACTGCCCGACGAAGAGATGGCCGAAGTGGCCGAGCTGATTCGCACTCAAATAAAGGTGTAAGAAAAGGTGGTTTTTCCGCGCAACGGCTTCGTCCCCTTGGTTCTATTTGCGTTAATCTGGAAGCTCCACTAGTATCTCTTCCCCTACCAAGCAGTTAGTCACTACTCTCCTATTCTCTAAGAAAGCGCATTTTTCTACCGTCCACTTGACTATTTCTGCGCTTTACTTCCTTTTTGTACGCTTCGTTTAGTCTTCACTCTTATAGGCAGACTTCCTCTTTACGGCCTTTAGTAGTCCGTTTTTCACTGGTTAGTATAACGTTGCCTACAATCCGTATAACTTATCGAATTACGCTCATCGGCCATAGGCTTCACGCGAAAGAAATGGCACGCGCAATCCTACGAGATATAATGCCTGTACTGTTTACGTAGCTTTTCACTTACCTACCATCCACGATAGTGCTATTTATGTGTGTGACGAAGTATCAACACAACACATGATCATGATGGGTGACAGTTTTCTACGTAATACGCTCCTTTTCACCGGACTATTTTGGTGCCTGTTTGGATCGCTCCAAGCACAGGATTGCCCCCAGAACGCTGAGTTCCGGGTAGTCCATGAGCAAACTCCGAACGGCAATGACGGCGAGATCACGGTCACGTTCTCTGGTTTGCACGGGGATATGACACCGAGCGAACAGGGGCTTCAGTACAGCTTGTGGAATAGAGAGGTAAACGGCTACGTCTACGATCAAGCTAAACTCGACCCTGGCTTCCACCTAGATTCGCGCATTACGCAACGCTTCAAGACGCCCGGAACCATCACCTTCAGAAACGTACCCGCCCGATCTGGCTATACGATAGTGCTCACCGGTTCGTCATGCCGAAAGACTTTCAATCCAGCAACGGGTGAGATTACGATAAAAGCATTTAACAAGTAAGGGGAATGATGATGAATTCTATTATACGATTGCTATCTCCGCTTGCTGCGGCACTATGCATTTTGCTGGCTAATACGGTCTACGGTCAAACCTGTCCCGATGAGGCTCAAAGTGAGAGAACTATTGCAGTGACTCCTGAGCAGTGCTATCAGTCTAATGATGGACAGATCGAGATTTCTTTTGTGAACGCATTGGGAATCTACGATGCACTTCTAGGCGACTTCACTCCTACTACCGGGGATTACGAGTATAATCTCTTTAAATTAGGTTCAGGGGGTGGTTATGTATACGATGAGTCCGCTCTTTCTGCAGGTCTAAACATAGTTTCTAGCATTGCAGTAAGCTACGAAGCACCTAACAAAATTACGTTTACTGGAGTCCCGCCTGCTGATGGTTATTCTATTATCCTCGTAGGCGGTGATTGTGACGGTAGCTTTAATAGTAGAGAGTTCAGACAGAGCGATGCGTTTGGAACTCCAGTACCTGCCGCCACTGAAATTATTATCGATCCTGCTCAGATTTCAGTAACTGATAACACCGTTTGTGCTCCTCCTACCCCCTTTGACGGAGAGATCGATATGACCGGCGCGGTGAGTGGCGGAGCGGGTGACTACCAGTATTCTATCAATGGCGTTGATTTTCAGACCAGCCCGGTGTTTTCAGCACTCGTGCACAATACGTATACCATCACGGTTATCGATCAGAACAGTACGACCGTGGGCGACAACTGTACCAAAACGGTAGACGTGACGGTGGGTAACGCTCAAGTAGCACTCACGCCCGCCATCACTCCCAACGATCCATCGGTATGTGCCGGAGTAGATTTACTGCTGGATGGTAACCCGTCCGGGGGCACCACTAACTACGTAACGCACGCCTGGACTGGTGACATCGCTGCGCTCAATGATCCGAGCGTGCAAGCGCCTACGTTTAATACCACTACCCCGGGCACCTATAATCTTACCTACGAAGTAACGGATGACAAGGGTTGTACCGCCACTTCATCGGTCACCGTCACGGTCAACAACAGTATCACCGAAGCCATACTATCCGGCGATGCGGCCATCTGCGCGGGTGGCAACACCGACCTAGCGGTAACCATCACGGGCGGCACGGCCCCCTACGAGTTTACGGTGGAAGGTGATGACGGTAGTACTTTCCCGCTCACCGGCTACAACAGTGGCGATGCGATCAATGTGTCGCCCATCACCACCACGATCTACAGCATCACGAGCGTCGTACGCGACGCCAACGGTTGTGAGGTATCCGGCACGGGCGACGCCACTGTCAATGTAACCGATCCGGCCAGCGATGCACTGGTGGTTGATGAAGAAGACAATAGTATTTGCGAAGGTGAAAGCACCAATATTATTGTGCGTGCTTCCGAAGCAGGCTATATTTATCAGCTTCGCAACAATGCGGATGATAGTGCTATTGGCACTCCGGTCAGCGGCAACGGAAACGACATCTTGCTACCTACTGGCAACTTGTCAGTCACCACAACTTTCAACGTACTGGTCGGTAACGGCGGGCTGTGCCCCGATGTAGAACTCACCGATCTGGCCACAGTCAACGTGGCGGGCAACGTAGATCGTACCCTGGCGGTCAGTGCTCAGGACGACCCTATCTGCTCGGGCGAAAGCACCTCTATTCAGCTAGCTAATAGCGAAAACGGGGTTACGTATCAGCTACGCAACGACCTGGACGATAGCAATGTAGGCGGCACGCAAGTAGGCGATGGCACCACACTGGCTTTCGCTACCGGAACCCTCACCGGCACGACCACCTTCAACATCACGGCTTCTAACGGCATCTGTACGGATGCTGAACTTAATAGTACCGTTGCGGTGACCGTCAACCCTTCCCCCACCGCTGCCGTACTGTCGGGTCCTACGGAAGTATGCGCAGGTAGTAGCGTTGATTTGGTGGTTACGATCACCGATGGCGTGGGTCCGTACACCTTTAACATCACCGACGGCACCAATACGACTGCCGTCACCAACTACAACAGCGGCGATCCTATTTCAGTATCACCCACCGCTGACGTTACTTATACCATTGACGGAACCGTCACCGATGGCAACACCTGCACTGTAGCGGGTTCTGGCTCGGTCAGCATTGTTGTTAGACAAGGCCCTACGGCAGCGGCGATCTCCGGCGATGCCACCATTTGTGAAGGCGAGACGACCAATCTTCAAGTAGAAATTACCGACGGAGCGGCTCCCTACTCATTCACATTGAGCGATGGCACAGCCGTTACTAACTACAACAGCCTCGACAATATCACGGTAAGTCCAGCTACCAACACTACGTATACCGTGCCCACCGTACAAGATGCCAACGGCTGCGAAGTAACGGTTACGGGCACCGCCACCGTGACGGTGAACCCTCGGCCCGCGCTCTCGAGCATCGACCCGACCAACGTGGACGTATGCGCCGGTGACCCGGCAGTGATTCGATTGGACGGTTCAGAAAACGGCGTTTCTTACGCACTAATCAGCAGCGGCACGACCGTGGCCACCCTACCCGGTGACGGACTGCCCCTTAACTTTAACTTAGCAGCGGGTAGCTTTACCGACGGACAAACCTATACCATTGAAGCTGACAACGGCAGTTGTGTGACTCCGATGAACGGCACCGCCACCGTTACTATCAATACCATACAAACCCATGCCATCACTTCACCCGCCGTGCTAGCCGCCTGCGACGGTGAAACGGTTACCGTTAATCTGGCCGATTCGGATATCGGAGTAAGCTACGAGCTTTTGCTGGACGGAAACCCCACCGGGGTGCTGGTAAACGGTACCGGCGCGGGCATTAGTTTCAACTTGACCGTGACGAACGCGAACAACGGCCAACCGCTGACCATCGTGGGTCGCCGAGGCGGCTGTGAGCAAACCATGACCGGTGCCACTACCTTGTCGGTAGACGGACCAACCGCTAGCATTAGTGTAGCCCCCGGCACCACCGTACCGGAAAATACGGCAGTAAGCTTGACCAGCACCGTCACCGGTGGTAGCGGCCCCTACACTTACGCCTGGACTTCGGCACCCGCTAATCAGATTCCGTTGGCCGAAAGAAATGATCCAAATCCTACCTCTGAACTTCTGACGGCGACCACAGATTTTACGTTGAGGGTGACTGACGATAACGGCTGCGAAACTATCAGTACGGTGCAGGTGATCGTGACGGGCGGAGTGTTGGCCATCGATGCCATTTCGGTGACCCCCACCACCGTGTGCGCCGGAGAAGAAGTGCAGCTCGACGCCAGCGTGAGCGGGGGCGACGGCGATTATCGCTACGCGTGGACCAGCGACAACGGCACAACGGTGACGCATCTTGATGATGAGCAACCGGAAGCAACCGCCAATCCCTACCACTGACGACTGAGTTTACCCTCACCGTCACGGACAATGCCGGAGCGGGTACCACTGCCACCAGTCAGGTTACTGCAACGGTCAACCCTTCGCCTACCGCGTTCAATGTGACACCTAGTCCGAACGTGCTGGTATGCAGCGGAGCCGATGTAACCATAACGCTGCCTGACTCAGAAGATGACGTTACGTACACCCTGTACCAGAACGGCGGGGCAACGGCGATCACCGCGGCCGGCAGTAATGGTAATCCAGTGTCTTTCACCCTCCCAAACACCACCTTCAATAACGGTGACAACCTCACCGTGCGCGCTGCACATAACATTACCGGTTGCCAATCAGTGATGAACGGCACCGCCACGGTACAAACCAACGATCCACAGGTGCGTACCCTGACGGCCGTAGACACTGATGTGTGTACCAACGAAGACGCGGTGGTAGAAATCGCTAACTCCGAAAACCTGGTTACTTACGAGATCATTACTTCTACTGGCAGTGCCGTAGTGGCTACAGCGACCGGTAACGGCGGCCTTCTTACCATCAACGTACCCTTCGCGAATTTGATCGACGGTGATGACCTGACCGCCCGGGCTAACAACGGCAGTTGTACGGTCAGTATGAACGGTACGGCTACCGTGAGTATCAGCAGCATTACAGTAGCTGCCGCGGGTAGTGACGACGCTGTGTGTGCGGATACTTATACCCTAGGAGCCAACGCCGCGAGTGCGGTAGATGGCGAAACCGGCACCTGGAGCGTCGTGAGCGGCAGTGGCACTTTCGATGACGGTGCCAATGACCCTACCACCGGCGTGAGTGGACTCAGCGTAGGCGATAACACCTTTCGCTGGACCATCAGCAACGGCGGCACCTGCACACCGACAACCGACGAAGTCACGATTACGCGTCGAGAAATTACGGTGGCCGATGCCGGAACGGCGCAAACCGTTTGCACGGATGTAGCCACTTTAGGTGCTAATGCTACCGTAGCGGGCGAATCTGGTCAGTGGACAGTCACCACCGGAGCGGGTACGTTCACGAATAGTAACGACCCCACCACTACCGTAAGCAGTCTGGGTTTAGGTACCAACGTGTTCACCTGGACCATCAGCGACGGGGTTTGCCCCGCGACCGCCAGCACCGTGAGCATCACGCGCAACAACTTGACGGCTGACGCCGGAACGGATCAAAGCGTACCCAACGGATCAACCGCTACCCTGAGCGGCGCTGGCGCCGATGGCACGGGCACTTACAGCTATGAATGGCAACCGGCCGCTTTCTTTGCGGATAACACGTTGCCCAACCCTACCACTACTGCTTTGAGCAGTTCGCAGACGTTTACCCTGACGGTCACTGACGATGGAGTAGGAGCCACTTGCCAAGCCACCGATCAGGTAAGCATCACTGTGACCGGCGGATTACCGAGCGTCATTGCTTCGGCCGATGGTTCGGATACCGATATCACCATTTGCGAAGGCGAAACCGTGAGTCTGACGGCGCTGGGCTCCGGCGGAGATGGCACGTACACCTACAGCTGGACCAGCGACAATACGACCGTCATTACTAACCCTGGTACCAACAGTGCCGAGGCTAGTCCCACGGTGAGCACGACCTTCACCGTAGAAGTCACCGACGGTAACGGCGATACCGCCACCGATGACATCGTCGTAGACGTAACACCTCTACCGCAGCCGTTTGCCATTACCAATCCGATTGTGGTATGTTCAGGTGCCAATGCCACGCTGGAACTCAGCGGTTCTGAGACCGGGGTTTCGTACCAACTGGTTCGCGGAGGCACCGCAGTAACCGCCCTGCCCCCTACCGCCGGTACAGGAGTAGCATTATCCATTAATATTCCACAAACCGAAGTTTCTGGCGGCGATGTTTGGACCGTGGAGGCCACTCGGGGCGGCTGTATCCGCACGATGACCGGCTCGGGCACTATTCAGATCAACGACCCGAGTGTGTATAACATCACCACGGCAGCGAACCTTACCGTATGCCGTGGCGAAGATGTTACCATTGACCTGGATGGTTCAGACAACGGCGTTGACTATCAGCTGATACTAAACAATACCACGACCGTGGCTACCCGACTAGGTGACGGAAACCCGTTCACCTTCACCCTCACCGACGGCAACTTTGGCGATGGCGATACTTACACTGTGGTGGCCAATAACGGTAGCTGCTCGGTAGACATGGGCGGCAGTGTCACCATCAGTCTAACCGGCCCGGATGCAACCTTCGCCTACGACGGCAACACCTTCTGCGTAGGCAGTAACAACCCGCGTCCGCAACCGGGTTACGTGACGGGTGGTGTGTTCAGCACCACCGACCCCGTGAGCGTGAACGCGACCGACGGTACCATTGACATTGGTAGCAGCACGGTGGGTGGCCCTTACGAAATCTTCTACGA
The DNA here is from genome assembly GCA_965213875.1 of Tunicatimonas sp. Taxonomy (GTDB): domain Bacteria; phylum Bacteroidota; class Bacteroidia; order Cytophagales; family Cyclobacteriaceae; genus Tunicatimonas. The sequence goes on along the minus strand of CBDCAN010000001.1, from coordinate 2,782,195 downwards.
GCTTACCGACGGCACCTGCACCAACCGACAGTCGTTCCAGATCAGCATTATCAACTCTACGGCTGACGCCACCTTTACTTACCCCAACAACAAGTTTTGTATTGAAGCGGGCGTTACCGTTGCACCAAGCTTTGGTGCCGGAGCGAGTGCCGGAATGTTTACTTTCACCACCAGTGGCACCGGCACGCTGGCCCTGAGCCCTGACGGAACGATCGACCTGGAAAACAGTACGGCGGGTACCTACCGGGTGGTCAACTTCATCGACGGATTCGGAGGCTCTTGCCCCGATGCTTCGGCAGAACAAATTATCGAGATATTCAACCAGGATGTCGCCAGCATTAGCTACGCCAGTCCGGTGTGCCCTAGTGACCTCACTGACCCTACGCCGACCAACAGCGGCACCACCGGTGGTGTTTACAGTGCCGTGGGTGCCAATGCCGCGGACATTGATATTGTTCCGGAAACCGGACTCATCGACCTCAGCGATACTGATCCGGGTACCTACACCATTGAGTACGTCACTCCCGGATTCTGTTCTCAGACCACCCAGGCCACGGTAGAAATACTTACTCCGACTGACGCTAGCTTTGGCTATCCGGCTCCTGAGTTCTGCAAAGGCAGCGGTAGCGTGGCCCCCAACAGCATCACCACCCCGGGCGGCAACTTCACCGCCAACATGCCCGGCTTGGCCATTGATGCTAATAGCGGTACGATTGACGTAGACAACAGTGATGCGGGCAGTTACTTAGTCACTTATGAAACCGCCGTACCCGGTGCCTGCAACGGTCGTGAAACCGTCGCCGTCACCATTGGCGATGCGGAGGCGGAGGCCGGTCCAGGTGGCACATCATGTAACCTTAAGTATCAGTTAGAGGGCAACGCCCCCGCCGCCTCGGCAGCGGGTGAGTGGACCGTAGATACTAAGCCTTTAGGAGCGGCTGACCCTTCGTTCCTGAACCGTTTTGACCCTAATACAGAAGTAACCGTTACTGATCCTGGCACCTACCAGTTTGAGTGGACTATCACGCAAGGGGTCTGTTCAAATAGTGATGTAGTGATTATTGAATTCGCTGTTCCACTCGATTACGCTTCTGGTAATTCTAATGCTACCGCTTGTGGAGTCAACGACGGTTTTGCATTCATTAACCCTGATGCACCAGGCAGTTACACTGTTGTATGGAGCGATGGAGGTACTACTGGCACCGTTATCGGCAACGGTGGTGAATCTAGAGACGACCTACTTGGTGGAGAATACACGGTAACTATTATTGATAACAATACACTTTGTGAGGTGACACTTCCTATCAGTATTGGTGTTGATGGTTTCAACGACTTCAATATTGCAGGGAATACGGTATGTACCGGCGAGTTGGGCGAGATTAGTATTACTTCAGCACCGGGTGATACCCGGGAGTATCAGGTCACCTACTTTGACGAAGACCGCAACGCCGTAGGCAATACGCTATACAACGCGGGCGCCGGCACCGGAACTGTTGTAACAGGACTGCCCCCCGGAAACTACAACGCGCGTATAGAAGTGTTATCCGGACCAGACGCCGGTTGTATTTTCGGCGACAATACCAGTATCAACGAATCGGCAGAAATTGTGCTGGCCGTACAAAGTATCACAAGAGCTAGTTGTGTAGGAAACAGCGACGGCAACATCGATGTCGACGTATCAGGTGTCGCCGGAGCTACCTACGAATGGTACGAAGTAGGTGATCCGACCACAATTTTAGCGACCACCGAAGACCTGACGGGTGTCATCGCAGGCGATTACAGTATAGATATTTCGCACAGCGGTAGCTGCGTTCAAACGTTCGGTCCCTTCACGGTGGCACCGACGACCATCCGACCGGGTCCGACCGCCACGGCACCGCTGGCCTCGAGCGTTCAATGCAACAGCTTTGAGGCTCGCTGGAACGATGCTGGTGCAGGTTTCAGTTACCTACTGGATGTGTCTACGGACGCTAGCTTCACAACGCCCTTACACCTCGAAGATCAGGCGGTAGGCGCCGACATCACGACGTTTAACGTCAACACTCCGGCGCTCACGGCGGGTACCGACTATTGGTACCGGGTGCGTTCGGTAGACGGCACCGGCTGTATCTCGAGCTACTCCGACGCCATTCAGGTGACTACGCTAAGCACCGCCGTGCCTGAAGATGTACGGTCCTATTCTTACCTCGTGTGATCAGTTTACCGCCCGATGGTCACCATCAGATGGCGCTACTGATTACGAAATACAGGTAGCCACCGACGCCGCATTTACCAGCGTGCTGGCTGCTTACGATGCCATTAGCACCGGAGGTGCTAACGAACAGCTCATCAGTGGTTTGGACGTGAACGAAACCTACTTCTTCCGAGTGAGCGCGCAAACCGCCTGCGGCACGTCCAACTACTCGGCGGTAGCCTCTGTCACCACCGACGGTTTAAGCGGACCGCCTACCAACCTGAGCGCAACGCCCGGTTGTACCGATGTCACAATCAACTGGCAGCCAATCAGTGGCTCAGTAAGTCGATACGAGATTTTCTTGGATGACGACAGTAATTTTGATCCCACGGCATCTCGCGATGCCGCGAGCACCGGCGGTAGTGTGGTGATCAGTGGTTTACCAGAAGGCACCCCTTACTTCTACCATGTGGTGGCGGTATTGGACGGTTGCGAAACAGCAGTAGCAACCAGTACTACCGCTTTCACCACCAATAGTAGTCCAGCCCCGGTAGGCCCGATCACCGCGACCGATCCGACCTGCGACGGCTTCACCACCAACTGGACCGCCGAAGTGGGTGGCACCTACGTGGTGGAAGCTTCACCGGCCAGCGATAACTTTGCTGATCCGCTGCTCATCACCACTTCACCGGAGTTGACCGAAGGCACCTTCGTATTCACTGGCCTGTCTACCGAAGAAACCTATCGCTTCCGGGTGATTAGCCGTAGCGACTGTGGTACTGATGTCATCACTGACGCCCCGACTTCCGTAGCCACCAACACCGCCGCCGCGTGCGTATGTGGTCACGACGAGGTAGAGTTTGCCATCATCGCCGATAACGAAACTTGTCCCGGCAGCCAGGATGGCGACCTGTTCATTACTGCTCGCAAAAAGGATGGCGTTGTTGGCACCCCGGATATCACTCGCTTTGAGTATATGTACGAATCGGTAACCGACCCGAGCATGGTTTCGACCTGGGAATCGGGCGACGGTGGACTTCCGCCCGCCTACGCCCATGTCTTCAACAACTTGCCCAATGGCGATTATCGGGTCATGATCCGTGACTCTCGCAATCCCCCGGATTGTGATGATGTGACGATCAACGTGACCATTGGTCTGCAAAACGAAATAGGAGTATCGGCCAAAGCAGAAACCTGCGACGCACCCGGCGAAGTGGTCGTGAGTATTCCGACCAACTGTGCCGACCCGAGTGGTTTGTACGCCCTGACCAGCAACGGAAATGTGCTGATTGCCGGGGATGATTACGTACAGAACGGAAACGAGTTTGTCATCAGCAACCTGGTTAGTGGCGACTATGAGATACAAATATCGGCAGGATTCATTGATCCAGTTGTATACCCTACCGTATCTGTGTTCGTGCCTAATACCTGTTCTACCGGTGGCGAGCCTTCCCCTGAGTGTAACCTCAACGGTCTGATCTTCCTACCCGAAACCACCTTGGCAGCATGCGAAGACGGTCAAGGGAGCGTCACCTTCCTATCGCTGATAGATACCGACGAAGAGTTCACCTTTACCGTAGCCCGCGCCGGTGAGAACGATGTGGTGATTGACACTCAGGACGGTACTACAGGCATTACCTTCGACGATCTGCCCGTAGGTAAGTACACCTACGGTATCTTCGATGCACTGGGGCAGTCTTGTCAGGGAGCTTTCACCGTGGGTACCAAATCGGTCGTCTTCAGCGCGGCCCCGTCGCAAGCGATTACCTGCGATGATGTGGTGGTGGGTATAGACGTGGTAGTGGATGCCGAGACTTCGCTGGCCGCCGGTCCGTACGAGGTATTCCTCACCAACCAAACCGATACGCTGGCCACAGCAAATATTCCGGTTGGTGCTTTCACCACGTCGTTCTCCGACGTACCGGTGGGCAGTATCTACGATGTGGTGATGAAACCCGCTGCCGATGATGCCTGCATCACGGTGGAGCAGGTGAGTACCAACCCGCCGGGTACCATCGCCCTCGGCTTTACCTACGAACTCGACAGTGCGGCCTGCTTCTTAACCCGGGGCAGCGGCTCAGTCACCGTTCGTGATATTGTGGTGGACGACAACGAGCCATTCACGGCCTACCTGTATCAGGTAGACACAGGTTCGCCGGTAGAGTACGCCTCGCGGGTATTCAGCACCACTCCGCAGAGCATTCTATTTGAGGATATTGAGAACGGACAGTACCAAGTACACTTGGTGCAGCAGCAGCGTGGTTGCACAAGCACCACGCAAGAAAAGCGTTCTACTACCTTTACGGTAGACGGACCGAGCAGCCCGTTGCAGGCTTCGGTACGCAGCTTCGTAGAAGTGACGGTGAACTATCCCTACGGCACTATTGAAATCGACAGCATCGGCAACCTAGTGGCCGGTAGCGTAGAAAAAGAAGGGGCGCCCTACGAGGTACGCATCGCCGCAGACCCCGCCGGGGATACCACCGGTTGGGTGCTAGCGACCAACGATAATCCGCTGGTTCGCCCCTATCGCTACGAGTATCTGGATATGCCGGTGGGTGAGTACATCATCGAGATACGGGACCGCTTCGGTTGCGTGGTGTCTTATCCGGTCGTGGTAGGCTATACCAACGAATTGTACATCCCCAACATCTTCACTCCGAACGATGACGGTCAAAATGATACGTTCTACATTCTGAACCTAGAGAATTTCGGAGAGGACTCAGGGGTGCGCATGCTCATCACCAATCGCTGGGGGAATAAGATCTACAGCTCACCCAACTATACGAATGAGGAAGCCTGGGACGGCGAAGACTATCCCGATGGAGTGTACTTCTACCAGTTGGTGCTACCCAATCAGACTGAATTTACCGGATGGGTAGAAATCTGGCGAGGCAAGACTCCGTAAGCATTGATTGCAGTCAATGCCTACGGATGATAACCATAGCACTCCGCTGTTTTTGTCATAGAACCGTCAGTTTTAGCAGATCACTCCATACGTAGCGCAGCACGGTGGCCTGTCCCCCGCCGGGATTGTCCACCGTTGCTTTGTCCTGGCACGTACCACCCGCCTTCGTGTAGAAAGCACGGGCCGACTCGTTCTGCTCGTACACCCACAAATACATACGCTGGTCACCGGCTTGCCGAGCGCACTCAGCCGACAACCTTATCAGTTCGCGCCCGATACCGCGCCCCTGCTGACGGGCGGCCACGTGCAGGTTATCTAGCAAAGCCCCCTCTACAGGATCATGGTCGGTATACAAACAAGCGAAACCAACGAGCTGATCGCCGTTGTAGGCTACCGTGACACGTTGAGTAGAATCCGGGTGCTGTCCGCGCGCTTGCCAGATCGCTTGCCGGTCGGCCTGCACCACTTCATCCAAGTAGGTATCGAGCAAAATACCGCGGTAGTGTTGCTGCCAACTCTGCGTGTGCAGTTGGGCGATGGCTTCCGTATCGGTCAGGTGAGCGGTTCGGTAAGAGATCATGGTCTACCGTGAAGGGAGGTACAACAAAGCGCGTATTATCTTTGGCATCACGCCCGAAGATACGTAGTTTTCGTGACGCACGATCTATCACTCGTTTGACTTTCTACCTACCTATATTTTTTCACGAATCGTTCCAACGGTGTAACCGAGGGATTTTTTGCTGGCTTTTGGTGGGTGTGCTGATGCTTGCTTTGAGCGGTAATATCTACGCACAGCGGTCGGTAAAACCCGTACGGGCCAAGGCACAGCAGCCGGAGCGTATTGTGAGTGATGCCAATCTCCACGTGAACCGAATCAACCAGGTACACCACGCTTTTCCCGAACTCAACGGCCGCGGCTTGGTGGTCTCACTCAAGGAAACCGCCTACGATCCTAGCGATATAGACCTACGCGGACGGCACCTGCCCGGCGACACTGTGCCTCCTGAGGGCTTACCGCACGCGTCGGTTATGGCCACGCTGCTGGCCGGAGGGGGAAGCACCCTACCCACTAGCCGAGGAGTCGCCTGGGGGGCTCAGATTCGCTCAGCCAGTTTCAATAATTTGTTTCCGGATAACAACTACGAAGCACTCGGTATATCCGTGCAGAACCACTCCTACGGCACACAAATCGAGAGCTTTTACGGCGCTGAGGCACAGACTTATGATCGCCACAGCAACGAACACCCCACCTTGTTACACGTGTTTTCGGCGGGCAATCGCGGACAACAGACCGACTCGGTGGGAGTCTACCGAACGGCCCCGGGTTTTGGTAACCTCACCGGCAATTACAAACAAGCGAAGAACGTACTGGTGGTAGGAGCGACGGACGAGCAGCTACGCATCGACTCATTAGTATCGCGCGGACCGGCCCACGACGGTCGTATCAAACCTGAGCTGGTGGCTTATAGCACCGAAGGCTCTTCGGGAGCGGCCACGATGGTATCGGGCACGGCCCTGCTGCTACAGCAAGCGTACCGGCAGCAGCACAACGCACTACCCCCCACTGCGCTGCTCAAAGCGATACTACTCAACAGTGCGCGTGATGTAGGACCCACCGGGCCCGACTTTTTTTCGGGCTACGGTAGTTTAGACGCGCACCGGGCCCTGCAAACGCTACAAAACGAGCGGTATACGACGGCTAGTGTCGGCGATCAGGAAACGGTTACTTTCGACGTAGAGATTCCCGCCAATGCTCAAAACCTGAAAGTCACCCTCGCCTGGCTTGATCCGGTCGGGAGCGAGATGACCTTGGGTGCCACCCCCGACTCAGATGATTCTCCTGCCCCTATCGGACAAGAATCTGTACTGGTCAATGACATAGACGTACTCTTGGTGAACACTTCATCTCAGGAACAGTGGCTACCCTGGGTACTTAGTACTACTCCCACGACAGACTCGTTAACCCGCCCCGCCCGGCGAGGGGTTGACTCACTCAATCCGGTTGAGCAGATCACGGTAGCGCAACCGACGGCAGGCACCTATCAGGTTCGGATGACCGGAACCCGCGTGCCCGCCGGGCCGCAGGAATTATACGTAGCCGTGCAGTGGGACACCGCGGATCAACTCGAATGGACCAGCCCCACCACCAGCGACAATGTGCCGCAGGACGGAGCATTGCGGGGCTCCTTCCGGTGGATAAGTACGTACGAGGCGGGTACCCGTGGGCAGTTAGACGTTCGCATAGGTAAGACGGACACCTGGCAAACGCTCGGCGATGTTGATCTGTCGGATGGATATTACGCCTGGAATCCGCCGGAGGGGTTTGCCCGTGCGCAGGCGCGCATCACCGTGCACGACCGCGTGTACGCCAGCGATACGTTCGTGGTTTCACGAACACTGCGACCTGCCATCGGCTTCAGCTGTGGCGACTCGGCCCTGCTCCAGTGGAATCCGGTGGCGGGAGCAGACGCTTACGTTCTGTACGCACTAGGTGAGCAGTACATGAACTCAACAACCACCGTCACCGACACGTCGGCCGTCATTTATCCGCCGACTCAGAATGCGTGGTACGCGGTGGCCCCTTATCAAGAGGGTGGTTTAGGTATACGTAGCGAAGCCGTCGATCTGCGCCGCCCCGAACAAGGTTGCTTTGTCAGCAGCTTTATCGCAGGGGCCGAGAGCGAATCAGGAGTGAGTCTGCTACTGGAGCTGGGCACTTTATATCAACTGAGAGCGGTACAGTTTGAGCGTTGGAACGGTACCGCGTTTGAGATGTTGGGCGAGACCATCAATGTCGATCAAACTCTCCTAAGCTACGTAGACCAGTCGGCCCGTCAGGGGCGTAACCTGTACCGGGCCCGGTTGCTCTTTAGAGATGGCACCGCATTGGTTTCTGAGGCAGCCACGGTTTATTATCTTACCGAACAACCGGTGCTTATTTTTCCGAACCCAGTGGGAGTTGGCCAGCCCCTCAACGTTTTCACCCGAATGCTAGACGAACCAGGAGTGCTTACCCTCTACAACGCCACCGGGCAAAAGGTACTCACGCAAACTCTCGCCTCAGCCCAAGAAACCATTCCCCCGACCTACCTCACCGCCGGAGTGTATCTCTACGAAATCTTAGCCAAAGACCAACGATTCAGCGGCCAGTTGATCGTGAAATAGTGCTTGGCACCATCTGCTCAAAAATGCCCGTACGCCACTTCACGTAAAAGCAGATAAATATTCTGTAAATCAGTGAGTTAAAGGGATTATTTTACTACTTTTAATGTTCTTAAAACAAGTACATTAAACTCCTTTTGCGATGAATAAAATAACCGTACATACTGATACTCAGGTACTTGATCGATCTTCTATTCCGGCGCAGGTTTTCCTCAATCATTTTCACGCGCTCAACTTTCATATTCAACAGGATGAGGACGCACATTGCCTGTCTGATCTTCCGTATCTATCGACTTTTGAAGCGCGCGATAGTGCAGCGGTACAAACCTCGGTGCAGAAGCACTTGCTCAATAGTTGGAACACCGAATACACGCTGCGTAGTAGTGCGCTGCTCAACAGCGATAGTTATCTGCGCCATACCCTGCACTGGACTTTTCCGCAGGCGTACTACAGCGTGCAAGAAAGTCTGTTAGCAATGCTGCGGTTGCACGGCGTCAACACCCGGCAACCCGAACGGGTGGTGTCAGAAGGCAGCAAGCTGGTTATAGGAGGAGCCTACCCCCGGGCGGTTTCATTCTACGCGGTGGGGCACCCTCGAAAACCACGGATGCGTCACCTGCCCTTCGGGCGGCTCAACCCTAGCTTGCAGATGGCCGCTACCGAACCCGAGGCGCAGCGGCAGGTAGGTCAGTTTCTGCGATCTACCCACCGCCAACGCGCGCAGCGGGTGCGTCAGCAAGTGCAGAGTAGCGAACAGCACGCCCTGCGCAGTCCGCGGACGGGTGAGGTGCTGCGCCGTTTTGACGATCGGCACTGGCAGCAGATCAACTGGCGCATTGGTTACACCTCGGTGTTCGACTTATTAGCCCGCCTGTGCATCTCGCCCGGCCATCGGGAGATCGAGCGCTTCATTGACGCTGACATTGATACCAGACTGTTTCACGAGTCGCTATTGGGTATCGTCGACTACCTCAATTTTGTGCATGAAGCCTATGTCGTGTGGGTGTTCGGTACGGATATCTACCAAGATTGGCTCAATGGCCTGCCCGACTACTTACACGACGATTTCGTGGCCGAGCGTTTCAAGCAGCACATTGTGAATGATGGTGAGAAGGGGTAGGTTAAATTTTATAGGTTTTGAAAAAGCAGCAGTAGCAGGGGCTGCCCCGCAGCGGCAGTAAACACCACCTGCCTACTGCCGCTGCTACTGTACCTACTCGTCGCGCAGCGCATCTGTCGGATTGGCGGAAGCTGCGCGAAAAGCCTGCGTACCTACACTCACAGCGGCTACCAATAGGGCAATCGCCCCGGCGATAAAGAAAGTATCTAGTCCAAGATCGATGCGGTAGGCGAAGTCTTGCAAGAACCGCTCAGCGGCATAGTAAATCAGCGGACCGGCGATTACCAAGGCCATGATGATCAGTACGGCAAAATTCTTAGATAGTAAGGCCATCACCTGCGTAACCGATGCCCCCAGTACTTTGCGAATACCTACTTCTTGCTGACGCTGACGCGTGGCAAAAGCCGTGAGCGCCAGCAGCCCGAGAGATGCTAGAATGACCGCAATGCTGGCAAACAGCGTAGCGGTAAGGCCAAGCCGCTCTTGGGCTCGGTACATTTTGTCAAAATCTTCTTCTAAAAAGTAGTAATCGAAGGGTTCGAGGGGATTAAGTGATTGGTAGGCTGCCTCTAGCGAAGACAGTCCATCGGCCGTGCGCCCCGGTTGCAGTCGAGCTGCGATATGCCCGTAGTAGTATTCGTCACCGGGGTAGTACGAATGAACCATGGGCTCAATACGTTTTTGAAGCGACTGATAGTGATAATCCTCTACTACGCCAATGACGGGCAACGGAACGCCTTCACCATTCGGCACAAGATACTTGTCATCTATACTCTGCCACCCCAGTGCCCGTTGAGCCGCTTCATTAATCACTACCGCAAAACCACTGTCAGGCGCCAACTCGGGGACAGGAAGCTTACCCGTTACCAAGTCTATTCCCAAAGTTTTGAAATAGTCGTTACCCACCATCACCTGTCGCAGGTTAACCGGATGCTGGTGCGGAGCATCGCTATCGTAGAAGCTGTTGTAGCTGCTATTGTAACGCCCGGGCATATTCTCAGCAAAGGTAAGGGAAGCAATGGAGCTTTCGTCTTCCAGACGGTCGATCATCGTTTTGATTGCAGATTTAGCCTGTTCCTGACTATCAAAGTCATAGCGATCATACCAGAGCGAAAAGCCAACTACGTTCTCTTGATCAAAGCGCAGGTCTTGTGACTTCATAAACTGCGTCTGCCGCCAGATCACCAAGGTGCCCGCAATCAACAGTATAGAAGCCGTGTACTGCGCCACGATAAGACCGTGCTGCATCCACCGTCCGGACAGTCGACGCTCACTCAGTCCTTGCAGGGAGGCTATCGGCGACAGCCGCGAAACAAATAGCGCCGGATACATGCCGGCAGCCACACCGATGGCTAAGCCTATCAGCAGCAGCACCCCGAACAGCGATACGTTGTGCCAGTATCGGAACGTGAGCGACAGATCAAAATAGTGGTTTACCGAAGGTAGGATAAGGCTGACCAAAGCCGTGGCAAAAACCAGTGCTACTCCGGTAGTGAGCAGCGACTCAGCCAAGAACTGCCCGACTAATTGGCTTCGCAGAGAACCCAGTGCCTTACGAACCCCTATTTCTCGCACCCGCAGTAGCGACTGAGCTACCGACAAATTTGTGAAGTTCACTCCGGCAATCATCAACGTAATCAGCGCCATCAGGCTTAGCAGATTGATCATGGATTGGTTGTCGGCGTCGGTGGTTCGCCACGCTGCTAACGGGCGCAGATGTAGTTGCGTACGCGCGGCCTTTTCGCCGGTATAATGTCGTTCCCTAAACGACTGTAGCTTCCCAAACAGCGCCGTTGCACTGGCATGAGGGGTCAGCTTTACGTAACCGGTCATAAAAGTATCGTACCAACCGAAATCGGCGGTTACCCACTCGGGAGCGTTGGCCCAGGGCAACAGCACTTCAAACTGAAGAGATGAGTACGCCGGTGGATCCGCCAGCACCGCCCCTACCGTCAACCGACGTTCGTCATTCACCACTTCTACGGCTTGGCCCACGGCACCTTCTGCACCGAAGAGTTGCTCGGCCACTGTTTGCGTAAGCACCACCTGATTGGTACTGACCAACGTTTGCCGCAAATCTCCTGCTACCACATCAAAGTCGAACACATCGGCGAAGCCTGCGTCTACAAAATGTACCAACGGGTTAACGCTACGGTCTTGATAGCGTAGCCGCATAGCGTTAGGAGCGAAAAAGCGCGTGCCCGCCATTACCTCCGGAATTTCTTCCAGCAGCGTAGGTACTACCGGAACAGGGGTAAGATCGTGCTCGCTTACCTCACCTGCTTGAGATACCCGCTCACTCAGTCGGTAGATGCGCTCGTGCTCAGGATGAAACGTGTCAAACGACCGTTCGTAGCGCACGATCAGAAACAGAACGATGGCCGCTGCCATGCCGATGGCGAGTCCTGAAATGTTGAGCAGCGCGTAGCTTTTGTACTTGAGCAGGTGGCGAAGCCCGGTCTTAAAGTAGTTGCGATACATAGCAGCAGGTTGATTTTGTAAAAAAGGGTAGAGCGTAAGTCGGCGGACGATGGTCGGTCTAAACAGCAAAAACACATCTTGGACAAAGAGCCGGTTCGCCTGACGGCGGCCAACCTGCCGTAAACGTTCATCGTACATCTCATCCAGGTCACCCTCTAGGTCTTCGACGAAGGCAGCGCGGCAGTACCAGCGAAAAAAGCGGCGGGCCCAAACGGGCGGACCTTGATCAGACGGAGAGGAATGCTTCATATCTACTCAGAAGTCAAAGGCCACTTTAGGGATAGCCTGCCACAGTTGCGTCCGGTTCTCTCTAGCTTCTACCAGCACTTGCTTGCCGTAGGGCGTCACGGTAAAAAACCGTTTACGTTTGCCCCCACGTACCCGGGTAGCTTCGCCCAAACGTGATTGCAAAAAACCCTTGCCCTCCATCCGGCGCAGGGCCGACTGTAAGGCACCCACGCTCACCGAACGGGTTAACCGCTCCTCAATTTCTTTCTTAATGGCCACCCCGTAGGCTTCATTGTATAGCACGGCTACCGTCAGCAGCACGATCTCTTCAAATTCACCCAGTGGCACTCGTTTCATAGACCAGCAATTAATTTCCTAAATGTAGTTATTATGAATAATTCTTCCTAATGAAATATCTGTTAGATACTAGTACTTTCATCTGGTTCGCTGACGGTGACCATCAACTCTCGGATACAGCTCGTGAGTGTATAGAAGATTTGGATAACGACATTTTCAGTAAGCATCGTTAGCTTATGGGAAATTGTGATCAAGCAGCGGCTCAACAAACTAAACTTTGGCAGCGATGTCAATCAAATGTTGTTGGATGTACGCACTATGAATGCTCAAATATTGAGCATAGAACCACATCATCTACAGGTATCAAGTACTCGACCAGAAATAAGTATAATAAGTACGTCATCGCGAACGCATGTGAAGCGATCTTATCCTCGAGGAGACCGCTTCGCAAAGTCCCGCTCACCGCGTGATCGCTCACCGCGTGGCGCGGTGACGTATGGAAAAGTTATACTTTAATTTAGTCGGGGACTTAGAAAAACCAGATTCCTCATCCAATCATAAAGACCCTTTTGACCGCTTGTTTATCAGTCAGGCAATCGCTAATGATTTATCTGTCATATCCATCGACAGGAAGTTTCCTCTGTATCCGGTTCAACTTGGTATGATGATTCATAAGATGTAGCCACGGACGACCCGTTGAACACTATCTAACCGGTGGCGTTAACTCATAGCATTCCTCAAACCACGCCCCGCCTATGTCCCCCGAAGAAATCAAACAAGAGATTGCCAATCATCCGGCCGCCAAAGTAAAAGTAGCCATCACCGATATTGATGGCGTACTACGCGGTAAAATTATGCACCGCGATAAGTTTCTATCGGCTCTCGATAGTGGTTTTGGTTTTTGCAGTGTAGTATTTGGTTGGGATGCGGTAGACACCGCCTACGACAATGCGCGGTTTACGGGCTGGCACACCGGTTATCCCGATGTGGACGCGCAGCTTGACCCAAATACGTACCGCAAGATCCCTTGGGACGATGACCTCCCTTTCTTCCTGGGTGACTTTGGCGGCGGGTCAGGCGAAGCGGTTTGTCCGCGCAGCTTGCTCAAGCGGGTGAAGCAGCAGGCCCTCGACGCGGGTTACACCCCGTCGTTTTCTCAGGAGTTTGAGTGGTTCAATTTTGCCGAAACCGCACAATCATTAGAGGACAAATCGTTTACCGACGTGCAGCCTCTCACACCCGGTATGTTTGGTTATTCACTGCTGCGCAGTTCGCAGCAAAGCCCCTACTTCAATGACTTGTTCGATCTGATGCTACAGTTCGGCGTGCCGCTAGAAGGGTTACACACCGAGACTGGACCGGGTGTTTACGAAGCGGCCATCGTGTACGGCGATATCCTCGAGGCGGCCGACCGGGCGGTGCTTTTCAAGTCCGGAGCGAAAGAGATCGCTGCGCTGCACGGCATCATGCCCAGCTTTATGGCCAAGTGGAACGCCAAGCTGCCCGGTTGTAGCGGTCATGTGCACCAGAGCTTGTGGAACGAATCGCAGGAAAAGAACTTGTTCTACGAGGCGTCAGCGGACGATGCTATGTCGGATGTGATGCGCAGCTACGTGGCAGGACAACTGCACTGCTTGCCCTACATACTACCCATGCTGGCTCCGACGGTCAACAGCTACAAACGGCTCACCGAAGGCGCGTGGGCACCCACCAGTGCCAGCTGGGGTGCCGATAACCGCACCACCGCGTTACGCACTTTGGTGGGTGGCGAAAAATCTACCCGTTTGGAAACCCGCGTGCCAGGTTCTGACACCAATCCTTATCTGGCCATGGCGGCCTGTCTGGCCAGCGGCCTATACGGTATTCGCCACGAACTCAAGCTTGAGCAACCCGCCGTGACGGGCAACGGCTACGAAGATGAGCAGGCCGCCCGATTGCCCGCCGACCTGCACGCGGCTACGCTAGCGATGAAAACCTCAGATATCCCGGCGGAGCTCTTCGGTGCCGACTTCGCCGATCATTTCGTGCGCACCCGTGAGTGGGAGTGGCGACAGTTCTCTCAGTCAGTCACCGACTGGGAGGTGAAGCGTTACTTTGAGGTGATTTAACGATGTATACCGAGAGATGTCACCTGATCTGAAGTACGCCATGGGAGTGCTTGTGGCCACCCCCCTGCTGCCGCTGATGTACTTTCAGGGCAAGCAGATTAGAAAGATGGTGCCGAAACTGCCGGAGGCCACCGGCCCCGAAGGCGTTTGTACGGCGGACACCACCACGAAAGAAACCCTTAGGCTGCTGGTGATCGGTGAGAGTACAATGGCCGGAGTGGGAGTCGCTACGCACCGCGAAGGATTTGCCGGTACACTCGCCGACGAGATAGCTCGTCGCCAAGGTATGAATGTTCGCTGGCAGGTGTACGCTAAAAGCGGCTACACCGTTCGGCAGATTCGAAAGCGGCTGCTCCCACGCACCGAAGGCAAAGTGGCCAACTTGATCGTTTTAGGCATTGGTGGTAATGATGCGTTTACCCTGAACAGCCTGAGGAGTTGGCGAGAAGAAGTGAATACATTGATTGATGAACTGCGTACCCAATTCGTGAACACTCCCATTGTTTTTGCTAATATGCCCCCAATTCGATCGTTTCCTGCCTTTACCGGACCTATTCAGTTTGTGCTCGGCAATCTGGTAGAAATCTTCGGTGAGGCACTGGCACAGATCAGTCGAAATACTGATGGCGTTTACTACCACGGGCGTGTAATCACTACCCAAGACTGGAAAGACCGCCTCTTGATAGAAGCGCCTAACTCAGCGTTTTTTAGCGATGGCGTCCATCCGTCAAAGCTTGCCTATCAGACGTGGGCGCGGGATTTAGCGCAGTTTATCGATCATCAGGTTGGGGCTATCCGTATAGATACTTCGGTGGTATAGATTCCGTGCTTATATTACGCGCGCATTCGTGCCATAGGTGTTTGTCTGTTCCATGCCTTCAACCGTTGCTACTATGATTTACCAATTCAACTTTCCGACCGTTATCCGCTTCGGCGAAGGTGCTGCTCGAGAGCTAGGCACCTACTTGAAAGATCAGAGCGTGAAGCGTCCGCTGCTGGTCACCGATGCGCAGATTGCTGACCTGGACTTCTTCCGACAGATTGCCGAGCGGCTGATCACCGAAGGGTTACAGCCCGAGGTGTTTGCTCATATTTCTAAGAACCCCGTCAAGTCCGACGTGCTCAAGGGCAACGAAGCCTACCGGCAGTACAACAGCGACGCGGTGGTGGGTATCGGAGGCGGGGCGGCTATCGACGTATCCCGGGCCATTGCCCTCAGCATTAACAACACCCGCGATCTGTTCGACTATGATGAGCTGATCGGGGGCGACCAGTACATTACCGAACCCATTCCGCCGTTTGTGACCGTGCCCACCACGGCCGGCACCGGCAGCGAAGTGGGCCGTAGTGCGATCATTTCTGAGGATGATACCAAAAAGAAACGCATTCTCTTCCATCCCACCCTCATGGCCGACCGGGTGTTCGCCGACCCCGAGCTGACCTACGGTTTGCCTCCGGCCATCACCGCTGCCACGGGCATGGACGCGCTCACGCATCACCTCGAGGCTTACTTAGCGATCAACTACCACCCGATGGCCGACGGCATTGCGCTGGAAGGCATTCGCTTTCTCAACCGTTTGCTAGAACCGGTCGTCAACCGTCCCGACATGATTGCGCGCAACCAGATTTTGCTGGCCTCGCTGATGGGCGCGGTGGCTTTTCAGAAGGGTTTGGGCGTGGTACACTCGATGGCGCACCCGCTGTCGTCGCTACTCGACACGCACCACGGTTTGGCCAACGCCATCTGCCTGCCGCACGGGCTGGAGTTTAACATCAAGGGCTGCGAAGACCGCTTCGAACGCATCGCGGAGGCGATGCAATTAGAAGAACGTACCGGCGAAGCGGTGGTGGCCCGGGTACGCCAGATTACCCGGCAGATCGGGCTGCCCACGCAACTGCGTGAGGTGGGAGTTGAAAAAGCGCACATTGACACTCTGGCTTCGCTGGCAACGGACGATTTCGCTCACCCCAACAGCCCCAACCCCGTAACGCGAGAAGACTTTGTGAGGCTTTATACGGCTGCGCTCTGACGGAAGAGATGATGTTCCAATTCACGGCCGAAGTTTCCACAAAGCAGATAGCATTTGACGAGATTGCTTCGTAGCTTTCGTAAAATAAGACGTATGCGCTGGATTGTACTATCAGCTCGAGTGTTGCTCGGGGTAATATTCGTTGTGTTCGGACTTAACGGCTTCTTTACTTTCATTCCAGTACCAGAGCTACATCCCTTCATGCAAATGATGGTAGACAGTGGGTTTATCTACGTAGTAAAAGCCTTGGAAGTCATTGGAGGGTTATTACTGCTGTCTAAAATAAAGGTGCCTATCGCCCTCCTAGTTCTTGGTCCTATTGTAGTCAACATTCTGCTATATCATGCCTTCTTTGATCCACGCAACTGGCTGATCTCCATCGTAAATCTGGTGCTTTATACCGTTGTGCTGTTGGGCTACCAATCCGCATTCGTCCGTCTCTGGCAAGATTATTCGCCCACATCATGATAACATTAGGAGTAACCGCCTGCTTTATGTATCCTGACCCGCAGCGCACCTACTTTTCGGCCAAGCACCTGTGCTATCTGGAGCGCGATATGGCGCGCTACCTGTACCGTCCGGGCGTGATGCCAGTGCTCATTCCCGATCTGGAAGGCACACACCTAGACGAGCTACTGGCGCAGTTTGACGGCTTTGTCTTTCAGGGGGGCGATGACCTTGCCCCCGAAACCTACGGCGAAACGCCTATGGGTCGCTGGCGAGGCGATCCGTTTCGGGATGCGTACGAGCTGCGCATTTTAGACTACGCCATCAAGCACCACAAACCGGTGTTTGGCATCTGCCGGGGGTTTCAGCTCATCAACGCTTATTTCGGCGGCACCTTGTACCAAGACATTGCCACGCAGTTGCCGGAGGCCATTCAGCACCGCGATGCTGCCCTGTACGATCAATTGCACCACGAGATTGTGCTCACCGAGGGAAAACTGCTGGACCAGTTGCAGGGCACCGAAACGGTTCGCACCGTCAACTCAGTACACCACCAAGCAGTCAAAGCGGTGGGGCAGGATTTGGAAGTACTGGCCACCTCCACCGAAGACGGGCTGGTGGAAGCCTTTCAGTGGACCAAAGCTGAGGCAGGAAAAGTGGTAGGCGTACAGTGGCACCCTGAATTCTTCGCCAACTCACAGACGCCCCTGATGGACGGAAATCGGGTGTATGAGTGGTTTTTAGAGATTTGTAACAATCAGTGGTAACGTACTGCTTTTCGTTGACGAAATAATAGATATCTCAGATTTCAAAACTTAATCTACTCATGATGCGAAAGATACTTGGAAAATGGGCACTTCGGCTGGCGGCTACGGGATTTTTGTTGGCCAGCCTTCTTATCGTTCTCGTACTACACCCTTCCCTCACCTATGCGCATCGCACGGCGTATCAGCAGTACCACATCTTGCACGACCAGCCGATGGCTCCGAGCCTATTTCCTCGCCTAGACTCAGTTTCTCAGATAATCAAAACCAGTGAGCTCTATCGTCCCGATCAGTTGCTTACCGTTTGCCTCGACGACCCGTCGAAATATCCGGCTCTGTTAGAAAAGCTGCGGGGGCCCGCGTTTGGTTGGGGATTTTACAACATTGTGGTGTTACGAGGTCAAATTGACTACGATGCCGGTGTTGTGGCGCGCAACGGTTACCGTTGGGGTCTCACCCGTTTGATGGCCCATGAAGCAGTTCACTGCCTACAACTCAATCACTTCGGACTGTGGCGGTCTAATCCGATCGCAGGGTGGCCTCGTTGGAAGTGGGAAGGCTACGCCGAGTACATCGCCCGCTTGCAGAACACTAATTTGGTTGCCAATGTTGATCGGCTCATTGCGGCGAACACCTCTGCTCCTGATGCCTGGGACATCGACATGCCAGACGGCACCATGATCTCGCGAGCCTACTACGAATACGCACTGCTAACGCAGTTTTGCTTAGAAGAAAAACGAATGCACTACGAACAGCTACTGCATGACTCTACCTCAAGAGAGGCTGTTGAGCAAGAAATGCTGCATTGGTACGCCCAACATACCGTCACTACCGTGGATTGAGTAGCGTATGATCATAGATTCGTATATTCTGACCTGCTACAGACCTTATTACTTCCATCGAACATGATACATAGGATACACTTCTGGGGAGGCCGCTTTGACAGTCAGGCTCAGTCCGACGGTTTCTTTCACGAGCACTACGACCATGCCGATGACGACGAACCCCTCTCGGCCTTTGCGGCCAGTTGGCACGAGCTCTTTCTGGATCACGACTTTATGGAAATGGGATTTGAGCAGCATCACTAAAAAATACACGCACAACACATTAGCCGATGAAAATCTTGGGATGGTTGGGTACCCTTGTGGGCCTCTACGCAGCAGTTTGTCTACTCCTTTATCTGGTGCAAGAGCGGCTGTTGTTTTTTCCTACCCAACTACCGGCTGATTATCAATTCACCTTTGATAGTACGTTTGAAGAGGTTTCTCTAACCGCCGCCGATGGTACACCGCTCAGTGCCGTTCATTTTAAAGCCGCCAGCCCTAAGGGAGCGGTGCTGTTTCTGCACGGCAACGCCGGGGCCATCCACGGCTGGGGGCAAGCGGCTGACTTATACGTAGATAATGGCTTCGACGTGCTGTTCTTAGACTACCGAGGGTACGGCAAAAGCGAGGGCAAAATTACCGGCGAAGCACAGCTCATTGCCGATGCGCAGTTAGCCTATGATCACCTGAAACAAGACTTTGAGGAAGATCAGATCATCGTGTCAGGCACCTCCATTGGAACCGGCATGGCAGTGCAGGTAGCAGCGCAGAACGCCCCCGCCCTCCTGCTGCTCAACGCACCCTACGCCAGCCTGGCCTCGCTCATTCAAGAGAAAACCAAGATCGTGCCGACACCCATCATTAAATATCCGCTGCGTTCTAACCAACATCTGCAACAAGTGCGGTGTCCGGTGTACATCTTCCACGGCGACCGCGATGAACTCATTCCGATTCAACACGCACTGCGCCTGAAGAAACAATACGACCACATAGCACTGACGGTGCTGAATGGCTACGGTCATAACAACCTCACCGAAAGCCCGGTGTACGTGGCGAAGATGAATGAGATACTCAGCCGCCCCACACCCAAACGTTAACCCTTAAATAACAGCTACGCCTCCTGTGTTGTCTGGACCAGTAGGCTTACTACGGTGCTCTTTGCACAGCAATCGCAAACCAGTATCTTTACTTGACTGCCGCCGGGGCAGTAATTAAAATCACCGAACTCACTTCTATCAAACAGTATGGATATCCACAACCCTGCCACCGAATCACGCATTACCACCGTTACTGAAGACACCCTAAACGATATTCAGGCGAAGTATAACCGTGCCCGGCAAGCCCAGTCCACCTGGTACCAAACCCCGTTGGCAGCGCGGTGCTCGGCGATCAGCCGGTTTGCAGAACTGCTTGCCAGCGAAGCCGACGAACTGGCTCTTACCCTCACTCAGGAGATGGGTAAGCCCCTTGATCAGGCACATCACGAAATCAACGGCGCCCGGGGGCGTATTCAGTTTTTTGTAGACAATGCCGAACGCTGGCTCGCCGATGAGACGATGCACGAGGAAGCGGGGCTCACCGAAAAAATCGTGTTTGAACCACTGGGGGTCGTGGCCAATATTTCGGCCTGGAATTATCCGTACCTGGTGGGCGTCAACGTATTCATTCCCGCGCTGCTGGCGGGTAACGCAGTACTTTACAAACCATCGGAATATACGACACTGACCGGGCAGAAGATCGGGGAGCTGCTGCACCAAGCAGGAATACCACAAGACGTGTTTCAGGTAGTAGTGGGCGGCGGCGAAGCCGGAAAAGCGTTGCTCGATTTGCCCCTCGATGGTTACTTTTTCACGGGCTCATACCGCACCGGTAAAACCATCTACGAAACAGTGGCCCCGCGCATGGTGCCCTGTCAGTTGGAATTAGGCGGTAAAGATCCGCTCTACGTCACCGATGATAACCAGCACATGGCTCAAGTGGCGCAAGCTGCTGCCGAGGGGGCCTTTTATAATAACGGCCAAAGCTGTTGCGCCGTGGAGCGCATCTACGTACACCAAGCGGCCTACGATCAATTCATAGCGGCCTTTGCCGATGAAGTGAAACAGTTGGTGGTAGGTGATCCTGAGCAAGCCGGCACGTTTATCGGGCCACTGGCCCGCCCCGAGCAGTTGACGGTACTTGAGCAACAGGTGAAAACCGCTGTAGCCCAGGGGGCCACCTTGCTGGCGGGTGGCCACCGACTTGATCGCCCAGGACACTATTTTGCCCCCACTGTGCTCACCAACGTAAACCACCAGATGGCCGTGATGCGCGAAGAATCATTCGGGCCTATCATCGGAGTGCAGCGCGTGACTGATGATGCCGAAGCGGTGGCCCTCATGCAGGATACAGACTACGGCCTGACCGCAGCGGTGTATAGCGACACGCAGCAGCGTGCCGAAACTATCCTGTCTCAAATTAACGCCGGTACCGCCTATTGGAACTGCTGCGACCGGGTGAGTGCCACCCTACCCTGGTCAGGACGACAGCATTCGGGCATCGGCACTACCTTATCGTATCTGGGCATCCGAACGTTTGTGCGACCCAAAGCGTACCATTTACGGCAAATGTAGCGAAGTGCCAAGCCAGACTACACAGCTGCCATGATACCTAGCCCCTCAAGCCGCTGAGGTTCGTGGTGCAGGGCCGCCCGCGCTACCGTACGGAAGTCGACCAACCAGATACGTAGGTTCCGGCGCACTTCATCGCGTTGGCGCAAATTTGGCGGGGTGACACCTTCATTTTTCAGCTGATGCTCGCGCTCGCGACGGGCATCGGTGATCGCTTCTATCATGTTTTGACCTTGCTCTAGCTCGGCCTTAGCGAGTCCGTGACGAACAAACTGGGCGTGCAACTGAATGGCTTCTTGATAGAAACGCTTGATCTGAGCCGCTCTGGCGGTGGACTGGCTGGCAATAGGTCGGAATAAATCTAACCGCTGGTAGGCGATTTGGTCGTTACGAAAGATCCAATTGGCCAGAGCACGGTGCGTCACAAATTGCTGCCTCATCTCTCGTTCGTAGCTGATCAGGGTGCGGGTTATGGTACACGTTGGCTCAAGCGCTTCCTTTAGGGTTCGCTGTAACCGTTGAAACTGGTCGAGCAACGATTGCCCCTCTTGAAAACGAGCACTGGTATAACCATAATTGACTAATGCTTTTTTAATCTGCGGCTGCTGGGCGTTGCGTAGAATGGTAGCCACTTGCTCCATTTCTTTATTAATTGTACTCATATACTTTTGGTGGTTTATGCGTCCCAAAGTATGCAGGGTAGCTACCCTTAACCACGCTGTTTCTTACAAAATAATACGCGCGTACCATTCTAAAGCAAAGTGGTGTTGTGCTGCAAATGCGGCGTAGATGCTCGCCGTATTCATGTTACTAGCTTATAAGCACATACCACAGTGTTTGGGGAAGAAGTAAAATCTAGTAAAACTACTTCGCCCTTTTATTATACAACTATCACTTAGTTCTTACTTATTGCTCGGCTTCCATTTTTTGGCGTGGTGTACTCCGACTATCTCATAGTAGTACACGTCACTGGTTCGCCGAACGGCACTCCTTTCTGTCATAGTTTATCACGGTTTATCAATCTGACAAATTAGCAGTAAGACTCTACAGTAGTCAGGTGAGCGCGTCTAATTGTTCATACAGCACTGTTTGAACTTGTCGCCTGAGCCGCAGGGACACGGAGCGTTACGCCCCACACGTCTGCGTTTTTTGAACGGGTTGCGTAAACGCTTGGCCATATTCTGATGATACACCTTGCGCAGCATACCGTATAGCTTCGGATGTTTCTTTTCGAAGAGTTTGGGTCGCTCGAAAAAGTATTCGCTGGCGACCGCCAGAAACTCCTGCTCGTTGGTAGCGGCGTAGGCATCAATGTCACTCTTTTTCTTTTTGATACGCCCCATCTCCCGGTGCATCAGCTGCAACCAAGGGTCAATGTACTGTTCATCGTTGAGTACGGCGGGCACCCCGTTGATGGCACCGTCTTGCTTGTCGAGAATATGCACAAATTCGTGAATGCCTACGTTGTGTTTGTCGGTAGTGTTGGCAAAACCGTTGTGCAAACTCTGCTTGCTTAGGATCATTACCCCTTCCATATTACCACCGCTGCCTACCATCCCTGAGATAATCTCTTTAGGGTTTTCGGTGGAGAAGTTACGATCAAAGGCAGACGGGTATAGTAGCACCTCGTGCAGGTAGTTATACCCCCACGTAGGAAACCCAAACAGGGGTATTACTGCGCTACTGGCAATGAGCAGGCGATCGAGGTCTTCTACCGGGGTGCGCACTCCGGTGATACGCACCGATTTCATAAAATTACGCACCTTCTTCTCGAATCTTCTACGTTCGGTCTTATTCAAATTTTGATAGAAGTGCACGTGCTGCTGCAATAGGGTCTGCCACTCACTAGGAAAGGGCTTGGGCACGCGGTATACCGGACGACGCTGATACCATGCCCAGAAGGCGACAAACGCAATAAGGGCAAAGCCCAGAATAGTAAAAAATGTTTCCATGGCGGTTAAAAAGTATCCAAAAAACCCTCTGGCGCCCGAAAGGTTTAAAAACTTGGATGTGTGCATCACAAAATATCATAGGATGCTTAGGAAGTTTGAGCGTTCTGGTGAGCGTCATGACGGCAAACTTCCTATGCCTGGTTCGTAAGCGACAAGCTAGTGCTTCGTCAATGTTTAAAATTAGGGTTAGGCGACCATGGCTTTTGGTGCAGATCAACGCAAAAACCGAGTATAGCCGTAGCTACGTGAGATTTTTTGCAACGCAGAGATATGGCAAAATTCACATCGGATTACCCTGAGTTTTAGGCTCGTCAAAGCACTAGTAACCATCCACATTAGTATTGAGTAGATTATGTAACAGCGTTGCTCTGTGGTTCAAACGAAACACCCAGCAACGCTTCGCTCACTTCCCAAAGCCGTTTGGCGTTGTAGTCACTGCGGGCCGCCTTGTTTGGCTCAACCACCTGCTGATCTTTAAAGTATTTACCGCTTACCATATAACCCTCGCCGCTGGTCGCTAAATGAATGGTTGTGGCGGCACCCTGTTCGTCGCTAATGAGGAAGGGTTGTGCCATGCGCATGAGCACTCCCCCTATCCCTGATACTCCTTTGCCAAAACCGGTAGCTACTGCTCCCGGATGCAGCGCATTGGCTACCACACAGGTATTCTTCAGCCGTCGGCTTAGCTCGCGTGTAAACAGTACGTTGCATAGCTTCGACCGGCAGTAAGCTTTCCAACCGGCGTAGCCGCCGTACTCGTACTGTAGGTTTTTGAACTTGATAGACCCCAGGCGATGAGCGTCCGAAGCCACGTTGATGATATTGCCTCTTCCGCTAGCCTTCACTTGATCTATCAGCAGATGGGTGAGTAGAAAGGGGGCCAGGTGATTGACCCCGAAGGTCATCTCAAAGCCATCTTGCGTGAGTTCTCGCTGGTCGCCCATCAGCAACCCCGCGTTATTATTGAGCACATCTATCTTGGGGTAGGTGGTTCGTATGTGGTCGGCGGCCTGCCTGATTTGCTCAACCGACGAGAGGTCGGCGAGCACCACGTCCACCTTTTCGTGCCGACAGGTGGCCACAATGTCTTGACGGGCCTGCTGAGCGCGTGCTTCGTTTCGGCACACCATGATGATGTGCGCGCCCTGCTGCGCCAATGCTTGGGCAGTCACTTTGCCAATGCCCGAGTTGGCACCGGTAATCAGACATATCTTATCTTTCATGAGGGTCTTTATCAGGCATAACCTCTATACCGAGGTAGTTTGTTTGAAGTGGTCTGTTCTTTAGTGCGCTGAACCGTATTGATAGCACTTTCTTACATTTTATTCCACAAAAGGTCGGTCTATTTGTTGCATGTTGCCCTCGATGTTCCGTATTTGGGAATATGTCTCATTTAATTAATAACATCTGTGTCTACCAACCAAATTCACCAGAGAACCCCGGTGGTCGTTCCCATCCGGGTCAATGTAAAGAGTAGAAAGGGAACACGAGAGGATATTATCTACAGTTCGCAGCTGGTATCCCTCTATCATTTATCACTACAGACGAACATCAGCTACTACACAGCCATAGAGGCGGTGCGGGAAGGTACGCTGCGGTCGGTCAACATCGAGAACACGTTTTACGTGGTGCGAAAGCTTGATCAAAATGTGCCGCCGCTGGAGGCCTACGCGCCCGAGGATGTGGTGGACAGTACTCAGTTGGTAAGTGCCAAATACTACGCGCGGAAGAACAACTTCAGCTATCGTAAGGTGTGGCACATCGTTAACGGAGGCTTACTGCCCAGCGTGCAGATTGGTAATCGTTTGTATGTGATTGACAAACGTAAGGACCACAAGATGGCCTTACAGGAAAGCTAATAATTTAGCAATAAAGCAATCGGTGCGGGGAGTCCGGTTTATTCGTAAACCGTCAACTCCTTGTGTCGATTGGTTTTAGAGGATTCGCGGCCGATCATGACCATTGCGATGGTGAACAAGATGTCTCGCACAACGACTAGGATATTATGTATTGACCAGTAGAAATAGTATTCTTTGAGCTCATCAAATATGTGTGAGCTATATGCAAATAAGAAGAAATTACTAGAGAAATAGATTAAGATACCCGAATTAATCCAAAACAGCGGCACGCCCAATAGATTGCCTTCTTGGCTACTCATCAAGCGGCTAAAGCACAGTAGACTAAGGCAGATCATTACCACACTCTCAATACTTACTGCCAGGTTATCCACTTGATTGATTCCTGTGATGAAAATCACATCGCATATTTTAAAAAGTAAAAAAGCTACCGCAACAATTGCGATAGCCTTCTTTGTTCTGAGTACCAGCTGATAGAGCAGCGCCAGCAACACAAACTCTGATGCGGTGTATACATGTAGTACAAAATGATTATTTATTCCTTCAACTACACGCAAAAGAATGATATTCACTGCGCTGCAGGCAGCAGAAACTAACAGCATCAGCATAAATACCTTGTACACATTACTACTTTGGTAACACTTGTTCCTTATCCCTATCGAAAAAGGAATTAGAACAGTAAAAGACATTATCCAGAAAGTAGTACTATATACAAGCTGACCCATACGCTATTGGAGAATAGAAACCGCTGAATCAAAACGTTCGGGAGGACTTCCGCCACCTCGGTCGACAGTTAAGGTGGTAATATCGTTCCCTTTTCTATCCGCTCCTACCAACACGATATCAATCATTCCGTCTTCAGCTTCAGCAAAATAAGTACGAATACCCACACAATCTTCCTGGGCTAGTAGCTTCTCGATATTCTCCCGACCCATGAAGCAAAAGATCCGGTTACTGGGCTCGCTCGAGCCTTCTTTGGTGGCATACTTCTTTCGGTAGCGGCCGATCATGGTGCGGGCTTCGTCTAATGAAATGGCGGCACCTTCTTTTCCTGTAAGTGACATAATTAATAGGGTTTAAAATGAGATAGATTAACTAATACTATGCTTCAAAGTAAAGCAACCTAGCCCATGCGCGTGACTCGGTTTGGCTCAAACCATGAGCTTTAGGACACTCTTTTCGTAGAACAGCCTCGTCTTCCGCGCTATGGTGCATTACGGTAATCGTATATGTAACTGCGCACAACGATGACAAAAACGTAGAAGAACTGCCTGACCCGAAGAAAAGCGCCTTATATCTCCGCCGTATCCACCAAACCGTGACGAATGGCATACATTACCAGACCCGCTGTGTTCTTGGCTTCGCACTTCTCAAGTAAACGATGACGATGATTGTCTACCGTACGCACGCTCAATGAAAGTGCTTCGGCAATCTCTTTGTTGGTTTCTTCTCTACAAATACGCTTGAGCACTTCCATTTCTCGGTCTGAGATTTGTCGAAACCGACGAAAGTTGCGGCGAAACTGCTTGCTTCGCATTACCTCTCGCTGTAACGCACCAGATACGGGTTGGCTGAAGTAGGTCTGCCCCTTTTTAAGGGCCGCAATGGCCTCTTCTATCTGTTCTTCCGGATCACCTTTTAGCAAGTAGCCTTGCACTCCCAAGCTCACCATCTGATCCATCATCCAGGCATCTTCGTGCATGGTCAGCACAATAATCTTAAGGTCAATCATTCGCTCACGGAGGTACTTTACCGTCTTGATGCCGTCCATATCAGGCATTTCAAGGTCCAGCAGAGCGATGTCTATACCACTACGCTGCGATTTGTGCTGTAGCAGGTCAATCACCTCACGGCCGTTGCTCACTTCAACGACACGTGCTTCCGGGTGATTCTCTTGAATGAAATGACGCAAACCACGGCGGTAAACCTGGTGATCATCAGCAATTAGAATGTTCATATTAGGAGGTAGTATTAGTGAATAGACGATATGGTACGTTTGCAATAAGACTGGTACCTGGCTCAGATATCGTTTGCTGCTGCAAATGCCCCCCGAGGGATTGCAATCGGCTACGTACGTTGAGCAGGCCATGACCGTGGTGTGGTTGGATATTCTGTAAGTCGAAGCCTTGCCCGTCGTCTTTTACTGACAAGCGTAACCAACGACCTTCTATTGATAAAGACACACTCACGCAGCCTGCCTGAGCGTGCTTGATGGCATTGTGTATAAGTTCTTGCGCTATACGATAAATTGAAAGTTCGGCTCGAGAGTTTGAGGGCACTTCTGTATTCTGGTCAAAAAAGTTAATTTTAATACTGTTGCCATTATTCAACGTCTCACAATACTTTTGAAGCCCACCCACTAGTCCTTTCTTCCGTACCCACTGCGGTGATAGGTCGCGGCTTACGGCCCTTGCTTCTTGGATCGTTTCGGTAAGTACTTCCTTTAGATCTTTTAGCACCTCAGTGCGTACTTGCTTAGCGGGCAAGCGGTGTACCAATAGCTTGGCAGCGGCCAGCATAGCACCGATACCGTCGTGAAGCTCTCGAGCAATACGCTCACGCTCACGCTCCTGTAGCTCGAAAGAAGCGTCGAGCAGCGCCTGCTGGTTGACCATCTGTTGTCGCACGAATTTTTTCTGGTAAAATAAGGCGAATAAAATAAGGGCTACTGCCATCGCGCACATAATCGCTATGCCTGAGATAACCATCATCCGACTGACGTGGGCGAGAATCATAAATAGTAGTTATGGTAGTATGTAGTTAGGCAATTATACTGATGATATGCTCAGGTATAGCCTTCTGCCGAGAATATAACAGAATCCTACGATATATCGCGGACTTGCTGTGGCAAAAAAAGTCACAGCCACTACACTATTATTTTTATACTTCTTTAAAGCGCGCGATTCAATCAAAACTAAGTGTTTTACTAGCAGTTCATGAGTCTTTTTACGGATACTGTTTGAAAAACACTTGCCAGACGATTAAAGGTCGCGCTCAAAAATACGTACGCTTTTTCGCCCTTCATTACCTAAGCATAATTACCTACCCCCTTTTTCTTCTTGTGTATTACTAATACCATTGTGCCATCACGTCACCCCAAATAGTATTATGTCGCTCACTGCTTCATCACCCGCAGATTCAATCGAGGCATCGGCTCACCAGTTGCGTGCGTACGAAACTTGGCTCGACCTCACCGAAGACTTGGTGTGTCTGGTAGATGCAGACCACCGGTTTCAAAAGGTGAACCAGACTTTTAGGTCTACTCTGGGCTATACTGAAGACCTACATCAGCACGACTTTCTGTCGCTGGTACACCCTGAAGACCAACCAGACGCCCGGGCGTGCCTCACGGTATCCGATGGTTCGCACGCGGCTGATTTCATGTTGCGGTTTAGGCAACAAGACGGCACCTACCGCCCGTTGGTATGGCGCCTGCGGCCCGTGCCCGAAACGGATGCAATTATTGCCTTAGCACGCGATGCCACACCGCAATTCGTACCAGACGATGCTTCTTCCGAAGAGGCTCTTCGCCTGCTCGCCCAACAAGTGCAACAGAGCGAGGTGCGTGCTCAGTACCTTACGGAGCAGCTCCGGGCCTCTAACGAAGAACTTGAAAACTTTGCGTACATCGCCTCGCACGACTTGCAAGAACCCCTTCGGGTGGTGGCAAGCTACTTACAAGTGCTGCAGCGACGCTACCAACCCCAACTCGACGATAGGGCCGGGAAATTTATTGATTACGCCGTGGATGGTGCTACGCGCATGAAGCGGTTGATCACGGACCTGCTGGCCTACTCACGCATTGGTAAACTGCACCAAGAGCAGCAGTTGGTAAATCTTAATGAAGTGATGAAGCAGGTAGAGCAGGAGCAGCAACTTCGTATTAACCGCACCGGGGCTTCAATACACTACCCCACGTTGCCCACCGTACACGCCAGTGAAACACTGATGTACTATGTATTCTCTAATCTGGTAAGCAACGCGCTTAAATTTCGTTCGGAGCAACCACCTGCCATTCGTGTCACGGTGGCGGATAGTCCGCAGGGCTGGCAGTTTAGTGTATCAGACAACGGTATCGGTATCAGTCCTGAGTATAACGATACCGTCTTTGACATCTTTCGTCGCCTCAACGGTCATAAGTACGAAGGCACCGGCATGGGACTGTCTATCGTCAAAAGGGTCATAGAACTTCACCAAGGTACCATCAACCTCGAGTCGCAAGAAGGGCAGGGGGCCATTTTCTGTTTTATACTCCCCAAACAGCCAACACCATGATCGTGCAGTTGACCCCGCTTAGGCTATTTCTAGTAGAAGACAATCCGGCTGACGTAGACTTGACGCGCTTAGCGTTGGAAGAAAACCGCATGTCTTTTCATATGGAAGTGGCCAACGACGGTGAAGAGGCTATCCAGTATTTAGAACGGTTGAGTGAGCCCGACGCAACCCCGCCCGACCTGATTATTCTTGACCTCAATGTGCCAAAAATCAACGGGCTAGAAATACTTAAAATCATCAAGAACAACAAAAGCACTCAGCTTATTCCCGTGATTGTGCTCACCACCTCGAGTGCCCACGATGATATGATCAACTGTTACAGAAATTACGCTAACTGTTACATCACCAAACCACTTGACTTTGAAGAATTTATTGAAGTGATCCGCGAGATCAAAGCATTTTGGTTAACCATAGCAAATCTACCTAATAAGACTTATGATAAATATTCTGTTGATTGAAGACAACCCTGCCGACGTCATGCTTTTTGAGGAATATGTAGACGGAAGCGAGCTTACCGGCTCGGCAGTGGTGGCAGTAGGTACGATGCGTCAGGCGGCACAGCTCGTAAGAGAGCAAACTTTCGACGTGGTGGTACTAGACCTCTCGTTACCTGACTGCCAACGAGAGCAAACGATCATTCGCGCCAAGAGCATATTTGCCAAGCTACCGGTGGTCGTCCTATCAGGAACGAACGACCTGGCCCTGGCCAAAACCTCGGTGAAAGAAGGCATCCAAGACTATCTTATCAAGGACAGCCTAGACGAATTATCGCTGGCTCGTTCTATCAATTATGCGGTTGAACGTAAGCGGCTTATCAACGAGAAAGCCGCGGTAGAAAAGAATTTGGTAGAGCGAAACCACTACCTAGAAATTGCTAACCGACGGTTAGAACAGTTTGCCTACACGGTGTCTCACAACCTGCGGGCACCTTTGGCCAGAATACTCGGACTCGCCCAAGTAGTACGACACCATCCATTGGGCAAAGAAGTCAGCAAACTCGTTACGCTCATTGAGCAGTCGGCCAATGGCCTGGATGCCTCAATCAGAGATCTGATGGATTTGCTGGTGGTGCAGAAAGACATGAGTAAAAGTGCGACTGTGGTCAATATTGACCATCTGTTACGCAGCGTCACCGAATCATTGGATACCCAAATCAAGGCTGCGAACGCGAAAATCACGACAGATTTCTCGAAAATGTCGTGCTTGCTACACCCAGAACCGGTGCTGCGCAGTGCACTGATGAACCTGATCACCAATGCGGTTAAGTACCGCTCTGAGCAGCGCCCGTTGCACGTGCACGTGGCTCTTCATCCGGTGCAAGATTGGTGCTGTTTGTTGGTGAGAGACAACGGAATGGGAATGGATATACCCGCTGCCGGCAAGCAGATGTTTCAGCTATTTGCCCGGTTTCACAAACACAAACCCATCCCAGGAAAAGGCATCGGTTTATACATGGTAAAATCACTCATCGAAGACTGCGGAGGAAGAATTGAGGTAGACAGCCAGGTAGGAGTGGGCACCACTTTTCGCATATACCTCCGCCGCTATACGATTGCGGCTGAGCAGCCAGACAAATCATTGAAGACTCACTCACTACTTGTTCCTCCTGATAAATTTCATAATAACGGGCAGGTTGCCTAACCCTTCCCTCTTAAATCTTACGTTTATCACTCAAACCCCAAAAGTATGTACGCACTTATTGTTAGCAGCAACGAAATCTTCCGCAAGGGTATCCGCTATACCTTATCGCACGGACTACCTAAATTAGTGACCGAAGAATGTCACCAGGCACAAGACCTCTTCGAGAAAGTTCGTCGCTACGAACCCGACTTGGTGGTGGTCGACCTCGAGGGAAAAGAACCCAATGGTTCAGCGCTCGTAAGTTCACTCAAACAGCAGCACGCTCGTGTCAAAACGATCACCTTCTGCACTGATCACCAGAAAGCAACCATTTTTCCTCTGCTCGAGTTGGGCGTAGAAGGGTATCTGTTCAAAGACAACAGTGGCGAAGAAGTGGTCAAAGCGGTGCAAGCCGTTTTACGAGGCGATCATCACTACGATCAGCGGGTGGTGACCGTGATGCACCGAAGAATTGTGCATACCGGACAACACGGTCAGTCATCGCCCAGCGCATCACTCACCCGGCGAGAAAAGGAAATACTTCAACTCATTTGCCAGGAGCACACGAACAAGGAGATCGGAAACATTTTGAGCATCAGTCGCCGCACGGTAGACGGACACCGCAACCGCCTGATGAAGAAGTGTGGGGCAAAAAATACCGCAGGACTGATCTACTACGCCATAGAACAAGGGTTTGGCGTGAGTCACCAGCATAGTGCATAAAGCCAACTGGGTGTACTATTTACCGCAGTCAAAAACGATTTCTCGCGTTAAGCGCGGTAGCAGAAGGTGATATAGGCAACCTGCTACGGGCGAATTAGCGTATTAATACGCAGTAGTGTCAATACAAATACTTCCTTTCTTTCAGAAAGTGTCAATTGCTCTCTCGAACTACGACACACAGTTTTTTGAAAAGATTTACCAGCGAAGGGTGCGACGTATTTGTATTTTTACTATCACAAAGTTTGGTTCATGTTTCATTTGTCGCCTTTATGATGTCATTACCTCGAAACCGTAAGATTCTTTTGGTCAGCTGTTTGACCGCCGCTACAATGGCTTGGCCCGGCGAGTCTGAATGCCATACGCCACTCCGTACCGAAGTTGCACATTCCGAACGGCTTGCTGCCCCCGCAGGGCGCGACTCAGACGGCTATTTTGTGCTGCCCCCGCGGCCTATCAACCAGTACAGTAGCGGCGAAATTATCGCGGTACCAAAGGATGAACCGTCGCCCGTACAAACGGCGGCATTGTCTAAGGGAGAAATTCCGGAAGGCACTACCCTATTTCCTAATGGCTGCCTCGTGGTGGTTGACCCCAGTCAGCTCACCACAGGCACCTATCGCTTTGAGGTAGAGACCGCCGACCAGGCAGGCGAGAAGGCAACGCACTCCATCACGATCAAGTTGAAACCGTCGGGCAAAGAAGACGCAGACGCGATGTACTCGGTGCATCCTCCCAAAACACTGGACGCTTACGCAGCAGGTGACGTACTAGCGGCTTCTAGAGACCGCGATGGGGTGATCGTACGTACCGAACTGGTGAAAGGCTCATTACCGGCTGGCACCTCTGTCACTAAAGATGGTCACGTAGTGGTGGAGGATCCCGAACAGTTGCAGTCAGGGCAATACGCTGCCTGGCTCGCCACCGAAGACCAGCAGGGAGGCATCACCTTGTTTATTGTTACGCTTTCGCTGTGAGCCGCCCTCACGAAGGGGCGGTACTCACGGCTTGCTGGTGCATCAGTTCGCCTAGCTCAGCCAGCAGGTCGGGATTGTCTTCAATGCCATTGCCCACCACCAACACATCGGCTCCGGCCTCTAGCGCCCGCTGCGCTTTATAACGATTGTTGATACCGCCACCCACGATCAGAGGCACGTCTACTGATTTTCTTACCAACCGTATGGTTTTAGGGTCTACGGGTTGTCCGGCTCCGCTACCGGCTTCCAGATAAATCATCCGCAGCCCTAGCATCTCACCGGCCATGGCCGTGCAGGCTGCCACCGAAGGTTTGTCAGAAGGAATAGGAATGGTGTTGCTCATGTACGATACCGTGGTGGTGTTTCCTGCATCGATCAAAATGTAGCCGGTAGGAATCACCTCCAGGTTGCTACGCTTGAGCACCGGCGCAGCCACCACGTGCTGCCCGATCAACATCTCAGGATTACGCCCCGAAATAAGCGATAAGAAAAGGATAGCATCGGCCGCCGGGTCTATGTGCAGGTTGCTACCGGGAAACAAAATAACCGGCCGGTCGGTCTCCTGCTTGACCAAACGAACCACTTCACCAAAGTTATCGCGGGTAATAAGGCTTCCACCGACCAAAAAGAAGTCGACGCGATGCGTCGATCCCATCTGCACCAGCCGCCGACAGCTTGCCACATCGTCTATCTTATCAGGATCAATGAGCACCG
Organism: Tunicatimonas sp.; assembly: GCA_965213875.1. Lineage (GTDB taxonomy): Bacteria > Bacteroidota > Bacteroidia > Cytophagales > Cyclobacteriaceae > Tunicatimonas. The sequence goes on along the minus strand of CBDCAN010000001.1, from coordinate 2,748,930 downwards.
CCAGTGCCTTGCGCCCCTGCTTCTGATAGTTGGCGATGGTCTGGTAAACACCGTCGGTCATCGGATGATGTGGTTAGCACGCAGGTAGCGAACGACTTGCTTTCGCATGAGGGCAACCACCAGCGGGCCGGCGTACCGCTTGATTAGAGGGAACCAGGGAGAAGACGCGTAGGGTACTTTAGCGCGTCGTCGCTTTGCTTTCGGCGCACGCTGTTCCGTCACTTTTTGCTCGGCGGCCTTTACCTTCACTTTGACAACCTTTTTGCTATTGAACCCTAAGATAGTGCGCACAATGCGGTAAAGCACCCAAGCAGACACTCCGGTTAACAGCAGGGCTACCCCCCACTCTTTGATGGTGATTACCTCCTGGTCGGTTAGGTTAAAGCGTTGTCGCAACTGCTCTACTGTATCGCTCCACCGCTGCTGTTGTGCTTCGTTTGTGGTCATATCTTCTTGAAAAATAGCTAAACGGGCAAGGTAGGGAGCCCGCTGTCGTAAAGCAATGTTTTCTATAAAAAGCCTTGGCGGTAGCAGTACATCAGCAGGAAGGGAATGACGAAAAATAACAAAATGATGTAGACAAACCCGTAGATACGATGACGCAGGGTGAGTTTTCCAAAGGCAGCGGCTAGCTGCCCGGGCACTTGCCGCAGGGGGCGGTAGGGCAAGAACAGCACAGCCCCGAATAGGTTAAACAGCAGATGCACGATCGCCAGCTCAACCGCCGCCCGAGAGGCCAGCAACGCTGCCACCAGAGCCGTGAGGGTGGTGCCCATATTGGCCCCCACCACAAACGGGAAAGCCTTCTGCAACGACACTTTACCCTTGGCCACCAGCGGCACAATCAGTGAGGTGGTGATAGAGCTAGACTGTACCGCGGCGGTGAGCACCCCGCCCCAGAAAAACGAGCGATAGTGGTTCTGAAACAACTGCTTCTTGAGTCGCTCACGTGAGCCTCCGATGAGGGAACCAGAAATCACCTGAGAGATTATTTTGATTGTGCCAAACAGCAAACCAAAGGACAGCAGCAGCAGCAACCAGTCGTTGTTCATCCATAGGGCTATCTGCCGGCTAGTAGCATTCAAGAGGCCTATAGAGTAAGGTGCTTCCCCTGCTATGCCATCGGACCAACCGTTGACGAGCCCCTCGACCAACCAGTGGCTCAAACGTGACAGCCACTGGTAGCGGTACTCGAGCGGAAACAATAGAATCACCAAAAAGATATTGTAGAAATCGTGAATGGTCGCGGCACTAATCGCCTTACGAAACTCCCGGCGACTGGTGATAAACCCTAGTGAAACCACCGTACTGGTGAGTGTGGTGCCTACGTTAGCCCCCATCACAATGGGTACAGCGGTAGACAAGCTAAGCGCTCCTGAGCCTACCAATACCACAATCATTGAAGTGCTGGTAGAGCTGCTCTGAATCACTGCGGTTAGCAGTAGACCAATGAATAAACCGATAAAAGGATTGGAGGCGACCGATAAAATAGAAGTACCCACTTCTTGTCGTATGCCCGCAAACGAATGGCCAATCAGGTTAATCGCCAGTAAAAACGAAAGGACAGCCAAGACCACTAAGATGCCTTTGCCCAACCTCGTCAGGGTTTCTTCTCGCAAATGGCTCTGTTCAACTTTTACGTGCACGCACTTGGTACTTATGTTACAGACGGGCAATCCCCCAGAGGATCGACGGACACAAAACGGAGAGTCAATACACAGCTGAGTATTCTACAAACAGTTTACTCAACCATTGAAACGAACGCCGTCCGCTAAAAATACGTAAGTGCCTTTTTTCTAAGTATTTTAGCAGATGAAAATATTGTTAAGTTTTTCAAGTTGACTTAACATTCAATTGATATTTCCGGGGGCTTCACCTCTCAACGTAAACAAATATACCAGGTCTTTTGACGATATCTTAACCTTATGGCACGTTATTTTATGGCGCTGGCTTACTGCGGCACCGCTTACCACGGCTGGCAGATTCAACACAACGCCTACACCGTGCAACAGGCCGTGCAGGAGTCGATCGGCCGCCTGTTGGGTCCTATCACAGTGACGGGCAGCGGCCGTACCGACACCGGCGTGCACGCCTATCAGCAGGTGGTACACTTTGATTGGCCGCATTCACTTGACACCGAGTTTTGCCTTCGGCTCAACGCCGTACTGCCTCTCGACATCAGTGCTTACCGGTTGCACGAGGTGCCGAGCGATAGGCACGCCCGACACAGCGCGCGCCGCCGCAGCTATGAATACTACTTACATACGCACAAAAATCCGCTAGCCACCAACCGTAGCTACTTCTTCCGACCGCCCCTGCGAATAGACCTGATGGAGCAAGCAGCCCAGCAGCTGGTGGCGTGCGGTGAGCACGACTACCAGTGTTTTAGCCGAGCGCGCACCCAGCAAAACCACTTTCGCTGCCGCATCACACGAGCCACCTGGACCGTAGAAGACACCCGACCGGCCGGGCAACAACTGATCTTTCATATCTCAGCGAACCGGTTTCTGCGAGGTATGGTGCGCGCTGTGGTAGGCACCATGCTCGATATTGGCACTGAGCGCAGCACACTGGATGACCTTCACCGTATTATCAAGAGCAGAGACCGGCAACAGGCGGGACGTGCGGTGCCCGCCCACGGACTCTACCTGACGGAAGTTTCGTATGATTGAGGCTGGATGCTGGGAGACTTTCTATGTGAAGAGATGTTGTTGGTTGGTTGGTTGTTGGTTGAATGATCCTCTATTTAATCAGATACTGGATGAATTGTGGTGGGCGATAGATCCTGGATAGCTTACGTTTTTCAGAGGACGTTAGATAGTGGAAATTAAGCATTAGCGTCACATCGCAACCATGCTGCTAGCATCTAGCCATCCAGAAAGTCATCCAGTATCCAATACCTAACCACATAGAAAATCATCCAGTCACTAATATCCAACATCTTTTTGTTACCTTGCTAGGCTGACACCACACAACTTTATGGAGTATTTAGAGACCCTCAACGAGCCGCAACGGGCGGCGGTGGAGAACACCCAAGGCCCTACCATGATCATCGCCGGAGCCGGGTCGGGTAAAACCCGGGTGCTCACCTACCGCATTGCGCACCTGATGCAACACAAGGGCGTGGAACCGTTCAATATATTGTCGCTTACGTTCACCAACAAAGCGGCCAAAGAGATGCGCCACCGCATCGAGTCAGTGGTGGGCAACGAGGCCCGCAACCTGTGGATGGGTACCTTCCACTCGGTGTTTGCGCGCATCCTACGCTCTGAGGCCGACCGCCTGGGCTACCATCGCAACTTTACCATTTATGACACCGACGACTCTAAAACGCTGATTCGCAAAATTGTGAAAGAGGCTGGTTTAGACGATAAGGTATACAAGGCCAATGTGGTACTCAACCGCATCTCAAGTGCTAAGAACAAGCTCATCTCGTGGCGCGCCTACCGCGACAATCCGGCCATTCGCTCGGAGGATGAAACGGCGGCTAAACCACACATGGCCAAGCTGTACCAAACCTACGTGGAGCGTTGTTTTCGTGCTGACGCCATGGACTTCGACGACCTGCTGTTCAACACCAACGTGCTGTTTCGCGAGCATCCCGACGTGCTCAACAAGTATCAGCAGCGCTTCCATTACGTGCTGGTAGATGAGTTTCAGGACACCAACATTTCGCAGTACCTAATCACCAAAAAACTGGCCGCCGTGCGCGGTAATATCTGCGTGGTGGGCGACGACGCGCAGAGTATCTATGCCTTCCGCGGGGCCGATATTCAGAATATCCTGAACTTCGAGAAAGACTTTCCCGACCTATCAGTATTCCGCCTGGAGCAAAACTACCGCTCTACGCAGAGCATCGTCAATGCAGCCAACTCGGTGATCGGGCGCAATAAAGCACAGTTGAAGAAAACTGTTTGGACGGCCAACCAGGAAGGAAATCTGGTAGAAATCATTAAAGCTACGTCGGATCAGGAAGAAGGTCGGTTGGTCGCTTACTCTATCTTTGAAGAAAAGAGCAACAATCACCGCCGCTACAGCGACTTCGTCATTCTGTACCGCACCAACAGCCAGTCGCGCGCGATGGAAGAGGCTCTGCGCAAGCGCAACATCAAGTACAAAATTGTGGGCGGGCTATCTTTTTATCAACGTAAGGAGATTAAAGACCTGATCTCGTACATGCGCTACACCATCAACACCAGCGACGAGCAGGCGTTTCGCCGGGTGGTTAACCTGCCCAAACGAGGCATCGGGCCCACCACCGTCGATAAGATTATCGTGACGGCCTATGAGCAGGATATGACGATCTGGGAGGTGCTTAACAACGCCGACAAGTTCTTTCCGGCCCGGGCGTCTAACGTACTGTTGCAGTTTAAGGACATGATCAAAGCCTTCCAGCTCGAGGCTGACCGCAAGGATGCGTTCGAGGCTGCTTCGCAGATCGCCAAAGGTTCGGGGCTGCTACGCGAACTGTACGACGACAAAACCATTGAGGGCTTGAGCCGCTACGAAAACGTACAAGAATTGCTCAACGCTATCAAAGAGTTTGTGGATGACCCTGAAAACGAAGAGCGCAGCCTCGACGCTTTCTTGCAAGAGGTGGCGCTACTCAGCTCGATCGATCAAGACAAAGACGATGACCAGGATACGGTGACGATGATGACCATCCACATGGCCAAAGGGCTGGAATTTTCCTGTGTGTACGTGGTAGGCATGGAAGAAGACCTATTCCCTTCACAAATGATGCTGAGCAGTCGGCAAGACCTGGAGGAAGAACGCCGTTTGTTCTACGTAGCCATCACCCGCGCGATGGAAAAGCTCACGCTGTCGTACGCCCTCACCCGCTACCGCTTCGGACGCTTGAAGAACTGTGAGCCGAGTCGCTTTTTGGAGGAAATTGATCCGGCCTACGTGATGATTAATAAAAAAATGGGCACCCGCTCGCCGGTAGGTGATACCAACCACGCCCGGGTGCTGGTCAAAAGCCTTAATCGTGACCGCAGTCGGCAGGCCATGGCCACCAACCGCAGCACGTACAAAGCCCCCGCCGACTTTGCCCCGAGCGATACCAGTCGGCTGGAAGCCGGGATGAAAGTAGAGCATCCTAAGTTTGGTTTTGGGCAGGTGAAAGGTATTGACGACAACGGTGCCAACCGCAAAGCCAAGGTTGCTTTCGCTGATTTTGGAGAGAAGACTTTATTACTTAGCTTTGCTAAACTAAAAATCCACGAGTGAGCTGGGTTTTAGATCTTAGGGATTGGGTTTTAGGTAGCATAAGCTCTAATACCTAACCCCCAAAACCCTGGCCACCAACACAAGTCAAATCCACATGCATCATTATAATTCAGTATTACCTCCGTTGACGCTGCGCGAATACGGACGGAACATTCAGATGTTGGCCGACCACCTGGGCACCATTGAAGATCGCGACAAACGCACTAAGTACGCCCACACACTGGTTGCCCTGATGCGACAGTTGAACCCCACGGTGAAGGAAGACGACGACACCACACAGAAAAACTGGGATGACCTGCACATCATGACCAATTTTGGGTTGGATGTAGAATCTCCGTTTCCGATGCCCGCCGAAGACATTCTGACGAAGAAGCCCGAGCGCATGTCTTATCATAAGGCCAAGCCTCGGTACAAGCACTACGGCCAGAACGTGGAGCACCTGATTGAGATCGCCAGCAACATCGAGAATGAAGATGACAAGAAGGGTGCTCTGATCTATCTGGGTAAGCTCATGAAGACCTTCTACACCACTTGGAACCGCGATAACGTGGACGACGAGGTGATTGTGGGTCACATTCGCTCTATGTCTAAGGGCAAGCTCGATATCTCGGTAGAAGAGGTGAAGGCGCAAAACCTGTTCGACAGCAACATCGGACCAAGTCCTAAGAGCCGGTCTAACAACAACAGCAATAAGAGTAATAATAACAACAAAGGGCGTCGTAACAACCGTCGTAAGAAGAATAAGTAATGGCATTCTTTAAGATAGAGGGCGGGCATCCGCTACAGGGCGAAATTATTCCTCAGGGCGCCAAAAACGAGTCGTTACAGATCTTGTGTGGGGTGCTGCTCACCGCCGAGCCGATGACCATCCACAAGGTTCCCAATATCCGAGACGTGAACAAGCTCATCGAGCTGTTGCAGTCGCTGGGAGTGGAAGTAGAAAAGCTGGGCGAAGAATCGTATCGCTTCACGGCCAAAGACATTGACGTATCTTATCTGGAAACGCCCGAGTACAAGAAGCAAGCGGCTTCGCTGCGTGGTTCTATCATGACGTTAGGACCGTTACTGGCACGCTTCGGCAAGGGCAAGATTCCCAAACCAGGCGGTGACAAAATTGGGCGACGGCGGCTGGATACTCACTTCATTGGTTTCCAAAAGCTGGGGGCTAAGTTCGATTATGATGCGCAGGATGGCTACTACAGCATCGATGCCTCTAATCTAAAGGGTTGCTACATGCTGCTTGACGAAGCCAGTGTGACCGGCACGGCCAACGTGGTGATGGCGGCCAGCATGGCTCAGGGCAAGACCACCATCTACAACGCCGCCTGTGAACCCTACTTGCAGCAGCTTTGCGGCATGCTCAATCGCATGGGGGCCAAAATTACCGGAGTGGGTTCTAACATGCTCCACATTGAGGGCGTAGACTCATTAGGGGGCACCGAACACACCATGCTACCTGACATGATTGAGGTGGGCAGCTTTATCGGCATGGCCGCCATGACCGCCTCCGATATCACCATCAAGGGTGTGGGTGTACACCAGTTGGGCATTATCCCCGATACCTTCCGCAAGCTGGGCATCAACTTCGACATCAACGACGATGATATCCACGTATACGACAACGATCACTACGAAATAGATACGTTCATTGATGGTTCTATCATGACCATCGCTGATGCCATCTGGCCGGGCCTTACTCCTGATCTGCTGAGTATCCTGCTGGTGGTAGCCACCCAGGCTAAGGGCAGCGTGCTTATTCATCAGAAAATGTTCGAAAGCCGTCTGTTCTTCGTAGACAAACTCATTGACATGGGAGCGCAGATTATCCTGTGCGATCCGCACCGCGCCAACGTGATTGGTTTAGACCGTGCCCAGGCACTGCGGGGCATCTCTATGACCTCACCCGATATTAGGGCGGGAGTATCACTGCTGATTGCGGCATTATCGGCCGAGGGTGAAAGTGTAATTTACAACATCGAGCAGATCGACCGCGGCTACCAGAACATCGACGCTCGCCTACAAGCATTAGGAGCCAAGATTGAGCGCTACGATAGTTTGATTTTGAGCTAACGTAGAGGACAGGTACAATTGTATATCACCAAGGGATTAGAGCTACCTCTAAAACTCTATATTACTATGTTTTGCGTGGCATTTTCATGGTTATTTGGTGTTCCTTTCAGCTCAACAAGATCCGTCTCTTTATATCTGTAGGACATCCCATATCATCAACCTTACGACAGCCTATCCGATGATTGCCATCCCGAACATTCAAATGATACGCTTGGGTATCCTACTTTTGATCATGCTCACCGGCTCTCGTGCGATAGCGCAAACCTACGACATCACCCGTTTTGGGGCTCAGGGCAATGACCAGACCGATTGCACTGCGGCTATCCAGGCCGCCATTGACTCAGCCAGTCGCACCGGGGGGCGGGTGGTATTTCCTACAGGCATATTCTTGAGTAGTACGGTTTATCTTAAGAGTAACATTACCGTTGAACTCACCCAGAACGCCGTATGGAAAGGCATTCCTGACCCCGCCGCTTACCCTGACCAAACACCCTCTCACCCTTCACGGTTAGATATCTACTCGCGCAAGGCGATGATATACGCCGATGGTGTAGAGAATGTGGTGCTAGAAGGCACGGGTACTTTTTATCCTCAGGGTGAGCATCCGATCTTTCAAGACAGTACGGCGGATAGCCCCATGCGCCCCTATGGTATTTGGATGGTAGGGTGCCGGAACGTGATCGTACGCGATTGGTTCATGACCCAGTCGGCCTACTGGATGCAACGTTATCTACACTGCCAGCGTCTGCGCTTGAGCGGACTGCGGGTGTACAACCACGCGAACCTCAACAACGATGGCATTGACATTGATGGTTGCCAGGACGTGATCGTCTCCGACTGCGATGTAGACTCTTCCGACGATGCGCTGTGCTTCAAATCAGAGGGCGGTTGGGATACCCGCGATGTGGTGGTGAACAACTGCCTGCTAAGTTCGCACGCTACGGCCTTTAAACTAGGCACAGGCTCTGTCGGCGGCTTCCAGCGTATGACGATTTCTAACCTAGTCATCAAACAATCGCGGGCTCCTGAGATACGCCACCCACTTCAGGTACCCGGAGGACTAGCCGGTATTGATATCATGACTGTCGACGGAGGTGTCGTAGAAGATATTCTGATTCAGAATGTGGTCATGGATAGCGTTGAAACTCCGCTGTTTATTCGCTTAGGTGGTCGCCTGGGCACTCCTACGCCTGATACACCAAAAAAGTCACCGGGCCAAATCAACAACGTACGTATCCAGCAGGTAACCGCCCGTCATGCGCGGCAGGTGAGCAGCCACATTACTGGCATACCTGGTCACCCAGTGGGCAGCGTAACGTTGAGCGACATCCTGATAGAAGTGCAGGGTGGTGGTACCGCCGCCGATACCAGCCTAATCGTGCCCGAAAATATTAACTACTACCCCTACAATCGCATCTTTGGGGTAAACCTACCGAGCTATGGTCTGTACGCTCGGCACATACGCGATCTCACACTTGAGAATGTAGTCTTCCGCGTACTAGGCGAAGAAGTACGCCCCGCTATTGTAGCCGACGAAGTACATCAGTTGACACTTCAAGAGGTAGCCGCCGAGTATACTACCGATGCTCCGTGGTTACGACTGCGGCAGGTAGATATGCTAGAAGCGAAGGGCACTAAGGTACCGAAGAAATATCAATCACTACCGGCGAACTGACCGTTCTATATTTTCTAACGCTCGCTTGATATAAGCCAGTGCAGTCTCCTCTTGGCTGACTAGCTCTTGTGTGCGAGCGTACAACGCCATGATGGTGTCGAGTTCATTTTCTTCAATAGGACTAAAAAAGACCTGTGTAATAGATAGGAGGGTACGTTCTTTAAAAGCGCGTTGTATTTCGTACGCGCCCGTCAGTACGTCTACTGTTTCGTACTCAAAGCCGGTAACAATACCGGTAGACTTAGCGGCATTCCAAGCTGTGCTGCTGGGCGTACGGGGGTAGAAAGAGCCCTGTCCGCCCACCAGATACTGAAAGAAGTCACTATCGGCGTAGCGGTGTGTGCTGAGGTACAACCGTAGCGAATCGTCTCCGTTGCGCATGGCCGCTTCCAGATTGTTAAGTACCGCCTGGTGTATACTCAATGCGTGCCCGATGATCTCTTGATTACTCTTCAGCTCTTGCACAATCCGTTGCAAAGCCACTTCTTTTTGATCTTCGGTGCGCTGGTTCTCAGCACACCGATTGACGAAAAGCGCCAATAGCACGCTGAACACGATCAGACCACTCTCGAAGAGCGGTCGGCCTAACGCTTTTAACCTGTGCTTCACCTCAGTGTTTTTTTGCCTCTACATGTTCTGCTTCGCGCGCTCTGGTATCCAGTTCAGGTTGTAAAAGGAGAAGGCGAAGATATCGGTCCACTCCTCAATTTGCATTGTGGTGGACTTTCCCGCTCCGTGCCCGGCTTTGGTGTCAATGCGAATGAGTACCGGGTGCTCTCCTTCGTGCTTTTCCTGCAAGGTGGCCGCAAACTTAAACGAGTGGGCGGGCACCACCCGATCATCGTGGTCGGCGGTGGTGACCAACGTGGCGGGGTAGCTGGTGCCTTCCTCCACATTGTGCAGCGGCGAGTAGTCACGTAGGTACTCGAACATCGCCTGGCTGCTATCGGCAATGCCGTAGTCGTAGGCCCAACCGGCTCCGGCCGTAAACTGGTGGTAGCGCAGCATGTCTAACACTCCTACTCCCGGCAGCGCCACTTTGCATAAGTCGGGCCGTTGCGTCATGGTGGCACCAATCAGCAGTCCGCCGTTAGACCGCCCCGAGATGGTGAGCTTCTCGGTAGAAGTATACTGTTCTTTCTTCAGATATTCAGCAGCGGCAATAAAATCGTCAAACACGTTTTGCTTGTTCATCTGCGTGCCCGCCAGGTGCCAAGACTCGCCGTACTCGCCCCCGCCCCGCAGGTTAGGCATGGCGTATACGCCGCCATTCTCTAGCCAATACAGATTGGTAATACTGAAGTTGGGCGTTAGGCTAACGTTAAACCCACCGTAGGCGTAAAGGTAAGTAGGGTTTTGTCCGTTAAGCTCCAAGCCTTTCTTGTGGACAATAAACATCGGAACCTTCGTGCCGTCTTTACTCGGGTAAAACACCTGCTTGGTTTCGTAGTCATCAGGGTTGAAATCAACCGTAGGCTGACGGAAAACAGCAGACTCCCCGCTTGCGATGTCATAGGAGTAGATGGTGGTAGGATAGGTGAAGGAAGTGAAGGCGTAAAATACGGTGTCACTATCCATCTTACCGTTAAACCCACCAGCGGTACCTAATGCGGGCAGCGCAATATCCTTCTCCTTATTGCCCTGCAAGTCGTACTGCGCTACCTGGGTAGAGGCATCCTTCATATAGTTCAGAATCATCTTGCCCCCCACAAATGAGGTACTTCGCAGCACTTCCTCACGTTCGGGCACTAGATCCTTCCAGTTTTCGGGCTGGGGCTGGCCAGCATCCACCGTCACGATACGGCGGTTGGGTGCGTTGAGGTTGGTCACGATGTAGAGGGTGCTACCCTCGTTGTGTGCGACGTACTGTTCGCTGTCAAAGCCCTCTACCACCGGAACAATTTCACCGTTAGGGTCACTCAAGTCTTTCACGTACAGCTCGTCGCCGCTGGTACTGATGGCCGCACTAATCAATAAGTAACGCTCGTCTTCCGTTAGCCTCCCGTAGATATAGCGGCGCGGCGTGGCCTCACCGCCGAACACCAGCTGGTCTTCTGACTGGGGCGTGCCCAACCGGTGATATAGCAGTTTGTGGTTCATGTTGCGGGCCGATAGTTCGCTGCCATCTTCCGATTTGTCGTAGCTGCTGTAGTAAAAGCCATCGTTCCCCTGCCAGGCAATACCGCTAAATTTTACATCCTGTAGGGTATCTTCCACCATTTCGCCGGTGGCAGCGTCCGTAACAATAATTTTGCGCCAATCGGAGCCCGATTCAGAAATACTGTAGGCCATCATTGAACCATCCTTGGTAAAACTGGTCGTACCCAATGAAACTGTGCCGTCGTCAGAGAAGGTATTAGGATCTAAGAATACTTCGGGTTCACCCGACAAGCTTGCCTGTCGATAAAGCACACTTTGATTCTGTAGGCCATTATTCTTAAAAAAATAGTACGCATCACCCTCTTTGAACGGAGCCGAATACTTTTCGTAGTTCCACAACTCAGTCAGACGCTCGCTGATCGCATCGCGAAAGGGGATACCTTCCAGGTAGGCATCGGTGACTTCGTTCTGGGCTTCTACCCACGTGGCGGTTTCTGCCGAGCGGTCGTCTTCCAGCCAGCGGTAAGGGTCGGGCACTTCGGTGCCAAAGTAGGTGTCTACTTGGCTCACCTTCTCGGTGGGAGGATAGGTAACACTCATAGTTTCGGTAGATTCTTCGGCGGTGGTGCAAGCGGAGGCAATAGCGAGGCATCCGCCCAGATAAGCAAGGTTTTTCATGATATCGTTGATGTAATTAGGCTTCTAAGATACAAGCGTTACCGAAATTTACCAGCGGTTTTAGCAGGATTGCGGGCCCGATCAGCAAATGGTCAAATAAACCCCTAACTTGTGGCCAGATAAATCTACCTTACCGTTCTTTTGTATGGTCACTATTGTGATGGGAGTTTCGGGCTCAGGCAAAACGCACATCGGCGAAATGCTGGCGAAAGTACTGTCGCTGCCGTTCTACGATGCCGATGATTTTCATCCGGTCAGCAACGTGCAGAAGATGGAGCAGGGCGAGTCACTCACCGATGCCGACCGACAGCCGTGGCTTCAGAAGCTGGCCAACAAGATTCAGTATTGGAACCAGGCAGACGGAGCAGTACTCGCTTGCTCGGCCCTGAAAGAAAGCTACCGCGTCACGCTCTCGCAGAATTATACCAACCTCACACAGTTTGTGTACCTCAAAGGCGACCCATCGCTTATTCGCTCTCGCATGCACAAGCGTGATCACTTCTTTCCGCCTCACCTGTTAGATTCGCAGTTTGCTGACCTGGAAGAACCGCGGCGGGCGGTGGTGGTTGATATCAACCAGGCACCGGAAGCCATTGTGAAGGAGATTACCGCTTCTGTCCACACAGATTAGTGTTTCTTCAAGTAATCATTGACGGACGCATACCGCTTAGGCAAGCAGTGGGCAAGAGGCGGTTAGCAGTCCCTGCCTCCTGCGGACGGACTCCTGCCAACCACTTGCTAGATTCGCGTGCGTCCGTCAAATACCACTTGACAGAACACTAGTTAACTCGCCCTCTTTCGTCGTCAGAACCAGTGCCCCGTTGCCGGGCTTGCTTTAACTTCTGATTGCCAAAGCTGCGGGAGTAGGTCAGCCGAAAAGTTCGCTGCGAAAAGTCTAATCGTCCGTTCGCTATTGCGTTCTGTTCGGGAAGATCAGTGACTCGCCGTCGAACAATAGAGTTAAACACATCAGTCACATTGAAGCGTAAGGTGCCCGCATTGTTCTTAAGCTTTTTCTGCAATCCTACATTCAATCCTCCGATGGGTTTGAAGCGCGCCGTACCCACATAAGAATCAGACTGATAAAAGCCGGTAACCTCGGCGGTAAAGTCGCGGGGCAATAGGAACGTCTGTGTCGTGTTGCCCTGCACTCCCCACTGGTTGATTTGTAACGGCTGTTCGATGCCAGTAGCGGGGGGGTAGAAAGTGTTGATCTGCTGGCGGAGTAACAGTACATTGTTCTGCATTTCCCACCAGTCGGTTACGTAGACCGGAAAGGTCAACTGCGCTGAGAATACTTGGGTATTATCCATATTCAGTGAAGCAATTGCCTGCTGGTTGTTTTCAGCGATGATCTGATCCTGAAAGCGAGCAATCGTACTGTCCTCGTAGGAGTATTGCAGGGTCAGCAACCAGCTATTGTGGCGATAGCGAAACGACACGGCATCCGAGATGGCGGGCTGAAGCGCCGGGTTTCCGGTGTAATACGTATTCGGACTGAGCAGGATGAAGAAGGGAGCGATATCATTGAAAGTGGGCCGCGTAATTCTCCGGTTGTAGGCGAGTGTAAGTTGATCTTTTTCGTTTAGCGTATGTGAGAAGGTAGCCGTAGGAAACAGATTACCGTACTGCCGATCTACAATATTGGTCTGCTCATCACTACCCAAATTCGTATTGGTGTATTCGTAGCGCAGTCCCGCAGTAAGTTCGGTTTGCTCACTGATTTTATAATCCAATGAAGTATAGACAGCCAGAATGGTTTCGGCCAGATCGGCCTTTCCGTTTAGATCCTCCGGCGGCAGTGTGCTTTGTGGCGTTTGAGCAGCAACGGCCACTTCATTGCTTAGCGAAGTATTGACTGCTTTTACCCCAGTTTCTAGCCGCACTTGTTCGTAAATACGGTGAGAATAATCCAATGCACCTACCAAAATATCGAGCGGAGTATTTTTGTCACTGTTAATCCGTTCGTTGAACAGTAGTTGCCCTTCTTCATCTGAGTAGTCAGTCACATAGTCAATCGGGTTTTTGTTGTCGTAGCGAAGATAGTCAGCGTTCAACGACAGGGTTTTTCCCTCCGCAAAGGTGTGCGCGATGTTAACGTTTCCCGCTAGGTGCTGCCACTGATTTCTCTCATCGACCAGCCTGGCAAAGGTTGTGTCTGGGGATTGATTGTTGACAATACTCCCCGCAATGTCCCCTTCCAGCGTAAAGGTATTATGGTATCCGTTTACTAAAAATCCAACCACCGTTTTAGGACTCAGCTGGTAGTCAACTCCGATCCGTAGAGAGTGGTTTTGCTGCTCCGGGAAGCGATCAAATTCAATGGCCGTTTCAGCTAACTGACCGGGGGTGGTGATCTGACGAAAAAAGTCAGCCGTCCCTTCCTGCTGATTGAGCACGTAAGAATAGTTAGCGTACACGTTCACCCGGCCCTGCCGGTAGTTCAGGTTGAGATTGGCTGCCCCCACGGCGCCCCGGCCGTAGCCTCCTGATACGGAGAACGCACCGTTCAGCCCCTGGTCCGGTTGCTCTTTCAGCACAATGTTAATCATTCCGGCATTACCCTCGGCATCGTACTTGGCCGGGGGATTGGTGATCAGCTCGATCTGAGCGATATTGTCGGCACTCGTCCCCGACAGCATTTGCAGCACAGCTTCTACGGGCATATAGTTAACTTTACCGTTAATCATCACCAGCACCCCCTGTTTACCGGCCATCGAGATCACACTATTCTGCCGGTTGACGACCACCCCCGGGGAGCGTTCCAGAATCTCCAGGGCTGAACTACCCGCCGCGGTCACGCTATTCTCTACGTTCACCACCATCCTATCTACCCGCTGTTCGTACAGCGGACGCTGGGCGATCACCTCTACCCCCTCCAGTTGCGTAGTACTTTCTGACAACCGGAAGTCGACGGTTTGATCGCTGTCTAGATCAACCCTTTGGAAGATAGGCTGGTAACCGACCGACGTAGCCGATAGCAGAAACTGACCGGTGGGTAGGTCTGACAGCCGATACGTACCTGCCTCATCCGCCACGGCCCCCTTCATCAGCGAAGAGTCATTAGGTTGTAGCAGTAGTACGTTGGCAAAAGGCAGTGCTTGATTATTTTCGTCAGTCACCGCGCCAGTGAGGGATTGCCCGCAAGTGACGAACGGGCAAAGGAGTGATAGATAGCCAGTGGCTATGGATAGTAACCGCATAAGTAGATTTTTTTTAGAGTGCAGAGAATGAAGACTGATAGATGGGCAACGGGCGATCAATCATTCTTGATCGATAAGCCACTGGTATCTTCCCACCGCCCGATCAGCCCCCAACCGTTGGCGCGTTCAGCTACGGCAATGAGCAGTTCATTTTTGCCCTTCCTGAGATCTAAAAACAAGGCGTTTCCTTCAACATTGATGTCCCCTCGAAACAGAGCACCTTTAGACCTAAAAGCATTGTTGCCCGCGAAAACGGGTTCTTCATTGAGGTAGACTTGTACCCGATCACTATAATCGAAAAAGAACTTCCGTTGTCCTTTTTGATTGGCATCAATGGTCAGTTTTGCCCAAACTACGTCTTCGGTGTTGGCCTCAAAGTTACCGCCGCTGGCTTTTTTACGGTACTTGGAAATAGGAAGCAGTCCGTTGACTTCCGTGGTAACGGTTTCCCACGCCGGTTGATCCGCATTCGGGTAGCTAACAATGGGCGTCTGCTGGGTAGTGAAGGCTGCGGATAGCTGCCACTCGGTTACCGTGCCCGGAGGGGTTTCAGCCGCAGGGGCCGTAGCGGGGTTACTGACTTCCTGCGGAGTATAGCGAAAGTTGGCGAAGTGGTTGCCGAAGAGTGCTCTCACGCCGAGCGTACCGGCGATAACGTCGTGCCGCAGGTTATCTACCGTCATACTGGGTTGCTCAACACCATTAATATATACTTTTAGCTGCGCTCCATTCACCACCAGTTTGAGGTGGTTCCACTTTGTGGTGTTGAACTCTTCGGCCGCTTGGTGCTGTGCGTAGAGCTGCCAGTTAGCCTCACCGTTATAAAACGGATTATACTGCACCGCGTCGGGCAATCCAGATTTGTGCATGCGTAAGTATACCTCTTCGTAGTTGCCCTCGCCCTGATCACGGAAAGTGAGTCCGGCAAACCCCCGGTCGGTATTGGGGGCAATGTCTACTTCAACGGTGCCATTTTCTAAAGAACCACCCTTAAGATACGCGTGGCCGTCGAGGTACACGCTTTCTTGCCCCAGGTGCTTTTCTACTCGAAAGGTGGTGCCCTCGGGGATCACCCAACGATCAGTGGTGAAGGGAATGACTTCTGAGTGCTGGGCCGATGCGCTATACGGCACGGATGACAACACAAAAATTGCAATACCTAGGGATATTAACATGGTGCTGGGTTTAGAACAAATAGTAAAATGATGACGCTAAGGTGGTCAGAACAGCCACTTTCTACTTGATCAAACCCATGCAAGTCGGTGCAAGGGGCGCCACACGGTGGTAGAGAGGATAATAGTACCCAACGGTAAGGCACTGGCAGTGAGCACGGCCCTTGTTCTTGTTTGCATCAACTTGAACAAGGATGAATAAGGCAGTTCGCACACGTTTGCGCTACTTAGCAGGGTTTGTTAACTATTAAAACTTATCATTACTATGAACAAGATCACGCTATCTATTCTCGCGCTCCTGCTGGTTGCCACTACGGCGACCTACGCCCAGGATGATACAGCAAACCGGCCCAGCCCGCCAGCCGAAGTTATTGGCACGGTAGACGGCACGAAGATCACCATTAACTACAGCCAGCCCTCCGTGAAGGACCGCGCAATTTACGGTAACCTGGTGCCCTACGACGAAGTATGGCGCACCGGAGCCAACGAAGCCACTACCTTTGCGGTGAACACTGATGTGGAGATTGAAGGCAAAACTCTACCTGCTGGAAAGTATGCACTGTTTACCATCCCCCGCGAAAACGAAGACTGGACGGTCGTTTTCAATAAGACCGCCGAACAGTGGGGTGCCTTTGACTACGAGGAAAGCCAAGATGCCCTACGCGTAGACGTGGCCCCGCAGGATGCGGAAGAAACCGTAGAAAAGCTCACCTTTGAGGTTGGCGACAGCGGTGAAGTAACTCTGATGTGGGCTAATAAAGCGGTTTCGTTCGACGTAGCGGGTACGGCACAGGCCAGTAATTAGCCACCGATTATTTATCCCGTACCCTGATGGTTCCGTGCCTGGTCATCAGTCACTTTGTTCCTCATACTTTTTGGCGAAGGACTGATGACTAGGAACCAAGAACGAATCAAACTAACCGAAAAGTCATTATCTTCGTGATACCACGGATGAATCCCGAAGATGGCCGATCAGTCTTTATCTTATATTGACCAACTCAAGCAACGGATTGAGGCAAAGGTTGCCTGGGGCAGCAGTGCGCAGTGGACGCACCAGGACTTCGACCAACTCAGCGAACGCATCTGGGAAGAAACGCAGACCAAGCTAAGTGCCACCACGCTCAAACGACTCTGGGGCAAAGTCAACTATCAGAGTAAGCCTGCCACCAACACCCTTAACGCGCTGGCCCGGTTCGTAGGCTACGAACACTGGCGCGATTTCGTCGGTCAGCAAGAAGTCCCCTTGACGAGTGCTCCTGCTGCTACCTCCGACGCTAAACCATCGTATCGTACTTCTCGGTGGGTCGGACGTCGCCACGCCGGGCGTCGCCACGCCGGGCGTTACCACGCTGGGCGTCGCCTGGCGTTAGCCATCAGCGTCCCGCTGTTGGTTTTGGCTGCCCTGTTTTTCAACCGGTGGATCAGTCGCACCGAAACCGTCGACGGCTCAGCGGTTACCTTCACCAGCGATCCGGTGACGCGAGGGCTTCCCAATACGGTGGTGTTTCGCTACGACGCGTCTTCTCTGTCCTCCGATAGCATTGCCATTCAGCAGTCATGGGACGCTCGGCTCCGCACGTCGGTAGCTAAAGAACGAGATACCTACACGGCTACCTACTACTACCCGGGTTACTTCCGGGCCAAGCTTTTGGCCGACGGTCAGGTGGTGAAGGAGCACGACCTTTATGTGGAGTCCGACGGGTGGATGGCCATCGCCGAACGAGAGCCGGTTCCCTATTACCTTTCTAGTGATACCTCAGCCGGCCCTCTTCGGGTTTCGCCCGAACAACTTCATCAGCGGAAGCTACTCACCCGCCACGAAGTGCCCTGGATCAGCTACTACTACGTGCACCCCTTCGGCGACGTGTCAGCTAACGACTTCACGTTGGAGACGCGAATCAAAAACGATTTTATCCAGGGGGAAGCCGTTTGCCAAACCAGCTACGTTAACATCATCTGCTCGCGGGGGCACTTTTCATTACCGCTGTCTATTCCGGGGTGTGTGGGGCAGCTGACGATGGTGCTGGGGAAAGAACGCCTTTCCGGCACCACACACGACTTATCAGCCCTGGGTACGGACCTATCGACCTGGCAAACGCTGCGCTGTGAGGTAAAAGATCGTCAAGTGACCTTGTTACTGAACGGTGAGGTTGCGTACCGTGGCGTATTCTCCGACGACATTGGCAAGGTGGTTGGGCTCCGCTATCGCTTTCACGGGCCCGGAGCGGTAGACTACGTTCGTCTGTGGGACCAAGCAGGCAGTCGTGTGTATGACGAAGCGTTTGATCAACGTGCGACCTGAACCGTTCGATAGCCGCTCTTCTACCTTCATCCTCTGTCTACTTTAGCGCGCCGCAGTCCTGTAGATGTGCAACTATCTGTTTGCTAAATCTTTTTGTAGAGCCTTGATAGCTCGATGTAACAGGTTTCGTACCGATTGCAGGTTCATACTCATGATGACGGCTATTTCCTGATAATCCGTTTTCTCAAAAAACCGGAGCAGTATCACCTGCCGCTGCCGGGGGGGGAGGTTTTTGATAGCTCGCCGTAGTTGATGTCGTAACCAAAGGCAGGTTTCACGGCTGATCAGTTCGTTCTCGTACGAATCGTAGCATTGGTACTCGTGCCGGGCCACCACTGAAGCGTGTGTAATCTGGCGGGTTTCCTTTCTCAGATGATCATTGATATGATGGCGCAACGCAGTCAGCAAATACGGTTTGATGGTCACTTCCTCCGGTAACGACCGATGGTTGCGCCAAATTTTGAAAAACAAATTCTGGATACTGTCTTCCACCGCCTCTTGATCAGCACAGTAGCTCATCCCGTAGCAGTATAGTTTCCGGTAAAAGTGGACAAACAATTCGGACAACGCACCGGCATCTCCGGCTATTGTTTTGTACCACAAATGATAGATAGGTGGTTCATTCTGATGAATCATGCTACTTCTGGTTACACTGTCTGACGTTGAGAAGCTGCGTTATGCTCTCATCCGGTATGTCTCCTCACTCATCAGCTTATTTCTACAAAGTGTCTTGATGGTAGACCGGCTGGTATACAGTTAATAGAAAAAGCGAAGCAGTGTGAATAGACCAGAAATAGAATTAATGGGATTAAATCAATTAAAGGCAAGGCCAGACTAACAGACGGTCCGAGTAGGTGAGGAGATAGGGAATGATACGAAAAAAATCAATTAAAGGCAGGGCCAGACTAACAGACGGTCCGAGTAGGTGAGGAGATAGGGAATGATACAGTGCGGAAAGAAAAAAACTCGGCGGAGTGAGTATATTTTTATAAGGTGAGCGTCTTTCTTGTATAAAAGCTTCTGGCGCATCATCGCAATTCACACCAGTTGCTGATTCGCCTGTGTCATCCGATGACTACTTACATGGCAATAGTTTTATATCTACCTAATAAGGTTAAATACACAATGGATACGAATGAAAAATTAAGTCTCAACGATTTGAAGGCACAAAGTTTCGTTACGGAGTTTGGCGCGGAGAACCGCTGAACGTACAAGGCGGGTTTAGTGATGACTGCGGCACTCCACTGACTATTACGTGCAGAGACTGCGATCGCCAGTCAATTCCACCGGACGAATGCGGGTCCGGTTGCTTTTCTAATCCGGCTACACACCTGCTCTGCCTAAATGATTTTATTCACTTAGACAATAGATTGATATGAAAAAACAGAGATTAAGTCTAAACGAGCTTAAGGTTCAGAGCTTTGTCACGCATGGTGCGCCGCACGATCAAGCGACGGCGGAGGTGAAAGGAGGGATACCGACAGTTGATGTTCCTTCTTTTAATGATTTCACCTGTTGGATTGGCGGCGGATGTGATTCCGACCGCTGCGACGAGGGGCCCTCGAATGGCTGTAGCATGGATCAGTGGTGTCCTGGCCCTTAAGCTTCTCTGCAGTGCATCTCTACGCCTACTAACCACACTCTGGCAGAGGCCATCATCACTATCCGGTAATACCTCTATTATACACACCAATAACTAATAACGATGAAAAAGCAAAAATTGACCTTAGACGAGCTTAAAGTTCAGAGCTTTGTCACACACTACGACAGCGCACAAGGGATGACCCTCGATGTGCGGGGAGGAGGGGGCGAACAAGTCCTAGACCCCACATCAGGCAGCGGAGGCCCGAAGCCAAACACGTCTCCTAGTGGTCGCGGTCCTTGCCCGTTTCCTTAGTGGTAGTTGATCTTAAAGTAGTCTTCAGAAGAGATTCAACTTCTCTGATTAGTTACTCATTCTATACATCCATTTGAACCTAAAAATGATTACAACGATGAAAAAGCAAAAATTGACCTTAGACGAGCTCAAAGTTCAGAGTTTTGTCACGCATTACGACAGCGCACAGGGGATGACCCTTGACGTTCGAGGGGGGCATGATTTAGGTCCCACATCAAGCGGTGGAGACCCGAGTCCGCCTCCCAATACTCGCGGTCAGTGTCCGTATTATCCTTAAAAGCAGTTGATGTTAGGTAACCACCGGAGGAAGTTCAATTTCTCCAATCAGTTACTCATTCTATATATCCAGTTGAACCCTAAAAACGATTACAACGATGAAAAAGCAAAAATTGACCTTAGACGAGTTGAAAGTACAGAGTTTTGTCACTGAACTCAGCCAACAAGAGCGACAGACCTGGGACGTGAAAGGAGGAAGCAGCATGGTATCTGTTGAAAATCTCTGTATGAATCCTGATATTATCATTTCACCGAACAACCCCGATATAGCGGTTTGAACGCACGCTAGTCGGTAGTAGGTTACACGTTGAGCCAGCAGGCACACTAACTCGGGAAAGGCCGTTCCCGAAAAGCCTGTAATTGAGTAGGGAGTATCAAAATTACCTAATCATGAAAAAGCTCAAGTTGAACCTAGACGAGCTCAAGGTACAGAGTTTTGTCACCTCACTGGATGACCGTCCCGACCAAACCGTGCACGGTGGTACTGGTCCGATCAATCCTTCGGCCGTTGATGGTTGTCGTTCTGCCCTGTTTCCGTGTGATCCGATTCCTATTTTTACGAACGGAGGCTGTAACATCCCTACGCGCAACTGTTCGTGGAACGACGGTTGTGGGTCGGCACTGGGGTGCAACTACTGACCCCGGCCCTATTCAAACCGGGCCTATTGGTCTTTGATGATCATTCCTAGGGATTATTCCGCTCGAACATCGGGCGGAATTTTTTGCGTTGTATTCCCCCGTATTCTTACCACACATATCTTCCCCCTAGCCGCACCAACTATTTTGTCATGAAGCGATTTCCCTTTTACCGACAGCTAGATGCGATGGACTGCGGGCCTACCTGCTTGCGCATGGTGGCCAAGCACTACGGTAAGGGCTATCGGGCGCAGACCCTGCGGGAGCGGAGCTACCTGACCCGGGAAGGCGTATCGTTGCTGGCCCTCAGCGAAGCAGCGGAAAGTATTGGCTTCCGAACGTTAATGGCCAAGATGCCCTTCGAGAAGCTCAAAGAGGAAGCTCCCCTTCCCCTGATTGTGCACTGGCGGCAGCGGCACTTTGTGGTGGTCCATGCGTTTCGTAAGAACCACGTGCTGGTGGCGGACCCCGCCCACGGTCGGATGAAGCTGACCGAGGCGGAGTTTCTGGCGGGTTGGCTGAGCGACAAGCAGCAGGGCGAAGATGCGGGAGTAATACTGTTGCTCGAGCCGTCTCCTCTGTTCTATCAAAACGAGGAAGACGAAGCACCGGACCGTACGCGCTTCTCTTTTCTATTCACCTATCTCAAGCCCTACCGCCGCTTTATTGTGCAGTTGCTGATCGGGCTGGCGGTAGGCAGTTTGTTGCAGTTGATCTTCCCCTTGCTCACCCAGTCGATCGTCGACGTGGGTATCAATCACCAGAACATCAGCTTTATCAACCTGATTCTGATCGGTCAACTGGTGCTGTTTGTTTCCCGCACGGCGGTAGAATTTATGCGGGGGTGGATTCTCCTCCACATTGGTACCCGCATCAACATCGCCATCTTATCCGACTTCCTGATCAAACTGATGAAGCTACCCATCGCTTTTTTCAGCAGCAAGATGATCGGTGACCTGCTCCAGCGTATCAACGACCACCGACGTATTGAAACGTTTTTGACCTCTTCGGTGCTGAGTATCATCTTCTCGGCGGTGAACCTGGCGATATTTGGCCTGGTGCTGGCTTACTACGATCTGCGAATTTTTGGAGTCTTCTTGGCCGGCAGCGGGCTCTACGCCGTCTGGATCCTGTTGTTCCTGAAGCGGCGGCGCACGCTGGACTATAAGCTCTTCGATCAGATGTCGGCCAACCAGAGTAGTCTGGTGCAACTAATCACCGGCATGCAGGAGATCAAGCTGCACAACAGCGAACGCCAGAAGCGGTGGGAGTGGGAGCGCATTCAGGCGGCGATGTACCGAGTCAGTATCAAGACCCTGGCCCTGAATCAGTACCAGCAGGCCGGGTCCGTCTTTATCAACGAAGCTAAAAACATCTTTATCACTTTTCTGGCGGCCAAAGCCGTGATCGGGGGAGAAATCACGCTGGGCATGATGCTGGCCATCCAGTACATCATCGGGCAGCTCAACGCCCCGGTGGCC
This sequence comes from Tunicatimonas sp., assembly GCA_965213875.1. Taxonomy (GTDB): domain Bacteria; phylum Bacteroidota; class Bacteroidia; order Cytophagales; family Cyclobacteriaceae; genus Tunicatimonas. The sequence continues at coordinate 2,726,208 of CBDCAN010000001.1, read as the reverse complement.
GAGCTGATTGGCTTCATTCAGGCTACCCAGGATGCCCAGATCAGCCTGGAACGCCTGGGCGAAATCCACTCTCGAGAAGACGAAGAGGATCAGCAGGCCGCCAAGGTGCATCACCTTCCGCAGGATAAAACGCTCTACTGGCAGCAGGTAGGCTTTTGGTACGAAGGACCCCACTCGCCTTCGGTGCTGCAAGACATCACCCTGACGGTGCCCGCCAACAAGATCACCGCTATCGTCGGGGCCAGCGGCAGCGGCAAAACCACGATGCTGAAACTGCTGCTGAAATTCTACAATCCGACCGAAGGAAAAATCCGCCTGGGCAACGTAGACCTGGCTCACGTCAGCAACCACCGGTGGCGCGAACGCTGCGGGGCGGTGATGCAAGACGGATATATCTTCTCCGATACCATCGCTCGTAACATTGCTGTGGGCGAAGATTACATCGATCAGGAGCGCCTCCTCTACGCGACCGAAGTAGCTAACATTCAGGATTATATCGACGCACTGGCCCTGGGGTACAATACTAAAATCGGACAAGAGGGAGTGGGGCTGAGCCAGGGGCAACGCCAACGCATCCTGATTGCCCGCGCCGTGTACAAAGACCCGGAGTACCTGTTCTTCGACGAAGCCACCAACGCACTGGACGCGAACAACGAGCGGGTCATCATGGACAACCTGGACCGCTTCTTCAAAGGAAGAACGGTGGTGGTGGTGGCTCATCGCCTCAGCACCGTGGTGAACGCCGACCAGATCATCGTACTGGACCAGGGTAAAATCATCGAGCAGGGGACCCACCACGAACTGGCGTATCAGCACGGAGCCTACTACCGATTGGTCAAAAATCAACTAGAACTCGGAACTTAATATGGATCAGTCACTTACCACTGACCTCCACGACGAGGTCTTGCGCATTGGCGATTGGCTACTAGCCCGTACGCTCCGTCACCCCCAAGGATGGTCGTGGAAGACCATCCGTCAGGAGGGGACCCGTATCTCCTGGAAGGAGCAGGACAACGTCTACAATGGCGTGGGGGGTATCGTGCTATTCTTTTTGGCTCTTTATCAGTACACTCGTCAGGAGAAATATCTGGAAGCGGCCCGCCAGGGAACCCGGTGGATGGTGGACCGGTACGAGCGGGAATCCTCTACGAGTTTTGCCCTCCTTACCGGCTCGTTTTCCTTACCCTGGGTGCTGCTCCGGCTACACGCGGTCACCCAAGAATCTGAGTTTCTGATTCAAGCCCAACGGCAGGTCGCCTCCCCGGCCCTGGATCAGTTTAGCTCGTCTCCCTTGGTTGAGTTCATCAACGGCACTTCGGGTACCCTCCTGGGGCTTATGCACCTGCACGCCGCCAGCCCGCACGATTGGCTATTGGTGAAGATAGCGCAGTACGTAGAAGCGCTGGTCCGGCAGATCCACCACGGGCGACAGGGCGTTTACTGGGATCGCGGACCCAATAACGTCCACGGCTTGTGCGGTTTATCCCACGGAGCCGGGGGGATAGGGTGGGTGTTTCTAGAGGTGGGCCGATACTTTAACAACCCGGCGTTCTCCCGGATCGCCGCGCAGGCATTTGCTTACGAAGATCAGTTTTACGATACCCGCTTCGGCAACTGGTACGATCTGCGCAGGGGTATCTTCACCGACCGGGACGAGGAAGACTACCGAACGGCTTACGCACAGGGCGACCTGGAATTTTTCACCTCGCAGAAAGACATGAACGCCTGGTGCCACGGCGCCGTTGGTATCGGATTGTGCCGCTTGCGCGCTCACCAACTGGGGGAAGGCCCCTTGTTCCCCGTTGAACGAGCCCTAGAGAAAACCATCCGCACCGATGTAGAAGCGCAACGGTGGGCTTCGCCTACCCTGTGCCACGGGAGCGGAGGAAACGCCGAATTGTTTATCGAAGCCGCCCGGGTGCTCAAAGAGCCTCACTATCGGACACTGGCGGAGACCGTGGCCCAACGCGCCCTCCGATCGTACTGGGAACGAGGGTTTTACCCCTCGGGCACCCAGTCTCCGGAGGAAGATACCAGCCTTTACCTGGGCACGGCGGGGATAGGCTACTTCTACCTGCGGTTACTGAGCCCGGAGAACACTCCTTCGGTGCTGCTCCCTGTCCTGGATAGTACGCCGCATCGCGTTGCCGATGCCTCGTCTTTCCTCAGAGTCACTCCCGAAGAACTCCAGCAGCGTATGTACGCTCCGCTCTTTCGCCGTACGTTACACCACCTGCCGCATCCAAGCATCAAAGGCGACCGCCCTTCCCTGGTAAGCTGGGTCGGTGGCCTACGGGAGTTGATTACTTCGTTGCCCAACGACGTTCGCTGGCAAGCGGAAGATGCCTTTGCGCTCGATGTGCAACGGCGGGAGGTAGATTTGGCAATTCCTAGCGACACCCTGCTCCATTATATGCAGCTTCGTATTGCGGAGGATATTCCCCGGCTGCTGGCGCAGGAAGACGACCTTCTCCGGGCGCAATCCCTGGTCATCGACCGCCATCTGGCGTTAGTGCGTACGCCGGAGGACCAAAGCGATGAGGAAACACCCCCGGCTAACCAGAATAGCTGGCTATTGGTGCCTGCCCTGGATGGGGTAAAAGCGCAGTCGGTCACTCCGTTTCTTCATCTCATTCTGGATGTCTTTCAGGAAGAACGCACCGTGCAGCAGGCGATACGTTACGTAGCCGAAGCACTGGATGGCCTGTCGGCCGATCAACAGGCAGTGCAACCGCTGGTTCTTCAACAAATTCGGGAGGCTATTCGGGTAGGGTTTCTGATCGATCCGAAACAGCATCCGGTCAATGCGCATGTATCACCCCTTACCGAAACATTCGTATGACTCCTTCTTCTAACGGCACCCCCTCTCCTCCCGTCCGTCACGTAGAGTTGCGCAGTGAGGAAGTGCAGGAGATATTAGGCCATATGCCCGGCTGGGCTCTCCGCTGGGGCATCACGGTGGTGATGGGAGTCATCGTGTTGATCCTGCTGGCCAGTTGGTTCGTGCACTACCCGGATACCATTACGGCCCGGATCACCCTTACCACGCAGACTCCCCCGGCTCCCATCATCGGCCGTGCCGATGGGCGACTGCAACTCAAGGTGATCGACCAGGAAGCGGTCGAGCGCGGCCAGGTATTAGGTATTATCAACAGTCCGGCTCGTTACGAAGATATTCAGGCATTACAGCAGACCATGACCGATTACCAAACCAATGGGTTATCCTTGGTGCAGGTAGAAGCGCGTCTTGAGAAAGATTGGCAGTTGGGTGAGGTGCAGGATGCCTACCTGCTGTGGTATGGCAGCCTACAAGACCGAAGCCTGACGCAAGAGCTGGTCGTGTACGAGAAACAAATGGCCGAAATTCGGGAGCGCATTCAACACTACCAAACTCTCAACCATCAGCTGGAAAAGCAGCAGCAGCTCCTGATCAAAGAAGTGATGCTGGCCGATAAAACCTTTGCCCGCGACCAGGCTCTGTTTGAGGAAGGAACGATTGCCGAAGCGGCTTTTGAGGAAGGGGAAGCCCGCTGGCTTCAGGCCTGGCGGTCGCTGGAAACCGCCAAAGCAGGAATCACCAACAACCAGATTACTATCTCGCAGTTGCAAGCGGAAGTGACCGAACTGGGGCTGCAACAAACCCAGGAGCAGCGGGGGCAACAGCAGCAGATCGAAACCGCGTTGCGGCAACTGGAAAGCCAACTCGCCCGCTGGCAACAACAGTACGTACTGACCTCCCCGATCGACGGGACGGTTGCCTTCACCAAATACTGGAGCGATGCGCAGTACGTACGGCCCAACGAGGAGGTGCTGACCGTCGTACCGGCCTCCAACCAACTGTACGGTCAGGTGCTGATGCCGATGGCTGGCTCGGGCAAAGTCGCCGTGGGGCAGACCGTGTATATTCGCTTCGACAACTACCCCTCGGCGGAGTACGGCATGGTCACCGGCCAGGTAGCATCTATCGCGGCGGTACCCCGCGAGAACATGTACACCATTGAGGTGAAGCTTCCCCCGACCCTGACGACCAGCTACCGCAAGACGCTACCCTTTCGGCAAGAGATGCAGGGGGCAGCGGAGATCATCACCCAAGACCTGCGCCTCCTGGAACGTTTGTTTTATCAACTCAAAAAACTCGTTGACCATGCCTCATAGCTCCTCCTCATCCTCGGCTCACGTGTTCCCCCATCCCCTGGTGCGGATGGGGGGCATGGCTTACAATTCGTTGGATGCGTCATCGGACACTTTGCGCCAGGCCAGTCAGCGTCTGGAGCAACTGGCCCGGCGGCGGTCTGAACGGAAGCAAGCCCTAAGCCAGGAGTTATTCCACGATCTGGCGCAACGGTCGGACCGCCGGGAGCAAAACCTGTTGCAGAACGTCCGGCGTGATCTTTACAATGATCGTCCGGTAAAGAGCAAGCACTTACGCCGGGTGCGGGAAATACTGCTCCCTCCGCTTCGGGAGGAGTTGCAACGTTACCTGACCCTGCTGGATCAGCAGCGGGCGGCCGAGACCGAGGCCGAGGTCGTGTACCACCGCGAGGTAGCCCGGCTGCGCGCCGCACTACAGCCGCTGTCAGAACATAAAGCCTTGCAGCAGGGACTGGTGCTGTCGAGCCAGGACTTTCTACGTCGCTTGCCGGCCTACCGCCAAAAACCGGCGGACCAGTTTACTAAGAAAGAGCTTCGGGCCGAACAGACCCTGCTCAAGTACCTGACCCGGATGCAGGTGAAGACTTCGCCCTTTAGTACTTTCAACAACCTCTGCCTGGGCCATGTTGCGCCGGGCCACGAGGCTCGCGTATCATTATCCCCGGCGACCACAGACCAAGTGCCGGGGCACGTCCGCCTGAACAACTACTTATATCAGTACTTGCAAGGGTTATTCCGTAGCAGTCGGGCGATCTATACCCGGCTTCCGGTGCGGGTTAACCCAACCGTAGAGCATCGCACCGACCACCTACATTACCTGACGAGCCATAACAACGTGGAAGCGTTCCAACGCCTTCCGCCTCACCCCATTGTGGTGTGCGCACTGGACTACGTGCGGGAACATCCGGCGGGGGTTGGCTTTCACCAACTGCACGCTTACCTACTGCGTGAGGTTGATGCCACCCCCGAAGCCCTGGAAGCGTACATCAAACAACTTGTTGACTACGGTCTGCTGGAATACGATCTGGGAGTATCCGGTATTGATCCCGACTGGGACCAAAAGCTCATTCCCCGCTTGCAGCCCCTGGCGGAGGCAAAGGTAGAACATGTAGAAACACTAATTGCCGCGTTGCGGAGCCTACGAACCCTGGCCCAACGCTTCGGTCCGGCGGCGGCCCCGGAGCGTCTGACGATCCTCACCGAAGCCTTTGATACCTTTCGCAACGCGTGCTGGCAGCTACACGAAGTAGCCGGACTACCCGCTGACGAACGCCTCACCCCGGAGGCACGACGCGTGAAGCAACAGCAGGAGATCGCCGAGAAAGAAGCCGAGCAGAAGTCCGATCCCTCCGCAGAGGGTGAAGACCATGAGAAAGAAGACCAACCTTTTGAGCACCAGTCGGCTACCTATTTCAGCTTTAGACCGGAGCAGCTATTCTACGAAGACACCACCCACTCGACCACCCCAGTGGTGGACCGAACCGCCCTGGAAGCGTGGGTCAACCGGTTGCAGGGCTTTCTATCGGAACTTCCGCTCTTTCGGGGGCAGCAGGACGAGCAGTTTCGGATGAAACATTACTTTCAGGAGCACTACCCCGGCCAGACCGACGTGAGCCTACTGACCTTTTACGAAGATTACTACCGGGATGTGAAGAAGCCGGAAGCCGAGCGCGCGGCTCAAGCGCAGGAACCGCCGGAGTCTCCCCCGGCACCACCGTCGAAGGGCGACACCACGGAGCAACCGGAAGCACTACGGCAACACCGCGCCCTCATGAAGCAGTGGCAAGAACGGTTAAAAGAGCAGCTACCCGCCGCCGACGAAACCGGCACGGTACATTTATCCTCGAAGATGTTGCAAGCGGTGAACCGTGAACTAGGCGTTGCCACCGAAGCTGCTCCGTCGGCCTCGTACGGAAGCTTTGTACAATTCTATACGGAGCGCACCGACGAGGGGCCTCCGGTGCTACGGGGAGTGGTGAACGGAATCTTTCCGGGATACGGTAAGATGCTCAGTCGCTTCTTGCATATCTTCGACGCGTCGGTGACCCAGGAGGTACGTTCCTGGAACCAGGCCATTATGGACGAAGATGTGCTGTTTATTGAAGACTGTGACGGTTCCTACTTCAACGCGAACCTGCATCCGCCCCTGCTGCCCTATGAGGTCAGAATGCCGGGCGGCCACAACAGCTTACCCGCCGACCGGCAGCTACCCATTACTGATTTTGAGGTACGCTGCCTCCCGGAGCAGTCAGAGCTTATCCTGGTTCACCGGCCGACTGGCCAGCGGACATATCCGTTGGACCTAGGATTTCAGGGACACCGCGGGCGGTCACAGTTGTTTCAGCTGTTAGAGAAATTCACGCACGCCCGCTACCATTCCCCGCATCCGGTCACCGAAGTCATCAACGCCACGGCGTACGAGGGGCCGCCGACCACCGCCCCTCCCTCCTCATCGACCGAAGAAGTATCGCCCGCTCCCACCGTTGTTGTCCGGCCCCGCATCGTATGGGAGCAGCAGGTTGTTTTGCAGCGCAAGAGTTGGCTCGTCCCACTGACTCACCTGCCCGTACGCGATGCGCAGTCGTCTGACGCGGCGTACTTTTATCAGATACGCGCTTGGCAGCAGCGGTGGGGTATTCCGGACGAGGTATTCGTTTGCGTAAACCCCTTCCGGGGCCATCAGCCCTCTCCGGTCGCGGACAACGAGCGCACGCGTAAGCTGCGCCGCGACGACTACAAACCGCAGTTTATCAACTTGGCGAATCCGCTGCTCGTACTGCTCTTTGAAAAACTAGCCGAGCGCGTTCCCTATCACCTGGAGGTGACAGAAATGCTACCGGGCCGCTCGCAGATGCTAACGCAGCATCAAGAACGTTACGTTACCGAATGGGTCGTGCAATGGTACTCCGCCGCTCCGGTGTCTCAACCCTCTCAACCAACCCACTGCGCCTATGAAGTCCGCTGAACAACCCTGGCTCGCTGCTCACCTCTACTACGCTGAGCCCTGGGACGATTTTCTGCCCAATATTGTCTTTCCCCTGGTGCAGCAGGTACAGGCCGACGTATCGGGTTACTTTTTCATTCGGTACTGGGAGCAGGGGCCTCACATTCGCCTTCGCTTCCGGGCCGAACCGGACGTGCTAGAGAGCCGGGTTCGTCCGCAACTGGAGCAGTGGTTCGGCGACCACTTTCAGCAGTACCCTTCGGAACGGCCGGTTCCGGAACCGCTACCGGTGGGCCCTGCCTGGTACCCGAACAACAGCGTTCAGTACATCTGCTACGAACCGGAGACCGAGCGCTACGGCGGACCGGATGCCCTTCGGGTTGCCGAAGATCAATTTCAACATTCGTCGCAGGCCGTTCTGCGGGCGATGCAGGCTAGCGAGCAGTGGGACTACGACCGGGCCTTGGGAGTTGCCATTCAGATGCACCTGGGATTTGCCCACCGGCTCGGGATGGACCGTGAGGAGGCGTACGCCTTTTTCTCCCAGGTGTTTAAGCACTGGCTACCCCGCGCGTATTACCGGCCCGATCTGTCAGCGGAGGCACTAACCACCTTGCACGAACAGGTAATGCGTTCTTTTGCGCAGTCGTACGAACGGCACCGGCCCGTGCTGGTACCGTTCGTCGATCAGGTGTGGGACAGCCTGAGCAGCGGTGAGTCCTTTGCACAAGACTGGTTTCAGCAGTGGGTAGACGGCATGCGGGTGATACACCGGCGACTGGTTACCTGCCAGCAGCAAGGTTTACTGAAAAATCCCTATCGTGATTCCATAAAGCCGCAGCTGACCTTTAGTGAAGCACAGCAATCCCGGTGGGCGATCTACGAGAGTTACGTACACATGACGAACAACCGATTGGGTATCTTTAACCGTGACGAGGGGTTTTTGGGCTTTTTGATGCGAGAAAGTATCAAATCGTTGACCGGTGATACACTGGCCGCATCGCAGTAGCCATCGGCTCGGTCGCCAGCCGTGGCTTGCTATCTTTTCAGATACGCCAGGTCATCTTCTAGGGGCAAGCGGTTCCACTCGCCCGTGTTAGCCGCTGCCTCGCCGGTTGGTCTACTGGAAAGGCATAGCTCGACCGGGCGCCGGGCGCGGCCATGATTTTGAAGGCTCGGTTGAAATGTCTTCTCCCTTGTTTCATATCGGCTAAGTTAAGGTGTTGAGGCTTTACTTAATGTCCACTCAAAGGTAGCAACCCGATCTGTCTACTTTAGCTCGCCGCGGTCCTCTGCTGTTCATCAGCGCCCGCTTCGTATTGTCGCATCTTGCGCGCCATTTCCTCTTGGGTGGCCTGAAGCTCTTCCATATTCTGACGCATCTCTTCTTCCTGTGCCCGCAGTTTCTCCGTATCTTCCTGCGCCTGTGCTAGCAAGACTTTGGTTTGGGCGTTCATGCGAGTGGTTATTGCCGCCGAAGCAATGACTTCCGCCACACTTTCCAAAAACGAGATCTGATGTTCTAAAAAGTGACCGAAGCTAGCGATCTCTAAAATGCCTACTACCTCCTCGTTAAACATAAGAGGTAGTAATAAGAGCGTACTGGGCGTAGCCTCCCCTAACCCGGATGTGATCGTTGAGTAATTGTTGGGTACCTGGGTGATTAACGTTACCTTCTTTTCCAGATAGGTCTGTCCGACGAGTCCTTGCCCGATCTCTACTGTTTTGTTAGTGTGTTTTTTCTTGCCGTAGGCGTAGCAAGCCACCATACTCAAACAGGCGCGTTGCTTTTCGCCAACTTCTTCAAAGAAAAAAGCTCCTTGGTTTGCGTCCAGGTACTTTATTAGATGCGCCAGCAGCGCTTCTGCCATTTGCTGAACGTCGCTTTGATGCGTCCGTACAATCTCGACCACCTGCGCGGTACCCTCAGTGGCCCATAAACGCCGTTCATTCTGATCTTTTACCCTCGCCATCTGCTCGCGCATTCGCATTAATGCCCCGGCTAAGGTTGTGCTGTTCAGCGATTTGTTTTCTTCGTTCAACCCGTCCCACTCAACGTCGAGATTACCTTCGGCGGTCTGATTGATAAAGCTTGAGGCTTGTTGCATATTTTCTATAGAAGTCGTCAGGACAGCCTCCAAGCTGTTGTTCTGTCCGTCGTTAGCTCTCCGGCCCGAATCAAACAGGTACTTGCGATTGTTATCGGCTAACTTTCTGTATAACCCTTCCCGGCCTTTCGTTTCTCTACTCATTCTCAAAATCACAGAAACGATAGTAGGTATACTCGTTACCAATAATGCTATCTGTAACCACCTATTCCACTTCAAAGCGCGCGTATAGTGACTCGTTGCTTCTTTCTCTAACTGATCGGTATGCGTGAATATATCTTCGCTCACCGACACGTATAACTCATACAGCTGCCCGCCCCGGTCCTCTGCTAGCATAGATTTAAATTTTTCGGTATTGCCTCGTTCTATCTCGCCGATCATTTGCCTGGAGAAATCAATGTAAGCTAGCGTAGCTCTTTCCAGCTTTCTTATACCGGATAGATCAGCCTGTAGGCTATCCAGGGAGACAATCAGCCCGGCGTAGATATTTTCCTGCTTTAGGTAGAGGAAGTCAAAAGCTTTAACAAAGGCCTGATCCTCAGTAATAGCATACCCTCGCGTCGCCACATCAGTGGCTTGAACTATTCTGGTGAGGATGGATGACGTGGTTTGTTTGGTCAGCGTAATTTGCTCCTTCAGTTCGTTGTTATAGACGATTATTCGGCTATTGCGAAACATACTAAGACTGTTGAGCAGTATTAGCACCGCCACCACCGCTAGCAGAAGGCTATTAATTTTTTCCTGACTGATCCTTTTGAGCATACGTCTACGATAGAGAATGGAAAGCAGTAACCTAAGATACCTATCAAATATAGCGCTACTGAGAGATCAGTAGCGGGTGAAAATCCTGCAAAACTGACGTGCGAAAGCATTAGCAGTATTAACCCTTGGCAATTCGTAGCTTATAACTACCCCACCGGTCTGTCAGAAATATCCGGCCTTTAACCGAAATCCTATCGTCCCATCATCAGGTCCAGGGTTTTACGTAGCCCGTTCCGAGGCTCCTATTAAGCAGATTGTCGGTCATGCCAATCTCCAAGAGCTTACCGCCGTTATAATACTAGGAGCGGCTTCGCGCAGAGCAAAGCCGCTTGTCAGACTAGCTGTGTGGATAATATTTATTCCAAAGGTCGCTCCTCTTTACCATTGTTAATTCTGGGGCTGTGCCGAACAGCTTACGCGGGCAGTGAGTAGCAACGTACATCTGGCTTAATACTCTATCCGCACTGGGTACTGACCTATCCAAGTAGCAAATGCTACGGAGTATATGATCAGCGTTTCACCTTGTTTCTGGACGGTGAGCTGGCGTACGAAGGTACGTCGCCTGACGATGTGGGCAAACTCGTTGGGCTACACTATCGCTCTCACGGGCCAGGTGCGGTAGGCTACGCTCGTTTGTGAAATAGTTCAGGCGAAGTAGGGTACGATGATACTTTTGAACAGTAGCCTGGTGACAGTAACCGCTGTCTTTTTTCTTCTGGGTCAGGTGCGTTCTAAAAGTACTACCTTCGCGCGGTACCAACACTACTTTCATGACTCACCGTTCGCTCACCATTTTGAACCATGACATTGTGCCGGGCACTTCGGTGCAGTTGTCAATGGATATTGCCAAGCTACCGACCCGCACCCGGGTAGAAGTGCCGGTGTTTATCAACCGGGCGAAGCAGGAGGGCCCCACAGTTTTGTTGTTGGCAGGCATGCACGGTGACGAGCTCAATGGTGTTGAAATTGTTCGGCGGATAATCTGCCAGGATGATCATGTGCCACAAAGTGGCACAATTATTTGCGTGCCCGTGGCGAACACCTTTGGGTTCATCAACCAATCACGTACGGTGCCCGACGGTCGCGACCTGAACCGCACTTTTCCGGGTTCTGCGCAAGGGTCTTTGGCCAGCCGCCTGGCCTACACGCTGCTGAACGAAATTGTGAAGCCGGTCGACTATATCCTAGACTTTCATACGGGTGGGGCCAGTCGCTCTAACCACCCCCAAGTACGGGTAGCGCTCACTGATGAGAAGAGCTTAGAACTGGCTCAGGTCTTCAATGCCCCTTTTATACTCGCTTCTAGCTATTTGGATAAGTCGCTACGTAAAGCGGCACGCACCTACGATAAAACCATGCTACTCTACGAAGGTGGCGAATCGTTGCGCCTCGACGAGCAGGCGGTGCAAGCTGGGCTCGAGGGCGCACTGCGGGTACTACACCATTTGGATATGCGGGCCGAAGGGGTACCCACCGAAGCCCCCTCTTCTGTACTGCTGCACAAATCTACGTGGGTACGGGCCAAAACTTCGGGCATGTTCAACGCCAGCGTACGCAACGGTACTCACGTATCCAAAGGAAGCACTTTAGGAACTATTGCCGATCCTTACGGAGAGTTTGAGCGCATCGTGAAGGCCACCACCGATGGTTACGTGATTTGTATCAACCACCATCCGTTGGTGCACCAGGGCGAAGCCCTGATTCACTTAGGCTACTTCGCCTGACGAATATCCCACAGCAATACGTTCCACTCCTCGCCCGCATCGATGCGGTACGTTTCTATCGACTGAAACCCTACCTTCTGGTGCGCCCGTAGTGATCGGCGATTGCGGCTGGCTACTTCGGTAACGATCAGATCGAATGAGCCGACTGCGCTACGGCGTAGCTGCTCGTAGAGCTCGGCCAATACTCCCTTCCCGCGGTAGTCATAAGCAATACATACCTGGCCCATGACAAAGAACGGGTAGCTTGACACCTTTTGACCCTGATAGGTCAGATGATTTAAGCGAGCGAACATCGGACGCAGTACTTCAATGTCATCTCGTAGTGTCGGCAACATTACCAGTGCGTAGCCTACTAGTTGTTCTCCGTTCATGGCCACCGCGTGTCCGTAGGGTTTGGCCATTCGCCGCAGCAAAGGCAAGTCGTGCTCTACCGTCACGAAGCCTTGGCTCCGTCGTTCATTGTCCGTCAGCGACGATATTGTGTTTTGCGCCTGTAGTACCAGTATCTGCTGTAAGTCGCTGTCCGCTTGTGCATTGTGATATAATATCATGTTTTCAACGATCATGTATATTACCGTGCGGCCCTCTATTTACCGCGGTTCGCTACTGATGTAATGATCTGCGTTAAAGTTACTGTGAAAGCGCAGAGGCCCTCGCTACATTTATAATGCCTGACGATCAGGATAATAGTATCATCTTTTGTTACAGACAGTGAATATGCACGGTGTACTCGCAAAAATAAAAATCAGCGCGCTCATATTTGTATTAGCCGCCACAGGGGCAACCTCTTGTCGCAGTCGAGCGATTCCCTGCCCGTCGTTTTCTCACGTCACCAAAGCCGAGGGCCACCAGCTTGGAAACGGTCAGGCCCTCAAGTATGACCGAAACGGTCGAGTGAAGAAGTAACCCCTTCTGCGTAACACGTCAGTTGCCCACTATCTTATGTACCACACCACTAAAAAGTACGTTTACTGTTTCGCCTGCATTATACTATGTCTGCTTCTGGCTGGCCAAGCAGCACAGGCGCAAGACAACGCGGTGCCCACGGTTAAAGTACGACGGCATAAGAAGAAGGTAAAAAAAGTGAAGCCGAGCCGTGCCGCCGCCCCTGTGAAAGTCAAACACCAGCGCCCCCGCTCGCAGAACACCAATTTCTCGCACAAGGATCAGTACCGTCCGCCGCGTAGCATGAACCAATCTGAGCCGGTCAAAGATAATTATCAGCGCCCCAAATCATTCAGTTCGTCAGGTAATGTGAAAGTTTCAGACGCTCGCTCGTTTAGCGAACCTGATGCCGAAGAGGGAAAGAAGAAATCGCACCTTCCCTTTATCGACCAGATTTTTAACCGTCACAACAGCTACTTCAGGCAGAAGAAACGCTATTTACAAAACATGTCTTATCAGTTAGGTGGTTACCAAGGTGACTGGCGGGTGCGTAAGAAGAACGTTTCGCCGGGCGGCGGGTACGAAGATAAATCCATCGGCAGCTTCTCGGGGCACATAAAACGGCCTCATCCGGCCATACAAAAAAAGGTAGAAAAGAATATCTCGCGCTACACGCACCAGCACCCTGGCTGGCTACGGGTGCCATCGCCCCGTGCGCAAGCCCGCTATCACAAGAAACTAGCCACGCAGATGCACGGCCACCAGGGTAGTATTAAAGTGAAAAGACGGCGGCCGGGCGACAATATGCACCCCAGTGTACACCACATGGCCCGGGTAGGCAAAGCTTCGTACGAGCAGAAGGAGCGACACCGCAAACGACGTATTTGGATTACCCACGTGTTTAAATCTAAGGAGCAACCCCAACATTTGAAGGAGAAAGTTCGTAAGCCGAGATACGACAGCAAAGAAGCTGAAATTTGGAACTATTAGTACGATGAACTGGAAGAACTTAGATAGCCCCGCTACATTAGATCAGATCAAGCAAGCGTCTCACGACCACCCTGTGGTCATTTTTAAGCACAGCACCCGGTGCAGTATCAGTAGTGTGGTGCTAGGGCGGCTTGAGTCTGCGTGGAGCAAAGAGGCACTACCCAACGTAGATATGTTTTATCTTGATCTGATACAACATCGCGATGTGTCGCGGCAAGTGGCCGAAACCTTTGGCGTAACGCATCAGTCGCCACAGATGCTTATTATCCATCAGGGCGAAAGCATTTTTGATGCTTCGCACATGAGTGTTTCATACCAGGCACTCAAGAATCAACTGATGCCCGCCGAGCAGTAGCCGCTAAAAATTGAATGACACTTCTTGTTGGATATCCGGATGTAGGCTCAACGCTACCGGACAGTGCAAAGCGGCATCTTTGAGCATGACTAGTTGCTCTTCGGTAGCATTTGTATGAGTCAACCGAAAGGCTATTTCAATCCGTGATATCTGTCGGGGATCCGACGTCATGAACTTAGTCACGTCGGCTTCTAAACCTTCTATGTCAATTTTGTGTTTATCGGCACGGATACCGATGATAGTCATCATACAGCTGCACAGCGATGCGCACACTAAATCGGTAGGCGAAAACGCTTCGCCTTTGCCGTGGTTGTCCGTAGGCGCATCCGTTATAATGTGAGCTTCTGACTTTAGGTGAGTCGCTTCGGTGCGTAGTGCACCGCGATAATATGATTTGATTTGCGGCATAATAAATCCTAGATTTATACTTTGTACTTCTACCAAGTGTCTTGATTCTGGCATAATGAATAGTAAACTTACAAAAATCTTCGTCTTGATTGTCGGATTTGCCTTGGTTTGGGCTGCTCCGGCCCACGCGCAGCAAGATTTGGAGCTTGAGGACGATAAGTATGTGTACAGTCGAGAGTACGTTTGGGGAGTAAGCAAGAACACCAATTCGGGCCTCATCGCCGGGGTTGCCGGCAAATACAGCCGCAAGATAGGAAAGGAACGGTTCCAGTCGTTTGGCCTGGAGATTGTCAATGTCAAGAATCCGAAGGAATATCGGCGGCCGTCTCCTACTACTGGCAACTCGTACCTATCGGGCAAAACCAATCATTTGTTCTCGGTACGCCCCCAGTACGGACGCGAGTGGGTTGTTTTTAAGAAAGCCCCTCAGCAGGGAGTACAGGTTAACTTCATTTTGGCAGGCGGGCCTACCTTTGGAATAGTGACCCCTTACTACGTTCAGCACGGTGACGGCGGTAGCATTGATATTATACCCGCCCGTGAACTCGGAGAACCACCCTACACCAGTGGACCCGTTTTGGGTGCAGGCCCTTTTCTACGTGGGTTTCGCGAAGGTGAAGTAGACATCAAACTGGGTGGCAACATCAAGGCATCAGTAGCCTTTGAATTTGGTACCTTCAAGAACGACGTCACCGGATTTGAGGCAGGGTTTCAGTTAGAAGCCTTTCCACAAGGAGTAGAAATTGTTCGCACCGCCGGTGAGCAGCAGCTATTCCCTTCTGCGTTCATCATGCTTTTCTACGGCCGACGAAAGTGAATTAATCTGTAATGTTTACCGTTTCTTTCTTATGATTGAACTACCCGTCGTTTCGAAAGAGCCTACGCAGCGCGTACGCAAACCTGACTGGTTGCGAGTGAAGTTGCCTATAGGAAAAGAGTATGCGCAAGTTCGCCAGCTTGTAGACAAGTATAAGCTTCATACGATATGCGAAAGCGGCAACTGCCCTAATATGGGCGAATGCTGGGGCAGTGGCACCGCTACTTTCATGATTCTAGGTAACGTATGCACCCGCAGTTGTTCTTTCTGTGCGGTGGCCACCGGTCGCCCACCCGAGTACGACGAAGACGAGCCGCGCCGAGTGGCGGAGGCCATTCAGTTGATGAAGGTGAAACATGCGGTGCTTACTTCTGTCAACCGTGACGAACTGAAAGATCGTGGGGCTGACATTTGGTACCGAACGGTTCGAGAGACCAAAGCCCGCTGCCCCGAAACCACCATTGAGACGCTCATTCCGGACGTGAAAGGTAATTGGGATGCCTTACACCATATGATTGAGGCGGGCCAAGAGGTGGTATCACACAACGTAGAAACCGTAGAGCGTTTGTATCGCCCGGTGCGCCCTCAGGCAAAGTACCCACGCAGCTTAGAGCAGATTCGCCGTACCAAGGACTTTGGTAAGCGGACTAAATCAGGGATGATGCTCGGATTGGGTGAAACCGATGAAGAGGTTTATCGGGCAATGGACGATTTGGTAGCGCACGGTCTAGATATTCTTACGCTCGGGCAGTACCTGCAGCCTACCAAAATGCACATTGCGGTGGCAGAGTTCGTTCACCCTGACAAATTTGATCATTTCCGAGAAGAAGGCTTACGGCGTGGTCTTAAATACGTAGAGTCTGGTCCGCTGGTGCGGTCGTCGTACCACGCAGAGCGGCACGTCAACGTATAGCCTTATGCCTATTGTTTCGTCAGATCGCACGGTACTTCATCGTCCTTCTGTCTCTGCACGGCACGCTGTCATATTCTTAGCGGTTACGCACCTAGCCGGAGTGATAGGATACCTGGTTCCGGCGCTGTGCCCCTGGTTTCAAGCGCTTACGCCCTTCCATCTGCTGTTAACCACCTCTTTGCTACTCTACTTCCACTCCGATTGGCGAAGCTCGTTTCTTGTGTTCGTACTGGTGGTTTCGCAGATAGGATACTGGGTAGAAGTCATTGGTGTACGCACCAGCCTTATTTTTGGAGACTATGCTTACGACACTACGCTAGGCCCCAAGCTGTTGGAAGTGCCGCTAATGATCGGGGTAAACTGGGTACTAATGACCTATTTGTGTGGCAGCGTGTGCGCGCGTCTGCCGATCAAAAAGTTGTACAAAGTTTTTATAGCGGCCCTGCTGATGGTAGGAGTAGACATACTGATAGAGCCGGTTGCCATCAAATATGACTTTTGGCACTGGGCCAACGGCACCCCGCCGCTTCACAACTACATAGGCTGGTTGGGCACCGCGCTACTGGTACAGAGCCTCTTTTCCGGGCTGTCGTTTCGTAAAGAAAACCCGATAGCTGCTCCTCTTCTAATTATTCAACTGTTGTTTTATACGAGCCTTCTTCTTCCTTGATGAGGCACCCCCTATTCTTATTACTTTTTCTGCTATCATCCCCAACGGTAGCCGTATGCTCATGAACAATCTGTAGTACTACAGGTTAGTAAAATAGGTCTATTTTATAGAAGAACCTATAGCAGTTAATGTCGTGAGTACTTACTCAATAAAAGATTTAGAACAGCTTTCGGGCATCAAGGCGCATACCTTGCGCATCTGGGAGCAACGCTACCACTTCATTGTTCCCAAGCGTACTGAAACTAATATCCGATACTACGACGGAAAAGATTTGAAGCTGATACTCAACGTAGCTCTTCTTAAAGATCATGGCTACAAGATATCAAAGATTACTGAAATGAGTGAGGAGCAGATGCACGAAATGGTGCTTCAGCTTACTCAGAAAAACTTACGCTACCCTGATCAGATCAACGCATTACTACTGGCGATGATTGATCTTGACGAAGAACATTTTGAGAAGATTATCGCCTCGAGTGTACTCAAGATTGGTTTTGAGGATACCATCATCAATATAGTATATCCGTTTCTGTCGAAGATTGGTATTTTGTGGCAAACGGGTGCTGTTAATCCGGCTAGAGAGCACTTTGTCTCTAACCTGATCCGACAGAAAATGATTGTAGCCATTGACAATCTGTACGTACCCAAAGAAGAGTTGAACCAGAAGTACCTTCTCTATTTGCCAGAGGGCGAACTTCATGAACTCACCCTGCTATTCACGCACTACCTGATCAAATCAAGAGGAAATCAGGTAGTTTACTTTGGTCAGAACCTACCGTTCGAAGATTTATCTTCCATCTATGAGGTTCATCATCCCGACTTTATTGTTACGGTGATCACCTCGCACCCGTCTGCCGCACGTGTGCAACCGTACATAGACCACCTGGCCCAGACCTTTCCTAACACCAAAATCCTTCTAAGCGGGTATCAAGTCATTGGGCAGGATATTCAGCTATCGCACAACGTAGAGGTCTTTCATAGAATAGAACACATGATCGACTTTGTGGAAGGAAACTGGTTGGAAGACGTAGAGCAATAGTATTTCTGAACAGATGTACTCTCTTTGGTAGTGAGAACTACCTGTTTTCCACCTTCTTAATAGTTTTGTTTGATTTTTTTTCACTAAATATTAAACAAAATATCTACCCCTCCCGTAGAACCTTCTATAATCAACCACACACTGTTGAACTTTTTTTGTTAAACCAACTTTTTGATCTCATCCTTTTGTCATTATGAAAATCTGATTCACGTACCATCTTCGGCCGGCAGGCACTCGCTCAGATGCCTATTTTTTTGCTACGCTTCAGATGGTTTTTATGCTTCTCAATCACTTCTTTTTTCACACTCTTCGTCTTACAAAAACCTAACTTTTATGACAGCACTAGAATTTAGTTACTCTCTAGACAAAATGTCCAAGTCTTTGAAGCCCTTCGCGCTCAAGCTCACTAAAGACATGGAAGAAGCTAACGATTTGCTACAAGAGACAATTCTAAAGGCGTTTACAAACCGCGATAAGTTTACTGATGGTACAAACCTTAAAGCGTGGCTTTATACCATCATGAAAAATACCTTCATTACTAACTATCAGCGTATGGTACGAAGAAATACCTTCATCGATACCACTGACAACCTTCATTACATCAATAGCTCTAGCAACGTTACTGAAAACCGCGCCTACTCTAGCTTTGCTCTGCGTGATATCAACCGCGCCATTAATAAGCTAGACGATTCTTACAAAACCCCTTTCATGATGCACTTTCGTGGGTTCAAATATCACGAAATTGCTGATCGTCTGGAGATTCCGATTGGTACGGTCAAGAACAGAATACATATTGCACGCAAAGAACTTAAGTCAGTACTCAAGAACTACTCTATCAAGGACTGATTTATATGCGCAAGCGCGTTATTGTGATTGGTGCCGGCTTTTCTGGCCTTTCGGCAGCAACAGCACTAGCTCACCGAAACTTTGATGTTACTATTCTTGAAAAGCACAGCTCGCCCGGAGGGCGGGCTCGTTCTTTTTCTGAGGATGGGTTCACTTTCGATATGGGTCCCAGCTGGTACTGGATGCCCGATGTGTTCGACCAGTATTTTGCCACCTTCGGCAAGAAGGTAGCTGACTACTATGAGCTGATCCGACTTGATCCTGGTTACGCTATTTTCTTCGGTGAAGATGATACGCTGGAAGTACCCGCTGACCTATCGCGACTCTACACACTCTTTGAGCACTATGAACCGGGTAGTAGCGCTAATCTCAAAAAATTTCTAGAAGAAGCTGCTTACAAATATCAGGTAGGCATCAACGAATTTGTGTACAAACCCGGTTTGTCATTACGCGAGTTTGCCGATTGGCGTGTGCTACGCTCCGTCTTTCGCCTACAGATGCTCACCTCCGTGGCTACCCACGTTGAAGAGCTGTTCCAAAGTCAAAAGATCCGAGAGCTACTGAAGTTTCCGGTGCTGTTTTTAGGAGCGACACCCGAGAACACTCCGGCCATGTATAGCCTAATGAACTATGCCGACTTGGTATTGGGCACTTGGTACCCCAGCAAGGGGATGTACCAGATTGTGCAGGGGATGACTTCGTTGGCCGAAGAGATGGGCGTAAAGATACGTCTAAATCAGAACGTACAGCACATTGTTGCTAACGGGCGCATGGCTACCGAAGTGGTGACTGATGACCACCGCTTTGACGCCGATGTGGTCGTGGCAAGCGCTGATTACCAGCATGTGGATAGCAAGCTGCTCAGCCCCGCGGCTCGCAACTACACCGATAGCTACTGGGACAAACGTACGATGGCCCCGTCATCGCTGTTATTCTACCTAGGTGTCAATAAGAAGCTCGACCGATTACAGCACCATAACCTGTTTTTTGACGAAGACTTTACGCAGCACGCTCATGAGATATACGAAGACCCGAGGTGGCCGAGCAAACCCCTCTTTTACGTGTGTTGCAGCTCTAAAACCGATCCTGACTGTGCCCCTCCCGGTCACGAAAACGTATTTTTGCTAGTACCCGTAGCCCCAGGACTGGAAGATACCCCCGCTTTGCGTGAACATTACTACCATGTGGTCATGGATCGGCTGGAGAAACTAATCGGACAGTCGGTGCGTGAGGCAGTGGTGTATCGCCGCGATTATGCGCACCGAGACTTTGTGGAAGATTACAATGCTTTCAAGGGCAACGCTTACGGTTTGGCCAATACTCTGCGGCAGACCGCCCTGCTCAAACCGAGCCTGAGAAGCAAAAAGGTAAAGAACCTATACTATACCGGTCAGCTTACGGTACCCGGTCCCGGAGTGCCTCCGTCTCTAATCTCCGGCTTGGTAGTGGCAGAAGAAATTGCTAAGGCCTAAACAAAGGCTTTTTTACTTGTATATTACAGTTCGTAGTTTAGCGCAATTTATGGATTTATTCGACCGTACTACTTTTCAGTGCAGTAAGATTATTACGCAGCATTACAGCACTTCATTCACGCTCGGTATCAAAACGCTACATCCACGCTTTCGTGATTCGGTATACGCTATTTATGGGTTCGTCCGCTACGCCGACGAAATTGTGGATACCTTCTATGATCATGATCAGCGTAAACTACTGAACGAATTTCGTCAGGATACGTACCGGGCTATCAATGAAAAGATTAGTCTCAACCCAGTGCTGCATTCGTTTCAGCAAACCGTCAATCAATACGCGATAGAGCGCGAGTTGATCGATGCGTTTCTTTGTAGTATGGAGATGGACCTTGATCAGCAGGTTTATGACGACTCGGGCTATGAGGATTACATTTACGGTTCGGCCGAGGTAGTTGGTTTAATGTGCTTGCGCGTGTTCTGCGAAGGCGATCATGATCAGTATCAACGGCTGAAACCGTCAGCCAGGCGGCTGGGAGCTGCGTTTCAGAAGGTCAATTTTTTACGAGATATCAAGAGTGACTATCAGGACAGAGGGCGCGTCTATTTTCCTGAGGTAGATTTTAAACGGTTTAATCAATCGTCAAAGCACCGTATCGAGAGCGACATACAGGAAGACTTTGACGCCGCCTATCAAGGAATTGTACAACTGCCGTCGGGAGCACGCTTAGGAGTATACTTGGCCTACGTATACTATCTCCGACTGTTTAAGAAAATCAAAAACTGCTCAGCCAACAAAATTGCGAACGAGCGCATTCGTATTCCGGATAATCAAAAATTTCTACTACTGCTATCCACCTACTTTCGCAATCGCTTCAATTATTTGTAGCCCCCGAAACTTATCTCGTTTTGTTCTACGTTGACCCTTTCTACATACTTTGATCAAAACCGTTTTTCTAGAATGCACCTTTTGGCTCAAATTGCTATCGTAGTAGGCACCTTCCTTTTTATGGAAGGCGTTGCCTGGTTTACGCACAAATACATCATGCACGGTTTTTTGTGGTCGTGGCACCATTCTCATCATTCTTACCGACACGGCCTGCTGGAGCGTAATGACTTGTTTGCGGTAGTTTTTAGTTTACCGGCAATAGCGCTCATTGTGGCTGGATACGAAGTGCCCAAACTATTTTTTCTTCGTTATATTGGCTTTGGAGTAACCGCCTACGGAATCTTCTACCTACTATTTCATGACATCTTGGTGCATCAGCGGATTCCCCTTAAGCTTAGGGTGAAGCACCCTTACCTCAAGCGTATGATTAGAGCACACTATATTCACCACGCCAAGCACACCAAAGAAAACTGCGAAGCCTTCGGTTTTCTTTATGCCCCCCGCAAGTTTGACGAGCAAGCCGCGAAGAAGACTTCTTAAACCATCAACGCAGAATCGTGCTCAGTCCGCGATAAGTTGTTCTTAGCTAGGAGTGCGCAGCGAGTGCGTTGTGCAGAGGGTCAATGCCATGCCAGCTTCCTGTTGACTTGGTGGGTATAAAACGTGCAAACATATCTTCGCTAAACCAACCGTGCTGCCGGGTACGCCGCACTGCCTGCTTATGAAGCTCGCTACGGTACGCAAACTGCTTCATACTCTCCGCATTTTTCCACAGACTAAACGTAGCTTGTTGCACCACGGGCCACTCGCCTACTCCTAAAGAAAAATAACAATCATGGTGTTCGCTAAACCGTTGGTTGATTTGCAAAGCTTGTCGCCAGAACGAGCGTAAGCGTAACGGATTAATGGTTGCTCGCGTGAGCACAACTACCGGTTGTTTCTGCGGAGGTGACGCAGCCACTGCCTCAAAAGGCTGCTGCCCCGACCACCGGCCGTGCGCCTGATAGTTTTCCAGATAAAGTGTCCAGTACTCCTGGCTCCGTTCGGCAAATGATGCGAAAGTAGGGTTGGATCGGAAAAAACGTTCAGCATCAGCTTCCTGCTGCCAGACGGCAAGTAGTCCGTATACCGAGAAGTTAGGATAATAATGAAATTGGCGTCCGCTACCAAGCTGCCGAAAGAATTGCAAACCGGCTACCCGTTTGAGAGGATTTACGGCTCGCTGCATCTGAGACATAGCCCAGACCTTGTTGCGCCAGCCCCGGTAGCGGAAGCTAGTGAAAGTGACGCACTGAGCAGAAGACGGCACCTACTCCCCCTTTCCGAAAACAATGATTAATGACAAGCCAGACAGGAAAAAGAACAAACCAATGATGATGATCCAGCTGTTGCCGACGAAGGGCAGGTTGCGACCGTAGCCCGCTTCTTCTATAACCGAAAGAACTACCAATATCAGGGGAACGATCCCCAGGATAGCCATTGCAAAACCTGCTTTTCTCATAAATATCCAATTGAAACAACGGAATCGCTGTCGCACAAAAGTACTCTTTGAGCAGGAAAAAGAAAAACGGATACTAAAGTTTTAGCATTGCCTGTTGATAACGAGCGTACACCGCTTGGTTGCGAGCAGAATCAGTCACAATTTCCAGTAGCGATGCGTGAGCAAACGGCTTCTGATAAAAATTAGGCAGATATGCTTCCAAAGAATTCTGCGCGTCAGCCAAACTCGCTGATGTACCGGTCAGGTCAATCTGATGATACTGCATACCAAAATCTTGTGCCGTTCGCTCGGCGGTGAGCGCCTGTTTGGTTTCAAAGTACTCCTCTAATTCGGGCTGCCGACTTGGTCCGTCAATCAACCGAAAAATGCCCCCGGCGTGGTTGTTGAGCAGTACGATACGCAGGTTGGGCAGTAGCTCATTGTGCCAGAAAGCGTTACGATCGTAAAAGAAGGCTAAATCACCCGTAATGAGTACCGTAAGTTGATCAGAGGCGAGCGCTCCTCCGACGGCAGTACTGCTGCTGCCATCAATACCACTGGTTCCCCGATTAGCAAACACCTCGGTCTGGCTATGCTGATCCGTTAATCCAATGATATTAGCATAACGAACGCTCATACTATTCGCTAGATGCAAGTTGCTGCCGTTGGGCAAGTGATGTAGCACGCTGCTCACCGCTTTAAATTCACCAGAGGCATCTTCTGCACAGAGTAGCCGATTAAGCTGTTGGCGAGCGCGCACACCCCGCTCGTGCCACTGTTGCGTATAACTTAGTTGGGTGGTTGCAACGGGTAAAGCAGCCGCGTGCATTTGCTGGAAAAATTGCGTCGGATCAGCGTGAATCACCCGGCTCAACGATTGATAAGTATCAGCGGCTGGACCGACCGGCTGTATGTGCCAATGAGCCTTTGGGCGATACGTGCGCAGCAACTGCTTCAGGTTTTTAGACATCACCGACTGGCCAAACGTAATCAGCAGGTCAGGTGATAGCCTCGGTGGCCTGCTCATCAGTAGCGCGTCGGTCTGTCGCACCGCCGACGGGAGGGCGTGCAGATTACTGATCACATCGGCCACCACCGGTAGCTGTTGCCGCTCACTAAACGTGGCTACCGCCGCTAATAAGTCAGGATCTAGTACTCCTTGTCCGCCCACGATCAGCTTGTTACCGTGCTCTGCCCACTCGCTAACGAGTGATAGTAACTGATCTTCCGACAGCGTTACTGTGCCTCGCGCTACCGTGATCGCCTTGGCAGTGGCAAAATCTATCGTCTTACCTGCTTCCGGATAAAACGGTTCACGAATAGGCACATTGATATGCACCGGCCCAGCAAGTGATGCTTGACTCAAGTTAATCGCCTCTGACACCAAGCGTTCAGCATACCAATGATCTGCCTTGGTTTGCCCCACCGGTAGTTCGTAGCTGGCCTTTACGTGCTGTCCGTAGATGCCGCGCTGACGAATGGTTTGACCGTCGAGCTGGTCGATCCATTCAGGCGGACGGTCGGCGGTGAATACAACAAGAGGCACACGTTGGAAGAAGGCTTCGGCAACGGCGGGCGCGTAGTTGTAGGCCGCCGAGCCGGAAGTACATACCAGCGCTACCGGTTGACGCAGCTGTTGGGCCATCCCTAAGCCAATAAAAGCCGCCGAGCGCTCGTCGCTGACAATCCTCGTATTAATGTCCGGGTGCCGCACGAAGGCCAGCGTGAGCGGAGCTGAACGGGAACCAGGGGATAGAATGGCTTGCTTGATACCAAGCTGAGCGCATATCTGAATAGTATTGAGAATAGAATGAGAAAGCACAGCTCCTTAACGCTCGGAGTAGAGGGAAGGTTTGGGTCGTATGTTTACGGAACCCTCGATCTGATTCGTTCTGCTTGCCGATATTTTGATCGCGCGGGCTAATAGAGTCAAACAGCTTTTTTCGAGCTTTGATAGCTATCTCAAAGGCAGCTCTTAGATACTAAGAACGTAACTCAAATACATTTTAGGTTAAGCAAAGCGGATATAAAAAGTAGTCAACAAATTTTTTAGCCAGGACCCATCCCGTTTCTAAAGAGAATCGCCAGGCTCAACCAATAGAGTACACACGAAAGAGCCAAGGCACTAAACAATCCGAGCCATATCCGAACGTACTTTTTGTAACACTTTAGTCGCCAAGCCAGGGGGAATGTCAGAAGCGGTGTTCCAGACATGGTCCACCATAACATCACTCCCAACTGATCTAGTGATTGTGCGGTTGCATCCACCGTGATAACACGCTACAACGACTGATTCTCGATAGAAGCCAGTTGCACCAGAATTTCGTATTCTTCGGCGGTGATGTCTTGGTAGAAGTAGTGAATGGGGTTCACCCGCTCATCGTCGTGGTATATTTCGTAGTGCAGGTGCGGGGCAGTAGAGGTACCCGTATTGCCTACCAAGCCAATCGCTTGTCCGCGCTCTACGCGCTGCCCCTGCTTCACGCTGGCTTTCTGTAGGTGGGCATAGCGCGTGCGGTAGCCGAAACCGTGATCAATGATCACCTGATTTCCGTAGCCCGACAGCGAGCTCTTAACGGTGACCACTTTGCCCCCTCCGGTCGCGTAGACCGGCGTGCCCTGAGGGGCCGAAAAGTCAATGCCCGGGTGCATCATCTTTACCTTATATATAGGATGCACTCGCATACCAAACCCAGAGGCCAGACGGCGTAGCTCCTTGTTAGAAACCGGTTGAATGGCCGGTAGCGAAGCCAGCATATCGGCTTTGTCTTCAGCCAGGCCCAGTAGGTCGTCATACGACTTGGTTTGAATGTAGAGCTGTCGGTCAAGCTGGTCGATACGCTGAAAGGTGTTAGCGATAAGTTCCTCACTTTCCAATCCGTCCTCTAACAATTCCTGATAGCGGTCTACTCCGCCCACTCCGGCACTGCGTACTGATTCTGGAATAGGCTCAGCCTCAAAGATGGTACGATACACGTTGTTGTCACGCTCTTGCAAAGAGTTGAGCATTTGGTTCGCTTGGTCCATCTCCTTGTCTAGCATATCATAGTAAAAATGCAGCTCTTCGTTCTCTTTCTTAAGTTGAGCCGCCTTGGGCGACTCAAAATAAGTGTCGAAAACGATCACCAGACAAATACCTGCCACCAATACCAGTACCGCAAACCCTAATACATTCAGGAATACATCGCTACGACTGGTACGTACGCGCTCGTACTTACAAGTTTCTGTATCATAGTAGTACTTAATTTTCGACATGGTGAGCGTTGTTCGCCTATTCGTTATACTTTTGTATACAGCGTATAGAATACACTGTGCTAAAATAATGCCTATAAAGCAAGGTAGTGGTTTAGACCTGACAAAAACGGGTGAAGCTACAGCAAAAATTACATCACCATGAATTCACAAGAAATTCGGTCTGCATTTATCCGCTTCTTCGAAGAGAAACAGCATCAGTTTGTGCCTTCGGCTCCTATTGTGAGCCAGGATGACCCCACGCTGATGTTTACCAACGCGGGCATGAACCAATTTAAGGATTTTTTCTTAGGAAATAAGCCGGCACCCTACGCCCGCGCGGCCAATAGCCAGAAGTGCCTACGCGTGTCGGGCAAGCATAATGATCTGGAAGAGGTAGGCATCGATACCTATCATCATACGATGTTTGAGATGCTAGGCAACTGGTCGTTTGGCGACTACTTTAAGAAAGAAGCCATCACTTGGGCCTGGGAACTACTCACTGACGTCTACCAACTGCCTAAGGACCGGCTGTACGTCACCGTGTTCGGTGGCGACGAGGGAGATAAATTACCCCTCGATCAGGAGGCCTACGACTACTGGAAAGAAATAGTGGATGAAGACCGCATCTTGTCAGGGAGCAAAGCCGACAACTTCTGGGAGATGGGCGATACCGGTCCCTGTGGCCCCTGCTCTGAAATTCATATTGACCTGCGTTCCTCTGAAGAAATGGTTAAAACGCCGGGGAAAGAACTGGTCAATCAGGATGATCCACTGGTAGTAGAAATCTGGAACCTGGTTTTTATGCAGTTCAACCGCCAGCAATCGGGCGAATTACACGACCTATCGGCGCGACATATTGATACCGGTATGGGCTTTGAGCGGCTGGTGATGGCGATCCAGAACAAGCGGTCTAACTACGATACCGATGTGTTCGCTCCGCTAATTGAGCACGTGAGCCGGCGAGCAAGCCTTACCTACGGCACCAACTCCGAAACCGACGTGGCCATTCGTGTGATTGTTGACCACATTCGAGCCATCGCCTTCACCATTGGTGACGGGCAACTGCCCTCTAATAACAAAGCGGGTTACGTGATTCGGCGTATTTTACGAAGAGCAGTGCGCTACGGCTACACCTTTTTGAACTTCCGCGAACCGTTCTTGCACGAGCTAGTACCTCTGTTAGCTACGCAGTTCGGCGATGTTTTTCCGGCCGTGCGTGAGCAGCAGACCTTTATTGCCAAAGTGGTGCAGGAAGAAGAACAGTCTTTCTTGCGCACCCTCGACGTAGGCCTGAAAAAGCTATCGCAGGTGAGTGAAGAATATCAGCAGCAGAAAGTGATTCCAGGTGATGTTGCCTTTGAACTGTACGACACTTTTGGCTTTCCGTTTGACCTAACGACCCTCATTGCCCGTGAGCGAGGCTTATCCGTAGACCAAGCCGGTTTTGAGCAAAAGATGGCACAACAGAAAGAACGCGCCCGTGCTGCTGCGGTAGCAGACACCGGTGACTGGACTACGGTGAACGATGAGCAGACGGTGGTTTTTGTTGGTTACGACCAATTGGCTACTGAGTCTCCTATTGCTAAGTACCGGGCGGTGAGCGAGAAGGATAAAACCTATTATCAGATCGTGCTCAACCAAACGCCGTTCTATCCGGAGGGTGGCGGTCAGGTAGGCGACACCGGTTATCTGGAAGCCAACGACGAAAAAATTAGTGTGATAGACACCAAGCGCGAGAATGATCTGATTATTCATATCACTAAAAAGTTACCGAGCGACCCTGAAGCTACTTTTCGCTGCGTAGTAAACGCTGAGAAACGCCAGCGCACACAAAACAACCACACCGCTACGCACCTGTTGCACGCCGCGCTGCGCGAAGTATTAGGTGAGCACGTGCAGCAGCGTGGTTCACTGGTCAATGACCAGTTGCTTCGCTTCGACTTTTCTCACTTCGCCAAGCTCACCCACGAGGAGCTGAAGCAGGTTGAGCGGCGCGTTAACCAGCAGATTCGACGCAACATAAGTTTGGAAGAGCAGCGCAGCGTGCCTATTAACGAAGCCAAAGCCATGGGCGCGATGGCGCTGTTTGGTGAAAAGTACGGCGAACGAGTACGCGTAATCGTTTTTGACCCCCACTATTCGGTAGAACTCTGCGGGGGCACGCACGTGGCAGCCACCGGACAGTTAGGCTTATTCAAAATAGTGACTGAAAGTTCGACCGCTGCGGGCATTCGTCGCATTGAAGCCATCACAGCAGACACGGCTGAAGCACGGACGAACGAACAAGAAGATTTGCTGCAAGCGGTAAAAGACTTACTTAAACAGCCTAAAGATCTATCTAAAGCAGTAGCGGCTTTACTGACCGAACGTGCGCAATTGCAAAAACAGCTCACGGCGCTACAACAGCAGGAAGCCGCTGGTCTTAAGAATGAGCTACTGGAT
This sequence comes from Tunicatimonas sp., assembly GCA_965213875.1. Taxonomy (GTDB): domain Bacteria; phylum Bacteroidota; class Bacteroidia; order Cytophagales; family Cyclobacteriaceae; genus Tunicatimonas. Next base: position 2,698,087 of record CBDCAN010000001.1, on the reverse strand, counting down.
AAGGTGGAACCGGTAGGCGATATGCACGTATTGATTGATCAGATAGAGGTACCCACCGGTGATGCGTTGAAGAAGCTAGCGTTTGAACTGAAAAACCAAGTGAAAAACCTGGTGCTGGTGCTAGCGGCCAATGTGGATGGTAAACCTCAGATTGCAGTGGCCATAGACGAGAAAGTGCTACAGTCGCGCAACTTGCACGCCGGGCAGTTGGTAAAGACATGGGCCAAACATATCCAGGGTGGCGGCGGCGGACAGCCTTTCTTTGCTACTGCCGGAGGCAAAAAGGTCGGCGGGTTACCAGCGGTGGTAAAGGAAGCACGAGCGCACATTCAGGGCATCGTAGCCCAATAAAAAAGCGCCCGACAGTCAAATACTATCGGGCGCTCATTTTGATACTGTTACTTGACTTTATTCCTGATTAAAGTCCACTTTATCTACCAGATAGCTCCCTCCGAACTGCTTGATCAGCATAAACACCCGAAACTCACCCCGACTGTGGGTGTAAGTGCCTACGGTATACTTAAGCCCCTCTTTGGAAGAACCCTGGTGCACGTAGCGAAAGCCCTGTGGCGGATACTTGGTGAAAAAGTCACGCAGAATAAACTCCGCCTGGTTGCGGCTATAGCTCGCTTTTTCGCCATTAATACTAATCTCAATGGTATTATTAAAATGCTTGCTCAACTCTTTCGAACTGCCCGTCTTCAGCGCATCCCGCACGTTGTTGATCACTTCATTCTGCGCACTAGCGGGTGCCACGGCCAGCACCAAGCAGCAAAATGTGATACAACAAAGTGTTTTTATGTAAAAAAACCTCATATACGTCTGTCAAACTTTAATCAGTTGTTTACCAAAACTGTGCCAACGGTCATATACCTTTAGGGTGGCTTTGGCACGCACCGGACAATGTTACGCAACATAGCAAAAACTAGCACGAAAGCAGGCTTTGTACTGCTAATTTTGAAAAAAGGCCTCCCGTAGAATGCAACTTATCAATACACTGCGAAGATTCGCTTACAATCGGCTGGCGATTGGTTTGGCTCTATTAGCTGCAAGTACGCTCATTGGTCAGATAGGATTTACCGTGATTGAAGGCTACCGGCCAATAGAGTCGTTCTACATGACCATCATCACGCTTTCTACGGTGGGTTTTACCGAAGTGAAACCCTTGTCTGATGCCGGACGCATATTTACCAGTTTTTATATTATTTTTAACCTTGGCATCTTCGCCTACGCGATTAGCATTCTGACCGCTTTTATTGTAGAAGGCGAGTTTCGCGAGACCTTTCGTAAATATATTACCAGTCGGCGCGTGCAGCGATTAGACCACCACATTGTTGTTTGCGGCTTCGGTCGCAACGGATTGCGTACCTGCGAAGAGCTACTGAAGAGCAACCGTTCGTTCGTAGTCGTTGAGCAGAACGCACAGTTGATCAAAAACTTTCCTGATAGTTCGGACTTCCAGTACATTATTGGGGATGCTACGGCAGACGACACGCTACTGGCCGCAGGTATTGAGCGGGCCGACGCTCTGATCACAACCCTTCCCAAAGACACCGATAACGTCTTTATCACGCTCACGGCGCGCGAACTTAGTCCTAAGATCAACATCATCTCGAGAGCATCAGAAGAGAGCTCTGAAAAGAAGTTGCTCAGGGCCGGAGCCAACCAAGTAGTGATGCCCGACGCTATCGGCGGGGTACACATGGCTCGCCTCATTACCAAACCCGACGTGATTGAATTCCTGAACATCCTCAGCGGAGTAGGCCACGACGAGTACATCAAGTTAGAGGATGTCACCTTTGCCGAGCTCAAACCTCAGTACCAGCGGCTGACTCTGCGCGAACTCAACATCCGCCAGCATACCGGAGCCACGGTGATCGGCTTCCGTCACCTCACCACCGACTTCACGTTTAATCCGCCGGGTGATCTCAAATTTACCGAAGGTGATACCATGATTATCATCGGCACCGACCACAACATCGATCGGTTCAAAAACTACTATACGTAGCGCCGTTGCATGAGTGATGACGAATGAGTAACGATATTCTCATTTGTCATCATTCATTCATCATTACCAGTTGATGGTCTTCTTACCATGCTCACTCAGATAGTCATTGGTCTGCTTAAAGTGGTTGTTGCCAAAGAACCCCCGATCTGCCGCGAAGGGCGAGGGGTGTGCTGACTTCAGGACAAGGTGTTTGCTTTCGTCAATGACCGCACCCTTTTTTTGAGCGTAGGCCCCCCAGAGGATAAAAACGAGCTTCTCTCGCTCTTCCGAAAGCTTACGAATGACGGCGTCGGTAAAATCTTCCCACCCCTTCTTCTGGTGTGAACCGGCCTGACGTGCCCGCACCGTAAGCGTCGAGTTGATCAGAAAAACCCCCTGTTTGGCCCATCGCTCGAGGTTGCCACTGGTCGGAATATCCTGGTCATATTCGTTTTTAATCTCTTTAAAGACATTGATCAACGACGGGGGTTTGGTCATACCCTCTCGTACTGAGAAGGCCAAACCATTGGCTTGCCCCGGTCCATGATACGGATCTTGACCCAGGATAACCACATTGACTGCTCCAAAATCAACCAAATCGAAAGCTCTGAATATCTCAGGTCCCGGTGGATATACCGTATGATTTTTGTACTCTGCTTTGAGGAACTCTACTAAGTTCAAAAAATAGGGCTTACTAAACTCACCAGAAAGGTGTTCCTTCCACGAAGGAGCAATTTTTACGTTCATTTTCTCAGGGGTTTGTAGGTTATGATAAACATATCGTTAACTTTAGCGGTAAAAGCTAGTAAAGCATCACCATGGTAACAGAAATTACGGAAGGAGTAAAAGTAACGGTAGTGACTGAGTATCAATCAGATTACTCTAGTCCTAGTCAGCGCCATTACGTTTTTACCTACCAGGTTACTATTGAGAACAACAGCAATCACACCGTAAAGTTACTGCGTCGCCATTGGTTCATTCAGGATGTGGGTCATCCGGCCCGTGAGGTAGAGGGGGAAGGGGTGATCGGTCAACAACCGGTGCTTGAGCCTGGGCATACGCATAGTTACGTGTCGGGCTGCAACCTAAAGTCAGGTATCGGCAAGATGAAGGGCATCTACCTGATGGAGCGCGTCATGGACGGCAAAGCGATAGAAGTGACTATTCCGGCATTCACCATGATTGCCCCCTATCGGGCCAACTAAGTATACTGTAAGCTAAGCTTTACTGCATGCCAAAGACCGCGCTTATCATTCAGCAGGTACGTTTAGTAACGAGCGGCGGTTGGCGATAGGCAGGCAGCGGTCACTGCGCTACTGCTAACTACTCTAAAGGTGAGCCAATAGACCGTTGCTTGACAAATACTTCTTAGTTTATGAAACGTTAAGTACGTCGACCTCACTCCTGTTCTCCTTGTCTTTTCGCCATCAATACGCTCTCGCTAAAGGGTACTGCCGCTACTGGTTGCACGCGATGAATGAGCACTCGTTACACGCCCCCTTCGTGTACCATCTGTACTGCCAAGCGATTAAACCAGATAAAAAGGAGCCGCATTTCGTCCGGCTCGAGAATATTAGAGCATCTTTACGACAATCTACTGAGCGCATCTCAGTAAATGACCTGGGCGCTGGTTCGCGGGTGGAATCATCCGCCGACCGAGCAGTGCGAAGTATTGCTAAGCATGGCCTGAGCTCACCTAAGTTTTCGCGACTACTCAACCGACTGATTACCTACTTTGATGCTACCTATGTGGTTGAGCTCGGCACGGCACTGGGGGTCAATACGCTGTACTTATCGACCGCTTGCCCAACAGCAAAGATATATAGCCTGGAAGGTGCCGAAGCCCTGGCCGACCGTGCCGAGTCGCTCTTCGCGCAAGAAAAGCAGAGAAACATCAAGGTAGTGCGGGGCGATATTGATCAGACGTTACCTCAGTTACTTGCCGACCTTCCCCGTGTCGATCTGGCCTACTTAGATGCCAACCACCGCTACGCACCCACGGTGCACAACTTCGAACAGATTGTAAGCAAAGTCCACCAAAAGAGTGTGGTGGTGATAGACGATATCTACTGGTCAGCCGGTATGCAACGGGCGTGGCAACACATTCAGGAACACGAGGCGGTTACTGTGTCAGTAGATCTATTTGACGCCGGGCTGGTTTTCTTTACCCCGCAGCGAGTGAAGCAGCATTACACCCTTATGTTCTAGCTACGATAGCTTCTTGTGCAACTGTATAAATAGCTCCTTGCCCTGGCGCGGAGAGATAGAATTATAGCAGCGCTCGAACGTCTGCGCACGAAAGTAGGGTGACAAAACAGGCCAGTATTCGTCGCGATTGCCACCGAAGGGCGGGTGGTCTTTATTGAGCGGAGCATCAAACAACACTCCGACCAGTTTGCCATCGTCAGCCAGTAGCTGGTGCATCTGTCGGGCGTAGTGCGGACGAAGCTCCGGCAGCAGTGCGCAGAAGAAAGTTTGCTCCAGGATAAGGTCGTAAGTGCTCTGGTGCGCAAAAAAGTTCTGGTGCAACAGTTGCGCTTGCGGAAAATCGGGATATTGTCGGCGAAAGTTGTCTAACGGATAGGCACTGATATCTACCACGAAGGTATTGACAAACCCACGGCGATACAATTCGTAGGCTTCGTGCGCATTGCCGCCGCCCGGCAGCAATATTCTGAGCGATTTATTGGTCAGTTGATCAATGTACGCTACTAGTGGGCAAGAAGCTTCCCCTATGTCCCAACCGGTGGCTCCTTGTTCATAGCGTTGGGTCCAGTAGTCCTCGGTCGTATTCTTGTCCAAAAAATTGTTCATGTAACAAATCCGCTTAGAATCAAAGAAGAAAGCTTTATTAATCGTATATTTTTTTCCAATTTTGGCGCTCTAAACCACACATTTCCAATGACACCACTACCAGAAGAGCCTCAAAGTGCTCCGAGCGATCGACAGAAAAAGACACTCTATGTTGTCATTGGTCTGTTGACGCTAGCCCTACTCGTCGTCGCGTTTCTGTTTTTTCAGAACAACCAGGCACAGACTGACAAGCTACAGAGTAACCAGCAGGAACTCAAAGAAACCTACGGCAAACTCGAGTCGATTAGCAACGAGTTGGACCTCAAAATTGAGGAGATTCAAAAGTTGGGGGGCGATGTGGAAGAGTTACGGCTGATCCGAGAAACCCTCGAGATGGAGAAGGAGCAACTGCAGAATGATAGCAACCTAGCGCAAAAGCAGTACGCTAAAATTCGTAATCGGGTGGAAGGCTATCGCGAGCTTCTGGTAAAAAAGGACGAAGAAATTGGTGAGCTCAAGCGCCTCAATGAAGTGCTCTACACTGAGAACACTTCGCTCAAGGAAGAACAGCGAGAACTTAACAAAACGCTCTCTGAGATAGAGCTAGATAAGCAAACGCTTTCTAAGAAAGTAGCGCAGGCCTCGCAGCTAGAGGCAGAAAATATTCAGGTAATCGGACTCAATAGCCGAGGTAACGGCAAAGAGCGCGATCGCTATCGCAACAGTCAGTTAGCCCAATTGCAGGTTAAGTTTAATATAGCCAAGAACGATGTGGCTCCGGTAGAGGGCAAGGATATCATGATTCGGATTGTAGAGCCCGACGGCAATGTAGTATTTGATGTGGCCCGCGGCTCGGGCACATTTATGTTTGACGGTAAAGAGATGTACTACACTGCCAAGCAGAACATTCTGTTCGACAATTCGGGTCAAATGCTTTCTTTTCTGTACGAAAAAGGGTCAGACTACAACGAAGGACGCCACACCGTAGAGATTTTTGCTGACGATTATGTGATTGGTGAATCAAGCTTTGAAGTGCGCTAGTGCGAACGCTCTACCGATTATCGCTGGTTCTTCTTGTACTTACCACTTCTATGGCTCATGCGCAAAACATTGACGTTCAGGGACACCGTGGAGCGCGGGGGCTGATGCCTGAAAATACCGTTCCGGCCTTTCTTCACGCACTATCGCTGGGAGTAACCACCCTGGAATTAGACGTAGTCATTTCCAAAGATAGTCAGGTAGTAGTATCGCATGAGCCGTTCTTATCAGCTTCCATTTGCTACACGCCCGACGGTGAAACCATCGCATCTGACCAGGAGAAAAGCTACAATCTGTACCAGATGAATTACGAGGAAATACGCCGGGCTGATTGCGGCAGCCGGGGAAATCCAAGGTTTCCTGAGCAGCAGAAAATGGCGGCGTACAAGCCTTTGCTTACTGAGGTTATTGATTCGGTAGAGCAGTATCTTCGTGCTCACGGCTTGCCACCGGTACAATATAACATTGAGACCAAGTCTACGCCCGAAGGCGACGAGATTTTTCATCCTGCACCGGCTGCATTCGTCCGTCTGCTACTGCAAGTATTACGGGAGAAAAACGTAACTGATCGCGCCATTATTCAGTCGTTTGACGTGCGTACACTACAGGAAGCAAAAAAGGTGGCTCCGGAGACGCCCCAGGCACTACTGGTAGAAAACCGGCAGGGTGTTACTAAAAACGTTGCCCTGCTGGGCTACACTCCTACGATCTACAGTCCGTATCACAAACGGGTAGACAAGAATCTACGCGCGTATACGCGGACGCACAACATGCAACTTATTCCCTGGACGGTGAACAAAACGAAGCACATCAAGCGTATGCTGCGGCTCGAAGTAGACGGTATCATTTCTGACTATCCAAACCGCGTAATTGAGGTACTGTCGTCAAAGTGACCGCTATCGCTTACGATCTACGGTAAATCCGTCAGCGAACACCTTGTACTGGTCAAAGATGGAACGTACTGCCCCCTGTAGATAACGCTTATTGCTAAAGAATTCATTGCCAAATACGCCTGAAGCGTAACCTTGCCAGATTGATTTTTTGCGCTCCCGGTCGTACATCAGTACCAGTAGCGTTCCCTGCCGGAGGTTATACTTCACCGGGTCCATGTCCTGATCTATGTTGTCTTCATACTCTACAAAGAGCTCTATGTCAGGCTGCTCGTAACCGGTGAACTGCAGGCTGTCGTAAAAAATTTTGTAAGAGACCAACAGGCGAGGGTCACGGGCAGAGTACTCGTACCCTTGTAACTGCATCCGTGCTTTGATGGCATCTTCGATGATACCGTTCTGAAGGCTAGAATCCGGGCCAGAGCTTTTAGTATCCAGAAAGTTGAATGTTCTGTATCGCCTGAATTCACCTTCAAAACTATAGTCTGACTCCACTGGATATTCTTTGTAGCCCATACAACTGGCCAATAGTAGTAATGCCAGTGCTGTCGTAGTACCGAGTGTTTTCATAGTACGTTGTGTGTAGTATATTATTTTTCCGTCGTTCAATATACTAATAATATGTATTGCGCATTCTGTCGCCACCCTTAATTTTCAGCGTAGCAGGCTTTATATCTGTCGGGCGGCTTACTTTGTTGCAAGATCGCTACCACTCGAAGCAGAGGATTACTCCAACTGCACGCGTCTTTTACTTCCGAAGTTGATCTGGCGATAAGTATTTTTCGAACGATACAGTTTGCTGAGCTACCTCTTCCCAGTGGTCGACCAGTGGGTGCAGCAAGCAGAAGCTGCCAGGTTCCATCACTGGCACCTCCTCACCGCTGAGGTACTCGGCCAGGTAGGTAAGCGTTGGGTTATGACTTACAATCATGAGTTTCTGCACACGCTCGGGCTGTTCATTAATGAGGGTCATCACCGAGCGGATAGAACCCTGATATAGGTTCTCAGACAGATGAATCGTGTCATGGCTGTAGCGCATTTGCTCCATCAGAATTTCTGCGGTGTGGCGGGCACGTTGTGCCGTACTGGCCAGCACAACACTTATCTCCTGCTGTTGCTCGCGCAGGTAAAATCCCAGGCGCGTCGCGTCCTGGTAGCCTTTGGCACTTAGTTGGCGCTCAGCGTCGCGCTCATTGCCATCGCTAGGGCGGGCATCGGCGTGTCTTACAAGTAACAATTCTTTCTTCACGGATCTTGGTTGTCGAGTGATACACTGGTTTTATTTGTAACAAGCTGTACTATTTAGTAAAACTTTGTGTTGGGAAACAGAGTATTAGTACAGTAATTGGCGCCCCACAGAGCGCGTGCTCTCTGTGAAACAATCCGTTAGGGTGTCTTGTGCTGCTGACAGCTACCGCCCGAACATCGGACAACCGTCGAGCAAACCTAAAGAAATATGTCTAAAAATCTTGTCATTGTTGAGTCTCCGGCTAAAGCGAAGACGATTGAGGGTTACCTAGGGAAGGATTTCAAAGTTGCTTCTAGCTACGGACACGTTCGCGATCTGCCCAAAGACGATACAGGAGTGGATATTGAGAACGGCTTCGCCCCCACGTATCAGGTGTCTCCTGATAAAAAGGAGGTCATCTCTCAACTAAAAAAATTAGTGAAGGGGTCAGAAACTGTTTACCTCGCCAGTGATGACGACCGTGAGGGTGAGGCGATATCTTGGCACCTTAAGGAGGTTCTTAACCTGGATGATGCCCGCACCAAGCGCATCGTTTTTCGTGAAATCACCAAAAAGGCTATCCTGAGCGCCATTCAATCGCCTCGTGGCATTGATATAGATTTGGTGAATGCCCAGCAGGCGCGCCGCGTGCTCGACCGCATCGTTGGTTATGAGCTTTCCCCTTTATTGTGGAAGAAGATTAAGCGGGGCCTATCGGCCGGACGAGTGCAGTCAGTAGCCGTGCGTTTGGTGGTGGAACGAGAACGTGAGATCGCTGAATTTGAGTCTAAATCATCGTTCCGAGTTACCGCAGAATTTAAGCTGGATAACGGCAGCGTGCTCAAGGCCGAACTGCCCAAGAGGTTCGCTACCGAGAAAGAAGCTTATGACTTTCTAGACCAGTGCCGAGCGGCTGAGTTCTCTATTCAGAAGCTCGAGAAGAAACCGGTCAAGAAGTCACCCTCCCCCCCGTTCACCACCTCTACGCTACAGCAAGAGGCTTCGCGCAAGCTGAGCTTTTCGGTGCAGCAAACCATGACTTTGGCACAACGCCTGTACGAAGCCGGTAAAATCAGTTACATGCGAACCGACTCTGTCAACCTATCGGATGATGCGGTTCAGAGCGCCAGTAGTGAAATCACCGGCAGCTACGGCGATCAGTATCTACAGACCAGAAAGTATAAAACCAAAAAGAACGCGGCGGCGCAGGAGGCGCACGAAGCCATTCGCCCCACCAATTTTTCTGACAAGCAGGCCAGCGGCGATCGCCAGCAGCAGCGACTCTACGAGCTTATCTGGAAGCGGGCGATTGCCTCGCAGATGGCCGATGCACAGATTGAGCGCACTACGGCTACCATTGCCATTTCTAACAGTCCGCTCACGCTCACCGCTTCGGGCGAAGTCATCAAGTTTGACGGTTTCTTAAAAGTATACATCGAGTCGTCAGACGATGAGGAAGACGAAGATAAAAAGGGTATGCTACCGCCGCTGTCTGAAGGGCAGGCTTTAGATTTGGACATGATGCAAGCTCGGCAAACGTTTAGCCGCCCGTCTGCTCGTTACACCGAAGCTAGTCTGGTGAAAAAGCTAGAGGAAATGGGTATCGGACGCCCGTCTACCTACGCCCCGACTATCTCTACCATCCAAAAGCGAGGCTACGTAGAGAAAGAGGATCGAGAAGGTAAAGAGCGTCAGTATCAGCAGCTCACCATTGCTATGCCCGCCGCCGAAGTAGTCACTAAAACCCTGACTGAGATCACCGGCACCGAGAAGAAGAAGCTTTTTCCTACAGATATTGCGATGGTGGTGAATGATTTCCTGACCGAGTATTTCTCTAACGTGCTAGACTACTCGTTTACCGCCGAGGTAGAAAAAGAATTCGATGAAATTGCCCAGGGGCAAAAAGAGTGGGTCAAGATGCTCGACAACTTTTATACGCAGTTTCATCCTAAGATTAAGAGCACTGAGGAAGTAGATCGCACCGAAATTCAGAGTGACCGCCAGCTGGGTGATGATCCTAAAACCGGTTTGCCGGTGATCGCGCGCCTGGGCCGGTTTGGCCCAATGGTGCAAATCGGGGCTTCAGACGGCGAAGAGAAACCTAAGTATTCTAGCCTACGGAAGGGTCAGTTTATTGAAACCATCACCCTAGAGGATGCCCTAGAACTGTTTAAACTACCGCGTGAGGTAGGTACCTACGAAGAGGAAGAAATTGTTGCTGCGGTAGGCCGGTTCGGCCCCTATGTACGGCACAAGGGCAAATTCGTATCGCTCACTAAAGAAGACGATCCGCTTACCATTGACACAGACCGGGCCATCGAACTCATTGAGGCTAAGCGCAAGTTGGATGCTGAGAAGTACATTAAAGTATTTGATGAAAACCCTGATATCCAGGTGTTGAAGGGGCGCTACGGGCCCTATATCAAGGCTGGCAAGAAGAATGTGAAGATTCCGAAGGACAAGAAACCAGAGGAGCTGACCCTAGAGGAGTGTGTAGAATTGGCTGAAAAAGCTCCCGAGAAGAAAGGCCGGGGTCGCAGCAAGAAGTAGGTGCTTTTAACACTCAATAAACACAACGGGATGGTTTTAAAAACCACCTCGTTTTTTATGGTAACACCTCGGTAGGCATCGCCCGACGACGCTGAAATCGCCGAATGACAGGATAGGAAAGTACCGAAAGCAGAATGATGCTGGTTCCTAGGTAAAAAGGACCAGACATCGTTTCTCGCTCTCCAAACACCACCACGGCCAGTATGATACCGTAAACAGGTTCCAGGTTGTTCGTCAGGTTCATGGCGAAAGCCGTGACGTACTTCATCAGATCCACCGAAACCGAAAAGGCGTAGAGGGTGCACACCAGTGAAAGCACCAGTAGATAACCCCAATCGCTGACCGTAGGCTCCAGTTGTAGCGTACCAGTTTCGTTCACATAAGCCACATAGAACGGAAAAAACAAAACAACACTCAGGCACGCTCCCACCATTTCGTAGAAGGTGATAGTGTAGCCGTCGTAACGCTGGGCGAAACCGGCGTTAATGATGGTAAATACGGCCCCTAGTATCGCCGAGCCAATTGCCATGGTTAGCCCCAAAGCGTGCCCGAACTCGAAGCGAAATATCACGTACAACCCGATAATCACGAGTACCCCCAAGCCTAATTCGTACCACTGAAATTTGCGTCCCGTCATCACCGGCTCCAGTATACTGGTCCACAGTGCGCAAGTAGCCATACCCGCCAGACACACCGACGCGTTAGACACCTTGGCCGCGCCAAAGAATAGTATCCAATGCGCCGCAATTAAGGCTCCCGTACCCATCACTTTGAGTGTCATCTCACGCGCTAAAACAATGGGTGCCCGCCGGGCCAGCAACACCGGCCCCAGGGCAACAGCAGCAATCAGGGTACGATAAAATACCACCTCTACTGAAGGTAAGGAGATGAGCAGTCCGAGCACAGCGGTGAGCCCCCAAATGAACACCACGAAATGAAGTAGGAGATAGTGTTTGGGCTGTGCCATCAGCGGGGCACAGTGTTGTACAGTACGATACCCACCAACGAGAAAACAATATTAGGCAACCATACCGCCAGCATTGGATTGATCGTATTGACCTCAGCAAGACTTCGGGCGAAGATGAAGAATATGATGTAAACGAAGGCAATCATAAAGCCCAGCGCGATTTGGAAGCCCGACCCACCCCGCGATTTGCGCGCCGACATAATCACACCGATAAAAGTGAGAATAATGGCGGTGAAGGGCGACATATAACGAATGTATTTTTCTACCCGATAGATCGGAATATCGTTTCCTCCCCGCTCTTGCTGCTTGGCAATGTGATTATCCAACTCTTTGATCGTCATAGTTTCGTACATGCGATAGGTACTGCCAAAATCTTTAGGATGGATATTGATGGTCGTGTCCATTTCTGTCCCCTCCTCAATGGTTTCTGTTTCGCCCTCAAAGGTGTGTAGCGACCAGTCTCTCAACTTCCACTTAGCAGCGGTTGAGTCCCACTCAATGCGACGAGCCGACAGTTTCTCTACCATCTCGTTGCCCTCGATGCGCTCAAGCGTAAATCGGTAACCAAAGTCTAAGTTGTTGTTGTAGCTTTCCATGTAGGCGTACGCCTGAGGGGCTACTTTCATGTGAATATCACTCTCATCGTAATAGAAAGGTGACTTCACGTACTTCACCTCGAAGGCAATACGGTCTTTGTTGGCGTTGGGAATTACCCAGCCGTTGAGCCAAAAACTGAGGCCAGCGATCAGGCACGAACCTAAAAAGTAAGGAAACAAAAACCGTCGAAAGCTTACTCCACTACTCAACACCGCAATGATTTCGGTGTTGCCCGCCAGTTTGGACGTGACGAACACAACTGCGATAAACACAGTAATCGGGGTGATTAGACTGGCTACGTAGGGAATAAAGTCCAGGTAATAAAGAAGTATCTCACCGGCTTCCAGGTTATTCTCTATAAAGTCGTCATTCTTCTCGGTGAAATCAATCACCGAAACAATCGACACCAGTAGCAACACCACAAAGCCGAAGGTGCCTAGAAATTTCTTGAGTACGTACTGGTCTATAATTTTCACCTGGCTACTTCCTTAAAATTACAACGCTTCTATCTTACCCACCGATAAGCCTGTCAATTCAGCTATTTCCGATACAGCGTAACCTTTCTCTTTCATACTGGTAGCCACTTTCTCCATTCCTTTCTCCATTCCTTTCTCCATCCCTCGCTGCATGCCTTTCTCAGCCGCCTCTTCAGCTGCTTCTTCAACAGCATAATCTAGTGCATTCTGCCAATCACGTTTGTATTTCAAACTTGCTTGATAATGTTCCATATCTCGTTTGTCTAGTTTTGATACTTCAGCAATTTTAAACGCTTTTCTAAAAATCCTTCCCTGCAACACTGATGGTATTTCTCGAAAAACATGAAGGTTCTTCAACAGGAAAAGCCATTTATCGAAATGGTTGTTTAACTCGTCTTCAGTCTTGGTGAACTTAGACATTTCCAGGTATAAAAATGTCAACTTGTCGTAAAACACCTCGTTCCGATGGGTTTCCATCAGTTTTACTTCATGCATGAACTGTTTAGGGTGACTGTCGTCAAACGAAAAATCCATAATGCCAATCGTGTATACTTCGTCGAGTCTATAGTTCCAACCATCTCCCTTTTGTCCTTGTTCCTGAATCAGAAAACTAGAATAGAACAGGCTTCGATCTTTGAAATACCGCTGCTTTACCTTTTGCAACTCTACAATGAACCTTTCGCCCTGATCGCTGATACAGTACAAATCGAAGATTGCTTTTCGGTCTTCACTTGTTTGCCCCACGTGTTCGTTCTGTGCGTAGTGCAATTCTCTAATCTGTTTCTTTCCCTTTAACAATTCATTCAAGAAGTCTACCAGTAACTCTTTGTGAGGCTCTGATCCGAACAACCGCTTGAAACCGAAGTCTGTAAACGGGTCAATATATCTACCTAAATTTTCCATATAATATTATACCGTCGCCTTCAAAGTCGCTGCATCACCTGCGGGATCATCCGGTCTTTCCAACTGGCAAAATCACCCGCCTCAATGTGCTGCCGGGCCTGCCGCACCAACCACAGGTAAAACGTTAGGTTATGAATGCTGGCAATTTGCGGACCTAACATTTCTTTAGAATGAATTAAATGCCGCAAATATGCTTTGGAATAAAACGTGCTCACGTAGCCGCCTAGTGTTTCGTCAATGGGCGACAGATCGTTTTGCCAACGCTGATTGCGGATGTTGATAATTCCCTGCGTGGTGAACAGCATGCCATTGCGGGCGTTTCGCGTCGGCATCACGCAGTCAAACATATCTACCCCCAGTGCAATCGACTCTAGGATATTAGCAGGCGTACCCACTCCCATTAAGTAACGGGGCCGGTCGGTGGGCAGAATACGACACACCAAATCGGTCATGGCATACATCTCTTCCGCAGGTTCGCCCACCGCTAGTCCGCCAATAGCGTTGCCATCGCGGTGCAACGCCGCCGCAGTTTCGGCTGATTGCGTGCGCAGGTCTTTATAAGTACTTCCTTGCACAATCGGAAACAAGGTTTGCTGATAGCCATACTTGCTTTCGGTGCGGTCGAAGCGCTCACAGCACCGGTGCAGCCAACGGTGAGTCAGATACATCGACTCTTTCGCGTAGTCATACTCACACGGAAACGGAGTGCATTCGTCAAAGGCCATCACAATATCAGCCCCAATGGTGCGCTGAATATCAATGGCATATTCCGGCGAGAAAGTGTGTCGGCTCCCGTCGATGTGCGAGCGAAACGTGACCCCCTGGTTGTTGATCTTGCGGTTCTCTGATAAAGAATATACCTGATAACCACCACTATCGGTCAGCATCGGACGACGCCACCCATTGAACTTATGCAGCCCGCCCGCTGCCTCGATCAGCGATAGGCCAGGACGTAGATATAAGTGATACGTATTACCCAGAATGATTTCAGCATTGATATCATCTTCCAGCTCTCTCTGGTGCACCGCCTTCACGGTGCCCGCAGTACCCACCGGCATGAAGATCGGCGTACGAATAGTGCCGTGGTCGGTTGTTATCTCACCCGCGCGGGCGTTGCTCTGAGCATCTTGGGCAGTCAGGGTAAATTTCACAGCATTATGTTTGAGCGGGCTGAGGCTTCTGCTCACGAGAAGCTACCCGCTGTTTGTACCATACGTTGAGCACCACTCCGAACATCACCAAAGCCATGCCCGCGTAGGTCATCAAATTAAAGGTTTCTCGGAAAAAGACGAAACCGAAACCCAGCGCGTAGATGATACCTAAGTACTTCAGGCTCGCGATCTTTGACACTTCCTCGGCCTGATAGGCTTTGGTCATAAAATATTGTGCAAACTGGGTGAGTATGCCGATACCTAGCAATACCGCCCAGTCCCGTCCCTGTGGCATTACCCAATGAAAAGCCGAGTAGATACCGGTCAGTGGCATGGTCACTAAAGGGAAGTACAACACAATGACCAGCGGATGCTCGCTGTAGTTGAGCTTTCGAATGATAGTATAGGCTAAACCAGCGCCCACCGCGGCGGCTACGCCCATCAGCAAATGAACCGTGGAAATACGCGTATCAAACCCATTGATCACCAGCATACCACCGAACGAAATGGCAAAGAACAACCACTGCCAGTGTTTCATACGCTCGCCGAGTAGTACGACGCCCAATATTGCCGTAAAGATAGGCGCCAAGAACTGGAGGGTGACGGCTGTGGCCAGCGGAATCTGCTGTAGCAAAACGAAATATAGTACCAGGGCCATAGCTCCTGACAGCCCTCTCGCTATCAACAAACGACGGTTATTACCCCAAACACGCACGCGCTGTACTTTGAGCGCCACATAACTCATCACCAGTGATACCACGCAGCGGAAAAAGACTACCTCTACGGCCGGAATGTGCGGTACGTACTTCACCAGCACGTTCATGCAAGAAAATAAAAATGTAGCCAGCAGCATGTGCTGGACACCTCGTGACAGAAGTGCCATGCGGTAGTTAAGAATGAAAAGGAGATAGAAAAGAATGTCTACGCGAAAGCGTAACGTAGGTTATCAGACCGCCATTTTTTGTAGCACCGGCGCGGTGGTGTCACCGATCGGAATAGACTCTACAGGAATTCTGAAGAAGAACTTGCTTCCTTTGCCAAGTTCGCTTTCTACAGCAATGCTACCGCCGTGCGCCTCCACCACTTCCTTAGAAATGGCTAAGCCCAGACCTAAGCCTCCTTTGTTCTTCTTGCCATTGGTAGATAGTTGCACAAACTTATCAAACACCCGGTTCGCATTCTCTTTGGCAATACCAGGCCCAAAGTCGCGAACTGAGAATTCTACCTCATTTTTAAGCTGTCGGGTTTCCAGTACGATCTTTCCTTGATTGGCTGAATACCGAATAGCATTCGTCATCAAATTGATCAGTACCCAGGATATCTTCTCAGGGTCCACATGGATATCCGACAGATGATCATCGACGTGCTGTACCACCTCAATATCCTTCTCTGCAAACTTGGCGCGCACCGGCACCACCGCGTACTCCATCAGAATACTGGGAGATACGGTTTTTTGGTCGAGGTCTATATTGCCACTTTCTACCTTGGAAAGATCAAGCAGTTCGGTCACCATATTGACCAGCCGATGCACCTCTTGTTTCATAGAGGCAGCAATGTTGTCCTGCTCTTCGCTCAAAGTACCAAATCGGGTGTCGCGCAGCAGCATCAGGCTCATGTTGAGGGCCGATAGTGGAGTTTTCAGCTCGTGCGATACCACCGCGATAAACTTAGACTTAGCATCGTTAGACTCTTTGAAGGTGGTGATGTCCTTCAGGATAATAATGTATCCGATAAAGCGCTTTTGCACTTCGTCGCTGTATACCTTTACAATCTCTTTCGTATAAAAGGTTTTTTTGCCCCCACGATCTACTTTCAAGAAACTGTGGCGCTCCTCTTCCATATCCTTTGATCGTTCATCAGAGCTCATGGTGTCGTGGTGCAACGAGTTGGCAAGTTCACGAACTAATTTACTGTTTTCTTCCAGCGCTGGCAGTTTTTTGCCCACCAACTGCTCTTCATCCAGATTGAGTATTTGCGTACTTGAGTCGTTTACTAAGATAATACGCTCCTGCTCGTCCAGCACAATGAGTCCGTCGTTCATACTACGAATAATGGACTCCATCCGACTCTTCTGTGTCTGGACTTCTTCTATATTGAGCTTCTCGAACTCCTGTAGTTTGATAGACATAACGTTGAACGCTCGGGCCATGTCGCCCAACTCACTACGGTAGTCTACTCCTATTTCTTGCTGATATTCACCCTGGGCAATTCGCTCAATCCGCTCGGTGATGTCCGTGATAGGCTTTACGATTTCGCGAGGAACCTGGTAGATAGCCCAGGTAACAAATATGAGCACCAGTACCACGATCAGAAATACGTAAATTTTGGAGCGTAGGTAAAGCCCTTGAGCAATGGCATCTTCTTCACTTAGCTGAGCGTGGTTGATGGTCGATAGTCGCACGCAGTTCTCGCGAACGGTTTCGTTGAGTCGTTGCAACACTGAGAAGTAGAGCCCCGAGCGGTCGGCGGTTGCCCTAAAAGTCTCTATCTTGTCTTCGTAGCTTTGGTAGTCTGCTTTAATCTGATTAAAGAGTCTCTCCTCTCGTTCACCTTCCAAGTTATTGCGGCAGATCACCAGCTGGTTCTTTAGTACTTCTTGCTCGCTATCTAGAATCTCAAGCAGTGTGGCATCGTTGTAGTTCTCACCCAGACAAATCTTAGACAAAATCTGGTCTACTTTAGACAACGAAACCACAATATTTTCGGTCGCCTTGATAGACCGGTAGTTATCCTCAAGAATGCGGTTAGAGGCTGTACCCAGATTACCCAAGTAATAGATCGTGACCCCAGCCAGCATGCAGGTGAGGAATAGGATAAATAAAAAACCGGACACGATTTGGGCCTTGATTTTCATGGACTTGTAATATCGGTAGATATTAAGCTTCCGAAGTAGTCTATTTGTCTTCAAGTTATATGTCACAATTATCGGTCAAAAACTGATTACCAAAGAATCAGGGCAGTTTTCGGGCCAAACTAGTGTCAATATGATAATTTGCTATCACATTGAAATATGCATGAGAATTGCCCGTGCTGGCTTAGCTGTTGATATCGTATTCTTTGAGCTTGCGGTAGAGTGTAGCCAAACCAATATCCAGCCTCTTGGCGGCCTCTGATTTGTTGCCATTAACCAGACTCAACACCCGCAAAATATGCTCTTGCTCTACTGACTTCAAGTCAGCTGTTTCACTCTCAAATGAAGAAGGTCCGGTAGGCTGTGCTACCATCGTAGCCACCTTGGCTTTACTCTGCGGAACATTGCTAGCCGTGCCGTCCAGAATCTCACGAGGCAGGGTGTTGGCCGTCAAAGTGGGGCCGTCGGCTAAAATCATCGCCCGTTCGATCACGTTCTTTAGCTCTCGTACATTACCTGGCCAGTCGTAGTCTTTCAACTGACTCATAAATTCAGGATCTACTTGGTCTATTTCGCGGTGAGTGCGGCCAGCGTTCTCTTTGATCAGATGAACTACCAGTAAATCAATATCATCTTTGCGCTGGCGCAATGGGGGCAATTCAATGGCAAAAGCGCTCAAGCGATAGTAAAGATCGCGACGAAAGCTTTCGTTATCTTCGTTGATTAAGTCACGATTGGTGGCGGCTATTACCCGAATATCTACCGGAATAGGTTCGGTATCGCCCACCCGATTGAACGTTTTATTCTCAAGCACCCGTAGCAGTTTGGCCTGTAGCTCCGGACTCATCTCGCCCAGCTCATCCAGAAAGATGGTGCCACGGTCGGCTACGGCGAAGTAACCTTTCTTGTCGGTAACCGCCCCCGTGAATGCTCCTTTCTTATAGCCAAACAGCTCGGCCTCTTGAAGGTCTTTAGGAATGGCCGCGCAATTGATAGCGATGAAAGGGCCCTTGCGCCGACGGCTGGCCAGATGAACGGCTTCGGAGAGCAACTCTTTACCCGTGCCGGTTTCGCCCAGTAGCAGTACGGTGGTGTCGGTGACGGCCACTTTCTTAGCCAGCTCAATGGTTTGATGCATGGCTCGAGACTTGCCCACAATTTTGGCAAAACTAGACTTAGAGTCCAAGCGAAACTCCATCTCCTGCACCTGATGGTTGAGTACGGCCTTTTCCATGGCCTTGCGCACGACAATGGGTAGTCGGTCATCGCCATCTCCCTTGGTCAAATAGTCGAAGGCGCCTAATTTCATGGCGCGTACACCATCTTTAATATTACCGAAGGCGGTGAGCACAATCACTTCACAAAGCGGATACTCCACCTTCACGTACTTAGTGAACTCTATGCCGTTAGAGTCGGGCAGCATAACGTCGGTAACCACCAGCATAATGCGTTCACGTCGTAGAATCTCTTTTCCTGAGGCTACGTCACCCGCTTCGTGTATGGTATGTCCTTCTAAACTCAGGATTTTCGACAACAGCCCTCGCAGGTTCGCCTCATCCTCCACAATCAAGATAGCATTGCCCCTTTGACTCATCGTTGGTAAAATTGGTTTAACTGTAAAACTACAATTTTTGCCCCGCTAGGGAAAGTGACTGCCGGGAAAATCAGCGGTTGGTGCGATTTGTTCATAAATGTACTGATAAGCATCAACTATTTTGTTCTTTTGTCAGAACCTATATCTCAACAGTTGCATTATGATACAGGAAATTTATATTTTATAGATAATGCCTTTACCTATTCATCAGTTGGCACCCGACTTCACGCTTCCCTCTACGGATAACGAAGATTTTAGTTTACGTCGTTCCTGGGCGCAGCAGGGAGGAATCCTGTATTTTTATCCTAAAAACTTTACTCCGGCCTGCACCAAAGAAGCATGCAGCTTTCGCGATGAGTTTTCATTATTCAAAGACCTGAATATAGCGGTGGTAGGCATCAGCCAAGATTCTATAGAATCGCACCACAAGTTTAAGCAGATGTATCAGCTTCCGTTCGAGCTGTTGGCTGACCAAGGTGGCAAAGTGAGTCAGGCGTATCGTGCTCGCATTCCGGTGCTCGGCATGACCCGGCGTGTCACCTACTTGCTTGACCAAGAGCATCGCATCATTGCCGTTTACGAGGATATGTTTCGTGCCGAGCAGCATATTCGCTCAATGATCAAAGCCGTTCAGCAGTAGCGACTCAGCCACTTTTTGCGTCTCGTTCCCAGGTAATCATCGCCCCGTCTTTGATCTCTAGCTTACGATCCGCCATATCAGCCAGCTCGTCGTTGTGCGTCACAATCACAAAAGTTTGTCCGTATTCGTCACGCAAGCGGAAGAATAACTCGTGTAGCTCTTCGGCATTCTTAGAATCTAGATTGCCGCTGGGTTCGTCAGCAAACACCACCAGCGGATTGTTCATCAACGCCCGTGCCACCGCAGTACGCTGCTGCTCTCCGCCCGACATCTGGGCCGGTTTGTGATGCGTGCGGTTACCCAGCCCCAGTAGCTTAAGTAGATCCTCGCCCCGACCAATAGCTTCCTTCTCTCGCTTCCCTCCTGACAAATATGCCGGAATACACACGTTTTCTAATGCCGTAAATTCCGGTAACAAATTATGAAACTGGAAGATGAAACCAATATTGGTATTGCGATAAGCGGCCAGATCATTACCTCTGAGTCGTGTGAGGTCCACATCGTTCAGATGCACACTGCCCTGGTCGGGTTGATCCAACGTGCCCAGAATGTGCAATAGGGTGCTTTTGCCCGCTCCCGAAGCCCCGACAATCGACACTACCCGCCCCTGCTCGATCGATAAGTCGATAGACTTTAGCACCGTTAGGTCACCATAGCTTTTCACGATGTTGGTCGCTTTCAGCATGTGCACACAAAAATGTTATTGACCATTTCTAATACGCTAGATAGCATAATTTTCGGGATAGTAAGGCGATTTTCTTGTTCGCTACCGAAGAGGGTTCGTTTTTTAGGGGAGGGCTTATGATTAAAACGATTTTTTGATACATTCGTGAAAAAATATCTGAGATGAATATTCACGAATATCAAGCCAAAAACTTACTAAAGAGCTACGGAGTTAAGGTGCAGCAAGGCATCGTGGCCGATACCCCGGAAGCCGCGGTGGAAGCCGCTCGCGAACTCAACGCAGAAACCGGCACCGAATGGTTTGTGGTGAAGGCCCAGATTCATGCGGGCGGACGCGGCAAAGGCGGCGGGGTGAAGCTGGCCAAAAGCCGTGAGGAAGTAAAAGATATCGCCAAGCAGATCCTTGGTATGCAGTTGGTCACTCCCCAAACCGGTGCCGAAGGCAAGCGCGTGAACAAGGTGCTGATCGCCGAAGACGTGTATTATCCCGGCCAAAACGAGCCGAAAGAATATTACCTGAGCGTGCTGTTGGATCGGGCCAAAGGTTGCAACGTAATCATGGCCTCTACCGAAGGGGGCGTAGAGATAGAAGAAGTAGCGAAGGAAACTCCTGAAAAGATTGTCAAGGAGTGGGTTGACCCGGGCATTGGTTTGCAGCCCTATCAGGCACGTAACGTGGCCTTCGCCCTGGGGCTGAAGGGGCAGGCTTTTAAAGAAATGGTGAAGTTCGTGCGCGCCCTGTACCAAGCCTACGTCGGCTCCGATGCTTCGCTATTTGAGATCAACCCCGTGCTCAAAACCTCTGACGATAAAATACTGGCAGTAGACGCCAAGGTAAACCTTGATGACAATGCGCTGTATCGCCACGCCGACCTGGCCGAACTACGTGATATTTCTGAAGAAGAAGCCTCTGAAGTAGAGGCTAGCAAATCGGGCCTAAGCTACGTGAAGCTCGATGGCAACGTGGGCTGTATGGTGAACGGGGCCGGATTGGCGATGGCCACGATGGATATTATCAAACTATCGGGTGGCGAACCCGCCAACTTCCTGGACGTGGGCGGCGGGGCCAACGCTGAGACGGTAGAAACCGGCTTCCGCATTATCTTGAAAGACCCTAACGTGAAGGCGATTCTGATCAATATCTTCGGGGGTATTGTGCGTTGCGACCGCGTGGCCAACGGCGTGGTAGAAGCTTACAAAAATATCGGCGATATCAAGGTACCGATCATCGTGCGCCTACAGGGTACGAATGCCGAAGAAGGAGCTAAGATTATCGAAGAATCCGGTCTGAAGGTTTCTTCGGCCATCTTATTGAAAGATGCTGCTGAACGCGTAGAAGAAGTATTGGCGTAAGCGCTGGTCGCAACCAACGCTTACTTGCCATAGTTCAAGAAGGGCTGCCACTCCTTGCGCATGCCTCCCGAGTGGTCTCGCAGAAACATCATGTAGGTAGGTTTGCGTGGTTTGCTGCGCAGCTTTAGGTTGGCTTGATCGGGCGTGCGATCTCCCTTGCGCGTGTTGCACGGCTGACATGCCGCCACCAGGTTAGACCAAGTAGTTTTGCCGCCCTTAGACCGCGGAATAATGTGATCTAAAGTGAGTGTTTTGGTCGAACCGCAGTACTGACACACAAATTTGTCGCGCTTGAACACGTTCTGCCGAGTGAGCACGACCCCACGGTAGGGTAAGTTGATGTAACGAAAAAGGCGAATAACCGCTGGCAACGGATATTCCTTGTCTACCGTCCGGATAGCACTGCCTTCGGCGGGCGTTAGCAGTTCGGCTTTTTCTAAGAATACCAAAATAAAAGCCCGCTCCATCGAGCAGGTAGAAATAGGACTATAGTCCTGATTGAGTAAGAGTACGCTTCCTTTCATAGGGTAAACCTCCTAGGCTATCTCGCGTCAGTCAACTGACTGGCTTTCTTCAACATTGTCACAGGCGCATGCGTTCCAGTTCGCGCTTGGTATCTTTCTGCTTGATATCCTCTCGCTTGTCGTATAGTTTTTTACCCTTGGCCAGCGCAATCTCCAGTTTGGCCCAACCCCGATCGTTAATAAACAAACGCGAGGGGATGACGGTCAGCCCCTGCTCTTTGAGGCTGTCTTGTAACTTGCTGAGCTCTTTGCGGCTCAACAAAAGCTTCCGCTCCCGCACCGGATCATGGTTGAAGTGTGAACCTTCCGTATAGGGCGAAATGTGCATTTGCTTCACGTAGAGTTCATTGCCTGCAAAGTAGCAGTACGCTTCTTGCAGCGATACTTTACTCTCGCGAATCGATTTGATCTCGGTGCCGGTTAGTGCTAAACCAGCCACGTAGGTATCTATAAAATGGTACTCAAACCGTGCCTTTCTATTTTTCACTTGCACCTGCTTGGCAAATGTCTTCTCTTTGTTAGCCATAAACGTTTCTGCTGTGGTAGCCATCACTCAATCAATGATGGCGTCTCTTTTACGCGTGCGCTTCTTTTCGCAATTTCCTCAAAATATATACAAGCTATACGAAACTCACAAAGTTAGTTACTTTAAAAAGTGACGGCCCTGTATATTGCTGCTCGACGGCTGGCTACTTTCCTCGCCACCCCAGGCAGTGACTATTGACTAAATACCGGACTATGGATTTTCAGAAAAAAGGATGGCTCAAGCAGTATATCCAGACGCGTAACTATCACACGCTACACCGGGAGTTTGAGCGGGTTACGACGCTAAAAGCCACCGATCAGCAGCACGAGCAGCTACTTTACGAACTGATCCAGCCCACCGGTCTACTGTACGGCTATCCGGCGCAGCTACCCTTTGAGTACGAGGCGCTGCTGGAGGCCCTCAATACAGAAAAGCTACCCGCGCAAGACAAAAACAAGATTATCCTGCTAGAGAGTTTACTCTATAGCGCGCTCACCTCAGAGCGATATCAGCAGTTGGAAAGTGAGATAGACGTGGCTGATGCCTTTCTGGAAGCGGCCTACCGGGTAGGTGCCTACTACAAATCCGTCTACCAAAATCTGGATACGCAGTACCGCAGCTTATTTTTGCGTCGCGAGCGACGGGGGATGGACCTCACCGAATATATCTTAGATAGCCGTACCAACTACGCTACCAGAGAGGGCAAGTTCTGGACGGTGTTCGTCAATAGCAGTCTGCTTTTCGTAGACGTACTTTTTTTTCACCCTTGGATTGCCCAGCACCAGTCGCCTGAGGCGGCACAAGCAGTGGTGACAGAACATGAGAACATTCGAATGTTGCTGCTGAAAACGATGATCGTGGCAGCGTATGCCAATCAAACCATCGAGAAGGAAGAAAGACAGCTGGTAGACTACTACCTGGAAGCAGCCCTACTGTCGGAAGAGAATCGTGAGCGTAGCTACGCGCTATTAGAAAAAGGGTTATCTATAGAAGATATAGATACTACCTCCGTGAGTTCGCTGGTACTCAAAAAGTACCTTTTAGAGTTGGCCGTACTGGTGGTTAGCGCTGATAATATCATTACCGAATCAGAAGAATCATTTATTGATACTTTCTGCCAGAAGCTGGGGCTACCCGCCGAAAAGGCCGAAGCCAGCATCCTTACGGTAGAAAGCTTTATGTACGCTCACTGGCAGGAAATTGGCTATCCTCGTCATCGTGACGAGCCCGATGCCCTGCGGCAGCACTTGCTGGCCCGTCTGAAGAAGATCGGTAGAACGTATCAAAAGCAACTCAAGAAACTGGTGAAGCAAGACGAACCGCTTTACCAACTGCTGCAAGCCGCCCGGCAGAGTCAACTGCCCACCCACGATCGAAAAAAGCTCCGACAGGGACTCTTGACCGCCTTCGGTCAATTGCCCACGTTCACCCCCGACACCCTTCCGGCTTCTTTCCTCACCTACTCAGTGCTACTGGAAGTGACACCAGAGGTGTGACTACTCTATTCGTAATCGCGGATCAGAACCAGCCGACAGCTCGCTAAAGTCACCGGCTACGTACTGGTGGTAGGCAGCGGTAGCAATCATAGCGGCATTGTCGGTGCAGTACTCAAAAGCAGGAATAAAGACGGTCCAGTCGTGTTTTTCGGCCATTGCCTGTATCGCCCGGCGCAAACCCTTATTGGCCGACACGCCCCCCGCAATCGCTACTTGCCGAGTGCCGGTTTGTTGCATGGCCTGTGGCAGTTTGTCGAGTAACATGTCGATCAGGGTACGCTGCACGCTCGCGCAAAGATCGGCCAGATTGTCCTCCACGAAGTTCGGATTTTGCTGTTTCTGCTGGTTCAGGAAGTTCATGAACGACGTTTTGATCCCGCTAAACGAGTAGTCTAACGCAGGCATTGATGTCTTCGCGAAGCTAAACGCGTTGGGATCACCCGACTGTGCCCACCGGTCTACGTGTGGCCCGCCCGGATAGGGCAAACCCATTAGTTTAGCCATCTTGTCAAAAGCTTCGCCCACGGCATCATCCTGCGTCTGTCCGATCACTCGCATCTTCAGGTAATCATCTACCCGTACTAACTGCGTGTGCCCCCCGCTGACAGTAAGGCATAGAAACGGAAATTCGGGAGTCGGGGCATCAATAAAATGGGCCAAAATATGGGCCTTCATGTGGTTGACGCCGATCAGTGGCACGTCTAAGCCCCAGGCCAGTGACTTGGCAAATGAAGCTCCCACCAACAATGATCCTAACAAGCCTGGCCCTCGGGTATAGGCCACCGCACTAAGCATAGTTTTTGCTATATTTGCTTGGTGCAGTGCCTGATGGATGACCGGAACAATATGCTGCTGATGCGCACGTGAAGCTAGTTCGGGTACCACCCCACCGTATTGCTCATGAACTGACTGCGTGGCGACAATGTTACTCAGCACCTGTCCGTTTTTACTAATAGCCGCCGCCGTTTCGTCACAAGACGACTCGATGGCTAGTATTGTCACAGACGGCTCGCTTTTTGTCAGACTCTGAGGGGTACCCATACCATTAACTTGAAGAAGGAACGTAGTAAAACGCAAAGTATCAACAAAAAGATTCTCCGCACAATTTTGTGGCTGGGCTTGGTGATCTTCGTGTTGTTCGGACTGCTGGTGACAGTGGTGCAGATTCCCTACGTACAGACTCAGGTGCTCAAGCGCATCAGCCGTACCATCACGCAGAAAACGGGTTTTGCTACCAAAGTACACCGGGTCAATATCAAGTGGTTCGACGCGGCGGTACTAGACAGCATTGCCATCTACGACGAAGAACAGTGCCCCATGATTTTGGTTGACCAGCTCGCGATCAACTTCGACATCCGCACTGCCTGGAACGACGGCGACATCTATCTAGACGAAGCCAGCATCGACGGTGCGGCGCTGTACCTCCTCAAAGATACCACCACCAACGTACTGAACGTTACCACTTTTGTGGAACGTGTGCGCGAGCTCACCCGTAAGAAAAACCGCCCGCCCCGCGAGCGCTACCCTGAGTTTCTGGTCAAAGAGGTGCACCTGCGCAACGTGGCGTTCAACTACTACGATGAGTCTAAGGATATCATGACCGACCGTTTTGACTACCATCACTTCAGCTTAGACAGTGTCAACGCTGACGTGAACGATTTGCGGGCGGTGGCTGATACGCTGTCGATGAACGTGCAGCAGCTTGGCGGCTACGCCCCGATCTACGATTTTAAGATTCACAACTACACCGGTCACTACTGGTTTAGCGATCAAACCATGGCCTTTGAGAATTTCGAGATGAAGGCAGGTCAATCGGTACTTCGTGATTCAGTAATCTTTCATTACGATAGCAAAAATAGCCTGGGCTACTTCAACGATAGTGTGCGGATTGAAGCACGTATCCGGGATACAGAGTTGCATACTAACGATCTGGCACTGTTTGCTCCCACGTTGGAACCCTACCGGGATACTTATCGGATGAGCGGTGATTTTTCGGGGAAGGTCGTAGACTTTACCATTCGTCGATTGGCCCTGGACTTTGGTCGGCAGAGTCACCTGGCGGGTCTGGTGAGCTTTAGCGGTCTACCTGAAATCAAAGAAACATTCACTGACCTAGAGCTTACCGACTCACGGGTACATCCGCGCGACTTGAGGCAGTACATTAATAATGAGCAGGCTTATCGCAGTGCGCAGCAGTTTGGACTGGTTACCTTCAACACCCAGTTTCTGGGATTTCCTAACGATTTTGTGGCCAACGGTCGGTTCAACACCGAGCTGGGTTACATCAAATCTGATATCAACCTCAAGCTAGAAGACAAACCTATCTACTCTGGAAATCTGGCCCTTACTGACTTTGATTTAGGAGCACTTACCCGACAGCCCGACCTACTACAGAAAACCAAGTTTGAAGGCTTTATTGAGGGCAGCGGTGTCACGCTGGAAGACGCTAATTTTAACCTGAAAGCCAGTTTTGACTACCTGGGCGTGAAGCAGTACACCTACCGGAACATTACCACCGATGCTACACTGGCTAAGTCATTTTTCAAGGGACAGCTCAGTATCGCCGACCCCAACCTACGCTTCGACGGAGGGGGCACGGTCGATCTGCGCGACGGGCAGGAGGACATTAAAATTGAAGCACAGCTGGATACTGCCTTTCTGCTTCCGCTCAATCTCAGCGATGAAGAAGTATTTATCAGCACCCATCTCACCACTGACACCAAAGGTCTGTCGTTTGATGATCTAGTGGGCGATGCGCACTTCGAAGATATGTCGGTGTCGTACGGTGATCGTGATTTGGATATTGACACGCTTTGGTTTCGCTCTCGCAAGGCGGGCAAGTTTCGTAATTTCGCGTTGGGTACTGAGCGTATCCAGGCCAAACTGGTGGGCGAGTTTGACTTTACCAAACTGTTTGACGACGCCACCGAACTGGCCAGGGAGTATCAGCTGATATTCAAAAACGACAAGCAGGAGCTGGCGAACTACTATGCTAACCGGGCTACCCGCTCAGTGAGTTATTACGACGACCAGCAGTACGAAATTAACTACACCCTCCGGCTCAAAGACATCAATCCGCTACTTAATTTGTTTGTACCGCAGGTATCATTGTCACGCAACGTGGCGGTCAACGGGCGAATTAACGGGGGCTATACCAATATCTTCACGTTGCAGTCTGACATTGATACCATCCGCTACGAGGATAACTGGTTGTATGATAACCAGATTGATTTCACGACCTCTAAGATTGTGGATAGCACCGAGGTGCTCGCAATGGCGTACTTCCATTCGGAGCGACAAAGCCTGGCGGCAGATCGCCTAGACGCTCAGATGAAAAACTTTACCACTGAGGCTGTGTGGGCCAACGGGCACATCGATTTTCAGCAGTTGGTCGAGCAGCAGGGAAACAACAACTACGCTAACCTGAACGGCTCTCTTACCTTCACCGATGATAGCACGATCATTCACCTTAACTCTTCACGCCTGCAGGTGCTAAATGATCGCTGGCAGTTTACCGATGATAACCAGATTACGCTGGTAAACAACGAAGTGCACTTCTCAGATTTTCAGCTGTACCATCAGCCGCCCAACGGGCAGCGGCAGTCGCTATCGGTCGTCGGGGCAGTATCACCCGACCCCAACAAGCAGCTCACACTGCGCATTGATCACTTTCAGATCGACAACCTCAATCCGATCCTGAAAGAGAAGTATCAGGGTGAGGTGAACGGTTTCACGGACCTGCGCAGCCTCGTTCGCAACAAGCAAGATAACACGAGCAACTTGATGCTTGAAAGTGAGGTATCGGTGCGCAAGTTTGCTATTAATGGCTTTGAGGTAGGAAATATTATCAGTCTGGTTGACTGGAATCAGGCACAACAGCTGTTAGAAGTGGATATGGTGCTCAATCGGAAAGAGCAGTCGGTGGTTACCCTCAAGGGCACCTACGACCCGAGTGAAGCGGAAGAGCAGCTGGCACTACGCGCCAAACTACGAGATGCGCACATCAATGTCATTGAGCCGTTTGTAGATGATTTCTTTACGGATATCGAAGGCTTGGCCAGCGGCGACTTTCGTGTCAGCGGCCGTTTGGATGCCCCCGTCACACGAGGTAACGGAAATATTACAGACGGAAAACTGAAGGTTAATTACCTCAACACCAGCTATCGGGTAGCCGGTGGCTTTTTCTTTGAAGATAGTCTCATCGGTGTCGATAACATAGAACTGCTGGATGATCGCAATCAGTCGGCCGTTTTCAGTGGCGGCGTTACGCACCGGAGTTTTACTGACTTTGTGCTTGACCTAGAAGGTGATCTGCGCAATGTAACCGTACTCAACACTTCGCTAGAAGACAATGACTTGTTCTACGGTAATGCCTACGCCACCGGTTCGGTGACCCTACAGGGTGCCATCAACAACCTGGATATTGGCGCGCGGGCTAAAACCGAAAAGGGCACGAAGTTTTACATCCCGGTGGGGGGCGTTCAGGGAGTAGAGCAGTCGGAGTTCATTCGCTTTGTGGAGTATACTGACAGTACGCTGGCCGTCAACGATAGCATCGGAAAAATTGACCTGACGGGGCTCAACCTCGATCTGGAAATTGAAGTGACGCCGGACGCTTACGGCGAGATTATTTTCGACGCCCAGACCGGCGATATCATTCGCGGACGCGGCGAGGGCCAGTTGCAAATGCTCATAAGTTCGGCCGGTGAGTTCAGCATGTTCGGCGATCTCACGCTACAGGAAGGCGGTTACAACTTCACACTGTACAACATTATCAACAAAGAATTTACCATCGAGCCGGGCAGCAACATCTCGTGGCAGGGCGACCCCTACGGAGGTATTCTGGACATTCAGGCTACCTACGATCAGATGGCCTCGCTGGCACCATTAGTACTCAGCGCCGAAGCACGTGAAAGCAGCGAGGTGCGCCGAAAATATAAAGCCGAAGTGCTGCTCGATATCACCGGCGATCTGATGTCGCCTGAAATTGACTTCGACATTCTGATCGACAATTATCCTGAAAACAATTTAGACTTACGAACCGCCGTAGAATCTCTAAAAAACAACGCTATCTTAGACGTAGAAGAGCTCAAGCGGCAGGTATTCAGTCTGATCGTATTGCGGCGCTTCTCAGAACGAGGTTCGTTTGATGGCAGCAACGCCGTGGGCGGTAGTGTAAGCGAGCTGTTGTCTAATCAGTTTAGTTACTGGCTGAGCCAGGTAGACGAAAACCTGGAAATAGACGTAGACCTGGGCACCTTTGACAATGACCGGTTCAACACTTTCCAACTCCGGCTATCATACACCTTGTTTGACGGGCGGCTGCGCGTCACCAGAGACGGTGGTTTTACCGACGTCAACAACCAGGCGAGTCCGGCTAGCGTCATCGGTGATGTGGTGGTAGAGTATCTACTTACCCCCGATGGTAAGTACCGCGTGAAGATGTTTAATCGCAACAACTTCAACGCACTCAACCAAGCGGCCGGGGCCGGGGCCAACGCCGGCATCAACACCAGCCAGGGTTTGAGCCTACAGTATATCGAGAGCTTTGATAAAGTAAGCGAGCTTCTCAACGACTCACGCGACGAAGCTATCAAGAAACGCAAGCAGCCGGGTGGAAGTACAGACAAAGCTGCTTCCCATGAAAAGGATATTCCGAACAAGCAGGCCGAAAATATCTACACGAAGCCAGAATAGCCGGGCTACGATAGCCGGGCTACGGTAGCCGAGCTACTGCGCGGCTTGATACGCTAAGATGCCCCCTTTTAGGTTGTGCAAATTGTCAAACCCCTGTTGTTCGAGGTACTGAATGGCCTGTCCGCTGCGGGCACCGCTACGGCAGTGTACTACCACCGGCTGGTCGCGCTTGATCTCATCCGTACGGTCTTTTACCTGTCCCAGCGGAATGAGTTCAGCCCCTAAATTAGCTTCGTCGTATTCGTGCGGTTCGCGCACATCAATGAGTTGAAAGGTGTCGCCCCTTTCCTGCATCGCCTTGAGTTCTTCTACGGTAATTTCTTTCATCTTACTGGTAAATAACTTGTGGTTATATTTTTCGTTAGCACACGAAATTACTAATTCCTGACCAAATGCAAATCAAAATAAACCGGATTGACGACGACTTCCGTATGGAAGCCACCAACGAAGACAACAACCGCGTGACGCTAGACGCTTCGTCCGCAGTGGGCGGCCACAATGCGGGCATGCGCCCCATGCAGTTGCTGCTGGCGGGTATCGGTGGTTGCTCAGCCATCGACGTGATCAGTATTCTGCGTAAGCAACGGCAACCGCTCAACGATATTAAAGTAACCGTAGACGGTGAGCGCGAGCCGGACAAGGTGCCCTCGCTGTTCACCAAAATTCATCTGCACTACGAACTGTTCGGTGATTTGGATGAACAAAAAGTGGCGCGTGCGGTGGAGCTATCCAATGAACAATACTGCTCGGTGGGCAAAATGCTGGAGAAGGCGGCGGAAGTCACTTACGATTTCACCATCGTGCGCTAGCGCGTGTAGTAGTTTTCTTTCTCGTGATCATGCAGACGGATCATACCGCGCAGCGTGAGTTCGTGTAGCGTGCGCCCCGCGCGGCGCTTCGAGATGTTCACCACTTGCATAAACTGCCGCAACGTGATGCGCTGGTGCTTCTCAAGAAAGGCAAACAACTTCTTTTCGTTGTGCCCTAGGTGCTTTACTGCCTGGTCGCCTAAACCGGTGGGTAGCTTGCCCCGGCGCATCATATCAATCATCAATTTACTAGCCGGAAGGCTCTTGTCATGCTGCCGAATATAGACCTGCGACTGGTCATCTCGCCCACGCACATGGTGCGGTTTCTGCCGACTCTCAGCAATGTCTACTTTCAGGATAATGGCATCGGTTTCTTCGTCTTCCACCTCTTGGTAAGTCAGCGCCACCGCCGGGTCACAGTGAAAACCCGCCGCGGTATCCAGCACGTACTTCTCTTCTTCCGGGTCTACTCCGATAATTTTCCGGTTGTCGCAAACCCCAATTAGCAACGTTCCGCCCCGCGTATTGGCGAACGAGCTGATGGTTTTAGCAATCTTGATAGGGTCGGAAACCGTTTGCTTGAAATCAAGCTGTTCGCCTTCGCCTCTTCGAATAAGTTTTCTGATTCGTTTCATGTGCAAGCGCGTGCGGTAGTTCGGTGCTACCAAGCACCGCCGACCACCACTTTCGTTTTAAACACGTTTACCTGGCCTTGTGTGTCAAAGATCTCGAAAAAAATCAGGTAATGTCCAATACGTACCCGTTGCCCGTCGTCAGTGGTGCCATCCCACACCAGAAAACCACTTTCGGATAGTGTGGTATTCTGCGCTAAGTCGCGCACCTGACGACCCTGCGCATCGTAGATGATTACGTTGGCCACCGCCCCGGCTTGGGCCAGTCGGTAGCGAATCTGGGTGAAGTCAGCGTGTCCCGCGTAGCCCGGCGCAAACATGGGCGGCTCCGCCGATACGGTTACGCGCGATAGTAGCCCGTCTACTTGCTGTGAGTTACGGTAACCGGGGGTGGCGTACCCCACCGATTTGGCGGCCGACTGCCAAGTGGTAGGATCAGAGGCATCGCGGCTCCAGTCGATGCGCTCTAGTGACACTCCTTGCGTATTGTTCAGAATCGGGTGATGCTGGCGTTCGCTGTAACTCAACCGCTGCACAATATCGCCCGCCGGGTTCAACAGCACTACCGTTGCTCCGGCAATCGGAAGACTCGGCAGCTTGTCGATCTGCCACAGGCGGCCAGCCGGTGCGGCGGGGTAGTCGGCTCGTAGCAGCGTGGGGTTTTCACTGAGGGCGGCGTAGGCACCCGGAGCGAGCACCCGAGGGTGAGTAGCGACAACCTCTACGTTAGTAAGGGAATCGTCGACGAGATTCGCCACGGTCCAGTTTTGTAAGTTGATGTGTTTATCGGAGTGGTTGTAGACCTCCAAAAATTTGACGCCCTGGCTACGCGGATGAAACAGTATTTCGTTGAGTAGCACATCACCCGGCACCGCGGTTTCGGGCAGTCGGAAGGTGACCGCTTCCTCGCCCATTCTATTACCACTACAATCGCTTACTCCCCGTGCGGTGGCGGTGTATGCACGGCGGGGTTGCAGCGCCGCACTGAGTATGACCGTGGCGGTTTTCTGAGCGGGTTGCCAGCGAACGCTTTGTACCGAGGTATCATCGATGTCGATTTGTGCCGATTGGGCTACATCAGCGGCTAATCGATCGCTAAATGTAAGCTGTACCGTGCTATCGTTCAGCGCCCACGCTTGCAACAAAGTAGGCGGAGTATGATCCGGATTGTGCTGTTGCACCGAGTTTTTCTGACCGGGCGTCCCCCCACGCGGATCAACCGAAGCGGTCCAATTGCCTTGCTCACCGCAGGGCCGTTGGGTGTCTACCATCTCCAGCGACCAGCCGCCGCCCTTCTTTTCTGCGTCGCCGTACCAATCGTCGGTGTAGGCCACCGAAGCGATTTCCTGGCCGAAGGCATCGGTCAGACGCAGGCTATCACCGCTCTGGTTGAGCGTAGGCATCGTTCCGACCGAAATAACCGCTCCGTACTCAGCCAGCAGTACCCGGTCTGAGTCGTCGCACAGAATCAGACGCTCGCCGGGCAGCACCAACGCGGCGGGTAACACAACCGAAGTGCTGGCATCGGAAAAGCGCAATCCGGCGGTGCTTAGTATCTGATCAGTGACGTTGATCAACTCTACGTAGGTAGCATCGGGCAATCCTACGGCGGGCGTCGGATTCACCATCAGTTCACTCATCAGCATCTGGTGGTAGCTCGGCATCCTTCCCTGCCCCACCCGGTGCTGCGACGCGGCAATAACGCCTTGATCTTCGTCCAATAAACCGTTTAGCGTGAGCTGGTAGACCTTCTGTGCATCTAACGGTTTAGAAAACACCAGGCGTACCGTTTGAGCATCGACTAGCAGTGCCGCTGCCGGATTACCCAATTCCACCATCTGATAGTGTCTTGCCGTTGTGGCCGAGGCGGTATCCAGTGGCACGGTGAACGCAATCGTGATGCTTGAGCCATCTACCTCAATAGACGCTACTTTAGGGTCGTATTTAAACGCAGCCGTTTTACCATCAGCTATTTTTCCGTCGTCACTGGTGATCTTATCAACTGAAAGCTCATAGATAGCTTCTTCTCGCCAGGGTTCAGCGGTTGTTAGGGTCACCCGGTGGTCTTGCCCTTCGGCTTGCGTAAAAGGGAAGATACCATCTACACGGTAGTTCTCAACCACCGCCATTCGGTCGGTTTGTAACGGTTGCGTGAAGCTTATCCTGAGTTGCGTATTGGATAGCACCTCCACCGCACCCAGTTGTGGTAATCGGTGGTCAATCACAACCTCAATCGGCGCTGGTAGCACATTTCCCCGTAGGTCAGCCAGTTGCTCAATTTTTAGGGTGAGTACGGTGGTCGGAAGCGGTTGCGCAAAGTGCAATGTCACTTGGTTAGGATAAACAGTTGACACTGAAACTTTATCAAGAATGGGTTGATCATTCACAGCGAAAGAAGACGATGCGTGCGATGACGCTGGATCAACGGCTTCGTGAAACGTGAGCTGTATTTGAGTAGGGCTGATCAATTGCGCTTGCTCGAGCTGAGGAGCTCGCCGGTCGTATAAGAAACTGGTGCTCTTGGAGGAACTAATTGTGTTGCCCGACGGATCGCGAATGCCCAGCACCGACAGCTTGTAGGTAGTTTCTTCCGATAGCGAACGAGCCAGGTAGAGCCTCAACGCCCGCCCGTCCGATGTGATGTCTATTCGTTGGGGTGAGCCAACGTTTTGGTCAATGGTAAAACTACTTAGTGGTTGCTGCTCGTCCCAAAGCACCACTTCATCGAAGTGTACCACGAGCGTGCGGTTGTCTTCCGCCACTACTGCTTCTACCTTAGGCGCGCGCTGATCGTAGAAAAACCGCTGTAACGGCGTACCCAATACGTCACCCTGATCGCTGAGCAGTTGGTCTATCTGCAACTGATGCCACTTGTTCTCAGCGAGCGGTCGGTCGTAGATCAACTGCGCCTCATAGGCCGACAGCATCACCACCACGTTGGGGTTACCCAGCGAGCGATCAATTTGATACTGCATTACTTGCTGCGCTACACTGGCATCAATCGGCACCTTAAATCGGACGTTTACCTGATAGGCACTTACCACCCGAACGGTATCTACATCATCCTGAAACGTGAAGTCGTAGTACACGTCAGCGGCGTTCCCTGAGCGGTCAGTGGCTTCAACTACCGTTAGTCGGTGGGTAAGCCCGTTGTCCAACGAACGCGAGAAATTCAGCAATACGCTAGCGCTGTCGCTTCCCCAGTCTACCCGTGCTTCTCCTATGCCGTTATTGACGGTGTATGCACTGCTACCCAACGAAACCAGCGGCTCAGAAAAAACGACTTGCAGCGATGCTGTATCTCGCAACAACACCCGTTCAATCGTGGGCGGCACATCATCGTACACCCACGCTTTTTCTAAAGTGCCCGCGACGTTGCCCGAGCAGTCGGTTGCCTGGTTCACTGAAACCGTATAGCGCGTACCGGACACCAAGTCTTCTGCCAGTTGTACTTCTACCCAACGCTCATCGTCACCACTCACTTGCACACTTGTGATGCTGCGCTCGGGTACGATATTAACGCCCAGCATCGCTACGTCGACGGCTTCGTCAAACTGAATACGCACGAGGCTAGGGCCGTCAGCAACCACGTTTGATATTGCCGGTGATGCGGTATCCGCCTGATCGTCGAACTGCGTATTTCTGGCTCCGGGCGTACCACCCTGCGGACTTACCGAAACAGCGTAGTTTGATCGTTGGTCGCAGGGACGCGTCGGACGAATGCGCTCTATGGCGTAGCCGCCCCGCACCAGTTCGGCACCATAGGTGAGGGAGTCTACCGTTTGCCCCAACTCATTTTGTAGCAGCAGCGTGCTGCCGCCGTTGGATAAGGTGGGCCAGCTATCTAACCCTAAAACCTCGCCGTAGGCGGTGAAGGCCGCCGCCTGGTTCGCGGCCGTCAAGATCACGTAACCACCGGCGGGCAGTAGGTGATCCGGTAGTCGCCTGCCGTTTATTTGCCAGTTATTCAGCGGCAAACTGCGCGCTGTTGGATTATGCACCTCTATGTACTCAGCCTCGGGCAGGTCGGCGACGACCGGATTCGGATCAGGCATCCATTCGTTGATGACTGCTTCCTGCCAACCAGCGGACGGCCGCGGAGGATCAGTTACGGGCTGGGGGATTCCAGTCACCGTGAAGTCGTCGAAGTAAAACGCATCTTTTCGCGTGGCGGTATACCGGGCGCGTACTCCGAAATAACCGGCCAGCGTATGCGTTTGATCCCGCACGACTCCTTCTAGCGCAAAGCTGCTCTCACTACCCAGGCGAGACCGTAGCTCCCAGTTTCCCTCCGTATCACGAGTTGCTCTGAAAGTAATCTGCACCGGTTTCAAATCTACCCGATCGTCGGTTCCATCGATGATTTCTACCACACTGCCACCGTCCTGTCGGTACAGACTCACCTCGTCGGTACTGCCGCCCACCTGCACAAAGTAGCCCTGCAAGTCGTCCGATAGATCGGCGCGATTGCTCATAAGATAGAGCTGTGTTAAGTTGGAAGCAGAGGGGTTTTCGGTAATCGTGACGGTGCCCTCCCAAACGGCATCTGCCACGGCCTCGCTGGCCGTACTTAGGTAAGCACTCCCCGTGGCGTTGGCATCGTTGAGATGTAATACTTCGCCCACAACTTCAAATTTATCGGCTTCTCCTGACCAAACGGGGGCGTTGGTAAAGTCATCGTCCGCAAACTGATCGCTCACTTGTCCGAAGAGCACGGCGGGAATCCATCCCACCCATAAAAGTAGTATCCATTTAAGCATTTTTATCCGGTTTTTCTCGGTAGATACACCTGCAAGAAACACCCGTAATCTAACGCTAGTCGGTTTCCGTAGCGCGACACTTCCCGGTATCTTTAGGCACCTGTACCATTTGCACCACAATGAAGTATTGTCTCGCCCTCATTACGAGTCTGTTTGCCCTCAGCACGCAGGCACAGCCGCAGCAGATTAGTGCCCGTGCCGCCGGACTCGGTCACGCCGCGGTGGGCTTACGTGATGCCCACGCCTTGTTCGCCAACATCAGTGGAACCGCCCACGTGAAGCGCGCTTCGCTGGTGGCCGGTTATGAGAATCGCTTCGGTTTTGGGGAAGGGCTCAACGCAGGGGCGGCGGGTTTTGTGCAGCCCACGCGCTACGGAGTCGGTAGCCTGAGCGTTTACCGATTGGGCGACGCCCTGTTTAGCCACCACCGCTTGTCATTAGGCTTTGCGCACCGCGTCAGCCAGTTCAGTATCGGAGCTCGTCTCAGCGAGCATCAGTATCACCAGGAAGGAATAGGCACTCGCTTTCGCACCGTAGTAGATATCGGCGGACAAGCGCAGTTGGCGCCCCGCTGGGTGCTGGGGATGCAGTTGCTCAATATTACGCAGGCCACTTTATCCGAAGAATTGCAGGAGAATATTCCGACGCTGGTGCAAGTGGGAGTAGCGTACCGCCCGGCAGCGAGCTGGTTGCTCACCGGAGAAGTAGCGCACGAAATAACGCTAGAACCAAATTTTAAGCTCGGGGCCGAGTATACCGCGCT
Source organism: Tunicatimonas sp. (assembly GCA_965213875.1). Classification (GTDB taxonomy): domain Bacteria; phylum Bacteroidota; class Bacteroidia; order Cytophagales; family Cyclobacteriaceae; genus Tunicatimonas. Next base: position 2,661,178 of record CBDCAN010000001.1, on the reverse strand, counting down.
AAAGAAGTTCTGTCTGCGCACCGGTTTCAACAGCACCGAACTGCAACAGTTCTTCGGGGCGGGCTGGAAGCACCGGCTGCTCACGATAGATTATGCCCTGACCACCCACGCGCGTTTGGGGCTATCACACCAGGTATCGTTGGTGTATCATCTCTTCAAGCAGAAGCCGGATGCGTAGTGGTCACCCGCGTCTACCGGTACCGGTACGCAGCCTGCTTTGGTTGGTGCTGTCTTTCGGATTTGCAGCATCACCGCTCTACGGTCAGGATGCGTCCGAGCGCGAAGCTTTTGAAGAACTACTGGAAGGCTTGTTCACGCCGCAGGACGACGACACCAACTACGAAGAGCAGTACGAAGTACTATTCCAGCTCTATACACAACCACTCAATCTCAACACCGCTACCATCGAAGATTTGCAGCAACTCTACGTACTGTCAGACCGGCAGATCAATAACTTACTGCGGCACCGCGAGCTCTACGGCGACTTTCTAACAATTTATGAGCTAGGGTACGTACCGGCTTGGCACCAGGAGATCATCTTCAAAGTACTACCCTTCATCACGGTGGCTCCTCGCCCGTCGGCTCGCCTCACTTGGTCAGAAAGATTAGCACGGGCCGACCACTTACTCATCGCTCGTCACCAAAGCGTGTTGGAACCCAAGGCGGGCTACATCCGTGCCGACACCCTAGGCGAAGGCAGCGACCTGAGTTACTACACCGGCTCACCCCATCAACTGTACGCGCGCTGGCGCATGAGTCGGCGCAACGATTTCAGCGTGGGCTTCACCGCCGAAAAAGACGCGGGGGAACACATAGACTGGCAGGCTGACCAGCATCGCTACGGCATGGACTACTACAGCGGGCACCTACAGCTAGAGAACCGAGGGCGGTTGCGGCAACTCACCGTCGGGGACTATCAGGTGCAGGCGGGACAGGGTTTGGTGTTGGGCAGCGGTTTTGTGCTGGGCAAGGGGGCCGAGCCGGTGCGCACGGTGGCTCGTACGCAGAATATTATCCGCCCGCATACTTCAGTTGCCGAAACCGGCTTTTTCCGGGGCATCGCCAGCACGGTGCAGCTGCCCGCTGCCGCCCATCACCTGGCGCTCACTTCCTTTGTCTCCTACCAAAAACAGGATGCCATTATCGATAGCGCGAGCGGAAGCTTCGCCAGTATACAAACCACCGGACTGCATCGCACGCCTAGCGAACGAGCGGCACAAAACCAGCTGGGAGAACGGGCCTTGGGCGCTAATCTGCTGTTCCGCGATGAAAAACGACGGTGGCAGGCGGGACTTACCTACGTGCACACCCGCTTTAGCCATACGTGGCAGCGAAACGCTTCGCTTCAAAGCGTACATGAATTTAGCGGACAGACCAACTATGTGGTGGGAGGCTACGCCAACTATCGATGGCAGGCCGTACACGCCTTCGGGGAAGCCGCCCGCTCGGCCAGCGGCGGGCTCGGTGCGGTTGGCGGAGCCACCGTCAGGCTTTCGGCAGCCGCCGAGATGGCCGTTTTGCTTCGGCACTACAGCCCCGATTTTCACTCGTTCCACGCCAACGCTTTCAGCGAGGGCACACGCAGTATCAACGAGCAGGGCCTGTACTGGGGACTCAAACTACAACCCTGGCGCAAGCTGACGGTATCGGCCTACTACGACCGTTTTCGGTTTCCGTGGTTGCGCTACCTAGTGGACGCTCCTTCGGATGGCTACGAGTTTTTTACGCGCATGAGCTACCCGTTCAGTCGTCAAACCGAAGCCTGGGTACAGTTTCGCCAGGAAAGCAAAGCCCTCAACGTAAACGAAGATAGTTTGACCGTCCGGTGGGTGCTGCCCGGTCTGAAGCGTAGCGTCGCCACGAACCTGACGCACCGTATCAACGATCAGGTACGCCTGCGCACCCGCGTGCAGGCCAGCTCGTATGCCCTCAATGATACTACGACCCGAGGCTTTACGGTGGCGCAGGACGTCAGCGTGACGCACGGTCGGTGGAAGGCTGATCTGCGCTTCGCCCTGTTTGAAGCCGATTTTGTCAACCGGCAGTACGTCTACGAAAACGATGTGCTGTACGCCTTCGCCATCCCGGCCTACTCGGGCAGTGGTGTGCGCAACTACCTGGTGCTACGCTACAAGGCCAACCGCCACCTCAGCTTCTGGACCAAACTCGCCCGCACTACGTTCTACGACCGCGACGAAGTAGGTTCAAGCCTAGAAAGGATTGAGGGGCGGCAGCGTACCAACGTGAAGTTTCAGGTGGTGGTGAAGTGGTAACGTATCACCCCCCACTATCGTAGAAAGTTAAAAACTACTTTGTGGTTTTTTAGAAGTGGCGATATGACAAAGAAGAAGCCCATTGTTTTCTTTAACTCTTTTGAAGAGCAAGAGGCCTACAGTCTGCAAGCCTCGCTAGCCATGAGTCCGGCGGAGCGCTTAAGTGCTATGCATGAACTTAATGAAAAACTCTACGTGCCCTATCAGCCGCCGACAGAAAAGATCATTCACGTCTACGTAGCAAAACCCGGTGAAAGTGTGAATGAGTTCCGCCGCCGAATAGACAGTGAGACTGAGCGCTAGTGAGTACGTATCGCCTTGAAACCGAACAACGAATAGCTACTCAGCCAGCGTCATGTTGATTATATGCTCATCGGTGGTGTGGCGGTTAACCTTCACGGGTACGCCAGAGGAACCAACGATTTAGATACTTAAAATAGTAGATGAACTACTCCGCTTCAAGGATATTTGTTTTTGAGTGTCATGTCTAATAAAGGACTTTAACAAAAAATATACATTTAGCGATGCTATCTGCTATATTCAGCATTTAAAAAGCTCCCTTTATATATGAAAAAACCGCTTAAATGGCTTTCTAAGAGTAGGCTAGAGAGAGCCAATTTGTCGATTCAAATTCTTGCAATATTTCTTGCTGGAGTATGGGGTATCTACACATTTGTTTACAAAGAATTTTACCATCCGACGACAGAAGAGCCTTATGTTAGTATTAAACCCAAGATACAGATAGTCGGAGAATCAGATCACAAGTATCATGTACTTCTCAATCTTAATGTTGAGAATAACAGCAAAAGGGTGGTAAAAACATTTATGCCGACTGTCGTACTATATGGCATCAAAAAACCTGCTCTTACCCATCGGTCAGAACGTTCATTAAATACCTATTTCAACAGACTACTGAAGGAAGATATTGTAGCTATGCTATCAGATAAGTTCAGTACCGAGGGAGTATTTATGAAAATCATAGGCGTAGGAACATTTCTCAACAGACATGAAATACCTCACGGGGTAAAGCTAAGTCACGATATGCTTTTTGGGGTTGAGAAGCTTAAATTTGAGTATCTGCTAGCAATAATTAGGATGCCCTTGACTGGTAATCTGGAGGCAGATTTAGAAATGTCTTACAAAATAGAAAAAAATAGTATCATAGCCGATTGGGCACCATATAATTCTGATACAAACCTGTCCGATGACGATTCGCTTTCTTATAGTGAGGAGTATTTTCCATTCAATGAAGAAGAAGATTTTCATGAGTTTGTATCTTTTGCTTATCTATCTTTGTTACCTCCCTCGCAAACGAAAAGCACCCCGCATTAACACAAATTACGAATAATTAGGACAGTGATTTTGTCTTGGTCATATGAATGAAAAATATTGATCTTCTCGCGAAGACAAACCAATACGATAGCTTCTGGACCAAACTCACCCATACTACCTTCTACGACGGCGACGATGGGCGGTACCACACCGATGTGAATCTTCAGGTACTAATAAAGTGGTAACAATGTCGTGCCTCACAAAATAAAATTTCTCGTTTTGTAACCTTTGGTGTCAGCCGGTTATCCTATGGGCGATAACATCATTCACTAAACCAAAACGAGATGAAAATCAAATTCACGATCCTACTAGCTTTTGTATTCGCCCAACACTTGGTGTGCGCTCAGGCACCTGAACCATCAGATTTGTTTGAGTCTCTACAAGAAAAAGACAGTCTGCTGTTCAGCGTAGCCTTCAACGTGTGCAATATTCAGCAGCTTGAATCACTGACACACGAAGATTTTGAGTTTTACCACGACCAAGGAGGCATCACCGATTCTAAGTCAGCGTTCATCGATGGCATCAAGAACAATTTATGCAGCACAGGCGAAAACGTGGTACACCGTGAGCTCGACCGGGGCAGCCTGGCGGTGTATCCATTATACCAAGAAGGAAAGCTGTATGGAGCGGTGCAAACCGGCACCCACCGTTTCGGTGACACCAACGCACAATTTACGCACGTATGGCTATTAGAAAACAGCGAATGGAAACTATCACGAGTCTTAAGCTATAACCACCAGTAATTATGGGAGCACTATTATTCCTGACCATTATCGTCTTAGCCGGCTTGGTGGCGTTCTCTCTGTCATGGATGTTCTACCAACAGGCCCGCAACCGAGAGCGCATTATGTTGATAGAAAGAGGAGAGAGCATGGACAGTATCTTTGAGATTCAGCGCAAGCGTAACTTTCGCTTCGTATTTCCCTGGCTCAAATTGGGGATAGTCGTACTGGGCATGAGCGTGGCCTTTTTACTGATTATGTTGTTTGTTTTATGGTTTGAGGATGATCAAGAACTGATAAAAGGGTTTGCGATCACTACTATCATCGGCTTTTGCCTGGGCACCTCCTTTATCATCAACCACTTTGTGGGGCGAAGGAAAGAGCACAAGGGGTAAGGTATGGATGACCTCTACATCCGTAAAGTATTGAGCGGAGATACGGAAGCGTTTCAGTACTTCCTAAAGAATTACCAAGATATGGCATTCAACGTGGCAGTATCCATCATAAAAGACGACCAATACGCCGAGGAAGTGGTGCAGGACGCGTTTATGAAGGCCTTCCGCGGTTTGTCTTCGTTCAACCAAACCGCTACCTTCAAGTCGTGGTTCTATCGAATCGTTGTGAACGAGTCTTTTCAGCGACTAAAAAAGATCAAGCGAACGGCTTCATGGTCAGCCATAGACGAAACGAATGAACCGGCCAGCCCCGCTGAAAGTAATGAGTCTGGAGAAGTAGACCGCGTGAGGCAAGCGATGCGAAAACTACCGCCAAAGGATAGCTTGGCTCTCACGCTCTTTTACTTAGAAGAGTATAGTTTGAAGGAAGTATCAGATATCACCGGTTGGTCACTGGCTAACACCAAAGTGATTCTGCACCGTGCCCGAAAAAGTTTGCGAGCGGCCTTAGGCTTATAAACATCAACACAATGCAAGAAGATTTCGAAGATGAACAGTTGAGTAGTCTCATTCATCAGAGTAAGAGAACACTGAACAATGCCGGTTTTGAACAGCAGGTCATGCTGAAGATACAGGAAGAAGCCACCTACCGACAAGCAGTAGCCAATCGGCTTCGTGCTTCTTTACGTCTCTTTGTGATAGGCGTTATTTTAGGAACAGGCTCAGTGCTGTACGTGATGTTTACCAGTGTATTCTCCGTACCGCAGCTAGAAAGTATTACAATAATTTCGCTGTTTACTATTGGCGTGCTAGCCATCATGATCGTGAGCAACTTCCAACGTTTGATTCGCTCATATACTCGGTTCAACCTACAGCAATAGTGACTGAGCGAATCACACTTCCCCCTTCACCTCTTTACGCTCTAACCTTAGTTTGCTCACGTCAATTTCTTCGTCTTCATCCTCTTGGTAGAAGTCATCAAAGTGCTCGATACGGGGGGTAATGACCGACCGGATAGACTGTCCGCTGCGCGCTGCGACGCCTTCTCCGTCATCAAAGATCATTAGCAACGCGGGCAGCACCGTGAGGTTGGTGAACATAGCCACCAGTAGCGTGAGCGAAGTCAGCAGCCCCAGGTTTTGGGTGCCGCCGAAGCCGGAGGCGGTGAAGATGATAAAACCGCAGAACAGAATCACCGAGGTGTAGATCATGCTGGTGCCGGTTTCGCGGATGCTTTTACTGATGACCAGCGGCACGAAGAAACGATTGGCGCGCAAGTCTTGCCGGTATTTGGCCAAGAAGTGAATAGAATCGTCCACCGAAATACCGAATACGATGCTAAAGATAATCGCCGTGCTGGGTTTCAGCGGAATGCCGACAAACCCCATGATGCCGGCGGTCACGATGAGAGGAATCACGTTGGGTACTAATGAAATCAAGATCATTCGCACACTGCGGAACAGCACGGCCATGATCAGCGCAATCAGCACGAAAGCAATGAGCAAGCTGGTCAGCAGATTCTCAATCAGGAAGGCGTTGCTCTTGGCAAACAGCAAACTGGTGCCCGTGACGGTGACTTCCGTATCAGAATCGCCAAAGATTTCCTCCGCCTTCGGCTCAATGGTTTCATTGACCAATTGCTGTATCTGCTTCGACCCGATGTCGGCCACCTTGAGCGAAATTCGCAACTGCTGCCCCGCGCTATCGGTGAAACCGCTCAGCAAGCTCGCGGGAGACTGGGCATCAGCGGTCGTGTCGCTCCGTCCGGTCATACCCGAGTTTTTGAGATAACGCAGGAGAAAGCTCTGGTCGCGCCGGGTGGGCAGCGCATAGAATGCGGTGTCGTTGTTGTAGAACGCCTGCCGGGCGGCTTTGACGAAGCTCACCAGCGACAGCGGTTGCGAGATGGCGGGCTGTTCTTCCAGGAAAGCCTCAAAGGTTTCTACTTTTTGCAGCGTAGATAGGCGCGTAGCAGAGCGTTTCTTATGGGTGTCCACCACGATCTCTAGGGGCATGATACCGACAAAATTCTCTTCAAAGAAATTCAAGTCCTGCATCAGCTGACTCTCTCGTGGCACATCATCCACCAAGTATGACATGGATTCTAAGCGCAGAAACCCGATCAGAAACCCAACCGTGATCAGCCCGGCCACCATCACCACGCGATAGCGCTGCCGGTGTACTAGCAAGTCCAGTTGGGTGAGCACCCAATCTACCGGACGAAAACGTAGGTGACGCAACTGACCGGCCCCGGGCGCGGGTAGATACGAGAATACCGATGGCACCAGAATGATACTCACCACGAAGGTGGCCAGGATGTTGATGCCAGCCACTAAGCCAAATTCTTCTAGAATCGGCACCCCGGTGAACATCAGTACCAGAAAACCAATGGCTGTCGTCACGTTGGTGATAAACGTGGCGGTGCCCATCTTCATCACCACATTGTGCAACGCTTTCTGCCGATCCTGAAAGCGCTGATACTCGTGATGGTACTTGTTGAGTAGATACACCGAGTTGGGGATGCCAATAACCACAATAATTGGTGGCAACAAGCCTGACAGTATTGTGATCTCGTAGCCGAGCAACACCAGGGTGCCCATCGACCACACCACAATGATACCGATCACCAGCAGGGCAAAAGCGACTGCATCCCAGGCACGGAAAAACAGTAGTAGAATAAGCGCCGTAACGATCACCGACAGTATCAGAAAGGTACGCAGTTCGGCGCGGATATTCTCGTTCATCACGGTGCGCACAAACGGCAGTCCGGCGTAGTGCAGCTCGATGCCGGTGGCTTCTGAAAACTGATCGCCCAGCATCTGAATGTCAGGTACCAGTTGCTCACGCTTGTCGGAGTTAAGCGTTTCTTGCTCCACGGCAATCAGCAAAAATGTGGCCCCGTTGTCGGGGTTAATAAGCTGATCGCTGTAGAACTTCAGGTGGCGGGCCTGCTGTAGCAAGCTGTCGAGGGCTACTTGTTCTTCGGGAATGTTGGGGAAAGCCGGAACCAGATCAAACCGCTGGGTCTCGGTGTTCTTACTTAACTGTGACAGGGTGGGCAACGACACGACGTAGTTCACGCCGTCGAGCTTGGTAAGCGCATCGCTCAGGTACTTAAAGCGGCGAAAGGCAGTAGGTTCGTACAGCGTGCTATCTTGGATACCTACCACCAGCAGGTTGGCTTCGCCCCCAAACTGCTGCCGAAAGTCGCGATAGTACTGCATGGCCGGGTCGGACGGCGGCACCGCAGCCACGTAGTCGTAGCTCAGGGTCAGCTTAGGAATCTGGAGCGCCATGAACACCGTGACCGCGGCAACCAGCAGCATCAACCACAGACGAAACTTAATGATGAATTGCGCGATGCTACGCCACATAATGTTAAAAAATAAGTAGGTGAGGCGGGGTTAATGGCTAATAACGCACCGGCTATAGAATAGTTTATGATCGTGCGGCGCACACTATCGCCTATGCTTACGTTAGCAAACGGGCGGGGTTTTGCTGCAGCAGCGACACCAGAATTTCGTATAGGCCGGGCGCGTAGCTTTGAAACGCCGTAGGCCGCTCAAAGAAGTTCTCTACCGCAATCGCAAAGAACTCTTTGTCATTGACTGCGGCGTAGGCCCGAAAGAAATCTGAGCCGTCGGTTTGCATCTGCGTTCGGTAGGCTTCAGCCCGCTGTTGCCACTGTGCCCACACTTCCGGCGTCAGGAAGTCGTACTCGTCATTGTCAATCAGGTTTTCTATCTCCAGCGCGTGGGCCATTTCGTGTAATCCCAAGTTCAGCGAATCATCAGTGTGAGCGTAGCCCGCCAAAAAATTGTTCCACGACAGCACAATGGCCTGCGCCGCCGGATTTACCTCTCCCTTGTGGTACTGTTTGGTGATGGTAGAGTAGTACTGGTCTGGATACACAATGATCCGCCGAAAGTGCTGGAGTACCAGTTCGGGCAAACCGAAGGTGAGCTGCACTGCCGCCGCCGCAATGAGTACCCGCATGGTCAGGTTGACCTCCAGTCCGCGACCGATAAAATCTTTCTGCCGCACGAAGCGGATCACCCGCTTTTCGAACGCCTGTTGCTGCTGAGGCGACAGTTGTTGGTAGTAAACAAAGTTCTTCTTCAGGATAATGCACACCGCCCGTGGGTCTACGAAACCGCCCCACCGCCTACCAAACCGCCGGTATCCCAAGAGCAGCACCGCTCCTACGACCATCAGCACAACTACAATCGACTCCATGGTTGATAATGTTAAGCCGTAAAGCGATAAGTGTACGACAAATATCTTTGATTTTAAATGTGTAAGTTTATGAAGTTGCTGTAGGCAGCTGATTTACCAAACACCTCTTTACTAAGCTACCGCGGGCAACAGTAGAAATCGTATCTGCTTAGAAGTTAGCTTTGTGAAACCCTTGCCAGGAACAATAAGCAACATATAAAAACCAGTCAGCTGTCAGGTTTTGAAAACCTGATAGGTCTGGAAGCAGGCACGAACACCACTGACTCTCAGTTGGGCAGGTGGTTTTGTAAACCTTACTACTATGGAACAGCGCGATCTTATCAAAGACCAGATTGAACAGCTCGGGAAAGTGCTGGGTAAACTGCTAGCCGACTTTCTGAAAATGAAATCTACCGGTAACGTTTCGCAAGGGATTGAAATTGTCGATCAACAGCTAGACAGTACGTTAGACCTAAGCTTAGAGGCTGTGCTCACGCGCCCGAAGCGTGAGTTAAAGGAGCACTTTTTGAACAGAAACACCACGGCGGAACAGTTAGAAACACTGTCTGACCTGCTAAAAGCAGTCGGCGAAAGTAAGCTCGAGCACCATCCCGGTGAAGCCAGAAATCTTCTGCTCAAAGCAGGCGAATTGCTCGACATCGCCGACGAAATCACCGCCACGGCCTCCTTTATTCGAATGGATAAAAAAGGCATCATCGATGCGCTGCTATCCGAAGCATAGTTTATCCTTACCAGTCGAGCGTTCACACCTGAGGCAACGACTCAAACACCGTTCGCAGGGCGGTGGTCTGCATCAACCGCTCGCGCAGTTCGCTTACCGGAACGCGTTCTTGTTCGGTAGTGTCGCGGTGGCGAATGGTCACCGTGTCGTCTTCTAGCGTCTGGTGGTCTACCGCTACGCAGAAGGGCGTGCCGATGAGGTCTTGCCGGGTGTAGCGTTTGCCGATGGCCGCACTGTCTTCGTACACCACCGCCATATCCAGCTTGAGCGATTCGTAAACGTCGCGGGCCTTCTCCGGTAGTCCGTCTTTTTTCACCAAAGGCAAGATCGCCGCTTTCACCGGAGCTAAGGCCGGGTGCAGTTTTAGATAGACGCGCACTTTCTCATTGCCCTTGGCATCTACGCCCGTATCTTCGGTGTAGGCTTCGCAGAGCGCCATCAAGAACAGGCGGTCGGCCCCGATAGAAGTTTCTACCACGTAGGGTACGTAGTTTTTGCCCAGTTCAGGGTCGAAGTACTGCATCTTCTTGCCCGACAGTTTCTGGTGCTCGGTCAGGTCAAAGTCAGTGCGCGAATGGATGCCTTCTACCTCTTTGAAACCGAACGGAAAACGGTACTCAATGTCTACTGCTGCATTGGCGTAGTGGGCCAATTTTTCGTGCTCGTGGATGCGTAATTTTTCGGGAATGATGCCGACCGCCTCATGCCAGGCTATGCGCACTTTCTTCCAACGCTCAAACCAGTCGAGCTCATCGCCCGGTCGCACAAAGAATTGCATTTCCATCTGCTCAAACTCGCGCATGCGGAAGATAAACTGCCGGGCTACGATCTCGTTACGAAAGGCCTTCCCGATCTGTGCAATACCGAAGGGCACCTTCTTGCGGGCCGTTTTCTGCACGTTCAGGAAGTTGACAAAAATACCCTGCGCCGTTTCAGGGCGTAGATAAATCTTGGTAGAATCTTCGGCCACCGAACCTACTTGTGTACCAAACATGAGGTTAAACTGCCGCACATCGGTCCAGTTGGCGGTGCCTGATTCCGGGCAAACAATGTTGTATTCTACAATCAAGTCGAGCAGTCCGGCCAGGTCTTCTTTGGCCAGTAGTACATTCATCTTTTGCACGATGAGTTCGGCCTGCTTCATCTCGCCGGTTTTCTCTAACTGCTGCGCGTGGTTCTCAACCAACGTGTCGGCGCGGTAGCGTTTGTTAGAGTCTCTGTTATCGATCATCGGATCGTTGAAACTGTCGATATGGCCCGACGCTTTCCAGGTTTGGGGCTGCATGAAGATGGCGGCATCAATGCCCACAATATTATCGTTAAGGCGCGTCATGCTTTCCCACCACAGCTGCTTGAGGTTGTTCTTAAGAGTGACGCCGTAGGGGCCGTAGTCGTAAACGGCCTGCAAACCATCGTAAATTTCGCTGGAAGGAAACACAAAGCCGTACTCTTTGGCGTGCGCGATGATCTGCTTCAGCGAGTTCTCCGGTTCGAAGGCCGACCCCGCTTCTTTAGATTTTTTCTTGTTTTTTGCCATGCCGCAAAGATAAGGTCGTAGCTGCTGCTTGCAAGTAGGAGCTACGGATAATTTGCGATGCGGGCAACAACTGCTACCTACCGGGGTTCTCTCAGCGTAGCCTAACCCAACCGGATTATGTCTGAACACCGAATCACGGTAGAAAACAACGAAGACCGACACCGGTTTGAAGCACACACCGGCGAAGATACCGCGGTGCTGGAGTACACGCTAGCGACCAACCTGATCGTCTACAACCACACGGAAGTGCCGAAACATTTGGAAGGGCAAGGCATTGCCAGCCAGATGGCAAAGGTGGCCTTAGAATACGCTAAAGAACATAACCTCAAAATCATGCCGCTGTGCCCGTACGTGGCGGCCTACATTCGCCGCCATCCCGAGTACAAGTCTCTGCTTCGAGCCGGATTTAATGTGTAGCCAGCATGAAGCGTAGACTGTCACAGTGGGTTGTTCTTCTTACGGCGGTCATCAGTGTGCTCACGCTCATCAGCTTCCTGGCCGACTACAGCTTTGTCTTTAATACGGCCTCCCATTTTCGCCTACAATTTGCGTTAGGGGCGGGGTGCTGTCTGCTGATATTCGTCTACTTACGACAAAAAACTGGTGTTGGGATAGCCCTGGCTACATTGATTATTAACGTTTGGCCCGTCCTTTTTCTCTACCTACCGCATCAGCAGACGGTATCTGCTGCGGACGAGTCGGTCAAGATTCTATTGATGAATGTACTTTCATCTAATCGAGATACAGAAGCTGTAGCGGAAGAAATCGGCCGTTTTGAGCCGGACGTTATCGTATTAGAAGAAATTACCCCCTTCTGGTTTAGCGCACTACGTGACTTGTCTTCCGAATACCCGCACCAGATTCACGAGGTACGAGAAGACAACTTTGGCATCTGGGTATTAAGCCAGCAACCGCTATCAGACAAATACATACTTCACAGCGGACCGGCGCAACTGCCTACGGCTACTTTCATCTACACGCATCAGGGTAAATCCTTGCGTGTGATCGCCACCCACCCCATGTCACCCGGTAGCCCAAGGGGAGTTCAGTGGCGCGACAAGCAGCTGCAAGAAATAACCGAACGCTTCCGTACCGAGAAAGACCTCTTGCTAGTGGTTGGTGATCTCAATACCACTGCTTTTGCGCCTATTTTTGGTCAGCTAACCGACCGGCTTGACTTACGGGATAGTCGCTTAGGCTTTGGCCTACAGCATAGTTGGCCGGCGTGGTCAATCAATCCGTTTATGATTACGCTCGATCACTGCCTGGTAAGTGCAGAAGTGTATGTGGCAGAGCGCACCGTAGGTAGCTACGTAGGGTCGGACCATTTACCAGTCTTCGTAGAAATAGCTTTCTAGTCAGCAAGGGTGGCGGGTGACCGGCACCATCCGCTGCGCTTGTGTTTTTCAGACCTCGGATGTTTAAGATTGTACGATCAGTCGTTGCGTAGCCGTTTGTCCGTCGTCGGCCACCGCTTTGAATAAGTACACTCCGTCGGGCAACGAAACAGCACCAAACTGGTATTCTGTGCCCGGCAATATCCGGTTTTCTTCCAGTACCATACGCCCCAGCATATCGTATACAACCAACCGCGCCGGACGATTCACCACGACCGTCGTGGGCTCGTTGGGCAGGGTTGGGTTGGGATAAACCGTCAAGTCTAATGGTTCTCCTTCGCCTCCGTTCGGTGGGGGGGCGTCGCCCACGCTGGCTAACAGGTATACTCCGCCCTGAGCGTGCCCAACTGCCAGTGCCAGGCGTCCGGTACCAAATAAATCAGCACCAGACCACCAGGCACGCACTCCCCAGCGACTTTCTCGTACGCCTTCGCCGGAGCGTAGCAGTCGAGTGATTGCGGTAGGAGTATCGTTCAAAAAATTTTCGTAGATCTGCATCACGCCCGTGGCGTCAGTCACAAGTAGTTCACGGCTACCGTTACCGTCTAAATCACCTACCCAGGGCGACGGGCTGCGCCGAAACGGGTTGTTCTTGATACCGGCCAGCGAGTCGGTTTCTAGCGCAAACACCGGTACTTCGTCGCCCTGATTGTGCCAATACTCCAAGCGACCGCTTAACCGTCCAATCAGCACGTCCACTTTTCCGTCCTGATCTACGTCGGTCAGAAACGGGGTATCGGCTGTGATAAGCGAAGGGGCGTCAGGTAACAGTTGCAAACCTCCCGTAAAATTCCACCCTGCATCAGACTGGTTAGGGATGTAATACAAATCAGAGAGGAGGGCTGTACGGGTAGCCTGCAACACCAGGTCAGCGTTTCCATCGCCGTTCACATCCGCCAGTAGCGGTTTAATCGTACTGAAGGCTTCCGAAGAGAGGTTCAGGTAATCCTCTTCTACCCGCCGGAAGGAAGGAGTACGAGGGGTTCCTACGTTTTCGTACAGCTCAAGACGCGCCTGCGAAGACGTCCGCTCCGCCCCCAACAAGAGATCGATGTCGCCGTCGCCATCGTAGTCGCCGAACGCCGGAGCAGCAAAGGCCCCCAGGTCGATCATTTCGTCTTGCAGGAAATCACGCTGCACCAGTTCATAGCCACCCGTTGCTTCATCGGAGCGACGATAGAGCCAGCTCGACTGCGTGAGGTCAATGCTCTGCTGTAGATTGGAGAAGACATTAGGAGCCACTACTACCGAAGGCGATTCGGCACCTAATTGGTAAGCGGCCGGAAAAAAGAAACCCTGAGTAGGATCAGTGGCCACCGGAAAGGTATCGGAAGCAGCGGTGAACAGTGCACGGTTGGCATTGCCTTCGTTAATCAGAAAAGCCAAGCTAGTACAGGTTTCATCGCCAAATACTAAATCCTGATCGCCATCACCGTCGGCATCCAGTGCCAAAATGGATTTACCTCCTACGTGCTGCACACGACCGTTGATGGCATCACAACCTTGCTCGCCGAAAGCGTATACCCCACAGTTACACTCTTCAAATTCGCCCCAACGTTGGGTAACCCGCTCAAATCGCAAACTGTCGCAGGTGCCGTAGACTTCTACGCTTTGATTCTGATGGTACTCGATCATGCCTCCCGACGCAAAGTTGAAAGTGAGTATGTCTAAGTCACCATCATTGTCTACGTCCACAATGCCCGGAATATCAGTAGCATTCACTTGTAGATTGACCGATGAGGCACTACCAACGGTCATGACCGGGTCCGCTGATAGTTGAAACCGCAGCTGATCGTCGGAGATGTTTTCAAACACGCGGACACCACCACTACTGCTGGTAAAAATGTCCTGCTTTCCGTCGCAGTTGTAATCGACCAGCAGCATCCAATTGCGGAGATCCGCCGGAAATAAGGCTTCATACCGCGGGGCGTATACGTATTCTCCTGCCTGACTTATAAAAGTGTTGAGTTTACCGGAAGTGCGATCAAATACGGCCAGATCTGGCTGACCGTCTCGGTTGAGATCAATGGTACTGTACTGACCGGCATTAAGTCCTCCGGCCCAGGGGTTGCGTAAAGAGTCACCCGCTATCTGCACGGGCACCTCCGTGACAAACTCGAACTGAAACTGCGCTACCGCTACGGTAGGGAGATTAAGAAGAAATAAGCACCACAGGAAAACAAGGGGCAGCCGATGGATGGATAGAAGGTGCTTCTCGCAATTGATCACTGTTGGGTTTACTGATCAGATGACGAACATACGGCAATGTTCGCAGGGATGGTAGTGTCGTGCTGCCCTACGTTAGCACCCGCCAGAACCACATCCCGATTGGCACCATCATCTAAGTGCACCTTCAGGCTTCCGTCGAAGTTCATCAGCCGTTCAAAGTCGAACGTTGTGCCGTCGGCCAGCTGACTAAATGAGGTAGTACTAGTACCACTAGCTCCCTCTATCGGTGATAGCAGCAAGGCGATATCGCTATCGGGTACATCGGTGGTGCCGTAGTGCAAATGCCCCGGATGCTGACCGCCCCCGGCGGTATTTTCCAGCTGTAGGGTAAGTTGCAACGATCCGTCCGGCTGCTCGGTAAAAGTGGCGGTGCCTTGTATGTTGTAGTCGGCCGAAGCCGATACCATCGGATACGATAGCTCACGGGCGTTGAAAACCGCTTCTTCGCCCTCACTACAAGCTGCCATCAGCACAGCGCATAGTATTGTGTATAGGTAGAAAGTGTATTTCATGCTTTTATTATTATACCTCTACGAGTATGAGAAACACCTTTGGAGCATCCGAGAGCGAGTAGCCGTACTAATGCTTTATACTATAGTTTATATACTCGGTGTAACGCAAGATAGCTAAATATTATTCTGTATAAAAGAGAAAAAGCGCCTGGTAGTCAGACGCTTTCTTGATCAAGTACAAAACATCCGGGTAGATGAGCTGATCGTAATCAGAGTAACAGGAGCCGGTGATGTTCGGCACCGGCTGCACCCTGCTACCTATACTACGGCGAATATGATACCCAGCCTGCTGTTAACTCATGAACAGGCCTTAACTCTCTGATTAACAACATCTTGTCGCACAGCACTGCTTCACATCTAAAGCGTGCGTTGTGCCAAATTGGGGCTTGCTGCTCACAAATTCCCAGATAGAGAGCCCCTGACGTTCCGTTTGGTTGCACAATTTAAGGCATCATGGATCGTCAATTTAATTTTTAAAATTCAGTCAAAAGACTGTACTTTCGTGCCAGTTTAACCCAAAAGCAATTACAATGAATACCCCTACTAACCTTAAGTACACAAAAGATCACGAGTGGGTGCGCATAGAAGGTGAAGAAGCGTACGTAGGCGTCACTGATTTTGCCCAGCACGAACTGGGCGACATTGTGTACGTAGAAGTTGAGACGGTAGGCGACGAAGTGGCGCAAGGGGAGGTATTTGGTACAATTGAAGCGGTTAAAACTGTCTCTGACCTGTTTATGCCTATTGATGGAACCGTGCTAGAAGTGAACGAAGCGCTGGAATCGTCGCCCGAATCGGTCAACGAAGATCCTTACGAAAAGGGCTGGATGGTGAAGATATCGGTGGCCAACCACGAGCAGTTGAGTGAATTACTGGATGCAGAAGCCTACCAAGAGGTCATTGGTCAGTAGCCAACGTTCGTTTTTACGCTATAACCTCTATACGATTGTTTGGGCGCTACTTATTGCTACGCTGGTGCTCCTGCCCGGTCGAAACATGCCGCAGTTGGGTAGTGCCATTATCAGTGTAGACAAAGCGGTGCACGCTTCTTTGTTTTTCGTGCTCACTTTTTTAATGAACGTAGGCTTCGCCAAGCAGTCGTCCTATCCCTGGTTGCGCAACAAAGCCTTTCTTTATACGTTCATACTGTCAATAGCTTACGCTACCATCGTTGAGGTGATGCAGTTATTCTCAGAAGGTCGATCCTTTGAAATCAGCGATATGGTGGCTAATATTAGCGGTTGCTTTGCAGGATTTTTATTTTTATTTGCAATATATAAGTAGAAATTTCAGGTCTTTTTGGAATGGTTGTTTGAAGAAATCGCAAAATATTCGTAAGTTGCATTATATTATTACGTTGTAATGATTGCTTAACAATGATATATGGAAGCTAAAAAAACACCCCAGGCGGACTTAACCAGCAAAACCGGATTGCACCTTGCTATCGGACTGGTGATGAGTCTTGCTGTCATCACGCTCGCCTTTGAGTGGAAGTCTTATGATGACAACGAGTTGGTAGATTTAGGTACGATAGATGATACCTTTGAAGATGTTATGGAGATTCCTCCTACCCAGCAGCCACCACCCCCGCCACCCAAAATTCAGCAGCCTGAAATCATCGAAGTTCCCGATGAAGAAGAGATTGAAGAGGAAATAGAAATTGATCTGGATATTGAGGTGACAGAAGACACTGAGATTGAAGAGATGGTGTTCGAAGAGGCCCCCGAAGAAGAGGTTTCTGATGAGATTTTTATGGTGGTAGAAGACCAGCCGGAGCCTGAGGGAGGCATGAACGCCTTCTACAAGTACGTAGGTGATGAGCTGAAGTATCCTTCACAGGCCCGCCGCATGGGTATCGAGGGCAAAGTATTCGTTCAATTTGTCGTGGATAAAGACGGTTCTCTTACCGACGTGAAAGCGATCAAAGGTATCGGTGCCGGTTGCGACGAAGAGGCAGTAAAGATTGTGAAAAGTGCCCCTAAATGGAATCCTGGTAAGCAACGCGGAAAAGCAGTACGCGTTCGGATGGTAATCCCTATCACGTTCAAGCTAGGATAATAAAGAGTTTGTTTGATTTAGAGTTGTTAATATTTTGATTATTGGAAGCCGGTTACACATTTGTGTTTCCGGCTTTTTGTTTTCTCCATCGCCTTTGAAAAGAATTATACGTATCCTGTACTCCGCTTGGGTCCTGTTCATTTTTATCGGCTTCATGCTGCTGCTACTCCCGCTTATCCTATCGCCCGCCCTGATAGGCAACAGCGCGCGCGCTGTCAGCTTTTTTGGACTGAAAGCATGGGCAACCGCTTTCCACACTTTTACCGGGGTTCGCTATTATGCGCAAGGAAGAGAAAACCTGGATCAGCACCCGGCCTATATTTACGTAAGCAATCATACTTCTTTTTTGGATGTGCCGGCCTTACCACTTTTTATGCCCGGTCAGTTTCGTCCTCTGGGCAAGAAAGAACTGCTGAAGATTCCTGTGCTCGGTTGGATCATCGGGACGGTTTGTGTTATCGTAGATCGCTCTAATGCACAAAGCCGTAAAGAAAGTATCCGCCGCCTAAGAAGTCTGATTGAGCAGAGAGTATCGGTCCTTATCTATCCTGAAGGAAGTATGAACCGCACCGATGTGCTACTGCGCCCTTTCTACGATGGTGCGTTCCGAATGGCGATAGAAACCCAAACGCCGCTGCTCCCTATGGTTGTTATCAATGCTGGCCGTTTGTTTCGTCCGGGAACCGCGTACGTGCAACCCGGAAAGATTACGGTAAAGTTTGCGCCACCCATTGAAACCATTGGTATGACCACTGAAGACGTTCCTACGCTTAAGCTACGAGCGCACCAGATAATGCAAGCCATGTTACAAGAAGAACACTCATCAGTAGCACAGTAATGGATTTTTCGTTTAACACCTTGTTACTTATTAGTTTGGCAGTATCGGCGGTACTTACCGGGTTAATATGGACTATCCAGGTCGTACACTATCCGGGCTTTTTAGGAGTAGGCACCGACGGTTTTTTGGCCTACCAACACAACCACATGCGCACGATCTCTTACTTGGTTATCCCACTCATGTTGGCAGAATTAGGATTGGCCTGCTGGTTGCCCTTTTCTGGTAACAATATCACCTGGCCTATTTATTTGTCCTCAGCGCTGGTAATATTCATTTGGACCGTGACGCTACTCATCTCCTCACCACTACACGGAAAATTAGCCACTCACGGATACAATGATCAGCTTATTCGACGCTTGGTGTCTACCAATTGGCTGCGTACCGCCGCTTGGAGCCTGAGAACAGTTTTATTGTTCTACGTAGTTTTAAAGCTTGTACAACGGTAGCACACTACTTTATACAACGTATTTTCATCTTTTTATCAAAAATTACATAAGAATAAGGCTATTAATCAGAGTATAAGGCAAAAACTAGGTACCGGATTTGCTCGTATAACATGATAGAACGTCGTAAAACTACCTGTGCTTCCCGAATTTGCTATGTTTGGTACCAACCGAGCCTGTGCTGCTCGGTTAGCCCATTAAACCCAAAAAAGCAGCGACGCTCGTTCTCTAATGGGTGAAATACTAATACAATAGTTACTTAATCGCTTGATATGGAACATCAAAACAATGTAAAGCAGGCAGTTGATCAACTGAAAGCCGATATTGATCATTTGGCTTTCGAAACCAAGAACTTAACAAACGAGGCCAGATTAGAGAAGCTTCGTAAGATAAATGACCTGCAGCAGATTGTTACTTCCTTAGAGGACATTGATAATTCGCTGAACGACCTCTTGGATAAGCAGTTGGCTAAGTGACTTTTCAGATTATCGTTTAAAACGAACTTTTACAGTTACCTGATCCGGTATTTTTTGTAGCCCTATCGTAGCGGCTTGCCAAGCGGGCCCCTGCCGAATAAGCCGAATGGCTTCCTGATCGAGAGCCTTCCCTCCGCTCTTTTCAATTTTAAAATCAGAGAGTTGCCCATTTGCTTGTACGGTGAAAGTAACTGCTACAGTCTTCTTTCCAGTATCGGGTTGATCGTTGGAATATTGAGCGTTTTCGCGCAGATACTTTTTGAATTGTCCCATGCCGTCAACCGGTCTCGCAGTAACCTTTGATGGTTCTTGCGCGCGGCTACGGCGCGAGCCATACTCTGTTACTACCACCTCACTTAGCGCACTAACGTCTGGCGACAGTGCTACCGAAGCCTTTGCTTGTTTGGCAGTAACCGTACGCGAAGCGTAGCCCACTGAACTAAACATCAGCACGACGCTGTCGCTCGGAACCGGTAGGCTAAACCGCCCGTCTATATCTGTGACCGTACCGGTTTCTGTACCTTCAATGAGCACATTGACCCCCGGCAGGGGCTGTCTGTCGTCTTCATCTACCACTTGTCCTGCCATCAGCCCCGAAGGTTGATGCCTTCTTTTTAGCTGGGGCGAAGATAACGGGCGAGGGCTTTTTGCGGTTTTGTAGGCTTCTGATGCATCCATTAGCACTTCTTGCTCAACCGGTTCCGGGGTTTGACTCGGCTCGTAAGGCATTGTTTCTTCTAAATCAGCTTCTGCTTCAACTTCGTTATCCACGTTGGACTTTGGAGGTGGTTGTACTAAAGCCAGCGCGTCTGGAAGTTCGTTTAACAGATTTTGGTTTCTTACCGGCTGCCGGGCCAGAGGGGCGGTGGTTGCAACGGAAGCATCTCGAGCTACTTTCTGCTCTGCAACAGGGTTTGCGTCTAAGTCAAACACAAGCGTATAAAGAACATACGAAGCCGATAGCAGTAATAACACCGCCGCAGCGCGCATGAGGTAGACGGGCCATCCTACTGACTGACGTGTTCTTTCGCGTAGGCGCTGGCGTAATACCACCACGTCGTCAGCGAAGGTGTCACCCGCCGAAGCATCTATACCGTCCAGCGCATCGGCCACAAAGGGATCTTCTGATCGTTGTGCCGCTAGCGAAGCCTGTTCCGATACTGAGAGCGTACCGTCGTGGTACTTCTGCAGAAGCTCAGCAGACAGGGTGCTATGATGATGAGACTTACGCATGCTTTTCTACGTATATTTTTAAGTTGCGCCTACCGTTTTGCAGATGGCTTTTTACCTTCTTAAGCTCATAGCCCGTCAGCGCAGCGACTTCCTCATACGACTTTTGTTCCAGATAAAACAGTTGAAGGCACTGCTGCTGTTCCGATGAGAGGGTCGCCAGCCCTTGCTCTACCAGTGGCCAACGATCTACCGCTACTTCGTGAGGATCATCATCCACTAGTTGTTCCAGCGCATGGCTGTCTGCCTGATACCCTTGTCGTCTCTGACTGCGTAGTTGCATCAGGCAGTGGTTTTTTACGGTGATATATAACCAGGATTTAAACTGCTGGACTTCCGTATTCCGTAGGCTCACGATCAACTTCTCAAAGATTTGCATCACTGCGTCTTGACTATCCGCCTCGTGCTGTAGGTACTTGAGACAGACCGCGTACACCATCGGCGTGTAGCGATCGTACAGATCACCCAAATACTTCAGATTATCCGTGCTAGCGTATAGCTGTAGCAAGCGGGTGTCACTGAGCGTATCGGCCCGAGAAGTCAGTCGTTTAAACCACATAGTTGGTCGGTGTCTTTTATAGGATGCAAGATTGACACCGATTGCACAAATTACTTTTATTTTTCTTGATCATGTGTGGAATTAATCGACCGTGAGCATCTCATAGCTAAACAACAAAAACTATGAGACTATACGCATGGGCACTAATGGTAGTGATGATGACTTCCGCTACCCCCCACCCCCCTATCAGCCAATTATTGATCAAAGGAACCGTTACCTCAGCTGACGATCAGAGTCCGCTTCCCGGAGTAAACGTCCTGGTCAAAGGCACCACCAAGGGCACAATGACTGATATAAACGGAAAGTATCAATTGAAAAACGTAGACGATACGGCTACGCTCGTATTTAGCGCAGTGGGCTACGCAACGCAGACGGCCGAGGCACGACACCCGGTAATCAATATGTCGTTACACGCTGACGTACAATCACTGCAAGAGGTGGTAGTCACTGGGCACGGCAAGAGCAAACGATCGCGATTGAGGCGCGGAGCACCGGAAGCGGAAGTAGCTTACGCACCCATGATGAACGCAACAGTGGCCGATATGGGACAACCGCATAATACCGAGAACTATGCAACCATCCACGAGAACGGTTTTAGAAACGTGAAAGACCACGCGCTGTCGACCTTCTCTATCGATGTAGATGCTGCTTCTTACAGCAATATCCGTCGCTTCATCAACCAGGGACAGCTACCGCCCAAGGATGCGGTACGTACCGAAGAAATGGTCAATTATTTCACCTACGATTATATAGCACCCCAGGGTGACGTGCCCTTTTCCATCAATACCGAACTAGCGAATTGTCCGTGGAACGAAGATCATCAGTTAGTGCATATCGGCCTGCAAGGGCAGGAAATTCCGACCGAAGACTTACCGCCTTCCAATCTGGTATTTTTGATCGACGTGTCAGGCTCTATGGAATACCCTAACAAGCTACCGCTGCTTAAGAGTGCTTTGCGACTGCTGGTCAACCAGATGCGCTCGATAGATCGTGTGGCGATGGTCGTTTACGCAGGGGCCGCAGGGGTCGTACTGCCGTCTACGTCTGGCGAAGAAAAGGAGAAGATTCTGAGTGCCTTGGATCAGTTGCAAGCGGGCGGCTCTACGGCCGGTGGCGCGGGTATCAAACTAGCGTATCAGATTGCGCAAGAAAACTTTCAGGCCGCAGGAAACAATCGCATTATTTTGGCCACCGATGGCGATTTTAACGTCGGTGAATCGAGTGACGCGGGTATGGAGCGATTGGTGGAGAAAAAGCGCGAAGCGGGGGTATTTCTGACCGCACTGGGCTTTGGTATGGGGAACTACCAGGACGCCAAGATGGAGTTGCTCGCCAACAAGGGCAATGGTAACTACGCCTACATTGACAACATTCAAGAAGCCAAGAAGGTATTGGTCAATGAGTTTGGTGGCACGCTGTTTACCATTGCCAAAGACGTAAAGCTACAGGTTGAGTTCAACCCAGCGCACGTGAAGGCCTACCGTTTGATCGGCTACGAAAACCGGCTGCTACAAAACGAAGACTTCAACAACGACCAAAAAGACGCGGGCGAACTTGGTTCTGGTCATACCGTGACGGCCATGTACGAGATCATTCCGGCGAGTAGCGACAAGGCTATCCCTTCGGTTGACCCGCTCAAGTATCAACGGCCCACGCAAAACTCGGCCGCCAGCGCATCAGACGAGCTGCTAACCCTTAAGCTACGTTACAAAAAGCCGCAGGGTAGCACCAGTCGGCTCATTGAGCAGTCAGTGATGAATCGTGTTGTGACACAAACCAGTGACAACTTCCGTTTTGCTGCCGCAGTGGCTGGTTTTGGTATGCTACTACGCGACTCAGAGTACAAAGAGAACCTTACGTACGATGCTGTCGCCAAGCTTGCTCGCGAAGCACAGAGCGAAGATCAAGAAGGGTACCGGCAAGAATTTATTCGTATGGTAGAATCCTGTGTGCTGTTGGCGGGTCAGTAGTTTATTACTACGGTTTGAACAAGCCACCGGTTAATCCAGTGGCTTGTTCCTTCGGCGTTAAATCCTTACATAACCAAGTCACTCGCCTTTAGCGACCGCTTACCGTGCGGCGAACGGTTCTCAAATGGCTTAAGTCTGGGCACACCAGTTTTCGCTACGAATGATACGATGAGTCAAGTCGCATGGGTTAGGGGTACTAACGGGTGCGCTAGCGGTAGAGGCAACGCACGCTGAGTTTTGAGTACATGATCAAACCCACGGGCCGCGTTCCATTCCTCATGAAGTACTAAAGCCGCACCCAAGGCAGAAGCCTCATCGAGTTCACTGACCAGCACTTGTGTAGCGGGGAAGAAACTTGCCAACAGGCTCACAAATAGCGCGTTGCGGCAGAAGCCTCCCGAAACGTATATTTTTTTGATATTGGTGGCGCCCTTGGCTATCTGTAAAGACAGTACTTGCCACCTCACCAGGTCAAGCATCAACTGATGATACGCTTCTTCATAATGACTAAACAGCGTAAGATCGGCTTCCGGGCCAGCATAGTTGGGCAGCGGTCCCGTGTGCCGCATTGTTTGCGGGTAAAACCGCAATGGCTCCTGTTCTAGCAGGGCATTGAAGATAGCTACATCCGGGCGCAGCCGTTGGTGATAGTCTGCCGACTTGTTGAAATGATCAGCCAGCCTGCGTTCTTGATGGTCGTGCTCAAGACCCATTAATAGCCGGGCGGCACGCACCGGCTGCCCTCGATGGCTCATGTACTGCAAGCAGTCTTGACCCAGCTCTTCTGCCGTCAAAGGTGCAGTGTTGAAGGGATTGAGAGAGATGCCCCAAGTGCCGGTGGATAATAGCACAAAGGGTTGGTCGTTGCTCAACAGGTAGGGTACCAGCGCAGCCGAACTGTCGTGGATGCCGATACCACACTTTATCTCTTGAGCACTCAAAGCTCCTGGTTCGTAGTGCGTAGCGGGTACTACCGCCGGTAACAAAGCCTCTATTTTTTCCTGTTGTACCCAGGGGTGGTACGTTTGCCGTTCAAAGTCCCACAGTGCGGTATGACATCCTATATCAGTGATTCCGCTGTACAGCTTGCCATGCAGTAAATAAGCAAAGTACTGCGATAGATGTACTGTGCTATTCACCCGGGCAAAGTGTGCAGGTTTATGGTGCTTGAGCCAATAAAGTTGCAAACCGGTATTGAGCATACCCATGGCGGGGGATGCTGTTCGCTGGCTGAACTTCGCCTGCCCACCGTAGGCCGCGTAAAATTGTGTAGCCAGTTCTTCAGGAAAAGGTTTTAGGTAGTTATAGAGGGGCGTAGCCGGATAGCCGTGCTCGTCTAAGTGTACCAACGTGGCCCCGTAAGCCGAAACGTTGACGGCTGTTACACTATACGGCTGCCGCTGTGCTTCTTCAAAAGAGGTATTAAACCAACGCACAACCGCGTTTATATCTTCGCAGGGATCACCGTCGTCATCCACAGCTTCGGCAAAGCGCTGGGTCTCTTCATACACCGTATGGTAATCTTGGTCTAGTAGGAATAACTTCTTGTTGGTTTTTCCGATATCAAAAACGGCAATCACGGGTTGCATAGACCGAAATAGTAAGATGCGAGACGAGGTGAGAACTCCAACAATGTAATGAAAATTTGTAGAAGGCAGCCGTCTCGAAACAAAAAGCCCCGCTAATGCGGGGCCAACAAGAATATCGTAAAATATGTACTAACAAACGCTTCTAAACCTCATTAATAGTAGGTGGTCGTAAACAAATCATGGTCAGGCCATTCGTTTAAGCGAGCGAGTTGCGTCTCCAACATGGCGCCAAATCTACCGTTAAAATAATCGCTTCGGCGGTTGCTGGTGTTAGTAAGTACGACCCAGGATATACCGTTCTCGTAGCGTTTCATCAGGGCTGAGGTGCCAGCTAAGGTACCCGTGCGCCACCAGGTGCCACCAATCTGCGCTCCGCGCCAACCGTAAGGGCGACCACCCGCTGGTGCAATCATCGCTAGAAGCGACTCATTGGTCAGCATATCAGGTGCACTGTTGAGTCCGTCTATCGCCGTCAAGAACCGTAGCATATCAGTAGGCGTAGCGACCCAGCCGCCGGCGGCACTCAGTGCCTCCACGTTGAAGCTATAGGTAGTGGGTACCACCTCCCCCGTTCCGTAAATAGACGGACGCACATTGTTAGGCGATAAGTCGTAGTAACGTACCTCGTCTTCAAACCGGTCTTCCGGACGGTTCTTGGCCAAGTGCATATCGTATATATCCAGGGGCGCGAGTAGTTCGCGCTTCACGTATCGTTCGTAGGTAGTACTTGACACTGCCTCTACTACTTTGCCCAGCAAACAGAAACCAAAGTTAGAGTAGTCGTAGCGCGTTCCAGGCGCATAAGGCACCGGTTTGGATAGTACAAACTTGATGATTGTATCCAGATCAGCCGGAGCAGGAACATCCATCTCTTCGGCAATTTTGAGCGGAATAAACATAGGATCGCCGTAGGTGCGCTTGCTCCACCCTGCTTTGTGCGACAAAAGATGTTCTACCGTAATTTCGTAGGCCCGCTTGTCTTTGATGTTGCGGTACTGAGGCAGCAATCCATCCTCACCAAACACCTTATCGTCTAGTGAGAGCTCACCGTCTTCGCGCAATTTCATCACGGCCACGGTAGTAATTAGCTTCGACAGGCTACCGATACGAAATTGATGATGCGGTTCGGTGGTTTCTCCGGCGTCGAGGTCAGCATGGCCAAAACCTTTGGCGTACATGAGTTGCCCGTCTTTTACAATTCCTACGGAAGCGCCAACGATTCCTTGCCGCTCAATGAAGCGGCTGATTTCCTCGTCGAGCGAAGCAAGTTCTTCGGTGTTAGAATTTGCGTTGGATATATTCTCGACGCTACTCAGCACTCGAGACATATCGGTCTCGTCTA
Organism: Tunicatimonas sp.; assembly: GCA_965213875.1. Taxonomy (GTDB): domain Bacteria; phylum Bacteroidota; class Bacteroidia; order Cytophagales; family Cyclobacteriaceae; genus Tunicatimonas. The sequence continues at coordinate 2,635,319 of CBDCAN010000001.1, read as the reverse complement.
GTGCTAAGTTTTCTGCATCAGACACAGAAAATGGAACGCCCAGATACACCAAAGTGAACAGACTAGCGGCTATCGTCTGTACGGTTGTGTATCGCTTTAGCAAACGCTTGGTGGTTGATATACTTTGTAGCAATGTGGTCATTTTAGTCGGTTGTTCAAGCCAAAAGAGAACGCGAGTTACTACCGAAAAACGGCGTACTTTAGTTCATTAGTATTAGCAAAAAACGACTTGCGATCACAAATCTGGGTAATTTTGTTCGCCGGTGCAAGAGCATCATTGATATCGTATAATGAGATATCTTTATAGTGATAACAAAAGAGAATTATTCTTCATAAAATAGTACATAGGTAATAACGGTTCGAACCCAACGGCTGTTTTCAGATACGTAAACTCGGATTTTCTGCTGGCTCCCGATAGCAAATGTCTGCCCGTGACAAAACCTTCGAGCAAACGGTAAAACACCCCTCTTGCTTGTCGGTTGTGTATCTATATCATCATCAAATTCTATATTATGCAATACAGAAAATTCGGACGGGCATCTTGGTTGGTGAGCGAGGTAGGCTACGGTATGTGGGGTATGGCTGGGTGGACCGGCTCCGACGATCAGCAGAGCGAAAATTCTCTGGATTTGGCGGTCGAGCTAGGGTGCAACTTCTTTGACACTGCCTGGGCCTACGGAGACGGTAAAAGTGAGGCATTACTGGGCAGCTTACTACGAAGATTTCCTCAGCAAAAACTCTACGTAGCCACCAAGGTTCCCCCTAAGAATCGTACTTGGCCTTCGCAGCGTGATTTCCCCATCACTAGCGTTTTTCCTACCGACTACATCCTAGAGTACACCGAAAAAAGCCTAAAGAACCTGGGCACAGAAACCATTGATCTGCTTCAGTTTCATGTGTGGGAAGACCATTGGGCAGAGCGCGATGAGTGGAAGCGAGCGATAGAAGACCTGAAGCAAGCGGGCAAGGTGCAATCCTTTGGCATTAGCCTCAACCGCTGGGAGCCGAACAACGGCCTACAAACCCTACGCACCGGCCTGATTGATAGTGTACAGGTGATTTACAACATCTTTGACCAGGCGCCCGAAGACCACCTGTTTCCGTTGTGCGAATCGCTTGATATCGGGGTGATCGCCCGCGTGCCCTTCGACGAAGGCACCCTGACGGGTAAGATCACCCGTGATACTACTTTTTCTGATGACGACTGGCGTTCTACTTACTTCGTTCCTGAAAATCTCGCATCCAGTGTAGCACACGCCGAGGCCGTACAAGAAGTGGTTCCTGATGACATGACGCTACCCGAAGTGGCGCTTAAGTTTATCCTGGATAATCCTACCGTGAGCACCGTGATTCCGGGAATGCGCCAGGCGGCCCACGTGCGCGCTAACATTGGTTGCAGTGGTCATTCGCTGCCTACCCCGCTGCGCAAAGAACTCAGACAACATCGTTGGGACCGTCAACCTACCGAATGGTCGCAGTAGCGTAGTTTTTAGCCACCAACGTGCTTGAGGACACAAGCACTAAACCCGATCATCCATGCCTAAACTATTAATCTCTTACCTGTTACCGGCGCCGAGTCTACAGGCGTTGGCTCAACACTTTGAGCTGATTTATCCCACAGAGAAACAGTCTTTTGACCGCGAAGATATTCTACGGCTTATCCCCGAGGTAGATGCTTATCTGGCGGTCAACGCCGTGGTAGACCGTGAGGTGATCGACCACGGGACGAAACTTAAAATAATTGCCAACTACGGAGCGGGCTACGACGACATAGATACCAACCACGCGGCCTCGCAAGATATTATCGTGACCAACACACCGACGGCGGTGACCGAGGCGACCGCTGAGCTGGCCTTCGGACTTATGCTCTCTCTACTAAGAAATATCGCTTTCTGCGACCGGCAACTCCGTTATCAACCGGATTTTGAGTGGGGGATGCTCAAGCAGCATACGGGTTGCTCGCTGTACGGAAAAACGTTGGGTTTGATAGGCATGGGACGCATCGGACAGGCAGTAGCACGGCGAGCGATTGTATCAGGGATGCAGGTGATATATTATCAGCGTCACCCACTTTTTGACCGCTTAGATAGTGCTATCGGGGCAAAGTATGTTTCACTCGATACGTTATTAAGTCAGGCTGATATTGTGTCTTTGCACGTGCCGCTCAACGATAGCACCCACCATTTGGTTGACGAACGAGCGCTGGAAAAAATGCGGCCTTCAGCTTATTTGGTTAATACTGCACGGGGGGCGGTGATTAAGCAGTCTGCCCTGATTCAACATTTACAAGAAGGAAAGTTAGCAGGTGCCGCGCTTGATGTTTTTGAAGATGAACCTCAGATACCCAAAGCTCTTATTGATATGGATAAGGTCGTGCTCACCCCTCACATTGGCACTGAAACACAAGAGGCACGTATGGCAATGGCCGCTGAAGCGCAGCTGAATCTGGTGAAGTTTTTCCAAAACGAAAGACCACCACACGTAGTAAACTAGTTGTTGCTACGTGATACGCCGCAGCGGCCCATTATGTCGGTCAAAGGGTACACAACAAAATGTCGTAGACGACCCAGGAATCTTGTACCTATGGTGAGCTTCAAGATGGTAAACTTTCCAAGCGTGTTATGCACCTCAACCAATAGGTTACTATACCCATAAAAGCAAAAAAGGATGCCTTTTAAAGCATCCTTCTCACTTATGTACGTCGGTCTCTGGCTACTACGCCATGAAGCTAACGGGTATGGCCAATGCACTGATGGCTAGACCAATTAGACTTATAATAACTTTAATGTATTCAGCACTCATCGTTCTTAAAAATTTGGTTATAAACTATTAGCAAATAAAAATCTATGCCAACTATGTATACGCAATACGAAGTGTCTAGGATACACTTGGAAGCATAATTTATTAAAATACTAACCGGCTGCCTTTCCCACTTTTGGAAAGTCTGTATACAAACGGTCCGTACATACCTTTCTTAAGAAACACACCTCACATTGTTCTGTCAATAGTGAAGCACTTCCTAATCAGCGACTACGAACCGTTTTACCTTAGCGTACTTATTCGCGGCCAAATTGTTTTATCTGTTTTTCACTTTAATTATCTGATAAACAGACACTTAAAATCTAAATTATAGAAACAAGCCGACTGAAAATGGTGTTTTCACGGTAAACCACAATGTGTGTCTACTGATTTGTCTCCTGCTACTTTCCGGAGGCGAATTTCACTAATCTGTATCCATTATGACCAGTACTACTCTTCCGACCATAGATACTCGCTCTGCCCGGCTGTGGACCCCCAAGCGGGTAGTATTTACCCCCGCTGCTTTAGAAGAAGCCTATGGTGAGCAGCTATACGAACGGTTTGCGGCCCAGGGGCTAGAGGTAGAATTACTGAAGAGCAATCGTGTGACCGGAGTGCGACAGCCCGACGTACGTAAAACCTACGCGGCGGCCAAACGTACACTAGCGGTGGTCAATGCGCCACCCAGCGCCTTTAAGTTGCGCCCTATTCCTCCCTCTGCCGACTGGCAGTTTCACCTGGCCGAAGGATGTCCGGCTCACTGTCAGTACTGCTATCTGGCTGGAAGCCTATCCGGTCCGCCCATTGTGCGGGTGTTTGCCAACCTACCGGCTATTTTAGAAAATACGACGCACTTTGAGGCAGCCGGGAAGCTCACTTCCTTCGAAGCCAGTTGCTATACCGATCCGCTGGGCATTGAGCACCTGACCGGTAGCCTGGCCACTTGTATCCGGCACTTCGGCCAGCGTGATGATGCCCGCTTACGCTGGGTGACCAAATACGATCAGGTAGATTCACTGCTAGACCTGCCGCACCACGGACACACCCGCTGCCGGATCAGCCTAAACGCCGAAACAGTGAGTAAGCGTTTGGAAGGCGGTACGGCTTCGGTACACGCCCGCCTGCAAGCTCTGCGAAAGTTAGCAATGCCCCACTCACAGGGCGGTGGTCACTATCCGGTAGGTGTCGTACTGGCTCCCATTATGCCTATTCCTGATTGGGAAACGCACTATACAGACCTGTTTGACCGCCTTTCTGATACTCTAGACTTTTCTTGTGACCTCACGTTCGAGCTGATTACGCACCGCTTCACCCCCGGTTCGAAAGATGTGTTGCTACAGTGGTATCCTAACACTTCGTTGGAAATGAATGAGGAAGGACGTGATATGAAGCGGAACAAGTTTGGTGGCACTAAGTATGTGCTCCCTAAAGCCACGATGCAGCGTATGCGCACCTTCTTTACGCAGCAGATCGCCCAACGCTTTCCGCAGGCCGAAGTGCTATACTGGACCTAGTACGGTAGTATACTTGTGGTATTTTAAGTAGCTTAGATCAAAAAAATGGCTTCTGCTTTTGGTCACGCCCTTGCTTCGGTGGCACTGGGAGCTACTTACACCAAACGGCTCACCTCCCGAAGGTTCTGGGTGCTAGGTAGCCTCTGCGCTATCTTTCCAGATATTGATGTACTCGCTTTTCGCTTTGGTATTCCGTACGAAAGCTTTTGGGGGCACCGGGGGTTCACCCATTCGCTGGTGTTTGCTCTTCTGGTTGGCACGATAGTCACTTTGGTGTTTTATCGTCGTCGCTTCTTGTCAGGTGCTGGGCTGGCCTACGTTTCGTTTTTTAGCTTCAGCACGGCGTCGCACGCCGTGCTTGACGCGATGACTACCGGAGGCCTAGGGGTAGCGTTCTTTGCTCCCTTCGACAACACACGCTACTTCTTTCCTTTTCGCCCCATCAAAGTTTCTCCTATCGGTATCAAGAACTTCTTGAGCGATGCCGGCTGGCAGGTGATCCAGAGCGAGCTGGTGTGGATTGGACTTCCTTGTGTGCTAGTTATTACTACTGCTTGGTTGGTACGAAAGAGGCTGCTCCAGAAGGGTGAGTAATGAATAATGAGGTGCTGGTCAACTGAGCCTCATTCGTACTTTAGGGAAATACTTAGCCTTGCATCGGCAAGACGTTAAAAAACGCAAAAAGATAGACTTTACAATATCTCTCCCGTTAAGCCGTCTATACCCTTAATATGGAAGCACTAGCCATTATGCAGCGCCAGAATGCGGAGATTTCACAGACGGTTCGCCAAGAGCGAAGCCGACTGCTCAACTTCATTCAGCAGCGCATCGCTGACCGCGAAGAAGCGGAGGACATTCTTCAAGACGTGTTCTATCAATTTACAGAAGCCTACCGCACCATCAACTCCATTGAGCGGGTTACCTCGTGGTTATTCACCGTGGCGCGTAATAAAATTACTGACCGCTATCGCAAAAAGCGTCCTGAAACCTTTAGTCACAAGCAGATCGCCATCGACGATGAGGGTCAAGGACTACGCCTCGAAGATATTCTACCCGATGTGTCGGGTAGCCCTGACAGCGAGATGATGCGGGCAATGATCTGGAGTGCGATTGAAGAGGCCCTGGAAGAACTACCCGGTAAGCAGCGCGAAGTGTTTGTGATGCACGAGTTTGAAGATCGAAGCTTTAAGCAAATCAGCGAGCAAACAGGAGTGACGGTCAACACGCTGCTATCCCGGAAGCGCTACGCTATCCTGCACCTGCGCCGACGCCTACGCGCCTTATACGATGATTTGGCTGACTAACCGGCTGGCGGTAACCGTCCTATGAAAAGGAATTTGATCATACGAGCGATTGTGTTAGGCATTCTGATGCTGTTGGTCTTCAGCGCCGCCTTGATGCTACTGTGGAACTGGATAGTACCCACGCTGTTTCGGGGCCCTACGCTCTCTTTCGCGCAGTCGGCGGGTATTTTAGTGCTCACCAAGTTACTGATAGGCAGTTGGCAGTGCCGCTACGGCAGAGGAAGAAAATTAGGCTGGAAACAGAAGTTTGAACAACGCTGGCAAGCCATGTCACCCGACGAGCAGGCCCGCCTCAAACGGAGCTTCACGCACCAGTGCCGCGCCTGGCGCTGGTCAGAACCAGAGCCTGATACCAAAAACGAGTCTAAAAAAGTCAATGCTGGCTCACCCTGATGCATCCTGCCGTTACTTTTCCGAAAAATTTCGCTTAAACTGATTCAGCAGATACCGATAAAACGCTTCTACCTCAGCGGTGCTCACCAGTTGCACCGCGTGCCCCCGGTCAGTATCCCGCTGGGTTTGACCTTCGTTGGGTAGCGAGGTAGATATTGTCAAGAACACTTCTTTTGTGGTGAACAAGTCAGGCCGCCCTACGTAGCTGGTCGCCATCACGTCCCACATATGATACAGATACTCGTACGATGGTATGGCATTGATCGTCGTGGCCCACGCGACAGAAGCCAGATTGGATACCTCGTAGTGCGACTGCCGGGCTAGTTTTCGTAAAAACTCCATTCCGACGGGTACGTGGTTCGTAATATCCAGTGAGAACATCACAATACGCAGCTCTTGCTCAAGCAGTTGCTGCGCTGACACAGCGTCCCAGTAAACGTTCCACTCGGCACTACCGTCGTGCGTATGCATTGCTACGTTGCCCGGCACATCGACCGCTCCGGCCATCCACACCACTTCTTTGATGTTGTCGCTAATGTCCGGTGCCTGCTGCAAAGCTGCCACCAAGGTGGTACACGGCCCTGTCATCAAATAGGTAGCTGGTTCGTCTGCTGTCCGCAGCGTATCAATCACAGATTCTACTCCCGACCGCTCAAACGGACTCTGAACGTCGGCTACATTGAGCAACTGCGGCAGTGCGTTAACCACCTGCGGCCCCGACCGCCACTCTGCCGGAAAAGCATTGACGCCCCGCACTTGGCTTTCAGCCACGCTGATATGCGACTGCCCCATCAAAGCGATGATCTTCCGGCTGGCTTCCACTGCGTAGGTCGGATAACAATCTGCGGGGGTAACGACTACGCCGAGTAGGTCTACGCTGTCCATCGTAAGCGTGAGTAACAGGGACAAAAGATCGTCGACGCCGCCATCGTGATCAAGAAAGAGGAGTTGGTTTATAATTGTTTCTTCAGGCTAGTTTCGGTGACGAATTTTTCGGTTGCTACATCATCGTCGAGGATTAAAATTCGCTTCGTATCGCTAAGTTTCTTAAGATTCGCAATAATTCTCTTTCCTCTTGTACTGTTGAATGTTGCTACGTAGTGTAAAAAAGAGAAATCCAATTTTTCCGGACATCCTATCGCCATATCAGCTCTGACTTTTCCCCGGTTCTCTGATATTCTCATGATGGCTCTCGACAAACACTTTGTCGTCGAGTAGTTGAGGGAAAGCACTGTATCGGCTCGTTCCAGCCTGATGTCCATAGTGCCTTCGAAGTTTCCATCCATAATCCAACGCTCTTTGCCCACCAGCATTCTAACGGTCTTTTCCCATTCTTGCTGCCCCGTTTCGACCCAATCAGGCTTCCAGTAATATTGGTCTAGATGAACTATCTATAGTCCGAGAATCTGGTGTATTCTCCTGGCTAGGGTCGATTTGCCCGCCCCACAACATCCCATAATCATAACCCTATTCATTCAAACAGTTAGTTGTTCAGTACCGATAACACCAATTAGGCCTCATACCCCAAATACGCTCCCAACCACTTCTCTACCGTTTCTACCTTCATGTCCTTCCGCTCAGCGTAGTCTTCTACCTGGTCTTTATCCACCTTAGAAATGCCGAAGTATTTTGAGTCAGGGTGGGAGAAGTACCAGCCACTGACCGCCGCCGTGGGGTACATGGCGTAGCTTTCGGTGAGTGTGATGCCGGTAGCTTCCGTGGCGTCGAGTAGCTCAAACAGCGTGGCCTTTTCGGTGTGGTCGGGGCAGGCGGGGTAGCCGGGCGCCGGGCGGATGCCCTGGTACTTTTCGCGGATAAGCGACTCGTTGTCTAGGTCTTCGTCGGTGGCGTAGCCCCAGAACTCACGACGCACGCGGGCGTGCATCAGCTCAGCAAAGGCTTCGGCCAGCCGGTCGGCCAGAGCCTTCACCATGATGGAGTTGTAGTCGTCATGGTCGCGCTCAAACTCCTTAGCGATCTCGTCGCAGCCGATGCCCGCCGTCACGGCGAAACCGCCGACGTAATCGTCTACGCCACTGTCAGCGGGGGCCACAAAGTCGGTGAGGCAGTTGTATTCTTTACCCGCTGCCTTTTGGGTTTGCTGCCGCAGATGGTGCAAAGTGGTGCGCACCTGGCTGCGGTCTTCGTTGTCGCCGTCGGTGTGATACAGGGCGATGTCATCATCATTGATGGCATTGGCGGGGAAGAAGCCGACCACCGCTTTAGCCTGTAGCCACCGCTCATCAATAATCTTTTTCAGCATGGCTTGCGCATCCTTAAAAAGGTCTTGGGCCTGCTCGCCGACGACTTCGTCGTCTAGAATCTTAGGAAAACGTCCGGCCAGCTCCCAGGTCATGAAGAAGGGTGTCCAATCAATGTATCGCGCGATCTCAGCCAGCGAGTAGTCCTCGAATACCCGAGTGCCCAAAAACTGCGGGCGTGTTACTCGTCGGGTTTTCCAATCGGCCCGGAACTTCTGCTGGCGGGCTTCCGCGATGGGCACAAAGTTTTTCTTCTGCTGTTTGCCGGTGTGGCGGTCGCGCATCTGCCGGTACTCATCCCGCACTTGCTGCGCGAAACCGTCTTTCGCCTTTTTGTTGAGCAGGTTGCTGACCACCGGCACCGAGCGCGAAGCGTCGAGCACGTGAATCACCGGACCGTGGTAGTGCGGCTCTATTTTGACGGCCGTATGGATTTTAGAAGTCGTGGCGCCGCCAATGAGCAACGGCACAGTGAAGCCTTCCTGTTCCATCGCTTTGGCGACGCTTACCATTTCGTCGAGCGAAGGAGTGATCAAACCACTCAAACCGATCACATCCACTCCTTCCAGGCGGGCTTTGTCCAGAATATCCTGGGTGGGCACCATCACGCCCATATCCACCACTTCGTAGTTGTTGCAACCCAGCACTACGCTGACGATGTTTTTGCCGATGTCATGCACATCACCCTTTACGGTGGCCATCAGCACCTTCCCTCTGGCCTCTTGCTTATCGCCCTTGGCCGCCTCGATGTAGGGAATGAGGTACGCTACGCCCTTCTTCATCACGCGGGCGCTCTTCACTACCTGAGGCAGAAACATTTTACCAGCACCGAACAAATCACCCACCACGTTCATACCGTCCATCAGAGGCCCTTCAATCACTTCAATAGGACGATCGTACTGCTGGCGGGCCTCCTCTACATCTTCTTCAATAAACTCCGCAATGCCCTTCACCAGCGCGTGTTTCATCCGCTCGGGCAGCGGTTGCTTCCGCCACTCTTTATCATCTTTCTTCTTGGCTTTGCCATCACCTCTGTTCTTCTCGGCAAAGTCGATCAGGCGTTCGGTGGCATCGTCGCGACGGTCAAGCAGCACGTCTTCTACCAGCCCTAGCAGGTCTTTCGGAATATCATCGTAGATCTCCAGCATTGAGGGGTTCACGATGCCCATGTCCATCCCGGCACGTTTGGCGTGGTACAAGAAGGCCGAGTGCATGGACTCACGCATCAGGTTGTTGCCTCGAAACGAAAATGATACGTTGCTGACCCCTCCGCTCACGTGCACGCCGGGCAGGTTCTCGCGCACCCACTTGGTGGCCAGGAAGAAGTCGAGCGCGTTGCGACGGTGTTCTTCCATGCCGGTAGCGACCGGAAAGATGTTGAGATCGAGGATGATATCCTGCGGCGGGAAGTTGACTTTATGCACCAGCACGTCGTACGAACGCTGGGCAATCTCGATGCGCCGTTCGTAGTTGTCGGCTTGCCCGTCTTCGTCGAATGCCATCACAATGACCGCAGCCCCGTACTGCCTGACTTTCCGGGCCTGGTGGATGAAGTTCTCTTCGCCTTCCTTCAGACTGATGGAGTTGACCACGCTCTTACCCTGCACTACCTTGAGGCCCGCCTCAATAATGTCCCACTTCGAAGAGTCAATCATGAAGGGCACACGGGCGATATCAGGTTCGGCCGAGATGAGGTTTAGGAACTTCACCATGCAGGCTTCGCCGTCGAGCATGCCGTCGTCCATGTTGATATCGATGACCTGGGCCCCGCCCTCTACCTGCTCGCGGGCCACCTCAATGGCCTCTTCGTACTTTTCTTCGGCAATGAGGCGGGCAAACTTGCGCGAGCCCGTCACATTGGTGCGCTCACCCACGTTCACAAAACCGGTAACCTCGTTCACAATAAGGGGCTCGAGGCCACTCAATCGTAGGTAGGGCACTGCCGGATCTTGAATGATGTCGGCGACTAGGGTTTCTTTTACTGTCTCAGCGTTCATTGTTATTTATCTCGGTGTAGGCAAGAAACGTAGCTGAAGTGCTCGTTACTTTCGTAAAAACTCTTCAGGAGATATATCAGCTTGCCGTAGAATAGCACGCAGAGTTCCTTCTGGCATATCACCCGTGTGGTTAGGAATGGTAGTAAACCTTTTGGTCTGCTCATGATGCCATATTTCATGGCTTCCGGCGGCCTGGCGATAAAAAAGAGAACCCAAGCTTCTTTAGCTTTTTGATTATTTCACGATAGCGAAATCCGGCCAACCTTCCCATAGCTTACACTCCAACCACTAAAGGGTAGTCAAACTTCTCGTGAATATCGGTTAAGTTGGGAGTAGCATCCTGGGCTTCAATCAACTTTTTCGCAATATCTCGCGCAATTTCTACAGTTTCACTTAGCGTCCTACCTTGGGCTACTAGTCCCTGTACATCGTCTGAGGTAGCCAGATATACTCCTTCCGGTAGTTTCTCTACGTGTAAATTTATGATCTTTTCCATAGTAACTCCTAAGTTATTAAGACACCTCCACCAACGCCTCTTTCTGCTTTCGCGGCGCATAACGAGCGGCTAGTTCGGCAATGGCCTGAATATGGTCGGGGGTGGTGCCACAGCAGCCGCCCATCACGTTGATGAAGCCCTGGCGCACAAACTCTTCCATTTCGCCTGCCATCTGGTCGGGGGTTTGGTCATACTCACCAAACTCGTTGGGCAAACCTGCGTTGGGATGAGCCGTGACCAGGCAAGTGGCGTGTTGCGATAGTTCTTTTAAGTGCGGAGTCAGGTCTTTAGCCCCCAGCGCACAGTTGAGGCCCACACTAAACAGGCCACCGTGCATCACCGAAGTCCAGAAGGCTTCGGTGGTTTGGCCCGATAGGGTGCGTCCGCTGGCATCGGTGATGGTGCCCGACACCATGATAGGAATGGACAGGTTATGGTCTTCTAGGTAATTGTTAACCGCAAACAGGGCCGCTTTGGCATTGAGGGTATCAAACACGGTTTCAATCAATAGCAAGTCTACTCCGCCCTCTACCAAGCCGTGCGTTTGCTCAGTGTAAGCTTCTACCAGCTCGTCGAAGGTGACGCCACGAAAACCAGGATCGTTGACATCAGGAGAAAGGGAAGCGGTTTTATTGGTCGGGCCTAAAGAACCAGCCACAAAGCGTGGCTTATCGGGCTCACGACGGGTGAACTCGTCGGCCACCTCGCGGGCCAGGCGCGCCGATTCGTAGTTTAGTTCGTATACCAAGTGCTCTAGCCCGTAGTCGGCCTGCGCAATGCGGGTAGAGCTAAACGTATTGGTTTCGGCAATGTCGGCACCAGATTCAAAGTATACGCGGTGGATGTCTCGAATAATATCAGGCCGGGTGATAGACAACAAATCGTTATTGCCCTGTAGCGGGTAGTCGTGGTTGGCCAGTGCCTCGTTACGAAAGTCTTTTTCGGTCAGCTTATGACGCTGAATCATGGTACCCATCGCACCGTCTAGTACGAGAATTCGTTGCTGAGCAATACCACGCAAAATTTCTTTCTTATCCTGTGTCATCAAAAAATAGATGTATCGTTAATAAATCGTCAAATTTATGCAAAATTTGCGGCTAAATAAGCCTATCGCCTTTGCGTTCCTAAAATTAAGTAGTTTTGCCTAGGCTAAAAGCTTTTTGTCGTCCAATAAGTTCAGCCGCCAGACTAAGTAAACAAAGCACATAGCATGCCGTGATGGTGAAAGTGATAAACCCGTTCGTATGAACCGCCGCATACAGCATCTGTTCTATCGAAGCCGACGTTGGTGGGGCGGTCTGGCCCGTATCACCAGGATGCTCAACCTGATAATATTAGCCCTTACCCAGTACTTTACGGCCTATTTTCTGGTAGACGTTCACGCTACCCAACGGGCCTACCTGCTAGACGTACGCCTGTTTTTGCTGGTGCTTTCTACCGTGATGATCGCCGCCGCAGGTTATATTATTAATGACTACTACGACGTCAAGATTGATTTTATCAACAAACCTCGGCGAGTGGTGGTAGGCACTATTTTTCGGCGACGGGTGGTCATCATTGCACACGTTTCGCTCACCGTGGTGGGGGTACTGCTGGGCGCTTACCTCTCGTGGCGCGTAGGCGCCCTTCACCTGTCGGCGGCACTGCTACTATGGTGGTATTCTAACCGACTCAAACGCTACCCTCTGGTCGGTAATATCAGTATCGCACTTTTGTCGAGCCTGGCCATTGTGGTGATCGGTTTGTACTACCGAGCGGCTCTGCAACTGGTATCGGTCTACGCCATCTTCGCCTTCTGTATTTCTTTGTTGCGCGAAGTGGTGAAAGATATGGAAGACGTGCGGGGCGATGAAACCTTCGGCTGCCAAACACTGCCCATTGTGTGGGGCATTCATAGAACAAAAGTGTTACTCTACGTGCTCTCCGGTTTCTTTATCTTTCTGCTGTTCTTCTTGTCGGGTACGCTGGGCAACACCACCCTCACCATCTTCTTTTTGGTACTAACCGGACCGATTGCCTACTTTATCACCAAACTGGTATACGCCGACACCCAGCGCGATTTTGCTTATCTCAGCGGCTTCTGCAAGCTACTCATGCTAGGGGGAATTTTGAGTATGGCTTTTTTTTAAATATGAAGACCAGAATCCGAAAACTGGTCTCCGTCTCCGGCTTCCGGTCTTCGTCTCTACACACGCTCGGCAATATCGTCGAAGAGCGCTCCAAGAATAGAGAGAAGGAAGCTGAAGATCAGGGCCCACCAAAAGTTGCTCACGCTAAAACCATCAATGAGCGAATCGGTGAGCAGGATGATCAGCGCATTGATCACCAGTAGGAAAAGACCTAGCGTCACCACAGTGATGGGAATGGTGAGTACGATCAAAATTGGTTTGAGCAGGGCATTGAGCAGCGCCAGCACGACGGCCACCACCAGAGCTGACCAAAAGCTGGCCACGGCGACTCCCGGCAGGATGTAGGCCGCCACCAGTACGGCAACTGCCGATAGCGCCCACTTTACGATAATAGACATATAAAGATGCGTTGGTTCGTGCGTATCCATACGACTCAGTGCCCCCGTGGGTTCTAAGCACACTGTAAACTAAGTGATGCGGTATATCGAAATAGCGGCCAAGCAGCGGTAGGCGGTTTCGTTCCACGACGGGGCGGTTACTACCGTACGATGTTCATGGATTTGATAGCGTATTTTCTACTCTATTAACTCAATCTTATCTTCGGGCGGAACGCCATCCGCTGACCTCCAACCGCCAGCTAGACAAGTCAATAAATTTGTTGCCGAAAAACTCAGTTTAACCCGGTATTTATAGGCTGACGTATCACTAGATGACTGCTATTAACAGTGCTAAAAGGCTTCGGCGATTTTGAAGTAGTAATTCTGCGTGCGTGTGCCTACTCCGTAGTCAAAGCGTAGGTTTAGGTCTTCGGTTCGGTCGATAAGGAAGCGCAACCCGGCGCCAACCGAGGGGCGAAAGTTAGACAGCCTAAAATCCTCTACCCGGTGAGCCACATCGCCGGCCCCGGCAAAAACCACGGCACCCAGGCGCTGATAAAGACGAAAGCGATACTCAGTTTGCGCAGCAATCAGATGATTATCCAGGTAGCGGCCTTCGTAATAACCGCGCATGATGTCTTTGCCCCCCAGGGCACTGAGTTCGCTCAGCGGCACATCTTGAAACGAAAAGGTACCCACCAGCTGGAAAGCAAGGATGTGCCTCTTTTTGTTCATCGGGATAAACTTACGAAGATCAAGACGCGTAAGCTGAAACTCGTGCGTGCCGCCCAGCGCCTTTCCGTAAAACCCGTGCGTGAGCTCAGCAAACCAGCCCTGGTGAGCCGTTAAGATATTGTCCCGGCTATCGTATACCAATGCGAGCTCGGCCCCTACCGACGTAGACCCCAGCGCCCCCGGTAAGCCACTATTCTCCAGGGCGCTTTCCTCTCCTTCAAATTGCAGATTGCCCACGTAGTTATAGCGTACGCCAGCGCCCAAAAATAAGTGTCGAAACCCTATCTGCTTGAGTAGAATAGGTTCTACTAACACTTGGTTGAACGAATATAATTCTTCATTAGACTCGGGCGTGTCACGGCCTACTCCGTAGTAGAACTGCGGAAACAGTTTGATTCTGAGATTGCCCGTGAGCATGTAGCGCTCTTGGTTGAAAAAGATTTCGTAGCCTGAGTTGAGTAGTAATTGATGGTTGAGCGTGTAGGTGATCCCCAGCGGCATGTTGGAAGTGCGTGTTTCGGGACCTGACCCTCTGAACTTGAACAGATACTTGGTTCCCACTCCGAACTCGAGGCTGGTTTCGGGCGAATACGCGATGATGGGCGTTAGGATAAGTTTAGACGGATAAACCGCGGTATCCCGGGCAGCGATCTTACGGTTAGGATGCAGCGTGAAGAACTCGACGAATTGGCTCACGCCCTGCGCGGCTGCTTGATTGAACGACAAGAGGCACAGTGCAGCGCCAACCACCGTGCGGATAATAATTGACATGTAGAGCGTAATGTAAGTGTAAGTCTCGCCAGGCGAGGGTTAACAACGTTACATAAACTATTCCAGATTTGTATGCTCGGCCGATAGCTTTTCAAGTGTTCTTCAACGCACGGTTCAGCGCGAAGGCAGCGCTGATCAACCCTAGGTGCGTAAATGCCTGCGGAAAATTTCCGAGTTGCTCACCGCGTAGCCCAATTTCTTCGGCGAACAAACCCACGTGATTGCCGTACCCCAGCATCTTCTCGAAGAACAAGCGCGCCTTCTCTACTTCCCCACCTCGACATAGGCACTCGATGTACCAGAACGAACACATGGTAAAAGTACCCTCATCACCACCAATGCCATCGTGGTTGCCGTCATTATTATAGCGGTACACCAGCGTATCGGTCACCAGCTCCTTTTCAATGGCGCGCAGGGTAGACACCCACCTTGGGTCGTAGGGGCTGATGAACCGCACCAGCGGCATCAGTAGCATCGCTGCATCCACATCTTTACTGCCCTTGTACTGCACAAAGCTCTGCAATTCTTCGTCCCAGAAGTTATGATAGATATCGTGGAAGATATCGCCTCGGGCTTTGCGCCATTTGTCCCAGTCGTAGTCAAAGGAGCGTTTCTCGGCCAGGCGAATGGCCCGGTCGACGGCCACCCAGCACATCACCCGTGAGTAAATAAACTCTTGCTGTTCAGAGCGCACTTCCCAAATACCGTGGTCTTTGCGGTGCCAGTTATCGCATACGTAGTCGATCAGACCCGTCAGTTTCTCCCAGAAATCGTAGGTGATGGGTTCGCCGTATTTGTCGTACAGGTAGATACTATCCATCAGTTCGCCGTAGATATCCAGCTGAAGCTGCCCGTGCGCTCCGTTGCCAATTCGCACCGGTGTCGACTGGCGGTAGCCCTCCATGTGCTCTAGCTCACTTTCTTCCAGGTCGGTTTCGCCCGCAATGCTGTACATCAGTTGCAGATCACTGTTGTCCGCAATATTTTTGTCAAACTGGTCGCGAATCCAGTGCATAAAGTTGCCCGCTTCTTCGGTGAAACCAAGTCGGATAAACGCGTACATGGTGAAGGCCGCATCCCGAATCCAGGTATAGCGATAGTCCCAGTTACGGGAGCCTCCCACCTTTTCGGGCAAACCGAAGGTAGCCGCGGCTACCGGCGCACCAAACTGCTGCGAGGTAAGCAGCTTGAGCGTCAGAGCCGAGCGATCAACAATAGCCTCACGCTTGCCGCTGAAGTTTGATTTGGATATCCAACGCTTCCAGTAGTTCACCGTCTCCGTAAAATTGCGGTGCACGTACTCATTGAGGGGAAACAGCTCGGGAATGGTCGTGCTCGCATCAGACACCGCGTACATCACAAAGCAGGCCGACTCTTTTTCTTTGAGAGAAAACTGTGCGTGCACGCCGTCTTCTTCCACGTGCAGGGGCATATCGCTCGCAAGTTTGATCATGGTTTTGTCATCCCCTTCGCTGGTGAACATCACGTTGTGCTCGTCCTCTTGCTCAGTATGGTGTTTGGCTCTGGCGTAGTCAAATTCAGGATCGCACTGCACGTCGAAGGCCACTTCGCCCCGAATAACGGTCACCTTTCGAATCAAGGCACATTCCTTATTGCCTCCTTTTTCTCGCACCGGCATAAAATCAGTGATCTCTACCATGCCTTCGTAGGCCAAAAACCGGGTGAGCAGCACATTGGTATCCGGCAGATACTGCTGTTTGTAGTCAGCATCGTGCAGTTGTGGGTTGATGCGAAAGCTACCGCCCTTCTGATGATCAAGCAACGCGGCAAAGATCGACGGGGAATCGAAGCGAGGAAAGCACATAAAGTCAATATCACCGTGCTTGCCCACCAGGGCCACCGTATGTAGGTTTCCGATCACCCCGTAGTGTCCGATGGGAGGGTAGTGGCTTTGCTTAGTATCGCTCATGGTACTGGTTGGTTGATTTGGATGTTGGATGACTTTCTGGGTGGTTAGACATTGGGTGCTGGATACTTTCTAGGCGGTAAGGGGGTTGGATATTAGATGCTAGATGATCTTCAGAGTGGTTGGGTGTTAGATGCTGGATGCTAGTCGCTGGCGCGCGGACGATTTTCTGTATCACTGAGGTGCTAGTAGCCAGTATCTGGCCACTGCCGCAAGTCATCCAGCGCCCAGCCTACCCGTTGCCGATGAAGCCGGGGTATAAAGTCATGCCGCCGTCAATGTAAATGGTTTGTCCGTGTACGTAGTCTGATTCATCCGATGCCAACCAAACCGCCAGCTTTCCTACGTCCGTGGTGTCGCCCATTCGGGGATAAGGAATCAGCTCTAACAGTTTGTCGTGCTTCTTTTGATCACCCCACACGTCCTCGTTGATATCAGTTTTGATGGCTCCCGGACTAATACCGTTTACCCGAATTTTCTGTTGACCCAGTTCTTGGGCTAGCGTCTTCATAAACATCAGCAGTCCTCCTTTGGCCGTAGCGTAGTTGATATGTCCGGCCCACGGAATAATGTCGTGTACTGAACTCATGCAAATAATCTTACCCAGTGCCTGAGAGTAGTTTACCTTGCCCCGCCGAATAAACTCTTTGGCCGCCGCCTGTGCGCAGTAAAACTGCCCCGATAAGTTCACATTAATCACCTGCTGCCAATCTTCGTGAGTCATCTCTAAAAAAGGAGCATCTTTTTGTATGCCCGCGTTGTTCATCAGTATATCTACCGTGCCATAGGTGTCGATGGTTTTTTCGAACATGGCAGCCACCTCGTCGGGGTCACTCACGTCGGCCTGGATGATAAACCCCTGACCACCCGCTTCCTCAATTGCTTTCAACGTTTTGTTGGCACCGTCTTCATCGCTATGGTAGTTGATGCAAACGTTGGCGCCCTCGTGGCCCATTTCAATAGCAATGCCTTGTCCTAGTCCCGAGCTGGCCCCGGTAACCACCGCAGCTTGCCCCTGTAGTCGTTTCATATCGTAGTGATTTAGATATATTCCTTTGTATACCCTATTCTTCTACTAAATGTTAAAACTAATTGTACCAAATCACTTATTGTCAGTTAACCGACGCACCAGATAAGCTTTATTACTCACTGCGCTAGGTATATGTTATCAATACCGCCAGAATACAACGGAAAAAGCCAACCGTTTCCGGTATGCCCCCGTTCTACTGGGAATCACTGTTTTTAAACTAAAATTGAAATTATGAAGACCTTCACACTATTTTTTATAGGATTGTTCCTTATCGGACATATCTCTTGGGCACAAGAAATAGACAGCCTAGAGGTAGATCAAACTGCGGATGTAGTAGAGGAAAAGATTGAGGATGTACAGGAGTACTTAGAAAAGAAGGCTGAATTTGGAGTAAAAGCCGGATTCAACTTTTCTACCTTCAACGATGCCCAAACGTTCAACCCTGACTCGCAAACCGGTCTTCACCTGGGCTTGTTTGGTCGCTACCTGTGGGGCGAGCGACTCAGTGGAAAAGCGGAGCTGCTGTACACTACACTGGGAGCACGCGCCGATGAGTTCTATGTTTTCGACGACTACTCAGTTGACCTTAACTACCTACAGTTTATTCTGACCGGGGAGTTTGAAGTAGCCAACGGGTTTCGCTTAGAGTTGGGGCCGTATCTGGGAGTTTTACTGTCTTCTCGCCAGTCATTCGGCGACCTGGACATCAACGTGGCTCAAGACGGAAGACTACAAGCCGATGCCGACGATACCAACTTTGTAGACGTAGGATTTGTGATTGGAAGCACCTACACCTTCCAGAGTGGATTTGGGCTAGGCCTACGCTACCAACAGGGCTTTGCCGACGCACTGGGCTCAGATTTTTTCCAGAGTGCTTCAGGATCTAATTCAGTCATTCAACTATCCACCGTCTACACTTTCTAAGCGAAGGTTACAACGTATTACGTAGAGGGCGGCGAGGCATCATGCTTCGCCGTTCTTGTTTTTATCACCTGCCAATCGTGCAATTATTCTACCCCAAGTGGTGTTTTCATATGTAAGCAATTCGCTTATTTTTGCACAAACCTTAAAACGACTATGGCAGATAAAAAATACGATCTGATTGTGATCGGAAGCGGGCCCGGAGGCTACGTAGCGGCGATCAGAGCCGCCCAATTGGGCATGAATGTGGGTGTGGTAGAGAAGGCCGAGCTCGGCGGCGTATGCCTCAACTGGGGGTGCATCCCCACCAAGGCCCTTCTCAAGAGCGCACAGGTATACGAATACATCAAGCACGCCGAAGACTACGGCATCGATGTGAAGGAGGCCAACGTCAACTTCGACGATATGATTCAGCGCAGTCGGGGTTCGGCGGGTAAAATGAACAAGGGCATTCAGTTCCTCTTTAAGAAAAATAAAATTGACACCCTGGTGGGCTACGGCAAACTGGCGGGCAAGGGTTCTGCCGGACTGGGCAAGGTGGAAGTGACGGGCGAAGGCGATAAGAAGACGACCTACGAAGCTAAGCACATCATTCTGGCCACCGGCGGACACGCCCGCGCATTGCCCAATGTGCCCATCGACGGAGAGAAGGTGATCGGCTACCGTAAGGCGATGGTGCTCGACCAGCAACCCAAGAAAATGGTAGTAATCGGCTCAGGAGCCATCGGCGTAGAGTTTGCCTACTTTTACAATGCCATTGGCACCGAGGTGACCGTGGTAGAGTACCTACCGAACATCATTCCGCTGGAGGATGAAGAAGTGTCGAAGCAACTGGAGCGTATCTACAAAAAGGCGGGCATGAAGATCATGACCAACGCTGAAGTCACCAATGTGGATACCAAGGGCAAAGGCTGCAAAGTGACCGTGAAGGCCCGCAAAGACGGGAAAGAAAGCACCATCGCCTGCGACGTGGTGCTGTCGGCAGTGGGCGTGGCTACTAACCTAGAGGGCATCGGTTTGAAAGAAGCCGGAGTGAAGCTCAACGAGCGCCAAGACAAGGTAGAGGTAGATGATTTTTACCGCACCAATGTAGAGGGCGTGTACGCCATCGGTGACATTGTGAAGGGGCCCGCCCTGGCGCACATGGCCTCGGCCGAGGGTATTACCTGCGTAGAAGCCATCGCCGGCATGGAGCCTGAACCCATCAACTACGACAACATTCCGGGCTGCACCTACTGCTGGCCCGAAGTGGCCTCGGTGGGTTATACCGAAAAGGCGGCCAAAGAAGCGGGCTACGACGTTCGGGTGGGCAAGTTTCCGTTCTCAGCCAGCGGCAAGGCCACCGCGGCCGGAGCCAACGAAGGCTTCGTGAAGGTGATCTTCGACAAGAAGTACGGCGAGTGGCTGGGCGCACACATGATCGGGGCCAACGTGACCGAAATGATTGCCGAAGTAGTAGCTGCCCGGAATCTGGAAACCACCGGACACGAAATTCTAAAGTCGGTACACCCGCACCCCACCATGTCGGAGGCCGTGATGGAAGCTACTGCGGCAGCTTATGAGGAAGTGATTCATCTGTAGAATTAAGAACCGTTGTACTGATTATACGGGCGCATGAATCATGTGCCCGTTTTTTTTGATAACACTCACTCACGCAAACCATCAATACGCTCAGGCTCCCGTCAGAAAGCTATCTGCCGGACTAGCAATCTTATCTAGGGCGGAGCCGATCAGGTGTGTGTATATCTGAGTAGTCGTAATGTTCATATGCCCCAGCAGCAGTTGGATATACCGCAGGTCAGTGCCTGCTGCTAGCAAATGGGTCGCAAAACTATGGCGCAGCGTATGAACCGTTACTACTTTTTTAATATCTGCTTTAACCACAGCCCGTTTAAACAGCTGTTGCACGCTACGGGCCGAATACCGTCTGCCTTGTTTCCCTTCGAACAGGTAATGGGTTGATACTGTTGCCAGTAGTCGCGCAGCCGCTGTATCACGTTTGGCGAGAGCATCACCTCCCGGTCTTTGTTCCCCTTGGCACTTCGGACGCGGATGCGCTCGCTATCAATATTAGCCAGCGTAAGAGAAAGCACCTCGCTCACAGGTGGTGAGGATCAGGGCACGGTGTTTTTGGTTGGCGATGGCTTGTAGGATACGCTCTACCTCGCTTTTGGACAACACCACCGGTAGTTTCAATTCTTTGCGCAGCCCCTTCATAAACTTCAGGTAGACCTGACGCCCGTAGAGTGCCTCGTAGGAGAGTCACAGGGCACCCGCCACTTGTTTCTGGGTAGACAGCGATGCCTGCTTTTGCTCTACGAGCCCGGTGAAATACGTTTGGATACGTTCAATACTTGCCGATGCCGGTTCAGGAATCTCTTGTAAGAATAGTTTGATCTGAGAAACATAAAACTTAATGGTAGAATCGCTATACCGCCGTAAGCGAAGAACCCCTTCAAGATCGTGTAATAATGCTTCCATTTATATCGTGCCGATGGTTATTCCGCCACGTGTCTGTGTACTCGCAATACTATTATCAACGTGTGCTACTAGGCCAAAAAGCACTACATTCGTATATCGAACCGTTGTGTGCCATCAGAAAAAAATAGAAACAGCTATATCAAGAGAGAAAAAATGGCGCGTTTATCGCTGACATGTATCCACAAATCATTGATTGGTTTAAAAAAAATTAAAACAGACAGAAAGATAGTCGCTAATAACGGCTATGCTCTATGCGGGTTAAAACCCCAAAATTGAAAAACTTGAACTTTAGTGAACATCCCAGCAAACTGAAAGCTTCCTCTCTGAAACCTCTCATTGAGCATAGCCAGATCGTTGATTAGTAATAATAGTTATGAGACCCATAAAAAATATATTGTTTTGTATAGGACTTCATTTTGCCTTAATATTTGACGCCTACGGACAGGAATTAACTCAATCTGGAAAACTCGAAATAGAGGCCGATCCAATCGCCTATATATTCAGTGGATATTCTATTCATTTGGGTTACCAAAAATCTCATTTAAAATATAACATTGGTGCATTCGGTATCCGACAACCTGACTTTTTTGTTTCTCAAGAAAGTTTTAATATTAGAACGAACGGTTTTGGGATTAAGGCAGATTATCTTATAAAAAGGAGGAGGGGGTTATTTGTCGGAGTTCAGGTTGACTTTATAACTGACAAAGTAAGTCTGAAAGATGCCACAGTATCAGAAAAGCAACGTTATATCAATATGGGATTACGAACAGGCTACAGGTTTATGTTCGGAAAAGAAACGTCGAATTTTAAAGGTTTATATATAGTACCTTGGGTAGCTTTCAACTTCAAATCAAATTCATCGAGTATAATTCTCGAAAATTCAACGTACGAACCTAAGTCCTTTTCAGTTTTTCCTACCGTTCATTTAGGGTATAGCTTTTAGATTCTACATCAATAACCGTTGCTAACGGTGGCTAAAAACATGGGGATAAAGTGCATTAAGCAATGCTCGGTTCTCGGCAGCTAAGTTCTGTCTCGGTAGGCAAGAAATCGTCTCCAAAACCTCCACGTTTGAGAACTGGTTTAAGCCGGAAACACTTGGAGACAGTATTCTTTCTTTTACTTACAACAAGGATGAATATGGAAATGGACAACACATATACAGCTCGCTTGATAGTTCAAATGTATTTGTGAAAGACATACTTGATTAAAAATGAAAAATATTATTATAATTATTTTATTGATGACATTTGGAAAATCAGAAGCTCAGAATTTGAACGAAGAAAGTCTTATTGGAAAATGGGAATTGAATTGGATTCAGAGTGGTTTCTTTCCTGAAGAAGACTTATTGTTCGAACGCACCTCTAAAGACTTAAATGATTACATTTTTGAACTTACAAGGGATGGAATGATTTTGCATCAAAACAACTCATCTATAAAATGCCCAGTTGGAGTATTTACCCTAAAAGATGGAAACTGGAAATATGAGAATAAATCATTGACATTAGAATTGAGAGGTGAAAAAATTGCGGACTATTGGTACTGGTGGATTATTAAGTATAAAGTAGAAATACAAGAAGATAAGATGTGGCTAAGAGTCGATGAAATAGTGAAGAACAAACAGCTACCTGCTACAGCTACTTGGGAAGAGCTAATTGATGAAAAGTAACTGGTTATAACAATACCTATAATTAATACGGGCTTTGATACTAAATTGAACAGTAGAATGCGTTATAATAAGTCTGCCCAAGTAAATTATTTTGAATAAAAAAGTGTGGTCATCGGTTCTATTACCACGCAAAGCTTGATTGATGAATACTTTACATCGTAAAACTATGGGACTCATCAAAGAACCGGAAGGAGTTGACTTTACCATTAATAATGATTTAACAGATGCAGACAAGATAATATTAAGAGCCCAAGAGACTTACCAATCTGCACTTAGAGAATGGGTGAGTAAGTTTTATGAAGAATAGAATACGTCTGCTAACCACGTATAACCATCCTTCTGAGTGGATTCCATAATGTCCGAACCTACTCATAATTGCTGACATCCGTACCCGGACGCATATTAACCCATCACTGACGGTTACACGAAACCGTTTGCAGCTGCGCTACGCACAACTGAGAACTCACGGCACACTTTTTCCAGATACTTTGTATCTTTCCGAAGTTACGGCGCGTGGCCGCCCACCCGTTCTCACCGTTAAAACCTAAAACCTATTATGACGACTAGAAATATGATTTCCTGCCTAGGAATGCTGCTTATGCTTTTCTCTTGCAGTACGAATACGGAACAGGTAGATCTATTCCCACCAGAAGAACTTATTGTTGACCGAATGGATTCCCTGTTGAAGACAAGTGATTTGCCCGGGTTGGTCGCAATCGCGATAAACAAAGACGGAGAAAAAGTTACCTATACCTACGGCAATGCCATTTGGAGTGAAGATACACCCATCAGAACCGATAACATTTTCAGAATTGCTTCCATGACAAAACTGATTACTAGTATTGCTGCTCTTCAACTAGTAGAAAAGGATTCTCTGGAATTAGACAAAGACTTATCCAGCCTTATGCCCGAAATGACATCAATACCCATCCTGACCGATGAAAAGGAATTTATTGAAGGTAAAAATCCAATTACGCTTAGAAATTTATTGACACATACATCTGGATTCGGTTACTACTTTACGGATTCTCTGTTGGCAACCCATGACGAATCGGAATGGGAATACGATGACTTACCCAGGCGGTCAGAAAGCGGCACAAGGTTTCTTTATAGTACCAGTACTGACTGGGTAGGGAAACTAATTGAGAAAACAACTGGGCTGACCTTAGAAGAATATTTCAGGAATAATATTACTGGGCCACTAGAGATGGATCGGACGTGGTATAATTTACCAGATTCGCTCAAGAGCTATATTGTTTCTTACGGCAAAAGAGGAGATGATGGCACAGAAGCACTTTCGGAGATTCCTGACAGAGTGCCTAAGGATGATATCCAAAGTTATAGCGGGGGAGGCAGATTATATTCCTCGCCGGAGGATTATAACAGGCTGTTAGAATGTTTACTGAATGACGGTACATATAACGGAATAAGGATCCTAGAAAAAGAAACAATAGATGAAATGTTTGAACCCCAGCTCGAAAACATTTCGATGGATATAGAAGACAACTACTTTTTAAAAGGAGACTGTTGTGACTTTAGAGGACTCATTAAGCCTACTTCCAATTGGGGGTTAGCGGGATTAATTGATACGGAGCCAACCTCGTACGGAAGGCAAGAAGGCACTTTACTTTGGGGCGGAGTTTATAATACTTATTGGTACATCGATAGGCAAACGGGTATATCAGCTAGCATCTACACGCAATACCTTCCATTTAACCACGCAGCAACGACATCTGTTTTTGAAGAATTTTCGGAAATGATTTACGAAAACTACAACTAAAACGACATTGGCTATGCCATCCATGCTCCTAACGTCGCACGTCGCATAGCCAAACCGCTCGCGGCAGTGCTACGCATCGCTTCGCCGCGAACGGGCGGGCGGCCACCTCGGTGCGGCCCCGCGCCATACTTTGTCCAGATACTTCGTATCTTCCCAAAGCATGACGTGAGGCCGCACCGCACGTTAGCACCGGTGTAGTGATGAGAAACTCAGAGTAATGACACTAAGAACACTAATTGATAAACCGTTTCAGCTCTTCTTGTCGGAGGATTCTAAAGACAAGGCGGAAATCTATATTATTTGGATTGCCATAGCCAGCTTTGCGCTCCACCTTTTACTCATCCTACTCAACCATTTGGGAGTTCTAAACTTGGGGATCAGTTCGGAGCTTCTTGAAAATCCGATCTCAGCTATTTATACTCCCTTTTCGTTTATTCTTCTCTTTGAGGTGTATTTACTGGTGTACCACATCCCCCAATCGACATCAAACTACATCGGCAAGCAGTACGAAATAATTACGCTCATTGTGGTGCGTAGACTATTCAAAGACATTTCACACCTTGATCTTACCGGTGAATGGTTTCGCGATACGTATGATCTTCAATTCACTTACGATATCGTTACCACCATACTACTCTTTCTGCTGATATACTATTTCCATAAGCTGAATACGAAAGACCCAGACACTTTCTCTCCATCGTATGAGCAACTACCGGCGACGATCAGACTCTTTATTGAGCGAAAAAAGCTGCTCGCAATTTGTCTGGTTCCTGTCATCCTGTTAATGGCTGTTTATAGTTTTGGAAATTGGATGAAGAATAGCATAATTGCTCTTATCGAAGCATCCCCTACTACGGTCTTTACAGACGTTAATGATATTTTCTTCGATGAATTTTTCGTTCTGCTGATACTTACTGATGTTTTATTACTCCTCTTTTCGTTCTTCCATACCACTAGGTTCAACCTCTTCATTCGTAACTCAGGCTTTGTAATTTCAACCATTCTTATAAGATTATCCTTTGGGGTAGAGGGCTACCTAAACAATGTTTTGATCACGGCGGCAGTGCTCTTTGGAGTACTTATTTTGTTTATCAACAAGAAGTACGAAAACCTGTCTGTGTGACTCTTCGTCTCGAGACGTAATCCGCTATTGACATAAAGCTTGCTATAAACTCTTGTAGTGAAAGAAGCTGACTACCTATGTCAAACCACGCAATTGCTCTTCTATTGCGGCGATCTTCGCCCGGGCATCCGCCTGCTTCTTACGCTCTGCCTCTACCACCGGCGCGGGCGCATTTTGTACAAAGCGCTCGTTGCTCAGTTTTTTCTCTACCGACTTCAGAAAACCCTGCTGATACGTCCGTTCCTCCTCTAGTTTGGCGCGTTCTGCTGTGGGATCAACCGCGTCGCCCAGAGGCACAAAGAACTCATCGGGCTGCCCCTGCAGTGCATTTACCCGAAAGCTGGTGGCACCTTTCACCGGCTCGTTCACGTGCTCCAGTGCGGCCACGTTGGCGAGCTTGCGGATGATGTTGTCGAATTGTCGGTACACTTCCGGCGCATCGGTTTTCACCAACAGCGGCAGACTTTCTTTGGGAGAGATTTGCCGACTGTTGCGAATATTACGCACGTTGCTTACAACATCCAGCACCATGGCACCACCGCCCAGCAGGGTAGCATCGGCTTGCTGTCGAGTGGCGACCGTATCCGCCTGCGGCCATTCGGCTACGATGACGTAGTCGCCCTCTTCACGCTCGCGCAGTTGGTGCCACACCTCTTCTGTGATAAAGGGTACAAAAGGGTGTAGCACCCGCGTCATTTTCTCGAAGAAAGTCAGGGTAGCCTCATAGGTCAGGGCATCAATGGGGTCGCCGTAGGCGGGTTTCACCATCTCCAGGTACCATGAGCAAAAATCGTCGCGCATCAGCTTGTATACCGCATTGAGCGCGTCTGACACGCGAAACTTTGAGAAATGATCTTCCAGCTCAATCAGGGTTTGGTTGAACCGCGCTTCGAACCACGCAATGGCAGCCACATTGGCCTCGCCGGTGCGGGCCTGGTCCACCTTCCACTGTTGCACCAGGCGCAGCGCGTTCCAAATTTTGTTAGAGAAGTTGCGCCCTTGCTCGCACAGTTTGATGTCAAACAGCAGGTCGTTGCCCGCCGGAGAGCTGAACAACATGCCCGTACGAATTCCGTCGGCGCCGTACTGTTTCATGAGTTCCAGCGGATCGGGCGAGTTGCCCAGCGACTTCGACATCTTGCGGCGCTGACTGTCGCGCACGATGCCAGTGAAGTACACGTTCTTAAACGGAGGCGCATCACGGTACTCGTAGCCAAAAATAATCATGCGGGCCACCCAGAAGAAGATAATCTCTGGGGCGGTCACCAGGTCGTTGGTCGGATAAAAGTATTTGATATCCTCGTTGTCAGGATGACGTACCCCATCGAACACACTCATGGGCCACAGACCCGACGAAAACCAGGTGTCCAGCACGTCTTCGTCTTGTGGCAAGTCTGCCGTAGTCAGTTGGTCATTACCGGTTTTCTCTCGTGCCAGGCGCAGTGCTTCTTCGGCAGTTTCGGCCACCACGAAGTCACCACCCGGCAAATGGTAGGCCGGAATGCGTTGCCCCCACCACAGCTGACGCGAGATGTTCCAGTCGCGCACGTTCTCCATCCACGAGCGGTACATATTTTTGAACTTGGCCGGATGAAACTGCACGGTATCGTTGAGCACATTGTCTAACGCAGGCTTTACCAGTTCTTCCATTCGCACAAACCACTGCACCGACAACTTGGGCTCGATCACCGCATCGGTGCGTTCTGAGAAGCCCACGTTGTTCACGTAGTCGTCGGCCTTCACCAGCGCGCCTATCTTATCCAGCTCTTGGGCGATCTTTTTGCGCACCACAAAGCGGTCTTCGCCCACAAAAAACTGCGCGGCTTCACTCATCGTACCGTCGTCAGCAATGACATCCACCGTATCCAGTTGGTGCTTTTTGCCCAGCTCGTAGTCATTAATATCATGCGCGGGTGTCACTTTCAGGCAGCCGGTGCCGAAGTCCATCGCCACATAATCATCGGTGATGATGGGCACCGCACGGTTCACCATCGGCACCACCACCTGCCGACCGTGCAGGTGCTGATAGCGTTCGTCAGCGGGGTTCACGCACACCGCCGTATCGCCCAAGATAGTTTCGGGGCGCGTGGTAGCAATCGTCACAAACTCATCGCTGTCGACCACCGCGTACTTCACATGATACAGTTTTGAGTTCACCTCTTTGTACACCACCTCATCGTCTGATACGCCGGTTTGGGCCTGCGGATCCCAGTTGACCATGCGGTGGCCCCGGTAGATGTAGCCCTTGTTGTACAAGTCTACAAAGACTTTGATCACCCCTTCGCTCATGTGGTCTTCCATCGTGAAGCGTGTGCGCTCCCAGTCGCACGAAGCCCCCAGCTTCTTGAGCTGCTCAAGGATAATGCCGCCGTACTTTTCCTTCCACTCCCAGGCGTAGTTCAGAAATTCGTCACGACTCAGGTCGGCTTTGTTGATGCCGCGCTCCTTAAGCATGGCGACCACCTTGGCCTCCGTGGCGATAGACGCATGATCGGTGCCGGGCACCCAGCAGGCGGCTTTACCCTCCATGCGGGCCTTGCGCGTCAGGATATCCTGAATCGTGTTGTTTAGCATGTGCCCCATGTGCAACACGCCCGTCACGTTGGGTGGCGGAATCACAATGGTGTAGGGCTCTTTGTCTGGATCGGGCTCGGCGTGAAAAAATCCGCGATTCAGCCACTGCTGATACCATTTATCTTCAATTGCCTGTGGATCGTACTTCGTAGAAAGGGACATGTGTTGGGAGTTGGATGCTGGTTGTTGGATGATTTGTGTTGTTCGAGAAACGTTGGATACTAGATGATTTGTGTGGTTCGAGGGATGCTGGATGTCGGGTAATTTGCTGTGATGACTGAATGATGGTTACCTGACTATCAATAAGCGTCTAGAAACTAACATCCAATATTCACCATCTAGCGTCCAATATCTACTATCCAGACAGCAAAGATATAAACTCGGTCGGAGAAAAAGACGCTCAGCGGTGGGGATTTAAACCGGCAGCGGGTAAATTACGTCGTGATCCCTCTTTCATCCATCAAAAACCTGGTATGCGCCACCGTAGCGGCAGGACTCTTCTACGGTTATAACCCACCTGCCACTGCTACTGCTACTGCTACTGCCACTGCACTGATACCAGCTTTATCTCGCAGGTGGGGCTTGAGTTCAATGTGCCTACCAATATCACTGAGTACCGGACGTGCGATAATATACGGTTTTCCTTGATACCAGCTTTACCTCACCGTAAGACAGACACCCCATTATGATTCGATTTGTCGTTAGTAGTATCCGTTCGTCGCTACGCGGACGCCCCGATTCAGGACGAGCCTACCCGCGGGTGGCACCCAAGCACGCTGTTCTCAAAAATACGATTCCCTTCGCCCGCGACTACTTTCGGTTTATGGTCGATAGCCAGCGGCAGTACGGCGACTTTTACGACGCCAACCTACCGCAGGTGGCGCTGTTCGTTATCTCAAAACCAGAGTACGCCAAGCACGTGCTGGTGACTAACAACAAGAAGTACCGCAAGAGCTTTGCCTACGAATTCTTGCGGCACCCGCTGGGTAACGGTTTGCTCACCAGCGAGGGCGACTTCTGGCTGAAGCAGCGTCGTATTGCCCAACCGGCCTTTCATCGCGAACGGCTGTCGGCTCTGGAAACAACCATCACTGAGGCTACGCAGGAGCTGATCCAATCGTGGAAACCATACGCTGACCGTGCAGAAGACTGCCCCGCCACCGCTGATCTGATGCAGCTTACCTGCCGCATTGTGGCGCGCGCCTTGTTTGGGTCAGACATTGCGGATACGTCGGCTACCATCGTACGCTGCATCAACGTGATCAATCAGCGCATCACCGAGAAGGTGGCCAACCCGTTTCGCTTGCCGTCGTGGCTGCCCAATCAGGCCGATCAGGAGTATCAGCAGGCCCTGCAACAGCTCGACAAAATTGTGTACGACATCATCGCCCTGCGCCGTCGCACGGGGGCGCAGTATCACGATTTGCTGGCGATGCTCATGGAAACCGAAGATGCAGATACCGGAGAATGCATGAGCGACCGGCAGGTGCGCGACGAGGTGGTGACGCTGTTTATTGCGGGCACCGAAACTTCGGCGGTAGCCCTATCGTGGGCGCTTTACCTGCTGGCCCGCCACCCCTCGGAACAAACCCAAGCACAGCTCAGCCCCGATTGCGTGCAGCAGGTGATACAAGAAGCCATGCGCTTGTACCCACCCGCCTGGATCATCGGCCGAGAGGCGCAGGTTGATGATGAGATAGACGGCTACTTTGTTCCGCGCGGCGCACAGGTTTACATCTGCCCCTATATTATTCATCGGCACCCTGAGCTGTGGGAAGAACCTGAGCGGTTTTGGCCCGGGCGGTTTGGTACAGAGCAACCGTCGGAGCGGCACAAGTTTGCTTACTTTCCGTTTGGGGGTGGCCCACGCTACTGCATCGGTAACCACTTCGCCACTATGGAGATGCAAGTCATTCTGACCGCCATCATCAAAAAGTTTAATATCAAACTAGCGGATGATCGCGAGATCTCGCCGGAGCCGCTGATCACACTTCGCCCGCAGGGTGGCGTGGTGCTACGTCTGACCGAGCGCGTCTTGGCACCACCATCGAAATAAGCAGTGGTTAGATTTCAAATGATCGTTTTTTTCTTAGTTTTGTGTGAGACGTCGTCTACACTAAACAATAGTCATGTCAAACAAACAGCACCGTGTGTTAGTCGTCGACGACGAACCGGATATTCTTGACTTATTGGACTACAACCTAAGCAAAGAAGGATACAAAGTAAAGACGGCGAACAACGGCAAGAAAGCCGTTGACATGGCAGCCAAGTTTCTACCGGACCTTATCCTACTTGATATCATGATGCCGCATCAGGACGGGGTAGAAACCTGTCGGCAGTTGCGCGAAAACCCTGACTTACACAACACCTTTGTGGTGTTCCTTACGGCCCGCTCTGAAGAGTATTCTGAGGTGGCTGCCTTCGACACCGGAGCCGACGACTACATCACCAAGCCGATCAAACCTCGGGCCCTCATGAGTCGTATCAGTGCCATGTTTCGTCGCGAGGCGAAGAAGGGACAGAAGAGCAGCAAGATCAACGCGGGCGACTTGATCATTGATCGTACCAGCTATACGGTAACCACCCAGGGGGGAACCATCAGTTTACCTAAAAAAGAATTCGAACTGCTTTACTACTTAGCTCAGAATCCTGACAAAGTGCATAGCCGCGATGATCTGCTGCAAAACATCTGGGGGTCAGACGTCTACGTGCTGGCGCGCACCGTGGATGTACACATCAGAAAAGTGCGAGAGAAAATCGGTAGCAACTACATTATCACGATCAAAGGGGTAGGCTACAAGTTCGGCGCAGACGAATAGTAGCTGTCGTGGTTGCTTCCAAAGCAAAAGAGCCGCTCATCGTAATACTTTGTTCTTATGCAGATACTGTTTAACGCCCGGGGAGTAGCCGTCTTGCTGGGCACATCTATTGCGATCATTACTACGTCTTTTTTGTCGCTGGTAGAGGGCGTGCCCAACTACGCGCTGCTCGTGTGCTTCTTGCTGTCGTTCTCTTCTTCTTACATTCTAATCAGTGTCACCCTCGAGTTTCTGGTGTTCAGAGAGCTCAACAAAGTCTATAGTATACTCAACAAGCTAAAACGTAAAGACCTGTCGTTTGTCGAGAGTCAAGAAAAAAGTACGCTGGCCAACCCTTTTCAACGTATCAGCCACGAAATGCGTAACTACGCTGCCCACAAGCAGCAGGAAATTAACGAGCTCAAGAAGATGGCTGAGTTCAGAAGGGAGTTTATTGCCAATGTATCGCACGAACTCAAGACCCCCATCTTTGCGGCGCAGGGGTTTGTGCACACCCTACTCGATGGCGCGGTAGAAAACCGCAAGTTTCGCTACAAATTCCTGAAGAAGGCCGCTAAGAGTTTAGACGGACTTGATATTCTGGTGCAGGACCTACTCACCCTATCGCAAATGGAAACCGGGGGCATCAAAATGCACTACGAGCACTTTGACCTGAGCGAGATGGTGCGCGACGTGTTTGACCAGCTAGAGGGTGACGCCGAGAAGCGCGAGGTGCAACTGCTGCTAGAGGCTCCTAACGGTAACACGCACGTGTACGCCGACCCCCATCGTATCTATCAGGTGTTGGTGAATTTAGTAAGTAACGCAATCAAATACACCAAGCGGTCTAAAACCAAGGTTATCGTTCGCTTCGAGAACGATGATGACGTTTTGATCATTTCTGTGCAAGATCAGGGGCGAGGCATTCCTCCCGAAGATATTCAGCGAATCTTTGAGCGGTTTTACCGAGTGGAGAAAAGCCGCTCGAAGAACAAGGGCGGCACCGGTTTGGGTCTAGCCATCGTGAAGCACGTACTGGAAGCGCACCAAACCAAGGTAGAGGTCACCAGCGAAGTGAGCAAAGGTTCTACCTTTAGCTTTCGGCTCAAGCGAGGCAAAGCGTTGCACCGGCGGGCCTGGGTAGAAGCCGAAGAAGAACAAGCTTAAGTAGCTTGACGAGCGTTAGACGGTATTCCTCTGAATAACGAGTGCGTCATCACTCATTCTCAAGAACGTGATCAGGAAATATCTTGGTACAATGCGCCGGCGGCTCAAACCTTTACTGATCAAAAGGGGGAGGGTTTTCGGCGAGCTGCTCTTCGGTGAGCGTGTGCATATTAAACGCTTGCCACTGGTCGCTCAGAAAGCGGAGCCTTCCGATGCCAATGTCACCGTTAGAAGGATTTTCCCAGCCACTAAACTGGGCATCAGCTGACTTCCAGTAATCGGCCCCGGCTCCAAATATCAGACGTGCCTGATCCAGGTCGTACGGCCGATCCGGGTCGTCCTCGATAAGACGGGACTCAATGGACACCCACACTCCGGCTACGTCGGCAGGATCCATGTAGGGCCGGTCTTCACCGATCCAAAAGTGGAAATTATAGCCGGGCACCAGCGTGGCCGAAATTCCTCCGCCCTGGTCTGATTCACCGCGGATATCGGCGACACGGGACTGATCTTCACTGAAATCTTCTACGTAGTTGGCACCCTCAATATTTGAGCTGTACTCCCACTGCACCCACTGACCGCTGGCTTTGCTTAGGTACCAAGCCTGCATGTTTCTGATCTGAAAGCGAACGTTCTCGGCCGGACTCCCCTGAGCCTCTTCGTACACCTGTCCCCAGGTACGCATATTGGTCCAATCGAGCGGCGGCTCGTTGCCGTAAGCCAGGCGAGGACCGTAGGCCCACTCCATACCGGGCTGGTCGGCGTCTACCCCGTGAGGCTGCCCTTCGTTGGGCAGACGCATATCGTCGATCAGCCGTTGCAGCGAGCTGGAAGCGTCAGACGAAGCTTCCGCTTCTCTTTGCGGCAAATCAGCCATTTCGTTTCCGGTTTCATCCGGCGAACAACTTGCTAAAATCACAGAGAACAAAAATATTGACGGCAAGCTTTTCATAGTAAAAGAGATTTGTTGTAGGACTGACAAATCATAATTTAGCAAAATGGCCACTTTGTACACCGTGCAACATCGGTTTAACCAAACGACATTTTCATTCTATAAATATTTCCATAAAGCTTGTTTTAAACGAGAGAAGCCCCTGTCTACCTCACGTGTCTTTAAAAAAAATTGTCCGCATTCGGAGCAATACCATGTTCTGCTGAGGTCTTTTGGGCGAATTTCGGAACAGATTGCCCACCAATGAGTTGAACCCCTACGCTAGAAAATAATGTGGCGAGACAACAGCAGTCGCTGATGGATCGCCCCGAACGGTTGGTTTAAACTGATCGTTCGCTCACCTGGTCTAATCAGTAATACCATGCCCCGCCTAAAATTTACCGACCTCATCATCCACGAAGATGACGACTACATCGTGATCAACAAACCGTCGTTTGTAGCAACGCTGGAAGACCGTAACGATCCGATCAGTATTCTATCGCTGGCGCGTGACTACGCCGATGACTTGCAGATTAACCACCGTCTGGATAAGGAAACCTCCGGAGCGCTGGCCATCGCCAAGCACCCCGCCGCCTATCGTGCGCTGGCCATGCAGTTTGAGCAACGTTCCGTCGACAAAGTGTACCATGCGATGAGCGAAGGCACCCACGATTTCAAAGACGTCACCGTCGACTTACCTATTCACGCCACGCGCAAGGGCATTGTTAAGATTAGTCGCCGCGATGGTAAAGAGGCCCAGACACGGGTAAACACCCTAGACGTATACGCCCGCCATACCCTAGTGAAGTGCCAGCCGGTGACCGGACGGATGCACCAAATCCGCATTCACCTGGCCAGCCTGAACGCCTCCATTGCGGGCGACGAACAGTACGGTGGGCATCCATTTTACCTGTCGAGTGTCAAGTCTAACTACCATCTGAAGAAGAACACCGAAGAGCAACCGCTGATTAAACGGGTGGCCCTACACGCCCAAGCGTTGGCTTTCAAAACCATGAGTGGCGAATTGCTGACCGTGGAAGCACCGTATCCTAAGGATTTTGCGGTGCTGGTGAAACAGCTGGACAAAAATCGCTGAGCAGATTGAGTATCCGGCCAACCGCTCCCCGTCGGCTGCCCACCCTTTTAAGCAACTTTTCTGAACCCTCGTACCCAAAATGACTGGAATTACATCTAATCACGAAGCAGGGTTGCATTTTGAGTAAATAGCTCGTACTTTTGTGTTCCTTTTTCAGAAGGTGTGTTTAACACTATACAATTTAGCGATTAACCCGTGGATACAGTAAGTTTCAAAACCGTTTCGGCCAATGCGGCCACCGTTGATAAAAAGTGGTTCGTCATTGACGCTGGCAAAGCCCCTCTGGGTCGCCTTTGCAGCGACATTGCCTACGTGCTGCGCGGTAAGCATAAAACCAGTTTCACTCCGCACGTGGACTGCGGTGACAATGTGATTGTGCTCAACGCCGATCACCTGGTGCTCACCGGCAATAAAATGGATAAAAAAGAATATATCCGTCATACGGGTTACCCGGGCGGACAGCGCTTCTCTACCCCTCGGCAAGAGATGGCCAAGTCATCTACCCGTGTGATCGAGATGGCGGTGCGCGGCATGCTGCCTAAGAACAAACTGGGTCGCAAGATCATTAAGAACCTGTACGTATACGAAGGCGCTGAGCATCCGCACGAAGCCCAGCAACCTCAGACTTTAGAACTAAGATAAAACAATGGACGTAACCAACACGATCGGAAGGCGCAAGACCTCCGTGGCCCGCCTCTATATGCAACCGGGCAACGGCACGATCACCATTAACAAAAAGTCACTGGAAGCTTACTTTCCTACCGAGATTCTTCAAACCATCGTAAAGCAACCGCTGAACATGGTAGAAGAAATCGGTAACTACGACTTGAAAGTCAACGTAGACGGTGGCGGATTTAAAGGACAAGCTGAGGCCATTCGTTTGGCGGTGGCGCGCGCCTTGGTCACCATCAACGAAGAGCATCGTCCTCCACTCAAGAAAGAGGGCTTCCTGACCCGTGATCCTCGTATGGTTGAACGTAAAAAATACGGTCGTCGCAAGGCCCGTCGTGCGTTCCAGTTTAGCAAGCGCTAGTCACTATTGCATCGCAACCCCTTATTATGGATAAATTAGAGTATAAAGACTTACTAGACGCAGGGGTCCACTTCGGACACCTCACCCGAAAATGGAATCCAAAAATAGCTCCCTACGTGTTTATGGAGCGCAACGGAATCCATATCATTGATCTGAACAAGACTTTGGCGGAGCTGGATACAGCCACCGAAGCAGTGAAGAACATTGTACGCTCGGGACGAAAAATCATGTTTGTAGCCACCAAAAAGCAAGCCCAAGAGGTGGTTTCGCAAGAAGCGCAGCGACTGCGTATGCCCTACGTCACCGACCGCTGGTTGGGTGGCATGCTCACCAACTTCTCTACCATTCGCAAGTCACTCCGCAAGATGTCTTCTATCGAGAAGATGATGAAGGAAGAGGCTTATCAGAACCTGGCAAAGCGCGAGCGCCTGATGATGACCCGTGAGAAAGATAAGCTGGAGAAAGTATTGGGTGGTATTGCCGATCTGTCGCGATTGCCTTCTGCCCTGTTTGTGGTAGACATCAAGCGAGAGCATATCGCTATCAAAGAGGCCAAGAAGCTTAACATTCCGGTCATCGGTATGGTAGACACCAACTCCGACCCGACGAGCATTCAGTTTCCGATTCCGGCCAATGACGATGCTTT
Source organism: Tunicatimonas sp. (assembly GCA_965213875.1). Lineage (GTDB taxonomy): Bacteria > Bacteroidota > Bacteroidia > Cytophagales > Cyclobacteriaceae > Tunicatimonas. The sequence goes on along the minus strand of CBDCAN010000001.1, from coordinate 2,599,367 downwards.
CAAGTCCATCTCGTTGATCATCAGGCACGTGGGACAGGCCGTTGAGGAGGCGTTGATCGAGCGTAAGCAGCAGAAGAAAGATGCTGAACTGAAGGAAGAAGAAGAAAGCAAGAAGCAGGCCGACGAAAAGCAAGAGTTAGAGAAAGCTAACGCTGCTGCGGCAGAAGCTAAGTCGTCTGAAGCCAAGGCAGCGGAAGCCCCGGCCTCAGAAGAATCTGCCCCGGCTGCGGAGAGTAAAGAGACTGCTTCGTAGAACATACTGCAAACACATACATAAGTCGCTCGGCTATGCCGGGTGACGATCATCAGGCGCAATGACCGTCTGGTGGCCGTCATCCGCTAAAAGCGGGCGACTTTTTAGATTAAACTTAACCTTAGAAAATACCAGAATTATGGCAATTACTGCACAAGACGTGAACAAGCTTCGCCAGATGACCGGAGCCGGTATGATGGACTGCAAGAAGGCGTTGGTCGAAGCCGACGGAGATTTTGATAAAGCGGTAGAAGTGCTTCGCAAGAAAGGACAGAAGGTATCCGCCTCACGCTCTGACCGCGAAACCAGCGAAGGGGTGGTGTTCGTGAAGTCCAGCGACGATCAGAAAGAAGCGGTGCTGATCTCACTCAACTGCGAAACCGATTTTGTGGCCAAAAACGAAGACTTCCTGCAAGTGGGTGAAAGCGTGTTGGCCGTAGCGTTTGACCAACGCCCCGACGCTATTGATGCGCTTAAGTCGCTCAAGGTAGGTGACCTGACCGTAGAAGAGAAGTTGTCCGAGCTGGTAGCCAAAATCGGCGAGAAGATTGAAATTGGTGCTTATGAAGTGCTGAGCGGTGAAACCGTGGTCTCGTACATCCACGCCAACAAAAAGCTCGGCGTCCTCGTGGCCCTGGCCAACACCGGCGGGCAAGGCGAAGAAGCCGGCAAAGACGTTGCTATGCAGATTGCGGCCATGAACCCGGCGGCACTCAATGAAGACAGCGTAGACCAAGAAACCATCGATCGCGAACTGCGCATCGGACGCGAGCAGGCCGAAGCCGAAGGCAAGCCCGAGAATATTCTGGATAAGATTGCCCAGGGCCGTCTGAAGAAATTCTTCAAAGAAAACACCTTGGCGAACCAAGCCTTCGTGAAGGATAACAGCATGACCGTGAGCCAGTACTTAGACAGCGTGAACAAGGGCATGAATGTGACTGAGTTCAAGCGAGTATCGGTAGGCGGGTAGTGTCTGTCACAGATCCACTATTTTATATAATACCAAAGCCCGTCTTTTCAGTCGGGCTTTTTTCATTTCTACCGTGCTAGCCGCCGGTGTTTTAAGTGGTCTGATCAGGTTAGGGAATATTTCGATCTTTCGACGGCGTATTCTTGATAAATCTTTATATTTACCCTCCGCGGTACATTTAAGAAAGTGGTTTTCATCGCTTACTTTATCGCACTACACTTTAACGTCAAGCCCTATGAAATTCGTTGTTTCTTCCAGCGCACTGCTCAAGCAGCTATCGGCCATCAACGGCGTCATCACTTCTAATCCGGTCGTTCCTATTCTCGAGAACTTCCTGTGCGACATCCAGGGCAGCACCCTGAAGGTGACCGCCTCTGATTTGCAAACCACCGTTATGACGGAGCTTGACATTGACTCACAAGATCAGGGTAGCATCGCGGTGCCGGCTCGTATCCTACTCGACACGCTTAAGAACCTGCCGGAGCAGCCGGTTACCTTCAATATCGACGAGGCCACTTATAATATCGAGATTCAGTCTGACAACGGGCGCTATCGCTTGTCAGGAGAAAACGCGACGGATTTTCCCAAGGTACCCATGGTAGAGGATGGCTACGAAGTATCTATGCCCTCCGATGTGCTCGCCAACGCCGTCAGCAATACCATCTTTGCCACCAGCACCGACGAACTGCGCCCTGCTATGACGGGCGTGTACGTGAACCTGAACGGAGCCGACAGCACCTTTGTGGCTACCGATGGTCACCGCCTGATCCGCTACCGCCGTGATGATATCGGATCCGATGCCAAATCGCCGATTATCATTCCTCGCAAGGCCCTCACGCTACTCCGTTCGGTATTGCCCACTGAAAACGTATCGGTGAGCGTCAAATTCAACGCCTCTAACGCTTTCTTCCGCTTCGCGGGCACCTCGGGTGGAAACATTGAAATGGTGTGCCGCCTGATCGACGAGCGTTACCCTGACTATGAAAACGTCATTCCGCAAGACAACAACAACGAAATGTCGGTCAACCGTACCGCGCTATTGAGCTCCCTCAAGCGGATCGCCATTTACGCAAACAAGACTACGCACCAGGTTCGCCTCAAGGTAACTGACAACCAACTGCACGTTTCTGCCGAAGATATCGACTTCTCTAATGAAGCAAGCGAGAGTATTCCTTGTGAGCATCAGGGCGACGAGCTAGAGATTGGTTTCAACGCCAAATTTTTGATTGAGATGCTTAGTAACTTGGACACCGACGAGGTAATTTTCAAGTTTTCGCAGCCCAACCGTGCCGGACTCATTGTGCCCAGCGAGAAAGAAGAGCACGAAGATGTACTGATGCTCGTGATGCCCGTCATGCTCAACAACTACGTATAGTATTCGCAGTCAGACGAGGCGCTTTTGTCAACGGTAGCCAACCGTCTCGTTCGTTACCAACTGAATCGTTATTTCGCCATCATGGTTACGGATTCACCGCTGAAGGTCATAAGCTGACGCATCGTGTCGGCCGTGGCGCAAGCGTGTACCGGTAGTATACCGACCAAATCTCCTACTTGTAGTTCGTTTACCATCGACTTGGGCAGTGAAATAACGCCGTGCTCCTGAGATACTTTCTTGACGTATGCTCCCTCCGTGGGGACCGACCAGCCGTCTTCGGACAGCAAAACAACCCGGCCAAAGTGGGTGGTACCGCCTTCATCCGACAGACTATCTTTACCCAGATGCACCCATCCGCCGTGTACGATCGCTTCGCGCTGCTCAGGATGTACTGATACCACCGGGCAGGCTAAACAAATGGCGATGTCGTCAATAGTGTTTGAACCGACCGAATGCTGTTTGAGATCGTAGTACACAAAGTTGCCCGGCCGGATGACGGATACGCCCGCAAAGTCTTCTTCTAGACTACAGGCGGGCGTATCGCCCAGAGATAACTGTAGGCTAGGGTAGCGTTTCTGAAAGGCCTCTTTGAGCCGTGCCAGACGTGATAGCGACTCTTGGTGAATATGTGCCACCTGATCGGTAGAGGCGACGTCGTAGGTATGTCCGGCGTGCGTGTAGAACCCAACGAATTGTAATCTGCCTACCGAATCTGTTACGTTTAAAACCTGCTGAACCGCTTCAGCGCTATCGTAAGGCACACCCGAGCGACGATACCCTGCATCTATCTCGATGTAAAAGTGTAGGGGTGCATCCAAAGGCTGCTGCGCCACACGCTGGGCCGTAGCTTCACTGTTGATAAATACGGTGAGCCTAATTTGCTGAGCCAGCTCCGCGACTGCCGGTAATTCGCGCACGTTGAGCGGGAAGGCAATAGTAATATCCTGCCAACCGTGTTGCGCAAAGTAGTGAGCCATCTTCACCGAAGTGACGGTAATGGCGTCTATTCCGTAGTCGCGATACCATGCCCCCACCTGAGCCGACTGATGCGTTTTGAAATGAGGAGCCAGTGCTAAGCCACGACGGCGTGCCTTATCGGCCATGCGCTGAATATTGGCCCGGCACTTCTGTTCGTCTAGCAATAAGGTGGGGCTGGTGATACTGGCAAGGTCAAGCATACGGTTGGGGGCGCATCGGTTTTTACAACACGAGCAATGTACACGAACCGGTGGACAATACCGATAAATTGAGTGGCTATGGGCTTAGCTCATGACCAAAGAAAAAGGCCCTCAACTTTGGTCGAGGGCCTTTTGAGGTGGAGCCGCAGGGATTCGAACCCTGGTCCAGTGAAGGCAATTATCGTGTCTTCTACATGCTTATTCTATGATTGGTTGTCGGATAGTGAATGGTCATAGACAACCGGCCGCTACCGTAGTTGCAATTAAGCTTCGCCTCAGCATCACAACCCTGCTCAGGCTAGTTCTAAAGTGTCGACACCCTGTAACCGGAACCTATAGAACGGAGGCTCCGCAAGATGTGGCCCGGGAGCGATTCGCTCTACCGAGAAGCCCTTATTCTAGTCTAAGACTAAAATTAGGCGGCCATGGCGTAGTTAGACTCGCCAAATAGAGTTTAGGATTAGTGATCAAGGCGCGCATCCTATGCGCCTGCATGCTTACCCACGCAATGGCTCATCCTGTCAAAACCGGTCGGCCCCAGAATCTGCACATTGGTGCATAGTTAGTACGCAGAGAGCGTTGTAATAGTTTCGTCTTATTTTCCGGCCGTCACAATATCGTGCGCGGCGGCCCACTGAAACAGGCTCTGCTTCTGCAAAGCGTGGGCCATCAGATCAGGAAAAAGGTCGGGTGTGCAGGCGAAGACCGGAATACCGTGGGCCGCCAGAAAGGTGGCGTTATGCTGATCGTAGTAGGGTTTTCCCTCATCGTTGAGCGCCAGCAACACCACCAGCTGAATGCCGGCTTCGGTCATGGTGAGGATGCGCTTACGCATATCAGCCACGTTGCCCCCTTCGTACAGGTCGGTGATTAGCACCAGCACCGTGTCAGCCGGTCGGGTAACCACCTGCTGACAGTAACGCAGGGCCCGGTCGATGTCGGTGCCGCCGCCCAACTGCACTCCGAACAGTAAGTCTACCGGGTCGTCTAGCTCTTCGGTGAGGTCGACCACTGCCGTGTCGAAGACGACCATCCGGGTGCTCACCGCCGGGATAGAGGCCATCACGGCTCCGAAAATACCGGAGTAAACCACCGAAGTACCCATCGAGCCGCTCTGGTCAACGCACAGCACCACGTCTTTGAGCGAGCTGCGCTTGCGTCCGTAGCCGATGCGCACCTCCGGAATGATGGTTTTGTACTCCGGTTGGTAGTGCTTCAGATTGCGCCGAATGGTCGCGTCCCAGTTGATCTCGTTGTGGCGGGGCCGCTTGTTGCGCACCGCTCGGTTGAGGCTACCCGTGACGGCCTGCTGCATGGGCTGGGTGAGCTGCGCGATCAGTTTGTCTACTACCTGGCGCACCACCTCGCGGGCGGTGTCTTTGGTCTTGTCCGGAATCACCCGCGAGAGGGTCATTAGGTTGGCCACCAGTTGCACGTCGGGTTCCACCGCTTGCAGCATCTCAGGTTCGGTGAGCATGGCGGTGAGGTTGAGCCGTTGAAAGGCATCCTGCTGCATCACCTGCACCACTGAACTCGGGAAGTAGGTGCGAATATCACCCAGCCAACGGGCCACATTGGGTGAACTGGGGCCGAGTCCTCCGCTGCGCTCGCTGTCGTACAAGGCTTCCAGCGCACTATCCATGATGCGCTCGGTTTCGGTGAGCGAGCAACCGGTGCCGTCGGCTTCGTCGCCACCCAGGATCAGGCGCCAGCGTTTGAGGTGTTCGTCGTTCACACTATCATTGTTTATTCTATGATTGGCTCGCCTAATTTGGTGGTTCTTCCGGTAAAAATCAACGACCACCGCCGTCTCTACTTTCACATCTCTCTATTTGCCTGCTGAATTACTTTACTTATAGCTGTAAGTGCCTCTCATGGTAATAGACCACCTCAAGTATTCCGAAGTCAAACGCTATCTACGGAAAAGATATGAAATACTCTTCTTGTTTGATGGTGAAACATACGTTTCTACCTTCACTACATGAAACATAGATTTCCACCACTTGACTTTCTGGTAGACGATCTAACTAATTCTATCAAGAATAGGATCTCTGGAGACAGCTTTCAGACCGAAGTATCGAGGCTAACGAAGCGAGACCTAGAAAATGTTATGAAGAAAGCAGGTTGGCGCTTTAACTGGCGCAGCGAATTGAATGACAACAGCAATGAAGTCTACAAACTGACGATTGTTAACAATCCTACCATTGTTCAGGGACTTATTGGTCTGCGGATTGAATCTGATCACGTATTTATGAACCTGTTAGAAAGTGCTCCGTTTAACATGGGAAAGAGTAAACTTTACGAGGGGGTTCCAGGTAACTTGGTCGCTTATGCCTGTAAAGTGTCGTTTAGGTATGGCTACGAAGGGTTTGTGTCCTTTACGGCAAAAACAAAACTTATAGCACACTATGAAAAAACGTTAGGAGCGTATCTTGTTGGAGGACACAGGATGATTGTTCCTACTAAGTCAGCACAGAAGCTAGTAGATCACTACTTTAAGAATTAAGTATTATGGGATATATACAAGAACCGGAAGGGGTAGATTTCATTATCAAGAGCAAACCGCTTACCGACAAGGATAAGGAACAGATTAGCCAGTTCATCCGTGAGTACAAACGCAAGAATCAGATTAGCGTGACAAACTCACCCGAAGAAAAGAACACAGAATACAGCACTGTGCAGTCGCGAGCTTAGTGATCGCTAGCTTACTTGTGTCCTAAACATTATGTTGCGAGGCATAGGGACAGACGCTAATTGGCCTAAAGGCTATGGTCAATAATCTATGTTAAATAATCGTTACGCCAGTACATACTAACATTATAGCTATATATGCGCTGTAATGTGAGCAATTACTAGCTTTTCTTATTTAATTATCACACATTTTGCTAGTAAATACCAACACTATTGTACTAAAGTCACGTTTTTGATGGGAAATACCAGCACTATGTGGGCGCAGCTATCCGATGCAGCGATTGTGAAACAGGTGGGTGCCTACCTGAAACACGTCCGCCTGCAACAGAACAAGACACAGGCGCAGCTGGCCGAAATAGCCGGGCTGAACCGCTGGACAATTAGTCAGATAGAGCAGGGCGAATCGGTTACTTTGACGAGTTTGATTCAAATCCTGCGAGCGCTGGACAGCCTGCACGTCTTGGCAAACTTCGAGGTGCCAAACGAAATCAGCCCTTTAGCGTACGCCAAGCTCAAGAAGCAACAGCGGCAGCGGGCCCGCCCTAAAACGACCGATGCCCCTAAACCAGATGATCTAGGATGGTAGACGTGGCTGAAGTTGTGATATGGAGCGAACTGGTGGGCGCTATTCGCTGGGACGCCCCGCAGCAGTTGGGATACTTTCAGTACGACCCGGCCTTTATCCGGAAGGGCTGGGACTTGTCGCCCATCAAAATGCCGATCGCGCAGGGTTCTAGGATCTACAGCTTTCCTGAACTTCGCCGGGGACGCCACGAAGCCGAAGAAGGCTTCAAGGGCTTGCCCGGGCTGCTGTCAGACGCCCTGCCCGACAAGTACGGAAACCGGCTGATCAACACCTGGCTGGCGCAGCAGGGCCGGCCGGAAAATAGTATGAACCCGGTGGAGAAGCTGTGCTTCATCGGGGCCCGGGGCATGGGCGCGCTGGAGTTTGAACCGGCCCAGATCAGCACCGGCACCCGAAGCTTCGCCCTGGAGCTAGACAGCCTGGTGGACGTCGCGAAAAGAATACTCGACGAGCGGGAAGCTTTTTTAGCCAACCTGAAAGAGGACGACGAGCAAGCTATGATGGAGATCCTCAAGATCGGCACCTCGGCGGGCGGGGCACGCCCTAAAGCTGTGATTGCCTACCATCCTCAGACCGGCGAAGTGCGGTCGGGGCAACGGAACGTTCCTGATGGCTTTGAGCACTGGTTGCTTAAGCTAGACGGGGTGAGCGGCGAGCAGTTTGGCGAAAGCGTCGGCTGGGGCCGCGTAGAGTACGCGTATTACCTGATGGCGACCGACTGTGGCATCACTATGAATCCCTGTCAGCTGCTGGAAGAAAACGGCCGGGCCCACTTCATGACCAAACGCTTCGACCGAGAGGAAAACGACAAGCACCACCTCCAGTCGCTGTGTGGTTTGCAGCATTACGACTTCAACGACATGGATGGCTACAGCTACGAACAAGTGTTCCAGACCATGCGTTTGCTGCGGTTGACGTATCCTGAGGCCGAGCAGATGTTCCGTCGCATGGTGTTCAACGTGCTGGCGACCAACTACGACGACCACACCAAAAACTTCTCCTTTCTCCTGAAGCAGGGCGAACCGTGGCGGCTGGCTCCGGCCTACGACCTGTGCTTCTCTTTCGACCCGACCAACCATTGGGTGAGCCGACAAACCCTGAGCGTCAACGGCAAGCGGCTCCAGGTGACGCGGGACGACCTGATGACCATCGCCAAGGACAACAGCATCAAACGCGGCGCGAAGATCATCGACGACATCAATGCCAAGGTGAAGTCGTGGAATACCTACGCCGAGCAGGCCAGCGTAAGACACGACTTGACCGAAAGAATCGGCCACCACTTGAATACACTGTAAACGAGCCAACCCTAGCGAACGCACTGGAACGAAAAAATCGCCCTCATCCAACAGGACTACGCGGCGGATGCGTTCTCAGTGCCCACGGTGGGCCGCAAAGAAATCCTCCGGCAAATAGAGTCTCGATTCATACGCCGCCTGACTACTACGATCTACACCGTTTGTTGAGAGAATACCGTCTACGAAGATGACGATGGGGTACTTTTACCTAACGAAGCAGTCACCGCTATTGAGTCGTTGACATTCGACCGAAGAGAGTATTAGTTTGCGTTCGAGGAGTACGTGCGTTAGTACTAACCTTAGCAAGAGCCTCTCCCATGCAAGGTACAAGTGGTTGCTTCCGCCTTAATGTACTGCGCACTATGGATCGCTCGTCTCCAGTATGCCGGAGCGGTGACGGCATTACCTAGCCAGGGTGGCCAAGCGCCCCTTCAGCGATCGAGAATATAACGCTCAACGCACCAATTACTATATGATAATATGTTCAGGGCTATTGTATCAAATTGTTTTTTTGCCAATATTGTTCACTTAGGAAACTGAATAGTATATCTTACGCGGTGACTGCTTTTGTAGAATATCTTAAATACAAAGGGGGTAAAGTATGTACATATTTATACGATTGATGTATGCTAGCTAAAAAGAAAGGTGAACTGGCGAAAAATTGATGAAGCATGGAGGAACTTTGCCGCGCATCATAACTTGGAATTGAAGTTTGATGAAAAGCATTATTTAGCAGGTGTAAGAGTGAATTATCTAGTTGAATTTACCGATAATACGGGAAGCACAGTTTACTCAGGACTCATCAACAAGAGTACCTCAGGATATAGCCTTTACAAAGCAAGTGTGACGACTAAAATAACTGATAATATTCAACTTGAAGAAATAGAAGTAAGACGCAGGAATAGATTAGCCAAGCTTTTTAAATCTCTGAATTCATCTATTCCATTTGACAAGCAAATAGAAGAATGTTTAAAGCGAGTCAATGCCTTCTAAGATAGTTATGCAGCAAGGATTACTAACAATGGACTTTGACTCCGTACCAACGAATATAGAGGGGCTAAATTTGATAGAGAAAACACGAGGAGAACTGATAAGAAAAGCTAGTAGGTGATACTAAACGGGTCTTGCCCTTTAGTACAAAATTGTACATAGATACCGCTTGCAAATACATCAAAATGATTAGTTCACTCTTGGATCTCATCTTCGGAAGAAAACAGTCTAACAAGGAAGATGAGGAATATCCAACATTCATTTGGTCGCTAATAGGAAACATAGTTGACAAGCACGAATACGGAGAAGATAAAGAAATAAGAAGAGGCTCAAAGCATTTTTCTCCTGGAGCAAAAGTATATTGTATTCCTGAATTCGGTGGCATGGCACATGAAAACATAACTGTGATTGGTATTCCAAGAAGGTCACGAAAGCACATCAAGGTTAACCACTACAACTCCCAAGAGGACACGACTGATTGAGAACTGGCGAGTTAAAAAAGTTTACCACCTACACGTTTTGAAACTATTAGATGAGCACTGGCAGTGGAGCGATACTGATTTTTCTAGAAGGGAAGCTTTAAAATTCGCTGAAGGGTTTACCAAATATCCGAGGAACAAGAAGATTGAATAAGATGCCTATTGGGTTAAGCACAGGCTTAAATGTCGGGAAGCCTAAGTCAAGATTACAGCACTAGTTAGGAAATAGCTAACTGCACCAGCCTGAGGGTTACATCGACTCTTAACCGCAAGAAAAAATGATTATAAAACCAAATATAGACAAGTTTCTTGATGCATTAGACAGCGCTGTAAACTCAAATACTTTTTGGCTCTCGTTTAACATCGCTGATGAAGATGCTTTAGAGGTATCGAAGTTCCTGATTCGTCAGCTAAGAACAGGGATTTTTCATTTTGAAATGGTCAAGCAAGACATAGAAAGAGGATGGAACACGTACAGCGACTGGGTACTCCCTAAAGACTGGGAAACGCCTACCTTTGTACAAAGGCCCGGCAATACCTGGAATGGAAATCTAGTAATAACGTCCGAAGAGAAATCAGAAGAGGAGGTCATAGATTTACTCACTGACTTGTTGACGGGGCAGCAACACCGTTTTTCACGTACAGGACTGGGTAGTCTATTGACTCAAGAGAAGGCAGCGCTGGTACTTTATGAATTCTTCGAGGAAGTTAGGAAGAGCGATAGCCAATGGTCAGCTTATGACATCCAGCCCGACTTTTTACATAAGGTGAACGATACCATAGAAAAAGATAATACGATTCTTCCCTACTTCGAGGGTTATGGGCGAGATTTAGCACTAGGCTTCAAGATCGCCGATCAGTTTCACGTATTACTAACCAATGGGTACGCCTAGATATCTATATGGCTATAAATCAAGCATTTGTATTTAGATGGCTAGGTTCGTATCATGCTGTATCACACTCCACTGCCAAGCCGTCGCAGAATTCAAACAGATAAAGCCTTACTATACGCCAAAGCATATAATCTACTCTCAGACAACCAAATTATATCTAACCACATATAATTTAGTATATTTACGCTTTATTATATCTAAATGCATATAATGAAGCAGTTAGCCGCGTTTGTGAAAGAGCGCAGAAAAGACGTGCACCTCACCCAAGAAGAGTTTGCCGAACGTGCCGGTGTGGCCCTGACGGTAGTGCGTAAAATTGAACAGGGCAAGACGAACCTTAATATGGATAAAGTGAACCTGGTGCTTCGCATGTTCGGACACGAACTGGCACCGGTTAATCGTAAAGACCTAAATCATGAGACAGAGGGAGGTATTATATAAAAAGCACCACCCCACTAAACCCCTCCTAAAAATACGTGTTCATTTTTCGGTTGCGGAGTACGTCCGTACGACGGTTCTTTGCTCAAAAACAACCGATGAACTTCTGCGAACTACACACGCAACCCCATCCCCTCATACTGGTCAACGTTTGGGATGCCGCCAGCGCCCAACTGGCCGAACGGCAAAACGCCGTAGCCCTGGGCACCTCCAGTGCAGCGATGGCCGCCGTGCTGGGCTACCATGATGGTGAAGACATGCCCTTTGATACATTGAAATACATGGTCGGGCGGATCAGGGCGAGCACGACGCTGCCACTCACCGTCGATCTGGAAGCGGGCTACAGCCGCGAACCGGCCGAAATCGCGGATCATATTCGGCAAATGATCGACCTAGATGTGGTCGGTATCAATTTAGAAGACAGCCTGATGGATGGGAACACCGGACGTACCCTGGTTTCGCCTACGCTGTTCGCCCGGCAACTCTCACAAGTGCAAGAGCAGTTGGGCGCGCTACGTGAGCGCATCTTCTGGAACATTCGCACCGATGCCTTTTTAGTGGGGCACCCTACTCCGCTGGACGAAACCCAACAACGCATCCGGCAGTACGAAGCCGCGGGAGCGGATGGCATCTTCGTACCGGGCTTGACGCAAGAAGACGATATTGCGGCGGTTGTGGCGACCACTCACCTGCCCATCAACGTGATGAGCCTTTCTGATTTGCCCTCCGTCGACCAGCTTCAGCGGTTGGGAGTGAAGCGCATTAGCATGGGAAACTTCCTGTTCAGCAAGCTGTACGGCGATGCGGAGCAGTCATTGTGCCGTGTCATCAATCAGTCTTCTCTCACCGCCCTTTTTTAGCCATGCGCATCACCGAGGCCTCCCAAATAGCCACCTATTACCAAGCGCTGCTGGATCGCGCCCCCGACTTTGTGGGCATCTTCTACGTGGCGGTGAAAACCACCGGTATATTTTGCATCGCCACCTGCCGGGCCCGGAAGCCGAAGCAAGCTAATGTGGAGTTTTACACCACCATCAAGGAGGTTCTAGACGAAGGCTACCGGCCGTGCAAAGTGTGCAAGCCTACCGAAACCGCCGGGGAAGCACCAGCAGGAGTACAGCAGGCTCTCCAGCTTGTCCGCGACCACCCGAAGGAGAAAGTCTCGGACACGATGCTACGGCAGCAGCAAATTAGTCCGGAAGCAGTGCGTCGGTGGTTTAAGCAGCACTACGGGGTTACCTTCCATGCCTACCAGCGGATGCTGCGCATCAACCAGGCGTTTCGGGAGGTGCAGCAGGGCGAGCGCACCACCCACGCCGCCTTTGACGCGGGCTACGAGTCGCTGAGCGGATTCGGTTACACCTACAAGAAGATTATGGGAGCTTCACCGCACAACAGTAGGGCGGCCAACGTCCTCCTGATCCACCGCCTCACCACGCCGCTGGGCCCTATGTTTGTGGTCGCCACCGACGCGGGCGTCTGCCTGCTGGAATTCGTCGACCGCCGGATGCTGGAGACCGAACTAGGTGACCTACAGCGACGACTCAATGCTAGGCTGGTGGTCGGAGAAAACGAGCACACTCGGCAAGCCGAAGAAGAACTCGCCGAATACTTCTGCGGCGAACGACGCACCTTTAGGGTGCCACTGCATACGCCCGGCACGGCGTTTCAGCAGCGGGTGTGGAACGGACTGCAACGCGTTGCCTACGGCACCACCGCCACCTACCAGCAGCAGGCCGAAGCCATTGGGCGACCCACCGCCGTGCGGGCCGTGGCGGCGGCCAACGGAGCCAACCGTGTCGCCATCGTGATTCCCTGCCACCGCGTGATCGGCAAAAACGGCCGACTCACCGGCTACGGCGGCGGGCTAGAGAGAAAACGCTGGCTTATTGCGCACGAGCGGCGATAGGTGCGATAGCCACCGATGCCCACCAAGTGGAACAGGCCTTTTCTCAGTTACTAAGTACCTAGACACATTTATTTAACGTCATTGCGAGCGTTCCACGCTGGATGAGGAACGAACGCGGCACTCTGCTCACTATGAGGCAGATAGCTTCGTCGCTTCGCTTCTCGCTACGACGTTCTAATTAGAACATTATTCTGTCGCACTACTTAAGTACTGAATCAAAATAGATTACAAAAGTAGTAAAGATCGCTAATGCTTAAGAGTAGCAGTGGCAGCAGCAGTAGGCAGTGCTACTGCTGCTGCTGCTACTTCTATAGCAAAATTGTAATTGATTCTGACCGACTACCAACTACCCTCCTAATAGAAATCGTAGTATATACTCCACTCTCCCGTGACGGTGTGCTTGGCGAACATCAGGCTGCCGTTGTCTATCACGTTGAAGTTTGCTTTTCCGTCCGAAGAAATTTGGAATACGAATTCCACCTGCTCACCAAAATCCACACCTGACTGGCAATACGAGGGATAACCACCAATCTTATGCTCGTAGCTATGCTCAATAATATCGTAGTAGCTGCCGATGCTTCCGGATCGCTCCAGGGCCAGTATCGCATCTACGGTCGTTCGGGATAGCCCGCTATCCTCCCACAGTGGGTAGTCGTCTACTCGCTCTGCGCGCAAGGGAAAAGGGTTCAGTGGCGATGCTTTCTCGTTGGTATCCTGTAGGCGCACCGACGCCAGTGTGGTGTACTCCCTTAGCACCCATCGCCTTCCCATCGCTTCGAACACCTCTGGAAGCTGGTCAGCAATAAACACAGTGATTAGCTTTGTTGCTCCCAGCAACGGATGTAAGTAAGGCAGATTGGGTAGATATAACTGGGCCAGAGGAATCATCTGCTCACCCTGCTCATCCGTGGGCACCGTTTCACCGGTACCAAAGGCTGATACTTTTCCGATCCAACTTTCTTCCAGCGCGTTGGTCGGTCGAAAGCCACCGGTTACAAATCTCGTGGCTGGTTTAACGATAGCCTGTCTAATTTCTTCAATGGTCATCGGTGTGGTTGTTTTCGCTGAATCCCAGTAACTGCTTGATGGTCGGCAGCACCCGGACGGCCCGCTCGTGGTTAAAGTTTGCCTCAGTATGGCGTGCAGTGCTTGGTACGCTCGGCTGACCATCACTTTTGGCTTTTTCGCCCAGCTTTCGGCGCTCGGGTTTGGTAAAGGTGGCGAAACTGCGACGTAGGATGGGCAGCGTTTGGGCAAACACTTCACCGTCTAGCTGACCCACCCACTGGTTGAGCAGACTCCACAACGTTTCGTCCAGCAGTAGCAAGGCGCCGCTACCGTCTAGAAAACCCTCTAGCCAGGCGGCAGAATATCCCACCGCCTGCGCGGGTGACAGCGCCAGCGAAAACCGTCGGGTCACTTCCTCCTGCTGTAGCACGCTGCGCTCAGAGAGAATACGGCAGACCTTGCCCGCCACCGAACCATGCACCTGCTCGTGATCTACGATTTGCCGCAGGGCGGTTTGCCAAGCTTGGTCATACGCTTCCTGACGCAGCAGCTGCAAAGCCTCGTTTACGGCGACGATGTGCTTCTGCGCTCCGGCGGCGCTGTCGTCATTGAGGGCCGTGCAAGCGTTGGGCAGCCCTATACCAATACGCGTCACCAGACTATCGAGCACCTGGTCAATCATGGCGGTATCGGTCTGTCGCACGTCGCCGTAGCGGCTCACGTTGGCCAGCGGGGGCAGGGCCTGCATCAGTTGAAAGATATCGCCCGACACGGCGGCCAGCTCGTCGATCCGGCGCATCAAGCTGGCCACCGCGGCGGGCAGGGCAGCCGGAATGGTTTTTTCTAGCAGACTGGCCACTGCGACCAACTGGTCGGCCTGCGCCAACTGGTGCTGCACATAGCCGGTGGTAGCGGCCTCTACGGTGTTTCCCCACACCCCCTTTTCCACTACCTGAATCGCCATTTCGGGTTTCCACTGCAATCGCCAAGCCTCTTTGAACGTACCTTGCCCTGAGGCGTACGAGGGATGTCCCCAGCCAATCTCCAGTAGTTGCAGCCGGTGCAGCATCACGCTACGATTGCGATCCAGGTCTTTGCGAAGATCCAGTGTCAGCTCCTTTTGTTCGTTGCTCGGTTTCATCCGCAGGCTGCGCTGGAGCGCCTGTACATCGGATTGCAGCGGAACGGCAGGCACCTTGGCAGGCACTTCGCCCATGCGTTGCCCCACGATCAAATCTTCCCGCACCCACGTCAGCAGACTATCGTCGCCGAACGAGAGCACGGTATTGGTAGCCTCATTGTACTCGGACAAACCAGGTCGAGGCAGCGCCCGTAGTCCGGCCAGCGCGTCGGCCAGGCGCACGGCCTCAATGACATGGGCGGTGGAGGTATCCATCTGGTGCTGACGAAACACCCGGGCCACCTGGGTCATCCAGCCGTAACCACGCTGCTCGGGGGCGGTTTTCCACCAGTGGTGATACCAGCCCGGCGAATGCACTCCGGCTCCGTAGCCACTTGCAAATGTAAGTCGGTTATAGGTCCAGGGAATCCAGGTAGTGGATACTTTTACCTTAGGAAGTCCTTTGAGCAAAGCGCGGTCGTCTTTCAGCGGCGAACGCTGCACGAGGGCCGGGGCGTGCCAGGCGCCACACACCACCACCACAGTTTCGGCGTCGCGCTCGGCTTCGTATAGGATTTTCCGCATGTAGGCCTCGCGCAGTTCGTTCTCTTTGTCTTCGGGCAGCGTGAGTGTGTCGCGCAGGGCGGTCACTCCCTCCAGGATAGCCGCGAAACTGTCCTCATGATCCAGTCGTAGCTCAAATTGGTGCTCCCACCACAACTCAGTGTCGCTGAAACCGGCAGCCCGCGCCAAGTGACTTAGCGGATGTTCCGCCACGGCTTCCTCCAGAGTAGCACCCTCCTGAGTAGCTTCGGCGTCATCCGAGGGTTCGGCAGATGAGGCTTCCTCAGCAGCGTCGGAGGGCGGTACTTCCGCACCGTCTTTCGGCAACGGCTCGGCAAACCGAGCGAAACGGTGCGCCAGGGGCAAATCCATGAAGCGTACCGGAATACTGTGCTGCTGACCGTACTGGATGGCCTGCCACTCGGGAGAGAACTCGGCAAAGGGATAGAATGACGCCTGCTGGGGCTGATCGGTTTGATACGCCAGAATGGCTACCGGCGGTTGCATGCTGTCGTCGGTTACGTGCGCAATCATCGCGTTGGCATCGGGCGGCCCCTCTACCAACAGCACATCGGGCGGATGCTGTTCTAAGAACTCCAGAACGCGGCGGGCCGAGCCCGGTCCGTGGTGACGAATGCCTAAGATATGGGTGGGCATAGCATCAAATTAGTTCGCGGCAGGCGCGGTAAATATCCTTCCAACCGTCGCGGGTTTTTACCACGGTTTCCAGGTATTCTTTCCACACCACGCTATCCTGCACCGGATCTTTCACCACCGCACCGACCAAGCCGGAGGCCATATCGTCGGCACTTAACTGCCCATCGCCAAAATGCCCCGACAGGGCCATGCCGCTGTTCACTACCGAGATCGCTTCGGCGGTACTAAGCGTGCCGGTAGGCACTTTAAGCTTGGTTTTTCCGTCGTCGGTCACCCCCGAGCGTAGCTCCCGAAAGATCGTAACGATCCGCCGGATTTCTTCCAACGCGGGCACCTCAGCCGGTAATTCCAGGGCTTTGCTGATGCTTTCTACCCGCTGTTGCACAATATCAATTTCCTCTTCCATCGTGGCGGGCGTCGGCAGGATTACCGTGTTAAACCGCCGCTTGAGCGCCCCCGACAATTCGTTCACTCCCTTGTCGCGGTTGTTGGCCGTGGCAATCACATTGAAGCCCTGCGTGGCCTGCACCTCAGTATTAAGCTCCGGAATCGGCAGGGTTTTCTCCGACAGAATGGTGATCAGCGTATCCTGCACGTCGGCAGTAATCCGCGTGAGCTCTTCTACCCGCGCGATCTTTCCGTCTTGCATGGCGCGCATCATTGGGGTTTCTACCAGTGCGCTGGGGGTGGGCCCTTCGGCCAGTAGTTTGGCGTAGTTCCAACCGTAGCGTACCGCCTCTTCGCTGGTGCCGGCGGTACCCTGAATCAAGAGCGTGGAGTCACCACTAACGGCGGCCGCCAGGTGCTCGGCCACCCACGACTTAGCGGTGCCAGGCAAACCGTAGAGCAGCAACGCCCGGTCGGTGGTGAGCGTAGCCACGGCAATCTCCATCAGCCGTCGATTGCCAATGTATTTGGGAGTCACCTCAAAGCCGTTGTCGAGCGTGCCGCCCATTAAATACGTGACCACCGCCGTAGGCGATAGTTTCCACTGCGTCGGCACGGGTTGCTTGTCCGCTTTGGCCAGCGCCTCCAGTTCTTCAGCAAACTGATGCTCAGCGTGTTGTCTTAATAGTTCAGCCATAGAGGTGTTAGTTAGTCATCAAACGATGCAGAAATTTTTGTTTTTAGTTCAATCATGCGAAACAGTTGCTGCACGGTGGTTCGCCAGGTATCTCGCCGCTCGCCGTGTTTTGGTAAGAAGGCTTCTCGCTGCGCCAGGATATCAGGCGACAAGTGATTGGCCAATGCCACAAACCGGTTCGTTTCGTAATGATACACGCCCCGGTCGGCGTACTGCTCATAGAGTAGCAGCAAGATTGTTTTGGACAATGATAGCGACCAGGGACCCGGATAGTGCTCGGCAAGTTCTAGCGCATCTACGCCAGAGCGAATCGATTTTTGCTGTAGCAGTCTCTCGACTTTTTCAGCTGATACCAGTGGCAAGAGTCTTTGGGTATGATTATCCATACTTTCGTATTGTATACTCTTTGGAACTACTTGTAACCACGCTTCGGCCCAGGACGACAGGCGATAGAAATTGATAGCCACGGCCCAGGCGGGCACGTATTTCTTGAGGGACTTCTCGCCTACCCACGCCCGTAATATTTTTTCAGGAGATAGCGACAATCTGGCTTCCCACTGCTCCGGATTCACCACAGAAAGCACCTGATAGGCCCGATACGCTGCGTCAGAAAACGCTTTGCTAAGGCTCTCAGCTTCCAGGCCGAGCAACCTTACTAAAGGCAGCAGGTCTACCTCATCGTGGATCGTCAGCGTGGTCTTCCCTACACCCAGCATTTTACCTTTTTTAAGCTGTATAAGCTCAGCACTCTGGCTTCGCACCTGCTCGGCCAGTTCGCTCTCGGGCCGCCGTAGCACCAGGGTTCGGGCAAACTCACTGACTTTAGTACTCCGGTCGGCCAACAGCGTTTCCAGCCAAGGGGTAGCGATGGGTTTCGGACCGCCCGACCGAATCTCTAAAAAGCGCAAGCGTTCGGCGGCACTCTCCTGCGACCAAGTGGCTTGCAATAAGGCATCCACTCGCGCGGCATCGTGGTGGGTCAGGTACTCGAGTAAGCGCCGGCGGTCTTTCGCTTCGCCCGTTTCCCACCGCTCTTCTACCGACTGAAGCACCGGTTGCCATTCGGAGCGTTGATTCGCCAGCCAGCGCCCCCGCTCTCCCAGTACGGGCGCGAGCAACTGCCATTCAATGCTACCTTCCTCGCCGCAGCGAAGCAGGGGCAATAGAAGATTGGGCGGCACAATGGTTGAGCGGCTCGCACACAGCAGTAGCCACGCACGAATAAGATAGGGTTGCTGCGTGGGCAGGATGGCCAGCAGTAGCTGACTAGCTGCGGACGAAACGTACGCTTGCTGCTCGTCTGGCACCGGTGCAGGAGCAGGCGTGCTAATAACCGGAAACTCCTGCCCTACGGCCTGGTAGGGCAGTGTTAAGGCTGCCAATCGGAAGAACGCTTGCTCCGGAGTGTCTGCTGGATTTTCGACTAGTAGTTGTCGGATGGGGGTAGGAAGCTGTGACAAAACGGCCTGAGGGTCACTTTTCTCGGTTCCTAGCAAGACCATTTTCAGTAGTTCTGGGGCAATTACCATTATATCAACGTCTGATAGTGAGACTGCGTCCACACCCCCAGCAGCCAAATAGTTTGCTGTTCAACCACCCCGGCTACGCACAGCGGATGCCCTCCACTGAGTGCCAGCAGCATCCAGCGGGTATCGAACGAGTCTTCTACCGATAGCACTTTGTTATTCTGGTCGCGCAACAGCAGCTCATCGTTTATCAGTTCGGGAGTTACACCGTCGAGCACCACCGGAAGCTGCCGCAGCCAGGGGTTCGCCACCACCGCATCAGCGCGGGCTTCTTCCAGGGCCAATAAATCGGGGTAGCCCGTCAGAGAATCGAACGGTTGAGTGGCACGCTGCGCTCTGATGACCGCGCGCAATGGATAGCTTCCCGGATAAAATGCCAGGGTAGCATCGAGTTGCGTGCCTGCCACCAGCGATACGTCGCGGGGTTGGTTGGGCACGATGAATTGAAGTATCAGGGCGTAGCGTTGGCTCCGCCGCCCCTTGAGCCAGTACTTCACCGTGGTGACCCGCTCTTCGGCTCGCTCTTGCTTGCCTAATACCCACCAGGTATCTTCCACTTCGTCTTTCAACTGTTCCTGCGGATACGGGATGCCCAACGCTGCTTTCAGGTCTTCTTGTCGGGCTGGTGTGAGCTGCTCAAACCGCGCAACACCCGCGGTGGTAAGATACAACTGCGTGAGCTTTTCCCAGGCATGTTGCTCCCACCCGGGAGCGTGGTACGCGATGTCGTTCATGGAGCGCAGCGCAGCGGCCAAACCCGGGGATTGGGCGTCTACCATACGGGCCGCAATGGTTTGCCAAAACTGGTAATTTCGCTCGGGCAGGGTGGCCAATCCGCCGCGGGCCATATCGTGCAGCCAGCGTTGCAGTTCTTCAGCTCCTGCCGTCACCTTTGCCATTCGTTTCTCCGCACGCTTCGCCTGCGCTTTAGCATCCACCGGTTTGCTAGCTTTTTCCGCCTTTTTCTCAGCACGCTGACCGCGCTGCTCTAACCAATCGATTAGCCATTCGGGAGGGTCGTCAGTTGAAAACAGGTCGGGACTACGGGCGTAGAGGAGGAACAATCCCAGCGCGTGCTTGCAGGGAAACTTGCGGCTGGGGCATGAGCACTTATAGCCTATTTGCTTCAGATCGATGCGGGTTTGGTAGGGCTTTTTGCCGCTTCCTTTTGCTTCGCCCCACAACGCTACTTCTGAAGCCCCCAACAAGGGCCACTTAGCCGGATTCGCTAAGGCTTTTCCCGCTTTCACAGAAGCCGCATCGGGGGCTTGGTCGAGTACTTGGTCTTCGGTCCACTGCATAGCGTACGCAATTAATCAGAAATCGCGATACGCCGCTAGTTTTTCTCGAACAGATTAAGCAGTTTCGTCACGAGCGAGTAGTTTTTTGCTAAAAACTGATTCGAAGGTATCATTACCCATAAAATCATCATCTCATGCACAAGCTACTGACTGTCGTACTGGCAGGCAGCTTCGTCTTCGGACGTTGTACCAGTTCTGACAACAAAGCTGAGAAACCGTTGGGTTTGACCCCACCCGTGATCGCACCATTTACTGTCACAGACAGTTTGGCTATCAACGATTGGTGGAACCGTTCGCCGAACGAAATTGTGGAGCTAGATGTGCCTCGTGCAGAAGTGCTGGCCTTCGGAATGTACACTGTAGCAGATAGTACCGTCAAACTTTCGGCACAACTCTTTCCCTTGTATCCCGACGAGACACGTCAGGTGCGACTGGAACTGAAGCAGAACGGTGACTGGCAGGAAGTTCAGCAGCAGACTGTGAATGACTTAGGGTGGTCGGCCCTGTTTCGCCTCGATGATTGGGACAACTCGCAGGATGTGCCTTACCGCCTGCGTCACGGGGAAGAGGCAATGTTTGAAGGCCTTATTCGCAAAGACCCGGCGGATCAAGAGGAAATTGTGCTAGCAGCCCTGTCGTGCAACTCAAACAAAGACCGGGGCATGCGCAAGCAGTACGTGCGCAATATCAACCATCAAGACCCTGACCTGGTATTCTTCGCAGGCGACCAGTCTTACGACCATCAACAGCACACCGCTGCCTGGCTCAAGTTTGGTCTACAGTTTCGCGATGTGTTTCGCGATCGCCCCTGCATCAGTATTCCCGACGACCACGATATCGGGCAAGGCAATCTGTGGGGCGAAAGCGGTCGCCAGGCTGAAGCGATAGAGGGACACGACGGCGGCTATTTCTACCATCCTGCGTACGTGAAGATGGTAGAGCGCTGTCAAACCGCCCACCTACCTGATCCTTACGATCCGACTCCGGTGCAACAAGGCATCGGGGTTTACTACACGAATTTGGTGGTAGGCGGAGTAGACTTCGCCGTCATTGAAGATCGGAAGTTTAAATCGGGACCGGCTGGAAAAATTCTACAGCAAGGGCCTCGCCCCGATCATATCAACGACCCCAACTACGATCCCAGCACGATTGATGTGCCCGGTTTGGTATTACTGGGCGAGCGGCAGCTAGATTTCCTCGAAGACTGGGCCGTGGCTCAAGATGGGGTAGCGATGAAAGCGGTGCTTTCTCAAACTGGTTTCTGCGGCGGAGCACACCTGCACGGTGACCAGGAAAACCGCCTGCACGCCGACCTGGACTCTAACGGCTGGCCGCAAAGCGGTCGCAACAAAGCCCTGGAAGCCATCAAGAAAGCGAATGCCGTACACATTGCAGGCGATCAGCACTTGGCCACCGTTGTTCGGCACGGTATCAACGATTACGACGACGGCCCCTGGGCGTTCGTAGTACCCGCGATTGTTAACGACTACTACAGTCGCTGGTGGTGGCCCGCCGACGAAAAAGCCGGGGTAAACCCACCCGACGGCAACCCGCTGCCCTGGGTAGGCGGCTATCGCGACGGCTTTGATAACCACATCACCGTACACGCTTACGCCAACCCGGACAGCCCCGCCGGCGGCGCAGGATACGGCTTGATCCGGTTTAACAAAACCACGCAGCAGGTAACTTTCGAGTGCTGGCCCCGCAATGCTGATGTGACCCAAACCGGTGCCGAGCAGTTTGCCGCCTGGCCCGTGACGGTGGCGCTGAATGAATAAGTGGTAGGTTGTAACCAATCCATCACTTTAGGCAAACTGCCCTTTTCAGTTGGTATTGATCCATAAGCGATACACTCAGTCTTCTGCGACATAAACGTATGTAGTCAGTTCAGCTCTTTAGAAAAAGTCAGTAGACAGTAGCAACTTCTTCCTGATGTTCTTCACAGAACCTGCATAATCTAGCCTACAGCTTCGTCACTCATCCTTTAGACTATCTATAGGGTTGCGAATAGCCGCGCGCAGAGTTTGAGCACTTACCGAAAGCACCGCTAATAACAGTATGGCTAGTCCTGGCCCGACGAAAAGCCACCAAGGTAAACTGGTATGATATGCGAAGTTGCTGAGCCACTCGGTCATCAGGTAGATGGCTACCGGAATAGCAATGGCCAGCGCTGCCGCCGCTAGTTTAAAGTACTCCTTAGATAGTAGCACCAGCAGCTGAGACACAGAAGCCCCTAACACCTTCCGAACCCCAATTTCTTTGGTGCGCTGCGTAGCCGTATACGATGCCAACCCAAAGAGTCCTAGGGCAGCCAACACTACAGATAGTAAGGTAAAGAACGCTCCTAGTGTGCTCAATCGCTCTTCGGTACGAAACAACTCATCAAACTGCTGGTCTAAAAAGGTGTACCCAAACGGTGCATCGGGTGATTGCGCGTACCAAAGTTTCTCTAACTGCTGCACCACCGCTGATGCGTCATGGTAGCGCACCGCTAGGTAGCTCTCCCAATCATTGGGTCTACTCAGGTGAATCAGCAGTGGCTCTACCGCGTGGCGTAACGAACGAAAGTGATAATCCTCAATCACACCGACCACTTCCCACGGCTCATCCCATATATTCAGCAAGACCTGTCCTACCGGTTCTTCTATGCCCAGTAGTTTTGCTGCGGTCTGGTTGATCAGCACACTCGCCGTATCGCCCACAATATTTGCCGAGAGGTTTCTCCCCTCCAGTAGCTGAAGTCCTAAAGTGGACACGTAATCTTCATCAGCGTTAAACCAATTCATTGTATGCGCCTCGCTCTGACCCTTTACTCGAAAGATCGGATTGCCGTCATGGACGCCGCCGGGCACGGTGTACGAATAGCTGGCACTTTCTACTGAGCTTAGTTGGCGTACCGCCTCTTTGAAAGTAGCTTTACGCTCGCCCAGCGCGTAAGCATCGCGGATAATCAGCACATTCTCTTTGTCAAAACCGGGCGTAAGCGCTCGCTGGTACGCTGACTGTAAATATACTAACAGCGTTCCCATCAGCAAGATCGATGTGACCACGAACTGCCCAACAATCAGAAAGTTGCGCACTGACACTTTAGCCCTGACCCGACCGACCTTACCCTTTAGTGCGCTTACGGGTGAGAAAGAAGCGATGATCCAGGCAGGATAGCTTCCAGCCAATAAGCTAACCGTGAGGATAGTACCGACGACCACTGCCCAGAACGCAGGCTGCGCCCACGGTAGCCAGAGCACCTTACTCGTAGTTTGGTTGAACAAGGGCAGCAGTCCGTGTGTCAGGGTGAGTGCTAGTAGGGTAGCTATCGTACTGGTGAGAACCGCCTCGGTCAGAAATTGCATAACCAGACCCCGACGGCTGGCGCCCAATACTTTGCGCACGCCTACCTCCGGTTTTCGCTCCATCGCCTGCGCGGTAGACAAATTCACGAAATTAACGCAGGCGATCAGTAGAATAAACAGGCCTACGGCTGAAAACAGTTGAACGTACAGTTGGTAACCGTCTCGTACCAAGTGAATATCTTTCACCGGTTCCAGATAATAGCCGTAACGTTCGCCGCCCGCTTGCAGTCTTGTTTCAGAAACCCCTAGATTTTCGGCAGCCATATTAGGCCAAAGGTACTGCATCTCTACCGTAGCAAACGAAGCTTGCGCATCGGCCGGTGTGGCCCCTTCGCGTAGGCGTACGTACGTGCCGATGCCATTGGGTCGCCAAGCGCCCATAAAATAATCGTGCAGTTTCCACATTGTAGACAGCGCGATAACGCCGTCGAACGAAAGGTGCGTTTGGCGAGGCGGATCAGCCATGATACCAGTCACCTGGTAGGTTTCACCGTTGTTGGTAAGCAGTGTTCCGATCAGGTCTGATAAAGGTGCTTCGGCAGCGTACTGGCTCGCCATGCTTTCGGTGAGCACAATAGAGAACGGAGCTTTCAGGGCGGTGTTCGGATCGCCGTAGAGCAGTTGGTAACCGAAAAATTCGAAGAAGCTGCTATCAGCGTGCATCACATCAAACCCTCCGTATACTTGCTCCCCCCGGCGAAAGGCGTAAGGATAGGCCGGAACAACGCTGGCGGCCGAGGCCACCGCTGAAAAATTGCTCTGAATTTCTGGTAGGAGAAGAGCCGAACTCTTTGGCCAATCGTAGTCCTCCTCACCAATGGTGAACGACAGGCGCACTCGGTACATATTATCTGAATCCGGGAAGAACTGATCGTAAGACAGCTCGTCGTAGACGTATAGAGAGATCAGCAGACAGGCTGTTAGACTAATACCCAGACCAGCGATATTGAGTAGCGAAAACCACTTGCGCTTCATGAGGTTGCGCAAGGCGGTTTTGAAAGAAGTCTGAAGCATATTAATGATAGTCGGTGATGCTGTGAGTATACGCTTTAGTTTTGAGGGATTCAACTTTTTGCCTTGAGCAGTAGCTTAAAATAAGGCAGTGGCGGGGGTAGGTCTGTGGTGCATCATAGTGCGCGGCCCACTTTTTTGAACATTCATCGTACAAGAATATACATGATGGAACAAATTTGAGCGGCACTGCTTATCTTGAGCAGTATTGACACGCATCCATAAATCATAACATCCTCTCTTATGCACGCACCTATTCTTCGCTTCACCGTTTTTCTATCAATGGCTACCCTAGTGGCCTGCTCAAGTCGTACGACAGAAACTGCATCAGCGGAGCAGGATAGCACAGCTGCCGACACTCGCACCGAAAAGGCTGATATGATCAAGCAGGATATGCTTAGCGATGTGGCCGACGGCTATCTCAAGATCAAGAACGCACTGGTGGCTTCGGAGTTTGAACAAGCGCACGCTGGGTCGGTCGAGTTGTTGGGAGTCGTCAATGCTACGGAGATGCCCGACGTGCAACAGCGCGTCAAAGAAATGGCGAACATGATTGATCCTGAGGCTCAAATTGTCTACTTCGATTCGCTCTCGGTCGCGCTGTACGAATACCTTCAGCGGCAGTCGGGTAACCACCGCACGCTCTACAAACAGTACTGCCCGATGGCCTTTGACAATCGCGGAGCATTTTGGCTGAGTAGTAGCGAAGAAATCAAGAACCCTTACTTCGGTGACAAAATGCTCCACTGCGGGCAGGTAGAAGAAGAAGTCACTTTTTAGATGAAAAATAACAAGGGAGGACGGAAGACGAAGAACGGAAAACGGAAAAAGCGGGTAGCCAATCCTTTGCAGGCTTCATATACTTCTGATCTGGTAGAAGCCGGCTGTGATGAGGTGGGACGGGGTTGCCTGGCAGGGCCGGTGGTGGCCGCCGCCGTGGTGCTCCCCAAAGATTTTACCCATCCGCTTCTCAACGACTCCAAGCAACTGAGCGCAGACTTGAGGCAGCAACTCACTGAAGAAATCAAAACAGTGGCACTTGACTACGCCGTAGCAGAAGTTGACCATCAAACCATCGACGAGATCAATATTTTGCAGGCCTCCTTTCTAGCCATGCACCAAGCCGTAGATCAATTGACCGTTCGTCCCGAACTCTTGTTAGTCGATGGCAACCGTTTCAAGCCCTACCCATTGGTGTCGCACCAGTGCGTGGTGAAGGGCGACAGTGTATACTTTTCCATTGCGGCCGCTTCGGTACTGGCCAAAACCTACCGCGATGATCTGATGCAAGCGCTAGCCAAAGACTTTCCGTACTACGGCTGGGCAACCAACGTAGGCTATCCCACCGCCGCCCACCGGCAGGCCATCCAAAAGTATGGACTCACCCCCTGGCACCGTCGTTCTTTCAAGTGTTAAGCATCTGATACTTTTGGTTCGCTTGACCAAGCTATTTTCTTTATTTTTGTGATTGGCAGCTAGTAACTAAAAATGACTTTGTTAAACAGTAACATGACTAACCTCAAGCAAGTAGCCCTGCACGACACCCACGTAGCTCTGGGCGCGAACATCGTGCCCTTTGCGGGCTTTGAAATGCCGCTACGGTATAGCTCCGATACGGAAGAACACATGGCGGTGCGTGAGCGGGTCGGTGTGTTTGACGTGTCGCACATGGGCGAATTCTTTGTGCGTGGCCCGCAGGCTCTGGACCTCATCCAACGCGTGACCAGCAACGACGCTACCAAGCTCTACGACGGCAAAGCCATGTACGCCTACTTGCCTAACGAAACGGGCGGAGTGGTGGATGACCTGCTAGTGTATCGCTTCAATGAAGAAGAGTACATGCTGGTGGTCAACGCGTCTAATATTGACAAAGACTGGGAATGGATTCAGCACTATAATACCCAGGGGGCTGAGACCGAAAACGCCTCAGATCGTATATCACTGCTGGCGGTGCAGGGGCCGAAGGCCCCCGAAGTGCTGCAAAAAATTACTGAGGTAGACCTCAGCGCGATGAAGTACTACACTTTTGTGCGGGGCACCATCGGTGGCGTTGAAGATGTTATTATTTCTGCGACCGGTTACACCGGGGCGGGCGGTTTCGAGCTTTACGTGGCCAACGAACATGCCCAGCAGCTCTGGGACGCGGTGTTTGAGGCCGGGGCTGAGCATGATATACTTCCTGTCGGACTGGGGGCTCGTGACACCCTGCGCCTGGAGATGGGCTACTGCCTCTACGGCAACGATATTGACGATACCACCAACCCCATCGAAGCGGGCCTGGGCTGGGTGACGAAGTTCTCTAAATCATTTACCAACGATGCGTACTTGCAAGAGCAAAAGGCCAGTGGCGGAATGCAGAAGCTCGTGGGTTTGTTGATGGTAGACCGCGGCATCCCTCGCGCCGGTTACGAACTCTTTGACGCCGAAGACAATCTCATCGGCCGGGTGACTTCCGGTTCACAGTCGCCCATGCTGAAGCAAGGCATTGGATTGGGCTACGTGAAGAAAGACCACTCCCAAGCTGACACCGAAGTGTGGGTGGGGGTGCGCCATCGACGCCTGAAGGCCCGGGTCGTAAAGCCTCCCTTCGTCAAACAGAGCTAGTGGCCGTGAAAAAGTTAGACATTTGTTTGAGTCCTACTCTGCTGCCCTTGTACGAGCTGAGCGGGAAGACAGTGGTAGTGGCAGATATTTTTCGAGCTACCTCCAGCATGGTGACCGCCTTCGCCCACGGTATTGCCCGCATCAAGCCGGTGGCCGATGTGGATGAATGCCGTGCCCTACGAGACGCTGACTACCTGACCGCCGGGGAGCGCAACGGAATTAAGGTCACCACCTTTGACTGTGGCAACTCACCCTATGATTATCAAAGGGAGTCTATCCGGGGGAAGTCGCTGGCGATGACGACCACCAACGGCACCCAGGCCATTGAGCTAGCCAAACATGCTAGTGAGCTTCTCATCGGTGCCTTCCTAAACCTGGAGGCACTGGCTGAGTACCTTGCCATCCAGGACAACGATGTATTGGTGGTATGCGCCGGTTGGAAGGGGCACGTCAACTTGGAAGACACGTTGTTTGCGGGGGCTTTGTTAGATCTTCTTGCTGGTCACTTTAGTGCCGAAAGCGACGCCGCTCTTATCGCTCAGGTCTCTTATCAAACGGCTCAAAACAACCTACTGGATTTTCTATCGAAATCATCGCACGTGGGTCGTCTGCAAAATTTGGGTCGGCAAGAGGATATTGCGTTTTGTCTACAGCATAATCAGTACCGCGTGGTGCCGTACCTTCAAGAAGACCATTTGGTGGTGGCGCAGTAATACATTAGCGCTCGGCCAACTTAGCCGCTATTGGCCAAGCTAAGTCAGCTTCGTAACCTTTGCCCAGCACGTAACGCACCGTTTTGTTTTTACGTGCGTAAACATCTTCGTTCGATAGGGCGTCCCACTTCTTTTGCATCAGGTTGTTCAGGGTTTCGCCGTACGCCTCTTCATCAATTTCTTTCATACCCTGGCGAATGCAGTAATCAGAAATTTGCTTCTGCTGCAACCCTCGTCGGATTTTGGTGCGGCCCCACTTGTTCTGCCGAAACTTGCCGCGCACAAAAGACTGGGCGTAGCGCTCTTCGCTGATAAAGCCTTCGGTAATCAACTCAGTGAGCACATCTTCCACTGCATCTGGGTACAGCCCGTAGCTGTACAGCTTATCGCGCACCTCCTGCTGCGTACGCTCCTGATACGCGCAATACTTCATGGCCTTGGCCCGCGACTGCTGCTTAAGATTTGTGATGGTCATGGGTGGATGGTGGATGGTGGATGGTGGATGGTGGATGGTGGATGGTGGATGGTGGATGGTGGAATGGTGGAAATTAACAAGGGCATACTCAAATATCAGCTATCTGATCACCAATTGCCAGTGTCTCAAACTTTCTTCTACGCACGGCGTTCTAGGGGGTGCTGACCCCGCTACATGAACCGCCGACAATCCCTTGCCCTTCTTTTTACTGCCAACGGAATTTCTGGTTTTGCCCAGGGTATCACCATGCTATCGGTGCCCTGGTACTTCGCACAGCAGGGTAGCTCGTCTGACTTTAACTTGATCTACGGCATCATCACGGTGCTTACTGTCTTTTGGGGCCTGACGGCGGGTACCATTGTGGATCGATTTAACCGCAAGAAGGTTTTCTTGGCCAACAACGCCATAGAGGGTGCGATCGTACTTTGCGTGGCTGCTTATGGGCTGACCAGCGGTGAGATGCCTACCGCCCTCATCGTGCTGGTGTTTACCATTACCATCTTCGGGTTCTATCTGCACTACCCCAACCTCTATGCGTTTGCGCACGAGATCACCACGGAGGACGAGTATACTCGGGTTACTTCAGCCATTGAGATTGTGGGTCAAAGTACCAACGTGCTCGCCGGGGCGGGAGCAGCGCTATTATTAGAAGGAATTGATGTGCAGGAATCCTGGCAAATCGGAGGTCAATCCTTTAGTATCAATTGGCAGGTGGAAGCTTGGAGTTTGTCCGAGATATTCTTGATGGACGGTATCACCTACGCGCTATCGCTGATCCTTATCTGGTTGATCCGCTACGTGCCCAAGCACGCTGAAACAGTTGAGCGGGGCGCTTTTATCAAACGCTTACGCTCAGGATTTACCTTCTTACGCGCTCATCCGGCCCTCTTTATATTCGGAGTTTTTTCGCACAGTATCTTTGTGGTGATGCTGGTGCAGTTGCACGCCATGATGCCGCTGTATATCACTAATCACTTGCAAGCAGGCGGCAATGTCTTCGGCGCGATGGAACTACTCTATGGCATTGGTGCGCTCACTGCGGGGGCATTAATTAGCCGACTGTTTCGGCGACTCACCACCGTACGGGCCATCATCATACTACTGCTGATGACCACCGCCGCCCTCATGCTCAGCGTTTTCACTCGTTCAATACCCGTTTTTCTGTTGGTTGGGCTCCTCATTGGCTTTACCAACGCAGGCACCCGAGTGCTACGGCTTTCGTTTTTGTTCAGGCACATTCCCAATCAGGTGATCGGGCGGGTCAACAGCATCTTTAGCATCATCAATGTGATGAATCGTGCCCTGTTCATTCTGATACTGTCAGTGGCTTACTTCGGCGTAGGTTCTCATATTCTGTGGGGCTACGCCATGATGGGTCTGTTCACTTTTATCTCAGCCGGAGTACTAGCGTCGCGCTATCGCAGTCTAGTAGTTGCCCGCTAGCGCACACTACTTCGTGAAACGAGAAATCATAGACGTCAGCTTGTAATCCAGCGACTGGTTGAGCTTCAACGAAATTAATGGGTGCTTACTGACCAAATCAGCTACCTGATTGATATCAATTTTGAGAATGATTCCGTTGGTTTCAGCCATCACTTTGGTGTCATACGATGCTAGTTTTACGCCTTGTGCCGCACCAAAAACGCCCCCTTCCGTCACGATCTGTCGGTTACCATCCTTCTCGGCAATTACTACCCCACTCACCACCAAGCTCACTGATTCTACTGAGTCGCCGATGTTTTGTAGATTTTGGCCTTTACTAAACAGGTGGATACTAAAATAGCGCACTAGTATGCGTAGTTCTTCGGTTTCAAAAGTACTGCCCAGTACGTCGTTCTCAGCGAGTCGGTTGATTTCGTTGGCCAGCCATTGCTTGATAACCCCTAAGAATTCGTGGAAATCGATGCCATCAGACTGATTCAAATCAAACTTCTCGAAGTACGCTTCAATTTCGGCTTCGTTAAGCGGCTGCTCAAACGAGCCCATAATCTTCTTCAACTCTTCTTTGGTAACGCTGCCGTCGCCGTTAAGGTCGTAGTGTTTGAACAGCGCTACGGCCTCTTCTGTCTGCTGGTTGCTCAACGCAATGTGTTCAGCCTGAATGGTGTTAGACTCGATTTCTTGTTTGTGGTAACCCATGGTTTATTTTGAATAAGTAGAAAACTGGTTTGAGCGCATAAAAGTAGCTACAGGATGAAAAAGCAATTCTTAGGCCCTTTGCGCACAAATTTCCTGATAAACCGCCTGACCCTACGCATGTAATAAACTTACCGTAATTTCAACGCAGGGGCGCAATAAAAAACCACCGCCGAACGAACGACAGTGGTTTCGATACCATGTATGACAACGTTTATTTGTTGTCTGTCTACGGATTAGATGCGCTGTAGCATATCCATGATACCCGCGTTCTTGTGCTTAGGCCGCACGATCAATAACGGAATATCAGAGTCCATGCTAATCAGCCGCTGCGTGTGCGTACCGATGGGGAACAATGCGGTAGAGGCGGTTTTACCTTTGCCACCAATCACCACAAAGTCGGCCTGATACGCTACCGCACTGCGGTAAATGCTGGCCACCACGTCCTCCTTCTCAGCCAGCGCGTACGAAGGCTTTACTGTGACGCCTTTGGTGTCTATTTTGTCCATGAACCGGCGATACTGCTTGGTGGCGTTCTTCTCCATCACTTTAGCCGAGTCTTCAAAAGACTTGCCGGTATAATGGTAACCTACCGGCACCTGGTAAGTATGATGACACACCACTTCTACCGGATGACCTAAGGCTGACTCACGGGCGGCGGCATCGATAGCAGCACGCATAGCTTCCTGAGAGTCACGCGAGAAGTCGGTAGCCACCATGATACGACGCACTGATGTGTACTCTTTTTCGGGCACAATCAGTAACGAGCAAGAGGCACGGCGGGCCAAACGTTGCGTAACCACACTGTTGCTACGTAGATCTTTCTTGCGTCCGACCACGATGGCATCAATGCTATTCTTTTCAGCGATATTGAGTATCTTCTTAGAGGGCATTGGGCCCTGTTCTACTGCGATCTTTACCTTGACGTCTACCGTAAGGTCAAAGTGCTCAATCACTTTCTTTTCTAGCTCACGCCGCCGGTCTACCATCGCTTTCTCCATCATATCAGGAAACTCTTTCTGTAGATCAGCGGGTAGCTGGGCTTTTTTGATCACATTCACGAAATAGACCGTTTCGGCTGACTCAGCCTGCGCCAGAAAAGCAGCAAACTGAATAAGCGTGCCATCCATTTCTGTAGCGTCTAAGCCTACCAAAATTTTCTTCAATGAATTCATACTGTTGATAATGAAATGTGATTACTATTCAATCTTTCTATTGTAAAACCGGGATAAGCCAATCATGTTCACTACTGTTCTAAACACAAATTGTACCCCTATTGCGAGAGGTAAGTTTATAATTACTTATCTACTGACTCAACAATAGTATGCTCTAAATGATGCAAAATTTAGACCGTTTTCTTTATTTTTTTGCATTTAACTTATCAACTAGCATTTCTACACTTTCTTTAGAGTGTGTAGGAAAATTGGCGATTCTGAGCTGGGTATTTCGGTGTTTTCCGTAACCGCTTCCCAGTATAATTCCTTCTGAAGCCAAATCAGCAATTATATCTGTTACAATTTCACGAGACTCTGCCACAATAACGGTCTTAGAGCGAAGCGACTTATCCCGCACGAAGGGCGTGAACACAGGATGGTCGTCCAGTGTGCTGTACAGAAGTGCTGCTTTGTACTCTGTTTCTCGCCTGATTTGATGAATACCTTTGGTCAGCATATCACCGGCTACTTTGCCTAATAGGTAAATACCTAGCACATTGGGAGTCTCAGGGGTTTGGTATTTTTTCGCCTTGCTCACCAACGAAGGTAGCGAATGATAGCTACCGATACTGTGGCCTCGTTGCGCTAGCTGTTGCGCTTTTTCTACACAACGCTCATTTACAATCCAGACGCCCAAGCCCGCAGGCAGTCCGAAACCTTTCTGTACTGAGAAAAACGTACTATCAATCTGAGTATAATCGAAGTCAGGGTACGGCAGGGTAGATACCGCATCCACCGCAATCAGTTTATCGGGGTGTGCCCGACGAATAGTATATAAGTCTTCCAGAGGTTGAGCCGCACCGGTGCTGGTTTCGTTTTGGGTGAAGGCAATCAACTCGGTTTCAGCGGGCACTTGATCAGGAGACACCGTGCAGCAGGTACCATCATCAGCATCTTGCACCGACGGCTCACGCCGCAGCAGTTGTGCGGTTTCGTGGAAGCGGCGCGAGAAAGCACCATTTACGTAATGATGGCTCCGCTTGGCGACACAGTTCTCAATCAGTCGCTCCCACACTTCGGTGGCCGAGCCGGTAAACAGCACATGAAAACTATCGGGGATACCCAGCAGCGCTCGCACATTGTCAGCGGCCTCTTGGTAGATTGCCTCAAACCGCTGGCTGCGGTGCGAGATGGAAGGCACTTGCTCTGCCAGGGCTTTTTTGAGGTGGGCTTCGGCAGTAAAGTACAGCTCCGCCGGGCCGGGGGTAAAGTATATATTTCTCATAGAGATGAAACTAGGTAGGTGTTTTGTAAACTAACTTCCGAAGTGCTGGTCAAGTAACGGTTCATTAACTCATTCGGGGTAGGCGGCGGTAGGCAGGTCACCATGACGCGGGGGCTGCCATCGTCACAGTAGCCTTGCTACCGTTCACCGCTGCCTATTATACCATCATGGGACGCCGGCCAACGTCTTTCTGTAGCCCCTCACGTTTGGTTTGGCCCTTACTTTGGTGCAAAGGTAGATATTTCCCCTTGTGCTCCTCCCACGTTGGTTAGCGTTTTTCTCGTGATTAGTTTAAATATTAGCTGAGCAAACGTTTGTGATTATGCGTCTGTATCATATATCTTTGCCTACAGCACCTCTATTCATCGTTCTTGTGTTATCCGTACCGAATACCCTCGCGTCTTACCGAAAGTCTATAGAAGACTCTGTTCAACCATTTGTCCGCATTCGTACCAACGCCGAAGCCGATACTTCTATCACCGGCAGTAAGTTTGGGGGCAATCCGTACTTACCGCCTGATGTGGCGTATCCTACCGATGCTGAGGATCAGCCCCTGTTTCTTTTGGCCCAGATCAACTGTGCTGATCTGCCTACGCTGAGCGACTTTCCTACCGAAGGGCTGCTTCAGTTTTATATCGCCGACGACGATTTGTACGGTATGGATCCGGATCAACCGGCTTCGCCCGATTATTTTCGGGTGATTTATCACCCCACGATAGATAAACAGCACTACGTGAAGGACTTTGACTTCCTTCCTTACTTTGATGATATGCCGTTAGACGAGGCGTACGCGCTGCGGTTTGAGCTAACGGAGGCTCCGGTATCTTTGCATGATGTACGCTTCGATCAAGTGTTCGAAACCTCACACACTGTTTTCTTCGACCAGTTTGGGGCCGATGCGGTAGAAGTGAAGGGCGAGTATGCTCGCTTGTCGCGCGCGCACGGGCACAAAATGGGTGGGTACGCCCACTTCACGCAGGAGGATCCACGCTTTGAGCAAAAAGATTATGAGTCGGCGATTCTACTGCTCCAAATTGACTCAGAGGATGAAAGCATCAACTGGGGCGACCGGGGTGTCGCCAACTTCTTTATTCTACCCGAAGACCTGAAGAACCGTGACTTCTCCAAGGTACTGTACCACTGGGATTCTCATTGATTACGTACTCCTCTCTGCTTCTGATAGCGCTTTGAGTACCTGCATCGCCTGCTTTGCCTTCGTGGTATCTACAAACAGATGGTCGTGGTGGTAGCCGGCTACCACATTGCAGCTAATGCCTCGCTGGGCAAGCGCCGTAGAGAAGGCTGCGGTGAGCCCCACCGCGCTCAGTGCAGAACGTACTTCCAGTGTAATCCACGACGCAACGTAGTCGTACGAAAGGTTTAGGGTGTCGGCTACGTTTCGTTCAAAAATCACCGTTATCCCCTCTACTTCTCTGAACATACCGAGGATATCAGAGTGACTCAAAACTGTTGAAGATTTATCTACCGTCGCAAACACGTATTTACCCTCGTTGAGCCGGGGCGTCAGGTTTCTCAGCAGTTGCGTTAAATGAGTTTCTCCCATCACGTGCTACGCATTAGCCGACAGGTGCTCGGCTAAGAAACGCTCCATCGCTTCGTAAAACTCAAAGCGGTTTTCTTCATTGTGAAAACCGTGCCCTTCGTTCTCCTTCACTAAATATTCTACCTCAACTCCCCGCTGCTGAAGTGCCGCGACCATTTGATCCGATTCAGCGATGTTAACGCGAGGGTCTTTGGCTCCCTGCGCAATGAGTAAAGGGGCTTTGATCTTATCGGCCTGTAGGGCGGGTGAGGTTTGTTCAAACTGCTCACGCATCTTTTCAGGGTGGCCCACCATTTCGTACATCATCTCCAGCATCGGCTTCCAGTAGGGTGGGATGGTTTGCAAGAAGGTAAACAGATTCGACACGCCCACATAGTCTACTCCGCAGGCGTATAGATCGGGCGTAAAGGCCAGTCCGGCCAGCGTGGCGTAACCGCCGTAGCTTCCTCCGTAAATGGCTACCCGTTCAGCATCTGCTATGCCTTCCTTGATCAAGTGGTGTACTCCGTCAGTAATGTCATCCTGCATACTGAGTCCCCACTGCTGGAACGAGGCTTCCCAGAACGCGCGGCCGTAGCCGGTAGAACCCCGGAAGTTGATTTGCAACACCGCGTAACCACGGTTTGCTAAAAACTGCACCTCCGGGTTGAACCCCCAGCGGTCGCGAGCCCAGGG
This sequence comes from Tunicatimonas sp., assembly GCA_965213875.1. Taxonomy (GTDB): domain Bacteria; phylum Bacteroidota; class Bacteroidia; order Cytophagales; family Cyclobacteriaceae; genus Tunicatimonas. The sequence goes on along the minus strand of CBDCAN010000001.1, from coordinate 2,564,083 downwards.
CCCCCCGTGCGGATTGACCACCACCGGTAGTTTTTTGGCCTCAGCGTCGGTCGGTAGGGTAAGGTAAGCGTGCAGGGTGAGTCCGTCGCGCGATTCGTACGTGATAGGCTTCATCTCGGCCATTGCTTCCTCTTTGAGCCAAGGGCTCACATCGGCAATTTTCTCCAGTAAATTATCCGTGGCATCGTAGTAGTAGTACGCGCCCAACGTGCGGTCACTGTAGGTACGCACGATGAACTTAGTTTCGTCTTTGCTACGACTGGTAACCGCAATTTCATTGTCACCCAACCGCTGCTTCAGCCACCGGTAACGCTGTTCGGCAGCAGCATCCAAAAACTCACGTTCGGTTTTCCAGGTCGTGTACGTAATCCCCGTCAGCACCTTGCGGCGGCGCGAATAGCTTAGGTTAGACACGTCTACCTCGGGGTGCTCAAAGAGTTTTTCTATTTCCTCACCGGTGTCGGTACTAATGACCACAATCGCGCTTTTATCGCGACCCAGATTGGAGGAAGCGTAAAAATTTTTATCGTCGAAGGTGAAAAACAACGGTGACACTGATTCCTTGAAGTTGGTAGTAATCAGCGGTCGAAACTCCTCCTGCTCGGTGTTGCGGTACAGCATGGTGGTATTCACGCCGTCGGTAGTGACTGCCATGCGTAAGGCTCCCTGGTGATCGGTAATCCACCCCATGATGTTGCCGGGGTTCTCGGCGATCATTTCCAGTTCGCCCGTACGCGTATTGAGTCGGTACGGATCAAACACTTCAGGATTACGCTTGTTGAGTCCGACAATCGCCTGGTTAGATACATCTTCCAGGTCGTCAATAATTTGCGTGCGCACGTTGTCAAACTGTGTGAGCGGCTGATCATCATCGCCGCTTCGGTTTACTACGCTCAGGTAGAAATTTTCGTCGCCGCCGTTGTCGCGCAGATAGATCAGGTGCTCATCGTCGGCCCAGTAGTAGCCCGCAACGTCACGCTCGGTTACCTGCGTGATACGCGTAGTTTCTTCACTGCCCACTTTCTGCACGTGTAGGTTCATACGATCTTGATAGGGGGCTAGAAACGAAAGATAGGGTTTGGGGTTTGGGGTTTGGGGTTTGGGGTTTGGGGTTTGGGGTTCGCCCCTAGCTCTAGCACGAACACATCTACGGGCTGCTGCTCCAGCACCCAGTCGAGGCGGGTGGCTCCGCTGGCGGTCGTTTCACCACTGAGTCCGGCATTGATGGTGCGGTAGCGGTAGCCGAGCGAATCGAGTTTCTCCTGAATCAAGGCCGGGAAGCCTTCGGAAGGCTCCAAACCATAAGCCGCCGTTAGGCTATTACCGAAGAACAAGATCGTTCTTTGGGCCGTCGTCGTGCCAGCCGTACTGTCTTCTTGATCTAAAGATGGAGCGGACTCAGCGGTTGAGGGAGACTCTTGGGAAGGCTGGCAGGCCAACGTACCCGTCAGCACGAATAAGAACAGTATATTAGTCCAGTGAATAGTCATCTTTCGTGTGTATCTTTCGTAATGAGAGTAAGAACGTACCTTTAAGTATTTCGTTCCCTTGGAGACGATATGAAACTAGACAAACAAAACACGGCTCTGCTACTGGTTGATATCCAGCAGGGCCTGGACGAAACTGCCTACTACGGCGGCAATCGCAATAATCCGAACGCAGAAGCCAACATGCAGCGCATCCTGAAACAGTGGCGTAGCCTCAACCTCCCGCTCTTCCACGTCCAGCACAGCTCCATTAATCCTAAGTCGCCGTTGCACCGCAGTAAACCAGGGTTCGTCATCAAGAATGAAGTGAAGCCATTGTCGGACGAACCGGTACTGGTCAAAAGCGTCAACAGTGCCTTTATTGGTACTGATTTGCAAGAACGATTGAATCAGAAAGGCATCGAGGCGTTAATTATTATAGGGCTGACCACCAACCACTGCGTGTCTACCACCGTGCGTATGGCTGCCAACTTGGGCTACAGTACCATACTGGTGGCTGATGCAACCGCCGCTTTTGACAGCGTGGGTATCAATGGCGAGCGTTATGACGCAGAAACGATTCACCTTACCAGTTTAGCGAGTCTGAACGATGAGTTTGCCACGGTAGTTAACACAGAGACTCTATTAAGTTATTTGTCTAAAAAGTGAAATTATGGAAGGAATAAGTTATCTCACCGATGGTGCCGGAAAGAAGCAAACGATTGTTGTAAATCTAGAGAAATACAGCGAGTACTTAGAAGATCTACCAGAGGTTATTACCTACGAAGACAAAGGTGAAGAGACGAGTGATTTTGAGGAAACCGTAGATAGTATCCTACAGGAACGAAAAGACATTTATTAAGAGACATGAGTGATATTCTAACGGTAGCGCATCTATCCAAGACCTACCGCAGCGGTGAAAAAAGCCTCACAGTACTCAGCGACATCAACCTATCCATTCCAGCCGGATCTACCTGCGCCATTGTGGGCCCTTCGGGTAGTGGCAAAACCACGCTACTCGGACTATGTGCCGGTTTAGATCAGGCTTCATCGGGTTCGGTGGCTCTCAACGGGGTGGTGCTGAACGATCTGAACGAAGACGAGCGAGCGGCTATCCGAGGGCAGCACGTCGGTTTTGTGTTTCAAAACTTTAACCTGATGCCTACGCTCACCGCCCTCGAAAACGTGATGGTACCTCTGGAGTTGCAAGGCGACAAGCGGGCCGGTAAGCGGGCCGCGGCCTTACTTGATCAGGTAGGGTTGGCCGACCGGCAGCATCACTACGCCAATCAGTTATCGGGCGGAGAGCAGCAACGGGTGTCTCTGGCCCGTGCCTTTTCTAACGAGCCAAAAATTTTGTTTGCCGATGAACCCACGGGTAATCTCGACGAAGAAACCGGTGCTTACGTAGAACAACTACTGTTTGACCTGAACCGCGCCGCGGGTACCACCTTGGTACTGGTGACGCATGATTTAGCCCTTGCCGAAAAAACGCAGCGTGTCATCCGCATCAAGGGCGGCCACCTGGTAGAAGATCGTACGGTGGCAGACGTGGTTCGCTAGAAGGTAAGCGACTACTTATGGGGGGGATTAGTTGAACTTACGGCCCTTCCAGACAATTTTGTCGGGCACCAGATAGTAGAGCAGCGACACCAGTGAGAGCAGCGCGTTGTACAGCTCAAATGGCAAAAGCTGCCGCAGGGTTTGACGTTTTAAAGCCGACGATAAACCCACCTTTCGAATCACTAGCCAAATAAACGCGTACTGAAGCGCCACTTTTGACAACCACAAGCCAGTGGCAAGACGAACGTCTTGAGTAGCCATGTAGACCAGCAGCGGATAAAACAGAGCTTGTAGCAATAGAATACTAACCAGATACAGCGGTAGTTGCATCGCGCCGCGCGTCCAGCGTTTTCGTTGCCGCAGTAGCGCCCACAGGCTGCCCATCGGTTGGGTTATTACCCGTGTCTCCTTGTCCAAAACATTACGAAAACCGCAATCCTGCTTCACCAGTGCGTGTAGTATCTGAAAATCTTCGGTGATAGAGAAGGGCATGCTTTCGTAGCCGCCGGTGGCTTGGTAGGCGGTTCGACTCAATAGCATATTATTACCCAGTGTGGCGACCGGCACGCCCACATCGCTGGCAACTTTGACCATGCCGATGGCAAATAACCAGTCGATGCGTTGCCAGATGGCCCACGCACGCGTACCGGCCACTACTGTGGTACCAGTCACAATACCCACAGGCCGGTGAGGTGGATTCGCTCGCTGACAGCCAATCATTCGTTTGGCCCAATTGGGATTGACCCGAACGTCGGCGTCTGTAATCAACATGACTTCAGCCACCCGGTCGGCTTGCGACGACGCCGCTACGAGCTGCGCCAGCACGTTGGCTTTGGCGCGGGCTTCGCCCCAGTGACCAGTGATGTTGACAATGCGTATTCGCGCATCCCGCCGGGCGTACCGCTCGGCGATGGCTAAGGTATTGTCTTCCGAAGCATCGTTACCAATCCAGAGCTGTAGTTGATCCTTGGGATAATCCATCGCCAGCAGGTGATCTAGGCAGGCGGGCAAGTATGCTTCCTCATTACGTACTGCTAGCAAAATGGCGAGCGGCGGCCAATGATCTGGCTCAATCGTAAACCGCTTGAAGCCGAGGCTGAAAATGATGATGAGGGCTGCGTAAGCCAATACGACTAGCGTCGCCAAGACAACCGCCAGCCCGATCAAAGGCGACAAAATTGATAACCCGCCCGCGCAAAGTGTTCCAGATAGCGAGGCAGTACGTAGGTGAGGTTCTTTTGGGCTTTACGGCTATCGTGAAAGATGATGATGGTTCCTGATTGCGTGTGGCGAATGCTTTTGCGCAGACACACTTCTTCTGAAAAACGCGCGTCGAAATCACCGGAAAGAATGTCCCACATCACCAGGGTATAGCGTTCTTTGAGTTGCTTGATTTGGCGGCGAGTGATCTTGCCGTAGGGCGGACGAAACAGCGTAACCGGATGCTGTTCGGCGGCGTGCTGCTGCATGGCGGCGTCGCACTGTGCTACATCCTGATAGTAGACCTTGTTGTCTGTTTTCCATCCGTTCAGATGACGGTGCGTATGGTTGCCGACAGCATGCTGTCGACGTTGCGTTTCTTGATACAACGCCGGATAACGCGCTACGTTCTCGCCCACACAAAAGAAGGTGGCTTTTGCCTCAAACTGGGCAAGCGTTTTCCATACCCACGGGGTCACCTCGGGCACAGGTCCGTCGTCGAAGGTGAGGTAGAGCCGGGGTGAACCATCCAGAACACTTTGCGTCTTATCCCACAGTAGACTTGGGTAGCATCGCTTGAGCAGGGCGGGGGTTTTAAAAAAATTCATAGGCGTAGTGGTGCCACTAAAACTACAGCAGCGCGGCGTTCACCTTCATAGAGATGAACGTGATATCGTCATCGTAGTCTTCGCCTCCTTTGAAGTCAGCGAGCAAACGGAACAACTGATGGTGCAGGCCAGACAAGTCTTGGTCAACGTACTCCTCCAGATACTGTCGCACCCGTTCGGTACCGAACTCCTCTTCTTGTTCGTTAAATATTTCAGTGAGTCCATCCGTGTAGGCAAACAGCAAGAACGACGCTACGTTGGGCACAACTCCTTCGCGCAGAAATGGTAGCGGTTGAAAGCTACCCAGCATCACCGTGCCTTGGTCCAGTAGCAAACTAGGCTGAGAGGCCCGGATCAGTACGGGCGGAATATGTCCGGCGTTTACGTAATGCAGGGTGCGCGCTTCCTGATCGTATATGGCAACGAAGAACGTAATAAAGTTTTCGCCATTGGCACTCTGCATCACTTGGTAGTTGAGCTCGTTGATAATCTCCTTCAGGTTCATCGTTTGACGCGCAATGGTGCGTAGCGCCGCCTGAAAGTTAGACATCAGCAGTGCCGCCGGCATTCCTTTGCCCGACACATCGGCAATGCAGACCAAAAAATGGCGTGCCGTCAGTCGCAAGAAATCGTAATAGTCACCGCCCACCGAATGGTGAGGGCGGTAGCTGGCCTCTACCTGCAAACCTGCTGTGCGGGGCAGGTCTTTCGGGAACAAAAACTGCTGCACTTGCTGCGCAATTTCCATTTCCTTGCGCACAGCTTCCTGCGCCAATTGCTGACGGGCCAGCTTCTTGTTCTCAATGGCCACGACGATAATATTGCTTAACGCCTGAATAAAGTTGGTGCCACTCTGCTCAGCGGTAGCTTCCCCCTCTTTGTGCAATCCACTGGTAAATACCACCGCCAGGGTGCGCTCTTTGTGAGACACCGGAATGGCCATATCAAAGGTATCGAACAGTCCGGCATCCGGTAAATCGCGCAGGTAGGTAATGTCTCGCAGGGGTAATAGCTCTTCGTTGAGCATTACCCGGGCAAAGTCAACCTCAGTACCGAAGTTCGTTTGGCATTGCCATACTTCGGCCTGCTCGGTACGCTCGCTTAGCACGTACAGCGCCAGTTTTTTAATGTTGAGGTTCGCCCGCAGGGTGAAGTTAAATATCTTGTACAGTGCCTCCTCGGGCAGATTGCTATTAATGGCCTGTGTCACCTCCAACAGGGCATTAAGCTCCAGCTCTTTGAGTTCGTACTGATGTTCTAGAAGTTGACCGGCTTGCATAGCGTACAAAGTTAGCACTTTCGGGCTAAAAAGCGATTGACCAAACGCACCTGCTTTAAAAGTGCTGGATAAGTAGTAAAAAGTGTTCGGTATAGAACGGTAGTGTATCGCTACCGGACACATCGTTTACGCCACCAATTTTATTAGTTACTGACATTCAGATACTTAAGTTTTGGGCATAGCCTTCGCAATAGGTCTGGCATAACTCGTTCATTCACATAAACCCCGAAAGCATGAACCGTATTGCATCTATATCCACTCGCTTTTTACTCGTCATTTTACTCGTCGGCAGCGTCGTTAGTAGCAGCTTGGCTGGCAACCGCATAGACAAGACCACCCAGAAGGCCCGCGAGGCCGTTGAGCAAGCCGCCCCCGACGATTGGCACACATTGGCCCAATCAGCCGAGCGCTGTTTGCTCAAGGGGGTCAATATGAAAGAAGTGGCCGTATGGCTTGACGAGTCACTGGCTATCCAAGAAACTGCCTACAATCTTCGGTTGAAGGGCGACTATTACATGAGTAACCAGCTACCTGAGAAAGCCCTCGCGTGCTATAGCAAGAGTATCAGAGTGGGTAAGTTGCACGATGAGTCATACATGGATGCTGATACGCAACAAAAGATTGTCAGCATTCTCAAGCAGTGATATCAGTAGTTTGTAAGCAAAAGAGAGAGAAAAGGCTTCCGGTGTCGGAGGTCTTTTTTTTGTTCCTGCACCTAAAAATATACTGATAGAATAAGAGTATGTTTAAAAAATTTCGCTTGTAAATATTTGCAAATAAAGAATTTTGTTTCACCTGCTTGCCTTCTCCATGTTCATTTTTGGCTTGATCCAAAAACGAACCGCGCGGCGGACCGCCAAAAAGATCAAGCCACCGTGGCGCGGAAATTCCAATGCGGGGCATCCCATGCTTCCTCGCACAGAAGCTCCGCACGCCCGCCTGGAATTTCGGGCCACCGCACTAGAATACAGTCACTTGCAAGAATTTGAACATGCTCTAAATGGCTTAGTAGATACAGACACTCACTCGGATATTTTTAATCAGTTGGACAGGGCTTCATCCACGCTGATGCGGTAGCTTTCTCCGATAGGAATTTCAATATCATCGATTTCGATATCTTGCTTGGTGTAAGCCGTTATCTTGTCCGTGTTGACCACGTAGCTGCGGTGCACGCGGAGGAAGCGGCTGTCTAGCAAGTCCTCGAAGGAAGAAATACCGCTTTTGATCAGATGTGTTTTGTGACGCGTATTGATCTTGATATAATTTTTGAGGCTTTCGATAAAGAGAATATCGTCGAAGGTGATCTTCACTTGCTTGCGGTCTTCGGTCACGAAGACGTAACTCCTGTTGGGTGTGACAAGCGTATCCTCTTTCGGAGAGTCGTTTTGAATCGCTAAAAATCGTTCGACGGCCACGAAGAAGCGATCAAATTCAATGGGCTTCACCAGGTAGTCTACGGCGTTGAGCTCAAACCCTTCCACGGCGTAGTCGCGGTAGGCCGTCGTGAAAATAACGTAAGGCTTCGCCAGTAGGCCTTTATAAAACTCGGTCCCCTTTAGCACCGGCATTTCTACATCAAGAAACAGCAGGTCGACCGCCTGCTGACTCAGAACCTTGCTGGCCTCGATGGCACTTTTGCAGGACGCCAGCACCTCTATTTCGTCAATCTTAGCCAAGTGGTTTTCTATGAGCCGCCTGGCTAATTTCTCATCGTCTACAATCAGGCATTTGTACATTTTAACGCTGTTTCAGTCGTAGAACTACCCTGTATCGTTCATCGCCATCTTCGATGGTCAGCTGGTGTTCGTTGGGGTACAAAAACGCGAGTTGCCTCTCAATATTCGTCAGCCCGATAGGCTTCTGGCCCGGCGGTTTCACGGCCGCTTGCGGTGCTTTGGTATTGGCAATTGTAAACACAATATCTTCATCCGCCAAGCCAACCGTCATGGTAACCGTTGCCATCCCCAGTTCTTGACTGACCCCGTGCTTGAAGGCATTCTCGATGAAGGTGAGCAGCAGCAGGGGCGCAATCTTCACCGGCCTGTCCACGGTGTTTTTCAAGGAGATGATCGCGCGGTCTTCGTACCGAATCTGCTCCAGGGCCAGGTAGTTTTCAATGAGCTCAATCTCCTTCTCTATGGGTACGTACTGTTCGTCGCAACGGTAGAGCATATAGTCTAAAATACCCGACAGTCGCTTCACCACCTCCGGGGCCACGTCTGACTGCTCGATGGTGAGCGCGTACAGGCTGTTGAGCGTGTTGAACAGAAAGTGCGGGTTGAGCTGATTCTTCAGGGCCTTCAGCTCCACAATCTTCTTTTGCTCGTTGATCTCCGACATCTTCTGCTGCTTTTCGTAAAACTGCAAGGCCACCAAAAAGAACAAGGGCTGGGAGTAGAAAAAGGCGTCGTTGATCAAGAACGATTTGAGGTAGAAGATTCGCTGAAAGTAATGAAGATGGCCGTATTTTTCGGTCTCATCGCCGTAGCAGCAGGGGTAGTGCGATTCAAAGAAACCCATTTTGGCCGCTACAAAAACCATATTGGTGACAAAGAGCAGCAGGAGCCCCGCCGCCAGCAGTTCTGCTACATTCTTCGTTTGGCGGTAGCGAGGCACAATGAGCAGCAGAATGGCATATGCCACCATGGCCTGAATAGAAACGTGAAAGACGTACGTGACAAAAAGCTCTTCCAGCGTTTCAAACCCTTTTTTTCGAGAGGTGACGTAGAACAAGTAGACCACCACCCAGAACAGCAGGTGCCGCCAAAAAGGTTTTTCGAGGAAGCGAAGGAGCGTCATCATCTCGCACAAAGATAGCCGATCATCCGATGAGTTTTGTGGTTAGTGTACGAACCGCTGCTTTTTGTTGACGAACCACTCACTTTCGGGGTTTAATGTATCGTAGCGTATCGGTACCCTAAAAACCTCGGTCAGTCCTCTTTTCAGATAGCCCCTGCCCTATTCGGTTAGCTTTGCTTCCGTATCTACACATAAGAACGACATGACTTACCGGATAATACTTCTGCTATTGGTGGCGGCTAGCGCCAGAAGCTACGGACAAACCAAGCAGGATAGTGTAGCGATAAGAGCAGCCGTGCTCAGCTACATTGAGGCTCAGCACACTCCAAACGCCCCGCGAATGGAAGAAGCCCTGCACCCACGCATGGTGAAGCGGACCTTCTGGAAGTATAAACAGACCGACCAGGAACACGTGGGCGAGACGTCTGCCGAGTTTATGGTACTGCTCGCCGCCAACTACAATAAAGACGGTGACAAATTTCCCCCAAATCCCCGTAAGGAAGTCAAACTGCTGGATGTGTCGGAAAGAACCGCTTCGGTGAAGCTGACCGCCGACGAGTGGATCGATTATATGCACCTGGTCAAGGTGAATGGCTCCTGGAAAATTATCAACGTGCTGTGGCAGTATCACGATGTCAGCCGCCACTAGCGCCTGCGCTGCCCTCACCCATCAGATAGAGATTACTTTCTGGCAATAGGCCTACTCACCAGAGCTCCGCTCAATATGCAAGCAATGTTTCTTTCGCTAGCGATTTTGTTCACGATGTCGGTGCCCGCTTTGGCCCAGGTGCCGAGCATTCCCCTGTTGGCCGAGCGCGTAACCATCGATGGAAGATTAGACGAACCCGTTTGGCAACGGGCGACTGAGTTTAGCGGATTTCATAATTTCTATCCCAACGACGAAGGGCTGGCCGATCAACCGACGATGGTGCGGGTGTTTCATGATGGCGAAAAGATATACATCTCGGCCGTTTACTTCGACAGCACCGAAAAGAGCGTGGTCAGCTCGCTCAAACGCGATGACCACAGCGGGGCACTCGTGGCCAGCGACGCCTTCGGCATTGTGATTGATGCGTTCAACAAAAAGAACACCGGCTACTACTTCACGCTGAACGCCGCCGCCACGCAGCTCGACGCGCTGGTCAACTTCGACGGGTCTTCGTATAACATCGACACCAATTGGAACGCCATCTGGGAGGCCCGCACGACCACAGAAGGCTCACAAAAGATCTACGAAATAGCGATCCCGTTCAAGGCAATCAACTTTGATGGCAAGAATGCCACCTGGCGGTTTCAGTTCTTTACCCACGACATCAAGGCTAACAACTGGATGACCTCATCACCCTTATCGAACAATTTTCTACAGTTCGACCTGCGGTTTACCGAAGCAGTTACTATCGCCCAACTGCCCACCACGAGCACCTCTCGGTTTACCGTAACCCCGTCGCTCACCTCAAACTACCAGGAAGAAACCCTGACGAACAGTCGCGAGGCCACGCTGATTCCTAGCTTGGATATACAATACAACCTCACCTCTTCGCTGCGGTTGGATGCGACCCTCAATCCCGATTTTTCGCAGGTGGAAGTAGACCAGCAAATCACCAACCTCACCCGGTTTGCCGTTGACTTTCCCGAGCAGCGCACCTTCTTTCTGGAGAACAGCGACCTGTTCGCTAACCTGGGGCCCACCGATGTCAACCCGTTTTACTCCCGCATTGTGGGCAGAGAAGGGCGCATCCAGTTTGGCCTGAAGCTTTCGGGAAACCTGACACCCACTACCCGGATTGGGATACTCAACGTACAAACGGAAGAAAGCCGCCAGCTTCCGTCGCAAAACTTCGGCACCTTTGTGTTGCAGCAGCAGCTGACGAAGCTGTTCTCGACCACCCTATTTCTGGTGAGTCGGCAAGCGACCGATGCGTTTGAGCTATTACGTAGCTACAATCGGGTGGGCGGCATCAACGTCAACTATAAATCGGCTGACAACCGGTGGGTAGGCCTGGCTAATTTTGGGAAAAGCTACCGCCCCAGTTCTTCCGAAGAGAATGCCTTTTACAACGTGAGCATGCGGTATTCGGCCCGAACCCTGCGGGGCAGTGCCTCGGTGCAAAGGGTCGACGAAAACTACCTGACCGATGTTGGGTTTGTGCCCCGGCTGTATCACTACGACGCTGCCAACGACCGCACCGTGATTGAAGGGTACGCCAAATCGGACGTTTCTCTTACCCTGTTATCGATTCCCGCCACCTCGAAGCACATTCAGTCCTTTCGCTACTTCTCACCCAGCAACACTACGTACTGGGATCACGCGGGAGCGGTGACGCAATCGTCAAGTCGTCTCAATCAAAACATCTGGTTCAGAAACGCGGCGGCGGTGTACTGGAACGTCAAACACGATTACATCAATCTGCGGTATGGCTTTGATCCGTTAGGAAATGAGAACTACATCAGCACCGGTGAGTATCACTTCACATCGTTCGGGGCCGAGTATCGCTCGCCCAATAACAAAAATGTAGTGGTTCGTGCGGGCCTACAGCACGGCGGGTACTACGACGGAACGCGGACTACCTTCACCGCCAACACCACCTTCCGCATGCTCCCGATCGCGAAGGTAGGATTAGATTATGAAGCCAATTATCTGAACATAAATCAGCTGGGAAGCCGGTTATTTCATCTCGCCCGTTTCACGGGAGAAGTATTCTTTCATAATCGGTTGAACTGGACCACCTACTTGCAGTACAACACCCAGCGCAACAATTTCAATATCAACAGTCGCCTGCAATGGGAGTACCAACCCTTGTCGTACGTCTATCTGGTTGTCACTGACAATCACCTCCAGACGCTGGAGCGCACGCACTGGGGCGTGGCCCTGAAAGTGAACTACCGACTTGATTTTTAGTAGCCGAGACCTAACGTATCAATAAAAACGCTTAGAGCATGTTTAAAAAATTTCGCTTGTAATTATTTGCAGATAAAGAAATTTTGTTTCGTTTGCTTACCTTCTCCATGTTCATTTTTGGTTTGATCCAAAAACGAACCGCGCGGCGGACCGCCAAAAAGATCAAGCCACCGTGGCGCGGAAATTCCAATGCGGGGCATCCCATGCTTCCTCGCACAGAAGCTCCGCACGCCCGCCTGGAATTTCGGGCCAACGCACTAAAATACAAGCACTTGCAGAAACTTAAATATGCTCTCAGCTTCGGTTAGCGGCGCAACCAGCACGGGGGCTAAAGTTCGAGAGAAAATATTGCCGTGAGCAGATCGCAATAAGTAGTTTGTAAGTAAGAAAAGGCTTCTGATAACGGAAGCCCTTTTTCGTTTTGTTAGCGGGCGATATACAGCTTACCAAAGGCTTTTCCGACCGTGGCCTCGCGGTGCTCAAACCCCGATCCCACTACCAAAATCCGGTATAGGTACATACCACTGGTGAGCTGATTACCGAAGGCATCGCGCCCGTCCCACCGGTACTGAATATTTTCGCTACCCGCCCGCAAAGGACCGATTTCCTCCGACGTGATCTCGCGCACCACCTGTCCGGTAATATTCATAATTTGAATCGCTACCCCGTCGGGAGGCGTGGTACCGGTGAAGGTAAGCGCAAACCGCGTGTGCGTACTTAGCGGATTGGGATAAGGATAGTGGTAGATGATTGTAGACGCGCTGACCACCTCAAAGTTTATCTCGTAGGGCTGTTTTCCCGAAGGGTTGCCCGATTCATCTTCGGCCTGCACCCGCAGCGTATACAGCCCGTCCGCTAGCGTGGGCTGATACGTGAGCGCAAACGGTAGGCTATCGCTGGCAGCGGTATAACTTATCTCATCACCTGACAGACGTACCCGCTGAAAATCTGCGGCAGCCGTTGTGCTATCAGCCGTATTTTTGCGCAAGAACAGTTGGATACCTGTCGTATCTTGCTTGCGCAGTACTGGATTTTCGTCACGTACGGTCACCGAGATGAGGGGTTGTGGCGACACAATATCGCCGTCGCGAATGTATACGCCGTCGAAGGCGACATCCAACACGGGGTGAGACACATCGGATACTACCGTGAGGAAATTGCTGAGGTTAAGCTGATTGTTATCGTAGCGCTGCTCGGGCAAGAGGCGAGGATTGACGTAGAGAGCCAGGTTGTTGCTTCCCGCTTTGCCCGTGGTGCTAGTCGTTACCTGAAAGGTCGTCGTATCGTCGGCGGCCAGTGGTCCAATACGCAGTGTCTCTTCGCTTCCTACCCGCGTTTGAGGATTGGAAAAAGCGTACGTCACCGTCAGCGAATCTTTGAAGTCGTAGGTAGATAGGTTGTAAAAATCGAAGGACGCGGCAAACGGCTCGCCTTCGGCCTGTAAGCTGCTATCAGCCCGCGTGGCTGACGGTAACAGGGTGCCTTCGGGCACTCCTTCGTAGGTAATGAGCCACTGCCGTAGTTGGGCGGGTGTGAGGTTCTCTGTATCGCTCACCCGCCAATCCAGTTTTAGGTAAGGATACTCACTGACATCAATACTTGATAGGTCCATCTGCCGCTGCTCGGCCAGTTCTGCCAACACGGTCGTTTGCCCATCCATCCTCTCACCGATCAACGTCACCCGCAGGCTATCGCTGGCTTCTCGGGCCAGCTGAAGCTGTAAGTCTCCCCACGCTGAAGCAGGGCCTATGCGCTGCGACACGATACTTCCCTGGCTAAACTGCCCCGTTACTTGTTCATCTAAACTGATGGTTTGTGCCGTTACAGCTGCTTCACCTTCGGCATTCGCTCGTACGACCACGGCACTGCCGGGACTGGCGTTTTTACGTCCCAGTATAATCAGCGGCTCACCCGCCTGTAGACCGTCTAAATCAGCAACATCTACTCCGATACGAGTCAGCTCGGCACGCACCGAAGCATCCCATACCAAATAGTTCAACTGTCCGATAGAAAACAGCAGGATCGGATCGCCATCCGAAGCCGCGTCGACGTACTGCGTAAGTATCGCATTGCTGGTGACTTGTCCGTTGCTGAACGTATTAACCACCTGCGGCAGCACTCCGCAGCTATTTCTGTCACCTTCGTCAAAACCGCCTCGTTTGACGACCAGGTAGGGTTGCAGACTGTAACGATCAAAAGCAATAGCGTTCAACGAGTTATCGCGGCACTTGCCTGAGCTTTCCAGCACGAAGCTTTTCTCGTTGATGAGCACGGTTGGAGCAACCGCTTCGCTATCGCTGCCGTGGGCGTCTACCCGCACACTCAGGTTCGTCTCCTCAAACTTCCACTCGCCGTCGTACGTCAATCCTTGCACCCTGTTTTCTAGCCACTGGGGGGCTTGCCGTTGCACCCAGCCGTGGGGGCTATCTGCCACGTAGGTAAAGGAGCTGACCGTCCAAATATCTACTTCCCCCGGTTGCGGGTCGGCGTACTTTGACCGCCAGTAGTAAACCGTGCTATCGGTGGCTTCTGGTAGTGTCACCGACCAACTGGCGAGCGCGGTAGCTGATATTCGTTGCCGAATCGGACTTTCAAAGCGAGTCGAGGTATCTAATTCTATCAGAAAATCGCGGGCTTCTGCTGACTGCCAGGCGTTCTGTAAGTTTCCGGGCTGCACACGCAACACCACTTCTGGCTGCGCCAACAGTGCGTAGTTGTGAGGCAGCACATTGATGGTTCCGCTGGTCGGCACAAAGTACGTAAGCGCCGTCTGGTTATTGTTTTCGTTAATCTCGGCCACCTCGTTTGCCTCATCAACAATAACCTCAAAAGCATTATCGCCCGCGCGTTGGTCAGGGCTAGTTTCGTTCTCATTGGCGGCAATGACGAACCGCAGGGTGTCTTGGTAGCGCACCGCCGGAAAGTATCGCGGCCCGTAACTTACTTGCGTACCATCACCCAGCGTACGGTTAATACGCACCGTCAGGGAATCGGGGCCGGTGCGACCAAAGTTGCGCACGATCACATCTACCGCAAACGAATCAGAAGAGGCTGTCACCGTATTGTTATCCAACGAAGACACCAGCAGGCGGTCTTCGCTGATGTCGTAGTCGGGCAGGCCGCGCCCGAACAGCGAGATAGAGGGGTCGCCCTGTAGCACCAGTTGCTGCACCTGGGCGGTATAGGCCTCCCAGGGATTGCCCGTGTTGTCTATAAACCGCCGTTCCGCCTCATTCTTTACCCTTCCTACCGGCTGGTCTATCCACAAACTATCACCAAAAGCGGTTTGGTAAAAGTTGTCAGAATACTGCTTTAGTATCCCGGATAAACCGGTAGAGCTGTGCGCCAGTACGTGCAGTGCCCCCCGATTGGCGGTACCGATCCAGTTTTCGCCGAAGGTAGCCGCCGGGTTGAAGATAGAACCCGCGTTGCAACCGTTGAGTAAAATTGCTGTGTACTTCCCCTGATTGCGATAGCCCAGCTCGTCGTTAGACACGTCACCAATCTCAATATCGGTGCGGGTGGCAGACGAATGGCCGAAGAAAGTAATCAGCGCCACTCCCTTATTAACCTCATCCGAAATGTTGATCAGTTCGGTGGCATTATTGGTTTGCTTAGACTGCGTGGATACCCGTCCGCCCAAGTGATCATCTACCACCACCGATTCGAAGTCGTTGACGTAGCGACCGAATGTGGCCAGTTCGCCGGTGGTCACTCCGCCACTAAGGTGCACCAAGCGCTTTTTCCACAGGGCTTCGCGGGCCGTGGCGGCTTCGTAGTCTGCCGTGATACCGCGCGCCTCCTGTTCTTTCACTTTATCTAAGTAGTTGGCTACTTCCTGCGCGCTACGCACGTTGATGCGCCCGGTGGCCAAGGCGGCTCCCACTCCATCGCTACCTTCTAGCCCTGCCGTAAACACAATGTCTGAACCGGGGTGCCCGCCGGTGGGCACAAAGTGTACCAACCCTTCGTCCGCAGGATTAGCTTTCCGATGATAGTCGTAGTTGACCTTTAAACCCTTACCAATGATGAACAGGTACTCAGGATTGCCCTTCGAGATCATGTAGTGGCAGAAACGGCGAATAGCGAGCGCGCTAGTCTCTCCGTAGTTAAACTGGTCGTAAAGCTGCTGCACGTCTACCGACAGCACGGCGTGACCTCCACCCTCGGGTGAGCTGCGGTAGTCTTGGTAGGCCGCTACCGGATCGCTATACTGCCCGGCGGGTCGGTGCAACGCCCGGTGGCTGATCATCAAAAGTGTAGCACCGGCGTCTAGGCGCTCAAAGTCGGTGCGTTGTATACGCGGCACCAACTTGGCATCACTCAGCAACAGTTGTCGGGCACCGTTCGTATTCGGAACAATGGCCGCCGTGCGCCCACCGATAAGAGAGGTTCCTATCTGCTCAGGACTCACCGGATCAGTGACATCCAGTAAGATTGGACCACTCGGCGGATTGTCTACTTCCACGTAGGTTTTAGCGGCTCCCGCGGGCAGGTTAATGGCCAGTGCCTGCCCTTCAGCGTCGGCCTGCTGGGCGTAGGTAAGGCGAGCGTAGGCCAGCGAAACGTTGTCAGCTTCGCCGTCCACTCCGTTCACGGTGAGGCGCACGGTAAACTGATCGCTACCTACGTCGGACCAAGAGAGTGTTTCTTCTAGGGTATAGCTGTCTTCATACACAAAATTAGCCTCGGTGAGGGTGCGAAGCGAACCGGCGTTGCTGCCTACCTGCACGGTCACGCGGTGGCGGCGCTGGTTGCGGCCGTTCAGCACTAGCGTGAGCCGAGGCAATGGGCCACCGGAGTTCGGACTGACTACCGGCAGGGTATAGTCAGTGGTGGTGCCCCGCTGCAAACGAGGGCCAGTCCACCCCTCACCGTAGTCAAAGCTACTCAGCCGGGCATTGATGCCGGAGGTAGAGCCCACCGGATAACGCCGCCCAAACGCGTATTCATCGGACAGCACTAGTTCACTGGCTTTCAGATGATAGGGAGCCGCGGGTAAATTGGTGATGTTGTTCTCAGAGAAGGCGTTCATTCGCTTGCCTACGCCCGCATCAAGACGCCAGGTGAGAAAATAGGCGGTGGTGTCTGAGTAGAGGTTGCGTTGCCGGTGCGGTTGCGCGGCGGGGTCTACGTAGAGTTCTTGATCCAGCGTGCCATCGTTACGTTGGCCGTAGAACAGCACAAAGTCAGTAGGATCGAAGCGAGCATCCTGCTGCCCCTGCACCACGATAGCCTGCTCTTGCCCCCGAAAAAAGAGCTGAATACGCCGAGGATCAACGCCTGCTACCGGAAAACCCGCTGCCTGTAGGTCGGCGTAGCTCACCCGATAGGCACCGTCTTCAGCGACAGATAGCTTATAGTACTGCTGGTTGGGCACAATCCATTCGTTACCGAACTGAGCCAGCACTCCTTCGGCGATAGATAGCAACCCCAAGATTATCAAAAAGATACGCATACAAGCGACAGAATTTACAGCAACCTACCGAGGCTCTGGCAATTATACAAGTGCGAGCTACGCCCGGTGGTTCCACCTCGTGTAAGTTTGCGCCCTTCGCTGGGGTACCGATTGGCGTGCGCCTTTATCCTATCTGCTGAAGAAGATGAGCAATCGTTGGTCAAATGTTATTCTTCACTCAGACCACGTAGCATTACCGCTTGGTTATCAGGTAGTTTTTCGCTCGATGTCGGCTACCCGCCAAACTAGCGTATAATTACCGGATGTAAGAAAGTGGGGAAGATTGTCCTCTTACCAATCTTTTGACTCACGGTCGTAAAAGAAGCCTCCCGAAGGCCCATCGTTGGGTAGCGTGGCGAGCCAAACTGGCGTATCGGCCCCTTCGGGAACGGATCGCCTGGCATCCTCCTCTCCTATATCGGTGTGCACCCAACCAGGATCAGCCGCGTTGACTTTAGTCCGCCGCCCGCCCCTTGGCTTCACTGCGGCTGGTGAGAATTACCTGGTGCGACCGTTGCGCCAGCTGGCGACAAATCTCCAGGCCGATACCACGGTTACCGCCCGTAACGAGAGCAGTTTTGCTATTTTTCATAACTGTTTACGCTTGAAAATTACTGTTGCTATCGCAAGCACTAACCTGCTGTGGTAGTTCAGTTTGTCTATCTACAGGAAAGCTATATGGTGGTAGGCCTATTGGCAAATTATTGCTATTTTTAGATTCTCAACAACCTAAGCCCTTATGAAAAGAAGAGATTTTATTCGTACCTCAGCGGCGGCTGGCTTAAGCCTTCCGTTTATGGCTCCTGCCTTCGGAAAAACGGCCCACCCCTACGTAGATCAAATGGGCATTCAATTGTATACCGTGCGCAACCAAATGGCGGAAGACCCACTGGCTACGCTCAAGGCGATCAAAGAGGCGGGCTACGCGCAGATAGAAGGCGGCGATCCAGCTACTTACGCTGAGATGTCACCTATGCTCGACGACCTGGGCCTTGCTTCCTACAGCACCTTTTTTCCCTGGCCCTACCTCACTGGGCGGTGGGACTTGGTGAAGTCCGAGGGCATGGAACCGACCGAGAAAGACTTTGCCGGAGTGGTAGAAACCGCGCAGAAGCTGGGCATGAAGTACCTGGTGTTTGGTTATATGCGCAAAGAGGAACGCCAAACGCTGGATGACTATCACAAGATAGCCGAAGCGCTGAACAAGGCCGGTGAGCAGTGCAACGCGGCGGGCATTAAGTTGTGCTATCACAATCACGCCTTTGAGTTCGAGCCGATGGACGGCAAAGTGCCCTATGATGTGCTCATCGACGAGACGGATGCCGATAAGCTTCACTTCGAGCTGGATGTGTTCTGGTCAAGTCTGGCGGGACACGAACCTCTGCCCCTGATGGAGAAGCTCGGTGAACGGATGACGCTGCTGCACCTTAAGAACAAGAAGGAAGGTACACCGCTGATCTACGACGAAGGGCAAGTGCCGGTAGACGCTTTTCAGGAGCTGAACGACGGGGTAATTGATATCCAGGACATTCTGGTGCTCGCCGATAAGCTGGGCGTATCGCAATGTTTTGTGGAGCAAGACCAGTCTCCCGACCCCCTGCAAAGTATTGCGCAAAGCTTCAACTACCTTCGGTCAGTAGAAGATAAGATTTAATTCGTAGTCTATCGCCTAATAACCCCCCTGCCTGATGCACACTACTGCTGATCGCCGCAAGTTTCTGACCACTGCCGGAGCCGCAGTAGCAGGCACCCTGGTGGTGCCTCACCCTACATTTGCCTATCATCCGAAAGCAAAAATGAAGGTGGCATTGGTAGGAACCGGCATTCGTGGAATCACCATGTGGGGTAAGAGTGTGCGAGAGCAGTACGCGAACGAAGTGGAGTTCGTCGGATTGTGCGATAGTAATCCGGGTCGTCTGGAATTTGGCAAGGAGTTTATTGGCGCAGATTGCCCGACGTACACCGACTTCGAGGAGATGATGCGTAGTGCTCGCCCTGACGTACTGATCGTCACCACCGTGGATGCTACACATCACGAGTTCATCGTCAGGGGAATGGAAATGGGGGCCGATATCGTGACGGAAAAGCCTATGACCACCGATGAAACGAAGTGTCAGGCCATCCTGGACGCTGAGCGCGAAACGGGTAAAAAGGTGACCGTTACGTTCAACTACCGCTACTCGCCACACCGACAGAAAATATACGAACTGCTGCACGGCGGTACTATCGGCCAGGTTACCTCGGTAGACTTTCATTGGTACCTTGATATCTATCACGGTGCGGCCTACTTTCGTCGGTGGCACCGGTTACGCGAGCAGGGCGGCACCCTGTTTGTGCACAAAGCCACGCACCACTACGACCTGCTCAACTGGTGGCTTGATAGCGAACCGGCCGAAGTGTTCGCCTACGGAAAGTTGGAGCACTACGGAAAACACGGTCCTTTTCGCCACTCTCACTGTCGCCCCTGTCCTCATCAGAACGATTGCCAGTTCTACATGGATATTAGTCAGAATGAGATGTTGACGAACTTATACGTACAACACGAAGAACACGACGGTTACCTTCGCGACGGCTGCGTGTTTCGTGAAGACATCGACATTTATGACAAGATGAGCGCCAGTATTAAGTACGCCAACGATGTGCAGGTAAGCTACTCGCTCACCACTTACTCTCCCTACGAGGGCTATCGCATTGCCTTCAACGGCACCGAAGGGCGCGTAGAGGCGTGGGTGAAAGAGCGCCAACCCTGGGAAAGCGAGGACTATGACGAAATCAGAGTTACGAAAAACTTTGGCGACACTGAGCTTATCCGGGTACCTCACGGTGAGGGCGGACACGGCGGAGGTGACGTACGTCTGAAAGATAAAATATTCAAAAACCCGTCGGCCAAAGATCCTTATCGGCAGTCGGCCGGTACGCGTGATGGGGCCATGTCTATTTTGGTGGGTATTGCGGCCCGCCAGAGCGTAGAGAGCGGCCAGCCGGTGCGCATTGCCGACCTTACTTCACTTACTCCCCGCGCAGAACGTTTGAAGGAGTAACAACACAACGCTGACTGGTTGAACAGAACAGTGTTGTGATGTATCTTCTTTTCATGGATTTTTGCACTGTCTAAAGTCCTATACAGCAGGTATAGACCTCTAAACGTATGCCTGCTTCTATTTAGTCGCGATTATATGTACCGTTGGCAGTAATACTGATGATATCGGGCGCCGATAGCGAGGTGATACATTACTAAGCAAGCGCTCAATCCCTCTAATCAACCAGAACGGGGCGGGAATACGATAAAAGCGAGAGAACCAGTAACACTGGTATTTCGAGTAACCAGCCTGCTGAAGTTGATTCACTGTAGCAGAAAAAGTAGATTCGTTGAGGTGAAACCCTTGTGGCGTGTTAGAGAAGAACCGAGAGATATCGCTCGGCCCACGATATAAATGAGGGTAGCGAAAGACGTATTTGCCACCCGGCACTAATAGATGGTGTGTTAAAGCATAATGTGCAGGAACATCTTCGGGGTGAAGGTGCTCGATGAACTGGTCGCTAAATATAACGTCAACTGATTCCGCCGGCATGTTGAGAAGATAGCCGTCATATACTGTTAGTTCGAAGTTATCTGGCTTCGTGCGGGTAGGGTCGGCTTGATCCGAAATATCCATACCATATACTTTACGTACTCGGCTAGCAATAAAAAAGCAGAATTCGCAGTCGCCTGGCGCAAATTCTGCAAATACAGTACTTCGCTTAAGTAGCCTACCTACCATCCTCAGCTTGGTTTTGTTCTTTCGTAATGTTCTTTGGGTGTCCGCTCGCATCACTAGCCGAGGGTGATCAGGCACTTTCTCGAAAAGCTCATCGTACATGACTTCGTACAGCTGCTTTCGTTCTTCGCGAGTAGATGACTGCCGTAATTTATCGGCGAGGGACTTTTCTACTTCGTAATGGTTTTTGATTTGTTGCGTAGTTCTCATAAAAAAAGATGATAATAGGATATAAAGTTACATTGCCACCAGACAATCAAATGTAGTGCTACAACGCTAAAATCAAAAAATAAATTAAAAAAAATATTTTAATAGTTTAATTTTTTGAAACTCAGCACATAATAAGTATCATGAGTTATCGTTTATGTTGCTACTTTCACTGATAAAATACATGCGATTGCTCCAGAGCAACCTATAGAATCGTGGTGGCTGGCTACAACTTTGTTTATTGAATAAACTGAGCTAAATACACAGATCCATATGAATCAAGAGCCACATATAGAAAGACAAGCGCTACTTAGTAGCTACCGTAGTATTCTCTACACGTTTGTGAGCGCCACTCATACTACCCAGATGCAGCTAGACACTATCTGCGGATGGGGACAGTACATAGGAATACCAACTACAGAGACGGATGCGCTCATCAAAGCCTTCTCTTCTTCTGGCGTTCAGCCGCCGAAAGATCAGCGCTCGCCCATCGAGCAATTGTACTACTTGACATACATGATCTATCTGGATAAGGTAGTGGATGATTGTGAGATAGAAATCCTGATGGAGTACGCTAAACACCTCGGCTTCCCCCAACACATTATCGGTGACCTGATGAAGGCCATACTCACTGCTCCTTCAGACGGTGTGCCCGCGTGGCAGGTGAAGGACGAGCTGAAAGACCTACTCAAGGCGAGTTTAGAGTAGGCTCACTCTATGTTATCTGACGCTGTCTCCTACTTCCGCGCTTGTTACCAGGCTGACAACCGCGCACTCCATCTGTACAACTTCTTTAGCAGCAAAGTAGAGCATCGCCTGATGCTGTCCGATGCCGAGCTAATCTCGGGTAACTTGCCTAAAGTGGCGGTTGCCGCCGAGTGGGCAACAGACGCCCAGAAAGACCTGGCGATTTACACCAAGGAAAAAGCCTTGTACTGCTGCTCTTTGTTTGTGTTAGGGCATACGCTAGTTGCTCAAAAGAAACGAAGGTTCTGTGCGCCCCTCTACCTCCATGCCGCCCAGCTTGACGAAAAAGATGATGAGTTCTACGTACGGATCAACACGCAACAGACAATAATTAACCCGGCGGCGATCAAGGCCGTATCTGATGCCGATACCTACGACCAACTGGCAGAACAGCTTCCTACCGGTTTTATTGACTTCGGGTTGTGTGGCGACGTTCAGCGCCTGCTGCACGATACCCTACCGACACTGGATACCCAAGAATTGTTGCTGTTTCCACAGCTCTACAGTGAAGAAGCGGTTAAGCAGTGTTACAAGAAACTGGCACAATCAGATGCGTATTCGCTCGTGCCGGCGGCGGGTTTGTGCGTGGTGCGAAAATCTAATACTACACTGGGTGTGCTCAGTGAGCTAAAAGAAATGAGCCAGACCAACACCTGGTCGCCACCACTTCGTGCCCTCTTTTCTCGTACTATTCCGCCAGATAGCCCACCTTCCACCACAGCGATGGTACCCGTCGCACTCAGTCAGGCTCAAGAGAAAGTGCTAGCCTCTAGCCATACGCACGTGCAAACCCTTGTCATCGGCCCACCGGGCACGGGCAAATCATTCACCATTGCTGCGTTGGCGGTAGACTATCTGAGTCAAGGCAAGTCGGTGCTGATTGCATCAAACAACAACCAGGCGGTGGATGTGATTGCTGATAAAATAGAGAAGGACTTTAAGTTACCTGACGTGATCGTGCGGGGCGGACAAAGCGACTATAAGAAGGTGCTCAAAAAGCGGTTACAGGATATGTTGAGCGGCATTAACATCGAAGACGTCCGCCCCGACATTTTAGAAAAGTACGAGAAGACAGTAACTAATCTTACTGAAACCATTTGTCAGTTAGAAGCAGAAATAACGGAGCGAGAACAAAAGGAGTTACGAAGGGGCGTTTGGCTGTCACAAAGGAAGTCTGGTTGGTTCACGCAGTGGCGAAAGATGTACGTACGCTGGCGTACCGCTAACACTGATTCTTACCACACGCTGCTAGAGCAACTCGAGAGCACACAACAGCAGCGAGAAAAAGTTATTAGAAAGTATCTGGTGCTGAAGTTTCAGAGCCAGTTAGCTACTTCGCTTCGTTTGCACCGGAGCACGTTTAAATCGTTTTTGCAGGCGTTACGAGCCCGCACCGCGCAGCGTAAAGAGTCGCTGTTCGAGTCGGCCGACCTATCACAACTGCAACGCGCCTTTCCAATATGGCTCACCAACCTGTCTGACGTGAGCAGCCTGCTGCCGCTACAGCAGGAATTATTTGATGTGGTCATCCTGGACGAGGCGACGCAGTGCGATATCGCCAGTACACTGCCCGTGTTGCAGCGGGCCAAACGGTCGGTCATCGTGGGTGATCCTCAGCAGCTGCGGCACGTATCTTTTCTATCAGAAGCGCGGCAAAGGCACCTAAAGCAACAGTACGGCCTCACTGAGGCGGCGTACGGTACGCTGAACTTTCGTACGCATAGTTTGCTAGATAAAGTACAGGAAAGCATTCAGGAGCAGTCGCAAAGCATTTTTTTGAACGAGCACTACCGAAGCGCCCCTTCTATCATCTCTTTCAGCAATCAAAAATTTTATCAAGGGGCATTGCGCATTATGCAAGCCACCCCGCAGGCCAACCTTCAGCAAAGGGTCGCCGTTCACCCGGGAGAAGGCAGCCGAGACGAAGCGGGACATAACCCTACCGAAGCAGACGCCATCATCGCGCACGTGAGGCAACTAATCAACGATGAGTCGCGGCAGACCGCCGTTTCTTGTCAAAGCGTGGGTATTCTTTCTCCGTTTCGCGAGCAGGTAGATTACCTACAGAAAAAAATACAGACCGTTTGCACCCTCAACGAGATCGAGCGACATCAGATACTGGTGGGAACCGCTCATTCGTTTCAGGGCGAAGAGCGTGATACGATGTTCATTTCGTTCGTGCTGAGCGCAGACGCTCATCCTACCGCATTTCGTTACCTCAACCAACCCGACGTTTTTAACGTGAGCATCACCCGAGCCCGCTCGCAGCAGCACATTTTTGTCTCGCTGCCTGCCACCCAACTCAAACCAGACTCCCTGCTCAGGCAGTACTTAGAAGTCATTGCCGCCCAAGCCGAGGCAGTGGTATCGCCGCCGTCTGGTAAAGACATTTTCTTGGACGAAATCACGGCAACGCTCAACGAACGGGGGGTGGCCGATATCCACCGAGCGTATCCTATTGCGGGTATTGAGATTGATCTGCTCGTTACGCACGCCGGAGAGACCTACTGTATAGATGCTATTGGCTATCCGGGCGATTTTGCGGAAGGGTTTTCGCTGGAACGTTACAAGATTTTACACCGCGTAGGTCTCACCACCTTTCCTGTCGCCTATAGCAGTTGGTGCCTGCACCGAACGCGGGCGGTAAATGAGCTCACCACTTTTTTACAGCTCGGCTGAACCTAGGTTCCAACCATGTGTGCCACCAGCGTGTCTTTAGTATGAACTAAAAAAATTAATAACATGAGAAATATACATTGGTTAACGGCTTTTGTCTTATTACCCACCATGCTATCCTGTAATGAGGATGATCTCGAAGCGAGTGCTCCGCTGCCGAAAGAATCCTCCTCGGTTACCGTCCGAGACCTTACCGGATTAGATGGTTGCGGGCTGGTATTGGAATTACCCAACGGAGATTATTTAGAGCCTTACTTTCCCTCCGCGTCCGAAAGAGATAGTCAATACTACAGTACCACTCAGTGGGATGATATCGAGCCTCGCGACGGCTTAAAACTACGAATGGCCTACGATACGCTTTCGGATCGAGTGAGCACCTGTATGGTAGGCTCTATCGTAGGAATCACGTCATTAGAAGTAGTAGATCGCTCTTCCGAATAGATCAGAACTTATAGCCCAGCGTCAGTAACACAATCCTCGTATCACGCTTGTAGGTAAAGTACTGACGGAAGTCTTCGGTTTCGGCGTTGCTGCCAAACTGATAGGTATTGAACACATCGCGTACGCTCAGACTCACGCTTCCCTTTTCGTCAAAGAAACTGCGCTGTACGCTGGCATCCAGGTAGTAGCGCTCGTCGTCGAAGCCTTGCGCTTCGGCCTCGGGGGCTTCGTAGTTACCGGTAAGTTGTAGGTCTATCTTGGCCGGTAGCACAAAGTTGGATACCAGCTTGGCGTTCCAGGCCAGCGCGTCGTTGGTATAGTCGGCGTCGAGGTTGGTACCATCTACGAGTGCGCGAAAGAATGAGAAGCTGGTGTTAAGGTTCCACCAGGGAGCGATCTCGGTCGTATTGATAAGTTCTATACCGTAGGTAGTGCCACTTGCCAGGTTCTCGGGTCGTCGCTCTGACACCCCGTTGTCGGTCACGTTGACCAACCGATCGACTAGTCCGTTGATGTGGCGATAGAATAGCGTGGAGGTGAGATCAGCCTTCTCGAAGCTCACTTTGTGGCCAAACTCCAGTGACTGAATGTACTCTGGCTGAAGATTGGGATTACCGAAGCGCACGTTGAGCGTATCCGCAATGTCGCGAAAGGGGTTGAGTAGACGCGATCTGGGGCGATCAATCCGGCGGCTGTAGGTGAGCTTGAGCGACTGGGCGTCATCAATATGGTACTGCGCGCTGAAGCTGGGAAAAGGATCAAGATACCGCTGGTCACTTTCTTCGCCCGTATTAAAAAGTCGTGTGTCAATGAGGGTTTGCTCCAGGCGTACCCCAGCTGATACATCGATCTGCTCGAAACTGTGACTGTAAATGGCGTAGGCCGCGTACACCTGTTCTTCGTACAAAAAACGGTTGCTTACGTCGGTGTTATCTATCCACTGTTGTGATGGATCATCGAAATTGTCGAAGTCAAAATCAGTATCCAAACTGCGCAAGATGGTTTTGAGGCCCACCTCCAGCTTGTTGCCGTCAGAAAAGGGGTGGGCGTAGTCTATCTGCACCACTCCGATGCGGTTAAGCTCATCGGTACTGGCCCGCTGGCGGTCAGCCGGAGTTTCGCTTCGGGTGCCGTCTTCTTCTAACGACTGTGTGGCAGCGTCTTGTCGTTCTACCTGATCGCGGTAAGAGTAGCTGGCTAAAGCCCTGAACTCCCGTTCTTCTTGTTCAAAAAACCGCTCATAGATCAGTGAATTGTCGAGCGTATAATTCTCCTCAGTTTCCAGGTTGTCGCGCACGTTAAACAGGTCACGATCTTCGGTGTCCGACATAAAACGCTGGCTGGTGGTAACCTCCGTGTCTTCTTCTCCTTCACTTTCAAACACTCCTTCGTAGCTCAGCTTACTCTTGTCAAAATAGTAGTCCAATCCGTAGTTGGCGGTGTGGCTAAGGTCCTGGCGCTCCACATCGCGTTTTTGTAACAAGAGCGTGCCGTCGGGGCCGTAGGTTTCGCGCTCTACGGCTGCGTCGGCAATGCTCGGCCAATTGCGGTAGCTGTAGCTGCCGTATACGTTGATGCGATCCTGCTGGTGGCTAAGCCGGGCCGAAGCATTGGTGCGCATTCGGCTACCCACGGTGAGCTCTACGTTGCCGTGCGTGCCCTGACCCTGCCCTTTCTTTAGTTTGATATTGATGACCCCGCCCGTACCCTGCGCGTCGTACTTAGCACTGGGGTTGTTCACAATGGTGATATTCTTGATAGCACTGGCCGGAATTTGCGATAGGTCGCCTGCGATGGCTGAGTTACGTCCGTTGATCAGGATGTTGGTAGAACTGCTGCCGCGCAGGGTGAGTCCACCATCTTGCCCTACGCTCACCGAAGGTGTGTTGCGCAGCACATCGAGCACGCTGCCGCCCACGTTTGAGATATTTTGTTCGGGCCGAATGGTCATTCCCTCCAGGTTGGTTTCAACCGGCTGACGCACCTCAGCACTTTCGATCACCACAGCGTCTAACTCGGTCACTTTCTTAGCCATCGCGATGGTGCCCAGGTCGGTGTTCTGATCAAGCGATATCTCTGACACCGTGTAGGGTGCGTAACCCACAAAGCGAACCATAAGTCGGTAGTTACCGGTTGGAATCTCGGACAAAGCAAAGCTACCCTCAGCGTCAGAAATACCGCCCTTGAAAACCGCCTCTTGGCCGTCGGCGTACAGGGCCACGTTAGCGTAGGGCACCACCGTTCCTGATTCTTTTTCGACGATGCTACCCGTAATACGGTATTGCGCCTGCGCACCAAGCGCCAGCAAAGTAAATAACAGTCCGCCTCCTATTGATATCCAGTCCACGTGTTTCATGCCCAAGTCTTTCGTATGTCCAGCACTAGGAACACGTGTAAGCGTTGATTGTTGGCACTTTACTGGTCAACCAAATGGCTGCTACGGCGATGAATACGAATTGTGATCAAAGTTTTACACTTTCTTTAGCTTTACCTTTCAACCTTTTGCCTTCTCATGGGGTCATATAAGTAGGATACTCGTACACTCGCTAACTTATGCTTTCATGAAACATATATACCCGCTACTTTTTATCACGCTGCTGATGCTCGTCAGCCACGCTAGTCGAGCATCTTATACGAACACGACGATCTACGAAGCAGCTCCAACTGTGTATGCAGCCGATACCATCATTGACAGCAACGTTCAGTCCCCGCTGGTTACTGAAACTGAAGATGTTTTTGCTCCAGCCTCGGTTTACGTATTTCCTAATCCCACCTTCGGCTCACTGTCGTTGGAAGTGAGCGATGACCTCTGGCAGGGCAGCATCGCTACACTGCATAATATTATTGGCGAAACGCTGGATACACGCAAGGTTAACGCCGGCAGTAATCTGTATGATCTGGCGCACTTTCCCCGAGGTTTTTACTTTATTAATCTTCAGCGGGGTGAAGAACAGCGGACACTGCGCTTTGTGAAGCGGTAGTTTGTCGTAACTTGCTGTTTTCACTGTCTGTTGCCTGCTTGAAGCTTTTATGCCTACTCTGTTGTCTGACCAGTTTTGCCTTCGCGCAAACTGACCAGCCGGTTCACCAACGAGCCGATGCGGCACACGATCAGTATCGCGAAACCAACCTAACGCAGCGGCGCTTCAAGCATCAAGCTATTGAACCCCTGGTGCAGCGGCTCAAAGACCAACCCGGTTTTATGATAAAGGTGCTGGGTGAGTCGGTAGAAGGAAGAACCATTTACGATGTGTCGTTTGGCACAGGCCCTACCCAAGTGTTGCTATGGTCGCAGATGCACGGTAATGAACCGACGGCGACGCTAGCGGGGCTCGATTTGTTTAACCTGATGAAGGATGCAGACGGGCCACTGGCTGATGTGCGCCAAACCATTCTGGATAGCCTGACCGTTCACTTTATACCGATGCTCAACCCTGACGGGGCCGAGGTGTACCAGCGGCGTAATGCGCTTCGGATTGACCTCAACCGAGATGCCCGCCGTCTGCGCTCACCCGAGTCGCGCATTCTCAAAAACCTTCGTGATTCGCTGAAAGCCGATTTTGGTTTCAACCTTCACGATCAAAGTATCTACTATGCGGCTGGCAAAACGCCTAACCCGGCGACCATCTCATTTCTGGCTCCGCCCTTCAACGAGGCGCGCGACACCAGTGCGGTGCGCAACCGGGCTACGCAACTAATTGTGCTACTCAACGAGGCGCTTCAAACTTACATTCCTCACCAAGTGGGTCGCTATAATGATACGTTTGAGCCTCGGGCTTTTGGCGATAACATGCAGTTGTGGGGCACCAGCACAATACTGATCGAGTCGGGTGGCTACGCCGATGACCCGGAGAAACAGCAAATCCGACGGCTTAATTTTATGCTGCTGGTTACCGGTTTGCACGCCATCGCTACCCGCAGCTATGCCAAGAAGTCACTCGCTGATTACGATCGTATTCCGACCAACGTGCGCCACCTCTACGACCTGTTGATCCGCAATGTGCAGTACGAGCAGAACGACACGCTCCGTACCGTAGACATCGGCATCTTCCGCGATGAGGTGCCCTTCGACCAGCATCGTGACTTCTTCTACAACAGCCGCATCGGTAAGCTAGGCGACCTGTCGCACCGCTATGGCTACGAAGAGTTAGACGCGAGCGGCCTGACGGCGGTGCCGGGCAAAACCCACCGCCGGGCGCGTCGTTTACGGTCTTTATCGCGATTGAAGACAGAACGACTACTACGTCGTGGATACACCACAGTGCGGGTGAAAGAAGCTCAGGGCATAGATTCGCTTCGCAAGTTTACAGAGGTGGATCTTATTCCCAGGGGAAAAGCTCCTTTCTACGGTATACTGTTGGGCAACCGTCCTAACTTCGTATTGAAGAAGAACAAGAAGGTGAAGTACGCAGTGGTGAACGGGCTGCTATACGAGTTGTGAGCGTTCGCCCTGGGCAATAAAGAATTGAGAATGAGAGGATTTGAGCGCTTCGGTTTTAGACGTTCGCTACTTCTTGCTACCTGCGTAAAACCTTCTCGTGCAATTGGCAAGTAGCTGCCCCGCACTGCTACTGCTACTGCTACTGCTACTGCTACTAATTAACACAGATTATCGTAGACGACTGGGTCTAATCTAGGACATTCGCTCGAACGAAATGAGGTCGCCTTCTTTGATACCATGGCGGGCCGTGAAGCCGGCGTTTACTTCTACAACGTACTGCGCATCTTCACCCGAGGGCAGCGATTTCTCAGAGTACGGTGCCACTGCCTGATGGATGGTCACAATCCGCCGGTCAGCTCCCACAAAAATGATATCAATCGACATTTTCATGTTCTTCATGAAGAACGAAAGTGGCCGAGCGTCAGGATAAGGAAACAGCATACCGTGGTCTTCTGCCATGCTGCTGCGGTACATCAAACCCTGCATCTGTGCCGCCCGATCGTCGGCAATTTCTATATCAATATGATGTAGCGTATCTTGTGAGGTTCCCTCCAGAAAAGAGAGCTCCCCCTCCTTAACAAACTGCGGCTCTGCCGTTTGGGCAGGGGCCGTAGCGGCGTAGCGGTTAGCCTCAGAAGGCCGGAAAAAGACGAAGTACACGATGGAAAAGATCACCCCACCAATCAACGCCAGCACGAGCAGTTTGCGGGCGGAAGATAGGCGGGATACAGATTCTTCGGGTGAGGTTTTTTCGGTTGAACTCATACAAGATAGATCGTACTGATAACTAGATAAGGATGATTCACCAACCATAGGGCAAGGGTGTTTGTTTGATCGTTATGGCTGATTATGAGAAGGCACATCGCTACCCGACATCCTCTCCAGAGCTAACATAAGGGCGTGGGTACCCAGCTTACCGTGTCCTTGCGCCCGCACTGCTTCGTACAGCTGCTTGGCCAGCCCCAAACCGGGTAGGGCCAACTGCATACGACTGGCCTCTTGCAACGCGATACCCATATCTTTGATAAAATGCTCTACGTAAAAGCCCGGGTCAAAATTTCGCTGCACCACGCGGGGGGCCAGGTTATCGAGCGTCCAGCAACCGGCGGCGCCACTGCTGATAGAACGTAGCATGGTTGGCAAGTCTAGCCCGGCCCGGTACCCGTAGAGCAAACTCTCGCATACGCCCACCATGGTGCTGGCGATGGTAATTTGGTTACACATTTTGGTATGCTGACCGGCTCCGGCTTCGCCCTGATACACAATATTTTTACCCATGAGCTTGAACAGGGGCATCACCTTCTCAACCGCGCCTTGATCTCCCCCCACCATCACCGATAGCGTTCCCTGCTGTGCCCCAACGTCACCCCCAGAAACCGGCGCATCAATGGTGCTCACTCTCTTTGGCTGAGCCGCTCGATAGATTTCAACGGCCAGGCTAGGCTCAGTAGTAGTCATGTCGATGAGTGTGGCCCCCGCCCGTGCCCCTTGCAGCAGACCGGTTTCGCCCAGGTACACCGCCCGCACATCTGCCGGAAACCCTACAATAGTGAACACGATGTCTGCCCGTTGGGCTACGGCCTGCGGCGAATCGGCCCACTGTGCTCCGGCGTCTATCAGTGGCTGCGCCTTGCTGCGACTGCGGTTGTGCACCACCAGCGAATAACCATCGGCTTGCAGACGAGCCGACATGGCCGCGCCCATCACTCCGGTGCCTATCCAGCCGACACGAAGCCCGTTGTCTTTAGTAGTTGTTACTTGAGTCATGGTTACGTTGTCTTGATGGTTAGGAAAATATGGTAAAAATATAAACCGAACAGGTTACACTTAGCGTGCTAGCCTTTACTTTATATGACTAAGACTATTTATATTTGCTAAAATACTAAAATACACAACATTCTAATAGACCTTGGTTTTACGCTCCCAAGGCCAGTCATTGCCTTATGAGACACATCTTAAACTTTTTATTAATAGTCATCCTGAGCGCCTGCTTCACTGCTATTTACTACTATTTGTACGATCAGCCTATTGTCGGAATAGATGACGCCAATATCTATTTTGTGTACGTCAAAAACTTCGTGAATGGTCATGGCTTTGTGTACAATGTAGGTAGCGAACGGGTTGAGGGTTTCACCTCTTTGCTTTGGGTACTACTCATCAGTCCGCTGTACTGGTTGGGTTCACCCTTCGAGTTGAGCGTACTACTGCTCAACGTTTTGCTACTGTCGGGGATCGTCTACCGAACGCTACGTTTGATCCAGTACATCAACAATACTCCTGCTTTCTTCTCGCCAGCGGCTTGTTTGGTGTTAAGTTTTCTGTTTCTGATCCCTGGTTTTGTGGAGTGGATGACACTCAGCTTGATGGAAAACGCCCTTTGGTGCTTCCTGCTGGTTTCCACGGTAGGCGCTGCTGTGAAGTTTCTTCGAGAAGAGCAGAGAAGGCACTTAATTTGGCTATCAGTATACGTGGGATTACTCGTGCTCACCCGCCCCGAAAGCATGCTGTGGGGGCTTGTCTTTGGCGTAGGCATCGCCTTACTGTCCGGCTTCGGATTGCCTCGTCGCAACGCGTGGTGGTCGCCGAGTGGTTTATACCTGCTAGGTGCCTATTTATTTGTGCTGGGTACCCTCATCGTTATCCGCTACAGCTACTTCGGCTACCTGCTACCCAATACCTACTACGCGAAGGTCTCTTCTGACAAAGTGCATAACCTGATTCATGGGGCCAGGTATATCGGATTCTCTTTGTACCAAACTCCCCTGCTCTGGCTCTTTGTGTTTGGGTCACTGGTTTCTCTTACTATATTATTGAGCCACTGGTGGCGCGAACGTCTGCCGCTTCATACGCTGCCCAAGTTCATGAAACTACAGTTAGCTTTCTCTCTGGTGTGTATCTTGAGCGTTGCGCTAGCGGTTTACGTAGGTGGCGACCACTTCGCGATGCTTCGCTTTTTTCAGGCATTCATTCCTATCTACTTTCTGGCACTTCTCAATTTCCCCTTTTGGAAGCACTTCTTTGTGTTCCGATACGAGGGGACACTGCCTGTTTCAGTTCGTAGTGGCTATCTGGTACTACTGCTCCTCCTTCCGTTACTCTACTTCTCAACCCAGTCGCCGCTGCACTTACTCAGTGAAGAGCGCTCCCCCCTTTTCCCTGAGTTCAGGTTGGCCAGTATGGGCCGACAAGAAGGAAAGCTTTTGACCGAGCTGTTTAGCCAGCTACCTGAGTTTCCGACGGTGGGGGTGTCGGCGGCCGGCGGATTTGCCTACACCTACCGGGGGGCGACTATCGACCTGATGGGTCTTAACAACACTGAGATGGCCCACGCTAGCGATGTGAAAGTAGGTCTAAAGAACCACGCCGCCTTTTATATTCCTACGTTCTTCTCGTTGCAGCCGGCCGTGTTTCATGGTTACACGCACGGCTCTAAGGTGGTTTCTGCCTTCTATACCGAAGAAAATGATACCATGCCGTTAGATGAAAACGCGTACGATTTTGAAGAGCGCTTCGTCTTTCGCTTATACAAAGGACTGTTCTACGAGGCTCGATTTCAAGAAGAATATCTGCCTGTGGTTATTTCTCACCCCGCTGTGCAAAACATCGTTTACCAAACTTACATTCACCATTCCTTTGCTGATCAACTGGCTCGCCATGGATATGAGACTAGGATACTTCGTAGACAACCGGAGCCTGGGCCCTCTTTGCTTCAACTCTCCGCGCTACCCTAGTGGCTAGTTGGAAGTATCTTCACTCAGACTGGATACCACATACTGTGCGGCCCGCAGATCGTATTGTCGGCTCTCAGGGTCAATGCTATCGATCAGTGTTTGCACCGCAGCGAGTGCCGGGCGGGCGTCTTCTTCCATCAGTCGTAGTACGTTCAGCGCGTGGGTACGCGCCATCTCCTCATCGTGCTGCAACACCTGCGTAAGTGCTGCCAAACTCCGGTCTTTTTCACCCAGGTAGTACAGTGCTTCGGCGCAGGCAACCACCACGCTGGGCGAAGGGTCATCCAGACAGGCTATTAGTGCATCGCGGGCCGGAGCCGCTTGTTTACCCATTATGGCGCAACCGGTAGCCGCCCAGTAACGTACCGCGCTTTCTTGGCTGACAAGCTCAGCGATCAGCTTATCTAAGTTGGCTGGATCGCCTACACTAGCCATTTCGGCCGTCTCGATGATTTGATCCAGCGGAAGGGCATCACTTTGTCCCGTTTCGTAGATGGTTTGTCCCTGTGTTTCCGCCCGAGAGATCATTTCTGCTTCGGGTAAAAATCCAACGTCATGAATGCGTCGTACCCAATCACTGTTGGCGGTTCGCAAGCGCAGCAGGTCATCCTGATACTGCGGGTCGTCGGCTAGGTTGTTCACGTTATGGGGGTCCTGCTGGACGTCATACAACTCTTCGGGCGGTTTGCTTTTCCAAAAAGCAGACTGCGCTTCGTTGAGCTCTCCGGCGCGATACGCTGCTTCCCAGGACTGCATAGAGGGGGCCCGCCACAGATATTCTAAGTACTGACCGTAGATACGGTGGGGCATGTAGTTGCGGGTGTAGCGAAACTGCTTGTCACGTACCGAGCGCGACATATCGTACACTTCATCCATCCGGCCCCGAAAGGCGTAGGCATAGTCACGGGCCGCCGGTAGCGACTGGCCCGCAAAAGCTTTACCCTGCATATACTCCGGCACCGGTAATCCCGCCAGGCTGAGTACCGTTGGGGCAAAATCCACAAAAGTCACCAGGCGATCGGTGCGCGAACCGGGTGGGGTGGGTAAAAGGTCTTGGTATTTTTCTGGCACCCGAATCACCAGCGGAATGTGCAGCCCTGACTCATACATGTAGCGCTTGCTACGGCCGAGTATTCCACCGTGATCGCTGTAGTAAAACACAATGGTATTATCCGCTAGGCCCTGCTCATCTAGCTCTTGCAGCACCTTACCTACCTGAGCGTCCATCATCGTCACTCGGTCATAGTACTGCGCCCAATCGTGTTTCATCTCGTCAGTGGCCGGATGATAAGGTGGTATTGGTGCTTTCTCAGGATCGTGTACTAACCGGTTTAGTGGTTCGTGAATGGAGCTTTCGTGGGAAGTAGTAAAGTTGAAGACGGCAAAAAACGGCTGCCCATCAGCGCGGTTGCGGTAGGTGGCCTCCCGGCTAGACTCATCCCAAGCTTCCTCTTGGTCGATGGTGTTATAATCCTTCTTTACGTTGTTGGTGCAGTAGTAACCGGCTTCTCGCAGGTAGCGGGGGAAGAACTTGATCGCGGTTGGAATAGGATTGGTGCTACGCATGTGTTGTGTACCCATCGACGGCGGATACACCCCGGTAATTAATGTAGAACGAGACGGGGCACACACGGGGGCGGTGGCAAACGCATTTTCGTAGAGCACCCCTTCGCTGGCCATCCGGTCGATATTCGGGGTGATCGCAAACGTGTCACCGTAGGCACCAATCAGCGGACTGTTGTCCTCACTCACTATCCATAGGATATTGGGCCGTTCGTTTTGTGCGTAGGCAGACCATCCCACGGCAAGAAATAACGATAGCAAAGTACGGTAGGTCATGAGCGATTGGTTGATGTGTCAGCGTAAAATGAGAAAGATTGGGGGATTAGGCGAGTGTGCGCTGCTCAGGAATATGATAACACAACTTAACACTTCGATAACCTTGGCTTAATCTACTTCTTCTGCCAATCAACTACTTTTAAATCATCAGATTTTTTTGCCTCATTAGGATGGGATTTTTTGAACTGGAAGAAGACTTACCGCCCGGTAGGTCTTTTTTCTTTATTTTTCGCCCCAGTCGACACTTTGAGGTTAATCGTCCGTATTTTCGCGAGATTTTTGTAAACTCTTTCCTAATGGGTCTATTGTCTCGCAAACCAAGCCGTCAGCCGGCATCTCGCTATCCCTGGGTAGACTATGCCAAAGGCATCGCTATCGTTTTGGTCGTGTATCGCCACATGTTGGGTGGCTACGAAAGTGCGGGTGTTGAATTATCAGAATACCTACTTTTGGCGCAGCAATCGGTGTATAATTTTCGTATGCCTCTGTTTTTTATCCTGTCGGGTATCTTCGTGCGCAAGAGTCTGGGCAAACGCAGCATGCCCAGCTTTCTGGCTTACAAGCTCAATACCATCATGTACCCTTACTTGCTCTGGGCCAGTGTGCAGTTATCCGTACAGCTATTATTCTCTCCCTACACCAACAACCCACGGCAGCTTTCTGACTTTCTGTACCTGTTTTACGCGCCGCGCGAGCTTGACCAGTTTTGGTTTTTGTATACCATTTTCAACATCACGATGATATACGTATCGCTGTACTCATACGTGAAGATAAAGTCAGCGGGGCAGCTGGTCGTGGCAGCCGCATTCTACTACCTGTCTACCGTAGAGGCAGTAGCCAGTATCGGCCTGTTGCAGGACACGTTACAGTACTATCTGTACTTTGCCCTTGGTAGTTATATTGCCGAAATGATTCTAGACCGCAGCCGATACGGCATCTTTTCTTCATGGTGGCTGTTTGTGCTCCTGTTGCCCGCTTTCTTGGTCAGTCAGTGGTACTGGATCACGCACCAGGATTTGCGCACCGTGCAGCCGTTGCTATTCGCCCTGATCGCTATCGTAGGGAGTAGCTTCACCTTCAATGTGGCGTTCATACTCGGCAAAGCGGGCGTGGCGGCCTTGCTGGCTACCGTGGGGCGACACTCGTTGTATATTTACATTTTACACGTGCTGTGCATTGGTTTCACCCGCACGCTGTTGCTCTCTCTGCTCAAAATAGACGAAGCCGTACTACTGTTACCCATTAGCATGGTGGTTGGGATTGTGCTGCCTATCGTGATCTATCAGTTGAGCCTACGCCACGGTCTGTGGTTCTTGTTCGCTTTTCGAAAACCGCTGACGGCACGGATTCCCTCTACCACTTCGGCAGGTTAAGCGTCTACGTCTTCGGGCTCTACCTGCGTAAGTACCGCTCCGAGAAACTTGCGGTCAAGACCCTTGAAGAATGCCACGGTTTCTTTGTCGGTTTGCCGTATGGTAGACTTTGCCGAGAACACTCCTACCACCCGGTCTACAAACAGGGTGAGCTCCTTGCTGTCGAGAAACTTATTGATAGACGGTCCCTCTAACAGCACGTAGTCGTAGTACTGCGACACGTAGGCGATAAAGGCCTCGATGTTCTCCTTTGGAAACCTTTCTAAGGGTGAGAAATTGCCGCCACCACAACCGATAATATCTACTGATGGTATACCCGTGCGGGTGAACACTTCTTTGCTGGCTTCAATCTCAAAGGTGCGGTTAGCAATAAAATCCTCCAGAGCCGGCGGGGCTTTAAAGTACTTGGTGAGCGTGTGGTGCGGGAAGTTAGTGTCTACCAACAGTACGCGTTTCTTGCTAAGGCTGAAGGTGTGCGCCAGAGCGATCATCAGCACACTTTTTCCTTCCTGAGGCTTAGCACTGGTAAACAAAAAGGTTTTCTGACCCGTGTTTTCTATCTCAAAACGTACCTTCCGTACCAGTTCTTTGAAGGTACTGTCTACGTCTCGCCCGCGATCCTTCGAGGCCACCACCGAAGAGAAGATGCGTTTGAAGTTCGTTTTGTCAAACACAATCTGGCTCACCATACCCACGAGCGGAAGGTCTACCAAGCGCGCAAAATTAGACGCGCCCTTCAGAGTGACATCTACGTAGGACAGCAGTCCGATGAGCAGGGCACCCAGCACAAAAGTCGAGATGCCGACCAAGCCTGTAAGGATCAAACGCTTGGATGATTCGGGCTCGATGGCCGGTTGTCCGAATAGTACCTGCCGCACCCGGCTAATGGATGACATGGAAAGGTCCAGCGATTCACTGTAGCGCTCCTGCGCGTCTTGATACTCCTGTGTAGCCAAATCTACCTCACGCTGTAGGGCAGCGATGCGCGCCTCTCGCGAAGCATAGGTGCCCACATTGCTACGCATGCCGCCCAAGGTAGCCTGGATAGACCCCACGTTGTCTTGGGCAATGGCTAGATCGATAGTGATCTCGCTCTCTTTGTCTTGCAGCGCCAACAACCGTTCGCGAAGTTCGCCCACCGGAGCATCAGTGCCCGCAAAGCTCAGAAGGGTGGTGCGTCGTTCGCGCAGTTGATTTAGCGAGTCGAGCAGACGGTTATCTGTCATACCTGAGGCCACATACTGTTGGTTCACCACTTCTATCTGCCGCTGTATGTCCACAATGGCACTGTTGGTCGTTTGGCCCGAACTTTCGCTGGGATAACGCCCCCGGTTGATCTGCGCACGCAGCTCTTTGATCTGGTCTTGCACCCCACTGAGCGCACGTTGCAGCCCACTGGCCTTGCGCCTCTCTTCTATCAAAGCGGTTTCAGCCCCCGCCATCTGCTCTACTTTACTCTCACTCTCTACGTTGAAATTGAGTACTCCTTGCGCTGACTTAAACTGCTCTAGTGAGTTGGCTTTTACCTGGAGCAACTGTTGCTTCTGTTCTAGTAGTTTCTTGTACGAATCAACCGACTCGGTGGTACGAGCCATCTGAATAGAGTTGTAGTAGCGAATAAACTCTTCGCAGAGCGTGTTCACTGCAAAGGCGGACAACTGCGGATTTTCTGACTGAAAAAAAACGCTGATGTAGTCGGTTTGCCCTTCTCGGTACACCAACAGCTCCTCGATCAGGCTTTCCTGATCATACTCGTAAGCTTCCAGTAGTTCTAGCAGTTGGCGGTCTTGTGCTTCAAAGGTAGACAGCACCTCATAGTTCTCTAGTTTCTGACGAAACACGTCTCGTGCTCTCTCTAGATTCACCTCGTTGATTGTTTCAATCTCGTCACCGCCGTCGGGGCTGCGAAACGAGGTCTCTTCAGCCAGGTCGTGCAAAATAAGCTGATACGATAGCATACTAATGACCACCGGCGAATTGATGGTCGCAATCAGGTTGCTAAACTTCACGTCTTCTTCAAACACGTTGTAGTTTTCTTCGTCTAGCGGACTGGTGATCGTGAAACCGGTGGCTAGCTGCGCCGAAGACCGGTAGACGTCTTCATAATTGAGCGTGAGCAGAAACGTGAGCACCGCGGCAAAGAACGACAGCCCCAATAGCATCCATATTCTTTTTTGCAGTAGCCTAAGAAGAAATATTAAGTTCATCTATCGTTTTGTTTAGCAGATGCGCAGTGCGCGCAAATTTACTAAGAAATACTATCGTCTTTTCAACTTATCGGTGAGCAGCGCATACCCCATCCGGTAAAACTCTAGAAAGTAACCAGGGTACGTAGACAAGCGCACACCCATGTGATTGTACATATACACTTGGTTGAGTATTGAACTGATAACGAAGGTAGAAAGCGTTGCGTAGGCGGCACCAACTACTCCAAATTTTTGGATGAAAAAGAAGTTTAGCACAAAGTTAATCACTGCATTCCTCATTACGTATAGCATATTAAGCTTTGCCTTTCCCATCGCATCCAAAACTACTCCAAATTGTTTGTTAAAAGGGATAACCAGCCCGTACAAGATAGTAACCCGCACAATAGATGCCGACTCTATGTACTCTTTACCCGCAATTATCATAATCAGTTCCTCGGCGAATATCAATACGAAACACACGAAGGGCAGGATAGAGGCGAAAATGAACACCGATGACTTTTCGTAAATTTTTCTGGCGGCAGTTTCTCCTTCTTCATCGATGCGCTTAACAGCCTGTGGAAAGACGACCGAAGCCAGTGCGGTGCCCGGTATTTCAAACAAATTGGCAATCCGAATAGCAGGGTTGTACAGGGCTACTGCGGTAGGCGACAACAGTGCCCCCAGCATCCAACTGTCCATGTTTCGAACCACCATCGAGCTGATGTTTGTACCAAACGTATACTTTCCGTAGTCCGCTAGCTTCTTAAACCACTTACCGTCCAGCTTGAACGATACCACTAAATATCGTTTGGTAAAGAGCATGATCACCAATGCACTTAATGCGGTGGTTCCCGCTTGAATGGCGGCCACGAGTGCTAGAGATAGTTCGTAGTAGAACGCGGCAATAATTAACAAGAGAAAAAAAAACCCTTCTGCACCAGATAGCCCACGAAGGTTCCTTTAAAATCAAGGTAAGCGTGTTGTATACATTCACAGTGGGTAAAAATCAGCAGAAACACACTGGTGATCCCGTATATATAGAACAACGTATCAAGGTTACTAGCCTCCCAGACGACGCCCAGCGGTTGAGACAATGCCATCAGTAGTAGAGCCGACAACAAGGTATAAACCACGTTGACCGCAAATGACGCGCTTTGTATGATGCCGTGTTCGGCACGGTCGGCCACGGCCAGATACTTAATGAGCGGACTGCGTACCAGCCCGTGGCGAACGAGTTCTACGATGGTCGTCACCGACACGAAGAGTGTCCAAACGCCAAAGTCTTCTTTGGTCAGGGTTCTTACCAACAGGAAGAAAGTCAGAAAGCCGAAGAACGTGATAGACAGCCGCTCCATGAGGGTGAAGGAACCCGACCGAAGCCAATACGATTTTTTCTGATTTTTCAACGAACGATAAAGTGTGGCATCACTACGTGTAGTGTTATCTACCCGCTATTTGTTATCAAAAGTATACACTTTTATGTAGAAATCATTCACTTTGTGCCGAAATATTGTACTAGACAATTATGGTGTCGCGTGATCTGTAAACTAAGTTTCGAGGTGTTTTGTAAATACTGGTTTGCCAAACTTGGAACAACGGCCGTTGACAGTGACAGGAGGCACGTCACCGTGACCCAGAGCAGCTCCGCAACAAGAAGAACTGCTACTGTCGCTGCCACTGGCCGGAAGGCTACCCGCAGAAGAAGCTTGACCAGAAAGTGGCGAACATTCACACTTGGGTATTTAAGTGGTTTGCTGCACAATATCGAGTAGCTGGGCGGCTCGCCGCTCCCAACTGTTGCTCTTTGCCTCCGCCACGCGTTGCTGTTGCCGTTGTGTGTCATCTTCCGCCAGTGCAATACCTACTTGTCGGGCAAACGATTCGCCGCTGCTAGCCAC
The DNA here is from genome assembly GCA_965213875.1 of Tunicatimonas sp. Lineage (GTDB taxonomy): Bacteria > Bacteroidota > Bacteroidia > Cytophagales > Cyclobacteriaceae > Tunicatimonas. The sequence continues at coordinate 2,523,514 of CBDCAN010000001.1, read as the reverse complement.
ATATATGTGCTTGAAGCTCAGAATATCTTCAGAAAAAGGAGTGGTCACTACCGGTTTGCCCGCCGCCAAATACTCATTGATCTTGAGCGGATAAATACTTTTAGTGAGTGGATTGCACAAGAAAGGAATGATGGCACAGTGCGCATGCTGTAAATAAGCCGGAATCTCATCAATAGGACGAGGCCCCAAAAAGCGAACGTTAGGCAGATCGAGCAAACCACTCGCCTGCACCGGTGACGCTTCGTACGGTCCTATCATCAGCAGCAGCTTGTCAGTATGATGTTGTGCCATCTGCCTCAGTACATCAAAATCGGTTCGATCAGCAATAGTGTTGCCCACGTAGGTGATTATTGGTCTTGTTTCTTTGGCCAGCTCCGTGGGCACCGGTAGTTCATCGTGATATGCCGTACCGAACAGCGCAATGTTGGCCGCATTGGGCACCACGTGTATCCGACGAGACAGCGGCTTTTTGAGCCGGTACAGTTCCGTTGAGGTAGTTAAGGTGATATCAGCGCGACGTATCGTCTGATCTTCCAAATACGCCCCGTGCTTGTTCAGGTACGGAGCGTGTCGCATGTCGTCGACGGTCTGGTAAACGAACTGCTGAGGGCGAAAGAAGGGCGGAAACTTTCTGAAGTAATGTGGCAAAAACGAATTGATGAAAACGTAATCATGAATGTCGTAATCAGCCAGTAGCTTTTTGATACACCTAGCAAAGATACGCTCGTTTATATTAGCCAATGCATTATAGAAGCGACCCGGTGGCAACCAGTTAATCGGCAACATCAGCCGGGTGGTTACTGCCACTAATTGGTGGCCAACAGTATGGTATGGATCTTTACCGTGCAGCAACGCGCTTCGTCGCCGCTGCATATATTGCGCATCACAGTGCTGATAGTAGTCTTTCCAGGTAAAAGGATGATCAACGAAAAACACTCGATGCTGTTTGGCTATCTCTTGCGCCAGCGAGAAGATAGTAGAGGAGTACGCATTATCCCAACGACCGGAGGTAAGAATGATGAAATCCGTAGAGGCTGATTGATTGTTCATGCAAAATACTAGAAGTACGGTGTGCACCGGCGCAGGCACGCTAATTGCGAGGCGAGGCAGTAGTAATTCCGAAATTTAATATATTTGAGCATAGACCTGGTGAAAAATGTCAAGCAGGTTACTCAGTGATTAGCGATGAATAAAACTCCTACTGAAAAGCAAGACGAACGGTTTAGCGATGATCGGATTCTAAAGATCATTGTCGTTATCTTTGTGGTGGTTACCATGTTTTTTCTTCTACTCATGACGCTTTTCTTCTAACAATATGTTGGCGAGTTTCATCTATAGCACTAAAGCTGCCCTAAGTCACTGGCAACAGCAGTTGGCTGATTTTCTGACGTACCATTTTCTGCACCGTCAGCTTAAGACGCCCTTCGGATATGCCTTTCTAGCACTTTCAGCATCATTCGTAGCGGTAGTGGGTGCCAAATTTGGTGTTATGGCGGTCGTCATCCTTCTGGGGTTATTTTTAGGATTAGCGGTGTTTCTTGCCTGCCTGTTGCACCCTCCGAGTGCGCTCTTTTTCAGTATTATCTTTTCGTTTTTCATCATCTATTGCTACCGCTACCTTTTAGTCTACTACCCTCATTTGTCAGGTGTGCCACTAGGTGCTGTGGTTGATGCTCTGCTAGTGGTAGGCTTCGTGGCCGTATTTCTTGACCAGAGCTACCGCCAGGGAAAAGACTTGTCCTTTATTAAGAACCCTATCACGTATGTATACGTCTTGTACATGCTGTTTTTGGTGGTTGAATTCTTTAATCCTAATATGGAAGTAGCGCTCGGCTACATCAGCTTCATGCGCCGGATGTTTACGCTGCTGTCCTGCTACGTGGTCGTACTGTACATCTTTAAAGACAAACGATTTTTAAAGAACTTTATCCGAGTGTGGTTAGCACTAGCGCTGCTAGCGGCACTCTACGGCTGCTCACAGGAGTGGTTTGGCTATATGCCGATGGAATCTGACTGGATCAACCAGATGGTTGCCACCGAGGGGCGCAATCCGTACTTCCACGATGGCACGCTACGGCACTTCTCCTTTTTTTCTGACCCTACGGTGTTCGGTATGTTTATGGCCACCAGCGGGCTGTTCTGCCTGGTGCTGATGACCGGTCCGTTTGGTACTGCCACTAAGTTTAAGCTAGCCTTAATCAGCATGTTTCTGTTCTTAGGCTTGGCCTATTCCGGCACCCGTACCGCCTACGTGATGGTGCCCGCCGGTTTGTTGCTCTTCGTGCTGATGACCATCACCAAGCGAAGTACGCTCATTTTTGCGGCAGTGGCCGCCTTCGGACTATGCTTCGTGTTGTTTGCCCCTATCTACAGCAACCACACGATCAACCGAATTCGTACCGCCTTTATTGGTTCAGAAGATGCCTCACTCAACCTACGCAACCTCAAGCGCAGCATCGTGCAACCATTGGTGTTCAAATATCCCCTGGGCGGAGGTGTAGAAAGTAGTGGTGTCATTGGTAGTAAATATGACCCCAGCCACTACTTAGCCAAGTACGTGATTGATAGTGGTTATATGAAGATCGCCATAGAAACCGGTATTATCGGTGTGCTGCTGGTGATGGGCTGCTACTTCACGGTGATATACGTGGGCATTAGTCAGTACTACCGTAGTAGAAATGCCGAGTTTCGGGTTTATATCGCGGGGATGGTGGTGATCATGTATTCTTTGATCATCTACACCTACGTGCAGAAATCTATCAATCAGTTTCCGATGGGCCTCATTCTGTACGGCATCTTCGCTATATTAGCCAAAATAAACGTTATAGAGCAAAACGAAGCTCAAGATTCTACATCACTTTGCCGTCATGAAGCATATCATTTTTTCGAGTTGTCTGCTGTTGTGTGCAGTAGCGGATAGTCTGGCGCAGTCAATTGACTACGACATGATTATTGCCCCCGCCGATACTACCGGCTCGGAAGATATGGCTGAGAAACTAGTGCGCCTGGCCTGGCAAAACAATCCGGGTAACGAGGTTTTGCTACGAGAGGCTAACATTGCGTCTCTTGAGGTGCAGAAAGCTAAGATTGCCTGGCTCAACAACATTGTCGTATCTGGCAACCTCAACGAGTACTCTACCGAACGACTGATCAACGATATAGGCGGTACCGAAAGTACTAATCCGCTGGTCAACAATTTTTTTCCGATCTATAACTTTGGTGTCACCCTGCCGCTAGGTATCTTTTTTGAAAACCCTAAGAATACCAAGATTGCGGTAGAGCGCCAGGCGATTGCCGAAGAGCAGGTGAACGCCCGTAAACTCAACCTACGAGCGCTGGTGCTCACTCAGTACCAAGACTACCTGATGAATAAGAAGATTCTGGAAGTGCAGGCCACGATTACCGAAAACCAGTACGCCAAATATCAAGTAGCCGAAAAACAGTTTCAGAACAACGCGGTATCCTTAGAAGAGTACGAAGAGCTGTTGCAAAGCTACAACCAGGAGCGCCTCAATAGTGCCCGGGCTGAGAAGGACTTTCTTACTGCTAAAATCCTGCTGGAAGAGCTTATCGGGGTACGAATAGAAGACGTACAGTAGTTCATTATATGCCTCAAGAAGATTTTTTTTCGGCTAAGAAGCCGAATCGCCGCCGCTCGCCGTTTATATCGTTTCTTCTGGTAGGTTTCTGGATAGTTTGCCTACTGGCGGTGGTGGCCTACCGCATCTCTCCGGTATTGTTCTCACCCGCCGGTTTCGTGGCTCCTTTCGCTCCTTTTCTATACACTGCCAACGTGATCTTGCTCATTGCTTTGCTCATCACTCGCCGGTTCAAGTGGGCCATACCGGCGGCGGTCATTGTACTGCTGGGCTTACCTGTTATCGGAAAAACCTACCGGTGGAACAGTAGTTCGTCTACTCCGGCTCAGTTCCGAGTGCTAAGCTACAATGTAGGATTCTTCTCGGTGCCTATTGTATTTAGTCCGCAGTACGAGTCGCCCGATCATAACCTACGGGTTTCCAACGCTATTCAGTGGCTCAAACAGCAGCAGAGTGAAGTGTTGTGTCTGCAAGAGTTCTTTGATGACGAAAATTCGGTCATCTACAACACGGTCAATACGCTGACCGAAGACACTGACTACGATCACCACTTTGTTTATAAAGATCAGATCAAGAACAAGACGCGGCGGGGGCTTATTATTCTATCTGGCCTACCGATGGTGGGCCGGGGCACCGTGTTCACTAGTTCAAACCATTACAACGGCGCTATATACGCTGATGTCGTTGCGGGGAGCGACACGGTGCGCATCATCAACGCTCACTTAGAGTCGATGCGGCTGGGCGCACTGCGGGGGAACATCAGCCATGCGCTAGGCGCTTATCGGCGGGGCATCGTCACGCACGCTCAGCAGGCGGAACAACTGGTGTCTTTTGTGCAGCAGAGTCCGTATCAGGTAATTTTGTGCGCTGACACCAATGAGACTCCCTACAGCTACGTATATCATGAGCTAGGTGGTATTATGGATAATAGCTTTGAAGAGCGAGGGCAAGGCTTTGGCTTCACTTTTCAAGGAAAATTCGCCTCCTTTTTACGCATCGATCAGCAGTTCAGCACCCAAGGTATACAGGTGTTAGACTACATTACTCACGAGGATATACCCTTCTCGAAGCACCTACCCATTGAGGGCGCTTACTCCGCTCGCACACCGGTTATCAAGTAGATAATTGTTGACAAGCCCTTGCATCTCGCCACCACTCTGGCAGCACGGGGATTACGAAGCTTTCCCTAAGATAGTTAGGTCAGTTTCTGTAAGCTATTTGGAGGTCCCCGTACCTATGTAGTACGCTAGGTTTCTCTTTCACCGTGTATTCCCAAAAATTAAATAATCTAACAAAAAATTGATTGTATGTTATATAGTCTTTAGATAGTTTGAAAAGGTTACGCAATATTTACTTTTTTGTACTAAGGTAGTCGTATAGCCTTTATCTACTGAATCTTACGCATGTTTGTCATTATGCTTCGTGTTCTCTTAACTCTATCCTGATGCTTTCAACATGGTATCACCGAGCCGCCAAGCACTACGATGTAGTACTTAGTGTGGTTCTTATCGTAAGCTTTGCCGCAATTCCGTTACTGGTAGACCTACCCTACCGTATCAATATCTTCTTATCGTGGGAAGGTGCCTATCGGATGTACCTGGGCCAGATGCCTTTTCAAGACTTCACCATTCCGCTCGGCTACGCCTTCTGGCTGATTCCAACCCTCTTCTTTCACCTTTTCGGCCCGAACTTACACACCTTAGTGATTGCGCAGGTGTTTATCAATATCGTATCGGGATTGGCATTTTGGTCTATTCTACGAACGCTTTCGGTGCGCCCGGCGATAACGGTACTGTCAGTATTAGTATTCTGTTTGTCCTACTCATTTTTCAACTTCTGGCCTTGGTATAACCACACAGTGATTGTCTATCAAATTATCGGTTTAGCGCTGGTGCTACGCTACGTTTTCTCAGTAAGCTCTACTCGCTGGCTATACCTAGTGGGCGGCGGCCTGTTCTTGTTTCTTTCGTTCTTTACCAAGCAAGACGGCGGGGGGCTGGGTTTTGCGATCTGCTCAGTATTGCTGGCCTATGTCAGTTGGGCCGAGCGATCTCCCAAACCACTGCTCATTTTTTTGGGTGCCTTTGTCGTAACCGCACTAGGGTTCATCGTACCACTGCTCTCTCACAACTTTTCGTACTGGTTCAATTACGGACAGCCACCGCACTTCTCGCGAATCGCGATCACTGATTTTCTTACCGATGTGCTGGGTAGTTCTCGCTGGGAAAAATTTTATCTGTTACTCATTGGCCTGATACTGTTACATCAGGTAAAGTCGCTTCGTGCGTTTATTGATGATAAGCGAGCGGTAGTTTTCCTACTGCTTACGTTGGGCATTTTGGTAGAAGCCCTGCTTTTTCAGGTGACAAGCTATGTGCCGCCCGATAACAATATCTTCTTTCATAGCTTTGCTTTTGCCTACGTGATGAGCCACCTGAAGCTCACCAGCGATCTGCGGTACGGATGGCGTTTTGCCGTAGTTTTTGGGCTGGTCTTTCTATGGTGGTCGGGCAGCTACTGGCGCTACGTAGATCGTTTGATAGAACGGGTGCTACCCACCTCCGAAGTGGTAGAAACCAATGAGAACCGCATCTCTAAAAGCTCTTGGAACATAGGACAGAATGATACCACGCAAGTAGACATAGGCCCCTGGACATATTCTTCGTTGCCCGTGTTTCGTAGGGTTTATATGCCAGAAAAAACCGTGGAGGGAATAGACCGTTTGCTACAGCTGCCGGTTATTCAGCAGAAGAAGCAAGATGTAGCCCTACTCAATATGTCTGAACTCACCCCGCTGGCGCATGCGATCGGATACGAGCTACCAACGGGTGTTGATCAGCCGCTTTGGTATCACTTGGGAGTAAGTGCCTTCCCTCCGCAGGTAGACGAATATTGCCGCCGGATTGCTAATCGAGAGTATGATGTCGTACTATTTGAGTACATTCCTTATTTAAACAATTTCTATCCCTTCGAAGTCCGCGACCGCCTGAAGGAGCACTACCGTCTGATAGACACTTTTCCTGCGCCGCGTAGCGATGGCTATAGTCCCATCGAAGTGTACGTACGCTAAGTTCTATTTAACCGTAGTCGTTTAAGTAACAAGCCCGGCTGGTCTTTCCATACCAGCAATCGCTTCTCAAACAGATTAAAGCTCAGGTACGATACTACGAACACAATAGCGAAGTACACTAAAAAAGACAAAAAGGTGTTTCCTAAGCGCTCGTGCAGAAATTGCTTGTGGGCCACAAAGATAAGCCAGTGGTACACGTACATCCCGTAGGATATCTGACCGGTCAGTACCATGGGCTTACTCTCTAACAACCGCACCAGCAACGAGGCTCGCTGTCCGTTTTGGCCCGCCGCCAAATAAAGAATCAATACGCCCGCCCATAGATTCAACAGGGTGTAGGACCAAACGTGTTGCATGTTCGTCATACCTCCGATGGGGTACCCCAGCGAGGTCAAGTTAGCAGGAGACTCCAGGCTACCCAGGGCTAGATACAGTTGTACGCCACCCGCTACGAGCAGCAGTGTAGTAAGCAACGAAAGCCAAATGGTTTTGTGCTTTATTCGCTCCTGAAGGTTGAATACCGGAATAGCAGCACCCACCGCGAAGGCATCCATATGGCTCAGCGTGAGTCGATACACCACCTCGCCTAGCACATGCACGTCTTGATAAGAAGTATAAAAAAAATTACCAAACCCGTAGCGCAGTACCGGGGTGGCCAGTAGAATCAGTAAAATCGCCCAACGAAGCTGACGGAGTGACAGGAAGAAAATCACAAAGGGCCAAACAATGTAGAACTGCTCTTCTACTGACAGCGACCACAGGTGCGTAAAGAACGCATCGTAATCGTATTCGTAGAATAAAGGAAAGTAGTTGAAGGTGTAGGTGAATAGGAAAGGAGCTTTATCCAGAAAGTTTTCGGGCGTGCGCGCTAGTATAAATATTGCCGTCACGGCCAGTAGATAGAGATAGTACAGGGGGAATATGCGTAGCGACCGGCGCCAGTAAAAGCGCTTAACATACGCCTTAAAGCTCTGCGTTTTTGAGCGTAAGAGAATACTCGTAATCAGAAATCCAGACAGCACAAAAAATATCTGTACGCCGATCCACCCTACCTCTAGCACAAAGAAGAAGTGAAACAGCATGACCAATAGAACGGCTACGGCCCGAATTCCGTCTAAACTCCTTATGTACATACGCTACCTTGGTAAGTAATAGGTGGATACAATGCCAAAGAGCCCGATAGACGGGCTCTTTGGTAATTTAATAAAAAGGCGCAGTGCGCCTGTCATCAGTGCGCTGCTTTAAATAGAAGGCGCGTTTTACTGTTTAATGATTCGGATAGTTTTGGTAGTCTGGCTTTCCGAGATGATGGTCAGCAGATAGGTGCCCGCCTGCAACGAAGCCGACGATAGGTCTACCTCGCTCTGAGCGCCCCCTAGCTCACCGCCGTACACCACACGCCCCAACAAATCCGATACCTCGTAGCGATACGAGCCTGCCAAAGAACCCCCTACCTCTACCCGCAACACTTCCCCAAACGGGTTGGGATACACCGCCACTTCCGATAAGTCGCTGCCCGATAGGCCCTGGTACACCGACTTGTCGTACGCTTCCACTTCGCCCGAAGATACCCCCGCACTACGCGCGTTCAAACCTCCCTCGCCCGGATAAGCTTCCACTACCAGCGCATTGAAGATAGACCAGTTCTCCGCACTGCTGATGCGTATCACTACCTCCCCGTTCGCATCCGGAACAACCCCGCGAATCCTCTCCGTATTCCTGGTGTTGTCCCGGGCCTCGGCCACCACCGTTTGATCACCGATGCTGAAGTCGGTGGTCACACTGAAGTTCTGATCAATGGAGTTGAAGAATACAAAGTTGTAGCGCATCGTCTCGTCCAAGCCCCTCACCACCAGCTCCGCCTCTTCAAAGGTCTCCATAAAAAAGAAGCTCTTCATCGCTTTGTCCGGATAAACCCCACTGTTGTTGCCCGTGCTCAAACCCCAGTCGTTGGCACCCGTCAGACTCTCTCGGAACTCTATGACCATCCCCGTGGCACTGCCGCTTTCGTCTCTGAAGTTGCCGAACACATCCCCGCTGGATGGTAGAACCCCGAAGTTGTTCCACGGGTAGGGCGCATCGTAGCGCTGCTCACCGTTCATGTTCAGGTAGCTCAACTGAGACAGACTCGCCCCCGGTACGGACAAGGACGCGCTGCTGCTGCCATCACCGTACTGGACTTCTACCCGGTAGTAGTAGGTGCTCCCTGCTGACAGTCCGCTGTCCGTGTAGCCCGTAGCATTGCCGCTATACACCTCACTGAAGCCACCCGCCGCCGTGGACGAGCGGTACAGCTTATAGTGAGTAGCACCGGCTACACCGGTCCAGTCTACTTGGATGGCACTCTTAGACACCCCGTACGCATCTACCTGCGCTATGCCCTGCTCGGGGGCCGAGGGGTTACTGTAGGCTTCTATCACCAGCGCGTTTAGATAACCCGCCCGGCTGCCCGCCGCTTTGCTCAGCGTTACTACCGCCTTGCCCGAACCATCAGGGGCGTAGCCTGCGATCACCGCGGCCTGATCCGTGTTGGCTTGTGCGTACACCGTAGCGCTGCGATCACCTATACTAAACACTGTGCTGCCGTTGTCAGTCACCCCGCTCTGGTTGAACACACTGCTGGCCACAAAGCTCAAGTCGTAGAGCTTGCCCGGGTCTAGGCCCGATACTTCTACCTGCACCGTGTTGGGGGCCCCGAAGATACCGAACCAGTAGTACTCGGCCAGGGCTGCATCCGGCACGATGCCGCTGTTGTCACCCGTGCTGGCACCCTGATTATACGAGCCCCCGAAGGCGCTCAGTAGCTTCACGCTGATGCCGGTGCCGGTGCCCTGCGCATCGGGCAGATCGCTAAACACATCGCCCACGGCGGGCTCTTTGCTCGTATTGTACCACGGCGAGGGGGCGGTGGCGTTCTTGGTGAAGTTCAGCCGGGTGGTGTAGAGTTTGACGGGCATCACATCCGGGGCCGCAGGCGTGGTCACGCTCACCGTATTGCTGAACGTAGAGTTGCCCGCCGCACTGCGTGCGCGTACTTTGTAGTGGTAGGTGGTTTGCGCTTCAAGACCTACCGCTTGGTAGCTCGTTGTGTTGGCCCCCAGAACCGCTACCGAGGAGAACGGGCCCGATACTGAACCAGACCGATACAACTGGAAGCTAAGCTCATCATTGCTATTGTCCGTCCAACGCAACGACGCCCCGTCGTGCATAACAGACAACGAACTCAAACCCGTCGGTGAAATAGGAGTCGGAGCCGAAACTACGGTGTTGATCGCAGTGCGCTGGATGGTATCGTCTGCTTCTTAATGCCAGGTCCAGACCAACGTACTCTCAGATAGTTACCGCTAGATCGTACGAAGTAGCTTACTTTGATGGCGTGCTCCCCTTCGTTGAGTGTCACCTTGCCGCTTCTCTCGCGCTTGCCGTGCAGACCATCGTTATCAACTACCTGCGCACCATTGATGTACAGCTTGCTACCATCATCCGATTCCGTATAGAAGGTATACTCACCACCTTGGGGTACGCTAATTGTTCCCTCAAATAGAAGAGCGTACTCTTTGTTTCGATTGCGAGGTGATAAGGTAAAGTTTTCAACACCACCGCTCTTCACTGCTGTCAGGTTGTCGAAGTTAGGCAGATTACTCCATCGTCCCTGATAGTACTTATAAGACAATGCATTGAATGAGCCGCCGTTGATCAGCACCTCATTACTTGCTACTGACAGATTACCTGCTATGTCCTTTGCTTTCACCGTGAAACGGTAAGACTGCCCTTCGGTCAGGTTGTAAACCGTTGCCTTGATATCGGTAGTAGTCAGCACTTGCACTCCGTCTCGGTAAACTACATAGTGTAGAACACCAATGTCATCGCTAGATTTCTTCCACCGCAAACTAGCGGCATCAGAGGAGCTTAAGAAGGCGACTAAACTTTTAGGTACGCTCGGCGGATTGCTATCGCGATCGGTAGTAGCCGACACCTCTGCGGAACCCGCCGAAGCACCTTGCTCATTGACCGAACGAACCACATAGAAATAGGGCGTGCCGGATGATAGGTCCTGATCTTTGTACGCAGGTGATGTTACCGCATCTACGAGGCTGTAGGGCCCGCCTGACTCGTTGGATCGATACACTTCGTAACCGGTAGCACCGGCGCTGGCTGACCAGCTTACGGATAATGATGTTTTGGATACTACTGCGGCACTCAAATCGGTGATTATGCTGGGCGCACCTTCACCATTCGCATCGATCACTTTGAAAGGGGCTGAGGCCAGGCTGGAACAACCAAACTTTTCGGTCGTCACCGCTACGTAATCACCCGAACTATTAGCCCGGAAGGTTCTCTCGTTTCCAAGCACTGTGCTGCTACCTACCTTGCGCCACTCGTACTTCTCGTAGCCTTCCGGTAGCTCTAAAGTAGTATAATCTCTGCCGTCGGGTGAGGGAATGACCTGACTGTGTGCTTCGGCTAGCTGGATGGGCGGGGTTTGCGTCACCGCTTTGCGTTGTACCACTACCGGCTCGGGTGACCAGTAAGACCAAGCGCCGTTGCGTTTCACCCGGGCATCGTAGCTACCTAGTTCGCTTACCTGAAGCTCGTTGCCGGTGGCACCGGCGATTACCGAACCGTCTTTGCGCCATTGATAAGCCTCAAAACCAGCGCTCAGCCCCAGACGAACACTCACCGTTTCATCCGCGCAGAACTCTCGCTGCTCGTACAATGCCCACGGATTAACCTTGTTGGCACCTATGAAAAATGAGAGGAAATCGGGTTCTTTATAATAGGGTACCCATGCACCGTGCCCAGCTTCGGGGTAGAGAACGTACTCGATGTTTCCGCCTACCGCTGTCACTTTGTCGTAAATAGCACCACTTGCTGAGGGGGTAGGATTTTTATCTAGCCCCCCTTGAAGGTACCGAATGGGAATATGCTTTACGTTTTCTATAAGATTATCGGCACTACTGGCAGGCAGTCCACTGGCGGGCACCGCAGAAGCGATCAGTTTCGGGTAATTCATGATGTAATTCCAGCACGCTTTCCCACCATTGGATGTTCCTATAAAATTGAGTCGGAATGGGTCGACATACTCATTATCGATCATGTGCTCTATAAACTCCGTAAGGAACTGCATATCATTTTCTGAGAAACCTCCGAATGATTGAGGAAACAAAGCAAAGCCATCAAATTCGTCGTTGAGAATTGCATCGTGAAGTACTTTAGAGAGTTGAGTACCTGCTCTTAGCTGTGCTTCATTATTGTATATATCACCTTTGCCACCAGCACCGTGTATGTAGGTGATCATGGGATACTGACGATCAGGGTCCCAATTCTTAGGAAACATGACTCTGACCCTAAGATTTTTGTAGATGTATGCTTTATAGCGATCAGAATTCCAGTTCAACACTTTGGTTCTTACCCATTTGCCGATCTGACCATAAGGAGGGGTCGCCGGTGGATTGTTGGGATCATAAGTAACCAATGGATCATTAGGATTCAGCATTTGCGCTTGAGCATTGAACCCAAGCAAAAATATAAGTGCTGAAAGAGACAAAATTTGTAAAAGATACTTCATAGCTGGTTTTTTGTAATCTATCGTGGGTGAACGGCTTTTCTCCGCTTTGTTCTTAGGCCTATTCGTCAACTTTGGATAAAACGAACGAGAGACGGCGGCGGACTTACATGGGTTTTCGGACTTGAATTGCAATGAGCAGTTGGTATTTATGAGCGTACTGACTCACAACTACCTTATAGCTTTCTTATTACTTAAAAATATTAAAATGTAACTAAATAATCAAATATAATGGTGTATTTGAATTTTCTCAGTCAAGTAATTACCATAATATTCATATTTACTTCTTGACTCTGTATAATCTATGAGGTACACTTTTTAAATTTTTTATTTTAAATAGATTCCTAAATCTTAGTTTTTTTCAAAGTAGTAGGTGAAACTTCACAGATAATACGCTTTAATAGCATATCGTATCTGCCTATTCGTTTAACGAAACATCTGTATGCACCATCCTATTCAAAACTCTGAACGTTGTTTTATCACTTTTTCTATATTTCATTTTGACATTATTCACAATAACAGTGTTACAATTATCAATTTGATAAACAGCTCGTCTGCCGCAATGTAGCGTATCGTCACAAGTGTACCTTATTCATTTTCACTTAATAATACTGCTTGTTAGTGTCACTATAGTGCTATTACAGTACTATTTCACCCGCTATAACTGGTTTACAGCCAATCTTTATTGAGTGTCTTTTACACTGAAGGTTGTCCAAGGCCTATATTATTACACCCTATACCTCTCTTTTTGACACGGTAAAATCAACCTCTGCCACGAAGGATTAGATTTTGAACATTTTTTAGAAATCTCTAACCAGCACCGTGCTGCTAATGAGATGTACGATAGACCAATTACTGGTCTTGATCTATGTTCAAAATTTTTAATCCGGGTGTCATGAAAACAAATACTAGCTTAGGTATCCTCGTAGCGTGTCTCTTTCTTACCTTCTTTCACGCGAAGGGGCAGCAAGCGAACCAACGTACCAATACTAAAAATGCTATTCCTTATTTAGAGCACCTGCCGGAAGGCTATGCCGCAGAGGGTAATAATAAGGAGTATCCTCTACTGATCTTTCTGCACGGAGCAGGAGAAAAAGGAGACGGAAGTATTCAACAGCTTCAAAAAGTGGCCAAGAATGGTCCACCAAAGGTGATTGCCAATGGCCATGATATGACCTTCGGAGTCGATGGAGAGCAACACTCGTTGATCGTCATATCACCTCAACTACTTTATAGTGCGGGCAGTTGGCCTGATAACTACGTGGCGGAAATAGTAGACTACGTACTAGAAAAGTATCGGGTTGATAAATCTAGGATATACCTGACCGGATTGAGCCTGGGCGGCGGCGGCACCTGGAGATTTGGCGGACTACGTGCCGATTTATTTGCCGCAATTGCTCCCATCTGTGGTGCCCAGTCGGTTATGTACGATCGTGCCAGAAAAATAAATGAACACAATTTACCCGTTTGGGCCTTTCATGGTGATGCTGACAGAACGGTTCCGTTAAGCAGCTCTAAAGGATGGGTAAATGCCATCAACGGTTACGGTATACAGCCTGAATCGAAGCTCACCGTCTATTCTGGAGTAGGTCACAACTCATGGTCACGTGCTTATAGCACTTCGCACGCATACCACCAACCGAATTTATACGAGTGGCTGCTATCACATAAGCTCGACAAAAAGACAACGCAGGCACCTGCACCTGCACCTGCACCTGCACCTGCACCTGCTTCAAACGATGACTGTGGGTGCGACTATGTAGTTCCTGCGAACAAACACGAGATCAACGGCAGCTCACTGGGCATCAAAGCCGGGGATGTGATCTGCCTGAAGGCTGGCACCAACTACCAAAACCTCAAGTTCGTTAACCTCATCGGTTCGGCTAGCCAACCTATCATCATCAAAAACTGCGGCGGGCAGATCAACATCAACACCTCAGCTACTTTCGCCATCAAAGTCAACGCCTCTAAGCACTTCCGTATCACTGGCAGCGGAACTAGCACGCAGTACGGTATCGTCCTGAGAGGCGCTAAGTCACTCGGCCTGTCGCTGGGTGAGAAAAGTACCGACTTTGAAGTGGACCGTCTGGAAATCCATACCATCGGCTTTGCCGGTATCATGGCCAAAACCGACCCCGCCTGCGGCAAGAACAACGACCGCAGTAAGTTCACCATGAAGAATATAGAAATCCACGATAACTACATCCACGATACCCACGGGGAAGGTATCTACGTAGGTAACTCTTTCTACGCTAAGGGCATCAACACCTCCTGCGGAAGACTATTCCCTCACGCTATCCACAACGCTAAAATCTACAACAACACCGTCAAGCGTACCGGATGGGACGGTATCCAGATCGGTTCGGCTACCCAGGGCTGTGAGGTCTACAACAACACCGTAGAAGAGTACGGCAAGCGAAGAGAGCCTATCCACGGTAACGGCATCCAGCTCGGCGAAGGCACCGGCGGTAAGTGCTACAACAACGTGATCCGAAACGGCTTTGCCAGTGGCATCATCGTGCTAGGAAAGGGCGACAACGTGATCTTCAACAACCTGTTGATCAACAACGGCGGGCATGGTTCGTTCATTGACGCCCGGCCCCCGGCTACCACCGGCAAGGGCTTCAAGTTCTTCAACAACACCATTGTCAATCCTGGCGAAGACGGCGTGCGTATCTATGCTACGCAGTCGGGGTTGAACAACCAGGTGAAGAACAACATCATTGTGGGGGGAAACACCCCGGTGAAGCTATTGCACAACGGGGTGACCAACACCGAAGTGGACAAAAACTTTATCACCAAAACCGTCTCACAGGTGCAGTTCGTTAACCATACCAAGGGTGACTATCGCCTCAAAAGTAGCTCTCCCTGCGTTGATAAAGGAGCGGACTTGACCAACTACGGAGTCACGTTTGACTTAGAAAATGTAGCGAGACCTGCGGGTGGTGCCTTCGATATAGGAGCCCGCGAATTGGTAGCTTCTACAACACCAGCATCGCCACCCAGCCCTACTCCCCCCTCAACGGAAAACGGGTTACGCTACTCGTACTACGAAGGTGATTGGAGCAAAGTACCAGATTTTGAGAGCTTGGTTGCGGTGCAAACCGGAACGACACAAGACTTTGATATATCACTTCGTCAAAGAGATCAGCAGTACGGCTTCACCTTCGACGGCTTTATTGAAATTGCCACTGCTGGTGAGTACACCTTTTATACCACTTCAGACGACGGAAGCCTCCTGTATATCAACGAGCAAAAGGTTGTGGACAACAATGGCTTGCACGGTCCGAGAGAAAGATCTGGTCTGGTAGTACTGGAAGAAGGCAGGCACGCTATTAAAGTCGCTTTCTTTGAGCAGTCGGGCGGCGAGGTGCTGAAGGTTTCTTACCGCGGACCTGGATTAAGCAAAACCGCCGTACCTTCTTCGGTACTCTATCTGGATGATGCTAATACGGAAGAAGAACCTACTTCAGAGGAGCCATCTTCTGACGAAGAGGGCCTTATCAGCTACGCTTACTACGAAGGTATTTGGAATCAGTTGCCCGACTTTCAGCAACTGACCCCGACCACCACCGGCTGGACAAACGATATTAACCTGGAAGTACGAGAGCGAGACAGTAAGTTTGGAGTGGTCTTCCGGGGATATATTGATATACCTACCAGCGGTGAGTACACCTTCTTACTCAAATCAGACGACGGTAGCCAGTTGTATATAGACGGTGAGAGCGACAGTCATCTCGTTGTAAACAACAATGGACTACATGCGGCAACCTTCAAAGAGGGAACCACCACACTTGAAGCAGGCGTGCACCCCATTATGATCACCTTCTTTGAGCGAGATGGCGAAGAACTGCTTGAAGTGTACTGGAAAAACACCGCGCACGGCGTAGAAGGTCGCACACTCGTTCCTTCGGAAGCCTTTGTCAGTGCTGACGCGTACACAGCCTTAGAGGACGATGAAGACGAGAATGAAGAAACGGTACTATCCGCGCCAGCCGTATATGTCAACTTTGCCAGTGGCAGCGCACAAGCGGCAGCCCCTTGGAACAATTTTGCTGGCACCAAGGCAGGAGCACAGTCTGGTACGTTACGAAACCAACAAGGTGATCAAACTTCATTAGAAGTGACACTACTAGACACCTGGGGCGGTAGCAAATCACAGCATGTTGCTGGTAACACGGTGTATCCCAAAGCAGTGGTCAACTCTTATCACTGGGATGCATCACCACACCAGAAGCGGATTAAAATTACCGGTATGCAAACCGACGCGACCTACAGCATCACGCTGTTTGCAAGCCGCGCGGGGTCTGGTAATAAAACTACTGTCTATAGTGTCGATAACGCATCAAAATCTCTGAATGCTGCCAACAACTTAATGGACACGGTAGTCATCAGCGGGATTACATCCAATGCTAAAGGAGAAGCGGTACTGCGTGTATCACGCGATGCTGGTATCAGTTACACCTATTTGAACGCGCTGGTCATCCGACAGAACAGTGATCAAAGTGGTCAGAAGCTTTCGGCAGATGCTAGCAAAGCCCCAGCGTTATCCACTCAGTTCTCGTACGAGAATACCACCCAGGTGTATCCCAATCCGATCGCTGGTCAGCTTACCGTAGAGTTGCTCACGCAAGAGAGTACACAGACCATACGGGTCGAGCTGAAAGACATGATGGGCCACGCTTTAGAAACAAAGTCTGTGTCAGCGGTCAATAGAAATAAGGCGACCGTGGTGTTTAATGATCTGGACCATCTGAAATCTGGAATATACCTTCTTGATGTGTTTTATGACAATGCGCCGGGCAAAACCGTGAGACTTATCAAAAATTAACGATTACTCGCCTTGTTGAAAAGCTGCCCCAAATTGGGGCAGCTTTTTTAGTTTGGCTACATTTCCGCATTACAACTATTCTATTGTATATTTGCCACATATATATTCATTTTCCACAGATTAATGGTCTACTTGATCGAGGTCGTATTACTTGCTTACTTCACTGCTGCTGTTTTATACACGCTGCTACCTTCGGTGGCAGGCCGTCTGGTGCGCAGGAAGAAACCTTTTGCCTCCTCTTCTGATCATAAGAACATCGCTATACTTGTTCCTGCCTACCGGGAAGATGCTGTGATTGTCCCCATCGCAAAAAAGCTGCTTACGCAAAAGTATCCTCAAGACCGGTTTGATGTGGTCATCATTGCCGACTCGCTTCAGGACGATACTCTAGCATCTTTACGTCAACTTCCTATCAAACTTTTGATAGCCGATTTTGAGAAAAGCACCAAAACAAAGTCTCTGGTTTTTGCTCTCGAGTCACTCGGTGATGCTTACGATATTGCGCTTATTAGCGACGCAGACAACATTATGGAAGAATCGTTTCTGCAAAAGATCAATGATGCTAGTCACGCTGGATACCAGGCTATTCAAGGAAGACGGGTGGCCAAGAACCTCAACACTCCTTTTGCCGTGTTAGACGCTACCAGCGAAATTATCAATAACCATATATACCGCCGGGGCTTTAATGCACTGGGGCTTTCCTCTTCATTAATTGGCTCAGGCATGGCGTTTAATGCGCGTGATCTACTTGAGTGCCTGAAGCAGATTGATGCGGTAGGCGGGTTCGATAGAGTGCTTCAGTTGTTCATGATCGGCAAAAATCATCATATTATTTATCTAGAAGATGCGCTGATCTACGACGAGAAAGTAGAAAGCTCCGCCGCATTTACCAGCCAGCGCCGCCGGTGGATGTCCAGTCAGTTCGTATACCTGGGTAGATACCTTCGGCCGGGTCTTCAGGCTCTGTTTCGTGGTGACATAGATTACTTCAACGCCAGTGTTCTGTACAATGTGTTCCTACCTAGAGTTATCAATCTGGGGTTATTATTTATTTTTACCGTAGCCGCTTTGGCGCTTTCCCCCTACCTTACACTAGGTTTCTGGCCTTGGGTGTCTCTACTGTTGCTTAACGTACTGAGCCTAGCCATTGCTGTTCCGGGGAGCTTCTTCACAGGTAAGCTACTCAAAGCGCTGCTCAGCCTACCCAAAGTGTTCTTTATCATGTTTCTACTATTGTTCAGACTCAAGGGTGCTGATAAGAAGTTCATTCATACTGAGCACAAAAGAGCTGATATAGACGATAGCGTGAGCTATTAGTTTTATACCGTACCACCTTTTCCTCGTGATAGAAGCGATAGTTTCTTACATCGACTCTGATAAGATAATTGCGAAATAGTCCTTTCTTTAGAAGACTTGCACTTTTCTCTTTTTGACATACTTTTTCAAAGTAAGAAAGCCCCCTTTCTTTTTTAACAATATTTCAAAAAGAATCGATTGTCCTCTAGTCAACATCCACTGTGGTTTGATAACACTATTCGCACGGGATATTTATACTGTGTCTACAATTCAATACATGCTAGTGCTTTCTAGTGATAAAAACGAACTTTTAGGTAGGCGTGCGATTTCCAAAGTGGCACTAAAATTGGCTTTTGCGCAGAGGACTATTTAAAATTTTTGCCACAAACTATATTTGTTCGTATGAGATTTAAAACTTACTCATCAAGAAAATCTTTCCTCCTACCGAAAGCATTTTTTACTACTACTCTTCGCTTCTCTCTTTCTCTCATCACCGTTTTGTCGGCGGCCTCGTACGCTACGGCCGACTGTGGGTGCGACTATGTAGTTCCTGCGAACAAACACGAGATCAACGGCAGCTCACTGGGCATCAAAGCCGGGGATGTGATCTGCCTGAAGGCTGGCACCAACTACCAAAACCTCAAGTTCGTTAACCTCATCGGTTCGGCTAGCCAACCTATCATCATCAAAAACTGCGGCGGGCAGATCAACATCAACACCTCAGCTACTTTCGCCATCAAAGTCAACGCCTCTAAGCACTTCCGTATCACTGGCAGCGGAACTAGCACGCAGTACGGTATCGTCCTGAGAGGCGCTAAGTCACTCGGCCTGTCGCTGGGTGAGAAAAGTACCGACTTTGAAGTGGACCGTCTGGAAATCCATACCATCGGCTTTGCCGGTATCATGGCCAAAACCGACCCCGCCTGCGGCAAGAACAACGACCGCAGTAAGTTCACCATGAAGAATATAGAAATCCACGATAACTACATCCACGATACCCACGGGGAAGGTATCTACGTAGGTAACTCTTTCTACGCTAAGGGCATCAACACCTCCTGCGGAAGACTATTCCCTCACGCTATCCACAACGCTAAAATCTACAACAACACCGTCAAGCGTACCGGATGGGACGGTATCCAGATCGGTTCGGCTACCCAGGGCTGTGAGGTCTACAACAACACCGTAGAAGAGTACGGCAAGCGAAGAGAGCCTATCCACGGTAACGGCATCCAGCTCGGCGAAGGCACCGGCGGTAAGTGCTACAACAACGTGATCCGAAACGGCTTTGCCAGTGGCATCATCGTGCTAGGAAAGGGCGACAACGTGATCTTCAACAACCTGTTGATCAACAACGGCGGGCATGGTTCGTTCATTGACGCCCGGCCCCCGGCTACCACCGGCAAGGGCTTCAAGTTCTTCAACAACACCATTGTCAATCCTGGCGAAGACGGCGTGCGTATCTATGCTACGCAGTCGGGGTTGAACAACCAGGTGAAGAACAACATCATTGTGGGGGGAAACACCCCGGTGAAGCTATTGCACAACGGGGTGACCAACACCGAAGTGGACAAAAACTTTATCACCAAAACCGTCTCGCAGGTGCAGTTCGTTAACCATAGCAAGGGTGACTATCGCCTCAAAAGTAGCTCTCCCTGCGTCAACAAAGGCTCTAACTTATACGGCAGTAGCGTTTCTTTTGACAAAGACAAAAAGAGTCGCCCTCGTAGTGGTGCATTTGAGCAAGGTGCTTATACACTTAGCGGACCAAGCACAGCACCGTCGGCTCCTAACAAAGCGCCTACGGTAAGTGCCGGTTCGGACCATAAGCTTACTTTGCCTACCAACAAAGTGGTTATCACTGCTAGAGGTAGCGATTCCGACGGCTCCATCGTTTCGTATAAGTGGGTAAAAGAAAGCGGCCCTTCCTCTATCAAACTTAGCAATAGTACGAACGCCAAAGTTTCAGTAAGTCAGTTGGTGGCCGGAGAGTATCAACTGAAGGTGACCGTAAAGGATAATAAAGGGTCATACGCTTCTGATAAGGTGAAAATCGTTGTTAAGTCTTCTCAAAAGAAGAATCCGCCGCCCTCAGGTAGCAACGGACTCAGCTATTCTTATTATGAGGGCAATTGGAACGAGCTACCCGACTTTAGCCGCTTATCGGCTAAAAAGAGCGGAAAGGTGAAGAATTTTGACCTTAGCCCTCGCCGTAAGGATGCCTACTTTGGGTTCAGGTTTGCGGGTTACATAAACATTAAGAGAGCTGGCACTTATACCTTTTACACCAAATCTGACGACGGTAGCAGACTCTACATCGGTGAAAACAGAGTGGTTAGCAACAATGGACTACACGCCGCACGAGAGCGATCAGGTAGTCTATACCTCAAAGCCGGTAAGCATCCTATCAAAGTAATCTTCTTCGAGAAGACGGGACAAGAAATACTGGAAGTTCGATACGCCGGTCCCGGCGTAAGCAAGCAGAGAATTCCGTCCAGCGTATTATATCCCGCAGAAGGCAACGGTAAGAAGAACCAAAACCCTGCTCCTGCACAGAACAAATCGTCGGTAGTGACGGTCTATGCCGGTTCGGACAAATCAGCAAATACTTCAACTTCTCCCCTGGTTCTTAACGGTAGAGCGAGCGGACCCAATCCCTTCCGAGAGTACAAATGGAGTAAGGTAAGCGGACCTAGCGTGAAGATGAGCAGTCAACATACGGCGAACTTAAAGCTGTCTAGTTTGAAGTCAGGCACTTATGTGTTCCGTTTTAAAGCCACGGATAGCAAGGGCAACACTAAGTCAGACGATGTCAAACTAGTGGCCAGCAACAATGCCAGAATGGCTACTAAGGATACGAAGTTAGGTATAGGCGGCGGCGACGAGAGTACCACCTTCCAAGTAAATGCTTATCCTAACGAAGTACGTGACATACTGCACGTAGCTATTAGCAGTGAGGAAGATGAAGCCCTCACCATGCAGATTGTTGACGTATCGGGGAGAATTTTGCACGAACGCAGCGTAGCTACCAGCCAAGGCGCGCAAAAAATGTCGTTGAACATTCGTCGGCACGTGACTACCCCTGGTTTATTCTATCTGGTGGTAACTCGTTCTTCGGGCGAGAAGCAAACGCATCGACTCATTAGAAAGTAACTCATTTGTGTTGCAAAAAAAGAGGCGTTGACCTGTGGGTCAACGCCTCTTTTTTTAGCAGGAAGTGATCTATACCTCCCAGCCCTCAGGTAGTTTCTCAGTGATTTCTATGTTTCCGAAAACTGCGCTTTTTCTAGCGCCTACCTCCTTGGCCCAAGCTGCCATTCTTCCTACGCCTTCTTCTAAAGATACAGCGTTTTCTTGGCCGAACACTTCGTGCGCCTTGGCGTGGTCTGAGTAAGCGTGCTCTACTTCATTGCGTGCTCTTAAATATTTAATATCAGGCTCCGTCTCGAAGCTCTTTCCAATCACCTTGGCTAGTTCATTAACAGTATACGGCTTGTCAGCGCCGATATTGAAGACTTGGTTATACGCCTTGGGTTGGTTCACCGACTGACTAATAGGAATGGCTACGTCGTCAATATAGCTAAACGCACGCGTTTGTTCGCCGTCACCAAAGATAGTGAGGGGCTTGTTTTGCATGATTTGGTTCATAAAAATGCCAATCACGTTCCGGTACTTATCGCCTATATTCTGATTTTCTCCGTAAACATTGTGGGGCCTAAATACGACTGAATTCAAGCCAAACATTTCGTGGGCGGACTTCAGATCCATCTCAACCGCGTACTTGGAAATACCGTAAGGGTCTTCGGGCTGAGGTACCATATCCTCACGCATAGGTAACTGCCCCTGTCCGTATACAGCAATAGATGAGGTAAACACAAAGCATTTCACCTTATGCTTTACCGATTCGTTGATCAGGTTAATGCTACCAATCAGATTGTTTTGGTAGTTAAAATTCCTGATAAAGTGTGACAACCCTTCGGCCGCATAAGCCGCTAGATGATAGACATAATCGAACTGATGCTTGGCGAAGAGTTGCGTCACCAGCTCACTATCGGTGATGGAACCTTCTACGAAGGTTGCCTCCTGCGGTATTTGATCGGCAAACCCACCGCTCAAATCGTCTAATACCACTACCTGATGGCCCATGTCCAGACAATGCTTGACCACGTGCGACCCAATAAATCCGGCTCCTCCGGTTACCAATGACTTAATCATAAAACTGCGTGTTATATTAAGAATGTGATGTCTTCAAGTTCCAGATAATCCCCCTAGAGAATGCCTTCAGGTGTTTGAACTGTCCTTTTGCCACATACTTGGCAATAGTTTTTGGCGCTGTAAGTAGTGTAAAGAAGCCCACAAAGGCTAATAGCTGTCCCTTCTCGCTATTCCTTCTCATGTATAGTATTCTATTCCGAGTATGATAATACGCTTTGATCGCGCTTTCTTTACCCATCGTCATAGATTCCTTATGTAGGATAGTAGCTTTCGCTTGGTAGAATATTTTGTAACCAGCACGGCGTATACGAGCCGACCAATCCCACTCTTCGTAGTAGATGAAAAAATTATCAGCAAACATACCCACTTTTTCGATTACTTCTCGCCTCACCATCATGGCTGCGCCATGAGCACCGTGTGTTTCGCCCGAAACATCGTGTTGGCCCACGTCTTCCTGGCGTCCGCCCACCATTTCAGTACGTCCGGTATAAGGGTTCATCGGC
Source organism: Tunicatimonas sp. (assembly GCA_965213875.1). Taxonomy (GTDB): domain Bacteria; phylum Bacteroidota; class Bacteroidia; order Cytophagales; family Cyclobacteriaceae; genus Tunicatimonas. Next base: position 2,500,437 of record CBDCAN010000001.1, on the reverse strand, counting down.
TGAAACCCGGCGTACTGGATAACAGTGGGATGATCGTAAAATTTTATCTTAGGACTCACCACTCCTATTTTCTCGTCTTGATAAAAAGGCTCTAGTAGTAAATCAATAAGGTCTGGGGTCACTTCTGTATCGTTGTTCACAATAAACACAAAGTCCCCCTGTGCCTTTCTCATACCAAGATTATTGCCCCCGGTAAAGCCTAAGTTTTTATCGCTGATAATGAGATGAACATTAGGATAATCGCCTGCCTCGATCTGTTCGGTAGGATCAATATCCGAAGCATTATCTACGACAATGGTCTCGAAGTTCGTGTAGTTCAGCTGCTTGGTAGAAGCCAAGAACGCGCACGTCACGTCCGTCTGATTGAAGTTCAGTGCAATGATCGATACTAGTGGTTTCGTTGGCATACGCAAAGCAATAAGTACACACGATCAGTGTGTGATCAAAATAAGCTTGTTTAGGTCGGAAAAGTTAGTATAAATGTAAGACGCGACGATCAGTCTCTTTGTAGCATAGCGGGAATCGTCTTTAGCAGTATCTTCATGTCTAGCGAAAACGAACTATGCTTTACGTATTCTAAGTCTAGTTCAATCCGTTCTGCTACTGACATGTTGTCCTTGTTACTAGATATCTGCCATAATCCGGTCATGCCCGCCGGTGCTAGGAAACGATCGGCCCATCGGTCAATCGTAAGTGTGGCTCCTTCATCAAGAGGAAGCGGTCGGTTGCCAACCAGCGACATATCACCTTTTAGTACGTTAAAAAGCTGGGGGAGTTCGTCTAGGCTCGTCTTTCTAAGAATACGTCCTACTCTGGTTACTCTGGGATCGTTCTTTACCTTGAAGAAAAAAGGTTCAGTTTTTTCTGATGCTCTTTCCTTAGCGTAGTAGGTATTAAGGGTTTTTAGGTGATCACGCATTTGATCCGCATCACTGCGCATCGTTCTAAACTTGTAGAAGTCGAATATCTGGTAACCTTCACCCGCTCGCTTTGATATAAAGAAGACGGAGCCGCGCGACTCTAACTTAATCGCAATAGCAATGAGTACTAAGATAGGGCTGATCAGGGCAATTATTGCACCGGACACCAGAACATCAAAGGCTCTTTTAAAGAGATAAAATCTGGAAGGTGCTGGAATCTTGACCTGCCCTGCTTCCTCAATTTTCTCAATCTTTTTAAGCTCAGATAAGAAGATTATTCTTTCTTTAATAGTCGTTAGCCCTAAACCTTCGTAAAGAAAATCTTCGGCTACTGAAAGCATGGCTAAGGTTTTGGTATGATACGCTGCCACGTTACGACTATCGTACAGTACCATAGGTATTAGTTCTTGGCGGTGGAAGCTGTTCTTCAGCCGACTCATTTGATCTTCTGCACAACTAGCGTCACAAACAATGGCAGAGGGCACTATGTCTTTCCCTACCTTGTCTAACCACCGAACGACCGCGTTGCAATCGGGGAACTTTAGTAAGCGTAGGTCGGGAAACATTCCACACTGCTCAAACTGATCGGATAATCCTACCGACTGCTCTCCCACAAACAGCATAGTGTTCGTCAGTCCACTTTCAGTAGGGGTATCCGAAGCCGAAGGGTCTTGCTCGGGCACAACATCTGACAGTGTGGAAGTTTGATTGGTCGGCATTTTTGTGGTCTACATTAAGCTATTAAAGGCATTGGCTGCCGCCTCGCCTGAAGGTGAGCGTTAAGCACGAGTTCTAGCACCATTCGTGGGTCAAACGGCTTACTTAAGTAGCCATTTGCTCCCACTTTTATGCTTTCTTCCTCAGTATCTTCTGCATCATGCGCAGAAAGAACCAATACCGGTATAGCAGAAAATATACCACTTTTGCGAAGATTCTTTATAAAATCGTAGCCATTGAGATAAGGCATCGTAATATCAGACAAAATCACCTCTGGTATATTACCCTCAGATAGCCAGACCATCGCCTCTAAGCCGTTGTTTTTGGTGACAACAGTAAAATCTTTACCGAGCACAGAAGCTAAAATTGTGCGCATAGCTACATCATCATCTACCACTAGGATCGTTCCTTTTTTGGGCTTGCTGACTTTCTGGCGATCCATTATTAGACCTAATATTCCGTGGTGAATCATAAATATCTTCTTGCTGGTGATTGAACGAAACCAAAAATAGAAAAAATAACAAAATGTAAACTACATCTTAATTACAAATATAAAAATAACTTGTTAAAATACAAAAATAACCCCTTAGCGTTAGCATGCTGATTATCGCGTAATTATTATCTTCGTTGCTATTCTACAGTACTATCTACTTAATCAATGTAACACAATCGTGAAAGTAGCCTTTAGTAAACACTACTGCAATAGATGTAACTTTTTTTTTAAAAATTGTTGATTTTAGTGAACTGAGGTGCAAGTTTCATATTTCAGATAGTGAAATACGAGAACTATAGATAAATTTAGCAACCCTCTTTCGTGTTGCTCATAACATGAGCGAGCGAAGAGTATCTTTATACACCCGCAGTACCATGGATTTTGTCGCATTGGACTTTGAAACTGCCAACCACCGCCGGGATAGTGTGTGTGAGATGGGCATTGCTGTAGTAGCAAACGGAGCCATCACAGAAAGTCGTTCGTGGCTGGTACGCCCCCAGCAAAATTGGTTTCACTACATGAATACGCGTATTCATGGTATTGACGCCCACCGAGTAGCCGAACAACCGGAGTTCGACATTGTATGGGAAGAAGCCAAACCCTATTTTGAGCATGCCAATCTGGTGGCGCACAATGCTAGCTTTGACATCAGTGTGCTACGGAGTGTCCTCTTACAATATGATCTACCACCACCGGCTATACACTACGCCTGCAGTCTGGCAGTAGCCCGAAAAGCTTGGATTGGCCTTGCTTCTTACGGGCTCAAATCGTTGGCTAAACACTTTGACATTCCGCTCAATCATCATTCTGCAGAACCCGATGCTATCGCCAGTGCTACTATCATATTGCGAGCGGCAGAAGAGTATCAAATTGAGAAGTTTTCAGACTTAGAAAACACCTTTCGCCTGCACTTAAGAAGTCTATCGCCTGACGATCCTTCTAAAGGTCATCGGCGCTACTCGCGAAGAGCATAATGACGCAAAAAGCTACCTCCGCTTGAGCCTCGCACTGGAAAACTATGCGGAAAACACGTAAGTTTACACTTCGCCCATCTGATGGTCTGTTATGCTAGAGAAGAGAATTCGTCACCAATACAAAGTAGTAATAGGTTTAGAAATACACGTTCAGTTGTCCACTGTCAGCAAGATATTTTCTGCCGATGCCACTGCCTACGGAAGCCCTGCCAATACGCATATCAGCCCGATCACACTGGCTCACCCGGGCTCGATGCCCAAACTCAATCGCCGGGCAGTAGAATACGCCATCAAAATGGGGCTCGCTTGTGAATGCACTATCACCCGCCGCACCATCTTTGACCGAAAGAACTACTTCTATCCAGATCTGCCAAAGGGCTACCAGATTACCCAGGACAAAACCCCCATTTGCCAAGGTGGGCACATACCCATTCGGATAGACGGGCAAACGCGAGCCGTGCAGTTGAATCGTATTCACCTGGAAGAAGACGCCGGAAAGTCTACACACCTAGCCCACGAACCCGAAACTTTAGTTGACCTTAACCGAGCCGGGGTTGCGCTGATTGAGGTAGTAACCGAACCGGACATCAATAGTGCTGAAGAAGCCTTGGCGGTACTTAACGAAGTGCGCCGCCTGGTACGCTACCTCGACATTTGCGATGGCAATATGGAAGAGGGCTCTATGCGTTGCGATGCCAACGTATCGGTGATGCGACACGCCGCTAGCGAACTGGGGAAAAAGGTAGAGGTAAAAAACATGAACTCGGTGCGCAATGTACAGCGGGCCATCAGGCACGAAACTGAACGCCAGATTATGACGATTGAGCAAGGAAAAGAGATCATCTCAGAATCGCGCACTTTCGATACCGTATCGGGCACCACGGCCAGCATGCGTACCAAAGAAGATCTTAACGACTACCGATATTTCCCTGAACCTGACCTGAGCCCGCTGGAGGTATCAGACAAATGGCTGAGTGATATTCAATCGCAAATACCTAAGCTACCTCGTACGTACTTCCGCACCTTTACCCAAACGTATCAACTACCCGAATACGATGCTGAGGTACTGACCGACTCGTTGGCGAGCGCTCAATACTTTGAAGCTCTGTGTCACCATACTTCCCATTTTAAGGCTGCTTCTAACTGGGTTATGGGTCCGGTACGCTCTTACTTGAACGATCAAGCCGCATCCATCGAAACGTTCCCTTTGCCTCCTGAGCAGCTTGCTTCGTTAGTTGATATGGTAGCAGAAGATACGGTAAGCTTTGCGGTGGCCTCACAAAAGGTGCTCCCAGTTTTGATAGCCAATCCGCAGCAGTCGGTAGCACAAGTAGCACAGCAACTAAACTTGGTGCAAAACAACAATGTTGACAGTCTTCAACCGTTGATAGAAGATGTATTGGCAGCGTTTCCAGATAAGGTTATTGCCTACCGAAAAGGAAAGAAAGGATTGTTGGGCATGTTCATGGGCGAACTAATGCAGCGTAGCCAGGGCAAAGCAAATCCTAAGATCGCCAGCCAACTACTGAGAAAGACACTAGATACACCCTAGCACAACCTGAGCCAACTACATATCACAATGAGTTATCTGACTATGAGAAATACTATTTTACTAACACTTATTGCCAGTATGACTACGTGGACTGCCTGCACTCCAGGACAGTCTAGCGAGCATCCGGGTGAAGACGACCTACAAATTAGCGGAAAGATCAAGCACCCTATTTCAGATGAACACGTGGTGTTGGAAGAAATCGGACAGAGTGAGGCGCTGCCGGTAGATACCCTGCAAGTGGACAGCGATAGTACGTTCAGGCACAGTCTGGAAGGAGTTGAACCTGGTTTTTACCGTATCAATTTCTACGGAAAGCAGTATGTCAATCTCATCTTAGACGATGAGAGCGTAGAAATGACGGTAGACGGTGACAGTCCCGAAGGGTTTGCTGAAGTGACCGGATCAACCGACACCGACTATTTTGATGCGGTGAACACGATTATGCAAGACATGCAGACGCAAATCAGCGACATGAATGCTGATTATTTGAAGGCACGCGCCGACGATGACACCGTTGTGATGAACGGCATCGAACAGCGCTACCAACAAATTGAGCAGGACCACAGTGAGAAGATCAAAAAGAAGATTGAGGAGATGGGTACTTCGTTGACTGTCTTTTACGCGATTAACTATCTGGATGCTGACAAAGAGTTTGAGCTCTTAAAATCTCTATCGGAGAAATTTCAGCGAGAGCGGCCTGACTCTCGCTACACAGAGCAGTTTGTTCAGCAGGTGAGTGCGCTGAGCGAGCTAGCGGTGGGCATGCCCGCCCCTGACATAGCGCTTCCCAACCCCGAAGGAGACACCGTACGCCTTTCTTCTTTACAGGGTAAATATGTGATGATCGATTTTTGGGCGGCCTGGTGCGGTCCGTGTCGGCAGGAGAATCCTAACGTGGTGCGGCTGTACGACCAGTACAAAGACCAAGGCTTTGAAATCTACGGTGTCTCGCTCGACCGTAATAAGAAGGATTGGGTGGGTGCTATCGCGAAGGACGAACTTACCTGGCAGCACGTGTCCGATTTAAAATACTTCAACTCCGAAGCGGCTGATCTGTACAATATCAACGCTATACCCGCGACATTCCTGCTGGATAAGGAAGGTAATATCCTAGCCAAAAACCTCAGAGGCAAAGCACTAGAAGAGAAACTCGCAGAACTGTTTGGCAATGGCTAATGATTTCAGCCGCCCACTTTCTGTACCTCAGCGTTAGCCGCAGAAGCGCGGTTGATCACACGGCGGTGAAACAGATAAGACACCACTGCTCCTAAGAAGAAGCTAAAGGTGATACCCATGAAAATTCCAGTGATTCCGTAGAAGTACGCACCGAGGTAGGCCAATCCCAGGTAAAAAACAATCATTTGTACCATCGATATCGCAAAGGCGGGCAGCGGTTTGTTGAGTGTGTTCAGACTGGCATTAATTACTAAATAAATGCCCTGAAACCCAAAGCTGATCGGCACAATAGATAAGTAGAGAGCTATCTTTTCTACTACTGCAGCGTCATCGTTGAACAAACGAGCGATGGGTTCTGACAGTGGCCAAATGAGCAGACTCAAGAGCACGCTCCATGCTACCGCAAAAATACCACTGTAGTTGATAGCCTGCTCAATGCGGCCCCACTGGTTCTTGCCCAGATTCTGACCCACGAACGGACTTACTGTAGCAGCGATGGCCCAAAACACACTTACACCCAGTATTTCAATACGACTGCCCACACCGAAGGCTGCTACTGCATCGGCACCGTACTCTGCCATCAGTGCGGTGATGCCACCTACAGCCAGTGGCGAAATCATGCGAGACAATCCTGTAGGCAAGCCGATGTGCAGGATCGCTTTCCAACATCCGAACAGCACTGCTTTGGCAGGAATATCGAAGGTGAGCAGACGTTCGCGATACCGCAAGACGTACAGAGAAATCAGCAGCGTGAAGCCACGCGAGATGGCCGTAGCCAGGGCGGCCCCTCGTAGTCCTAGCGCTGGGATGCTTCCCCAACCGAAGATGAGCAATGGATCCAACACCGCGTTGATCAAAACGGCCAGCACCATAATGTAGCTCGGCGTTTGCGTATCGCCGGTGGCGCGAATAGCACTGTTGCCTACGAAGGGGACGATCACAAACAGCACCGTGATGTACCAGACTTCCATATAGTCTCGTATCAGGGGCAATACTTCTTCAGATGCTCCTAGCAACGTAAACAAAGGGTCAATAGTAGACAGTCCAATGGTAACGGCTATCACAACTAACACCAGGGCCAGGAATAGGCTGTCGGTGGTTTCTCGTGCTGCTTTTTTGAGGTCATTTTGCCCAATAGAGCGAGAGATAAGGGCAGTAGCTCCGATGCCAATGCCCTGAATCAGACTGAGCACTACCATAATCACCGGAAAGGTGAAGCTTAGGGCAGCCAGCTCGTTTTTTCCGAGCTTACCGACAAAGTAAGTATCAATCAGATTGAACCCTACCATGCTGAGCACCCCGACGATCATGGGTAGGGTAAGGGCCAGCATGGTACTTAGTACGTTTCCTTGGGTAAGATCTCGGCGTTTCAGTAGCGGCTTATTTGGGTTATACTTACAGTATCAGGTCATTTTGAGCGTCGCCAATAGTCCGTCTGAGATACTATTTGCGTAAGCCCCATAGGCGTCTATCAGCATTCCTTTGTCACCGTTACTAGTCTCTACTGCGTATACTACCGAATTATCGCGTCTATCAAAACGCACTTCCTTACTGTCGGTATTATTGAGTTTTTTGCATACGGATGAGTGGAAGTTGAAGATTTGTCACAAATACGTATTAAGGATAGGGGTTGGTTTGTCTTTAGTCAGTCATGAGTTCGCACCACTGCTGCGCACGCTGAGTCACATACTCGTAGTTTCCTTCCGCTACCATCTGAGGGTTTACTAAGTCGCTACCTACCCCTAATGCGGCCGCCCCGGCCGCCAGCCAATCGTGCGCGTTGTCAAGCGTTACTCCTCCCGTGGGCATCAGGGGTAAGTGAGGCATAGCGGATAGTACTGACCGAACGTGGCTGATGCCCAGAGTATGGGCCGGAAAGACCTTTACAAGGTCAGCCCCCCACTCAACGGCTTGCTGCATTTCCCCCGGTGTAAATGCGCCTGAAAAAACCGGTACGCGATACAGCATGGCCGTTTCGATTACCTCAGCTCTAGAGAAGGGCGTCACAATAAACCCGGCCCCGGCCAGAATAGCCCGACGAGCACTCTCAGCATCGATTACCGAACCCACCCCGATCAAAATCGATGGGTGCTGTGCAAACCGCTCGATATGATGTAGTGCTTGCGGTGTGTCCATCGTAATTTCTATGGTAGAGAGCCCGCCGTCGTGAAGTGCCTCTACCGTCGGCACGACAGTCTCAGTATGAGTGAGACGGACGATTGATATCACTTTTTCGGCTAGGACACGGGCTATTACTTGTTCTTTAATCGGCATGGCATTATCGTTTTACACGTCCTGAGGTGTTCCCTTCCGCCACCTCTTTGATTTCTGCTTCTGATGCGATATTAATATCCCCCGGAATGGTGTGTTTAATCGCCGAAGCCGCAGTGGCAAACTCCACTGTCTGTTGAAGTGACCAGTGTTGCGCTAGTCCATGAATAATCCCTGCCATAAAAGCATCGCCGCCCCCTAAACGATCTACTACCTGAAAGTGGTACTTACGGCTATGATAGAACTTTTGTCCGTCGTACAAAACACCGGCCCAGTAATTCTCGCTAGCCGAGGGGTGTTCGCGCACCGTCAGTGCCACGTATTCAAAGTCAGACAGTTCAAACACTCGTACCGCACTCTCTTCGGTGGCCTTCACCAGGCTATCCCAATCGCTGATCGGTTGCTCAGGGCGGATGTCAAACACATCAGCAGCTGATCCGATGTTAGAGAATAGCACGTTGATATGGGGTAGCATCGGGGTGATGGCCGCTCGGGCGGCTTCTCTTTCCCATAGCGTTCGGCGAAAGTTGAGATCAAAAGCCACCCGCACCTGTTGCTGCGTAGCTTCTTGCACGGCGGCCAAGCAGATATCAGAGCAACCTGATGAAAGCGCCGGGGTGATACCTGTAGCCACCAGCCAGTCTTGCCCCGCTAGTATATCTTTCCAATGAAAGTCAGAGGTCGTCGCCTCGGCAATAGCAGAATATTCACGGTCGTAAATAATGCGCGAAGGGCGCAAAGATGAACCATGCTCAATAAAATAAGTACCAACGCGCTTCCCACCACGTTTCACAAAGCGTGTGCCTACTCCAAACTCACGGATAGCGTTGAGAGCAGCATCGCCTACTATATGGTCGGGCAGGCGCGTGACGAACCGGGCCTGGTGGCCTAACAACGCTAACGAAGCCGCTGCGTTAGACTCTGCACCGGCAAAAGCCATATTAAGCGCATGGGTTTTAGCGATACGTTCGTGATGATTGCTAGGCGTAAGCCTTAGCAAGATTTCGCCGAATGCCGTGATGTTCATACCGTGCTATTTTACGTATAAGCTGGAATGCTAAAATAGAAAAAAGGTAGTTGGTTATTACCTTTGTCTTCACAACTATTCCGTTATGCCTTCTTCTTTACCAAACCTTCGCTTAGACGACTATACCTACGAACTACCCGAAGCTTCCATCGCGAAATTTCCGGTGGCGCAGCGCGACCAGTCAAAACTGCTGGTGTATCGGCAAGGGGCCATCATTGACCGACAGTTTTATGACCTTCCGGACCAACTGCCCCCCAATAGTCAGTTATTTTTCAATAATACTCGGGTAATTCCTGCTCGTTTGGTCTTCCAAAAAGAAGGCAGCTTACAGGGAGCCGGAGCGCGCATCGAGATATTTTTGTTGAGTCCACAGCACCCCAGTACGATCATGAGCCAGGCAATGACCGCCCAGGGCTCTTGCGTGTGGGAGTGTATGATCGGCAACCGCCGTCGTTGGAAGCCTCAGCAAACTTTAAGCTGCCCACTAAACGTCAAGGGAAAGGAGATAGTGCTGCGGGCGCAGCAAACCGAACAGGGTGCAGTGCGCTTTTGGTGGGAAGGTGACTATACTTTCGCTGAGGTGGTAGACAACAGTGGACGAGTGCCATTGCCTCCTTACCTAAATCGAGAAGTAGCTAACGAAGATAAGAAACGCTACCAAACGGTTTACTCCGCCCAGGAGGGAGCGGTAGCTGCGCCTACGGCAGGGCTTCATTTTACTGACACAGTGATAGAATCGCTACGGCAGCGCGATATTGGAATACAGTATCTGACACTGCACGTTAGCGCCGGCACTTTTCAACCCATTAAGGAGGATACCGTGACGGCGCACCCAATGCACGCCGAGCAGATGGTGATCACTGAGGAGAACCTGACGTCTCTACTCGAAAGAAAAGGACCAGTGATTCCGGTAGGTACCACTTCTATGCGTACGCTAGAAAGCCTGTACTGGTACGGAGTAAAACTCTCGCAAAACCCCGATGCAGATTTCTGGGTTGAGAAACTCGCGCCGTATCAGCACGAAGAAAAGGACTTGCCCACCCTGCAAACGTCAATAGCGCACGTGTTGGCTCGCCTTCAGCGTGACCAGCAAACGCAGCTGGTAGGCAAAACTGAGATTTTCATATTTCCGGGCTATCGCTTCCGTGCTTGCGAGGGGCTTATCACTAATTTTCACCAGCCTAAATCTACCCTCATCCTATTGATTGCGGCACTCATCGGCGAAACGTGGCAGCGTGTGTACGACCATGCGTTACGGCATAATTACCGGTTTCTTAGCTACGGCGACTCTTCTTTACTACTGCCCTAAGGCAATACCGGAATCGTCCGCTGCGCGCAGCGTATTGTAGTGCGAGATCATCAGAAACATATTAGCCTGGCGGTTAAGGTTGCCAATGCTATTACGCTTCTTAAACGCCTTCATCTCGTCAGCATAATCAGCCATAAGGGGCAGCACTTGTCTTCGGAAGCTTCTGATCCGACGAATTTTATCACCGGTAGTATAATACCACTCTTCTACTTCGTACTCATCTTCGGCGTCGAACACATCGTACTCGAAGATTCGCCGTAGTAGGGTAATCTCACCCTGTTCCACTACCTGAAAAAGCTTTTTCTCCAGACGATCAAAGAACCCACTAGAGCGATAATCAAAGGTTCGATATTGACGCTGACGGTCACATTCGTCTACCGTGGTGATGCTCTCGATCATAGAGGCATGGTAAGTGAGTTGCCGACTATCGTCTACGGTTACTACCGCAGAGTTGATAAAGGAATTTACGTCTACAACCCCCTCCACAACGTGCTGATTATTTAAATGCACTTTTCCCGGTCGAGGTGCCTGTGCCTGAGCTGAAAGTGCGCACACTAGCATTGATAGGATTAGGTTAGATTTTAACATTGTATTAAAAGTTATAAAAATATTACATACATCTAATAATACAATTATATAAATATTTTATATCTAAAAATAGAAATAAGTATAATATTTTCTGATTTTACGCTGGCAGTATGATATAATCAATATTATCTGTAGTAGGCCCCGCCTAAAAAGGAAATGTTTTTTTGCATTGTCATGAAAACATTACAAACTACTTTACCTAGCTATTGACGCTAAGTAGAATAGCCGATCACGTTTAGGGTGCGCCTGATAAATGAGTGAGGTCGCGGGACGGAAACCAATAATTATCAATAAGAAGGCAAGCAAGGTACCGCTGAGTGTGGCCTTGGGTGAGATACCGAGTAACGTAGCCATGAAGGGGCGCGGTAAACGGAAATGCGTGCAGAAAACTAAATACTGTTTTCGCTAAAAGTTAAATGGCTGCTCAGATTCTCAACGATGGTTGGACACAGCGACACCTAAAAAAAGAAGCGACGTGTTCCGCGATCTCTATTAGTGTCAAAAGCGCATCAAGACCACTTTCAAAGTGCGTCGCTCAAGTCGTTCGGATTTACTGCTCGCACGTGGCGTCTTATTCGTCGAGCCTTCTGCGGTGAGGCGCAAGACGTTCGCGAAACCTAAGCCCGCTCGATCTTGACAAATAAACGACGGCTACCCAACTAAACGTCTGATAGCCGTCGTATGTACTATGGTAAGATTTGGGTATCGCAACGAACCCTACACCTCCCAACCTTTGCGGTACTGTCGGCCCACAAACTGGTTAGCGTCCTTCAAATTGGTGATTTCCATATTCTCACCGTCCCACAACAGCTTCTTACGGGCGTAGAAGTCTACCTTCCCGTCGTTTTTCTCTTTGCCTAGCATATAGCTACGAATGGCTAGGTTACCCATTAGTACGGTCTCGGTCATCGGCCCCGCATAGTCAAAGGAAGAGGTTAACCCTTGGTGTTCTGGGCTGTCAAATCCTGCCTTGCAGGCATCTACCCACCGACGCTGATGACCGTATTCCGGTTCATCGCTCTCTTCTTTTTCCGGGCCGAAGTCAGTGGTTCCGTCGTTGAGGTACAGCTTGGGCATCAGGGGCGAGCTATCATTAATATTGGTGGAGATAATCCCCTTATCGCCAATCATCAGCACCCCGTTAGCACTGTTCTCTCCTCCAATGTCATGATCAGCCGGGATAATATCAGGATGAGAAGGGCGAATGCCTCCGTCGCTCCAGGTCATTTCAATGGGTGCTTTGCTCTTATCCGTCTCGTCGAAGTGCAGCGTGATGAACGAAGAGGGCGGGCATCCTTCGGGATGATAGTCAGGCGTCCACATTTGTGAATAGACCGAACCAACACTACACTCTGCATCGGTAGGATACTTGAGACCAAGCGTTCTAAAGGGAATATCAATCAAATGACAGCCTACGTCACCCAGCGCGCCGGTGCCATAGTCCCACCAGCCGCGCCAGTTAAAAGGGTGTAGGTTGGGAGTGAAGGGTTTCTCTTCAGCAGGACCTAGCCATAAATCCCAATGCAGGTCGTCAGGCTTCTGCTTGGGTTGAGGTTCGGGCATGGCGTAGCCTTGCGGCCACACCGGGCGATTGGTCCAGACTTGTACCTTTGATACTTTGCCCACCTTGCCGGAGTCTACCCATTCTTGTACCGTTTTCAACAGGGGATTGGAGCCCCCTTGGTTGCCCATCTGACTAACAATTTTGTTGGTACGGGCCATTTCGGTGAGTTTGCGGGCCTCACGGATGTTGTGCGTCATGGGTTTCTGCACGTACACGTGTTTGCCCCGCTCCATGGCGTAGACCGCCGCCGGGGCATGCACGTGGTCTGGAGTAGAAATAGTGACCGCGTCAATGTCTTTTTCTTGGTCCAGCATCTGGCGGTAGTCAGCGTACTGCTTGGCCTTCGGAAATTTTTTCACTGACTCAGCCGCCGACCCGAAGAAATCTACATCGCACAGGGCCACGACCCGTTCTCGGCCGTCGACAGAAGCATTGGCGATGTCGCTACCTCCTTTTCCCCCAGCGCCGATGGCGGCCAGGTTTAGTTGGTCGCTGGGGGCGGTATAGCCTACGCCACCCAGCACATGGCGGGGCACTAAGAAGAACGAAGAAGCCGCTGCGCTGTTTCTGAGGAAAGAGCGGCGGGAGGTGGTGGTGGATTTGGGGGTTTTTTGTTGCATAGCAAGGGTTTGATAAAAAAAGAAATGGTCAAAATAGTCGTTGAACAAAACGCTAATAAGATAGGGCTTTGGCACCAATGCCGCAACGGTTAATCAAGAAACCCTCTAGCGTCACTGGTTGTCAACCGGTTGGGCTAACCCACACTTCGGTAGTGCAGTTGGGTGAGTCCGGTACTGAACTGCTGCGTAGTAACTAGCTCCAGGTCTTGTTTGGGTCTGTTTATAGGTTCGTCGGCCCAGAATGACGGCGTCTGCGGGCGTTTGTGCAGGTCACAAGTAGCGAACCGCAGAGGACATCGTTACGTAGTATACCGGTATTGTTCCGAAGAGCTTTGGTGCGCAGCCCTACGCGCTATTCAACCAAATCAAAACCCCTTCGTTCAATTCATCATAAACTGATTTTAAGCATACTAACCAAACTTCCTATGGCAAAGCGTGGTGCCGACAGTCGGCTCATCGTAGGTCTGATCTTTTTGATACTCGGTGCCTACTTCTTGCTTAACAATTTTAATCTTATTCCTTTTGAGCTACCTGACTTTATTACTTCGTGGCAGGTATTCTTAATACTCATTGGCCTGGTGCTACTCACCAGCCGTGAGCGGCGGGCGGGTGGAGCTACGCTAGTTGTAGTAGGCGCGGTATTTCTCTTACCAGAGCTTTTTGATGTGTCGGTGGGTGAGGTTATCCGACAGTTCTGGCCATTGGCACTCGTGGCCATCGGAGCGGTGCTGCTGTTTCGACGCTCACAAGAAAAAAAAACGGCCGACTACCTTAGCGAACAAGAAACCGCCGATTATTTAGATGAAACGGCCGTGTTGGGTAGCGTAGACCGGCTAGTGAGCTCGCCCAATTTTCGTGGTGGAAAGATTACCTCTATTCTGGGTAGCGGCGAATTCAACTTTATCAACGCTCATCAGGCGAGTGGCGGCCACGTGCTAGACCTGTTCATATTCTTCGGAAATACTGAGCTAACGGTGCCGCAGGATTGGAACGTGCGCGTAGAGGTTACTCCAATACTAGGTTCGTTTGAGGATCGTCGTCGCCAGAAACATACCGTAGGAGACGGCGGCGAGCAGCTGACGATCAAAGGATTGATACTGTTCGGGTCGGGAGAGTTGCTCAGTATTTAACGGCGATCAGTCTATCCTCCTACCTTGAATCCGATGACCAGTATATCGTCTACTTGCGATTTGTTACCCATCCACTGGCGTAAGGTTTGATCCAAACGCTGTTTTTGTTGTGAGAAGGGTAGCCGGTGAATTTCAAAGAGCATTTGTCGTAGCTTCTTTGACATAAACTTGCGGTCATCTTCGCCACCGAACTGATCTTGGTAGCCATCCGAAAAAATGTATACCCAGGTCTCTTTGTCGAGAGACACGGTGTGGCTAGCAAAGCGATGATTGCGATCTGTGTGTACTCCACCTACCGCACTGCGATCTCCTTTGATCACGTGCATTTCGCCTTCCTGTATGTATACCAGAGGGTTGTTGGCTCCTGAAAAGGTTAGTAGCTTTTCCTCGAGATCAATCAAACAGATGGCAGCATCCATGCCGTCCTTATTTTCCGTTTCGTCCTGTTTAAGGAATCGGCGCACACTCAGATGCAACGTATTCAGGATTTCATTAGGCTGTATAATCCCTTTTTGTTCGATATCATTCAGAAAATTGAATCCGATCATTGACATAAAAGCTCCGGGCACGCCGTGTCCGGTACAATCCATCGCCGCCACCAGCACACGCCCCTCATGGGTAGCAGCTCCTCGCCGATCAGCAAACGCCAACTGATTTTTTGTGGCTCGCTCAAAAGTTTCAGCAAACCAGTAGAAATCGCCGCTCACAATATCACGAGGATGAAACAGAATAAAAGAATCGGTGACCAGCTGCTGGAAGTCAGATTCTTCAGGGAGCATAGCATCCTGGATGCGTTGCGCATAGTTGATACTATGCATTACCTTCTTATTGTACTTCGCCAGTTCGCGATGCGCATCTTCCAGCGTATTACTCTGCTGAAGCAGCTCTTCTTTCTGCTCTTCAATCTCTTGGTTCTTTTGACCCAGTAGAGTGTTTTTACGCTTGGTTTGGCGAAAATAGATGAATAGCAGAGAGAGCATACCCAGTGATAAAATCACGCCGCCCGTGAGTAGTCGGCGTACCCACGCTTCGTTCTTCAGGCGAGCCTCTTTTTCGCTGAGCGCGAGCTCCTTTAGCGCGGTTTCGGCATTAAGTTTACTAATGGCCGATCGCTGCTCTTGCGACAGTTCTTGTACCTTCTCTAGTTCTTCGATGGTTTTGGCCAGCTCCTGTTTTTTCATAAACACCTGCTGTTGCGCCAGCGCTGCTTCTTCCAGAACACGGCGGTTTTCTTTCTCCTGAATCTCACCGTCGATAGAGGTATAGTAAGTAAAATACTCCATTGAGCGTTCAGTTTCTCCCAGGTGTTGGTACGTCTGGGCCATCAAACCGTAGTAAGAACGTATGAGCTGAATATCACCCGCTTGTTTGATTAATGGCAATTTGTTCCGCAGACGCTGCATGGCTAGCTTATACCTTCCTGAGCGATTGTATACGGTAGCCAGATCAATGAATACTGCCGCCTGTTCGGGAAGGTAGGTCGCCGTATCGTACAGATTGATCGCTACTTGTAGGTAGTCAGCTGACTTTTCGTAGTCTTTTTGTTCAGCGTGCATCAATCCGAGACGGCGGTTGGTCTGTGCTAGCGCCGCAGTATCGTCAGATTGATACAGTGACAGCAGTAGCTGGAAGGAAGTGATAGCTTTGCTGAACTCCTGTTGCCTGGTGTAGTGATCACCTGCTCTATCTAAGTACTCAATATCCCGTAAAGTGTCTCCCGTTAGCTGAAAGTTACCAATGTTTCCCTCCCAGGCAGATACCGCCTCTATACTCTGGGCTTGGGCAGTGCGCCAGAGAGTCAGACTCATCAAAAGGATCAAAAAACAAGTACGATTCATAAGCCTTTGTGCTACAAAGAAGATTATTGAGCACAAACTGTTCCCTGAAATGTACAAAACTGAGCAAGGCGGGGTATAATCTTACCTTGTCATCTTCTGCTCGTAATACTATGAGATAATTTAAGCGGGCAAAAATTCATGTATAGATTAGGAAGTCTTGGCGTAGAAGCTTTGGATAGAAAGAGATAATGCGGCTGTTTCAATCAGAAAACCATCGTGTCCGTAGTCAGAATCAATGATCGCTAATTGTGCGCCGGGTACCTGTTGCGCTAAGTTCTCTTGTTCGCTACGAGGAAATAGTACGTCAGTATCGAGGCTAATGAACAGACAATGAATACTCATATCACGCAACACTTCAGCAATACTGCCTCTCTTTCTACCTATATGGTGCGAATCCATGGCTTTGGATAGGGTCCAGTACGAAAAAGCGTTGAACCGCCGCGCTAGTTTCTCACCCTGATAATTCTGATAGGAAGAGGCTCTAAATTTGTCTACCGTATCCGATGTAGTTTCATGTTGTGTACGGGCGTAGGTACGGTAGTGCCGGTAGGACAGTAGGGCCACGGAACGTGCCACCCGCAAACCGTTGAGTCCTGCTCGCGGACTACGTTCGCCCCAACTAGCGTCCTGTTCTATCGCCATTCGCTGACTTTCGTTAAAGGCAATACCCCAGGGTGAATGCTGTGCGTTAGACGCTAGCTGTATTAAATGATCAGCCACAGGCTGCATGATAGCCCATTCCAGGGCCTGTTGCCCGCCCATCGAGCCGCCAATAAGCGTATGGATACGGGTGATTCTCAAATGCTGCCGCAGTAAATCGAAGGCACGGACGATGTCTCGATTAGTGAGCAGAGGAAACTCGTAGTAAAACGGAGCATCAGTACGGGGGTCAACCGAAAGCGGTCCGGTGGAGCCGTAGCATGAACCTAGCATGTTGGCGCAAACGATAAAGTGATCCGCGGGATCATATAGTTTACTAGTGCCGAACAGCCCCGGCCACCAATCAAATACGTCAGCGTTGGCAGTGAGCGCGTGGCATACCCACACGACGTTACTAGCGGACTCGTCAACTTGTCCGGCGGTGGTGTATTGAAGTTGAAAGCCGGGCAGTACCTCGCCCGACTCCAACAGAAAATCATGTTCGTACGAAAAAGTGTGTTCCGTCATTTCTCTAGGCCAGCACGGCCTCTCTAATCTGCTCAAACGCCTGCGTGAAGTCATCCTTAATATCGGCGATATGCTCTATACCTACGGATACCCGCAGTTGGGTAGGGTGCACTCCCGAACTGCTCTGCTCTTGTTCATTGAGCTGCGAGTGCGTGGTAGAAGCAGGATGAATGATCAGTGTTTTGGCATCGCCCACGTTGGCCAAATGGCTTACCATCGTCAGGCTGTTGACAAACTTCTTGGCCTGATCCAGATCGCCTTTGAGTCGAAAGGTGAGCACTCCCCCAAAACCTCGCTTCAGGTATTTTTTCGCCACATCGTGGTACTTGCTAGACGCCAGCCCGGGATAGTTTACACTCTCTACTTCTTCGTGCTGCTCGAGCCACTGCGCCAGCTCCAGTGCGTTTTGCACCGTACGCTCTACGCGCAGCGACAGGGTTTCTAAGCCCTGCAATAGCAAGAACGAGTTGAACGGACTCAGGGCCGGGCCAAAGTCGCGCAGTCCCTCTACGCGAGCCCGGATGGCAAAAGCAATATTGGGCATCCCCAACGGATTGTCTATTCCGAATACCTCAGAAAACACCATACCGTGGTAGCCTTCGGCTGGTTCAGAGAACTGCGGAAACTTGCCATTGCCCCAGTTGTAGTTACCTGAATCCACAATCACACCGCCTACACTCGTGCCGTGTCCACCAATCCATTTAGTGGCTGAAGCGGTAACCACCGCCGCGCCGTGCTCAATAGGGCGGCACAGAAAACCGCCTGCGCCAAAGGTATTGTCTACCACCAAAGGAATGTCGTGCTTTTTCGCTAGAGCAGCGATGGCCTCAAAGTCAGGCACGTTGAAGCCTGGGTTACCAATTGTTTCCAGATAGATAGCCTTGGTCGTTTCATCAATCAGTGCTTCGTAAGACGATACATCGTCGGCTTGGGCAAAGCGCACGTCAATACCAATACGTTTGAAGGCCACCTTAAACTGGTTGTAGGTGCCGCCGTATAAATAGTTAGTGGCTACAATACTATCACCCGCTGAGCAGATATTGTTCAGGGCCACAAATTGAGCGGCTTGCCCGGAGGCCACCGCCACCGCAGCGACGCCGCCCTCTAGCGCTGCAATACGTTTCTCGAACACGTCGGTGGTCGGATTCATGATGCGCGTATAAATATTGCCAAACTCCTTGAGGGCGAACAGGTTGGCACCATGGTCAGCATCTTTGAAAGTGTATGAAGTGGTCTGATAAATGGGTACGGCCCGCGATTGGGTGGCGGTGTCGACCTCATGACCGGCGTGCAACTGTAGGGTTTCGAATCGTTGTGACATTGTTTGTTGTTTTTGTGAGTGAGTAAGTGATCAAAAGGCCATTACGGCTGCGCGACTACGGGAATGTAGCCCACGAATTAGCTCCACGTGCAGCAGCGCATAAGCTGGCAACAGCAGGCTAGGGATATTCGGCAAAGAAACGTTGTGTTCATCGTTTGGTAATTACATTTATAGTATTCTGCTATTGCAGAATCAGGAATTAGCACCTTTCCCACCGCTGGGGAAGGTTGCTAGCGCTTCGTTGAGCCCGTCTCTCCACGCTTCTTTATAAATCAATTACCTTTCCGCAGAAGGGCTGTATTGACTTGTAGAACTCAAATCTAAGAATTGTTCAAGGATATAACAAGGAAGCGTAGCGGTTGTTGGATAATAGAAGGCAGATGCAGGGTCATCAGTGGTGTCTGATAAATACTGGCTATCGGTTTTTCTGGATAAATCTGGGCACAACCATTTACCTACTATGGTACAATAGTCATCGTAGGAGTTACCGTTTCCGCTCGAATGTTAATACGCTCTAAACCCGTTTCATTTAAGTTTCACTAATACCTACCCCACCCGCTATCACAACAAAACTGAAGGCAGCCACCGCCAGTATCTACTTAATCTCAAACACGGCTCGCACACGAAACTTTAGTTCTATCTTTTCCGCATCAATGGTAGGTGGCGAAGCTGATTCAGCCGACGCCGATGCCATCGTGCGGGCCTGATAGTAAACCGGCGGGGCATCACCTTCGGTGTCTACCTCCTGAATTTCCAGAATACCTCCCAGCTGTTCATCAATACCACCTAGTAAGTAACCAGCTTTTTCTTTGGCATTCTTGAGCGCCTCAATTTTTAGGTCGCGGCGAAACTGTTCTATCTGAGAATGAGCGTAGCGGTCTACATTCGTACTTTGTATACCCTTTGCATCCAGTGCTGCCAGCAGCGGGTTGATATCATTGAAGTTATCGAGCTTAATCTGATACTCTTTGCTGGCCAGGAAGTCTTCACGCTCGGGCTTTTCTTCGCGATACCAGTGGTAGTTATACCCGTAAACATTTTTGATACGAAGGTCTTCTTCCGCCACGTCTATCTTGCGAACCGCCTCGTACAGCTCCTTTTCTAGCTGGTCTATCGTCGTTTTTTTGTTCTCTTTATCTTCATACTCCTTCAGCGTGACGCTAAAGTATATCTCATCGGGAGTGACTTGCTCTTCAGCTTGTCCGTATACTTCTATCTTTTTGGGCATAGGGGTATCAGTTTGAGCAGAAGCACTACCAATGGTGCTTGCTAATAGCAACGCAGAGAAAAGGATTACGGAATATTTCATAACGGTTTTAGTCAGTTAACGGTATGAGTATCGCCTACGGTATACCGAAAGACAAAGAGCGGGGTTCTTATGGATAATTTCATTTGGCTAGCAGCTGTTTCTACCGGCTTTGCCGGAGGGCAGCTAGGCGTTACCGCCGCCCACGCGCTAGTTTATCGAGAACGCAACCGGTGGCTACAGAGTGCAGGCGTCTTGAATTTATTCTTAGTCAACTATACGCACTTGTTCACCGAGCACCGCTTGGTGCATCACCCACGGATAGTATGATCACGGAGATGGTCCACGAAATAACGTACCAGAAGCTAAGTGGTGTTCTGCTGAGGTATGAATGAATAAACGATAAATAGTGACTGGTGGTGAATACTTATCAGTCATTCATCACCAGTCACTACTCATTCTCTGCGATACCATTCCCTGAGATATCTCGAGGTAGTAACCTAACTGCTTATCTACCAACAATTGTAAGCTTAGTTACTGTTGAGGTCTTTCTCAGCGTCGGCTGCTTGCGCTTTAGCTCGGGCGGCCAGTGCTTCGGCTTTTTCCCGAGCCTCGGCCAGGATAGCGTCCTCATCGTGGCCATTGCCCCCCTCAAACGCATGGGTTACTCGGTGTCGTAAGTCTTCACCTGACTCTGGTGCTAGCAACAACGCTGTGATGGCACCCGCCACAATTCCGCCAACAAAGCCTGCCACAATGGTTCCGGTTCGGTTTTGCTTGGGCTGCTGCTTCTGAAAAAGCTCTTCCCGCGCGGGGAAGTTTTCTTTCAAAGCCTTATTGAGGGCTAGTAAAGCACTGGTGATCATCCCAAAGGTCTTGAACGTGTCAAGCGTGCTTGATTTTTTGCTTTTGCTAAAGAAACTCATAAATAGGATCGTTTGATAATAGATAACTGTATGAATGTTGGCGTGAATCAGCCGCTATAGGAGGCTGCTCGCTCTAATAATGTATGTTAGAACGTATTCCAAGACCAAGAGTTTTGCTGAAGCCAAACCATTTGGCACGCCAGTCTTAATATGCCAAGTCTTTGAGCATCACTTTCTCACCTCCAGCATCAATAGATCGTAAGATGGCCTCGATAATCTGCACGTCGCGCATGCCCATTTCACCGGGCACTGATGTTTCCTTCTCCTCTTTAATACACTGCGCAAAAGCGTCCATCTGCTGCGCTTGTTGGTTAACTGCTGGTAGCTTCAACGGCCCTTGATGTGTGTCTCCCGCTAGTCCACCGTATCGCGAGTAGGGCTCCAGTTTTACCCAGCCATCGTCGGCCGTTAGGTATAGGTAGTTAAGACTAGCATTGTGGCTCGTCTCTAGGTTAGCCACCGCACCGCTCGGAAACTCAAACTGAAAAGTGACTGTTTCGTCGGTTTCGGCAAATTTCTTTGGCATCGTCTTAAACTCCTGGGCTCGTACGTACAGCGGGTTTTCGCCCATGGCGTAGATTGCGGCTTGCAGGGCGTACACTCCCATGTTGCCCAACGCACCGGTGCCCGCCAAGTCTTTCTGCAGTCGCCACTGGTCCCAGTCGTCGCCCATGCGGTAGCCTGCTCCGCAAGCGATGTAATTTACTTTGCCGAAGGCCTGCTCTTGCCCAATGCGCATCACCTCTTGGTTAAAGGGCTCGAAGTGCAGTCGGTAACCGATCGATAATTTCACTCCCGCCTGCTGGCAGGCATCAATCATCTCCTGGCACTCTTGCGTATTCATCGCCATTGGTTTTTCGCAGATCACGTGCTTGCCCGCCTGGGCTGCTCGAATACTATACTCCGCGTGCATAGAGTTGGGCAGCACGATGTAGATGATGTCAATGTCATCGTTGTCGGCAATACCATCGTAGTTTTCGTAGTTGTAAACGCTCTTCTCCGAAATGCCGTACTTGTCTATCCACTCTTTCTCTTTGGCCGGCGTGCCCGTCACGATACCCGTCAGCTGACAGTGCTGGGTTTCTTGCAGCGCCGGTGCCAACTGACCGGCACTGTAGCTACCCAAACCTACCAGGGCCATGCCTAGCTTCTTGGTAGGCTCCGGCTGAAAAGAGTTGGTGATGATGGAGGGCGCGCTGAGCACAGGCGCTCCCAGAGCGGTGGCTCCTAACCCAAGGGAGAGTCGTTGCGCAAAAGTTCTACGATGCATAGTGTGGTGTTTTCTATTCTACCACCGTTTCACTACGATTGTTTGAATCCGGCTAAAATTCTCGCTCGCTCAAAAAAGCCTTCACCACCTATTCAGTAGGGGCTCAGGGCTACGGCAATACAACTTTCCCTCTGCTCGTTGACCAAAGTGATCGCTGTGCCGGTAGCGGTGGCTTCATCTTGTTGAGCAACATCTGTGTTGATACCTTTCTGCGCAAAATTGCTCAGTATGGTTTGCCCGAACCGGCCTTGCCCCGCGCAGGTAATAAAGCTTACGTTGCTGCCGACCCGGGCTGCACCGACTGCGTGGTTAGTCCCTTTGCCTCGGCGTAAGCCTGACTATAAACAGCGTCGCCGATGGTTTCGCCGGGACGACGAAACTGCGCCATCTGGGCAACCATGCCGATGTTGGAACTACCGACCACAACGATGGATTGGCTCATGCGCACGGTGTTTGAACGACAAGGTGAAAAAAACCGTACAAGGGGAGTCATCCTCTTGCAACAATTGCTGGGATTTCCTCTTGTTCATCTGTATGTTTGTTCTTCTATGCACTATCTAAAACGCCAAGCCGAGGCGATCATTCCTACTCCCTTTGGCACTTTTACGATGATTGGCTACGCCCAACAGGCCGATAACCCGATGCCTCACTTGGCGATGGTGAGCGAGAAAACTGACTTTACCCAACCTGTGCCGGTGCGGGTACATTCTGAGTGTATGACAGGCGACGTGTTCGGGTCGCTGCGCTGCGACTGTGGTGAGCAGTTGAACGAATCGCTGCGCTTTATGGGCGAACGGGGCGGCGTGGTGGTGTACCTGCGGCAAGAGGGGCGCGGTATCGGGCTCATTAACAAAATGAAAGCGTACAATCTGCAAGACCAAGGCATGAACACCGCCGAAGCAAACTTGCACCTAGGTTATGAGATAGACGCGCGTGACTACGGCATGGCCGTGGATATTTTGAAAGACTTAGACATCAGCACTATTCTACTGATGACCAACAACCCCGATAAAATCAAGAGCCTCACCGAGGCGGGTATCGTCGTAACTGAAAGGCTGCCACTAGAAATCAAACCGCACGAAGAGAACTACGATTACCTACAAACCAAGCAGGATTTGATGGGACATCTGATCGACATTAAAAGCAAAAAACAGTAGCGCACACCGCGCGCTATCTACTCATCTAAAAACCGCTTCGTCAGTCCGTCGAAAGCATCAATGCGACGATCACGAAAGAACGGCCAGATGCGGCGTACCGCTTCCGAACGCCGCTGATCCACTTTTACGACGCTAACTTCTGCTTGATCGGTCGAGGCTTGGGCGAGTAATTCTCCCTGCGGGCCTGCCACAAAACTACTCCCCCAAAACTGAATCCCACCGGTTTGTGCCGATGGATCGGCTTCGTGCCCCACTCTATTCACCGACACCACCGGTAGTCCATTGGCCACAGCGTGCCCGCGTTGTGAGATCATCCAAGCGTCGCGTTGTCGCTGCTGCTCGTCAGCTGCGTCGGTGGTTTCCCAGCCGATGGCGGTGGGATATATCAGCAGGTCGGCGCCAGCCAAAGCCATCAGGCGCGCGGCTTCAGGGTACCACTGATCCCAGCACACCAGCACGCCCAAACGTCCTACAGACGTATCAATCGGCTGAAAACCCAGATCGCCCGGGGTGAAGTAAAACTTTTCGTAATAAGCCGGGTCGTCGGGGATGTGCATTTTTCGGTACTTTCCAGCGATACTACCGTCGCGCTCTAGCACCACGGCGGTGTTATGGTACAAACCGGGGGCTCGTCGTTCAAACAGCGAGATCACCAATACCACCCCCAACTCTTGCGCCCACCGACCAAAACGCTCGGTAGACGGGCCGGGGATAACCTCAGCCGAGTCGAAAGTATTCACGTCTTCAGTCTGACAGAAGTACAGCAAATTGTGCAGTTCGGGCAGCACTACCAATTGCGCGCCCTGAGTAGCACAGCGGCGGATGTTCTGTTCGAGCGCATTGATGTTACGCTCGGTGTCTGCGGTATTCTGCTGCTGAACAATGCCAATAAGAAGCTTATCCATGTTGTATAGAAAGACTGACCAGTACGCAAAGAACGTAGGTTCTGCTGAGTTACCAAACCCAAAGCAGTGCTATGCCACTAACTATACCACCACACCTTGTGGATACTGCATCGTGACACAGTGCAGCGAGCCGTGCTGGCGAATGAGTGCCTCACACGGTATACCAATCACCGCTCGATCCGTAAATACCGCTTGCAATGTAGTCTGCGCCACCGTATCCAGTGGGCTACCGTAGAACGGCAGCAGCACCGCTTCGTCGAGAATAAGAAAATTAGCGTACGTTGCCGGTAAGCGTTGTCCTACCTTATCATACACCGCATCGGCCATCGGTAGCGGCACCAGCGTATACGGCTGGCCGTTGTAGGTAGCGAATGATGCTAGCTCGGCTTCCATCCTTTGCAAAGCGGCATAGTGCTCATCATTGGGGTTAGCACACCGCACGTAAGCGATCGTATGCACATCACAGAAGCGGGCCAGGGTATCGATGTGGCTATCGGTATCGTCACCCGCTAGATACCCGTGCGAGAGCCACAGTATTCTCTTTAACCCCAATGCTTCGCGCAACATAACTTCTACCTCTGCCTTGCTCATGGCATCGTTACGGTTGTTCGACAACAAACAAGCCTCCGTCGTCAGCAGCGTACCCTCACCGTCTGACTCGATACTGCCCCCCTCTAACACAAAGTGTTTCATACGACGGTACAGCACCTGACGGTCGAACGCTTTCTGTTGGTATAGTTGATGGGTGATTTGGTTATCGTAGTGGGCCGGATGCTTCAGGCCCCAACCGTTAAACTTAAAATCGAGCAACACGGGCCTATCGCCCTCCAGCACCGTGATACCACTGTGATCGCGCGCCCAAGTGTCGTTACTAGGCGCTTTGTACAGGCGTAGCCGCTCGGCCGGACAGTGGCTCAGCTGGTGACTGACTACTTCTGTATCATGACAAACCACCAGCAGCAATTGACGGCTGGCAATCTCATAGGCGATTTGCTGAAAGCATGCTATAACAGCTACCAGATCGTCGGACCAATCTGTGTCAGGATGGGGCCAAGTGAGTTGCACCGCAGACTGCGGAGACCACTCGGGCGGTAAGAAAATCTTCGGGCGGGGGGTCACACCGACGAAGCTAAAGAAATGCTGGTAATTTTTTCGGCTCAAGACGCATGATTTTTTGTCACCCTTTGTAATTTTATCCTTCACACTATTGATGTACCAACCATGGGAAGAGCATTTGAATACCGACGGGCCGCCAAAGAGAAACGCTGGAGTACAATGTCCCGCATTTTTCCGAAGCTGGCGCGGTCGATCACGATTGCCGCCAAAGAAGGCGGCACCGACCCTGACATGAACGCCAAACTGCGCACTGCGATTCAAAACGCCAAGTCGCAAAACATGCCTAAAGACAACATCGACGCGGCCATCAAACGGGCCGAGGGCAAAGACGGCGACGACTATGTAGAGGTAAACTACGAGGGCAAAGGGCCGCACGGCGTGCTGGTGTTCGTAGAGTGTGCCACCGACAATACTACGCGCACCGTGGCCAACGTGAAGGCCTATTTCAGCAAGGCGGGGGGCGGACTAGTCCCTACTGGCTCACTAGAATATATGTTTGACCGCAAAGCCGTGTTTGAGTTCGAGGTGCCCGAGGGCAAAGACCTGGAAGAGCTGGAACTGGAGCTGATCGACGCCGGACTCGAGCGCATCGACGAGGAAGAAGATGATGACAAAGCCTATGCCTACGCTGATTACACGCAGTTTGGAGCATTATCGCAAGCATTTGAAGACCAGCACATTCCGGTAGAAAAAGCGTCGCTCAAGCGTATTCCTACCACCCCGGTTGCGTTTAGCGATGAGCAACTGGAAGACATCGAAAAAATGCTGGATAAGCTGGAAGACGACGACGACGTGCAGGCGGTGTATACTAATATTGATTGATTGGATGTTAGTGGGTGGATATTAGTAATTGGATGCTGGCGGCCGCCGTGCGGATGATTTGCTAGATGGTCAGATGTTAGGTACTGGTGATTGAATGATTTGCTGGGTGAGGAATTGTTAGTGGCTGGATGCTGGTGGATCGTGCTTCCGCTTTGGATGTGATGGCTGTTGAACGCGCTTGTGCTTGGTGATTGTCGGGCGATTCTGAGCTTCGCCCAAGAGCACGTCATTCCTGCAAAAGCAGGAATCCCCTCCACAAAAAACGACCTTGTTCGGAAATACGCTCCGCCCCGTCGCCGAGTATTGACCCGTATACTTACGTATGACAATTTAATACACTGTAAATTAAGTTATGCGGCATTTTGGTGGTTAACTTTTTGGCAGTGTCTGCCTAGCTTTTCGCGGGCTTGTTCTTTGGTAAACTGCCAGTTGATCTTGACCTGCTGTTCGTTTCGTTGCCTAGTCCAAGCCTGGGTTTCTGCTTTAAGTTCTTCTACCGTAGCGATGCCGGTTTAAACATTGCCTACTGAGTGTGGAGAGTTCAATTTCAGATGTTCAACCAACTAGCGTGCAAAGGGGTAAAATGGAACTGCAAGCGTTGAGACAGGGGAAAAGCTTCCAGGGCGGGTAGTACTTGGTAGAACGGTATGAGTAGCTAGGTTATCTTGTACAATGTGCAGTTGCTTAGCCTCTGAATAGTGGTCGGCTACATCCTGCATAAAATCAGCATACTCCCGTTTGCGTCTTCTGTCATAGACTTTAGTATATCGCCAACCGCTTAGTGGTTCTACGGCCATAAACAGCGTCGCGCTACCTAGCTTTTCATAGGCATAGTCCTGCTTTTTGACACTGCCTGGCTTCATATCCAAGGGGGCTATTGTGTTGCCAATCAAAAAGCAGGGCCGCTCATCCATACAGATCACCGGATAGCGAGCATCGTAAGGACGCTCGTATAAGTCTAGCAGATGTTCCATGTGAGCTAAGAACTCTTCGTCTATGCGGCGTATGCACCAACTTTTGATCAAATGAGGCTTTACGACGTTTTTTTTAAAACCTTACCCACTTGCGTATGTGATATGCTATTACAATACCCTAGCTCAACGATCTTGTCGGCTAACAAGCGTACACTCCACTGACTGTACCCTTCCGGCGGTTCGCTTGCCAACGCAGTGATCTTGGCACGTTGCCGCCCGTCAATACGGGGCGGACGACCACTACGCTTCTCTTCTCGTAAAGCCGCTTGCAGCCCATCTTCTTGGTAATTCTTAGTACGCAAAATCGTATCATAATCTACCCCCAACCACTGGGCTACCTCTACAGCGGTTTTGCCTTCATGAAGCAATAGTAGACTACGGGCTCGGCGTATGCTACGGACTTTGCCTTCCCCTTGCGATACATACCGTTGCAAAAACGCTAGTTCTTCTTTTTCTATATCAAATACGCGGTGTTTCCCTGCCATCTTGGTAGTATTGAAGTGAATCCTTGAGCAGCTTAACAAAAAAAACGTAAAACTTAGTTTACAGTATATTTAATGTGGTGTAAACTAAATTTTGAAGTATCATCAAATGGTATATCATCGACATACCGTACAGTTAGTCGGCGGGCGGCGGTCATTGCAGGAAATCCCGTGCCACGGTGGCCGCGTCACGGAGACCTGCCAACCGCCAACTGTTAACCGCCTACCACTACTATTGAATGGTTGGCCGTCACTTCAATATATCGTATAACTTAGTTGACAGTGCATTTAAGGCTAGCCAAACCGGGAGCCACCGATGACCGTCACTGCGTTGGCGATTCGCAACTAGCTGTCTAACCGCTCTTGCTCTCCCTCCTTGGGCAAACCACCCGCAATGTGCAGGGTGCGTGTCGGATAGGCGAAATCGATGCCGCGCTCTTCAAATGAGGCGTACACACGAAAGTTGATCGCCTGCTGCACGTCCATGTAGCGGTTGTAGTCAGCGCTCAACACGATGTAAACTACCTCAAAATTGAGGCTGGAATCGCCGTAGGCAGCAAAGTGCGAACGATCAAAGAGCACCCTCTCTTCGTGCTCGTTCTCAGCTTCTACCGCCGCCTTGAGCAAACCAGGAATTTGCTTTACCTGCTCGAGCGGCGTTTGGTACACCACCCCTAGTTTAAATACAATACGTCGCCGCTGCATCCGCTTGTAGTTGTGGATGCGTGAGCTGGTGAGATCACTATTGGCAAACACCAACTGCTCGCCCGACAAACTGCGCAGGCGCGTGGTCTTGATGCCGATGTACTCTACGGTGCCTAGCTTATCATCTATAATCAGGAAGTCGCCGATCTCGAAGGGGCGATCAAAGAAGATGACGAAGTAGTTAAACAGATCGCCCAGAATATTTTGCGCGGCCAGGGCGATGGCAATACCGCCGATGCCTAAGCCAGTCACCATGGCCGTCACGTCTACCCCGTAGTTGCTCAGCAACAGCAGAATACCGATCGACCAGATGATCACGTTCACGATAATCATGATGCCGCGCAACTGCTTGATCTGCTCTTCGCCGCCGCCCTTGCTGCGGATGTAGGATTTGAGCAGCGATAGAATGGTCGTGGCGATGAAGCGAATAGCGAAGAAAGTGAGTACTACGGCCGCTGCAATCTCTATCACCCAATTCACCTGAGTGGGCAATACGAGGTACTGAATACCTGCGTAGACTGCCACCAAATAAAGGAGTGGCACTCCGAATCGGTTTAGGCTCTCTACAATGTAGTCGTCGACGTTGGTGTCAGTGCGCTCCGATAGTTTCTTGAACTGATTGTCTACTACCCTATTAAGGATACGCACCGCCAAAATGCCTACGATGGTGATTCCTAACGCGATAATATAATCCTCCAGAGAATTGGCCGATAATATCTTCTGTAAGTATTCTTTAAACTTGTCAATCATATAGGACTGCCTTTTGCGGGCGCATGATTATAAAAATTACCGATGGAAGTCAAGGAGTAAGATGAGTAAATTGGCAGCGCACCGTCATAGATGCGTCGTTGGAAGATCGAGAGGTCTTTGTCAGCTAACCTTCAAAACCTTTTAACTGATTAGAGTCACTTTGCGAATGATGCGCAACTTATCTAATATTGTGCCTTTTGCGAAAAACAAACATAATGCAATACAAGCTTACGCTGGTCTTACTGTTGCTCAGTGGCCTCCTCTTTGGTCAAACCGATAGCCTGCACACCGTGGAGCTATCCGATGTGGTTATTTCTGCCAATCGTATCCAGACGCCTTTTTCAGAATCGGCCCGCAGTATTTCAGTCATTACCCGCCAGCAGATTGAGCAGTCGCCTGCTCAGAGCGTGAACGAACTGCTTTCTTACGTAGTGGGCGTAGACGTTCGCCAGCGAGGCCCTGCGGGAGTGCAGGCCGACGTAAGCCTGCGCGGAGGCACCTTTGAGCAAACCCTGGTGCTGATCAACGGCGTGAAGGTGAGCGATCCGCAGACGGGTCATCACCAGATGAACCTACCGGTGGATATGAGTGCTATTGAGCGTATTGAGGTGCTAAAGGGGCCCGCCGCCCGTATCTACGGGCAGAATGCCTTCGCGGGGGCCATCAATATCGTGACCAAAGTACCTGAGGAGCCTACGGTCAACGGCGGCCTGTACGGTGGCGACTTTGAAACCTTCGGCGGCAATATCGGCTGGAGTCTGCCGGGCGAGCGCTACGGTCAGATGGTGACGGTCGCTCACGATCAATCGGCGGGCTATCGTCCCAATGCTGATTACAACATCACCAACGCTTTCTATCAGTCGTACTTGAAAGCCGGTTCGGGGCAATTTAACTTGATGGCGGGCCATACGCTGCGCAACTTTGGGGCGGGTGGTTTTTATGTGCCCGAATCACAGGAGTACGAAGAAGTACGCACCACGCTGGCGAGTGTAGACTACCAGGGCAGCACCCGCCGCTGGACCTACCAGCCCCGCGTATACTGGCGACGCAACCACGACGACTACCGCTTCTTGCGCGACAGCCCGAAGGTGTATAACAACCTGCACACCACGCACACCGCCGGGGCCGAGCTCAACACCACCTACCGCAACAACGCGGGCCTCACGGGTTTGGGTGCCGAAGTACGGCACGAGCGCATCGATAGCAACGGCATTCGTACACTGCGCGACACCGCGGGGGTGATCACCGATACGGTGACGGTTTCTTTCTTAGGGCAGCGCCACCGAACGATAGTAGGCTTTTTTGCCGAACATCGCTTCTACCTCTTTGATCGCCTCGACGTGACTCCGGGAGTGTACGTTAACTGGTTCTCTGACTACGGCTGGAACTACTTTCCGGGCATTGACGCCAGTTGGGACGTGGGCCAAGGATGGCGAGTGTTCGGTAACGTAGGCCGCTCGTTCCGCATTCCTACCTACACCGACCTTTACTACGAAGGCCCCACTAACGTTGGTAACAGCGAGCTGGAACCTGAGGACGCTATTTCTTACGAGATTGGTACCAAGTACTTCAGAAAAAACCTTCGGGGGCAAATCAGTTATTTTCAGCGCGACGCTTCGCAGCTCATCGATTGGGTGCGCGCCGCAGGTGCAGAAGAAGGCACCCCCTGGCAGCCCCGCAACTTTTACGACGTGGCGGTGAAGGGAGTAGAGGTAAGTACGCAGTGGAATCCTAATACCGACTGGATCAGCCGCGTATCGCTGGACTATACGTACATCGACGCTGATTTGGCCGCGGTAGAAGCCGTAGAATCACGCTATGCTATTCAGAACCTGAAACACCAGTTGATCTTTGCCATCGACCATCGTATCTGGCAAAATTTCTATCACCAACTGCGCGTACGTTACGCTGATCGCGCATCTCAGCTAGACAGCTACGCACTGGTAGACAGTCGTATCCTTTATCAAAATCAGCAGTACAACGTCTACGTGGAAGCGACCAACCTAACGGATACTGAATATACTGAAACCGGCTTCGTGACCATGCCGGGGCGATGGCTTCGGGCGGGAATCAACGTGACGTTTGGCTACTGATTAACTTCGTAGCGTTGCCGCGACGAGAGCACGCTCAACAACCAGAAGGCACAGAGTAGCAGTAGTGCTGGCCCCAGATAAATCAAGAAATTGAAGTTATCGATAGCAAAATCCTCTTGGTTGTGCGCTAGCGACAGATAGCCTACCAGTGAGATAATACACACATTGACGGCTGATACCAGCCCCCCGAACCAAGCGATCAGCCGCTCTTTGAACGCCTCGTTGCGCCGGTAAATAGCCGAGGAGATCGGCAGTGCCTCCAGCATGCGCCGCAGCAACAGGGCCGCCAGATTGACCACCACAAACAGGGCGAGCGCGCCGTAAAAGAACGTTTCGCGATCCAGGCTAAACCCTGCCCCATCAAACCAGTTTAACTCTTCGGGCAGGTAGGCGTAGGTGAGCATCAGCACGCCGAAGAAGAGAAGAAACGTGAGTGCCCAGGCCAGATTAACAAATTTCTGTGTATACATAGTAGCTTACCAACGCAGAGCACACCCTAAGCGTTTTATGACGAAGTTTTTTTATTGCTGTTTTTTTGTGGCAGTTGGCCTGGCGGGCTGCCACTCTTCGGTAGATATCGAGGATTTTGACGAAGCCGCTTTTCAGGCTGACCCCGACGGTTGTGCGGGCACGCGGGTGGCGATGAAAGACGCGCTGTTTGCTGCCGATGCGCAGATCAAATCGCTCACGCAGGAAGAAGTGAAGGCCACACTGGGCAAACCCGACCGACAGGAGCTGGCTTCGCGTAGCCAGAAATACTTTGTGTACTACATAGAACCGTCTCCGGCCTGCACCGGCGACAGCACCGCTACTCCGCTTACGCTCTACATCCGATTTTCAGCGATGAATAGGGCCTCTGAGGTCAAGTACGAGAACTACTAATGCTCTTCGTAATATTAGTTTCATCGCCGCTGATAATATCAAAGGGTGTACCATGAGAGCCATAATTTTTTAGGTACTCTTTCTCACCCTCGCTCAAACCTACGGCTCCTAGTGCAGTATTGCCCCTCCTTGTCCCTAAAGTAGTTCTCAAAAGAACAGATTCTACAGCCACAATTTCAGGCCTGCTATTCAGTCCTATCATGGTAAGGTCAATCAAGTCGCCCTTCTTGACTTCACCCTCTGTGATGCTGCCAGTGATGAAGAACGGTCTACCTTTAATCTGAAAGGAGCCTTCGAGTCGAAATTTGGCTACAATAACGTTATGCCAACTATAGCCGCAGTGCCTACATTGCCTCGCTTGAGGTGTTCTGGCCAGTTTTGCACAATTTGGACACTTGTTCAGATAGACGCTGTCGCCAGACTCTTGCAATATTCTTTTAGCGGTAGTTATCTCAAACGCATCGTATCCGTTTCGGATGAGCTTGAGTACTGCTGGATTATCTGTTATCCAATTCTTCTCCTTGTAAAGTTTCCTTCTCGGATCATTCAGACTTGCAGATCCTAATTTCACCATCGACAAGGAGTGCCTTCTTGCCATTGCCTCACGCTCGGTGAGGAGATTAGAAAAGTATGTGATAATATAGTTTGCCGTTTCCTTGTCCAAAGCATTCTGTCGCTGACGAAGCGCTAGTTCGGAGTATACCGCCGCCTGATTCTTTCCGGCCCCACGCGTCGCGAGTAGTTGAACGGATTGATACAGCCCTTGGTGGGCGTAAACTTCAGTTTGACGGAGAAGATACCGTACCAATCTTGCGGCCGGTTGTTGCCCCCCAAAATGTTGCCCGCCTCAGACTGTTGGGCCGCTGCGCCCGGCAGAGATTCGTAGTACTGCAACGCCAGTGTGCTTAACTCTCCCGTTGGAATGGGGTCACCCGTGACGGCGTCTAACTGATCGCTAAGCACAAAACGTGCGGCAGCATCCACCACCAGTGACAATACCGGATTAATCTGATACTCTAAACCGACGCCGAAGGGCAGGATAGCCAGCAGTCCGGGCACGTTGGTGGCTTCGGGTTGCACGTCGCGCAGGTTCCAGTTGCCCACCGTACTTTCGCCCCGGGGGCCGTTGGTGGTCACCCCCACTCCAGCGTAAGCAAAGGGGGTGAAGAATCCACGGCTAAAGTAGTACATCGCCGTACTGTACAGCTCCACGTTGGTGGTGCGAAAGCTACGCGCCCGCTCAAGATTGGTATCTTCGCTCCGCAATCCGTACACACTAACCCCTGACTTTAGTTGCCAGCTATCAGTCAGTGGATACCACGCCTCTAGGTTGAGCGCGGCGCGATTGTTTCCGAAGCGCTCGTTCACGTCACCTACGTACTGAGTGAGCCCCGGCCCCACCGCGAAGCTAATGCCCTCTTGGGCTTGGGCAAATGAAGATAGTGCCGTGACTAATATTCCGGTCGCAATAAAAAAACGATGCATGTGTGTAGTGATGAAATTGCTATTTTTCGGATCAGGAACTGGTTGTGGTTTCTACGAAAGAACTATTTCAGGCTCCAGAAGTTTTTAACCCTCGAGCGAGCGTTCAACCTATAACTTATGAAACGACTGCTCATACACTTTATTCTGAGCGCTTTCGCTGCTCCTCTTACTCACTGCACCACCCCTACCTCTATGAAAGAAGCCGACCTCAGCTCACTGGCCGAACAAGACGCTCACCTGCTGCTAGAAGCCCCGGAAGATAACGAAAAGGTCATCGTTTATCAGATTTTCACCCGTTTATTTGGCAACTTGGGTACCCAAAACGTGCGATACGGCACTGTAGAAGAAAACGGAGTAGGCAAGTTCAACGACATTAACGATCAGGCCCTTAGCAGTTTGTCAGCCCTGGGTGTGACCCACGTTTGGTACACCGGCGTCGTCGAGCACGCGGTGCTGAACGACTATCAGGCACACGGCATCGCGCTAGACGACGCCGACGTGGTGAAGGGGCGGGCCGGTTCGCCCTACGCCATCAAAGACTACTACGACGTGAACCCCGACCTGGCCGAAGCAGTACCCAACCGCCTGGCCGAGTTTGAGGCCCTGGTGGCACGCACCCACGCGAACGGCCTGAAGGTGCTCATTGACTTTGTGCCTAACCACGTGGCCCGCTTCTACCAGTCAGATGCTAAACCCGACAGTGTGGAAGATTTCGGTGCGCAGGATGACCGGAAGCAAGCCTTCGCTCCCCAATAACAACTTCTACTACATCGTAGACCAAGCGTTTGAGGTGCCCGCTGATTACCAATCGTTGGGTGAGCGCCCCTTTCCGACCAAAGACGGTCGCTTTGACGAAAACCCCGCGAAGGCCACGGGTAACGACCAATTTACGGCCCAGCCCACCGTCAACGATTGGTTTGAGACGGTAAAGCTCAACTACGGCGTGGACTACCTCAACGACCGCCAAACGCACTTTGATCCAATTCCTGATACCTGGCACCAGATGCGCGACATCTTACTGTACTGGGCCGGTAAGCAGGTAGACGGCTTTCGCTGCGACATGGCCGAAATGGTGCCGGTTGAGTTTTGGGAGTGGGTGATCCCCCAAGTGAAGGAGCAGTATCCTGACGTGACCTTTGTGGCAGAAATCTATAACCCTGATGCCTACCGCACTTACATCGACCAGGGGCGTTTTGACTTTCTGTACGACAAAGTACAACTCTACGACACGCTACGGGCAGTGGTAGAGGGGCACGGCACCACCGATCATATCACCGACATTTGGCAGTTTCTGCGAGGCATCAATCATCACATGCTACGCTTTTTAGAAAACCACGACGAGCAGCGCATTGCTTCACCGTTCTTCGCCAACGATCCGACCCTAGCGCAACCGGCCATGGTAGTCACCACGCTTCTGCACAGCGGGCCCGCGATGGTATACTTCGGGCAAGAAACGGGCGAGCCGGGCGGACAAAACGAAGGCTTTAGTGGTGACGACGGGCGAACCACTATCTTTGACTATTGGGGAGTCCTTGAGCACCAGAAGTGGGTGAACGAACACCGCTACGACGGCGGCCAGCTGAGTGAAGAGCAGCAAGCACTACGGCAGTTCTACCAAAAGCTGCTCAACTTGGCGCAGGAAAAGGTGATTGCGGAGGGCTACTTCTACGACTTGCATCCGCACAACCGCGCCAATACGGAAGGCTACGATAACCAAATGTACGCTTTCCTGAGATTTACGCAGGCGCAGCGGTGGTTAGTGGTAGCCAACTTCAGTAAAGAGGAGCGGCAGTTCAACCTGAAGCTACCCGAAACCGCACGGACGGCCATGAGCCTTTCGCCCGAAGAATCGTACACATTGCGAGACGAGTTTCAGACTGACGACCAGCTTACGTTCAGAGCAGACGACGCAGGCATCCCGATGACGTTGAAGCCGCTTCAGTCGTTCGTGTTTTCTGTACAAATCGCCACAAAAAAATAGCACCACAACGTTGGTTGTGATGCTATTTGTAGCTGGCCTTCGCGGCCAGAGTGAGTAACCTAATCCTAATCTGAACTAACGCAGCCGAAAAGCTTCGTTAGACAGAACAGACAGTAGCATACGGTAGAAATTATTTGCTCACTAAACATAATACTTTGTCGTTCAGTACGCTAAATTCGTAGTGGCACCCTAAGTGGGGTATCGACGGAAAAACGGTGTTTTTCTTGCAGAAACGCTCATAATATGCTGCTACCTTGCTTACTATCATGGCTTGCACGTTGCTCGAGGCGGCTCTTTTGCGACTTCAATAAGGTTTTTTGTTAACAAAAACCGCTGTTCATTACATACGTAAGTATTTGCTCAAAACTGCACTTTCTGGGCCTTCCTCACTATCACACTGAGCTCGGCTACTTTCTCATAGCCGCCGGTAGTTCTTATGAGTAGCTCCTTGCGTGTCGGACTATTTTGGTGTACTTTGATCTGTCTGAACCACTACGTATGAGATACATTGTAATGCTTGGGGGGGGCTTGCTACTGGCAAGCGTTGGCACGCTGGTCACGACACCGCGTACTGACCAAGCAGCCCAAGACACCGTCAGAATTTTGCTCAAAGCAGTATCTGGCCTAAAATACGATCAGGTACGCTTCCGTGTGCCCCCCGGTGCACACGTGATCATTAGCCTGGCGAATGAAGACGAAATGGCGCACAATGTCGTGTTTACCAAGCCTGGCTATCGCGAAGAGATTGTCAACTTAGCCTTAAATCTAGACGACCAGGGAGACGCACTGGGCTACGTACCCCCTTCTGACAAAGTAGTGGCCGCCGTTCCCATACTGACTCCAGGCGAGCAGGAGACCGTGTCTTTTGACGTGCCCGACCGTGAGGCGGTTTACCCCTACGTCTGCACTTACCCCGGCCACGGTGCGGTGATGTACGGAGCCATGTACGTGACGAATAACCAGCTCCCTAATTTATCACAGGATGTACACGTACCACCGGCGCAGCGCACCGCCGATCATCAAGCGCATCAGGCTTCGGCTCCTCCGAAGCACCCCTATCCCAACGCGCTACCGGCGATGTATCGCACTTTTATGCCCGACTGCGGCCCGGCCGGTATCGCGGTGGGTCTGTTGAGCGACGTGAGCTACTGCTGGGACGCTGGCGAATGCCGCCTTCGCTACGCCTGGAAGGGCGGTTTTCTGAATATGACCGAAAACTGGGCCGGTAAGGGTAACGAGCGTGCCGAGATTGTAGGCACCGTATTCTACCGTGATCAGACTAAATTTCCGTTTCGTTTAGGAACTAAACAACACGTGCCGATGGTAAGTTTTCAGGGCTATCGCATGAGCAAACGCTATCCCACTTTTCGCTATACACTGGATGGAGTGCTTGTTACCGAGCGCATCACGCCTACTACGGAACCGACGGGCATCAAACGTACCCTCACGTTCACCGATCTACAGCAACCGCTGTGGCTCGTGAAAGATGCCACCGCTGGTGTCGACGTCTACTGTAGCGAGGGGCAGTGGGAGGGCAACTATCTTCGCCTGTCGCCGCAACAAGCGCTGGAGTTTGAAATTACCATCACGGAAAACATTTGAATGAGACATTTGATTGGTTGGTTGTTGATAGGAGGTGCCTTAGGCGGATGTACCGGTGTGCCGGAGAATGGTAGCTCAGTGGATGATAACCGCTTAGAAGATTTCTACACAGTAGAAGATATTCCTTTGCCCGAGGGGCTTACCCCGGAGGTAGGTGGTATGGCTTTTATGCCCGACGGGCGGCTGGCGGTAGCCTTTCATCGGGGCGAAGTGATGACCTATGACCCGACGGCTCAGCAGTGGTCAGTATTTGCCGAAGGGCTACACGATCCACTGGGCGTGCACGTTGTCAACAACCACGAACTGCTGGTGATGCAGCGGCCGGAGCTTACGCGGCTCACAGATGAAGACCGTGACGGTGAAGCTGACGTGTACCAAACCGTGACCGACGACTTTGGGATGTCAGGAAACTATCATGAGTTTGCCTTCGGTCCCATCCTTGATCAGAACAACAACCTGTACTTCTCACTCAACACTGCCTCTAACGGAGCAGGTATCTGGGACGAATTGCGAGGCACTTTCAACCCCCTCGGTCGTCCGGGGCGGATGTACTCTTGCGTGCCTTACCGAGGTTGGGTCATGAAGCTAGCCCCTACGGGTGAGCTCACGCCCTGGGCACTGGGCTTCCGGTCGCCCGATGGTATCGGTTTTGATCAAGACGGCGACATGTTCGTCACCGACAATCAGGGCGACTGGTTGGGCACGAGTAAGCTCTACCACGTTGAGGAAGGGAAGTTCTACGGTCACCCGTCTAGTCTGGTATGGAAAGAGGGTTGGAACCAAGACCCGCTCACCCTACCCGTTGATACGCTCGATAGCATGCGCACCCGGGCGGCGGTGCTCTTTCCGCACAATATCATGGCTAATTCTCCTACCCAGCCGCTGGTTATCCCCGACGATATTTCGTTTGGTCCTTTTGCCGGGCAACTACTCGTGGGCGATATGGACCACCCGCGCATCATGCGGGTGATGCTAGAGAAGGTGCAAGGAGCTTATCAGGGGGCCTGCGTGAGTTTTCTGGATTCTGCCGGACTATCTATCGGCAACCACCGGATGACATTCGCGCCCGACGGTAGCCTTTGGCTCGGCAAAACCGCCTACGTGTGGGTCGGTGATAAGGGGATTCAGCGGATTAAGTATCAGGGCGGGCAACCGATGGATGTGCTTCATATGACCGTAACCGCACAAGGGTTCGACCTCACGTTCACCCGCCCGGTAGATAAAGCCACCGCGTCTGATACGAGTGCTTACCGGTTTCAGCGCTACTATTACGCCTACCACGCGGACTACGGCTCGCCCAGGATGGATACCACCCCGGTATCTGTTAACAACATTAAAGTGTCTGAGGATGGCTTGCGCGTATCTCTATCCCTGGCCGACCTCAAGCCCGGCTACGTATACGACCTGGAGATTAAAGATGTGCACAGTGAACAGGGCGTAGCACTGATCAACAACCGACTCTTTTATACCCTCAACCAATTACACGACCATGAGCTTCGCGCCACAATTGAATGAGAAAGAGCAACGGTCTCTAGCCAAGTGGAAACTCACTCGTCAGCGCAAATGGCGGTGGATGATTAAAATTGCCCTCAGGTGGGGGGGGCCAACTGGTCTTCTAAGTTACTTGTTCAAGATTCGGTTTGACACCAACCGCTTCGATGGTGTTGCGTTTGCTGTTTATCTTGCGGTGTTCATGATAGGCGGACTGCTATTGGCCTATTGGCTGTTTAAAGCGCAAGATCAGCGGTTTCAGCAGGTGTACCAAGACGTGAGTGACGAACAATGAAGAACCTGTTAAAAATACTGTTACTCACCGCCGCAGGTTGGTGCGTGGCTTGCCAGCCAGAAGCGCCCTCTCGTGAGCAACGGGTTCAGGAAACCGCCCGGGCCTACTTTTCGGTGTATCAGCAGCGCGAAGACTGGGACAGTCTGCTCTCTTTCTACCGCAATGATATTCGCTTTAGAGATGCCAATCTCAACTACGACATCAACGGTATCGCTGACTTCAAAGAGTTCTACAATTGGCCTGATACCAGCTTTCGTAAGATCGTGCCCGACCAGAAACACCTGGTGCTGGAAACCCTGGTGGTGCAAGACAGCATGGTAGTGGGTCAGGGACGGTTAAGACCCTTCTTCTGGAACGATAAGTTGCAGGAGTGGCCCGAGGATTTTACTATTTGGCTATTTTTTGATGACAGCCTGAAGATTCATCGGCAGGTCGACTGGGTGCGTTACCCCGCCTGGATGATTGAGTCTTTTGAGCAGTAGACGTATTAGTGGATCGTATTTCCGTCCATATTTGTTTCTATCCTCTATAGGTTGCTCATATGTTAAGAAAATTTAACACATAATGTAAGATACGTGTAAGTTTTTTCGTAATTGAGTAAAGTTTTTCTTGTGACAAATTCCAACCTTTAACTACATATTTTTGTCACAGATACATTGTATTTTATCTCTAATGTAAATCTGGTTGCGATGAAAATGCTACTCTTTATTTCTGTTTTACTTGTCCTGACGTTTGTTTCTTGCCAGGATGATATAGAAAAATCAGGCCTTTCTATAGTAGATGTGAGCCCAGGTGGTGGCATAGTGGGAACAACTGTGACGATCACAGGTGAGGGCTTTAGCCCATCAGCTCAAGAAAATACTCTCCTTTTAGGAGATCGTGAGCTAACTGTATTATCGGCAACGGATACATCTATTCAAACGAGACTTCCGGAAGATATTCCTCTGAATTGTTATTCGCTATCAGTGAAGCGTGCCGGTTTTGTTTCTACTTCTAGAATTTTTTGCGTGACGGAGTTTCCTTTACCGGTGATCACTG
Source organism: Tunicatimonas sp. (assembly GCA_965213875.1). Lineage (GTDB taxonomy): Bacteria > Bacteroidota > Bacteroidia > Cytophagales > Cyclobacteriaceae > Tunicatimonas. The sequence continues at coordinate 2,460,550 of CBDCAN010000001.1, read as the reverse complement.
GTATCAGCCCTGAAGTAGGGCGTGTGGGTGATTTGATTACTGTTTACGGGGAAAATTTAGGTGCTTCTATACAGAGTAATTTAGTGTCATTCAGTAACCAAGATGGTTCTATTCTATTGCCTACTCCCGAGAGAGATAATGATATAACTGTCTACGAATTTTTCGCAGATATCGAGTTTGCCACCGTAGATTCCTTGCAGGTAAGGGTTCCGGCGGAGGCTGGTACTGGGCCTTTGTACTTGTGGGTTGATCCAAAGGAGGAATTTGATTCCTATGCATCACTTACAGGCCCTGATTTCACTGTAATTCCTTAATCAACTATATCCATCTTAAACGTTTTTGCGCTATGAAACGATTTTACAAAGTGGGACTAAGCATCTGCCTAACGGTGCTTGTTTCGTTTGCTGCTCACGCTCAGTTTAGTGCTAGTATCCGCGTCGCGAATGCTGGTCCGACTAACTGTAATTTCCGTACACTTTCAGTATCAACATCGGGAGGATCGGGAAACTATGGCTACTTCTGGAATTCGCGACCTGCTTCAAATACAAATTTGGGTAGTGGTTCTTCCATTTCTGTTCTACCGACTGTGGCAACAGTATACACAGTTGCCGTAGTGGATTTTGCTACAGGGCAAGCCGCTACTGCAACGGCATCCGTTCAACCGGCTTTAAAGGGAGCTTTTCGCACTTTTTATCCTAATGTGTTCACACCTAATGGAGATGGTTTTAATGATACTTGGGTTGTCCTTGATGCTAACCGAGGAAGAGGGCCTATTAATGCTTACCGATACGAACTTACAATTGTAAATCGTAATGGAAGCACTGTTTTTTCTAGAAGTGCAACCGTATCAACTGGGACACAGGGAGTAACAGGAGGTCAAATTTCTTGGAATGGAAGACTCAATGGTACGGGGGGTATTGTATCGAGCGGTGTGTACAATGTTGCTTTAAGACTTTTTAATTGCGACAATACTAGCGGCAGACTTATTAGATTTCAACTTTCCGTGCAAACAGGTTCTTCTCTCACTACTGAACCAATATCTGTAGAAATTTATCCTAATCCGGCCACTCAACGTATCAACATAACTGGAAGCAAAGGTTCCAAGGTTGATCTTTATAGCGAAAACGGTGAGCATGTATCGTCTAAAAAGATAAGTGAGAATGATAGTGAGATGGATGTGAGTACACTCCCAAAAGGAACATACTACCTGCACCTTCCAAATAAAGAGGGAACAATCCGGAAACGAGTACTGATAGAGTAGAACCTTGAGATATTCAAGGCAGTAAGATTTCTGATAAGGGCGATAAGTATTTATTGCCCTTTCATGTGTCTTGTAAGCAACTATCCTACTCTGAAAGCAATTAATGCCGCAGGTTTATATAATGTTTTGACTACTCTATCCCTCGAGTAGAGACGTCGGTAACATCATATACCGGAACGGGCATGTTAATCTAAGCTGCATTTTATGTGCAAAAAATTACGAGGTATCAGAAATTCAAAGCCCGTAATCATAAACAACCATAACTTGACTCTCATTTTTTAGCTTCAACGGTCGTGGTAGCAAACTTAGTCACTAATTTTTGCACGCAAAGAAATGAAAGGCTTTGTTCAGTGTTGTTATATTTGACCCATGAAAAACATTGCGGTGTTCGCTTCTGGCAGCGGTACCAATGCTGAAAAACTCTTCGAGAAATTCCAGTCACATTCTCAAGCCCGCGTGGCCATGCTACTGACCAACAAACCACTGGCAGAAGTACTAACGCGCGCCGAACGCTTCCGGGTGCCCACCCACGTATTCGACAAACAAGCACTCGTCAACCCTCACCGACTACTTGACCTGCTTCGGCAGCAGGAGATTGATCTCATTGTGCTAGCGGGTTTCCTGCTCAAAATTCCAGAAAGTTTGATCACCGCTTTTCCTGACCGTATTATCAATATTCACCCGGCTTTGCTACCGGCCTACGGTGGGGCGGGTATGTACGGTCGGCGTGTCCACGAAGCGGTGCTGGCCGCGGGCGAAACGCAAACCGGCATTAGCATCCACTACGTGAACGAACACTACGACGAGGGACGTATGATCCTACAGGTAAGCTGCCCCGTGCTACCGGATGACACCCCCGAAACCGTAGCGGCTCGCGTGCATCAACTGGAGCATCAGTATTATCCTGAGGTGGTAGAAGAAGTCGTATTATCACTTTAAAAACCGACCTTAAAACGCAGAACATCCGCGCCGCTTCGCATTTGCTAAGTCTCGGTTTTCCCCGTAGTTTTGCTCCTTCCCTAACCCGTACTTTTCGCTATTTCTATGAAGAAGATTGAATCAGCCCTCATCTCAGTATATCACAAAGATCATCTTGAGCCTATCGTCACGCTGCTGCACCAGCACGGCGTAAGGCTATATTCTACCGGGGGCACGCAGCGGTTTATTGAAGAGCAAAATGTGCCGGTGACCGCCGTAGAAGACCTGACCGGTTATCCTTCTATTTTGGGCGGGCGGGTAAAAACCTTGCACCCTAAGGTGTTTGGCGGCATCTTACACCGCCGCAATCACACCGAAGATCAGGAGCAGGTCAAAGAATACGATATCCCTCCGATTGATTTAGTCATCGTTGATTTGTACCCGTTTGAGGATACCGTGGCGTCGGGAGCCTCGCCAGAAGACATTATTGAGAAGATTGACATCGGCGGCATCGCCTTGATTCGCGCCGCCGCCAAGAACTTTCAGGACGTGCTCATTGTATCTTCGCGCCAGCAGTACAGCGACCTAACGACCTTGCTTGAGCAAAATCAGGGAGCAACTTCCGTAGAAGACCGTCGGCGTTTTGCCCAGCAGGCTTTCGCCGTTAGCTCCGGCTACGACCATGCTATCCAGCAGTATTTTTTAGGCGAAGGAGATCATCCTTCTGGTCAGGGCTTCGATAGAAGTGCGATGCCAAAAACCGCGCTACGCTACGGTGAAAACCCGCACCAGTCGGCCGAGTTCTACGGCAATCTGAGCGAGATGCTAGAACAGATACACGGCAAGGCGCTCTCGTATAACAATCTGGTAGACGTTGATGCGGCCGTAAGCCTCATCGAAGAGTTTGAGGGTGATACGGCCTTCGCCATTCTCAAGCATACCAATGCCTGCGGTTGTGCCACGGGCAGTTCGGTAAAAGAAGCCTACGAGAAAGCTTTCGCGGCCGACACGGTTTCTGCCTTCGGCGGAGTGCTGGTGACCAACGCGCCGGTAGACCGCGCTGCCGCCGAAGCCATGCAAGACCTGTTCTTTGAAGTGTTGATCGCCCCCGCGTTTGACGACGATGCGCTAGCGCTGCTTCAAACCAAGAAGAAGCGCATTTTACTCGTACAAAAACAGCCGATGTCGGCTCCCCGCCAGTTCAAAACCTTGCTCAACGGGGTGATAGAGCAGGATCGTGACACTAAAACCGATACGGTAGACGATTTAAAAACTGTGACGAAACTAGCGCCCGATGCGGCGACCCAAGAAGCACTGCTGTTCGCCAGTAAGATCTGCAAGCACACCAAGTCAAATACCATTGTGCTGGCTAAAGCAGGGCAGTTGCTAGCGAGCGGATTAGGGCAAACCTCGCGGGTAGATGCCCTGCGGCAAGCGATAGAAAAAGCGGATACTTTTGGCTTTGACCTCAAGGGTTCGGTGATGGCTTCTGATGCCTTCTTCCCCTTTCCTGACTGTGTAGAGATCGCACACGAAGCGGGTGTGCAAGCCGTTATTCAGCCCGGCGGATCCATCAAAGACCAAGCCTCTATCGACTTCTGCGATCAGCACAATATGGCGATGGTGTTCACCGGCTTCCGGCACTTCAAACACTAGTCTATCTCGACCGGCACTTCAGTCTTTACAGCAGCAGGCTGACGCTGAACCGAACGAACCGCGTGAGAAGGGCGTCTAACCAGTATTTTAGAACGGCGAATGAGTAGGCTATTGCGGCGCAACAAGAAAGAATACAGCAAGAAAATCACCATCAGCTCGGCAAAAGACTCACCTACCGACGCCTGCGTCAGCAACAAGAATCCACCGACCGCAATCGCCAGGCTGAGTCCCGTGAGCAGTAATGAAGTGCGCCCGTGCGTAAACCCACCATCAATCATGAAATGATGAATGTGATTGCGGTCAGCGCGAAAAGGGGCGTAGCCTGACAAAATCCGCTGGCTGAAAACCCGGAGTGCATCAAACAAGGGAATGGCTAATACCAGAATAGCGACGGTAGGCGCATTGGGCACGTGGTGAGCGTGCGCTACTTCGTTTGACTGGATGAATGCGACCGTTAGCACAGCAATCACGAAGCCAACGATCAGCGATCCGCTGTCACCCATAAATATTTTGTTCTCTTTCGAAAAGTTAAAGAACAGAAAGCTTATCAGTGACCCTATGAGCGTTGCGCTTAGGACAACCGCCCAGCCCGCGTCTACCCAGTAGAAATAGGTGCCAAAGGCAAGCGCAGCGACGATGCCTAAACTGGCGGCCAGCCCGTCGATACCATCAATCAAATTGTAAGCGTTAACCACTACCACAAAGATGAATAGACTGATGGCTAAACTGATGATATAGGGAAGTTCGTAAAGCCCAAACAGGCCGAATAAGCTACCGATACGAATGTCGGCGCAGGTGATGACCAAACCGGCCGCAATCAACTGCGCGGCTATCTTTTTATGAGGATCAATGACCAGAATATCATCTTTCAAGCCGATAAAAAATAGGATAACCAGCGGCGGCAAGATCAAGTAGAAAGTATCTGAGTTGCTGGGGTATAAGTGTGCGACCAGTAGAAATACGATAGTCAGCGACGCAAATATGGCAATACCACCCAGACTTGGAGTCTTTTGTGCGTGGGAGCTACGGTTGTTAGGTTCGTCTAGCAGGTGCTTTTCGCGGGCAACACGGATGACTGCCGGGATGGTGACGTGTGTGATAATGAACGCCAGTGCCAATGCCAACAAAAGATACCCGAAACCGCTGAGCTCTACCATGGATACGATACGTGAGATTTTGTGGAACCAAGGGCTCGCCAGTCCCTCCTATAGCCGTCAAAGATAATATCTTTCCGTAAGAATTGTATGGGTATGTAAGGTCTGTAGCCAAAAGGACACGCTCACGCCCGATTTTAGCAGGTAATAAAAGCACCATAGTGCATAAAAAGTCACCTTGATCGTTACCACCAACTCTGTATAACGGCGTTACGACGCATTGGCACCCACCGGCATCGAGTACACTTTCGCAACACTTCAGTAAAAACTATAGGATAAAGCGGTGTAAGTTTTGCACAAGAATGTTCACACTTCATCTATAATTTTGCCAGAAGAAGTTATACGGAGACTATCTTTTCTACCGTGGGTTGTTCGGATAGGTCGGGTAGTTTCACTTGACTCAGCAGTTGGTCTTCTAACATATTGGCCCAGGCCAGCAGATACTTCACCACGTCGCGGCGGTGGTTGTGCTGGAGGTGACGTTCAGACACCGGTAGGTACTGAAGCACCGCTTTGTCGGATAGTCGTTCCAGATGCTTAAAGTCATGTACCTCTAAACCGGCGTCAATCATAATAGAAATCACCTGATCCATCAGATAGCCACTGGTAGGGCAGTAGTCTAGTGCCTGTTCGCTCCAATCGCCACCACGGGTGCGCATGGCATAATCATGTATTTCAGCTTTGGTAAGCTTTGTGACCTCTTGTACCAGATGCCCGCAGTTGCAGCTTCCCATGTGCCCCCATTGATAGACAGTAGATTCCTCCATCTTCTGAGCAGTGCGCCGCATTGCCTGAACAAGTTCTATTTTAGGTTTTGCCATCGTTCTATTATCTGGTTTCGTCTTTAACAAGGATAATTCACCATAGGTTTTTATCCGTTCAACAAATTACGGCTTCATTCGAACAAAAACAACGGTTACTCATCCACACTTGCCACTACCCCGCCGGAGCGTGGTAGGCGTTTTAGCAGCTTGTCTACTATCCGGTAGGAGGTTTCAAACCGTTCATCAGGATTGTTCACCGGTCCGGTACCCACCCCGCGCCACCGCAGCTGATAATCATCCGAGAGGATATCCAGCACTAAGGTTCCGGTCTTCTCTAATCGTACTTCTTTGTAGCGATAACTATTCATCGCCCAGCGAGGGTCGTAAGGGTAGGCCCAGATACCACGACGTCCGAGAAGTGGGTCAACCGTCCGGGTGGTTTCTCTGTTCTGCGCCTCTGTCATCACGTTGAAAGCAATAAGCATATCCGGACTAGCCGTGTCTAGCTGGTAACGTTGGGCTTCCATCCTGCTCACGATTCGTCGACGGATTTCATCGTACAGCATCGCGCTGGCGGGGTCTAATTCAGAAACGGGAACAAATGCGTACGACCGACCAAGCACCGCTTCATTCGTTTGTTCTACGTAGGTTTTGATCGGACTACACGCACCTACCAAAAGCATAACCGACGTTATTCCGAAGCTGATACACCGCGCCATCACAAAATTTTTGAGCATAACGACCGGAACCAAGCTATTCGTATGCAGCATTTACGCGTAACACTAGTTTACCCACGTTCTGGTTGGCCTCCATCCGTTGGTGCGCCTGCTGTACCTCTTGCCAATCGTAGACTCGATCAATCACCGGCTGCAAACCACCCTCGGCCAGGTGGGGCAGCGCAAATTCAGCCAGTGCCTGGGTCAGGTTAATTTGATAGTCAAGGCTGCGCGAGCGTAAGGTAGACGAAATGATTTGTAGCCGCTTCTTGAGCAGGCTGCCGAGATTGAAGTTCTCTACTTGAGCTCCGCCCAGCAGAGCCAACAGTACCATGCGCCCGTCAGCGCGCAGCACGCTCACATTGCGCTCGAAGTAAGGCGCCGCCACGAAATCCAGTACCAAGTCTACCCCTTCGTCGTTGGTAATATTCTTCACCTCTTCCTGAAAGTCTTCTGATTGGTAGTCGATGGTGTAGTGTGCTCCCAGTTTTCGGCACACTGCGTGTTTGGCCGCCGAGGCAGTCACGATGACATCGCCCGCCCGCATCACCCTAGCCAGTTGGATAGCCGCCGTACCCACACCACTGCCTCCGGCATGAATCAGTACCCGCTCACCCGCCTGTAGTTTGCCGAGCCAGTGTAAGGCTTGATAAGCCGTCAGAAAGACTTCCGGCAGGGCGGCCGCTTCGGTCATCTTCAGGTTATTAGGTACCGGCAAAGCCATGTCTTCGTGAATGGCGGCGTACTCAGCGTAGCCACCACCCGGCAGTAACCCAAACACCCGATCACCCACGGCGTGACGCGTCACTTCAGATCCGACGGATACCACTTCGCCGCTCATTTCTAAGCCCAAAATAGGGCTGGCCCCGGCCGGGGGTGGATACTTACCCTCGCGTTGTAAAATGTCGGCCCGGTTGACCGCCGTTGCGGATACCTTTACGAGTAGTTGGTGAGCGTGGGGCGTAGGTGTCTCGTATTCACCCAGTTGCAGTTGATCGGCTCCGCCGGGTTGTTGGGTAAGAATGGCTTTCATAGTCGAGTAGCTTTGTTCGCTTATATTCGCACCTGCCGAAAAGAATAGAAAGATACGGCAGCAAAACCGGCAAAAAGCATCCCATGAAACAATAGCAATCCGAAGTCGCCCATCTGAATGCCGGCGTAAATGCCGTAGGCAAAGTAACCGGCCAGCAGTGCTTCCAACAGTACCAGCGGATTAAGCTTGCCCCGGATATAGACGTTTTTGCCCAGTTTCTCGCGGGCATTGGTGACGTTAAATTTGGGGGTGCGCAAGAAGGGCGATTTGAACCCAAGTAAGCCCTCGGCCACCGCCACCGCATTGTGCAGTGACAGTCCCATACTAATCATCAAAAACAGCGGATAATGTACCAAATAGTATCGGATGGGGTGCCGATGTACCACCCGACGAGTGGCAATCCAGTAGAATAAACCGATAGAGAAGAAGCCCAAGATGAACACTCCTCCTAAATTGAAGATAAGTTCGTATTCAGGGTGCTGGTCTTTGATAAACAGCATGGGTACGCTGAGCAGGGCTGCCAACAGTAGAAACAAAAATACCGACGAGTTGAACAGGTGAAAAATGGCGTGTAGGCGATTCCACCAACGTAACGGGCGCTCAGCCGAACCGCCCAGCATCTGTCCGGCGTGCTTACGTGCGCACTCGGCGGCCCCCTTATTCCAGCGAAACTGCTGCGACTTGATCGCGGGCATGAGCACCGGTAGTTCAGCCGGGGCCTCCACTTCTTCGCGGTACACAAACTCCCAGCCCTTGATTTGCGCACGGTAGCTCAGGTCTAGGTCCTCAGTGAGCGTATCATCTGACCAGCCACCGGCATCGTCGATGCAAGTGCGACGCCATACACCACCGGTGCCGTTGAAGTTGATAAAACTACCCGCGTGCCGCCGTCCGCCCTGCTCAATGGTGAAGTGCCCGTCTAATCCGAAGGCCTGCAAGCGGGTGAGTAGTGAGTAATCTTTGTTGATGTGCCCCCAGCGGGTTTGTACTACTCCCACCTGGGGGGTAGAAAAGTGGGGTAAGGTTTGCTTCAAGAACGAGGGTGTCGGCAAAAAATCGGCATCAAAAATAGCAATAAACTCACCGCGAGCGACCGTGAGGCCGTAGGCCAGTGCACCTGCTTTAAAACCAGTACGTTCGGGGCGACGCACCTGCTGTAGGTTGATGCCCTGCGTTTGGTAGTAAGCCACTTTGTCGGCAATGATGTCGACTGTTTCGTCAGTAGAGTCATCCAGTATCTGTATCTCGAGCCGTTCGCGAGGGTAGTCGAAGGCAGCCACGGCATCGATGAGTCGTTCCACTACGTAGCGCTCGTTGTAAACCGGTAGCTGTACGGTTACCATCGGCCAGGCACTTGGTTCAGCCACTTCAGGAGAAGGCTCCTTAAGACTGCGCAGATAGTGCCAAGTGAGGTGCAACTGTCCCAGGCTGAACATAAAAATGAACAGCAGGCAGAGCACATAACTGATGACAATAAAGAGTTCCATGTTTGTTTATCAATAGCCGATCAGTTTTTACATTCGGTGGCTCAGCCGCCTACGATCAACATCTTTATTCACAAGTATTTGATAATTGTTCCAATGATCTTGTACCCCGCCATCACGGTTCCTTTTACGGTGCCTGACACTTTGGATACGCCAATGCGCTGCCGATAACTAACCGGCACTTCGGTGCAGCGTAACCCTTGCCTGGCGGCTTTCAGTTGCATTTCTACCGTCCATCCGTAGGTTTGATCCCGCATATTGAGCTGCCGAAGAGCTGCGTAGCGGATGGCGCGAAAGGGACCCAGGTCGGTAAAGGTAGCTCCGTATAGCCACTTCAACAAACGCGTGGCCAGCCAGTTGCCAAACCGCTGAGGCAAGGTCATCGAGCCCCGCTCGCGGCGGCCCAATGCCCTCGAACCAATAACGAAGTCAGCGTCGTCGTCTACGATAGGCTGCACTACTTGCGGCAATTCTTCTGGATAATCTGCGTAGTCAGCGTCCATAAATACCACAATATCGGGGGGAGGAGTTTGCCGGCTCAGATAGCTGATGCCCTTCAGGCAGGCAAACCCGTAGCCCTGGCGGTCCTCTTGCAGCACAGTGGCACCGGCGTCTTTTGCGTTCTCCACGGTGTCGTCGCGAGAGTTGTTGTTGACCACTATTACCTCTTGCACCCACTCGGTGGGTATGGCTTGGATAACTTTAGCGATCGAGTTTTGCTCGTTGAACGCCGGAATAATAACGCTGATTCTTGGTTGCATGCTGGGTGCTGCTTAGTCTTAGGGTTAGCCTTCGCCACCGAAAAGCAGCTTCAAACATAAGGCTTTTATACGGTTGAAAATGTCAGGACTTAGACGTACTGCACTGTGCCTTGACGGTGGGGCACAGACTAGATTTTTGCCGAAACTAGCTCATTGGTAACGGGTAGCGTAAACCAAAAAGTGGTACTAACTCCCACTTCACTGCGAACGTGCAGCTCGCTGCCGTGTAGTGCTACAATTTTTTGAGCAATGGCTAACCCTAATCCCAAGCCCCCTTTGTGGCTACGTACTTTACCGCTACGATAGAAGCGGTCAAAAATGTGGTGCAGGTCCTGTTCAGAAATGCCCGTACCGGTATTGGTAATTTCCAACCGCACCCCATGATCGGTGTCGTTGGTCACCTGAACCGATACGATGCCTTGGGGCGGTGTGTACTGAATCGCGTTGGAGATCAAGTTTTGCAGCACGCGCTCTACCAGGCTCACGTCGGCATATACCAACGGTATGTCTTCTGAACGGTCGTACACCAGCTGTACGCCGAGCGACTCTGCTTTGGGGGCGAATTGCAGCACGATATCTTGGGCTAGTTCGCTTACCGGAAAAGTTTCGGGCTGTGCCTCGATCTGTTTGGCTTCCAACTTAGAGAGCTGAAAGAGTTCTGATACCAGCCTGCCCAGGCTGCGTGTATTTTTAAGGATGGTCTCAAGATAGCTCTGCTTCTCACTTTCCGTGAGCAGATGATCTTTGAGCAAAATTGTTTCTACGTAGCCCTCGACCGATGCCAGCGGCGTGCGCAAATCGTGCGATATGTTGGCGACTAGTTCGCGGCGAAGCTCGTCGTTACGACGTAGCTGGGTCATAGCCGACTCAATTTCGTCGGCCATTGTGTTGAAAGCGGTGCTTAACTCACGTAGTTCGTCTGATGAGTTGATGTGCACCCGGGTGGCGTAATCTCCTCGCTCCATCTTACGCACCGCACTCACCATTTTCTTCAGGTCGCGTGTAAGCAGGGAGATAAGCAGAAGTCCGATGACGATAACCACCACCAACACAATGAGCAGTGCCCGCCCCAGTATTTTGAAAATGTAGCTCTGCTGCACCGAGGCTTCGTCGCTGTTCGGGATATTGTTGTTAAGGGTCACGTACAGATAGCAGTGTAGGGTGCCGTCGCTGCTGGGTAGTTCTGTGGCCGAAAACACCCGGGGTTGCGCAGGGTTGCGCGGATCATCTCCGTAGATAGGCAGCGGCAGCGAACCGTGGATAAACGACTCTACCTGCTCTACGTTGATTGAGTCAAGTTTTACCTCGCCGGGCAAAGCAGATGCGGTCATGATATCGCCTTCGTGCCCGATAATGTACAGTTTGATGCTCGGGTTGATGACCATCGCCGCATGAAAGAGCTCTTCTAGCTGACTTTCCGGAATGCGGTTAGTCGCCGAGTCGAGCCGCATTTCCTGGGCGATGGAAGCCGCCAGGTCGTGATTGCGCTTTTGCGTAATTTCTGCTACATACTCACTCGTAGAGCCCAGCATGAGGTATAAGAAAACCCCGCTGACGGTGAGCAGTAGCACAACAAACAGTAGCGACAGCTTGAGTTGCAGGCTACTAATACCAAATGTTTTATGACGCCAGTTCATCGTTAAATTTATATCCCACTCCCCATACGGTTAAGATATAGGTAGGGTGCGCGGGGTCTTGTTCTATCTTCAATCGCAATCGGTTGATGTGCGAGTTGACGGTATGTTCGTAACCACTGTACGAATAGCCCCATACCGTGCTGAGTAGTTCTTCGCGGGTAAAAGTTTTGCCCACTTGCTGCATAAATAGTTTGAGCAGATCAAACTCTTTGGCCGTTAGCTCTATCACCCGGTCATCAAGCGTCACTTTGTGCTTCACAGCATCCAGCGTGAGTCCGTGGTACGAATGAACACCATCGGTGGGGCGGTCGGTTTCTAGTGCGGCACGGCGCAGACGAGCTTTTACGCGCGCCACTAATTCTCGCACACTAAAGGGTTTGGTCATGTAGTCATCCGCTCCCAGGTTGAGGCCAAGTACTTTGTCGATCTCTTCTGATTTTGAGGTGAGCATGATGATTGGGGTCATCACTTTCTCTTCGCGAATACGCCGACAAACTTCCAACCCGTCCATACTGGGCAGCATGATATCCAGAATAATGACGTCGTAATCATGGTTAACCGCGTGATACAGACCGTCAATACCATTAAATGCCATATCGGCCTCGCAGTGGATATCACGCAAGTTGATCTTGATCAGGTTGGCGATATCTTGATCATCTTCAATGACGAGGGCTTTTGCAGGCATGGTATCCGCAGTAGAGGTGATAAGATCAGTAGGCAATATTTTCATAAATATAAGAGGTTTATACGTAAGAAGACACGAGCGTGTCAGTGGTGTGTTTGAGCGCCCGCAACGCTGTCGATACCTCGGCCCGTTGCCGATAGTCCTCGCTCACGTGAGCGTACTGTATTGTACCATTGGTATCAATCAGGTAGAGGGCGGGCAGAGGCAAACGAACCAGCACGTCGGTGTTGCGCTGCGATAGGTTCAGGCCCAGACTACGGTAAAAGTCTCTGATGAATCCCGATACGCTAATGGCAATACCGAACTGACTGGCTACCTCACTATTGGCATCGTGCAAAACCGGAAAGTCGAGTCCATTTTTATAAACAGTGCGAGCAATATGCTCAGGGCTTTCGGGCGAGATCGCCATCAACTGCGCTTTTCGGTACTCTATCTCGGGGCGAGCATGATGCAGCGACTTTAGGGCAAGGTTGCAATATGGACACCATCCGCCACGATAGAAGCTGAGAATAACTGGTCCTCTTTTCAATCGCTCATATAACCCGACCGGGCAATGCTGCTGATCCTGTAGGGTGAAGTCTGCTACGACACTACCCACCGGCAAGCTGTTCTTGCTCACCTGCTGGCGTTGCAGCTCGTGCACGTAGTCTTCCAACACCTGTAGCAACCGGGGTGAGGTCTCTTGCTGGATGAGTGAGGTAAGATTATCTAATTCTTCTTGCAGCATGGTAGGGGCGATTGTCATTACGATAGAGCGAGTGCGTTAAGATAGCTGTTCATAGGTGAGTTGGGTAGTTATGGTGGTTAGTTAAAGATACGGCACCAATGCCGTTACGTTTGTCACAGAAGTATTACATGTTTGTGGCGATTCTGTGCAAATATTTTCGATAAAGTGAAACCTTGTTATCACAATTGTTGTATAAACAATGAAACATACTAACAATTACTTTCTATGAAACTTAATAAGACTTTACCCGCCCTAGCGGTAGCCTTTGGAATTGCTACTGCCTTCACATCACCCGACCAGCCTGCTGCCGTTTACGCCGTAGACGCTGAGCAAAGCTCGGTGCAGTGGGTTGGCAAAAAAGTGACCGGCCAGCACGAAGGGAACATCAGCATACAGGAAGGTTCGCTAGAAGTGACGGATGATCAGCTTACCGGCGGTCAGTTTACTATTGACATGAGTACCATTAATAACCAAGACCTGGAGGGAGAAGACAAAGCCAAGTTGGAAGGCCACCTGAAATCGGATGACTTTTTCGGCATAGAAACTTATCCTACTGCTCAATTGGTGATTACCCAAGTGACTCCAAAAGAAGGCAGTGTCTACACCATTACGGGCGACATGACAATCAAGGACAAAACCAATACGGTTGAGTTTCCGGCTACTATCGCGGTGCAAGACGGACAACTTACGGCTCAGGCAGACATCACCATAGACCGCTCGAAGTACGACGTACGCTATGGTTCTGGCAGCTTCTTCGACAACTTAGGCGATAACACCATCTACGACGACTTTGAACTGACCGTTTCGTTGGTGGCCACCGGCGGAACGAGTGCCGGTAAGTAAATTGGGCAATAGCAGGCCGCAGTAGCCATGAGTACTGTCACCCGCTATTACTCTTCATCATCTTAGTACCAACCAGTACTATACCTATTCTCTAATAGAAACCACGTATGCCTTCATACGTGGTTTTTTTGGCTCCACCCCCATCATGAATGCTTCGCCCGGCGAATTTTTTTCCTACGACTGTGACAAATTGAAAGTAATCGTCACTAACTAGATAAGATAGAAATGGCGAGCATGTCTAAACGCAAGAAGAATTTTGTACGACGTATTTCTCCGCACCAGGGGCTCATCCGTAGCCTGTGCGCGGCCTACTTCCGGGCGGAGGCCGACCGGGAAGATGCTTTTCAAGAAGTGCTGCTCCAACTGTGGCAGTCGTATCCGACCTTCCGGGGTGATTCTTCCTTATCTACCTGGGCATACCGCATCACGATCCGTACGCTGATTCGCCTGGCTAAGCGTAGTCAACAGCTTGCTACGTGCGAGTACATACCCGCTTACGAGTTGGCGAGTGGGGCAGATACAGCGTGTGAGGAAGTGATTCATTTGGCGCTTGAGTACCTGGAACCAGACGATAAGGCACTCGTACTACTGCATCTCGAGGGGCACCGATACCGAGAGATTGCAGCACTATTAGACCTTAGCCCCACCAACGTGAGCACCCGCTTATCCAGGATCAAACAGAAACTGAAAACGATCATTACCGAGCAACTGTCATGAAGATAGAAGAGCTACAGAACGCCTGGCGACACCTGCGCACTGAGCAGGAACACCTTCACCTGTCGGATGAGCAATTGTACGATATGCTTCCCCCTGGGCGTAGTCTTACGCTTCGGCAGGTGCTACGCAAGACTACGCACTACGCCGCTATATACGGCTTTCTGATCTTCTGCTGTCAGACATGTTGAGGCAAACAGTAGCTTACGTGGTCTGGAACCCTGACCCAACGCTGGTAGATTCAGGTTTTTTTGAACTACGCTGGTACGGGTTGTTATTCACCTTGGGCATCGCCATAAGTTATACGCTGGTGCAGCGGGCGTTTCGTCAGGCGAACTTGCCGGATGCGCTGTTTGATAAGTTTGCGGTCACGATCGTGGTAAGTATGTTCGTGGGCATGCGGCTGGGGCACTTTCTGTTCTATGAACCGCAAGCGCTGATAGAGCGCCCGCTGGAAGTACTGCTTCCAATAAGTTTTTCTCCCTCATTTCAGTTTATCGGTTATCAGGGGCTGGCCAGCCACGGCGGAATCATCGGTATGCTGCTCGGCACCGTTTGGTGGGTGCGCAAACATCCGTCGGTCTCTTGGTGGTGGATCGTCAACCAGTTGGCACTGGTCGGGTCGCTGGCCGGTGGGTTCATTCGCCTGGGCAATCTCATGAACAGCGAGATCATTGGTAAGGTGACCGATGTGCCGTGGGCATTTGTGTTCACATCGGTAGACGCGCTGCCCCGGCATCCTACGCAGCTGTACGAGGCCACGGGTTACTTCATGATTTTTGGACTGCTATACTGGCAAAAACGGCGAAAGTTATTCCGACACCCGCACCGCTCTCTCGGTTGGTTTCTGATACTGCTCTTCAGTTGGCGGTTTATCGTAGAGTTCTTCAAGATAGGTCAGGTAGCCTTCGAGGACGGCCTGTGGCTCAACATGGGACAGTGGCTGAGCGTACCCTTTGTGGTGGTGGGGATGGTACTATTGCTGCTACCTACCCGCGTAGTGCAGAAATAAGCTCTTCCTGTTTTTAGTACCAGTTTAAAATCAAGGTAGTTTCGTGTCCTGATTTATTAACACACCTCATATCATTCTTACTAGAGTAAAACAGTCACCTAGGTTTAGTGGCTATCTGATCATTATAAGTTAGAAAGTGTACAGCTAAAATAAGTCTGTGACGTTCATTGCTAAAATTCAAGCCGCTAGAATCATGTAAGAAACCAGTAGGCTGTGATATAGTACCGGCTGCTTCTATAGGCTCTACGTACTTATCAAAGTATGGCTCTGCTTCTGCCACATCCTTCATAAACTTCCAATAGCGCCCTTTGCGATTATAATCTATAGCATTATAAAATTTCATTTGCCCGCCCTCTAGCTGAGTACGATTAGGAGAGTAACCCCATATACTATGGATTACTTCTTTGTCTAATTCTTTAAAGTAGAGTTCTGCTTGATCTTTAAAGGGTATTCCTATATTAAAATCATTAGATGCCAATAAACGATCAAAATACTGTTGATAGCATACTTCTATGTCACTATTTCCCGAACACGCTCGAAGTACATAAGTATCAAAAAAGATTAGAATTGCCTCCATTTGTTCTACCTCATCTGGTTCATAGTACTTAGTTAGTATGCTATCATCTTGTAGCTTTTGAGTTGAATCAAAAGCGGTAATCATCAGTGTAAAAAGGATTATGGTTTTCATAATATTGTCTATTCTGAAATAAAATCTTCAAATCGTTCTCCGTATTCAGCAGGTATGAAAATAAGAAGAGTGTTTACATATTTACTTCCATTTCCATAGAAATAAGTGTACTGCTCATTATAGGTTGAATGAGTAGAATACTTGGTATCTATGATATTTGGTTGAAAAACTCTTTCATCCTGAAGTACTGGTAATTCCATAGTGATAGGTATGCTTTTTCCGTCAATAGATATTGTTCCACTTATCCTGTATTGTTTACCGAGCCCACTATTTCCTGTTGCTGGCAGGTTAGAGAAGTAACTGTTCAAGTTAACAGCGATGCCTTTCTCTTGTGCATACTTTATCGCTTTCATGATATGTACGATTCGCTCAGAATTACTCATACTGTTCCAATCTTTTTTACCAGGATTCCTAACTGCCAGATAGTTTCCTTCCCCATACTCACTTGGAACATTCGTTGTGCCATCATCATTCACCAGCGGGGTACCGTTCGCACCACCTGAACCGCCGCTTCCATTAGAAGAACGGCGACTGTCCTGCAAGGGGTTGTAGTAGTACATAGGATTTCCCCCCGAATAACCAATAAGAGAACTGCCATAGTTAGGATTGCCCGTGATCGGTGAGGCCGTAATCACCACCACGTCGGCTAGCACGATCGAGTAAGCTACATCCCCCCCGGTGTCGCCATCGTGTTCACTGTCATCGCCTTCGTTACCATCATCATCACAATCGGTGACGCACTGCTCATTCACCGGAAAGTCTATGCCTGGCCGAGGGTTACTCACTGAGTCATCAGCTACACGGGTGTTCAAACCGCTGCTTTGTTCTATCTGTAGTCCGTCCATCCACACCGGGCGTTGGCTATCGTTGCCCAGTTCAATCATCATATACCCATCCTGCGCGATCTTTTCTTGCAACACCAGCCGTTGCCAAGCATCCTTTGCTTGTTTATCTATGCTTTGTGTTTCGGTTTTGAGCAGGTAGCCCTTCGCGTCGTAGAGCTTATAGCGTAGATAAGCGTTCGGTACGAATAAACCGTTCTTCACCTGGGGGGCGGACACACTGCGACTGACGGGTTTGTCTTTTCGTTTATCCAGCACCAAAGGCAGTGCGGCTACACCTGCCCCAACCAGAGGGGCAGTAGTTTTGAGCCAGTCGTTATTAGAACTACCTTCTGCCTCCCGTATCGCGCATATTGTGTATTACCAGTCTCTAGACATCTTCTTTAGGTGCCATGGATAATAGATAGTGCAATGCAACAAAAAGTCGGTCTCTCTCTTTATTCAAGTCAATATGCTGCAAAGCTACTTTGGGTAGGGTAGCTAGTACGGAAGGGCTGATATCTCCGGCGTTAGACACAGCATCAAAGTAATATTTCCAAAATTCATTTTCTTTACCTACCTCTTTACCTAGCTTGACGTACGCTCCGTCAACTCTAGGTGATATATACTGAGCTGTTGGTTGTTTGCTATCTTTGTCTATTTGGTAAGAATATGCAAACATTTTATTAAACAGTGCAGTGTCTAAAGCGTATAGAATTCGCTGGGCTTCCTTAGTTGGGATTCGGTATGAATTATAATCTGCCTTACCCGCTATGTGCATACTATCCATTCGCAGATAACTCCGGTAACGTTCATCACCTTGTCTATCAGTGATCTGACCAATTTGTGCCTCAAAAGACAGTAGTAAATCATCTATCTGAGTAATTTCCTGTTCACTAAAGTACTGTCTAGCTACACTATCTTTCTCTATATCTTGACCATGTACTGAAACTATGAGGCAACATATAAACATGCATACTAGTGTAATATAATTCATAACTTATCTTTTTTTATTTTCCATAAAGAAACTGCTCAACCTCATCTTCATAACCGTAAGGAACATATATCTCTGGACCCACTATAGTACCACCAATAGTCTCATCGAAGTAAAAATTCATCTGCGGACCATTAGCAAAACCACCATGTGACACATATGTAGGACCTTTTACGTAATCTGCCCTGAAAACTCTAATATCCTGATTTACTGGAATCCTAACCTGCATAGGAAAAGACTTTCCGTTTACAGTAAGGTTTATGTTTATCACATGATGAGTTCCTCCTGTGAGATCACCATTTGTCAATGGTATATTAGAGAAGAAGTTGTTTAAATTTACTACCCCCGAAGCACCTTCTTTTGCAAATACATATTGTATGGCCTTTAGAAAATGCTCCGCCCGTTCCGTGTCACTCATACCGCTCCAATCTTTCTTACCTGGATTCCTAACTGCCAGATAGTTCCCTTCCCCGTACTCGCTTGGAACATTTGTTGTGCCATCATCATTCACCAGCGGGGTACCGTTCACACCGCCCGAACCGCCGCTTCCATTAGAAGAACGGCGACTGTCCTGCAAGGGGTTGTAGTAGTACATAGGATTTCCCCCCGAATAACCAATAAGAGAACTGCCATAGTTAGGATTGCCCGTGATCGGTGAGGCCGTAATCACCACCACGTCGGCTAGCACGATCGAGTAAGCTACATCCCCCCCGGTGTCGCCATCGTGTTCACTGTCATCGCCTTCGTTACCATCATCATCACAATCGGTGACGCACTGCTCATTCACCGGAAAGTCTATGCCTGGCCGAGGGTTACTCACTGAGTCATCAGCTACACGGGTGTTCAAACCGCTGCTTTGTTCTATCTGTAGTCCGTCCATCCACACCGGGCGTTGGCTATCGTTGCCCAGTTCAATCATCATATACCCATCCTGCGCGATCTCTTCTTGCAACGCCAGCCGTTGCCAAGCATCTTTAGCCTGTTTGTCAATGCTTTGTGTTTCAGTCTTGAGCAGGTAGCCCTTCGCGTCGTAGAGCTTATAACGTAGATAAGCGTTCGGTACGAATAAACCGTTCTTCACCCGGGGGGCAGACACACTGCGGCTGATCGGTTTGCCCTTTCGTTGGTCTAATATCAAAGGTAATGCCGCTACCCCGGCTCCGGCTAGAGGGGCAGCCGTTTTGAGCCAGTCGTTATCAGAACGCCCTTCTGCATCTCGGTTAAGTACGTAAGGTAGGCTACCGATGGCGAGTCCGGCAGCTGCGGCTCCTACCTTTTGCCAGGTTTTGGTTTTGCTTCTGGTGTAGTGAACGTGGGTCTCAAAGCTCACCGTTTCGCCTTGCCTAACCGGAATCAAGCGAGATTGCAGTAGTGAGGTACGCCGTTTGCTAAGCATAATGACCGTAGGATCATCGTAAGCGTGCGCCGCATCTTGGTAGAGCACTCGCTCTAGCTGTGGAAAAAGTGGTTCGGGGTTTTGTGCTTGTACCAAAAAGGGGGCTGCTAGCAGTAGCAGCAAAAGGAGCGCGTAACAGTGTCGCATAGATATGAAGGTTAAATTGATAATCGAGCAAAAAAATACAAGAGCGCTCCCTTCGTACAACAACAATAAATGGCGGACACCAGCCGGAACCTGTATGATAAATTCTTGATAGCCTATGCTACCTTGTTGAGTTCGTATAAATTCAATGTAGAAAACTGTCTACCAAAAGTCAAATACGTTACGTGAATTCTACCCTTCTTAACAAAAGCTTAACATGTCCAACAAGATGTAAGCACCTGACCAAAATTATGTTGATACATACGTCATTGCGAGCCATCCAGGCCGGATGAGGTGCGAACGAAGCCGACGTGGCGCGGCAGATTGCCGCGCCACGTCGGCTCATTATCAGCAGATTGCTTCGTCATTCTATTCCTCGCAATGACGTTAAAGTAAATATAATAGAGTACTCACCTTCAATTGATTTGATATTGGTCAGTTCTCTGCTGTTGCTGCTACCTACCCGCGTGGCACCAAACCCATCTCAACCAGAAAATTAGGCCGTAGCGATCTTCCCGCTGAGATGATGGGAACCTTCGTTACGCTCTGGGGTTATACCTAATGAACCTAACTTATCATCACGCCGATTGCTATACCCTAAGAATATCGAGCCGAAGATCGGTTTCGATGCCATCAAACAGTATCTCAAAGAAGAGTGCGCCAGTACCCTGGGCACGGCCTACGTCGACCGCCTTCAGTTTTCTCACGACTATCAGCAGCTGAGCAAACTGCTGTACCAAACCGAAGAGTTTCGCCGCATTCTCACCGGTGAAGGCAGCTTTCCGGCCGCTCATTTTATTGACGTGACGGCCGCACTCAACAAAGCCAAGACTCCGGGTGCCTTTCTGTCCGAAGAAGAGTTTCATCACCTTCAGCTTTCACTAACAACACTCTTTCAGTGCTTGCGCTTTTTTCAGCAAGACACCGAAGAGGCTTATCCACAACTCCGGCAGTTGAGCGGTGCGGTAGACCTGCCGCCTAGCTTGCTCAACAGTATCAAGCAAGTGATCGATGACCAGGGCAAGGTGCGCAACAACGCGACACCCGAACTGCGTCAGATCCGGCGCATGCTGTTCAGCGAACAGGCTCGCTTGCGCAAAGTGCTCGACCAAATTCTTCGCCAGGCGCAGAGCCAAGGCTTTACGCCCGACGATGCCAGTATTACCATTCGGGGCGGGCGCATGGTGATTCCGGTACAGGCCGAGTATAAACGCCGCGTCAAGGGTTTTATCCACGACGAATCGGCTACCGGTCAGACGGTTTTCTTAGAACCGGCCGAGGTGCTGGAGATCAACAACGACATCCGCGATCTTATCTATCGTGAAAAGCGCGAAGTGGTGCGCATCCTCACCAACCTGACGGATGCCCTGAGGCCGCACCTGCCAAGCCTGCGCACGGCTTATCAGTTCTTGGGTCAGGTAGACTTTATCCGGGCCAAGGCGCGTCTGGCCCTACGCCTCGACGCTCGCTGCCCCAAACTGGTGAAGGACCGCGTAATTCACTGGAATAAGGCCCGCCATCCGTTGCTTCAGCTCTCTTACGCACATCAGCAGCGGGCGGTGGTGCCGCTGGATGTTTCGCTGAGCCATGAGCAGCGTATTCTAGTCATTTCAGGACCCAACGCCGGCGGTAAATCAGTTTGTCTGAAGACGGTGGCTCTGCTACAATACATGCTACAGTGCGGTTTACTGATTCCGGTAGACGAGCAGTCGGAAGCAGGGTTGTTTCAAAGCCTCTTTATCGATATTGGCGATGAGCAGTCGCTGGAGAATGACCTCAGTACCTACAGCTCGCACCTCACCAATATGAACTACTTCGTGAAATTTGCGGACAAGAAAACCCTGGTGCTGATTGATGAATTTGGCACCGGCACGGAGCCGCAGTTTGGGGGGGCCATTGCCGAAGCAATTCTGGAAGACCTGAACGCCAAGCGCGTGTTCGGAGTCATCACCACGCACTACTCTAACCTGAAAGAGTACGCCAATCGCGCGGAAGGGATCGTGAACGGTGCGATGCGCTACGATACTTCGCGTCTGGAACCGCTCTTTCAACTGGAAGTTGGTAAACCCGGTAGTTCGTTTGCCCTGGAGATTGCCCGCAAAATTGGCTTAGATAATAGTGTGCTAGAACGCGCGAAGCAGTACGTAGGCATTGAGCAGGTGGAGTACGAGAAGATGCTTACCGAACTAGAATCCGAGCGTAACCGCTACCAAGACCTCACCCAGAACCTGGAAGTCAAGGAGCGGCGTATGCAGCAAACCGCTCAGGAGTACGAAGAACTGCGCGACTACGTGAAAGGTGAGAAAAAAGAGATCATCAACCAAGCGAAGCGGGAGGCGAAGCAGATTTTGCAAGATGCCAACCAGTCAATAGAGAAAACCATTCGCACCATCAAAGAGCGAAACGCGGATAAAGAAGCCACCCGACAGGCCCGGCAGGCGCTAGAGAAAAAGAAGGTGGCCCTCAAACCCGAACGTACGTCACGCCCTCCCCAAACGCTGCCCGACACCGAAGTGGTAGGTGGTGAGATCAAGGTAGGGGACGCAGTACAAATCAAGGATAACCAGGCGGTGGGTGAGGTACTCGCCCTACGAGGCAAGCAGGCTGAGGTGAGGATCGGTTCGCTCAAGTCTACCGTTAAGCTTAATCGTTTGAACAAGGTGGCACAACGAGCGCTTAAGCGCGTGCAGAATGCCGCCGAGCGCCCTAAAATGCAGGGCTACGACATGAGCGAGAAGTTTGCCAACTTTAGCACCCGCCTGGATGTGCGCGGACAGCGGGCCGAAGAGGTACTGCCCCGGCTGATGGGCTTCGTGGACGAAGCCTCGGTGTTTGGGGCCGATGAGCTGCGCATCGTACACGGCAAGGGCAACGGAGTGCTACGTGAAGTGGTGCGCAATTATCTGCGTACGCACGAGAGAGTGGCCTCCGCCTATGACGAACACGTGGAACGAGGCGGAGCCGGAGTCACCATCGTTCGAATGAAATAGGGGGCATCGCGGTTCCAGTAATGACGAATGAATAACGACTGATGATGAATGAGTATCTATTCATCATCAGTCATTCATCACTATTCACTACTCATCATTTCAACTGACTACTCTGGTGCGTCCAAATCTAGTAAAAAGGTATACTGTCCGGCTACCTCAGCCACGCGCGAATTATCCGCAGGAATGCCTGAATCAGCCTCTACGGTAAACTCCATACGAAGCTGGTTTTCGCCTACTAGCGAAAGCGTTACCGGGGTATCTCCGTTGGTTACCTGCACTCCGTTGGCGAAGTTAGCATCCGCCGGTACGTCGGTGAAGGTTCCTGCCTGAGGAAATACCAAAGTATTGGTGCCAATGGTGGTATAGTTAAACTGGTCGGGAGAGTTGGTGGTGGTAATGGTGATTGAGAAATCTTCAAAACTCTCTGCCGCCGGGCCCGTGATGGTTCCTTCTGTCCACGTGCCGATGATGGCCGCGTCGCCGTTGCCATCAGGGTCAGGAGAATCATCGCCGCCACCGCAACCGATGGTGAAGAGTAAAGAGAACGAGAAGATCGTAGCGAGTAATTTGCTCATGTGCTTCATAAAATTATATGATTTAACCGTGTGATCGAGTGGGTTGAATACGCAAGGTGCGCTAAATAACGTAAAATAGATCGTCCGTTTTTACATAAACGGTACAAATGCTCACTTAAAATGAACAATGTCCAGAATCTTATCGCAAAAATCGTACTCGTAGGGTTGGTTTGAGGCGATAATGACCAACCGTGTACCTAGCACAGTACGAATCTCTTCTTGGTACCACTGTATGTTTTCTTGGTCGAGGTTGGCGCACGGCTCGTCTAACAAAATCATTTGACTGCCCGAGTACATGGCCAAACCAAGCTTCAGCCTTTGTTTCATCCCCGACGAGAACTGGCGAATGTACTTCTCGCGCGAACGCTCGAGGCGCATTTTCTTAATAATAGTAGCAATATCAAGACCTGACACCGGCTTTTTTAGCGCGAAGTGAAAGTCCAGCATCTCTTGCAGCGTAAAGTCCTCAATAAGCTCTTGGTACGGAGCCGCCAGCGTGAGGTGTTGATACACCATGTCGGCGTCTAAAGACTGACCATCCAACGAATAACGAATGCTACCCCGGGTGGTTGAGAGCAGCGCAGAAATCATCAGCAGCAGCGTAGACTTACCACTGCCGTTGGGGCCCACCAAACCGTAGGCTTGGTGAGGCTGGAAGACGTAACTGAGGTTTCTGAATATCCACTCGTGCCGAAATTTCTTACCAACATCCTCTAGAGTAACTTGCATGCTGAACGTCAGGGACTAGATGTTGTACGAACTAATATCTAACATCCAATACCCAGCCTACTGATCGAACCCTCGGGTGATGCCACGTTCCGAGCTGCGGATGAAGCGTAAAATCTCGTCGCGCTCTTTAGACGGCGGCATGGTGACTTCAATACGATCCAAAGAAGCAGAGTTATTCATACCGCTCAAGTACACCAGTCGGTATACATCCTGAATTTCGTTGATCTTCTCGTTAGAGAAACCACGACGGCGCAGCCCGATGGAGTTGATACCACTGTAGCCCAAGGGCTCACGGGCCGCGCGGATGAACGGTGGCACGTCTTTGCGCACGAGCGAACCACCGCCCACGAAGGCATGGGCTCCGATGCGTACAAACTGCTGCACCGCGCACATACCGCCGACTTGCGCATTTTCTTCAATCATGACGTGTCCGGCAATCTGCGCCGCATTGGCCAGGATACAGCGGTCGCCCACCACGCAGTCGTGGGCAATATGCACGTAGGCCATGAGCAGGGTATCGCTACCGATGACCGTCTTATAACGATCCACCGTTCCTCTATTGATCGTGACACACTCACGTACGACGGTATTGCTGCCAATCTCTACGGTGGTATCCTCACCGTCAAACTTCAGGTCCTGCGGTACCGCCGAAATCACCGCCCCGGGAAATATCTTGCAGTTTTTGCCGATGCGCGCGCCTTCCATGATCGTCACGTTAGACCCCACCCAGGTGCCCTCGTCAATCACAACATTTTTGTGGATGGTGGTAAAGGGTTCGATCACCACATTGTTGGCGATCTTGGCTTCAGGGTGTATGTAGGCTAAGGGTTGATTCATGCGTCTTTTCTTACGATGCTGGCCGTCATGGTGGCTTCTGACACCAGGGTTTCGCCCACGAAGGCTTTGCTGCTCATTTTGGCAATGCCTCGCTTGATGGGAGCCAGGAGTTCGCAGCGAATGGTGAGGGTGTCACCCGGCAGCACCATTTTGCGGAAGCGGCAATTCTCAATGGCTAAGAAATAAGTCCAGTAGTTTTCGGGGTCGGGCACGGTATTGAGCACCAGGATACCCCCGGTTTGCACCATTGATTCTACCTGAAGCACCCCGGGCATCACCGGGTTGCCGGGAAAGTGCCCTTGGAAGAATGGCTCATTGACTGTCACGTTTTTTACGCCGCATACGCAAACATCGTCCAGATAGAAGATTTTGTCGATCATCAGAAATGGATACCGATGCGGCAACATGTGCGCCACCTGGTTGACATCCAGCACCGGAGGTTGTGCCGGATCGTACTGTGGTGCCAACGGCTTCTTGGTGGCTTTGATGGCCTTCTTGATACGTTTGGCGAAGGCCACGTTGGCCGCGTGCCCCGGGCGAGCCGCCAGTATCTGGGCCTTCAGCGGTCGCCCGACCAACGCTAAATCACCCACAATGTCGAGCAGTTTATGACGCGCCGGTTCGTTCTTGTAGCGCAATTGCTCCACATTATTTAGAATACCTTCTTCTTTCACCTCAATGCGCGGCTTGTTGAACAGGTCGGCCAGATAGTCTAGCTCGCCCTCTTCCACCTGCTTATCTACCACCACAATGGCATTGTTGAGGTCACCGCCCTTGATGAGGTTGTTTTTATAGAGCATCTCTAGCTCGTGCAAGAAGCAAAAGGTGCGACAGGCAGCAATTTCCTTAGAGAATTCTTTGATATCATTGAGCGAGGCGTGTTGGCTACCTAGTACGGGCGAATTATAGTCTACCATCACCGTAATACGGTAATCATCCAGCGGAAGGGCGGCGATCTCTACGTTGCGCGCCGGTTCGCGATAGAAGATACCTTCTTCCACCTCGTAAAAGTCGCGCAGTACGCCTTGCTCTTCGGTACCGGCTTCCTCCAGGGCATCGATGAACTGCTTCGAGCTACCGTCCATAATGGGGGGTTCGGGGCCATCGATTTGGATGAGCACATTGTCAATCTCCATACCGACCAAAGCCGCCAGTGTGTGCTCTACGGTGTTAATGCGGGCACCGCTCTGCTCAATGGTAGTGCCTCGCGACAGGTCTACCACGTGGTCGACGTCAGCCTCCACCACCGGCTCACCCTCAATGTCAGTGCGTTGAAACTTGATGCCGTGACCCGGTTGGGCGGGCAAAAAAGTCATGTTAGCCGATACGCCAGTGTGCAGTCCTACCCCAGAGACTGTCACAGACTTTTTGATCGTGTGTTGCTTCAGATTCATCATGCGTGCTTCGTCACTTCGCGCCAAATTTAGCAACTTTTTGCTCAAGTTCTTTGATTCGTACTACTAAATCAGGAAGCCGCTTGAAGGCCGCGTAGGTGCGTAAGTAGGCCTTGCGGTCGAAGCTGGGGCTACCTAGTTCTACACTGCCCTCTTGGGTAGATTTGCCCACGCCGGCTTGTGCGCCAATGGTGGTACGGTCGGCAATGTCGAGGTGGCCAATGATACCTACCTGACCGGCAAGCACGCAGTGCTTGCCTACGTTGGTAGAACCTGACACTCCGGTTTGGGCGGCGATCACCGTATGTTCGCCGATGCTCACGTTATGAGCAATCTGAATCAGATTATCCAACTTCACGCCGTCACCTATTTCGGTAGACCCCATGGTAGCGCAGTCGATCACCGTATTGGAACCGATGTTGACATGGTGACCGATGACCACGTTGCCCACCTGCGGAATGGTCTTGTAGGTGCCATCTTCCTGCGGAGCAAAGCCGAAGCCGTCGCTACCAATGGTGGTGCCCGCGTGAATGACACAGTGCGAGCCGATGACGGTACCCGGATATATCTTGACTCCGCTGTGAATGATGGTGTACTCACCGATGGTCACATCATCGCCAACGTAGGCATGGGGATAGAGCTTCACGTGGTTACTAATGTTACAGCGTTCGCCCACGTACGAAAAAGCTCCCTGATACACCGCATCGCCCACCGTGGCTGAGGGAGCGGTGTAGGCCGGAGATTCTACCCCCAGTTTCTGGTGTGATACCAGCTTGTGGTACTCTTCAAGCAGGGCAGTAAAGCCTAAATAAGGATCACGCACCCGCACCAGCGTCGTATCGAGCGGCTTGCGGGGTTCAAAAGATTGATCTACCAAAACGGCACTGGCCTGGGTGGTGTAGATGGCCGATTCGTACTTAGGATTGGCCAAGAAGGAAACGGCTCCCGGTGAGGCATCTTCTATTTTCTCCAGAGTGTTGATCTTGGCGGAAGGGTCGCCCTGCACTTCGCCGTCGAGCAACCGGGCGATGTAATCGACGCTGAATTCAATCATGAGAAGTTAGGTTTAGGTCAGCTGTTTGCGGTAGTGTTACAGATTTGAGCCAGCACAGATAGTGCTTCTTCACAATCCGGCTCATCGCCTTGATATTAGGCAAGTCTGAGGCCTGAGCTATATCAAAAATCTTGCCCTGCTTGTTTAAAATATAGATTTTCTGCTGACTGGATAAGTACGCTGCGTTGCTGATGTGGCCGTGCATTATGAAGTACGGCACTTCATCGTCGGTCAGGGCTGCTTTCTGCTGCACCGCTGTTTGCAAGCGTGCTACCACAGTTTCATCAAAGGGTTTATTTGACAGCTGAATGCGGAACAGCTTGCGGGCCAACAGTTGGCTGCTGAGCATCGATAACACGCGGTCAGGGTGAAGCTGCCACTCTTTGAGCGCCCCCCACACATCGTAGTCGTCTAGGGCTAAATAACTATCTAAATAGCGCGGGTGCTTATCAATATCCTGACGCGTGATACGGTGCTTAAGGAATAACTCCAGGCTGGGCGAACCAGGCACGGCTTCGCCCTGAGACAGCAGCCACTGCGCCCGTTCTACCACTGACACCAGCATCTTCTCGGCACTCACGCTAGTTTTGTGCAAGTACACCTGCCAGTACATGAGCCGACGAGCGTTCAAAAAGTTTTCGATGCTGTAGATACCCTTTTCTTCCACCACAATGTGATCGTCGCGCACGTCCAGCATCTTAATGATGCGATCGGCCCCAATTTCACCTTCTGACACGCCAGTGTAAAAGCAGTCGCGTTTGAGGTAGTCTAATCGATCAATATCCAGCTGACTCGACACCAGTTGGTGAAAAAACTTGCGCTCGTAGCGGTCGGTAAAGATGTCGTAGGCCAACGACAGTGCCCCCCCCAGTTCGTCGCGCAGGCGCTCGATGATGAGGCGAGATAAATGCTCGTGACCCACGCCCGGCAGCAGTGTGAACTCCAGGGCATGAGAAAAGGGGCCGTGCCCTATATCGTGCAGCAGAATGGCAATTAATAGGGCTTCACACTCTTGGTCCGAAATATCCTGCCCCTTGTTGCGCAGGCTGTCTACGGTGTTTTGCATTAGGTGCATGGCCCCCATGGCGTGGTGAAAGCGGGTGTGCAACGCACCGGGATACACCAGGTCGGTTAAACCCAACTGGCGGATTCTGCGTAACCTTTGCAAATAAGGATGCTCGATGATGTCAAATATCAGGTCGCTGGATACGTTAATAAAGCCGTAGACCGGATCGTTGAAGACTTTTCGTTTGTTCAAAACAGAGGAGTGATTTGATGATTTAACGGTTTCGAACGATCGTGAGTTTAGAATAATAACACAGAGGTGCGTGTTGGCCGATGGCCCCCGTGCAGCTCTTCATCCTCTTCCACCATTTCATCAATCATCTATCAGGATTATGCAGAGATATTCCATCCTTTGGGCCGACGACGAAATAGATCTTCTCAAGCCACACACCCTATTTTTAGAAAAGAAGGGCTACGACGTGACGACCGTGAACAGCGGGGCTGATGCCATCGACAAATGTGAGAGCAATCACTACGACGTGGTTTTTCTGGATGAGAACATGCCCGGCATGACGGGGCTAGAAACCTTGGACTATATCAAGGGCTCGAAGCCGAACGTGCCGGTGATCATGATTACTAAGAGTGAGGAAGAGATGATTATGGAGCAGGCCATTGGGGCCAAAATAAGCGACTACCTGATCAAGCCACTCAACCCAAACCAGATTTTGATCTCGGTCAAGAAGATACTAGACAACAAACGGCTGGTGACCGAAAAAACCAACCTGAGCTATCAGCAGGACTTTCGTAACCTCAGCATGGCCTACAGCGAGGATATTGACCACGAAGAGTGGGTAGACATTTACAAAAAGCTGATCTTTTGGGACCTGGAAATAGACAACACCGAGGAGAAAAGTATGGCCGAGGTGCTCGACACCCAAAAGGACGAAGCCAACGCTAACTTTACGCGCTTCATCAGCGAGAACTACGATTCGTGGCTGAATGAGGTGGGGGTGAACAAACCGGTGCTGTCGCACGAACTGATGCTCAAAAAGGTGTTTCCACACCTCGACGACGACCGTCCGCTGTTTTTTATTGTGATTGATAACCTGCGCTACGATCAGTGGAAAGTAATTGAGCCTATTGTGCTCGAGTACTTCAACGTGGAAGAAGAAAGCGCGGCCTATTCCATTCTGCCCACCACCACCGCCTACTCGCGCAACGCTATCTTCTCGGGGATGCTGCCCACTGACATGGTTAAGTACCACGCTGATTTGTGGGTGGGTGAAGATCAGGAAGAAGGCAAAAACAACCACGAGCACGAGTTTTTGCAACGCCAGCTCAAGAAGAGGAAGCTTGACGTGAAGTCTTCTTACCACAAAATTACCCAGACTCATCAGGGGCGGCAGTTGGTCGATAATTTTAACAACCTGCTCAATAATCCGCTCAACGTGGTGGTCTACAACTTCGTGGATATGCTGTCGCACGCGCGCACCGACCTACAGATGATTCGCGAGTTGGCTCCGCACGAGTCGGCGTATCGTTCTATCACTTATTCGTGGCTGATGCACTCGCCTTTGTTAGAACTGTTTAAGCGTATCTCGCGTGAAAACGCCAAGGTGGTGATTGCTACCGATCATGGTACGATTCGGGTGAAGCACCCGGCTAAAATTATTGGCGACCGCAACACCAACACCAACTTGCGCTATAAGCAGGGGCGCAACCTGAATTTTGATAACAACAAAATATTTGCGGTCAAAAATCCTGACGACCTTTTCCTGCCCAAGGTCAACGTGTCTACCACCTACGCCTTTGCCACACAGGACTACTTCTTTGCCTACCCTAACAACTACAACCATTACGTCAACTATTACCGCGACACCTTTCAGCACGGTGGCATCTCACTAGAAGAAATGATTGTTCCGTTGGTGACGCTGAACCCGAAAAAATAAGTGGCAGTAGCAGCGGCAGTAAATCACTGCCACTGCCACTGCCGCTGCTACGATCATGCAGCACCCACAAACCCTGGCTTGTTCCGATCTCAAGCAGCTTCCGGCCGTGGCGCGACAGGTCATCAGCTTCGCGCGAGATACTCCGGTGTGGCTGTTTTACGGTGATATGGGAGCGGGCAAAACCACACTCATCAAGGAAATTGGCGCGGCTTGGGGCATCGTAGACACGATCAGCAGTCCTACCTTTGGTTTGGTGAACGAATACCGCAACGCTGCCGACGAGGTGTTCTATCACTTCGACTTCTATCGGATTGATGATGAGGAAGAGGCGGAAGACATTGGAATAGACGAATACTTCGCTCAGGACTATTGCTGGGTAGAATGGCCTACAAAAATTCGTAATTTGCTCCCTGAAACGTATATTCGTATCGAGATACGAGTGAACGACGATCTAAGTAGAACCATTTATCTATCCCGCTATGAGCACGCCAGTGAAGTCTGAAGTAAAAGAACTGGCTCAAGAGCAAGCACTTTATCCCCAAGAACAACTCGCTAAGATTAAAGAAGACGACGCTTCGCTGCTGATTGGCTTGCCCAACGAGATCTCAATGCAGGAGACGCGCATGGTACTCACCCCAGCGTCGGTATCCGTACTGGCCGCTAACGGCCACCGAGTATTGTTAGAGGCCGGGGCCGGGGTATCATCCAAGTTCAGCGACAACGAGTACAGCGAAGCGGGAGCCAAGATTGTTTACTCGGCCAAAGAGGCCTACGAAGCCGACATTGTGCTCAAGGTAGAGCCCCCCACGCTAGAAGAGATTGAATCCCTGAAGCCAGGAGCCACGCTGGTGTCAGCGCTGCAAATGGGTCGTCAGACTCCCGAATTCATTCATGCGCTCAACAAAAAGAAAATTACCGCCCTGGCTTTTGAGTTTATTGAGGACAAAGTGGGTGGTTTTCCGGTGGTGCGTGCGATGAGCGAGATTGCGGGCAGTACGGTGATTACCATTGCGGCTCATTATCTGAGCAGTGCCACCAACGGTAAGGGCACCATTCTGGGGGGTATCACGGGAGTGCCGCCCACACAGGTCGTTATTCTGGGAGCAGGCACCGTGGGTGAGTACGCTGCTCGTACCGCACTGGGCATGGGAGCGCAGGTTCAAATATTCGACAACCAGCTCTACAAGCTACGCCGTATCAAACACGCGCTGGGCCAACCGGTCTTCACGTCCACGATGGATGTCTCTGTTCTGAGTGACGCTCTGGAGCAGGCCGATGTCGTCATTGGTGCCATTCGCCCCGAAAAAGGGACTAATCGCATCGTGGTCAGTGAAGAGATGGTCGCCAATATGAAAGCCGAATCGGTTATTGTAGACGTGAGTATTGATCAGGGCGGGTGCATAGAAACTTCTGAAATTACCACCACCGGCAAGCCGGTGTTCCGCAAGTTCAACGTCATTCACTACTGTGTGCCCAACATTGCCTCGCGGGTGGCGCGCACCGGCACCAACGCCTTTAGCAATATTTTTACACCCATCCTTTTGCAAGTGAGCGATGTAGGTGGCATCGATGAGATGATGTACCATTATAAGTGGTTCATGCGCGGCGTGTATACCTACCGGGGTAGCCTCACCAACGCCCACATCGGCCGCAAGTTCAAGCTGCGCCACCGCGACCTCAACCTACTGATGGCCGCTCGGTTGTGATGTGAAAGAAAACAAACTGCTTAGTATCTTTTCTACCTGATGTCAATCTGATCGATCACAGTTAGCGTCTGGCGGAATGACATGCCGTTTCTTATCGCAACTTGATGACTTCAGTGCTCCCCCGGTGGTCTACGCCAATCGCCCTGCTGTTAAACCCCTGTGCTCGCACAGCTACGTTGGCTAACGGAGTATCTTCGTTGGCTAGGAGCTTCAACTCAGTGAGTGTGAGTATACAGTAGTCCATCTTCCAGACAATGCTGAAGGTTAAGAGAAGGTGGCTCGTAAGGATGCTCGGGTGAGCCGTGGATAGTTCTCCAAAATTTGCTGCTTGCTCTAACCTTGTGCTAGCCAACCGATAATATGTTCTACTGATGCACGCGTACCTTTGATGGTTGGCTTTCCTAAAAGGACGCTACTATCCGATACAATATAATCCATTCCATACGGCTAAGATACGTAGTTTGCTTCCAAAAGTAAACCAACCTAGAGAGCCGCGACCTCAGCCTGCTCATGGCCCTAGAGGAGCAATCATTAGCGATATATGCGACATCCTTTAGACAGAATGAGCAGTGATTACCTCATTCTTCATCACCACTCACTACTCATTCGCCAGGAGAAGGTATCTTGAAGCACCATAAGATAGCAAATCAACCTCTTGCCACACATCCAGCAACCAGTATCTAACATCTAGCCACCCCAGAAAGTCGCCAAACATCCCATATCCATAATTCTACGTACCTTTGCTTTTTCGCTGAGCACAATCATTGCGGCGAATACTATTTTTTAAGTCGAATCTACAACGTACGTCCTGATGTTCGATCTGCAGCTCCTGGAGAACAACCCCAGTATGCCTCCTTTTTATGCGACCCTGATCACGGTCTTGTTCGCATTCTTCCTGTCGTCGCTGATCGCGATCACCTACGAATACACCACCCGTAGTATCTATAAGCGGGCGCATTTTCTACAGGCACTGGCGATGATTTCTATTGTGGCGGCCACCGTGATGCAGGCGGTAGGCGATAGTCTGGCGCGCGGACTCGGTATGCTAGGCGCCCTGGCCATCATCCGGTTCCGTACCGTACTAGACGACCCGCGCAACATCACCTTTATGTTTGCCTCGCTGGCGGCGGGCATTGCCTGCGGCGTCTTCGGCTTTAGTATTGCTGCCACGGGCACCCTGACCTTTTGTGTAGCGGCGGTCATCTTTCGTTTCTCACCGCTCAACAACGATAACGAACTGATTGGCACCCTGAGGTTGCAACTACCCAAAGACGACCAGCAGCAGCAACTCATTGAGCTACGACTACAATCTCACTGTCAAGATTTTGAACTAGACCAGCTACGCTACCTCAACCCAAAAACCGTGGAGCGTGTGACGCCCGAGGGAATGCCCATCACCGAAGAAATTTCGCGCGACGACCTGCAGGAGTTTACCTACTCAGTGCGTCTGAAGCGCAACGCTACGGCCACCGGACTCACCGGTGCACTGGAGCAATTAGAGGGGCTCGAGAATCTCAAGCTCAACTTCAAGAAAGAACAAACAAAGTTATAGCTATGAAACGAGCACGAGGATACTTCTCATACAAGAGAATGACTAGCCACCGCGAGTTCCATCTTACATTTGAAAATTAATTTAGACAGATGAAACAGATGAATTTTTTCTACATCAGCCTGATTCCCGTCGGTGCGGTATTGTTCGCATTTTTTGCTTTGCAATCGCGCGAAACCGTTTCCTTTTACGGCTTTGCTGAAACCAACGAGACTGAAATCAATTACAACCACCCCGTCATGGTAGATCGCATCCACGTCACGCCCGGGCAGTACGTCACTAAGGGCACCACGCTGCTCAACATTTCGCGTATTGCGACCAAAGAGACGCTCGCTGATCAGGATTATCGGATCTCTGAGCTGTTGGCCGAAGAAGCTATCTGGCAGCAGGAAAAGCAGAACGAAATTCAGGTACTGCGGGCCGAACGTCAGATTCAGTTAGAGGCACTAGAGGCTGAGCTAGCCACCCTAAAACAGGAGCTGGTCTATCAGCGTTCGCTGGCTAACGAGCTGACCACCCTGGAAACCACGGAGGCTAGCTATCAACCACTGTTGGATAAGATAGCCGCTACCGAGCGCGAACGCACGCTGCGCCAGGAAAGCTACGATCTCCGGATGCGCGCCCTGGAAAACAAGAAGCGGGTGGGCAACAGCCCCTATCGTGAGCAAATCATACGTCTGAAAGCTGAGCTTCAGTTTGATGAGGACAATCGTATCCGACCGATTACCGTTACCGCCCCTGCCGACGGGCTGGTGGGTAACGTCCAGTGCAAAGAAGCGGAGCACATCTCTTCGTTTCAGACACTCCTGAGTTTTTACGAGCCGCACCCGCACTTCGTCCGAGGCTACGTACATGAAGACTTATCGTTACAGGTATCAGTAGGCGATGTGTTTCGCATTAAGTCGCTTAAAGACGAATCTATCGCCTACGAAGGGAGGGTGACCGGTCTGGGCTCGCGCATCATTGAAATTCCGGTGCGACTGCGCAAAATGCCGGAGGTGCCTACCTACGGACGCGAAGTAACGGTTAAGATTTCGCCGGAGAACGCTTTTTTACAGAAAGAAAAGGTGGCACTGGAGCTGGTTACCCGTCGTGAACAGAAGAAAACAGCGAATGCACAGGCTCAAAAACAGTAGTGGGCTGAAGGTCGCACTCATTTCGCTGCTTTTGCTCGGCATCGCAGCGCAGAGCTACGGTCAGGAGACCATCCGTGGCAGCGAGTTTCTGCGGCAGCAACGTGAAGAATTCGCCGCTCCCGACGACTATAGCGACCAACGGCGCGTACGCTTGCCCTGGATTCAAGAGTACCAATACCGTACGGAGACCAATCGGTTTGAGTGGGAGCGCCAAGAGCATGTGCTCAGGGTATCGCCCAATACGCCGGGCTTGCGCCGGGCTCAGTCGCGTTTGGTCAAACACTACCGTAGCAAACGAGCTATGGTAGAAACCTTCTACCGCAATGATAGAATAGAGGCGGCTTATCGCGCCTGGAAAGACTTGTACGTGAGCGAACAGCAGTTGCAGCATTACACACGCCTGGAGGCTACGCTGGCAGATCGCCTACGCATTCAGCAGAGGCAAGCGCAAGCACTTAGCGCTGACTATAAAGAGGTGCTCGAGGCGCAGGAGCGGCTCAACGAAGTGCGTATTCTTCGCTACGAACAGC
This sequence comes from Tunicatimonas sp., assembly GCA_965213875.1. GTDB lineage: Bacteria > Bacteroidota > Bacteroidia > Cytophagales > Cyclobacteriaceae > Tunicatimonas. Next base: position 2,425,688 of record CBDCAN010000001.1, on the reverse strand, counting down.
GGCTGGCTAGCCGTAGTCTGCGCGAACAATTGGGTTTAGACACCACTACCGTGGTGGCGTTCAACATGGTGACACCCGAGCAGATTCTGCTGCGCATATCCGATAGCGTAGATACTTATGATCCGCAGGTGGCTGAATACCACTATGAGCGCGAGCTTATTGAACGAGAAATGGCTCTGGAGAAAGCGGAGAAGTGGCAACTGCTAGACTTTCTGCAAGTGCGCTACAACGGCCCCCAGGAGGAGCTACTGGAGGAGCAGATACAGCTGAGAGCTGGTTTTGTGTTGCCTACCTCTGGCACCCGAAACCTAAAGCTAGAAGAACTGCGACTAGAGCAAGAGGAGTTGCAGCGTGAGCAGCAGGTGAAGCAGCAAAAGCTAGCGCACCGGGTGGCTGAGCGGCGCGACATGATTCGCAACAGCGTTCGGGTCTACCGGCGCTTCGCGCAGATGAAGGACGAGGAACTTGCCCAGCTTGCGTCGATGGCTCAGGCCATCGCCCGGCGACAGGGTACCGACCCTGATCTGTTGCTGAAAATCAATCAGAGTCGTGAAGAAATTCTGTTAGACAAACTGCTCCGGCGCGAAGATATCTACAGTGAATACTTGGAGTACTTAGCTCTTACCGGGCAACTGTTCGATGAATCTAACCAAAACTACCTTGAGGAGTAAGTAGAAATAAGCCTTGTGTACCGTACCTTTATGCGATGTGTACCCTAGTAGTTCGTCAAAAGAAGGTATGAATGAGTGGCTTATTCACCACTCATTTTCAGAATACGACCTCTTGGCTACTTATAACCCTTTTATCAATAGTCGCCTAGAACAATCTACCGTGTTACTGTGCCAGTAGCGCTGCTTCCTGCCACCGCTGCCTTTGAACTTTGGTAATCTTCAAAGTCTAGCAATCAATTTTGATCCATTGCTTATGTCGCCTTTCCGTAGACTTTTAATCGTATCATTACTATTTGTCGCTATCATCGCTCGTGGGCAGGAATCCTATTTTCCTCCGGCGGGCAGTTGGGACGCTCAGTCGGCTACTGAGGCGGGTTTTGACCCGCAAAAGCTTGATCAAGCCGTAGCCTTCGCGCGCGAGAACGAGTACGAGGGCGCGCGTGACCTGCAAATCGCTATCCTTAAGGGCTTCGCGCGTGAGCCTTACCACCAGTTGCTGGGCCCGGTGAAAGACCGGGGCGAACCGGCGGGGATTATCCTCAAAGACGGTTACATGGTGACGCAGTGGGGCGATGTGCAACGGGTGGATATGACCTTTAGCGTAACCAAGAGTTACTTATCTACCGTAGCCGGACTCGCCCTTAACGATCAACTGATCCGCAACGTGAACGACACGGTGAGTAGCTACGTATGGGACGGCACATTTGATGGGCCGCACAACGGCCGAATCACCTGGGACCACCTGCTCACGCAGTCGTCAGATTGGTCGGGTGAACTATTCGGCGGGTACGATTGGGCCGACCGGCCGCCCGAAACCGGCACCATTGACGAGTGGCGTAGTCGTCCGCTACGGGAGCCGGGTACGCACTTCGAGTACAACGATGTGCGGGTAAATGTGCTGGCCTACTCGTTGTTGCAAATCTGGCGACGGCCTTTGCCGATGGTGCTCAAAGAAAGAATCATGGATCCTATCGGGGCCTCTACTACCTGGCGGTGGTACGGCTACGATAATTCGTTTGTCAACGTAGACGGCATCATGATGCAGTCGGTGAGCGGAGGCGGCCATTCCGGCGGGGGACTGTTCATAAACACCCTCGATCACGCCCGCTTCGGATTATTGTTTTTGAGAAACGGCCGGTGGAAAGGTGAGCAACTGCTACCGGCAGATTGGGTACAACAAGTACAGCAGCCTTCAGCGGCCAATGCAAGTTACGGCTACATGTGGTGGCTCAACCAAGGAGAGCGCGCCTGGGAAGGGGTGGCCGATAGCACGATCTATTACGCCGCTGGCTTCGGTGGCAATTTTATCGTGATCGATAAAACCCACCAATTGGTGATCGTAACCCGGTGGTTAGACCCTCCGCAGATTGGCGAGATGGTACGGCGGGTACTAAACGCGCTGGAATAGCGGTTTTGCGATTGATGGCAACCCTCGCTACCGCTACTTCTTCGCTCCTATCATGCCAGAAAACGCTTTGAAGAGAAGCAGAGACACAAACCCTACGACCAAGCCCACCAAGAACTCTCCCAGAATGGCGGGCAAGGCGTGCACCAGGTCGTGTATGTAGTGTATATTATGAACGAATATACCGCCTGCCACCAAGATCATGGCCAGTGTGCCTACCACTCCCAGACCTCTGACGATGATGGGCAGGGTCTTTACCAAACCCGTTCCTATGCTTTTGGTGATACTCGCCCCGTCTTCACCGGCGGCAATCAATTTATAGCCCAAGTCGTCCATTCTCACCAGTAGCGCAACCAGGCCGTAAACCCCAATAGTGGCTAGCAGCGCCACCACCGAGACTACCACAATTTGTATGTTTAGCGGTTCTTCAACCACCGTGCCCAAGGCGATGATCACAATTTCTACCGACAGGATAAAGTCCACGATGATGGCCGATTTTATCTTCTTTTTCTCGTAGGCCAATACTTCCGCTTCGGTCATTTCTGTTACCGCAGCACTACGCTTCTGCTCCTTTTTATGAAACAGGTACTCGTATATTTTCTCGGCCCCTTCGTAGGCGAGGTAGATACCTCCGGCCAGCAGAATAGGCACAATCGCGACCGGAAGAAAGGCACTGAGAAGAAAGGCAACCGGTAAGATAATGACCTTGTTCAGCAAAGACCCCTTCGCTATTTTCCACAGAACGGGCAACTCTCTGGATGAAACAAAGCCTGACGCTTTCTCAGCATTAACCGCTAAATCATCGGCGAGGATGCCAGCAGTTTTTCGGGTGGCAACTTTACTCATGGTGGCTACATCGTCCATAAGCACCGCAATGTCATCAAATAGAGCAAAAAATCCGGAGGCCATCTTATACGGGTGGTTAGTTTTGTGTGTACGAGCGTTCGGCTGTCTGGCACTGAGCCGGCGCCAACCCTCAAATTTTGGAAAGATACGAAGTATCTGGATAATATATGACCTGCCTCTTCCAGTTCCACGGCCTTTTCATAAAACGATAGGCGGGTAATTTCAACATGCTGAGTGTGTTCATATTGTCACCCTGTAAGGGTCTTGCCGCCGGGGCCCGGTGGCACTTTAGTAACACCACGTAACAAGACCCCTTCGGGGTGACAGCATGAAATAGCCTCTTTTAGCAGGTTCTAATATTTATGAAAAGGCCGTGCTTCCAGTTCAAACCACGTACACCCATGATTGGGTTACGGAAACGGACTGCGATTGAAAGTATGTCATTCCTATGGTGTCCTCATAAACGTTGTAGACATCTGACCGTCATACCGCCACTTCTATCAAGACAGACGAATTGGTCTTGTTACTGTTTAGCCAGTATTCATATACATTGTTGTAGCCAATTTTTTCTAACCCGTAATCTCTCGCATCACCCATTCTAAAGGCCCAGAAGTTTTGTACTTTCTCCAAATAACTGCAAATACGACACATAACAAACTAAATACTAGTGCGTAAATGACCGAAAACTCAACAGAGTAGTTTCCCATTTTCGCCGGATCTATTACTTCCACGACTCCCATTCCGATAATTACGTGAGCAACATAAAAGGTCAATGCTAATTGTCCGGTTTTTTTTAAAGCGTCAATTATTCTATTATTTTCATACTGTCTGGCAATTATTATACAAGCTGAAGTTATAGCTAAGGCGACTGCAATCCCATTAAACATATAAATGGGTAGTGGCGGCATTGGGTTGGTTCCAAGTATTTCAGTCAGTTCCTTGGATGTTTCATGGTTTCCTTCTGATAAAAAGGAAATAGATAAATACGAAAGAGACTGAATAGAAATAAAAGCCGTCGAACTTATCCAAAAGGTTTTCTTTAAAAAATTATGATTGTATAAATTCTGCTTTCCAAACCAGTAACCAATCAACATAAAAGCAGTCCAGGGAATTACCGGATGAAAACCATTGAAAAACAGATTTCTTACAAACCCTCTGACCGTCCAAAAGTCTTGGTAGTGTAATGTGTCAAAATTCCATCCCGTTTCGTAGTCCCAAAACATCATAAGGATGGGGAAAGCAACGATTAAGGTAATAGCACTACTTACAAGGGTTTTCTCATTACTGGTCAATAATAGAATCGTAATGGCCATATAAATTCCATAAAAGTGAAGTATATCAGCTGGCCATATTACTATATAGGAGGCTCCCCCAATAAATAAAAACAAAGCTCGTTTAGCCAGTCTTCTCCGAACCCTTCTCAATTCGGTTTGGTCATTGTTCCTAATGGCAGAGTTTGTCATTAGAGCAAGCCCAATACCTGCTAAAACCACGAATGTCGCTGCTGCCTTCCCATCAAAGATGCTCACAAAAGACTTGACCCAAGGGTTTCCATTCTCGCCAAAAACAACCTTAAAATTTACGATTATCATCCCGATAACTGCTAGTGCCCTTGCAATATCAATTCCGATAATTCTTTTCTTCATTTATTATTTTCCTAATTGGCGGCGATATGCGGGTGGCTACGCCTAGCGAAGTATTGTCACGAACGATTCGTATATGCGGCATGCGACCGCACAGGAAACATGACCATCATATACTTCACTAGCTGTCATTCTTATTGTTACTTATGTAAGTATTTATTATTTCCGCTAAATCTTTTGGTTTACTAATCATTGGTAGATGTCCACTGCTCAATTCGATTACTTCATGACATTTTAGATTTTTAATCATTTCATTTTGCATGTCTGGTGTAATTGATTTGTCATTTAAAAGCTTTATGAACAGACTCTTTTTGGGGAATGCGTTATAGTTGATTTTGGTTGTATATAACTTGGCTGATTCTGGGGAAAATCTCCTGACTATCTCTTTAGATTGAGGGCGCTCTAAATCGTTACATAGTTCTTCTTCAATTACTTTTTCGGGCGGTTTTGTTCCAAGTAGCTTTAACACAAGTGGTAAAATTAATTTCTGTGGCACTGGAAAGCAATTCGTAAATGACTTTCCCCTTTTTGGTATTATGGCACTTATTGCAATAAATCCAACTATCCTTTCTTCAAAATGGTCATTCAATTTTATGCCTATACAACCTCCTATTGAATGGGCAACAACTATGAATTGATCTACACCCCAGCCGTTAATTTGTTTAATAGTAGCATTAAGGTAGTCTTCAAATAAAAGCTTATCATTGGCTTTATCTCCAATTTCTCTATTTGGAAACTCTATTGGAAGGACTGGATTATTGAAATACTGGATTATTTCGCTCCAAACATACCTTCCCAGCCCTGCCCCATGAATTAAAACTATTCCGGTATCATCATTCATCTTTTTTTACTTTCTAATTGACTACAACGGTTCGCGTATGAGAAGTAGGCGATTTCAAAGCACTGAACTTTCAGCTAAACACAAAGTTTGATACGAACCAAAAGCCTTGGCTTTACAGCTATTTCATACATTTTCTATATACATTATTAGCGACTTTGCTTTATTTTTATCAGTAATTCCATTGCCGCTTTTTCTTTGTCAGATATTGCTTTTAAAATGTCAGATGCTTGTTGTACGTACCTCAATTCTCTCGTTTTACCCACTTTCTCAAACAGTTTGGAAACAGAAGTCCAGAGTTCAGCAATTTCAATAAATGCTTTGTGCCCTGATTTTAGTTCGTCAAGTTTGAGCAAGTCGTAACTTTCTCTTAAAAAGTCTCGGTACAAGTTTCTAAATAATGCTCCGCCTGTTCCTGCTTTTTCCATAATCATTGCAGAAGCATTAAATTCGCTTTCTATGTCTTTACTTGTATTAAACCACTTGATTATTTCTTTACTTGTTTTTAAAATTCCTTTGTAGCCAATATTTGTAATTGGTGGATTTAAATAATCCGTTGCGTTATTTCTTATAGCTGTAGTAATCGCTTCTTTCAGGTCAAAGTCTTTGTCAGTTTTGTTGATTGTATAAAACAAGTTTTTAGAAGACATTGGTCCTCTTTCCGCTCTTGCCAGCGCTAAACTTTTCAAACTTGTTTTTACTCGCCCGCCTTGTTGTTTTGTGTCTACCAAAAGAGCATTTTCATCGTCATAGTTGTAAATTGCAACATAATGTCCTGCAAAATGAAATGGTTGAGAAAAATACTGCAGATGATAACAGTCTAATTTTAAGCCGACCACCTTCCCTTTGTCAATTAGTTCTTTTACGCTATTCCAAGCCTTTTTAACTGATGAAGTTTCCTTAATGGTTAATTCAAGGTTTAAATTTTTTGCGATATTTTGAGTCAAAAGGTCGGTTTTTACTCGTCCACCAATAAATGGAAAATCCATTGTCTTCATATTCCAAAAGATAAATCCGAGTCCTTCACCTAAACCGAAGAGCATAGGTTCTGAAAGTTCAATACTCAGTTCTCTTAATAAGGTGCCTGTTGCAGTTGTTTCGCAATGTTGCCCGTCAAATGCTTTTACCTTCTTTATTTTCATCGTTGAACGTAATGATGTTTTAGCGAGTGCTAACGTACGGGTAGCTATGCTCCGTATTTTGGGAAGATACGAAGTATCTGAACAAAGTATAACGTGTAGCCGTTAGTTCTCGGCTGCGCGTAGCATCGCTGCGAATGTCTTATACAGGATACAGTACTGAAAAGGGTACTATCTATCCAGTTATACTCGAACCAAAACTTTTTAATTCTTCTATCCTTCTCTTATCAAATAGCCAAATTTAGCAACCTCGCTAAGCTGCCCAAACCTTTGCGTTGACGACTGCCTTTATTCGGTTTCTTCTATCCCAAAACTAAATGTGGTCCAAAAGCTTTCCCAGTCCGTATCGTTTTTGTCAGGCGATACAATCATGTGTGTTGAATGGAAAAACCAAACGCCTTCTCTTTCCAATTTGAAAGAACACACACCTTTATCGTCTGTTCGTGAATATTGAAAAATAGCAGGTTCATTTCCAATTCTATTTCGAGCAGTAATTACCTTGTTAGTAATTGGTTTCCCATAAACAGAACTTGTGCATAAATCCAATCACCCTTTTCCAATTCGTACGGGTTTTGTTGCAAAACTATCTCAAAATTATGCCCTACAACAGTTTTATAAATTTCGTCATTCTGTTTCGGGGTGCTCTGAATTAATGTTTTTATGTAGCGAGTGTACCTTTCCGATTGTTCCGTTTTCGTACTATCGTCAATTTTAATATTCTCAATGTTGTCAGCTTCCAGATAGCTTTTAAATCGGTCATTTGGCAATGTTACCCGTGCGTAATCACGTTCCATATGTATCAGTCCCAAACCTTTGAAGTCAGCTTCCATATCCAAGACTGGCAATGCTCCATCGTCCGATATCTTCAATAAATCAGTTTTTCCATTCTCATTAATCATCTCAAATTTTTTCGTGATTGACTTTTGGACTGGCCTTTCCAATTCGATATTAAATCCGTCCGCAACGAAAAGGTGAAGTTCCAACCTTTCGCCTTCTTTAACGATATAATTATACGCTATCAGCACATATTCGTGAGAGAAAACAGTTGTCGCTGAGAAAATCATCAGTAAAATGGTAATTGCCTTTTTCATAAAGCTCAATTTATAAGGTTATTGTCAACGTGCGGGCGGCTACAAGTGGTACTTTGGGAAGATACGAAGTATCTGGATAAAGTATGACGTGTAGCCGTCGGTTCTCGGTTGTGGGTAGTGCCGCCGTGGAACGGTAGCGAAGCTAAGGCCAAAGGAAGCTATTTCGTTGCAATGTGTTTGTTTATAGTTTGCTGCTTGGTTTAGCAAATAGTAAACGAATAGAAAATCCACAAGGCTTTTCGTAAGTAGGCTAGAACTAGTAATAAATTATGTACGTTGTTAGCAACTGACTTTTATCAGATATCGATTGTTTCTCCATCATTCGGAATCCTTGTTTTTTCAATTAACCCTTGCTTTTTAAGTTCATTCGCAAGTTGTATTCTTGTGGTTGGACAATGATTAACTGCTTCCAAATGATTTGCAATCACAATTCCAGATGAGTTTTTAGCAAACTTAATTATATCATCCATAGTCATCAGTAGTGGTTTAAAAACATCTAATTGTGCAGTTCCACAGGCTACTACGTTTACGTCTGTTTTGTATTGATGTAAAACTTTATCAACGCTTTCCGTATAAATGGTGTCAGCGCTTAAATAAATTGTTTTTTCATTTGGTAGTTGAATAAAGAAGCCCATAACATTACCCATTGGTTTAGCAACAAAACCATAACCGTGTCTTGCTGGAATACCCTCAATAGTTCCGCCTAAAAAGTTAGATCTTTTCCAATAGTTTACTGTTTCCACAATATTTAAACCTCGTTTCTTCAATATTTTTTCATCCCTAATACTGCAAGTAATAGGGGTTTTATTAGATTTTAAAAATTCTTCTGCCTTTTTATCTAAATGGTCGGGATGTAAATGTGTAATAATACAATGTGTTGTTTTATTCACAATGGCCATTGCATTTTTAGGTAAATCGAGAATTGGATTTCTTTTCGGTTTAAATCTAAAAAGAGTAAAGGGTGGTCCAGCGGTTCCTTTTTCTCCTAGCATTGGGTCAACTAAAATAAATTCGTTTTTAGTTTCTATGACCATTGTAGCATTCCGTAAGTGATGTATTTTCATAATTCTGTTTTAAGAATCAAAATTAGAGTTCCATAGAATGCTTTCCATTGATTTGAATCAAGAAATACGCTTACGGATACGGCTAAAGTTTCCGGTGTAATATTAAAGTAAGAAGCAATATGATATTGTAGAATTTTCTCGAGCCAATCTGGTCTGTAAATAAAAAGTTCATTGTATAGTTATGTAGGCAGTCCACATAGGATGTTGCTCCTACTGCGCCTTCTTCGATGTATCTCTTTGCCAGATTTACGGTTTCTATGTCCGATTTTACGAATTTAGTTGATTTCTCGGGAAGCAACTTGGTTGTTGCCCTAATTCTTTCGGGCGCGTTTTCCAACTCCTGTTCCGCTATATCTGAGTAGATAATCTCGAATTCCGAGTTTTTATGCGCTTGAACAAAGGTTCTGTGAAAACCCTTGAATTCTTCGTCGTAGAGCCCTCCGAAAACCGAGGTGTCCAAATAAATCCACTGTTTTTTCATTCAATAAATTTACAATTTTGAACGGGATGTCAAGTTTTGGCAGGAAGTTTTTTGGCCTTGTGCCTAACGGGGCGCGGCTAGGACTCGGATTTTAGGAAAAAACGAATTATCTGGATAAAATATGAGCCCTAGCCAGCTGTTGTGTGAAGTAGGGAACGTATGAGTGCAACAGCGGCGTAGCGGAGCTGCCTAAGCCGCGCCCCGTTGCAACGAAATGACGACCGAAGGAAGCTATTTCGTTGCAACGTTTATTATATGTGCAGTGCGAAATTTCAAGGCACTTCACTATCAAACCGCTATATTGTTTATTAAATGCTTTAACGTTCAAATTTATCATATCGCCCCGCATTGCGTATATTTATTGTTGGCAGTTTGTTGTTTATCCTTTCAGCTTAATTTTCTGTCGTTTTGTTTTGTCAAACTCAATATTCAAGTCAAGTTTTATAACATTTTTGTTACTGAGTTTATATGATAGAAAGAATTTGTTGTCGGTTATATCAATGAAGGAAGTGTATACAGTTCCGCCAACTCGACCTTCTTCACTTTTCCTTGGTAGTTGGCCTGCCTGTCCGAAAGTGTTACCAACCTTTAAAAGATTGATTTCTTCTCCACTTTTCTCCATTTCAGAAATTCCTTCTTCGATACTGTTATACCGATAACAAGGATAATTACCCGCATTAGGGTCTGATAATAAAAAATTTGTCATTATCAATTTGTTGTCCTTAATCCAATGAAGTTTACTCTCTCCATTTACCCATTCTACAACTACAGCCTTTCCTGTCTTATCGCCAAACATCATATGACTTTTATTTAATGCGATTTTCTCCTTTTCTATATAATCTAAGGCTTCGTCCACTGTTGAGCAGTAAGCTAAAATTTTATCTCCCAAATTGTTTTTAGGGTTCTTATAACCTTCCATTTTTTCTTGCTCAGGTGTAACTGCGACATCAAAAAAAAGTCCTTTGTCATTGATTCCACCTTGTGCAAAATTATCCCAACCGTACCATAGTCTGGCATATTTTTTCTTTGATTTAGGTTCTATTTGAATATACGCATCAACGTCTAACCAATAATCCTCATTATTGACTGCATATATTTTTCCTGTAGTTGAATCAACATAGTAAAGTACTGAACAAGCTGTTGATATATTTGGAATTATTAAAAATCCCAAAAATGTTATTAGAATTAGTTGTGTTTTTCTCATTTCTCGTGGTTATTCCTGTTTTTTTCAATGACTGCCAACGTGCGGGCGGCTACGCGTCGTGCTTTGGGAAGCTACGAAGTAGCTGGACAAAGTATGACGTATAGCCGTCGGTTCTCGGCTGTGCGTAGTGCCGCCGTGGAACGGTAGCGAAGCTAAGGCCGGGGACTGACGGCGTAGCCGCCCGCACATTCGAGTCCATACTCCGCTACGCTCTGTATGGACTCGAACGTTCCGGTATATGATTAGTGCCCCGGAGGGCATTAATCATATACCCTGTTAGGTGACTTTATTTTATCGTTTTTCCGTTTATATCCAAAAGTTCAATTTTAGGCGTATCATTATTATCAATGTATATTTTGATTCTTGGATTTCCTGTTTTATCATTAATAAATAGTCCAACATCTTTGTTGAAATTTTTTCCTATGAATAGTCTGTCTTCCATTAGCAAGCTGTCAAGTCTCATTTTTTGATATTCATTTTTCTTTAAAATTTTATCGTTAATTGAGTCTAATTTTTTAAACCTTTTGTTTCGTTCTTGGTAAGTGTTTTCTTTAGGGTAATCCCATAATTGCAATCCATATTTTCTTGCATTTTTTTTCGTATTTTCCATATACTGAAGTTGCATAATTTGGTCATCACGAAATTTGTCTACTGACAAAACCATCCCAGCGTTATTTTTATTTCCGTCATATATCAATCCTCCACATTCATCTCCAGCAGAATTAAAAAAAATCATTCCTGACGGTCTTTCTCGTGGTTTGAGTTTTTCTCCATTAATGACTCCTGGGTGTTGTCGAACTTCATTGCTGATGACCATTCTTAAATTCATTCCAGATTCATCCACTATGTTTATACGTTTAACCGTTAACTCATCAAGATTTTTATTTTTTTGAATATTTAAATACACTGCAAATAATAAAAAGAATGTTGTACTGATTATTGAATAGAAAATTAGAAAATTAACCTTTTTACTTAAATTGTTGTTTATCATTTGTTTTTTTAATGTTACCTAACGGTATTGTGTATGAAACGTAGCGTGTAAAAACACACTAACTTTTCGGATTAACACAGAGCCGAATTTTTATGTTTTGTTTTTATCTTATCGAACTTAAAAGCCGAATTTAAAAATTTGGCGACTTCCCAAAAATGCCCTTACCTTCGTGTTAGCAACGACTAGTGCTATTGTTCATATATAATGTTGTACAGCGTATTACTCGACGCTGATTTGATTAATATGCTCCTCCAAACTTTGATTTATCCGATTGATAACAATTAGATAGGTTTTATCAGACAAAAAAACCGTGTGCTGAAAATCAGTTCCTGCATTCGGTTTCCATTCTGAAAATTCACTAAAATTGTTCTTTATTAAGTCAAGCTTTCTGGCGTTGTCTGATGAAACAACTATAACTTTTGTAATGGGATGTGATTTCATTTCCACCAATGACAAAGGGCTTATTTCATCGCTTTTTTCTTCAAGATTGTTATAGCGAAAAAATTTGTTCAACTCACGATAATCATTAATGCTATCGGTAATAATAGACCTGTTCATCATTAGATGCTCAATGTTATTCAACCAATCGCTATGTTTATTTTCGAAAGCTGAGATATAATAATCAATAAATTCTTTATCTATCTGTTTGTCTTCAGCTAGATACTCTTCAACTTTAGGAAATATATCTTCAGACATTTCTGAAATGTAGGTGTTATTATACCACGGACTTGGTAATAATTCGCCTTTGAATTCACGGTATAAATAGCCATTCGCTAGTGAAGTGGTAATAGCCTCATTAAACAACAATTTTGCATATTGGGATGAGTTAGAAGAATTTTGGTTAAACCAGCTATCGACTTTCTTTTTGAAAGCGAGCGACTGTTCATCATAGATGATATGACAGGCCTCGTGAAAAACTACTGATAGTAACAATTCATAATTTTCAAAATCTAATGGCATACTCCCTACGGCGTAATTAAAAAATGCTGTAGCCGTAAATCTATTGCTGTCGAATGGATTTGGATAAAATGTAACCTTGAATGGTACGTTAGCATCCCAAGATGAGTTATGAAATTTAAAGATTTTATCGAATGTGGCGGACATATCTGTCTGCTCTATCAATTCACTTAATCTTGAGAGCTGTCTGTTAAATGCATTTTTATTAGGTTCATAGACCAGTTCATTGTATACTAGCTTAAACTCGGACAATATATCACTCATCATTTCCAAATCACTGGACGGTATAATACCAAACGATTTTCTGCGAAATTCGTTTATTGTCTCGCTTTCAATTAGGTTTCGACCCAGAAGGAAATAGGTACTACCACCAATTTTATTACCATACGGGTATTGCTCATATTCGTACCAGTAGAAGTAGTTTATATTATTGAATGTCTTTACCAAGTTTCGGTATTCTTCGTTATAGTATGAGGAATTCTCAAAAGCAGATTTGAAATTATTTTCAGGATAATGTTCGGATATATACCTTAAAAATTCAAAGGTGGCGTAGTTTTTAGAGTAGTCCACTCTAAAATCAAGCTCTTGACTAAATGACTTATTAAGCCCAATCAGCACTAATAGTATAGATAGTATTTTCTTCATTCTAATTTGGTTTTTGTATGCTGTACAACGTGTAGATAAACAAACCTATGTAATATCTTATAAATGGACAAGCCAAAACATGTTGTATAACCAACCCTTTTTTGGCAGCTTTGTGTAACTAACCTTCTTGTGTGTTATGCAAACCTTTGTGTCCTTCCAGCGATGGATGATGATCAAACGCTATAGTCCTGCCACTATCAAAACCTACGTTGGGTTACTTACGGTCTTCCAGCAGTTCGCTGGGCACACTCCCATTCAAGAGCTGGATTCCTCTGCTTTGCTTCGTTGTGTCCTCCGCATCGTAGAGGATAAACAGTACACCTACTCATCCCATAAGCAACTGATCAGTGCCATTGCGCTCTACCTAAAAGAAATGCATCGCCGAGTGATTGATTTCGGCCCAGTGTATCCTACCCGGCGTCCGCAGCCATTGCCTGATATCCTGAGTGTACCAGAAGTGAAGGCGATCTTATCGGCGAGCCGCAACCTGAAGCATCAGACCATGCTTACGCTGGTCTATGCACTCGGGCTCCGTAGTGGCGAACTGATCCAACTTAAAATCACTGACATCGACAGCGAACGAAAGGTAGTTCACCTCAAAGGCGCGAAGGGAAAGAAGGATCGCTTCCTCCCCCTTTCTGATCGTCTGCGCGATCTACTGCGTACCTATTACCTAAAGTATCAACCTCATGAGTATCTGTTCAACGGTCAGAACCACCCCACCTATTCGCCCCAAAGCCTACGTAAGGTCTTCGGCAGTGCTTGCCAAAAAGCGGCTATCCGTAAAAAGGTGACGCTGCACAGCTTGCGCCATGCCTACGCTACGCACCTATTAGAGGCCGGTACGGATGTGCGTGTTATCCAGCAACTGCTGGGGCATAACTCTATTCGCACCACTATGATCTATACCCGCATTGCCGCCAGCAACCTGATGAAGGTGCCCAGTCCGCTAGACTTTCTGGATTGATCGGGGTTCAAGACGCTATCCGGGTTAAGAAGTTGACGAACCATGGCTAAAGTATTAACTTCGTGGCTATGATCACCGAAAAACCGACGATCCTCAAACTGCAACTGCCCACCGACCCGCGCTGGGTCACTTGGGTAGACGATAACCTGGAAGAGATTCTGAGCGACCACGCGTTTTGCGAGCAGAAGGCGGCTTCTTCCTGCATCTCGCTTATCGTACAGTTCTCTGACCGTTCTACCCTGGTCGACGTGCTGTCGCCCATCGTGGCCGAAGAGTGGGAACACTTTCAGCGGGTGTTGGCCCTCATGCGTGATCGCGGTTTCACCCTGGGTAAGAAGCGTACCGATGAGTACGTGGTGCAACTGGCCCGGCAAGAGCGTAAGGGTGGGGCCATTGAGCGGCAGCTGATGGATAAACTACTAATCAACGCTATGATTGAGGCCCGCAGCTGCGAACGCTTCAAAATCCTGTGGAAAAACCTGACCGACGACACCCTCAAAGCGTTCTATTACGACCTGATGGCCTCCGAGGCTGGCCACTACGTCACCTTTGTCAAACTGGCCAAAGAATATATGCCCGAAGCAGTAGTGAAAGCTCGCTGGGAAGAGCTACTGACCATCGAGGCCGACATTGTGAACGATCTGGGCGTTCGCGCCGGACGCATGCACTAATAAGGAACAGTTGATGATGCATGAATAATGACTGTCTCATTCATCATTATTCATTACTCACTATTCATTCATACTTCGGTGGCACAGGTCTTGCCCCCACTTCACGTTATGAAGCATACCGTGTACCGTATCCTATTGATAAGTGTGCTGCTTGGCCGCAGCGGGCTGGTGTGTGCGCAACAGTCGGTCACGCTTTACTACGATCAGGCAGAACAGGTGCCGAAGGAAACCTTCGAGGTGTCGGCTGAAGATTCAGACGTATTGGATGGCGCATACGTGGGCTACTTCACCAATGGTTCGGTCAAAACCAAGGGGCAGTACGTCAGCAATCAGGCTACCGGTTTTTGGGAGTACTTCTATGAGAATGGTCAGCCGAAAATGCGTGGTGAGCTGGCCAATAACCAGAACGCCGGGGAGTGGGAGTACTTTTATGAGAACGGTCAGCTAGAGATGAGCGGCGCGGTGTACGACAGTTTGCGAGAAGGGCCCTGGCGGTTCTACTACGAAAACGGTCAGCTCAAACGGCAGGGCACCTTTGCGCAAGGGCAGGAAACCGGCGCGTGGCTCACCTACTACGAAAGCGGGGCCCGCCGTTCGCGGGCCGAGTACCGGGCCGATACCACCCGCTACCAAGAATTTTACGCCAGTGGATCGCGCAAGCTCACGGGCGCCAAGGTGCGAGACCAGAACGAAGGCCGCTGGCAGCACTACTACGAAAGCGGTGAACTACAGGCCGAAGGCACCTACGCCAACGGGGTGCGGCAGGGGCTATGGAAGTTCTACTACCGCAACGGCAAGCCCTCGTCAGTGGGCGACTTTCTGGACGGCTCATCGGTGGGCAAGTGGACCTACTATTATCCCAACGGAACCGTGAGCGCCGAAGGGGCCGAGCGCGACGGTGTCAAGGAAGGGTACTGGAAGCTTTATCATCGCAACGGCGACTTCAAGGGGGAGACCATCTTCAACCGGGGCGACGGCACCTACCGGGAGTACTATCCGGACAAAGCCCTGCGCGTGAAGGGGCGCATCGTGGACGGGGTGAACCAAGATAAGTGGACCTACTACTATCCTGACGGCAAGCTGGAGGGCGAAAGTGTGTTTCGCGATGGCAAGGGTACCTACGTAGGCTATTATCCCGACGGCCAGCCTAAGATGAAAGGCACGGTAGAAGACGGCGAGCGCACCGGGGTGTGGGAGCTCTACAAACCCAACGGCCATCTCGCCGGTTACTACAAAAGCGTATACGAAGACGACCAACCCGCCTTCCGCGAGGTAGAAGCGTCGGCTGCCAAATCCGCCGCCGACACCAACCGGGTGGCGACCGAGAGTCCGGGTTATTTGTTTCGTAAGAAGCGTAGCTTGCGCTACTTCGACGCTAAGATCAACGAACGGCAACGGTTTATTATTGGGGTAAATCCGCTCGGGCTCGTAGCCAACCGGCTATCACTGGGCTTTGAGTACTACTTACAAGAACGATTGGGTTACGAAGCGGAGGTGGGGTTGTTTCGCGACCCTTTCTTTGTCCGAAGTGCGGACGTTACCGAGGCTACGGTGTATCAACGAGGTTTCTTTGTGCACGCGAAGCAAAAGTTCTATCACCCTGACTCCCGCTTCGGCATGTTCTACTTTGGGCACCAACTGGGGTTAGACTACCTGTACCACTACGCCAACCTGCCCGACCCCGACGCCTCGGGTGAGCTACTGAGCGACTTGCTCGCCAAAGAACAGCGGGTGACCTACTCGTTGCTACTGGGCACCAGGATTATCAAAGACGGCGACCTGATCAACTCCCGCATCGTGCGCGACCGCCACGCCCGGGGCATCACCTTCGATTTGTACGGCGGAGTGGGAGTGGGCTATCGCCTACAACACCCGCGCTATGAAACCAACGTCTCGCGGGGGCGTTTATTAAGAGAGCGTGATCGGGTGTTCGTTCCCTTCTACTTCGGAGCCACCGTAGGTTACGCTTTCTAGTTTTTACCATCCAGCAACACTATGTCTAAGAAAACGGTGATTATCGGAGCCACTCCCAACGCCTCGCGCTACGCACATACCGCAGCCCACATGCTCACCGATCATCAGCACCCGGTGGTGCCCATTGGCATCAAATCGGGCACGGTGGCCGGGCAGGAAATTCAGAACCTACACGATCAGCCGGAAGTCACTGATGTGGACACTGTGACGCTCTACATCGGTCCGCGCCACCAACCCGAGTGGTACGATTATATCCTGGGTTTAAACCCCCAGCGGATTATCTTCAATCCCGGTACCGAAAATTCAGAGTTCAGCCAACAAGCCCAAGCCCGGGGCATCGAGACCGTAGAAGCCTGCACCCTGGTCATGCTACGCGTGGGAAACTACTAGGCTGGATACTAGTGAATGGTTGTTAGATGTTGGATAGTGTGGGGCGAACGCGGACACCGGGGGTTTAGAGAACTTAGTAGTGGCAGACTACTTATCTTCAGGCGATGACTAAACGGTGCTTAATTGTCTGATAGTACGGCTCTCCTGACCAACATTTATTCGCGTGGAAAATCATCCAATATCCACTAGCCAATAACCACCCTCCAGTTCGCAAAACCCGTATAATTTCCGTATTTTTGGACGTTAAGCAATCTACCCTTATGAATCAATCAGATTTGGAAAATAACTCATTGGCCAGCGTCAGCGCGGGCGATTATTCGGCTAACAATATTCAGGTACTCGAGGGGCTCGAGGCCGTCCGCAAACGTCCGGCGATGTACATTGGCGACGTTAACGTGAAGGGGTTGCACCACATGGTGTACGAAGTGGTAGATAACTCTATTGACGAAGCCCTGGCCGGACACTGCGATCGCATTGAGGTCACCATCGAGGCAGATAATTCTATTAGCGTACAGGACGACGGACGCGGAATTCCGGTAGATATTCACACCAAAGAAAACCGCTCGGCCCTAGAGGTGGTGATGACGGTGCTGCACGCCGGGGGCAAGTTTGATAAAGACACGTACAAAGTATCGGGCGGCCTGCACGGAGTAGGCGTATCCTGCGTCAACGCCCTGTCAGAAAGTTTACACGCCACCGTGCAACGCAACGGCAAGGTCTACGAGCAAAAGTACGTACGCGGGGTGCCGTTGTTCGAAGTGCGCGAGATCGGTACTACCGACCAAACCGGCACCCGGGTACACTTTCGGCCCGACTCTGAAATATTCACTGTACACGAGTACAAGTACGAAACCATCGCGACACGACTGCGTGAGCTGGCCTTTCTTAACGCGGGTATCCGCATTGCCCTCACCGACCTGCGTGAGCAGGATGAAGAAGGCCAGTCCAAAACCGAAGAGTTCTACTTCGAGGGCGGTTTGGTGGCCTTCGTCAACTACCTCGACAACACGCGCGATAAACTGATTCCTGATCCGATCTACGTAGACACCGAAAAGGGCAACGTGCCGGTGCAGGTGGCCCTGTCGTACAACACTTCGTTTAGCGAGAACGTGGTGTCGTACGTCAACAACATCAATACCATTGAGGGCGGCACCCACGTGTCGGGCTTTCGCCGGGCACTCACCCGCACGCTCAAGGGCTACGCCGACCGTTCGGGCATGCTCGACAAGGCCAAAGTAGACATCACCGGTGACGATTTTCGCGAGGGACTCACTGCGGTGATCTCAGTAAAAGTGGCTGAGCCCCAGTTTGAGGGTCAGACCAAAACCAAGCTGGGTAATTCTGACGTGATGGGCGCGGTAGAGTCAGCCCTCGGCGATGCCCTGAGCACCTATCTGGAAGAGCATCCGAAAGAAGCCAAGCAGATTGTGTCGAAGGTTATTCTGGCAGCGCAGGCCCGACAGGCAGCACGCAAGGCCCGCGAGATGGTGCAGCGCAAGAACGTGCTCACCGGCACCGGTCTGCCCGGCAAACTCGCCGACTGCTCGGATAACGACCCCGGCAACTGTGAATTATACCTGGTGGAAGGCGATAGTGCGGGTGGAAGTGCCAAGCAAGGGCGCGACCGTAACTTCCAGGCGATCTTGCCGCTGCGCGGAAAAATCCTGAACGTGGAGAAAGCGCAGGAACACAAAATCTACGACAACGAGGAGATCAAGAATATGATCACCGCCATGGGCGTATCCTTCGGCACCGAAGACGACGAGAAGGGGCTGAATATGGAAAAGCTGCGCTACCACAAGATCATCATCATGACGGATGCTGACGTGGATGGTAGCCACATTCGTACCCTTATCTTGACGTTCTTCTTCCGCTACATGCGGGCACTAATCGAGAGCGGTTATCTATACATCGCGTTACCTCCTTTGTACCTGGTGAAAAAGGGCAAAGAGGAACGCTACATCTGGACCGAAGAAGAGCGTATGGAGGCGGTGAAAGAACTGGGCGGCGATCGTCCTGAATCCGTGGGCGTGCAGCGCTACAAAGGTTTGGGCGAGATGAACCCCGACCAACTGTGGGATACCACCATGAACCCCGACACCCGTAGCCTCAAACTGGTCACCATCGAGTCTGCTGCCGAGGCCGACCACCTGTTTTCTATGCTCATGGGCGACGAAGTGGCTCCCCGCCGGGAGTTTATCGAGAAAAACGCTAAGTACGCAAATCTGGACATCTAAGCTAAACGATGTACGGCCTTTTCATAAAATTGACAATGAGGATGTTTTCTGAATTGTCTCACCCTTTAATGTCATTCCGCAGGAATCTCGTTGCATTTTCCGTATACAGTTTAACAAAGCGCTTACAGGGTGACAGGAAAGAAGAAGCCAATTTAGGGCATAGCGTTTTTATGAAAGAGCCCTGCTAAACGATGAGTTTATGATCTTCCCCGAACAATTATTTGACACGGGGACAAATGCTCCCAAAGAGCACCAACGAGTCATCAGTAAGCTCACTACCGGTCTGGGTAACCTCTACTATCAGCAGGGGCAGATATCGTTAGAACCTCTTCCTGAAACCATGATCGATGAGGGCCAGAATAGTCCGGTTCCTGATGTGCTACTGTACGACAACGGGCGGGCGATCACTCCGATTATCATAGAGGTTTGCCATAGTAGTGGGTTGCGTAATGATATCAAGAAGGTGATACGACTGATTGATGATTACGACTACGGTGTTGAAGAAGGTTTTTTGTACGATTACGTAGCCAAGCAGTGGCAACGATACCGGAAAGGTCAAGTAGAGCCGGAAGTAGGCGTTTCATTCTCAGAAGTATTACAGCTCGACTTGAAAGATTTCTTGTAGACAGTCTAATTGTAAACTATTGATTGAACCTGTGCAGTAAGAAGGCAATCGCACGTAAGAGCGATTCTACTTACTCCGAGCGTAAGCTGTCTGCCGGATTGGCCCGGGCCGCTCTCGTAGCTTGTATACCAACGGCGAGTGTAGCTAGAAATAGAGCTGCCAAACCAACTCCCAAAAATAATACACTGGGTACGCTCACACGATAGGCAAACGTTTGTAACCACCAACCGGTGGCCCACCAGGCAAGTAGTAATCCAACAACAGAGGCCAGTGCCACCACCCGCAGAAAGTCACGCGTCAGTAGCTGCACCACACCCAGTACTGAAGCACCCAATACTTTGCGTACCCCAATTTCTTTGGTACGCTGCGCCGCATCCAACGCGGATAAGGCGATGAGGCCCATACACGCTAACACGATAGAAAGCACAGAAAGACTCAGAAACAATTGGCCGAAGCGCACATCGGATAGGTACTGCTGCTCGTAGTTTTCGTCCAAAAAAAAGTAGGTAAATGCTTGGCTGGGCACCAGCGACTGCCAGCGTGCTTCCAAACGCTCGAGGATGGTTGGCAAATCACGGCTGGCTACCGCTATGGTAGTAAAGGTGTACAAGTTCCAACCGGGAGAAACCCGCAGCGTGAGCGGTTGAATGGACTCCCGCAGCGACTGTACATGAAAATCCTGAACCACACCGATAACAATACCTCGTTTACCCTTCTGCTCGAACCGTTGACCTACCGCCTGTTCGGGACTCTCGAAGCCTAGCTGTCGCATGGCAGTCTCGTTGATCAACATGGCCTCGGCCGAGTCGGTAGCATGATCTAGTGAAAAGTCTCGGCCGGCCAGTAGTTTGATATCGTACTGATCCAGAAAATCGTAGTCTACAAAGTAGGCACTCATCACCGAAGACTGCCACTTACCCTGACTGTTCTGGAGTTCGGTAGGATATCTTCGCTGGGCTTTGCCGGGCACGCTAGAAGACAAACTCACAGAACGTACGCCTGGAACGTCAGCCAACGACTGCTTGATAGTCTCGCTCCGCCCGGTTACCTGATTATTATAGTGGAAGTCGACCACTACCTTGTGCGCTTGGCTAAAGCCTAGTTCCGCCTGCTGTAGGTAGTCTAACTGCAAGAACGCGACGGTCGTGGTCGCCATAAGTAGTGTAGTGACCACAAACTGCGCAGCCATCAGGGCCTGCTGCACCGGACGGCGTGCGACCGACTTGGGTGACTGCCCCGACGAACGAATGAGCAGCAGCGCTGGGTAAACGCTCGATAGCATACCGACCACTAGCGCGAGGGCTAGCAAACCAAATAGTGTCGGCAGATGGTGCAGCAGACTGACTGCAATCGTTTTACCCGCCAGGTAGTTGAGCACAGGTAGTAGTCCAGCGCTCAGCAGCGAGGCGAACGCAAAAGCAGCCACGCTCAACAGAGCAGCATCGCAGAGTACTTGTGCGAATAGTTGTCGGCGGGTGGCCCCGAGCGTGCGGCGCACACCTACTTCTTTGATGCGCTGCCACGAGAGGGCAGTCGTTAGGTTGACGAAGTTGAAGCAAGCAATGAACAGCACGAGCGCGGCTACCACTGAAAAGATGTATACGTTTTGGCGGCTACCGTGCTGCGAGCTACCGGTGCGTGTGCCGCGTGGCTCACTTTCCAAATATATGTCGGTGAGTGGCTCTAGCGCAAAAGAGTACTGCACATCAGATGGTAAATGTGGCCGCACGCTTTGTGCAAACTGCTGGCTGAGCTGCGCCCCGTCAATTGCTGGGCTTAACAATACGTAGGTGTAGAAACCAAACCGCGACCACTGCTCGTTCATCGCTGGGTTCCATGCCTCTAGCAGCGTCGACATCGATATCAGCACGTCGGTGCGGAAGTGCGAGTTGTTGGGCATGTCCTGCATTACGCCGGTGACTGTAGCCACATCGCGATCGCTGATGCGTAACAGTCTATCCTGACAATCGGTGGTGCCGAAGAAGCGTAGGGCAGCGGTTTCTGACAATATCACGCTGAATGGTGCCGACAGGGCTGTGGTAGCGTTACCCGCAATCAGCGGAAGGGTGAACACGGAGAAAACCGATGGGTCGGCGTAAGCCACATTTTCTTCGCGAAAGAAAGAGCGATCTTCTGATTGGATAATCAGATAATCCAGAAAGATGCGGGTGCTTTCTTCCACTTCAGGAAAAGTAGTGCTGAAAGCCGCCGCCATCGGGGCCGAAGTGCTTTCGTAGCTTACCCCTTCATCGGTAGCTACATTGGTAACCAGACGGTAAATACGGTCAGCCTGGGTGTGATAAGCATCGTAACTCAACTCAAACTGCACGTACAATCCAGCCAGCAAACAAACGCATAGCCCTACCGCCAAACCTATAAGGTTGATGGCTGTGAAAAAGCGGTGGCGGCTAAAATAGCGCCGCGAAGTGGTCAAATAGTGGGTTATCATCAATAGAGAGGCTGGGTATCTGTACTTTAATATGATTATGTCGGTGCTTCGGCTATCAGGAGTGTTAGATTCCTACAATTCTTCTTATGGATGCAATATTATTACGAGAGTGAACATAAGCATCTTGGTTCTGCTGGTTTGATGCGGCTTAATTTTACAGATTTACCGTTCAACCAACTTCATTTTTTATGCAAAAATTTACTGTCTTTGGCATCCTTTTCGTCTTCTTTTGTGCCCGTTATGCGAACGCCCAGGATCTGATCATCGCCCACGACGGCGCGGCTCAGGTCTACTCAGACGACGCATCTACCAATCATACTACGGCTCCAACAGCCAGCGCCCGCTGGACCGACGATCACCTTGCTTACCCTTCACTAGATCGCGTAACACATTACGCTGACGAAATCTCTCCCAAACTACGGATTCCTACCAACTACGACTTCTTTCAGGGACTACAAAGTCCGCACGATGCCTCAACGTGGGTGTACCTGGAGCGACAGCAGATTGGGGCGGGCTATCGGCTGGTGCGCTTCGACCCATCCACGCATCAGTATGACGTGCTGCAGGAAACCGATAATGCGCAGCGACAGGAGCTAGCCTACAAACCCATTGCCTGGACCGACCAACCCGACGAACTCTACGTAGAAGGACTGTTGCTCGATCAGGCCGAAGAGCATGAGGGTATCTGGCGATTGTCACTCAGCACCGGTGAGATGCGTCCGGTACCGATGCCCACGGCTTACCTGCGCACGCCCTTGCTTTCGCCCGACCGGCAAAAGCTAATCGTGACGAGTACTTTAGATCATCAGGTAGATTGGTTGCACGGTGCCACTGATCTGGTGTACGAACTCAATTTAGCCGACGGAGCCCGCCGTACCATCGCGCAGCAACCCGGCAGTTCGTTAGAAGTAAAGGGTTGGGCCAATCAACCCGGCAATCTGCGTCAGGCGGATAGCCAATTGCGTACGTCAGCCCTAGCGTATTACTTACCCTGGGACGCCGGCGTTGAACTTTGCGTGTCACGCCACGGCGTTCCCGCCCCCACCGGCAGTCACAACTTTGTGGGGCGTTGCAATCGCTTCGGCCCCGGCGGACACCACGGCTACGCCGCGGTAGACTTTGCGACTTCACTGAGCGGCGACCAAAACGTGCGCGCCGCTGCCGCAGGAACGGTTTCGTTCGCCGGAGTGAGCGGCAGCCTCAGCAGTGGTTACGGACGCTTGGTGATTCTACGGCACAGCGACGGCACCCGCACCTACTACGCGCACAACAAATCTATCTTGGTCAGTGCTGGACAAGCGGTGGAGCGAGGCGACGTGATTGCGCTAGAGGGCACCACGGGTGGATCTACCGGTGATCATATTCATTTTGAGTGGCGCGCCGCCGGTGGAAGTGCTTCGGTGAAGGGCAGCTTTACTGGTATTGGTGAACCGCGTCAAGATTACCGTTACCGCTCTAACAACACACAAAACTTAGACAATGAAGCCCCTACCACCGCGATCAGTGCGCCGGGCGGCGTCAATCCTTCCGGCAACTTTACGGTCAACTTCGCTGATAACGACAACGTGGGAGTAAGCCAGCGATTCTATCAGGTGCTGGAACGGTACGGTGACTACTGGTACGCTAACCGAGGCAATGGTTTCTTCAACGACAACTTTAAAGAGCTGTACGCTGGTTACACGCAGGGTGAAGGCAACTGGGCCGCCAGCGATGACCACCTTCGGCAAACCGATGCGGCATCTTCCAACACCGGGCTGACTACCTTCTTATCGCAGGCTTCGGGGCAGCCTTATCTGTACAGTTTTGCCGCCCGATTGATCTCTACTGCGGGTCCTCGCAAGTTTGGCGTTCATATTATGGCCGATAACCCAACCCTGTCGCAGCGGGGCAACTCGTATCTGGTGTGGTTTAGCGCAGCACAAAACCAAATAATTGTTTACAAGACGATCAATAACACGCTCTACACCCAAACGTCGGCGACGGTGGCCGTAGACAACCAGTGGGCGAACTATAAAATTACCTACAACCCCGCTAACGGCGCATTAGAGGTATTTAGAAACGACCGATCGCTACTGAAGTGGACAGATAGCAATCCTCTGAAAACAGGTGGTTATTTATCGCTACGCACCAATGCCACCGCAGTGGAGTTCGATGACCTGAAGGTTTACAAAGCTCGCACCGGCAGTGTGTCGGTTACCGCTGGCGATGCGGTAACGAACGATCTGCGCACTACGCCGGGTAAGATCAAAAGCCTGGTGAGGGATGCGGCCGGCAACTGGTCGGCCCCCGGCAACCTTGATGTCACTCGTACTTCAGCGGCTCGCCTGGCGGTTTC
The DNA here is from genome assembly GCA_965213875.1 of Tunicatimonas sp. Classification (GTDB taxonomy): domain Bacteria; phylum Bacteroidota; class Bacteroidia; order Cytophagales; family Cyclobacteriaceae; genus Tunicatimonas. Next base: position 2,401,065 of record CBDCAN010000001.1, on the reverse strand, counting down.
GTCTGACGATGAGCTCATCTTGTATCCCAACCCTACCAACGGGAAGAATCTTACGTTACAGTATCATGCTAAGGGGGAACAACCCTCTCGGATACAGGTGCAGGATGTACTCGGACGAATCGTAGGCAGCACGCAGGACCTTCCCGACGTAGAGCAACGCCGCGAGGTAGATTTGCAGCCCCTGTTCCAAAACCTATCTACCGGACGCTATCTGGTGCGGTTTCAGCAAGGATCGCGGGTAGAAACGCAGTGGGTAAACAAGGAGTAGTTTGCCGTTGAAATGACTTAAAAGCCGACTCGGAGTTATCCCTGGGTCGGCTTTTTTTTGTTTTCATTCGTATCCCAACCAGTTATGCCCTAAATTCGCCCAATTTGTTTGTTAGATAGTGGATATTAGTTGTCAGATATTGGACGATTGCTATGGGCTATCTACTATCTGAGTATATTAAAAGTTATCCAATATCTAGCCCTTTAGCAAGTCATCCAACTAACTAATATCTAACCATCCCCCGTTCATGCCTAAAGACAGCAGCATCAAGTCGATTCTTATTATTGGTAGCGGCCCAATCATCATTGGTCAGGCGTGCGAGTTTGATTATTCTGGCACCCAGGCCGCTCGTTCACTGCGCGAAGAGGGCATAGAGGTCACGCTGATCAATTCCAATCCGGCCACCATCATGACCGACCCGCTCACCGCCGACCATATCTACCTGAAGCCGCTGGAGAAAAAGTACATCATTCAGATTCTGAAAGACCATCCGCAGATCGACACGGTGCTCCCCACCATGGGTGGGCAAACCGCCCTGAACCTGGCCATCGACTGCGACAAGGCGGGCATCTGGGAGAAGTTTGATGTGAAGATGATCGGCGTGGACGTCGGAGCCATTGAGACCACCGAAGACCGTGAGAAGTTTCGCATTAAGATGCACGAACTGGGGGTGGGCGTCTGTAAAGGCCGTACTGCTACCTCATTCTTACAGGGCAAAGAGATTGCGCAGGAAATCGGTTTCCCGCTGGTGATTCGCCCCTCGTATACGCTGGGCGGCTACGGCGGTGGTTTTGTGAACAAGGCCGAGGACTTCGATAAAGCACTGAACGCCGGACTGCACGCCTCGCCGGTACACGAAGTGCTGGTGGAGCAAAGTATTCTGGGATGGAAAGAGTATGAACTGGAGCTGCTGCGCGATAAGCTGGGCAATATGATCATCATTTGCTCGGTAGAGAACTTTGACCCGATGGGCGTGCACACCGGCGACTCGATCACGGTGGCACCCGCCATGACGCTGTCCGACACGGTGTACCAGCGCATGCGTGATCTGGCTAAGAAAATGATCAACGGCATCGGCACCTTCGCCGGGGGCTGTAACATCCAATTCTCGGTGAGTCCCGACACCGAAGAAATTATCGGCATCGAGATCAACCCGCGGGTATCGCGCTCGTCGGCCCTGGCCTCGAAGGCCACCGGTTATCCGATTGCCAAAGTGGCGGCCAAACTCGCCATCGGCTACACGCTGGACGAGCTCAAGAACCAAATCACGGGCACCACTTCGGCCTTCTTCGAACCGGCGCTGGATTACGTCATTGTGAAGATTCCGCGCTGGAACTTCGCCAAGTTCGTGGGGGCTGACGTGAACCTCGGGCTGCAAATGAAGGCCGTGGGTGAAGCGATGGGCATCGGGCGCAACTTCCAGGAAGCTCTGCAGAAGGCTTGCCAGTCGCTAGAAATCAATCGCAACGGACTGGGTGCCGACGGCAAGGAAGAGACCGACCAGCAAACCATCTTGCGCAAGCTCGAGCACCCCAGCGACGACCGGCTGTTCCGCATTTACGATGCCTTCAAGTTAGGCATCTCGTTCACCACCATCCACAAGCTGACTAAGATTGATCCGTGGTTCCTGCGCCAGATCGAAGAGCTACTCGAGCTAGAAAAAGAGATTGGGCAGTACACGCTAGACGATTTGCCCAAGGCGCTGATGCGCACGGCCAAAGAGAAGGGCTATGCCGACCGACAAATTGCCCACTTGCTGCGCTGCCTAGAGAGTGAAGTCTACAATAAGCGCAACGAGATGGGCATCAAGCGGGTGTACAAACTGGTAGATACCTGCGCGGCGGAGTTTGAGGCGCAAACGCCTTACTACTATTCTACCTTTCAAGAAGAAAACGAATCAGTATCCAGCGATCGCAAGAAGATTGTAGTGCTTGGTTCCGGGCCGAACCGTATTGGGCAGGGCATTGAGTTTGACTACTGCTGCGTGCACGGTGTGTTGGCCGCCCGCGAGTGCGGTTACGAAACCATCATGATCAACTGCAACCCCGAAACGGTATCCACCGACTTCGACATCTCGGACAAGCTCTACTTTGAGCCGGTGTTCTGGGAGCATATCTACGACATCATCCTGCACGAGAACCCCGTGGGGGTCATTGTGCAGCTGGGCGGGCAAACCGCCCTGAAACTGGCCGAGAAGCTGGAGCGCTACGGCATCAAAATCATCGGCACCGACTACGCCTCACTAGATTTGGCCGAAGACCGCGGTCGCTTCTCTACCTTGCTCAAAGAAAACGACATTCCCTACCCTGACTTCGGCACCATCACCGATGCGGAGTCATCCTTAGAGCTGGCCAAGACGCTAGGTTTTCCGCTGTTGGTGCGCCCGTCCTATGTGCTGGGTGGACAGAGCATGAAGATCGTTATCAACGAGCACGAGTTGGAAGAGCACGTGGTGGATATCCTCAAGGAAATGCCCGGCAACCAGATTCTGCTCGATCACTTCCTCGAGGGAGCCATTGAGGCCGAAGCCGACGCCATCTGCGACGGTGAGGACGTGCAGATCATCGGTATCATGCAACACATCGAACCGGCTGGTATCCACTCGGGCGATTCCTACGCCGTGCTACCGCCCTACAACCTGGGCGACTTTGTGATGCAGCAGATTGAAGCGCACACCAAGAAGATTGCGCTGGCCCTCAATACCGTAGGTTTGATCAACATTCAGTTTGCGATCAAGAACGACACGGTGTACATCATTGAGGCCAACCCGCGGGCGTCGCGCACGGTGCCGTTCATCTGCAAGGCCTACCGCGAGCCGTACGTTAACTACGCCACCAAGGTGATGCTGGGCGAGAAGAAAGTCCGCGACTTTGACTTCAGCCCGCACAAGCAGGGCTACGCCATCAAGGAGCCGGTGTTCTCGTTCCACAAATTTCCGAACGTGAACAAAGAGCTCGGCCCCGAGATGAAATCCACCGGCGAAGCCATCTACTTCATCGACGACCTGATGGACGACTACTTCCTGAACATTTATAGCGAGCGGAATTTATATTTGAGCAGATAGTACAAATATCAGATGGAATGCAACAATTATAATTATGGTGACGCGTAGCATATCGAAACATAGCATGCGGCAAGTCCGTATAATAAAGCTAACATGAGTACCTTGTAATAATATTTACGGATTGTTGTATGAGATAATTAATGGTGAATTACATTTGTATACAACCTATAAAACCAGTCATATGAAAAAACAAACCAAAAAACGACCATCAGAAAAGCTGATAGAAGAATATAAAGAAATGTTTGAAAACCAGTTTGTTACTACTCCTATAAAAGAAGAATGGCGGCATCCCGGTGATTTCTTTAGAAAGCTTTCCATCTACGAAGACTATACTCCTGTAAAGACATCAGGAAGTACAGAATTAACAAGAGATATTTAGTCTGATGCCTAACTGGATCGAGGTTTTAGAAGAAATCAGAGAAGAGCATAATGATAACCCTAACGGAAATGCTCTTGATAAAATAAGAAGAAAGTATCTGAGGAAGATAAGTGAGGAGACAGGAAGAAATGTGATTGCTTATTATTCTGGATGGTTACAAAGACCTGGTGCCCCTGATACCGCTGTTAACGACAAAGACAAGTCAGGGTTTATGCTAGCTATTCACCGTCTTGATAAATCCAAGGGGCTAGATTTAATATTGCATACCCCAGGTGGCGACATAGCTGCTACGGAGTCTTTAGTTGATTACCTTTACTCTATCTTTGGCAAAAATATCCGAGTAATAGTACCGCAGTTGTCAATGTCAGCCGGAACGATGATTGCATTGAGCTCGCAGGAAATAGTTATGGGGAAGCACTCGAATTTGGGACCAATAGACCCTCAGATAGGTGGACTAGCCTGTCAAGCGATATTAGATGAATTTGAACAGGCTAAAAAGGATATAAAAGCTAATCCCCAGTCTGCTCCGCTGTGGCAGGTAATCGTTGGAAAGTACCATCCTACTCTATTAGGTACTTGTAAACAGGCTATTGAGTGGTCTGAGAAAATGGTCGAAGAATGGCTAAAAGAAAATATGTGTTCCGAAGATGAAGAGAAGGTGAAAAATATTCTCAAGACATTCGCCGATCATAGAAAGCAAAAGTCTCATGCAAGACACATATCGAGAAGAGAGTGCGAAGAAGTAGGGCTAAATATTACTAAGCTCGAAGGTAATCAGGAGCTTCAAGACCATGTCTTGACCACACATCATGCCTTTCTACATACATTCACACACACAGCGGCGGTCAAGATTATTGAAAACCACGATGGAGTTGCCTACATAGAGCAATCTGTTCCTCAATGAGATAGAACCTTGCCTAACTCACATCTCGCGCCTTCAGCAGCCAGTAGTTGAGCCAGGCAAAACTACCCAGGTAGAGCAGTACCACCACTACATCTTTGATCGCCACAAAATCCTGAATCTCTTGGAAGGCGTACTTACCGAAAGGGATAGGAATCAGGTTATTGATCGCGCGAATGGGAAGGTACTGATGAAACGATAGTTCGGGGTAGACCACAGTGAGTACGGTGGTAGCAATCGGCTCGAGAAACAGGGCATAGAAGGCCAGTAGCACAATGGCAAAGCCGGTGCGCCGAATCAGCATCCCTACCAACAAAGCGAACACCAGGAAGGTGAGTATGTCAAGCAGGTAAGCCAGCAAAAACTCAGCGTTAGAAAATATCACGCCCAAACCCTTGACTGGCGAGTAGATTGAGCCCATAATGAGCCCCACAATGAAGACGAATAGGGTGTTCACCACCCCAATGGCTAAGATCACCAGCAGCTTGGTGGCGATAAACTCCCACTTGGTTAAACCGTCAATAATGTTCTGCCGAATAGTTTTATAGTCGAACTCGTTGGTGATTGAAATCACGATAATAAAGCCCAGGAACATTTTGAAGTAGGAGGCCAGGTAGGTCAGGTTCTGCCAGATATCAGCGAAGTCGTAGAAGGGAATCATGGTGGGATCGATGCCCTGAAACTCCGCCCCTTGGTCGGCCATCAGCTCAAAGAGAAACATGACACTGCACGACACCAAGCCTAGCACCACAAAGTAGAGGGTGAGCAGAATCCAGAAGGGGCGATAGTGGCGTAGTTTCAGCCACTCGAGGGTGAGTAGTCTAAGCATGATCGGTAGCGAGAAGGTCTAAGAATTGTTGCTCGAGGCTCTTGGTTTTTTGCGATAGGTGCGATACCACCACACCCTGCTCAATCAGGAAGCGGTTGAGGTCGGCACTGCCCTGGCCGGTTTGTAAGTGTACGCGTAGTACGCCGTTTTCGGAAAGCACCTGTTCAGTGGGCGGAAACTGCTGAACAACCGATTGCAGCTGCGACATATCAGCGGCAGCTACTTCTACCGTGTCGGTGCCGGCCAGAGCTTCGTCTACCCGTCCGGCGTAGATGCGCCTGCCCCGCTGAAGCACGGTGAAGTGGGTGCAGACTTTCTGCACCTCATCCAGCAGGTGACTGGCCAGGATAATGGTTTTGCCCTGTTGAGCGATGCTCACAATGAGCGAACGAATTTCGGCAATACCCTGTGGGTCGAGGCCGTTGGTGGGTTCGTCCAGGATCATCACCTCAGGGTCGGCCAGCAGGGCGGAGGCAATGGCCAAACGCTGCTTCATGCCCAACGAGTATCCTTTGAAGTTGTCGCGGGCGCGGGGCAGCAGGTCTACCGTTTGCAGTACCTTGTCAATGCGGTCGTAGGAACAGCCTTTGATCTGCGCCACGATCTTGAGGTTTTCGGTGGCTGATAGGTACGGATAGAAAATGGGCGTCTCCAGGATGGCTCCGATTCGCTTGCGGCTGTCGGCACTGGGTGCTTGGCCAAACCAGGTGAAGCTGCCGCTGCTGGGTTGCACCACGTTGAGTAGCATCCCGAGTGTGGTGGTTTTGCCACTGCCATTCGGGCCCAGAATACCAAACACACTGCCTGCTTCAATCTCCAGCGACAAATTATTGACCGCATGGATTTTTCCGTAGTGTTTGTTGAGTTGATCAATGGCAAGAACTGCTGGCATGGTAGTTAGATAGCTAATGGTTGTGTATTAAATTAAGTATTCTGTTTATTAAATCACTGGCTTTCAAAGTATTAGCATCAGAATACAATTTTATGAAACGGCAAATTATTGCTCATCTTCCGCTACTAAGTCTTCGTCAGAGTCTCCTTCTTTGTTTGATCCCATCACACTGCCGGCCAAGCCCGATATTGCCGAGAAATTGTAGTCACTCTGTAGCAAGTTTACCAACGAAGGTAAGTCGATGAAGCCTGCCAGATCAATCAGGGCAAAGTTCTGCGGGTTGTCTATTACTCCTACCACGCCGTCCAGCTCCTGACCTTCTCCACGAGCGTAGACCGTCACCTGGCTGTCTTGCTGCCGAAAGCTAATCAATTCTTCGTAATTCTCTTGTTGTATGTCCTGCCGCAGCTGCTGCATCGCCGGTCGGTCGATCCCACTTCGCTCAAACAGCGAAATTTCTAGTTTGTCTACGTCGCTGACCAGCCGGTAGGCGTCGGGGTTTTTCTCCAGGTTGGCCGTTCGTAGCATGCTGGGGTAGAGGTGAAAGCTCTGACCGGCTTTATGCTGCTGCTGAAAGGTACTCACCGCCTTGCTTTGGGCAAACGCAGCGGTGAGACTCAGTGATAAGGCAATGGTGAATAAGTATCGCATGGGTGACAGGGTATAGAATAGGTAAGTTTGGAGGATTTTAAAAACGTTTGTTTCGTGCTTAGGCGAAGGCAGTCAACATTATCGCCACTGCCGCCCGCCTATCGCAAAACTCCTACTCCTCTAGGTTATCCTTTTTACCGTCTGAATCAATATTCTCTAAATACTCCATCCCCTTCATGTTCATTCCTTTAGACAGTTTAGAAATCTGCTTGAGGTTAATCTCACCGAACAAATCCATCGCCACAAACTGGTGCTTACCGCCCACTAGCATCAGCAACTCATTGATAATGCCGCCGTCCTCTTTGATCATAAATACCATATCCTTGTCACCGTCGCGCACCGACATCAGCTCTTCGAAATCGCTTTTTCTGATGTTCTTGGTCGCTTCCTGGTAGTACTTACGGGCATCAGCAATACTATCAGAAGCTAAGATTTTTACCCCCTTCAGCTTGCTGATTGCTTCGGTCAGTTCTTTGGTATCAGGATCATCCGGCTCTAGTTCGGTAAACAGGCTGAACATCTTCTGACTGACGTTCACCTTGGTGAGCTCTTCATTGTCGGCGTATTTGTCAAACAGCGAAGTGATGGCGGCATCCTGGGCGTTCACTTGGAAGGCAACCAGGTAAGTGATGATCGTAATTATTATTAGCTTTTTCATTGTTTTATTTATTTTGTCGTTTGAAATCGTTCGCAAAAGGCGAGCGGTTGGGTACTGTATAAGTGTTCGTCACGCTTCAGATAAGCACTACTTTTGATTGCTATGTTAGCAAGTAGTGGCAGTGAGTGTTGTTTGCTGACTGCCGCCTGCTACTTGCGGCTATGCTCACATTGACTTGACAAACCGCTGGTTATAAAATGCCTCAAAACCCAGTCTACGGACCGCTCATCTATAGTTTTGAGGAAACATTTTCCTCCTTCACGCTTTGCTGGGCCTCGTTAAACTTCTCGAGTTTAGTGAGGTGCTCGGTGCCTTCGTTCATCAAACTCGACATCAACAGCAGGGCTTGCTTGGTTTCTTCGTAGGCCCGCTCGGGGTCTTCGTAGGTATCTTCTTGCGTTGCTACTGCTATTGTTGGCTCAGGCGATGTCCAGTAGGTTTGCTTAAACCACAGTGTACCTACCAAAAAGAGTGTGACAACCGCCGCAATCTTGAGCAGTGTCGGCCACATCGACACCGGCTTTTGCTCTACGATACGCGACAGCAGTTGTTGGTCGAAATCCTCATCTAACTGAGGGGGATTTTCGTAGTGACGAAATAGTTCGGCCACGGGCCGTAGGGCAGCGGGTGGTTCTTCTTCCTGAAAGTAGCGACGCAGTTGGGCCTCTTCTTCCAGCGTGGTTTCCCCTTCCCAGTATTTATCTAACAAGCGATTAATTTCCGTCAACTCCATAGGCATCTCTATTGATTAATTGCTTCCGCAGCGTTTGTCGCGCCCGAAACAGGTTCACTTTCACTTGGTTCAAATCCATCGCCAGCGTTTCGCTGATCTCCTGATAGCTGTAGCCCTCCATATCCCGCAGCCCCAGCACTTGCTGCTGTTTGGGTGGCAGTCGTTGCAACAACGCTCGCACGTGCGTCAGCGCATCCTGGGTCTCGGTCTGCGCGTAAGGACTGGCCGCCTGGCTAGCGTAGCGGTCGTCCTCGGGCAGTGCTTCCGTCCGGCTCCGGTGGCCCGACTTCAGCTTGTTGAGGGATAGGTTGCGCGTGAGTCGCATGCACCAGGCCTCGGGCCGTTGCAGTTCGTCACGTTGGTGCCAGGCTTTGATAAATACCTCCTGAACGATGTCCTGCGCTTCGGCTTCGTTACGCAAGAAGTGCAGCGCGAAGCGATACAGTTTGTCCCGAACGGGAAGTACATTATTTTTAAAGTCTTCTAACACCATCTCGAGGGGAAGACAAGTGAAGGGACAGGAAGTTACAGACACTCCCCTAAATTTTTTTATTTATTTGAGTTAGCCTATTTTGAGCATCTACCAACGATAACAACGGTTAGATGATTACTACACCACAACTCACGCTTCGCACCATCACCCAAGGTGACCTGCCTGCGGTGCTGCCCCTGGTTCAGCATCAGGCGGTGGCAGCCACCACACTTCGCATTCCGCATCCTTGCAGTCCGGCTGACTTGCAAAAGTGGTTTGAGCATCATCAAGCAGATACGAAGGCTGGGCGCGTAACTCGTTGGGTGATGGTTGACAAAAGCGACGCTCTGGTTGGCATGATAAAGCTAACCCTCCGGCCCGAGTTTGAGTCGGCAGAATTAGGATACTGGGTAGGGCAGCCTTACTGGGGGCGTGGCTACGCAACCGAAGCCGCACAGGGGGTGATACAATACGGTTTCGAGAAGCTGAAGCTCAACCGCATCGAAGCCTACGCCATGGTGCAAAACGGAGCGTCGTTCCGTATTTTTGACAAGTTGGGGATGAAAGAAGAGGGGCATCATCGGCAGATTATCAAGAAAAACGGCGTGTTTACCGATGCTAAGAGCTACAGCATTTTGCGAGCGGAGTGGGCAGCTACATCACTGCAACCAGCTTCTGATTCATGACAGAAGACCTCACCCAAGATATTCACCAGGCCCTGGTGGCCGAAGTCAAGCGCCGCATCATTGCGGAATCAGTGCCGCGCATCAAGCAGTGCTTAGCACAGTTGAGCGAAGGAGAAATCTGGTACCGTCCCAACGAAAACGTGGTCAGTGTGGGCAACTTGGTGCTACACCTGTGCGGCAATCTGCGGCAGTGGGTACTGAGCGGTTTGGGCCAACAGCCCGACCACCGGCAGCGCGACCGTGAGTTTGCTGAAACTGGGCCGATCTCCACCGAAAAGTTGGTAACACAGCTCGACACCCTAATGCAGAAAGTAGCTGCCGTGCTTGACCAACTGACTCCACACGACTTGGTAACCGCCCGTGCGGTGCAAGGGTACGAAGAAAGCGGTTTGTCTATCCTGATGCATGTCACCGAGCACTTTTCGTATCACACTGGCCAGATCACGTACTTCGTGAAGACTCGAAAGAATGTGGACCTACAGTACTACGGCGGGCAGGATTTGAACAAGACAAGATGAAGAAACGATGGGGATCCTGTTACATAGTACCTCTATGCACCTCAACAATCGCAGGACGTGAGTCAGACGGGTGATCAACTTTAGCGAAGACGAGTATCAGTCGCACGCCATTTCTGGGCAACTTATGGCTTCGGGCGGAGTGACTCAGGCCAATGCACTAGGATACAGACCATAGCAGAACTTGAATATTCTCTAAAGATTAGCTTTGGCTACTAATACTTCAGATCGCAAGTAGGGTCGGTTCGCATCTTCGGTTCCCTTGTGCCCGTACGGATCGGTGCCGGCTACCATAATGATGTCGCGCAGGTCTTCAGTGGGCGGCAGTTTACCGTCTTGATCCCAGGGGAGCATTGATTCAGCACTCATATAATGATTGACCAAAGCCGTACGAAAGTGGTCTTGGGTTTTGTTTCGTTGAGAACTGTGCAGCACGTAGCCGTTAAAGAATACGACCGAACCACTGTTCACTTCTACCGGAACCATATCAGACGAGGAGAATGCTGATACGTCGATGGTGTCTACATCAGCGTACTCATCGCTGTGGTTGGCTACCCGAGGGCGAATAAAGCCCGGCTTGTGTGAGCCTGGAATAATCCACAGACATCCATTGTCAACGGTGGCGTCATCGATAGCAATCCAAACTCCTACTAGCGAGCGGTCGCGGGTAGGAATAAAGTATTCATCTTGATGCCAAGCTTGCCCCGCTTTACCCGGTGCCTTGACGAACAACATCGATTGCATACACTTGACGTTAGGACTCACCACATCAGTCAAAATATCAACCACCTTCGGGTGGGCAAGGTAAGAGCGGATCAGTGGTGAGATTTTGTGCGGAAAATGAATGGCTACGTACTTTTTGAGTACTTCAGTATCTGAATTTTGGTCGTCTACGGCAACCAGCCCTTCTATTTCCCCGCGTCGGCCTCTGAATATCTGCGCAGTCTCCTGCTTAAGTTCGCTCACCTCTTCAGAGGATAACGTATCAGGAGCTATTAGGTAGCCGTAATCTTGGTAGAAAACTTGATTTTCAGGAGATATCACTTCCTTCACGTAAGCATCTTGTAAGTTCATAACATCAGTGTTTTGAGGTTACTAATAATTCTTCAATGGCTTCTAACGACTTACCTTTCGTTTCTGGTACCTGAACGAGCACGTAGCCAAAAGCAAGTACGCAGCAACCTGCGTAGGTCAGCAAGGTAGCTGAAGTACCCAGTCGCTCAGTCATGATAGGAAAGGTATAGGTAACCACAAAGTCGGCCAGCCATAAGGCTAAGGTAGCTACAGACATAGCCAACCCCCGAATTCGGTTAGGAAAAATTTCAGAGAGGTATACCCACGTAACCGCCCCAAGTGTGCAGCCGAACGCACTCACGTAGAGCAGCATGAACAGCAGTACCAGATAGTGCTCAAAGTACTCATAGTAAAAACAAAGGGCCACCGCCAGCAGTGAAATGCTCATAAACAGGCTTCCAAACAGTAGCAGTCGCTTCCTTCCGACCCGGTCTACCAGACCAATGGCTAAGAATACTGACAGCATGTTGACTATACCAATACCGATAGTTTGCAGCAGGGAGCTAGACGTATCCAAACCAGTCTGCTCAAAAATCACTGGCGCATAGTACAAAATTGAGTTGATGCCCGTTATCTGCTGAAAGACGGCGATCATAATACCTATCCACACGATGGGCATATACCGACGTGAAAAAAGTAGCGCGTAATCAGAGGTAGTATCACGTTGGAAGCTGTTCTGAATCTGCTTGATTTCACTTTGACCAAAGGCAACACCGCCAATTTTCTCCAACACTTGTTCAGCCCGAGCGGCCTTACCTATCTTTACCAGCCAGCGAGGTGATTCGGGCACTAACCTAAGCATGAAGAGAAATCCGACGGCCGGCAATACTTGGGTGGCAAACATCCATCGCCAGTTGTTCTCACCCGCATCGGCCAGTAGAAAATTGACGACGTATGCTAGTAAAATTCCGCTTACAATGGCCAGTTGGTATAGCGACACCAGGCGTCCTCGCCAAACGGAGGGTGCTACCTCAGCAATGTACATAGGAGACACCACAGCAGCAGCCCCTACCCCGAGCCCCCCCACCAGGCGAAACAGCACAAATACCCACAAACGATCTGACAAAGCGACGCCAATGCCTGATACGGCAAACAAGCCCGCACAAATGACCAATACCCAGCGACGACCGTAAGCATCGGCCAACGTGCCTGCTAACAGCGCGCCCCCGGCACAACCAATGAGAATGGAGCTGACCGCCCACCCTAGTGTAAACTCATCAAGGCCAAAGTATTGAGTAATAAAGGGAATGGTACCGGAAATCACAGCAGTGTCAAACCCGAAGAGTAGGCCCCCTAAGGCAGCCACGATACTCACCAGAATAATATAGTTTGTGTTGAAGTGATCAAGCTCAACGTCACTATCTTGCTTGATAGCAGAATCCATAAGTTTGGTTGTTCTTAGTCGTAGTTCGAGCAGTATAATAAGCTATGCTCGTGATATTTTCATGGCTGCTTACCGGTAAAAGTAGCTAACGCGGCCCCAACATAGTTATTAAATCAAAGAATTACTACAAAAATACGTGACCCACGTGAGTGGATAAGTGTACGGTTTGGATAGCCCTGTCTTAACGTAACAGTGAAGCAAGTCACTATTGAAGATACGATGTTTTGATCATAAGTAGCACAGTCTTCGTAGAGGTACGTGGGGTTAAAAGGTTGTTGCCCGACAGCCTTCTAACTCACCGGGTAGAAAGTCAAGCCTTCAACTACACGCGGCGGTGGGTAGTCAATCCTCACTTCCATCGCCTTACTTTTGACTGACTACTCAAGATTCTGTTAGCGAGTAGCTGCGCAAAAACATTCTTTTCTACTGCTTAATCGCCAGTTGCCCGCAGGCGGCGTCAATATCTTTGCCCCGGCTGCGCCGCACGTTCACTGTCACACCTTTGCCTTCCAGGAAAGCAGCGAACTGATCCAGACGGTCGGCTTCGGTATTCACGAAGTCGGCTTCGCTGATGGGGTTGTACTCGATGATGTTAACCTTGCTGGGCACCCGCTTGGTAAACTCCCACAGCTCGCGGGCATCTTCCAGTGTATCGTTCACGTTATGGAACACAATGTATTCAAAAGTAACCTGCGTTCCGGTCTTCTGACAGAAGTACCGCAAAGCATCGCGTAGTGCTTCCAGCGTGTTAGAGTCGTTAATCGGCATAATCTCGCTGCGCTTTTGATCATTGGCGGCGTGTAGCGATAGTGCCAAGTTGAACTTTACCTCGTCATCGCCTAGTTTTTTAATCATCTTGGCAATGCCCGCGGTAGACACGGTAATGCGCCACGAGGCCATATCCAGACCTTGAGGCGAAGTGAGGTGCTTCACAGATTGCAACACGCTAGCGTAGTTGAGCAACGGTTCGCCCATACCCATATACACCACGTTGGTTAAAGGACGCTCGTACTGCTGCTCCGCGGCTTGTTTGATAAGCACCACTTGGTCGTAAATTTCAGCGGCATCGAGGTTGCGCTTCCGGTCCATATAACCGGTGGCGCAAAACTTACAACTGAGCGAGCAGCCCACTTGTGATGAGATGCAGGCCGTCATTCGTTTCTTGGTCGGAATTAGCACGCCTTCTACTAAATGTCCGTCGTGCAGCCGAAACATAAATTTGATGGTGCCGTCTTCGCTGTTTTGCTGGCTCTGGATCGTGACCGGACGAATAGCAAAGTGCGCTTCCAGTCGTTCGCGCAGTGGTTTCGACAGGTTGGTCATCTCAGCAAAACTCGTCGCTGACTTCTGCCACAGCCATTCCTGAATTTGCTTCGCCCGAAAGGGTTTCTCACCGATCTCGGTCAAGAATGCCTTAAGTTCAGACGTACTGGTCTGGCGGATGTCAGTTTTAGTGTCGCTCGTCGTATTCATAGCCGGTGGGGAGTTCTTCGCATCATATACAATGGATACGAGAAGTTGAGTTCATCGTACACTTCGAGTCCAAATTTCTGATACCAAGGCACGTTCTGCAAGGTAGAGGTTTCTAAGTAAATTGCCCGCTGCTGTGGCTGATAATGGTCGATAAGCTCTTGAAGTAACTGGCTACCGAGCCCCTGCCTCTGTGCATCTTTGGCGACACCCACAAACCACAAGTGACAAAAAGGTTCGTTGGGATGACACGCTTGAACGCACGTCTCCCGCTGTAAGGTGCGGTATACGCTGCGAAGTCCTGTTACTGAAAGGGCCAGGCTTATGTCACGCTGTACGGTCGCAAAAGTGGTTCGTTTGGTATCGGGTAGCACGGTCAGGGCATAAGCACGCTCGTCTTCTGAAAGCCATACGTCGCCGAAGTCGTGGCAGGTGGCTAGCGCATACTGCATGAGTCGGCGAATTCTTTGTGGCTGGTGTCGGTCTTGCTTTAGCACATAGTTCACACTGAGGTTATCGGCAAATGCCTCAGACAGCATCTCTACAATTTTTGCATCGCGATGCGGCGTACGGTGAGGAAGGATCATCGCCGAAAGGTGCGTACGTCTTTAGAGAATAGCAATATTTTCGCTAAAATAGCCTCACTTTGAAGCGCACTCTACAACAGTTTATCAACATCATCAACCAACTCAACGAAACCGTGGGGCGGGCGGTAGCGTGGCTCACCACCGCACTGGTGCTGGTGATCGGCTACGATGTGGCGGGGCGCTATCTGTTTAACACCTCGTCGGCGGGCGTGGTGGAGTTGGAGTGGCATCTGTTTTCGTTCATCTTCTTGCTGGGCGCGGCTTACGCTCTGAAGCATGACCGCCACGTGCGCGTGGATGTGTTCTACCAAAACTTTAGTCCGAAGCAGCAAGCGTGGGTCAATCTGATCGGTACGCTCTTGTTTCTGCTGCCCTTCTGCTTCGTGGTGGTGCGTGAGTCGTGGCAGTTTGCCGTCAATGCCTGGGCCATACAAGAGGGTTCGCCCGACCCCGGCGGCCTGCCCGCGCGTTACGTGGTGAAGGCCGCCATTCCGCTAGGTTTCTTGCTACTGCTGCTGCAAGGATTGTCGCTGTTGTTTCAATCCATCCTCACCCTCACCGACGATGCTTGAAGCCCTGCCCCTAATACTTTTCTTATCAATCTTCATCCTGATCCTGTTTGGTTTTCCGGTGGCCTTCACGCTAGGCGGAGTGTCTATGCTGTTCGGGCTGGTGGTGTTTGGGCCAGATTTCTTCTACTTGTTAGCCCTGCGGGTGTACGGCACCATGAGCAACTATGTGTTGCTAGCGGTGCCGCTGTTTATCTACATGGGCATTATGCTCGAGAAATCGGGCCTGGCCGAGAGTCTGCTCGAAACGATGGCCCTGTTGTTTGGTAAGTTTCGGGGCGGTTTGGCCATCTCGGTGGTGATAGTAGGTGCGATGCTGGCCGCTTCTACGGGTATTGTGGGCGCTACGGTGATCACAATGGGGCTGATTAGTTTGCCCACGATGCTGAAGCGGGGCTACAGTCCGGAACTGGCGACGGGCACCATTGCCTCGGCGGGCACGCTGGGGCAGATCATTCCGCCCTCGGTAGTGCTGGTGCTGCTGGGCAGCGTGCTCAACGTATCGGTGGGCGACCTCTTTACCGCCGCGCTGATTCCCAGTTTAGCGCTGGTGGGGGCCTACTTGCTGTATATCGTGGGGCTAGCCGTGTTCAAACCGGAGCTGGCCCCGGCGATGCCCGCCGAAGAGGTGGCGGCTTTTCGGCGGGGCGGCATGGTCAAGCAGGTGATTAGTGCGTTCGTGCTGCCCTTTTTGCTTATCGCCGCGGTGCTGGGTTCCATCTTCGCGGGCGTCGCTTCGCCCACCGAGGCGGCCGCGGTTGGCGCGCTGGGGGCCGGGCTGCTCACCATCGCGCAAGGAAAATTTACGGTGGGCGTGCTCAAAGATGTAATGCGTGAAACCACGCACCTCACGTGTATGGTGTTCATCATTCTGGTGGGGGCCACGGCGTTTGCCCTGGTTTTCCGAGGCATGGAAGGAGATCGCTACTTGGTGCAACTGATTGAGAGTGCCAACCTGTCGCCGATGGTGTTTCTGGCCATCGTGATGGTGGTGGTATTCATCGCTGGGTTCTTTATTGATTTCATCGAGATCATCTTCATCATCGTACCCGTCGTCGCACCGATTTTCCAGGCTATGGGCATCGATCTGATCTGGATTGGTATCTTACTGGCGCTCAACCTACAAACCTCTTTTCTATCACCGCCCTTCGGCTTCGCCCTGTTTTACCTCAAGGGAGTGGCTCCGCCCGAAATCACCACGCGGCATCTATACCGCGGTATTGTGCCCTACATTATCATTCAAATCATCTTTTTAGGATTGGTGATTGCCTTTCCTGAAATGGTGACAGGCTTGCTGGAGAAGTAAGCCGCCTAAGCCTGGCGTCTGCTAACGGAGAGCCTTACTGTAGCTGTACAATCTTCAATATCTATTTAGCTATCCTTTAGCGACCACTTCTACAGTGGCTGCGCGTAAATCGTGGTCCCGGCTTCTCGGATGGTCTCTTCTTCGTCACAGGTGATGAGCCAGCTTTCGGTATGGTTTAGTGTATTCATGGCTTCTTGTAGTTCCTCCGTCTCTCGCTTCCGGGTGGCCGAAGAATCCAGCGCGTAGCAGGCGTTGATTAGAGGCAAGTCCGATCCGTAAAAGTCAACTTCCTGGCGAACCGATCAATAGCATCTTGGAAACATCGGTTGGAATACCAATTTGCCGGTCTATCGCATGATCAATAGCCTGCTGAAATATTTCTTTCTTGGCCATTTTGTCTCTTCCTAGAGAGATAAACATAGTCAATGGTTTCTTTCCGTAGAGAGAAACTATTGATGTTTCTAAAGATTGACAACACGTTTGAAAATAATGCCTTCGGGTCGGTACACAATGAGCGTAACATTGCTGTTGGCGCGCGTATAAAATTCGGGCGTGCTGCTGGTTTGCCACGCCTCTTTTCGCGAAGCGACCAGTGCGGTAGTCCAAGTGTCATCGTATGGCTTGCCTTTTTCTAGGCCTTCTGTCCACTGGTTAACGTCTACTGGATTTACCTTCACCGCAAATTGGTAATCCCAAGACGATGCGCCGGGTATCAGGGTTCGGTCGTTAGAAAACCCGTTCACATTGAACAGTTTGAAGGCAGCATCCTCGAAGCCAGAAGCAGCCACAATCTCATCTTTCAGCACCGCCACGCGCTCTTGCTGATCGCTATAGTCTTCACTGTCCAGCCGGTTTGCATCCCCTGACCCCGAGCAACCATGTAGTGCTAGCACGACAGTACACAGAATAGCAGCAAGTGATACGGACGTAGTAGGTTTCATCTAAACAAATCTGTTAGGGGCTTTGCCAAAATGCTGTAGCGTGGGCAGGTTGGGATACGAATAAATATCGCTTATTTTTAGTAGATTCTGAAGGCGTAACAAAACTGCGTCCTCGCCGAGACAGTCGGCTGCTTTCTTCTCGTTTTTGACACTACGTATGAAAACAAAACTGTTCTATAGCATCGCTGGGTTGGTTGCCTTACTAACGAGTTGCCAGCCTGGCGATAAAAATGTACAAGAAGCCGGAAAAGATTGGCCCGTCTACCTGGGCGGACACAGCGGTGCGCAATACTCGCCGCTTGACCAAATCAATACTGAAAACGTCCGGCAGCTGAAGGTAGCCTGGGCGTTGAGCACGGGCGACGCCGATTCAGACGAAAACACACAGATACAGTGCAATCCGATTGTCATCAACGGCACACTCTACGGCAGTTCGCCGAAACTAAAAATTCTGGCAGTAGACGCCGCCACGGGCCAAGAAAAATGGCGATACGATCCCAATGCCGACGTCAACTATGGCATGAACGTCAACCGAGGAGTGGTGTATCACCAAGAGGGGGCGCAGGAGTATATATTCTTCACGGCGGGGCCGGAGCTGTTCTGCCTAGATGCCAAAACCGGACAACCGGTTGACAGTTTCGGCACGCAGGGCCGGGTTTCGCTAAAAGCCGGGCTGGGCGCAGACGCGCAGGATCGTTTCGTCGTATCAACTTCGCCGGGTGTGATTTATCAAGATAAAATCATCCTGGGCAGCCGGGTTTCGGAAAACGCGGATGCTGCCCCGGGCACCGTGCAGGCCTTCAACGTGCGCACGGGAGCGCTAGCGTGGATGTTTCGTACGATTCCACTACCAGGAGAGGTAGGTTACGACACCTGGCCCAAGGAGGCTCACCGAAGTGTCGGTGGGGCCAACGCCTGGTCGGGCATGAGCCTTGATCCAGCGCGGGGTATTGTGTACGTTCCTACCGGATCGGCTTCCTTTGACTTCTGGGGTGGCAATCGCTTGGGTGACAACCTGTTTGCCAACTGCGTGCTGGCACTAAACGCGGCAACGGGTGAGCGCATCTGGCACTTCCAGACAGTGCATCACGATATGTGGGACCGTGATGTGCCCGCCCCGCCGGCGTTGGTCACGGTTAACCACCACGGACAGCGCGTTGACGCCGTGGCGCAGCACACCAAAACAGGTTTTGTGTTCCTACTGGATAGGGAAACGGGTGAGCCACTGTTTCCGGTAGAAGAACGACCTATCGCGGCCTCCGATCTATTGGGCGAAGAGGCGTCGCCCACGCAGCCGTTCCCCACCAAGCCGCCGCCCTTTACCCGACAGCGGTTTACCCAGGCCGAAGTGACCAATGTATCGCCTGCGTCTCATGACACGGTTACCCAGCGTTTAGCGAAGTTGCGCACCGGTGAGCCCTTCCTTCCGCCCAGCGAAGCCGGCACCATCGTTTTTCCGGGCTTCGACGGCGGTGGTGGTTGGGGGGGTGCCGCCTTTGACCCCACCACCGGGCTGCTGTTCATCAACGCCAAAGAAATACCAGCAATTATCACGATGGAAAAAACCGGGACCGGGAGCGGGGAAGCCGTCACCGACCCGGGAGCGCTGGTGTATCAATCAAAATGCAGCATGTGCCACGGCAAGAATCAGCAAGGCGATGCTTCGGGTACCTACCCCGCCCTGACGGGTATTGCCGACCGGCGTAGTCAACCGGAGGCTCTAGAAATTATTAACCGTGGCCGAGGGTTCATGCCTGGCTTCAAGCATCTGGCAGAGGAAGAAAAAACGGCGGTGGTTAACTACATCTTCGGCGTAGAAAATGATGCTCCTACTGATGTGCATGAGTTTGGCAAAGGGGCCAACGAACGGCTTTCTAAGTACACGCATACCGGATACCATCGCTTCTACGACCTGGAAGGATATCCGGCAGTGAAGCCACCCTGGGGTACACTGAGCGCTATTGACCTCAATGAGGGAACTATCGCCTGGCAGGTGCCCCTGGGTGAGTACGAAGAACTGGCCGCCCGGGGCATTCCCAAGACGGGCCAGGTTAACTACGGCGGACCGGTGGTTACGGCCGGAGGACTGGTATTTATCGCCTCTACCTTAGACGAGTGCTTCCGAGCCTTTGACAAAACCACCGGCGAAGAATTATGGAAGTATAAGCTGCCCGCCGCCGGTTACGCTACTCCGAGCGTGTATGAGGTAGACGGTAAACAGTACGTCGTGATTGCCTGTGGTGGCGGCAAGGCAGGAGCCAAATCAGGTGACCAATACCTAGCCTTTAGCTTGCCTAAGTAAGGTAGACAAAACAAGCGGCGCTTGTACGCACTTTCGACTAGCTGAGTAACCATTTGCTCGGCAGCGAGTTATACTGCTATCATCAACACTTTTTAAGCTTATGAACGCAAGCGACATTTTCTCGTACCTCAAGGAAACGTATCAAGAGTGGCAGAGCGATGATGCCTTTCAGAAGAGCTCATCGATTGCCTATTATTCGGTGTTCTCGCTGCCCGGGCTGCTGATCATCGTGGTCACAGTGGCGACTTTGGTGTGGAGTCCTGAGTACGTAGAGCAGGTCATCAGCGACCAGATCGGCAGTGCGATGGGCGGCGACGCGGCAGAGCAGGTGCAAACCATGCTACAGAATTCGCGGCAGGAGTCCAATTCTACCATGGCACTGATCGTGGGTATTGCCACACTGATATTTGGTGCTACGGGAGTATTTAGCCAGCTTCAGAAGTCACTCAACGATGCCTGGGAAGTAGAGCTTGATCCTGATGCGGGTATCAAACAAACGGTTATCAGTCGGGTCAATGCGCTAGGAATTGTGCTCGCCATCGCCTTTCTGCTGATCGTCTCGCTGGTGTTGTCTTCAGCACTAGCGGCCATCAATGGCTGGCTCGAGCAGCAGTTGCCCGGTGTGCCTACTTTTGTCTTCTTCGTAGTTAATAACTTGGTGTCCATTGGAGTGCTCGCGGTGCTGTTTGCCCTGATGTTTAAGGTGCTACCCGACGCAGAAGTAGAGTGGCAGTCGGTGTGGTGGGGAGCCACCATGACGGCCGTACTGTTTACCATTGGTAAGTTTCTGTTGGGTTTCTACTTCGGGCAGTCAGAGCCCGGAGCTACCTTTGGCGCAGCCGGCTCGATTATCCTGATCATGATGTGGGTGTATTACTCCAGCCTTATTCTACTCTTTGGGGCGGAGTTTACGCAGGTGTACGCTCGCAAAAACGGACATCGTATTGAGCCGTCAGAGCACGCTCGCTACAATGCTGAGTATCGTTTGAAGCAGATGGCCGGAGAGGATCAAAAGTACGCTTAGTCGCCTTAATGCATTTTCTTTGTATGATAAATAGGTCGTAGCGCACGGCATCACATGCTGCTACGCTACGACCGGTTTAAAGAAGTTTAAGAGGTTTCTATCACTACAGTCCTCTCACTTGAATATCGTCGATGCTATAGTTGTCTCCAGAAGCACCCGAAGCGGCTCGCACGTGAAACTCCTGAATGTTGGTCGCCCCCGGTAGGCCCCACCGACCCGGACCAAGGCTTCGCCAGAACCGCCAAGAACCGCTGGCGGTCTTGAACCATAGAGTGATCGGTACGTCACCGTTCACTTTGATCTGAGTGAGGTCAAAGTTAATCCGGCCCGATCTGTTGCGCTGCATGTAAAAGACGAACCAATCGCTGCCGAACATTGCGGTATGAGCGGGGTTAGCCTCCACCTCGGGCATGGCCAAGCCCATAATATGATAGTGATCGCCGGTGCCATACGAGATAAAACTTGTGCCTGGTCCGTCGCTCATCCAGGCGTAGCCCCACTCGCTGTAGCCAGTGCTCTGGATATAGCCCGGCCACGTGACGAAGGTGTTCTCGCAGATATTCGGATTCCAGGTACAGGCTTGTTCGTCCTGGAAGTTGATATAGGTCGTTGCGCCACTGGTACGCGCTCCTGCTTCATCAGGGACAACGAAGACTTTTCCGGCGGGCCGGGCGTTCAGCTCACCCTCAGTGTCGGTAGCGCCGGACTGTTCGATCGCAGTGGGCGGAGTGTTGGGGTCAATCTGCTGGCTACTGGGGTCTTCGACAGATACATCTTCGCAGCTGGTAAACAGTAGAGCGACCGTGCACATAAAGCCCAAGCCAGTGCGCTGAATTCTTCTTAGAGTGGTGTAATACGTTTGCATAATGCTACAGTTAAATTGATAAATGAGAAGCCCAGGGTTAGAGCGAGGTCGCTACTCCGGAAGCTTCCGTTTGTTGATGAGTGTATGCTACCGTAGAATACGTCACCAGCACCAACTACTGTTTGTTAAGATTCAGATTCATCAATCGCAAAAAGTCCTCTCTGGGGAGGGTGAAACGCAGCGCAATCTTACTAGATAAGAATAGTTACATTATGCGCGCTTAAAAGTGCTATTTTATCGACTTATTGATTTCGATATGGGTTTGATACGCCTGCAATAGGACAATGCCGTATAAAAGCTCCACTAAATCCGGTACGACGAACTAATTAAGAAAACTTGTCCGAGGATTTATTGGAATAAAATCATACGCTTTTTCAGATCAAACAACTACTATTTAACACTTAATTACTATTATTATGTCAAAGGTTAAGATTTACGTAAGTCGCGATCCCAAAACCAATAAAATTTACTTCCGCGATAGTGAAGGGCACGAGGGAAATGAGAGTATTGCCACCAATGTGCGAGCAGGTGATGAAATAGAATGGATTGCCGGAGAGGGTATTGATAGGATCAAAGCGATCCGTCCGGCTAGTGGCAGCCGCAACGTGCTGTCGGATTGTGGAGAAGGAAAAGACGGAGCGTGGCAGGCAAAGATTAGCCAGTCGGCCACCGGAGATGAAACCTACGAGATTGAGTACGAAGCAGGCGAAAGCGCTGCCCAGGCAACACGTCCGAGACTTGTAGTAAAACCGCCTCAGTAGGCATGATATACAAACCAGCTACTCTCTTTACTACGGCCTATTTTACGATAGGCCTTTTTTCTACTGTTTCCGCTCAAGTGCTGGACCACTCGGATTGCCGATAGCCTGATTCAGGTAATATCGACCCAAAATTTACCTGATACTACCAGTATCAGATAGCAATGGAAATTTCTAATTACGCCACCAGCTCCACACGCGTTTGACTTATGCCGAAAGCGCACTTAAAATAGCGGGTAAGCAGAAGAACACCAAATGGCAAGCGGCTGCTTGGCTCAATGTCGGCCAGTCGTACGATAAACTTGGAGATAGCGAACAGGCTCAGCAAGCACTTGCTTAACAGTATATCTTACTATCAACTTTCTAACTCTCAGACCGGTATTGCTTCGGCATATTTAGCACTGGGTAATCTATTCTCACAGCAAAGTTATTTTCCTTTGGCTTTGCGTTACTACAGTCAATCTATTGACGCATTTCGCAAAGCTCAAGACACGATTCGGCTAGCTACTACGCTGCTCAATGTAAGTGAAGTGTACGAGAAAGTTGATAAAATTGACTCCTCGATGCTGCTGCTTTGGGAGGCTAAAGAATTATTTGACGCAATAGGATACGATATTGGCAGTGCCTACGCTTTGGGGAACATTGGATTGGCCAAAATAGAGCAGGGTGACCTGGCTGCTGGTGAGGAAAAAATTTTGGAGGCTACTAAAATCCTTGGTGAAATGGGTGATAACTATGCTATCGCCGAATATCAACTATCGTTGGCAAAAGTGTATCAGGAACGAGGTATGACCGACAAGGCCTTAGATTACGCGCAGCGGAGCTGGATACTAGCCGAAGAAGACGACCTGCTGGAGCAAATGCGTAACGCAAGTGAACGGTTGACCTCGCTGTACGTGGAAAAAGAGGACTACCGGCAGGCGTATATACACCAAACCCGCTATCTAGCACTGAAAGATAGCCTCAGCAACATCGAGGTGGTGCAGAACATGGCCGATACGCGCACTGAGTTTGAGGTGGCGCAGAAACAAAGCGAGATCGACTTATTGACCAGTCGACGCGATGTACAGCGGGTGATACAACTGGGGTTGATCGTGCTGTCGTTACTCATCGTCGCTATTGCGTGGCTTTACTACCGCAGTTACCGAATCCAGAAGCGGGCCAACGAACTGCTAAACCGGCAGCAAGAGGAACTGCGCAATAGAAACGAACTGCTGGATGCACTGCTTACTTCGCGCGAGAAGTTCATCTCCATCATTTCGCACGATCTGCGCGGCCCCATCGGAGCGTTTGCAGGACTGGCCAATGTGATGAAACTACAGCTGGCCGAACAGGCCTACGACGCCCTCCCTACCCTGGTAGACCACGTAGAAAAGGCCGCTTCGCACCTTTCTATGCTGCTGGATAATCTACTAAACTGGGCACTTAACCAGCGGGGCAGCATATCAATTCAGCCCGAACGACTATCCATCAAAGAAGTGGCCGACGAGGTGGTAGACGTATTTCTGACCATGGCCATGGCCAAAGACATCACGCTACGTTGTCTGATCCACGAGCCGCTTCACGGCTGGGTCGACCGCAACGCCCTGTTTACAATCCTTCGGAATCTGGTGAATAATGCGCTCAAGTTCACCCCAGAGCAAGGCCAGGT
Source organism: Tunicatimonas sp. (assembly GCA_965213875.1). Classification (GTDB taxonomy): domain Bacteria; phylum Bacteroidota; class Bacteroidia; order Cytophagales; family Cyclobacteriaceae; genus Tunicatimonas. The sequence goes on along the minus strand of CBDCAN010000001.1, from coordinate 2,377,086 downwards.
ATTCATCGACGGTCAACTAGCAGACGAGTCGGTGGTAGTAAGAGTCATTGATACGGGCGTAGGCATACCAGAAGAGAAGCTTGGTACGCTGTTTCAGAATAAAGAGATAGAGCATACCTGGGGAACTTCCGGTGAAACCGGTATCGGATTGGGCTTGCAGTTGGTTAAAGAATTTGTGAACCGTAGCGAAGGAACGATCAGTGTAACGAGCGAGCTCAACGTAGGCACGACGTTTACTATTCGCTTGCCTGCCCACCGTTCTGAGGCAGAAACAGTTGCGAATAGCAAGGTGACTACTGACCAAAAGTGAATACCCGCAGTAGTTTTGGCTGTACTGTGTCTAGGCTATGCTTTCGATGCGGAAGTAGCAACCGTTTGAACCTGAGGAAAGGGTATCTATATGAATGGCCTGCTGATCGTAGATAGCGTACTCTCGTCTCATAATCGAAGATAGAAGTTTTCTATATAATCAGCAAGTCTCTCTCTTCACTGGTCGTAGCGTCTCGCTACGACCTTAACGGCAGTCGTAGTTAACATTATGTATGTAGTGAAAAACCGGGCGGACGCTCTACATGATAGGTGGGTCTTAAGACCGCTTGCGCTTAACCCGGGGCGCGTAGCCTAAGACCAGAATGGGGGAGTCATTTAGCGTATTTGAAGTAACACTGCGCACCCCAAGAAACCTAAAGCGGACGCCTTGCATAATAAGTAATCTCTGACCTAGCTATAAGCTTGCATTAACGAGGTTATGAACTGCCCATTTCTTCTCTCTACAAAAAAATCCTTTTCCTTGGCTATGCGGTGATCTTTCCGATTGAATAAACCATTTCGCTTAGTACCAAAGGAAATCTCTTATCAAATCTTCGTGATGTCGGGACGATAATATTCGCTATAAAAAGGACTGCTCCAATTTCACAACCTTTTTTATCGAACTTCTATAGCGATAAGAATTTCTGTTTCTCTGCTGTTTTGATACTCTAAGCTGTTCTTATGAAAAGCCAGGCAAAATAGTTAGAGTAATCCAGTACTGACCATATATTTGATAGGGTTATAGCCAAAAGCGATAGTAAGCTTGCCATGAACATAATACCTGAATCCTGTATTTAAAAAGATGATAAAATCGGTTGAAATCTAGACGATTCTGATTATCGTGCTCAAAGAATATTCTACTATTAATCCACAAATAACCTGATACTTGATACAATACCTAGACCCCACATAGGGTGATCCCCCCTGAATCGTTGAACTTGTGAGTTGTCGATAGTTCCGGTGCCTAAAAATGCAGAATTTATCACACGGCGAATATAGCGGGGATTAGGACATCCAAGCAAAGTAATATACAGTGCTGAATGAACGAGAAAATGGCTCCAGCAGCTAATGTCAGGAAACCAAGTATGATAGCTTTTGAATCAATTTGAAAGGAAGAGCTACTTGTAGAAGGATAAAGTAAACTGCTGCTGCGCCCGTAACAAGCCCGAAAGGTAAACACAGAATGTATGCCGTAATTTTTTCTCTCAAAGAATTCTTATTTAAGTCAATATTGAGCGCACTCTGAAGGCAGTATTAAAGAAGCATGTGGATTTCTTCTATAGTGCCGCTACCCCCCCAGTGCATCCGCTCCCGCAACGATCTCCAGAATCTCCTTCGTAATCGCGGCTTGTCGGGTGCGGTTGTAGGTCAGCTTGAGTTCTTTAAGCAGTTCTCCGGCGTTATCGGTGGCTTTATCCATCGCGGTCATACGGGCGCCTTGCTCGCCGGCATTAGACTCTAGGTAGGCGCGGTAGAATTGTATCTTCAGCGATTGCGGAATGAGTTCTTGCACCACAAATTCCTCAGAGGGTTCGTAGATGTAGTCTACGTTGCTGCTGTCGGTGTCTTCTTCGAAATCGTTCTCAATGGGTAGCAGTTGCTCGGCGGTTACCTCCTGCGTGGCCACGTTCTTGAACTGGTTGTAGATCATGATCACCTTGTCAAAACGTCCGCTGGCAAATGCTTCCATCACGAAGTTGGCCCCTTCGCGTACGTTCTCAAACGCAGGGTCAGCGAACAGTCCGCTGTAGTCGTTGATGGTTTGATACCCCCGCTTGTTGTAAAACTCGTGGGCTTTTTGTCCTACGGGCATCACGTGGAGCCGCTGGTTGCGCTCGTAGGTTTCGTACTCATCGGTGATGAGCTGCCGCGAGAAGCGCAATACATTGCTATTAAACGCCCCACACAGACCGCGATCCGAAGTGAACGCGACGATCAGCACGTTTTTGACATCACGTTCTGTCGCGTACAGACTGGTGTTCTCTTCACTTAGATTGGCCGACACGTTGGCCAGCATCTGCGTCAGTTTGCTGGCGTAGGGGCGCATCTGCATCAGCCGGTCTTGCGCACGACGCAGTTTAGAGGCGGCCACCATCTTCATAGCGCGCGTGATCTGCTGCGTCGACTTCACCGACGAAATCCGGTTCTTTACTTCCTTGAGGTTGGGCATAGGGTCAGTAGGCAGTGGGCGGTGGGCAGTAAGCAGAAGAAGGCTTGACCGCCCGCTGCCTACTGCTTACCGCCAACCAAGTTAATTATAATTCTGCGCTAAATCAGTAGCTACTTTCTTGAGCACATCCTGGGCTTCGCTGGTCCACTTGCCCGAGCGAATGCTGTCGAGTGTATCGCGGTGCTGGCTGTCCATCATCGTCAGAAACTCGCTCTGAAAGTCAACGACCTTGTTCTGCGGCACCTTATCCAAGAAGCCGTTGGTGGATACGTAGATAATGGCTACTTGCTCTTCTACCGATACGGGCGAATACTGCGGCTGCTTGAGAATCTCCAGGTTCTTCTGCCCCCGGCTGATCGTGAGCTGCGTAGCGGCATCCAGGTCGGAGCCAAACTTCGCAAACGCTTCCAGTTCGCGAAACTGTGCTTGGTCTAGCTTGAGCGTACCGGCTACCTTTTTCATCGGCTTGATCTGCGCCGAACCACCTACGCGTGATACCGAAATACCTACGTTGATAGCCGGGCGAATACCCGCGTTAAACAGATCGGTTTCCAGGAAGATTTGGCCGTCGGTGATCGAGATCACGTTGGTCGGAATGTAAGCCGATACGTCACCCGCTTGGGTCTCAATGATCGGCAGCGCCGTGAGTGAGCCGCCCCCTTTCACCATCGGTTTGATAGCGTCGGGCAGGTCATTCATTTGCGAAATGATGTCGGCGTTGTCGTTGAGCTTAGCGGCCCGCTCGAGCAAGCGCGAGTGCAGATAGAATACATCACCAGGATACGCCTCACGACCCGGAGGGCGACGCAGCAGCAGCGACACTTCGCGGTAGGCCACCGCTTGCTTAGACAGATCATCGTACACTACCAGGGCGGGTCGACCAGTATCGCGGAAGTACTCACCGATCACCGCACCGGTGAAGGGCGCGAAGAATTGCATCGGGGCTGGGTCTGAGGCCGAGGCCGACACGATGGTGGTATACTTCATGGCACCGGCTTTCTCTAGCGCCGAAACCACTCCGGCTACGGTGGAAGCTTTCTGTCCGCAGGCAACGTAGATGCAGTACACCGGCTCGCCCTTTTCGTAAAACTCGCGCTGGTTGATGATGGTATCCAGAGCCACCGCGGTTTTGCCCGTTTGGCGGTCACCAATAATCAGCTCACGCTGTCCTCTACCGATCGGAATCATTGAGTCAATCGCTTTGATCCCGGTTTGCAGTGGCTCACTCACCGGCTGTCGGTAGATCACGCCCGGAGCACGTCGCTCAATGGGTAGATCAATCACATCGCCTTCAATCGGGCCTTTGCCGTCGATGGGTTGTCCCAGGGTATTCACCACCCGGCCCACCATGCCTTCGCCCACTTTGATAGAGGCAATGCGGCCGGTACGCTTCACGGTGTCACCTTCGCGGATGTTACCCTGATCACCGAGCAGTACGGCACCTACGTTGTCCTCTTCTAAATTGAGAACCAGTGCGTTAAGTCCGTTTTCGAACTCGAGCAACTCACCCGACTGGGCTTTGGTGAGTCCGTAGATACGAGCCACCCCGTCACCCACCTGCAAGATGGTGCCTACCTCTTCGAGCTCGGCTTCGGTTTTAAAATTGGAAAGTTGTTCGCGTAGTATTGCCGAAACTTCGTCGGGCCTTACTTCTGCCATAGTTTTAAAGGGTTAAAGGTTGCAGCTTGGCAAGGTTACGAAAAACGGGTAACCTTCCTACCTGAAACTTTTTTAGTAAGTTTTTGTGTAGCTGTCGTCGTCAAATTCGTAGGACAACACCTGTAGTTTATGTTGAACAGAATTATCCATCAGCTTGTCACCAATCTTCAGGATAAAACCACCAATAAGCTCTTCGTCTACTTTTTCTTCTAGCTCGATAGACATGCCACCGGTTTGCTGGGCGATCATCTCACGGAACTTCGCGCGCAACTCTCCGGTGAGCGGAAAAGGGGTCGTCACCACCGCCTTCTGAATGTTTTTGTGCGTGCGGTACTGACTCACAAACTCATTAGCAATAGCCGGAAGGTATTCTTCCCGGTTTTTGCGGGTGATGATATCAAAGATCGCAATCGTAGACGGTTCTACTTTGCCCTCGAAGAGCTGATGCAGGATTTTCCGCTTTCGGTCGTGGTTGATGATCGGGTTCTTCAGCATCAATAGAAAGTCGCGATTGTTCTGGCACAGCTCAGCAAACATCTTCATGTCGTCGTGCACCTTGTCGACCACGCCCTTCTCGATGGCTAGTTCAATCAACGATTTTGCGTAGCGTGTGGCTACCCGGTTATCAGTCATAAGTTATAGTTGAGACGCGATTAATCGCGTCTGTGCTGGGTAGAGGCTAATTCTGATTGAGGTCTTCAATCAGGCGGTTCACGTACGTTTTCTGCTTCTCAGAGTCGTTAAGCTGTTCACGTAATATTTTCTCGGCAATCACGATAGACATATCGGCTACCTGTTGCTTCACTTCGGCCAGGGCTGCTTGTTTTTGCACCTCAATGGAGGCGCGTGCGTCTTCTACAATGCGAGCACTTTCTTCTGACGCCTGCTCTCGCGCTTCCTCACGCATCTTGTTGGCCGCAGCGGTGGCGTCCTTCAGCATCTGCTCACGCTCCTTGCGGGCGGCAGCCAGCAACTGCTCGTTCTCATTCTTGAGCTGCGCCATCTCGTCTTTCGCTTTGTCAGCGGCCAACAGTGCCTGTTCAATAGAAGTCTCGCGTTCGTTGAGCGATTCTAGGATGGGTTTCCAAGCAAATTTCTTGAGGATGACCAGCAGCACCAAGAAACCAACGAGCTGCCAAAAAATAAGCCCCAAACCGGGCGTTAATAATTCCATGATTGATGTTTTAGAGAGTGGATGATGGATACTAGTCGGTAAATACTGGCTATTCCAGCACGCACCGCCTAGCATCCACTATCTAACTACAGATTAGGGTAGTCGTTGGTCGCGATGAGTAGACAAACTACCACACCGAACAGTCCGATTACCTCAATGAGGGCCGCAATAATCAGCATGGCAGTTTGGATACGACCACCTGCTTCAGGCTGCCGCGCCATTCCTTCCATCGCTTGTCCGCCGATGCGTCCGATACCCAGGCCTGCGCCAACCGCGACAATACCTGCGCCGATACCGGCTCCCATCAGGGCGAACCCTGCGTCTAGTAATAATGCTACTAACATAAATTGTGTATGATTATAAGTGAAAAATTAAATAAGACTTTGGTCTACCTCTTCTTCGGCGTGTTCTTCGTGGTGATGCTCGGCAACGGCAGCACCGATATACATGGCCGAGAACAAGGTAAATACGTAGGCCTGAATGGTGGCTACGAGCACTTCAATAATATTGACAAAGATGACTAGAATAGAGCTTCCTACACCCACCGCAAACGAATTGAAGATGAACGGCAGGGCAATCAGGCTCAGAATAACGATGTGACCCGCAGTGATACTCACAAACAGACGAATCATCAATGAGAATGGCTTGGTGAACAAACCAATAATTTCTACGGGCACCAGGATGGGCAGCAGTGGCTTGGGTACACCGGGAGTGGCAAACACATGCTTCCAGTAGTCCTTGTTGCCGTTGAGGTTGGTGTATAAGAAGGTTAGAATCGCCAGAATGAAGGTAACCGCAATATTACCCGTCAGGTTGGCCGCCCCGGGGAATAGACCTAGCAAGTTGCTGAACCAGATGAAGAAGAACAGCGTGAGCAGGTAGGGCATAAACTTGTGATACTTATGCTTGCCAATGTTAGGGATGGCAATCTCGTCGCGCACAAAGATAATGATGGGCTCAAACAGCGACTGTAGCCCCTTAGGTACTGCTTTGGTACCCTGGCTCTTGTAGCGCGCCGCAATGGGCAAGAAGATCAGCAGCATCAGCGCAATACTGACGAACAGGGCCGCCACGTTTTTGGTGATAGAAAAGTCGTATACCGTACGGCCTTCCTCTACCGGAGCAATATGATTGTGCTCGTCAATCATATAGCCCTGGTAGGCTACCGGTTCGTGCGCATCGTCAAAGAAGTTGCTCGATGAGAACACTTCCACCCCCCGATCAGGAGAGTATAAGATGATCGGCAGGGGCAACGTAATGTGCGTGTGGCCGATGGTGGCGAAGTGCCACTGGTGCTCGTCCTGAATGTGATGCAGGATAAAAGCGGTTTCACCTTCTTCCGTCTCGCCCGGGGCTCCGACTCACTTGAGTCGGCTAAAGCAACGGACGAAATAAGTAGGAAAAAGCCGAGAAAAATTGTGAAGTATTGATTAGGACGGAACTTCCGGGACATATCAGGTTGGGTTCTCAAAATTCGCCCGCAAGGTAGTCATTAACCCATAGATTTCAAAAGTGAGGTAGACAAAATACACCGCCATGAAGTTGAGCAGAAAAAGGTGGCTTAGTGAAGGCTGTTACTCGTTTCACAGACTGAGAAATGAATTTCGTGTAATAAGCGTTATCTTAGCGTCTGGTATAGTATTAGACCGAAAGTCGTAACGTGTCAGTACAAAACTAACGGAACATGGGTGTCGAGAAATCAACGTATCAAGCGCAACTACAGCAAGAATTAGAAATGGTACCTGCGGAGTACATTCCTTCTCTGCTAAAAATGGTGCGAGCTTTTAGAGAGGGCGTAACACGGGCTCCAGCATCGGAGACCTTCGAGCAAGGCTGGCGAGAAGCCGTATCCGGACAAACGCATCCCATAGAAGACCTTTGGAAAGAGGACGGTCAATAGCATGGCTAGTGTATCGTTTACCAACGAATTTAGACGAAACGTTCGTCGCTTGGGGCGAAAGTACCGAAACATTCGCGCAGACCTGATCTCTCTCATCACAGAACTAGAAGCAGGACTCACTCCCGGTGACCAAATTAGAGGCATCGGTCATACAGTGTACAAAGTACGAGTAAGAAACACGGATACGCGTAGTGGAAAGAGTGGAGGCTATCGTGTCATCTATTATCTGCCTACCGACGATGAAACTATTCTGATAACCATGTACTCTAAAACTGAGCAAGGTGATATTTCAGCCGAGCAGGTTCGTCGCATCATCGACGCCGTATCGTAATTCCCGCTTCACGCCTGATCTCGCCAGTGACTCAGTAGTCCGTAGATTTCAAAAGTGAGGTAGACAAAATACACCGCCATGAAGTTGAGCACGAAGGCAAGGCGATCTGGCACCCCGAGCCGTAAGGCTACGTAGATGCCGATGGCACTAAGAATGAGCCGAAGCACGGTGCCGCCCAGTACGAAGGGAACCACCAGTTCAGGAGATTTGCTGCCGCCCAACAGACCCAACCACAGCGAAAAGGCGGTGAGCGTCACGATGAACGCCAGAATATACCAGACCGTATCGTGAACGAATGAAGCACGCAGTCCGTACTTCAGCGAAATAACAAGCAGGATTATGACGACAGTCAGTAAAAGAAGTTGTTGAAAGAGCTTTTTCACAGACCAGTCATTCCTTCGGCAGTTGGCGCACCAGCCAAATCATGGTGCCCACCAACGCCAGCAGCGTGAGGCCCACGGTGAACCACGGAAAACGATAGCCGAAGTAATTATCTAACCTGATGCCACCCCAAGCAGCCAAACCCACCGAGGCCAGCATCTGAAAGGCCAGTCCTGAGTATTTCAGGTAGGTCTGTGTGCCACTTTTAGCCGTCTCTTGCTCAGAGTGATTTTGATTCGTCTTCTTCTTCAATCGTGGTATCGGTATCGCCTACTTCAGCTTCAGGCTGATAAGGAGCCTCTACAGTTTTGGGTTCGTCCTCAAACTCAATGGTGTCTACTGACACGCCCATCCGGCACGAGCCGTTGAACGTGGCACCCGCTTCCACAATGAGTTTGTTCGTCATGATATCTCCGTGAATCACAGCGGTAGGTTTGAGGGTTAGTAACTCGGTGATTTCTACCGAGCCCTGAATCTCACCGGCGATGATAGCATTGCCCGCCAGCACTTTGCCTTCTACATAAGCTGAAGGGCTCAGCGCCACTTTGGACTTACTCACCACATTTCCTTTTACTTCACCCTCAATGCTGATGTTGCCATTGGTTTCAAGGTTACCTTCTACTGAGGTCCCTTTGCCGATGATACTGCTTGACGTGCTACGCTCGTCTAATTTCACTTTCTTTTCGGGGTTTGAGCCAAACATAATGATAATAGATTAAAATGATACAAATTCTTCTGGATTCATAGGATTACCGTTATACCACAGTTCAAAGTGCAGGTGTGGTCCGGTGGTAAGCTCACCGGTGTTACCGATGATGGCGATCACATCGCCCGCGCTCACGAAGTCACCACTCTTTTTGAGTAGACTCGAGTTGTGTTTATACACTGAGATCACGTTACTACGGTGCTGCACCGCGATTACGTAACCGGCGTCTTGCGTCCACGAGGCCAGCAGCACGGTGCCGTCGGCCACGCTTTTAATGGGTTCGTTCTTCTTAGAAACAATATCTACCCCATAGTGACCGCTCTTCGCGCTGTAAGGGGCCGAGATGATGCCCGGCAGGGGCGAGAAGAAAAATAGCTCGTCGAGCTGACTGTCAGAGGCACTGCCGGTGGAGGCCAGCAGGCCCAGATCGCTTTCTTCAAACTCCTGACGAAACTGCGCGTCAATCTCTGATACTTCGGTTTGCACATCGCCTACCTCTTCGGTTTGGCGGGTGTCGGCACTGGCCAAGTAGGCCGATTCAGTACCAATAGTGGTGTCTCCTCGTACGATGTGCTGAAAAGCCTGAATAAACTGATTTTTGCGCTCCACTTCCACTTCCATAGAATCTACCGCCAGCGAAAGTTCTATCAATTGCCGGTTCGACTCAGCTTGCGCGTAGCGAGGGTCAAACCACTGCTCAAGCAGGGTGCTCACGGTAAATAAACTGCCGATGAAGAGAATTACCCCAGCAAATACAATGAAAAGAATTAACTTTGCGTATGTAAAGGAGTACGTGGTCTTCTCCGCGAAGTCTTCTTCGTTGCGAACGATGAGCAGGTAGCGGTTGGTTAAACGGCTAGAAAACGTTTTTCTTGACTTCAAGGCTGAGAAGTTATCTTGCGTGGTTTACCACAAAAATAGACATTAATGTGCGTTGCCCTAACGGGGGCTCCAGGGTGGTGAGGTTAGCCTTGTTCAGCTTTGTACGAAATCTAACTATTATTCGGTTGAAGATAACAGTTTTTCTGAAACATTACATCCTATTGGCGCTGGTCGCGCTTTCGTGGGCGAGTTGTGCTCCTGAGAAGAACGGACTGGTAGCCAGTGTGTATCACAACACGACGGCTCGTTATAACGCTTATTTCTACGCGCGCCAGCGCATGGACGAAATAGAACTGGCCATCGCCGAGCAGCAGGAGAATAACTACAACAAGGTGCTGCGCGTGATGCCCGAGCCCGATACCTCGCTGATCAGCGGTATGAACGAGCAGATTGAAGACTGCATTTCTAAAGCGTCTGTAGCCATTGAGCGGCATCCTAACAGCCAGTGGGCCGACGACAGCTACATTCTGATTGGGATGTGTCGCGATTTTCGGCAGAACTACGGTGACGCTATCAACACCTACAAGTTTGTCAATACCCAGAGCGAAGACGATGCCGCGCGCCACCAGGCCCTGGTGCAGTTAATGCAAACCTTCACCCGGGCACAGGAGCAAAATAATGCCATTGCGGTAGGTGACTATCTGCGCAAAGAATCGCTGAACCGAGATAATAAAGTGCAGTTGCATCTGACCAAGGCCTATCGGGCGCAGCTCAACGAAGACTACAACAGTATGGTCGGCAACCTGCTGATTGCCGCACCGATGCTGAAAAAGGAGGAAGGCCGTGCCCGGATCTACTTCATTCTAGGGCAACTGTATCAACAACTGGGCTTCGAGGCGCAGGCTTACGACAATTATCAGCAAGTACTCAGAGCAAACCCTGAGTATGAACTCTACTTCTACGCTCGCCTCAACATGGCGCAGGTTACCGACCTGTCGGATGAGAGCGACGTGAAAAAGGTCCGAAAGTTCTTTCGAAAGCTGTTGCGCGATGACAAGAACGAAGAGTACCGCGATAAGATCTACTACGAGCTGGCTTCCTTCGAGCTGCGGCAGGGCAATCTGGAAGAGGCCATCGAGTACTATAACGAATCGGTGCTCGCTAGTATTAGCAACAATCGTCAGAAAGCGTATTCCTATTTAGCGCTCGGTCAGATATACTACGACAGCCTGGAGAACTATCAGAAGGCCAAGCTCTACTACGATAGCACCATGATTGTGCTCCCGCAGGATGAAGATGACTACGACGCTATTGCTCGCCGACAAGAAATCCTGACCAATTTTGTGGAGCAACTGGACGTTATCCAAGTGCAAGACAGCCTGTTAGCTCTGGCCGAGCTCGACTCTACCGAACTGGTGGCGATTATTGATGAGATCGTAGAAGAGCAGCAGCGCCAGCAGCGAGAAGAAGAACGCGTCGCCCGCCGCGAAGAGCGCGCCGAACGGGCTGAGCAGGCCGCCAACGATAGAGCTTCCACGTTTGGCGGTGCGGGCAATGACAATGATGATGCCGGTCGGCAGCAAGAAAGCGGCGAAGACTGGTACTTTTACAACCCCTCGGCGGTGAGTCAGGGGCGCTCCGCTTTTACACGGCGCTGGGGCAAACGCCCGTTAGCAGATGACTGGCGACGGTCACAGGCAGGCACCACCCCCGGTTCCGTAGCGGATCGCGGTGAAGCTACGCCCGCCGAACAAGACGCGGCTGCGGCAGATTCTACCCAAACCGCTGACGCTGACGGAGAAGCAATAGACGAAGCCGTAGCGGCCCGCCAGGCCCTCTACGCCAACGTGCCGTTTTCCGAAGATCAGAAACAAGCATCTTTGGCTATGATTGAAGAAGCACACTACAAATTGGGAGGCATCTATAACTTTGATCTGGAAGAAAAGCGCAAGGCCATCGAAACCTTCGAAACCATGCTCAAGCGCTTTCCTGAGTCAGAGTATGAGCCGGAGGTGCTTTACCTACTTTACCTCACGTACCGAGACCTGGAGGATGAGACGTACAAAAAGTACCGCGATCTGCTGGTTCGAAACTTCCCCAAAACACTGTACGCTAAATTGGTTATTAACCCTAACTACGAAGAAGAAAGCAACCAAGAGCGTGAGAAGCTAAAACGTCGGTACAGCGATGCTTACGCCCTGTATCTGGCCGGCGAAGACTCAGTAGCCCGGGTGCGGATTGCCGAAAGCCTGGCCCGCTATCGTGACAATGACTTCGTGGACAACATGAAGCTGCTGGAAGTACTGGTGCGGGGGCGTATGGAAGGTGAGTATCGCTATCAGCTGGGTTTGCAAGAGTTCATCGAGAAGTATCCTGAGAGCGACGTTAACGCTTACGCCGTAGAGTTGCTATCGGGTATTGATAACTACAAGCAGAAAATCGAGAAGCGGCGGGGCACCGAATACATCGCCGAGTTTGATGAGCCGCATTCGTTCATTGTGGTCTACAAAAACACCGGTAAGCTATCCACTGAGCTCCCGAAACTGATTGACCAGTTCAATCGTGAGAAATTCTCGCGGGGTAACCTTAGTTCGGCCAACCTGATGCTGGAAGACGGCAAAGTGATGGTCTTGGTGGAGAAGTTCCCCAGCAAAGAGACGGCCGAGGCGTACTACAGGTTGTTTAACGGTGAAGCGTCGCCGCTCAAGACGCTACCTGAAAACTACCGGCCCGAAAGCATTGAGGCTAACTTTGCGATCTCAGAAGATAACTTAACCATCTTGTATCGCACCAAAGATGTGGAGAAATACCTACGATTCTTTGAAAACCATTACATGAAATAACCCCCCGGCGAGATTCTTGAAAATTAGTCTGATTTTTGTCCTGCGGAAGACACCCGCTCCGTTGCTTCGAACGAAGTGCATATAACCACAAATTATGGCCGAGTCTAAGAAACCAGCAAAGAAATCGCACCCCCGTCTGTTTACCGGGCTGGTGATCGCCCTTTGGGTATTCTTTCTATCTTTCATCATCATCTTTCCCCTGTACGTTTATACGGTGAGTATTGACTTCATGGGATTATACGGTGGGCTGCCTAGCCTGAAGGCGTTAGAGAATCCGGAAAACGACTTGTCTTCTGAACTTTACTCTTCAGACAACGTGCTGATGGGCAAGTACTATCGTGAGAATCGTAGCCCGGTAACCTACGAAGAACTCTCGCCCAACTTAGTCAATGCCTTGGTAGCGACCGAAGACTATCGCTTCACCGAGCATAGCGGCGTCGACTTGCAAAGTATGGGGCGAGTGGCTTGGGGAGTCATCAAGTACGGACTCACCTTTGGCATGAGTGGTTTAGACGGCGGCGGGAGTACCCTTTCGCAGCAAACCGCTAAAAACCTCTATAAAACCCGGGGGCAAAACGAAGGCCCACTAATGGGCGTGCCAGGGCTGCGGATGCTGATCATCAAAACCAAGGAGTGGATTGTGGCCGTGAAACTGGAGCGGTACTACACTAAGAAAGAAATTCTGGCGATGTATCTCAACACCGCGTCGTTCAGTAGCAACTCTTATGGCATCAAGGTCGCAGCCAAAACGTTCTTCAACAAGCCTACCTACGATATTGCGGTAGAAGAAGCCGCTACGCTGGTCGGTATGCTCAAGGCCCCCACGTACTATAACCCTGCTCGGAATCCCGACAACGCACAATCACGGCGCAACGTGGTGATGAACCAGATGCGACGCTACGGCTTCATCTCTGACAACCTGTACGACTCACTCAACCAACAGCCCATTGTGCTCGACTTCAAAGTAGAGGATCACAATGAAGGGCCAGCCACCTACTTCCGCTCGGTGGTAGCGCGCTGGCTGCTCAATTGGACCAAAGAGCACGGCTACGATTTATACGAAGACGGACTGAAAATACACACCACGCTCGATAGTCGCATGCAGGAGCACGCCGAAATGGCGGTGAAAGAACATATGACGGACCAGCAGAGCAAGTTCGACAAGCACTGGGACAACAAAGACCCTTGGCGCGACGAAGAAGGCGAAGAGATTGAAGACTACATTCCGCGACTGGCCCGCCGCACGGCCCACCGTCGCTCGCTGGTGAACAAGTACGGAGCAGACGGCGATTCAGTGGAGTTCTACATGAACAAGCCTGTGCCGATGAAGCTCTTCACCTGGGCGAACGAAAAGAACGTGATCGATACCATGATGAGCCCGATTGACTCCATCAAGTACATGCAACGCTTTTTACACGCCGGATTTGTGTCGATGGACCCGCACGAGGGCCATATCAAAGCCTGGGTGGGAGGCATCAACCACCGGTTCTTCAAATACGACCACGTGAAGCAAGGTAAACGACAGCCCGGTTCCACCTTCAAGCCTTTTACCTACGCAGCAGCCATCGACAACGGCTACTCGCCCTGCTACGAGGTAGTGGACGCACCGGTGACCTTCACCGTGATCAACGACAACGAAGAAAAGACCTATACTCCTAAGAATGCCAACGGGCGATACTCAGGCGAACGAATGACCATTCGCCAGGCGATGGCACAATCTAAGAACTCAGTGACGGCCTTCATTATGAAGCGCCTCGGGCCACAAACTGTGGTAAGCTACGCCAAGCGTATGGGCATTTCTAGTCCTATCCAGGCAGTGCCGGCACTAGCCCTAGGCGGTGGGGGCGACGTATCCATCTACGAGATGGTAGGTGCTTACAGCACTTTTGCCAACCACGGCACCTGGACTGAGCCGGTGTTTATCACCCGCATTGAGGATAAAGACGGGAACGTCGTCTACGATCATCCGCGCAATACCCGTGAGGCGCTGAGCGAAGAAACTGCTTACTTGATGCTGTACATGCTACGCGGAGCTACCGAGGAAAGCGGAGGTACCGGACAGGGCATTCCTTCAGAACTGCGCAGTAATAACGAAATTGGTGCCAAAACCGGCACCACCCAAAACTACTCAGACGGTTGGTTTATGGGCGTGACCAAAGACCTGGTATCGGGGGTTTGGGTAGGCGGTGATAACCGCAGTATTCACTTTCGCACCATGGCACTGGGGCAAGGGGCCCGCATGGCCATGCCCATTTGGGTAAAATATATGAAGGCTGTGTATGAAGACGAACGGCTAGACTACGAAAAAGGAGCCTTCGAGCGACCTTTGAGCGGCATTTCAGTAGAAATGGACTGCGACCAGTATGCCCCGGATTCAGGAGAAGAGGTAGACTCACTAGAGTTGGAGCAAGAGCAACGGCTCGACGAGGACGAGATATTCTAACTGTCTGCCAAAGCGAAAAGACGATGAGCGAAAGGGTTTTTTTTCGTTCTTTGCGTAGGTTTAACGAAAACTATTCTTCTTTTGCAACAATCCCCGTGCAAAGTCTATTAGTCCTACCGTAAGCTAGCTAATAAGGTTAACCTGAAGCATTGCATTAACTTACCGACCATTGGAGCAGACCTATACAGAAGATCAACAGCTTGTTGCCAAGATCAAGGAAGGAGACGAGGCTAGTCTAGTAGAAATCTATAAGCGCTATCGTCCGCCGTTCATACAGTGGGCGCAGGGCAGTTACAAAGTAGATGAAAATACCGCTGCGGATGTCTTTCAAGACGCTGTGGTCTGCTTGTACCGCAATGTGGTGCGAGGCAAGCTGGAGAATCTCACCAGCTCTCTGAAGACCTATCTGTTCGCCATTGGCAAGAATATCCTGCGGAAGAAAGCCCAAGCGCAGGTAGCCATGGACACTGACGATCTGTGGGTGGTAGAAAACCTGCAAGCCGAGCCCATAGATCACTTCGCCGAAAACGACCGGCAACGATTCGTCGCTCGCCTGATGAACACCATAGGTGAACCCTGCAAAAGCATCTTGCGCTACTATTACTTTAAGGGGTTCTCTATGGAAGCCATTGCCCGAGAGATGAACTACAAGAACGAAAATGTGGTGAAAACACAGAAACTGCGCTGTCTCACCACCCTCAAGTCATTGGTAAGAGACCGCTACCAGAGCGAAGATCTGATGTGATGGATAATAATCAACCTGAAAACCGCTGGAACCAGATAGACCGCTACGTGAGTGGTGAGATGGTCGATGATGAACGCGACACGTTTGAAGAGCGCATGCGCGAGCACGCCGGCTTAGCCCAGCAGGTGCACCTGCATCGCGATATTATGTCGGGCATGGAATTTCATTTTGCGCAGCAACTCAAAGAGCAGCTCGCCCTGTCTGATATAGAAAAGAAGAAGTTTGATTTTGGGTTAGTTTGGAAGATTGCCGCCGCCGTCCTGTTGGTAGCTGGTTTAGGAGCAACTGCTTACTACTATCTTCCCCGCACTGCCGATACGCAGCAACTATTCGCCGCCCACTTCGAGGCGTATCCTAATACGCTTACGCAAAGGGTACGAAGCGAACCCGCTTCACAAGAAGCAGGATTACCA
Source organism: Tunicatimonas sp. (assembly GCA_965213875.1). Taxonomy (GTDB): domain Bacteria; phylum Bacteroidota; class Bacteroidia; order Cytophagales; family Cyclobacteriaceae; genus Tunicatimonas. The sequence continues at coordinate 2,361,190 of CBDCAN010000001.1, read as the reverse complement.
GCCGCCATGCAGTATTACGAAGCCGGACAATACGCACAGGCGGTGACACAGTTTGACGCTCTGTTGACCGCTGATAGTGTAGAGAACCCCCTGGCCGTGGTCTTTTACCGAGGAGTATCCTATTTGGGTTCAGACCAGGCCACCCAGGCTATTGCAGATTTTGAAGAAGTGACGCAGCAGGCCGATACCCTGCTGACCGAACCGGCCACCTGGTACCTCGGCCTGAGTTATCTGAAGGCGAAGCAAACAGCGCAAGCCCGGCAAATATTTATCGCACTTCGCGATCAGGGAGGGGACTACGCCAAACCGGCCGCTGACTTGCTCGAAGAAATAGGCTAACCATCGAGTGGTTATATCCGTTGGTTCTCTTTCTGCACGAACCAACTATCCTATGAAAGATCAACCCGTTATTATATTTGGAGCCGGTGGCTTGGGCAAAGCCACACTAGACATCTTCCAATCTAATGGCGTCATTGTGTACTGTTTCTTAGATGACGATAAAGCACTACACGGTACTGAAGTAGCCGAAGTGAGTGTGATGGGTAGCACTGAAGACCAAGAATATCTTAAACTAATTGGCAAAAAGTGTGATGCCTTCGCAGCCATCAACGACCGGAAGGTGCGCAAGGGTTACTTCAAAACGCTTAAAGATCGGCGCAAGGTAATGCCCACCAACGCGCTGCATGAGCGCGCCGTCATTTCTTCCAATGCCTATCTGTCGTACGGAATTTTCGCAGATGCTGGAGCCATCGTAGGAAGCTTCGCCCGCGTAGAGCAAGGGTGCATTTTGCACGCCCACTCAGTGATAGACTATGAAGCCAGTCTCGGTGAGTTTGTGCACGTGGGAGCCGGAAGCGTTGTTCACGCTGGGGCCACAGTAGCAGACAACGTTTTTATCGGCGCGGGTGTCACGATTGCCGGGCCCATTAGCATTGGCAAAGAGGCCCGCATTGGTGCTGGTTCGGTAGTAGTAGAGCCGGTGGAAGCCGGAGCTACGGTATTCGGCAATCCAGCCAAAACTATCTAGCCTGGCGTTCCTCTATGCGAGCTACCCACCCTATTGCTGAAGCCGACCTCATTCTCAACCCCGACGGCAGTGTTTATCATCTACAGCTACTACCCGAACACCTGACCGACGTGATATTAACCGTAGGCGATCCTGAGCGGGTGCCTCAGGTAAGCCAGCGTTTTGATCGGGTAGAGGCCAGGGTGGTTCACCGAGAGTTTTGTGCGCACATTGGCTACCTAGGCGCACAACGACTGATGGTGATCAGCAGCGGGATGGGTACCGATAATGTGGAGATTTTGCTCACTGAGTTAGACGCGCTGGCCAACGTAGATTTAGCGACCCGCACGGTGAAGCCGACCCATCGCCCCTAAAGATTATTCGTATCGGCACAGCGGGTGCCCTCAGTGCTGACGTCTCGGTGGATAGTCACGTCATTAATCGTTATGCGTTTGGATTAGATACCCTTATGCAGTTCTATCCATTAGCCATGTCATCTGACGAACAGCGTTGGAGTCAGGCATTACGTAAGCACCTTGCTCTGGCTTTTGACCCTTATGCGAAAACCGGATCCCCTGACCTGCTAAGCGCGTGGCCTGATATGATCGTAGGGAACGCGGTCACCTGTCCAGGGTTCTACGCTCCGCAGGGAAGGCAGCTTCGGTTGTCGCCCACCATAGAAGATTTGCCCGCCAAATTGGCGGCGTTTCGTTTCGAACAACAGACACTCACTAACTTTGAGATGGAAACGGCCGGATATTATTCCCTGGGGAGCTTACTGGGCCACCAAGTGGTCAGTACCAACGCTATACTGGCCAACCGGGCTACTCAAACGTTTTCTAAGCGCCCGGCAGCGTCGGTCAACTCGCTCATCGATAAAGTGCTAGAGCAGGTAGCAAACGGGCTGGATTAATATTTGTAGATACAATCATTAAACTCAAGCGCCGTTATTCCGTTCAAAGAGAATAGTATTTATCAAACTCGTTAATCCAATAATATCATGAGTAAACCAGTAGAGATCACCGATGCTAATTTCGATGAAACGATAAAGTCAGATCAACCTGTGTTAGTTGATTTTTGGGCAGAGTGGTGCGGCCCCTGTAAGATGATCGCGCCCGTTATCGATGAGTTAGCCAACGACTACGACGGCAAAGCTGTAGTAGGAAAAGTAGACGTTGACAACAACCCCGAAGTAGCCGGCAAACTAGGTATTCGCAGTATTCCCACCCTGCTCGTTTTCAAGGGAGGTGAGATTGTAGATAAGCAAGTAGGAGCCGTCAATAAAAGTGTGCTGGCGCAAAAGCTAGACGCGCAGCTTGCCTAGATTTTGATAAGTGGCTCATTAGAACTACTTTTGCGATAGCTGTATAAAACTGAAACAATGATCGGTTGCCTTTCTAAAACGAACGAAAAACTATCCGCTGCTCAGCGCTGCGCCTGCTGGTTCTGGTGTTGTGGTATGATGGTTTTGGGGGAAGGCGACGTACGACGTTCCGCTTGCAATACATAGCAGCGGGCAGTCAACACGGTATAGAGATATGAAGCCTTCCTCATTCGCGGGGAAGGCTTTTTTTATGAAATAGTAACCAAAGTACACATGCAGAGCTTCCGAACTGAACTGGAAAACCCAGTGGTGGAACAAGATATTATCGATCTAGAGAAGAAGATTCATCTTTTTAAAGCAGGAAAGATGGACGACGATCGTTTTCGTAGTCTGCGATTGGCCCGTGGGGTGTACGGGCAACGTCAGCAGGGCGTACAGATGATACGCATCAAAATTCCCTTCGGTAAGATGACCACGCAGCAACTACTGCGCATGGCGGATGTATCGGATGAGTATGCCACGGGTAATCTGCACCTCACCACGCGGCAGGACGTACAACTGCACTACGTGAGTCTGGATCGTGCGCCTGAACTGTGGGCCGAACTAGAGCGCGACGAGCTCACCCTGCGCGAAGCTTGTGGCAACACCGTTCGCAACATTACCGCCTCGGCGCGCGCGGGGGTAGACCCAAACGAACCCTTCGACGTATCGCCCTACGCTTACGAAATGTTCCAGTATTTCTTGCGTAATCCTATATGCCAAGACATGGGGCGTAAGTTCAAAATTGCGTTTTCGGCCAACGAACAGGATTCAGCCTTCACGTTTATTCACGATATTGGTGCTATCCCGCGTGTGCGAACGGTAGATGGACAGGAGCAGCGCGGTTTTAAAATTATGATCGGGGGCGGCCTGGGGGCGCAGCCTCACTTAGCCGAAGTGGCCCACGAGTTTCTGCCCGAAGATCAACTGATCCCCTTCACCGAAGCGGTGTTGCGCGTATTCGACCGGCACGGTGAGCGTAACAAGCGAGGCAAAGCCCGCATGAAGTTTTTACTGCAATCGATTGGTTTGGCCGAACTTATGAAGCTCGCCGAAGAAGAAGGCAGCGCACTCAAGGTGAAGAGCTACCGAGTGGATCGAAGCAGTGTGCCTCAACCGGAGCCGGTGAACGAGCGGTTTGGCAAGGTTGATATACCTAACGCTGAACAGTACCAGCAGTGGCGTGATACCAATGTGTTTGAGCAGAAGCAAGACGACTTCTACGGGGTATTTATCAAATTACCGCTGGGTGATCTGCATTCTTCGGTGGCCCGCCCACTGGCGCGTATCGTAGAGAAGTACGCGGCCAACGATATCCGCATCACGGTCAACCAGGGCCTGATGCTCAAGTATGTGCGAGAAGACGCATTACCCCACTTATTTTTGGCTTTGGATAAGCTTGAATTGGCCAAGCCCGGCTTCGACAGCGTTGCTGATATCACGGCTTGTCCGGGCACTGATACTTGTAATTTGGGTATTTCTAACAGTACCGGTATTGCCCAAGCGTTAGAAACGGTAATCACTAATGAGTATCCTGATCTGATTAAGAACAACGATATCAAAATTAAGATTAGCGGTTGCCCCAACTCATGCGGACAGCACGGCCTGGCTAGTATCGGCTTTCACGGCAGTTCTATGAAGGATGCACAAAAGCGCGTAGTACCGGCGCTACAAGTACTGCTGGGAGGGGGAGTGGATGGTTCGGGCGAAGGGCGCATTGCGAACAAGGTCCTCAAAATTCCCAGCCGTCGCGGACCGCAAGCGCTGCGTTCACTTCTAGACAACTACGATGAGCATCGTCACGACGGTGAGTACTACGCTGACTACGTAGCCCGTCAAACCGCCGCTGACAAACACTACTTCTATCATCTGCTCAAACCACTCACCAACCTAGAAAATGCGAGCCCGGACGAGTACTTCGACTGGGGACACCAGCAGGAAGACTTCAAGGTGGAAGCCGGGGTGGGCGAGTGCGCTGGGGTTGTTATCGATCTGATTGCTACCCTACTGTTTGAAACCGAAGAAAAACTAGATAGGGCCGTGCAGAGCATGTCTGAGGCAGCTTACGCCGACGCAATTTACTACGCGTATGCGACCTTTATCAGCGGTGCCAAGGCGATGTTGCTATCCGAAAGCAAGAAAGCAAACAACCAAATGAGTATCATCCGGGCTTTCGACGAGCACTTTGTGACGACCGGTGCGGTGGCTATTGACGGCGGATTTGAAGCGCACGTGCTGCGCATTAAAGAGCATGAACCCACTAAGGATTTTGCTAAGACTTATATTGCTTCGGCAGAACGGTTTTTGCAACAGGTGCAAAAGCTGAGAGAACAACAATTAGCCACGACCAGCTAATGCGAGTTAATCGAACATCTGCACATCCGCGGTTGACCCTGGTCGGCGCTGGCCCCGGTGATCCTGATTTGCTGACGATTCGCGGCATGAAGGCTTTGCAGTCGGCTGAGGTGGTGCTGTACGATGCACTGGCCAACGACGCATTGTTGGAGCATGCGCCCGCTACAGCTCCCAAGATATACGTAGGTAAGCGCGCCGGACAGCATAAGATGCCGCAGGATCAGATCAATCAAATGATAGTAAGCTGTGCCCATCGCTACGGACACGTGGTACGACTCAAGGGCGGCGACCCTTACGTTTTTGGCCGAGGCCACGAGGAGCAGGCGCACGCCGAGCGAGCTGGAATTCTCACCGAAATAGTACCGGGTGTTAGCAGTGCCTATGCGGTACCCGCCCTGCAGCGGATACCACTGACCAAACGGGGAGTGAGTGAAAGCTTTTGGGTGATCACCGGCACGACCCGCCGTGGTGAACTGTCTGACGATATTGCGATTGCCGCCCAATCAACCGCGACGGTGGTGATACTGATGGGCATGAGCAAACTGGCTGAGATTCAACGAGCCTTCGCTGCGCAAGGGAAAGGTAGCCTGCCCGTAGCCATCATTCAGAACGGGTCGCTGCCGCAAGAACGCATTGCGATCTGCCAGATAGATAATCTGGTAACCACCGCACACGAACAGAACTTAGGAGCACCGGCCATCCTGGTGGTTGGTAAAGTAGTAGACGAGCATATTAGCATTGAGTTACCTCACGACATAATGACGCAGGTGCAGTGTGCGCCAGCGTAAAAATATAGACATGGAATCAACCTGTATCTCTTCCATCAAGATGCCCGTGGCCGATTGGCGCAACGAGCGTTTCAATACGAATAATCCTAGCGATATCACGCGGCTGAATACCATATTCAAAGAGATGACGCCGAATGAGCGCCTGAGGGCTTTTTACTGCAACCAATCGTTGCGGGATAGTCAAGTATTGTTAACGTCTTCGTTTGGAACCACTGCGGTATTTCTGCTGCACCTTTTCTACCGAAATAATATTCAGCAGCCGGTGCACTTCTTAGATACCACGTATCATTTCGAGGAGACTATGGCTTACAAAGCTGAACTCACCCGCTTGTTTGACCTAGAGGTAATAGCCCTGCATCCGGAAGAGTGGAAGAACAAGTTCACCCGCAAAAACAAGCTGTGGGAAACTGATCCTGATCTGTGTTGCTCGGTCAATAAGGTAGAACCTATGCTAACGGTGAAAAACCGGGCTGATGTGTGGGTATCCGGTTTGATGGCGTGGCAAAATGAAAAGCGCAAGAATCTGGATGTGTTTCAACTGCGCGACGGAGTACTCAAGTTTTATCCGATCATTGACGTGACAGAGGAAGAAGCGAATACGTACTTACAACGTTACGACCTGCCGGCACACCCGCTCAAACCATTGGGCTATGAATCTATCGGCTGCAAGCACTGCACCTTTAAAGGGAAAGGGCGGGCCGGACGCTGGTCGGGTTCCACTAAGACTGAGTGCGGACTACACAAATAAAAAAGGGCCACCCGGTTGAGTTGCCCTTTCTATGCTACTGATGTGCTGCTAAATCTAGCGCTTAGCCAGCTTTCTGACGAACACTCCCTGATCAGTATAGATGCGTAGGGTATACACTCCTGCGGGCAGGTGCTGAATATCTACTTGCATCGTTGAGCCGCCTGATTGCTCAGCCTGTTGCGTTTCATTGACTAGCCGCCCTTGACCGTTGAAAACCGCTACGTAAGCCGCTCGTTCGTCGCCTACGTATACGTTTACTAATCCGTTACCCGGATTCGGATATACCTTAATTAATTGCTCCTCAGCCTCATCAATACCGGTAACCGTCTCATCAGTAGGGTCGGTTTCATCAGTAGGATCAGTATCAATTGACTTCGCTACCGTAACATCATTACTAACCGCTGTGTCGGATATGACCGTGCCATTGGTGGCGTACACGTAATAACGGTAGTCACCAACCTCCAGCATCTCATCTGTATAGGTAGCTACATCTGCTGTAAGGCTATCTAATCGTGTTCGCGCGGTCGATCCTGTTAGTGAGCGATAGATGACGTGATGCGTTTCTAGAGCAGATTGCCTCTTCCAGGTGAGCGTAACGGCATCGCCTTGCAACGAGGCAGTCACATCAGCGACCGCTTTTAAGAGAGTAGTGGCGGCGAACGCTGGTGAGAAAGCTGAACTACGCGTTCCGTTTTCTGCTTTCACGCGGTACTCATACATGGTACCTTCAGATAACCCACCGTCTGAGAACTGATTATCAGAAACAGTGCCCATTGCCTCAAACTCACCCCCTGGTGCGCGTCGTTCTACTATATACTGCTCGGCATTGTCACCCTCGTAGGTCCAGCGAACGACGATAGAAGAATCCGTAGCACTGCCGAGAACTAACTGCGTAGGAACAACCAGTGAACCCGCTGTGACGGTATTACTGGCGGGCGAGGCGGTCACCGTAGCAATGGCCGCAACCCGATACGTGTAGTCTATTCCTACCGTTACATCTGTATCAGTGAAAGTGGTAGCGTTAGCAGCTACTGTATCTATGGTTACAAAACTGGTGCTTCCTGTCCTTCTTTGAATAACAAAACCATTTTCACCCGTACTATTGTCAGTCCACTGCAACGCAATCTCGGTAGCACTCATGACGCTGGCCGACAGCTCAGTGGGCGCAGTAAAGGTGTTAACCACCACTGTATCGGTGTACGGGGAGTTGTGGGTAGTACCCCTTGCTCGGACACGATAAAAGTACTCTCGGTCTACCGTAATACTTCCGTCTTCGTACTGCGTCTCATTTCTGGGCGACGTGCCCAACGAAGTGAAGCTACTGGGAGTTTCCGAACGTTCAACCTGAAAGTTCAACTCGTTGTTCGAGTAATCGGTCCAGCTCAAGGTAACGGCATCAGCTGTGGCTGAAGCTACCCTAAAATCTTCAGGAGTATCTGGAACGGGTGATTGGAACGCCCAGATGTCTTGCTTCCGAGTAGTTCCGTTATCAGCGTATCCCCCCAGGCCCACAAATGCTTTATCACCTACGACAAACGCAACAGCTCCAAAGCGGTTGTCCTCTGATGACGCAGCATCAAATTGATTTTCAGATGCAGTAGGAGATTGCGTAGGAAACGCTACCATATGTATAGTAGGATCAAAAACGAAGAAGTCCTTCTTCTGCGTGCCTAGTCCAATATAAGCTTTTCCATCAACGACAAACGCTACGCCATCTCTTCGAGTGTAAAGGCCATCATTTTTTCCGCCCCTGGTGTAAGTGTCAGTAGCTGGGTCATACTCCTGAATATTTTTGGTATCGCTACCAATACCGGCTGCGATGTAGCCTTTACCGTTGATGGTGAAAGCAACAGCACCCCCTCTAGCACTCGGCACGGGAGTATCTTTCTGTGTCCAACTATCAGCATTAGGGTCATACATCCATAAGTCATCCAATTCACTGTTGAGCCCACAGCCAGAGTCGTCACAACCGGTACCTACATAACCTTTTCCGTCAATCCCGAATGCTACAGCACTACGACGGGCTACACCAGGAAGATCTGCAATGCCATTCCAAGTCCCTGTAGCCGGATCATAGCTGTAGAAGTCTTTAAAGAGGGTTGCACCACTTCTACCAGTACCTACGTAGCCCTTTCCATCCACTACAAAAGCTACTGCATTGCTCCGTTTGTTACCTGGAAAATCGGCAATACGCGTCCAAGTATTTGTATTGATGGCATACTTCCAGAAATCGATGAGCGTAGTGTTTCCTTTATCTCCGGTGCCTACGTAGGCAGTGTCGCCGATGACGAAGCTTACGGCATTGTCTCTGGCATCACCCGGAAAATTGAGTCCGGTAATGTCTGATTCGGAGAACCACTCTCTATCCTGCGAAAAGGCTGCGATGCAGAGTAGCTGCAACCCAATCATGATGGTAACTTTGCGCATGGTATTGTTCTTTATTTGGTAATACCACTAACATAAGTTATACTAAATGTATATAAAAGTCTATATTATTCTATAGCGCCTATTGTAATAATTATATAAAAATAGAAAAAATCATATTTATGGCCAAATAGATCAGTTTCCCTTGATAGGGCAGTATTCTAAGCAGACTGCTCTATCGCTTGAACGATATCATTTTGTACGTCTTCCAAATGTTCTAACCCCACCGAGATCCGGATTAATCCTGGTGTGATGCCCACATTGGCTCGCTCCTCGTCGTTCAGTTTTGAGTGCGTGGTAGAAGCTGGATGGGTAGCAATGGTTCGAGTATCCCCCAAGTTAGCGGTGATGGATAGTAGGCGCAGCGCGTTCAAAAACTTCTTTCCCCGGTCTAAACCGCCCTCTAACTCAAAAGTAAGCAAGCCGCCGCCGGTGCGCATTTGTTTCTTCGCCAATTGGTGCTGCGGATGAGAGGGCAAAAATGGATAGTTGACACGGATCACTTCCGGTTGTTCTTCTAAGAATTTAGCTAGGGCTAGCGCATTCTGACTGTGTTTTTCCATGCGTACCGCCAGGGTTTCCAAGCTTTTAGAAAGCGTCCAGCCGTTGAAAGGTGATAAGGCCGGGCCAGTATGTCGGGCTAAGAATCGTACTTCTTGAATCAAATCCTGCTTGCCCAACACTGCACCACCAATCACCCGGCCCTGTCCGTCAATAAACTTAGTGGCCGAATGCGTGATGATATGTGCGCCCCACTGAGCCGGATTCTGCACATAGGGAGTAGCAAAACAATTGTCTACGTTAAGAATAAGCTGGTGGCGCTCCGCAAACTTCCCGATCCATTCCAGGTCGATAAGGTCCAGTCCAGGATTAGACGGAGTTTCTACGAAAACCATTCTGGTATTCTCTTTGACGTGAGCTTCCCACGTTTCGGCAGAGGCCGAGATATCTACGTAGGAGTGGGTGATCCCCCAGCGGGGCAGCAGTTTGGTTAGGATTTGGTGCGTTGACCCAAACAGCGAACGAGAAGCTAGCACATGATCTCCGCTCTGTACAAAAGCCGCAATGCTGATAAACATGGCCGCCATACCCGAGGCGGTAGCCACTCCGTCTTCCGTACCTTCCAACAAACAGAGCTTTTCAATAAACTCGTTATTGTTAGGATTAGAGAAGCGCGTATAAATGTTACCAGGTATCTCATCGGCAAACATCGCCCGAGCTTGTTCGGCATCGTCAAAGACGAAACTAGAGGTAGCGAAGATAGGAGTACTGTGTTCGCGGTGCTGACTGCGATCAGTTTGAGTGCGAATAGCGTTCGTCTCGAAACGATGTTGTTCCAAAATCAGGACAGTTTGTGTTGAAACGTGGAAGGTAGAGAGAAATCAATTGTCACGCAATGGCGATGAGCAAAAGCCACTGGCCAACACTATGGCTCAATCAATGGTAGAAAGCGATACTAAACCGGGTAAAGCAGTGGTTAACGCAGCGAACGGATACCTCACCGAGCGTATCCCTAAGGACTGCCTGAGCGGTATAACCGCCCGATAGCGTCCGACTACGGCAGTCGCGCAGGAAGCCGAGACTCTCTACATCATTAAGAGAAGGGCTCTCAGCATTGTCTTCCACTGTGATGGTTGTTTTTGCCCCTTGGGTAGAGAAGCCTATTTTTACGTAAGCCACTGTTTGCTGAACACGATGTCGCTGGATAGCACTTTCGATCACACTTGCAACCACTTGGCAAGCCGGTTGGCTAAAGGCGGGCAACCTGTGGTTGTGACTGCCCTCTAGCTGAACCCAAACGTTGTTGCGAATGATTTTTTTGTGAAGGCCCTCTAGTAACTGATCAATAGAGAGGCGCACGTCTTTTTTGCGACTACACGGGGGCGTATGTACTGAGGCTGGACTACTATTGTTGCAATCCTCTGTGCTGGTGTCTATAGTATTGTGACACTTACCTTCCGTCGATAGAACAGGCGACATGAGTTCTTTCTCGTTATTATAGATACTTATCATATGTTCTTAGCAGACGTAAAAATACAGTATAGCAGTTACGTAAAAGTACTTATATAAATAGTACTATTTTTATCTCAAATAGCCATAATCTTGACTAGTAAGTAATGAGGTAGAAGTGCGCAGTTTCTGAGGCAGGTTGAGGGCTCTACCATAATTTTAGTCTCGCTAAGTACCTAGACACATTTATTTAACGTCATTGCGAGTGTTCCACGCTGGATGAGGAACGAACGCGGCAATCTGCTCACTATGAGGCAGATAGCTTCGTCGCTTCGCTTCTCGCTATGACGTTCTAATTAGAACATTATTCTGTCGCACTACTTACTAAAGAAAGGGGGGTGAAGTTGCTATCTCCCTGACATGGCGGTGCGTGACATTTACAGATCGCTCTCCTCCGAAGAGTGACCTTCATCAAACGTAAACGTACATTCAACGTCGCCGCTTCAGCCAGCGGCCGTGGCGGGGCTCGGTTGGCACAGCCTTACCAAGAACGGCCGAAGCGGCCAAGCGTTCTCAAATGATCAGGAACTTAGTTCGCGAAGTGTTAAGCGCTAATAGCAGTTAATATCAAATCCTCTAGATAGTTGTAGGTTTGATCATAAAGCGTATCATCGTTTTTGATCTCGGTGAGTGAGGGCAGATGAGTGGCAAAGAACGGTTGTAGATGAGCGGCCTCAAGCACAGTACTTACCAGAGCATGGGGATAACTATAGTTCGGGCTTATTTCTTGAACGATAGTAGCTACCCGGTGGCAAACATCCTTGTAGCCTCGGAACAAACCTTTTTGGTTGTCCTTATCAACGTGTTTGGTAAGATAGGTCTTATTAGATTCGGCGACCACAATGCGGTGTAGAGCAGCTTCGTTGACGTGAGCAAAATTGGCGTCTTCTTCAGCGGCTTCGCATAACGCTCTTAGCGCACGTTTCAGGCGTTCGGTTGGGTTGTCTACATTCTGTGTGCGATAGTCAATTTGGTATTCCATCCACTTCCAGTACCAGGCGGTTAGATACGTGAGTAGTTTATGTTTATTGTCGAAATAGCGATACACTGAAGCCTCGGTGGAACCAATGGGTTTCGCTAGCTTTTTGAAGGTAAACTGTTCAAAACCCAGTTCATCAATCATGATAATGCTCTGAGTGATTATGTTGGTTCCTAATTCAGTGTGTAAAGGATCGCGAAGGAAGTACTTGTCGCTAAGCACAAGTTGCATCATGATGCTATATAGTATATACGTGAGTAGAAAATTTGAGTAAAACTACTGAATATAGCGGTATATTCTACTACACTGAGTAATACTATCAGATGGTGACATCAACAAATAGCGCTGTAGTGAGCTGAGGCACAGCACAAAAAAAAGTGAATACTTTTGGAAGTATCCACTTCAGTACGTTGACGCGAAATGTGGTTGATAAAGTGATCAAGCAGTCAGCTTGACGTGTTTCATACCGACAGCATGGTGCTTGACAATATGCGTAGAGGGTGACAGCGTCGGCATTCCGAAGCGTTCGGCCAGCCAGCTTTGCAGGTGGTGGTGCTCTTCCTTCGATAACCATCGGAGCGATTTACGGTACTCTTTGTAGAAAAGCGATTGGTCGAAATGAACCTTTTCTAAAACGGTTTTGCAGTAGGCAAGCATAGATCCTTCCATAGCACATCAGTTTAGATTCGACATCATTATTAACTATTTGATAGTTTTACTACTATCTACGATTGTTATGCTAATTTGTTGTTTGCTATTAAGGTTATTTTTGATAAAATATTATAACTAAGAACAAGGTGATGAGATACGCTATCAAATAGCTAGTTCACCACTAGTAATTGGAAGTCAATTTGGCTGGTCGGACGCTTGTGCTGCTTCTGCGCGTAGCTTCTTACGTAGTACAACCTTTGAAATGTAAATACCACTTTGGTACAGCAATAGTAACGGGAATGTAACTAACAGTTGCGTTACGGGATCAGGAGGAGTCACCAGGGCTGAAATCACCAAGATGACTACAATGGCGTGGCGGCGGTAGTCAATCAGTAGTTCGGGAGTGATGATACCCGCCTTGCTCAGGAAGTAAACCACAATGGGTAGTTGGAATAATAGTCCACAGGCTAAAATTAGCGTGATCAGAATAGAGACGTAAGAAGTGATGTCGAACTCGTTCAGAATGCTAGGATCTACCTGATAATGACCCAGAAAATTGACTGAGATAGGGGTAACTATGAAATAGCCAAATAATACTCCGATAAGAAAAAGCAGGCTTACAAAGAACACGGCTCCTCGACTCAGCTGTCGTTCGTTGTCATACAAACCGGGAGCGATAAAACGCCATATCTCCCAAAATACGTAGGGAAAAGCAGCAATGAGGCCAATAACTGCCGAAGAGTAGATGTGCATGGTAAATTGCCCGGTCATCTTCCGACTCTGAATGATAAAAGGCATGCTGTCCATACAAAAAGCATCAGAGCCTACCAGGTTGCCAATCTTACAAAACTGCCGGAAAGTCCAGAAGTCTACCTCAGTGGGGGCTAAAATAAGCACACCCCACACAAAATCTTTGGCCGCGAACGCACCGATAGCAAACACCATAATGGCAACCATCGACCGGATGATATGCCACCGCAGCTCTTCCAGATGATCAAGAAAGGACATCTGACCCGCCTCAGCTTCTAGCCCATCGTAGGGTTGCACCGACCGACCGTTGGTCGTGGTTACATCGTAGCTATTGCTATCGTTCGCCTCGTTTCGTTCTTCCTGGTCCACGTGCTACGCGTTTTCTAAACTTCCGCTGTATAAAGGGTACTCTACCATCATCTGATTCACTGCTCTTTGTACCTCAGCGATGCGAGACTCATCGTCGGCGTGCATCAGTACAGTATCAATATGCTCCACGATTTGTTCCATAGCGGCTTCGTCCATACCGCGGGTGGTCACGGCGGCAGTGCCCAGTCGGATGCCCGAAGTAACGAAGGGCGACTTATCATCGAAGGGTACCATATTTTTGTTCACAGTGATATCGGCTTCGCCCAGCACCCGTTCGGCTACCTTGCCCGTGATGTCTTTAGAACGCAGATCGATCAGCATCTCGTGGTTGTCGGTGCCACCTGAAATCACGTGGTAGCCTCGTGATACCATGGCTTGCGCCATTGTCTGAGCGTTGCGAATCACCTGCTGCGTGTAATCACCAAATGCATCGGTGAGGGCCTCGCCGAAAGCCACTGCTTTGCCCGCAATTACGTGCTCTAAGGGGCCGCCCTGTGTACCAGGAAAAACCCCCATATCAATGAGGGCCGACATCGGGCGCACCTTTCCTTTGGCAGTAGTAATTCCGAACGGGTTATCAAAGTCCTGCCCCATCATGATCAAGCCGCCCCGGGGACCACGCAAAGTTTTGTGGGTGGTGGTAGTCACAAAGTGGCAGTGAGGCAGCGGGTCGTTCAGTAGCTTCTTGGCAATGAGGGCCGAGGGGTGCGAGATGTCAGCCAGCAAGAAGGCGCCCACCTGATCGGCAATGGCGCGTAAGCGTTCGTAGTCCCAGTCGCGGCTGTAGGCTGAAGCACCGCAGATCAATAGTTTGGGCTGGTCGCGCTGCGCAATTTCTTCTACCTTATCGTAGTCAATATAACCTGCCGGAACCGCACCGTCCTCCTTCTCTACTCCGTAAAAAGATGGCTGGTAGAGTTTACCTGAGAAATTAACGGGTGAGCCGTGGGTTAGGTGCCCGCCGTGCGAGAGGTCAAACCCCAGAATTTTGTCGCCCGGTTGCAGAATAGCAAGCATGACTGCTGCGTTAGCCTGCGCTCCTGAGTGTGGTTGCACGTTGGCCCAAGCCGCACCAAACAGCTCTTTTGCTCTATCGATGGCCAGTTGCTCAATTTGATCCACCACTTCACAACCACCGTAGTATCGTTTGCCAGGAAGCCCTTCAGCGTACTTATTGGTGAGCACGCTACCCACCGCTTCCATCACCTGAAGTGAGGTAAAATTCTCCGAGGCGATCAGCTCAATGCCTCGCTCTTGCCGGTCTTGCTCTTGCTGAATCAGGGAAAATACTTGATGGTCTCGCATCTGGATATTAGTTATTGGTTAATAGATATTAGACAATTTGCCAGGTGGCTAGTTGTTGGATAATCGGATACTTCTAAAATAACTAGTCTTAGATATTCTAAAATTGGCTATAAATACTACGATCTAATTTCAACTAACCAATATCTACTATCTGACAACCATCATCCAATGATCAAAAATACGCCGACCGACCGACCTTTCCAAAGACTTTGTGGTTTGCTCATACAACCTATTTTTACGTACGAAAGATTCCTATAACTTTGGTGAAACCCTTGCCCCTATGACTCTCGACGAACTTCGTACTAAAATTAACGGATTGGACAATCAGCTGCTGAGCCTGCTCAACGAGCGGATGGAAGTGGTGAGGCAGGTGGGGGAACTGAAGCGCACCACGCAAACGGTCGTCTACCGCCCTGAACGAGAGAAGCAAATTCTGGATCGTTTGAAAGAGCTCAACCAAGGACTATTACCCGATGTGGCCATTGAGGCCATTTTTCTGGAAATATTCGCGGTGAGTCGTAACATAGAATTACCCGAGCGTATTGCCTACCTCGGTCCTACCGGCAGCTTTACGCATCAAGCGGCCGAGAGTCGATTCGGGGCTATGAGCGAATACATGCCAGTAAACAGTATTCGGGCGGTGTTTAAATCAGTGGTGGCCGAGGTAACCCGCTTTGGAGTAGTACCCGTAGAGAATAACCAACAGGGTTTGGTACCGGAAACGGCTGACTGCTTGTCTGAGTATGACATACACATCGTCGCTGAGTTGCCTATGGATGTACACTTTACCTTTGCGAGTCGTACGGATCAGCTATCGCAAATTAGAAAAATCTATTCTAAAGACATTGCTTTTCGGCAGTGCAGCAAGTTTATTGATGAAGTGGTGAATGACGACACCGTCGAGCTCATTCCGGTAGATTCTACTTCTAAGGCCGCGCGTTTGGCTGCGCAGGAGCCCGATAGTGCCGCCATTTGCTCGCGCATTGCCGCACAAGAATACCGGGTGCCCATTTTGTTTGAAAACGTAGAAACCTCGGGCGACAACCAAACGCGCTTCTTCATTATCAGCAAAACGTTTATTAATCAGCCTAGCGGAGCCGACAAAACTTCGGTTCTGGTAAAGCTGCCCCACTCAACCGAACCGGGGAGTTTGGCCAATTTTCTGCAAGCATTTAACCAGGAAAGAATCAACCTTAGTAAAATAGAGAGCCGCCCCGCTAAACAGGGAAAGAGCTTCAAGTATTGGTTCTTCATTGACTTTGACGGCCACATTGAAGACGAAGGCGCACAACGGGTGCTGGCTCAGTATAAGAAAAAGATTAAGTGGCTAGGCAGTTACGTGAAGTTATGTTGATAAGTGAAATGGTATAATTCGTGTGAATTGCGAGAGTTTATTAGCGCAATTCGCGCGAATTCCGCCAGTTTGTCTGATGAGCTACTTTTCCCCCATCTTATGCACATCGCCCGAAGTCTGTTTGAGCCTATTCAAAGCCGTATAATTTCCTCTCGGAAAATCGTCGTCATCTATGGGGCCCGTCAGGTAGGAAAAACGACGCTGGTTCACCGAGTGCTTCAGGATATTCCACTCAGAAAGCTATTGGTTAAGGCTGATCAACAGCAGTACATAGATGTTTTATCTAGTCGTGATTTGCGCAATGCGTTAGAAACCTTGTTTGAGACAACAGAATAGCCGCTTCCGAACATTTAAAACGCCCTCACTGTTCTCAGTCCATACTACTTTACTCTATGTCAACTGTTAAAAATAAGACCGGTGTACTGCTCGTCAATTTGGGTACCCCCGAAAGTCCGAAAACCGGTGATGTGCGCCGCTACCTGCGCGAGTTCTTGATGGATAAACGCGTGGTCGACTACCCACTAATTCCGCGCTGGATGCTGGTTAACCTGATTATCGCTCCTTTTCGTGCGCCCAAGTCAGCCAAGGAGTATCGCAAGCTGTGGCAAGAGCGGGGGTCGCCCCTCAAGTTCTACGGGGAAGATGTGCGCGACCTATTGCAAGCCAAGCTAAGCGACGAATACTCGGTGAAGCTGGCTATGCGCTACCAAACACCCAGTATCAAGAATGTGCTGGCGGAGTTTCAGCGTGAGATGGTGAATGAGATCGTCTGTATACCGCTCTTTCCGCAGTACGCTTCGGCCACCAGCGGTTCGGTCATCGACAAAGTAATGGAAATTACCCGCGATTGGCAGATCATCCCTCATATTCGGTTCGTTAGCAATTTTCCTGATCATCCGCTATTTATTGAAGCCCACGCCGAACGGGCCCGGCAGTGGTGGGGGCAAAAGGAGTATGACCACGTGCTGTTTAGCTATCACGGCGTGCCCGTGAGCCAGATTAAGAGTGGCTCGTATGGCAACCAGTGTCAGGTGGGTAGCTGCTGCAATGCCTATCATAAGAAGAATGAGTTCTGCTATCGGGCGCAGTGCTTCCAAACCACCCGTGTGCTCGCTGAGAAGTTGGGCATCTCTGAAGATAAGTATACCGTGGCGTTTCAATCGCGGTTGGGGCCAGTAGAATGGATTCGGCCCTACGCTGATGAGGCACTTAAGGAGCTCGCCGAACGTGGGATCAAACGGGTCTTGGCCTTCTCACCTGCTTTTGTCGCCGACTGCCTGGAAACCACACTGGAAGTAGGCGAAGAGTACAAGGAAGAGTTTCAGGAGGCCGGAGGCGAAGAATGGGATTTGGTAGAAAGCCTCAACGACCATCCGCTGTGGATTGACTGCCTCGCTGATTTAGTAACTGTTAACTCTGATGCAGCGACCCGAATCGCTGATGATCATACTAAAACAGTGGCGGTATCGCCTCACTAAATCACGATTACATCGCTTACTTTTGTACATTTAAAAATGATTTTATACAACGTTACTGTCAACGTAGAACAGGCTATTGAACAGGAATGGCTACAGTGGATGCGCACAGAACATATGCTCGATGTGCTGAATACAGGTAGGTTTGTGACGGCTAAGATATTTCGCTTGCTAGGTATTGAGCAAAGCGAAGGCACGGTGACCTACGCGGTGCAATACTTCGCCGAAAACATGGAGCAGTACGAACGCTATCAGCAGGATTTCGCCCCGAGCATGCAACAAGAAGCTCAGCAGAAGTTTGGTAAACGCACGATGAGTTTTCGTACGCTGATGGAAGAAGTGTAACCGCTCGAATAGCGAGTAGAGAAACGCTTATTCTCGAGCGGGCTTGTAATTGTGTATTTGCTCGTTCGTCAGCCGACAAGTAATCCATTCTGACAGCAGAGAGGCTCCTAAAGATTTATAAAAAGCGATAGCCGGTTCGTTCCAATCTAACACTTGCCACACCACGCGCTTCGATTCTGATACTTTCGCCTGTGCTACAATGCGATCCAACAACCGGCGGCCAATGCCTTGCCCCCGGTGCGACTCTGTCACGATCAAATCTTCTAGATACAGGCACTTGCCCTTCCAGGTAGAATAGCTGTAGAAGTAGAGAGCCAATCCGACAATCTCATCTGAAGTCTCTGCTACAAAATACTCGAAAACCGGTCGCTCGCCGAATCCGTCCACCCGCATACTTTCTACGGTGGCTTCTACCGCATCGGGCTCACGTTCAAAAGTAGCCAGCTCCTGAATAAGTGATAATGCTTGAGGGAGGTCGTCGGCAGTGCCGGGGCGAATATGTACAGCCATTGGGTGAAAAAAAGTTGGTTTGCGTTAGCGTGAAGATAGGTAATAAACGGTTACTGTGTCATCGGCAGTGCTTACGCATCATCTTGTCAGCCTCGCTGTAACCAGCGCGGGAGGCATGCTGCCAAGCATCGCAAGCCAAGTCGGTTTGCTGCATTCTATGCAACACTTTTCCCTTGAGCAAGCGGGCCCGGCCGTCAGTTTTATCCGTCTGTAAGTAGCGATCAAGGCTGGCCAGCGCGTTTTGCTGTTGCCCTTGCTTGTAGTAGCAGTAGGCTTGTCCGAAATGACCTTCGGCAAAGTTTGGGTTGGTACTTAATAGTTTATCAAAATTCTGCAATCCTTGTTCGTAGTCATCCAATCGGAAGGCATAAATCTCAGCAATAGCGTAGTGTAAACTATCGTACTCGGGCCAGAGCACGCGGGCTTCTTCCAGGGTGCGAATAGCTTCGTGATGATCAGTACTTTCGCGCAGGCACTGCCCCTTGAGATAAAGCAGCTGCACCCGCTCGCCTTCCGAAATGTCTCGCTCCAATCCTTTCTCAGCGTACTCAATGGCATAATTGTACTGTCCGTATTGGTTCATCAGGATATGACCGGCCAACAGGCAGGCTTCTATGTCTTTGGAGCCGAAATCAATCACAGACCGGTCGAGGCTGTTGAGGGCGGCGTAGTATTGTCCGTTTTGAAAGTACTCAAGCCCTTTGTCGTAGTGGTATTCTGAAGAATAGCGCGTGAGCGAAAGAGGCACAAACAACACAGCTGACGCGATACTTACCAGTAGTACTGCCATAGCCGCTTGGGTCTTGCGCGAGTACACAACCGGCACGCGGCGTCGGTAGCGACGTCGTCGGTACGGGGATTGACGCATACTCCACGTACTGGTGCTACTAGAAGCAGCCGCACTGTGTCCGTTGAGGTGCAGTAGCAAAGAGAGGTCGTAAGAAGCCTTTTTCTCGGCATCAGACAGCACCCCGTAGGCTTCGCTAATCAGTTTGAACATCTCCTCTTTGTCACGGTCGCCCGCATTAACATCAGGGTGATATGCTTTGGCTAGCTGTCGGTAAGAGACTTTGACCTCCTCGGTGGTGGCACTGTAGCCAAGATCCAGTATTTGATAATAGTTTTCCATCGCAAACGTTATTTAGCGAGTTGTTATGATCGCTCATCTTCGTTGAAATTTTCGCCCCGGTAGGGCCTTCACCACCTGTTTAAATTCTAAGCTCAGCAGCACGGCGGCTAGCTGATTCACCGGAATCTCTGACTTCCAGCTAATTTCGTCGAGCACCATACCCTCCGGTTGGGCTTCTAATAGTATAACGATTGCGCGCTCTTCTTGGCTCAACGAACGCACGTCGATATCTGAGTTCACTGCGGCTTGGCGAGATGAACGGGTCTCAATATCCCAGTTGAGAATCTCTACAACGTCTTGACTATCCGTGAGTAGCCTCGCCTTATGTTCTTTGATAAGCCGATGGCAACCCTGGGCGTGTTTATGGTAGAGATTGCCGGGTACAGCAAATACCTCACGGTCGTAATCGTTGGCCAGATTGGCCGTAATAAGGGCCCCGCCTTTTTCAGCAGCTTCTACGACAATCACAGCGTCGGATAGCCCGGCTATGATGCGGTTACGCGCCGGAAAGCGCGGGCCGTCGGGACGAGTGCCTAAGGGACCTTCGGTTAACAGCCCCCCTTGTTCTACCATCGCTAAAGCATCGCTGCGGTGCACCGCCGGATAAATGGTATCCAACCCACTCGCCATCACCCCTACGGTCGGTATTCCGGCGCGCAGCGCCGCTCGGTGGGCCGCAATGTCAATACCGTAGGCCAGCCCGCTAACGATCAGCGCATTGTGTGCCGCTAGTGCGCTCACCAACTCTTCAGTAACGCGTCGCCCGTAGTCTGTAGCACGGCGGGTGCCGACGATTCCGATCACGCGCGGGGCGTCTAAAACAGCATCACCTCGGTAAAAAAGTACCACAGGAGCATCGTAGATCTGCCGTAGCCGTTCTGGGTAGTGAGAAGATGACAAGGTAATCACCTGGATTCCTTTTTCACGACAGCAAGCAATTTCTCGTTCTGCCACCTCTAGCCATTTCTGCCGCAGACTCAGTTGCGCCCGAGTTTTTGGCCCGATCCCCGGAATATCGGCTATCTGGCGACGGGAAGCAGAGAATACTGCTTCGGCTGAGCCGCAGTAGCTGATCAGCTGGCGGGCCATCACGCCGCCCACCAAAGGGATCATGCTAAGAGCCACGTAGTACACCGCATCGCTGGCGGAAGTAGGAATTGCGTACGGGCTATCAGCTTCTTGCATATACTTATGATTTGTCCATCTCTTGTTTCATGCCCACCAAAAAAGAGCGTACATCCTTTAAAGTAGCAATCATTTCCATTTTATCTTTGGCACCCTTCATATCGTTCTTGATCGTATTTTTAGCCCCCTGAAGGGTATAACCCTGATCTTTGACGAGGTGATGCACCAACTTTACCTTATCTATATCGTCTTTAGTAAACTGTCGTTTACCGTTCCTATTCTTCTGCGGCTTAATAATATCAAACTCCCCTTCCCAGAAGCGAATTTGAGATGCAGCGATGCCTAATTGATCAGCTACTTCACCAATAGAGAAATATTTTTTTTCAATTTCTTTTTCGCGATAAGCCATGCAGGTGATTTATTATACTAATATAAACAAAAATTTGTACAAATCTAACTTTAAAGCATTCCGATCTACGTTCAATTCGTATTTGGTTGACAAGACAAACACAAGTTTTCTGCGGAAGTGGCGATGCCAGCTAACGAGCCTATAAATTCATATCCTTGATGATGTTTTCCATTTTATCATCAAGCTTTTTCCAGTCTATCAGGAAATCGTCTATACTATTCATATCGGCATTCACACTGAAGTAGAATTTAATCTTAGGTTCAGTACCTGACGGCCGCGCCGATACCTTGGTGCCCGCATCAGTGAAGAACTGTAGCACGTTAGATTCGGGAAACTCAATGGGCTTCTGCTGTCCGGTGGCCATATCTTTTTCGGTGCCTTTTAAGTAATCTATAACTTTGGTGACGCGCTCGCCCACGATGGTTTCGGGCGGGTTAGCCCGTAGGTCGCGCATCATGGCCTGGATTTCTTCTACCCCACTCTTACCTTTTTTAGTAAACGATACCAGCTTTTCACGATACAGACCGAACTGATCGTATACATCAAGTAGAAGGTCAAAAAGCGATAGCTCTTTATCCTTCACAAAGGCGGCCATTTCAGCGATCATCGTGCAGGCCGATACGGCATCTTTGTCGCGCACAAAATCACCGATAAGATAACCGTAGCTTTCTTCGCCACCACCGATAAAGGTCTGCGAGCCCTCTTTTTCTTTGATCAGTGCCGCTATGTACTTGAACCCGGTGAGGGTATCATAGCAGTCTACGTTGTAGTGCTCAGCAATCTTACGAATCAACTCAGTGGTCACAATGGTTTTAGCCACAAACTGTCCGCCGTCAAGTTTGTCGGCTTCTTTCCACTTCAGTAGCAGATAGTACACCAGCATGCTACCGGTCTGATTGCCGTTCAGGATTTCAAACTCACCCTGCAAGTTCTTCACGGCAATGCCCACGCGGTCGGCATCAGGGTCGGTGCCCATCACCAAGTCAGCATCTATCTGCTTGGCTTCTTCTAGCGCGATACTTAGCGCATCGTTTTCTTCGGGGTTAGGGTACACCACGGTCGGGAAGTTACCGTCGGGCTCGGCCTGGGAGGCTACCGTGTGCACATTAGTGAACCCTAGTTTAGCCAGAGCATCGGGCACCAGCTTGATAGAAGAACCGTGGATCGGCGTAAACACAATCTTAAGGTCATGCTGTCGCTGAATGGCCTCCGGTGAAAGACTCAAACCTTTCAACTTCTCTAGGTACTGCTCATCAATATCAGCCCCAATGGTCTGAATTTTACTATCGTCCTTGTCAAACTTCACATCATCTAAGCTCTCAATCGCACTCACCTCTTCAATCACGTTTTTATCGTGCGGGGGCACCAACTGCGCACCGTCGCGCCAGTAGGCTTTGTAGCCGTTGTACTCCTTAGGATTGTGCGAAGCCGTCAGTACCACCCCGCTGTGGCAGTCTAGGGTGCGGATGGCAAACGATAACTCGGGCGTCGGGCGCAAATCATCGAAGAAGTACACCTGTATGCCGTTAGCAGAAAACACCGCCGCGGTGATCTCGGCAAAGTAGCGACTGTTATTACGACTGTCGTGCGCAATAGCAACTTTGAGGGCTTCGTTAGGATACGTTTTGATCAGGTAATTGCTAAGTCCCTGCGTAGCCATACCAATGGTATATTTGTTGACGCGGTTAGACCCTACGCCCATGACACCGCGCAGGCCGCCGGTGCCAAATTCTAGCTCTTGATAAAAGGCGTCGACCAAATCGCCATCCTGCTCCTTTTGTAGCAATTGCCCTATTTCAGCTTTGCTGTCTTGGTCTACAGTAGTGCTATCAAGCCACTGTTGGGCTCGTTCTTTTGCGGTTGTACTCATAGTTTTGGTGTGGGTAAAATGAAAAAGTGCCAGATACGTAAAAGTAAAGATATTTTGCAAAACACCGCCACTCATCTGAATCAGAATGCGCTTAACGCTGTAGACATTGAAAGACCTTTTGTTGCAAGTCACGGTAATTGTTAAGAATTTAGTGTCGCGAAAAAAATCACTGAAAACGCTGAGTTTATGAACGTAAAAGCCTTAGATAAAGCCCTGTCGCGGCTAGTAGAAAAAAAGATTGCGCTGAGCCACCTTACCTACAATGATAATCAGTACGATGTGGTAGAAGAAGAGCTGCATGATCTGGAAGATGACCTGGTCGATGAGTACGGCGACCATCTAGAAGACATGCTGGCTGATATACACGATGAGTTGTGCCCCGACAATGATGTGTTGCTGCCCATCGCCTACATTGCCAACGACTACAAAAAGGACGAAAGCAATGGCGCTGTTACCTACCGTGCTACCAGCGGTGGGGTAATCGTTGATGTAGATGAGTACCCTAACCAACTCACTCGTTTGGTGTTGGTGCCCGCCCCTACCCGCTTGGTATTGCAAGTGGGTAACAAAAACGAAGAGGTAGTCTGGAAGGCTTAGCAACTCCGTCCACTCGCCTTTTCCTTCCTTTATCCTTTCAACCATTATGAAAAAAAATCTGTGGCTGACACTGGCGTTGTGTGGGTGCTTACTTTCAAGCACTCACGCGCAAAACGGTAAATTCGAACAACTGGATCTACCTACTCCCAACGAGTATCGCGCGGGTTCCGGTGCGCCCGGCTACCGTTATTGGCAACAGCAGGCAGATTATAAAATCGCAGTAACGCTGGATGACCAAAACCAGTCGGTGCGTGGTTCAGAAACCATCACATACTATAACAACTCGCCCGACCCGTTGCGCTATTTGTGGGTGCAACTGGATCAAAACGTGCGGGCACGTGATTCCAACACTCCGCTGACTGAAACGTCTGCTGTGCGAGATTCGCTCACCGCCCGACAGTTTCAGTTGCGGCTAATGCACGAGGCAGACTTTGATGGTGGATTCAGCATCGTATCGGTCAAGAGTGCTGACGGAAGCGACCTGCCCTACGTGATCAATAAAACCATGATGAAGGTGCAATTGGCCCGTCCGCTGAAGCCGGATGAGCAGTTTGTGTTCAGCATCGATTGGTCGTACAATGTAAACGATCGGATGATTGATTACGGCCGTTCAGGCTACGAGTACTTTCCCGAGGATGATAACTATCTATACACGATTGCGCAGTTTTATCCTCGCATGGCGGTGTATGATGATATCAACGGCTGGCAGAACAAGCAGTTTCTGGGCAGCGGCGAGTTTGCCCTTAGCTTTGGCACCTTTGACGTGAGTATTACCGTGCCCGAAGACCACGTAGTAGCGGCCACCGGAGTGTTGCAAAACCCTAAAGAGGTGCTCACTGAGCAGCAACGCAACCGGCTGAAGCAAGCCGAGCAGACCTTCGACCAACCGGTTTTTATCGTGACGGAAGAAGAGGCCCGCGCCAACGAGCAAACCAAAGCCACCGGACAAAAGACCTGGACCTACCACGCTGATAGTGTGCGCGACTTTGCGTTTGCCAGCTCCCGCAAGTTTCTGTGGGATGCTATGGCCGTACAGATCAACGACAAACAACCGATGGCGATGTCCTTTTATTCTAAAGAGGGTAATCCATTGTGGGCCGAACATTCTACCGTGGCGGTAAAGAATACGCTGATCAACTACTCAAAGCGCACTTTCGACTACCCCTATCCGGTGGCCATCTCGGTACATGCGGCTTCTATTGGTATGGAGTATCCGATGATCTGCTTCAACTTCGGTCGGCCCGAACCCGACGGCACTTATACCGATAGCAAGAAGTGGGATATGATTGGCGTCATTGTACACGAGGTGGGTCACAACTTCTTTCCTATGATCGTGAATTCTGACGAGCGGCAGTGGACCTGGATGGATGAGGGGCTGAACACATTTCTGGAGACCCTTACACTACAGGAGTACTATCCCACAATGCCGATCAAGTACGGCACCCCCAGCACCATCGTAGATTACATGCGGGGCGATCCGCAGAATATCCGCCCGATCATGACCAATTCAGAGCAGATTATTCAGTTCGGTAACAATGCTTACGCCAAACCCTCGGCCGCGCTCATGTTGCTACGCAATACGGTGATGGGACCGGAGCTCTTCGACGCAGCCTTTAAGGAGTATGCCCAACGGTGGGCCTTTAAACAACCAGCTCCGGCTGACTTTTTTAGAACGATGGAAGATGCTTCGGCCATTGACCTAGACTGGTTCTGGCGGGGTTGGTTCTACACCACCGATTATGTAGACGTAGCTGTATCGGAGGTGAAGCGATTTCGCTTGGCAAGTGACGATGCCAGCGTAGAGAATAAGGTGAAAACAGGTGATATCAGTAGGTCGAAGAAAGCAAAATCGCGGTCTGCGGACGGGGGGCTACAAGACTACGAAGAGCTGACGGTGACTGACACCGAAGAGAAAATGTACGGTGAGTTTCGAAATCGGATGGACGATACCGAAGTGCGACGACGCTACGCCGATAAGAACCTGTACGAAGTGACGTTTGAAAACCAAGGCGGACTGGTTACTCCGCTTATCATAGAATTCACTTACGCGGATGGTAGCACTGAAACCGAGAAGATTCCGGCCGAAGTGTGGCGTAAAAATGAACAAATGGTGACCAAAGTGTTTGCGAAGGAAAAGGAAGTAGTGAAAGTACAACTGGACCCACAGCAGGAAACGGCTGATGCTAATCTGACAGACAATGTATTTCCTCGTGACCCTGACAACAGCAAGTTTCAGCAGTTCAAGCAGAAAGAGAGTCGCAACTAGCGGGCGCTTATTTGATTCCCTTTCGATTGCATACTTCGCGAATCATTTCATAAGCTTTTAGGTCGCCTAACTCGCCGGCTTTACTTAGGTCTAAGCAGCCCTCTTGAAACAATCCGCGTTCTATCTTGATGATGCCTCGTAAATAGTAGGCGTCTTTTCCCTTAGGATTGAGCTCAATAATTTTAGTAAAATCATTGATAGCATCTTTATACGCCTCCAGTTCTCGGCGAGCCTGTCCGCGGTGATAGTACGCTTCTACCATGTTAGGATTAAACCTGATGGCTACGCCATAATCAGCAATAGCTCCGTAGTAGTCTTGTAGTCCGAATTTCACGTTGCCCCGTTCGTAGTAGGCATCAGCATACTCAGGGTTTATTTCAATCACGGCGTTATAATCCTTCATAGCCCCGTGCATGTCTTCAAAAATCATCTTCGTTTTACCCCGAAAATAGTACGCCTGTATCGCCAAAGAATCTTTAGCGATGGCATGGTTAAAGTCCATAATGGCTTCTTTGTACATGCCTTCCTCAAAAAGTTTGCGCCCCGAATTGATACTCTGTAGCGAACCCTGCGCGTACAAATAAGGACTAACAAAAAATGAGACTAGAAGAATGGTAATAATGATATGACGTTTCATGGCTCGTTGATACAGATGAGTACTATACTATAAATATCCGTATTCTACGATAGAGTTACCATTAGAGGCTGCTGAAGGGATGTAATGAGCTCTCTGTATTGTCAGCTACTGTCTGAGCGCAGGCATATTGTTCCTCTATCTTACGTTAGGTTCGGCCCAGTCAATTCCTTTTTTGAGCAGTGAAAGGGTGCGTGCCTCGGCACTATTGGCCGCCGGCGCGTGTGCGTACTCCCAGGCGGCCAGCGGAGGAAGACTCATCAGTATGGACTCGATGCGCCCATCAGTGTCCAGACCAAATTTAGTGCCCTTATCGTGTACTAAATTGAATTCTACGTAGCGTCCTCTTCGGATAAACTGCCACGCCTTTTCAGCCTCTCCGTACTGTTTTGTGCGGTTTTTGTCGATCAGATGAGTATAAATAGGCGCGAAGGCTTCGCCTACGTCTTGCACAAAACCAAACTGTTGCTGTAGGTCTTTTTCGTCGGTAGGCGACAGACGGTCAAAGAAGATACCCCCAATACCCCGGGTCTCTTTGCGGTGTTTCACGTAAAAGTAGTCATCTGCCCACGCCTTGAATTTGGGGTAATAGTCGGCCTGATGTTGTTCGCAAACTTGCTTGAGCGACCGATGAAAGAAACGGGCGTCTTCTTCATTAATATAGTGCGGGGTAAGATCTATACCACCTCCGAACCAGGCGATTCCGTTGCTCATCTCAAAGTAGCGCACATTCATGTGAATGATAGGCACCATGGGGCTGTGAGGGTGCACGACAATAGAGACACCGGTAGCGTAAAAATCAGACTGCTCTAGCTTTAGCGCCTTCAGGATGCTAGGCGGAGTTTCACCGTGTACCGCCGAAAAGTTGACGCCGCCTTTTTCAATGATCTTTCCACCGGTGAGTACCCGGGCTTTTCCACCGCCGCCGCCGGGTCGGTCCCAGGGGTCTTCGCGAAAGCGGGCTCCGCCGTCGGTCGCTTCCAGGGCTGTGCAGATACGTTGCTGTAGCCCCTCAAACCAGATGGCAATGGCCTCTTTGGTTAACCTGCTCATTCGTTCGTGCCCTCTTCCTCTTCTTTGGTTGCCTGCGATACTTCAGGAGCTAGTGCAGGACTGGAGATAACGATATCGTCCAGGATCACCCCGTGTCGGAATATGCCGTCGCCGTCTACTCTTCGTTCGCCCAGTTGCTGGAAACGCACCACGAAGTGATCTGAGTAGTGCTGTTGCGTCTTTTGAAGCAGCGAATCCATATTGAGCCGGAAGGGAGCATATTTGCCGCGATGCTGATGGTCGAAGCTATACGCCTTTTTGAATGACTTTCCTCCGTCGCTACTGAACCAGATGCCATCTTCCGGGTCTTCTTCGTCGTAGTTGCTACGCAACCAGAAGCTAAGCTCCAGCTCCCTTTGACGGGCCAGGTTCAGATGCAAGTCTAGTGAACTCACGGTAGGGTAGCCATCGTCTAGTTTACCCAGCAACAAAGCCCGGTTTCCGGTGTGACTCATTGAGTCGATAACCGTTGCTACTCCGTCGGGACGAATTGTTTCGGGGGGGGCGGTGGCTTCGGGGTAGCGGTGGTGCCAGCCTACGCTGAGTGAGTCTGATTCAAACCCTTCTACCAGTGGCAATGCGCTGCGGTAGGTAATAGCAGGATCACCTACTTGAACGTTATCCAGGTAGATGCCATCGCTAATGGTACGCGTTCCGTCAAAATCGTCATCGTCGTGCTGCTGAAAACGTATGACGAAAGTGTTACTGAGCGCTATTTGTTGGGCCTTTGCCAGATCTCTGATGTTGAGCGCGTGCAGCTGACCAAATACCCGATCGCCCCACTGGTCGCCGTCAAACTGATACACTTTTTTGAAGGTCTCACCGCCGTCTTCGCTAAAGTATAGTCCGTCCTGGGGGTGCGTTTCGTCGTAGTTGTCGTAAATCCAGAAGCTCAGTTCAGGGTTAGAGGTTTGGCTCAAGTCTACGTGCAAATCTAGCGCGTTGGTATTGTAGCTTTTATCGGTTGCGCTGCCCATTTTCATCACGTGCCCCAAAGTGCTATCGTAAAACACGGGGGCTACCACCCCCGAAGGCTTTATCTCGGTAGCAACATCGTCGTAGTAAGGAATGCGACGGTGCCAGTACGGCGATTGGTCAAAACGCTCAAAATCTTCAAAGAAGGGCAGCGTAGCGTACACGGCCGGGCGAGCTTCTATCTGCACATCATCGATAAAAAAGCCGTCGCTGGTCAGGCGGCTACCGTCAAAGTCGTCGTCGTCATGTTGCTGAAAGCGTATAACGAAACGGTCGGTGAGCTCCATCTCATTCTCCTGCGCCAAGCGCTGAATAGGAAGCGGTGGAAACTGACCAAATCCTTCGCCCTGCCAATGGTCCAGGTCAAAGTCATACACTTTGATAAAAGTAAGCCCTCCGTCGTCACTGAAGAATAGCCCATCCTGCGGGTGCGTTTCATCATGATTGTTGCACAGTTTGAAGCTAAGAGTGGCGTCGGGCTGATCAAGAAGGTTGACGCGCAAGTCGAGGGTATTGGTGGCCCAACTCTTATCAACTGAATTGCCCAATCGGACGGCTTGGCGTTGGGCCGTGTCTTCGGTTACAAATAATTCTACCCGTCCACTGGGGTTCACTACGGTCTCGGGGGTTTGTGTAGGATCTCCTCTTGACCAATAAGATGAAAGTTCAGGCTCCTCAAAATCATCGAGAAAAGGTAGAGTCGCGTAGTCATTGGGCGGGGTTTGTACCTTTACGTCGTCAATAAACAAACCATCACTAAAGTCAGCGCCGCCAGTGAAATCGTGATCATCGTACTGTTGAAAGCGAACCACAAACGAACTGGTGAGCGTCATGCGATGGGCGGTGGCGAGCGTTCGCAGGTTGAGGGGCGGTAGCATACCCGGAGTATTAGCCTGCCATACGTCGCTCACAAACCCAAATACTTTCACAAAGTGCTCACCGTCATCACTCAGGTAGATACCATCTTGCACGTGCGGATCATCGTGGTTGTGCGCCATCATAACCCTTAGTTCAGCGTCATCAACATTAGATAAGTCCAGACGTAAATCTAACCGATTAATAGCCAGGTTGCCATCAGCACTCTTACCCAAACGGGCGGCATACTGCCCTTCCATCGATTCGCAGGGGAACACTTCGATGGCCCCGTTGTCACGAGCAGGATGTAGTGCCCACTCTGACTGAAAGCCGCCGGTTTCAAAATCATCATGAAATATTAAAGTAGATTGAGCTGTGGACGTAAAAAAGCTGCTCACGCACAGCAGTAGAGTAAAGGTTAGGCGCATAGAGGTGTTGTGTGTTATCCTGATGCCACAGTCTGGTAAGACGAAAGTGATCAGAATGTTGTGCAGTTGAATTGTATGCTAAAAAGTGGTTAAGTAATTTGGACTTAAACCCGAGCGAAAAACTACAATATACGATGAAAATGTAACTTTTCTGTGAAAAAGGGAAATTTGCTCCTTGCGGATGTCGCTAAAAAGGGTATCCGATGCCCACGTTGAGTCGCCCGTTCGCAATCTCTTTCCACACACTAAACTGCTGGCCGATCCACCGCCGCCCGGGTTCCTGTGTTTCTACGGACTCTCCCATATCGTTAACTACCGTTCTGGTGACCTGCCGGGCCGGATCAAATATCTTGATGCCGTAGTCGAAGCGGAGAATTAGGAATGAAAAGTCGAAGCGTAGCCCAACGCCTGATCCTACCGCCAGCTGTTCCCAGAACCTACCAGGATCAAAGGTCGCCCCCGGACGAAGTGCATCGGTTTCCTGATCTCTGGGTAGTTCTTCCAGTCGCCATACGTTACCGGCGTCGACAAACACGGCTCCGTTGACGAAGCCGAACAGATTTCCCCTCAGTTCAACACTGGTTTCCAACAGTACTTCGCCCGGCTGCTCAATTCGGTACTCGTAGTAACCGTCGTCATCGGTATCCTGAGGGGGAGCGCTACCCGGACCCAAACGGCGGGGAAACCACGCACGAATGCTATTGCTGCCGCCCACAAAAAAGTACTTCTCGTAGGGTAGTGCCAGTGAATCATCGCCGTAGGGCACGGCAAGCCCCGCGTGAAAACGATAGGCCAAAGTTGTCTCACCCGGCAGGTCTACGTACTGCCGAAAGTCAGTATCCAGCTTCAGGTATTTAAAAGTCTCTATACCTCGCTCATCTAGGAAATCGGTGTTCACAAAGTTAAAGATGGTGCCTCCTGCTTCGCCGTAGAGCTTCAGGTAGGTAGGCGTGCCCACGTTTTCCTCTAGTAAACTTGAGCTGCCGTAATTGTTGAAATTAAAAATGGCCGAGAAGTTCATACTGGTCACCAGCGAGGGCTCAAACGAACGCCCCAGTGGAATGCCAAACTCCTGCAAACTATTGTCGAGAATATCTCGGAAAGACTGTTGCAGTATGTCGGAGTCGATGTAATTGATGTCGATGGGCGTGAAGTTGTACAGAATCTTCTGTTGCTTCTGCCAGTTGTAGGTCAGCGTGTTCTTAAAGCTCTCGCGGATATACTCAGGTCGGTTCACATAGTTATAGCCGGTCTGAATGCGAGTCTTCGGATTGAGCCGACCCAGGCGAGACTTCCACCGGTTGGGTAGTGGAAACACAAATTGAGGAAAGGTGAGCGACAGATTGCCCCCCATGTCGATACTACGATAAACCGTGTTGTCATCTTCCTCTTCAGTAACAAAACTAGGCACGCCCTCGATACCGGCCCGACCACTAATTTCCAGTACTTCTAAACCGCCAAAAACGTTGCGAATTTGTAGTGAGGCATTCACAAAAGGACCCGGAAAACCCTGACTCACGTTGAGTCCTATTTCATTAGAAGTTTGGTACTTTTTGAGAGGACTAGCATATATGTTGGCGATAAACTGCCCGCCCGTAGTATCATAATTAATGTTAATAAACTTGAAGGTATTGAGGTTGGATAACTGCCGTTGCGTGAGCAGCGTTTCTTCGCGACTGTACAAACTGTCGGTACGGATAAAGATTCTTCTATCCAGGATCTTCTTATAGTACTGGTAGTCGTAGTAACGATAGGTAATGTCATTAAAACTGCTCGATTTGCGCTCGCCGGTGCCTGGCATATCGGCGTCGGTGGTGAAGATGATCGAGTCCAGCTTAAATTGCTTGTGGTACCCTCGTTGTGCTGGCTCTCGGATATTGGTGTATACTTTCACCTCTTGCTGGCCCACGGTAGAGTCGACGTCGTAGGCAATATACTGGCGGTTGAAGTCGTAGTAGCCTTTGTTCTTAAGAAGGTCTTCAATCCGCTCGCGTTCGCGGCTTAGCTTATCCTGGTCGTATATCTGCCCTTCGTTGATTTCCCGTTCATCTATGTTCTCGCGTATGAGCGACATAATTTTTTCGTCCCCGCCACGGTAGACAATGGTGTCTATCAAGTAGGGGGTCTGCTCTTCTACGGTATAGATTGATGTGACCCGACGTTTGCTGGAGTCTACCTGATGCGTGACCACCCCATTAAAGTAGCCCTTGGTGTGCAGGTAACTTTCCATCTGCTCGCGCGTCGTGTTGGCCAAGCTGCTATCGTACACTGAAACCGGCTCGCCCCACCGCATCAGTAGATTGCCCTCTTCTATCTTCCGTTCAATCTTGGTTACCTTGTTGTCTTTGCGCTTCTCTAGTCGGTTGGCTTTTCCCTTTTTACCCTTCTCGCGCGCGGCGGCAATTCGGTTATCAAAGTCGCGAATAAGCTCGACTTCTTCTTGTCTTAATTCTTCTTTGTCGTAGCTTTTCAGCCCCCAGTGGTACAACCAAACGTAGGGGTATACTGACACCAGCGGAAGGCTGGCGTTAGGTTCTTGGCGGTAAAAATCGTCGAGTTCATCTTCGCCAATGTCTTTCGCATTTTCGATCTTCTGTTCGTAGAGCAAGGCTTCGCCTTTTTCCAAATAGCGGGTAGCAGAACATCCGGCCAAACTGGTAATGACGAAAAACACAGAAAAATAGCGTATTATCGCTCGTAAACTCACGTTGTGTAGGGTATGATGAATTAGTAATGGTAACTCGGAAGGTAATAAAACTGATCAGGTCGCTTCACCAAAAGAAGTATCGCCACCAGCATCAGTTATTCTTGGTAGAAGGAGCAAAAAGCGTACAGGAACTATTGCTGTCTGACTTCAGGATAGAAACACTGGTAGCCACCAAAGTGTTTTTGCAGCAACACCAAGGGCTGTTGTCGTCACCACCGGATGATCGTCAGTACTACGAAGCGGATGAGGCTACGCTCTCTTCGCTGAGTACTTTTAAGCATAATAATGCGGCCCTGGCGGTGGCTACCATACCCTCATCGGCCCCTCCGTCTCTGGCACCGTCGGCGTACGTGTTGGCGTTAGACGACATTCGTGATCCGGGTAACCTAGGAACCATCATTCGCATTGCGGACTGGTACGGCATCCAGCAGATCATTTGCTCACCCGCCACCACCGATGCTTATGCCCCCAAGGTAATTAGCGCAAGTATGGGATCGTTTTCACGCGTGCCAGTGGTATATACGGCACTAGATGCGTACCTGTCGCAGTTGGAAGTGCCAGTGTACGGAGCTGTACTAGACGAAGGGCAGAGCGTGCACCAGCTGACGATACCAGCGAACGGCGGAGCCATTCTGCTCGGCAACGAGTCAGAAGGAATAAGTACCGACTTGATGCCTTACATCACTGAACCTATACATATTCCCCGTTTTGGTCAGGCCGAGTCCCTCAACGTGGGTATCGCCACCGCGGTCATTTGCGATAATATGATGCGATCACGTGGCGTTTCTTAGAGCAACGAAGTGTCACGACTAGCGGCCTGGGTCATCTCTTGAGCCACCGCTTTCCCCAGGTAGCGGTCAATGGCGTGGTGGGCTACGTACAGCAACGGGGTAGTGGCGATGGCCACCGCAAACTTGTAGGTGTAGTTGACGATACCCACCGCGATCACCTGCGGCATCGACCATTCGCCGAAGACATAAAAAGCGATGAAGAGCACTACGTAGCTATCAATCAGTTGCGATACCAGGGTAGAACCGGTGGCGCGCAACCAAATCTGCCGCTCGCCCGTCAGGCGTCGCAACCGCTGAAACACGTACACGTCGAGTAGCTGCCCTACCAGAAACGCTACCAACGAACCGATAATAATTCCCAGACCCTGTAGGTAGACTTTATTAAAGGCAAAGTCAATATCAAAGGGTTGCCCTTGCGCATCCTGCGCGTTCACATCCAGCCAGAAGTCGGCCGGGGCCAACAGGGTCACCACGTAGATCACCACAAACACGTAGCTGATACAGATAACGGTAAAGTAGCTGATCATCCGCACGCCCCGCTTGCCGTAGTACTCATTGATGACATCGGTGGTGATAAACACCACGGGCCAGATGACCACCCCGGCGGCCAGATTAATGTCCAGCACGAAATCACCGAGTAGTGGAATTTGTGCCGGGGGCAGGCCCAGGGTGCCCTCAACCGAGAATATCTTGACACCGATGAGCTCAGCAATAATCGCGTTGGTCAGGAATATACCGCTAAGCACGACAAACAAATTAGATTGGCGGCGTTGCGACAGTGTAGAGGTCATAGGTGTTTAGTCTTCTACCGAATAATCGTGGCCTTCTTGCGCCAAAACAGTGCGAGGAAATACGGTTTTTGCCTCTTCAAGCAGTGGGATAAGATCGCGGTAGCGGCTGGAATAATGGCCGATCAGCAGCTGACCTACCCGAGCGCGTTGCGCCAAGGTAGCCGCCTGCACCGTCGTACTGTGGTATCGCTCGGTAGCCAACTGCAATGCTTGGTGCATGAAGGTCGCTTCGTGATATAGCAAGTCTACCGCTTGCACCGTATCGGCTAGCGCTTCTTGGTAGCGGGTATCGGCACAGTAGGCGTACGAACGGCTACGACGCGGAGGCAGGGTGAGCGTCTCATTCTGATGGCGAATGGTGCCATCGCTGTGGCATAAATCCTGCCCCTGCTTGAGGGCCAGTATGTCTTCTACCGATATCTCGTCAGATAACCGTTCTTTGTTGATACGCCGGGGCTTGTTGCGTTCGCGAAACAGAAAACCCCAGCAGGCGATCCGGTGATCCATTAGCATGGTGCTCACGGTCAGCGTGTCATCCTCGTAAACGCACTGTGGTGCTGTGGGGTCAAGCGCATAGAAGTGCATCTGGTAACGCAGTGCGGTGTGCGACTGCCGCAAGTGTACGGTGATGATATCAGCCAAACCGGGTGGGCCGTACAGCATGAGATCGTCGGTGCGGCCGTTCAGGTTAAAGGTATTGAGCAGGCCAATCAACCCGTAGAAGTGGTCACCGTGCAGGTGACTAATAAAGATATGACTGATCCGGCTGGTTTTCACCCGATAGCGAATCAATTGCATCTGGCAGCCTTCGCCACAGTCGATAAGGGCGTGGAACTTGCCCACGGTGAGTAGTTGGCTGGTGGGGTGCCGACCGAACGCGGGCGTAGCCGAATTGGCCCCCAGTATCTTTAGCTGAAATATCAATGTCTACGCGTCCGTGCCGTTCTCTGTCTTATCATCACCCAAATCTTGCTCAATCTGGTTGAGAAACACAGAATCTACGGCCTCTTCGGTGGTGGGAACGATAGAAAGAACACTGTCTAGCTGCGATATCTTCAGGAGCTTAAGCACATGATCATTCAGGCTGGCCATCACGAACGCTCCGCCGTCCTCGCGGAAAATACGGTTACCCACCAACAGTGCACTCAAGCCCGATGAATCGGTATATTTCACGGTGCCCATGTCTAAAATAAGGTTACGGGTGCCCTCAGCGTGCATGGTAATGAGTTCTGACTTAAGCTCAGGAGCCACCGAAGCGTCCAACTTGTCTTCTTCCAAACTCACTAAACTATACTGGTCTTTCTTATCTATGGAATACTTCATGCTTGAAGTCAAATTTTAATGAATGAAATGTAAAACTATAAGGCGTTTAATATGTTTCGCTCAATGCGCAGCATCAGGTTGTGGGCTCGTTCGCGAACGAAAGGATGCGCGGTAATCTTTTCGTACAATTCGATATATCGTTCCGAAACATTATCTACCACTTCGTCGGTCATCGCAGGAACTTGTTGGCCATCTTTTCCCTGAAAGCCCTCACTGATCAGCCACCGCCGGAGAAACTCTTTAGAAAGTTGCTTCTGCGCTTCCCCTTTTTCTTGCCGCTCTTCAAAACCATCTAGGTAAAAGTAGCGAGAAGAATCAGGAGTATGAATTTCGTCAATAAGATGGATTTTATCGTTGAGCTTGCCAAACTCATACTTGGTATCCGCTAAGATAAGACCGCGCTCGTGTGCCGTTCGGGTGCCCTGGTCGAAGAGTTGCCGGGTGTATGCTTCCAACTGCTCATAGTCAGCTTCCGAAGCCAAACCTTGCTTCAAAATTTCTCCACGGGTAATATCTTCGTCGTGACCTTCTTTTGCCTTGATGGTGGGCGTAATAATTGGCTCAGGAAAAGGGTCGTTCTCTCGGAGTCCTTCGGGCAGCGTCACTCCGCACAGGCTGCGACGACCCGCTTGGTACTCGCGCCAACTGTGGCCCGCTAGGTAGCCACGAATGACCATCTCGATAGGAAAGGGCTCACACTTGAAACCGATCATCACGTTAGGATCGGGGATGCCGGTCATCCAATTAGGCACAATATCGGCGGTAGAAATCAGGAAGTTGCTCGCAATCTGATTGAGCACCTGCCCCTTGTAAGGAATGGCACGAGGCAGAATAATATCGAAGGCAGACACACGATCAGTCGTTACCATTACCACTTGTTTGTCAAAAAAGTAGACATCTCGTACCTTGCCGCGGTAGAAGCCCGTTTGCCCGGGTAGCCGAAAGTTTGTTTCGGAAATCGTATCCTTTGCCATCGAGCAAATTTAACGATCAAAAAGACAAATAACTAATACGCTTTTGTTGGTAAACACCACGCCGGGGTACCCTGCCAAGCGATGGCTAGACGTCGGACTAGCCACCATCGTGCTGATCGTGTGCTCACCGGTATTACTACTGGTTGGGGCCATTCTGGTGCTGCTGTCGGGCGAGTCTCCTATTTTTGCGCAACAACGAGTCGGGAAAGGCGAGCGAATATTTTGTCTCTACAAATTGCACACGCTCTCTTTTCCCAATAATCGCCGACAAAAGCTAGCGACTCGATGGGGGCACTGGTTGCGCAAATACTCGCTAGACGAACTGCCGCAACTTTGGAATGTGCTTCGGGGTGATATGTCGTTGGTAGGACCTCGCCCGCTACTTACCGAATATCTACCGTATTACAACGAAGAGCAACGGCAACGCCACTGGGTGAAACCGGGAATCACCGGTTGGGCGCAGATCAACGGGCGCAACGCGCTACGCTGGCCCGAAAAGTTTGCCCTGGACGTATGGTACGTACAGAACGTTTCGTTCGGATTAGACATCCGTATCCTGGTCGCGACCCTGCGACCCTGGCTTTACCCGCGCCACGTACGCCCCGAAGGGCTATCAGACGAAGAAAAGTTTAGAGGGTAACAGATCGCACTATTCAACTTGACTCAGTTTCTGTAGATTTTGAATCAGCTTTTGATCCTCTATGGCCACGAGCGGTGTCACCTCAGCGTGTTCGCTGATGCGGTAATAGGTGCTCTCAAACTCTAAGAAGAGCTTTTTACGGTCATCTGTATTGAGCGCAATCACCTGGTAGGGGTATCCATCGAAGTTGCCGTGCAAAAATAGCTTGCCGTCGTAAAACTGGTAGTGAAAGTCATATTCACCATCGGTACGGGCTTCTACGGCCACCTCTTCTGTCTGATAGGTATTGCTCTGTAGCGCTTGCTTCTCCGGAGCTTTGAAATCGTCGTAATCTACGGTAGGCATATCCTCTTCGAACTCGCTCACCACTCCCGGGCGCACAATGGTAGGGGTTGGCGTGGCTACAGCCAGCGGTTGTTCTATCTCTACCGTAGGGCGAGTATCAGCGGCTGGCACCGTTGTTTCCTCAGGTGCAACGGTGGGGGCGGCGGGAGTGTGCTCCAGCACAAACGCTTGCGGATACGTGACGGTTGATGTTGCTGCCGGGGCCGTTGCTTCTACTACGGTCTGGTCAGACTGGCTGTTGTAGTAAAACGCACCGGCCCCCACCAGCAGTGCGGTGCCTACGACGGCGGCTATTTTGCCTCCGGACCAGGTTGAGGTGCTGACGGATACCTGATCGAGGCGCTGCTTGAGCGCGGCGCGACGTGTCTCGCCCATCGCTTGGTAAATGTCTTTTTCCCAGCCTATTTCACCCTCAAGCATCGGGTCTTGACGCATGCTTTCTTCCAGGGCCAAACGCTCACTTTCCGGCAGTTTCCCCTTGAGATAACGGTCAATCAAATCAGTATGAGTAAAGTTCTGGTGCATAAAGGTTAATCTAAAAAGTCACTGGCCGAATACTTGGCCCGTATTAAATGATCTAATCGTTTTTTACACTTATACTTCTTGGTCTTAGCGGTTTCAGTGGTGGCAAAGCCCAGCTTATCCGCAATATCCTGCATCGATAAATCATCGAAGTAGTAATACGTTAAAATCTTCTGACACGTATCGCCCAACTGGCTGATACAGTCCTGAATGATCAGTCGCCGCTCTTCTGCCTCATGGTCCATATATTCGGCCTGATCCTGCTCCTCGTGCGACAGTCGGCTTTTTCTGTCCAGTTCTTTGCGCCACAAGTTCAGACACACACTGTAAAGATACGTACTGATCTTAGAGGTGAGCGTGAGCTGATGACTGGTCACCTTCTGCCAAAACACAATCAAGGCATCTTGGTAAACATCCTTCGCCTCTTGCTCGGTGCCACTGTTCTTGATAATGGCGTGCGTCATCATCCGATAGTACTTGCGATACAAATAGTCTAACGCTTGCTCGTCGCCGTGACTCATTCTTTCTAAAACCTCACTGTCTTTCATCGAACCTATCGTACTGGTGTATACTATCTAACGGCAAAAAGTAACCGCCCGCGTAAGTTATTTTAACGAAACCTATCAAAATAGTGAGTGACTACCGCTCAATATAGCGAATAGCCTGCCTACTTGACAACCAAATATGATGGATAAGCTACCTGATGTAACTAAACCACGAAAAGAAAGGCGGGAAAATATTATGGACGCACAGCAGTGCTGTCACACGCAGCTAAAGCCTGTTCTACCTGCTGAGTAGCGATAGGGCCCTGCGCATGCCCCCAGTAGTTGTAGATAAAGGTGGCGATCTGCGCGATCTCCATGTTACGCAGCCGCTCGTTGGCAGGCATCGCTTGATTGTAGGAAACTCCATTCACCACGATCTCACCCTCCATGCCATTTTTGATAAGGCACAGCGTGCGGTCTACGTCAGCCAGCAGGTAGTCGGACTGCGCGAGCGGCGGAATCAATTGGCCCAAACCGCTACCGTCTTCCTGGTGGCAATTGCTACAGTGGGTAGCGTAGAGCTGCTGCCCCTGAATCATGTACTGCTGGTAACGCACCTTATCGGTATGAGGTAAATCGCGCGTCGCTGCATTCTCATAGTTATTTCCTTGGCAGGCGGCTAATAGCACAGCAAAGAGTGTGAAGAAGTGACGGCTCATAGAAGATAGCACTGATGTCTTGTAAACTAAGTTTTGAAGCACAGTTGATAGCAAGTGCGGGTGGCGGGTGGCGGGTGGCGGGTGGCGGGTGGCGGGTGGCGGTAAGCAGTTTAATGTTTCTGTAACCATCGCCTGCCAACCGCTGACTATTTCAAAATCGCGTCGGCAAACTACTGCTCAACAGATACCTCAAAATCTATCTCAACAAACCGCTAACTAGCTACTGAAGCAGGTTGGTACTCTTCCAGCAAACGCTCAATATCGTTCATCAGAACGTCTACTTTCTCAGGGACGGTACCGTCGTACATACCACGAATGCGCCGGTCTTTGTCTACCAAAATAAATGCGCCACTGTGTACCAGTCCACCCGGGGCGCTTTCTTCCTCAGCGGTGGTCACCATGTAGCTCTTCAGCGCAATGTTGAAAATGCTATCCTTCTCACCCGTCACAAACTGCCAGCTCGGACTCGATACACCCAAACGCTCCGCATAGTCGTGTAGCAACGCGACGGTGTCATACGCCGGGTCGATGGTATGAGAGAGGATAGCCACCTCAGGATTGTCTTTAAACTTATCATACACGCGCAGCATCTGCTTCTTCATGGTGGGGCAGATGGTCGGGCAGCTGGTAAAGAAGAAGTCTGTGACGTACACTTTGTCTTCAAAAGTAGCGGGGGTCACCGTGGCACTGTCTTGGTTGACAAACATGAAGTTACCCACGGTATGATACACCGTATCTTGCGTAGCTTCGTCGTAGTAGCGTCGGCCCAGGATAGGCAGGGAGCTGTTCGCTTCTTCGGCAGCGGGTACGCAGGCGGTGACCAGTGCTACTACTGAAATAAGGATGACTTTTGTCGTATGCATGGGTTCAGGATAATAATATACAATGAGCTGTTCAACGTTCCGACGGCTGATCTAATTCCTCAGTGGGAGAAGAAGTGCCGCTCGTGCGCACTTTTTTATAGATACGAATGGCCACCAGCAGCACTACTGTGAACGCCACCAAACCAATCACGCCCCAGAGCAAACTAAGTGCACTTCTAAGAATTACCATAAACACAATACTAACCAGGAAGATGGTCGCCACTTCGTTCCAAATACGGAGCTGTTGCGACGAGTAGCGCACCACATCTTGCTGCAACTGCCGGTAAATCACGTGGCACAAACCGTGGTAGGCATAAAGCCCAACCACAAAACCTAGCTTGATCCACAACCAGGTAGGTACGCCGCTGGCAGTGGCGTAAAAGTGCAGAAAGTACGTGCCGAACCCCAGGGTGAAGACAGCCGAAGGCCAAGTGATGCCAAACCACAAGCGGCGCGACCAATCTTTGAGCCGCTCAAGCAGGATACTTCGCGCCGGTTCTTCCGCCTCATGCGCCTCAACGGTGTAGATAAACAACCGCACAATGTAAAACAAGCCCGCAAACCACGTGACAACGAAGATGATGTGTAAGGCTTTGATGTACTGGTAGGTCATGAGGCGACGCCGTCCGGGTGGGTGCCAAAGGTAGGGAGGGAAGTTGGCTTTTGAAAGCAGAAAACCCAGGCGATTTTCTATCTTGCGGGCTATGGATAAACCGGAGAATACGGATCGGATGATTGGGCACGTGGTAGGAAAAACACCCGGTCCGCTGATGCTGCTGGCGGGCGGGCTGCACGGCAACGAGACCGCCGGAGTAGTGGCGACCGAGCGCGTCTTTGAACAGCTAGACGCCTCATCACTGCGCGGCGAAGTGGTGGGTTTGCGGGGCAATTTATCAGCCTTGGCAGCGCAGCGACGCTTCATCGATTACGACCTAAACCGCTGCTGGACCGATGACCACCTACGGTTGCTGCGGCTAGAAGGCGCTGAGAACCAATCGTCGGAAGACGCCGAGGCACGCGCACTGCTTAACTGGATTGACCGGTACAAAGACACCGAACACCCTACCAAAGTGCTGGTTGATTTGCACACTACCTCAGCGCAGCGAGGCAGCTTTGTTATCGTGCCCGCCGGGTATGCGCACCATCCGGCGGTGGAAGCCCTCCACATTCCTATCGTCACAGGCATGGAAGACTTTCTGCCGGGCACCCTAATGGTGCATGCCGTACAGGAGGGCTTCGTATCCTTCGCCTTCGAGGGTGGGCAGATTGGTTCTGCCGAAGCGATTGACCTGCACGAGGCAGGCATCTGGTCCATGCTAGACGCTCTGGATATGGTATCGTGGCCTGAAGACTACCAGGAGCGCCACCAACAGCTTCTTGCGCGGTGCGCACGAGAGCTGCCCCGTCGGGTGGTGGCTAAGTCGATGCATACCATTGCCGAAGCTGCCGGTTTTAAGATGAATCCGGGGTACTTCAACTTCAAACCGATCAACCGGGGCGAGGTGGTGGCGCACGACAAAGACGGTCCTATCGTGTCGCCGCAGGAAGGTATGATCTTTATGCCGCTGTACCAGAAAGAGGGCAGCGATGGTTTTTTTATCGTGGAAGAAATGTAGGGTAGCCGCAAATTGTACGCTTCAGACGCACGTTTTCCGTATCAGAACTTTATATTGTCCGTTTATAAACGGCAAAGAAACAACACAATCTCACCTATGCATTGTTACTATTCCTCCTGCCTGTCTGCGATTCGCACCGCAGCGCTTCCCCAATTGCTACTGCTGGTTCTGTCAACGAGTGCGTATCACTTTAGCACGGCGCAGTCTAA
The DNA here is from genome assembly GCA_965213875.1 of Tunicatimonas sp. Lineage (GTDB taxonomy): Bacteria > Bacteroidota > Bacteroidia > Cytophagales > Cyclobacteriaceae > Tunicatimonas. The sequence goes on along the minus strand of CBDCAN010000001.1, from coordinate 2,319,432 downwards.
GCAACCCCTCACGCTGGAGGCGATCTTTACTGAGGGTTTGCTGAATCCAGAAACAGTGTCGAGCATTCGTTGGATGGACGACGGGCGTTACTATACCGCGCAGGTAACGGAAGATACCGCTTATTATCAGCACATCCTGCGCTACGATGTCACCACTGGCGAAGCCGTGGATACGCTGGTGAACGGGCGTGAACTGGTACTACCTGAAGATGCTTCCGCCGGCAATCCGCTGGCACTGGCCTACGACAACTACGAACTAAGTCCGCAAGAGAACAAGGTACTATTGGCTACTGAACTGGAGCCGATCTACCGACGTTCGCGCCGGGCTTATTACTACGTATACGACCTGGAAAGCAAGACCCTACGCCCGGTGGCCGAGGGCGAAAAGCAGTCGTACGCTACCTTCTCGCCCGACGGGAGCAAGATCGCCTTCGTCCGCGACAATAACCTCTACTACGTCACGCTAGCAGATATGTCGGTGACGGCGGTCACTGAGGACGGCGAGCGCAACCGGCTGATTCACGGCAGCACCGACTGGGTATACGAAGAAGAGTTTTCCTTTACCCGGGCGTTTCGTTGGTCGCCGCAGGGTGATCGCCTGGCGTATCTATCCTTTGACGAAGATAGCGTCACCGAGTACAACATGCAGGAGTGGGGCGCGCTGTATCCGCAAGATTACCGCTTCAAGTACCCCAAGGCGGGGGAGGGCAATTCTGCGGTGAAAGTGTCGGTGTATCACCTCACCGATCAGAAAACGGTTCCAGTGGATATCGGGAGCGAGACTGACATTTACGTGCCGCGCTTGCAGTGGACTAGTGATAATGATCTTTTGTCCGTGATTCGGCTCAATCGTTTGCAAAATCAGTTAGACATCCTGCACGCTAACGCCACTACCGGAGCCGCTACGGTAGTTTTGCAAGAAAAGAGCGAGACTTACGTAGACATTAATTACAATGATGACCTTACCTATCTCAAGGATGGCAACCGTTTTGTGTACACCAGCGAGCGAGACGGCTATAAGCATATCTATCTGTATGATATGGAAGGAAAGCTGCAACGGCAGATCACGCAGGGCAACTGGGAAGTCAGCGAGCTGGTGGGTATTGACGAACGGCGCGAGCTAATTTATTATTTGTCTACCGAAATGTCACCGCTTGAGCGGCATCCGTACGCTATTGGGCTAAACGGCAAGAAGAAACGCCTCCTCAGCGAAGAGGCCGGTACCCACCGGCTAGAGTTTGGCCCTGACTTTCGTTACTACGTAGATCGCTTCGCTTCGCAAGAGCAACCCCTGACAGTAAGCCTGCGTGAAGCCCCCTCGGGCGAGCTCGTGCGGGTGCTGGAAGACAATCAAGCGCTACAAGCGGCGGTGAGCGAGTATACCTGGGGCACCCGCGAGGCCATCACCGTACCGGTAGGCGATAGCCTGTCGCTGAACGGCTACCTGATCAAACCAAACGACTTCGACAGTACCCGGCAGTATCCTTTACTGATGTACGTGTACGGTGGCCCCAACTCGCAGTTGGTCGTCAACGACTGGAAAGGTAGTCGTGAAGCGTGGTTTCATGTACTGGCGCAGCAGGGTTATCTGGTCGCTTGTGTCGACAACCGGGGCACCGGCGGACGCGGACGCAACTTCAGCCATACCACCTACGGACAACTGGGCAAACTCGAGGTAGAAGACCAAATCAATAGCGCCAAACATTTAGGACAGCGCTCGTACGTAGACCAAGACCGTATCGGCATCTGGGGCTGGAGCTACGGTGGTTATATGGCGTCGCTGGCAATGTTTCTGGGCAACGATGTGTTTAAGGCGGGCATCGCCGTGGCCCCGGTAAGCAGTTGGCGGTTTTACGATACGGTGTATACTGAGCGCTATCTGCAAACCCCACAGCTCAACGCCGAAGGCTACGACCGCTACTCACCGCTCACCCACGCCGACAAACTGCGCGGTAACTTCCTGCTGGTACACGGCACCGGCGACGATAATGTGCATTTTCAGAACGCGGTGGCGTTGCAAGATGCTCTGATCTCGGCGGGTAAGCAGTTCGACTCTTTCTACTATCCCAACCGCAATCATGGTATCTACGGGGGTAATACCCGCTTGCATTTGTTTGAGATGCTCACCGGTTTTGTCACCAAAAAGCTGTAGTCTTTATGCGTATTGACAGAAGGTAAGCGTTAGGTAACAAAAGCGTACAGAACAAGGGCTGTCTGGTCGCAAACTTGCATCTTGCGGCAGAATCAGCTAACTTTTGCTATTAGTTGTTGGCAGTGATGCTTTATTCTACCTTACCGCAAGATCGTTATGGAAATTTGGTCAATACTACAGGTCACGCTTTTCTACGCGGCCATTGCGTTAGCCGCCATCGGAGTGTTGATGTTTCTTTACCTGATATTCCGACTGCTGACCATCCGCGACTATAAAGAGCGCTACGATTTTGTTAACCGGCAAGAAAAGAAACTGATGCTCTACGGAAGTATTGCCATCGTTGCCGCTGGCGGGCTGTACGCGATTTCTGTGCTGGCCACCGCTTGGATGTTCTTGCTGGTGGGGGTGCTTACCTCTTTCATGTTCGGTACGCTCATCGGAGTGATCATCTATAATTTTCTGGAGTACTATTATCCTACCATGCAGGAGAAACGCTTGCAAAAGCTGCGCTACACTCCCCGCAAATCACCCGCCGGTAAACCCCTAAAGCTGCTGGGTGAGCACGAAGAAGACGTCCACCTAGACGACGGGCAGATTGCCGAGGAGAACATCTTTTCGGTAGACTATGACGTGTGGGTAGACGAAACGTCTGACTACGTAAAGGTAGAGAAGTACCAAGGACACCTACATGCCGAGAAGTCACCCACCTGCGGTTATTATACGCTGCGGGTCGTTCGAGAAGAAATCATCGAGAAGCCGACCAAAGAAAAGGAAGGACTATTAGTCAAGCACTACGAGTGCAGCTACTCCGGCTACAAAACCGAGCGCGAATTTAGAATTGCCCCGCTGAAAATCTCACCCGAAAAGGCAAAAGAGACGCTTATGACGTCGTAATAACCGCTTCGCCTATCTGTACAAACATTCCGGTCTGGCGCTTCGTTTAGGCTGATCAATCTATCTTTTGCTATGCCTGCTAATCTCAATATCGGTGACAAAGTCCGTCTGCTCAAGGGCAGTGAAGAAGGCCTCATCACCCGACTTATCGACGAAAACCTCATTGAAGTAGAAATAGAAGATGGTTTTGCGATTCCGGTGCTGCGCAACGAGGTGGTGGTTGTGGCGCAAGAAGAAGCCAACTACTTTCAGCGCATCGAGTCGCCCAGTAAGGAAAAACCGGTGACTCCCGTACGGGCCAACGTGCCCGTGGCAAAGCAAGGCATTTACCTGGCCTACGTACAGATCAACGATCAGCAGCTGTCGCTACACCTGGTCAACACCACAGATTTTACGATCCCCTACGTACTGGGCGAAGAAAGCAACGGTAATTTCAAGGGCCTATCTACCGGGACCCTAGCCGCCCAAACGACGGCTAAAATAACCAACCGTCAGGTGGCCGATTTTGACCAGTGGCCCACGCTCATCTTCCAGGGGCTATACTTCCGCGATGGTTATTACAGCCTGCGCGAACCACTGATGCGACGCATTCGTCACAAGGCGGCCCAGTTTTTTAAAAGTAAGGCCACGGCCCCCATCCTAGATAAAGCGTCATTCTTATTTTCTATCGACCAGGCCGCCGATGCTATAGGTGGGCAGTCGCTAGACCCCGAAAAGCTGAAGGAGAGTATGCTGGCCCCCAAGGAAGAAGCGCGGGCCAGAGAGCAAATCAAACTCACGCGTCCTCCCGCCGAAGTAGACCTGCACATTGAATCGCTCACGGAAGACTACGACGCCATGAACAATAGCGATATGATGCGTCTGCAACTACAAACCTTCGAAGAAAAGTTAGACCAGGCATTAGGTTCAGGTATGAACGAAATCACCTTTGTACACGGAGTGGGGAGCGGGGCATTGCGCCGCGAAATTCAGAAGCGCTTATCGCAGATGAAGAACATTTTGTACTATCAGGATGCTCAACGTGAAAAATTTGGTTATGGAGCTACACTGGTTCGTCTTAAATAATGTTAAATTTGTATACCAACTTTAACACCACTTCTTACGAACCACTAATTATCTATGTTAAACATTGTTAGGTCACTCTGCGACTGCGGCATGTATACGGCGCTACTCGGTATGGTGCTGATGAATACTCCGCACGCGCACGCGCAGGACACCACGCTAGTGACTACCCACTACGACTCTGCCCGCCTAAGGGTCAAAGAAAAGTACTACGTGCTGGCACAAGACAGCACTATCGCCCACGGCCCTTACCAAAAGTATTACCCCCAGGGTCCCCTGGCTGCCACCGCGCTGTTTCGCAACGGGCAGCCGGTCGGGTGGATGGAGGATTACTATCTTGGTGGCGGAGTGCAGCGGCGTACGCCCTACCAAGACGGGGTGAAAGAAGGCAGCGTAGTAGTGTTGAGCCAAACCGGCGATACGCTGCAAACCGCCACTTTTCGCAATGATACCCTGCAAGGCACACTGACAGTCTATCATCCTAATGGCGTTCCAAAGAACAAAACGCAGTTTGTAAACGGGCAGCCCGACGGCTTGATCGAGTCGTATTATCCCAGTGGAAAGCTACAGGAACAAATTACCTACACCCAAGGGAAGCAAGAGGGGCCGATGCGTAAGTTCTACGAAGATGGTACGCTACGTACCGAAATGAACTACCAAAACGGTAGTATTGACGGTTTGGTTACGGAATATTACGCCAGCGGAGAGCTGGCCGACCAAACGTATTTTAGGCGAGGTGAGCGCAACGGCAGCTCAAAAGCATTTAGCGAAACCGGACAACTGCTACGCGACGAAGAGTACAGAAACGGTTTTTTGGAAGGCAACAGTCGCTATTATCATACTGACGGCACACTAAGCGAAGAGCGAACGCATCGCTTGGGACAGCCCGTGGGCGAACACAAGAGTTTTTACTCTGATGGTAAACCGGAAACCGTGACAGTGTATGCAGACGCGGGGCGTAACCTGAAGAAATACTATCCCGATGGTACGTTACAAGAAGAAAAGCAATTTTTCAATAGCAAACCAGTAGGTACTTGGAAATCGTACTATCCTAACGGGCAACTGGCCGAAGCAAAACCTTACGTGGCGAAGCAATTGGAAGGTACCGTGACATTATACTACGAAGATGGAGCGGTAAAGCAAACCACCCAGTATCGCAAAGGGAAAAAGTCCAAGACGGAGAAGGCATACTATCCTTCAGGGGAACTTAAGCAAGAAACAGACTACTATTTCGGGGTAAAACAAGGTGAGTACCGGACGTACTACGAAAGTGGACAGGTGAAGGAAGAAGGAAGCTACGATGCCGGAGTGAAACAAGGCAAGTACCGGGCGTACTACGAAAGTGGACAGGTGAAGGAAGAAGGAAGCTATATCGATGGCAAAAGAACGGGGGACTGGCAGCAACACGAAGAAGCAGTCGATGGAGAATAGCACTCTTGCCGCCTTGGTTACTAGCGACTAGCGAGCCACCGTTTAGCAAACTCTTCTTTGGCGAAGTACCCGGCAACGATGCCGCTTTTTTGCAAAGAACTCGCTGATTTGTTCAGGGCTATCTCGTCAAAAATATTTTCAGAAAGTACCACTGCCGTAAAGCGTTCGCTACCCATCTCCTGCTGCGAGCGAGGTACCCACTCTTCGTTGGTCCAGCGCAAGTCCTCGGTGCTGATGCCTTTCAGGTCGCGCTGGTTGATAAGCCAGTGCCGGATGTTGTGCTGCTTGGCCAGCCGCAGCGACTCTTCCCAGGCTTCGCGGTAGTCGTCGCCTTTGGCAAAGCCGCGCCACGTATGTACCAGCGTAGCTAGGGTTTCGTCTAGCTCAATTTTAACGTATTGGTTTTCGTATTGAATCATGGAATGTGTTGTCTTGAAAGGGTTGGTCAGACTAACGGTTACAAAGCTGCACCGAACTGCGTACTTTTGCTTGTTCCTTTCGTCCAAAACCTTAGCACGTAAGCAAAGCGTCGAAATTGAGTGTTGATCAAAGGGTATGTCGGCCAGAGATCCTTATTTGCCTGGCTATTGCCGTAATTTGGATACCCAACCGCCCCCCCGTCACGCATGAGTCTGATTAGCGATGAAGTAGCCTACCCTTTGCAATTAGAGCAGTTGCAGCAGTACGGTGGGCGAGGGCTCGATCGCAGTAAAACTTGTGTTTGAGTACCTAGATGCTCAGTGAGCATCGTTCTTCACACCAAGGAACGGTAGGATTATGGGCTTTCCTACATCGGCTCGGCTACGCTTTTGATCAAATGCTTTTGACAGCGTATCTTGTGTTCAACCACCACTCACGACTACTATGGATCAAGCCCCGTTCATTACTTACCAGGCACCCACCTACGAACCTGCCGAAACCCAGCAGCGGGCCGCCGAATACCGTGCGTTGTTGAATCATCGACGCTCGCTGCGGATGTTCTCAGATAAACCTGTGAGCAAACAGGTAGTGGAAGACATCATCATGACCGCCGCTTCGGCTCCGTCGGGAGCACATAAACAGCCCTGGACGTTTTGTGCTGTGTCGTCGCCCGATCTCAAGGCCAAAATTCGTGCGGCTGCCGAAGCAGAGGAGCACATCAACTACCACGGTCGCATGTCGGACAGTTGGTTGCAAGACCTCAAACCGTTTGCTACCGACGAGCACAAGCCTTTCCTCGAAACTGCTCCCTGGCTCATTGTGGTGTGCAAACGCGCGTTTGAAGCAGACGAAGAAGGGAAGAAAAACAACTACTACGTGAACGAATCGGTGGGTATTGCCACCGGTTTTCTGCTCACTGCCATTCACTACGCCGGGTTGGTCGCCCTCACTCACACGCCCAGCCCGATGAACTTCCTGACGCACCTGCTCGAGCGTCCGGCCAACGAACGAGCCTTTCTGCTCATTCCGGTCGGATACCCCGCTGAGGGTGCCGAGGTGCCCGACATCCAGCGAAAAACCGTCGCCGAAACGATTGCGTACTACGAATAGGATTTGACGTTAGCAGTCAGGTCACGGCCTTTTCGTAAAATTAACAATGAGGATGTTTTCTGAATTGTCTCACTCTTTAATATCATTCCGCAAGGAATCTCGTTGCATTTTTCGTATATAGTTTAACAAAGTCCTTACAGGGTAACAGAAAAGAAGAAGTCAATTTAGGGTATAGCATTTTTATGAAAAAGCCCTGGCGGTCAGATGGGTTAGTGAGTAAAAGCCGTTTGCCAACTTCACCAAGACTGTAGTTTTCCGGGGTACAATCCGGGCGTAAGCCCTAACCTCAACCGTTGAAGTCCGATATAGGTGATGACACATCTACGAGCACGCCATTGGGGTCAGCCAGCAGCATTCGTCGTTGTCCGTAGAAAGTGTCGGTAGGCGAAGAGGTAATCCGGAAGCTGGCTTCCTGTGCCGCCCGGTGAGCTTGATCCACATCTTCTACCACGATAGTGAGATAGAACCCCTGCGGTGGTTTCTGATAGTCTGGCGGCACCAGTTCATGCGTGCGGTCAATGATACTCAATTCCAAACCCTTATCCTTTGAAACCAGATTAATGAACCAATCGCTCTCAAAGGAAACATCAAAGTCAAACAGCGTGACGTAGAAATCACGCGTAGCCGGAAGATCATCCGAGCAAAGATTAGTTAAGAGGCGGTTCATCTTCATACCAGCGAAAGTAAGGGTGAGAAAAGCAGCAATTTACCACAACCTGCACTTCGCGCAACCACTCACTGCACCAATCGTTCAAGAGGCTATGAATTACGCACAAGACAACTACGGGAACACCATGTTTCCCGTCTTTTTTAAGCTTCATCAGTTAGACGTACTTATTGTGGGAGGCGGTTACGTCGGCCTAGAGAAGCTGGAAGCCATTTTGAAGAACAGCCCCGCCGCCCGGGTCACGCTGGTGGCGGCGGAGATACTGCAACCTGACATCCTCCGCCTGGCAGAGGAATATCCGCACGTCAAGGTGATAGAACGGGAGTTTCGTCGCTATGATCTGCGTCACAAAGATTTGGTGTTTCTCGCTACAAACGACCGCTCGTTGCACGAACGGGTGAAGAAGATTACCCGCAAGAAACGCATTATGACCAACGTGGCCGACACGCCCGATCTGTGCGACTTCTACCTAAGCTCGGTGGTAAAGAAGGGTGATCTCAAGATCGCTATTTCTAGCAACGGCAAGTCACCCACGCTCACCAAGCGCATCCGTGAGTACCTGGAAGCTGCCATTCCTGACGACGTGCAGCAACTGCTCGACAACCTTAAAGAAGTCCGCGACCAATTGAAGGGCGATTTTGAGTACAAAGTGAAAAAGCTGAACGAAGTAACTTCCGATTGGTTGGGCGATAAAAAGCAACGAGGATAGTTAAGTACCCAGCCAAATTAAAGTATCACTTTTCCATACGTCACCGCGCCACGCGGTGGGCGATCACGCGGTGAGCGGGACTTTGCGAAGCGGTCTCCTCGTGGATAAGATCGCTTCACATGCGTTCGCGATGACGTACTTATTATACTTATTTTTGGTCGAGTACTTATAGCCCGACATTACTTTATCCCTCTAGCCTTTAAATACTCTTCGGGAGTAAAAACAGCGACGCTAGATTTTTTATAGTCTTTGATATTACGTGTAATGATGGCGTCTATCCCCTTTACCTTAAGGGCAGTAGCGTGCTGAAGCGCATCTTCAAAGTCTTTAAAGTAGCTTGCTAATGCTTCTGTAACTTCCTGCTTACCTACACCTTGAATGCTAACAACATCAACAAGCTCGCGCAGAACAGCTCTAGCTTTTTTGTCTCCCAATATATTCCTAATGATATAGTGTATGTTACTGATCACCAGAGAAGAGGTCCATATGTCTAGCGCCTGTTGCTCAGCTGTTCTAAACAAGACAGCCGCCTTTTCGGCGTAAGGTGGCCTATCGGTGAGAAAGTCTATGATAACATCAGCGTCCATAAATATTCTATCCACCGTACTTAGTATTTAGCGCTTCTTCTAATGCTTGACGATAATCAAAATCCTCATCAACCTTTAAGACTCCTCTCAAACGACCTATTCGGGAAGGATGACTGATTGTTCCTTGATCAGTGTGATGGATAAGAAGTTTAAATAATTCTCTACAATATCAGACAGACTACGACCCTCTTGCGCCGCATATACCTTGGCCCGGTCAATCACTTCCTTTTCTAATGTCAGCGTCAATTTGTTGTTCATTGCACGTGCGTTTTACTTGCAATATACATGTGCAACATAAATAGATGTTATGCTCGCGTGAGCGATAATCCTCTAATATTTTGTGATCTGTTATCGCTTATGTTGGGCTAAGCTACCACAAACCGCAACTATATCGTAAATTCGCTCGCTGAACGATCAGCAGGCAAGTAGTAGGTTTCAGTCATTACGCCAATCCGTTGGACAACGAACCCAGCACCTGACCACTCATGAAATTTATCCGCGCGGAGGCCGCCAGTAACCAGCATCCTAACCGTACAGAAAGTCATCCAGTATCCAACATGAAGTACCCTGAGCATAAGAACGTCAATTACGCACAAGTGGCGGAAGAGGTCCGTGCGTTCTGGCAAGAGCACAACATTTTTCAGCAGTCGGTAGACCACCGGGAAGGGAAGCCTACTTTCACCTTCTACGAGGGACCGCCCTCGGCCAACGGCACGCCGGGCATTCACCACGTGATGGCCCGCACGATCAAAGACATCTTCTGCCGCTACAAAACGCTGAAGGGCTATCAGGTGAAACGTAAGGGCGGTTGGGATACACACGGTCTGCCCGTAGAGCTACAAGTAGAGAAACAGCTCGGTATCACTAAAGAAGATATCGGCAAGAAAATCTCTATCGAAGAGTACAACCGGCGATGCCGTGAAGCGGTGATGAAGTTCAAGGGCGAGTGGGACGAACTCACCCAGCAGATGGGCTACTGGGTTGATCTGGACGATCCGTACATCACCTTTGAGCGCGACTATATGGAGTCGCTGTGGCACCTGCTCAAACGCTTCTACGACGAGGGATTGCTGTACAAAGGCTACACGATCCAGCCTTATTCGCCCGCGGCGGGCACCGGCCTTAGTTCGCACGAGCTCAACATGCCCGGTACCTACCAAGACGTGAAAGACACCTCGGTGGTGGCGCAGTTCAAACTTGCCAACCGTGAAGATGATTACCTGTTGGCCTGGACCACCACCCCCTGGACACTACCGGCCAATTCGGGTATTGCTGTCGGTGCCAGCATTGAGTACGTCAAGGTGAAAACCTTTAATCCTTACACCTTCGCGCCGGTTAATGTGATTCTGGCACGCGACCGGATGGGCGGTTACTTCAACGCTAAGGCTAAAGACGTGAAGCTCACGAATTATCAGCCGGGCGATAAGCTGATTCCCTACGAAGTAGTAGAAACCCTGCACGGCAGCGATTTGGTGGGCATGAAGTACGAGCAACTGATGCCCTACGTGCCGCTGCCCGACCCAGCCTTCACCGTGGTGGCGGGCGACTTCGTGACCACCGAAGACGGCACCGGTTTGGTACACTTGGCCAAAACCTTCGGCGCGGATGACTTTCGTACGCTCGAGAAGCACGGCATTCCGGCAGTGATGGTGAAAGACGAAAACGGTAATCCCGCTCCTATCGTTGATAAACGTGGTCGGCTGGTGAAAGAAATCACCGATTTTGCGGGTATGCCCGTCAAGAATTACGACAACGAAGACGAGTCGGCTCCCGGTTACCAGTCTACCGATGTCAAAATTGCTATCAAGCTCAAGCAGGAAAACAAAGCGTTTAAGGTGGAGCGCTACGAGCACTCGTACCCGCACTGCTGGCGCACCGATAAACCCATCCTTTATTATCCGCTAGAATCGTGGTTTATCCGAACCACCGCCCGCAAAGAGCGGCTGGTAGAGCTCAACAAAACTATCAATTGGAAACCAGAAGCCACGGGAACAGGCCGCTTCGGGAACTGGCTCGAGAACCTGGTCGACTGGAACCTAAGCCGCTCGCGCTACTGGGGCACACCGCTGCCCATCTGGCGCACCGAAGATGGCACCGAGGAAGTATGCATCGGTTCAGTGGCTGAGCTCACCGAAGCAGTGCAGTTGGCCAACCAGGCGTTCGATGCGGATGCAGAGCTTATCCGCCAAAACAACGAAGCGCTGGCCAAAGAAGACCTGCACCGTCCGTACGTAGACCACATCGTGCTGGTGAGCGACAGCGGTCAACGGATGTACCGCGAAGCGGACCTCATCGACGTTTGGTTCGACTCGGGGGCCATGCCCTACGCCCAGTGGCACCATCCGTTTGAGCAAGAAGAAGTCTTTGATGCTAGCTATCCGGCGGACTTTATCTCCGAAGGGGTAGACCAAACCCGCGGGTGGTTTTTCACCCTGCACACCATTGCGGGCATGCTGTTCGATGGTGTCGCCTACAAAAACGTGGTGTCTACCGGTTTGGTACTGGACAAAAACGGCAACAAAATGTCGAAGCGGCTGGGCAATGCTGTCAATCCGTTCGAGACGCTGGCGAAGTACGGGGCCGACCCCACCCGCTGGTACATGATCAGCAACGCCAATCCGTGGGACAACCTTAAATTTGATGTAGAAGGCGTACAGGAGGTACAGCGACGTTTCTTCAACACCTTGCAGAACACCTACGCCTTCTTCGCGCTGTACGCTAATCTCGACGATTTCACTTTTGCCGAAGCGGCTATTCCGCTGGCCGAGCGCACCGAAAGCGATCGCTGGATTATCTCAAAGCTCAATAGCCTGATCAAAGCGGTAGACGAAGCCTACGCCGCCTACGAACCTACCCGTGCCACTCGGCTGATTCAGGACTTCACCACCGATGACCTAAGTAATTGGTACGTGCGGCTCAACCGCAAGCGGTTTTGGCAAGGCGAGTATGATCAGCAGAAGCGGGCGGCCTATCAAACATTGTATACCTGTTTGATGACGATCACCAAACTGGCCTCGCCGGTGGCTCCGTTCTATACCGATCGCCTTTATCAGCACCTCAACGGGGTGAGTCAGCACGAAAATGCTACTTCGGTACACCTCACCGACTTTCCACAAGCTGACGAAGCGGCCATTGATACTGACCTGGAAACTAAAATGCAGTTAGCCCAGAGCACTTCTTCGCTGGTGCACTCGCTGCGCAAGCAGCACACCATCAAAGTGCGTCAGCCACTGTCCAGAATACTGATCCCGGTGCTGAGCGACGATTTTCGTCAGCAGATTGCCGCAGTAGAGGACCTTATTTTGTCAGAGGTTAATGTGAAGAACATTGAGTATATTGACGATACCTCGGGGGTGCTGGTGAAGAAGGTCAAACCGAACTTCCGTCGGCTAGGCAAGCAGTACGGTAAGCGGATGAAGGATATTTCAGCGGCTTTGGCGCAGTGGGGGCAGGATGAGATCAACCAGTTGGAACGCGAGCAACGCTACGAACTTTCGCTGGGGGATACGCAGGTGCCACTCACGGTAGAAGACGTGGAAATCACTTCGGAAGATATTCCGGGATGGTCGGTAGCCCGCGAGGGTAACCTAACGGTCGCGCTGGACATTAACATCACCGACGAGCTGAAGCGAGAAGGAATGGCCCGAGATTTGGTGAACCGTATTCAGAACCTACGTAAAGACCAAGGGCTGGAAGTGCAGGATAAGATTCAGGTAAGCGTAGAGCAGGGAAACCAGTTAGTAGACGAAGCCGTTGAAGCCCATCGTTCTTATATTAGCCAAGAAGTGCAAGCCACAGAACTGTCACTGGTAGATACGCTGGCCGATGCTACAACGTTGGAGATGGATGAGGTAGAGGTGAAGGTTACGCTACAATTGAGCCAGAAATAGATCATGAGCAAGATGAATAAAACAGCAGGGGGCGTATACAAGAAGGGTAAGGAACCCGATGACCTTCTGTACTGGTTAGGTCGTCCGCCGATAAAAAGGTTAGAGGCGCTGGAAGAAATTCGTCAAGAGTATAACAGGTGGAAATATAGTGCTGAACCCAGACTTCAGAGAGTTTATCGCATTATTAAACGAGAAAGAAGCTAAGTATTTGGTAATTGGCAGGTATGCAGGGCTTTTCACGATTACCCCCGATACACTAAAGATGTAGATTTTTGGGTATGGTTGGACGAAGAAAACGCCGAGAAAGTGATTGCTGCTGTCAATGACTTCGGCTTTGCCTCATTAGGAATTATGGTGAGTGATCTGCTAGACAAAGAGAACGTTATCCAGCTAGGATACCCTCCGGCAAGGATTGACCTTTTAACTGATATTCCTGCGGTAAATTTTGAAGAATGTTATACCAAACGAGAAGTTGTTGACGTAGAAGGCGTAAGCGTCAATTTGATTGATGTTGAAAGTCTTATAAAGACTAAATTAGCTACAGGACGTCCACAAGACAAGGTAGATGCTGAAAAGCTAAAGAAACAGAAGTGACTAAACAATAAACCGCGTGAAATATCTAAAGTATTACCTCCTCAGCATCGGCATCATTGTCCTCGACCAAGCGGTTAAGTTGGCGGTTCATTATAATATGGAAATGGGTGTGATGGGTCAAATCCCGGTGTTCGGCGATTGGTTCAAGCTGCATTATACGCTTAACCCCGGCATGGCCTTCGGAATGGAACTCGGCTCAGAGTACGGCAAGCTGATTCTAACAGTATTTCGTTTGTTCGCCATGGTTGGTATTGGTTACTACCTCTACGCGCTGGCCCGCAAGCACGTACACCCTGGCTTGCTCTGGTCGGTGGCTCTCATCCTGGGCGGTGCCATCGGTAATGTGATCGACAGTGCGCTCTACGGTGTGCTGCTCGACAACGCTCCAGAGGGTTCCAGCACGCCGTGGTTTCACGGACAAGTGGTCGACATGTTTTATATCGATATCTGGGAAGGTCGTGTGGCCGAATGGGTACCTATCTTCGGAGGTGATTACATGGCACTGTGGCCGATCTTCAACGTGGCTGATGCTTCTATCTTTGTGGGCGTGGGTATCATCCTGTTATGCAAAACCGATTCTTTGAGCAAGAAAAGTCCGCCGATATAGAGGAAATACCTTCGCCCCGTCTGGAAAACCGCTAGCGAGCAGACTTGATTAATCAGATCAAGGAAGTATAGCCCACGAAATCAGCCCACCGCGTGAAATATTTCAAGTACTACCTCCTCAGCATCGGCATCATCGCCCTTGACCAAGCGGTTAAGCTGGCGGTTCATTATAACATGGAAATGGGTATCGCTGGGCAAATCCCGGTGTTCGGCGACTGGTTCAAACTGTACTATACCCTCAATCCGGGCATGGCCTTCGGGATAGAACTTGGTTCTGAGTACGGCAAGCTGATCCTAACGGTGTTTCGCTTGTTCGCCATGGTCGGTATTGGATACTACCTCTACACGCTGGCCCGCAAGCACGTGCATCCTGGTTTGCTGTGGTCAATAGCGTTAATCCTAGGCGGTGCCATTGGCAATGTGATCGACAGTACGTTCTACGGAGTGCTGCTTGACAACGCTCCGAATGGTTCTATTACACCGTGGTTTCATGGGCAAGTGGTTGATATGCTCTACATCGATATTTGGGAAGGATACGTCGCAGAGTGGGTTCCACTGTGGGGCGGTGAATACAAAAGCCTGTGGCCGATATTCAACATAGCTGATGCTTCTATCTTTGTTGGTGTGGCCGTCATTCTGCTCATGCAGAACCGCTTCTTTGAGCAAGAAAAGTCTGCCGATATAGAGGAAATGCCTTCGCCTCGTCTGGAAAACCGCTAGCGAGGTGACAGCAGCTGAGGCGACTTGGATATTGGTCGGCTATCAAATGTTCGCTGAGGCAGGCTCTGATGCTCTCAAGGTTGAAGCACTGGCCCGAAGGGTAAACAAAAACAAATCTTCTTTCTACCACTACTTTGGCGATCTAGAGACCTTCAAGCTGCGCTTGGTTGACCACCATACCGCGAGGGCTAAGATCATTGTGGAAGAGGAAAGACACTGCCAGAGCATCGATCCTGACTTGATTGAGCTTCTGGTGAAGTACGAAAGAGAAGTACTATTCCATCGGCAACTCTTGATCAACCACCACACTCCCCCGTACGGAGAATCGTACGCGACAATCACTACGCAGGGCATCGATGCCATTCTAAAAATCTGGAACAAAGAACTGGGTATAGCCGCGCACTCAAGCCTAGGCAGAGGACTCTTAAGAATTGGCTTAGAGAATTTATTCCAGCGGTCTTCGCCCCAGAATATAACCTGCCAGCACTTAACAAATTCGTTTCGCGAACTGAAAACGGTAGCACTCGAACTGAGAAACTCGCGTGCGTTAAATGGTTTTGTCTAAAATTGTGAGTACATATTGGTCAAAGCGTACTACCTATGGCGGCTAATCCCTTTGTACCTGGCTTATGTTTTATCTTGATACACGAAATGGATGCCCTTAGGTATCATGAGTGGAGAATCTTATCCTTTACTAGTTTTATGAAAGATGAGACTGAGGGATAGCTAGCAGTCGAGTAAAAACCCGCCATTAACTTTTATTCCTTTAGCATCTAGATGCTCAGCATGGTACACCACTGCGACCTACACCCGTGCGAATACGTTAATTAATGTTAAACCAACCACTGTGATTTTCTGAATCACCTTTGAAAGACTACATTGAGTAAACTCAGATTCAATAATATGAAGTCGACTTTCATACTGTCTGTATTACTCTTTAGTCTGGTGATTTTATGTGAAGGGCAGACGAACGAAGATCAATCTTCGCACGTCCCCGTTTGGACGGAAGCAGACAGAGCATACTTGGTAGATAACCTTGTCAGGTCAAAGAAAGAACTCACTGACGAAACTTCAGGCTTGACGGATGAACAGTGGAATTTTAAGGAAAATCCAGATCGTTGGTGCATCAATCAAATCGTGGAACATTTAGCTATTTACGAGCTGATTTTCATGAATGAGATTTCTGTTGCTCTTCAGAGAGGGGAGCTCTCCGAAATAGAGAATTATGTTCCTGATAGCCTTTTTATAAGCCAAAACCCTGAAGAGCAAAAACAAAACAGGACAACAGATTTCACCAAGCCCTTCACGTACACGGTACCCCTTGGTAATAATGAGGGGGGAAATAATTTAACGTGGTTTCTGAAAATGCTAGACGAGTCAATTGAGTTCGTAAAAGAAGACACTAGAAATCTTAGAGTATATTACATAAACTTTGGGCCGAATATCCACCAAAAATTCATACAGTCTTTTACGCACATTGATAGACATCTTCAACAGATAAAAAAAGTAAAATCTCACCCCGATTATCCAGGATCGTAGCATTTATCTTTCCCGATTGCCATCTCATATCTTGCGTCGTCTCTATTGAAATAGGTGACTCATTTTCAGTTGAACTAAGAAAATCGCACGCGTTAAACGGTTCCGTCTAAAATTGTTGGGGTGGTTCGTAGATATTTGTGCAAAGCGCGTTATCTATGACTATTGACTTCTTCGTGCTAGGCTTGTGTTTCATTCTGATGCACGAAATGGACGCTATCAGGTGTCACGAGTGGCGAATTTTGCCCATCACCAGTTTTATGAAAGATAAAACCGGGATGATCATTTTCGTGCTGCTGCATATACCGCTTTTTTACTACGTACTGACGGCCACCACGCTAGAGAATCAATCCTTCCGATTTGGCTTCAGCATTTTTCTCATCGTCCACCTCGGACTTCACCTGATGTTTCTTGCTCACAAGAAAAACGAGTTCAAAGACTGGCTCTCCTGGTCATTGATTTTAGGGGCGGCTGTTTGCGGAGCTTTGTACTTGGTAAAACACGGATAGAGGCGACCTTCATCACCTCGGTGAGTGTGCGACAGAATAGCTTACTAGTAGGTTCAACCGAAGTGTATCAACTAGCGATTCCTACTGGCCCGAATTGGGTAGCGGTCGTAACCGGCCACTACTTGTCCGCTAAAGGTATCGCCTTTGAAAGTCCCCTTCATGCCCAGCTCGGTCCCCTGCAGGTCCATCATCGAAGAAAGCTCATTCCCCTGAATGTTGAGTTTTTTCAGGCTAGACGCACCGAGGCTAGACTCCAGTGAACCGGTGTAGCGCCCATTGTATTGGTCAATCGTAATCACACCGCTCACATCGCCGTAGGGGGTATCGGTAACGGTGTAGTTCCACTTGCCAATGGGCGAGTATGATGTTCTGGAGGCAGCGCATCCCTCAAACAAAAAGATAGATACCACTAGAGAGAAGAATGATACACTGCGAACGTAGTATAGTTGCTGCATGTACTTGAAAGTATAAGAAACAAAAAAAGAGAACCCGAGGGCTCTCTGCTTGTTTTAAATACTTTTGTACGCGTTGCGATCGAGTAACTGACCTTATGATTTGCGGTCTTCGCCTCGAGGACAGTCATCCACTTTAGGCTTTTGACAAGGCTCTACGGCATTGGCGTTGCAAATGGGACAGTGGGCTACGTCGGCAGACTTTATTGTTTCTTGCTTTTCCATGTTTATGTGCGTTAATGTTTAGAATGATTTCTTATCGGTCTAACCGCACAAACTGCCAAAACGTTGTCGTAATTGCTAATTTGAGATTAGTCCAAATAACTGTTAATCAGCTATTTAGACTAAATTTAAGTAACCTCAGGTAGCAGCTGTTCATCAGGACAGTAATAGGTGCCTCGCCCACCCACTACTATACGCTCAATATTTTTCTGCTGCAACGGGTGGTTTTTACGGTCGAGCCAACGGTACGTGACCAGGAAATCCTGCGGAAAATCTTCGTAGCGAGCTTCATGTTTTACCGCGGTTTCCAGAATGTAGCGCATCTTTTCGTAGAGCGTGGTAATCGTCTCTTCAGACAGCAAATTGGCCGGAGTTTCAGGATGGATATGCGCCTGATACAGCATTTCGTCTACAATCCAGTTGCCCAAACCGGCCACGAACGCTTGGTTCAATAGTAATGGCTTCACCAGCCCTTTTCTGCCGCTCCAGCGCTCGCGAAAATCAGCGAGACTAATTTTGAGGGCATCTTGCCCCAGTTTCCTCTCCTTCCGAAACGCTTCCAGATCGTCAGTAAGGCCGACCCTACCCAAGATACGCGGGCAACGGAAAGCCATCCAGCCATCGCTAAGGCCAAACAACAGTTTGGTGAAGCGAGGGGCTTCGTCACGATCGCGAAAGTACTGTAGCGACCCCGTCATACCAAAGTGCAGGGTGAGCCACGCATCATTATCCAGCTTCACCAGCAGGTGCTTACCAATCCGGTCAGTGTCCACCAGAGTGCGTCCTACCACTCCTTCGGCTAGCGCATCAGTATCTACCCGCACCATCCGAGGCTCGTACACCTCTAGCGATACCACCTTTTGATGCAAAGCAGCGTGACTAAAATGCTTCTGATACGTGGCAACCTCAGGTAGTTCAGGCATAGCATAAAAGGAACTCTATTCAGTTTGAGCGGAGTAGGTAGTCGGGTTTTCTTCCGGGTATACATTGTCGCTCCGGTCGGTGTCAGCGAGTCGCAGCGACGGGTCAATCACGATGCTTTTAATCTCAGCGGGCGGCTGCGGAACCGCCATGCGGTAGGTGGGGAAAGTCCAGGGCCAATCGGTGAGTATGGTACGCGAAGCTTCGGTTTCGTTAACCTTCTCGCCCCTCATCACCGTAAGCGGGATATGGAACAGCCTTTTGCTATCATCCTGATAGGTGACTACCACATCGAGCGGCATCGCCATTTTGCCTTTTCGATCTAAAGTGACGTAGGTTTGTTTATCTTCACCCGATACGGAGCGGATACCGTAGTCTACCGTCTGCGTACTGTTGACGAACGACTCAAAGTACCAGTCTAGCTCCAAACCGGATACCTTCTCCATAACACGTTTGAAATCGTTCACATCAGGATGTTTAAACTTCCAGGTGCTAAAGTAGCGGCGCATGCCCTTATCCAGATTTTCTTGTCCGATGACGTAGCTCAGTTGATGCAGTAGCACGGCCCCCTTAGAGTAAGCGGCCGACCCGTAGGCCTGGTTGGTATGATAATGATCCGCGTGCATGGTCATAGGTTCTTCCAAGCCAGATTCTATCAGTTTGAAGTAACCCGCGTAGGCATTGGCCTGCACATTGATGGCTTCGCCCAGTTCAGTAGCTACTGCTGGGGCTTGGCGCAACGAACTGCTACTATCGTTGCTCATCAGATGAAACATGGTTCGGTTGGTGGCGTAGGTGGTAAAGCCTTCGTCCATCCAGGGGTATAGGCTTTCGTTGGTTCCCAGCACCCCCTGGTACCAACTATGAATGAGTTCGTGTACGGTGACTCCCAGCAGGCTGCGCATCGAGCGGTGTCCTGTGATCAGCGTCGCCATCGGATATTCCATGCCGCCGTCGCCGCCCTGAATCACCGAGTAGCTTTCGTAAGGATATTCGCCAAAGTTGGCGTTCATGTACTGAAACGCGCGCACCGTGAGGGCGGGCAGTTGCTCCCAGTTCTCGGCGAGCGTATCGCCTTGGTAGAAAAAGTGCAGCAGCGGTCCGCCCGGCACCTGAGCGGTAGTGTGCCGATAATCAGGATCAGCCGCCCACACAAAGTCGTGTACGTTGTTGGCCTTAAAATGATAAGTCAGCATACCGGCTAGCGGACTACTTTTCGTCTTGGTAGTCGTGGCTGAGTCGCTGGTGTAACCGTGGCCAATGTCACCGGGGTTTTGCAGCACTCCGGTGGCGGCCACCACGTAGCTAGAATCAATGGTGATGTTTACGTCGTACGAGCCCCATACGCCGTAAAACTCTCGTCCGATGTACGGATTGGCGTGCCAGCCGGCTTTATCGTACTCCACCATTTTGGGGTACCACTGGGCCATTGAGTAGCGGATGCCTTCTGCATTGTCGCGCCCCGAGCGGCGAATCTGTTGGGGTACTTGCCCCTCAAACTCCATCACAAAGGTGGCAGACCGGCCCGGTAAGATTGGTTTGGCCAAGTTCACCTCCAGTATCGTGCCCTCGGTGATATGCGCTAGTTCCTCGCCGTTTTGTTTCAGGCTCAGTACCTGAAGGCGGCCTACTTCTTCTTCGTTCAGGTTAAGTATACGATCACGTACACGGGCATCAGGGTCAGCAATGGTGCGCGAGCGGACGTCCATCATACTACCCGGCTGAAACGCATTGAAGTAGAGGTGGTAGAACACACGCCTCAGGGTGTCAGGAGAGTTATTTTTGTACTTCAGCTTTTGGGTGCCACCGAATATATTGGTGGCTACGTCCAGGGTGACGTCCATTTCGTAGAATGCCTTCTGTTGCCAATAGTCGGCCTGTCCGTACGCGGGGTGATGGAGATACGAAAAGAGGATTAATCCGGTAAGCAGTAGGTATTTCATCGTAATGAGAAGGTTGGAGGTAGTACAAGATGTCATCAAGTTTCGTGAAGCTATAGTAATTTTGCAATATTCCCGAATAAACCTTGTGTCAAATCGTGACCTTACTACTATTTTTCTCGCTCAATCGTGTATGACACCAAACGAGCCAGCGAACGCTTATGGGCCGACTCAGGAAAACCGCTCAGAATCTGTTTTGCCTCTTCGTGGTAGCGGTGCATCGCTTCTGTGGCGTAGGCCAAACCACCCGACTGCTTCACGAAGTCGATCACCTCACGCACCTTCTTGGGTTGTTCGCTCTGATTTTTTACCGTGTAAATAATTCGTCGCTTGTCAGCCGAAGAGGCCTGTTGCAACGCATGAATCAGCGGCAGGGTCATCTTCTTTTCTTTGATATCGATGCCCACCGGTTTGCCAATCTCGTCGGTTCCATAATCGAACAGGTCGTCTTTGATCTGGAAGGCGATGCCTACTTTTTCGCCAAACTGCCGCATCCGCTCAATGGCATCTGCATCCGCTGAGACCGAAGCGGCACCCACCGCGCAGCAGGAGCTGATCAGAGACGCTGTCTTCTGTCGGATTACATCGTAATAAACGTCTTCGGTGATATCAAGCCGCCGCGCTTTTTCGATCTGTAGCAACTCCCCTTCGCTCATCTGCTGCACGGCGGTAGACACAATCTTAAGCAAATCGAAGTCTTCGTACTCTACTGACAATAGCAAACCGCGTGACAGAAGATAGTCGCCTACCAGCACCGCAATCTTGTTTTTCCATAGCGCGTTGATGGAGAAAAAACCCCGCCGGAAGTTGGAGTCGTCCACCACATCGTCGTGCACCAGGCTGGCGGTGTGCAGCAGCTCGATCAGGGCAGCACCGCGGTAGGTAGCTTCGTGAATCGTACCGCTGGTGCCGGCGGTTAGAAAAACGAACATGGGACGAATCTGCTTGCCCTTGCGCTTCACGATAAAGCCCATGATTTTGTCAATCAGCATCACGTTGCTCTTCATCGAGTCGCGAAACTTGGTCTCAAATTCGTCCATCTCGCGACGAATGGGTTGCTGAATCTCCCGGATAGTGTTCATCGTACGTTACAATAGTAGCACCTAATCGGGCCAAAGCAAAACTGTCCAGGCCTATTAACATCAGTGCGGCTATTTAGTTAGGCAGCTATCCGACAGTTAGCTATTATCTGATACCTCGTTGAGTACTATCAGACGACCTATGCAACTCTGATGAGTGGTAGGCAGGTCTCTATGCGGCGGGACTGCCCACTGCTTACTGCCGACTGACCTTTGGGGCAACACTAGCTGCTCTGATCCGTGTGTGAATTTTGTATACTTACCCTGCAAACGATGTCATCACTTGTTACAATCACCCCACCAACCCCACTGCGCTCGCCGCATCATGATAAACCCATTGCCTACGACCTACGCTACCTATCCGATGGCTCGCCCAAACCGGTGATCATCTTTGTGCACGGTTTTAAAGGGTTTAAAGATTGGGGCTACTTCAACCTGATGGCTGACACCTTGGCGCAATCCGGTTTTGTGGTGCTCAAGCCTAACCTATCGCACAACGGTACCTCACCGCAGCATCCGCTAGACTTTGTCGACCTGGATGCTTTTGCGCAGAATAACTTTACGAAGGAAATGGACGATCTGGGAGTGCTGATAGACCACCTGTACTCCCCCGCCTTTGGTGTGGATACGCAGGAAGTAGACGTAAATCGTCTGTTTTTGATGGGACACAGCCGCGGTGGTTCATTGGTCATTCTGAAGGGCCACGAAGATACCCGGGTGAAGGGGGTAGTGGCACTCGCCGCAGTAAGCGATTTAGAAAAACGTTGGTCACCAGAAAGTTTGGCTGTGTGGAAAAAAGAACGCATACATTATATTCCTAACAGCCGCACCGGGCAGAATATGCCGATGGATTATCAGATTGTAGAAGATTTTTATGCGCACCGCGCGCGGTTTGACGTACCCCGGGCCGTCAAGCACCTGGACAAACCGTTACTGGCGTTTCATGGCACCAAAGACGAAACAGTACCTGTTCAATCAGTCGACGATATTCAGCGATGGAACGGTGCTGCACAAACCGTGAAGATTGAAGGCGCCAACCACGTGTTTGGCGGCAGCCATCCGTACGAAGCCGACCAACTGCCCGAAGCGGTGCAGCAGATCGTGAATGAAACAGTTGACTTTCTTAAGCCTGTTAGTGTGTAATCTTAGGCATTCATGATGTCGGCTACCGAACATAAGCAGTCTATTGAACCAACATTGCGGCGTGCGTTTCGTAGGACTGCCTATGAAAATTTACTTGCTCTTTATCATTACCTGTTGCTTTGTAGGCTGTCGTACTGAAACCACCGATCAGGCTCAGCAAATTGTAGATCAAGCCATTGCCGCGCACGGCGGTGACCGGTTTCAGCAACTTCAATTTTCGTTTGACTTTCGAGAGAAGCACTATGAAGTCGATCTGGATCAAGGGCGGTTTACCTACGAAAGCACCGGCCCTGACTCTACCGGTCAGCAGGTACACGATGTATTGACCAACGAAACCTTTAGCCGAACCGTCGATGGGCAGTCGGTATCGCCCCCGCCCGACAAAGAAGCAGGATACCGCAACTCGCTCAACTCAGTGGTTTACTTTGTGCTACTGCCTTATCCGCTCAACGACCCGGCGGTGAAGAAAGAATACCTGGGTAAGAAGACGGTGCGTGGCGAACCGTACCATAAAATCAGAGTCACCTTTAGCGAAGCCGAAGGCGGCGACGATTACGATGATGAGTACGTCTACTGGTTTCATCAGCAGCACCATACGCTCGACTATCTGGCCTACAGCTTTCAGGTGAACGGCGGCGGCACCCGCTTTCGCGAAGCCTACAACGTACGTCAAGTGCAGGGCATTCGCTTTGTAGACTACATTAATTACGAGAGCACAATAACCGACTTTGAGCTAGAAAACTACGATGCACTGTTGGAAGAAGGACAGGTGAAGGAGCTGTCACGGATAGAAACTGAAAATGTGCGGGTTGATCTTGAAAAAACTGCCGCCTTGCGTTAACTGAAACCTAACTTTTTACGCACCCTTCCTAGCACCTCATGGGCGATCTGCCGCGCCTTCGCCTCGCCCTGTTCTAGCACCCGATGCAGTTCGGTCCGGTTTTCCATATAGTGCTGATAGCGCTGGCGCTCTTCGGCGAAACCATCGCGAATCATTTCAAACAAAGCTTGTTTGGCGTGCCCGTAACCGTAGCCGCCGCCTTCGTAGTTGCTGCGCATTTCAGCCACCTGCGATTCACTCGCCAGCAATTTATACAACGCAAACACCGTGTCCACGTCAGGGCTCTTAGGTTCTTCTAGCGGAGTGCTATCAGTCACGATACCCATGATCTGCTTACGCAGTGGTTTGTCGAGCAAAAAGATATCAATCGTATTTTGGTACGACTTGCTCATCTTCTGTCCGTCGGTGCCAGGAATGACCATACGCGTGTCGTCTACCTTCACTTCGGGCAGCACGAAGGTGTCGCCGTAGCGGTGGTTAAAGGTGCTGGCAATGTCGCGGGTAATTTCCAGGTGCTGCTGTTGGTCTTTGCCCACCGGCACAAACTCAGCATCGTACAAAATGATGTCCGCTGCCATCAGCACCGGATAGGTAAACAGTCCGGCGTTTACGTCGGCCAGCCGGTCGGCTTTGTCTTTGAACGAATGCGCGTTGGCCAGCATCGGGTAGGGCGTGAAGCAGTTAAGGTACCAAGCCAGCTCGCACACCTCCGGTATCTGAGACTGTCGGTAGAGCATGTTTTTTTCGGTATCAAAGCCAAAGGCCAACCAGGCCGCCGCCACCGCGTCTACGTTATCCTGACGTGTCTCTGCGTCTTTGATAGTGGTGAGCGAGTGCAGGTCGGCAATAAAGAACAACGATTCGTTGTTAGCCGCCTGCGAAAGGGCAATAGCGGGTTGGATGGCTCCC
This sequence comes from Tunicatimonas sp., assembly GCA_965213875.1. Lineage (GTDB taxonomy): Bacteria > Bacteroidota > Bacteroidia > Cytophagales > Cyclobacteriaceae > Tunicatimonas. The sequence goes on along the minus strand of CBDCAN010000001.1, from coordinate 2,295,038 downwards.
AGGATATTGCCTAAGTGTGGTTTTCCCGAACTCTGTATTCCCGTAAGTATGCGTGCCATCGGTGGGTTGTCTGTGAAGGGTAATGATTAAGAAAGATGGTGTATAATAGCTTACTATCTGACATGCAGCAGATAATATATAGTCTAGCACAGAAATTGTTTTTAGCTCTGTGTCCCACAAAGTAAACTAAATCTATGATGATCTTGAAAAAACGGTCCTGGTTTGTTGCCGGTGCTCTCTCCCTCGCAGTGGCTTCGGCAAGCTTCGCCCAGGCGGTAATTACGTTCGGAGTGGACGAGCACGACTTCGGCGTAGTGCGCGAGGACGGCGGCCCCATCGCTCACGAGTTCGTTTTTGTGAACACCGGAAAAGATTCATTGCGCATCAGTCAGGTAAAAGCCTCGTGCGGTTGCACCACGCCTTCTTGGACCAAAGCCGCGGTGGCTCCCGGCGACACCGGTACGGTTACCGCGCAGTATAATCCCCTCAATCGCCCCGGTAGCTTTCGCAAATCCGTCACCGTGACGGCCAACACTCAGCCGACTACCCGGGTGTTATACATCCTGGGTACCGTTAACCCCAAACCTAAGACTCCGATAGACGATTTTCCTGCTGCGATGGGTAACCTGAGAGTGAAGTATCGGTCGCTGAACATAGGTAAAGTGCTGACCAACGAGCCCAAGAATAAAACTTTTGACATGTACAACGATGGTCCAGAACCCATCTTGTTTAGTGACACCAACGTATCACCGGGGCACGTGACGGTTGACGTGGAACCTAAAGAGTTGCTACCCGGTCAGAAAGGTCGTATTCGGGTAAAGTACGATGCCACCCAGGCGGTAGCAGCCAATCGCTTGGGCTTTTCTACGGATCGTGTTACGCTATTTACCAACGAAGCTGATAGTGTGAAGGACTTTACGCTGATGGCTACGGTAGAGGAGTACTTTGAGCCTTTGTCAGAGAAAGAGCTACGCAAAGCACCAAAAATCAATTTTACTAAAAAGAAGCACAGCTTCGGTAAGGTAGCGGAAGGACAAAAGCTGACGATTGAGTTTCCGTTTACCAACGCGGGTAAAGGAAAACTAGAGATCAGAGCCACCAAAGCCAACTGTGGCTGTACGGTGTCGCGACCGGACGAAGACGTACTGAAATCTGGAAAGAGTAGCAAGGTGTCAGTTACCTTTGACACGAGCGGACGGCGGGGCAGACAACAGAAAACGGTGACGGTATTTTCTAACGATCCTACCAACCCTACGCAGGAACTTACCATCACCGCTGAAGTGAGCGTTTCGGCCGATAGTAAGTAGGTGAGAACTATGCTGTGCTTCACCGCAAGGGTAGGTCTACCAAACAAATCGCATGCTAAAATTCATATTTGGTATAAGAATTGTTAAATATATTTCTTAACCAAATGTATGAATGATGAAAATGACCAATTTGTTTCACCGGCTATTACTTCTACTCGTATGTGTGGGATTCTTAGCTAGCTGTAGCGAAGAGGAGGATGCAACAGCACAAGATAGTGCTCCTACGCTTCCTTCAGCCGCTGTATTTAGTGTTAATCTACCCAAAGCTGATGCTGAGAGCGGAAGGTATCAGAGCGGGAAGTACGAAAATGCGTTTCACGCACTCTCAAATTATTACGGCTGGCAGATAGCTCTAGAGCTATACTTGGCTCATCCTACCATTTCCTTTGCTGCTGCGATACAGCAGCAGCCTGAATACCTGAAGGACGAAGACCGTTGGGTATGGAGCTTCAACACTGATCTTGAAGGGAATGTCTATCAGGTAAACTTGTACGGACGCAAGGCGGGTGAGAGCGCGGCTTGGGAGATGTACGTTTCTCAAGAGGATGGCTTTCAGGATTTGCTTTGGTTGAGTGGTACTTCAGCGTTGGATGGAACCGAAGGTACATGGAGAATAAGAACCAATACCGAGAATCCTAAAGATGCGCTCCAAATAGAGTGGGAAGTAAGTAATGGCGATATCCCCTACGCCAAATACACAGGGCTGGATAAAGATAGTAACGTGTATCTGAACTACATAGAGTACGGCTCTTTAAGTGAGGGCAGCTTTAACGTATTCTATAACGTATATTCTAATACAGCTGATAACCTGCTGAAAATAGAGTATAACAATCAGACAAAAATTGGCCGTGTAACAGACTCTGCTAAATTTGGAGATTCGCTTTGGCACTGCTGGAACAGCGATTACCAAGACATCGACTGTCAGTAATATTTTCTCTAAAAGTAATAAAACGTAAAGAGGGTATCCGCTGCGGATACCCTCTTTACGTTATAAATGACGGATGCTAATAGCTACTAAAGGCTGGCAGTGGTTTCGTTGTCTTTAGGAGCAACAATGTTGAAGCCTACGTTTACCGTATTATAGATAAACTCGTCCTTTGCTTGTGCGACGGGATCGTTCTCATCACCGTAAGAGATACTCCACTTGGTGCGATCAATATTGAACTTCGCTTCAGCACTCACCTGACTATCGGTAATATTTACCTTGGCGGGGAATGTTACGCTCAGGGTTGTGCCTCTTAAGGTCAAATTACCGGTGATCGTATGCGTAGGACTTTCCACTTTATACTCACTTACCTCCTCGTCGTTCACGACCAAACTCATTCTTGAAGTATCTTCCATCACCGAGCCATCGCTATACGCTGCTACGTCTACAATCTCAAATTCGGCCGTGGGATATTCCTCTACCGAAAAAAAGTCGGGTGACATCAGATGTCCCGTCAGTTTTTGTTCATCTTCTCCTTCTAGATCAAGCACATCTATCGAGCTCATGTCTATCGTAAACTTGCCACCGACTACATCGCCAGCCTCAACCGACAGCTGCCCCTGGCTAATACCGATAGTACCCTCATGGCGACCCGTTGGCTTGAATCCGTACCAGGTGAGCTCACTCGCGGTAGCGTCTAAAGTGTAACTAGCCGCACTGGCACTCACGTCTTCTACTTCTTGTGCCTCGCCTACTTCGGCATCGGCTCCGCCAGGATTTTGCTGGCAACTGCTTACGGCAAACGTAGTAGCCACTAGTGCTATGGCTAAACTGTGGGTAGGTAATAGTAAATTCTTCATAACTAAATTTTATAGATTGAATTTAGGAGACTTAAACCTATAATTTCACAAAAAGTTGCGCGTAAGCTTACTTTTTTTGCATAGAAACAAAGAACAGATTGTATTATTTCTAATAAGACCTCTATTCTTCTTCGTTGCCCGCGTCAGAATCATCGTCTGCGTCAATATCGTCTCTATCTCTTAGCTTTTTATCATCTACGTGGCGATTAAGAAATTTATTAATCTTATCCACATCGTAGTTGGTTTGAATCTCTCCGAAGGTATCTATTTTAATATCAAATCCTTCTAGTTCAGGATTTACCTTGGGGGTTTCTTGCTTATTCAATCTCTTTCGTCCCATAGCTATACTTTTTATTGGTTTATATTTACGCTTCCGAGGCCGTACGTGTCGGTAACGCTTCTATTGCTCGCTGAATACGACGGATCACCTCATCTTGTCCTAGCACCGCAATGATTTGCATCAGATCAGGACCACCGCCTTCGCCAGTGATGGCTATTCTCAAGGCGGGCATCACTTTGCCGATCTTAGCGTCTTTCTTCGCAAGCACTTCGTTTAGCGCCGCTTTAGCTCTTTCCGGTGTTAGGGGTGCCTGCACGGTCGATAGATGAGTCGTGTAGTCCTCAAGTAGCGAAGCCGCCTCTGGTGTCCACTTCTTTCTCACGGTTTTTTCGTCGTACTGTTGCGGTGGCTGATAGAAGTAGCGAGCGTTAGTCCATAACTCTTGAGGAAACGTAATGCGCTCTTTCATGAGTTCACATACGGTCTCAGCCTTTTCGGAGCTACTCTCAATGCCTGCCGCCTGAAGCTCTTTTTGTAGATAACCCACCAGTGTTTTGTTACTAGCATTCTTGAGATACTGCTGGTTGAACCACTGCGCTTTTTCAAGGTCGAACTTTGCCCCTGCCTTGTTAATACGATCCAGGCTAAACGCGTCTACCAGCTGCTCTAAGCTGAAAATTTCTTGCTCGCTACCGGGATTCCAGCCCAACAGAGCCAGAAAGTTGATGAGTGCCTCCGGTAGATAGCCCGCTTCGCGGAATCCGGGCGACGATTCGCCGGGCGACGATTCGCCGGTGTTAGGATCAGTCCAGTCCAAGGGGTATACCGGAAACCCAAACCGATCGCCGCTGCGCTTACTCAGCTTGCCATTGCCATCCGGATTCAGAATAAGAGGCAAGTGGGCGAACTGAGGCATACTATCTTCCCAACCCAGATAATGATACAATAATACGTGTAGCGGTGCCGAGGGCAACCACTCTTCGCCCCGAATCACATGGGTGATTCCCATCAAGTGATCGTCTACCACGTTGGCCAGGTGATAGGTGGGCATGCCGTCAGATTTCATCAGTACCTTGTCATCTAGGGTAGATGAATGCACGGTTACCCACCCCCGGATGCTATCTTCTAGGCGAACCTCTTCTTTACGGGGCGTTTTGAGTCGTATCACATAAGGTTCGTCTTGGGCAATGCGCTCTTGTAATTCGCTGGCTGTTAAGGTGAGCGCGTTTTTCATGCTCATTCGCGAAATAGCGTTGTACTGAGGCTGGGCTACCCGAGCCTCCTTTAGGCGCTCGCGCATAGCATCAAGTTCTTCGGGGGTATCAAAGGCGTAGTAGGCATGACCGGCATCCAACAGTTGTTGTGCGTACTGGGCGTAGAGGTCTCTTCTCTCTGACTGCCGGTAAGGAGCGTACGCCCCACCGGCATCAACGCCCTCGTCGGGGGAGATACCGCACCAGGTGAGCGCTTCGTGGATGTATGCCTCAGCACCTGGTACGAAGCGCGCTTGGTCAGTGTCTTCTACGCGAAGCACGAATGTGCCCCCGTGCTTTTTTGCGAACAAATAGTTATACAAGGCGGTGCGAACGCCACCAATATGAAGGGGCCCCGTGGGACTGGGCGCAAAACGTACTCTTACTGATTCCATAGTGATACAACCGATATGGTGAGGTTAGGTTATTCAAATGTGAGTAAGAATAAGAAGATTAGTCCAGGAGGCAATGATGGTTAGCACAGTTTTGTACGAAAGCTAAGGAAACTCAGTGGTAGGATTCAGCACCTGACGAAGCAGACGCTGGCTGATACCAACTTGACGTTGGAAGTTTAGCAGTGCAACCAGATAGTTAATGATCCCGATGATCAGCGAGAACGCAGCGTAGCCGTACAACTGTTCATAGATAGCCAAATACGCCGCAAAGCCAGCGCTCACCACTGACCAGAAGATGAGGAAAAGACGGGTAGCCGTAAACAGGCGGTAGTGGATAAACACCAAGCAGCCGTGCGATGTTGGATCGATGCTACCCACAATAAGGGGTAGAAAATTATTAGGACGGCTAACCTTGCGGGATAGGTAAAAAGACTGGCGATCTATCTTTCCGTTGAAAAACCGCTCTTCTCGATGCGCCACCACGGCGCTCTTAGGCGCGGCCGACAATTGTGTTGCGTTGCGCAATAGCTTCAGCGTTTGGTCAGCGGAAACTGCCATAACCAGCGTTTCACTTTCGGTGGGCCACAACCGCATACGGTTACACCAAAGCAATGCACGATATCTCGACGTTCACATCCTTAGGTAAACGACTCACTTCTACGGTCTCACGCGCCGGGGGGCTGTCAGGAAAATACTGACCGTAGGCCTCGTTGATGGTAGAGAACTCACTCATATCGCGAATGAAGATTGTACACTTAATCACTTGCTCAAAAGTAGTATCAGCCGCTCTTAGAATAGCCTCCAGGTTCTTCATCACCTGGTGTGTTTCTTCGGTAATATTGGCATTGATAAGTTCACCCGAGGTAGCCTCCAGGGCAATCTGCCCCGATACGTACAGAAGCTCCCCTGCCTGCACCGCTTGATTATAGGGACCAATGGGTGCCGGAGCTTCTGTCGAACGTATAATCTTTTTTTCCATGTCAGATACTAAAAATTTTTGAGAATGTAGACAAACTTAATTCGTTTTGGTTCTTCGCATAAGCAACCCCACACGACACACCCATGAAAATACTATCTGCCCCGCAAATTCGCCAGGCCGATGCCGCCACGATCCAACGTGAGCCGATCACATCTATTGATTTGATGGAACGGGCTTCCACCGAGTTTGTTCGGGCTTTCTCGAAAGTGTTTATCTCTTTTGAGCGCCCCGTCTACGTGTTCTGCGGCCCGGGCAACAATGGCGGCGACGGCCTCGCTATTGCGCGGTTGCTTAATGGAAGAGGAGCTACCGTGCTAGCGTACGCCGTGGGGGCAACAGAAGAGGTGTCTGAAGACTTTGCTACGAACTGTTCGCGTTGGAAAGCAAAGCAGCCGCTGCATACCATTGAGCAAGAGGACGACCTACCCGAACTTCCGCATCAAGCCTTGGTAGTTGACGCCCTGTTTGGCTCAGGTTTATCACGTCCGGTGACTGGTATTTTCGCGACGGTAATCGCGGCAATCAACGCTGCCTCTGCGAGGGTTATATCGGTCGATGTGCCCTCAGGACTGTTTATAGATCAGCCTACTCCTTCTGATGCTAGTATTGTTCGAGCCGACCGTACTTTCACGTTTCAAATGCCCAAACTGGCCTTCTTGTTGCCGCAGCACCAAGCGTACGTAGGGCGCTGGCGAGCACTGGATATTTCGCTAGATCACGATTTTCTGGCTACTGCCCCCACCCCCTATCATTATACTGATGATGCATCTATCCAGGGACTCCACAAACAGCGGCCTGTTCAGTCGCATAAGGGCAACTTTGGCAAGGGGTTGCTGGTGGCAGGTAGCTACGGCAAGATGGGCGCAGCCGTACTTAGTACCCGCGCTTGCCTGCGGGGCGGCATCGGCTTGCTAACGGTGCATACCCCGGCCTGCGGCTACGAGATTATGCAGATATCGGCCCCCGAAGCTATGGCAACGGTTGACGACGACCCGCACACATTTAGTCAGTTGGATGCATCAGTGCTAGACAACTACGACACACTGGGAATCGGGCCGGGTTTGGGCACCAGCGAGCCTACCGTACAAGCGCTGCACGAGCTATTGCCTGCCGTGCGTGAGCGAGAGCTTTCGCTGGTTATGGATGCCGATGCGCTCAACATTTGCGGCAAACACCGAGCGCTGCTCGAAGTGCTACCGCCCCGTACCATCCTGACGCCCCATCCTAAAGAATTTGAGCGGCTTACTGAGCCTGCTAAGCATGATTTCCATCGGCTAAACCTGCTGCAAGACTTCTGCCGCCGGTACCAGGTATACGTGGTACTTAAGGGCAGTCATACGGCAGTGGGCACCCCCCACGGCGACGTCTATTTTAATAGCACAGGCAACCCCGGCATGGCAACGGGAGGTTCTGGTGATGTGCTCACCGGATTACTTACCGCCTTATTGGCGCAGGGCTACGATCCGCTATCCGCCGCACGACTGGGAGTGTACGTACACGGCTTGGCCGGTGACCTGGCCGTCGAGAAGAAAGGAGAAGAAAGCTTGATCGCCTCCGACCTTATTGATCATGTTGGTGCCGCCTTCATGCAACACCCAAGGTAAACGATGAATAGCGACTACTACCGATCCGTTGGCTCCGCATCTGAGGGTTACTATCAAGAAAAGGGTAGCAAGTTCTACGCCACGGCTAGTGCCGTTAGCAGCGAACCAGAAGTAAGAAGCCAGCTAGATTTACTGAGAAAGAAGTACTACGATGCCCGCCATTATTGCTATGCGTTCGTTCTGAAACCCGAAGCCGGACGCGAGTCTGTTTTTCGAGCCAGCGATGACGGTGAGCCTGCCCATTCAGCCGGGGACCCCATTCTAGGACAAATTCGCTCGCTAGCACTGTGCGACACGTTGGTTGTGGTGGTGCGCTACTTTGGGGGTACAAAGCTAGGCGTCGGGGGACTGGTGAATGCTTACCGAAGCGCCGCCGCCGATGCGTTGAGTAACAATAAGATTGTGCAGAAGATGTATCAGGCAGCACTCGCCGTTCGTTTTGCGTACTCAGCAACGAGCGAAGTGCAGCGACTGATACACCATTATGGAGCTAAGGTTACTGAGCAGTCGTTTGATCAGAACTGCTTCTATCGTTTGCTGGTGCCACGGTCTACGCTACCAGAAATAACCAAGGTGTTAAAACGTACCGAAGGCGTAGTTTTGGTATAAACATTCCCGCAACGCGACGTGTTGCATGCGTTGATGAACAACGTACCTACGGTTTTCTTGACGGCCCAGTGGAAGTACTTAATCATGGCCAATTATGAAGTGCCGCCCGCAATGCTTATACCTTACTTGCCTCCGGGCACCGAGCTCGATTTCAAAGAAGGAAAAACCTACGTGAGCATTGTGGGGTTCCGATTTCTGGACACTCGTCTGCTGGGAATACCTGTTCCCTTGCACCAAAATTTTACTGAGGTAAACCTACGATTTTACGTACGTCGCCAAACCCCCGACGGATGGAGGCGAGGCACGGTATTTATCAGCGAAATCGTGCCCAAACCCGCTATTGTGTGGGTAGCCAACGGTATTTACAAAGAGCACTATTCATACGCTCCGATGCGCTACAGCATACAACAAGATGCCACGCACTTGCAGGTGGTATACCGGTGGAAGAAAGGAGGGTGGAACTCCATCCGAGCTTTCGCTGAGAACCGGCGATTGCCGATTCCTGCTGGCTCATTAGAAGAGTTCATTGCTGAGCACTACTGGGGTTACGCCACGCTAGGGTCGCACCTGACCAATGAGTACGGCGTAGAGCACCCTCGTTGGCGCTATTATCCGGTGACCAATTTTGAAGCTACCTACCACGTCAGTCATCTGTACGGTGAAGCCTTTGAACCGTACCTGAACCAACCGCCCGCGTCAGTATTTATCGCTGATGGTTCGGAAGTACTGGTACGAAAAGCTCGATCTTTCGCCTCTATGGTCGTAGCCTGACATACTTGTTGCCATTATTCATTAGGCGAACACTCGGTTGATCACCTAACATTTTGATGTTTGAGAATTAGGAAATTTACCAACTTGGGAGGCTTATCAAGGATGCTGAAGACCCAAGGCTTCCTAAGTCTCTTACGATATTTGGTTGTACACACCACTCGTTTCCCTTGCCATATCGCTCTTCTCATGCTTATATTGGTGCTCGTAAAACGATACGCTGATGAATGGAAAAACAGTGGCCCTGGTCGCCCATGACAACAAAAAGCCCGAATTGCTAGACTGGGTACGAGAACACCTGAGCATGCTGCAACCTTACGAGATGTACGCGACGGGCACCACGGGGCGGTTTCTAGAGCAGGGCGTATCAGACGTAGCCCCTATCAAGATTCATAAGCTGTTGAGTGGGCCGCTCGGGGGCGACCAGCAGATTGGAGCCAAGATCGCTGAGGGTGAAATTGATTTTTTGGTATTCTTCTGGGATCCGCTAGAACCACAACCGCACGACCCTGATGTGAAAGCCTTGCTGCGTATTGCGGTCACCTGGGACATTCCTTTTGCCTGTAACCGTGCTTCAGCTAACTTCCTGTTCGCCTCAGCTCAGTTTGCGCGAGACTACGAGCGAAAATCTCCCGACTTTGCTGGTTATCTGAACAGGAACGTGAAGACCTAAAAAAAGCCCGATGGATTACATCGGGCTTCGGTGATTGTGTAGTGTAATAGTCTTAGACATTCATGAGCGATTCGCGACGGCGCATTTTGCCAGCGGGAATGCCAAACATCATCTTGAAACGACGGCAGAAGTAAGCGGTATCTTTGTAACCCACTTCTTTGCCGATCTCGCGAATGCTCTTCTTGGTGGTACGCAGCAGGTTGACCGCCTGCTCCATACGCTGATACTCAATATAATCTTGCGGATTAATGCCGGTGAGCATCTTGAAGTATTGTCCGACGTAGTCTTCTGATACGTTAGCAACGTTGGCCAGCACTTTGTTGGAAAGGTCACCACCGATGTTCTCTTTGATATAAGAGAAGATATCAATCAGACGAGGATCCTTGAAGTAGGTACTGTTGGTCGCTAATTGCTCCACAAACATCTTGGTCTCCAGGATATGTCGCACAATCTCGATGACCAAACGCTCGGTGCTGATTTTGATAATACGATCCTTACCCGGAGTATCCGAGACATTCTCCGAAAGAATCTCTTGAATAAGTGCTTCTATTCGAGGATTATTTTCAATCTCAAACGGAGGAATATCCAGCGATGCGAAGAAATTGACCGAATCAAAGACCTTTGCTTCAAAATTGATGAAGCTATAGTTCTCTGCCTCTAGTTTGGTCACGTCCGTCGTCTCCAGCGACTGGAAATATAACTCTTTGTTATTGATAAAGTCGTCGTTAGACAGACTCACCGGATCGCCAGAGCCGTAGGTAAGGGATAGCATCTTGCCGCCGGGGATAAACAGTATGCTGTTGCTGCTCACCGACTGTTCGTCTTCGCCAAAGCGAATTTGCCCACGGTTGAGAATGAGAATGGTATTCTCAACGTCGTAGTAATTCTGAATCTTAACGGGTTGTAAGATTCTTATATTTTTCGACTTGATAAAGCGAACGCTAAGGGACTCAATAATCTTATTATAATCTTCCATTCACGTATAAGTGTAGTTCTGTGTAGTTTCTATGTCCGTGGATACAATGTAAGATGAAATTCAAAAGTACAAATTATATGTAACTTTACAAATAAAAACTATAATCTAATTAAAAAACCTTTGAAATTCTTCACATTTATCCGAAAACTTACATGATAGAACAATTACTTCAATATTTCTCTTGAAATTACAATTTTTTGTATCTCAGAAGTTCCCTCATAGATTTGTGTAATCTTAGCGTCGCGCATCAAACGCTCCACATGATACTCCTTCACGTAGCCGTAGCCACCGTGCACCTGCACCGCTTCAACTGTCACGTCCATGGCTACCTGCGAAGCGTACAATTTGGCCATCGCACTGGCATTGGCGTAGGACAGGCCCTGATCCTTTAGGTCAGCCGCTTGCATACATAGCAAACGAGCTGCTTCTATCTGCGTGGCCATATCTGCCAGCTTAAACTGAATTGCCTGATGCTCAGCAATGAGCTTTCCGAAGGCCTGACGCTCTTTAGCGTACTGTAGTGACAGTTCGTAGGCTCCCGAAGCAATGCCCAGTGCCTGAGCGGCAATGCCGATGCGCCCGCCGTTGAGCACCGACATGGCAAATTTGAACCCGAAACCATCTTCGCCAATACGATTTTCTTTGGGCACCTTCACGTCAGAGAACATAAGCGAGTGCGTGTCAGAACCGCGGATGCCCATCTTGTCTTCCTTCTTACCCACATCAAAGCCGGGGTAGTCCTTCTCTACAATCAGTGCGTTGATACCCTTGTGCTTTTTCTCAATATCGCTCTGGGCAATTACTAGATAAACCGAAGCACTGTTACCGTTGGTAATCCAGTTTTTGGTACCATTGAGTAGGTAGTGGTCGCCCTGGTCTATGGCGGTGGTTTTCTGCGAGGTAGCATCTGAACCGGCTTCAGGCTCCGACAAGCAAAAGGCACCGATAATCTCACCTCGCGCTAGCGGCTTCAGGTACTTCTCCTTCTGTGCTTCGGTGCCGTAGGTTTCCAGTCCCCAGCACACCAGCGAGTTATTCACCGACATGCAGACCGATGCGGAAGCATCTACTTTAGAGATTTCCTCCATGGCCAGCACGTAAGACTTGGTATCCATGCCGCCGCCGCCGTAGCGCTCGTCCACCATCATGCCCATAAAACCGAGCTCGCCCATCTTTTTCACCGGTTCGGCAGGAAACTGTTGGTGCGTATCGCGCTCGATGACGCCCGGCAGCAGTTCGTTTTGTGCAAAATCGCGGGCCGCGGCTTGCACCGCCTGATGTTCTTCACTGAGTTTAAAATTCATGATTATGAGGGTTTAATGTTATGCATGCCGAGTAACTGGGCGAATATACTAATGAGGCGCACAAAAAAAAAGGTACTCCTTCAAGAGCACCTTCTCATTATGAATATAGGAAACAATGTCCGGGTTAGTCCCGTCCGCCCATCAAGATAGACACCCAGTAGAGTAGGGCTACAATAGAACCCAGTGCCGCCACCACATAAGTCATCGCCGCCCATTTGAGAGCGTCCTGCGCTTGGTCATACTCAGTAGGCGAAGCTATATTTTTCTCCTTGATCCAGGCCAACGCTCGCTTGCTCGCGTCAAACTCTACCGGCAGGGTTACCAGCGAGAATAGGGTGATTACGGCGTAACAACCCACGATGACAGTAAGCGCTAATTGAACGAAGCCGCCACCGAAGCCATTGATAAAGCCTCCGACCATAAACAGACCAATTACCGCAAAGTTGAGGATGCGAGCACTTACGTTTTGCACGGGCACCATCATCGAGCGAAACTCTAAAAAACTGTAGGCCGTGGCGTGTTGCACCGCGTGCCCGCATTCGTGAGCCGCAATGGCCGCTGCCGCTGCCGAGCGCCCGTGGTACACCCCTTCACTCAAATTCACCGTTTTATCGGCCGGATTGTAGTGATCGGTAAGTCGGCCCGGCACTGAGGTTACTTGCACTCCGCGTACTCCCCGGTCGCGTAGCATTTGCTCCGCTACTTCTTTGCCGGTCAAATTCGCATTCCACTGGATCTTAGAATACTTCTTGAATTTACTCTTCAGCCGGTAGCTTACTCCGAAACTAAGCAGAGCAATACCAACAAATATAATAATATACATAGTCTATTGTCATTTTTACGTGAACTGATAACATCAGCGTACTGCGGATTTCTTACGAAATCTAACCCATCAGAGTTATCATTTTGTAACAAATGAACCGAAAATCAGGCCGAAAGGTTTGTGTTTTCCGTCAGGCAACCGGGGCACTGGTCGGCTGTTCAACCGCTACTTTCCGGGGAGAGAGCACCGAGGTAAGCACGAAGGCAATCACTCCCAGCACGATAAAGGTGATGGTCTGCAAACCGTGAATCACGGTAGCAAATAGCACTCCGTCGCTCTCGACCACTCCGTAAAGCACCAGTATACCACTCACCAGCGCGTGGAATGCGCCAAAACCACCTTGTACGGGGGCGGCCATCCCAAAGCTACCCATCACCAGTACCGCGACTCCCGCCCAGGCCGTGAGCCCTTCGGTCTCGGGCAGCGCAAAGAAGACGACGTAAGACATCAAGAAGTAGCACGTCCATAATAAGAAGGTAGATACCCAAAAGCCCGTTTGGTTTTCAATCCGGCGCACGCTGGTGAGTCCCCGCAACACCTCGCGTACAAAGGATTGTACCTTTTGGAACAGCCGGTTCTGCTGTAGCTGATCTTTCCACCGCCGGGCCAGCAGAAAAGCAACGCCCAGCAAAACAACCGCTACTCCGCTCAGTGTGTAAATGGCAAATAGGTTATCGCCAATACCGCTCATCTTATCCGAAGCAAAGCTGGTAATGAAACGGCTCAACCGGTCGAATTCGACAATGAACAGCAACAGGGTGATGGTAAGCAACGAGAGTAAATCGATGATACGCTCAGCCACCACGGTACCTAAGGAGGTGGTGACCGGCACATCTTCCAACCGCTTGAGTACCCCGCAACGGCTCACCTCACCCATGCGAGGCACCAGCAGGTTAGCAAAGTAGCCGATCGCCACCGCCACGAAGGTGCGAAACACGGTAAGGTGACGATAGCCCAGTGGATGAAGTAGTATGTTCCAACGGTAGGCGCGGACGCCGTAAGTAAACAACAACAGTAGACCGGCGGCCACCACCCAGCCGTAGCGCACCTCAGCTAACTTGTTAAACAGCGTAGTAGCGTCGATATCGCGGAATACGTACCACAGCAGTACTCCGGCAATAGCCAGCGAAAGGGTATATTTAATCGTTTCTTTCAAAGCAAAGGCGTTAGTGGCAGTGGCAGTAGCAGTGGCAGTTTCCCGCCACTGCCGCTGCTGCCTGCTACTGGTTTAGTCGGTTGTTTTCGTCGGGAAAGATGACCGTAGGCTCGAAAGTTTTGGCTTCTTCCCAATCAAGGGTAGCGTAGGATATCACAATGATGATATCACCTACCTGCACCCGACGAGCGGCGGGGCCGTTGAGGCAAACCGTACCGCTGCCACGTTCGCCCTTGATCACGTAGGTTTCTAGCCGTTCGCCGTTGTCTACGTTAACAATCTGCACCCTTTCATTAGGGAATAAGGTTGGCCGCTTCTATCAGGTCTTCATCCAGCGTGATGCTGCCCACGTAGTGTAGCTCAGCTTGTGTCACGCGCACGCGGTGTATCTTAGATTTGAATACTTGTACGTTCATTAACCTTTGGTATTGGTGGGTTGGATAGTGGATATTAGATAACTTCTGAAACTAGAAAGGCGTTATAGATCACGGCCAATAGCTAGCTACCACCATCCAAACTACTATCCAATTAGTACGTTGTCTATCAACCTTACGTTGCCTACGTAAGCGGCCACGCAGAGCGCAACCTGTCGGTGACGAGAAATATCGGAAACCGTGCCAAAGTCATCGGCATCTACCGCTTCTAAATAATCGAGGCGGATGTCCGGTTCTTGGGTGAGGTAATCCACGGCCTCTTGCCGTGCCTCACGTACGGGCACCTGCGCCGTCAGGGCAATTCGTGCTCGCTCTAAAGAACGGTAAAGCCGCAGGGCCGTTTGCTGCTGCGACTCGGATAAACGCCGGTTGCGAGAAGAAAGTGCTAGGCCGTCGGCGTTGCGCACGATGGGTACCTGCACCAGCTGTATAGGAAACAGCAGATCACGCACCAGTTGGCGAATGATGGCGAACTGCTGAAGGTCTTTTTGTCCGAAATAAGCACGGTGAGGATGAACAATGTGGAACAGCTTGCTCACTACCACTCCTACTCCACTAAAATGACCCGGACGGGAGGCGCCCTCTAGCCGTTCTTCCAGTGCCCCAAAGCGCACCGATAGGTGGGAAGCTTGTCCGTAGGGGTACATGGTTCGGTCGGCCGGGCAAAACAGGGTATCACACCCGATGGTTTCGAGCAGCTTCACATCGCGGGCCAGCGTGCGCGGATAGTTGGCCAGGTCGTCTGGGTTATTGAACTGGGTAGGGTTGACGTAGATGCTACACACAGTATGATCATTATCACGAAGCGAGCGCTCTAACAATGCTTGGTGCCCTTTGTGCAGTGCCCCCATAGTAGGCACCAATCCGATACGCTCTTTCTGCGCTCTGCGCTCAGCTAGTTTAGCTTGCAAAGGGGCAATTTCACTATAGATTTGCATTATGCAAAGTTGGGGTGATAGAGGTGTCTGAAAACTGGCTAAAGGCCAAAGAAAATGGAAATATGACGAAAATTTCGTATTTTTGTCTGTGCATTTCTCATTTCATCCATCAAATCCACGCAGATATGTCTAAACTACGCGTCCTGTATGTAGCCAGTGAAATCAACCCGTTTTTGCAAACGTCGGAGGTGGCCGATTTTGTCCGGCAACTACCACAAGGTATGCAAGAAAGGGGAATGGAAATTAGAATATTAGTTCCTCGTTTTGGCCTGATCAACGAGCGCAAAAACCGGTTACATGAGGTCGTAAGGCTATCGGGTATCAACATTTCGGTGGGCGACGAAGAAAAGCCCCTGATTATCAAAGTGGCCTCGATCCCTAACGCGAAACTACAGGTTTACTTCATTGACAATGAGGATTACTTCCACCGCAAGTCGGTTTTCTTTGATAAGGAGAATAAGTTTTACGAAGACAACGACGAACGCGCCATCTTCTTCTGCAAAGGAGTAATTGAAACCGTGAAGAAACTCGGTTGGGCACCAGACATTGTGCATTGTAACGACTGGATGACGAGCCTGATTCCGATGTATTTGAAAACTACCTACAAAAATGATCCGCTGTTCAAAAATACGAAGAGCGTATTCACCGTTTACAACAGTGAGTTTCAGCACACCTTCAACAACGACCTGCTCGATAAGGTCAAGATGATGGACATAGAGGATAGCATGCTGGCTAACCTAAAGTCGGGCAACTACGAAGGGTTCATCAAGATGGGCGTGGAGTACGCTGACGTTGTGCTGAAGGGTGAGGAAGACTACAGCGAAACCCTGGCTCACTTGCTGGAAGAACTAACCGCACAAAAGAAAATAGACACCATCGAAAAAGACGAAAATCTCTTTGACTCATATTACAACCTTTATAACGAACTGGCTGGCTAGCACCGCCCAGCGTAGCCATTTGATCAGACAGGGACTAATTTGGTTATTAGTCCCATTTTTGTTGGCCTGCGAAGATGATGATTTCCTGAGTTTACCGAGTGCACCCGGTCAGGTAGACCTTGTGCCGGTCTATACCCGCATTCCGGTGCCGTTTTCAGTCATCCAGCAAGACTCAATCAATTCCTCCAACAGCGGACGACTGCTGTCCGGAAGCTTCATGGGCCCGTCGTTCGGTTTAGTAACCGCCACTGGCTTTATGGACTTCACCGTGGGTCCCCGAGTCGTGGTGGGCGACACTGCGCAGTACGTATCGCTAGAACTGGAGGTACTGTACGACCGCTCCTACGGTAGCCCACAGGAGGTGAGTCAAACCCTAGAAGTTTTTCCTACCACGCAACCTTTCGACGATAGTATCTTCTATTACAACCGGGCGTCGCTGGCGCTAGACGACAATCCCATTGGTACTGTCACGGTGGATACCAAGCTGGAAGGTGCTATTGATACACTGCGGTTTCGGTTAGATGACGCCCTGGGGCGAGAAATTTTTGACTCCGCACAGGAAGGTGACAGTGCTGTTATCGTGGGCGATCAGTTTCGTGATTTTCTACCGGGTTTAGCCTTGGTGAGCGAGGCGGGTAATACTTTTATAGGAAGCTTCAGTGCGGAGGGAATCCGACTCATTATGAATTTTACCGATGCCAACAATGAGGCCCGCGAGCAAACCTTTACCGTGCGCCGATACTTTCATCAGGTGACGGGCGACTACGATGGCACCCCACTATCCGCTCTAGCTGCCGCCGCCGGACCTATCACGCCCCCCGATCAGAACTTCTACTTGCAGTCAGGCACGGGAGTGACTCCGGTCATCAATATGGACTCGCTCGTCGCTTTTTATGCCCTCAACCAGCAGCAGGACCGCCCTATTCTGCTCAATCGCGTCGACTTTAATATTGGTCTAAACAACGCTAATGACACCATTGATGCTCCCTCAAGTTTGTTTGCCTACGTTCTAGAAGAAGATAGTTTGGGCCGACAGGTTAGGGTATCACTGGGCACGCAGGGCAATCAGACGGTCTTCGAAGGGCTCGGTAGCGATCAGGGCACGGGCAATGTGGCGGCTCCTATTGCGCTGAGTAACAACCGTTACCGTATACCCATTACTAACTATGCTAACGAAATCCTGAACGATACCACGCTTCGCCAGGACCTGTACATCCGTGCCAATACCTTCGGAAGCACTACCAGTCAGTTTTTTACGGTACCCGATAGTGTATACCTAGACGTATTCTACACCGTACTGGATTAGCGTGATCCGCCTAATTTAATCCACTGATGAGTCAGTTATCAGATGTAGTGCGCACGACCTTCGGCGGACGATTACGGGTGCGGGTGTGTGGCCTCTGCTTTTCGGGCGACGATCTGCTACTCATTCGTCATCACGGATTGGGGGAAGCGGGTTATCTATACGCGCCACCCGGAGGCGAAGTACATTTCAACGAGCGCACAGAAGACGCACTGATACGTGAGTATCAAGAAGAAACAGGATTGCACATACGCGTACGCGACTTCTTGTTTTTATACGAATATCGGGCGGAGCCCCTGCATGCTTTAGAAATTTTCTTCTCCGTTGATGTTGTGGGGGGCGAGCTGTGCGCAGGACTAGATCCTGAAATAGACCGAAATAGTCAGCTGATTCGTCAGGTAGCGTTTATGTCGCCTAGTGCCATTGACCAAGTGCCCGCCGGAAGTTTGCACGGGATGCTCGTGCGCTATCGCCCCGCTAAAGTACTATTATCTCAGCGGGGCTATTTTGAATTTGATGAGAAAAGGCGAAATTAGCCACCGCTTTAGTGTGCATTACTCCCTTTAATAATTATACTTGCTAAAAGAAGCTAACCAATGAGCCTAACCAAAATCCTGACCGCCGTCTTTCTGCTGATCGCCGCCGGTATCGCCTATTACTTATACGACCGGGTCAAATTTAGTATTAACGAAGATGAGCGTATTGCCTCTGTAGAAGCACGGGTGATTGAGAAACTACAGTTTATTCGAGATGCCGAAATACTCTACAAAGACGCTAACGGACAGTACACCAGCGACTGGAACAAGCTCAGAAGTTTTATCGACACGGGCACCGTTTATATCACGCAGCGTCGCGAGATTACCACTTTGTTGGATTATGGTGCGGAAGAAACGACCATCGAAATCGATACGCTAGATGCCATTCCGGTGCGAGATTCGCTCTACAGCCGACCGAACTACCAGAAGTTCGACGTCAACCAAATTGCGCAGGTTCCGGTAACTGATGCTAAGTTTGAGCTATTTGCTGACAAGATTGATCGTAACAACGTAGAGGTGAGCGTCTTTGAGGTGAAAGATCCGTCTCCGGTCAACCCAGCACGACGGGGCGAAGATGCCATCGTAGGGCCGCTACGGGTGGGTTCTCGTACGGAAGTAACCACTTCTGGAAACTGGGAATAGCGCTTTGGATCATTCTGGTCAATATACACTCGTTCGACGCGTAGAGGACAAAGACTTTAGTATAGACGACCTAACGCACTACAGCCTGCTGCTGCTGGTAGGCGAGCGTAGCTTCCAGGTGTGTGTGATAGATACCCGCGAAGGAAGCTGTATGATCGTAGAGGATTATGCCCTTAGCGGCATCGCATCGCCTGAGCAACACACACAAACGGTGTATCAACTGTTCGAGGATCACACCCTTTTGATGGCTGGTTACTGGAAAACCGTCAAGCTAGCCATCAAAAATCAGTGCTTTACCTTGGTGCCCGACGTCTTTTTCTCCAGCGAAAAACTACCGCATTACCTCACACTCAGTATTGCTACCGACGCTGAGCGCGACGGTTTCTATCACTACCGACACGTGCAGTCGCAGGCAGTGGGAGTGTTTGCCGCCAATAAGCGATTGATAGAGCGGGTGAGAAGCCTGTACCCTTCTTTGGACCTCTTAACCGTTCACCATAGCAGTGCTCTGATAGAAGGTATTCAGGCCAATCGTAACTTCACTTACTACCGAGACCTCTATCTGCACGTAGACCAAACCTACTTTAGCGCACTGGTTACTGAAGACAACCGACTGATTCTCTATAACCAGTTTCCGTGTCGTAGCCCGCAAGAAGTGCTCAAGTATACCTTGGCAGTGATGAATGAATTGGCTATGGATCGTAACACGAGCCGCGTTACCCTGTGGGCCAATGCCCCCGACCAATCAGCGTACGCGCAACTACTGTATCGTTATGTTCGTAATCTGGAAATAGGCACACGGCCTTCTTATCTAAAATTTTCGTACGCCTTTGATGAACTGCCCGAACACCAGTACGTCGATCTGTACGGACTACATATCTGCGAATGACAAAGCGCGTTGCAATCTTTCCTGGCTCCTTTGACCCTTTCACCCGGGGGCACGAAGACATCGTGCGGCGGGGGCTATACCTGTTTGATAAAGTAGTGGTAGGAGTAGGCCACAACAGCAAAAAGCAACGCTACTTCCACATTGATCAGATGCTGGGTTATATCAATCAAACGTTTGCTGACGAACCGCGGGTAGAAGTGGTGACGTACGATGAATTGACGGCGGATTTGGCCAAGCGCTACGAAGCGCGTTACCTGCTGCGCGGGCTGCGCAATACCACTGACTTTGAGTATGAGAATAGTATTTCGCAGGTAAACCGCTACCTCAACGAAGGGCTCGAAACCGTTTTTCTGATCACCTCACCTCCCTACGCCCACATCAACTCCTCGATCATCCGCGAGGTGCACCGCTACGACGGTGATGTGAGCGAGTTTTTGCCTTATAAGTTGTAGCGTTGTGATGCGTTTGGCTCAGCCCAAGCACAGTAGGCGCCACATCTTTGCGAAGATCGCCAACGTACAAGTTGGGCTTCTGAGGTAGCTAAGCTACTGCCGTGCCATTACTCAACTACCCGCCTGCTGCTCGTAGTACTGGCGCAGCACGTAGCGTATCGAGAAATAAGAATTATAAAGTGCCTGGCGTGCTTCTTCTCGCGTCATCCACCGCACGTCAGTAATGCTCTCCTCCAATTGCGGAGTCATCTCGCTATCATCGAGGCAGTCCATCGCGTACCAGTAGGTTTTTTTTAGAATCTTGCGGCCGTGTCGCTGGTAGGTATGCCAGGTATGACACACCTTGTGATGTGCCACCACCCGCACGCAACACTCTTCTTCTACCTCACGCAGGCCGCCCTCTTTGGGTGTTTCTTTTTTCTCTAACTTTCCTTTGGGTAGGTCCCACTTATCCAGACGGTAAATCATCAGAATTTTGCCCTGCTTTTGTACCACACCGCCCGCGGCTTCAATAATCTTGAACTGGCGTTTGATCGCATCTACTGTGGCCCGACGATCTTCTACCGCGAAAGTGATGCTATCCAACTTCCGCACCCGCTTTTTGTCGAACACGTCGAGGCAGTGCTTGATGTAGGTATCGCTCGCGTACGTTACTAGCACGTCGTCACGCAGTGCTGCTTCATCGAGCGAGTGCTGGCGAGCATCAATGGTAATCTCAAACTCAGTAGCGGGGGGTGCGTCTTCCAGGGCAATGATAGCCACCGGGGTGTCGTTGACGAAAAGCTTCACGAGGGGGAAAAAGTGAAAGAAGTAGCCATCACAATAACTTTATACGGTCTAAATTGATTGTTAATAACAGACCAAATTCTAAACTATACAAAATTATGGAATCTCATTTTGAAAAAGTTAAAAAATTTTTATTTGATCTAGGTTTTGACATACAGTCTGAGGACGCTGCCGAAGAGCTGGTAGTCGTGACCGACGAAGAAAAAGGAATCAGTAATATGATTGTAGACTGCGAAGGCGAATTATTGCTGATTGAGCAGTACGTTTTCTCGCTGAAAGACCCTGCCGACGCTGAAACCCTGCGCCGACTGCTTCATATCAACCTCAACATTGTGCACGGTGCCTTAGGGTTGGACGACGAAAACCGCGTGATCTTTCGCGATACCCTACAGCTAGAGAATATGGCAGAAAACGAGCTAGAGAGTTCTATTAACTCTATTGGACTGATGATGGCTGAGTACGCCGATGAGTTCATCAAATTTGCGAAAAACTAATCAACACAAGTATCACCGATAACCAAGAACTGTTATGAGTATTTTCCGAAGATTATTTAAAGTGGGCGAGGCCGAAGCAAATTCTGCCATCAATAACATTGAAGACCCTGTCAAAATGAGTGAGCAGGCGATCCGCGATCTCAAAGGTGACCTAAACAAAGCCCTTGAGAGTTTGGCTGAGGTGAAAGCCCTGGCTATTCGGACCCGCCGCGAGCAGAAGACCCATCACCAACAGGTGGGCGACTATGAGAAGAAAGCCATGCTCTTGCTACAACGTGCCGAGCAAGGCCAGCTAGACCCCGCCGAAGCCGACCGGCTGGCGACCGAAGCTCTAAGTAAGAAAGAGCAGGCCAGTCAGCAGATGGTGCGTATCCAGGATGAAGTGCAGAAGTACGACAAGATGACGTCGAACCTAGAGGCTAAAACTAATAGTCTGAGAGCGCAGATTTCTAGCTGGGAGAACGAGCTAAAAACGCTGAAGGCGCGCTCCAAAGTAAGCACGGCCACCAAAAAGCTGAACAAGCAACTGGCCGGTATCGACTCATCCAGCACCGTGGCCATGCTGGAGCGTATGAAAGACAAAGTAGCCGAAGAAGAATCTTTAGCTGAATCTTACGGTGAAATTGCCGCCGCTCCCAAGAGCGTTGACGCTGAGATAGAAAAAGCATTGGGCGACAGCAGCCACGCTGGTTCTGATCAGTTGGCTGCTCTCAAGGCGAAGATGGGCATCAGTGGGGGCGACAGCGTCAAAAAACTAGAGGAATAAACCAGCTATGGGGCAGTACGCACTACTCATTTTCATCATCGTAATCGCAGGTATGGCAACGTATTTCTGGCAACGTAATAAAAATAAAAAGAAGCTGGAGGAAGCGGAAGTCGATCCCAGCTCTCAAGAGTTGACCCTGGAAAACGTGCGCGCCGGTGGGCTCATTCATCTGATGAACATAGGCCCAAACCTAGAAGAGTATGATGTGCAAGTACTGTCCCGCGGGGTGTATCGCGAGGGCGAGAACCACGAGTGGTACGAGTTGGAGGGCGACAACGGAAAGTCAAAGGTATGGCTCACGCTAGAGGGAGGCGACACCCTGGATGTAACCATCGCCACCCGTAAGCTCAAACTCCGCGAACTGCCGATTAACCGGTCAGACCTGGATAATATGGATGAACAGGGCGAGGGTAAGTTTGAGTTGGAGGATAAAGTGTACTACTACGATCATTCTACTGAAGGCTCTTACTTCCCCGACGGACAGATCGCCGCCGACAATGAAGAGTTTTTTTACTACTGGGAATTTGAAACCGACGGTGGCGATGAATTCCTGACCGTAGAAGAATGGGAGAGTGGTCAGTTTGAAGTGACCGTTTCGTATCCAGTGAAAGAGTCGCAGGTGAAGGTATATAGCCTTGGTACGCAACCGTAGGTGCGGATCGCAACCCGCACCTACTTGCGCGACTTTTCCAGTTGATCCCACATTTCGCTGGGGATAGCCTCCAGGTTATTAAACTCTCCGGCACCCTTCAGCCATTCGCCCCCGTCGATGGTCACCACCTCACCGTTTACGTAAGCCGAGTAGTCAGACAGCAGGTAAGCGGCCAGGTTGGCCAACTCCTGATGATCACCCACGCGTTTGAGGGGTACTCGTCGGGCCGGGTCAAACTTCTCCACCAAATCGCCCGGTAATAAGCGACTCCAGGCACCCTCAGTCGGAAAAGGGCCGGGCGCAATGGCGTTGGTGCGAATGTTATACTTGGCCCACTCAACGGCCAGCGAACGGGTGAGAGCCAGCACACCAGCCTTGGCGCAGGCCGATGGCACCACGTAGCCCGAACCGGTCCAGGCGTAGGTGGTCACAATATTGAGTACGGTGCCCGCTTGCTGCTGGTCAATCCACCGCTTACCGGTGGCCAACGTGAAGTTGTAGGTGCCTCGCAGCACGATGTCTACAATGATATCAAACGCCCGGTGCGATAATCGCTCAGTGGGGCTGATGAAGTTTCCGGCAGCGTTGTTGACCAAACCGTGGATGGGGCCCCACCGGTCGGTGGCTTGCTGTAGCACATTTTCTATCTCATCGTAATTGCGCACGTCACAGGCCAAAGGCAAAACTTCGCCTCCCGTATCGCCCGATAACTCCTGCGCGGTTTTTTCGAGTACTTCTAGCTTTCGACTGGTGATCACCACTTTGGCTCCGAGGGTGAGCAAGTAGCGCGTCATAGCCTTGCCTAAACCGGTGCCACCGCCCGTGACGATGATATGCTGACCAGCCATTGCGTTCTCTTTTAACATGCCTTCGTTATGCGCCATAACAATTTGGGTTGGGTTCTGTTGTTTGAGTATAACTACTCATTAGTATAAAGAATAATAGCCATCGGGCTATCAGAAATAACCATCACATAATATAGAAAAGCTCAGCTACTTTAGCCGAGCTTTTTTCGATTTATGCTACGCTTAGTAACATACTTTCTATGGTGAGCCCCGGGCCAAAGGCTAATCCTAGTACGCGCTTGCGTTGATCAGCGGCGATCAGACTGCGTTGTAGCGCTTGCAGCACAAACAAGATAGTAGGTGATGACATGTTGCCGTAATTGCGCAGCACCTCGTACGCCGGCTTGTTACTATTCTCTGGTAAGTCCAGGATTTCTTCCACCGCCTTGAGAATGCGCTTCCCACCGGGGTGCATCGCGTAGTAGTCGATGGTAGCGGGGGCATCTTCTGCCGCCCCCGGCGTATCGTTTAGTTGCTGCATGAGCTGCCTCACCACTTGGTGTACCTCACGTTCAATTAACTGAGGCACGTAAGCAGACAGCTTCATCTCAAAACCGGTAGGGCCTATCTCCCAAGCCATATCCGATTTTCCGTCAGGTACCAAGTCGCAGTAAAACTGGTCGAGGCTAAACTGCACGTCGAACAGGCGTTTCCGACTGACTACCGTGGCCGCTGCGCCGTCAGCAAACAGCGCGTTGGCCAGCAGCGTGTCAGCGTCTTGCTTCTGCTGAAAGTGGATGGTACACAGCTCTGTACACACGATGAGCACCTTAGCCTCTGCGTGAGCGCGTACAATATCATCAGCGAGTTTTAGTGCATTGAAGGCCGCGTAGCAACCCATAAAGTTGATGGCCGTGCGCCGCACTTGGGCATTCAGGTGTAGCGCTTGTATTAGCGCAATGTCTACTCCCGGCGCGTATAGTCCCGTACAGCTCACGTATAGCAGATGGGTAATATCACTTCGCTGTAGCCCTAGAAGCTGATCGAAGCAGTCGGTGGCGGCGTCCACACTAAGCCGAACCGCTTCTTCTCGGTAGAGCTGCATGCGCGAACGGATACCCGGGAAGGGGGAAAGATCACGATTATCAGGAAAGAAAGAGAAATCTTGAGTACGCCCGTAGTCAGGAATGACCGAATGGCGGTAAGCAATACCTGAAGCACGGTAGAGCGCTCGTAGCCGTTGTTGTTCGCCCGCACTCAGCGATAGGGTGTGCGTCATAAAATCGGCGATGTCGTGCTGAGCGATACGATGCGCGGGCACTGCGGTGCCGATAGCCGAGATGTAGCTTACCATAGGCTATATAAAGCATCAACGAAGCAACTTGTTTGCCTTCAAACGCTGGTTTTATTCCTGCATCACATTGTCAGATACTAATAGCGCTTGTTTGAAGAGGTCCATGTCTTCTACGGCGAAGGCCGGTTTGCCGTGCAGCGGAAACAGATGCTTCACGGGTACGTCTACTTGGCTCCACTGCTCTTCAAAGTGTGACCAGTCCGATGCATCGATTGGCGGATGGGTAAAATCAGTGCTTTCTTTCTCGTAGTTGGCGCCCACGGCAGCATCACCAGCAAACAAATACTGCTCTGGTTCAGCATAAATCATGATTGACCCTAGGGTGTGGCCCGGCACATGAAAGTAACGAAGCTGGTGCTGGTGCAGCGTATCTTGCACGTCTTCAATTGCCTCTGCCGCCTGCCCGCTACGGTCTTGCGAGTGGATGATGACCGGAGCGTCTAACCACGCCGATACCTCCGACAGAGGACCAAACGCCTGCGCCAGCAGATCGCTGTGCGTCAGGATAAGCGCCGCTGGAGTATGAGTATTGCGCCAACGATCAATAGCGGCCCGAGTGGCCGCATGTACCGCGTCTATTAAAATCATTTGATCGCCCCGCAGTAGCGCGTACGACTGCCCGTAGCGAAAGCGATGTTTATCAACTCGAAACATCACCAGGTTGTCTAAAACCTGCACATCTTGCCCCGGTTCGGTTTGCTTAATCTTCTGAATGATATCATCGGTGCGCATCATCTTTGGGTTAGCTACAACGTATAAACTTCTACTATTCGTAAGTGTTCGCCAGATTCTAATCTGTACTATAGATTGTCTTAAACCTTACTAATCGTCGGTGGTTGTGTCAGCGATAAAGAAGTTGCTTAGGCGTTGTGATAGCAGTCACCTCCCTGCTGACGCTGAATAGTTTCATTTTAGAAAGTAAAACCGTGTTCACTAATTGATCAAAACAAATAGTCTCACCCTCACCAAGTCAACTCATCAACCATGCCTAACCCTCCGCTATTTTCACGCGATCTTAGCTGGCTTTCGTTTAACGAACGACTGCTAATGGAAGCCGAAGACGAGCGTGTTCCTCTACTAGAACGTCTCAAATTTCTGGCGATCTACTCCTCCAATCTTAATGAGTTTTATCGGGTGCGTGTTGCCACAATCCGTCGTTTGCAGGAGGTGCAGGACCAAAAAGCCTACGAGAAACTGTCGGCTTATCCCGCCGAAGTGCTAAAAGCCATCGAGCAAACGGTGCCACAGCACCTGCACCGCTACGGCAGGGTTCTACGCGAGCAACTAATTCCAGCGTTAGCGCGGCACGGCATTATTATCTATTACAACCAACCGGTGCCTAAGCAGCATCACGAGGCACTCACGCACTACTTCCGCAGCCGAGTTTTGGCGCACCTCCGTCCTGGCTATCTCGACGACGAAACGACGATTTTTTTAGAAAACAATCAACCGTATTTGCTGTCTCAGTGCGCGGATGGTACCACCTACACCTGTATCAATGTGCCTACGCACGCCCTGCCGCGGTTCTACGAAATTCCCGACACCGGCGCTGCGCGTCATATCGTATTTCTGGATGATATTGTGCGGTTAAACCAAGAGGACTTATTCTCTGACGTAGGGGCGGAAAGTTACAGTGTGATGTTGAGTCGTGATGCTGAGCTTTTTCTGGAAGATGAATACGAGGGCAATTTAGTAGAGAAAGTGAAGCGGCAACTGGGGCAGCGCGAGGTGGGTTCGGGAGTCCGCCTGTTGTGTGATAGCAGCATGCCCCTCGACCTTCGGCAGGTAATCGTCAGCCGGTTCGGTTTGTCAGAACAAGACGTGGTCGTAGGCGGGCACTATCACAACCTCGACGACCTGATGGCACTAACCGAACTGGACAGTGAGCTGATGTATCCGGTGCGGCCGCCCATCGTCCGTCGTGAACTGCGGCAAGCGCGTAGCCTCATCGACGCCGTGGCACAAAAAGACCAACTGCTATTCTTTCCCTATCACGCGTATGATGATATTCTACGATTTTTCGGAGAAGCGGCGGTGCGCCCTGATGTTACTGAGATCTGTGTATCGCTTTACCGGGTAGCCCACGGCTCACAGATTGTTCAGAGCCTGATTACGGCGGCCCGTAACGGCAAGAAGGTGAGTGTATTTGTGGAGGTGAAGGCTCGGTTTGACGAAGAGAACAACTTGCAGTGGGCCGAACACATGGAAGCAGCGGGGGTGCACGTCGTTTACAGTATACCCGATCTGAAAGTGCACTCCAAACTAGCCTTGGTTACCCGGCGGTTGGGTGACACTACCGAACGGACAGCCTACGTAGGTACCGGTAACTTCAACGAGAAAACCGCTCGATTGTACACCGACTGCGGTTTGCTCACCGCACACGCCGACGTCACCGAAGAGGTGAGCAAGGTCTTTGATTTCTTGTGCGAACAGCAACCTATCACCACATTTCGGCACCTGCTGGTGAGTCCGTTCAACCTTAAAGTGCGCTGTTCCCATCTTATTGATCAGGAGATGGCTGCCGCCCGAGCGCAACAGCCCGCCCGGATCATTCTAAAGATGAACAACCTGGAAGACCCCGACATGATCGAGCGGCT
The DNA here is from genome assembly GCA_965213875.1 of Tunicatimonas sp. GTDB lineage: Bacteria > Bacteroidota > Bacteroidia > Cytophagales > Cyclobacteriaceae > Tunicatimonas. The sequence continues at coordinate 2,267,560 of CBDCAN010000001.1, read as the reverse complement.
CTACGCTGCTAGCCAAGCCGGAGTTGATATCACCCTACTGGTGCGAGGCATCTGCTGCTTGCGTCCGCAGATGGCGGGCGTGAGTGAACGCATTCGTGTGATTCGTTTGGTAGGGCAGTGGTTAGAACACACGCGGGTATACTGGTTTTACCACGGTGGCGACGAGCAGTACTTTCTGTCTTCTGCCGACTGGATGCGACGCAACCTGTACCGCCGCATTGAGGTGGGGGTGCCGGTGTACGACACCCGTTTGCAGGCACAACTGAAAGAGATGCTCACCCACCAAATAGAGGAGCGTACGCGGGCAGTCACCCTAGACGAAGACCTTCGTAACGTGCGCTACCCGCACGGATCGTCCACGGCACATGACGCACAAGAGACTACTTATCGGTGGTTGGCTGACCGAGAAGCATAGTAACAGCGGCAGTTGGCAGTAAACCGTGCCCCAGCCGCTTTCCAAGCATCGTGGCTACCTGACTGTTACAGCACAAACTCGCTTTTAGCCCAGCAGAACTATCCTTTCTGCCACTCTTTTGCTTATTTTGAAAGTAAGATCAACTATTTCTTATCAGCACTATGGCCAAGACCAAGACGGTATACGTTTGTCAAAACTGCGGAGCCAGTTCGCCTAAGTGGGCGGGCAAGTGTTCTTCCTGTGGCGAGTGGAATACCTACGTAGAAGAGATTGTGAGTAAGAATACCGCGCCGGCGGGCTGGCAGCAAAACAGCGGTTCATCCAAAGCTGCGGCACGTCCGGTGCCTATCCATGAAATTACCTACACCAGCGAGAGTCGGGTGGCCAGTGGTGATGCGGAACTCGACCGTGTACTGGGCGGAGGCATCATGCCGGGCTCGCTGGTTCTTATCGGAGGCGAGCCCGGCATCGGCAAGTCTACGCTGATGCTACAGATTGCTCTGATGCTCTCGAAGCAGAGGGTCCTCTACGTGTCAGGCGAAGAAAGTAACCAGCAAATCAAGATGCGGGCCGAGCGGCTGCAAAAAGTACTCAACCACCCACCCTCGGCCGATTGTCATATTCTGGGCGAGACCTCGGTACCACTCATCTTTCAGCAGGTGGCCGCCTTGGCACCGCAGGTACTGGTGATCGACTCCATACAGACGCTACAATCAGACCGGGTAGAATCGGCGGCGGGCAGTGTGTCGCAGGTGCGCGAGTGTACGGCTCAGCTGATGAAGTTTGCCAAACAAAGCAACACTCCAGTGTTTCTGATCGGGCACATTACCAAAGACGGCAGCATCGCGGGCCCCAAGGTACTAGAGCACATGGTTGACACGGTGTTGCAGTTTGAGGGTGACCGCCACATGAGCTATCGCATTTTACGCACGACTAAAAACCGCTTTGGCTCAACGGCCGAGCTGGGTATCTACGAAATGCGCGATACCGGTTTACGGCAGGTGACTAACCCTTCTGAGATTCTGATCTCGCAACGCGAGAGCGACCTGAGCGGCGTCACTATTGGTGCCACCGTAGAAGGCAACCGCCCGCTATTGATTGAGATTCAATCGTTGGTGAGCACCGCCACCTACGGCACTCCCCAGCGAAGCTCTACAGGGTTTGATGCCAAACGGTTGAATATGCTACTGGCGGTGCTTGAAAAGCGGGTCGGCTATCGCCTGGGGGTGCAAGACGTCTTCTTGAACATTGCGGGTGGCCTCAAGGTAGAAGACCCAGCGATTGACTTGGCGGTGTGCGCATCGCTCGTGTCATCGTTCTTAGATACGCCTATCTCAAGCCGAGCCTGCTTCGCGGCGGAGGTAGGGCTAGGCGGAGAAATTCGGGCGGTGAATCGCGTAGAAAACCGAATCAGTGAAGCTGAGAAACTGGGGTTTGAAGATATCTACGTATCCAAGTACAACATGAAGGGGGTAGACACGAAGAAGTTTGGTATCCGAGTGCATGCGCATAGTAAGCTAGAAGAAATGATCCAGGAGCTGATGCCGGGGTGATGGAGCCGCAATTGATTGCAATCGATGGCTACGGTTGGTGAACAGCTTCCGACAAAACAGCCTACTACCTAATTTTGCCCATCGCGTACCCAAGTACCCCTTCACCGGCTATTGGCCAAGAAATGTTTCGTAAAAGAGCTGAGCAAAGGGGGAAGCAAAGACATCTCGGTCGTAGCCGGATTCGACGAATGGTGCCGATAGGTTTTCGCCGTTCGCCAGCAAAAACAGCGTCAGGCCCGCTTCCGGAAATTTGAGGTACAACCCTGAAAATGCTTCGGGCTGCCACCCGTAGTGCCAGATCACTCGTTCGCCATTTCGCTCTTGTACATACCAACCCAATCCGTAGGGAATAGGCTCTCCCGCATTGTTTACCTGATTCGTCCAGGCCGCTTCTTGCGTGTCGGTGTTGATCAGGAGATGCTCATTGATGGCTTTATCAAACTGGGCGAGGTCCACCACATTAGATACGATTCCCGCCGCCGCATTTACGTCAGGATCTGGGTAATCCGACGGAGTAAACCGGTCTTCTTCCACTAGATACGCGTAGGGCTGGGCCAGAAGCTGCAAGGTTTCGGGAGAGGCCTGAGTCTGGGAAGCAGCAGAATTTTGCATACGGCACGGCGTCAACACTTGGCTTTCTACAATTTCGTGAAAGGGCTTCTCCATCTTAAGTTCCATTACCCGCGACAGTGCCCCGAACAAAAATCCGTTATACCTAAACGTGTCGCCAGGTTCATTTTCTGCCGTATGCGTCAGGTGGTGCCAAATGGTAAGATCATCGCGCTCAAACTGAAAGTTTTGAATGATGGAAGCATGTTCAGACTCATTCGCCATAATATATTCTCGAACCTGGCGGTAGTAGTCTTCGTACCCCGGAACCAACGGTTTGATAGCATTCTGAACAGATAAGCGGCCTTCTTGCGCAAGTTTAAGAAGAATCGTACTGGCTATAGGCTTAGTTAGCGAAGCAATGCGGTAGTTAGTCGTAGGGGTGGCAAGCTGTTTTGATTCAATATCTGCGTACCCTAACCCGCGTTGATATACTATGCTGTCGTGCTGAATGATCGCGGCACTCAGGCCTGGTACTTTGTACGTCTTTCGCAGCGAGTCAAGCTTGGTTTCGAAAGCTCGGAATGTAGCCTCTGTAATCTTATGCTTTTCACTATCCGATTTCTTTTGACAATGCCCTGGAGTGAGGCTAATGAAAGTAGTAATGACTATTAGTAGTAGCGTAGTACAACTGAATTTTAAGCGTCTCATAGTTTTCGTTTTTCTACTAAGAGCGCTAATAAACGTGAGCTCAGCGCGTCAAATGGGCATTTGAGACTCCTTTTTTGTCATTTTCTTCTGATACTCGCTTGGGTTCATGCCCGTAAATCGTTTGAAAGCTCTATTGAACGTAGCTTTAGAATTAAAGCCCGACTCAAGCGCGATTCCTAGTTGGCTCAGGTGCGAATACTCAGAGTCGGCCATCTTTCGCTTTACTTCGTCAACCCGCAATTCGTTGACAAAGTCATTAAACGACTGGTTCAAACCGGTATTGATCGTCTGCGATAGATCATTGATGTTAAGTTGCAACCGGTTCGCCAACTTCTTCAGCGTCAGTTTTGGATCTTGGTAGTGTTTGTTTAGGCGGACTTCTTTCAAAACCTCCTGCGGATCATACACCGGCTTTTTATTCGGTTTTTGAGACTTCGCTGGTTGGCTAATCCTTTGAACGGTAGGAGATTGATACCATCGGTGTATCAGATAGTAGATGGAACCAGAGAACCATAGGTATACTGGATAGTACGTTTTCATGTTGGCAAACGGAAAGTCATAGCCCCGTAGCCAAACGGTTGATATCAAGTAAAATATTCCTCCACCTAGCATTACCCCACAAATGATATACAGCGAAACGAGCCAGTTGATCGTCTCAGCTGAGATGTTGGAATAAAATTCATCAACCCCCTTTTTATATGACGCTAGCGTAGCGATTGATCTGGAGATGAAATAGAGAAAATAGATCATAGCGACAAAGTCGACCAAAAAGCTGATATCACTACGCAAGTCGGTATCCACACTGGCCCCCTGAGACGCTACTACAAACAATACATCAAAGATCAGCGAGGGTACGAAGAGGGTAAGGTGAGCTTTCTGAAAACGAAACCCTCGGTACAGCGTGCTTTGGGTGTAGAGCAGAAGCAGAGGTCCCCAGGCGAACTGAAAGAGAAAAGGCACCGGAAATTGTGACCAAAATGCCGGAAAAACCTCCTGCAGTGCGGTTTTGAAGCAGGCCAGTGAGATGGAAAGGATCAATAAGCCAAATATGAAGTGGGCCTCCTTTTTGCTTTTTCGAGAGAGGATAATGAGGGCATGCAGTATACCGTGGACCGCTCCTAGCAAAAAAATGAGTAGAAATATATTGAGTGAGAAACTGTTCATAGCGATGCATTTTGTTGGCTATCTCTTCATCGCCGATAAATTGTAGAAACTGCTTTTCCTACTTTTTCAGCAATCTTTCACTATTATGCCAAACAACAAACGTTAACGTAGTAGAATAGCCGGTAAGTGCCTGCCTTAAACGCAAAAAAGCAGCTTCTTCAAGCTGCTTTCAATTGTACAATACCTCATTGCCGTGCGTTGCTTAGGAAGCCTTACGACGACCGCGTTTAGGTTTGGGTTCTTCTACCACCACCACGTCTTCTACGTCGGCCAGGATGCGGCCCGAGTATTCGTCGAAGATGATGCGCTTTTTATCTTTGATTTCAACGATGCGTTGTGGCGGAATAATAATGTTGCAACCCTCGGCGGCACCGCGCACCACTTTGACCACCGCCAAACCGTTGGATAGGCTAGCACGCAGCTTTTCGTAGTACTCCAGTAGTTTGCGATCCGACTCGCCGATCTCCTTGGCTACTTTCTCGCGCTTATTGATGAGGTTCTTCTCGTCAGCCTCGCTTTCGGCCACAATTTTATCAAGCTCCTGCTGCTTGTTCTCTAAGTCTTTCTTACGCTGCTCGATGAGCTCTTTGGTACTATCTACCTGCTCTTTAATTTGCTCAATGCGCGCGTAGGCTTCTTTGGTACGTTTCTCAGAGATTTGAATCTCGAGTTGCTGTAGTTCTACCTCTTTGGTAATAGCATCGTACTCACGGTTGTTGCGCACGTTCATCTGCTGCTCTTCGTACTTTTTGATGAGCGTCTCAGAATTCTTAGCCGAAATTTTGTGGTTCTCAATATCCTCTTCCAGGCTCTTGATATCGTCCGCAAATTTATCGTGACGAGTCTGGTAACCAGCAATTTCATCCTCCAGGTCACTTACTTCCTCGGGCAGGGCGCCGCGGATTTTCTTGATATCGTCTAGCTCAGTGTCAATGGTTTGCAGCCGAAGCAAGATATCTAGCTTTTCGGCGACGGTTTTTTGGGATGCGGTGGTGCTTTCCATACGTAGGTTATGCGTAAAAAACAGGATTGGTGTTTGTTTCTGACAAACGGACTGCAAAATTAACGAATTTCTTCGACAATAATTCCAGCAACAGTTGTTTTGTGAATACCTCACTCTCGTAGTGGCCGATATCGGCGATCACCAGCTGGCCGTCGGCGTCGAAGAACTCGTGGTACTTATAGTCGGCCGTGACGAAGGCATCGGCCCGCTGCCGTAGGGCGTGAGGCAGTAGGAAGCTACCAGCCCCACCGCAGACCGCTACTTTTTGTATCGGCCGATTGAGCAGTTGTGTGTGCCGCACCACGGATAACTGCATCTTATCTTTGAGATAGTCAAGAAACGCTGCCCCTGACAGCGGTTTGGGCAACCGGCCGATCATACCGGAGCCTACTTCTTGATTCTGGTTGACCAACGCTTGCTGGTAATACGCGACCTCTTCGTAAGGGTGCGCCGCACGCAGTGCCGCCAGGACCGTGGCGGCTAGGTGCGTCGGGTACATCACTTCGATGCGCTGTTCTTCTACTTCCTCTTGCTGGCCAGCCTCACCGATGTGCGGATTAGCCTGCTCATCGGGTTGGAAGGTGCCCGTACCCACAGTGCGGAAGCTACAGTTTTTGTAATGACCGATCTGCCCCGCACCGGCGTCGCCCAGCGCGCGTAGCACCCGTTCGGTATCCGCTAGCGGCACAAAGGTAACTAGCTTCTGGAGAGTATCGGCTCGCGGGGCCAGGATGCGCGGCTGCTGTAGCCCCAACCGGTCGCAGATGCGGCGGTTTACCCCCTGCTGCACACTATCCAGGTTGGTATGAACGGCGTACAGTGCCACGTCGTGCTTGATGGCTTTGATCACCGTACGTTCTACGTAGTTTTTGCCGGTCAGGCTCTTGAGCCCACGAAACACAATCGGATGATGCGATACTACCATGTTGCAACCGGTTGCAATGGCTTCGTCTACCACCGCCTCAACGGCATCTAGGCTGACCAGCACCCCGGAGACTTCCGCCTGCGGATCGCCCACGATCAGTCGGGCGTTGTCGTAGCTTTCTTGATACGCGGGTGGGGCAATGGTTTCCAGATAGCGGGTGATTTCTTGGACGGTGGGCATGGCTACAGCGAGGGTGATAAGAATAGGAAAGGTGAGAAAATATCACTGTTTGAGCAAGAGGTAGTACGATAGAACTGCCAGATCAAATTAGGCTCGTTTAACGTATGGAAAAGCTACTTTTCTTTTGTGTAGTCGGTGATGCGGCTATCGATCGATATCCCAATACTACTAACTATATCTCCTTGCAGGACTTTCTGTATACGTGCCAGCTTTCTCACTACCTTCCGCTTGTCAGTGCTGCTGAGCAAGTGGACGGCTTGTTCGCCAAAGCGGATGTAGCCGTTGTACTCAAGGCCTCGTTTGGTCATAGAGTTAGCGCGGGTACTGAACGTTTGGCGGTACGCATTTTCTGTGATATACATTCCCTCAATACCGCTAAAAGCTTCTTTAGCGCCTCGCTTGAAGCCAGCAATCCATAGATAGTCGTGGTACGTTTGTGCGACCAAATTAATTGTTAGCCGATAATGAGCGGCAAAAACGAATATTCCTACCGGGATCAGCAATAGGCTTATGGGGCCATACCGCTCTGAGAGCACTATGCCAGCAAAGGTCAGTGTAAGCATCCCCAGCAAGATAAATGGCACAGGAAAATAAGCAGCGGTAGTGATATGGATACGATTTTTCATTGGGCTGGGTAATTGAAATTGGTACGTGTGTCTATAAAAATAAGCAGGGTAATAGAAAAGCAATTTGCAAAAACCTATATCATCTGATATATTTAAGAAAATTAAATATAATGAAATCTAAAGAATACGTTAAAGGGACGATTAAAACGATCGTGCTTAAGCTGTTATCCGAGAATAAGCGGATGTATGGCTACGAGATTAGTCAACGAGTAAAGCAGCTATCGGGCGGAGACATTGAATTGACCTACGGGGCACTGTATCCCATATTGTACAAGCTAGAGGGTGAAAAGCTGCTAACTACCACCAGCGAGGTAGTAGATAACCGGGCTAGAAAGTACTACTCGCTAACGCCCCAGGGGAAGAAGCTCGCCAAAGAAAAAGTCTCTGAGCTTCAGCAGTTCACCGAAACACTACAGAGCATCCTACGACCGGTATCGCCCAATACAAACTCATTCTCAGAGGTATGAGCGCGCTAAACCAACAACAACGCGCTGCGATTGAAGCGTATCTCGACGAACAAGGACTCACCATGCTACCGCTACGAAACGAAATGATGGACCATCTGATCTGTGATATAGAGTCTCATCTTGCTCGCGGCAGCACCTTTGAAGAAGCCTGGCAGCTCACCACGAGAGAAATTCCCAGCGGTCATTTTAGAAACATACAAACCGAAACAATGGAAGCGGTTGATAAAAGAATGAACTGGTCGCGCGGCCTCACCACCGTGGCCCTCACCTTGCTGCTGGCAGCTGCTGTGTTTAAGCTATTAGAGCTGCAATACGCTGATATACTTCTGTTCGCTTCGTTCGGAGTCATGATTGTCACGCTGGTGACTGGTGCCACTTCAGGAGCTAGGTTGCACAAACAGAAGAAGGGCAAACTGGTATTGGCGGCGGTGATCACCGGAGTAGTTCTTTTCCTATTGTTGTGGTGCGCTCAGGTTTTACAACTACCGGGCTTCGGTTCGCTACGGATGATTACTGCACCTTTCTTGATTCTCTTGTTTTCTGCTCTTACGGTATACTTTAGAACCAGAGATCACGATAACGACCATATTCTAACCTACCTGCACGAGAAGCATACCCCGGGAATCAATCGTTTTCTCGTGATCCTACTGGCTATCGGCGTGGTGTTGAAATTAGTGACAGTTACCCTGGGATACGGTACAATCATCGCCCACGTGGTGTTGGCACTGGTAATTGGTGGGGCGGGGCTACAGTTCTTCGCGCTTCAGTGGCAGCACGAACCAAGAAGTACTAAGTCGGTAAGAAACTACGGAATTCAAACCACACTTATTGTAGGATTCGTAGCCTTCATGATCCCTATGCTAGCTTATAGTGCTAACATATCTCCATCCACAAAAATGATAGTCGCCGCTATTTTCTACCTGCTGGCGGGGGGAGTGATTGTGAGTGAATCGTCCAATAAAATGCTTCCAATAATTCTAGTAGCCATCTCATGGGTCTACATATTGGCCTGGACCGCTATCCACCTATCGTTTGTAGAGGGTGTACCTAGTATGCCAATATTGAGCGCCGCAGTTCTCATAATACTAATCGGCGGCCTGGTAGCTTCACGACGAAGTCATACCCTGGTATCGTACATGATCTTGCCGGTCGCGCACTTTGTGCTTTTTTATCCTTGGTAGAAGATTTGTAAATAGTACCGGTATAGTTGTTCATATAATGCATCGCCTGTAGTAACTCATTAAGCAACGAATGCTCAAAAGAGCGGTTCAGTCCGAACGTGCGCTGTACTTCTTCAAATTTCCAGTCGCAAAAGGCTTTGCTTATGATTAATGAGTTTACGATGTGCTAGTAAGATACTAGCACACGGCACTGCATACCAGAATAATACGGAATAGTTAGCCACTTTGCGTAAACTTGCGTAGCCATCCAATCCGCTGCCGCTTGAACCGCCTATCTACACTTCTTTTGCCCTTCAGCGCGCTGTACGACGGAGTCACGGCACTGCGCAACCATCTGTACGATATTCAGCAGAAGCGAAGCGTTCACTTCACGCCCTTTATTATCAGCGTGGGCAACCTGCGGGTGGGCGGCACGGGCAAAACGCCGATGGTGATTTACCTGACCGAGTGGCTAGCACAGCACCATCCGCTGGCGATTCTGAGCCGGGGCTACGGACGAAAAACCCGAGGTGTGCGCATCGCCACCGAACACGACACTGCTCAAACGCTGGGCGATGAGCCCTACCTGTTCTACCGGCGGTTCGGCCACAGCGAGCGAGTCACGGTAGCGGTAGGCGAAGAACGCGTGGTGGCCGTTCCGGAGATTATCCAGCACGCTCCAGCCACCGGAATGCCGGCCGGGACCGGAATGCCGGCCACCGGGATGCCGGCCACCGGAACGCCGGCCGCAGAACTGATTCTGCTCGATGATGCCTATCAGCACCGGGCCATCGGGCGCGATTTCAATATTTTGCTCACCAGCTACGCCGAGCCGTTCTATGCCGACCACGTGCTGCCTGCCGGTCGCCTACGGGAGTCGCGCCGGGGGGCGAAGCGGGCCGATGTGGTCATCGTTACCAAGTGCCCAGACGGACTGCCTGACGCTGAACAACAGCGCATGACGCAGCGGGTGCAGCGCTATACGCAGCCTGACACACCGGTGTTCTTCACCGGGCTGCGTTACGGCGAACCACGGTCGCCCGCGGGCCGCACCTTCGACGCGTCGCCGGTGGTGCTGTTTTCAGGGCTGGCCGACGCTTCGCTGTTTGATGCCTACGCCCGGCAGCACTTTTCGGTGACCGAGCATATCACTTTTGGTGATCACCATCGTTATACCGCCAAGGATCAGCAGCGGCTCAAGAACGCACTGGCTACGGCGGGTGCCACAGCTGGTTTACTTACGACAGAAAAAGATGTAGTTAAATTTGAAAATACTAACTTGCCGCTCTTCTATTTACCAATACAACCCTACTTCTTGTCGCACAAAAACCTGTTCCACGATCTTGTCTTGCAGCGCATCCGGGAGTACACCGGCGTTTAACCCATTCATGAAGCGATTGCTCCTTCCTCTCTTTCTGGTTTTAACGCTTTGGCTAGCAACTTCGCCGGCCCGGGCGCAAGTGCGGATTCCCACTGTGGGCGACACTACAAACGTGAACAAAGAAGACACGGTGAAGTACGGCCCCGAAACCACCTTTTTCTACACGCAGTCTTCGCTACAGTTTAATCGGGCCGAGCAGCAGTCGCTGGACACTACGCTGACAGATGCGTACAATTTTCATCCGGTAGAAGCCGCGGGCAACAACCTACAGTACCTGGGTACGCTGGGCATGGCCACCCGCCCGCTCTTTCCTGAGTCACCCGACGTGACGGGCGTGCGCCTAGGTTTAAACGCCTTCGATGCCTACGTGACCGACCCGCGGGAGATGCGCTACTACAACACCAAGTCGCCTTACATTTTGATGCACCCTACTTTCGGGGGCAACGGACGCAATGCGGTACACGTCATCTTTACGCAAAACGTGCGACCCAACCTGAACGTGGGTGTCTCCTTCAAAACCATCAACGTTGAAACCCAAGTAGGGCGAACCTCGAGCCAAGACCGGGTGGTTGAGTCGTCGCAGATCAACTTCTTTGCCGACTATCACAGCAAAAATAAGAAGTACGATTTCCTGTTTAACTTCACCCGCTTCGGCCACAACGTGGAAGAGTACGGCGGCATCAATGCCGAGCTGGTGGAAGTCGGCAACAATCCGTACCGCAACTTCTTTCGCTACCAAAACGCGACGGTGTGGCTCGATGAGTTTCGGGCGAAAGAGATTCGCTTCAACTACCACTTTTACCATCAGTACAAGATCAGTGACCTGCTCCAAGTGTATCACGACTTTGACCGCCGCCATCAGGACAACTACTTTTTTAACCATCTGGAAACCGGTCAGCTAGAGGTAGACAATGGTGACTACTTCCGGCGTATTCTACTGGACACGGCCCGTACGCTGGACGCCACGCGCTACGAGCTGTGGGACAATGAGATTGGTATCAAGGGCCAGTTGTCGCGCCTGTTCTACAGCCTGCACTACCGCATTCGGCAGCCGTTTATCGACTACAACCGTAGCAACGTGACCTCGTTGCCCACCTACGGCCAGGTGCAGACCGGTGACCGCCGTCGCACCGAACTTTACGCCGGTTTTGATCTGCGCCTCGACCTGGGCGAACGTACCTTTCTGAGCGGAGGAGCCGATTACCTTTCGGCCGAAAGCTACCGGTTAGAGGCGGAGTTCAACAACCCCATTCTGAAAGGTAAGTTTGTGCGAACGCGAACGCTACCCACCTTTATTGAGACGCAGTTTACGGGGAACCATATTTTCTGGAACAACGACTTTGATCCGGTAGGCATGGATCAGTTGACCGGCTCGGCGGAGTACCAGTTTTCCAACTTCTACCTGCGCCCCTACATCACCGCCACTAACATCAACCGCCCTATTTATTACCGCCGCGATACCACCAGTGTGCCAACCGAGAGTCCTCAGTTGGTAAGCCGACAGGCTTTTCCTGAGCAGTCGGGCGGCGGGCTGCGGATGCTTTCGCCGGGCGTGCAGGTAGACGTGGACTTTCTCCGGCGCATGCACTGGCAGAACTGGGTGACCTACACCAACCGCAGTGGCCCGGCCGCCGACCGCATGCCCACTCCCGATTGGCTAATCCGTAGTCGGTTGTACTACGAGAACTCTTTTCAGAACGGTAATATCACGTTGCAGGTGGGCATTGATGCACAGTACACTTCGGGCTGGCTCGCCTACGACTATGACGTATCGACCCAGCAGTTCTTTTTGCAGTCCGACGGCATTCCCGACAACGGTCCGGTGGGCGAACTGCAAAGCCCTTTTCCTGAGCGAGATGATATTTTCGTTATTGATGCCTTTTTTGTAATGAAGGTGCGTACGGCCCGTATCTATATCAAAGTTCCGTACGTGAACCAAGACCTACAGGAAGACGGCTACTTCGCCTCACCGTTTTACTCGGGCCAGCAGCGTGCCCTGGCTGACGTGGGCATCCGCTGGATGTTTTTTGATTAGGGAACATACGGCTTTCTACTCTTTTATCATCAGTCCACTGATCATTTTGTGGACCTTCTACCTCTTGCCGTACATCACCTCCAGGGCTTTTTTATCATTCGAAGTAAAACGCGGGTCTAAGGGATAGTTTCCTTGGCAAGAGCGCATGAGCGACCTATCATCAAACTGTGGCGTGCCCGCAATGGGAACTGCCCCTAACCATTCGCGTCCTCTGGTATCTTCGCCTCCACAGCTACGAGATCTGCTGTAATAATCTGTGTGCCGAAGCCCTATCGTGTGACCGATTTCATGCATGAGCACGAACTTCATCGTCGTAAAGTCTAGATCATAAAACGGATCAAACACGGTGATTCTTCTTCCAGGGTCGCCTTCGCTAGGAAAGTAAGCCTCACCTACGGTGGTACCTTTGGTTGATAGGCTCGGAATAATCGTGATACTCTGCCCACCCTGCCCGGGAGGAACCACCTTCATTTGTAAGCGCACGCCGGCATCGTTATACGCTTTTACTGCGGCATCTAGTGCCTGCCTCATTTGTGGTCTGATCTTCACTCTTCCGCCACCCTGATCATATATCTTGATACCAATGGTTCGTGGCATTCTCTCCACCCACCGGTAGGTTCGATACTGCTCGCCCTGTGGGGCACCAAAGGTCTCACCCACGGGGGTTTCTGCCAGCGCTTTAGGGTCTAATTTAATATCTCCTTCTACTAGATAGCCGTCTTCTTCTAGCACAGCACCATCGGCAACAAACTGAGCATCGGCTAGTTTCTGGAGAATTTCAGGGGGGATTTCGTTTGGCTGTTTTACAAGGTTTTCTTGATCACAAGCACTCAATAGCATGCATGATGCTAAGAGTAAACGGAGATTGAAGTTTTTCCTTCGCATAATGTTCACAATGTTTAGTTATTAAAAAGTACTATTAATTCTGAAATACGGACACTTCATGCTGATCAGATTAGCCGCTGGTCACCAGTTGCTTGTTAGTGGTTATAACCGAAAGCGACCGACCAAAAATATACTGAGCAGGCTACTCGTGTGCGCACCTGAGTAAGAACCACTACTTTGGACACGGGGTGAATGTAGGTTATTCTGGAAGTAAGTATATGTCCTTCTGGCAGTTTAAATGTAACGTCTATGACATTCTTGCCCTAAAGCTTTTTGCATCTGATACTTTTATCATTTAGAAAAGTTTGTAGTAGGCTACTTTATTCGTTTGCTTCGTAGAAAGAAAAAAGCCCATCGCAGCGGTGCGATGGGCTTTCGTTATATTGATCTAAAACGACCGGCCTACTTCGTCATCGTTAAGCGAATGGTCTGCAAGTCTTGGTTAGCCGACTCTACCCTCACGTAAAACAAACCGGTGTTCGGTATGCGGCTCAACAATGGTTCCATGTCTATCTCTACACTCGGCAGGTTGTTGACATCCGCCGCTACAATAATTCTACCCAGATTGTCAATCACCGTGTAGCGAGCAATTGTCGCGTTGCTGTTTTCACCGGCACTGATGGTGAAATTCTGCGACACCGGGTTGGGATACGCCTGGAAGCCCGCCTTCGCGGCAACCGGCACCCCGTTCGCCTCCGTGTTTATCACGGCCAGACCAATCGCAAGCGATGTGCCCGGTGTACCTTCCAGACGGTCGGCACTGTAGGGGGTGGCTTCCAGTACGTAGAAACCGGTGTCTAACTGCACAGGCTGGTAGTCAGTGCCGTCGGGACTGTCCCCCGCCAAAGCGTAAGGCGCTAGGTTCTCTACCCTGACCCGTTCGCCGTTCAGGCTAAACCCTACGCTCTCTGTATTCGAGCTGGCTACGGCCTCTATGGTAAAGGGAGGCAACTGACTTACGTCCAGTGTGTCACCGGTAGTAAGTTGCCCGATCGGTTCGTCCGCTTCGGCATCAATAAGTACAAAACTGGTCACCGCCAGGTCAAGCTCCAGGGTAAGCTCTATGGTTAGGGGGGCGCCCGCCGTGCCTAGGCCGTTGTTTTGACTATATGGAATAGCAGTGATGGTGTAGACACCGGGCGGTAGGGTGGCCGACTCATCGTCTTTGAGCAAGTACGGAGCGTTGTTGTCACGGTTGAAGATGCTACCGTTTACATCAAACTCTACGCTACCCACTGACTCGTCGTTAACCACCGCACGAATGTTAAGGCCAGCGAAAGCGTCAAAGGGAATAACCCCATCCTGTATCTCACCAATCTCTTCGCCGTCTTCGTTCACCAGCACAAAAGCGGTTACCGCCAGTTCCTCCACCACGGTGAAGCTGATGGATAAGGAGTCGCCGCGCAGACCGCCCTCAAAGTTTTGGCTGAACGGAATAGCGGTCAGGGTATACGCACCGGGCACAAAGTCAAAAGCATTGAAGTCCCCACGGGGGTCATCACCGGCTAAGGCGAAGGGGGCCAAGCTTTCGGTTTGCACCGGCTCGCCGTTCAGGATAAACTCTACCCGTCCGTTGAAGCTTTCTAGCTGAGGCAGTGCCACGATGGTGGCTTCGGGAATGGTCGTTAGGTTGATCTCATCACCGTCGGCTAGCGGACGAATGAGCGAATCGGTAGCGGCATCCACCAGCGCGAGCGCAGCGAGCGGGAAACGCGTTACCGCAAACTCGATGGTGAGGGGAACGCCTTGTTCACCTTCGCCCCGTAGGTTAGTAAAGGGGGTGGCGGTGAGGGTATACTCTCCCGGGGCGAGTACATCGCCTCTGAAGTCGCCGTTCTCATCGCCGAACAAAGCGTACGGAGCAATGCTTTCGGTCTTTTCCCGTGCTTCTGCACCGTCCAGATCAAACAGCACGCTACCTATCTCACCGTCGGGGCCGATCACATCGGCGCGGATGTTGAACAACCCGCCTTCTATAGACGAAAGTTCGATCTGATCGGTGATCTCGCCGAGTTCTTCATCGGTAGTCGCATTGATGAGCGTAAAGGAAACCACCGAAGGCAGGTCAAACACACTGGCCACCGACTTCTGCGCGTTCACGTAGCCGAACCCAGTCTTGAAGTCGTAGCCTTCATCGAAGCCTTCGGTTTCAGGGTCGTTTAGATCGGTAGCGGTTTCTTGCAGCACCTCAGTGATACGCTCCGGCGAGAGTCGCTCACCTGCCGCTTCGTTCATCAGGGCTGCTACGGCCGCCACATGGGGGGCCGCTGCCGAGGTGCCCGTGAACTGCGGAAACTCGTCTGGCTCAGTCGTACCGGGTATTTCAAATCCAATCAGTACTCCTGGAATAAAGAAAGTAGTATTACCTGCATCGGGACCGGTTACGTTCGGATTGACCCTTACCTCCGGCTCTATCCGACTACCTTCTGTATTAAAAAGAGAAGGTATGCCGCCTACTGATGAGAATTCATTTACCTCTGGCAAAGGAAAAATATCAGGGAAGTAAAGAGGATTTCGGAAAAAGAACGACGCTCCTACTGAGATGGTATTAGCGCCATTATTGTGACCAAAGCTAGTTGGCGAAAAGGTAAAGTACTCAATATCTGCCTCTCGCCCGTCGAAGAGCACATACTTGATGATGTTGGGATCAGGGGTGTTTGCATCGGCTACGTTCTTTCCTATTAATACGTAGATACGATTATTAGTATCATCAGCATCAAATTCGTAGAAAGCAAAATCAGACGCATCGCCGCCTATATTGTTGAAGAAGGTAGAAGCTTCGTACACAATCGTTTCCGTATCTTCTTCTATGGCCACGAATATATCCAGATCAGACGCTGAACCGGGGCACCCTTCACACACTGAGGCAAACGGTTCGTCCCACTGAAAAGAGGCCGTGAGTTCGGCTAACCCGCCTGGTTCAAAAACAAACTCTTGAAAAATATCTACGCCAGGACCCGGATCAAAATCATGAAAGACGTACGGAGTGTTATTTATGGTAGTGGTGGTATCTGAGTCAGCTATTTCTATGGGAAGCATTAGGGTATCTGCCACAGGTCTGAACTCACTCTCATAAGAGCCTTTGTTTCTGTTGCCCGCGGATGAGAAATAACTTACTCCCCGGTTGGAAACAATATCCGTTGCCTGAGTAATAATTCCGTCCTGAAAAAAAGGTTCAGCGAAGTAGATGATGTCATCCACGATTACGTCAGACCCAGCGTCAGCTAGGTCTATAATGCCCTGTGCAAAACCTGCTTGTCCGGTAAATGCGGTATGAAAGGCTAGATCAGCACCCGGAGCTACGTCATGAACGATCTCAGCCATAGCTCGCCCTTCGTCACTACCCTCACCAGCGGGAAGGTCCTCTAGCACTTCTACCGGATGTAGATAACCGTTAGGGTTATTGTTTCCTGGTAAATCGCCACTAGCTACGCCATCGGGGGCATTACCAAGTGCGTTGTAACTGTCTGATAATACTCCCACTTTGTTGCCCGCCCCAGTTATTTTGAACTGACTGCGCGCCTCATCAGAAAACATGGTTTGATCGCCCTGAGAGGTAGTAGCGCCGATATCTGCCGCAGCCATACTAGGTCGAACGAAGCGCAACTGCGCCAGACCTGCCATTTTCTCTATAGAGTCGATGGGTATCCAGCCGGAAACCATTCCCCCAAAGGCAGCTCCACCTTTTAGACCCAAGGCTTCCATATCACTAAGAAGTTTGGCAGCATTATCTACCACAATAGCTTCTACCACTACGTAGTTGTTAACCACTTTTGGTGTCATTAGCCGCTTTCCAACCCCTCTGTACGAAAAGTCTTTCATACTCTTTTGGGGTTGTGGAGAAGCCTTTCTAGCGTTCTTATCAGCGTCGTCAGGATCTGAGAAGTTTGCTTGCGATTTCAGATTAAGAAGCCTCTGGTCAATTTTATTCTGCTTTACTTGTGCGTAGCTACCGGGTGCTAAGCACAGAAAGCATAACAGAACGCAAAGTGCGATCAGTCTGTTGGTAAAATGTTTCATGTTAGGTATGATTAAATGATGAATAGCAAAGGCCTCAACCTACGCTATTAATGAAAATTTTCATAGCTATACTACTATTTTCCCGCTGTGAAAGAGAACAAGCTTTGCATAACAGTACATTATTGGATGCCGAATTGTCTCCCTGTCTAAATAAGACAATATTGACATTAGTCTTACGCCTTTTGTTAATGCCCTCTACCAGTATGTATATAGTTTATAGAAAAAATCACAAACAAAAAACAAAGCCCGTCGCACAACTGCAACGGGCTTTCTTCATTCAAATACAGATAGGGGGGGTTAACCTATTTTGTCATCGTCAAGCGAATCGTCTCTAATGCTCCGTTAGTAGATTTTACTCTTACGTAGAATAACCCAGAACTCGGTATACGCCCTAGCAGAGGTTCTATATCTACTTCTACACTCGGTAGATTGTTGATATCCGCCGCGACGATAATTCTACCCAGATTGTCAATCACCGTGTAGCGAGCAATTGTCGCACTGCTGTTTTCACCGGCACTAATGGTGAAATTCTGCGACACCGGGTTGGGGTACGCCCGGAAGCTTTTCTCCGACTGGTTGTCCGCTACCGCTTCCTCACCCGTCACGATGCTAAAGCTCACTTCTATTTCGTCGTTACGCACCCCATCAGCGGTTTTCACCGTCGAAACTGCGCGCAAGGTGTAGTCACCGGGCTCGCCATTGAAGGGGTTATAATCGCCGCGAGGGCTATCGCCGGTGAGTGAGTAAGGTGAGAATTTTTCTAGCTTCACTTTCTCGCCGTCAATGAAGAACTCAATGCGCCCTCTGAAGTCACCGAACATCGGCACCGCGGCAATGGTGAATTCCGGAGTGTCACTCAGGTCAATCACGGCACCGTCTTTCAGCGGACCGATTACCTTATTAGAAGCAGCGTTTACCAGTACAAACTCTTTTAGATCAAGCGCTTCTACATCCGGCTTGCCGTCTCCATCCACGGTAAGTTGCACCGGAATCACTTTAGAAGGATTGAACGGATCGTTAGTCAGCACTGTGATTTCCGCTTTGTATACCCCAGGCTCCAGACCGGTAGCATCAAATACAATATCGGCATTAAATCGTGTGCGGGCGGCTACTGTATCGCCAGCGGGTTCTACACCTACCCAATTAGGGGCAGCAGCGTCGCCATCAATCAGCTCTATGTCATCTACATTCAACGTTACACCAGTAGCACCACCGTAATAGCGAATTTGTACGGCATCTACGTCAGTACGAGAAGAACTGATGTCATCAGCAATTAGTATATCGTCGATGTACAAGTCGAATATACCAGCTACCCGATCAGATATGTACTTTAGTTCTACGTAGTTATCGGGCAGGACATAGCCGCTACTAGTGTATCCTGCACCCGGTATAAATACAAACACTGTGCGGTCAGGAGCAATCAGTATTCCGGCCCCAATAGCTAGCTCTTCACCTGCTAGCTCCGAAGGGAATATTCGATACTGTGCGCCAGGAACCGGCATATTAAGCTTCAAGGTAAAGCTAGAGTATGCTTCTGTTCCGCCCGTAATTACTGGAGTGACAACGTTGTACTGCTCATCAAACGTACTGTCAGACAACAGCTGTAGATGCTTTTCTCCGCTAAAGGGGTTGGTATCAGCAATTAATATCAACGAGTCATTATTACTAGACCAGCCATTTTGACCTCCTGCCGGACCTAAGTCGAAGTTCTCGAAATCAGTAGCAAATTGCACCGTTTTAAGAGCCTCACCATTGAAAGGCACCGGTTCAAAACCAGATTGATTGTAAGAGGCACTCTCAGTCGATGACCAGTCACGAAGGCTGGTTGCTGTAGTTTCGCCTGCCTGAGAGACGGCTATCTGACTCTCAGCAACTCTTTCTTCAAAAGACACTTCAGTTTCACGCACTACAGTATTATACACCAAATCAGTACCTCCCAGGTTAGCAATGCTTAGCGTTTCTATTTCGCGCTCGCCTTGATCCGCTTCTACTTCAATCGGGCCGTCGGGGCTGATTTCAGCAATGGGTGCGAAGAATAGCTTGGCGACCGCCGTAGCTTTCACTTCACCAACCTCGCCGGGCGTAGAAGCCGTCCACGTAGCAATGTTTGTCAGGGGCAGTTCGCTGGTAGTAATCTTGATCTGCCGGTTCACCGTTAGTGAGGCACCGGGCGCAAGCACTTGCTCTACATCCATCAGAATATCTCCCGACTGTGTATCCTCCAGGCTGTGTAGCGTGAGAGGTAGATCACCGGTGTTGGTCACGGTGTAGTACAAGCACACTTTATTACCAGGCAGCACGCCGAGTTCGTCGGTAATGGGTACCGCACCCAAGCAAGCACTACCGGCTCCGCGGCCCACGGTATGCCGCAGACTGATCAGTGTGACGGGGGCTTCGTTGATAGTCCAGCCCATGTCTTCAAATAGCCCTTTGGTGATATCACCCACGTCGTGAATAGACTCGGCAAAGCCGAACTGCGGGCTCATCAGCGAGTTAGAATCCCCGGCCGGAAAAGCGGTCTCATCCCAGTGCGAGTAGCTAGAACCAGGGTTCCACTCATCAGGGGTGAACAGCTCAGGGGTGTTACCGTTGAAGGCAGCCTTAGTACTTTCACCCGTCATAAATAAGTTGTTGGTAGTAAGTGCGCCACCCAGAGCTTCTGAAGGATCATCGAACGACAGAACAGCCGTGCCGGTGCTATCTTTCACGAAATCGCTGTATACAATGGGGAGAAACTGATCGCGATACTGGAAGCGTACGGTACCCACGTCGGTAGAATCATCTACATTGGCAAAACCACTAAAGCCTAGTCCGTGCCCCAGTTCGTGTAGTACCACCGATACGAAATCATACTGGTCAGCCGCAGGGTTCAGGTCGGTGCCGTAGTACCAGTTGAACACACTGCTGAAGTTGGTGCCAATGTCCGGAAAGCCCTCCAGGCTATCTATCTCAGCATTCAAATCGCGCCCGGCAATGGCATCCGCTAGTGCTGATACGTACCATTTGTCGGGGGTCACACTAT
Source organism: Tunicatimonas sp. (assembly GCA_965213875.1). Taxonomy (GTDB): domain Bacteria; phylum Bacteroidota; class Bacteroidia; order Cytophagales; family Cyclobacteriaceae; genus Tunicatimonas. The sequence continues at coordinate 2,247,464 of CBDCAN010000001.1, read as the reverse complement.
CATCGAAGTTAGCAAACAAGTTTCGGGTACCGGCTGAACCTAATACACCGGGTCGCAGTGGTTGGAAGTTAGCATCCACGATAATGGGCACATCCGAGACAAGAATAGTAGACCAAATATCTACTGCGTATTGGAAAGCAGCTTCTGCTTCGGGAGTGAACCCATTGTAGTTTACAATAAACTCGGCAGTTTTAACGGGGGGCACGTTGGCAACCCGTGCTTCGGCCTGCCGACGGAAACGTTCCATCTCGGCCAGCTCTTGGTCGGCATACACTTGGGTGTTCATCACCTCTGGTGAGGCGTAGCAGGTATCCAAGATACCCGGGCGCACCTTGATCTGTGCGAAGCCCGACACGAGACCCAGTGTTAGGACCAGTGCCAGCGATAACAGGGAAGTCCATCTACCAGACGGTGAAAGACTTGAAAAAGTAAATTTTCTCATTAATAATATAGGTTAGGTGAGTAATAATAAGAGATACAAACTACGTTATTAAAGAAAACTTACCATATTAAAAATGCCATTTCATTCGGTATACCAAAAAAAACTTTCTATATAGGATAATGACCTATATAAAATTGACCCTCGTTTTTTTTGTTACCATTTGTCATGAATTATCTTATAACTTTATTCACCGCCGTGATCGTGTCAACCGTTAGCTGTGGTGAGAGCGAACCTGGCCCGCATCCGTGGCTGGGCACCTTCACGGTGAAACAACAGTGCGATGGTGCGGCTACTCCCGGCTACCAAATGAAGGTAAGTCAAACTGCCGAAGACACGACGCAACTTACGCTTGACAACGTTGGGGGATACGGCAAAAAGGTGAACGCCGTTTTGGAAGGCGACACGCTGATACTTACCCCCACCCACGCAAGCGTAGGACTGATGGGAAAGGTACGTTTGTCGGGTAGTGGTACACGTCAGGATGAAACCCTGGTGATTGACCTGAAAGTGGAAGTGCCCGGGCCGCAAGGAACCGCGACGCAAAGCCAGTGTCAGCTTCGGGCTACGCCGGTGGTGAAGTAGAGCAGGTAGTAGGTAGATTTACTGCTTTGGTATAGCAAGCTATGAAAGCTCAGCCAGCACGGTTTTGCCGCCCTTAGTTTTGTCACCTACGCTTACATTCACCTGAGCATCGGCGGGCAAGTAAACATCCACCCGAGAGCCGAACTTGATAAAACCAAACTCAGAGCCCTGCTGCACCCGATCGCCTTCGTTGATGTACCATTTGATGCGGCGCGCCATGGCCCCGGCAATCTGCCGAAACATCACTTCTACGCCACTCGGCAAACCGACCACCACCGTGGTACGCTCATTGTCAGAACTAGACTTAGGATGCCATGCCACCAGGTATTTTCCAGAGTGATACTTGAAATACTTAACCACCCCCGACACCGGGCTACGGTTGACGTGTACATTGACCGGCGACATAAAAATAGAAATCTGTAGCCGCCGTTCGTGAAAGTACTCCTTCTCTTCTGTCTCTTCAATCACAACCACTTTGCCGTCGGCGGGGGCCAGCACGTGCTTATCATCGCTAGTGACTACCACCTTAGGGTTCCGAAAGAACTGCAACACAATGAAGTAGAAGATAATACTGCCGATGAGGATACCATTGTGCCAAGTTTCATACTCCGGAAAAAAGTAGACCGCCGCTAGATAAGCTCCGGCAAAGAGCACCAGTAATACAAACAGCAGCACTCTTCCTTCTTTATGAATCGTCATAGGGTTGTGAAGTGGTTACGCTTATACTACTGTCAGAAGGAATAGTTTGTTGCGAATAGAAAAAATGAGACCGGCCGCCGTGGACCGGAGGACGGAGTCGGGAGACCGGAAATTGTCCGTCCCTCAGATTCCGGCGTTCGGATTCCGGTTTCCGATCTTAGAACCCACCGCGGTACTTATAGGTGTTAGCCACCTTGTCGATAGCCACAATGTAGGCCGCAATGCGCATGGATACGCCGTACTTGATGGCCACTTGGTATACCCGGCCGAAAGCATCCTTCATGATGCGATCTGAACGGCGGTTCACCCGGTCGCGTGTCCACTTGTAGCCGAGGCGGTTTTGCACCCACTCGAAGTAAGAAACGGTGACCCCACCGGCGTTAGCCAGAATGTCGGGCACCACCAGAATACCTTTATTATGGATGATATCGTCGGCCCGTGCCGAGGTGGGGCCATTGGCTCCTTCGACGATCATTCGGGCCCGAATCTGCTCAGCGTTGTGCACGGTGATCACGTCTTCCATCGCGGCCGGCACCAGCAGGTCTACCTCAAGCGTGAGCAGGTCGTCACCACTGATCAGCTCGCCTCCAGGGAAACCGGCCAGGGTGCCTTCGTTCTCGTCACGGTAACGGATAGCCGCCTCGATATCGATGCCCTGGGCGTTGTAATAGGCTCCTGACACATCGCTGATGGCGACGATCTGGCAGCCCCGTTCGGCAATCAGCAGGGCGGCGTAAGAGCCTACGTTGCCGAAGCCCTGCACGGCCACGGTGGCTTGATAAGGATTGATTTTGCGCGTTTCCATGGCGGCCAGGGCCGACACCATCACTCCGCGGCCGGTGGCTTCGGTGCGGCCCGATGAGCCACCCAGTACCAGCGGTTTGCCGGTCACCACCGAGTTGACGGTCATGCCGTGCGCTCGTGAGAACTCATCCATCAGCCAGGCCATTTCTCGCGGACCGGTACCCATATCCGGAGCCGGAATATCGCGGTCAGGACCAAAGATATTGATCATCTCTTGCGTATACGCGCGGGTGAGTCGCTCAATCTCGCCCGCTGACATCTGCCGCGGATTGCAGCGGATGCCACCCTTGGCACCACCGTAGGGGATATCCACCACGGCGCACTTCCAGGTCATCCAGGCGGCCAGTGCCTTCACCTCGTCAATATTGACTCCCATATCGTAGCGCACCCCGCCCTTAGAAGGGCCCAGAATGTTGGAGTGAATCACGCGGTAGCCCTCAAAAACGCGGAGCGAGCCGTCGTCCATCGTGATGGGTAGCGACACGATGACTTGCTTCACCGGATTCTTGAGTACGTTGTATACTTCATCGTTGAGTCCGTAGGCTTGTGCCGCAATGTGAAAGCGCGACATCATTGACTCAAAGGGGTTTTCTTGATCCTTGATCGGAGCGGGTTCTACGTATGACATAATCGTGAGTGATGAATAGTGAATAATGAATCAACCAGTGTTCGTTGATCATCACTCATTAGTCATTTTCAGTAAAAGTTTATTTAAGAAGAGTATTTGAAAGCGGACCGAAATTACAAATTTGGAATCCATCCGCCTAACCCACGTATGTTTTTTAAAAAATCTTCAAAAATATGAGGATGAAATGAGAGGAAAGCAGTAGTCCGTCGAAGCGGTCTAAGAAGCCACCGTGTCCGGGTAAACCGCGCCCGGAGTCTTTGATGGCGATACTACGCTTGAACAGTGATTCTACTAAGTCGCCGTAGGTGCCAGTGACAACAATGATGGCACCGACCACAATCCACTGCCAGGGCTGTAGATCAGTATACACGGTAGAGAAGATCAGCGCGGCGACCAGGGCAGTTACTGCACCGCCGATGCTTCCTTCCCACGATTTTTTGGGAGACACCCGAGCAAAGAGTTGGGTTTTGCCAAACTTGACTCCGGAAAAGTAGGCACCCGTGTCGCTTGCCCAAAATAGCGATAGAATGCCGAGTACGATCTGGAAGCTGTAGGTGCCCCTGCTAAAGGCAATAATGTTGAGCAGAGAAAAAGGAACCGCCACGTAGAAAATACCGCACAGCGTGTAAGCAATGTTGGTAAACGGTTTCTTGTCTGACTTTTTGTAAAGCTTAATGAAGAAAATAGTGGCCGCCACCGGAAAAATCAACAGGTAGTATTCGGCCTCGATGGTACCTCTTTCTACCAAAAAACTAATGCAGTAGAGCAGTGCTCCGGAGAACGTACCCGCCGATTTGAGGGGCAGCATACCGTCAAGACCGGTAAGTTTGTAAAACTCTAGCTGTGTGACGATGCACACCACCAAAAACAATGCGAAGTAAGACCATTCACCGTTATACACCGCAAACACGATGACCAAGATGCCAGCCAGCCCCGTGATAATGCGTTGGGTAACGTTGTTGTACCTATTCAAAGAGGATATCATCCTGAATGATTTTCATGGCTCGTAATACGTGTTCGGGGGCCACGTGTACTTCCACCGGCCCCCAGTGTGTGATCTGATACGCTTGGTCCTGTTTGTCCACAATCACCGGATGCATCCCCCGGTCTTCTAATACCGCCCGCACAATTTCTGCCCGGTATTTCTGGTCGGTGGTGTACACTTTCTGCCACTTACTGCGCATATCGCCCGCTGTGTCGCTTAAATATGAAAAGTAGCGCGGCTCCTGTTACTACCGACACCACTGCGGTGCTCCAGGGCACCGACTGGGTAGCATCAATGTCAGTATCAATGATACCGTTCTGATGCAAATATAGCAGTACGAGGGTCGTGCCGTTGTACACAAAATGTGCAACGATGGCGTACCACAAGCTGCCCGACCAATAGTACACATAACCGAACAAAGCTCCCAGCAACAGACGGGGAAAGAAGCCAAAAAACTGAACATGGATGGCGCTGAATATGGCAGCCGCCAGCCAAATGGCCGCATGATGGCTACTGACCAGCGACTGGAGGCGACGTTGCAGCACCCCGCGGAAGAGTATCTCTTCGCCCAGACCAGGAAGCACCGCAATCACCAGTATACCACCCAACAAGCCGCCCAGCGACTCAAACTGCGTGATGAACGTCAGCAGCTCACCCAATCTTTCTTCCTGCGCGGTGGCCCAGTCATGAAACGTAGGTGATAAGATGCTGAAGTCAATATCTCTGTTCCATTCGGCTAAAAAGACGATGGCGGGCAAGCAGGCGATCACCAATAGAGCCGCCAGAACCAACGACAAACCGGTGGTATTTCGGGTGCTTAGAATATCGGTGTAGGGGGTATGATCAATAAGTTGCTGATGAATGAGCGGAGTCACCACGTAGCCTAGCAAGGCCCCGCCCGCTTGCAACATCAGCAGACCGGTACGTGCCTGGGGCACCCCTACCGTCTCGCCCGACAACACCTGCACTACTTTAGATAGCTCAAAGTCGAACAAAACGAACATCAACACGGCCCCCAGAAACTGCCCGACAAACAGCCCTAAAAACACAAATGCCACTAATAACAGCAGTGAGGTGACGATGCTACCGGTAGTCTCAGACTTTTCCGATACCTGGGTGAAATGCATACCGCACGTTTTCGTAAAAAGTACGAAAGTAGCATCATTTTAGCAAACAACCTATTGCCCTAACAACACGATGGCGCTGGGCAGATTGACAGGGGAACCCCGCCCATTTTTAGAAGTTAAGGTTCTACCACCACCTTCTGCCGTAGGATAGTTCCGTCCGCTAGGGTGTACTGCACCATGTACAGTCCTCGGGAAAGTGAAGCGTGGGGTACGACCTGCCAACGATGGTCGTCAAGTCGGCTCACTCTGACGGGTACGGCTCTTCCTTGGTGGTCATACATCATCAGACGAGCGATGTCGGATTGGTTAGTTTGCAGCGTAAATATTCCCCTCTGGCTAGGATTAGGATAGATTTGCTCCGGCATTTCGGCCAGGGCAGTTGCTGGGGTAACAGTTGGTGACTTTGTTACCTCATCGGACGTAGTCGTTCGGCCATTGGCCGGATCGCTACACGCTGATGCAACGAAAGAACGGTAATTGTTACCATCAGGGGCTAATCCAAACCTGATCTCGTCGTAGTACACCTTGTGAGCAGGGTCGTTTTGCAACAGCACATCACTGTAGGTGCCAAACTTCACGTAGCAATTTTGCTTTTCGGGGAAGTCTACTCCGGTCTTCTTCACGTACTGATCGCCGATCCAGGCTTCAATCACTCCGTTGTTATCAATTCCGTACTTTAAGTGGAGAACCACGTCAGTCCACTGATTAAGTACTACGTCGGCTACGTCGCCATAACCCGCCACATCATACTTGAACACCCCGTCTACCTTATGGGTGATGATTGAACCGTACTGATTTCCCCCACCACCGGCGTCAATGTTCTTAAACTGAAATACGTGCACGTTTTCTTGTGTCCACTTGTCTTGTAAAAAGTTGTCAGCAATATAGATGCTAAAGCCTATCCATACGTCGTCGCCATAGCTAGCAAATGCATCTTCGTAGTTGCCAATTTCGCTACGGGCACTGCAATAGTCTCCCCCCGTGATCATTTTGTCTTCGTAGGCTCGAACGAACCGTAACGACTTACTACCGCACCGTGACTTTTCGTTAGTCACCAGTAGCGGACTGTCGCTACAGGGGGTACCGCAGGAAGTGCTTGCTTCACAATTCTGCTCGTAGTAATAGTCAAGATTTTTGGTGCCTGAATTGTAGTTCTCAAAGTTATCCTCTCGGATCATCGTAAAGGCATCTAGTGTACCGGCGGTCTTCACCGAGATAGCTTCACTGTTGGTTGAGAAGTTACCATCTGCATCGGCAGCTTTCACGTAGAAAAGGTAAGTGGTGCGCGGCTCTAAGCCTGTAACGACGGCAGACGAAGCCGGGGGAGTGCCAAACACCGATTGGTCCCAATCGCTATTTTTAAGCACTTCATACTTAGTCACCCCCTGATCGTCGGTAGAAGCGGTCCAGTTGAGGGTTACAGAAGTTTCGGTAACATCAGTAGCCACGAGGTTGGTTGGTGGCGTCGGCTCGGTAGGAGTAGGATTCTGTCCGCCCGTATTAATCACTAGTTGGGGAGGGTTAGCACTTTCTCTAGAATGCAGATCAACACGCTGATCCCATACCTGACCGCTGCCCCAGTACATATCTACATACACGTAGAATGAAACGATCCCGTCGCCCTCTGCCTGACTGCGAATAAAATCACCTACATCTAGGTCTGTGTAGCCCCCGTTGACTTCTACCGCCGAAGAAAGATCATTGCCCGTAGGAGTGGGGCGGTTGTTCCAGGTAAGTGCAGACTCTGCCCAACCATCATTGTTCACTCCTTGTACCGCAAAAGTTACTTCCGTGGCACTATTGTTCCACTCAGTGTTGTAGAGCCGCAAGGTAGCCTGGTCTGCTCTGCTCACTGAAGACAAATCAAACTTCACGTAGTAGACTCGGGTCTCTGAAGCCTTGGGCTGAATAGTGTACGAAGTGGTACCACCCTGGTTTTCGTTCGGACGTTTACTGTTCACAAAACTATCAGCGATAGGTGAGAGTATGTCAGTGCTTCGTTCCGCAGAAACGCTGTTAGCGAAGATAAGGTGGGAATGGAGAAGAACTGCTACTAGTCCCAAGCTTGCTATTCTAAGGCTTTTCATAGGTTACGATCATGTGGTAAAAAAAAGAGTAATAACCCTATTAAACGGTACTATTGCTACTTCTTCGGCGTTCGCGACTTAGCGCTAATGTACATCATATTATCTGTAAGTAGATTTTGGTGAACCTACTCATCAGATGGCCACAAGAAGAACCTAGTGCCCCCGGCAGTAAGTTCTTATCTACTTATGCTCATCCGCTCCTCTTGACCAGACTGCCAGAGCCGTGATAGCATCGCACGTACGTGTACGTCCGATAACCGTCACCCGCTACTCCCCGCCGGGGCGGCCACGAGGGGCAAACAGCCAAGCCGCTTACCAACGGTTATTCGTCTATTGGCCGAGACGCTAGTACCCTGGGTTTTGAGGTCCTAAGTTCTCATTACGTGTTATCTCCTGCGCGGGTAATGGCATCAGATAGTCGCGCGCCGGATCAAAATTAGCGTGCGGTTCCAATCCATCCGGGCCGAAAGCCTCTGAATTTAGTTGCCGACGTTTAATATCATACCAGCGGCCAAATTCAAATGAAAGTTCTAATCGTCGTTCTTCCAACACTAAGCCGCGAAACGCGTCCTGTGAGATGCCAGCCCCCACATCGGAGGGAAACTCGTTCGTACCACTGGGGGTATTTCGGGCCCGAGCGCGCACTTCATTGACGTACCCCACGGCCTCGTCAGTGGGTCCGGCTACCTCATTAAGGGCTTCGGCAGCAGTGAGTAGTACTTCGGCATATCGCATGGCATGATAGTTATGGTCTGACTGTCCACAGTCACCCTGACTATTCCCACAAAAGCGATTGTACTTGGCGATGTGCGGACGTTTTTCGTTAGGAAATGAGTCGTAGGGCAACACCATCGCTTGTGCCGCCAAAAAGAACTCATCGTCCATGCTCACTGCCTTGCGATAGTCGCGATCATCCCAACGCTCGTATACGTTAAAGTTAGGCACAATTACTCCCCATCCGTTGGGAGTGCCCCCCCGCACGCCGGTCATGGTACCAAACCAGTCAGTATTTCGGCCATCTCCCTCGGTTATTCCCCCCAGAAAGTCAATGTAGAACAATGACTCGTCCAGACTACCGCTTTGCGTTGCGTCAAACAACGATTGATAGTCCGGTGCCAAACCATACTCAAAGGTAGCACGCTGGTCGATCACCTGTTTGGCTGCATTATAGGCTTCCTGATAGTTGCCTGTGGTTAGGTGCACCGAGGCCAGAAAGGCCAGAGCCGTTCCTTTGCCAGGGCGTGAACGGGCTTGCGGAACATCAGGTAGCTTTTCGACCCCAAACGTGAGGTCAGCGATGATATTGCTATAGACTTCAGCGGCCGGAGTTTTGTCAATAACAAACGCTTCCTCAATCTCTTCTGGTTCGTCAAAGTAGTAATCGACGTAAGGGATATCGCCAAACACACGCACCAAGTGGTAGTACGTGAACGCGCGGATGAACATCGCTTCTGCCTCCAGGGCATCCAGCTCTGCTATCTCGTCTGGTGTTAGGGCGGGTGTACGCACACTTTCGGCGCCAAAAATAGCAGCATTAGCCGCTCCAATCACCTCATACATCTGAGGCCAGAATGCTTCCACCATACCGTTGTTGGGGTCCATCATAAAGTCGTTCACCTCAATCCGACGGGCGGGTGTACCCAGATTACCAATATCTCCCATGTCACCCCGCAGGGCCAGCGCGGTAGTCAGCTTTCGACCGTAATAGGCTTCGCTGGCAATGATGCCATAGCCACCCAGCACGGCGGTTTCTACATCGCGGACAGATGTGAAGAACACTTCGGGCGCCAGTAGACCTACCGGCTCTTCTTCTAGTTCGGTGCACCCAGCCAGTAGCATTCCCCCGGCAAGGGCATAAGCGGTCAATTGTCTGTTCATTGTCATGTATTTTAAAAGGTAAGGTTGAGTCCAACCGTGTACGACTTCGCGTTAGGATAGCTACCGTAGTCTAACCCCAGGTTCCGGTTGCTATCTCTGTTACCATTAGTGCGGTAGTTTACTTCAGGGTCGTAGCCTTCGTAGTCGGTGAAAGTAAGGATGTTCTGCGCACTCACGTAAACTCGCAGCCGCTCAATGCTCAGACGTTCAAGAATTCCGGAAGGGAAATTATAGCCTAGTGCCAGATTTTTAAGCCTTACGTAGCTTCCATCGCGTATCCATCGAGTAGACAGGCGTCGCGTACGAGGGGCGGCACGGGGCACATCAGTCTCAATATTAGTAGGCGTCCACCGATCCAGTGCTTGGGTGGTGGCATTGTTAAGCCCAGCCATTAAGTCTAGCTCAAATAGGGTAAAACTCGCAATATCATTACCCTGTGACGCCTGAAAGAAGATGTTTAGGTCAAACCCCTTATACTTGAAAGTATTGTTCAGTCCCCAAATGAGATCAGGGTTCGGGTCACCAATAACTACCCGATCATCGTTGGTAACCATTCCATCAGGCTCTCCAGTAAAGTTTCCTTCCGCGTCGCGGCCGTCTACATCACGAAACTTCTCGTCGCCGGGTTGAGGGCCATCATCGGCAATCATCTCATCTCCTTCCTGGTACACCCCATCGTAGATCCAACCGAAGAAAGTGCCTACCGGCTGCCCTTCGCGCAACACGTGTGTGTCGCCAATACCTACCATGTGGCCTGGTGCTGCTCCATAAAACACATCATTACCATCAGGCAGCGACAGCACTTTGTTCCTGTTACGAGAGACATTGATACCCATGTCCCAGGTGAAGGGGCCGTCGATGTTACGCGAGTTAAGGGTAAGTTCTATGCCCCGATTTTCTATCGTACCCAGGTTCACCAATTGGGTACTTACGCCTACCACGCTGGGCAGTTGTTGCTCAAAGAGCAGGTTATCTGTCTCCATACGGTACCAATCGACCGTTGCAGTAATTCTATCTTCTAAAAAGCCGAAGTCTGCCCCTATGTCTAGTTGGGTGGTCGTTTCCCAAGTGAGATCACGGTTGGCAACACGGTCGGGTCCCACGGCATTTACCGGACTGCCGTTTACAACGCTCAGCCGCGAGTCGAAGCGTGCTAACGTCTGATAAGGACTGATAGACTGGTTGCCAGTAACTCCATAGCTACCTCGTATTTTCAGGAAGCTGAGCCAGCTGTTATCCTGTAAAAATCCTTCTTCTGATACGTTCCAGGCAATGGCTCCTGAGGGAAAGAACGTCCACTGATTACCTTCGCTCAAACGAGAAGATCCATCGTAGCGAGCATTAAAAGTGATCAGGTACTTGTCAGACAGCGTGTAGTTGATCCGACCGTAGAACGAAGACAGCACCCAGTCATTGAAACTAGACTCTGGTTGCAGCCAGTCAGAAGATGTGCTAAGGTTACGAAATGAACCAGCATCGGTGATCAACCCTTGCCCTCGGGCTCTCCAGTCCTCGAACTCGTTGCGCTGGTATGAGTACCCCCCCAGGACGGTCACATCATGGATGGCACCAAATGTTTTGGAGTACGTTAGATAGTTTTCGTTGAGAAACAACGTATTCTTTATACCTCTCACTTCCCCTCGGCCGCCTACGCCTACCCCTGCTTGTAATGCTGTGGGAGTATACGCTCCCACTCGCTCGTTTTCAGTACTAGCCCCCAGCGTGGTTCTGAAAGTTAGGCTTTCCAGAATATCAAGTTCAGCGTAGGCATTCGCCTGTAGACGATCTTCTACTGATTCGTTGATCTGTTCGTTAGCCACAGCGAAGGGGTTGTCGTGGGGGTCACCAACCCGGGCCAGCGTGTAGCTACCGTCCGGGTTGCGGATGCCCGTGTCGGGGCCGAACTTGAAGGCGGCCGATACCACTCCTGTATTCTGGGCACCACCTGAGCCTTCTTGGGTAAGCACACCGTCTCGACTTCGCCGCCTTCCTAACACATTAACTCCCATTCGTAGTCGCTCTGAGGCTTTGATGTCAATGTTACTAGTGATAGACAGGCGGTTAAAACCGGAGTTAATAATAATCCCCTTTTGATCGAAGTAGGTACCGGATATGTAATAGGTAACGTCTTCGCTACCTCCGGCCACCGAAAGCTGATAATTTTGGATATTGCCAGGCTCAAAGATGATATCCTGCCAGTCGACGTTGGCATCTCCAGGCGAGTAGTCAGTATTTACTTCGCTGATATAATTGATATAGTCATCACGACCTAGCAAGTCTAACCGGGCAATCTCTTGCTGTGTGGAGTACGAAGTACTTAGGCTGATTTTAGGCGCACCGGTTGTTCCTCTCTTGGTGGTAACCATCACCACGCCATTGGCCCCTCGTGAACCATAAATGGCTGTAGCTGACGCATCTTTCAGCACCTCAATTGAGGCAATGTCTTCCGGAGGGGGCAGCACTCCTCCCACAAACCCATCGACCACATACAGCGGATCGCTCCCCGCGTTGATGGATGTGCCGCCGCGGATTCGTACCTTCTGGCTGGCTCCCGGTTCACCATTGTTCGACTGAATCTGTACCCCTGCCGCGCGCCCCTGCAACGCTTGCACTGCCCCTTCAGCGGGGTAGGCGGTGATCTCTTCGCTCGGTATAGAAACTACTGAACCCGTCAGGTCGCTTTTCTTCTGCGTGCCGTAGCCCACCACTACCACTTCATCCAGCGAGGTAACATCAGCCTCCATAGATATATCAATGGTGGTTTGACCATCGATCGATACTTCCTGCGAAAGATACCCAACCGATGAAAACAACAGTGCTTCCGCATCATCAGCCACTGATAAAGTGTAGTTGCCGTCGATATCGGTCACGGTGCCTAGCGTAGAGTTCTTTACCAGTACGTTCACTCCCGGCAGGGTGCTACCGTCTTCGCCGTCGGTTACGGTACCCTTGATGGTTTGGTCCAGCACAGTGCGGGGGGTTGATAGAAGCTGATCACCGGTGGTAGATGCCACTGAGGCCTGAGGACGGTAAGAAGCTGCGGGTGTGCCCAAAGACTGCCGTTGAAGTTTGCGCAGGGCAGAGCGCAGCGGCCTATGGCGTGGCTGAATTACGTAGTGCAGGTCGTCTAACCGCTTGTGTTGCAAGCCAAACGGTTGCAACAACTGACGGAGCTGATCTTCCAGTGCTTGATGAGCAGCTACCCGCGTCGTTACACGTTTGCCCTCAATCAGGGCTTGGTCGTAGCCAAAGGTTATTTGATACTCCTGCTTTATGCTCTCCAGCACCGTTTCAAGCAACTCTCCCCTTTCTGCCTGATCGGGACCATCGGCCAGGCTTGATCCTGGATCTGGAGTAGCCAGCGACAGCACCTGCCCTATGCTGATCGTGCTGGCCGAGAGCACAAAGAGCAGTAAGAGAGCAGCTCTGAAGCGATACAGTATTAAGTTTCTCATGGTTAATAATTTAGGTGATTGCATAAGTATAGTACTACCGCTCAGTGGTAGCTTTTTCGGTGATGATGATAGAGGATGATTTCTTGGTGATTTGTAGACCGAACGACTCTGACAGGAAGTCGAGTAACAGGTCTAGACTAGCGTCACGAATATCTGCGGTAAATACCCACTGGAGAATTGCAGGATCGTTGGTTTGCACTTGATAACCGTAGTTATCTTCAATCATAGTGAAGACATCCCGCAGCGGCGTCTGGTCAAACACTAGTCGACCATCCGTCCAGGCCGAGTATACGGTGGGGTCTACCTGCCGCTTGGTGAGCTTGCGTTGTTTCTCAGAGAAAACTACCCTTTCGCCCGGCTTGACCGTCATGCTGCTTACCGTCTCTAACGGACGGCCAGTCATAGATTCGTTTGACCAATCAAGTCGGATGCTACCTCGCTCTAATACGACTTCGGTTGCATCGCGCCGATAGTTCACGTTAAACTCGGTACCGAGTACCTCGATGGCCAGATCGTTGGTTTGAACAATGAACTTCTGATCGTTCACCCGGTGGGTTACCGAGAAGAAGGCCTCGCCGTGTAGTGTCACCCGCCGGGGTTGCGCGTCTTCCCAGTCGTGCCTAAAACTCAGGCTTGAGTTGGCGTTGAGCACCACAGTAGAGCTGTCGGGCAGTACAATCGTTTGTGACTCGCCGTAAGCGGTCTCGAGGGTTTGAACCTCTGCCCGGTATAGCCAATAGTAGCTGATAGCGGCAATAATACCGACCAGCGTGGCGGCCACCCAGTAGGGGGCAAAAGAATGAACGTGGTGGTGGGTGAGCTGACGCTCTTGTTGTTCAACTTGTGACAACGCCCGGTCGAGAATTCCTTCGCGATCTATTCGCTTGTTTTTAGAGAAGTCGAGGCGGAGTAGTACCTGCCGGGCTTCGTATATCCACTGCTCTTCTTCGGGATACTGGCGTAGCCGCGCCTCCCAGTAGGTATCCAGCTCCGGAGTAGGTTCATTCACCCAGGCCCGGAACCGCTCGTCCATCAGTAAGCGGGTAACAGATGAACGGTCGTCGTTCATATGGGTAGTATTGAGGTTGTGTATCAGGCCTCGCTACCAACGACGAAGCCCTTTACATATAAGTGCTCGTCTGTTAAGAGATTACATCACTCAACCGCATAATAATTTTCATTATTACACTAATTTTATTTTTACTCTTATAAAATGCATTTTTTGCAACAGAAGGCGGGTCTAAGCACTCGACCAGAAAGTAAGTACATCATCGCGAACGCATGTGAAGCGATCTTATCCTCAGGGAGACCGCTTCGCAAAGTCCCGCTCACCGCGTGACGCTCACCGCGTGATCGCCCCAACGCGTGGCGCGGTGACGTCTGGAAAAGTGATACTTTCAGGTGTTCACCCGAACGCCTACTGTGCCTTGCGCCAAACTTTTATGTCGAGCGCACCGCGCAGAACAGCCAATGCACGGTAGACCAGGTTGTATACCGAGCGGGTGTTCATGGTCATGATCTCTGCAATCTCTTCGTAGCTGAACCCATCATAAAAATAGAGGGTGATCGCCTCTTTCTGCCGAGCACTAAGCTGATTGACGGCTCTCAGTAGCTGTTGGCTTTTCGCCGGGGGAATGTGGTAATCAGACAAATCTACGGTGGCGTTTAGTGTAATCTCAAAGCTGTACTCTGACAGGCGGCTATCGGAAGTGAACCGCCGTTGCTGCGCCACCCTTTTTGTCACCAGACGCTTGAGTGCCTTAAACAGGTAAAACTTGACCGCACTCACCGGAGGCAACTGCTTGCGACGACTCCATAGCTTAGCGAATAAATCTTGCAGACAGTCTTCTACCAACGTTCGTTCGGGGGTGAGTCGCTCTCCGTAGTGGTAAAGCGCGTCTATGTATTGATAGTATATCTGAGTGAACGTAACCTGATCGCCCTTTCTTAGTTTCTCCCAAGCGTTCGCTGTCAGATCACCCGACGGAGACGATGGCTGAGAACGGCGAACAAATGTATCGACGGCTGATTTAGGCATTAGACAAAGTGTAGCAACTTTCTTATGGCAAATCCCAGTATTGATTCACACTTTTCAAAATATAGCAAATTTAGTCGTTTAGTTAGAGTATTATATGCCCTTTTTGCAAATTAATGCCTAATACTTTTAGTGAGACGTCGCCGATTTCTTATGCCGTGCTTTAGTAAGGTCTAGGCAAGCGATGTTTTCTCGTCGCTATCTTCTTCATAAACCTCCGGAAAACCCTTATCTTTGCTGCCGTGGTACACATTGATAACATAAATCTCGGCGAGTTTCCGCTGCTGCTCGCCCCCATGGAAGACGTAAGCGACCCTCCCTTTCGGGCCGTATGCAAGCAGCACGGTGCGGATATGATGTATACGGAGTTTATCTCTTCAGAAGGGCTCATCCGTGATGCGGTCAAGAGCGTAGAGAAGCTTGACATTTACGACTACGAGCGGCCGATTGGCATCCAGATTTTTGGTGATAAGATAGACTCCATGCGTGAGGCAGCCGCTCTGGCCGAAGCAGCAGGTCCGGAGTTGGTTGATATCAATTACGGTTGCCCGGTGAAGAAAGTGGCGTGCAAAGGGGCCGGAGCGGGCATTCTGCTCGACTTGCCCAAAATGCAGGCCATGACCAAAGAGATCGTGGATCGGGTGAACCTGCCGGTGACGGTAAAAACGCGCTTGGGTTGGGACGACAAGACGATCAAAATCGTGGAGGTAGCCCAGCGGTTGCAAGACGTAGGCATCAAGGCGCTGACCATCCACGGACGCACGCGTCAGCAGATGTATAAGGGCGAAGCCGACTGGAACCCTATTGCCGAGGTGAAGAACCACCCCAACATTCACATTCCGATCTTTGGCAACGGCGACATCGACTCGCCCGAGAAGGCCCTGACGTACCGAGAGCGCTACGGCACCGATGGTATCATGATCGGACGAGCGGCCATCGGCTATCCGTGGATCTTCCGCGAAATCAAACACTACTTCGCCACGGGTGAGCACCTGCCGCCTCCCACCCTGGACGAGCGCATTGCGACCACCAAACAGCATCTCGACTTTTCGTTGCGCTGGAAGGGCGACCGCAAGGGCATCTACGAGATGCGCCGCCATTACACCAACTACTTCCGCGGGCTACGCGGCATCAAGCCCTACCGCGCTCGTTTGGTAGAAGCCCCCACGCCCGAAGCAGTGCGTAGCATTCTGGATGAGATCGCTGCTCACTTTGCGCAAGTACCATTGGCAGTGGCCTAATGCCCCAGCACAACAGTAGCCGGTTTCAAAAAGGGCACAGCAGCATCGTTCAATCTTGGGGACTACTATTCTTACTCGCCCTCATCTGGGGTAGCTCATTTATTCTGATTAAACAGGGCCTCACTGCGTTTTCGCCCACCGAAGTGGGAGCCCTGCGTATTGCATCGGCGTCAGTATTTCTGGTGCCGGTGGCGCTGCCTGCCCTGCGGCGGTTGTCGAAACGACATCTGGGTCTATTAGCCTTCATTGGTTTGTTCGGCAGTTTGGGACCAGCCTTCTTGTTTGCCTTTGCGCAAACGCAACTCAGTAGTTCGGTCACCGGTATTCTTAATGCGGTCACTCCGCTCAACGTGCTGCTACTCGGGGCCGCTTTCTTCGGCAGAACCATCGCCCGACAGGAAAGCATTGGCTTAATCATTGGCCTGCTCGGTACGGTGCTGCTGGTGTTGGCCGGCAGCGAAGGCGGCTTGCAAGGTATCAATTACTATTCGCTGCTGATCATCGCCGCCACGGTTTGCTACGGCTTCAACACCAACATCATCAAGAACTACCTGGGCGACTTGAAACCAACGGTGATTACGGCAGTGTCGCTGCTGCTGGCAGGCCCACCTGCGGTTGGCTACCTGCTAGGGGTTTCAGACATCGTGCAGCAGATCAGTACCGGCGACGTATGGTGGCCGCTGTTGGCCATGATGGTACTCGGAGTGGTGGGCACTGCCCTAGCGCTGATTATGTTCAACCAACTGGTGCAAATTCGGACGGCGGTGTTTGCCAGTTCGGTCACGTATTTGGTTCCGGTGGTCGCCATCGGGTGGGGCGTACTCGACGGCGAGAGCTTGTCGTACTGGCATATCGTGGGTATGAGCGCTATTCTGGGCGGAGTTTATGTGGCTAACCGTTAGCGACCGTCTAAAACTAAAGAAGAAATTTGCAAAGCACACCGAGTTAAAAGCTTCGACTTGCGTTGGTAGTTTATTGCGAGGGTTGGGCGGTTCATCAAGTATTAGAGGGTCATATCCGTGAGAGTAGACACTAAAGACAAACATCTAGCGTCTGTCGACCACTAAAAATCATCCGCGTAGCGACCGCCAGTAACCAGCATCCAAATACCAAAATCCTTTCGAAAACGTTACATTAGCTCGGCACGCCAACAGTCTGCTACAGTTTTTGTTAGTGGACTACCCACACCCGCATGGCTTCTGGAAAGATACATATCACCGGCACACTGATGCTCACCCCCCTGACGGCAGGCTTGGCTTGGCACCTGACGGGCGGAGATGCACTTACGACCGCCATGGCCAGCGTTGGTTGCCTCAGTGGCGTCATTATTAGTCCTGATTTGGATATGGCCAATCGCACCATTTCAGAAACAATCATGATTCGTTGGTTGGGGGTGACGGGCTACCTGTGGATGATGCTCTGGAAACCCTACGCCTGCCTGCACAAGCACCGTGGTATCAGTCATATTCCGCTCATCGGCACCCTCACGCGCGTAGCTTATATCGCTATTTGCTACGTACTTATCCATTGTGTGCTACGCGAGTTCTACGACATGAACCTACTAATCTGGCCACAGCTGTACTGGCAGCACCTGCTTATCTTTTTCGCTGGTCTTGCCATCTCTGACGTGGGCCATTGGGTGCTGGATGACTTCGCGTGGCGGTAGTTTGGTCTCTTCTGTAACTATTAGGAGTTATTTGAACCTTGCAAACCTGGAATTGCATTCCAGATTTGCAAGGATGATACTTCCGCTACTGCCCGGCTGAAAGAGTACAAAACGCAGTGGCTGCTCAAGCAGTCGGCTATCACCATGTTCGAACAAACGCTATCAGCCACTAGTATACCCTTCGTTCTGCTCGTCCTGTAGTTCAGGATTGGCATCCAGTTCGCGTTGAGGAATGGGATAGATCAGCTCAGGAGCATCAAAGGCAAAGCCACCCACCGACTGTTCGGTACGCTTGATATCGTGAATGGCGTGCCCCTCAAAGGCTAGCTCTAAACGACGCTCCAGCAAAATATCATCTAGCGTCACATCACCTAGTGGTGCTAAACCTGCTCGTTCGCGAATGGTATTTACATCCTCAAGCGATGTTGCTCCCACGGTAGTGCCAGCGCGCAGGTTCGCCTCGGCTCGGGTGAGATACATTTCAGCCAAGCGAACAATATTAATGTTACCAAATTGGTTAGTCCACTTGCCCGTGTAGGTTTGCTCCTGGTCTTCATCGAAATAGAAAAAAGCCAGCCGCTCGTCGCCTTCTTCGTACAGCGCCAAGTGTGATTCTAGCATATAAATATCACCGCGCCCCTGGTTGGAAGGTGGGGCAAAGAAGGTGTTCATCTCATTTTCTCCATCTTGCGTAGTTACCTGTATCGCAAAAATATCTTCAGCGGTGTTGACGCTCTCGTTCGCAAAAGCATCGGCGTAGTTATCGTTTAGAGAAAACTCACCCGAACTGATGACAAGATCAGCCGCCGCCGCTGCTTCTGGATAGCGCCCTTGCATGAGGTACACGCGCGACAGCATGGCCTGAGCGGCACTCTGGTTGGCAAAGAAGCCATTAGATACGGGCAACAACTCAGCCGCTGCTTGCAGGTCGGCGAGCACCTGATCGTACGTCTGCGCCACAGTAGCTCGCGACACAAAGCTTTCGTCGCCGATGGTAGACGTAGGCTCCAGCACGATGGGTACCCCTAAGTTGGCCGCTGGGTCGCCGTCGTTCCAGGCGCGGCCGTACAGGCGCACCAGTTCGAAGAACAGGGTACCCCGAATAAATCGTGCTTCACCCTCTACCTTCGCCTTTAGGGCAGCCTCTTCGTCGGCCTCAAGACCTTCGCCTACCACGGCCAGGTTGGCCAGCACATTGTTAGTGATGTTGATAGCTTCGTACGACTCGCGCCAGGTGAGCTCGGCTTGTCCGTTATTTACCAGCATACGCTTGTTGTATATCTCACCGGGAGCGACGAATGTGCCATCCCAAAACAGATCATTATCCCCTCCCAAAAGCTCACCATCACGTAGTATGTTGCCACCGTACACATCCTCTTCGCCCAGTATGTCGTAAGCGCCCACCAGCAGTGCTTCCACGTCTGAGGACGTACCTAAAGCTTGTTCGGCACTGATGTTATTATCCGGCTCAATCTCTAGGCGGTCATCGCAACTTATGGCAAACAGCCCGATTATCATCAGAGCCGCTGCCGATTGTATTTTTATATTCTTCATCTTAAGTGCTTTTATCAATTAAAATCCAACATTAACTCCTACCGTGAAAGTGCGGGCCTGGGGGGCTGAGTAAAAGTCATTTCCCTGACTGATATTGCCCCCGGCCGTACCTCCTTCTGAAAGGTAATCGGTGTTTACTTCTGGGTCCCAGCCCTCGTAGTCCGTAAAAGTGAGCAGGTTTTGCCCTGATACGTAGATACGAAGTTTGGAAAGATTTGCCCGCTCGATAATGGCCAATGGAAGGCTATAGCCCAGCGTAACGGTTTTCAAACGAACGTAACTGCCGTCTGATAGGTAGCGCGATGACTCACCGGTGCCGTTGGCGCCGAACAGGCGCGCCTGCGGAATGTTAGTAATATCACCCGGCTGCTGCCAACGGCCCAGCTGATCGCGGCTCTGGTTATCAAAGAAATCGCCGTTGGCCGACTGAAACTTGCCACCGCCATTGTAAACCTGGTTACCAAATACTCCCTGAAAAAATACGTTGAGCTCGATGCCCTTGTAAGAGAAATTGTTAGTGACGCCCGCCGTAAAATCAGGATTCGGGTCGCCGATCACCACTCGGTTGGCCCCGTTATAGTCATTCGTAGTAGAGCGGTCTATAATGTTGCCGTCGGCATCGGTTTCATTCACGTAGTACAGCGCATCACCGTTGGCGGGATCTACTCCGGCGTATTCCGGTGCGAAAAATATTCCGATAGGCTCTCCTTCTTCGGCCCTGTTCACAAACCCGCCTTCCACTATTTGCCCACGCAAATTTACTATTTCGTTCACATTACGTGCTGCGTTGAGACTGGTAGACCACTGGAACGCGCCCACCAAATTGCGCGTGTTCAGCACAAACTCAACTCCTTGGTTCTTCAACTCGCCCACATTCTGTAGCTGCGTATTGAAGCCCGTGGTGTGAGGTACGTTCACGTTAAGCAAGAGATCTTGGGTGTTCTTAACGTAGTAATCGATTTCTCCACTCACCCGGTCGTCTACAAATCCGAAGTCTATCCCTACATCAAACTGGGTGGTTTGCTCCCACCGAAGATCCGGATTAGCAATTTGGTTAGGCCGCTGTCCGGGTACGCCCGCGTATCCGCCTGCGCCGGTGAATAATCCTAGTGGACCAAAGTTGTCAATCTCCGCATTACCGGTTACACCGTAGCTACTACGGAGCTTCAGGAAGCTGAGCGCGCTACTATTGGCCAAGAAATCTTCATCGCTGATGACCCAACCCACCGAAGCGGCCGGAAAGAACCCGTAACGATTGTTCTCTCCAAATCGCGAAGAACCGTCTACCCGTCCACTCAAGGTGAGTAGGTAGCGATCTAAAAAAGTATAGTTGACCCGAGCGAAGTACGATAAAAAGCTAAATCCGGTTTCGCGCGAGGCCCCGGCCGTAATATCAGCGGAAGATACGACCTTTCGGTAGGCATCACTCGGAAACTGTTGCCCTTCTACTTCGCTCTCGTCAGTCGTGCTCTCCTGATAGCTTATCCCTACGGTGGCCTCTACGCTGTGGTCTTCGTTAATCTGAGGGGCGTATCGAAAGTAGTTATTCGTATTATAGTTAGCCACCTGCACCCAGCGGTTAAAACCCAGCCCGTTGGGGGCAGACGTGTTTCGGGCGGTCTCCGTGCCAAAGTAATTCTCTTCGTTCTGCAACAAAAGGTCTATGCCAAACTCACTGCGGAAGGTAAGTGCCGGCACAATGCTGTACTCAGCAAACACATTACTAATGGTTCGGAACACCGAGGTTACCCGCGAGGCGTGAGCGAAGTCTAGCAGAGGGTTGTAGTACTGCGTATAGTTACCGCTCAGCTCGCCCGTGCGAGGGTCAACGGGCGGAGTCATCGGTTGCAACGCAATGCTCTGTACCGGCGTAGAAAAGGAGTTATCGTTAGGCAAGCGGTCGTTTACTGAGCGTGATAGGCTAAAGTTGGTACCGAACGACAGCCTGTCGGTGGCCGAGTGGTTGAGGTTGAGCCTACCACTATAGCGGCGGAAGCGGTTGGTTTTGATAATCCCTTCCTGATCGCTATAAGAACCTGATATATAGAAACGAGTTTTCTCATTGCCTCCGTTGGCACTAAGGTTTACCTGATTGATGGCCCCCCGCCGAAAAATCTCGTCTTGCCAATCAGTGTCGGTGTAATCGGGCGAGCTGGGGTTCTGCCAGGCTTCCGGATTGCCCGCGCTATAACGTGTGAACCGATCCTGCACGAAATCTTCGTCGATGCCAGAATTAGCGGCCGCTTCGGTAAATAGCTCTACGTACTCAGCGGTATTCAAAAATTCGCGGCGATTGGTGGGTTCATTAAAGCCCGTAAAAGCGTTGAGATTGAAGCTGGTCTTTCCCTCTTTACCCTGCTTGGTAGTAATCAACACTACTCCGTTGGAAGCGCGTGCTCCGTAGATCGCTGCCGCAGAGGCATCCTTGAGCACCTCCACCGACTCTACATCGTTGAAGTTGATGTCGGACAGAGGATTAGTATCAGAGTTAGCGGTGGGGTTAGACTGGCTCTGTGAGGTAATCGGAATACCATCTACCACGTACAGCGGTTGGTTGCTGGCGGTGACCGACGAAGAACCTCGTACGCGCACTTTTACGCCCTGCCCTAGTTTGCCACTGTTGGATTCAATAAATACTCCGGCAGCACGCCCTTGCATGGCTTGCTCGATGGTGGGCACCGGAATGTCTTCAATCTGCTCACCTGATACGCTGGCAATGTTACCCGTGAGTTCCCGCTTAATTTGGCTACCGTAACCGGTTACTACCACTTCAGAGAGTTGGGATACGTCGTCTTGCATCGTCACATCAACGACAGCGTTGTTACCAATCTCTACCTCCACCGTTTGGTAGCCGATGAAGGAGAAGGTGAGCGTCGTGGCATCTTCTGGTGTTCGTAAGTTATACTGACCGTCAATATCCGTGACCGTACCGATGGTAGTGCCTTGCACCAGCACGTTTACCCCAGGAATAGGCTCGCCCGCCTCGCCACTAACCACTCCAGAAACATCAACGTCCTGCGCTTGCAGTCCTGTTGCCGTCCACAGCATGACGGCCATTAATAGTAGAAAATTTCTCATAAGCTGATTGGATGTAATGAATAATTCCGAAATATAGCAATGAATACTCTAATTTGTAAAGTAATTGCCTCTTTATTAAGAATAATGTTGTTAATGGATATAACCCTTATCAATTTTTTATTCTCACCTTAGTTAGTCAATGCATCTTACGTGTAATAACTACAGATAAAAAGCATAATTTGAGTGCTGAAAAGTAAAAACTAAATATCATTCCGGTGCGATATCGCTCGTTCGTGCTCACTGTCTCATTTACTGTACTACTCGCGGGGGTTGTTTTTTTGTCATACGCTACCGCTCGAGACAACACAATTGTATTACTACTCGCCTACACGCTATCTTTTTTAGCTTACCTGATCTGCTACCGACTGGCGCACAGCGCACAGCAAATCAGGATACTCTTAGGAGTGGCCGTGCTAGCACGCTTGGTACTCATTCCACTCTCGCCCAACCTATCCGATGATATTTATCGCTTTGTATGGGACGGACGGTTACTATACCAAGGCTACGATCCGTTTGCTTACCTGCCGTCGGAAGTGATGCAAGGCGAAGGCGATGTGCGGGCCAAAGGCATCGACCGGCAGTTGTTCGAGCAGCTCAACTCACCCAACTACTACACTGTCTACCCCCCGGTGAACCAAACGGTGTTCGCACTGGCGGCCTGGATTTCACCTCGTTCCGTCTACGGGAGTACGCTCGTCATTCGCCTTATCATCTTCGCGGCGGAGCTCCTCACGCTGTGGTTATTGATGCAGTTGTTAAAAACAGAACAAAGAACACCTGACACTGAATATAGAGGAAAAACGAAAGCATCATCACCAATCAACACGCGATATTCATTGTTCAGTACGCTTTTCGGCCGCTTGAATCGCGGTAAGGTCGCCCCGTCTTATTCCCCACCTGCCCGCAATGTTCTGCTCTATGCGCTCAATCCGCTGGTGATTATTGAGCTCACCGGCAACCTGCACTTTGAGGCACTGATGATCACGTTCGTGCTCGCCAGCGTTTACCTGTGGCAACGACAGAAGCCGCTGCTATCGGGAGCACTGATGGCGCTAGCGGTTTGCACCAAGCTAGTACCGCTCATCTTGCTACCGCTGTACTTGCGCCACGCCAACTGGCAAAAGGTACTGCTCTTCTACGGAGCAGTGGCGGTGGCCACCGTTGCACTCTTCTTTCCGCTCGTTACGCCCGAGCTGATTGCCGGGATGCGCGATAGCGTGGAGCTTTACTTTCAGAAGTTTGAGTTTAACGCCAGCATCTACTACCTCGTTCGCGAGTATGGCTACTACTGGAAGGGTTATAATATTATTGAGCAGGCCGGTCGCTGGCTGGCCATTAGTACCTTTCTGGGTATCATGCTGTACGCGCTGGTGAAACGCCGCAGCTTACCGGCCGGATTCAGCGGTGCCTGGCTGATCTTCTTGTTGCTGTCTACTACCGTACACCCGTGGTACGTGGTGCCCCTGCTGGCCTTTACGGTGTTCACGCCGTATCGCTACGCGGTGCTGTGGTCAGGTTTGGCGTTCTTTTCGTACGCGGGCTACTCGGCTACCGGATTCTCAGAAAACCTGTGGGTGACCGCGGTAGAATACGTAGCGGTGGTGGCGATGCTAGGCTACGAGCTTCTCCGGTACACCCGCCTGAGGTTGGTGCTACGCGGACGATGACTGTGGTGTTTGTAGATGAGTGCCCTGGGCGTACATCATCAAGGCGAGCACCCCCACCCTCCCTAGCAACATCGAGAGCAAGAGCACCGTTTGCCCACCTGCACTTAACGTACTGGTACCCACCACACTCAGCCCCACTGAACTAAATGCGGATACTTGCTCGAAGAGCAAACCTGCTAGCGGCAGGTTTGCCTCCGTGAGTAGTAGCGCTACCGCTCCCACGATATTTACGGCCAAAGCGTAACCTATCACTGCGTAGGCCACTCGCCGTACTTTACCGGTGGAGAATAAGACACGATAGAGGGTGATCGTTTTGACGCCCCCCGCAGTAGAACCGGCTCCGCCTCCTATCAACATCAGAAGAATCATTGTGAGCAGCGTCGTGGTGGTCAGTACTGTGATATCCAGTGTGTAGAACCCGGCGGTGCGTACGGTAGCCGCCTGAAATACACTACCGATCAGTTGTTCGGTCAGATTGAGATGACGCAAACTACCGTTGTGCTCAAGTCCATAGAAGACTCCTGCTCCAACCCCCAGCAACAGGATTGAAAAGTTGACCGAAATTTTGGTGCTGGGCTGCCAGTCAATCGACGGGTCGGCCATGCGCTGCCGCAGCCGCTTACGAGCCCCTAAATCGTACAGTGGGTCAATACCGAGTCCTCCCAGCACAAAGGTAACCATGATTGCCAGGTGCAGGACGAACGCGCGCGGTACGGCGTACAGATTTTCGCTTAGTACGCTAAAACCCGCGTTGCCGAAGGCAGACACCGCGTGGAAGAAACTGACGAACAGGGGAGGATAAGCCTCCGTTAGGCTACCGCCACCAGAGTAGTAAATGAGTCCGGTAGCCCCGGCTTCTATCAACAGGGTTACCGTCAATACGCGCTTCCACACAGATTGAGGCGACGAGTGGTCCGATGCACCACGCAGGGTTCGTGCCGTTCGCACGGCGAAGTATAAGTAGCTCAGAACTCCCGACTGTATCAGCAGCAGTATTACCACTTGCCCCAATAGCGTGAGGCGCGTAGCCGTATCCACCACCGCCAGTCCCACCAGGCAGACAGCACTCACGGCAGTGAAGGTCGCTTCGAAAAGAGAGAGAGAAGAACCTACGGTAGTTCCCGGTAGCAGTAGCAGCCCGGTTCCTACCACGATCAGCACGGCGTAAGTCAGCAGGAAGAGACGCAGCGGCGACCGGCGGATCATGAGGTTAGGTGCGCGTTGGCTTCTTCTAGCAGGCGCTGACGATCAACGGGCACCACGCCGGTAAACTCACACACGATGCCTCCACCCAAATTCGCCAATGCGGCCAGCGTAGGCAGCGGCAGTTGTACCGTTAGGCACAGCGCAGCAATACTAATGACGGTATCCCCCGCTCCCGACACATCCGATATCTGCCGAACGTGGGCCGGAATAAAGTGACGCGCTCCGGCACGGTCATCTACAAACACGCCCTTTTCTGATAGGGTGATCAGTGTGATTTGGTGCTGTAGCAAGTGACGCAAGTGGTCAGAAGCTTCTTGTATTGCGGCCTGTTCGTTGTGTAGCGGCGCGTAGTCTTCTTCGTGCAGGGCCAGCCGCTCCTGCTGTAGCCCCTGCCGTAGTTCTTTGAGATTGGGTTTGAAGAGCGTAGCTCCGCGGTAGTGCAGAAAGTTACGCTTCTTAGGATCAACCGCTACCGGAATATGCTGTTCCTGCGCGGCCTGCGTGATCTTATCAATCACCGTTTGGCCAAGTACGCCTTTATCGTAGTCCTGAAAGATGACAACATCGGTGTGGGCCAAGGCTTGCGTTGCCCGCTCAAGCAGCTGGGCTTGCTCGGTGTCGTTTAGCGTATGATCGTGCTCGGCGTCTACCCGCACTACCTGCTGCGAACCAGCAATTACCCGCTCTTTGACCGTGGTCACGCGCTCTTTGCTGCGCACCACGTAGTCGGTGGCGATGCCCCGTTTCTGTAGCAATTCGTTGAAAGTCTGACCATACGCATCGTCGCCCGTGACGGAGCACAGCAGCGGCGTGGCTCCCATCGCCTGCACGTTGAGCGCCACATTGGCGGCACCTCCCAGACGGTTTTCTCGCCGTTGTACCCGCACCACGGGCACCGGAGCTTCGGGGGATATTCGCTCGACGCGCCCCCAGACGTAGGCGTCTACCATCACGTCGCCCACAATCAGCACCCGGCGGGGGGCAAAGTCGGCAAAGAGTTCGTCAAAGGAAGTCATGGGGTAGTATTCAGCTACTGCAACTGGCTCAGCGCCTCTTTAATGCGGCGAATGGCCTCGCGCAGCTGGTCGTCTGAGGCCGCGTAGGACAAGCGCACACAATTAGGAGCACCGAAGGCTTCACCGGTCACCAGCGATACATGCGCCTTATTGAGTAAGTACATACAGAAAGCACTGGCATCGCCTATGGTTTGCTCACCGTCAGACTTCCCGAAGTAGGCACTTACGTCGGGGAAAATGTAGAACGCACCGTTAGGCACGTCGGTCTTCACGCCCGGAATTTCTTTCAGCAGTCCTAGCACCAAGTCACGGCGACGCAGATACGCCTTCGCCATCTCCCGCGTGGGTTCCATGTCGCCGTTGAGTGCTTCGATGGCTGCGCGCTGGGCAATGCTGTTGGCACCCGAAGTAGACTGTCCTTGAATTTTGCCGCAGGCCTTGGCTATCGGCTCGGGGGCGGCAATGTAGCCGAGTCGCCAACCCGTCATGGCGAAGCCCTTCGAGAAACCGTTGACGGTGATGGTGCGCTCGTACATACCGGGTAGCGTAGCGATGCTCACGTGCTTGCCACTGAAGTTAATGTGCTCATAAATTTCGTCGGAGATCACGTACAGGTCTTCGTGCTGCGCCACCACTTCGGCCATCGCCCGCAGCTCTGGTTCGCTGAATACCCCACCGGTAGGGTTGCAGGGCGACGAGTAGATGATGGCTTTGGTGCGAGGTGTGATCGCTTCGCTGAGCTGCTCGGCGGTCGCCTTAAAGTTGTTCTCCAGCGTGCCGGTGATGAGCACGGGAGTGCCGCCCGCCAGTTTGATCATATCGGCGTAGCTCACCCAGTAGGGAGCGAATACCACCACCTCATCACCGGGGTTGAGCAGGCACATCATCACGTTGGCAATCGACTGCTTCGCTCCGGTAGACACCACAATCTGATTAGGCGTGTACGCTAACTGGTTATCGCGCTTCAGCTTACCAGCAATAGCCTGCCGCAGGTCCAGGTAGCCGGGTACGGGTGAGTATCCGAAGTATTTACCCTCGTCAATGGCAGCCTTGGCAGCTTCCTGAATATGTTTAGGCGTGGGGAAATCAGGCTCACCCAAACTCAGGCTGATCACGTCGAGCCCTTGGCTTTTGAGCTCGCGGGCTTTCTGTGCCATCGCGATGGTAGCCGATTCTTTCAGATTCTTGATGCGGTCGGATAGTGCATTCATGGACTTCACGGGGTTTTGACAAAACGGCGTAAAACTACGGATTTTTGTTGGGATGTGTGAGGGCCTGAGGCGAAAGGTTTGGGCAGAAAGGCAAGGTTCGTGCGTATTCTCTAACTGCTACACAAAGAATCGGTCTTCTTTCCAGTGCGCCGGGTTGTTTTCTATGTACATACGGATTCTTCCCCATGCGGCACAGTCACGAATAATATGATCATAAAACCGGGACTGCCAGGCAAAATCAGGGTTGACTTTTCGTGATTCAAATGTAGTCCGCCCCTTGTACCACCGGATTACCCGTGACACATTATCGTGCAGCATAGGATTGTGGTGTCCTGTTATTCCACCACCAACATCACCAGTGGCGGCGCGATTAATCGCGCCGCCACTGGTGATGTTGTCTTTATCAATAATCAAAATACCATGCATGTGATTGGGCATGATAACCCATGTATCCAATCGAGCATACGGAAAATGGTTAGGGATTTCGGACCAGTACCGATGGGCTAATTTGCCGACGGTTGATAAACACATGATACCGTTTGCCACCTCGCCGAAGAAATGCTGTCGGTCCTGGGTGCAGACGGTGATGAAATATCCGGCGTTTCGTCCGTAGTCCCACCAGGCAGCGCGAATAGACTGCCTCCGATATTTATTGCGGTATAAATCTGCCATGCACCATATGAGGCAACAAGCAGACCTCGCGGTGGGTCGATTGTTGGCAACTAACTCAAAATCGCACTAATGTCATCCTTGGTAAGTTTCTTTACGAAGCTTTCCTCAGTAGAAATCAGTTCGGTGGCCAGCTGTAGTTTGTTCTGCTGCAAGCGCAGGATTTTCTCTTCCACCGTGTCGCGGGTGATGAATTTGTAGG
The DNA here is from genome assembly GCA_965213875.1 of Tunicatimonas sp. GTDB lineage: Bacteria > Bacteroidota > Bacteroidia > Cytophagales > Cyclobacteriaceae > Tunicatimonas. The sequence continues at coordinate 2,219,232 of CBDCAN010000001.1, read as the reverse complement.
TGAACACCTGATTCTCCTGGCCGATGCGGTGCGCTCGATCTACCGCCTGCGCTTCTACCGCCGGATTCCACCACGGGTCGAGGATAAAGACGTAGTCGGCTTTGGTGAGGTTGAGACCAACGCCGCCCGCCCGCAGCGAGATCAGGAACACGCGCAGACTGTTGTCGTGCTGAAAGCTTTCTACCTGTCCCTGCCGGTCTTTGGTGCTGCCGTCCAGGTAGGCGTAGGGAATTTCAAGCTGCTGCAGTTGCTCGCTCACGAGCGTGAGGTGCTTCACAAACTGACTGAACACCAAAATGTTATGCCCTTCGCTGATGGCGCTGGTGAGCATGTGTAACATATCTTCTAGCTTGCCCGAACCCTCTTGATACGCTTCGTCTACCATGCGGGGGTGATTGGCAATCTGGCGAAGCTTGGTCAGGCCTTGCAACAGCAGTAGCTGCGACTTCTGGATGCCTTTGTTCTCAATCAGGTCAAGAATTTCGTTGCGGTAGAAGGCTTTGGCCTCTTCGTACTGTACCTCCTGCTCGTCGGTCATGCTGCAGTAGGTCACGTTCTCTACCTTTTCGGGCAGCTCGGTCGCTACCTGCCACTTCTGACGGCGCAGCATAAATGGTTTGATGATGGAGTAGAGCTTTTCGGTTTTACTCGTATCGCCTTTCTTCTCAATGGGCACCACAAACTCTCGCTTGAAGAAAGCTTTGGTACCCAGCAAACCGGGGTTGATAAAGGTCATCTGCGACCACAAATCCATCGTGCTGTTTTCTAGCGGCGTGCCGGTGAGAATCAAGCGGTGACAAGCGTTGAGTTCACGCACCGCCTTAGCGATGTTGGAACTGGGGTTCTTGATGGCCTGCGACTCATCCAGAATGGCGTAGTGAAAAGGGTAGCCCTTGAGCAGGTCCATATCCAGCCGGGCAATGCCGTAGGAGGTGAGCACCAGGTCGTACTGCGCAAACTGCTCCACATTTTTGTCGCGGTGGGTGCCGGTGTAAACGAATACCTTAAGTTCTGGGGTAAACTTCCGGGCTTCCATCTCCCAGTTATAAATCAGCGAGGTGGGCATGATGAGCAACGAGGTGGCGGTTTGCCCCTCTGCTTGCATCAACTCTTTTTGATGCTGAAGCAATGCCAACGTTTGCACAGTTTTGCCGAGTCCCATATCATCGGCCAGGCAGCCACCGAATTTGTAGCGGTTCAAGAAGTGCATCCAGTTGTAACCCGCCTTCTGATAAGGTCGCAGTTCGCCCTGAAAGTGTTCGGGCATCGGATGGTCTTCTATCTTATCAAAGTTGCGCAGCCGAGCCAACTTACGATCCATCGTTACCTTGGCCAGCTCGCCCTGCTGTAGGTCTTGCACCAGTGCCAGGTGATACTTCTTCAAGCGTACCGCCTCCTCTTCGTCGTTGGCTTTTTCGCTAAAGGCAAATAGTTCAGAATACTCGGTGAACCAAGTTTGCGGAATGATCGCCACTTCACCGTTGGGTAGCGTAAGTTCGTGCTGCTTGGCCAATACCAGTGTGCGCAGTTGCTGAAAGGGCACTTCGTAGTCACCGAAGCACACCGTGGCGTGAATGTCGAACCAATCAATGTTCTCTCGCACACTGATGCTGATAGACGACCGGCCGACGAAGTATCGTTTGTCGCTGGTGCTGCGCTGATGTATTTCCACACCGGCTTCTTCTAGTAAGTCTTGGTGGCGATTGACCCAATCGATGGCCTCGGCTTTGTCTAGCACGGCGGGCCACTGATGAAAGTCAAGCTGCTGGTCTTTGAGCAGTTGCATCACGCCCATCTCCCGCGCCCGATCACGCACCACCCGGCGGAAGGTGTACTCGCCATCAGCTTCTTCCACAGTAACATTGACTGCCTCCTGCTGGTCAGGCCGTAGCTGATGATCGCCGTAGGCAAAGGTAAGCTCAAACGCAATGTCGGCCACTTCGGTAGAGGCTGCCGCCGGTCGGTCATCGGCGTACGATTCGTTGGGCTGCACCTCGTAAAAGGTGAGATGAGGTATCGGTTCGTGGTGCTCTGAGCGAATGTCAAAACCCTTGGCGTATACGTCGAACGAGGCCACCAGCGGAGCCACAAACTTACGGTAGTACGAATCTTCTACCTTGCGGGGGATCACGATAAACTTCCGTTGTAGAAAGGGCGCCAGTTTTTTGCCGTCTACCGCTTTCTCAAAAGTATAGAGTTTGTTCTCGAGCACCATCCAGGCGGGTTCTTGGCAAACGATGTAAGCGTTCTTGTACTGAAACTCCAGCTTTTCGCCCCCGTGCTTGATGGTGGGGAAATAGTGCGTATTTTCTTCGTTGCGGCGGAAATGAAAAAGTACGGTGGCTTTCTCTTCCATCACCTCAATAGGGTTGCCCACCGGCTCGCCGTCGTTGCTCATCTCAAACAAGCGCTTGCCGTGCAGCAGCGGTAACAGTTGCGACCGAATACCTTCCAGATACTGCGCAATGTCGTCACGCACCTGCTGCTGACGCTCATTATCGTTTTCGTATACCTTAAAAAAGAACTCGTGCGGCTTAATCTTTTTCTTATGATACTTCTGAATCACCACTTCTTGCTGCATGCTGTCCATCAGCTTAATCAGGCGGTAGTCATTTTCGTCTAGGTCTTTAGAAAACTCGTTCGCGTTGAGGTGCGAGATGTTCTGGTGCTCGAAAGTGTACTGCTCCTCGTCGTTGAGCTGCACCGCAAAAGACTCAAAGAGATAGCCCAGGAATTGGTGGGCAAATACGGAGTAGATTACCCGAAAAGGCTTGTCGGTAGACACTTTCATACACGCTGAGTAGGTTAATAGTGGTAGTATCCGCTAAGGGCAACGAACAATTTAGATAAAAAACACTAATTACAAAAAATCCTTGGTTTGCGTACGGGCCGCAATCACCGCCGGGCGATACGTAGCCACCAGTGTGATGATGGTGATGCTCAGTGCAGTATACAAAAAGTCGCTGCCCTGCATCTTGACCGGATAAGCATCGATGATGGCGGTTTGCATGCCCATCGATACGATACCGAAAGTTTGTTGCAACCAGCAGATCAGAAAACCGGTGCTAATCCCGATAACGGTACCCATGAACGCGATGCCCCCCCCTTCCCACCAGAAAATTTGCCGAACGGTGCGGCGCGTGGCGCCCATCGCGTAGAGCATAGCCACATCTTTGCGCTTGTCGATGGCGAGCATAGACAGCGAGAAGAAAATATTGAAAGAGGCGACCGCGATGATGAACGATAAAGCCAGATAGGCGAACAGTTTTTCAAACTTGATGGCACGCAGCAGACTGGCGTGCTGCTCGTCGCTGTTAAGCACTTTAAACCCTTCGCCCAGCAACCGCTGTAGTTGCTCCTGCACCATATCTACCTGATCTGCTGAGGTGTTCTTGATCTCCAGGGCGGTGCGCTCGTTACTGTACTCGAAGAGTTCTTGGGCGAAGCTCAGTGGCACAATTACGTAATTAGCATCAAACTGCTGCTCGATGGCGAACACTCCGCCCGGCATGATATTCTTTCGTTTAAAGTAGCTTGTCATGGGGTTAGGATTGAAACCCGAACCAGCGGAGGCAGTGCGGCGCGGACTGTATACTTGTAGTGCGTAGAAGTCGTTGGAAGGAGCAATGGATAGATTATACTGCACGCCCTGGCCCAGAATGGCGTAGCTACGTTCTTCGTCTTTCAGCACCACATCACCGAAGACCATCGCGCGGTCAAGCCGGTTTTGCTTAACAAAACTCTCGCTGACCCCCTTAATTTTCACAACCATCTGTGCGTCTTGATAGCGCACCAGCGCGTTATCTTCAATCACTTCGGTCATTACCGCTACGCCCGGTACGTTACGTAGCTGCTGCGCCAGCGAATCAGTAAGCGCGAAGGTTTTTCCCTGGGCAGGCAGTACCTTGATCTCGGGGTCGAAGGTGTTATAAGAAGCCCGGATGAGGTCTTCCAGACCGTTGAATACCGAGAGTATCACCACCAACGCCATAGAACCTACCGCCACTCCGATCATCGAGATGTTAGAGATCACCTGAATGAAGTTCTTCTTATTCTTCGAGCGGAAATACCGGCGGGCAACGAGGAGGGGGAAGTTCATCTTGCGGTAGTGGCTAGTAGCAGTGGCAGGAGCAGGCGACAGTACTTACTGCTACTGCCACTGCCTACTCGTTTTCTTCGTCGGTGGCTGGAGGGATATCAAGGTCCGAGAGGAGCTGATCCATGTGGCTAGCGTAGTCGGCACTTTCGTCTAGGTAGAAGATCAGTTCGGGCACGACCCGTACGGCTTTGCCGATGCGGTTGCCCAACGAGCGGCGAACTTCGCTCTTGCGCTGATTGAGTGTCTCCATCATGGCTTGCCGGTTATCATCCAACACAAAACTAAGGTACACCTTCGCCACGCTTAGGTCAGGACTCATGTGAACGTTGGTGACGGTGACAAACGTGGACTTACCGAACCAATTGGCGGCGTTGCGCTGGAATAGATCGCTGAGGTCTTTCTGAATTAATCCGGCTGCCTGTTTTTGTCTCTTGCTCTCTTTCATTTGTCTAAATCGATTCTCAAAGGTCAGCGGTTCCCCGCCGGGATGGAACTTGCCGGGCGCCGAGTGCCGGAACGTCGGCCGCCGGAACGCCGGGCGCTACGAGTAGCCGCTTCTCTAGTGTGAAAAACGCTCTCCTGCTCGTTCCATAAGATAACAAACTTACCATTGCCCCGCCACAAATCACACGATTCGCGGTAAAAAAGTACACCTTATTGTTTATGCGCTCCCATCGTGCTTCTTTTGCGCTTCGTATGCTAACCTTCTTCCGAGTCAACGATCCGTTCCGGATGCTGGCGATCTTTCTTCTTTTGCTCCTCGTGCGTTTGCCCTACTGGGTGTCGGGCGACTACCTCACGCTCCCCGAACTCGGCTGGATGCTGCTGGGCGAACGTCTGGCCGAGGGCAATCATCTGTACGCCGGGGTGTGGGACGATACCGCGCCGCTGTCGGCGGGAGTATACGGCCTTATTGAGTGGGTTTTTGATCGCCGCCAGATCGTATACACGCTGCTGGCGGCTTGGCTCACGACCTACCAGGCCCTGATATTCAACGGGCTGCTCAACAGTCGTAAAGCTTACCGCGAAAACACGTACGTACCGGCGCTGGTGTACGTACTATTAATGAGCATTTCGTTCGACTTCTATACGCTGTCGCCGGTGCTAATGGCACTTACTTGGGTACTACTGGCCTTTAGAAACGCCTTGCACAAGATTGAAGGCAGTGTGCGCGACACACAAGTTTTGCGTACTGGCGTTTATATGGGAATGGCAGCCCTATTCTATTTGCCGTCGTTGGTCTTCGTTATTCCGGCCTTCTACGCCTACATGCTGTTTGCTAGTTTATCGCCCCGCCGGGCGCTGTTGCTGCTCTACGGTACTCTGCTGCCGTTTTTGGCGGTGCTAACCTATTTCTACCTTATCGGGGCGGCAACGGAGTTCACCAATCAGTACCTGCTCTCTTTTGCACAACTGCCCAACCACCATCACGTGAGCGGACTATCTCTGCTCATGGTCATTGCCATCGCGCTGATTTTCTTCGTAGTAGCCTTGTCTCAACTGGTGCAGTATCGTCGCTACACCATCCAGCAAACTCAGCTTCAGCAGGTCATGTTCGTGATGGTGATTACTGCACTATCGTCGATATTTCTGGTGCGAGCGTTGGCCCCGTTTCATCTGCTGTTTTTCGTACCATCGTTTGCGTTCTTCATCACCCATCATCTTCTCATTATTCGCCGACTACTCTGGGCGGAGATCGCTACCGCCCTGCTGGTCATTCTGTTACCCCTGAGCGGCTACCTATTTTTATTTGATATGTTCTCCGTAAATCAGCTGGCGCACACAGACAAACTGATGGTACAAACGACCGCCTACGATAAAGCGGTGGCGGGCAAGCGCGTGCTGGTGCTGGGGACTGACCAAAGCATCTACCGTTACGCTAAACCGGCCACGCCCTACCTCAACTGGCAGATCGCCTCACGGCAGTTCGACAACATCAACTACTTTGAAAACTTGTCGAGCGTGTACGCTCACCTGACGGCCGACATGCCGGACCTTATCATCGACGAGGCGACCTTGATGCCTACCCTTATTGAGCGTATCCCCGAAATCAGAAATACCTATCGGAACGATACGGGCGCTATATACGTGAGGCAACCACCGAAATGATCCGCTAGCAGCACCCTGATTCTGGTTCGCAGCTATCGTTAGGCTTCTCGGCGTACACGGTAATGCTGAAAATACCCTGACCACCTTCCTTAAAACCGCTCATTTCTGCTTCCGAAAGGTGCTCGCGCAGCAGTTCGTCAGATAAGTCAATACGGTGCTCCTTCTGTATCTGCACGTTCTGAAACCCTGCCTGTGTCACTTCTTCCAGATAAGCGGTTTGCGGCAAAGCTCCGGCCACGCACCCGGCGTACAGTTCAGCGCTCGCCCGCAGTGCGTGGGGCAAGTCGCCCCGCAACACCACATCAGAAATACTGAAGTGACCACCCGGTTTCAGGATACGGTAGGTTTCTTGAAACGCTTTGGCTTTGTCGGGCACCAAGTTGAGTACGCAGTTGCTCACTACCACATCGGCAGTATTATCTTTAATGGGTAGGTCTTCAATCTCTCCGTAGCGAAATTCTACGTTGTCGTAGCCCAGTTTCTTCGCATTCTGCCGGGCCTTATCAATCATAGCCGGAGTCATGTCTACGCCGATCACGCGTCCTACATCACCGACCAACGAGCGCGCGACGAAGCAGTCGTTGCCCGCCCCTGCGCCCAGGTCTACCACGGTATTGCCTGCTTTGATGTGCGCGTGTTCGGTGGGTAGACCGCAACCCAGCCCCAGATCAGCCTCAGATTGATAGCCACCTACCTGCGTGTAGTCCTCGGCAAATGAGCAGTCGCCCTCACCACAGCACAAAATGGCGGAAGGGCTGCTGCCGTCGGGCATAGTGCCACGCTCGGCAATGGCCGCGTACTTGTCCTGTACTACTCGCTTGATTTCTTCAGAATTATTCATCATTTATAATTTTTGTAAAACATATAAAACTCATCGCAATATTACGATTACTTGAAGCAAATTTTTTCTAGCAGCAACTTTCTTCCGATGAAAGAGAAGCAAGCACCTGGTTCAGTACGGACTGCATGCGTTGCCATCCCGCCGGGTTGATGCAATAGCAAACACTGGGGCCTTCAACCACTCCCTGCACCACCCCGATTCGTTTCAACTCTTTAAGGTGCTGAGAGACCGTAGACTGAGAAAGCGGCAGCTCGTCCACAATATCGCCACAAACACAAGCCTTTTGCTTGAGCAAGAATTGTATAATCGCCACCCGGGCGGGGTGGGCAAGTGCTTTAGCGTAGTCGGCTACCTGGTTTTGATCATCAGTAAATACAGCGGTTTTGGTAACTCCCATTTCTTTCTGTTCTTTATATCGTAATATTACGATTAAATAAAACAAAGGTTAGCCTTTTTCGTAATTTTACCCAAAGATATTCATGGAACAGCCCGTAGAAGAAAAGAAGCATTATACGCCCGAAGAATACTTCGCACTGCTAGAAGCATCAGAAGAGAAGTTCGAGTATCATGACGGAGAAGTATTTATGATAGCGGGAGGCACTCCTCGCCACAGCGTTGTATCACTGAACGTAGCCAGAAGGGTACTGGAAGGGCTTAATGATAAAGATTGTACCGGGTACAGTAGTGATATGAAGGTAGACATCGATCGCTACCGTTGCTATCTCTTTCCCGATATGACAGTGGTGTGTGGCCCGCCGGAACTCACCGAGGGGCGTAACGGCACCATAAAAATCCGGTATTAATCGTAGAGGTGCTATCGCCCTCCACCGAAGGGTACGATCGGGGCATGAAGTTTAAGATGTATCGCTCGCTTCCCTCGCTGTGCGAATACGTGCTAGTCTCTCAGGATGAGCCTTTGGTTGAGGTGTTCTTCAAACAAGACGACCAGTCTTGGTTGTATCAGGTGTCGTCAGGACTAGAAGCGAGTGTCATGCTATCATCTCTAGACCATACAATTGCCCTTCGCAATATTTACCAGAAGGTGGATTTCTCAGCACCGGCGGAAGCAGCCGGTAGGAACTGATTGCAATGTAGTAGCTGATCGCGATCAGCTACTACAGCATTTTCTTGATCAGATCGCTGACCGACAGTCCTTCGGCTTCGGCTTTGAAGTTGCGCACCACCCGGTGTCGCAGGATAGGTTGCGCCACCGCCTGCACGTCTTCAATATCGGGCGAATATTTGCCACTCAGTAGCGCGTTACATTTGGCAGCCAGCACCAGATACTGCGACGCCCGCGGCCCCGCTCCCCATTCCAGAAACTCTTCGGCTACTTGGTCGGCACGCGCGGTACCAGGACGGGTTTTGTTGACCAAACCTACGGCATACTCCACCACATTGTCGGCAATAGGCACGCGGCGCACCAAGTGCTGATAAGCCACAATCTGCTCGCCGGTAATGACCTCCTGCACCTGGTGGTCTACATCGGTAGTGGTTGCCTTCACGATATCCACCTCCGATTCGTAGGACGGGTAGGTCAGTTGAATATCGAACATAAAGCGGTCGAGCTGCGCTTCGGGTAGCGGATAGGTCCCTTCTTGCTCAATAGGATTCTGCGTGGCCAGCACGAAGAAAGGCTGAGACAGTTTATAGTCTTCACCCGCCACTGTCACCTTGTACTCCTGCATCGCTTCCAGTAGCGCCGCCTGGGTTTTAGGAGGGGTTCTATTGATCTCATCAGCCAGCACAATGTTGGCGAAGATGGGCCCTTTGACAAACTTGAAGTTTTGGTCTTTGTCGATAGTCTCCGCCCCGAGAATATCCGAGGGCATAAGGTCAGGCGTAAACTGAATGCGGTTGAAGTCGAGGTTGACGGCTGAAGCCAGTGTATGAATGAGTAGGGTTTTGGCTAAACCCGGCACCCCAATCAACAGACTATGACCACGACAAAAAATAGAGGTAAGCAGTAGATGCACCACCTCGTCTTGACCAATGACCACTTTGCCAATTTCTTCTTTGAGTGCGGTGTAGTCTTTATTTAAACTATCGGCCAGAGCAACTTCCGAGTTTTGCTGATCCATAGGTAAGGTAGGGGTGAGAAAGGGTGAATAGAACGCCGGGCGCGATCAAATACTATTAGCTACGTCGCACTCGTCGTATTCTGGGTCAATTTCGATGTAAACCTGCTTGCGTGCGTTACCAAACCAGTCTTCTAGCTGTCGGGTGCGTTTCTCTTGCAGCGCAGCATTGTAAATTTTTTGGTAATCATCGCGCAAATTGGCTTGGTGGGGTCGCGACTTTGACTTGAGGTACAAGATACGCACCGCCGGTTCGCCATTGTCTAGCCGAAAGGCAAGGGGTTTGGTAATGCTACCTACCTGCATGGTATCAATGGTGAAGAAGATCACCGGGTCAATATTCTCGGTAGACACCCGGTTAGAACCGTCGGGGCCGAGAAAGAACCCACCACTGCCCGCGGTTTCTTTATCGTCGGAGTGCTCTTTGGCGGCCTTGGCGAAAGGAATGGTATCGCCGGCGATTTGTGTACGCAGACTATCCAGAAACTCTTCGGCGTAGGCCACATCGAGGGTCGAGGAGTTGGGTTTGATCAAAATGTGGCGGCTGTTGTAGCGGTTACCGCGCCGCTCAATGAGTTGGATCAGGTGATAGCCGAAGGGCGATTCTACCGGCTGTGACATTTCGCCCGGTTGCATCCGCAGGGCGACGGCCTCAAACTCCGGCACAAACTGCCCCCGTTCCACAAAGCCTAACTCACCGCCTTTGGCTCCTGAGCCAGGGTCATCAGAATACTCTTTGGCCAGCTTGGCAAACTCTTCACCGTTCACAATCCGCTCGCGAATGTCGGCCAGCTTCTTGCGGGCCGCTTCCTTCTGACCCTTACTGACCGTGGGCAGTTTCACAATCTGCCCCACCGATACCTCCGAAGAGTAAAACGGCAGACTATCGCGCGGAATGTTATTGAAGAAGCGCCGCACCTCAGCGGGCGTTACTTTAATATCCTGCGTGATGGTGCTCTGCATTTGCTGCACCACCAACTGGCTGTTGATGTCTTCGCGCAGCTCTTCGCCAATCTCTTCCAGCGGCTTACCGAACTGCTCCTCGATGTTCTCTTGCCCGTATCTGCCGGTCATGTACTGCAAGCGGCGGTCTAGTTCTGACTGCACCCGCCCTTCTTCCACCACCACCGAATCTATTTCGGCCTTCGCCAACAACAGCTTCTCAACCGTGAGTTGCTGTAGCACCTGGCAGCGCGTGACGGCCACTCCTGCCGGACGGTTGCGCTGTGCTTCTTGGTAGGCCCCTTCCAGATCAGACTTGAGCACGATGTAGTTATCAACCTTAGACACGATCTTGTCTACGGTTTGGCCGGTGGTAGGCTGCCCCAAAGCCAGGCAGGGCGACAGCATCACGGCGAACAAAGCTATTGGATACTGGATACTGGATATTGATTTTTTTCCAATACCCAACATCCAACCCCTAGTACCTACTTTATGGGTTGTTGACCTGCTCAGAAAGGTTATCTGAAGGAATTGCCGGAGAGGCGTTAGGATTGTATACTTCAAATTCGTTATTTTTTTTGGCATCGCGATAGATTTCCTCTTCTAAGTCCTGCGTCAGCGCCACCTTACGCTGGTTGGTGATGATCTTTTCTATATCATCTCTCACAAACTCTAACGGCGATATCTGATCAGAAATTTTGTAGTCTTGCACCTTTACAAAGTACATATAAATATCGTCGGAGGTTTCAACGAACTTGTTTTTTTGCAGGAACTGCACTTTGTTCGGAATGCTCACCAGCGGCGTGTTGGCGATAATCTCTTCAAAATTGTACCAGGTAGAGTCGTCTAGCGAGTAGGTGCTGGCGAAGCTCAGGCAGTAAGAGTGAATCTCTTCTCGGGCTTTCTCATTCAAATCGCCTTTAAACAGATCGCGCAGGCGACCCGCGCGGGGTGCTTCCTGCGGCACTTTCGCGTAGATGCCTTTAATGATGTTTTGCTTGAGCTCAAAGTTCTCCTGATGCTCCCGATAGTATTTTACGATCTCATCGTCTTCCACTTCGGTATCTACCTCCTGGTTCACGTAGTTCTTCTCAAACTCATACACGATGAGCGCGTAGCGGTAGTCTAGTATCTTACGCTCCAACTCGGCCTCATCGATCTCCATTTGGTTGGCCGCCTCGGCCAGCATCAGCTGCTTCTTGATCCAGGTGTCTACGTAGCGGCTAACCAAGCTAGCGCTGTCTTCAGGAGTGGCGCTTCCGTCTACGATACCTTCCAGATCTTGCTCATAGAGGTAGTTTTCGTATACCCGTGCCACCGGTCGGCGCACCACGCCCTCACTTGCCTCTTGGTTCTTAAACCGTAGGAAGTCGGGCAGATTGCGCTCTTGGCAGGCAGTGAAGAGGAGGGCAAGCACCAAAAAACTACCGGGCCTGCTCCAGCGCAGGGGTTTGAATGATTTGCTGTAATACATTGTCGTTGATTTCTACCGGATACTGTTGCCGCAGCGATAAGATCCACTGCTGGTCTAAGTAGTTTTGGTAGTCCGCAATTACAATGCCTTTTATCTCGCTTAATTCCTTCAACTGAGGCGGCAGAGCTTCATGTACAATAATGCGGTAGAATCGCCCGTCTCGCTCCACGGTATAGTCACCGGGCACCCACTCAATACCGTCTATCACCGCTTCGGCCGCCGTGCGGCTCTCGCCCCGCTCGTACGTTCCCTGTCGTATCTGTAAGGCCAACGGTGATTCTTGGGTGTACTTCTTTTCCAGCGCGGCGCGACCCTCTTCTTCCAATGGCAGCTCCTTGCCCTTCAAGTCGCGGCTCACTTGGTTGAGAATACGTTCACCCTCCGCATCAATCATCGTTACCCGGATGCGCTCTTTCCAACGGTAGTCATCGCGGTGCGCTTCAAAGTAAGAGTCTAAGCCTGTGCTATCTTCCATCGCTTTCGACCACACCTTTTTTTCCATAATATCGAACAATAGAATGCCGTCGCGGTACTCTTGCAGAATACGTCGGTACTCCGGGTATTTTTCTAACAGGTGGTTTCTCTCGTAGGCTAGTATGCTCTGCGCCTCGAAATTATGGTACGCCTGCTCCGCCGTCGCGCTATCGATCGCCTCACCTTTGTACTCCTCCTCGATAAAAGTATAAAAATCGCCGGTGGTCAGCGTAGTGTCTTGCATCGTGAACAACACAGCGTCAGAAGGAATATCAAGACTATCAGACGCTTGAAGTGCTCTGGTAATTTCCTGAACTAACTCAGCATTGCCCTCGTACCCGTTTTCTTCTTTGAGCAAATCGACCATTTCGCTCTGCATCACCTCAGAACGTACGCTACGATCAATTTTACGCTCTAGCGAAGTGCGCAACTCACTCAGCGGCTCTAGCTCCTGCCGGTCAATGAGTTTGATGATATGCCAACCGAAGCGCGTTTTCACGGGGGGTGAAATATCACCTTCTTTTTCTAGCGCAAAGGCGGCATCCTCGAAGCTCTCAATCATATTGCCGGTGCCAAAGTAGGGAAGCTCACCGCCCGAAGAGCGGGTGGTCACGTCTTCCGAAAAGCGTTCGGTGAGTTCATCCCAATCTTCGCCCCGACGCAGCTGTTCGTAGATTTGCTGTATTTTCTGTTGCGTGCTAGAGTCGGTCGCCGCCCCACCCGAAGCATTCCCGCCCGGGGCTGTCCCGGGCGGGACAGCCTCTTCAGAAGCGCGCAGCATGATGTGGGCCACCTTCACCTTGCCCTTAGAGGGTCGCTTATCGTGCACTTTAATGATATGATAGCCAAAGCGGGTACGAATGATAGGTGAAATGGATCCTACTTCCGTTCGGTAAGCGGCATTCTCGAAGGGGTATACCATTTGCAAAGCCGTAAAGTAGCCCAGATCGCCGCCGTTGGTGGCCGCCGAAGGGTCGTTCGAGTACTGTTCGGCTAACATGGCGAAGGAAGCTCCGTTTTGCGCCAGCGTTCGTAGACTATCTACCTTCTGGCGGGCGCGTAGTGTGTCCTGCGGTGTGGCGTCTTCGGCCAGCGTAATCAAGATATGGGAAGCCTTCACCTCTTGCTTAGACCGCTCGTAGGCTTCTTCAATCAGCTGGTCGGTCACCCGGTTCTCTACCAAGTAAGGCTTGGCCAGCTGCTCTTGGTACTGCGTCAGTTCCTGCTGAAAAGTCTCTTTCTGATCGAGCTTCGCCGTTTCGGCAGCGGCTACTTTAAGCTTGAAGTTTACGTACAAATCCAGGTAGTCGCGCAGCGCTTGTTCCTGCGCTTCCTCTGACATGTCGGCCACCGAATCGGCTTGATTCTTTTGGTAAACGTACATGAACTCGTCGGCATACACCGAATCGTTGGCCACGGTGAATAACACGGCCTTCTCGGGCTGAAACCCGTTATTATTGGTTCGCCCGCCCGACTTCTTAGCCGTGGAGCAGGCAACCACTAGCGACAGAACCGCTAAAGCGTAGTGTACGGGCCGTAACCTTCTGGTGAGGGCGTTGAGGTGACCCGATAAAGAAAAACAACTCATGGGGATATTTTTAGGACGCAATGTTAACGAAAATTCGTGGCAACTGGTAAGCCAGTCGTCAACAATCCGTATTATTGTGGTTGGTTAATCCGGGAAGGTAACGAGCGATGGGGTGAGAAAATTCTTTGAATCGTGATGATTATCTGGTTCTACGGCGGAACTGCGCTACGGTAAGCAAATTGCTGCCGCTAAAACTGTGTAAGAACCGAGATTTTGAGTGATGAAGCCTCTCGTCCATTTTCGTAACAATACTGACCCACCGACATTCAGAATCAGAAAGCAGAACCTCATGTTAAGCGAACAAGAACTACATAGAAGAGAAGAACGACAGGCCCTCCTCAACCGAGGCATTGATCCGTACCCACCCGCATCTTTTGAAACCACCGCCACCGCTGCCACCATCGCCGAATCGTACGAATCGCACCCCGACGACTTTCAGAACGTGCGGCTGGCAGGGCGACTCATGCGGCGGCGTATCATGGGCAAAGCCTCGTTTGCCGAGCTACAGGATGCTACCGGGCGCGTGCAGCTCTACATTGCGCGCGACGAAATTTGCCCCGGCGACGATAAATCGCTATACAACGAAGTGTTTAAGAAGCTGCTCGACATCGGCGATATTATTGGTGTGCAAGGGCACGTGTTCACTACCCAAACCGGCGAAACAACCGTTCATGTCAAGGAGCTAACCATCCTGACCAAATCGTTGCGCCCCCTGCCCTTGCCCCGCGAGGTGAAAGACGAAGCCACCGGCGAGGTGAAGGTTTACGATGCCTTTACCGACCCCGAGCAGCGCTACCGACAGCGCTACGTGGATATGATTGTGAATCCGCAGGTGCGACAAACCTTCCGTCAGCGCTCGCAGCTGATGCAATCGATGCGAGCGTTTTTGAACGAAAAGGACTACCTAGAGGTAGAAACGCCTATTCTACAGCCTATCTACGGCGGTGCAGCCGCGCGGCCGTTCAAGACGCATCATAATACGCTGGACATGACGCTTTACCTGCGCATTGCCAACGAACTGTACCTGAAACGACTGATTGTGGGTGGCTTCGACGGAGTGTACGAGTTTGCCAAAGACTTTCGGAACGAGGGCATGTCGCGCTTTCACAATCCGGAGTTTACCCAGATCGAGATTTACGTGGCCTACAAAGATTACTTCTGGATGATGGATCTGATGGAAGCGATGGTAGAGAAGGTCGCTATCGATCTGCACGGCACCACGAAGGTGCCGGTGGGCGAACATACCATTGACTTCAAGCGGCCCTGGAAACGCTTCACTATGTTTGAGGCGATTCAGCACTTCACTGATATCGACATCAGCGAGATGGACGAAGCCCGGTTACGCGACACCGCCCGGCAGCTCAACGTACCGATCGACGACACCATGGGTAAGGGTAAACTGATCGACGAAATCTTCGGCGAAACTTGCGAGCCGCACCTCATTCAGCCGACCTTCATCACCGACTATCCGGTAGAAATGTCACCGTTGACCAAACGCCACCGCGATAATCCGGAGCTGGTGGAGCGCTTCGAGGCCATCTGCAACGGTAAAGAGATCATGAACGCTTATTCGGAACTCAATGACCCGGTGGACCAGCGGCAACGTTTTGAAGAACAACTCAGACTAGCCAAACGTGGCGATGAAGAAGCCATGATGCTGGACGAAGATTTCTTGCGCGCCCTGGAGTACGGCATGCCGCCCACCGCCGGAGTAGGTCTGGGTATTGATCGGTTGACGATGATTATGACCAATAGCCCATCCATTCAGGATGTGCTGTTCTTTCCGCAGATGAAGCCTGAGGTGCGCGTACGAGAGTCTACCGAACAAGAATTTATCGATCGCGGCGTGCGGGCCGAACTGATTCCGATCCTGCACAAGCTGGGCATTACGATGGTGAGCCAGCTCGACGAGGCTTCGCCCAACAAGCTGCACAACGATGTGAGTGGGATGCGCAAGAAAATGAAACTTAAGGAGGTGAAGAACCCAACGCTGGAAGAAGTGACGGGGTGGGCTGAGGCAGGTATATCGTAAATACACAAATGCACCTCAGGTGCTTAAATAAATGGGATCAAGCTTCGTAAGATATAAAGAGTACGGCTACTGGGTTAGGGATGGATTTCTAGAAGGGTTGCTGTTTATGCTAGCTAGAGAACTAAATAGGACTGAGGAGAAAGAAGATTGGCTTAAAAAGTTAATTGATGATTGGAATTCGGCAGCTAAAGTGGGGTTTAGTGGCTGTGTTCCGTCTCATCTTGACAAGTACTTCACAACACCCAGTAGGCTCAACTTGCTTAAAATAACCTTAAACAGGATAGTGACTAATCTTGAAACTGACGAAGATTTCTTAACCCTCTCAGACTTAAATGATAACGGTGTTGGGGCTGGCGGATGGCATAAAATCCGCAAAGATGGCTTCAAAAGTGCTACTCGCCTCATGCTTGATCTGATTAATGGAAATTTAAAAACAGATTCTTCCAGTCTTGACCAATAAAATTTTAAAAAATCAACAGGTTCAGATGCCTCCCTCCCTGTTTGCTAGCCAGCAGGACTTTGACCAGGCCTTCCAGGGGGTAGACTATCTACTCATTGACTACCAAATACCCCCTACTGAGCGCATGTTAACGCTCGGTATCCTGCCAGTTGCTTGGGGCTTCGTAGAATGATGACTATCGTACGTTCACCAATATACACTGCGTATCCCCCGCGTTTGTAACTATGGAAAAGCGCTACCCTAAAACTCTGTCGCAAGGCGCGAACAACACCGTCATTGCGTTATCGTCTGCCGAGGTGGCCAAGCTGTTCACCGAAGATACGCGTTCGGACATTGGCTCGGAGGCTGAGAAGATGAAGTACGCCAACCAAATTAACTCGTGGTGGTAGGGTTTGTACGATTGGACTTGGATGAGGTCAAAAAATGGGAGATGCTGGTGATGGAGCGGCTTTATCCACTCGACTTTCGCACCTATGAGTACGAAACGCGGGTACTACAAATAGATGTGTTTGAGGAGGAACTGAAGCAACTGCACGAGGCTGGGTTTGTGCACCGAGACGTGCGACGCCCGTCCAGCGAATCGGGCGAAGTTTTTGACAACATCTTCTTAACCGAGCAAGGTATCCGGTTAATCGATGTTGGGATCTCCGCTGTACGGAGCACCGTCGGTGACAAACTATTCTCGCTCTATGTCAAGCAGGAAGAAGAGTTCGCTGCCTTTAGAGACTACTATTTGTCGCGATGAAGAATTCGTAGTAGCCTATTTTGTGACAGGAATCTTCAGGCTAACTTCAAAATCGTCGCCTACCACAAACCCGAAGAAGGGGCCTTTGATGCCGTATTCTTCCCGATCTACCGTAAAACTTCCTTCAAATACCCCCTTGTCACCGGTTTGGACAAACGAGAAGGGGAATGTTATTTCTTTTTCCGTCCCGTGCAGCGTGAGCGTACCGGTCATCTGGTAGCGCTCACCAGACTGGGTTACCGCTGAGGATCGAAAGAGAATTTCTGGAAACCGCTCGGCGTCGAACCAGCTGTCGCCCCGGGCGTGCTTATCCTTGGTTTTATTGCCGGTGTCAATCGTGCGCACGTCCACCGCCACCTCAATCTGCGCCTGCTCGGGGGCATTCGGGTCAAACACAATGGTACCCTTTAGTCCTCGAAAAGTACCTTCTGCTCCTGATCCGGAAAATTCGACCACGTAGTCTTCGGCGATTTTCCAAGCGTTCGCCGGGTTGATCATCTCAAACGAGGACAGAACGATGGTCAATCCTACGAAGAAATAGCGTTTGACTCGTTGCATATCAGTACGGATTATGAGGCATAACAATGAGCAGGGCTGGTTGTCTAACGGGTGGGCACAAACTTTTGCCTACTAAACCAGGCAAAAGGGGGCACCGGTTAGAACGACGCAATGCATCCGCTCGTTTGATATAATTATACCAAGCTAATGAAGAACGCCTCAATTTGAGGTTTCATACGTTCGGGGGTATATTGTGCAAACATTTAGCAACAGTGCAGTGAGGTTCACAAAACCAAGCCCGAGCCACAACACTGGCGCATTATAAGTACCCGAGCAGAACTAAGTATAACAATTACGTCATCGGACGCCGAGCGTTACGAACGGAACGTAGTGTAGTGAATGGGGCCGCCCAGCGGTAATCTCTCACTTTTGGAGCAAGAGACCGCCACGCTATCGCCGGTGGCCGGTGCCATCGCGGTGACGCCAAAAGTTATACTTTAATTTGATTGACTACTTAACAAACACAGTAAACCATCATTGCCTGTGGAATCTTCGAACGACCAGCATTACATGCACCAAGCGCTACAGCTCGCCGAACAGGCCTACGACGAAGGAGAAATTCCGGTCGGCGCGGTGGTGGTGGCCAACGAGCGTGTTATTGCCAAAGCCTATAACCAGACCGAACGACTACAAGACCCCACCGCTCATGCAGAGATGCTAGCCCTCACGGCCGCTTTCGACCATCTCGGTGCCAAGTACCTTCCCGATTGCACGCTCTACGTCACGCTAGAACCCTGCGTGATGTGCGCCGGAGCGATTCATTGGTCGCACTTAGGCCGCTTGGTGTGGGGGGCCGATGATACCGAACGAGGCTTTCGCTGTTATCATGAGAAGATTCTGCACCCTAAAACTAGCGTCATCACGGGCGTAAAATCCGCCGAGGCGCGGGCATTGCTGCAAAGCTTCTTCCAAAAAATTCGTCGTTAGCCTGACTAAAAGCAGTGCCGCAGTAGGCGTATTCGCTCCGCCGTTTGTTATGCTTTAGCCCTTTCTTTATATTCATCGCTTGCTATCCTCATTGCTTCCGTACTCATGGTGTCGCTTCATGGTGCTTGCTGCTATCCTCAGCCGGTGGACCGGTTCGGCATACGGGCAAGAAACTACTGAAACCGATAGCGCCAGCGAGCGTCGGAGCAAACTCTACGCACTTCCAGCGGTTTTCTACAACCCCGAAACCAACCTCGGCTTCGGAGTGGCGGGGATATACGCCTTTAACTTTCGGGGCGATAGTCCTGATGCTCGCCCTTCTTCTGTGCAAACGGTGCTAGCCTACACGCTCAACAATCAGCTTCTGGTAAACTTTCCGTTTACGCTATTTCTGGGCGATGGTGACTACTACACCTACGGCGAGGTAGGCTACTATCGGTATATCTACCAGTTTTTTGGGGTGGGTAACGCGGTTACCGACGAGGACGAAGAGACCTATAGCGTTAACTTCCCTCGTATTCGCCTCACCGCATTCAAACAGGTGCTACCCAAATGGTACGTAGGCTTGCGCTACTGGTTTGACGATTACCGTATCGTGGAGATTCAAGAAGAAGGTTTGCTGGACGCCAACAACATCACCGGTAGCCAGGGCGGGGTGATCTCAGGGCCGGGCGTGGCCACCCTGTTCGACACCCGCGACAACGTGTTCTATCCTAGCGACGGCTGGTACATAGAAACCCTCTTGCAGCGCAACGCACGCTGGACGGGTAGCGATTTTAACTACACCAGCGTGACGGCCGATGTGCGCACCTACTTTCTCACGCGTTGGAATCACGTGATCGCACTCAATGCCTACGGAATATTACAGTCGGGCGAAGTGCCGTTTAACGAGCTGGCCCTGCTGGGTGGTAGCCGACGCATGCGGGGCTATTTTGAGGGGCAGTATCGCGAGCAAAATTTGTTGACGGCACAAGTAGCCTACCGTGCGCCCTTGTTCTGGCGCATCGGGATAGCCGCTTTTGCTGGCTACGGCGGGGTGGGTCCGCAGGCAACTGACGCACTACAGAACCTGCGCTACGCAGTGGGCGGGGGCTTACGGTTCATGTTAGACCGCAAGCGGAAAATAAACGTTCGTATTGACGCTGGTTTTGGCAAAAACACTACCGGGTACTACCTGACCATTGGCGAGGCGTTCTAAATCACTAGTATTACGGTTTTGTACACTGAGCAATGAAGTACGTGCCCGCCAAAGATCCACCGGCTTATCCAATGTTCAGAACAGGAGGCGGTAAGCAGTAGGCAGGCAATGTGTGCAGAGCGAAAAACGTATCGTAAAAGATGCTCTAATCCTTAGCTTACACCGTACTTAGTACAGCAACATCGGGCTAAGCTCCGGCTTCCAGGTCGGTGTAGTTGCCCAGCTCGAGCGTCCAATCGTACGGGTCAAATTCTACGGTAGGGTCTGCCTCCTCAGGGATGACTTCGTACTTCTTTAGAAAATCTTCTTTGACACCGCTTTTACCGCCAAAGTCGCCCCGAAACCAGCTGAACAGCGAAGTGACGTACACCTTTTCTTCGTCGGGCTTATAGGTGCTGGTACGATCCAAGAATTGGCTGGCAATTTCATCAAGTTGCTTGTCCGCATGGTGGGCGCCGAAGGTAGCGATGTACGGACAGCTTTTAGCTCCGCAGTTAAGGGCAAAATGAACGCGTCCGTCGGTTTTGTCTACCCGAAACGTACGCTCGTACTTACCGGCAAAGGGGTCTTTGATCAACCCTAACAGCCACTTCACCCTCGACCCTCGGATAATGCCGTGTTCAATATCGTCAAAACTCAGCTTCTGCCCGGCAATAGTCACCCGTGGCTCCCCAAAGAAGTTGCCCCGGTCTTCAAACAGCTCCGGGTTTTCCGTTAGGATGAGCTGCACAAACCCATTGTACACGTTGATCCAAAAGGCCTTTTTAGCTGAGTCATTGTCCAGTTCTGCCGCCAGCGTTTCCATGGGCACATCAGCCAGCTGGCGCTGAATATTGGTATAGTCACGTTTGTGACGGGCCGCCTGCACCAGCTGTTTGGATAGCTCGACGTGCGGATATTCCTTATCTGCACTGGGCACCACCTTTGGTATATTTTCAGCACTGGGTGAAGTACACATAAGTAAGCCGATGAATAGCCATATCGCAGAAAGATGCATGAATTTTATTTTTTGTTTTAATGTAAAATAGCCGTAGCTTTTCTGTCATAATAGAACTTGCCAGGTTGCTTCCACAGTGAAAGGCAAAAACAAGCTGAAGTGTTTTACACTTTAACATACTACCATGTCCTCAAAATCTACCGAAAGCCTAGCTCCTGTGATTGAGTCTGTCCCGGGGCGCTCCCAAATAACAAAAAATTCTACGGATCGGCTACGAATCAGTGTCATCGTTCCGACATATAACGAAGAAGCCCACGTGGGTAAACTGGTGTCTCACCTCATAATCAACGGAGGCCAGGTATTGCACGAGGTGCTGGTGATTGACGGGGGCAGTCAGGACCAAACCGTGACTCAAGCAAAGCGGGCGGGTGCCTCGGTGTACGTATCGCCGCAGAAAGGGCGCGCGCCGCAGATGAACTTGGGGGCGCAACTAGCGCAGGGCAACATGCTATACTTTGTGCACGCTGATACGCGGCCGCCCGCCAGCTACGCCGATGACATTCAGGGGTGTCACAATTCGCACGTTGAGATCGGTAGCTACCGTTCTGATTTTGGCATGACGCACCCGCTCTTGCGGCTGAATGCCTACCTGACGCGCTTCTCTTGGCTAGGCTGCCAAGGGGGCGACCAAAGCTTGTTCGTCGCTCGTTCACTGTTTGACCAACTGGGTGGGTACGACCCTTACTACGTGGTGCTGGAAGACTTCGATTTTATCCGCCGGGCCAAACGGCGCCGTCAATTCCACGTGATTCAGAAAGATGCGTTGGTGTCGGCCCGAAAGTACGAAGACAACAGCTACTGGCGCGTCAATTTGGCTAATCTGGTGGTGTTTACTTTGTTTCGCATGGGGGTGTCCCCCCAACGGTTACTGCGCACATACAAGAAAATGGTACGCTATCCGAAGTATTAATCTAGCCAACCCCTCTGGAGAAAACCCACGCTTCGGAACGGACAAAGGCGATTTTACGAGAAGAACCGTAGATCATTGTTCAAAATTTATGGTTTGAAGACCGTATTGTTTAATACGTCAAATCTTCTTCACCAAAGGGATAGAGTGCCTTGCGAGGCAGCAGATAGATTGGCTACCTTCCAGCCTTCTATCTATCAACCTTTTAACCCTATTTCCATGCGAAATTTCTCTCTTCTACCCCCCATGGGGCTTGCCTTTTTACTCATCATATCGCTGTTTTCTTCTTGCCAAGAAGACCCCGAAGTGCTCCAGAACCCCACCCTATCCGATGCCGGTCTGGGAATTACACAGTCGGCCAGTGTCACAAATTTTACTGTCAACGTACCCAGTCAGATCCTTCAGGGGCAATCCGTTACGTTTAGTGGTGCTTGTGCGGGAGTTCACAAACTCATCGCTTCGGTAGACGGCTGGGTTATCCAGGAGCAGGTGGTTGAGGGCAATGATACGTATAGCTTTTCTTACGCCTTCAGTGAGGCTGGTACCGGCCGCCTACTGCACATTAATGCGTTTGATCGTGACGGCAATGTGCTGACCCACGCCTCAGAACGCATCAACGTGTACGCCGGCGAAAGTGTGGCTCTTCAGCAAATGGTGATGCGCCGTTGCAAAGGTCTGGCTCCGTTCAACCGCCCGTACTCCTTTGATGGCGTAGGCGACTGCTGGGGCTACGTACGTCAGGTGTGGAACGCGATCCTACATGATGGTCAAGAACACCCCGAAGACTACACCGCCCCTTATAACAAAAACCGCTGGATTCTGGGCGGATCACAGTACATACCGGTAGCAGATTCGCCGAGTAGCAACTGGGCGAAAGTGACGAGTCTGGACAACCTGCCGATTGGAGTGCCGCTGTCAACGCATAAGGGTCACCAGTGGGGCGCGCATTGGCACGGCGGCATCTACGCGGGCAAGTACAATGGTGTACATTATATGTGGGATTGCTCGGGACGAAGTTCTATGAACGGCGCGTATTACCGTCCGGTGATCAGCAAGCTAGCCAACGGATACTACTATGCTCCGCTTTACAATCGGTTGAAAGGCCTTTAGTAAGTTGGCAGTAGCAGTGGCGATAGAAACCTGCCAACTGCCGCTGCTACTGCTTACCCATCTACCGCGGGGGAAACAGCTTCTTGAGCTTCTTCTTGGCTTTATCTTTCACCTCGTCTTTGGCCTCGTCTGCTTTCTTCTCTGCTTCTCGCTTCAGTCGATCAGCTTCGGCCTTGGCTTTGCGTTCGGCTTCCTTTTTTGCCGCTTCTGCCTTGCGACGGGCCTCCGCTTCTGCCGCTTTTCGTTTCTGCGCCACTTCGGCCTCAAGCTTTTTCTTCTGTTCGTCTACCTTCTCTTTCACCACTGCCTTGGCAGCTTGCTTTGCCCCACCGCCGGGCCCGGCCTCAGTGCCGGTTAGTCCTACTTTCGGATCATCGTAGGTACCTCCCAAATCCAGATTGAGCACAATGTCAGAAGATACGTTGCCGTCGCCTCCGGTAAACTTAGCAATAGCACTGTTGACCGCCGTACCTACGCTACCGGCGGGCACCGTCATCTTCATGTCGTAGTCTAGCGAGCCGTCGATGCCGTTGCTTCCGGCCATCACCGTGTTAAAGTTACCGATGTTGATGTCGAAGGGTTCTACAAACACGCGTCCGTTTTTAATTTCGAACTTCACCTCGGTATCATTGACCTTGATCGACTTCGTATTGCTCAGTTTAGTAATCGATGCCACGGCTCCTACCATTTTGGAGTTCTCAACTGCTGCCTGCGCAATTTCTAATAATCCTTTTCCGTCGATGGTCGACAGGTCGGGCGACATATCAGGCTGCAGTAGTCCGGCAATACTAAACTGCGTCGACATATCGCCGCTCATATTCTGGGCGATGGGAGCCAGTGCTTGCACCGTGTTGAAGCTTTGGTACGCCTGCCGGATGGCCAGGTCTTGAATGTTTAAGTTAAAGTCAAAAGCGGGTTTGTTCAGATCGCGTGTATCGTAAGTGCCTTCTACCGCAAACTGCCCCCCCAGTGAGGCAAAGTCCAGATCGTTCATGCGCACCACTCCGTCGCGTACCACTACCTGCCCCTTTAGGTTGCTGAGGGTCATATCATCGTAGAGGACTTCCGCAATACTAGTGTTCATCTCGAAGTCAATGTCCTTAGGTACTTCTACCACGGCCAGGGCGGCATTAGTGGTATCTTTTACCTCAGCGCTGTCTGAGGCTTCTTCGTCTGTCATCCACTCATTGAGATCAAACTTACCTGACTTAAAATCCAGTTTTCCGCGTAGTACTTCGTTGTCAGCCAGGGCGTAACCCAAATAATTAGACAAATACCCTGACAGGCGCATATCGCTCTGACCGGCGGATCCTTCAAAGCGCTTGAGCGTG
The DNA here is from genome assembly GCA_965213875.1 of Tunicatimonas sp. GTDB lineage: Bacteria > Bacteroidota > Bacteroidia > Cytophagales > Cyclobacteriaceae > Tunicatimonas. The sequence goes on along the minus strand of CBDCAN010000001.1, from coordinate 2,195,362 downwards.
ACCCGCTCGGGAGTGAAGGTGGTTTGCGCTTGGTTAATCTTTAGCCCCTGCGGCAGGTCTTCACTCACGTACACCAGATCACGCACTTGCACCTGACCACGGGTCGGAAGGTTGGCGTACCGCTCTGCTTCCACGTCTGACATTTTACCCTTCGTCTGCACGTCGGCCTGAATAATGCCCGCGAGTTCGGTGCCCTCTAGCGGATAAATCTGCGTGATCTTTTGCAGGTCTAGCGTACCGTTAGCGGATAGGTCCCAAGTGTAATCTTCTAAGTTGGTGAGCACTAAATCGGCGTGGAAGGGCTCATCGGCCAAGGTCATGTCGAAGTCGTTCACGCGCACCACGGTTTCGGCCATTCGGCCACTCTCGTTGGTAACGGTCGAGGTAAAGTTCACATTCTCTAGCGGAGGATACTCACCCGACTGTACGTAACCATCCTTCAGCATCATATTCATGTTGATGGTAGGAATCTGCTGAGTGGTGGTATCGTAGGTGCCCTGCGCGGCCAGGTTGAGCGCGTAAGTGCCACTTAGCTCCAGGCTGTCCATCGGATACATCTGCATCAGCTCGCTCAGGTTGAGCTTGGCTCGCACTTCAGTATCAATCTGGTAGGGCGCCAGCCCCTCTACGAGCAAGCGTCCGTCAATGGGATTACTACCCAAATCAGCGTGAAAAGACGCAATATTGATAACAGTATTGTCGATAACGCCGTCGGGGTTGTCAATCAGCATATCTACGTCGATATCGGTGACCGCCGTAGGAAGGTCTGGGTACTGAAAACGGGCGTCTTCGGTGAGTAGTTTAAGCTGAAAGGCCGGCAGGTTTTCTTCGTTATAAATGCCTTTGGCAAAACCGCTAAAGTCAAACTCACCTTCGGTCTGCACTTGCTCAAACCCTTCTAAGTACATACCCGGCACGAGCGAGAGCAAGCTTTTGAAGTTATTGTCCTTGGCCTCAAACGTAAGGTCCAGCCCTATATCGTCGCCGGGCATGGTCACGGAGCCATCGAAGCCCATCGCAAAGTCATTGACGGCGAAGGTATTGTCTAAAAAGGTGTACTTCGTATTCTTCAGATCGACATTGAGGTTGGCATCGGCGGCAATGCGCTTATCGGTCAGGTACTCTATGCCGTCGTAGTTAACGCTCATACGATCTATCAGCGTCGATGTCTCTACGTCAAACACCTCTAGGGTGAAGTCACCGCTACCGGTATGCTGCATGTCCTGAACAGAGAGCAGTATCGGCAGCGTGAGGTCTTCGTACACAATATCGCCATCCTTAATTTCCCAATGATCGATGCTGAAGGACACCTCTGAGGCGGTGGTATCCGTAGTGGTAGGCGTTTCTTCGCTTTCAATGGCAATGTCGTAGTTGGCCTGCCCGTCTTCTAACACGTGCACATAGACATTGGGCTGGTCGAGCAGAATGCCGCTAATGCGGGGCTGGTCGCCGAAGACCACACTGCGCAGGTTGACCGAGATGTCTAGTTCGTTAACCGCCACCAGCGTATCACCGGCAAAAGGAGCGCGGTTCACCACCCCAAAGTCACCCAGCGACACCGTAGCGCTCGGAAAGTTTTTGATCAACGATAGGCTAAACTGGTCGGCATCGTAGTACACATCAGCGTTCACGTTCTCAGCAATGGCCTGGTCAATGGCCTTACGAATTTCGTCTTTGAATAGCACCGGCAGTATCAGAATGGCGAGAAACAAAACCGCCACCACTGCTCCAATAATGATAAGTATCTTCTTCATGCGTATTTTCTTTTTTGCGGTGAGCCGTCGGCGAAAGATAAGAAACAACCCTTACCTACACCGTCGCATCTCCGACCAATCCTACGGCCGTAAGAAAGCGTCGGTATTTCGTGCGCTGGTTAAACGTGAATGCCCAGAAAAGGGTGTAAGGAAGTTGATTTTTATCGGCCGAAGCGCGCCACTAGGTCTGCAAGGTAAAAAATTTGAGGAACATGCAGCAAGCACTCACGTGTACTGCAATTCTTCGTAGATTTACGATGAGATGGAAAACAACCTCACTTCGGATAAGCAGCAGATAGGGCAGCAGGAGCTTCGGCGCAAGCTTTTGGCGGCCCTGAAGTTTATGCTGTTAATCGCCGCAGTTTATGCCTACACGCAGTACCACGGCTGGTTGCGCCACCAGGATGATATTGTGCTGCGCCTGGCCAAAATGCTGCTGTTCTACCTGAGTGCCAACCTGTTGATTTCACTCAGCCGCACAGTACTTGTTTATCTCTATCTGAAGGGTAAAAACCCCCTGGCGAAGCAGAATAGCGTGGTATTGGCGATCAACCGCATTGCGACCCTGCTCAAGCGCTCGGCGTTGGTCGTTGCAGGCTTTCTGTTGTTCAACCTCAAGTGGGCCGACTTCTTTGCCACCTTCAGTCTGGTGGCTGTGGCCACCGTGCTGGTCACCAAAGACTATATCTCTAATACCATCAATGGGTTGGTAAACATGATGACCGACCGGCTGTCTCTGGGCGATCAGGTGAAGATCAACGGGCACGAGGGCAAGGTGGTTAACATCACGCTGAGCAACGTGTATTTGGTGGATCAAGAAGACCATCTGGTGACCGTACCCAACAATACCGTGTTTGCCGCCGACATTGTGAACTACGGCAAGCAGCGGGCCGGACGCGTATCGGTGTCTTTTGAGCTTAAACCGAAAGCATCAATTGACGAATGGGAAAAGCAGTTGCGTGGGGCGATGCAACCCTACGAACAGTGGATTAAAGCCGATAGCTACGCGCTGGAAGTGAGAGAAGTAACCGTTGAGAAGACGGTGTGTGCCTACACCTTCACCCTACGTCGCCCTAACTACGATCGTGCCCAGTCGCTGCGCGCGCATCTGCTCAAGGCGGTGGCCCAGATGCATACGACGCACGATGTATCATTGAAAGGAAAGTAGCAGTGGCGGTTGGCGGTTGGCGGTTGGCGGTTGGCGGTTGGCGGTTGGCGAATTATCGTAGCCTAGTCCAGACTTTCCGCCGTACTCGTTAACTTAATTCTGCCTACCTCTAATCATTGCTTACCACTATAGAACGCTAGCCAACGGCTATCTACGGTCATCATTGGCGATTTGGCACTTAATTACCCGGTTCTGAGGCAGAAACCGAACCTATTTTCGTACCTTTGCGCTTTCATTTAGAAATCACCTCATTTCCTATGCAGGATATCCGTAATATTGCTATCATCGCCCACGTAGACCACGGTAAAACCACCCTGGTCGACAAAATTATCTACGCCTCTAAAATCTTCCGGGATGATCAGGAGATGGGCGAGCTATTGCTCGATAATAATGATCTGGAGCGTGAGCGCGGCATCACCATCGTTTCTAAAAACGTATCGGTGCGCTATAAAGACACCAAGATCAACATCATCGACACCCCGGGTCACTCCGACTTCGGCGGTGAGGTGGAGCGGGTGCTCAAGATGGCCGACGGCGTAATCCTGCTGGTAGACGCCTTCGAAGGGCCGATGCCGCAAACCCGCTTCGTGCTGGGCAAAGCCCTCAACCTAGGCCTCACTCCCATTGTGGTAGTCAACAAAGTAGACAAAGAAAATTGCCGCCCCGACGAAGTACACGAGCAGGTGTTCGACCTGATGTTTAACCTTGATGCCACCGAAGAGCAACTGGATTTCGCCACGCTCTATGGCTCTTCGAAGCAGGGCTGGATGTCGACCGACTGGCAACAACCCACCGACACAATTTTTCCGCTGCTCGACGCAATTCTGGAGCATATTCCGGCCGCTAAAAGCCGCGAAGGGGTGTTGCAAATGCAGATTACTTCGCTTGACTTTTCCTCTTTCGTCGGCCGTATCGCCATCGGACGGGTGTATCAGGGAGTGATCAAAGAAGGCGATACCGTGGCCATGAGCAAGCGCGACGGTAGCCATAAGAAAACCCGCGTCAAAGAATTGTACATATTTGAGGGCTTAGGCCGTGTGCGCGTAGAGGAAGTGAAGAGCGGCGACATTTGCGCGGTGGTAGGATTAGATGACTTTGAGATCGGCGATACCATCACTGATGCGGAAGACCCCCAACCGCTGCCCCGCATCGCCATTGATGAGCCAACGATGAACATGCTGTTCACCATTAACAATTCACCCTTCTTCGGTAAAGAGGGCAAGTTTGTGACCTCACGCCACCTGCGCGAGCGCTTGTTCAAAGAAATGGAGAAAAACCTGGCCCTGCGCGTGGAAGCCACCGACAGCGAGGACAAGTTTTTGGTCTACGGTCGTGGTATTCTGCACTTGTCGGTGCTGGTAGAGACCATGCGTCGCGAGGGCTACGAGTTTCAGGTGGGTCAACCGCAGGTGCTTTTCAAAGAGATTGACGGCAAGAAGCACGAACCCATCGAAACCATGGTAGTCGATGTGCCCGAAGACGTGTCGGGCAAGGTGATTGAGTTGGTGACCCAACGCAAGGGCGAACTGCTGATTATGGAGCCCAAGGGCGACTTACAGCACCTGGAGTTTGATATTCCGGCCCGGGGCCTGATCGGTTTACGTAACAACATGCTTACGGCTACCGCAGGAGAAGCCGTGATGTCACACCGTTTCAAGGAGTACGCTCCGCACAAAGGGCCCATCCCCGGCCGCACCAACGGCTCGCTGATCTCAATGGACACCGGAGTAGGCACGCCCTACTCCATCGACAAGCTGCAAGACCGTGGTATCTTCTTCGTAGATCCGAACGAAAACGTGTACGCCGGTCAGGTAATTGGTGAGCACACCCGCGGCAGCGACTTGGTGGTGAACATTCTGAAGGGAAAGAAACTGACCAACATGCGGGCCTCGGGCTCCGATAACAATGTGCGGGTGGTGCCCAAACGCGAGTTCTCGCTAGAGGAAGGGTTGGAGTACATTCAGAAGGATGAATACCTGGAAGTGACGCCCGGTTCGATGCGCATGCGCAAAATCTATCTTGATGAAAACGAGCGCAAACGCTACGCTAATAAGGATCAGGTGTAGATGGCTACCGCAGAATACTGTAGACTGGCAGTCCGTACGATGATCGTTTTGCTGTTCTCACTATTTATGGGAGTAGTGGTCGGTTGCTTACCAGATGACTGCGAGGGAATAGGTCCTTATTACACGACGGTTGAAGAGATTACCTCTACCAACATTCGTTTCACTGACGGACAATCACCCAACGATGCACTAGTACAAAACGATACGGTGGCGTATAGTGAGTATGCTATATCGACGGATATTTCTTCTAGTGCAGTCGCGGTAGACGCTGAATCGAACGGAAGCTGGGTTAGCAGTGCCTACGCCTGCGATCCGGTGCCAATTCTCGTAGATACGCTGGTAGGCATTACGGTTTCCAGCGATACTGACTACATTTCTACGCAAGATACGATAGCGGCCCAAGAAGTACTCAATGCCTATCTGAGTATTGGTTTTAACAGCGTATCAGTTTTTGAAAGTCTTACCAGTTATCCGCAGGCGCGCTCGCGATTGGCATACGGTTCAAGCTTCATTGTTAAGTTTAGCGAAGCCCCTGGCACACCCCAAACGCACAAGTTCACGATACACTACGAACTAGCGGATGGAAGGGTACTGTCATCAACAACGGACCCGGTAACTATTGCTCCGTAAGCTACCTACGAAGGGGTAGGGACACGGTGTAGTATACGATACTATAGATTAGAAAAACTTTTACCCGCTGTTAGTCAAAGCCATTGGGTAACATATGCTTCAGGCCCACGTTCAACCCCATGCCGTTATGCCTGATATCAGCACCACTAAAGTATTCGTCGTTGGTAAGAGAAGTGATGCTGTGTTGATACGTTACCGATACAGTCCACCAGAGCGCATCGGTCACCTGCCCGCTCACTCCCACCTCTGCGATACCTGCCAGGTCGAAAGAGGACACTCGGCTGGTTACATCTGAAGTGCGCGCTGGTATAGCTACGTCTTCTACTGCCACCGCAGGGGTTTCAGTTTCAGCGTTGACCAACCAGGCAGGCACCAATCCAACCTTGATGAATCCTGCTTTCGTCAGCCCAAACACAATATTTTCTGTATCAAAATCATTCCATCCTATCTTGAGCGGAACCGACAGGTAGTCGTAGTGATAGTAAGTTCTTGTTTTATCTACGGGCGACATGTACCCACTGGCAAACCCCGTTTGGGTGTACGTTAGATCTGCGCCCAACGATAGCCTCCGGGCCAAGAAGTACTCATAGGTAATACCGCCTCTCCAATTGTACTGAGCCACTATGGGCGAGATGAAGTTGCTCGAGGTTACATTGGTACGAGCAGCGCCGCCCACGATGCCTACCCAATGAGATTGTGCGGCTCCTTCTAGCGCTATTGTGGTCAGCACCATGCTCAGTGCTACTGTCGCCCTCATGATCATTACTTTATAGATTCTGAAAATAGTAGTAGGTAAAAGTAGTACCCGCTAAGTCGCCAGGCAGCGGACTATTATCCAAAGAGTGCCCTAGTTGGTCGTACTTAGGCACAATGCTCCAACTCGCCATGGCACGAACCGTATCACCCACCGCCCAAGTAGTGATCGGACCTACGTTTCTTAGTAGAACTTCAATAGTTGAATATCCTTCCCGCGATGCACTGAAATCTACGACGATGGCCCCCGCTGGGACAACCACTTCGGTTCTAGCGCTATAGACATCGCAGATGTACACTCCGTCTTCGAAGCCTTCAGCTGCGGTAAGCACCACGTGGTGATTGGTAAGCTCTTTGGCCAAGGTGGGAGTCACCGTGAAAGGCCCAAACTTTTGCCATTCACCGGTGGTGTCTAACGCAGTAGCACCCACAAGCTCAGGCAAAGCAGTAAGAGACGCTGCTTTAGCCAGCACTTCGTCTACCGTGTAAATCCTTTCTGGGTGAGTAAGGACGGTATCATCTTTCTGGCAGGCACTCATCACCAGCAAAAACCAGCCGAGTAATAGTGTATAGATTGGTTTTTTCACGGTACGTTTACTGATCAGTTTTACAACTGAATGACGCACTGCTAAAGGCTTTATTGTTCCGACGATGTTTTCAGGCAGACTTTTTTGGCCTCGAGTGTTAATCATCTCATTTACATATAACATTAAGACAGTTTTGCTAAGCCTATATATCAATATGTACTAACTTTTGCTATCTTGACTTAACAGTTTTAGCCTATGGAAAAGATTATTAATCGTTCTCGCCAACTAGTTACTCAGGTAGATACGAGTTTTGTCCGCAACCCGGGAAACAAGATTGCCTGGGATTGGCGACTGACCGGCATCCTGGGGGCACGTGGTACGGGCAAGACGACACTGTTTCTTCAGCAGTTAGCCACTCGCTTTCGTACAGAAGAAGCAGTATACGTAACACTGGACGATATTTACTTCTCAGACAATCGCCTGATTGATTTCATCGAGGGGTTTCGTCAAATGGGGGGAAAGTATTTGTTCATAGACGAAGTGCATAAGTACCCGTCCTGGGCTCGGGAACTCAAGAATGCTTATGATTATTACCCCGATCTTTTTATCTTTTTCACGGGTGCTTCCGTGGTAGAAATCCTACGTCAGGATGTGGATTTGAGCCGACGGGCGGTAGTTTACGAACTGCCCGGCCTATCATTCCGTGAGTACCTGCTGATGCGGCATCAAAGGTCTATAAAACCGGTTTCCTTAGACACGATTGTGCAGCAATACGTACCGTTGTCATTAGAACTTACCGCTACATTCCGCCCTTTGCAATACTTCAAAGATTATTTGAAGAGCGGTTATTACCCATTTTTTCTGGAGAACGAAAAATACTACCACGAACGCCTGGAGCGAACTGTCCGGCTAGTAGTAGATACCGACCTCAATTTTATCGAGGGTTATGATCCTAAGAACGCGCAGAAAATTTATCAGTTATTATACATCCTCGCCATCAACACGCCCTTCAAACCTAACGTAACCAAGCTGAGCGAGAGGATCGGTATTTCGCGAGCAACGCTTGTACAGTATCTTCATTTTTTAGAAAAGACACGCTTGATCAATAGCCTTACCAGTGTTGGCAAGAGCATTAGTGTGCTTCAAAAGCCTGATAAGATCTATCTCAACAATACGAACCTTGCCTACGCACTAGCTCCGGAAAAAACCGATACTGGCTCTACGCGAGAAACGTTTTTTCTTAACCAGTTACTGGTCAATCACGCGGTTAGCTTACCCACTAAGGGTGATTTCTACGTGGACGACCGCTATACTTTTGAGGTAGGCGGCAAAGGTAAGAACACGCGTCAAATTGCCGAAACAAGTAATAGCTTTATCGCAGCCGACAATATAGAAACCGGCTACAAAAATAAGATTCCGCTGTGGCTGTTTGGGCTACTCTACTAAGTTCTCAATGAGGCCCCTTTATATTTTGTCGTCACCTTTCCACATCTTCCAAAAAAGTATTACTTTTGCAACCTTTTGCCGGTGGACGTGTTCCGCCAACCATACATTCAAACATTTATTATGGCAGTAAAAATTAGATTATCGCGTCGAGGACGCAAGAAACTAGCCATCTACGACGTGGTCGTAGCCGATGCTAGAGCACCGCGAGACGGTCGATCCATCGAAAGATTGGGACAGTACAACCCCAACACCAATCCCGCCACCATTGATATCAATGACGACCGCGCGCTGGATTGGGTGATGAAAGGAGCCCAGCCTACGGACACCGTACGGGCCATCTTGTCTTACCGAGGAGTGATGCTTCGCAAGCACCTACAGATTGGGGTTAACAAAGGAGCCGTCACACAGGAAGCCGCTGACAAGCGTTTTCAGGACTGGTTAGAGCAGAAGGAAGGCAAGATTCAGAATAAGAAAGAATCCATTGAACAAAAGCGTGCTGCTGAGCAGAAATCTCGCCAGGAGGCTGAGACTAAAGTCAAAGAAGCACGTACGCAAGAGCGACTAGAGAAGCAGAAAGAGCTAGAGGCACAGGCTATTGCTGCGGCGAAAGAAGCAGCAGGCGAGGCAGGCGACCCTGAGGAAGAGGAAGTAGCAGCCACGGCAACGGAAGAAGTTCCCGCACAGGAGGCAGCTCCAGACGCGGAAGTACCTTCTCCCGCTGAAGCCCGGGCCGAAGCAGCCCCTCCCGCTGAGCCGTCACCGGCCAAAGAGGTAGAGACCAAGAAAGACGCTCCTGATACGAAGCTAGAGGCTGCCGCCGAAGAAGCCGGTATCGCTGATGCGGCTGAGACGACGGAAGAGGCCCCCGCCGCAAAAGAAGAGTCGGCTAAGGAAGAAGCTCCTGCTCAGAAGGAACCTGCCGCTAAAGCAGAAGCCCCGAAAGCTGATGCTAGCGAAGAGAAGGCTCCCGAAGAAGCGAGCGCACCAAAGAAGGAGAAGGCGAAAGCTTCTGAACCAGAAGTAGACGGTACTGAGACTCCCGGTGGCAAAGCTGCTATCGCCCAAGAAAAAGCTGAAAAGGCCCCTGAAGCGAAGGCAACCGACAAGAAAGAAGCGGGCGCTGCTGCGGCCGCAGCCGCTGCTGGCGAAGAGGCCCAAGCTGAAGCAGGTGTTAAGGCTGAGCCTACCGATCCGGAAACGGTGAAAGACGAAAAGAAGAGCTAAATGCGTATTGATGACTGCTATCAGCTAGGGTACGTCATTAAAACGCACGGGCTGCACGGCGAAGTCAGCGTCCTATTGGATGTGGACGCGCCGGACAGCTATCAAAACTTGGAATCAATGTTCGTGGCCCAACCCGGGTCCGAATCATTGGTTCCTTTTTTTGTGGAACACATTGCCGTACGAAAGAACAAGGCGATTGTCAAGTTTGAGGAGATAGATACCATTGAGCAGGCCGAAACCCTGCCGAAGGCGCGCTTGTTCTTGCCCCTCGAGAGCCTGCCGCCGCTGGCCGATGATCAGTACTACTACCACGAGATTATCGGCTTCGCCGTAGAAGATGCCCAGCAGGGTGCCATGGGTACCGTGCAAGACGTGTACGAAGCTCCCGGTCAGAATATGATTGTAGTGCAGTACCAGGAGAAAGAAGTGCTTATCCCCATGAACGATGACATTGTGCAGCGGGTCGATAAACAACAGTCGGTGGTGCGCGTGAACTTACCCGACGGGTTGCTGGACATATACTTGTCGTAGTAACGCCCCCCCCCGAACATAGCTCATCCCCTGAATCTCAGTCATACAGGCCTCGGCCCGAATCGCCGTGTTCTGGCGCTCGTCTCGGTACCAGTCCATGGGGTTGACTCTACCGCAGCTTATCTACTTCCTCCATCACCTTATCGTAATCGGGTTCGTCACCTACCTCTTTCACCAGTTCGGTGTAAGTAATGTTGTTGTCGCCGTCCACCACAAACACTGCCCGAGCCGATAAGCCCTTGAAAGGTCCTTCGGTGATCTCAGTATTGTACTTGTTGGTGAAGTCGCCGTCGCGGAAGTCAGAGGCCGTCACGATGTTAGCTACGCCGTCGGTTTCGCAGAAGCGCTTCATCGCAAAGGGCAAGTCTTTAGACACCACAATGCCGGTCACTCCCGAGCGCTTGCCCAACTGCTCGTTGAACTTGCGGGTTTCGGCCTGGCAGACTCCGGTGTCGAGGCTGGGTACTGCGATCAGCACCTTCACTTGATCAAAGTCAGAGAGTTTAGCTTCGCTCAGATCGTCCTTCACGAAGGTGAAATCGGCCGCGGGGCCGCTGGTAGGAACATCGCCCTTGATGGCGAACGGATTGCCTTGTATGGTTACTTGTGCCACGTTTGGTTAGGTTAAGGGTTGAAAAAACGGCTCCGTTGGTGTAGGGAACCTCTCAGTACTACGAAGGCCAACCGCCAAGGTTGGGGGCTGACGCTCGTTGAAGTAACACATTTTCTGCTTCGGTAGTTATAGTAATCAAGAATACGTAGATTCTACCATGAGCAAGCCTAAAACCACCCGCAACGGTTACGAACCCATCCTGCCGAGGCGCAAAGAGTGGCCTGTCGTTCGCCTAAGCAAAAACCGCAAAGAGTTTATTGAAACGGTTATTCAGTTAAGCGTGACGAAGCTCCAAGGACGCGCCCCCGACAGCGCCGCACTGATCGATGAACTAGAGGCCACCTTGTACAAAGAACGGCTCCGCATTCGCCAAGACCCCTGGCCAGTCGATCCGGATGATGAGGACCGGTTTTGGAAGAAGGTGAAGCACCGGCTGGTGAGCATGTCGAGTCAGTCTGATCCGCAGCAGGAAGCAGAGGCGGTGCTGCAAGCTATTGTGTCGCGCTACGCCCACGAGATTGCCAGTAACTTTCGCCCCTCGCGCTACCGGCTGGCCCGTAGTATCGTCACCTTCGGATTTGCCCGTCTGCTTAACGCAGCGCGGGTCAAGGGCTTTCGCTCGCTCTACAGTCGAAAGTATACGCTGTGGGATAAGATCAAAATCACAGGTGAAACGGATCAACTTCGTCATCTGGCCCAAAAGGGCACCATTGTGATGGTACCCACCCACTTTAGTAATCTTGATTCTATTCTGATTGGCTGGGCCATTCACGAGCTAGGCTTACCGCCCTTTATCTACGGTGCCGGCCTTAACTTATTCAACATCAACATCTTCGCTTATTTTATGAATAGCCTGGGCACCTATAAGGTAGATCGGCGTAAGAAGAATGACGTGTACATCGAGACGCTGAAGGCCTACTCCAACCTAGCGTTGCAGTGGGGCATCCATAGTCTGTTTTTTCCCGGAGGCACCCGCTCGCGCTCGGGTGGTATCGAGAGCAAACTCAAGCTAGGATTGCTCGGCACGGCAATGGAAGCCCAACGTATCAACTACGCCTACAGCGAGCAAACCGGAGAACCCGCCGAAAAAATCTTCGTGGTACCCGTGGTGCTCAACTACCATTTTGTGCTGGAGGCCCCCAGCCTAATACGCGAGCATCTGCGTCGTGAGGGGCAGGAGCGCTACTACGTGGAAGGCGATGAGTCAGCCACCTCGTACCGAATTACTCGCTTTCTGGTTCAGTTCTTCACCAAGGGTTCTGATATTTCGGTCAGCGTGGGGGCGGCGATGGATTTGCTGGGCAATCCGGTAGATGAGGAAGGTCACAGTTTAGACAGACAGGGCAATGTGATCAGCATGCGCGAGTACTTCTGCTCGGGGGGCAGCATCACCCACGATGAGCAGCGAGAGAACGAGTATACCCGCATGCTGGGTCAGGCTATTCTCAAATCCTACTATCGCATCAACCGCGTATTTTCTAGTCACCTGGTCGCTTTCGTGGCTTTTGAGATCATCCGTCAGCAGCATCACTACTTGGATTTGTATAACCTGCTGCGCCTGCCCGAAGAATATCTAAGCATTTCGTATGATAAGTTTCGCGAGGCGTGCGAACGAGTGCAGTCAGAGGTACTCCGTTTACAGGCAGCGGGTAAAGTAGGCGTAGCCGATCACCTGCGCGAAGATATTGACAGCGTGATTGAGCACGGACTGAGCAACGTAGGTCTGTACCACGCTCGCCGACCGCTGCTCACAAATAAAGCAGGGGATATTATCACCATGAATCTGAACACCCTATATTACTACCACAATCGCCTGGAAGGTTACGACCTGGATCGCGTTGTTGAACCGCTAACCGCTCAAGCACTTGCGCACTGATAAGCCCGTAGGAGTAATCGGTGCCGGTAGTTTTGGCACCGTGGTGGCCAATCTACTGGCCGAGAACGCTCCCGTCACGCTCTACGCCCGACGGCCCAAAGTGGTGGCTCAGATGTGCGACACCCGCCGCAGTGGTGCTTACGAGCTGCACCCCAACGTCACTCCCACCAACGAACTTACCGAAGTAGCCGGTTGCGACGTACTGTTTCCAGTGGTAGCGTCCTCTGGTTTTCGGCAAACCATGCGGGACTTGTCGCCCCACGTGCGCCCTTCACACTTATTAATCCACGGCACTAAAGGCCTCGATGTGCGCGACACAACGGTGCACCCGCTCACCCGCGAGCACGTACGTACGATGAGCGAAGTGATCCGGGAAGAAACCGTCGCTGTACGTATCGGTTGCCTGGCGGGCCCTAATCTGGCGCGCGAGTTGGGGGAACATCAACCGGCGGCTACGGTGGTCGCTAGTCACTTTGAAGAGGTGGTAGACACCGGACAACGCTTGCTGCGCAATGATCGTTTTCAGGTGTACGGCAGTACCGACCTGATTGGCGTAGAACTGTGCGGTGTACTTAAAAACATCATTGCCATCGCTTCGGGGGCTCTGAGTGGTTTAGGACTAGGCGAGAACGCGCGTGCCCTGTTAGTGAGTCGCGGACTGGCCGAGATGATTTACCTGGGAAAGGCCCTGGGCGGCGATTCTGAAGCGTTTATCGGTTTAGCCGGCGTGGGCGATTTGGTGGCTACGTGCTCGAGCAGCAATAGCCGCAACTTCACGGTAGGCTATCGGCTGGCACAAGGGGAGACGCTGGAGCAAATTACCCAAGACAGCGAGGAGTTGGCCGAAGGAGTGAATACCACCCGTATTGTGAAGCAGTTGGCTGATTACTATCGCGTAGCCGCCCCCATCACCCGGATGCTTTACCGCACGCTATTTGAGGGGGTTACGGTAGACAGAGCCTTAGAGAAACTGATGAAGATGCCCCTGGGAGAGGGAGAAGACGTAGATTTTTTGTAGTTACCTTTGAGCAGTTTACATTCGTGCCGTAGCGTGGGTTGCGGTAGTTTCAAGAACGGTTTACTAGCATGGCGATAAGAGTGTTAGACAATGTATGGTTACTCATCAAGGGGACTTACCGAAAATACCAGGATCACGACCCGGTGGTATACGCGGCAGCTATTGCCTTTCTCACGCTGTTCTCAATGCCTTCGGTGCTTATCATCATCGTGCAGGTGGGCAGTCTCTTCCTGGGCGAATACGATACCCGCATCCAGCTCTCTGACAAGGTAGAATCGCTGGTGGGCACCACCAGTGCTGAGCAAATTCAGAACATCATCGCGCAGCGATCACCGGGCCATTCGGCGCCCATCACCGATATGATTAGTGTGGTGTTTTTGCTACTCAGTTCCACCGTGATCTTCGCTTTTCTCAAGAAAGCCCTCAACGCCATCTGGGGGGTGAAGCCCAAGCCACGCACCACCGTCGGTAAGTTTGTGGTAGATGGACTACGGTCGTTTCTGCTGATCGTTTCGCTTAGTCTGCTGCTGCTAGTCACCCTCTCGTTCCAGATTGTGCTCAACTACCTAAACGAGTTCACGCTGGAGAACTTCCTGGGTGTCGCGCCCTATATCAACGAAACCGCCGATTATTTGGTGTCGTGGGGCGTGGCCTCGCTCACCTTTGCGCTGGTATTCCGCTATCTACCCGATGTGCGGGTACGCTGGCGAGAGGCCGCCGTCGGAGCACTAGTCACCGGGATTTTGTTCACCATCGGCAAATACCTCATCGGCCTGATGCTGATCAATACCAGCATCACCACCATCTACGGAGCAGCCGGCTCACTAGCCGGTTTGTTGGTGTGGGTGTTCTACTCGTCTATTCTGCTGCTGATTGGTGCGATGTTCACGCAGGTGTATGCTACGCAGATCGGCCAAAGCATCGAGCCCAAGGACAACTCGGTACGCATTGAGACCCGGGAGGTGGTGAAAGGGGAAACCGGCAGTTAGGATTTTTTGAGACCATGCGTGGTGGGTGGGAAATTATTACGTATATTTGCCCCTCAATCCTGCCTACCAGCAGGCAAATGATGGCCTTGTAGCTCAACTGAATAGAGCACCTGACTACGGATCAGGAGGTTCCAAGTTTGAATCTTGGCAAGGTCACTTGATAATCAAGCACTTACGAGTTAATTCTTGTAAGTGCTTTTTTTATTTGCAAACAATTTCACAAACATTATTATACTACTATCACATGGTGCAGACGTACACTTTGAACATAAAATGTCTGTTTCTATTTATGTATTAGCATTGATATTGCTATCCACCTTAAGAATACATAGCTTTAGCACTCAGATAATCTATGGCCAACTCAGACAGTTATCAAGAAAAACTTCCTAATGCACCTTTAAAAGAGGTCGTATTTGAAGTGCATTGGGAGTTGGACGTTGACAATAGTGGGCTTAAGTATGATCAAGGGCTTAAATATGCTTTCGGTGTATTTCGTCGCGAAGCTTCAAAGCTCGGATTTAGTTTAGTGAACGAATTGCTTCCCCCTAACTCTAATATTGAATTTATCAACCGTCCGTCTACCCAGTTTCGGAAAGGGGAAGGAGAATACCCAGTGCTTCAACTCGGACAAGGTGTGATGGTAGTCAACGATACGGCAAGTTATAGATGGGAAAGCAGCTTTAGACAGCTAATTCTAGATGCTGTACGTATCTTAATCGATAGCTATGAGATAGCACCTAAATTCAACGAAGTTAGTATCAGGTATATAAACGCTCTTGACTTATCTCCCAGTGATTACGAAGAGATTTGGCTTTTTGTCAAGAGCAATCTTCAAACTTCAGTTTCTAGAGAGTTTAATGTACCTGGAGTATTGGAAGACATCTCCTTGAATGAGACATACCGATTAGAGGACGAATCGAGATTGACTTTGAGAATAGAGAGTGGAACAAACAATCGCTTAGGTACTCCTGCTTTGATATGGCAAAATATGATTGTAAAGAGAGCGAAAATGACAGTAGAGGAGATTGCTGACTGGGCTGACAGCGCGCACACCACAACATCCGCTTTATTTGTTAACATGTTAAACCAAAGTCTCTATGATAGCTTCAGATAGTTATATCGTCGGACGCCGCTCTATCGCTAGCGCCATTATATACGATACAGAAGACATAGGCTATGAAGCCGCTTCAGATGCTGCGGATACCCTAGATCAGTATTCTGCGGTTACTGTGCTTTACAGTCCGAAAAGTAACTCCCTTAACATTCCAGATAACGCTCAACAGATTCGGAAGATAAAGTCTTTCCTAGACTTAGAAGATAATTGGGATAGCTACGGGGCAGCATCAATCGTTACGAACTGCGTACACAATGCCATTGATTTTGTCAGGCGGCTGGACGAAAAATACCAAGAAGTATATTTTGTAGCTCCTGGCCCTAATGGTGAAGTTCTAGTAGAATTGGAGGCAGGGGAAAGGAGCATAGAAGTAGTTTTTGATGAAGACAAGGTAGAATATGTCAAATACGAAAATGGTGATGCTGTTGATGAAGGAAGTTACGAACCCGGTGACATAGATTCACAATTAGTATCTTGGTTAAGAAACGCAGAATAGATACAGTTTGGCTCAAGAGAAAATAGAGGTAACAGAAGATGATCAACTGTTAAGGAGAGTTATATACGTCGATCCAGATCATATCAAACCGGACGGTACTCCCACATCCTTAGCCTTCAAGCTTAAACGTAATGAAAAGGGTTTATCAGTGGATATTGAGAAGTTGATAGAATCTTACGAGAAGTCGGTAGAAGACAGTAGTAGGTTCCGCTTATTTAGGCTCCGAGTTGACCTGTTGACTCCGTTAGGACTACAATGCGAGCACGATCCGCTCCCTGATAATTACGCACATGCTTTGATTATTGGAAATTTTACTAAGTCTATGTCAAGAAAGCTAGCCAGATTAGCTGAGCCAGTTAGTTTTTAATGACTATGAACTTGCCTCAACCAGTCTGATCTTCTCCTCTGTAAAATCATATAGCTCATATACTAACTGGTCGATTTTAGTTTCAGTAGACGAAGTGTCAGCATCATAGCTTTCCTTTTTGGGTGGTGCTTTAGAAAGTATGATGGATTAAACGAATCCAAAGTTGATGTAGAAGAAAGCGAGCGTTCCACGCTGGATTCAAAGGCGATAATGTGGTTTTCCAACTTTTTGGAAAAATTACATGACCGGCGAAAAGCCCTTCTAATACGGTGCCTCAAACGGCAATTATTGCCCTCGATGCCTTTCGCGGCCGCCACGCGGTAAATTCCTTACCTATTCGGCACACGTCGTCACGAAAAGCCTTTTTGAAGCTTTTCCAATCATCTATTGCAATAAAATTATAAGTGATGCCAAGGGTCTGTATTCTTTTACGTAGAGCTTTGGCCGTCTTATAGTTACGCTTTCCAAACACCCACGCTACAATCTCCCCGCTAACCCGATGATACGCGTAGATCAACCAGACTTTATTGGCTTCTTCTCCTACATAACCCGGCGCCGCGGTGGCCAGAACTCGTCAATTTCTAGTTCATCGTAGTGAGACTGACTTGCCTGAGGGCAAAGCTTAAGCTTGACCAATGAACATAGCACTTTACCTATACCGATCTGCTCCACCTCGGCAATGTCACGAATGCTCATCCCACGTACAAACCGCGCCACGGGGGCATACGTTTGAGACGTTGATTAAGGGCAGAGTGACAGCCTGAGTAGCTCAACGCATGATCGCCAAAAATTGGCGTTGACAGTCCTTGCAAGCGTAGCTTTGCTTGTTTGAATAGCTTTTACGGCCATTTTTAATAACATTAGCGCCCAGACAGCTAGGGCAGTAGAGAGCCCCCGTGGCGCGGTAATTTGTATCTTCATAACATACAAACATACCCCTAATGTCTCTGGCTGTCAATCAATTGGGCCATCATACTTTTTGAAGCACCACCGAAATTTATTCCAACTCCGACGCGCGATGCACTACCACTTTAGTGGTTCGCTCCAGAAAGGCTTCGGCAGCATCTTCCCAGTTTGCCAGTACTGTGGTGATTTTTTCGGGCTGAAATTTTCCCTCCTCAATCAGCTTCAGTACGGCGGGCAGATCAGCCCGAGGATGGGAGATACCCGTGTGCAGGGTGGTATCATTGGTATACATCTGCATTAGCGGTAGCGCGGTGCCCTTCTGAAAGTAAAACCCAACGCTGGTGCAGATGCCACCCGGAGCCAACGAACGAATGGCAAACCGTAATCCGTCGGGGTCAGCTGTGGCATCTACCGAAATAGGATGAGCCCCACTGCGGCGGGGTGCCTGCTGCCGATACCACTTTCTACGCCGCTTTTTGTGCCTGGAAATCGGAATAGGATTCGCCCCCAACGACTGCGCCAGCTCCAAGCGTTGTGCGTCATAGTCTACGTAATCTACTTGTGCCGAACCGAGGGCTACTGCCATGCCGGCAGCATACAGCCCAATGCTGGGCGCACCACCATTGACAACAAGCACCGGTGCTCCAGGCCTTTCTTTGAGTTGCGGTGCCACAGTACGCCAAGCATCCGGTATATTATCACTGGCGCTGGCCAATGCGACCGGGTTGATATTTTTGGGCACTGATACCAGCATCGCGTCCGCGTAGGGCACCCGCACCAGATCGCTGACCATGCCGCCCCACGGACCCATCGCTTCGCCGAAACCGTAGGCCGAAATCAGCGTATCGCCCGCTCGCTGACATTTTGAAGTGAGTCCCGTGAGGCAGTGTGAGCAGTTGCCGCAGGAGATAGCAAAGGGCACAATCACGCGGTCGCCTCGTTGAAACTGCGTTACTTCCTCTCCGCACTCCATGACCTCCGCCACACATTCGTGACCTACCGGAATGGGCCCGCGGTAGGGTTTCGGCCCTAGCAGATCAATGGTGATCGGATCAAGGTAATGTACCGCTACCCCCAGGTTCATCAACCGGGTGATGTCGTTGAACAGAAATATCTTATCAGCGTCGCAGCGGGCCGCCGCTATCGGACGTACAACCGCATCGGTGGGCAGTGCCAAAGTAGGATCGGGTATATCCCACCACTCAAGCGTATTCTTTTTGATGTAGGTCAGCTGCTTCATGCTGGGGTGGTGGTAGGAGGCGAAGACAATTGTTTGGTACGCTCCTCAAAACTCACCGGCTGTGGTAGTGAATTCTCTATGGCAGTGAATAACTGACGGATATCTTCGCCGTGCGGCTCGCTGCGCTGCGTACGCAGATTATAGTGCGCCAGCGTCATCCATAGCAGTGATTTGAGATGCTGTTGCGATTGATCCCACATGCGCATTTCTACCAGCACGCTCCGCTCAGTCCAGCGCAGCAGGGTAGAATCAATGATCACCTTTTCTAGGGGCAACGCGGGCTGACGATACACAATCTGATTCTGAACCGTCACCCAACCCAGTCCCTTTTCTTCCACTAAAAGAAACGGATTAAAATCGTAGTGCGTCATCAAATGGTCTTCCCGAGCGTTAGAGAAGTAATCGATGTACCGAGAGTTGGTGAGGTGATTGAATGGGTCACAGTCAGGGAAGCGAATAATTACTTCACTAGAGGGCGTTTTAACGGGATTATCTATCATATCTTATTTAACGTTAATTAAAATCTATCACGAACTATGATGCTGCGCGTCACGGTTTCTAGTGCAGCCGGTTTACAATATTGTCGGTGGTGGCCTGTAAGTAATTTGTGTCGTCGTAGAGGCGTACGAACATCACGCTCCCCTGAATCTCCTGAATAGCATCCTGGGCCAGTCGCTGCGCCTCCTCGGCTGAATACTGCGCACTGAATACGCACCGCAGCGAAGCTACCCAACCATCAAAGTAGCGACGTAGCACATCCTGAAAAGCGGGTTCGGAGCCAGCGGTGCCCAGCACGGTATTGCCCATCAAACAGCCTCTATCTACCTGAGCGTACAGCCGTACGGTGTTCTGCATCATCTTTTTTAGCCGCTGCCGGGGCGTAAAGTTTTCGTCGTAGGCTTTGTCGAATATATGCTGCTTGGCGTTGCGATAGGTAAACTCTAGTACCTCGCGCATCAAGTCTTCTTTGTTCTTGAAGTAGTAGTAGAAGTGGGGTTTCTCCAAACCGCAGGCCGCACCCAAGTCAGACAGATTTGTATGGTAGTATCCTTTCTGCAAAAACACCCGCATAGACTCACGCAGGATAGTATCACGATCGGTTTTTTGCTTGGGCATGCGCAAACGTACTATTATTTTAACCCACGTTAAAATTCCGACCTGTTTTTCTGCTATCTATCCACAGTTGGGTTCAAAAATTGATGTAGTGCATAAAGGTTAGTTTCGACGCTCAGAAGTTACACAAGTACTCGTTGGCACAAGTGATAGAAAATATCCTACCTTCTTCCCCCTATTTTGCTCAGGCTTGGCAAACGTGCGGAACCATCGTACAACGGATTCATGAAGTACCTTCAGAACTACAGTATCAAGTGGAAACTAGGCGGAATCATCATGCTGCTGGCCGCAGTGTGTATCACGAACTATGCTTGTGTGACCTACATCAAACGGCAACAAAAGCAGGATGCTTACGTGGTGGATGTGGCCGGGCGGAACCGTATGCTTTCACAAAAAATCGGCTTCTACGCCGAGCGTATCGCTCGCGGACAGGCCGATGCTATACCGACCCTGAAAGCAGCGATCAACCTGCATCACGCGCTGTTGCAGACCCTGAAGCACGGAGGAGTGGTGCCCGATAGTGATAACTCGCCCGCCATTCTACCCGCTGATGCCGCGATAACACCCACCATACGCACCACCATGTCACAGTGGCAACGTTACCGGCAAGCGGCCGAAGAAGTTCTTCTCAGCGCCGCCACATCGTCTTCTTCTGCAACTACTGGCTCGGCTTTACGCCTACTGGAGGAACAGGCCCCGCTCATGCTCGCTCAAAACAACCTGTTAGTCAAAGCGTACGTGCAGGCCAACCAGCGCAAACAGGCACAGCTTCAGTACCTTCTCATCGCACTGCTCATGGTTAACCTGATGCTGATTATGGTTACCGTATTGATGGTTCGCCACTACATCATCCGCCCGTTACACTTGATTCAGAGCGCAGCAGAACGGTTAGCGCGGGGCAACCTTACTGAAACAACGGACTATCCCTATCAAGACGAAGTGGGGCAAACCATTCAGCATATAAATCACCTGACGCAACGATTGATCGAAGCGGCCTCGTTTGCCGAACGCGTTGGTCACGGCAGCCTGTCGGCTGACCTGCCGTCCACTAGTGATCATGATGTTCTCAGGGTTTCATTGTTACACATGCAGGAGCAGTTGCGTGCCACAGCCGCAGCTGATGAACATCGCCGCTTCGTCAGCGACGGGCTTGCCCAGCTCGGCGCGTTGTTGCGCAATGAACAAGACGATCTGAAGCAGATGGCCCAGCAAGTGCTATCTTTTACGGTAAAGTATCTGCGCGCCAATCAGGGAGGGCTATACATCGTGACCGACGATCTGGATACTTCCGCCTGCCTGGTTGCAGCAGCCACCTACGCTTGGAACAAAGAAAAGTATGTAGAACAGCGTATCCGCCCCGGCCAGGGGCTGGTAGGTCAGGTATGGCTAGAGCGGAAAACCACATACCTTCGCGTTCCTTCAGATTACGTGCGGATTACTTCAGGGCTAGGCGAAGCTACCCCCCGCAATCTGATTGTTGCGCCGCTCATGTACAACAACGAGGTAGCAGGTGTACTGGAACTAGCGGCTTTTCAGCCCTACGCCGAACACGAGATCGCCTTCGTTGAGCAAGCCGCAGAGAGTATTGCCCTGACGCTAACCCGAACGCAAAGCAGTGAGCACATGAAGCGCTTGTTAGAAGAGGCACAGCAGCAGGCCGAAACAATGCGTGCCACAGAGGAGGAGATGCGCCAAAATATGGAAGAGCTTTCGGCCACGCAGGAAGAAATGCAGCGCAAGGAGCAGGCGTACCTAGAGAGGATCAATAGCCTGGAACAACAGCCGCCAACCCGCCAGGATGACGAACGTGCGTAGAGTTTCTCCGCACGCGCAAAGTCTCACTATGAGAACAGAACAACGATTTCCTGAGCGGGTGGCAGGTGAACAGCCAGGGCACACCCCTGCTGTAATCAATGAGGGTTAGAGCGTCACGTTGAGCCGCGCGAAGTAGTAGCCTCCGTTGAAGCCGAACTGCGTCGCCCGCCGGGAGTACACAAACCGCTCACCGCTGCGAAACGCTTCCCGGTTTTCGTCAGGATACACGTCAAACAGGTTGTTCGCTCCGATCGTCAGGTTCACGTTCTCGCTTAAATCGTAGCCCACACTAGCGGTGGTGATGATCTTGGGTGAAAAGCGCTGGTCGATGAAGATAGGATTTCCGTTGCTATCCAGTATCTCATTTCCTTCAGCGTCCTCTTCTGTGTCTTGCGTGCGCGCGAATACTTCGCCAAAGCGAACAAAGAACAGATTAACATTGAAACGATTGAGACGATAGCCCAGGATTAGGTTCATCTTAGACTGCGGCGTGGCGTCTTCAAAGCGGCCACGTTCTTCGCGGTCAAAGAAGGCCACCGGGTCGGCCTGAAGGGTGGCCGGAATACCCACGTTCGTCACCTCGGTTTCGGTGAAGTTACCCGCCAGCGTCGCCCGTAAATTTCCTTCTCCCAGATTAGTGTTGTAGGCAGCGATGATATCTATACCACGTGTGCGCGTATCAATTGCGTTGGTAAACAACTGTGCCCGCCCGGCATTCACACTGGCCAAAATACCGGCGATATCATCGCTACTACCAGGGCTGAACTGACTCGTTAGGGCAACGCGGTCGTCCACATCGATCTGATACGCATCTACCGTGATGTCGAAGTTCTCGACCACATTCCATACAACTCCGGCACTCAGGTTAAACGAACTTTCGTTGGTGAGCGAAGGAATACCAAACAGCTGCGCCACGCGCGAGTCGTTGCGAAAGGTACCCACCTCGTTGGGCACGTTCACCCCGTTTTGCAGGGTGAAGATGGTAGACGTACTGTTGAAGTAGCGCTGCGGCAGTGAGGGTGCCCGAAAGCCCGTGCTCACGGCCGCCCGAAAGGCAAGGGCATCGGTGGGTGCATACCGTCCGGCCAGTTTCCAGTTGAACGTACTGCCGAAGTCGGTATAATCCTCGAAGCGAATAGCGGCGTCCAAGAAGAACTGCTCGGTGAAGTTAAATTCTACGTCGGCGTAGCCCGCCACCGTCGAGCGACTCTGCTGCAACTCGTTGGCGGGTTGGTAACCCGGGAACACCTGCGATCCACCCGGACGGTCGTAGAATATGTTGGTAGAGTTCTGCGAGTTAACGAAGGGCAGCCCGCCCACCGAATCTACCACGTTGACCACGCCGTAGTTGCGGTACGAGGCTTCTTCGCCCGCCATAATTTCGTAGTTCTCTACGCGGTACTCGCCCCCGAAAGCCACGTTAATGCCCGCCCCCAGCGCGTCGTCAAAGTAGCGTGAGAAATCTACGTTAGTGGTGTTCTGCTGGAAGCGGAACCCTCCGGCATTGAACGAGGTGGGCGTACTGTTACCCAGCGAAGCGTTGCTGGTGTTGGTAATTAAGAATTCAAAAGCGTTGGTGCCGTAGGTGTGGCTAAAATCCGTGTACCACTCGCCCACACTGCCGCGCAAACCACCTGATATTGAGGCGTCAAAAATGTTGGTATTGATCTCCGGCAAAAAGCCGTTAGGATACACCGAAGTGAGCGTACGCGTCTGGTTGGGCAAACGGTAAAAGCCGGTGGCCAATCCACGACGGGCACTTAGTCCTCCGAACAAGTAAAACTCGTGGTTCTCGCTCACCTCAAAGGCCGAGTTAAGCATGGCCGAGGCATTCACCGCTTCCGACTGCCCCACGATCATACTAAACGCCCGGCGGCCGCCATTTTGATTAATCAGTGCTTCTTCTTCGGCTTCGGTTAGGTTGTTGGTAAAGGCATTGGCCGCGTTGATCTCGTTGGCTTGCTCCTGCGTCAAACGACGCCCTACGTCGAAAGGACTCAGGTCACCCGCGGCGAAGTTCTCGGCGTAGATACCGGGCGATTCGCCGTCCCAGTCGGTGCGAAACACCGAGCCGGTCCACTCACCCGCACGGTCGGTGCGGCCGCGGTACTGGTACTGACCGGTGAGGTTAATAAAACCACGCTCGCCCACATCAAAGCCGAAGTTGGTGTTGAACTGCGCCACCTCACCGTCGCCCTCATAGTGTTGTCCGGCGGTTCCGGAGAAAAACACTTCATCGGTGGTTTCTTTGAGTACCAGGTTGATTACCCCCGCAATGGCATCGGAGCCGTACTGGGCGGCAGCTCCATCACGTAGCACCTCAATGCGCTCAATGGATGCCGCCGGAATGGCGTTCAGGTCGGTGCCGACCGAGCCGCGCCCGACCGAGCCGTTCACGTTGACCAGCGAGGAAGGATGGCGGCGCTTGCCGTTCACCAGCACCAACACGTGGTCTACGCCCAGTCCGCGCAGCGAAGCAGGGTCCACATGGTCGGTGCCGTCGGCGATGGTTTGACGGTTGGAGGAAAACGACGGCGCGACGTAATTCAGTATCTGCGTGATTTCTACCTGTGGGGCGCCTTCAACCACCTCCTGTAGGGGAATCACATCGACGGGCACCGGGGTTTCCGTGACCGTACGATTCTGATTGCGGCTTCCGATCACCACTACTTCTTGTAGCTCAGACAGGTCGGGTTGCATTTGTACGCTGATGTCGCTACGCCCGCCCACAGCTACCTCCTGGCTGCCGTAGCCAATAAAGGTGAATATCAGGGTGGCATCGTCGGCGGCCGTGAGTGTCGCTTGCCCGTCAACATCTGTGGTGGTACCGACGGTGGTGCCCTTCACCACCACGTTGACACCAGGCAGCGGCACGTTGCTTTCGTCTTGTACCGTGAGTTGCACCTGCTGCGCAAAAGCAGCCAGCGTGCTGAGGCTTAGCAGGAGGCTGCTGAGCCAAATCTTGCGAAATAAGTTTGTAGAATATGATTCCATTATAAGATAAGTTAGGTTAAATATGGGCATTAAGATAGAAGATATACGTTAGCATTTCGATACTTTCATCCGATCATTATTAAAATTTGTCTACTCACAGACAGTCTTTATTATTCAGATGCTTACCAGCATTTGATTCGAGGAGCGGGTTGGTCCACTAACTTTTTCAGCAATACGCAGTTGATAATGCTTGAAACCAACCTATCTATGACCCGATACCTCATCTTCGTTTTTCTTGCCATACCCTTCACCCTTTTCGGTCAATCTCCTGCTCTTACCGCCCCGCCCGCTGCCGATCTGCGGATGTACAGTATCATCGATAGCGTATCGGCGGTTCGGCTGGAACGCGACATTCGCGCACTGGCTAACTTCGGCACCCGTAATACGATGTCCGACACGGTTTCAGACACCCGAGGTATCGGCGCGGCCCGTCGTTGGATCAAAGCAGAATTTGATAGTATCTCTACCGCCTGCGATGGTTGCCTAGAGGTATTCTACCAAAGCAATTTTGTGGAAGAGAGCACCAGTGAGCGCATCGTTAAAGACGTTGATATCGTTAACGTGGTGGCTATTCAGCGGGGCACCCAGCAGCCCAACCGAATGGTAATGATGTCGGGTGACATTGACTCGCGCGCCTCGGATGCCACCAACTATGAAATTGACGCGCCCGGGGCCAACGACAATGCTTCGGGCATGGCCGGAGCCATCGAGGCGGCGCGGGTGCTCAGTCAGTACGAGTTTCCTTACAGCATTGCCTACGTGGGCCTGGCCGGTGAAGAACAGGGTCTCTTCGGGGGACAAGGACTCGCCAACTACGCTCAGCAGAACGAATGGGAGCTGGTAGGTATCCTGAACAACGATATGATTGGTAATATCGAGGGCGTAGACGGAGTGATTGATAACCGCAGCTTCCGCATTTTCTCGGAGCCGGTGCCGCCCACCGAAACCGAGGAAGAACGTCGCTTCCGTCGCTACACCGGGGGTGAAGTAGACGGTATTTCTCGGCAGTTGGCGCGTTACGTACACCAACAAACCAGCACCTATATGCCGCAGCTGAACCCCATGATGATCTACCGCCTGGATCGCTTCGGGCGGGGCGGCCATCACAAACCCTTCGCCGACCTGGGCTTCGCGGGCATTCGTATCATGGAGGCGCACGAAAACTACAACCGCCAGCACCAGGACATCCGCACCGAAGACGGCATCGCCTACGGTGACGTGATTGAAGGTGTTAACTTTGACTACGCCCGAAACCTGACCGCCGTCAACGCCATCAGTCTGGCCGGACTGGCCTGGGCTCCGCCCGCTCCCGACAGCGTGCAGATTGGCGGGGCCGTGCAACCCTCCACCACCTTGGCGTGGCCCACGAGTGATGCTCCCAGTCTGGCGGGCTACAAAATCTACTGGCGCGAGACCACCGCCCCCCAGTGGACTTACTCGCGTTTTGTAGGAAAGGTCAATGAGTATACGCTAGAAAACATCGTGATCGATAATTACTACTTTGGCGTGGCCGCCGTGGGTCAGGATGGCAACGAGAGCGTAGTAGTGTTTCCGAGCGGCATGATTCGGAAGGAGTAGCCTACGACCCGATAAAGATCATCGGGTGAAAGGGCAGTGAATAGAAAACGATATGCTCGCTGGAAAGGTCTCAGGATCGCTACGCTTCGCCTAAGACCAGAGGGGGGGAACCCTTAATATATTTTTTTACTCGTTAATGGGCATGTGTGTGCTGACTGCAATTCTGTTCCACGCATTTATGGTGGTAATTGCCATGATGATTTGAGCAATATAATTTTCATCAAAAATTTCGGTTGCTTTTTTATAGGTTTTCGTTGAAAGTCCATTTTTGTGTATCAACGTTATTTCTTCTGTCATGAGAAGCAGCGTCTTTTCTTCTTCTGAAAACAGGTCGGTTTCTTTCCAAGCACTGAGCAAAAATATTCTTTCTTTGGTTTCTCCGTTGGCAAGCGCGTCTTTTGTGTGCATATTTATACAGAATGCACAGCCATTAATTTGCGAAGCCCTTATTTTTATAAGTTCCTTATGTGTTTTTGACAAATCGCATTCAGAAAGATATTTTTCCAAACCGTACATTGCCTTGTATGCCGCAGGTTCAAGCTTGTCAATTTCAATTCTTTTTTCCATCTTTTTTTCTATTTAATTGTTTAAAGGCTTAAGTTCCTATTTTTTGCCGATGTAGTTTTTTGTATTATAGTCCAACGGTCTCGGCTATGAGTAGTTGCGCGGTTTAGCACTTAATTTTGCAAGTACACACCAAACTGAAAATCCGCGAGAATTTTCAGAAGTAGGCGAGAACAAGCAATTACTTATAGCCATTGTTAGCAGTAGTTATTTATTGGTTAAATATTTAATCAGTTCTTTTTGGTTTTCCGACATTTCTTCTAACCAATCTTCGTGTATATTATTTATATCCAACCCTTGGTGTAATACTTCATAATTGGTGTAATCAAATTGATGTATAACATCTTTGATTTTAGAAAAATATTCCTCCTTTAATTCAGTTGTTGACTTATTTGAAGGAAACCAAGCCAGTAAATAATTAACCATAAACGCAGTCCAATCATATACTATGGATTTATCGTTTTGTCTGCTTCCTTCTTGAATCATCATATGACTAAAATATAATGGTTCATATTTTTCAGGAAACTCATCTTTGTTTTGTGTATAAAAGTCAGAACCAAAATCTACAAATATTTTATTGCTTTTTTTATCCCAGTATGCGATACTTTGATTGTTTTCTGACCATTTTTCAGTTGGATTTTTATTAATCCATTCAAAATCTTTATTTGATAATTCAAAGAAAAAGTCTCGATACACTTTAGTCATTGGAAAATCATCAATTTCGTATTGTTGGACATATTCATTATTTATTAGTATATCCATTAACCTAAAATGTGTAAAACTACAATCAAATTGATTTTGTAGATTGTAGGTGTTCCAAATCAAATTTCGCTTTTCATTTGGTTTAAATTCACTTTTGTTTATCAGCCTAACAGTATTTTCCATTAAGGTTTCTATTTCCCACATTGACATAATGACTACATTTTTTGTTTTTAATTACTGCTAACGTGCAAATAAACAAACCTATGTAATATCTTATAAATAGACAACCCAAAATACGCTGTATAACCAACCCTTTTTTGGCAGATTTGTGTAACCAACCTTCCTGTGTGTTATGCAAACCTTTGATGATGATCAAACGCTATAGTTCCGCCACAATCAAAACCTACGTTGGGTTGCTCACTAACTTTTAACGGTTCATTGATCATACTCCCATTCAGGAATTTATCGTCCTACTCTGCTCCACGATACCCCTCCTCTAGTCGTAGGTTTGGTGCAACGTTCCTACGACTTCTACAACTAACCCGACTTTCTCGCGACCTTCCACCAAGCTACGCCTAAGTGCTACTTGTTCGTCCTAGAATCGTAGGTTCATAAGTCGCTCAACGGTGCCGACCGGGCGGGGCTGCCTCAAGCCGCCGGAGCGGTGATAGCTATTCCTCGCGCAGAAGCGATATTGCTTCCAGCGTGTTTGGCACGGCTACAATGACTCCGGAAGCACCTTCGGGGGGCTACGGCTAGCTTACCAGCTCACTGTTCACACTTTACTCCCCTTCTTGCTTGCTCTGATGCACCATTATCTGATGCTCGCACCGCAACAGGGCTGGCGTACGCGAATAGCTTAATATAAAATTAACTTAGCCTGATTGCTTATAGGTTAGGTTTTCACTAAATAGCTAACAACATTTGTATGTCAATATGACGCAAATATTCTGATTTACTTTTACCCTTACCCCTCAACCGTATGAAATTATTCTTTACTGCTACGCTGTGCTACCTGATCGCATGGAACGCACTGGCACAATCCGTTCAGAACTTCACACTGGTTAACGCCGACACTGATCAGGATATCAGTGAGCTGTCTAGCGGCGAAACGATCAACCTGGCCAATCTTCCCACGACTCGGCTAAACATTCGGGCTAATACAAACCCGGTTGAGGTAGGTTCTGTCCGGTTTGCCTACGATGAAGACACCAACTTTCAGACCGAGAGCGTAGCTCCTTATGCTCTCGCTGGCGATACCGACGGAGATTACAGAGCGTGGACTCCCACCCTCGGTGCTCACACCCTTCGGGCCACTCCTTACACCGAGGCCAAAGCGGGCGGAACGGTGGGAACTCCCCTCACGATTACTTTTACGGTGGTCGACCGCGCCGTTCCCACGGTTCAGCCGCCCACCAATCTGGTGACCACCGTTCTTTCTCCCACGCAGATCTATCTTACCTGGGATGATGCTCCGGCGGGCAATGACTACGCGATTGAGCGCTCGCTCTCACCCACCACCGGGTTCACCCAGGTAGATGGTAGCTACTTCGGCGATAGCCAGCACACCAGCTCCGGCTTGCAACCCAGCACCACCTACTACTTCCGCATCAAGACTTTTTTAGACGGAGAAGCCTCTTCCTACAGCAGCGTTGTGTCCGCCACCACCGGGGGCGAAACGGTGGCCCCTCTCTACGCGATTAACGCGGGCGGGAAAGCCTACACGGCCCCGGATGGCACAGTGTTTACCGCCGACCAGTTCGTGCGGGGCGGTAGAACCTACACGGGTGGCTCCGCCGTTTCCGGCACCGACGATGACACCGTCTACCAAAGCGAACGCTACGGAGTTTTTTCGTACGAACTGCCGGTAGACAATGGCACCTACCAGGTTACGCTACTACTGGCCGAGATATACTTCGAACAGGCCAACCGGCGAGTCTTCGACGTGTCTTTAGAAGGGGATGAGCTGGTGAGTGACCTCGATCTGTACGCAACGGTGGGCAAGCACGCCGCTTATCAAGTCAGCGAAACGGTGGTCGTGAACGACGGAAGCCTGACGATTGATTTCTCAGCCGATATTAACTATGCTAAACTATCGGGGCTGCTGGTTACTCCTGGCGAGACGCCCCCTCCGCCGGTGCCAGACGATGTTACCGTAAGCGGTGAGTTACGGAAGTGGCATAAAGTCAGCCTCACCTTTGAAGGACCCACTCATCAGGAAACTGACGTCAATCCCAATCCCTTCTTGGATTACCGCCTGGATGTGACGTTTACCCACGCTGCTTCGGGGGCTTCCTATACGGTGCCCGGTTACTTTGCCGCCGACGGCAACGCCGCAGAAAGTAGTGCGGCGGAGGGGAACCGGTGGCGCGTGCACTTTCGTCCTGACCAAACGGGCACCTGGAAGTACACGGCCTCTTTCCGCCGAGGAGAGGGTGTAGCCGTGAGTAGCAGCGCCGCCGCCGGAGTGGCCGACGGTACGATTAATGGCGCGGCTGGTACACTGGAGATTGCGGGTTCCAACAAAACCGGCAAAGACTTTCGTGCCAAGGGCCGCCTGTCCTACGTGGGCGAACGCTACCTGCGCTTCGCCGAAACCGGTGAATACTTCGTGAAGGGTGGCTCTGATGCTCCCGAAAACTTTCTGGCGTACGAAGACTTCGATAACACTCCCAACAACGGTGGACGACGTAAGTCCTGGTCGCCCCACGCCGGCGACTGGAACAGTGGTGACCCGAGCTGGCAGAACGGAAAGGGCACCGAGATGATCGGAGCGCTGAACTACCTGGCCTCGGAGGAAGTAAACGCTTTCTCGTTTCTGACGCTCAATATCAACGGCGACGACAAGAACGTGTACCCCTACGTTACTACGTCGGACTTCAAACACTTCGATGTATCAAAACTGGACCAGTGGGAAACCGTGTTTGAACACGCGCAAACGCTCGGCCTGTACCTACACTTCAAAACGCAGGAAACCGAAAATGATCAACTGTTAGACGGCGGCAACTTAGGAAACGATCGCAAACTGTACTACCGCATGCTGGTGGCCCGCTTCGGCCATCACCTGGCGCTGAACTGGAACCTGGGCGAAGAGAACGACATCTGGCAAGAGCTCAATGATCCGGACAACGCACGGGTGAAAGCCTATGCACAGTACATTCAGGACGTGGACCCCTACGATCATCATATTGTCATTCACACCTACCCTGGCCAACAGGATAAAGTATACGATCCTCTGCTGGGCAGCAAATCTTTGCTCACGGGGGCTTCGGTGCAGACCAGCTACAACAATGTTTATCGTGATACGAAAAAGTGGGTAACTGCTTCTCAGTCGGCGGGCAAACCCTGGGTGGTGGCCAACGACGAGCAGGGGAGTGCCAATATCGGCGTTCCCCCGGACCTGGGATACACTGATCCTAGTGGGGTCACGTACCAGGGAAAAGATTCGCAGGGTAATTCGGTGAGCGTGAGCCAGGATGACATTCGGCAAGAAACGCTGTGGGGCAATCTGATGGCCGGAGGGGCCGGAGTGGAGTATTATTATGGTTACCAACTGCTGCAATCTGATCTGTCGCTACAGGATTATCGCAGTCGCGACCAGATGTGGGACTATACCCGCTACGCACTACGGTTCTTTACCCAGTACCTGCCCTTCGCTGACATGACCGCCAACGATGCGCTGGTAACCAAGGGTTGGTGTTTGGCGAAGCCCGGTGAAGTGTACGCCGTCTATCTCAAAAACGGCGGAACGAGTAGCGTCAACCTGGGGAACGATGGTGCGTCGTATCAAGTGCAGTGGTACAACCCGCGTACCGGGGGTGACTTGCAAGCTGGCTCGGTAGCGTCCGTCACGGCCACCGGTAGCGTGGCGGTGGGCGATCCGCCGAGCGATAGCAATCAAGACTGGGTGGTACTCCTACGAAGCCAGGGAGCCAATAGCGCCGCGCTGATAAGCAGTACCGATGTAGTGCGGGTAAACGACATGGTCGCCTATCCGGTACCCCTGCAAGATCAGCTTTCTGTAAAATTTAAGCAGACAAAAAAACAGGTGGTCGCTGAGATTATTGACGCTACCGGAACCGTACGCCAACGGGTGAAGGTCATTGATCGTCAGGCCTTTTCAGTACCCATAGAATCATTTTCACCGGGGGTTTACTATCTGCGCGTCACGGCAGATGGTGAGCTGTATCAAGCGACCTTGCTGGGTAGAGAATAGTAGTAGGCCTCTACCGATTTTCTTCGCTACATCAAGTGTGCAGAAAATCTGCAAAGGTCAGCCCTGTCATTCAAAACAACGGCACTACGGGGCATTTCTTAATGAATGCCGCCCTGGTGAACGGATTCTTCTTCCTCACACGCCGTAACTTATTTTGGGTATTGTTGAAAAACTCGTAACCTAACGTCCCCTTTATTAGTAGTCAATGGGTACCAAAGCCTTATTATGCACTACACCATCCGGGGCGGAATGCTTTGGCTATTCACCCTTTATTCCATTTTTTCAGTAGCCCAATCCGGCGTTTCACCCAATGAAGCGCAAGCTTTTACCCGTGATGCCTGCGTTCGCTACGCACTGAAGCACAGCCCGCGTTTACAACAAACTGTCACCGATCAGCGGATTGTACAAAAGGAGGTGGCCGCGAGTCTGTCGGGCTGGTTACCCCAGGTAAGTGTCGCTGCCGGACTCACTAACAATGTTGACAAACCCAACATTGTGTTTCCCGATGAGCAAGGCAACCCGGTGGTGCGCGAAATTGGGGTAGCCTATCAATCCAACGTGACACTCAACGCGGAGCAAACCCTGTTTAGTAACGAGGTACTCTCGGCCGCCCGGGCAGCGCCACTGGCCCGCACGCAGGCTGAGCAGAACACGCAAGCCACTCAGATTGAGGTATACGTAGCGGTAAGCAAAGCCTTCTTCGATCTGCTCACCACCCTAGACCAAGTCAGTATTTTATCGGAAGACCTCAACCGTCTGCAAAAGAACGTACGCGACGCCCGCTTACGCTACGAGAACGGTGTGGTAGACAACGTGGACTACAAGCAAGCGACCATTCAGCTCAACAACGCGCGGGCACAACTAGAAAGCACACGGGCGCTGCTACCCTACCGGCGGGCGGTATTACGACAAAGCATGGGCTACGCTGCCAACACTCCACTAGAGATCGAGTACAACCGCGACCAGCTACGCAACGAGGTAGGCATTGACACAACACAGTCCTTCACCTACCGCCAGCGCATCGAGTACAGCCTGCTAGAAACGCAATCGGGGTTACTCGCCGCTGACATCAGCCGGTTCCGGTGGGGATTCTTGCCTCGGTTTAGTGCCTTTGCCAACTATCAGTACGGCTACTTCAGCGAGGAGCTGAGTCCGCTCTACGACCGTGCGTTTACCAGCGCTCAGATCGGACTGCGAGCGTTGGTGCCATTGTTTCAAGGCGCACAGCGCATTCATAACCTACAGGCGGCTAAACTACAGGCCGAGCGATTGGGTTACGTACGTACCGAGCTTGAGAATCAGATTACCAGTGAGTACGCCCAAGCGCGGGCCATCTACCAAGGGGCTTACGCCAGTTGGGAGCTTCAGCAAAAGAATGAGCAGTTAGCCCAGGAGGTGTACCAAACCATCCAGCTACAGTACGACGAAGGCCTGATTCCCTACATTGAAGTGATACAAGCCGAAACGGACCTACGCTCGGCCCAGTTGAACACCAGCGAGACCCTGCTACAGGTACTGTCGAGCAAGATTGATGTGCAACAGGCGTCGGGTCAGGTCCCTCTGGAGCTGGTAAATAACGAAGAATAGTTATGCAAACGAGAGATACATTTCTGAACGTAGAGGGTGGGCAGGCGGCGGTGAGCGGTAGGCAGTTAGCAGTTGGCGGTAGGCCATCGACCGCCCACCGCTTACCGCCCACCGCTAACCATCTACCAACTTCATTACTTCCTGGATGGACGGCCCTCCTGCTGATAAGTAACGTGCTAGCCTTCACCAGCTGCGGCAGCGAGGCTTCGCAGTCGCCCCCGCCTCCGCCGCCCGTCACGGTGCAAACCGTGGGTACCGACGTGGTTACCTCGTATCAAGCCTATCCGGGCACGGTGGTGCCACTGCAAGAGGTGCAGCTGCGCGCCGAAGTTACCGGCTACGTGACCAAACTGCTGTTCGACGAAGGGCAGGTCGTATCTAGGGGAAAAAAACTTTATGAGATTGACCCCACCGTCTATCGCGCTGAGTACAGTGCCGCCAAGGCCAACGTGGCTCGGGCCGAAGCCAACTTTCAGCAGGCCCAGCGTGACGCCGAGCGCTACACCCGCCTGCACGAGCAAGATGCCATCGCCGAGCAGGCCTACGAAAACGCTCTTACCGGCTTAGAAGGTGCCAAAACCGAACTAGAAGCAGTGCAGGCTACCGCTCAGGTAGCGCGCACCAACCTGGGCTACGCCACCGTGACGGCCCCGATCACCGGCACCATTGGCGTGAGCGACGTGAAGCAGGGTGATCTCGTTACACGCGGTCAAACCCTGCTCAACACCGTATCGACGGACAATCCGGTGGCTGTTGACTTTGAGGTGAACGAAAAGCAGCTGCCGAAGCTGCTACAACTGCTCAAGCAGTCTTCTGACTCGGTTTTTACCGTACGCTTGCCCGACGGCTCAGACTACGGTGCCTACGGCCGACTGTTGCTGATCGACCGGGCCGTAAACCGGCAGACGGGTACCATCCGAGCCCGTCTGGAAGTACCCAATGAGGATAGCTACCTGCGAGCGGGCATGAACTGTACCGTGCGGGTGCAGCAACGTAGCGAACAACCGGTGGTGACGATCCCGTACAAGGCTGTTACCGAGCAGATGGGTGAGTACTTTGTGTTTGTGCTGGGCGACAGTAGTCAGGTGCGCGAGCGGCGCGTTCGGTTGGCCAGGCAGGTGGGTGATCGGGCGGTGATAGAAGACGGACTAGCGACCGGCGAGCGCATTGCCGTGACGGGCCTACAGAAACTAAGCGACAAAACCACCGTGCGGGTGAAAGAGAATGACAGTAGCAGTCAGCAAAAGGCAGTCGGCAGTTAGCAACCAACGTGAGTACTGAGTCAAAACTAACTACAAAATTTTGAAGCTTACCGTAGTTCAAAAAGTAGCAGCAACACTGCCTACTGCTACTGCTACTGCTACTGCTACTGCTACTGCTACAACAAGTAAATTATCCTGATCGTCTACTATTGCGCGCTAAACGCACTAGCGAACTAAAGAAGCTTTTTATGATATCAGATTTTTTCGTCAACCGCCCGGTTTTCTCCATCGTCATTGCGGTGGTGCTTACGCTGGTCGGCGGCATTGCCCTCACCACCTTACCGGTCAGCCAGTATCCGAACATCACCCCGCCGGTGGCTTCGGTGTCGGCCTCTTTCACCGGAGCCGACGCTAAAACGGTAGAACAGACGGTGACAACGCCCATTGAAGTAGAAGTAAACGGAGTACCCGGTGCCGAATACATCACTTCGTACAGCAGCAGCAGCGGTAATATGTCGCTCAATATTACCTTTGACATCGATACGGATATCGACATTGCGACCCTCGATGTGCAAAACCGGGTAGCTTCGGCTGAGCCGCGTCTGCCGCAAGAAGTGGCTCGCCTGGGGGTGGTGACCCGCAAGCGAAACCCGACGCTGTTTATGGTGATCGGCATCTACTCACCCGAGGGCACCCACAGTACTTCTTACCTGGACAACTACTCTAAGATATTTATCCGCGACCGCCTGCTGCGGGTCGATGGTATTGGCGATCTGTTCGTGCGGGCCGAAGACTTTAGCATGCGGGTGTGGCTCAACCCCGACCGGCTGGCCCAGTACCAACTCACCGCTTCCGATGTGGTGGGAGCATTACAAGAGCAAAACGTGCAGGTTTCGGCGGGCACGGTGGGGGTGCCACCCCAGCCCGACAACCAGCCCTTTGAGTACACCATTTCGGTAGAGGGGCGGTTGAACCAAACCGAAGAGTTTGAGAACATCATCGTGCGTTCTGATGCGGAAACCGGGGCGTTGGTCTACCTGAAGGACGTAGCGCGGGTAGAGTTGGGCAAGTTTGACTACGGCCGACAGGCGGCGTTTCTTAACGGCGAGCCCGCGGCCTTCCTCATTCTACGGCAGGCTCCCGGCAGCAATGCCCTGGAAACCGCCGAAGGCGTGTTTGCCGCGATGGAAGAGCTCAAAGAAGAATTTCCGCCCGATGTAGATTACGAAGTGGCCTTTGAGTCGATCTCAGTAGTGCAAGTATCCATCGCCGAAGTGATTGAAACACTGGCGATTGCTTTGCTACTGGTGGTGCTGGTGATCTTCATTTTCTTACAAGACTGGCGGGCTACGCTCATTCCGGTGTTGGCCATTCCGGTGTCTATCATTGCCACCTTCGCCTTCTTTGTGCTGCTGGGCTTTTCGGTCAACACCCTCACCCTGTTCGGTTTCGTACTGGCCATCGGTATTGTGGTGGATGATGCCATTGTGGTGGTAGAAGCCGTGAAGCAACTGATCGAGAGTCAAGGGCTATCGCCCAAAGAAGCGACCCTTGCGGCCATGAAGGACATCACGGCACCCATTGTCGCCACCTCGTTGATTCTGGCTGCGGTATTTCTGCCGGTAGGCTTCATTCCTGGTATCATCGGACGCTTGTATCAGCAGTTTGCCATCACCATTGCGGTGTCGGTGTTGATCTCTACTTTTCTGGCCCTGTCGTTTACTCCCGCTCTGTGCGCTATCGTACTCAAGCCTAAATCGGATGAGGAGAGAAAGCCCGGACTGCTGGACCGCTTCTTCGCTTGGTTCAACCGTGGCTTTGGCTTCATTACCGATCGATACCGCGCGGGAGTAGGCAAAGGTATTGCCTTCACTCCGGTGGTACTCATCGCGTTGTTGCTGTTCTTTGGTGCCACCCTGCTGCTGTTCTGGCAAAAGCCCACCGGCTTTGTGCCTACCGAAGACGAGGGTCGCCTGTTCGTGACCTATCAACTCCCCGACGCGGCCTCGACCGAACGCACGCTGGCTGTCACCGACCAGGCAATGGACGTGCTGCTGAGCACTGAAGGAGTAAAAAGCTTTGCGGCCATTCCGGGTCTTAATGTGATCGACTTTACGCAGCGGTCTAACACCGGTACTATTTTCACCAACCTCGAGTCGTGGGACGACCGCTCGGCCGACTCGCTACTGGCCCAGAACCTGGCGACCAAACTTCAGGCGCGCTTTGATGATATAGAGGAGGCAAATTTTCGGGTGATTACTCCACCGCCCATTCCTGGCTTAGGCCGGTCGGCGGGTTTCTCGCTGATCTTGCAGCAGCGTAGTGCGGGCGAGGTGGCCGAGCTGGCGCAGGTGATGAAAGAATTTCTGGGTGCTCTGAACCAGCGGCCCGAGATTGCCGCCGCGTTCTCGTTCTTCACGGCCAATACGCCCGGCTACGAGGTAAAAGTAGACCGCGAAAAAGCCAAGAAACTCGGCGTATCGCTTACCGAAATATTCAGCACCATGCAAACGCTGATGGGCAGTCGCTACGTGAACGACTTCACCCGTTACGGACGCAACTTTCGGGTAGTAGCACAGGCCGATACGGCCTTCCGCACCGAGATTGCCGATCTGGATAGTTACTACGTGCGCAACGGGGCGGGTGGTATGGTGCCGTTGAGCAACTTTATCTCCTACGAGGTGAACGAAAGTTCTCCGGCGATTGCGCACTTCAACCTATTCCGTTCGGCAGAAATTACGGGGCAAAACGCACCGGGCTACAGCAGCGGACAAGCCATCGCAGCTATCGAGGAGGTAGCGAATGAGGTGCTGCCCTCGGGCTACGGTTACGAGTTTTCGGGCCTCACCCGCGAAGAGGTAAAAACCGGCAATACCGCGGCGTATATCTTTGGTATCTCTATCATTTTTTCGTTTCTATTTCTAGCGGCGCTGTACGAAAGCTGGTCGGTGCCCTTTGCGGTGCTGCTGTCGGTACCGGTGGCCGCCTTCGGTGCGATTCTCACGCTTACCTTTATTCCCGCCCTGTCTAACAATGTGTACGCTCAGATCGGTCTGATCACGCTGATTGCCCTATCGGCCAAAAATGCCATCTTGATCGTAGAGTACGCCAAAGACCGTCTGCTGGAAGGGCAAGAGCTGGTGGCGGCGACGATGGATGCCATCAAACTACGGCTGCGCCCCGTAATCATGACCTCGCTGGCGTTCATTCTGGGAGTATTACCGCTGGTGTTTGCTTCCGGAGCCGGAGCCGT
Organism: Tunicatimonas sp.; assembly: GCA_965213875.1. Taxonomy (GTDB): domain Bacteria; phylum Bacteroidota; class Bacteroidia; order Cytophagales; family Cyclobacteriaceae; genus Tunicatimonas. The sequence goes on along the minus strand of CBDCAN010000001.1, from coordinate 2,157,620 downwards.
GGCGCGGCGTACGCTGGGTTGGACGGTGTTTGGAGGTATGTTGGCCGCTACGTTGCTGGCGGTATTCTTTGTGCCGGTGCTCTACGTGGCCATCACCCGCTTTGCCTACGGGAAGAAGGGGCTAGAGGAACTGCGGGGGAAGAATAAGGAGACAGCTTAGGGTAGGATGAAACTTGGACTAATAATAATCTCCCTTGCTCTTCATTCTTGTTCCAGAGAAATTTCTCCTCCAGTCACCTATGCTGAGTATCATGATCCATCCATCGTTGGTTTTGTACATGAAGAATATACCTTTAAAACGGCGGGCAAGTTTGCATATACCTTTACTACCGATCTTATCGACCAGTCGAAATATGGTTACGGAGATTACTTCGTTAAGGGGGGTAAGCTGATTTTAGATTTTACGCAAGAAGTGATAGAACCCTACTCCACTGTAGAGAGGGAAGAACTCACGAGCAGCGATTCTTCTTACAACCACTACAGAATATCTGTCATATCATCTGCGGGATTACCCCTTGAAGGCATTTACGTTTTACTAACCAATTCAAGGGGCACCCCCCTAAAACGAGGCACGACCGATATTAATGGAAATACCGAGTTCAATTTGTTGAAAGGTAACACACCCGTTTTTCTAAAAGTACACCCGTTTTTGTATGACCACGTCATTTACAGAATAGCAGACGAGGGGAGTATGAGTTTTACTGCGACGATGGTAGAGAAAAATTTCGGCACGAGGGTTAAAAACAGGCAGTGGAAGAATAGAATCCGCCTGAAGAAAGATGTGTTAATCATTGACGGCAAGAAGTTCGTTAAGCAATAGAGTCTCTACTGCGTTATAATTACGGTACTCATCATCTGCCGTCCATCTGAGCCGAAAGAAAAGCAGCCAGATGGGTTCGTTAACCAAAAACTTCTACCATCAATATTATCACTTTACTGCCAGCCCCCTCTACTTCTATGACGTATAACCTCTCTCTGCTATCGCTGTTATTTTGCTGTGGTATATCTTTCTCTACTGTAGCGCAACTACGCTCTCTTGTCACTTCTGTTGATCGAAGTGAGTCGATGAATTTCCTACTGTACGCTCCTGCCGAGCAGCAAAACGCTTTACCCTTAGTCGTATTTCTGCACGGTGGCGGCGAGAGTGGCGATGATATCGAGAAAGTAAAAACGCACGGACTGCCCAAACTCATCAGCGAGGGTCGTGACTTTCCGTTCTACGTTTTTGCGCCGCAAAATCCCTACGAACAGGGCTTCTGGGATGATCGTACGGTGGATGCAATGGTAGACAACTTGGTAGATTCGCTGGCGATAGATACCGCCCGTATCTATCTGGTGGGGATGAGCCGGGGCGGTTACGGGGTGTGGCGCATGGCGATGAACCACCCTAACAAGTACGCGGCAATGGTGGCTATCTGTCCGGCTTCTATTCCGGTGCCGTATCTGAGCAGAGTGTCGTCACTACCGATCTGGCTGTTCCACGGTGAGCAGGACGATGTGGTGCCGGTGCAGCAAACGGTAGCGGCGCACGAGATTTTGAAAGAGATCAATCCTAACGCGAAGCTCACACTGTATCCCGAGGCTAATCATGACAGTTGGACACAGACCTTTGAGAACGACGCGGTTTACGAGTGGTTGCTTTCACAGCACCAGTAGGGACTGATTGCGATCAGTCCCTACGAAAGTGGCACAAAACGGATAGTTTCTCACCGAGCATAAACTCTTCGCCCGCTACTTTGTTGATATTCGCATGACCACCATTATTGTAGGAACCAACCGTGCCGAGGCGGTATCGCGCCAGATAGCGGAGTATTATCAGCAGATACTTTCTCAGCAGAATGCATCTAGCCAACTGCTCGATTTGCACCAACTGCCCCCTGATTTTCTGACCACCGCGCTGTACGAAAAGAATGGGCAAAACAACGCCTTCAATACGCTCAGCGCACAGCTGTTTGATAGCGATAAGCTGGTGTTCGTAGTGCCCGAATACAACGGATCTTTTCCGGGTATTCTCAAAACATTTATTGATGCCCTACCGTATCCTAGTCCGCTGCTGGGCAAAAAGTGCGCCTTGGTTGGACTTTCTTCCGGTATGCAGGGCGGAGGAATTGCGGTGAGCCACCTCACCGATATACTGAACTACTTGGGCACCCACGTGCTCGCTCTCAAGCCTAAGCTGGCGATGATCGAGCAGTACTTTGATGGCAAGCAATTCTCTCACAAGGTGTACCAGGAAATACTCGACACACAAGCCAAGCAGTTGCTGGCCTTCTAATCAGCATATAAACAACGAACGCCAAGCTTTTGCTGCCTGACGTTCGTGTATCTGGTCTTGTGCTATCTCGTCCGGTCAATCCACGTTGTCGTGCAAAAACCGGTTGTTGCCCACGATGTTGTTTTCGTCGTCTAGGCTGTAACGCGACACGTTCTGGTCGTTAGACGGCGGTGTGCTGTACAGATGCACGTTCTTGCGCATGTAGGCCGGTTCATTGAAGTTCTCCTTCTGAAACTGCTCCTGACTACTGTCGGGCGAGCTGATGCTCTTGCGGCCCCGCATCTTCATTTTACGGGCGTAAGCTTCTTCGATGAGTAACTTCTTTTTGTAGCTAATCTCTCGCTGAAACAGCTGCTGCTCTTCTTCGCTACGCTGGTGCCCGCCCGCTGAAGGTGGCATCTGTTCAGCTGACTCATGCTCTTCGTAGCGCCGAGGTTCGCTTACTTCTTCCGGCCGCTCGTACCGAGGGGAAGTAGGTTCATTCTTAGCGGACCACCGTCCCCGAAGCTCTTCGGGGGACGAACTGCCGGGCGACGCTTCGCCGGGCAACGACTTGCCGGGCAACGATTTGCCGGGCGACAGTTCGTCATCCGCAGGGTTGTCAGGCGACGACTCATCGTGCGCTGATTCACTAGACGACGGGGCTTGGTGCGCACGGTCGTTCTCTAAGTCCCACGTATGGCGGGGCGGCGAGGATGGATGTTCAGTTTCTTCCGGTGCGGTATTGTCCCACCGATACTCACGACGTGGCGGATGGTCCGTCGGGGTGTCCTCTTCGTCTTCTAAGTTCCAGCGCCGTACGGGCGGTTCGGGCCGAGGCGCTCTAGGTTCATCGTGGTGGGGCTGACTCGGGCGTTCTTCTGCCGGAGGCTCGGGTTGGGGCCTTAGTGGGTGATAAGACTCCTGGTCAGCGGGTGGCTGCTCGCGCTGATAAGGGTCGGGGGCCGGGGGCCGCACCGGCTCGGGCTGTGGCCGGGGGTTAGGTGGCACTACGTTGCGCTGCACGGGCGCGGGCACCACATGGCTAGGCCCCGAGTAGCCCGGATGAACCCGGGTGACGGGAGGCTGCACCGGCTCCTGCCGCACCTGACGGTTAGACTCTAAGTCGACCACACGTTTCACTTCCTGCGGTGGAGCAGGCGGAGCTATGGCTTCCTCTTTTTCGGGATAATCGGTTTCTTGCGCGCCCTTAAAGCCCGTGGCGATAACCGTGACCATCACGCTCTCTTCCAGTTCCTCATCCATACCGTGGCCGAAGATCATCTCCGCGTCTTGCCCGCACTCGTCGTGAATGAACGAAGTGATCTCGTCCAGCTCTTCCATCTGGATCTCCTTCTTATCGCCTGACTTGATAGAAAGCAGTATTTTCTGTGCACCACGAATGTTGACATTGTCGAGCAGGGGTGAAGACAACGCCATCTCGGCCGCGCGGCGCGAGCGTTGGTCGCCCTCGGCCCGGGCCGAACCCATGACGGCAGCTCCGGAATTAGCCATCACCGTTTTTACATCCTCAAAGTCTACGTTGATGTAGCCGGGCAACGTGATAATTTCAGCGATACTTTTAGCCGCAGTAGACAGTACGTTATCGGCCTGCGCAAAGGCATTGGATAGGCTTAGGTTGCTGTATACTTCGCGTAGCTTATCGTTCAGAATCACCAGCACGGTGTCACAGTTCTCGCGCAGTTCGGCCAGGCCTTGGTCAGCCAGACGAATCTTTTTACGCCCCTCAAAACCAAAGGGCTGTGTCACGATACCTACCGTCAGAATGCCCAACTCCTTGGCCACTTTGGCGATCTCCGGGGCAGCTCCGGTGCCCGTGCCGCCACCCATACCAGCGGTGATAAACAGCATGCGGGTATCTTCGCTGAGCACATCGCGAATCTCTTCCTTGCTCTCGATGGCCGCCGCCTTGCCTTTCTCAGGATTCGCGCCTGCCCCCAGCCCTTCGGTTAGGTTAGAGCCAATCTGAATCTTGCTGGGTACCGGGCTGCTCTGTAGCGCCTGTATATCCGTATTACACACAAAGAATTCCACATCTTTGATGCCCTGATTATACATATGGTTGACAGCGTTACTGCCCCCGCCTCCTACGCCAATTACTTTAATAATGGACTTTTGCTGGGGTGGTAGGTCAAAGGAATATGTTTTGTCTGACATTGTTATCGGCATTTAATGGGTAGGTAATCCAATGAGTACAGGGGCCACAGGCGACCTGGATACTACGGATGAACTTACGTTAATAATCTTTTTCGTTAAAATCGTCTATCAAGATTTTCTTTGTCTTTTCTAAGATATTGCGGAACGAGAAACTACCGTTCTGAGGCTCTCTTTTGTTCGTTTTTTCTGCAAAGTTGCGGCGACGGACGTAGTCTAGGTTTCGTTCGTCAAGTGCTTTAAACCCCGCCAACACGAGCCCTACACCGGTGGCAAAGGTCGGCGATTTGATCAGCTCAGGTTTACCCTTTCCGAGGTACTCGTTGGGGTAACCTACCCGAGCGTCGGCGGCACACATGAGCTCGCAGAGTTCTTTCACCTGCTTGAGCTGCGAGCCACCGCCCGTGACCACAATACCGGCCGCCAGTTTGTCTTCGTAGCCCGAGGCAATGATTTCGGCGTGCACCAGCTCAAAAATCTCCTGCATCCGGGCCTCTACAATGTAGGCTAGGTTCTTGACCGAAATCTCGCGGGGCGGACGATCACGCAGGCCACGAATCGATACAATCTCGTTAAAGCTAGCCTCTTCGGCGATCGCACGCCCAAATTTCACCTTCAATAACTCGGCCTGTTCGCTTAGCACCGAGCACCCCTGTTTGATGTCAGATGTGACAATGTTGCCCCCGAACGGAATCACCGCCGTGTGACGGATAATTCCCTCGTGGAAGATAGCCATGTCGGTGGTGCCGCCGCCGATATCAATCAGGCAAACACCCGCCTTCTTTTCTTCTTCGCTCAGCACCGACAGGCTCGAGGCCAACGGCTCCAGAATTAGGTTGTCTACCGCCAAGCCCGCCTTCTGCACGCACTTGTTCAGATTATTGATCGCATTGGTTTGCGCCGTAATGATATGAAAGTCAGCCTCGAGCTTCACGCCCGACATGCCCACCGGGTCGACGATGCCCTCTTCGTAATCTACCGTGTAGTACTGTGGCATCACGTGAATGATTTCACAACCGGGGGGCGTCACGATGCGGTACATATCGTGAGTGAGTCGTTCCACGTCATCCATGGTGATCTCGTCGTCGCTCGAGCGGCGGGTGATGCTACCGTGGTGAATCGAGCTACGAATGTGCTGCCCGGCGATGCCCACGTTGACCACGTTGACCTCCACACCCGACTGCTCCTCAGCCTCGCGCACTGCTTTTTGAATAGCAAAAACTGTCTTGTCGATATTGCTGACAATACCCCGAATTACTCCGTCTGAAACTGCTTTTCCCATTCCTAGCACTTCTAAGGTGCCGTACTCATTCTTTTGCCCCACGATGGCGCAAATCTTGGTGGTACCAATGTCTAATCCGACGACGGGTTGTTGTTCATCATGCATAGGCTTCCTCATTATTGACAGACGATTTGATTTTGGTATTCTAAGCTTACTTCTTCGTAACGGTTCCAACCCTGCCGGGGCAGAATTTGGTCATAAAAAACCGATAATTTATCAAACTTTTCGGACAAACGGTCGGCTTGCCCGAAGTTAATGCGCTGTTTGCCGATTTGCGGGTACAGCACTACGCTTCCTTTTTCGTTGATATCTACCTGAGCGATCTGCGTTCGCCAGAATTCATCTTGGTCTATGTGCTGTACCAGCGATAAAATACGCGCCCCCGCAGAATCCTGTGGTACATCTATTTTTACCAGCCGCTCCATGTAGTCTCCCCCCAAAACCATCACCCGCGCGGTGAACCGCTCAGACAGTGGTAACATACGACCATCGTTTCCTAGGTAGGCATCAGGGGCGTTTGTTTGAGAGATGCGCGCGATCGGTCGGTTTTGTAGCGTTTGAATGACCACTTCGCCGTTCAAACCATAGTACGCGTTGACCCACTGCACGTAATTGTTGGTGGCCACGTTTCTTTCTAACATTTTCAGATTGATATCGCGCAGCCGCACTCCCTCTAGCGGAGTGGTTTGCTGCTGCGTCACCAACTGTCGGATATCGCCCGGAGCGATAAAGCGATGTTCATCCGTCTGTTCAATCTGGATCACCAATTCTTGGCAGGTGCGCTGCGTTCGTCGTTGTTCTACGAAAGCGACGGTGGCTACCAGTACCAGCAACCATATTCCACTGCGCACGGTTTTCGTCAGGTTCTTCATCGTGCGGAGGTTTTTAGTGACCGGCGCTTCACCAGGGATAATACTTCATCGGCGATGAGCTGCGCCGCATTGGGTCGGGCCAGCTCTCCAATGTTCTTTTGTAGCGCCTCTTGCTGTGCCGAGTCGTTTAGCAAACTAATTGCATCGTCTATCAGCCGATCAGACGCGTCACGGTCAAGAACCAGGAGCGCGGCATCCTCTTTGACAAGCGCTTCGGCGTTTTTGCGCTGGTGATCTTCGGCCACGTGGGGCGAGGGCACGAAAATGACAGGCTTCTTGACCAGCGCCAGCTCTGAAATAGCCAGGGCACCTGCCCTCGAAACGACCGCGTCTGCGGCGGCGTAGGCCAGGTCCATACACGTCAGAAACTCATGCAGCACAATACCTTCGTGTGGGCCTGTGGCCGCCAGTTTGTCTTTCGTTTCAGCGTAGGCATTTTTACCGCTTTGCCAGATCACCTGCACTCCGGCATCCACTAATTTACGCACTCCGGCCAGCATACTCTGATTTAGCGTGCGCGCACCTAGGCTACCACCGACCACCAGCAGGGTGGGCTTTTCTGCTGACAGGCCAAAGTACCTCATCGCCTCCTCACGCCGCCCAGCGAGTCCTTCGGTGGCCAGAGACACAATGTCTTTTCGCACCGGATTACCCGTGAAAACAATCTTTTCTTTCGGGAAAAACCGCTCCATACCGTGGCTAGCCACACAGATTTTTTGCACCTGGTTGGCCAGCATTTTGTTGGTGAGCCCCGCGTAGGAATTCTGTTCCTGCAGTAGTGCCGGAATCTTCTTGAGACTGGCGGCGTACAGCAACGGACCACTGGCAAAGCCACCGACTCCGACTGCTACATCAGGGCGGAAATCAGCCAGAATTTTGAACGAACGACGCACACTCGAGGCTACCTTGAGCGGAAACGCCAGGTTATCGGTGGTGAGTCGCCGCTGCAATCCACTGATCCAAAGCCCCTCGATGCGGTAGCCCGCGGCGGGCACCTTTTCCATTTCCATACGGCCCTGCGCGCCCACAAACAGTATCTCAGCGTCAGCGTGCTTCGCCCGCAGCGCATTAGCAATGGCAATGGCCGGATAGATGTGCCCGCCGGTGCCGCCGCCACTGATAATCATGCGATATGGTTGACGAGTAGTCACTGGGTGTTGGGTGATGGTTGTTGGATGCTAGATAATCTACTATTTGTGTAGATGTTCGGTGTTCGGTGTTCGGTGTTGGATGATGTACTTGTCGTATAGGCATTACTCACTAATTTCAAGTTCGTACCTACCCTCCAATATCCAGTATCCAATATCTGTTGACTCTGAAAATCATCCAATACCCAATATTCAGTATCCAAATTCCTCATCGTGCCATTTCGGTTTTGGTGGTACTCAGGATAATGCCCAGGGCCACTCCGGTGAACAATAATGAGGTTCCGCCCATGCTGACCAGCGGCAGTGGTAGTCCGGTGACCGGTGCCAGCCCAACTGCCACCGACATATTGATGGCCGCTTGAATCACAATGGCGAAACTCAGCCCCGCTGACAACAGTCCGCCGAAGGCTTGTTCGCTGTGCGACACCGCCCGCATGCCTCGATACAGTAAAACCAGGTATAGACCGATCACCGCAATGCCCCCCAATAACCCGTATTCTTCTACGATGATGGCGTAGATAAAATCAGAGTAGGATAGCGGCAAAATATTGCGCTGTTCACTATGGCCCCAGCCTTTGCCCGCCACTCCGCCACTGGCAATGGCTACGTACGACTGCTGTGTTTGAAACGACAGCTGATCTTTCTCCATAAAGGTCGTAATCCTGCTCAGCGCGGTTTCGCCCCGCTGCCCCAACGATAGGGAAGTGGTTCCGATTAATCCACCGGCCAGCACCAGCACCAATAGGTAGTGCACCGGCACGCGCCCAATGAACATCAGCAGCAGCGAGGTAGAGAACAACATCACCGCCGACGATAAATCGGTGAGTGCGATGAGTCCGCAGATGGTGCCGCACCACAGTAGCATGGGCAGCAGCGTGCTACGGAAGTCACCGATCACCTGCTGGCGGCGCGATAACATGCCGGCCAAATGCGTAATGAGGGCCAACTTAGCCAAATCGGACGGCTGAAACGCCTGGTCGATCACTGGTAAGGTGAGCCAGCGCGAGGCCTGATTAATGGTTTCGCCGAAACGCCAGGTGTACAGCAGCAACGGCACTGATAAGAACAGTGCAAAGGTAGAGATGCGGGCAAAGTAGCGGTAGTTGACCCGGTGGGTAAACCACATTGCCAGCAAGCTCACGCCCAATAAAGCGGAGTGCTTGAAGAGGTAGTACTCGGTGTCGCCGCCGCGCACCCGGTAAGCCAACGAGCTGGCGGTACTATAGACTACCAGCACGCCCATGGCCGACAATGCCAGCACCACGAACCAGATCACCGGATCACCCTTCAAGTATTTGTTAGACCACGCGCGTAGTATCATCGTTAGCGAATTTTGAGGGTTACCAGTGTCAAAATTGCCAGCATAATACCGATCAGCCAGAAGCGCGTGACGATCTTCGCCTCGGGCATATTAAGCTTCTGGTAGTGGTGGTGCAGCGGCGCCATCTTGAGCAGTCGCCGTCCCTCACCGTACTTCCCTTTGGTGTACTTGAAGTAAGAGACCTGAAAGACGACCGATAGGTTCTCGACAACAAAGATGCCGCACATGATCGGAATCAGAATTTCTTTGCGCACCGCAAACGCCAGCACCGCAATGATACTCCCGATCGCCAGGCTACCGGTGTCGCCCATAAATACCTGTGCAGGAAAAGCGTTGTACCACAAAAAGCCAATACACGCCCCCACAAAAGCCGTGGTGTAGATGACCAGTTCGCCCAAATCAGGGATGTACATGATGTTGAGGTACTGAGAGAACAGCAGGTTGCCAGATACGTAAGCGAAGATCGCCAGCGTGAGCCCGATAATGGCCGAGGTGCCCGCCGCCAGTCCGTCGAGCCCGTCGGTAATATTGGCCCCGTTAGATACGGCGGTGATGATAAAGATCACGATACCGATGTAGACAATCCAGGTAAGCTCCGGCGGAAAGTCTATCAGGCCGAAGGTGATAAACGACACAAAGTTCTTGTAGTCGGCTTCATTATCTTTGACGAACGGAATGGTCGTCTTGGTAGTACGCACGTCTTCGTAAGCGTCAGCCGGAAGGTCATCAATCACTTCGGCGACGCTATTCATTGATCCCATGTAGTCTTGGTCAAACTCACGCACCACCACGTCGTCGTGGAAGTACAGAATAGACCCTACGATGATGCCCAGTCCGATTTGTCCGGCTACTTTAAACCACCCGGCCAAGCCTTCTTTGTTCTTACGAAACGTCTTGATGTAGTCGTCCAGAAAGCCCACCAAGCCCATCCACACGGTGGCGATGAGCACCAGAATCACGTAGATATTTTCTAATCGGGCAAACAGTAGGGTAGGAATCACGATCGCAGCAATGATGATAATGCCGCCCATCGTGGGCGTTCCCTTCTTCTGCAACTGCCCCTCGAGCCCGAGATCACGCACTACCTCGCCGATCTGCTTGCGCTGCAGGTAGCCGATCAACCGCTTGCCGAAGGTGATGGTGATCACCAATGACAACAGCGTAGCCATGCCCGCGCGAAACGAGATAAACTGAAACAGGCTGGCGCCCGGCAGCTCAAACGTACGTTCTAAATAATCAAAGAGGTAATAAAGCATAATTGGATATTGGTGATTGGATGTTGGGTATTGGATGTTCTATCCAATATCTACTATCCAACATCAGAGCCCGCCCGGCGCGTTGCCGAACAATTCTTCTATCACTTGTTTATCGTCAAAGTCATGTTTCACTCCATTAATTTCCTGGTAGGTTTCGTGGCCTTTGCCGGCTACCAGTAGAATGTCGTTTTTCTCGGCCATCATCACGGCGGTTTTGATCGCTTCCTTCCGGTTAGTGATCGCGAGCACTTTCTTATAATGCGCCGCCCCCACTCCCTCCTGCATGTCGCGGATGATCTGCTCCGGGTCTTCACTGCGCGGGTTGTCGGAGGTCAGGATGACGCGGTCGCTCAGCTCGGCGGCAATGCCCGCCATCTCGGGCCGCTTAGTCTTGTCGCGGTCGCCACCACAACCAACCACACACACCACCTTTTCATTTTTGGTGCGCACGTTCTGAATCGTCTTCAGCACGTTCTTGAGAGCGTCGGGCGTATGGGCATAGTCTACGATAGCAGTAACGCCCGCCGGGGAGATAATCTGCTCGAAGCGACCACGGGCCGGGGCCACACCCGACAGTTCGGTCAGCGCCTCCTGCGCGTCTTCTTCCAACAGCACCGCCACTCCGTATACCGCCGTAAGATTGTACGCATTAAAATCGCCAATCAGATTGAACCATACGGTCTGCGGGGTGGTCTCGCGGCTACCCATTTCTACTTCTAAGCCTTGCAGGGTGTTAGAAAGCACCTTGGCCTTAAAATCGCTGGCACTCTTAAGCGAATAAGTATAGGTCTGTGCCTTGGTATTTTGCAGCATCACCCGACCACGACGGTCATCAATATTAACCAGCGCAAAGGCCTCGCGGGGCAGTTGGTCGAACAGCTGCTTCTTAGCAGCGATATAGTTTTCAAAAGTTTTGTGGTAGTCCAGGTGGTCGTGGGTGATGTTGGTAAACACAGCACCGGCCAGTTGCAGCCCACTCGTGCGGTGCTGCGCAATGGCGTGCGAGCTTGCCTCCATAAAGGCGTGCGTACACCCCTGCCGCACCATATCGGCCAACAAAGCGTTGAGCTGCACCGCATCGGGCGTGGTGTGCGTCGAGGGAATCACCTGATCGTTAATCTTATTGTTGACCGTAGACAGCAGGCCGGTATGGTAACCCAAGCGGATGAACAGTTGGTGCAACAGCGTGACCACCGTGGTTTTGCCGTTGGTGCCGGTGACGGCCACCAGCTTGAGTTTAGCCGAAGGGTTATCGTAAAAGTTGGCCGCCATTACGCCCAGTGCTTCGGCACTGTTGTTCACTTGCACGTAGGTGATGCCCGCACTGCGCTCATCAGGAAGCTGCTCGCCCACGATGGCCCGCGCCCCTTGCGCTATCGCCTGGTCGATATACTGATGCCCGTCGACCTGCGTGCCTGATACCGCCACAAAGACACAGTCGGGCGTTACCTTTCGCGAGTCGAACACGACGGCTGCGACCTCGGCGCTGGTATCGCCCTCGGTGGCGACCAGTGAGACTTTGTACAATATGTCTTTTAGCGTTAGCATCTTGTCTGGCTAGCCTCGGTCGGCTAGCTCTGTATCATGTCTAGTTTAAGTTTCACTTGTGCCCCCGGCACAATTTTACTGCCCGCTTCCTGCGACTGCTCAACCACCCGGCCAGAGCCTGAGTACACCACTTGTAGCCCTTGGTTCTCGAGTAGGTACAGCGCGTCACGCAGCATCATACCGCTCACGTCGGGCATCGTGCCCCGCTCGGCTTGGTTGTCCGTCCAGATGACGCGGTGACCGCCGTGTTCGGCGCGGGTCCACTCGGTATCGGCGCGCGTGTGTTGCTCGATGCCCAGCTCTTGGCAAATGAGTTGCAAGTCACTGCGCAGCCCCGCCTGGATGACCGGCAGCACCCGCTCTTGCTGAGCAAACTGCTTGGGCAACGGCACCTGCAAATCCAGGTCGGTCGCGTAAATCTTATCGGCAATTTCTTTGAAGACCGGCGCAGCCACGTCGCTACCGTACTGCGGCACGCCCTTGGGGTGGTCAATCACAATGATGCAGCTGTACTTGGGGGCATCCGCCGGGAAGTAGCCCGCGAACGAAGTGTAGTACTTCTTGGTGTAAGCTCCGTCAACCACCTTTTGGGCCGTACCCGTTTTGCCCGCAATATGATAGTAACCTTCGCGAATGCTACTGGCGGTGCCTTCTTCTACCACCCGCTCGAGCAGGGTACGCACCTTTTGCAGGGTGGCTTCGGAGCAAATCTGCTCCTTGAGCACCTCCGACTCGAAGGTTTTGACGGTATGCCCCGCCTCTTTGATACGCTTGACCAGCAGCGGCTGCACCATCATCCCACCGTTCGCCACCGCATTGTAGAAAGTAAGCGTTTGTAGCGGGGTCAGCTTCAGGCCGTAGCCAATCGACATCCAGGGCAGGGTGACGCCGCTCCACCGCGTGTCTTCAGGAGTAGGAATGTCCGGTTCGCCCTCGCCGGTGAGCTGAAAGTCCAACGGCTCGGTAAGTCCCATGTTGGCCAAGTGCGCCAGATAGCGGTCAGGATCTAAGCCGAAGTGCTGCTCGGTGAGTTTAGAGATAGCGATGTTTGACGACCGAGCAAAGGCATCCTGTAGCGTGATCGTACCAAAACCGCCGGTTTTGTAATCACGCATAACCTGGTCGTAAAACCGATGGGCGCCGGTGCCAGTAGTAATGCTATCATTTAACCCTAACTGCGCCTCTTCTAACAGGGCCATCACTGAGGCCAGTTTAAAGGTAGAACCTGGCTCGGTGAGTCCGCCTACGGCGTAGTTATAGATTTCAGCGTAGCGTCCGTTCTTCCGTTTGGTCAGGTTCGACATGGCCTTGATCTCACCGGTCGCCACTTCCATCACCACCGCACAGCCGTAGGTAGCGTCGTGCTCTTCTAACGCTGCCAGTAGTGATGACTGCGCCACGTCTTGCATATTGATGTCGATGGTCGTCTCGATGTCTAAACCCTCTTCGGGACGCACCTCGGTGCCGTCGTAAACCGGCTTCCAGTGGCGGCCCGACATTTTCTGGAACAACCCCTTGCCGTCTTTACCCGCCAGGTAGCGATTGAAGCTATACTCCAGTCCGGCCCCTTGTCCGCGTTCGTTCACAAAACCAACGGTGCGGGCTCCCAAGTAGGCAAAAGGTTTGTAGCGGGTGTTCACTCTTTCAAAGACCACTCCGCCCCGGTAGCGTCCCGATCGGAACAGTGGCCACTGCTCAACTTCTTTCTTTTCTAAGTGATCGATCTTTTTACGGTTGAGCCGCAGGTACCGTTTGCCCTGCCGACGAGCCTGATAGATCTTTCTTTTGTAAGCCTGCGCTCCCTGATCGCCAAAGTGCTGAGACAACAGCCAGCACAACGAGTCGATGTGCTGATCATAGAGCGCGGTGGAAGCCACCGTAGGATCGATGGCAATGATGTAGTGCGGTAGTGAAGTTGCCATCAGACTACCGTTATCCGAATAGATATTGCCGCGCACCGCGGGCACACTCCGATACTGTACGCTCACCTCTTGGGCCAGCGCCAACCATTTGGGGCCGTCGATCACCTGCACCTGCACCATACGGAACACCAGTACACCGGCAATCACCAGGGCCAATAAGAAGGCTACTCGAACCCGAACCAGTATGGAGTTTCTAATATTCATTCTTCAGTGGGCACGGTTATCTTGTAAGGGGGCGTCGCGCTTTCTTCCAGCCCTAGCTTCTTAGCACGCTTAGCCACCTGCGACTGCTTGCTTTCGTACATATAGCTCGCCTTGAGCGTAGTGTAGTTGGCCCGCAGGTCTTCTACCTCTTGCTCGAGCCGATTGGTCTGGCGGATCATTCGCTCGGCGTAGTGGCTGTTGCCGATGTAGAACAGCCCGATGATGGTGAAGTACAGAATGTAGGGCACAAAGCGGGTGGGCAACCCCCGCTCGAAGGATGTGTCGATGCGGAAGAGGCGTTCTACCCGACCGAACAGGCTGCCGGTGGCACGGGGCAGATGGTCTTCGCCGATCTTCACCTTGCGGGCGTTGACCTTCGGAGTAGCGGGCCGCCGCCGCCTGACGTTAGTTTTTCTCTTTGCTTTGGTCAGTGTTTTCATACTGCTTTGTTCATGGTTCACCGTCGGCAACCCTCACGAGTTCTTCTCTGCAATCCGCAACTTCGCGCTGCGTGCCCGGGGGTTTTTCTGTAGTTCTTCTGCTGAAGGCGTGATGGGCTTTCGGTTCACTGCGTTCAGCGGTTTCTGCACATTGCCGTAAAAGTCTTGCTTTATTTCACCTTCCAAATTCCCTTTTTGTATCAAGTTTTTCACCAGTCGATCTTCTAACGAGTGGTATGATATCGCAACAAACCTGCCGCCCGGTTTCAACAGTTTGGGCACCGCCTCTAGCATGGTACGCAACACACCCAGCTCATCGTTCACCTCAATGCGCAGTGCTTGAAACACCTGCGCATAATACTTGGACTCGCGCCCCCGAGGGGCCCAGCGACTCAAGACCTCCCTGAGAGCCGACACGGTACGTAGCGGCTCAGCAGCCCGGGCTGCCACGAGGGCCTGCGCCAGGGTGCGGGCGTTGCGCACCTCACCGTACATTCCTAAGATACGATGTAGCGCGGCCTCGTCGTAGGTGTTCAGCACCTCTTGTGCCGTGAGCGAAGCGGTGGTGTCCATGCGCATGTCCAGTTCAGCCTCAAAACGGGTAGAAAACCCACGGTCGGGCACATCGAACTGGTGAGAGGAAACTCCCAAGTCGGCCAGGATACCGTCTATGGTTTGGATACCATAAAGGCGCAAATACTTTGCTACGTACTGAAAGTTGGCCGCCACGAAAGTAAGGTCAAGTCCGTTAGCATTGGCCGCCGCATCAGGGTCCTGATCGAAAGCGATGAGTTTTCCTCCGGCTGGTTGGATCTGATCCAGAATCGCCCGGCTGTGCCCACCGCCCCCGAAGGTGAGATCGACATAAGTGCCCGACGGATCGACGATCAGCCCATCAATGCTCTCCGGCTGTAGTACCGCCTGGTGATACGTCATCTTGGTTAAGACTTCCATACAAGTGCTTCTGTGCCATGTCCGAATAATCGTCCGGATCGTCTAATATGTATTCTTCATACAAATCAGCGTTCCATATTTCTAAGACGGTGCCCGCACCCACGATCAGTATCTCCTTGCGGAGGTGAGCGTACTGAGCCATGCGCTGCGGGATTCTAAATCGTCCCTGGTTGTCGAGTTCTATATCTTCACTACCCCTAAAAAAATTTCTTTGTAGCTTGCGGTGTTCTCTGTTAAAGCGGTCCAGCGCATTGATGCGCTGAAACTCTTCGTCGTAACTCTCTTTGGTATAGATGATAAGACACGGCTCTAATCCTCGCCCTAGCACAATTTCGTGCCGAGACGATTCAGGCATGCGTGCTTTGATGCGGGCCGGGAGCAAAACCCGTCCTTTGGCATCCATGTTGCACGAATATTCGCCGTTAAAAATCGCCATCTATATGACATCACTGTTGGTTGGTCTTAAAACAAACTTAGAACTAATTACCACAACTTACCACGCTTTACCACTTTTTTTTACAATTTTTTTAGGAGAAAACCGCCTTCAGTGCCAATTTAGGGCCATGTTCTTATAAAAAGTACAAATAAGCCGCTCAATCGCTGTCACCTAGATGTTATCGTTTATTATTGGTGTTATTCTTTTTTGCGCGTCAGATAACAATCGTTAGTTTTAACGCCTTAAGCCTGACTTCCTGTCAGCTTCTTCTGACTTCTTAACGGTGATTCGCAGCGTTCCGTATGCGTATAGCAATTGCCAATCCGTAGCGTTGTACTACCTTCACCGCCTTATTGATCCAATATGAAAAACCTGTTCTTGTCTTTACTACTCATCGGGGCACTCGTGAGCTGCTTATCACCCGATGTCGCTACTACCGAAGCGTCCGAACTGACGGTGGGCACTTGGCGCGCTACCCTCAACGTACAGGGTCAAACACTACCTTTCTTGTTCGATCTGGAGGGCAATGCTGTGACCGGTTATGAGGCTTATCTCCGCAATGGTGAGGAGCGCATTCTGCTCGATAGCATTCACGTGTCGGGCGACTCGGTGAGCATGCCAATGCCTATCTTCGATACCGAAATTATCGCTCAAACTGACGGTCAGCAGTGGCGGGGAATCTGGCGAAAGAATTATCAGGATGACTACGAAATTCCGTTTGTCGCTACCCACGGTGAGCGTCACCTTTTTACCAAAAGCGCAGCGAAGCCCGCCGTAGATTTCAGCGGACGATGGGCCGTGCAGTTCGCCGATGACAGTCTACTATCGGTGGGTGAGTTTGAGCAAGACGGGCCTCAGTTGACCGGCTCTTTTCTGACCAGCACCGGCGACTACCGCTATCTGGCGGGCAATGTATTGGACGAGCAACTTTTGCTCAGCGCCTTCGATGGCGAGCACGCCTTTCTGTTCGAAGCTCACTTGCAAAACGATGGTACGCTACGGGGAGATTTTTGGTCGGGCCAACACTACCATACCACCTGGACCGCCGAACGAAATGAAGACGCCGCCTTGGCCGCTGCCGACCAATTGACTTACCTCAAGGAGGGCTACGACCAGCTTGCTTTTACCTTCCCCAATCTTGAGGGTGAGCCGGTGTCACTCGACGACCCGAAGTACCAAGGCAAGGTAGTGGTTGTGCAACTGTTCGGCACCTGGTGCCCCAACTGCCTGGATGAAACCCGCTTCCTTACCAAGTGGTACGAAGCTAACCAGAACAAGGATGTTGCTATTATTGGATTGGCCTACGAGCAGAAGGATGATTTCGATTATGCGGTTCAAAGGGTGCAAAAAATGACAAATAAATTAGATGTAGGCTACGACTTTTTGGTCGCCGGCGTTGCCGATAAAGCGGCCGCCTCGCAAACGCTACCCATGCTCAACCGGGTGATGTCGTTTCCGACCATGATCACCATCGGTCGTGACGGGCAGATCGAGCATATCCATACGGGCTTTAGTGGCCCCGGCACGGGTGAACACTACGATGAGTTTGTAAGGGAGTTTGAGCAGCGAATGGATGCGTTGTTAGAACAGTAGCAACGGCCCGGAGGTGCTATGACTAGTTGTCCGTGAAAATCAGATACTATCAAGGCTCATGCGACATAGATCATCAATAAAGACGCTATGGTACCCTCGGGCGGTGCTGTCAGATGTTGATCTCGTAGACCGTAAGGGCAGTGGCTTTTTAGGAAATGCTCTTACACTAGTAGAAGCTTCGGGCTGACTAACGGCTAGGTGGTGGTGAGGCCGAGCAGAAGCGTGAAGGGTTAATTTCACAGAAGGACTGTAGTAGTGCTGACGGTGAAGTAACCAAAAACTAAACAAGATGTTAGATAGTGTTGGCAGTGTAGCACCTCGCTGCAATGTCATCGAGAAACTGGCACTCGTCACTTCTGATCTACTGCGCCAGATTGAACCGTACTTGCGTGCCAAACTCGGTGGTGGTGCGGCGAAACGAGTTAGTGATGCGCGGTTCGTTGATGGTGCGGGCGAAGTAAAGTTGCACATTGAGCCGCTCGCTGGCCCGATAGTCTACCGTTGGGCGCACCTGGAAGTTGATGTTGCCGTTGGTGATGGTGTTGTCTTCCTCCTCGCCAGGATTGGGTCCCGGACCACGCAGCTTGCGTTGCACCGTTTTAGTATCCTTAAAGGCGACCGCCATATTAAATGTGAGATCGTTCTTGAGCGACACCGTACGGCCTTGCACCTTAAACGGTAGCTTGAAGCCTTTCTTCACAAAGCCTACGTTGAGCGTAATGGCCTGGCTATTGAGCTCGGTCACCTGCGCGTTCGACATGTTCAGACTCAAGCTGCGCTCGCGGTCGTAAGAAACGCGCCCGGTGAGCTGCCCCTTGGTGCGTACGTTGATACCCACCAGCGGAGCAAATCGCTCAGTGACGGTCACCTGCTGCACCACATAGAAGGGCACAAAGAAAGAGGAGTCATTCACTTGCGTAGCTAGCGGATAATCCGCCGTACGATTGTTAAGTTCCAGGTTATCGGTGTATTCCAGCGAGTTGGTGTAGTTGTTCACACTGTAGTTCGAGGTGTAGGCATGCGACAGCGTAAACGACGAAAAGGTATTGGTCAGGCCCGGAAATAGCTTGGGTAGGCCGGCATAGTCTACCCGCCAGTTAGGCAACGGAATGCTCGGGAAAGGGCTAAGATCAACGGTGTTGGCGTCTCGGCCTGAGTAAGCGGCCAGGAACGCCGGAATCAGAACATCCTGTGAGCTGGCCTGGTATTCCCCTTCGTTGTTCGGGTTCTCTTGGCGAAGCCGATTGAAGATGATATCACGGTTTTGCTCGAACTGACGGAAGGTCTCAGAGTTTTCTTCGTCATCACTACCCGTAAAGGCAGTCGCGATGGTGAGATACGACAGGTCGTAATTCCCGGCCCGAACCGGATTACGCGACACGTAACCACCCTCTTCTACTATGAAGATTTCTTGATACGATGAGGTCACCGTTTTCTTGAAGTCTAATTGCACCCGGAAGTCGCGGAAGGGCTCGATCAGGGCTTGCACTCCGATGTTCTCGAGCTGGTTTTGTTGGAAGGGCATCGTGAGCTCGCTCTGCACCAGCCAGTTGTTGGCTACGGCGATGTCGCGGATACCGGGGTCTTGACTACCCAGAATGAAGCCCACGCCCGGAGCATTAAAACCATCGTCTAGTCCAAACACGTAGGGCGTAGGACGGTAGCCCGGCAGCAGGGTGCCTTCGTTGAGGGTGTAGGTGGCGTTGATCGAGCGCAGCGACATCAGCATCCGAAAGAATCCCTTCAGAAACTTCTGCTCGCCCTTCGGCTCTTGCTGGGTACTGTCGGTCTCGGCCTCCGCGTCCGCGTCCGGACGGCGCGCCGGTCGGCCTCGCCTACCGCCATCGCCCGTGCCGCCGCCGTTGATTTCTCGTAAGAACTTAATTTTATTGTATAACCCCAGCATATCCACCTTTCCGGTCAGGCTGCGGTCGCGGTTGTTCTGAATGGTGTTACCTACCGTATCGACGGGGTTGATCCCTTCTATCGTATTGGGGTCAAAGGGACCGGCCTGCCAGGTATAATTGGCCCCGTAGCGCACATCAGCGCTGATCCAATCGGTGAGCGGCAGTTTGTCAAGGGGCACCGAGTAGGTGGCCGTCACCGACTGGTCAAAGTTCTTGATGCGCCCCAGGTTACGGAGGCGGTCGATTACGAAGTCGCGTTCTACCTCCGTATCGATGGCTCCTTCTACCTCGTTTTCTGGCTCATCAATAAGCGCCAAAGCCCGCGAATTATAGTCTAGATTAAGACTACGCGTCAGGTTCCACTGCAGGCTGTACACGCGGTCAAAGGTAAAAGTCTTTTGAAACTGTGGCTCTGAGTTGAAGGTAGTCAGCGCGTTGTTACGGTACTGTGATTTAATGAAGCTTCGTGCTACGTCGGCTCGGAAATTAACGCTGGAGGGCACCGGCGAGAAATTGAACTCTTTGAGCAGCGCCAGCCAAGGCGAATTGAGCGCATTGATATTGGCGAAAGGCTCTACCGTCATGTCAGGAAAGCTGTAGTTGTAGCCCACGCCGCCGCTAATTAGCCGACGCTGGAAGTCGGCAATCTCGAAGCTGCTTGATATCTCCTCGCTGTAGAGATACGAGAAATTGAAGTTCGACAGATCGTAGAAGCGGCTCTTCGAATCTTCGTTCACCTTGATCTTGCGCACGTTAGTGAAGTTGAGACTACGCTCGGTACGCTGCCCCGTAACGATATCTTCGTACTCCGACCGTTCTTCCGGACTGCGGGCCGCCAGCGCGGCTTCTAGCGGAATATCTTCGTTCTGCGGATCAAATTGCGGGGTAATCCGCTCCTGCTCGAAACTCACGAACATCGGAATTTGCAGACCAAAATTAGCAGGAAAAAACTTATCCAGGTTCACATTAGCCGACACATCGTAGGCCGTACGTTCTTCGCGGGTGCGCTCTGCAATCTTTGACTGCAACGCTCCAAACCCAAAGGTAGAGTGCTGTATAGAGGCGGTTACGTTGGCGAAGTCGGCCAGTTGGGTGTTCATACGAGCGTTGGCGGCCCACCCGGCCCGGCGGTCAAAGTCTCCGACGCGCAATTCGTTGGCCCACACGCACACCGACTGCGGCGCACGGTCGGTGGTGCGCGGGTTGCGAACACCCACCATCACGGCCTGGATGTTATTGAGGTCAGGACTACCTACCACCCGAACCGTGTACCGGCCTTCTTCGCCGAACTGCCGCTCAAATTCTAAGTCTTTAGAGAGGTTGAGCTGGTTACGCAGCGCTTTAGTTTCGTGTAGCCAGTTTAGCTCAATGTCCATCTCATTTTCTTCCGGCCACACGTCGAACTCATCACGACTATTGGAGGGCGACACCGTCAGCGGAATTTCCACTTCGTAGTAGTTGCGCGTGGCATCATTACCAATCCTTAGAAAACCCGAGACAGCATTGTTCTCCAGAGTGCTACCTTCTTGGGGTTCGGCGTGCAAGAACATACGTAAGTTGCCGTAGTTGATTAGGTCGAGCGGAATATTTTTGAAAGCCGCCCGGGCATCGCCATCGCGCAGATTGTCTACACACAGCTGAATGGACTGCTCATTGAGGCGGCGCTCAATCGGTGATGAGTTATCAATGTCGCGAATAAATCCGGGGGGCACCACGTAGGGCGAACCCACTCCCTCGGTGTCAGTGCCGTTTTCTTCTATGTTGACCGTCGAAATGGTAAAATCAGGATCATACTCCTCGTCGTACTCGTCCAGAATTTTATCGTCCAGATCGTTAGTGAAGCGCCGCCACTGGCTGCCCACAAACTGGAATTTAGCGAAGCGCAGCACCACCGGCTGACTGAAACCGGTCAGGTAGGTACGCAGGTAGCGGATAGTCTTGAATCCGTTGATGCTTCCCTCCACACGATCAGGCTGGCGCACCGGGATGCGGAACAAATACCAGGTGGCATTGGGCTGTTCGGTAGGATTGATTTTGTCCACAATATAACCCTGGCCCACCTCCAGCTGTCCGGGGCGCAGGTCTACTTCGTATTCGTAGTACTCCTCTAGTGTCGACAGCGTATTGTCGCGGTTGAGGTCTTCGTTATCGGGCTCGTTGCCGTTAGAAGGAGTGAAAAGATCGTTGGTGGCACCGAAGGGCGTGTTGTTCTCCGTGCCGTTAAAATCGCGGTAGCGCTCCACAATCTGAGCATCACGGGCGTCGTATTCATCACCCAGAAAGTAGCGAAAGTTATCCGCCGAAGGGTCGAGGCGCACGTCATCGGGTAGCCCGTCTGCCCGGTCTCCGTAGTAAAACTCCAGCTCTTCGTTCGGCCCGGCACCATCTTTCACGCCGTCAAAACCTACGTCTTGGTTTTCGCGCACTTCTTCTGAGGTGTTGGGGAAAAACTCAACCAGCAGCTGATCACGAGGCGCACGCCCTTCATCGGTGGCAATCACATCATCGTCATTGTAATCTTCCGGCAGCCCGTTCTCAAAGAAGTGCCGACTGTCGGGGGTGATATCCTCCGAAACGCTTCCTAGGTTAAAGAACAGTTTACCACCGGTGGTATTGTTCTGATCTACTTGACCGTCGCGCACCACGCCGTCCTCACCGCCGATAAAAGGATCAAGCAGCCAAAATTCAATATACTCAATATTAGTCTTATCGAAATCTACGTCTGAGGTAATCGCCCGCGTGACCCCGCCCCAGTTTTCTTCGGGGTTGTTTTCTAGCGCTGCTAAATCGCCGGTATAGTTGAACGGCCCTCGTTCTTGGGGGAAGAAGGCCATGTCGAAGATGGCCAGGTTGGTATTCACCACCTGCTCTTGCAGTTGAGGAAACACTTCCTGCGGCGGAATAGCTCGTTCATAATGATTGGTAATCGGCAGGTCAATCCCATCGGGCCGAAGGCCACCGCGATCCAGGTAGAACACACTGTTATCAACCACATACCAGGCCAGTTTGGCGCGTTTGGTACCGTCGAGCAGCCGCCCGGGTAGCTCCGCTTCGTTGCTGGTGGCGATCGGTTGACCGCTGACGGCGGGGGTGGCGGCAAGCTGCCAGTTTTGCCAACCGCTCAGCGCGTAGGGGGTAGCAAAGTTCTCAAAATCATCGATATACGAAGTGCCGTCGCCGTCTACCACATTGGAAGTGCCGGGCAGCAGTTGGGCAAACTCTGCACTGAAGGCCACACTCGAGGGTTCCTTGGTTTGGATTAGTGGCAGGGCGTCTACCATCCGGGTCAGGAAGCGCGATTCTTTGCGGTAGTTGATGTCGAAGCCGTACTTGGTGTTGCTGTTGGGTTCGTCGCCGATACTGGGGCGCGTGATGCGCGGGCGCTCGTTGAGGTGCAATAACGTTGCGCCCAGATTAATATCGTCGTTCACCACGTAATCGAGGCGGGTGCCTAACATCGTGCGCTGCTGAAAGTTGAACAAGTCAGCTTTTTCGTAGGTAATCTGAATCTCCTTGCCCGAACTGAGCACCCCTTGGTTAAGAATCGTCACACGGCCCAGGTTGTAGTCCACCGTATAGTCGCTCTCGGGCAGGGGCGTGCTACCGGCCATCACCTGCACTGAGCCCTCGGCGATATTGATGCCCGGCAGTTGAATTTCGTTGGAAGAGCCCGCCAGGAAGCTACCCACCAAGAAAAACTTATCCTTGTTGGTCACCAGCGATGCATCATTCTGCGTTTCTTCGTAAAGTTCGTTGTATACGTAACGCTCGGTTAGGTTATCAGTAGATACGCCGCCATCTTCAAACAGGGTTTCCAGCGTATTACCAAAGGGTTCTAGCACCGGGAAATAGATCGTTCCCTGCTCAGAGTCTACCGTAAAGCCCTCTACATAGTCGAAATTACCGTCGCCCCCGGTCACCGGATCGCCATTAGGGTTGAGCCGGTCTACGCCGAGCAGCCCTACCAGTTGCTGGTTGCGCACGTTATCGCCCCCCTCGTTCAGACTCGGGTTATCCACGCCCGCCCGGTCATCGCGGTATACCACGCGCAGGTTGAAGCCATCCTGGGTAACCTGGTTGGCGTTGAGCGAGTACACGTTCTTCATCATCAGGTCCCAGGTGGGCACCTCGGTGTTGATCTTGGTGGGGCGCAGCATCTTCAGGAAGATGGCTTGCTCGTCGTCTAGGTTCTGATAGTCTTCGGTGAGTTCACCCACCTGGTAATTCTGTCCTCGGTAGGTATACTCGTAAGACACCGCCAGCATCTCATCGTTCTGCAACTGACGGTTCAGGGTGATATAGCCCAGCTGACTATTAAGGGTAAACTCCTGCGGACCCAGCTTTCGCACCGACGTCTTGAGTTCGTAGTCAGTAGCGCTCACAAAATCGGGATACAGTCTTCTGATATCGTCTTCCAGTCCGTCGGGCGTTCGGTTCTGACTCCGGATGGTTGAGAACAGGTCGTTAGCTTCGTTGCGGGTGGGTTCTAATCCGCTCTGTTCGCCGGGGAAAACATTGCTTCTGAAGATGTTACGCTCCAGGCCTTCACCCAAATCCATAAAAGCCGCCACAGTACGTAGCGTTTCGGTGTTGCCGGTTCTATTGATCACGTATACCTCCGCACGGGTGACGTTGATCCGAGAATTGATGAGAGGCAGCGTCTCCATCCACGCTTCGTAGTTATCGCGGAAGAAGTGCCCCAAAAAGAAGTGGCGGTTTTCATCGTACTGCGAAGAGCGCACCTCAAACTCCTGGCTCTGCGAACCGTTCTGGATGGTGACCACATCGCTACTACCGCGCTGCACTGAGGCCACGCTGGTGATAAACAGCCTCCCGAATTGCAACTGCGTTTTGAGTCCGAACAGGCTCTGCGAACCCGTGATCAGGCTGTTGTTTACCGGCAGATTGACGTTACCCAGCTCGATCTTCTTGATGATTTCGTGATCGTAGCCGGTGTACTCTACCTTCACCTGGTTCTGAAAATCAAAGGAGCTGTTGTTGTCGAAGTTAGCGGTAACGGCCAGCTTTTCACCAATCTTACCCACCACATTAAGGCTGATCTGCTGATCAAACTCAAAATTACCGTTGCGCTGCTGTCGGATCGGAATTGCCGGGTTGTCAACCCGTTGAAACTGCCCGCCGAAGTCGAGCGTCACGAAGCCGTTGGGCCGGATATCTACGTACGAGCCTCCGAACAGCCGGTCGAAGATCGGCGTGGTGTATATCGGCGGAATGAGTCGCTTGCCCGTGACTGCACTTTCACCGTCTAGTTCAGACGAGCGACTGCGCCAATAGTCTTGTAGCGCCTTCTGCGACTGGTATTTTTGATACTGATCGAAGTTGAGATACGAAGGAGCCCGATAGTCTAGCTCGTTCATGCGCTCACGGATAGAATAATTGAACGCAGAATCTTCGGGGTTCACTTCAATGTCACTTTCTATCTGCGTAGGATCACGAGAATACAGTGGAGTGCGCGGGACTGGATTAGAAAACGGGTCGCCGTAGCGGTCGGGCTGGCGGTAATTAGGAAAAGGAGCGGCACGGTATGACCCATCGGGCAGTGTATCGGTTCTATCCACCGGCACTACCGGAGGACGGGGTCGCCCTTCGTCAGATGATGGCTCTTCAGGGGCAGTGTCAGTCGGTGAATTTGTCTCGGGCGAGGAGTTTGTTCCCGGTGAAGAGTCAATACCGGGCGAGAGGTCGTTTGGCAAGCCGTCGTCCGTTCCGGTCGGTGCCGCATCAATATCGGGCGATGCATCGTTAGGTATTGATTGGTCAGGAGGAGTTCCGAGGCCTGGTGTTGGGTTGTTGGGCGCGGTATTGCTGGGAAAGTTGTTATTCGGAAAGTCATTACCCGACGGATCGTTGTTCGGGAAATTATCATCCGGAAAATCGTTGCCCGGCAAGTCGTTGCCCGAAGGATCGGTTTCGGTGGGTGGCGGAAAATTATCGGACGGCTCCGGCTCCGCCGGTTGCTGGGCATAGAGTGCTCCGCTGAGCAGACTGAGTCCCAGGAATAGCAGTATTTTGCCCGAACAAAAAGTACATAAACGAAGCCAATACGTAGATAGCACTATGCGACAGGTATGGTTATGTGGTTTTGAGCGCGAGTTTAATCAAGTCTTCTACCCGCGGTTCAGTAGATTTGCTTTTCTGCCATTCGCTGACGGCTTTCTGGATGCTTTTTTCGGCGGTATTACGGTTGATGCCCAGCGTTATCAAAGCAGACAACGCCTCGTTGCGAAGCGTATTGTACGAGCCTGACGTTATTCCCTGAATCTTCTCGGGCAGCACTCCACCGCCGCTCGTCATCTCCTTCTTGATACGATCCTGAAGCTCCAGCACCAGCCGCTGCGCGGTTTTAGCACCAATCCCTTTGATACGCTGAATGGTTTTGGCGTCTCCCTGCACAATGGCTGCCTTAATTTCTTCCGGATCCATCGACGATAAGATAGTAAGTCCCAGGCTAGGGCCTACTCCTGATATACTGATCAGGTCTAAAAACAAACGCTTTTCGTTGGCCTCGGCAAAGCCAAACAACAGCTGAGCATCTTCCTTCACGTAGAGGTGCGTATGCAGCCGACACGATTCGCTGCTGCCGATCGCGTTATACGTGGTGAGTGAAATACGAACTTCGTAGCCTACTCCCTGCACGTCGATAATGGCAAAAGTAGGGTCTTTGTGGGCGAGCTTGCCCTGTAGGTATGCGTACATAAACCGGTTGTGCGTTACTTGACGCAATTTTGCACAATGATAGCAAAACCGCCGGGTAAAGTTAGTGGTTTTTCTGATGGATGTGACGAATTGGGCCGATCACAGCCACATTTTCTTATGAGTGAATCATTCTGAAACTTTGTCAAGAAGTTCCTTACTTATTCTGAGAGAATACGCTATTTTCGGCCACTGTTCGCTACCGGCGAATTGCTATTTCCGGTCAATAACGCGTATGCTTAAGAAAACCTTACTCTATATTTTGCTACCGCTGGGGCTGCTCACCCTGGCCGGTTACTACTGGTTGGGCGGCTTTAATGAAGTCACCATTGAGCAGGTCACGGTTCCGGAACGGCCGATGCTCGGCAAACCGTATCAGGGCAAGTATGGTGACCTGGCACTTCGCAAAATCTTCGTACAAGCGCAGCAGTTACAAGCCAGTGACTCGGTATTGGGCACGCTGGCGGTGGTGAATCTGGATGCTGCCTCGGCCGGAGGCAAAACGGTCAATCAGTTTATCGGTATCGTATTAGATGAGCCGCCCCGCTTGGCCCCCGCAGATTACCAAACCGACACGCTGGCAGCGGGCACCTACCTGCGGGCCTACGTGCAGGCGCACCCCTTCGTGATGGCGAGTCCCGAAACCATCAACCAGCAACTGCTTGATTACGCCGCCAAACACCACTTGTCGGTGAGCGGCCTGCCGATTGAACTCTACCGCGCCAGCGATACACTGTGGATCGAGATGGCGGTACAACAGTAGCTGTAGTCACTAATGGCGCGCCTACTGCTGTATCCATTTGCGGCCTTACTACGTATGTCTTATCATCCGAAGATGTTTGGACTATCACACGTTGTTCCACCTAACCCTCTTTTAGAAATGAAAAAATCCTTCGCTCTTATGGGGCTTCTGCTGAGCTGCGCTACGCTCGGCCTGGCCCAAGATTCCCTTTTATTCTCTCCTGACGACATTGATATTCCGTACGAAGAGTTTACGCTGGATAACGGCCTGCGTCTCATCGTACACGAAGACCATAAGGCGCCTATTGCGGCGGTGAACGTGTGGTACCACGTAGGCTCTAAAAACGAGAAGCCCGGCAAAAGTGGTTTCGCTCACCTGTTCGAGCACCTGATGTTCAACGGCAGCGAAAACTTCAACGACGACTACTTTCAGGCACTGGAGCGCATCGGTGGCACCGACCTGAACGGCACCACTAATAACGACCGCACCAACTACTTTCAGAATGTGCCCACCGCCGCACTGGACCAAGTACTCTGGCTAGAGTCGGATCGAATGGGGCATCTGCTGGGGGCCATCGACACCGCCAAGTTGGACGAGCAGCGTGGCGTGGTACAAAACGAAAAGCGCCAGGGCGAGAACCAGCCCTACGGCCGCTCGCGGCAGCTCATCAACGATGCGCTGTGGCCCGAAGGTCACCCGTACTCATGGACGGTGATTGGTTCGATGGAAGACCTGAACGCGGCCTCGTTGGAAGATGTGCAGGAGTGGTTCAAGACCTACTACGGTGCGGCCAACGCGGTGCTGGCCGTCGCGGGTGATGTGAACCCCGACGAAGTACACGAGAAGGTCAAGAAATACTTCGGGAGCATCGAACCCGGCCCCACCTTGGCCCGTCCGCAGGTGAACGTGGCCAAACGCACCGGCAATACCCGCCAAACCTACGAAGACCGGGTGCCCGAATCGCGCATCACGCAGGTGTGGAACGTGCCGCAGTGGGGCACCGATGAGATGGTACACCTCGACCTGGCTTCGGACATTCTGGCGGCCGGAAAAACCTCACGGCTGTACAAAAAGCTTCAGTACGAAGACCAGCAGGTAAGTTCCGTGTCGGCCTA
Source organism: Tunicatimonas sp. (assembly GCA_965213875.1). Lineage (GTDB taxonomy): Bacteria > Bacteroidota > Bacteroidia > Cytophagales > Cyclobacteriaceae > Tunicatimonas. Next base: position 2,129,737 of record CBDCAN010000001.1, on the reverse strand, counting down.
CGTATATCCACGCGAGATTGCGGGCACCTTCACCGTGCAGGCCAACGTGAAACCCGGCGAACCGGTAGAAGAAGTGGAAGCTAAACTAGCACAAGTACTGCAAGAATTTATCGCCAACGGTCCTACCCAGGAAGAACTCAACAAGGTGAAATCGGCCTACTTTGCCAACTTTACCAAAGGGGTTGAGCGCATCGGTGGTTTCGGCGGCAAGTCTGACCTGCTGGCGATGAATGCGGTATACGGCGGCAGCCCCGACTACTACAAGAAGACGCTCAAGGCAGTGCAGGAAACCACCGTAGAAGATATTCAGCAAGCCGCAAAAACCTGGCTGAGCGAGGGTAAGCATACGCTTATTGCCAATCCGTTTCCTGAGTATCAGGCCAGCGGCACCGATGCCGACCGCAGTGCGATGCCCGAGCTCGGCGAAGTGAAGGTAGCGCAGTTTCCGGTCACCGAGCGTACTACCCTGTCGAACGGTTTAGACGTAGTGCTGGCGCGCCGTGAGGGCGTGCCCACCGTGGTGATGAACATGGTGGTAGACGCGGGCTACGCCGCCGACCAGGGCGGGCAACCCGGCACCGCTTCACTGGCCCTGAGCATGATGGACGAGGGCACGGAGAGTATGGACGCGCTTCAGATCAGTGAACAGCTACAGACGCTGGGTGCTTCGCTCAGGAGCTCTTCTGATTTGGATGCCTCTTACGTGAGCCTGACCGCCCTGAAACCGGTGCTAGACCAAAGCCTGGATTTATACGCCGACGTTTTGCTCAACCCCGCTTTTCCGGAGAAAGAACTCGACCGCCTAAAAAAAGAGCAGATATCAGGTATCCAACGCGAGAAAACCCAGCCGTTCGCAATGGCTCTCCGTGTGGCCCCCAAACTGATGTACGGAGAACAGCACCCCTACAGTAATCCCCTCACCGGTTCGGGCTACGAAGAAACGGTAGAACAGATTCAGCGCGACGACCTGGTGCAGTTTTACGACACTTGGTTCAAACCTAATAACGCCACGCTGACGGTGGTAGGCGACCTCACTATGGACGAACTGACGACTCAGTTAGAAGACCGTCTGTCAGCATGGAAGAAGGGCGACGTGCCGGAGAAGAACATCGCTACGGTAGAAGGCGCTCCGAGCAATGTACTTTACCTTATGGACCGCCCCGAGTCGCAGCAGTCAATTGTGATCGCCGGATACCTCACGGAACCCTACGGCGAGGTGAATGAACTGGCCAAGAACGTGATGAACGATGTGTTGGGGGGCGACTTTACCTCACGGATCAACATGAACCTACGAGAAGATAAGCACTGGGCCTACGGAGCCGGCAGCTTTGTGTGGGCAGCCAAAGGGCAGCGACCGTATCTGGCCTACGCGCCGGTGCAAACCGATAAGACCAAAGAGTCTATTCAGGAAATCAAGAAGGAATTTACCGCCTTCGTAGGAGACACTCCTGTGAAACAGGAAGAGTTTGACAAGGTGCAGAAGAACAGCAACCTACAACTGTCGGGCCGCTGGGAGACGAACCAGGCGGTGGGCAGCTCGCTCAACGAGATAGTGAAGTACGGCCTGGAAGACGATTACTACCAAACCTACGGCGAGCGGATGAAAAACCTGAAGCTAGATGAGGTGCAAACCTTGAGTAAGCAGATGGTACAGCCTGACAAAATTCAGTGGTTTGTGGTGGGTGACAAGGAGAAGATTATGCCCGGCCTCAAGGAGCTCGGTATGGATCAAATCGTCATGATCGACGCCGACGGCAATATACTAGAACCGGCGGCTACCATTGAGGAGAAAGGCGAGTCGGGAGGAAGGTAGTTATCTGATGATCCGTTGTTAATGAGTAATGATTGATGATGTCATCAATCATTACTCATTATTTTGGGTTTACTCACTCCGCAAAGCTTCTACGGGATTGACTGTGGCCGCACGGACAGCCCGGACACTCACCGTCAGCACAGCAACAACTACTGCCAGAGTGATGGCCAGCAGGAAAGGTGCGGCGGTGATCTCAGTGCGATAAGCAAAGTCTTCTAGCCAGCGGCGGGTGAGCCACCACGCAATCGGCGTAGCCACCAGTCCGGAAACCAAAACCACTTTCAGGAAATCCATGCCCAGTAGCACAACAATCTGCTGAACCGAAGCACCGAGTACCTTACGCACACCCACCTCCTTGGTCCGCTGTTCGGCGACGTAGGAGGCCAAACCAAACAGCCCTAGCAGGGCGATAAACAGAGTAATGAAGGTAGCATACAGCAGCGTTTGCCCCAACCGCTCTTGCTCGGCGTAGAGTCCGGCAAAGTCGTCGTCCAGAAAGGTGTAGCGAATCGGATGGTTGGGTTCTATCTGTTGCCAGAAATCCTCTACTTCGGCCATTGTCTCGCGCAGGTTATCGGTTTGCAGACGCACCGCCACCGCATCGACCCAACCGCCGCGCAGGGCATTGATGCTTCCAGAAAACACCAGTGGGCGAATGCCGCGCTCTAGACTACTGAAGTTAAAGTCCCGAACGACTCCGATAATTTGTCCGCTCGCATTGTCTTCAACCCCGGTGAAGCTAAGCGAATGGCCTACCGGGTCTTTTATATCGTGCTCTTTCACGAAGGCTTCGTTCACCACGAAGGTTAGGTAGGAAGTGTCGGTAGGAGAGAGAAATCGGCCTTGTTGCATCTTTAAGTCCAGTACTTCGGGGTAGTCAGCGTCCACAAAGAAGATATTACTATTGATAGACTGCTCTCGTCCGCCCAGTTGAAACCCGTAGTCTGAGTAGTTAGAGCCCGGCAGCCCATTAGCCGAAGCAATAGCGGTCACCCGGGGGCTCTGCAATAGTTGCGACTTCAGGGATAGCACCTTTTCGTAGGTTTCCTGGGCGTTCACGGTGATCACCATCACCTGCTCGCCCCGAAAGCCGAGCTCTTGACTTTGCATAAAACGGATTTGCTGGTAGATAAAGAGCATCACCACAGTGGCCACAATGGCACCCGCGAACTGGGCCACCACCAAACCCTGGCGCAGCACTTTGCCCTGGTCGCGGCGCAACCACTGCCCCTTGAGCACCTCGCCAGGGCGATAGCCTGATAATACAAAAGCTGGGTAGCTACCGGAAATAAGAATCAAGCCGACAATAAGTAGCAGTAGATAAGGCAATAGTTGCGTTCCGGTGTCTAGATCCAGTGTCAGATTGCGGTTCACTACACCATTGAAGACGGGTAGTGCTAATTCGGCGAGCAGCACGGCCATGGGCAGGGCTAGTAAGCACTGGAGGGTGGCTTCGGTAAGAAACTGCACCATGAGTTGCGACTGCTGCGCCCCGTTTACCTTGCGCACGCCCACCTCACGGGCCCGACGGGCGGCCTGAGCGGTAGCCAGGTTCATATAGTTGATACTGGCAATGGCGAGGATGACTATCGCCACCAGCATGATCACCAGAACGGTGCGCTTTTCGCCTTGCCCGGAGAAGGGGCCACCGATCTGGCTACCGCTCAGTTGCACATCACGTAGCGATAGCAGCTTCCAATCAGGGTATTCGTCGACGTTTGCACCAAAACGCTCCATCTCTTCCCGGATGCGGGGGTTAATAGCTTGGGTTATCTTCTGTTCCAACGCTGCCACGTCGGTGTCCGAAGCCAGCGTTACGTAAGTGGCGGGGTTATTACCCGTCCAGGAAATATACACGTCGGTGGTGTCATGAATCAAGGCGTCTACTGCCAGGTGACTGCTACCGGCAAAAGTAGCCAGTACACCGGTGATTTCGTAGTCGGTTTCAGCGTTTACGCGCAGGGTACGGCCTACCGGGTTTTCGTTGCCAAACAGCGTTTGAGCAGTTTCGTGACTCAGCACTGCGGTACGCGGGCGCTCCAGAGCGTTATTGATATTGCCGTAGCGTAGCGGAAACGGCAGCACCCGTAAGAAGCTGCTATCGACCGTAGCCACTTTGTCCGCGAAGATTCCCTCCTGATCCTCCACTCCAATGAGGGCCCGTCCGCTCTCCACGGCCCAGGTGGCACTGGTGACTTCGGGAAACTCATTGCGCAGGGCTTCGGCCAGGCGGTAGGGAGTGAATGCATTACTACCATTTGAGTCCCACTGTCGATACACCTTGTAGATATTCTCTTGGTTGGGCACCCATCGGTCGTAGCTATACTCATGGCGTACGAAGAGCAGTGCCAGCCCAGCCGTGGCCATGGCCAGCGCGAGCCCGCTCACGTTCAGTAGCGTATAGTTCTTCTGCTTCCAGAAGCGGCGGACGGTGGTGAGTACGTAGTTCTTAAACATAGCGGTAGGTTGAAGAATTGAAGTGATGACTAACGAAATTATTATTCATCAGTCATTAACCACTATTTAGAGTCTATTCGCTCCGCAAAGCTTCCGTCGGATTAGCCAGGGCGGCTTTGGCCGATTGCCAACTGACGGTGAGTAGGGCAATCAGCAGGGTGAGCGCGCCAGCCAGCAGAAAAGTGGTCGGCTGCCACGCCACCCGGTAGGCAAAGTCATTCAGCCACTGCTCCATCGCATAGTACGCCAGCGGCGAGGCAATCACTAGCGCAATCACCACCAGCACGGCGAAGTCGCGAGTCAGCAATTGCACCAGTTGCCATACCGATGCCCCCAGCACTTTGCGTACGCCAATCTCTTTGGTGCGCTGTTCGGCCACGAAGGTGACCAAACCAAACAGCCCCAAGCACGCGATGAACACGGCAATGCCCGCAAACAATGTAAACACTTTGCTCTGCCGCTGCTCGGCGCGATACAGCTGATCGTAGCTTTCGTCCAAAAAGGTAAACGCGAAGGGATACTTGGTACCCAACGTGGCCCAGGCATCTGACACTACGTCAACCACCGGGCTCACCGGACCGGCGGCTACTTTGATTGCGATCACCCGGATGTCATCGCCCATCATGATCGCCAGCGGATCAATCTGCTGGTGCAGCGAGGCGAAGTGATAGTCTTCTACCACTCCGATCACCCGCCGGGGAATAGAATCCGAGAAGGGGTTGACCACCTCTTTATCCAGCGCTTCTTCAGGCGACCAGCCCAACGTCTGCACAGCGGTTTCGTTCAGAATTACGGCCTCTAGCGTATCAGTGCTACGCTCCGGCGAAAAGTTGCGACCCGCCAGCAGATTAAGACCAAGGGTCGGTATATAGTCTGTATCGGTAAAAACCGTACGCATAATGACCTCCTCTTCGTGGTCTTCTACCTGAAGGGTGTACATATCATGGAACCCACCCGGCTCGCCCGATATGGTTGCTACGTTCGTGATTCGACTATCCCGTTGTAGTTGACTTTTAAATACATCGCGTTGGTCGTATAATTCGTTATTGTTTACCTCCAGCAACATCACCCGCTCTTTGTCAAACCCCAGTCGTTGATCTTGCACAAACCGCATTTGCTGGTTCACTACTAGCACCGCCACAATCAACACGATAGAGATGACAAATTGAAAGACCACCAAACCCTTGCGTAGATACTCTCCTTTGGCACCACCGCGTAGCTTTCCTTTCAGCGCTTTCACCGGCACAAAAGCGGACAAAACCAGGGCGGGGTAGCTACCGGCCAGTAGCCCTACCGTCACCATCACCCCCAGCATGAGTACTAAAAACCGGACGTCGCTAAACGGTAGTGATAGCTGCACTTCGGCAAACTGATTAAAAGCCGGTAGTAAGGCTGACATGAGCACCACGGTGAGCAGGCTGGCAACGAAGGTGGTCAGGAAAGACTCACCGAAGAATTGGTAGATCAGATCGTTACGATTAGCCCCCAGGGTTTTACGCACGCCCACCTCAGTAGACCGGCGGGCGGCCCGGGCGGTGGCCAGGTTCATGAAATTGATACACGCAATCAGTAAAATGAACACGGCTACCACCAGAAAGATATACGCCATAGACGCATTACCATGCTTAGCCCACACGTCGAAGCCCACATCGCGGGCGAAGTAAACATCCGTGAGGGGCTTCAGGGTAAGTCCCACGCGCAAGCCCAGTCGCTCAAAGTCAGCGCCGAGGTACTTCTCCATAAAGGCTGGAAACTGATCTTCTACGGCAGATTCAGCCACATTCTCCTTCAGCAGCACATAGGCCATCATGTTGTTATTCCACCATCCGGTAAACCACTCCTCTTGCTCAAACAAATGCACCGAAGCCAGAAAGTCGAATTCGATGTGCGAGTTCTCGGGCACAGGTGCCAGCACGCCGGTTACCACCATCGGGTAATCATTTTCGTAGGTGATCGTTTTGCCAATCGGGTCTTGGTTGCCGAAGTATTTTCGCGCCATGTCGGCGGTCAGCACCACCCCGCTGGGTTCGCTCAGGGCGGTGGCCGGATCGCCCTGCGTCAGTGGAAACGAGAATATTTGCAGAAAATCGTGACCCACGAAGGTGATGTTATCACCAGTGAAGGCATTGTTACCCTGCGTGATGAGCCCATCGCGGGGCATCACCCGCACCGCCGCTTCCACTTCCTGCGGAAAGTCGTTGCGTAACGCGTCGGCGTAGGGCGGAGAGATCGGTCCTATTTCGCTGTAACCATCGCGGTCGGTGGTGCGATACACCCGGAAGATGCGGTCTTTCTTCTCGTGAAACTGATCGTAGCTGCGCTCGTGCTGTACGTATAGCACAATAAACAGGCAGCAGGTGAGGCCTATCGCCAGACCCAATACATTAATGGTAGCGTACAGTTTGTTCTTGAGGGAGTTGCGATAAGCGGTGAGCAGGTAGTTTTTAAACATCGTAGCCAGATTTTTCTAGCTACTGGCAAGCGGGATGCCAACCGCCCGTACAACACGGCACGTACCTTTCGGCGGTACTCAACTGTCCGAAACCGGTCAATAGGTGTTCGATTCGGAACAGTGCTACGGTAGTTTAAGGCGAGAAAAGTCTAACTGAAAGCCTGAGAGCACCGGGTCGCCCGACAGGGGTACGTTGAAATCCTTGTGTTGGCGAACCGCCTGCCCGGGTTGATAAATATGCACGGTTTCTTCTTCCAACACCACCAACCAGCCCAGTTGTGCCCCGTTGGCGTTCCACGTAGCTTTCCATTTTCTCTTGCAAGTCTGACAACCGATCCGTTTTTGATTTGAGTTCTAGCACAAAATCAGGGCAGACAGCGGCAAAACCTTCCTTCTGTGCTTCGGTGAGTTGTTGCCACCTTTGTAGTGCTACCCAAGAAACATCGGGAGAACGCATTGACCCATCCGGTAAGGTAAAGCCCGCCGAAGAGTCAAAGGCGATACCCAATTGGCTTTGTTGCGTCCACACGTCTATCTGAGTGGCTATTCTTAAATTAACGAATCCAGTGCTCGTGTGGGTAGGTGACATAATGATGATTTCTCGTTGAGCGTTGCGCTCAATGTTCAGGTCGCGGTTATCCTGACAGAAGCGAAGAAACTCGGCGTCGGTCATCTGCACCTCCGGGCCTTTGAGTACGACTTTGTCTAGCATAGCTTTCGGTATAGCGTAGGTCAAAATATACGAGTTATTGATGCGAGAGTCAAACGGTGTACTTATTCGGTCGTCAACCCGTCCGTATTATTCAGCCGGGCAATAATGCCCCAGCCGTAGAAGTAGTTGGCTACTCCGATCATCAATTCATTCTCTCCCTCGTTCAAGGGCAACTCAAAGGAGGTGTTGTCAATCGTACAGCGCCCCTTTGGTTCTTTCATGCTGGGTGTACCAAAGTAGTTTTTGTCTACGTGCAACAGCTGCCCGTTAATTAATACCCACACCTCATCGCTGAAGCCCAGCGCCAGTCGTTTGCGCTGCTCTTTTTCTGAGGTGATAGACGTTTTGAGCCATACCAATCGCCGTTCACCCATGTCTGTTTTTCCGAACGAACGACTCAGGTTCACTAGCGCGCGGTGCCCAGCCTGAACCGGTGTCCACTGCGTGGTGCTATCGGGGATACCTTCGTCAGTCACATCACGACCCAGGGGAAAATCCACCGGCGTGGTTACCTGCCAGTTGCGCAGATAATACGGATCGTAGTGCGTTGGTTCGTATCCCGCAGTGGCGGGAAGGTCTTCAGCCGCGTTCGGGTAAACCACCAGATTGGCAAAAATAGCGTTGCCGCTGAGCGAAATCTTGCCCGCCGTCTGCTCGCTCTCTAGCACGGGCACGTGTATCACGGCACTATCGTTCACGTAGGCCCGCATCTGCCGCCCGTTTACCACCAGCTTCACGTGGTTCCACCGGTTCTGATAAAGGGGAGCGGGCGCCTGGTAATCGTCCGTCAGATCCCACAGCCCCATGCTGTCTACCATCGTGGTGTACTGTGTCAGGGTACGGTTGCGCGGATTAATCGGCCAGAATGAGCGAATGTAAAAGTCTTCGCCTACGGCCCGGTTATCGGTCTGGCGAAAGCGAATGCCTACAAATCCCTGCTCGGGCAATTCAATATCAAACTCAATGGTACCGTTTTCAAATACAAGGTCGGTCAAGTGCATCAGTGCGCCACCGTCGAGCCCCTGCACCGCAGGTGCCGAACGGTGCGTCAAGAACTTTACACGAGCCGTATCGTATTCCCAGACTTCGGGCTGCATGGCTACCTGAACTTCAGAGGGAGGAGCGGGCCGCCGGTTCTGTCCGAAGGTGATGGTGACCGTGGTGAGTGCGAGCACAAAAATTGCTAATTTCTTCATGGGTTGCTTATTTTAGGTATTTATTGGTGCTCAATAAGCAGCAGAAAAGGCAAAAGCTCGTGTTCCCAGCCTGTTCAATGCTATTCAATCGTGTTCAACTACCTTATCTTATGCAAGCAGCACACCTCACCCGGTTGGTCAAGCAAATTGAGTCGCAGCTCAACTGGGGCGATAGTTCTACCTGGACCAACAAAGACTTCCAAACGCTCAGTCAGCAGATGCTAGAGCAGACACGACAGCAGATCAGCGTCACCACCCTCAAGCGGGTGTGGGGACGGGCCGAGCGTGTGTCACAGCCCAGCGTAGCCACGCTCGACATTCTGGCAACCTTCGCGGGTTACGACAGTTGGCGGCAGTTTTGCCAGTCGCATAGTGAGCAAAGACCTTTACCGTCAGAATCGCCCCATAAGTGGCGCCGTACGATGATAATGGCTATACTGGTAGTTTTGATCGGTGTGGGGTGGTACTTGATTGCTACCGTACAAAAGCAACCGGTGCCTAACACATTGCCCACGCACCTACTGGATCAGGTATCATTCTCTTTTCATAAGGTCGCTACCGGTTACCCGAATACGGTGATTTTCCGCTACGACGTGGGAGATATACCGTATGACTCGTTGACGATTCAGCAGTCGTGGGACACTCGCAAGCGAATCGCTCTGACTGAGCCACAAGGGCTTGCCACCACTACCTATTATCAGCCGGGCTACTTCGCCACCAAGCTGTTGGTGGACGGTCAGATTGTGCGAGAGAACGACTTGTACATCCCCACCCGAGGCTGGCAGGGTTCGGTGCTGACCAGCCAGGATGACTTTACCTATCTGAAACCCGCACAACTACGGCAGAATAGCACGCTCACGGTCACCCCAGACGTGCTGGCGGTGCTGAACAAAGTACCGAAGTCAGTGCTCTATCTAGCCAATTTGACCAGCCAACCCCAGATCGACGGCGCTCACTTCAATGTGGACACTGAATTTCGCCTGACCCAGCCCACCGAACAGAGTGTCTGTCAGCAGGTGCGCCTTACCGTCACGGGCACGCAAGAAGTGCTAAGCTTCCACTTTAGCACACCGGGCTGCGTCGGCGATTTGCTGTTCATGCTAAACAAGGAGATGGTTTCGGGTCGCAATCGCGATCTATCCGCGTTCGGGCTAGACATGAACCAGTGGAACCGCTGTCGCATCAGCGTGCAGAACCACCAACTGCGCGTCGTGCTGAACAACCAGGAGGTTTTCAAACATACGCTTGCATCTAGCATCGGACGGGTGGGAGGGGTGCAATGGATTTTTGAGGGGATGGGAGAAGTGCGGCAACTGGTGATAGAGAACCAAGAAAAAACGGTGGATTTGATAGAGTAGCGTCCTGTTCGTCTTCCATGTTTGCCATACGTACCAACCAATTGGTTGCCTTAGTATAACACCTTTGAACGTTTTTTTGTCGGTAGGTTTTTGTTTTACTCGCTGCGCAAACTCTCTACCGGATTGGCGGCGGCGGCCCGGATCGACTGGAAACTGACGGTGGGCACGGCGATCGCACCAACCGGTGAAAAACCCCACTGTGGCGTAATCACTGGTTTCTATAATTCTTGGCCTACTGTAGAATAATATCGCCGTCTACGTGTAGTCTGCTGTGTATTTTTCTGGCTACCTCCAGCGTAATGTCACGCTTTCCCCTGAGGTATTCACTTATCCTGCTTTTAGGTACCTCCAGAAGCTTGGCGAGGTCATCCTGCTTCAATCCTCTCTCGTACATTCTCAGTTTAATCACATCAATCAGCAAAGGTAGTTCTACCGTATGGTGCTCGTCTTCGTAATCGGCCACCATATCAGAAAGACGGTCAAGCGTTATGAAGTCAGGGTTATCATAACTATGGTGATCGCCCACCTTTATGATTAGTGCATCAATTTTTTTCAATGCCTTCTGATATTGTGCTTCTGTTTCTATCGCTTTCATAGGCTACATACTTTTAGCGTCTATTCTGTCATAAGCTGCATGGGTACCAATCCAACGAATGTATACCTTCTGGGATACGTATATCACTATTGCCGATAGTCATTCCCTTTGATGTTGAATACACTAACCGATAGTCATTCCTTTTGATGTTGAATACAACCCGATGGTTGCCTACATAATCAGCACTTAAGAAGTGTTGCTTCAACTCGTTGAGGTTTTGCCATTCGGCTTTAGACACTTTTTTATACCATTCTTCCAAAGCAGTCTTACTTCCCGCGTGTACCGAATAATATTCAGTCAGCTTCTTTCTACTCACTACCCTCATGTGTAGCATGAAGTTACACAAAATGTAACTGATTGGCAAATTTTGACGTGATGGTATCACCAATTCCTTCACTCACTGCGCAAACTCTCTACCGGGTTGGTGGTGGCGGCCCGGATCGACTGGAAACTCACGGTGAGCATAGCAATAAATGTGGCGGTGAGTCCGGCCAGGACGAAGACCCACCAGGGAACGGCCACCCGGTAAGCAAAGCCTGCCAGCCACTGTTGCAGTGCGTACCAGGCGATGGGCGAAGCAATGACGAAGGCCACCAAGACCAGCATCAGAAAGTCTTTGGATAATAAGCGGACAATGCTGCTTTCAGATGCTCCTAATACCTTGCGGACTCCAATCTCTTTCGTTCGCTGCACCACGGTGTAGGAAATTAGTCCGAGCAGCCCCAGGCAGGCGATGAATACGGCTAAACCAGCGAAGTAGACAAATAGCTCACCGAAGCGCACTTCGGCCCGGTACTGCTCGTCGAAGGCGTCGTCGAGAAAGAGGTAGTTGAAGGGACGTTGTGGGGCGAGGGCCTGCCACTGCTGCTCTATATCGGATACGGTACCCGGCACATCGTCGGTAGAGATGTTCAGCGATAGATAGCGGGCAAAATTGGGTTCTAGCCGGATGGTCATGGGTTCAATCGCTTCTTGCAAAGACCGGAAATGGTAGTTCTCTACCACCCCGATGATGTCCCCTTCTACTCCCCACTGCGAAAACTGCTTCCCAATAATATCTTCGGGCGATGCGTAGCCGAGGCTCGCCGCCAGGGCTTCGTTCACGATGAGGGCGGAGGTATCGGTGACAAAGTCGCGGGAGAAAGCCCGGCCCGCGGCCAGCTTCATTTCGTACTGCGACAGAAAGTCGTGATCGGCATAAAACAGATTGACGTTGGTCGACTGCATATCACCCGACGGATTCTCGAATTCACTGAAGGCCCCACTGTTCCCCCGGCTAGGCACACTGGAGGAAGCCGATACCGACTGCACCGCCGGATGGTTTACTAACTGTTGCTTGAACGTTTCTATCTTCTCCTGCACCACGGCATCGCCCCGAAAATCAATTACCAACATCTGGTCCTTTTTAAAGCCCAGCGACCGGCTCCGCATATAGTCTAGCTGGGTATACACCACTGCGGTGCCCACGATCAGGATAATAGAAACGGCAAACTGCGTAACCACCAGCGCACGACGCAACCACACGCCGCGCTGGCTAGTGCTAAATCGCCCCTTGAGAATCGCCACCGACTTGAACCCTGAGAGCACCAGGGCCGGATAGAAGCCCGCCAGCAGTCCTACCAGCAAGGCTAGTCCGACAAAGCCGAGCAAGTAGTCGACTTCCTGAAAAATACTGGTGGCCACCACCTTACCCGCCAACGTATTGAAGGGCGATAGCAACAGCTCACCCGCCAGCAGGGCAATCGCCAACGCTAGCCCGCTAAGCAGAAGTGACTCGCACAGAAACTGCCCGATCAGTTGCTGCCGCACGGCCCCGACCACTTTGCGGATGCCCACCTCCTTGGCCCGTTCGGTGGCGCGGGCGGTGGCCAGGTTCATAAAGTTAATGCAGGCAATCAGCAGGATAAAGATAGCGATGACTGAGAAGATTTTGACGTTGGTGAGGCTGCCGGTTTTAGGCGCACCCCGGTCAGAGAAATATACGTCGGTTAGGGGCTCCAGAAACAGCGTGTAGGCCATACCTTCGCTACGATCTTCAGCGCTGATATAGTTTTCCAGCAAAGCGGGCAACTTACCTTCCAGCTCTGCTGGATTGGCTGATTCGGACAGCAAGACGTAGGATTCGTAACCGAAATTACCCCATTGTTCGGATCGGTCAGAGTCAAGATTCTCGAGTTCAGTAGATAGAGAGAGCAGCACATCGAAAGTGAAGTTTGAGTTCGCAGGCACATTATCCATCATTCCGGTTACGGTACAGTTATATTCTCCTTCCAACAGTAGCTGTTGGCCCATCGGGTCTCGGCTTCCGAAGTATTTCTTAGCGGCATCTTCGGTCAGCACGATGCTAAACGGAGTTTTTAAAGCAGTGCTAGGATTCCCCTGTTGCAGATCAAAGTCAAAAACCTTGAAGAAGGTAGAGTCTACTAGTATCGCGTTGTCTTCCTCGAAAGTTTGATCACCAGCTTGCAAAAGAAACTGCGCATCGTCCATGCGCACCATATCTTCTACTTCGGGGAAATCGGATTTCATGTAGGCTGCCATCGGGGCCGAAGTAACGCCAATGTTGAGTGTCTCAGTGGGGGTTTTAATGTCCGTCGCCACCCGATAGATACGGTCTTTCTTGGCGTGGAAGCTGTCGTAGCTGAGCTCGTGCTGCACGTAGAGAAAGATCAGCACGCAGCAAGTCATGCCAATGGCCAACCCCAGCACGTTGATGACACTGTAGAACTGGTGCTTCACCAGGTTGCGGGTAGCGACTTTGAAATAGTTTCTGAACATCATGGTAGGGTTAGGGGAATAGGGTTTCTTTCGTTTTCGAAGATAATCAGGGTGCAGAAACATCAGGACGTTGAGCCAGTAGAGCGCCTTGGCCCGCTGTAGCCCCTGTGTTTTCGCCCGTCGCTGAAACAGTTCATACAGGTCGCCTTCCACCTCGTCCAGTAGGTCGGGGTGACAGTACCAGCGCAGGAAGCGGGTGGCTAGCTGTGGAGGTGCGCTATTGTTGCCTTGGTTACTCACTGCGCAATGAATCTACCGGGTTGGCCAGGGCCGCTTTGATGGATTGGAAACTGACGGTAAACAGGGCAATCAGTAGCACCAGAACGCCGGCTCCGCCGAACATCCACCACTCAATATCTACCCGATAAGAGAAATCCTGCAACCATTGATCCATCGCGTACCAAGCCAGCGGACTAGCCAGTAGGAACGATAGCGCCACGGTGCTCATAAAATTCTTAGCCAACAGCGATACCACACCCGGCACGGAGGCACCCAGCACCTTGCGAATACCAATCTCTTTGGTACGTTGCTCGGCGGTAAAAGCCGCTAAACCAAACAGGCCCAAACAAGCGATGACAATGGCCAGCACGGCGAAGATGCTAATCAGCTTAGCAAACTGCTGGTCTTTCCGATACTGCGCATCAAACGTTTCATCGGCGAAGGCGTACTGAAACGGGTTGCCAGGAAACTGCTGCTGATACAGTTTCTCTACAGTCGCCACCGTCTGGGGCAGGTCATCAGCACTTACTTTGATAGAGATTTGACTGTTCCCTTGAAACAGAGAAAAAAATATGTTCTCGCGGGCGGCATGGGCAGAAGACCAGTCAAAGTCCTTGAAGACTCCCACAATCCGCGTCATTTGATCCATCACGTTGATGTCTTGGTTGATGGCATCGGCCGGAGTGTCAAAACCTAGTGCGTAGACCGCCGATTCGTTAATAACCACCGGCTGAAGCGCTTCTGTTGCTGGAGCCGTATTGTGGTCAAAACCATCGCCCGCGATGAGTTCCATGCCGTAGAGCGCAGCAAAACTAGTATCAATGCGCGTGCCTACTCCGCTGACCCCGACAGAAGGTGGGTCGGTGGCTTTCCGGATTCCACCGGTATAGTAGTTGAACCCTTTGCCCGGCACCGTTCCTGAGGTGGCGGTCTGCCGCACGACAGAGAGCTGCCTCAGTTCTTGAATAAAAGTTTCTACTGCCGCGGACCAGTCGGTGCCCTCGGGAAGCACCCTCGGGGAACTGACCGTTAGAATCTGCTCCAGGTCGATACCCAAGTCTCGGGTGCGCATGTGGTTGAGCTGAGCGTATACCACGGTGATGCCGATGAGCAGAACAATCGTGGCCGTAAACTGAAACACCACCAGTCCGTGCCGTAACCAACCGCCACTCGCGGCTCGGCTCACTTTCCCCTTGAGCACCGCAGCGGGCCGGAACGAAGAAAGTACCAACGCGGGGTAGAGCCCTGCCAGTAGCAAGGTGACGCAAAATAAGGTAAAGAAGGCTACCCAAAACCCCGAGCTCATCCACAGCGACTGCGTCAGGTGCAGCCCCGCCAGCTCATTAAGCATCGGTCTGAATATCTCGGCCAGCCCCACCGCCAGTACGAATGCGGTGAAGATCACCAAGGCCGATTCGGCAAGGAACTGAACCACCAATTGCCCCCGATGGGCACCAATCACCTTGCGTACGCCCACCTCGCGGGCTCGGTCTAGGGCGCGGGCCGTGGTGAGGTTGACGTAGTTAACTAGCGCGATAAACAGGATGGCCAAGCCAATGACGGAGAAGAAGTACACCAGCCGGTAGCTTCCCATCACCGATTTCGGGGCTGCCATATCCGCATTAAGATGAACATCGGGTAGCGGCTGAATATTGACCTGTCCGGTGGTATTGGTGGGTCGCCACTCTTCTTCCAGGTAGCGCGTGACTATCTGCGTAAACTTTTCGGCAACGGCCTTCGTATCCGCTTGCTCGTGTAGCTGCACGTAGGCGATAAAGTTAGACCAGCCCCAGCCGGTATCAGGGTCGCTGAAACCGCTCTTCTCTAGCAGATCAACCATCGGCAGCAGTACTTCAAACTGAAGGTGTGAGTTCGCCGGAACATCCCGGAAGACACCGCTTACCCGATAAGTAGATCTGACCCAGCCCCGTACGTCCAGTGACTGCCCCATCGGGTCTTCATCGCCAAAGTACTTCCGGGCGGCAGACTCGGACAGCATCACGGTGCCCGACTCCAGCGCGCGGGTCGGATGGCCGGAGATGAGCGGATAGGAGAACATCTGAAAGAAGGTGGTGTCAGCGTAGTATACCTCATCCTCTTCAAAAACCTTATCGGGCTGATCAGGGGGAGAAATGATCGCGTTGAAATACTCCGGATGCAGCCTCACGAAGCGGTGAACCTCGGGTACTTCCTGTGCTAGCGCAGGAGCCATTGCCCACCCCACTGTAGCCTCAAAGTCCGGTTCGCCACCGCCTTGTACGGTAGTCTGATTGATACGATAGAGCGTAGTGCTATTTTCGTTGAATGTGTCAAAACTGTACTCAAAAGAGACGTACTGAAATATGAGCAGGCAGCAGGCCAGGCCAATGGCTAACCCCAGAATATTGAGGGTTGCGTACACCTTTTTGTTAAGCAGGTTGCGCAGGGCAATGGTGAAATGTTTTCTAAACATAGCAGTATGATTGGTAGGGCGATATTTTCGTTTTCGGAGATAATCAGGATGTAGAAACATCAGCACGTTGATGCAGTAGAGCACTTTGGCCCGCCACCCCCCCTTTGTTTCTACTCGTCGCTGAAATAGTTCGTGCAGATCGCCCTCTACTTCATCTAGCAGATCGGGGTGGCAGTACCAGCGCAGGAAGCGGGTGGCCAGACGGGGCGGGGGCAAACGGTCAGCGATATGGCCTTCGGCTACTTCATAGCTTAGATACTTCCTCCTGTATCCCACACCATTCGCGGAATGGCTTGCCACAGTGCGTTGCGCATCTGCCGAGCTTCCCGCAGGGCATCTTTGCCCGAATTGGTCATGGTAAACAGTCGCTTTTTGCGCCCTCCCCGGGCTTCGGTGGCTCCGCCCATGTGAGAGCGAAGGAAGCCTTTCTGCTCCAGCCGCATCAGGGTTTTATGCACCGAGCTAACGGTTACTGTGCGACCGGTGCGCTGTTCTATTTCGTCGGTGATGCCCAGTCCGTACGCATCTTCGTACAGAATGCCGACGGTGAGCAGCACCAGCTCTTCAAACTCACCGAGGTGGTTTCCTTTCATAGTTGATTCGCTTTTGTCTAACAAATCACAAGGAGGGTGCCAACGCGCCTCAGGGTAGTTCAGGATGGTTTTGACTGTTTTGTAGTGTCCGATAGTGGTCAATCGGTGTTCGGCGGCGGACAGTCTCCTGTGATGCCCGCTAGCGGCGGCGACTACTCCAAGATCGTTTTAGCAATTTCGGCCAAGTCATCGTCCTTACTTATCCAAGTGAATTTCCCCCCGGTTAGCCGAGCAATCTCTTTGAGCGACTGATCTTGATACGAGTTTTCTATGTAGGTGGTGTCGCCAGAGGAGTTCCACCCAAAAGGTACTACGCCAGAGTACCCCAACCCAACAGTATGTACGTTGATACCGTGACGGCGAGTGGCATGAGTAGCCAGCGCCTCAGTGGTGGCCCCGACAGTATTATCTCCGTCTCCAATCAGAATGATACGTTTGTCAGGGGCGAGGCTCTTACCAAGGATTGTTTTTGCCTGCCACAGTGCATCACCAATGGCTGTGCCGGGCATTTGTGCCAGTTGCATTATGTCCGTATCCAGTGGAGCACTAGTATTCACCACTTCGGCGTTCCCCGCGAACACCACGACAGGCACAGTGCCGTACTGCTCGCGTAGCAAATTAGCAAGATCAACCCCTACGGATACGCGCGTGCGCTCATAATCTCTTATGCACATCGATCTGGATACATCCAGCACAATCACTAGTGACGGATTGGGAGAGGTAGGCGCGGATGGTTTTTCTTCTGCTTGGCCAGAGACTGTAAAAGTATCGTATAAAGACAAATACTTGACGCGCTCATCATTCATCGAAAAGTAAGCCCAAGGTTGTATTAGGTCTTCTAGCCTTAAGGTACCCGGTTGATGCGGTATAATCTCGAGGTCAAATGTGGTGTGATGGCGTAACGATTTATTGTAGGCAGTGTCTTCAAACACTTTTTTATAGCTAACCGTAGCCAGGCTACTAGGTCGGATAACCGGTTCAATAGCATGGCCTGAGCCACGTCCCGTTAGCGTAATAGCGTGGCGAATCGTATCGCCTACCGCATACGGAGGGAGCGCCATCGAACTGGAGGAATTTAGGCGTAATGGCCCTACCAGACAATAAGCATCCTGCTGATAGACTGCGTTAGCTAAGGATAGGGGGATTTCTTTGACCGTGACGCTTACCGGCTGACTGTGCAAGGTTACGCTATCCAAGGGATGATGGGCAGCATCAAACCTAACTACTTTGACCGAGAGCGACGGAATTTCAATAATTCCGGGCTGCGTAGGACTAACACCTACCTCGTCTAAGGTTAGATCGCTGTACGCTCCGGACGGAAGCTTGACGTGACTGATTGGCCGTTTGGTAAATCTGGTTCGATGAAATCGGCAGAGGGCAGGAACTAGTGAGTCTGCTTGCACAAAATGTTCACGATCACGGTAGTAAACCTGCCAGTATTCGCCCGCTTTAGAGCGCACGCGCACTTTGGCGGTCACTATATAACTTCCGTACTGCCATATTTCTGGGCGGCTCACCTGCACCATGAACTGCTCTTCGTTCGGTTCCTGTGCGTGCAGAGGTGTCTGTATAAAAATCGCCGCTAACAGCAGTAGTAAACGCATAGGACTGGTTCAGATAGTAGTTGAAGGAAGAGAAACGAGTTCAAATAGTACCAAAATTCGTAAAAAAGCAACTTTCAATAGCCTCTTCAGTCTTCAATACACTTTCTGATAGAGATCGCTTCTCTGATCTTTAGCACATAGATGAAATTTACTAACTTGCTTCGCAAAATTCTTTGATCCTTACGTTCCCCTCATCATGAAAGAAGTAGCCTTAGGCATTGACATCGGCGGCACCAATACCAAGTTTGGTTTCGTAGACCGCACCGGACACCTCTACGCCGAGACCTCTATCCCCACTACTAAAACGCCTCCCGATGATGTCGACGCGTTTTTGCAGTACCTCTACGACGAGATAGAAATTCTTCGCAAAGCCACTAACGAGTCGCTCGATATTGTGGGTGTGGGTATCGGTGCACCCAACGGCAACTACTTCACCGGCACCATTGAGTACGCTCCTAACCTGTCGTTCCGCGGTGTTGTGCCCTTCGTCAAGTTGTTCAAAAAGTACTACAACGTGCCGATGGTGATGACCAACGATGCCAACGCGGCGGCCATCGGTGAGATGGTGTACGGCGGGGCCCGGGGCATGCGCAACTTCATCATGATCACGCTGGGCACCGGCCTGGGCAGTGGTTTTGTGGCCAACGGTGAGTTGGTCTACGGACACGACGGCTTTGCCGGGGAGATGGGCCATATTCTGCAAAAGCCGAAGGGTCGCACCTGCGGTTTGGGCCGACAGGGCTGCCTGGAAAGCTACGTATCGGCCACGGGCATCAAGCGCACCGTCTTCAAGCTGCTGGCCGATATGACCGACGACACGCCCCTGCGCGACGTCAGCTACAACCAGCTGGCCGCCAAGCAAATCACCGAGCTGGCCCAGCAGGACGACCCCGTGGCGCTAGCCGCCTTTGACTACACCAGCCGACTGCTCGGTCAAAAGCTTTCTGATATGGTGGCGATCTTTAGCCCCGAAGCAATTTTCCTGTTGGGCGGATTAGCCAAAGCGGGTGACGAGCTACTCTTCAAGCCGACCAAGCGCTACATGGAGGAATACATGTTTCAGGTGTTCCGCGATAAGGTGAAGATTCTGCCCTCAGCACTAGAGGATAAAAACGCCGCCGTACTGGGCTCTAGCGCTCTGGCCTGGAAAGAGATGGGAGTAGGCCATCACCTGCGCGACCTACCGCACGTTAAGTAGCTGAAGGTTGGTAAGCGGTTGGCGGTTGACAATTTTGTTTACCGCCGCCCCTTGAAGCTACTGGCTGGCTTCAAGCCTTCAATTAACGTCGAGGCTATCTGTGCTCACCCGGTCCGGTAGGTTGACCATAAACTCAACCCTCCCTATCTTTGTCATTTTTCCGCCTCGATTTTAAGGTAGTTGAGCCAATTTTCTGTTGAGGTATCCAGGGTTGACTGGAACTGCTCGTCTAGGAGCTTCACCAACCAACCTTCCATACTCTCTTCCACGCGCACGATGGTTTGTCCATTCTGTTCGCTCAAGTACCAGTTGTGTACGGCAAATGCTCCGAAAGCAGGTCCTGACCAGCCCAAGCTTTCGTTCGTCTCAACGGTGTGAAGGGTGGAGGTGATACCCAGACCATTCGTTTTCCAATCGAAAGAACTACCGGGGCTGAAAGGACTATTGAGGCTTGGCGACTCGATTTCTTTTTGCCAGGTGTCCCAGTTATTTACGTCCACCAGGATTCTCCAAACCTTTTCAACGGGGGCATCGACTTTAATGCTCTTTATTGTTTTTACCGGCGCATCTTGGTTGATCGTCTTCGTGACGGTATAATCACTGAAGTATTCAAGGGCAAATACCGTTATTCCTACCATTAGAAGCCCGGCTAGTAGAATATACTTCACTGATTTGCTCTTCACTTTCGATTTGATTCGGTCAATACTCCCCAAATTTTAGTGATATACGCCTTAGGGCGTGTTAGCGGTTGGGGTTTTAGGCGCTCAATTCACTCCTCGCCACCACGGTTTGAAGTGGTGGGTTGTGTCATTCAAATTCACTACTTCCCCAATCATGGGTGTCATCAATCGGAGGTGATAGCGTTCGTTCAGTTCGGATATTATCTGCAAAGGCTCGTCCCACGCGTGGACTGCCAGGGCAAATTTTGAGGAATGTACCGGAAATACCCGTTTGGCTTTCAGGTCTTGTGCAGCTTTTAAAACCTCTTCGGGTAAGTTATGTATATATTTCCAGGCCTCATCATATTGTCCGTTGTCTAAAATAGCCAAATCAATAGGGCCATGCTTGTCGCCAATGCTGGCATAATGCGTATCATAACCGCTATCGCCACCGATGTAAATTTTTATGCGGGGGGTTTGTAGCACGTAAGAAGCCCACAAGGTGCTATTCGTTGACGCTCCCCTGCCGGAGAAATGTCGGGCAGGCTCTACAAATGCGGTAAACCCCTCATCTAACTTAACACTTTCGTACCAATCTTTTTCAATAATTTTATCAGCAGCGTATCCCCAATACTCGAAGTGTGCCCCCACGCCTAATCCGCAAATGACTTTTCGGGTTTTGTTCTTTAGGGCAATAAGTGTTTTATAATCAACGTGGTCGTAGTGGTCGTGCGAAATAAAGAGGTAATCGATAGGAGGCAAATCTGCCACGGTGTAGATATCCGTCCCGTTAAATGATTTTACGGTTCCAGGCACGGGAGAAGCATTACCGCTAAAAACCGGGTCAACCAGAATCCGTTTTCCGTCGGTTTGAATGTAGTAAGACGAATGCCCAAACCATACCAGTACGTTTGTGTCAATGGGCAGATTCAGCAAATCTGTTTTAGCGGAAGGTAGCGTATCTATCGGACGATGTCTTGGTTTATTTTTAATGTAACTGTTGTAAATAACTTCAAAATAATTGTGCCCTTCAGCCAGCGTAGGCGTTTTGGTTAAATTCTGAAATTTTCCGTTTTTATAATTTAATGATGATTTGATTCTCTCAAGCCGTTTACCCTCGGACTTTTGCCAAATTTGGCTTGTCGCATATACATCAACGGGGCGATTACTAGCACCCCAACTATAATCAGCACGATCAACATTGTTCGTTTAATTGTTGTCATCATCAATGAGCTTACCCTGCATCCTCTAGAGAAGTTCATTATTTTAGGTGAGGCTTCATGCTTTGGGCAATAAGTCTATCCAATAAGCGATCGGGTAGATACTTAATGTATCATTCTTGGGGGGAAATCCCTCGCCTTTAGCGGTTCCCAACCGGGGCGAAGACCGGGCACTGGTAGCTTTAGCTTTATACTTTTGTGGGATGCAACACTATCATAACACGTCTTACACTACTTATAGCTGTAGGTATCGCCTTGTATGGATCACTAAATACAGAAAAGAAGTACCAGAAGGGGTAGTAGGGAAACGAGTCCGTGAGCTGGTGCGAGAGATACGTAAGTGTAATAACGTAAAGATTCTGCGAAGGCATGTTTCTAAAGGTCATGTATATTTGCGGTCACCACGTGGAATAGCTCCAGTTTGGGCGACTATTCCACAGTGGTCACGTCAAGAGGGCCGTTCTACGGCGATCCACGGCTTTTATGCTCTAAAGAAGACCCACTACATCTATTAGAAATTATAGCTAACTCCGCCGAAGAACGAGCGACCGATGCGATCAGTGCCGTAGTGTTCCCGGCCATCGTCGCCCAGCGCATTCTTCACCGTTCCGAAGACGCGTAGCTTATCTACCAACCGGTAAGACACCTTGGCGTTTACCAATACTTTGCCACTGATGTCATTCACGTCGGTCACTCGGGTAGGATCCAATTCGGCAGCCGAGTAAAAGGTTTGCTCTCCAAAGAAGTATCCACTCGTGTTGATATTGAGGCGGGGGGTCGCCGCAAAGTTTACGTAGGCCCCGCCGAAGACACGGGGGTGGTCTGGTGTTCCGCATCAATGGTGGTGTTGATATCCACCGGATATTCTGGGTTTAGCGGAAACATACTTAGCCCCAGGGACACGTCTTTCGTCTCAGTGCGCTGTATGGTAAGAAACGGACGAAGCTGCAAACGCGCTTCCGGCACGTAGTTCACCGACAGCGTGACGCCGTTTTGCACGGCTGTTGTGGGCAGATTGACGAAATTGCTCTGTGCGACTCCCGGCACAAAGTCTTCAGGGTTCGGTCCGACAGTGGGGAGCACCAAGCCGGTTATCACAATGGTCGACAGGTCTCTGATCCGTTGCTGAAATACTTCTACTTCGACCTGCAAGTTTTTGACGAGCTGCCCCCGAAATCCTACTTCTGACATGATGACGGTGGCGAATTTAAGATCAGGGTTGCCGTTGAGGCGACTAATAATCCCTGTTCCCGTATCAACAGAAAAATTAAGCGAGTTATTGACGAATGAGCCACTATTCGAGCGCGAATGGGCCGCTCTAAATAAGTATTTGTCGTTGATTTGATAGGTGCTAGCCAGTTGATACGATAGGTACGTGTCATCCGGATAGCTAAACTTATCAACGCGTAGGGCTCCTATAACCCGCCACGAATCCGTTACCAGGTAGTCGCCGCGCAGCGAACCGGCAATATTACCAAAAGTAGGGCTTCCGCCAATCAGCCCTGGCTTGGACTGGCTGTATTCCGTATCGTCGTAGGCAGCATGCTGATAGTTAAGGGACGGGCGCAGACTGAACCGGTCCGATATCTCCCATTGGTAGTCAATCACCGCATCAATGATATCGAAGTCATATTCAGCCGCATAGATAGCTCCCGGGTACTCTACCCGACGATTTTTCTAAGCTACTGACTATGAATAAGTTTAGGAATCAGGAAGTTGTCATGAAGCCAATCCAGCCATGCCAAAGCTTCATTGAAGACCTTTTTTGCATAGTTTTTTATGGCGTATCTGAGGATTTGCAGTCCGTGTCTGAAAAAACTGTTGGCTTTGTAGCCGTGATTTTTGATCTTAATAGACTGCTGCATGGCCGCTTCCAGGCCCACACTCAGGCAGATAGCAAAAGCCAGGCTTACCAAAGCAACCATTTTCTTCATTTTACGCTCACACTTCAAACAGCTTTCCTCTAATCTGAATCCTCTTCCTTTCAAACTCTGAAAGAAAACTTCTATCGTCCAGCGTTCCTTGTATAATTGACAGGCCTGACCAGCCAATAGATTGGTCACTAATACAAGTAACTCATCGGGCTTGGCCGTTGTCTGCATGCTTACCCCTAAATAGTGTCCCATTACTTCGGCTCCGTCCAGCAACGCTTTGTTACGATTGCCTAAGCGTTCCCGGGCAGTGAGCCGGTAGCCCCGCTGGCCAATGTACTGGTTCTCTCTGATACGTAACACGAAGGCAATCTTATGCTTGAGCAGATACTCAATCCAGGCATCGCCAATAAATTCCCGGTCTCCTAACAAGCCAGCAATACGCCCTTCCAATAGCCACAAACAGTTAGTCAGTAGCTTCTCTCGGTCGCTGGTCTGACTATTGCCGCCTTCGTTGTCCAGCATCTCAAAGTAGAGTGGCAAACCAACCCTCTGACAGCAAGCGGTGACCATCAGCACGTTGAAGCTCTTCTTGCCAAAGCACCAATTAGTACGATCTACACAAAGCTTGACCGAGCCAGGGGGTAAGAAAAAGGCTAGTAGTATGGCCAAGCGATCATAGTCAAGCTCCTGCTCTTCAAAGAAACGCTCTATGCGCCGTATGTTACTACTATGCCTGGCATTCGGATTCAACTTATAGGCTATCTGATGAAACTGTACGCTGCAACTCCCGATGATGCCCTGCACGATACCCGCCATGCATTCCCGCCTGGATTTGTGAGGGATGAGTCTGACTAGTCCCAGGATTTTTGCTATTTTTGATGTAATCATTCAGAAAAGGTTTGCTCTTGTGTGGTGTGGTACCCCAAAAGTAAACCTTTTTTGTTACTCAGAAACCTAAGACCCTCTATCTCAAAACCTTAGCAAAATCGTCGGGTAGAGTAAATTTACCCCTTTACCTTTGAGTTAGCTTATTATTTCAATGGCCCCTCAATCTATCATACTTTCTAAATCATCATCAAATTTTAAATTTTTTGGGATAATCTTGCTTCATTACATTTCTATACCTAATAAGAAATTCATTATATTTTATTAACGCTTCATCCTTTCTTTCCAGTTTTTGGAGTGCCTTTAATTGATACTTTAGTGCTATATCGCTTAATGGGTCTATGTCGAATAGGGCTTTTGTTAATGCAATTGTTGTTAGGAATAATTCATGAGAATAACTTTTTTCAATCTCCACAATCAGGATTGGCTCCAATCTTCTTTCGGTAGATGTTTTAAATGAATCAAATATAGGCTTATTAAGATTGTTCAAAAATTTGCCGCGAGAAACTATTCTGGCAAAGGACTTTTGACCTTTTACCAACTTATTAGTTGATATAATTTCTACAAGACTAATATAATCACAGTATAGTTCAGGTGTATGTGTTAGCCGATAGTATCCATTTTCGTGAATTAATTCTATACCATCTAGTTCTGTAAGAACTTTTCTTAAGTTATTGATAGTAACCCCACGCGAATTCTTCAATTTCTCGCCTTCCTTATCCGGCCAAAGTATATTACCAAGGGTTTTTGAGTTTATACCCTCTTTTAAACTGTGTTGAAGTATAATACAAAACATTTCAGTTAGTCTGGTGCTAAATAGGTAACTAATATCCTTACTACTTCTATTAAATACTGTGAAATTACCAAATAGAAGTATAGAATTAGGTCTATTCTCGTCTTTGGATGGGGTTCCATTCTCAGCCATTTCAACGTCCCCTTTTTGGTTTTTTAACTTCGAGTTTCTCTTCAAAAGGAGATAGCCCAAAACTACCATGAAAATTATGGTAAGTAGAACGATTATTTTTATCATAGCAGAATGATCTGATTTAGTAGGGGACAGTAGTTTATCAACTGTTACAGGGGGAAACGCTATTGAGTAGATTTTTAATTGAGAAGAAATATCATCCGCCTCAAATTCTTGCACCAGTGCGTATAGCCTTTTCTCGCGGCTACTGTAATATATATTAGCGTTGGTGTTCATTTTCTCTGAGTTGATTGGGATGGAGTCCCCTAGAATTTTGAAGGAACCACTCTGTAATGAGAAATGATAAAGCCTGAGGAATGAATCTGTTAAATGCTCCGGATAGCATAAAGTGTAGAAACTGGAGTCTAATTCCACCATACTCCGCACTGGCACTACTTCTTCATTACTCCATGGAATACTCCATAGCCTCGTAGTTTTCTTTGTTTTTAGGTCTACCTTGTGCAGATCATACATATATTTTCGACCTACTATCTGGTCACCAGATTTATTGCCCATACCCCCGAAGATGTAAATGGACTGGTTCTGCTCAGCATAGCTAACGCTTGCAAAATAACGTGGGCTAATGAAGTCTCCTTCCAGATTATTGAGGGTTTCCCCCCACTGGTTGGCGGTTATGCTGTAGTTATAAAAGGAGTTGCTGTAACGCTTGTCGCCAAACCCCCCGAAAAGCACGAACTGATTTCTTTTGTAATCTAAGAAACGTCCGTGATGAAATAGTCTTTTTTGTAGCTTGTCATAGCTTTCTATTTTCCACGTATAATCATTTAAATCAAGACTTGCTACTGAAGGTCCTTCGTAATTAGGATTGAAATTTACCTCATAAACATATAATTTATTGTTGGCAGTATCAATAATATTTGTACCGGTAGTAAGCCTGATAGGGCATTCATTTTTGAAAACTATTGTATCAACTTCTTTAGTTTCGGTGTTGCATAGAAATAAAGAGTCTTTATTAAAAAAATAAATTTCATTCCTAACTGGATGTTGACTAGCCCCGGCTACCGTCTTCGATTTGAATGAATGCTCTAGATACCAAAAATAGGCATCATTTATTAACCAATCCGGATTCGTGACCCGTCCGATCGCATCATTCTCTTCACCATGAACTACATTGCCACTACTTTCATCTAAACGAAATTTGTATCTGTCGACATCACCAACTGATAGATCTTTAATAGCAAAAGAAGGAACCTCAATGATATAATCACTTTTACCGAAAATTATCGTTGGGCGGTAGGTATCTGGCAAATTTGCATTCTCAACGTTATAGGTTTGATCCTGTATTTTGAATTTTATTTGATCCTTTTGGAGGTTAAACGATATGCCTACATTAAGCCATTTCGATTTGTTCAAAATATCTTTGTCAAGGCTAGCCGTAATTAGGCTGTTTACTCCTTCCTCATTAAATTTGAAAACTAGTTTATCCCCTTGTTCCTCAAAAAATAGATTATAAATCGTACCGCTGTTTTCCTCCTTTACCCTGAAAATATAACCGATTTGACGAGTTGAGTAGAGAGAGAGGTCAAACTCTATAGAAAAGCGTTCTGAAAATTCTATCGATTGATCGTCAAAAACACTGTAAGAAGTTCTCTCATTTATGGGATGGGTGTTGTCCTTAAATCTGAGTCCATAAATATGATTAGGTTGAGTTGAAATTAGGGATAAAATGATGATTAGATAATTCACTTTGACGAAAATTAAAAACTTAAGGTACTAACTACGATGTTGCCAGCAAGTAATATTGTACATTTTTTGGCACGTAAGGGATATGCATACTTCGATACAAAAAACATCTTAACATTGTTTATGCTCAACCCATTTGCCCCCATGATGCGATTGAACTCGGTAGTAGCCGTCCTAATCATTTCTTTTATTTCCACCACCTTGGTAAGATTCTACACGGTCTAAAATAGGCTAGATAACCTTTGTCTATAGCATCAAAACAAAGCCCCGTCGCAATAGATAGGTCTTGCAAGTTTCCCAAAGGCTTATGAGAGTAATACTGAAGTTTTGCCACAATTATTTTAGCACCCGGCGTTGATTGAGCTGCTTTTTACCAAGGCCGTTCCCAATGGAGGGGGGCGTACAATTCTAGATTGTACTGTAGGGGTAATCAAACCCTTTTTCTTCTTAACCCCTATTTTTCTGCTTTCTGCGGTCTACTTTAGATCCCAGTAGTTTTACAGAATACGCATAAGGCGCGCGCGCTTTCTGAAGGGATCCTAACGGGGTGGCAGATATTGCTCATACTCTGCCTACCCATCGCCAGTCTTTCTCGACTGTCTCTCTTCCAACTCCCAGATATCGGTGAATTTTATTTTAATCTGTTCTACTGTTTTCTGCTCATCTACAAATGAGCGATGCTAATAAGGAAATAGAGTAGGTTAAGAAGATGTTTTACGTTTTAACCTCTAATTAATCGCTTATTTAACCATGAGTATATATCATTGAATTTTTGGATGTCTGATATGAATTTATTAAAATTAACATTTATTAACAACACTACTTTTTCAAAAACAATAACTGAAACAACTTAAATTATGAGAAATGGAATTCTACGCTTCGTAGCATGTTTGTTCATTGGGGTGGTAATTGTATTGCTAAGCTCCTGCAATAAAGAAGATGATCCTCAAGCCCCTGAATTGGGATCGATCACTGGTGAGGTTACTGATAATGACGGACAGGCTATTGCCGATGTCGATGTAACTGTATCAAGTGTGAATGAAGACGATATTTCTGTAGCCACAGATGCTGACGGATCATTCCTTGTTGAAAACCTTCCATTGAAGACGCATACGGTAACGTTCTCTAAAGCAGGATGGCTCACGGTAAGTACCACGGTAAGTGCTAATCAGTTTGATGATAACAATGCAGCCACGGCTGATGCGACTATGGTAAACACCTCTGCCAAGATTAGTGGCACCGTGACCGATGCAAAAAACAACGATGCACCATTGTCTGGTGTGAGTGTTAGCACTGAATCAGATACGACCACCACCGGTGAGGACGGCACCTTCTTAATAGAGAACCTGCTAGAAGGCGACTATACAATTACCTTTACCAAAGACACCTATGAGACAGTGACCGAAGGAGTGGTTGCCGCCGACTTTGTGGACGGTGTGGCTACCGTGGATGTAACAATGGGAGCAGACGAAGTTTTAAGAGGTTTTACCCAAGAGGACTTGCTAAATGCTGATAAATGGTACTACAACGAATATAGAGGGGGACGAAATGCAGATGCCTACCCTCACTGGGATTGGGCGACCGATTATATGTCCGCACTGGATTTTCAGGGGGCATGGCAGGAGCAAAACGAAGGAACTACCTTGCAAATCCGCAATGGAGAGGAAGATCAGGGCAACCCGGCAAACCTTGACGTATTTGATTCCTTTGTGTACGGCAGTAAACTGATTACGGAAGACAATAAGATACTCTCCGTTAGATTACGGACGCATGATGCTGATGAAGCCGCTCCGGCATACTATGGAGTACAGGTGGTAGACCTCTCCGCAGCTCAGCCTGAGGCGGTGAAAGTGGGTGAAAACAGAACGTATGGCTCCGAAGATTATGCCGATGTTGAATTTGATCTGAGTGCCTACGTCGGTAAAGAAGTGATTGTAGCGATTGGTATCTATCGTCAAGCTACTGGCGACTACTGGAAACAACTCGTGCTGAGAGCTATCCGATTTGCTGGTCAAAAAGTAGAGGGTACGGACTGGCTTCCGGGAACAGCGGTAGTTCCAGAGTGGGAACAGCTCACTCTGGAAAACCTGCGCTCTACCATGCCCCACACCAAGTCATCGTTTACCGGCATAAGCCCGGTTGGTGGCGACAGAGATAACTACGTGGATGGTTACCGTGCCTGGAGGGATATTAATCATATCGCTGCTGAATGGGCATTAGTTCCGCTAAAAAAAGATCCTGAAGTATTTGCTTCGGAGGGTTACATCATCAAAACGCGGGATACACCCGAGGTGAGCACTACTGTGCCCGAGGCATATATGTATGCAAAATTCTCCATCGCTTCGGGTAGCAATCAAATGACGCTGAGAACGCGTAATTTCGGTGCCAATCCTACCTATTTCAAGCTCACCGCCGTGCAGAGTGATGGCACGGTTACTCACATAGCGCCTACCTCCAATACTGCCCAACAGGCTAGTGCTGCCGAAGACGGCTGCTGGATGTTCATACACGAAGAAGGTAGCGTAGATAACCCTGAAGGGTATGCTTCATTCGTATATGACTTATCACAATTTGATGGTGAAGATGTGACGTTGGCGTACGGGGTGTATAATGGCGTTGCCGAGTCAGGTGAAAATAAACTTGTTTTCTACAGTATTGAACTGAACTAAAGGTGATTAATAGCACGATGGCGATACTTAAAAAGCTGGTAAATAGCTACAGTTTTATTTTACTAATCATTTTAGCGGCATGTGGTGATTCAGGGTCTGAACCAGGCCCTGATGACCCGCAGGATGATGTAAGTCTCTCCGAACGAAATCTTCTTCGGGCGATGGAGCTTACTGACAGTGCTGTTTCTGCTCACTTTACGGGGGCAGGGATGACAATGGCCAGGTACTACAATCCCTATACGGATGTCCGGTCTAATGAGATCGGTAGCATATGGATGTATACCAGTGCTATTGAAGCTGTAAATGCTATTATTCATAGCCTCCAGGTGCAGAATGAAAAGGGCAACCCCATGCTGTATGATGAGCACTTCAGAAGGTATACGGAGCTTCTTTCC
Organism: Tunicatimonas sp.; assembly: GCA_965213875.1. Lineage (GTDB taxonomy): Bacteria > Bacteroidota > Bacteroidia > Cytophagales > Cyclobacteriaceae > Tunicatimonas. The sequence continues at coordinate 2,099,940 of CBDCAN010000001.1, read as the reverse complement.
CGCCTGTATGAAAACGCAGAATTTTACCTGGGCACCTTTGAGCTGGTATCTTACACCCAGACAAAGGAATGGTCTATATATGGCGTAAACCGCGGCTCAGGTAAAGGAACCGCCAACGTAGCCGGTGTCCTGAATGTATATGATGACCAAATGTGGTTTATCCGGGAGTTGCTCTCAAGCTACAAATTGACCGGTGAAGAAGCATATCTCGAAAAAGCTGAGTATTTGACCGAATACGTGTTGGATGGATGGGACTGCACCTTCAATGCCAGTGGGGAAGAGCGAGGAGGAATTACCTGGGGCCCCGGATACGTGACCAAACACTCGCCTAGCAACGCACCACAGATCAGTCCCCTGGTATGGTTACACGAGATATACAAAGACAAATCGGATGAAATTACCCATCGGTATATCGACCCGTCTGATAAAGAGACACGCGACAACAGAAGAGCAAAACAAAAGCGACTATTACTTATTCTTTGCCAAAAAAATCTACGACTGGCAAAAGGAGGAACTACTGCGATCGGATGGGGTGTATGATGACTTGAGGGGCGGATGCTCGCCGGGGAGCCCGGAAACCGAAGTTGTAAACGGAGTGGTTTACCGCAAGGGGATCAGTTGTCCGGATCAGGTAGGGCCAGCGTACACTTACAACAGCGGTAGCATGCTTTCGGGAGCGGCCGACCTGTTTAGGGTAACCGATGATAATGTGTATTTAACAGACGCCCGCAAACTTTCAGACGCCAGCTTTGAGCAATTTGCTAAGCTGGGGCAGACTATTGAAGGATACTATACTTATGATATCGGTGGTTTTAGAAACTGGTTCAACGGTGTATTGATGCGGGGGTACGTTGATATATACCCAGAATATGGAAATGCTGCTGAGTACATAGATTCTTTTCAGCAAAACCTGGACTACGCGTACGAAAACCACCTCTACGAAGGGTTTCTTCCGACAAACTTGCTGGTTGGATGGAGTCTTGAAGACAGTAATAACAGAACAGAAAGCCTGTTCAATTTTGCCTTTGCGGCAGAGTATGCAGTATTGGCGGGGTATGAACTTGAAAAACGATAAACTGACTGAACATATGCTAATTCTATACAGGCAATTGTCTGAAAAACTGTTGAAGTATTCCGCAATCGGAATGTTTGTTCAGTGCGTGATTATCGTTTCTGCTTTCGCATCGGAAACTGGTATTTACGAGAATGCAAATCATACTATTGCCGCTGATTTTCAGACCTTAGAGGTGACAGTTACCGGTACAGTGATGTCCGAAGATGGCGAGGGACTGCCCGGGGTTACGGTTAAGGTCAAGAGTACGGATCAAGGGACTACTACCGACATTGATGGTACTTACAGAATAAGGGTGCCCGACGAAAACGTGGTTTTAGTCTTCTCGTTTATTGGGTACAAAAAGCAAGAAATAGCCGTAGGCACCCGTTCCGTGATTGACGTGGCGATGGAGCCGGATATCCAGCAGTTGAACGAGGTGGTCGTGGTAGGCTACGGGACCCAGGAAAAAGTTACTTTGACAGGATCCGTGGCCAGTATTAAAGGGGAAGAGATGCTCCAAACCAGAAATGAAAACCCTCAGAACATGCTAACCGGTCGGGTAGCGGGGGTGCGGGTGAGGCAACGTAGTGCAGAGCCCGGTACATTTAGTAACGATTTCGATATCCGTGGTTTTGAAGGGAGCCCGTTGGTGGTAATCGATGGTGTCCCGCGGACCATGGCCGATTTTCAACGGTTGAACCCCAACGACATTGATGATATTTCTGTGTTAAAGGATGCCTCTGCCGCCATCTACGGGGTACGGGCTGCCAGCGGGGTACTGTTGGTGACTACCAAAAAGGGTTCCGTGGGAAAGACCGAGATCAGTTACAACGGGTCTTATACACTACAGCAACCGTCAGGGATGCCGATACTTGCTAATCCGTATGAAACCATGACGCTCTACAATGAGCAGTCTATGAATGACATAGGTGGAGGAACGATCATCTACGACGAAGCCGATTTTGAGGCGTTTCGTACCGGCAGGCGTAGAGCGGCCGATTGGAACTCATTACTACTATCGGATTATTCTCCTCAAACGCAGCACAACATCAGCCTTACCGGAGGGTCAGAGAAAACCCAATACTTCGTTGGGGGAGGCTTCTTGTTTCAGGAAGGTTTCTTCAAGTCAGGCGACCTGAACTATGAGAAGTTTAATCTTCGCTCCAATATTACCACGGAGCTAACCGAGGGGCTGAAATTTAATATCAACCTTGCCGGAATAGTGGATCAACGGAATACACCCTATTCCAGTGCGGTAGACATCATCCGAAACTACTGGCGGCAGGGCGTGTTGTTTCCAGCCTATGCTGATCCTGAAAACACCCTGCTAAATTACCAAGGGTTGGATCTGGAGCAGAACACAGTTGCCATGATGACATCTGATATCTCCGGGTACCGGCAGTATAAGCAGAAAAACTTCCAGTCATCTGCGTTCCTTGAGTACGATTTGGGGACCCTGTCCGGTGCTCTCAAGGGGCTGTCAGCCAAGGCTATGTTGAGTTTCGATTATCGCTTTGACGACAACAACTTTTATCGCCGAGAATACTATCAGTTCTCGTATGACGAACCTACTGATTCATACGTATCCAAATTATACAATCTGAGTTCTCCGAATCAGATAAGACGTGAAACGTTTAGCAGGCAGCAGGTCTTAGGACAGTTCTTGCTGAATTATCAACGCACCTTTGCTACCGATCATAGCGTAACGGCACTGTTGGGTTGGGAAAGTCAAAGGAGGCAAGGGGACAACTTCTTTGCCCGCAACGATCTTGCTTTTGCTTCGGATTACCTGGTGGGTGGCACCACTGATAATATGGTAAGTGGCATGTTGAGTGACTCGGATAATCTTTACGTGATAGCCAATGCTGCGGCATTAGGTAGGCTGAACTACACTTTTGCGGATAGATACATTGCCGAGTTTCAGTTTCGCTATGACGGCTCCTCAAAATTTGTGGAAGACAATCAATGGGGGTTCTTCCCCTCAGGATCGGTTGGCTGGCGCATCTCTGAGGAACCCTTCTTTCAGTCCGTTTCAGCCTTATCGTTTGTTGATCAGCTAAAATTCCGGGCCAGCTATGGTGTCACCGCCAACGACGGCTCACTGAACTACGAATGGTACCCCGGCTATATCTACCCCTCTACCAGCGGCAATGCCGAGAACGGATACTATAATCAATACGCGCCCGGTTACGTTTTTGGTGGTGAATTCGTGAATGGGGTAGACCTGATTGTTCCGAATCCGAGGATTACGTGGTGGGAAGCCAAGACGTTTAACGTAGGCGTAGATTTTGAAGGGTGGAATGGGCTGTTTGGGTTTTCCGCTGACTATTTTGACCGACGGAGAGAAGGTCTCTTTGAACGAAGCTCAGGGGAGGTGCCTACGGCGATAGGCACCGGAGCTCCACTGGAAAATTTAAATAGTGATCGCCAGTACGGAATCGATCTACAGCTCTCTCACCTCAACCGAATAGGTCAAATTTCTTATAATGTTAAAGCGATCGCTACTATTACGAGAAGAAAATGGCTGACCGCCGTGCAAAATGGCCCCTATGCCAATTCTTATGACCAATGGCGTAATGACAACCTGACCAATAGATATCAGGGAGTACAGTTCGGCTATGAGGGTGCCGGGCGCTATGAGGACTGGGAAGACATCTGGTCATTTCCCATTTACAAAGAACGAACCGTACTGCCCGGAGATTATAAATATGAAGACTGGAATGGTGATGGAGAAATCAACGGATTGGATGAGCATCCCTTCGCCTTCGATCAAACGCCATGGATGAACTTCAGCTTATCATTCGACGGCTCTTACAAGAGCTTCGACCTAAGTTTTCTTTTCCAGGGAACGGCCATGGGCTCGATGGAATACCGTGAGCCATTATATGGTATATGGGGCACCAACGGAGGAGGTACCTTAACACAATACCTCGACCGGTGGCACCCAGTGGACCCGATGGCCGACCCCTACGATCCGGAAACGGACTGGGTGAGTGGCTATTATGGCTATACCGGAAACTACCCACTTGGCAATTCGGACTTTAACCGGGTGAGCACGGCTTATCTGCGACTGAAAAGTATAGAGATTGGTTACACACTCAGGCCAAGGCAATCCTCCTCGATGAACGTAAGGATATTTGCCAACACCTATAACCTGTTCACCATAACAGGGGTAAAATTTGTTGATCCCGAACATCCGGATAGTGACTTGGGTCGCTTGTATCCGCTTAATAAAACCTACACGGTAGGACTTTCTGCCTCATTTTAGCCCTGGATCCTGTGAGACAACGAACTGAAAAATTGACGAAGATATGAATATGAAAAGGATATGTTCAGTAATTCTGATAAGCTTACTCACCATCTCAGCTTGTGCGGAGCTCGACATACCCCCCCCAAATGTGGTGGGAGATGAAACAATTTTGACAAGTGAATCAGGAATAAAGGTGTATCTGGCCCGCATGTACAGTAGAATGCCCTTTGAGGATTTTAAATACATGCCTCAGTGGGGCTTTGAGTACAATGGGTGGCTAAATGCGATGGGCATCGCCGGCACCGGAGAGGCATTGAACCGTGACGGGATTTGTGCTGCTTTTACGGGGGAACGTACCCCCTACTGGGGAGAGGCATTTGTCTTAATACGTGATGCGAATTACCTGATCGAAACGTTGCCCGAGTATACAGGCTCTCTTCCCGAAGTTACGTACAATCACTACCTCGGAGAAGCATACTTTGCCCGTGCTATGGTGTTTGCAGCGATGGCTAAACGCTTCGGTGGGGTACCACTCGTGACACAGCTTCTCCGATACCCTGCCGACGCAGAAATAGCCGACATACCACGCGCCACTGAAGAGGAAACCTGGGACCAGGTGCTCGCAGACTTTGATCAGGCCATCGACTTATTGCAACTGACCAGTCCCCAGCAGGGGTACGCTAATAAGAATATTGCCCGGTCTTTCAAATCGGAGGCTATGTTGTACGCGGGCAGTGTGGCTAAGTACAATGAGACGGTAGCGGGGCGTCTGACCGGTTTTGGTCAGAACACAGGCGTGCGTGTCATTGGTTTTGCCGAAGATTCATGGCAGGCGGCCTCTATTAGGTACTTCAGCGAAGCTTATGAAGCCGCTCAGGAGGTGATCAACAGTGGAGCTTATTCCCTTTACCTAAACAACTGGGCGGAAGGTGACCCTGATGCCCAATATCAGAACATGGTGAATATGTTCAGCGACCTTTCCAGTTCTGAGAATATCTACGTGAAAGAATACGTTTATCCAACTGCTACTCACGGATATGATGCCTACAGTGCTCCGTTTATATTTAAGGCCCCACTGGCATCAGGGGTATGCCCGACCCTAGACCTTTTAGAGCTATATGATGGCTTTGATCGGTATCCAGACGGCACCATCAAGGTAACAACGGGTAATTCAAACACAGAAGGAGACTATCTGATGTACGATTCGCCGATGGATTTTTTCAGTAATGCAGAGCCGCGTCTTCGCGCTTATGTGATCTTCCCTGGGGATATGTTTAAGGGTGAAGACATCGAAATCAGGGCAGGGGTATACACCGGGCCCGAACCCGTAGAACCCCTCTTCAATGACTATTCATACGCATCAGCGGAGACGCGCTACCAGCAATTAGGGGACTACACCGACTCACCTAAATCTCTATTTCTTAGCGCAAGAGAAGGGAATGGTCAGGAACTGGTGAGCTACGAAGGTAAGGAGATGACAGCGGCCGGTGCGAACGGACCGTTTTATGACAATGGAGAAGGCAATCTCACGGGCTTATATGGTCGTAAGTGGCTTAATTCAGACCCTTCTTTTAATGCAGCAGAAGGCAGGTCAGATCAACATTTTATTCTAATGCGCTACGCCGAGGTGTTGCTCAATGCCGCAGAAGCGGCAGTGGAACTGGCGATGGTGGGAGAAAGCTCTCCCGATGGGTCCGACCTGATGCAGGTGGCCACCTCGGCAGTTAATGAAATCCGAAGAAGGGCCGGAGCAACTTTGCTCGTGGGAAATATTTCCCCTGATGTAACCGGACGTAATGCGGTGCGTAAGGAACGGCGCAAAGAGCTGGCTTTGGGGCAGAAGACAAAATGGGATCTGCGCCGATGGCGAGTGCAGCACTACGAAGGGCGAGATGGTTTCTGGGGCGAAACAAGGGATGCAGATGTATTCAGCAATACCTCCCAATACCGTTTCCGCGGACTTTATCCGTTCTTTTCTACTGAAAGTGAGCAATATTTCTTTGATGCCCGGTTCCAATGGGTGAGCCTGAAGACCTTCGAGTACAATGTGGTGGATTACTACTTTGCCATTCCAGGCAATGAAGTAGCCAAAAGCCCGATGATCGACCAACAACCAAACCGGTAAAAGATGAAAACCAAGAAGATTCAGAACATGAAAGTAATAGCAAATTATGCAGTTATGTTTGTCCTCTTTTCATTCAGTTCATGCGAGATGTTTGAGTTGGATAACTATGCTGCGCCAGCGGAAACCCTAAAAGGTGAAGTGGTAGATGTAGAGACTGGCGAACCGGTGCTTACCGATCAGGGCGGTGAGGGCATCAGGGTGCGTTTGACTGAACTTAGCTGGGGAGAAAACGTGACTCCTAATCCCGACTTCTTTTCTATGCCTGATGGAACATTCCAAAACACCAAGCTATTCAAAGGAACGTATAATATTCAAGTTGATGGACCATTCATTCCTCTGCTAAGAGAAGATGATCGGGGCGTTCCTCTGGCTGACGAAACACAAACCATGGAAATCGAGGGGTTACCGACGTTAGGTTCGAGGTTCAACCGTTCCTTAAGGTGGAGTGGGTTGGGTCCCCTACGATCGTAAATGGGAAAGTAAGAGCCCAAGTGCGGGTAACCCGGGGGGTATCTGAAGCTGATTTTCAATCCAAAATTGAGCCGATGGGTGGTTACAGCGACAGCTACTTTAATGTTACCGATGTTCAGCTATTTGTCAGCTATTCCTCTTCGGTTGGCTTTCGAGCAAGAGATACCCGCTGGTCCAATGCAATTGAGTACTCCGGTGCGGCGTTTGATCCTTTGCTCGGAGAAACCATAACGATAGAATCTATCGGGACCATTCCTTCAGGTCGAGTTGTTTTTGTCCGCGCTGCGGCCCGTATCAACTATGATACACCGAGAGGCAGTGGAATCAGAAGATGGAACTACAATGAATCCACCCAAATACTGATTCCTTAACCGATAAACCGAATACCTATTGAATCAACGTTGCAATTAAGAGTAAGAAATGAAAATAGGACTAATAGGCTACACCTTCTAGATTAGTAGGATAAAGCAGGACTTTCGGATTTTAATTTTTCACTTCAACTTGAGTGTTTTGAACCGTTCTCCGCTTGGGCTTTTGCCAAATTTGGCTTGTTGCATATACATCAATGGGGCGATCACGAGCACTCTAACAATAATCAGCACGATCACCACCATGATTCGTTTAATTGTTTTCATCATCAGTGAGCTTACTCTATATCCGCTAGAGAAGCTCATTGTTTTAGGTGAGGTTTCATGCTTTGGGCAATAAGTCTATCCAATAAGCGATCGGGTAGATACTTGATTAAAACCGACAGCATAGCGGCATCTCGCCCAATGGTGTACCGAGTACGAGGTCGTTTTTTATGTAGGATGTCGGCAATTGTTTTACCCGCCTTTTCTGCTGAAACGGCTTTGTCAATATAGGATTCTGCTTGTGAAACCATGGCGTTCATACCTTTGCCGTACCTGCCTCGTTGCTCAGCGGTCATCTCACTGGTGATACGCTCTGCATTGGAACGGACCTTCTTACTCATTTCGGAAGTAACGGCCCCGGGTTCTACCACCACCACATTCACTCCAAGCTGCTCAACCTCCCTGCGTAACGAATCACTAACAGCTTCCAACGCAAATTTCGTGGCGGCATAAGGGCCGTATCCGCCCATCGCTACCTTTCCTCCAATTGAACTGATATTAATTACGGTTCCTTTACTTTTGAAAAGTTCGGGCAAAAGTGCTTGGATCATGGCTACCTGCCCCAGAACATTCACTTCGAACTGTCGGCGCCACTCCGAAAGAGGCAGCACTTCAACGGGTGCGTTTATTTCAATAGCAGCATTATTGATCAACGCCCGTAGTGGACGCCGCTCCTTATCTTGAGCAACCCGCTTTACCAAAGCAGCGATGTGAGATTCATCGGTGATGTCAAGCATGATGGGCTCTACGTTGGTATCTTTCACTGAGTCCATATCTACTTTCGTGCGAACCCCTGCCAACACGTAGAATCCTCGCTTTGCCAGTTCACGGGCGGTGGCCGCACCAATCCCCGTAGAAGTGCCGGTCACCACCACGATCTCCCGACTACGAGACCCTTGGTTAAATGTTGGTTTTGTCATATTCTATATTGTTCCTACAAAAGTACGGGGTATATTTACAACCTACAAGTATAGAGTATACTCTATACATTAGTTATTATTATATTTTATGAGCTTATGCTAATCAGCGAATTGTCAAAACGAACCGGTGTTTCAATCCATACGCTCCGGTACTACGAAGACCTTGGATTGATAAAAGGCCAAACAGATAAAAAAATCACCACAAATAACTACAAGAAATATGATGAAAGCACTGTAGAAAAAATAGCGTTAATCATAGGAGCCAAGGGCGCAGGATTTACCTTATCAGAAATAAAAAAGTTATTGGCGAGTTGGTACAATAAGCGACTGTCACCAAGAAAGAAAATCGAGGTAGTGACTCACAAAATTGCGGAGATAGAGGCTAAGCTGCAGCAGCTGAATCAAGTGAGAAGTATCCTTATTGAAGCTATCAAAGATATTGAGAACGGGGATTGCTAATTTTACTATACCCTAAGAACAGTCTGGTGCCGTTAACACACTTTACGCCAATACGACGATTTTCCCAACGGCTTGATTACTCTCCATGTATTTGTGGGCCTCAATAATTTTATCCAACGTAAAAACTTTGCTTACATTCAATTGTATGTGACCACTTTCTACCGTGCGAATAAACTCCTGAAAAACACTAGCAGGGCTCTTAATCTGTCCGCTATCATAGATCGTTAAGTGCACCGTGGCCGGAATGAACTCCATAGGCGCAAAATCGGCAATAGACCATTTCTCAGAAAGCATGCCGGTCATACAGGCTATTCCACCGGGCTTGATGCACGATAAAGAATCCTTTAGAGTCAGTGCACCTACCAATTCCAGCACTTTGTCAACGCCTTGCGGATCAATCGCCCGAACTTGATCCTGAAGATTCCCATCATCTATCAGGGCGTAAGAAGCACCGTTTTCCAGTAGTACTTTTTCCTTTTGCTTGCTTCGGGTGGTGGCAATTACGGTCAGCCCCAAGTTTTTAGCGACCTGAGTAGAGAGCATACCGATGGAAGAAGTGCCTCCTCTAATCAGTAGGGTTTCCCCCTTTTGTACGTGTAATGCCTGATGTAGTGAGCCGTGCACAGTTTGGTACATTTCAGGAATAGCACCCAAAATTTCCCACGAAAGAGTACTCTGAAAAGGAAGAAGAATATCCTTAGGCAAAATGGTAAATTCGGCGTAACTACCATCAAAGTCTCGTCCCATACCGCTCATTAAAGCCATAACCGGTTGGCCTTTTTGATATGCTCCTGAGGGATCTTTCTCTACTTCACCCACACATTCAATCCCTAAGACCCGAGGGAAGGAAACATCTGGCGATAAACCCTTGCGGGTCATTAGTTCTGAACGATTCAGTCCGAAAGCCCTAACCCTGACCAATACTTGTCCTTCGTCTAGCTCGGGGATGGGTCTTTCCTCCAGTGTCAGGTTTTCTGCTTCCCCCGGTTGGTACAATACAGCGGCTTTCATTAGCAATTATTTACAGGTAAGTACTTGGATTTTATCTTATACGGCGAGTGAGGTACGAACGAAGCAATACAGCAGATTGCTTTCATTTTATTCCTCGCAATTATTTACAGATTGTGGCCAACTTAACTTTTAAATCCTTTAAGTATCTCAACCCTTTCAATATCCACCCGAAGATCGGCAGAACCCGGATATGATTCTCCTAGTATTTCGTCAACGATGAAGGCGGGGATTAGTTGGTCAGTAAGTTAGGGTTTCACCTTTTCTCCTTCAATTCGATTCGTATGGTGGTCCGTTTATTTTCACTAAATTGAACATCCGTAGGGTTGACAGTTATGTTTTGTATTGGTTTCCCGAACTCAGGCACACAAAGCATTGATGATCAACTTTTTTATATCTGTGCTAATCTATCGTTCACGTTCAACTGACCCCACCACTATGAGAGGAAAATTAATTCGTTTAGTAGGAATTGGACTCGTGCTGTGGGGATCTTTGAGTGAAGTCGGGGCCCAGCCTGTTCCCGTGCAAATTGAAAAACGCGACGCGAAGTTCTTGCTGCTCCGTGAGGGTCAGCCGGTCTACCTCCACGGGGCGGTCGTAGGGGATGCCACCGCTTTGCCAGGGGCCCCTAGTGGCGTGCAGAACCCGGTTAGTGTGCTCAAACAGGCCGGAGCCAATGCAGCCCGGGTAGCATCAGACCGGACGATCTTGGATACGCTCCACACCCACAAAATGCTGGGGGTGGTAGACCTGATTCTGAAAGGTGAACGTGATGGCATGGACTGGGACAACGACGCGATGGTCAACGCCCAAGCAGAAAAGGCTCTGGCTACGGTACGCGCCTTGAAGGACCACCCCGCGGTAGTGATGTGGGTACTTGGCAACGAAATCGATTATATTCCCCCTAACGAGCCCTACAATCCGCGCATTTGGCAGCGGCTGAACGATCTGGCCCGGAAGGTCAAAGAGATTGATCCGAACCATCTCGTGCTCACCATCGTGGGCAACAGTTACTTTGAAACCAAGATTAAGGAGTTGGCGCGCGATGGCACCTCGTTTGATCTGCTCGGACTGAATGCCTACGGCGCGCTGGCCGAAACCGCCACGACGCTACGGGAACACTGGCCAAAACCCTACATCGTCACCGAATGGGGCTCCACCGGCCACTGGGAGGTGCCGCGCACCGTGTGGGAAGCCCCCATCGAAGAGACCAGCAGTGAAAAGGCGGTGGCCATAGATAACCGCTACCGCCGGGTTATCAAAAGTGACACCACCAACTGTTTGGGCTCGTTTGTCTTTTACTGGAGCGAGAAGCAGGAGACTACGCACACGTGGTACGGACTCTTCACGGAGCAGAAACGGACGCAACCCATTGATGTGATGGAGCAGCACTGGCGAGGGCGCCTGCCCTCAAACTTAGCCCCTACGGTGGTCAGCTTTGAACTGAATGATACTCCTGATAAAAGTGCCCAGGTGCTGCGCCCCGGCGTAGAACACAGCGCACACATCAAGGTGCTGGACATCGACAGTGACTCCCTCTTTTACTCATGGGATGTGCGGCCGGAAGTGGTTATCCCCGAAGGAAACTACGCGGGACGAAAAGAAACAAGATCACCGGTTCTGGAGGATCTCGTGATACAGAATGGCCAGGCGCACGCGCTATTCAAGACACCGGAACGCGAAGGGGCCTATCGTTTATTCGTGAGCATTCACGACGGTGCAGGATCAATTGCTTACGCGAACTTCCCGTTTTACGTATCGAGCACCGGTACGTATGAATCCTCGAAGAACAGGCATCTATAGCTTAATTTAACATTACAATTTCTGGTGGAGTCGAAAGGGGGGACACTTTTTGCTACTGACGCTGAGCAAAGTGTTCAACTAAGCGTTAAGAGACTGTCTCCATTTGTGAGCGTGATATGCAAGAAGAATTAGCCCATATCCTAAAGACTTCATTCTTATTCTAACCTTATATCCGCCTTAGATCAAACCATATCAGTACAGTATTCTATAACAACGCAAAAGCGCGTTGTGGCAAGTGCAGCACTCAACCACTCGGCACTGATGGTTATTAATCAGGAATTTTGTCTGGCCCCTGCCGTTGCAGTAGCACCAATGAGCGGGCGGGTAGCTCTAGGTACTTCGTCACTTCCGTGTGCTCGTCCATCGTTTCTGTGCGGTGGGTGTTCACCAAGATTTTCCACGTGCCCCGCAGGTGCTGCTTTTTCGGAAACATGAAGGGCACCGCCTCCCAGTAGTTATTGATCAGCAGCAGATACACATCATCGGTCACAGGGCGACCGCGTTCGTCGCGCTCATCCATTGCCTGCCCGTTGAGCAGCATGCCCAAGCAGCGTACGTACGACGAGCGCCAATCGCGATCGGTCATATCTTTACCGTCGGTGCGCAGCCAGCGAATATCGCGGATGTCTTTGCCGCGGATGGAACGTCCTAAAAAGAAACGCCGCCGCCGCATGATGGGCGATGCCTTGCGAATATCAATCACCCGCTGCGTGAAGTCGAAAAACCGCTGCTGCGTTTCGGTCCAGTCCCAGTTGAACCAGGTGAGCTCATTGTCCTGGCAGTAAGTATTGTTGTTACCGTTCTTACTACGCCCGTACTCGTCACCCATCGTGATCATCGGAATGCCCTGACTGAAAATCAGCGTCGACATAAAGTTGCGCTTCTGCTGCTCACGCAGCGCATTGATCTCAGGGTCATCGGTGGGGCCTTCTACTCCGCAGTTCCAGCTTTCGTTGTGCGACTCGCCGTCGTTGTTGCCTTCGCCGTTGGCCTCGTTGTGCTTCTCGTTGTAGCTCACCAAATCGTGCAGGGTGAAGCCGTCGTGGGCCGTCACAAAGTTGATGCTGGCGGTGGGCTTGCGTCCGTCGGCTTGGTACAGGTCGCTGCTTCCACTCAGGCGGTTGGCCATTTCGGCCACGCCAGTTTCGTCGCCCTTCCAGAACTGCCGCACCGAGTCGCGGTACTTACCGTTCCACTCGGCCCATAAGATGGGAAAGTTACCCACCTGGTAGCCGCCTTCGCCTACGTCCCAGGGCTCCGCAATGAGCTTCACCTGCGAAATTACCGGGTCTTGGTGGATGGTATCCAGGAAGGTAGACAGTCGGCCCACCTCGTGCAGCCCGCGCGCCAGCGTAGAGGCCAGGTCGAAACGGAAGCCATCGACGTGCATCTCCAGCACCCAGTAGCGCAGGCTATCCATCACCATTTGCAGCGTGCGGGCGTTGAGCATACTGATGCTGTTGCCCGTGCCGGTGTAATCCATATAGTAGCGCTCGTTGCCCTCCACTAGTCGGTAGTACACCGAATTGTCGATGCCCCGAAAGCAGAGCGTGGGGCCAAAGTGGTTGCCCTCGGCGGTGTGGTTATACACTACATCCAGGATCACCTCGATGCCCGCGCGGTGGTAGGCTTTCACCATCTCCTTAAATTCTTTCACCTGCTCGCCCAGATTGCCCGAGGCCGCATACTCAGAGTGAGGCGCAAAGAAGCCGATAGTATTGTAGCCCCAGTAGTTCGATAGGTCGCGGTCGATCAGCACCTTATCGTGCACGAAGTGATGCACGGGCATAAGCTCCACCGCCGTGACGCCCAGGTTCTGAAAGTACTCGATGACTGCTGGGTGGCGCATACCGCGGTAGGTCCCCCGATCTTCGGCGGGCACTTCGGGGTGGCGGGCCGTCATGCCTTTCACGTGCGCCTCGTAGATAATGCTCTCGTGCAACGGCACTTTGGGCGGTTCCACCCCTTCCCAATCGAAGGCCGGATCGATGACGATAGACTTGTTCATCCCCGCCGTATCGTCGCGGGTATCCATTAGCATATCACGATTTTCGTCGTCTGAGTCGATCGGATACGAGAACATGGCCGGGTCCCAGGCAATGCGCCCATTAATCGCCTTGGCGTAGGGGTCGAGCAGCAGTTTGTAAGGGTTGAAGCGCATACCCTGCATAGGCTCGAAGGGCCCGTCGACGCGGTAACCGTAGGCTTGCCCGGGCTTTATGTCCGGGAGATAGGCGTGCCACACGTGATCGGTTTGTTCCCGAATCTTGATGCACACGTACTCGTGGCTATCGTCGGGGGAGTGGAACAGGCAGAGGTGCACCGCCCGGGCGTGCATGCTGAACAGCGCAAAATTAACGCCCTGGCCGTCGTAGGTAGCACCCAGTGGATAGGGCTTGCCAGGCCAGACCTCAATAGACGACTGTGTTTCGGTAGAATCGAATGTGGTAGACATAGATGCGAATGTTTGTTACCAGAAAGCAATGGGCCGCCCTTTATGTTTAATAGAAACGGTTTTTAGTAGCTGAAAGTGGTAGGCGGCCATGAAAGGTTGCCGAGTAAGAAGATCAGCGGTTTTCTACCTTGCCGTGTATCAGGTGCCCCTCTTTGGAACAAAAGGTCTTGTTTAGTGCGGCAGTTCTATGAGTCATTAAAGATTTACCAGGATACTGAAAATCTGAATGAATTTGGAGTAGTTGCTACCTCCCGTTATAATTACTGCACCATGAATACTCTTACTTTTGATATAGAAGAATGGTTCCGACTTCTTTGAAGAAGTTGAGCCAATATACTGGAACTGGTATGAGTAGAGACTGGACTGCTCATTTCAAGAATATGGATGACACAGCATACTATACTTCTGTGCTAAAGGGCCTAACGATAAATGGCTACTGCTTACTTAGCGTGAGAGAGCATACGCAGACTTCAATATTCGCTGAGACTCAGTATACTCATTGGGTTGGCAAAGAGAGATCATCGTTGAATATGTGTCGACACCCTCTCTGAGGGTTGAGTACAATCAGCCATAATTAACCAACCTTGATTCCCTTCGTTACACAAGGTACCTAATCTTCAACCTATGCATAAGAGATACCTCATTCCTATCATCGCTTTAGTAGTTCTGGTCGCATTGCGTATTGCCCTGGAACCTATCGTCGAGCATTACGTCAATAAGAGTCTGAACGATATGGAAGGCTACTCGGGTAGCATCAGCGATGTGGATATCAACCTGTACCGAGGGGCGTACCAGATTGAAGACTTGCAGCTTTCGGTGGTTGACAATAAGGTGGAAGAACCCTTTGTCAGTATTGATACCATCGATTTGTCGGTAGAATGGCAGTCTTTGTTCGACGGCGCGCTGGTGGGCGAGGTCATTCTTTCGCAACCGGTGGTCAACTTTGTGGTGGCATACGACGATAGCGACACCACCCAAGACCAGACCGGCACCAACGTAGCCTGGCACGAGCAGCTTAAGAACTATATGCCGCTGACGGTCAACCGCTTCGAAGTGCGGCAGGGCAACGTTACCTACCGCGACCCCAAGATGGATCCTTCGGTAGATGCCCGCGTGCAGCAGCTCAATTTGGTGGCCACCAACCTAAGTAGCGTGCAAGACACGAGCTACCTGCCCGCCACAATCAAAGCCACCGCGACTACCATCGGCGGCGGGGCTGTGAACCTAGACATGCAGGCAGATTTTCTGCGAGACGTTCCTAACCTGCGGGCCGACTTTGAGCTGAATGATGTGGATCTGACCAAGCTCAATGATTTTATTAAGGCCTACGGTAACTTCGACGTGCAAGCGGGTTCGTTTACGATGGTGAGCGAGTTGGCTATCGACAGCAGTCAGATTAGTGGTTACGTAAAACCCTTCTTCGAGAACCTAGATGTGTTTGACTTTCAGGAGGACGTGGTGGAAGACAAGGGGTTCTTCGGAAAACTCTGGGAAGCCTTGGTGGGCGTGGGCGCAGAAGTGCTAGAGAACCAATCGCGCGACGAGGTGGCCACCCGGGTACCGATAGAGGGCAACCTCAACAATCCTAGTCCTGACGTGTCGGCTACCGTGTTCAACGTGCTTCGCAATGCTTTTGTGGATGCCATTGAGAAAGAGTTTGACCGACAGGCCTCGTTGGGCACTCCTGAAGAAGGTGCGGAGTAAAGCGCTGGTAATCACGTAACTCATCAGTACTGCCACCAAAAATCGATTATAATTCACTTATGCTCGGCGACTGAGCCAATCCCGGTGGAGCTGACGAAGCAGTGAATGTCCAATTCGCTAACGATCTTTGTTCTTACCTTGCGAGTTCTATCATCGCTAGCCTCACCCGTTTATGTCACAGTTCGTCCCCTTTGTTCTCGTTGTACTCACGCTCGTTGGGCAGGCCAATGCCACTCCGGCTGATACCACGGCCCCCCGTCCCAATATTTTACTGATTATGGCAGATGACCTAGGCTACTCCGACATCGGCTGCTTTGGGGGTGAAATTCCCACGCCCAATCTTGATGCCATTGCCGCCCGCGGGCGGCGGCTGGCCGGACTCAAAACGGCTCCCAAGTGCGCGCCTTCGCGAGCAATGCTGCTGTCGGGTAACGACAATCATGTGGCAGGCTACGGACGTATGTTCATTCATCCACACGACTATCGCTTCGAGGGTCTATCCGGCTACGAGCGCAATATTTCGGACCGGATTGTCACCTTTCCGGTGCTGCTGCAACAGGCGGGTTACTACACCTGCGTGGCGGGCAAGTGGCACCAAGGCATGGCTCCGTCGTCCGACCCCGCTCAGCAGGGTTTCGACAATTCGTGGGTACTGCTCGATGGGGCGGCCAACCATTTTAACAGCAAAGGCACCGGCATTTCGGAAGACCGGCGCGTGGCGCACTATTCTGAGAACGGGCTGCCGGTAGAGTATCCTACCGGCGAGTTCTCGTCCACTTGGTACGCGGATAAGATGATTAGCTACCTGGATGCGCACTACCGACGGCAGGACCAGCGGCCGTTTTTTGCCTTTGCGTCGTTCACCGCGCCCCACTGGCCCCTGCAGGTGCCCGAAGCGTATCTTGATCGCTTTAGCGGGCGGTATGACGCTGGTTACGATCAGCTGCGGGCCGAGCGGTTGGCCGGTGCGCAGCGGCAGGGCGTGCTGGATAGTACCGTACAGCTACCGCCCGGTGCCGAAGATATTCCGGTCTGGAGCAGCTTGTCGCCCGATGAGCAGCGCAACCAAAGCCGACGAATGGAACTGTACGCCGCATTGGTGCACCACCTGGATATACAGATCGGCCGCATCGTAGAAACCCTGCGAGATAACAATCAATTAGACAATACCCTCATCGTTTTCTTGTCAGATAATGGGGCCGACGGAGTAGACTTCTATGATATTCCGGTCAATGGCCGGTGGGTGCGCTCGCAGTACGACAACGCTTACGAAAATATGGGCAGCCCTACCTCATTCGTTTGCTACGGCGAAGGCTGGGCGCAAGCGTCGATGTCGCCCCGGCGGGGTTTTAAGAACTACACCTTGGAAGGAGGCATTTCGGCCCCCTTCGTGATCGCAGGGCCTGGCATTGAAGCTTCGCCAGAGGTACACCAAGAGGCATTTTCTATCCAGGACTTGAGTGCGACTTTTCTGGAGTTAGCCGGAGTGCAGTATCCTACCACACACAACGGCCGGCCGGTAGTGCCTATACGTGGACAGTCGGCGTGGCCATTGTGGCAGGGAAAATCGATCCAGCAGGATACCGCTCGAATCTTCGCCACCGAGATGGCCGAAATGGCCTACGTGCAGCAAGGGCCCTGGAAGATCAACAGCGTGCGGCAGGCCGACCAGAACATTTTTTCGCTCTACAATCTTGAGACAGATTCTGGTGAGCAACACGACGTATCGGAACAATATCCCGATCAGAAAACCGCGTTGATGCGGGCGTGGGAAGACTTTAAGCAGGAAGTTGGGGTGATATTTTTGAAGAGAGAAGAGTGATACTGATGCCACTGATAGCAGCTACGCCTGACAACCCTTGTCTGCGCGACAGTGTCCTTGACAAAGGGAGCGATGAGTCTATCATTGCTCCCTAACTTGACCTGTCAAGTAACAACCAAATACTGTACACATGAAACTCTTACCCCCTTTTGTTTGATCGTACAATGGCGGGCTTTTTCTGGCATTGATACAAAGTCTCGCTTCCCTTTCAAACCCAGATGTAACCGTACGTATGTTAAAAAAAGTTAAACCCAGCACCATCTTCCTGCAAAGTTGTTAGCTTAACTATCAGTAGTAACCACGACGGTCGCATTTATCGATCATGAACAAGAAGAAACTCTACAGCCTGATTGCCCTAATGGGGGTGGCCCTGCTCGGACTGGTGCTCTTTCAGGGCTACTGGATTCGCGAAACGGTGAGCGCCAACCGGCAGCAGTTTGAGCAAAATGTGTACGAAGCGCTCAATACCGTAGTGCATCAACTGGAGCGAAAAGAGGCTTTGCTGTTCGCGCACCAGAGTTTTGGTCCTAATACTATACTTCTCGACACCGCGCAGCTTTATCCGTCAGGAGCGGTGCGACGCAGTCGGCGGCAGTCGATCACCTTCGACCCGCGGGGACGCGCCGTGCGACAACGGGTCGAGTTTCAGATGTCGGTGAGTCGCCCGCCGGGTTCGCCGCCAGTCATCACCATGCAACCTAACCTGCCTTCCGGCGGTTCGGGGCACACCACGCGAGAGCAGATACAAAAGCTGGAACAGAAGGCCAGCATGTTCGAGCAGGCACTACGTCGCCTGATGAACGGCGACCGTCCGCTCACTGCCCGTATTAACCCGCAGCAGTTGCGCAGCTTGCTCGACGAAGCTTTGGCCGACCGTGGCATCACGCTTCCTTATCAATACGCGGTGGTGGATGCCCAACACGACAGCGTGCTCATGTCTTCTACCACCCATTTTTTGGATAAGTACGACTCCGAAGCGGAGGTAGCCCTGTTCCCTAACGACTTCATGCCGTCGTACACGTTTTTGACGCTGGAATTTCCGCAGCAAAGCTGGTATTTACTACGTCAGATTTGGCTCACGCTCTTGTCATCGGTGGTTTTTACCGGCATCATCGTATTCTGCTTCGGCTACGCCATCAACACGATTCTACGGCAGAAAAAGCTGTCGGATATGAAGACTGATTTTATCAACAACATGACCCACGAGCTAAAGACGCCGATCTCGACGGTGGCTTTGGCGGTAGAAGCCCTACAGGACGAACAGATTGCCCGCGAGCCCAGCTTTCTGCAACGCTACCTGGGCATCATCCGCGAAGAGAACGCCCGCCTGGGTTCGCAGGTAGAAAAGGTGCTGCAAATCGCTTCGCTCGATCGCAAAGACTATCAACTGAAAAGAACCGAAGTCGACGTACACGAACTTATTCGGAAGGTCGCCGACCATCTGAGTCCGGCCATCGAGAAGCGCGACGGCAGCCTGACGTTAGACTTAGCGACGACTCCTTCGGTGATCAATGCCGATCCGCATCATATTGCCAACGTGATTACCAACCTGATCGACAATGCTAATAAATATTCGCCCGAGCGTCCTACGGTGACCGTGCGTACGCAATCACAAGCACAGGGTATTGTCATTAAAGTAGCCGACCAGGGGCTGGGTATGCGTAAAGAAACGCTGTCTGATATTTTTGATAAGTTTTACCGGGCACCCACCGGCAACCGCCACGATGTGAAGGGTTTCGGACTCGGCCTTTCGTACGTAAAGTCAATGGTAGAAGCCCACGGCGGGCAGGTGTCGGCTAGTTCTAAACCCGGACAGGGCAGCACCTTTCGAGTCTATTTGCCCTACACATCGTAACCTTATGACCAAGATACTGCTAGCCGAAGATGATGACAACCTGGGTACCATCCTGCAAGATTATCTGGTTGTAAAAGGCTACGAAGCCGACCTACACCGCGACGGCGAGGCAGGACTACACGCCTTCCGCCGGGGTGGTTATGATTTGTGTCTGCTAGACGTGATGATGCCTAAGCTCGATGGCTTCGAGATGGCGCGTGAAATTCGGCAGCTCAATCAGCATGTCCCGATCATCTTTCTCACCGCCAAAGCGATGAAGGAAGATACGATTGAAGGGCTTAAGTTGGGAGCAGATGATTATCTGACCAAGCCCTTCAGTATGGAAGAATTACTGTTGCGGATTCAGGCCGTACTACGCCGCACGCAGCCCATTGAGCCGGAGCGAGGCATTTATACTTTTGGCTCCTTTAGCTTCGACTACGATCAGCGGATGCTTACTCAGGGTGCGGATACCCATAAACTTACTTCTAAAGAATCAGAACTGCTCAAATTGCTGGCGCAGAACCTGGGGCAAACGGTGGATCGTACCAAAGCGCTGAAACTAATTTGGCAAGACGATAGCTACTTTAACGCCCGTAGCATGGACGTATACATCGCCAAACTGCGCAAGCACCTCAAGGCCGACGAAGCCGTGCAGATACTGACCGTACACGGGCAGGGCTTCAAACTGGTTGAGATCAAGCCCTGACGCGGGCTGGCTTCGTTTCCCCAAAAGCGTAGCCAAAGGGGGTGAAGCTCAGGCGCATCAGCTTGAAGTGCTGCAAGCCGAACGGAATACCGATGATGGTCACGCATAGCACCAATCCCAGTATCAGATGCGTAAGCGTAATCCAAATGCCGCCGACCAAAATCCAGATAATGTTGAGCAGGGTAGACAGGCCCGAACCACTATTGGCGGTGGGCTTCACCTCTTTGCCAAAAGGCCACAAACTGGCCACCGCCAGCTTAAACGACTGAATCCCCAGGGGAATTCCGATAATAGTAAGGCATGATACCACGCCCGCCACGAAGTACTCAATAACAATCAGAAAGCCGCCGAGGATAAACCACAAAATATTGCCGATGATGCTCATAGAAAGGTTGATTTAGAACGATTATTTCTCTTAGTTTACGTAAAAACCGATCAAAATGTTAGTAAGGTTCGTAGCTTCTAATTTTCTGTCTTTAAAAGAGGAGGTAGAGTTTAACATGCTCACCGGCTCTTTCAAGACGCACAAGCACCACGTGTATAAGGCGGGAAAGGTAGAGGTACTCAAAGCAGCCGCGATCTACGGAGCCAACGGGGCGGGTAAATCCAATCTTGTGAAAGCGATTGGCTACCTGCAAGAATTGGTAAGAGAAGGCGCGATTAATACGTCTATTAATAGCAAAAAGTTTAAGCTTGATCTCGCTTGTCAGGACAAACCAGTTCGGTTTGAGATTGAGTTTTTTACCAACGAAAAGCTGTACGCCTACGGTCTGGTGATAGACCATACGGCCGTACTGGAAGAGTGGCTATATGAGGTAGGAATTACCAAGAAGGATAAGCTAATATTTGAGCGAACTACTGATGAGTTAGGGAGACCGAATTTGGCGTTTGCTAAGGAATATCAGAAAACACAGAAGCAGCGGTTATTGACTGAGTTAATGCGAGATAATTTGCTTAAGGAGGGTCAGTTGCTGTTAGGAAAGCATGAAGAATTGAAAATAAACGAAATTAGAAATGCTCAGTCATGGATAGATTCTATGGTTAAGGTAATGTATCCTGATACCTCATTCTTCACGGAACTATTATTACCTTTATTATCTAATGATACTGAACTTTTATCAATATCCGATCTTGGGATTGATGATTTTAAGACTAAAAAGATTAGCATTGATAGTTTAGCGGATGTTAGCGAAGCTTTGAAAGAGGAAATCAATGAGGCATTAGATAGCAAGCAATCTGTAGTGCGCTACGTAGGAGACAAATTGGTCGAGTTCGTACGTGAAGGCGGAAGAGATGTTGCTTTAAAAGTTGTTATAATCCACAAGGTGGGAGACAACATACCTGTAGAATTTGATCTAACAGAAGAGTCGGATGGTACAAGAAGAGTTTTAGACTACATCCCGCTAACTGCTTGGTACATAGCAGGCGGTCATACGGTTTTTGTAGATGAAATTGACCGAAGTATACACCCGAACCTTATTAAAGCTTTGATAAAAAACACTTTAGGTAAGGAGGATACAAAGGGTCAGCTCATCTTCACGACTCACGAATCTAACCTGCTTGACCTCAATATCTTTCGCCAGGATGAAATTTGGTTTGCTGAAAAAGAAAGAAACACCGGAGCTACGCACTTCTACTCGCTTAGTGAGTTTAAACCGCGTTATGATTTAGATATTAAAAAGGGCTACCTCAACGGACGCTTCGGGGCCATTCCTTTTCTGGGCGACTTAGAGAACCTCAACTGGAACCAGCATGTCGAGACAGAATAGAGGTTACAAACGGGCCAGACCGTTTCGCGATGCTCGTCTCTTTGTCATCGTATGCGAAGGGGCCAAACGAGAAAAAGAATACTTTGAATTCTTCAACAATCTTTCGCAGAGAGTTAAGTTTAGGACACTGCCGCCGGTGGAAGATAGATCAGCTCCTAATCATTCTCTAGATCGAGCAGCTAGCTACGAGGAAGAATTCGGGCTAGCCCAAGAGGATCAACTGTGGTTCGTTTCGGATACTGACCGTTGGGAAGCAAGTGCTCTGCGCAACATACACGAAGAATGCGAGCGTCACAGCAATTGGTATCTGGCGCTTAGTAATCCTTGTTTTGAAGTATGGCTGTTTCTGCACGTAAAAAATATATCCGCTACCTCAGCTCGCAGTTCTAAAGATTTCAAGCCAGCACTAGACGGACTACTAGCGAGTGGTTACCAGGTAGCCGTATTTGCTCCTCGTATTGAAGAAGCGATGCAACGCGCTAGAAGTGATGATTCTCAACCTGACCACTTTCTTCCTGAACGTCGGATGACCAAGCTGTATCTATTGGCGGAACAGCTTCGCGATTTTATGGGGCAAGAATGGACCAAGGTCACTCACCGATAACAGCATCAGTTACTCCACCGCCGTCAGCAAGCTGTAAGAATCAAGTTTACCCTTGTCACTGTGCTGCTCGCTACGTACCACTCCTACTCCTTCGGCGATCCACTCGGTACCCATCATGCGGGAGGTTCGGTTCATACCCATAATGTTCGTCTCTACCGTCATATTGTGCGTAATTTTGTAGCACGAAAATGTGCCGGCGGGGGTCGTGATATCCTCCTGGCCTACCACTTCACGGTCGCTCATCGTCATGCCAACCGTCATCTTGCCGATATTGGTTTCTCCCATCTTAAAGGCAATCTCAGTATGGCTTTCCGGCAGTATGTCACCTACGCTCAGCGACGGCGGAATGATGATATGGTCTCCTTCTACACTCATCTCGGCCCCTTCTATATTCTGCATCTCAGCCAGTGAGTTGAGCATGCGCTCGAAGTCCAACTGCAACATGTTGTCGACGCACCGTATAACCGCTTCGGTTTCTGCGATGAGCTTGTCTTTTTTATCCACCGTTTTGGTGTCTAGCACCGCTTCGTAACCGCCGTCGATATCATTTACTTCGCGAACGGTATACTGACTTTTTGCCTCCAGCTTGTCCTTACCGTTGTACGAAGACAATTCGTAGGTGCGCCCCTCTTCCATCACGTAGAACGGGTTGTCGCACTGCGCGTGCGCAGTTATCACCAGTAGCGGTAGTAAAGCTGTGATTAGTAGTGTTTTCATCGTTATCTGTTTTATGCGCTTAATGGAAATGGAATGAGTAAGGTAAACAGATTTGTCAAATAAAAATGCGCATGTGTCGGGCGGCGTTCCGTCGGGCGGCGTTCCGCTCGTTGAAACCAGCAATGCCCTGCAAGCCACCACTGTGTACGACTAAAATCCGGCTTCCTGCCGCCAAGTGCCCTTGCGCGATCATGTCATACAGTCCGTACATCATTTTGCCGGTGTAGATAGGTTCCAGTGGAATACTAGTGGTGCGATAAAACGTATTGATGAAGTCAATCAGCGACGGCTTCACGCGGGCGTAGCCGCCGAAGTGATAGTCGTGCACCAGCCGATAGTGATCGTAAGTTTGCCCGTTGAACCGCTGCGTAAGTTGATCCACTTCGCCACCCAGAAACTGGCCACCCTTGAGGGCCGAAAAGCCCAACAATTGCGCTTGTCCGGCGGTGCTTACTGCAATGCCCGCCAGCGTACCGCCCGTGCCGACGCAGCAGGCGATATAATCAAAATCCGACGGGGCAGAAATTATTTCGGCACACCCCTTGGCCGCCAGTATGTTCGTGCCCCCTTCAGGCAAGAAATAGTGCGCACCAAACTGCTGTTGCCATCGCTCCCGCAGGTCTGTGCTGCTGCGTTGACGGAAGTCGTCGCGGCTTACGTAGTGCAGCTCCATACCTTGGTCTTGCGCAAACTGTAGCGTAGGGTTAAGCGGCGTATGCGCCTCGCCCCGCACCAATCCGACCGTGCGAAAACCGTAGACTGCCCCGGCGGCAGCGGTGGCGTACAGGTGATTAGAGTACGCTCCGCCTACGGTTAGTAGGGTATCGTGCCCCAACCGGCGCGCCTCTTCCAGATTGTACTTGAGCTTATACCACTTGTTGCCTGAAATGGTGGGGTGAACCAGATCGAGCCGTAGCACCTGTAGATCAACCTGCTGCGACCGTAACCACGGGTCGTCAACGGTTTGCCGGGGCGGCACAGCGGGCAGCGTATTGCTCGGCATAAATAGCTATCTTTGCGGTCGGTTTACGGGTACGATGCACACGGCTCGTTCCTAAAGGTAAGCCTATCTCCGCATGAATCAACCCGCTTCCGATCCTACCGACGAGCTTTTTGAGCACTATCACTTCGTCATCGATGCCAACCAGGAGCCGCTTCGGCTGGACAAGTACCTGATGAACCGCATTCCTAACGTGACGCGCAACAAAGTGCAGGATGCGATCAAAGACGGCTACGTGACCGTGAATCAGCAGACGGTGAAATCTAACTACAAAGTGAAACCCAGTGACGATGTGGTGATCGCTTTGCCCGAGCCACCCCGCGACACTGAGGTAGTGCCTGAAGATATTCCGCTCAACATCGTGTACGAAGATGATGACCTGCTGGTGGTCTACAAAGAAGCGGGTATGGTTGTGCACCCGGCTTATCAAAACTGGTCGGGCACACTGGTGAACGCGCTCACTTATCACTTTCAGCAACTGCCCACCATGCCTGGCAACGACGGCCGCCCGGGTTTGGTACACCGCATCGACAAAGATACTTCTGGCCTGCTGGTGGTGGCTAAAAGCGAAGAAGCCATGCGCGGGTTGGCGCAGCAGTTTTTTGATCACACTATCGAGCGCACCTACCGTGCGTTGGTCTGGGGCATTCCTGAAGAAGACAGCGGTACGATTGATGTCAACCTGGGCCGCAGCCTGAAAGATCGCCGGGTGACCGCCCCGTTTCCGCAGGGCGACCAGGGCCGCCACGCCGTTACGCACTATAAGGTGCTGGAGACTTTTCGTTACGTATCGCTGATCGAGTGCAAGCTGGAGACCGGGCGTACCCATCAGATTCGGGCGCACCTGCGTTATTTGGGGCATCCGTTGTTTAATGACGCTACCTACGGGGGTGATCAGATTGTGAAGGGCACCAAGTTCTCAAAATACAAATCATTCGTACAAAACTGCTTCAAGCTGATGCCTCGGCAGGCTTTGCACGCCAAATCACTAGGCTTCGTGCATCCGATTACTCAGGATGCTCTTCAGTTCGACACCGAGCTACCCGAAGATTTCCGGGCGGTGCTCGACAAATGGGAGCATTACGTGCAGTACACCTAATCTACCGGCAACCGTAAGGGGGGCTTCACCCGTTTACTACTGACAAAAGCGCGTGCCGCTTTTGTTACAGCTACCCATTACTATGCAACATATTCTCGAAAACGATCAACTCACCGTCACCATTGCTGCGCACGGCGCCGAAGTGCAAAGTGTGCAACGAAAGTCCAACCAACAAGAGTACATCTGGACGGCCAACCCCGACGTGTGGGCGCGCCACGCTCCCGTGCTGTTTCCGATCGTAGGTCGACTCAAAAACGATGCGTACCAATGGGACGGTAAAACCTACTCCATGAGCCAGCACGGTTTCGCCCGCGATCAAGAGTTTAAGGTGATTGAGCAAACGAACCAACGGATCACGTACGGCCTCACGGCAAATAAGCAAACAACGGAGCAGTATCCATTCAACTTCACACTAGACATCAGCTATCAACTGACAGACGACCGGTTGGAAGTGGGCTATCGGGTGATTAATCATGATCAAGTTGATATGCCCTTTTCTATCGGTGGCCATCCTGGCTTCTTGTGCCCGGCACAGACAGACGGTCAGTCAGCGGAGTACTTTTTAGAATTCGAGCAGGAAGAGACGCTGGCGCGATACCTGATAGAAGATGGTCTGCGGACGGGCGAAACACGACTAGTGCTGGAAAACAGCCGTCAGTTACTACTACAACCTCGTTTATTTGAAGAAGATGCGCTCATCTTCACTGATTTCCGGTCTGATTGGGTACGCATCGTCCGCCGCAGCGGTCAGCCGATTGTCACTGTCACGCTCACGGGATTTCCCTACCTGGGCGTCTGGCAAAAGGCGGGTGCCGATTTCTACTGTATCGAGCCCTGGCACGGCTGGGCCGACAGCACTACCGCCAGCGGTGAGCTTACACAGAAAGATGGTATTCAAATACTTCAACCCGAAGACCGATTCGAAACATCTTACCGCTGGGTCTTCCACTGATCTGTGCGTACCGACTGGAAAAGCTGGGCAATCCCCGTTTTTTTTCTACTTTAGTTACTCATACTAAAGACGAAACGGTGTTTTTCACCGTCGGCCTATCCTAACATTCTATGAGACGATTTTCTATTTATGCCGCCCTGCTTCTGCTAGGTGCGAACGTTCAGGCACAAAGCAATCTTACCCAACAAGCCGATCAACAGGCTGATGCGCTGGAAGAAAGAGTGGTCGAGTGGCGTCATACCATTCACCAAAACCCTGAACTGTCGAACCGAGAGTTTAAAACCGCCGCGATGGTGGCCGAGCACCTGCGCTCATTGGGTATCGAAGTGCAAACCGAAGTGGCGCACACCGGCGTAGTTGGCCTACTTAAAGGCGGTTTGCCTGGCCCAGTGGTAGCCCTACGGGCCGACATGGACGCTCTGCCGGTGGTGGAGCGCGTAGATATTCCGTACGCCTCTAAAGTGACTGCTGAGTACAACGGGGAAGAAGTGGGTGTGATGCACGCCTGCGGACACGATACGCACGTCGCCATTCTGATGGGCACCGCTGAATTGCTTAGTAGCATGAAGGAAGACCTAAAGGGCACGGTAAAGTTTATTTTCCAACCCGCCGAAGAAGGAGCCCCCGAAGGTGAAGAAGGGGGAGCCGCTTTGATGGTCAAAGAAGGCGTGATGACTAACCCTGTGCCTGATGCGGTGTTCGGACTGCACATCAACTCCAAGACAGAAGTAGGTAAAATAGGCTATCGCCCGATGGGCACAATGGCTAGCTCTGACCGATTAGAAATCCACGTAAAAGGATCGCAAACCCACGGCGCCTACCCCTGGGACGGCGTAGACCCGGTAGTCACCTCGGCCCAAATCGTTATGGGCTTGCAAACCATCGTAAGCCGCAACGTAGAGCTGCTCAAAGCACCCGCAGTGGTGACCATCGGCAAGATAGAAGGCGGAGTGCGTAATAATATCATTCCCGAAGAGGTCACACTAATCGGTACCATTCGGGCACTCGATACCGCCATGCAAAACCAGGTGCACCGTCGCATCCGTGAGATTG
>CBDCAN010000001.1:0-2067500 GCA_965213875.1 Tunicatimonas sp. | reverse complement strand
AGGACGTGATAAGCTGCGAAAAGCGGTGGGGAGTAGCACATATACTGTGATCCACCGATATCCGAATGGGGCAACCCCCTTGGTTGAAGATCAAGGATTCCGCAAGGAAGGCAAACGTGGGGAACTGAAACATCTAAGTACCCATAGGAGAAGAAAACAATAGTGATTCCCGTAGTAGTGGCGAGCGAGGCGGGAACAGCCCAAACCAGTTTGGTCAAGGCCAGGCTGGGGTTATAGGACTGACATAATGATCATTGCGTTGACTGGAAGTATCTGGAAAGATACACCGTAGAGGGTGAGAGTCCCGTACAGGAAGGTAAAATGATCAGGACAGTATCCTGAGTAGGGCGGGGCCGGTGAAACCCTGTCTGAATTTGGCGGCACCATCCGCTAAGGCTAAATACTCCTGAGAGACCGATAGTGAACCAGTACCGTGAGGGAAAGGTGAAAAGTACCGGGAATACCGGGGTGAAATAGTACCTGAAACCATACGCTTACAAGCGGTCGGAGCCCTTTAGTGGGGTGACGGCGTGCCTTTTGCATAATGAGCCTACGAGTTATGATCACTGGCAAGGTTAAGTGTCTTGAGACATGCAGCCGAAGCGAAAGCGAGTCTGAATAGGGCGAAGCAGTCAGTGGTTGTAGACGCGAAACCAGGTGATCTACCCATGACCAGGGTGAAGTGTTGGTAACACAACATGGAGGCCCGAACCAGTTGACGTTGAAAAGTCTTTGGATGAGTTGTGGGTAGGGGTGAAAGGCCAATCAAACCTGGAAATAGCTCGTACTCCCCGAAATGCTTTTAGGAGCAGCGTCGGGTGATGTTACTGTGAGGTAGAGCTACCAATAGGACTAGGGGGTGTCACAGCCTACCAAATCCTGATGAACTCCGAATGCGCAGTAATTAACCCGGCAGTGAGGGTTGGGGTGCTAAGGTCCCAATCCAAAAGGGAAAGAACCCAGACCAACGGCTAAGGTCCCTAAGTATAGATTAAGTTGAACTAAGGAGGTTTCGTTGCCCAGACAGCCAGGATGTTGGCTTGGAAGCAGCCATTCATTTAAAGAGTGCGTAACAGCTCACTGGTCGAGCGACGGGGCATCAATAATAAACGGGCATCAAATCTATCACCGAAGCTTTGGATTGTATTTATACAGTGGTAGGGGAGCATTCTATACTGGTTGAATGTTGGCGGTCACGCTGACTGGACGGTATAGAAAAGCAAATGTAGGCATAAGTAACGATAATGGGGGTGAGAAACCCCCACACCGAAAGACTAAGGTTTCCTGATCAACGCTAATCGGATCAGGGTTAGTCGGGACCTAAGGCGAAGGCGAAAGCTCTAGTCGATGGACAGCGAGTTAATATTCTCGCACTAGCTTATTGGAGTGATGGGGTGACGAAGGGGTGACACGCTTGCGTACTGACGGAATAGTACGTTGAAGACTGTAGGTATAAGATTTATAGGTAAATCCGTAGATTTTGCTGAAAGTTGATAGTACCGCAACGCTACGGCAGCGCGGACAATAGCGGTAATCGGACTTCCAAGAAAAACCTCTAAGCGTTTACTGATAAGCTACCCGTACCGTAAACCGACACAGGTAGTCGGGTGGAGAACACTAAGGTGCTCGAGTTAGCCGTGGCTAAGGAACTAGGCAAAATGGTCCTGTAACTTCGGGAGAAGGGACGCTTCCTGGCTTGTTGTTAAGATAAGTCAGAAGCCGCAGTGAATAGGTCCAGGCGACTGTTTAACAAAAACACAGGGCTTTGCAAAGTTGAAAGACGAAGTATAAGGCCTGACACCTGCCCGGTGCTGGAAGGTTAAGGGGGGATGTTAGAGGTTTACCTCAAAGCATTGAACCGAAGCCCCAGTAAACGGCGGCCGTAACTATAACGGTCCTAAGGTAGCGAAATTCCTTGTCGGGTAAGTTCCGACCTGCACGAATGGTGCAACGATCTGGACACTGTCTCGGCCACGCGCTCGGTGAAATTGTAGTATCGGTGAAGATGCCGATTACCCGCCACGGGACGGAAAGACCCCATGAACCTTTACTATAGCTTCACATTGATACTGGCTGTTAGATGTGTAGGATAGGCGGGAGACTAGGAAGCGGCGTCGCTAGGCGTTGTGGAGTCGTCCTTGAAATACCGCCCTTCTGACCGTTAGTACCTAACTGGTTGATCCAGGACAGTGTGTGGTGGGTAGTTTGACTGGGGTGGTCGCCTCCTAAAAAGTAACGGAGGCTTCCCAAGGTTCCCTCAACACCGTTGGTAATGGTGTGTGGAGTGCAATAGCATAAGGGAGCTTGACTGTGAGGCCAACAAGCCGAGCAGGGACGAAAGTCGGGTATAGTGATCCGGTGGTTCCGCATGGAAGGGCCATCGCTCAAAGGATAAAAGGTACTCTGGGGATAACAGGCTGATCTCCCCCAAGAGCTCATATCGACGGGGAGGTTTGGCACCTCGATGTCGGCTCGTCACATCCTGGGGCTGGAGAAGGTCCCAAGGGTTGGGCTGTTCGCCCATTAAAGTGGCACGCGAGCTGGGTTCAGAACGTCGTGAGACAGTTCGGTCCCTATCTGTGGTGGGCGTAGGAAACTTGACAGGCTCTGACCTTAGTACGAGAGGACCGGGTTGGACGAACCGCTGGTGTACCAGTTGTGCCGCCAGGTGCATTGCTGGGTAGCTATGTTCGGCACGGATAAGCGCTGAAAGCATCTAAGCGCGAAACCATCCTGGAGATGAGGTTTCCCTGAAGGGTCGTTGTAGACCACAACGTTGATAGGTGGCAGGTCTAAAGTCAGAAATGACATAGCTGAGCCATACTAATCACCCGTATGATCTTCCTGTCAGCAAACCCCTCTTGCTTGCTTTATTCTAGTGTGGACTGGCTAAGTAGTCAGTAGCATGGCGCTACTCACTCACCAAACCATTCCACCCGCTTCACTACAACATCTCTTACCAACATATCTTTGATCCTTCTATAAAACAACCGCCGTCAGTAGGATGGCTTATCGTATTAGTTGCATCAACAGAAAGATTGTTATGATACAGACCAAATCCTGTAACCCGACAACCTCTTTAACCTGCAACGCTACACCAAAGCATTGATCGTACAGCGATCTGAAAACTTAAGGTGGCTTTAGCCCCGGGGTTCACCTCTTCCCATACCGAACAGAGCAGTTAAGACCGGGTGCGCCAATGGTACTTCATTCCGAGGAAGAGTAGGTCGCCGCCTTTTTTTGTTACTTTAAGGCCCTATACTGACTAAGTATAGGGCCTTTTTATTTCGAACACTTCTGGCTAATCCTATGACTCAAAAGAATCTCTGCTTAATATTGGCGCAGAAAACCAAAGTATGAACAATCACATCATAGAAACCAGTGCCTACGCCCGAGCCGGTTTACTAGGCAACCCTACCGATGGTTACTTTGGAAAAACCATCTCTATAATTGTCCGAAACTTTGGAGCACACATATCGCTCTATCCCTCTCCCGAACTACACATAGAACCACAAGAGCAGGATAACAATGTGTATCGTAGTATCTACCACTTAGTAGACTCCGTGCGGCTCACGGGCTATTACGGTGGTTCCCGTTTGATCAAAGCAGCTATTAAAAAGTTTAGCGAATACTGCGATCAACATAGTATTAGATTAGTCAACAAAAATTTTACGATTCGCTACCATTCGTCTATTCCTCGACAAGTGGGATTGGCCGGTTCTAGTGCTATCATTACTGCGACCATGCGTGCTTTGATGCAATACTATGAGGTAGACATCCCCCGCGAACAGTTGCCCAGCATCATTCTATCTGCCGAGATAGATGAGTTAGGTATCAATGCAGGTTTGCAAGACCGGGTAGCCCAGGTGTACGAAGGCTGTGTGTATATGGATTTTGACAAGGAGCTAGTACAAACCCGCGGCTATGGCAATTATGAGCCGATAGATCCTAAGCTGCTTCCCAACTTATATATGGCCTACAAAGTAAAACTCGGAAAGGTATCTGGTGCGGTACTAAACGATATTCGCTCTCGCTACGATAAAGGCGATGAACAGGTCATTAGTACGCTAGGTAGTATGGCAAAGCTTGCTGAGGATGGGCATCAGGCTATTCTCTCGCAGAATACTGCACAGCTTAGCCACCTTATGAATCAAAACTTTGATCTACGTTGTCAGGTGATGAACATAAGCGATGAAAACAAACAATTGGTACAAACGGCCAGGAACTGCGGTGCATCGGCGAAGTTCACCGGTTCGGGCGGGTCCATCATCGGAGTGTATGAAAACGATGAAGTGCTCAACAAGCTAGTCGTCGCACTCAAGAAAATTGACGCACGCGTTATTAAACCCTACATACTATAATATGGTACGAAAAGCAGTGATTCCAGCCGCCGGACTCGGCACCCGGTTTTTGCCCGCCACCAAGGCGCAGCCCAAAGAAATGCTACCGATTATTGATACTCCTACTATTCAGTACGTAGTGCAAGAAGCGGTAGACTCTGGTATCGACGATATCCTGATTATATCGGGCAAGGGGAAGCGAACGATTGAAGATCATTTTGACCGCAATTTTGAACTAGAGGCACGGTTAGCCGAAAAGCAAGAGGAAAACTTCTATAACGAAGTGGTACGAATTGCTGACATGGCCAATATCCATTTTATCCGACAAAAAGAAACCAATGGACTGGGCGATGCTATTTATCATGCCAAACAGCACGTGGGTAATGAGCCCTTTGCGGTGCTGTTAGGTGATACAGTAGTAAGCTCAGTAATTCCGGTGACGCAGCAACTGATTGATACGTATGAGCAGTATCGCTGCACCGTGGTTGCGGTAGAAGAAGTGCCCCACGATAAGGTATCACGCTACGGTATTGCCGGCGGAAAGGCGATTAGCGACCGGTTAATGGAAGTTGATCAGCTGATAGAGAAACCTAGCGTAGAAGAGGCGCCCTCTAATCTGGCCATTGCCGGACGGTATATCCTAACCCCCGAAGTGTTTCGGGCACTGGAGCAAACTGAACCGGGCAAGGGCGGCGAAGTGCAGTTGACCGATGCGATGCGCGATTTGATGAGAAAAGAAATGATTGTTGCTAACACTATTGAAGGAAAGCGCTACGACATAGGCAACAAGCTGGATTTCTTAAAGACGACCGTAGAGTTTGCGTTGCGGCGTAAGGAGTTTGCTGATGATTTCTTATCGTTTATGAAACAAACCATTGCCGAGCAGTCGTAGGCTCATTTCTTAATCATACAACCGGTGGCGGGATAGCTACGCGAAGAGTAGGTCTTGCTAGATTGTCGTGCCCCCAAAAAGTCGCGCAAGTAGGTATGACGAACATCCTTTTCTACTTGCGGGTTATCGTCAATGGCCCCTCTATAAATAATTTTAAAGGATTTATCGCCCCGTGAAAGCACGATTGCCTCTGGAGTCTTCTTGGCGCCCAACAAACGAGCCACGCGTTGTTGACTGTCTACCAAGAAGGGAGTGAGCAGCTTTCTTTCTTGAGCCGTACGCACCATGTTCTCCATCGCGTCTTCCTGATGTTGATTAGGGTTAGTGGGGTTGATGAGGATAAACCGCGTATTCTTACCCTGAAATTCGTCAATCAGCCCATCAATGCGCGACGCGTAAAGCTGCGCAAAAGGGCAGTAAAGGCTAGTAAATATCACGACAACCGTGGACGCATCATCATAGTCTTTAAGCGAAAAAGGTTGCCCGGTCACAACATTAGGTAACGTAAAGTCATCGACGTAACCCGAATCTTGATAAGGAAAAACGGTGAATGCCGATACGGTCAACAACAATAAAAACTTGAACATCATGCCAGTAGACTTGTACTATAGTTAAACCACACTGTATATAACGAAAAATCCGTCAATAATGGTGCCTTCTAACCAATAGGTCCAACGCTCTGAACCTATTGAGATAGACGCTTGTGCACGCACATTCTCCGAAAAACGTAGCGAATGTACCGCAATATGATCCTTCAGACTCAGCTGCTTTCGTCCGTAAAGCTTATACAGCGCTTCTTTGACACACCAGTACCAGCAAGCGTGCTGCGATCGGTCAGCTACCGCCAACATCTCATCACAGTTGAGGTATTTGTGCTGCACTCGTAGCAACTTATCACCAGGCTGCTCAACATCAATACCGACTGGTGCGTATCGGTGAAGAATCGCCACTCCGTAGGGAAAAGAATTGGCCAGAGAAATATGATAAGTACTTTTATGCAGCCAGGGCTTTCCCCTTTCGTCCTTATGCACCGGCGGCATCGGCTCATCCATACGATCAAAGATAGACCGCAAGGCTACACGCGCCGCTAGCCACTCTAGTTGCTTTTGCGGATGGCGGACGTTCTTCCACTCTGCCCAACTATTCATCGATGGGGCAAGGTGCTGGCGCAGTTCATCCGCACTTTCTTCCACCTTCCAGATGGCCCAGGCCGAACCCTGGTTAATCTTTGCTAGTTTTATTAGTGGCATCGTCGTCGTTTAGCGAAGATACTCCTATATTTCATGATGACCATGACGAATTTCTTAGTAGAAAAGGCGCACACACTCAAGGGGCACAAAGACTGTGTGTATACCCTGGCACCAGCGGCAGAATATAACGTCTGCTACGCTGCCGGGGGCGACGGTATGGTGGTTCGCTGGAACCTAGAAGGGGACGAACCCGGTAAGGTAGTCGCCAAAGTGCCTACATCGGTCTACGCCCTATGCTATGATGCTGACCGCGAGCAGCTGATCGTGGGACAGAACTACGAAGGTATTCATGTTATAGACCTTGAGGCGAAGCGAGAGCAACGCTCGTTAAAGTTAGGCAAAGGGGCCATTTTCGACATTCAACAGCAGGGAAGGCTACTGCTGGTTGCTACTGAACAGGGTCAGTTGATTGTTATTGACTATGATGCGATGACGGTGAAAAAGGAAATTCAGCCTACACAGCAACGGGCACGTTGTATAGCCGTCAACCGGGCGGCAGACGAGTTAGCGGTAGGCTACAGCGACAATACCATCCGAATATATGATGCTCGCACGTATCAGATTAAACACTTACTCAATGGCCATACCAACTCAGTATTTACCCTAAAGTATACCCCCGACGGGCGGTTTCTGGCGAGTGCGGGGCGAGATGCCCATCTGAGATTTTGGGATGTTCACGAAAATTACCAACTTACACAATCGATTGTAGCTCATATGTACGCCATCAACCACCTCGATTTTAGTGCTGACGGGCGGTTTTTTGCCACCGGAAGTATGGACAAGGCCGTGAAGGTATGGGATGCGCAGCAGTTTCGACTGCTGAAGGTGATCGACAAAGCCCGCCACGCGGGGCACGGAACGTCAGTAAACCGGGTGCTGTGGCGACCCACGCTATCCGGTCAACCGCTCACGTTGGTGTCGGCTAGCGATGATCGTACCGTATCGGTATGGCGCTTGCAAGAGGTAGCGCACAGTGTGGAGTAGGATTAATAGTAAAACGAAGACATCATGAATATCACTCCGATAGAAATACGCCAGAAAGAGTTCGAGCGACACTTTCGCGGTTACGATAAAGACGAAGTAAACGCTTTTCTGCATACGCTATCGCAGGCCTGGGAGCGCGTACTACAGGAAAATCGCGACAAAACAACCCGCCTCGAACAGGCTGAGAAGGATATTGAGAAGGTGCGGGAAGTAGAGGGATCGCTCTTTCGGACTTTGAGAACCGCCGAGGATACCAGCTCAGAAATAGTGAACAAAGCTCAGCGTACCGCCGAAGAAAAACTACAGCAGGCCGAGCAGCGTAGGCAAGAGATCATAGATCAGGCACACCAGCGAGCGAAGGAGATCACGAAAGAGGCCGAGCAGAAGGCTGGAGAGTTAGTGTACGACCTGCAGGCGCGGGTAGACCAACTCAAGCAAGAGGCCGAAGAAGCCGAAAGTCGGCGCCAGTATGCCCTCACACAACTGCAAGAACTGGCCGACCGTATGCTACAGCAGGTTGCTAATGCGCAGCCTTCGTCGGCCCACGAAGTGGTGGAAGAAACGGAGCGCAACATAGAGGCTTTGGTGAGCGCACAAGCCACCGACGTAGAGCCCAGCAACAATGGCCATGAAGATGCCGAGGAATCAGGAGTAGCTGAACCTAACACTGAGTCGCCTGCGGAGGAAGAAGCGCACAGCGAAGAACCAACATACGAGCCAGTGTGGGCCGCAGAGGAACCTGCCGCCGATGTCGCCCCTGAACCTACGAGTGCTCAACTCAAGCGCGGCTCATTCTTTGACGACCTCGAGTGATGGGCACCATCACACTAGAGGGAATTGAGTTCTTCGCTTACCACGGCTTCTACCAAGAAGAGCGCAAAACTGGTAACCGCTACAGCGTAGACATCAGCGTAGAAACAGACTTTTCGCAAGCAGCAGAAGAAGACAAGCTCCAAGAAACGGTCAACTACGAAAAGCTCTACCAAATGGTGCGCGACGAAATGCAGCAGCCCTCTAAACTGCTCGAGCACATCGCGCATCGCCTGATTGAGCAAACCTTTAGGGCCTTCTCTGAAATTGAGTCGGTAGAGGTGAGTGTGTCCAAATTCAACCCTCCCGTAGGTGGGGTGTGTCGCCGTGCGGTGGTTCATCTAAAGCGCCAGCGCCATGAGTGATGCGTACCTACGGCTGGTATTGTCCGGACTTACCTGTTCTATTGCAGTGCTTTTTTCTCAACCGGTAGTCGCCCAAAAACCGGCCTATCAACTCTTCGATAGTGCGGGGGTAGTAGTCCAGTACGAGCAAATGATACAGCAACTGGATAGCGCTGACCTGGTGTTGTTCGGAGAAATTCACAACGACGCGTTGGTACACTGGCTCACCCTACAGGTAGCCAAAGACCTATACGCGCGTGATAGCAACCTGGTCATTGGTGCTGAAATGCTGGAAGCCGACGATCAACTCATCCTGGATGAATACCTGACAGGAACCATTGAGCTGCGCCACTTTGAGCAAGAAGCCAAGCTTTGGGATAATTACGCAACAGACTATGCGCCGCTGGTCAACTTTGCGCAGCAGCAGCAAATTCCTGTAGTAGCAACCAACGTACCGCGGCGCTACGCCAGCTTGGTAGCGCGTGAGGGTCTCTCGCGGCTAGACAGTTTACCTGGTCAGGCAAAAGAGTATCTGGCTCCGCTACCGATTGAAGTAGACCTTACGCTGCCTGGTTATCAAGCTATGCTAAATATGATGGGCGGAGGCAGTTCCCACGGCAGTATGAACGCCCAAAACATGGCGCATGCGCAGGCCATCAAAGATGCTACGATGGCCCACTTTATTATGCTCAACCTACCCAAGGAAACGACCTTTTTACACGTCAATGGGTCTTACCACAGCAACAACTTCGAGGGTATCTACTGGTACGTGCAACAGGCCGGCCCTGACGTAAGGATCAAAACCATCGCGTGTGTACCACAGGAAAGCTGGGCAGAACTAGAGGATCAGTACCGAGGGTTGGCGGATTTTATCATCGCCGTGCCGGCAGATATGACGAAGACCTATTGATCATTATGTGTACAGTGGGGATGTTTGCCACAGCCTGCTGTCTCTATTCGGTCATATTTTCTACATAAGAAATCACTTCTTTCGCAGCCAATACGGTAGTATCTGAGGTCGGCACCTGCTGCGTGACTTCATTTGTAGAAGATTTGAGGGGGATTGCCCGACCCTCTTCTGCGTCACAAGAGAGCGTGAAGGCGAAAATCAGCGCGTAAAAGCCAAAACTGATAGCTAAGGTAAACGAGCTGTTGTATATTCTACGGGATAGACTGCTTCTCATGTGCTTTGACGAAAGTGAAGCCTCGGGCTTCGTTGCCTTCGTAAAAGTCAACTTCCGTACCAAGCAGAAACATCATATCCTTCTTTTCTATGTAAACCGGTAGGCTCGCAATGTTATACACCATATCGTTCTCTTTCGGCTGGTCGAACCCGATAATGAGTGAGGTGCCCGCGCACCCGCCTCCACGTGCGCCCAATCGCAAACCGTAGTCGGTCGGAATGTTTTTCTCCGCAATAGTTCTCTTGATTTCTTCTAAGGCTCGTTCGGTGATGGTAACAGGTATCATACTTTCTTCAGTAATAAGAGGCACTTAGCCGGGGCGCACAGACGAAAGAAAATCCGCGAAAATCATTTTTTCCCCCGCATCGTTTCTTCTATGTTCGCACAAACTTACGGAATCCCCCTCTAAATGGATACAATCGTTATCGAGTTCGCTAAACTCATCATTCCGGCCGCCATCGTGCTCTACGCCATGTATTTGATGGTGAAATCTTTTTTGGATCGGGAGATGGCCCAACGCGTAGCCGACATGAAGGAGAACAGTGCTAAAGAGATGCTTCCTATTCGCCTGCAAGCGTACGAGCGCCTTAGTTTGTTGCTAGAGCGCATTGCACCCAACAAATTAGTACTGAGGCTCAGCAATGGCGACTATTCGTGCAAAGAACTTCAGCAGATACTGATTGCCAACGTGCGCGAGGAGTACAATCACAATTTGTCGCAACAGATTTACGTCAGTGATCAAGTGTGGGAGCTCACCAACAGTGCCGTAGAAGATGTGATCATGACGATCAACCAGGCGGCAGACTCGTTACCAAAGGAGGCACGCGGACTTGATCTGGCCAAAAAGATTTTTGAAATCCAGGGTGAGAAAGAAGCCGATCCGCTCGAGCATGCGCTACAAGCCCTCAAACAAGAAGTGCGAACAATATTTTAGGGGATTCGTATTCTATACAAGCTTTTCCTATATTCGATTTTCATCAAACACGCACACACCTATGGCATTTTTTGATCGGTC
This sequence comes from Tunicatimonas sp., assembly GCA_965213875.1. Lineage (GTDB taxonomy): Bacteria > Bacteroidota > Bacteroidia > Cytophagales > Cyclobacteriaceae > Tunicatimonas. Next base: position 2,056,681 of record CBDCAN010000001.1, on the reverse strand, counting down.
GTCACCCGACGATAACCCTAGTTTTAAAAAGGCGAAGAAACAAGCAGCGGGCATTCTGCAAGACCCAGATCGTCTGCGCTCCCTCATTAACTCATCTGTCAAAAAAATTAAGGCGCTACGTGATGATAGCGACCAGATGCAGAATCTACAGTACTACGTAGATACCTTCAACCGGATGGTGAAGGCTTATTCTAGTAAAGAGTATCAGAAAGTCCCCTGGAAAACGATTCTGTTAGCAGTTGCCGGTATTGCCTATTTCGTATCGCCGCTTGACCTCATCCCTGACTTCATTCCGGTGCTGGGTTATCTGGATGATATGACTGTACTGCTGTGGGTGGCGAATGCAGCCAAGGGAGCACTAGAAGAGTTCGAAGAATGGGAGCAAACCTTCGCTGAATCAGTATGACAGCTTCTTCGGTGATCACGTCGGAACATCTGGCCGCAGCACAATCGTACGATACCTACCGGCAGATGATTGATGGCCTGCTAGCTGAGGGTAAGACGACGGGAGATAACCATAGCGACGAAATACTGCACTACACCAAAATGAACGTGCAGCGCATGCATCGGATTGATAAGGTGGTTACGTTAGAGTCAGAGTTGCAGGAGCAACTGGTGGCAGTAGCAACTCCTTGGACATGGCTGGTGCTCACCGAAGGCTGGTGCGGTGATGCTGCCCAGAACATACCAGTGATGGCTAAAATGGCCGAGGTATCGCCCTATATCACACTACGGCTGCTATTACGCGATGAAAACCTTGAGGTGATGGATGCGTACCTGACCAACGGTACCCGCTCTATTCCTAAGCTGATCTGCCTGACAGAAGACCGGCGGGAACTGGGCACCTGGGGACCTCGTCCTGACGCGGCTCAGCAGCTCGTGATGCAGTTCAAACAAGACCACCCGGACGCCGACCATCAAGAACAGATGAAAGAGAGTCAGTTGTGGTACGCGCGCGATCACGCAAAATCTATTCAACAAGAATTTATTACATTGATTGAAGACTGGCGCTCAAAAGCGACCTCGTAATTTCTCCTCAAATAACCAACCCTTAACCACCTACTTACATGGCACAGAGACACGCCTTGATCGCCGGAGCCACTGGCTTGGTTGGCAACGAATTGTTACAGCAACTCATTCAGGGCCGACACTATCATACCATCTCGTTACTAAGCCGCCACCAAGTAGAAACCAATAGCAAGCGGGTAGAAACAATCATTGTGGACTATGACCAGCTCTCAGCTGACGACATTCCCGAGGCTGATGACGTATTTTGCTGCCTGGGGACTACCATGAACAAGGCCGGATCAAAGGAAGCATTTCGCCGAGTAGATTATGACTATCCTCTCAGGCTAGCCAAACTGGCTCGCCAGAAGGGAGCCCAGCAGTATCTACTGGTGTCAGCGATGGGTGCTGATCCGCAATCGTACTTTTTTTACAATCAGGTGAAGGGCGAAATAGAGGCGGCTATTGCCGAGGTTGGTTATTCTGCCCTTCATATTTTTCGCCCTTCTATGCTGCTAGGCGAGCGCACTGAAACCCGCTTGGGCGAGCAAGTCGGAAAAGTGCTGATGCAGGGCGCAGCCCCGCTGATGGTGGGCGAACTTAAGAAGTACCGGGGCATTCACGCTGAAACCATTGCTGAGGCTATGGTGCATGTCGCTAAGAAAGAACTAGAAGGGCTCTATATCTTTGAGTCCGATAAAATACAGTCGTTAGCCCACTATGCCTGATTGATGATCGCGGTTGTTCAACGAGTATCAGAAGCATCGGTGCGCGTTTCGGATGAGGTGCGGGGAGCGATCCAGTCGGGTTTACTGGTACTGCTCGGTATAGAAGAAGCTGACGGTGAGGAAGACATCACGTGGTTGAGCCGCAAGATTGCTAGCCTACGCATCTTCGGTGATAGAGCAGGAGTAATGAATCTTAGCCTGCTGGATATTAAAGGAGAGTTGCTAGTCGTTAGCCAGTTCACCCTGCACGCCAGCACAAAGAAGGGCAATCGCCCCTCTTACATCAAAGCCGCCCGCCCTGAAACAGCCGCCCCCCTGTATCAAAAGTTTATCGCCGCCAGTCAGGAACTACTCGGCCGACCGATAGCCACCGGAGAGTTTGGTGCCGATATGCAGGTTGCTCTGACCAACGATGGTCCGGTAACGATTATTATAGATACTCAAGACAAGAAATGACACAGGTAACGATAGAGGAAGCACAGCAGATGGTCGACGAATGGATCAATACAGTAGGCGTGCGCTATTTCAGCGAGCTTACCAACATGGCGATCCTTACCGAAGAAGTAGGCGAGGTGGCCCGATTGATCTCACGAAAGTACGGTGACCAATCGTTCAAGAAGTCAGACGAAGGTAAAGACCTCGGTGATGAGATGGCTGATGTGTTATGGGTACTCATCTGTTTAGCGAATCAAACCGGCGTGAATCTCACCGAAGCTCTTCAGAAGAACATAGAGAAGAAAACGAATCGCGACCGAGATCGCCATACAAACAATCCGAAACTGTCATCGTAGCGAGTAATTCAATCCGTTGTTTTTACGGCACGGTAAACTACAGTAAAATGTATATCTACTATTTTCTACTGGCCGCTACGGTGAGCTGTCAGGCACCGGCTACAGATACCGAAACGTCGCTGAGTGCCGCCCCTGATACTGTCATCACGGTAGCACTGAGTCAAGACGCTTTGCTCGGGAAAGTCAATCCTAATCAGGATACTAGCTTTAGGCGTATCGACGCAGCATATACGGACAAACCGGATATATTTCTGCGTAGGGAGACTTATGGGGCATTTGTGCAAATGGCAGAAGCTGCTCAACAAGAAGGTATATCGTTGCGCATCGTCTCGGCAACCCGCAATTTCAACGCACAAAAACGGATCTGGGAAGCTAAATGGAACGGCCAGCGAAAGGTTGGCGGAGCAGATCTCAGTAAAACAATACCTGCCCCCGAACAACGTGCCCTCAAAATTTTGGAGTATAGCTCTATGCCCGGCACATCGCGTCACCATTGGGGCACCGATATCGACCTCAATACCCTAGAGAACGACTACTTTAGCGCTGGTGAGGGAAAGAAGGTGTACGACTGGCTGCAAGCTCACGCCGCCGACTACGGTTTCTGTCAGGTGTACACCGAGGTCGGTGAAGATCGCCCCCAAGGCTATCAGGAAGAGCGGTGGCACTGGAGCTATTTGCCCTTAGCCCATCAGTTTTTGCGGCAGTATAACCAGCAGATTGACTATTCGCAACTCATTGGTTTTGAGGGTAGTGAAGCGGCTGAGGCGGTCAAGGCCATAGAAAATTATGTGAACGGTATCGCGCCCCGCTGTACCGAGAAAGAATAAGGAAAACCTTCTAAAGTAATATCCGTGAGATGCCGCTGCATCAATACTTCAGTCAGCGGTATTAGGATTTCTGTGTAATGCTCAGAACCTGTTGCGTGTGCTTAATAGCGAGCCTCTGCGTTGCGCGACAGCCACAGAGGCATACAATTTGAACTATATCTGGAATAGATATAGCCTTATGAACAGAAAGTCTCATCATTTATTAGCCATTGCGCTGCTTATGGTAGTGTTTGGTGCCTGTCGGGGCACTCGTTCAGTAACACTAGACACCATGCGTCCGGCGGAAATTACTTTTCCTTCTTACGTTGATAACATCGTGATTGCCGACAGAACCAAGTTCGATAAAGAAGCAGTTAACGTAGTGGAAAGTATTCTCACGGGCGAAATGCCGGGTGAAGATGCTACCGGAGTACAAGAACTGATTAACGCTTTTCAACAGCAGCTCAGCTATTCGCCCCGCTTTCAAACGCGTGTGGCCAGTGAGCGGCTCACGGGTAATAGTTTAACATCCGTTTTTCCCAAGCGCTTGTCTTGGCGAACCGTCAACCAATTGTGCAAAAAGTACGACGCTCAGGCCGTTGTCGCCATTGAGATTTTCGATACCGATTTCATCATCACCGACGGAAAGCGCGTGGTGAAGAAGACGGTAACGGTCGATAGCGTGCAACGGGAGGTTGAGGTGAACGAATTCTACGCCAAGGGAGTCGGCAACATCAACATTGGTATCCGCCTGTACGATCCCAAAGCCAAGAAGGTCATTGATCAGCAGCTACTCAAGCAGAACCGTACTTGGAACGCCGAAGGCGCCTCACTACGAGATGCCCTGGCCAAGCTGGCCGCTAAGAGCGAGGCTACTCGCTATCTGAGTCAGCGGGTAGGAGGCAGCTATGCCCATAAAATTGCCCCCATGCCAATCCAGATCAGCCGGTCTTTCGTCGGAAAGTCGCGAAAGGCACCCGCGTTGGAGCAGGGTACCCGCTATGCCGACGTTGGCGAGTGGAAGAACGCCATCAGCGTATGGAAACAGGGCATCAAGCGAGCACCACCCACTAAGCAGTGTGGCTACCTATCGCAAAACATCGCCATTGCCTACGAAGTGCTGGGTGATTTGAAAACGGCAAGAAAGTGGGCGCAAAAGTCATACGTGCGTTACGGTAACAAAGACGCCAAGCGTTATGTATCGCTCATCCAGCAGCGACTCTACGACGAGCAACTGGCCGAGCGGCAGATGAAGTAGCTTTCTTGCTCCCTGACCAGCATGTAATTGCTTTAAAACAAAAATTTCACCCATGCAAATCAAAGGAATACAAGGTTTGGATGCGGCTGGTATCCAACGAGAGCTCGATCACGGTGCTAAGTTTGTGATGTTTCAGTACTGTATCTCTATTGTGATCATGACGCTCAAACGTCCTTCCGACATCTATTTCGTCCGGTCAGGAGAAAGTGGGTTGCGCTACGGATGGAAGTACGCACTCATCTCGCTGGCGTTCGGCTGGTGGGGCATTCCCTGGGGGCCTATCTACACCATAGGCACCTTCTTTACCAGTGTGAGCGGCGGCAAAGATATTACGCAGGAAGTGCTATCATCTATCACCGTGGAGCAAACAGAGGCGGCCGCATAACAGTTTACCAGCCAGAATGAAGCGATGCAAAAGCACCGCTTCCTCTCATCATCTGACTATAGCGGTTCTTCTGAGCCGTTGCTGAAGAAAGTGTGGGTGAACCAGTGGGTGTTGCTTTGATTTCTAAGTGTGATGAATTTATATGGATAAAAATAAAACCCTACTTCAAACCTGAGTTGAATCACCAATTTTTCACGAACTATCTCAATAAACCGCAGCTATGAAAATACTATCTTCTGTACCAGACAAAGACGAATACTCTACTAATGTGCTTTCACGCTTTGCAAAAAACCAAAAGCAGAGCGTAGAAATCAATCCAGAGGTGGGTGCTGCCTGTATCTGATGGTATTTCAGATAGGCTGTTAGAAATCATTAAAAAAGATTTGAAGAAACAGAGCGAGAAGGATTAATACACTTCAAAGATCCCATGGAGAATAAAGCGGCTACCTTACTTCAGAGTAGCCGCTTTTACTTGTACCACGTAGCAAGTCCTATCAGTTCCTTAGCGGTTTCCCACCCTGCAAAATCGACTGAATCCTCTCCAACGTTTTCTTCTCACCGGATAATGATAGGAAGGCCTCGCGCTCTAGATCCAACAAGTACTGCTCGGAGACCATTTGCGGGTACGACAGTGGGCCGCCGCACATCACATTAGCAATCTTCTCAGCGATCTTTTTGTCGTGATCCGAGATGAAGTGCCCCTGGTGCATGCCGTAGATACCGGCCAGGAACAGGGCCATCCCGGTTTTACCCTGCACCTTGATGTCTTGTCGCATCACCGGTTGCGAGTAGCCCTGCTCGGCCAGATCGAGTACGGCGTCTTTGGCGTCAGCCAGCAGTCTGTCCTGGTTCATCGTAATGCGATCTGAGGGTCGTAGGTAGTGCAGGTGGTAGGCTTCTTGGGCTGAGGTTGACACTTTAGCGGTCGCGATGTTCATGAACGCACTCTGTAGCGCGTTGAGCTCCACATCGCCTGCTTCCAGGTTATCCGATACGCGCAGCGCCATCTCTTTAGTACCACCGCCGGCGGGAATGAGCCCGACACCTACTTCTACCAAACCGGTGTAAGTTTCGGCACCCGCTTGCACATGGTCGGCGTGCATCGTCATTTCGCAGCCGCCGCCCAGCGTCATGCCGTGCGGAGCCACCACCACCGGCACCGCCGAGTAGCGTACGCGCATGATGGTATTCTGAAACTGACGGATCATCATATCCACCTCATCAAACTCCTGGTCTACGGCGTACATAAAGAGCATCGCCAAATTGGCTCCCGCCGAGAAGTTAGGGCCTTCATTGCCGATCACCACGCCGGTATAGTCTTTCTCGGCCATGTCGATGGCGCGGTTGATGGCCTCAATCGGTTCGGCCCCCAGTGTATTCATCTTAGTGCGAAATTCTACGCCCAGCACCCCGTCGCCCAGGTCAAAGATCGCGGCGCCGTCGTTGCTCCACAGCACCTTGTTATCGCGCAGCGTATCCAACAGCACCAGATTATCGGTGCCCGGAATCACTTTATACGACTTGCTATCAATATCGTAGTACTGTCGCTGACCGTCTTGGGCGCGGTAGAAGCGTTCGGCTCCGCTATCGAGCATCTCTTGTACCCAATCATTGGGTTCGTAACCTGCTTCTTTCATCTTTGCCAGCGTCTCCTTCACGCCCAGCATATCCCAGGTCTCGAAGGGGCCGTGATCCCACCCGAAACCGGCGCACACGGCCTGATCAATGCGATACAGTTCGTCGGCGATCTCTGGGATGCGATTAGAACAGTAGGCAAACACCTGATAAAAATGCGCGCGATAGAACTCACCCGCCTTGTCTGGCGCATTGAGCAGGATATTGAAACGCTCTTTGATATCGTCTTTCGGCTTGGCCATCTCTAGCGAAGGGTACTTCGCCTTGCTGCGCTCGGTATACTCGTAGGTACTAAAATCTAGCTCCTTGATTTCGGTTTTACCCTTCGCATCTTTACCCTTTTTGTAGTAGCCCTGCCCGGTTTTATCGCCCAGCCACCGGCGGTCGTAGAGTTCTTTTACAATGGTGGGCAACTGAAAGGCATCACGCGCTTCGTCGTGTTCCAACGCGCCGAACAGGTTGTTGGCTACGTTCACCGTGGTATCCAGTCCGACCACATCCATCGTACGGAAGGTGGCCGACTTCGGGCGACCGATCAGCGGCCCGGTCAAACTGTCTACTTCACCCACGCGCAGCCCCATTTTCTCGATGGTGTGCATGGCCGACAAAATGCTGTAGATACCGATGCGGTTGGCGATGAAGGCGGGGGTATCTTTGCACAACACAGTTTCTTTGCCCAGGTAGAGGTCGCCGTAGTGCATGAAGAAATCAACCACCGCCGGATCGGTTTTCTGCGAAGGAATAACCTCCAGCAGGCGCAGGTAGCGCGGTGGATTGAAAAAGTGTGTGCCGCAGAAGTGCTGCTGAAAATCTTCGCTGCGCCCGTCTAGCATCAAATTGATCGGAATCCCCGAGGTGTTGGAAGTAATAAGCGTGCCGGGGGTACGGTACTGCTCTACGCGCTCAAACAATTGTTTCTTAATGTCCAGTCGCTCGACTACCACTTCAATCACCCAGTCGTAGTCAGCAATTTTAGACAGGTCGTCATCAAAATTGCCCAGCGATACCCGGTCGGCGAAGGATTTATCGTAAAGCGGTGCAGGTTTGGATTTTACCGCGGTTTGGAAAGAGTCGCGCACGATGCGGTTGCGCACGGCGGGGCTATCCAACGACAAGCCCTTCTTCTGTTCGGCTTCGGTAAGCTCTTTGGGGGGAATGTCGAGTAAGAGGACTTCTAGGCCAATGTTGGCAAAATGACAGGCAATGCGAGAGCCCATAATGCCCGACCCGAGAACGGCGGCGCGTTTGATGTTGAATCGTTTACTCATGTGGTTAGTGTTGTGGTAGGAAAAATAGTTTCTTCAATCACTTGGTTGATGTGGTCAATCACCTCAAAGAACACATCTAGCTTTTCGGTGGGGATCATTTCCTGCACCGTGTTATTGAATGCCAGTACTGTCTGACGCGAAATCTCTTTCTTCTCTTTGCCCAACGGAGTAAGTACAATGCGTACCGAACGGCCGTCGTGAGGGTCAGGTTGCTTGGTGATGAAGCCCTTCTCCTCCATGCTCTTCAGCATACGCGTCAGACTGCGCGACTCCAGCCCAATGGCCGGAGCGATTTTGGTCGCCGGGGTGCCTTCCTTCGAGTCAATATTGAGGAGTACGAATCCAATGGACGTAGTAAAGTCATTCTTCATGGCCGTTTGGTTGTACATGCGATTGATCGCGTGCCACGCGGCTTTGATGTTGTAATCAACGGTTTCTTCTTTTTTCATGGTGAGGCAATATACGCAAAATATGGTATGCATGCCTAATAAGTGCAACAGGATTTGGCTTCTAATCCGAAGGCAGCTGGTGTAACATTCTACGGTATGATGGCACTGCCTGGGAAGCAGGCATAGAGATTATTCGGCGTTACGTATCTATTATTTGCAGACTATTTTGTTTATTTTTACGCGATACATTTTATTTTTATAACTATTTAAAGCATGATGAACAACCGGTCTTTCTCTCTTTCTTTATTGTTAGCCACCCTAACCAGCATGCTGTTAAGCTGTGGTAGTGATGATAGCGCACTTCCTATTGCCATCACTGATCTGGTACCCAGCCGGGGGGCGGAGGGCATGCGTATCCGAATCAAAGGCAATAGTTTTGGTGATGCTCTTACCAATCATGCCGTTACTTTCAGTGGGCAGCCCGCCGCAATTGAAGAAGTATCTAATGAGGAAATTATCGTCATTGCACCCGAAGGAGTAAGCACCGGAGCTGTCAGCCTAAGCTTGGGAGGGACTACCTACGAGGGGCCTACCTTTACAGTATTAGAAGAAGAAGTAAGTCTAAGCGGGGGCTTCACAGAAGACGCCGGGGTGGCCACCGAGGGCACTTCGTTTGTGTACGAAAGCGAGACGCAACCGGGGCTTACGGTGCTACGGCTCACGCCCCCCAAGGCGAGGCGAGTAGGCTTCGCTTATTACGGCACCAAGGTGCCGGTGATGAATGGCTTCGAGACCTCCTTTGATTTTCAGGTGCATGAGGTGGGAGCTCCGGTGTCACAAACTGAAGACCGTGGCTCGGAAGGGTTTGCCTTCGTCATCCAGAACCAGGGCATCAACGCCCGAGGACACATGGGAGCCAGTATGGGCTACGCGGGCATCCGTAACGCAGTGGTCGTAGAGTTTGATGTGTACCAAAATCAAGAGGATGTGGCCTCATCGTTTGCTGACCCTAATGGCAACCATATTAGTGTGCAAACCAATACCAATCCTAACGAGCAGTTCGGAGAAACCGGCGCTGAGATTTATCATAGTTTGGCATATACTACCGAAGAAACACACCCTAATTTGCCTGATCTTACGTCTCGGGGTACTGAGAAACATTCGGCTCGAGTCATTTATTCAGCGGCACCGGGTAATCTTCAAATATTTGTAGACAACAGTTTAGTGCTGTCAGTAGACATAGAGCTATCTAACTATATTAATACCGCTGACGGAAGGGCCTACGTAGGATTCACGGCCTCTACCAGCTTGGAAGATCGTTGGGCATCGCACGACATCCTCAACTGGTCGCTCGAGCCGGTAGAGTAGCGGCTAATCTTTGGGAGTATACTTCATCAACTGCTCGCCTTCGTAACACCACGCCCAAAAACCCGGTTCCGCTGAAATCACCATCGGGTGCCCACTGCGATGGAGGTGTTGGGTGGCGTGCTTGTTCTTAGAGCTATCACAGCGGTGCACTCTGCCGTAGGTTTGGCAGGTACGCAGGTGCTATCCCAAGTGTCACCCTGCTTCACGCATTCCTGACAGACGTATTAGTCTGAGGTGCGTACGTTGGCAGGAGTGAAATGAGCGCAAGTCTTTTTAGCAGATGCCATAAGAAAAAGGGTTTGGTTTGACAACACCAGGGTCGTAAAAATGTAGAGGCCATACCATACTTTTAGTATTCAAGTTAAAGGACGCTAGTCACTGTTTCCGAAGAAGTCTCGCCGTAGATCTGTTCAGGCCTTCTAGAACATTCAGACAAGTGGGCAACAGTTTTTCATTGACAAAATGGCGATAACCCAAAGGCGCTGATTACCCCCGTTCTACAGTAGGTGTCTTGCGTATAAAAGATCACAAAATGCGTTTCTATGTACCATTGGTGTGCCAGTTAAAAGCGGCGGAGTGTTACGTACCTTAATCAAGAAATAACAAGTATTCCGGAAAACAGAAGGACAGCAACGAGTAGGCGCAATAAATACAAGTGCGCTATTATCTGCCAATTAATTTAACTGAGAAGATAATTGGTAGAACAATTTGTATAGTATCGTTCAATCCAGTGGGATAGCCAGGCGAAAATCATGTGTGTGGTGTATCCTTTAGTCATCGATTGTTGGCCAAAGCGATTTAACAGACTTTTGTCCCAATATGGGCTGCCAGTAAACAGCACGTCTAGCTGGTCCCGAATACTATTCTGTTAATAAGCTTATGAGAAAGGTCTGCCTGGTGATTGGTACGTTAGTGTGGTGGCTACTAGTAGCTACTCATTCGTTATTCTCTCAAAATATCTCGGGAGTAGTCAACGACTACGCGCAGGTGACGGGTGCTTCCGGAGCCGTGATTACCGTACCATCAGCTGCCAATATCGCCAACTTCAACGTGGGCGACCAGGTGCTGTTATTCCAGATGAAGGGCACAATCATTGATCAAACCAACACGCCCAGCTACGGCGATATCATTGGCTTCGACGGAGCGGGCAACTACGAGCTCAACGAAATTGCCACCAAATCGGGCAACACTATCACACTGAGCAAGCCCATTTGCAAAACCTACGAATTTAATATTCATCCGGTGCAAGTTATTCGTATGCCGGTATATGCCAACCCCACCATTATCGGGGAAATCACCGGCCAGCCCTGGGACGGAGTCACCGGCGGTGTCATCGCCTTTGAAGCTACCGGCACGGTTACCATGCAGGCGGGCATCAACGCTGAGTCCATTGGCTTTCGAGGCGGTGACGTATCGGCAGGCTCGGCCGCTACCAATGCCAACAATTACGTTTGTGATATCAGTTCTGGTCAGGGCGGTATCAAGGGCGAAGGCATTATTGACATTCCGGATGCTGCCTGCCGCGGTAAACTGGCCAACGGCGGCGGCGGCGGCAACGATCACAACTCCGGCGGCGGTGGTGGTGCCAACTACGGAGCCGGTGGTTTGGGAGGAAAAGGTTGGCCTAACGAAGTAGGTGAAGGGGGGGTAGGTGGGCAGGCCTTAGACGTTTATTATAGTGAAGGCTTACCCCGATTGTTTCTGGGCGGTGGCGGTGGTGGTGGTCACCAAAATAACAACGCTACGGCTCCCGGCGGCGACGGTGGGGGTATAGTACTTGTTCGAGCCAATACGATCAACGCTGCTTCAGCCGTTTCAATTTCTGCTAAATCATTAGACGCCCAGGATATCAACATCAATGATGGCGCGGGCGGCGGCGGTGCCGGAGGTTCCATCTTGCTACAAGTAGACAATTATACGAACCCTGCGAACCTAACCGTTGACGCTTCGGGCGGCGACGGTGGTTCGCTTACCACAGGTGCCGGTCACGGCCCCGGCGGCGGCGGCGGCGGCGGTTTTGTCCATTCTAATAATACCTTACCGTTAGCGATCACGCTAGACGTAACCGGCGGGCAGCCCGGTCTCTTCATTCCTTCCGGTGGCGGTGCCAGCGATACGCGCGATGCCGCAGCCGGGCAGCCGGGCACAGCGTTGCAAGGAAACCTTAGCTTACAGGTATGTTCTGATCCACCGGCCCTCGACCTGGATGCCACTCAATCGGGCAATGGTTATCTGAGTAGCTTCACCGGTAGTTCGCTGTCTATTGCTAACAGTGGAAACGTCGTTATCACTGACACCGACGGCACTACCCTAGACGTGGCCGTGGTAACGCTGACCAATCCGCTGGACGGCAGCAGCGAACGCGTGTTTGTTGACAATGCCACCTCCATTCAAAGTACCTACGGCATCACGGTGACCCCCGATGCCAACGAACATGCGCTTACCCTGAGTGGCCCCGCTTCCTTGGCTGACTATGCCACCGTGCTGGGCTTGGTGAAATACGAAAATACGGAGGGCACACCCAGCACTGCCGATCGGGTGGTAGAGGTGGTCCTCAACGACGGCGGAGCCCAGAGCAACACCGCCCTGAACCGGATTGGGATCAACGCCATTCCGGCTAAAGATACGGATGGTGACGGCATTTTGGATAAAGACGACCTAGATGACGATAACGACGGTATACCCGATAACGTAGAGGACCCTTGCGAAAAAACCTTTGCCTTCAACTTCAGCTCAGAAGGATGGTACACGATCAACAATAACGATAATAGTCAAGTAGGGTCTAATCCAGCTTCACACTCCACCGACCCGGTAACCGGCAACGTAGGGTGCAACATCAGCATCACCGGGCCTGCCAATCAGAACATTGCGGGCGCCAGCCCCACCAACACCAATTACATTGTGGATGCCGACCCTAGCAACGGAGTTATGTACCTGCGCAGTCCCGATCTTGAGGGGCTGGATTACAGCGAATTACTGGACGGTACCTTTCAGTACGATGCCTACAACTATCGGGTAGGGGAGACCGGTAATCCTAACTGGAGTGGCGGCATTAGTGCTACTGCTCGCATTTATGATATACAAGGAAACGTTATTACCGCTCAATCCAGTATTACCAATGCGCAGAAGACTAACTGGCAAAACGGTAGCTGGAACACCTTTAACTTTACCATCGACAACGCTACCTGGTCTGGTGATCAGGCTTTGCTCGAAAATGTGCTAGCCGATGTATCGTACATCAGTCTGCGGATGGAGTTTATCAACGGTGGCAACACCGGCAACTGTAACGATGTAGAGTACTACGCCATGGATAACGTGGTGCTTACCGCGCTGCCCAGTTGCGATAATGATGACGACGGCGATGGCATTCCTAACTCTGAGGATTTGGACAGCGACAACGACGGCATCTATGATGCTGATGAAGCCGGGCACGGTCAGCCTACCACCAACGGCACCGTTGATGGGCCGGTAGGCGAAGACGGTATCCCTGATGCGGTACAAGGCAGCGGGAACGAGGGCAGCGGCGACACCTTTTATCCTCCCATCTTAGACCTGGATGGTGACGACAATAGTGGCGCGGGAGCAGCCAACTACCAAACCACTTTCACCGAAGATGCCGGAGCCGTGGCTATCGCCGACACCGATGCCACGCTCACTGACGGCGACGATACCGAGCTAGTAAGCATGACCATCGTCATCACCAACCTGCTCGACGGTACCGACGAAAGCCTGTTGGTAGACGGAACACTGCCGGGTGGAATTGTCGCGAGCTACGACAGTGGCACCGGAGAACTTACGCTTGCCAATACTGCCTCGGTGGCTGACTACTTGGCGGCTCTGAAGCAAATCAGATACAACAATACCTCGGAAGAGCCTGATGAGACCGACCGTACCATTACCGTTGTCACCAACGACGGCGATGTTAATAGCAACACTGCTGTCACCACCCTGTCGGTAGTGTCTGTCAACGACCTGCCCACGGCCAGCGACAACCGTATCGACGTCGACGAAGACAATGACTACGATTTTGCCACTGCCGACTTTGGTTACAACGACGCTGAGGGAGTGGCCCTTAATTATGTGAAAGTGGTCACCCTGCCTGCCAACGGCACGCTGTTTATAGATGCCACCAACCCCGGAGTAGTAGACCCGGGCGAAGCCGTGGCCGCCGGGCAGAATATCGCCGAGGCTGATATTGCTGACCTCACCTACCAACCGGTGGCTGAAGAAAGTGGTATCAACTACGGTAACTTCACCTTCCGCGTGAGCGACGGCACGGCTGAATCGGCGACACCCGCCAATACCTTTGCCATTGACGTGAATGCGGTGAACGACTTACCCACCGGCACCGATAAGACAGTTACGACCGCTGAAGATATTGATTACGAATTTACCGTGAGTGACTTCGGCTATAATGATCCTGAAGGAGCTGCCTTCAACGGGATGCGGATCACCAGCTTGCCGTCCAACGGGATGCTCTACGTTGACGATAACAACAGCTCAACCGTAGATATAGGAGAAGCCGTAATAGCCAGTCAGGTGCTATCGGCGGCTGAAGTAGCACAGCTAGCGTTCCAACCAGGCATTGGGTCTAGCGGAATGGCCCCCGGCACCTTCCGCTTTCGCGTGAACGACGGTACTGACTACGCGGACGCTACCAACCGAATAACCATCACCGTTACCCCGCCGAACAGTGCTCCGGTTGTTGCGGTACCTGCCAACCAGACGACCAACGAGGATACCGACTTGGTATTTAGTGCCGCTAGCAGCAATGAAATTACTATCACAGATGCTGACAGCGATGACCAATCGGTGACGATAACCGCGACCAACGGCACATTTACTCTAAGCCAGACAACGGGGCTGAGCATCGTGCCCGGAAAAGAGAGCGGAACGGCGGAAGTCGAGTTTAGCGGAAGCCTGGCGGATGTTAACACAGCTTTAAAAGGCGCCAGCTTTGTCCCGACAGCCGACTACAACGGCGCGGCCACGGTTACGCTGGCCACCGATGACGGACAGGGCGGCACCGACAGCGACGTGATCAACATTACGGTAGATGCGACGAATGATGCACCGGTTGCAGCTGCAGAGTCTGTGACCGAGAGTACGGATGAGGATGTAGACTTGCTGTTTAATGCGACCAACAACAACGTGCTCTCAGTGGCTGACCAAGAAGGCGACGATCAAATAGTCACGATTACCGCCGCGAACGGCGCGTTCAGCCTATCACAACTCATTGGTTTGACTTTTACCACGGGTGATGGAACAGAGGATGCTACGCTGGAATTCAACGGTAGTTTAGCGGATATCAATGCTGCCCTGGCAGGGGCGAGCTTTATTCCAACGGCTGATTACGCTGGTACTGACGGCGAAGTGGCGCTGACCACCAATGACGGCACGGAAGATAGCAACACCGTTACCGTGGCCATTAATATAAACGCGGAGAACGACGCCCCGGTGAGCAACAACGTGAGTCCGCTGCCCATCGCTGCTGATGAAGAGGACACAAATATTAGTCTGAACCTATCGGCTCCCAGTGATGTGGACAACGACGATGCTACATTGGTAATTACCGTAGCTACGTTGCCTACGTTAGGGACGTTAACCCTCGCTGATGGAACACCGGTAACACTCAACCAGGTGCTAACGATCGCGCAACTCACCGGCCTGCAGTATGATGCCCCGGCGGACTACAACGGCACCGATGATCCGGGTGACTTCGTATACGAAGTAGCAGACAACAACGCTACTGATCCACAGACGACTACCCAAACGGTAGACTTCACCCTGACCAGCGTGAACGATGCGCCAGTTGCCACCGCGGAGTCTGTGGCAGAGAGCACGGATGAGGATGTGGACTTGGTGTTCAACGCGACTAACAACAATGCGCTTACGGTTTCAGATGCAGACGGTGACAACCAGACGGTCACAATTACAGCCACCAACGGCACATTCAGTTTATCGCAGCTCACTGGTTTGACCTTCACCACCGGGGATGGCACGGAGGATGCGAGCATGACCTTTAGCGGAAGCATCGCCGACGTCAAGGCTGCTTTGGCTGATGCGACGTTCATTCCCACGGATAATTACTTTGGCCCTGATGGGGAAGTGACTCTCACTAGTAATGACGGAACCGCCACGGGCAATACGGCTACAGTGGCTATCACTGTAAACGCCGTGAATGATGCGCCGACGGCCGCTAACAAAACACTGACTACAAATGAAGACGTGGCAGTAGTAGTAACCACCGCAGACTTGGGCTACAACGATACAGAGAGCGATCCGCTTAGCAAAATCACCATAGTTGATGCCCCCGCAGTAGGCACGTTGTTCGTAGATGCCAACGGCAACAACACGGTAGATACCGGTGAGGCCCTGGCAAATGGTGACGAAGTGACTAAAGTCCAACTGGATGCCAATGAACTGAAGTTCTTATCGGCGGCGAACGGAAACGGTACTGCTTACGCTGACTTTGACTTCACGGTCAACGACGGAACGGATGATTCAGCACTGCCTGCTAACGTAATCACTTTCAATGTAGACGCAGTCAACGACGCGCCGACCGCCGACAATGAATCGGTGACCATTGACGAGGAAGAGGTGTACCCCTTCGTGGCGGCTGACTTCAACAACGACTACGCCGATGAGGAGAGTGATGACTTTAATGGTATTAAGATTACCAGCTTGCCCGCTCCGGCACTGGGCACATTCACCCTGAACGGCACTGCTGTAGAAATTGATGACGAGGTTAGTTTAACCGACTTCACCAACGGTACGCTGATCTATACTCCGGCTATCAATCAGTCGGGCACCAACTACGCCAGCTTCGGCTTCCAGGTTTTTGACGACGGCACGCCCAATGCCTACAGCGTTGATTACACCATGACGGTAGATGTGGACGCAGTAGGAGACGCTCCCATCAGTGCTAATCGGGAGGTTATGGTAGATGAAGATGAAACCTACGACTTTGTAGACGGTGATTTCGCGTTTAGCGATGCCGCTGACGGAGACGCCTTGGCGGGCATACTGATCATGAGCCTACCGGCGAACGGCACGCTATTTTACAATGGCACAGCAGTAACTACAGCGGATGTAACCAACAAGACGCTATTTACAGATCGGGCGCTATTCAGCTACACGGCGGTCGCCAATGAGAACGGAGACGATTACGCGACGTTCGGTTTCAGGGTGGTAGACGATAATGGCGACGAAAGTATCATACATACCATAACCGTAGACGTAACTGCGATCAATGACACGCCGACGGCCGCTAACAAAACACTGACGACAGATGAAGATATAGCAGTAGAAGTCACTACCGCAGACTTAGGCTACAGTGATACGGAGAATGCTTCACTGAGCAAGATCACAATAATTGATGCGCCTGTGGTAGGAACGTTGTTCGTAGACGCCAACGGCAACAACACCGTAGATACTGGCGAGGCCCTGACGGATGGTGACGAAGTGACTAAAGTCCAACTGGATGCTGGCGAGTTGAAGTTTTTATCAGCGGCGAATGGAAATGGTACTGCTTACGCTGACTTTGACTTCACGGTCAACGACGGAACGGACGACTCAGCACTGCCTGCTAACGTAATCACTTTCAACGTAGACGCGGTTAATGATGCCCCCGCAAGTAATAATGCCTCGCCGGTTGCGATCGCTGCCAACGAAGAGCAGAAGGATGTGCCGCTAAACCTATCAGCTCCCAGCGATGTGGATAACGACGACGCTACATTAGTAATCACCGTCACTACGTTGCCTACGCTAGGGGAAGTAACGCTGGCCGACGGTACGGTACTTTCACTAGATAGCGGTCCTGTCACCCTGACCATCGCCCAGCTAACGGGCCTTCAGTATAATGCCCCAGAGAATTATAACGGCACCGATGACCCAGGTGAGTTCGTATACGCAGTAGCGGATAACGATGCTACTGATCCCAAAACAACTACCCAAACGGTAGACTTCACCCTGACCAGTGTGAACGATGCGCCGGTCGCCACGGCAGCGTCTGTGACTGAAAGCACGGATGAAGACGTAGACTTGGTGTTCAACGCGACGAACAACAACGCGCTTACGGTTTCAGATGCAGACGGTGACAACCAAACGGTCACGATCACCGCTACCAATGGTACATTCAGCTTATCGCAGCTCACCGGATTAACCTTTACCACGGGTGACGGCACAGAGGACGCAGCGATGGCCTTCACTGGTAGCATCGCCGACGTCAACGCCGCTTTGATAGGTGCTACGTTCATTCCCACGGATAACTACTTTGGCCCTGATGGCGAGGTGACGCTGACCACGAATGATGGCACGATAGATAGCAATACGGCTACGGTTGCCATTAATGTGCAATCAGTAGACGATGCGCCGACGGCTACTGACAATACAATAGATACCCCGGAAGATACCGATTATAGGTTTGATGAAGCTGACTTCAACTACAACGATACTGAGGGGCTGGATATGGACCATATAGAAATTACGGTATTACCCACGGAAGGGGCACTCTACTTGGACGCCAACAACGACGGTATTGTGGACGCTGGAGAAGCTGTGACGGTCAATCAGGATATTCCCGCCGCGGCGTTAACGTCATTAAAGTTCAAGCCCGCGACAGACGGCAACGGAACCGGTTACGACAGCTTCAGCTTCCTGGTCAACGATGGTACCAATTACTCCGACCTTCCGGCTAATACCATCACGGTTGATGTGACAGCGGTGAACGATGCGCCGGTAAGCAACGCGGCGGCTGATCCCTTAGAGATCGCCGCTGAAGAGGAGGAAACGAATATCGCCCTAAATCTACCGGCGCCCAGCGATGTGGACAACGACGACAATACGTTGGTAATCACGGTGACTACGCTGCCTGCACTCGGCGAAGTAACCCTGGCTAACGGTACGCCGGTAGTACTCAACCAGACGCTGACGATTGCTGAACTAATCGGCTTGCAATACGATGCCCCGGCGGACTACAACGGCACCGACGATCCGGGCGAATTCGCGTTCACCGTGAGCGACGGCCCGGAGACAATTACCCAGGCGGTAAGCTTCATCTTGACCAGCGTGAACGACGCGCCGGTGGTGACGGATATTACTAAAAGCGGTACGGAAGACGAAACCGTATCGTTCACCCGTGCTGATTTCACAGACGAGTTCAACGACGCAGAAAGTAGTGAGCTGACCACCGTCAGAATCACCACCTTACCCACCAACGCCACTTTGTTCTTAAACGGAGTCGCCGTAGAAATCGGAACAAACGATGAAATCGCCGTAGCCGATTTGGTCCAGCTCACCCTGGTGCCCAACGACAACTACGTCGGTCCCATCACCTTCGAGTGGAATGGTAGTGATGGTACCACGTACGCCGACGCATCCGCCAATGTCAATGTAAATATTGCTGCCGAGCAGGATGCGCCGGTGCTGTCAGACGTGAGCAAAGCCCCGGTAGACGAAGACCAAACGGTTGCGTTCACCGCCACCGACTTCACCGACCAGTTTGACGATGCAGACGGCGAACCGGTTGATAGGGTACAGATCACCGCATTGCCCACCAACGGCACGTTGCTCCTGGACGGAGTCGCCGTAGAGATCGGGGTAAACGATGAGATTGTGTTGGCCGACCTGGATAAACTCACGCTAGCACCGAATGCGCACTTCCACGGAGACGACAGTTTTACGTGGAACGCCACCGATGGCACGGAGTACGCCGCCGACCCGGCTCGCGTGCTGCTCACGTTCAACCCCGTGCAGGATATTCCGACGGTAACCAATATCAACAAGGCTGCCGCCGAAGGCTTCGCCATAAGCTTTACCGCGGCCGATTTTACCGATCAGTTTGAGGACGCAGACGAAGAGCCGCTGACCACCGTCCAAATCACGGCCTTGCCGACTAACGGCACGTTATTCTTAGACGGCGTAGCCGTTGTGCTCAACCAAGAGATTGATGCGGCTGATCTGGATAAGATCACCTACGTGCCTAATACCGGTTATGCGGGCCCGGATGGTTTCGACTGGCGTGCCACCGACGGCATCGATTACGCTACGACAAGTGCGCAAGTACTCATTGACGTGCAGCCGCAGAAGCCACCGGTACTCAGCGAAGTGCCAAAGACGTCTGACGAGGATGAAACGGTCACCTTCGCACTGAGCAACTTCGTGGACCAGTTCAACGATCCGGACAGCGATCCACTGGCACACGTACTGATCACCAGCTTGCCTGCGGAAGGGCAACTGTTGCTCAACGGCGTGCCGGTCAGTATCGGCGACGAGGTGGCGGCTATTGATATAGACCAGCTCACCCTGGTGCCCCCGGCCAACTTCTACGGTGACCTGTCGTTCGGTTGGAACGCCTTCGATGGCTTCCAGTACGCGGATACTGATGCCATCGTGAGCATCACCATTACAGCAGTGCCTGATCAGCCGGTGCTCTCAGAAGTAACCAAAACCGGTCAGGAAGACCAAACGCTTGCTTTTGCGGCCAACGACTTTATCGGTGCCTTCAGCGACAGTGACGACGATCTGCTGACTAAGATACAAGTGGTGACCCTACCGACCAACGGTACGCTCTTACTTGATGGTGTGCCGGTGACTGCCGGTGACGAGATTAATGTAGCCGACCTAGATCGCCTCACCTTTGAGCCCGCTGAGCACTTCGCCGGGACAGTGAGCTTCACCTGGAACGGCCACGACGGCACCAGCTACGCGGCGGAACCTACTACAGCCACCCTCACCATCGGTGAGCAAAACGACGACATGCCCGTAGCTGATGTTGCTACCTTCCAAACGGATCAGAATACAACGCTGACAGGTTCGCTCGCGGAGTTTATCAGTGATCCTGAAGGGCGCGGACTGATCTATGACAGCACTCCGGTCACCGCCCCCGGGCATGGCACACTGACGATCAATACTGACGGCACTTTCACCTACGTGCCTGATCCTGATTACCGCGGCAAAGACACCTTCACCTATCGTGTATGCGACCAAGGCAACCCCGAAGAGTGTACCGAAGGCACAGTAAACCTGACCGTCGGCCCGCTCGATGAAGACGACGACGGTATTCCCGACGTGATTGAAAAGGGTGACGATCCGGCCAACCCTACGGATACAGACGGCGACGGTGTGCCCGACTTCCAGGACGACGACAGTGATAACGACGGCATCCCCGACGCACAGGAAACCGGCCCTGACCCAAACCGTCCGGCGGACAGTGACAGTGACGGCGTGCCCGACTTCCAGGATGACGATAGTGATAATGACGGCATTCCTGATAGCCAAGAAGCTGGTAACGATCCTACCCAACCGGTGGACACCGACGGCGATGGTATCCCTGACTTCCAGGAGATTGATAGTGACGGCGACGGTCTGACCGATACGCAGGAAGCGGGCGACGATCCGACGCAGCCTGCGGATACTGATGGCGACGGCGTGCCCAATTACCTGGACACTGACAGCGACGGTGACGGTATCACCGATGCCGAAGAAGCCGGAGCCGATCCGAAGAACCCTCGCGACGCCGACAACGACGGTATTCCTAACTATCTGGAAGCTGATAGTGATAACGATGGCCTGCCCGACGGCGAGGAAGACGTGATCATGATCTTTGACGGCTTCTCGCCCAACAGTGACAGCATGAACGACACCTGGCACATCGATGGTATTGAGCGCTATCCCGACAATACGGTGCAAATCTTTAACCGCTGGGGTAATAAGGTCTTTGAGGTGCAGGGCTACAATAACGAAGACCGCGCCTGGAGCAGTGAGTCTTCTATCGGCCTCATCATCGGCGACACCGACGTACCCGACGGCACCTACTTCTACATTATTGACCTGAAAGACGGCAAGAAACCCCGATCCGGCTACGTGATCGTGAACCGATAAAACGCCAGTAACATGACGATAAGAATGATATTAACCTCTCGATGGGCCTTAGCCGCACTATTGTGCCTGGGGTCGCTGGTGAGCGTGGCTCAGCAACAAGCCATGTATACGCAGTACATGTTCAACGGTCTGGCGATCAACCCCGCCTACGCGGGCAGCCAGGAGGCGCTGAGCATCACCGCGCTGGCGCGTAAGCAGTGGGCCGGGTTCGACGGCGCGCCTAGCACCCAGACCTTCTCGGTGCACAGCCCCGTGAGCAACCGGAAAGCCGCGTGGGGTTTGCTGCTCTCGCACGACAACATCGGCGTTACCGACCAGTACGCTATTTATGGTATGTATGCCTACCGGCTCAAACTCGGCAAAGGCACCTTGGCCACCGGTCTGCAAGCGGGGGTAGATTCCTACCGGGCGGGCTTTAGTCAGGTGAATGTACGTCAAAACGGTGACGACCTCTTCACCTTTGACGATGTGCAGGGCATGATTCCTAACTTCGGTGCGGGGGTTTACTACAGCACCAACCGGTTTTATACCGGCTTTTCGCTGCCGCGCCTGCTCACCAACGTTTATCCGGGCGACAACCAGGCACGCGCCAGACAGTATCAGCACTGGTTCTTTACCACCGGCTACGTGTTTGACCTAAGCCGCACGCTCAAGCTCAAGCCTAACCTGCTGGTGAAGGCGGTAGAAGGCGCCCCCGTAGAATTTGACATCAACGCCAATCTACTGATTCAAGAGAAGTTTTGGGTTGGTCTATCGTATCGCTCGCTGGATGCGGTGAGTGGTTTGCTGGAGTTTCAGGCCACCGAGCAGTTCAAGTTCGGCTACTCCTACGACTACACGCTCACCGAACTGCGCCCTTATCAGGGGGGCTCGCACGAGGTGATGCTCAACTATCAGTTGCGTTTCAAAAAAACCAAAATTACCTCACCACGCTACTTCCCGCGCTACTTTTAGTCACGTGAGAAAAGGATACGAACTTATGCTTTATACAAAACCGATCGTACTCGGAATACTGATGAGCGTGCTGCCGTGGGCGGCCGCGGTGGCCCAAACCTCTTTGCCTGATACCACTATGATTCCAGTGGCACGGCCTGCTGAGGCCTCGGCTGAAGAAGTGCCCGAACCACCAACGCAGTACTTTAACCGTATTAAGGAGGGCGACGAAGCCTACGAGTACTATGCACTGGCCGACGCTATCGAGCACTACCGCAAAGCCTGGGAGGTTGATAGCAATCACTACGAAGCGAAGCTCAAAATGGGGCGCTGTTATCACTTGGCTAACCAACACGCGGAGGCCGTGCAGTGGTACGATCAGGTGGCTGACAACCAACGGGCGTTTTACCGAGCCGATAAGCTGTATTTTGCGCAGGCGCTAGAGAGCCAGCAGCAGTACCAGCGTGCGCAACGGTGGTACCAAGCTTATAGCAAAGAAGTGAGCAATCCTGAGCTAGCCCAAAACAAGAAGTTGACTCCGAAAACCATCGAGGCACTTTATCAAGATTCAGCCTACTATCAAGTATCGCCTGCCTCAGTAAATTCATCAGTATCGGATTTCAGTCCTACGTACGCAGATGGTGGTATTGTGTTCGTATCGGCGCGGCAGGGAACCTCTTTGCTCAAACCGGCCTACGGCTGGAATGAGCAGGCGTTCCTGGATTTGTACTACGCACCCATGAACGAAGGCGGTCAATTGGGCGAGGTTAAGGCGCTTAGTAAAACCGTCAACGGCCGCTATCACGAAGGGCCGGCCGCCTTTTACGATAGCGCGCGGCAGATGATTTTTACGCGCAACAGCTACTACAAAAAGAAGAAGAAAAAGAGTAGCCGAGGGGTGGTACACCTACAGCTGTTCACCGCTGAGCGAGCCGGGGGCGACATGACTGAGTGGCAAAACGTGCAGCCTTTTGCGCACAATAGTACGGAATACTCCGTGTGCCATCCCAGTGTTTCGCCCGACGGGCAGTGGCTCTACTTTGTGTCAGACATGCCCGGCGGGCAAGGCGGTACGGATGTATACGTGAGCCAGTGGAAAGACGGGGCGTGGGCCACTCCGGTCAACGCTGGCACTTCTATCAACACCGACGCCAACGAGCTATTTCCCTTCATGCATCGCAGTGGTAACCTCTACTTTGCTTCTGACGGGCACGCTGGCTTGGGCGGTTTGGATATCTACCGCATTGACTGGCGCAAGCGAAAAACGAACCAGCCGGAAAACCTGGGTTATCCTATCAACACTAGCCAGGATGACTTCGGACTTACCCCCCCCCCCCCCCCCCCCCCCCCCCCCCCCCCCCCCCCCCCCCCCCCCCCCCCCCCCCCCCCCCCCCCCCCCCCCCCCCCCCCCCCCCCCCCCCCCCCCCCCCCCCCCCCCCCCCCCCCCCCCCCCCCCCCCCCCCCCCCCCCCCCCCCCCCCCCCCCCCCCCCCCCCCCCCCCCCCCCCCCCCCCCCCCCCCCCCCCCCCCCCCCCCCCCCCCCCCCCCCCCCCCCCCCCCCCCCCCCCCCCCCCCCCCCCCCCCCCCCCCCCCCCCCCCCCCCCCCCCCCCCCCCCCCCCCCCCCCCCCCCCCCCCCCCCCCCCCCCCCCCCCCCCCCCCCCCCCCCCCCCCCCCCCCCCCCCCCCCCCCCCCCCCCCCCCCCCCCCCCCCCCCCCCCCCCCCCCCCCCCCCCCCCCCCCCCCCCCCCCCCCCCCCCCCCCCCCCCCCCCCCCCCCCCCCCCCCCCCCCCCCCCCCCCCCCCCCC
The DNA here is from genome assembly GCA_965213875.1 of Tunicatimonas sp. Lineage (GTDB taxonomy): Bacteria > Bacteroidota > Bacteroidia > Cytophagales > Cyclobacteriaceae > Tunicatimonas. The sequence continues at coordinate 2,032,428 of CBDCAN010000001.1, read as the reverse complement.
CCCCCCCCCCCCCCCCCCCCCCCCCCCCCCCCCCCCCCCCCCCCCCCCCCCCCCCCCCCCCCCCCCCCCCCCCCCCCCCCCCCCCCCCCCCCCCCCCCCCCCCCCCCCCCCCCCCCCCCCCCCCCCCCCCCCCCCCCCCCCCCCCCCCCCCCCCCCCCCCCCCCCCCCCCCCCCCCCCCCCCCCCCCCCCCCCCCCCCCCCCCCCCCCCCCCCCCCCCCCCCCCCCCCCCCCCCCCCCCCCCCCCCCCCCCCCCCCCCCCCCCCCCCCCCCCCCCCCCCCCCCCCCCCCCCCCCCCCCCCCCCCCCCCCCCCCCCCCCCCCCCCCCCCCCCCCCCCCCCCCCCCCCCCCCCCCCCCCCCCCCCCCCCCCCCCCCCCCCCCCCCCCCCCCCCCCCCCCCCCCCCCCCCCCCCCCCCCCCCCCCCCCCCCCCCCCCCCCCCCCCCCCCCCCCCCCCCCCCCCCCCCCCCCCCCCCCCCCCCCCCCCCCCCCCCCCCCCCCCCCCCCCCCCCCCCCCCCCCCCCCCCCCCTGGATGATACCGAAGCGCAGGGCTTTTTCTCTTCTACGCGCGGCGGAAAAGGGGCCAACGATGACCTGTACCGGCTGCTTATTGAGCGCCCGAAGCGTGTGATGCTGACCGGATCGGTGGTAGATCGGCAGACGCAGGCCCGCTTGCCCACCGCCCACCTGGTGGTGCAAGACGAGCAAGGTAAAGTGGTGAAGGCAGTGCCTACCACGGGAGGAGCCTACGCCGTAGAGCTTCCCGGCAGCGCTACTTACCAACTAGTGGCACGGTGCGAAGGGTACGAAGAGTTTGAGCAGACCATCGTATTGGGCGAAACCAAACCCGGACTGAACGTTATTCCACTCACGCCCTTAGCTCCCGAGCTTAAGGTGTTTGGTACCCTGAACGATACAGACAATAAGAGTCCGATAGCGGGTATAAAGCTGACACTGAAAGACTTGGAAACGCAAGAGGAGCAGGAGCAAACCACCGGTGCGGACGGGAAGTATCAATTTGAACTACAGTCGTATAAAGAATATGAGCTTGCCATTCGCAAGCGGAAGTTCTTCAATCAGGTGGTTACCTTCAACACAAAGACTCCAGACCAAAAGGCTATTGAGGTTGCGCCTGCAATAGAAGAAATTATTATTGGTAAGGGCATTAAACTAGATGATATTTACTACGCCTCGGGTAAGTGGGATATCCAACCACAGGCCGCCCGTGAACTCAATAAGCTGGTGAAGATGCTCATCGACAATCCTACAGTAGAGATTGAGCTCAGCTCACACACCGACGCACGCGGTAGCAGCACCTCTAACGCTTCGCTATCCGAGCGTCGAGCCCAATCAGCCATGGACTATGTGGTGTCGAAGGGCATTAGCGCTAGGCGCATCACCAGCCGAGGCTACGGCGAGGCGAAGCTCATCAACCGCTGTGCCGATGGCGTTGAATGTTCTGCCGACGAACACCAGCAGAACCGCCGCACCGAGTTTGCGGTGACGAAATACTAGCGGATACGCTACGTATCCGTAGCGGGTGCTGCACCCCGCAACCGCTGCCACCAGCGGCGCAGTTGTCGGTAAAAAAAGAACATCCCGAGCAATAGCAAAATGACGACGACCGCGGCGGCGGGCCACAGAAAGATAGACAGCGCTGACAAACCGGTGGCCGCCACCGTTTCAGTAGCCGCTACTGCTGAATTGCCTATTCCGCCGGTGGTAGCGGTAGAAGCCAGCCGGGTTTGGGCGTTGACGCCCTTCACCAATCCGGCGGTGCCGCCCCCGGCGATGATCGCCAGCGCCCAGCGCCACAACGGCTCCATATCGACCATCGTAGAGGCCATTACGGCGGTACCCGCGATGGTCGCACCCGGCAGGGCAATGGTATCGAGCAGGTTGTCGAACCAAGGAATAAAATAGGCCAGGGTTTCCAGCACCGTGGCCACGGCGAACACCGTCATCGCCGGATAGCCGCTCACCCATGTCCAACTGTCGTCGAGGGGTACCAGACCGAAGTGGTGCGCTACGCTGAGGGCCAGCAATGGCAGAAAGATACGGAAGCCCACCGAGGCGGCGAGTCCCAAACCGATAAATATACTGGCGACGATCTCAATCATAATATAGATTAGGATTACTACAAACCGACAATGATAACAATAATACACACCTTTGATCGCGCAAGCATTATTCTTCCACCGCCACTTCCGTACGCTTTACCCGCACCGAGTTGCTGGTGGGATAGATCTGCGCCCCATAACGGCGGGCGTATACTTGCGTAAACTCTGCGCCTAAAAATAGAATCTGCGAGCTGTAGTACACCCACACCAGCAGAATCACCAGAAAGCTGGCTGCGCCGAAGGTCTCACTGATGTTGCCCTGAGCCAGATAGTACCCAATGCCAATGCGCCCCAGAGCAAACAGGACGGCGGTGAACACCCCACCCCGAAACGCATCGCCCCAGTGCACCCGCGCGTCGGGTAGCCACTTGAAGATGAAGGCAAACAGGCTGCCGGTGAGCAGCAGTGAAATCAGAAAGTTGACCGCGATAAGAAAGGGGCCGGAGACGGCCGGAACCAGCGCTTCAATCTGGTCGCTCAGTGCAGCTACTACGCCCTCGATCACCAGCGTGACCAACAACACAAAACCCAACGACAGGATCAACCCGAGTGAGAGTACCCGGTCGAACAGAAACTTGATGATACCGTTCTTAGGCACCGCCTTCATTTCCCAGATGATGTTAAGCGACTTCTTGAGTTGGTTCACCACGCCCGTGGCTCCGAAAACCAGCGTAACCACCCCAATCACCGTAGCAATGACACCCGCATCACTCTGATAAGACTTCTTCACTAAATCCTGGATTTGTGTAGCCGCATCACCTCCTACCAGACCAGCCAAATTGCCGTACAGCTCGCCCTGCACCGCGTTAGGACCGAATACAAAACCCGCCACCGCGATGACGATCACAATGATCGGCGCAATAGAAAAGATGGTATAATAGGACAGCGCCGCGCCCAGGGTGAAGCAATCATCTTCCTGATACTCCTGGAAGAGTTCTTGTGCGAAGCTCCATACAGTTTTTAGCCCCGGGGGCAGCGAGTCGGCGATGTTCAGCATACATAAGTAAACCGGTGAACCTCCGGGCTGTTTGACTTAAACCTAAAAAAGGTGTCTCAAGAAGCTATCGAGACACCTTTGGTACGAACAGAATTGTATCTAAGCTAGAGCGTACTCATGCCACCGTCGGCCACCAACTCAGCCCCGATGACAAACGAAGAGTCATCTGATGCTAGAAACAGCGCCGCTTTGGCAATTTCTTCGGGTTTGCCAAACCGGCCCATGGGTATCTGTTGCTGAATGGCACTCGCTGTCTCCTGCAACTGCTCGTCGCTCATGCCCATTTTGCTAAAGATGGGGGTTTCTATCGGTCCCGGACTAATCGCATTTACCCGAATGCCTCGTCCGACCAGTTCGCCCGACAGCGTGCGTGCCATGCTGATGACGGCCGCTTTGGAGGCCGCGTATACACTGGAGTTGGGCATACCGATGTAGGCATTAATCGAAGCGTTGATCACCACCGAGGTGCCTTCGCCCATGAGCGGTAGCAGATGTTTGATCGTGAAGTAAAGCCCCTTCACATTAATGTTAAAGGTCTCGTCGTACAATGTCTCGTCAGTGTGCTCGATGGGAGCCAGTTTGGCGATGCCCGCGTTAAGAAAGAGTACATCTACTTTTTTCCCTCTCGACTGTAATTCGTCGGCTAAGTGTTTGATATCCGCTATTTGGGCCACATCAGACTTGATGGCGGACACACCGCGACCCAGGTCGGTTACGGCTTTGTCCAGGCTCGCCTGGTTTCTGCCGGTAATAATGACTTCGGCCCCTTCGGCGGCGAACATCTGTGCGGTAGTGAATCCGATGCCACTATTGCCACCTGTGACGACAGCTACTTTGTTTGCTAATTTGCTCATGTTATCTAAAGATTATTGGTTTTGGAACGAATGTTCTGTATAAGCTTACGCTATATTGGAATGAATGTTCCAAAAAAGAACAAGAATCTTATTGCCCGAATACCGTCGCCAAAATCAACGCCTTCACTCGCCGCAGTGTCGTAAGGTTTTGATTGGTGACCGCCAGCACCCTGAGCCCCTGTAGCGAAGAAAAAATGTAGGCAGATAGCGCCGTAGCACACCGTTTAGCGTCAATCTCCCCACTGTGCTGTCCCTGCGCCACGAGTGCTTCAAACAGGGACACCATACGCGCTTCGTTTTCGGTGACCAATCGGTTAACTTCTTCGTATCGATTGGCTAAACCAGTAGTGGCGTTCACCACAAAGCAACCCTTCTTTTCGGGGTCACTCAAGCTTTCCTGAATCATGTTCTCTAACAGTTGGCTCAGCACGTTGCGCACCGATGTGTGCTGCTCTATGAGCTGCTGAACCTGCGCTTGATTCCGTGCCTGATAGTGCTGTAGCGCGGCTAAGTATAAAGCTTCTTTATTACCAAAAGTATCGTAAATGCTCGCCCGGTTAATCTGCATACCGTTCACTAAATCCTGCATAGAAGTGCCTTCGTAACCCTGGCGCCAGAAAATACGCAGGGCTCTATCCAGTGCCTGGTCTACCTCAAATGCTTTACTACGTGCCATATTATGTTGCTGGTTGAATACTGCTCGCCGTCTGTGGCAGAAACGGGCGTCTTCGTTTATGAATACCCTTAATAAACAAACAACGCATCAGACGCCAACAAAGATAACCGCTAATTGTGAAAGTGCACAAGCACCTAGATGAAGGGGGGTGTGAACCGAGCCTCCTGGCTGCGAACGGAGGTGATGGTAACTTCTGAGACCGATGAACGGACATAAAAATTCAGATGCTCTTGCATTAAGTATCTATCCTTTCTACTTTATGCAGGAAAACCACATTTCTCTTATGCAGATCAAAGAAAGTGCCACCGAATACGATGTATGCGTTGTCGGATCAGGCGCAGGGGGCGGCATGGCCGCCAAAGTACTCACCGAAGCCGGAGCCAAAGTCGCATTACTCGAGGCCGGACCGATGTTCGACTCTACCGAAGCCGATATGTTCGCCTGGCCGTATCAATCGCCCCGTCGCGGAGCACCTACCCACCGTCCCTTCGGGGAGTTTGATGCTGCCTTTGGTGGCTGGGAAATCGAGGGCGAGCCCTACACAACCGCACCCGGCACCGAGTTCGGCTGGTTTCGCTCGCGGATGCTCGGCGGACGCACCAATCACTGGGGGCGAATTTCGCTGCGTTTTGGCCCTAAAGATTTTCAAAAGAAAAGCATCGACGGATTGGGTGATAACTGGCCGATCACCTACGATGAGCTCAAGCCCTATTACGATAGGGTAGACAAACTGGTGGGAGTGTTCGGAGCTAATTTCGACCCCAGCCTAGGGCTAGACAATGAGCCTGACGGTCTGTTCTTACCTCCACCGAAGCCCCGGGCCTACGAACTGCTGGTGAAGAAAGCCTGCGACCCCCTGAATATACCGGTGGTGCCGTCGCGCTTGTCTATTTTAACGCGTCCGCACAATGGGCGGGCGGCCTGCCACTACTGCGCACAGTGTAATCGAAGTTGCTCTACTCATTCCAACTTCTCGTCGCCTTCGGTACTGATTCCACCGGCAATAGACACGGGCAACCTCACCCTGATCACCAACGCGATGGCGCGTGAGGTGCTCACCAACGAAGAAGGGCTCGCTACCGGGGTATCGTACGTCAACAAAGACGATGGGCTTGATTATACCATCCGGGCCAAAGTGGTAGTGCTGGCGGCCAGTGCCTGTGAAACCGCCCGCCTGATGCTCAACTCCCGCTCTAGCCGCCACCCCGGCGGTTTGGGTAACTCCAGCGGATTAGTCGGACGCTACCTGATGGACTCTACCGGTTCGGACCTGGCCGGAGTGATTCCGCAGATGATGGATGGTATCCCCTACAACGAAGACGGCACCGGTGGTATGCATATGTACATGCCCTGGTGGAAAAACAATATCAAAGATAAGCTAGACTTCCCGCGGGGTTACCACGTAGAAATCTGGGGCGGCCGTCGTATGCCGGGCTACGGTTTTGGCGGCAACATCCACCAGTACAACAGTTGGTATGCGCAGGATAACGCTGCCCAAAGTACCGGCGGTGGCTACGGAAAGTCGCTGAAGGACGATTACCGCCGCTACTACGGTTCGGTCGTGGGTTTCTCGGGGCGGGGCGAACCGGTGGCTCGTCGTAGCAACTACTGTGAAATAGACCCTAATGTGGTCGATCAGTGGGGAATACCCTCTATGCGGTTCAATTTCAAATGGAGCGATTACGAGAAGCAACAGGCCAAACACATGATCGATACTTTTGAAGAAATTATTGAGGGGATGGGAGGGCGAGTGCTAGGTGACAAGCCCACCGCTGAGAACGACTACGGCTTGCTGGCGCCAGGTAAAATTATTCATGAAGTAGGCACCGCTCGAATGGGTAAAGATCCGAAGGAAGCACCCACTAATGCCTATTGTCAGTCGCACGATTGCAAGAATCTGTTTGTGGCCGACGGCGCATCGTTTGTCACTAATGCGGATAAGAACCCTACCTGGACGATCTTGGCGCTCTCGATGCGCACCTCAGAGTATATCATAGACCAAAAAAAGAAAGGTAACCTGTAGCTATCTCTATAAAGAAGCGATTAGTCGCGTCTCTAACGAACAAAATATGGAAAGTAACAAACTCAATCGCCGCGACTCGCTTAAGATGATGGGCGCTGCCTCGCTGGCCGGACTCACCTGGACCGCCTGCGAACCTACCGCTGAACCTGATGAAGTGCACGAGCATGTGCACGGAGGAAGTGCCCCGTCACTGAGTGAAGCTGACCAACAGCTGATGAAGGAGCAGTTTTTTACTGAGCATGAGTTGGCTACCGTCACGGCACTGAGTGATCTGATTATTCCGGCAGATGACCGTTCGGGAAGCGCCTCGGATGCGGGCACGCCGGAGTTTATTGAGTTTATGATGAAGGATCAACCCCACCATCAGGTGGGCATGCGGGGAGGACTGCGCTGGCTTGATACGCAGTGCAACAAGCGGTTCGAGAAACCCTTTGTAGCGTGCGACGAGGCACAGCAAAAGAGTATACTAGACCAGATTGCCTATCCGGAACAAGCGGCTCCTGAGATGAGTGTCGGCGTCAACTTCTTCAATAACTTTCGCAATTTCGTCGCGATCGGCTTTTTCACCAGCGAAATCGGAATTGAAGACCTAAAATACATGGGCAATCAACCTAACGTGTGGGCCGGCAGTCCCCCTGAGGTACTGGCTCGCTTAGGAGTAAGCTACGACGCCGTGAGTGAGTATACCTTCGCGTAGGCGGATGCCGGTTGACCTTCTGCATGAAGCATTGTGGGATAGTGGATGTTGGATGAGCTTCTATACGGATAGGTTTTAGATACTGTATGACTTGCTGAGCGAATAGATGCTGATTGTTTTTTATAACAACTAATTCTGCAAATATCCAGCATCCAGTTAAAACACAACGGCTACTCCTAATCCGTGCGGCACAACTTGGAAAGCGCGTGCTCTACGCTTCTGGGGCTGATGCAAGTAGGGAACGAGCCACCCCACCGAAGCCCCTACCACATACCCTACCACTACGTCTGTCAGGAAGTGCTTCCCTGCCTGATAACGCATCAAACCGGTGGCGGCTGGCACTAGGGCGGCCACGGTCCAGGCGGCGGTTCTCACGGCAGGTTGGTCTACATACGCCGAAATAACACGGGCAGTAAAGAACGCCAGAGCAGCGCTGTGCGAGGTGTGCCCCGAAAAAAACGAGAACGTGTTGTCATCCGTCATGCGCTCTTCTGCCGATAGTTGTTTGTTGTAGGTAAACGGGCGGGGGCGCATAACCAGTGCTTTCGTCATGCCGGTAAGCGCCTCGTTGAGTAGTACTGTTTCTAGCAGCATAACGGCCCACGTGCCCGCATCAGCACGACTTTCTTCGAAGGCCAGGAGCACCAGAGGCATTGCAAACGTAGAAGCCACAAGCACATCACTGGCTATCCGGGCATCATTCGAGAAGTTGCCTACCGAACGGTCTATAGCCAAAATATTATCGGTACGCAGGCTATTCAGTTCACGCAGCGTCAAAGGGTCTCTTTGTTCCTTTAGCAGTACGCTCCCAATAGTTCCTGCTAACCCTACTCCTAACAACGGAATGTCGCGCGCCTCAGAGAGTTGATAGGGGCTGTCTTGCGCGTATCCTCCGATAACGATCATCCACAGAACCAGCGATACGCAAAGACGCCAGAGATGACAATGATAATTGGTTTTCAGCAACATAATAGGAAGAATAGGTAGACTGGCTAACCCCCAAAATGGTGGTTTTGTTAAGGACTCGTTTCATGTGAGTTCGCGACATACGTTAGGTTATGCTGGATTTTCAACCGAACGCAGAAAATTATTATAGTATAATGTAAAATTAGAATATTAATAATTAGTTAAAATATTGACGAATGAAAAGTTTACAGAAACTGCGTTCAATGGCGATTGTGGGATGTGTTACCATCTTCGCGGTATCATGCAGTCAGGATGATGCTGCCGCAATTAGTTACGATAAAAGTGATCTGGTGGGGCCCTGGATGATCTCTTCTGCTGAGATTGAACCGGTTGGCATCCCCGCCGGAGATTCTCTGGCTACATATCCTGAAGGTTCTATCCTTACCTTCTTCGGTAATGATACCTACTCTTTTTCGGTAGAAAGAACGGGGGTGCCCTACGAGAGAGGGGAGTGGGCTATAGAAGAAAACGAAGTAGTGATGATCAATACAGTGTCTCAAGTGAGTAAGCCCTACGTAGTGAAAGTGCTCAATCGGCAAGAAGTCACTTTGCAGTATCAACAGCCCGGCGATTCGTCGGATGCTAGTGCTAGATATCAAGAAACACTGGTTTTCAGAAGTGTGAAGTAAGCGATAATCGTACCGCCACAAGAAGGAGCCACGCATCGTAGATGAGCGTGGCTTTTTACTTTAGTTTGTACCCCACCCCAAACCGTAGTGCCAGGTTGCTATTCTCAAAGTAGTAGTCGGTCATGATCTCCGCTCGCCACGGGCCAGAAATCTGACGACTGTAACCGAAGCCCATGGCGTAGTCTACCTCTTTACCCACCAGTGGACGAAACCGAAAGAAGAACGGGGCCACCGGATAAAACCGAGCTCCGGGCACAAAAAAAACGCCCTGATCGGTCCAGGCTTCTACTCCCACCGTGAGTGAAAGCTGCTGAATCAAAAAGTAGTTGACCTCAGCGCTAAACTGGGCCTTGTTCACGAACCGAAACGGATCACGGTTGTCCGTTTTATAAGCATCAATGCCGAAGTTGAGCAGATATTGAGCAGAGACAGAAGTAATACTCAACAAAGTGAGCACGATTACAAATCCGTATTTTTTCATAGAGCGAGAGATAACGTGCTCAAAGCTAGGCGAATATAGTCAGCTTTCAAAGCCGCTCTTTCTGGTAGAAAAGTGGGCGAATGTAGTTCGGTGGTAGATTAAACGCGAATGCCAACCACCAGCACATCGTCGGTTTGTACCTGCTGGTCTTTCCACTTGTAGAACGCATCTTCTATCTGCTGGTGCTGTTGCGCCACCGGCTGCGTTTGTAAACTACAGAGCAGCTCTTTAAAACGACGACGCATAAACTTCTTATCGTGGGGGCCTCCAAACTGATCTTGATAGCCGTCTGAAGCCATATATAACGTATCGCCGCGCTGAAGCTGTATGGTTTGGTTAGTAAAGAACTTCTCAGAGTAGTGCCCGCCGCCGATGAAGTAACGATTGGGTGACAACTGATGCAGTTCCTGCTGTTTGAAGTAGAACGCGGGCATCTGTGCACCACTATATTCCATGGTTAGCGTATGGCGGTTGATAAAGCAAACCGCCATATCCAAGCCGTCTTGATTCGGGTCTTCCGTATCGCCCTGTCGCAGTGCCTCGCGAATGTGCGTGTCCATCAGCGTGAGCACCACATTGGGTGAAGTCATCTTGTTTTCGAGGGCCAGCTGATTAAGAATCGTATTGGCCAATACGGTCATAAACGCGCCCGGCACTCCGTGACCGGTGCAGTCTAACACGCTCAGGATAATGAGGTCTTCGGTTTCGTGTAGCCAGTAGAAGTCACCACTCACAATATCCTTAGGCTGGTAGAAAATAAGCGATTCAGGAAACAGGTGCTTCAGCTGCTGCCGGGCGGGAAGGAGAGAAAGCTGGATACGCCGGGCATACTCAATGCTGTCCTTAATATCGCGGCTGTTCTCTTCCAGCAGCTGACTCTTGCGCACAATCTCGTCGCGCTGTCGCTCAATCTTCTGCTTCTGCTGATTGATAGATGACTTTTGCTTCTCGAGTTTCCGGTTAGCGTGAATTTTCAGACGATATTTACTGTAAAACACCAAGCCTAGTCCGACCAAGAACAAGATACCAGAGATTAGGATATAGTTAACCAGCTTGCGCTGATCGTATTCCAGTTCTTTGATCTTACTCTGCTGCTGAAGCGACTCAATGCGGGTGGTTTTTTCGTCTAGTTCGTACACTGCCTGCATCTCTGCTACCTGCCGAGTGGCTTGCTCTTGGTACATCCGCTCTTGTTCCAGGCTGTAGCGACGAAAGTTAACCAAAGCCTCTTCTTGATCATCTACCCGGTTATAGTACTTGGCCAGGTTGAGGTAGCACTCCTGCAAAATCACATTAGCGTAAGTGCCCTTGATACCGCGTGCCTGCTGCGTTGCCTCGTTAAGATAAGTAAACGCCTGCTCTAGATCATCCAGGTTGTAGTACGCCTTTCCAATTTCTAACAAAACACGTGCGTGCAGCGACACGTCGCCGTACTCTATAGCCACCTCGTCGGCTTCCTCTAGCAAGCCGAGCGCTAGTTCACTATTGCCCTGCAAAAGGTAGGTTTTGCCAATATGATAGTAAGTACGACTGGTTTCTAGAGTACTTAACTGGTAGTCATTGCGCTGATACAGTGCCAGCGATCGGTTGAAGTAGTTCAACGCATCGTCATACTCCTGGGTGGCGCGCAACGTTTGCCCCATGCCCAAGTAGGCGTTGGATAACGCGACGGTGCTTTTGTATTTCTGAGCAATACCGATGGCGAGCAGGAAGAACTCTTTCGCCTTTTCGTAGTTTCTGAGCGCAAGGTTAATACGACCCATCGTTTCAAAGAGGCCTGCTTTCTCTGGCTCTTTATTGATATCGTCAAAGATGCGCTGAGCAGCGGTGCAGTACTTCATGGCCAGCGCATAATTGCCCATATAGTTCTCAATGCTACCCAATCGGGCCATGGCATGGCCCCTTCTCTCCTCTTCACCTAGCTCTAAATAGATGGTGGCGGCGGTTTCACCGTAGTTATGGGCCAGAGGATAATTATCATTGTCGTAGCAGACACCGCTCAGATAGTAGTAGCTATCGGCAATGGCCAGAGAGTCGCTCTGATTTTGATACAGCGTGAGGGTCCGGGAAAGGTAGTGGTTAAGGCTATCAAAGTTATAGTAGACCACGTGTCCGTAGTAGGCGGCTATCTGCAAGTAAGCCTGTGCTATGCCCTCATCATAGGCCGCTCGCTGCGAAGCATCCAGGGCCCGTTGCGCCAATAGCAGTGCTGTATCGGCCAACACGGGTTCGTAGTAGCGCGAGAGCTCAATCAGCAAATCTGCTTGGTCTTCGAGCGAAACCGCCTGCTCTAGCGCGTAACTCAAGCTATCAGGGCTAACCGTTTGCGCTGTACCATACGTAGTCCATGCGCCCGCCAGCAACAAAGCAGTAGTCAACATAAAATAGCGAAGAGCAGTAGATAAGAAGTGGAAGGGTAACATAAATAAGACTAAGGTACTTTCAAGGTAGTATGCGATTCTGGTAAATTCAAATACTTCTGGAGTAGCTGCTTATAAAACGGACAATAGAAGAGGCATTAAATATGACTTTCCGTATTCTCTAGTACGGAAAATCCAAAAGAAACGCATAGGCGCTCGAGTGTGAATAGCAAAAAGTTTAAAAGGCGAAGGCCTACGCACGGTTCACCGCCCCAAAAAAGGCGGCTAACTTCTCCGCGTCTAAACGCCCATGGGTGCGTACGCCACTGCACAAATCTACCCCAAACGGACCCACTGCCGTGATAGCCTCACGCACGTTGCCTGCGTGTAAGCCCCCCGCCAAGAAAATGGGTACGTCAGACTGTTCGCGAATCTGCCGGCTAAGCCGCCAATCATGGGTGCGCCCTGTGCCACCCAACTCCTTTATGGCCAACTGGGGGTTGCCCGAATCTAGCAACAGCGCATCAACGTGGGCCGCTATTCGCAGCGCTTCTTCTACCGATGCCTGGTCAATAACGTGAATGACCTGCACCAGCTTCACGCCGGGCAACGCTCGGCGAATTTCCTGATAAGTACCGTTCGCCAGTGCGTCCACTATCTGCACGGTATTGGTTTGCACCTGCTGCTGGTGTTGAACAATGGCACTAGCGTCGGTTTCGCTGGTGAGTAAGAAGGTCGCTACGGGCGGGGGCACTCGTTGAGCAATGCGCTTGATCTGTTCTTCGCTGATTACTCCGGGGCCGCTGGGCATAGCGCCCACCAAGCCTAGCGCGGAAGCTCCGTGCCGAATCGCCGTTTGTGCTTCCCGCTCACTGCTGATGCAGCAGATCTTTACGCGGGGAAATCTAGTAGCTTGCATACTGATACTGATGAAAGTAATAGGTATAGTCCCGGGTGGCCAGAAACCACCGATAAATGCCGTTTCTAAACACTTTATGATACGATATGTTCCCTCTGAGTGAAACTCGGCCCACTTCCTGAAAACCTGCCTGAGGCAATAGCGTTGCGTGCGGGTATGGTACCTACGCCCCTGGGTGATACGCACGTAGCCTTTATGCTGGCCCGCACGGTGATGGTTGCCACCAAGCTGGGTCTGTTCGAAGTGCTGGCGCAACAGCCTACCACCGCAGCACAAGTGGCTAAGCAGTGCAACACAGCAGCAGGAGCCACCACCAAGATGCTCAACACCTTAGTTCACCTGGGCTATCTCACGCTGTCGCGCGGCCAGTATCATCTTACGCCCACCACCACCAAGTGGTTGTTGCGAACGAGTGCGCAGTCGGTGCACGATAAGCTGTTGTTTCAGTTCATCGAGTGGGACATGGTGGCCGGATATGAGGACTACGTCCGCACTGGGCAGCCTTATCAGATGCACGAAACGTTTGGACCGGCTCAATGGTCTGCTTACCAGAAGGCGATGCGCTCGATGGCGGGCACATCGGCATGGGAGGTGGCTCGGCGCACTCCGGTGCCTCCCCGGGCACAGGACATGCTCGATATCGGGGGGGCACATGGTTACTATTCGGTAGAATTATGTCGTCGTCATCCGGGGTTGCGATCCGTTATCTTAGAACTGCCCGAAGCCATTGAAGAGGCTCAGCACATCCTGGCCCGTGAGAAGATGGGCGGACGAGTGGCGCACTGGCCTGGTAACGTGCTCACTGAGGATTTAGGAGAAGCGCAGTGGGACATCATCTTTATTGCCAACCTGGTGCATCACTTTGATGCTGAAACGAACCGAGCGCTGGTGAAGCGAATTGCGTGTGCCTTACGACCGGGTGGCCTACTGGTGGTGCAAGAGTTTATGCGAAGCCAGCGCCCTCACCGGGGCGATCATCTGGGCGCGCTGCTTGACCTGTTCTTCGCTGCCACCAGCGAGTCAGGCACATGGTCGGTGCAAGAGATTGCCGCCTGGCAACAGGCCGCCGGATTGCAGACGCGCAAACCAATCTGGCTGCGTACCATGCCTCGCCATGCGCAGCAGGTAGGGCGAAAGCCTCAACGGTAACCTACAGAAGGATTGTGTCATAGAATAGCAATCGAGCTTATTTCTATTAACTTCACCGCTCAATATCAACAACCAACTGTATGCTCATTGTTGAATCGTACACCGTAGCGGTAGTCTTGCTGGTCGTAACGATACTCTGCTGGAGATCGTGGGCCAACACACAGAAACTGGCTACTCAAAGCTGGTCCTTTCCACTTTTTTGCTGGGATTATGCTCTGGGGATTGTATTGCCCTCCTTGGTCTTCGGCCTTACCTTGGGTAATTCAGGTGGAGAAGGGCGTCCTTTCCTAGAAGATTTATGAAGGCAATCATCGAAACCGAAGCCATCGCCAAAACCTACCACATGGGTAGTGAAGAGGTGCACGCCCTCAAGAGCGTATCGATCCAAGTGCAGCGCGGTGAGTACGTAGCCTTCATGGGGCCATCGGGCTCAGGCAAGTCTACCCTCATGAATATCATCGGCTGCCTCGACACACCGACCTCTGGCACCTATCACCTCAACAACAATGACGTCAGCGATCTGACGGAGAACGAACTGGCCACCATTCGGAACAAAGAAATCGGCTTTGTTTTCCAGACGTTCAACCTACTGCCACGGTCTTCGTCGCTCGACAACGTGGCGCTGCCCCTGATCTACGCCGGAATAGGGCGGGCCGAACGCACCGAGCGCGCCCTACAGGTGCTCACCAGCGTGGGATTGGGCGACCGCGCTGACCACAAGCCCAATGAACTGTCGGGCGGGCAGCGGCAGCGGGTGGCCATCGCCCGGGCGCTGATCAACAAACCCAGTATCATCCTGGCGGATGAACCTACCGGCAACCTCGATAGCAAAACCTCTTACGATGTGATGGAGCTGTTTCAGGACTTGCACGACCAGGGCAACACCATCATCATGGTCACCCACGAAGACGATATCGCGCACTACGCCCACCGCGTTATTCGCCTTAAAGACGGCTTGGTAGAAATGGATGAAGTGAATACTGAGATCACCCGGCGACCGGAGAAGGCTGCTGAATTGTAGGCGAATACCTTGTATAGAATGCTATTTATCCGCTAATGTTGACGTAGGTTAGCTTATTGCCTGCGTTTAGATTCGCAACGATTTGATGTCCCCAAAATAAATCGCCGTCGGCGAAAATCAATTCGGAGCTTTTATCTCTAAAAAACAAGATTCTGGTTAGTCTCATTCGTCTAATAAATTCTCCTTTTGTTATCTCGGTTTCGTGCTCGTCGAGCCAATGGTCGTTTTTTAGGGAAAGAAGTTCCCCGGCAATTTCACGACGGACGGCATTTTTGTTATCCGCTATCCAGTTCAGTTTGCGATTGATCAGGCCGATAAATTTAGGTTCATCCAACTCAACCTCACTTGGGTCATACACTACGTCTACTTTATTCTCAAACAGTCTGATGGTCGCAATATTTGTGATCGAAATTGGTCTGTTTGCGTCACCTCTTTTCTCTTCCGTTTGTAGACGGCTCTTAAAAAAATCTCCACTGATTTTGACGGAAAGAACATCAAGGTTTTCGGTTCTAAAGTCAGATTTAGACAGAGTAAATTCTTTTTCTTTCTTGAGTCTTGAAAATAAGTGCATAGTTTGTTCTCAAATGTATCGTACAGATAGCGGTTGGTAACCTGTAGTAGGCACAACGATTTCTTGGTTTCGAAAGATATGGTAATCTTTACCGGAATGGTCTGCTGAAAGAGACAAACATAATCTGAAGAGTATACGGAATTATGGCGGTTTACTGCTTCAACGTCGAAATAATCCGGAAAGACACCGCCCCCAAACCCGCCAAATTTCCTACTTTTGCCGTCTTCAAATTGAATTATACGCATGAAGATATCAATCAACTGGCTGCGCGACTTCATTGATCTCACCGAATCGCCCGAAGCCATTGGCGACCGCCTCACTCTATCCGGACTTGAGGTAGAAGGCATTGAACGTTTCGACCAGATAGCCGGAGGCTTGGCCGGTTTGGTCATTGGTGAGGTGCTCACCGTAGCGCCACACCCCGGGGCCGACCGCTTGCAGCTGACTACCGTAGACGTGGGGGAAGAAGAACCGCTTCCCATCGTTTGCGGGGCGCCCAATGTGGCCGCCGGTCAGCGGGTGGTAGTGGCTACGGTAGGAGCGACGCTCTATCCGCCCGAGGGTGAACCATTCACTATTAAGAAGGCGAAAATTCGGGGAGAGGCTTCACAGGGGATGATCTGCGCCGAAGACGAAATCGGGCTCGGTACGAGCCACGACGGTATTATGGTGCTAGACACCGACGTACCTAACGGCACTCCCGCAGCCGAATACTTTGAACTAGCGTCCGATACGGTGCTAGAAATTGGGCTCACCCCTAACCGAGCCGATGCCGCGTCGCACTTAGGAGTAGCTCGTGATCTTAAGGCCCTTTATCGGCAGCCGCTCACGCGACCTTCGGTAGATGCGTTTAAAGTCAACAACCAAGACCTCCCTATCCGGGTAACCGTAGAAAATACCGAAGCTTGTCCGCGCTACAGCGGGCTGACCATCAGTGGGCTACAGGTGAAAGACTCGCCCGATTGGTTACAGGCCCGTTTGAAGTCAATCGGATTGTCGCCCATCAATAATGTGGTGGATGCCACCAACTACGTGATGCACGAACTGGGGCAACCGCTGCATGCCTTCGACGCTGATGCGATTGCAGGAGGTGAAGTCATCGTAAAAACATTACCGCAGGGTAGCACATTCGTGACGCTAGACGGCAAAGAACGCAAGCTACAGGAGGAGGACCTGATGATCTGTAATACGATAGAAGGCATGTGCATCGCCGGAGTGTTCGGGGGGGCTGAGTCAGGAGTAAAGTCAGAAACGCAACGTATTTTTTTAGAGAGTGCTTACTTCGCACCAGCGTATATTCGCCGCACCGCCCAGCACCACAGCCTCAAAACCGACGCTTCGTTTCGCTATGAGCGGGGCACCGATCCTTATATGACGGTTTATGCGCTGAAGCGAGCCGCCCTATTGATTCAAAAGGTAGCGGGCGGCCAGGTATCATCTGACGTGGTAGATGTATTTCCGAAGACGATCCCTCCCTTTCGGGTAGAGGTGCGCTACGACCACGTCGACCGCCTAATCGGAAAAGTAATCGACCGGGCTGAGATCAAGACTATTCTCAGCGACTTAGACATTGCCGTTGAGCAAGAGAGTGAAACCGGTTTGGTCGTTGCAGTGCCGCCTTACCGGGTAGATGTGCAGCGCGAAGCGGATGTAATTGAAGAAGTTTTACGGATTTATGGCTATGAGCAGGTACCGACGGCAGAGCACCTTAACGCTAGCTACCTAGCCAGCTTTCCGGAGATAGACAGCGACAAGCTGCGGGCGCAGGCGAGTCAGATGCTGGCTGGAAATGGCTTTTACGAAATCGTGACCAATTCGCTCACCAAGCCGACTTACGCCGAAGCGCTGGGGCAAGAGGCAACCGCCGTGCCGATGGTGAACCCCCTGAGCGAAGACTTACGCGTGATGCGCCAGAGCCTGTTGTTCTCAGGATTAGAAGTGATCGCTCACAACATTAACCGGCAACAAAAGAACTTGAAACTATTCGAGTTCGGTACCACCTACCAAAAGCAGGGCGATAAGTATTTGGAAACAAAAGAGTTAGCGATTTTTATGACGGGTAACACCGCGGCGGAAAGCTGGCAAAGAGAAGCCGAAGCGGTATCTTTTCACCATTTGTCCTCGACAATCCAAAATATTTTTGATAGGTTTGGTTTATCTGACCCTAGCCAAAAACCAACTGAAAAAGCCGTATTTACGTACGGTTTGCAGTATACTTTTCAAGGAAAAAGCTTCGCTCATGCGGGCCATGTAGATCGTAAGACGACTGACCTGGCCGGAGTGAAGCAGCCCGTTTTTTACGCCAGTGTACGCTGGCCCGCTTTGGTAGCTCGCGTGCGTGCCCAAGGAACGAAAGAACGTCTAATCTATCAGGAAATCTCTCGGTTTCCTGAGGTGCGACGCGACCTTTCGTTGGTGCTGGACAAGCAAACACCGTTTAGCGACGTAGCAGCCATCACGCAGAAAGCGAGCAATCAGTTGGTAAAAGAAGTAAACGTATTTGATATTTATGAAGGAGACCGTATCGGAGCCAATAAAAAGGCGTATGCGCTCAGCTTTATATTGCAAGACCAGGACAAAACACTGACTGATAAACAGATTAGCAAAACTATGAACAAACTGATGCGTACCTTAGAGCAGGCGCTAAACGCCGAGATACGCCAATAAAAAGCATCCTACAAACCCGAGCGACCCGTTGAGCGGTGTTCGGGTTTGTTAGTAAAGAACGAATACTGAACGACCAAATCTGCTGAGTGAACATGCTAGTTGCCACTGAAAACCAATCTACGTACCAAAAAACAGTCATTTCTGAGATTGCCGCACTAGAGCGTAAAGTGGAGCTACTTATTCGACAACAGAAAGATACTCAGGCCGAGGTGATGCAACTCAAAAAGGAGAACGCACGCCTCAAAGAGTCAGTCAGTCAGCGAGATGAGCAAATCGAGCACTTTCAAAAGACAATAAAAATCAATAAGATTGCGAATCATACAGTAGCTGACAAAAGCGAAACTACTGAACTAAAGCGTACTGTTAACGAGTACATCAAGAAGATTGATAAATGTATTGCTCAACTGAGCCAATAGCATCATAGGAAGCACATTTCATGGAGGAACTTTCCATCAAGATTAAGATTGCCGAACGAGAATACCCCATGCGGGTAGAGGTGGGGGATGAGGAGCGTTTGCGCACGGCCAGTCGGTTGATCAATGAGCAACTGCGCGATTACCGCGACCAATACGGTACCGCCGACAAGCAAGACCTGTTGGCAATGGTGGCTTTTGATGCTTTTGTGCAAAAGTTAGAGCACGAAAAAGTGCGGCAAGATACAATCAATGCGATTACCGAACGACTCGGTAACCTCAATCGGCAGGTGAGTCGTGCCGTTGCGCCGCCTGAGGTAACCCACCGCTCATAGCGCAGGCACGCTCGTTAAAATACGCTCAGTAGGGTCAATTTTGGTAGGCTGATTTTCATAGCTTAACCAAACGATACGATCATGGGTGAAACAGTACTTATTCCTCTTGTGGCGGCAGTTATTGCCCTGGCCATCGGCTTCTTTCTGGGCAAAAGCATGTCGGGCAAGGCTGCCCTAGAGCAGCAGCACCAGCTCGACGGGCGTGAACAAAAGCTCGCCGAGCGCGAAGCCAAGCTACAAGAAAAGGGCGATCAGATCGTCAGAGACGCCCGCGCCACCGCCGAAAATATCAAGAAAGAGCGGGTCTATGAAGCAAAAGAGAAATTCTTAAAGCTCAAGACAGCGTTTGAAGAAGAGTCTAACCGCAAGAAGAACATCCTCATCACCAATGAGAATAAGCTGAAACAACGTGATGCTCGTCTGAACGAACAAACCGAACGCTTGCGCAAAACAGAAGCCTCTTTCAAGCAGAAAGAAGATACCCTAGAAGCGCAGTTGGAGCTGAATCGTCGCAAGCAGACCGAATTGGAACGCGTAACGCAGCAGCAGATTTCGGTGCTAGAAAAAGCTGCCAACCTTTCTGAAGCCGAGGCCCGCCAACAGCTTATGATCAGTCTAGAGGCAGAAACTCGTACGCAGGCTTCAGCCCTGTCTAAAGACATTCTGGAAGAAGCAAAACTATCGGCTACTAAAGAAGCCAAGAAGATAGTGTTGAGTACCATCCAGCGTACGGCCACCGAGCACGCCATAGAAAACTGTGTATCAGTATTCAACATTGAAAGCGACGATATCAAAGGGAAAGTCATCGGACGTGAGGGCCGTAATATCAGAGCCTTGGAAGCGGCCACCGGTGTAGAAATTATTGTCGACGACACGCCCGAAGCCATCATCATCTCAGGCTTTGACCCAGTGCGTCGCGAGATCGCCCGCCTGTCGTTGCACCGGCTGGTGGTAGACGGCCGGATTCACCCCGCGCGCATTGAAGAAATTGTGGGCAAGACGACGAAGAACATGGAAGAAGAGATCGTAGAAATCGGTGAGCGCACGGTCATTGATCTGGGTATCCACGGGGTGCACCCTGAACTCATTCGGATGGTAGGGCGCATGCGGTTTCGTTCTTCCTACGGACAAAACCTATTGCAACACTCCCGCGAGGTGGCCAACCTTTGTGCTACCATGGCTTCAGAGTTGGGCCTTAACACCAAGCAGGCTAAACGCGCCGGGCTGCTACACGATATTGGCAAAGTGTGGCCCGAAGAACCAGAACTGCCCCACGCGATTCTGGGTATGAAACTGGCCGAAAAGTACGGTGAGCAGCCTGATATTTGCAACGCCATCGGAGCGCACCACGACGAAGTAGAAATGACCGCCCTCATCTCGCCCATCATCCAGTCGTGTGACGCTATTTCGGGGGCTCGCCCCGGGGCTCGTCGCGAAGTGGTCGATTCTTACATCCAACGCCTGAAAGATTTAGAAGCCTTGGGCATGGACTTCGACGGAGTGAACAAATGCTACGCGATTCAGGCCGGACGCGAACTGCGCGTGATCGTAAACGCCGAGTCGGTAACCGATGACCGAGCCGGCGCATTGTCTTTCGATATTTCTCGCAAGATCGAGAAAGATATGCAGTATCCTGGGCAGGTGAAAGTGACGGTCATCCGCGAGATGCGCGCGGTGAGTTTTGCCAAGTAGCCTCTGATTGCAATCAGAGGCTACGGCAATCAGAGGCTACGAAACGTAAACCTTATGAATAATTACCGACGCAAGGGAGCCTACCGGTTGCGTGGCTATGATTACAGCTCGGAAGGTGCGTATTTCATCACAGTTTGTACACACAACCGAATACACTTCTTCGGAGAAATTCATCATGAAGCTATGCAGCTGTCTGAAGCTGGGAAAATTGTTGAGGAAGAATGGGCAAAGACTCCCAATATCCGCCAAAGTATCCAGCTCACCTTAGATGCTTACTGCGTGATGCCTAATCATTTTCACGCGTTGCTAGTGATCGGCACTCCCGAACTCGCTGACCGGCAGGGGCAGTTTCCGGCGACCGATGCACCCCTGGCGCGGTTTGGAGGATCACAATCGCAGACGGTGGGTGCAGTTATAAGAGGGTTTAAAGGAAGCTGTACCCAGCGTATTCGCACCATCGAGCCGCTTTTTCGCTGGCAAAACAAATATTACGATCACATTGTGCGGGATCGTTCGTCTTGGAAGACCATTAGGAACTATATCACCGATAATCCCCGAAGGTGGCATAAAGACCGCTTCTACACGTAGCCCCTGATTGTAGCCCCTGATTGCAATCAGGGGCTACAATTCTTCTAATGTTTTATGCACGCCCTGCTGCTCAAACTGCTGCAGGTAGTAAACAATACGCTTCTGAAAATCGCCTAACCTTAGCAAATCTTGCGACCAAAGGCTGGTCTTGGTCAGTACCGCTTTCACCAAGCCAATAACGGCTGCCTGATCTGACAAATCGACGCTTTGCCACTGGCGATAAAAGTAGTCTGCCTGTTCATCCTGAATAGGGTACGCATCGTCCTGAAGCTTGCCGTAAAAGACTCCGTCTTCTTCACGTACTGGACGGGTAAAGAGCAGGTAGGCGGCAAACCCTGCGCACATCCGTTCGGGTACTCGGCCGAACTTCTTATAGTAACGTTCAAAGGTGAGTCCATTGCGCATGTTCATCTTGGACGTGTACTGTAGCGATATGCTGATCAGTTGGTGGTTTAAAAATGGGTTGCGAAACCGGTCCAGCACATCGCTAGCAAAGCGATTAGCCTCGTCTTGATCGAGGTCTAACGACGGCACGATTTCCTTTCGGATAGTTTGCTTAATAAAACCAGACAATGTTTCATCCTGCATACAGTCGTACACCGTCTCTAAACCACTCAGAAAACCCGCTGCCACGCTGATGGTGTGTCCGCCGTTGAGGATGCGCAGCTTACGTTCGCGGAAGGGAGCGATATCTGAGGCAATCACGATATTCGGATCAGCTTTCAAAAACGATACGCGTTTGTGCAATGACTCGACCTCGCCCTCGATGGCAAAAAATCGGTAGACTTCACTCACGGTGAGCAAGCGATCTTGGTATCCCAACGCTTCTTCTATCGTCTGCCGCTTGTCGACATTCGGCTCACCGGGCACAATACGGTCCACCAAGGTATTGCAGAACTGATTGTGTTCTTTCAGCCAAGTGACAAAGGCGCTGTCTAAGCCATTAAGTTCGGCCAACCGGAGCACGATATCGCGCAATTTGCTACCGTTGTCGATCAGCAGTTCGGTGGGTAGGATGGTCATGCCGGTGTCCGCCGAGCCGCCGAGTCGGCGAAATCGCTCGTAGAGGTAGGCCGTCAGCTTACCCGGGAAAGACTGCGGTGGATGTGCCGACAGGTCATCATTTTCTTGTAGCGTGATACCCACCTCAGTCGTATTAGAAGTAATGATAGTGATGTTGGGGTTCGCTGCGCACGCTAGGACCTCGGGCCAGCGGTCGGCGGCGGGCAGAGCGCGGCTTACCGCCGAATTGATGTAGTAGTCCTTTCTGGTATCACCGCCGGAGTAGCCTTCTACGCATAGAGTAAACAGGCCGTCTTGTTGGTTGAACGCGTCGCTTCGGCCCGAATGGGTATTGTTCACGATCACCGCGCGTCCGCGAAAAACCTTCTGGCGATTGGCTTGGTCAATAAAGAAATCTAAGAATCCACGAAGAAAGGCTCCCGAGCCAAACTGAATAATACGCTCGGGATAGTTGAGTTGCTCAGGCTGAGAAGGATGGAGATAGGGCAGATCGGCGTAAATACGACCATCGATTAAGCCGCGGTTGAGGGAGAGGGGCATAGAGGCACGGTAGGAACTTGAATAATTTGAGTGTTTTACGACAATAATACTTGGTCAGGACATTGTGAAAGTGTCCTGGGAGGCGAAAGTATCATAGATGCCTACGTTTATACGGTTGACAATCAACGGCTTATCTGCCATTTTGATAATAAACGGAGACCGCTACTGTGATAAACGTAGTTGTATTATTATTTCTTGAATAGCATTAGTTATAACTAAACAGTTTTGTAAAATTTACATTTTATCATCTATTATACTTGGTTTGCTGAAAAGAAATAGCAAACTTTCGGAATTAATGGCTTGGCGAAGGCTAAGCATTTCTACATAACCTAAACTCACATTTCATGAAACACGCCTACCTATTCAAAAGGCGCATTCTGTTGCTCATGGTTTTTCTAACCGTTACAGGATACTCCTACGCTCAGAGCACCGTAAGCGGTACGGTGACCGACGCCGAAGACGGCAGTGCTATTCCCGGTGTCAACGTTCTGGTGAAGGGAACTTCAGGCGGAACGATTACTGACGTAGAAGGAAAGTATAATCTAACGGTTGCAGGCGATAATCCAGTACTCGTCTTTTCTTCAGTGGGTTTTGCCACGCAGGAAGTACCCGTCGAGTCACAGTCAACCATAGACCTGTCTATGCAAGCGGATATTGCCGAGCTATCCGAGGTAATCGTGACGGGGTACTCCGTTGATTCGCGTCGCGAAACTACCGGTTCGGTCGGAACGGTAGACGCCAGCGACTTACAGGCAATACCATCAGGCAACGTAGAACAGCAATTGCAAGGCCGCGTGTCGGGTGTCACCGTGATTACCAACGGCCAACCGGGGACTAGCAGTATCGTTCGGGTAAGAGGCTTTGGGGCTCTTGGTGGCAACGAGCCGCTGTATGTAGTAGACGGAGTACCCGTTGGATCTACTGACTTCTTAGCTCCCGATGATATTGAGACGACCACAGTGCTGAAAGATGCAACTACTGCCTCAATCTATGGAGCGCGGGCTGCGGGTGGAGTAATCGTTTACACTACTAAAAGAGGAAAGCGCAACGAACCGATGCGGGTGAATTATGACGCGATGTTTGGCGTGACCACACCCGGGCAGGGCCCAGGCATTTTAAATCCGCAAGAGCAGGCTGACTGGACGTGGCGAGCGATTAGAAATGCCGCCCGACAGCAAGGGAATGACCCTGAGTTTAATCATCCTCAGTACGGTACCGGTGATCAGCCGGTCATTCCTGATTATCTGCTGGTGGGTGGCGAAACGGGAGTCGTGGGCTCCATCAATCTGGACGAGCAAAGGGAGCTTTACAACACTAATTTTAATGCTGGACCGATCTATCAAGTAATTGAAGCCAACAAAGAAGGCACCGATTGGTATGATGCGATCACCAGAAATGCTTTTCTACAGCGGCACAACATCGGTTTGTCGGGCGGTGGAGAAAACAACCGCTATTACTTAGGCTTAGGGGTGCAGGAACAAGAGGGAACCCTTATACACCAAGAGTTTAACCGCTATCAGTTTCGGGCCAATTCTGAGTTTGACCTAATACCTGATAAAGTACGAATCGGTGAAAATATTCAGGCAACGTATCGATCTACCAACATTTTGCTTGGCGGTGGTGGCGGAGCCGGTTCTTCTGGCGACGAAAACGTGATACTTGATGCATCACGCATGGCCTCTATCATCCCTGTATACGACGCGTTTGGTGGGTATGGGGGTACAGCGGCCTCAGGCTTTAATAACCCTCGCAATCCGGTAGCTAACTTAGATGCTCAGAGAAACAACCAAGCATTCCAAGTAGGTCTTTTCGGCAACGTCTATTTAGAAGTAGAGCCTATTGAGGACTTGGTACTACGTACCAGTTTCGGCGGCCGCTATGCTTCAGAAAACTTCGAAACTTTTGGTCGGCGCACGTATGAGAACAGCGAAAACAATGCATCAGTGACTTATAATCGTAGTAGCAATTATTTCGCCTCTTGGATACTAACCAATACAGCTAACTACAAGCGAACGTTTGGAGTGCACGGCTTTGACGTGTTGTTAGGGCAAGAAGCCCTCAACACAGGAATAAGCAACGGCTTTGGAGGCTCTGGAATAGACCCCTTTGTTAACAATCCAGACTTTGTCACTCTATCTACGGTTAATGACCCACAGGTGGGCGGAGGTAAATTTAATGGGGTGACTTTTAGCTCTTATTTTGGTCGGTTGAACTACGATTTCGATAACCGCTATTTGTTATCAGCACTCGTTCGCTATGATGGGTCTTCACGCTTTGCCGAAGCTGAGCGAAGTGGGTGGTTTCCTGCTTTTTCGGCAGCCTGGCGAATCTCTGAAGAGGGATTCATGAGCGGCTCAACCATTATAGAAGACATGAAGATTCGAGGTGGCTACGGAATTATTGGTAACTCGAACAACGTAGACGCAAACAACCAGTTCAGCTTGTATGGGACCAGCATAGGGTTAGCCAACTATGATATCAGTGGGTCTAATAGCGGTGCTGCGGAAGGGTTTTATCGTACCCGCATTGGAAATCCTCTTTCTACCTGGGAGCAGTCAATTACCACCAATATTGGTATGGACGCCCTACTGTTTGACGGAAAGCTGGACGTTATTTTTGATGTATGGCGAAAAGATACGGAAGATCTATTATTCCAGGTGCCGGTCAGCGTACAGACAGGGTATCGAGCTAATGAACCCTCTGTAAACGTGGGTAAAATGAGAAACGAGGGTATTGATTTGCGTATCGTAAACAAAGGAACCGTGGGCGCAGTAGGCTACGAGGTGACAGCTAACGGTAGCTTGCTGCGTAACGAAATTGTGTCGCTGATTCCCGGAGTTAATGACCTGCCTGGCCGAAGTGCAGCGTATCGAGGTATTATCCCTGTTCTAAATAGAGTAGGACGTCCTTTATCGAACTTTTATGGGTTTGATGTAGTTGGATTGTTTCAAGATCAGGCGGAGGTAGATGCGGCACCGGAGCAAGCGGGAGCTGCCCCTGGCAGGTTCCGCTACGCTGATATCAACGGACGTGATGCGGAAGGAAATCTAACCGGATTGCCTGATGGTGTGGTAGATTTGGATGATAGAACCAACATAGGTGATCCTATTCCTGACTTTACGGGAGGATTAACGATTAAGCTTGACTATAAAGGGTTTGAATTAGAAACCTATATGTTCGCATCATTGGGCAATGATATATACAATGTTTCTAAACTTTACACTGACTTTTACTCGTTGTTTCCAGGAGCAGCTATTAGCGATAGGGTGAAGGATTCATGGAGTTTTGAAAACCCAACCGGTGACATTCCTATTTTTGAGAATGTATCCAACTTTAGTACTAACACACAGTCAAATTCTTTCTACGTAGAAGACGGCTCTTATTTACGGATGCAAAACATCACCCTTGCTTACAAATTTCCGATATCAATGATTGAGAGCTTAGGTTTGGAGAAGCTTAGATTGTTTGCTGGGGTGAATAATGTATTCACCATCTCTGGTTATGAAGGCTTAGACCCTTCTGTAGGTGGTGCAGCTGACACTAATTTTGGTATTGATGTGGGTAATGTGCCCATTACCCGTTCATGGACAGCAGGATTGAATATCACTTTCTAAATATACAAGATGTATGAAAATCACACGAATATTTATACTTACGCTGATCACTTTGGTCGGCACCACCGTTGCCTGTAAGGAGTCTTTCCTGGAGGTACCACCTGCGGCATCGCTTGATGAAGAAGCACTTGCCACACAGAAAGGGTTGGAAGGCGTACTCATTGGCGCCTATAGTCAACTGTTAGGAAAAGATGCGTTCTACTCTGACGCCTCTAACTGGTTTTGGGGAAGTATAATGGGTGGGGAGGCCAACAAAGGAAGTGAGCCTGGTGACCAGTCACCGGTGAACGAAGTACAAATCTACTCTGTACAAACAAACAACGTGCCGGTAGAACAGAAGTATCGAGGGACTTTTGAGGGTGTTGCTCGCGCAAATGCCGTGTTAGGGCTCATCCCTCAGGCACCTGAGGAAGTGTCTGAAGAGGTAAAAACTCGTATTGCTGCTGAAGCCAGATTCTTAAGAGGACACTACTATTTTGACCTCAAGAAGAACTTTGACGATGTGCCTTATGTAGATGAGGAGTGGGATGAGGTGACCCCCATTGCTAATGATGCTGACTTATGGCCGTTTATTGAGGCTGATTTGCAATTTGCTTTTGATAACCTTCCAGCGGTTCAGGAACAAGTGGGACGAGCTAACAAGTGGGCAGCCGCATCGTACTTAGGAAAGGCGTTTTTGTTTCAGGGTAAATACGCTGATGCTAAACGCATGTTTGATCAGGTGATTGCTGATGGTACGAATGCTGGCGGAGAGCCTTACGCCCTTGTATCTGATTATGCACAAGCATTTCGCTCTACCAATGATAACAACGCTGAAACAGTATTTTCCGTACAGGCTGCCGCAGGAACGGGTGACATACTAAATGCTAACCCTGCTTTCGTGCTAAACTTTCCGCATGGTACCGCTGGCCCAGAGCGGCCGGGAGGATGCTGCGGGTTCAATCAGCCCAGTTTCGATCAGGTAAATTCTTTTCGAACTACCGCTGATGGGTTGCCACTGCTCGATGGTTCTTATAACAGTCCTGCTAACATGCTGGAGAGCGATATGGGGTTGAGTAGCTCAGATGCCTTTACTCCGGATGCAGGACCAGTAGACCCACGACTAGACCATTCGGTAGGGCGACGAGGTATTCCTTACTTAGATTGGGGCCCTCACCCAGGAAGAGATTGGATTCGGAACCAATCTAACGGAGGTCCTTATAGTCCGAAGAAGTTCGTTTATTACAAAGAAGGTATCGGAACAGAGAATGATGGAAGTTCGTGGACTCCGGGTTACACCGCTGTCAACTTTTATATCATCCGGTACGCTGACGTGTTACTTATGGCAGCCGAGACAGAAGCCGAGTTGGGTAATTTAGATCGTGCCAGAGATTTGGTGAATCAAGTAAGAGAACGGGCGGCACTGGCCCCAGTACTAAACGAAGACGGTACTGAGGCAGCGAACTACGTAGTTGCCCCCTATACTACCTTTGCCAACCAGCAAGAAGCCATTGATGCTGTGCGGTTTGAACGTAGGCTAGAGTTATCAGGGGAGGGCCACCGCTTCTATGATCTGGTTCGATGGGGTATTGCCGAGGAAACGCTGAACGCTTACTTGGACCATGAGAGGCAGTATTTAGGAAATGCATTCGCCGGTGGAGAGTTTACCGCTGGCAAAGATGAAGTGCTTCCTATTCCGCAGGTAGAGATCGACTTGCAAACAGTAAGTGTTTTGAGTCAGAATCCTGGATACTAGAGAACAATATCATCAATAAGAGCAAACGGGCTAAGTCATCTGATTTAGCCCGTTTTTTTTTTGGCACCAAGTATAAACCTGCTCGCTAGCCCCATCCTTCATTCGCACCACACATCCGTACCACCTTCGGCATGAACGAACCTACTACTTCTACCAACGACTGCTGGGCGCTCATCACCGTGTGGATATCCTTATAGGCCATCGGGGCTTCGTCCAGGCCGGAGCCGATGAGGGCTACTCCGGCTTGCTTCAAGTGCTGCTTTACCTCTTTGGCTGATAGTTTTTCTTTGGCTTTCCTCCGCGACATCGTCCGGCCCGCTCCGTGTGCGGCGGAGTTGATCGATGCCACTTCTCCTTTGCCCCGCACAATAAAACCCGGGGCCGTCATGGAGCCGGGGATGATGCCCAGCACTCCCTTGCCGGCCGGAGTGGCTCCCTTACGGTGGACAATCATTTCCCGTCCGAGGGCATCACGCTCCTTCCAGGCGAAGTTATGGTGGTTCTCAACCATTGCCAGTGGACGTTCTCCCAGGGCTTGCGCCAGCCGGGCGTGAATCTGGTGGTGACAGGCCGAGGCGTAATCACCGGCTAGGTTCATAGCAAGCCAATACTCTTGCCCCGCTTCCGTGCCCAGATCGAGCCACGCTAAATGCCGCGCCTCCTTCGGCAGCCGACAGCCGTCCATCGCCACCTTGGTGTAGTGGCGGGCGATGTTGGCTCCCAGCCCCCGCGAGCCCGAGTGAGATAGCACCGCCAGGTAGTTTCCGACGGGCAGCCCAAACTCGTTCTCGGCATCGGTCAGGTGCACCACCCCAAACTCTACGAAGTGGTTGCCGCCACCCGACGAGCCAATCTGCCGGTAGGCGCGCTCTTTCAGGTCGCGCACCACCTTGATGTCCTGAAACTCGGCTCGGTCGAGCACGGCATCGTCCTTCGGTCGCTCAAAAACGCCCCGCCCGAAGCGAGTGTTGTCGTTCAGCAGTTGCTTCAGTTCGCGCACGTGCTCTCGCTCAAACACCGCAGGTCGATCGTACAAAGTGAGACACATCCGGCACCCAATGTCGACGCCTACCCCGTAGGGAATCACCGCGTTCTCGGTGGCCAGCACTCCGCCAATGGGCAGCCCGTAACCCTGGTGGGCGTCGGGCATCAGGGCTCCAGCCACCGTCACCGGCAGCTTCATCGCCACTTCCATCTGGTGCCGGGCCCCCGGCTCAATGTGCTGCTCACCGTAGATCGGATATTCCTTTCGTTGGGCGTTCAGGGTGAGCGCTTCGGGCTGCTCGGCTTGCCCGATCAGCTCACGGGCCACCGTGCCCAGCACCCCATCCTTCAGGTAGTTGTGTGGGTACTGAAACACCCGCTTCAGCACATCGAGCTTGGCTTTTTTACTCTTTCCCTTGTAGTGGGCTTCCATCGTGCGCACCGCGGCTCCGATGGCCCGCCCTTCAGGATAACCCAGGGCGCGTATTTCTTTTCCGGTCAATTTATTCGCTGCCATGATTTTTGGTGTTTAAGTACTCACACTTGTTCTTTTCCATTTGCTCTACATGTCGCCTTGCATGTTGTGCCAAGAAATAGATATACTCGTATACATCCAGCTTTCCTAGATTGTCTACGCTCATCGTTGTTCTGTATAGTATTCCTTCCCCACCGGAAAGGACTTGTAGCACGTCGATACACTGCTCTACTTGCTCGTTTATCAAAGCCTTTACCTCTGACAAAGGCTTTCCGCCCGATGGCTCCATGTGCACAGGCCTGATCCAATCGAATGACTGATGCTTCCCAATGTTCTCTAGCTTTTCCACGCTGAAAACATACTCTTTCAGCATACTGTGCAGGTCAACTTCATCCTTTCTTTTGAGCGCTTTGTACTTTCCTTTGTCAATCAGAATCAGTAAATAATGATTTGTAAGCGAAATGTGCTCGAGTATTTCGCCGATTGTCCAGCCGCCATTCTGGGGTCTATAAGCACGCACTTCTTCGGGCTGGTCGAACCACATATTGATCTCCTGAAATGTAGCCGAAAGGGCAAAGTGCACTATTTCTGCTGCCTTTATCATGTCGTCATATCTTAATATTCCCCATTAATCTTAAAGCCAAGGAGAAACAGTTAGCCCTTCCTCCTTTGCCCATTTTTTCATCATTTGCTGAGTCCACGGCTTAATCGGTTCGTTGAATCGGGCTTTGGCCTGCACCACCCGACGCTGCCTTAGGTCTACCTCAATGGTTGCCAGAATCCGCTCTTCGGCCAGTGCCTGATCGTGCACGCGCAACGAGAAAATCGCCGACCGTTGCTTGTAACACACGTGGGCATAGCCCGATACACAGTGCTTCATCTTTCTTCCCTCCGTGGCCAAGGCTTTGGAAGAACACAGCTCAACCAGCGTATACGCCTTGGTTTTGTTGCCGTTTTCTCGGGTGATCAGGCGCTCGCCGATGCCCGAAGCCTCCCAGGTGTAACGCCCACCCAACGCGCGTGCCCGGTGCATCTCTTCGTGCCAGGCTTCGGTTTGCCGCCACAGGGCACTCCAAGTGCGTCCTTTCATAACAAAGACCGCATTTTGTGCCAGCGCATGGTTCAGGTAGTCGATCACTTCTCCCACCCGGCCCGCGTGCTCGTCGGGTTGCTGCACGAAGAATCGAATCACCGTCTCCCAAAACGCTTCGTCATTGAATTCATCTCGGCTCAAGCGGCTCCCCGCGATTGCCTCGGCCATGAGGTGGCTGCCGCCCATTCCTTTGGCCTGCGCCCACCGCAGTGCTTCTTCCACCGTCAGGGTGTTGGAGGCTTGTCCGAAAAAGTGGGCCATTCGCTTGGTCATCACAATGGGTAGCCCCTTTACTTGACGGATGCTTTTGCCCTGTGCCATGTCGATGAACCACTGCTGCTGCACGGTTTTCTTCGTGTCGAACCACACCTGATACATGAAGCGTGGCACAGGGTAGTGGACAAAGCAGTGGTCAATGAGCGATATAAACTGCTTGTCTACACTGTGCGAAGTACGCCGCCAAGTCATGGCCGGTTGCCGAATGGCGTAGGCGCGATACGCGATGGTCGACAGGCCGGTTAAGTAGTCGGTATCTTGCAGTAGCCGCTGGCATTTCTGCCGATCTAAATGAAGGAGCAACGCCCGGAAGCAAGTGCGTTGCGCAAGCTTTTTGGCACTTATCCTTCCGAAGAGATAATGCAAGCGAACGTCGGTAGCACTCACTAAATCCTCTTCGGGCACGGTTCGATGATACAAGGAGTCTACCCACTGCTTCCACGATTTGCGGACGGGCTTGCGCGCCGCTAATGTTTCAGCGAAGGCTTGTTCTCGCTCATTCTGGTACTGAATATACGCCAATCGCTTTTGACGAGAAAGGCGTTTTTTAGTATGGTTTCCCATGATTTCTTTTGGATTGAGGGGGACTTCCCCGGATTATTTCTCTCATGTATTGATGCACTGAATAATCGTTCTTCTGTCTCATGTCATTGATGTTTTGTTGTGTTAAAAACTTAATAATAAATACTACGGACAAGCTATCGCCATCCGCTGTACACCCAGTTTGCCTTGCAGGTAGGCAGGTTGAATACAGGTGATAATTTTGTACTCCCGAGGGAAATCGAATCGCGCCACGATGGTCCCCATTTCTTGATAGAAAGTCAAGCATCCTAAGCCATTAGACGACGGGAGTATAAACCGAAAGAGCAACGGGCGAAGAAAGAGAACCTGCTTGCGCAGGGTAGGAGCGGTCCCGGTCGGGCATGACCGCCGCCGCGGTCGAACCTACATATCCTCTGAGGATGTGCCACGAAGTATCTTTCTTCTACGGCATCTTTCGGAATTCTTGATAAAGTGGGCAACAAACGAAAAGGATGGTTCATTTGGATACGAAGTATTCCTTTCCTACGGCACCACTATTGATAAAAAGGGTAACAAGCGAACAGCGTAATGCTCTGGCCAACTGAGCTACAGCCCCAATTCTACTAGTAAATGTGGAGCTGGAGGGATTCGAACCGCGCCACGGTGGCCCCCGACATTCGATTTTCAGTCGATGAAACGCTGTTCTACGACACCTTTTTTTCTTATTAGTTCTATTTCATATTGATCTCATTTATTCGTTCTTGTTGCGTCAACCATAGCCCATGAATTAATTCATGGGCTATGGATACGTGGAGCGTAATACATTAAATTTTTATGCTTCTTTATTCCTGTGTGCCCGATGGGACTCGAACCCATAACCTTCCGATTAAAAGTCGGAGGCTCTGCGCAATTGAGCTACGAGCACTTTTTAGAGGCTACCAGATTTAGGGTCTGGTAGCCCCTGAGCTACAGCGCAATATTCTCTACTTCGGCCACGGCGTGACTTCCGTTTTCTATCGCCTGTAGTACCGAAAACACCTTGTCGGACCAGCCCGCTACGAAGAACACATCGGGTCCACGGGTATCCAGCGGCGTATTGCCGTAACCCGCTAGGTCAAACAGGTACAGCTTGGCCTGCGGGGCAATCTGACGGTACTTCGCCCACAGCTGCGCAATGGTTTCCTCTCCTTTTCCACCCCATCCGTTGCTATTCCACAGCTGGCAGTCGGTGAAGATCATTACCTTGTCAACCACCTCGCGGCGGCGGATCAGGTCTTTGATCACCAGGTAGCCGTTGGTGGAGTAGCCCACCTCGCCCTCACGACGATGCAGTTCGTCCACGTTGGCCAGCACATTGCCCTGCGGCAGGTTGATCACCTTCCAGCGGTCACCGAAGATACCGGTCGTCACCCGTTGGCAGCGGCTTTGCAGCAGCATGCCTAGCATCAAACCGATATCGTAGTTCTGCACTTTACTCCTTGGTGATACCGTTCGCTGCATAGAACCGGATACATCACAGGCGACCAGTACGCTTACCTCAGGGCCGAAGCCCGGTAGGTTGATCGCACTCGCCCGCACCGCGGCTTCCAGCGCATTGAGTACCATCGGAACGGCACTCGACCGCACTACTTTCAGCTCGCGGTAGGCCGCCAGGAAGCGGAACGGCAGTTGCTTAGACCGGGCTACCGCCCGCTCATCGGCTAGTCGTTCGCACACCTGCGCGAAATGATCAGGCGACACGTCGGCCTCAACGATGTTGCGCAGATTCCGCAGCAGAGCCATGTAGCCCAGCTTGCCGCTACTAATCATTTCCTCCCACTTGGTGCGCAAGGCTGTGGCCTTCTCCGCATCACTGGCAAAGGTTTGTTGCCCCTGCGCCGACAGCTCAGTTTCCCAAGTATAGGGCACTGGCAGCGTACCGTTCACCAGTTGGTCGAAGATGGTTTGCTGGGCCTCATCCTTCGCCTTGGGGTGCACCAGAAACAGGGCATCTCGCAGTTGCACTTTGGTGACCCGGTTGTACTTGGCCAGCTGGTAGGCATCAAAACGATTGAATGCTTGTGCTAACCCCCGCTGAATTTGCTTCGACAGCAGATTCAGTTGCTTGGTACCTCGGCGGCCGTTGGCGAAGACGTAGTAGGCCAGCAGCTCGGTAATCTCATCGGGGCGCTGCACAATTCGCTCCACGGTTTTACTCACCAGGCTATCGCCGCGGTGTACTTTAGCCAACTCTACGGTGAGTACCAGCGGCACCAGACGCAGGTGCATTTGCTCCCGGGCGTAGACCGCCAGTTTCGCTACAAACTCCGGTTTGTTCTGCGCCACCAATGCCCGGATACGCTCCAGCCGTTGCTGGTCGGTTTCGTAGAACTTATTCGCGAGGATAGTAGTCACCACGCTGGTGTACAGCTCCAGGGCGGGAGTGAGGGTGTACGCCTCGGCTCCTTCGTGGTTACGTACCTTATTGGTTCGGATGGTTTTGGTATTGAATCGCATTGTTTTAGTCAGTTTTACTATTGCTAAGTTCTTATCGTGAGCGTCGGACGCCGGACTCCACACTTCGAGTCCGACGCACCGCTTTGTTTACATCCACCTAACCCACCGCTTGCGGCGGCATCGCCGGACGTGATCGCGTAGCCCGTCGATTTCAGACGTTGCTTAAGCGAGAGCGCGCATCGCTGCTTTGTACTGTCGGATCGCTGTTTTATACTGCCCCGTCAATTCAAAGGCGCGTGCCTGATCAATCAGTAGCGATACTTGATTAATGCCCTGCACCTGAAAGGCTTTCTCTCCGAGCGCGAACAGCTCTTCGTAGCGACCTTGGTCGGCCAGTAGCGACGACATATGCACGTAGGCTCCTCGGCAGTTAGTTTTGTAGCGCATCGCCCAGGCAAAGTGCTGCTCGGCTTTCTCCAGCTCATTGAGTTGGTACATATACAGCCACCCCAGGTAGTTGTGCGCCTCACCATGATCTGGCTCCAGCGCCAGGGCTTCTTCCAGGATGTTCTTACCCCGTACGAAGTCGTCTTGCGCAAACGCCTGATCGGCTTCCAGCATGTACTGCTCTAATAATTGCATAGTCATGGCACTGCGATTTTAGTTGAACAATTGATTGATTCTCTGGGTGGATAGGGCGAGACTCGAACTCGCGACCTCCAGTACTTCAAACTGGCACTCTCCCAAACTGAGTTACCTATCCAATTAAGATGGGCAGACGGGAGACGCACGGTTTGTGCGCTCGACCGTCTGCTTCACCTGCTGACTATACCAGAGCTTTTTCAGCACATCGGGGACAAACGAAATCCCGTTTAGGGCCTTCAACCCCTCTCCGGTTTGATAAGAAGCACTCGTTTTGCACTTCCTTCAGCGTTGCCAGAATAGGAATCGAACCTATGTCTTCAGCTCCAAAAACTGACGTACTACCATTGTACGATCTGGCAAAGTTGACCCACCCGGACTCGAACCGGGGGCTTACTGCGTATAAGGCAGGTGCTCTAACCACCTGAGCTATGGGTCATTTTCCTGTGGGAGTGGTAAGGATCGAACTTACTCAGTGCTAGCACAACGATTTTACAGCCTACGCGGCCCGGACCACCCTGACTCTCCAACTTCAGCGCACTCCCGGTTTGGGCATAAAAAAACCCGGTCACTTGCGGGGCCGGGCGGTTAGTCGTGGGGTAAGTACTTCACCCTACGTTGCTCCGACCGAACTCTCGCTTACGCATAGCTCTTCCGTTCCGAAATATGATATTCCGATAAAACCGAACGGTTGATCTATGTAAACCTGCTTTGTTAACTTACTTTGCTTCATCGTCTTGACATTTTGCACAACAAAAAAGCCCGAGCTTATTAGCCCGGGCTTCATTATTCCGTATAGAATAATTACTATTTATGCCTGGGCTGAATATACCTATTCTGATCGCATTCCTTTCCGAAGCGAGGCGCTAATGTTGCGATATGTATAAATAGATAATTCACAGATACTTCTTTCGTTTTGTGTTTCACAAAGGTAGGATAAAACTAAAGTACGAAGCAAATGGATTCACCAAAAAAATGATAATTAATTTGCAACTATCTGATATTCAGAATGATAAAGTTAACAAAGGCAACTGGGTTACGATGAGCTGACAAGTACGGATAGCAGTGGCACTCTTGCTCTGTCATATCTAGAGAGATACGATGATGCAAGGCGGAAACGAACTGAATCGCTACGATAGGCAATCAGCTCGTAAGTAAATCTGTAGTGGTTGAAATTTACATGAAATTAGAATAATTATATTTTTAAGTATGAATAGATTAGGGTGGATATGACAAAAGAAGACGATGGTAAGGGACCGTTAATTCTTCTGCTGACGTTGCTCACAAAAAAGGCTAAATTTGTAGACCCTTACTGCATCTTATCTTTAGTATGAAACGGACTGCATTTGCTTTAATCACAGTGGTAGCTGCCGTCACCATAGGTTGCCAAAATGAACCTACGACGCTCTTCCGGCTGGTCTCACCCGAACACTCTCATGTTACTTTTTCTAACCGTATTGTGGAAGACAACGTCCTCAATATTCTGCTTGAAGAATACATCTACAACGGCGGCGGAGTAGGCGTAGGTGACTTCAATAATGATGGGTTGGCTGACCTGTATTTTACCGGTAATATGGTAGACAATGCACTTTACCTCAATCAGGGGAAAATGCAGTTTGCCGAGGTAACAAAAGAAGCAAAAGTAGCGGGCAACGATCAGTGGTGTTCTGGTGTCGCGCTGGTCGATATTAATCAAGATGGTTGGCTGGATATTTACGTATCATCCACGCTGAGCAAAGACTCGTTGCAGCGAAAAAACCTGCTTTACATCAATCAGGGCCTTGGTGAGGGCAAAACACCGATCTTTAGCGAGGAAGCCGAGGCGTACGGTATTGCTGACACCGGAAATACCACACAGGCAACTTTCTTCGACTACGACCTGGATGGTGACCTGGACCTTTACTTGCTCACCAACGTCATTGATGCGAAGGTGCCGACCAACTACCGCGACAAGCTAACGGACGGCAGCGCGCTGAATAATGATCGCTTGTACCGTAACGATGGCAAGCATTTTACGAATGTAACACGAGCGGCCAATATCCTCACCGAAGGTTTTGGGCTGGGGATCACCGTATCTGATATCAACCTCGACGGCTGGCCTGATATCTACATCACCAATGACTACATCACCAACGATCTGCTCTATATCAATAACCAAGACGGTACTTTTACGAATCGTGTGGCCGACTACCTAAAACACCAGAGCTACTCAGCGATGGGTTCTGATGTGGTGGATATCAACAACGACGGCCTGTCTGACATTATCGCGCTGGATATGCTGCCGGAGTCTAACCTCCGGCAGAAGCAGATGTTAGGCCCTAATAACTACACCGCCTATATCAATAATGATCGTTACGGGTTTCAGCATCAGTACGTCCGCAATACTTTGCAGATCAACCGGGGCGTCGGTCCCGCCGGGCATCCGGTGTTTAGCGAGGTAGGGCAGCTGGCTGGTATTGAAAAAACCGACTGG
The DNA here is from genome assembly GCA_965213875.1 of Tunicatimonas sp. Lineage (GTDB taxonomy): Bacteria > Bacteroidota > Bacteroidia > Cytophagales > Cyclobacteriaceae > Tunicatimonas. Next base: position 1,995,459 of record CBDCAN010000001.1, on the reverse strand, counting down.
AGCTGGACGCCGCTGGTGGCTGACTTCGATAACGATGGCTATCGGGATATCATCATCACGAACGGTTTTCCGCGGGATGTCACCGACCGCGACTTTGCCGATTTTCGCTCGGGGCCAGCGGGTGGAGTGGCCAGTCCGATGATACTACAGGATTCAATTCCTATCGTAAAGATATCAAACTATGCCTACCGCAACCAGGGAGGGTTTACTTTTGAGAACAAAACGGAGGAGTGGGGGATGAACCGCCCCTCGTTTTCTAACGGTGCCGCCTATGCTGATTTGGACAACGATGGTGACCTCGACATTGTGGTCAACAACATCAACGACAGTGCATTTGTCTACGAGAACCAGCTGTACGACACCCAAGCTTCTGAGAACCAGCACTATCTTCGTACGACCTTTGCGGGAGACGCGGTCAACCCTGCTGGGATCGGTGCTAAGGTAATGATTCGCTACGGCAACGGACAAGTGCAGTACTACGAACACGCCCGCTACCGGGGCTATTTGTCTACCGTAGAGAACGCCGCACACTTTGGCTTGGGAGAGCACCAGGTGATAGACACCCTCAGTATCATTTGGCCCGATGGCAAGCAGCAGCGGCTCTACGATGTGCCCGCCGACCAGGTACTGGCTATCAATCATGCCGACGCTGCCACCGGCGAGCTGCCCGATATTGATCGTGAACTCATCGCAACGACTAAAAAGCCGGATTGGCAGGAAGTGTCAAGGGCGCGGGGGGTGAGCTTCCGGCACCAGGAAAAAGACATCATTGATTTTAACCTACAGCGGACGCTGCCGCGGAAGTTTAGCCAGCTGGGGCCGGGCATTGCGGTGGGTGATGTCAACGGCGATGGGTACGATGATTTTTACGTGGGAGGCGCTGCTCAGCGAAGCGGTATGTTCTATCTACAGCAAGAGAATGCCACCTTCGTGATGGATAGCACGCGCATGCCCACCGACGGGTGGCAAGCAGAAGAAAATGGTATGCTGCTGTTTGACGCCGATGGCGACGGCGATCAAGATCTATACGTGGCCAGCGGTAGCTACGAGTTTGTACCTGCCAACGACGAACCGCAGGACCGACTGTATTATAACGACGGACAGGGCCGCTTTACTTACGCAGACGAAGTGTTGCCCGCCCTCACCGGAAGCAATGCCAGTGTACGAGCGGCTGATTATGATCAGGATGGTGACCTTGATTTATTTGTGGGAGGGCGCGTAGTACCCGGGGCGTACCCACAACCGCCCTCCAGCCATATTTTGGCCAATGAGGATGGGATATTTACGGATGTTACCGCGCAGGTGTGCCCTGCTTTGAAGGAGGTCGGTATGGTAAGTGACGCCCTGTGGACGGACGTTGACACCGACGGACGAGTGGACCTGCTGCTGGTAGGTGAGTGGATGCCCATCACTTTCTTGCGAAATACCGGTCAGCGTTTTGAAGACGCTACTTCCGGTGCTGGTTTGGCAGCGTATACCGGTTGGTGGAACAGTTTGGCCGCCGGCGATTTTGATGGGGATGGCGATACTGACTATCTGGTCGGAAACGTAGGGTTAAACACACGTTATCGCGCCTCTCAGGAAGAACCACTACGAGCTTACTCGAAAGATTTTGATGGCAACGGAAGCGTAGACCCAGTATTAGTGGCCTACGGACAGGCGGAAGACGGCACTCAGGCAGCTTTTCCGACGCATTCTCGGGGAGATTTTATGTCGCAACTCATACAGATACGGCGACAGTTTCCTACCTACGAATCTTACGGTCGAGCTACCATTGATGATGTTTTCTCGGCGCAGGACCTGGAAGACGCGCTGGTGCTGGAGGCGACCACGATGCAAAGTAGCTACCTAGAGAACCAGGGAGACGGAACCCTACTGCTCAAGCCTTTACCCGTAGAAGCTCAGTTTGCCCCGGTTTACGGTATGCTGTCGGGCGACTTCAACAAAGACGGAGCCTTAGATGCGCTACTGGTAGGCAACGACTACAGTATGGAAACATTCGCCGGTCGCCACGATGCGCTTACGGGTGTATACCTGATAGGCGATGGGCGAGGAGGATTCCAAACCCAACGCACCGCCAACAGTGGCTTTTTTGTGGATGGCGATGCCAAGGGTATTGCCACGGTGCGCGGGGCTGATGGAGCCTCGCTAGTCGCGGTGACTCAAAACCGGGACAGTCTGCATCTGTTTGCGCCCTCAGCAGGGGCAACGCCGCCCGGTCGGGTGATTAGGCTGGAGCCTGACGATGCCTGGGCAGAAATTCAACGCGTTGATGGCACCACTTATCGGCAAGAGTTTTACTATGGCTCAACGTATCTGTCGCAATCTAGCCGGACGCTAGTAATCAGTGAGAAAGTGACTTCGGTCGTTATTCATCGTTTTGACGGATCGGAGCGTGAGGTAGCAGTAAACTCCTAACACTATCTCGACTTGAGAGGCTGCAACTTTTTCTTAACATCAGCGCGCTGAATAATTGTGCGAATCTCATCTACCTGCTCGTTAGTCATTGCGTCTTTAGGTATTGGTGTAAATATATCTCTGCTTTGGTATAGCAGAAACCACTGGCGTGTTTCCAAAACCTTCCATAAGCTACTCCACTTCAGCACTGAGTCAAACGATTCGCCGCTAATATTGACTGATTCATGAGAGATATGATAGAAGATACGGTCACGTATAAGCGAGTTGCTCGAGAACATGCGTTTAATGCGCCAAAACTCCGATAATGGCGTAAGAAGTAGAGAGGAAATGCCTACGGCAAGCAGCGTCATTATATCGGTGGGCATACCAGGATGGCTGTACTCAGTGAAAAAGTAAGTGAAAGCGTAAACGAGAGCCAGGAGCAGAAGAAGCACACCTATAGCCACTAACAGAACGTTTAATACCTTGCGGTAGGCAAGTGTATAGGTGAGCTTTAAGAATGTGCGAAATTCAATATTAGCAGAAAACTTCATAGAAGGTACTATAAAGATACACCCCGTTTCCACGGAATAAAATCGTCCTGCCCTAGTGCCACCGCTTTAGGAGTATACTCGCCGCTCGCCGTACGAATAATGTAGTCAAGAATCTCTTCCCCCTTGGTGGCGATGGTATCCTCACCGGTAATTACCGTTCCTGCGTCAATATCAATAATATCCGACATGCGGTTAGCCAGGGTGGTATTGCTCGCAATCTTTAGGGTAGGAGCCGCCGCGTTGCCCGTCGGTGTACCCAGCCCGGTGGTGAATAGAATAACATTGGCACCAGAACCTGCCAGTCCGGTGGTAGATTCTACGTCGTTGCCAGGTGTGCAGAGCAAATTAAGCCCTGATTTTGTTACCGGCTCGGTGTAGTCTAGCACGTCGACCACCGGTGAGGTGCCGCCCTTCTTAGCTGCTCCGGCCGATTTGATCGCATCGGTGACGAGGCCGTCTTTGATATTACCGGGCGAGGGGTTTGCGTCGAAACCTGAACCCACCGCCTCTGCGGTTTGGCTATAAGCTTGCATCATTTCTACGAAACGTTTGGCAATAGTATCGTCCGTGCAGCGGTTGGTCAGCTCTTGTTCCACGCCGCATAGCTCCGGAAACTCGGATAGAATAACCGAGCCCCCCAAAGCAACCAATAAGTCTGCCGCGTAACCTACTGATGGGTTGGCCGAAATTCCTGAAAAACCGTCGCTACCACCACACTCTAGTCCAACGGTGAGTTTGCTCAATGGGGCGGGCTTACGCTCCAGCCGGTTGGCTTCGGTCAGTCCTACAAACGTCTGCTTGATCGCTTCAGCAATAAAATCTCGCTCCGAAGCACTTTGCTGTTGCTCTAGTACGTACAGTGGTTTACTGAAGTTTGGATCACGCTTCTTGATTTCTTGCCGTAGTGTGATGACTTCTGCATTCTGGCAACCTAAACTTAGTACTGTTGCACCGGCTACATTAGGGTTGGTAACATATCCGGCCAGAAGGGCACAGAGAGTGGCTGAGTCAAACCGCGTTCCTCCGCAGCCACCTTCATGAGTCAGAAATTTGATACCATCTACGTTAGGAAAGATTCTCTGCTGCTGGATATTCTCTGCGGTGATAATAATCTCAGAAGCAAGAAACTCTTCTTGCGTTGCCCCCTGCTGATGTTTGTTCACCAGAGATTGTACGTCGTAGCCGTGGTGCGATCGGTCGTAGCCTAGTGCTTGGGTCATCACTTCGCGAATCACGTTGATGTTACGGTTCTCGCAAAATACCATCGGAATAAACAGCCAGTAGTTAGCCACGCCCACATCACCATTGGCCCGGTGATAGCCCCGAAAGGTAGTCTCTGCCCATTGACTGACTTCCGGAGCGTGCCACTGGTTTTCTTGGGGTTGTCGGGAGCCGTAGCGCTGTGCCTCGTGTTGTAAATTTGCGACTGTAATGGCTTCACCCTGTCGAATGGGCTCGCTGGCCCTTCCTACGAGTACTCCGTAAAGGTAAGCAGGATCGCCCTTCTGTAGGTCATACGCTGCAAATTTATGTTTAGCCGACACGTTTTGTCGTAGCCGATAGGTTTTTCCCTCTATAGAGGTAAGCTCATCCGCTGTCAGGTCAGTGAGGGCAACAATAAGGTTATCCTGAGGGTGAATCTGGATGGCTTGCGGTGGCATAGAGAAAGCATTTTACGATACTTCGTAAAATACGGATTCTGGTGCAAACGATTAAAGTCTAGCAGTAGCTATCAGTCAGAAAGTGTCGTGCTGATTAGCGAAGAGGGCTAAGCGGAAGAGAGGAGGGGCGGTTGAGTCGACCGGCAAACATGATTACCCCAGTGTGGTTTTCTCGGATGAAAAATAAGAACGAACGATCAATGTGTACTGAGTTGGGGTTGGCAGCGGCGCTGGCCTGTGTCACGGTGCTGGTTAGCGCCTCAGTGCCTGTCTCATCTACCGTGATCACCGCCTTGTGCAATACGTCTGAAAGCGGAATAGTGGTTGTAGGGTCTACGAATAGACGTTTGAAATCAGCACTATCACTGAACGCTACGCCCATGCCCAGCCGAGCCAGCACAGGCTTGAGAGACGTCTGATACGCTATGGCAAACTTGGGTATGTATAGATCGTTGTTGAGCGTATCCATCTGTTGAAGGCAGTAGCGAAAGGTCGTAGCATCCAGTTGGTTGGCAATGCTTTGCAGGCTGTCTCGTTCTTTGGGCACAACGAGTGTCATGCTATACTGCTGACTTCCGTAGGGGATATCAATAATTTGTTTTTGTTCATCCTCATAAAAACGATACGATGCTTGCGAAGCAAACATCATGTCGGTCGTAGTAGTCGTACCATCAGTCAGGTGAAAAGTGCCGGGTGCGGTAACCGCCTCAAAGGGCGCCGACCAATCGCCGGCAAAATGAACCGCACTGGTAACGTACATAGAAGCATCCGGATCAAGCTTCTCGACCAAGCCAGTGATGCGACCATCGGTTTGGTCCTGCACCCACTTATTGATGATGTCAGGCGACTTTCTTCGGCCGAACGCCATATCGTGTACGTTGGCACCGTAGTACGCCGACAAAACATCGTGTGGCAGTGGTTCGGCCCTTAGTCCGCGGTCGTGCCACAGACCGGTAGCCAGTGTAAAATCTACTTGACGGTCGAGTCTTTGTAAGAAGGGAGTAAGTTCACTGTAGGCCTTGTTGATTTCCTGCGGAGAGATCACGTCGTGCTCTAACCCCTGGTGAATAGACTCTAGTGTGTTGTCCGAAGCCCCATTGAGCGTCATGCTCAGCGCAAGGTTGATGCTATAGGGGGATAAGAACACATTGTCCTGCGGACGGTGCTGCGCCAAATCCTGAATTAAATCGAACGCGAAGGTATTGATAGAAGTGACGAGCTCCTCTTCTTCTGTAGAGAGCTGTCGCAGCGCTGGTTCATCCGCTTCCGGTTGTACGCTATCACCCTGGCATCCTGCCGCGGCAACCCCCATTGAGGCAACGATCATCCATGTAAATAGCTTACTATAACTCATAAAAGCTTTCCTGTCAATCTCCTTGCGAAACTATGAAGTTCGCAGTTCTTCTAACTTACAATGTACTAATATTTTACGATATGATGAAATTTATCGTGTGCAGGCGTTCGCTTAGTTTGCTTGCTGTCTCAAAACCGACAATAGCCGCCGCGCGAGAGGTCTTTCTGAGCGTAAGTTATCTGCACATCAACACGACCCTATCCACCAAATATTAGAAAGCACTACAACAAGATCTTTTCAAAACCTTCTATATAACTGCGGTAGCAACAAATTGTTTTTTTAGGTATAAAAGTTGAAGTATACACAGAAGTAATATGTCGTTTTGTAAATAGTTAATACCACAAAAGTTTTATTATGAAAGCTCACCAGCAAAATACCGAGTTCAGTGCTCATCTTTCTTGGAGTGCCATGCGCCGCTATCTGCACGGGCGGCTCTCAGCGGTGGAGTCTGCTCGAGTAGAGCAGCACTTACGTCATTGTACGCAGTGCTCGGCGGTGATGGAGGAGTACATCAAAAGTGAAGAACCGCAAAATTATAAGCAGTATAGTAAGCAAATGAAGGGGATATTAGCTTCTTCTCGTCCGAAAAGGGGTCAATGGTTTCCGTCGGTTCCTACCCAGGCACTACGTGCGGCGGTAGCAGTGGTAGTCCTGCTAGTATTTTCATTTTTCGCCGTAAAGACGATATACCAACAGCAGGGCGACCGGCCCTTACCTTCAGAAGCATTATCCGGAGTGCATAAGTCAACGGATACTTCAACCTTGAAAGTACAGAAAAAACGAAAAGCAGCTGAGGAACCAGAAAAGAGGCGTAAACAAACGCAAAAAGCGGAAGAAAAGGCGGCTGCCCGGTCAGCAAAAAAAGCAGTGAAGCCTACCCCGGCAGCACCAAAAAAATCTAAACCAGCACTGGCAGTTTCTGAAGATAAATCGGTGGTGCTACCTAAAGCGGCCGAAAAGAAGGAGCCAGCCAAGGCCGTACCCATTGAAGCAGCAGCAGAAAAGGAGGCGGAAAAACCTGTGGTTGCACCTGCATCTATCCCGGTAGAGGAAGTAGTGCCTGCCGCCGTAGAAGAGGAGAAGCCAGAAATTGCCCCCCCCTCACTTCCTGCTCCTAAAGAACTCTCTACTGAAGAAGAGGTGGCCCCCTTGTAGGCGATCAGTGGAAGCCACAGGATACCAGCGAAGTTAGATTGCCTCGGTAAGTTCAAAGGGGTTACATGTAGTAACCTCTAACTCCTGGTACCTTTACCCAAGCCGCATCGTCTCACGACCGAAACAACGTATTGTAAGCTGAGAGCCACTTAACTTATCCGTTGAGCTTTGCTCAGACAGAAAGCCTCTTTATGTTGGCGAAACATAAGTTCCAGCCCGGTAGTTTCTGAACAAACTAACGCTTCATGAGCAAAAACGTATTAATCACGGGCGGCAGTGGCATGGTGGGCACGCGCCTGAGCGAAATGCTACTCGAGCAGGGCTACACTGTTCGTCACCTCAGCCGCACGCCGGGTAAAGAAACCTCACCCATCACCACGTATCTGTGGGATATTAAGCAACAGTATATCAACCCTGAGGCCCTATCTGGGGTAGACTACGTCGTGCATCTGGCGGGAGCCGGAGTGGCTGACCAGCGTTGGACAGACGCGCGCAAACAGGCCATTCTGAGGAGCCGAACAGAGTCTACCCGACTGCTGCACCACGCTTTATCACAACCAGATGCGCCTGCGCTGAAGGCTTTCGTATCGGCCTCAGCCATTGGCATCTACGGGGCCGATACCGGCGACGCACTCCTCACCGAAGAGAGTCCGGCGTCACACGATTTTCTGGCCGACGTGGTGGTGCAGTGGGAAGCCGCAGCAGATACCATTGCCGCACTGGATATTCGTACGGTGAAGCTCCGCATCGGCATCGTGCTGAGCGAGAAGGGCGGAGCACTGCTACCTATTGCTCGCACGGTGCGTTGGTACGTAGGAGCACCCCTGGGCAGCGGCAATCAGTACATGAGCTGGATTCATATCGACGATCTGTGTCGGATGTTTATCTACGCGATAGAAAACCAAGCACTCACCGGGGTGTATAATGCCGTGGGCACACAGCCGGTAACTAACCGCACCATGACGCAAGCCGCTGCGAAGGTGCTGCAAAGACCTCTGTTTTTGCCCAACGTACCCGGCTTTGCGCTCAAACTGGCGCTAGGTGAGTTGGCATCGGTGATACTGGGTGGCAACCGGGTGAGCAGCCAACGCATCGAGGATGCAGGGTTTGCTCATAGTTTCAACAAAATAGACGTGGCCTTGGCAGATTTGTTGAAGTAAGTAAACCTATCATTCAATTTCGTACGTTACTCTTCACGGCACGTTGGTTGAGCCAATATAGTTAGCCCGTTGCGGCAGCTCCTACAGTACGAACATTACCCAAAATTAAGAACATCATAACATGCAAGAAACCACAGAGAATAACCTGCCCCAGAAGGTAGATGAAGATAACCTGAGCAAAAACGAAGCGCGCATCAGGCAAGCCTTTAAAGACCGTGACTGGAACGAGATCAAGAGTCACGACTCCTGGGCAGTGTTCAAAATTATGTCAGAGTTTGTGGAGGGCTTCGAGAAGCTCAATAAGATTGGACCCTGCGTCACTATTTTCGGCTCGGCTCGCACTCCTGATAATCATCCTTACTATAAGATGGCTGAAGAGATCGGGGCCAAGATTGTAGAGCACGGCTACGGCGTGATCACCGGTGGTGGTCCGGGTATCATGGAAGCGGGCAACAAGGGTGCGAAAGGTGCCCAGGGTAAATCAGTGGGAGTCAACATTGTGCTACCTTTTGAGCAGAGTAGCAATATTTATATCGATCCTGACAAACTCATCACTTTCGACTACTTCTTCGTCCGTAAGGTCATGTTCATGAAGTACTCACAGGGCTTCGTGGTGATGCCCGGCGGCTTCGGCACGCTTGATGAACTGTTCGAAGCACTTACGTTGATTCAGACCAAAAAAATTGGTAGATTCCCTATCGTACTGGTAGGTACTGACTTCTGGAAAGGCTTACTGCACTGGGTAGAAGAGATTATGCTAAAACAGGAAAAGAACATTAACCAGGTAGACCTCACCCTGATCAATGTGGTAGATACCGCTGAGGAAGCGGTCGCCGTCATCGACAGCTTCTACGCCAACTATCTTTTGTCGCCCAATTTTTAACGATGCGTAATAACCTACAGGCTCAGGTAGCCTTCTTATTCGTGGTGGTCTTGCTGCTGGTCGCCTACATCGGCTGGCGTGAGTTCAAAGATGACGAGGTGCTGGTTGTGCGGCAAGCTGGTATCGTATCTGAGCCAGCCGTGCCTTTGCTGCCCGTGGCCGATGCTGGCCAAGAACCTTCCGCGCGCCAAGGGGCATCGACGGTTCCGGCCTATCGGGCCTTTATCATTCCCACGCCGGCTCAGGTAGATTTTGCGGGCGAGACGGTACCGCTGGCCGAACCCGATCTACGTGAGCGGTTAGATCGCGAGCTTCATGTAAACGCCAACTGGCACTCTAATACTATTCTGCTCATTAAACGAGCACACCGGTGGCTGCCGACCATCAGTAAAATACTGGCTGAGAACGGCGTGCCCGATGATTTTAAGTATCTGGCCGTGATAGAAAGCGGGCTGGTAGAAAACGCTCGCTCGCCCAAAGACGCTATCGGATTTTGGCAGTTGCTGAAAGGAACCGCTAAAGACTACGGTTTGGAAGTAAACAAAGAGGTCGATGAGCGCTACGATCCTATCAAATCGACCGAAGCGGCCTGCCAGTATCTGAAAGATGCCTACGCCAAGTTCGGTAGTTGGGCCGACGTGGCCGCTTCTTATAACATTGGCATGCGGGGTTTGGCGCGACGGTTAGAAGAGCAAAACGTAGACTCTTACTTTGATATGCTGCTGAACGAAGAAACGGCCCGTTACTTCTTTCGAGTAGTTTCTATCAAGCACATTATTGAGAACCCCGAAGCCTTTGGGTTTTTCATCGCCGAAGACCAGCGCTATACACAACCCGAGTTTGAAGTGGTTACGGTAGACAAAACCATCAAAGACTTGGTCGTCTTTGCGCAGGATCATGGCGTATCTTACAAAGTTCTCAAGCGATACAATCCTTGGTTACGCACTCCGAAACTAACCGTCAGGCGCAAAACCTATGAAATTCTGATATCGCGCGACCCCACCGAGCAGTACAAAGCGATCGGACGTCCGCGGACCATGTAGCCTGCCCCACACAACCTCTCTTATGAAAGTATTTCTTACCGGCACCAGCGGCTTGCTGGGTAGCAACGTGCTCATCGAGCTGCAAAAGCGTGATTACGAAGTACGCGCTCTGTTTCGTAACGAAGACGATGCGCGTAGTCACCGCGAGGTGCGCGACGTAGAGCTGTTTATGGGTGACATCACCGATGCCGCCGCGATGCGCCGAGGGGCCGAAGGCTGCGATGTGATCATCCATGCGGCGGCTGATACCGGGCTCTGGCCCTCCCGCTGCCGGGCCTATGAACAAACTAATGTGCAGGGCACGGTAAACCTGATAGAAGCCGGCAAACACGCCAACGTGCAACGCATGATCTCAGTGAGTACGGCCAACGCGCTGGGCTTCGGCACCAAAGAGCAACCGGGCGACGAACACGCGCTACCGCAGTTTGCGGAGTATGGCTTGGGCTATATGGAAACCAAGCACCTGGCCCAAACCCTGCTGCTCAGCGAAGTGCAGAAAAGCGGTTTTCCCGGACTGGTGGTGAACCCCACGTTTATGATCGGACCGTACGACCACAAACCCAGCTCGGGCCGAATGGTGCTCGCGGTATACCGGGGGCAGGTGCCGGGCTACCCCACGGGCGGCAAAAACTACGTGTACGTGGGCGACGCTGCCACCGCCATCGTGAACGCGATCAAGCAGGGGCAGCCGGGCGAGTGCTACATTCTGGGTAATGAAAACATGAGTTATCGGGAGGCATTCACCAAAATAGCCCACGTGGTGGGAGTGAGGCCACCTCGCTTCGCCATTCCGCCCTCACTGACCAAGGCCTTCGGGATGGTTGGGTCAATAACTGGTACGGCGCTGGGAACCGCGCCCAAGGTAAGCTACAAAATGGCCCGCGTATCGTGCGACGGGCACTACTTCACAGCAGCCAAAGCGGTGCGTGAACTGTCTATGCCGCAAACGCCCATCGATACGGCGATCCGCGAATGCTTCGAGTGGTTTCGCGAAAATGAATATCTGAAGTAGCCTGCTACTGAACGTGGCGGTAGGCACCGGATTGTCGACGAATGCTTATATTCGAGCCAATAATTGTTGATTAATACTAGCTAGCCGACATGCCCGATTTCACCCTAATTTCCGTTCGCACAGCGCAGGACAAAGAAGACTTTCGCCAACTTCCTTACCGTATATACCGGGGAGACCCCAACTGGATTCCGCATATCCGGCAGGAGGTAGACGCGGTGTTTGATCCGCAGCAGAACACCTTCTTCACCCACGGCACCGCCGAGCGCTGGGTTATGAAAAACCCCGCCGGGGAGGTGATCGGGCGGGTGGCAGCGTTCATCAACGAGCGCAAGGCGCATACTTTTACGCAACCTACCGGTGGTATGGGCTTCTTTGAGTGCATTGATGACCAAGCCGCGGCGTTCGCGCTGTTCGACCAGTGCCGGAAATGGCTCAGTGAGCGAGATATGGAAGCGATGGACGGCCCGGTGAACTTTGGTGAGAATAACAAATACTGGGGGTTAATTACCCGTAACTTTGAGCTGCCGCCCTACTACGGGCAAAACTACAATCCGGAGTACTACATCAAGTTTTTTGAAGACTACGGCTTTCAGATCTACTTTGAGCAGATCATCTTTCATCGCTCGTTTCACGACCTGCTGCCCGAGGTGTACCAGCGCCGGGCCGACCGCCTGAAGAAGCAGGGTACCTACAAACTGGTGAACTACAAGAAGCGTGAGTCGCTGAAGTTTGCCCGGGCCTTTATGGACATCTACAACGATGCCTGGCAAACGCACGACAACTTCAAGGCCATGACTGAAACCCAGGCAATGGCCCTCCTCAAGCAGATCAAGCCGGTGGTAGACGAAGACATGCTCTACTTCGTGTACCATGAAGGGCAGGCGGTGGCCTTTATGATTGCCTTACCCAACATCAATGCGATCTACCGGCGGGTGGGTGATAATATGAATCTGTGGGGTAAGCTCAAGTTTCTGTACTACCAAAAGACCTTGCCGGTGCGCGAAGTGTACGGCGTAGCCTTCGGAGTGAAGCAGAAATATCAAATGCGGGGCATTGAGGGGCTGATCTTTGACGATATCATTGACATCGTGCAGCGCACGCCTAACTACAAATACGATAACTATATCGTGACCTGGGTGGGCGATTTCAATCCTAAGATGATCCGGGTGATGGAAGCCCTCGGAGCGAAGCAGGTACGCACCTTGGCTACCTACCGCAAGCTGTTTGACGAAAATGCAGTATTTGAGCGTTCGCCGATTATCGGATTGAGGAAGAATGAGCCGAGTAAAGAGTAGCGCGAGGCTCACAACTTAGAAGTACAAAGCGCGGTCACCATCTATTGCTATGCTTATCGAGGCCCCTACCTCGAGGCGTTCGGTACAATAAACCAGCAATTCGGCCCCCTCGGCCCGCATGACCAGTTCGTAGTAAGCCCCCCGGTAACGACAGCGTACTACCTCAGCGGGCGTTCCGTCGGCATTATCTGACAAACGAATGTGTTCGGGGCGTACGCCTACCCGTTGGCAGTGACTAACCTGCGGAAACCATTGCTGCCATACTTCCACTGGTACCCACCGGCACTCACCCATCAGCTCCGCGACGTAGGGAGTGGCCGGGTGTTCGTATATCTCCGTAGCGGTACCCTGCTGCACCGCCTTTCCGTGCTGTAACACCAGCAATTGGTCAGCCAGCATGAGCGCATCCTGCGCGTCGTGTGTTACTACCAGGGCCGCGCCGCCGGTTTCTCGCAAAATATCTCCCACCTCACGCAGCAAATGACGTTTCAGCGGGGCATCTACCTGACTAAAGGGTTCGTCCATGAGCAGCAGTTTAGGTTCTTCGGCCAAAGCACGAGCGAGGGCTACGCGTTGTCGCTCACCGCCCGACAGAGTAGCAGGCAGTTGCTCTTCTTTTCCGATGAGCCGAAACCGCTCGATAAGCTCGGCTGTGCGTTGGTGGCGATAGTCGGACTGATAGGCCCGCAGTACGTGCGCGATGTTTTGGTACACACTGAGGTTGGGCGACAGCGCAAAGTCCTGAAAAACCGTACGGATATCCGGGTGCCCCGGCACCAAGCGATGGGCCGGGCCCAACACCGGTTCGCCTGCTAACAGCACCGTGCCCTTGGTGGGATCTAACAGCCCTGCCACGAGGCGCAGCAGGGTGGTTTTGCCCGAACCGCTCTCGCCCACAATGACGCCGATCTGTTGCGCTGCCAGCGAAAAACTAACGGCAGATAAGCGGGCGGTTTCTTGATAGCGAAACGAGAGTTGATTGACACTAAGAAGGGAGGACATACGTAGCCGTAACGGAACTGACTAACTGGGGTTGGAGAACCCTACTTGAGCCAGCTTAGATCAAATTTAAAGCCGGGCAGCACGCTTCCGCCCGAGATGGTTTGGTCGAAGCCCGTGATTTCGTTTATAGCCTCACCTTCGTATACCCAGACCTTTTCTTCTTTGGGATAGATAAGCCAGCCTATCCGGCAGCCGTTGGTCATCCACTCATTCATCTTCTCCTGTGAGGGTTTAAGGGCATCAGACGGGGAAATTAGCTCTACAACGAAGTCGGGACAGAGGGGTGGAAACTTTTCCTGTTGTTCGTACGAAAGCGCATCCCAGCGAGACTGCTCTACCCAGGCGGCATCGGGCGAGCGCATCGCACCGTTAGGCAAATAGAAACCAGTAGAAGAGTTAAAAACTTCGCCCAAGCGGGTTCTCTGGTTCCAAATCCATAGGCTAGAAGTAAGACTACTATTCTTCTTTCCTGTAATTCCTCCAGTAGGCGACATAATGATAATTTCTCCTTGGGCATTTCTTTCAAATCTTAGATCGAGGTTCTCCTGACAAAATGCAAAGAACTCGTCATCCGAAAACTGAAGATTTTCGGGTAGCTTGATGGCATATTTATCCATAGGGCGAGTATCAGTTATTATCTTAGCTGCGCTAATTCAAAATTAAAGCCGGGCAGCACGCTTCCGCCCGATATGGTTTGGTCGAAGCCCGTGATTTCGTTGATGGTTTCCCCTTCGTAGACCCAGACCTTTTCTTCTTTGGGATATATAAGCCAGCCCATCCGGCAGCCGTTGGTCATCCACTCATTCATCTTCTCCTGTGAGGGTTTAAGGGCATCAGACGGGGAAATTAGCTCTACAACGAAGTCGGGACAGAGAGGTGGAAACTTTTCCTGTTGTTCGTACGAAAGTGCGTCCCAACGAGACTGCTCTACCCAGGCGGCATCAGGCGAGCGCATCGCACCGTTGGGCAAATAGAAACCAGTAGAAGAGTTAAAAACTTCGCCCAGCTGGGCATCTTCATTCCAAGCCTCTAGCCTGAAAATAATCTTACTATTCTTCTTTCCTGTAATTCCTCCGGTAGGTGACATAATGATGATTTCTCCTTGGGCGTTTCTTTCCAGCCGCAAATCACGGTTCTCCTGACAAAAAGCGAAGAACTCATCGTCGGTAAACTGGAGGTGCTGGGGCAGTTTGATGGCGTACTTTTCCATAGCGAAAGATAAGTAAAATTGTTCTAATCTGCCGTATCACTTCTTTCTCACGCGTGCGTTCGTTTACTTTACATCTACCTTAACAACACACCATGGAAAAAGAAGAGAAGGCTACGCCCAAGAAGACCACCCGTAGCACTAGAAAGAAGGCAACATCAAAACCAAAAAAACCGGAAGCTGAGGCAACCAACGACGTAAAGACGGACGCGAAAGCGACCAAAACTACTGCGAGAAAGAAGGCAGTACCAAGCACGGCCAAGAAGACTACTCGCCGAGCCAGCACGGCTAAAAAGACCACTGCTACCAAACCCAAGACCGCTCAAAAAGCCCCGGCGAAGAAAGCTGCACCAAAAACAACCGTCCAAAAAGAGGTGCAACCTCCGGTGCCTGAGGCGGTCAACGAAGCTCCCGTTACCGAAGCCCCAGAGGTGCCAGCGGAGGGTATGACTGCTCCGGAACACGGCCCTGAACTGATGGCCAGTGGGATCAAATTTTTTGGTCAGTTGGCACAAACCCTACGTAGTGAAGATTCTACCGAACAGTTGGTTCAATCCATTACCGAGCAAGACGAAAAGACCGGACAAACGTATTTGAAGATCCCGGTAGAAAATAAGCAAACCGTAGAGGATGCGATTACCATGCTGAGTACACTCTTTAAGGCGCTTCAGTAGCAGTGGCACTTCTTTAATACGCCAGGTGGCCTTACGCTTCGCGAAGGAGAAACGCTTTTAGCGCTTCGTAGTCATTAGCCAAGGGCGTGGCTTTTTTCTGCTTATCAACCAACGCTCGTAATGCCTCGGGCAGGGGGTAGTCTTGCTCAATCGCCCCTTCCACCACATCCAAAAACTTGGCCGGATGCGCCGTGGCCAACACAATACCGTAGGGAGATTGATCGGTAGTTTTAAGATAATCTTTCAGACCTAAATAGCCCACTGCCGTGTGGGGGCACATCACGTAACCGTCGTACTGATCATATACCGCGCGAATGGCCGCAACGGTTTGCTCATCGGAGTAATGTTTCCCTTCAATATCTGTCTGAATGGCCTGTAGCAACGCTTGCCCGTTGGCACTACCGGTTTGGTAGAACGCCTGTAGGCGCGCGAAATTACTAGGGTTGCCGACGTCCATGGCGTTAGAAACGGTGCGCACCGAGGCGCGCGGTTCAAACACTCCTGAATCTAAGTACTGTGGCACCACGTCGTTAGCATTGGTGGCCGCAATAATACGCTGAATGGGCAACCCCAACCGATGAGCAATGAGTCCGCCGCATAGGTTACCGAAGTTGCCGCTAGGAACAGAAAATACGAGAGGGCGCGCGGCATCAAACGAAGCGTTCTGCCGCAGTTGTGCGTAAGCGTAAAAGTAATAAAACGACTGTGGTATTAACCGGCTGATATTGATCGAGTTGGCCGAGGCCAGGTTGAGTTTTTGGCTGATGTCATGATCCAAAAAAGCCTGCTTCACCATCCGTTGACAGTCGTCGAAAGTGCCGTCTACTTCCAAGGCTACCACGTTTTGGCCCACAGTGGTAAGCTGCTTTTCCTGTAAGTCGCTCACCTTGCCCTTAGGATAAAGCAGCGTGACTCGAATGCCCGGTACGCCTAAAAAACCCTGCGCCACCGCGCCGCCCGTATCGCCCGAGGTGGCCACTAGGATGTTCACATCTTGCTCTTGCGGCTGGTTGTGCAAAAACCATGACATCACGCGGGCCATAAACCGTGCGCCAAAGTCTTTAAACGCTAGAGTAGGGCCGTGGAATAGTTCCAGTACCCTTACCTGCTCACTGAGCGTTACCACCGGCGCATCGAAGTTAATAGCATCACTCACTAGATTTCGCAGGTCTTCGGCCGGAATTTCATCACCAACGAGGGCTTCAGCTACCGCACAGGCGATATCTGCCAACGAGCGGTCGGCCAGATCTGCGAAGAATGCGCTAGGAAGCGGCGGAAGCGACGCCGGCATGAACAAACCGTTATCGTCGGGTAGGCTCTTGAAAACGGCCTCTTGAAACGTGAAGGGGTGAGCGCGCTGCGCGTCGCGCGTGCTGTAAAGCTGCATAGTAGGATCGCGTGATTGAAACCGCAATCTAGTGATAACAGCACGCTTTTTCTAGTACAGCCTGGGATTCCCGAAGTGTAATCCTCTGTAACCGTGAAGCTACTGTTATGATCAGAGAAAGGCGGTTAGTTGATACGCTCGAAGCTATCTACGGGACAAAGATCGTAAAAGGAGAGATTGATACGGCTGTAGACCGTAAACAAGTCAGTGAGCACCTGTTGGCAGTCCTGGGTTTTGTGGCAGGTGCCTCGCGACACGTGCGATGCTTCAGTGAGCAGAATCTGCTCTGACCTAGCTCGCCTTTCCTGGGCCAGCAGAAGGTATGTCAATACGAAAGTATCTAGCTTATCCATACACATATTTATTCGGTACTGCGCAAGCAGGCGAATGATTTATCAAGAAACTGCTTTGACTATTAGCAAAATACGAAGTAGCCATGGGCTATACATCGTCTTTAGACCAAAGCCGTCAAACACTCGACCAACGTTACTATTAGCCAGACGAACAATT
The DNA here is from genome assembly GCA_965213875.1 of Tunicatimonas sp. Taxonomy (GTDB): domain Bacteria; phylum Bacteroidota; class Bacteroidia; order Cytophagales; family Cyclobacteriaceae; genus Tunicatimonas. Next base: position 1,978,165 of record CBDCAN010000001.1, on the reverse strand, counting down.
ACGATGGAAATTGTCCTTTTTACACGGTTTATTATGATATTACAGGTGCACGTGAAGACTAGGTGGTGCAGTTTATTCACAATTAACCTAAGCCTATGAGTACCATAGCCAAAAGAACCCTATCCTTTCTGTTGATATGTTGCTGCCTTATGGGGTGCGAAGAAGATGCTCCCCCGGCTGACCAGGCCGCGTATCATGAAGACGGTGAGGTGCAAGTACTATTTGAAAATGATCCCGAAGGAGTCAACGTTGTCTTTCTGGGCGACGGCTTCACCCGATCCGGATTAGAGGTAGCCGGTGATTACCAACGGTCCGGTACGGATATTATCAACTATCTGTTTAGTGTGCCGCCTTTCTCTACGTACCGTGAGTACTTTAACGCGTACATCGTCTACGCTGAATCTGCCGAAGCCCTTACTACTGATAAGACATTGAAGCGAAACACTACCTTCGGCACTACTTGGGACAGTACAGTTGATCGGGTGCTACTTGCCAATCCTTCGGCCTGTATCGACTACGCGCGTCGGGCGGTGGGCGGCAACCCGGATAAAGCGCATATTATGATTCTACTGGCCGATGTCGATCTCTACGGGGGGAGCGCCTTAAACAAAATTGCAACAAGTGCTCGACGAGTCAAGGAGGAAGTTATCGTTCATGAAATAGGTCATGCGTTCGCGAACCTGGCCGATGAGTACGTCGATGCTGGGGTAACTTACGATCCAAGGTGGTTTCTCAGATACAGTGCCAACGTAGACGACCACAGCGACCTTGATAGCATCAAATGGTCTCATCTTATTGGTAGGGAAGGGTACGAAGCGGTAGGAGCCTACGAAGGAGGATCGTACGTTAGTGAGGGTATTTGGCGTCCTGAGGAGTTTAGTATGATGAGTGACGTCACGATAGGTCACTTCAATGCCCCTAGTCGTGAGGCGATCGTCAGAAGGATACTACAGATAAAAGGTATTCCTTACGAACTGGAAGACTTCCTGGCCAACGATGTGATTCCCCCGGCATTCAACGCCCGGGCTTCCCGTCGTAGTCCCAGGATGCTGTTCGGCTGTAGATACTAGCGGGCTACTTTTGGTAGGGCAAAAAAAATTCTCCGAACGGAAACCGTCCGGAGAATTTGGCGCTACTCAATAAAAGTTTTGCCCGAAAGTATCACAGATACGACGCTTAGCCGGGCCTTTTCGTTCAACCCTACTGAACCCTCGACGAATGCCGCTTCAAGCACGCTTAACCTCGGTTGGTTTTTTGCCGATAAGGTGCTAGTATTGAGTCACACGCATCTTTTCATTGATTATACACAGCCATGAACAAAATTAAAGTAGCCGTTGCCGGACTCGGTTTTATTGGTCCTGCCCACATTGAGGCCCTACGCCGCTTGCCCAACGTAGAAGTGGTAGCCGTAGGCGACGTAAACGAAGACTATGCCCGTAACAAAGCTGAACAACTGGGTGTAGCCGCCTCTTACGGCGACTTTAGTGAACTGCTCAAGCACGAGGGGTTGTCGTGTATACACATTTGTACCCCCAACTTCTTGCACTACGAAATGGCCAAAAAAGCGCTGGAAGCAGGCAAGCACGTAGTGCTAGAGAAACCACTGGCGACAACGTCAAAAGAGGGCGAAGAGCTGGTCGCGTTGGCGCGGGAGAAGGGGGTGGTCAATGCAGTACATTTCAACCTGCGTTACTATCCGCTGGTGCGCCACATGCGGGCCATGCGCGAACACGGCGAGCTGGGCGACATTTATTCGGTGGTGGGCACCTACCTGCAAGACTGGCTGTTCTACGACACAGACTACAACTGGCGGTTAGAACCAGCCCAGTCGGGTGAGTCGCGGGCTATTGCCGACATTGGTTCGCACCTGCTAGACTTGGTAGAGTATATTTCAGGACAGCGCATCGCTGAGGTGTTGGCCGACTTCTCAACCGTACACCAGCAGCGGAAGAAGCCACTCAAGGAAGTAGAGACTTACAGTGGTATGACCCTCAAGCCGGAGGACTACGAAGATGTGCCGATCAGCACCGAAGATTATGCCAATGTGTTGTTGCGCTTCGAGAACGGTAACCGCGGCGTGGCTACGGTAAGTCAAGTGTCTGCCGGGCGTAAGAACCAACTGAAGCTTGAGATATCGGGCTCAAAAGAAACCGTTGCCTGGAACTCAGAAGCCCCCAACGAAGTATGGATCGGCAAGCGCGATAAGGCCAATGAAGTGCTCATGCGCGACCCCGGTTTGGTACACGAAGCGGCCCAAAGAGCCATCACATTTCCCGGCGGACACAATGAGGGTTTTCCCGACACCTCAAAGCAGATGTTCAAAGAGGTGTACGCTGCGGTAGAAGCCGGACAGCAAAGCACTGATGCTTACGCTACCTTCGCCGATGGGCTGCGCGAGCTGGTGCTATGCGAAAAAATTATTGAGAGCGATAAAAAGCAGGGTTGGGTGAAAGTATGATGAAAAAGGGGAGTTAGGGGTTGGGTTTTGGCGTATACGCAGTCCCTAAAACCGAATCCCCTCTTCTACTTCACACATCATCCCACACCGGAGCCCAATGAGGGTTAACCAAACGTTCGTTTCGGCTTAGGTGATGAATCTGCTGCATCTCATCGTCGGTAAGGGAGAAGTCAAAAATATCAAAATTGGATACCCGGTGCTCATGATTGCTGGTGCGGGGAATGGCCGCTACGTTATCTTGCTGCACGAGCCAGCGTAGAGCTACTTGTGAAGGCTGCTTACCGTAGCGTTCGCCAATCGTCAATAGCGTGGCATCGTTCTGCACGGCACCTTGTGCAATTGGCGAGTAGGCGGTGAGCATGATGTTATGCTCGCGCACAATATTGAGTAGCGCACTTTGCCCCAAGTACGGATGATATTCCACTTGGTTGCACACCACCGGGGCAATCTCAACCGCCTTCTGCATCATGGCGGGCGGAAAGTTGCTAACACCAATCAGCCGGGTGTATCCTTGCTGCTGAATTTCCATCAGTGCCTCTAGAGTTTCTCGAAGCGGCACCTCGTCCGAGGGCCAGTGAACCAAGAGTAGATTGATGTAATCTGTTTGTAGCCGACGTAAACTATCGTGAGTGGCACTCATAACATTAGAGCGCACTAGATCTGTGTACCAGATTTTGGTGGTGACGAACAACTCATCACGGTCAATGCTAGACTGCCGGATGCCCAGTCCTACGGCTTCTTCATTCTCATACATCTTGGCGGTATCAATGTGCCGATAGCCGATGTTGATCGCATCAACAATCGCTTTCTGACAATCTTGGCCCATCAGCGAGTAGGTGCCTAAGCCTAATGCAGGCACGGTTTCATGGTTAATATCAATATGCTTCATAGCGAACTAGTTCTTAGTAAAATGCGAGCTTTGTGACAAAACGAACTCATTCATTTTAATCAACAATCACTAAAAAGGTTTGGCAACCTGCGCGCATTGGCTGCTTTTCGTGTGAATCACGTTTTAGTGTATGAACGCAGAGTAACGGATAAAAGCGGGTCGTAGAACAACGTTGATTGGGCTGGTGCATCCACCAATCAGAGGCAGAGGAGAGTAGAATGGTTTGAGGAAATGCTGGCGACTGCACACTATAATTCGGCTCCTAGACAATTTTAGCGGGAGTCATTAGCCGTACCCCGTGCTACGGGTAACTACCGTACGGTTCCGTCACAGAGCCAAAAATTTGAAGCTTACCGGAGCTCAAAAAGTAGCAGCGATCCGCGTCACGCAGACCGCGTCACGCTGACCGAGTCACGCTGACCGCGTCACGCAAAAAATACGATTATTCTGAGCGGCTCCTTACAACTCGTCAATCTGCTCCTCAATCTCACTCATTTTCTGACTCGTGTGAGCGCCAGAAGTTGCGTATACAATCTTACCGGATTGATCCACCAGAAACAGATAAGGAACATCTTTTTTGTCAAATTCCAAGGCTTCCTTGTAAGGCTTTAGCTTGCCCTTGTAAAACAGCACGTATGGCATCAGTCGCTCGTCGAGGTGCTTAGCCGCCTTGCGCTTGGCGGTACCCTGAGCGGCGGCTTTGATGCCGGTAAACATCGGCACAATGTACACGTCCACGTCGTAGGCAAAGTCAGCGAATAAACCGCCCCCGCCGCCGTTCACCTTTTGCTGAATAAAGGCGTTGAACAGCGGGCTTAACCAAGTGCCCAGGTCCTTCTCAGCTTTTTTAGAGTAGGCCATGGCCACCAGTGATATTCTTCCGTCGGTGTCTTGAGGAAGGGTTATTTTTTCGTCCTTAACGGTTTCAGTTTCTATCGTCGGAAAGGTGCTACCGACCAACTGAGCGAAAGACGCCGTGGTGGCGAACAGCAAGCAAACGAGGAGACACGAGAATAGCTTCATACGAATAGTTTTTTTAACGTATCGTACAATTAGCGTACCTAAACGACTACGGTTGCCGCTAACTAATCGGCACTTTCTTTAGAATGGTCTTGATGATATCGCCGGTGCTCACGCCGTCGGCCTCGGCCTCGTAGTTGAGTAGAATACGGTGGTTGAACACATCGTGCGCTACCTCTTTAATATCTTCGGGCAGCACATAGTCGCGCTGATCAAAGAAGGCCACTGCCTTGGCCGCCACGTTAAGGTTGATACTCGCCCGGGGCGATACGCCAAACTGGATATAATCTGCCTGGTCTCCCATCCCGTACAACTTGGGATCGCGGGTGGCAAACACCAGCTCGATAATATATTTTTCTAGCGATTCAGACATGCTCACCGCATTGATGCCGTCACGGATAGCGAAAATGTCCTCTTTCGTCAAGACCGACTCAACGCGACTGTTGAATGAGGTGTTGGCCATACGGCGCATCACCTCCAGCTCATTCTCTTTGCTGGGGTAATCTACGTGGACCTTCATCATAAAACGGTCAACCTGCGCCTCGGGCAGCGGGTAGGTGCCTTCCTGATCTACCGGGTTCTGTGTGGCGAGCACCAAGAAGGGGCGATCCAGCGGATAGGTAGTTTCACCGATGGTCACCTGTTTCTCTTGCATTGACTCCAGCAATGCCGCCTGCACCTTGGCGGGCGAGCGGTTGACCTCATCGGCCAGAATCAGGTTAGAGAATATGGGGCCCTTCTTTACCTCAAAGTCACCGCGCTGCTGGTTATAAATCATGGTGCCGATCAGGTCAGAGGGCAGCAGGTCAGGAGTAAACTGAATGCGCTTAAAGTCCAGGTGCAGCACCTTCGCTAGGGTGTTAACCGTAAGGGTTTTGGCTAATCCGGGTACACCTTCCAGCAGGATGTGCCCGTTAGTAAACAGGCCAATCAGTAGTCGGTTGACCATATACTGCTGGCCTACCACCACCTTACCCACTTCGTGGAACACGCGCTGAATCTTTTCCTGGTGAGCTTGCTTAGGGATGCCTTGGCTGGTTTGCATTTGTGCTGCTGGAGGGGCTTGCCGGGTCGTTTGCTTTTTCATGAATGATGAGTATTCGTCCGTTGTATTAATCGACAACGGTGGGTTTTGCGTACTTAACAGTCTGCAAAGATAGTTGTATATTTAAAAAGAAAAACCCAAGCATGGCTTATACTAGCTTCACCCTGTACGATCTGCGACGCAACTTTGGTATCCGTGACCGAGTGGAACCCTTGTTTGCCCATGCGAAAGCCTTGCCGATGAGCAACTGGCTACGCGATACCCTGGCCATGACCCAGCAAATGCCGCTCACGAGCGAAAAAGCTAAGTCTGAACTAATCGTTACCCCTGTACTGGTAGAGTTGCGCAATCGGAACAACAACTTTTTTACGGTTTACTCGGGTGAAGTGCTCAACGTAGACGTGTCAGCAGGGTTAGCCGGAGAGTGCGATTTTATACTGACCAAAGATACCAATGCTTTTGCCATATCGGCTCCGATCATTACGGTGGTAGAAGCGAAGAAAGATGATCTAGAGTTAGGTGTGGTGCAGTGCGCCGCGCAGATGGTGGGTATCCAGCGGTTTAATGAGCAGTACGGCGAGCCTATCGAGACCATCTACGGCTGCACCACCACCGCCGATAGCTGGCAGTTTCTGAAGCTATCCGGAACTGATTTAATCGTCGATCGAGATAGATACTTTGTAGATGATCTGGAAAAAGTGTTGGGGGTATTTCAGCAGATTATTGATTATTACAAAGGAGTGTTGGTAACAGAAAAGCAGTAGACTAGTGAAGGCAATCAGTCATATATCATGAAAAGAATACTGACCAGTTTCGCTTTAGCGGTGCTTTTTCACTCTTTTATCATTGCGCAACCTACCGTCAGCTTTACCTTCGACGATGGAGTTACTACCGACCAGCCCGGCTATGCCTTCCGGGAATGGAACAAAATGCTTCTGGATAAACTGGATGAAGCCGAGCTCAAAGCAGTATTCTTCGTAACGGGCCGCAATAAGACTGATAAAAAGGGTAGATATTTACTACGGAGTTGGGATGAGCGTGGTCACCAGTTAGCCAACCACACCTATACTCATCCCTTTTATAACAGTGATGAAATAAGTTCAAAGGACTTCGTGGCTGAAATCTCAAAAACTGACGCCATTATTGAAGAATACGAGAACTACACCAAGCTCTTCCGGTTTCCGTATCTAAAGGAAGGCAATACCGAAGAGAAGGTTAACAGCATCCGCGATTTTCTACGAGAACAGGGTTACCGAAACGGCTATGTGACCATCGATGCCTCTGATTGGTACATTGATAGCCGTTTGAGAAAAAAACTGATACAAGATACTACAGCTAGCGTAGAAGACTTTCGCAAATTTTACTTAAACCATCTGTACGAACGAGCGCAATTCTACGAAAAGCTATCTTACGCACTTACCGGACGCCACATTCCTCATACGCTGCTGCTTCATCACAATCTGGCGGCAGCACTGTTTGTAGACGATTTGATTGAGATGTTCCAGGATAAGGGCTGGCAAGTGGTATCCGCCAACGAGGCATACGCCGATCCGATCTTCGACAAAGAACCAAACTACGCTGGAGAAAGCCTCATTTGGGCGTTGGCGAAGGATTCCGGTCAGTTCGAAGATATATTGCGGTATCCAGCCGAAGACGAGCAGTACGAGAAGGATAAGATGGATAAATTGGGACTGTAGAAAAACAACTGCTATTACACTGAAGCTGCCTGTTCCCCCTTCTTCTGCTGATAACTCGCGAAGCGTTCAATACCAAACACCAGCAAGAAGCCCAGAGCCATAAACAGGATAGCTTGTCCTAACATGGCATCCTGCCCCATGATCTGCTCAAACTGAGCGGGAAGCACGTTACTGGTGACGAAGGGAACCTCTTCGCCGTGGCTGTTCAGGCGGGTGAGTACCACTTCTTTCCAGGGCCAGATTTTGCCCAACGAGCCGATCATAAAACCCGCCAACAGAGCCACTGCGATATCGTGATAATGATCAAGTAACCAGGAAATAACGCGAGCAAAGGTGAGAATCCCCACCACACAGCCTAGCATGAATACGGCAATAACCACTAGGTTGAACTCATTGACTGCTTCTAGGATGTACTCGTACTTGCCTAGAATAAGCAGTATAAAGCTACCCGAAATACCTGGTAAAATCATGGCGCAAATGGCTACTGCACCCGATAAAAAGATAAACCACAGATCGGTAGGGGTTTCAGCCGGCGTGGCCAGTGTGACATAGTAGGCGATGGCAATACCCACTACTCCGGCCACTACTACGCCTACTGACCACTTGTTGATCTCTTTTACCACCAGATAGGCCGCAATGATGATCAGGCCGAAGAAGAATGACCACAACTGAATAGGGTAGGCTTCTAGCAAGTAGCCCAACAGTTTGGCCAGCGTCAGAATACTGACCGCGACGCCCGCGAACAGGGTCACCAGAAAATTGCCGTTGATATGCTGCCAAAAATCCTTGAAGCGCCCCTTGAGAATGAGCTGTAAGGCATCGGCGTTCACTGACGAGATGGACTCGAGCAGGGTTTCGTAGATGCCGGTGATGAAGGCAATGGTGCCACCGGACACACCGGGCACCACGTCGGCCCCGCCCATAGCCATGCCCTTAAAAAATAGCGTGACATACTGGCGAGGAGTGCGATTGTCGTTCATATATTAACCGATAGAGCCGCGATTAATCGCGGCTGTACGATAGGCAGATCAGTGATGCCCGTTCAGAAAGTGATTGAAAGTGTCGCCCCGTAGGCCCAAGCGAATGGTTTCGAGCGGAATAACCTCATGGGGGGCAATGTTACCCAGATTAACGTTGGCCCCAATCAATTTGATAAACCATACTTGCTGGCCCTTTTGCGGGGCTTCCCAGATAATTTTTTCGTACGGAATTTTGGTCAGGATCTCTTGCACCAATCCCGAGCGTACTTCGCCCGATGAGCGGAATAAGCCTACGTTGCCCGCTTCTCGGGCCTCACCGATCACCTTCCAGGCACCGGCGTCTAGCTCGGCCTGCATTAGCTCAATCCACTGGTAGGGCGGCATAATCTTAGTCTCATCCTTAGAGCCCACTTCAGACAATACAGTTACTTGCTCAGAGAGCTGACGGATATAGTCGCACTTGCGATCGTGGGGTAGCTCGATGGAGCCGTCGGATACTTCGACAAACGACAGACCGAATTGATCTAGCGTGCGGCGATAATCATCAAACTGATCGCGAATGATAAAAGCCTCGAATAGTGTGCCCCCGAAGTATACCGGCAGGTCGGCCGCGTGGTAGAGCGCGATTTTTTCTTTGAGATGCGGGGTGACAAATGAGGTGGCCCAGCCAAGCTTAACGACGTCTACGTAGCCGCTTGCCACACTGATAAAATCTTCGGTTTCGCGCAGGCTTAACCCCTTATCCATCGCCATGGTGTAACCTGACGTCCGGGGTTTCTCGGTGCGCTCAGGAATATTCTTCAGCGTATAGTGCATTACTTAGGTTCGGTATTGGTCAATGATTTTGAACAGCGCCTTCTGTGTTTCCAACTTTGGGAAGAATTCGTACAGAATCTCGTGTTTATCAAAGTCCAAAGTTAAGGCATTTTCCAGATAATGGAAGGCCTCTTTGTATTTGCCTGCCGCAATCAGGTACGCGGTGACGTAGTAAAACAGGTCAGGATAATCGGGCAGTTCGTCTAAACCGCTCATCGCAATGGCAATCGCACGGTCGTAGTCTTCTTGCTCGTAAAATACGTACGACCAGTCCATCCACACCTCGGGCTGGTCAGGAGCCAACAGACTTGCTTCGTGGTAGGCTTCCATGCACGACAGCATGTTGCCGGTGTAGTATTCTGCTTCGGCTAGTGTGAACCAGTAGCGGTAGTTGCCACTGTTAAGCTTGATTGCTTTTTTTACAAAATGGATCGATTCGTAAAAACGTGTCTGCTTAATCATACTGGCACCAATGCCGAACCAGGCTTCGTCGTACAGCGGGTCGAGCTTCGAGGCACTGCGGTACCAACGAATGGCCTTTTCGTACTCTTCTAGTTTTTCGTAAGCCGCACCAATGCAGCAGTAGGTCTCAGGGTTGGGCCCTTCAAGTTTGTAGGTTTTGTTGTAGGCCTTCACCGCCTTGGCAAACTTACTCAGGTTCATGTAGGTATTACCCAGGTTGAAGTAGGCCGACGCGAAGGTTTCATCGATCACGATGGCGTACTCGTAGGCTTCTACCGCTTTTTCAAACTGCTCGAGCTTGTTGTAGATGATGCCCAGGTTGTACCACGCGTGTTGTGAGTAGGGGTCTTCATCAATAAAGCGCTGGTAATAGGCTACACTGCTTTCCAACTCACCGATGATATCCAGACAGTAGGCCATTTCGTACATGGCCTCTTCGTGATGGATGTTTTCTTCTACCGCGCGTTTGTAGTAGATGATGGCTTCAGAATACTGCTCAGCGTTTTGGCACGCCATACCCATACTGAAGTAGGCTTCGTCCTTATCCTCGGTGAAGTCTAGTAAGTGCTCAAAAGCGGCAATGGCTTCATTGAGTTTGCCGGTGGCTACCAGAATATTGCCCTGCAAGGTGACGATCTCTACGTCGTTAGGCTGTAAGCTACCCGCTTTTTCCAGGGCCGTGAGGGCTTCGTCGTAGCGCTCTAGGTTCGTCAGAATTTGTGCTTTGTCCACCAGCAACTCAGCGGAGTAGGGGTACTGATCCTGCGCTACCTCGCAGGTGGTCAGGGCCTTTTTGTTCTGTCCTTCGTCCAAATAGTGATCAATAAGGTCAAGGTAGACGTGCAGATCCAAAAACTGTAAGGAGTTGTTCTTGAGCTGGTCTTCAAACCACTTGGCCCGGTCGTCTCCTTCTTCGTGCTCTTTAAATCGTTCGTCCATGCGGATAAATATAGAAAATACTGGGAGGAAGGCCAATTCTTTATCAGTCGCTGGCTATGACTGTACCTTCTGCGTTTTTTTCGTCAGTTCGTGGCAGCACCAGCGAATGGTCTGCGGCAGCGGATTGAAGTTGATGTCTATGGCCTGCCGTACTTTGGAGTTGTCGAAAGTATGCTTATGCCGACTGACCTGCCGCAACTCATCGGTAATCATCTGAGGTTGCCCGGTGAGGCGCGCCCGCCACCCGTCAAGCACACTGGCCACTCGAATGAGTCCGGGGGACGCTCGCTGACGGGGCGGTTGCTTGTCAAAAGACTGTGCAATCATCTCAAATAAATTTTGATAAGTTGTGCTTCCGGCACTGACGATAAAACGCTGGCCGGTTACTTGTTGCTTCAGCAGGCGAAGGGCCACCGTGGCCACGTCGCGCACGTCTACGTAGTTGACCGTGCCGTTGGTGTAGAAACGGCTTTCATCCCAGATATATTTAAAGATTTTCGTACTACTTTGGTTCCAGTCGCCGGGGCCCAGCACCAGTGAGGGGTTGATAATGACCGTAGACAGCCCCTCGGAAGTCCCGCGCCATACTTCCATTTCCGCCAAATATTTGCTGCGGGCGTAGGCAGTGGTAAACTCGTTGGGGTTGGCCTGATGACTTTCGTCTACCTGCGTCGCGTTTTTCTCCCGACCGATGGCGGCCACCGAACTCACGTGCAGCAGGTGAGCGATACTCTGGTCCAGGCAAATGTTGACCACGTTGGCGGTACCTTCTACGTTGGCCTTGTGCATTCGCTGCTCGTCGCGGCTGTCGTAAGAAACCAGCGCGGCGCAGTGGACCACCGCATCCGCACCCTGGGTATGCTGCTCGAGGCTCACTACGTCCAGAATGTCACCTTCTACCCAGTCGATCTGATCGTGAAGATCGTCCAGTAACGAAAGGTCACTGCCCGCCCGCCGCAGCGCCCGCAGTTGGTGACCGTCGGCCAGTAAACGTCGACAGATGAAGCTGCCGATCAGTCCGTTGGCCCCCGTAATAAAAATCATCATAAGCTTACGCTTGGTTATGCGTAGTTTTCTCGGGCGAAAGTAGTCATTTATCAAACCTTTCTTTACGCGAACTTCAAAATCAGTCCTGCGTTATTGATGGTGTTATGGCACAAACATCTGTTACCCCGGCTGAAGAGCCGAAAAAGATCAAACCCCGCGAAGGGTTCAAGCGCTTGGCGGGCATTTATCAGTTTATCGTTCCTTATCGCTTTCAGTTTTTCGTTGGTATTGGCGGTCTGTTGCTATCCAGTCTCACGCTGCTGGCTTTTCCGTACTTGTCGGGACAGCTGCTCGACGTAGCGGCGGGTAACGAATCAGAGGTGCCGGGCAACGTTAATACGATTGCACTGGTGCTACTGGGTATCTTTCTGATACAGAGTGCCTTCTCATTCATTCGGGTCTACTTTTTTGCGCAGGTGAATCAGAAATCTACGGCAGACATTCGGTTAGCACTGTACAGCAAACTGATGTCGTTGCCGATGGTGTTTTACGACCGGCACCGCACCGGCGAGCTGATCAGCCGTATCACCTCGGACGTGTCGCTGCTACAAAGCACCTTTTCGGTGACGCTGGCCGAGTTTCTGCGGCAAATTGCTACGCTGCTCATCGGCACCGGCGTGATCGCAGTGATGGCTCCTAAACTCACTGGTTTTATGCTCGCCACCTTTCCGATTCTGATTGTAGCCGCTCTGTTCTTCGGGCGGTATATCCGAAAGCTGGCCAAACTCACCCAGGATCAACTGGCAGCCAGCAACGTGATTGTGGAAGAAACCCTGCAAGCGGTGCAGGCGGTGAAGTCCTTTACCAGCGAGTGGTTTGAGATCAAGAAGTACGGCAAAAGCCTGGATGAAGTAGTGAAAACCGCACTGCGGACGGCGGTATATCGCGGACTGTTTATCTCGTTCGTGGTATTCGTGCTGTTCGGTGGCATTGTGGCCGTGATCTGGTACGGAGCCACGCTAGTGCAAGCGGGTTCGCTCACCATCGGCGAACTCATTTCGTTTATTCTGTACACTACGCTAATTGGTGGCTCTATCGCTGGTTTGGGCGATTTGTACGGGCAGCTACAGCGGGCCTTTGGTGCTTCGGAGCGTATTCTCACTATTTTGGATGAACCCAGCGAGGTGAATCCCGATCAGTCAGAAACCCCAGATTTACAAATTCGTGGTAGCATCACCCTCGAAGACGTACGCTTCTGTTACCCGAGTCGAGCCGATGTGACGGTGCTCAAGGGCGTGAGCTTCTCGGTGGCGCAGGGCGAAAAGGTGGCTTTGGTGGGACACAGCGGCGCGGGAAAATCTACTATTACGCAACTGTTGCTACGCTTTTACGAGCTTAACGAAGGTCGCATTCTGGTAGACGATCAGAATATCCAGCAGTACGATATCTCGGCCTACCGTCAGCACATTGGCATTGTGCCCCAGGAAGTAATTCTGTTCGGCGGCACCATCCGCGAGAATATTGCTTACGGACAACACGGAGCCTCGTTGGAAGCCATCCGTGAAGCGGCGCAGCAGGGCAATGCGCTAGACTTCATCGATTCGTTTCCTGAAGGAATGGAAACACTGGTCGGCGAACGAGGCGTAAAACTGTCGGGCGGACAACGGCAGCGCATCGCCATCGCCCGGGCCATCCTCAAAAACCCCAAGATTCTAATCCTGGATGAAGCCACCAGCTCCCTCGACGCCGAGTCAGAAAGCCTGGTGCAGCAAGCCCTGGATCACCTGATGCAAAACCGCACGACCATTATCATTGCCCACCGATTGGCCACCATTCGTAAGGTAGACACCATCTACGTGCTACGCGACGGCCAGATCGTAGAGTCCGGCTCTCACGACGAGCTCTATGACCTAGACCAAAACTACCGTAACCTGGTGAAGCTACAGATGCAGGAGGATTAAGGGAAAGAGCAGGGCGAGCTAACCGCATTCCCAGCGCGTTGAATTATTTGTCTCGAGGAAAGCTCTCGGTCGCCTTTTTCAATAAAAATGAGATTGTGATAGAAATGCATGGCTACGATATGCTGGTCATCGGCTGGTAATTTTCAACTAGAAACTCTCTATGCAAAGAATCAGTTAGGTGCTTAAAGCATCATAGTCGGAGCGCGTTGCAAATTCTCGCTTGTGCCTCCGTAATCAGGCCAGTAGGCGGTCTGTGTATCCTCGACAACATAAGTCCCGCCTTTCTTCAGATGAGGAAATAGTAACTCAAAAGACGTGATGACATGCTCATTGATATGACTCCCATCGTCAATAATGATATCTAGTGAACCCGTCTCAGCTAACAAACATTCAGGAACTCTTCATCGATTTGACTTCCCTGAAATATCTTGATACGGTCACCTTCGTGGGCAGACTTGTCATGGATATCTATAGAATAGATGTGTGACTTAGGAAAATAATCTCGCCACATTCTAAGTGATTTGCCTCCTTTGTGAGGCTTGTCGTAACCGCCCACGCCAATTTCCAGCATTTTGATCTCACGATGGCGATATTTCTCTAGATGATGAGCGTAGTGAGGGATATAATTATGTCCTTTGCCCTTATCTGTGCGATATACTTTCGCTAACGTAGCTAGACTGTTTGAAAAAGGAGCAGCACCTATTCTTTCAGCAATTCTTTTAAGATTCATGGCGAGAATGGGTATACACAAAAAAGCTTGCAAAAGCTTAAATAGCCTCATACAAGCTCGGCAAACTTAGTAATGATTTCTGACAATGCTAAAGCTGTAGATGCGCTTACTATCTTTATTTTTTGCAATTATATCTAAGCGATACCGCTGTACATTGCAGTGGAACTCATCTAAAAGGACAACTTGAAGTTTGTGACAAGTGATAAAGCAACTCCCTGATATAAAGACCGAAAGGCTTCTCCTAAACCAACTAGTAGCCAGCGATATTCCTCGTATTGTGCAGTATGCCTCCAATCGCAAAATTGCCAACGTCACCACCAACATTCCGTCGCCTTATACTGAGCAAGACGCGGTTTATTGGATCAACCTCGCCCACCAGGGGCTTAAACGTGGCACGAACGCCATCTTTGCGATTCGTCTAAAACCAAATCGTGAATTTGTGGGTGGTATAGGTCTGACCATCGAGCGAAGTTCTAACAGAGCGGAGCTAGGCTACTGGCTGGCCGAGCCTTTCTGGAATAAGGGATACATGACCGAAGCAGCTCGCGCAGTCATCGAGTTCAGCTTTGCGCAGCTCAATCTGAACAAAGTCACCTCCTCTCACTTTGCCACAAACCCCGCTTCAGGCAAGGTGATGGAGAAAGCTGGGATGCGAAAAGAAGGTGCGTTGAAGGAGCACATTCAGAAGAATGGCACCTACCATACGCTAATACTATACGGGCTGACGAAGCAGCAATACAGCGGCTGAGTTAATAAAAGCTACGGCTCTATACCTTATGAGGCTACGCTTTTGTCGTCATCGCCTCCCAAAGCATACCAATCAATCTTTCTTGAGAAGTACATCACCGTGGCGAGTACCGCAAACAAGCCGACGCTACCGATCAATAAAGCGTAGTCTTGCAGTTGTAGCAGTGTGAACACGAAGCCGTAGAGCATGACCAGCAGTTAAACAGCGTAAGTCGCGGCTGCTTGAAGATGCTGTGGCAGTACAACGTGATCAACAGCGTGACCGCCGTGCTGGACAAAATAAAGGCTACGTTGAAACTGAGCTGCTCAGAGATGGCGACCAGCAGGGCGTAGAAAATGCAGAGGGCCAGCCCTACCAGTAAATACTGTATGGGGTGAATGCGTTTGCGATTGAGGGTTTCTACGAAGAAGAATACCAGAAAGGTGAGTGCGATAAACAGGATAGCGTACTTAGCCGAGCGCATCGCCTTTTGATACTCATCCACCGCCCGCAGCAAATTCACGCCGAAGCGATAGCTCGAGGCTTCGCTGCTGTTGGCGACCGCAGAGGCTGCCGCCCGCTCTGGGTAATAATCCGATACGTACCCAGATGCGCTGTTGCCGGGGCTGGTGAAGCGATACTGACTGCCCTTCCAGGCCTGCGGAAAGTTGCGGTTGAGGTGCAGCACCTGCCAGTGCGCCGTAAACCCTGATTCGGTGACCTCGCGCTCGTCGGGCAGAAAGGCTCCGTCGAAGCTCGGGTTGGGCCAATCGGACTGCACCGTGACATTGGTGGTGCGACCGAGTGGCATAAAGTTGAGTGAGCGGCTACCCTTGAGCTGTAGATCAAAGCTGTAGGGAATTTCACGCACCGCCGAGTCCAGTGTAACCGCCGTGCTGATGCCCGAGGTAAACAAGTCATCAGATGTCACGCCGGGGTCAAACAGAAAGCTTTGCTGCTGCCAACGAAGCGCCACGGCCTCTTTGATACCGCGCATATCGGGGATACCCAGCGAAACGTAGGCATCTTGCCACACTACATTGTTGGGATTTAGCCCGAGTGCTGCCACATCGGGATACGAAAACTGACCCTCGCACCGAATAGAAGTAGCGTACACCACCACGTCGTAAATACCGCGGTAGCGGGTTTCAGGCATCAACTCGGTCTGTATATTGAGCGACTCGGGCAGAAAGTGCGCGTAGTTGGTAGACGTGGTCGTCTTGCCTTCTTTATCTTGATAGTAGGTGAGGTAGGGCAGCGTGAGCACCGGACCCGTGATGGTTTGGGCCTCGCCCCACTTACTGCTCACTTCGCGAATGGCGGTATCTCGGTACGCCCGTCGCTCCCGGATCAGGTCTTCGATCATAGAAGCCGGAATCAGCAGCAGGAGCACCAGAATAGCGATAGAAATGACCCGCAGCATGATGGAGTTGCGCGTCCAGGCGCTAAAGCGTTCGTAGAGGGTTTTGTCAGACATATGAGCACTCTGGTTATACTCTAACTAATTTCAGCAATGGTTCAAAGGCATAAAGAGCCGATCGCCTTCCCGATGATTCTTCTACAGTTCGGATAAGGTTTTTTTCTAACAATACTCTAGTAAATCTAGCCGCTGTAGGCGCCGGAATACCACTCTTCGAAGTAAACTTATTGTTCTTGAAGATGGGATTGGTAAATATGTAGTCTAATGCGTTTACACTCCATTTTGACGAAAGAGTTTCCAAGAAGATATGCTTCATCTCATCGTAGAGGTTTTGAATACTTTCTGCTACCTGCAAGTTTTTTATTGCCTGCTTTTCAACAGCATTCATGAAAAACGCGCACCACCTTTCCCAATCACCGTTTTCGGAAACGTTTCTCATAGTGTCAATATATAAATCCTTATTTTCCTCTAAGAATCCACTAATGTAGAAGTGAGGGGCGGATATGCTTCCCGATGACCACAAAAATAGGGTTATTAACATACGTCCTATTCTGCCATTGCCATCCTGAAATGGATGCAGTGCCTCGAATTCTAAGTGCATCAAAGCAGTTTTGATTAAGATCGAGTGTTGACTGTTTTCAAGGTAGCCAAAAAGCCGTTCTAAACCTTCGGCTAGTCTTTCGGGGCTGATTGGGACGAAAAGTATACTTCGTTTAGCATTGTCAGCCAGGTAGTTTTGTTTCGTTTTGTACTTCCCTGGCGATTTAAGAGATCCTCTACCGAATGAAAGAAGTTGCTCATGCATTGTTTGTACAAGGTGGGAAGACAAGGTATACCCGTCCATCATGGCATTTTGAGCATTTATTAGCACCCTTTGGTACAAAATCGTTTCAAATATCTCTGATCTAACCTTCTTTGCTTCTTCTAAGTCGTTTTCACTATCTGCCTCAAATTTAAGTATCTCATCCATAGTACTGATAGTACCCTCTATTCTTGATGAAATTACAGCTTCTTGATTCCGTAACGGTGCTAATAGTATTTCGCTATTATGCATATTTTTAAGCATCTGATCGTAGCGAGCTAGCGAATCAGTTGCACTGACAAGAGAATCTACGAAGGCACTATAGTCTAGCTTCTCTGGAGGAAACTTATCATAATGGTATTTGACTGCATTCTTAGTGTCCATAAAGTGTCTTTGATGCAAAAATAGGAAGAATAAACTACACCGGGAAGATTTGACTATCATAATTCGCTGTTCGTGATAGTCAAATTAATTTGTTGTATATTGATTTACATCAAAGTGATTTGATGATCGTTTACTTGACAAAGTGATCGTCAAGCGCATTAGGAGTAAATAGGTTTACATCAAACCTGCTAGACAATCATTGCGTAGCACTTATGAACATCTAAGAACAGTTTATCATCAAAAACAGTATGACTCCCATCAAGCTCGCGCTCATTCGCGAAGACAAAATCCCGACCGACCGTCGGGTGCCGATTACTCCCGCGCAAGCCGCTGATATTCAGCAACGTTTTCCGCACGTGACGGTCTACTGCCAGAGCAGCACCCTGCGTTGCTTCCCTGATCAGGATTACCGCGATGCAGGCATTGAGGTGATTGACGACGTGAGCGACTGTGATATACTGATGGGGGTGAAAGAAGTGCCGATTCCTCACCTGATTGCCGACAAAACCTATTCGTTCTTCTCGCATACCATCAAAAAGCAACCTTACAACCGGGAGCTACTGCGCACCATTTTGCAGAAGAATATCCGCCTGATCGATTATGAACGTCTCACTGACGAACAGGGCCTTCGGGTGGTAGCCTTTGGGCGGTTTGCGGGCATTGTAGGCGCTTACAACGGGCTGTATACCTACGGCCAGAAGCTGGGTTTATACGATATCCGGCGAGCCACCGACTGCTTCGATATGGCAGACCTTCGAACGGAGTACGCCAAGGTTGCGCTACCGCCGATCAAGATTGTGCTCACCGGCGGCGGGCGCGTGGCGGGTGGCGCAATAGAAGTGTTAGAAGGGGTGGGTATCCGGCGGGTAAATCCAGGTGAATACCTGAGCCAGACATTTAACGAGCCGGTGTATACGCAGCTCGATGTGGCCGACTATAATCAAAAGGTGGGTAATGGTTCCTTCGAGAAAGAAGAGTTCTATCAGTATCCTGAACGCTTTGAACCCGGTTTTCAGCCCTTTACGAAGGTCACCGATTTGTTTATTGCCGGAGCGTTCTGGGATCACCGTGCCCCGGTACTGTTTCATCGAGAAGATATGCTAACGGAAGGTTTTCAGATGAAAGTTATCGCCGACATTACCTGCGATATTGAAGGTTCTATTCCGTCGACCAAACAACCATCCACTATCGAAGATCCTATCTACGACTATGATCCGCAAGGAGATACGGTAGTCGATACCTTGTACCAGAATCCTAGCTATGTATCAGTGATGGCAGTAGATAACCTGCCTTCGGAGCTACCGCGTGACGCATCAAAATCGTTCGGGGCAAGTTTGATGAAGCACGTTATTCCGAGTCTCGTGGGCGAAACGGATGACGGTATTGTTGAGCGAGCTACGATTACCCGTGACGGGCAGTTGACAGATGACTATCAGTATCTACAGGATTACGTAGACGGAACAGAATAGCACAAAAAAAGCCCTGACGCATCATCAGGGCTAGTGCTTTGTCAATGTTTAAAATTAGGGTTAGGCGACCATGAATTTTGGGGCAGATCAAGACGCAAAAAACGAGCATAGCCGTAGCTACGTGAGATATTTTTGCAACGCAGAAATGTGGTAAAATTCACATCGGATTGCCCTGAATTTTAGGCTCGACAAAGCACTAGTATTAGCGCGCTTTTGTTACAGCGAGCTTAGCCGTTCATCGAAACCAGAAACTCATCGTTGTCTTGCGTGCCTTTCATGCGCTGTAGCAAGAATTCCATCGCTTCGCTGGAGTTCATATCAGACATCAGCTTGCGTAGGATCCAGATGCGCGACAGCTCTTCCTTCTCCATGAGCAGGTCTTCGCGGCGGGTGCCCGAAGCGGGTACGTCAATAGCCGGGTAGATACGCTTGTTGGCCAGCTTGCGATCCAATTGCAGCTCCATGTTGCCGGTACCTTTAAATTCTTCAAAGATCACCTCATCCATTTTAGAGCCGGTTTCAATCAGGGCCGTAGCGATGATGGTGAGCGAGCCACCGTTTTCTACGTTACGAGCCGCACCGAAGAAACGCTTCGGTTTGTGCAGCGCATTAGCGTCTACACCACCGGACAAAATTTTGCCCGAAGAAGGTACGGTAGTATTGTAGGCCCGGGCCAGTCGGGTGATAGAATCTAGCAGGATGACTACGTCGTGACCGGATTCTACCATGCGCTTCGCCTTTTGCAGTACGATGCTGGATACTTTCACATGCTTCTCGGCCTGCTCGTCAAAGGTGGATGCAACCACCTCGGCGTTCACGCTGCGCGCCATGTCAGTTACTTCTTCAGGGCGCTCATCGATCAACAGCACAATGAGGTACACCTCGGGGTGATTCTCGGCGATGGCGTTGGCGATTTCTTTCAGTAACACCGTTTTACCCGACTTAGGCTGCGATACGATCATACCACGCTGTCCTTTTCCGATAGGAGAGAACAAATCTAGAATACGGGTTGAGTAGTGTCCAGCTTTGGTCGAGAGATTCAGACGCTCGTTGGGGAACAGCGGGGTGAGGTACTCAAACGGTACGCGGTCGCGGGTTTCGTCGGTCGTCTTACCGTTGACAGATTCTACCCGCAGCAGGGCAAAGTACTTTTCGCCTTCCTTAGGAGGGCGAATCTGCCCGCGTACGGTATCACCCGTTTTGAGGCTAAACAGTTTGATCTGTGACGGAGAAACATAAATATCATCCGGGCTGGCCAGGTAGTGGTAGTCAGAAGAGCGCAAGAAGCCGTAGCCATCCTGCATAATCTCCAGCACCCCTTCGTTGGTGATCAGGCCGTCAAACTCTTTGATCGGCACCGTCATATCATTGGCAGGCTTACTTTTTCTGGGGCTGCGGTCTTCGTTGCCCCGGTTGTCGTTGTTGCGTCGCCGGTCGTCACTGCGGTTATCGTTGCCACGCTGGTCGCTACCACGCTGGTCGTTGTTCCGGTTAGACGATTTTTCGTTGTTGCCCCGGTTGTCATTATTGCGTCGGTCGTTGTTGCGATTGTCGTTGCGTTCGCCGTTTCGTGGTTCATTGTCTGCCCCATCGTTGTTATTGCGGCGTTGATCGTTGTTTCGTTGGTTGTTCCGATTAGACGATTTGTCATCACCCCCGCGCTGCTCATCTTTACGACTTTCTGTTTGGTTTTGAGACTTATTATCGTCGTTTTGAGAGCTATTGGCCGGTTTACTCTTGGGTCCACCTTCTACTTCCACGTTGAACGATTCCATGAGCTCAGTGGCAGAAGTGCTTTCTTCTTTCTTTTCTGATGGGGCAGGGGTAGTACTAGCTTTCTCTGCTTCTGGTGCATCAGCGACGTTCACCCGTTTTTTCTTACGCGCAGTTTGCGTGCTCTTCTTACGAGGGGCAGTGGTAGTTTTTTCTTCGCTGCTGTTGTTATCCTTAGATGAATCTGCGCTGTCACCTTCTGCAGAAGCCTTCTTCTTGGGAAGCTTATCTTCAGGAGTGATAGCCTGCTGGTCAAGTATTTTGTAGATAAGATCGGTCTTATTGAGCCTTTTGTAGTTTTTAAGGGCCAGCTCCTCCGCGATTTCGCGCAGCTCGGGGAGTAACTTTACCTGTAACTCGTCGATGGTGTACATATGAAAATGGATAATGAGTTTTTCGGCAGTGGCGCCGAACAAGGTGAGAATAAAAAAGAGTTTACTAGGATACGCAGTGAATCGCGCGATACTGGGGAACGCACTTCGGACTATTGGATAGAAATGCTGGCGCAATAATAGACTAACTAATCCTAATTGTCAAGAAAAAGAATTTATTTTGCGGTTGCAGCAGTGTCTTCGGAGTTCAGTATGGCTGGCACTGTTCTTTTTCTTATTATAACCACGATTTCCGCGTCATTAATGTTACAGATCAACCACATTGCCGACAATCAAGCGCTCGTAGTAAAAGGACTGGCCCGCCGGGGGGTGGCCCAAGCCGAAGAAACGGTTGCTCAACTACTGCAGACCGACCAGCACCGCCGACATACCCAGACTGAGCTCGACCAAACGCTCGCCGAAGCCAATCAATTGTCCAAGCAGATTGGTCAGCTGATGAAGCAAGGAGAGCGCGAGCAAGCCGAACAGATGAAGCAGCGGACTGCCACGCTCAAGACCAAGAGCAAATCACTAAGCGATCTGTTGCAGCAGGCGGAAGATGACCTACAGACGCAATTGTACGCGCTGCCCAACGTGCCCCACCCCAGTGTGCCTGATGGATATACGGCCAATGATAATGAGGTTATCTATCAGTACGGAAAGCTATCGGAGCTAGATGAACACGCGCTACCGCACTGGGATTTGATTGAGAAGTACGACATAGTAGATTTTAAAACTGGCAATAAGATAAGCGGAGCGGGTTTTCCGGTCTATAAGGGGCAGGGCGCACGTTTGCAGCGGGCGTTGATCAATTTCTTCCTAGATGAAGCACGTGCGGCGGGCTACACTGAGGTGCAACCGCCTCTGGTGGTGAACGAGGCGTCAGGCTACGCCACTGGTCAGCTACCCGACAAAGAAGGGCAGATGTACGAATTGACCGAAGGCGGGCTATACCTAATTCCTACTGCCGAAGTGCCGATTACCAATATGTACCGCGATATGATTGTGGGAGACGATGAACTGCCGGTGCTCAACGCGGGCTATACGCCCTGCTTCCGACGGGAGGCGGGCTCGTGGGGTGCTGATGTGCGTGGCCTCAACCGCCTGCACCAGTTCGATAAAGTTGAGTTGGTACAGTTGCGCCGCCCGGAGCACTCTTACACCGCCCTAGAAGAGATGGCTCTGCACGCCCGGCAACTGCTCGAGAAGCTGGAACTACCCTACCGGGTGCTTAAGCTGTGTGCCGGTGATCTCGGATTTACTTCTGCTCTTACCTACGATATGGAGGTATACTCAGCGGGGCAGCAAAAGTGGCTAGAGGTAAGCTCCGTGAGCAACTTCGAGACCTATCAAGCCAACCGCCTCAAGGTTCGCTACCGTGATGCAGACCATAAAACGCAACTGCTGCACACCCTCAATGGTAGCGCACTCGCATTGCCCCGAATTGTAGCCGCTTTGCTAGAAAACAATCAAGAAGCAGCGGGCGTTAGGATACCGGAAGTGCTGGTCCCCTACACCGGCTTCAACTACATTTCATAGCCAAACTACCGAATTAGCCATGAGAATAGCGCTGTTTGCTCTGGGTAGTATTTTTATTGCGGCTACGTTACTCCCTCTTATTAAAAAAGACCACTGGGTCATTCGTGACCTAGACTTTCCGCATGTGCAAATCATGGCGGTTAACGTGCTGGTGCTGCTACTGTTTATCGTGTTTGTGCCACTCACCACGATATGGAATACTGTATTCTTAGTGGTTCTGATGGGCTGTATCATCTACCAAGCCTATATCGTTTACCCTTACACATACATTGCAGGCGTACCGGTGAAAGATAGCAAAGAGCACGCGGGTGATAATAGCGTGAGCTTGATGGTAACCAACGTGTTAATGACCAATCGTAATGCCGAGGGCTGTTGCAAAATTGTGGCGGACACCGATCCTGATCTACTACTGATGGTAGAAACCGACCAGTGGTGGTATGAGCAGATGCAGTATATGAAAGATTCGCATCCGCACGTGATAGAGTACCCGATGGACAATACCTACGGCATGTTATTTTACTCTAAACTGCCGATTGTTCGCCACGATATTAAGTTTCTGGTCAATCCTGAAATTCCCTCCTTTCATGTTGACTTTGAGCTTCGCTCGGGAGTGGTCGTCAACCTACACTGTATGCACCCCGAGCCACCGAGTCCTACCGAAAGTGAGACTTCAACCGAGCGTGACGCTGAGCTGCTGATTCTAGGCAAGCAAATTTCTGATGCTGATCAGCCCACCATTGTCGCGGGTGACCTCAACGATGTGGCCTGGTCCTACACCACACGGCTGTTTATCAAGGTTAGCCGGTTATTGGATCCACGTATGGGGCGAGGCTTTTTTAATACCTTCCATGCGGCTTACCGGTTCATGAGGTGGCCATTAGATCACGTGTTTCTTTCGCCCCATTTCCGCTTGTTGGATATCAAACGACTGCCCTACTACGGCTCGGATCACTTCCCGATGTACGTTAATTTGAACTACGAACCCCGGGAGGATAATGATGAAATGCAGGAAAGTGCGAGTCAACAAGAAGAAGAGTTGGCGGAAAGCAAGATTAACGCGGTACTGCTGTAATATGGACTTAAAACGTTGTCTGAAAAGCAGTCAGGCGGCCATTGACCGCCAGTTTGATGGCGTAGATACCAGACGAAGGCTTTGAGTGGTGTAGCAAAGGAAACTCATAAAAACCCTGCGGAAGGTTTTCTTTTTCAAGAATATGAACACAATCGCCCAATGAATTCATCACCCGCAGCAGCACTTGATTGTTCGCGGCAGTGAGGTGCAGCAAAATGACCCTGTCTCGGTGGTGGAAAGTGAACGGAACGGCTGGCTCAGATGCGGAAAAGGGGGAGGTGATAGTAGTGAAAGCTTGTTCAGGAGGAGAGCCGTACGGCGATGCAACTGCTGAGGGGGCATGAGGCGGCCGTGCGAACAGGGTAACACAGTCTGTGGCGAAAAGAGCAATTATAACGAATAACTTTCTGAACATCATGGCTAGCCACTAAGGTAGCTTAGCTGCCAGATAGATGCCCCCCGTTTAGGGGGTGCGCAGCATGTGTGTAAGAAATCGTAAAAACAGCGGATATGACAATTATTGGAGAAGTGCCTCACCCGGCGTGCAAGATCACCTTGTTCTCTTGGAATATGAAATACCTCATTAAGCTCGAAAGAGGACTTATTGAGCAAACCTTCAAGGTGCCGGAGTTTGAAGTGACGGGTGAAAATGACATTAAAAAGATACTAGCAGGCCCCTTTGTGGATCAGGCGGTAGCACGCTTCGACGAGATGGAAAGCTCACTTATGAAGGCGTTGGCTGAAGTGTAGCGTATCTACTGAACAACGTCTTGTAGCTGGCGTGGCTATACACTGTTCTTTACAAACTTTGGCTTAGTATCCACTTTCTGGTGGGCTCAACCCAAGCGTTCAGCGGTTTATACAGAAAGCCATGGCCTAAGTTCGTCTTGATCTCAAGCTGCTCGAACTTAGTAGTATGGTTCGGTCGATTCTTCCAGTAGTCGTAGCTTTTTCCGGCGATGTCGTCTGACAGGTCGTAGAGGCACAGCACCTGACCGTGAAACTGCCAGTCGTTGTTTTCTTCTTGATACTCGTTGTTACCCGCTAATAGTACGTAATTAATAGGGTGTTCACTTAAATCTGACACATTCGCAGCGATGAT
This sequence comes from Tunicatimonas sp., assembly GCA_965213875.1. Classification (GTDB taxonomy): domain Bacteria; phylum Bacteroidota; class Bacteroidia; order Cytophagales; family Cyclobacteriaceae; genus Tunicatimonas. The sequence goes on along the minus strand of CBDCAN010000001.1, from coordinate 1,953,522 downwards.
GGCTCCCTTAGAAGCACCCACTGCGGTGATGTCGGTGGCGGCTACGCCTAGTCGCACCAGACTATCAATTTGTTTCGTCAGCTGTGTGGCGTAGGCTCGAGGTTCAACGTTTTCTGTTCTGATCTCATAATGCATTTCAGCATCTTCCGTTTTAATTGCCGAAATGATGCTATCAAATTCGTACTTCCCGAATTTTTCGCTGTAAGCATCTCTGCCCTGCTCTTCTATGATCCTTCCGTGTACGTAAAAGATATGCTTGCTGCTGTTTTCTTGAGAAGGTGGGTGACAACCACTCTGTACAACGATCAGCAGACAAAACAATAGGCTAATCTTCATCTGGCACTTATTTGCGCTCCAGCACTACAAAAGCGTAGGGGTGTGGATTTTCTTCGTCGGCGTCGTGTTCTTCGCGTTTCACCTCTTTCCATACGGAGGTATCTACTGTCGGGAAAGTAGGAATCGCCCTCAAACTCGGCTTTGATGTCGGTGATGTACATCCGGTCTACCCGGTCCATTGCTTGCTCGTAGATTTGTGAGCCGCCCAGCACAAACATCTCCTGCTGTCCGTGGGCTTCGCCCAACCGGAAAGCTTCTTCTAAACTGTGTACGGTCAGGCAGCACTCGCGAAAGTAATCGGTTTGGCGGGTAATGATGATGTTGAGCCGTCCGGGCAGCGGTTTGTCTACCGACTCGTAGGTCTTGCGCCCCATCGTGACGAAGTGCCCTCGGGTGGTCTCTTTAAAGTATTTGAGGTCGGCGGGCATGTGCCATACCAGGTCGTTGTCTTTGCCAATCACCCGGTTGCTGGAGCGGGCCACCATAATAGATTTAATCATAAGGAATTGCCTCTTAGAAAGTCTTCAGTGCGCATACGGCGTTTGCCCGCCAACTGCAAATCATCTACCGCTAATAAAGTATCCTGCGTCTGAATATGCAAATAGGTCTTATTGTCAGTGATGTGCTCGCCGGGCGATAGCGATTCGTCTCTTTGCCCCGTGTTGGTTACGGCAAATAGCTTACACTTTTTGTCGCCCAACGTGGTCCAGGCGGCGGGGTAGGGCGACAGGCCACGCACGAAGTTGCGGATGGTTTCGGCCGGTTGGTGCCAGTCGATGCGGCATACCTCTGCGTTGAGTTTGGGGGCTTCTTTAAGTTCGCCGACCTCTTCTTGCGGAGTCAGTTCGTAGTCGTCGTTCGCGATGGCGTGCACCGTGCGTAGCACCAATTGCCCGCCCTTCTGCATCAGGCGTTCGTAGAGCGTACCCACCGTATCGTCAGAATGAATCGGTTCTTTCTCCTGAAACAGCATGTTGCCCGTATCAATTTCGTGCTGAATCATGAAGGTGGTGATGCCCGTTTCGGTTTCGCCGTTGATCACGGCCCAATTGATGGGCGCCGCCCCGCGGTACTGCGGCAGATACGATGCGTGCAAATTGAACGTGCCTAAGCGTGGCATGTCCCACACCGTCTCGGGCAGCATCCGAAAGGCGACCACCACCTGCAAGTCGGCGCGGTAGCTGCGCAACTCTTCCAAAAACTCGGGCCTCTTGAGGTTCGGCGGTTGCAGCACCGGAATGTTCTGCGACAGCGCGTACGCCTTGACAGCGGAGGCCGCCAGTTTCTTGCCGCGCCCTTGTGGTTTATCCGTAGCCGTCACCACGGCGACCACTTCGTGCGTCGCACCCTGGTTTTCTACTAAGGTTTGTAGCGAACCCACCGCGAACTCGGGCGTGCCCATAAAGATGATACGAAGCTTCATTGGTTAGGCTACTTTGTGGTTGAATGATTCAAAATACGCTGGTTTGAATAAAGAGGCCGCAGGCACCCACTTTCGTTTCACCATTTCGTACATGGCATTGATAGGAATGCGACGCTTCCGATTGAGGACCTGAGAGCGCACTGATTTGTTAGGCAGCACTTCGTACAGTGCTTCAGGAAGTATATCACCCGCATCCAGCTTAGTCTGAATCAGAGTAATAGGGTCAGGCGCATCAATCGGATGATGTTGTTCTTCGTAGGCAAACACCAAATCGCTCAAAAGATCAAGCTCGTCGAAGGCGGCCGTGCCCGGAACCGCGTCTATCAGTGCGTCAATACGAGACAATGCGCTTCGCAGATCCTCCTCACTTCTGATGGGTTGAATTCTTAGTTTCATTGGTGTGAATCTTACTTCTTTCTGTAGTAATTCTACAGAGACGCTTTTACAACCTTTCAATATAGCATCATAGGTGTAAAAGGGTTACTAAGTCGTGTGGGAATAGAATCGTCGTGGAACAATAACGAAGCAATCTGCCGCACCGCATCGGCTCATTATTAGTAGATTGCCGTGTGGCAACTACTTCGTTCGTACCTTACTCGTAATGATATTAAGGTAAATACGTCCGAATGCTTAATTACCAACTGCCCTATTATTTTATCAGCGTCTTCGCAGTATTGTTTCAATTTCTTTGTCTTGAAAAGATTCAATTTGGTTTTCTAGATTGCCATCAAAATATTCTGTATATCTTTTTTCAATCATTCTTTCAGCAATCTCTTTACCACTTAAAAGGCGTTTTGGCTTTGGTACGGTTAAAGTTGCAATCAAAAAATGGCTTCTATCACATCACCGGGCTTCTTCCAATCTGCGTACTCGACCCTTCGCAATCGTATACCACTCTTTGTATTGCTGGTTGGCAGTCGCCAAATTTCTCCCAGTAATTGACGTAGCCTACTTCTAGCGATGATTCTCATCGGGCGTAAAGATGATGCTAAGTTCGCATATTTGCAAACCTAGCTTGCTTGGTCACTCTATTTTAGCTTTGTTTGCATATTTGCAAACCTAGTTCAACATACACACCCATGAAGATACACCGACTGATAGTTCCGCTGCTTTTGTTGTTAGCGACACCAATTTGCTCAATAGGCCAAGCTCCCGAAGTTGACTACGATGCTTTAGACAAATACTACGCTGACATGGTCGGCGCGTGGCAAATACCTAGTGCTTCCATCGGTATTGTCAAAGATGGCAAGTTGGTGTTTACCGGAAGCTACGGAAACCTGGAGGTAGGAAAAGATCAAGCACCCGACCAGCATACCCTGTACGCGATTGCGTCTAATTCTAGAGCGTTTACTTCAGCCATTATCGGAATGTTACTTCAACGCGGCAAGCTCTTTTTTGATGAATGCTTCGAGCTGTTGCGTATCGGGCAGCTTTAGTAGGTACTTGCTAACGAAAAGCTGTTCGTCCATACCCGCCGTAGCATACTCCACCAGTGCCTGGTTTTTATGAGTTACTAAGAGAATACCCACGGGCGGGTTATCGCTCTGCTCTTGCAGGTTTTGCTTGTAGAAATTGAGGTACGTATTCAGTTGTCCAGCGTTGGCATGGGTAAATGCTTCTACTTTTAGTTCAATCAGTACATGACACTTGAGAATACGATGGTAAAAGACGAGATCAATAAAGAAGTATTCATCACCAATTAATACTCTCTTTTGCCGGGCCTCAAAACAAAATCCGTTGCCAAGCTCTAGAATAAACTCACTGAGGTGGTCTAGTAAAGCTGTTTCCAGATCGCTCTCTTCTACTACGCTTTGGTGGGGTAGCCCCAGAAACTCAAAAGTATAAAGGTCTTTAACGAGTCCCTCCGGCGAAGAAGCCGAACCAGAATTATTTATCTGCTGGATAAGACGTTCAGGCTCTTTAGAAAGGCCGCTTCGTTCAAACAATAAGGTATTCATCTGCCTCTTCAGTTCGGCGACGGACCAAGTGCCTTTGATGGCTTCAGTTGCGTAAAACGTCCTTTGCAAAGGATCGCCTAATCTGAGTAGCAAGGTTATGTGAGAAAAGGAGAGTGAGTAGATAATTCTGGTAGAGAGCTCTACAATGTCCGCTGAGTAAGCACTGTGCGCTCTACCTGCGCTACTCCTTTCTACCAATGCCATGGTGTTTTCTGACAAGTTGAGATGAGTAGCACCCAATTGTTCAGACACTGTCTGAACAATCTCAGGGTAAAGAAGATAGAACTGTCTGAATAGACTTAGATTAGTGTAGGAAAACCCCTTAAGCCCTCGACTAGCCAGCTTTTCTGACAAGTTTCTAAGCATTTTATCTCCGTACTTGGCTCTATCTTCACCCTGCTGTTCATACTCAACAATATAGTAGCCGATCAGCCAGTTGCGAATAGTGAGCAGTTGGTTCACTGCTTTGTTGGCCTCCTGCTTCAGTCCAGAATCAAGCTGATGTATCTGAGAAATTAGTTGATTGAGATTCATGTTGGTTGTTGCTGTTCCTGGTAGGTCACTTATGCTTAATGTTTGTCATCCTGTACACAAACTGTTTGCCCTCAAAACCTTATTCAAAATCTTCATACAACAGATACCGCTTGCGCATCGCCTTATATTCTGACAGTTCAGGCTCCCAGCTTTCGGTAATCTCGGCTTCACTTAGGCCGTCAATAATTTGCTGCTGAAGGGTTTTGTTGCCCGCGAGTAGTGCGAAGGCATCGGGCCGGTCGAAGAAGGCTTCAGCAGTGACACCAGCCTCGCGGGCCTGCCGGTAGAAATCCAGTACAAATTTGAGGGTGAACGACTCCAGGTTGGCGGCGGTGCGTAAATCCACGCCGTAGCACCGTTCGCCCCGATGCTTAGTGTCGAAGGCTACTCCGGGAATATCTTCCGGGGTAAAAGTAATTGTATCAAACGAAGGGTTCTTGTTCAGGATACCCTGCTGAATGGCCGACTGAGGATGACCCAGCACCTGAAACGGAAACGGAGTGCCGCGCCCCAAACTAATGTTGGTCGCTTCAAACAGGCAGAGTGAAGGGTACAAATTAATCGACTCATCGGTAGGGAGGTTGGGCGAGGGACGCACCGGCAGCGAGTAGCGGCTGGCGTGCGTGTAGTTTTCGACGGGAATGACTTCAATCTCGCACCGTAGGCTATCGGTGAGCCAGCCCTCACCGTTAATCATCTGCGCCAGTTCGCCCACCGTGAGGCCGTGCACGATCGGAATGGGGTGCATGCCCAGAAAAGATTGCTGATCAGGTTGGCGCACCGGGCCACCCACGTAGAAGCCGTTGGGGTTGGGCCGATCCAAAATGACCATCGGTACGCCCACCTCCGCGCAGGTTTCCATCACGTAGTGCATGGTGCTGATGTAGGTGTAGAAGCGTGCTCCCACGTCCTGAATGTCAAACACCACCACGTCGATGCCCGCTAGTTGATCCGCAGTGGGTTTGCGGTTCTTGCCGTAGAGCGAAACGATGGGCAGTCCGGTGCGGACGTCCACATTATCCTGCACGTGCTCTCCGTTGGCGGCCTCGCCCCGGAAGCCGTGTTCGGGAGCGAAAATGTGCTTTATCCGTACACCGGCGGCCAGCAGGGTGTCCACCAAATGCGTGTCGCCGACTAAAGAGGTGTGGTTTACCACCATCGCCACATTTTTATTGGCTAGTAGAGGCAAATACTGCCCAGTTCGGTGGGCCGCGGGGCGCACCGGCGGAGCCACAACCGCCGAATCTTCAGAGGGCGGATCGCTCAGGGCCGGAGGCTGACAGGCAAAAGCAGATAAAGTGACGACGGACAAGGCTAGCAGGAAGATATTCATACGACTAAAGGTATTGCAAATCATCAAAATGTTCGTGTTCTTTACGAGCAAAGTTCTCGCCATCCCCGGCGCACAACCCTGTCTTGAATCTTCCCTACTTCATATCCCAGAAAATCAGCCAAGCGGAAAGCAAATCCTTTTCGGCCACTATCAACAAAATAGCGGTGGCCAGCATCGCGGTAGGCTTAGCCGTTATGATGGTGTCTTTTCTGATTCTAGACGGCTTTCGCCGGGAGGTGAAGGACAAAATCTACTCGTTTAGCGGGCACGTGCAGGTGACCAAGTACTCGCTGGATAACTCGATGCAAGAGGCACCTATCTCAATCAACAATCCGTTGTATCAGCAGCCCGAACGCCTCGGCCTGGTTGATCATGTGCAGGTGTTCGGCCACAAGGCGGGCTTGCTCAAAACCGACAACGAAGTACTAGGGGCTTTCCTCAAAGGCGTAGGTACGGACTTTGATAGCACTCGCTTTGCGCCGAATCTGCGGCGGGGGCGGTTTATTCGCTACGACAGCAGCGGCTACTCTACCGACGTGCTTATTAGCGAGAAGGTAGCCAACACCTTGCTACTCGACACCGGTGACAACGTACGGATGTACTTCATCGATCCGCCGAATAACCGGATTCGCAAACTGCACGTGCGGGGCATCTACAGCACCGGCATCGAAGAGTTTGACGATCAGGTGATGATCGGCGACATCCGCATGATTCAGCGACTCAACGATTGGCCCGACTCTTTGGTGGGCGGTTTTGAGGTATTTCTAGACGATAGCGAGCGAGTAAACGAGGCCGAGGCGGTTTTGCAGGGCGAGTTAGACTACAGTTTGTTTGTGGAGAAAGTCAGCGACAAGTACGTGCAGATTTTCGAGTGGCTTGATCTGATCAACAATAACGTGACGGTATTTCTGGCTCTGATTCTGTTTGTGGCCTGCTTCAATATTGTGAGCATTCTGCTTATTCTGATTATGGAGCGCACGCAGATGATCGGCATCCTGAAGGCACTGGGTGCCAAGAATAGTCAGATTCGCCGAATTTTTACGTACAACGGTATGCTGCTGATCGCTCGTGGTATGCTGTTTGGCAATTTGATCGGTATCGGTTTTGGGCTGTTACAGTCGCACTTCAAGCTGATTCCGCTCGATCCAGAAAACTACTATATGGAGTTTGTGCCAATAGAGTGGGACCTGCTGACCATCGTACTGCTCAATCTGCTGATTTTTGTAGTGGTAGGCCTGGTGCTGGGTATTCCTACGATGATTATCTCCCGCATTCAACCGATCAAAGCCATTCGTTTCGATTAACGGTCAAGAGTTGACGGAGGCCCGCCCGTACTTTCTGAACCAACTCTTTACCTTGAGCACGATCACGCCGCCGAAGGCTTCCCAGAAAATTTTGCTCGACATTTTGGACGTTCCTCGCGTGCGGTCGGTGAAGATGATGGGCACCTCCGTCACTTTAAAGCCGTGTTTCCAGGTGTTGAACTTCATAGAAATCTGGAAAGCGTAGCCTACGAACTGCACCCGGTCGGGGTCAATGGCCTCGAGTACACATCGGCGATAACACTTGAAACCTGCCGTAGCATCCTTAAAGGGCATGCCGGTAACCTGCTGCACGTAGTAGCTGGCAAAATAGGAGATCAGTACGCGTTTGATGGGCCAGTTAACTACGTTTACTCCCGTGACGTAACGTGAGCCTACGGCCAGGTCGTAGCCATCCTGCGCACAGGCTTCGTAAAGGCGCACCAAATCTTCGGGGTTATGCGAGAAGTCGGCGTCCATCTCGAAGATATACTCGTAGTCGCGCGCTAGGGCGTAGCGAAAGCCCGCGATGTAAGCGGTTCCTAAGCCCTGCTTGCCCTCGCGCTCAAGCAAGTGTATCCGGTTCGGAAATTGCTGTTGCGCCCGGCGCACCAAGTCGGCGGTGCCATCGGGTGAGCCGTCGTCTACAATGAGCACGTCGAAGTCTATCGGAAGCGCGAATATGGCCTGTAGCAACAGCTCAATATTCTCTTTTTCATTGTAAGTAGGAATAACTACTAGACTACGGCTGGCGGTCACAATGGCTCTTTGGGCGTGAGAAAAATACAAAAATAACTAGCTTTAGGCGATAATAAAAACCCGCTATTCCTAGCTTTGCTACTATGCCCAACCATTCTTCTGCTTCGAATGCCTGCATCTTCCTCGACCGCGATGGCGTCATCAACCGCGACCGGGTCAACTACGCCTATCGGCTCGAAGATTTTGAGATACTACCCCGGGTGCCCGAAGCGCTGCAACGGCTCAAACAGGCGGGTTATTTATTAGTAATCGTCACTAATCAGTCGGGCATCGCCAAAGGCATTTATACCCGCGAACAAATGCAAACCTGTCACAATCACTTAAACGAAGTCACGAACCATATTATTGACCATATCTATTACGCACCCTACCACCCGTCGGTGAGTGAGTCGCTCACCCGCAAACCTGACAGTCTGATGTTTGAGCGGGCAATTGGTAAGTTTCGTATAGATACCGCGCCGTCGTGGATGATCGGTGACAAAGAGCGCGACCTCATTCCGGCCCGAAAGCTGGGTATTCCGGGAATCTTGATCGACGAAAGCGATATAGAAACGCAAGCCGACCGGCGGGTGGCCAGCCTGTGGGAAGCCACGGAGTGGATATTATCCAGGTAGAGCTCTAACGAAGAATACTGCGTAGGTGATCTACGCCCTCTTCACTCACTTTATACTGCCCCTGCCGCATCTTGAAAACTTTTTTATAATCTTGGTTTAGTTTATTAAAGTGGGCCGGGTTGGTGAGGTCGATGCCGTGGTCGCGAAGTAGTTTGTTTACCTCGCGGGTGGTGAACGTGCCCTCCCCGTTGTGCGACTGCACAAAGTAGCTGGCCAGCAGCACGATATCCGTTTTGCTGGTGCTTTTGGGCACTTTGTAGTAAAGCTCGCCAAACGACTCGGGTGATGCCAGTGCGGGTGGCACATTGGGGTTCTCCTTAGGCGGTGCGGCATCAGGATCAAACATCGTAAATTGTTTTCCTGGATTTTGATCACTTTCTTTGCCGGGGCTCGAAAAAGTAGCCGCTACCGGCTGCTTCAAAATTTCTGATAATCCGGCAATGGTGTCGGCGTATGATTTAATGAATTCCTCTGAACCTTCAATTTCAAATGCTCCGCTAGGGAGCACAATTTTTACGCGAGCCGAGCCTTCTTCCATAACATACTGATCATTAGATGCGATTGGCAATATAAAATTTTTTGACCGATAGCTTTAAAAACCCCCACCAACCATGACACAAACGATAGATATTGAGCAGATTAACAAAATTGCGATAGCGGCCGGGCAGGCGATCCTGGATATTTACCACGATGCAGATTTTTCGCAGGTGGTTAATTTCAAAGCCGACGATTCGCCGCTCACGTTGGCTGATCAGGCCTCACACGATGTGATCGCCCCGGCACTGCAACAGCAGTATCCTGACATTCCTATCATCTCTGAAGAGGGGAAAGAAATAGACTACGAAACGCGTCGCCAGTGGGAGTACTTTTGGCTGGTAGACCCATTGGATGGCACCAAAGAGTTCATTAAGCGCAATGGTCAGTTTACGGTCAATATCGCTCTCATTCATCAGCATCGGCCGGTGGCAGGGGTTATTTACACGCCAGTGACAGAAGAGCTGTTTTTTGCCGGGCAGGCTGGTTACGTAGAAAGTATGGAGCCGGGGGCTTACAAACGTACGGGGGATGGCACCACTACACCACTGCGTGTGCGTGAAGCAGGTAAAGAGCGTGTAGCGGTGCGCAGCAGTAGCCATGCTTCGGCCGAGGAAGACGAAGTACTCACCCGCTATCAGGTGGGCGAAAGTATCGCTAGGGGCAGTTCACTCAAGTTTTGCATGGTGGCAGAAGGTGCCGCTGATATTTATTATCGCCACGGACCTACAATGGAATGGGATACCGCTGCCGGGCAAGCCGTAGTAGAGGGCGCGGGCGGAAAGGTGTATCAAAATACCTCTGACCAAGCTTTTACTTACAACAAAGAATCGCTGCGAAACGGTAGTTTTTTAGTGCTAGGTGCCAACTAAACAAGCTGCTTTGTGTCAGTTGATGAGTAGTATTTATAAAAATCACCTAACAAATAGGGCTACTCTCGATCGGCTATAGTCCTCAAAAGACGTAGTCACGACTGCGAATGTATACGAAGTGAGGCATGTACAGTCCTATTCTCGACATTTCGGTATAATATTTTTGATTCCCGCTCCGGGTTCGTACATTTGTGATAAATTTAATCACTTTAAATAATAGATAAGTGCAATTTTTATGGAAGATAATTTTGCCTTGATCATGGCGGGCGGAGTAGGCACCCGACTCTGGCCCATTAGCCGACAGCAGTTTCCCAAACAGTTTCATGACGTGCTGGGAACCGGCGAGTCGCTATTGCAACTCACGTTCAACCGATTGCAAGCGGTTTGCCCTACCGAGAATATATACATCATCTCTAACCAAGCCTACGAAGACCTTATTAAAGAGCAGTTACCGCTGCTCACTGATGATCAGATATTATTAGAACCCGATCTGCGCAATACGGCACCCTGTGTGGCCTACGCTTTTCACAAAATTGCTCGTAAGAATCCTGACGCCAGTATTATCGTGTCGCCGGCCGATCACCTGATCGTCAAGCAAGACGAGTTCACCCAACTCGCTAAGCAAGCACTGAAGCTAGCGTCTCAGGAAGATTACCTGATCACCTTCGGCATCAAGCCTTCTCGTCCTGACACAGGCTACGGCTACATAGAATACAACGCTTCTGAAGAGGATGCCGCTATTCACAAGGTACAAGCCTTCAAAGAGAAACCCGACCTGGCCACCGCCGAAGCTTTTGTTGAAGCTGGCAATTTTGTCTGGAATTCAGGTATTTTTGTCTGGAGTCTAGACGCTATCAAAAGTAGTTACGAGCAACACCTTCCTCAGGTCAACCAATTGTTCTCCGAAGGAAAGGAAAAGTATTATACCGACGAAGAAGCTGCGTTTATCAGGAAGGTGTACACCGATTGTGTGAGCGTTTCTATTGACTACGGCATCCTCGAAAAAGCGGAGAATGTATACGTGATGCCGGCCGATATTGGTTGGACTGACTTAGGCACCTGGAAATCTATTGATGGCGAGCACGACAAAGACTCGGCCGCCAATAGCATACAAGGCTCGGTAATGACGTATGACACCACGAACAGCTTCATCAAAGTGCCGGAAGGGAAGATTGGCGTGGTGCAGGGCTTGGACAATTACATCATTGTGATGACCGACGACGCGCTGATGATCTGTAGCAAAGACCAGGAGCAAATGGTCAAAAAATTCTTAGGAGATATTAAAGAAAAAGGACTCACCGAATACGTATAAGTTAAACCAAATCACGCATGAAAAAGGCACTAATTACCGGAGTTACCGGACAAGACGGAGCGTACCTCGCCGAGCTATTGCTCGAGAAAGGGTACGAAGTACACGGAATCAAACGGCGTACTTCACTCTTCAACACCGACCGGATCGACCATCTGTATCAAGATCCGCACGAGAAAGATCTGAGGTTCAAGCTACACTATGGTGACCTATCGGACTCTACCAACATCATCCGCATCGTGCAAGAGGTGCAGCCCGACGAGATTTACAACCTCGGTGCGATGTCGCACGTGAAGGTGAGCTTCGACGAACCAGAGTATACAGCCAACGTAGACGGCATTGGCACACTTCGTATTCTGGAAGCAGTGCGTATTTTGGGTTTAGAGAAGAAGACCAAAATTTACCAGGCATCTACTTCAGAACTATACGGCCTGGTGCAAGAGGTGCCTCAGAGTGAGAAAACACCCTTCTACCCACGCTCGCCCTACGCGGTGGCCAAAATGTATGGCTACTGGATCACGGTCAACTACCGCGAGGCCTACGATATGTTTGCCGTCAACGGAATCCTCTTTAACCATGAGTCGCCCATTCGCGGAGAAACTTTCGTAACACGAAAAATTACCCGGGCGGCCTCTCGTATTGCCCTGGGACTGCAAGACACCGTTTATCTGGGTAACATGGATGCCAAGCGCGACTGGGGTCACGCCAAAGATTATGTGAAAGCCATGTGGCTCATTCTACAGCAAGACGTGGCTGAAGATTTTGTGATCGCCACGGGCATTACCACCACCGTGCGCGACTTTGTGAGGATGTCATTTGCCGAACTAGGCATTGAGGTGGCCTTTGAGGGCAAAGAGCAGGAGGAAATAGGCCGCGTGGTGAGCTGCTCAGACCCCGACTACCAGCTGCCCGAAGGCAAAGAGGTGGTCAAAGTAGACCCTGCGTACTACCGACCCACCGAGGTAGAACTATTGATTGGTGACCCCACCAAATCAAAGGAGAAACTGGGCTGGGAGCTAGAGTATGACTTGCCTGCACTGGTAAAAGATATGGTGCAGTCTGACGTTGAACTCTTTAAGCGCGACAAATTCTTGCTCAAAGGCGGTCACAAGGTGTTCAACTATCACGAATAATTCGCGTTAGAAGCATAGTAACCTAAGCAGGGCTAACATTGATACGATGGAAGAGCTGATAGCATTGCGTACTCACATCCAGCAGAAGAACTACCAAGCGGCTCTTCTGCTGGTTGATGAGCTAGAGGAAATGAGCGGAGAAGACAAGCTGAACAAAATTTATAGCTATACCGTCGTTCTGCTGGTACACCTAATTAAACAACAGGCTGAATCACGTACCACTACCTCCTGGGATCTATCAATCCGTAATGCCGTACGTGCTATCCAACGTGTCAATAAACGCCGAAAGGCAGGGGGGCACTATGCCTCCCATAAAGATCTCGCTGAAATCGCCGAAGAGGCTTTTGATGAGGCATTGGATAATGCCTGTGTAGAGATTTTTGAGGGAAAGCACGACCGCACTTACCTGTTAAGCAGTATCAATCCTACAGAGATTAAAGCCGAGGCGCTAGCCCGAATCCAATAACTTTTACCAAACACAAACTTACCTTGGAACAGTCAGCAAAAATATACATCGCGGGGCACCGCGGCATGGTTGGTTCAGCCATCATGCGCAATCTGCAAAGCAAAGGCTATCAGAACTTCGTTACCCGCACATCGAGTGAGCTAGACCTGCGCAGTCAACAGCAGGTAGCCGACTTTTTCGCTGCCGAGAAGCCCGATTATGTGTTTCTGGCAGCAGCGAAAGTAGGGGGCATTCACGCTAACAACGTTTATCGCGGCGAGTTTCTGTACGATAACCTGATGATTCAGAACAATGTGATTCACCAGAGCCACGTGCACGGTGTGAAAAAGCTTCAGTTTTTAGGGTCTTCGTGCATCTACCCTAAACTGGCTGATCAACCGCTCAAAGAAGAATACTTGCTCGGTGGCCCGCTGGAGCCTACTAACGAGCCTTACGCGATTGCCAAGATCGCGGGCATCAAACTGTGTGAAAACTATCGGGCGCAGTACGGCTGTGATTTTATTTCATCCATGCCCACCAATCTGTACGGACCGAACGACAACTACGACCTCAACAATTCGCACGTGTTGCCGGCGCTAATTCGTAAGTTTCACGAAGCTAAGGAGAACGGCGATGCCACGGTAGAAATTTGGGGTTCGGGTAGCCCGAAGCGCGAGTTCTTGCACGTAGACGATCTGGCCGAAGCCTGCGTTTATCTGATGGAGCACTACAGCGAGCCGGAACTGGTGAACGTGGGTACCGGAGAAGATATCAGCATTAAAGACTTGGCGTTGTTGATCAAAGACATTGTCGGGTTCACGGGTGAGCTCACGTTCAATACCTCCAAGCCCGACGGTACGCCGCGCAAACTCATGGACGTGAGTAAGCTGCACAGTCACGGCTGGAAGCACCAGATTGAGCTGCGCGAAGGTATCAGCTCTGTGTATGAAAAGTATCAGCAGGAAGCAGCAGTAGCGTAGTTAAATTTATGTTTCGCACAGAGAAACTGGGAAGAGAAGAGTAGGCAGACGAAATAACTACTGATGATGAACAAACTGAAACCCTCATCTAGCGACAAAATAGTGCTCGGCGTGTGCGGCGGTCTTGCCGAGCACTTTAACTGGGACGTTACGCCTATACGGATCGTATTTGCCGTAGCGGGCGTGTTAGGCATCGGCTCTCCCGTATTGATCTATCTGATTATGTGGGCAGTGATGCGGTATCAGTAGTCGCAACCGCTATTTAACTTCGGGGTACATAAATATTACTTCGGCGATCTTGCCGTCACGAATAGTATAGATAGCAATTGCCTTGAGTGGCGGTTCCCCTTTATTTATAGTTACCTTCTCGTGGTCAATTACCTTGTTACCCAATACCATTCGGTTGACCAGCTCGCAGTGCAATTCAGGATAGTCTTTAAAGAGTTTGCTGTAGCGCTCTCGCATGGTATCTTTGCCCTGATAGGACAACTCGCGAGGAAAATTATACACACTTACCGAGTCGCTGTACGGGCGTAAGAAATCGTCAATGTTGCGTGCGTTGTAAGCCACCAGTTGCTCTTCGGCTAAAGACCGAGAAGTTGCCTCATCCGATTGTCCGTAGGTAGCTGCCAGACTCAACCACAGACAGGAAACGATAGCAATATATCTCATGATATGCTTAGCTAGCGGTCACCACTTCTGACATTTCGCGAACGGCCTGTGCAATACCCTCAGGATCGTAGCCGCACTCGCGGTGTAGCTCTATTTGTTCACCGTGTTCTACCACGCGATCGGGCATGCCCAATCGGCGTACGGTAGCCTGATAACCGTGGTCAGCCATAAACTCTAATACCGCACTACCCATGCCGCCCATCAGGCAACCGTCTTCTACCGTGATCACGTGTTTGAACTGACTAAACACTTCGTGTAGTAATACTTCGTCGAGGGGTTTCACGAAGCGAAGGTCATAGTGCGCAGGGCGCATATCCTCTTCGGATAGTATCTGGCAGGCTTCTACGGCGTAATTGCCAATATGGCCAATGGTAAGGATGGCCACTTCTTCGCCCTCTTGAACCAGTCTGCCCTTGCCTATCGGAAGTTCTTGCATCTCGGTGCGCCACTCGGGCATCACGCCTTGTCCGCGCGGGTAACGAATAGAAAACGCTCCGTTCTGATAAAGCGTAGCGGTATACATCAAGTTGCGCAGCTCTGCCTCGTTCATTGGGGCTGACACCACCATGTTGGGCAGGCAGCGCATGTAGGCAATATCGTAGGCACCATGGTGGGTGGGTCCGTCGGCACCGGCTACTCCCGCTCGGTCGAGACAGAAAATGACCGGCAACTTTTGAATGCACACATCGTGCACTACCTGGTCGTAGCCCCGCTGCATAAACGTACTGTAGATGTTGCAGAAGGGAATCAACCCCTGTGTAGCCATACCGGCCGAAAAGGTTACCGCGTGCTGTTCGGCAATGCCCACATCAAAGGCGCGATCGGGCATGGCCTTCATCATAATGTTGAGCGACGAACCGGAGGGCATCGCCGGAGTGACGCCCACAATCTTCTCATTTTGCTCGGCCAGCTCAACAATAGTGTGCCCAAAGACTTCTTGATACTTAGGGGCCTGCGGTGTATCGTACACCTTTTTGCGAATCTCGCCCGTCACCTTATCAAACTTACCTGGAGCGTGCCATTTGGTTTGATTCTTTTCAGCGGGCAGAAACCCCTTGCCCTTCACCGTGAGGCAGTGCAAGATTTTGGGGCCAGGAATTTTCTTCAGGTCTTCTAGCACGCTGGCCAGATGGGTTACATCGTGTCCGTCGACCGGGCCGAAGTAGCGCAGGTGTAGCGACTCAAAGAGGTTACTGTTCTGTAGTAAAAATGCTTTTAGACTGGTGTCTAACTTGGAGGCGACCTCTTGCGCGCTTTTACCGAACTTGCTCACTTTGCCCAACACCTTCCACACATCCTCCTTCACTTTATTATAAGTCTGTGAGGTGGTGATATCCGTCAGGTAATCACGCAATGCGCCCACGTTGGGATCGATCGACATGCAGTTGTCGTTCAGGATAATGAGCAGATTGGTGTCGGCCACGCCAGCGTGATTCATCGCCTCAAAAGCAATACCGCCGGTAAGCGCGCCGTCGCCAATCACCGCGATATGCTGCCGGTCGGTGTCACCCTGCTGCTGTGAGGCCACGGCCATACCAAGGGCTGCCGAGATGGAAGTAGACGAATGCCCCACGCCGAAGCTATCGTATTCGCTTTCGCTACGCTTAGGAAAGCCTGACAGACCGCCGTAAACACGGTTGGTACGAAAGTTATCGCGCCGACCGGTCAAAATTTTGTGTCCGTAAGCTTGGTGACCCACATCCCAGACCAACTGGTCATACGGAGTGTTAAAGACGTGGTGCAGCGCTACAGTAAGTTCTACCACTCCCAAGCTAGCACCAAAGTGTCCACCGTATACCGATACGTTGTCTACGATAAACTGACGGAGTTCTTCGGAAAGGCGAACGAGCTGTTCGGGAGTAAGGTCGTTAAGGTCGGAAGGCTGATTGATGCCCGCTAAGAGCGGGCCGGGCTGAATTGTCATGTTACACCTGTTCTAACGAATATCTTACAAACAGTGCTCGCCACAGATTGTTCCTGCAATCAACAGCGGTTGGCACGCGCGAAAAGTATGAGTGCAATCAACGGTTCGTCTATCGCTATACTCATCCAGCGCCTGTTTTACATTTTCTTTCCTTTCACCAAGGATTGACTGCAATATATGATAAATTTGTTGAGTTTTTATCAGCTAAACCACCCACCGTTGTGAGTTTCGAGATCAAACTTCCGCTCTTTGAGGGGCCTTTCGACTTGCTGCTGTTCTTTATTGAGCGTGACGAACTTGATGTGCATGATATTCCCATCTCCAAAATCACGAACGATTTTTTGAGCTACCTACACGATCTGGAGCAGATGAATATTGAGGTGGCCAGCGAGTTTATTCTGGTGGCGGCCACGTTGATGCGCATTAAGGCTAAAATGCTACTGCCCCGGCCGGTGATCAACGAGGTGGGAGAAGAAGTGGACCCCCGTGAGGAACTAGTACGACACCTGCTGGAGTATAAAAAGTATAAGTCGGTTATTCAGGACTTAGCCGATTTAGAAGAGCAACGGATGCTGCGCAACGAGAGAGGCAACCTGACCAACGAACTAAAAAAACTGGCGGCTACTACCAATGTGGAGGCAGAACTGCAAGACCTTACGCTCTATAAACTACTACGGGTGTTTGAGCGGGTAACCGAACGCTACGAACAGAAGAAGCAAGAAAAACCGCATCAAGTAGTGCAGTATCCCTATACCATTGCCGGGCAGCGCACCTACGTAGTGGCCGCTCTGACGCAGGCAAAAGAACCGCTGGCTTTTCGTACGCTTATTGAGCAGGATGCCCACAAAATAGCAGTGATTTTTAACTTTTTGGCTATTCTAGAGTTGCTTCAGGTAGGCGAAATTGCCATTCGCGTAGGCGAAGGCTACAATAATTTTTGGATAAGTCCGGCCGAATCAGGCTTGGCAGAGGTATCGGTTGTTGATGGAGATTAACTCAAAGGAAATTGCTAAAACACTTAATCCGAATAAGGTATGGATTCCCATTCTGATTGGAGTAGCCATCGTGGCGTACCTGTTTTTGAGCGACCCCGACGTAACGGCCGATAAGCTTAAACTCATCTTTGACGCGCGGTGGATACCGCTGATGCTGGCGTTTCTGGTGATCTTAGCGCGCGATTCGGGCTACGTGTATCGGATCAAGGTGCTCACCAATCACGAGCTCAACTGGGAGAGCAGCATCTATGTGATTATTCTGTGGGAGTTTGCCTCAGCCATTACGCCCTCAGTGGTGGGGGGTACCACCATCGTGGTGTTGGTGCTCATGAAAGAGGGCATTAAGTTTGGCAAAGCACTGGCCTACGTGATGCTCACCTCTATCCTAGATAATTCGTTCTTTCTGTTAATGTCGCCCATCGCACTTATCTATTCGAAGGACGAGCTTTTTCCGCAAACCGCCGACATGTCGTTGCCGTTGGGTAATAGCTTGCAGGTGGTGTTTCTCATCAGCTACTCACTCATTGCCATCTATACGATAGTGATGATTTATGCCCTGCTGATTCGTCCGCGAGGCTTCAAGTGGTTTTTGATGAAGCTCAGCTCGATCCGCTTTCTACGACGCTGGCGTTACGCCATGAGCGACCACGGCGACGAGGTGATTCTGGCCTCACGGCAACTGCGGGGCAAGCAGGCGCGCTATTGGATCACGATTATTGCGTTTACCTTTTTCGTGTGGTGCGCGCGCTACGCCATGCTCAACTGCCTGGTGGCCTCTTTTGTGGAGCTCACCTGGAGTACACACTGCTTATCTTCTGCCGCCACATCATGATGTGGATCGTAATGTTGATTTCACCGACTCCCGGAGCGAGCGGTGCTGCAGAATTTTTCTTCACCCAATTCTTCACCGAGTTCTTGGGAGACTATACTTTCGTGACTAACATACTCTGGCGGCTGCTTTCGTATTACCCCTATTTATTACTAGGCGCTATCTTCTTGCCCAAATGGATTCGCCGCGTGTTCTTCAAGCCCGAAGACGAAAAGAGTGTAGACCAGGTGAGGCTCGGAAGCTGATGACCAGCAGTGCGCTTGCTTCGCTCATATCTTAGGCCTACACTTTGCGACTTTACTTCAGCTTAAACGTCCATACTGGGCGCTTGGCATGGTTGACCACGTCTTCGGCAATACTACCGCTCAGCAGTCTGCTGATACCGCTTCGCCCGTGTGTACCTATCGCGATCAGGTCGGCGTCGATTTGTTCAGCAAAATAGATAATACCGTCTTCTTCGTCGCTATCGTTGTACACGTTGAGGGTATAGTTGGTTAAACCGTACTGCTCAACGAACTTTTCCATTTCGGCCTTGTAGTAGCGATCATTCTCAAAACTACTCGGCGTATTGACCCGCACGATGTGAATGGTCGCATCAAAGATTGTCTGTATCTTGACCAGCTCTTTGACCAAAGCTTGGTGGTCATCGCGTAGATTAGTAGCCAGCACGATGTTTTTGATCACATCTGATTGTACCGGTTCTTTCACAGCGAGCACGGGGCAGTCCACGTAGCGCACCACTTTTTCGGTGTTAGAGCCCACGAATATCTCTTCTAAACCACTTGCTCCCTGTGTACCAATCACCACCAGATCGACATTATGGTCGGCAATGGTGCGGGCAATGTTCTCGTAGGGGTTGCCCACTTCTACGAAGCCGTCTAGACTTACGTCGGCGTACTTTGGATCCTCGTCAATCTCCAGTAATCGTTGTCTGACCCCTTTCACCAGCTGCATAAAGAACAGCGAATCGGTACCATCCCCGGTATTCACCTCACCCATAGAGTTAAACGAACTGCCGTGGGGGGCTTCTACCACATTGAGTAGTTTGATAGCAGCACCGCTTTTTTTAGCGATATCATAGGCCAAATCTAGCGCGTAGGTGGCCGGATCAGAAAAGTCGGTGGGAACCAGAATCGTTTTCATAAGTAGAGTGGTTTTGGTTATAAGTGATTATACGTGTTTCGTGCGGTGAATGGCAACGGATGTAAGTTTAAAGCAGTAATCCCAGGCCAAAGGTGAGTACGTACAACAAAGTGGTGAGGGCCATTTGTTTGAGGTAAGGGTCTAGTGCTACTGCGGTTTGCTTCTGCTGTACGGCCATCCCATTAATAAATAGTAGGGGAGCACTCACCAAGAACAACCACTGATAGTACGATTGATACGTAAGTAGGGTGTAAAGCACGGAGCAAAGCAGCCCGACGGCTAATAGTAGCCAGTGGTACGCAGTTGCCCGCTCTCGTCCCAATCGCACCGGAATAGATCGTTTGCCCGCCACGGCGTCTGATTTAATATCGCGCACGTTGTTCACGTTGAGTACCGCCGTAGAAAACAAACCGCAGCTTAGGGCCGGTAGCAGCTGCACCCAATGTACGTCTAGTGCGTGCAGATAATACGATCCCATCACGCCTACCAATCCGAAGAAGATCAGTACCGATAAATCACCCAATCCCACGTAACCGTAAGGGTTGCCCCCCGAAGTGTAGGTGATGGCGGCACCGATAGCTAAGATGCCCAGCCCCAGAAAAATAAGGAAAGTTGTTTGGTTGCCGGGCAGGGCGATCCACAACAGGGCCACACCGCTACCCAGCGAGAGGATAGAAAATACCACCATCGCCCGGCGCATGGCCCGCGACGAGATGGCACCGGACTGCACCGCCCGTGACGGCCCTTCCCGTCCGGCTTGGTCAGCCCCGTGGATAGAATCGCCATAGTCGTTGGCCAGGTTGGATAAAATCTGGAGAAAAACCGTAGTGAGCGCACTCAGCGCGAACACCTCCCAGCGAAACTGCTGCTCGGCGGCCGCCAAAAATGCCGCCATACCAATGCTGGCCAACGCCAGTGGCAGGGTGCGCGGACGAGCGGCTGATATCCAGGGGTTTACGGGCACTGGCGAGCGATTGGATTGATCGGTTAAGCATTACATTCGCTCAGGTACATCAATGCCCAATAAGCCCATTGCCTTTTGAATGGTTTGCGCTACCGTGTCGGACAGTCCTACCCGAAATGCGACGCGTTGCGCGTCTTCTTCACCGAAGATAGAAACCTCGGTATAGAAACGGTTGTAGGCTTTGGCCAGATCATACGCGTACTGAGCCACCACCGCCGGACTGTATTCCTCAGCAGCTAGCGATACTTTCGACGGAAAAGCGTTCAATAGCTCAACAAGCGCGCGTTCGGCCGGTTCTATGCTAGCGAGTTCCGGTGCTGGCTGGGTGCTAAGGCCATCAACCTGGGCTTTGCGCCGAATGGCCGCGATCCGTGCGTATGTGTACTGAATAAAGGGCGCCGTGTTGCCCTGCAACTGCACCGACTCGGCCGGATTAAACAGCATGCGCTTTTTAGGATCAACCTTCAGCAGAAAGTACTTGAGGGCACCCACGCCCAGCATGTGGTGCAGCGCCT
Organism: Tunicatimonas sp.; assembly: GCA_965213875.1. GTDB lineage: Bacteria > Bacteroidota > Bacteroidia > Cytophagales > Cyclobacteriaceae > Tunicatimonas. The sequence continues at coordinate 1,932,949 of CBDCAN010000001.1, read as the reverse complement.
GTGCCTGCTCTTCCGTAAAACCCTCAATCTTGCCCAGCTCTTCGGTTTGCTCGCGGGCGGCATCTACCACCTCACGAATCAGATCATCGGCATCGACCACGGTGCCCTCGCGCGATTTCATTTTGCCCTCGGGCAGGTCCACCATGCCGTACGACAGGTGGTACAAACCGTCGGCGTAGGGGCGACCCAATTTTTTGAGAATGGTAAACAGCACTTTGAAATGATAGTCTTGCTCGTTGCCCACCACGTAGACCATCCGGTCGAAGGGGCGATCGCGGTAGCGCTCCTGCACGGTGCCCAGGTCTTGGGTCATGTACACCGAAGTGCCATCGGAGCGGCGCACCAGCTTTTCGTCTAACCCTTCGTCGCTTAGGTCAATCCAGACCGAACCGTCATCTTTTTCGTAGAACACCCCCTGCTTCAGGCCTTCGGCCACCGCATCTTTGCCCAGCAGGTAGGTGTTAGACTCATAGTACTCTTGGTCGAAGCTAACTCCGATCTTCTGATAGGTTTTGTTGAACCCGTCGTACACCCAGCCGTTCATCTGCTTCCAGAGGGTCACCACGTTAGGGTCACCCTGTTCCCACTGTTGCAGTAGCGCTTGGGTTTCCTGCATCAGCGGGGCTTCTTTCTTAGCTCGTGCTTCGGGCGTACCGTCAGCGATCAATGTCTTAATTTCTTCTTTATAAGCTCGGTCAAACTCCACGTAGTATTTACCTACCAGGTGATCGCCCTTGATGCCCGAAGATTCGGGAGTTTCACCCTTGCCGAACTTTTGATAAGCCAGCATTGACTTGCAGATATGCACACCGCGGTCGTTGATGATGCTGGTTTTGAACACATCGTAGCCGTTGGCTTCCAGAATCTTGGCCGTAGACCAACCCAAAAAGTTGTTGCGCAAGTGCCCCAGGTGCAACGGTTTATTGGTGTTGGGCGACGAAAACTCAACCGTCACGCGCTGGCCGTTGTCAGACTGAAAACCGAAGGGCGTTTCATCTTGGTCAGTCTGCTGTAGGTCGCGTAGCACCTGCACCCATACCGCGTCGCTGAGCTCCAGATTCAGAAAGCCCTTGACCACATTGAACGCTTTCACCACCTCGATGTCCACCAAATACTGACCGATCAGCTCGGCAGTTTCGGTCGGGTTTTTCTTGGATATACGTGCGTAAGGGAAGGTGACGAAGGTAAACGAACCCGCAAACTCCTTCCGAGTGGGCTGTAAGCTCACTTCTTCGGCGGGCAAAGTATGAGAAAACAGCTCGCTAAACGCTCGGCTGATGCTTGACTTGATAGATGCTTCGATGTTCATGGTACTAGAAAACAGGATAGTGGATAGTAGATATTGGTTTTGACGGAGAATAAACTACTATCTAACATCGTCGTGTGGAACAACCAGCATCTATCATGGTTGCAAAGATGTTAAATTTATGAGAATATTGCACCGCATTCTACCGGCTAACCACTGAATCGTTCGCATGAGAAAATACCGGGACCTGATCGAACAGACTTTCGATTTCCCCACCCAAGATTTTAACCTGCACGCAGGAGGGCTTCGGTTTCATGACGTGCCCCTGCTCGAAGTGATCCAGCGCTTCGGCACCCCCACCAAGCTAACGTATCTTCCTAAAATCAGCCAGAGTATTCAGCAGGCGCGGCAGTGGTTTCGTCACGCTATGGATAAACATCAGTACGAAGGTGATTATCGTTACTGCTACTGTACCAAAGCCTCGCACTTCTCTTTCGTGCTCAACGAGGCCCTCAAGAACAACATTCAGCTAGAAACTTCTTCTACCTACGATATTGCCATTGTGCGCAAACTGCACGAGCAGCGCAAAATCAGCCAAGATACCCTGATCGTATGCAACGGATTCAAGCGGGAGCTTTATTTGCGAGAAATTACGAGACTTATTAACCAAGGCTTCCAACACTGCGTGCCGGTGCTGGATAGCTTGGATGAGATCGATTACTACGATCAACACGTGGAAGGGACTTACTCGGTGGGCATCCGGGTGGCTTCGGATGAGACCCCACGGTTTGAACTGTACACTTCGCGCTTAGGTGTGCGCTACGATGATATCACCGAACTGTATCAAACCCGTATTCGAGAAAACCCGAAGGCTAGACTCAAGATGCTGCACTTGTTTGTGAACCAGGGCATCGACGATTCGGCCTACTACTGGAGCGAGCTAGACCGCTTCGTGGATAAGTACTGCGAACTGAAGAAGGTTTGCCCTGAGTTGGATAGCATAGACATCGGGGGCGGTTTTCCGGTGAAGAACTCGCTGTGGTTCACCTACGACTATCAATACATTGTGGACGAAATTGTGCGTAATATACAAACGACCTGCCGCGAGCACGGGGTGCCCACTCCGCACATCCTGACGGAGTTTGGCAGCTTTACGGTGGGTGAAAGCGGAGCGGTGCTTTATTCAATAATAGACCAGAAGCAGCAGAATGATAAGGAACGCTGGTATATGATCGACGGCTCGCTCATTACGCAGCTACCTGACATTTGGGGGCTGAACAAGAAGTACGTGATGCTGCCTATTAATCACTGGGATCGGCCGTATCAAAAAATTAACTTAGGTGGGCTTACCTGCGATAGCCTGGATTACTACAATACCGAAGCTCATCGCAATGAACTGTTTTTGCCTAAAACGACGGATCAACTGTACGTCGGATTTTTCTATACGGGAGCGTATCAAGAATCGGTGGGCGGATACGGGGGCATTCAGCACTGCCTGATTCCAGCACCGCAGCACGTAGTGATCGACAAAAAAACCAGTGGTGAACTCACCTACGATCTTTTCGCACCGGAGCAATCGAGCGAATCTATGCTGAAGGTGTTAGGGTACTAACTACAGAGCGTCAGTCTGCTAGTTTAGCGTTAGCGTTGTTCTCGTCGTATTCGTCTACCACTTCGTCGGTGTCAGTGATGCCACTGCCACGGTTGGCTAGCCAGATACTTACGGCCGCCAGCACTACGATCAGAGCGAGCGCGATCAACATCATCGTATTGGTATTCATAGGTCGGTCATTTTAGTCTTCTACGAGGCAAATTATGCAATTTGTGAGAATAAAAAAAGAGCGACACAGTTTCTAGCCGTGTCGCTCTTATGCTCTAATAAGCTTACCATCACATACATCTAAAAGTTACTATCTGTCAAAGTTCAAAAAATAAAAATGCACAACAGGTTAAAAAATGTAACAGTCTAAAAAATCGGTGCTTATCACTTCCCCTCGTTCGGTCTCATAATAACAAATGATTTGCCGGAGGAAGGAAAATATAACTCAAATAGCCATGTTTGTCGCAAAATGCTGAACAATAGAGAGTTATGACAAGGAATTTGATCGTTGATTCTAAGTGGATACTTTTTGGTCTGATGAAAGCAGGGTCTAAATTCCCCAATTTTGGGGATGCCTGCCTACTACTGGTCTAGCCACTGACGAAAATCAGACACACGATCACGGCTCACCAGCACGTCGTTGTCATCCGAATGGTGTAACAGCAACTTCAAACGGCTGCTCGAATAGGTGATGATATCCTGAATAGCGGCCAATCCGACCACGTACCGTCGGCTAATACGGAAAAAACTGGCAGGATCAACCATGCTTTCAATTTGATCTAGCGGATAGTCTACGATGAAGCGTCGGCCGGTTTGGGTCTGCATGAACGTAGCCTTTTCCTGGCTCACAAAGTAGAGCACTTCACCGATAGGAATGGCCTGAATATGCTCACCCACTTTCACCACAAAGCGCGCTTTATACTGCTTGGTAAGCATGCCAATGGCTTGCTGAATTTGGGTCATCGTGTTAGGCGATGTGCCGGTAGAAGGTGCTTCTGAGGGTCGGGTGCGTTTAAACTTGTTAATAGCACGCTCTAGTGCCTGTGGCTCGATGGGTTTGAGCAGATAGTCTACGCTGTTGACCCGGAAGGCCTGAATTGCGTACTGATCGTAGGCGGTGGTGAAGATGATGGGGGCGTCTACCTGCGTTTGTTCAAAGATACTAAAGCTAAGCCCGTCGGCCAGTTGAATATCCATGAAGACCAAGTCAGGTGCCGGGTGCGCGGTGAACCACTGCACCGCCCGTTGCACCGTGTCAATAGCGTCGACGACGGTTAAAGAGCTGTCGTACTGATGTAGTAGTGAGGTGAGGCGGCGGGCCGCAGGCTTCTCATCTTCAACGATTAGTACTTTCATGTAGGGTAGAGGTAGTGTTAATGAACGGCCGGTACGGCGCGAGATACTGATGACGCCGACTCCGTACGAAGTAGCGGTAGGCTCACCGAAAAAACGTGCTTCTGGTGCACAACGGTCACAGGCGCTTCGGTCAGGAAGCGGTAGCGGGCACGGATGTTCTCCAGCCCGATACCCGACGAAGGTTCTTGTAGCTCTTTGGGCCGCGCGTTATTCTCCACCAGCAGTTGCCCCTCATCCTCCTGCCGAATGGTAATCTGTAATGGGTGCGCATCCGACAATTCGTTGTGTTTAATCGCATTTTCCAGCAGCATTTGTAGGGCTAGTGGTGGAACGCAGTACGATGAATCATCGGGAATCTCCCAAGTTACTTGCAAGGCGTCTTCAAAGCGGATTTTCTGCAAAAAAACGTAGGCCCGCACGAAGTCCAACTCTTCGGCCAGTGGCACTACTTCCCGGTCGCGCGTGTCTAGCACGTAGCGATACACCTCGGATAGTTTGCGAATAAACAGTGCCGCCTGATCCTGATTTTCGTACACCAAATACGTAAGGGCATTGAGGCTGTTGAACAAGAAGTGTGGATTCATCTGATCCTTGAGCGACTGATACTGCGAGGCTAGCTGTTCGCTTCTTAACCGCTCGGTTTCAATCGCGGCTCGCCGCCACTCTAGCAGAAACTTACGGCTGAACAAGACCGTGGTGATGATTACGGTGATGATCAGCGGAAAAGTCATGTTCGGCACGTAGTAGTCATCCCAGCCCAGCGTGCAGTCACAGCGGTCTTCCCATATCAGTTTAGCGAACACAAACTGGATCATTACAATCGCTAAAAAAGAGTAGAGCAACATAGCCAGGACGCTCACTACAAGCCTCCTGACGGGCTGATCTATCCACCGCACGAAACGGTTGATATAGCGATCCAAATAGCCGTTTCCCCACCCTAAGAAGATCGTATAGGCAATGGACATCAGTAGACTGGGCCAAACCTGCTGTAACCCCTGCCAAGAAGTGAACTGCTGCGGGCGCAACAGCACCATAATCAACGTACCGACTGGTACTGAGAAGATCAAGGCAGAGGAAAGTTCCTTATAGAAAAGAGAGGGGCCCATAACGTTCGTTTGTCTAAAGATAAGGAATCTACTTCAAGCAAGGGCTATTTTTCGCACTGCTGCTGCATGGCCTGGGCACCGGCTTTGCCCCAAGCAGGCATCAGCGCATCGTCGTGGGTTGCACTTTCGTACTTTTCTACTGCTTGTGTAAATAACTGGCAGATGTCTGAGGTATCCGATCCGAAGAATTGGGCGGTGCCGTACTGCATCTGTCCCAGTAGATACAGTGCGCGCGGATTATCGGGATTTAGCTGGAGGGCTTGCGTCAGCGTGCGGGTAGCCTTCGGAGCGAGCTCCTGCCCGCGGTTGGCCGGATCCACCGTCACCCGAATGGTGTAAATATAGCCTTGTAGGGCTACTACTTCAGATTCTTCGGGGGCCAACGCTAGTGCATTATCGAGGTGTTGCTGGGCCACGTCGAGCTGCTGATCCTTCTCGGCCGACGGCGACTCAATGGCGGCGTGCAACGTGGCGTAGGCGGCGTAGTACCAAGGTAGCCACTGATCTTCTTCAGCCCGAGCAATGCGCTCAAAGCGGTTGGCGGCGGCTGATAGCTGCTCAACTCCGCTAGATTCTTCCAGGGTAGCCAGGCTTCGCTCCATGGCTTGTTGGTAATCATTAACGGTAGCAAAAGCGATAAAAAATAAGATGGCGAATGTCATTGTCGTAAGGGGTTTGGGGAAGAGAAATAAGTGAGGATTATAAATTGTCTAGTTGATTGGCTTGGCGATCGCGGCTCAGCGTGATGAACAGGCCTACGAACAAGAAGCGCGGGGCGGCGGGTCTCACCGCCTGGCGGCCGTAGGTGCTCCGTTCGTTCGGCTGCGCAGCATAGCGGTAACCAAACACATTGTCTGCCCCCAGCACATTGGTCGCCGAGGCGTACAGAATGATGTGCTGGCGAATGAGGTACGCTACGTTCAGATTCAGGCTGTTGAAATTTGGCGTGCGGTCGCGGTGAAAATTATCGTGGTTTGGGTTATGGTAGGGGCGACCGGTGGCCCAACGGTAGCTGGCGCCCACTTGCACTTTGAGGGCCGGAATGAAGTGCTTATACACCGCTGAAAGCGTATGGCGAGCGGCAAAAGTAGGAGTAGCCAAGGTCGGGAAGTGCAGGGCCTCGCGCTGGGCGTCGAGTAGCGAGTAAGATAGCCAGTACTCACCGTTTTTGATGGTGGTGCGGTCGCGCCAGAAAAGCTCTACTCCCCGGGCGTAGCCGTAGCCTTGATTGTTGAGCGACCCGGTGGTTTTTACCAAATCGTCGTACCGCTTATGAAATGCCTCGGCCCGGAAGGTGCGCCCCTGCTTCGCCACTCGGTAGCTCGCCACGTAGTGCGTAGCCCGCTCAGTAGAAAGGGTTGAGCTTTGGCCCAGCAGGCTGCCTTCGGGGCGCTGGTAGAAAGAACCGTAGGCCAGCGATACCTGACTGGCCGAGCCGGTTTTATAGGCTAGCGACAAGCGGGGAGCTAGATGAGAAGCCTCCTGCTTATTTACTTCCCACCGGCCGCCCACCCGAGCGACCCACCGGCTGGAAGCGTACAGATCGGCTTCTACGAAACCGGCGGTCAGTGGGGCTTCCCACCGCTGGAGCGTATCGCCCTCGGGGCTGCGGTAGTGGCGGGTACCTTGTTCGGTATGGTGCTCTAGGCCACCGCGTAGGGTCAAATGTTCTGAGGCATCATAAGAAGCCGTTGCCTTGGCGTGCAACCCCGCATAAGTTTCATCAAGCTGATCTTCGTTCGCTGCGCTCATTTCCTGATCGTGGGTGTAGGACAGCCCGGTGCGCACCGACCAACGCTTTCCTAGAGGCCTCCTGATAAGTACCGTTGAGGTACACATTGGTGTTTTTTACCCGTATGGCGTCTGATTCGGTCGGCTGCTCAATGCGTGCCCGTTGCATGGCCAACTGCCCGTAGTTGGCGTAACCGTATAGCTTGAGCAGGCCGGTGGCTGAAGTCTTACGGCGAAAGGCAACTGATCCTCCGCCCGCCACGGGAGCCTGATCCCAATCCACTTCCTGCTTGATAAGCGATTGGTAGGGAGACAGGTTGGTATATTCGCCCTTCACCATCAGCGACGCATCGTTCCAGCGGTGCTGGTGGGTAGCATCCACTCCGACGCTCATCACCGAAATGTCCGTCTGAGTTTGCGGCGCTAGGTCTACGGAGTTGAGGGCGAGTGCCGCCGACAGCGCCTGACCGTATTCGGCCGAGTAGCCTCCGGTACTAAAGGTAGTACCTTTGAACAAAAAGGGCGAGAAGCGCCCCCGCGTCGGCACGTTGGGCCCTGAAGCACCGTAGGGTTCGTGTACCAGCATACCGTCCATAAAGGTTTTCGTCTCATGGCCAGCCCCTCCGCGCACGAATAGCCGTCCGTCTTCAGCCACCGTTTGTGTGCCGGGCATGGTTTGCAGTGCGCCGCTGATGTCGCCCAACGCTCCGGCGGTAGTTACAATATCGAGGGGCTTCATACGGTGGCCACTTTGCTGATCGCTCACCCCGAAGGCACTCGCTGTCACGGTTACTCCGTCCATTTTGTTGATGGCTTCCTGTAGCACAACTACTTGTGTGGTGCTGTCGTTGCTCAGCAGCACGGTGTGCTCGTGGGTCTGGTAACCGATGGCACTGGCCATCAGGGTGTATTCGCCCGCTTCGTGGGTGCTGAACCGGAAAGCACCGGTGGTGTCGGTAGAAGTGCCATCGTAGGTTCCATCAAGATAAATGTTGGCGCCCACTATGGCTGCGCCCCGAGCGTCTTGTACTGTACCGCTCACGGTGGTTTGCGCCAAAGCTACTCGGTAGGTTAAGGCGGTAAATAAAGTAAAGAAGATCAGTAGGCGATTCATCATTGTGCGTTTAATAGTTGATGCCCAAAGATGACGCGCCGCGGTCGGCTTTAACAATTAGTGTGACTGAGCCGTTAGATAAGAGTGACGAACCGTAATGGTAGAATACTGACTCGATACTACATAGTAAGGTCTGGCTGGTTTACGGCTGTTTCATTTTTTAGATAATATGCTCCTTTGTGCTATGGACTGTAAAAAATTTGATGCGTTTACTTCGGAGCAACAATTAGATTATATCTATCATCATTGCCGCCTGATCGACTTTGAGATCGTATCAGAGCACAACCACCGCTACGGGGTTTGCCTTTATTACGATAACCACTTTTTTATCGAGATTTTCTTCGATGGTCTTCAGGGCGACCGTATCAAAGAGGTGAACACCTATCCGCACGCACAGCAGTTAGTGCGATGGTACGAGCGTGTTGACCTCAAGCAACTTCTTGCTCACTCCCTTTCTTAGCAGGTTTTATTGCTTGCCCAATAAAATAACGCAATAGGTTTTTCACGAGCGGCTGGCTATATTGAGGGTTACTATAAACCTTACCGTATGGTCTTACCGAATCTTCCGTGTGCCGCCTCTTCGCTGTGTCTCATCATCATTTCTTGTACTATGCTCATGGCCCGTGGCGCTGCTGCTCAAACACAGGTTGATACGATGGCACTGTGGGCGGACGGAGCACCGCAGGCCCAGGGGAATGAACCACAAGACCAGCCGCAACTCATTCGCTATCCAGCTCCAGCAGAGACTGCTAATGGTACATCAGTCGTTATTTGTCCGGGGGGTGGTTATAGCATGTTGGCCATGGACCACGAGGGGCACCAAGTAGCCCGCTGGCTCAATTCACTCGGTGTAGCGGCGTACATCGTAACGTATCGACTAGGGAAAAACGGTTATCAGCACCCTGTTCCGATGAATGATGGTAAACGCGCCATTCGTACGGTACGTGCCCACGCTGCCGAATGGGGATTAGACGCTGATCGCATCGGTGTGTTAGGCTTCTCGGCGGGCGGACACCTAGCCTCCACCCTGGGTACCCACGCGGATGCCGGAGACAAAACAGCATCAGACCCTATTGACCAGCACAGTAGTCGGCCTGATTTTATGGTGCTACTGTATCCAGTTATCATTTTTGCCGGGGACTATCAGCACGAAGGCTCGCGCTACATGCTGTTGGGTGAAAACCCTGATCCAGCTCTGGCGCGTTCGCTTTCCAACGAGAAACAAGTAACCAAGGACACCCCGCCTACCTTTCTGGTACACACCTCAGAAGACACCGGAGTACCACCGCAGAATAGTATCTACTTTTATCTGGCCCTACACGAACAGGGCGTCCCCGCCGAACTACACGTTTATGAGAAGGGGCAACACGGCTTAGGACTGGGTGAACCCGGCACCGCCTTCGCCTCTTGGCCCGACCGCTGCGAAGCCTGGATGCAGGGGCAAGGGTTGCTGTCGAGGTGATGTCTATATTCAGTATAAGCTAAGCGTGTGAAACAGCGGAGCGAGGTAAACTGGGTAGTATTTCTCTTTATAACACTACTGATAGTTTCTGGACTATTGACTGGGTTCAGACTACGCGAATCTTCGGACGTGCAGTTCCACGATACTTACGTGGTTATTCATAATGTATGGGTGTTGGTTTTAACAGGTATTATACTGACTATCGTTTATCTGATAACCTTCGGACTGAAACGAATAGCCACCGTGAGTCATACACTTAGAATCACCGCAACTTTGATAGCTGGCCTCATTGGGTTAGGACTGACTACAGTACTCATCCTGAATATTACGGCGTTTTCGGGAATACATTTTTTAGAGCAAAGTATCCCGAGCTACGGGCTGGCAGTCCTGCTGCTCGGGCTGGCTATCCTCTTCGTATTACGCGCGAGCGAAATCTGGAAAGTGGGGATAAAAAGCTACAGAAGGTAAACGCCTGCATCAGAAATTACGGTTTGCTACGGCTGGCCCACCAAGAAAACCGCATTGGCAAACAGTAGCTTGCCGCCGTGCCAGAACGACCGAAACAACGGATTGTCTACCATATAGACCACGCTTCCTCGCCCTTTACTTTCTACCCCAAACACCAACGAGTTATCGAGCTGCTGCCCCACTTTTGATCCCACAAAACCACTGACCAGCGCATCTTGGCCGGTTAGCGTACCTACGTTCCAGCCATCCTCCAAGTAGGCGTAACGATCGGTGCCCCGCTTGAGGGTGTAATAATAATCCGGATAGCCAAACGCAAGCGGGTGCGTATTGTCTAAACGAAGGCGAAAGATCGCTCCCGAAATTTCCTGGCTGATGCCCCGCCGCTCGCGATTGCCGTAGGGGGCTAACGGATTTTGCTGTTCGGCGGCGGCCTGCTCGGCGGCCTGTTGCTCCTGCTCATCGGCGTAGATCTTAAGACTAAGCGATTCTACCGAAGACAAATGCGACAGCGCGTCTTCCAACGCAATCACTTTCCCGCCCTTGTCAATCCATGCTACCAAGTCCACGTCTTTCAGCGCCGACTCGTATGCGCCGTCGGGTAAGATAAGCACGTTGTATTTACTTAGGTCAATCTCTTTCAGTCGGGTTGCTTCTACTGCGGTGATCGGATACTGAAGCTCTTGCTCAAAAAAGTGCCAAATTTCACCAAATGCACCGGAACTTACTCCCTCACCGGTCGCCACTACAATGCGTGGTGGAGTTAAGTAACGCACTTCGCCCGAACCTAAGTCAAAGCCGCTGCTGACGAAACCTGTACCTACCGCAGTTACCTCTTGTTGCATCTGGTTGGCAATAGCTACGACGCGCTGGTCGAACGCATCGCCGAGGGCAGCGTTATTGGCTCTCGTAATGACCAACGCGCCCGCCGCGAATGAACGGTTCTCTACCGTGAAAGCTCGTGTAGCCACTCTTACTTTAATATCTTGTTGCATCAACCGACCCAGAAGCCTAGCATCAGCGGTGCTGTTCCACTCGGCGACGTAGGCGTAAGCGGGTTCGCTCACGGTGGCAAAAACCGAATCAGCGGCCGAAGGAGTATCACCCGCCGGTAGCGCCTCGGCCAGCGCGTAGGCCTCCAGGTCGTAGGCGTAGGGCGCCGACCAAGCGGTGATGTCGTAGGTGATAGAGTCGGACAGGGCTGTGTTGGGCTCAAAGAGCACTTGTAGCAGCACCGACTTAGGCTGCTGCACCGGCACAATGAGGTCGCCCGCCTCGAGTTCGAAGTTTGTAGTAGCTTGTTCGCGATAGCTAAAACCGGATAGTTGGCGCCGGTCGGTGCTCTGTGAGTAGCGTATCTGGTGGGTATCGAGCAGACTACGAAGTGCCGTCACCTTGTTGGCATTTTGCTCCGCCTTTACGACGAAGCTGCGGTAGTCACCGGTAGGTTCGGCCTGCGCCTGCTGATAAAATTGTGCAAACTCCGCTACCGTTTTGGTGGCTTGCTTCGCCACTGCTTCTACGGTAGACAAACTGGTCGTTACATGGTGCTCGATGCGGTCAGTCAAGGTAAGCGTATCTTTCTCTTCGGTAAGCACCGCCAAACCAGCTCGACCGGAGCCACCTTGTTCGTAGGTCATCCCGATGGCCCCGTTGTACGTGGGGTAGGTGTCGCCGTAGCTCGGGTAGAGTAAATCGAAGCGTTCGCGCGTGAAGTACAACCACCCGGCTTCGTCGAAGTAGCGAGCGTTGTTGGCGCCAATAGAATCTTGCAACTCTCGCTGCCAATCGGTGATAAGTTCGTGGAAGGGTTCGGCCGCCGGGGCAAAATAGTACGGACTGTTGACGCCTTGCTCGTGATAATCGGCGTGTACGTGGGGTAACCACTGGTTGTAAAGCTTAAGCCGAGCTTGGGTTTCTTGCTGCGTGGCCCACGCCCAGTCACGATTCAGATCGAAGAAATAGTGATTGGGCCGTCCACCCGGCCAGGGTTCATGGTGCTCCCAACTGTTGGGGTTGGCATTGGAGGGCATGCCCACGTGTTGGTTATACCAGGTGACGTAGCGGTCGCGCCCGTCGGGGTTGAGGCAAGGGTCTAGGATGACCACCGTGTTCTCTAACCACTGCTGGGTGCGTGCGTTGCTAGCGTCGGCCAGTTCATAAAGTACCGCCATCACCGCCTCGGTAGACACCGCCTCGTTGCCGTGCACGTTATAGCTTAGCCAAACGATGGCGATGTCATCAAAACCATCATTAGTCACCGTATCTTGCAAACCGGCTCGGTGCAGGTTCGCCGAGCGAATGCGCTCGAGCTGCGCAAAATTCTTCGGCGAGGTAACGTACGATACCAGCAGCGGTCGGTGTTCGTAGGTTTCTCCGTAGTATTCTAACTGCACATTAGGCTGTGCTTCGGCCACATGCTCGAAGTAGCTAACGACCCGGTGATGGGGAGTGAAACGGTCGCCCAAAGAGTAACCTAGAAATTGATTAGGACTTTGCATCTGAGCGTGGCTAGTGGTAGTCCACAGCAGCAGGCTGGCAATCAGCAAACGGAACGGCATAATAGTGAGGTTGTTGATACCGCAAAATAGCAAAAGAAGCCCAAATGCGAGCTTCTTCTGCGTTTTACTGTAATAACCAGTGATTATTACGGTCAAAAAGTTGTTTGCTTAGGCTAACTGTACATTTACTTCCATATTGCCCTTGGTCGCTTTGGTGAGCGGACAGTTTTCGTAAGCATTATCTAAAATAGTCTGAGCCTTCTCCTGATCAACATTGGGTATGGTCACGTGCAGGTCTAAAGCAAACCGCAGGTCGCCTTTTTCTACCTGCACCGCCCGCACCTTGGCTTTCACCTCGGCGTCGTTCAGATCCACGCTATTTACCTGGGCTACGTGGTACAGAGTGCCTTCTAAGCAAGCGGCGTAGCTGGCGGCAAACAGTTGCTCAGGGGTAGTCCCCTGCTTGTCATTGTCTTGCCCGGTGGGCATGTATACATCAACGTCCAGTGCGCCGTCTTGTGAAGAAACGTGGCCCTGTAGCCCGCCTTTGGCGATTACCTCACTTTCGTACATGGTTTCCATCATTCAAAAAATATGAGTTTGTAAAAAGTCTATACCCTTTTACTACTCATCCGGCATAGGATTGTTTGAAGTCAATAGTCTACTTCAATCTTCTGGTCGGCCATGTCATCTTTTTCAGGAAACCGTTTGCTGATCATCAGAATCTGACCTAAATGACTCGACTGGTGTTCCATCACAGATGGCACGCTGCAAGACTAATAAATATTACTCCGCCAATTGCACCACGGCGGCTTGCAGTTTCTGCACCAGTTTTTCGCTGTAGCCCACCATATTGTGAACCTCCCGGGGGCTGATAAGCCGTAGATGGCGGAAGATAAGGATTTCACGCCCGTTGCTTTCCAAATGGTAAATAGCTTCTTGCTCGAAGAACTGCACCAGTACTGATGAGAAAAATTTGCGAATGCTTTCTTCGTCGGGCCCCTGTAGCATAAACTTGCGAGAGAACCGCTGATACTCCTCAAAATCGATATCGTGCTGTGCCGTCATGATCGACATACGATCCAAGAAGGACTCTTCTTCTAAAGAGAATACAGGAATTCGAAAAGGTAGCGACAGTACCTCAGCGGTGAGGCGGTGGGTTTCAAAGGCGATAAAGGCATTTTCAAGGGTGATATCACAAATTTCCCAGCCTACTTCTGAACCGCGATGGTAGCCGGTGAGCTGATTCTTTTTGTACTCTACCGGGTGTGTCTTGAAGAACACAAATCTACTGAGGCCACTCACGTCCCAATTGATGTCCGGCTCATAGTTCCAGCCTCGGGTGCGGGCCAGCTGCTTGAACGCCTCCTGCCGCCGGGTGAGCCGCACCTTGCGTGGCTCAGGCGCTCGCAGTACGTGCAGTGCGTGCGGATGGTGTGACGAAGTCTCGTGAATGTCTAAACCAGTAAAATGAAATTCGCCGCCTTGTTCGCTATACTTCTCTGCATATTCGTGAATGTACTCGAGTACGGTGAGGTCAACAATGCGCGCGTGCGAGAAGTCTAGAATAACGTGTTTGTCGCTGCCCAAGTCGCGTATCTTCTGTTGCAATTGTAGAATATTAAAGAAATTGATCACTCCCTTGATCTTGAACAAATAGGTGCGCTTGTGCTCCTGAATAATCTTAACAAAGGGACGACGGAGGTAGCGGAGGAACAGCGGTAGCGGAATCCCCGACCGTAGGTAATGAATGATCAACGTGAAGACAATACCGATGAATAAACCTGATACCAAGCCCAAGGCAAGTGCCGCCGCCAGTGTGACCGTCAGAATCGTCACCTGCTCCCAACCCCGCAGGTAGGCGTCTTCAAACACTTTGGGAGCCACCAGTTTGTAGCTGGTGAAAATGAGAATGGCCGCCAGTGCCGCCAGCGGGATGGTTTGCATAAACGGCCGTAGTAACAGCACGAATAGCAGGACGACAGCCCCCAGAAAAAAGTTGGACCAGCGTGTGCGGGCACCGCTATTGATGTTGACCGAACTAGAAACAATGGCGGTAGAAACCGGAATGCCCCCCAGCATGGCCGATACCAAGGTGCCCAGTCCGATGCCGATTAGATCATCGTTGAGGTTGGTCTTGCGACGGTATGGGTCTAATTTGTCAGTAGCTTTGGCACTCACCAACGACTCGAGAGAGAGCAATAGCGTAATGAGCAATACCATAAGCCAAAATATCGGCTGGTCTACTTTAGAGAAGTTAGGAAAAACCAAACCAGTAGTAAGGTCTTCAGGTAGTTGAATCAAATATTGGTCGCTCACCAGTGTACTGAAGCCCAGTGAAGGAGCCCACCACCGGAAGAACACAAACAACGGGATGGTAACCACCAGCACCCACATGGGGGCGGGCAAGAAACGGATGAACCGCGATTCGGCTCGCGGATGTAGTATGAGAATGAGCAGAGCACTGACGCTTACCGCTGTAACAAACGGATTGAGCGACATCACACTGTGCGGAATATCCATTAAAATAGCCCAGGGCTGATGCGCGGTAGACGTCACCCCGAGCGCTACGTGTACCTGCGTACCGATAATAATGAGTCCAATGGCCGCCAGCAGCCCATAGATGGCTGCCGAGGGCACAATGTGCCCTAGTTTTCCTAAGCGTAGTAATCCTAGCATAATATGAACCACCCCCGATACGGCAAAGGCGGCCATCACGTAGGAGAAGCCAAAACCGTTGCCATCGCTAAGGCTTTCGGAGGCGACTAAGGCCACCACGATGAGTGCTTTGGAAGGGCCGTTGACAGAGATGTGTCCACCACGTACAAAAGTGGTGACTAGTCCACCGATAACCACACTGATTAAGCCAGCCATGGGTGGTGCCCCTGAGGCAATCGCAATGCCCAACGCCAATGGAACCGCTACGAGCAAGACACTCAACGATGCGATTAGATCGCTACGCCAGTGGCGAACGAGTCCTTTAATACCCGTTTCAGGAGTAGATTGCATATGAGGTAGCGACATGTACTGGCTAGTAGCGAAATGGCCAATGAATGTACGGAAAATAATCTTTATTGCAGAAAAGACCTTAGGCTTAAAAAAGGTTGTGTTAGAATCGTCTGAGTTTTTGAAGGATTCATACCACAAAACCTTTTATACCCGTTAGTGCTACGGGTATAAGTTCTACAAACAGTAGAGATAAGCCAAGCCTGTAGGGCAACAAGCAGGGTAATTTGGGTGTAAGGATAGGTACGATAATTGCCTCAAAACACTTTGGTATAATTTTCTTCCTATTAGAAGAATCATTTACTTTGCTCGCACTATACACCATTTACTGAGAACAATGCAACATAACCACACACTCAAAGTGACTTATAGCCAGAGGCCTTTATCCTTGTCGGCTTGGCTGTGCCGCTTGCTAACCATCACCCTGTTAGCGTCTATGGCACTAGGAACCACCGTGGGCTGTAAGGCAAAGAAGGAGGCCCGTGCCGCCGCCGCTGCTCGTGCCGAAAAGATCGCCAAAGCGCGCGCTGATCTGCTATCAGTCATCAACGATCAGGGTAGTATGTCGCTTGAGGAGAAGGAAGAGGTTGTGGAGCGCGTGCGAGAGATGAACCTACAGGACGCCGAAATTCAGAGTCTTATTGATCAGGCGGAATCTGCTATCGCTGACGAGCGAGCCGCCGCCCGTAGTGGTAATCAACCTAAAGCGGAAGATAGTGGCGGCAACGCTAGTAATGAGAAGGTAAACAGTGCTTTTCGTGATGTGGCCAATGCCTCGAGTGGCGACGCCAGCTTCATGATCAAAGAGGCCCTCAACATGTTTGCTTCGCCGGATAGCCCCGTGCTGATTATTATCAGCGAAGACGGCGACCAGGTAGATTATGATGAGCCAACAACCATCAAGAAGTATCTGGAGTATCTGAAGGATACACAAAACCAGCCGGCTGAAGTCAAGAACCTGGTGTACGATGCAAACGGCAAAATAAAGGAAGTCGAACTCAAGAAAAACTACAACTAATGATACAGCGTCTATTGATCATATCAATCGCGATAGCGATGGCGGTACCCGCCCTGGCCCAGAGTGAAATTAGCCCGGAGCGCAAGATAGCGATAGACTCGCTGGCGCTAGAGAAGGTACGCGACCTAAGTAAGTACATCAGTATTGTGGGCAACAAGGATACCCCTTTCTCTGAGGCCAACCGTGTCATTGATCGTGCGGAAGAACTATTCGCTACTGGTGCTGAAATTGGAGTGTCGTCAATAAGTTCAGACGATGTTACCTACTTTGATGTACGCCGCTACTTTGAGCACCTCATGGCGCTCAACTACGATGAGGTTAACATCAAGTGGTATGATATCCAGTACATTAGCGACCTAGAGCAGCAGCCCGACGGCAGCTACGTGGGAGTTATTACCGTTTACCAGCGTTTTGAAGGCCGCACCGATGATGGGCTGGAGTATAAAGACACAACAAAAAAGGACATTACGATCTTTGTCCAGAAGAAAGAGACCCAGATCGGTGGGCGTACTATCGACTTTTGGGATGTGTTGTTAGGAGATATTCGAGTCGTAGAAACCACCACTTGATGCATACACGCCGCAGAACACACACACACTATTTTGCACACAGCGAAAGGGTCACGCCTTTCGCTGTTGTGTTAATGCGATACGTCGGACTCATCGTACTGTTAGTAACCATGCTGGCCGAAACGCACGCGCAGGGCATCGGCGAGTACCTGGGAGGTGAAGATGTGCTCTACGCGGAAACCAAGCAGGTGAACCAATTTTTCCGTCGCTTCAACGGAGAGGAAGACGCTGAGGGAGAGCGATACTATCCTAAGGATGAATTTTATCGCGACGTACGTCTGCGTCAGAAGTACTTAGACCTGCTGTTCGATGAGCAAAACCGGAATCTATCGGGCGAGCTCAAGAAAGAATTTATTGATGACGTGAATAGTACTAGTGAACCACAGTACCTTGACTTTCACGGCGGTAGTTGGTTTGCCGAAGTACAGGCTACTTTTGAGTACCAGGGTAAGGAAGAAAAGGCCACCCTTTTTCTCAAACTACAGGAAGAGAAGGTAGGGTCAAAGTGGATTCTTACGAAGTGCCACTTCGCCCCTTTTGCTAAGCTATTTTCCAGCGATACCACCGGCGGCAAAGAGTTTCTGCATCCGCTGAGTCACGAGCTAGATTTTATGAATCTGCGCAAGGCGTTTCAGGATAAGAAGCAGAAGATAGATCAGTTTACCGAACGTGGCTACCAGCCTGACTACCTGTCTATCTTGTTGTACGAACTCAAGAAGTCAAACGTACGCTTCAAAACCGTGGCGGACGTTAAGTTTCACTTTTTTCAGGTAGAAGGCTGGTACTTCCAGCTGGCGCGCTTTAATCGCTCGGGCTATAACCGAGGGTGGCTCATTTCAGACCTCACCAAAGTATCGCCCCGCGAAAAAGAATTGTTGACCAACTATATTTATTACGACCGATGAACGAACGACGGTTACGCCGAGGGTATCTAATGGCCTGGCTGGTGAGCACGACTGCCGTAATGGCAACCGTTGTGTCAACTTCTAGTGTGCTGGCGCAAACTCGACCTGCCCAAACGGAACTGAGCCCTCAGCAGATAGAGGAGTATAAAGCGGAGGCCGATCAACTGGTGTCGTTTCTAGAATACATGATGAACGTGCTGGGCGATGGCACCGCTACCACGCAGCAGAAGGAAACGGTGATCAACCAGAGTTACCTGAAGGCCTTTCGCGATGCTGACGTTCAGATAGAAGATGACCTGGACGAAGAGCGCAGCGTGGTGACCAACAAGAACGTGCAGGCCTATCTGAAGGATATTGATTTCTTTTTTAAAAACGCCCGTTTTGAGCTAACGGTAGACGATATCAGCTACTACGTGGGTGACGGTGGCCGGGTATTCTTTCGGGTTACCGTAAACCGCAATCTACAGGGAACCACCGTGAAAGGCGACAAAGTAAACGCCAGCCAAGTGCGTTACGTAGAAATCAATCTTAACAAAGTAGATAAAGACCTCAAGATCGCCAGTGTGTATACCACCAAGCTGAGCGAGCGCGAAGAACTGGCCAACTGGTGGACCGAGGTGCCCGAAGGATGGCGGCGCTACTTCAAAGAGCGTTTAGACGCCAGTGCCTACGACTCGGTGAACTACCGCATGCTACGCGAAATTGCGCGCTTTGCAGAGGTAGACATCTCGGGGCGGCAGGATATCTGGGATCTGACCCCACTATCCAAACTAGTAGACCTAAAGTACCTTAACGTATCGGGTACGCGCGTAAACGATTTAATCCCCCTGCGTAACCTCACCAAGCTAGAGGTGCTCAACTGTAGTGGGACTAATGTGGTGGCGCTAGAACCGCTCAAGTATGCTACTAGCATGCGCGAACTCATTTGCGAAGGAACACAGGTGTCTGACCTAGGAGTATTATCCAGTTTTTCTAAGTTAGAAAAGTTTTATTGTAGCGACACCCCGGTACGCACCTTGGTCTCTATTCCTGGTTTGAAAGACCTGCGGTGTACCAATACCTCCGTGACCGATCTAAGTCCGTTGTCCGACATTGAAACGTTGGTATCGCTCGACTGCTCTGAGACCAGTGTATCTGATTTGAGCCCTTTATCGCAGGCAACGGCGCTCAGTGTGCTGAACGTAGAAACAACCGCAGTTGAAGACCTAACGCCATTGCAAGGAGCTACTAACCTGCAGGTGTTGGTGTGCAACAACACCCCGGTGGGTAATTTGAAGGTGCTAAGTGGGCTATCTGCTCTAGAAAAAGTGTACTGCGATAATACGGCGATTACCCGGGCCGAAGCGCATCAGTTTATGTCAGCCCATCCCAATACGTTGGTTATTTATGAGTCGCAGCAGTTGCAAACCTGGTGGGATGATTTGGCTCCCGAGTGGAAGAATATATTTAATAAGTACATTGAGGCCGGCGAAGGCCCACTCACCAAAGAGAAGCTGGCTCAGGTAGGTAACCTAACCGAGGTTGACATCAGCGGCAATGCGGCTGTGACCAGTCTGATGCCTCTTACTAAGCTTATCAATCTTAAGAAACTAAAGTGCGCCAACACCGGCGTGCGAGACCTAGAGCCGCTCAGCGAACTTCTCAATCTTCAGTATTTGGATTGTAGCAATACGGCCATTGATAGCCTGAGTGCCTTACGTAACGCTCGTAATCTGCAGATACTGCACCTAGACCACACTAGGGTGAGAGATTTGTCGGCACTCAACGAGCTATCGGGCGTGCAGCGTCTCAGCTGTGAGCAAACTCCTATTCCCGAAGACCATATTCGGGAGTTTATTCGCGCGCATCCTGAAACGGTGGTGATCTACAAGACGGAGAAGCTGAGCCTGTGGTGGAATGCCCTGCCCTTGTCCTGGAAAAACATGCTGCGCGAGCAGGTAGCGATGGATGACATCCCTGACCGAGAGCAGTTGCACGAAATCGCCTTCATCAAGTCGTTGACCATTAGCGAGAACAGCGACATTACCTCACTAGACCCACTGTCTGAATTTGTGCGGCTGACCGAGCTGGCGTTTTCCAACACACAGATCAGTAGTTTAGAGCCGTTGCGGAAGCTCAAAACCCTGCGGGCCCTGATCTGCTCGCGTAGTCCTATCCGAAACATAGAGCCATTGAGTGATTTGCCGGAGCTCACGTATCTAGACTTTCAGAACACATCGGTAGAAGAGCTAGATCCGCTGGAAAACTCTATTGAGCTGGAGACGATCAAGTGCTCGGGAACGCAGGTAGACGATCTGAAGCCGCTATCGGCCTTGATCAACTTGAAACAGCTAGAATGCTTTAACACGGACGTGAAGAAGCTGAAGTACCTAAAGGATTTACATCAGTTAGAAGAGCTACGCTGCTACAACACCCGGGTTTCAAAAAAGGACGTAGAAAAATTCCGCGACTGGCACCCCGACTGTAAAGTGGTGTTTTATTAGTGTTAAGGAAGTAATAGCTTCTTTATCTCCAATTGAAACACTTGACTTCCCAAAAGTATACTGCGCACACAGGTCGGTCACTTTTCATGGCTGGTATCCACTCCATTTCTTGGATTTCACCTTTTATCTTTAGCCTGTATTCTGTTGTCACATCTAACTCAACAAATTCAACATTCACGACTGTACCAATTTGACTATCATTTTGGTAGGAATCAATTCACTCTACCTTATGTACTCACTGAGAATTGGTGCTAGCTTCCGGGTCGCAAAATCCATGATATCCTGTTGTTCGCTTCCGTATCGTGGTTCAGAATCTAAACTTTCATTATCAACCACAGCGCTACATTCGTTTTGGACTTGAGCAAGTATTTGGGGTGCGACAGAAAGCAGAATCAATAATACCAACGGCTTCTTCATCAACATAACGGCGTATAGTTCATACAAATAGTCTGTTAAGTAAAAAAGGCTACAAATGACGTTATCGAAGTCATATTGTAGCCTTTTTGGAGTGATGCGTTCGTTGAGTTCGCTATCGACCTATCTGATTCAGATCAACGAGTTTGATCTCTACCCGGCGACTTTCTTCAGCACTGGTAGATGTATCCGAAGTCTCGCCGTAACCCAGGGCGATGATGCGGCGGCGTACCACGCCTCTCTGGTTAAAGAAATTGAGTACTTCAATGGCCCTTTGGTTCGAGAGCTTCCGATTGGCATCAGCGTCGCCCTCAGGCGAAGCGTATCCTGAAATTTGTACGCCTAAATCAGGGTGATCCTTAAGAGAGGCCAATACCTCCGCTAAGCTTTCGCTATACTGCGCATCTACCGTGCTTTCGCCCACTGAGAAGTAAACCTTATGGATCTCGTTGAGCATACTGGCGTTGAAATTGGTAGGCGCTAACTTCTCGTCCTGTTGGTTGATCGCCGCCATGGTTACGTAGAAGGTGGGTAGCGAGTAGATCGTTTCCTTGCCCACTTTTTTCGCTACTAAATTATCTCGTCCGGTTTCGTCGTAGTAGTAGGCAATACGGGCGGCTTCGATCTTATCATTCTTCGTTTCGTCAAACTCTACCTCCTCGATAGGGTTTGATTCGTGCATAAGGCCCAGTAAATAGTCGTAAGCCTCCTCATCGCCCGCTGAAATAATAGATTCCATGAGGGCGTAAGTGTCTACGCTGTCGTTTTTCACGAGCATGGTTTCGTTAGCGATACGAGCCGAAGATTTTTCGTCGTTCTTAGTATCATAGAAAGCGTTCTTCACCGTCACTTCCTGACCCACGGTCACGTCAAACTGCTTGATAGGCTTGAGTATGATTTCTTGATACAGCTCATAAAAGTACTGCTGGTTGGGCAAATTGATATTGACCGTATAGGGTAAGTATCCTTCTGACTCAACAATGAGGTCGTAGTTTTTGCCGGGGGGCAGGATAATCAGGTACTTACCGGTGGTGGGGTCAGGGCTGTACACATACTGCACTTCGCGACTAGCGTCTACATCCACTACTTTAATCTGTGTGGGAACGGGCTTTAGGCCATTGTCATCCACCAGTATTTTCCCTTTGATCAGAGTCAACGGAATATTAGCCTCGTGCGCAGGCATCTCGAAGTAGTAGATGTCCTGGCCACCCTGACCACCCTTTCTCTCGGAAGAGAAGTAGCCAATCTTGGCGTTGGCTGTTAGGGTGAAGTAGCTATCGTTAGTGGGGGTATTGATAGGGTATCCTAGGTTGCTAGGGGCTTGCCAACTGCCTCCGGCGAAGTAGGTCTTGAAAATATCGGTTCCACCCATGGTGTTATGTCCGTCTGATGTGAAGAACAACGTGCGGCTATCTGGATGAATGAACGGGGCATCTTCGTTATACTCTGTATTGACTTCTGGCCCCAGATTTTCAGGAGTACCCCACTGACCATCGTCTTGCTTTTTAGCCTTGTAGATATCGAGTCCTCCGTAGCTATCACGACGGTTGCTGGCGAAATAGATAGTTTTTCCGTCGGGGGTGATGCTCGCGGTGGTTTCTAGGTACTGCGAGTTGATCTTTTTACCCAGCGTCACTGGGCTCGTCCAACCCTGTGCTTCCTTCTGAATAGCGTATAAGCTGCCAGTATTGTTGGCACCCGCAATAAACACGAGCATTTCCCTACCATCGGCTGAGATACCTGCGGTACCAATATGGCTCTTAGATTTGAGATTAATCGGAGTGGCCTTTCCCCAGCCACCCTTGCTGTCTCTCTGTGCAGTATATATCTTTTCACTTACTCTTCCTTTTTCTTCTCGCACAGCGGTGTAAGCAATCATACTTTCATCGGCCGTTACCAAAGGATTGTACTCTGTATATTTAGAATTGAGTGCGTCGAAGCTGTTGATGACTACTCCTTTGTTCGCGCTGATAGCGAATAGTGCGTTTTTACACATCTCTAGCAGACGCTTGGTCTCTTGCTGGCGGTCTTTGTCTTTGGCAGTAAGCGTCTTTTGGTAGGCTTCTAGCTGTTTGGTAGCTTCTTCCACTTTGATATCTTTGTGGTACATCTGCCCCAAATAAAAGTGCACCTCTTCTGGAATATCAGCCTGCTGCTTCTGCTGAAGCGCCTGCTCTAGATACGGAATGGCCTTGTATTGTTCGCTCAAAGAGCTTGCATAGGTATAGCATACCCCGAGCCGGTAGCTGACCAATGGGTCAGAAACCCCTTTTTCTACGGCTTCCTGATAAAGGGGCAGGGCTGCTTCGTAGTTCTTGGCTAGGGTGAAGAATTTATGCGCACGATCTACAAGAGGGCCGCTAGACTTCTGCGCTAGTGTGTCAAAACACGTAATAAAGCAGAAAAATATCAGTAAAATAGTGGGTAGATACGCAATTTCTAAACGCTTTGTACGCGCAGTTGCGTGTGATACATCGCTGTGGTGAATCATAGTATTTCGGTAATTAGCCTTTCAGTATGTTTAGCAGGCCTTTTCTGACGAAAATGCAGGATATTCCTACTAGCCGAGCTTATCAGAAAGCTACCGAATGGAGCGAGGTACTTAAACGCAACCTGTGCTTAAAACACGGGTGTGTACCGTTTTTGAATAAATGATAAGTGATTGATCGTGAGCGCTAACCCAGTAGTGTTCCCTTAAAACTTAGGACAGGGAAGGCGCATGATGCTGCGGGGTGGTTTGCGTGGGTCGCGGAGTGAGAAGTGGTAGGCTAACGATATCTCATGCGCGCCACCACTTCGGATACCTAAGCCGGAGATGGTGTAATCGTAGCTGTAACCAATATTGAGGTCATTCAGAATGAAGCCTACCATAGCCACCACCGACTCATTATTAGGCAAATCGCGCAGTTGACTTACGGGTAGCCCACGGTACCACATACCGAACACGATGGGTTCGTAGGTGAGGTATGCGCCCACGTCGAGCTGGTCAAAGTTTCCCTGCCGCTTGTACTGAAACGTAGGAGTAACGCTACGCTCTTTACCGTCTTTGTTGTAACCGAACTGCTGAAAGCCAGTGGGTAGTAAAAAGCGGTAGCCCCCGTGCACCGAGTGCTTCATATCCAGGCGACTTTCTTCCTCTACCAAAGATTGATTGGGGGTGTTCACATGGTGAGCGGCGTAGCCAATAAAGAAGTTCTCGTTGTAGAACAACCCACCCAGCGACAAGTCAACGAACGAGCGGCTTAAGCCATTATCAAATACTTCACCCGTTACATCCGTGATCAAGCCGTTCTGGTCGAGCTGGTCACCAAATACTAAATCATTGTAGTTAAGGTCGCGATTGTAGAAAGCCACTTCGGCCCCCGGTCGGAAGGTGAGCCACTCGGCAATTTGCAACTGATAAGAGTACTGTAGACCCACGTTCACGGACTGAATACCACTGTTGCCCTCCCGGTCAGCATTGACGATCACTCCTACACCACTGTTGTAATCTTCAAAGTAATGGTCGAAGTAGGCAGACACTGTGGTGAAGTTAGCATCTAGCGATGGCCACTGCGCACGAAAGTTGAGCCCAACTCGAGTGAGTTCAGAAGAACCCGCAAAGGCCGGATTTAAGTATAGAGGAGCGGCGTAGAACTGGGAAAACTGAGGATCTTGCGCTTGTAACGTTGAAAACGCTGCGGAACCGAAGAGGACGAATAAAAATAATAAAGACTTTCGCATGGAAATCGTTTAGCCAGGCACCTGTTATCAGTAACAGCGTTCGAACTTAGCATTTATTGTTATCAAATATCACTATTCGTTTCAAAGGTAAGGGTTGGGTCACGAATAACGACAAAGGATGGTCATAATAAGTTACAGCGACATGAAACCGTCGGCTTTATCAAAATACCTGTACATTCTAAAAAATATACCTTAAGCTATAGAATATATACTACAAAATAAAGTTCTGGCGTTAATTTCTTCTAACGAACAATACGCAAACCGGAGCCGGAAGGCAATTGCTTACATCGTGCATGAAATGCACAATTTTTTCGTTACTTC
This sequence comes from Tunicatimonas sp., assembly GCA_965213875.1. GTDB lineage: Bacteria > Bacteroidota > Bacteroidia > Cytophagales > Cyclobacteriaceae > Tunicatimonas. The sequence continues at coordinate 1,907,929 of CBDCAN010000001.1, read as the reverse complement.
CATACGCATATCTTCGCGGACATTACTATAAGTATCCCCCATGCTGAGTCACTACTTCTTCAAGATAATATTCGCTCTATTACTCGCTCTACCCACCCTCACGCTATCGCTAGACGTACGAGCGCAGAGTAGGGGAGGCGGTACCTGGGCCGTCGGTGGTAATCAATTACCCTTCAACCCATTTAACGACTCACTGAGCGCTGAGGCGGTGCCCGTTACGGCACCATTGGGCGCAGGTGGCAGTGTGATCGCCAACGACCCGGTGACCGGCGAAGTGCTGTTCTACGCCGACGCAGCCGGACTTTACGATGCTCAGGGCGCGCAGCAAGCTACTTTTGGTGGCAACGCTGCTGCGGGTCAACCGATAGCGATTGCTCCTGTACCCGGCGATGATCTTACCGATGGTAACCGCCAGTACTATGTTTATGTCAACGAGGGCGGCACTATTAACCAGTATACTGTGACGGTAAACGTGCCGCAGCAGGGAGCACCTTCCGTGGCTAGCGTAAGCGGAGCCGTCGCTACGGGCATTGTGGGCGCGGCCGATGCACTCACCGTGGTACCTAACGAAGATAATAGCAATTTCTACCTGGTAACGCAAGAAGCCGGTACTCAGAATATGGCAGTATTTGACGTGGGCACGCAGACTTTGGTGGGGACGGGCAACAACGTGCTGCCACAGGGCGCGACAGCGACTAATATCAGCTACAGTGAAGCTACCGGACAATTAGCGGTAGCCGACCAGCAGGGCGTGCGTCTGGTTGATATCAATGCCACCAACGGTCAGCTAACGTACAGTGAAAATATATCAGTACCCGCTGCGGTGTATGATGCCGCCTGGTCGCCGGACGGTAGTAAGCTTTACATAAGCACCGGGGCCGACGGCAACGTGTATCAGTACGACTTGGCCACTAACGGCCTGACCGCCATCAGCAATCAGGTGCCTGGCGTAGCCAACTACGGACTCCAGCGCGGACCCGACGGCAGCGTGTACCACTTGTACCAAACCCCCGGGGGTGAGGTGCAGCTCGGGCGCATCAACTTAGCGGACAGTGCCGTGGCACTGCTCGACGTAGAGTCAGCACTGCTAGGCGGAGCAGATTTGGGCGGACAACAGTTTTCGGCTACGGCTGCTTCGGGGGTTGACCTTTCTCGGGTCAGTTTGCAACCTAGTACCGTAGGTGCCTGCACTAATAATCCGGTACAGATACTACCCAATATTCTGCTAGACGGTAGTGTGCCACAACCCGACAACGGCATTCCCAATCCCGATAGTATTGTTTGGAGCATAGACGGCGAACGATACGTAGGATTTAGCCCAAACCTGGTTCCTGAGCAGGCGCCCAGCGTACAGGCCACTGCTTTTTGGAACGGCGACTCTATTTCGGTGGGCGCTGCCCTAAATCTACAAGAGTTTGATCTACAGGTGCCGGTGGTACAAGACACCACTATTTGCCCGGACGAAATACTAGAGCTGTGTGCTGCCCCTCCGGCCGAAGGCGGTCAGCAAGGCGGCGGCGGTGGCGGAGTTAATGTTCCTGGTGTAGGAGGTGGACAAGGCGGACAAGAAAGCTGCGACGCAGGAAGCTACTCTTTTTTGTGGAGTACCGGAGAGACGACCCCTAACATTGAGGTAGACGAAGCCGGTGTCTACTGGGTGCTGGTGACCGACCCTAGCACCGGATGTACGGCCTACGCCGAATCAAACGTGAAGGAGTACCAAGTATCTAACCAGACTTACAACGAATGGTACTTTGGTACCGGCGGCGGCATCAACTTTAACACCTTGTACGACGATCCTGACGACGATGATGATAACGATGATGGCCAAGATAACGACGGGCAGATCACTCCGCTGGGCGACGGTAGCCAAAGTGCCCCCGAGGGCGTAGAGGCGGTATCCGATCCCAACGGTGACATCTTGTTCTACACCGACGGACAAACCGTCTGGTTCGTGAGTAAAGACCCCGATACCGGCGAAGACGTTCATACGGTAATGCCCATTGCCGATAACCCCGGCGGCACCGGTATCGGCGGTGACCCCAGCGCTTCGCAGGTGGTGTCTATTCCGGTACCCGGCACCGACGCTTCGTACTACATTTTTACCACCACGGCAGTAGAAAGCGGCGGATACGAACTCAACTACTCTATCGTCGACCTGCGAGGCTCTCAGGCGAGTGCAGGCCAACCGGCGGTGGTATCTAGCAACAATCTACTGTTTGTCAAGAGCACCGAGCGTATTGCTATTCAGGGCGGCAACGGTGGCCCGGCGACGCTGGTCGCGCATGAGTACGGTACTAACAACTTCCGCGCGTACCCGATCACCGCCGATGGTATCGGCACCCCCGTGGTTTCGTCGGCGGGGTCGGTGCATAGCTACGATACGCCGGAAGATGCGCAGGGCTACATCAAGTTTGGTGGCGACTCTACCGGCGCTTTAGTGGCGGTGGCTTTAGATGATCGCGTAGAAGTGTTTAACTTCGACACACAGACTTTGGAGATTAGTGACCCAGTCACGATTGATTTCGCCGGACAGGGGCAGCCCTACGGTGTAGAGTTTGCTTCTGATTCTTCGGGCAACACCGTCATGTACGTGTCTACCGATAATGGTATCTACGGCGCTACTATCAACGGCGCGGTAGAGGAAGGGCAGAACATTCCGACGGTCTTGGTCAACGATACGGGCGGACAAAGCTACGGAGCCATCCAGCGCGGACCCGACGGGCAGATTTACGTGGCGCAGCCCGGACAGAACAATATTGGTTCGCTCACGCCCAACCCCAACGATCCGGTCAACTCGGGCTTCAACGCGCAGGCACTGCCCGACGGTTTGCCCGGCGGCGCGGTAAGCGGATTAGGTTTACCCACCTACATATCGCAGGGCGGTAATTCGTTTCCTGAGCCCAGCATCGACGTTACTAATGCTTGTGTGGGGAATGAAACCAGCTTCTCGGCCACCGGTCGCGATGATTCTATCGAAGAATACTCTTGGGAGATCATCCGTATCAATGACGATGGCACCCGATTGAACTATGCGCTGCCCGATTCGCTGCGCACCGAGCAGATGTTTACCTACACCATTGATACTACCGGTAACTTCCTGGCCCGCGTAACCCTGACCAATAAGTGCGACGAAGACTCAGTGATGGAGCAAGAGTTCATCATGAACGTTGCCAGCGAAGTGACGCTGCCTGAGAGCATCAACCTCTGCAATGGTGAGGTAGAACTTACGGCGATCGACCCGGCAGACGACGACGGCTCGTATACCTTTGAGTGGATACGGGTAGGGGAGCCGGATGCAGAATTTCCTAACCAGAATACCATTGTGGTGAGCGAAGCCGGACGCTATATTGTAGACGTGAGTAGCGCTGATGGCTGCCTGAACGAAGGAGAAGTGCTGGTGATAGACAACCGGCCGGATGTCGAGCTGCCTGCGGACTTTACCATCTGCCAGAACGAGGAGCGCGAGCTGGACGTAGAAATACCGAGTCCGGGTACCCCGGGCTACGAGTGGGAAGTCCTCAACGAGGCGGGCACCAGTATCTTCACCTCCAACGAACCGGTACTTGAAGTGAGCGAAACCACCCCTGACGCAGGTGTGTACACCTACACGGTTACCGTAACGGATGATGCTCCCGAAGCCTGCTCCGTGCAAGATACAGTGGTAGTCACCGTACAAGAATCACCCGCTTTCACGACCAGCGTGACGCAACCCTCCGCCTGCGGTGCGCCAGATGGGGCCATCGATGTAACCATCACCAGCGATCCGGCAGATACGTATACTTATTCCATCACGGATAACGCGGGTAATAACTTTAGCGGTACAGGACTCACATTTAATCAAGCGGGCTTGCCCGCCGGAGTGTACCAAGTGACCGCCACAAATGGGGCGGGCTGTAGCACCACCGAGAGTGTAGCGATCAACAATGCAGATACCGATCTGGACTTCAGCGCCACGGTGGCTCCAGACGGCTGCCCGGGCAACGGTTCTTTTGCGGTGACACTTACTTCTGAAGAGGCGACTATTGAAGGAAACGTGGTGAATTACGTGATGACCGACGAGGACGGAGTGGTGGTTGTGAGAGGTAGTACTCTTCCTATGCCCCTTCTTGCTGACAATCGGCCGTTAATAATCAATCTTCCTGAAGACGAGGACCTAGTGGTGGGGTCGTACAACTTTGAGTTTACCGGAACCGATGGCTTGGGTGCCCCGGCCTGCGTATTCTCCATCACCAACCAGTTGTTCGAACCCGATTCGGTAGACTTTAGCCTGGTAGATGAATCTATTCAAGCGTGCGGAGTTTCCGCTGATATTGAGGTAGAATACAACCCCGCAGACAACTGGTCGTTCAGTTGGGCCGATGAAAATGGTATCCCTATCACTGCCCCCGCCGGTAATCCTAGTTTGAGCGTGACCCAATCGGGCACCTACTTCGTGACGGTCACCCCTGATGCCAGCAGCGGGCTATGCCCCAGTACGCAGGAAGTAGATGTCTATCTTAATGAACCATTTGACATTAACATTGAGCCTGTTGAGCCGGATAACAGTTGTGAAACGGGCGAGCGGCAGCTCGAGGTGGTCATTATCCCCGCCGAAGCAGCTGACCGTGAGTTCGCCTACAGTTGGACGCTGGACGGTAACGCGATTCCCAATGCTACTCGCGTTATTACGGCTACGGAAAGTGGCGTGTACGAGGTGCGGGTGCGAGAGCGAAACTCCGCTTGTTTTGCCACGGATACGGAAACCATCAATGTAAACCAGCCGCTATCGGTTAACGTATTCTACGAACCTGCCTGTGAAGACGGCAACGACATAGCCATGTTTGCCGAAGTGCGCACCGACGGTAGCGATAGCCTATCGTACGCCTGGTTTAGTCCGACCGGTGAGCGCCTGGCGGCCAGCGGCGATACGCTCACCATCCGGCCCGATTTTCCGGAAGGTGAGTATAGTGTGGAGATTACTTCGCTGGTAGATGGTGCGGTCGGCTGTAGTGTGACCACTGCCGCCGGTTTCTCGCGCAACCCGGTTCCTAGCACCAATCTGTCGGTCGGGCCGATCATCATTTGCTCAAGAGACCCGGACCCAGAAATCAACTCAGCGTTGTTGGAGGTGAGTCCGGCTCCCGAGATCGTGTGGACCACTCCTAAGGGTGAGTTCGTCAATACCGTAGACGTGACCGCCGATGTGGAAGGAACCTACGTGGTGGAAGCCACTAACGAGTTTGGTTGTTCGGTGATTGATTCGGTAGAAGTGATTGAGGACTGTTCGCCGAGCATCACCGCCCCCAACGCTTTTCGCCCGGGCGGAGTCAACCGCGAGTTTTTCGTCTACCACAAGTACGTGTCTGTTGACGACTTTGAAGTGAGAATCTATAATCGGTGGGGCGAGTTGGTGTATCAGTCAGAAGAGCGCGACTTCCGCTGGGATGGTACCTACAACGGACGCGAGGTGCCGTTAGGCACCTATGCCTACGTGATTAATTTCAAGTCGGACACTGAAGATACGAATGATAATATACTGGAAGAGCGCGGCGGAGTGACCGTGATTCGGTAATCTCGTAGGTGCGGGTCGCGACTCGCACCTACGTCAATTAAAAATAAACAGCCGCTCGCCGTCTAGCTGCGTATTGTAGCGACGCAGAGGAAACTGCGCGACGCCGCCGCTGGGATTACCCTCAAAGTCGTAGATAGAATTGTCGCAGCCCTCGCGCATAAACAGTCCTGACACATCTACAAACACTTCGGCACAGGCGGCATCCACTCGGTGCGGGCTGGCTTTCTCAAACGCCCGGTAGGTGGTAGCATTGGCGCGGTATACGATAATACCCCGGTAGCCACCCAGCAACTCGACGTACCCTCGGTCGAGCCGCAGCGGGCGGTACTGCTGGTTGTTGAGGTTGATCACCGTATCCACCACCACAAAAGGAATGGGGTCTTGCCAGTTGTCGCCGTCGCAGCGGACGAACAGTAGCGAAGAAACGCTGAGTAATACACAAAATAAGGTGCCTTTCATAGGTATAGCAATAGAGAAGTGATCTGTGATGTTTAACGCGGTGGTTGGCCAATATTGTTCAGTTGAGCACCACTACCGCCCATAATCCTAGTCTATCGGCTGGGGAGGAGAGAGGTTGACGATTTTCCACTTTTCGTCGTAGATAGAGGAGTAGACGATTTCTATTGAAGACTCTTGATCAAGTCTTTGACCTAGTTTGATTAGGTACGGGTCATCAAACTTTAGTAGGGTCCATCTGTCGCCCGCTGGCACAACATCGCCCGGCCCGATGCGGTAGGTAGTCGCACGAGCGCCAACGCTATCAGGATCAGCAAACTGATAGACGAATGCGGCCGGATCCATGGCGTAGACTGAATCTTGCTGGTACATTTTTACGCTCTGAATAAACGCTGGACCTACTCCATTATTGATTAAAACGACATTCATACTGGATATTCCGCTGCTGTCGTAATCGTTGCCCAGGTCTATTCTCAAATGAGGACGTGTATTCGCGTACTGCTGTTTCTGAATCAGATACGTTTGGTAAGCAAAGGTGAAGAAGGTTCCTATGCTGATCAGAAAGGCCAAAAGGCTCAGAAACTTATCAGAACTCCAGAACCGCTTCTCTGAAGGGCGCTTCGGTTGGCTTTCTGGCAATTCTTCCGGTTCTACTCTTTTTTCCATATCTCTAAACGGCTCTAATAAGTCGCTCGGCGGTTGCCCCCTTGTGGAACGACAAGTGACGGCTATTTTACCACCGATTTCACTAATTAAACGGCACAAACTGCCTCAGAAACCGCACATCGTTTTCGGTAAACAGCCGCAGGTCTTTGATCTGGTACTTGATCATTGCAATGCGCTCGAAGCCCATCCCGAAGGCGAAGCCGGTGTACTTCTCGGCGTCGATGCCACAACTTTCCAGCACGTTAGGGTCTACCATGCCGCAACCACCGATTTCTAGCCAGCCGGTGCCCTTGGTCACACGCCGGTCGGCCTCGGTTTCGGTGCCCCACCATACGTCGAGCTCGGCACTGGGCTCGGTGAAGGGAAAGTACGATGGACGTAACCGAATTTTGGTTTCTTGACCAAACAGCTCCTTCGCAAAGTGCAGCAGGGTTTGCTTCAGATCAGCGAAGCTCACGTTCTCGTCCACAAACAGGCCTTCCACCTGATGAAACACGCAGTGAGCACGCGCCGAAATAGCCTCGTTGCGGTACACCCGGCCGGGCATAATGGCCCGAATAGGCGGTTTCTGATTCTCCATCAACCGTACCTGCACCGAAGAAGTGTGCGTGCGTAGCACCACATCGGGGTGGCGCTCTACGAAAAACGTATCCTGCATCTCGCGAGCGGGGTGGTCGGGCGGAAAGTTGAGGGCCGTGAAGTTATGTCGGTCATCTTCAATCTCGGGGCCTTCAGCCACCACAAAGCCCATCCGCTCAAATATCTCTACCACCCGCTGGCGAATTTGCGTGAGGGGATGAATGGCTCCCATAGTATTAGGCACCGGTGGCAAGGTGAGGTCAGGTACATCACCATCCTGAGCACCGGCCTGGGACGCGGCCAGGGTACTCGCCAACGCTTGAAACTTATCTTGAGCAGCATTCTTAAGCTCATTTAACTTGGCCCCCATCGCTCGGCGGTTTTCGGGAGCAACGCTCTTCATTTCACCAAACAAATCGCCCACCACGCTCTTACGGCTGATAAACCGCATACGGTAGGCTTCTAAAGCTGCTTCGCTGGGGGCGGTGGCTTTATTGATTTCTTGGTGTAAGGCTTGTATCTTTTCGTCCATTATAAATTCGCTAAGTTGCGAAAATAGAAGTTATTCGAGAGGAAGCGAAATCGTGAAACAAGAATCATTTGCCGTTGAAGAAGTATACGAACATTGTAATGGTAGGGGCGGGTCGTTTGGCGTGGCACCTGGCTTCTGCACTAGAAGAGGCCGGACTGGTGGTTTCATGCGTTTACAGCCGGAACCGCAAACACGCCCGACAGTTGGCGAACCGTTTGTACAACACCCGCTCGCAGGATCATCTCGACTTTTCGGCTTATAACGCACAATTGGTGGTGCTCGCGGTACCCGACGATGCCATTAAAGAAGTATGTACACAAGTTGTTTTGCCCCCTGGCGCAGCGCTAGTGCACACCTCAGGCAGTCAGTCGCTGGATAGCTTACGTAGCGCACCGACTAATTATACGGGGGTGTTTTATCCGGTGCAAACCTTTAGTAAAGATAGAGCACTTGACTTTAAGCAAATTCCGATCTGTTTGGAATCAGATGACAGCGGGGTGCTGCTTCGACTTACCAAGCTGGCCAAGAAAATCAGCGAGCACGTAGCATTGGTAAGCTCTGCTGAGCGGCAGGAATTGCACGTGGCGGCGGTATTTGCCAATAACTTCACCAATCATCTGCTGCACATGGCTCAGGTTTACGCCGAAGCCCACCAGCTGGATTTCTCGTTGCTGCACGCACTCATCGACGAAACCACGCTCAAAGCATTGGAAACCGGGCCCGCCGCTGCTCAAACCGGGCCCGCCGTTCGCAGCGATCAAACGACCATTCGGCGGCACCTAAGACAACTAAAAGCCTTCGATCCAGAATACGCTAAGGTATATCGCTTGCTCACGAAGCATATCTCGTCGTAGCTCCGTATGGCGTTGGCCTCGTATTAAGTGCAGTGTAAACTAAATGATGAAGTATTTGTCAAACCACGCGTCGACTCATTCTTAGGATAGGAGGCGGTAGGCGGGCGGCAGTTAGCGGGTGGCTGCGACGGTAACCTGCTAACTGCCAACCGCCTACTTTTTCTCGCGTGCCTAATGATACCTCAGAATGTAGTTTACAAACTACTTAAAATACGGGGCTACTCATCTTCGTAAATGCCAATGTACTCGTTGCCGTCCACGTCGATAGAGGCGCGGTACATGCCCGCACTGTTGAAGGGCATGGCAATGTTCCCCTCAGCATCCAGCGCAATTACACCACCGCTGCCTTCCATCTTTACCAGTTTATTCATTACCACTTCGTTAGCGGCTTCGCTGAGCGGTAAGCCTTTATACTTCATCAGCGCACTGATATCGTAAGCGACCACCGAGCGGATAAAGTACTCGCCGTGTCCGGTGGCCGATACCGCAGCGGTTTCATTGTCGGCGTAAGTGCCGGCTCCGATGATGGGCACATCGCCCACCCGTCCGTAGCGCTTGTTGGTCATGCCGCCGGTGGAAGTAGCCGCTGCCAGATTTCCGCCTTGATCCAGTGCCACAGCCCCTACCGTGCCAAATTTTCGGTCGGGAAAGTGCCGGTCAAGATAGCCCTGCAAGCTGTCTGGCGAACGGGTATCACCCGAGTGGTCGAGCTCCTGTTTTTCGGTGCTCCTGATGCGCTGGAGCTGTTGGTAGCGCTGATCGGTATAAAAGTAGGCGGGTTCTACCATCGTTAGTCCCTGCTCTTCGGCAAACTGCTCGGCTCCGGCTCCCACCATCATGACGTGAGGCGACTGCTCCATCACCGCCCGGGCGGCGGACACGGGACTTTTCACCTTAGAGATACCGGCCACGGCTCCAGCCTCACGAGTTTCACCGTTCATGATGGCGGCGTCTAGTTCGTTCTTACCGTCGTTGGTAAATACCGCACCCTTTCCAGCATTGAATAGCGGCGAGTTTTCCATGATCTGAATGGCCGCCGTGACTGCATCCAGGCTACTGCCGCCCTCAGTGAGTACTTGATGACCAGCCTGCAAGGCCTGCTGTAGGGTAGTCCGGTACGCCGTTTCCTTCTCTGGCGTCATATTCTCGCGCAGAATGGTTCCGGCTCCGCCGTGGATGGCAATCGCTACCCGAGAAGTATCAGTTTGAGCGTAAATGGGCTTTGCGAGCCAGAGGGTGAGTACTAGTAGTAAGAGGTTTTGCATAGTGGTGTGTAAACGTGTGCGGGGTAAAATACGGTCTTTTGTACTCTAAACGAAAAACGGCAGCCAGGATTACAAACGTAATACCTGGCTGCCGCCTGATGGTCGGTGCAGCTTTGATGCTATCCGCCGTAGTGCATGTCGGTCTCCCATTCGGTGAGGGGCACGGCATCGGCGTCGCGTACACCGCCGGACACCACCTCGCCCACGTAAATACTGTGGTCACCAATAATAACGTCTTCTACCACTTTACACTCCAAATAAGCGGGCACATCTTTTAGAATGGGGGCACCGGTTTGCCCGTCTTCAAAATCATAACCGTTAATTTTGCCATCGGCTATTCGGGTGTCTTTGGCGAAAGGGGCAGGCATATCTTCATTATCTTTGCCCACAATATTGATGGCGAAAGATTCTACTCTTCTCAATGGTTTCGTGCAGGTCAGTTTGCTTCTTCACTGCCACCGTAACTAAGCTAGGTTCGAACGAAGCCTGACTCACCCAGCTCACTGTACCAGCAGCTACAAAGTCTCGGTCGCGGGTCGACATTTCTTCGCTGTCTTTGCGAGTGGTTACAATATAAAATCCGTAGGTAATTTTCTTAAGCGCGCTAGATATTTCATCAGTATGACTCATGTGTCTAAATTTGATCGTGGTTAAAAAATTCTACTGTTTAAACCATGTAGCGCGTCGCTTGTTTGATAAAGCGCACAAGTATCCGTCGGCTACACCGCCTGAAATACGAATTCAGCCAGCTCCCAAGTTCCGTAGATAGCCAAACCGATCAGGCCTAAGAAAACGGCAACAATTGTCAGCAAAATTCCTTTACCACTGCCTCGGTACTTTCCCTCCTGATGATAGCGCCTGAGCATGTTCACATTGCGCTGGTTGGCCTTATAGGTGAAGTCGAAGATATTACCCAAGATAGGAATACTACCGATGGTGGCATCGAGAATGACGTTACCAATCATCATCATGACTAATTTTTTGCTGGCTCCAAACCGGGCCATGTAGTAGATCAGCGAACCGGAAATGGCCAGCGAAGTGGCGTCCCCCAAGCCAGGAACGAGTCCCAGGATGGGGTCTAGCCCAAACCGAAAATCAGTGCCAGGGATTTTGAACTTAGAGTCCATCACGTGGGTGATCTTGTCGACCCACTTAAGGTCAGGACTATTGGCGATTGGTTGCTTTCTCTTCGTTTTCATCGTCTAAAAAGTTTGATGTCTCCTGTTAATAAAAGCAACAAACCACGGCTTTTGTTCGCAAGACAGCCGACGAGACGAACGAACACCACCGGGTAGTTGATTAGAATTGATGACAAAAAGTAGCAGCACCAAGCGATGTGTTGCACTATCCCGCCCATCGCTAACCGATGGCCTTGCCACCATAGCGGTCTATTGTCGTTATCTAGGTTCGGTACTTAGTAGGCGCGTACCGCTCGGCCTTCCATGAAATTGACGAAGGCTTTATTGACCACTCGGTTGCCACCGGCCGTAGGGTAATCACCGGTAAAATACCAGTCGCCACGGTGGTCGGGACAGGCCTGGTGTAGGTTTTCTACGGTTTGATACACCACCTCATAGTCTGATACCAAGTCATCGGGGCGGGTAATCTTAGCAATCATTTCTGATACCTGCTCGTAGGAGAACGGTTCGTACAGGCGTTTCACGAAATTGGGGGCGCCCTTTTTCGTACCCTCGTGCAAACAGCGCTCGTACACATCGTCGGCCAGATTGTCTAAACCACCCTCTTTCAGCAACTGTAGCACCGCCCGAAAGGCCACAAACTCATTCATCTTCGACATATCGATACCGTAGCAGTCGGGAAAGCGGATTTGCGGAGCCGACGACACAATCACGATCTTCTTGGGCGACAGGCGGTCTAGCATCCGTAAGATACTCTTCTCCAACGTAGTGCCTCGCACAATAGAATCATCAATCACCACCACATTGTCAATACCCTTGCGCACCACTTCGTAGGTGGTATCATACACGTGCGCTACCAGGTCGTCGCGGTGTACGTCGTCGGTGATGAAGGTACGCAGTTTGGCGTCTTTTATCACCAGTTTTTCTACGCGGGGCCGGAACGAAAGTAGCTTGGTAAGGTAGGCCTCGTCTACTTCACCACCCTTGGCCTTCTCGTGAATGGCCGCAATGCGCTCATTACTTAGATGATCTTCTAACCCTTCTAAAATACCTAGAAAAGACGTTTCGGCACTGTTGGGGATGTAGGAAAAGACGCTATTCTGCAAGTCATAGTCAATCGACGCTAGAATTTGCGGAATGAGCAGTTTGCCGAGTGCCTTGCGTTCGTCGTAAATGTTGGGATCAGAGGCTCGGGAAAAGTAGATGCGCTCGAAACTACACGAACGCTTCTCTAGCTTCTCGGTGAATTGTTGCTGCGAAAAATCACCGTTTTTATTGATGATCAACGCGTGGCCCGGCTCAATTTCCTGAATTTCGTCGTAGGGCACATTGAAGGCCGTTTTGATGGGTGGCTTCTCCGAAGCGACTACAACCACTTCATCGTCAGCGTAGTAGTAAGCGGGGCGGATACCGGCGGGGTCACGCGCCACAAAAGAAGCTCCGCTGCCGATGAGTCCGGCCATGGTATAGCCGCCGTCAAAGTCTTTGCAAGAGCGTTGTAGCACCCGCTGTAGGTTCAGGTTGTTTTCAATGATACCCGTCACCTGTTGATTGGTGTGCGTGAACTTATGCTGATCGAATAGTTCTTGGTTTTCCTGATCCAAAAAATGACCGATCTTTTCCATCACGGTCACCGTATCGGCTTTCTCCTTAGGGTGTTGCCCCAGGCTCACCAGGATGTCGAACAACTCGTCAACGTTGGTCATGTTGAAGTTGCCGGCCATGACCAAACTTCGGCTACGCCAGTTGTTCTGCCTTAGCATCGGGTGGCAGTATTCAATCGAGTTTTTTCCGTGAGTGCCGTAGCGCAGGTGGCCCAGCCATACCTCGCCGGTGAAGGCTGCGTGCTTCTGTAGCCATTCGCCTTCCATCATTTTCTCGCTGCCCCATTCTTTCTTTACCTTCTTAAACTTGCGGTTGATCTTCTTGAACACGTCAGAGATAGGGCGATCTGATACCGAGCGGTAGCGACTAATGTAACGCGAACCGGGTTCTACGTCGATTTTGATGTTGGCCACGCCCACCCCGTCTTGCCCCCGATTGTGCTGCTTTTCCATCAGTAAATACAGCTTATTGACGGCGTAGAGCGGAGTGCCATACTTATCAATGTAGTACTGCAATGGCTTGCGCAAACGGATCATGGCAATACCGCACTCGTGTTTGATCGGATCAGTCATATTCTAATAGTAGACGGTGATAGACGACTATAGCAAGTTACGAAAACCTACTGCGCAAAAGAAATTAATTTCGGATGGCTTACGCGAAATACAGCACAAGCCAGGGCCCAAAGGTCACACAACGGTACGCAAAAGATCACATTTTTATAACACCCTTCCGATCACCTTCCAACTGTCGTCTAGCTTACAGTTTGTCCTGTGGTTATCGCCTAAACTAGACTTATTAAATAATCAGTCTAACCCCAAAAAGTAATTGCAATGAAAAAAATTCCATTATTTCTGGGCCTGTGTGCCCTAGCGTTCGCAGGCTGCGAAGAATTTCCTATTGACCTCCCCAAGGATGGTCCTGACGATAAAGATACGACCAACGTAGAGCCTACCAGTTTTCGTGTTACCATTGAGAACGTGGTAGAACCACAGCCGTTCTTTCAGAGTGGGGTATTCAATACTCCGGTAGGAGCGGATGCGCCCGGTCCGGCTCTGCCCGAAGAAGGTGCTGCTTACGAATTCTCGTTCTACGCTGGCCCTAGTACCGTACCCGGCACCACGACTAAACTATCGTTCGCCACCATGTTCGTAGCGTCTAACGATCTGTTTTACGCTCCTCTCGGCAGTGGTATCACGCTGTACGAAGATGGCGAACCTATTAGTGGTGACATCACCGATCAAGTATTCTTATGGGATGCCGGCACGGAGGTGAACGAAGCGCCCGGTAGTGAGAGTCAGCCCCCCACCAATATGGGCGGCGAAGATGAAGGTGGTGTCGTGCAACTGCTCGACGAAACCACTGAAGGTGGTCTATTGGTGCCGAACGTAGATGTGGCCTATCCGCTCGTCAACGAAGCCATCAAAGTAATGATTAGCCACGAAGGCACGAAGTTTACGGTACGTATCTACAACCTATCGGGTAGCACCGAGGTGCCTAGTCCACTGGCCCCCGGAGTGTATGCGGTACATACTGAAGATGACTTGTTGTTTAAAACCGGTGAACCTGATTTCGGAGTAGGTTTAGAGGCAATTGCCGAAGACGGAAATCCGGCGATGCTGGGTGAGTACATTGCAGAGCGCACCGGACTGATCGTTCCTTTGTCTCCCGGAGTGTACGCAGTGCACCAGCCCGATGTGAAGCCCCTCTTTACTTCTGGCGAGCCTGATTACGGACAAGGCCTAGAGGGTATTGCCGAAGATGGTAATGCCGCTGAGTTAGCTGACAATCTGCCAAGCGTGGAAGGTGTGGGTGCCAGCGGTATGTTCAACACACCAGTAGGTGCTGACGAACCTGGCCCCATCGGTCCCGGTGGTAGCTACGAGTTCACTGTAGAGGCCAAGCCTGGCTATCATTTATCGTGGGCCACCATGTTCATTCAGAGCAACGACCTGGTGTATACCTTCATGGACAGTGGCGTACCTTTGTTCAACGAAGATGGCGAGCCGGTGAGTGGTGATGTTACTGAACTAGTGCGTCTTTACGATGTGGCCACAGAAGTAGACCAGTTTCCAGGAGCCGGTTTAGACCAGCCTATCCGCCAGAGTGGTCCTGACACCGGTGCACACGATGATGATGATAGCGTGAGCCGCGTAACCGCTGACGGCGAAACCCCTGCTGAAGACGGTTTTGTGTACCCCATGACTAAGAAAGTGATCAAAGTGACGGTGACGCCTGAGTACTAGTCGTTTGCCATCAGTATAGCACAAAAGGTCCGCGAGCAATAGCGGGCCTTTTTTGCGTTCAAGGCAGAGTAGGCTGACTAATTACAGTGTAATGAAGCCCATGAAAACAGCCGGTATTCGGCAAAAAGAGAGGTTATTTTAGTGGGCTCGTACTAAATATGCGCGCTTGATGAAAACGCTTATCATCTCTCTTCCAATACTTCTACGATTCTATCTGGGTGTGCTTACCACCTCTGTGCTGTGTCACAGAAGAAAGCATGGCGCAAGGCACTATAGAAAACTGTACTAACGGTATTGATGATGATGGCGATGGCCTGATTGACTGCGCTGACGTTTTAAGTTGCCAGTTTGTTCCTTTGTGCAGTAGCGAGTCGGCAGGTAGCAATTGTAGCGATGGCATCGATAATGATGGCGACGATAACGAGTGCGACTGCACGCTGGTAATCAGAATTACCATCCAGCCCCTCTGCTCACCAAGCAAATTGCTTCAAATGTAGTTACAGGACTACCATTGGATAAAGCAAGTCAGAAAGTAGATGTATATCCTAACCCTAGTAAAGAAGGTCTTTTCTGGACGAACTTGTTGCGTTCTTACGAGTTCGTAGTCTTCAATGGCGCAGGCGTCATGATCAAACAGGGAAGGGGCAATGTAAGGCTACCAATAGATTTGAGCAGTATTGCTATGGGCGTCTATACCCTTAAAGTCATCAGCTCACACGCTGTCTCCTATCACGCCGTCATCAAGAAATAATTATAGTATCATAGCCGTATTCAGCACCATGCTGACATTTAGTGCAATAGTACTTTGGTAGTTTTACCGTCGACAAATCACTAACAATTGTGTTCGGAAGAGACTCAGAGGGCTAAAAGCACTATGTTTTGCGATAAGAAAAGACGGTCTACTGAAAAATACTTTTTTATTTATCTATAAATAATGTAAGTTTATACTTATATTTCAAAAATCAGAAATTTTTGTGTTATTGTAAGATATTTCTGAATGAAAGTTTTATAGTAAAGACGTGTAAACCTAATATTTTTAACGATGAACAAAATATCCCAGAGATTTTTATGGATGTCCGCCTTAATGGTGTCGATCTTCTTCGCCTGCGGCGATGATGACGATGGCGACACGCCAGCTCTCATTCCGACCATTACCAGTTTAACGCCCTCTAGTGGGGCAGTAGGTGATGAGGTAGTTATTGCCGGTACCAACTTTGGCACTTCGCCTGCCGTGAGGTTCGGTACTATCGCTGCTACGGTAGCTGGCGGATCCACCGCGAATTCTATTACGGTGAATGTGCCCGCCGGATTGCCTGCGGGGGATGTAGCAGTAACCGTTGCTGCCGGAGGACAAACATCCGCTGCAGAGACGTTTACCGTAACCGAAACCACCGATCCCGATCCAGACCCTGATCCAGGCTCTGACGGTATGGCAACGGTGACCGATACTGTGGTGGCTCGCGACGATCTGAGTTCGCTAGAAACTGCTATTGGAGCTGCCAGTGGCGATCTAGCTACAGTACTAGCGGGCGACGGCCCTTTCACCGTATTTGCGCCTAACAACGACGCTTTTGTTAAGCTGTTGCGCGATTTAGGGGTGAGTGAATTATCAGAAGTAGACGCTGCCACACTAGAGCAGGTACTACGTGCACACGTTGTAAATGATTCGCTAGGTGCTGCTGAACTGACCACTGGTCCGCTGACTACCGTGAACGACAGTACACTTAACATTATCAAAGGTGAGGACGGAGCTGTCACCGTAAATGGTGCCACGGTGATCGCTGCCGATATCCAAGTAGCCAACGGAGTGGTACATATTATCGATTCGGTTGTAAACAACAGTATCGTCGTTGAGCAGCCTCAGTTGCCCGATGAAGCCAACACCGTGGTTGATGTGGTTGCTGCGCGCGACGAACTAACTAGCTTAGAGGCTGCCTTAACGGCTACTGAACTGGTGACGCCGCTCAACACAGCTGGCCCGTTCACCATATTTGCCCCTAATGATGATGCGTTTGCCGCACTATTGACCGCTCAGGATGTAGCTGATTTGCAAGGCCTTATTGATAAACTTGGTGCCCCAGCGGTAACTGATATTTTACGAGCGCACGTGGTAGAAGGTAAAAGAACCTCTGATCAAATTCTTGATAAACAGGTGTATAGTACGCTAGACGGTGTAACCTTAACCGTAAGGTCTGAGGGCGGGAAGACGTTCATCAACGGTGCTGAGATTGTAACCGCTGATATTGAAGCTGACAATGGCGTGATTCACATTATAGACGAAGTAGTAAACCTTTCGGCAGCCAACGATGGTAGTAACGGTTTCACCGTGATGATAGAAAATGTGTCTAGCGCTCAGCGGTTTTTTCAGCACGGTGTGTTTGATACGCCAGTGGGAGCAGATAATGCAGGTCCTATCACGAATGGCGAGGCATACGAGTTCTCGTTTGACGCAGGCCCGAACATTCTGGCAGGTGACGGCGGCACTAAGCTGTCTTTCGTATCGATGCTACAGCCCAGTCAGGATTATTTTTTAGGTACTGTCCCCAATGGTATTCCTCTATACGTGGGCGGACAAGCACTAGGTAGTGGTGGTCAGGCCGCTGACGTCACGGGTCAGGTAAGAGTATGGGACGCAGGCACTAAGTTTGATAATGGTGACGCTGATCCTACCCCCGGATCTGTTCAGCAATTACAAGAGGCAGCAGATCTTGTAACAGTCACTATCAGCAGTCAAGGAACTCGATTTACCGTACGAATTCAGAACGACGCTGCAAACAACACATTTTCACCGGGAGCATTCGGTATTCATACAGTACCTACTCCCATTTTTGGTACTGATCGAGGAGCTGGTACCGATGGACTCAAGGAGCTAGCTGAAGCCGGCGACCCTAGTGTACTGGATGCTACCATGACTCGTAACGAAGGGTTAGCAGTACCGTTGTCAAGTGGTGTATACACCATCAATGACGCGAATACTCGTCCGTTCCTCACTACTGGCCAAGCGGCTAGTGGAGCACTGGAGCAATTAGCTGAAGATGGCGTTAACGGCCCACTCTTCAACGCGATCGCAGTAGATGGAGGCATAAAAGCGAAGGGGCGATTCGATGATAACATCGCACCGGGATCATCTATCACTTTTGATGTAGATAACGTAGCCGAAGGCGACTACCTGAATATCATCACTATGATGATACAGAGCAATGACATAGTATATACCAGTCAGGAAGTAGGTATTCCGCTATTCGTCAATGGCAACGCATTCAACGGTAATGCTCGCCAGTACATGGTGGCTTACGATGCGGGTACCGAAGTAAACGAGTATCCGGGAGCCGGACCTAACCAGCCTATCCGCGGTGGGGCCGCAACCGGTGCGGCAGAAGGCGGTACGGTGCAGCGCCTCAATACCAACGGTCAACCTGAGGCCGAAGGACAGGGAGGGTTTACCTACCGTCCGGTAGAAGAGCGCATTCGCGTGACAATCACTCCAAAATAGTAAGTAACGATTACACATTTGAAAAGCACCGGCGCACCAGCGTCGGTGCTTTTTTTGTTTCATTTTCAGTGCAATTCACGTATGTTTAAAAGAATCTTTTTGCCACAGAAGACCTACTTTAAATAGTAAGTTCAAGCGAAGGTTCACAACCCGTTTAGCGGCAACTACTTAAGCAACCCCTCTGGCATGTACCTAATTTTTGACACCGAAACGACTGGCCTTCCCCGCGACTACAACGCCCCCGTAACCGATCTGGACAACTGGCCGCGCGTAGTGCAGCTCTCGTGGCAATTGCATGCGTCGGATGGTAAGCTGATGAGCCAGCAAGACTATATCATTCAACCCGAGGGCTTCACGATTCCTTTCAATGCCGAGAAGGTGCACGGCATCTCCACCCAACGCGCACGAGACGAGGGACATCCACTTGCCGACGTACTCACGAGGTTCAACGAAGACTTGAGTCAGGCCGGCGTGGTGGTAGGCCATAACGTTGATTTTGACATCAATATCACCGCGGCTGAATTTATCCGTGCCAGTTTGTCACAATCGGAGGCTGATAACCCCGTGGCGCAAGCGGCTAAGATTGATACCAAAGACGCTTCTACTGACTTCTGTAAAATTCCCGGGGGGCGTGGTGGTCGCTACAAATGGCCCACCTTGTCAGAACTGCACGAGAAGCTGTTTGGCGTACGCTTCGATGGCGCCCACAACTCGGCCTATGATGTGGATGCTACGGCCCGTTGCTTCTTTGGGCTGGTTGAGCACCGGGTCATTCCGCCGCACACACCGGAGGTAGCCCTCGGGGATATCCACTATGAAGCGCCTAACCTGGAAGACGCTACTGCGATTGCCGACACTGCGGCTATTCAGCAGGGACCTACCGTTCCTGTGGCCCCTGTCTCTGTCGACGACATAAAGACGGCACCCTTCAGTCACCTGCACGTGCATTCGCAGTTTTCCATCCTACAGAGTACGGTCAACCTTAAAGAACTTATCAGTGCGGCCAAGGCACAGAATATGCCCGCGGTAGCCATCACTGATTTTGGGAGCCTGTTCGGAGCCTTCAAAGCGGTAGCTGAAGGAAAAAAGCAGGGGGTCAGGGTGATTATCGGTTGCGATGTCTACATGGTGGCCGACCGGCACCAGAAGAAGTTCACCAAAGATTTTCGTGACCATCGCAATATTCAATTGTTGCTGGCTAAGAATCAGGCAGGCTATCAGAACCTATCAAAATTATGCTCGCTGGGCTACATCGATGGTTACTACGGTGGTTATCCGCGCGTCGATAAAGAGCTGATCAAGCAGTACGCTAGCGGTCTGATTGCTACCACCGGTAGTTTGTCGGGCGAGAT
This sequence comes from Tunicatimonas sp., assembly GCA_965213875.1. Classification (GTDB taxonomy): domain Bacteria; phylum Bacteroidota; class Bacteroidia; order Cytophagales; family Cyclobacteriaceae; genus Tunicatimonas. The sequence continues at coordinate 1,888,191 of CBDCAN010000001.1, read as the reverse complement.
TCCTGATCTGATCCTGAACGTGGGTGAGCACCAGGCCGAAGAAGCGTTTCAGTGGTGGACCAACACATTTGGCGATGACTTCTACGTAGAACTCCAGCGACACGGCTTACCCGAAGAAAACCGGGTGAACGAGATTATGCTAGGTTTCGCTCGCAAGTATGGCGTGAAGGTGATCGCCACCAACAATGCCTATTATCTGAAGAAGAGCGATGCCGACGCGCACGATACGCTACTATGCGTCAAAAATGGCGACTATCAATCTACCCCCAAGGGGCGCGGACGCGGATTTCGTTTTGGCTTTGCTAACGATGAATTCTACTTCAAGTCGGAAGAGGAAATGAAGGCGCTGTTCGCCGATCTACCCGAAGCAATCACAAATACGCACGAGATTGTTGAGAAAACCGAAGAGCTGACCCTAGAGCGTGACATTCTGCTGCCCCGCTTCGAAATACCGGAAGCCTTTGCCGACCAGGATGATTACCTCCGGCACCTGACCTACGAGGGGGCTAAGCAGCGTTACGCTGAAATCACCGATGAGGTACGCGAGCGCATTGATCTGGAACTGAAAGTCATCAAGGATATGGGCTTTCCGGGCTACTTCCTGATTGTGCAGGACTTCATCAACGAGGCCCGCCGAATGGAGGTGGCGGTAGGACCAGGGAGAGGCTCGGCAGCGGGTTCGGTAGTTGCCTACTGTACAGGGATTACCAATATCGATCCTATCCTGTACGATCTCCTCTTTGAGCGGTTCCTCAATCCAGAGCGAATCAGTATGCCTGATATTGACATTGATTTTGATGACGACGGGCGGCAAGCAGTAATCGATTATGTAGTGCAGAAGTACGGCCAGAATCAGGTGGCGCAGATTGTTACCTTTGGTACGATGGCCCCCCGTATGGCTATTCGCGATGTGGCCAGGGTGAGTGAGCTGCCCTTGGCCGATGCCAACCGTATCGCCAAACTAGTGCCCGAAAAACCCGGCACCACCTTCGACCAAGCCCTGGCCGAAGTGCCTGAGCTCAAGCAAATTAAGCACGGTAAAGATAAACCGGGCGAAGTAGTCACCTTGGCGCACCAACTGGTCGGCTCAGTGCGGGGCACCGGTATTCACGCTGCCGGAGTGATCATTGCCCCCGACGACTTGTTGGAGTATATTCCGGTAAAGACCGACAAGGATACCGACCTGTTCATTACCCAGTTCGATGGCTCGGTAGTAGAGTCAGCGGGTATGCTCAAGATGGACTTCTTAGGGCTTAAGACGCTTACAATCATTAAAACTGCGCTCAGCAACATCAAGCGCAACCACGGCATTGATATTGACATAGATAAAATTCCGCTGGATGATGAAAAAACTTTCCGCCTGTATCAGCAGGGCGACACGGTGGGCACCTTCCAGTTTGAGTCAGACGGGATGCGACAGTGGTTGCAGAAGCTCAAACCGACTGATATTGAGGATTTGATCGCGATGAATGCGCTGTACCGCCCGGGACCCATGCAGTTTATTCCCAACTTTATCGATCGAAAGCACGGTAAAGAGAACATTGAGTATCCGCATGAACTGCTTGAACCAATTCTGAAGAATACCTACGGAATTATGGTGTATCAAGAGCAAATTATGCAAACCGCACAAATCCTGGGTGGTTACTCCCTGGGTGGTGCTGACCTGCTACGCCGAGCGATGGGGAAGAAGAAGATTGAGGAGATGAACAAGCAGCGAGTGGTCTTCGTGCAGGGCGCTAAAGAGAAGCACGGGATTGATAAAGTCCAGGCCGAAGAGGTATTCTCTATCATGGAGAAGTTTGCGCAGTACGGTTTCAACCGTTCGCATTCGGCTGCTTATTCGGTCGTAGCCTACCAAACCGGTTACCTGAAGGCGAACTACCCTGCCGAGTATATGGCCGCGGTACTCACGCATAACATGAACAACTCCGATAAGGTGACGATCTTCATGGATGAGTGTAAGCAGCAGCGCATTAAAGTATTAGGACCAGATACCAACGAAAGTAGCTACTTCTTCGGCGTGAACGCGCAGGGGCAGATTCGTTTTGGTCTGGGGGCTATCAAGGGGGCGGGCGAAAGTGCTATCAACGCAATCATTGAAGAGCGTGACAACGGCGGGGCTTATCTGGATATCTTTGATTTCGTGAAGCGGTCTAACCTGCGGGCAGTGAATAAAAAGACGCTGGAAAGTATGGCGATGGCCGGTGCCTTCGACTGCTTTGAAAACCTGCACCGGCGGCAGTATTTGTACGCCGAACCGGGCGATATGCCACTGATTGAAAAGGCCGCTCGCTATGCGGCTACCCTTCAGCAAGAGGAACAAGCGGCGCAAGTATCACTCTTCGGGGGGGCGCAGGGGCTAGAGGTGCCCCGCCCCCGTGTAACCGAGTGCGAACCTTACAGCGAAATCGAGAAGCTTAAGATAGAAAAGGAGGTCACCGGTTTCTATATCTCCGGTCATCCACTTGACCAGTACAAACTCGAGATTGATAACTTCTGCACCTGCACGGTAGACAAGGTGACCAATTATCAAAACCAAGAGATTGCTGTAGCGGGTATTGTGACCAAGAGCCTGGAGCGACAGATGCGTAATGGCAAGCCCTTCGGTCTTATCACCATTGAGGACTTCCAGACCTCACTCGACATGGCGCTATTTGGTGAAGACTACCTGAGCAACCGCCATCGTCTGTCAATAGGGGAGTTTATTTACGTAAAGGGTAGGGTAGAAGAACGCTATAACCGGCCTGGCGTGTGGGAACTCCAACCTAGCCAGGTGCAACTACTGAGCGAGTTGCGCGAAAAAATGACGCGAGGCATTCGGGTGGTGGTTTCGGTAGATGGTCTGAATACCTCTATGATAGACAAACTGGAAGAACTCACGCATCAGCACCCCGGCACTTGCGACCTACGATTGTGTGTGCAGGACCAAAGCGAAGGCATTGCGGTTGAGCTACTGTCGCGCAAGTACAAAATAAACCCCGAATCAACCCTCTTTAGCCGACTCGACGAGCTATCTGGGGTGAGTTACGGGCTCGTCAAAGGTTAGCTGCAAGCCTGCTATCAAACACTTTCATCTTCCTCTAAGCTCCCATTCTGGGAAATTGCTACCGTAGCTAGCATGTTGTAGCAAACGCCTGCCCCAAAATGCGCGAAAACTGACTGTTCATTACCCGAATAGGCTTTACCTCCTCTCCGCTATTTTTTCTGAAAAGCATAGCCATACTTTAGTACAGTCGCTGAGTAGTGAGCGCAGTATTCAATAACTCACCACAAAAAGTGTTTATTTCATACTGTAAAGTAGAATAGTTATAATTATAGCCTTCTCGTACCTCTCCTGGCATCACTCTTTCATAGATATAGACAGCAAAATGTCTGTAACGAGACGCGTAGTATCGTAATAATATGACTCATAAGTATATGAATATGTCATCAAAGTTTAGCAAAGTCATCACAATAGCTTCCTTGTGTGTAGCAATATTGCAGCTTGTGCCGAGCTCCTACGCACAAGACGGGCCAGGCGGGGTAGGAAATACCAGCACTACCTCAGGCTTCTGGTTTAGGGCTGACCAAATAAGCACTAATCCAAGTGACGGCGACGCAGTTAATGAATGGAACGACGTTTTTGACGGAGTGGACAATGAAGCGACAAAAAACACGACTCTGGCACCTACGTTTGAAGAAAACGTGATCAACGGATCTCCTGCCCTATCCTTCGCTGGTGACGTAAGGATGGCCATTAATAATAAAAACAGTGTTAATAACGGCGGTCCGTTTAGCAATAAGTACTATTTCATTGCCTTCAGAACGCCCAACGCTCTTGCTACTAACGCACAAGTGCTCTACGAACAAGGCGGTGGAACACGCGGGATAGGTATCTACATCCAAAATGGCACACTCTACGGCGGGGTATGGGACAATAGTACTAACACTTGGTTTGCGAGTCAGACAGGATTAACCCCCAACACTGATTACGTAGCGGTACTCACCTACGAAAGTGGTCAGGTGACGCTGAGCCTCAATGGCTCAATAGCGTCGGTATCGGGAGCACCTACTTCTTTGGATAATCATTCCGGAGACATTGGTATAGGAAGCGTATCCTCTGACATGCGTGACAAGGACGGCACGGAACTAGAAGATACCGGCGACCATAGGTTTAATGGGCACATTGCAGAGATCATTCACTACAACGATGTGATCAATCAAACGCAGCAAAACATCGTCCTTAACTATCTTTACGCTAAATATAACGTTAGCGGTTTCGAGCTTTATGCCGGTGATGACTCTGGCAATGGTGATTATGATTTAGAAGTAATTGGCATAGGACAAGCCAGCGGTTCAGATACGCATACGTTGTCACGCGCCGGTGGCTTATCTATAGAGGAAAGTAGCTCCACACTCGTCGATGGTGCCTATTTGCTAGCTGGATATAAAAACGATAATGGCACTACTTCGTCAGACCTTAGCGGCGTTGCTGGTGTACAGAGTCGTTGGCTTCGCGATTGGTACTTTACCCTAACCAACGCTAGCGGACTAAACGCCGACCTTGTATTCGACGTGGAAGACTCAGGGTTACCTACGCTAGACATGTCTTCGGCAGCAGCAGCTGACTATAAATTGATACACCGTAGCAGCAATGGGGGCACATGGGTGGTAGTGGCTACCGCTAATACGGTAAACAGTACTACTAATGCGATTACTTTCACCGGAGTAGACGTAGCTTCAACAGGAAACGGATACTACACGCTGGCCACCAACGATCCAGCCAGTAGCCCGGTAGGTGAGGATATTGCCCAGACTTGGTATAGTTACACTGATGGTGGAGACTGGAGCGATCATAACACCTGGACATTAGACGGAGCCTCTATTCCTACCAATGAAAATCCAAATGATGAGATGCCTGGACCCAATGATCATGTCGTGATATCGTCCGGTTATACCGTACATATCCGTACGGATAATAAAGGCGTGATTGCTACGGAGGTGATTGGAGCACTCAACATCCATAGTTCTAGTGGGCACGACCTAGGGACGGTCACCGGAAACGGTAGTGTTCTTCTGCAAGGCGACACCAGTGGCTCAGATAACTTCCCCAACGGAGACATCAGTGGTTTTGCTGATGCCACCAACGGCGGAACGGTAGTCATGTACGGTGCTGGCTTTTCGTTAGATAAAGCCCGAACGTTCAACAACCTTCGTATCGCTCTGGATAATAGTACTGATCAGGTGACCTTATTGCGTAATTACCAAATCAACGGAAACTTATCTGTAGAAACAGGCACGTTTAGTTTCAACAATGATATTGCTACAGTTGACTTATCAATGAGTGTAGATGGTGATATGATAGTGAGTGGCGGTGGCGAGATAGTAACTGGTAGTGGAGATAATAGCAGCACTCGTCACCAGTTAAATCTTTACGGTGACTTGATCAACAATGGTGCAGTAAGGTTTACCAGAAGAAACGCTGTGAATTATGGTTCAGAGGCAACAAACGGCATTGTGGATGTAAACTTTCTGAGCGATAGCAAAGACCAGAAGCTTACCTGTAATGGCACCAGCATATTCTATCGCATTGAAATAGATAAAGGTATAAGTAGAGCTTACGAACTACTTATTGCAGCAAGTAACGATACTAACTTTAGGCTATACGGATATGCAAATCAGGGACATCCGCAAAACGCTCAGCTTACTAATAACACCAACGCACTCGGATTACTACGAGGCACCGTGCGTATCGGTAGTCACGTAGCAATCAATCGTCTGAACGGTGGTGGTAACTACAATATCTCGGAGAATGCCCAGCTTTGGGTAGACGGAGGTCTGGTTCGCAAAACCAATGGTACAGCAATAGTCGTCTACGGTACAGCCCGAGTATCTCAGGGAACGCTTGACGCCCCCATTAATAGCGGTTTCACCCTGCGCGAGAACGGCACCATTGAAGTAGAAGGCACCGGTACTCTCAACGCCAATCAGATTAGAACCTCGGTATTAGGAGCGGCCAGTTTGGGTGGTTATATACAGCGTGGCGGCACAGCCAATTTGTTAGGAAATAGCGTAGCTCCTGGCTATTACGTCTTCAACCTCACTTACCCAGGCAACGTCTTCACCATGACCGGTGGAGTACTTAACATAAAGGAATCAGCAGGTGAAGGCGGTATCTTCATCAACTCTGATCCGGCGAATGTAGAAGTAACCGAAGGAACCGTAAACCTAGAAGTAGGCATCGGTGGTGATATGACTATTACCTCGCGGGCACCCTTTTACAACCTCAACATGCGCAATACGCAGGGCAACAGCGCTAAAGTGGTATTAGGCGATGCAGAGAACATATCCTCCACCAATACAGACTTAGCAGCCCAGCCGTTGGTCGTACTCAACAACTTCACGATCGGCGAAGACACGCACTTCAAAACCAACGGCGAAGACGTAACCATAGGCCGTAACTTCACGATAGAAGATGGGGCCCTATACGAATTTGAAGACAACACCACCGTTTTTAACTCTAGTAGAGATGCGGTAATATCAGTAGGTGATATCACTGAATTGTCTAACGGGACTTATACTGATCCGGAAGGATCGAACACCTACCGAAACTGGGAGCAACCGTTTTACAATATGACGGTAGACAAGCCCAATGCTACTCTTACGCTAGCCACTAGTTGCACTTACAGTACTACAGACAACGTGTTTGATGATGGTAGCGGATGCAAAAATATCAGAGGGTGGCGAAATAACCTAATCAAGGTGGCTAACGATTTTGTATTAGAAGCAGGAACCATTGACATTGATATCTTTAGTGTTCGTTTATACGGTGATGTTACCAACAAGGGAATCTTTGCGGTAGACTTTGATCCAACAAACGCCCTGGTCAAACTAAGAGAAGATAACTCACAAGCCGACCGAACCATTGTCACGGTAGATGGTGCAGAGTTTGGAAACCTACGGTTCAACAGCGATCAAGCGGTGATCTCTATCACCAGTGACCTGTACGTGAAACGTCTTAACTACAACCACGGTCGCTTGAATATAGGCACGTATAATCTTAAGATAGATAATCTAGCCCTCGGGGTGGCCTCTTCCGCTCGCTTTGATTACGATGGCAACGGAACATTTAGCGCGAGTGAAACAGGGGTGTTTAGTCCGTCAGATATGATCGTTACCGCGGGCAACGCCTCAGATGGAGGGATATCTATGCTAGTGGATGGCAATGGTACTTACCAATTTCCTTTCGGCGTTGGCGTTGGTGCCACCGAGCTATTGGCCAACGGAGCCAAGTATACTCCGGCCACGGTGAACGTGACCAACTTTACGGATGATGGGTACATCACAATCAACCCGGCCGATGCTGCCTTGAACACGACCAACGTTGACGGCGGCGAGTTGCTCTCTTATTACTGGCAAGTAGATCATAGCGACTTTGGTAGTGTGCCTACGGTAAAATACGACTTTGTTTATGACGATCAGGATGTAGATGGCGGCACGCCTAGCAACTGGGCGGCGGGTAAGGTTCTAGATGCCAATCCGTATACGCGTAGCGGTGAAGATTTCTTCGATGCTGATGGCAACGAAACACTCGACGCGGGTGAGGGGGCCGCTGACCTGGCTTCGGTAGATGAAAGCAACAATCAGATCATCTTTGATGGTGCCTCGGCCGGTGGTTTTGCCCTAGAGAACGCCAACTATACCGCAGGTGAAGAGGCCAGGTTTACCGGACTCGTAGAGGTTTACTACAGTCGCAGAGCCCGCACTTCGTACGCTAGGAGCGATGCTATCCGTTGGGACCGCGCCACAAGTTGGTCTACCGGCTCACACGAAGGCCCTCAGGCTACCGATTATCCGAAAGAAGGTGATATCGCGATCATAGGCGGCAGTAGCGGGCAGCGGCGTCCGATCACCATCAAAGGAGGAACCAATCCTGCGATAAACGTTGCGCAAACCATCATTAACAGAGTAGCAGGTGACGTTCGTCTTTTCGTAGAGAACAATGCCACCGCTGACCTGGGAGTAGTTGAGGGCAACGGAACCATTCAGTACTACCTTACTGAAACCAGCACGCCGAGTGTAACCGGTGACTTTGGATCATTCGCCAACAACTACGCCGAAGCACTCGACGGAACAAACGGAAGCCGGTTTCTTTTCTACGGCGAAGGCGGTAGCAACATCACCCTACCCGCCACTCCCACCGTGTATCCTAACGTACGAATAGAGGGCCCCGGTAATCGCACCTTCCACTTCCCGGTAGAAATTACCGCAAAGGGTGACATGATCGTCGACAACCAGGCTATCTTCCGGGTAGAGTCAGACCTATTGGTTGAAGGAGAACTGAGAATGGGACAATACCGGCAGGGAAGTTTGCTGTTTCCTGATGATGTTGCGCGCACAGTGACCGTGAAGGGGAGGCTTCGTACCAGAGTAGGCAGTGGCGGCGGGAGCAGTAGCATCAGTGTGGATAACACCACAGAAAACGGACTAGAGCATCGCCTCATTGTAGAAGGAAATATTGAGCACCGCAACGGAAGCATCGATCTATTTAGCAACAATACGGGAGGCAACAATGTGATTCTTGAGCTAGCGGGCGATAACAACGCCAGCTTTACAAAAACGGTAACGAACGATCCTGACTTCTACCGGATTGTGGTTAACAAAGGAACGAATCAAGATTCTACTTTTACCTTTGAAGATGAGTTCAGGCTACTGGGACCTACCGACGGGAATACCAAAGCACTAGAATTGCAGAACGGTACCCTGGTTCTGGATGATGCTGACATCAACATAGACCTTACTACCGGCGGAGCCAACTTTGAGATTCCTAGCACTGCCGCCCTGGAGGTTCGCAACGGTAGAGTCAACACCAGCGGAGATGACACCGGTATCTTGCTGGCGGGCACTCTGCGCCTCAATGGTTCAGGGGCTAATCTGGATATGAACAACGCCGGTAACGGCAATAATTACATTGAATATTCCGTAGGAAACCCTACCCTAGAAATCTTTGATGGTACGCTCACCGTCGGCTCTCAGATACGACGTATTCTATCTGACGATAGTGGTGTGCTCAGCTACACGCAAACTGGAGGTGATGTCACGATCGGAAGAAGTAACCGTGGTGCTTCTAATAGAGGTATGTTAGAAGTAGTGAACGATGGACAGTTTGTGCACACCGGTGGCACACTAGAGATCGTACGCAGCAACAACAGCGCTTCTGTTGCGTCTCTGTTGCTGGAGCCTGGTATCTACGATACGGATGGCTCTCATATTACGCTAGGAGATGGCAATTCACCTAACAACCAATTGTACAACATCAATACTAGTGTGCCACTGGGCGCGTTAACGGTAAACAACGCCGGTGGCAAGAACCCCACCGCATCACTTTTGGTGCGACCCGCTACGTTTAACGACGATCTGACGGTTACCAACGGTGCCACATTTGATGGAAATGGTCTCACCCTCACCCTCAATGCCGATCTGGTCAATGATGGTGCGTATGTGCCCAGCGGCAATACCACCGTGTTTAGTGCCGATGTAGCACAGCAGATTACCGGTACTACGGCTACCGAATTCTTCAACTTGGATAAGATCAGTGCTGGTACACTAACGCTTGATCAGCAACCCATTCTGATTACCAATGACTTGCAAATGTTGGATGGCACGGTAGCTGATAATGGCAATACCATTGAAGTACGTAGAAATGTTACGCACGATGCTCTTCACACCAGCACCGGGGGTCAAGGACTCGTGTTTAGCGGCACTGTTCAGCAGCAGCTCAGGCGCAGTTTGGCGGGTACAAGCACCTTAGGAACGGTCACCATTCGGAACAGCAGTGGAGTAGTCATTCCAGAGAGCAACGGGTTTAACTTTACGATTGCGCGTCAATTGCGCCTAGAGAACGGCGTCTTCAATAGCGGTAGTAGCTTACTAACCATACAGAGAGACGCCACCATTGAGGCGGTAAATCCCTTTGGTGCTGCCAACATGATTCGAACCAACAGCTCGTTTGCCGATCCTGGAGTAAAGAAAGTGTTTCCTGCCGGAGCCAATACCGACTTTATATTTCCAGTAGGAGAAGATGTGTATTCACCTGTACGGGTTGACTTTACCAGCGTAGGCGGTAGCATCGGAACCACTCAGAGCGAAATCACAGTAGTCCCTAATCGCCGTGTGCATCCTGTTGTAAACGACGGAATAGACAATACCCTAGCCACCGATGCCGACAATGTGTTACAGTACTACTGGGCAGTTCGCACGGCCGGGTTGAGCGGTTTTACGGCGGATATCAAATTTGCTTATGATCAAAGCGATGTGGCCTTGGGTACTGACACCGGTGGTAACCCTTACTTAGAGAACGACTACATATCAGCGCGTATATTGATTCTTAACGGCAACACAGATGTCAACAAGTTTACACCCACTTCGGTAGACGAAGCAACAAATGAGATTACGTTCTCATTCTCAAACAACAACGACAATGAGGTATATGGCGATTATTTCGCGGGCATAGACCCTGCTATTCCTGATGATATTCCCGTGTTCACCTCCAGAAACGGTGGCGGTGACTACACCGATCCCACCACGTGGGACATTGATCCGATTAGTACTCCTTTCCCCGCCGGAGGCCCTCGAGGTAGTAGTATCATCGTGATAGAGAGCGGCGATGAGGTACTAATTAACCGAGATGATGTTGAGGTATTTAAAACCACCATTGAAGCTGGAGCCACACTAAAGTTAGGGCTGACCAACGGACATAACTTAGGTATCGTGAGCGGGCAGGGCACAATAAATACTGAAACAGGAACGCTTCCTGCTGGCCTGTATACGGACTTCTTTACCTGCACGGGGGGAGAAATCGACTACAGCGGCACCGGTAGCTACAGTGTGTTTAAGGGGAACATATCGCTTATTCGTCGGGTAACCTTCAGTGGCTCGGGTAGTCGTACCCTACCTAACAAAGCGAGCGTTGAGGTATGCGAAGACGTTATTATTGACGATGCAAGCCTGGGGGGAGCCGTGGTCGGAAACCCCAGCGTGGGAGGTACCGAGGTGCTGAATGTAGGCGGAAACTTCCTGCTTCAGCGGGGTACCTACAGAACAGGCGATAACACGCTTAACATAGCAGGTAATCTATTGGTAGGCGGAACCTATGAGGGTGAAGATAATCACCAAAGTACCATACAAGGAGATGTTACAATCACGGCTGGTACATTCAACGCAGGCAACGGAAGCACGATAGGTATCGAGGGCGACCTGAGTTACGTGAGTGGTACCTTTACGAGTGAAACTTCCCGCATCATCATGCAGGGCAGTAGCCCCCAAACCATCAGCGGTGCGTTCACGGGTGCTGCCGACATGGATCAACTTGAAATTGACAACAGTACGGGAGTTACGATGGGGGGTAGTATAGATATTGATACAGAACTAGCACTCACGAACGGCTTGTTAACCCCTGGTGCCAATAAGCTGCTGTTGAGTGCTGATGCAGTTATCGGTGGAAACTCCATTGGCAACGCCACTACTTACGTAAATGGAACTCTTTGCAAGATTATTACCAACAGCGAAGAGTTCTACTTCCCGGTAGGAAGAGCAGGCCGCTGGGGATATGCATCGGTAGATCCGGTAACCAATGATACGCACGAGTGGTGCGTAGATTACTACAACCAGATCGCTACTACTGAGGCTACCATTGATAACATGAACCCTTCACTGGCGGCGCTGGCTAGAACGACCCCTACGCGAACAATTAGTGAAAATGAATACTGGCGTATTGAAGACGATGCCACTGGAGTGGATGCTATCATCGGTCTGCGCTGGGACGGAGGTAGCGATGTATCTAATAATCCTAGCGACTGGTACGCTTTGGAAGTGATGAAGTGGAATGGCGCGGCTTGGGACGCTCACAATGGCACAGGACACGATAGCAATCCATCTCCTTCTACTAGTCATGGGTTCTTCAAAGCGACTTCGACCATCACATTCTCTGAAAGATTTGTAACACTAGGTTCTACCAGCGAAAACAACGCGCTGCCCGTAGAGCTCATCAGCTTCACGGCTAATGCTCAGGCGCAAAGCGTGAAGCTTAACTGGGAAACCGCCTCAGAGATTGACAATGATTATTTTGAGGTGCAGCGTTCGGTAGACGGCATGGAGTTTAAGAAGATCGGTGAGGTAAACGGCAACGGAAACACTTCGGAAGCTATCAAGTATACGTTTGAAGATAAACTGCCTATTACCGGTGTTGCTTACTACCGCCTGAAGCAAGTAGACTTCAATGGCATGTACGATCACTCAGATGCAGTGAGTGTAGAATGGATCAACGATGGCGAGCGAGCCGCTTTTGTAGAGCTCAACCTCTATCCTAATCCCGCCACCGGCGGACGTGCTAAGCTGCGCGTTACCGGATTGCAACAGCAAACCACGGCCACCGTAAAACTGCTGGATATGTTCGGTAAAGTATACCTGCAGAAAGTGATAGAGTCTGGCGCACTAAGCCAAGATGGTTATCTGATGCAACCGCGCGTTCGGTTGGCTTCGGGAGTGTACGTGGTGAGTGTGCAGCAAGGAAATCAGGTGCATCAGAAAACGCTGATTATTCCTTAGAGGAACTGGGGTACAGTTGAACGCTATCCGACGGCATGCAAATGGCAAGCAGTCGGCGGTAGGCAGTCACCGCTAACTGCCTACCGCGGCCCCATTCATCAACTGATCTTTAGTTGCTAGAGAGCCGGGCCGGTACACGTACCGGTTCGGCTTTTTGGTTTAGAACAAAGCGAACGAAAGGCCAATCTTGTAGTTGTTAGCCTGCGGACCACCGTCCGATTTAAACAGGTCAGAGAACATATACTGACCGTGCAGGTGAATGCCCCGGAAGCCTAACCGGGCGTGGGCACCGTAGCGCAAGCGGTTAAGATTAAAATCTTGTCGCGATTTATCAGTAATGTTACGCCCTCCGTCCTCAAACTTAATCTTGGTGTACGAAGAAAATAAGTAGCCGATCTTGCCACCGAGTGCTACCATTAGCCCGCGCTGGTTTTGCTTGGTGTAAAAACGAAATTCTAGAGGCACATCCACGTAGTGTGTAATGAGCTTAGACTTGTCTACCGATTCGTAGCGCTCCGGACCTAGCTCCACAATCTGCGCTGAATCAGCTCCGATGGGATAGTCTACCGTCACATTTTCAGAGAACGCGTAGCTCTCAAAAGCTACCCCCAAACCCGGGTGGAACGAAAACTTGGATGTACCTAGCGGCAGATCGTACAAGTAATAAAAGCTTACGCCCTTCGACGGCCAGAAGCGCAGGTCCATGTCGTTGGGCGCACCGTCTAAAAAGTTGAAGCCAATGTTCATCGTTAGGGTGCCCGGTAGGTCCGGTTCTGCTCCAGGAGCCACCCTGCGGGTTGGTTCGGACATAGTGGGTGAGTCTTGAGCATAAGCTCCCGCACTTACTAAAAGCGACAGAGCGACAACAGCAAATATTTTCATCATGTTGAGTTCGATTCGTAAGGGTTTTGAAGTGCGCGTATCAACGCGCAAAGATACACGGTTTTGGCAAAGGCCCGCTGCCGCTACGGATACTACGGCTACCGGCCCGCAATATTATGAATAAAATTCTTTTTGTACGTAAGCCGCCAGCTCCATCAGCCAGGCGATGCCCACGTGAATGAGTACACCGCCGAACACCGACCGGCTTTGGTAGGCAATCACCCCCAGAACATACCCCCCAAAAATAGAACTGATGGTTTCTCCGGCAGGTTTACCGAAGTGCAAGAAGGCGTAAGTTACCACCATTGGTACCACCGCGGCCCGCCCCATCACCACCGCCATGCCCAACACCATAAATCCGCGGAATAGCAGCTCAATGGACAGAAAGTCCCAGCCGTAGGCCAGTTCGTAGCCCAAAGCAGGTAGCCACTCTGGCACGTCCCAAAAAGTCGCTACGCCCGCCTCTTGATAGCGCGGATACGTACGCAAGAAGCCTTCGCTGAACGACGCAGCCACGATCAGCGGCACCATGAGTAACAGCATCGTTGCGTAGGGCTTCACATCGAAGCCACTCAGGGTGAGTCCGTAGAAGGATTTGCTCTGATGATCTGCCAAGCGGTAGAATAGGTACAGTGGTAGCACGGTGGTGAGCGTGCCCAGCAGCTGCTTGGTGAGGCGGATGGTGTAAATCCAGGTTTCTGAGGGTAAGTAGTTCTGAATAAACCAGTTATGATAATGAAACGACTTATCCAGGCTTAGCACTATCAGACAAAACAAACTGCGCAGCCAGAAACCAGGGCGAGTCCACAGCGACCACCGATGATGAAATGAGGTGTAGATGAGGGTGGTGGAGTAGTACGCAAAGGCGTACAGCAGAAAGTAATAGAACGCCCGGATGTGCTCGCCGTAGTAGGCATCAATCACATCGTCTTCAAAATCAAAGTAATAGTTCAACGCAATGGTCACCGCCAAAAACGCCGCTACGGAAGCGTAGTAGCCCAGGTGAAAATCAGCCGACCAGTGCTGCCGCAGATATGCTATAACTTTTCTCACAACAGACGCTATACTACCGCTGGGTACGTCCATGGATCGCGGTATTTCCGAGATAACAGCGCGTTGGCTTCTGTATCGTCTACGATGGTACCACTGCCCTCATCCCATCGGACGCTTCGCCCTAGCTGGTGCGAGATCATGGCGAGCAAGCTCATATTGGTAGCCTCGTAGCCCTCCGCGATGTCGCAAACCGGTCGCCGCTCCGTTTCAATTGCTTGCAGAAAATCAGCCCACAGCTCAGGGATATTTTGCTGATCGGGTTCGTGCAACTGCGCGGGCTCGTGCACCACCTGTGCCCCCTTCTTGGTGGGGTAGAACGTCCAGCCATCGAGCCAGCCCAGGTGGAGGGTGCCTTCAGTGCCGTAGAAGTAGCAACCAATACGATGCTTCTCAGCATCGTTGCCCGCGTACTGGCGGTGTTCCCAAACGGCAGTGAAGTCTTCAAATTCAAAATTGACCACCTGCGTATCAGGCGCGTTCGTACTATCCTCCTTCACGTGGCGCCCCGCCACCGAATGTACCGACTTCGGTGCCTTCTCGTCCGTCCACCATAGGATTTGATCGAACCAGTGGATGCCCCAGTCACCGATTTGCCCGTTGGCAAATTCCAGGTGCTGCCGAAAGCCCTTCGGGTGGATGGAAGCGTTGTAGGGTACCAACGCCGCCGGGCCGCACCATAGGTCCCAGTCTAGTTCGGCGGGCGGTTCGCTATCGGGTACGGATTTGCCTGCCCCACCCGGGTAGTGCACAAAGGCACGTACCATACCAACCTTGCCTAGTTTTCCTGACTTCAGAAAATCCATCGCAGATATATTGTGCGGTGATACTTGCCGGTGTGTGCCCACTTGCACGACGCGGTTGTGCCGACGGGCCGCCTGCACCATGGCCTTACCCTCGTTGATAGTATGGCTGATGGGCTTTTCTACGTACACGTGTGCTCCGGCTTCCACGGCGGCAATCATCTGCAAGGGGTGCCAGTGGTCAGGAGTGGCTACAATCACAATCTCTGGTTTCTCTTGAGCGAGCAACTCCCGATAGTCGCGGTAAGCACGAGGGCGATCGCCCGACAGCTTCTCTACCTCAGTCATGGCGCTGTCTAGCTGCCGTTGGTCAGCATCGCACAGCGCGACTACCGTTGACGAACCGGCGGCCATCGCGTAGCGCAGGATGTTCATGCCCCACCAACCGCTACCAATAAGAGCAGTCTTGTACTTTTTGTCTTGATTCAATGTGATAGAAGCAGGAATGGTAAGAGTAGAGTAAGCCAAGCTGGCACTCGCACTGGTTTTAATAAAACTACGTCTTTGCATCATAAAGAAGGGTTGGGCCTGAATGGCAGCGGTTATTGCCTACGGAAATATACGAAAATCTTGCACGCAGGTGGAGGTACGATAAGACCTAGCAGGTCCCGCAGACTTTTCACCCAGTATTCGGCTTGGTTCGCCAAATTAAACCATCAATCGGCTCCGGCTCACTCCTGAGCGACCCTTTACCGGGTGGCTCATACCTGAGTGGCCCTTGCCAGGGTGGCCCTTACCATCTCAGCCTTGCCGGGGGGGCCGTCTAAGGTTTCTATCGTAAGACCTGCGGTTCTTAAATCCCGTTTGAGCTGTCCCTTGGCCGAGTAAGTAACGAAAATCGCAGTATCGGCCATCATGCCGGCTACCTTTTGCAGCACCGGAAGCGTCCAGAGCTCGGCCTGCTTGTTAGGAGCAAAGGCGTCGAAGTAGACAAGATCGTACACCGGCGCGGCGGTAAATTCTTCTAGCGTACGCTGCGTCTTGTGTAGCACAAAGTTGTCGGTGATCGGCTCGTCTTCTTCCCAAGTGGCCTGATGAATGGTATTAAAAGATGCGTGCAAACTGGCTTCATCCAACCGCGACAGATAATTTAGCTGCGCTAGTGTTTCTTCCGGTAGTGGATGAGGTTCTAGCGCGGTATAATGAAATGACAGTGCCGGGTGGTTTATCGCTTCGCGTACGGTAAGAAGGGCATTGAGGCCGGTGCCCAGTCCTACTTCTAAAATGCGTAGCTGGGTGGCGGTCGGGTGCTGCTCAATCCAGGCGTGCAGACCGTGCCGGATAAATACGTGCTCTGACTCGCGCAGTGCCCCGTGTCGCGAATGATAAGTCTCGTCTAGGGCCACGTTGAGCAGGCTGTGCGAGCCATCGCCGGTTTCTATGATGCGTATAGGTGAGTCCATAGCCTTACAACTGCTTTCTCATTCGATAGTTGGTCAGTATCACACCGTCACGAAGGTTTTGCTGTTCAGCCACTACGGTATATCCTCGACGCTCAAAGAAAGGGCGTGCGGTCAGGCTGGCATCTGTGCTAACCTCTACCATACCTTCTGTGGTGGCCTTCGTCTCCAACTGATCCATCAGCTGGGTCGCTATACCTTTCCTCTGATACTTATGACTTACGTAAAGTACATCCAGGTAGCCCACTGTGGTCAACGATGCAAACCCTAGCAACTCACCGGCCTGTTCGGCCAGTAGGAAATGCTGCTCTCGTATTCGGTTGATCCAACGGGTTGGGTCGCCTCCCTGGCTGGCCCACACTTGTCGCTGTTGCGTATTATAATCGTGGATGGTCGCGTGCCGCACCGATTGCTGAAACAAAGATATGATCGTGGGTATGTCGGCCAATACGGCCGGCCGGAAGATCATGCGTGGGTACGATAAGCACGGCGTACTTGCTTTATCTGCTCCATGTGTCGGTGATTATGGTAAATGACTACCCGGAAGGCATCGCCAAGCTTGATAGTGACAAAGCTTGAAATACTGGTGGCGGTGCGAGACCGGTGAAGACTTACGCTTCTGGACGCGTCGAGCAAGGCAAGGGTGTGGTGCTGCTGCTGAGTAAATCGTTCAATGGTGGCTTTGCTCAGCTGGCTGCCGATCGGATTTTTGTCCTTAAACGTATTCATCTTATTGAGCTTTTCTCGCGGAAGCATGGCTCTGGCAAAATAATCTCCTAAGAAGTGGCTTCTGAAGCGGGTCGCCGGTTTATAAGTACTACGCCGGATGCTCTTTTCTATAGTGGGCAGGTAAAAGTCACCGTAGAGGTTGAGATGCTCCAGGCACTCTAGCACACTCCAGCGATCGGCGGCTTCTCGCCAGTTTAGCTCTTCTAACGGTAGTTGCTGCAACCGCGCGGCTTGGTTTAAGTGCCGCCGCGTTTGCTCAATCAGATCATTGATCAGTACGTGGGTGGGAGTATTCATCGCTTTTTTTCTCAAATATCTATATCTGCCGCTCGCCGAACCTTGATTCAAATCAATTCTTTATCCTCGATAGGGTCTCGGGAGTCATACGTAGATACGAAGCGATATATTTGTGCGGCACCTCTTGAAACAGCTGCGGACTTCTTTTCAGCACCCTCCGGTATCGCTCGCCGGGCGAAGAGGTAAGAATATCTCTTTCCCGTTCCATTTGTTGCAGAATGAACTGCCCCAGGATAAAGTGCCATAGCCGCAAGTATTCGGGTTGACTTTCCACGAGCTGCATAAAACGTTCTTTAGAGATCGCCTTTAGCGCTGTCTTGCGCATGGCCTGAATGTACAAGTCCGACGGCTGTTCGGTGATGTACGAGTCCAACGCCGCAATAAGGTTATTCTGATAACCGAAGCGAATCGTGTGCTCTTCAGATTCATCAACCACGTAGATACGAAGGCTGCCGCTCACCACGAAATATAACATCGTGTCGGTGCTCCCCTGCACTTTTAGGTACTCGTTCCGATGTAGTGCTACCTGCTTTTCCCAGAGGTATTGTTGGTCAATAATGCCCACAAGCTGCTGAATGGCGTTCATGGTATATCGTAAGTGCGCTGTAAACTAAACAATACTGGTTTTAGAGAGCGTCAGTAGCAGATAGCAGTCAGTGATTACTGCCGTTGCTACTGCTGCTATCCACAAAATAAGTTGATGAATCCATTGCCGGAAGAATACCTCAAACTAGTCTACAAAATAATAATGTCGTTGGGCTGACGATCAGCGAATTGTATGCAAACATAGGTCAAGTACCACCGTAAGCTAATCCGTACATAAAAAATAATCAAACACACGATGAAACACATAAACCTATCAGTATTTCTGCCTTCTATTCTTATACTCATGCTGTCCTTCGGCTTCTCTTTTGGTCAGCAGAAAGACCCTAAAGAGATTATTGCGGCCGCACAGGAAGCACAAGGAGGTTGGGATAAATTGTATGGCGCGAATGATATAGAATTCACCTACGACTATCATTATCCGCAGGCCGATATCAAGGATTTATCCACCGAACGTTACATTTTTGAAGATGAGCAGTCGTGGGCCAAGTATACTGTGCACCAAGTTAACGTGATAAAAGACCAGCCGGGTGATGTGATACAGTATTACGATGGCCAACAAGCGCAGGTATCGTTGGAAGGGGAAGAAATGACGGATCCGGCTGCGATCGGCGGCGCCGAGTTTTTGCGACGGGCCAACTACTTCTGGTTAGTGATGACGCACAAACTGCTCGATGAAGGCACCATCCACGAGTATACGGGTGCAGAAACAGTAGACGGTACTGCTTACGATGTGGTGAAGGTGACCTATGATTCTGAGAAAACCGGTAAACCGCAAAATGACTCGTACATACTGTACGTCAATCCTGAGACTAAACTTATTGATCGGTTTTTCTTCTCACTACCTGCGATGGGTGTTAATGAGCCGGTGATACTGATGGAGTTGACCTACGAAGATTTTGACGGAATAAAACTACCGACCAAACGTCTAATCTATCAGCCTGGTGAAGACGGCACCCTGCCTGAGGAGCCTTCACTGGTGCAAACCCTTTCTGATGTTAAACTCGACAACGATTTTACCGCCGAAAACATGCCAATGAAGTAATGTTGTGAACCTGGTCGTAGGAAAGCGTCCGCATCACGAGGGCGCTTGACCTACTCTTGCTAGATCACCGACGAAGTACCAACGCGACTGCGTGCGCCGTCACTCCGTCTTTTCTGCCTACAAACCCCATCTTCTCAGAAGTAGTAGCCTTGAGCGAGATATCGTTCTCAGACACATCCATCACCTGGGCCAGGCAGGCTTGCATGGCCGGAATGTACGGGTTCACCTTGGGCGCTTCCAGGCAAACCGTCGCATCAATATTGCCCAGTTCGTAGCCCTCTTTTCGTAAGAGTTGCATCACATTGTTGAGCAGTACTTTGCTGTCGATACCTTTATACTGCGGATCGGTATCAGGAAAATGGTAACCAATGTCGCGCAGATTGGCCGCCCCGAGCAGGGCGTCGCAGATAGCGTGGATCAGTACATCGGCATCAGAGTGACCCTTCGCCCCGTGCGTATGCTCCAGACGAACGCCACCGAGCCAGAACTCGCGCCCTTCTTCCAATTGGTGCACATCATAGCCGTAGCCAATGCGTATATTCATAAGTTGGTTGTTTGGATGCTGGTGGTTGGATGATCTATGCTTCTCGAGAGATACTGGTCGCTGGATGACTTGTGAAAATGGTGGATGATCTACTTATACCATCAGGGGACCGACGGCTGATTGTAAGAAAAGTAGTCTAACACCGACCACACAGAAAGTCGTCCAGTATCCACCACCCAACCTCACCCGTACTGCTCTTTGTAGTATTTCTGGTAGTTGCCTGACGTTACGTTATTGAGCCAGGTTTCGTTGGCCAGATACCAGTCGATGGTTTTCTCGATGCCTTCTTCAAACTGAAGTGAGGGTTTCCAACCGAGTTCATTACTAAGTTTGGTGGCATCAATGGCGTAGCGCAAATCATGACCGGCCCGGTCTTTCACGAAAGTGATTAGCTTTTCAGAAGTACCCTCTGCCCGATCTAGTTTACGATCCATCACCTGACACAATAACCGCACGATGTCAATATTCTTCCACTCATTGAAACCGCCGATATTGTAAGTATCACCAATGTTGCCCTGATGAAATATCGTATCAATGGCGCGCGCGTGATCTTCTACGTAGAGCCAATCGCGCACGTTTTCGCCCTTGCCGTACACCGGCAGTGGTTTGTTGTGCTTGATATTATGGATGCAAAGCGGAATCAGTTTCTCAGGAAAATGATAGGGGCCGTAGTTGTTCGAGCAGTTGCTCACCACCACCGGCAGTCCGTAGGTATTGTGATAGGCCCGCACGAAATGATCCGAACTCGCTTTGGAAGCCGAGTAGGGTGACTTCGGGTCGTACGAAGTGTCCTCGACAAAAAAGCCACCGTGATCCAGTGAGCCGTATACTTCATCGGTCGACACATGATAGAAAAGGGGGCCGGAGACCGGAGTCTGGAGTCCGGAGGACGCTGCGGGGGGGGCAGGCTTCCGGCTCTCGGTTTCCGGTCTCCAAACTTCCTTCGCGGCGTTCAGCAAGTTGACCGTGCCCACCACGTTGGTGTAGATAAACGCCATCGGATCTTTGATTGAGCGGTCTACGTGCGACTCGGCCGCTAGGTGGATCACCGCATCGGGCTGCACATCGGCGAACACCTGCTGCACCGCCTTCGCATCAGTAATGTCGGTTTTGATGAAGTGATAGTTCGGTTTAGACTCGACGTCGGCCAGATTTTCTAGGTTACCGGCGTAGGTCAGTGCATCCAGGTTATGAATCTGATAGTCCGGATACTTGTTGACGAACAACCGGACTACGTGTGAACCAATGAAACCGGCGCCTCCGGTGATGAGTATCTTTTTCATGATCTGTTAAAATAGTGTGCATTCTGCAAACGAGGTAGCCTTCTATGGCGGCTCCCGTAAAATTAACACGTCTGCGCTGCTTTTTTGCAGTTTGTCAGAGAATATCCTACATCCGCACCCGTTTGTCTGATATTCTTGCTACACTTGGCAAGGTAGTCGAGTCGATATTTACTTCGTCATTCATGATTCTTCGTTCGATGTTTACCATTAAGCTCTTCATCATGCGTCTACTGAGTAAATCTTGGGCCTGGGTCGTTGCCTTGCCGCTCGTCGCCGCTTGCCACTCCGATTATGTGCCCAAGCCCAATGGGTTCAACCGCATTGATCTGCCTGAGCCTCGCTACGTGAGTTTACCAGATACGCTACCCTACAGCTTTGAGTACTCTGAGCAGGCCAAACTGTACCCCGACACCACGGCGCGTGCCGAACCCTATTGGCTCAACGTATATTATCCGGCCCATGCTGCCAATATTCAACTCACTTACAAGCCGGTGAACGGCGACCGTGAGCGCTTAGAAAGTATGCTGGAAGACGCGTATCGCCTCACGGCTAACCACCAAGTAAAGGCTTCTTCAATTGACGAAGCGGTGGTGGGCACGCCCAGCGGCAAACGCGCACTCATCGCCGAACTGTCGGGTGAGGTGCCCAGCCAGTTTCAGTTTTACATCACCGATTCTACGAAGCACTTTTTGCGAGGGGCGCTCTACTTCCGCACCGCCACCGCGAACGATTCGCTCGCCCCGGTCATTGAGTACATCAAGCGCGATATGATCCATCTGCTGAACACGTTGGAGTGGGAGGGAGAACAGGAAAATAGTTAACTTTAGCGTATAGAAGGCTTTTGTTTTGCCGTGACCGGTTAGGAGGACTAGAAGGTGCACCGTAAGAAGTAATATCCGAGTCAAAACATTCTATACGCATTAAAAACTGACGAGTCTGGATGAAGGCAGACAGAAGATATGCCTAACTTTTTTTCCACCAAAGTAGAATTTTTGAAGGGCGTGGGTGAGCGCACCGGCAGCTTACTGCGCGAAGAGCTCGGTATTTCCACCTTTGGCGATCTCATTCAGCATTACCCCTTCCGACACGAAGACCGGTCGCAGTTTCACCACATCGCCGATGTGCACGAAGAGATGCCCTACATCCAACTGGTGGGCCGCATCGAGCGGGCCGAGATGGTGGGTGAAAAGCAGAAGCAGCGGCTGGTCGCCGAGTTTGCCGACGACAGCGGCACTATTGAGTTGGTATGGTTCAAAGGGGCTAAATGGATGCTGGGCAGGCTCAAGAGGAACGTAGAGTACGTCGCCTTCGGCAAGCCCAATCGCTTCGGACAGAAGTTTAGCATCGCCCATCCTGAACTTGAGTCGCTGTCGGCCCGGGCAACAGAAAGCGGCACACTGCAACCAATATACACCACCACTGAAAAACTGAAACGCTGTCGCGTCGATAGCAAGGCAATCAGCCGCATCCAGAAAAACCTGCTTCAAAAAGCCTATCCGCACATTCCTGAAACGTTGCCCGCCCACCTGATTGAGCAGTACCGACTGCTGGCCAAGCAAGATGCCCTGCGGGCCATTCATTTCCCGCGCGACACCACCGAACTCGAGAAGGCGCGCTTTCGGCTGAAGTACGAAGAGCTGTTTTACATCCAGCTACGGCTGCTCAAGCTCAAACTTACCAAAACCGAAAAGTCGGTAGGGCAGGTGATGAAGCAAGCCCGCCTGCTCAAAGAATTCTACGAAAAATACCTGCCCTTTGAACTGACCGGTGCGCAAAAGCGGGTGATCAAAGAAATTTACGGTGACCTGCATTCGGGCAAGCAGATGAACCGATTGTTGCAGGGCGACGTGGGCAGCGGCAAAACCATTGTGGCCTTCGCCTGCATGCTCATCGCCATCAGCAGTGGAGCGCAGGTGGCCATGATGGCACCCACCGAAATTCTGGCCGAACAACACTACCGCGGTCTCCGGGATTTTGCGGAAGCATTGGGCGTGAACATCGCGCTGCTCACCGGTTCTACTAAAACCCGCGCGCGACGGGTGATCGATGAAACCCTACGTAGCGGTACGCTGCATATTCTGGTGGGCACGCACGCCCTCATTGAGGATCATGTACAGTTTCAGAATCTGGGCCTATCGGTGATCGATGAGCAGCACCGCTTCGGCGTAGCGCAGCGGGCCAAGCTGTGGGAGAAGAACCGGCAGTTTCCGCCCCACGTGCTGGTGATGACCGCCACGCCCATTCCGCGCACGCTGGCCATGACGCTGTACGGCGACCTAGAGGTGTCGGTGATTGATGAATTGCCCGCCGGTCGCAAGCCCGTCAAAACCGTGCACCGCTTCGAGAAGCACCGCCTGCGGATATTTGGCTTCCTCAAAGAGCAAATCGCCGAAGGCCGACAGGTATACATCGTGTATCCGCTCATTGAAGAGTCAGAAAAGCTTGACCTCAAGCATCTGGAAGACGGGTACGAAGCCATTCGGCGAGCCTTCCCTGAGGTGCCGCTCAGTGCGGTGCACGGCCGCATGCGCCCTGAAGACAAGGACTACGAGATGAAACGCTTTGTGCGGGGCGAAACCAAAATCATGGTAGCCACCACAGTGATCGAAGTGGGAGTGAACGTACCCAATGCCTCGGTGATGGTGATTGAGAACGCCAATCGCTTCGGTTTGGCGCAGTTGCACCAATTGCGCGGACGAGTAGGGCGTGGGGCCGATCAGTCGTACTGCATTTTGATGACTGAGTATAAGCTCAGCAAAGAGAGCAAAGTGCGGCTCAGCACGATGGAACGCACCACCGACGGCTTTGTGATTGCCGATACCGACCTCAAGCTACGCGGGCCGGGCAACATTGAGGGCACACAACAGAGCGGTGTGCTTGACTTACTGGTAGCCGATTTGGCCAAAGATGGTAAGATCATGCAGGAGGCGCGCATAGCGGCAGCGCGTGTTTTAGAAGTTGACCCAGAATTACAGCAACCGGAGCATCAACCTATCTGCCAGCAGGTAGCGCGCAGGCGCACTAACACCATTAACTGGAGCAAAATCAGCTAGTCTTTGAGAAAGGAGCTATAAAAAGTCAACTAGAAGCTTTTCGACGAGAAATTGTTAATTCGGCAAATAGCAAATACACGGGTAAGTTTTTCATGGGAAATTAATAAATAATACGCAAGTATTACTGGCATTTGCTAACGTAAGTTAGTTGGCGTTGATAAGTTTCCAAATAAAATAAACTTATTCTACCAACTTAGCATTTAAAATGTAGCGGATTTTGAGTATATTGCTTATTCGCAAAATATTCTTTTGAGGCCCTATTTTGTGTTGGTTAGCATCTATTTACGCATAATTTTTATGTAATGCACCTCATTGGGGCGGTTAAAGTTGTGGCATTAGGTTGATAGGCCAAATAAAGTGTGTGTTCGGCGTACACTATTAATACAATCACTGCTAAGTACCAAAATTATCTAAATGAAAGATATTACTACCTCTTCTCTGTACGATCCGGCGTTCGAGCACGATGCCTGCGGTATTGGTTTTGTTGCCCATCTCAAGGGTAAGAAATCACACAGTGTGGTCGATGATGCCATTATCATGCTCCAGAATATGGAGCATCGGGGCGGTTGTGGGTGTGACCCTGACTCGGGTGATGGTGCTGGTATCATGGTACAGAAACCCCACGCTTTTTTCCAGAAAGAGTTGTCGGCTTCGGCTATTGAATTGCCCGATTTTGATCATTATGGGGTGGCGATGATCTTTTTTCCTCACCATACTGACCGTAAAGAGGCTTGCCGTGCTATTTTTAACGAGGTGTTAGAAGAGTTGGGGCTGGAGCTAATTTTCTACCGTCGGGTGCCTACCAACAATAATAGTTTAGGTCGCGCTTCGCTGTCGCTAGAGCATCATATAGAGCAAGCGTTCATTAAGTTCAAAGAGCCTTCGGACGATCCGATGGCCCTGGAGCGGCGTCTGTTCGTTCTTAAGAGTTACGCATCGCACACCATTCATCAGCAGGTGGCTGATACAGTAGACCGCTTTTACGTAGCGTCCTGTTCCTACAATACCATTGTTTACAAAGGCCAGCTCACCACCTTTCAGTTGCGCCCTTACTATCTGGATCTGCAACAGCCCCACTTTCAGACGGCTCTGGCCCTGGTGCACTCGCGCTTCTCAACCAATACTTTTCCTAAGTGGAAGCTGGCGCAGCCGTTCCGCTATATAGCGCATAATGGTGAAATTAATACCATCCGGGGCAACGTGAACTGGATGCGCTCTAAGGAGGTACTGCTGGAAACCACGCTATTTACCGATCAAGAGCTGGAGATGATTTTGCCGATTTGCGACGCCTCGCGCTCCGACTCAGCTAATCTGGATAATATCGTTGAGCTGTTGTACCTGGGCGGGCGCTCTCTGGCCCACGTCATGATGATGCTGGTGCCTGAAGCATGGCAGAGCAACGACCTGATGGACGATACCAAACGGGCGTTCTACGAATATCACGCTTCTATCATGGAACCCTGGGATGGCCCCGCCTCCATCTGCTTCACCGATGGCCGCATGGTTGGAGCCACACTCGACCGAAACGGACTGCGCCCTTCTCGCTACCTACTCACCGAAGATGATAAACTGGTGATGTCTTCTGAAGCAGGGGCACTACCGGTAGATGAGTCTAAAGTCATTCTGAAGGGACGTTTGCAGCCGGGCAAAATGTTTGTTGCCGATCTGGAAGAAGGGCGTATCATCAGCGATGAAGAACTGAAGCAGGACATCTGCTCGCAACAGCCGTATCGGCAGTGGCTCGATGAGCATAAATACCATCTTGCTGAACTACCCGCCCCGCTACACATCAATGGACAAGACAAAAAGGCTTCTGACGATCTGCCACTGATCACTCGACAGCAGGCGATGGGATACACCACCGAAGATATTAAAGTAATCTTAGGGCCAATGGTGGATAGAGCTAAAGAACCACTGGGATCGATGGGCGTTGACATTCCATTGGCAGTTTTGTCCGATCATAGCCAGCACCTGGCCAACTACTTCAAGCAATTGTTTGCGCAGGTGAGCAACCCACCCATCGACCCCATTCGTGAGGAGCTGGTGATGTCGCTGTTCACCAGCGTGGGCGGCACCAAAAACATTTTGGACGCCACACCCGAGCACGCTCACCAAATCCACCTGAAGCAACCACTGCTGCGTAATGAGCAACTCAAAAAGCTGAAGTACGTAAGCGTGCCGGGCTTTAAAGCGCAAACGCTAGACAATATTTTTTCTGCAAGTAGTGGGGCTGGCGTGCTCGAGGCCGCACTGGATAAGCTTTGCGATCAGGCTGAGCAGGCGGTGCGCGGCGGGGTCAATATCCTGGTACTTTCTGATCGGGCCTTTGACCATGAGCACGCACCCATTCCTTCGCTACTGGCCACCGGCGCGGTACACCACCGCCTGATCCGCAGTGGGCTACGTACACAGACCAGCATCGTGGTAGAGGCGGGTGACGTGCGCGAAACGCACCATATTGCTACCTTGATTGGATACGGTGCACACGCGGTGAACCCGTACCTAGCCCTGGAAAGCATCTCTAACCTACGAGAGCGCGGACTACTTGCTCAAGACAAGGAGGAAGACAAGCTTTACAAACGATATACGAAGGGGATCACGTCTGGCCTGCTCAAGATCTTCTCTAAAATGGGCATCTCAACGCTACAGTCATATCACGGGGCGCAAATCTTTGAAGCACTAGGAGTGAGTCGTCAGGTAGTGGATAAGTGCTTTGCTGGTACTGCTACGCGCATCGAAGGAGTGGACTTTGACGATATCGCTAAAGAAGTACTTGTACGCCACCAATTGGCTTTCCCGAACAAACCTATTCTACGTCAGCTAGAGGTAGGAGGAGTCTATCAGTGGAAACGCCGGGGCGAGCAGCACATGTATAATCCCGAGACGATTCATCTGCTCCAGCAATCTACTCGTCGTAACAACTACGAGCAGTATAAGAAATACGCGCAGATCATCAACGATCGCTCGCGACAGCAGTGTACCCTACGTAGTTTGCTACAGTTCAAGCAGCGCGAGGCCATTCCGCTAGAGGAAGTGGAACCGGTAGAAGAAATCTTCAAGCGCTTTGCTACCGGAGCCATGTCGTTTGGTTCCATTTCTCACGAAGCGCACTCTACGCTGGCTATCGCCATGAATCGCATCGGCGGCAAGAGCAACAGCGGTGAGGGTGGCGAAGATGAAATCCGCTTCGAACGCAAGCCTAACGGCGATTGGGAGTGCTCGGCTATCAAGCAGGTGGCCTCCGGTCGTTTTGGCGTCACCAGCCACTACCTGGCCAACGCTCGGGAGATACAGATCAAAATGGCGCAGGGGGCCAAGCCCGGTGAGGGCGGGCAGTTGCCCGGCCATAAAGTAGACGACTGGATCGGACGTGTGCGCAATGCCACGCCCGGCGTAGGATTGATCTCGCCGCCACCGCACCACGATATTTATTCTATCGAAGATCTGGCGCAACTGATCTACGACCTGAAGAACGCTAACCGCGAAGCACGCATTAACGTGAAGCTGGTAGCCTCGGCCGGAGTCGGCACCATCGCGGCCGGAGTCGCTAAAGGACACGCTGATGTCGTCCTTATTGCCGGGCACGACGGTGGCACCGGGGCCTCGCCCATCAGTTCGGTGCGACACGCCGGCGTGCCGTGGGAGCTAGGCTTATCCGAAACACACCAAACGCTGGTGAAGAACAATCTGCGTAGCCGTATCACGGTGCAAACCGACGGACAAATTAAAACCGGTCGTGACTTAGCTATTGCTATTCTGCTGGGAGCCGAAGAGTTTGGGGTGTCTACTGCGGCACTCATCACCGAGGGCTGTATCATGATGCGCAAGTGCCACCTGAATACCTGCCCGGTGGGCGTTGCCACGCAAGATCCAGAACTGCGTGCCCTGTTCACCGGCAAGCCGGAGCACGTCATCAATCTGTTTACCTTCCTGGCGCAAGACCTGCGCGAAATTATGGCACAACTGGGTTTTCGTACCATTAACGAGATGATTGGTCAGGTGGATGTGCTGGAGCGAGCGGATGACATTGATCACTGGAAGGCGAAGAAGCTCGATCTTAGTCGCATTCTACACAAGGAGCCTGCCGGTGAGAATGTGGGTATCTACAAGCAACAGGAGCAGGATCACGCTATGGATGATATTCTGGACTGGAAACTGCTGGAAGCAGCACAACCCGCACTAGAAGAAATGCAGCCGGTGCAAGGCGACTTCCGCTTGATTAGTACTAACCGGTCGGTCGGTACGCTGTTGTCACACGAAGTATCCAAGAAGTTTGGCGGGCCCGGTATGCCACATGGTACCGTACACTTTAAGTTTAAAGGATCAGCCGGACAAAGTTTTGCCGCTTTTGGAGCGCGTGGACTGCGGTTTGAACTGGAGGGTGAGGCTAACGACTACTTTGGTAAAGGTCTGTCGGGAAGCGAGTTGATTGTGTATCCGCACCGCGAGGCCACTTTCGTGCCCGAGGAAAACATGATTATCGGTAACGTAGCCTTCTACGGAGCCACCGGCGGTGAGGCGTTCATCCGTGGCTTGGCCGGAGAGCGCTTCGCGGTGCGCAACTCCGGGGTAACCGCTGTGGTAGAAGGCATCGGCGATCACGGCTGTGAGTACATGACGGGTGGTATGGTCGTCGTGTTGGGCAAAACCGGACGCAACTTTGCGGCGGGTATGAGTGGTGGCACGGCTTTCATCTACGACCCTGAGCGTACCTTTGAGCCGTACTGCAACAAAGAGCTGGTTGAGCTGGAGAAACCTACCGCAGAAGACATAGATAAGTTGTTTCAACTCATCGGAAAGCACTACCGCAGCACCGATAGTGGCACGGCAAAGGAACTGCTCAACGAATGGGAGCATACCCAGCAGCACTTCGTGAAGGTGATGCCGCGCGAGTACAAAAAAATTCTGGAAATACGGGCTGCCCAACAGCCGACCGAGAAAGTATATAACTAATTTGTAGTAATGGCTAGGGGGTTTAGGTATTGGATAGTCCCCTAATACCTAACCTCCAAAACCCAACCCCTCATCACATCATGGGAAAACCTACCGGATTTAAAGAGTTTGATCGGGAGCTGCCAAAGGCACGCGACCCCAAGGAGCGGATCAACGATTACAACGAACTGTACCTGAAGTTCGACGAAGAAAAGAGTAAGCAGCAGGCAGCGCGCTGCATGAACTGTGGTATTCCTTTTTGTCATAACGGCTGCCCCCTCGGCAATAATATTCCGGAGTTCAACGACGCTGCCTACGAAGGCAACTGGGAGCTGGCTATTCAGATTCTACAATCCACCAACAACTTTCCGGAGTTCACAGGGCGCATTTGTCCCGCACCTTGCGAAGCCTCCTGCGTGTTGGGCATCAACAAGCCGCCGGTGGCTATTGAGCACGTAGAAAAAACCATCGTAGAAAAAGCGTTTGAGCTAGGTTACATCAAAGCTAATCCGCCGAGCAAACGCACCGGTAAGAAGGTAGCGGTGGTCGGGTCCGGTCCGGCGGGTTTAGCGGCCGCTGCCCAACTGAACAAAGCGGGTCATACTGTCACATTGTTCGAAAAGGATAACCACATTGGCGGTTTGTTGCGCTACGGCATCCCGGACTTTAAGATGGAAAAGTGGGTGATTGAGCGGCGCACCGCTATCATGGAAGAGGAGGGCGTAATCTTCAAGACTGGGGTAAACGTGGGTGTTGATGTTACTGCGCAGCAGTTAAAGGACGATTTTGATGCTGTGCTGCTCACCACTGGTGCGGGGGTGCCCCGCGATCTGCCCATTCCGGGCCGCGAGTTTACGGGTATCCACTTCGCGATGGAATTTCTGACACAACAAAACGCCCGGGTATCGGGTGCCGACTACGGGCAGAACAACGAGATTTACGCCACTGACAAGCATGTGGTGGTGATTGGCGGTGGTGATACCGGCTCTGACTGCGTGGGCACCTCAAACCGCCACCGCGCCCAGTCAGTAACGCAGATTGAACTGATGGCTAAGCCACCGAACGAGCGTGGAGAGAACAACCCCTGGCCCGAATGGCCGATGGTGCTGCGTACCTCTTCTTCGCACGAAGAGGGGGCTGATCGAGACTTCGCGCTGCTCACTAAAGAATTCACGGGCGATGAGCACGGAAATGTGAAGGGCCTCAAAACCGTTCGGATCGAGTGGAAGGTGAACGCCGAAGGAAAGACCTACTTTGAAGAAGTGCCCGGCACCGAGCAAGAAATCCCCTGCGATCTGGCGCTACTTGCCATCGGATTCTTACACACCGAACCCAAGGGGCTGGTCAAAGACCTGGGCGTAACACTTGACGGGCGAGGCAACCTTGCCGCCGAAGAAGGTTACTATCAAACCAACGTGCCGCAGGTGTTTGCTGCGGGTGACGCCCGCCGGGGGCAATCGCTGGTGGTTTGGGCCATCTCCGAAGGCCGCGAAGCCGCTCGGGCTGTAGACACCTACCTGATGGGCTACTCCGAGCTAGAAACTAAAGATGATACCTTCCTGAACGTGGCCAAAGCAGGATAGCAGCCGTACGATTAGGCGCTGAAAGCATTTCTGTCAGAAAAACAGTAACTTATCCCTATGGAGAAGTACGCGATCAAAATGCCCAAGAGCGTCCAGCTGACCAATGACGAGTTCTTTGCCCTGTGCCAGGAGAACCGCGACCTGCGCTTTGAAAGAAATGCTAACGGAGAAATCATTATCATGGCTCCTACCGGAGGAATCACCGGTTCTAGAAACAGTGAAATTACCGCTGAACTTACTTACTGGAATCGCTTAAATCAGTTGGGCAAAACGTTTAACTCCTCGACAGGTTTTATCCTACCCAACGGGGCAACCCGTTCACCGGATGCTTCCTGGTTAGAAAAGTCACGCTGGGAAGCTCTGACCGAAGAGCAGCAGACCAAGTTTGTGCCGCTCTGTCCCGACTTTGTGGTTGAATTGACCTCGCCGTCTGATACGCTGTCAGCCACTCAGGAGAAGATGCAGGAATGGATGGACAACGGCTGCCGCCTGGGCTGGCTATTTCATCCTAGAGAGGAGAAAACGTTCGTTTACCGCCCGGGTCAGGAGATACCGGAAGCAATCCACGGCTACGACCGTATGTTATCTGGAGAAGCAGTCCTGCCTGATTTTCAGTTTGACCTGCGGTGGCTGAAGTAAGAAACAAGTCTGTATTACTCACTCCGCAGCGAATCTACCGGGTTGGCCACGGCGGCGCGCACTGACTGAAAGCTGACGGTAAGCCAGGCAATGAGTAGGGCAATTCCCCCGCTGATCAGAAAGGTGCCTACTCCCAGGCTGATGCGGTAGGCGAAGTCGTCGAGCCAGCGATCCATCATCAGATACGCCACGGGCACCGCAATGAGTAAAGCGACGACCACCAACTTAGTGAAGTCTCTGGAAAACAGCAGCACCAGGCTGCTTACCGATGCCCCGAGTACCTTACGGATACCAATCTCTTTGGTGCGCTGCTCGGCGGTGAAGGAAGCCAGCCCGAATAAGCCTAAGCAGGCAATAAAGATCGCAAGCGAACAGAACACGGTAAAGATTTTTCCGAGCTTTGCCTCGGCTCGGTAAACATCTTCGAAACGCTCGTCCATAAAAGAGTACGCAAAGGGCAAACCGGGCATCAAGTGGTTCCACTGATCTTCTATCGTGGCTACGGTTTCGGCTACTTGGTCGGGCTGTATGCGTAGTGAGAGTGCAGACGAACTGCCTCCCAGTACCATTACCATCGGCCTAATTTTTTCCCGCATGGTGCTGTAATGAAAGTCTTGCACCACCCCCACCACGCTGTAAGTATCAAACTCGCCGGGCACATCAGTGAAGCTACTCAACTCTTGCCCGACCGGATCAGCACCAGAAAAGAAGAATTTTGCCGCAGCTTCGTTGATAATGATGGCTGCAGTATCCGTAGTATAATCGCGCGAGAAGTTGCGTCCGGCTAGCATATTCATTCCCATGGTTGAGATATAATCGTGGTCGACATAAAACCAGGGAAGGGTGGTCGTTTGGTCGTTGTTAGGGTTTTTGCCCGGAAAAATAGAGTTGTTGCTGCCGCTAAACGAATTGGCGGGTATATAGCCCGTCAGCGTGGCCGCCGTTACGCTGGGCTGACGAAGGGCCTCGTTCTTGAACGCCTCGGCCTGCTCTCCTAAATAGTAAGTATTGTGCACCACCAGCACGTGCTCTTTGTCGTAACCAAGCTTTTTGCTGCGCATGTGGTCAAGTTGTTGGTACACCACCACCGTGCCGGTGATCAGCACCATAGAGACCCCGAACTGAAGAACCACCAAACTGTTGCGAAGCCAGCCCCCGCCCGCGCCTGAAGCCAATTGCCCCTTGAGCACCCGAGCCGGGCGAAACGACGAGAGAAAGAAGGCGGGGTAGCTTCCTGCCAGCAGTCCGATGGCTATGGTTACCAGCAGGAGCGCGGGTAGAAAATACCAGGGCTGGAAATAATGAAGAGACAGCTGCTTCTCTGCCAGATTGCTGAAGAACGGCAGGGACAGCTCGGCCATCAACAGGGCCAGCAGTAACGCTAGTAAACTTACCAGCATCGCCTCAACCAGAAACTGACCCATCAGCTGCTGCCGCACCGAACCCAAGGTTTTCCGAATGCCCACTTCTTTGGCCCGTCCGGCCGAGCGAGCGGTTGATAAGTTCATGAAGTTGACACAGGCGATCAGTAGCACAAACAACGCAATGGCCGAGAAGATGTAGACGTAGCGAATATCACCGTTAGCCTCTAGCTCAATATCAAAATTTGAGTACAAATGAATGTCCGTTAATGGCTGTAGCAAACACTCGAAGCGGTTGCCCGCCGCCAGAAATTCTTCGTAGGTGGCGTTGGTGAACTGCTCAATCTGCGGGGCGGCGTAGGTCTGAAAGGTTTCGTTGACCTTCTTCTGCAACGCTGCCACGTCGGTGCTCTCTTGTAGCAACAGGTAAGTATAAAAGTTGGTATTGTCCACCCATATCTCGCTTCGGCTACCGGCCAGGGAGGTCATGGAGAGAAACATATCGAAGTGGAAGTGCGAATTAGACGGGATTCTATCAAAGATGCCGGTGATTTGGTACGGCTCTTTATCACGCTCAAGCAGCAGCGTTTCGCCCAAAGGCGGTTGCTGTTCCCAGTCGGTTCCAAAGTATTTTTCGGCGAGTGCGGCACTGATCACCATTGTATTTGGCTGGGTCAGAGCGGTACGGGAGTCACCGTGTAGCAAGGGCAGGGTAAAAACAGCAAACAAAGAAGAATCGGCGAAGGCCACATTCTCTTCCTGGTAGGTTTGATCGCCCCGGTAGACCGTGTAGCTTCCTGGCGTACGCAATCGCACGGCGGTTTCTATTTCAGGATAGGTTTCCACCATCGCTTGCGCCAGCGGCGGCGGTGCCACCGGGTAGTCACCACCCTGGCCGCCCATCTGATAAGACAAATGTACTCGTTGGATGCGGTCGGCGTGCTCGTGGTAACGGTCATAGCTGAGTTCGTGGCGTACGAAGAGCGTAATCAGCAAACAAACTGCCAGACCAATGGCCAGCCCGACAATGTTGATAGCCGAATAGAAGCGTTGCTTCAAGAGGCTGCGAAAGGCGATTTTGAGGTAGCTTTGAAACATGGTCGGTGGTGATGGGTGAATAATGATTAGTGAGTGATGATCGGGCAGTGAACAATGAGTGCCAATTAGTCATCATTCATTTCTTAGCGAATCTACCGGATTGCGAGTAGCCGCGCGGAAAGTTTGCGAGCCGACCGTGATCCCGGCGACCAGCAACGCGATGCCTCCGGCCACGGCGAAGATCCAGACGTTCAGTGAATCGTGGTAGGCGAAGTTGGTGAGCCAGCGGTTCATTAGCCAGTAGGCCAGCGGGCACGCCACCACGAAGGCAACCAGTACCAGCTTGGAGAAACCACGCGTAAGTAGCAGCAGAATCTGCCCCACCGAGGCCCCCAGCACTTTGCGTACGCCAATTTCTTTGGTGCGCTGCTCGGCGGTGTAAGAAGCCATACCAACCAGGCCCAGTGCTGCAATTAATAGGGCCAGCCCTGAGAAAAGCTGTACGATCTGTCCCAGCTTGTCTTCCTTCGCGTACTGCGCGTCAAACTGGTCGCTGATGGTGTAATAGTCGAAGGGCACGCCGGGCATCAGGTAGGCCCACTGCTCTTTCAGAGAGCTGATCACCTCTTCGCCTGCTGTTGGGTCAATCCGTACGATGAGGCTGCGCGCTCGTCCGTCAGTGACCTGAAAGAGGACCGGAGAAATGATCTGGTGCAGTGACTGGAAGTGAAAATCCTGCGCTACTCCAATAATATACCCTGGTTGGCTACCGTACCGAAGCTCCTGGCCCACAGCTTCTTCGGGCGAGTCCCAGCCCATCGTTCGCACGGCGGTTTCGTTCAGGATGTAGGCTTCGGCGGAGTCGCTGGCGCGGTTGATATCGAAGTTGCGGCCTGCCACCAGATCAATCTGAAAAGAATTCAGAAAGTCATGATCTACGTGCACGTCAGACAGCCGGAAGTCAATGTCCTGCATCTCACCCCTTATTTCGTAGCTACCTTCCTGACTGTCCAGTAGGTCGCCCGAGGGCACACGGCTGGTAATCGTTACGTCGCGAATGCCCGGCTGCTGTAGTAGCTGTGGTTTAAGTTGCTCGTACTGTTGGTAGGCTTCTTCGTTAAAGGGAAAGGCAAGTAGATTGTCCCGATTGAATCCCAGTGCTTTGCTTTTGACGTAGTCGAGCTGATTATCTACGGTGAACACCCCGATGATAAGCACAATAGAGATGGCAAACTGGAGCACCACCAAGCCAGACCGCAGCGCCGCATGCTGACCCCGGGGTACCGAGCCGGACTTCAGAATCTTAGCCGGAAGAAAGGACGACAGAAAAAACGCGGGGTAACTCCCGGCCACCACTCCCACCACGACAACAATCGCCACCAGCAGCACCAGCACGAAGGAGTTTTCAAATATATTAGCTGACAGCGACTGCCCCACAAAGTTGCTGAAGAATGGCAGTGCGATCTCTACCAGCAACAGGGCCACCACCAGCGAGAACACGGCAATTAGCACCGACTCGGACAGGAACTGGCGAATGAGCGAACCGCGAACGGCACCCATCACCTTGCGCACGCCCACTTCTTTGGCCCGCCGCCCGGCCCGCGCCGTAGATAGGTTGACGAAGTTGATACAGGCGATCGCCAAAATAAACAGGGCGATAATGGTGTACAGGTATACGTACACAATATTACCATTATCTTCCCACTCCGAGTCCAGGTGTGAGTAGAGATGAATATCAGTAAGCGGCCACAGGTGCAGGAAGTTACTCTCAGAGGTTTTGGCACTGCCCGACGAGGCCGTCAGGTGGCGATCAAAGAAGTCGGGAAACTGTGCTTCCAGTGCCGCCGGATCGTGACCTTCGGATAGTAGTAAGTAGGTTCCCATGCTGTTGCTATCCCAGGCAGTCATAAGGGCTTCTTTCCCCATAAAACTCTCCAGCGTGGCAAAAGAGCCCAGCATATTAAAATGAAAGTGAGAATTTTCTGGTACGTCGCGGGCTACGCCGGTCACGATCATACTCATACCATTTTCTGGGAAAAGCAGGGTTTTTCCGACGGGGTCTTCGTCGCCAAAGTACTTTCGGGCGGTACTTTCGGTCACGATCACCGCGCCGGGCTCCGACAAGGCTGTCTCAGGATTGCCCTGCATCAGCGGAAAACTAAATATATCGAAGATCGCGGGTTCAGCGAAGTAGAAGTCGCTTTCTACCATCTGCACGTCTTTCGCCTCATAGTTCACCAGAAAGGTTCCGCCGGGATTCAGAAACCGGACGATGCTCTCGATTTCCGGAAAATCGTTCGCCAGAAAAGGGGCGAATGGTGAGGCCAAATGCCCCAGATGCAGACTGGTTTCGCCGTCGGCATTGCGCCATTCGCGCGACAGTCGGTAGATGCGGTCGGCGTTGGCATGATAGCGGTCGTAGCTCAGTTCGTACTGCACAAACAGCAGAATAAGGATACAGGCGGCCATCCCTACGGATAGGCCAATCACGTTGATCAGCGTGACCTGCTTGTGTTTCCAGAGATTGCGAAGGGCGATCTTGAGGTTGTTCTTGAACATGAACTCAGCGATTTTTTCTAGACAAGGAGAAAAAGCGTGCCAGTCGGATAATCAGCCTGTGCAGGCTCTAAAGGTAGATTCACTGTATGAAAAACGTTCACCACCGGACAGCGGGTGTTCGATAGCGAACAGTGGGTAGCAGCCGCTTCCCCCCCCTTGTTCTCTTTAAGGCCCAGCCCCTACACGATATGAATATTTTCGAAATAAGCGACTATTGTTTCGTTTATTTCGTATAACTTGCTTGTATAATTAAGCCCTCTATTTAACACATACAAACATGGCACATCTACAGCAGTATCCGCCGACCCACAGAGATAGGCAAATTGCCCAGGAAGAGCTTCCGAAGCTGATTCAACTCATTAGTGAAGTCAACCATCCGGAGAACCTCCCTGAGATTTCTCTTTTGGAAACTGGTCGGCCGATAAAGATACCGTTTAGTGTTCTAAAAATGGTTGCCGAAATTTTGAAGAACTACCTCGACGGCAACTCGGTCTCTATTGTTCCGGTCGGAACGGTGTTCACCACGCAAGCTGCCGCTGACTATCTAAATTGCTCTCGTCCCCATGTGGTCAAACTGATTGATGAGGGCAAACTCAAAGCAGAAAAGGTGGGTCGCCACCGTCGTATCCAGTTCAAACACTTGATGGAATACAAAAAAGCGCTAATTGGCCAGAAGAAAGCTGCACTGCGAGAATTGATGAGAGATTCGGAAGACTTAGGTCTGTATGAAACGGTTCGCCGTGCGATCGATTGATAGCGCGAAATTCACCGCCGTTATTGATGCCAATGTTTTGTTTCCGGTGGTAGGACGAGATTATCTGCTCTGGCTTGCGATCTACGAGCTTTACACGCCCAAATGGAGCGAGAAGCTTTTGGAGGAGTTCAGTCAGGTATTTGTGAAGAAGGGGAGAAGTATTGAATCAGCCGAACGGCAAATCGGCCACATCAACAAAGCCTGCCCGGACGCGCTGGTACAGAATCATGAGACAATAATCCCTAACATTACCCTGCCGGACGAGAACGATAGACACGTAGTAGCAGCGGCGGTAAAATGCAATGCTAACGTCATTGTTACCCACAACTTATCAGATTTTCCAAACGACTATCTGAAGACAATCGGGCTTACCGCCATTGACCCAGATAATTTCATTGCTGATATGGTTGATCTGTCCCCTCAAAGGTGTCTCAATGCGTTTAGAGAAATGGTATTAAGCAAAAACAAGCCACCCCTCGAAGAACTAGAGTACCTCAAGATTATGCGCAATAATAATCTTAGAGAGACAGCTGAGGAGCTATCAAAACATCTGTAGGCACCTAATTTTGCGCTACAACCTGAAGGTTGTCTGACGTAGTAGCGTTCACCACCGGACAGCGAGTGTTCAATAGCGAACAGCACAGCATCAGCAAAACCGACCGGAAACACGCTACAACGCGTTGGCACGTCGGTTGACTATGAGAAGGTAAAGAAAACGTACCTGCCTATGCTCCGCAATTACTTTCTCACCGCCTTCCGCAGTTTTTCTAAGAAGAAAAGCTACACCTTTATCAATATCGTCGGCTTGGCCGTGGGGCTGGCCAGCAGCTTCCTGATTTTCCTGTGGGTGCAAGACGAGTACCGCACCGACCGCTTTCATACCAATGGCGATCAGCTGTACCGGGCGTTGCGGAACATACGCTATTCAGACAGGCAGGTGATGACCTACCCCGCCATGCCTAAACCGCTGGCTCAGACCCTGAGAGATGATTTCCCCGAAGTACAGCAGGCGGCACTGGTGTCTTGGGATCAGGAATTACTACTGGCCAATGGCGAAGATAGCTA
Organism: Tunicatimonas sp.; assembly: GCA_965213875.1. Classification (GTDB taxonomy): domain Bacteria; phylum Bacteroidota; class Bacteroidia; order Cytophagales; family Cyclobacteriaceae; genus Tunicatimonas. Next base: position 1,849,986 of record CBDCAN010000001.1, on the reverse strand, counting down.
CCGAGAGCAGGGCAATTACGTGGGGCAAGACTTCTTTGAGATGTTTTCGTTTCCGCTGGTGCAGGGCGACTCAGCTTCCGTGCTTCAGAACATCAACGGCATCGTGATCTCGGAAAACCTCGCGCAGAAGTACTTCGGCGACCAACCCGCGGTAGGCCAGACGCTGCGGCTTGAGAATAAAGAAGATGTGCAGGTGACTGGAGTCTTTCAGGACATACCAGACCACTCTTCTCTCAAGTTTGACTTTGTGATGCCTATAGAGCACTTCGTTCGTGATAACGAATGGGTAGAAGATTGGGAAAATAACGGAATACGTCTGTTCGTAACCCTGGCCCCACAGGCCAACATCCAGCAAGTAAACGGCAAGATTAAGAATATAATCCGAGCTAATACCGAGGGCGAGGACGTTGACCTGTTTTTGCAGCCCTACGCCGACATGCACCTCTACGGCAAGTATGAAGACGGCCAACAGGCGGGCGGACGGATTACCTACGTCCGCATATTTTCTATCGTAGCGGTCTTTATGCTCATCATCGCCTGCATCAACTTTATGAATTTGGCCACCGCTCGCTCGGCACAACGGGCCAAAGAGGTGGGCGTGCGCAAATCAATCGGAGCGAGTCGGCAGCTACTCATCGGGCAATTTATGGCGGAGTCTACGCTTATCGTACTACTAGCCCTCGTGCTAGCCATCTTGACGGTAGAACTGGCCCTGCCCGCTTTCAACCAACTCACGGATAAAAGCATATCGGTAGACTACGCCGATCCGACGCTGATAGGAAGCGTACTGGGATCGTGGTGTTCACCGGACTATTGGCCGGGAGCTATCCCGCGCTCTTCCTGTCCTCTTTCCAACCTGCGCGTGTACTCAAGGGCACCGTACAGCAGAGCAGGGGGGCGGCCCTGTTCAGAAGAAGCCTCGTAGTGTTCCAGTTCGCTGCATCCATCCTGCTCATCATCGGCACCTTCGTCGTTTACGATCAGATTAGCTATATGCAGGACAAAAACCTGGGAGTTGAGAAGGAGAATCTGGCGTATATGCCCAAAGAAGGAGCCGTAAGTGAGCAGTATGAAACTTTCAAGCAGCAACTGCTGCAACAGCCCGGTGTGCTAAACGTAACCGCTAGCAGTCAGAACCCGCTCGACGTAGGGCACTCTACCGACTCACCCACGTGGGAAGGAAAGCAACCCGATGATATGATAGAATTTCGTGTCATCAACGCGGGCTACGACTTTATTGAGACGATGGGCATGCAGCTGGCGGACGGACGTGATTTTTCACCGACTTTCTCTACCGACACCTCAAACTACATCATCAACGAAGCTGCTGCCCGCGTAATGGGCATGGATCAGCCGGTGGGCGCGCCGCTCGACGTGTGGGAAGTAGAGGGTAAAGTAATCGGAGTGGTCAAAGATTTTCACTCTGGCTCGCTATACGAAGAAATTAGCCCGCTCATCATCCGGCTCGCCATCCCGGATACCTACCTGGTGTTCGTCAGAACGGAAGCCGGTCAAACCTCCGAAGCCCTGGCGAGTATGGAAAAAGTAAGTCAGGCAATTAATCCGGCGTATCCGTTTGAGTACAAATTTTTGGATCAGACTTTTCAGGAAGCGTATCAGCGGGAGGAAGTGATTGGTAAACTCGCCAACGTTTTTGCGGGGCTGGCGATTCTCATTTCCTGCCTCGGTTTGCTCGGATTGGCCTCCTTCACTGCCGAGCAGCGCACCAAAGAAATTGGCGTACGCAAGGTACTAGGTGCGTCGGTTGGTAATTTGGTGGTGTTGCTCTCGCAGGATTTTACCAAGCTGGTGCTCGTTGGGTTTGCGCTAGCCAGTCCCATCGCTTACTACCTCATGGACGGATGGTTACAGGAGTTCGCCTATCGTACTGACCTATCAATCTTCGTTTTCGCCCTGGCTGGCTTGTTGGCCCTCGCCATCGCTTGGCTCACGGTCGGCTACCAGTCGTGGCGAGCGGCCCGCGCCAATCCGGTAAAAGCGTTGCGGAGTGAGTAGGTTAGGAGCTGGGGGCGGGGTGCTTTGAGTGAATAGCTAGAAGTTAATAGGAGGTGAGTGTTTGATGCGAGGCGATGGTAGGGTAGAAGTGGCGAGGTATCTGACAAAAATCTAACTATATGGCAACTGGCTATTGAATTGACGGACGAACTATTCGACATAGCAGACCGGCTGGAACGCCTTCGGCTATATCGTTTCGCTGAGCAGCTGCGAGGAGCTGGGCTAAGCATTACCAACAACATCGCAGAAGGAGCCGGATCATCATCTAGTCGGGATTTTGCTAATTTTCTTAACTACGCTCGGCGCTCCCTTTTCGAGGTTGTCAATATTGTTATCGTACTGCATCGGCGTAGCATTGTTGATGAGCAAACAAAAGAGACTTTACTAAGCCGGTTAGATGCACTATCACGTCAGATGACCAACTTCAGAAAATCACTACTAAAGTAAGCCCTGCCTGTCGCCCCCTGTCCCCCGCTCCTCGCCCCCTTCGCCCAGTGTTTGTGATAAGATCATTTGCGCCCCCGCCCCCCAGCGTGTATTTTTGCCCCTCAACCCCAATAACTCCCCATGCCTAAAAACCTTACGGCTTTATTAGTACTGATCATCTGTGCCGCTTGCCAACCCACCACTCCCACCGCCGACCTCGTCATTCGCGACGCTACCGTTTATACCGTCAATGAAGAGCAGCCGACGGCCCAAGCCGTAGCAGTCGTAGCTGATACGATTGCGTTCGTGGGCAGCGATACCGATGTACAAGCCTGGGTGGGCGAGGCCACCGAAGTACTGGACATGCAGGGCAAGGCCATGACTCCCGGCCTCATTGAAGGACACGCGCACTTTTCCGGCGTAGGCAACAACGAAATGAATCTCAACCTGCTGGCCGTGACCAGTTACGATGAAGTGATCGACCAAGTGCGTCGGGCGGCCCGCGACACTCCACCCGGTGAGTGGATCATTGGGCGCGGCTGGCACCAGGATAAGTGGGACTCGCTACCGGGCGCGATGGTGCAGGGCTTTCCGGTGCATGAGGCACTCAGTGCGGTGTCGCCCGATCATCCGGTATACCTGAAGCACGCCAGCGGCCACGCGGCCCTCGCCAATGCCAAGGCGATGGAAGTGGCTGGGGTGATGAACATCGACCAGGAGAATATGCAGGTGAACGAAGTAGCGGGTGGTGAAGTGTTTCGTGATAATTTGGGTAATCCGACGGGTATCTTCAATGAGAACGCGATGGGGCTAGTCACCCAGCACATTCCCGAGGATACGCCCGAGCGACGCCGCCGAGCGGCTGAGTTGGCGATGCAGGCGTGCCTGGAGCGAGGCATCACCAGCTTCCACGACGCAGGTGCGCCGCAGGAAGAGGTTGACCTGTACAAGAACATGGCCGAAGCCGGGGAGCTCAAGACCCGCCTGTGGGTAATGCTCAGCGGTCGTGACACCAGCCTGCTCGAGCAGTACTGGCAGTCGGGGCCAGACATTGGTTTGGGCAACAACTTCCTGACACTGCGTAGCGTCAAAATTTACGGTGATGGTGCCCTGGGCTCGCGGGGCGCGTGGCTGCTCGATGAGTACGAAGACATGCCCGGCCAGTACGGCCATGAGACCACGCCCATGTCGCGGGTGTACGAGGTGGCGATGAAGGCGCTGCCCGCTGGCTTCCAGGTGTGTACTCACGCCATCGGCGACCGAGCTAACCGCGAGGTGTTGGATCAGTACGAAGCGGCTTTCGCGGAGTATCCTGCCGAAGCCGAAGACGCCCGCTTTCGCATTGAGCACGCGCAGCACATCAGTGCCACAGATATTCCACGCTTCGGCGCGATGGGGGTAATTCCGGCCATGCAGGCCATCCACATGGCATCGGACCGGCCGTGGGCCATTGATCGCTTAGGGAAAGACCGCATCGAAGAGGGGGCCTACGTTTGGCGTAAGCTGATGGACTCCGGCGCGGTCATTGTCAACGGCACCGATGCACCGGTAGAACCGCTCGATCCGTTGCCGAGCTTCTACGCCTCGGTGGCCCGCAAAACGCTCGAGGGTGAACCCGAAGGCGGCTACGAGCCCGGCCAGCGCATGACGCGCGAAGAGGCTCTTCGGTCGTACACCATTCATCCGGCCCACGCCGCTTTCGAAGAAGACATCAAGGGATCGATTGAGGTAGGCAAGCTGGCCGACTTCACCGTATTCTCTAAAGATATTATGCAGGTGCCCGAAGCAGAAATTCTGAACACGCGGGTCGATTATACAATTGTAGGAGGGAAGGTGCTTTACGCCCGTGATTAGCACCTGTTTGCAAACAGGTGCTACGAACATTCAAATCCACAATACATATGAACCTTGACGAGATAAAGAATGAGACCATGGCCATCGCCCGATCGGTGGGGCACTTTATGCACGTAGAAGCGCAGAAGTTTAACCTGTCGTCGGTAGAATACAAGGGGCGCAATGATTTGGTGTCGTACGTGGATAAAGAGTCAGAGAAGATGCTGGTGGCCCGTCTGCACGAAATTCTGCCCGAGGCAGGTTTTATCACCGAAGAAGGCACCACCAATATCGGACGCGCTGAACGATACAACTGGGTTATCGACCCGGTAGACGGTACCACCAATTACGTGCACGGTCTGCCGATCTACTCCACTAGCGTGGCCCTGATGGACGGCGACGAAGTAGTCGTAGGCGTCATCAACGACCCCGACCGGGGCGAGTGCTTTCATGCGGTTAAAGACGGTCCGGCTTATCTAAACGACGCAGAAATCAAAGTGTCGGCCGTCGGTGAACTCAGCAAAAGCCTGATGGCGACCGGTTTTCCCTACTCTAAGTTTGAGAATATGCCGGTGTACATTGAGATCGTACAGCATCTGATGCAACATACGCACGGACTGCGTCGTATGGGCAGTGCCGCCATTGATCTAGCGTACGTCGCTTGCGGTCGCTTCGAGGGCTTCTTTGAGTACGGGCTCAAGCCCTGGGATGTGGCCGCCGGGGTATTGATTGTGCAGCAGGCTGGAGGTAGCACAACGACCTTCAGTCAAACTGACAACTACATTTTTGGGGGTGAGCTGGTATCAGGCGGCCCTACGCAACCCGCGTTGCTAGCGGCGGTGCAGCAGTTTTGGTATCAGGGAAAATAGCGGCCAATGTTTCTTCGGGTAATAATTGACAGACTCATACACCTTGGGTAAGCAGTTGGCTGGAGGCAGTGACTGCTAACCGCCTCCGGCCAACTGCTTACCAGATTTGCCACAAGTCTGTCAGACAGCCTTTAACAGCGGACTAGTCAGGCAGTTTGATGCCGCCTTTTTCGATGAGCGCAGCCACTGAAAACTTGTACTGATCTAAAATAGTCACGGGTTTATCCCAGTTTTTAATGACCCAATCTTGTTGCGGGTAAGCCACCATCACCTTATGATTTTCACTGAACAACCAAACGACTTGGGTTACCCCAAACGAGAATAGCTTTTCGGTTTTAGCGTGATAGTAGCTAGCTCCCATTTCGCTGATATCAGCCTTGGTATCCACCTCAATGACTACCTGAGGAGGAATGTCGTAGTACCGATTCTTAAGTGGGGTTTTCTGAATATCAGCCTTGTTGTAAATAGCAATGTCAGAGGATAGATTGCTACCTCGGCCAATGTGAAGGCCGATTTCGTTGGTCAGAATATCATACTGATCTTCGGCAACTTCCCGATACAGATACCGAAGTAGCACTGAGATAATCCTACCTTGCACATCACTACATCCCATAATATCTTCTAGTTGCTTTTGTTTGGCCAGTACTTCACGGTATCCACGATAATAGATGGGTTGCCCGTCAATCTCTTCGTAGATCAGCGACTTAGGAATTTGAACTGGCTCAGGAGCAGCGGGTGGGGCCTTGGTTTCTATCATGGCTGCTTATTTAACCTCTTCATAGTCTACGTAATCACCGCCCTTGAAGTCTTGGGTGGTACGGGTGGCCCTGTCTTCCTTTTCGGGCACGTAATCCACGTGGATGCTACCTTCGGCAGTGCGGGAAGAAGATCGGTGTTTGTGCTGCTGTTCGCGGCGGTGCTTAGGGCCAAAACCGTTCTTACGAGCAAACTCAGCTTGCATGCGGCGCGCTTGCTGGAGGGGGAAAAACAGCTTGAGAAGAAAGTTGCTCACCTTGTAGGTGACATAGATAAATATGATGCAGATGAGTATAAATTTCAGCATGGTATACTGTTGTTGGGCGTGGCTAATCAAGATACGTAAATTACCAATAATAATGCAACGACTTTGGCCCTCGGATGGTTTGCTAACGACTTTTCCAGAGGTGCTTCTTTTTTCTTTCTAGCACAGGAATGATACGTTTGACAAACTTCTCCAGTTGTTTGATGTGCTCGGGATAGGTTTCTAAGTGGGCTTGTGCCTGCACATCCTGCTCGAAGCGGTCAAGTAGCCCTTGCATGGCTCTCACACCCACATAATTGAAGTTTGGCTTCGACTTGTGCACCGCTAAGTAGAGGGCGGGCCAGTCTTGGTCACGTAAGGCCGATTTCATACGGCCGATCTCTTTGGGCACTTGCCGAATGAACGTATCGATCAGATCGCTGATCAGTTGCACATCGCCATTGGTGATGGTGTGAAGATAGGTGAGGTCGATCTCGACTGCCGAGGACAGTGATTGATCTACCTGTAGCACCGTTTGGCGCAGTTGCTCAGGCCGCACAGGTTTACGCAGGTAGCGGGCCGAGCCTATCTGCTCAGAGGACAGCGACTCGCCTGATAAGATGATCACTGCGTTGTCGTAGTGCGAGGGTAGTGCCGCCATCACTGCCGCGCCATCCGCTTTGGGCATACGATAGTCAGTAATGAGCAGGTCGTAATCGTGCGCGTGGGCTTCTTGCAATAGCTGCTGCCCGTCGCTCACAATAACAGCCGAAATACCCCAACGTTGCAGTAGCTGTTCCAGCACTTTACGACTCATTTCATCGTCTTCGCCCACCAGTACGCGCTGCACATGGCGGAGAGTAGGTGGCTCGGTGGTGGGAGCAGACTGTGCTTTAGCCTCCGGTAGCTTCAGGCAAAACGTGACGGTCGTACCCTTTTCTGACTGACTATCAACGTCGATGGTACCCTTTTGCAGGTCGATGATTTTTTTGACGATGCTTAGGCCCAGACCGGTACCGCCGTAAACCCGGTGGATACTATCATTGGCCTGCACGTAAGGGGTAAATATCTGGTCGAGCTGATCGGGAGCAATACCCACGCCCGTGTCAGCTACGCTAAAGTGCAACTCCCACGCGGAGCCTTTTTTTTTTGACCCCCAACCTCTAACGCCACGCGGCCGGTGGAAGTAAACTTTACGGCGTTGCTCATCAGGTTGTATAACACCTGCGCTAATCGGGTAGGATCACCCAGAAAGTGCGTGGGTAAACGTTCTTCTACCTGATAGTGAAGGTGCAGCCCCTTTTTGCGACAAGCATAAAGAAAAGAATTGGCTACCTGCTGCACGGTGCCGCGTAGGTCGAAGGCAATCTGCTCTAGCGATATGCGCCCAGCTTCCAGCTTGGATAAGTCGAGCACATCGTTGACGATGGTAGACAGATGGTGGGCGGTTGCCTGTAGCGCCGTCAAGTGTTCGGATGCGGTGGTATCGCTCATCAAATTGACCAACCCCATGATACTGCTAATCGGAGTGCGCATCTCGTGGCTTACCTGCGAGAAAAAGGCCGTCTTGATCGACTGTGTCCGCTTTAGCTCCTCATTTTTGTAGGCTAGCAGTTCCCTCTCTAGCTCGATAGCCCGCTGCTTGATGCGTAGGTGCTCGCTTTCAATGGCCTGACTGTTGCGCTCCTGTTGCGTAGGAATAAGGGCTTCGTAATGCTCGGTAAAATCATAAATTAGCCACAGAATAGCGCCTTCGTCCTGTCGCAAAAATACGAAGTCATAGTACCCCGAGCGGCCTAGCAGATCGGCTTGAATGCAGTTGAACGGAATCTCTTCGCCCGGATGCAACGCAACAATCAAATCGTGCATCCCTTCTAGAAACGGGATATGCGCAAAGATCGGGTCGTGCTGTTCTTCCACCCGAAAGAGGGTGTGGCAGGTATCTAATACAGTGCCCTGGTCGTTCATCAGCACGTACTGAGACCGTTTTTGGTAGTAAGACAATTTGACATCCTGTAAACTCATTCTAGCATTCTTTTTGCTAATTCAACGAAAAGGTCCTCTACGTTTTCGCCTGTTTTCGCGCTACACAGCGCGTAAGGGGGTAAATGTAATTCATCAATAATTTCTTGTTGTTGTTTTTCGTCCAACGTGTCCTTTTTGTTGCCGACCAGCAGAATTGGCACGTTGGGCAACTGATTTTGCAGGATGAACAAATCTTCCTCTAGGTGTTCATACGTATCGGGTCGGGTGAGGTCGAAGACGTAAATTATTCCGTGGGAGCCCAGTCGATAGGTGCTAGGCACTTTATTTTGACTCGTTTCTCCGGCAATATCCCAGATAATCATCGAGAGTTCGACGTTGCCCAGATTTACTACCTTCTTTTCGATGTTGACCCCGATGGTCGTGGCGTAGTCTTCTGAAAATTTGCGGTGCACAAACCGGCGGGTGAGCGAGGTTTTACCCACCCCATAGTATCCTAGTAGCGCTACTTTTTTACTGACGTTCACGGGTGATATTGGTGAAGTACCGCGTAAGCGGTTCTGATAGATAATCTTTCTCGCGGGCCGTCATGGCGGGCACCGGCTGGTCCAGCACTTGGTGGGCGAAATCAAGTATGGTATTATCCAGCTCCTTCTTAAAGGCTGCATCGACCACCCCCGATACGGTGACGGCGATATAAAACGAACGAAAGTTCTTAATCACAATGCGGTAGCTCTCGTACTCAATTACTTCTAGCGTCTGCTGATTTTGAGCGAAGGCCTCTTGCACAAAGCCCTGAATGGCGGTGAGCATACCCGCAATCATATCGCGGTCGAGCAACTGCTGGTGCGAGTAGCTGCCGAGCAGCAGGCTAGAATGTTGCTCAATCACAAAGACTTCTTCTATCACGGGGGCTATCGTATGGCGCAGCATCCACTCGCTGTAAGATACCCCAGCCAGCCACGCCCGAACACGGTTGACCCAACCTTCCCAAGAAAAGGCTTTATCGAGCTGTTGGTCAATTCTTTCCGATAGTGATGTAATTTCTGCGGAAACATACTTTTTGATCAGCTTACCGATAATGGGATACAAGGCCTCGACCATTGCGTCTTGCGACTCTCGGATCTGAATGGCGATGGCATCGGCGATGTCCGGGCCGAAGAGCTCAGGAAAGTGCTCTTTGAGGTAAGCAAACTTATCCTCTACAATGGGGTCAACTTTAGTTTCTAGCCGCTGGCGCGTATTGATGTCCTCGTGCAGCTCATGCACCACCTGTGCCAACTGCTCGTGTTCTCGCTGTTCTTCCTCGAAGAGCAAGTCGCGCAGTTGCTGAAACAGTTCGCCCTCTTCAGTTTTCATTTTTTCTCCCTGTTCTGCAACTTCCGCCCGATTTCCTCAAACATTCGGCCTAAGTTAGTATTGCTGGGCACACTGCCCTCTAGTTGGGTCAAGCGGTTCAACGTGTCTTCCTTCACCACCTGCAACTGTTGCTCCGTGGACTGCTGCAGCTGTTGCATACTCTTCTCCAGTTCTTGGCGCACCTGTTCCATACGCTCTTCCAGTGCTTTGCGATGGTCGCGAATAATCGCTTTCATCTCGTCGAACTCATCGTTGATTTCCTTGATGTTTTCACCAAAGATGATATCGCGGATGGCGCTGATTTTAGGGTCTCCTTCGGCGATAGACTTCTCAGTAGGTTTTTCGGTAGCGGTACTCATGTAAATGGGGTAAGAAGGGTTATACGGTAATTTAATATAAATGACATAAGATTACTAAGAACTCGACTGGAACATGAAGTGTGGAAGTCCGCGAGATGGTGAGCCAGCTTAGTACTGAATCCCGACGTGTTCGCGTTTTCATCACAAAACGAAAAGTAACCCCGCACGAAAGGAGTTTGCAAATCTGATTAATTATGAATGAGAACGGCAAGGTAGAGAGACGCATGCCTCTGTGGGCAAGTAAGTATCATTCCACAATCTCGTAGCGTGCTCTGAACTGACCGTTGGTGAAACGAACGGTGTCGGGCACCTGAGGCGTAGCTCTATCGAACCGGTGCTCGTCTGTGACCACCAGCATTACATCAAAGTTACCCTTCACCTCTTGTGCTTCAGGGTTAAGAGAAGTGATCGTGATCTGGTTCCCTGCTTCCTCTGAAGTAAAATAGGAGTCACCCCCTACGTCGCCATCATCCAGGGAAGTGCCAAAACTTGCATAAACCGTATCAGTATCGCATACTTGACTAGCGCTCTCTATACGATGAATCTTATGGGTGCCTAATGCGATAGGGATGTTAAAAATAGCGATATCTGCGCGTTCAAAACCCGCGTTGTTGTAGTAAGTAGCAATCATAGACATGTTACCAGCAAAACACTCAATAGCGGTCGCTATACGTACCCTACTTTCAAACTGAGACAGGAAGTCTTCGCCCGCTATGTCCACACTGATGTCGCCGTGGTCACTAGCGATAGGGTCTTCCTCCGGTGCTTCGTGGTCTTCTTGGCATGAGACCAGCCCCACCAGTAGCAGGGCAATCAGTGTCCAGTGTATTATTGTAGGTTTAGTCATTTTTTCTTGATGATTAATCGCTTAGTAAGCTGGGCTTCTCCTGCGGTAAGCCGATAGAAGTATAGCCCCATGGGCAAGGAGTGGTGATCTACCTCAAATTCGTAACTACCCGCTTCAAAATCTCCCCCCGCCACGTTCTGCATCAGCTTGCCACTGGCATCCACCATATCCAACGTGATCGTCTGACGATCGGGCAGGTAAAAGCTCACCTGGCTGTGTTCAGCAGCAGGGTTGGGGTAGATACTTTCCAGCAAAATGCCGTCTGCTACCGCATCGTCAACCACTTCGCCCCAGGATATGGTGTCGCTAGACTGCGCGATGCCCCTTCGGGCGTTGCTTCCGTTCACGTATACTGTTTTTACCGCCTGGGTGGTTTTACCCCCCGCAGTGACGGTCAAGCGGATGTAAAGTCGTCCGTTGCTAGGGGCACTATACTGACTACGGTTCAGGCGTTCTTGGCTTCCGGCAGAATAGTAGTTGAAGCCGTCTTCGCTGGTCTCCCACCGAAAGGTATGATTGCTACCACAACTATACACGGCTTCCCAGTTGTAATTGGTGTACAGATTGATACGGGTAGGGCCGTCGATGGAAGCAGACACATCGCCGTTACGATCAAAATTGGCGATGGTAAAGTCCGTTCTTTCAATCTCCCGCGCATTGTCATATCGTCCGGCGATACCAGTTCTGATACCCGCATAAGACACCGCCGGATTTGAAAAGTAAGGAATACGGATATAACCATCACGCAAAGTATGCATCAGGGTACCGCACTTGATATCAGTAAGGAACCTCGGGGCGACAAAGTTATAACCGTGATCGTACGAAGTAGCTGTACCCCTGATACACCCATCAACGTCCCATGCGTCACAATCCTGGTGCTGAGCTCCGTAGAGGTGTCCCACTTCATGGACGAAAGTGTAGCCATTGGTAGCAAAATCTACCCGTACCACGGCAAAGGCGTCATTAAAGCTGGGTCCAATAGCATCCACCCGGCCTCGTGTTCCCCCGTAATCAGCTCCCGCAACAAAGCATACCACCAAATCAGCATTGGCCGCTGCTCTACGGTCTCTTACCACACTATTTCTGGCGAGTTCTGCAACATCGTCGCGAGGAATCGATTCTGCAAGATTCCAACCTTTTACTCCGGCGAGTACCAGGTTCAAACGTCCGTTGACGGCACTGTTGGTCTGAGCCTGGTTGAACTGCGCAATGGCCAGGTTGGCAAGTCCGGCAATATCAGCGTTGCGGGCTCGGGCGGCAGGGGTAGATAATACCAGCACCCTTACTACCCGGGGAGTGCAGCTGGTTTTCCGTCCGTTGGTCAAGCTTTCGTCCTCAGCGGCCTTGGCCCCTTCGGCTACTTTCAAATCCGAACATTCGTCAGCATCAGTGTCCCACTCAGTACGTTCCACCATCGCGTATACGTTGTCTTCAAGCGGCCTTATTTCGTACTCCTTCCCGTTCAGCGTCATGTGGGCGTTAATCTTTCCCTTGGTAGAGACAATCGTGATAGCCCCAGGTACGTCGATCATATCACCGTTCCAGACGTAGTTTCGCTTATCCTCAGCGATTATTTCGGTAGCAACCGCTTGATATTGATTCGTATCAGCCGGAACACGAAACGAGAGAATACCATCCTGCTGTGTGTCGGCTACCGAACGTAGGCTAATGAGCTGCGTATTTTTATAGTACTTCTTATCTCTAAAAGGTTTGGCTTTACTTTCAATACGAGCGCCAATTCGCGCACTTTCTAGTGGAACAACCCATTCGTTGGGTAAAGGATTGGCAGACTTTTGGGCGTACGTACTAAAAGCATTGAGTAGCATAGCGATGGTGAGTATCCATCTGAGCGAAGGTTTCTTCATGGTAGGTAGCATGATTTACGTTGAGTGTTTACTATGTAAGCTTTGCTATGAAACACACTTTATGGCTTTACTAGCGTACGGAGCAGGTCCTGGTCTACGACACCCGACGGATACTGCTGTGCCTTTTGCTGTAGCTCTTTGACGGCCTGCTCGGTCACCTGATTGAAGATGCCGTCTACCGGAATATTATGTCCGTGCTTCACCAGTAGCTGCTGTAGCGTCCATACCCGACTTCCTTCGTCGCCCTTTTTCAGGCCAACCAGCGGCTTCTGCTGTTGCCAGCGATACGCCAAGGGCGACCAACCCTGGGCTTCCATCTGTGCCACCGCGGCATTGTCAAAACCACGCTGTTTAAGCTTCCTCGAAGCAATAAGCTGCTTCTCGAGGCGGTGCGTGGTGCTCACCAACTGCGTGTAGTACTGGCTGGCTGCTTCGGCTTCGGGGTCATCGTCCGGGTAGCGCACGTCCACGCCCTGCTGCCGCCACTGTTGGCGAGCAAAACGTCCTATTTCATAAGCATTTTGGTAATACTGTTGCAGCACCAACGGGTTGTGGTAGTGGCCATCTACGCTATCGCTTACGGGGTAATCGTACTGGTGCGGTGGGTGAAAACGGCGGTATTTCTGATACTGAAAATAGGTAAGGATGGGTAGCGTGATCACCAGAATGAGCAGGGCCAATCTTTTCATAGTACAGTAGCTGGCGGTAGTGTAGCCGACGCACTGGTCGGATAAAATGCGAAGTATGACCGGTAATTTAAGGGTTTAGACGAAAAAACACACCCGTATCCTATAATCCTGGCAAATTTGCCCTTCTACTTTAGCGCATAGTACTTCGTTTTTTTACACTATTTGTTTTTCTACTTACCGAAACATCGTATGAAAAGTATCGTATCTTCTACTTCATTTTTCGCTATCTCTCAATACACATGGGGCACCCTAATCACCGGACTGGCCGCGTTTCTTTTGCTCCTACTGTGGCTGTATCGGTTTAGTACCGCTCAGCGACAACGATACCGACAGCTGGAAGAAGAAGTGCAGCGCCTTGACCTTACAGTGATGCAGCAGCGGGCCACCATCAGTGAGCAAAGCCAGCAACTGAAACAGGCCATGCAGCCCCCTAGTGCTGCCCCAACCGACGAATTGCAAGAGGCGCTGGCGCGCGCCAACGAAGACATTGAAATATTCTTGTACAAGGCGTACCACAACTTTACGGGACCAATTGCATCCATTCGAGGCATTTGCAACGTAGCCGCTATGGAAACGGAGGATATCAACCGTTTAGATTACTTCGATAAAGTGGATACGGTAGCCCATGGGATGCATCAGATGCTGGAGCAACTGCTAGAGGTAGCCGATATTCGCGAACGGACGATGGCTGTAGGGTCGGTGTTGCTAGATGACTTGCTAGCCAGTATAGAAGACGAGTTGGCGAGCGTTACTAACTACCAAGACGTAAAAATTCTGTCTCAGTCTCCTGCATCAACGTTATTGCGGGTAGATCGTTTTTTGCTACAGCGGGCGATTGTGAAAATGGTGGCCAACACAGTGGCCTTTCGTCGCGCTGGGTTTGAGGAGTACCTGGAGCTACACATCACACTGGAGGAAGAGGGCGATCATGTGTATCTGAGTGTGAAAGATATTCATCTGAAAATGCCGGAGGAAATGACTTCTGATATTTTTCGCATGTTCTATCGCGGCACCCATCGGGCCAACGACTACGGGTTAGGCCTGTATATCGCTCGCTACGCTATTCGCCGCATGGGCGGAGACATTCGGATGATCTCCGGCGGGTTTTCTACTACCTTTCGCGTGCAACTGCCCCAGAAGGTTGCCAGTCAGCGGTTGTCTGAGATGCCCGCCGAGTGCGCATGAGAATGGGTTAGAGTAGGGTGTAAACTAGGTGTAAAGGTAAGCGGTAGGCAGTTAGCCGTCCGCGACTAGCCGTCTGCTTCCTGCCTACCGCCGCCGTCCGCCCCGACACCCTATGTCAGAATAGCTTCGCCTGTTTCACCTCGTCGCGCGTTAGCTTGAAGAACTCTTTGTGAATATCAAAGGCCGCGGCACGGCCCTTTTGTCGGGGTAGATAGTCGCCATCTTCCTGCATGATGTACGTGTTCATATTATCGCGCAGGTTATAAGCCAAAATATTGATGATCTGCTGCTTCACCAGCGGGTTCACGAATAGGAACAGCGACTCAATACGTCGGTCAAAGCTGCGCACCATCACATCGGCACTGCCGCCGTACACTTTGGGTTCACCGTCGTTGTGGAAGTAGTAAATGCGCGAGTGTTCCAAAAAGTCTCCTACAATAGAGCGTACACTGATGTTTTCACTGAGTCCGGAGCGGCCTGGGCGCAAACAGCAGATACCCCGCACAATCAGTTTGATACTCACGCCTGCTTGCGAGGCTTGGTACAGCTCTTCAATAAATGCCCTGTCTTCTAGCGAATTGATCTTGATGACGATACCGCTCGGTTTTCCCTGCTGAGCGTGCACTGCTTCCTGGCGGATCAGCCCGATAAGTCGTTCTCGCATGCCGTCGGGGGCAGTAATTAGGTACTTGTACTCCGCGGGCTGCGAATGGCCGGTGATGGCATTGAAGAACTCGGCCACATCGTAAGCGTATACTTCATTGGTGCTGAGTAGGCCCAGGTCGGTATATAACTTAGCGGTTTGCTCGTTATAGTTGCCGCTCGACATGTGCACGTAGCGGGTTACCTTATCTTCTTCTTTGCGCACAATCAACAGCAGCTTGGTGTGCGTCTTCAGGTTACTGATCCCATAAATCACAAAGCAACCCGCTTTGTGCAGCTTCTGCGCTTCGCGCATATTATTTTCTTCATCAAAACGCGCCTTCAGTTCAAACAACACTGATACGTGTTTGCCGCTTTCGGCGGCTTTGAGCAGCGCAGCGGTGATGCGCGAATCGTCGGCCAGGCGATAAATGGTGAGCTTGATCGCCAGTACGCTCGGATCGTCGGCCGCTTGTTCAATGAGCTTAAGCAGCGGTTTGATATCATTGTAGGGATGATGCAGCAGCACATCGCGGTCCTTGAGCACCTCGAAAATACTTTCGTTATCTTCTTCCGGATAGGTGAGGGGCGGCACCGGTGGGTGTGGCTTCGGCATCCGGTTGCGGAATTCGCTGTTTTTAATAATATTCCACAGTGCGGTGAAGTCCAGCAGACCAGTTTTTTTGATCTCAAAGACGTTATCGCGGTCAATGTTCCAGCGACTAATCAAAATACGCATCATCCACGGACTGCAACCTTCCTCTGCTTCAACCCGCACCACACGGCCTGTTTTGCGAGCCTTCAGTTTGCGGCGCACCTCTTCAATGAAACTGGCCTCCAAGTCATCGCTTTCGTCCAGGGTGAAGTCTCCGTTGCGGGTGATGCGAAACAGGTTCACCGATGCGATAGACACATTACGAAACAAGCGGGGCAGGTAAAGGCGGATGATCTCCTCAATGGGCACAAAGGTGACGTGATCATCATCGTCTATCTCGTAAAACCGGGGCAGGTTCGACGGAATCTGGACAAACGATAGCTTCTTATTGTCTTTTTTATCTTGCTCATTTTTGGTGACTACGCCAAAGACCAACAGCTTGTTCATCAGCGTCGGGAACGCATGGTAGCTATCGAAAGTCATGGGGGTGAGCATCGGGTAGATCGTCAGGTTGAAGTACTCTTCTATGGCCCGTTGGTCTTCCTTCGCGAGCGTACTCAGGTCTTTGGCAATACTAAAGTGATTCTTCTTAAACTGTGTTGCCAGGTGCTTGTGGTAATACTCGTGCTGATCTTGAAAGAAACGATGCGTCTCTTGCAGCATCTTTTTTCGAAACGGCTTTTCGCGCAGTCCTGAGTAGTCAACACGCTCTCGTCCGTAGTCGATGTAGTTGTATAGACTACCGATTCGAATCATAAAAAACTCATCGAGATTGGAAGCGGTGATGGCCATGAACTTGAGCTTCTCAAAAAAGCTGCGGCTCTTCTTAGCCTGGTCCAGCACTCGCACGTTGAACTTCAGCCAGCTTAAATCTCGGCTGATAAAATCACTAGACGCAATAGAAGAGTTTACGCGGTCAGAGGCTGCTCGCACCGAAACGATGGGGGGCGGTAGGCTGGGTTCTGGAGTATCGGTAGCGGTAAGGTTGTGAGAAGTAGACATGCGTAAGTGGTTTGTTCAAATCTAATCACGATCTGTTATAAACTACCTTACCGGCCGCAAAAGGTTGCAACAATTTGTGCGCTGTTTTTCCAGAGGCGCTGTTACTTTGTCATGACCAGATTACGGTACGACACCCGGGCTTTACCGTCGCCATGAATCTGCAGGCCGATCCGTCCGGATTGCGGAATACCAGCGTCGGGTTCTGTGTAATCAACCGTGGGTTGGTGGTTGATAAACAGTTGGATACGGCGGCCCTTGGCTCGGATTTCGTAATCGTTCCACGCACCTATCTTTACAATTTTTTGAATCATGACGGAGTCGGGGGCGGCCAGTATCCTGCGTCGTCGTGATTCGTCGTACAGCGCGCCGTAGTACCCATCGCCCATATCGGCCTGGTAACCGATCATTTCGTAGGCGGGATCGTCCAGTCGCTCGCTCCAGAACTGCACTCCCGCGTTGACAAACCCCTCGGTGCCTTCCAGCTTAAACTGAAAGGTGAGCACAAAGTCCTCGTACGTATCGGTCGTACACAAAAACATGTTGTGCGGCACAGTTTCGGTCAGCGTACCGCCCACGATAGCTCCATTCTCAATGCGCCAGGTGTCTACGGTGTCTCCTTCCCACCCGGCGAAGCTTTCACCATCGAAAAGAGCAACGGATGACGGTTTTTGACAAGCCGCCAATACCGGCAGAAGGCAAAGTAGTATGAGAAAATACGCGAGAACACGCTTCATAGACAACGAGATAACCCTGCAAATCTAACATTAAATGTTAGATTTGCAGGGTTATGATCAAGAGAAGATTAGAGGAAAAGATTAAGAAAACGCTGAAACGTAGTCCTTCAGTAGCTCTTATGGGACCGAGGCAAGTAGGCAAAACTACATTGGCACTAGATATCGCAGAGGAAGTGACTTCGGTGTATTTGGACTTGGAAGATCAAGTTGATTTACAAAAAGTGAGTGATTTCACCGCTTTTCATACCGAAAACAGGACTAAACTCATTGTCCTAGATGAAATTCAACGGCTGCCTGAGATATTTTCTTCGCTACGCGGAGTGATCGACCGAGAGCGTCGCAAGGGAAATCGAACCCAACAGTTTTTGTTTTTGGGGTCAGCCTCTATTGATCTGCTGCAACAATCCAGTGAATCGCTGGCAGGACGAATTGCTTATCTAGAACTGTTTCCAGTTGATTGGATAGAGTTTTCCGATGAACATTCCACGGATGCTACCGCCCTAAACTCACTATGGCTACGGGGTGGTTTTCCAGAAAGTCTGCTGGCTAATGCTGAAGAAGATAGTTTTGACTGGCGGAAGGATTTTATTAAAACGTATCTGGAACGAGATGTCCCTCAACTGGGTGGACGCATCCCAGCAGAAACCTTAGAGCGGTTCTGGACCATGTTAGCGCATCATCAAGGATCGACACTAAACGCTGCCCAGTTCGCTAAAAGCCTAGAAGTGTCTGGGGTAACTGTTGGCCGTTATCTCGACTTAATGGTTGATTTGTTACTGGTTCGGCGACTCAAACCCTGGACCTATAATGTAGGTAAACGACTGGTGCGTTCACCTAAGGTTTACGTGCGCGACAGTGGCATTACCCATGCTTTGCTCAACATTGCTACGGTTAATGATCTGCTAGGGCACCCGGTGGTAGGAGGGAGCTGGGAGGGATTTGTCATTGAGAATATTTTATCGGTGTTGCCTTCAGGAGTGCAACCCTATTTCTATCGTACCTCAAGCGGGGCTGAGCTAGATTTAGTTTTGGAATTCGGCGTATCAGAGCGATGGGCCATTGAGATTAAGCGTAGTGCGGTTCCTTCACTGCCCCGAGGGTTTTACACGGCCTGCGAAGATATTAAAGCTACCCGAAAGTACGTCGTTTATTCCGGGCAGGACGCCTTTTCATTAGGGCAAGACGTACGGGCTATGCCGCTGAGAGATTTAATGGAATTACTAGAAAATCCGCAAGAAAATGTCTGAATTAAGAAAGCATTTTATGCAACGCGTGCGGTTAGATTTCTAAGAAGAACGCTAAAGTCTGCCAGTCGCTTTAATGTATCCTCTCACCAATCCTTCCAATGCATCCAGATCCTCCCGCGTGTGTAAGCTACTCAGCACCACACGGGTAATCAGCTCGCTGTCTGGCTTAGGATACGGAAAGCTCGACAGCACTGCGCTATGCGCCACCGCAGCGACCAAACCAGAGTCTGCTGTATAAAAAACGGGGTAGCGATCAAAGCTACGGAAAAGGCCTAGGTTATCCGTCTGCTGTTGGAAGTAAGCCACATTGGTAAACAATTGCTCACGGGCGGCTGCGTAGAGCGGTTGCGATCTCGAAAACGCGTACAGATAAGCCGGGGGTAGGGGCGACCCGGCGGTAAATAGCGGACTCGTGCGTAGGGTGCTAACAAAATCGGGCGGCCCGAGCACCACCCCGCCGGGTACTCCAAACGCTTTGCCCAGTGAGCTTACAACAATGACACGCACGTGGGCTGGTGCCAGCTGCTGTAGCGTACTGAAAATGCCGCCCCCATGTTCGCCAATTACTCCCAGACCGTGCGAGTCATCCACCAGCAAAGTGATATCTTGATCGTTGGGGAGTGCGCTGATCCACCGAAAATCGTGCGCTATCGCGTACAAGGGGTCTAAAGAGTTGGCGACGATCACCGTATCTTGCTTGAAGTTTTGCTGCGTAATGGTTTCTGCCCACCGGGCGAAGCTACCGTGTGCCTCATTGGCTGCGTTGCGCCAGACCGCAGGATGCGTACCCGGCGCATAATAAAAATTCTGTTGGCCATTCAACAGTTGAATGGCGGCTTGTCCGGCTTGGTAGCCCGAAGAGAAGGTGAGTGCCTCGGGGGCACCAGTTAGTTGCATAATCAACGATTCGGCTTCTTCGTAGATGAAGAGCTGTACGTTGGAGGCGCGCGAGCTGGAATAAATAGAGCCGTAGCGACTCATTCCTTCCAGTAGCATTTCGCGAAACGTTTCGTTGTGGCCGATGCCGAGGTATGACGTACCGCTGAAGTACAGCCGCTCGTGACCGTGCTCATCACGAATGGTTCTTCCCGGCAGGTGGTGCGTCTTCATGAGAGCCAGCGGGCACCAGTGCCGTTTTCCTCCGAAAAAGCTATGCCCGACTCCGTAACCGTTACTCCGGTGGCCACATCCTCAGCCAGTAGCATGGCTCCGTCCATATCTACGTAGTCGAGCAGGGGAGCCAGGTGTGCGATAGCTGAAATGCCCACCGTAGATTCCGTCATGCAGCCCACCATCACCCGGAGTCCTCGTTGGCGGGCCTCCGTGATCATCCGGCGGCCGGGCGTGAGGCCACCGCACTTGGTGAGCTTGATATTGATACCGTGAAAGTACCCATCGCATCTTGCCACATCTTCTTCTACGATACAGCTTTCGTCGGCTATCAGCGGCAGCACAGAATGCTGCATTACCTCGTGCATCCCCTCCAGGTTGTCGGCGGCCAAGGGTTGCTCAATAAATTCTACGCCGAGTTTCTGAAGTTCGCGAGCGTTGGCGATAGTTTCTTCCACTCCCCACGCGCAGTTGGCATCCACCCGAAACACGGCGTCGGTATGCTCACGCAACGCCCGCACAATGGCCAGGTCGTCTGGAGTGCCCAGCTTGATTTTGTAGGTCGGCCAGCGTACCGCGCTCAGCTTGCGAACCATCGTTTCGATGCTATCGATGCCAATGGTGTAATTAGATACGGGCACTTTGGCTGGGTCTAGGTGCCACAGTTGGTACAGGGGCTGACCGAGCTTTTTGCCGTACAGGTCGTGGGCGGCAATATCCAGCGCACAGAGCGGAAACGGTTGGTCGGCGAGGTGGGGAAGCATCGTTTTCCAAAAGTGTTCGGGAGAACCCGGTTCACCTGCTTTCACGCGTGTATCGCTAATCTGGTAGTCTTCAATAAGCGGACGCAGGCTTTCCAGCGTCTGTTGCATCGTAGGCAAGTTTACGTGGTAGTAAGGGTTAGCGGTGGTTTCCCCCAAACCAATTGCCCGCTGCCCGCTGCCGGTAGTGTCTTGCAATGCGACCACCAGAGCCTCTTGTGAGTCGCGCGAGGTGTGGGCGATGGTAAACCGCTCTTTGATCTTAAGGTTGAAAGGATGTAAGGAAAGTTTCATAGGTGAGCGAATCTTCGGTGTCAATATACGGCAAATGTAAACGATGTACTTGATCCATCATCAGCTTATTGAAACCAATGGTTCGGGCAAGAAATTGATCAATGAGTTGCTGCTCGGGCGGTTGAGTCCGGTAGTAGTTACTATTGTCGTAAATTCTTGTCCTAAACACTTCATCGCGTACGGTAAGCCAACGGGCGGTGATCTCTAAATTTTGTAGCAACGGACTCACCAGCGCAGGCCACAGGGCCGAACCCTCAACCACCAGGCAACGAGCCGAACCGGCTTCTAGGTGCTTCTCAATGTGCGATTGCACCCGGGGCCAAAGCCGCTGGTAGTGGGCTAGCACTTCTGCCACCAACGTGGCTACCGGTAGTGAGGCGTAGTGCGTTCTCACGTGCGCAGGAATGAGGTCGGGAGTAGCCCGCCAGGGACGACCCGGGTGCCGGGCCAGGCTATCGGTAGAAAGATTGTCAGCATCAAGTCGGTAAGCTAATTCTTGGGCAAGGGTAGATTTTCCACTGTGCGACGATCCTCCCATGAGGATGACACGCGGAATATCATTTTTGTTATACATCTCGGTGCTCACGTTTTTGGTAAATCCTTTCTCGTCGTTGGTACGAAAGGTGACCTAGAAGAGCCCCGAGCGGTATAGCCACCAACAAGCGAAGGCCTAGTCCTAACCACCGAAACTGCTCTACGTCAAAGTCTATCTCAATCACATAGAATGCGATGCTCACCAGTGTCCACATCAGTACCCCGTGCGTGAGCACGTAGCGACTTTTTCGCTGTCGAGTTTCCTTCCACTTTTCGTGTTCTGCGTCGCTAAACATAAGAGAGGCTGCTTGCTTATACGGTAGCTTTTTCCAAGAGCGTCAGTGTTTTCTTGTCCGCATCCAACCGTGCTCGTATGCCTACGGGCAGCGTCATATTTTGATGGATGTGTCCGAACGAAAACCCGTAGACCACGGGTATACCCAAACCGGCCAACCGGTCGTACAGCACCTGCGCTAACGAAAGCGATTTGGTTTCGTCTTCCGCTTCACAATCGCTGAACGTGCCGAGTACCACTCCCGCAGCAGCCGGCAGTTTTTCAGGGTCGAGCAAGAGTTGGGTTAGCATGCGGTCGATGCGGTAGGGGGCTTCTCCTACTTCTTCGAGGAAGATAAGCTTGTCGCGCAGACTGATATCGTAGGCGGTGCCGCAGAGCGAAGTTACCAGGGTGAGGTTGCCACCAACCAGTACCCCTTCGGCAGAACCGGCGGTAATAGTAGTCAATGGGGCCTGAGGCAATGACGCTTCAGATGTCAGCGAATCCTCCTCCGGGGTGTCGGCCGGTTCGGCCACCGAGGTTTCATAGGTGAGCGAGTCATTAGCACGCATGAGTAGCTCGCGGAAGTAGCGCGTGGTGTAGGCGTTGTAGTCGGAGGTGCCCATAGGACCGTGAAAGCACACCAAACCAGTTTTTTGGTGAATGGCGTAGAGCATCGCGGTGATATCGCTGTAGCCCATAAACACCTTGGGGTTGTTTCGGATAGCATCGTAGTCTAGCAGCGGAAGAATCCGGGCACTGCCGTAGCCGCCGCGTCCGCAGATAACCCCATGCACCGAGTCATCGGCAAAAAATTGGTTGATATCGTCGGCCCGCTGCTGGTCGGTTCCGGCTAGGTAACCCTTGCGCACCAGCATATTGGGAGTGTAGCGCACTTTAAAGCCCAACTGCGCCAGGGCCGTCACCGCATCGCGCAACTGCTCCTCGGTGAGATAGGTAGCGGGCGTTACCAGCCCGATGGTATCGCCTGGTTTGAGGCGGGGCGGTTTGATAACGTCCACCGTAGGGTTCGGTGGTTGTGAAAAAGCGGGAAGCGGGCTCAGGGCGGCGGTAGTAGCGGCAAGGCTACCCATGAAGGAACGTCGGTGCATCATAGTACGAGTCGCAAGGTGTGACAATATACGTCACTTCTTGGCAAACTACGTACTGGCAGCCCGAGATTGAAGGGGAATGGCCTTCGGGTTCAGAACAGTACTACGCTGTAAACTAAATAATACTGGTTTTAGAGAGCGACAGTAGCAGTTAGCAGTCGGTGCTTACTGCCTCTGCTACTGCCACTATCCATATAACAAGTTGATGAATCCATTGCCAGAAGGATACCTCAAAACTTAGTTTACCGAACAGTACTGGTTGTGACCCACGTCGCCACTGCGTAGCGAAAGAATCAGTAGATAGAAGCCGCCAAAAGGTAGTAATCCCAGCAATAGTGTCCATCCGCTTTTGCCCACATCATGAAGTCGCCGCACCGAAAGTGATAGCGAAGGTATAAAGGTAGCCAAGTAGTAGGGCATCGTCAACGGTGGTACAAGCATGCTTTTTTTGGAAAGCATGTAGACATCCACTGCGATGAGTATCACAAGAACCACGAAGAATAGGAGCGTGTGCATCCAGTACTCTTTCCGTGTGGTCCTTCCGCTAAAATCAGCGTACAGCTTTAATGGGTTAAAAATCTGGCTTATACAACTTTCAGTAAAAGAGTTAGCAACACGCATATTGAAAAATCTCAACTGGGGTGGTTGCTCAACCGACAAATCGCAAAAATTACTCCCTCGTATTGATTAAACTCGTAGTTTTGCCCTCGCAAAAGTACGAGCGGCAGAAATTGTTTGATTCTGTGTGCTCGCTATTCAACTCACAAGATAACGTATACCTTCTCATGGCAGGAACCACCACCTTTTCAATGATAAAGCCCGACGCAGTGGGCGACGGCAACACCGGCGCGATTCTTAAGATGATCGAAGACGCTGGCTTTCGCATCGTGGCGATGAAGAAAACGAAGCTTAGTAAAGAGCGAGCGGGCAAATTCTACGAAGTGCACCAGGAGCGTCCTTTCTACGATGACCTGACTACCTACATGTCTTCAGGGCCCATTGTGGCGCTCATTCTGGAGAAAGACAATGCGGTAGCAGACTTCCGCAAACTGATTGGTGCCACCAACCCCGCGGAAGCCGAAGAAGGCACCGTTCGTAAGCTTTACGCCAAGTCGATTGAGGCCAATGCCGTACACGGTTCTGATGCTGACGAAACGGCCCAGCAAGAGGGTGATTTCTTTTTCAGCGAAGACGAAAAAGTTTAAGTAGACCCACCAGCCATCAGGCGGCAGCATTTTGAGTGCTGTACGACGCAGGCGACAGGTTTATTCTTCCACCCACCTTTCTTGTGCGTAGCTGAACCAGGTCGCCTGCGTTTTTTCTATAACGTCGACGGCGGCGATGAGATACTCCGGCGGCTCTACCTCGGCGCTGCTTTGCGTAAGACAAAGTCGCCAGTGGTCAGTGATTAACAATTTTATAGTATCCTGATAGTTGCTTACGGGCCACTCACAGACGTGCCCAGCGATTTGGTGTAGGGTGGTTACCTGCGCAAGCAACTGCTGCCAGTGCGAGTCATCCTCGGAGATACCGTAGCGAAGGGCGAGCATCGCAAAGTGCCGGTTTACCAGATTGCGAAATATTGCTGTGCGTTCGGCGTAGAACGGGCGAGACATCGGTAGACCGAATTAGGTTATGGAAGCACAGCGGCCTACTGCAGCAGGTGACAGTAGTGTTCGAGACGTTCGTTTTGCCCCTCCCGGTAGGCTTTCACCAAGCGGAACTTTTATTGGCTGAGGGTGCCCTGTTTGCCGTGCCTCCCGTTGATTAGTGCTCAACAGTAATGCGCGACATCCTCAGAGACTTGGCAATAAATGCCTAATCTCCGAACATAAGTTTGTTTTCTACTACTGCTTTTTGTTATTGCCGTATGCAAGATAGCGCACAAATGTATTAAATATAATGAACGATCAAAATATCGTTAACTTTTTTTGCGAATTTGGATAGGCTACTTTTTCTTGGGCGTCGATTCGGTGATTATCTAAAGCATCGAAAGGCAGGCATTAACCGGGCCGGAAGGGACTTGGGAGTGTCTGGAGCGCAAATATCAAATATCACCAAGGGCAAGAATTTTTCTATTAATATACTATTCAAAATAGTTGACACCTACACCGATTTGCGTCCTGAATGGCTGTTATTTGAGGAGGGGGGCATGCTGCGGCATCCTAAAGCCCCTGAGCCGAAGCACGAAAACGACCTCTCGAGTATAGCTGAGGGCCAATTGGTTTATCAGCAAGAAACTACCCAACAACTGAAAGACTGTCAGCAAGAGCGCGATCAGCTACGTATTCAGATCGCCACGTACCGCGACGCTCTAGATCGGTTAGGACAAAGGGGGGCGGAGTGACCACGTTGAAGCCATCCTATTAAAACTACAACCGCCGACTAATTCTATACTGACCCGCTCCGATAAAAATAAGGCTGGTGAACAGAATAGCGGACTCTACCGCGTGCGAATAGCGGGTAAACGGATCACCGGCTGAAATGTGCATGGCCGCCGCCACAATCATCGTCAGAATCAGCAGGAAGCAGGCGGGCACCCAGAAAATGCCCAGCACCAAACAAAGCCCGCCGACAAACTCAGCAAAACCACCCATAAACCCCCAGAAAGCGGGCAGAAAGGTGATTCCCAGATTAGCCATTGATCCGCCCAGTTGTTCCCACTGATCGGGGCCACCCATAAGTTTGGGCGCGCCGTGCAGCATGAACATGATGCCAATGCCCACGCGTAAAATGAGTAATCCGAGATGTAAGTTGAGCGCCATAAAAATTTGAGTGAATGGTGAATCTACGGTTGCTTATATCGGTCTCTCATAAACAGGTACGTGATCGTGTCTAAGAACGGAGCGAGTATGACAATAGCCAGCCATATTAGTTGATGTGTGTTATTCTGAAACTTACTTCGCACCACGTCAACAATGACCAAGATGTACACAATGAACATCAGCAGGACAACAATTTGCCAAACCCCTATACTCGCACCGGGTGAGAGAATCTCCATAGTACTGTCGTAGCATGTAGCCGTCAATATAAGTACTTGTCAGCAAATGTTCGTCAATCGTGGTATGCGTGTATCACAGAACAGGGTACGGGACTTAGGAAGTTTCGGACTTTTGGTGTTCACACAACCGGCACTACAGTCTACTTCCTAAGCCTGACCGAAAGTACCTCCTTCGCCAACGTATACACACCTGCGTGGTCAGTTCACGTTATCGTACTCGCGGGTGATGCCGCCGGTGAGTCGTAGCAGCGCGGTTTCAGACTCGATCAGGTTGTACTCCGCTTGCAGGTTGTTGAGAGCAGCATTGAGGTAGGCTACCTGGATGTCGCGGTAGTTAAACGAGTTAATGGTACCGTTACGGAACCGCTCTTCGGCCAGTTGTAAGTTGAGCTCGGCGCTGTTCACACTAAGTTTGGCAATGCTCAACAGCTTCTGCCGCACGTGGTAGAGGTCATAGGTGGCGGCTAGTTCGTTGCGCAACGTCAGCTTGAGTTCGTCGATCTGAAGCTGATTGATCCGCTGCTGCGTGTAGGAGTTCTCGATAGCCCGGCGCACGCGGCCACCGTCAAATAATAGGTAGTTAAGCGTGAGTCCTGCGGCGTAATTCGTGGTGCGGGCCACCGTCACCGGTTCTTCCAGCGGTCGCTGAAGCTCGGCCTGGCTTAGGTCTTGTCGGCTAATATTGTAAGAGCCGTTGATGTTCAGGCTTAGTTGAGGGTACAGCTCAGTTTTAGCCAGTCGGGTATCGGCTTGGGCAATCTCTAGATTGAGGTGTTGGTTACGAAGATTGCTATTGCTGGCCACCATGCGTTCGTACAAATCTTCTACGTCGTACTCACTGGGTGTCACCGCCAGGCTGTCGCTTAGCGAATAGCGTTCGCTCACCGCTTGCCCCATCAGTAGATTGAGGTTTCGCCGGGCGTTGACGGCCGTAATCTCTTGGGTAACCAGGTTCGATGAATCAGTGAGGTAAGCGGTCTGCTCTTGCAGAATATCGAAGGTAACCGCACTGCCGAGCTCGCCCCTGAGCTTCACATACTCGTAGCGATCTTTAGAGAGCGTAAACACCTTGCGCAGCACCGACAAACGTTCCTGTTCCAGCTGCACCAGATAATACTGGGTGATGATGCCCTCCACTGCGTTCTCAATTACTACCTGAGCGTTGCCCCGGCTTAGCTCCTCAAGGGCTTGCAGCCGCTCTCGGTTGGCCAACACCCTAAAACCGCTGAATAGTACCCAGTTTACGCTTACCGCGGGGTTCACGTCGTTAGAAATAGTGAGGCCCTGTAGGAAGCTCGCCGGATTGTCTACATCGCGGAAGTTGTTGCTCTGCGATACGCTAAGATCAATAGTAGGCCAGCGGCCAGCGGCGCCCCAATTATTATTGTTCTCGGCAATCTCAACGTTTTGCTGCTCTATTCGAATACCGAAGTTCTCGGCCAGTCCGAGCCGGATGGCGTCGGAAAGTGATAGTTCTTCCGGACCTTCCTGCGCGTAAGTGGGAAAAGCGAGTAGTGATAGAAGAATAGTAAGTACTAGCACGGTGTGTTGCGTTAAGTGTGAATGAGGTTATTTAGCGGCAGTGGCAGTTTTCTGCCCTGCTACTGTCTGCATCTACGTTTTAAGCAGTCGCTGCTTCTCCTGAATAGCCGGTTCCACTTCTTCGTGGTTAGGAATAATAATCGTTTCATCAGGGTTCATGTAACGCTTGAGGCGCAGCCAGCCCTTCGTCGCGTACAGTCGCAGATCGTTGAACACCAGAATGATGACCGGAAAGAACAACAGAATCATTAGCGTGCCGAACATCACACCGTAGGCTACCGAAATGGCCATCGGAATGAGGAACTGCGCCTGAAAGCTTTTCTCCAGAATAAGCGGATACAGTCCCACTACCGTGGTGATGGAGGTCAGAATAATAGCTCGGAAACGTGCCTTGCCCGCCCCAAACGCCGCCTCTTCTACCGTGAGCCCCTCGCGCAGGTTCTGGTTATACTTATCCAGCATCACCACCGCATCATTGATGATGACTCCCGACAGGGCAATCATACCGTACGCGCTAAGGATAGAGACTGGCTGTGCGTGAATAAAGTGCCCGAAGGCCGCGCAGATGAGTCCTAACGGAATCAGTAGTAGAATAAGAATGGCCTGATAGAGCGAGCGAAACGAGAGCGTGATGACCAGAATCATCATGATAAAGGCCGTAGGAAATACCTTCATAAACGAATCGACGGTGCGGGCCGAACGCCGGTTTTGGCCCTCAAAAGAGTAGGTCACGCCCGGGTACTTCGCCAGAATGGGCGGTAAAATCTCGCTCTCTACCTTCTCAATGATCGGCGGCACCGGTTCGTAGGGGTCCACCAGGTCGGCTTCAATGGTTACCTCACGTTTGCCGTTGAAGTGGTTGATGTTAATGACGCCACGGTCTACGTTATAGTCCGCCAGCTCAAGAAGCGGATACTCGTTGCCCTGTGGGTCTTTGATCTTCATCGACTCCATCTGCGCAATGGTTAGTCGGTCTTCTTCGGGATAGCGTACCCACACCCGCACCTCGTCGGTGCCTACGATGAGCCGCTGTGCCTCTTCACCAAAGAAGGCCTGCCGAATCTGATTAGTGATGTCCGCCTGCGAGAAACCCAGAAAGTACGCCTTGGGGCGCAGCTGCAACTGAAGCTCGCGCTGCCCCGAGGCGGTATTATCTTTCAAATCTTTGAGCGAGCTGATCTGAGCGATACTCGATCTGGCCTCTTCCTTGGCGGCCATCAAATCCTCTAGATTGTTGCCAAACATGGCCAGGGAGAACGGAGTGCCGAAGCGGTTTTGCCCGCCCACATTAAACTTCTCGGCTTCGGGCACCGGTCCGATTTTTTCGCGTATCCGGGCGGCAATATCGAAGCTAGAGATATCCTCAATATCTTCCATGTTGGTAAGATCAATGCGTAGGTTGCCGGTGTGACTACCCCGCTCGGCCGCACCTCGTCCACCGCTGCTGCCCACGTTGAGGCTCACCGTCTCGATGAGCGAGAGGTCGCTGCCGCGCTCTTCTTTGAGCTCTTCGTTTACCTCCCACACCACTTTCTCAAAGCGGCGCAGGTATTCTTCAGTGATGTCTTCACGGGTACCAGGCTTGAGCACCAGCGAGGCTTCAAAGTCATCGAAGGGAATAGAGGGGAAGAAGGTGGAGCGAATGATACCCCCCTGTATCATGCCCAGTACCAGCATGAAGAGTACAATCGGGATAGAAAAAGAAACCCAGCGCCAGCGAATGAGCAGTTGTAGCACACTGCCGTACACCCGGTCGCGCAGAAACTTGATGCCCTTGTCGAGCCCGCCGCGAATACGATCCTTCTTTTTTGCGTCGGTTTGCGTAAGCGAACTGCTAGAAAGGTGCGAGGGCAGTACGAAAAAGGCTTCTACGAGTGAAAAAGCCAGACAGCCGATCACCACGATAGATAGCTCAGTGGTAAACCCGTCATTGTCGAGCACCATGAGTGGAATGAAGGCGATGATGGTGGTGAGTACAGAGGTGAACACAGCCGGTAGCATCTCCACGGTGCCGTCGACCGCGGCGGCCAGCGGACTCTTCCCCATTTCGGCGTGGGTGTAGATGTTTTCAGCGATCACAATGCCGTCGTCTACCAAAATACCGATCACCAAGATCATTCCGAACAGCGACAGCATGTTGATAGTAACGCCCAGCAGACTAGCCACAATGAACATGCCCAGGAAGGAGATTGGAATGCCCACCGCCACCCAGAACGACAGGCGTAGGCTTAGGAACAAACCCAGGGCGACCAACACCAGTGCCAACCCCACCAAACCATTGCTGGTGAGCAGGCTGACGCGCTGTTGCAACAGGGTGTTGAAGTCGAAGGTGGTCGCCAGTTCAAACTGTTCGTTGCTGGCGTTGAACTCATCCATGTAGGTGTTGATCCACTCCGAAATCTCTTGCAGATCTTCTTCCTGTAGCTTTTGTACACTGATACTGACGGCCAGCTGGCCGTTGGTATACGAGCGGTTGGGGGTGTCGGCGAACTGCATCTTGATGTCGGCGATATCACGTAGCAGCAAATTGCTACCGTCTACGTTGGCCCGTAGCACAATGCGACCGATGGCCTCAGGAGCCAGCTCGCGGGCGTTGGCCCGGATACGAATTTCTTCTTCTACCGTTTTGATAGAACCACCCGACACATCGCGGTTGTTGAAGCGAATGGCGTTGGCCACCTGGCTAAAGGTGAAGCCGTAGCGCGATAGGTCGTCTTCGGACACCTCTACGGATATCTCCAGGTCGGGATAGCCGAACACGGTCACCTGCGAGATCACTCCGGAATTCAGAAAATCATCTTCCACCATCTCGGCCTTCTCCTTGAGGGCCCGCAGGTCGTTGCCGCCCCGCAGGTTGAGGAAGGCAGCGCGCGAACTGCCGCCCGCCCGGTCTTTGAACACCCGGGGTGGTTCGGCCCCCGCCGGGTAGCTACTAATGCCGTCGACGGCGTTCTTCACTTCGGCCAGCACCTCGTCGATGTCGTAGCCGTCGCCGGTTTCAATATCAATGCGTGCGGTATTTTCTGAAGAAGTAGAAGTCACTTCCTCGATGCCCACGATACCCTTAAGGGCTTCCTCTACTTTGATGGTGATACCTTCTTCCATCTCTTCGGGGGCAGCCCCCGGGTAGCTCACCTGCACGGTGATTTCGTCGGCGGGCAACTCCGGAAAGAACGACATGCGCATACTCAACAGGCCCAGCCCTCCGAAGATGACGATGATCACCAGTATGGCGTTGGCCCAGATAGGATAACGCACAAAAAACTCTACCACTCTTCTCATGTAGCTCGTTGGTTTTCAATATTCACCGTGTCGCGCGGCGGTTTGCGGTCGGTGGCTTTTTGGGTAACTATTTCGGTAGTCACCCGCATATTTTCGATAGCGTTAGACGGTGCTTCTACCACCAGGCTATCCCCTTCGTTGAGTCCGTTGGCCGTCACCGGGCTGATGAGCACCTGATCTTGATTAATCTTCTGCACGTTGACCTGCCGGGTTTTGAGCATGCCGTCTTCTACCACAAATACCTGATCGTCGCCCACCAGCACCCGGCGGGGAATCTCCATCGCGTTTTCTAGGCGTGAGCCCGGAATGACCGCCCGCAGGTAGAGCCCATCGTATAAACCACTGTTCGAGTCAGCGTCTACCTCAATGTACACGTTGATCGACTGGCTGGTGGGATCCACGTAGTCCGCGATGCGGATAACCGTACCCGACCACGAGCGGCTCCCGTCTTCAGAAGTCACCGATACCGTACTGCCCTCTTCTACCCACTTTACGTTGCCTACTTCCATCGGAATTTCTAGCTCCAGCTGGTCGGTGCGGATGATAGTCGCAATGGTAGCTCCAGGGTTCACCACCGTACCGGTCTCAAGGCTTACGGTGGCAATGCTGCCGTCGTAGGGGGCGTAAGCGTAGTGCCTGCGCAGGTTTTCTTCGGCACTCTTTATACTGTAGTAGTCGCGTAGGATGTTCTTAGTGGCCAGAAACGTCTTCACTTTGTTGCTGCTGATTTCAGGTAGTTCGGGCAGCGTTTCGTCAATCTCAATGCTCTCAAAGTACGACTGCCAGGCGGGGTAATCGTCGGTGAAGTCAATTTTAAAGTCCGGCAGGCTCGAGGCAATCAGGTTCAGAAACTCACTCTTGCGCGACTGTAGCGTCAGTCGCGCCTCCGCATCGTTAATGCGGTACAGCAGCTGGCCTTTTCGGAAATTGATGCCGGGTTTCAGCGGTACGCTACCCTGGAACAGGCGACCACCCATTTCGGCAATCAGGCTCAGCGGTTGCGACGAAGTAATACGACCGTAGGCCACCACTTCGGTGTCCAGTTCACGGTAGGCTACCTGATTCACCTTCACAAAGTTAGTTGATACGGTTTTGGGTCGTTCGGGAGGCAGCTCTTTCATGCCGGCCAGCGTACGCATCAAAAAGAAACCGGCCAGCAGAATAAGGGCGAAGACGCCGAAAACGATAAGCTTTTGCTTGTTCATAAAGTACTGGGTATTCTAAGGAGGGAATTTAGAGAAACTAACGGGATATATCAGATTGAGTGCAAGAAAATTGGGGGAAATTTCAAAAGGGAAACGTTAAAAATGGTTAACTCCGCGTATTGAAAAAGTTGCGCAGTGCAACAGCGAGTAAAATACAATTGATAGTGCTTTACAACCAACGTGGTCAGAAACGGGTCAAGTAAGCAAACCTACAAGATGAACCTCAATAGCGTACTGACGGATATGGGAATGCCCCGGGCGTTTAGTGAGCGTGCGGAGTTTGACGAGTTTTTTGAGGGCATCGGTAGCGGAATATCCATCGATCGGGTGATCCACCAGGCGTTTATAGAAACCAACGAAGCCGGATCAGAAGCAGCGGCGGCCACGGCAGTAGGAGTGGGAGCCACGTCTCTCCCTCCTTCCATTGACATAAACCGCCCGTTCGTTTACTTTATTCGCGAGCAGCACACGGGTACACTACTGTTTGCCGGCACGATGCTGAACCCGGCAGAGAACTAATTCTGTACATACTGTGCCACCGCAGACGAAGAGAATAGGAGCTGCTTTCTTCTAAGTCAATCAATTTATTCTTTCCTTTGGCGTTCTAATGGTAAGAACTTAGGGTTATGAAAAATATATTGGTTATCGGTGCCGGACGGTCGGCTACCGCTCTGATTGACTACTTGGGTAGCGAGCCACAGTGGCAAGTGACAGTCGCTGACGCTGCTGCCGACACCGTGGCAGAATTTGCGCAGAAATATCCGAACGTGCAGGCCCGTACGCTGGATATCTTCGACGAAACCGCCCGCGATCAGTTACTGAGCGAGGCCGATATGGTGGTTTCTATGTTGCCCGCTCGCTTTCATATTTATGTGGCTACCGCTTGCCTCAAACTGGGCAAGCATCTGTTAACCGCTTCGTACGTGAGTCCCGAAGTGCGGGCCCTCGCTGATCCGGCGAAGGCCAAGGGCTTGGTCTTTCTGTTTGAATGCGGCCTCGACCCCGGTCTGGATCATATGTCAGCGCTGCACATGATTGATCGCATCAAGGCGCGGGGCGGCACCGTCACTTCCTTTCAGTCGTTCTGCGGCGGACTGATGGCTCCTGGCTCCGACGACAATCCGTGGCGGTATAAGTTTACCTGGAACCCCCGCAACGTGGTGCTGGCGGGTGCCATGGGCACCGCGCAGTACCTGTTCAAAGGGCGCTATAAGAACATTCCGCACCACCAACTCTTTAAGCGCCTCACCGAGGTGCAAGTGCCCGAGTACGGCGACTTTGAGGCGTATCCTAACCGCGACTCGCTGCACTACCGCGAGTTGTACGGACTATACGATGCCCACACTATCTTGCGGGGTACGCTGCGCCGTCCGGGCTTCTGCTCAGCCTGGCAGGCCTTTGTCAAGCTGGGCCTCACCGACGATCGTTACGAGGTGCGCAACGTGGCTAACATGACCTACGCTGACTTTGTGCGGGCCTATCTGCCCTACAGCCAGGATGACCTGATCACGAACTTTAGCCGCTACTTTGGTACCGATATTAATTCTGAGCAGATGCAGCGCCTGCGCTGGCTCGGGTTGTTTGACGAAACTCCCATCGGACTGGCCAAGGCCACCCCGGCGGATGTGATTCAGCGGTTGCTAGAGCAAAAGTGGCAAGCCGAGCCCAATGATGAAGACATGGTGGTGATGCAGCACCAGTTTGCCTACGAGCAAGATGGAACGGAGCGAGAGTCGATGGCATCGCTGGTGGTGACGGGCCAACTGTCGGGACTGACGGCCATGGCTAAAACTGTGGGTTATCCGATGGGTATCGCTTGTCGGTTGATTCTGGAAGAAAAAATTCCGCAACGCGGTGTGATCATTCCGGTGCACCGCGAAGTGTACGAACCGATCTTGGCTGAGCTACCTCGGTGGGATATTCGGTTTACTGAAGAGGAGACTATTGTTGGTGCTCCGACGATAGTACAATAAGCCAGGATGCTTCTGTAGGAAAGTCACGCTAGACAAACAGCGTGTGTAACAAGTGATACGGCGTGAACATCAACTTAAAAAGCGTATTCGTTAGTGGTCTCGTAGCAGGAATAGTCATTGTAGTTAGTGCGCTAGGGATGATTCCTCTGGTTGGTAATCAAATGGACGAGGTGTTAGCTAGTCGTTCATTACCACCTTTGAGCAACGGAGCTATGGGGTACTTTGCGGTTATGTCAATAATACTAGGAGTCGTAATTGTCTGGATCTACGCTTTCGTTCAGTCTATGTATAAATCAAAGGTAGTAGTAGCTATTACTGTCGCCACCGTTATATGGTTTCTTACCTATTTTTGGTCTAACGCCGCGCTGGTTGCCTACGGGTTTATGCCGTTTCAACTGGCAGCAATCGGGACAATTTGGGGGCTATTAGAACTGATACTGGCTAGTGTTATTGGTGCCAAGCTATACAATGAAGCCAGACAAAGCTGATCCAATGCTGACAATAAACAATGGTCGCACCATATTGCATGGTATTGCGCATAGGTGAGTAGACCCAACGAATATTTACCATCGTAGGCGAGAAAAGTAGTAACGAGCGCCCAGGCCGCCCTGCACTCGGGGCCGTTGTAGATCGTTCATCAGGTCTAAGAATAAATTGACGTCGGCAAAGGCACTGATCGGTGTATTGCGCCACGAGTATTCCAGCCCGACTACTCCGTCTACTCCCAGTTCTACGTAGCTCACTCTGTCTTCGTGCGTGGTCCACGAACCCTGCCGTTCGGCTTGCTCATACTCACGGTAGCCATAGTCGGCGCTGAATCGGCGGAACTGCACGCCGCCCCCGTAGTACCACTCCATGCCGCGCATGATCTTCGGGTGAATTTGCCAGTGCCGTAGATAGTGCGCCTGCACACCCATTGATGTGCGATTGCTGTACCACTCGTGCTCAAAGAGGTCGCGGTTGTAGCCGCCCTGTTCGTGAAAAGCATCGGTGTAGTCGAAGGCCCAGGCCCGGCCCACGTTGAGCTCTACCGTGTGGCGCGTTGAGAAATACTTCTTAACAGTAAGGCCCAGTGGCTCGCCCACGCGTGCGCCTACGCCCCACTTCTTGTTCTGCTGGGCCACCGATACGGTGCCGGTTAGGCATAAGAACAGAACAATGAACAATTTGCACTTCATAACGCAGTTTTTTTGGTGAGCCTCCATCGACCAAAAGTAAAAGCTTCGCGGCGGCATATTGCGTAATAGCGACAGATTACCTTACTTAGGTACCATCTACACCGTAAGTGTGCGGTGTTTTATGAGCATCTGACACCTAAAACCTGAATCTTATGACTATTGACACGCTTCCCGCCCTGCTCGACAAGATGTGGGATGACTACACTCACATGAATCCGCAAGCCCAGCGTATT
This sequence comes from Tunicatimonas sp., assembly GCA_965213875.1. Classification (GTDB taxonomy): domain Bacteria; phylum Bacteroidota; class Bacteroidia; order Cytophagales; family Cyclobacteriaceae; genus Tunicatimonas. The sequence goes on along the minus strand of CBDCAN010000001.1, from coordinate 1,814,776 downwards.
CATCAACTATTTGAAGAGCGGGGCGAAACCGTACAGAACGACCACATTGCGCTGCGCACCTTCAACCACCCTAAGGTGACTATTGACGTGCTGGCGCAGCCCTTCGTAGACAGCGGCTACGTGTATCAGCAGGATTACCAGTTTCCGGCCAAGCGCTTGTACGCCAAGCACTATGAGCACCCTGATGCGCAGTACCCCAAGATATTTATCAGCGAGCTGAAGTTGGAGGAATTCGATGAGGACTTGCGGAGCACGGTACACGCTCTGGTAGACCAGATTCCGAGTGGACAACCCGAGGCGTTCGACTTCTGCTCGCAGGGGCGACCGTGGAAAGTGAGCTACGCCACCTACGAACAACTGCGCGAGCAAAGCGAATACGCTGCCTGGATGGCGGCGCACGGCTACCGCCCCAACCACTTTACGGTGCTGGTAAATGCTCTGAACAGTTTGAGCGATATCCGGGAGGTAAACGATTTCATCAAGGAAGCTGGCTTTGCGATGAACGACAGCGGGGGAGAAGTGAAGGGCTCTCCCAAGGTGTATCTTGAGCAGTCGTCTACGCTGGCCGACACGGTGGCGGTAGACTTTAGCGACGGCCAGCAGGAGGTGCCTGCTTGCTACTACGAGTTTGCGCAACGCCACCCGATGGCCGACGGCACGCTGTACCAGGGGTTTGTGGCCACCTCGGCCGACAAGATTTTTGAAAGCACCGATAAGGGGCAGTAGTTTGCAAAACTGGCAAAGATTTACTAAATTTTGCGTTCCTTTTTGTGGTTTAACTTATAATTCAGAAAGCCCGACGGATTCCGTCGGGCTTTTCTATTTCCATCTTCCAAGGATTTGCGCCGTTATAAGACGCTATAACTTCAGAAAATAAGTGCCCGACCAGAATTAGGGATAACAATTGCGTCATCGGACGCCGAGCGTTACGAACGGAACGTAGTGAATGGGGCCGCCCAGCGGTAATCTCCCACTTTTGGAGCAAGAGACCGCCCCGCTATCGCCGGTGGCCGGTGCCATCGCGGTGACGCTAAAAGTTATACTTTAATTTGGTTGACTACTTACCAAAAGTGAATCTATGGATTTCTGTAGTTTCACTAAATATCAAACTGAATGCCCTGCGCCAGTGGTAGCTCCGTGCTGTAGTTGATCGTGTTGGTTTGCCGACGCATGTACACCTTCCAGGCATCGGAACCTGACTCGCGGCCGCCTCCCGTATCCTTCTCACCACCAAAGGCACCGCCAATTTCTGCCCCTGAGGTGCCGATGTTGACGTTGGCGATACCGCAGTCAGAGCCGCGCTGCGACAAGAACGCTTCGGCTTCACGCAGGTCGGTGGTGAAAATGGCCGACGATAAGCCTTGGCTTACCGCGTTATGCAGTTCAATAGCCGCGTGCACGTCACCTTCGTACTTGATGAGGTACAGGATGGGAGCGAAGGTTTCGGCCTGCACGATGTCATAGTGGTTTTCGGCTTCCACCAGGGCGGGAGTCACGTAGTTGCCGTCGCCTTCCAGCACTTCTCCGCCGGTGAGCAGCGTGCCGCCCGCCTGCTGCACTTTCTCAAGCGCGGCCGTGAAATTCTGCACAGCATCTTTATCAATCAGCGGACCTACGAGGTTTTTCTCATCCAGCGGGTCGCCAATGGCCAGCGACGGATAAATCTTGAGCAGCCGCTCTTTCACCTCATCGTAGCGGTCGGCGTGTACGATCAATCGGCGAGTGCTAGTGCAGCGTTGGCCGCAGGTGCCCACCGCGCCGAACACCGTGGCGCGGATGGCCATTTCCAGATCGGCGTGCTGGGTCATGATGATCGCATTGTTGCCGCCCAACTCCAGCAACGAACGACCCAGTCGGGCCCCGACGGCCTCGCCCACCTTGCGGCCCATCCGGGTAGAACCGGTGGCCGACACCAGCGGCACGCGCCGGTCGTGCGACATGAGCGAACCAACTTCGGCATCTCCTATAATCAGGTTGAAAATGCCTTCGGACAGGTCATTATCTTTGAGCACCTTGGCCACAATATGCTGACAGGCCAGGGCAGTGAGAGGCGTTTTCTCCGAAGGTTTCCATACGCACACGTTGCCCGCCACGGCGGCTAGCATGGCGTTCCAGGCCCACACGGCCACCGGAAAGTTGAAGGCCGAAATGATGCCCACCACCCCCAACGGATGATACTGATCGTACATACGGTGCTGCGGCCGCTCTGAGTGCATCGTGTAGCCGTACAGCTGTCGCGACTGCCCCACCGCAAAGTCACAGATATCGATCATCTCCTGCACCTCCCCGAGTCCTTCCTGGTAGATTTTGCCCATCTCGTAGGACACCAGCCGACCCAGCGGTTCTTTGTGCGCACGTAGTTGCTGGCCGATCTGCCGCACGATCTCGCCGCGCTGTGGGGCGGGCATCATGCGCCAGGTGGTGAAAGCGCTCTGCGCTTGCTCGATCACACGGTGGTAGTCGGCTTCGTTGGCCAAACTGGCGGTAGCAACCAGCTGACCGTTAGTGGGCGAATGAATTGCCCGGGTTTTTCGATTTTCAGTAGAACCAAACTGCTGACCTGTGCTGTAGGCGGGGTTTTCTGCTCGGATATTCAGCTGTTCAAGGGTGGCTTCCATGTTATTCATACTTGGGTTATTCGTAAAAGAATCAAGTGTATTGATGAAGACAGACGGCGATACGCTCACTAGAAGTAGTACTCGCGGCTGCTCAAAAAGAATTAGGAGTTAGCAACAAGGCAATTCCCAATTCTGTCATTCTTAATTATCTATACAAAGGTAGGAAGAGTTTCAGGGATTTGCACGGTATAGTCGTTAGATACTGAACGAAAGGGAGCCGAGCTGTCTGAGTGATAGATGCAAGCCTGAGCCAACGAATATTCGGCGAGGACTCAGATCGCCGAAAATTAGAAAAACAGACCGTTGTATCACTGAGCAAACGCACTGATGCTACGCTGGTGTAAGTCGCTAAGTGCCTGACTGCCAGAATAGTTTGATATGCGACTGCTTATTAGTTTTGTTAACATTGAGTTAACATTGAGTTAACTTTGTTAACGTTTTCTTAACACCGAATACGCGATGAGTTAATATTCGTTGCGCAATTTTGCGGCGAGTAATCTATGTAATATTCACGTAAGAACAGACTGTAAATTCTAATAACACAAAACGAGCTATGAAAAAACTATCGTTGAGATTTTTATTGATGACGGGGCTACTGGTCTCACTTTTTGTCGCCTGCGACGATGATGAGGATGGTCCGACAGACCCTACCGCTCCTAATATAGCTACCTTAACTCCGGATGAAGGACCGGTAGGAACAACCGTGGTGATTGCCGGAACCAATTTCGGGACGGGAGCTACCGTGAGCTTTGGCGGAACGGCCGTCACTCCTACTAACCCGTCGGATGTTTCGCTCACCGTAGAAGTGCCGACCGGTCTTTCTGGTGAGGTAAACGTAACGGTAACCTCTGATGGACAAACCTCTAATCAGCAGACTTTTGAGGTAACGGAAGGTGATGTCCCCGAGCCACCTACTAGTGATGTGACTACAGTGGCAGACACCGTAGCTACTATTGATAGCTTGAGTTCGTTGACAGCTGCTCTGCAAGCTGCTAGTTTAGTAGAAGCGTTGGATAATGAAGATGCATCATTTACAGTTTTCGCGCCAGTGAATGCTGCATTTGATTCGCTACTTAGCGAACAGGGAGTAGAGACGTTAGACGATCTCGTTGAGGCTCTTACTGTTGAGGGTGTATCTGGGATTTTGCAAGCACACGTAGTAGCCGATTCGCTTCCGGCTGATCTACTCACTGATCCAAGTTATCCCACACTCAACGATGGATCAACCATCGCTATTACTACCGAGGGTGACAATGTATTTGCTAACGGTGCTCAAGTAATTGCTGCTAACATTACAGCAGGTAACGGGGTGATTCATATTATTGACTCTGTAATCAACGTTGATGCTAGTCCGGCGGTAGAAGAAGAAGAGGGAACTGTTCGGGTCGAGTCTTCAGAAGAAGGTGTAGGTGATGTTACTTGGACTTCAAACAATACTTATATCTTAGATGGGTTTGTTTATGTGAACGATGGGCAAACACTGACTATTGAGCCAGGAACAGTCATCAAAGGCCGTCCTGGACAGGCAGCTCGCGCTAGTGCACTTATTGTAGCACGAGGCGGTACTATCATAGCAGATGGCACAGCAGATAATCCAATCATCTTTACTGCCGAGCGAGACGATTTAGCTGGTGCGGTAGCAGATGATGCACAAGGCCTCTGGGGCGGAGTTATTATCCTAGGAAATGCTCCAACCAATAACAACGATACTGACGGTGTCAAGAGTATAGAGGGCATTCCTACTGATGAGGAACGAGGGGAATACGGAGGAGATGATGCAACTGACGATTCTGGTTCTTTCACCTACGTTTCTATCCGCCACGGTGGTAGTGTTATAGGAGGCAACAATGAGATCAACGGACTATCGCTTGGTGCAGTAGGATCAGGAACAACTATTGATCATGTAGAGGTTTGGGCTAATGCCGATGACGGTATTGAGTTCTTCGGTGGCACCGTTAATGCTACCAATCTGGTTGTGGCCTACTGTGGCGACGACGGACTTGATGCTGACGAAGGGTACGTTGGAAACATTCAAAACGCAGTCGTCTGGCAAACCAGTGAAACAATCACTAGTCCTGATCCACGAGCTATGGAACTGGATGGTGGAGTAGATACTAACGAGACAGTTGAGCCATTCTCTACCCCTGTTCTAGCTAACATTACGCTATTCTATGATGACGGTGAAAACAATCTAGATGATGCGTTTGTCCTGCGAGACAACTCTGGTGCTAGCCTTTACAATAGCATAGCCATTAATCACGATGCGTCAGTAGCCCTCGAAAGAATAGATGCTATAGAAAGCTCTTATGATCGCTATGAAGCTGGTACAGTAGTCATTAGTGGTAACACTTTCTACAATGTCAATGGTGTAACTGACGCGGCAAACTTTGCTGATCTCTTTGTCCTAGACAATGAAGGTGACGCTACTCTTGAAGCCGAGGTAGAAGGAGAACTGGCTGAACTCAACAATGTAACTGATCCTGGTTTTGGTACGGGTGCTACCAAGTTCACTCCCACTACTGATCTTACCGGCGGAATTGTTGACCTTCCTCAAGAAGATGGACTGGCTGCTTCTACTTATGTTGGGGCGGTTGACCCGGCGGCGGATAGTCCTTACTTCGCCAACTGGAGCAAGATGTGGTCTGTGATTAGCCAGTAGATTCACAAGTAATAACATGGAAGAAAACAGGGCAACTAAGTTGTCCTGTTTTTTATGTTTACATGAGCAACACCGAGATTGAACAAATTAAATAGCAATATGCGTCTATATATACTCTTACTTATCTCGCTCTTTTGCATAGAAAGTGCAGTCGCACAAACCGGCACTATTCGGGCCACTGTATACGACGACGAAACTGGTGAAGTACTCATCGGAGCTTCAGTCGTTGTGGCAGGCACTACTCAGGGTACTGTGACAGACCTAGACGGTAAAGCCGCAGTTACCGGGTTAGCACCCGGATCCTACGATATTCAGGTATCGTATGTATCCTATCAACCGCAAACGATTCAGGGAGTGGCAGTGGAAGCTGATGGTACCAATAGTATTAATGTGCGTTTGACCTCCGAAACCGTAGGCTTGGACGAAGTAGTAGTGACCGCAGAGGCAATTCGTAACAACGAATCAGCCTTGCTCACCCTACAAAAGAAGTCACCTAGTGTAATGGACGCGATATCAGCTGACATGTTCTCGCGTAATGGGGATAACAATGCTGCGTCTGCTGTGCAGCGTGTAACCGGAGTAACGGTAGAGGGAGGAAAGTACGTGTACGTACGCGGGCTAGGAGATCGTTACAGTAAGTCTATCCTCAACGGAGCTGACATCCCTGGTCTGGATCCTAATCGTAATTCAGTACAGCTGGATATGTTTCCGAGTAATATGATTGATAACATTATTGTCTACAAAACCTTTACCCCTGACCTCACTGGCGAGTTTACTGGAGGGCTGGTCAACGTAACAACAAAAGATTTTCCGGATCAATTTACAGTGCAAGTATCAGGCTCGGTAGGTGTTAACGACCAAGCCACTTTCAATAACAATTATTTGACCTATCAAGGGGGGGAGTTAGACTGGTTAGGAATTGACGATGGTACTCGTGAACTTCCAGGAGTGATCGGACAATACGATAGCGAAAGCTTTCCTACCCCTAATATGATTGATGCCAATCCTCAGCAAGTCAACGAAGCATCGCGAGCGTTCGACAACAACCAGTTTACCCCAACACGTAGTGCACCCACTATCAACCACAGCTTAGGGTTTTCATTAGGCAACCAAAAAGAGTTTTTGGGAAGACCGCTAGGGTTCATCATAGGCTTAACGTACCGTAGAAGTTCTGATTTTTATGAAAACGGGCAAGTGAATCGCTTCGACGGAGTGCCAAGTAGTGCCATTTCACTAAACCCTAGTCGGCAGTTGACGGTAGAGGATGCTGCTTCTTCCGAAGAAGTTAATATAGGAAGTCTGCTCAATCTATCCTATAAGCTATCTGCCAATAGCAAACTAAGCTTCAATGCTATGTATAATCAGGCTAGTACGGACGTAGCCCGCTTTCAGAACGGATTTGACCTAGCGACTGATCCTGATTCTGCCCTACTGGTACGCAACCGGGTTTTATCATTCACTGAAAGAGGGCTGACGAACTTCCTCCTCAAGGGAGAACACACAATTACAGAGCTCAATAATCTTAACATAGAGTGGCAGTCGTCTTTTACTGATACATACATGGATGAGCCTGATTTGCGATTTTTACAGGATAACATAAGACTCAGAAACGGGGACTCAACGACGATTATATCCAATCTAAACCGTCCGGGAAGATACTTCCGAGATATGAAGGAAACCAACTGGGATAATCGGCTTAATGTCACTATTCCTATCGATATCTGGGGGGAGCGAGAAGCAAAACTGAAAACTGGAGGAGCTTACACTGAGCGGGACCGCTCATTTAGAGAGCGCCGGTTTGAATACTTTGTAGACCGGCTTCGCTACGAAGGACCAGTGGACGATTTGTTTGTAGACGAAAACTTAGGGTACGATGCTGAAGGAAGTCAGCAAACGTTTTTAGGTGAGGTTTCTCAGGATGGTAACAACTACGATGCTACCCAACAAGTATACGCAGCCTACCTCATGTTTGATGGACAAGTAACAGAAAAGCTACGGATGGTAGGTGGAGCTCGATTTGAACGTACGAGTATGTCGCTAGAATCTTTTGACGGAACTACTGGTGAGTTAGAAACCAACGACTTCCTGCCTGCGCTTAATTTGACTTATGAGCTTATGGAAGATATGAACCTAAGAGCTTCGTACGGGCGTACCATTGCACGACCTACATTCAGAGAGTTTGCTCCGTTAGTTACCTTCGCCTTCTACGGAGATAACAATCAATTAGGAAATTCTAACTTAGACAGAACGCTTATTAACAATTATGACATTCGTTGGGAGATGTACCCAACCCGAAACGAATACTTCGGAGTAAGCCTGTTCTATAAGCAGTTTAATAACCCTATTGAGAACACAATTAACCCTAATGCAGGTGGTTCCACTCCTGAGTATAAGTATGAAAACGTAGATGAAGGACTTATTGCTGGAGCTGAGCTGGAGGTGAGAAAGAATCTAGGGTTTCTTGCACCGTCTTTAGAAGTAGTGAGATTAGGAGTAAACTTTACGTATATCTATTCACAAGTAAGTTTAGAAGAAGACGAACTGTTTGCGATAAGAACCTTTGACCCCGAGGCTGACGACACTCGAGACATGTATAATCAGTCGCCCTACGTGGTTAATGCCAATCTAGATTACAATAACCCAGCTATCGGATGGTCAGCTAACGCGGTGTTTAATGTCTTTGGCGAACGACTCAGGTACTTTGCCACTGACTTACCTTTCGTTTATGAGCAACCACGGCCAGAGCTAAACCTAAGTGTTAAGAAGCAAATTAATGACCGTTGGAGTGTCAGAGTGAGAGCAAACAACTTGCTAAACCCTAATTACGAAGAAACGATTGACTTTAGAGGGGAAGAATATATCTTTGACCAGTATACAAGGGGGCGAGATTATTCTATAGGATTTACGTATTTGATAGAGTAGATTTTGTGCATAAGGATTGAGGAGGTGCTATGAGACGCTCTCTTAATGTAGCTGTTCATCACCTATTGAGCGCAAACTTATTACGAAACAAGAAAGGAGCACTAACATTGCGGTAGTGCTCCTTTTTTCATCGTGGTTAAGTTTAACTTATTCCTTGATAAACTTTTTTATCTGTGTACCCTGTTGACTGGTTACCTTCAATAAATACATACCTGGAGCCTGATTATTTAGATCAACAGATTCCTCAACAACACCCTCGTATTCCTTTTCCCATATTAGCTTTCCTGAAAGGTCATGAATAGTGGCCTTAGTTGGTAGCCTACTATTAAAAATAACATTCACATTGTTAGTTACTGGGTTTGGATATATTAGTAACTCATCGTTAGGAATATTTTTAACTGTTCTTTCCAGGTTCTTCTTTACCGTATTGGTAGTAGCTAGACGACTTCCGAAGCCATTAACTCTGAAGCTTAATGCCCGATAGTTGTTGTTCTCATTTGTCTCGTCTATCTTGTCAGACTGGCTTCCTACCCAGTCATCGGCAACAACAATAATGTATCCTTGACCAATATCGCTATCAATCAGGCCAGTAAACGAAGCCACTATATTGTTCACCGCAGAGGTTTCTCCAGATAGCGTCGGCATTTCTTTTGACCATAAGGTTAGATCATCGCTACTTGGAGTAGCGTCTCGAGACCATATAGCAGCTACCCAATAACTGGAGTTAGTACTACCACTGGTTGCATTGTAAATATCGTAGTTAACGCGTATCTGGTCGCCTTCAACAGCACTGCTGACGTTAGGTTCCCAGAAGCTACCTCTGTTAATATCAACCGAAATACTGTTTGCCACAGTAAGATCAGGTTTTTCTGTAGGAGGTGTCTCGCCTTGCACTGTAAAGGGGCCGTTGCGCGCTATACCAACGTTATTACTTTCGTTAGACTCGTTTATTTGATTATCTACATCAGCAACCACCAAGACATGATAGATACCAGATATTGTATTTGACGGAACTAGTGGACTCCACTCAAAATCTCCTCCAAATGGGTTGGCAGTAACTCTATCCCGATATTGCTTACCCATGAGAATATCAGAGCCATCTAGCGTTTCGTCCTGCGATAGATAATAGCCAGTATAACTAGGGCCAGCATCAGTATTCGTATTATTGATTTCGTCGGCTTCAACCCTAAATCTCTCACCAGCAGTTAAGACCTCTCCTTCAAAAGGCCTTCTTATGCTCCTAATTCTTAAGTCTTGAGATATTGCCCTTTCTGGAAGTGCAAGTATGGTACAAGATAGCACGCCTAGTGCGCATAATATGTATCGTTTCATAATCTGAGATATGTGTAGCATAGTACCTACTCTATCACATGGTTTTCGGCGTCCCCATCCTTTTAAATCGCGATAAAAAGTGATAGCAAGGAGCGAAGATTTCGCCGGTGCTCATAGCCAATAAGGGCCATACAATTGAACTTACACGACCTATTTTTGAACCGTAATTATTTGGAATTGCGAAACTCCTACCGCCATGAAGGGAGAACATAAAATCAGTTTCAAGAAGCAGTACTTCTTAAATGTAACAAGGCCCCTACGGGGTGATACGCAGGGGTAGTTGGGTTCTCTTATTATCTCCTGCAGTCATCCCGAAGGGAACTTGTTGTGTTCTATAACAGTACTTCTTATATACAACAAGACCCCTACGGGGTGACAGATGAGGTTAGGTATGTTTCTCTTTTCAGTTTCCGCAGCCCTCCCGACCGGGCGTCGCCGAAGGGAACCGGGCGGCGACCGCTTGTTACTTGTGGTCAAGGTGTTACTTATGATAAGACCCCTATGGGGTGGCATGCAGGGGGTAGTTGGGTTCTCTTATGATCTCCTGCAGTCATCCCGACGGGGCGTCCCCGACGGGGACTTGTTGCGTTCTATAACAGTATTGCTCTAATGCAACAAGACCCTTGCGGAGCTGCTCAGTTTAGATGGTATTGGAAGGGTTAGATAAGATTTCGTAAACTTAAGGTGGCTATGCTCCCCGGCAACTACTTTGTATACATCATTACCAACCCTGGCAAAACCGTATTGTACACGGGCATGACCAATGACCTGCCCACCCGCCTACAGCAACACTACGAGAACCGGGGGAAGCAGAAGACCTTCGCCGGACGATACCATTGCTACCGCCTACTCTACTATCAACGCTTCTCTGACGTGCAGCAGGCCATCGCCTGGGAAAAGGACATCAAAAACATGCGGCGCAGTAAAAAGGAAGCCTTGATTGACGAGATGAACCCCCACTGGCACTTTCTGGTGCCTTAGGCCCTTTGGCTACGGTAACCCATTGTACTCAGATATGACAAGACCCCTGCGGGGTGACATGCAGGGGTAGGCAGATAAAATTTTGCTTATCACCTTCTGTAGTCATCCCGACTGGGCGTCCCCGAAGGGAACTTGCTGCAGTGGAACTGTTCCTTTCAAAACTGAGGTATACTACGACCTTGGTTTGATTTCGGAAGACGAACAAGTTTGTGAACTGCGCGGTAGCCGCCAACGCACAGCATATCGTTTCTAACAATGGTCATTTTCAAAGACAGTTGAGTCTAAGGTTAGTGTACTCACAGTAGACGAATTTGAACGGTACCATAAAGAGGCATTGACCGAATAGTAGGCACGCGTACGTGGCAGTAATGCTCTTGATTCAGATTATACCGCCTGTCGTCACTGTCTTAAGTAAATTTTTTAAATCGCGATAAAAAGTGATAGCAATTACCGAATGTTTTTTCCATCTTTAAAGTACTACTCGTCCATACAATTGAACCTACGCTACCTATTTTTGAACCGCAGTTCTTTGAAATTGCGAAACCGCTACCACCATGGACGAAGGAGAAAAAATCCGCAAGCTACGCGAACTGCGGGGCTTTAAACAGAGTACGATGGCTCGTGCGCTGGGCTTATCTACCAAAGCCTACAGCAAACTAGAGAACGGACAAACGGATATGTCCCTACCCCGCCTTCAGCAAATTGCCCAGATACTGGGTATGGAACTCACAGATATTTTAGAATTCGACGAAGAAAATATCTACCGTAGTTGTCGGCAATGCATCTACCAACAGCTATCCAGGTTGACCGATACCGCCTGGCTCACCGAACGGTTGCAACTACAGCAGCGTATCCAAGCACTGGAAGAACAGTTGGCTGTTCGCTGCCAAACCAAATCTAAGCAGTCATCAGCCACGTATAACGAGAGGATAGCACACTGATACGAAACGAGCTATGAGAATATCTCTCACGCAGGAAAATAACGGTTTATCACAACCGGCATTTCAGTGCGTTTTGCCTGACAGATGAAACATAGGTTTTAGCAGAGCTCAAATAAGTAGTTTGTCAGAAGTGGTGCAGTATTCGCTGAAGTATGAATGAGTAATGATGGATGAGGTCATTAACCATCATTCTCCGGAATGCCGCAAAACAATGACTTGGCTGCTTAACAGGTTGGTACTCATTAGTTTCCTGACGATCGAAAGTAACCCCTTTGGTATCCAGACAAATGGCTGAAAACGTCTTTTCAGAATGACCATCCGAAGGGGATAGGTCTGCATCATCGGCAATAAACGCTAGTACCTCGATCTGCTTGCCTAAAAAACCGTCATCCGGTAAGCTGTCGCCAGGAAAAATCTAAAAGTACATACCGCAGCAAGAAGAAGACACGGTGATTTTGTTAAATGAGAGTCCTTTTCACCCTTGAGCCGCTAGTACGAGGTGAATCGCCAGATGAGCACTTTCACCTTCCCCGAATATTTCGTAACTACGACAATAAATTGCCGACGATGTGTCGGACGCTTGAACCTTTTTCAACCGCCTATTCTTATGCCTACCACCCAAGCGTCCTTTCGGTACGTCGACTACCTTTGGGACGATGCGAAAGCGCAATCACTTAAAGACGATCAAATTGCTCTGCTACTCTACCGCTCTAACATCCTGGGGGCTGATTTGCGGATTACCAACTACGGCGGAGGAAACACCAGTTGCAAAACCACCGAAAAGCATCCGCTCACCGGTGAAGACACCGAAGTGATGTGGATCAAGGGCTCCGGCGGCGATATTGGCTCGCTCACCCGCCAGGGTTTGGCCGGGCTCTACGTTGACCGACTGCACGCTCTTAAGAACCGCTATCACGGTCTCGAAGATGAAGACGATATGGTAGGACTATTTTACCATTGTCTGTACGACCTCGACTCACGAGCACCGAGCATCGACACTCCGCTACACGCCTTTCTGCCCTACAAGCACATTGATCACCTGCACCCCGATGCCGCCATTGCTATTGCTGCCGCCAAAGACGGTAAGCGCATCACCGAAGAACTCTTTGAGGGGCAAATTGGCTGGGTCGATTGGCAGCGCCCCGGGTTTGACTTAGGGCTACAGCTAGAAAAATGTAACGAGGAGAATCCGGACATTCGCGGCATTATGCTGGGTAGCCACGGCTTGTTTACCTGGGGCGATACCGCCTACGATTCGTACACCAACAGCCTGGAAGTGATCGAGAAGGCGTCGGTTTATATCGAAGAACACGCGGGCAAAGAACGCCCGGTGTTCGGCGGCATTAAGGTGCCGTCGCTTAACCAGACGCAGCGGCGAAAACAAGCGGCCACCCTAGCCCCCATTTTGCGCGGACTATGCTCAAGCTACCAGCCGATGATCGGCCACTTCAGCGACAGTGAACGCGTGCTGGAATTTGTCAACAGTGAGGATCTTAGCAAACTGGCCCCGATGGGCACCAGCTGCCCCGATCACTTCCTGCGGACGAAGATCAGCCCGCTGGTAATTGACTTTATGTCCGCTGACCAGGACTTGAGCGATGCAGCGGCGATCAAGGAGCGATTGGAAAGCGCTTACGCTGATTATCGTAAGATGTACGAGGCCTACTACGAGAACCACAAGCACGACAACAGTCCGGCCGTGCGCGATCCTAACCCGGTGGTGATTTTATGGCCCGGAGTCGGGATGTTTACCTTTGCCAAAAACAAGCAGACCGCTCGGGTAGCCGGTGAGTTCTACACCAACGCCATCAACGTGATGCGTGGGTCTGAGGCAGTATCGGAGTACACCTCGCTACCCACGCAGGAAGCCTTCGACATTGAGTACTGGCTGCTAGAAGAAGCCAAATTACAGCGAATGCCTCCGGAGAAACCGTTGTCGCGCCGCGTGGCTCTGGTTACCGGTAGTGGCGGTGGCATTGGTCGGGCCATTGCCGAGCGGTTTGTGCAGGCGGGGGCCTGTGTAGTGCTGGCCGACATGAACGCCGAACGCTTGGAGACAACGCTTCAGGAGTTTACGGATGCCTACGGGAAAGACGCCGCAGTGGCCACCACCATGAACGTGACCGACGCCGATGCGATAGCACAGTCGATGCGTGATGCCTGCCTGGCCTTCGGCGGGGTGGATATCCTGGTGAACAACGCCGGATTGTCTATCTCTAAAACGCTGGAGGACACCACCGAAGGCGATTGGGACCTACTGCACAACGTGATGGTGAAGGGACAGTTTGCCATGACCAAAGCGGCTGTGGCGATCATGCGTCAGCAAGGGTTGGGCGGCGATGTGATCAATATTGTGAGCAAGAACGCATTGGTATCAGGGCCCAACAATGCGGGCTACGGCACCGCCAAAGCGGCGCAACTACACATGTCGCGACTGCTGGCGGCAGAGCTGGGCAAGGATAAGATACGAGTAAACGTCGTCAACCCCGACGCCGTCATTCAGGGTAGCAATATCTGGGCCGGAGGCTGGGCCGAGGGCCGGGCCAAAGCCTACGGTGTGAGCGTAGAAGAGCTACCCGACCACTACGCGAAGCGTACGCTGCTGGGCGAGGCCATCCTGCCCGAAGATATCGCTAACGGTGCGTTTGCGCTGGTCGGCGGGCTGCTGAACAAGAGTACCGGCAACGTCATCAATGTAGACGGCGGCTTGGCGGCGGCTTTTGTGCGGTAGCCTCGTACAGCAATGTAGCCCCGTATTGCAACACGGGGCTACACCACCCTCGGACCCTGGCGGTTGACGGCCGATACGTACACTTCGCTGTCGATATTTAGGGCACCGAAGGCGTTCTGCATCTTGCGACCCACTTCTTCAGCGGTTTCGCGGTCTTTGCTGAGAGCAAACACCGACGGCCCAGAACCGGAGATGCCACAGCCGAGTGCCCCTGCCGCCAGTGCGTTGGCCTTTACGCTGTCAAAGCCCGGAATCAGTAGCGAGCGAATCGGTTCAATAATGACGTCCTGCATCGAGCGACCGATGAGGTCCAGGTCACACTGCCAGAGTCCGGCGATGAGTCCGGCCGTGTTGCCCCACTGCACGGTGGCATCCTTTAAGGATATCTGTTTGCGTAAAATGCTGCGCGCGTCGCGGGTCTGCACCTCCACCTGCGGATGAATCACCGTCACTTGCAACGCTTCTGGGGTGGGGATGCTGATCACGTCCAGCGGATCATAGCTGCGGATCAGTACGAAGCCGCCTAGTAGTGCCGGAGCCACGTTGTCGGCGTGCGCCGAACCGCAGGCCAGCCGCTCACCTTCCATCGCGAAGGGCAACAAATCGGCCCGACGAGCAATGGCTTTATCCGGTTCGTGGCGCAGCAGCAGTTCGTTGGCGGCCACCAGTCCGGCTACCGCACTGGCTGCACTCGAGCCCAGTCCGCTGCCCAGTGGCATCTGCTTGTGTAAGGTGATGGCCATACCGTAGCGCGACTGGGTTTGCTGAAGTAACTGTTTCACCACCACGCTCACGGTGTTCTTGTCAGGATCGAGCGGAAGCTTTCCTTCGTCACCCACAATGCGCTCGATCACCACGTGCCCGGGCCGGTCGGTAAGGCGCAGCACGGCCTCGTCGCCCGGAGTGTCAATGGCAAAACCCATGATATCGAAGCCACAGGCTACATTGGCCACGGTGGCGGGGGCAAACACACGGATACTACGGTCAGTAGTCATAGAGAGTGATGGGCAAGCTCCAAAGATAATAGATTTGTACAAAGATGGCAGCCACATAAGCTGATCGTATTTTACAACCATCGCAAGGTAATTAGGGTCTTACAGTAGCCAAGTTATTGTTGTGTGGCATTCCGGAGAATGATTAATGGCCTCATCCATCACTACTCATTCATACTTTAGCGAATACTGCATCACTTTTGACAAACTACTATACATATGAAGAAGTATATCGTGGTGCTACTGTTGAGCCTTCTGGCATGTGCAGAAGAGGTAAGAATGCAGCAGGTGGTTAGACTGAACGAAACTTTTGAAATATCTACCGGTGAAAACGTACGAGTTGTAGATGCACAAGATACGCTGAGCGTAGCACTCGTGAGCCTAGAAGATACCCGGTGCCCAGAGAACGTTATGTGTATTAAAGCCGGGAACGTGGTGGCCGAAATAGATATCTTTTACCAGGAACAGAATAGTGCAGTGGTGCTGCACCTGATAGAAGACCAGCCCGGGGAAACCAGTACTGCTGAGGTAACGTTTGGCACGACAACCTATCGGGTCGTTTTACTCAGAGCCGTACCTGAGCGTAATCTTGAACGAGACCAAGAGGCTGAAAGAGTTGCACTTCGTCTAAGCAAACAATAGCTGCTACGGCAGCACTCCTAAACTTTCTAGCTCCTTTCGCAGGTCTGTGTCAGGGGTGAAGTGAATCCCACGAATGCCCAGGGCCTCGGCACCCGTGACGTTCTCCTGCGTATCGTCGATAAATATAGACTGCTCGGGTACAATAGTATGGCGATCGAGTAGTACTTGATAAATGGCCGCATCGGGTTTTACTAGTTTGAGCTCACCCGAAACCACCGTATCCTCGAAGTATGCTAAGAAAGGAAACCGTTGCTGAGCCACCGGAAAGGTTTCGGTCGACCAGTTGGTGAGCGCGTAGAGTCTGATGTCGGGTTTGGCGCGTAGGTCTTCTAATACTCGCACGTTTGCTTCAATTGGACCGTTGAGCATTTCGCTCCAGCGTTCGTGGTAGCTACGAATCTGCTCGGCGTACTGCGGAAACTCGGCGGTCTTCTGCTGCACCGCTTCTGCGAAAGGGCGGCCCCGATCCTGCTCTTTGTTCCAGGCCCCGGTGCACACTTCGGTCAAGAAATATTCCATCTCCTGCTCATCATCAAAAATCTTACGATACAAGTGTCTGGGGTCCCAGTTGATCAAGACGTTACCCAGGTCGAAGATGACGGTATTATACGTTGTGCTCATAAAGTCGATAAGTTTGGACGAAGGTACGGAATCTCAGTAGGCTCGCCAATCTCCTATTACGTTTACCCGGCCAAACCGATCCCCAAACCGAACAGGGCGAAGTCATATTTGACAGGATCGTCGGGATCCAGCTGCCGGAGCCGCTCGGTGAGCTCCAGGGCGGTGCGCCAGTCGGTTTGCCGGCGCGTGATCAAACCCAGTTGCCGGGCCACGCGATCTACGTGTACATCGCAGGGGCACACCAGCTGAGCCGGGCGAATACGTTGCCACAGGCCGAAGTCTACGCCCTTATCGTCCTTTCGCACCATCCAGCGCAGGAACATACTCAGTCGCTTGCAGGCCGAGTTACGGGCGGGAGTGGCTATATGTTTCTGGGTGCGCTCAGGGAAGTCGGGCAGGCTGAAGAACTGCTGTCGGAAGCCGATTAAACCGGATTCGATGGTCTCACTATCGTATATACCGGTGAGGAATGCGTCTTCGAGTGAGTCGTGTCGTTGGTAAAAATCCTGAAGAAACGCGATGAAGTAAAGTGCGTCAGTGGCGTTGAAGGTGCGGTGCTTGAAGTTCAGGAAGGGTTTAAGGTCATCTGCTTGGTGCGAGCGCACGAAGTCGTAGGGTGCGTCGTCCATATAGCCAAAAAATTCTTGACACTTATTGATGATCGTCTTGCGCTGCCCCCAGGCCAGCACCGCCGCGATAAAACCGCTGATCTCGATATCCTGCCGCTTGGTAAAACCGTGGGGGATACTGATAGGATCGTTTTCTATGAAGGCGGGACGGTTGTAAATAGCTACCTGTTCTTCCAGAAACTCACGCAGGTCAGGCTTATTCCAGGATGGGAGCATCGTGCTGCACTTGCGCTTCAGTAAGGGTCAAAGATTCGTCTTGCTCGCCGTCTTTCCAGTGCAGGAGAACACCCTTGGCGGTGTCTTCAACCCGCCAGTCAGACCCGCGGATGGTCGCCACGTAGCGCAAATCGCCGGTCTTGCCGTCGAAGAACAGCAGATCGAAGTTCGGTAGCTCTTTGGGCACCAGCGTGTTCCACTTCTGCAAGAGCACTCCGCCCCAGCACACGTGCTGAAAGTCACCGAAATGGTGCGCGCCCACGGCTTCTGACGGGGGCAGCGTTTGCAGGCGATAGTAGGAGGGGCCAAACATTACTTCGTCTACAAAAATACGCTCAACCCGCAGGTCTAGGTTATCGACCCAAAGCTCCCAGGTCGGCTCCTCCGCTTCTGAAGCGGTTTCTGACGGGCGCGACAACAGGCGCGATAGCAGCCACGAAATTGACGAAAATAGATAGACTGTTCCTACGAACAGCAACGAGAATAAGACAAGGATGGGGTAGAAGATGAGAAACACCACGTCCCACACCCGCTGTAAGAAGGTTTTCTTGGCTTTTGTCGGTTCAGTCATTGAAGTAACAGTTATCAGAGGACAACAAGAAAAGTGAGCCCGGACGTTCCAGACGTAAGAACCACCACGTTATTACAGTGTGTCGATCAAAACCAGTACCACGGCGATAGCCAGCAGTACCGCTCCTAAGCCAATGAGGAAACCGATGCTTGCCAACAAACCGATACCGAGCAACACCAACGCTCCGGCACCCGTGATTACCCCCGCTTTGCTCCAACCTTCTAAGCGCTGACTTTCCTGAAGATCATAGGTGTTTGTCGGACTCGTTTTGAGCCACTGCTTTAGCTGTTTACGCACCGCTTTTCGGTGGGCGCGCCGCTCCTGGCGCGCTTCCCGACGGCTCAAAACTGGCTCGGCGACTGTGCGCTGCGAACCGGTTACCGCCGGTAGACTGAGCGAAAGCGCAACCGTTTGCGAAGCGACCGGAATTGGCACCGTAGAAGCCGAAAGCTGCGTGGGTGCGGGGCGCGGAGTAGCCTTAAAATAATACGAATTACCGTAGGCTACCTTGCTGCTCTGGCAAGCGGAACCCGCTAACAGGCTGAGCATCGCCAGCCACAAAAATACCTGATGTTTCATACGTAGGATTGGTTGGTAGTTACACAACAACCTAACCCCAGGTAGTTGTTTAAGGAACTCGTTGTTTAGCGCTTTATGAGCCGAATGGTTTTAAGGCCCTCCGGGTGCTCAATGGTCAGTAAGTACATGCCCGGCCGGGCCGAACCGGCCACCGTGAAGCCGTTGCCCTGCTTCACCAGCGGGACAGACTGGCCCAAAACGTTATGCAGTGTAAGCCGAACGTCCGTATCATGCCACTGCTCGCTGATAAAGATTTTCTGGTCGAAAGGATTTGGATACACATCAGGCAGTTCATCTTCTAAGCCCACGACCTCATCGTCAGGATCAGGAGGATTGCCCCCCTGTGTCACCCGTACGGTGTAGTCACGCTGATCGCCGTTTTCTGCCACCACCGAGTAGATCACTTCCTGTGAGAAGTTGTTGCTCGTGACCCCACTGAACTGCCGGGCTTCGCCTACGTACACGCTGGCTCCGTCTGACTGCTCAAACTTAGCCTGCATTCGGGTAACATCGGCGGTTTCGGGCACGTCGAGCGATATAATCTGCTCCTGGATGTCACTGACAACGTCGCCCTCCGGTTGCTCTATCGCAAAGCTAAGTAGCGCGTTCTCACTGCTATTAATCACCCGCGTACCCTGGCTAAACCAGGTGGTCCACTGCGCTTCGGTGAAGATGGTCTCCGGTTCACCCGCCGCTTCCAGCTTGTTGGCTTGCAACTCGATCCGAGCCACCGAAGGGCGTCCGTCTTCGTTGATCTGATCGAACACCAAAAAGCGATCATCATTAGAGTAGCTCGGAAAGCCAATCGTGTTGTTTTCGTAGACCGTTTTGATATCTCCGGCTTCCAAGTCAGCCGCGATAATAGAGTAGGTATCATCTTCGGCGTTGAACAGGTCAAAAGCCACGATATTCCGGTTGGTTTTGGAGTAGGTGGGGTTACCGATGCTCACTCCTTCGGGGAGGTTGCTAAATATTTTGGTGATCTCACCTTCAGCGAAGGTATCGCGGGTATTATCCCACACTTTGATAAAGTTTACGTCCCAGTACTCGATGGTGGCCTGCTCGCTTTGTCCCGCTCCGAAAGTCTCTACGCGATTAAACGCATCATACAACAGATACTCACCCGAGTAGTCCCACTCAATGGCGTCGGCGTACTGCACGTCGCGGGTCACGATGCCGTCTTGAGAGGTGGGGTTAAACAGTTCAAAGGTAGAGTTCTCGCCTGACTCAAAGTCTGCTACCCAAATTTCGGGTTTCTCCTGGTTCGTCACAATGGCCATTCGCCGCCCGTCGCGCGACACGCTGATATTGGCCCAGAGTTCTTGGTCGTCGATGATGGTTTCCTCGAAAGTGGTGAGGTTGATGCCGTGGATGTTATTGTCTTCTGTAACAAACAGGGCAAGACTACCATCATCAGTCACCGAAGGCTTTCTGACTACCGAAGTAGTAGACACTGGTTCAAAGATGTCCTGATTGCTGTTGACGAAGTAGAGTGACCACGGACTATCATTTGCGTCTGCGTCGTCGGGATCCGTATTGACGGTTAGGAACAGGTCTTCGCCGGTAATGGTAGGTAGGTCGTCATCCTCGTCGTTGGGGTCAGGGTCGCCGCCCCCTCCGCCATCCGGCACGTTGCCGCCTGAAATACCGACTGCATCAAAGGCACTGGCTACCGTTTGGGCCTGGGCTTCGCCGTATAGTTCTTGTGCAGAACGAACCAGCGCCTGACGAAGATCGATGAACTGAGAGCTGGCCGTAAGGTACTTGGTGAGTGCGTCGTAGTAAATACGACCAACCACCTCACTACCCAATTCGGTGTCTATCAGCGAAAAAGCACGGTTAGGAATACCACTATTGATGTGTACACCACCATTGTCGGCGGCGCCCGAGTAAAACTCATCCATGTTGTCGGGCTGCCAGTAGCGGTCGCCGTCTACGCCCCCGTTGTGCGGATCGCCCATATCGCGCAGCGCACCACTGGGGAAAATATCTGCCACCACCACATCTTCGCCGAGGCGATAGTCGTTCGCTTCATTTTCGATCAGGTAACCGAACACATCAGCAATGTGCTCATTGATTGCCCCCGATTGGTTGCGATAGACCAGCTTGGCGGTGCTACCGATCACGCCGTGGCTCATCTCGTGTCCGCCTACGTCTAGCCCGCCCGCAATGGGGGTGAAGCCTACGTCACCGTTACCGTAGGCCATGTAGGCGCCATTCCAGTACGCGTTGTCCATCTCTGAGCCGTCGTCGTTTACCACGTTGATGATGGACAGCACGTTGCCGCCCTCGCCGTCAATAGAGAGCCGCTGATGCTGCTGTCGAAAGTAGTCGTAAGAGACCGAGGCGTTGTAGTGCGCTGACACGGCCGTAGGATTGCTGTAGGTGCCACCGGATTCGTTGACAATAGTGGCCGTTTCAAAGTTAGGTACTCGCTCGGCGTCGTAGGTGATTATGACACCCTTGAGATCTTGAACGGGAGTGTTATCGGTGCTGTTAAACATATCTTTGCTACCGTCTATCAGTCCGGTGGCCCCGTCTAGCTGCCAAATATTGAGGGAACGACTCACTCCGTTGATATCTACACCGCTACCGGTGCTGCGTCGGAGCGTCTTCAGCGGAGCGGCGTGCGTGTGCTCGTGCGCAGCATGATGGGCTGGGTGACTCTCGCCGAGTTTAGGGATGAACGAACACGTCATATTGGTTTGGCTGATCAGCTCTCCCGAGTGAGCGTCCACGAAAACCTCCCAGTGGTCGAGCACGTTGGGGCGTACTACCACGCGCCACGCCAGGGTGGGCACAGTGGCTTCCCAACTGGGCAAAATGACTAATTCAGCCCGAGGGTGGTCGTAGTTCAGCAGTTTTCGCTGCTCCTCGTTGAGAGTCTGCAACGCATCTCGTTGTCGGAAGTAGTCGAGTGAGACGGCAATCGCCCGTTGGTTACTAACGGTGGGCTGGGTGTCGACCACCTGCGGACTGGCTACGTAGCGTCCGTTTAAACCCTGCACAACGTTGTTGGCGTCGGCGTGCACGATAATTTCACTGGCGTACACCGGCACTCCCTGATACTTTTGCTGCATGCGCAGGTGCTGGTTGCCCTGCTGATCTTTCCACTGCCGCTGTAGTTGAAACTCTCGGCTCGGTTCGTTCACCTGCATCAGCGAGCGCACTTCGCCCAGGTAGTGCTGGGTGGCGCTTAGTACATCGGTGCTACGACGAGCACCGGCTGCCCCAGGAAGCACTCCGTTGATTTCGTGCGGAGGCTCTCCCGCTGGTCCTTGGCGTGTGGTGACACGAGACGGACCGGGAAGAGAAAGTGGAGCAACGCGCGCGTTTTGCGCCCGCTGAATACGCGCCCCGCTGCGGGTTTGGTAAGAAAAAGAAGGACGCTGATCACTCGCTGATCGCTGCTTTTTGATAGCCCAGGGGGCTGACTGACTAAAGGAGGTGACGCTGAGAAGAAGTAGCGCGACTAGGGTGCAAATGTGCTTCATGAGTCAATGATTGAGGTCTGAAGAAATTGATCCGCATCAGGATAGTAGTGGTTATGGCAGCTCCTGAACGAGCTGTTGCGTCTGTTGGTAAAGGGCTGATACCGCCTCGGGCGGCGGAGCACTGTCGTTGCCCCACGTGAAGGATCGCACTGTGTCCGGAGTATGAATAGTCAGGAAGTAGTAAAGGTTTCCGGGTTCTTGGTAATCACTCAGTGAATCGGCGAGCACCGCCGCTTGCGTAAACGTCTGCGCTCTCTGTTCAGCGTTCAGCCGCCCGAGTGGTTCGTACGTTTCGCTAAGGTTATCGTGGTGGTGTACGTAGCCGTCTTCCAGTATGTAGTACGTATCCACCTGGTTGGTCATACCTCCGCCTTTACCCATCGTCAGATAATCTTGCTCGATAGCATCAGGCCGAAAGTCGGGGCGCTGACAGGCGCAGCAGCACAAAACGAATACCAGCCCAATCAGTAGATATTGCGGGTTCATAGGTTCGGTTTAGAAAGCTAAAATACGAAACCAGCGAAGCACTACAAACCGAGTGGGGTTAAGTATTTATAAATTTTAAAGAGATTGAAGGGGGATACGGGTGGCGGATGGTCGCCTGGTGGCGGGAAAATTTGGTGGCCTTTACCTACGCTGTATCCGAAATGAAGAGTTGAGAATTAGGAGTGAAGGCATATGGGCACACTAACAGGGAGCGCTTGTTTCCTCTGATCACGTGGAATTCTTCCGGGTATCTTTAGGGCACTACGAAAACCGGTTAGGCTACTTTAGGTAGCTGATCTCTACCGGAAACCGCTCGTTGATGCCGCCGAGTTTGTCGTAGGCGGCGGGAGTGAGTCGTATGCTTATCTTGTTGTTGACTCCTGTATCAGGCAATTTGCCCACCACGCGTACAAAAACGCTCATCTCATTCATTTCGTTGCGCACGCGCAGCACGGTTCCTACCGGAGCGGAGCGGTGTAGAGCTAGATACTTCTTGGTGGCTCCCCCCCCCTGAATCACCGAAGCGAAGCCCAGTTCAGATACGGCTTCAGTCTCTTCCAGGGCGGTTTCTTCTTGTTTCTTGATACGCGTAAACCGGCTACGCTCGGCCGCCAAAGCAGCGGTTTTGCTCAGGTTGGGCGACGGGGGTTGATTGGCCCGCTCGGCTGCAGCCACGGGGGCGGCTTCGTTGGAAGCTACCGGGGCAGGAGGCGCCATTCGGTCAGATGAAGCTCCTTTGGATGAAGCTCCTTCGGATGAAGCTACTTGGTTAGAAGTCTCGTTTCGCTCACGAATGATGAGCTGCTGTCCGAACTGTAGCGAGGCGGTGGTTAGCTGATTGCGCTGTTGCAGTTGATCAACCGGCACGCCGTAAGTGCGGGAGATTGCGTACAGCGTTTCACCTTCGTCTACGGTATGCAGTATGTAACGAGCCGCATCAAGACTCATTTCGTCCTTTTCAGCAGGAATGTCGAGGTAGACGATCAGGTTTTGCCCAATAGCAATGGCTTTATCGCCTAAGGCGTTCCAGGTACGAATATCATCAACGCTGGCCCCGTAGCGCTGCGACAGTCCGAACAACGTCTCCCCCTCCTGAACGGTGTGCTGCTGTTTTCTGCCCTTCGTTAGCTCCGGAAACATAGGAATACGCAAGGTGTCGCCGATGTCCAGCTTTTTGAAGTCTATCTCCTGATTGAGTAGCTTAAGGTCATGCATCGGCACGCCGTAGCGTTGCGCAATAGCAAACAGGGTTTCGCCTTCGCTCACCTGATGTAGCACAAACATTTCGCCCAGGTTGCGCTCAATACCCACTGAGTCGCGGGGAGTATTTGCCTGGGCAGAGAATCCGGCGAAAGCACATAAGAATAAACCGTACATCAGTGATAATCCGCTTTTCATCATCATGGAGGAAGTTCTAGTCATCGCACTGGTGATACTGCTAACAAATAATTCGCCAAAGCAGTACGCAATAGGAGAACGACGTAAGCCTACGCTTTATTTTCGAGAAAGAGAAAGAAAAGCAGTCGTATCGGTAGTGCAAACACTCCGCAAGCTGGTTCTAATACGTTTGCGAACGATCGGCTAGGTTATTTTAGTAGCAGTAGCAGTAGCAGTATGAAGTGTCGCTGCTACTGCCTCCTGCCGCCACTGCTACGAACCAACCGGGGGTGAGACAACTTTTTCGCGCAGGCTTCGGTTTCGATAGTGTCACCTACCGTCGTGCTACTATGATTTTCGTAAAACCCTTCATCGTCTTCTGCCTCCTACTGCTCGTGGGGCCCCGCCCTTCATTGGCGCAAACTACTGACTCGGCGCCGATCGCTCAGGTCTTGGTAGTCAGCCTGCGGGCTGAGATTGACCCGCGCACCAATCGCTACATGCAGTTGGCGCTGGACCGCGCAGAAGCGCCTGATATTGACTATGTGGTGGTTGACATGGATACCTACGGTGGAGCGCTTAACGACGCGGATGACATTCGCACCCGGCTGCTGGAGTTCGAAAAACCGGTGTATACCTTCATCAACAAAGATGCCGCCTCGGCCGGGGCATTGATTTCTCTGGCCACCGATAGCATTTACATGGCACCCGGCGGTAGCATCGGGGCGGCCACGGTGGTGAACGGCGGCACCGGCGAAGCCGCTCCCGACAAATACCAGTCCTACATGCGCTCAATCATGCGCTCCACGGCTGAAGCGAAGGGGCGTGATCCTAAGATCGCCGAAGCGATGGTGGATGAAACCCTAGAGGTTGATAGCATCTCTGAAGCAGGCTCGGTCATCACTTTTTCTACTTCAGAGGCCATTCGCTACGGATTTAGCGAAGGGCAGGTGAGTAGTATTGAAGAGATACTCGCCCTGAATGGCATCGAGGACTACAAGCTGGTAATGTACGAAGTGAGCACGGCTGAGCAGGTGATAGCCTTCTTTTTGAACCCCTTTTTGAGTGGCATCTTAATTCTTATCGTGGTCGGGGGTATCTACTTTGAATTGCAGACCCCAGGAGTCGGCTTTCCTATCCTCGCTTCTTTGGTGGCGCTCACCCTTTATTTGGTGCCCCACTACCTCAATGGCCTGGCCGAAAACTGGGAGATTGCGGCTTTCTTCGTAGGGGTAGTGCTCATTGGGTTGGAGGTGCTGGTGATTCCAGGCTTCGGAGTAGCCGGGGTGGCCGGACTGGTACTCACGGTAGGTTCACTGGTGATGATTATGCTGAACAACGATAGCTTCGACTTCTCGTTTGTTGATCCTACTGATTTTGTGAAGGCGATCACCACCGTACTGGCCGGTATGTTTGGGGGGATGATGCTGATGTTTTTTGGGGGAGTGCGGCTCACCAATTCGGCGGCCTTCCGGCGGGTATCGCTGCAACAGACGCAGTCGCGTACGGAGGGATACACCGCTAAGGTGCAAACGCCCATACTGATTGGTAAGGAAGGGGAAGCGTTCACCATTCTTCGGCCCAGTGGCAAAATCATGATTGATGACGAGCTGCATGATGCCTACACCCGCGGCGATTACATTGAAAAGGGCAGTCGGGTGGTGGTGGTGAGCGATGAGGGCTCATCGCTGCGCGTGAAGCTAGCGAAAGACGTGGTGTCAGAAGGGCAATGATAAAGCAGCAGCGGCAGTAGCAGTTATTCTCCCTACTGCTGCCACTGCGCCTGCTACTAACATCAACTGCCGCAACCTACGCACTCAATCTGTGAGTCCATGGGGCGAGTGCCCGTGAGCTTCATTTTCAGATTGTGAATCTTGTCACGGATCTCCATGTCTTTGAACATGTCGCCGGTGAGCTGCGCATCAAGGGCGGCAATTTCTTTCTCAATTTCCTGCGTGGCTACTGCTTCCATAAGACGTTCATTTGGTTTTAATGTACAACCGTCCAATGTAAAAAAAGTTTCGAAGACGGGGGAGGGGGATGTAAGTTTTTTCTTGAAAAGGTAGATGCTTCTGATAGCCGCCGTAATGAATAATGAGGAATGACTAGTGAGGATCTACTAATCATTCGTCATTATTCACCTCTTATCCTCTTCAGGTCTACTGCCCTCGTGACGAACGACTGCGACCGGTACTACTGCGTGCCGAACGATCAGACGAAGATGATCTTGGTTGGCTAGCCTTGGTTGAACGGCTGCCACCGGACGACCGGCTACGCTGCACACCAGAAGATGATCGACTTGGCCTACTCACCGAAGAAGAGCGACCGGAACGAGCCGACGTACTACTACGCTGCGCACCGGCAGATGACCGGCGGCTCCGGTTGGCTGATGATGATCGGCTCGTACGAGGGCTAACCGATGCAGGCCGACGTGAGGATGTAGTGCTACCAGAACGGGCGCGTGAAGACGATTTATCGCTTCGTTGCGGGCGGGCGGGGGCCGTCATTTGTGACGACCGGCGGCTACTCGCCCCGTAGGATCGGTCAGTGGGAGCAGTGGCCGACGGCTGGCGGTTCAGACGCTGGCTTCTCGTAGAGGATGCGGGTTGGCGCGAACGGCTCGCCTCTGACCGAACACTGCTGCGACGGTCGTACGACGACCGATCGGGTGAAGTGCGGACTGTAGCACGGCCCCGCGTCGTGTTCGTTCCCCTTGTGCGGTTGTTCACGCCACTAGACTGCGCCTGGTAAGTACGAGGGGCCACTGACGAGCGGTTGCGACTAGCGCGCACCTGCGGGCGGTACATAGCGACCGAGCCTCGCTGTACACGGGCCGGTCGGGCCCGGTTGGCAGTACGTACGCTGCGGACGGGCACCCGGCGGTGAGTAACGCGTTCAATCTCACGCACCCGGGGGCCGCTGTAGTAACGCTGACGGTCGTTGTATACGTAGGTATTATTAATGATGGTCGTGCGTTGAAACACATTGACCACCCGGCGGCGGGGCACACAATAGTCGTAAATACGCGGACTGGTGATATAGCGCCGGGGCACAAACGCCCAATAGTTACGCGGAATGCGCCGACCGATATTAATGGATACGTTCACGTTGAGTCCCGGACTCAACGGTGCCCAGCCGTAGTAGTCTCCCCCCGAACGCCAGGCCACCCAAGCGGGTCCCCACTCATGACCGGGCACCCAGGCCCAGCCGTGGTAATCGTCTAAGTACCAGCGCCCGTAGTGGAAGGCCGCCCAACCCCAATTGTAGTCAGATACCCAGGTATTACCGTAGTCGGTCATCACCCAGTGTCCCCGTGTGACGTAGGGCTGAAAGCGGGAGCCTACGTTGGGAATCCACACCTGCCCGTGCTGTGGGTTGTGCACCCAACTGCCGTAGGGGGCGAGCTCGTGATAGAAAGTTTGAAACGATATATAGCCTTGTGCGGCGGTATCGGCGGTAGGTAGCAAATAGCAGGCAAGGCCTACCACCAGCCCCAATAGCCGATTTTTATGGAGAGTTTTCATTGTATTAGGTTTATGGTTAACGAAAAGCGCGTAGAGCTAAAAGCGAACTCTATGTTATGTTAACCTAGCCAAATACCGTGCCCATGTAAGGAAAAATAAGAAAAGTGAAAAGTGTGCTACTTACATTATACAAAGGTAAGTAACTGTAAGTCAATTAGTTGAGATTATGAAAAGCGAGGGGCTCAACACATGGGCTACAGCACTTTGATGCGCTCCATCAGACCCTTTTTGTGGGAGTTGCCGATGGGTAAAATCTTGTCGGTGATCTGTAGATTGGTATTGTCGATGTTCTCAATACGATCAGCTCGCACAATGTAAGAGCGGTGGATACGCACGAAATCTTCGTGGGGCAACGCCTCGGCCATCGACTTCAGGGTGGCATACACCATGTGTACTTTTTCGGGGGTTTTTACCTTCACATAGTCGCCGAAGGCCTCTACCCACAGAATATCCTTGAGCGCAAACTTAACGAGCAGTGAGTCTACCTTGAGATAAATATGCTCCGAAGAGGGGGCCGGAGGGGCTTTCTTGATGATACGGCTCCGGGCTCGCTGCACCGCCTGAAGGAAGCGGCCGTAGTTCGCAATTGGCTTGAGTAGGTAGTCAGCTACTTCGTACTCGAACGCCTCTAGGGCATATTCTGACTTGGTACTAATCAGGATGATTTCAGGCTGATACTCCAGGGCTTTAATAAGTTCCAGTCCGGTCATATCCGGCATCTCTACGTCCAGAAAGATCAGGTTTACCTCTTGTTGGCGCAAGGCATTCATCGCGTCTACCGAGCTATCGAAGGTGCCTAATAGTCGTAGAAAATCAGCGCGATTGGCCAAAGACTCCACAATCTTGAGCGTCATGGCGTCGTCATCAACGGCAATGCAGGTAATCTTTTCCATAGCAGTAATGTTTAGGGAGTAGCGACTGTTATTAAATATAATGAATACTACGGTACTTTTTGAACGATGGGGGTGATCAGTACAATAAGGTGTTTAAACCTGCTTTTGGTTCACGAACATGGGTAAAACTACTCAAGTAGAACTTCTTTCTTTTTGCCTCTTTTGTTTACCGAATACCAGCCCGTTCGTTCGCCTGCTTCGTACTCTGCGATATATTCTAACCGCCCCCGCTTGTCATAAAACCGCCATTCTCCCTGCTCCATTCCCAGGTGAAAGCCGCCCTTTTGCATCAGCTTCCCGTTTTCGTGGTAAAAAGTCCAGTCGCCTTCGGGCAGACCCTGTCGGTAAGTTCCTTCTCTGATCAGCGCACCGCTTTCATAGTAGAAGTGCCACCGTCCGTCGTACAGTCCCAATCGAAATACGCCTGCCTTATGTACACGTCCGTTAGGGTGATAGTAGACCGACGAGTCTTCTTGGGCGTCGTGTCGCCACTGCTCGTGCCCAGTTAGTGTTCCCTTGGGGCTATAGTAGCGCACTTCCCCGTGCAGCTGTCCTGCTTGGTAAGTTTCTACCGCGCTGCGTGTTCCACTGGGATAGTAGTAGGTCCACGTGCCGGTCTTGTTACCACTTGCAGTCGAGTGGCCGGTGGCCTTGAGCGTACTGTCGGCATAGTACTCAGATAGCAGTGTCTGAGCTCTGATCGAGCTGCTGGCCCCCCCTCCCCATAAAATCAGTATCATTATCGTCTTCATACTTAATCAAAATAAGTAGGCTTTGTGTCACTTACAATAGTGCGTTACGATTCCCCTAAAAGTAGTACTCTATATTGAGTGAATATTAGTATACTTGCCCATTAACTGACCTAACCAACACTGCTCAATGGGATTCTCTACCATCGACTACGTAGTCTTCACGGGCTACTGCCTGTTCATCATCGGCATTGGCCTGTGGGTGTCGCGCGACAAAGAAGGGCATAAAAAAGACTCACAAGATTACTTTTTGGCCAGTCGCTCGCTGCCCTGGTGGGCGGTGGGAGCCTCGCTGATCGCCTCCAACATTTCGGCCGAGCAGTTTATCGGAATGTCTGGCTCGGGCTACGCCCTGGGATTGGCCATTTCTACCTACGAATGGATGGCCGCGGCCACGCTGCTGGTGGTCGGTAAGTTCTTTCTGCCCATCTACCTCAAGAAAGGTATCTATACGATGCCTCAGTTTTTAGCGGATCGCTATAACGATACGGTACGCACCCTGATGGCCATCTTCTGGCTGCTGGTGTACGTATTTGTGAACCTCACGTCGGTGATCTACCTGGGTGCGTTGAGCATCGAAACGGTGCTGGGAGTAGACCTGATGTACGCTGTTATCGGGCTGGCGCTGTTCTCGCTACTGTACTCGATCTACGGCGGCCTCACCGCTGTGGCCTGGACCGACGTGGTGCAGGTAGTATTTTTGGTGCTGGGTGGACTAGTAACTACCTACCTGGCGCTAGACATTGTGGGCGATGGTAATGTGCTGGGCGGTTTGCTGCGGCTCGGTGAAGAAGCCCCCGATCACTTTCACATGATTTTGCAGGAGGGTTTTATGATCACCGACGGGCAGGGCAGCACCACCGATGCCTACCAGATGTTGCCCGGCATCAGCGTGCTGATCGGCGGCATGTGGATTACCAACCTGAGCTACTGGGGCTTTAATCAGTACATCACCCAGCGGGCCTTGGCCGCCAAGAGCCTCGACGAAGCCCAGAAGGGCGTGGTGTTCGCCGGGTTTTTGAAGCTGCTTGTTCCGCTGATCGTGGTAATTCCGGGCATCGCGGCCTATGTGATCGTGCAGAACGAAGAAATGGGCGGAGCCTTTTCGCAGATTATGACCGACCCTACCGACGGCTTCATCAAGCCCGACCGGGCCTACCCAACCTTGTTGGGCCTGCTGCCCAGTGGCATGAAGGGAGTGGCCTTTGCCGCCCTGACCGCCGCCATCGTGTCGTCGCTGGCTTCGATGGCTAACAGTACCGCGACCATCTTCACGATGGATATTTACCGTAACTACATCAACAAAACCGCTTCGGAAGATTCGCTGGTGCGTATCGGACGTATTGTGGTCGTTGTTTCGTTCTTGATCGCTTGCCTGGTGGCCCCGGCCCTGCGCGGACAGGGGCAGGTGTTTCAGTATATTCAAGAATACACCGGCTACGTATCGCCCGGCGTATTCGCCATCTTTGTGTTCGGAGTGTTCTGGAAGAAGACTACGCCGCTAGCGGCTCTGATTGCCGCGCTGATCACCATCCCGCTGTCGATAGGTTTGGATGAGTTCTCCCCCACGCTGCCCTTCCTCGACCGGATGGGAATAGTCTTCTTAGTCTTGGCAGCTCAGATGATCATCACCAGCCTAGTGCAGTCGGGTGAAGACCAGCCCAATTCTATTGAGCTGTCCCCCGGTCTGTTCAAGACCAGCGCGACCTTCAACGTAGGCGCCCTCCTGATCATCGGTATTCTGGCGGCGCTGTACATTGCGTATTGGTAATGCCTGTTATTGATAAACTGGCTTGGATAGAGACCCAGCGCGGACAGATTCTAAGCACACGATCCAGGGGAAAGGATAAGTACTACATTCCCGGCGGCAAACGCGAGCCGGGCGAATCAGACGAGCAAGCCCTCGTCCGCGAAGTGTTGGAAGAACTCAGCGTGCAGCTCACCTCCGATAGCATGGCGTACGTAGGCACCTTCGAAGCCCAGGCCGATGGCCACCCGGAGGGCACCACAGTGCGCATGACTTGCTACCGGGCAAGCTACACCGGCACCTTGAAGCCCAGCAGCGAAATTGAGGCGCTGCGGTGGCTCAACGATGGTGACCGGGATTTGATCGCTGAGGTAGATCATCTGATATTTGATTTTTTAAAAGAGAGGGGGGAATTGATGTAAGTGCGGTTACTACACCCGCTTCAGCTTAATGGGATAGGTCTTATTCGCATTCCACTGGCAGACGTACAGGTCATCGTCGTCATCCACGCACACGCCGTGGCAGTGTATGAATAGCGGGTCGTTTTGTAGCATCAGCTGTAGCTCACCGTCTTCGTCGGAATAGATAGGCAAATCACCAAAGAAGCTTGACGTCGTAATGCTTAAACTGAGGATCGCTGGATATTAATGTCATATCTTCCACAATCGCCTGACTGATGATCAGCCGATCAAAAGGATCTCGGTGTTTACCTACGAAGCCTAACTTTTCAACGGCCATTAAGTGCTTCACTATAATAGGTAAAGTATTTACCCCTTTATCAGTAATCTGGCTCTGAACATCGTCTAATGGACAGTTTAGTTCAAGCTTTCCGATACTGCGCTTTATTGCAATCTCCCAAAGGCTTACGGCAGTAATAAAAATGTCATGACCTGGGTTATCAATGGTTTCTTGAATTGATTCAGGAAGCTGCGGGTCGTTTTCTAATGCCCAGATAATAACCTGAGTGTCGAGTAGATACGTCATCTCTTACGCTATTGGGGCATGTAGTCTTTAAAATCTTCCAAAGGCTCGTTGAAGTCGTCCGCCATGTACTTGACCAAACCAGGCATACAGCCTACCAAGCCTCGCGTTTTCGTAGTATTAGATTTTTTATCACTATCCGACAACACGTCTAACATATTCCAGAGAACTTCAAGCTCCCGTTCACTTAAAAAGGGAAGCTTTTGCTGAATACTTTGCTGTAGTTCAATCTTTGTCATGGATTAATGCATCTGCTTTTTTAGGATCATTTACGAAAGAAAACAATCTTCGGTTTAAAAACGAATGGTTCAGTATGACACGCTGACCTAAGGAATACACCGCCTGCAAAGTGGTATTATCGGTCTCTCCAACTACACCCGCTTCAGCTTAATGGGATAGGTCTTATTCGCATTCCACTGGCAGACGTACAGGTCATCGTCGTCATCCACGCACACGTCGTGGCAGTGCATAAATAGCGGGTCGGTTTGTAACATCAGCTGTAGTTCACCGTCTTCGTAGGTGGGCGCAGTGCCTCCGGGGTTTGACACCACCTTGTCGTCTTTGTCCAGAATGGTGACGAAGCCCGAGTTGTCGGTTTGGTTCAGGTACTTGAGCCGCGACCAGCACACTCCGGCGTAGAGCGTTTCGTCTTTGATCACGGGGCGGCACACGTAGGCTCCGGGCAAGAAGATGGTAGATAGATACTGCCCATCGAGCGTGAAGCGCTTGAAAGAATTGTGCTCGCGTGAGGTGCACAGCAGCGTGAAGCGGTTGGGGTCGCGCAGGTCTACCTGCACCCCATGAGCGGTCTTAAACTGATCGTCGGCATCGCCCTTGCCGCCGAAGTGACGTACGTACTTGCCGTTCATATCGTACTGAATGATATACTGTGAGCCGTAACCGTCGGCCACGTAGATGTCGCCACTGGGCGCCACGGCGGTTTCGGTGGGTTTATACGGATCACTCTCTTTATAGATACCCAACTGGTGCGGAGTGTCTAGCGTCATCAGCACCTTGCCCTCGATGGTGGTTTTGTCTACCTGCCCCACCTCGGGGTCGCAGATAAACAGCACATCTTCGCCGCCTTCGTCAAAGATCGTGAGACCGTGTCCACCCGGATACTCACTTCCCCAGGTGTCTACCAACCTCCCCTTCTTATCATAAATGATGATGTTGTTGCGGGTTTCGTCCGTAATCATCACCAAACGACCTTTAGAGTCCATCACCATTTCGTGGCAGTTGTTCACCGGCGTTTGTGTAGGGTCCAGGTTGCCCCACTCGGTATCTACCCGGTAGGTGAAATTATTGTGCCCTAAGATCTTTTTGCCCAGGGGGGCAGACGAAGGAATGATATTAAAGTGAGGAATTACGAAAGCACTGCTGGCCACCACGGTAGACTGCTTGATAAAAGTGCGTCGGTTAAAATGTGTCATGTGATTAAAAAATAGATGCTAAGAAAAATGATGCTAATACCATCGACAGCAAGAAAGATAAGCATATTCTTCTGCAATATCATACGGTAGATTAAATCCTCTCTCAAAAGCCATACTTGCGAAGTAATAGCGATACCATCATACGGGGGGCGGCAGACCTGATGAGGAAAACTTACCAAAAAGATAAGTGTGAGTAAGACAATACACAGATTTTTTTGCTACATTTTCAGCCACTTCAAACTACACCATGTATGATTAAGTTGTGTCTCGGAGCACTGCTTCTGCTTTGCTTCTCTCTGCGCCTTTTTGCCCAAGACCTGGAAGAATTGCGGTGGAGCGGTCGTTACGCTGACGATAGCCTGACCGCCATCATTGCTGAGATAGAAACGCAACACCCGGTACGGTTTTTCTACTCGCCCGAGCGGGTGGCGGGCCTCACCTTCACGGGGAATTTTGATAACGTACCGCTGCCAGAAGCCGTGGCACAGTTGCTACAGGATACGCCACTTACCTATCAGCAGTACCAGCAGCACTACTTTGTGCTGCTCTACCGAGATGCCAACACCGCGATTCTTGAGCAGCGCAGCAGAATGCCCTCTTCACGAGATTTGATTGTGGTGGGTGATTCCGCGGGTAATATCAGGCAGGGGAAGGCCGTCGTTTCGGGCTACGTGCGTGAAGGCAGTACCGGGCAAGAAGTGACCGGAGCCACCGTATTTGCCTCGGAGGCCCAGCAGGGCACGGCCACCAACGCCAACGGCTACTACACACTGACGCTCCCCACGGGCGAGCACACCCTTGTGATCAACTCCCTTGGTTTTGAAGAAGAGCAGCGCGAAGTCCGCGTTATTTCCGACGGCACGCTGTCTTTAGATGTGTACGAAAGCACCGCACGACTCGAGGAGATTACCATCACCGAGCGGGCCGCCAACGAAAACGTGAGTGGCACCCAAATGAGTACTACCCGCGTGAGCGTGGAGAGGGTGAAGAAGATGCCTGCCTTCTTGGGCGAGGTAGACCTGATCAACGCCATTGAGCTGTTGCCCGGCGTGAGTGTGGCCGGTGAGGCGGCAGCGGGGTTCAACGTGCGGGGTGGCGATGTGGGGCAGAACCTCGTTTTGCTCGACGGTATTCCGGTGTTTAATCCCTCGCACTTGTTCGGCTTTTTCTCCGCCTTCAACGCCGATCTGCTTGATGATGCTACCCTTTACAAAGGAGGAATTCCGCCGCGTTTTGGCGGACGGATCGCCTCGGTGCTCGATGTTACGCTAAAGGAGGGCAACCTGCGCGAACTAACCGGCAACGGCGGCATCGGACTGATCGCGAGTCGTCTGGCGCTGGAGGTGCCCATCGTGCAGGAGAAAAGCTCGCTGATTATCGGTGGGCGCACCTCGTACTCCGACTGGATACTCAAACAGGTAGAAGACATTGATATACGCCGAAGCTCGGCCTCTTTCTACGATGCTAACGCCAAGTGGACCTACCGCCTGGGCGAGCGACATCGCTTTGGCCTGACCGGCTACCTGAGTAATGACGATTTTAACTTTGCGGGTGAAACCGCCTACGGTTACCAAAACCAGGGAGCCGCTTTCCATTGGGACTTCCTGATCTCACCGGAGTGGTTATCAACCCTGTCGCTCACCCGTTCGCGCTTTAACTACCGGATTGGTGACTTAAAGGATAGCACCCGTGCATCCTCGCTGGCGGCGAGCTTCATCACCACCGAAGCCCGCTGGAACCTCACGCGTTCCTGGGGCGAGCGCCATCAGCTAGACGCGGGAATCAACCTCTCGCGCTACGACTTTGCGCCGGGCACTATTCGTCCCGAGGGCGAGGCCTCGCTCGTGGAGCTCCGCTCGCTGGCCAACGAGCAAGCCTGGGAAACCTCCGTGTATATCGGTGATGAATTTGCTATTTCGCCCCGCATTACGCTGAGCGCAGGCGTGCGCTATAACGACTACCGGGCCGTGGGGCCAAGCCAGGTGGCCGTGTACCAAAACGGTCGGCCCACCTCACCGAGTGCTGCCGTGGATACGATCAGCTACGGGGCGGGTGAAACCTCAGCGCAGTACGATGGCTTAGAGCCGCGCGTCTCGTTGCGATTAGGGCTAGGCCCCCTCAGCAGTGTCAAGCTGAGCTACAACCGCATGCGGCAAAACCTGCACCTGATTTCGAACACGACGGCCATCACGCCCACCGATATCTGGAAGCTCGCTGACACCTACGTGCGCCCGCAGATTGGCGATCAGTACGCGCTGGGTTATTTCCGGAACACGCGGAACAACGCCATCGAGACTTCGGTAGAAGTGTACTATAAAAAGCTGCAAAACCTGGTAGAATACCGCGACGGTGCGCAAATCCTAATGAACGATCAACTAGAAACCGATCTGCTGCGCGGTGAGGGGCAGGCCTACGGTGCCGAGTTTTATCTGGCCAAGAACCTGGGTCGCCTCACCGGTTGGCTATCGTACACCTACTCACGCAGCCTGCGCCGCGTGCCGGGGCCAGTGGCCGGCGAGCGCATCAACCAGGGCGATTGGTATCCAGCCAACTTCGACAAACCGCACGATGTTACGGTGGTGGGCAATTATCAGTTTACCCGTCGTATACGATCAGGGTTTAACTTCACCTACAGCACCGGGCGGCCCACCACGCTGCCCGAGGGCACTTACGAGATAGACAACCAGGTGCTGGCGCACTTCTCGGGCCGCAACCAGTACCGCGTGCGCGACTACCATCGCCTGGATATTTCAATTTCTGTTGATGGTAATCTGAAGAAGAAAAAGCGTTGGGATTCGAGCTGGACCTTCGCGGTGTACAACCTCTACGGACGCAATAACCCCTTTTCCATCTTCTTTGAGAGGTTCCGCGGTGGCTCACTGAGCGCCTACCAGCTGTCGCCCCTGGGGCGGCCCTTTTTGTCGGTTACCTATAACTTCAAGTTCTGATCACCGAAGCCATTGATTCTGGCACCACCTTTAACGCTGCGTTGTTTTGATAAAGCTACCATATCTCATAGTAATTTTGATAAAGATCAGACCGTTGAGCCGTGCGATGTCTTGGGTAGTACTGCTGCCGCTAGCGGCTTGTATTGAACTTATAGAACTGGATGAATCTCTGTCCGGGGCGCGCCTGCTGGTGGTAGAAGGTGAGATCACCGACCGGGCGGGCCCCTACCAAGTCAAGCTATCGTACACTTCTGCTACCCTGGAAGCCTTTAGGGGTGATGTGCTCAGTGGGGCGGAGGTGTACATTAGCGATGCGAACGGCAACCGGGCACCCCTCACCGAGACCACGGAACCCGGCACGTACGAAACTGATTCGGCCACTTTCCGGGGGGAAGAGGGGGGCACCTATACCGTAGATATTACTACCCCTGCGGGTAAGCGCTACGCTTCGCTACCGGAAACCATGCCCGAGGGGACGCCGATTGACAGCGTCTACTTTCAACTGGAAAGCCGCCCTAAGATAGGCCCCCTCGGCGATTTGGCTGATGAGTGGGGTCTACAGTTCTACGTGCAAACCGGCAATGGTGGCAGTCGGGTTGCCTACTACCGGTGGAAGTGGGACGCCACCTTTCGGTTTCGGACACCCAGTCTGCGCGAACAACCACCAAATACGATACAAGATCAGATTCCTAGTGCGTGCTTTACTGATATGCCTTCGGGAAGTGCCATTAGGTTGGCTACCACAGAGGGCCTCATGCGTGATCGCATAGAAGAGCAGCAGCTCAACTTTGTGCCCATAGCCGGGCGAGGGTTGCAGATACGCTACAGCTTATTGGTGCAGCAGCACGCCCTGACCGAGGGTGCCTACAACTTTTGGGAAGACATTGTCGCACAGCAGACCACCGGCGAGTCTATCTTTGACCCGCCGCCCTCCCCCATCGCGGGTAATCTATACAACGTGGATGATGACAGCGAAACGGTGTTAGGCTATTTTCAGGTGGCCTCGGTGGTTGAGAAGCGTATCTTCGTGCTAAGAGCGATGGTGCCCGCCAATCCTGATAATACTTTTCCTGGGTCTGCCGAGCCGTGTCGCGGTGGTAGTATTCCTGATTATTGTTTTGACTGTTCACTGATACCCGGTACTTATATTGAGCCACCCTCATTCTGGTAATATGCGTGTTACTCTACTTCTTTTGCTTGCCATGCGGCTGTACATACCTACTGCGTACGCTGCTTCTTACCCGAACCCATCGCGGGATAGTACGGAAAGGGTACACTTGCAGTTATCTGAAGCAGTAGCCGCTACCGGTCAGCAGCTATGGTTCCAAGGAGTACTGCTCGGCGACCAGCCCCAAAGCAAAGTGCTGTACGTGGAAGTGCTCAACCAGCAACGGGCGGTGCTTCAGGGAATCTATCCGATTAAAGATGGTGTGGCGCACGGGCACTTTGATCTGCCTGACACGCTGTCGGGGGGCTGGTATCAAGTGCGTGCCTATACCCAATGGATGCGCAACTTTAGTACTGCCGCCTTTGGTCAACGACCGCTCTGGGTCATTGATCCCGCCGCCGCCTCATCGGGGGGACTCACCGACTCGTCGCTGAACACCGTGTCGACAGAAAGGGCCAGCGTACGACCTGTAAAAATCGACCTGGCGAAGCGTAGTTACCGTCCGCGAGAGACTGTGTCGCTGCGTTTAAGAACACCAACGGCCGGCGATTCGGCTCGGGTATCAGTCAGCGTCAGAAAGGTGACTCCGTTTAGCGGTCCGCTACCTTTGGTTACGGCGGTAGCTACGCCTGATGGTGCCGATGCCGATAAGCGGTATCCGATAGAAGACGAATCTCTGACGGTGAGTGGCCAACTGAAGGGAATGTCACTGAAGGCCAAAGATCGTATGGTGGTGCTATCGGTGCCGGGGCAAGTACCTTACTTTGACTACGACTTTGTCAGAAGAGACCAGCGCTTTCAGGTTCCGGTAGCAGAACGGGCGCAGGGTGAGCTAACGGTGGTGTTGCAACCTAATGATCCGAGCATTGAGGCTACCTGGGTACTAGACGAAAAGTTTGTCTCCGAAAACACCTATCTGCCTTCGGCAAACCCGACGATGACTCCGGCCGACCGACAGGCGTTACAGCAGGCCTACGCACGGCGAGCGAGCATCGACGCGCAGTACGACTGGTCGGCCGAGGTAGATACTGCGGCAGTATTATCCAAAACCACCACGCCTTTTTACGGTGTGCCCAACTCGACGGTGCATCTGGAGGACTATACCACGCTTCCCACCTTCAAAGAAGTGGCTCGAGAGCTGCTGTTTGGAGTGCGGTTAAATGAAAAAGGTCTGCGCGTTGTGGATGTATCGGCTCGAGAGTTTCTAGAAGGACCGAGCGTCTTTATAGACGGCGTACTCATACACAATGTGCCCTATCTGATTGATCTATCACCTAAGAAGCTTGATCGCATTGATATTGTGAACCGCCTAACGTATTACGGCGAGTACCGGATGAACGGAACGATGGCGATTTATACCAAATCAGGTGCGGGCTATCAGGAAGGATTATCGCCTTCGGCCTGGCAGGGGAAGATCACCCTGTACAGTCCCTATCAACCGTTTGTTGCCCCCAAGCTCACCGATCATGAACCCGACCTAAGAACGCTACTGCACTGGCAACCGGACGTTAGGCTGAGCGATAAAGAGCGTGAAATTACGTACCGCAATGCCGATGAGTTGGGTACGTTCGAAGTAGTGGTAGAGGGGACGACCGCCGACGGGCAGCCGCTGTACGGAAGAGAAACCTATACGGTGGACTTTAATTCTGTAGAATAATTTGGATGGCGAGTAACCGTTAGCGCGTAACACACTATTGCTGTTTTGATCACCGAAACCATTGATTCTGGCACCACCTTTAACGCTGCGTTGTTTTGATAAAGCTACCATATCTCATAGTAATTTTGATAAAGATCAGACCGTTGAGCCGTGCGATGTCTTGGGTAGTACTGCTGCCGCTAGCGGCTTGTATTGAACTTATAGAACTGGATGAATCTCTGTCCGGGGCGCGCCTGCTGGTGGTAGAAGGTGAGATCACCGACCGGGCGGGCCCCTACCAAGTCAAGCTATCGTACACTTCTGCTACCCTGGAAGCCTTTAGGGGTGATGTGCTCAGTGGGGCGGAGGTGTACATTAGCGATGCGAACGGCAACCGGGCACCCCTCACCGAGACCACGGAACCCGGCACGTACGAAACTGATTCGGCCACTTTCCGGGGGGAAGAGGGGGGCACCTATACCGTAGATATTACTACCCCTGCGGGTAAGCGCTACGCTTCGCTACCGGAAACCATGCCCGAGGGGACGCCGATTGACAGCGTCTACTTTCAACTGGAAAGCCGCCCTAAGATAGGCCCCCTCGGCGATTTGGTTGATGAGTGGGGTCTACAGTTCTACGTGCAAACCGGCGATGGTGGCAGTCGGGTTGCCTACTACCGGTGGAAGTGGGACGCCACCTTTCGGTTTCGGACACCCATTCCTATACCACAAGCTGAGCCGATACCCGGCGCATGCTTTACTGATATGCCTTCGGGAAGTGCCATTAGGTTGGCTACCACAGAGGGCCTCATGCGTGATCGCATAGAAGAGCAGCAGCTCAACTTTGTGCCCATAGCCGGGCGAGGGTTGCAGATACGCTACAGCTTATTGGTGCAGCAGCACGCCCTGACCGAGGGTGCCTACAACTTTTGGGAAGACATTGTCGCACAGCAGACCACCGGCGAGTCTATCTTTGATCCGCCGCCCTCCCCCATCGCGGGTAATCTATACAACGTGGATGATGACAGTGAAACGGTGCTAGGCTATTTTCAGGTGGCCTCGGTGGTTGAGAAGCGTATCTTCGTGCCGAGCGCGATGGTGCCCGCCAATCCTGATAATACTTTTCCTGGGTCTGCCGAGCCGTGCCGCGGTGGTAGTATTCCTGATTATTGTTTTGACTGTTCATTGATACCCGGTACTTATATTGAGCCACCCTCATTCTGGTAATATGCGTGTTACTCTACTTCTTTTGCTTGCCATGCCGCTGTACGGAAGAGAAACCTATACGGTGGACTTTAATTCTGTAGAATAATTTGGATGGCGAGTAACCGTTAGCGCGTAACACACTATTGCTGTTTTGATCACCGAAGCCATTGATTCTGGCACCACCTTTAACGCTGCGTTGTTTTGATAAAGCTACCATATCTCATAGTAATTTTGATAAAGATCAGACCGTTGAGCCGTGCGATGTCTTGGGTAGTACTGCTGCCGCTAGCGGCTTGTATTGAACTTATAGAACTGGATGAATCTCTGTCCGGGGCGCGCCTGCTGGTGGTAGAAGGTGAGATCACCGACCGGGCGGGCCCCTACCAAGTCAAGCTATCGTACACTTCTGCTACCCTGGAAGCCTTTAGGGGTGATGTGCTCAGTGGGGCGGAGGTGTACATTAGCGATGCGAACGGCAACCGGGCACCCCTCACCGAGACCACGGAACCCGGTACGTACGAAACTGATTCGGCCACTTTCCGGGGGGAAGAGGGGGGCACCTATACCGTAGATATTACTACCCCTGCGGGTAAGCGCTACGCTTCGCTACCGGAAACCATGCCCGAGGGGACGCCGATTGATAGTGTTTACTTTCAACTGGAAAGCCGTCCTAAGATAGGCCCCCTCGGCGATTTGGTTGATGAGTGGGGTCTACAGTTCTACGTGCAAACCGGCGATGGTGGCAGTCGGGTTGCCTACTACCGGTGGAAGTGGGACGCCACCTTTCAGTTTCGGACACCCATTCCTGCACCACCGGCACCCAGCGCATGCTTTACCGATGCGCCTTCGGGAAGCGCCATTAGGTTGGCTACCACAGAGGGCCTCATGCGTGATCGCATAGAAGAGCAGCAGCTCAACTTTGTGACCATAGCCGGGCGAGGGTTGCAGATACGCTACAGCTTATTGGTGCAGCAGCACGCCCTGACCGAGGGTGCCTACAACTTTTGGGAAGATATTGTCGCACAGCAGACCACCGGCGAGTCTATCTTTGACCCGCCGCCCTCCCCCATCGCGGGTAATCTATACAACGTGGATGATGACAGCGAAACGGTGTTAGGCTATTTTCAGGTGGCCTCGGTGGTTGAGAAGCGTATCTTCGTGCCAAGAGTGATGGTGCCCGCCAGTCCTGATAATACTTTTTCTGGGTCTGCCGAGCCGTGCCGCGGTGGTAATGTTCCTGATTTTTGTTCTGACTGTTCACTGATACCCGGTACTTATATTGAGCCACCCTCATTCTGGTAATATGCGTGTTACTCTACTTCTTTTGCTTGCCATGCGGCTGTACGTACCTATCCATCGCGGGATAGTGTAAAATAGCATAAGTACTCGGACACATTTATCTTATACGATTGCGAGTGAGGTACGTCTGCTCATTATCAGCAGATTGCTTCGTCATTTTATTCCTCGCAATGACGTATTATACATCAACATGATTGTGGCCAGGTACTTACTGGCTAAGAAGTGACGTACGCCAGCCCAAACTCTCGGATGTGTTCAATGAGCGGTAAGGCCCGTTGCCCCTGTTCGGTGAGGCGGTAGTCTACCCGCGGCGGCACCTCGCCGTAGCTGTGGCGAATCACCAGGTCGTAATCAGCTAGCGTTTTAAGCTCTTGCACCAGCATCTTTTCGCTGATATCAGGCAGTAAGCGCTTGAGCTCACCGAAGCGCACGGTTCGCTTACCGATCTGATAGATGATCAGCAGGCGCCACTTGCCACCCAGCATCTCGAGCGTGGTGCGGATCGGGCAACGGGCGGTTACATTGATTTCTTTCATACTTACTTAAAGGTGCGTACTGTCTTTCCAACGTAGTACGGTTGTGTTGCGTACAACTAAGGTATGAAAATTATTTATGTATACGATGCCCTCTGCGGTTGGTGCTACGGTTTCTCACCGGTGATCGAGAAGTTTTACGCGCAGCACCGCGACACGCACGACTTTGAGGTGGTTTCGGGCGGTATGATCACCGGTTCGCGTATTGGCCCCATTGGCGAAGTAGCTCCTTACATCAAGCAGGCCTACAAAGAAGTAGAAAACCGAACGGGAGTGCGCTTCGGCGAGTCCTTCCTCAACGATGTGCTGGAAGAAGGTAGCACGGTGTTTACCTCGATGCCTCTGGCAGTAGCCATGAGCGTTTTCAAAGGCCACCAACCCCAGCAAGCCGTATCGTTTGCCGCCGCCTTGCAAAAGGCGGTGTACTACGACGGACTCGCCCCGCAAGACACGGCTGCCTACGGCCCGGTTGCCGAAGGCTTCGGACTGAACGGAGCGGACTTCGTTATGCAGATGGAGCAACCGGAGTCGCAGCGGGCGGCCCAGCATGACTTTGAGCGCACACAGCAGCTGGGCGTTCGCGGTTTCCCCGCTGTGATAGCCCAAGTTGATGAGACCTACTACGGCCTGGCTAACGGCTACCTACCGTTAGACGCCCTGAATCAACAGTTTGAATCACTACGCTCACAAACACAATAGCATGAAAACCATTGCACTCTTCGGCGGCTCGGGCCGCACCGGTCAGCACTTTCTGGCGCAAGCTCTGGCGAAGGGCTATACGGTACACGCCCTGGCCCGTGATCCAAAAAAAATTGCCACCCGGCATCCCCAGCTCACCGTGGTGGCGGGTGATGTGCTTAGCTACAATAGCGTACGTGAAGTGGTGGCGGGTGCTGACGTTGTGGTGAGCCTGTTTGGGCACGTGAAAGGCTCGCCCGAATGGTTGCAGACCAACGGCACCCAGCACATTGTGCGGGCCATGAAAGAAAGTGAGGTAGAAAGAATCATATCGCTGTCGGGCGGTGGTTTGCCCTTTGAGAAAGACGAACCCAAGTTTGCCGACAAGGCCATCCGGTTCATCATGCGGGTGGCGGTGCCTAAGGTACTGAACGATGCCATCAAACACGCCGAAGTATTGCGGCAGAGCAACCGCACCTGGACCATCGTGCGCGGTCCGCGCCTCACGGATGAAGCCCAGCACGGTGACTACCGCGTGGGCTGGGTGGGAGTAAACGCCAGTACCAAAATTGGCCGGGCCGACCTGGCGGACTTCATCCTGCGTTTGGTAGAAGACACGCAGTACGACGGACAGATGCCCTTCGTAAGCTACTAGACCAGACAAACATAGACTTTCCAGGTTTTTTAAACCTGGAAAGTCTGACAGTGCTCCCTAGAACGGCAGGTTGTCAGCCGTGGCGGTTTGCCGCTGGCTGGCTCGTTCAGCTTCATCCTTCTTGCCTAGCATCAGAAAGTCTGAAGCCACCACTTCGGTGACGTAGCGCTTGTTGCCCTGCTGGTCTTCGTAGCTGCGGTGGTTCAGTTTGCCCTCTACGGCGATTTCTTTGCCCTTGCTCAGATACTCTCCGGCCAGTTCGGCCAGTTTGCCCCACAGCACCACGTTGTGCCACTGCGTATCTTCTACCCGCTCGCCCTGTTTATTTTTATAGCGGTCAGTAGTAGCCAGTGAAAAACGAGCCAGCGTACTACCGTTGGTGGTTTGCTTCACTTCAGGGTCTTTGCCCAGGTTGCCAATCAGTTGTACACGATTTTTTAATGCGTTCATAATTCTCGATATTTTGCGTTAAACATTAAACTTCGTTGGCAAAGGTGGGGCGGGGGGCAGTAAGTAGTCGTCGGTTAAGTGTTTGTAGTCGTATAGAAGCATTTGCAAATGCTTGTAAACGTTTGTAAATGAGAATTGCGTTTATCAATT
Source organism: Tunicatimonas sp. (assembly GCA_965213875.1). Taxonomy (GTDB): domain Bacteria; phylum Bacteroidota; class Bacteroidia; order Cytophagales; family Cyclobacteriaceae; genus Tunicatimonas. The sequence goes on along the minus strand of CBDCAN010000001.1, from coordinate 1,770,936 downwards.
GGCTGTAACGCATTTGGAAAAAAGATCACAGATATAAAAATGAATAGTGCGACAACTATCATATTGAGTTCTTTGACCATAATCCTTAATGAGAGATAGACGCAATAGTGCGTTATCCCTATGTTGTGGGCAATGTAAAAAAGTAACTAACTATACTACTGATGAGACATATATCTCGATACCTAACTCCACTTCTGGTTATCTTTTCAATCTGCGGATGCACAGGTGAGAGGTATCCAAAGGGAATGACTAATGCAGAACGAAAGGAATACTACAAGAATTTTAATGAGTCTAAGACGGATGAGGAATGGGAGCAAATAAGGCAAGAAAGAGAGAATAGTTCTATTAGGGAAGACGCTTCAGCTGGATCTATACCATTTGGTATAAAGAACAATAGTCTATCCGCAAAGAGATTGAGGATAGCTGACAACGTTTTGGATTTCAAACCTTTAAAAACGAGTTATGTCGGCTTTGAACCAGGTACGAAAGTTTATCTAATAAAAGGTGAGGATGAGAAAGACGAATACCTATTCACTATTACGGAAGATGATGAGGATAGAGTATTTAGAATATTAAATTAATGTCCGTAAAAAGAGACCAAGCGAATGTATATAAATCTCTGATTAGTAAAAGCACTGCCCACAACACCATGCAGCCGCCAGCCGGGTGAAGCGAGAGCATGAAAGCTTGGTTTCCCCTAGTCAACACATTGATGCTTGGAAGATCAGAGCCATCAAGCCCGGCCGGTGGCTGCAAAGATCGTTGGCACCAATTAAAATAAAAAGATATTTATTACCTCAATATTATGTTTTTCAATGATGGTCTTTGGCTAAATGATAGAATCACAACAAATAGATGACCTATTCGCTGAATGGGACAAACCAAATGTTCCAGGTTGTGCTCTAGGGGTAATTAAGGAAGGTAGTTTGATTTATGCCAAAGGCTATGGATTGGCAAATCTTGAATATGATATTCCAAATTCGGCTTCTTCTGTATTTAGGATTGGTTCAGTCTCTAAGCAATTTACAGCTGCATGTATTGTACTTCTTGCAGAACAAGAGACGCTCGGTCTTGATGACAATTTGAAAAGTTTTTTTCCAAATTTTCCAGATTATGCCAAAAAAATTACAATCAGACATTTATTAAACCATACAAGTGGTATTAGAGATTACTTGCGAATAGCCCACTTAAAAGGATTGGGTGATGATGACTTTTATGTAGATGCCGACATTATGAAATGGTTGATTAATCAGGCTGACTTAAACTTTGCACCGGGGGAAGAATTTTTATACAGTAATTCCGGCTATTGGCTTCTTGGCCAAATTGTGAACAAAGCAGCCGGAAAAAATATGGCAGACTTTGCGCAAGAAGAAATATTTGAGCCTTTGGGAATGCGCAACACCCATTTCCATAATGACCATAGGGAAATTGTGAGAAATAGGGCATCAGGTTATGTACCAAATGGTGATGAAGGGTATAGGATTAGCATGACCACATTAGACATGGTTGGAGATGGAGGAATCTTTACCACCATTAATGATATAAAAAAATGGGATGATTCTTATTATAACTCAAACGTATTAAGTAAAGCATTTTGGAAAGAAATGACTCAACAAGGTGTATTGAATAATGGAGAAGTTATAGATTATGCCTTTGGATTAAGAATTGGTGAGTATAAGGGATTAAAATCCATTAGACATGGAGGTACTTTTGTGGGTTTTAGAGCAGAATTGTTACGATTTCCTGAACAACATATCTCCGTAGCTATTTTTGCCAATAGAGGAGATGCTAATCCATCAGTGAAGGCTAATCAAGTGGCAGACATACTACTGAAGGATAAACTTATTGAAACAAAAAGTAAGAATGATGAAAAACCACAAAATGATATTGCTATTGAAGAATTTCAACTCAATCAATTAGTTGGTAATTATGAGGCACAGCCTGGAATTGTTGCCAGTTTATCCATAGTAAATGATTCTTTAAACGTGCTGCAAACCTGGAATAAGCAGTCTTACAATATTGTTAAAACCAATGGAAATACATATCAAATACCAGGAAACAAAGACTTAAGCTTCACATTCTCGAATTTTAAAGAAGGACGTACGCAAACACTTTCAATTTTAGATAGTGGCAGAGAAACGAAAGCTAAAAGAAAAAAAGAAGTTGATGTTTCAGGTCTGGACCTGGACAATTTTACAGGCAGCTACTACAGTAAAGAATTGGATGTCACCTATAATTTTGAAATTGAAAACGGAAACTTGAAGTCGAGAATTGAAGACAAACCATCAACGATGGATTGTACTGCTAGCGATATTGATCAATTCACAATGAAACTTGGACTAATAAGATTTTTGAGAACTGACAATTTAATTTCAGGATTTGAATTAGACTCCGGTAGAGTTAGAAACTTGAAATTTATAAAATAACTGGTGCTAACATTTTGCAGCCGTCAGCCTGGCTAAATTGAGTTGGTTCACCAACTGCTCCAAGTAGTTGAAATGATAAACGAAAGCGAGACGCAAACAAACTGGCCGTCGGCTCGCAATGTCCGTTAGGCAATATTAAAACCAACAATGGGCATATATCTACCAACTATATCATTTCTGATTGAACCAAATGAAGTACCCAAAAAGCAGCTAGAAACATATAACGATATTATTCAATTATTAGAAAAATATCATAAAAAGCTTTATCAGTGCACAACTAAAGGCTATAACCATCTAGAGTTGTTTAGAAGAATGATAACAGATTTTAATCTTCCAAAAGCAGATTTTTATCAAAAAGAATGTGCGGTCGCTATTAATGAAGAATGTATCATTCTACACCAAAGCTTAAAAACAATAGAGCAATTTATCTTAAATGATACTACTCAACTTATTGATAATCTAGTCAAGCAAGAAAAGCGCCTGATGGAAATGATATTTAATAACAACAGACTCAATAAAAAAACCAAAGATAATTATCGTCAAAGAAGTATAGAGCGTATTGAAGAAATAACGAATTTTTCTTTTGCTAAATATTATGCAGAAGCAATAGTTAGTAAGGATATTTCTCAGTACGACCAATCAAGTGAATATGCCGATAATGAATACAAAGTGTTGTTACATTGGTTAAAAACTCAAATTTTTATAGTAAATAAGGCAATTACTAACAAAAAAGCCTTAATTCACGTAATGATAACCCCTTAAAAGGTGACTGTTAACGAAAATCTTATAACAAAACTACAAACAATTGATTTAGATGGCGAGTTTATATTTAGTCAAGGACTTTCTGGTTTAATAATTACCCAACCAATTATTTTGAATGATTTGCTAATTAGAAAGTATAGCAGGTCAATGGGCTATGCTGGCGGTGAAAATTTACCTTTTGAAAGTTTTGACCGAATAAACGCTGTGGAGTTCTATGCTTACAAATCTACTTACACTACTTTGGGTATTTTGTTTTTTGACTTGCTGTTTCAAAACAAGACTAATTTCATAGAAATACAATTGCATCAAGCCAATTCAGAAATCAAGCAATTTTACATTTATTTAGATAGAGAAAATAGACACCCAACTCACGAATTACAAATTTTACAAAAAGAAACCTACTCACATTTTCGCTACTTTTCGCAAGAAGTGGATAAGTTTCCACTAGCATCATTCACAAAAAGAGGTTTGATAGCAGATGCTTTACCACATTTTGGATTAGGATGTTCTAATCATCATGATTCTTTTAAAAAAGATTGGCTAGAAAAAGCCAATCAAGTTGTTTTAACTTTAACAGTGACAAGCCTAATTCAAATGGCTGAATTATTTTTAGATATTGGTCGAAATAAAAATAATCAAACTGAAATTTGTCTTGAGAACCCTTTATTTGGTTCTGGTGGCGTGAACGAGAGAAGTATCGAAACCAGGTTTTGGTTACCAAATAGTTTTGGTTTTTATGCAAAAAAAATAGAAGATATAAAATTTCAAAATGAAAGATAACATTGCCTAACATGGTGTATAAGTAACAGCGGTTTAAGTGATAAAACGGAAGTATAAACACAAAATAGAGGTCAGCGTAAAACCGAAAGTTTGGTGCATCGTAATCGCCTACTTTTCATATACTGGACGTTGGCAAACATTAGAATGAAATACGCAAAAGATATAGATTTAAAAATAAGTATTGGAATAAGCCTGTTAGGAGTATTCTTGACTTGTTATTTGTGGACTTTTGTAAATGGAGGGAATCACTGGGAATTATTTGGAACAAATACTGAAAAGTTTTTAATGGTAAATGGTAAATATGGTAGTTGTTGATAATTCTATTTTCAAGCTCTTTAGTTCTTCCGTTTATATTTAAAAGAGATAAGAAACGATTTTTGACAGGATTGCTTTCAATACCTGTTTTTATTTTTTTAACACGTTCTATAATTGAATTTTTGGATTAAGGCTATGAGATTTCCAGAATTAATATTTGTATTCATAACTATATGTCTGATTGGGTTTTTTATTTGAAGTTTGAGGGTATACAAAAGAGAAAAGAACCTAATGCTTAAGGTATTGATTTTGGTTTTAGCTGGATTCGGTTTGTGCCAATTTATGTAGGACAAAGTGGAGAGTCGCCAGTATGCAAATTCCGATTTCAAGTCTTTCGGTATGACGTAGACGGTTATGGAAACTGGAAAGATTATTTTTTTAGCTTAAAACCCTCAAAGTATGGAACAATGGCTTTGTACGAAAAAATGGGTGATTGGAAAGAATACTTCAGTATTAATGAAGCTGGATATGAAACTAATGAAGAATATGTTCATAAAGAGAAATGATGATAAACGTTTGCTAACACGATATAAAATTAATTGCTAGTGATAGCTTACTTACGAAAATCCTCGCGGACTTTCTATCTGTGATTTATTTGCTAACTTTAGTGCTTAAATCACGCAACTAATCTTGTACATCAACATTATGGGGCATTAAAAAACACAGAGATAAAGTGTATCATCCAAGATTATACGGAGAATTTTATGAAATGGGATTAAAGTATGGCAAACTGCTATATGAAAAAGCAAATTTCGTAATTCCGACAATTAGCAAACAGAAAATAGATTTTGGACTTGAATCTTATCAAGACCTAAAATTATTCTATCCAGAAGTTATCGAAGAGATTGAAGGTTTCGCAAAAGGAATTAATGACAAACCTGAAAAATTGGGTGCGTTTTTATTGAGTCTTGGCGTTTTTAATCCGACAGGACAATGCAGTGTTTTCGCCTTCAAAAATGAAGATTCTACAATAACTGGACGGAACTATGATATGCTTTTCGATTTTAAAAAATTTACGGAAAGTAGTTTAATTGCACCAAAAGACAAATACTCATACATAAGCCAATCAGACGTTTTTATTGGTCGCTCAGACGGAATTAACGAAAAAGGTTTGTCAGTTGCAATGTCGTTTGTCAACGGAACAGAAATCCAAATGGGAATTAGTTTTCATTTTATCATAAGAAAAATTTTAGAAGATTGTGAAAACACAAAACAAGCGATAGCATTAATTCAAAAAGCAAAAGTTTCAACAGCTAATAACTTTTTGATTGCAGACGAGAACGGAGAAATCGTAGTGGTAGAATCTGCACCTCAAAAAAGTAATGTTAGGCGACCTGATAAAAATGAACAATTTATTTATATAACAAACCAGTTTAAGTCAAAGGAAATGCGGACTTTCGACCGTGGTGGTGTGGAATGGAGTAAAAGCACGGAAAGGTATAATGGATTGAAAGACAATTTAAGATCTATTAAGAAAATGGATTTGGAGAAAGCCAAAGAAGTTCTTTCAGACAAATGTATATGCCTGAATTTGAAAAAAGAAAAATTTGGTACAATTTGGTCAATTGTGGCAAATTTGAACGAATTGAAAATTGAACGAGCGGAAACCAAACCAACTACAAAAAACTATAAAGCGGAAACCAGACTTGATTGGTGGATGAAAAAAAACGCCACATAGCAATGTATATAAAAAATAGGCGAAACAGTAATGAAATCAAGGCTTTTGGTTCGCATCAAACTTTGTGCTTAATCGAAAGTTCCATGCTTTGAAATCGCCTACTTCTGATATACTAACCATTAGCAATAATTAAATAAGGGGATTATATGTCACTGTGGGAAATAGAAGCTCTGATGGAAAATACCGTCAGGTTTATTGATAAAAACGACTTCTTATCAAACGGAAAAAGAAGTTTGATTTGGGATGCCTGCCATTTGCAAAGCTAATTTGATGGATCAAATTGTAATTGATACTATAAATTAGGACTTTTCTTCCGAAGAAGCGGTATTGGTAACCGATGAACTTTTTTCGATTGGCTTACATCATGTCATGGCCAAATCGGAAGGTAATTTAAGGAATACCAGGTTATCCATTTTACAATTGGCTAAAGGGGACGTAAATGAAGTTATTGAATTGACGAAGAGAGCCAAGATCGACTTTCGCGATGTTATACTATGGGCAACTCAAGAAAAATAGGTGAATTATTATGCGGTTTTAGCTCAAACATACTGCTAAAGGGTTGCCAATAGTAATAGTTTACACGCTAAACTTTACGCAACATCCACAAAACTATGTGTGGCATTGATTCAAATATACGCTTTTGTACTTGTAGCGATCATAAAAGCATAGAGGCCTTCGCAGAAGATTCTTCAGGCAAGTGGGTTTTAGGGAGGCTCATTGAAAATGGAGCTAATTTGAACTCTCAGGATAGAACAGGTTACACCGGGCTTCATTTCTGCGGACAGGAACAATACGCCGATGTAGCAATGGTTTTTCTTAACCGAGGCGCAGATCCAAACATTAAGAATAATCACGGCAACCTGGACTGCCTTGTTCAACACCAAAGGAAGCTTTGACACTATGAAAGTGTTTAGGTCTTACAGGACTGATCTAGCCCCGAAGAACATTCACAGTCACAGTCCAAATAATATGACGTTGACTATCTACGGGAAGGAAATCGACGAACTAAACTAACATCAATATGAAGAAACTTGCGATTATTCTTTTGCTAATTACTCAGGGAGCCCTCGCCTCCTTTGCTCAGGAGTCTGATACAGTACAGGCATTGAAGGAACTCTCGGAGAAGAAATGGCGGTGGATGTCCGAAAAAGAAGTTGATGAGCTAGCCCAGCTTTTTGACGATGATGCTAAGTTCGTTCACATGAGCGGTTCTTGGAAGAAGAAGCGCGAGCTTGACATCATCGAGTCAGGAAGCATTTGGTATAAAAAAGCCACCGTACACGACACTTCGGTTGAGGTGTTCGGAGAAACCGCGATAGTGTGGAATAGAATCACACTGGCGGCAGTGGTCCGTGGGGCTGAAGTTTCTAATGAATTTACTGTGACCGAAGTTTATCAGCGGAAAAAACAGAACTGGAAATTACTGAACTTAACCTTTAGTAGTGTTCGCGATACGCACGAAATTGAGCATTAGTGTCAACACAGCTATTTGATACGTGATTCTAAGATTCTGTGCCGAAGGTATTGCGGAAGAGGCACTTGAGTAGTCAATCAAATTAAAGTATAACTTTTGGCGTCACCGCGATGGCACCGGCCACCGGCGATAGCGTGGCGGTCTCCTGCTCAAAAACGGGAGATTACCGCTGGGCGGCCCCATTCACTACACTACGTTCCGTTCGTAACGCTCGGCGTCCGATGACGTAATTGTTATAAGTACCTGGCCACAATCATGTTGATGTATAATACGTCATTGCGAGGAATAAAATGACGAAGCGGACGCCGCGCGGCAATCTGCTGATAATGAGCAGATTGCTTCGTTCGTACCTCACTCGCAATGACGTATAAGATAAATGTGTCCGAGTACTTACTCAATTCTGGTCGGGTACTTAGAAGGCTATTAAACATCTATGAGCGCAAATGAAGCACGAAGATTTACCTGTAAGGTGGAGGTCAAAGGTGACGGGGTACTTGAAGTCGCACGGAGAAGACAGAGAAAAACCTAAGTGCTGATGACTTCTTTCCGAATCGAAGAGTAGAAATCAAATTTGAAGACGGTTCATTCGCAGAATTTCGATATCCCCTTGTGATCAATGCACCTGAATTCAACGAAGTAGAAGTTTTTACCGAGCACTGTGGATACCATATCTTTAGTTTGGGTGGCACGTACATCAACCTAACCGACGATGAATAAGACGTGATAAAACAGCGGTAAAATTTGTCATACCACATCCTGAAACCATGAAAGCCACCACCCGTGACCAATACGGCCCTCCCCGCGTTCTTCGGATAGAAGATATTCCGAAGCCGAAACCAGCCGCTAACGAACTACTGATTCGCGTTCACTGCACCACGGTTAACCGCACTGATTGTGGCATACTCACCGGCAAACCCTTTCCGATCAGGCTATTTACGGGCTTAACAAAGCCAACGTCCCGCGTGCCCGGCACCGACTTTGCCGGGCAGGTGGTAGACGTGGGCAACAACGTGAAGCTATTCAACGCGGGTGATCGGGTGTGGGGACTGCACGACGAAGGCCTGGCGTCTCACGCTGAGTACATGACGATCGGCGAAAACCAGGCGGTTGTCACTATTCCAGATAACGTTTCGTATCGCGAAGCAGCGGCGAGTGCCGAAGGAGCGCACTACGCGTACAACTTTATGAACAAAATCAGCCTCAATCCGGGCGACAAGGTTTTGGTCAACGGGGCTACCGGAGCCATTGGGTCGGCACTGCTTCAGATGCTGAAGAGCGAGGGGCTGTACGTCACTGCGGTGGGCAATACCAAAAATATGGAGCTACTTCAATCGCTGGGAGCCGACCGAACGCATAATTACGAAAACGTTGATTTTACCGAGGTAGATCAGGAAAAGTATCGCGGCGTACTAGATGCGGTGGGTAAAAGTTCGTTCAGAAAATGCCAGAAGCTGCTACTTCCCCGGGGCGTCTACGTCTCTTCAGAGCTAGGAGTAGGTGCCGAAAATGTCTACCTGCCGCTGATCACTAAATTGCGAGGGGGCGCGCGGGTGATCTTTCCTATCCCAAGCGACTGTAAAAGAAGTCTGCACTATGTGAGAAATCTGCTGGTGCAGGGGAAGTTTAAGCCGGTGATAGATCGATGCTATCCTCCTGAGCAAATCAGAGAGGCGTACGACTACGTGCAAAGTGGGCAAAAAACTGGTAACGTTGTGATTAATTTCTCATCTAACCAACCAAAGCAAGCCTAGAGTAACACAGGAGACTTAGCAAGCCTGGTAAGTTATTGACCTAGAGTGCTAGTCGTCTTCAAAACCGCTCGACCTACACTACGTTGCATCTGTGAGTAGGCTTGCCAAGCCTGAACAAAAACTATAAACCCCAAACCAACCGATATGCACATCGAATATTACTGCCCCCGCTGGGGCTACGAACACCTGACCTTGAAAGAACTGTTTCGGCGCACCAAAGCCTCGGGTTACGACGGTGTAGAGTACTCCATTGCCAAAGACACCACCGAACAGGAGCTGCACGAAGCGTGGGACGAAGCCGAGCGGCAAGGGCTAAAAATCATCCCGCAGCACTACGACACCTACGGGGCCGACTATAGCCAGCACTACGACGATTATGCGGCCTGGTTTGAAAAGATCAAGGGACTGGAAGCGACTAAGGTTAACACACAAACCGGTAAAGACTTCTTCACCTTCGAGCAGAACTGCGAGCTGATCGCCGTGGCCACCGCTTTTGCTGAATCTACCGGTACAGCGGTAGTACACGAGACACACCGCAATAAATTTAGCTTTGCTGCCCACGTTGCTAGAACCTACCTTGAGGCCCTGCCCCAGCTCAAGATTACCCTGGATGTTTCACATTGGGTAAATGTGGCAGAATCGTATCTGCACGACCAACCTGAGGCGATGCAGCTGGCCATCGCGCGCACCGAGCACATCCACACCCGCGTGGGCCATCCCGAAGGCCCGCAGGTACCCGACCCCCGCGCTCCCGAGTGGCAAGAAGCCCTGGAGGCGCACCTGGCGTGGTGGGACCAAGTAGTGGAACGCAAACGCGCCGCGGGCGACGCGCTACTGACCGTCACCTCCGAGTTTGGAGCATTTCCCTATATGATTGTGCAGCCCTACACCCGCCAACCCATCGCCGACCAGTGGGAGGTGAACGAGTATATGATGAACCTACTGAAGGAGCGTTATAGCTAGCCGTGCGGTTCATCGCGTACCAACGTTAAGGCCAACCAATCTTAAATTTTCTTACATTAGAATCATTGGTGTGCAGAATGATGATTTGTAAGGTTAAGGACTCTCGTGTTATATTAGCGAAGAAGTCTGCTGGTTGGTTATATACAGGCTGTAATCACTAAGCATAGCTGCGTAAAACTATACACCGGTAACCCTTAGTCTACTGCACAGCGAGAGGAAAGCTATCTAACAAACCGTCGAATTGCGTGAATTCAGATAAAATATTACCCAAACTTGTCGCTGATAGTAAGGCAAACATATTTAGGAAAGCGGTGGCTTTCAACTCGGGTGATGGTCACGACGTTGTGGTACGTGCTACTCTGCGGTCGGGCTTTAGTCTAGAGGGAAAGCCTATGCAGGTAAATGACCAGGGGGACGCTTTGTTGGCCAACTCAGACAACCGGCCGGTTTACTTCAACCTCAACGACGTTGCGCTGCTTGAGATCATCAATTTTGAGGTGATGACAAGCATGCTGACAGACGATAGCTACGTCGGAGTAGGGCCGGTGCCATCGCTGTTGCAGATCAAAAGGCGCGTGAGTGACATGAGTGCATCGTTTGAATCTGAGTATCAGTGCGAGGTGGTAGTAGAATCGCTAGAGGATCTCTCAGATGCAGAGAAGTATCAACTGAGTATGCTGCTGGATCAGCTCTCAGCAGCAATAGAGCAGATTGCGGCCGACGACATGGGAAAAGAGGCGGTGCAATCGCTAAAGATGATCAGCGTGAAACGAAGCGAAGACTCACTGAGCGTAGCAAAGGCTGGTTCAGGTAAGTTAAACGTGCTCGTCGACTTAAGTAAAAACATAAAGTCTCAAGGAGTTGATCGCCTTAAGAATATGATAGAAGCGCAATTTTAATTAACCACAAACAATAACAAACATGGGATTAGCCGAAAGAAGAGCCGTTAAAGCGTTTCAGGAAGAAACGTATCCAGCACTGGCGAAGCAGATAGAGACTGCTGCGGGCAAAGAAATTGACATGGAGGTAAAATGGGACACCCTCGCCGAAGAAGACAGGAGCCATCTGTACCAGGAGTGTTGGCCCGATGTGTACTTCAATCCACTAATAAAAGCCTTGGAAAGTATCTGTGGCGATGATATGGGCAAAGAAGCCGTTGCCGAGGGGCTAGAAAAGGTGGTCATCCAGAACGAACTCAATACGGCCAGCCCTTCTAAATGGGCCTCATTTGAGAACAAAGTGCTTACGCTTGATCATAAGCCCGCCACAAACATCAACCAGATAGAGGATCGCGCCAGTGTGGTGCAAAAGCTACTGGAAGACAACCTGTAGGCGACACCATCAGTCCAGAATAAAGCATACTAAAAATCGGCACAGGTCATTCTGTGCCGATTTTTTTGTTTTAGATGGATTGAAAAGAGCGTGTAACCGTTTGGTACGTCTTAGTCAATATTTGCAGGGTTGCTCGGATGAGCTATATCCAGTGCGTTTGACAGCTGGACATCAAGCATGTAACAGAAGGCAACGCATCAGTCTGGTGCAGCCAGTCTGTACAAAGGCATTCACAGTCGTACAGAATCATTTGTAAATGTTTGTAAGTATTTGTATATGGGTAGTGCGTCTATCTATTGTTGTACACATTAAAACAAGACTAATTGAAACTTGACATTTTTCAGAAAATTGGAAAATAAAGGTTCTATTGCTTTACATTCTTGTATCGAATTTTGAAAAATAGCGTTTCATAAAAATCTTGAATTCTAAATGTTGGAGTCATAGAACGATTTAAATTGGGAAATAAATGGAGCTGATATGACATTAGAACAAATTGGAGAAACAACAATCTAAATGAGAAATGAAAAAATCTTGAATCTTCCTATTAGATATGGTCGAATATCAAAATCAAGAAATTGTACATACTCTGGTTTACTCTTAGAATGTAAATCAAAAGATAAAATTGGTGCGGGCTATTTTGTTCCTTTCAATAATGTTATGTCATTAGACAAATAATAGATCAAAGCAAAAACCTATAAATGGACATAATGAAAAAAAAGTTATATAATAGATTCCATTGGTCATGGGGTTCATTAGGCATCAAATTGAACTGAAAACAATAAGGAGTTTAAGACGAAATTTGACACACTCAAAAAAAGATGGACCTCGGAATAAAGTGTGATTTAAGAGTGAGTCAGATAGTCTACCCCCTGGAAGGCCTGAAAATTTGGCGATAAGGAATATATCAACGTAGCGTGCGTGAACGAAAGGTTTTCGAAATAGTGATTGGCAAGATACCATTAATTGATGAATGGACTTTGGAAGGTACTGCCACTAAACCAGAGGTTACTATTCTTAGTTAATCACCTGAAGAAATAGCCTTAAAAATGATAACGACTAAAGAAAAATCATATTGTGTACAACAACGCAATGCAATTATGGCGGGTAAACGGCTAAGATTTTTGAAGGCTTTCGCTCCGTAGCCAACTATTAAAATTTCGGGGGACAGGAATACGTGCTTCAAAAATGTACATGACGATCATGCCCTTACGTCGCACGCCGCATATGCTTGACCGTTGGCGTGCATTCTGAAGAAGTGGCATCAATAGTCTATATTAGTCCTTAAATTTCTAACTTATATTCAAGTTGACCACATTTTGCGAGAAATGAAAGTGATAAAAATTATAGTATTGATACTACTGCAATTGACGGCCTGCCAAGAAATGAACGAATCATATTTCAACGATTTAGCTAATCAAGAGAGAGTACAAATCGTATTGAAAGACTACGACTTAGAACAAGTTCCGTATCAAATTCAGGAACTGCAAAGCGCTACGAAATTAACTATTATACCAGATAGAGGATGGAAAGTATATCCTCCAGTATCATTTTTTGATGTAAAGCAGTTTTCTCCTCCCTACAGAACATTACCTGATGAAATAACTTCTCTCACAAAATTAAAACACCTGAGAGTAGTTGATTTAGACTTAAATGAGCTTCCTGAAAACTTTGGGAAACTAGAAAATTTGGAAACAGTTGACCTTTCATTCAATAAATTAAACGTCTCAACTGAGCTAAGTAAATTAAACTTACTGCCAAAACTTAGACAATTGAATGTTGTCGGAAATATGGTAGATACTGTTGAACTTAAGAATTGGAAAAAGGGACGACAAAACTTAGAGATCATCTTCAAATTAGACAAAAACGCATCCTAACATCGCCTAGCCCCAACCGGGCAGAAAACCAGCTTGAGCACTCGTCGCTCCGAGCACGTGGAATGGTAAACGAATAGCAATCGCCAACAAGGCCCGGTAGGATGGCTAGCCTGGCCGTTGTGATCAGCGTTGCAAGGGTTTATCCCACAGCTTCTATTGATATATCAAAGTAGTAAAAGAACGCAATATGGCAACTATCAATGCTTTAGATTTTGTAGTGAAAGTTGATGACCTGCAACAAGCTAAGCGGGTAGAAAAAATCTATCCTGGTGAGCTACCATCAAATCAGGTGCTTTTAGAAATTGACAAGTTTTCGTTTACTTCTAATAACATTACCTACGGTGTGGTAGGAGAGCAAATGAGCTATTGGAAATTTTTTCCAACGCAACCTGGCTACGGAATTATTCCAGCCTGGGGACTGGCCCGTGTTGTTGTTTCTAACCATCCGGACGTACAAGTAGGCCAACGGTTTTATGGGTACTACCCCATGAGCTCTCACCTATTGGTTACGATTAACAATGTTAGTAGTAAAGGTTTTGTAGATAATACTGAACACCGACAAGCGCTCCCACCAGTCTATAATTTTTATACGAATACGGAACAGGATCAGGCGTTCACTCCGGAAGCTGAAGAGCTCATTCCCATATTTCGTCCATTGTTTATCACATCCTTTTTGATTGATGATTATTTGGCAGAACAGAACTTCTATAACGCTTCTCAAATACTAATTACAGGCGCATCCAGCAAGACGGCTCAAGCGTTAGCCTGTTTATTATCACATCGTAAAAAAGAAGATACTTTGAGTTTGAACCTTCTGGGGCTTACGTCAAAAAAGAACGTAGAATTTGTGAGGCAGTTAGGCTGGTACGATCAAACCACCAGCTATGACTCGATTACTCAATTGCATGCTGATGAAAAATCTGTGGTGATCGACTTTGCTGGCAACCACAATACCCAGTTCCAGCTGCAAACGTTGTTGGACAAAAACCTGGTGTACAACTGTTTGGTAGGACTCGTTGATTGGCAAAATAGCGTGGGTGAAACCCCACTACCCAAAAAGGGGGAGTTCTTCTTCGCCCCTGCACAAGCCGAGAAACGGCAGAAAGAGTGGGGAGTATCAGGGTTTCAACGAAAGATCGCGGTAGCCTGGCAACAATTTATGGATGCTGTTCAATCACAAGTTTTGATTAAAGAGTATATTGGGTTTCAGGAGTTAGAAAGATTATACTCGGATACGTTGAACGGGAGAATTGATCCAAAGCATGGCAACATTGTAAGTTTAAACAGGGTGAATAAAGAATTATAGTCAGCCGTTTAACGGAAAAACTAAGTACCCTGTAAACTAAGTTTTGTAACTGGGCGTCCCCGACTGGGCGTCCCCAACTGGGCGTCCCCGAAGGAATCTTGTTACTTAACTAACAGTATTATCTTAAACTGACAAGACCCCTACGGGGTGACAATACCCTATAATTTAATTTACAGTGCACTAAGTCTACAAATATGGAATATCTTACTGACCGAATTACCATAGATGCGGACCTCTGCAATGGTCAACCCGCGCGGCGGCCGCGACCATAAGGGGGTAAGCGCATCACGGTACAAAATGTTCTAGGCTTTCTGAGTGCTGGCGATAGTCAAGCAACTATTCTAGATCAGTACCCTTCGCTTGAGGCGGAAGACATAGAGGCCTGTCTGAAGTTTGCTTCTTAATATTAGGAATAGATTAGGCAACAATACTCATGGAAAAGTACTGTCAAGAATGCCAGGCACCCTTGCGGGGGCGAGCCGACAAAAAGTTCTGCTCAGACGCTTGCCGCAACAGCTACCACAACCAGCTCAACAGTGATGCCTCGTCGCTGATGCGCAACGTGAATAATACTTTGCGCAAAAACCGGCGGGTGTTGGCCGAGCTCAATCCGCAGGGCAAGGCGCGGGTCAACCGCGAGTCGCTGGCACGCAAAGGGTTCAATTTCAGCTACTTCACTAATATCTACCGCACCAAAAGCGGCAAAACCTACTGCTTCTGCTACGACCAGGGCTACGTGGATACCGAGGATGGCTACTTCACGCTGGTGATCAAGAAAGAATATATTGATTGATTGGGCAAACTATTTAACTTAGCCCATCGTTTTCGGAGAGTGCGTCGACGAAGCTGATGTCAGACGAGCGGCCCACACCTAACAAACTTAGCCTTATGATCCCCACCGTTCGCTTCGCGACTCCAGACCGGTCTGCGTTTGCCGCCACCCTGCGTCAGCGCGTCAACCAGTACTTCAAAGACAACAATATTACCCGCTTCGGCAACCGTGAGATGGTCGTGAAAACCATTGTGCTATTAGGGTTGTACCTCGCGCTGTACGCCCTGATACTGACGCTGCCAATCAACCCGTGGTGGATGCTACCGATGGTGCTTGTGATGGGTTTGAGCAAAGCCGGAGTAGGCATGAGCGTTATGCACGACGCCCTGCACGGTTCGTACTCTAAAAGTAAGTGGGTCAACAAGTTGGTGGGCAGCAGTATTTATCTGCTGGGCGCAGACCCTTCGGTCTGGAAGATTCAGCACAATGTGCTGCATCACACTTACACCAACATCCACGGCCTGGACGAAGACATCAACTCCAAAGCCATCATTCGGCTGTCTGAGCACGCGCCGCTGCGCTGGTTTCATCGCTACCAACACGTATATAGCTTGTTTCTGTACGGTGGCATGACGCTGCTCATGACGGTTAACGACTTCTTCAAGCTACTGCGTTATCAGCGCAAAGGGCTGGTAAAGAAGCAAGCGATGCGCTTCGACTGGGAGTGTACCAAGCTTATTGCGACCAAAGCCTTTTACTTCTTCTTTATCATCGGTATACCGCTACTGGTGACGTCGCTCACTTGGTGGCAAGTGCTCATTGGTTTTGTGGTGATGCACCTGGTGGCGGGCTACGTACTCAGCATTATCTTTCAGATGGCACACGTGGTAGAAGATGCCCACCAGCCGTTGCCCGTAGATGGAGGCAATTCTATGGAGAACACCTGGTTTATTCACCAGCTGGAAACCACCGCTAACTTTGCCCGCAACAGCCGCCTGTTGAACTGGTACGTGGGTGGCCTCAACTTCCAGGTAGAGCATCACCTGTTTCCCAACATCTGCCACGTGCACTACCGTCAGATTTCAGACATTGTGCGCAAAACTGCTGAAGACTTTCAGCTGCCCTATCACATGAACCCAACCTTTGGTGAGGCCCTGCGCTCGCACCTGCGGATGCTACGCTCGTTAGGGCGCGCCCCGGCGATGGCATAGAGCGACTGTCACTATTTGATGATGGCAATGCTAACGGAAAGTTGGTGTTGCCATTTTTGTTTCTTTTTGATCTACACGCATGATCCAAAACTTATCCCGACTCTGTGTTCATACCATCACCACCCAGCCCTGGCCTATTGAGGTTGCCGCCGAACACTATGCTCAGGCCGGAGTGAAGGGCATCACGGTGTGGCGCAATGCCCTGGAAGGGCGTGACATCAACCAAACCGGTGAGATGTTGCGTAGCCATGATCTATCCGTCGTTTCGCTCTGTCGTGGTGGTTTCTTCCCGTCTACCTCGGCCCAAAAGCGGCAGACGGCGATTGACGAAAACAAGGCGGCGGTGGATGAAGCCGCGGCGCTGGGTGCTCCTGCGGTGGTACTGGTGTGCGGTGCCGACCCCGATCAATCGTTGGCCACCTCACGACAGCAGATTCGCGAGGGCATTGAGGCTGTGCTACCGCACGCTGAGGCTAACCAAGTGAAGCTGACCATTGAACCGTTGCACCCCATGTATGCCGACACCCGCTCGGCGGTGAGCACGCTAGGGCAGGCCAACGATATGGCCGAAATGATCGACTCGCCGTGGGTGGGCATCGCGGTAGACGTGTACCATCTGTGGTGGGACCCCACTCTGGAAGCGGAGCTAATGCGCTGCGGACGCAACAACCACCTGTCGGCTTTCCACATCTGCGACTGGAAGCAACCTACCGAAGATATGCTGCTCGATCGTGGTCTGATGGGCGAGGGGTGTATCGACGTACCCAAAATTCGCGGCTGGGCCGAAAGCGCCGGGTTCGAGGGTTTCCATGAAGTAGAGATTTTTTCTAACCACTATTGGTCGGGCGATCAAAAAGAATTTTTAGGTCAAGTTGTTAAAGCGTATCAGGTGCATAGCTAAACCCTTTGCACGAGAGCCCACGTTCCGTTAAATTACCTCCTTTCATCTATAAGATCACAAACACAATATGAGCGAACTAACTGTGCATCGCGTCGGTATTATTATGAACGGCGTCACGGGCCGCATGGGTACTAACCAGCACCTGATGCGATCCATTGTAGAGATTATGAAGCAAGGCGGCGTTCAGGTGAGTCCGACCGAGGTTATCATGCCCGATCCGGTTTTAGTGGGTCGCAATGCGGTGAAACTACAAGCCCTGTGCGAGCGCTCGGGAGTAGAGAAGTACACCACTGATCTGGATGAGGTGCTACAGGATGATCGCTATCAAATCTACTTTGATGCGCAAACCACTGGGCGCCGGGCCGATGCAGTGAAAAAGGCGGCCACCGCCGGTAAGCACATCTACTGCGAAAAGCCTACCGCCACGGATACGCAGACCGCGCTGGAGCTGTACCACTTTTGCCAGGAAAAGGGAGTGAAAAACGGCGTAGTACAGGACAAACTCTTTTTGCCCGGTTTGCGTAAAGTCCAGCGCCTGATTGAAAATGGTTTTTTTGGTGATATCCTGTCGGTGCGGGGCGAGTTCGGCTACTGGGTGTTCGAGGGCGATACCATTCCGGCCCAACGCCCGTCGTGGAACTACCGCAAAGAAGACGACGGCGGTATCATCGTGGATATGCTTTGCCACTGGCGCTACGTGCTCGACAATATCTTTGGCAAAGTGCAATCAGTTTCTTGCCTGGGAGCAACACACATTCCTCAGCGGGTCGACGAGCAAGGCGAAACGTACGCGGCTACCGCAGATGACGCCGCCTACGCTACTTTTGAACTGGAAAACGGAGTGATCGCTCACTTCAATTCTTCGTGGACCGTGCGCGTGCGGCGTGACGATCTGCTGACGCTACAAATTGATGGCACCAAAGGCTCAGCCGTGGCCGGTTTGCGCGACTGCTGGATTCAGCCCTACGGCAGCACTCCCAAGCCGGTGTGGAACCCGGATGTGCCACAACCGATCAACTTCTACGAAGGGTGGAGCAAAATGCCCGAACAAGAGCACTACGACAACGCCTTCAAGGTGCAGTGGGAGATGTTCCTAAGGCATGTAGTGAAAGACACGCCCAACCCGTACACCCTGTTAGAAGGGGCCAAGGGAGTACAGCTGGCCGAGAAAGGTATCGAAAGCTGGGAGAAACGTGCCTGGGTGGATGTGCCCAAACTAGACTAAGCAAATCGCGAGTGAGCATTCTGAAGCGCACGCACACCCATACCGGTTATTCTGCTGACAATCGCACCCGGCTGGCCCCGGAAATAGCCAATGACTCAGCGTCTTGTACGTAAGCAATCAAGGCGGTTTTGGTCAGGTCTACACCGTCGGGCAGCGGCAGTTTTACCTGATCGCTAGCCTTTTCGTGGAGAGGATAGGTTGTTAGCTGTCGCACCACGTTGTCATGGGCTAATGTACGCCCACCGTTTTCGCCCCGCTTCACCTTCACGCTAAGTCCGCGTTCTACGATCGCCAGTTGCAATTGTTGCCCATCAGTAGAACCCTCTACTGCAAAATCGACCACCACCTCGCCGTGGGCTACCCGGGCGGTGAGTGCCACCGCGTGCGTTGCGGGATTTTGCAGTGCCTGTCTCACTTCGGTGGTCATCGTCGCTGACCTTGAACCGACGAATACTGATCGTCCGTTCACAATCATCTGTGGCGTATACACTTGCTGACCGAGCGTCTGGGCGTAGCGTCGCTGTCGTTCGGTAAAAGCTTCTTGACTAAACGGGTCTTGCCAGCCCAGGTAATTCCAGTAGGCTACGTGAAACGATAAAGCGTACACCGGATCTTGCTGCGCCTCAGACTCATCCACCAACGCGCGTAGTAGTTGATCGGCCGGAGGACAACTAGAGCATCCTTGAGATGTGAATAGCTCGACCACAGCCACCGGTTCGTAGGCAACTGCTGATACGGGAGTAGATTGATTGAAGCTTCCTACGATCATCGCCGTAAAAACCGCGAGTAAGCCAGTAAACTGCATCATATTTATTGCTGTTTTGTTATCCAGCCAACGGCTTACGGACGCTGAACGATGCGCGTGTGCTACAGAATCGATAGCGTACGTCTGCTGTGGGACAAACGAGGCGGCCGTATAGTTAGTCGCTTTTTAGATTGGACTTTAGCGCACATTACTGTAACTAACAACCGAGATGGTAGAGATGATCAATAGACTAGAGCAGCGGCTGTCGTCGGAGGCAGCGTACGTTGCAGGTTTCTCTGAGGCTGAACTAACCCGAAAGCCCGTTTCTGACAATAAGAAGACTGTTAACCAGTGGCTGTCCGTCAATCAACAGACCAAAAATTTGGTAGCAAGACAAACCAAAGCAACGTTGAGCTATAAGATAGTCATAGAGAAAGGCCATGTATCTGACCTAAGATTTCTGATAGCAGACTACTTAGATCATTTGGGACACCATCTGAACCAAGTAGCTGAGTGAAAGTGGCGTGAGCCGATAACCTTCAATATTATGCAGCCCATCAATGTATTGCAAAAGTTCGGTCAGTTCAACGACCATTGGAGTCCGAAGGTCATTGGTGAGCTTAACGGGCAGCACGTCAAGCTGGCCAAAGTGCAGGGCGAATTTGTGTGGCACGCGCACCAAGACGAAGACGAGCTGTTTTTTGTGGTGAAGGGCGTGCTCAAGATTGAGTTTCGTGACAAAACAGTGACGCTTAACGAAGGCGAAATGCTCATTGTGCCGCGGGGCGTAGCGCACAATCCAGTGGCCGAAAAAGAAGTATGGCTCATGCTGTTCGAGCCCGCTGAGATCAAGCACACCGGCGAAGAAGAAAGCGAGCGTACCGTCAAGGAGTACGAGTGGCTGTAGTTAAAACTTACTAAATATTTGTATGATGAAAAAGCTAATTTTGATAGGCACAGTGCTTACGATAGTGGGTTTAACCGTCTTTACCCCGTTCGCGCAAGCGCAGGTGGTAGGCGAAGCAGAAGAGCGGTTGCAAGCGCTCGGTATCACCTTGTACGAACTTCCTGCTCCCACGGCCAACTACGTGCGAGCGGTTCGCACCGGTAATCTCGTCTTCTTGGCCGGGCACGGCCCGCAAAAACCCGATGGCACAAACGTGACCGGCAAACTCGGTCAAGACCTTTCTGTTGAGGAAGGGCAGCAGGCCGCTCGCTACGCCGCCGTGACTTTGCTTTCGGCCCTCAAAGAGGAAATTGGCGACCTCGGTCAGGTGCAGCGCATTGTGAAGGTGCGCGGGATGGTCAATAGCACCCCCGACTTCACCGGTCATTCGCAGGTGATCAACGGTTGCTCCGATCTGCTGGCCGAAGTGTTTGGCGAAGCCGGTAAGCACGCCCGGGCCGCCGTAGGGATGAACTCGCTACCGGGCAACATAGCCGTAGAAATTGAGATGGTGGTAGAGATGAAGTAAAAAGCCTCGTTTTTAATAACGATAAGACAGCCTATGAAGAGACTATTACTCATTTTATGTCTTCTTAAAACATGTTTTGCTACACCGATGCAAGCGCAGGAGGTACACGGTGACAACGACGTTTGGTTCTTGCTACTCAACAAAGTAAACCTGTCGGATAAGTGGTCGTTTTTGAACGAGACGCACCTGCGGCAGCACCGGTGGCTGGAGCAACAGCAGCAGTTTCTGATTCGGCCCGCCTTTAACTACGCTTTTAACCGGGCCGTGGTGGCCACAGTGGGCTACACCTACATCAAAACCTACCAGTACGGTGAGTACCCGCTACCGGTTGATGTGCCGGAACACAATATCTGGGAGCAAATTACCCTGTCACACAAGATTACCGAGCAGGTGAATGTGAGCCACCGCTATCGCATTGAGCACCGTTGGATCGGCGACATTCGCAACGACGGCATCACTGCCCCCCAGATCGATGGCACCCGCTTTGCTCAACGGTTTCGTTACCGGCTCACCGCCAACTTCCCCATCGTGAAAACCGACGAAGGCACCCGTATCTACGGACACGTTTTTGACGAAATGTGGCTTAATCTGCGCGACGAACTGCACGTGCTCAACTTTGATCGCAACTGGTTGTACTTGGGGGTAGGTTACCGGTTTGGACCGATGGCACGCATTGAGGTGGCCTTCTTGGATCAGTGGATCAACCAACCCGCTAACGACCGCTACGAACACAACCCAACAGTACAGTTTACCGCAGTGTACGACTTCGACCTTCGTCGTAAGCGCAACTAAATTCTTTATACCTCCCACACACACGTTTCCTATGAATCCCGTAGCATTTATCACCGGCGGTAGCCGAGGCATTGGTTTTGGCATTGCTGAGGCACTCACCCAGCAGGGCTTCGATGTGGCTATCAACGGCATGCGTCCCGAAAGTGCTGTCACCGATGTGCTTGAGCAGCTTAGAAGCCACGGTGCCGACGCCATTTACTGCCAGGGCGATGTAGCCTCTACTGAGGCAAGGCAGGCCATGCTGCGCAAAATTAAAGAGCACTACGGTCGTCTTAATGTATTGGTGAACAACGCCGGCGTCGCTCCTAAAGAACGTAATGACATCCTAAACGCGACCGAAGAAAGTTATGAATACGTGATGAAGACAAACCTGCAAGGTCCGTACTTTCTTACGCAAGCGGTAGCCCGTTGGCTGATCGAGCAACGGCAGGCCGACAACCAGTTTTCGGGCTCTATCATCAATATCTCGTCTATTTCGGCGACGGTGGCTTCGGTTAACCGAGGCGAGTATTGTATCTCAAAAGCGGGTATGAGCATGATGACGCAGCTGTTTGCGGTGCGCCTGGGTGAATACGGAATTCCGGTGTACGATGTGCGCCCCGGAGTGACCAAAACCGATATGACTTCGGGAGTGACGAGTAAATATGATCAGCTGATTGAGGACGGCTTATGCGTGACTCCGCGCTGGGGCTACCCTGAAGACGTCGGTCGCGCCGTGGTGTCGCTGGCACAAGGAAGCTTTCCGTATTCTACCGGCCAAACAATTATGGTCGATGGCGGCCTGACAATCCCTCGGATGTGAAGACTAGCCATTGTGACGGTTGGAAGAGGGGGATAACGCGAAAATTATTAGATTGCTAAAGTTTCCAGTCATTCTAATACGCATGAAATTGAAAAAATCATCGGCCCCGAGTAATCAACCCGTTTGGAAAGAGTGGCTCAACGCGATTGTGTTCGCGGTGGTGGTCGCCACCCTGGTGCGGGGGCTGCTCATTTCGGCCTACGCGGTGCCCACCGGGTCTATGGAAGGTACGGTGCTGGTCGGTGATCGCATGCTGGTGAGCAAGCTTCACTACGGCCCGCGCACTCCTGAAACCCTGCTGCAATTGCCCCTGATGCACCAAACCATTCTGGGTACTGATATCCCCTCGTACCTTGACTGGATTCAGCTACCTTACTTTCGACTGCCCGGTTTGCGCGAAGTGGAACGGGGCGAACCGGTGGTATTTCACTACCCGCCGGAGTGGGGTCGACCCACCGACATGAAGACGTTTTATATCAAACGGTGTGTGGCCCTGCCCGGCGATACGCTGCAACTCATCGATCAGCAAGTGCTTGTCAACGGCAAGCCGCAGCCGCAACCTGCTCACGGACAGACCGGCTATCAGCTACGCACGCACCAGACCATCCAGCCGCGGGTGTGGCGTCAACACGGTGTGACGGACGCATACCCTACCACCGAGGGCTACTATCTTAACACCAAGCCTGCCACCGCTGCGGCGCTAGCTAAGTTGCCATTCGTAGAAGCAATAGCACCGGTTACTTACGCCCCCGGCACCTCCAGTGCCGTGTACCCCGACGGAGCTGCCTCCCACTGGTCTTGGACACAGGACTTCTACGGCCCCGTGTATCTGCCGCAAGCGGGAGATCGTATTGAACTCAATCAGCACAACACATCGCTTTACGGCCCGGCCATCGTACACTACGAAAAGGTGGGAGCCACCCTTGCCGACAACCAGTTGCGCATTAGGGGAAAAGCAGTAGACCAATATACGTTCCGCCAGAACTACTACTTTATGATGGGAGACAACCGCCACAATTCGCTAGACTCTCGGTTCTGGGGGCTGGTACCTGAAGACCACATCGTGGGTAAACCACTACTCGTGTGGTTTTCTACGGACGAACAGGGCGAGTGGTGGAATAAAATTCGGTGGAACCGGACGCTAACCCCTATCCAATAGCATGATTAACTAGCCAACGATACCACCTATGTCTTCATCCAGCCACACTGCTTGGAAGGTCTGTGTCGCGGCAGTCGTCTTGTTGTCTGCGCTCACCTTCACGCCACTTGTCATGCCGGCGGGTATCTATCAACCCGAACTGTTTGGTATTCCTTACACCTTCTGGACCTCCTTTCTCATCACCATATTGCTGGTACTGCTTACTTTGGTGGGTACCCGTGTGCACCCGGGCAGAAATTCTGACGACGCCTAATGACAACCTGGGTACTCATTATTGGAGCACTATACGCCGGAGCACTGGTCTTTGTGGCGCTGCGATCTTCTAGGAAGAACAAGTCCTCAGAAGACTATTTGCTGGCGGGCTCTAACATTGGGATGTTTCTAGGAGTGATGACCTTTGCCGCTACGCTCTTCAGCACGTTCACGCTCCAGGGCATGCCTGACTTTTTTCGTACGCACGGCGTGGGGGCGTGGATATTTCTAGCCGTTTCTGACGGTGCCATGGTATTTTTGGTGCTATGGTTTGGGTACCACCTCCGCCGTCGGGTAGCCGAAAAGGGGTTTCAGGGAGTAGCCGGACTGTTGCAGAAATGCTACGAGAACAAATGGGCGGGCTACGTCAGTCTCACAGGGGTGTTCTTATTTCTTATCCCTTACGTGGCCATTCAGATCAGAGGCGTCTCTATTTTTCTGACGGCGGTGTTTCCTGATGTCCTGCCCGGTTGGGGGTGGTCTACCGCCGTGGTGGTTTTCATGTTGCTCTACAGTGAAACGGGCGGGCTCAAAGCCATTATGCACGCCGATGCTATTCAGGGCCTCACACTGCTGATCGTTACATGGGTTATCGGGGTGGGGTGCTTAATGCACTTCGACAGCCTCGCCGATATGTTTGAACAAGTGCAAGCCACCAACGAAGCACTGCTGTCCACTCCGGGGCCAAAGGGGTTGCTGACCCCCCAGTTTCTACTGGCATCGATGCTGGCCATCTTGTGTATTCCGATCACGCAGCCACAGCTTACGATTCGGATAGTGATCATGAAAAACCTGCGCACCACCCATCTAATGGCCGTGGCCGTGGGCGCTTTTGCGATCTTGGTCATTTTGCCGACTGCCTTCATCGGCATGTACGGTGCCGTACGCTACGCCGATCTGTCTACCGCCGATTTTCTATCACAAGTGCTGCTCTACGAACAGCCTGGCTTAATCGCAGCCTTGGCGGTGGTGGGGCTACTGGCCGCGGGCCTCTCTACAACCGATTCTCAGATATTCGCACTAGGGACCGAACTGCGTTCGCTGCTGTCGGGTAGTGATAAGCAGGTGATGCGCTACACCAAACTATCCATACTAGTATTCGCGTTGGTAGCACTGGTTTTCTCGGTGCTGGCTACCGATCAGTTAGTACTGCTGGCTCGAGTGAGTTTCGCGGGTACCTCGATGCTGGCCCCCATGATTCTAGCGGGTGTGCTGGCGCACAAGCCGCTGGGCCGTGAAATTATTGTTGCCACGGCACTAGCCATATTCACGTTTTTGTTATCATTGTTGGGTGTCATCCCTAACGTAGTGGGCCCCGTTCGGTTAGACTTGCTGCTACTTATAAGCCTGGGAAGTCTCACGCTGGGTTCTTATTATGTACGGCGCTAAGTATCATCTCTACGACATTCTATAGTAATAAACAGCTAAAAACACAATGTTTTTGCGCCATTATGTCGTTTATATACAAAAAGCACGACACAATGGCGGTATACAACAGGTGGTGGGTACGTTGTGGGGATTGGTATACTGTTTGTCAAGATTTAGGTGTAAACTAAAGGAGGAAACGATGAAAAATGTACTTAAGGATTATGTCCATCAGATAGATGCTATTAACACGATCTCGGGCGGTGCTAGTGCCACTCGGGTCAATATGAAGAAGGAAGAGGGTCAGTTAGTGATTAGTGTAGTAGCCCCTTCGGTCAGTAGCGAATCATTCAATATTTACGTACACGGCAATAAACTGGTCGTTTACACCACGCTGAACGATCTGGATAGCACGGCGCTAGAAGACGAGCAGTCGTCTCGACAAATGGCTCCGATCTTTAATCGGATATTTAATATACCCGCTACGGTAGACAAGGATCAAATTGATGCGGTGTTTGAAGAGGGTAGGCTAAGCATTATGCTTCCCTTCGGGGCTGATCAGGAGATGCCTGCCAAGCGCATCGATATTCGTGAATACTAACACCCAGCTAGATTGGTAACGCTATAGAAATGAGCCGGACATTGTCCGGCTTTTTTTGTAACTATGCGCGGTGAAAAGGTTTTCTCTTGTACACACCATCCTTGTCGCATGGTGGCTGCTCATGACGGTAGCAGCTTGCCAAACCGCACAGTCGCCTACCCGACTTCAGAAGAAGTATCCTACTAAAGTTTACGAAGATTCCGCTGCCTATCGCCAGGCAAGACAGACCTACGTGCAACGCGACAGCGTGCTGGCTTTTGATGCCGATCTCGTTCTTTCGGAAAAAGAACGAGCGGTAGACCGCAAGCTGGTAGCGCTGCAACAGCAAATGATTCGGCAGTATCGCAAGCAACACTTTTTTCCGCCGGCGCACTACTTTTATGAGTCAAAGCGGCACATTGAGCAGTCACTTTTGTACCGTATTTTTCGCCGGATGCCCAAGGGGGGATTGCTACACTTGCATCCGGGGGCGGCGGGTAACCTACGGTGGGTGGTAGACCGTGCGCTGACCGCGCCAAACTGCTACGTATACTGGCAGGAAGACCGCGGTCCGTTTGTCAAGGGGCAGCTCGACTTCTTCCGCCCCTCGCGGGTGCCCGAGGGGTTTTACAGCGTGTGGTCGCTCAACAAAACGGTGCCGCACTTTGCCGACTCACTGTACGATCTGCTTACCTTCGACGCCCGCATGAATGCCCCAGGCGTAGACGTGTGGCGTGAGTTTGAGCACTGCTTCCAGCGGATCGGCCGCTTCATTCGGTACCAACCCATCTTCAAAGACTTCTTTCGGGCGGCGTTTCGCACGCTGGCCGAAGACGGGGTGCAGCACGTAGAGCTGCGTACTTTTCTGGGCGTAGGGCTGCACGACATCAAGCACCCGCCCGGCTACTACACTAGCGACACTTTGGTAAGGTATTATCAAGAGGCACTGCACGACACGCAAAAGAAGTATCCCAACTTCAGCCTGAAGCTGATTCATACCAACCACCGCTTTCAACCGCGCAGCGCGGTGCAACGCGACGTAGAGAAAGCGTTCCGCTTGCGCCGCCAGTATCCCGATTGGGTAAAGGGCTACGACCTGGTAGCCGAAGAAGACCGCGGGCGGCCCACGAGTTATTATCTGGATACCTGGCTCAAACTAGACTCGCTAGAGCAGGCGTACGGTGTTGATCTGCCGCTGTTTCTGCACGACGGCGAGAGCAGTTGGTCCTCAGTGACTAATCTGTACGACGCCGTGGTATTGGGCAGTCAGCGTATTGGGCACGGCTTCAACCTGCCGCTGTTTCCTAGTCTGGTAGAGGCCGCTAGAGCGCGGGATATTAGCGTAGAAGTGAACCCGCTGAGTAATCAGATTTTAGGTTATCTGGGAGATCTGAGAGGCCACCCTGCACAGTTATTACTGCGCCGTGGGGTGCAGTGCACCATCAGCTCGGATGATCCGGGCGTGTTTGCCTACGAAGGGGTGACGTACGACTACTGGTCAATCTTTTTGGCCTGGGAGCTGAACCTGCGGGCCGTCAAAAAGCTGGTGATGAATTCTATTACCTACAGTAGTCTCAATGAAGCCGAAAAAGCCGCTGCGATGCAGCACTGGCAGCAGGAGTGGGATCATTTTATGGACTACTGTTTACAACTCAATATGGACCTGTAGCCACAGTCAGTGGCTGCCATTAGCTTAATCACATGCGATACTATCTACTAATTTTCGGACTGCTGACGGCAGCCTGCCAGCCCAATGAAACCCCAGAAGCAGTCGCCACTACTGCTGCTGCGCCCCTGCCCGTCAAAGTGGTGGTGGTCACCATGTTCGAACCCGGTGAAGACACCGGCGACCAGCCCGGTGAGCTACAACACTGGGTCGAGCGCTTCCCCTTTCCTGAAACACTACCGTTTCCACAGGCGTATCATCCGCTGCGCTACAACGCCGAAAAGGGGGTGCTGGCCATGGTCACAGGAGTGGGTAGCGTTCGTTCGGCGGCATCGGTGATGGCCCTGGGTATGGACCCGCGTTTTGATCTTACTCGTGCTTACTGGGTAGTGGCCGGTATCGCGGGAGTAGACCCCGAGGATGCCACCGGCGGTTCGGCCGTTTGGGCCGAGTGGCTGGTAGACGGTGACCTGAACCATGAGATAGACGCCCGCGAAATTCCTGACGATTGGGAAACCGGTATTTTCCCCATCGACCAAACCGAACCCTACCAACAACCGGTGCCTACCACCGATGGTGGCGAAGTGTTCCAGCTAAATCCGTCGCTGGTCGACTGGGCTTATCAGCTCACCAAGGATACCGAGCTGGCCGATACCGAAGAATTAAAAAACATGCGGGCGCGCTTTGTCAATTATCCGAAGGCGCAGGAACCACCCCGGGTGATGAAGGGTGACCACGTGGCGGCGATGACTTTCTGGCACGGAAAAAAGATGAACGCCTGGGCCAACGCGTGGGTAAAGTACTGGACGGGCGGGCAGGGTGAATTTGTGACCAGTGCGATGGAAGACACCGGTACAGCGCAATCGTTACACTTTCTAGACGCGGCGGGTAGGGTAGACGTCAGTCGGCTGCTGGTGTTGCGAACCGCCAGCAATTTCTCGATGCCCTACGAGGGGTTATCGGCAGCGCAAAGCATGCTCAACGAAAATCAGGCCTATTCAGCCTACCTGCCCTCGCTAGAAGCCGCGTATCAGGTGGGTAGCCAAGTAGTGAATGCATTGGTCGATCAATGGGAAGAATACGAAAGGCAGCTACCGTCGTCAGCGGGGGAGGATTGATAATTTAGTGGAATAGATGCGGATTAATAGGGTTGTTTTATTCTGTCACCTTGCTAATTGTCAGAATATTGACGTATTGGTAATTTTTGGCGGCTTCGCCGTTAATCCTTTCCGTAAGCCATAGAATTTCCGTACCATTGTACTTAAAAACCTATCTTTTAATCTATGAGAATATATCTACACACGCTAACATTTCTCTTGTGCAGCTTGCTCGCCGGGCCGCCGGTCCTGGCACAGGGTACCACCACCGCCAGCATGAGTGGCTCGGTGGCTGACAACGACGGAATGCCCGTGCCGGGGGCTACGGTGCTGGCTGTTCATCAGGCGTCGGGTTCGCAGTACGCCAACGTGACCGGTGCCAATGGTTACTTCCGCATTCCTAATATGCGGGTGGGCGGCCCTTACACCATCACGTTCACCTTCGTCGGTTACGAAGACGTGGTGAAGAACGATGTCTTTCTGGACCTAGGCCAAACCTACGATCTGGATGTTACTATGCGCGAGTCGGTGACGCAACTCGCTGATGTAATCGTATCGGCCGGTGGCTTGATTGACGGCAACCGCACCGGGGCTGAAACCAACGTAGGTCGCGAGCAGATCATGAGTCTGCCGACGGTGGAGCGTAACCTGAACGACCTTACCCGGCTCACCCCACAGGCTAACATTACCCAGGGAGGGGTATCTATTGCCGGAGTAAACAATCGCTTTAATGCCATTTACATTGATGGAGCGGTAAATAATGATGTATTCGGATTGGCTGGTTCGGGTACTAACGGCGGACAAGCTGGAATCTCCCCCATCAGCTTGGATGCCCTGGAACAAATACAAGTAGTGGTAGCCCCTTACGATGTTACGTTAGGAGGCTTTGCCGGTGGTGGTATCAACGCGGTAACCCGCAGTGGAAAGAACTACTTTGAAGGATCAGCTTATTATTACTTTCGAAATGAGAACCTCGCTGGTAAGACTCCGGGTGACATTCCTGATGGTGAGCGAACCCGGCTGGCTCCTTTCTCGGTAAATACCTACGGAGCGCGTTTAGGTGGCCCGATCATCAAGAACAAATTATTCTTCTTCGCTAACGTAGAGTTTTTGCGTGAAGAAGAACCGTTCCCTTTCATGTGAGCAAGAATACGAAGGCGAAGCGACCGCAGCTGATCTGAATAACTTGGTTAATTTTGTGAATGACGAGTTTGGCTACGAACCGGGCGGCTACCTTAACAACGTAGGTACGCGCAACAGTGATAAGGTAATTGCTAAGATCGATTGGAATATCAACCAAAACCATAAGCTATCAGCTCGCCATAGCTACGTATTCGGTGAAACCACCCGGCTCAATCGCCCGAGCAGTCGCAACATCTTTTTCTTCAATACGGGCAATGCCTTCCCGACGACCACAAATTCGTTTGCCCTGGAGCTCAAAAGCAACTTTGGTAACAGCTTCTCTAACAACTTCACCTTCGGTCTTACCACCGTTCGCGATGACCGCGACCTACTCGGCCAGCCTTTCCCGAAGGTAGAGATCACCGACGGCGATGGCACCATTCACGTTGGAACTGACAATTTTTCTTACTCTAATGTGGTGTTTCAAGACGTGTATACGCTTACCAATAACTTCAACTGGTACAAGGGGCGGCACACATTTACCTTTGGTACGCACAACGAGTTTTTCGAGATTGAAAATTTATTTACCATCTTCTCTACACCGCGTTACTTCTATGACGACCTGGCGAGCTTTACCGGCGGGGGGCCGGGCTTCGCACTCTTCGGACACGAGCAACTAGCCCCCGGGCAGTCGGAGATACGCCTGGGTGATGATGCTAGCAATCTAGGTCCCACTTTCAATGCCATGCAACTGGCGTTTTACGTGCAAGACGAGATTCAGTTAAATAGTAACTTGAAGCTTACCGCCGGATTACGTGCCGATATTCCAATTTTCTTAGAAGATCCGCCCCTGAACAACACAGAATTTAATACCACCACAGTGCCACTCATTGAAAACGCTTATGATCTTCAGGGAGCAAGGGCAAGTCAAACTCCCAAAACGCAGGTGCTCTGGAGTCCGCGCGTTGGTTTTAACTGGGATGTGAAGGGTGATAAGACCACGCAACTGCGCGGTGGGCTTGGAGTGTTCACTAGTCGGGTGCCTTGGGTATGGCCCGGTGGCATGTTTATCCGTAATGGACTCAACAGCTCGTTTGTAGGTACGTTCGGGCCTTTTTATGCTACTCCTGAAGAGTGGCGTGACAATCTGGCGAATACGTCGGCTGGCCCCTCGGGCGACGTTGATTTGTTCGTAGAGGACTTCAAGTATCCACAGGTATTTCGTACCAACATTGCGATAGATCAAGCCTTGCCCTTCGGTTTGGTGGGTAGCGCAGAGTTTATGTACACTAAAACGCTGAACAACATCAGTGTGAAGAACGTGAACCTAAGAGAACCGGTAGATAACTAGAAGGACCTAGACAGCCGTCCTATCTTCGCTGCCGGAAACCAAGGGCTCATCGATTCTACCTATTCCTTTATCTCGCTAGTAGAAAATACTAATGAGGGTTACACTTGGAATGCTACCTTTAAACTGGAAAAACCAATGGTGAACGGTTTTGGGGGTAGCGTAGCCTACTCTTTTACCCGTGCTGATGCGCTACTAGACGGTCAGGGTTTCATCAATGCCAGTAACTGGCGTCAGATATACAGTCTCAATGGGCGTAATAATCCAATGGTAGGGCGTTCAGTGTTTGACGTAGGGTCGCGCGTGACGGGGACGCTGTCGTATCGCAAAGAGTACGGCGGCTTCATGGCTACTACTGTATCGCTGTTTTACAACGGACAGTCAGGGCAGCCTTTCTCTTACGTATACCGAGGGGGTGATGCACTGTTTAATGAGGACAACCAAGGGTTTGAGCGAACGCTGATCTATGTACCGGCCAATGCCGGTGAAATCGTCTTCGGTACGCGGGCGCAGGACATTGATGGTAATCTGGTATCAGACGCTGCCAACCGCCCGATTGCAACGCTGCTAAGTTCAGAAGAGCAGGCTGCGATGTGGAGCGAGCTGGATGCTTACGTTGACGGTGAGGACTACCTCAGCGAGCGGCGTGGGCAGTACGCCGAGCAGTATCGCTCGCGAGCACCGTTCGAAAGTGTGTTTGATCTCAAGCTACTACAGGATTTCTACCTCACGTCGGCTAACGGACGTCGCCATACGTTGCAGCTATCTCTAGATGTGTTCAACGTAAGCAATCTATTGGGCAACTGGTTTGGCCAGAACTGGGGGCAACGTTACTTTGTGGGTAGCGATGACAATGCGAACAACTTTCAGCTGATCGCTTTTGAGGGATTTCAGGAGGGTACCAACCAGCCGGTTTACTCCTTCCGTACCCCGGAAGAGCCCTGGGACGTTAATCCAGGAGCGATTCAAGGCTCTCGCTGGGCAGCGCAGTTTGGGGTTCGGTATTCGTTCTAAGCTTACAAAACACGGGTATTATAGCGGCTCGCTTTGCGGTGGGTCGCTATTTTTTTGATGCCTGCACCAGTGATTCGTCAACCCCCAGGTTTTCTGGATCAAAAAAGTGATATACGATTCTGAAATAGGGCTGGAACGTCTGAGCACTATCTAACTGGAAGAACTCACTACCCACTTGCCGCCCCTGTTCATTGTAAGCCGGAATTTCGCGCAACGTGATACCCTCGCGAAGCTCAATTTGCTTCTCTGTGATATGACCAGTGGTATCGTAAAGGAACTGGACGCTCTCCTGCGTTCGGTTGGGGTAAATGATCTGGGCCTGCGCCACTTGGTTGGCGTCGTCGTACTCGAGCTTCACACGCTTAAGTAGAAATTGGTTAGGGCTGTAGCCTCGTATCCTCACCCGGTTGTAGGTATCAGTGGTGTACCACCAATCTCGGGTTTCTTCGTAGACCAAATGATCAGAAGCGTAGTTACGAGTCAAGGCGGCGTAGCGTGGGAGGCCAGTAATTTCGGGGTCTTCGCCGTTGTACGACAGCGTGATACGGCAGGCCAGACTATCGTACTGTTGGGTTTGCTCGTTGTAAAGATGCACTTCCTGCGCTTGTACGTACTGTGACAGATACGTGGCACTGTCGACGTACAGAATGCCCAAGCCCGAAAGCTTACTGGTGATATCAGTATCAACCCAATCGGTGATCACATCTTCTTCAGTATCTTCGATATAATGTTTTTGAAGAATCTGTACCGCGTCTACGCCCATCTCTTGTCCTCGTGCCTGTAACCGCCGAATCAGGTCATTGTAGGAAGTGAACTGATTGCCGTAGGCTTCTAACACTCCTACTTTAATATACGGTCGATGGGGCAGCGGGTCGGTGGCAAATAGTACGGCCACTTTTCGTTCGTGCGACTCAATGGGTATATTGGCTAACGGATAATCCAAGGATTGGTGCGGATAGCGGGCGCATCCCGTCGCCAGGAGCGCGAGTAGTGTCATATATTTCATAGGTTGTGCTTTTGCAAAACCTGTCAATTTACGCGCCAATTTTACTGCTTTTCCTCAACAGTCCTACCACGAACTACTGACCGTACAGCTCTTTTCCTGCCGGTTCGTACTTATCGCCTTCCTTCCAGAAGGGCTTTTCGGGCAGGTTTGCAATTTGTTGCGCTGCCAAGGCGTAGGTTTCACAGTATTTCTCTACATAGTTGAAATTAAGCGTTTCGACTTCGTCACTCACCTGATGGTAGTTTTTCATAATCTCGGGTCCGAACGAAGTCATCCCCGGAGCGATGTTGACCGCCGGAATACCTTTCTTCGCGAAGCTCACGTTGTCAGAGCGGTCGTAAAGATTTTGCTCAGGCACGGGGTCTACTACGGCTTCCAAGTCAAAAGCAGCACCGGCCGAAGCGATCATCTCTTGCGCGGTGGTCCGCTCTAGTCCAATAGCGGTCACTTTGGTGGTGTCGTCGTAGCCGGCTCCGTCGGTGTTGAGGTTGAAGACAGTTTGCTCGAGTGGTACCAGCGGGTGTTCGGCGTACCAAGCACTGCCCAGCAGTCCCTTCTCTTCGGCGGTAAGTGCCACAAACAGCACCGAGCGGGCCGGAGGGTTCTGACTCAGGTACTTAGCGGCACTTAGCAGGGCCGTGGTACCGATGGCATTGTCGCGCGCACCGTTAAAGATGCTGTCGTTGGGGTTGGGACTCGGGCCGGTGCCAATATGGTCGTAGTGCGCAGTGAGCACAACGTACTCATCCTTCAGCTCGGGGTCGGTGCCCTCAAGCATACCCACCACATTTTTGACCGGCACATCAACCGATATTTTCTTGTCGACGGACAAAGTAGCCATTTGCTTCTTTTTGGCAGCCTCGAATGCTTTCAGGCGTTCGCCCTGCGGGTCGTTAATCCACAGGATCGGAAGCTTTTGCTGCGCAGTGTCGCTGTTGCTGCCCAGGGTGAGTTGCTCTACGTTGAGGTATTGTACCAGTAATGACCAGGGGGCTTGGTTAGAACGGTAAAGCTCTACCAGGGCCGCTGCGCCGGCTTTTTCTACACGGTCACGCTTCTCACCGCTCATGATGTACATGGACTGCGGATTGGTGACGCCCTCACCGCCGGTCTTCGTAACCACAATCTTCCCTGTCACATCGAGTTTCTCCAGGTCTTCGGCGGTGCCGTGGTTGGCGTATACCACCGAAGTTTCTTCCGCGATACTGTCGCCCGAAATTACCAGCAGGTCGGTACCTAACCGAAAGGTGTCTGCTCCGAACCCCATACTAGCCTGGGGCGGTGGTTGCTGAGATACGAGCTTCACGGGTTGAAAGTAACCCGCTGCTCCGGGCACAGTATCCAGGCCGTAGCTGCGAAACTGTTCGGCCAAGTAGCGAGCCGCAATGGCCAAACCGGGTGAGCCGGTATCGCGCCCGCCGAGTTCGTCAGAGGCTAAAAAGCGCAGGTGCTTCGCCACTTCGGGCTGCTGTATTGTTTCGGCGACTGAGGCAGCCGGGTCAGACTGTGCGTGGACACACAGTGTGCTGACGCAAAGGGCGATACCAAATAAAAAATTCTTCATAGAAGCGTTAGGGTCTAATGCGCAAAATAGCAAAATATTGCGAACCCTAACGGCTCTACGGTCTGATGAGGGGTATTGAAAAAGTAGCAGCAGCAGAAGCACTGTCTCCTGCTACTGCCGCTGCTACTTACAATCTAGTTAGCAGGCGCTTTCAGAATAATGATGGACTCTGATAAGCGGTCGCCCTGCACTTTCAGAATGTATTTGCCGGTGGTGAACGTACTCATGTCAATGGTTACTCGCTGGTTAAAGATATCCATCAGAAAGGCCCGGCCAACCATATCGATCAGCATATACGTGGCGGGCTGCTGCGTACCGGTTATCTCGATGGTAAGCTTGTCTATCACCGGATTAGGATACGCATTCACGGTGACTTCGGGCACTTCAGCAAACACATACTTAGTAGCCGAATACTCAAAATTGCCGTTATAATCGATCTGTTTCAGGCGGTAATAGTAGAGTCCGTTCTGGCTCACCGCATCTTCGTGTGCATATTCGGTCAAACTCATTTTAGTGCCTTGCCCCTTCACACTGCCTACCGTTTTGAAGTTCATACCATCCACTGATCGCTGTATCTCAAATTTATCGTTGTCACGTTCTGAGGCGGTTTGCCAACGTAGCACTACTGTTTCCCGGTCCCAATAGGCCGAGAAGTCGATCAGCTCTACGGGCAGGGGGCTGATCGGATTGTACAGATAGTTGGGCACCCGGTCGAACTGCGTGCCGGCTTGCCCTTCGGTTTTGTCGTCAAAGAAGTTGCCGTTGCCGTTGGCATCTTCAGCGGCGGTCGGAATGCCATCATCATCATCGTCATCGTCGCGGAAGTTGCTGCGCCCGTCACGGTCTACGTCGGGTAGTGAGGCACCGATGCCTCCTTCGCTGGGATCAAACGCGTCCAGGATACCATCACGATCCAGATCAATGTTGCCCTCGTTGGTATCCAGCGTTAGATTGCCGTTGTCGTCCCACGACGGGGTGCCGTCGAAGTCACTGTCGTGCCCCTCGAAGATATCGGGCAACCCGGGTGAGCTACCGTTGCTATCGTTGTCGGAATCGGTATCCAGATAATCGGGCTGGTCAGTGCCATCGGTGTTGATGATGCTGAGGGCGGTGCCTCCGTTGTCCGTATCCACGGCATCTGAGAGGCCGTCGCCGTCGGTATCAGCGAAGCCGTCCAATACTCCGTCTCTATTATTGTCGCGTCCGCCTGCTTCTAGTGCATCGGTGATGCCGTCGTTGTCCGAATCGCGGTCGGTGAAGTCGTTCAATCCGTCGCCGTCGGTATCGGGATTAGCCAGGGCGGTGCCTCCGCTGCTAGCGTCCACATCATTGGCGTAACCGTCGCCATCGCTATCGTTGGCCAGCACGTACGACAGCAGGTACGCGCCTTCGGTGGTCATGTTGGCCGGAAGCACACCCGCGTTGGCTTCTATGGCGTCAGGGATACCGTCGTTGTCTGAGTCTAAGTCTAAGTGATTGGCCACGCCGTCACGGTCAAAGTCGAATATATCGCTCACCCCGTCGCCGTTGGCATCCTCAAAACCCGCGAAGCTGTTGTCCAGATAGTTGGGAATACCGTCGCCGTCGGCATCCGCCGAAGGATCGGTACCATTGCCTTCTTGGACATCCGATAGGCCGTCATTGTCGCTGTCATTATCAGCGGTATCGGGTATTTCATCGTTATCCTGATCGGCCACACACTTTTGATAAACCACTGCATCCAGATAGGGAACGCCTGATTCCCAAACGAAGGCCAGAAAGCGCACGCCCCCGGCAGGAGCGGTGTAAATTCTGGTCTCAATATTAGGCCGCTCTACCAAACCAGTATACGTAGCCTGATTACCAAAATTGGCTCCAGTGGCTGAACTCACCACGCGCCAGGCTGAGTTTTCCTGGAAAGAGGTCATCAGCATTTGAATATCTTGCCCCTCGGGAACCACTTCGCCCAAGTCTACAATAAAGAACTCCCCAGCGGCATTGGTGAAAGCCAACTGCCCTCCGTTGTTATTAGCCGGGATAAAGTCTGGTGCGCCCAGAGCCGAATTGGTTCTGGTACCGCCGTTGTTTTGGGCAATGTTCTCACCGTACTGGTCGATCAGGGTAGCGCCTACCCCGCAACTTTCTGTGCTTTGCTCTAGGTAGTCTGGTGTGCCATTGCCAGGGTTTTCGTCCGTGCTTTCGTCAAGGGTAAGAATGCCATCATTATCATCGTCGTTGTCGCGATAATCGGGCTCAGCGTCGCCGTCCGTGTTTTGCCGGGCCACGGCGGTGCCGCCGTTGTCGGTATCAAACTCATTGTCTAGCCCGTTGCCGTTGGTATCGCTATTAGCAGGTGAGGCATCGGGTGTTCCATCGTTGTTATTGTCATTTCCCTCAGTGGCATCGCTCACCCCATCGTTGTCCGAGTCGGTGTCCCGGTAATCAGGAATACCGTCGCCGTCGTGGTCGTTGCCTTCGGTGGCGGTGCCGCCGTTGTCGGCATCAAAGCGGTCGTCAATACCGTCGCGGTCGGTATCGGTTCCCAGTGGATTGACCGTGCTGGCGCTGGGTTGCGCTTCTATCAGGTCAGGAATGCCATCACCGTCGCTATCGTTGTCTCGATAATCAGGTGTGCCGTCATTGTCACTATCGCGGAAGGTATCTACCAGACCATTGTCATTGCTATCGGTGGCTCCAGCCTCTATGGCATCGGGTATCGCATCGCCGTCGGCGTCCTGATCCAGGGCATCTGCCAAACCGTCGCCGTCACGGTCTTGGTTAGGTAGTGGTGCACCTCCGGCAAAATCAGGGTCGATGTCGTTGACGATACCATCGTTGTCATCATCATTGGCCTGCGCATACGCTGCCGGATAGCGCCCGTCTTCAGTCATATTATTGGGCAGTAGCGAATTGTTGGCCTCGTAAGCGTTAGGAATACCGTCACCATCGCTATCCAGATCGAAGTGATTGGGCACACCGTCTTGATCCGTATCGAATATGTCGTTGATACCATCGCTGTTAGTATCTACAAACGCTCCGTAGGTCGGGTGTACGAAGTCGGTATCCGCGTGGTTGGGCACACTGTCGCCGTCATCATCCGCACTAGGGTCTACACCGTAGCTCTGCGCTATGTCGGGTATTCCGTCGTTATTGTCGTCCTCATCCAGATCGTTGGGGATGGTGTCACCGTCCGGGTCATCAGTATTGAACAGATAGTCGGGAGTGGGGCTGCCGCCCTGCGTTAGGTCGTCGCGGTAATTATTATTGCCGTTAAAGTCTTCATTACGGGTCAGCACGCCGTCGTTGTCATCATCCGTGTCGCGATAATCGGGAATGTTGTCGGCATCGTTAGTCGGCAACGGAGCCAATGCCCCGCCGTTCTGCGGATCGTAGTTGTCGTCCAGCCCGTCATTATCAGTATCGCGATTAGCCACTCCGATGTCGGCGATGCCGTTGCGGTCTACGTCGTGGCCCTCAATGCGATCGGGCACGCCGTCGTTGTCAGCGTCAGTATCCCGGTAGTCTTGCCGACCGTCATCGTCGGTGTCTACTGCGACCAGGGGAGTGCCCCCGTTGTCGGGGTCATAGTCGTCTACCAAGCCGTCGCCGTCGGTATCGGTGGTGCCGGGTGCGGCATAGGTGGCCGTGGATTGTGCTTCTACATTGTCAGTGATGCCATCACCATCCGCGTCCTGGTCACGGTAGTCGGGAATATTATCGGCGTCAGCGCTGCGGGCACGGCGCACCAGGGCGCCTCGTAGCAGTGGTGTGCCAAAGAAATCAGGATCGTAGGTATCGTGGTAACCGTCTCCGTCCTGATCGGTAAAATTGTCGGCTACTCCATCGCCGTCGTCATCTGTGGCTCCGATCTCAAAAGCATCAGTGAGTCCATCGTTGTCGGAGTCTTTGTCGCGGAAATCGGGCAGCGGATCGCTGTCAGAATTATTGATGGCCAGTGCTGTGCCGCCCTCGTCGGGATCAAGTGCCGCCAGGATACCATCACCATCGGCGTCGGTGGCCGCTTGGGCGTAGGCTGCCGGATAGCGCCCGTCGTCGTCCATATCTTCGGGCAAGGTACCGCCGTTGGCTTCCACCGCATCGGGAATGCCATCGTTGTCGGTGTCTAAATCCAGATGATCAGGCACACCGTCTTGATCAAGATCGAAGCGGTCGTCAATACCATTATTATCAGCATCGGCAAA
This sequence comes from Tunicatimonas sp., assembly GCA_965213875.1. Classification (GTDB taxonomy): domain Bacteria; phylum Bacteroidota; class Bacteroidia; order Cytophagales; family Cyclobacteriaceae; genus Tunicatimonas. The sequence goes on along the minus strand of CBDCAN010000001.1, from coordinate 1,731,998 downwards.
GCCCGGAAAATCTGGGTCACGGTAGTTGGGAATTTTATCGCCGTCGGCATCAGCCGAAGGATCAATGCCGATATTGCCCGCCTCGATGATATCAGGAATACCGTTGTTATTGTCATCGGTATCTTCCGTGTCCAGCACTTCGTCAAAATCACTGTCTACGCCACACCAGGTAAAATCGTTCAGTCCCACTTTCTGGAAGCCCGAAGGGGCGCTCTGATCCGCGTAGCGAATCACGAGAGAATCTACCGTTTGGCCCAGGCAAAGCCGCACGTTGCCAAAGTACGATTCGTCAACACTGTTGGCAGTGCCCACGATAAAGTTGTTATCACGCAACTGATTGCTAAATCCGGTGGCGATGTTCTCGCCGGTCAATACGATCACGTCGCCGTCACGAAAAACGTTAACCGACATGGAATCGATCCAGCCGGGCAACGCCTGGTCGATGTCAAGCAGGTCAAAACAGAAGCCCTCCAGGGGCTGGCTGAACTTGATCTTTAGCAGCGTGGCTTGGGTGTTCGTCTCCAGATCTTGACCGATCTCTACGTATTTTTCGTTGTGCACATCGTCTTCAATGGTATAGCCCGTCACGTTGCCCGAGGCATCCAGAAAATCGAAGGTGATACTGACATCGTCCACGGTAAACACCGGGCCGGGGGCATCACCGACGGTGTAGTCTTCAAAGTCTAGGATAGAGCCGTCATCACAGGCCTGGATATATTCAGGACGGCCATCGCCGTTGGTATCCGTAAGCTCAGCGCTGGTCAGAATGCCGTCACCATCGTCATCGGTGTCGCGGAAGTTGTACTCGTCGTCATCGTCCACCAGATTGCGCGGCACGGTATTGCGGCCTATAGCGTTATCATCGGTGCCCCGCCCGAAGATGGCATCAAAAGAATCGTCTAGGCCGTCAACGTCCGCATCGTTGCCAGAAACTGCGCCGCCCTGAATATCCACGACGCCGTTGGCATCGATATCGTTTCCTTCAACCAGGTCGGGCACCCCGTCGCCGTCACTGTCCAGATCGAGAAAATCGGGTGCGGCAGAGCCGCCGGTGTTTACCGGAGTAATGGGTGTGCTATCGTAGGCATCGTCTCGTCCGTTGCCGTCCGCATCGGTGTTAGTGGGCGCCACGTAGGCGGCGGTGCTCTGCGCTTCAATGTTATCCACGATCCCGTCGCCATCCGCGTCTATATCGAGCGAGTTGGGCAGTCCGTCGCTGTCCGGGTCGGTGCTGTCGTTCACTCCGTTGCCGTCCGCATCGGTGAAGCCTGGAAAATCAGGGTCACGGAAGTTCGGAATACCATCGTTATCCGCATCTTTAGCGGCGTTGTTGTCCTCTGCCAGATCAGGAACGCCATCGTTGTCACTGTCAACGTCTACATTATCTAACACGCCGTCGTCGTCGGTATCAATAGAACACCAACTGAAGTCTCCAATACCGATAAATTGTTGCGCCGCGTTGGTTGAGCTACTTCCGAAGAAGATATCAATCTGATCTATAGAACCGTTGAAGCAGTATGTGCGATCATCGCCATTAGCAGTGATGGTACTGCCCACAGCAGTACCGTTGTTGCTAGCGGTTACGTTAACCTGATCGTTGCCGTTGATACCGTAGATGGGAATGCATAAGTCATGCACCTCCCGATCCAGCTCAAAAGTGATAGTACTATTGTTAGTCGTACTTCCCTGTTGCCCTATTACCAGTGCCCATGCACCGAACGAACCATCATTAATATTCCCGAAATTCAGGCTGTTAGGGTTGATGTCGAACTCTACCTCAACCGACTCAATGGTAGAAGGGTTGCCACTGTAGTTTTGCCAGCTATAAATAGAGCGATTCACACAATCATCTTGGGCGCTTGAGATGGTGAAAGTAGATAGTAATAGCAGTGATAGTAGTGCGAACGACCTGATCATACGGATGGGGTGTACTGACTTATACATATTAATAAAACTAAATAGAATTGAACTATATAGCAGTGATATGTGCGCTGATAGCAGTCATGGTAAGTTTGCGGTTGAATAAGTACTATTATCGATGACTGTATTCCTGCGAAAGGGTGCCGTGGCGAAGCAGTTAACCGTTATTGCCCTTTTTGCTGTGTGTACTAGGTAGGTTCACTCGAGTACCAAGCTTTGGATAATTACAAAAAAAATGGGCTGATAGATGTGCCTGCGGGGCAAACCGCATAAGCCCAAGCGTAGAGGTGCTGATGGTGTCGTCGCACGATGGTACTCAAAGTATCCCGCCACACGGGTGACTACCGGCATCAACGAGGCTCGGGTGGATTCCCGGATGCCCACCAAATTTGCTGCACGATTGCAGGCGGCTACCGCTTCAGATCATCCTGTCCTCTTGTCCGTCGATTATTCATCTGGGCATGGCCTCGCTAGCTCTAAAAAGAAGCGAGCCGCACGCTGGGCAGATATCTTTGCATTTGCTCTGTGGCAAACCGGGCATCCTGATTTTCAGCCGGACTATGCAACCCAGATGAACGAAGTGTTAGTTACTCAACGACACTGTCGTCTAACAATAGAGTACAATCTCATGTTAATTGTCGCTCTATAAAAATATCACCGCAGAGCAAAAAAAGCACGACGTCACTACTAACCTACGTCACATAGCCTATGCATTATTAGCTGGGTTCTCTGCTCTGACTGTCAAAAACCGTAACTTTGATTCGTTAACGAAGTTGACCCAACTGGACCGTGTTACCAAATGCGTTAATTTCTTTCATAAGACTACCCTCATGCCCCAAACTTCTGATACGGTAGCCCCCACTACTTCTTCCGAAAAAACCGTCCAACACACAGTATTACCGATCCTGTTCACCATCAGTGGAGCGCACCTGCTCAATGATACCATGCAGTCGGTGGTGCCGGCAATTTATCCGCTGATCAAAGAGAACTACGCGCTATCGTTTGCGCAGATAGGACTGATTACCTTTGCCTTTCAGCTCACCGCTTCGTTGCTACAGCCCCTGGTAGGGGCGTATACTGACAAAAACCCGCGTCCTTATTCTCTGGCGATCGGTATGGTGTTTTCGCTGTCCGGGTTGGTATTGTTGTCGCAGGCACCGAGCTATGCCTTCGTGCTACTCGCCGTCGGTTTAGTGGGGATGGGGTCGGCGGTGTTTCATCCTGAATCGTCGCGGGTGGCCTACTTGGCATCAGGGGGCAAGCGAGGTTTGGCGCAGTCTATCTTTCAGATTGGGGGCAACGCGGGGGCAGCTCTGGGGCCACTGCTCGCTGCTCTGCTGATTATGCCCTACGGACAAGCCAACGTGGGGTGGTTCGGCGCGGCGGCCATCCTAGCCATGCTTGCCTTGGTACGCGTCGGACGTTGGTACAAGCACCATTTGGGGCAGCGGACCCGGCAGCATAATACTATAGGAGAGGTGGAAACAAGCGGTTTATCCTCACGCAAGGTGCGTTTCTCGGTAGCGATTTTGTTGGTGCTGATCTTTTCTAAGTACTTTTATATGGCCAGTATCACCAGCTATTTCACCTTCTATCTGATCGACACGTTTCAAGTATCGGTGCAGCAGTCGCAGATCTACCTATTTGTGTTCTTGGCCGCAGTGGCCGCGGGCACGCTCATCGGCGGTCCGCTGGGTGATCGTTTCGGACGCAAGTACGTGATCTGGTTTTCTATTCTGGGGGTCGCGCCGTTCACCCTGATGCTGCCCTACGTCGGACTATTCTGGACGGTAGCGTTATCCGCAGTGATCGGAGTACTGCTATCATCGGCCTTTCCGGCGATCCTGGTATACGCGCAGGAGCTAATGCCCGGCAAAGTGGGGATGATCTCCGGACTGTTCTTCGGCTTTGCCTTCGGCATGGGCGGATTAGGCTCCGCCGTACTGGGTCAGCTGGCTGACTACACCAGCGTGGCCTACGTGTTCCGGCTGTGTGCCTTTCTGCCGCTACTCGGTATCATCGCCTGGCTATTGCCCGCTATCAAGAGTGAGTAGAGGCAAAAATAGGCCGACCTACTGTGCTGCCGATAGCATCGTTACATCCATGGGCTTCCAGTCGTCGGTGCGGAAGGGTGATACGGGTAAACCGTCTTCGTTGTAGAGATTGACTTTAGGGTTGTTACTCCAACCGTAGCGCACAGCTACTGGGGTTGCCACATCGAAAGAGAACACCGATACTTCGTTGGGGCTAATGATGTTAGCTTGTGCTTCTGTAAACCGCTGATCTTCACCGGCGATCATGAAGCCGGTCACGTCCTCATCGGGCAGTTTCATTAAACCGTCGCCCACGCCCTTGAACGTGACGATGATAGAATCGCCCGATACGCGCATCGACTGGTACATAGGGCCGGTGAATACCGAGGCATCACCGTAGGCCACGGTTCGCGCCGCGGTGGCAAGCCGATCGCCCACGTCTAGTTTGTTGCGCGGGTGAATGTCAGAAGAATCGCCGATGTCAATGGTAACGGCTACGCCGGTGTTCTCTAGCTCAAGGGCTTTATTCTGCGCCTCGCGCAGGTAGGCCCAGCCGTCGGGGGCACCCCCCGCCTGGAAATTGGCCAACTGTACGTACAGAAACGGAAAATCATAACCCCACTGCTGACGCCAGTCTTGAATCATCTTCGGAAAAAGGGTAGCGTACTGCTTGGCTCGGTTAGTATTGTTTTCCCCCTGGTACCAAATCACTCCTTTGATCGGAAAGGGCAAGAGCGGCGCAATCATGGCGTTGTATAAAGCCGCCGGTTCGTGCTGTATTTCGCGCACCGGGGGAAAGTCACCCTCCTGTGTGGTATCGTAACGCCACGAACCACCAATCTCTACCGGTAACTGCTCGCCGCCCGCCGCCAAGTACATTTTTTCTGCCGGTCCGGTGAGGCCACCGCCACCGCCGTTGTCTTGCACCCGCACGGTAATCGTATTTTCACCCGATTGGGTCAGGGCAGCGGGCACCGTGTACTCTCTCATGACGTTATATCCGTCGGTGTCGCCGATGCGCTGTCCGTTGAACCAAGTGACGTCCATGTCGTCGATGGCACCCAAAGACAGGGTAAGGTCTTGTTTGGCATATTGAGCCGGGAGGTTGATGGTCTTCTGAAACCACACGAAACCATCGAGGTTTTGTAGGGTGGTATCCGTCTGTTCCCAAGCGTTCGGTAGCTTCATCGTAGGCCAGTTTTCGGTGTCGTAGTTGGGCTGAAAATCAGCTGCCTCAATTTTCTGGTTAGCTGCTGCCACAAAGCTCGCTCGTCGTTTCTCTTGCTCGGCTGGGTCTTTAGCTGGTTCATCGGCGTTCTTCCGCTCTTCTAGTACCGCCTTGAATTCAGGCATCGTCATGAGGGCCGATTCGCTGGTCCAAGCCTCGGCCGGGGTGCCGCCCCAGTTGGTACTTAGCAAACCAACCGGCACACCCTGATCTTGATGCACCTGTCGGCCGAAGAAGTAGGCTACTGCCGAAAAATTCGGGATGGTCTCGGGCGACGTGGGCTGCCAACCATCGCCTACCACCGGCATGCTGTCGAGCGGCACAAAACTCACGTTGTGATCTACCGTGAACAAGCGGATATCGGGAAAGTCAGCGTTAGCAATTTCCTCCTCAAAATTATCAACTTCGGACTGTAGCGCCCATTCCATATTAGACTGTCCTGATGCTATCCACACATCGCCGATCATAATATTTTTAAACGTTGTTGCTTCTACGCCCTCAATCTCCAGCTCGTAGGGGCCGCCCGCTTCCATCGGGGGCAGGGTGGCCTGCCACTGGCCCCGCTCATCTACCGGCACTTGCACTTCGGCTTCGCCTAGCTCCACCTCTACGGTGCCTCCCGGGTCGGCCGTGCCCCACACTACAATATCCCGGTCGCGCTGTAGCACCGCGTGATCGGTAAACAGCGCGTGAGGCTGCACCCCGGTAGCCGACGGCCCCTGGCAGCCTGCCATTAATAGTATGATCAATAAGGATAAGCAGGTGTAGAGCCGACGCATAGAATTGAGTTTGGTAAGAAGCCGCTAAAGTAGTAAAAATTAGCGTTTTGAGTCAATATAAGGAGTTGGTCAAAAGTAACTGAGCGAGGGTTCGGGACCTTTGAAGTAATATTGTACCCGTATGAGCTCTTCGTCATCCCTCTCATAGCCCACAAGCGGTCCACCACCGCCGCGGTTAATTTGTGGGCTACGGAGGGGGTGGGGCGTTTGGGGACATTAAAAGTTCTACGCTTCCTTAACTTTTCGTACGGCTCGTGAAAGGAATAAGATTATCGGTCAAAACCTCTAACTTTCTGGCCTAACGTATCGTTACGAAGGCTTTACTACCTTCATCGCTAAAACATTTGTTACGGAGGGTGTGCTGCCAACCGGTCTGAATGACGGTTATAGCTTGATTAGCTGGCCACTCATAAAAATTGTAAACCATGAGCTTTTTTGATCACATAAGTGCGGGCGACACTGTCGCGGTAAAGCAAAATATCGCCGAGAATCCCACTTTGCTTGAGGCACGCGATCCCCGCGGTTTTCCACCCCTGGTGTTGGCTAGCTACAACGGACAATATGAAATGACGGAACTACTGCTGCAAGCGGGTGCTGACGTAAACGCACAGGATGCCGCGGGCAACACGGCACTGATCGGCGTGAGTTTCAAGGGATATCTCACCATCGCAGAGCTGCTGCTTGCTCAGGGTGCTAAGGTAGACGTCAGAAACGTTAACGGGGCCACCGCTTTGATTTACGCCGTCATGTTTGGAAGAACTGATGCCGTACGGCTGCTGTTGGGCCACGGGGCCGACAAAACTGTAGCCGACGGTGAGGGCCGAACCGCCGCCGACCATGCCCGAACACAAGAGGCATCCGACATTCTTGCTTTGCTAGAGAAATAATCCGCTAAATAAAGCTTCGCGCAACACTAATAGCCGTCGCTTTGCAGCTGGTCGGCTAGGGTGTGCATATCTCGGTAAAATGCCCGCGGGTCTTCTTCATAGTGCGTGATACGGCAGTCGTACCGGCGCCCCTGGATCGGATCAAGGTCCATCATGACGAAGGCTTCGTAGATATTACCGTCTTTGGCCCGATCTAGCGATACCTGATAGCAGCCTAGTGTCCAGAACGTAGGGTCGCGGTAGGTGGCGATGTGGCGCGTATCGCGACTCTGCATCCAGGCGGTGCTGAGCGACATCCGGCCTATCAGGCCCCACCCGCCCAGGCAGGCGTAGCATATCCCGTCGGCTGACCGAAAGTAAACCGACATGTCTACCCCTTCGTGCGGATTACTCTCGGCCTGCTTCATGCGGGATAGTGCCATCAGGATGCGCTCACTCAGAGGAGTCTCGGTCAGTTGCTGATCTTCGTTCACCACATCTTCGTAGCCGGGTATACGCTCGGGGGCCGGAGGAGGTGCTCCGAAGAATCTCTTGATCTTTTGTACGTAATCCCGTAGAGTCATGAGCTGTGTAACACCCGTTAGCGACGATGTGATACAAAGTTAACAAACCCTCGGGTACCGTTGTTAACGGAGCCATGACCAAAACCTACCGGCACATCATTTTTGATCTGGACCATACCCTGTGGGATTTCAAGAAGAACGCCTACGAAACCCTGGGCGAACTGTATCATTATTACCGGCTGGCAGATACGCAGCCTTTCTCGGTAGATCAATTCTGCGAAGCCTTTGATGAAGTGACCCACGGGCTTTGGCAGCAGTATAATGAGGGCCGGATCAACCAGCAGCGCATGCGAGCCGAGCGGTTTGCGATGATATTCGCTCGCGTAGGAGCGGATACCAACCAAGTGCCCCCCGACATGGCCGACCGCTACCTACGCACTTGCCCTACCAAGCCGCACTTGATGCCCCACGCACTGGCTACGCTTGACTACCTGCGACCACGCTATCAACTTCATATTCTAACCAACGGCTTTGCCAAGATACAGGCCATCAAGATGGCTAGTGCACACATTACCAATTATTTTACGGAGGTGGTGTCTTCGGACACCATGGGGCACCGAAAGCCGCATCAACCGGTGTTTGAGTATACCCTACAACGCATTGGTACGCAACCCGGTGAGTGTCTGATGGTGGGTGACAATCTGATCGCCGACGTAGGTGGTGCACGGAATGCCTGTATCGATCAGGTGTATTACAATCCTGGCGAGGTCACTCATCAAGAGGAAGTCACGTACGAAATCAGCTGCTTGCGCGAACTACAACATATCTTATAGGTTTCTTTTTGTACTGCTATCTTAGGCTTTTTCGGTAGATTTTAACGGAGTAGTGCAACTAATTTTCGTTTTTAAATCGTTAGCAATGTGCTATATTGAAAGCAGTTTTAAAAAAACAATCTTATAACCTCTATGTACATTAACGCGAAGGCAAAAGATCAAAACACTTACGATGCCATTGTCATCGGCTCTGGTATTAGCGGTGGCTGGGCCGCCAAAGAGCTAAGCGAAAAGGGGCTGAAAACGCTCGTGCTAGAACGGGGGCGCAACGTAAAACACGTAGAAGACTACACAACCGCCCATAGCGCACCCTGGGAGCTTCCTAATCGCGACCGGACCCCACCCGAGGAGATTGCGAAGCACTACCCCAAACAGAGCCGAACCGGTTATTCTATACGCCCATCTAGCCAACACTGGTTTGTGAAGGACGACGAGCACCCTTATCAGGAAGAGAAGCGGTTTGATTGGATGCGTGGTTACCACGTAGGAGGGCGATCTATTATGTGGGGGCGGCATAGCTATCGTTGGAGCGAGCAGGATTTTGAGGCCAATGCCCAGGATGGATTCGGGGTAGACTGGCCCATCCGTTATAAGGACATTGACCCCTGGTACACCTACGTAGAGGGGTTTGCGGGTATTCAAGGACAGAAAGAAGGCTTAGCACAACTGCCGGATGGCAACTTTTTGCCACCCATTGCCATGAACTGCGTGGAAGAACACTTCCGTGATAAAGTAGCCGAGAACCTGGAGGGGCGTGTAGTCACCATTGGCCGCACGGCCAACCTGTCGGTAACTCACAACGGACGGGCCATGTGTCAGTACCGCAACCGCTGTATACGAGGGTGTCCTTACGGAGCTTACTTTAGTAGTTTGTCGTCTACCTTGCCCGCAGCAGAAGCCACCGGCAATATGACGCTGCGTCCTTACTCTATTGTTACCTCCATCATCTACGATCCGGAGAAGAAGCGGGCTACCGGCGTGCGCGTGGTAGATCAGGACACCAAGGAGGAAATGGAGTTCTACGCGAAGGTGATCTTCTGTTGCGCCTCAGCCGTAGCAAGCACCTCTATCCTCATGAACTCTAAATCAGACGCGTTTCCCGAAGGGATGGGGAACGAAAGTGGTGAGCTGGGTCACAACCTAATGGACCACCACTTCCGCGTTGGGGCCGAGGGCACCTTCGACGGTTTTGCTGATAAAATGGAATACGGTCGTCGTCCTACCGGATTTTACATTCCACGATTCAGGAACGTTGATAAAGCCTCTGCGCAGAAAGATTATCTACGCGGCTTCGGCTACCAAGGGGGAGCTAGCCGGTCCGGTTGGCAGCGAGGCATTGCCGAACTTGGCTTTGGCGAACAGCTTAAGTCCCAGTTGATTATGCCAGGATCTTGGCGGATGGGAATGACCGGCTTCGCCGAAACACTGCCCTACCACGAAAACAAGATGGTGCTTGACTACGACAACCTAGACGCTTGGGGGCAGCCTACGGTTAGCTTTGACGCTGAGTTTAAGGAAAACGAGATGAAGATGCGCCCGGATATGGCCAATGCGGCCGCTGAGATGCTGGAAGCGGCAGGATTCAAGAACGTAGAAACCCACGACGCCGGAAGCTGGCCCGGACTCGGCATCCACGAGATGGGCACCGCCCGTATGGGCCGTGACCCAAAAACTTCGGTGCTCAACGGTAACAATCAAGTGCATGGTGTACCCAATGTGTACGTAACCGATGGTGCTTGCATGACCTCCGCCTCTTGCGTAAATCCCTCGCTCACTTACATGGCCCTGACCGCCCGTGCGGCCGACCACGCGGTGAACGAGCTTAAAAAAATGAACCTTTAATACTAAAGAAAATAACTATGATGGATCGTAGAGAAGCCCTCAAGCGTACGGCCCTAATGATGGGCGGGGCTCTGTCTTCTTCGGCAATTGCCGGAGTGCTACAGGGTTGCACCGCACAACCTGAACTCAACTGGCAACCTCAGTTTCTGACCGAAGCACAGGCGCGCATCACCGCTGAAGTGGCCGAACGCATTATTCCCAAGACGGATACTCCCGGTGCCAAAGAGGCGGGGGTGCCGGAGTTCATTGACCTGATGCTGAATGATATACACACGGAGGAAGAAAAGCAACGCTTTGCTGCTGGACTTGATCAGGTAGAGAAAGATAGCCAGGAAACCTACGGTGATTCGTTTGTAGACCTGGAACCCGCGCAGCAGGACGAACTGCTTACCAAGTATCAGGAGGAAGCCAAGCAGAACGATGATCCTGAGACGAAGCCTTTCTTTGCGATGGCCAAAGAGCTGACGATGGTTGGTTTCTTTACCTCAGAACTAGGCGCTACGCAGTTTTTGCAGTACGTATCTGTACCCGGAAGATACGAAGGCTGCTTGCCGATTGAGGAAGCCGGTGAAGGCCGCGCTTGGGCCACCGGGTAGTGTAAGCCTTAGCTACCAACAGTTTGATGCGCAGCAGATTCGATTCTGACTGCGCATTTTTTTGTCCTCTTGGTTCAGACATCCCTATTCATCATGCTCTGGCGATCATTCGCGTGTAATGTATTGCGCGAGTACACCTTTTTGGCAAGCATCTTTATAATTATATTGCAACACGTACACCAAAAGGTTATAATAATGAGAAGGCTTCTACAAATCATTAGCATTCCTGCACTGATGTCATTAGCGCTGGGTGTTCAGGCACAAAGTAGCATTTCAGAATATAATTTGATAGAAGATGAACCTACTAATAGCAGAAAAAAGGCGACTACTCGCCACGCTGACGACGAAGTACCTGATATCAGGCGAGACATTAGCCCCACTTCCATATCGCTGTACCCCAACCCTGTGATTGACAAGCTTATGGTGGGAGTAGATACTAATAAATGGCAGGGTGGCACCATTATCATCAAGAATAGGACCGGGAAGGTTGTGGCACAACAACGCGTGAAGGGCAAATCAACGGGTTTTAATCTGGGCAGTATCCGACGCGGCGTGTACTTCTTGACGGTGCGCAAAGGAGGAGCTGAAAAGACCGTAGAACTCATCAAAATGTAGCGCCCCCACTCAACTTACAACAAAACGGCAACTTTCTGACTTAGATAGAAGGCTCTACACTTCATAACCTTCTATCGTATGGGTAACCTGAACGTTAAATTGGTCGATAACCAAAAAGACCTGAACGAAAATACCCGTTGTATTCTACAGGATCTAAAGGCACTAGAGCTGATGCTCACCGATGATTGGTTCAACCAGGAGCCTATCCATATCGGAGCCGAACAAGAGCTCTGCCTACTGGATCGGCATTATAAGCCTGCCCCCATTTCTATGGAAGTGCTAGAGCGCCTTACTTCTGAAGGCTACACCACCGAACTGGCCAAGTTCAATCTTGAGTTTAATCTCGACCCACAGGAGCTTACCAAGGATTGCTTTAGTCAGATGGCCGCCGATATCGACGAAAAGTTTAGCGAGCTGGCGGTGCTCGGCCAGGAGATGGACTTCAAGACGGTCATCACCGGTATTTTACCCACGCTGCGCAAGTCTGATCTGGAGATACATAATCTTACCCCTTTGCAGCGCTACCACGCGCTGGTGGAGGCCATCAGTAAAATGCGCGGCAGCAAGCAGGAGCTACGTATTCGTGGCATCGACGAACTCAACGTGAAGCATGATTCGGCCATGCTGGAAGCCTGCAATACCAGCTTTCAGGTGCATCTACAAGTGACCCCCGCCGACTTTGTGCAAAAGTATAATGTGGCACTGGCCGTCACGGCCCCGGTGTTGGCGATGGCGGTCAACTCCCCTTTTCTGTTCAACAAACGCCTGTGGAACGAAACCCGCATTGCCCTATTTCAGCAGTCGGTAGACACCCGGGCGGTGTCTGAACATCTGCGTGATCGCAGCCCGCGCGTGACCTTCGGAAACGACTGGGTCACCAAGTCGGCGCTGGAGCTGTACCGCGAAGACGTGGTGCGGTTCCGTCCGATGCTGATGGCTGATTGCGAGCAGGACGTGCTAGAGCAAATGGAAGAGGGAAAAACCCCTGAGCTACGGGCCCTGATGACCCACAACTCTACGGTGTATCGTTGGAACCGGCCTTGCTACGGCATCAGCCCTAACGGGAAGCCACACCTGCGGATTGAAAACCGTATCTTGCCCGCTGGACCCAGTGTGGCCGATGAGATAGCGAACGCCGCCTTCTGGGTAGGATTAATGGAGGGCTTTGGCGAGTCGTACGACGATATTACCCGCTGGATGGACTTTGACGACGTACGCTCCAATTTTGTGGCGACCGCCTTTTCAGGTCACGAGGCCGAACTCACCTGGATCAAAGGGCAGAAACTGTCTGTAGCCGAACTAGTAGAGAAAGAACTGCTGCCGATTGCCCGCGCTGGCCTAAAGAAACGGCAGGTAGCAGACGCTGATGCTAATCAGTATCTAGGCATTATCGCTGAACGTAACAAAACCCGGCAGACCGGGGCCAGCTGGATGCTGAAATCTTATCACAAAATCAGTAAAGAAGTAATGGCCGACGAGCGAGCGGCTACCCTGACGGCAGCCATGGTATCGCGCCAGCAGAAGGGAAAACCGGTACACCAGTGGTCGCTGGCCACGAAAGACGATTCTGTACGTTGGTCGCCTACCTCACTGCTGATCGAGGAGTTTATGACCCGTGACGTGTTTACGGTTGAGCAAGACGATATTCCCGAACTGGTAGCAAATATCATGGACTGGCAAAAGATACGCTTTGTGCCGGTTGAGGATAAAAAGGGGCGAATGGTCGGGCTCATTTCAGCGCGTCAGCTCATTCGTTACCTGATCAACCGAGACCACCTAAAACAAGACAAAACCCCGGTAGTAGCCGACCTGATGATCAAGGAACCCGTCACCATCGCTCCGAACAAGACGGTGCTGGAAGCGATGCAAAAGATGAAGAAGCACCAAGTGCCTTGCTTGCCCGTGGTGAAGAAAGGCAAACTGATTGGGATGATTTCCGAAGGAAACTTCCTGAACGTGACGGCCAACCTACTGCATGTGATCGACGATCGTTCGTAGCGCTCTTTATTGCCCCCAAGCACTAGGGTTCTCTCGCCAGTCGCGTAGCGAAGACAATTCGTTGATAGAAACCGTATCCTGCTCAACTGCTTCCTTGATGAGAGTGTCGTAGTTGCACAGCGATACGAAGGGAATGGACGCTCGGGTAAAGGCTTCGCGGGCTTGATCAAAACCGTAGGTGAACACCGAAACGAGTCCGAGCACTTCTAACCCCAGCAGCTCTAGGGCAGCAATAGCCTTGAGCGAGCTACCCCCGGTCGACACCAAATCTTCAATCACCACCACCTTCTGGCCTTTTACTATTTCGCCCTCTACCATGTTGGTCATGCCGTGGGCTTTGGCCTTAGACCGCACGTACATAAAAGGTAGTTCCAGTTGGTCGGCGACTAACGCTCCCTGGGGAATCCCCGCGGTCGCCACCCCAGCAATCGCATCAGCCTCCGAAAACCGCTGCGCGATCAGGGTTACTAACTCGCCTTTAATATACGACCGCACCGGTGGATACGACAATGAAATGCGTCCGTCGCAGTAGATGGGCGACTTCCAACCCGAGGCCCAGGTGTAGGGCGATTGGGCATTGAGTTTTATTACCCCAATTTCAAGAAACATGCGGGCAATTTGTTCGGCTACGGAAGCGTCGGTTCGGTCGTTAATGCTCATGCGGACAAAGGTAAAGTTTTTTGTGAGAAAGACTGTTGCTGGATGACTTTCTGAGTGGTCAGATACTGGATGCTGGAGGCTTTCTGTGTGGCTAGATGTTAGATACTTTCTATGCGGTTAGATGCTAGATGACTTTCTGGATAGTTAGATGCCGGATATTTGGGGAGATTTGTGATAGGCGATAGGTGCTAGTTATTAGCAGCCACCGCGTGGATAACTTTCTATACGGCTGGGTGCTTAGTTGCTGATGATTGGTGTGTGGTGTCGATTCGTACGAAATGTATAATCTCGTTTTATTTGATAGAGTTTATCGCTACTATTATCAGACACTCTAATACACAACCGATGAACAGAAGAGACTTTGTGCAGCGATCAGCACTGGCTGCCACGGCAGCTATTCCTTTTGCTAATGCATCCTCCGCCGTGCCGGGGCAGGCGGTGCGCGAGTACTACGAATTGCGCACCTACGAACTGCGCAACAGCGGCAAACGCGCAACGGTAGATGCGTACTGGCGCGACGCGATGATTCCCTCACTCAATGCGCTGGGCGTGCGTAACGTAGGAGTGTTTACTGAACTCGGGCAGGCTGAACCTCCCAAGTTCTACGTACTGATGCCGTTCAACTCGCTAGAGCAGTGGTCGCAAACGCAGCAGCGGTTGAGTCAGCAACCGGCGTATCAGAACAACAGCAGCGCGTACTTTGAGCCGAGCACGCCCGACAGTCCTAACTTCTTGCGCTACGAAAGCTCGCTGATGCTGGCCTTTGAGGGGTTGCCTCAAATGAAGATTCCCAATCAAGACGAACGGTTGTTTGAGTTGCGTACCTACGAGAGCCACGACGAGGAAGCCGCCCGCCGCAAAATCAATATGTTTAACCAAGACGAGTTCACCATCTTCGACCAAACCGGCTTGAACACGGTGTTTTTCGGTGAGACTTTAGTAGGCCAGCAACTGCCGCAGCTTACTTACATGCTGGCGTTCGACGACATGGAAGAGCGCGACCGCAACTGGCAGCAGTTTTTGCAGCATCCCGAGTGGCAACGCATCAAAGTACTCCCCGAATACGCCGACACAGTATCACGCATTGATCGTACTTTCCTAGTGCCTACGGATTATTCGCAGGTGTAGGCTTTGAATAAAATCGTAGACTTCTTCGCAAGAAAGTTTTAAGTAGCGCGACAGAATTGTTTTTCACTTAAAACGTCATAGCGAGAAGCGAAGCGACGAAGCTATTCGACTCATAGGAGGAGGTTGCTTCGTTCGTACCTAGCTCGCAATGACGTGAAGATAAGTATGTCTCATTACTTATATTAAGGAGGAGCTTGCGAACGCTATGCGGCATACAATAGCTTTTTAGTATCCTCTACTTCTTGCTGGAAGATGCTGTTCCTAAACGTTTTCTGATGGTATAAATCTACTGGTCGTTCGTACATTTCCTCAAGGCGATGTTTGAAGTCCATAAACTGATCGAAAGCCCCTTTGTAGCCCTCTCGGTCAAACTGAACAATGAAATCCAAGTCACTATCATCGGAAAGGTTACCCGAAGCGGCTGACCCAAGAAGATACAGTTCTTTGACACGAAATTCTCAGCAGATCTGCTGGAGGAGGTAGGTATCTAATTTCATCTGACATAGTTCGAGGTTTAGGGCAAATAGTAAATTATCGAAGAGGTTCAGCTTTCGCCTTCAAGAATAACAGCATATTATTTCTTTCATCATGTGCCTTGTTGTGTATATCCTATTTTAGTCTTTCTGAACAGTATTAATATTCCTATCAATAGAATTATCGTTAAAAATAGACTTCCATTCGTACCTAAAGAACCACCCGTAAATAAATCCTCCCCGGTGAAGTTCGTAGAGAATAGTAATCCTTCACCTGCACTATCGCCGCTTGTGGAAAACCCAAAAATGTTCACTTCGGCCCAGTTCCACACTGTATGCCAAGCACAGACCCCCCAAATAGAGCCTTCTCTAACGGCATACAATGCTAAGAAAAATCCGTACAGACATAGGTTAAAGATAGCGAGTGCAGAGGGGTTATTAAATACGTGAATAAGTCCAAATATCAAAGATGAGATTGCAATACCGGAGAACAGTCCCCACTTGTTGTAAAGAATGGGTAGCAACCATCCTCTAAAAACTATTTCTTCTGAACTCGCTTGAACTAACCGTCCAATCAGTAGTAGCAGTAGCCCCAGGAGACCGTACCCGGTTCTTAATCTAGGCGATCCCGCACTTACTTCCACTTGCTCAAATACAAACATCAAAAAGAAAACTAACCCTATCATAACGAGAGCTATCAAACCTCCTTGCAATGATTTGATTATTGCTTTACTATTATCTAATCCCAACGTTTTAATACCTCTTCTTTCGTATTTCCTGACATACCAAAAAAGCAATAACGCAATGGGAGCGAACGTAAATACGTTTGATATTGCCTCTGCAGCACTTTCTTCCCAAAAAGCAGTTCCCTCAGCTAAAGATGTTCTGGATATGACTGTATGTATTAAGAGACCAAAAGCTACGTTGATCACTATCACTCCTAACGTGGATAAAAGTATAGCAATCGATGGTTTGGTAACCTTATAGCCTAGTTTTGGTCCTTCAAGGAACTCCTTCATATTGGTGATTATAATCTGCTTAGCGAATAATTGCGTGTATAGCCCCTCTTGCTATCTCTTTATGATCCGGGATAGTAAGTCGTCAGTAAGGCGACACCCTCTGGCGCATAATCATATGACTGCCTCGCTGTCTATCCAACTCGTAACCTATCTTGCCAAGGGCTTTTACCACCTTGCGACCAGACACCTGGGGAAGTCGACTCATCGTATTACCTCTACTACCTCTTCCGCTATTATAGGGGGAATAGGGTCACCACGAGCATCCAAAACTCTCTAAATATAGAGCAATCGCTTCATAGATATTTTCCAGTGCTTCAGGTCGCGTGTCGCCTTGCGACAGGCAGCTTGGTAATGAAGGTGCTTCCGCTACGTATACGCCGTCTTCATCTTGTTCAATAAGAACCTGAAATTTCATAGGTTTAGTGATTTTTAGTAACAGTTAAGCTGCAAAAAGCCTCCGTATAAAGCAATCAGCGTGGTCCATGATGCAGCCAAAGACGGAGAAAGCTGAGCATCAATCCAAATCTCAGTCATGCTGCCAGAATAGGATGATCTAGACGGCTGCTAGCGTAGCGAATAGCTGCTTCTATATCTCCCTCCTCCAGGTCGGGCATCTCCGCTAAAATTTCCTGACGAGACAATCCTGTTGCCAGAAGGTCTATAACCCGAATACGCATGCCACGGAGGCAGGGTCGCCCTCCGCACTGCTTCGGATGGGTGGTGATACGATCTTTCCAATGTGTCATTGACTCAAACTTTGCGAACGCTCACAACGAAAATACTGAAAAAGTATAAGCGATAGTACTACTGTCAACCTTTCATCATCAACTGCAACTCATTCAGCTTCAACAATGCCTCTACGGGCGACAGGGTATTGATGTCGGTGGCTTGTAGCATTTCCTGGATTTTCTCCCAGCGCGGGTCAGAGGCGAACAACGTGAGCTGCGGAGCTTGCGCGGGGAGCTGCTGTAGCTTCTGTTCGCTGGGCGAAGGGTCGTTGATCTTGTCCTGCTCGAGGTGGCGCATGATTTCGCTGGCGCGCAGCACCACCGGTTGGGGCATACCGGCCAGCTGGGCCACATGGATGCCGAAGCTGTGCTGACTGCCACCCTCCTTGAGCTGCCGCATGAACAGGATTTTATCACCCACCTCCTTCACCGCGACGTTGAAGTTCTTGACTCGAGGCAGGTCTTCGGCCAGTTGGTTGAGTTCGTGGTAGTGCGTGGCAAATAGCGTTTTAGCCCGGCAGTGTGGATGGTTGTGCAAGTACTCTACCAGCGACCAGGCGATAGAAATACCGTCGTAGGTGCTGGTGCCCCGCCCGATTTCATCCATCAGCACCAGGCTGCGTTCGCTCAGGTTATTAATGATGCTGGCGGTTTCGGTCATCTCCACCATGAAGGTTGACTCGCCCTTGGCCAAGTTATCCGATGCGCCCACGCGGGTAAACACTTTGTCCACCACCCCCAGCGTGGCTGATTCCGCCGGTACGAAGGAGCCCATCTGCGCCATTAGGGTGATGAGGGCGGTTTGCCGTAGTAGGGCCGACTTGCCGGCCATGTTGGGGCCGGTGATGATCATGATCTGCTGCGTTTCGGCGTCGAGGTGGATATCATTGGGCACGTACGACTCGCCGGGCGGCAACTGCTGCTCAATCACCGGGTGCCGACCGGCCCGGATGGTGAGTTCGGTGCCTTCGGTGAGTGCCGGGCGCACGTAACGGTGACGCTTGGCCACTTCGGCGAAAGACGATAGGCAGTCAATGGTCGCCAGTAGGCGGGCGTTTTGCTGAATCTGTTTGATATACTCGGCGGTGGCCGCCACCAGCTCGTGGTAAAGTCGCTGCTCAATGACCACCAGCTTCTCTTCGGCCCCCAAAATCTTCTCTTCGTACACCTTGAGTTCTTCGGTAATGTAGCGTTCGGCGTTCACCAGCGTTTGCTTACGAATCCACTCGCCCGGTACCTTGTCTTTGTGCGCATTAGAGACTTCCAGGTAATAACCAAACACCTTGTTATACGACAGCTTTAGCGAACTGATACTCGTACGCTCTACCTCACGCTCTCGAATCTTGGCCAGATAATCCTTACCCGAGTAGGCCAATTGTCGTAGTTCGTCCAGGTCGTGGTCGATGCCGTCTTTCATGAGGCCGCCTTGGTTACTGACCAAGGGTGGCTCTTCCTGCAACTCGCGGTCGATGCGCTCCAGCAGGAAATCACAGGTGTGCAACTGGTCGGCCAGTTCTTGCAGGTGGGGCACGTCGGCCTGTAGTAGCAGCTTCTTAATCGGCCGCACGGTTTGTAGGGCCTTTTTCAGTTGCACCATCTCCCGCGGGTTCACGCGTCCGGCCGCTACTTTGGAGATCAGTCGTTCTACGTCGCCGATGGACTGTAACAACTGCCGTAGCTGTTGCTGTAGTTCGGGTTGTTGCAAGCAGGCCGCTACGGTGCGTTGCCGGTTCTCGATAGCCGCTTGGCTCTTGAGGGGCAGCACCACCCACTTTTTCATCAGCCGTGCGCCCATGGCAGTGCAGGTGTGGTCAAGCACATCGATGAGTGGCACGCCGCCATCCTGCTGCGGGCAAAGCAGCTCTAGATTACGGATGGTAAACTTATCCAGCCACACGTAGCGGTCGGCCTCGATGCGCGAGATAGAAGAGATGTGCTGCACCTTGTGGTGCTCGGTTTCTTCTAGGTAAAAAAGGATGGCCCCGGCCGCAATAATACCCTCCGGCAACTCTTCAATACCAAAGCCCTTGAGCGATGGCGTACGGAAGTGCTTGGTGAGTCGCTCATAGCCGTAGTCGAGCGTGTATAACCACTCTTCTAAGCGGTAGGTGTTGTATTCATCACCGAACGCGCTGTCGTACTCAGATCGACAATTCTTGCAGTACAGCACTTCGGAAGGAGCAAAGCTCTGCATCAGCTTCTCAACGTAGGCCTGGGTGCCGCAAGACGTGATAAACTCACCGGTAGAGAGGTCGAGCAGGGCAATGCCAACTGTGTTTTTGTTGAAGTGCAGTGCCGCCAGATAATTGTTCTGCCGCTGGTTGAGCACGGTATCGTTAAACGACAAACCGGGTGTCACCAGCTCAGTGACGCCTCGCTTCACGATGCCCTTCACGAAGCGCGGGTCTTCCAGTTGGTCGCAGATGGCAACCCGATGACCAGCGCGCACAAGCTTAGTGAGGTAGTTATCGAGGGCGTGGTGCGGAAACCCGGCCAGCTCAACGTGCGAGGCGGCTCCGTTGGCCCGCTTGGTGAGCACGATATCCAGCACCCGGCTGGCGGTGATGGCATCTTCGCCGAAGGTTTCGTAAAAGTCGCCCACTCGAAACAGCAGCACCGCTCCCGGATGCTTGGCTTTGATAGCACCGTACTGGCGCATCAACGGGGTTTCTTTAGACTGACTTTTCGTCTGTTTCTTCGGAGCAGCCATGAAAATTAGGTTGGTTTTTTTGCTGGGTCAATCTCACAAAAATAAACATTCAGCGTTAATGTGCTAAATAATATTACCTTAGTCAGCAGCAAAAGCCCCCTCATGAGAAAGCTTAAAAACGAAGAACTCGAGCGTCCGTCGGTCGAAGAATATAAAGCGCAACCGAAGCGTCCGTTGGTGATGGTGCTCGACAGTGTGCGTAGTATGAACAACGTGGGTTCGGCCTTTCGTACGGCCGATGCGTTTGCTATTGAAAAAATCTACCTGTGCGGCATCACCGCCACGCCGCCTCACCGTGATATCAACAAAACCGCATTGGGCGCTACCGATTCGGTCGCCTGGGAGCACCGCGAAAAAATCACCGAGCTGGTAGAAGAGCTGCGCGAAGCTGACTATAAGATTATCGTGGTCGAGCAGGCCGACGAAAGCGTACCTTTGCAAGATTTTATGCCCTACCACGACTGTAAATACTGCCTGGTGTTTGGCAATGAGGTGTTCGGGGTGGACGATGGAGTGGTGGCTGCCGCAGACACCTGCCTGGAGATTCCGCAGTTTGGCACCAAGCATTCGCTCAACATCTCGGTAAGCATCGGCGTAGTACTCTGGGATTTCTTCAAAAAGCTAGAGGATTAGACCTGTTACCTTGGCAATGAAGGGGTTGTGGTGAAACGAAAGTCTTATTAATTCAATTTTACGGCGGCACGCTTATCATGACTTCCTCCGAAAAGCATGTACAGGGCGTGCGGCAGCATAAGGAGGGTCATTCCTGAGAATGGAATCATAAACGCCCCGACCAGCACTACGGTTAAGTAAGCAACTACGAACTTCTTCGGAAGAACCTTATGTACAGTCTCAATGTAATCAACTAGAACTCCCAGGGGGATAAGTAGTAAACCGAAGTAGAAGAACCAGAATGCCGCGAAGTTTTCGTAGTTCATCTGTCCGTTTAGCAACGGAAACTCTAGAAGCCCTTCGCTTACGTTGAAGAAGAGTTTCTTGCTAAATTCAGTGAACTGCTTTCCGAAAGCGAACAGAGAGACCCCAAAAAGCGGATGAATGATTCCGAAGAATATTAGAACTTTTCCGTGAGTTATTCTCATACATTCAGTCTTTATCTTCGGCTTCGGCCCAAGACTCAGTCACTTTGTCTGGTTTGGGGGCTCTTCTAAGGCATTTGGTTTTACGCTCCAGAACTTTGCAAGTTGCTGCAAATATGCTTCTACCTCTTTTAGTGGCTCTAATTGCGCGTAGTAGTATCGCTGTCTACCGTCTTCTGATCCGTTCCGAACCACCGGTAGGTATTCGCCGGCAACTGCTCATTTAAAACCCGGTTGACGGCCGAAGTACCCTAAACCGGTCGCTAGGCTTGGTGCAGAAGGGGGGTGAATTACTCAGTGGCACCCCATAGAAACATCAGAGCGGTACCCGTTAGTGTACCACGTAGTAAGTCAGAAAACACATATTTATAAAACGTTATGGTTTCTTGAGCTTATGAAACACTTTGGTTTCATAAAATATTTTCAGCCTAGGGTTTTTAATAGTTGTATTTTCGCCCGCATGGAAAAACCACACAACCCCTGGCAAACGCTAGACAATAAGCGCGTTTACGACAACGCATGGATTACCGTACACGAAGATCAGGTGATCAATCCGCGGGGCGGGCAGAACCTTTACGGCTGGGTACAATTTAAGAACAAAGCGATTGGCATTGTGCCTGTGGATGAAGTGGGAAACACCTGGCTGGTTGGACAGCACCGTTATACGCTCAATGAGTATTCGTGGGAGATTCCGATGGGAGGGGGGCCCAACGAGCAAGACCCGTTGGAGTCGGCCAAGCGCGAGCTCAAGGAAGAAACCGGGCTCACGGCGCAGCAGTGGAAAAAAGTAATGCGTATCCATACCTCTAACTCAGTCACCGACGAAGAAGGGTTTATCTACTTAGCGCAAGAGCTCACGCTCGGCAACACTGAGTTCGACGACACCGAAGACCTTCAGGTCAAGAAGCTGCCGCTGGCCGAAGCCCTTGACATGGTGCTTGCCGGGCAGGTGACCGATGCCATTAGCATCAGTGGTATCTTTTCGGTGGCCCGGACGTTGGGACTGTAGCTATTGGATGATTAGTTGGTGGATATTAAATATTGGTTACTGGTGACCGATGCGCGGACGAATTTCTGAACGGTCAGCTGCTGGGCGACTTTCTATATGATGAGATGCATGATACTTTCTAAGTGTACAGGTATCAGATGGTTGTTTAGACAGAGTTGATCCAACAGTAAGATACCAATATCTAACCACTCCTACCGATCATCAAGTATCTGACTACATAGAAAATCATCAAACAACCAGTATCCAGCATTTTTAAAAAAGCATAAATCACCCAACATCCAAAATGCCCCTTCAATCCTACCGTACGCACGTCAAAACTACCCTGGTCATTGCCTATCCGGTAATGCTGAGTCAGCTAGGACATATATTGGTCGGCGTGGCTGATAGTGTGATGGTGGGAGCGCTGGGGGCCGAGCCGCTCGCTGCGGTGTCGCTGGCAAACAGTTTGGTGTCGCTCGCCCTGATGTTTGGCATCGGAGTATCCATCGCTATCACCCCGCTGGTGGCTGCAGCCGACGGTGGAGATACTATGTACCCACAATCGGAAATATTTAGACATGGTTTGGCGATCAACGTGGTGATAGGAATCATACTGTGTGGATTGATGTTCGCCGGTGCACAGGCGTTGCCCTGGCTACAGCAGCCGCCCGAAGTGGTAGACCAAGCGATCCCCTATCTGATGATTGTAGCTTCTTCGTTGCTGCCTTTTATGTTTTTTCAGACGTTTCGGCAGTACGCAGAAGGGCTATCTTACACCCGTACGGCCATGATTATTACATTGAGTGCCAATTTGCTCAACGTACTGCTCAATTATTTGCTAATCTACGGCTACGCAGGTTTTCCTGCACTAGGACTCAACGGCGCTGGGGTGGCCACGCTTGTGTCGCGGGTGGTGATGGCCATTGGTATGGCTTGGTATGTGAGCCAGGCCCCTTGGTTCAAGCGCGTGCCACTACGGTTGAGAACATTGCAGCGCGGACTAACACGAAGGATGCTGCACATCGGAGTACCCACCGGGTTTCAGTATATCTTTGAGGTGAGTGCCTTCAGTTTTGCCTCTATCATGATGGGCTGGATCGGTACACAAGTGCTGGCAGCGCATCAGATCGCACTTAACCTGGCGGCGGTAAGTTATATGGTGGCTACCGGTTTGGCGGCGGCGGCGACCGTGCGTATCGGCAATCAATTGGGCAAACGAGACTGGCCCAACTTGCGCCGGGCCGGAAGCAGCGCGCTACTGATGTCAGTAGCACTCATGAGCACGTCGGCCATCGTATTTCTGGTGTTCGACCACACGCTGCCCCGGTTCTACGTAGGGGATGCTGCTGTGATAGATATTGCGGCCTCTCTGCTCATTATTGCGGCGTTCTTTCAGCTCTCCGATGGTATTCAGGCGGTAGCATTGGGTTTACTGCGCGGTATGGCTGACGTAAAGATTCCCACACTGATCACCTTGGTGGCCTACTGGGGAGTGGGGTTGCCCCTGGCCTACGTACTGGCGTTTCCGATGGGTTGGGGGGCACAGGGCATCTGGATGGGACTACTCGTCTGCCTTACCGTAGCTGCCGTATTGCTAGTAAGGCGGTTCTACCGGTTGAGTCGCGCAGAGAAACAGCGAGTGCAGCTTGCTAAGTAGCGGTTTATAAAGGTATCAGTTTACTCGCTAACCTCCACCTGGGGTTCTTCTGACTGTGCCATGGCGGCCACGCGTACTACGAATATCTGCGTATCTTGTACGTCGCAGACACGAACGTGTACCCCGGCTTCAAATTCGTGACCGTGTCGGTCGCGTAGTGAGTATGTGAAGTCTTGCCCGGCGTGGTCGCGCAGAAAAGAAACCATGTCGATGGCATTCACCTCGTGAAACAGTTTGCTGGCGTGCAGGTTGGCGAACTCTTCGGCCCCGTAGCCGAAGGTGCGATTAGCACTAGTATTCGAGAAATCTACGTAGCCCTCTTCGTTGATACTCATGTATGAAGCCATGGTGCTATTGAGTACTGTGGCGATACGCGCTTCGCGCAGCTCCATTGCCCGCTGGTTGCGACCCATTTCTTCTTGTGTGGCCTGTAACTCTTCCATATTCTGCCGCATCTCTTCTTCTTGTGCGTGCATCTGCTCAGTCATTTGTGTCGACTCATTGAGCAACTTCTGAGTGGTGCTGTTAACGCGTGCGGTAGAGATGGTGGCGGCGATACTCTCAGCAATTTTCTTCATAAAGTCGATCTCATGCGCTTCGAACTCATCAAATGAGGCCATTTCTATCACTCCGTAAACCTGTTCATTCACAATTAGCGGCACAATCAGAATACTCGTAGGGTTGGCCTCGCCCAAGCCTGAAACGATGGTAATATAGTCTGAAGGAACATCCGTTAGGTAGAGCGCATCCTGCTCGAGCCAAGCCTGTCCGGCTAAACCTTCACCTTTGAATATTTTCTGCTCTGTATACTTTTCGCGATCCCAAGCGTAGCAGGCTTCCAGCGTCATGTATGGCTCCTCAGCGTCGTCATCTTGTACCACAAATATGCCTCCCTGATTAGCGTGCATATAGTCGATGAGTTGCGACAAGATCATGGTGGTTAGCTCTTTCACACTACCGTTGTTTTGCCGCATCGACTCACCGAATATAGCGGTCCCTTCGGTGGCCCAATGGCGCTTTTTGTCTTCTTCAGACACCCGGCGGAGGTTTCCGCGCATGTTGATTAGTGAATTACCTAGTACATCTTCTTCGCTCAGGGGAGTGAACTCAGCATCGTAGTTGCCTTGCCCAATATCCTCAGCAAACTCAGAGGTGGCCCGCAGACCATTGACCAAACCGTCTACGGCCTTCGCCATTTCGCCTACTTCGTCTTTACTGAAGCTCTGCGTCTCTTTCTGGTCTTCTTCAGGAAGCTGCCCTTTGCCTAGCGCCACAATAATGTCTTTCACGTAGCTGATAGGGCGGGTGATGTTGCGATTCAGCAGGAATGCCACAATCAAACCGAAGACGATGGTGATGATACCTAGCAGTAAGTTGAGCCGTCGTAGGTCGAGTGACGATTCTATAATACTCGCCTGAGTGGCCTCAGCCTCGGCACGTTTGGTCTGGCTAATTTTGGCGAGTTGTTCTTGTAGTGCACGTGTGCGGGGCAACACCTCGTCTTCAATGTAGTTTTCGGCCAGCAGCTTCACCATGGGATCTTCATAGTCCTCAAAAGACACTAGCGTAGACATAATCTCTTGCTGCTCAAGCAGGATGAGCTCCTCAAAGCTCACAAACACAGAGTCTAGCTGACTTTTCTCTGCTTCATCGTCCCAATGCTGTTTGAGCGTGGTCAGTTGATTCTTCAGGGCAGGGTACTCGAAGTTCTGTAGCTCTTTGAGAGCATCCTTGTCTTGTTGGTTGTTCTGTAGGTACACCCAGTTGGTGATCAACATTCGAGAATTATTCACCAGATTGATCAGGTCATCAATGGCCTTGGCTGAAGGGTTAATGACTTCTGCGGTTTCCTCAATGGTCCGGTTAGTACTATTGATGGTAATAATGCTAACCGCAGCGTTGGCTGCGAAGATAAAAATCAGAGCAATGAAGCTCCCGAATATTTTAGTACCGATCGTAAGTTTACTTTTCTTCATAGCATCAGCGGGGTCGACGTGCTGCACCTTCAATAACACTTATTCGTTGATTTGACGCAGTAAGCTGTACAATTATGACGCTCAGAAGGCGATAAAAAAAGTATATCTTGAAACGAAGGTTACAAAGTAACATATTGTTAGTTTTGTACCACAATTCACCAATTATGTATGAAGGATAAGCTATTGGCCCTCAAGGATCGCTTCGAGGAAGTAGGTCAGCTCATCGTGCAGCCCAACGTGATGGACGATATGAAGCAGTACGCCAAGTTGAGCAAAGAGTATAAAGATCTGGAGAAGGTGGTTCAGAAGTACAACGAGTACGAAGAAGCCGAGGCTAACCTAGAAAGTGCTAAAGCCCTACTAGAAACCGAGAAGGACCCGGACTTCCGGCAGATGGCAAAAGACGAAATTGAAGCGCAGCAGGCCATTATTGATGAGCTAGCCTCAACGCTCAAGCAGATGCTAATTCCGAAAGATCCGAACGATAGTAAGAATGTGATTCTGGAAATCCGGGGTGGCACCGGGGGCGACGAAGCGGCCATCTTTGCGGGTGACCTGTTCCGTATGTACCAGCGGTTTGCCGAATCACGAAACTGGAACCTAACCGTACTGGACCTCACCGAAGGCTCATCGGGCGGATACAAAGAGATTGTGAGCTCCGTGTCAGGCGAAGATGTTTACGCCGCCCTCAAGTTTGAGTCGGGAGTGCACCGGGTGCAACGCGTGCCTGCCACCGAAACCCAGGGGCGAGTCCATACTTCGGCCGCGACGGTGGCCGTGCTGCCTGAGGTAGACGATGTAGAAATAGACATCGACATGAATGATGTGCGCAAGGATACTTACTGCTCGTCGGGGCCGGGTGGTCAGTCGGTGAACACAACCTACTCGGCGGTGCGGCTCACGCACGGGCCCACCGGTTTGGTGGTGACTTGTCAGGATCAGAAGTCGCAGATCAAAAACTTCGAGAAAGCCTTACAAGTACTCAAGTCGCGTTTGTACGAGATAGAGCTGGAGAAACAGAACGAAGAGATTGGTGCACAACGGCGATCAATGGTCAAGAGCGGCGACCGCTCCGAAAAGATTCGCACCTACAACTATCCGCAAAGCCGGGTCACCGACCACCGAATCAACCACAGTTCTCACAATTTATCGGCGGTGGTCGACGGCGACCTGAGCGAGTTTGTTGAGCAATTGCGCATGGCAGACAATGCCGAACGTATGCAGGAGGGTGAAGGTAGCCTTGACGTATAGATGTCAGTCTATTTTTCGGATAACCACATACCGAATATCCTGCCCGGGCGTTGAAGAGAGATGACTATAGCCAATACAAAAAGATATCAAGCCCTGATCCCGATCGGGCTGCTCACGGCTTGCCTGTGGTGGGCGGCGTGTACGCCCGAAGACGAAGTACTGACGCAGGAGGCAGACGTTCAATTGTCATTCGAGCGCGATACCATACAGTTTGATACGCTATTTACTTCAGTAGGCAGCACCACCCAAAGACTCAAGGTATATAACCGACAGGCTAACGCGGTTGACATTACATCTGTCTCGCTGGGCGGCACCGAGTCGCCCTTCCAGATCATTGTTAACGGCGAAACCGGCGAGCAGTTCCAAAACTTGCGCTTGCGCGGCGGCGACAGCCTACTATTGCTGGTAGACGTAGAGATCGATCCGAAGGATACAGACGTGCCGTTCGTCGTTCGAGATCAGATCGTTTTCCGCACCAGTGGTGGTGAGCAGCAGGTGGTACTGGAGGCCTGGGGGCAAGATGCCTATTTTTTATCAGGGGAGATTATCACCCGAAATACCACCTTCACCGCCGACCGCCCCTACGTTGTTCGTGATTCTTTGTGGGTGCTGCCCACGGCGACTCTTACACTAGCCCCTGGCACCGAGCTCTACTTCGACAACCGAGCAAGTCTGCTGGTAGACGGCACGCTTCGGGCGCAAGGAGCCCCTGATGAGCGCGTTGTTCTTAACCACATTCGCAACGATGGTAATTTTTTGGATGCGTTAGGACAGTGGGAAGGAGTGCTCTTCGGCCCGGAGAGTAAAGACAATTCATTAAATTTTGCCACTATCCGCAATGCCAATGTGGGGGTGGGGATCGCATCGACAGACAACGACGCTATTCCGGACGTTACGCTGGCGAACGTCATTATTGAGAATATGGCCGGGTACGGAATATTTACCATAGAGACCGATATTGACCTCTACAACACCGTGATTATTAATTGCGCCCAGGGAGCCATACGTGGTATAGGACGTGCTTATTACCGACTACGGCACTGTACCATCTTAGAAGATGATCCGCCCTATTTCCGTGAAGATGATCAACCGCTGTTGGCCTTTTCACCAGATGCCGAAAGCGTATCAACACAAGAGTTTTCTTTGCAGATTATCAATACCATCGTCGCGGGCTATCTAGATCAGGAACTGGGCCTAGACGTACCTAAGCCTATACTGCTACAAAATACGCTGGTTAACTCGTTGGATACGTCTAGTGCGAACGCCAATCTCTACAACCAAGATCCGATGTTCTCAGGTGAACCAGGCTTTGAATATCGCCTAGACTCGCTATCACCCGCGGTAGATGCCGGAAGAGATATTGGTATCCCAGAGGATATTGAGGGTAATCCGCGGGATGCCAATCCTGACCTGGGCGCCTACGAGTTTGTGAGTGAACAATAACTGCCGTATGAAGATTATTCAAACCGAACTACGCTTACCCGCCTTCGACCGTGGGTTTCATCTCATCACCCAACAGGTGGAGGAAGCACTGACCGGCCTGCATACGATGCGAAAGGGGCTATTGCACATCTTTATCCAGCACACCTCCGCCAGCCTCACGATTAATGAAAACGCAGACCCTACCGTACGGGGTGACTTCGAGCGACACATCAACCGGATGGTGCCAGAAAATGCCCCCTACTATCAACACACGATGGAAGGGGCTGATGATATGCCCGCGCATATTAAAGCGGCACTCATGGGTACTAGTGTGAGTATTCCTATCACAGACGGCCGTTTGAATCTGGGAACCTGGCAGGGTATTTATTTGTGCGAGCACCGTAACCGAGGAGGTCGCCGCCGATTGGTGCTCACTGCCTACGGTGAAGTAGGCTAACCCTGCTTGCTGGCGTCGAACAGTTTCTGCTTCTCTTCGCGTGACAAGCTATCGTAGCCGCTTTCAGAAATCTTATCAAGAATAGCATCGATTTCTTCCTGCTTGTTGTTAAAACTGCCGTTGTTAGCGCGCTTCTTTCGGGTTTTGGTGCCGTCGCCCCGGTGCGAAACCCGTACCTTCGGCTGCTGTACGAAGAAGCTTTTGACAAACGTCAGAAACGAGGTGACCGGCTTGCCCCAGTCGTTGCCTCGCTGCAACTGCTTGATAAACGTAAAGCCCAGAGCGGCTCCCGCCAGGTGCGCTAACTCGCCTCCCGCATTAGCTCCGGTGATACCGGCAAAGGAAACGATCACGTAGAAGATGGCGATGTATTTGATACGTACTGGCCCCAACAAGATCAGCGAAATCGAGTAATTGGGCATAAACGTGGCTGCTCCTACCACCACCGCGTATACTCCCGCCGATGCGCCCAGCATCTGAGCTACCGCTACCCGTTCGTTAAAGAAAGGAATCGTATTGTAGATCAGTATGTAAAACAGGCCCCCGGCCAAACCACCGAGCACGTACAGGTTGATAATCTTCTCACTACCCAGAAACTCCATGATTAACTGCCCAAACCAGTACAGAAAGAGCATGTTGAACAGAATATGAAAGAAACTAGTATGCGTGAAGAAGTAGGTAACCAACGTCCAGGGGCGGTAGATCAACTCGCCCAGCGAAGCCGGTAGCGATAGCTGATTCACAATCGCCTGATACCAGTGTTCGTAGCCAGAGAGCGTCAGGATTACCTCTATAAACAGAAGCGCCAAAAACACCACCAGGTTGACGACAATGATCTTCATCAAACCATTATTGGGGCGGTTAAAGGCGTTCTTAAAATCGTCTAGTATTGTATTCATCTGCCATTAATAAAAAGCATTTCGTTTATCTCGCCATAGCCTGACCAGAATAAACGCAAAGAGCATTCCACCCAGGTGGGCGAAGTGCGCTACGTTGTCGCCCGGTACCCGTTCAAAACCGGTGTACAGTTCGTAAAGACCGTAGAACAAAACAAAGTACTTCGCTTTAATAGGAAAAGGAAAAAACAACAAAAATAATTCGGTATTAGGAAACAGTAAGCCGAAAGCCATCAGAATGCCAAAAACTGCCCCCGAAGCACCCACCATCGGGATATTTTCTTTGGTCTCTACGAGCTGCTGAACATACTGTTGGCTCTGCGCAGCGAAGCTACTGCTATTTGGGTTATCGTAGTACTGATCCACAAAACTCGACAGCTGAGGGTAAGCATACTCCGCATTCTCTAGCAGAAAGCTAGAAAAAGTATCGGGTGAAGTATTCTCTAAAACGCGCTCGGCGGCAGTACTCAACGAATTCACCTCATAAAAAGTGACAGCCGAGTACAACAAGCTGGCCCCTAAGCCAGTGATGATATAAAATAGTAAAAACCGCTGTCCGCCCCACACGCGCTCCAGCATGGGCCCGAAGATAAAGAGCGCAAACATGTTGCCGAGCAGGTGAAAGAAGCCGCCGTGAACAAACAGGTGGGTAATGAACTGATAAGGACGAAAAGAGTCAGCGAAGATATAGCGAAGGCCAAACCAAGCGATGAAATCAAGGCCAAGCAACTGCTGAATCAGTAAAACAACGACGTTGGCAATCAGTAAATTCTTTACAACCGGGGTGAGGCTACCAAACATGAAGGCTATATGAAAAGAGCGGCGATGTGATCTAATGTGACTATGTGAAACGTTTTACGTCCGTCGGGCGCATAGGTTGGATTACTACACGCAAACAAGCGATCAATCAACGAATTCATCTCTACCTGATTGAGCACCTGATCGGGTCGTACCGACATACGGCGGGCAATAGAACGCGCCACATTGTCTCGCTTGTCTAACGAAAGCTGCGCACGGTTGTTTTTATACTGCTCAATGAGTCCCTCAAGCACTTGTGTTTCGTGTCCACCCTTCACGTCCACCGGAATACCGTTGATCACCAGGGTATGGTGGTCAGCGATTGAAAAGTCAAAGCCCAACGCTCTGATCTCTTCCTGTAGCTCCTGCACCAGTGCCACATCGCCGGGCGACAAACGTACGGTAGAAGGAAAGAGGGTTTGCTGTGATACACTCGCGGCAGCGGCACCTTCGGTTTGGTGCAATGACTGGGTGTATTGTTCGTACAAAATGCGCTCGTGCGCCGCCTGTTGTTCTATCAACATCAGCCCCGACTGCACCTGAATAGCCACGTAGCGGCGATGAATCTGAAAGGGTACGCTATTGTCAACAAACCGGCTAGAAATGAGCTCGGGAGCATCGTGCCAGGGCGCCGAAAGGCTATCACTCCGTACCGGAATGTCGTTCGCCGCACTACGAAAGGTGAGGGCAGCATCAGACGAGTCAGTATCGCTCTCTTCGGATAGGGGGCG
The DNA here is from genome assembly GCA_965213875.1 of Tunicatimonas sp. Lineage (GTDB taxonomy): Bacteria > Bacteroidota > Bacteroidia > Cytophagales > Cyclobacteriaceae > Tunicatimonas. Next base: position 1,700,773 of record CBDCAN010000001.1, on the reverse strand, counting down.
GCGCGGAGTGGGATAGAGGTTCTCCCAGCGCTCGCGCTCGGCTGAAGACCAGCGAGTCTCAGCTCGGTCTACACTGCGTAAGGATTGATAGTCGTTGACCGCTGAGGGGCGCAGTGTTGTAGTTTCCACTTCGTTGGTAGGCGTAAACATCGGAAAGAACTCGTCTTGATCGGTGGCAGCGGGAGTCACCAGATTGGTGCCAAGCGAACGTTTCACCGCGGCGCGTACGATGGCGTAAACCGTCCGCTCGTCTGAGAACTTGATCTCAGTTTTAGTCGGATGCACGTTCACATCGATGTGCTGCGGATCTATGTCTAGAAAGAGTGCGTAGAAGGGAAAGGTGCCCTCCGGCAGCAAGGCTTCGTAGGCGCTCATCACCGCATGATTGAGGTAGCTGCTCTTGATAAACCGCTGGTTGACAAAGAAAAACTGCTCACCCCGCGTACGACGAGCCGCCTCAGGTTTGCCCACGTAGCCACTGATGCGCACGTGCGGTGTTTCTTCCTGGCAACGTAGCGTTTGTCCGCCGTAGGTATCGCCGAAGAGTTCTGTGATACGGTGCCCCAGCGTGCCGGCGGTGAGATGGTATACCTGCGTGTCGTGCTGATAGAACTCTAGTGCCAGATCGGGGCGAGCCAGCGCAATACGAAGAAACTCGTCATTAATATGGCGTAGCTCCACTGCGTTAGACTTCAGGAAGTTGCGACGCGCCGGAATATTGTAAAACAGATTTTTGACACTGATACTGGTACCCACCGGAGCGGATGTCGGCCCGCTCTGCTTGAGCGTCGACCCTTCTACCTCCAGGCAGTGGGCCAACTCATCTTCTTCGCGGCGCGTGGTGATGGTCATGTGCGCTACGGCGGCTACCGAAGCCAGCGCTTCGCCCCGAAAGCCCAGCGTTTTGATTTCGTAGATATCTTGCGCCTGTCGAATTTTAGAAGTGGCGTGTCGTTCCAAACTCATCCGCGCATCAGTAGGACTCATGCCTACGCCGTCGTCTACTACCTGAATGAGTTGTTTACCCGCCTCTCGGATGATCACGGTGACGTGTGACGCCTGCGCATCGATGGCGTTTTCCATCAATTCTTTGACCACCGAAGCAGGGCGTTGCACTACTTCGCCCGCCGCTATTTGATTAGCAATAGCATCAGGCAGTAGTTGGATAATGTCAGACATGAATGGCTATTCGGTGGCAAACCGCTACTAACAGCTTGCCCTCATTTGCGGTGAGAAAAGCGACGAAGTCGTACCAGAAAATAGGCGGGTGCAGCGAGCACCAATACGTAAAGAATCGTGTTACCAAAGTAGATGTAACCGAAAGTGACGATGCATAAGATCACCACGATGACAAACTGCAAAATACTAGCACTTTGCGTACGTCGGGTGCGCCGGGCAAAAGCGCCTTCTATCCCACGAGTAGACGCAGATGATAGACCAGCTTGGCTTATTTCTTGCTCTATCCGTGAAGTGCGCACGGCAATGTCTTCTTTAACAGGATCGTAGTAGCGTGGTTCAAAGTGAAACCGCTGGTAACTAGGCAATCTGGTGAGCGAAGGAATTTTCATAGTAGAAACATTGGTAGGAAGCAATAAATTGGCTTGCTTCCGGTTGTAACCGTTAAATGACAACGACCCCATGTCGAAAAAAGTTTGTTGGCTTCTTCTTTTCCCCTACCTGCTGGGGGCATGCGCTTTTAGCCAACCTAACGATGCTCGACGGCCGCAATCTGAATGGGTAAACCACACAATTGATACCCTCACGGCAGAACAAAAAATTAGCCAGCTAATCTGGTTGTTGTGCCATCCAAACGACCAACAAGATATAGAATATCTGGTGCAGAAGTACCAGCCGGGGGGCATTATTTTTCGAGATTTCTCTTACGAACAGCTGGCGGAGGTGGTGCCGGAACTTCGGCGAGTAAGCACCGTCCCACTGCTGCTGGCCGTAGAAAACAGTCCGTCCTTCACGGGCCGTCAAACGGAGGTTAACCTGCCTGCCGCCGCAACGCTACGAGCGGTCAACAACGATGAGCGCCTCTACCAGGCGGGGCGAATTACGGCTCAGCATTATCGTAGCATAGGCATTCATTTGTTGCTATCGGCAACCACCGTGGCCGATGACGACTTATCTCGTCAAGAAAACGCGACAGCTCAGAAGAAGGTACGGGCCTACGCGCAGGGGATGGCGGATCATGGGTTGATACCTGGCTTATGGTGGTCGGCAGCGCACGGCGCCGCTTCATCTGCCGACCAGCCGAAGTCGGGCTTGGCGAGCTATCAAGAACACCAAACGCTGGTGGTGCCTACTGTGGCCGGTATGCTTCAGCCCGCTGTACCCACGGCTGCTCCGGCGGACCCGCAGCTGGCTAATGTATCATCCCCACCTTTTGGAGCCACCGATGGGCTGACGTTTTCTACTGTCTCAGACCAACCTGCCGAGGCGATGGCCGCTTTGAAATCCGGTCATCACGTACTGGTATCGTCTCAGACTATAGCAGCGATGCATCCGGTAGTAACCCGCCCCCTTCGCAATCGAAGGCTTAAAGATGTGGTGCGGCGTGGGGTAGCACAGCAGCTACGCCTCAAGTATCAGGCAGGGCTGGATTTGGCCGAAAAGGAAGTGCCCGCACCCACCGACACGGAACAAACCAAGTTGCTCAAGCAACAACTCTACGAAGAGGCCATCACCGTAGTGCATAACCAGAAAGAGCTACTCCCCATTCGTTCGCTAGAAGACCGTACCTTTGCTGCACTATCACTCATTGATCACCCTCAGCAAGCTCTTTCTTTTCGCGAGTCGTTGGATCATTACGCGCCCTTTGCGCACTACGCGGTGCCTCGCCGCTCTGAGCGTTTTGACTACGAGCAGATATACGACCGGCTACGTCGCTACGATCACGTGGTGGTGGGCATTCACGGAGCACACCGGCGCGTGGGACTGCACAAGAAGACAATGGCTTTCCTTAAGTTTCTAGACGAGGAGACCAACGTGACGGTAGTGCTATTCGATGAACCCAAGCAACTTCGTCACTTCACCGACTTTTCTACCCTAGTGTGTGGCTACGAGAACGACAGCTTGGCACAGTGGGTGGTGCCTCAAGTATTGTTTGGGGCGCGTCCTGCCCGGGGCACACTGCCGGTGCGGGTAAATGATGATTTGCCCGTGGGAGCCGGTATGGCCACCGAAGCCACCGGGCGCCTCGCTTACACCCTGCCCGGGGCGGTCGGGTTAAGCGCCGACACGCTTCGTCTCATTGATTCGCTGGCTCATTGGGCGATTCGTCAGCAGGCCACTCCGGGTTGCCAGGTGCTGGTAGCACGGCGCGGCGCGGTAGTGTACCAAAAGTCTTACGGTTACCAAACCTACGATAGTTTGTCGCCTATCAATAACCAAACAATTTATGACATCGCGTCGGTTACGAAGGTGGCCGCCACCACGCAGGCGATGATGTTCTTGCAAGAACGTGGGGCCATCCGTCTCGACGATAAGGTGGCTACCTACCTGCCGGAGCTGCGCTCAACGGATAAAAGAAACATCACGATTCGCGAGTTGTTACTCCACCGGGCGGGACTGCGCTCGTACATGCCCTTCTGGCAGATGACCCGCAATAAGTACGGTCTGAACACGGCGCTCTACCGGTTCTCACTCGAAACTGATTTTAGTGCGCCGGTGGCTTCGGGCTTGTACGCTACTCCTAGTCTACGCGACTCGCTCTGGCAATGGACGGTGCGCTCAAAAGTGATAAAGCAGCGGGGAAGACGCGTAGCCGGCAAGCCCCGCTATGACTACCGCTACAGCGATTTAGGCTTCTATATGCTGCATCGGCTCATTGAAGAGGTGACCCAACAGTCGCTGAGTGATTTCATGCAGCAAAATTTTTATACGCCGTTAGGCTTGTCCACCCTGGCGTATCGCCCACTCTGTCACTTTTCTCAGGATCGTATTGCCCCCACCGAAGAAGACAAGCTGTTTCGCAATACCCTGGTGCGGGGCACAGTGCACGACGAGGGTGCTGCCCTCTGCGGTGGGGTAGCTGCTCACGCCGGACTGTTTAGTACCGCGCACGATTTGGCCGTGCTGATGCAAATGAACCTACAGAACGGCTACTACGGTGGCACTCGTTACTTCCAGCCGGGCACCGTAGCGCGCTTTAGCACCCGGCAGTTTAACGACAGTCGCCGCGCCCTGGGTTGGGACAAACCGGAGCACCAGCGCAACGGGGGGCCAACCGCTCCCGAAGCTTCTTATGATTCTTACGGCCACCTGGGCTTCACGGGCACGTCGGCTTGGGTAGACCCTAAGTATGACCTAGTCTACATCTTTCTGTCTAACCGAGTGCACCCTGATGCGCGTAACACTAAACTTCTTACCGAAGGAATCCGTACAAAAATACAGTCGGTCGTATACCGGGCGATGGAAGACTACGAAGGTAAGTAGCCAAGGGTTACAACCAATGGCTACATTAATCCGCTTATATGAAAATTGGTATTGTTTGTTATCCCACTTTTGGGGGCAGCGGGGTGGTGGCGACCGAGTTGGGTAAGGCGCTGGCCAAAAAGGGACACAAAGTACATTTCATTACCTATTCGCAACCTACCCGCCTAGATTTTTTTAACGAAAACCTGGTTTTTCATCAGGTGGACGTGATGACCTACCCGCTGTTTCAGTACCCTCCCTACGAATTGGCACTGGCTAGTAAAATGGTAGACGTAGTAAAATACGAATCGCTCGACGTGTTGCACGTGCACTACGCGATTCCGCACGCTTCGGCAGCCTACATGGCCAAGCAGATTCTGGCGACCGAGGGCATCCATATTCCGGTGGTCACCACCCTGCACGGTACCGATATCACCCTGGTGGGTAAAGACGCTTCTTTTACTCCGGTGGTCACGTTCAGTATGAATCAGTCGGATGGCATCTCTGCGGTGTCGCAAGACCTGCGCGATGCTACTTACAAGTTTTTCGACATCCACAAACCCATTGAGGTCATTCCCAACTTTGTGGACCTGGCCCGCTTCAATCGCCAGAAGAAAGAGCACTTCAAGAAAGCGATTTGCCCCGACGGTGAATATCTTGTGGTGCATACCTCAAACTTTCGCAAAGTGAAGCGTGTGGAAGACGCCGTGCGTATTTTCTACGGAATTCGCGATAAAGTGCCCGCCAAACTGCTGCTGGTGGGCGATGGTCCCGAGCGTAGCCAAGCCGAAAAGCTCTGCCGCGAACTGGGTAACTGTAGCGATGTACGCTTTCTGGGCAAACTAGAGGCAGTAGAGGAAGTATTATCCGTGGCTGACTTATTTCTGATGCCCTCGGCCAAAGAGAGCTTCGGGTTGGCCGCGCTAGAAGCCATGGCCTGCGAAGTGCCAGTAATCTCCAGCGACGCCGGTGGTTTGCCCGAACTGAACATCGACGGTGAAACCGGATTTGTGTGCCCCGTAGGCGACGTAGAGATGATGACCGAAACGGCATTACAGGTGCTTCAGCCTGATCATCTTCCCGCATTCAAGCAGCGTGCTTTGGCCAGAGCGCGCCACTTCGATGTGCACGCCGTGGTGCCCTTGTACGAAGCATTGTACGAGCAGGTGGTGACCGGTACCTCCGAAACGCTACCCGCGTAAGTATGACAAAGGTTTTAGATTTCACTCAAATTGTGCAACAGGCTTGGAAGCATTATGACGCCTCCCGAGCGGTAGCTTCTATTGTAGATATTAGCGCTCGTGTCTCTACCAATCACGTTTTTAGCGTGAAGCTAGACAACGATGATGTGGTAGTTGCCAAGCTTTCTTATTTCGGGCGGTACGAACATTTTGAGGAAGACCATACGCTTATCAACGCGCTGGCCAATAATCTCAGTGCTCCTTACGATCACTTCTTATCTCGGTCGCTGATGAAGGGCGACCGGCTCTATACGTACCGTCACGAAGGTTCTGCGTTTAGTGCTTGGGTGGTTTTTTACAACCCCATGAAAGTACAAGAGATGTTGCCACGGGTGCTCAACGAGCATCACATCAAGCGGTTGGGTCAGGAAACGGCACGCTTTCACAAAGCCTGCTCGAAGGTGAGAAATATACTTCCTGCCTGGTCTAAAACCATCAATATTGACATTCAGCACCTCCGTGACATTGTTGCGTCGCCCGATGGAAAGTATCTGCATCGCACCCACGTGGACAGCATACAGCGACAGTGCGATTTGCTACTAGAAAACATGGATAAGCTGGGAGCTTATGACCTCCCTGCCGTACCAGTTTTTGTAGACTGGAACATCGGTAACTTCTCAGTCGATGAGCAGCTCAACTTTTTCTCTCGTTGGGACTATGACTGGTTTCGGATGAGCTCGCGGGTTATGGATTTTTACTTCTTCAGCCGGGTGTGCTCGTCCGTAGGAGATCGTACCACCTTTAGCTATCTCATTGATCCTATGATGGAAGAACGGTTTCTGCTCTTTTTAAAAGAGTATCATGAGGTGTTTCCGCTCACGCGTTCCGAAGTTTTATTCATCAGAGAAGCCTACCGCTTCTTTATTTTAAACTATGTGATCAAAGACGGCCAGTATTTCTTTCACGAAATATACGCATCTCGATTGCAGTACGAGGCTCATACTACCTACTTTCCTGAGCTGGATCAAAAGTTCGACGCGGATAAAATTCTCCGCGCATTAGACATTTAACTGACCCCATGGATATTATTGATTTTGAATCAGCCGTTGCACGGTACAAGCTCGTCTTCTTCGACGCTTTCGGGGTGCTTAAAAACTACGATGGTGCCATTGATGGTGCCAACCGAACCATTGACCACTTGCGCGCGCGTGATATTGATTTCTGTGTACTCACCAACGATGCTTCTCGCAGCCCCGAAGAGCTGGCCGAAAGTTTTCAGAAGCTTGATCTGCCTCATATTACTCCTGACAGGGTCATTTCTTCAGGCATGCTGGCTCAGGAGTATATACAATATAAGGTGACCCAGGGCACAGTAGCTTACCTAGGAACTCCCCAGTCTGCTCATTATCTACAGAGCCTGGGACTACGAACGCTGTCAGTGCACGAGATGGAACCACGACACGTGAACGAGGTAGAAGTTTTGGTACTACTGGACGACGAGGGCTTCGACTGGCGCACTGATATCAATAAGGTGCTTAATCTGCTGCGCCGCCGTAACATTCCGGTGGTAGTGGCTAATTCAGATCGTACCTATCCGGTGTCTAAGGGCAAGGTGGCCGTGGCGGTAGGGGCGATCGCTGACATGCTACAGGGGCTCACGGGAAAGCGGTTTTTACGGTTTGGTAAACCTGACGCTCAGATGTTTATGTTTGCCTATCAGTACGCGCAGCAGTTTCAGGAGGTTCGCAAAGAAGAAATTCTGATGGTGGGCGACACGCTGGAAACCGACATACTGGGTGGCAACAAGTTTGGCCTGGATACGGTGCTGGTGTTATCAGGTAATACTGCGGCTGACAAAGCCGAGCAAGCCATGCTATCTACGGGTATTGTTCCCACTTATGTGTGCGAATCGGTGGCGAGCAGAGGGGCACCGCTACTTTAGCAAAATGCGCCGGTTAAACGTCTGACCGGTTTCCTCAAGATAGACCTGATAGAGGTAAAGGCCGGTAGGCGTACTCTGCTTTAAGTTATTCACGTCCCATACCAACGTATGATAACCGGCAGGCAGGTCTTGATACGTCTGGCGACCGACCTGACGACCGGTAGGGTCTAATATCCGAACCGACAGTTTTCCTTGGTAGCCCGGTGGCAAACGAATAGGGGTATTGATTTGATTGGCCGCCGGATTAGGGAACACGTCTCCTACCAGCACCTTATCTGCATCGGTTAGTGGGTCTAAAGAACCGTAGGCAATATCTAGACTATATTCGCCCCGTCCGTTGAGCTGAAAGGTGTAGTGGTCTTCCTGCTGCATATCAACGGTTTGTGCACGTTGTGGGTCTACCAACGTAAGTTGACTAATACCCATCACCTCGTCTGGGTTCCAACGCATGGTAACCGTTTGGTGAGGGTCGCCTGCCGCTACCTCCCACAACCAGTGATACTGGTCACTAATAGGAACTATGTCGCTATTGAACTTGGGCAAGAAGAAGTCCGGGTGATAAGAGCTAACCTCTAATGATTGACCTGGTTGAGGCGGAGTGAAGTCATCGTACGGATCGAAGCCAGGCCGCGCTTCAGCGTGCATACCTACGCTGCCCTGCGCGCTTGCGGTGGCGCTGGTGATCGTAAAACTAGCCTGCCAGTGTGGGGCAGGACGTTGCGGGAGCGCATCGTCGACGCGCCCCCCGGTTTGGCTAAGGCCATCGATAGGAATGGCAAGGGTCAAAGGCTGTCCCTCGTTGGGGTTGGTCACCAATCCACCCTGGAAGGGCTGTAGCTCGTCGGATTCTACGAAGCCTTCCTGAAACACCTTAAGTGTGAGCGCTTGTGGGTCCAAGTTGTTGTACCTCAAAACATTTGCCCAGCTAACAGGAAAATTATACGGGTTTCCAATAAGGTTAAAACCGGGCTGTACCGTGATGGTGTACGGTTGCTCGTTGGTGGCCGCTACTACCTGCCCGCTGGCCCGAAACAGTTTACCTTCGGTGAAGATGAGCATATATCCTTCACCAGCCTGCATATCACCCGACCAAGACTGGCCAAACTCCTGATACGGGACCTCACTGGGCTGGTTTTCCTGAAGTCGCCATATGCGCCACCGGTCCGTTTCATAAACTCCTAGTTCGTCTAGGGCCTCATCTACCAACTGGCCCTGTAGTGGCACTGATACCAATTGGTAATCCGCGTCGGTTGCCTGGCTCGGCCCGGTGGCCTGCCAGCCGGTGATGGTGAGTGGTTGTTGCGCGGTGTACTGACGAAAGGTATACTGAGTATCAGACGTATCACGCTGCCCGGTTTGGCTAGTCGTAATCACACGGGTTTGCACCCCGAGTTCGTCGGGTTGAGGGTTAGCCACCTCGGCAGAAAACACACTCGTATTACCCTCACGTGAGGCGGTGGTTGCTTGCCATAAATTTTGACGAATAGGTGAAGATTCAACGATCACTGTCTCGATAATAGAAGCATCCGTAACTTCGGCGCGTACCGAGAAATTGTCGCCATCTACCCAGGTGTTGGGTGGAGTGAAATCGGCTAGCATACCAGGAGTAGTAACGGGAGGCTGGGGCCCCTCGCCAGTGCCTACTCGGAAGGGTAGCGGACGGGTGCTGGCCTCGGGGTTGGTTGCTGAAATCAGGTATAAGCTGTCTGTTTCAGAGGGTACCGTAAACGTCACATTTGACCCATCGTTAGACGTTTGGTCAGGAACAACGGGGCGTAGTCCAAAGTTGATAACTGAATTCGTAGAAAATCCAGCCCCGAATAGTGTGACCGACGTGCCGGCGGAACCACTGTCAGTAGAAAGGCTATCCAGTCTGAAATCATCGGTAGTAGCGTAGGGCAGGAGGAAGGGTAACTGCTCAATGGTATACTCCTGCTTATAATTGATCACCGAAACTGCTCCTATCTCAAGGGTTTGCTCTCGGTAGCCAACGTTTAGCTGAAACTCGAACACTCCAGCGTCGTGGTTGATAGTAGATACGGCAGGAATACTTACTCTTTGCCATGTGTCGGAGCCCACGACTACCCTATTAGAATAGCTGTTTCTGAACTCTCCGCCTTGTTCCTGTAGCACAATTTCTACCTCACCCACTCCAGATAAGCTTCTTACATAAAACGTCAGCAGCACTACATCACCCTGTTGCACTGGGTCGGAAGAAAGGAAGAACAGCGCCTGATTAAATGGATCAGGTCCAAACTCAGTTACTACTATCTGCCTGGCCAAACTAAAGGGTTGCCCTACGGATGTAACTGTACTGAACTGAGCTCCATAGCCTACGCCCTGCTGTAGGGTAAAGGCCTCACCTCCGCCGATAGGTAAACTGCCGCCCACAATATCTATCTGCTGTAGCTGTTCTCGCAAGGAGGCGTAGTAACTGCCAGTAGCAGGCGGCTCATCTTCTGTGGTAGGAATGATCTCGGGAAGGTTTTCTATCAGGTAGTCATCACCGTAATTTAGTACGGCTATACCACCAATCTCGATAGTTTGCTCCTGCTCTCCAACGTTGATCTGCAGATGTGCTTCCTGAGCGTCGTAGTCGTCGATAGATTTGAAAGGTATGAACAGCTGCTGCCAGCTGGACGATTTCGCGAGAAACGGAACAGTCACAGACTTCTGGAAGGCATCTGAATTCTGCTCAAAAATAACTTCTAGCACGGCGGGTGCGTTATTTTCAATATTTCGCACCCACATGGTCATCAGCAAAGCATCCCCCGCTTGTATCGGAGCGGTGGTCGTGAGGTTGTAAGCGTGGCTAAAAGAGGATGGGCCGGCAGCATTGGTTTGAATGCGAACGGCACGGACAAAGGGTTGTTCATCAGCATCTCTGTCTGATACCGTGAGCTCACCGTAGAAATCAGCGGTGCCGAATGCTGCTGCTTCGTTATCACCGATCATCCAATCGCCACCCGTAATCTGATATTCTTCTAACTGTTGACGAAGGCTGATATGATAGCTATCCTCTTGTGCTTTCGTACTATAGCCAGCCATCATCAGCAGGCAGACAATGGGTATGAAGCATGAATAGTGTAGTGGCGTTGTATCCTTATTGAGCATGAGATTGGATTAACTAGGAGATAGTGGCGCAGGAAGCTCACTAGGGGCACCGCCTTCACTGCCCCCACTACTGATAAGGTATAGAACGCCGGCGGCTCCTATCCCAGCCCCCACAAACCACCAGGGAAACTTACGTTTGATCTCAAATGAGGCACTCTCGACGATCTGACCGGTCTGTAGACTCTGAAAGCGTAGCCGGTAGCCTTTGCCATCTCTCACCTTCGGCACGCGCCACGTCAAACTACTATCGGCAAGCGTATGGCTAAGATTTTCTATCGGCTCTGAGTAGCGATAAAGAACCAAGGCCCCCGAAGTGTCTATATTATAGGTCCGTACGGGCAGTGCGTACGCTTTTCCTATCTTATACGCCTCTCTTGGACTAACGAACAAGCTATCTGTCTCGTTGGTAACTTGAGCTGTATTCGTTGTAGTAGCAGGTGCAGGGCTATCGACTTCTGGTACGTAGCTCGCGCCCGTGATGATGAGTCGCCAGTTATCGGATTGATATCGGGCCAACAGCGTTGCCTTTCGGCGGTGTGTAGGATAGTCTAAGTCGGGATAGTCACGGTGATGGTTCTCAAACTGAACATCATAGTAGACCTCTACCGATAGCACATCGCCTTGGCGAACCGGCGATATCTCATAGTTGCTAAAGAAAACGCTGCTGACCGGAGATTTTTCGTAGTTATTATAGAAAGTAGTAAGGTACTCCCCAACACCAAAGCGCGAATGATCGGCGGGGTGAGACGTAGGTAGTATGTCACCTTCGATAACCACTGTTGAATCAAGAAAAAGCTGGTAGTTGGACGAGTCAGTGTAGTACTTTTCAATAAGGTCTTCTAAGTCATACGTTTTAACGTATTCATTAGGCTTGGCTAACAAATTGAGTAGTCCCTCAAACTGCCTCATTTGACGCAATGCTCTCTGCTGTATTTCAGTACGGTCAGCTACCTTGAGATCCTGAGCACAGAGTGGCAGCGTCACATTATACACAAACAATAATAGTAATAGTTTCTTCATCAAGCTATTTGGTATGGACTGCTTGACGAAGTATACTTACAGAATGAAGGAGAGTGCTGGCGGGCGTACGAAGAGCATCGAGCATAAAAACAGACATCTATTACCACTTCTAACTTAATTTTATTTTCTGCTTGAGTAGCCTTGCGACTGAAGGTGCTCAGAACGGGGACTTTCCGTCAGGCTTCCGTTCAGTGAATGCTGAGAGAAAGCCTATATTGTGGTCGTAGCAAAAACGACCCAATCGAGTTAATAAGTAATAGAGACCGAACGCTCGTAGTCTTCGTTATACACCTTTACCCTATAATACCCTTTGGGTAAATTGACCATGTTGATCGAGCGGGCAAATTCTTGCTGGCTTTCCACCTTTTCATCGTATAGCACCCGCCCTCTTGAGTCTACTAACTCCACAAGTAGAGTTTCTTCCAACTGGTTTTTAAAGACCACTTGTACTGATGAGTCCCATTTCTGCTTCATAATGTAAGGCTCAAAATTTATACCCTCTGCCGCATCAGCGAGCGCGGGCTCTTCTGCTGCATCATTTTGTTCCCTTTCGTAACGGTAGTAAACGCTGGCCGAGTGATCAAACCCTTCATTGTAAATCTTAACCTGATACTGACCCGGGTTTAGCTTCATGAGGTTGATAGACTGAACGTAACGCTGTTGCCCAGCGGCCTTCTCTAAGAATAATACGCGTCCTTCTGAGTCATTAAGGGTCACAGAGAGCGAATCCGAGGCCGGGTTCGTAAACACTACTTGTATGGATGATTTTCCTGCCCTTCTGATCATAGGCGTAAAACCTTCGAACACACCGCTATTTTGACCGCTTGATTCATCGATTTCAATCACCAACGGATCTAATGACGGGGGCGCATTGGCCGGGGGCACCGGAGCATTATTATAAGAGGTAAGTTGATACCCCCGGTCACGATTAAGTGCCTCTAATACCTCTACAGTACTACTACTGTCGGCCGCGCCACCGCTAAGTGCTTCCAGTGATGTGTTATCCGGAGAAGCAGTGGATTCATCAGACGCTAGTGAGTCAAGCTGTTGCGCTGCCCGATTAGGACGACCCGACGTTGGGTTTTCTGATAGAGAGGCCAGCAGTTTGTCAGGTTGGTTAAAGCTGACATCAGTAATTACTAATTTCCATTCATTATCTACCAGCTCAGCCCGTAGAGTCGCCTTTTTGCGACGAATCGGATAAGGTTGAGTGCTATAAATTCGGTGTTCGTTGGTAAACTCACTGTCAAAGAACACCTCTACGTAGACGAAGTCGCCCGTTTGCACGGGCGATACCTCATACTTGCCAAAGAAAACGCTGGCTACCGGTGACTTTTTGTAGAGTGAGAAAAAAGCCTTGAGGTAGTCTTTGATCGTTAACAGATTATTATCCTCAGGAAGCGCTTTGGGGTTGATATCATCTTCCACAGTTGATAAAGAGTCTCTAAATATCTGGTAGTCAGAGTTTTCTTCGTAAAAGCTCTGAATAAGTTTAGCGAAGCTATACTTTCTGAAATACTCGTCTGGCTGGGCAATAAGGTTGAGTAGGCCCTCAAACTGGCGCACGTGTCGCAAAGCACGCTGTTGTATTTGCGCACTGTCGGCGGCACTGAGTGCTTGGGCCGGCAGCCATGTTGTGCTAAACAACATGGCACTGATGAGGAGGGCGTATCTCATAAAGGTTAGTTGAGGTACAATACTTTCTCTTGATACTGTAGCTTCTGACGGTCGTTTACACGCAGTAGTTCACTAATCAACCAGCCAGAATTAGGCGTATTTCGGTTATAGTCCTTCACTTTAAATATCCAGTCGTCTAACTGCAAGAAGTGATACGTGATACCGCTCACTTCAATAAAATGCAGGTGTTTATCATGCAATTCGTTCAAGAACAATCGCAACTGCGAGTGCTGCCGCTGCGTATTCAGGTAGTTGCGGACGTTGAGCGTGTCGCGCAGCACTTCACTCAAATCAATGAAGTTATTACCGTAGCTGGCAGGATTGAGCGAACGCCGGTAGTCTTCACTTTTGGCTAACTCCAGAAAGTCTGCCGACACTCCCTCAATCACCCATTTAGACCCTTGACCGTGCGGCAGAACTTCTATAGATAATACCAGCGTAAAGTTCTCTTTTCGGCCTTTGTAAAGGCCTGAGCACTTTAGTTCAGCGTACCAGCCCCGGTCGTAGAAGTCAATTCTGGATGTGTGAGGTTCATTGATGACATCTGATACGAACGTCCGAACCGTCTCTTGGTTCCAGGTAGTATCTTCTTGGTTGAATAGACTAAGAATCAACGAAGTGTGACTGATGCTATCCATCCCCTGATGGTCGCGCATGTACTGACGAACGGGAGTAGACGGTACGCTGCTAAAGCGATCCATAAATTCGTCAATTTGTTTAACCTTCATGGCAAAATTTTCTTCTTCCAGCGCTTCCATATCCATAGACTGTCCAATGAACTGACCATAAGATAATTGACAAGAAAACACTGACAGAATCAGAACACTAACGGTACGCAGCATAAGTGATTAAGAAATTACTGTTTGCGAGTTTCTTCTACTCCAATATCTGATAGTAGCACGTCCCAAACATACTCGCTTGTTCCGCTCTCTTCCTTCAAAAAATTTCCTAACACAATCTCAATATCCTTTTGCGTAATGTCTTCATATATTGGTTTTCCCTCTTTGTAGCCCTGAAAGACCTGCTCTACGGTGATGGTGCCGTAGTAATTGCCATCGGTAGCCAGTCTGAACTTAGTAATATACTGTACGTTGCGCCACAGGAGCTCAACCTTATCATAATCGAGAAGGCTAAGATGATCTAAGTATTCGCTTACTCGGTAGGTGGTTACCTCATCGCGGGTGACAGAAGACACTTGCACCAAGGTACTATCGTGTACGAAAAGCTTTAGCGCATTTTCTACGGCCTGCTCCTTATCATAAGCGTCTAAATCCCGGTTGCACAGCAGTGCCAGATAGTGACTCAAGTACTCGGCCTTATTCATAGCTTTGGCCGCATACTCCTCATAATCTGCTTCACTTAAATCTAATTCGTTGGCCGCAGTAGCGACACCAGCCGCCGCTAGGGCCTCTTCTTCGGTGGTGATGGTGGGTTCTGCTTCCGTCTCACTTTCATCGATCGAGCTTGGTTCTGTATCTACCTCCGCCACTTCATCCTCAATGTCGATAGTTTCTTCGGTGGTTTCAGCTACAGCCTCGTCTTCAGTAGTTTCGGCCATGGTAGCGGCATCGTCTATCACATCCTCTTCACTCACTTCTTCCTCCGGTTCTTCCGATACTTCCGACACTTCGTTTTCTACACTACTTTCTGAGGGGGGCGCCGCCATAGATTCAGTACTGGCTACGGCGTCGTCATCGGCCGGTAAAGCAAAGGCCAGGGCTCCGCCTAGCGCCTCAGCTACTTCCGAAACGTCTGTCATCAGCTTGTGGCTACCGTCTTGGTAGATGATAGCTACCGTTTCATCGGTACGCACTGAAGCATCGGATGATTCCAGCGCATCTTGGTAATAAATAATATCCTCATTTTCCTGAACATCCGAGGCGGCCAACACGCGGCTATCGTCCGTAACGATATTATCGTACTCAGGATGGGCACCGTCTTTCCAGACCACCCCCGACTCTGACGGCAACAGGAAGTTACCGTTTCGCTTGAAGATCAAGACAATATCATCGCGCAGCTCATTGTAAACCTCGCCTCCGGGAAGGTCACTGAGGCGATAGCGAACCGTGTTTTCAGTGACTCCGATCAGGTCACAGTGCACTGATTCGCCACCGGCGTAATAGACAACATCGTAGGATTGTTCTTGCGCCAGACACAAAGATGGCAGCCATAGGAAGGTTGTCCCGGAAAGAAGCAATAAAATAAAACGTGACATAGTAAATGAATTATGATTAGACGCCTTTTGCTACAGAAATTGCAAAGCCTTATGAAACTATTACTATCACTCGCAATTATGTGAGAAAGACACCATAGGTGAAAGAGCTCATGTAAGAAAATATATGCTTAGTTCAATTTATTGAGCGTCGTTGTATTGAAATAGTCATAAATTTACGCATTCTTCTTTAAAAAAAGCAAACAATTGTGAATTTAGTGGACAAATTCATTATTTCGTAAATAAATATGCTTCCGAAGAGCAAGTAACTTACCGTGCAAATATCCACTTATTTTCTGAGGATAACAATTCGTCATATTCGTAGTTCCCTTCGTTAAAAATTTTGATCTGCTGAGGGTCTGATATCCGCCGGGTGACTATGAAGTTGGCCATCTTGCCCCGTGCGCGTTTGGCGTATACTGCAATCGTTTTGAGCTGGCCATTCTTGTACTCTTTGAACTCTGGTGTGATAACGCGGCCGTTGAGTTGTCGAGTATCCACTGCCTTAAAGTATTCTTGTGAAGCTAGATTCACTACCACCGGCTGGTCATGTTCGCGTAGCATCAGATTGAGCTGCTTCGTAATAAGGTCACCCCAGAATTTATACAAACCCGGTCCGCGTGGCGTGTGCAATCGGGTCTTCATTTCCAGACGATACGCCTGTATCAAATCCAGCGGACGCAGTAAACCGTAGAAGCCAGACAAAATACGTAGGTGCTGCTGAGCAAAGTCAAAGTCAGCTGCTTGGTAGTCGTGCACCGCAATATCAGTGTACACATCGCCCTGAAAGGTAAATAGCGCGGGCCGCGCATTGCTAGTGGTGAAGGGAAAAGAGAACCGTTGGTAACGCTCGTGGTTGAGGGCCGCCAAAGAATCGCTAATGCTCATCAGTTTCGCCAGGTCGTCAGCCGACTGCTGCTGTAGCTGCGCTAGTAGTAGCTTAGCCTCAGACAGCAGGGCGGGCTCAGTATACGAGAGATCCGGTAAGGGCTGGGTGAGGTCTTGTGTTTTGGAAGGAGAAAGTATCGCTATCATGGCGCGAAGGTAAGAATCCGACCCTAAATAGTCGAGGACTTATCACGCTTGATACTATGGTTAGTGAAACAAAATATTGCGGCTAGCGGGTGTGCGAACTTTTCGCGCTGAGTGTCAGAGGGTCACAAGTTATTATTCCAGTAATAGGGAGTAAATAAAATGATGACGGTAAAAAGCTCTAGTCGGCCCAGCAGCATCAGGAACGAGAGTATCCATTTGGCAGCCATCGGAAGGTGCGCGAAGTTATCGACCGGCCCTACGGTGCCAATGCCCGGCCCAATGTTACCCAGCGAGGTGGCGGTGGCACCCAGTGCGGTCATAAAGTCTACATCGGTAAGAGACATCGCTAGTGTACCTAGCACAAATATAGTAATGTAGATGATGAAGAAGGCCAGCACGTTGAAGGTAATGTCTTGCGTAACCGCTTTACCGTTGTAACGCACCGGCACAATGGCCGAAGGGTGAATCTGCCGCTTGAGCTCCTGAATGCTGTTCTTGATAAGAATTACGTGGCGCACCACCTTGACCCCCCCCGAGGTAGAACCGGCGGATGCTCCTACAAACATCAGTAAAAAGAATACCACAGTGAGCAATGGTGCCCAAGAAGTATAGTCGACCGTGATGTAGCCCGTGGTACTCACGATAGAAACCACCTGAAAGACCGCCGCTCGGAACGCCGGCTCCAGCCCCTGATCAGTAGACCGGTATATACCCACGGTAACAATCAGCGTCACGATAAGCACCAGGGCCACATAGTAGCGAAACTCTTCGTTTTGCCACACTCTATTGAGTCTTCCTTTTAGCAGAAAGTAAGTGAGAGAAAACCCGGTGCCCGCCAGAAACATAAACACCGTCATTACATACTGTAGGTAGGGTGAGTCGTAAAATGCGATACTGGCGTTCTTCGGCGAAAAACCGCCCGTGGCCATGGTGGTAAGTCCGTGGTTGATAGCGTCATAGAAGCTCATTCCTCCGAACATAAGCAATACGGTTTCAGTGAGCGTAAGCGCGATATAGATCACCCACAGCCGCTTGGCGGTGTCGCGGATGCGTGGCTTGAGCTTATCGGGCGAGATGCCCGGCGCTTCGGACTGGAACAGCTGCATGCCGCCGATGCCTAAGATGGGCAGGATGGCCACCGCCAGCACAATAATCCCCATACCACCGATCCACTGCGTAAGGCTACGCCAGAACAGAATACCTTTGGGCACCACCTCAATATCGGTGAGGATGGTGGCCCCGGTGGTGGTAAACCCTGAGATAGACTCAAAGAAGGCATCAGGATAAGTCGGGATAGCCCCGCTGAACAAGTAGGGCAACGATCCGGAGAACGACATCAGCAGCCAGCCGAACGTTACCACCAAATAGCCGTCGCGGCTGCGGAGCTCTTTGTCCTCATGATTGCGCGTCAGCAACCAAGGGATACCACCCGCCACGAGCGTCGCCAGCCCTGACATCAGCAGGGGGCGCCATTCGTTTTGATCGTAGTAGAAAGAGAAAGGCAGGCACAGGAGCATAAACACTCCGTTAAACATCAGGATGACGCCAAGGATGTTGATGAGGGCGGGCCAGTTGAATTTCATGCAGGCTTACTTAAAAAAATCTTCTACAGCACTCAGTGCTTCGCGTTTGCTCAGCACCACCACCCGGTCGTCGTTTTCGAAGCAGAAGTCACCCAGGGCGATGTAACCCTGTTGGTTGCGGATAACCCCACCGATAACGGCTCCCTTCGGAAACTTGAGGTCGCGCAGGCGGCGCTGGGCAATCTTGCAATTGCCGTGCACTTCATACTCTAAGATTTCAGCTTCTACTCCGTGAATGCCCGCAATGGATACCACATCGCCCTCGCGGATGTAGCGGAAAATGAAGTTGGCCGCAATCAGTCGCTTGTTAATCATGGTATCTACCCCAATATTCTGACTCAGCTGAATGTAATCGGTGTTTTCTACCAGGGCAATGGTTTTCTTCACTCCACGATCTTTGGCAACCAGGCAGCTAATGATGTTCGTCTCTGAATCGCCGGTGAGGGCAATAAAAGCGTCCATGTCCCCGAGCCCTTCTTCCTCAAGCAGCTCTACGTTGCGTCCGTCACCGTTGATCACCAGGGTGTTTGGGAGTTCATCGGCCAGCGTGAAGCACTTCTCGCGGTCACGCTCAATAAGTTTAGTCTTATAATCTTTGCTCAGCTTGCGGGCGGTATGATAGCCCGCTTTGCTGCCCCCTAAGATCATCACATTTTTGATCTCAATCTGCTTTTTGCCGGTGAGCCCGAGCACCAGATCGATACCATCGGGTTGCGCAATAAAGTACACGTGATCATTCACTTGCAGGCGGGTGTTGCCGTCGGGGATAATCGTCTTGGTGCCCCGCAGCACCGCCACGATGATAAACATATTGTCGGGGTTGAGCCGGGCCGTTTCGGACAGCGGACAGTTGAGCAGCGGACTCTGGTGATCAATGGTGATGCCAATCAGAGACAACAAGCCCTGGTCAAACTCAAAGCTATCGGTAACCGCCGCAATGCGCAGCAGTCGCTTGATCTCGCGCGCGGCGAGCGATTCGGGCGAAATGAGTTCGTCGATGCCAACATCGCGCAGATTAAGCGTCTTCTTATCCATCAAAAACTCTTCGTTGGTGATGCGGGCGATGGTGCGCTTGGCTCCTAGCTTCTTGGCAATCATGGTCGTGGCCAGGTTCACTTCTTCCGACTCGGTTACTGAGATAAACAAATCAGCCTGGGCCACCCCGGCGTCGCGCAGGGCGCGGTACGAGGTGGCACTGCCCCGCACGACGGCTACGTCAATCTGACTACCAATTTTTTGTAAACGTTCGGCATCCAGATCAATGATTGTGATCTCTTTCTTCTCGTACGATAGCAAGCGGGCTAAGTGGGTGCCCACGTCTCCGGCTCCGGCAATCACAATTTTCATAGGCGAATTTTGTCAAGAGGGTCAAATATAAAACGATTCGGCCGGGAGTGTGAGATTAGCGGGTGTTTTCTTCGATCGCCAAACTGCTTCCGGCTTCACCCTGCGGCGGGTGATCATAGGTGCCCTAGTAGAGTCCTCTTCTGAAACTATCCGGCCCAACGACCGCCAGATCATCGCCTATCCACACCGAGGCCGATTGCGACTGCTCTTTCGCTACGATCAGGCCATTATTGCCTTTATTAAAACGCTTCCCTACCCCAAGTACGATAAGAAGAACCGCTGGTGGAGTGTGCCTGATACTGAGGTGATCCGCAGCGATGTGCAGACCTTCGCCCAGCAACAAGGATGGACGGTAGAATTCACTACAGGTAGGCAGAACAGTCAGCGTACCCCTCGCCCGCGTAAAAAAGACCTACCTAACTATCGGCCTTGCCCAGAAGAATATATCAGTCAGTTGACGATGAAACGTTACAGTAAAAGTACCATTCGTACCTATACGGATTTGTTTGGTGAGTTTATCAATTACTATCCGCAACTTGACCCTAAAGAGATCAGCGAAAAAGAAATCATTCAGTTCTTACGTTATCTGGTGGACGAAAGACAGGTATCGGCCTCGTACCAGAATCAAAGTATCAACGCCATTAAATTCTATTACGAACGAGTTTTAGGGGGAAGGAAGAAATTCTATTTTATAGAACGACCCCAACGGGAACGCCGGTTACCGGTGGTGTTGAGTGAAGAAGAGGTAGTACGCTTGATAGAAGTAACAGAAAACCTGAAGCATAAATGCCTGCTGATGCTCATCTATTCTGCCGGGTTGAGGATCAGCGAAGCCCTCCACTTACAGCTCAAGGACATTGATCAACCACGAAGACAAATCGTCATTCGTAACGCCAAAGGGAACAAAGACCGCATGGGGCTGCTGTCCGAAAGCCTGCTACCACTATTAAACGAGTACCTACAGCTATACGAGCCGAAGACGTATCTGTTTGAAGGGATGAGCGGGGGAAAGTATTCGTCTCGTAGTGCGCAAAGCATACTACGACGAGCGGTGCAGAAAGCAAGTATCCATAAGCGGGTTACCCTACACACCTTGCGTCATTCGTTTGCTACTCATCTGTTAGAGAACGGCACTGATTTGCGCTATATACAGACGCTGTTGGGACACAACTCTAGTAAGACCACTGAAATTTACACCCACGTGAGTACGAAAGCGTTGAAAGATATAAAAAGCCCCTTAGATCGGTTATCTTTGAAAAGAAATAATTAAGTTATGGTATGCATCTCACTGTGTTTGTACAGTACTTCCCTGCTAATCAGCACTTTATGTTACACGCCAGTAGGATAGTTACCATCCAAAAACTATATGGGAGATAGACGCAATAGTGCGCTATCCCTATGTTAGGCACAACAAAATAGATATGAAATGGAAAAAACTTGGGCATCAGGTGCAATAGAATTATTGAATCATGCATATACCCATATGCAAGAAGATTCAGCATTTGATAAGAGGATGGCCTTCATAAGTGTAGACAATGCCGTAGAGCTAATGACTAAAACGTACTTAAAGCTGCCTAAAAAATTCTTTCCTGGAGATAAGCCTACAAGAAGAGAAATAGAACAAGCATTTAATAGCTTTACTGAGCATTTAGACTTAGTAATTAAATATGATAATGGTAAATTAAGTGGGATAGATCCTGGTGATATTGAGCATTATCATAGAATCAGAAATCAGCTTTATCATGATGGTACGGGCTTAAGTGTAGATGAAGAATATCTGAAAGCATATTTTACAATTGGAATATTGATGCTGAAAAACTTATTTGATGTTGATTTTAATAAACCAATAGATGAGAGATATTACTCAATTAGCAACTTGATAAGAACCTGGAATGAAGTCGATAAAACTTTAAAACAAGTTATAACGGACCATGATATTTTTGAGGATACTTATAAATGGGAAGAATTAATGCAAAAGAATATCCTTGATGCACATGATATAAGCTCTCTTACAAACTTAAGAATGAAGAGAAATTTGATAGTTCATTCGGAAAGAGAGATGCCCCCTGATGAAATTAAATCATTCTTAGATCAAGCTAATTCATTATTAGAAAAGCTGAAAAATAAGTTGAAGGGAAATGGCTGTGCCTAACAATATGCAGCACTCAGCCCTTTTAGAAACGCAGTTGTAGGCTTGTTTCGCCATGTACGAAATTGATAATTGAATGAATCTTGCTAACAATGCCGGGCCGTTCGCTGCATTTACCGTTGGGCGTCACTTAATAAGATGAAAGCTGAAATTTATTCTAATACAGAACTTATCGGAATTGTCGAATTGCAATTAACTGATGAAAGTATGGGAGTAGTTTCAGGCAAGTTTAATCCTTCTAACCATTATCATCAGATCAGAAAAGTGATTTGGGATTTTCATCATAAACAATCAGAAGCCAACTATATAGCAATAGAAAGATTAAGATTGAACGCTAAATTGGCAAACGGATACTTCCTATTTCCATTAGGAGGATTTTTAATCTCAGATATAATGGAATTACCAGATGAAGAAATTGAATTTGAGGCAGCAGGCGTTTTTAGGCATATAATTAAAGACAATTTCATTTCCAATCCCCCTAAAGAAAGGATTTTTGAACCCTGGGAATTCCTGTCAATAGGACAGAAGATTGCTTTTGAAGACGAGTTAAAAAAGGAAATTGGAAAAGGATTAGATAACGCTACTCAAGATTCAAACGAACATATAAGACATAAATTAGGTGAGCTTGAATTTTGTGTAATCGCAACTTCGTGTAGGAATGACGATGTTTTGTTTGCCATCAACAAAAAGGGAAAAAATGAATACGACTATGCAGTAATTCATCTGACTTGGAAAGGACAACTAGAGAGAAATGAAGATTATCCAAGAACTCAATTCTACGAAGATTTTGATCATTTTTTATACTACAAACTGTATCCTGACAAAAGCGACTGGGAGGATTAAAAAGGAAAAAGCGAACGTCCAACAAAAAGCAGTTGCTAGGCCTATGAAGTTGAGGGAGGAAGTTAGTAGCTCTAAGTACGTAAATTGAAACACTAACAAAAAACGCTAACAAACCGGCCCAACAACTCGCTTTAGTCGTTCTATGCCATTGAAATGAATGAAAGGATTGAGAATAGAGATAAATGAAATTCCACTTCCCCAGAAGAGTTCAAAAACAGAAAGCTTATTTGGAGGAGGGCTATTAATTTTGATAGGTATCCTGTCACTTCCTTTGATTTTAATTTTTTGGATCGGTGCAATGATTCTCAATCTCTTACCCTCAAGAAAAGCAGTTACTGTTGCCAATGAATGGCAAACGATCGTTTCTGATAATCATTGGATATTAAAATTCAGATGGATTAACGCGGATGATTTAACAGATTATTTACACGGCTACTTCGATATTCAACCCTTGATTGAATATAGGTCTGATCCTGAAATAGATTTCTTCCAAGGTTACTTTACGGATTTCAGAATAGAAAGAACCGACGGTATCTTCGTTCAGAAAGTCAACCATGATCCAATCAAGGAAGAAGTAACCTCATTGCTTCTTTGCTTTTTCAACTATCAGACAAAAGAAGTTGAAGAAATCAAGGATTTAAAAGATTATGAGCTTGATACTAAGGGAAATCCAGATGACTTCATGATTTCGGCCATTGGAGACGGACATGAACTACAGATTCGATTGAAAAGAGAGTGAAAACGGCATAGAACATCGTGCAGTCCTCAGCCTAGCGAAAATATAGCTAGAACGTCAGTTGCACCAAGCACGGAAATTGATAAAAGAAAGTAAAACAGCCAGCAAGCTGGCCGAGGGCTAGCACTTGGCGTTGTGGTGCATTTAAGGCAAACATTCTGCTAAACTTGATATGAATAGAGAAAAACTAATTAATGGAATTACACGAAATTGAATCTGATGGCAAAATATATGAGTTTAATGTTGTAAAAAACTCAACAGAACCTTGTCCTGAATGTGGAGTTCCTGCTTGCGGAAAAGAAGATATTCTATGGTTTGAGGAAGACAATAAAAGGAAAGCAATACTTTTGACGGAGGCTTCTTTGACCTTGCTGGAGAAGAGTTTTTTAATAAAAATATAAAATCCATAGATTATGACTCGCTTCCTGAATTTATGAAAGAATGGAATGAATCAAGAGGTTGGGAAGATTGTCGGGATTATGATGGTTATGAAGTCGGAATAAATGATTTCTTAAAATCCCTTGACTTACTTAAAACTTGTGTAATGGGGAAATGGATAACCGAAGAAGATATTACTGATATGGAAAAATTAGCAACTGAAGCAAAAGAAAAAGGAAAGAAATTGAAAATTGTAAGAGGATAAAAACGACACCACAACAATGGCTATAATTAATACGGGGTTTGGTGCTTAACCCAAAGTTTAATGCTTTTAACCAAGTCCGCCAAATCTTTTTGATTTGGCTTTAAAACCAAAAAGATAAAACAAAATAAAAAGTTTTGGCTAAGTGCTTAATCGGAAATTCAGTAATTTTAATTCCCGCACTAATCATAGCCGAGACGTTAGGTGCTATTAGATTAAGATGGATTCAATAAAAGACATCATAGTTGAAGGGCTGTTAGGAGATCTTGGAATTGCAGAACGTTCTTTCCGTCTGAACAAGAAGATCAAAGAACTGGGAAAGAAAGATTTGGCAACCGCAAAGAAAGGTATTTCAGAAATACTGCGCGATTTGAGCTATACGGAAATGGTCTTAAGTCTTGCTCGTATCTATGATAATCCAAATAAAAGATACCCGACCAGATGCCTCAAAAGACTTTATCAAGTGGTTAAAGATGCCGATTATCAAATTGATCTGAAAAATCATAAAAAGGATTCAGTGCTGAATCTACAATATTTCGGTTTTGATAGCATCTGGATTGAGCTATTGGAAAACAGTTCTGATGTAGATTTCAATAAACGGACAGTAGGATATTTCGAAACTCAGGAAGTAAATGAACCTCTGTACAGCTACATTGATAAGATTAAGGAGGTTAGGGATAAACTGCTAGCGCACAATGAAGATGCTATAGTCGATAGCCTCATACCATACGCTTCTTTCGAGAGCTTATTAGATCATGCTAAAAATGTTGTTTCTTTCTACTCGTTAACGTACACTGGAATTCGTCTGAAATTTGGATCAGACTACTACTTAGCTGACCGTACGAGAGGTTGGGAAGACATATATCAAGAATTTGTAGAAAGTTGAAACAGCACCTAACATCATGCAGCCGCCAGCCGGGTTAAAGTGAGCTTGAGCATCAGTTGCTCTAAGTTCGTATATTGGTGCTCGGAAGTCCAAAGCCAACAAGCCCGGCCTGACGGCTGCATTAAACGTTGGGCGCAAGCTGAAATACAGAAAAAATATTTATCTTAGTCTTATGACTGATATTGACATCTACACAAAATTAGCGACCCTACCCAACGATTTGAAAGATGAGGTAGGTAACTATGTTGATTTTCTCAAATCTAAAGTTCAACGAAAACGAAAAGGTGAAGTCAAGACATCCAGGAAAGCCGGACTAGCCAAAGGACTCATCCGGATGAGGAAAGACTTTGATGAACCCCTTGATGACTTCAAAGAGTATATGGAATGAATTTACTTCTAGATACTCATACTGCCATCTGGTTCATCACTGAAGATAAAACACTGCCTACTAATGTGAAAGCGTTGATAGAAGACGCTACCAATACATGCTTTGTTAGCATTGCTTCTCTTTGGGAGATGGGCATTAAATATTCTTTGGGAAAATTAGATCTGAAAGCAGACCTCAAGAGAATATTCGAACTCATTGATCAGAGTGGATTAACAATCTTGCCTATTACAGCAAATCACATATTGACCAACACGACGCTGGATTTCCACCATCGTGATCCGTTTGATCGGTTAATTATTGCCCAGGCAAGAAGCGAAGGATTAACAGTAATGTCAAAAGATGGCGTCTTCAAAGACTATAATATTGATCTGATTTGGAAGAAGTGAAAAGCCAGCGCCCAACACTATGCAGCCGCCAGCCGGGTGAATCGTTAGATTGGAAGTTCGGTTTCCCTAAGTCAGCCTGCTGATGCTCGGAAGATCGCCCAGCAGCTCGCTTTGGCCGTTGGCGGTAATTAGAATGAATCTCAAGAAAAAACATATCGGATTAGGAATTTTGGGACTATTTTTATTAATAGGTTTCTCAACTCAACTGTTTTCAAACCTTTGGGGGTTTTTAACTGGAAATGGGTACTTTATACCAAATCAAAGTTCAATTTTCGCTTTTCAAGCTACTGAAATGAATAAAGGTAGTGGTGATTATTGGCTGTATGGGGAAGATAAAAAAAACTATTACACGACACTAGAAAAAGACCATATTGAACCTTACGCTTTAATATCGAAAGTAAACGCCAAATTAATACCTAACTTTGACAAAACCAATTATGAGACTTGGTGGACTACGGAAATTTCTTGTGGAGACATTTTAAGTACTTACGTAAAAAAACCAAATGATTTAGAATTTATAAAATGTGAAAGACCGAAAAATAGTCAAACAATACTAAAAGCGACTTATCGAGTAAATGGAAAAGAATCGAAGAGGATTGAAGATTTTTTGATTGAAAATTATGGAATGGGAAAATTGAAATGGACTTGTTGTGGATGGGATAATGGAGGGAAATATGGTATTTTTGAGCATTCTGAATTTAAGAAAATTGACAAATATTGTTCTGCAACTGTTAGTATGTTCGCTTCGGGAGAAATTGAAGATGATAATAAACTAACTGAAGTTAAATTAGAGTTTGATAGAAATAAAATAGATTATTTCACGGTGATTGTAGAATTAGTAATTATTTGAAAAATAACTACCGCCAACAAGGTATAAAAATAATAGCGGTTTAATCGTTAAAACGGAACCAAGTAAATATAAAAAGGTCTGTGTTTAATTGAAAAGTTAGTGCGTAAAAATCCGCTACTATTCTTAATACTCACCGTTAGGGGCAAGCAGAAAAAATGGCTATATTGACTAAATAACTGCTAGAAATTATGACTAAAGACAAAGTAATAGAAACGGTAAATGACTTGCCTCAAGAATTCGATCTAGATGAGTTCATTGAGCGATTGATTTTTATTGATAAAGTAGAGAAAGGATTGCAGCAATTGGACGACGAAGAAACAAAAACTCATGAAGAAGCCAAAAGAATAATCAAGTCATGGCAAAAGTAAAATGGACTAACGTTGCCTTGGATGACTTAAGGGCTATCTACGATTATGTAGCGCAGGATTCGCCAAAGTACGCTGACAGGCTCATGGACAAGATTATTGAACGGGTAAATGTATTGAAACAGCATCCGAGAATAGGAAGAATGGTGCCATAATTTGGCAACGATTTGATCAGAGAATTAATAGAGGGCAACTACCGAATCATTTACCGGATTGAATCACAGGAGTACACTGGAATCGCTCGGGTACACCATGCTGCTAAACTATTGAGGGGATTGTGATACGGATGAAACCTGCCAACAACATCATATAGCCGCCAGCTGGGGAAAGATGAGCCTGAGCACTTGTAGCTCTAAGTTCGTATATTGGTGCTCGGAAGTCCAAAGCCAACAAGCCCGGCCTGACGGCTGCATTAATCGTTAGCGGTCATTGGAACTAGAAAACAACTGTGAGAAAAAAACGTAACTTCATAGAAAAACTAATTATGGCATTCGAGGCAATAGATATACAGGATATTTCAGGATTTCAATCCATTAAGATTCCTGATAATTTCAAAATTAATGATGACAAAGTTTATCTGAAAAAGGTGGGAAATGCATTATACATTATTCCCTTTCACAATCCATGGCAAAATCTAATTGAGAGTGTCAACGAATTTAGTCAGGATTTTATGAATGACAGAGAACAACCTGCTGATCAAATCAGAGAATCTTTTGACTGATGAAATACATTCTTTATACTAATATCTGTATCTACATCATTAAGAAAAAGCCTTCACAAGTTTTTGAAAAGTTCAAAGATTTGCCCTTAGGTAGCGTAGGCATCTCATCAATAACTTTAGCTTGAGTTAGCTTATGGAGTAAAGAAGAGTGTCCAATCTGAAAAGAATCAGATTGCGTTGAACCAATTTTTGGTTCCACTTGACATTGTAGAGTTTGATGCGAATGCGGCCGTAGAATATGGAATTATCAGAGCAAAACTAGAAAGAGCAGGAACCCCAATTGGTCCTTTAGACATGTTGATTGCATCTCATGTGAAAAGCCTAGACTTGACTCTTGTAACTAATAATGAGAAGGAATTCAAAAGAGTAGATGGGCTTACAATAGAGAATTGGACAAAATAATAACTAACGAACCGCCAACAAAGAGCAAGCACCATAGCTGGTAAATGAATTACATGTAGCATCTATGCAAACAAATTATCTGGATGACACTCAGATAGAAATTGCGCCAAAGCCGCCGCGGTTGCCTGCTCTAGTCGTTGTCGGCAATGGACCCAACATACTGTTATGGAAGGGCCGCTTAAGGAAGTTACCCCATGGTTCAGCCAAGCGATCGCGACATTAGATCGGCTGATATAACCTATAACTTGTACACCATGAATCACCTCTGATTACCTGTTTCTGAACATTTTGCGGTGCCTATTGCTGATTGGGCGAGTTGGGCTCAGATGTATACGGCTTCGAATCATGACTTTCGGCTCAAGAAGTACTCCGCAACTCTGTGGCCTATCACGACCCTCTAGAACAGTGGCAGACTTTTGCAGATAGCTTCAGGATAGACAGTGGTAACGGCAAGGATACCGATCACCATAGATCTGCCGGGTAAGTACTTCGAGTCAAGATCGGGACGTGACAGATCGGTCGTCTCGGCGAGTAGCTGCGCCTATGATTATCTGGATCAGCGCACTGGACAACGTGGTGTAAGTCACGAAGGCTTCATCAATGATGCGGAATCTTAATGCAATAGCGTTCCGAAGTCCGCAACTAAACTACCTACCTCACGGGACTAACAATGTAGCTCATAAAAATGGGATACGCCGCTGAGCGATACTGTCCGTCGCGCAACACTTTAAAGGTGGCGAGTACATCCAGCTCACTGTAGACTATCGCCAAGGAGGACGGTGTCGTTGAGACATTTGCGCTACTACTTTGACGAAAAGAAAGATACGCGCTACGAGGCTACGCTTTCGAAAATTCGGCTTACCCAGGTCATGGAGAAGAGATAATGGTTAATGGCGAAGTCCTGATCGGAGAAATGAAGCTGGCTCAGTGAACGTACTTTGGTCGCACGCTCATAACTGCGAGGAGATCGGGCGTTGAAGTGAGCCTCGGTCGCCTAAACAACCTTTTATACGTACAGGTTCCAAGTGTGTCTTCATACGCTAGTACTTCAGTACCTTTTACCTCAAGTCGTAATGTAGCTATGATTAGTACTTCAATGCTGCAACTCGAAGTAAAGCGCTGCGTACTGAAGATTGCATCATACTATGGTAGGAAGTTCAGAATGGAAGGTGCAGAGATAATATATGTGCCTATCAAGACTTAGCTTCTAAGCTTCGACCATAATTTTAAACTGCCGACAACACCGCCTACACGTCTATGCCGGCTAATCGCCAGGCGCGGCGCGTAGCCTGACGTTACCCCTCATTGAAGAACAAAGCTTATCCTAGACATTGTAGATTGATAAATAGGTATATTTGCTGAAAAAGGACTAATGGATGCGCGAAAATTAAAGTACATGTAACTCCTTCACTGAGTACGGCTTTAAACGACTGTTTGGCGAAGAGCTTAATAAAAGATCTGCTGCTAGACTTTCTTAACGAACTCCTTAAGCATGAATTAGGGTAAAATGACCAAGCTCACCTATCTGAAATCTGACAAGTTGGGACAGCCAGATGCTGAGTGATTGGGGGGCTGTTTTTGATCTATATTGTCAGAATGAGCGAGGGGACAAGTTCATCGAGGAATTGCAGAAGACCAAACGAAAGTTCTTCAAAGACCGAACAGTCTACTACTCAACGTTTCCCATTCGGGAACAAGCGCAACGAGGGTCGGACTGGACTTTTGAGTTGAATAGCGGTGTATACGATAGCCATCTTCGATTTTATTTTTGATGATAGGTAAACAAGAACCCGAAAAGTATCGGTACGATGTAAAGTTGACGGATATTGAGACGTGCAAAGTTTTCTATGACAAGCTAACTTTCGTATACCTGGAAATGCTCAAATTCCAGCTAGCCGTAAAGCGAACTAACTACAAGGTTTGACCAATGGATGTTTGTGATCCGTAATTTGAACAAACTAGACAGAGCACCGGATGAATTACGGGAAGGAATTTTTGAGAAGTTGTTTGAGGTGGCGGAAATAGCGAAGTTCAGCTCTGAACAAGTCAGAGGCCTGACGGTTGTAGCCAATTAAAACATCATATGAAGAAAATCACTCTTTACGATTTGAAAGTCCTGATATTAAAGTTTCGATGAAAGTGTATTTTAACGAAAAGAAGGACTTGATTTTCGATGGCTATGATATTGGAAAGACAGTAAGCGAATTAATGGGAACTCTATTCGGACAAGGACACAACCGAACAGACTTATCAAGAATTTGAACATTCAGGAGCAGAAAGTTGCGGTTGCGACTATTGCAAGAATTTCATAGCTCAACGAGAGACTGTTTTTCCTGACGAAATAAAAGAGTTGTTCAGAGAATTAGGAGTTGACTATAAGAAAGAGATTGACGTTAGTGAATTTGCCCGACTTGAGGACGGACTTCATTATTACAATGGATGGTTTCAATTTAAAGGAGACTTTAAAGGGAAAGACTATACAATTCCGCTTCAAGCCGGTGGACACACTACGGACTTGACTAGAATAACTGACAGATTCAGTATAGGATTTCGTCACGACAACTCACTGACTCCGTTTAAAGTCAAGGACGGACTTGTTCAAATTGAATTTGATTGTCATTTACCTTGGGTTTTGGAAAACGAACCAGAATGAAAAAGAAAAAACTAATGCCAACATCGGCTATAGCAAATGCGGGCTGACTGCTTAAAAATGAAGGTATCTCAAAACTTACGGTAGGCGGACAAGGAGGCGGCTTCGAAATCCCGCACTTGCCATAGCCAGGGTCATAACCATTAATACCGTAAATGAAAATAAACTACCTACTTACTAGCTTAGATTTTTTAGAATATCAATTATACACTTCTTCAAAATCTAAATTTCTTAAAAAGAAACGTATGCGTGCTAGGTATATAGTTTTTATTGTATACCTATTTATTGGGCTATGTTTCGTTTATGTATATAAAAATGAAATTGCTGGTGGAATCGTTGGTTTATTTGGAGTATTGTGGTTTGTCTTTTATCCAAAGTATGCTAAATGGAACTATAAAAGAAATTTTAAAAAGCACATTGAAGAAAGTTATAGTAATCGAATTAACAAACCACTGGAAATTGTCCTGGATGAAAATTCTATGAATACCAAAGACTTTGTGTCTGAAAGTAAAATAGACGGTGCCGGACTCAAGAAATTAACTGAAACACAAAATCACTTCTTTATAAAAATAGCAACCGATTTATCTTTAATTGTTCCGAAACACTCGATTGAAAATCAAGTTGAATTTAAAAATCGTGTGAAAGAATTAGGAGCTGAATATGTTGACGAATTGAATTGGACTTGGGAATAAGTACTAGTGGCAACAACGTATATAGCTCATTAGTTATTTAATCGAAGTTAAGACTTAGGTGGGAAGTCGCTAAACTTTTTTTATTGAGAAAAAGATAATAAGAAGGATTAAAAATATCAGCTTGTGCTTAACCCAAAGTTATTTTATGATTTGCACGCTATGAGCCATAAAAGAGACGTTGCCATAAGAAGGGAAAAAATGAGTAAGGCAAAAAAAATGCCGGGCAACAGTGGCCCGGCAATATCAACGTATCGTTATCAGCGATAAATAGTACTATTACTTAGCGGCGTCGTAGCGCTTGCTCACCCCGTCCCAGTTCACCACGTTCCAGAACGCCTCAATGTAAGCCGGACGCTTGTTCTGGTAGTTGAGATAGTAAGCGTGTTCCCATACATCAAGCCCCAGGATGGGAGTGCCTTTCTCATCGGCGATATCCATCAGCGGATTGTCTTGGTTGGGAGTAGAAGTCACCTTGAGTGAACCATCTTCACCTACCATCAACCAGGCCCAGCCTGAGCCGAAGCGCGTGCCGGCGGCCTGGGTAAACTTCTCTTTGAAAGCATCGTAGGAACCGAAGGCACTGTCAATAGCTGAGGCTAGGTCACCGCTAGGGCTGCCTCCGCCGTCGGGCGACAGCACCGACCAGAACAGTGAGTGGTTATAGTGGCCACCGCCGTTGTTACGCACCGCGATGGAAGCACTGCCGACGCTTTTCATGATATCTTCAATAGACATATCGGCCTGCGCGGTTCCTTCTACGGCCGCGTTGAGTTTGCTCACGTAACCGCCGTGGTGCTTGTCGTGGTGGATTTCCATCGTTTGGGCATCTATGTGCGGAGCCAGGGCATCGTTTGCGTAGGGGAGGGCAGGAAGTTCAAAAGCCATTGTGGGGTTGTTTAAGGTTAGAAAATAATCGTACGAACTTTTCGTAAGTTCAGTAGTAATACCTAACGGCACCGCGCGTGCATTGTTTCCAACCTACGGGCCAATCAATCATGAGTCTTCTCTTCAGGATTATCGGCGTAACCGCGCTCATCAGCCTGGTCGGTTGCTATCACCATGCAGCAGACGTCTCGCCCGATGATGCCTTCGGGGCACCGCAGTCGCAAGGCGAAATTACGTCGGCCACCCTAACCGAGGTTTCGGGCCTGGTGGCGAGCCGTAGCAACGCCGGTGCGCTCTGGGTACACAACGACAGCGGACACGAGCCGTCGATTCTCTTGATCAGCCAAAGTGGTCAACTGCTGGCTATCTATCAGTTGGATAGCGCCATCAACTACGACTGGGAGGACATCGCCATCGGGCCGGGGCCCGAACCGAGCAAGTCCTACCTGTACGTAGGCGACATCGGCGACAACAACGACATGTACGATGAGCGTTACGTGTATCGCTTTGCTGAGCCGGTTTATCAACCCCAAGACCAGTTGGTGCGAGACACCATCACGAACTACGATCGGCTCGGGTTTTTCTACCGCGACCGCAAGGTCAACGCCGAAACCCTGTTGTTCGATCCTACCGATCAGACGTGCTACGTGCTGACCAAAGAATCGGGACGGGCTGACGTCTACGGCTTCGATTTTCCGGCTTCACCTCCTTTTCGACGAGAGGCTAACCTCGTGGCGAGCGTATCTTTGGGCGAGCCGGGGCTGGTCAACCGTTTGGTCGGGGGCGACATTTCATCCGACGGGCAAGAGGTGCTGCTGAAAACGTACGAACACGTACTGTACTGGAACCGCCGTGATACGACGTTGACCATTCCAGCACTGTTAAAAACTGCGCCCGATACGCTTCCTTACGCCCCTGAGCCCCAGGGGGAAGCCATCGGATTCGCTGCCGACGACTCCGGTTATTATACGCTGAGCGAAGAAAACCTGGGGGCCGACATTCATGTATACTTTTATGAGCGACGGATAGCAGACAGCGTCCGTACGGCTCCCACCAATAAAAAAGACAGCTTGATGTTAAGGAATGATGATGAATGAACAAACAATAGGACGACTATCAACTATTATTCATTCATCATCAGTCACTATTCATTACAATGACCTGACTGCTTAACTTGTCGCTCCATTCAATTCAAGAGAATTATGAATATCCACCTAGCCAGCCTGTGTGCTGTATCTCTACTTGCTTCGCTGACCGCGTGTGGTCAACCTGCTGTCACTCCTCAAAAGACAGGTTTGCCGTTTGCCGGGCCCGTCGATCAGGGTGAATTGGATAATACTGCTCTATCGGAAGTGTCGGGTTTGGTGGCGAGTCGTAAGAATCCCGGCGCGCTGTGGGTGCATAACGATAGCGGCGGCGAAGCGGCGGTGTACTTGATTAGCCACGAAGGAAAAACGCTGGCTACCTACACATTGGCCAATGTGAAGAGTCGTGACTGGGAAGATATGGCAGTGATGCCAGGGCCTGACCCAGACCAAACCTACCTGTACGTGGGCGACATTGGCGACAATGAAGCGCAGTACGCAACCAAAAGGATATACCGGTTTGCGGAACCTCAACTGAGTGAAACTGCTTTGAATGATACTTTACCGCTCGTGGATACGATCCGTACGGTAGAAACGCTAGAGTTTGCGTACCCTGATGGCGCGCGCGACGCTGAGACGCTGTTGGTAGATCCGTTGGACCAAGCGGTATACGTAATCTCAAAAAGAGAGTCGTTTGTGAACATTTATCAGACGGCCTTTTCGGGACAAACGGCGGTGGATACAGTAGAAAAGGTAGGGCAACTGCCGCACGAGCAGGTAGGCATACTAGAGCAACTGGTGGGTGGCGATATTTCACCCGATGGCCAGGAGATACTGCTAAAATCGTATGTGCAGATGTTCTACTGGCAACGCCCTGATGATACGACTTCTCTGGTTGCGCTGCTGCAAACCGAGCCGACGGTACTACCCTATCAACCCGAGCCGCAGGGTGAGGCGGTGGGCTTTGCGACTGATGGCTCAGGCTATTACACCCTGAGCGAAAAACAAAGCGGCATTAAACCACGCCTATACTTTTACCCTCGCCAAGAGCATTAATTCCGTGCAGCCGCGATTCACCGAGGCTCTGCCCTCCCGTGCCATTCGATGACCGTTTCGGGGGTACCCGGCCGGCCGTTAGCGCCTTGATAGCGCAGAAACAAGCCGTCGGACGGTCTAAACCAGCAGTGAGCTGACCACATTTTGGATAGCAGAAAATGGTTTAAGGTGAGCTTCACTTTTACGGCCTCCAGCGACTTGCCGCCCACCACCACCCGTTCGGTACCTACTTTCTCTGCCTCCATATCAATGGGGTCCAGGTCTGATAGCAGTTTGAGCGCAAAAAACGCTTGCTTCTGACGGTCGGAAGCCGCGAAGTCGCTCAGGCCGTGGTCTAGTTTGTTGTACCACAGAGCGTCACCTACCTCAATCTGCTTGTCGATCGGTTCTTGCTGGAAAGTGCCTTTAATGTGAATAATACGACCGTCGCGCTTGGCGATAAAGTTGTGCCCAAGCTTATCATCGCGCAGCTCCCACCGCTGGGTGCCACGCGTGGGGTGCAGCAGGTGCTTCGAGTAGCGTTTGTACTCTTCCAACACAATGGTAGTAACCGCCCCCTGCTGCACCGTCACCATCACGTCGTGTGGTTGACCGTCGGTGGTGCTCACGTAGTGGTGCTGCTGGGCCCAGGCACTATTTGTGGCAAACCAGCCAAGCAGCAACAACCACTGGAATGCGTGCGTATGATGCGTACGGGCTATGCTTCTTGCACCTGTAACCATTCCGGCTTGTGAGTGACCACTTCGGCCTGTAGTGCGTTGAGTAGGTTATACAAACCGAAGAAAGTACGGTTGATGTATAGGGCATCGCGGGGGCCGCGGGCAGTACGCGATTCTCTCACCTCTTTCATTTTTGATATCTGCTCGCTCATAGCAAAAATCTCTTTGAAGTAGGTATCGTCCGCAAAGTCAAATGAATCGTAGTGGAACGGGCGGCCCAGCAACTGGATCATGTCTACGAAAATTTTCTTGAACACCTTCTTTTCGGCCTCGGTATCCTGATCGTTGATAAAGCCTAGCGCGTAAAAGATGCGGTTTAGCTCGTCTTCTTTACTGGTGATGTCTTTGCGAATCATCGTGAAGTACTGCTGGTAGAAATCTTCGGGAATCTCTTTGATACAACCGAAGTCAATCACTCCCATGGTGCCGTCCATACGCATCAAGAAGTTGCCGGGGTGCGGATCGGCGTGTACCTGCTTGAGGTAGTGTACCTGATGATTGTAAAAATCCCACAGCGCCTGGCCGATGCTGTTGCGTACCTCCTGTGAGGGGTTTTTGGCGACAAACTCCCGCATGTGATCGCCCTCGAGCCAATCCATCGTGATAATGCGCTGGGCCGACAGTTCGGGATAGTACTTAGGAAAGAACACATTATCGATATGGGCACACTCCTTAGAAATCTCGACCGAGCGCTTCACTTCCAGTTCGTAGTCGGTTTCTTCAATCAACTTACCCTCCACTTCTTCCATGTAGTGGTTCAGGTCGCGTTCGTTGATGTTGAGCAGGCGGATGGCGAAGGGCTTTACGATCTTGAGGTCGGAGGTAACACTATCGGCTACGCCGGGGTACTGGATTTTGACGGCCAGCTGTTTGCCGTCGAGCGTAGCTCTGTGTACCTGCCCGATAGAAGCTGCATTTTTAGCCTGCTTGCTAAAGGTATCGTAAATTTCGGTGGGGCCTTTGCCGAAGTACTTCTGAAAGGTTTTGACCACCAGCGGATACGACAGCGGCGGGGCACTGTACTGGGCCATGGCGAAGCGCTCCGAGTAGGCCGTGGGCAGCAGATTCTGATCCATGCTCATCATTTGCAGTACCTTGAGGGCACTGCCCTTGAGTTCGCTCAAACCACCGTAGATATCCTCAGCATTATCATTATGCAAGGTCTCGCGACTCGCGTCGCCGTTAAAGGTTTTCTTGGCGTAATACTTTACGTAGTTGCCGCCTATTTTTGCTCCAGTGCGCACAAATCGCGACGCGCGTTGCACTTTAGACGTAGGAATACTGCTCTGCTCTTTCATTCGGATCACCTCGTATGAGCACTTCTTGCTAAAACAGAAGAAACGCTTGGTTTAAAAAAATAGCGGACATGCCGATAGGCACGACGGCAAAAATCTACCGCCGTTGGTAAAGGAAGCGGGCAAAATCAATGGCGCTGTCCAGGGCACTGCGCCCCATCAGATCGAACGACAGGTTCACCGCCTTCTCGATGGCCACATCCGTACGTTCAAAGTTACGGCTGTCATCTTCCACCCAAAAGTTGAGGACAAACAGCACCTGGCGCCACAGTCCTTCGTCGTAGCGACTGCTCACCAGCGGGCGGTCTACCACCTCGTCGGTTTCGCGCCCCTCCATAATCAGTTCGTTGGCAAAGTCTAGAAAACCCTCTTTGAAGCGACTAAGCAGTTTGGTATCGGTGCCGGTAGCACCCAGCATCGGACGTTTGCCCGGGGCCAGCCCCATGTGCTGCACGCGGAAGGTGACGTAGCTACGATTGTCCTTCAGCACCTCTATCCAGGTGTAGTAGAACGCCAGCAGCTTTTCGCGCACCGCGTACTCACGGTACACGTCTTCGCCCTGCACGCGGGCCAGGGTTTGGTCGAAGAAGCCCCGCCAGATTTCGCGCTCCAGTGATGTGAAGGAATTGTAGTGTTCGTAGAAAGTCGCCTCTTTCATTTTGAGCGACTTGGCAAACTGATACACCGAAGGCGGTGCTTCGCCGTGCTCGAGCAAGTGATCTAAGTACGCTTCTTTAATTTTATCAGATTTGTTGACCGCTGCTTTGGCGGGCTTCTTTACTGTTTCTGCCATAATTTCAGGATGCTTTCAATAAGCAATCTTTGTAGAACTAGAATGTTTCAAAAGTTGAACAAGAAAGTAACACTTTACATTCCCGTAGCACCGAGATAAACAGTAGGTTTTTACTGCTGCGCTTTTGTTCAAACGAGAATTCCCGTAGCTTGGTTAACATCTCTAACCACGAAACATAACCCACGATGATCAAGCAGTTGCTTTTTGCGGTTAGCAGCATCTTTCTCCCTTTTGTAGTCAGTGCTCAGTATCAACCTGAATATTATCCTTTGGTGCAAGAGGCGCACCAGCTGTATCAAAATGAGTCCTTTTTGGCCTCGGGGCAAAAGTACGCCGAAGCCTTTGCGCTGTCTGACTTAGGCGAGGTGGGTGATCGCTACAATGCCGCTTGTTCGTGGGCCCTGGCCGGGCAGTCAGATTCGGCGTTCGCTCAGCTCTTTCGCATCGCCGAGCGTGGTAATTACAGCAACCACGAGCACCTGACCACCGACGTAGATTTGAAATCGCTCTACAGTGATGAGCGGTGGGGGCAAGTGACCGCACAGGTCAAGCAAAACCTAGCGAAGGTAGAAGCAGGCTACGACAAACCGCTGGTAGCCATGCTGGATACTATCTATCGGGAAGATCAGCACTATCGAGTGCAATTGGATAGTATTGGAAAAGTTCATGGCAGAGGGTCAGAAGAGTACAAAGCTCAGTGGCGTATCATTCATGAGAAAGATTCTATCAACCAACTAAAAATCACCAAACTACTGGACGAGCGCGGCTGGTTAGGACCGGATGTAGTCGGCGAGCGCGGTAGTGGAACACTATTTTTAGTCATTCAGCACGCTGAGCTTCCGATGCAGGAAAAGTACCTTCCTATGATGCGCACGGCGGTGAGAGAGGGAAAAACTACCGCCGCTAATTTGGCTTTGTTAGAAGACCGCGTAGCAATGAAGCAGGGAAAGAAGCAAATCTACGGCAGCCAAATCGGCACCGATAGCCTCGGCAATTATTTCGTATATTCACTCTTAGATCCGCTAATCGTAGACGAACGTCGCGCTAAGGTTGGGTTGCCGCCTTTGGCCGACTACGTCAGCCGGTGGGACATCGTGTGGGACGCTGAAGCCTACGCTCGGCAGATGGCTGAGGAAGAAAGTGAACATGCGATAGAGTAGCAGAAGAGAGGGGACTACGATAATGGCACAGTCCCCTTATACCTTCTCTTCTAATATCCGTAGTAAGATGTTTTTTCCAGCTTTCTTTGTTTCGGTTTAGTGGCTGATTTGAGCCGCACACTCAGCGGGCGATATCCCATATCACTTACTCCGATGAGTCCGTAGATGGTTTCACCGTCGGCTATGGTGCTGCTCAACACATTGTTAGCGTACAGTTCGTTCTTAAAGTTTTTGTTAGCCACTCCGGCTACTATCATATTTCCTATCGAGATAGGCGGTCCTATCCATATCCCTAAAAGGTTGTATAGCAGGTAAGCTGGCACGCTTTGTCGTACCTGTTTAGCAACCATTGCCGGTTCCATCAAACCAATGGGCACTCCGCCCGCCAACACGGTGATGTCTTCACGGAAGGTGAGTTCTTGGCCAGTATGATTTGTAACCTTCACCGCAACTACTTGTATCGCTCGTTTGTCTTCCTTCTTTGCGTATTTATTGTTCCCTTTTTGTTTTAGCACGTCGTACTGATACGCAAACTCTACTCCCTGGTAATCAACCTCTTCGGCGTAGTAAACCCCTTGTTATCTATTAAATAGCCGTATGTTAGCTCCATAGATTGTTACCTTATCGTGTACAACGGTTCCGTGATATCGAGCGGACGACCCAAGGAAGTCTGGTCTGATATCACTAGTTATGGACTGGCTTTTGTCTGCAATATTGTTAAAATTCATTCCAATTTACCATTTCTTATCATCAATATTCCTATCCAAATAAACCACACTATTTATGTAATGCCGAATACAATACCTAAGTACTTAAATGCTGGTACTATTGTGAGTATCCCTGCCGCACCAACGACAAGACCAAAATAGCTAAGAAACCTGTTGAATATAGAAAATTTAGGCTCGCAATACTTATTAGAAAAACCCATAATCCAACTAGAATTTCAATTGCTCCACCGATGCCAAATTGGATGACTTGAATTGTCTGCCAAGCGGTCAATGCAGAGCTTGAATTGGTTTTGTATACCATCTAAATATTGTCTATTCCGTGACCTGCAATCATTCCGCTTGCGATAATAAGCACTGACCATACATAACCAAAAATAGGGGTATTTTATTATCAAGAAAGAACTTTTGCTTGTGAGATGTTCATCTATTGCGACAATAAGTGGTACTAAGAGAAGACCAAACACAACGCAGATGACCAGCACCCAAGTTTGATATATTGCTTTATGATCAAGAATGTACCGTAAATTTTCAAGACTTGATATTTCATTATCATTTGTCGGTTCAAAAATGGTAAACAAGATAGCTATCTCTAATATGTATGTGCCTGCTAATATTAATGATGAAATACCACCGATAATTTAACTTTTTATATATTTTTTCATGGTCAAAATTTTACACCTAAATAAATGTTAGGCTCGATTAGGAAATAGTTATTCCACTTAGCTTCTTCGGCTGCAAATGCTCCTGGCACATTAGTATTTATCGGCCAATGATTTATGTGAAGTTGAGGGTCGATAAAGAATCTGCCTTTTTTGAATAATGGAATATGGTAACCTAAATGGTATGAATTGTATAATTTGAATCCATTATTTATTTTGCTGTTTGACTCATCAAGGTATGTTGTTAATAAAGGGAGAACTTCTAAAGTGACAAAAAGCCCTTTCCAAAGCTTTCGCTGATAGGTAATTCCAAATCCTGTTTCCCTTAACCTACCAGGATAAAATTTTTCTTCGTTATCAAACTCAATTTCCCATAAAGGAATACCCATTGGTGCAAAAAGCTTCCAAGTGGAGGCTTTGATTCCAATGGCATCTTTTTTGGTAATTTGATACCTAGTTTGCAGTTCGTAATGATGAGTATTGGTTTCAGGCTTTCCAAAATTGCTAAAGGATAGCCAAGTGGTGAAGACTGAAAATTTGTAGTCTAAATCTGATTTTTGAATTGTTTGGATGTTTTGAGAGAATCCAGTATGCCCAACTATAATTAATAGTGTGGTAAGATAAGTTATGCCAAATTTCATTCCGCACTTTTTTTAGTTGAAAATTATTTAGCAAATATCTTTTGATTACATTCTTATTTCATTGACTTGGGTTAAGAAAGACAAGTAAGAGGAAAGAAAGAGGCTATTTAACTAACCTTTTACGTATTCTGCTTAAAGATTCTGGTTTGATTCCGAGATAGCTGGCAATTTGATATTGTGGAACACGTTGAATTATATCAGGTCTATTTTTGACTAATAAAAGATATCGATCTTCTGGACTATTACTAACCCAATTATCAAATTCATCAGACATATTTACCATTAATTTTTGAGTTATGGTATTGATGAATTCAGTTAACTCAGGGTATTTTTCCATAGCCAATTTTTCCGATTTGGGATTGCCAAATAGAGCTATTGTTTCTTCTAATGTTGAGATAAAATATTTAGAAGGTTCTCGATTTGTATAGCTGGCTGGAGTAACAACCTGACCTTCTGTATAAAACCCTGTGATTTTCTCTTCTCCATCAATAAGAAAATACTTTTTGGCACAGCCTTTTAAAATAAAAAAGCACTCGTTTGCTATTTGGCCCTCTCTCAATACGATACTTTCTTTTGTTAATGTTTTGATTCCGCTGTACTTTAGTATAACCCCTTCTAACTTCTTGGAGATAGGGGCATATTCAGAAAGGAATTCTATTGTTTTTTTTTCTTCAGTCATATTTTGTTTACCGTGATAATTTTGGCTTGCCCATATCGATAGATGCAGCCGTCGGGCCGAGCTTGTCAGCTTTGATCTTTCCAATATCAACAGGTTGGCTTAGAGAAACCAAACTGCCATGCTTCACATTCACCCGGCTGGCGGCTGCATAATGTTAACTGCTGCCTTCATTTTTCTCTTATTTCATTTGCAATTTTTCTAATCAGATTTAGCATTGCTTTAACATCTCCTTCTCTGACAACTAATCTTTGCCCGACAGCATATTCTGCGTCATTTGACTTGTCAATATACTTCTGGTCTACAATTCCCTCTGTATGTGAGAGCAGGTGTCTTTCCTGAAAAAGGATATTTAATTTTTTAAACTCACTTATAGTTAACCAATCTGAGTAAGTTTTCCCCAAATTATCCTTCCAATATCTACCTCCAGCTTCCAGGTTTTGGAATGCGTTAAACCTTATTGTTACAGTGGGATATTTGTCTGTAAATTTTTTCTCACAAAATCTTTGAAAAGCAACTACTCCTTCATTCAAACTCGTTTCAATTAGCGAACGACAAGTTGTCTCCGCTTCATCGACACTAACTTCTTCAATTGCTTTTTTGATGATAGGTATGTTCTTTATTTTATCTTCTATCTTTTTAATTGATTGGTCAAATGTTTCTTCTGCTGAATTATGGCCGCAGCAAGGGCAGAAAAATGCGCTTCCAATTACGGCATATCTTGATTCACATTCTTTACATTTTACCTTTAGCTGCATTTCTTTTCGAGCCAAAATCGGAATGAAATGATGATAAGGGCGAGTATTTTTAACCGAGGCAGACATTCGGATAAATGAATTTCTGTTCTGCTCTCTATTAAAATCTCTTGCCCCTTCTTTTAGTGCTTTTCCGATTACTCCATAAGCGTACTTCTCTGCCTGAATCCTTGCATTTTTAATCTGCTCTGAGGTCCACCAACTTTTGGAGTTAGCTTCATGTCTGCAAAGAGGACAAAATACAACTTCGTCTTTGAATTTATTCTTCCAATCTTCTTCATGGACTTTAAATTGATATAGGCATTTTTCGTTCGGGCATTCTCTGTCGAAATAACCTTCACTATCTGCATTGACTGGAATTGAGGCACCCTGCCTTTCCAGCCTTTTCATTTCATTTATCAACTTCTTGAACACTGTATTTCTTTTTTCTTGGTTGCAGCTAACGGCTCGGCTATGAGTAGTTGCGTGGGTTAGCACTTAATTTTGCAAGTACACACCAATTTGGAAATTCTGCTGGAATTTTCAGGAGTAGCGAAAACAAGCAATTACTTATAGCCATTGTTAGCAATAGTCATCTTTTTAGTTGTTCCTCAAACCAAAGAGAAGTTTCTTTGTCAGATAGCTTTTCTAGCAAATTAAGGAAATCACCTGTCGTCACGATTTGTTGGTTATGCATTTGCTTCAGTAAAGCTTCCATTTTATCAATCCCAATTCTATTTTCCAGGTCTAGTAGTCTAAGCGCGCCTTTGTAAGTCACTACTGCGTTGTTGTTCGAATCATTCTTTTTAATTCCCCATACAGGAGGAGCGTTGAGGCTTTTGATCCAATCTCCATATTTCTGGATATATTCAGCAAGTGCCTCTTTACCGAAGTCTTTTCTGTACATCAAAAGCGAACTGTACTCTGCGAAGGCTTCATTTAACCAATCATCCCACGTAGACAAGTCTGCTTTTAGCCACCATAAGTGGGCTATCTCATGAGCTAATGTCTTGAAATCGGTTTTTGTCAACTTTTGGTCAAAAGCAAGCGAGATGTAATTCGGTCTTGCATAAGCTAAAGATCTTTTTGAGTCACTTAATACTATGAATAATTTGTCTGAGTCAACAATGCCAAAAGTATTTTCAAAATATGAAAAATATTCTTGAGACTTATCTATAATTGTATCTGTAATGGTATCTGCCACCTCAAGAGCGTAAACCTCAATCACATTGTTTTTAATTACTTTCTTTTGAGCCTTGGATGAAACTGTGAAAGGTATGTCAAACGTTTCTTTCGTGCTTCTAATCCTATTATTTTCTGAGAGGTTATGTGCAATAATAGAATCACTGGCGTTAATTTTAATGTCATAATGAAAAAGTCCGTATTCTATGTTCCAAGGAAACCAATCAATATAAATGTTGAATTCCAACCAATCAGGTCTAAACTGAAACCTCTCATTTTTTATTTCATTAAAACCGTTCACGTAGGATATCTCTATCGCTTTTTTTACGATATTTTGGGTGGGAATCAGTATTTGTTTTTTTCTACTCTTGTAGACCAGTTCTTCATCTGTGACCGTATAGGGAATTGGTTTGTTTTGTGATGTTAGGGAGTTGATAACCGTACCACCTTGAATATATAATCTTAGGGTGTCCTTATCACTAAAAGAATTAAATTTGATATCAAAACTTCCTTGATACTTTTGCTCTATCTTATTAATAGTTGTTGTGCCGGTATATTTTTCTATTTTTTGCGCTTTGAGCCCTTGAAATAGTAGAGCTAGTATGAATGTCAAAATGTATGTTTTCATCTTTTTGTGATTATTGCTAACGGCCATTGCGAGCCGACGGCCGGCTTGTTTGCGTTTCACTTTCGTTTATCATTTTGGCTACTTGAAGAACCAGGCAAACTAGTTCGATTTTGCTAGGCTGACGGCTGTAAAATGTTAGCAAGCGTTTTTATTTTTCTCTCACTGTATCTACCTTGATTTCAATATCTTCAAAATCATCCTCAACTACTCCTAGGTCAATCAACTCTGGATTTTTCTCCTCTTCTGTTCTTAAATCTGGACAATCGATATTTGCATACCTTGTTTTTAAATCTTTACCGTATTCTTGCT
Organism: Tunicatimonas sp.; assembly: GCA_965213875.1. Taxonomy (GTDB): domain Bacteria; phylum Bacteroidota; class Bacteroidia; order Cytophagales; family Cyclobacteriaceae; genus Tunicatimonas. Next base: position 1,656,985 of record CBDCAN010000001.1, on the reverse strand, counting down.
GCCACTCTTTCACCTTTGCAGTATCAACCAATTCTTTGATGGGATGATTAAGTCTAACCAAGATCATCTCATTTCCATAATAAATTAATTTGACGCTATCTCTGGAAAGGATCTCTATTTTAGAAGAAACTTCATGTCTTAAAGTGTTTTCACTTAATCCAAAAATTATGCTTGAATCATTTCTAATCTGATGCTTGTAAATTGCAACCTCTGGAAAAGTCTCAGGTGTATACATTAATAATCTATCTTTGGTTATTTTCACCTCCGCATATCTCCCATCTCGCATACAAGTTCCCCATGATCCAATCAATGAAGATTCATTTTGTCTGGTAACACAGCTAGCTGTCAATAAAATTATCAATATCAGAATTTTACCTTTCATAATGCTTGCTAACATAGGGATAGCGCACTATTGCGTCTATCTCCCATATAGTTTTTGGATGGTAGCTATCCTACTGGCATGTAACATAAAGGACTGATTAATAAGAAGGTACTGTATGATCACAGTAAGATGCATACCATAATTTAGTTATTTCTTTTCAAAGATAACCGGTCCAAGGGGCTTTTAATATCTTTCAACGCTTTCGTACTCACGTGGGTGTAAATTTCAGTGGTCTTACTAGAGTGGTGACCCAACAGCGTTTGTGTATAGCGCAAATCAGTGCCGTTCTCCAGCAGATGAGTAGCAAACGAATGGCGCAAGGTGTGTAGGGTAACCCGCTTGTGGATATTCGTCTTCTGCACCGCTCGTCGTAGTACGCTCTGCGCACTACGAGATGAATACCTTCCCCCGCTCATCCCTTCAAACAGATATGTTTTCGGCTCGTATAGCTGTAGATACTCGTTCAGTAGTGGTAGTCTTTAGGTATAACCAATAGCGGTTTGCATCAGTTGAGCGCCTACGCCCCGGCCGATTGCGTGCTGATACACGTAGATGCGTTGTAACTCAATAGCGTTTGGCTTGGTTAACTGATGGGGTGGGGTGCCCCCCCTTAATTTTATGTAACCTAACCATTCGTCGTCTGCCGTTGCCAGGAAGAAAGCGGCATTAGCATCTGCTAACTCACGCGCTATGGTAGCTTCACTAAAGGCTTCGTCTACGTACGCCCTGAAGTCAGCTTCGTTATTATCCTTTTCGTAAGCATCCACAAACGTTTGGCGAGATAAATGAGCGAGGGCGGCACTATGCTGCGGAACGGCGGGCTGAATCTTGACGTTACTTTTCACTGAGTCTGTCTTTTTTCCTCCACCACCGTAGCCCAATCACGGCCGCCACTCCTAGCAGAATAAACGGCCAGACGTTAATCAGCCCCACAAAAAACCAAAGCAGGTTGTCCCATCCGTTACGAAACCCGTCGGCAAAGCGGTTGCTGGCGGCAGTGGCAGTAGATATTGTTTTATAGAACGTGATGGTGAGTGTAGAGTAGGCCACCTGATCTTTAAGGTAATTCAACCGCCCCTCGATAGATTCTATGTCACCGCGCAGCTGAGCCGCCTGCCGTTCTATCTCTAAAATTTCGCTCACTGCTTGGGTTTGCTCCAGCAGGCTAAGGTAGCGTGCCTCCAGCGCTTTTTTGGTCTTCAGACGCGCTTGTATATCCAGAAACTCGGCGGTAACATCCTCTACGGTCACCTCTCTGTTCTCCAACTGATCTACCTCCTGGGTAACCGCTACCAGAAGGTCGTCAAAGTGTTCGGACGGCACCCGTACGGTCAACGTATGGGTGGTTTGTCCAGGATACGTATTTTCCTGATCGCTGGTCACGTAGGCATCATACTGCTCAATAGCACCGAGTATGCGCTGCCGATCATTTGATAAATTATCGGTCTGGAAAGTAATAAACCCCTTTTTGGTAAGCTTCCGCTGGTCAACCGATACGGATGAAGCCACCGCAACGTCTTCGTCTATCGCATCTATCTCTGAATCGGAGGTCTCCCGGGCTGAGTCACAGCTTAGCGCCGATAGCAAAAGAAAAGAGAGGGCTAGTGTTTTGAGCATAGCACAACAAGTCTTTTAAATTGGGGTGAAAGCTAAAGAATTTTGCCTTAGTTATCGATAAATAATATCTTGAAAGACTAGACACGCGTTTGTAAGAGTTTATAACTATAGGTTATCGTGTAAGAAGCCTACGGTAGCAACGTCTGCAATTGCCAGATTTTCTATAAATTGCACTTTCAACCAAATAAGAACCGTGATGATAAATACATATTTAGGGCGTATCTCCTTCGCCATTTGTTGCGCTCTATGCGCCTGCTCATCAGAAGATGATACTATTGATATAACCGAGCAAGAGTTCTATGATCCTGTTATCGATGAAATGACGGGCGAATCGCTGATGCTAGATATCGCCAATGGTTCGTTTAAGAACCGTAATGAAAGCATCGAGGAAATTGCTAACCGATTGGGCTTGATTCCCTTTCCGGCCAGCGACAGTCTACTGTCGCCCGACGAGATTGTGACCTCCCCTCCCCCTTTCTCGTTTAGCGTCTTCTCTTTAGAACTGGATGAGGAAGATCAGGTGACCGGCCTGCTGCCCGGACTGACCGACGCCTCGCTGGGTGACAGTGTGCGGGGGCGGATTTACCAAACGGGCCGTTATCTGTTTCGCTTTCAAGAAAGTACTACGCATCGCTTCGTGAGTGTCACTGGCAAACTGTCGGACCGGGAGATCACCGACGCACAGGGGCAAACGTTTAGCGTACCCACTTCGGCGAGCGCACGCTTGTACGTAGAAGACGAAGATCAGATAAACGAGGCGCTGGGTATCAAGCGAACGCGTATGACCTTCGTCGATGAAGATTCCAATCTGGAAGAGCAGTATCCTGGTTTGACACTACCGCCGAACACAGTAGCCACCACCGATTATCGGTTCGATACTCGGCTGGCCGATAGTTTAGACGATAATGTAGTGAACGAACGCAGGGTTCGCGTGCTGCTGTCGGTTTCTGAGTAAGCGCTGCATCGCAGTTTAGGTCAAGTAGTCAGGCAACCACGTCATAAAACAGATTTTGGCTACTTGTTTCTTTATCCACATCTACTATGATGGAATACGTGCCCAAAGTACAGGAGTGGCTACGCGCGGTGGTGCAGCAGCATGCCGATACGCGAGCGCAGCAGTGGCTACAGCAGCAGGAAGAAAAGTTGATACAGCAGTACGCGCCCCGAACGCTGTACTTATCGTTCAGCATGGTGCCTCGCTTCGTGAGCAAACAACCCATTCATTTTTCTAAAGAAGAGCAGCAAGTAGCCCACCGCCTGAAGAAAGGCTTTGCGCCGCAGGGTTGGCCACTTGCTCAGTGGGTTCGAGCATATCTACTCATGTTGTTGCCCACGGCAGTAAAAACTCGTAAGCAAACGCTAACACAACTGCTAGAAACCGCCGATGTAGACGAGCAAGTGGCGGTCTACTCCTCACTTCACTGGTTACCAAACCCTGAACCCCTGGTGCCACTGGCGGTCAACGGGCTACGTACCAACATCACCCGTGTGTTCGACGCACTGGTGCTGCGCAACCCTTTTCCGGCCCGGCATTTGAACGAGGCCGCTTGGAATCAATTACTGCTCAAAGCAGTATTTATGGAGCGTCCGCTCTATCTTATTGAGGGCGCCGACGGCAGGGCCAACGCTGAGCTAGCACGTATGCTCACCGATTTTGCCCACGAACGCTGGGCCGCCGGCCGCCCCGTAACCCCCGAACTGTGGCGGTTTGTGGCACCCTACGCCGACGCGTCGCATCAAGCTGACTTGCAACGAGTTGTTGCTTCAGAAAACCCGCACGAGCGAGCAGCGGGGCAGTTGGTTTGTCAACAGAGCGAGGTGTCAGAACTGCGATCTTTAGTAGCAGACCATGCTGCCGACTTGCCCTCTTGGCAACAAATTGGCGAGGACTACGTCAGAAATATTAAACCAGAAACTGAGTAGCCCAAACCGAAGGGGGCTCATCCAAAAGTGACCGCTCATTGACCATGCAGTATATAGACCCTCATATTCACACCGTTTCCCGCACCACCGACGACTACGAAGCCCTGCAAGCTGCGGGAGTCGTCGCCATCATCGAACCGGCTTTTTGGCTTGGGCAGCCCCGCACGCAAGTAGGTAGTTTCCAGGACTACTTCAGCACGCTGGTGGGTTGGGAGCGCTTTCGGGCGAGTCAGTTCGGTATCAAACATTACTGCACCATCGGCCTCAATTCTAAAGAAGCCAACAACGAGGCGCTGGCCGAAGAGGTCATGGAATTGCTACCCCTGTTTGTGGGTAAAGAGGGCGTGGTGGCCGTGGGCGAAATCGGCTACGATGATCAAACTGCTGCCGAAGACAAGTACTTTCGGCAGCAGTTAGAGCTGGCCAAAGAGGTAGACCTGCCAGTGATGATCCACACGCCGCACCGCGATAAGAAAGCAGGAACCATTCGCAGTATGGACGTTTGCGAAGAGCACGGGTTAGACCCTACTAAAGTGGTGGTAGATCATAACAACGAAGAAACCATTGGTGAAGTGCTCGACCGGGGCTACTGGGCGGCGTTCTCTATCTATCCACACACCAAGATGAGCCGCGAGCGCATGGTCGCGATCATGGAGCAGTACGGTCCTGAGCGACTGATTGTGGACAGCGCTGCCGACTGGGGAGTAAGTGACCCCCTGGCTGTGCCCAAAACCGCGCAACTAATCAGAGAGAAAGGACTACCAGAAAAGTACGCTCGGCTTACCTGCTACCAAAACGCACTCGATGCCTACGGGCAAAGCGGCCAAATGCACGAAAGTGACTGGAAGGATGGTGTCAGCGTAGATCAGCGGCAGTTGTTTTCGGGCAACTCGGTGCTCCGTGGCGGCCAAACGCCCCGGGTAGAGGGAGATTAACAAAGTAAAAACCCAGCGATCTCCGCTGGGTTTGTATTAAGCACTCGGCGACAGTCATCGCTCCACTCCTACAATGACAGACCGGCTAAAACTCGTAGCGTAAGCCTAACTGTAGCCGCCAGGGCGTGCCGTTAATAGGTTCTTGCCCGGCCCGGGCGTTTACCCGGTAGCCATACTGCTGGGTGCCCTGATCAAAGCTCTCAATATTGAGGAAGTCTCGTCGCCGACCGAACGTGCGATCTACGCCCCAGTCTTCATTCAGTAGATTGGTGAAGTTGAAGACGTCGGCCGACAGCTCCAGGCGGTGCTGATCAAACAGTGTAATCCGTTTGATCAACCGCAGATCGAGCGTGGCGACGAACGGATTGACCCCGCCGTTACGTTCAGCAATTTGCCCAAAATTATTGCGAATATAATCCTTATACGCATCTGGTGTGTCTGGGTCGTTGAGTACCGATTGAATGCCTTCGCGAACGTCTTCGGGCGTAGCCGGATCGTTAGGGTCGTACACATAGGCCAAGTCGTTTCGCAGGTTAAAATCACCGTTTAGGCTACTACCACTACCGGCGGCGTGTAGTGAGTAGCGTGTGCCCCCCGAGCCGATGAGGGTAGCACCCAGCACGAAGCCTAAGTAGCTCGGGCTCGCCGCATTGATAGCCAGCTTGTTGTCAAAGTGATTATCCGAGAAACCGTAGCTCAGATCGCGCGGGTCGTCCTTCACCGGTAAAAAGGTAGAAGTATTGGCTACACAGCAGTTATACGAAGAGTTGTCCTTGGTACGGTTCCAGGTGTAGCTGGCCGTCACATAACCATCACTTCCGATACGATAGTTGGCTTCTACCACCACGGCCATCTGGTCTAGTACACCGTCAGAGGTGAGCTCAAGCACCCGTCCGGCCTGATCGGTTTTGCGGGAGTTTAGCCAGTCGTTTTGCCCCTCTTCATTGATGGTTTCGGCGGGTACAAACACTCCTCGGTTGTCTTCCTGCGCGATGCGAAAGAACGGCTCATCTACCAGATTCCGCTCTTGATACACGTAGTAGTCCCAGGTGTGGCTGAGCAACCCATTGACGGTAACGCTCAGGCGGTCGCTAATGAGCCGAGTGTAGCTGAGGTTCATCTTGAAGGCGGTGGGCACTTCAAAGTCCTCGCTCACGGCGTTGATGGTAGAAAAAGGCGTGGTGCCCGGCAACACGCCTGGTACGGTACTGGGATCGTTACGGTACGACACGAAGTCGGGTGTCGGCACATTCTCGCTCACGTCGATGGCTCCCAGCAGCACGCCGCTATTCTGAATGTTGTTCACCTGCGCGTAGTAGTGCGGCTGCGAGGTGAAGATGCCCGCCCCCAGTTTGATAAAGTCTCGCTCGTTGCCCCCCACGTTCCAGGTGGCCTGCATCCGTGGTTGCACATTGTTCCAGTCGGCCGGTGTTTGGTCGGTACGAATGCCTAGTTCCTGATCCAGCACCGGGTTGTAATCGGCACCATCCAGGAAGGCCGTTACGTCGTAACGCAGTCCGAACATCGCGCTCAGGTTAGGAGTGATGTCAAAGTCTACCTGCCCGAACAGCGACAGGTCCAGCACCGTCTGCTTCACAATAGGTAGCCCCTGAAGCGGTACTTCGCGGGCGTAGCGCGAAGGGTTGAGGTTCGCAAAGTCGTTCAGGCTATTAAAGAAGAACCGACCATTCTGCTCATTAGACAGCAGGGTTTCCAGGTAGGTCACCATATTGTCGGTGCCGAAGGTGAAGTTAAAGCGGCCGGTTTGCCAGTAGGTGGTGTTCACCAGTTGCACTTGATGCTCAAGATTGGTTTCAGGCGTGAAGCGTTGCCCCCCAATTTGTACGTCTACGGTGCTGGTGGCGTCCGGGTCGTCATCCGTCGGGAAGGGCGATTCTACGCGTACGATCGCTCGGGGTATGTTAGCCGATGGAAGCTGCGAGCTGGGTACAAACGCTCGTTCGGCGCGCTGATACTGTACCTTCAGCTCATTAGTAATCGACGAAGAAACGTTAGAGCGCAACGACAACAATAGACTGTTTTCCTGCGAAGAGAAATCGCCCACCGTTTCGGCTAGGTTGATATTCGAGTTGTCGGACACACTGAACGGACGGTCCCAATCAGAGTAGTTGTTACGCAGCGTTAGCGTGTTTCGGTCGTTGATCTGCCAGTCGAGGCGGGTGAAGAAAGTGTTGGCAACCGTTTCGCGCCCGAATTCACCAAACTGCTGATCGTCACTGACGCCGTACAGGTCGCGCGCTACCTGCACAAAGCGGCGTAGTGTATCCAATCTGATACTGTTGATGTCTTCGTTACGCGCTTGGTTTTCACCCTCCCGAATGTCAGCAATGAACACAGGTTCGCCGGCGTCTTCCCGGTCAAAGGCAGCAAAGAAGTGAAGTTTATCTTTGATAATAGGCCCACCAAGGCTAAAACCCCACTGGTAGTTATAAAAATCTTGCTCACGAGGATCACCGTCGATGGTAGACTGGCTCGCCAGGGCATCATTGCGATGATACACGAAGGCGGTTCCGGTCAGTTGGTTGGTGCCCGACTTGGTGACCGCGTTGATGGCCCCACCGGCTTGCCGGCCTTGCGTTACATCGTAAATATTGGTGGCTACCTCAAACTCACGAATGGCCTCGAGCGACACGGTATACGGGCCTCGCCCAATCTCACCGGCGGTGAGCTGGTTGCGGGCGTTTACGCCGTCTAGTGTGATGTTGGTAGAGGTGCGTCGTTGCCCGCCCAGGTTGATGCCGCCGCCTCCTTGCAGCGGTGAAAGGCTGGTAAGCTGCGAAAAACTACGCCCTTCGTTAGGGGTGCGCCGAATACGCTGCGCATTGATAGCGGTGGCATTGCCTTCACGCTGCATGCGCGAGCGAAGCGATTGGTCGGTCACCACCACTTCGTCAAGTTCGCTCACCGTTTGTTGCAAGAAGAAGTCGATCACCAACTGATCGCCCTGGTTAATGGTGTAGCCGGTTTTGAGGGTTTCGGCGTAGCCAACAAATGATGTGGTGACGTCGTAAGGGCCACCGAGAGGCAGTTGTTGTAACAGGTATTCGCCCTGCACGTTGGTCATGGTGCCGGTGCTGAATCCGGTAGCCTGGTTGCGGAGCTGAACAGTGGCCCCGGGCAGCGGATCTCCGTTTTCGTCGTTGACGATGCCCTTGATCGAGGCGTTAGTCGATTGGGCCCAGCCGGTGTGGGTCAATCCAAAGGCGGTTAAACAACACAGTAGAAATGAGTAGCGCCGCAAGGCGAGAGTAAAAAGTAGTCGCATGTTTTTGTCGTTGGTAAGAAAAATTGTAGTTGCGACAAAACTAGCGGGCAGGGTGGGCGTGCCGATGTTAAAATTTAACAATGAACAAAGCTTAACCGGAGCTTCACACTGGCTTAACATACTGGGTGCTGTCGGCAGCTATTGAGGAAGGTTCTTCAGAATACGAGCGGTCGTCTGACGGGTAAGGCCGCACAGGTTGGCAATGTCCTGCTGAGTAAGCAGGCTTCGCACGGTGTGGATATCGTTGTTAGCATCAGTGATCGATACTGCGTGTTGCTCCAGAGCCTGTGTTACCCGCTCGGTCGCGTTCTGCGAAGCGATACTGAATAAGCGGGTTTCTGCCCGGCACCAACGGCGGGCCATCGACTGCTGAAACTGCTCTAATGCTCGGCTATTGTGCCGCACGCTCTTTTTAAAATCGTTGACGGGATAAGTGGCTACCAGCACTGGAGTGAGCGCTTTGGCGTATTCGCTGAAGGTGTTGCCCGGCAGGTAATGCAGATTGCCGGCTAGTTCGCCGGGTGTCAGAATGTCGTAGGTCACTTCTTGCCCTTTGGCCGAATAGCTGCCTACCTTCACAATGCCTCGGTGCACGACGTACAGCGTATCCACCCGGTCGGTGGACTGGTAGAGGTAATCTCCCCGCTGGTATTTCCGATAGTGGCCCGGCGGAAAGTAGATGGAAGCGGTCGCGGTGGATAAGTGCATACAACTGTATCAGGATACAGTCCGATTTACATAGTTGTGACGCCTTAGACCAGTCCGGCACATTATCTTTGTGTTAAGATCATGGGGCGAACCGCGACACTTTCTGACCGTACTACGCCCAACACTCTAGTTTTACCGGATAGGTTTCTCCTGGTTGCCACTGAGGTACGCAGAGATTCTGCTCGTCTACACATACATCGCGAGAGGCGTGAAGGTAAAGCTGTGGGCAACTATTGACTGAACCACTGGGTTTTCTTACCGTATATCGTAAGTAAGCATCATCAATAAGGCACCCCTCTATGACTTTCTTTCAACCCTCTGGCAACATTCTTTTTGTAGATATCGAAACCGCCAGTGCTCAACCGTCCTACGATCAACTGAGCCCGGTGCTGCAACGGGCGTGGCAGCACAAGGCCAGCAAACTGCGCAACCCTGATGATGTCTCTGCCGAAACACTTTACTTTGAACGGGCCGCGCTCTACGCTGAATTTGGTCAGATTATCGTAATCTCCGTTGGATTCTTTCATACCCAGGAAGACGAAGAAACTGAGCTGCGGGTGAAGTGTATTTCGGGTGATGATGAACGGGCACTGCTAGAGAATTTTAAAGAAACGGTGCTCAAGTTTGATCAGAAGCAGCTACAACTGTGCGCGCACAACGGCAAAGAATTCGATTTTCCGTATTTGTGCCGCCGTATGCTGGCCCAAGGCGTGGCGCTGCCGCCCTGCCTCGATCTGGGAGGGCTTCGCTCGTGGCAGGTACCGCACATTGACACCATGCAACTGTGGAAGTTTGGCGACTACAAAAGCTTCACGCCCCTAGAACTGCTCGCTGCGGTCTTCGAGCTAGAGGTGGATAATACCGATGCGATCGACGGTAGCGATGTAAACCGCGTGTATCATCAAGAACAGGATTTGGAAAAAATCACCCGATTCTGCCAGCGCAACATTGTACTGCTGGCGCAGGTATATTTGCGTCTTAAGTCTTTGCCTACTATTGAGCCTGGGCGAATTGTAAAAGTATGACCAGCGAATCTCTCAAAAAGAAGCTAACCAGCCTGGCTCCGCTAACCGACGATGAGTGGGCCACGTTTGCCGAAATTCTGCAACCCACCCGCTTTGCGAAACAAGAAGTAGCCTTGCAAGCCGGTCAGGTTTGCCCCGGTATTCATTTTGTGCTCGAGGGGGCCCTCCGAACGTTCCACCTGAAGGACGGTCGGGAAATTCATACCGCTTTCCACTTTGAAGAAGACTTTGCGCAGGATGTTGAGAGCCTGTCGCAGGGTGTTCCGGCCCGGGTAAACATTGTGGCACTGGAGGATACAAAAACCCTTTTTATCCCTAAAGGCAAGCTGCTGGCGCTGTACGAAGAATCACCTACCTTTCAGCGATTGGGTCGAGAAATCTTGTCGCTCATCGCGATCTCTGAGAAGCGCTACGCTACCTTGTTTACCGATTATCTTCCTAAAGAGCGCTACGAGTACGTAGTTACTCAGCACCCTGAATTGATCCAACGCGTGCCGCTTCAGTACCTGGCCTCTTTTCTGGGCATCGCCCGCGAAACCCTGAGCCGGATCAGAAAAAGGATTCAGTAATTCGTTTGTGACGATCGTCAATGGATGCCATCCGGTGAGGAGCGTACTTTGTGTTTCACCAATCATTAGAAACATGAAGATGATTCGCTTATTCATACTGTTCGTGGTGCTGTCTACCGCTTCGTATGGTCAATCCTCTAACCAAAAACCGATGAAAAAAGCCATTGAAAAGGTAGTGTACGATTTCCACCAAGCCACCGCCGAGCGTGATATTGCGCAGCTTGAAGTACTATTGCACCCTGAGTTCCGGGTGATGGCCAATCGTTTTCGAGGGGGAGACGGAACTACGCTGATACCCCGAGAAGCGTATCTGGGCATGATGAAGGCCGAGAAGATCGGCGGAACAGCCTACGACGTGAAGGTGACCAGCGTTGCGGTCAATGAGCATACCGCAGCGGTGGAAGTAGATTTTATGAGCAAAGAAGAGGCAAGTATGCACCTATTTTTATTGTTGGTGCAAAACAGCAATAACGAATGGCAGATTATCAGTGACTTACCGTTGGTGGCCGCTAAGTAATAACCTCTGTCATACGCACCGCACCTACAGCTGTGGCCGAACGATGGGACTGAAATAGGTCTCAGCCGTTCGGCTACATCTGCTTAATGTTTCGCTTGGTAAATCAAGTGTTCGCTTTTTCACCAGGTTGGCTATCAAGCATACTTCTCACGTATTTTTAAATTCAAGGCGCAGTAGTAAGTAGCGGCCTTAATACCACTCTCGAAGCTACAGACCTATCTTTTTAGGGTCTTGGCGATTTGGCCAAAAGCGTAGTAGAAAAAGTTTTTCTGCCTCTACCCGATAAAACAGGCTGATATGACGATTGATGACGGCCTTACGCACTCCCGGAAGATTGGTGCGTGCGTACATATTTGGGTGCTGGATGATATAATCTATGACAGCAAAAGCCTGATTGACAAACTCTTCGGCGATTGCATCATCCCATCGCTCCAGTAATTCATCAATTTGCTGATAGTAATCTCGTTCCGCGTTTTTGGTCCAGATTACTTCCACGCGTTTGGCTTAAGCTCCTTATAGCGTTTCCTACTGTTTTCTATAACTGCTTGATGGCTAACTAAACGTCCGGATGCAATATCTCGCTCACCTTCCTCTATAGCAGCTACTTCTTCAGGGCTCAGAGCTACTGGCTCATCAGCTAGATAAGTCTGTAGCATCGCGTTGACGCTTTGTAAAAAACGCTCGTCTTCTACATCAGCTAGTAACTCATTTATCTGGGCCTTAAGTGTGGTCGTGCTCATAATTAATGGAATGGCTTTATTAAAAATAACGATTTTCAACAGACTAATGAACTGCCCACAAGTCTTTTGCAATAAAATCGCCATCATTATCTCATCAGAGTAATGAATCAAGCTTCCGCTTCCGCTACTTCTTCGGGCACATACTCTAACAAATCGCAGGGTTGGCAATCGAGCACCCGGCAGATCGCTTCCAAAGTGGTAAAGCGTACCACGCTAGAGACCACTCGGATAGAAAAATTTTGGTTCTGGGCCCATGTATTTGGTAGGATAGCTGCCGCCTGTTTTGCCCTAACTCTTCACCCTTGATTCGCATAACTTGTTATCAACCAATACTAAATCTCAACTATCATCAAAAGATTCTTTCTTCGCTGATCACCGGTTTTTTCTAAGTTTTTTTATTGACCACAGTGGGGTGATAGCGTGCTTTACACGACATCATTGTAAGCATACCTGTTACACCATTAAGTAGTACCGTTTTCTAACCTTAAAAACACCACATCATGGAAAAAAACCATTATTAATTGTCTCATGCGTAGCTTTGTGCTGGATCAGCCTCAGCGCCCCGGCTCAGTGAGTTGAGCGCGACTACAGCGATCTGCTTGGCAAGACGACCCTCTTTTCTGAAGCCCAGACGTGCGGCTCCAAGCCTGCGTTCAACTGGCGAGGCGATTGCCATACCAGCGACAGTAGTCAGGTTGACGTGGATCTGACCGGTAGTTGGCACGACGCGGGCGACCACGTGAAGTTTCACTATCCGATAGCCCGAGCCGTGATGGTACTAAGTTGATCGTATCTGGACAACCCTGGGTCGTTTACCGGCACTGGTAACAACAAACATCTGTTAAACAACCTTCGCTTTATCGGCGACTACCTCATCAAGCTAAACTTTATACTGTAACCATCAAAGTAACTCCTAACCCTATGAAAGACCAATTCCTTACCCCTCGCAGCAATATATTTAGTATACGAAACTCTCAGGTATCAGGCCAGTCAATCAGACGGTTGAGGGAAGCAATGATTTGGTTCCGGTATCTACTACTAGGTAGCTTCTTCCTTTCTACTTATGGTGCAACTGCTCAAATAGATGGCTTCACTAACAACTTTAACTACAACGACGGTACCACGTATGATGCTACTCTGTCTCGTCAAGATATGGGGGATTCAAAGTACTGGTTGCATTCGCAAAACTCTCAAATTTACGACGGTAACCTGAGGATTAGATTCGAGCAAGGTAAGTTCAGTGGTAGCTGTGGGATAGTTGCCCGTCTGAAGGTCAATGGCGACAAAGTATACTCTATGGAGTATCGCATTAAGTTTGACAACGGCTTTGATTGGAAACTCGGGGGCAAATTGCCCGGCCTGGCGGGAGGAACGGGCCCTTCGGGCGGGGGCCAACCTACCGACGGCAACGGTTTTTCTACCCGATATATGTGGAGACAGAACGGTAGACTGGTGGTGTATGCTTACTATAGAGACCAACCAGGTTATTACGGCGAAGACTGGGATTGTAACTTCACCTTTGAGACTGGTAAGTGGTATACCCTCAAGCAACAAGTAACCGTCAACAGTGGTAACAATGCTGACGGCAGAGTAGAGGTATGGGTAGACGGGGTGAAGAAGTTAGACAAAGGTGGTATTCGCCTGATGACCAATAACAACACGGTTGATGAAGTGTCTCTCGACACGTTTATGGGCGGAAACGATGCTGCTTGGTCCCCCGATCGTACGCAGTATTTAAGAATAGACGATGTAAAGGTAGTCAAAGGGGGAAACCCCGAGCCGCCGACGCCGAACCCTGGTACGGGCAACGTGACGGTGCGGGCGCGGGGCACCAGTGGCTCAGAGCAGATCGAGGTTCGCTACAACGATACACGGGTGGGCAATCTCATCACCTTGAGCACCAGCTTCCAGGAATATAAGGTTCAGGTAGATAACCCGACCGGTAACTTCAAGGTAGCCTTCATCAATGATACTGGCGAGCGGGACGTAGTACTGGACCGGCTGCGCGTAGGCAGTGAGCAAAAAGAAGCCGAAGAACAGGAAGTGAACACAGCATCCTGGACCTCGTCGGGCTGTGGCACGGGCACCCTGACGCAGAATATGTACTGCAACGGCTACATCGACTTTGGTAATTTTGGCGACTCTGGTGACACCAATACGGGGGGCAGCATTGTCATCCGGGCCAAGGGAGACTGTGGTATTGAGGATATGGAACTGCGCGTAGACGGAGAGACAGTCAAAACCTGGACCAACATTGCCACCAGTTTCACCGACTATACCTATAACGGGTTCAGTGGCTTGGGGCAACTCAGTGTGCACTTCACCAACAACGACAACCAGGAAGCGAGCTGTGCCGACAAAAACCTGGAAGTAGACTGGATCAACGTCTGCGGCACCACCTACCAGACCGAAACGCAGGCCACTAAGACCTCTACCTGCTGTGCGGCCAGCAAAAGCAAGCTCTACACTAATGGTAACTTCAACTTCGCCTCGTTGTCGTGTGGCAGTGCGGCTCGTACGGCCAGTGGTGAGGAGGGCAAACCAGTCTCTGCCATCACGGGCGAAGGGAGGGAGTTATTCAACACCTATCCCAACCCGGCCTCGCAAGCGTTAAAGGTAGAGGGCACGGCGGATTACCAAGTAACGATATATGATATGAGCGGACGGGTAGTAATGCAGCATGACCACCTCAAGGGGTTAGTGAATCTGAACATCCGTCATTTGCGTCCGGGCTTATACATGATGAGAATGCGTGATGCTGAGAACTACGAATTACACCGACGTATCGTGATTGAATAAGCGACAAGTACGTGTCCGGAAAGCATGCTGAGAGACAGCGTGCTTCCTCTTTTTAACACCGCATTATCCGCAAATTTTCACACTGACTCATTACACAGGTTTAACCTTGCCCAGATATGCTTCACTTCTTCAAAATATTCCTGCTCTTACTGACCTTCTTTTGCTCATGGACGCTACTTAGTGCCCAACCCTGTAACGAAGGCACATACGACGACCCCGCCCGCTGGATAGGTGCCGTACAAGGTTCCTACAGCAATGACATCACGGTGGTAGACGATGCCACCGCCGAGTGTGGACAGGCGATTCGCATTCAGTTGAACACCGAAGTATCCGGGGAATTCAGTGCCGGGTTTCGCACTCCACTTCCTTCCGGCATTCCCGACGTGGGCGGAGTAGCCTACACGATGTCCCTGCGCTACCGTTCGGAAAATCCGGTAAACGAGAACTTGGCCATCATTGTCAAATCTCGCAACGTCCAGACCGGGGATCAGCGCAAGGATTACGCCTTCCGGCGGGTGGTTCCGACCAACGACTACCAGGCTCTGTCGGTCACCTTTACCTCCGACGCCCCCGACGAGACCAACAATATCACTATTCAGGTGGCCAACGGGGATGATACCACTGCGATCTTTTTCGATAATATTGAGGTTGACTACACCTTGCCGGAGACTGATTGTACCGAGGGCGAATTCAATGCACTAACGGCTTGGTCACCCTCTTCGGCCATTGCTGCGGCTACCGTGGTGACCGACTCGACCGCTGCCTGTGATAATGCTTTTGAGATCGTGCCCGAAGCTGTGCAAGCCGATTGGTTCAACGCTACGTTTCGTATTAAACCCGAGAATTCGTTAGACGATGAAGTGGGGGAACGCTACCGAGTATCTTTCAAATATCGCGCTACGGCTGACGCCCGGCTAGCAGTCAACCTGACATCAAACAACCGAGCAGACGGAAGTCAGTTAGGAGCTTACCAGTTTGACTTTTTAGATGCCACCACTGATTATAAAAACTTTGCCACTACGTTTACCTCAATCGCTACGGACAGTGCAACGGCCTACCTCAGTGTGGTGATTGGAGTAGGACTCACCGACGAAACCGTCTATATTGACGATGTTGTCGTAGAGAAAATTGCTCAGACCCGAACCGAGCCCACCACCGTCTACGTGAATCCGGCCATCGGTAGCGATGACAACGACGGACTCTCCAACACCGCTACCGGTGCCTGGAAAACCATCGCCTACGCCATGACCGCCATTCTGCCCGGCGATTCTCTGCTGCTGGCCGACGGCCTCTACGTGGAAGGTCCCCTGACGCTCGAGGGAGTGGTGGCAACGGCCGAGCAACCGACGGTAATCAAATCAATCAACGAGTGGGGGGCCAAGCTGCAAGGAAACTTTAAGTTCGGAGCTATACTAGAAATTAAGGACTCCGAACACGTGGTCGTTGATGGTATTGAAGCCTTCAATCCCGACACCGGGGACGATGTACAACGCAATGTGGGGGTGCGCTCATTTGGTTCTGATTACGTTACCATCCAAAATGTGTTCGCCCATGATTGCGGTTGCGCCGGTATTAGCGCGCGTGAAGGAGATTATTTTACTATTCAGGATAATATCGTTAGAGACAACGCCAAGATCAGCCCCTTCAACTGTAGTGGGATTAGCATTTTTCAGCCTATCCAAAAAGACGATCTTGCAGGCTACCACATCATCATTCGCCGCAACGTGGCCTTTGAGAATGAGTGCCGCATTCCGTTCACGCCCCGGGGCTTCGACAAGCCTACGGATGGTAACGGGATCATTCTGGATGATTTCTACCAAACGCAGAGTGAGGGAGTGTCTCCCTTCGAAGCCGCCTCACTGGTGGAGAACAACCTCACATTTAACAATGGTGGCAACGGCATCAAAGTCTACAAAGCCGAACGGGTAACCGTGCGCAACAATACCGCTTGGCATAACAACTACGTACTGTCCGAAGGCGGTTCCTTTTGGGGGGAGATCACTATTCAGAGCGTTTACAAGCAAACAGACATCGTCAACAACGTGCTGGTGCAGAAGTTCGGTCAACCCGGACACGGGTTCACTTCTTTTAACGTAGAAGATAACATGACACTGGCTTACCAAAACAACCTGATCGTGGGCTCAACCCGCATTGATGACCCCTCGTTCAGTGCGGAGAGTGGCAATAAAGTGGTTTCCGTGGATCGGCAGTCCTTCCCTCAGTTCGGAGAAGCCACCACCGAGGTGATCTTTAACGACATTGACGACTTTAAGGCGTATTTCGGACTGCGGGCGACCAGCCCCGGTATTGACGCGGGTCTGGACGAAAAAGCCGCTACCACCGGGCGCAACGGTACGGCTCGTCCCCAGGGTGTTGCCAGCGACATTGGAGCCTACGAGGGAGCAGTGGATGGTGTTGGTCCGTTGCCGAAGGACCAACTGCTGGTGGCTGGCATTCTTTCCGCCGCCGTCCCTATCCAGGTTGACGGCAGGAAAGAAGGATTCTACACCGGGATTCCCCAGCGTCCCTCCCGCGTGTTGATCAACGAACTGGATAACGAAGACGACCTGGCGACCGAGTGGACGGCCGTGTGGGACGAAGACAACCTCTACGTCCACGCCACCGTAGAGGATGACGTCACTGGTAACGGCAACGCGGATGCGCTGTCGGTCTTCGTAGATGGCAACAACGACAAGGGCGAAACCTACGATGCGGATGACCGCCAGTTTACGCTAAACTACGACGGCACGGTGTCGGCCGACTTTACCGGTAGCATCCTGCCTACCGCTACGGGCTATACCGCCGAAATGGCCATCCCCTGGTCGCTTATCGGCATCACCCCCTCCGATTCGCTGCGGATTGGGTTGGACCTGATCGTCAGCGACGATGATAACGCCGACGGGACTGTCGACCATCAATTAGCTTGGCAAGCCGGTCGGGCAGGAGCCGAGACGAATCCTTCTCTTTTCGGCGAAGGCTTGTTGCTTGCTGTAGCTCCGCCGCCCTTCATTGCTGCTACCCAAGAAGCAGTCACTGTCGACGGCACGGCCGAAAGTAGCTGGGATGCCGTGGAAGTCTACGCCGTGGCTAAACAAATACAACCTACCGTCACTAACGCTGCCGACCTGTCGGCTCAGTGGCGCGCCCAGTGGGACGAGCAGAACCTGTACTTCTTCATCTCTGTGACTGACGACGATAAGCAGAACGATTCGCCCGATTGGTTTAACGACGACGGAGTAGAGATCTACCTGGACGCCGACAACTCTAAAGATGGCGACTACGGCAGCAACGACTACCAGATTGTCGTGGAATACCAGGGAGTGGATATCTACGATACCAAAAATAACCTGGGTCCTGGAGCCACCGCGCAGGTGGTAGATACTGACAGCGGTTATGACGTGGAAGTGGCTTTGCCCTGGACCGCCCTGAAAGCCACTCCGGAGTCCGGACTCTTTCTCGGTCTCGATGTGCACGTCATCGACGATGATGAGGGCGGGAACCTCAGCGGTAAGCTGGCGTGGTTTGCCGACGTGGATAATTCTTTCCGCAACACCACGCTCTTTGGCAGCGCGGTGCTGGCCCCAGAATCCGAACAGGAGAAAGTGCTTCCCGGCCGGATTGAGGCCGAAACCTACCGGGAGCAAGCGGGGATAACCGTGGCTCCTTCCGGAGACGATGACACCGATGCGGTAGTGGATATCTGGTATCGCGACTTCCTGGACTATGAAGTGAACGTGCAGGAAGCGGGTCTGTACCGCTTCACCTACCGGGTGGCTCGTGGCCGGGGAGGACTGATCGCTTTCCGGCTTCAGCAAGATAACCAGACGTTGCACTACGGCAAACTGCTGAAACAATCCGCCATAGACCAATGGATAGAAATAGAAGCCTATGCTTATTTAGAGGAAGGCGCTCAGACCCTGCGTATTCAGTCTATCGGACGGCAGTGGAAGCTCAACTGGTTTTCCGCCGAAGCCGTAGACACATCGCTGCCCGGCCAGCTAGAAGCCGAAGCTTTTGCCGAGTCGAAGGGGTACATCCCGGTGCTACCTAGCGGAGATACGGACGAAACCTCAGCGATCACGTTCCTGAAAAAGGGTGCCTCAGTGAGCTACCCAGTAGAAGTGAGTCAAGCGGGTATCTACTTATTTACCTACCGGGTGCGCACTGTGCGCAACCAGGCTTCTTTCCGTCTGCAACGAGGGGATGAGACATTGCATACGGTGAAGGTAAAACGCTTGAAGAAGAACCCTTTCGGTTGGCAGGAAGTGATGGCTACAGCCGAGTTAGCGGCGGGTTCGCAACGCCTGATGTTAGTGGGTCAGCAGACCGGGGGCAGCATCAACTGGTGGCGCGCCGAACTCGCTGATAGCATCAATGCCACCGCCCGGACAGCCAGTTCGACTAAGAAGCACCTAGCATCCGAGCCGGATGCGTCGTTAGTAGTCTATCCTAACCCGACGCAGGGAACGGTGCAACTGTTGCTCCCTACCGCAGAAAGTGTGCAGGTGAACGTCTACGATTTCCACGGTCGGGCCGTGCGTACCTATCGGTATACCGACGCTCGCCACAGCACCCTCAATCTGCAAGGACTACCGGAGGGGTTGTACCTGATTCGGGCTAGGGTTAACGGTCAGAAATTTCAGAAGCGTGTTGTTTTGGAAAAATAGGCAATTTTGGGGGAGGTCTGGGGAGCATGTCATATCCCGAACATTCCTTAATCTGATGAAGAGGTAGTTGCCTGTGCTGCTTTTCTATAAAGTCAGCTGCTCGTCCGTATAATACCCCTGGTTAGCCTGGGTTTA
Organism: Tunicatimonas sp.; assembly: GCA_965213875.1. Classification (GTDB taxonomy): domain Bacteria; phylum Bacteroidota; class Bacteroidia; order Cytophagales; family Cyclobacteriaceae; genus Tunicatimonas. The sequence continues at coordinate 1,637,682 of CBDCAN010000001.1, read as the reverse complement.
CCCTTGATTCGCATAAGTACTTGTCTACTCATAGTAGTCAATAAATGACCGAAGCGAGAGGGTGTATGCAGCTATCCGTTGCATTGTCGCTTAAGCTGCACAAAACCTTTATGGCTAATTGTTGTTACACTTACTAAGTAACTCCTCGCCGTGACACGAGTCCATTCGTCCGAATGCTCATTATCATACACCTTCGCACCTAGCGAAATCATCCCTTTTTTTTATGCCTCGTAGCAAAAACTCTAAGCCCTCTGTCAAGAAGGCCCGCTCGTCATCGAGCAAAACCACAAAAAATAATCGCACCACCGCGACCAAAGGAAAGAATAACCGAACTACCACCGCTCGCAAAACCAGTACCGCTAAAGGTGGTATCGCGGCTAAGCGCGGCCAGAAAAAGGCCGCTAACCAGGCCAATCTCGAGCAGCAGGTCATGGAAGCGCTCAACGCGAACCTCACCAAAGCCTACTCGCCCAAGCAGCTGATTCGGCACCTGAATCTTACCACCAAGTCGGCCAAAGCCGCGGTACCGCCGCTGCTCGATAAGTTAGAGAAGCAGGGCAAGGTGCGCTTGCTGCCCCGCGGTAAGTACCAAACCACCAGCGAGCCTTCGTTCATTACGGGTAAGGTGGACTTTGTGAATCCGCGCTTTGCCTTTGTGGTAAGCGACGAACTGGAGCAAGACCTGCGGGTGGAGGCCTACCAGATGCAGGGCGCCCTAGACGGCGACACCGTGAAGGTGATCTCCTACGGCAGCGGTAGCAGCACCCAGCGACCCGACGGCGAGATCGTCGAAGTCGTAGAGCGCGGTCGCACCCAGTACGTGGGACGCCTCGAAATGTCGTCGCGCTACGCCTTTGTGGTGGTAGACTACCGCAAGATGCACACGGACATCTACGTGAAGCGCGAGCACCTGAACGAAGCCGAGCATGGCGACAAGGTAGTGGTCGACATCACCGAGTGGCCCACCGACGACCGCAAACCTACCGGAAAAATATCGCGGGTGCTGGGCAAAGCGGGCGAGCACCAGGCTGAGATGCACTCCATCATGGCTGAGTTTGATCTGCCCTTCGAGTTTCCGACCGATGTGCTGGAGGATGCTCAGAAGATCAAAGCGGGTATTACCAAGAAGGAGATTGGTAAGCGCCGCGATATGCGCCAGGTTACGACCTTCACGATTGATCCCTTCAACGCCAAAGATTTTGACGACGCACTGTCGATTCAAAAGCTAGACAACGGTCGTTGGGAAGTGGGCGTACACATTGCCGACGTCACGCATTACCTGCGCCCGGGCACCGCCCTGGACGACGAAGCGATAGATCGGGCTACCTCGGTTTATCTAGTGGATCGAGTGATTCCGATGCTACCCGAGAAGCTATCCAACGAACTGTGCTCGCTGCGTCCGCACGAAGAAAAGCTGACCTTCTCGGCCGTGTTTGAACTCAACGAGCGAGCTGAAATTCAGGAAGAGTGGTTCGGTCGCACCGTCATCTACTCTGATCGTCGGTTTACCTACGAAGAGGCGCAGGAAGTGATGGATACCCAGCAGGGCGACTACGTGCCGGAGATGACGCAGTTGAACAAACTGGCCAAAGCCCTGCGCGATCAGCGGTTTGCCCAGGGAGCGGTCAACTTCGAGACCACCGAGGTGAAGTTTATTCTGGACGACGAAGGGCATCCGGTAAAGGTAATTCCGAAGGTGCGTAAGGATGCCCACAAGCTGGTGGAAGAGTTTATGCTGCTGGCCAATCGGCAGGTAGCCCGTTTCGCGTTCGGCATCAAAGATCGGGGCGAAGACAACACCTTCGTGTATCGAACCCATGACTACCCGAATCTGGAGAAGATCAGTGAGTTTGCGGAGTTCGCCAAGCGGTTCGGTTATCAGCTCAAAACCACTGACGAAGCCGTGTCGCGCTCGCTCAATAAGCTGATGAGTGCGGTAGAGGGCAAACCCGAGCAGGATATTCTGCAATCGATCGCCATTCGCTCCATGGCCAAAGCCAAGTACACCACCGAGGCCAACGGCCACTTTGGACTGGCCTTCGACCATTATTCGCACTTTACCTCGCCCATCCGTCGCTACCCCGACGTGATGACGCACCGGCTGTTGCAGCACTACCTGGAGGGCAAAAAACCACCCGCCCGCGATCCCTACGAAGCGCAGTGCGAGCACTCGTCGACGCAAGAAAAGCGCGCGGCGGATGCCGAGCGCGCCTCGGTCAAGTTCAAGCAGGTGGAGTACATCGCCCGTCATACCGAAGATACGTTCGACGGCATTGTGTCGGGCGTCACTGAGTGGGGTATTTACGTGGAGATGGTAGAGAACAAGTGCGAGGGCATGATCCGTATGAACGACCTCAACGACGATTATTACGAGTTTGACGCGAAGAACTACCGTATCATCGGCCGCCGCCGTGGGCGCATCATCTCACTGGGTGACAAACTGCGGGTGAAGGTGCTAGCCACGGATGTTGAACGCCGGACCATTGATCTTACGCTGGCTGACCAGCAGCGTAGTAAGCGATAGTACCCGTTCGTTACGCATCCGTCTGGCGAATGAGTTTTTCTATGTCAGCTACAAACTACTTGGCCGTCGCCATTAACTCTTGCGCTGTTGCTGGTTCCGTATAAACAAACTCATCGTAGTCACCGGTATTTCTCTCGAAGAACAAACGGTTGTAAAAGATCCTCATCTTCTTAGTGATCAGCCCTGTCTTGGCAAAGTGAAGATTGAGCTGAGACTTGGTGCCAGTATGCGTTTTATGAGGGAGGTTATGTTTGACCAGTAGTGCTACTGTGATATAAAAACAGGCGTAATAGAGCCGGTTAACCACACTGTTCCAGCGTTCTTCTTTAGCTAAGTAGAGCGCATCGTCTAGCGCTTCTTTTGCCCGCGATATTCTGTACTCGATTAGGCTGGCTTTTTCAGGACTCATACGAAGATGCCGTCTTCTTTGATGTGCTGAAACAGGGGCGTGACGCTAAACTTTCCTTGCCATCTAGCTGACTCATGTATGAGCAGCGTAATTACTTCTCCCGAAATTAGTTCGACCTGCTCAAATACCGCATCGACGATAGTATACTTTCTTTTGCTGTCTAAGGAGTAGCTGGTCAGCACCAGAAAGTCCCAGTCTGAGTCTTCGCGGGCGTCGCCCCGGGCGCGGGAGCCAAACAGGATGACTTCGGCTTGCGGGTCTATTTGCTGCACAACGGCTTTTACCCGCTGGGGTATTGAAGTTTCCATGCTTTAAGATAGTGATAAAATGAAAGCCTCTCTAGCCTGAAAACGTCTTTTTGATATGAACTATCCATTACGCTTCCGTCTGGCGAATGAGCTTTTCTATTTCAGCTACAAACTTTTTGGTGGTAATAAGTAGCTGCGCTACGTCAGCAGGATCAAACATAGGACGCTCTTCGTAATCTCCCTTATGACGTTTTTGGAACACTTCGTTGTAAAAACGAATGAACTCTTTATCAACGATACCGGTAGCACCGAAATGCTGATTGAAGAGCGATTTAACCCCCGTATGGGTTTTCGTATTGTAACCGGTTTTCAACAAGAGCGCAAAAACTACGTAGAAAGAAGCATAGTAGAGCCTGTTCACCGTAGTGGCGTAGTGATGGGCACTTAACAGAATTTCTGCTTCTTCAATAGACTCACGCGCACGCTCTATACGGTACTGAATATAGTCATCGATGGGGAGCTCACTCATACTGTTATTCCTTCCGCTTGAATGTTCTGATACAAAGGAGAGGCACGCCGCTGAGTTTCTTGGTGTCGCCCGTGTACCAAAGCGGTGATAACAACCTGCCTATCCAGTTCTATTTCCAATAATGCGTTCCAGAATTGCTTCTCGGTAACGGCACTTTCCTCCAAACTGGTCAGCACCAGAAAGTCCCAGTCTGAGTCTTCACGGGCGTCGCCCCGGGCGCGGGAGCCAAATAGGATGACTTCGGCCTGTGGGTCTATTTGCTGCACAACGGCTTTTACTCGCTGAGGTATTGAGTCCATGCTTCAAGATAAAAATACCCGGCTTTCTACAAAAGCAGAATCCAGAATCAGTCCCAGTCTGAGTCTTCACGGGCATCACCCCGGGCGCGGGAGCCAGAACAGGATGACTTTCGGCTTATACTGCCGGACGCATCGGCGTACAACGTCCCGGGTGTTAGTATCGCCGTTGTCATCAATGAACTACGCTGGGCGAAAGGTTACGGTGAAGGTAACACTCAGAGCGGAAGCCAAGTAGACGAGGAATCGGCGGGTTCTTCAGCAAACCCATTGCCGCCCTGAGCCGAAGAAGGAAAAATAGATCTGGATACTGATGTTAATACCTACCTCACCGACTTTGAGGGTAATCAAGATAACGGCGACTGCTTACCCATACCGCTGGGGTCACCGTACACGGTTTTCCGGGATACTCAAACCGATACATTTCCTTCGGTAACGGCAGTTTTGAATGGAGCGGGGAACACTAAAATTGAGGTGGATACTATTCCTGTGCGATACTAGCTAGTAGCCGACTTTTGCTCAGTACCTGGATGAGAATATACTTGATCCACTGGGCATGACAAGCAGTACCTACCAGCAACCACTGCCTGACCAGTATCACGCTATCGCCAGTGCTGCTTACGATTCTCAGGGCGAAATTATTGACGGGTTATGGCACAACTACCCCGAATTAGCTGCTGCCGGACTATGGACAACCCCCACTGATCTGACAAAATATTGTATTGCTATGCAGGAGATTATGTCTGGCCAGACGGGCTACTCAGTAAGAACGGTATGCTCACTAAGCATCAGAATGATTGGGGGCTAGGCCCCGGCTTATGGAGCGAAGGCGACTCAAATGTTTGGGCACGGTGGCTTTACTAATAACATGGTGGCATCCGTTCACAAAGGTAGTGCCGTAGTGGTGCTGATAACGGAGGGGCGCTGATAGATGAGATGCGCCAGCCAGTACGACTGCATTTAAACGTTTCGCGCGTGGTAGAAGTAGCATCTTACCCAAGACGAGCTTCAAGGCTTTGCCGGAGCGTACCACTCATCTCAACCCTTTTTCGGAATGACCCACTACCCTCTACTAGCTGAGGCCGAAGGTGGAAAACTAGTTGTGTCTGATCCGACCGATGGTGACCGCTTTGAGCTAATCCCACTAATGGATTCTACTTTTCTGCTTTCAGCGCAGGATAGAAATCACCTTCCACAATCGAATACCTTAGCCTTTACCATCAAAAATTATGATGCCAGTTTCTATCGGATACAAGTACAGCTCAGTTTCGCCTGTCAGGACTACAGTGGACCCTGGCTTCTGCTTTACTGCCACTCTCTGTCATAAAATCGATGGCCGGTTCAAGAAAGACGATCTAAAATCTTCTTTCCATTCGCTATCTTTACGGGGTAGCTCACGACAGAACCACTTATGCCCACCAAAATACCCGACAAACTCAAGAAGGCCATCCGAGAGATGCCGGAAACCGACAAGGATAAGCTGCTGCTGCGCTTGGTGGCCAAAGATGCGCTGCTGGTGCGACAGCTTAACCACCGTTTGCTGGAAGACGAAGTAGACGCGGAACAGCAGCCGAGATCGCCGAACAGGCCCAGGAATACTTTAGCTCCAGCGGCTTCGCTCAATGGAACTACACCCCCGGACTGGTGATGATGGAGCTGCGCAACCTGAGCGGCACCATCACCCGCCACGTGAAGGTGACCAAGGATAAGTACGGCGAAGTGCAGCTGTTGCTACTGCTACTGAACTTGCCGTTTCGGCACCAGCGTCAGATACTGGAGCGCAAGATTCGTCGCTCTGAGAAGTTTGCGCACTACGTTTGTAAGAAGGCACAAATGACACTCAAGAAGTTACGTGCCATGAACGAAGACTACTACATTGAGTTTGAGAAGGATACCAACGAAATGCTGGGGCATTTGCAGGGGTACGCGCCCACCGCTCAGCTCATGAACGAATACGGCATCCCCAAACAATGGGAATATTAAAAAAAGCCACCGGGCACCGGGCCCGATGACTTCCAACCTTCACCATTGGTGATGACATTAAAACTTACCGCACTTCTAAATCGACGTGAACTGCTTCGGGGTGATACTTATTCTCGGGCGCCACGCGCAAGGTTTTGACCTGACCGTGCTTGATCATCACCTGGCTACCGTCAAACTTATTGAGTGTCATCGACACGTTCTCCAGTGGGTTGTAAGTGATGCTCTGCTCTTGCAAAATGCCGATGGCAATCTCTTCGCCCATGCGCAACGATTCGGTATAGTCTGAGTAGTAGTGTACTCCGGCCCAGTTTCTTCCGATAGAAATATTGGCGGCCAGCTTGTTCAGCTCACCCTCTACTGATAATGGGTCGGTGGCTACGGTTTGCAGCACCTCACCCGTCGCATTCGGCACGAAGGCAAACTGGCTATCGCCGCTTTCCTTGGATAGACCGAATGACTTACCGTCCTGTGCGATGTTCAGGTGCTGGTCGGTGTCAAAGAAGGCTTTCAGAATGGTGACGCAGGCCCCGGCCACGGTGGCATGACCGGCTCCGTAGGACGGGTGCATCGGTGAGCCCTCACAGAAGGCCATTGGCAGCAGATAATTATGTGATACGTCCTGGTCAGTACCTTCATTGGCGGCTTCATACCCTTCGGCAAAAACAGGGTTGGCGTTGTCTACTTCTACCAGAATGTGGTGTAAATCCTCTATCATATCTTCAAACAGCGAAGCGTGTGAGCTGGCGTGGTAGCGCGACACAATGCAGTGCCCGGTAAGCTGCTCGTGCATCTGTACGCGGGCGGCTAATGCCTCAGGACGCAGTCGTCGGTGTACGTTGAACTTTTGATAACGCACGGCTTTGAGCGCACGAGTAGCCACTTCGGGTACCAACGTGAGGATGTGCGGCCCGCCGAAGTGGGCAAAACCCTGCTGTCGGTCAAACCGGTCGTTGGCCTGAAAGGGGATACCCTTGTCAAAAGGGGCACCGGCCGATAGCAAGATCAAGCAGGCGTTGAGGTACGCTTCGTAGAGCGCATCGTAGTGTACGTAGGTGGCTAAATCGCGCGCGGTGGTGATAAACCGACGTTTCTTGAGGTCATCGGTGTCTTCCTGCACGTATTGCTCAAGCCCTCGGAAGTCAGCCCCGTTTTGCACGTCTAGCCATTCGTCCCAGCGCTGCATGTAGTCGCGCTCGGGAGTAGCAGTGCGCACGCGTTGATCAATGCGCAGCGCCCCGTAGGTGATGTAGCCTTCGGCAGGGGTGTGCTCCGCATCGCGTCCGTTCACGCCCGTGTTACCCATCAGCATAAACTGGGACAGGTAAGGGCCCACTGCGTCGCCGGGCGCGATGCCCCGGAAGGCGGTGTCGAGGGTAAACGAACCCCGTGCTGGCGCGGCCCCACCGTAGTGGTTGTGAGCAGCGGGTTGCCGAAAGAAGGGTAGCTTATTAAGATTTTTGAGTAACTGCTCGGCGCGGGTGCGGTAACCGTCTTCCGTCTGGTCGTCGGTAGATTTGGTATAGAAGGTCGCCAGTGGCACGTCGCGCAATAGTGCCTGTGCGTATACTTCGCCCATTTCGGCCGTGAGTTCGTCGCTACCCAACTGGGGGGCCGGTTGCATGGTGACGGCTTGCGCGTCGGGCCCCTGCGTATCGAAGGTGAGACCGGCTCCGGAGCTTTCCCAGGCCCGAATATCAACCGGCTCTCCGTCTTGGGCGGTCTGCCCCTTGGCTGATTGCCAGTCGGGCTGCACTTTGCAGTGAGCCGGCACGTTGCCTTCATTGACGACAAAGCCCGGTCCGAGTGGAGTGCTCTCAAAGTCCTGCGGATCGCCGCTGTCTATGCCTTGCACAAACTGTTGGTAGTGCTCGGGGTCGGCCACCAAACCCAAGTCAGCCGTGTGCTTGAGGCCTTTGGTGAAGTTCATGAGGTAGGTCTTCTCACCTTGGGTGTTCACGTAGCGACGTTCGTCGTCATTGTCGGTGTGCTCATCGGGGTGGGGGCGGTTCTGCGCAATCTGGGCAGCCCGTACGCGGGTGTTGAAAGCGTCCTGCTTTCGTTGTGCTAGCTTCTTCATTGTGGTATAAATTTTGGGTGACGGCAGGGAAATTCTTCCTTGCTTTCTTATGACTGAGTCAAATCAAAGCAAGTGAACGTAACCAAATGACGCAGCGGCGGTGGGAAGAGAACATAAAAAAGCCCTGTAAGCGCGAGGAGGCACGTATTTACAGGGCAATAATAAGAAAGAAGAAGTTGCCAAATGCTGCTAGGCACTCGCTTCCTGGTGCTGATCGCGCAGCAGGTCGTTCACGGTCTTCACCGGATTGAAGGTGACGATAGGTACCTCTACGAAGATAGTATTCCAATCCGACATGGCACCGTTCCACAGACCGGGTAGCTCCTGCGCCTTCAGTTCTTTGCCGTCCTTCGATTTGTAGGCGATAAAACCGGCCTGGGAGTCTACGTAATGCGTCAGGTCAAAGCGCTCGCCGCGATGGTCTTTAAGGGCGCAGACAATGTCCACCGGGTTGAAGTGCGTGGCGTTCTCCAGGATTTTCTTCTGCTCAGGATCGTCCGTATTCACCTGAGCACTTTCTACGATCTGTAGCGAGGTGCTGCCGTCGGGGTTCATCGCCCAGAAGGGACCGCCGCCCGGTTCACCCTCGTTCTTCACCATACCGCATACGCGTAGCGGACGGTTAAGTTTCTGTACCAGGAAGGCTACCTTTTCGGCACCATCCATCGAGGCAAACAGCTGCGAAGGAATGGTGCAGAGCTGATCTTCTACAAATTCTCTGATTTCTTCCAGGGTCTCCGTGGTTACATCTCGGGTTTCGTCAAGGTATTTCAGATAAGTAAAAATCTTACCCTGCGCGCCCAGCAACACTCCGCCCAGTAGTTTCTTGTGGCGGTAGGTTTCGTCTTTGATGCGATCAGGCACCACATTGTCGATATTCTTGATGAACACCAGATCAGCATCCAGGTCGTTTAGGTTCTCGATCAGCGCACCGTGCCCCCCCGGGCGGAAGAGCGGAGTGCCGTCGTCGTTGCGAAACGGCTCGTCGCTCATGTCTACCGCGATGGTGTCCGTTGAGGGCTTTTGCTCCGAAAACGATACGTGAAAAGTAGTACCAAAGGCCTGTTCGTACTTCCCTTTGACCTCGTTGACATGTTGCTCAAACAAGGCTCGGTGCTCGGGCGACACAGTGAAGTGTAAATACACAGAGCCGTCGCTGCTGCGGCAGTAGTGCGCACCTTCCATCAGGTGCTCTTCTACCGGGGTGCGGGTGCCATCTTTGTAGCGATGGAACTTGAGGAGCCCCTTGGGTAAGTTGCCGTAGTTGAGGCCGTCTTCGTCTAGCAGCGTGTGTAGTACTTCGGCGTAGCGCCGCTGCACCACCGACTCGTTCAAACCCATCTCTCGTTTAGCCTGTGCTTGCTCCAAGTCCTGATAGAAAGCAAAGTCGTGGATGCGCTTAAAAAAATTAAAGATCGGTTGTTGGTCGTCGTCTTGCGTTAGCTTCCAGTAGTCTTCGTCGCTACCGGAGTACGACTGCGCGAAGGCGTAGAGCGCCTTAAACATCCGGCTGGCGGCCCCCGAAGCTGGCACAAACTTGAGCACCCGTTTGTTGGCCGCAGTACTTTCGTACTTCGCCACAAACTGATCGATGAGTGCGTCGTCTAGCCGCAGAATACCATCGTCGATGGTGGCTGCTTTGACTAGTTTGAGGTTAGGGAAACCGTGCTGGAAGTTTCGAATCTGCTGTTCGGCCACTGCCTGGTCGGTACCACGCTGGCGCAGAAAGGCGACATCTTGATCGGAAAACATAAAAAAAGAGGTTAGTTGGGTCGTAGCCTTCAAGGTAACGAAATGTGCCCGAATTTCAAGGCAACACGCTTGGGTAGATAGTAGCAGAGGATAGTAGCAGTAGCAGTAGGCAGCGGCAGTAGGCAGTTAATGTCCTGCCGCTGCCTCCTGTCACTCTCGTCACTCTACTTCTCCTTGGCACTTTGCAAATCGCGGGTGTTCTTTTGCACCGCAATGGCCGAGAACATGCTGAGCATAAAGCTCATGGCGTAGAAGCCCTTTTCGCTCAATAGCAGCTCTGCGTTCCACAGCCCGATGATGAGCAGCGTGATCGAAAGAATGGCCGAGAACCAGCTGATACCGTAGTAGATATCGGTTACCGGCAGTCCTTCCATCCGGTCGCGGACGCTTTTCTGCACCGAAACCACTGAGAACAGGCCAAACATGATAATGGTAAAGTAGTAACCCTTCTCGTTGAGCAGCATCTCAGCGTTATACAAACCGATGAAGTAGGCGGTGATACCCACCAGTAGGGTTATCCATGAAATGGCCACAAAGGCATTAGACGGAGTACCCACTTCCTGACTGGATGTAGCGGTACTTTTAAACTTAAAGTCTGTTGTTTCTTCCGTGCTCTGATTCATAACATTTTTTGTTTAATGATGAATCAAAGATCAGACCTTTCGCCGGACGGAACATTTACATATGTAAATAAACGACGTGCGTGCTTTTTAAAGAAGATAAGTAGCCAGGTGGTGGTTTTGGATAAGTATTATCAAGCGATAGGTTATCGACACACCGTGTAGTTAGTCGGCAGTCAGCGGTAGGCGGGCGGCGGTCACTGCGGGAAACCCCGTGTCACAGTGACCTGCTAACCGCCTACCGCCAACCGTTACCATTGCTATTGAACGATCAACCATCACTTCAATATATCATACAAATTAGTTTACAGAACACTTATGTTTCTACTACTCATTCAGGATGACCGTCATGCTCTTTTCGCCCGTATTCGGCTCAGTTGGGTAGGGGTGATGCCGAGGTAAGAGGCCACGTGGTATTGTGCTACCTGGTTTTCTATCTCCGGATACTCCCGCTGGAAGATGGCGTAGCGCTCCGAAGCATCGTTCATCACCAGCGACATCTCGCGCCGCTCCTTTTTCACGAAGAAGTCTTCGGCAATCACGCGGTTGAGCCGTTCTACCATCGGATGCACTTCATAAAGCGAAAGGATACGCTCAAAACCGGTTTGCAGCAGTTCACAATCCGTTAGGCACTGAATGTTGATCATGTTTTGCTGCCCCGTGATGAGCGAGGAGTAGGCACCCACGATGGCGGGATTGGTAAAGAATATCTTATTGAACTCTTCGCCCTTGGCATTGCGGTAGTAAGCCCGCAGCACGCCCGATTGCACAAACGCCAGCTTCTTGGCAAACTCACCCTCTACCGCCAAATGGTCACCCTTCTCCATCGTCACCGGCGTGAACAGATCAAGCAACGCCTGCATGGAAGCGGGGGGCACTGCGGTGAAGTTGCTGAGGTAGGTTTTGAAGGGTTGCATGGTAAGGAACTTAGGGCAATACTGTGTGATTCCTTCTAGGTTTTCAGAATGGTGTCCGCACGTAACAGCAGGATGAATAAAATAAGCTACCGGTAATGTGACGGTGGGGCAAACCTATCAGGCCGCATGATTCTTCAAAACCACCTCTACCTCATATTCTGACAGAACTTCTTTTAATTCGGTTAGAAATTGATACTTCATGTCGCGATACTGATTTGCCATGACAGAATCGTTTGACTCGGTTTCGTGCAGGGTAATCATTTGGTTTAGTTTCTTGATCTATTCAAGAATATCTAGGACTCATGCTTGTTCTTGATCTATCACAAAATCATCCATACTTTTAAAATTTAGCTGAATAAACCACACCCTCTATGAAGAGTGCTTTACAAAGACCCTGAAGAAGCAATAACAACATAAAAAATTTAGTCTTTTCGATTGGCCAGACCTGTCAGGTTTTTAAAACCTGACAGGTCTAAATTGTGGGGATTAAGGCGCCTCTTATGTCAAAGCCCAGTTTCATTTGTATATTCTTTGTTCATTTTCTGAAGTCAATACATCAGACGAATGACAAGGATATACTATTGCCGAAGATATTGCAAGTATTATACTCCAACCAGTAGTAAGCCATCACTAAAATGATAAAACAAAAATTTGTGTATCGTAAGGTATTGACCAGTTTATTCCGGTACCGGTATGTGTATAGTACGTTTAGAGTGACACCGACCACTGATATGAATGGTAGCATGAAGAAAAGTAACAACCACGTAGCTATCTCTACACACCACACTGTGTAGACCAAACTGATACCACTAGCGAGTACAAACAATAGAAATGCTACTAAGAAGCGGTCGGTAAACTTAAAGAAATGTTTCAGACGCTCATACTTGTTCATCATTCATTGGCTCCTTTAATTGCCTCTATCAATTCCCCCCGAAGATATCCCGTAGCACATCGCCGAACTTCCTTTTCTTCTTTTTGCGGCGCTCCGGTTGGCGGTTCCTCGTGGTGTGCTCCGGGCGTTGCTCGTCGGTCACGCGCCGGTCGCGGTTGTTAGCCACCTCACGTTCTTCTCTCTCATCTTTGCCCGCAAAAATACGCTCTAGCAAACCGGGGCGGTCTTCTTCGTAAAAGTCGCAACTCAACAGTGCGCGCACGCGGCGCGAGGGTTCGGGGAAGCGGGCGTAGCGTATGTTCTTGAAGGTTTCGTCTTTATTGAACTTGTCTAGGAAGAGGGCGGCGATGGGTAGCGCGGTATTGGCGCCTTGCCCTTCGCGAATGGTGCGGAAGCGTACTAGACGATTATCGCCGCCCACCCACGCACCGAACACCATTTTGGGCGTAGCGCCAATGAACCAGCCGTCGGCGTGCGACTGCGTGGTGCCGGTTTTGCCGATCAGTTCGTTGCGCAGTTTGTACTTGTAGCGCATCCTTCGGGCGGTGCCGCCGGTGTCTACTACGTTCTTGAGCATGTTCACCATCAGGTCGGCGGTTTCGCGCGACAGGGCACGGTCGCTCTCGGTTTTGTCGTTGAACTTGGCGATCACGTTGCCGTCCTTGTCCTCAATACCCAGCAGGTACGACGGCTTCACGCGTACCCCTCGGTTGACCAGCGTGCCGTACACCGTGAGCATCTCGTAGAGCGACAGATCGGCGGTGCCCAGTGCGATGGCGGGGCGGTCGGGCAGATCGCTCTCAATACCCATGCGGTGGGCTAGGTCTACCACATTTTCTACTCCGGTGCGCATCATGAGCTCTACGGTAATCGTGTTGACCGACTTGGCCAAACCACCCGCCATCGAGTAGCGACCTTCGTAGTGCCCGTCGGAGTTGCCCGGCGACCAATCGTTGTAGTCTTCGTATACGCGCTTCTCGTTCTCGATAAAATCGCAGGGACGGGCACCGTCTTCCAGCGCAGCGGCGTACACAATAGGCTTAAACGTAGAACCCACCTGCCGCTGAGCGGTCACATGGTCATACTTGAAATACTTGTGATCGATGCCGCCCACCCAGGCTTTCACCTGCCCGTTTTCAGGACGAATGGCCAGAAAGCCCGCGTTCAAGAACATCTGATAATAGACGATGGAGTCCATCGGCGACATAGTTTTCTCTTGTTCGCCCTCCCACGTAAACACCGTCATCGGAATGGGAGTGTTGAAGCTCTCGTCAATCTCTTCGTCAGTTTTACCTACCGACTTGAGCAGGCGGTAGCGTTCGGACTGACGTTTGGCTTGCTGTAACGATCGGTCATCATCGCCCCAGGGTTGACGCCCTTCCCAGTGCTTGAAAAAGTCCTGCTGTAGGCTTTTCATTTGTTCGGCTACGGCACTTTCGGCGTGGCGTTGCAGACGGGCATCCAGGGTGGTATAAATTTTTAGTCCGTCGGTGTACAGGTTGTACGTGGTGCCGTCTTCGTTGGGGTTATTGTTGAGCCAGCGCTGTATCTCGCCGCGTAGCTTTTCGCGAAAGTAGGGGGCCAGCCCGGTATTGTGCGTCACATTGTAATAGTCGAGCGTCAGGGGCGAAGCTTGCAAAGAGTCACGCGCCGATTCGGTCAGATACTCGTACTTGGCCATCTGGCCCAACACCACGTTGCGCCGCTGCTGCGATCGTTCGGGGTACAGGCGCGGGCTGTAGTAGGTAGTGGCCTTGAGCATACCGATCAGGGTGGCCGCCTCTTCGGTCAGCAATTCTTTGGCTGGCTTGTTAAAGAATCGCTTCGATGCCGCCTCGATGCCGTACACGTTGCCGCCGAAGGGGACGGTGTTCAGGTACAACATTAATATTTCGTCCTTCTCGTACATCTCTTCTAGCCGCCGGGCCACGATCATCTCTTTGAACTTGTTCACCGGCATGGTGAGCAGACTGTAGCGCTGGCGCGGAAACAGGTTTTTGGCCAACTGCTGGCTGATGGTGCTGCCGCCGCCCGCGTTGCTGTCGCGCAGTAAAATGCTCTTGACGAGCACTCGCCCCAGGCTGCGGCGGTCGATGCCGCTGTGCTCGTAGAAGCGGGCGTCTTCGGTAGCAATCAGGGCTTCAGCAATGGCCGGGTTGATATTATCCAGGGTGGTGTTGGTGCGGTTTTCTACGTAGTAGCGCCCCAGCAGAATACCGTCGTAGGTATACACCTCTGAGGCGGTGAAGTTTTGAATATTTTCCAGCTCTTCGTCGGTGGGTAGCTGACCAAACTGCTCGGCCCGTACCGCCAAAAATAGGGTAAGTACGGCTCCTACGCCCAAGAACGCCAATATGCCGAACCTGATGAGCAAGTAGGATACTGGTCGCTGACGTAGGCCAGTCCATTCATTCCGTAGAAAACGGCGGATGACATTCATAAATAAAGGGAGTATGAAGTTTTAAGCGGAAAGAACGGTCGCGGATCGTCGATGCGTCTGACCATAGCCCGGTCAAATATTAGCATTTACCGTGCACTTTAGCAAGCCCTTTCAATTTGCGTGTACTTTCCGTTGCGATTCTTCATAAACGAAGGCAAACGACTTGTATTACCCACCGCAGAAGTTTGGTGCTCTATCGTACACTCTGCATCAGGAAGTCATCAAAGTGTTGATGTATTCGGGGCGTCATACCTAACCCGCGAGCCGAGCTAGCGAGAACGCGATACAGAAATCTGATCGCCCAGTTGTCCGTACTTGAGGATGGCTACGAACACCGTGCCGCCGATGATATTTCCCACTGTGGCCCACAACTGAAAGTGAAAGTAATCGCTCAAGGTAACATTGGGGGAAGAGATGAAACCGGAGAAGACCTCAATAGAACCGACGATAGAATGGTGCAATCCGCAGATGCCGATCACACTGGTCACCAGAATGATGACTAGTATCCGGCTGATGGTATCGCGCGAAGAGGCAATCAGCCAGGACAGCAGGCCCATAAGCCAACCGGCGAAGATGCCGCTACTGAGCGTAAGCCACCAATTGTACTGCGTCATCTCTTCGGCGATATGGTGAATGGCATCAAGGCTGACGGTGCCCATGCCCGGTCCGACTTTCACCAGGATAAAGCTGAACAGGTAGCCGCCCAGCAGGTTGCCCACAAATACAATCGCCCACAGGCGAAGCAGGTTGGTGATGCCCACCGTGCGATTGAGCACCGGCAGCACCGCCAGTGTGGTATGCTCCGTGAACAGCTCTGAGCGTCCGATAATCACAAACACAAAGCCGATGGGGTAGGCCAGCGCCAAAGCTAGACCCATGCCGCCTTCTGACAGGCGATCACCGAACGTGGTATACAATGTTCCCATCAGCAATACGCTGAAGCCGACTTCCAGGCCCGCCGAAAAGGATGAGATAAATAGGGACTTACTGTTGCGACGGTACTCAGTGAGCGAGGTGCGCACCTGATCCTTGAGAATCTGTTCACCTGCTTTAAGACTATCCAACCCCTTCTCGCTCTCCTCTATTTCCTCATCCTCTATCTCATGCAGTGCGTTGTCGATTCTTTGTGATTCTAGTTCCTGCTCTGGTCGCACTTCTTCAGCCAGTGTCTTCTTCATCGTTTCCCGAGTTTATCATCACTAAAGACGGCGAGGCAGAGATTTGTTCAAAAAGTAGTCGGCATGCATACTATTTATGCGTTTATTCACTATATTTGTTGTCAAGATAGTCGGCATGCCTACTATTTGCTAGTCAACGTAATAACCCTCTAACAGACAAACCCATGGAAACAATCACAAAGAAAGAAGCCATCAAGGGTGGCGAGTTTTTGGTGAAAACAACCGAAGCACAAGACATTTTTATTCCTGAAGAGTTTAGCGAAGAGCAGCGCATGATGGCACAAGCCACGCAAGACTTCGTAGAAAAGGAGGTTGATCCTAACGTAGAGCGTATGGATAGCATGGAAGAAGGCTTTATGGCGGGCTTGCTTGACAAGGCGGGCGAACTGGGGCTGTTGGGTATTTCTATTCCTGAAGCGTACCAAGGCTTAGGCATGAGTTTCAACACCTCTATGCTGATTGCCGACGTGCTGGGGGCCGCTGGCTCTTTTTCCACTGCCTACGGTGCTCACACCGGCATCGGTACGCTACCTATCCTGTACTATGGCACCGAAGAGCAGAAGCAAAAGTACTTGCCTAAGCTTGCCACCGGTGAGTGGAAGGCCTGCTACTGCCTCACTGAACCTGACGCGGGCTCTGATGCCAACTCTGGCAAAACCAAAGCGGTGCTCTCTGACGACGGATCGCACTATAAAATTACCGGGCAAAAAATGTGGATATCGAACGCCGGTTTTGCTGATCTGCTCATTGTGTTTGCTCGCGTCGAGGACGATAAATACCTCAGTGCCTTCGTTGTAGAGAAAACCTTCGGGGGAATCACGATGAACGACGAGGAGAAGAAACTAGGAATCAAAGGCTCATCGACTCGTCAGGTATTCTTCAACGACACCGAGGTGCCGGTAGAAAACATGCTCTCGGAGCGAGGCAACGGTTTCAAGATCGCCGTCAATATCCTGAATATCGGCCGAATCAAGCTAGGAGCCGGAGTGATTGGTGGTTGCAAGCGGGTGGTGAGCGACTCAACCAACTACGCCAACGAGCGTAAGCAGTTTGGAGTATCTATCAGCAGTTTTGGAGCCATTCAGCAAAAGCTGGCCACCATGGCTACTAAAATCTACGCCACTGAATCGGCTTGCTACCGCGCCGGGCAGGATATTGAGGATCGTATTGATGCGCTGATGGAAGAAGGCACGAGCGAAGCCGACGCTAAACTAAAGGGTGTAGAGCAGTTTGCCATTGAGTGTGCGATGATGAAAGTACACGGCTCTGAGGTGCTGGATTACTGCGTAGACGAAGGAGTGCAGGTGTACGGTGGTATGGGCTTCTCGGCCGATGCTCCGATGGAACGCGCCTACCGCGATGCGCGTATCTCTCGAATCTACGAGGGCACCAACGAAATCAACCGCATGTTGCTGGTCGGCATGACGATCAAGCGGGCTATGAAGGGCGAGATTGATCTGTTGGGTCCGGCGATGGCCGTAGCCAAGGAGCTCACCTCGGTGCCCGACTTCAATTCGAACGGAGCGAGTGGCTTGTTTGGTAAGGAGAAACAGCTGCTGGCTAATTTAAAGAAAGCAGTCCTGATGGTGGCCGGCAAAGCGGCGCAAGACTTTGGGGCGAAGCTCGATCAGGAACAAGAAATCCTGATGCACATTGCCGATATGATGATCGAAGTGTACGCCGCCGAGTCTACACTGTTGCGCACCGAAAAGTTGATCGGGCTTAAGGGGGAAGAAGCCTGCGCGGCGCAAGTTAACATGACGAAGCTGTACCTCTACGAAGCCGTAGAAAAGATCGACGCGCACGGCAAGGAGGCCATCGCGTCGTTCGCTAAGGGTGATGAGCAGAAGGTGATGCTGATGGGACTAAAACGCTTTACGAAGATGGATTTGTACAATACCAAAGAGCTACGCCGCCATGTAGCCCAGGTGTTGATAGAAGAAAATGCGTACGCTTTCTAAGCAATGTATATTCTCTTACGAAAGAAGCCAGGTTTGTGTATGCGACCTGGCTTTTTGTTTTTTAGTTGCCTGCGTAACCTTTATCCGCTCAAACTATCGCTAGGCGAATGGTTTTGGTTAGACAGCACTTACAAAAGAAGGGCTGGATAGTAATAAGTGAAGTAGAAAAGCTCATACGGGGCGGCATAATCGTTAGAATAGCGCTTTTCACACTAACCTTACCTACATGAATACCAATCTATCAATGGCAGTAGTGATTGCTCTACCAGGGCTTACCGCCTGTGCTGACGAAGAAGCACTGGTGGTTCAGGAAAAAGATTTCTACATAAACCTGAGTTGGCAGGACTTTTTATTTACCGTTTTGAACTTACTGAACCTCTGTAGAGATTAATACTGCTTTGGTAGTCTCTAAAAAGAAAAACCCGCTTGAGCAAGCGGGTTTTCTTATAAAACAGGTGGATAAACAATCAAACTCGTGTTATGTACTAGTGTATACGTTTCGCCAGGAAAAGGTAACCCCTTGTGTGAAAAGAAAAGTAATAAATACCCATGATGGGCGTCAGCAACATTATCAACCGTTTTGTCTACTTCGTGTGGTAAGAGACGTAAAAAGAAAAACCTGCTCAGAGAAGCAGGTTTTCTTGTAAAACAGGTGTATGAATAAACAATTTCGTGTTATGTACCTATATATACTCTAACTCGTCAAAAGGTGACCCCTTTGCGATAAAAAAATCTAATATTATCATAAAATAGGCCTCTGAAGCTCTCAAACGTCTATTTTTCTTTTCAAAAAAGCGGTGCTCTTCCTAAGATTTATAAGCGTTGTGTTCGTTAGCACCTAACCAAACCGGGGGTGATACGTTTAGGTTCTTTGTTCACTACTTATTACAAACCTATCTCCCCTCTGGCGCAAGTCATCAATAAATCTTTTATGCAAAACCTTCTGCGCTTCCGCTACTGGCTCGTGCTTTTTTGTGGTCTGGCGTGGGTGCCCGATAGCCAAGCGCAGATTGGTGACCTGACCAAACGTGTCTTTAACAGTGTCTTTAACGATACTGTCTCGTCTGAGAGGCCTAAGTTTATTGCGTACCCCACTTTAGCTTACTCGCCCGAGACGCGTTGGGAGATTGGTATCAGCGCCCTGTATGTCTATTATGCCAAACGCGATACGGTGAACCGGTTGAGCGAGATTAACGCTTTTACCTTCATTACCCTGGAAAGTCAGTACGGACTATGGCTTGACCATGCCCTATACTCCGATCAAAGTCGGTGGTTTTTCCTAGGAAGAATGCGCTTTCAGCAGTTTCCGTTGCTCTACTACGGTATTGGTCCTGATTCGCCGAGCGAAGAGGTGGCTCAGGTGGATGCTGGTAGCATCGCCATTCGGGAGCGTTTGCTACGGCGTACGGTAAGCCATTTATACGTTGGGTTAGAGCTGGATTATCAGCGGCTGTCCGGTGTGGAATTTGAAGTGCGGGGTGAACCACTTGACTTGCCCCGGGGCAGTGACGGCTCTACCAACTACGGCATGGGGGTAGGAGTGGTGTATGACAATCGGCATAACGTACTCAACGTACGAGAGGGGTTCTTCGGCGAAACCGGCTTCCTGCGCTACGATGATGCCTGGGGAAGCGACTTTTCGTTTACATCCTACTTTCTTGATGCACGCTACTACTATCCGACCACCCGTGACCAAGTGTTGGCCACCCAAATTTATGCGTCTACGGTAGACGGCGAAGTGCCCTTTAACCAATTGTCTTTGTTGGGGGGCGAGAGTCTGATGCGTGGCTATTACTTAGGGCGCTACCGCGATAATACCCTGGTGGCCACGCAGGTGGAGTACCGGTTTCTGCCGTTCCCGTTTAGCCGTCGTTGGGGTGCCGCTGCCTTCCTGGGGGCCGGAGGGGTTGCCCCCGCTCCGCGAGAAATCAATCTGGGCGATTGGGTGGTATCGGGCGGCGCGGGAGTACGCTTTCTAATCTTCCCGGCCAAAGATATTTATACCCGTTTTGACGTAGCCTTTACTGCCGAAGGCCCGGGGCTTTACTTCTTTATTGGCGAGGCCTTTTAGCAAGTTCGTTTAACCTTCTTTCACTACCTTGTACCCTCAGTAGTCCAATGATAAATGCGTACACCTTTTGGTTAGCGGCGCGCGGTTGGCGGTATCGACACCGCTTACTGCCGCCCGCCTACTGCCAACCCAGTTCCCACGTTAATCCAACCTTCGTATGATCCGCGTTCTGTTCGTGTGCCTCGGTAATATCTGTCGTTCACCCCTGGCTGAGGCCATCTTCAACCAGATGATAGAAGAACAAGAGTTGACTGCCAAAGTATCTTGCGATTCGGCGGGCACCGGTGGTTGGCACGTGGGCGAACTACCCGACCCCCGCACAAGGGCGGTGGCCCAGCAGTACGGAGTGCCCCTTGACCATCTCGGCAGGCAGTTCTCTTCAGAAGACTTTAGTAATTACGACTACATCGTAGCGATGGACCAGGACAACCACGCTCACATCAGAGCGATGGCTCCGGACACTGATTCATCGTCGTATCAACTTCATTTGATGCGCGATTTTGATAACACTTCGAGTCAACCGGATGTGCCTGACCCCTACTGGGGCGGTGATCAGGGGTTTGACGATATGTATCATCTGCTGTCGCGCAGTGGTGCGGCCTTGCTTGAGCACATTCGAACGCAACAATAAGCGACTTATGCTACCTTTGTTGAAACCGCGTAACCAGCGTTGATCATAACAGAAACAACTACCTCAAAAAGATACTCATGCAACCAGACGAAAAACTAGCCCTACCCGTGGGCACCACCCTCGACCGCTTTATCAATCGCCAAGAAAAAGGGTTTCCCTACGCCACCGGTGAGCTGTCGCAGCTGCTGCGCGATGTCGGGCTGGCCGCCAAGATTCTGAATAAAGAGATTAACCGGGCCGGTCTCAACAACCTGTCGGGGGCTTTCGGCGGGCAGAACGTGCAGGGTGAAGACCAGCAAAAACTAGACGTGATCGCCGATGTACGCTTCACCCGCGCTTTTCGCAACGGAGGCGAGGTGTGCGCCATTATCTCAGAAGAAGATAGCGACGTGATCGAGCTGAACAATAAGTCGAAGTACATCATCGCGATTGATCCGCTGGATGGCTCGTCTAACATTGACGTGAACGTATCCATTGGTACTATCTTCTCGGTGTACCGGCGCAAGTCTGAGCCGGGCACTTCGGTGACGCAAGAAGACCTGCTACAGCCGGGGCGCGATCAGGTGGCCGCTGGATATCTACTCTACGGTTCGTCCACCATGCTGGTATTTACCACCGGCAATGGAGCCAACGGATTTACTTACGAGCCTTCGCTCGGGGATTTCTTCCTGTCTCATCAAAACATGAAGGCTCCGCCGGACGGTACCATCTACTCGGTGAATGAGGGGAACTATCACGACTTTGCCCCGGGCGTGAAGCAGTACATTAATCAGTGTAAAGAGAAGCGTTACTCAGCCCGATACATCGGTTCTCTGATTGCCGACTTCCACCGAAATCTGCTCAAGGGGGGGCTTTATATGTATCCTGCCACGGCCAAGCAGCCGCAGGGCAAGCTGCGCCTGCTGTACGAGTGCAACGCGCTTGCCATGGTGATAGAGCAAGCCGGCGGCAAAGCCACCGACGGTACGCAGCGCATCTTAGACCGCTGCCCCAAGGAGCTACACGAGCGTGCCCCCCTGTACATTGGTTCGGCCAATATGGTGGATGCCGTGATGAAGGAGATGAAAGAGGAGAAGTAG
Organism: Tunicatimonas sp.; assembly: GCA_965213875.1. Taxonomy (GTDB): domain Bacteria; phylum Bacteroidota; class Bacteroidia; order Cytophagales; family Cyclobacteriaceae; genus Tunicatimonas. Next base: position 1,616,075 of record CBDCAN010000001.1, on the reverse strand, counting down.
AAAAATTAGATGGGTTGAGGTGAGCAGAAAAATGACCTCCAAAAACCTTATGATGGCAGTGACTACTGCTGAAGGACTATTCGGTGTAGGTTACAATTTATATCATGAGTACCATAAGACCCACGTAGATTGCCTTCGTGACTCCACTACTTGGAATATGTATCAACAACTTAGAATAGCTCTGCCAGCTGAAGCAATTCAAGATAGCATAAGAAACTTTAGAGGAAATACTGAAGTGTTATTTTAAGCTGTCGCATCCTTTTGGTACACCCGGCTTACGATGAAATCTCCGTAAAACGACCGTTCGTGCGTGCGCCGGAGGCCTTGATCCGTAAAATGCCGGTGGTAGGGCGGCAGTGACTGTCGGCGAATGCCTGCGCTCACGCGAAAAAAAGCGTACATGGCCCGAGCCATAAGCCATTGCCACCACCGGCGCCGCCGCTGGTGAGAAAGCCGGAAATCCGTAAACAGCCAGTAGCCGTTTGGTTCAAGGTGGCTATTGAGCGTCTGGATGATGCGGTCTAGTGCGTCACCCTCGTACATATCTAGTAAGAAGTTGGTGATGACTACCGAGTAGGTGTCGGTGGCGAGTAGTTGAGCTTCGGTGCCCCGCACGTAGGTGACCCGCGCAGCGGCCGAAGGACACTCACGGGCAATCCTTTGCCGGGTGAGCCGGATCATCTGTGCTGATGCCTCAAGGTAGGTGACTCGTACCGTAGCAGACTGTTGTAAAAGTGCGGTAAGCAGCCAGCCGGTGCCGCCCCCCACCACCAGTACGTGCGCATCGGTAGGTAGTTGAGGCAAGAAACAGTACTGCGCTCGTCGGAGGCGGTGGCCAAACACGGCCCGCGCGAGAAAATCATAGTAAGGAGCGACCCGGTCAAAAGAAGCCCCACTCATAGCAACAGCAGCGGAATCAAGGGTAGTAAAAATATACCATCTCCTAGCAGGCGGTAGCGTTCATGGGGAGTAAAGTAGACGGGACGTATCATGATCGCCAACAGCACCAAACCCATGAGTAGTATCGTCAGTTGTGGAGCGGCCGAAACCAGCGAATCGGTAATGAACACCAGCATGAGCACCGAAGAAACGATTACGGTAGACAGACACAGCAAGACGATACGTCGGGTGAGCGACCGACCGACCAAACGGGCAAACGACGTATGATCGTCCTGCTGGTCGGTTTCTAACTCGAACCATGAGAACAACAGTAGGTTGCTTAGTGCTAAGAAGAAGTACTGCACGAATAGCATACCTAAGCTCCAGTACAGCGGCTGACCATAGGTAGCGAACGAGGGCAAAAACACCCCCACGGTGTAGAGCAGCGCGCTCATCAGTTCCTTAGGAAGCCACCGGGTGAGTGAGATATAGTGATTGGCTATAAAGTATAGGGTGACCCCCAGTGTAAGGGATAGCCCATAGTAGAGTATACGCGAGGGCAAGAAGAATAGTGTGATGATACCTATCGTGGCGACTATTGCCCAAGCGGTCGCTAAGGCCCGAAAACGAATCTGATGATAACGATGTCGTGCGGTGTGCGCTTGCCTTTTCTTTAGGCGGTAAGCATCCAGCAGATGGTCGGCGGTGTAGATAAGCCACACGCTGAGCGCGAGCGCCACCAGTGAGGCAAAGCTGATGGGCGAGGCCGTAAACTTAGCAATAAATACTGCACCTACGCAGGCTCCCAGTACCACGTCAAGACTAAGAATTTGAAAAAGATCAATAGGGCGAAATTTATCGAGGCTACGCAAGCGGCGGGAGTCAGTGTAGGCATAATAATACCCTTTCAGCAATAAAGTTTAGTAGTAACTTCACTGTTTTTCATCAAATGCGAACTGCTGATGTTTTCAAGACGACATTTGCCCTCGTGAAACCGCCTGAATAGCTAATTTTTGATGGTTACTGCTCTTTGTTGAAATAAGTTTTTAAATTCCCAGACCTATTTATTCAAAAAACACACCTAACATGATGAACAAAAACAACCTATGCTTACGCATTGTACCACTATTGATGTGGCTCGCGTGGCTCCCTTGCGCTAGTTGGGCACAAGACAACACAGTCTCTGGCAGCGTGGTCGACGGCTTTTCGGGCGAGGCACTCATCGGAGTCAATGTGATCGTAGAAAATACGACAGTTGGTACGGTATCGGACATCGACGGTAATTTCAAACTCACCGTAAGTGATTTACCAACGACACTGGTGTTTTCTTTTGTTGGCTATTCACCGTTAAAAGTATCAGCCGATGGTAGCGAAGACCTGTACATAGAAATGACCGAAGACGCACTGGATCTCGATGAGGTGGTAGTTACCGGACTGGCATCCTCGGTTAAGCGATCTAACCTTGCTAATGCAGTTTCTACAGTAGATGCGGAAGAACTGACCGGCATCACCTCGCAATCCACTTTGGACGGAGCTATTTACGGAAAACTAACGGGGGTGAACGTAGTGGCTACCTCCGGCGCTCCGGGCGGAGGAATTGCCATGCGTCTGCGTGGCATTAGCTCAATCACAGGCAATAACCAGCCGCTCTATATTGTCGATGGAGTGTACATTAGCAACGCAGAAATACCGTCAGGACTACGAGGTGCTTCTGGTGCCAACGCTGAGAATGAAGAGAATGCTTCTAACCGACTAGCTGATCTGGATCCGAATGATATTGAGTCGATAGAAGTGCTTAAAGGAGCATCAGCGGCCGCTATCTATGGTACCCGAGCCAATGCAGGGGTTGTCATTATTAGTACCAAGCGCGGAACACAGGGAAAAACCAGTATTAGCTTCTCACAGGATATAGGCGTTAATACAGTACAGAAACTGGTAGGGCGACGAAGTTATACCGCTGATCAAGTGCAAGCCGCCTTTGATGAAGAGGGGGAAACCACCGAACGAGAACTGTTTGAGCAGACCATTGCACGCGAAGGTGGACTATACGATTATGAAGAAGAAATCTACGGTAACAACGGTCTGATTTGGCAGAGTCGTCTTAGCCTTTCTGGTGGTAACGAAAAGACACAGTTTTACCTAGGGGGTTCTATTCGCGACGAAGAAGGTATTGTAGAGAATACGGGCTTTGAGCGGCGTTCTATTCGGCTCAACTTGGATCATAAGATAACCGACAACATTACGGTGCGCTCTAGTAGCAACTTCGTTAATTCAGAGGCAGCCCGAAGCTTTACCGGCAACGAAAACGAAGGTGGACTCAGTTACGGATACACTCTAGCCTTCACGCGTGACTGGGTAGACCTGTATCCTGATGAGTTTGGTAATTACCCCAGCAACCCTAATGCGGCGGGCAATCCTCTACTAGTACGCGACCTGGCTCGCAATGATGAAACCAATAACCGGTTTATTCAGGGTTTAGGGTTAGATATCAACGTGTTTAACAACGACCGGATGGACCTGCAACTCAAGTTTAACGGCGGTATAGATTTCTTAGCGAACCAGACTGACGTATACGTGCCGGAGTTTCAGCAGGGGCAACGCAACAGCGGTAACAATGGATTTATCGCTTTAGGGAAAAATGAGGTGTTCAATATTAACTATCAGGCATTTGCGGTGTGGAACAACTACGTAGGAGCAAGTAAAGAAATCTCACTAAGCACGCAGTTAGGAGTTTCTTACCTTAACTTCGACACTGACTTAGTGCAAACCCAGACTACACAACTGATTCCTGGGCAAACCAATGCCTCTCAGGGTGGGTCACAAGAAGTAACGCAGCAGATAGAAACTGTAACAGAGTTTGGTTATGTGTTGCAGCAGGAATTTAACTGGGATGATAAAGTTATCCTGAACGGGGGGGTTCGTTTAGATAAATCTTCGCTTAATGGAGATCCCAACAAGTTGTTTACTTTTCCACGAGTTTCAGCGGCGATTAATATTGCTAACTTCGACTTCTTTACCAACGACCTTTTTAACTTAGTAAAAGTGCGTGCTGCCTACGGTGAGGCAGGTAGCAGTGCTGATTTTGGATCGCTCTTCACTATCTTTGACCGAGTTAATATCGAGGGAGATGCTGGTATATCCATCGACAATGAATTAGGTACTCCTGATCTCGTTCCTGAAACGTCACAAGAGTTCGAGACTGGTGTAGACTTGTCTTTATTGGATAATCGCCTAGGATTTACTGCTACTTTCTACAGTCGCTCAGTGATCAATCTGCTGTATCCGTTGCAAATACCGGCATCGTCGGGTTTCACTACACGCTTTGTGAATGATATTGATTTGCGGAACCGTGGAGTAGAATTATCGCTGACCGCCCGTCCGGTAGAAATCCCTAACTTCAGCTGGGAATCTACGACTAACTATTGGTTTAATAGATCAGAGATCACCCGTTTGGATGTACCGGAAGGAGCCATTCCTGGTACTGGGTTCGGTACCGGGTTGGGTACGTTTTATCTACGCGAGGGAGAATCTATCACACAGTTTTACGGCGATGGCCCCGAAGGAACTGTCGTTGGAATACAAGGTGCTGATGCTCAACCCGACTTTGAGATATCTTTTCTTAATCGCTTCAATATCTTCAAAAGGTTTGACCTGATGACGCTGTTGCACCTTAAGCAAGGCGGAAGTAACTTGAACCTTACCCGACTGCTCACTGACATTGGCGGCAACACTCCACGCGATATTCCAAGCCCAGAAGATGGCTTTTATATCGAGGATGCTTCCTACTTTCGCGTGCGCGAGATTGCCCTTTACTACAGCTTACCACAGCCAGCGTTCTTTGGCGAAGCCGTATCTACTTGGAAAATAGGAGTCTCAGCACGCAACCCAATCACTATTACCGATTATAGCAGTTACGACCCCGAAGTATCTACCTTCGGTGGACAAGGACTATCATCAGGGGTAGAGGTAGCACCGTTTCCTTCTTCCCGACAGTTCTTTGCACACTTCATGATCAACTTTTAATCCACAACCTTTATGAAAAATATCCCACACATCGGCAGCATCTTGATGCTGGTTTTTGCCCTCGGCAGTTGCGAGATTGATGAACAAGTTGATCCGAACGGGCCTTCGTTAGATGTGATCGTAGATAATCGAACGATTCCTGAGCTAAATACGCTGGTCAATGGTATACAGTCAACGATGCGCAATAATTTGAACGCTTACGTAGCTGCCACCGGAAGTATAGCCCGTGAACTGTATCTGTTTGATGCTGACCCACGCAATCTGCAAGACCTGTTTGGACTAGATGGTGCTAACCTTGACAATAACACATTCTATCTTACCGGACCATATAACAGCCGTTATCGTGTAGTAAAGAACTGCAACATTCTCATCGAAGCGGCCGTGAACGCCAATCCTTCGATGCCAGATTCGGTTCGGAATGGTTACTACGGGTTTGCTAATACCATTAAGGCTCATGAGCTACTTCTGGTGCTCAATATGCTGAACGATAATGGTATTCGCGTTGACGTTAATGATCCGGACAACCTGGGGCCTATCCTATCTAAATCCGAAGCGTTAGCAGAAATTGCTGGCTTGTTAGATCAGGCAGTAGGAGAGTTGGAGCAGACTGGTAATGCCTTCGCTTTTAGTTTAACCTCTGGTTTTGATGATTTCAATACGCCCAGCACATTCATGCAATTCAACCGAGCCATTGCTGCCCGGGTTGCCCTCTATCGTGAGGCGTACGATGAAGCACTAACGCTGCTGGAGGCTTCGTTCTTCGATCTAGACGGAAACCTGAATGCCGGACCTAAGTACGTTTTCTCTACAGCGGGCGGCGATCTACTTAATCCGGTGTATCGTGCCCCCGAGCAAAGTGCTGACCAAATAGTCGTTAACAACGACTTTGTCACCAGCGCAGAGGAAGATGATCGGCGAGTAGCGGATAAAACCGAACTGCGCCTCAACCCTACTAACCAGGGTGGATTCAATGGACTTTATGAATCACGTCTGTACGCGTCCCCCACTTCTTCTATTGACATTATCCGCAACGAAGAGCTTGTTTTGATTTACGCCGAAGCTAACATTCTGTCAGGTGATTTGCCCGAAGCCGTTACCGCGCTTAATGTGGTTCGCAACGCGGCTGGATTGCCAGATTATGATGGCGCCGCCACTGAGGCAGCGTTGGTAGATGAGGTGCTGATGCAACGGCGTTATTCGCTATTTTCAGAGGGCCATCGTATGATCGACCTGCGTCGTTACGGGCGGCTTACCGAAGAGTTTGTGGTGATTGACCCTAACCGAGATCCTGATACGGGCGAGGTTCGTGAGCAGTCTATCTTTCAACAGTTCCCCGTACCATTATCAGAAAACGAAATATAGTGTATCGGCAACGCTAACAAGCACAAGTAAAACGCCTAGAGATAAATACTTTGGGCGTTTATATTTTAACACCCGTCTGAATTAGCCGTCCTAAAAGCTATAATTTGAACGCTTTTAGCAGGTTACAGTAGACGCTAGCCCTCAAATTATTAGTTGCTACTTGCGATATGCATAAGCGCTCAGACTGCTAATTAATTACATATAACTTTTTTGATAAGTAATTAAACTATATATAGCTTTATAATTTCCGTTCTTTGTGAGTAAATCAAACAAACACCAACTCACATGATACGAAGTACGTTTCGAGCGGTATTCTTTATCGCTATCATCTCATCTGTTTTTACCGCGTGTAGCGAAGACGAAGACGCGGTTTCCGTTCCGGTCACCAGTATATCCATTTCCGGTCTGTCTGACGACATGTCAGTAGGCGATTCTGCCCAGCTATCAGCGCGGGTGTTACCCGAGGGAGCTACCAACCAAGCGGTTACTTGGTCAGTAGACGATCCGAGTGTAGCCACGGTATCAGAAGAGGGAATGATCGTAGTGATGAAAAGCGGTGAGGTAACGGTCGTTGCTACCGCAAAAGATGGGTCAGGCGTTACGGGTAAAAAGACGATGACCATTGCCGAAGCCACCCTTACCGAACCTGAAACAGTAGCGGTAAGCGCCATCACCCTCACCGGTGAAGATATCCTGGAAGGTGACTCTGCTCAGATTGAGAGTGCGGTCATGCCAGAAAATGCCGACGATAAAACCATCGTTTGGAGCACCTCTGATAAAACCGTAGCCACCATCACCGAAGGTGGTATGCTCACAGGATTAAAGCCGGGAAAGGTAACGGTTATCGCTACGGCGAAAGATGGTTCAGGCGTTACGAAAGAACTAGAAGTGACGGTAAAGCCTATCGTATTGGCTACATCTATCGTACTCTCCTTCAGTCAGAGTGAGAGTAAGTTTACAGCCACCGTACTGCCCCAAGACGTGACCAACGATTCGGTCACCTGGAGCGTATCAGATGAATCGGTAGCCACAGTGGATGAGAACGGAAAGCTTAACTCCAAGAAAAACGGTAAGGTCATCGTAACCGCTACGGCGCAGGACGGATCGAAGGTGGTTAACGAGTTTGAACTGACGGTGTCAGAATTTGCCGAAGCAAAAAATGAGTTTACGTTCGAGGGAAAGAGCTACGATATCAGTGAGGTGTACTTCAGAAAGATGCCGGACAATCAATACCAACTGCTTTTCTACCCGGCTACACTCAAGTACGTAGAGAACGACGGAAGATACCAAGACAAGGGTAACGGTGATTACGTAAGAATTGACCTTAAAGCACTAGAGGGAGAAACGATTAGTATGCTAGAGGCAGCTGATTACAAGAGGGAAGATATTGGTATATTTACTGAACTAGTACTTGACTCTCAAGACGGATTTGGTAACAAACAAGGTGAGGTAGACCGAACAGATAAAAGCACGCTCTCTATCAAGAAAACGGGTGATACGTACCAAATAGACTTCTCGCTAGATTTCTATGAGTTTAAGGACGGAAAGAAAGTGATTAAAACAGTTGTTGGGCACTATGAGGGTGACATTATCACCGCCGATGAAACACAGACCAGATTCTTCTAGTAAAGATTGAATGAAGACTGATTCTAAGAAGAGGCCCTACAATAGAGTAGGGCCTTTTTTGGCTAAGCGCCAGGCAAAACTACGCCACCGATCGGCCTAGTACCTCCTTCTGGGTGACCGAGTAGTTCTGACCTACCATAATTTTATACCTGTGTTCGGTAGGCTGTACATCGTAGTCCTCCAGTTCCATTTGCGCCCGCGCAATCAAGTAGCATACGGTAGATTCAGCCCCCTGGTTCTGATTCACGTGGGTTTCTTCCAATCCATCGAAGCAGCCACCACTTACCGGATTGTAAATAATTTGGCTCAAGTGATTGTTACCCAAAAACCAACTAAAAGCCGTATGCAGCTTGGCCTGATACGTGGCGGTTTGAGATACCCGATAAAACAACGATAGGGCCATAATAGTGTAGCAGACCTCAATGGGTTGTTCGCCCCCGTCTTTACACTGGTTCCCCTTCACCATCCAACCATCGTTTGAGATCACTTTGATCTGGTCATCCTTCACGAACAGGCAGTCTAGCAAAAAGTCGAACGACTGGTACGCTACTCGCTGGTAGTCTTCCCGGCCGGTGGCCAGGTGGGCAATGAGCATGGCTTCTGACAGCACGCTGTTGGCGTAGGTCAGGTAGTCTTCAAACCACATCCACTCCGGCGAAGACACACCGTTAAACTTGTCGAGCAGTCCTAGTGCTAAGTCGTTGATGGTTTCCAGCACAATCTTATCCGGTTCCACTTGGTAGTAGGCATACAAGCCTTTGATCGCGAAGGCCCGAGCCCGGGGCGAATCTACCTTACGGATTTCAAACAAACCGCGCAGTAGCGTTAGCTTGGCCTTGGTCACCAGGTCAGTCGGCAAAATGCTGTCGTAGTACACCACGGTACCCAGGCTCCAGATAGCCCGCATAGCGGCATCTTCCAGATTCACTTCATCGTTCTGCGGGGTAAATTTATTATACTGGTCCACGTAGTTTAAGAAACCGCCGTCTTCTTGCTGGCAGCGAATCACAAAATCCAGGTAAGTTTCGAGCAGCGATAGCGTGCCCGGCTCACGGAAATTGTGATAGTGTGTACACATCGCAATCAGCGCGCGTGCGTTATCATCCAGGGTATACCCTGAGTCCAGATCAGGAATACCGAAGTTGGCAAACTGAATCATGCCATCAGGAGTGGTCAGTTTGCGCACGTGATCGAGGTTCACCTCGGGCAGTTCGTAGCGCAGCGTGGTGGGGGAGTCGTTCACGTGATGAAACAGTTGTGCGTACTTCACCGCCACGTTCTGCCAAATAGCGTCGCGGGTTTGGTAGTAAGCGTTCTCGCTCATGTGCCGTTGTAATCCCTCGTCAGACAGAATGCGGAGGGCCGCCTCGGTAATTTGCTGGGGCTGGTCGAAGTCACTGAGCAGGATGCCGGTGTTTTCTTTCAGCATTTCCTGGGCGTGCGCCATCGGCGTAGAAATAATCGGACAAGCGCAACTCAGGGCGTAGGTGAAGGTGCCACTCACCGCCTGGTTAGGGTCTAAAGACGTAAATAGGTAAATATCGGTCAGACTCAGATAGTCTAATAATTCATCTAAATCAAGGTACTTATTGACGAAGCACACGTGCTCTTCTAAACCCAACCTTTTCACCTGAGCTTCCAGTTGACGGCGATACTGCTCTCCTTCGTTCTCTACCACCACCGGATGGGTTCTTCCCAGTACCAAATAAACTGCCTCCGGAATATCCTGCCGAATACGATCCAGCGCCGTGATGGCATTCTCGATGCCTTTGTTGGCACTAAGCAAACCGAAGGTGGATAGCACTTTTTTGCCCGACAACCCGTACTTCTCCTTCAGGGCTTCGGGGTCTTTCCAGGTGATGAGGTGGGTGCCGTGCGGAATCACCGTCAGCACCTCAGCCTCAATGTTGTACTCTTGCTGCAGGATATCAGCAGAGCGCTGGGTCATCACTACCAGCTGCTGGGCCGAGCGGGCCACGTTGCGCATCAGTCGCTTTAACTCCGGATCGGGTGTAGGCAACACTGTGTGTAAAGTGAGCACCACCGGTTTGCTGAGCGAGTAGAGTAGGGTGAGCACGTGGTCGCCCCACTCGCCGCCGAACAACCCAAACTCGTGCTGAATACACACCGTTTTGATGCTGGCGTCGTTGTTGATCTGCTCCGCCATGTCGGCACAGTCTTTCATACTGTGGGAGTTGAGCGTAGCAACTACCTCGTCGGGATAAGCGCGCTGGTGGCCCAAACCTTCTTCCAGTGCGCAGATCTTAAACTCGTAGGCCGAACCAAATTGATGGGTAAGGGCTTGCACCATATCCTGCGTGAAAGTGGCAATACCGCACTCACGGGGTGGATAGGAGGTCAGAAATAATACTGTAGGATTGATAGTATTGGACATAAAAAGTGGTGTTTTAGTCTTAAAAATTTAAAAAATAGGCACACTGCTTAGCTATGCAGCAGCGCTTCTAACAATGCTTCGGTACTACAAGAGGCCACCGCAATTTTACTATCGCTGGCTCCGTAGTACATATACAGTGTGTCGCCATCCTGAGCAGTTCCGGTAGGAAAAACCACATTGTTCACGTAACCCACCTGCTCGTAGTTTTGGTCAGGCGAGAACAAAGGGAACGAGAAGCGGTGCGTCACCTTTGTAGGATCGTCCAGGTCTACCAGTGCGGCGGCGGCGTGGTACACATTGCCGTACTTCATTTTTTCTACCCCGTGGTAGATGATGAGCCAGCCGTGGGGGGTTTCAATAGGAACGCAGCCGGCTCCAATGTGAGAGCTTTCGTGCTCAAACACCGGATCCATCATGATATGATCCGAAAAGTGCAGAAAGTAGTCCTCCCAAAACGCGGGGGTCAGGTCTTCCGGCCGGTCGTACAGCACTACCTGGATACCCGGCCAGATACGGTGCATGAACGCAAACTTGCCGTTGATTTTGCGCGGAAAGAACACCACGTCTTTGTCCCACACCAGCACCTGATCGGGCAGGGGCTCCCGCTGGTGCAACATATCAATGTGAGTAAAATACTTAGGATGAATATCATGATCAGAAGCGCGTAGGTGCTTCTCCATATCCAGTAGGCTGATATCAGGGGTGATAATACCCTCTCGCTTAAAGTGCTGTCCGTCAGTAGAGGTAGCTAAGGCACCCAAGGCATTGAAACCGTCGAAGGCAGTGTAGGCCATATAATAAGTGCCGTCGATGACTGACACGCGCGGATCTTCTACGCCGTGCTTTTCGCTCTGGTGGCGCGGGGTGTAGATCGGGTGATCGTATCGCTCCGCCACGGTGGTGGGGTCGCTCAGCCGAGCGTAACCTACGGTAGAATAGTTGCCGTCGCTCACCGCTCGATAATACAAATGAATGCCTTGTTCGTTTTGCACGCTGGCCGGATTGAACACACCCTCGTTTTCAAAATACAACTCGGTTTCGTCTAGGATTACTCCGAGGCGGGTCACTTCAACTGATTGTGTACTCGTATCGGCCATAGTAGATAGCTCAGTTTAATTTGATTTATGAGGAATGAACCAATCGGGTGGGCAATGGTTTAGGTGCTATCGCTAAAAGATTGAAGCTTTATGAAGATCGGTATACTGGCTCCGATTGCCTGGCGCACCCCGCCGCTACACTACGGCGGTTGGGAGCGTGTGGCCTCACAACTCACCGAAGGACTAGTACGCCGGGGGCACGCGGTCACTTTGTTTGCTACGGCCGACAGTCAAACCGAAGCGAAGTTGGAAAGCGTCTGTCCGCATCCGCTCACGCAGGAAGGCAGCACGCTGGATAGTCGGGTATACGAAACGTTGCACATCGCCTACACCTACGAGCGGGCGGCTACGCTCAAGCTCGACCTGCTGCACAACCACGCCGGTTGCTTCGGAGTGCCGCCCGCCCGCCTGGCCCCCTGTGCGGTGGTGACCACCTTGCACGGTTCGGCCGCCGAAACGGGCAGTCGCACACTCTACGAACGCTACGCTGAGCAAGCCTACGTCTCGATTAGTGACGCAGAACGACGGCTAGCGCCCGATCTCAACTATGCCGCCACCGTCTACAATGGTATCGACGTCCGCTCGTTCACTCCGCGCGCTCATCCTGAAGATTACCTGATCGTGGTCGGACGAATGTCGCCCGATAAGGGCATTCACCTGGCGATCCGGGTGGCACAGCAGAGCGGACGGCGGCTGGTGCTGGCGGGCATCGTACCCCCCGAGAATCAGGGTTACTTTCGGGAAGCGGTTGAGCCACACCTACAGGCGGGCCGGGTAGAATTCGTGGGCCCGGTAAACCACGAGCAGAAAAACCGATGGTTGGCCGGTGCCTACGCTAGTCTGCACTTGGTCACCTACGAGGAAGCCTTTGGCCTTACTATGACCGAATCGATGGCCTGCGGTACCCCGGTGGTGGCCGTCCGACGGGGCAGCGTGCCTGAGTTAATTGAAGACGGTAAAACCGGCTTCATTGTGCCTGTTGGTGAGGAGGCGTCTATCGTACGAGCAGCGGCGCAGGCGTTGACGCGAGTGCCTACGCTGGATCGCAGACACATCCGTGACTATACCCAGCGTACGTTTGATACGGAGCATATGGTATTAGGATACGAGCGGGTGTATGAAGCGCTGACATAACGCATCAGACGAAGTAACTCATTGGTAGTGAATGCTATAGTATCGGCGGGCTGCCTGAGAGCAGCCGGAATATAAACGCGAAAGTCACGCTATTGGTCTACTGATACCTACGCCCATCATCAACCTGATCGTCATTCAATACGAAACCCCGGGTTTCTGGTGTAGATAGCGATCAGTATTTATTTGGCCGAGCATAAAGTGAGCTACGTCTGCTCTTGAGATGCTAAGCTTTATCCTTTCGGTGTTCGAGAAACCGTGCTTATAAATCTCAGTTCTACTCCCATTGGTGAGATTAGCCGGCCTGACGATAGTCCAGTCCAGTGAAGATTTTTCGATGACTGCTTCTTGTTTTTGGTGGTCTTCAAACGCGTGTTTAAGCATCAGAGGCACAATGATACGCTTCATGTACCACGGTAACATCTCTCTACTATCGCCGTAGCCTAACGAGGCCTGACAGATGAGTCGGCTGGTTCCTGTTTCTTTCATAGCCCGCACGATGTTGATGGTTCCATCTGTGCGTAAGAGCGACTTGTCGGAAGCGGGTGCTCCTAACGCGCAGAACACCGCATCTTGATTGTTTAGGGCACCAAGGACTGCTTGATAGTTTAGCACGTTACCGCAGCATACGTTCAATTTCTCGTCTGAAACATTGAGTTTTAGCGGGTTTCTGACAAATGCTGTGATTGCGTAATCGTTTTGTAGTCCCTGCCGTATGAGCTCTTGCCCGGTGCCGCCGGTGGCGCCAAAAATTACTACTCGTTTCTTCATTTTGTTGTTTTTGAAACGAATGTGGCTTTTCTGAGCGCCAGAAAATTGAACAAATCCGGCAAAGTATTTTATTCCAGTTTGGAAAGCATTTCTGAAGGCGTACTGCCCGTGTACTTTCTGAACGTCCTTATAAAGTGCGACTGGTCGGCAAATCCGTTCTGGTAAGCGATCGTGGTGAGGTTAGTATAATCGCGTTCTTTGATTTGATTTAGGGAAAAACTGAACTGAACGATTTTGGCAAACTGCTTCGGAGTGACGCCGATTTCTTTTTTGAACCTTCGCTCGAAGGTTCTTTCAGTGATGTATAGCTGTTGCCGCAGTTGACGAATGGAGATATTTCCCTTGAGATTAACAAGAGTTGACACCGCCATCTTAACGGCGTTGTCAGGGTTAACGGCAGATTTTTTAACCAAATCGAGAATATAAGCTGATATCAGCTCGATCCGCTGGGCGGTGCGCAATGGTTTGAGCCGAACAACCAACGGGTGAGTGGCTGCTTCTTCAGCAGGTTCCAGCTCGTAGCAATCGTCGTTAATTTGGGCAGGGTCGATGTTTAGTAGCAAACGGGTTGCGAAGGGGTAAAGCCGGAAGACAATCAACTTGTACTCACCTTGCACTGAAAGTTCTATTGGGTTGATGGTTTGGCCGTATAGAAAAAAAGTGGATAGTTTTTTCTGGTAAGGTAGCAGTTGAACGCGGTGGTTGGCCTCTACATACACGATACCCGGATACCCGTCTGCGTAGAAGGGTAATCTATGCTTCGTATTCTCACTGTTCTCAAAAAGGAGTATCTCCTTAACGAACGGAGCTATAGGTGGCGCAACTTGCAACTACCTGTCTATTCCTACGCCGCCTATTATCTCGAGCTTCTGCCCACCGGCGGGTGGCGTGCTGAGTAGGGGCACGGCCTGACCAATAAGTTCGCGCACGCCTTCTGCTTTAAGTGATTCCGCGTGGTCGGCTTCGCTATCCCAGGCTTCGGTTACCCAAACGGCATCCGGATCGGTGGGGTCACGGCTCACCATATACAGGCGGCAGCCCGGAACAGTAGCTACCAAATGAGCAGCTTTCAGAAGAATACCAGCCAGTTGATCACCCTGGCCGGGTTTGGCCAGTAGCTTTCCGTGTAGTCCGTGCTTATTCATGATTGAAGGGTTTGGTTAGTTTAGTAGCAAATAAAGATAGTGACTCATGAAGAGAGATCGTGCTATTTTGTGGCCATTCTGTCAAAATAACGCAGTAATCTGTATAAAAAGACCACCGAAGCTTGCAGTGCCAACCACCAAAAAACAAACTCCCGTCTCCGGTCTCCGGTCTCCGGTCTCCGGTCTCCGGTTTCCGGTTTTCTTGTCTACTCATACATTCCAAAGTGCTGGTTGCCGTAGTAGATACGTTCGTTGTACTTTGAGTAGCTGCCCACACTGGTCTGAAACGCGCGGTAGTTGTCGTAGATGCTTTTGCCCAGCACATCACCACTCACCATACCGTCTAGAATTTCTTCCGTGTGCGTTTTAAACCGAGCCAGCACCTCCTCCGGAAAACGGCGGTATTGCACACCCTCTTCGTCGGCGAGCTTCTGAGCAAAGCGGCTGTTCATCTTCTCCGATTCGGCGAACATCCAACTGTTGAGTCGGTCGGTGGCGGTGCGGACGATGGCTTGCAGATCGGTGGGGAGTGCTTCAAACTTGCTGCGGTTAGCGAACAGCTCCAGCGCGGTGCCCGGTTCGTGCCAACCCGGGTAGTAGTAGTACTTGGCTACCTGATAAAAGCCCATCTGATAATCATGGTACGGACCAATCCACTCGGTGGCATCAATCACGCCCCGTTCCAGATTGGTGTAGATTTCGCCCCCGGCCGAGAGCACCGCGGTGCCGCCGGCCTGAGTAAACACCTTGCCACCGATGCCCGGAATCCGCATTTTGAGCCCTCGGATATCGTCGGCACTATTAATTTCTTGATTGAACCACCCGCCCATCTGCATACCAGTGTTGCCACCCGGAAAAGGCAGCAGATCGAAATCGGCGTAGGTGTCTTGCCACAACCGTCCGCCATCGCCACTGACGAGCCAGGCGTTCATCTGCTGGGCGTTCATGCCGAAGGGCACGGTGGCAAAAAACTGCGCGGCTGGAATCTTCCCTGACCAGTAGTAGGCAGCGCCGTGCCCCAGCTCAACCGCGCCGTTACTTACCGCATCGAACACCTCGAGCGAAGGCACCAACTCGCCCCCGCCGTAGACGGTAATCTCTAAACGTCCGCCCGACATCTCGTTCACCCACTGCGCGAACTTGTTACAGCCTTCGCCCAGAATGGGGAAGTTAGGCGGCCAGGTGGTGATCATCTTCCAACGGTAAGTCTGCTCAAAGTTGATGTAAGGAGCCTGTGTCTGCGCCGGTGACTTTTCTGAAGTACAGGCCGATGCCAGCGCCGCTGGAGCTACCAGTGCTTGGGTAAGAAATCGGCGGCGAGGATGGGTTGGGTTTTTCATAGTTGAGGGCGGCAGACTGGCTACTATTTGATGTTAGGGGTGAATATAGTTAAAACGCTACATCAGTGTGTCAATCGTAGCAAAGGATTACACAGTAGCAATTGATTGCAATCAGTTGCTACGATGTCAGGTCCGAATTTTGTAAACTTCGGACACGTGATCGCGCCGAAGTAATGTTGCGCTGCCGAGAGTACATCACTCAGCCTGAAGTACTAACATTCATCAAACCAAGCAAATTGCCTCCTGTGTTCCACCAAGAATCAATTGACAGGCTACCTTATAAAGCCGTATTGTTTAGTGCTGCCTGCCGCTACTGCTATGGTATCCGTCAGCTTGCCCTCGAAGGAATACTAGCGCATTGGGGAAAGTTTCTGATCGTAATTGCCCTGCTGTACGGCCTGGTGGGGGCCACTCCGGCAGGCAGGAGCCACTCCGGCAGGAGCCACTCCGGTCCGGTAGGAGCCACTCCGCCGCCGGGTGACTCGCTGCGCCATCCCGGACGTTACTGGGCGGCCATCGGGGTAGGGTACGGATTGGTGCAGACGGGGCTATACGCCGCTTGGTACCGCTCACAAGAATCGCAGTCGTTTCAGTTTTTCGATGATGCGGCGCAGTGGAAGCAGGTGGATAAAGTAGGTCACTATTACACGGCCTTCCACTTGTCGCAGGCCAGCGCCCTGGCCTTTCGCCGGTCGGGCATCAGTCCCAAGCGCAGCGACTTGTACGGTAGTATCGCCGGTTCTTTGCTGCTGCTGCCCACCGAAGTCTTCGACGGATTTTCGGCTGCCTACGGTTTTTCGTGGCATGATCTGGCCGCCAATGCCGCCGGATCAGTCTTTTTTATGGGGCAGCGCTTGCTGTGGCAAGAAGTGCGTATCCATCCTAAGTTCTCGTTTCAGCGCACGCGCTGGGCCAGCGAACGACCCGGCACGCTGGGTAGCAACTTAGCCGAAGAAGTTCTCAAAGACTACAACGGGCAAACCTACTGGTGGTCGGTAGATCTGTATGCGTTTCTCAAGAAAAGGCACCCCAACTTCCCGAAGTGGATCAACGTGGCCGTGGGCTACGGTGCCGAGCAGATGGTACACGCCCGCTCAGCGACCAACCGCGCCGCCGGTTACCGCGCCTATCGCGAGTTCTATCTGACGGTAGACATTGATCTACACCACTACCGACGTCCGCCCACCACCTTCGGCAATAGGCTTTGGAATGGCCTGCTGTACGCGATCAACCTGGTGCACCTGCCCGCCCCGGCGGTGAGCTACCGTCCGCAGCGTGGCTGGGTATTCTATCCGCTCTATTTCTAGCGCAGCAGAGAAGACGCCGCAAGAAAAACGGAGTGCACGGCACATTTTTCCGTCTTCCGCTCTCCGTTTTCCCTTTTTCTTTTTTCCTTGCGGACTATGAAAGCGGAAGAAAAGTACTTTGTCTTCGATTTCGACAGCACCTTTACCCAGGTGGAAGCCCTGGATGTGCTCTGCGAGATTGCGCTGGCCGGTAAGCCTGAAAAAGAAGAAATCCTGGCCGACGTGCAGCAAATTACCAACACCTGCATGGAGGGCAATATCTCGTTCCGCGAGTCGCTAGAGCGGCGGTTGTCTAGCCTGTCGGCACACCGCGACCAATTACCCGAACTCATCAAGCGGCTCAAACGTAGTGTTTCGCCCTCCTTTGAGCGCAACCAGACGTTTTTTCAGACGCACGCAAACCGTATCTACATTGTGTCAAATGGCTTCAAAGAGTTCATTGTACCCATTGTGGCCGACTACGGTATTGCGGCAGACCACGTGTTCGCCAATACCTTTGTGTTTGACAAAACCGGCAACATCGTCAGCTTTGATCAGACCAACGAGCTTTCGACCGATGATGGCAAAGCGGCGGTGATGCGCTCGCTTGACCTGCACGGCGACGTGTACGTCATCGGTGACGGTTACAATGATTACCGGATCAAGGCGGCGGGTTTGGCGAACAAGTTTTATGCGTATACCGAAAACGTTTCCCGCGACTCAGTACTGGCCAAGGCTGATCATATCACTCCTTCTCTCGACGAATTTCTATACCTCAATAAGATGAATACCGCTATTTCTTATCCAAAAAATCGAATTAAAGTATTACTGCTGGAAAATATCCACCCTGATGCCGAAAAGAAGCTTAAGGAAGAAGGCTACCAGGTAGAAACCCACGCCGCTGCGATGGACGAGGCGGAGTTATCAGAGCGCATCAAGGGCGTCTCGATCCTCGGCATCCGATCTAAAACACACGTGACCGCAAGGGTGCTCAAAAATGCTGACCGACTGATTGCGCTGGGGGCGTTCTGCATCGGTACGAACCAGATTGATCTGGAGGCTACGGCGAAAAAAGGAGTAGCCGTCTTCAATGCCCCCTACAGCAACACCCGCTCAGTGGTAGAGTTGGCTATCGGCCAGATCATCATGCTGATGCGCGGTATTCCTGATAAGTCAGTAGCCATGCATCAGGGCAAGTGGGCGAAGTCAGCGAAGAACAGCAACGAAATACGCGGCAAGAAGCTGGGCATCATTGGCTACGGCAACATCGGTTCTCAGCTATCAGTGCTCGCTGAGGCCATGGGCATGAACGTCTACTACTACGACATCGTAGAAAAACTCGCCTTAGGCAATGCTACCAAGTGCGATTCTATGCAAGAATTGTTGAGCCAAGTAGAGGTGATCTCACTGCACGTAGACGGGCGAGAGGATAACGCCAATCTGATTGACGCTACCGCCTTCGAGCATATGCAGGCGGGAGCCATATTGTTGAACTTGGGGCGTGGTTCAGTAGTCGACATTGACGCTCTGAAGACCAACATCGATAGTGGTAAGCTGCGCGGTGCTTCAATTGATGTATTTCCGCAAGAGCCCAAGAGCAACGACGAGGAGTTTCAGTCGCCGTTGCGCGGCTTGCCTAACGTACTGTTGTCGCCGCACATCGGAGGTAGCACGCAGGAAGCACAGGAAAATATCGCAGACTTTGTACCGGGTAAGATCATTGAGTATGTCAATACCGGCAGCACGTTCAACAGTGTCAACTTTCCTAACGTGCAACTGCCACTGCTCAAGAATGCGCACCGGCTTGATGCACATTCATCACAACAAGCCGGGAGTGTTGGCAAAAATTAGCAGCGTGTTGGCCAACAACCACATCAACGTGGTGGGACAATACCTAAAAACCACCGAGGTGATCGGCTACGTAATTATCGACATCGACAAGGCCTACGATGATGTGATCATTAAAGAATTGAAGAGCATTGAGAATACCATTCGGTTTCGGGTGTTGTATTAAGGGGGCGTAGGGAGTAGGAGAACAAGTGTACCCGAACGCCTCACCGTTCCCATAGCCCACGAATTAATCCGTGGGCTATGGGAACGGCGACGAAGATTTATTAGGAAGGTTATTATTTTAATTTTTCCTAGAAGAAGCCCAATCGCTGTATGCTTTGTCTCGTCCGTACTTCCCTTTATTTCGAGTTGTCAACAATGTGCCGAATTTCCATACGACCATCAATAAGAAAATCGCGAGGTTGTTCTGAAAGAGTGTGGCTAAATGGGCGACACCACGCTGTAGATGTAGTACAGGTAGATGGAAAACAAGATCAGGCCCTCGATGCGCTTGATGGTGCGGCGGTAGAGCATCATGGGCAGCACTAGAAAAGTGACGAGTAGCATCCAGATCATGTCAGAGTGGATGATGATATCATTGACCCGAATAGAGGCAATCAGGCTTGTGATACCGAGGATGGACAAAATATTAAAGATGTTGGAACCCATCAGGTTGCCCAGCGCAATATCTGTTTCTTTCTTAAATGCGGCGACCAATGCCGTCACCAGTTCGGGTAAACTGGTGCCCAGGGCCAGCACGGTGATGCCCACAATACGCTCGCTCACTCCGAAAGCCAGGGCCAGTTCTTTGGCACCGTCTACGAACCAATCAGAACCTAAGGCCAGGCCTACGGTGCCCAGTACGATAAAAAGAATGTCTTTACCTACATTGTTGGTCTGCGTAGGCACATCCAGTTCTTCGGCAAGCTCTTCGACTGACTTGGTCTCTTTCCGTGATTTACGAATGATGAGGTACGTGTAAGTCAACAGGATGCTGATGAACAGTAGCCCCTCAGGCCAGCTAATGAGGTTGTCTTGCACGATTAAAAACAGCAACAGCGAGGCTCCCATCGTCATCGGCCAGTCGATCCGCAGGCTGTCGATGTTTACCGGCACCGGAGTGATGATCGATGTGGCGGCCAGCACGAGCGCCAGGTTACAGATATTAGAGCCGATGACGTTGCCCATCGCCAGGTCGGGGCTACCGTCGAGGGCCGCTTGCACGCTGATGAATAGCTCAGGGGCCGAAGTGCCAAAGGCCACAATCGTGAGGCCGACCACCAAGGGTGACAAACGTAGGCGAAGCGCGATACTGGCGGCTCCTCTGACCAATAGCTCACCTCCGGCTACTAGTACCACTAGTCCCACGATCATCAGTAGTACAGAAACAATCATAAACGCAGGATTATAGTTTGGGGCCAAAGGCTAAGTCGCCCGCATCGCCCAAACCTGGCACAATATACGACTTATCGTTGAGGTGGCTATCGAGGGCCCCCAGCCATAGCGAATAGGGAATGGGGCAGTGGTCTTGCAGGTGACGCACGCCTTCGGGGCAGCCCACTACTGCCACCACGTGCAAATGTGCCGGGGTGCCCTGCTGCATCACAAACGCTGCGGCCTTCGCCATGGTGCGGCCGGTGGCCAGCATCGGGTCGGCCAGCACGACAACTCGGTCTTTCACCGAAGGAAACGCCTGATAGTCGGCCGTGATCGTAAAGTCGTGGTTGGTGGTAGGCTGGCGAAAGGCACCGACAAAACCACTATCGGAGCGATCAAAGTAGTTGAGGATGCCCTGGTGAAGGGGCAGGCCCGCTCGGAGTATCGATAAAACGACGGGGGGGGTAAAGGTAGCCACTTCAATCGCGTCGAGCGGGGTATGTATTGTCTGTGGAGTATAAGTAAAGGTTTTGGAGAGCTCGTAGGCCAGTAGCTCGCCCACTCGCTCAAGGTTTCTACGGAAGCGCAACCGATCGTGCTGTCGTTCGGTATTGCGTAGATCAGCCAAGAAACCACTCGCCACCGAAGGTTGGTGGTTGAGGATAAATACCGAAGGTTGACTCATAAACGGCGGTTTGGCGTAGCCCTGCAAATATAGAATTCTGAATGTGAAGTGGCGTATGTACGGAAAGAAATCGTAATTTCGTCGTATTATCTCGGTAAGAGGAATGTTTTCTTCGCACCCATAGTTTATACTTAACCAAATGCGTCACGAGTACGCTAAGTAGTGCTCGCCTGGCATTACGACAACGGCCCTACCAAACTAACCACAGATGAGTTACATCCAATTCGACAAGAAGCAACTCGTTGAACTGTCCCACTCGCTGGGTCAAGAAATTATCCGATCTAATAAATCTGGTGCTTACTCCTCTACCACCATCATTGGCTGCAACACCAAACGCTACCACGGCCTGCTGGTGGCTCCTCAGCCCGGGCTAGAGGGGGTCCACGTGCTGTTGTCCACCCTAGACGAAACCTTGGTAATTAACGGAGCTTCTTTTGACCTGGGAGTCCATCGCTATCCGAGCGGGTTTGAGCCCAAGGGGTACTTATACATGAGAGATTTTGTGGCCGATCCGGTGCCCAAGTCTTCGTATCGCGTGGGCGATGTGTTACTCACGAAGGAGAAACTACTGGTAGAGCACGAAGAACGAATTTTAGTCCGCTACGTGCTAGAAAAGTCGCCTGGGCCCATCAAGCTCAAGCTGCATCCGTTCTTGTCCTTTCGCAGCGCAGAGGCGCTGCGACGAGCCAGTGAAGATATCGATACGAGTTTTCAACCCATAGACCAGGGGGTATGTTTGCGGTTGTATCCTGAGTACAATAAGATGTGCCTTCAGGTGTCGCCGGAGTCTACCTTTGCCGACAAAGGGCACTGGTATTACAACGTAGAGTACCCCGATGACATTGACCGCGGCTACGATTATCAGGAAGATTTGTACGTACCGGGATACTTCGAACTCACGTTGCAAAAGGGCGACGTGGTGGTGTTTAGTGCCGGGCCCGACGAGGTGAAACCGGGTAACCTGCTGCGTACCTTCAACACGCAAACCCGCCGCCGCACGTCGCGCAATACTTTTGAGAACTGTCTGAAGGTAGCCGCCGATCAGTTTGTGCTCAAGACGCGCAGCCACCCAGAGGCCCGCAAATACGATCAAACCGACGTGATCGCCAGCTACCAGCGCTACCGTCGCGGCGGACGTGACGCCTTCTCTTCGTTGCCGGGACTGTCGTTGGTACACCCCGATCTGAAGCTTTACAAAGCCGTGTTAGGCACGATGCTGAAGCACCGCCGGGGGGCATTCTTTCCGTTTTGGAAGTACAACGACTCGCAGCTTTCGTACGCGGCTATTGATACGCCCCTGTGGTTCTTCTGGGCCTTGCAGCACTACACGCGTCGGCTGGGTGATACCTCAGCCGTGTGGAAAGCCTACGGCGGAGTGATGCGCGAGATTTTAGAAAGCTTTCGCGATGGCACCGACTACAATATCAAAATGCAGGACAACGGACTGCTACACGGTGGAGTAGAAGGGAAGGCCCTGACCTGGATGGATAGTTACGTGGACGGAGTGCCCGTTACGCCCCGCATGGGTATGCCCGTAGAGGTAAACGCGCTGTGGTACAACGCCATTCAGTTTGCCCTAGAAATTGCGGGTCCTCGCTCTACCGAAGGCAAGGTGATTCTGTCGGAGTGGAAAGAGATGCCGGCGCTCATTGAAAAATCGTTTCAGCAAACCTTTTGGGACGAGAAGAAAGGGTACTTGGCCGACGTGGTAGACGGCGACCAGAAAGACTGGTCGGTGCGGCCCAATCAACTGCTCGCGGCTTCGCTGCCGTATTCGCCCTTGTCAGAGTCCATGATGAAAGCGGTGCTCAAAACTGCCGAAGAAAGTCTCCTCACTCCGCGCGGACTGCGCAGTCTTTCGCCCCACGATCCGCAGTACCGCGGGCAGTACAAGGGGCCGCAAAGTGAGCGGCGCCGAGCGTATCATCAGGGAGCCGTATGGCCCTGGCTGGCCGGGCATTTTGTAGAAGCCTATCTGAAGGTGTATCCCCGCGAAGAGGCCCTGCCCTTCGCCACCGCATTGTACCAAGGGTTTGAAAGCACCATGACCGAGCACGGCATTAGTGCTATTTCTGAAATCTACGACGGCAACGCCCCGCACCAAGCGCGAGGAGCTATTTCGCAGGCTTGGAGCATCGGCGAAGTACTGCGCATGCGGCAGTTAATAGAAGAGTTTGATAAGGCTACCCAACCCCTCACCGCCTAGTACAAAAAATGGAGGCCCGCTTCCGGTCTCCGTCCTCCGGCTTCCCTTACTTTTCTGGTAGATACTGTCACCCTCCCGTATCCTATCTTTATATTTGCAGCTAAACCTAGACGTAAAAAGAATTGACTATGAATAATGCACCTACGCCATCAGCCCCTCAGTGGAAAAGGTTATACATACAGTCGCAGCTCCCCGAGCAGTTGGCGGGCTTAGAAAGACTAGCGCACAACCTGTGGTGGTCTTGGAATTACGAAGCTATGCACTTGTTCGCTTCAATTGACGAGCAACGGTGGCACCAGCTAGGGCACAATCCTATTGCGCTACTAGACGCGCTCAACAACGAAGATTACGAGAAGCTGACGCAAGACGCTACTTTCATGAAGTGCCTGAAGGCCGTACTCAGTACGTTTGACACCTACATGGCCGCTAAGAAAAGACCGAAACAGATGCGCATTGGCTACTTCTGTATGGAGTATGGTCTACACGCTTCATTTAAACTCTACTCAGGCGGACTAGGAGTGCTGGCGGGCGATTTCTTAAAAGAAGCCAGCGACGAGAACGTAGATATGGTAGGTATGGGACTGCTGTATCGCTACGGCTACTTCCGCCAGGGATTGTCGCATTACGGCGAGCAAGAGGCGCATTTTGATCCGCAACGGTTCACTCACCTGCCCGTGGAACCAGTGCGAGATGAGGCGGGTGAATGGATTAGGGTGGAAGTAGCCCTACCCGAGCGCACCCTACACGCCAAACTGTGGCGCGCAGCGGTGGGCCGAATTTCGCTTTACCTACTGGATACCGATATTGATGAAAACCGCGAGGAAGATAGGTTTATCACCCACCAGCTCTACGGCGGAGATCGTGAGAACCGCCTAAAGCAAGAGATTCTGCTAGGCATCGGGGGCATTCGCGCCCTGGAAGCGATGGGGACGGCTCCTGATGTGTATCACCTCAACGAGGGCCACGCGGCGTTTATCGGTTTAGAGCGTATGCGCCGCTACGTGCAAGCCGGTATGAGCACCGATGAGGCCACCGAAGTTATTCGCGCTTCGTCCCTCTTCACCACGCACACTCCGGTACCCGCCGGACACGACAGCTTCGCTGAGTCTATGCTGTGGCCTTACCTATCAGAGTTTGCCAGTGCCATGAGTATGCCCTGGGAGAAGTTTATTGCACTAGGGCGCATTAACGGCGGCAACCACGAAGAAGAGTTCTCAATGAGCCACTTGGCCGCTCGCCTGAGCCAACAAGTAAACGGCGTGAGCAAAATCCACGGACAGGTGTCGCGCGATATGTTTCAAAAGCTTTATCCCGGCTTCGAGCCCGAAGAACTGCACATTGATCACGTGACCAACAGCGTACATTATCCTACCTGGACATCGCCAGAGCTGCAGCGACTGTATCAGAAAACCTTTGGCAAAGACCTGCTCGCCAAACAATCTGATCCTCAACTGTGGGCGAAGATCTATGCTGTGAAAGACCGAGATTTGGTAGATATCAAACGAGCCCAGAAGCGGGCTTTGTTAAACATACTTAAGGCGAGGCTAGAGAAGAACATGCAGCGTCGGCACGAGAGTCCGCAGAAAATCATGCAGACCATTGAGGCCCTGCACGAGGATACGCTCACCTTCGGCTTTGCCCGGCGTTTTGCTACCTACAAACGAGCGCAACTGCTGTTCACTAATCTAGAGCGGCTTGAGCAGATTGTGAACCAAGCCGACCGACCGGTGCTGTTTCTGTTTGCGGGCAAGGCTCATCCGGCTGACCAAGGCGGGCAGGCCCTGATTAAGCGCATCGTAGAGGTGTCGGGGCGCCCCGAGTTTGTGGGCAGAGTGATCTTCTTAGAAGACTACGATATGGAACTAGCCAGTGCCCTGGTGAAGGGAGTAGACGTATGGCTCAACACCCCGACGCGTCCACTGGAAGCCTCGGGCACCAGTGGTATGAAGGCGACGCTCAACGGTGGGTTGAACCTGAGCGTGCTCGACGGTTGGTGGGCCGAGGGCTATCGCGAAGACGCCGGATGGGCGCTGCCCGAAGAGCGTTCGTACGAAAGCCAGGAGGTGCAGAACGAACTAGATGCGGTGAAGGTCTACACAATGTTAGAGAACGAAGTTATTCCGCAGTACTACGACCGCGACAAAAACGGTATCTCCGAAGCGTGGGTCATGCGTATGAAGAATACTATTGCCCACATTGCGCCGCAGTTTACCATGAAGCGTATGATGGACGATTACCACGATAAGTTTTATCATCAACTGCACGCCAGCCATCAGGCGGTGCGCGCTGATAATTATCAGTTGGCCAAAGACCTGGCTCAGTGGAAAGCGAAGGTAAGTAGCGTGTGGAACAGTATCAGTGTGGTGCAGAAAAACATCTACAACTTCGCGAACGATCCCCTGCCGGTCGGGCAAAAATTCAGGGCGGAGATTGTGCTGGACATCAAGGACCTGAATCCGGAAGATGTTGGCGTTGAACTGCTGATTGCCAAACAGCACCAGGGCGAACACGAAATAATGATGACGAAAGAATTCAAAAAGCAGCTGGTAAAATCGCCGGTGTTGGCCACTGCCGACGGTGAGGAAGAAGAACCTGGGCAGCAGGTAAAGTATAATTGCAACGAGAAAATCACTTTCTCAGGAGTTTACGATTACGGCTTCCGTATTTTTGCGCAGCGAGCGGGAATTTCTCATCGCCAAGAGTTCAGCCAAGTGCGCTGGATATAGGCGGACCTAAACAATTCTATTGTTTGGACGTTCTTATAGGTAGAGTCAAATTTTTTAACCAAACAATAGAAGTTATGAATTGGATAGTATGGATTATTTTCGGTTTGATTGCTGGTGCTATTGCTAAGTTTATCATGCCAGGTAAAGATCCGGGTGGATTTATCGTTACAATACTGATAGGTATCGCTGGCGCACTGCTGGGCGGTTTTATAGGAAGTAACTTGCTCGGCGTAGGAGTAGATGGATTTAATATAGGTAGCTTTTTAGTGGCTATCGGTGGATCGCTACTGTTGCTATTTGGCTACCGTATGGTGAAAGGACGCGCCTAATGCTGATTAAACAACCTTAGATAATATATATGAAGGAAAGCCGACGCTAGAGTCGGCTTTTTTCTTTCGAGGCTCGCTCAGTTCGGGCCAGCGCTTTCTCCCGAGCAAAAGCTTGCATATCCTGCACCGTATCCGTTTCGTCTACAATCTCCATTCCCAACAACGTTTCAATCACGTCTTCCATGGTGACTAGCCCAGCGGTTCCGCCGTATTCTTCTAGTGCGATAGCAATGTATTGTTTCGACTCACTGAGCTGCTGAAACAACTCGGTGACTGAAGCATCTTCCTGTACGCGGGTGATGTCACGACGTAGGTCTTTTAACGAAAGGTGGTGTTCGTCATCCGCTAGCTTCTTAAATATTTCATCTTTCAGTACCATCCCGGTGATGTTGTCAGTGCTATCTTCGTACACTGGAATACGAGAAAACGAACGCTCTGATAGCTGCTTGGCTACCTCCTTTAACGACATGCTTTCGGGCAGTGTAAGCATCACATTACGAGGAGTCATGATATCTTCTACCTTCACTTGTCGGAACTTCAAGATGTTGCGAATATAACGATACTCACCTTCCTGTAGCGCTCCTTCTCTTGAGCTGATCTCAGCCATAGCCGAAAAGTCAGCCCGGGTAACCTTGCCCGGTTTGTGGTTTTTACCCTTGATGATTTTGGTGATAATCTGACTGATCCAGACAAAAGGATACAGCACAACCACCAGTACTTTCAGCACCGCGGTACTAGAAGAAGCTAATTGTCGCCAGAAGGTGGCACCTAAAGTTTTAGGAATAATCTCAGAAAAAATCAGGATCAAGATCGTGAGCACCGCCGAAATAACAGAAAGGTATTCATCACCCCAGATAGACTGTGCTTGCGCGCCTACTCCGGCCGCACCAATGGTATGTGCAAAAGTATTGAGGGTCAGAATAGCCGCTAGCGGTCGGTCAATGTCTTCTTTAAGTCGCTCTAAGTCAGTGGCATAAGAGAGTCCTTCCTTCTTCTTCGCCCCAATATACGATGGAGTAACGCTCAGCAATACAGCTTCCAGAATGGAGCACAAGAAGGAAAAGAAAATGGCGATAAAAAGGTAAACGATTAGTAAGGTCATATCGGTGTGTTTTTAATACAACCCGTAGGCAACCAAGAAGTTTGGCACTAGACGATCTGTGCCTCACCAAGTTTATCGAGCAGGTGGCTGATCGGTACGTATAACGTATGGTCGGAGTGCTCGCGCAGCATACTGTCCACCTGTTTGGTGAGGAAGCGTCGATCCGTTTGCTTGGCAAAGTTGGCTTCAAAATCAGCCACCAGATCGTGGAGCAACGCCATGATGGTACCCGTGTGCTGACGCTCAGTATCGTTGCGAAACAGGGTGCGCAACATAGTTAACAGTGCCGAAGTGACGGTTAGGTCGGTTTTAGCGTATTCGGCGATGGTATTAAACGAAAGGTAGAGCAGATCATCGTATTTGAGCGGCTCATAAATTAACCGAAGGTGGTGGTCGCGGTCTGCCAAAATCTTGTATCCGTGCAAACTGAGTCGCTCTACCAGCAAATCAGTGAGCCGGTCAATGGCCTGCGCAGCGGTGCTGGGATCGTTAATGCCCGGGCTGAGTCCGCGTAAGGCGATCTCTATCAAGTGTTTAAAACCGTAAGCGTACTGCGAATGGATTTCTTCTTGGTGGCGAAAGATAAGAGAGCCGCTAATCTCACGCCATTCATCTTCGCTCAACAAACGGCTCACTTTGAACAGCGGGTCACGCCGATTGATGAACTTTCCGTTGGGTACGCACAGCCGTACCGTCACGTCTAAACTACGCGTAGCTTGTAGAAAGAAGTATTCGTTCACTTCGTCTAGGTAGCCCGAGAAAGGGCTATCGACGGTCATCCACCCTTCGGTATCAGGCAGTTGATGTCCGGGGACATGGGTTACCTCTTTTTCCCGTTTGAGGGCGCGTAGCGTATCGTCGTAAACGCGGTTTACGATGTTGCCGATCTGAATATCTTGTGAGACCCGATTGATGAACGAAATAAACAGAGCAAGGCAAAACAGGGTCAGCAGCGAGCTGGTAATGATAGACAAGCTGGGTACACCGAAAGAATATAGCTTGGACTGAATGCTGGTGAGCACAACAAACGTATAAGCGATGGTGCCGATATAGAATCCCATAATCACCTGATGAGGTTTTCTTCCAATCAGGTTAGGTAACAGGCGGGGCGAGTAATTGGAAGAGGTTTGGTTAAGTACCACCATCACCATAGAGAAACTGAATACCATCAGTGAGATCATACCACCCGCAATGGAGCCTAACAACGCGCGCGCACTGTTGGGGTAAAGGATGTTTTCAACTGACAGCTCGTAGCCAAATAGTAATCCTGGTGATCGTTCATCAATATAAAGAGTGATTAGTGATAGAAAAAATAGCCCAAGCGCAATCAGCACCGGATAAAATGCGATACTACCTGTGATGCCGTGATAGATACTGGTGATGCGGTGCGCCGAGCGATGTAGCAATCGGTAAGACATAAAAACCGGGGATGGTTCTTACCCTAACACACCGAATGGCCATTGTGTTAAGAGTACCGAACTGGTTACAAAAGACGACCCTGGGCGGCAGCGAGCCTACTGCCGACTACCATTGGGCCCGTATTTATCTACGTCGCCGTCGCCGCTTCACACCTAGCAGGCTGCAAGTAAGCTCACGCATCACCGTGCGGCCGATTTGTCTGATTATCGTGTTTTTCGGGAGTTCGGTGAAGAATCCTGGATCTCCTTAGCACTATCGTCATACTTTCTGTTCGCTTCCACAGTGGTGGTATCACCTTCCGATGCAGCCGTCAGTTTGACGATTAGGGCTTTGTAGGCACTTTCGCGGTCAATTTCTTTATACGGCGAAGCAGTGTCAGACTGACTCACCAGTTGCTTTATCTCGGGGGAAGTGAGAACATCCGTACGCGCACGGCAGGATAAGTACCAGTGGATTCGGAATGCCTTTTTGTTGGATGCCGTCATCAAGGCTTCGCCGATGCCGAGCGGTGTCAGAACCTCTGCGGTATTGCAGTAATTGGTAAGTTTTCGGCTGTCAGCTTGATATTCTTATGGTCTTTAGCTGATGAGCGAACTGAAGAACAAGAATAAACATATACTACCGACCAAGGCGAAAGCCGAGCGAATAATACGTTCTCGGCGGCGTCGCCTGAGGCGCTGAAGACGAAGTTTCCGACGAGCCTCAGCTATTTGCTTGAGAGGAAGTGATGGAGCCTGCCCACGCTTGCGCTCAACGTAGCTTGATGCCCAGTGTCCGTCGCCCACAGGTTGATTTTTCGGTGGGAGATGATCTCGATGAGAAGTATAGCCTTGTTCGGCGAATCCAGTAGCTGTCATAGTATTATTTATCGTAAAACCACACTATAGGGTTACATAGCTACGGTTTGATAGGATTTAGCGAAGAATATTTGCTAACACTCGGGTAGCGCCACTGGTATATTGAAAGCTAATCCGCCTTCCGAAGTTTCTTTGTACTTTTTGTTCATAGCCTGAGCGGTGTCCCACATCGACTTGATGACAGTATCTAGGTGTACCACACAGTGGGCCGGGTCTGTATCGAGAGCCAGGTGAGCGGCGGTAATAGCCTTCATCGCACCCATGGCGTTTCTCTCGATGCAGGGTACCTGTACCAAGCCGCCCACCGGGTCACAGGTGAGCCCCAGGTGGTGCTCCATCGCTATCTCAGCGGCCATCATCACCTGATCAGGGGTGCCGCCCAGTAACTCGGCCAGTCCGCCCGCCGCCATGGCTGCCGACACGCCAATCTCTGCCTGGCAACCTCCTACCGCTGCCGAAATGGTGGCCCCCTTCTTGAACAACGAACCGATCTCACCGGCGGTCAGGAAAAAGTTGAGTAGGGGCTGCTCATCCAGGGGCGTAGCGCCAAATACCGCGTGGTACAGCAGTACCGCCGGAATAACGCCCGCTGCGCCGTTGGTTGGCGAAGTGACGATCCGACCCATCGCGGCGTTTTCTTCGTTCACCGCTAGGGCAAAGCAACTCACCCAGTTGTTAACCGCCCGAAAATCCGGAGCCGTCGTCCGAATCAACGCGGTAAGCTCTTCAAAACTGGTAAACGACTGTCCGTTGAGCAGCTTCTGACTCATGCGCTGCGCACGGCGTTGTACATGAAGACCACCCGGCAGGGTGCCACCGGTGGTCATGCCTCGTACTACGCTTTCTTTCATCACGCTGAAAATACGGTGCACTTGTCGTTTGATCTCATCCTCTGAACGAAGCGACCGTTCGTTTTGCCATACCAATTCTGCCACCGACGCTCCCGTGCCTTGGAGGTGCTTTTCCAAATCAGCGGAGGTGTCAATGGGGTAGGGCAGGGTTGACGCGTTCAGCAACCTACTATCTTCCGGCCTTTGAATGAAGCCGCCCCCCACCGATAGGTACGTTTGCTTCAGGACCTCTTGAGCGCCTTGCGACGCTACGAAGGTTAGCGTATTAGGATGATAGGGCATCTCTTTCTTGGCAAAGACAATGTCTCTGGCAGGAACAAAGCGGAGGGTGCGGCCTCCGATGGTCAGGCGTTCGGTAGCTGACAATTCGTACAAGATGGCTGGAATGCTAGAGACGTTGATAGTTTCAACATGCTGACCTAGCAGGCCTAACTGCACCGCAGTGTCGGTGGCGTGGCCTCGTCCGGTCTTAGAAAGTGATCCGTAGAGCGTTACCTTGATGCGACTGATCGATACATCAGGTAATGAGCTGATAAAGTCAGCAGCCGCTTTCCACGGCCCCAGCGTGTGAGAGCTAGAGGGACCAATGCCAATTTTAAAGATATCAAAGATGCTAACGGACTGCATACATACGGATCTTATTGTGCGGGTGAGTAGTAACAGCTGTATGGTATAAATGTACAGCTTTATCGATCACGATCGCAACCCTTTCGTCAAAGACAAGGCACAATCGTTTTAGTAGAAGTAGTGCTGTCCGTTAGTTAAAACCTTTATTGCTGTACAGAATTACGAACAGACTTGTTGTTTGAGCAGATAACTAGTGCTATCATGCGCTGTGCCTTACTTCGCTCATACACAACGCTGCTGATTATGCCTACGCGTCGTCGCCACTTTCTTAAAGCCGCCGCTGCCACCGTGGTAGGAAGTACTTGTCTTCCCCTCACTGCTGCCCCATTGGTATACCCGACTGAAGATCCGCTGGATGCTATCTTGGCGCAACCAGTACTACGGCGTACATTCTTTCCTGACCCCGTGATCATTGACCGGCTGGAGCTGCTGCGGTATCAGGATAACTTTATCTGCCGCGTCACGTCAGCAGATGGCGCTGAGGGGTTGGCCATTGGTCACAACCACAAGCTAAAAATTTTGCACCCCATCTTCACGCAGTCTTTGCAGCCTTTTTTCATCGGCAAAGACGCCCGCGACTGGGAGCGGCTGCTAGAAGAAGTGTACGTGTATCAGAGCAACTATAAGATGCAGAACCTGGCACTGTGGGTGCCGCTGGCTACCATCGAGTTTGCTGTGCTGGATATGCTGGGTAAGATTGCCCAAAAGCCGATAGGTCAGCTGATAGGTGATATTCATCACCCTGAAATTGCGGTGTACCGGGCGAATAATTTTCGGGGGAAATCTGCTGAGGAGTCAATCGGGCTCATTCAAGAACAGGTAGCCGACTCACAGGCCAAGGCACTCAAGTTCAAGTTGGGGGGGCGCATGAGTAAGAACGCTGATTTTCCTGCCAACCGTACCGAAAAGCTGATTCCGTTGGTGCGCGAAACCTTCGGCGATGATATGGTGATCTACGCCGACTCGAACGGTTCTTATGATGCTGCGGAAGCCATTCGTATCGGGAAAATGGCAGAAGCGTATCGTTACGATATGTACGAAGAGCCGGTGCCCTTCGATTGGTACCAAGAAACCAAGCAGGTGACTGACGCCCTCAACATTCCGGTATCAGGTGGTGAGCAAGAGCCTAGTATGCGTAATTTTCGCTGGTTGATCAAAGAGGATGCGCTAGACATTGTGCAGCCCGACATCTTCTACTTCGGTGGGATGATTCGCTCCATGCGCGTGGCCCGCATGGCGGCGGCTAGAGATAAGCTTTGCGTGCCCCATATCTCGGGTACCGGACTCGGCTATCTCTATATGATGCACTTTGTGTCGGCGGTCGTCAACGCGGGGCCTTACCATGAATTCAAGGGGTTCAATCGTGAGATTCCACTGGAGTGTTCCACCGCTGATCTGCAGAGCAATGGTGGGAAGGTGAAAGTGCCGACTGGGCCGGGCTTGGGGGTACTTATTGACCCAGACTACGTAGCAAAGCACAAGGTGGTATGACGCTGTAGTTTTTTTTCGTTATAAAGCGATTACGATGCTTAAATACGTTTACCTGCTTCTGCTGCTGGGCTTGTCTAAAGAGCTACTCTTTGGGGTAATAGTTCAAGCACAGCATTCGGCGGAGAAGAACGAACTCGAGTACTCGGATCCGTATCATCAGTTGAGGGATAGTCTACGGAGACTGCCTTCTCCCCATCCCAATGCCCTCACTATTCTTAGCTCACTGGCTAACTTCTTTCGTCAGGATGATTACAACTTAGATTCCGCTCAGCACTACACGCGACAAATACTGTTATTAGCTGAGCAACTCGACGACAGCAGCATGGTGGGGCGTAGTCGGCGCATGTTGTCGATGATCTATCACGATCAGAACAACAATCAGCGAGCCAAAGCGGAAGTACTACAAGCCATCCACTATTTTAGGCAACTAGAAGATAGCATTCGGTTGTACCAGAGCCATCTATTATTAGGGTCTATCTACCAAAGCTTAGGATTTCTGGACCGTGCACTACGCGTGAATCTAAAAACGACTCAGTACTATAAGAAGCGCGGCAATCTGAATGGCTTGACTATGCCGCTTAACAATATCGGTCTAATTTACGAGCAGCTAGGTCACTTAGATAGAGCCAAAGCATACTACGATAGCGTACTAATCATTTGCGACCGGATCAATGATCCGGAAGCTTCGCTCTATAGTTTGCATAACCTCGCTAACGTGTACTCGGAACAAGGGGACTACCAAAGGGCTATCGAGTATTATACGGATATCATTGAGATTGCAACAATTTCGAATAACATACTTGCTATTGAACGAGCGTATAACGGGATCGGCTATACGCACTACTGTGCTGGTGCGTACGCAGAAGCTATTATCTACGCGCGAAAGTCAATGGCAACCAATCCTCAACGCGCGCATAATAATGAGGATGCTAACAACTTACACACAATTGGCATGGCCTACCTGAAGCAAGGTAATATTGTTCAGGCTGAGAAAAATTTACTACAAGCTCACGCCATTGCCACCAAAAATAAGCAGGTCACTAATATGTCCGAATTTAAAGAGGGTCTATATCTACTCTATGAACAGACTGGGGATTACCAAAAGGCATTAGCGTATCATAAGCAGTACCTTATTACAAAGGAAAAGTTCAAAGGTAGTGCCGTGAATGCCACCATCAGTAATATTGAAGCTGAATATCTCGCTTGGGACAAAGAGCGAGCAGTCTCGGAGATAGCACAAAAGAAACAGGCCGACGAAAGTCGGTTTAAGCAGACGATTGTATACGTAAGCTTATTATTGGTCGCCGTATCCGTTCTATCCATAGTGTTCTGGCAACGGCAGCGGATGGTAATTGTAAAGAACCAACAGCAATTGGCGGAGAACAAGTTTGCCTCATTACGCTCGCAGATGAACCCTCACTTTATCTTTAACACCATCAATGGGGTGCAAAACCAGATTCTCAAGTCAAATAGGCTAACCGCTTATCAGCATCTGAATCAGTTTGCCGATACTATTCGCCTGATGCTTGGCAACGCTACACGCGCGTTTGTACCGCTAAGGGTAGAGCAGCAATTACTGGAACATTACATTGCTTTAGAGAAAGAACGCTTCATCGATCAGTTCGAAAGTCATCTACTGATAGAGAAATCTTTGAATGAACGCAATCCGCTCATTCCCTCTATGATTCTACAACCCGTGGTAGAGAACGCAATTATTCATGGCCTTTCTGGCAAAGAGACACCGGGAACCCTACGTATCTGTCTAAAGAACAAAGAAACGAGCGTTTGCTGCACTATCGAAGATGATGGAATTGGACGAGAGGCCGCCATGAAAAGCAAGCAAGCCCGTGTAAACAAGCACCTTTCTATGGCTACTGACAACACGCAGGCTCGCTTAACACTGCTTCGGAGATTTGGCTATAAGCGCACTCAAATGACTATTGAAGATCTTTACAACGAACAGGGAAAAGCCTGCGGAACGCGTGTGCACATTGAACTACCGATCAAAGACCTGAAATGATACCGAAAATACGATCTATTATTGTGGACGACGAACGACAAGGCGTTGAGAGTTTATCGCATATCCTAGAAGCCACCTGTCCGGAAGTTACCCTAATAGGAACCGCACAGACCCTGGCTGGAGCTGAGCAGTTGCTACGAGCACAACAGCCTGACCTTGTGTTTCTAGATGTACAGCTAGGAACCCAGACAGTTTTTCAACTTTTGGACCGACTTGATGATATTAGCTTCGAGATCATTTTTGTGTCAGCGCACGATCATGCGATCACCGCTATCAAGTTCATGGCGATTGACTATCTACTAAAGCCCATTGATATTAAAGCCCTGCGGGAAGCGGTGAACCGAGCCGTTTACAACCGCAAGAATCGCAACTTTTACCAACACGCCCAAGAGCTCCTCACGTCACTACAGACGGGCACTCCAGCAGACGCTAAGATTGCGGTGCCCACTCAAGACGGCTACGAGTTTGTTTTCACCCAGAATATTCTGTACTGTACCGCTGATCGTAGTTATACCATCTTGCACCTTCAGGATGGATACCAATTGCTTGCCTCTCAGATTCTGAAGCACTATGAGGAGCTTTTGGAAGAAAGCCGCTTTATCCGTATTCATAACTCTCACTTAGTCAACAGTCGGCACATTAAGAGTATTTCTCGCTCCGGTGGGGGGTACGTAGTAATGAATGATAATCAGCAGTTGCCAATTTCAAAGTCTCGCAAGGAGCAGTTGCTGACCATGCTTAAGCTTAAATAAAACAGCTGCATTTGTTTATTCAAAACCGGCATTGGTCAATTGAGATTTGTTAACGGTTGGTTGGCTATTGCCAGGTGGAGCAAGGGGTAGTACATTCGCTACCACATTGATATGTTAAGTATTCACCTAACCCTTCTAATCTTATGAAAAAGGTATTATTAACCTCAGTATTTGCGCTGTTTGCGCTCACATTTGCCCAAGCACAATCCAACTCTTCGTGTGCCGATGGCTCGTGTACCATCACCACCCCGTGTAGTAGTTTCACCGGGACGGGTACCAGTGCTAGCACTCAGGCAAGCTCGCGAGACGGAGTGACCACATACAAGGGGTTCATCGACGGCGTACTGGTTCTAGAATGCACCGCCGAGTCGGCACCGCTTCCTCCCCGCCAACCTGGCAAACCTTGGTACTGTAGCTTCCTTCCCAACGCTAGGGGTTGCTAATCGTTTCTCATCCGACACCCTATACTATTTCTTTTGTCCTATCTAGAAAAGATAGCTT
Organism: Tunicatimonas sp.; assembly: GCA_965213875.1. GTDB lineage: Bacteria > Bacteroidota > Bacteroidia > Cytophagales > Cyclobacteriaceae > Tunicatimonas. The sequence goes on along the minus strand of CBDCAN010000001.1, from coordinate 1,580,247 downwards.
AGTGAATAGCAATAGATAGTAGGTTGAAAGGTAAGGTCTTCGCTACAGTCTGAGTACTATGCTGGAAGTGAAACTCCTCTTAAGGTAGTAAGTTGTTCGTTACCAGACAACTTGCTACCTTTTGTGCTTTATGGCAGTTACCTTCACCGACATTCAGCTGGCAGCCAAGCGCATTGCCCCCCTCATTCATCGTACCTCAGTACTCACCAGCGAGAGCATTAACCAGTTGGCGGGTTGCCAATTATTCTTTAAGTGCGAGAACTTTCAGAAAGCCGGTGCCTTTAAAATGAGAGGGGCCGCCAACGCCGTACTATCGCTCACGGCTGCCCAACGCGAACGCGGGGTGGCTACACACTCGTCGGGCAACCACGGGCAAGCCCTGGCGCGGGCGGCGCAGGTAGTGGGGTGTGCCGCCCACATTGTGATGCCTACCACGGCCCCTACGGTAAAACAACGGGCGGTAGCGGGCTACGGTGCTCAGATCACGCTGTGTCAGCCTACGTTAGCGGCCCGCGAGTCTACTCTGCAAGAAGTGGTGGAACGCACCGAAGCCACGGTGGTTCACCCTTACAACGATGAGCGCGTGATTGCCGGACAGGGTACGGCAGCCCTGGAGCTTATGGAAGAAGTAGATGACCTGGATGCCGTACTAGCTCCGGTAGGCGGCGGCGGTCTGCTGAGCGGCACCGCCCTAGCGGTGCACGGATTAGCGTCTGACACGAAAGTGATCGCGGGCGAACCGGCGGGGGCCGACGATGCCTATCGTTCGTTGCAGGCGGGTCGGATCGTTCCTTCCGAATCGCCCCAAACCATCGCCGACGGACTGCTCACCTCATTGGGCGATCAGACGTTTCCAATTATCCAGCAGCACGTAGATCGTATTGTGCGGGTATCGGAACCGGAGATTGTCGCGGCGATGCGGTTGATTTGGGAACGAATGAAGATTATTATAGAGCCTTCGTGCGCGGTGCCCCTGGCCGCACTGTTGCAAGAGAAAGAAAAGTTCGCCACGCAACGGGTGGGTATCATCCTCACCGGGGGCAATGTAGACCTGGGTAAGCTACCCTTTTGACCGTACGTTTGCACAAACTTTTTGCGCACCTTCAGTAGCATAGCCTATAAAGCTGTGTAGTCTGAATGATAATAATAGCGCGTGCTTGAAACTTTTCGCCTATCAGATAAGCTTATTTCAATAAAAACGGTGCACTGTCGGTTTCTTTTGACATCTAGCAAGTTATCATTCTACGTTTTGCTATTTTTACAATAGAGCCGCTCACATTTTTTACAAGATGCAGCATTGCTACGTTTTTATTGGGTCTATTTCTGTCAATATTTGATTTAGTCACTATTTTCGTATTGAATGATCTGAACCGGGCCGAGTTAGTGCCTGTGCATGCCGTCACCTTATGCAATCCAAGAAAATACATATCATCCCTTCCATTTCTGTTCTTGACAACAAAATTACTCGCCTAAAGCAGGGCGACTTCGAGCAGGAACGGGTTTACCAAGAAAGTCCCGTAGATTTGGCCCGGCGTTTTGCCGACCACGGTGTAACCAAACTACAACTGATCGATTTGGATGGGACCAGACGTGGTAAGCCCGTTAACTTCCCCATTCTGGAAGCTATCGCGGGGCACACGGATCTGGAGATAGATTTTGCCGGCGGCATCAATACCGACGGGGATGTGCATCAGGCCTTCGACTATGGAGCACAAAAAGTGACTGCGGCTACAGCGGCGGTGCGGGCTCCTCAGCAGTTTGCTTCTTGGATTGTCTCTCACGGACGGGAGAAGATATCGTTGGGTGCCGATGCGCGCAGCGATACACCAGAGGGCCGAAAAGTGGCGATTCAGGGCTGGCAGAAGGATGCACCGGTCGATCTTTTCGAGCACGTAGAATACTTTTACACCCGCAGCCTGAAGTATCTCAAGACCAGTGATGTATCTAAGGAAGGCGTTGCCGAAGGGCCCTCGTTTAATTTGTATCGCGATTTGCTCGAGAGTTTTCCGGGCATCAAGCTTATCGCGAGCGGTGGAGTGTATCGGGCTGAAGACATCGAGCGGCTTCAGGAGCTAGGGGTGTACGGCGTAGCCTTCGGCCGGGCGTACTACGAAGGCCTGATTACCATGAAAGAAGTAGAACAGTTTTGTGCCCACTAGAATGAGACAATTTGGCCTGATTGGCTACCCCCTGAGTCACTCTTTCTCGAAGCGATACTTTAGCGAGAAGTTTGTGCGCGAGGGGATAGCCGATGCGCACTACGAGCTGTTTCCGTTGGAGCGCATAGAAACTTTGCCTCAGCTGTGGCAATCGCAGCCGGAGTTGGCAGGGCTCAACGTCACCATTCCCTACAAACAGGCAGTGCTTCCGTTTCTTGATCAGATCGACCCGGTCGCCAAGCGTATCGGAGCAGTCAATACGGTCAAGATAGACGGGCGGGGGCGCACCGGATACAACTCAGACTACCACGGTTTTCGGCAGTCGTTACAAACCTGGTTGGGCGACCGTATGGTAAAGCAAGCGCTGGTGCTGGGCACCGGCGGGGCTTCTCGGGCGGTGGTTTGCGCACTAGAAGATTTGCAGATTCATCCTACCTACGTCTCGCGGACGGCTTCACCGGAAGCGCTTACCTACGGCAGTCTGCGGACCAAGCATCACTTGTCAGATTACCCCCTGATCATCAACACGACTCCGCTCGGCATGTCGCCTCATCAGGACGCAGCACCAGATTTAGCCTACGAGCAGATTTCTGATCAACACTTTTGCTACGATCTGATCTACAACCCTGAACAAACCAAGTTGATGCAACGAGCATTAGCTCAAGGAGCACAAGTAAAGAACGGGCTAGAGATGTTGCACCTGCAAGCCGAAAAAAGCTGGGAAATATGGAATGCCTGACTACTGAAGCGAACGAACTTCTTGTTCAGAGAGTCCTGTCATCTCCATAATCACTTCAATTGAGTAACCTTTATTCAGTCCACGCTTCGCTGCCTCCCACCTTTCCTCTTGTTTGCCCTCTTCGTGTGAAGTATCCACCACATTTTTAATATCGCGATAATACTTAACGCTCTCCTGATACTGCATGCGCTGTTGTTTATCAAACTTAGCGATTTCAGCGGCCTGGAACAGTTTTTTGAATATACGCTCTTGCAAGGCTTTAGGACGATCTTGTAGCTCTGATAAATATCGGAGCACATACAGCCATTTGTCGAAGTGGTTGTCTAGCTCGTTCTCTTTCTTCTTGAATTTCGGTAATTCGATGTAGATATAGGTCAGCTTATCGTAGAACACTTGGCAATGCTGATCTTTGAGCTTAACGGTATGCACCATCGCACCCTCCTGTTTATTATCGTCAAACACGAAGTCTAAAATGCCAATTGTGTAAACTGCTGAAAGCTTAAAATTCCAATTTCCCTGCTTCGCTTGTTCCTGAATAGGAAACGTCGAATAGAAGACCGTCCTATCTTTGAAATAATTCTGTTTTGCTTTTTGTATCTCTACAACAAACTTGTCACCGTTTTCACTCTCACAGTATATATCGAAGATGGCCTTTCTATCAATGATACTTGCCCCCAGATGCTCATTATGGGCATAATTCAGCGTTTTGATGCGATGGTGCGGCGGCAGCAATTCGTTCAAGAAATCAATCAGTAGATCCTTATTAGGCTCGGTACCAAACAGCCATTTAAATCCAAAGTCAGTTAGGGGGTTGATGTAGCGTTCCATAGTGACAAAGATAGCAATAATGAGTAATGACGAATGAATAATGATGAGTAAGCCATTAATCATGATTCCCCCATCATTAATCATCAACACAGTGAACATTCTACCGCCTCTCTGGCGTTCTATCTCTATGGATTTTCAACTTACTTCAGACTACCAGCCCGCCGGCGACCAGCCCGAGGCCATCCGCCAGTTAGTAGAAGGCATCAGGGATCAGGAGCGTGCGCAAACCCTGCTGGGCGTCACCGGCTCGGGTAAAACGTTTACGATGGCCAACGTAGTGACACAGATCAACCGCCCTACCTTGGTACTAAGTCATAATAAAACCCTAGCCGCACAACTCTACGGAGAATTCAAGCAGTTTTTTCCGGACAATGCGGTAGAGTACTTTATCTCGTACTACGACTACTACCAGCCCGAAGCCTTTATTCCTACCTCTAACGTTTATATCGAAAAGGATCTGTCGATCAACGAAGAGATTGAGAAACTGCGCCTAAGTGCCACTTCGTCGCTCTTATCGGGTCGGCAAGATGTGCTGATCGTGGCATCAGTGTCCTGCATTTACGGACTAGGTAATCCGGATGAATTTGGCAAGAACGCGATCCGCTTGCAGGAGGGCGATACCATCTCCCGGCAAAAACTGCTCTACGCGTTGGTAGACATATTGTACAGTCGCACCGACGCGGAGTTCAAACGGGGCAACTTTCGGGTGAAGGGTGATACCGTCGATATCTTTATTGCCTACGCCGACTTTGCGTACCGTATTTACTTCTGGGGCGACGAGATTGAAGCCATCCACCGCATTGATCCGCACAGTGGCAAGAAGCTGGCCGAAGAGCGGCTGGTGACGATCTATCCGGCCAATCTGTTTGTGACGGCCAAGGGCGTGGTTAACCAGGCAGTGCACGAGATTCAGGATGACATGGTAGAGCAGGTGCAGTTGTTTGAAGACGAAAAGCGGTTTTTAGAAGCCAAACGCATTCAGGAACGCACTGAGTTTGACCTGGAGATGATCCGTGAACTGGGCTACTGCTCAGGCATTGAGAACTACTCGCGCTACTTTGACCGACGTCAGCCGGGGCAGCGACCGTTCTGCCTGCTCGATTATTTTCCGCAAGACTACCTACTGATAGTGGATGAGAGCCACGTAACTATCCCACAGGTGCGCGCCATGTGGGGCGGCGACCGCGCCCGTAAGGTGAACTTAGTAGACTACGGCTTCCGCCTGCCCTCGGCGATGGACAACCGTCCGCTCACCTTTAGTGAGTTTGAGAGTATGATCAGTCAAATCATCTTTGTGAGTGCCACGCCCAGCGACTACGAACTGCGCGAGTCAGACGGGGTGGTGGTAGAGCAGGTTATTCGCCCTACCGGACTGCTTGATCCGATCATTGAGGTACGACCCAGTATCAATCAGATTGACGATCTGCTAGAAGAGATTAGCGACCGCACCGAAAAGGACGAGCGTGTGCTGGTGACTACGCTGACCAAGCGGATGTCAGAAGAGTTACAGAAGTTTCTGGAGCGCGCCGGAGTGCGCAGTCGTTACATGCACTCGGAAGTGAAGCCACTGGATCGGGTAGAAATTCTACGGGGCTTGCGCTTGGGTGAGTTCGACGTGCTGGTAGGAGTGAACCTGCTGCGCGAAGGACTGGATTTGCCCGAAGTATCCTTGGTCGCTATCCTGGATGCGGACAAAGAGGGTTTCCTGCGTAACGAACGCTCGTTGGTGCAAACCATCGGGCGGGCGGCCCGTAACGAAAACGGGGTGTGCATTATGTACGCCGATAAAATTACCGGTTCTATGCAGGTGGCGATTGACGAAACCAACCGGCGGCGTAACAAGCAGATGGCCTACAACCAAGAGCACGGCATCACCCCGCGCACCATTCTTAAATCGCGTGATGCCATTCTGGGTCAGACCAAGGTGGCTGATTCGCGCAAGGCACCTACCAAAGCGTACGCCGGTCCGGCTGAAGTAGACGTAGCGGCTGATCCGGTAGTAGCGTACATGAGCAAACCGGAGTTGGAGAAGCTCATTCAGAAAACGCAAAAAAGTATGGAGAAGGCCGCCAAAGAATTGGATTTCATCGAAGCCGCTCGTCTGCGTGATGAACTAGGGCAACTGCGCAAGCTTCACGAGCTTTCCGAAGTGACTTCTTAAGTACATTGTAAACCAAGTTTTGAAGTATTCTTCCAGCAATGGATTCATCAACTTATCTTGTGGATAGTGGCAGTAGCAGCGGCGGTAAACAGTCAGTGGTTACTGCCGCTGCTACTGCCACTTTCTCAAAAAAACCGTGAAACTTAGTTTACAGTGCGCTTAACACAATGGCCCTCACTTAATTAATCAAGACGTGCAAGCATCGTCTGCCATAGCGTTTCGTACGGCACAATCTCTTGGAGGCGATCACGCGAGGTCGGGGAAGGCAGCACTAGGTCTGGTCGGCGAATAGAATTGTCCTTTTGATCTCTGATGTCGCCAATAACAGTGCGTAGTTGCTGAAAGAACTGGATAGTTCGTTCGGACTGCCGCGAGCGGTGGCGCTGGACAAAAGCGTCGACGGGCGGAAGAAAAGTGCGAACCGGCAAGAACCGTTGGTCAATCCATAGCAACATTTTGAGCAGCACCCACTGCCAGCCGTAGCCGGTGGTATCAGTAAGTAAAGGTTGGAGCGCGGTTTCTATTGCGGTGACGCGCTGCACGGGTAACGTACTTTCATCCTCGCTGAGGTACTGAATAAAGGTCTGGAAAAGTAGCCAGCGAGCCTGATCGTAAGGAGATACCGTGGCTGCATCTTCGTTAATCAACTGTCGAGCAATTTGTAGGGCCTGGGTGTATTCAGCTTGACGCAACCAATGCAGACAGGTTGCTTCGCGCAGGGTATGCCAGGCGATCACCGGCAGTGACTCATCGCGAGAACGTTCTATGATCTCTGCTATCACCGGTTGCGCGACCTTGCTATAAGGAGCACTCAGATAAGACATGGCCAGCAAGTCGGCTTGTGCTACCGGATCGTAGTCCTTCAAGACGGCGTAACGTTCGTTTTGTTGCTTCTGGGTCGTGAGCAACCGGCGAAACTGGGTGAGATTACCCTGGTGTAACAACAGCGTTAGTTTGACCATACGATAGTAGAAACTAACCAAAGGGTGGCGTTCTATCGGATAACCGGGTTGGGTGCTCGGCTGATCGTCGTGAAGATATCCCTGAATAAGCTCAGCGACTGAGACGGAGGGAGCCCAACGGCGCCGGTGTTCCATGCGCACCGTCTCATAGAAACTTTGTATCTGGTGCAGGCAATACACTTGCTGGTGCACCTTCTGGAAAGCGGCGTCATACTTTCGGAAACGAACACGGTCTCCCTGGTAGCTCGCTATTTTGCGAAGTAGTTGTAGTGCATCTTGCGCAAGCGCGAGGTCTAATTGCGTATCAGCTATCTGCTGTTGCTGCTGTAACAACTGCCTGGCAGGGGTGTATCGTCCTTGCGATATCAACGTACGAGCGATGATAAACTGCTTTAAGCGGTCTATTTGATGTCTGAACGGACGAGAAGGGGCATCTTCAGACTGAGCAAGTAGTTGTAGGTAATGGTCGGCTACCTGTTGCTTAAGCCGCTTCTTGAGCATGTTATACTTCTTACCCGCCGTCTGCGAACCGTACATAAGGCGACGGGCTTCATCATCCGTGGTTACTTGGCCATCGCGTACGGCCAGGTACAGTTGTTGATTCTTAGCTCCCTGCGGGAGAAAATCTTCGATGGCTGGATAAAACTGAAAGTAAGATAGCCCGATGATATCCTGTAAAGTCTGCATCTGCTAAAATTTATGAGCAACGAAATGTTACTTACGTTTTACAATCGTATGGTGTACACATTAATCAAAACGAATAAAATATTTATAGTTATATGGAATATAAAAATATTAATAATAGGTTGCGCTGCTAGTACATGTCATACGCGTTACCGGTTACCATTAATCGTATACCAGAGGAGTAGGAAGCGAGCCGAACGTCTTGTAAGTTTGTTACACCAATAAGCAGCATCTCTGTTACCATATGCATAATCATATCATCTATATATTGCCATAACTACTACCATTAGTATCAGACCTTTCTGAAAGGTCTACTGATCAAAAGAGGTTTCGTCATAGCTGGCGAAATCTCTTTGATTTTCTCCCCCCCGTGCTAATATTTTCTGTCAGCACCCCGACATTATTCGCATCATTCATTGGGTTATTTAAACTCCGTTTGTCCAATATACGAACCGGTAGGCACATTGGCCGTGCTTTGTATTCAAAAAAGTACAGAGTTTACGTCTCTTTTCAGCGGTAGAAACTATCCGATCTGTTGATCAAAATTATACTAGAGAGTTGACTTTAAAGAAGATTTGATGTAGGTTCGTCTCTCTTTTTCAGAATTAACATCGGACTATTTCTTTAACCCTTCCTATCTCTTTTTAATACTACACGTATGAGCAATTATTTTACTGATTACAATTCTTCCTATCTCAGGCTGTGCCTGAGTGGCTTAGCAGTATGGCTAAGCTGCACGGTAGGCTACGCCCAGGATCGCTCCATTTCCGGTACGGTAACCTCCGTTGAGTCAAGCGAAGCACTACCCGGGGTGAACGTGATTGTGAAAGGCACCACCGTAGGTACCGTCACTGATATTGACGGAAATTATACGCTACTGGCTCCCGAAGGGGAGAACATTCTCCAGTTTTCCTTCATCGGCTTCATCACCGAAGAAACTGAAATTGGCAGCCAGTCGACAATAGACATGAGCCTGTCACCTGACATCCTATCACTAACGGAAGTGATTGTCACTGCTCAGGGAGTAGAGCGCGACGAACGTTCCTTAGGCTACTCAGTGCAGCAATTAGACGGAGAAAGCATTCAGCAACGTTCGGCTCCTGATGTGCTCAACTCTTTACAGGGGAAAGTGGCTGGGGTAAATATTACTTCAGGAAGCGGAGCACCAGGGGCCTCTACCAACATCAACATCCGTGGGTTTACCTCTTTCAATGGTAATAACCAGCCCCTCATCGTTATTGACGAAATCATTTTTAGTAATGATGTAGATAATGGAGCTGATGGTTTTGGAATTAACTCTCTCTTCGGTAATCAACCGTCTAACCGTTTAAATGACATAAACCCCGATGATATCAAGTCGGTTAACGTATTGAAAGGGCCTGCTGCCGCTGCACTATATGGCTCTCGTGCATCAAATGGGGCTATTGTTATTACGACGAAGTCGGGCAAAGGACTAGGCGGTGAAACGCAGGTAACAATCACACACTCTACCAACTTCCAAACCCCATCGAATCTACCTGATCTGCAAAATAGATACGGACAGGGCTCTCAAAATCGGTACATCAATACGGATGATGACTCATGGGGCCCTGAATTTGGTCAGCCGTCGTATCCTGGTGTGACTGATGTAATAGGATCCGGTCAGCCTACGGTGATCAATACGCAGGGTGAAGAGGTGCCGTATCAAGCCTATCCAGACAATATTAATGATTTCTATGAAACCGGTACAATCATCCAAAACACGGTGAGCATTGCTTCTGGCGATGAGAACAACAGCTTTGTCTTGTCATTAGGTAGTACGAATCAGAAGGGTATTATTCCCAATAGTGATTTAGATAGGTATAATGTATCATTAGGTGGGTCTAGTAAGTTGACCAACGGGCTGATTGTAGACGGTAAGGTAAATTACGCGCAGAATAATCAGACCGGCACCGTTCAGGGCAACGGTGGTAGTGCTTTCGGCCAGATTTCTCGTATTCCCCGTAGCTTTGACCTGTTAGGGCGTCCTTATCAGGATCCTATTACTGGACAAAGTATCTATTTCTCGAACACACAAAACCATCCATTGTGGAGCTTAGACAATGAGGTGATTGATACGCAAGTAGACCGGGTGTTCGGAAACTTCAGTCTTGGATACGATATAGCGCCCTGGCTTAATGTACGCTATCGGGTAACGGCTGATATCTATACGGATCGAAGAAAATATACACAAGCGATTGGTGCATCTCGAGCACCTACCGGACAAGTAGCGGAAGACTTGTTCTTTCGGTCTGAACTAAACGGAGACCTACTAATCAATGCCAATAAATCAGATTTATTTACTGAAGGTCTGAATTTTAATCTCCTACTCGGACACAACCTTAACCAGCGTGAGTTTCAAAATCAGCAGGTTGAGGCAGAACAACTGACGATACCCGGCTTCTTCAATGTGAGCAACGCGTCGGTATTTACAGGTAGCGAAGAGTTCTCTTCTACTAGAAGGCTGGTTGGATATTACGGACAAATTACTGCTAACTACAAGGAGTTTTTATTCGCTGAACTGACCGGACGTTATGACCAGTCATCTACACTTCCTAGCGAAGAAAGTGGCTACTTCTACCCATCGGGCGCATTGAGCTTTGTAGTAACAGAGGCGTTCGGTATTGACTCTGATGTTTTACCTTATCTAAAGATTCGTGGTAGTGCTGCTCGAGTAGGTAGAGATGCTGACCCTTATCTGCTCAATTCAGTATTCGTAACGAGTACCTACGGAAACAATTTAGCTGATATTCAATTTCCGCTATCAGTAGGAGGTAATAGCATTCCCGGATTTCAGATAAGTTCAAGAGTAGGAAATGCTAACCTCACACCAGAGTTTACCACCTCTTACGAGGGCGGTATCAACGTAGGTTTATTTCAGAACCGAGTAAGCTTAGATGCCACCTACTTTTACACCGTTTCGCGCGATCAAATTCTGGATGTAACAATTGCGGCTGGTTCTGGATTTAGTACCCTTACTACCAACTCTGGAGAGCTAGAGAACAGAGGGTTAGAGTTTTTGCTGAATGTTACACCAGTAAGAACGGCCGACTTCTCATGGGACATATCTCTTAACTATACCCGTATTAGGAACGAAGTCATCGACATTATAGAAGGGGTTGATATAGAGGATGAAACTTCAACCTTAGAAGGTAATAGCTTTATTGGTATTGCCCCTTCTATTCGAGTAGGTGAGCCCTATGGAGTGATTGTTTCTCGGCGTAGACCCAGAAACGATAATGGGGATATACTAGTTAACCCAGAAACGGGCACTTACCAACCGTATGAGTCAGGAGTAGTTGTTTCTGATCCTAATCCAGACTGGACCGCCGGTTTAACCAATACAATACGCTTCAAGGGAGTGACCTTATCGGCGCTAGTGGACACACAACAGGGAGGACAGCTTTACTCTTTTACCATTCCTGATCAACGGTTTGGAGGAGCACTAGAAATTACTGGAGTAGACCGAGATCAGCCCCGTATCCTTCCTGGAGTTATTGAGAACGCTGACGGTAGTTTCCGAGACAATAACATTCAGATTAGCTCACAGAGATACTGGGAAGGCTTAGGCGGTTTGGCTGATGAAGGAGCTGCGTTTGATGCTACTACCTACCGACTGAGAGAATTGAGCTTAAGCTATAGCTTGCCACAAAGCTTAATCGATAGCTCGCCCTTCGGTGAGGTTACCATCGGAGTTTCGGGAAGAAATCTACTACTGTATGCTCCTGGGTTCCCCGGTGATCCGGAAGTTAACAAACAAGGGGCTGGTAATATCAGAGGGCTAGACCTTAATGGCCCGCCCAATACCAGAAACTTCGGGTTCAACGTACGACTTACTCTCTAGACAACTCATCGAAATAATATAATTATGCAGAAGATATCAATATGGGCAATGTCTATTGCCATGCTACTTTGGAGCTCAGGCTGCGAAGACTACTTAGATGTAAACGAAACCCCTAACAATCCACTGGCGGCACCACCCTCTGTACTGCTGCCCTCTGTACTAGCCGGAGCCGCCTTCGCGAATGCGAACGAGCTGAATAGATTTGCGACTACCGTAGTGCAGTACAACTACGGAGCCGGAGGCGGGCCTGCCGGATATGATGTATACAACATAGACGGAACAGACTTCAACAATCAGTGGGAAGGAGAGATATACGGTGGTGCCCTGATTAACGCACGAGAATGTATTAAGTCTGCCAGAGAGATAAACGGTAACGCGTACATTGGCATAAGTAAGATTGTGCAAGCGTACACCTTTGCCCTGACGACTGATTTTTGGGGAGACATTCCTTATTCTGAAGCTTTGTTGGGCGATAGTAGCATCATTCAACCGGATCTTGATCCTCAGGAGCTTATTTATCTGGGTGGACAGACTGAAGACGGAAGGGCTGTGCAAAGCCTGTTCGACCTCACTAAAGAAGGCTTGGCTGATCTAGCACTGCCCAACGAAGAGGATGTGTTGCCGGGAGCAGATGACATTGTTTACGGTGGCAACCTAGGGTTCTGGACCAGGGCGGGCAACTCTCTATTGCTGAAACTAGCGATGCAACTAAGCGCGGCTGATCCTGCCCGTGCTCAGCAAGAGATTGAGGCAGTGCTGAGCCAGGGGGACGTGTACATCAATGATAACGAGCAGGACCTAGCCGTAAACTTTGGAGGAAGTGTGGGTAGTCAAAGCCCAATCCATACGTATACTAACGTAAGTTTGTTCCAAAACGAATTAGCATTGAGCTCTCGGTTTCAAGCACGTTTGGAAGGCCTGAATGATCCTCGCCTGCCCCTATTCTACACACAAACTGAAGGTGAATATGTGTCTTTTGAGAACGGTTTTCGTGGGTCTTTGCCGCCTCCTGAAACGTACTCTCAGTACAATGCTTACGTAACCGGGGCGAACGGAGAGGGCCCAGTACGCTTATTAACCAATTTTCAGACGAAGTTTATTCTAGCAGAGGCTGCACTACGCTACGGCTTAACTCAAGCTGGCACAGCCCAGGAGTTGTACCAAGCTGGTATCCGTGCTTCTATGCAGTTAGCGGGCGTGGCCACCGACCAGATTGATGCGTACTTTGCTGCAAACCCTGGTGTAGTTACACTAAGTGGAGGTGAGGACAATCAGTTAGCTCAAATCATCGAGCAGAAGTACATCGCTTTTACTGGATACGGCTACGAACCTTGGAACGACTTTCGACGAACTGGGCTGCCAGAATTCCCCCTGTCTTTAAACGCTGACGGAATTGATGGCACTATTCCTCTGCGCGTTCTATACACCGCTGAGACAATTACTAATAACGAAAACGTACCCAGCACGCCGCCCAATACCAACGAACCGGTTTGGTGGGATCAATAGCTATACAATATCAACTATGAAAGTTATGAAAAAGCATATATTTCAACTATTCCTTTTCTGCTCCGTCGTATGGTTTTCTGCCTGCGACGACGATTATGGTCAGTTTCTTGAGGATAACCGGCCCGCAGTACCGGTGACGTTTCCTAACGCTACCACCTACGGCTTTTCCCCGTTTATAGAAGTGCCTATTAGCGATGGAACCATCCAATTTACGATGGAGGTACCCCAGGAAAGCGGACTGAGCATCACACAGATTAATCAGGTTGCGGGTGGGTTCAACGTCAACGTAGGTGATTTGGACGCGTCTAGTGCTGAGAATCCCGCCGTACTATACCAGAGCGATCCTATTCCGGGAAGTGGTAATCAAGCTACGTTTACAACATCAATCGCGGAAATGAATCAAGCAATTAGCGATACGATAGCCGTAGAAGATGAACTTCAGTTTATCTTTGAGATACAGCTTTCGGATGGGCAGGTAATAGTTCCTACTCAGACGAGAGCTTTTGTGGTGGAGTAAGGCAATTGTATTCATGTTATTTATAAGTAATAGAAAAAGCGTAGAACGAAAGTTCTGCGCTTTTCATGTTATTAGCTAATTAGTACTATAGTTCTCAGCAATAGAAGTGTAGACATGATATGCGTCTGCTTAGAATATACATTTGAATAGCGCGCCGTTCACCTCATTTCGTGTACTAGTTACTAACAAAACGAAAGCATTACATTGACTTTCGAGTAGTAATACGCTACGTTTGCAAATGGTCAGTACGTACGTTTGACAACTGCCTACTCCAATCACTGTTTTTCTTACAAACTACACATCTATGAGAACCAACTTTACTCAGCTTTTAGCGAGGGGAGCACTCAGTGTTTTACTCTCAACTTGTCTCGCGCTCACTGCTTGGGCACAGAGCCAAGTGTCTGGTACGGTCACCTCCGAAGAAACCGGTGAAATGCTACCCGGCGTAAATGTGATCGTAAAAGGTACCACCGTAGGAACCGTCACCGATATTGAGGGGAATTATAATATACAAGTCCCTGATGATCAAAATACTACGCTGCAGTTTTCCTTTATTGGATTTGCCCCTCAAGAAGTAGCAGTCAATGGTCGGAGTACAATTGATTTGGCACTGGCCTCTGACGTACAATCGCTAGAAGAAGTAGTGGTTACGGCCATCGGTATTGAGCGCGACCGGAAGAAGTTAGGCTACGCTGTACAGCAAATAGACGGCGAGGCCATACAAAACACCCAGGAACCCAACATCGTCAATGCGCTCAACGGACAAGTTGCGGGAGTGCAAGTAACCGCCAACTCGGGAACACCCGGAGCAGCATCTCAAATTCGTATTCGGGGCAACACTTCTATCACCGGTGATAACTCGCCGCTCTTCGTTATTGATGGTATTCCTATCGATAACAGCATTACTGGTGGCTCTGGTGGCTCTGATGGTGGAACAGCGGGAGTATCTAGTTCTAATCGAACGCTTGACCTGAACCCTGGTGACATCGCCAGTATGACCGTGTTGAAGGGAACATCAGCGGCCGCTCTTTACGGAATTCGCGCCAAAAACGGGGCCATCATTATTACCACCAAAAAAGGTTCTAATGGTGGACTGAAGATTACTTTCAATTCTTCGGTAACCGGCATACAGCACAATGGAACAGCATCTTTGCAGGATATGTACGCGCAAGGAAGTGGCGGTGTGTACCAGTATCCTTCAAATGCGGCCCTAACGTCATTTGGCCCATTGTTATCTGATCTGGTTTTTGTGCCTTCTCAAGAGAACATCTGGGATAAAAACGGAGCAGTACTTACTCGAACGGACGCAGAGGCGCAAGGGCTGGAGTCAAACCCGCTCACCCCTTACGACAATGTGGAAGACTTCTACCGAACTGGCTGGAGCTACGATAACTATCTGAGTTTGAGTGGGGGTAACGAAAAAGCTACTTTCTTCACTTCAGTAGGTTGGCTTACTTCCGATGGTATTGTTCCCAACTCGGAGTTTGACCGGATTACAGCCAAGGTAAACGGAAGTATGAACTTTACGGAGAAGTTTAAGGCATCTATAGGAGTTACATATACCAATGGAGAGGGTTACCGTATCCAGCAAGGGTCCAACATATCGGGAGTCAATCTGGGATTATACCGGACACCCCCTTCTTTTGATAATTCTAACGGCTTTGGCGAAGACGCGGTAGACGAATCCTCTGCATATCGATTCCCCGACGGTTCGCAGCGTACCTACCGAGGGGGGCTTGGGTACGACAACCCTTTTTGGATCACCAACCTTATTCCGCATATTGACCAAACAAATAGAATGATTGGTTACCTGGATTTGAATTATGAGTTTACCGATTGGCTCGACCTGACCTATCGTTTAGGAACAGATTTCTATAGCGACCGACGCTCGCAAGGGTTTGAACCCGGTTCTCGCGCCAACCCTGCCGGACAGGTGTTTGAGCGGCAGATATTTAATCGTGACCTCAACTCAGACGTGATTTTAGTGGCTGAAAAGACCTTGGCCTCAGAGGTCACACTGACTGGTATACTAGGGCACAATTACTTTCAAACGTATCTGCAAAACCTATACACTGAAGGAAACAACCTGGCTATCCCTGGATTCTACAATATTTCAAACGCCGCGCAGGTATTGTCTTCAGACAACGAAACCATCATCAAGCGGCACGGAGTGTATTTTGACTTAGGCTTTGACTATCGTAGCACAATCTTTTTCAATGTGACCGGACGCAACGACTGGTTGTCTACCCTGCCCGAGGATAATAACTCATACTTCTATCCATCATTCAACTTAGGCTTCGCCTTCTCTGAACTATTAGATGCTGACTTTCTGTCGTTTGCCAAACTGCGAGCTTCTTATGCTATCGTAGGAGGGGAAGCACCCGCTTATTCAACGGCTACCTATTTTACGAGTGCTGCCGCAACCGCAGGAAGCAACCAGATAGGAGATGGTTGGACGACCGGTCTCAATTTTCCTTTTGCCGGAGTACCTGGATTTACGCAACAAAACACGCTGGGTAACAATGATATTCAACCGGAAACCAGCCGTTCGTGGGAGTTTGGCTTAGACTTTCAGCTCTTTGAAGAAAGAATTGGCTTAGATGTTACCTACTTTGACAATACCGTTAGCGATCAAATTATTCCCGTAGATATTTCTCGCTCTTCTGGCTTCCGCACGATTGTTAGAAATGCTGGCGAGGTGTCTAGCAAAGGTTTTGAGGTAGTACTTAACGCCGTACCAGTGCGCACCCCTAACTTCACCTGGAATTCTATTATCAACTTTAATCGTCTGCGCAATAGGGTGGAAGAGTTAGCACCTGGTCTTGATAATATTTTCTTAGGTGGATTCACAGGAACAGGCTCTTTTGCCATTGCTAACGAATCTTTCGGTGCTATCTACGGCGGGGCCTTCCTCAGAAATGACGAGGGGCAGTACATTATTGGTGCCGATGGTTTTCCTCAGCTAGACCAAGCGGAGCCACAGCAGATTATTGGCGATCCGGTACCGGATTGGACGGCCACCTGGAATAACACATTCTCTTACAAAGGACTATCTTTTTCTTTTATGTTTGATGTGCGAGAAGGCGGTGATATGTGGAACGGAACAAAAGGTGCACTTACTTTCTTTGGCATGTCAGAGATCACTGAGAACCGTGGTGATGTGGTTATCTTTCCTGGGGTAGTAGAGAATGGTGACGGAACTTTCCGGGAGAACGATACGCAGGTGACTTTAGGTGAGACCTGGTACACTGGCAACGGTGGTGGTTTTGGCTCAGTAGCAGAGCACTTTATAGAAGAAACCTCTTGGATTCGCTTGCGGAACGTATCAATGGGTTATTCTTTGCCTAATAGTTTGATAGATAATACGCCTTTTGAAGGAGTCAACCTGTCACTCACCGGGCGCAACCTATGGCTATCTACCACCTTCGACGGCGGTGACCCTGAGACAAACTTAACCGGCAGTGCGGGCAACAGTACTTCCAGAAATGCTCAAGGACTTCACTACTTCAATTTTCCTAACACTAAAAGTGTAACCGCTACCCTGCGCGTAACCTTCTAAAAATATGAAAAGACTTATTAATAAGATATTTCTGCTGAGCACTAGCTTGTGGCTAATGAGTGCCTGCGACTTCGGCGATACTAATATAGACCCTTCCAATCCGGTAGATGCTCCGGTAAATACTCTGTTACCTACGGTAGAAGCACGAATGGCTTACACACTGGGCGGCGACATAGCGCGCTACAGTGCTTTATTTACGCAGCACTTCGGGGGTACGGCCCGCCAGCATTTGGCCTACAGTCGCTACATTTTTGACGGTACCAATACGGATGGTCTATGGAGCCAGATGTACAATGGAGCTTTTCGAGATATTCGTATCATACAAGAAAAAAGCCAGGAAGAAGGACAAGTTTCACCTCATTATAGTGGGGTTTCCAAAGTACTACTAGCGGTACTCATCGGTAACATGACTGATTTGTTCGGCAATGTTCCCTACTCGGAAGCCGCTTTAGGCGATGAGCAGTTTAACCCCGCGTACGATAGCCGTGACGAGGTATATGCTTCCATTCATCAACTCTTGGAGGAAGCACGCGCCGAGATGGCAGCTACTGAAAGCGTGCTTTCACCCGGTAGTGATGACATCATCTACGGGGGCGACTTGTCGTTGTGGACTAAAGCGTCTCACGCACTAGATGCCCGGTATTACTTACACCGAGGTGACTTAACCAACGCTAGTGCTTCAGCAGCACAAGGGTTCGAGAGCAATGCTGAAGACATGGAGTTTACGTTTGGTAGTGGTGAAACAGAATCTAACCCTTTATATCAATGGATACGCGATCGTACGGATACTAATTTAGGAGCCTTCTTTGTAGAACTCATGAATAGTAAGAACGATCCGCGCCTACCTGTGCTCGCCACTTTGGTAGATACCGATGGTGATGGAGTAGAGGATGGTTACGTAGGAGCCGCTTCTGGAGTACCAGGTGGTTCAGAGTCTCAAGTAGGAGACTATCTGGCTTCGGCCGATAGCCCCGTTCCTTTCATCACCTACACCGAGCAGAAGTTTATAGAAGCTGAGGCACTCCTAGGCACTGACGCTGGTGCGACGGCCGAGGCACTCGACGCAGCGATTGCTGCTTCAGTTGAAAAAGTCACTGGAGCCCCCGACGCGGCATACGTAGCCGTAGAGGGAAGCGCAGGAGGTACCAGTTTGGAGCGTATACAGACTCAGAAGTATATCGCGCTGTTCTATCAGGCAGAAACTTTTCATGAGTTCCGGCGCACTGGTATACCCACGTTGCGACCAGCGGCCAACAGTGCCCTGCCGAACGGCGAAATCATCTCCCGTATGCCTCTTCCCAACGAAGAAAGGTTGTATAACCGAGCAAATTACGATGCTAATCGCCCTGAAAATGAACTGACCGCTGACTTAAGCTGGGACTAAACACAAAATTAAGAACGACCATGAAATTATACGCGATCTTACTTTCGCTCAGTACTATTCTAGCGATAAGTGCCTGCGACACCGAAGAGTACTTCGACGGTGAACTAATTGAGCCTGAGGTAGTCATTACCTTTCCTGAAATCGGAGGGTCAGGACCCTTTGGAGCCACGTATACGGAACTAGACGATATTACCGTCAATTTGGCGGTGGAAGGCAATGTGAATGCCTTGACAGTAGGTGTCGTTGATAGCTCCGACGATGTAGGCTTGGTAGATATTACCAACGGAGTTGGCACCTTTACCTCATCTCTTGCACCATTGGGCATCCCTGATGCTGGCGACGCTTTGCAACTACGATTTACGGCGACCCTGCCAGATGGTGGAACAACCACCCGCCTGCTAGATGTAGAAACAACGGACCCGATCACGTTGTCCCCTGCCATATTTATTCAACAGAATTCAGTCAGTAACTACGTATCGTTTTCGGTAGCTACTGAAAGTGCATCTGTCGACGATGTTACGGTGATGACAGGAACTGGAGACGAACTAAGCACCGTATCCGCTCCTACCGACGGATGGAACCTTGCGGGCGACTCTGTCGCTATCGTGGGAGCCAACTATGCGGTGGGCGATACTGTGACAATAAGGGTAGATGCTACCAGCGATGCCGTCGCTACGAGTAGCCAAACCTCAGCAATTGTAAGAACTTTTGCGTTTCCGAACGAAAGTGAAGAGGTCGAGTTAGCTTCCGCAGGGGCTGGCTACGACTTGGTAGCGGGCGGATCATCAGTAGCAGGTGTTGACACCACTGACATTGAACTATCGACCAATGCACTCAACCAGATACAGTTGCTATCCCAAAACGGTACGGACTTCGTCGAAACTGAGGGCTTGTACGAAACTGGAGACATTGTAGCAATAAGAGCGGCCTACGATGCTGGAACACCAATGGGCATCACCAGCGACTTGGAAGCAGGGAATGAAATTATCTACCGTACGGAACGTACCATAGAAGGCGAAACATCAGTGTACTACGGAATTATTCAAATCACCGACGTCGACCGCACTAATGAAGGAGATGATGCCATTTCTTTGCAGTATAAATTCGAGTGATTCAACAGACTTACTACCAAAAGAGAGTACCTACTTTTTCGGTAGGTGCTCTTTTTGGCAATCATATGCCTCTATATCTTCTGTTTGCTTAGTACCCGGTTCTCGTGAATGGATTTGTATAGTACACGGCAGGTAAACTCATCCAATAGTCAAAGTATAAATCATCCATACACTCGAGTTCTACCTGTTATACTCGCTGCATGCTTTTACGTAACTACCTAAAGTCTCATCTGCGTGAAGTCTACCTCGCACGAAATCGGTACATGGCTCCTACTAAACCAAGCAGTAAAAGCAGTACCCCTACCACATAAAGCACTTTTTTAGTAGGTGCGCTCGTCGGAGTGATCGGGGTTGCATCGCCCACCAGTACAAAGTTACTCCAGAAGAACGGATGCGCCTTCTGACAGATAGCGGTAGAAGTGATCCATCAATTGAGCCGAAGCCTTATCATCCACTAGCCAGTGGCTCATAACAATACTAGGGCATCCGGCGTAGGCGAACGCCCGAGCCAAGCTCATGATGCCTTCACCCCATTCTAACTTCCCGTAACCCGTCTCGCAGGCACTTAGCACTGCCAAGTCTGCCGGAATTTCCATGTTATAGAGCTCGTAGGCATAAAGAGAGCCATAGTACTCCCTCTCTCCTAGCTATCTACTTCTTTTAAAACGAGTATCGCAGTCACTACTATGCTGGTGGTGGAGTGTGTGTCTCTTTGCCTCTATGACACCAGTAAGATTCAACAGCTTATAGAAGCGAGGTGACTGCTCTTACATAAGGGGGCTTATTCACAATAAGAGAGGTGCGTATTTCAGAAAGTATATTGCCATTCGGTAGGTTTGATTTATTAAATTTTACTTCTGATGGTAAAAGCGAAACATTCAGTTGACTTTTACTGCTTTAGAGTTTACGTTTGTCTTTCGCTCCCATTGCGCCGTCTTCACTCTCTTCCGATTCTTTTCGTCTCTGCGTGATGGCTGAGTAACATTCTCTTATAAAACTGCACATTTATGAAGACCAACCTTACCCGAAGTTTGGCCCGAGGTACGCTGAGCGTACTGACGGTCATCAGTCTGGCATTCGCTGCCTATGCGCAAGAACAAACCATTACCGGCACGGTCACCTCTCAAACGAGCGACGAGCCACTGCCCGGTGTCAATGTCCTGGTAAAAGGTACTACCGTGGGTACTATTACGGACATTGACGGTAATTATCAGCTGCAGACCGACACCGAAAACCCAATCCTGCAGTTTTCCTTCATTGGCTATACCAGTCAAGAGATAGAAGTGGGTGGTCAATCTAGTGTTGACATCGCTTTAGCTGAGGATGTAGCTTCGCTAGAAGAAGTGATTGTTACCGCACAGGGTATCGAGCAGGAGAAAAAGGCCCTAGGTTATGCCGTCTCTAATGTTGAGGGCGAGAAGTTAGAGCAGCAGCCCCAAGCAGATGTAGGGCGTATCTTGCAAGGCAAGATATCCGGAGCCAACATTACCCCTTCTAACGGAGTCAGCGGCAGTGGTACCAATATTGTTATCCGAGGGTACTCATCCATCAGTGGTTCCAATCAGCCACTTTTTGTGGTAGACGGAGTACCCTTCAGCTCGGCGACTAATACTGATGACCAAGCTAACGATTTCCAGCAGGGCGGCCTGGGAACGTCTAGCCGTTTTCTGGATTTGGACCCTAACAATATTGCGAGCGTGAATGTGCTCAAGGGACTCAGTGCCGCCACACTATACGGTGAGCAGGGAAGAAACGGAGTGATCCAAATTATCACCAAGAATGGACAGGGAGGATCAGTAGGCGAAAAGATGGCGGTCACCCTCAACCAATCGTTTTTCCTGAACGAGATTGCTTCGCTTCCTGACTACCAAAACAACTACGGCGGTGGGTTTCACCAAAACTTCGGCTTCTTTTTTAGTAACTGGGGGCCCCACTTTAGCACGCGCGGACAGCGTGGAATTGACGAAGACGGTACTACGGTACACCCACTAACGCGCTTATCAGACCCCACTTTGCGCGAGCAGTTTCCTGAGTTTCAGGATCAGCGTTACGATTACCGAGCCTACGATGATCCGGGTTCGTTTTTCCGCACCGGTAACGTAACCAACACCTCGCTGAACATCAGAGGATCGGGCGAGAATGTGAACTATAGCTCTACGTTCTCTTACACCCGCGACGAAGGGTTTACACCAAACAATACGCTAGAGAAGTACAACTTTGGCATTGGCGGTAACGTATTTCTGGCCAACAAGCTATCGCTTAACAGCTCGTTCAACGTAGCGATTACCGACATGGAAACCCCACCCATTAGCGCGAGCTTAGGGAGTAGCGCCATCGGACAGGGCGAGTCGGTATTCGGAGATGTATTCTACACCCCTCGTAACGTGGATTTGGCCAACCTTCCTTTTATTGCTCCCCTCGACGGTCGGCCGGTATACTACCGTAGTGGTAATGACGTAACCAACCCCAACTGGACTACTGAGTATTCTCGTACCACCAACGACGTAACCCGCTTCTTTGGTAAGGCAGGTTTACAGTACGATTTTACTGACAATATCAACGTGCAATACCGATTGGGTCTTGACACCTACGGTGAGCGGCAGGAGTGGTACATCAACAAGGGGAGCAACACGCAGCCTACCGTGACCCCCGGAGTCTATCGTACGACCAATATCACTAATACTATCTGGAACCAGGATCTAATCTTTACTGGTAATCAGCAAATTAACGAGGACATCAAAGTAAACCTGATCTTGGGTGGTAACTATCGATTGGATCGTTTTGAGCGACGGGGCATCGAGAGTCAGAATCAAGTAGTATTCGACTTTATTCAGCACAGCAACTTCACCAGCTTCTCGCCTAGTAATAGCTTCTCGGGGTCTGACCTTCAGCGGTTAGAAGAAGAGCGAATTTTGGCCGCTTACGGTGAAGCAACGCTCGACTTTCGCGATTATCTCTTTTTGCGAGTAGCTGCTCGCAATGACTGGACCTCTACCGTAGAGGAAGAAAATCGCTCGTTGTTTTATCCCAGTGCCAGCGTATCATTTATTCCTACCACGGCCTTCGGGATAGAAAACAGGACGCTAAACTTTATGAAGGTGCGCTTCGGCTTTGGACAGTCGGCTGGTTATCCCAACCCTTACCGAACCCGCAACGTGCTAAACTCTAGTCTGGCTTTCATTACTGCTGGCGGGGATAATCTAATTACCAATAGTAATGCGGTCAACCTGGGCAATAGCGACAACGGAGCTACTGCCGACCTGGGTAATCCCGATTTGAAACCTGAACTTCACCGTGAGCTAGAGTTAGGTTTGGAAGTTGAGCTGCTACAGAGTCGACTAGGAGTGTCGGCCACGGTTTATCGGAAAATCACGAGGGATTTGATTACTGATGCTCCCATTGACCCGTCTACCGGCTACTCACGAACATTCTTGAACCTGGGTGAGATAGAAAACCGAGGTGTAGAACTGGAGCTAACCGCCCGGCCCGTGGCGACGGCTAACTTCAGTTGGGATATTAGTGCGAACTTCTTTGCCTACGAGACTACCGTCAATGAGTTGAGCAACGATCTGGAGCAAGTAGTGGTAGCCGGATTTACCAACCTTGGAAACTTCGCTATTGAAGATGAGCCCTTCAATACGATATTCGGCTCCAAAGTTCTGCGCAACGACGCGGGGGTTCCAATCATTGGTAATGATGGATTGTACCAAGCCGACCCTACTCCGGGGGCGATTGGTGACCCTAACCCTGACTTCACGGCTTCTGCTTACAATACCTTCCGCTACAAAAACTTCACCCTTAACATGCAGTGGGACTACCGTAAGGGAGGCGATATCTACTCGATTACCGCCAATACGCTGATCGGACGAGGCATCACCGAGGACACTGACTTTGATCGTACCCAAGCCTATGTGCTTGACGGAGTAAACGTAATTCAAGGCGAGGGCGGCGAAGAAGTAGAGGTAGCGAACCAGCAGCTAATCACCGCGACTAACCTCGGGTTTAGCACGTTTGTGGGCGGCCCTGACGAGCTGTTCATCTATGACGGTACCACCGTTCGTCTGCGTGAGATTTCGTTGGGTTACAACCTGCCGGAGTCGGTGCTGGAGAACACTCCGTTTGGGCAGGTCTCGATCAGCCTGATCGGCAACAACCTGTGGTACCGTGCGCTCAACTTCCCCGAGCACATCAACTTCGACACGGACGTCACCAGCCTGAACGCTGGGGGTAACGGACTCGGGTTTGACTTCCTGACCGGCCCTACCTCTCGCCGGTACGGAGCTAGCCTTCGCCTTTCGTTTTAGTACTTATCAGTTATAAAACACTCATGAAAAAACATATCATATTATCCTTTCTGATTCTGTTCGCGGTAAGCTCCGCGTGTGAATTAGATGGACTTCAGCAAGACCCTAACAAACTTTCGCCAGAACAAGCAGACCCTGACTTCCTGCTCAATTCGGTAGAGTTTGGGATGAAGGACTGGTTCTGGGAAGTAACCGACCAGACCATGGAAGTGTCCCGGATGGTGGCGGCCGAACCCATCGGTGGCATCTATTTCTCTTACGCTCAACCCGAGACGTACGACGACCAGTGGGAGTTATTATATACCAATATCTTATCAGATGCCGAGAGACTGATTGCAGTTTCTCAGGAGGAAGGTTTGTTTACGCACATCGGTATTGCCAAGGTAATACAGGCGTATACGATCATGGTGGCGGTAGACTTCTTCGGCGACATACCCTACAGCGAAGCACTGAGCGAAGATATCTTGAATCCTAACTTAGATCCAGGAGCTGAGGTATACGCGGCGGCTGAGGCGCTGCTAGATGAAGCGATTGATAACTTCGGACAAACCGCCACTCGCGAACCTGCATTAGAAATATTCTACGGCGGCGATACCGATCAGTGGATAGCCCTGGCCAATACGCTGAAGCTGCGCATGCACCTCACCACGCGCCTGGTAAATGATGATGCCGCTAGCAAGATCAATGCGCTCATTGCGGAGGATAACTTCATTGCCGGGGGCAACCACTGGGCGTTCCCGCACGGTTCGCAGGCGGCCGCACCGGATAGCCGCCACGAGTACTACATCGATAACTATGTGGTAGGCGCCGGTGACTATCAGTCTAACTACTACATGTGGTTGATGGCCACCGAGAAGGGGTTGAGCGATCCACGCCTTCGCTACTACTTTTATCGGCAAACCCTGCAAAACACCACCGATGACAACGAGCAGGAGTGCGTGTCGCAACCCCGCCCCGATCACTACCCTGACGATATGCCCTTCTGTAATGATTTTCTCGGACGAGGCTACTGGGGACGTGATCACTTAGACACCGACGGGATTCCGCCTGATAACTTACTGCGAACTACCTTTGGAGTCTACCCCGTCGGGGGCAAGTTTGATGCTGACCAAGGGGAAAACGTGACCCCTGGTGACGGTTTGGGCGGCGCGGGTATCCATCCATTCATGATGACCTCGTTTGTTGATTTCATGCTGGCTGAGTCGGCTACTGCGCTCGGTACCACCGGCGACCCCCGGGCTTTGCTAGAGCGTGCCGTACGAGGTTCTATTCGCGATGTAATCGCTTTCGGTAGTCCGGCGGTTACTGACCCTTCGTTTGTGCCCACCCCCGGTCAGATCAACGATTACGTGGCGGTGGTGATGGAGCGCTACGATAGCAGCGACGACAAGCTCGGGGTAATTATGACGGAGTATTATCTGGCGCTGTTTGGTAACGGTATTGAAGCGTACAATTTGTACCGCCGCACCGGTAAGCCCGATAACATTCAGTTGGCGCTAGAGCCCCAACCCGGTCCGTTTATTCGCTCGTTTTTCTACCCTGCCAAAGCGGCTAACCAGAACCAGAATATCGATCAAAAGGGAGAAGGAAACACGCTGGAAGAGCGCGTATTCTGGGACGATGGCTCAGCTGAACTACGATAACACGCAACTACACATCTCATGAAACTAAATAAATATATAGCAATAGGCGCCGTAGGACTGCTGACCACCGCAGGCTGCAACAGCGATGAAGAGTTTATCAATCCGTTCACTTCTGAGGATGGTATTGCATCGCTTGGGGCATTCGTCCGCTTCGAAGAAACTCCTACGGTGATTGCCGACGGTGACCTCCCGTTTGATCAACTCGGTAGCTTCACGCTGACCGGCGAAATTGTCGATCCGGCGGGTAACGTACAGAGCTACGACTTGCGCGTGGCCCTCAACCCGGAGTCCAGTAGTATTGATGAGTACGTGCCGCTGCTTACGGTGGATTCTTTTGAGGAGGATGTTCCTGTGCCCTTGTCGGTATCAACGGCAGACATTGTTGGTGCGCTAGGCATTGAGGTAGCAGATTTGTCGTTGGAAGATGAGATCAGCTTCCAGGCAGTGACCACCCGCGACGACGGGGTCACCTTCGGTTTCAGCAACCTAACCAACAACATCTTTAGCGCGGGCGAACGCCAAGCGATGTTTTTCGAACTAGAAGTTGTTGATTCTCGTCCTGAGGCTACCTACTTCACCCTGGTGCCTGATGCGAGCGGTGATATTGTGATCGGAAGTGATACGCTCGCCCGGGAAGACGTAGACGTGACTCCTCTGGCGGAGGGTGCCACACGCACCATTTACCTGGAGTACAACAATGCGCTGCAAACCCTACCTAGCCTGAGTATAGATACCGCCAACGGCGGCACAGTTGGCGCAGTAGAAGAGGTGTTCCTCAGCGAAGAAGGGGAAGATATCACTGTCTACCGTACTACCTTTACCGCCGGAAGCTTAGCGGATACTGAGGTTGATGTTTCGGTAACCGGCGCACAGGAGACGGACGAAGACGGTGGCGAAACCATGGTAGACGATAGCTTTACCATTGTGGTAGACAATACCGCACCGGTGTTTATGCTTAGCTATTCGGCTCCGGCTACTGACACGGCGTTGGCCGTCACCATCACCGCTACTTTCGATGAGGTGATTCAAGACACTCCTCCGCCCGCCATTAGCATCAGCGGGCAGGGAATTACTGCGGTAGAAAACGTAGCGATGGAAGTGTTAGATGGTCAGATGATCGCTACCTATCTCTTCGAGCCCCGCGGTGAAGGAGAAGTGACCGAAGGTCCGCTAACGCTAACCATTAGCGCCACTGACTTGGCGGGCAACGAAGCCGTAGCCAATCCCGACAATCCTGATCTGCCTATTCTGCGGTAGTCATCGTTCGGCTTAAGACAAGAGCACCTTTCCTCATTGGGGAAGGTGCTTTTTTTGCTACTAGCCGAGGTGTTGGATAGTGCCGTTTGCGAGGCGGGCGGTGCAGACGGCTGCTTTTGTTTTGCTTCCTGGTGTCCGATGCCTATCTTTAAATAGATCGAAGCCCACCGTTATGATAGAGACGCTGACGAAAGAAGCAACGTATACCGTTGAAGAGTACTTTACGCTAGACCAGCGGTCAGAAGAGAAGTTAGAGTATTACAATGGAAAAATTATCCCTATATCTGGAGGAACTACTACTCACAGTAAAATATCTCTTAGGATAGGAGCTGTACTACTGCTATTACTAGACGACCAGCCTTACGAAGTATACAGCAGCGATGTCAAAATTCAGCTACCACAGTACAATCGGTTCGTTTACGCAGATGCCTCAGTGGTGAGCGGCAAACCAGAACACTATGAGAGCCGTCGCGATACGATTGTCAATCCGCTGCTGGTAGTAGAAGTACTATCACCATCTACCGAGAAGCATGATCCCGTATCCACGGCGGGAAACAGTAAGTTTACCATGTATCGCACGTTACCATCGTTGCAAGAATACGTACTAATAGAACAAGGTCGGCCCCTCGTGACTACCTTCTTCCGCAACGACGCCGGGCACTGGGAAGATACTGATGTGAGTACCCTAGACCAATCCGTTCGCTTACGGTCAGTGGACAGTGAGGTGCCTCTTGCTCAGCTTTACAAGAACATTGATTTTGATGCGTAACAGCGGTATATTATTTTTCAAATTGACGAGCTTATGGTCACTGAGGCAGCAGTAGCACCCCGTCTGTTTACCGCAGAAGAGTATCAACAGATGGCCAAAGCTGGAATTCTGCTTGAGGATGACCGAGTAGAATTGATTCAAGGAAAAATTATTCAGCGGTGCCCCGCCGGGAGGAGTCCTATCGGAGACTTTCACGCGGCCATCGTAAGCCGCCTTAATATGCTGCTGGCACCCCGGCTGGCTCCGTAGTACATTATCAATGTGCAGAACCCGGTGCATATCAGCGAATTCTCTGAACCCGAACCGAACATTGCCGTGCTGCCGTTTCGCGAAGACTACTACGCTGATGGCGGAGTAACGGCTGCGCATGTCTTACTACTCATCGAAGTATCAGACAGTACCGGGCGGCGTTCCGCGCTACGCTACGACCGTAACACCAAACTGCCCCTTTACGCCGCAGCGGGTATTCCCGAAGTGTGGATTATTGATGGGTGTAAACGGCAGTTGGAAGTGTACCGCCAATCTGGCGAAGAGCGCTATCAACAGAGTGATACCCTCGGGCGAGAAGATACCGTCGTAGCTACCCAACTATCGTTCAGTGTGCAGGTCAAGGAATTAATCGGTTAGCCCAAAAACTAATAGCACACCCGCGCGTGTTTAAGTACAAAGCGGAGAAACGTTCATGTCAGAATATAATTTACACACGCTGCCCAACGGAATTCGGGTGGCGCACAAACAAATCACCCACACCAAGGTCGTACACTGCGGTTTTATCCTGGACATCGGGAGTCGTGTACGTCTTTTCGTCAATACATTCGTTCAGGTGAAATCATAGTAGGTAGAAAACCCCTCCAAACTGAGGGTGGACGGACGACGAAATTTTAATCTCTCGCACCGAGTTGATAACGAAATCGATACGCTATTCCTACCAAAACAAATAGTAACAGTAATGCCCCCACTACATAAAATATCTGTTTGATAGGCGCTGTTGGCGGAATAATGGGTTCATTGTTACCTACCATTACAAAGTTACTCCAGAAGAACGGATGCGCCTTCTGCACTGAAGCTGTTTCTAGATAGGCTAGCTTTGCTTGGCGGAGTGCTTCGTCCTTTGGTAACCCTTCCGAAAGGTAGCGGTAGAAGTGATCCATCAGTTGAGCCGAAGCCTTATCATCCACGAGCCAGTGGCTCATGACAATACTGGGGCACCCAGCGTAGGCGAACGCCCGAGCCAAACTCATGATGCCTTCACCCCGTTCTAACTTCCCGTAACCTGTTTCACAGGCACTTAGCACTGCCAAGTCTGCTGGAATTTCCATGTTATAGAGTTCGTAGGCATAAAGAGAGCCATCTTCTAACGTATCGGCAGTATCCTGGTTGAAGACCAAGCGCGAGTACATTGGGTTTTGATCATCTACCAACGCATGCATCGCTAGATGGACGATGTTGTAGCGACCTGCTTCCTCTTTAAAACGATGCTCCACAGCTTCGTTTTGAGTATAACTTGTCCCTGGCAAATATTCCCCTATGCGCTCTACTTCCTGCTGGTTCCACCGCAATGGTGCTACCTGACCTCGGAAGCGTCCGAAAGCTAGTTGCTGTACAGAATCAGGCTTAGTAGAAGAGTATTGAGGGGCAAAAGCAATATATTGATCGGTAACTGGAGTCTTAGAACGAGAAAAAGGATGAAACAGCCAAGTGGCTGAGTAGCCATAGCGCACGGAGTAGTCATGCAATAGATAAGGTAAGCTAGCGAAGCTAACCTCTGAGGTTGGCAATTGGGTCAATAGCAAATCAAAGGGTAGATAGCCTAATACTCCGTCGGGAATAATAGTTAATTTCCCAACCGAAGCGAAAGAACTATCGCCCACTACTGAGGCTAACATCTGCTGGTATAATGTATAGGCAGTATACTGATAACCATCCTGCGAAATGCTATCAGTCGATAACGCTTGCCTTAATGAGGCGATACGTTCGGGCAGCAAGGTATCTACTGGGAGCGGTACCACTTGAAAGTGCTCCTTTGTAATTGCAAAGGCATAATAAGTACTGTCACCTACAAAGTAGGAAATGACTGCCTCTTCTGGAGTCAACTGCGTTTGGATATTTGGTATAGAGACAGGGCGGGTAGCATATTTGAGTTGATGATAGTCAGGGTACTGCCGCTCTAACACAAGAATTAGCGAATCGTAGCTTTGGTTAGTAGCAAAAAGCTTCTTCTGAAACGTAGTGCTATCTTCTGAGAATAATTGTGACCGATAGAAAGCCCGATCCTTTTTTAGCGAAGACTCTAGGGTAAGCAAACTGTCGGGTATTTGACTGAGGTGACTAGAGCTTTGTGCGGTTAATGCTTCAATTAGAACTACTGATTTACTCTTCTCGCTCAAGTAGTAAGCAGCATGTAGGTATTGTACGTCCTGCTTAGCCTGATGTCTACGTAAAGCTACCTGTATTGCTCCTTCGTACATCTGTTTAGCTACTTGTGACAAAGAGACTTTGTCTTCATAGGTTTGATAAGAATGACGTAACGTATCCAACAACTTATCGGCTAATAAGTACGTAGCGTGAGCAGCAGAGTCCAGTCTCATTATGGACAATGTTTTAGCCTTGTCGTTCAGCGTGTAGAAAAGCACTTTGCCATCCAAGTATCTTTCAACGCCTAGGTCGGCATACGAACTAGTATCAGCAGAAGTCACATTGTTGGCAATCATGCTTTGGTGATAGTAAGAAAGGGCTAACGAGCATTTTCTCTGTTTGTGATACAAACCGCCGATGAGTCTAAGAGTAGCCGCCCTAAGCGAATGTACTTCTCCAAACTTTTTGCTAACAATAGCTAGCGCTTTTTCATAGTATAAATATGCGTGATCGTAATTTTCTTTGTTTTCGTATACTATAGCTATATTATGGTATATGGGTGCTAGACTAGGATGTGATGTATTAACTACCTCTTTATAGACTAGTAAAGCTCTCTGGAGATAGACTAGTGCTGAGTCAAACTCACCTGTAATGTTGTGTAATAGACCTATGTTGTTGAGGCTTGTAGCAACATCAGGATGCATTGTTCCAAACAGTTCTTCTTGTAGCAAGAGTGCTTTTCTTGAAAAAGCAAGACCTTGATCATAGTCCTTTTTCCTTTGGAAAAGTAAGCCCATCTCGCTATAGCTGGTAGCTATCAATATGTGTTTTTCTGTAAGCAGTCTGCTTCGAATAGCGAAAGCATTCCTTAAGTAGTTTAGCGCCTGATCATAAGCACCTTGGACTTCATATATATCCTTTATGTTGTCGTAGTTATCAGCTATCAGTAAATGTCCTTGTGGATAAGCCTTTTTTCGGATCTCTAGGGACTTCTGATGGTAAACTAAAGCTTGGTCGTACTTTTCATTTTGATGATACCCAACTCCTACATACTCGTATGAGTCAGCAATTTTAGGATGATTCGCTGGGTAATGCTTCTTACGTATTGATAGCGCTTTTTTCCAATGGTCTAACGCACCCTGAGCCTGCCCTGTAAACATCTGAGTGATACCAAGGATATCATAAGCACGCGCTGCTTCCGGGTGGTCAGCATTTAGGTGGTTCTTGCATAACTTCAATACATTTTGAGCGATGAGGGTAGCCGAGTCGTAAGCGGCTATCGGCCACAAGTTATAGGCAACACTATTAAGACAGGATATATACATTTCCCAATCTTCCGCTGACTGATAGATTCGTTGCGCTTGACGGAATAAGACATTCGCCTCATTATAATTTCCCTGCTCGCTCAGCGAGTCAGCAGTTTGATAATACTGATGAGCCAGTGTAGTATCAGCTAGGTTTTGGGCGTATGTAGGCGCACTAATCCATAGTAGTATAAGATAGCGGAGAGATAGCATGGTAAATAGGCGGTTATAGTTCCTGTAGTAATTGTTGGGCTTTCTGCTGAAATAGACCTGATTGTTGGGCAATAGGTTGTAGTGCTTCGCGAGCAGATGTGATATCTTCATCCTGTAGGTAGCTCATCGCCAGATACCAACGGCCGTATTGCGTATAAGTCTTATTTGTAGACCTCTCCGCTACTTGCATAAATTGCTCTGTCGCTTGGCTAGTACTGTCTAGTTGTAAATAGGCGTTACCTAGCAAAAGTGTCCAATAGGCTACATTATCTTTGGACTGTTTCAAAGTTCGTAGCAGTGGAATGGCCTCTGTGTACTGCTCCTGATTGTAGTAAACTATTGCCTTATCAGCTGCTGAAGAAGGCCCGCGGTATACTACTACTTCGTACGGCTGATAGTATTGGTTAAATAGCGTTTGATCAATACTATACCAGAACCATCCGGCCACTATGGTTAGTAATACGGCTGCTGCTATACCGTAGTAACGTCGCTGTCGTTGGTCTTTTTGGAACATTCGGTAACCAGCTTTCAGTTGCTGATGTAAGTCTGCCTTATAGTGTTCACGCAAAGCAGTAATCATCTCCCGCTGGGTAGCGTACGCTTGCGCGAAGGCCGGATCGGTTTCTAGTAATACCTCAAAGCGCTGTAATTCTTCGGAGGTGAGCGTACCATCTAACTTCTTCTCTATTAAATTGTCTTGATCGTACATTTACTTCTTCTTCTTTAGTACTGCCACTGCTTCTACCCACTTTTTGTAGCAGCGAGATTTAGTTGCTTTCACCACATTGGTATTAGCCATCCCCATTTTTTTTGCGATCTCTTCGGGCGAAAGATGGTCAAAGTAGAAGTACTGTAGTATCTGACGACAGTTGGTACCCAGGTAGCGAAACGCTTGCATCGCTAACTCTTTCTTACGGGGGAAGTCATCAGGCAAGGGCGACTCAAACTCGTAGAGAGAACTACGTACCATGTCTTCTGACTGTCGGACTTGTATCTCCCGACGTTGCTGCTTACGATAACAGTTCTCGCAAACTCGGTACAAGTACGCTCGCACGTGAGTAACTTCGGTGAGCTTACCCTGCATTACGTTCTCTCTGAAGATTAGTAAGGCATCCATGAAAGTATCTTCTGCCTCATCCGGCGAACAACAGGTAGCGCGACATAGCCGCCCCGTGCAATAAGACTTTCCGTGGTTGAACAGGTACTGTAAGGCATCTGGGTTAGCTTCTTTAATTCTCCGAATTAATTGAGTAGGGTGCATAATTAGGTATGGCCAAAATCGGTAGTTTGACAACAGCAAAAAATATAAATATAATTTTTTTTACTGCACTTTTCCAACAAAACTGTTGACATCTATATGACTACCACACTATGTAATAAGATGCCTGCAGCCATCAATCTTAAACTTTAATCATTTTTAAACTTGCTTACTATGACAAACAAAATATTGATTTTCATGATTTTTTTCGCCGCTATGGGGGCAATTATATCATGCACAAAAGAAGATGAAATTCTATCTGATAGCACTGATACTGAAGTCAAAGTTCTTGATGATCAGCTTGATGAGCTTAACGCTGAAGGCAAGGCTATAGACAATCAGTTATCTTCATTCCACAGAAGCACTGGTTTTGCTATTATGCCCATTTCAGGCTGGAACAATTCCGACGGATCTGTTTGTGCGGGAGGGTTTGTAAGGTTCTATGCTCAAGAAGGCCAGGAGCCTTATCGATGGACAGTATCTGGAGGAGAAATAGAGGAAAGGGGTGGAGAATACGTTGGTATACAAGTGACGGGAACTTCATCATTCAGAGTTCAAGTGTCTGATGCAAGAGGAATGAGTTCAGCATTAAATGGAAAAATAAAGAATTGCGGAAGCTCTCCACCAAATGACCCTAAACCACCAGCTTCTCCCACTTTCGATATACGAATAGATGTGCTAAGTCCAGAATGGAGCAGCGACAACGTAACCTGTCCTAAGAAGAAATTGGAACTATTTGCAACAAGTGGTACCCCGCCGTTTAGCTGGACTATCCAAGGGGCAAAAGTAATTTGGAAATCTGGAAGCTCCGTTTTAGTTGAAACTTATGAAAGTAGTGAAGTTAGAAGTCTAACGTTTAGAGTAGTTGATAGTCGGGGAAAAATCGGTGAAATTCGTGGGAAAGCTGATCCTAGTCGCTGTAATTCATTTTGTAGTAACAAGAATTTCAAGAATAGCTGCCTTTGCAATCCATGCCAAAAAAAATGTGGGGGGGGCGAGAGAAAGGACTGCCCGGAGCAAGTGTAACGATATTACCTTGGATATAGACAATAGGTTATGAGTCAAACAGCTGTTAGCTGTACACTATAGTAATTGCCTGTTCGTTTCGTCCGCTTGGATTCTTAAAGATTTGTCATAAGAGTACAATTTTGTACTGATATAAGACAGGATTACCGGGAATAGGTCTAGCCTATTCCCGGTAGTCTCTATTTACATAAAATATTTTCGTGCTATGACAACCAATGTACAATCCTTTTCAACTACGATAATATGGACAATTTTAGAGCATTTTCTATAGCTATAACGAGTATTAGCCTATGGGTTAGTAGCTGTAATGCTGTCAACTCAACAGACCACATAGCTTCAAAAGCTCAGACGACCCAGCTAGAGGTTAATAAGCATATACTGACTGAATCAAAACCATCGAGTAAACTTACCTCAGCAGATAAACTATTCGTCCAGGAGGATGCAGCTACTGACATCGCCTTTATTCAAACAAGCTATGAATTCGGGAATATTGCCGAGGGTGATATAGTTGAACACATGTTTGCGTTTACCAATACGGGTGACTCTCCGCTAATTATTTTAGATGCAGAAACTACGTGCGGATGTACTATTCCGGTAAAGCCAGAAAATCCTGTGCTTCCAGGCGAAACCGGTGAAATTCAGGTGCGGTTCAACAGCCATGGCAGATTCGGTATAGTTCGTAAAGCAGTCAATATTTCTGCCAATACTAGTCCGGCTATTACTCAGTTGTTTATCAAAGCTAATGTTACTCCTAGAAAAGAGGTGACAACAGAATCTGAGTGACAAAGGCACAGACAGAACGTTTGCGAACAATTTCTCTTCGTAAGTTTGGTTATTTAGTGCGTAGATGAAAAAACTAATCGTTTAGTGTAAAACTAATGCTATGAGCGTGCGTGTTTAAGTACAAAGCGAAGAAACGTTCATGTCAGAATATAATTTACACACGCTGCCCAACGGGATTCGGGTGGCGCACAAACAGATCACCCACACCAAAGTGGTGCACTGCGGTTTCATCCTGGATATTGGGAGTCGCGATGAGCAGCCTGAGCAGCACGGGCTGGCCCATTTCTGGGAACATATGGCTTTCAAGGGTACAAAGAAGCGTAAGGCCTACCACATCTTAAACCGCCTCGATGCGGTGGGCGGCGAGCTCAATGCCTACACCACCAAGGAGAAAATTTGCTTCTACGCATCCCTGCTCGACCGTCATTTTGAGAGTGCGTTGGAATTGCTCACTGACATCACCTTCGACTCGGTATTTCCTGAACGACAGATTGAGCGCGAGCGCAACGTCATTCTTGAGGAGATGGCCATGTACTACGACTCGCCCGAAGATGCTATTCAGGACGACTTTGATCACACCATTTTTGGCGACCACCCGCTGGGTAAGAATATCCTGGGTAGCAAAGACAGCATCCGAGCCTTCGGGCAGGCCGACTTCCGGCGGTTTTTAGCTGAGAATATGAACACCGAACAACTGGTGTTCTGCTGCGTGGGCAATATCACTTTCGACAAAGTGGTGAAGATGACGGAGAAGCACTTGGTGGCCGTTCCTGCGTTGACGGGTGAAAGGCAGCGCCGCCCCTTTGAGCACTACCAACCGCGTCAGGAGGTGATGCGTCGGCCGCTCACCCAAGCGCAGTGTGCCATCGGTCGTACGGCCTTTTCGGTGCATGACCAGCGCAGTCTGCGCTTCTTTATGCTCACCAACCTGCTGGGCGGTCCGGGCATGAACACCCGCCTGAACATGGCGCTGCGTGAGAAACACGGTTTGGTCTATTCGGTAGACGCGGAGTACCAGTCGTACACCGACACGGGGTTCTTCGGCATCTACTTCGGCACCGAACCGGGGCAACTGGCCCGCGCGGTGCGCTACGTGATGCGTGAACTCAAGACGCTGCGCGAAAAACCGCTGGGTACCATGCAACTGCACCGCGCTAAGGAGCAACTGATGGGACAGCTCGCGATGAGCAGCGAGCACAACCAGGGTCTGATGTTAGCCATCGGACGAAGTTTGTTAGAAGGCCGTGAGTTGGAAAGTTTGGACACCGTGTACGCTAAAATTAACGCGGTGACGGCGCAAGACCTGCAAGACATCGCGCAGGAGATGTTTCAGGAAGAGGACCTGAGCACGCTTACCTACGTGCCGGAGAGCGCTTAGCATTGTGCGGATACATGATACTGGCCTTACTAAAAGCTAGCGGATATTTGAAGCGGTACTTTTTGCTTATCGTTGAATCGATGGTTGGTTGCGCTTCACTTTCGAGCGTTCAACTTGCTTGTTCTTGGACGGTGGTTCGCTAGCTTTTGTTAGGCGTTCTTGCTTCTCCGTTTCAGCGATCTCCTGTTTCCTTTTAGCGATAAATTCACTTAAACGCGCTTCTTGTTCTTTAGTAAGTGGTTCGCTCTTGATAATGAAATCTACACCCTCCGGCTCTGCAATGAATCCCATAATTTATGATTTAAAGTATTTGTCAATCAAGTTCTGTGCGGCAACAGCGTCAATAACCATTAAGTGTCCACCAAAATGGTCGGCACCCAATGTTTCTACGTAGTGGGTAATTAGTTTCGATGCTTAACGAACCCATGTGTGTACTTGAAGCATTAGCTAGTTACGGTGTAGCACTGAAAGTTCTATCACAAACCCTATAAAGATAACCTGCAACCTGTTAACCTGCTAACCCTTTCAACCTGCCACCCTAGAAAGGTACGTAGTAACCGAAAGTGACGGCCGGAGTGAGGTTTTGTATGGTATTCGGAATCTCGGCTAAGTCTTTATCCAGTACGCTGATGAAGCCCCAGCTAAAACTGCCTTCCACCTGGAAGATGCCCGCCCGCGTCACGATCTCAAAGCCACCGCCACCCCGTACGCCCAGGTCCATATTGTTCTGGAAGCGTGCATCGTAGAGCTGATCGATTCGCTCGTCGTCTTCCTCTACCGCCGTGCGCGTCACTTTGTGATCGAACAAGTAAGCCACGTACACGCCCGCATTCAGAAACAGACGAAGGTTCTTTCGGCCTAAGTAGGCATGGGCCAATATGGGCAGTTCTATGTAGTCTAACTCCACCTCGTATACTTCGGGAGGATTGGGGTTGGCCCGAGAACCAAAGTTTTGCTTCCAGCCGCGCTCGGTGTAGTTGAGTTCTACCTGTAAGCCGAAGTTCTTCTCCACAAAAAACTGCACAGCCACCCCGCCGGTATAGCGCAGAAACGTGGTAGCGTCTAAATCTTCCTGGGTAAGCGTTTCTTGCGTCAGAAAGACATTAGGCAACGTAACGCCTCCCTTGAGTCCGATGTTCAACGCCCGTTCGCGATCTTGCGCCGTCACCGATAGCGAGCCGATCAACAGTAGTACACTGAGTACCATCACACGTTTAGTCATACCGTAGCATTGTCGGGGAGATAACGAACCAATCTGCCTAATTAAGTGCACTGTAAACTAAATTTTGAGACATTACTAACTAACAAAATCAATATACTTGAAACTCAGTCGCCGTGACTGCTAACCACTGCCTGCCTACCAACTCGAGAACAAGTCGATGAATCATCGCTTGGCAAATACTTTAAAATTTAGTCAGCACACTTAAGTCAGCGGCAAGGTACTATATTGACGGTTTATTTACGAAGCATGAGAGAAATAGAAACGACGGAGGAGCTACAGCAGGCCCTTGCCGAAGACCAACTTGCCGACCTAGCCATCCAGTCGCTGGATTTATCTTCGCTGGAAAACGAACTGCTGGCTAAGTCTATCAGCGGGTGCTTGTTCCTGGGCTGCACCTTCACCGACCGGCTGTTGCACCATGTTTACCGAGGGAACTACATCTTTCCGCACCTGGACGTGCCCTACAATCCGTATCCGAAGGCGCTCTATAATCGGCGCACGCTCTATGAGCACTACGAACGTCAGCAGCCGGACTCTTACGCTCGCACGCCTGACAAACAAACCTACGATCATTTTGTGCGCGTGGGCAAGGAGAACGCTAACATCATGGAGACACTCGCGCAGCGACTGCACGACCATTCTATTACCGATGCGCTGCACGATCTGCTGGCGGAGTATCCCGAACGAAAGGTGGTGGCCATCATGGGCGGACACGGTTTGGGCCGAGACAGCGAAAACTATCAAAAAGTATGTCGCCTGTCGAAGCACCTCACCGAGCAGGGCTACCTGATGGTGTCGGGCGGTGGCCCCGGCGCGATGGAAGCCACCCACGTAGGCGCTTGGTTTGCCGGTAAACCGAGCGATACGTTAGATGCTGCGATACAGCACCTACAGCAAGCCCCGCGTTACGATCATCCTAATTGGCTATCCTCCGCTTTTGAGCTACTGGAGCAGTATCCGACGAGCGAGTTTCGCAGCATCGGTATTCCTACCTGGGTGTACGGCCACGAACCGCCCACACCCTTTGCCAGCCACATTGCGAAGTACTTCGCCAATAGCATCCGCGAAGAGGGGCTGCTGGCCATTGCCAAGGGCGGGGTAGTGTTTGCCCCGGGCAGCGCGGGCACCATGCAGGAGATCTTTCAGGATATGGCCCAGAACCACTATGAAACCTTTGGCTACGCCAGCCCGATGGTCTTCCTGGATACACAATACTGGTCGTTCGACCGCCCCATCTACCCGATGATTGAGCTGATGAGGCGGCGCGGTGATATTGCCAACCTGAACATGGGAATCTATGATACCACCGAAGCGATTATCGCTCATTTAGAAAGTTTCAGCTGACACCCCCTTCTTTTATGCAATGTTGCCCATGAACCTACAAGGCGAGGGCTAAGGTATAGTGATTGTACTTGATGACCAGTTAGTTGCAGAAAACGGTTTCTTCAACCATCACGATCAGCGCATGAAAGCTAAAATACAGTCGCTCGCCAAAGTCACTGCTCGGGCCGGATTTACCTGGATGAAGGTTTTTATAGTTGGAACAAGCTTTAGCTTGATCTGCTTCCTTGTTTCCATCTACCTGCTGTCTAACAACACTGGTGGTGGTTTGCCGGAGCGGCTCATACGGGCATAGTTGGGGCAGTGATGGGGCTTATCGCCCTTTTTGCCGAAGACTTTTTTGTGATGCTACTGTGCGTTGCCAGTCTGCTGGCGTTTCCGGCGGTCTATTTTACGTTAGCCAACAAGCTGGCGATGCAAGCGGCCATTGCTTGGCTGTGGAAGAACAACCTACAGGATTGGTTTACCAACAAGGTGCTCGGCTACGTAGACACGCTGCTGAATAGCAAAGTAAGCACGATCAACGATCAGGCAACGGTGAAGCTGCGCATGCTGCAAACGATCCGGCAGGATGCCGAAGCGTCGCGCTGGCAAAAGAAAATATTCAGCTTTGTGATGAAGAAAGTGAAGCTGGATGATGTTGACTTCTCAGATGAGCAGTTAACCCTCAGCAGCATTTTGTCTGGTAAAGTAGCGGGTGTGATGGATGATCTGGCGCAACCCAGCAACAAAATGTTTTACCTGGCGCTAGGCGGACAGTGCCTACTGTTAGTACTGGCCCTCCTCTTTGACCAGCAGTAAACACTTGTGGTGGCGTGGCAAAAATGTAGGGTGTAGTACAATTCGTGGCGTTGTGGCTCAACATTACCCCACAAATTTCGTATCATTGGGTATGGAATCACATGATACCTCAAAATCTTCAGTGACGATCAATAGCCGGGGCGGACGTTTGTACGTGAGGCCCACGGATATACTGGCTAGTGCCAAAGTGCAGCAGATGCTGGAGCGTTTTCGGCGGTCTTCCATTTACGAAGACATTAAAAACCGCGAGCACAAACCCTCTAGCGCAGCCTGATCACGCATGCCTTTTAACCTACTGTTGCTCCCCCTGGTAGGAGGCTACTATTTCTTAATTACCTGTCGTCTCACCAAGTACATCCATCAGCGAATTGATCGGCAAAAGCTCGTCTTCAACGCTGTGCTGGCCGGTATTCTACTGCTGGGCCTCGCCATTGTCTTTACCAAAAGCGCACAGTATATCTTTCCTGATCGTATCAGCACGCTAAAGGAACACGTGCCGCTGCAATTGCCCTACACCGGCACGGCGGTATTCTCTTTGGTGCTGGGCATCATACTGCCGCACCTGATTAACGTATTTACCAATGATACCCGCGCGTTGAGCTGGGCCATTCGGCGCAATGGCAACGAACTGGAGCAGCTGATTGGCAAATGTTTCCTAAACGCTTCGCTCATTTCTTTCACCACCAAGAGTGGTAAGGTCTACGTAGGTTGGCCCATATCACTACCGCGCCCGTCGCGCAGCGCTTATCTATCAGTGCTGCCCCTCATCAGCGGCTACCGCAGCGATACCCAAGATGTGGTGTTCACCACCGAATACTGGGATGTGTACCAAAGTCGCCAGCAAGCTGGAGAGGAAGATATTTACCAGGGGTTTCTGCTCGTACTATCCATTGATGAGATCACCAGTGCCAGCCTGTTCAATTTTGATGTGTACGAACGGTTTAATCAGAAACAATAGTTCTAGCGTATCTATGTACCAAAAAATACGCGCCTACGCTCAGCTCACCCGTCCGGCCAACATTGTGACGGCGGTGGCAGATATCCTAGCCGGTTTTGCCGCTTCGGGCGCAATGGTGACCCTAGATCAGCTGCTCATCGTCGACTGGTGGGGGCAACCGCAGGTGGTTCATCTGGGCTGGCTCGTGCTGTCTACTGTCGGACTCTACGGCGGCGGAATCGTGTTCAACGACGTGTTCGACGCCGAGCTGGACCGTACCGAACGGCCCGAACGGCCTATTCCGCGGGGCGATGCCTCGGTGCGAGGGGCTGGTGTTTTGGCAGGTGGCTTGTTATTGATGGGGATCGTAGCGGCGGCGCAGGTTGCTTGGTTGAGTGCCGCCATTGCTGCCGGTGTGGCGACGCTGGCGGTATTATACGACGCCTGGGGCAAGCACCAACGGTGGTTCGGCCCCATGAATATGGGCCTCTGTCGCGGGGGCAACCTGCTATTGGGCATCAGCGCGGTGACGGCCACCGTGCCAATGCTATGGTTTCTCGGACTTATCCCGGTGGTGTACATTGCGGCGATCACCATGATTAGTCGGGGCGAGGTACACGGCAGCGACCGCCGTGCGCTGTGGGGCGGAGTGAGCATGTACGCCCTGGTCGTGAGCTCGCTGCTGGCACTGGGCATCGCTTTCTCAGTGATTCGTTTTGTGCCCTTTCTGATACTGTTCGGCTACCTGATCTTTCCCCCCTTGTTTCGGGCATTACAAAACCGAGAACCACGCTACGTAGGGCAAGCGGTGAAAGCCGGAGTCATTTCCTTGATTGTGATGGACGCCACGTTAGTAGCGATCTTTGCCGGATGGGCCTACGGGTTGGTGGTGTTGCTACTGTTGCCACTATCCCGTTGGTT
This sequence comes from Tunicatimonas sp., assembly GCA_965213875.1. GTDB lineage: Bacteria > Bacteroidota > Bacteroidia > Cytophagales > Cyclobacteriaceae > Tunicatimonas. The sequence goes on along the minus strand of CBDCAN010000001.1, from coordinate 1,539,262 downwards.
GGCCACTCGTTTTGCTGTCACATAAAGTAGCAGTGGCAGGAGGCAGCAGCAGTAATCGCCACTGCTACTGCCGCACTGCACATCTTCCTGCTACTCATCAATCGCCGTTTACACGTGAACACTTAGGATGCTTTTTTCAGGAAAAAGAAGTTACTTGTCGCCACTTTATGAAGCTAGACCGTTATCACCTCACCTATTGTACTAACATCCACCCCGGCGAGCGGTGGACTGAGGTATACGAAAACCTACGAACGTACCTGCCCCCGGTGAGAGAAACGTTGTCGCCTGATCAGCCCTTTGGTATCGGTTTGCGGCTATCCCATCTGGCAACAGAAGAGTTGCTGTCGGGTGACCATCTGCGTGATTTTCAGGACTGGCTACACGAGCATAACTACTACGTCTTTACGATGAACGCCTTCCCCTACGGCGGATTCCACCATCAGGCGGTAAAGGACGTGGTGCATCAGCCCGATTGGACCACTCCGGAGCGGTTGCACTACACGCTACGCTCGTTTGAGGTGCTCGGACAACTACTTCCGCACGACGCCGAAGGTAGTATTTCTACCTCGCCACTCTCTTATAAATACTGGTTTGCCGACGAGGCCGCTACCGATGTCGCCCGCCAGCGGGCTACGCACCATCTGGCCCGAGTAGCAGCGCAGTTGTATCGTGTCCGGCAGCAGACCGGGCAGTGGCTGCACCTTGATCTAGAACCCGAACCCGACGGCCTGTTGGAAGATGCACAGGGTGTGATCGACTATTTTAATCGCTGGCTACTGCCAGAAGGGGCACGCTATTTACAGCAGCAGTTGGGTATTAGTCCGGATGAGGCGGCGCAGTGTCTGCGCGATCATATTCTTATCTGCTACGACGTGTGTCACTTTGCGGTGATGTACGAGCAGCCTCACGAGGTGTTTGCGCGCTGGAAAGCCGCGGGCATACAGATCGGAAAAATTCAGATCAGCGCCGCCCTCAAGGCGCAACTGCCGCCCGTGACCAGCGAACGCCGGGCGGTACAAGCAGCTTTTTCCTCGTTGGTAGAATCCACTTACCTGCATCAGGTGGTGGCCCGCACCCACGACGGGCAACAGCTATATTACCCCGACTTGCCGCCCGCCCTGGAGCACATTGGTGATACGTCGGTGCAGGAATGGCGCACTCACTTCCACGTGCCGATCTTCGTAGCGGAATACGGGGCATTGGCCGCCACACAGTCGGATATTCAGATGGTGTTAGATATTTTGCGCAACAATCCGGTGACGAATCACCTGGAGGTAGAAACCTACACCTGGGAGGTGCTGCCTCCGGCGATGCGTGTGGGGTTGGCTGAGTCAATCACCCGAGAACTACAGTGGGTGACCGAACACTATCAAAGATGAAGAAAACCGTAGTATTAGATGTGGTGGCCCTGTCGCCCCGGGTGGTGGGCGAGCACACCCCTTTTCTGTCGGAGTGGATCACGCGGGGCAAGCAACTGTCGATTGATCCGGTGCTGCCCGCGGTTACTTGCTCGGCGCAGTCGACCTACCTCACGGGCGAGTGGCCCCGTGAACACGGCGTGGTCGGCAACGGCTGGTACTTTCGCGATGAGTGCGAAATCAAGTTCTGGCGACAGTCCAACAAACTAGTGCAGGCTCCTAAAGTATGGGACGTGGCCCGTCGTATCGATCCGAATTTTACCTGTGCCAACATGTTTTGGTGGTACAACATGTACTCTACGGCCGACTTTACCGTGACGCCCCGCCCGCTGTACCCCGCCGATGGGCGCAAGCTGCCCGACATTTACACCCAGCCCATGCCCCTGCGCGACCGGTTGCAGCAGGAGCTGGGGCAGTTTCCGCTGTTTGAGTTCTGGGGACCCAACGCCAACATCAACTCGACCCGCTGGATTGCCGAAGCCACCAAAAAGGTAGACCAGTGGCACGATCCGACCCTTACACTGGTGTATCTACCGCACTTAGACTATAATTTGCAGCGCCGCGGCATTGACTTTGAGCATATCGCCGGCGATTTACAAGAGGTTGATGAAGTGTGTCGCGATCTGATCAGCTACTACGAAGCGCAGGGCACCCAGGTAATTTTGTTGTCAGAGTACGGAATCACCAGCGTGAGTCGTCCGGTACACCTCAACCGCGTGCTGCGCGAAGCCGGGTACATCACCGTGAAAGAGGAGCTGGGTCGCGAACTGCTGGATGCGGGAGTCAGTCGGGCTTTTGCCGTGGCAGACCATCAGCTCGCTCACGTTTATGTCAACGAACCGGACGCACTCAACGCTGTAAAACAGTGGCTGGAAGCTACTCCGGGAGTAGCCCAGGTGCTGGATGAAGCGGGTAAAGAAAAGTATCACCTCGACCACGAGCGGGCCGGCGAGCTGGTGGCGATAGCCGAGCCGGATGCTTGGTTCACGTACTACTACTGGCTAGACGACGAACGTGCGCCTGACTTTGCGCGCACTGTGGATATCCACCGCAAGCCGGGCTACGATCCGGTAGAAACCATCGCCGACCCCGACATTCGTTTCCTGAAAGCCAAGGTAGGTTCGAAGATACTGCGCAAGAAGCTTGGGTTTCGCTACCTCATGGATGTGATCCCGCTGGATGCCACGTTAGTGAAGGGTTCTCACGGGGCTATTGACCTTCCGACGGAAGACCGTCCGTTGCTGGTGAGTCAGTCGGCTGATCTGCTCCCTGATACCACGGTGGCACCTATCAATGTGATTGATGTGATACTAGCGCACCTGACTTCGGACGAAACGTAGCGTAAGATCATGTACGTATTTACCGAATGATGGGCAGGATGATCGGCTTTTAGCGCAAATGTTACATAAGAAAGCAGCGGTGCAAATCGTTAAAATATTGATCTCAACGCAGATAGGTAGCAGTTTTAGCGATTATATTGCAGGTTCTTGAAAGTATATTGGGCTGAATTCTCTATATTGATTGAATAATAGCGAAAACTTGCAAATAGCGGTTATAATTAATTTATTTGTGTTTAGTGCGGTTCTAGGAGACACAAAAGTTTTCAGGAGAGGTGGCCGAGTGGCTGAAGGTGCTCGCCTGGAAAGCGAGTGTGCCTCACAAGGGTACCGCGGGTTCGAATCCCGCCCTCTCCGCTAGTACGTAAACGAAGTAACTAACACCCTTTTATAAATTTTTATACTACAATAGACGACTGATTTCTTATGAAAAAGTTATTCACCTTACTGCTGCTAGCCGGTTTCCTTACTGTAGGTCAAACGACTGCGCTATTTGCCCAAGACGCTGACTCTGCCGGAATGATGGAAGAAGCGGCTACCGAAATAGAGGAGACCACCACCACTGCCAGCACGGCTGCCGCCGATGTCGGTATGGACATGGAAGAAGAAACCTTCCATCAGAGCGTTAAATCTAAATTCATTGAAGGAGATTGGAAGTTTATGAGTCCCGTACTGCTGTGCCTGATCCTTGGATTAGCCATCGCTATCGAGCGGATCATTACGCTGAACCTAGCCTCTACCAACACCAAAAAGTTATTGGCCAACGTGGAAGATGCCCTCAACACCGGCGGGGTAGAAGCGGCGAAAGATGTGACACGCAACACCCGTGGCCCCGTAGCCTCTATCTTTACCCAGGGCCTGATGCGCTGGTCAGAAGGCGTAGACATGGTTGAGAAGTCAATCATCTCCTATGGTTCAGTAGAAATGGGCCGACTAGAGCGTGGCTTGGTTTGGATCTCACTATTTATCGCCATTGCCCCGATGCTCGGGTTTATGGGAACGGTAATCGGTATGATCGGTGCCTTTGATGCGATTGAAGCAGCGGGTGATATTTCTCCCTCTCTCGTGGCCGGTGGTATCAAGGTTGCCCTACTGACCACGGTAGCCGGTTTGATCGTGGCGATTATCCTTCAGCTGTTCTACAACTACTGCGTCTCTAAAATTGATAGCTTGGTAAATAACATGGAAGACTCTTCTATCGCTTTGGTAGATATGCTGGTGCAGCACAAAGTGAGCGGCGGAACCACCGCAACTCGCATTGACTAAGAGTAGACAACTAACCAGACTAACCGACGGGGGCGAAGCGTTTCGCTTGGCTCCTTTTACCAAAAACCAGAGAGATTCATGGATCAATTTGTTTCAACTTACGGACTCTACGCCGCTTACATTCTGATAGGTATTGCGTTGCTCGCTGCCATTGTTTTACCCCTCATTCAGTCGTTTAGCAATCCTCGCGCCCTGCTGGGTGCGCTGGTGGGCGTTGTTGCAATTGCTGTGCTGTTTTTTATCGGGTACACCATTGCCGGAAATGAAGTGTTGCCCATCTACGTGAAGAACAACGTAGAGTCTGCGGTAACTTCTAAAATGATTGGTGGAGCACTCATCACGATGTATATTCTTATCCTGATGGCATTAGTGAGCATCGTGTTTACCGAAATCAGCAAAATATTTAACTAATATGGCACGTAAAAAAAGAGGTGCAGCGGAGGTGAATGCCGGCTCCATGGCCGACATCGCGTTCCTACTGCTCATATTCTTCCTGGTGACGACCACCATTGCTTCTGACAAGGGGTTGGCCATACAACTGCCCCCCAAACCGGACCCTAATGAGCCGCCGCCTGATATTAAGCTCAACGAGCGTAACATCTTCGCTATTCTGCTCAACTCGCAAGACCGCATGCTGGTAGAGGGTGAACCGATGCAGGATATAAGCGTACTACAGGAGCAAATCAAGACCTTCGTACTGAATAACGGTCGCGATCCTGAGTCTTCAGAGAGTCCGCAGAAAGCGATTGTTTCTTTCAAAACGGACCGGGGTACCAGTTACGAGAAGTACATTGAAGTGTACGATGAGGTGAAGGGTGCTTATTACGAAATATACGCAGAAGATCTGGGTACGACCGCTGAGGTCATTCGTACGGGCGACTTTGAGCCCAGCATGAAGGAAAAGTACGATGAGCTCAGAAAGGAAATTCCGATGAGTATCTCGATTGCTGAACCTTCTAAAGCGAGCGGAAACCAATAATACAACGTTATGCCTAAGTTTAAGAAAAAGACGGAGTCAAGTCAGGATATTCCTACTTCAGCGCTACCGGACATTATTTTCATGTTGTTGTTCTTTTTTATGGTAACTACCGTACTTCGGGAAACTGATCTGCTGGTAGAGCAGAATATTCCTAAAGCCGAGCAGCTTACTAAAATGCAGAAAAAGTCCCTGGTGAGTTATATCTACATTGGCCCACCTAAGGATCCTGATCGTTACGGTTCAGAACCTCGGATTCAGACCAACGATGTGTTGGTAGAGTCGGACGCCATCGTGCAGTTTGTTAACCAAGAGCGAGATAAGCTGACCGAAGCCGAGCGCAATCAGATTACTATTGCTCTCAAGGTAGACGATGATGCTCGTATGGGAATCGTATCAGATGTGCAGCAGGAGCTGCGCGAAGCCAATGCGCTGAAGGTGCTGTATTCTACCCTGCCCGAAGCAGGCACGCTATAAGAAGTTTAAAATTTCTCTTTTAGTACACTACACAACGGCCCGCTTGCACCAGCAAGGGGGCTTTTTTTATGAATCACGTAGCGTTATCAAGACCAGAAACTGGGTGGCTTGCGGCAACAGTTAGAGAAATATCATCCGATGAAGTAAAAAACCGTTATCTTGGTAGAGACACTATAAGAAAATGATGAATATACAAACTGAAAAAGCGACGGTGGTAAGCCAGTTAGAACAAGTAGAAGACTTAGATCTTGTCTTAGCCATCAAACATCTATTAGGCTACGGATTAAAAAAGCAGGAAACTGGTTCGGCCTTCAGGGCTGCCCTAAATCGAGCCGTTGAGCAATCCGAACGCGGCGAGGGGCGCACTCACGAATCAGTAAAACAGGACTTTCGTAACCGCTATTCGGCATGAATTTACCGATTGTCTGGACACCAGAAGCGGAAAGCACCTTTCAGGCTCAGTTAGACTATTTAGAAGCACACTGGCCGGAAGTAACCTTACGTAAGTTTATAGATCGGGTATTTGAGGTAATTGGTCAGTTAGGAGAACATCCAGAAATGTATCAGGTATATCGGGCCGATGATCGTATTCACTGTGGGGTAATCAATCCGTATGTTGCCCTCTACTACAAGATCAAAGAAGAGCAAATAGACTTGTTACTGTTTTGGCCAAACCGTCAAGATCCCGACGAGTTCCCTCTCTAGTTCACCGCCTCAGTTCACTCTTCGGTGCGCAAATTTAATGCAGTAGGTACGGGGTGACCCATCGTCGCGCGGACAAAGCAGCCCGTAGGGCGGCCCCCGCTTCTTTGCCAGGGCAGCTACTTTCTGGTAGTCAGTTGCCGCCCGTTGTCTATGAAAATCTACCAACATGATCTTGGCGGTTCCTCATGAAACGATACAGCACAATTTCGGGTAAGACTGGCAAAACGATTAAACAGAAGCAAACGGGTCAGTTGCGCAATCACCTGGTCTCTATCGTGATGGCAGTCAAAGATACCGAGCCGTATCTGCACGCCTGCCTTGATTCTATCCTGGCTCAGACGTATCCGCACTGGGAGTTGGTGGCGGTCAATGATCACTCGACCGACCGCTCGCCCGAAATCCTGCGGCAGTACGCTGCCCAAGACGCTCGTATCCGAGTATTTGACAGCGACCGACCTTCGTTAATCCCTGCTTTGCAAGTCGCCTATCGCCACTGCCGGGGTACGCTCATCAATAGAATGGACTCAGATGACCGGATGCCTCACGATAAGCTGGCGGTGCTAGTAGAGGCTTGGCAGCAGCATGGGCCCGGAACGGTCATCGCCGGAGGCACCGAGCACTTCGTGGACGAGGGTGAAGTAGGAGACGGGTTCCGTCGGTACGAGCGGTGGATCAATGATGTAGCGCGTCGCAGTGCGCACTACGAAGAGATCTACCAAGAGTGCGTCATTCCCTCGCATTCCTGGCTGATGCACCGCGATGATCTAGACACCGTCGGGGCGTTCGATCCAGAGGTGTATCCCGAAGATTATGATCTGTGCTTTCGTATCTATCAGCAGAAATTGCGGGTGGTTGGCATTGATAAAGTACTACACTACTGGCGAGACCGTGCCGACCGCATTTCGCGTACCTGGGAGTGCTACCGCGACAACCGCTACTTTGATTTGAAGCTGCGCTACTTCTACGCCATCGACCGTGAGCCTGAACGACCGCTGGTGCTCTGGGGCGCCGGACGTAACGGCAAAGATATGGCGCAATTGCTACTAGCACGAGATGACCAACCTCACTGGGTGTGCGATAACCCACGCAAAATAGGGAAAGACGTGTACGGCGTACGGTTAGCGCATTACGAGACTATTCCGTCATTAACCAACCCTCAGATTATGGTGGTGACGGCCTCTCCCGCGGCAAAAGTGGAAATTCGTCATCAGCTACGGATGTGGGGGAAGCAAGCGGTCAAGGATTATTGGCTTTTTGCTTGATCGGGCTCTTCATCCGAAATAGGTTTTTCGAACACCATCACGTCCTGAAAGAATATCCCTGGCTGCTCTTTCCAGTTACCAGGATAGTGTTCAATCAATCGCAAAGTAGTCTGGCTCATCAGCGTGTTCAAACCTTCCGGAGCAACGCCTATCGCATTTTCTGGTGGGTTGGCCCAATCAGGTGAAAACCAGTGCTTTGATTCGTAGGCAGCTTCACTAAAGACCCACTGAGTTTGTAACGTAGCGTGAAATCGCCCGGCAACTGGCCGCCGATGCTGGAGTGACGCTTCGTACTGATCGTCTAAGTAGAAGAGGGTAATGATGGCTTTGCCACCCGGTTTAAGCACCCGGTGTACCTCACTAAAGTAAAATGTTGCGTGGTCTTCATTCAGGTGCGTCCAAACCGACAAGGCTGTCACCATATGATACGAAGCATCGGTTAGCGGCCAAGGTTTCAGTGGTTTGTCTTGCGCGGGTGCGTACGTTGGGTTCGCCGCATCTATATGCTGAAAGTGGTAGTTTGACGCAGGATAGCGTCTCTTGCAAAAGTTAATATCACGCTGGCTGACATCTATGCCCGTGTAGTGACCACTTTCACGGATGAAAGGTTCGGCGGCCATGGCCAGTAATCCGGTGCCGCAGCCCACATCTAGGATGCGGTTGGCAGTCTTGCCCGGTAGCTGTTGGTGCATCAAGGTTTGAAATATACCGATCACGTGCGCCCATTCAGCGTACGACTGCTTTCCCCCGATGCGCCACTTTATGCCTGGTATACGCCGGATATTTTTCGTTCTTAGAATATGATGCTGGTCGATCCTGCGAAAGATAGCATCTATTGCAGGGTAAAGCACGCGTACGGCGGTCTGTTTGAAGTTCATAACCCTACGGTTTAGCGCACGTGCCGTTTACTTTATCAAGCATTTTCTTCGTTGGGGAAACAGATCGTTCTTCTGAGGCTAGTCTTTCTACACGGGAGAAGCCCAACCTATGTCTCGGCCTACTTGTTCAGCGTACCCTAACAGCGCTTTTCCGATCTCCTTTCTGCGCTCAGACTCCCTGACCGCTACATTCTTTGTTTTGGCCGTTGTGGCGTCTACTTCGTTCAGAACTATCACTCCGACTATTCTAGACTTAGGGCTAGCCGCAAAACAGCGTCCTGTCTTTAGGTACGATTCAATGTGTGCTCACGAGGGATCATCCGCAGCGAGCAAATCAAATGGTGCCACCTGGCTATTGGTCAAAGGTTCAATACGTATTGCTTAGTTCATGGGTTTTGCTATAACGGTTACGCACACACGCAGTTACCAGCTTTTGCTGGTAATTGCCGTTGTATGCATTGTTGGGTGTTCGACTTTTTTCTAATATATTGATTGGAAAATCTATCACCATATTTTATTTGTCCAATCTTTTTGCAATTCTATTCTAAATCTTTCTGTCCATTCATCAGATATTTCATCAGCTAATCCTGAAAAATAAGGTGAAGCTATATTAGCATCATTAACATCTTCTCCAAGATATTTTCCAATTCGTTTAACAGTTCCTTTATAATCATCAATAAAATCTTCATAGACTATTGTTAATGCAGAACTTTTTCCTTCCTTTAAAAAAGCTTGAATTTTACTTTCTCTGATTGTCGTTTCAATTAATAAATGTTTTATCGCATCAAAATTATATTTCTCAGCTAATTTTATGTCAGATACTGGAGTCTGTTCTCCTATCTTTCTATGCCATTCGTTTGTCATTATGGCTTTCCACCAGGAAACTGATTGTCTCACCTTATTCCTTCTTGTAAGAAAAATATGCTTGCAATCTGGAAATAGTTTTTCCCATACTGCAAAATTAGTAGTCAAATTTGATTCATCATTAGCAATTGGAAATAATCTTAACTCATTTATTAAAGAGTCATTTTCCTTTTTTGGCGCATTAAGCTTAATTCCAAAAACTCCATTTGAACTTGAACCTAAATCATAAATTTTATCTTGAAGATTTTGATAATTTTCTGCTTTATGTTTTGTTAATAATTTCTCATTTGGTTCAATTGTGAATAATTCAGAAGGGTTTCCCAGTACATTCGTCATTTCTAATGCTTTGCATAGTAATGTACTCCCATTTCTTTGACTAAACCAAATTGCATAATATTTTGAGGCTTTCATATTCCTATTTTTTAGGAAGATTGTTTTCTGAATCTTTTTTTTACTGACGGTTGGTGTATGGTTTGTTGCGATTTTAAAAACACTAAATTTTCGATAAAGCACCGACTTTATAAAAAATCACTTACCTTTGATTTAGCAAGGAATAGCAATAAACTATACACTTTGTTAGTGGTAGTATTAATTGTTATCAAATGTTTTTGGGATAATATTATCATCGCTTTCTCCACAAAACGTCCAAGAAATTATATACCAACGATTATTTTCATAAATTAATTGGACACTATTTATTCCTCTTCTCTCGACTTTTCCACCTTTTACTAATCTAGTTTCATAAGTACTCCAAATTTGAGCAACATTTCCAAAAACTCTAACTTCTCTATTTATTTCATTTTCATAAAAATCGGTGTGGAAAACCATATCATCCGTTTCTTTATGAAACTCTTGTAATGTATAGTACACTTGCTTGTTCTTTTCTCTACTAAAGTATGAATAAACAGCTTTGTGATGATGTAAATAATTATCTCTGTCCCATTGTCTTTTTGTTCCTTTTTCTCCTGAAACAACTTCATATGATGCTTTCATTAGAGCATCAATTGTTTTAACATCATTTTCGAATTTGTTGTTCTGAGCATTTAAACTGTTTGCCGTCATAATTAAAGTTGTTAAGTAAAATAAAAATTGTTTTATAATATCATATTTACAGAAAAGTTACTTATATAAATTCTTTCTGTAAAATAAATTATTTACTCAACTCAATATTTTATGCGGATGGTATAATCTCTTATTTAGAGTAATAACTTGTCTATCCTATTTAATAAACATTCTTTATGACTTTTTGCTATCGTGATTTTATGTTCTCCTATTATTAAATGGTTATCTTCTATGTAATCTACGTTTTTTAGATTTATGATGTGAGAATTATGAACTCTCATAAATTCATTAGGTAACTTATCAATAAGATCCTTTAAAGTTTTATAGTAAATATGTTTTTTACTGTTCTTGAGAAATATTTCTACATAATTACCCAAGCCTTTGACAAACAAAATATCATCAAATTTCAATTTAATTAACTTTTTACCTGATTTAATAAATGTATAATTAATATTTACCATATAGATTTTTGGTTCTTGAATTCAAAGTTGTTTTTTCACAATTACCACTAACGCCTAGGGCAGCCATTGCCCGGCTTGTTTGTTGTTTTACTTTCGTGTATCATTTTTGCTACTTGGAGCAACTAACCCGCAAGTATCTATCTTGCCAGGGTGAGGGCTGAGCGATGTTAGTAGCTGTTTTCTAATTCAAAAGTTATTACTCTCGTTAACGCAATATCTCCTTCTCTCGGATGTGGAAATATCCATTCAAACAAGATGCGTTTATATCGTTTATCCGAATTACTGTAAGTCTCATAAGGTGGTTTAATTCTCACATATTTAGAAGCTGAGTAGTCATTTCCATTAACTTCTACTTCTGCATTGTTTATTCTTACTACCGGTAAAAGAGTATGAATTTCTTTGGTTTTTTTATCGTAAAATTTGTAAAAAGCGGAATCTGAAAGTATAGCCGTGAAATGGCACGAATCACCTTCATTTACCATGTATGTACATGATCCTTTAATCAATAGATCGGGCAAAAGAATTGAATCTTTTAGCGCTAGGCTTCTACTACAATCTTCAGAGATTATTGTATCTAATTCTGCTGAACGGTCGTCTGTATTTGACACATCCGAATTGCAGGAAGCAAACAACAATATCAATATCCCTAAAAACTGATTCTTCATTCTTCTATAGCTACTAGCATAGGGATAACGCACTATTGCGTCTATCTCTCATTAAGGATTATAGTCAAAGAACTCAATATGATAGTTGTCGCACTATTTATTTTATATCTGCGATCTTTTTTCCAAATGCGTTACAGCCAATTGATAAACGCAATTCTCATTTACAAACGTTTACAAGCATTTGCAAATGCTTCTATACGACTACAAACACTTAACCGACGACTACTTACTGCCCCCTGCCCCACCTTTGCCAACGAAGTTTAATGTTCAACGCAAAATATCGAAAATTATGAACGCATTAAAAAATCGTGTACAACTCATTGGCAACCTGGGCAAAGACCCTGAGGTGAAACAAACCACCAACGGTAGTACGCTGGCTCGTTTTTCACTGGCTACTACTGACCGCTATAGAAACAAGCAGGGCGAGCGGGTAGAAGATACGCAGTGGCACAACGTGGTGCTGTGGGGTAAACTGGCCGAACTGGCCGGAGAGTATCTGAGCAAGGGCAAAGAAATCGCCGTAGAGGGCAAACTGAACCACCGCAGCTACGAAGACCAACAGGGCAACAAGCGCTACGTCACCGAAGTGGTGGCCTCGGATTTTCTGATGCTAGGCAAGAAGGATGAAGCTGAACGAGCCAGCCAGCGGCAAACCGCCACGGCTGACAACCTGCCATTCTAGCGAGTAGGCTCTACTTAGCACATCGTTTCTTTTAGAGCGAAGGTCGCTGCTTTACCTAGAGCAGCCTCCTTCGCTCTTGTCTTTATAGTCTACACACGTACCAAACTCTTCACAAACGCGAAGGATTGCTCATCGTTTTCTGTCAACTTAGTATACTAGAAGTGCTACTCTATTAGTATATTTCTATGTTGTACCGGAGCCAAGTTATATTTATTCTCTTGCTTGTCACACTAAGCGTACTCACTAGCTGTGAAGAAGACGTAGTGACCGAGGCTGAAGTAGTACCGACGCTGGTGGTATCTCCTGATATTCTTCCGCCCACGCTCAGTACGCTGGCCGAATCAGTATCGTCTATTGTGAAGTTCGGGGTGGCCGTTGACACGAGTCAGGCGCAAGACACCGTTTATTACGCGGTATTTGATTCCGGAACCGCCCCTCCCGAGGCACCGGCACTGATAGATCAAGATCATGTGATTAAGTTTTTAATGGGTGGCAACGCCTTTCGTCCTGCGTATCAGCCTGCACTGAGCAAACAAGCCGAGTACGTGGTTTACGCGGTTATCAAAAGAGGAAGACGCGTGAGCGAGACCGCCCGCTTAGACATTAAAGCAGCACCGATAGCTGCACCGGAGCCGGGGGAAGAAGGTGAGGAGCCGGTAAAGGAAGAACCTGCTGAAGAAGGTCCTGATACGCCCACCGATGGTGATCCTGAGAATCCGGACGAACCGGACAACAATAACCCCGACCCTGACCCAGAAGAGGAAAATCCTGATGATGGTGGTGGCAAACCAGAAGGTACTCAGCCTACGCTAGTGGCACCGATCCTAGAGCCACGTGGTGTCCCACAAAGAAACCTTATCTCAATGGCTATCATGGTGGCCAGCGACCAGATAGGTGCTACCGTCCATTACACGTTCTTTAAAGAATCTAAGCATCAAGGTGCGCCCACCCCTCAAGAGTTACTAGACGATAGCTTTAAAACTTTTGATATGAATGGGGCGGTGATTAAGACGTTCAACTTTGGAGCGTCGAGTCAGACAAAGTATTACATCTACGCGCTTATACAGATAGAAAACGAAGTGAGTGAAGTAGTGCTACTAGAGGCTACTACCGAATAATAATTGACACAGTAATAATCAAAAGATGAAAAAGACAAACCACTTATCGCCCTGGCTATTGAGTTTAGCCGTATTCTTTTTTGCCGCCTGCGAAGAAGATAGTGAGGTTACCCCGACGGGTCCTACCGACGATAGCGTCGTAGTAGCAGCCGCCGTTGTTATACCACCCGTATTAAGTAATGAGTCCTCTGAAATAGCCACCGTAGTGAAATTTAGAGCTACGGTTGATGCCAGTCAGATGCGGGATACTGTTTACTATGTGCTACTAACGGCAGACGCGGAAAAACCGACCAGTCAGGAGATTTTAGAACGGCAAGATGTCACTGAGCTACCGATGGAAGGTCAGGTGGGGCGAGTTACCTTCCGGTCAGACCTAAATACAGACACTGATTACATGGTTTACGCCGTGGTGAAGGAGAATGATCAAGTGAGTGAAGTAAGCAGCCTGTCGGTTTCAACGCGGGCAATGGCCTCGTCAGATACGCCGGATATGCCAGGTGTTTCGGCCACGTTGAAAGCCCCCGTCGTAGAACGCCGGGGTGTTCCTCAGAGCGATCTTATCTCGTTGGCAGTGATGGTAGGTGATGACCTGAAGGACGGCACCATTCATTATCTGTACTTCAAAGAAAAGGATCACGAAGGTGCACCGACTCCGCAGGCACTGATAGATCACCGCTTGCAGACAGAAATAGCACTGGGAGGTGCTACGCTCAAGAAGTTTAACTTCGGAGCCTCTAGCCAAACTAAGTACTTTATCTACGTTTTGATTGAGCTAAACGGCGAGCTGAGCGAGGTAGCACTACTAGAAGCAGAAACAGTTTAGCCCACATGACCCGCTGCGTGGCGTAACGAGTAAAAGAAAAAAGGAGACCTGCGATTAGAGCACAGAGCGAGTTTGATAGGTAATGCGCCTATCGGATTCGCTTATCTTTTTTTAGTCATAGCCTCCCGCATCGAGCGAAGGTGCTTAGTAAGAGCGGTTTGCCAAGAAGGGCTCGCGTCCCAGTTGGTGCCTACGTAGACGTCGCCGGTGTAGATATGCTTTACGTAGTATTTATAGATAGAAGGTCCTGATCCGGACGGCGGCGGCGCGTTCGGGTCGACGCGGTAACCGAGCATATTTTTAATATTAGCCTCTTGGGTGTGCAGCCGAAGCAGGATGAACTGATAACCATCCTGACGCAAATCATCCTCATCTCGTTCTGGGTCAACGAAGTCGTGTTCGTAGGGGTAGGGCATCATGATGCGCTTGAGCGCTTCGTCGCGCTCGTCGCCAAAGCTAGGAATCGCCAGTTTGTCTAGCTTAAGGTCTTGGGCGAAGCCTTCCATCCGATTGCCCCGCACAACGTTGCCTGCGCCCACGAAAAACTCCGGCACATCGATCACCAGGAAGTTCTGTTTCTCCATACCACTACGCCTCACCACATTGTCCAACTGACGGGCGAGGGTCTTTGGGGTTCCGGCCACTAACTGAAAGGCACCTTGCTGACGGTCAACAAACGGTTTCTCGGTGTCGAAGGGAGCAATAAGAAGGGTATACTCCTTGCTTTCCTGGTTGTAGGCCAAGTAGACAATATTTTCTATAAATCGCTGATTAAGCTCTTTGGCCAGCTTACGGGTGGCATCCGCTCCGGCGTTGGCGTCTTGCCAGTTGTAGTACGCCACGGCGTCAATACCGATTTCATCAAAGCTTCGGTGTATCTTCTTGGCCAAGTCTTTCCAGTCCTGGCTGTTGCCTCTGGGTGATCCGACAGCGTCTATAAATACCACCGACTTGGTGTGGAGCAGATCAGACGGCAAGGTACTGCTTGCCTTATCAAAACGAAAGGCCACCGGAAGGTCCCCAGAAGAGCGATTAGAAACTGTCGCTCCGGCAATTAAAGAAGTCGCACTGTCGGTTTGTGCCCAGCTGAGACCAAGGCAACTTACTAAAACCAGACAAGCAAGCGCGTATTTTGTCATAATGTACTAACCGGTTTTTACGAAAGAAACGCTTTTCTACGCTAAAAATTCCTCTTATGTAAGGATTTTTAAGTGGTGAGCGGTGCTGTCACCAAACCGTCTGAGACGCGTACAAAAACATCCGAGTTGGATTCAATCAAGGCTTATTACTTTTCGGTATACATCCGCCAAACATAGCGTAACTGACCCACTAAGTAAGATCAGCTTTTAGAGGCGACCCATGCGTCAACTTGTTGCTCTAGTACATTTAGCGGAATGGCGCCCTGCTTGAGCACTACATCGTGAAACTGTCGGATATCGAACTGCTCACCAAGCTGCTGGCGAGCGTTTTCGCGCAGCTCTAAGATCTTCATCATGCCGATCTTGTAGGCTGTGGCCTGTCCGGGCATCACGATGTGGCGCTCTACCATTCGCACGCACTCGCGCTCGCTGGCCGAGGTATTGGTCTGGTAATAGTTGATACCTTCTTCGCGCGTCCACTTCTTGCTGTGAATGCCCGTATCTACCACCAGCCGACACGCCCGCCATAGCTCCATGGCAAGTCGGCCAAAATCACTGTAGGGGTCCTGGTACAAGCCCATCTCTTTTGGGATCTTCTCGCAGTACAAACCCCAACCCTCAATATAAGCCGTGTAGCCTCCGAACTTCCTAAACTTTGGCAAGTCTTCCAGTTCTTGCGCAATGGCAATCTGCATGTGATGACCGGGAATACCTTCGTGATAAGCCAGGGCTTCCATTTCGTACTTAGGCATGTTCTTGGTGTCGTACAAATTAGCGTAGTACATACCCGGGCGAGAACCATCCGGAGCTGGACGGTCGTAGAACGCTTTGCCCGCCGACTTCTCACGAAAACCTTCTACCCGCTTCACCACCATATCCGCTTTGGGCTTCACAATGAACAGTTCGTCTAGCCGCCGGCGCATATTCTCAATGATCACCGTAGCACTGTCCATGTACATCTCCTTCCCTGCATCGGTGTTGGGATAGTAGAAGCGTTCGTCTTCGCGCATAAAGCGGAAGAAATCCTGTAGGTCGCCTTCAAACGCTACTTGTTGCATGATGCCGCGCATTTCATCGTGGATGCGGGCCACCTCATCGAGGCCAATTTGGTGGATTTCGTCGGCGGTCAGGTCAGTGGTGGTGGTGCGCTTTAGCGCATTGGCGTAGTAAGCTTCGCCCTCCGGCCACTTCCACACTCCGTCGTCGGCGGTGGCCCGCTGCTCCTGTTCTTTCAAAAAGACAATCAGCTTCTCGTAGGCCGGCTGCACCGAGTTGGTCAGGGCTTCTTCGGCCTGGCGGAGTAGATCGGTTTTGGTCGCTTCATCTACCGATAAACTGTTTACTTTTTGGTAAATGTCTTGATACAGTGCGCTACTATCACCGGTATCCGTAAAGGGCAAACCGCTGATGATATTCTGAGCGTCGTCGATCACGCGGGGAAAGACGAACTTAGGCGGCAAGATTCCCTGTTCTTCGTTGGTAGCCAGGTTGGCTGTGAGTTGCTCAAAGTACTTCTCTACCCCGGTCAGGCGGGCAATGTAGGCTTCAGCATCTTCCCGACTGGTTACCTGGTGCATATTGATCAGAAACGAGGGTGCCTCAGAGTGAAAACCGAACATCTGATTGACCGGATACTCATGATGGCGGAATTTGAAGTCGGCCACATCATCTTCTACCCGTTGTACAAACAGATCGTAGCTCAGCTTCGTGCTGGCGTCTAGGGCATCGTAATCAATAGAGTCTTTGAGCCACTGTAGATGCTGCTGAGAAATATCCAGCTCCATCTGCGCAAACGCTTCCGTAGGGTCATCCCACTGGTCGTAGTCCTTTTTGATGCCGAGCTGCGTTTGAAATACCGGATCGCGGTCGATGGCTTCGTTAAAAACACGCTCGAAAAAGTCGTTAGCGCGCTGCGATTCATCAGCTGCCCCTGCTTCTTTCTGCTGAACTTCAGTAAAGCTGCCGGTCAGGAGGAGCATCGCTCCGGCAATAATGATGAGTAAATCTTTCATGGTAAGGCTAAGGTTAAAAGAAGGGAACCGGTACCCCGCGCGAAAGGTTTAAGCGAACACAGTAGTAGTACTAACCGCTACCTGCCGCTGCTACTGTCGCCACTATTCTGATATCTTCGTATTTTAACCTCTTCTTAAGCCCGTTTATTGTTACGCACGACCTTCCTTTTCTCTTTGATCTTAATGGCGTCTTGCCAGCCGGGCGACGGCACCGTCGTTGCAGATACGGATTTGTCCGACGAACAGCTGGCGCAGCGCTACTGCGGTTCGTGTCACCTGTTTCCTGAGCCCAGTGCACTAGACCGCACCACCTGGCTGACCTCGGTACTACCCGCCATGTCGTGGCGACTTGGCATTCGGGATACGGCTCACCGCCCGGTGCTGGGCCGTAATATGAGCGAGCAGTTTCTGATCAAACAGGCGAACGTCTTTCCCGATAGTGCCCTCTTGAGCGAGGAAAGCTGGCGACGCATCGTGTCGTACTACGACTCACTGTCTTCCGATCAGCTGCCGCCGGCGACCCCGTCTGAGGCGACCCCGTCTGAGGCGACGCCGTCTGGTACGGTGCCCCGGGCTGGTTTTACCCCGCAACCGGTTTCGCTAGGGCTAAGCACCGGCGGGCTGACCACCCTGCTGCGACAGCATCCTACCACGGGAGATATTTATCTGGGAGACGGTACCCGGATGCTGTACCAACTGGACAGCGCAGGGCAAACGAAAGATTTCTTTGAGCTACCTTCTCCCGTCACCGACGTTCATTTTCAGGAAGATGGCACCGCGTACTTGTTGGCTGTGGGCAACCTAAACCCACACGACGAGCCTCTGGGAAAGTTGCTAACGATGGATGCGCGCGGAAACAGTCAAACCCTCGTCGAGGCATTGCACCGACCGGTACACCTAAACGTGGGCGATCTCGACGGCGACGAGCGCGAAGATCTGGTGATCTGTGAGTTTGGCAACTACATCGGTCGGCTATCGTGGTTTCAGCAAACCAAGGCAGGCGGTTTTAAGCAGCGTGTGCTGTGGGAGCAACCCGGAGCGATTAAAACCATCCTGCACGACCTGAACCAAGACGGGCAGACGGACGTGATAGCACTGATGGCGCAGGGGCGAGAGGGCGTTTACGCTTTTTACCACCAAGGCGACGGGCAGTTTGACAGGAAGCCGCTTCTACAGTTTTCATCCGTCTTCGGCACCAGTGACTTCACCATTACCGATATCGACCAGGACGGCGATGATGACATTCTGGTGGTGAACGGAGACAACGCGGACCTTTCGCCGGTACTCAAGCCCTATCATGGGGTGCGGGTGTATCGCAACGACGGCAGTAACCAGTTTGAGGAAAGCTACTTCTACCCGATGTACGGAGCAACCCGCCTGTTGGCCGAAGACTTCGACAACGATGGTGACACCGATTTGGTCGTTACTGCCTACTTTGCCGACTTCGATACCGATCATCCGACGAGCTTTACGTACTTAGAAAACCGTAGTGACGAGAAGTTAGCATTTGAACCGTCGGCCTTACCGGTGAACCAGGGGCGTTGGCTGGTGGCCGAGCCCTGGCAGAGGAACGGGCGGCCGGGAGTGATGCTGGGCGCGTTCAACCTAGGCTTTAGGCGGGGGCAGCAGCAGGTAGCTGATTGGCAAGCCGAGAACGTGAATCTGCTACTGCTAGAAAAGGAATAAAACGTCTACGTGTCGCGATGCGCCTACGTAAGAACATTCGTTCCAGATCTGCGTACTACATACCAAAATGGTATCCATCCCGCGCATTCATGAACCTAGAGAAGCTCAATTTTTCGCAAACCCAGGCTTTCACTCCGATCTTTTTAGACTACATCGCTCAGAAAGAACCGCTACGACCCTTTTATCACCGCCCGCCCGCCTTAGACAGCTTCGGTGAACAACTTCAAGAAAAGCAATTAGACGGTGCCATTCGGCAAGATTTGGTAGCGGTGCTTAACGACCAGTACGCGAAGCTAGAGGCCACGCCGGCGGTGAGCGACAACATCGCGGCGCTCGCTGACGAACGAACTTACACCATCACCACCGGGCATCAGCTGAATATTTTCTCCGGTCCACTGTTCTTTATCTACAAACTGGTGACGACCATTAATAGCTGCCGCCGGTTGCAGGAAGCCTTTCCTGACGACCACTTCGTGCCGGTATACTGGATGGCATCGGAAGATCATGACTTTGCTGAGATTAATCACTTTCACCTGTTTGGCGAAACCTACCGCTGGGAGTCTGAGCAGCAGGGAGCCGTTGGTCGCTTCAAGCTGGATGGACTGGAAGCCATCCTGGAGAAACTACCAGAAGCCGTACCGCTGTTTGAGCGGGCCTACCAAAACCAAGAAAACCTTGCCGACGCCACCCGTGCCTTCGTACACGAACTGCTGGGCGAACATGGCTTGGTCGTGTTAGACGCGGATGATGCCCGTCTGAAGCAGCACTTTGTACCCGTGATGCAAGACGACCTGCAACGTCATAGCGCGCAGGAAAAGGTAGCGCAGGCTTCTGAGCAGCTAGAGCAGTTAGATTATCGTACGCAGGTGTTCCCACGTGAGATTAACCTGTTCTATATGGATGGCCAGCAACGTGAGCGGTTGGTGACGGAGGGCGAAGCCTTTGCCGTGAACAATACCGATCAGCGGTTTAGCCGAAGTGAACTGCAAGAAATGCTGCAAAAGCACCCCGAACGATTTAGCCCGAACGTGGTGCTGCGTCCGTTGTATCAAGAAATGATTTTGCCCAACCTGGGCTACGTAGGCGGGCCGGGCGAGCTGGCCTACTGGTTGCAGCTCAAGCCCGTCTTTGACCACTACGAAGTGCCGCTTCCGGTGCTGTTGCCCCGTAACTTTGCGCTCATCGTTAGCAAGACCAACGCTAAAAAGCTGCACAAAGTCGGACTAAAGGTCCACGAGCTGTTTGCCGATACCGATACGCTGGTAAAAGACTACGTGGCACAGCATGCCGAGTCGTCGCTTTCGCTGGGCGAAGAGAAAGCCGCGATGGCTGAGGTATATCGACAGGTAGAAGAGAAGGTACTGGCAGTAGACGGTAGTCTGAAGGGTTTTATCGGTGCCGAATCTAGCAAATCCTTCAAAAGTCTGGAAAACATCGAGAAGCGGCTCAAAAAAGCTGAGGAGCAAAAGCAAGAAACGGCGATCAATCAGTTGGAAGGGCTGAAGGATAAGCTTTTTCCTGAGGGCGGTTTACAGGAGCGTTACGAGAACTTACTGAACTATTATATTAACAATCCGCAGTTTGTTGACGAACTGCTCGATAAGCTTGACCCCTTCGATCTACGGTTCAACGTGCTCTCTGAGGCGTAGTTAATTAATATCGCGATCACCGCCGTGAACAAATCGCATTTACGTCAAAGGTACCGGCAACGCCGTGAAGACCTTACCGAAGCCGACTATCAGCAGCGCAATCGCCGGGTGATGAACCGATTGTATTCGACGTACGATCTTGGTCGAATCGCTGTTGTTCACTGCTTCTTACCCTCTACGCAGCAGCGCGAAGTAGACACCTGGCCCGTCGTTCGGCGGCTTTGGTCAAAGGAAGGTATGCGGATGGTAGTGCCGCGTTGCGGGAAAGACCGCAGTTTAACCCACCACCTGATAACTTCTACCACCCCGCTGGTACACAATCGCTGGGGAATCCCCGAGCCTTTGCCCGAAAGCCCGGTTTGTCCTATCGAGGCGATCGATGTTGTGTTGGTACCCTTGCTGGCGTTTGATCGGCACGGGCACCGGGTTGGATACGGTCAGGGCTTTTACGACCGGTTTCTGAGCGCCTGCCGCGCTGATACTCAGAGAATTGGCCTGTCTCTGTTTGCTCCGGTAGATCAAATTGTCGATGTGTCAGCTGACGATGTGCCGCTCAATGCGGTTGTTACTCCTGCTGAAGTACATACCTTTGGGTAGGTACAAGTGAATGATGAATGAATAATGAGCAGTGACAGTCCCATTATTTACTCAGCACGACTTATGACTCATGACTCTGGAACATCCCAAAACCGACCACTTATCCTACTCCGCCGCTTGCTGAGCCAGCCCTTGCAGCGCGCCGGCGATGGTAGCCAACTGCTCTTGATCCGCTGAAATGCCGTGTCGTTCGGCCAGATAGCTAGGATCATTGTAGGCCACGTACACCCGCTGGTGAGCGTCTTCCCAGACTAGCATTTTCTGCGGTAGATCGATGCCTACAGTTTGCTGCGCCTGCATGAGCGGGGTGCCCAAATTTGGATTTCCGAAGACCAATAGTTTGGTCGGACGTAGATCTAAGCCTACGCGTTCGGCGTTGGCCGCGTGGTCTACCTCTGCGATAATTCGTAGCGGGTCAACGGCTTCTACAGCACCTACCAACCGACGATAAGTAGTCTCAAAGTCGTTGGCACTGGTTGTAATCACCAGCCCTTCTGACGGCTCTACCTCCGCAGTTTTAGGCATCGCGACCGCGTTTCCTGTCGCACCTTCTACTAGGTTTTGCAGTGCCATACCAATCGTGGGGAAGGTGGCCGAGTCAGCCGGGATACCGTGGCGACTGGCCAAATAGGCGGGAGTGTTATACGTAGCGAAGGCTTCACCGGCTTCGTTTTCGTAGAACAGTACCTTTTGCGGTAGATCAATGCCGATGGTCTGGTTCTGTTGCATCAGCGGAGTGCCCAGGTTGGGGTTGCCAAACAAAGTGACTTCGGTTGGACGTAGTGCTTGTTCTACACCGGCGGCATTGGCCGCGTGGTCGATCCGGGCCACCACTCCGATGTTGGGATTGTCGGCTAGTGCTTGATTAAGCGCATCAGCCGCTGCGGTGGCGTCATCGGTGGGGGCGTAGGCTAACCCGTTGACCATCGGACCCGAGGGCGTATCCGTCGGCTCTAGTACGCCACTGATGATATGGATAATCCCGTTGCGCGTAGGTAAGTTGGTTAAGAAGGGAGTAAGCAGCCGAGCCTCGTTAATAAATACATTTTTACCCTGATGCGTCACTTCAGTGGTGCCACCGTTGAGCATGCCGATCGTCTGTTCTTGCAGAAGGTCGTTGGTCAAGCGATTACCCGAAGTGACGTGGTAGGTTAAGATGTCGGTTAATGTTTCCTTATCCAATAGCGTCACCCCATCTTCATCCAGGCCTAGTTCGGCAAAAGCAGCATTGGTAGGGGCAAACACAGTGAGCGCGTCGTCGCCACTCAGGGCGTCAACCAAGTCGGCAGATTCGACGGCAGCCTGCAGTACCGAAAACTCTCCGGTGAGGCGACTGATAAGGCTCACTACCTGATAAGTAGTGTAGGGCAAACGAAGCCGATAGCGAGCGTTGCTTTCACCCTCACCAGAGGACTCAGCGAGCTCCTTGACGGTGTTGATAAGAACTTCCTCAGAGGCAGAGGGAGTTACTGCTTCGGGAGTGGCAACTTCTTCTTCCGAGTCTGAACAACCGGTGATACCTGCTCCCAGAAGGAGGAAGGTACCAATGGCTACTATAAAACGGTGAATACGGCTAGAACGGTGCATAGTGTGGCTATTTAAGGTAAAAAATAGATGGCTAATACTAGATATCAAAAGCTAACGCTACGTGAGACTAATAGCAAACTGAACGTTGTGTATCTTTGTCCGGCTCGCTACATTCAGCGCAATCCCTGAGCAGTTTATGCCCTGCCGCTGTTCCCTCTGGTTATTTATCACAAAGTGTCGTGAGAGACATAGGAAGTTTTGCTCTTTTAGCCTCCTGGTAAGCTTCACAATGGCAAACTCCCTAAGTCTGATTCGTGGACGATAAAATACTACGTACCCGATTACTCCTTAACAAAAACGGCAAAACGCATCGTACGAAAAGAATTAAATCGTACTTTAAATCGCCTATGGATCAGCTGAATATCGTCTTCAATATGGAGCTTGCTCCGTCGAGCAACGGTTTGCCCGGCGAAGCGTCGCCCGGCGAGGCGTCGCCCGGCGATGCCTCGTTACAAGATCGCTTCGGGCTGGTTTGGGAAGAAGATGCGCAGCCCGAAGCTGTGGTAGCGATGGCCGAACGGATGTTTCCTTCCCTCAAACCACTGAGTCAGCTAGACGTGAAGGGAGAGGAGCAGGCTCCTACGCATTACGTCATCGAGGGCGATAATTATCACAGCTTATCCACGCTGTGCATCACCCACCAAGCACGTATTGACGCCATTTACATCGACCCGCCCTACAACACCGGCCTCACCAGCCTGCGCTATACCGA
This sequence comes from Tunicatimonas sp., assembly GCA_965213875.1. Classification (GTDB taxonomy): domain Bacteria; phylum Bacteroidota; class Bacteroidia; order Cytophagales; family Cyclobacteriaceae; genus Tunicatimonas. The sequence goes on along the minus strand of CBDCAN010000001.1, from coordinate 1,515,886 downwards.
CCGTAGCGAAGGTAAAACGAAGCGCAAGAAACACAGTCGCTGGCTCAGCTTTATGTACCGCCGCTTGCTATTAGCCAGGCAGTTGCTCACCGAAGATGGAGTGATCTTTATCTCCATTGATGACCGGGAGATGGCCCATTTGAAACTGCTCTGCGACGGTATATTCGGAGCCAAGAACTTTATCGGTAGCTTTATCTGGCACAACCGCACCACCCCTAACGATGCGGCCAACCGCTTTGCCACCGATCATGAATACGTGTTGTTGTACGCGCGACAGAGAGCTCACTTTCAACTGAAAGGGGTACCCAAGGACTTCTCCAAGTACGTTAACCGCGACGATGATCCGCGGGGACCGTGGATGCCCGACAACCCGTCGGCCGCATCGGGTACTGAGAAAGACCGTTTTCCTATCAAAAACCCGCACACCGGTGAAGTGTATTATCCCCCTGATGGACGCTACTGGGCATTTGCTAAGCGAAGGGTGAAAGAGTGGGCCAACAGCGGCAAACTGGTGTTTCCGACCACCGAGGGAAAGAAGTTTTTGCTTAAAAAGTACCGGTCTGAACTCAAGAGCGATACCAAGCCGGCCTCTTCGCTCATTCAGGGCGTGCTCACTTCACACGGAACGAAAGAGCTCAAGCAGCTCTTTGAGGGCGGAAGCCCGATCAAGTATCCGAAACCTACGGCACTGGTGAAGTACCTATTAGGGCTATTGGACAAGCCCGACGGCATTTTTCTTGATTTCTTTGCCGGATCGGGCACCGTCGGGCAGGCAGTGCTGGAACTCAATCGGGCCGACGGTGGCTCGCGGCAGTTCATACTGTGCAACAACAACGAAAATGAGCTCTGCCGCGAGGTGCTGTATCCCCGCGTAAAGAAGGTGATGACCGGTTACGTACGATCCACCAACCAAACCGAAATACTCTACCAGAAAAAGCTCAGTCTGAGTGATTTACCCGAGGGGGCAGCGATTGCTGAACATTTAGTCGCCCTCGCCAAGCAGCACCAGGATCACTACGATGAACTTCGCCGATCTTTTAAGGACAATACTGTTACGTTAGAAGGAATAAGGCGTAAGCCAGCTGCTGTAGACGGATATCCGGATAACCTACGCTACTATCAAACGCTGTTTCTGCCGCCGCAAGATACTCGCATCCGACAGGCCTGCGCTGACCTGATCACGTTCCAGCGTGAAGCCTACGAACCTGTGCAGGTGCATCAAAACTTTCGGGTATACCGAAATTCAGAAACGCTGTTGATTCTCTGTTTCGAGGGTAAGTTCGGCTTTCCTACCCTGAAAAAGCACATTGACCAAGCCCAAGCATCTGTGTTGCTCTACGTGTTTCATAAAGAAGACTACCGCTTGGCCCAGACGAAGTTTTCGGAAGCGGAGGTGCGCTACGTTCCGGTTAAGATGCGGCAATTATTTACCTCGTAAGCTCTGCCCCCCGAAGCGTTTCTTAGTATTATAGTTTCTGCCCTCTTTGCGTTTTCACCAAACGCTTATGGCCACTTCGTATCAAACCGACCGCCGTTTCACCGACCGCGTTCACCAGCAAGTAGCTTTGCCACAGGTGTATCAGCCGATGGGTTGGTCGCCCTTTCGGCTCACTGCCCAAGAAATGTATTTGCTAGATCGTGACCACGGCATTGATCGTATTTTCTATACGTCTGAAGGATACCTGATGAGTGTGCAAGAGCGATTCAGGGCCGGGCATTACGCCGACAAGTACCACGATGTGACGCTTCGCTATCGGCGTCCGCACAACACACACCAGTCACGGCACAACTCAGAGTTTTTCAAGATAAAAGCCGACTACCTGCTCTACGGTGTGGTTAGCGGAGATAAAGAGGATGATCGCCCCAGCGTGTTTCGGCGAGCAGTGCTGCTTCATTTGCCGAGTCTTATGCACAGAATTACTCAGGGTGATATTGTTATTGCCCCAAACCGTACGGGCAAGAGCTACCGGGCAGACGGCAAGATGGTAGTGCCCGTAAACCATAACAAAGATAAATCTTCGAGCTTTGTAGCGTTTGGCGTAGCACAGCTAAGCAAGATGTGGGGATCAGAGATTATAGTTTGGCAAAAAGGTGTCTGGTAATCGAAAAGTAAAGGCCAACCTGAAGTGGCAAACACACGATCAGATTGGCCTTTACTATTATTAAAAGAAGAGAGGTTTATACGCTCAACGTTTCATTTTGTTGCGCCTGCTCAATATCACTCAGACTAAGCTTCACATTCTCCTGCTGTCCGATGAGTAGGTTTCGCGTGGATACCTCAAAGTCGCTACCATTAAGCGTTTTCTCACACAACGTGAGGTGCTTCATTTCCAGATTCAAGCACCCTTTGAGGGTTTGCTCAATCGTATCCAATGTATGGAGTAAATCTGGACTAGAGAAAGCCTCTTGCACCGACCCACTAGTACGAAACTGTTGGATAGGTTCGCCGCCCAGTGCGTGAATTTCCTCTCGGATAGATTTCTTGAAATTTTCTCGCTGACTGCTTAGGCTCATGAACAACCCCTTCAGACTAGGGGCGCTGACTTGCTCTGCCGCACGTTGGTATCCACGTTTGGCATCACAACTTTTTTCTAAAAGATCGTTGAGTAATCTTGTAATGTCTTCTTGCGTATTCATATCCTTTGCTTTAATAGCGATTGATTATTTGAGTGAACGTAAAACAATGAGAAAAGATCATGCTATTTTTAAAGTATTTCTATTTTATACATTCTTTACTCGAACACGTGCCAAAACAATATCTTCTCTACAACGAGTATAAAGAAGTTTAGCGTGGCGAGTGGTGTAGTACATACATTATTATTTGCCGATGATTAAAATCCGTACTACAAAAGAGTGTATATGAAGTAGATCAAAATTAACTATCGTTACTACGCAATAATACAGAACCATTAATTAGCAAGCACATAAATATGAAAAAATATTTTACTATATGATAAAATACCAGAATATAATACTGAAAAATTACGTTCAAGTAGAATAATAGTTATTAGTATGCTTCTCTGACTTCTACTCAAGGTGTAGACAATTTTCCTCTCATTGTGGGCTTCCGTAGGTATTGCGCTACAGCGGTATATAACAAACTGCTGGTAGCGTTATGCTATTGTACGTGGTATCCCTCAATTTATCTACGCGTAGTCGCTAAGCTTGTCACAGACGTAAGCAAACCTCACTTTTTACGGCTGTACTTTGATCAATGAGTTGGTTCTTGCCGGTCTACTAACTACGTATCGTTGTGAAAAGAATAATCCTTTTGTGTGCTTACGTATTGATCACTGCGTCTTGCGAAGAGATAGAGAAGCTTACTGAGTTCGATCTAGAGTATGAGTCTTCCATCACAATCAAGAAGACCACCGGTTTAGACTTGCCCCTTGCGGTACTCACTCCCGATATCAAGACGAACTCCGAATCAGAATTTGCGGTGAACGACACTCGCAAAGATATGGTAGAAGAAATTAGACTGACCAGTCTGGAGCTAAATGTCATCTCGCCCGACAATCAGACGTTCAGCTTTATCAAATCTATTGAGGTATTTATTGTGGCTGAAGGACTGCCTAAGATAAGAGTAGCCCAGCAAGATAACGTACCCGAAGATATTGGCCAGACACTAACTCTGGAAACTTCAGAAGATGACCTGAAGGAATACATCAAAAAAGACAAGTTTGAGCTAAGTGTTGAGACGGTCACGGATGAGGTCATTTCTCAGGATATAGACATTGAGGTAGACTCTCGTTTCTTCGTCAACGCCCGGATATTAGGTGTATAGAAATTTGTGCGGACTCGGTACATTGCCCCGCACAGTTTTACGCTAGGTTTTCTCGCCCTGCGCTCCCCAGTAGCGTTTTTTGTTCTCAGGGGTAGGCTCATCGGGGTCACCGTCGGCATTCACAAACTGCACCTGCTGACGAGGGTATACCGCTTTGATTTTGCCCTTGTACTCCATACGGTTAAGTTCTTCCATAATTTTGAGCGATAACCGGCTTTTCCAAGAACGTCGCTCACGGGCTCCCACCAGGTAGCGCACGATGACGTCCGTCCACGATTCGTTGAGCGAGATATAAATCTGCGGCTCGGTAGCAATATCATAAGCCAGGTCAGCCTCTCGCAGAATGTGCTCATACTGCTGAGCGGGCTTAAGCATGTAGTCGCCGAGCAAGTCTTTGGCCACGCGTTCCACCACTTCCATAGAGGCACTCAGATTAGATTCATTGGCGACCGCAATGGCCAGCTCATCCCACACGTAGGGGAAGTCTCCGGTCAGGTTCACCACCGTGCCGGCCAGCACCTCATTGTTAGGGAATGTGACCATACGCCCCGTGGGCTGTTCGGCGCGAACGAAGCCATCGCGGTAGGGCGCGCCGATTTCCCATACGGTGGTCGTCAGAAAGTCTATCTTATACACATCGCCAAACACGTCGCCCACACTAATACGATCACCTACCCGGTAGTAGCCCTGAAAAGAATTAAGTAACCAACCGGTAAAGCTTTCAATAGGAGTCTGCAATGACCACGATAGGGCCAGCCCGACCAAACCCAGCGACCCTAGTAATGCTCGAATGTCGCCCGCCACCACACTGATGGCTAAGCCGGTGGCCAGGAGCCACAGCGAAATGCTGGTGAGCGTAATAATGGCACCGGCGTTCTTCCAACTGCCAATGGTGCGCTTCAGCAGTGCCCTCACTAGCCTGACCAACCCCCAGGCCAACAACAGCGCGACGATGGCTACCAGTAGTTTGGGGAGGTTAGCGTAGAAACCGTTCCATAGGTTACGTAAGGTGCCAATGGCTTCATCCTTGGCGGCTTCGCCCACGTCTTCAGGGAGCACCGGTTCCTCCTTCACACTATCCTCTGCGGCAAGGAGTTCTTCCGTAGCAATTTCGTCTACAATAGCGACCGAGTCGGGTATAGTATCGCCCGCCAGGGAGACATCCTGCGAGTAGCCCGCTTCACTGGGGGCTAAGAGCAGTAGTAGAAATCCGGTGATGGCCACTGTCAGGATAGAGGCTTGTGCAAAACGTTTGAGCCGCTTTTTCGCTCCACTAACGGCGGCGCCTCTTCTCTTCCGGCGGCGGGTGAGGCGACGGCGACGCGAGCGTGGGGTGGATGGAGCAGCCTGACGATCAGCGGTAGTACGGCTACGGGTAGTGCGACGGCGGTTACTAGTTTGAGGGGTTGATTTCCTTCGGCGACGGTAGGGCATAAGTACGAATAAGAGATACGTACTCAGTATAATCCGTTCGGGGGAGGCTTGTTTAGCCTGCGACTGCTATTTTCCTGGTGTGACTATATAAAACTCAGCACCTGTTTGGCTTTGCGCTGCGCCTCACGGGGGAAGATTAACAGCGACTCGCGCACAATCAGCGAAAGTTTCTTGATGGCCGTACGGTTGGCTTTGACGCGCAGCTCGCGTCGTGAAAGGCCCTGATTGGCCAGGGCGTAGTAGTTTTTGGTGATGTAGCCCACCCGTAGGGTCAAAAAGGCATTACCCGTGCCTTGCAGCAGTGATGATGATAGTGTGCTCAACCCAGGAATGACGCCCAGGAAGCCCTTGCTCAGCATCGGAAATATTTCGGCAAACTGGGTATCTTCTATGCCGTCGGCAATCAGGGCCGCTGATAGCACTTTGGTGTAAGTCTTGACCAGTTGCGGATAGGTAGGGCGGTAACCGTAGTGGCTAATCAGCTCTTTGAGCATCCGAAAGTTGATGGCCATTACCAAGAAAGCGTCTAGTCGTCCGTTTTGCGACAGTGCGGTAGACACAAATACCTGCTTGGCGTGGCGATGCACAATGTCGTCCATCTGATCGAGCCGACTATCGAAAATCCTGCCGAGCGTATCCGATGGGTCTTGCTCTCTTTTGATAAGGTCTTTGAGAGCCGTCTGCTCGTCAGCATCTAACCGCCCCTGACTGATCAGTTGTTTGGCTACTTTGGTAGCTACCTTAGAGCCAGGATCTTTCTTGTTATCATCCAGAAATTCGCTGGCCCGAATTTCAGGTAGCGAAAATACCGCCAGTAGCGGGCGAACAATCAGAAAGAAGAGCAACAAAACAGTGATGCCGTAGAAGACGTAGCTTACAATCGGGTGAATTTCTGCCAGGTTGTCGCCAATGGTCAGGATATTGCCGATGATGATAAGCAGCAGGATAAAAAGTACGCCACTGCCGATCAGTCCCCAAAATATGATTGATTTGTTTTTCATAGTTAAGTGGTGTTACCCACTTAGTAAGACACTATCCGAGGCAGTTAAGTTGCATACCCAGAGTACTTGCGACCTGAATAACGGCGTAGCAACGCCGATAAATATCACTTTGTATACCAAGAAAAAGCGTTTCTACACTACTCAAACGTTAGTTAACCGGCGCAATCTGATCTTCCAGTTTCAGCAAGAATGCGTACTCTAGTGCTGTTTCTCGGTGTTGCTGATAGCGCCCTGAAGATCCGCCGTGCCCGGCCTCCATGTTCGTTTCAAGCAGCAGTAAGTTATCGTCGGTTTTGTGCTCGCGCAATTTCGCGACCCATTTGGCGGGTTCCCAGTACTGCACCTGTGAATCAAACAGTCCGGTGGTTACCAGCATATTGGGATAGTCTTGCTGTTGCACGTTGTCATAAGGAGAGTAAGAGCGCATATACTGGTAAGACTCCAGGTCTTTAGGGTCTCCCCACTCATCAAACTCACCGGTGGTGAGCGGTATGGATTCGTCCATCATGGTGGACACCACGTCTACAAAGGGAACCGCCGCCACGATGCCGTTGAACTGTTCGGGGGCCATATTTGCCACCGCTCCCATTAGCAGGCCGCCCGCACTGCCTCCGGCGGCGTACAAGTGCTCCGGCGAGGTGTAGCCTTCTTTGGTTAGATGTTGCGCCACGTCAATAAAATCAGTAAACGTATTCTTCTTATTAAACATTTTGCCGTCTTCATACCATTGTCGACCCATATCCTGGCCGCCGCGCACATGGGCGATGGCGTAGATGAAACCACGGTCGAGTAAACTAAGTCGGGAGATGCCAAAACTAGGATCTGTAGCGTAACCGTACGAACCGTAGGCGTATAATAAAAGAGGAGTATCACCGTCTTTCCGAGCTCCCTTTTTATACACGAGCGAAACGGGCACTTGCACGCTGTCGCGGCTGGGTACCATCAGCCGCTCGGTAACGTATTCATCAGGGTTGTGCCCCCCGATTACTTGCTCTTGTTTGAGCAACGTCGATTCGTGGGTTCGTAGGTTGTAGTCGTAGACAGAGGTGGGGGTGGTCATCGACTCATACGCGTAGCGTAGTGTTTCGGTGTCATGCTCACGGTTGTTGGTTGTGTACACCACGTAGGCCGGTTCGTCGAAGCTGATGTAATGCTCTTCGTTGGTTTGCCGACTCATAACCCGCAGCCGCGGTAGCGCGTCCGATTTTTCGCTCAGTACCAGATAGTCGTTGAACACATCTATGTACTCCAAGAGCACGGAGTCGCGATGGGGCACCAACTCTTGCCACTGCGGTCGAGCGGTGGCTCCTACCGGCGCTTCCATCAAGCGATAGTTGGGAGCCTCCCAATCGGTGAGCACGTAAAACTTATCGCCAATGTGTTCTATCTGATAGAGGTGCTCGGCTTCCCGAGGGGTAAACCGCTCAAAGCTACCGTCGGGCTGGTCTGCCTTCAGTAGGTGATAGTCGTTGGCCAGAGTGCTTTGCTCCCAAATGATGATATACTCATCAGAGGTAGACTTGGTGACACCCATATAGAAGGCGGGATCCTTCTCTTCGTACTTGAGCTCATCGTCGGTTACGGCATTGCCCAATTGATGACGCCAGATACGGTTCGAGAGCAGCGTGATGGTATCCTTGGTGGCGTAAAAGTACGATTGGTGATCGCCCGCCCAGGCACCGCCGGGCTGCGTGTTGGAAATTTTGTCAGGAAGCATTTCCCCGGTCGTTAGGTCTTTGAAGCGGGTGGTATAAATCCGGCGACTAAGGGTGTCTTCGGCGAAGGCCAGTAGTCGGTTGTCTGAGCTGACCGTCAGGCCGGCTGCGTCATAGTAGCCGTATCCCTCAGCGCGTTCGTTAACGTCCAGTAAAATTTCCTCCGGGGCGTCTTGGCTACCCTGCTTGCGCACGTAGATAGGATACTCTTTTCCCTCTTCGTAGCGGGTGTAGTACCAGTAACCGTTTTTGAAGTAGGGTACCGACTTCTCTTCCGGATCAACGCGCTCTACAATTTCTTGGTAAAGTTCTTCTTGCAGATTTTCGGTATCCTGCATCACCGTCTCAGTGTAATGGTTTTCGTCTTCCAGATACTGAAGCACTCGTTGCGTCTGTGCATCGGGTTGCTTCGCATTTTTTTGTTCATCGGTGAGGCGCATCCAAAAGTACGCATCCACCCGGGTATCACCGTGAATGCTGAGTACTGAATCCTGTTTGGGGGCGGTTGGAGCGGCTAACGCCTGCTCACTAATGCTACTGTCAGGACGACAAGCTACCAGGCCAACGAATGCATACTTTATCAGAGCCTTGGTCAGATATTTTGGTGAAAATAAGTGATGATTCATAGTAGGTTGTTTATACGAATTAGTCGTTAATATACGGTAAATACAGAATACGTATTACAAATTATTGACATGCATAATTTTCATGAAATATTATTTGCTGCTTGGCATAGCATCAACGAGTGCGGTTATTGAAAATTTCAGTAGCTGGCATAGGGTATTTCTGAGCGGGATCATCTATCACCAGCACCCAGTCTTGTTGAGCTTCAGGGGTATTAAGGGAATATTGACCTTCGCTGGCCACCGTACCCGCGCTGACGCTGTCGCCCGTACGTGGGTCAAACCACCATATTTTGGCCTTTTTGCCCGACAATTTGGTGAGATCAACACGTAACGAGGTGGGTTGTGGTAGGTAGGCCAGTAGGAAGCCTTCGCCACGCGCGGCGCGTACCGGAAGCGTTTCTTCGGTGGCCACTACCAGCGCAGTGTCGGGTATTAACGTTGTAAACGGACGCGACTCAAATAGTCGCCTCAGGTAGCCCATCTGTTCTGCACCAGGGTGGCTAAGGGCCTCTTGCCAGGGCGTCCGGGCCGAAGAGATGGGCGTTCGGCCCGGTTGCCACATCTGCCAGATATTGTGGTTACCGTAGGTGTGGCCCAGCGCTCCCGATAGCATCGACCAGTAGGCCAGCTTGCGTACATCGTAGGCATCAAACCAGCCGTTTTCAGGCTTCCAGTCTATTGGATGATCTTCGTAGCAAGGCTCGCCGTCTAGGGTAGGCTTGGTGGGAGTAAGCTGGTAGTTAGCCTCGGTCCACCGATAATTAGCTTTGTTACGGCTACCGTGTCCCGACTGGAACATGTTGAAGTCGAGCCACGCATCTTCGTGAAAGAAATCTGCAGAGTTATGATCGCCCTGCGGATGATACGTCATTAGGTGCGCCCCTTGGTCACCAGCGGATAGTCCTTGCGCCATCGCGCGGACGATGGCAAAATCTTCCCCTTCTTCCGGACTACGGTCTCCGCCCAGTATCCATACAATTGGTTTCTCGCGGTAGCGCTTTCCTAAAAACGCACCAAAGGCTTTAGCGTTCTCAGGGGTAAATATCTCAGGGCCTACGCCCCATTTCTTATTAAACTTATCGCCCCAGGTGGGTAGCATACCGACGTACAGGCCTCGGGCTTGTGCTTCGTTTACGATGAAATCTACGTGCTCGAAGTAAGCCTCGTTGGGTTGCGTTGGATCGTTGTTTACGAGCGGAGTAGCTCCGTAGGGGTTGGGTACCGTAAGGCCGTCGAGTTCGGCCAGCACCACTGCTTGAATGACGGTAAAGCCCTTATCGGCCCGGTCTTGAAGGTATCGTTGTGCCTCTTCTCGATCCAGGCGGTGAAACAGTTCCCAAGCGGTATCGCCTAACCAGAAAAACGGCGTGCCGTCTTCCTGAACGAGGTAGCGATGATTGTCTGATACGGCCAGCGACTGAGCCAGTGTAAACCCAGCAGTCACAAACATGAAGAGCGTACTTAAGAGGGGGTATAGCATGGGCAGAAGTTGCGTGAGCTGATAAAGATAAAGCTTCCGCGCCACAAGGCAAGTGAGTTGCAGGTAGTCTGAAGCGTGTTGCGCCTAAAACTATCGGATGTGGAGTAGCAACGATAACAGAAAGTAAGCATTGAGACACCCGCCCGAAATCATATTGAGCCGCATGGTGCCCCGAAAATCAGCCCGCGCGGGCCAGATGACCACCTGTTGGTACCAGCGCAGGAAGTAGATAAGTACTGGCAGAAGAAATAGTACAAAAAGAGCTCCTTCCCACCAAATAAACCACCGCCAATAGTAGAGAAAGAAGGCCACTGCCACTCCGGCGAATACCAAAGCGGTAAAGCGAAAAGTGCCGAGCACCCCCAGCCGGTAGCTCAGCGTACGGTCGCCTCGCTGAATATCCTCTTCGTGCTGGTAGATTTGTGTCATAGGATAAGACCCCCATAACATGAGTGAGGTCAGGGCCGCCCCGAACCACACCACCGGTGGCAGCGCCTCAGTGACGGGAGTGCGGGTCACTCCCAGATAAACCATTAAGAAGGTAAAAAAGCCCTGGAAGAAGCCTGCTACCAGCCAGCTTACGATAGCGTACCGCTTGAGGCGAATGCTCGGGTGGCTGTACGCTTTAGACACCAGGCCGTACACCAGCAGCATTAGGGCGAAGGGCACGTTAATCAACAACCCCAGTGCCACGGCTAGTGCGTCTAACGCCAGCGAAACGTAGTAGAGCTGCTGGCTGACCGGCGGCGGGTGCTCCAAACCACCAATGCTACCTTCGTCGCGGTCGAAATAGCTATTGTAGCCATTGCTGGCCGGGTACAGCAGAAAATGGATAATAAAGAACACCAGCAGGGCATCGGCCCACGCAAACGTAGGCGAAATACTGAGGGCAAACAGGTAAACCGGCAGCAGAAAGAACGAAAAAGGAACGCGAAGATGAAGAAGCGTAGAACGGTTGATCATAAAGTACGCGTCTACGCTTTTTCCTGAGACTTGGCCGCTTCCCAGTACGCATCCATCTGCTCAAGGGTCATGTCGCTCAACGACTTGCTGTCGGATTGTACATGCTGCTCTAAATGATTGAAGCGCCGCAGAAACTTACGGTTCGTTTTCTCGAGCGCGTCTTCGGGGTTGATGCCCGCAAACCGGGCGTAGTTGACCAGCGAAAACAGCAGATCGCCGAACTCTTCTTCTTGTGTGGCGGCACTGCCGTTGTGCAGCTCATCCTTAAATTCCTGTAGTTCTTCTTGCACTTTCTCCCACACTTGGTCGCGGTGGGGCCAGTCGAAACCCACGCCCCGCGCTTTCTCCTGCATGCGGTAGGCTTTCAGCAGAGCGGGTAGCGACGCTGGAACGCCCCCCAGCACCGTTTTTTTGACCGCTCCTTTTTCTTGCAGTTTGATCTGCTCCCAGTTGCGCTCTACCGTCGTGGCATCTTCAGCGGTTACGTCACCATACACGTGCGGATGACGGCGAATAAGCTTATCGCAAATGCCGTTGAGCACCTCAGCGATATCAAAGGCCGCTTGCTCTTCAGCGATTTTGGCGTAGAACACCAGGTGCAAAGCCAGGTCGCCCAATTCTTTTTGTACCTCGGGCATATCGGCGGCCAAGATAGCATCAGACAGTTCGTAGGTTTCTTCGATGGTCAGGTGGCGCAGACTTTCGATGGTCTGCTTGCGGTCCCAGGGGCACTGCTCGCGCAGCTCTTCCATGATGGTGAGCAGGCGGTCGAATGCCGTAAGGGCGGCGGAGTGATTTTTCATGCTTGATGTGCGTCGAGAAACTTTGTGTCTTACCCACTCGTTCGAACGGGAAAGAAGGTATCGCCTTTCGGCTACCTATCTTGTAATTCCTGCACAAAGAGCTATCTTTGCGGGAGCATTTATTTTATGCGAAAATAATAAATTTATGGCAACGATACTTTTAGCAATTGGGTTTATCGCTCTGTTCTTCGTGGGCATGAGTGTCCGGTTGATTTTCCTTAAAAACGGTGAGTTCAAAGGTACCTGTGCCTCTCAGAACCCGTACCTCAACAAAGAGGGAGCTGCTTGTGGCTACTGTGGAAAAACGGTGTCCGCTGACTCAGCGTGTGGCAATCCCGACTCAGAAGTTAATAAGGTAATGGCTAAGTTCAACTAGCTGCTTTTTCTCATCTCCATCATTTAATACCATACCGCATTGGCGCTTATTAAATCTATCTCCGGCATTCGAGGAACCATCGGCGGTTCAGTCGGAGACGCTCTCACTCCTATAGATACTGTTAAGTTTGCGGCTGCTTTTGGGACTCATTTGGCGCAGAAGCACGCCAAGGTCGTGATCGGGCGAGATGCTCGGGTATCGGGTGCGATGATTTCTCAGCTCGTGTCAGCCACACTACAGGGTTTGGGCATTGACGTGATAGACATTGGGTTAGCGGCTACCCCCACGGTAGAGCTGGCGGTGGTAGAAGCAGAAGCGCAGGGGGGGATCATTATCACGGCTAGCCATAATCCTGGACAGTGGAATGCCCTTAAACTGCTAAACAGTCAGGGAGAGTTTTTGTCGGCTGAGGATGGCATCGAAATTTTGAATTTGGCCAAAAGTGAGCAGTTCGACTTTGCTCCGGTGGGTAAGCTAGGAAGCTACCGCACGCAGGATGGACACACCGAGAAGCACATCGAGCGCATTCTGGCACTACCAGAGGTAGACGTAGAAGCCATTCGGGCGCGTGATTTTAAGATCGCGATAGACTGCATCAATTCGGTAGGCGGCATCAGTGTGCCTATGCTACTAGAAAAACTGGGGGTGCAGCACGTAGACGAGTTTTACTGCGAACCTAACGGTTCGTTTCAGCACAATCCCGAACCCGTTCCTGAGAATCTGAACCACATTTGCGCTAAGATAGAGCAGGGTTCTTACGACCTGGGCATTGTGGTAGACCCTGATGTAGACCGTTTGGTCATGATTCAGGAAAACGGCGAGCCTTTCGGCGAAGAATATACGCTGGTGGCGGTGGCTGACTACATACTGCGCCTGCGGGGCGGAGGCAATACGGTATCGAATTTATCATCGTCCTTAGCCCTGGCCGATATCACCGAAAAGCACGGCGGGTCATATACTGCATCGGCCGTAGGGGAGGTAAACGTGGTGAAGGCCATGAAAGAAACTGACGCCGTGATTGGCGGAGAGGGTAACGGGGGGGTCATCTATCCCGGTTTGCACTACGGACGAGACGCCCTGGTGGGCATCGCGTTCTTCTTGTCACACTTAGCCAAATTTAGCCGCCCGATTTCTCAGCTGAAGGCCAGCTATCCGCAGTATCATATCTCTAAGAATAAGATAGAGCTTACTCCTGAAATAGACACGCGCGCCATCTTGCAAGGGATAGAAAAGCAGTATGCCAACCAAACGGTAGATACCACCGATGGGGTCAAGATTCACTTCGACAAAGAGTGGGTACACCTACGCCGCTCTAATACCGAACCTATCATTCGCATTATTTCCGAGTCTAATTCGCGCGTTACGGCCGAAAACCTGGCGAAGAAACTGATCACTGACATTCGCGAAATTATCTCTCAAGACCGATAGCCAACCGAAGCTGTTGGTTTAGGCAGCCTCTTGAAAATCAATGATTAGTGGTGAATGACTAGGAGTATTCACTCATCGTCAATCATTTTTCACTCTCCAAGCCGCGATGTCTTGTAAAACAATGCCTCAGCTATTTGAGTTAGTAGCTGCCAACTGACACTTGGTAATTGTTAGTCACTTCAATGTATTGCAATAGTTTAAGCTACAGTAGTTGAGATCCCCCCACAGGCGGTTTGGAAGGCGAAGCCGATGTCGCTATCTTTCGGAATAAGAAAATCTGCGGTTAACCACTTTATTCTATGTCAGCTTACTTAGACAATGCTGCGACAACTCCATTGGATCCGCGGGTGATGGAGGCCATGCTTCCCTACCTTCAGGAGCACTACGGTAACCCTTCTTCTACCCACGCCCACGGTCGGGCAACGCGCTCAGCTATCGAGCAGGCACGCAAACAGGTGGCTGACATACTGGGGGCATCGCCCGGCGAAATTTGCTTCACTTCCGGAGGCACCGAGGCAGACAATGCTGCTATCCGGGGCAGTATTGAAGCACTAGACCTCAAGCACGCGATTACCTCACCCCTAGAGCACCATGCCGTGCTACACCCCCTGCAAGCCCTGGCCGACCAAGGAAAAATCGAGGTACACTACGTGAAAGTGGATGAACAAGGAACTATCGATACGGATGATCTGGACGCTCTGCTACGCACGTATCCGAGAGCATTGGTATCACTCATGCACGGCAACAACGAAATTGGGAACTTGACCGATTTAGACCAGATCGGTCGTTTGTGTGAATCTTACGACGCAATCTTTCACTCGGATACCGTGCAGACCATGGCGCATTATCCGCTTCGGCTATCCGATATCAAGGTACACAGCGTGGCTGGTTCGGCGCACAAGTTTCACGGCCCTAAGGGAGTCGGGCTACTCTACATCAGTCGCCACCACCGGTTGCACCCACTGCTGTGGGGGGGTAGCCAAGAACGTAACCGGCGCGGCGGCACCGAAAACCTTTATGGCATCGTGGGCTTAGCCAAAGCACTACAATTAGCCAGCGATCAAATGGAGGAGCATCAGCAGTACGTGCGGTCACTTAAGCAGCGCATGATTGATCAGCTCCGGTGGCGTGTGCCGGGTGTCAGCTTCAATGGCATGTCTGCGTCAACCGATGAGTGCGATAGCTTGTACACGGTGCTAAGCGTAAGTTTGCCCCCCAATGATGCTGGTGGCATGCTACTATTCAACCTGGATTTGCACAATATATCAGCTTCGGGCGGTTCGGCCTGCGCCAGTGGGGCCGCCCAGGGTTCGCACGTGCTGCGTGCGCTACAAACTGATGGGCAACGAGACACGGTTCGCTTTTCCTTTAGTCGCCTCAATACCCCTGAAGAAATAGACTACGCGGTGAGCAAAGTGGCGGAGCTGTATCCGACCGTGAGAGGCAACCATACTACAGAAGTTGACCAAAGATTATGAACAAGAATAGCATCATCGGGCTCATTGTGGGATCTGCTGTCGCTGCCATTGTCGGAATTCTAATTCAGAACTATCTCAACAAACCTGTATCCTTTGACCAAGCGATGATGCAGGCGGCAAGCGAACTGAATAAAAGCTGCCCAATGATGGTTGATGCTGAAACCCAACTTGATAACGCAGTAGCGCTTCCCGGTAATAAATTTCAGTATAACTATACTCTGATTAACTACTCGACAGAAGAAATTGACTTGAAACAATTAAAATCTAGCATTGAACCTGGCATCTTGAACAACGTGAGGACTAATCCAGACCTGAAGAGCTATCGAGACAATAATGTTACTATGGTCTATAATTATAAGGACAAAGCCTCAAATCATCTTTTTAAAATCGAGGTGACGCCTGACAAATACCATTAAAATACTTCATACAGGCATGAAGGAGCCAGTCAGGTCGTTCTCCTGCAAACCTACTTACACCATGAAGCAATCGTATCTACTGCTTTTTCTACTCACTAGCCTACTTTCGGTAGGATACGCGCAAAACGCGGTTGAGTCAGACGTTTGGAAGGCTCTGGCTTCAGTTACTTACGAAGTGGCGGAAGATGATTACGGTGAGCTGTATAAGCCACAATTTGGTGATAAAGCTAAGAGCTTAGAAGGTACCACCGTGGTGGTACCAGGTTACGTTATCCCTTTTGAAGGGCTTTTCAAACCAGAGCATGCGATCGTTTCCTCCCTGCCGATTGCCTCGTGTTTCTTCTGTGGTTCGGGTGGGCCGGAGACGGTTATGGAGGTTTTTTTGAAGGAACCGATGGAGTACACGGCCGCCCTGGTTGCCTTTCGGGGGACACTCAAGCTCAACGATACTGACTACGAAGAGTTGATGTACATTTTAGAAGATGCTGAGTTCATCGGCGAAGTTGAATAAATGATGACCGCTAGCGAACTGGCCCCTTACTTAGAGTATACTAATCTGTCGCCAACGATCACGGCCCGTCAGGTAGAGCGTATGGTGGGGGAAGCCCAAGAATACCAGCTTTTTGGCGTTTGCCTGCCCCCGTTTTGGGTAAAGAAAGCCCGCCGCGAGTTGGGCAGCACCCCGGTGCGCCTGGTGACCGTTGTGGGCTTTCCGCTAGGCTACCAGATGACGCAGATGAAAGTGGCCGAAATAGATCAGTCACTGCACGATGGAGCTCAAGAGATAGATATGGTGATGAACTTATCTGCCTTCAAGTCGGATATGCCCTGGGTAAAGATAGAAATGGCAAAGTGCGCAGCCCTAGTACATGAGCACGAGGTCGTGTTGAAGGTAATCATTGAGACCGCGTATCTGAACGATGAGGAAATTATGCGCGCTTGCGTTTTGTGCGCTGATGCAGGAGTAGACTTCGTGAAGACCTCTACGGGATTTGCGCCGTACGGTGCCACGGTGCCACACGTACGGTTGCTTCGTGAGTGCCTACCTGCGCAGGTGGGTATCAACGCCGCAGGAGGCATCCAAACGGCTGCGCAAGCGCGTGCGCTCATTGAGGCGGGCGCCGATAGGATAGGGGCTTCTCAAGCACTATCCCTTTTAGCACCACCTGTATAGTCATCGCCGTTTGGTTTATAACAGTGAGGCTTCTTCAGTGCAGTCCTTTTTTCTAGAGGTGTCCTTGTTGGTAGGTACGGTAAACGTGAAGGTGCTGCCGAGTTTCATCTCACTTTCTACCCAGATTTTCCCGCCGTTCTTTTCCACAAAATCTTTACTGAGTAGCAACCCTAATCCCGTACCCTTTTCGCCCCGGGTTCCAGCGGTAGATTCAGTGTCGTCGATAAAGAGCAGTTGTTGCGCTTCCTCACTGATACCGATGCCAGTGTCTTGAATGCTGATGCGGATAACGTCGGGTGACTGTTCGCCTGTGATTCGGATGGTCCCCTGTTCGGTGGTGAATTTGACAGCATTGGTCAACAAATTGCGCAGCACAATCATCACCATGTCCAGGTCAGCGTAGGCTTCAAGAGTGCGGGGGGTTTCTACTACAATTCGGATGTGCTTGTGCTTCGCCTGGCTATCGATCAAACCTACCGTGTTCTCAATAACAGGTACCAAATCGATGATAGCCGGATGAGATTTAATGCCCTGCATTTGACTCTTTGCCCAGATGAGCAGGTTGTCTAACAGACTATGGGTTTGATTCAGACGCTGCGTGAGCTCCGGTAGCATTACTTGCAGTTCTGTGCTCGAGAGGTGACCATCTTGTAACAACGAGAAGAGCCCTTGCAACGAATTAAGTGGGCTGCGTAAATCGTGAGAAATAACGGAGAATAGCTTGTTTTTCGAGCGGTTAGCTTCTTCCAACGCGTCGCGTTGTAGTGCCATCTCGGCGTTAGTTTCTCGCTCTTTCATTCTGCTTCGGAACAGTAGAAAAGTGACGACTGCTAACAAAAGACACCCTAAAATAAGGAAGTTGCGCACTTTCTTTTGCATCGCTACCTGCTCGCCCTGCCAGGTGGCTTGTGCTTTCAGCAGATCGTTTTCGGTTTCTTGCTGCTCTAGCGTACGCTCAAACTGTAGCTGCTGTATTTCCTTCGCACTCTGAATATCCATAATGCTGTCGCCATACGCTGTATAGGTTTTGAAGTAAGCTAGCGACTGCTCGTACTGGCCAAGTGCCTGATACGATTCATGAAGGGCTAATACTGCATCTCGGGCCGATTCTGGGTGCTGGATGCTCTGGGCCAGTTCAAGGCCCTGATTGGCCAGATCGATGGCCTTCCGATAATTCTGTAGCGCGTTGTATATTTTGCTAATGTTGATCAGTGATTCGGCTACCCCTTGCTGGTTATCAGCGGATCGGTGGATGATCAGAGCCTGTTCGTAGTATTCTTGCGACTTAGCGAAGTCATCTCGAAAGTAGGCCACGTGGCCCAGTCCGTTGAGGGTATTAGCCTGATTAAGCAAGTCTTTGAACTGACGAGCCCCTTCCAGTGCCCGTGTAAAGCTTTGTTCGGCGGCGGTGTAGTTACCTAATTGAGTAGCCACTTCGCCGATACCAAAATGAGCAGTAGCTGCCAATCGGTGGTCGTCAAGTTCTTCAAACAGCTTGAGAGACTTGCGGTACCAGTCGTCGGCTTCCTCCAGATCATCACGAGCGGCAGCCATCGACCCTAGATTTAGATAGGCCCTTCCCATTTTAGGCAGATCCTGATTACCCTCGAATATCTGAATGGCAGCCAGATAGTTTTTTAGGGAGGGAACGTAATTGCCCTGCAGGAAGTAGACCATACCTAGGTTATTGTAGGCAGTGCCTTCCATGTCCTCTCGTCCGATACGCTTGGCCACCGTGAGCGCGTGGCGAATGCGACGGATTGCCTGGTCGTAGTCACCCATTCTGCCGTAGCAAAGTCCTATGGCGTTGAACGCCTCGAATATACCCGGTTCATAGTTGGTGCTACGAGCTATCCGACGGGCTTTGGTAAGAAACCCAATGGCTCTTTCGTACTTGGCCAGGGAGGCATAGGCGCGCCCTATATTGAGGAATGCATCCACCTGCCCTCGAGAGAAGGACAAACTATCGGCCAGGGCAAGCGCCTGCTTGGCGTAGCGCAGCGTAGCCTGAGGATTGGTAGCTAGATAAGTTCGAGACAGCTCACTTAAAGTACGAACCCGTTGTGTGTCTGCCACACTACTCCCGAGGGTGTGTAGCAAACTATCGGTATAAGACGATTGAGCTCTGCCGCTTATTATGCCACCAATCATCGCAAGCAACAGCAGGACAATTTGCTTATGCATTCGGTTCTCCTTGAGGTGGTGTTTACGGTATCTGATCGAAAAACATTAGCAAATTATCTCTTTTATAGCTAAAAATAGAACGTTTTCATAAAAAATTAGCGAAATGAAGCATTATAATATTGTGGTCTCAGGTGTAGTGCAGGGAGTGTTTTTCCGAGCCAGCACTGCCCAGCGGGCTAAACAGCTGGGAATCAACGGTTGGGTTAGGAATGAACCTGATGGCACCGTTCACATCTTAGCCGTGGGTTCTCCGATAGCTTTGCAAGCGTTTATCGACTGGTGCCATCAGGGGCCACCCCACGCAGAGGTGAAACGGGTCACCGTCACTACTTCACCCGAAAATGTGGATCACCATGAGGGTTTCGAGGTGCGATACTAAAATCATCCTTCCTCAATTATTGACGTAGATGGCGGCTGGAGGTTCGACTTTTGTTGGCCGGAGGAGATGCTTTTTCTTCTACCTCTCGAGACTTTATCGTTTGTTCCTCTTGCTCACCGGCAAAAAACTCATTAAATGAGTTTCTGTACAATAGTGACACTCCCGCATCTTCGTCGAGCTGGTTGGTGAGCGGGTTGCGCTCTGTGCTCTGAAATGCTTTGAGGTTGAGGTTGCCGTCTTCAGTGATACGGTATAGTACCTCAAACTCGCCCGCGAAGCCCATGCTCGTTGAGGTGCCACCGACCGAAACCGACAGGCGGTCGCCGAACAAGTCTTTCGATACGGCTACATCCACATCTCTTCCGGTACCCTGGTTAGACTCCAGCCCCACGTCTATCTCTACTCCTCCTAAGTACTGCTCACTGATCTGACTGAGCTGACTGGTCAGCAGCTGGCTCACGCTACTATTGATCTGATCGTTGACCGCCGCCTCGGCCCCACCCCCACCACCGGGGGCCAGACCGGCACCGCGCGGTAAAAACTTATCCAGCACAATCAGGCCGAATACATTTTTATAAAGCTGCGTCTCGTTCTGCTGCATTTCATCTACCTGCCCTTTGACTATTTGTGCCACACCTGGGCCTAAGCTTTCTATGTCAGGAACTTCTATGTCAAAAGCGATGCCGGGGCTTTCCAAAGTACCATCAATCAGTAGTAAGACGTTGGCCGGACCTTCCACTGATTGTCCAGTGAGAGGCTCTAGATCGGCTTCTTCTACGGTATAGACGGCCGTCATGTCTAGCGTGGCGTTGGCGGGGTCGCCACTCCAGACCAAAGAGCTTCCGTCTCGTACCGTAAACTCTTTCTTCACTACCTTAGCGAAAGTGAGGTTGTAGCTTCCGCTTTGCACCACGTAGGTTCCCTGCATAGTAAGGTCGCCGCCCAAACTTTGCGTAACCCGCAGATCAGCCTCACCGGCTACGGTCATCTGATCGCCGTTGGCCGGATCGACCACCACGGTAAATTGCGCTTCGGGGTCTACTTTGAGCAAAATATCCATGGCATAACGATATCCATCAAGTACCACGGTATCGGCCTCCTCAGGTGGAGCCGTCGTGCGCAACGAGTCCTTCATTACCGTGTCCGCTTTAGCAAAAGCACTGATATCTACAAAATCAATAAAACCAGCGCGCTCTGCTTCCTCGGGCCCACTAATTAGCGCAATCACCATATCAGTATCTTCTTCTGCCACCATCTCTCCCGCTATGTTTAATTCCTTCGCGGGGCCAGTGACCGTGAGGTCTGCCGAAGCCAGGGCTTGTCCGTAAAATTCTTCGTTCTCGTATTCGTCGCTACTCACAAACTGAAAGTGTTCGGTCGTGAAGACGATGTCCAGCACCGGATTAGCCAAATCAGTGAAGTCTACTGTTCCGTCGATCACCGCAGGGGTTTGTGCCGAATCCAGTAAGGTAAACTCAGTGAGGTTAACCTGGTCGCCAGTAAACGTGATTTTTTGATCTTTAATATAAAGGCGAGCCCCGGTCATGGTGGGGGTCAACAGCACATCATCGGCAAATATGAAGTCGCCCTCAATGGTTGGGTTCTGGGTGGTACCCTTCACGGTCATATCGGCGCGCAGCGTGCCGGATAGCTCCTTAAAAACCCCCTCGGCCAGCGGTTCCCAGCGACCCAACGTCAGGCGGTTCAGGTCTACATCAAAGCGGAGCGCTTCCGTGTCGGGCGGAGCCAACACATTGTACTCACCCGCAATTCTCAGGTCGTTGTACTCGCCCCGCAGGCCCAGTGCGATGTTCATCAGGTCTTCCGTATCCGAAACGGGAATCTCCTTACCTACTTCCAGCGATAAATCGCCCAATAAAGTGTCTTGTGCCGATAGTTGTGCTACCTGAAAATCGGCGGTGATGGCTCCAGGGACAAATAGGTTCTGCACTTCGGCTTGGCCCGATAGGGTGCCACTGATGCCGTAACTTTCTAGGTCAAAAGAAGCCAGCAACGGTTCTAACTGAAAAGCCTCGATAAGTAACTCTAGGTTGCTGTTGTTATCAGACTGCTTAGTGCTGATAGCAATGGTTTGCGCCCCCTGATTCAGTTTAAAGTCATTAATGTCCAGATAGTTGTCAGCGTAGACAATCTGTGCATCATCGGAGGTACGCCAGATGTTGCCTTTCAGCATGAGCTCGAGCGAATCAACGAACGCTCGGGTGGTATCGCCGCTGCTTCGCACCCGGGTGGTGAGGTCAACATGGTAGGGCGCATTCGGTTGCCCTACCCGCAGGTTGAGGTCGGCCGCCAAGGTGTTGAGCGGCGTCTCGTTTTCCTGTGCCTCTTCGTTGGTGCCCGAAAGATCGGCCGTGAGTACGATATCGGGAATGCTAGTGCCGCTGGCCACCACGTAGTGGGTCTGAAACAAAGCCTTGATTCTACGTTCACTCGTTTCTGCTTTAATTAAAAGGCTATCCACCGCATAGGTCTCGTACTCCAGATGCGGTATGTCCACATCCAGCACGAGCGTGTGATTCTTGCTGTTGAAGGCTGCTTCCATCATCATAGGCTCAGGAATGCTAAGGCTGGGGACGAAAGCTTGGGCTAGTTTTGGAGTCTTCTCTACGGCAAGTCGCACATCGATCTGCTGAGGAAGGGCTTCATCAGTACTTTCTTTCGGTTGGGCGTCGGTGACCGGCGAGGCCGCAAAATAGTACTCCTGAAAGCGCGTGAAGGCTGCAGGTAGCTCAGCTACCGTAAAATTGCCGGAAACCGTGGCAGCCATCTCATCGGCGAGTAGCGAGAACTTTCTGCCTTCTGTGGTATTTTGTGCGGCCAACGCTAAGGTGTCCTGCCGGTAGACACTGCGCCCCTTCACCACTTCAGTGTTCAATAACTGTACTACTCCGGTCAGCTCGTCGGGGTCGGTTCCTTGAACATCAGCAGCAAACTGGGCACGGGTAATGATGATACTGTCACTCATTAAGTTGAGACGGAGCAGATTGGCATCTTTAAGCTGCACAGCGGCCTGGTAGTGTTCGTCAGCCAGATTGGCCTTTAGGTCGGCCACCAAGTTGAGCAGACTATCTTCGTAACGAATGTCTGCTTCTACATCATCGCCCGACACGTTAGTGCTGAGCCGCAGGTCTTCGTAGCGGTAATCGTTGTAGGCCAGCTCCTCCACCACCAGCGCTACGTCGGCCCGCTGTAGTGAGGTGTCGCCGGGCACCGTGCGCTGCCGCACATCGGCGTTGGTGCGAAAAGAAAGTTGCCCGAAACTATTGGCCAGCGTATCACCCACGAAGGGGCGCAACAGGTTGTCTAAGGCAAAATTATCAGCCGTAACGTTGGCCTGAACATCCGTATAGCTCGTTTGCTGAACGTAGTGCGCATCGGCGACCAAGTTGCCAACGCCAGACCGTAAAGTAGCCTCCGCCGTGATGTCCTCCAAAGAACCCTCGACCGAGGCGGTGAGGGCCAGGGCCGGATCGTTAGTTACCGGAACATACTGTTGCGAGGCGGGGGGAACAAACTGCTCTATAAACCTGAGGTCGGCGGTCAGTTTTGGTATCTCAAGGTCTAAATAAAGAGGTTCCGCCGCTGACGTATCTACTGCTGCGGCTACGTTCTGAAACGAACCATTGAGCTGTAGGTAAGCATCGGTACCAATATCAAGCACCAATTGCTCGACGTTGCCGTCACCGTTGTCCATCGCTACCTGCCAAGACAGCCGGGGGCTCAGGTCTTTGGCCGCCGGAAAGCTATCCAATGCGGTGGTAAAGTATGCTGCATCGGCCAAGCCGATCACCGCTTCATCTAACTCAGACTTTACCACCAAGCTCCGAATCAGCTCAGCAGTGCGGTCGGCCAGCGTCATGTCTAGCGCAATACTACCGTTTAGCGCGGAATGACCGGTTTCGAGTGCTGTAAGCTGACCAGCTATCTGCGGCATATCTACCTGAGCCTCGGCGGCAAATGCGGCCAGCTGAAATCCACTCTTCGATTCCACAAAAGTGAAGGTAGGAATATCCAGTTGTACCTCAGTTTCACCTACGTAGAGGTCTTCTACTTCTAGATTCAACTGATCGACCACTAAGTCCTCGAAATTAATCTGCTGAAGCGTGGTATCTTCGCTTCCCTTTACCCGGTAGGCTAGGCGACTATTTTTGAGCACCAGTTCGTTAAGGGCGTAGCGGAAGCCGCTAGGATTGATGATGTTACTACTGTCAGCCGCTGTGGACGCAGCCGCTGCGGCACGTTGATCTATGGGGGCAGAGGTAGTATCAACGGCTGTTGTGCTAGTGCTATCCGCCGGGGCGGGTAGTGCCAGAGCCACCTCTAGCCCGTCGATCTTTAACTCATCGCCCTGGATGTAGCTTTCGTCTAGTCCCAGGGTCTCGAACAACATGGATAGCTCATGGAGAGCCATCGCTACTTCGGTGCCATCCGCACGGTAGTCGAAACGAATATCGTCAAGCTGCACTCGGTACAGCTCAATTTCCCACGACGAAGCAGTAGTATCCTGGGGGGTAGTGGTGGTGTCTTCTGAGGCGAAAGACTCCATAATAAAGGCATAGTTAAGATCCTGCTGCCCCTCTGGCTGATACAAATTAACGTAGATATCGCGCAGTTCTACTCGCTCAATATAGGCGGTGCTGTTGAGCAGGGCGGATGGTTTGATATAGGCAGCAACCAAACCGGCGTAGACCAACGTGTCTTGTTGCTGGTCTTCTACGTAGACCCCCGCTAACTCTACCCCGTCGAGCCACTCGATGTCAATGCCCTCGAGGGTGACCTTGGCGTTGAGCTGCTTCGATAATTGTTCGCTGATAAGGCCGGTGACATACCGCTGCACCGGCGGAGTGCGAAACGCCACGTACACAATGAGCCATAGCGCAAATAGAATTCCGAAGAAAATAAGAAACCGTTGTACCCAGACAGGTAGCTGAGCGTCATGTGAATCTGAAGTACTGATACGAATGTGCTTTTAGTGAAAAAGTGCCGGTTGATCGCTGGTAGCTGCGTTAACGAATAAAAATGACAACACGCTGATTTTGGTGTTGAGCAGCATCTGCTCAAAACTTCCGATGAAAACGTGCAATTAAAAGGAATAACCCTAATTTTGCGGGCTGCATCATTCGGATACTGACGCCGCATCAGTTTGTTTTACACTGTGATAACGTCGGAACCTTTATAATAACGTATGAACAAGGTAGAAGTTCGTCAGCTCCTGAAGAAACTCCGCAAGTACGAGATTGCCATTCGTAAGGCAATTACCACACAAATGCAGGGCGACTTCCACTCCGTTTTCAAGGGCTCGGGCATCACCTTCGATGATGTACGCCCCTACCAGTACGGTGATGATATTCGCGCTATCGACTGGAATGCTACCGCTAAGGGCGATAGTGTGTTTGTCAAAACGTTTAAGGAAGAACGAGAGCAAGTGGTCTATCTGGTGCTTGATGTCAGCGCCTCACAGGAGATCGGCGACCCCGGTGTGCAGAAGGTAGACGTGGGTAAAGAAATTTGCGGAGTATTAGCGCTGGCGGCAATCAAAGAAGCCAGCCAGGTCGGTTTGTTCTGCTTCTCAGATCAGAAAGAAGCCTACGTGAAGCCGGGCAAGGGCGATAGGCACGCCTATCAAATCATCTCTAAGCTGTACAATACCGAGCCGGTGTCCACGCGTACCGACCTGAATGCCGCGGTGCGCTACTTGCTTAATATTATCAAGCGGCGCAGCATCGTGATCTTCGTGTCTGATTTTATTGATGAAGATTACGAGTATAACCTACGGGCCTTGGCCCGCAAGCATGACCTTATTGCGGTACACCTATCTGACCGACGTGAAACAAAGCTGCCGAGCCTGGGCATCGTGCCCGTGCTAGACAAAGAAAGCCGCCGCACCCGCTGGGTCAATTCGTCCTCGGCTTTCTTCCGCCGCAAGGTGGGTAATAGCTACGCGGCAACCGCCGAAGCCCTACAGCAATTGTGCAAGAAATATCGCGCCGACTACCTATCCGTGAGCACCCGCGAAGACTATGTGCCTAAACTTATTCACCTGTTCAAAGTCCGAAACCGTGTTAAGAAAAGTGCGTAGTTGGAACCGGGAGCTCGGGGCACAGGTGGCATCGAGTGCTTTTTATCCCCTGCCCCTCGTCCCTTGCCCTGCAATAGGGTTCAAACGGGTGGTTAGCCTTCGTTTGATAACGCTGCTCGTTTTGTTCTTGCTATCCTGCTCAGTTGCCTCGGCGCAGTCGCTCAAACCGCAGGGCCATTTTTCTGCCGATACACTCAAAGTAGGTGAGCCGGTATACTATACGCTTACCTTTCGCTATCCGCGTGATCTGGAAGTGGTTTTTCCCGACGAAGGTGCCAACTACGCTACCTTTGAGTACCTAGACCGGCAGTTTGCTCCTACGCACTCCGACAGTTTGTTTAGCTACGACAGTGTGGTGTACGAAATGAGCACCTTCGAGCTAGACTCGGTGCAGTCGTTAACCCTACCGGTGTACGTGGTAGAAGTGGACGAAAGCGGGTTCGCTGACAGTGTCGCCATCTACGCCGACATTGACTCTATCTTTTTGCGGCAGATTCTGGTGCAGATGCCCGACTCGCTGGCCCTCAAGCAGAACACCAATCTACAGACGGTGCCATTACAGTTCAATTACCCCTACCTGCTGGTGGGTATCGGCATCGTGCTGACGCTGCTGTTGTTACTGTACATCCTGTTCGGTAAGCAGTTGCGCCGACGATGGCGTATCCGCCGGTTGCGCCAGGCTAACCAAAAGTTTTCCGCGCGTTACGATCAGGCGCTGGCTACCCTGGAAGCACAACCCAACGAGCAACACGCAGAGGCTGCCCTTGTGATGTGGAAGACTTACATGGAGAAACTAAGTCAAATTCCTTATACGAAGATGACGACCCGCGAGATTGCCCAGCTACCCTCGGGCACCGATGTGCGAGAAGAGCTACGAGCGATTGATCGGAATATCTACGGCAGTGCCTCAGAAGACGCGCTGGTGTATCGGTTTGAGCAACTGGGCGCATACGCACACCTGCGGTTTGAACAACGAATTGAAGAAGTGAAACATGGTTGACGCAACGAGCGAATGGTTTTCTTGGGAGTGGTTCACGCCCTCTGTGTTGCAGAGCTTCAGCTTTCAGCACCCCCTCTTTCTGTATCTGATAGCACTCATTCCGGTGTTCTTTCTACTGCGCTGGCTCGTGGGGTTGCGCACTAGCCAGAAGCTTCCGGTGGCGTTTTCTAAGTCGGCGCTGCGTAGTAGTCCGGTAACGTGGCTACGGTTTGTGCCCTTCATCTTACTCGCGCTCACGCTGGCGTTACTACTGGTGGCGCTAGCGCGCCCACAGCGCACCAACGAGCAGGTAGAGCAGTGGAGCGAAGGTATCGATATCATGCTGGTGATCGATATTTCTGAATCGATGAAGATTGAGGATTTCACGCCCAACCGCTTAGAAGCGGCCAAAGACGTGGCGCGCAACTTTATCTCAGGACGTTTGCAAGATCGCATCGGGCTGGTGGTGTTCTCTGGTGATGCCTACTCTTTGTCACCACTCACCACCGACTACGAACTGCTGTTTAGCTTTATTGAGGACATCGAGTTCGACATGATCGAGAGCCGCGGCACGGCCATCGGTAGTGCCCTGGCGGTAGCCACCAACCGTATGCGTGATGCGAACGAAGGTCGGGATGATCGGGAAGAAGGGGCTTCTAAGGTGATGGTGCTGCTGAGCGACGGTGACAATACCGCGGGTAATTTGGACCCAATTACTGCGGCAGAACTGGCGCACGCCTACAACATCAAGATGTACTCCATCGCCATCGGCAAAGAGGGCAAAGTGCCCTTCGGCAAAGACTTTTTCGGCAATACCCGCTACGTAGAAAATTCCCTGGACGAAACCACCCTGCGCGAGATTGCCCGCATCGGTGAGGGCGAGTTCTACCGGGTGTCCAATAAGCAAGCGCTGCAAGAGGTTTTTGACCTGATTGATAAGTACGAGCGCGCTGAAATCAAAGAAACCCGCTACAAAGATACGACCGATTTCTACGGAGTGTACCTCTCCTGGGCGATCGCTTTCTTCCTGGCGTGGCTACTGCTCAAGTCCACCTTTGTGAGCAACGTGCTGGTAGATTAGTAGGCATATCGTTCAGTATTGCAAAAGGCAGAACTACTAGAAGCTATTTTTGTTGTTTATCATTATCATTTTCATTATATATGTGGATAATAAACAACATTAGTGAAAAAGAAGAAGCAGTTACTTTTCCCTAAGCATCAGAAAATATTGGGGCAGATGGGCGAAAATATCAAACTAGCCCGAAAGCGACGGAAGCTTACTACTCTTCAGGTAGCCGAACGCGCCTCCATTGATCGATCTACCCTTTATAAGATAGAAAAAGGGGTTCCTAGCGTTTCGCTAGGTGCCTACTTCAACGTACTGCGTGCGTTAAATTTGCACGATGATTTCTTGAAACTGGCAGCAGACGATGAACTAGGGAGGAAACTTCAGGATCTAGATCTTCTTTAGCGATGTCGTCGGATAAAACAGATATTTGGGTGTACGCTGACTGGCAGGGAATGCTTTCTCCAAAACATATCGGGACACTCTCAGCCCACCGGGGCAAAGGTCGAAAATCATTTAGCTTCGAATATCACCCGGAATGGTTAAAGTCAAAGCCGCCCCTTTTGCTTGACCTAGACTTGGGTTGGTATCCTGGGCCCCAGTTTCCAGCTCAGAAAGAAAACTTCGGAGCATTTCAGGATTCCATGCCTGACACCTGGGGGCGTACTCTTATGAGACGGCGGCAGGCACAGAGGGAAAGAAGAGAAGACAAGCCCATAAGAACACTCTACGATATTGACTTCCTGCTAGGCGTATACGATGGAGCTCGAATGGGAGCATTACGCTTTAAAATCGACCCAACGGGGCCTTTTTTAGATAACGATGACCGTACCGCCATTCCTCCTTGGTCCTCGGTAAGGGAGCTACAGTACGGAGCCGGTCAGGTAGAAAGTAACAAAGTGGTTTCTGATCAATGGCTAGCTATCTTGATGGCCCCAGGATCATCACTGGGCGGAGCTCGGCCTAAAGCTAACGTGTTAGATGATACGGGTCACCCTTGGATTGCCAAATTTCCTTCCAAAAACGACGAAATAGATAAGGGACTATGGGAATATCTGACGTATCTGCTAGCCACCCGAGCGGGAATTTCTATGGCTGAGTCCAGGGTTGAGAAAGTTGCAGGAGACCACCATACCTTTTTTACCAAACGGTTTGATCGTACGCGTAACGGCAGCCGTTTAGAACGTGTTCACTTCGCTTCAGCGATGACTATGACTGGTAACAGTGAGGATACGGTGAGAGACACCCCGCCAAGTTACCTTGAAATTGCCGAATTTATCCAGTTTGCCAGTGACTCAAGTGAGCGGGATTTGGATCAGCTCTGGCGACGTATTGTTTTCAACATTGCCGTTTCTAACACCGATGACCATTTACGCAATCACGGCTTCATACTCAGGAATGACGGCTGGAGGCTATCCCCGGCCTACGACATCAACCCTTCCGTAGACAAAGAAGGATTAGCTCTAATGATCGATATGGATGATAATACGCTTGACGTCGATATCGCAAGAGAGGTAGGAGAATATTTTCAATTGAACCCAGAGCGAATGGATACCATTGTGACTGAGGTGTATGCAGTAGTGAGCCGGTGGCAAGAAATCGCTACGGAGATTGGTATTTCTCGTTCAGAACAGGAAATTATGAAAAGTGCCTTTAGATACTGATGGTCTTATACTACAATCGGAGTTCGCCGGTTGGTGATAGACAATCTCGCCTTTTCTGTCCCTAAGAAGTGCGGCATATTGTTCCAACCCTATTATTGCAAGGCACTAAACCCTAGGAAGGACGAAGCCATCCGTGAGTGACTCAATACTCTTAACAATCTCAAGAAGGCATTTTACTGCTCAAATCTGCTTTTGTGAGCAACGTGCTGGTAGATTAGTAGGGCAGTGATAAATACGATACGTACTTTCTGCGCCGCCCGAAACATTGTGTTGCCGATAAGGTTCTTCTTTCCTAAACCCTATCAACCACACAACAAACATGGCATCTACGAAACTCACAATACTTAACAATGGATCGATCAAGGTAGACGGTGATTTTGAAATCGTCGACAAATCAGGTACTAATTACGGCTTAGGCGGTAGAACGGTACTAGGCATCTGTCGCTGCGGCTTGTCTAGTAATAAACCCTTCTGCGACGGCTCGCACAAAGACCACTTCGAGCACGAGGCCGAAGCGTTTGATTTGCCTCCGAAGAAGTAGCTGGTCAAGCCCTGAGGCTCAGGGTCGTTCTTCCTAACATTTAGTCCCGTCGTAATGTCAGTGTGAGGCGGCGTCCGGTAAAGTCATCTACATCGACCAAGTAGGTGTAGCTGCCGTTGGACAGTTGGGTTTCTCCGGTATAGTCAATGGGCGTAAAGTCAAATTTGCTGCCCAAAATGTTAACTTCAACGGTGGCGAACGGATACGCAAACTCGAAGGATCGGTAGGCGGATACGCCACCCTCACGAGCGACCGAACCGTACGATTCTTCGCCTCCGGAAGTGTTCACCGTCACCCGGTCAAAGTCATACTCGCTCACGTTTTCCACGCGAATGAGCACATTGCGGTCTTGTTCTAAGTCTTCGTCGGTACAGCTGGCCAACACGCTCGTGGCAATCAGCAACCATAGGGAAATTCGTTTCATGGATAGGTTTTTAGCCATCTGTTGACAAGAAGCATACCAGCCATCCACGCAGACAGCATCACGCTGGTGTACACGCTTTTTGTCAAAACCCCCATATAATAGAGGCAAGACAGCTTAAAAAGCAGCTTGCTCGGCCATTCCATGCCAGAGCAAGCACCATCCACAGTTCGCTACGAATAAGCGATCCTATCCTTCGGTACCGGCAGTAAAACGCAAGGTTCGGTTGGTATTGAAGACTCTATGCAACGTACGCCAGTCTACAATAACCTGAGAAGTAATGCCGTATTACTGCGCAGCAGGGTGGGTTAGTGGGTAACCACAGGGTCTAGTGCTTTGGCACCTTCCACAAACTTAGTGACCATACCGACGCTAGGCACCACCCGGGTGAGCTTCTTCTTCTGGTTTGTCTCAGCCATCTTTACCTGTAAATTCTCGGGCTTCCGGGTGCGTAGTTCTTTGATGGTATCCACGCCCGATGCTTTGAGCAGTTCGGCGTACTGGCTCGACACACCCTTAATTCTGAACAGGTCGGCCATGTTGACTAGGTCCAGTAGTTTTTTCTCGTCGACGCCCGTGGTAGCCGCAATGGCTTTACGCCCCTTTTTGGTACACCCTTCTTTAAGCAAGCCCTCGACGGAGCGAATGTTGGCTTTGGCGAGCTTGTTTTTCATTTGCACGCCGATGCCTTCGATGTCAGTAATGGTAGACATAATTTGATAGTGGTTTGTGAGAAGATATATAAACTGCGAATAAATACACGATTGGCAAAAAGAGCAGCATGGGAAGGTGTGTTGTTGGCAAAGTAGTAAATCTGTAGGATTGTAACAACCGTGGATTCTGTATACTACGCTCGCCAGCTAGTTTACCTTGCTTCGCCCGTTGCATATCCGCAGAATCCTGAATAATTTGCGAAGACAAAACCTATCACTGTGTCTGATCTTATCTACACATCTTTTATTTCGGGAGGCAGCACTTTGGGCGTGCTCGGCGGCGGTCAGCTAGGGCGTATGCTCATTCAGTCAGCCATCGATTTCAACCTGGATGTGCACGTGCTCGATCCCAATCCGCAGGCACCCTGCCACGCCATAGCTACCCAGTTTACCACGGGCGAACTCACCGATTTTGACACCGTATACGCCTTCGGCAAACGGTGCGATCTGGTAACTATCGAGATAGAGAATGTGAACACCGACGCGCTTAAAAAACTGCGCGACGAGGGCACGTCGGTGTATCCCGAACCGGAAGTGATTGAGCTCATTCAGGACAAGCGGGCCCAGAAGCAGTTTTACCGCGAGCACGGCATTCCTACCGCTGATTTTGTGCTAACCGAATCGCGCGCCGACCTAAAGCAATACGCCAACCGCTTGCCCGCGGTGCACAAGCTCGGTAGAGCGGGTTACGACGGGCGGGGCGTGCAAATGCTGCGCACAGCAGCCGACTTAGACAAGGGCTTCGACCAGCCCGGATTACTAGAAGATCTGATAGACTTTGATAAAGAAATTGCGGTGATCGTGGCCCGCAATGAGCGGGGGGAGGTTACCACCTTTCCGGTGGTGGAGCTGGTGTTTCATCCTGAGCACAATCTGGTTGAGTATCTGTTTGCCCCTGCTGACTTGTCCGCCCCCTTGGTTGAGCAAGCTGAGGCGTTGGCCAAGACCGTGATAAAGCAACTGGGCATGACCGGACTGCTGGCCGTAGAGATGTTCGTGACTCCCCAGGGCGAAGTGCTGGTGAACGAGGTGGCCCCCCGCACGCACAACAGCGGGCACCACACCATAGAGGCCAACGTGACCTCTCAGTTTGAGCAACATCTACGAGCCATCCTAAACATGCCACTGGGGGCTACCGCTACGAAAACCCCCGCTGCCATGGTGAACCTACTGGGTGCCGCGGGCTACGAAGGCCCCGCTCATTACAATGGTCTAGACGAAGCTCTGGCCACTGAAGGAGTGAGTGTGCATCTGTACGGAAAAAAGATCACTAAACCTTTTCGGAAGATGGGGCATGTAACTATTACTGCCCCTACGTTGGACGCACTACGCGCTAAGACCCAAATGATTCAGAAAACTATCCAAGTAATCGCATGAGCCAATCTAACCAACCGCTGGTCGGTATCATTATGGGCAGTCAGTCCGACTTGTCTGTTATGCGGGAGGCCGCGGAAATCCTCGAGGAACTCGAGGTGTCGTTTGAAGTCACGGTGGTGTCGGCGCACCGCACGCCGCACCGTATGGTTAAGTACGCTGAGCGGGCACGCAAACGTGGTATTCGTACCATTGTGGCCGGGGCGGGCGGAGCGGCCCATCTGCCCGGCATGGTGGCCTCGCTCACCTCGCTACCCGTAATCGGAGTGCCCATCAAATCGCGCAATTCTATCGACGGTTGGGATTCAGTGCTGTCTATCCTACAGATGCCCGGTGGAGTGCCGGTCGCTACGGTCGCGCTCGACGGTGCTAAGAACGCCGGTATCCTGGCGGCACAAATTATCGGAGCGGCTGACGCACCGGTGGCTGAGCGGTTGGATGCGTATAAGCGCCAACTGCGCGAGAAAGTGGAAACATCGGCCGAGCAGCTGGAGACCTACGGGTACCAGGGCAAAAAAATAGGGTTTAGCCAATGATGCCGCTTCCCTTCTTCTTGCTCCGAATACTGTATGGCGCACTGCTGGTAGCTGTGATGACGATGACGTTTGCGTCCTGCTCTTACGATCGGGGGCGTGGCGAAGCTCCGGCGACAGAAGAAGACTCACCGGACTCGATAGCCACCGGGCCGCCGCCCTCGGAAGCTACGTATCAGGTGTTTCTCGAGAACTCGGGCAGTATGGATGGTTACGTGCGGGGTATCACGGCGTTCGAGGATGATATTTACCAACTGCTGGTAGATATTGGTTACGTATCAGACCGGCTGATGCTTTTCTACATGAACTCCAAGCCGATCCCCTACACCGAAGGCACTGAGAAATTTATCAATAACCTCGAGCCTGACGATTTTCAGCAGCGCGGCGGCAACCGTTCTAACAGCAACCTTAATCAGATATTTGGTGATCTGCTCAATCGTACTTCTGACCGGCGCGTCGTTGTGTTGGTATCAGACTTTATCCTTTCCCTTGGGCAAGGCGATACGCAGGACTTGCTGAATAACCAACGCATTAGCGTGTATAACAACTTTCGTCAACGATTAGAAGAGCAGGATTTTGCCACCTACATTGTAAAGATGTACTCAGATTTTACCGGAAACTACTACACCAAAGCCGACCAGCCGGTATATCTGGACGGAGTACGCCGCCCCTACTATCTATGGTTTATTGGTCCGGCGGTAACGATACAGTCTCTGCCAGAGGTGCTTAATGTAGAAGAACTGCCCGGCTTTGCCAACAGTTATACCCTGCTGCCGGTAGAAGAACCCAGCATCCCCTTTTATACGGTACTTAACAATACCTATAAACGCGGTTCGTTTCGCACCAACCGAGGGGCGGCCGGCCAGGGGTATGTGCACGGCATCAAAGACGCCAAACCCAACCGGCGCGGTAGTGACAAGGCCTTTGGATTTAGCATTGCGGCGGACTTGTCGCAGGTAGCCGCTGACCAGCGCTATCTGCTCGACCCGGCCAACTATGAAGTGCAGGGTTACCGGCTAGACACCATTATTCCGATCAAAAAGACCAATGCATTGCACCCCCGCGACCAGGCGATGGTAGAGGACAAGACTACACATCTGTTAGCATTTTCTACAACCGACGGGCGCTACGGCGATTTGCAAGTATCACTGCGGGCGCAAATACCCGCCTGGGTAACTCAAACTCATAGTGACGACGATACTGAGATCAAAAATGACTCAGTGGCACACGACCAGACCTTTGGATTTCGTTACTTGGTGGCTGGGGTAGAAGAGGCCTATCGCAATGTCTACGGCCAGGCACCGTACTTTAGGCTCACCGTCTCCGTAAATCGCTAAGCTATGAACGACCTATTTGCCCCGCTCTACGAAGGCTGGGGGCTGTTTTATCTGGACAACTTCTCAGACGATGTATATAACAACCGTCTCTATATTCCGATTGGCCTTACTCTGGTATTGTCATCGCTGGCGTTGATCAGCATCTACTACTATGTAATCAACCACCCGCGATTTAACCGCTGGTTTCACTGGTTGATTTACGTAGGAGTGATCGGAATGATCAATTTTGGTATTGCCTATTATATCAGCTATAATACGATCAGCGAGTTGTACGAGCGCGACCCCTACCAAGCGCAGTACTATACCTTTGGATTGGTCAACTTTCTTTACGCTCTATTATTCTCGCTGCTCTTTTCCTACGGACTCCGCTGGTGGAGCGTTAACTGCTCAACCACTCCCATTCCACAATAATATTATTCGTACAGATGCGATTAATCGCGTCTCAACAATAAAAAAATGGCTAAACTTTTTTTATTCGGTATTGGGGGCACTGGCGTGCGGGTGGTCAAATCGCTGACGATGCTGTTGGCCGCTGGGGTAGACATCAACGCTACGGAGATCGTACCCATCATCGTCGATCCGCACCAGGGAAATCTCGACCTAAAGCGTGCGGTAGAACTACTGGAAAGCTATCAGGCGATTCGAGCGAAGCTCGCCCCTTCGGAAGAGGGTTTTTTCAAGACGAAGATTACCACGCTACAAAACCTGCTGAGCGACCGCGACCGGCTGGGTAGTACCTTTTCGTTTCAGCTCAAAGACGTACAGAACGAAGAGTTTCGAGAGTATATTGATCACGGTAGCTTGGATCGTAGCAATAAGGCCCTGGTGAATCTACTCTTTTCAGAAGAGAACCTAGCCACCGAAATGGATATTGGGTTCATCGGTAACCCGAACATCGGCAGCGTCGTGCTCAATCAGTTTAAAGACTCTGATGAGTTTGCCCACTTCGCTTCCAACTTTCAGCAAGGCGACCGCATTTTCATCATCAGCTCTATTTTTGGGGGCACGGGTGCGGCTGGTTTTCCTACGATCCTTAAGAACCTGCGAAACGCGCAACCGCCTTTGCCCAATCACGACTGGGTGCGTAATGCTACCATCGGTGCCATTAGTTTACTGCCTTATTTTGGGGTGGCCCCCGATCCGAAGAGTAAAATAGACAAGGCCACCTTTATTGCCAAGGCCAAGGCCGCACTATCGTACTACGAACGCAACATCAGCGGCAATCGCACGATCAACGCGCTGTACTACTTGGGTGACAACATCACCAAAGACTATCCGAACGATCCGGGTGACGACGGACAGCGCAATGATGCGCACTTTATTGAGCTGGTGGCGGCACTGTCGGTGATCGACTTTATGAACACGGAAGATTCGCTGCTAACCACAACGCAGGGGCGGGCCAACCAGCCTATCTACAAAGAGTTTGGCATTCGCCGCGACGATAATCCGATTGGGTTTACGCACCTGGGCGACGAAACACAACAAATGATCGAGCGGCCCCTGAGCCAGTACATGCTGTTTACGCTGTA
Organism: Tunicatimonas sp.; assembly: GCA_965213875.1. GTDB lineage: Bacteria > Bacteroidota > Bacteroidia > Cytophagales > Cyclobacteriaceae > Tunicatimonas. Next base: position 1,480,388 of record CBDCAN010000001.1, on the reverse strand, counting down.
CCTGTCGCACCACCTGAATGCGGCGGTGGACCGGCAACCCTGGACCAACCGGCAGGCGCCTAAGATAGACGAATCTTTTTTGAGTGGCTCATTCTTTCAGAACCACCTGATGGGTTTCAACCAGCACTTTGACAGTTGGATTTTAGAACTGCGTAACAACCGCCGTTCGTTTGCCCCCTTCAACATTCCGGTCGATGTGCGTAACTTGTTTGAGTTCATCAGCGACGTGCACCCCAAGCGCCACTGGAATCCGGTACAGAAGAACAACTTCGTGCTGTACGACGACGCCCTCAATCGGGCTGAGCGACAGGTGGCCAGTCCTTCGGGTGAGCAAAAGCTGGTGAATGTTTTTTATGAGGCGACCAAAACCCTGTTGCAAGAGAAGTTTACAACGGTAGGGTAGTAGTGCCTAGTGCCAAAAAAACGCGCCCGATCGAGTCTGATAAATCAGACGGATCAAAGCGCGTGTACGTCACCCAAAACGCATCTTAAGGATTGACTACTTCAGGGCAATGCTTTTTGCGTAGTTGTAGTCGTTTCCAGTGATAGATAGTGAGTACTCACCGGCGTGTAGTTTGCTGAGGTTGAGTCCTTTAGCAAACTGGCCCTGCGAAGCCACCATTTCTTGATATAATACCCGACCTGAACCGTCGCGCAACTTGAGCGAAACTGCTGAGGGAATACTGTTTTTGAACATCACCTTAAGCACGTCGGCATCGATCTCTACGGCTGGTTTGAACGACGTAACCACTGGGACGCCCGCCTTTACCGAGAAGGTTTCTTGAGATATCCCACCGCTAGAGCGTACTTCTAGCGTATACTCACCGATAGGAAGATTCGCCATGTTGTACTTCTTCATGTAGCCTTGTTCTTTAATCACCTCGCGGTACAGTACACGACCCGATGCATCCCTGAGTCGCAGCACGGCCGCTGTTCCTGAAAGGTTACTCACCCGTACCAAGGTAAAATCAGACTGATTGGTCTGCCGAACACTAATTTTAGTGTCAGCGCTAGTGTTAGTGTCACCTGCGATTGTGTTTCCGTAGGTCAACAGCGCAGTAGCCGCGACCATCAGAGTTTTCTTAATCATTTTCATCGTTGTTTCCTTTTTGTGATTTAACTTATACTTATCCGGGTACTAAACTATGTCCCGGCTTCACTACAAATTTACGAAGGTTATTGATACTTCGTTGCGATAAATATAAAACAACGGGCTAAAATTTATTAAATAAGTATTTTTGGCGGCGTAAAATTATTTTTTTGGCAATGATTATTGAAATCTTAGGAAACGTGTCCGTAGCGTAGGTCTCTGTTTGATAATTTTTAAAAAAGTATACTGTATGTTGAAATTATTGTAATTATGCCAGATGTAAGGTTGGGGTACTGTATTCTGTCTCTTTTTTGAAGAATTTTGTACAATGCTTTGCCTATGTGTCGGCTTTAGATTACCATTTCCACATGCCACAGATCAGACGGAAGAAAAAGGCGTACCCGGTAAGTGAAAGACTGTCCGCTTATTTGCAGGAAAACGGGCGGGCTACCAAGGTGCCTATCACCTATCAAGACCTGCGGCGCCATGATAACACGGTGCCGCTGTACGACAAGCAGGGGGCGGATACGCTGTGGGTAACCGTTTTCTACCCACAACAGGATATGGATCGGATCTACTACGCCCTGAAGATGATCTATTCTATTTTGAAAGCAGAAGGCGATATGTCGGTGATGGAGCACCTTTCGGTAGATCGGGTAGACTTGTGTATGTACGGCAACACCCGTCCGTTTCGGGTGCGTATCGTGAACCAGATCAATGACAACTTCGACTACTTCTACATCAAGTATGCCGACGCCTCTAGGGTGTACGGCCTGGAGCTAGAACATATCTCGTCGCCCAACCGGATGAACTATACGGTGGCGGGACAAACCCTGATTGAGGAGCACATCGCGGGCATTCCGGGCGAGCAGTTCTTTCGCGAGTATTTACACAATGGTCGGCAGAACATGACCCGACTGGCCAAAGAGTTTGTGAAGTTCAACGAGCGCTGCTTCGTACGTTTACTAGGGGACATGCACTCCAGTAATTTTGTGGTGGATGTTACACCCGACTTTGACGAGCTGCACTACCGTATTCGGGCCATCGACTTCGATCAGCAGTCCTACGAAGGAGGTAAGTCTATATACATGCCGCAGTATTACAAACAAAACAACCCGCTGATAGAGGTGGGCCTACGAATGATGACTCCCGAAAGCGTTCGTCAGTACCAGCGTGAAGAGCACGCGCTGATTGCCGCCCGGCTGCATTCGTCACGCTACCAGTTGAAAGACTTGCTAAACACGATGAAACAGGATACTTTGGCTCCACCGCTACACCTCAGGAAGTTACGTACTGATTTGGCGCGACATCATCAGAACGACGAATTTTTACGCTGCCGCACGATGGGGGAAGTGGTCCACACCAGCCTACACCGGTCGCTTACTTAACGGGAATTCATCCACTACCGGTGCTGTTGTACTACTAAACCGACGACCTTATGTTACATAAAGTAGATATAGAATCATTCAAGCAAAAACTCGACAGTCAGCACGGTTGGCCGTCACTGTACATGTTCAAGTTTATCGTGCCCAACGGTAAGGAGGACGAAGTGTTTGCGTTGTTTCCGAAGAACCAACTGACCACCAAAGCCTCGAGCAAGGGCACCTACGTGAGTGTGACCGCCCGGGTGATGATGCGCTCGAGCGAAGACATAATCGCCAAGTACCAAGAAGCCAATAAGATTGAAGGAATTCTAGCGCTATAAGCTAAAGTTTATACAATGCTTTCAACTCGAGCACTCGTCTAGTACGTTCCAACACCCAACACCCAACACCCAACACCCAACACCCAACACCCAACACCCAACACCCAACACCCAACACCCAACACCCAACACCCAACACCCAATCCCTAACCCCCAACTCATGTGGAAAGAAGAAGACAATCAACTCAAGCGCAACTTTGAGTTTGCCGATTTTGTAGAGGCCTTTGGCTTTTTATCACGCGTGGCGATAGTGGCCGAAAAGATGGATCACCATCCGCACATCACCAATGTGTATAATCAGGTGACACTGACGCTAACGACCCACGACGCGGGCAATACGGTGACCGACAAAGACCGTAAGCTGGCGGCAGCCATCGATCAATTCGTATAGCTTGGCTGACTTCCCTGAAACCGCTGCCCTGTTCTTGGTACCCACGCCCATTGGCAACCGCGAAGACATGACGCTGCGCGCGCTGCGTATCCTAAAATCAGTCGACACCATCCTGGCCGAGGATACCCGCACTTCAGGCCGTTTGCTCAAACACTACGAAGTAGGCACGCCGATGCGTTCGTACCACGCTCACAACGAACACCGCTCATTGGCGGCCCTGATCGAGCGGCTGCAGGCGGGTGAGCGGATGGCCCTGATCAGCGATGCGGGCACTCCGGCCATTTCAGACCCTGGTTTTCTGCTGGTGCGTGCTTGTTTAGAGGCTGAACTGGAAGTGGAGTGCCTACCCGGAGCCACCGCCTTTGTGCCCGCGCTGGTCAAGTCTGGCTTACCGTCGGATCGGTTTATTTTTGAGGGCTTTCTGCCACATAAAAAAGGACGGCAAACCCGCTTGCAGCAACTGGCCGAAGAAACCCGTACGCTGGTGTTCTACGAATCGCCCCACCGGTTGGTGAAAACCTTGCAACAGCTAGGCGAACATCTGGGGGATGCCCGGCGGGCGTCGGTGTCACGAGAATTAACTAAATTGCACGAAGAGACGCGAAACGATACTTTAGCCGCGTTGTTAGCACATTATACCACCACTCCCCCCAAGGGCGAAATTGTGATCATTGTTCAAGGTAAAAACTAATCCTCTGCTTACCGATAATAAGTACTATCCGCTGATCCTCTCCGTAGGCAGCGCCCTGCTGTTTTGGCTGGGTTGGCCGGTGAAGCCCTTTCCGTTCCTACTGTTTATCGCGATGGCTCCGCTGCTGGCTATCGACGAACACGTAACGGAGGCGCGCTACCGCCGTCCGGGACGCGTATACTTCGGTTACATCTATCTTACCCTCTTTCTGTGGAACATTCTGACCACCTGGTGGGTGTACCATTCCACGGCAATTGGCGCGGTGTTTATGCTGATGGCCAATACGCTACTGATGAGTGTACCTTGGCTACTTTACCGCCTGACCAAACGGATGGGCGGTCAGGCCTGGGGGCTGTTCGGATTAGTGCTCTACTGGATCACCTTTGAATATGTGCACCTCAATTGGGATGTGTCGTGGCCCTGGCTCACGCTGGGCAACGGTTTTGCCGCTTTCCCCGAGTGGGTGCAGTGGTACGAATACACCGGAGTGTTCGGAGGCACGCTGTGGATACTGCTGGCCAACATCGCGTTTTACTTCGTGCTGTTGCACGGCGGTGCGGTGTGGCGGGGAGTCATTCGCTGGCGCAGCTTAATCTATACCTTGCTATGGATTGCCCTGCCCATTGTCTATTCCTACATCACTTATTTCAACTATGAAGAGAAAGGGACAGCGGTAGAGATCGTGGCCGTGCAACCTAATATTGACCCGTTTAAGGAGAAGTTTGCGGGGGGCGAAAATTTTATTCCCTACGATGAACAGGTTGACCGCTTTGCTAAGCTATCGGAAGAAGAAATTACTCCCGAAACGAAATTTGTGCTCTGGCCCGAATCGGCTTTTGACGGAGCTTATTGGGAGGCAGACTTTAGTGGGCACAAGGTATATAAACGTATCATGGCCTTCAAAGAGCGGCATCCTGATGTATCGTTAGTTACCGGGATGACTTCGCTCATCCAGTACGAAAATACGGAAGATGTAACGCCCACCGCTCGCTACGACGAGAACATCGGCTCCTACGATGTGTTTAATACCGCGTTCTTCGTACCCGATGAGGGTGAACCGGTTTTCTACCATAAGTCGCGGCTGGTGCCGGGGGTAGAGATTATGCCCTACCCACAATTGCTCGGTTTTTTGTCGACACTGATCTTCGATCTGGGCGGCACTTCGGGCGGTTTCGGGCGACAAGCCGAGCGCACGGTGCTGTATAACGCGGATTCGCTGGGTGGTGCCCCGGCCATCTGCTACGAATCAATCTACGGTGATTACCTGACCCGGTTTGTGCGTAACGGGGCGCAGATGATCTTCATCATCACCAACGACGGCTGGTGGGGCAATACCGCCGGTCACAAGCAGCACCTGAGCTACGCCACGCTGCGCGCGGTAGAAACCCGCCGGGGCATCGCCCGCTCGGCCAATACCGGTATCTCGGCCTTCATCAACCAGCGCGGCGACATTCGGCAGGCCACCAACTACTGGGAGCCTGCCGTTATCCGCGGCACCGTACGCGCGAATGATCAGATGACCTTCTACTCCCGGCATGGCGACTATCTGGCCCGCACCGCCTCCTGGCTCGCGGTGTTCGTGCTGCTGTCGGCGATGGTGAAGGGCAAGGTGACGAAGTAATGTGTAGGGTTGAAAGAGGTTAGCAAGTTGCAGGTTAATAATGTTGTAAAATCAAACCTGCAACCTGCTAAACCTGTAACTATCTACTCGAGCCGATCAACTTATCTTCTCAGATCACCTTTAACCAGTAGGTGCCCATCACTCCGCGGTGGTCAGAGCCACCGGACTGCAAAGCCTGAAAACTCAGGCAAGCGAAATCGTCCGAATGAAATACGTAGTCTATAGGAATGCCTCCTTCTTGCAATCGCGACGGATACGTAGCCGTGATGGTTTTTCGACTATCTGACAGACGAGCTTTGCGGCGTATGGCTACAATGTGTGGGTTCCACGGCACTGCGTTGTAATCGCCCATGGCGAGTACCGGGCCGTCTACGGTGCGCAGATAGTCGGCTACCTGCCGCAAATGTGCATTGCGCCGAAGGTACCGTTGCTCACTGCGGGGCGATAGGGCATGAGACGCCACAAAATGCACCAGCGTGTCTTTGGTAGCAGCGTCTGAGTCGGTCGTGGACTTTTGACCAAGTGCAATATTGCCCACCAGGGTGGGCGTGTCAGCCCACACGTGGGTTTGCACATCTTGCAAAGGATAACGCGAAAACACGGCAATTCCCTGCGTAGAAGTAGATGATACCAACACATGATGATACGGATACAGCTCGCACAAACGGGCTGACAACTGATCGGCCCAGCGTTGGTCTACTTCTTGAAACGACAGCAGATCGGCTCGCGAGGCCAATGCCTGCTGAAGCGTTGGCTCGTAATTACGATTGCTACAGAGCACATTAAAGTGCGCCACCGTGAACGGCTGACCGGTTTCGGTGAGCACCACGCCGGTCGGCAGCAGGTAGGGCATCAAGAACAGTGATAATACCACTACGGCTCCACCCGCGGCTACCGATAACCACCACTGGCGCAGCAGAATCAGCAGCAACAGCAAAGCAGTGTAACCTACCAGCGCGTGCACGGCAAAGGATTGCAGTAGATCAAGTTCGTAGAGGGCCGGGGGCATCACAAACGCTAGCACCGACAGTAGAATAATGAGATAGAGGAAAAACTTTCCCCAAGTCATAGTAACTTTCATCACGATATAAATTTTCCGATAAGAATAATACTGCCGACGAGGGCGGCCACGATACTACTCGCTAGCACGGCTCCCGCCGCCAAATCTTTTACGAGGCCCACCGCGGGGTCGTGTTCCGGGTGCAGGTGATCCATTAGCTTCTCGATGGCGGTATTAAAAATCTCGGCGGTATACACCATACCGATCAAGATCAGTACCAAGCACCACTCTACCCGCGTGAAATCAACGAACCATCCGGTGATCAACGTGCCCACGGTGGCCAGCAGATGATAGCGAAAGTTATTCTCTCGCCGTACAGCGTAGACCAACCCTCGGCCGGCGAAGCGGAAACTACGGAGCATTTTGGTAATACTGGTGAGCATGATGGGTAGAGGTTAGAATGTAGTTATCTGACGCGCTGCAAACGCTGACCAATCATATAATCTGTATGGTTCCACGACAGCCAGCCTTCCCGTTGCTCTCGCCGCTTGAATCTGTCTAGACTTTGCGTGATTTGGTCGCGGCTATAAGAGTCCAGTTCCAAAGGGTGTGTATTCTGTGCTTCAACCAGCAAATCAAGATTAGAGTACGGTAAATCCACCAGATAGTGCATGCCTAGCTTGCCTTGATCGTAGTGCGCCAAGTTAAACTGGGTAATCACGCGCGTCCAATCCACCCAACTAAACACCACCAGCACGGCGTAAAAATACCACGCATTGCGGCGGAATAGAAACCAATTGGTTTTGACATCGCGCACCTTCAGGTAGGTAGTAACCAATCCAATTAGGGTAAGTAGTAGATACACATAAACTCCGATACGCTTGTGGGTGAGACCGTAGGCGGCCACGTAACCGGAGGTTTTGGCGGCGGTGGTTAGTATCAATACCGCATTTTGAGCGGTCCAGACGTAGGCCATCTGCTTGAGGCGGCGGTTGTTCTTCAGAAAATTAAGGTTGCCGCGGAAGAAGAACATGACAATAATGATGGCCAGTATTACCGAAGCGATCAGCGTGTATACCCCCTGGTGCACAAAAGCGGTGTACGTAACCCCTTCGGGCAGTTGCATGCTTACTACGTAAAACATATCTACCGCATTGAAGAAGAATAGCAAGGCGTTGAGCATGACAAAAAGCATCCAGCCCGAGCGGTATTCGTAGCGCAGCCCGACTGGATTGAAGCCCGTGATGGTTTTGCGTCGTCGCCGTACGAGTTCGTCAGGGGTATTTAGATCAGCATTGGATAGCGAGCGGATCGTACTTGGGTAGAAGAACGACAGCAAGAGGTAGGCACCGAACAGGGTGAACATCATCCACCAGCCGGAGATGAAATCCAGCGAAATATTGGCGAACAGCGCCGAGAATGCGGGGCTGGCTTGGGTGTACAAGACAAAGAATAGTGCAACAATCAGCACCGGAGCCCCCCGTGACACAAGTTTGTCGGCAGTGATACCCGCCGTGACGGTAGTGCTGGGTTTGCCCGGTGTGGGTACGTTGGTGAGGCGACCGAAGGTTTGTCGGAAGGCGGTGGCAACCAGCGAGTAGCCACTGTTGACCAACCCGACGATCAACGAACCCTTCGGCTGATAGCTCAAGCCCGACAGGCCCATCAGTGAAACGATGTTCATCAAAATGGCGGGCCAGGTAGGGTGCCATACGATGGCTACTGCGGTGAGCAAGCACCCGGCGGCTATCGCTTTGACGGCTCGTTGTGCGCGCAGTTTGGGTTGTAATCCAAACACAGTACCTACCAACGCCACGTTGAAAATGAGAAAGTTGACACCGGCTGATTGGTCATAAAATAGTGCGCTGTACAATAGGGTGGCTCCGAGCCAGTACCAGGTTTTATATCGTTTCATGGAGTTTATGATTAGTTTATAAAGTACTTTGAATTACAAAGTTGATAGTCAAATTTTTTTGCTTTACGATTTCTGAGCTTTCAGTAACGCTTCCAGCGCATTGAGGTGCTCATGAAATGCCTTCTTGCCGGTTTGGGTGGCCGAGTATTGCGTATTAGGCTTACGCCCCACAAAGCGCTTCTGCACATCAATATACGCCACCTTCTCCAGAGCTTTCAGGTGGCTCGCCAGGTTGCCATCGGTCACCCCCAACAGTTCTTTCAGGCGATTGAAGTCCAGCGACTCATTTACCATCAGGGCTGACATCACCCCGAGGCGCACCTTGTTTTCAAAGGCTTTGTCAAAGTTGTGCAAGAGGTGTTTCACCGCTCGTGGGTAAAGTACATAAGCGTGCCGTAGATGATGTGCAGCACCCCGAAGCCCAGGGCCCAGAGCAGCAAACTGTGCCCAACCACTACGGCTGCCACCAGCCCCAGCGCGATCTCCACCATACCCAGGTAGCGTATGTCGCTCAGGGTGTATTTGCTGGCGTTGACCAGGGCTAGCCCGTAGAAGATCAACATGCTGGGCACCAGTACTTCGGTGTAGCCACGGAAGACCATAATCAGGGTGAAAACACCGCCGGTGGCCAGTGGAATAAGCAGGTTGATCAGCAAACGACGCGCGCTAGCGTCCCAGATGGTGGCCCCCTGCGCTTGCGCACGACGAGTAGTTAGGAAAAAACCGGTGCCTACCGCAAGCAGTAGTACCAGCACGGCATCAATAATGAGATACGAGATTACCTGATCGTGCGGATTGACGCGGTAGTCTTGCAGAATGAGATGGGCAGCGTAGGCACCCGCTAGTGCGTAAACCCCAGCCATCACCCCCGACAGTCCGCTGAGAGAGATAAACCGCGAAGAACGTTCCATAATAGAACGTATCTCTGATATTTCCTTTAAGTAGTCAGTGTCTTGCATCTAAAAGAACTTTGAAATACAAAGTAAATATATAAACTAGAATAATACAATAATATCATGATATTAATTTATACTCCCAAGTAGCCTTTATCGGATGTCAGCAGTGCCAACGCCGCTTTAATGATGTAACGGATACAGTGTTTCAAGATAGTAACAAACCACTCAAAGTCTGGATACTGGCTTTATATTCGCTGGGACTCAACCCGTCCAAATTTCCTGGATTTAACTAATGAGCGAAAAGTAATTGTCTGTTAATCGTCTTATCTCAGGATGCGCCGGTCTTCTCTGAGGGTAACGGGTGGGGGCATTTGACCATTAACCAAGAAAAGCCCACACGGCAGAGCGTTAGGCTTTCAGTTTGAGTTAAAACGTAATGATCAAGTATGCTACTGCACCTGCGCGGGCGGCGAAGTGGCTTCTACCGCCGTGAAGGCTTCCAGTATTTTGTAAGTATGCTTCGCGTCTTTAGGCACCAGATACGAATCGCCCGCTGTCAGTGTCACCACTTGTCCTTCGGAGTGCAATTCAGCCTTGCCCTTAATTACGTAGCCTACAGTTTCGTAGGGGCTGCTGTGCTCCGGTTTATCGGCACCGGGTTGCTCATCTTCCCACATGCGCATAGCAACTTGTTTGCCTGAGGCCAAAAACTTTTCGGCTCCTCGGGTAGGAGAGTGGGCGCCATCTACCTTCTTAATGGTGGTATCAGCCATCGTCGTATTATAAGTTTAGTGCTCCGTAAAAATATTTTTCCTTTGGAGCAGATGAGTAAAAAAGAATAAGTTGATGACACAACGAGCCAAACCGACAGATGTTTCGGGGAAGCCTATTCGTCGCCAGAAATGCTACGCAGGCGATCAAATTCATAGTCGCTTAGACTTTTGTAGCCACCGTGGCTGATCTTATCCAGCAAGGCATCCATTTCCTCTTCCAAACTGGCGTACTGCGGTGGTTGATACTCATCGGTTTGATACTCAGTATCAGACCAGGAAAAGTGCTGGCTAGACCGTGATAGCACACGGGGAAAAAGGTTCTCGGGTGCTTTAACCAATGCGTAAAATAGAACAACAGTGGGTATCATAATCGCAATAGCGGTCCAAAATAACCCTTGTAGTAATTCGGGTGCCACCAGGGGGGTGAGTAGCAAACCTGTCATAGCTCCACCCAAGTGAGCGTCGTGAATCATGGTGCTACTGTACGGGCGCAATGCGAACACCGATACAACGATGAAGACAATCGCCAGAGGCCATACCGGCAAGCTCAATAAACCTGATTCTATGCTGAGTGAGGGGTCGAGAGCGATACTGGCAAATAGCACACCGCTGATTCCCCCGGCCGCTCCCATCGCATCACGTTGTCCGCTTCGGTCGTTCCGATAGGTGAACAAGGCGAGTAGGCTACCCCCGAACTGGCTCATAAAGTAGAGAAAAAGAAAATCCATCGGGCTGATGTGCCATGCTACACCGTGGCCTACTACCAGAAGCACCACGGCGTTGAGTGACAAGTGCGTCCAGTGTGCGTGTATCCACGAAGAAGTCCATAGAAGCCCGTATCTCCCCTCCACCAGTACTTCGTCTACTGCCAAGCCAAAACGTATGGCTATCGTTCGCCGTTGCGCTGTTACAATAGCCAGAGCTACGTGCAAGAACACAATAATATTTATAGTTTGATATATATTTATCATAATAAATACATTGTTTAATGCAATATTGTGATTAACCCTCGTTTATGGAACCTGGAATAGAATAATTGCTTTCACAGGTAAGAGATCGGTCACTTACGAAGGTCTTTGAGCCAGCAGCAGTAATAGAGGTGATCAAAGAATACAAATGGCAGCTTGCAACCGGCTGTACGGTGAAAAAGTCTGGCGAATTGCATCAAACCCACGGTAAACCTTTGGGGTGCCGTACAATTTTGTTAGCTTTTATGATGGAAGTGATGAAGATACCTCAATTAGCCTTCTGCGGCCTACTGCTTGGCAGCATATTGCTCCAGTGTCAACCCTCCGCAACTTCGCAAAACGAAACACACATGAGTCAGCAACAGAACGAACTTGATCAACTATTTCAAGTCCTAAAAACCACCCAATCGTCTACCGAGATAGAGCTGATCCAGGCTGATATCTGGCAAGTGTGGTTGCAAAGCGGAGAGCCCACCACTGACCAACTTATGGCCCGGGGCATTACGGCTATGTCCGACGAAGATTATGACGCATCTATTGATTATTTTACGCAAATCATTGAGGCGCAACCCGACTACGCTGAAGGTTGGAACAAGCGGGCTACTGCTTACTTCATGCGGGGCAACTACAAGGCGTCCATTGACGATATCGAGCAGACATTAGCTCGAGAAGAGCGTCACTTTGGTGCTTTGTCGGGCTTGGTTTCTATCTACCGCACGGTGGGCGACGACCGCGCGGCACTGCGCACCGTAGAGAAACTCGCCGCGATCATGCCGGCCGACGAGCAAACGCAGAAACTACTGCAACAGCTCCGCGACAAGCTGGGCATTCGGAATATCTGAGGGTTGGACATTGGCAGCTGCCGCGCAGATGATTTGCTGGGCGGTTAAACGCCGGACTACTTGCGATGGTCGATAGATGCTAAATATTGGATGACTTGCTTGGTAATCAGGGTTCGTAGCTACGCTTCTTTCCGTAGTACGGCCAGCGGCGGGTTGTTCACAATATCGCGGCTGTTGGCTAAGCCAATGAGCATGGTGAGTCCGGTGATGGCGGCGTAAGCGAGCAGAATAGGACCCGGCGTAGGGTGGAAGGGCACCTTAAAACTGAACGTAGCCAGTGCCCAGCTCCCGACCAGCGCAATCAGCACCCCCGAGAGGGCCGCTAAGCTTCCTAAAAAGAAATACTCCAGCGCGTTGATCGCCAGTATCTGACGGCGCTGGGCCCCAATGGTGCGCAGCAGTACACTTTCCTGAATCCTCTGATATTTACTGATGATCACCGAACCGATGAGCACGATGATGCCGGTGATGATACTGAAGAAAGCCATGAAGCGAATGACAAACGAAATCTTGCTCACGATCTCGTCAATGGTTTTCAGGATCAGCTTCAGGTCAATCACCGATACGTTGGGAAAAGCCTTGACCACTGCCTGCTGAAAGTCTGCCGCCTGCTGGTCTGAAGCCACGCGGGTGATCAGCACGTGAAACTTAGGCGCTCGTTCTAGTACTCCAGTAGGGAATACCACCAGGAAGTTGGTCTGCACGCGTTGCCAATCTACCTTTCGGATGCTGCCCACGTAGGTGTCCATCACCGCACCCTGCACATTGAAGGTAATCTGATCACCCACGCCCACTTGCATCGATTCAGCCAAACCTTCTTCTAGCGACACCAGTACCGAGTCGGTCTTCGCGGGCTGCCAGTTTCCTTCAATCAGCGTTTCAGAGTCGATCAGTGAGTCACGGTAGGTCACTCGATACTCGCGGTTGAGTACCCACCGGTCAATTTGATCAGTAGTGTCCTTTTTAATCTGGGCGGTTGGTTTTCCGCCGAGGGCTTCCAGTCGCATTGTAACCACTGGTACCTGTTGCAACAGGGGCAGGTCGTACGACTGTGCGAGTTGGGTAAGCGCTTCCTGTTGCTCGCTTTGTATGTCGAACAGCACCATGTTGGGCTGGTTGCCGCTGCCGCTCAGTTCAATTTTGTCCAGCAGTAAATCCTGGGTGAAGAACAGCAGGCTAATCAGCGCGGTGCCCAGTCCGATGGTGACCACCAGCACCAGTGTCTGGTTGTTGGGGCGATACAGATTGGATAAACTCTGCCGCCACAGGTAGCTCCATGATACCGGAAAGTAACGCCGTACGAGCGTCATCAGCAAGCGAGCCATGCCCCACAGCACGCCGAAGGCCACGGCGATGCCCAGGGTGAAAATGAGTGCTTCTTGCCACGCACCCAGTTGAAGGTAAGAGAACAAACCGACGAACAACACAATTAAACCGAACACCACATAGCGTTCAATACTTGGGGCATCTTCTTCTTCGTAAGCCGCGCGAATGGTGCGCAAGGGGGATATTTTACGCACGGCCAACAGCGGTAGCAGCGCGAAAAGTACGGAGACGATCACACCAATCAGCACGCCCTGAAATACCGCGGGCCAAGAAATAGCCACATCTACCTGCACCGGCAGCAGATCGGCAAATATTTGCGGCAGCACAAACTGCACGGCCGTGCCCAACAGGGCACCCAATACTGAACCCACCAAACCCATCACCACAATCTGAATCAGGAAGATGCTAAACCCCTGCCGGCCTTGCCCGCCCAGGCAGCGGAGAATGGCTACCGAAACAATCTTCTCTTTAATATAGATATGCACCGCACTGGCCACCCCGAGGCAGCCTAGCAGTAGCGCTACGAAGGCCACCAGGTTAAGAAAACCCGTTAGGTTGGCGTAGTTATCGCCGACAGACTGCTTACGATCCTCTACCGTACTGAAGCGCACCTCCTCTTCTTCGAGTAAGAGTTCGATGCGCTCTACCGCCGCCGCCGCATCGGTGCCGGGCGGCAGCTGTACGTAGCGTTTGTAGTTGACCCGGCTACCCTTCTGTAGCAAACCGCTCGCTTCTAACTGACTAAACGGAATGTACACGGGCGGGGCCACCGTGGCGGCGATGCCGAGCTGTCCGGGTACCTTCTCGATGCGCCCCGTAAGCGGCAAGGTGAGGGCGCCTACCTTGATAGAGTCACCCACCGTAGCGTCGAACTGTAGCATCAAAGTGTTGTCGGCCAAGGCGGCTTGCTCCTGCTGAAACGTACGACTGGCAGCCGACGGAACGGTTTCAATGGCTCCGTAGTAAGGAAAGTCACCCGACAACGCTCGTACCTGCACCAACCGCGACTCGCCAGTTTTCGGAAATAGTACCATGGAAGCAAAGCTTACCTCTTCGGACTGCTGCACACTGATCGAGTCCAGGGTGGCGAGCACGCGTTCGGAAAACGGGAAGCGACTTTCAACCATCAGATCGGTTCCCAGTAGCTTTTTAGCCTCTGACTCTATATCACGCTGCATATTGTCGCCAAAGGAGTTGATGGCAACCAACGCGGCAATACCCAATACGATGCTACACATAAACAGCAGTAGGCGGGAACGATTGCGGCGACTATCGCGCCACGCCATGGTAAGTAGCCAGGGGAAATCCATAAGTAAAAGCGTTGTTCTGAGACGAGGAGGATGCCTTCCGACCTAAACTAAGCACGGCCCCGGTTGGTTCACGGTTGCCAGTCTGTCGCCAAAAGTGTGTTATTCATGGCAACGACTTGCTGGGCTATGCGTACTAAGACTAAAAACTGCCACTATGCCTTTGATAGATACCCACGCGCACCTTTACGACGAAAAGTTTGACGAAGACATTGATGAAGTGATGGAGCGCTGCCAGGCGGCGGAAGTATCTAACATTTACATGCCGAATATTGATAGTACTTCTGTAGACGCGATGCTGGAGCGAGAGCAACGCTATCCGCATCAGTGCGTGGCCATGATGGGGCTGCACCCGGGCAGTGTAAAGAAAGACTTCGAGCGCGAGCTCTACGAAGTGGAAGCCTGGCTAGGCCGAAGAAGCTTTGCCGCGGTGGGCGAAATCGGACTGGACTACTACTGGGACACCACCTTCAAAGATCAACAGCAAGAAGCGCTGCGCATTCAGATTGATCTGGCGCAGAAACACCAGCTACCTATTGTACTGCACACCCGCGATTCTTTAGAAGACGTGATGGCACTGGTAGAAAAACACGGCGAAGGACTCACCGGAGTGTTTCACTGCTTCACCGGCACAGTGGAGGATGCGAAGCGGATTACTGAACTGGGCTTCTACGTGGGGTTGGGCGGAGTAGCCACCTTTAAAAACGGCGGCTTGCATGAGGTAATCCCGCAATTGCCCAAAGAATGGGTAGTGTTAGAAACCGATTGCCCGTACTTAGCGCCCGTGCCGCACCGGGGCAAACGCAATGAACCTTCCTTTGTGTCGTTGGTGGCACAACGGGTGGCTGATGCCTGGGAAGTGGATACGAACGAAGTAGCCCAGCAAACCACTGAGAATGCCCATCGGCTCTTTGAGTCCAATCGCTAAAGAACCCGCTCTCTGAGGGCGGGTGGGGCACGACCTTTCAGTTTTTATCAAATAGGCTACCTTTGTAGCATTGCGCCCGGCTATGAAAACCAACTACAAGATTGTTAACGTGACCACCACCACCAAGGAGCCAAGGGCTTCGGTGCTCATCATCTACACCGGCGGCACGCTGGGTATGACGTACGATGAGGCGGGATCGCTGGCTCCGTTCAACTTCTCTAGGATCGTTGAGAAGGTGCCGGTGCTCAGGCAATTCAACGTACACATCACGGTGATTTCTTTTCCACAGCTGATCGACTCGTCCAATGTGCGGCCTGAGCACTGGATCGATATGGCCTACATTGTCACTGAAAACTACCAGCGTTACGACGGCTTTGTCATCATCCACGGCACCGATACGATGGCGTACAGTGCCTCTGCACTAAGCTTTATGCTAGAGGGGCTCAATAAACCGGTAATCTTCACCGGATCACAGTTACCCATCGGTTCTACCCGATCCGACGCACATGAGAATTTTGTGACAGCTCTAGAAATCGCCAGCGAAAAGCGTAGCGGCATACCGATGGTGCCCGAGGTATGCATTTACTTCGGCAACCGTTTGTTGCGGGGCAACCGCAGTAGCAAGCGGCAAAGCATTCACTTCGACGCCTTTGAGTCGTCAAACTACCCAGCGCTCGCCGAAGCGGGTGTGCTGATTGATTATAATCTGTCGGCTATCCGACCCTACGTGAAAGCCCGACAGCTTACATGCCGTCGGCAGCTCGACGCCAATGTGGCGGTGCTCAAACTGTTTCCGGGGATCAGTCGGCGGGTGGTAGAAAGTGTTTTACAGATTCCTGATTTGCGCGGACTGGTACTAGAAACCTTTGGTTCGGGCAATGCTCCTACCGATGCCTTCTTGGTAGACAGCCTGGCTGATGCCACCGAGCGGGGGCTGATTGTACTCAACATTTCACAGTGTAGCGGCGGGCGGGTGATTCAGGGGCGCTACCAAACCAGCAAAAGTCTGGAGAACATTGGGGTGATTAGCGGCAAAGATATGACTACCGAAGCGGCAGTGACTAAGATGATGTTACTACTGGGGGAAGCAGACAATCCGGAGCGAGTGCGAGAGCTACTCCCTACTCCTTTGTCCGGCGAAACGTATTGATACGGATCAGTCTTCTTACAGTTATGTTATAAGCAATAAAAAAGGGACGCTTCATAAGTTGAAGCGTCCCTTTTTGTCAGGTTTAGACGAATGATCAGCTACACCCTAGGATTTGCTTTCTCTTTGGCTAACTTTTCATCAGCCAATCGCTTCTTAGCATCCACCTCTTCCACGTCAACCTCAGTGTGACGAACTGTGTCGGCCACTACTTCTTCTTTCTCTCGTACTTCTTTACCCACGTGTACTTCTTCTACCACGCGTGCTTCTTTGGAAGCTACTACTTGCTCAGCGGTTTCGGTCATCTCAATGGTTCCCTCTTTGAAAGTATTGAGGTCACCTTCACCTACAGGACGATCTACCGGCTTGCGGGTGACATTTACGTGCTCAGAGCGCAAACGAACGTGCTCTTCTACTGGTCGTTCGATAATTCTACTTCTGACTCGCACGCCACCAGTCTGTACTTCACGTTTGCCTACGTGCAGTTCTTCCTCCACTACGTCTATCTTCTGATCAGCATCACCAGTGTGGGCCACACCAGCTCGTTCGTTTACATTAATGGTACCATACTGATCCATAAGATCGGCAGCACGCTGAGCTTCTTCCATACTGGTAGCATGCACGGTAACCACGGTGCCGGTTCGGGCAGCGTCGGTGTGATACTTGGTGTCGTCGCTATCGCCGAACAGAGAGCTAAAAAAACCGCCTATGCTATCGTCGTCATGCTTAGTAGCAGCTTTGTTTCCCTCTGCAGTTTGATCAGCAACATCCACACGCTCACGTGCGAATCCCTCAGTAAGAAGACGATCTACCGCTTTTTCAGCATCTAATACACTATCAAAAATACCTACAACTGTCTGTGACATAATAAAAAAGGTTAAGTAATTAAAATTGAATAATATAATCGGTACGTTATTGTGCTGATTTCTCATGTCGAAGTACATCGACTTCCTCAGCACGTAACGTATATTTTTGTGGTTCTTGGGTCATACGTTGCACCTTCCGAATGTGCAACTCTTCTACCAAAAGTAGCTTCTTCACAATCACTTCCTTCAGAACAGGAACAATGGTTACCTCACCCTCCTGACGTGTAGCGGGAGGAGCTTGATCTACAAATCTATCGATAGGCACACGTTCTACCGTTACCTCCTCTTGCAAAATAGATTCATTTACCTCAACCTCCTGATGGCTTACCTGTTTGACAACCTTCACAGTACCAGTCTCCAGTATTTTCTTATCGAGTATGACACTTTCCTCTACCACCGGAATGGAAGTAGAAGGCTCGTCGCTACCGGATGAATCGGATGGCTTCTTCATGGTGTTTCCCAAAAAGTTAAGAAGTGAGCTAAAAGTATGATAAGCACATTTGGTAGTTATAACTTTCAAGAATTGTAATTGTTTGCAAATCTTGAATGTGTTAAACAAAGTTAGCGGTGCGTATCACAGACTTCTAATAACACTAGTAATCATAAGCTCTTTTCATAAGAAAGAGTGCTACCTATTACAGGAGCACTCTTCTCATTTTCTAAAAGCTAGTAGTGTACTTCTTGCCCTTCGTAGCTTCTCCATTCTTCCTGAATGGTTGTAGCATCTTGGTGAGAGCGAGGCGTAACTCCGATCACAATACCGCCGTCTTTGATACTACCTTCGTACATTTCGGCGCGTTCTTTGGGAATACCCGCTCCTATTAATGCTCCCACTAGTCCGCCTGTCAATCCGCCTGCTCCAGCGCCAGCGAGCCCGGCTGCTAGTGGTCCAGCTAGTACTAATCCTAAACCCGGTAGGGCAACGGCCGTACCCACCGCAGCAAGTGCGCCAATAATAGCTCCGGTGGTGCCACCGATGGCGGAGCCTACCCCAGCGCCTTCCATAGACTTATTGCCCAGTTTTGAGTCGTGATCCGTATTTTTGAAATGGGTGTCGCGGGTTTTATCTGACATCAAAACAGTGATATCGTTCTCATTGTACCCTTTTTTGAGCAAGCTGTTGTACGCCTGCTCAGCGCTTTCTCGAGTGTTGAATACGCCCGTAATGAGGCCTACTTTTTCAGTGGTGTCCATAAAAAATTGTTATTAGTTAAAATGAAAAAAACGTTACATATCGACCCAACGTACCCCTCTCTCAATAGTTACAGCATCGCCTCTTTTAGTCAATACTACTCAACAAAATTGTAGTAATTACTTATAGTATACAATCCTGCATCGAAGCATCATAGACTACGAGATGAGACGATAAAAAGGAGTGGTATACTAAGGCGTAGGTAGAACTTAGCTACGCGGCTCACGATCTAAAACACTGCCTTGGCCACGCGCCCGACTAGTTCTGATTTGCTCATGGTATAGAAATGCAGGCAGGGCACTCCGCTTTCTTTAAGTTCTCGACACTGTTGCACGCACCATTCTACGCCTACTTCGCGAGCCGCTTTGTTGTCGGCACACTTCGATACTGCTTGGGCCAAATCATCAGGAATATCCAGGAAGAAATACTTCGGAAGTGCAGTGAGATGCCCCTTGGTCGCCAGTGGTTTCAGTCCCGGAATAATCGGTACATCAATACCGTGGCTGCGGCACTTGTCAACAAAATCGAAGTACACCTGGTTGTTGAAGAACATCTGCGTGACGATAAACTCCGCCCCGGCGTCTACCTTCTGCTTCAGGTAGCGCAAATCGGTGTCGGGGTTAGGCGATTCAAAATGCTTTTCGGGGTAACCAGCCGCCCCGATGCAGAAATTGGTAGGCGTGGCCCCATCTTGCAACTCATCCAGGTAGATGCCCTTATTCATGCGGCTCACCTGCTGAATGAGCTCGCTGGCGTAGCCGTGACCTTCGGCGTGTGGCGTAAATCCTGACTCTGATTTGATTGGGTCGCCACGTAGTATTAATACGTTTTCGATGCCCAGAAAGTCTAGGTCGATGAGCATATTTTCGGTATCTTCCTTAGAGAAGCCGCCGCAAATCACGTGCGGTACCGTGTCTACCTTATAGCGATTTTGAATGGCTGCACAAATACCCACCGTGCCCGGTCGCTTGCGAACCACTTGTTTTCTGAGTGAGCCGTCGCTCTGCTCCTGATACACGTGCTCTTCGCGGTGGTAGGTGACATCGATAAAGGCGGGGCTGAAGTCCATCAGCGAATCGATGTGCGAGAACAAGGCATCAATGTTCTCGCCTTTTTTAGGGGGTAGGATTTCAATGGTAAACAGGGTGTCTTTTGCCTGTCGGATATGGTCTATTACCTTCATAGTATAGCGTTAGCACCACGAAAGTAGGAAAAGTTCGTTGACGAAAAGCAATCGGAGGCATAACATTTTGTCGTTTATGGGTCAGACTCAAGAAGTTTACTGACATAAAGCTTACCGAAACAGTAAAAGCGCAAGACCTCCTCAGTCTCCTGCAAATTTCCGTTACGCCCCTGGGCAAGCGGTACCGTGATAACGCACCGGTACTAACGGAGCTTTGGACGGTGAAGCCACACGCCCAACTCATGAAGTCCAACCATCGCGAAGCGTGCCGAGAGAAGGTCATTAGTTTCTTCGACCGGAATGTGAGTGAGATGAAGAAGGTAGTAACCTCTTGAGCGTGAGGCTTTAGGTATATCGGGCTAACCTATTAACCGAATGAGCGTTAATGTAGGCGAGTAATTTCCTTTCATCAACGTTATTCATTGTGCTCAAATTAGCCGCCATCGATATTGGCTCCAATGCCATTCGTTTGCAAATCACCCACGTGCTGGAATACGAAGAAAGTACCACCTTCAAACGATTGGAGTACGTTCGCTTTCCCCTACGCCTGGGGCAAGATGTGTTCGCCGTTACGGAAGAGAATCCGGCCCGCTGCATCGGACCCGAGCGGGCCGATAAGTTTATGAAGCTGATGCACGCCTTCAAGCTGCTGATTGATCTGTACGAAGTGGACGACTATCTGGCCTGCGCCACTTCGGCGATGCGTGAGGCGGAAAACGGGCCAGCGATTATCGCCTCTGTGAAGAAGAAGCTCGGGTTGACCGTAGAGATCATTGACGGTGACCGTGAGGCGGATATTCTAAACCAAGCACTGTTTCAGTACCTGGATGAGGGCAAATACCTGCACATCGACGTGGGCGGCGGCAGCACCGAACTCAACGTGGTGATCAACAAAGAAAAAGTGGCGGCCCGCTCGTTTCCCATCGGCTCAGTACGGCGACTCAATCCGCATGTGTCGCAGGACAAAGTGTGGAAGGAAATGAAGCAGTGGATTCGCCAGCACGTGAAACCGGAGTACGGCAAGGTGACCGCCATCGGCACCGGCGGTAACATCAACAAAATCTTTGACTTATCGGGTAAGGTGCCCGGCAAAACGATGGCACTGAGCAAGGTAGTGAGCGTCCGCGATTTTGTAGCGAGTCATACGCTGGAAGAGCGTATCCACAAACTACGTCTCAACGCCGACCGGGCCGACGTGCTGGTGCCCGCCTCAGAAATCTACATCTCAGCGATGAAGTGGGCCCACGCCACCCAGGTTTTAGTTCCCAACGTCGGCTTGAAAGACGGCATCATGCAGATGCTGTATCAAAAACATCGAGTAAGTGCTAACGAACCGTTGTAACTCAAACGGTACTAAAGCTTCGTAAAAAGGTTTGATACAATTACCTGATGGCACACCGCGCTCCTATCATCATTATGCCCTACGATCATCGTTGGCCCCGGCTGTTTGCTGAAGAGCGCGAGCATCTGAAGGCTGTATTCCCAACATCACTGTTTACGCTGGAGCACGTAGGAAGCACGTCCGTAACCGGTTTGGCAGCCAAACCCATCATAGATATGATGTTGGGTGCGCCCTCTTTGCGAGAGATTGAGGTGCAGATAGAACAGTTAATTGACTTAGGATACCAATACATACCTTATCATGAGCAAACCTTCCCGCAGCGTCGCTTTTTTGCGAAGCCTGTAGAGCGCCCTCGTCACTTTCACCTACATAGCGTTGTCATTGGCAAAACATTCTGGAGAGAACACATAGCGTTTCGAGACGCACTGCGTTCGAGCCAAAAACTGGCCGATGAGTATGAACGGCTAAAAAGAGCCCTCGCTACATCATTTGGCGATGACCGTGAGGGGTACACCCATGCAAAATCGGACTTCATCAGATGGGTGATCAATGGTTAATGGGTCGGCATTACCTGTCCTCCGCGAAGAGATAATAAGGCAAGACTGTCACCACTATGATGGTCTACGTCTTGTACATCATCGTCGCGGATAGAAAATCCACAGTACATGACATCCAGACGAAACATTGCTTCTTGTCTCTGTCTATTGTATCTTTTAGTGTCAAAATTTCAATTGCTACGTAGTAATAGCCCGATAGACTGTGCGCAAGAGAGATTAGACAGAAATGTAAAAACGTGGTAACGCATTGAGTACTCACAAACCTAACGATAGGTATGAAAGTAGCTAGTGTTAATATATCAAAAATGAATGTTTCACTCAAGTCGGAATTTTGTAAGAAGCTAAGACAGCCTAGCAGTAATCCGTCAGTTACAGTTTGCCTAAATTGTGGTACTTCACAATCTAGAGAACGGTGTCGCGTTTGCCATTGCCCTGATTATCTTATTACTGAAAGTAAGGAGGCTCAGCTATTTCTTCGTTTACAAGAATTTTATGACTTAGCCCGACGAGCTTACCAAGTTCAAAGTAAGTACACAGGGCGATGGATTTGAAGGAAGCATGACAGAAGTTTGCACACTACGATTTATTATAAACTAACTAAGGATAATTATGACTCAGTTGTTAGAAAGAGCGTTTGCTACTGCCTCTACACTTTCGGAAGAGGAACAAGATGCGTTTGCTGTTTTTGTACTTGCCGAGCTTGAGTCAGAGAAGAAATGGACCCAAGCGTTTGAAGATTCTCAGAGTGAACTTGTTCAGTTAGGGAGACAAGCATTGGCTAAACACCGCGCTGGGAATACTAAGCCTCTTAATTCAGACGATCTGTGATATCATACACCGAAGACGGTTTTTGGAAAGCATATCGGCACTTGGACAAACAAACTCGCGAACGGGCTCGGGCAGCTTATCGGCTTTTCGAAGCAGATTCGCGCCACCCGAGCCTTCACTTTAAGAAGGTACATACTACCGAGCCCATATATTCGGCACGGGTAAGTTTAGATTGTCGCGTACTTGGAATTAAAGATGGTGAAGCAATCGTCTGGTTTTGGATCGGTTCGCATGATGAATACATGCGGTTGCTGCGTCAGTTGTAGATGATGATCAAACGCTTCATTCACCCATAAACGGATAGCGAAGGTTGCTTTGATCGTGCGGGGCGATACCCAGCGTAGTAGATTGAGTATGGCACCGGCCTTGTCATTGGTGCCTGAGCCGCGGGCCCCGCCGAAGGGCTGCTGACTCACTACTGCTTGTTAGCCAAGGAACGCTTAATTCGATCAACTTGCTCTAGAGAAGCGTCCGTTACCTCGGCGATTTGTTCGTTAGTCAGTAGCCCGGACTTTAGCAGAGCAACGATTGTTTCGTTTTTTTCTTCTTCACGTCCTTGCTGATAGCGGATGTCAGTTTTGATGTCGTAAGTCAGTGCCATTGTTTCAGTATGTTTAATAACCTGGGGCTGCAGTTCTCGTAAGTTAGCCAATATCTCTATCTGTCGAACGTATCTGCTCAATTTTCGTTGGTTTCCCGCAAGTTGCTGAAGCTTGCGCAGAATTTCGGGAATAACCGTATCCACTTCGTTCTTCTTAAAGTTACTTAGGATGGCCAGTACCGCTTCCTCCGGCTGCGTAGCGCCGTTGAGTAGGTTTCGGTAATCAAGCTCGCGGATATCTACCAGAGAAAAACGGTAATCTAGATGCTCATGGCTCAGTTCGCTGACCATGCGGGGTTTACGCTGTCCGATGAATACGACGTACTGCTTGACAGGCTCCTTATACTTTTCCCAGAGCATCGCATAATACAGTAGCATTCGGTCAGCCATCGCTTTCTCGTTCTTCGACTGAAACTCGATATGCAGTATGTAAGGAGTACCATGCTGCCCTTCAGCAGCTGAGCCATCGGCAACCGACATTCTGGCGGCTGGCGCTTCAGTGACTCGCTTTAGTAGGTCCGGTCTTTGCTCTAGGGTAGTTTGCAAATCGTCGGGCAGCTCTTCCGTAAGTCCGAGCGACAGCCCTAGTAGCTTATCGGCCAGCGGAAGCACCAGCGCCTCCATGTTTTCCTTTAGTATCTTGTCGTAGTCTTGTGCCATTATTATAACCGGTGGTTGTCGGCCCAAAGTTTCAGCTTAAGCAATGAGCCTTAGCTGGCTACTACTCTCCCATAAACGGATAGCGAAAGTCCTTCGGGGGTGCAAAGGTTTCTTTGATCGTGCGGGGCGACACCCAACGCAGCAGATTGAGCATGGCACCGGCCTTGTCGTTGGTGCCTGAACCACGGGCCCCACCGAAGGGTTGCTGACCCACCACCGCGCCGGTCGGCTTGTCGTTGATGTAGAAGTTTCCGGCCGCATGGCGTAGCTTCTGACTGGCTAGCTCTACGGCGTAGCGGTCTTGCGAGAATACCGCTCCGGTGAGGGCGTAGGGCGAAGTTTGATCGACCAGCTCCAGCGTTTCTTCAAAGCGTTCGGCTTGGTAGACGTACACCGTCACCACCGGCCCAAAGATTTCTTCTTGCATCGTAGTGGACTTAGGGTCCTGGGTTTGTAGTACCGTGGGTTGCACAAAATAACCGGTAGATTTGTCGTATTCGCCTCCCGTGATTACTTCTACCATCTTATCTTCTTTCGCTTGATCGATGTAGCCCGCAATACGATCAAAGGCGGTTTCGCTGATGACCGCGCTTACGAAATTGCTAAAATCTTCTACATCGCCCATGTTGATGTGTTGTAAGTCCTCCAGTACGTAGCCCTTCACTTCGTCCCACAGGTTGTTAGGCACGTACACCCGCGATGCAGCGGAGCACTTCTGTCCCTGAAACTCGAAGCTGCCCCGTACGATGGCGGTGGCCAGTGCTTTAGCATCAGCTGATTTGTGAGCGATAATAAAGTCTTTACCACCGGTCTCACCCACAATGCGCGGGTACGAACGGTACTGGCTAATATTGTTACCAATGGTGCGCCACAGCTCCTGAAACACCCCCGTGCTACCGGTAAAGTGCAGTCCGGCAAAGTCGCGGTGATTAAACACCACTTCGCCCACCACGGGGCCGTCGACGTTGATCAGGTTGATCACGCCGTCGGGTACGCCCGCTTCGCGGAAGATTTGCATGAGCAAGTGCGCGGAATAAATCTGGGTTTCGGCAGGTTTCCACACCACCACGTTGCCCATCATAGCCGCCGAAGTGGGCAGGTTGCCCGCAATAGCGGTGAAGTTGAACGGAGTGATGGCTAACAAGAAGCCCTCCAGCGCGCGCTGCTCAGTGCGGTTCCAGATGCCTTCGGGCGAAATGGGTGGCTGCTGCTCGTAGATGTCCGCCATATAGCGCACATTAAACCGCAGGAAGTCCACGAGCTCGCACACCGCGTCGATTTCTGATTGGTGCGCGGTTTTGGATTGTGCCAGCATGGTAGCAGCGTTTACCTGATAGCGGTAAGGGCCGGCAATGAGCTCCGCTGCCTTCAGGAAGATACTAGCCCGGTGCTCCCAAGGCATATTTTCCCAGGCTTCTTTGGCGCCCAGGGCTGAATTGATGGCCTGCTCTACGTGCGAGGCGTCCCCTTCGTAGTAATGGCCTAACACGTGCTGATGGTTGTGCGGACTGGTCAGCGGTTTCTTGGTTTCCGTCGTGATCTGTTCGCTACCAATGTAGAGCGGCACTTCTACCGTCTGCGATTTAAGAGCTTTGAGGGTGGTTTGCAGCGCCTCACGCTCGGGTGTGTCCGGTGCGTAGCTGTAGATGGGTTCATTATCAGGAAAGGGAACTTGGTAAAATCCGGTAGACATTGTTGTGTAGGGTTAGTGCTGAAAAAAGTAACGTCCGTCGTGTAGGCAACGGTAATAGCAAAGAAAGGATTTCCACGTCGGATAACCAATCACTCTGCCTTGAATAGCGGCGGCAGGGTCGAACAAAAAAAGCAACCCGAAGGCTGCTTATTCATACACTGTTGTGGTACTGTGGACTACGACGGACGCTCTACTTCATGCTCAACGGGAGCGTCCTGCTGCACTACCTCTTTCACCTTGGCGGGCTTTACCGCGTAGGTGGGGCAGATCGTCGTATAGCAGCCGGTGAGCGAAAACATGGTACCGGCCAATGCGATGGTAAATAATTTCTTCTTCATAACACAATATACTTTTGATGCGACAATCCTTTTGAACAAAATTATATGAATGCTCAAAATAGTTCAAACGGTTTTAGGCCGATACGGTACAATGTAACCAGGTAGTATGATTGCGTATAAAATAGGGGTTACCCTCGGTGCTGTCCGAGAAGCAGTCGATCTTTAAGATCAAATAACAGAAGAAGTGTACGATACCGGACACAAACTATCCGTAATCGGACGGTCGGAGACAGCGATACCTTGCTAAAACGGGGAGAAACGTACTTTAAGGGGCTGGCATATTTGTTGGCAAGCAGTTGGTAATTGGATAATAGATATTGGAAAGTAGTAAATGGTAGTAGCAACTCGTTGTAGATCGGTACTGATATCCAATATCCAACAACTAATATCTTTTAACTAAAACATACTATGCTAAAGCTGACCGATGTAGACAAGTTTGTACAGTCTCGTTTTAAGAAGACCTTCATTCTGAAAAGTATTGATCTCGAGATCGCCGAAAATGAGTTTGTAACGATTATGGGCCCAAGCGGTGCCGGCAAGTCTACGCTACTCAACATCATTGGACTGCTCGACCCACCCTCGGCCGGTGAGTACTTCCTACGTGATCAACCGGTACATAAGCTCCGGGAGCGTCAGCGCAGTGAGCTACAGAAGCACACTATTGGCTACGTGTTTCAGGCGTACCACCTGATTGACGAACTCACCGTATACGAAAACATCGAGACGCCCTTGTTGTACCAAAATATGCCCGGCAAACAGCGTAAAGCCCGCGTGGCCGAGTTGCTTGACCGTTTCCACATGGTGGCCAAAAAGGATTTGTTTCCCGAGCAACTGTCGGGCGGGCAGCAACAACTGGTGGGCGTAGCGCGCGCCATTGCTGGCAAACCGAAGCTGCTGTTGGCCGACGAACCCACCGGCAACCTGCACTCCGAACAAGGGCAGCAGGTAATGGAGCTGTTCAAGGAGCTACACGACGAAGGAATGACCATCATCCAGGTAACCCACTCCGAAGAGAACGCCCAGTACGGCGACCGGATTATCCAGATCGTGGACGGCACCATCGAGAGCGACGAACGTATCCGCAAAACTGAGGCTCATGTTTAATACGAAAAACAAATTAATGGGTGATAGGCGGCGGTTGGCGGTTGGCGGTTGGCGGCGATACTGCCTTCTATCAACTACTCTTTTCTTACTAACAGTCGTCTCGTTTGCACAAACCGATAGCACGCTTACCTACGAAGAAGCGGTAAAAATTGCGCTGCGAGAGAACTTACAGATTCAGCAGCAGCGTAACCTGTTGAGTGTGGCTGAAGCCGAACGAGCGCAGGCCTATGCGCAGTTTGCTCCATCTGTCTCTTTTGAAGCCGAAGGCTCTAAGATCTACGGACGCCAGTTCGACAACACCGCAGCTGACTTTACCGATGAAGCTTCTCGTCTTTCCGGAGGCATTGGTGCTTCGTTGCCCATCTTTAATGGACTACGAAACATTCAGCAAGTGAAACAGGCGCAAGCATCGGCTGCTTCGCAGCTGCACACGATTGGACAGACGCAGCAGGATGTGATCTTCAACGTCTCGCAGCAGTACCTTCAAGTGTTATTAAATCAAGAGCTGCTGAGGATTGCGAAGGCGAATGTTGAGCAGCAAAACGAGCTGTTGACCAGTGTGGAAGCTTTCGTAGAAGCGGGCACGCAAAACATTGCTGATTTGTATAACCAGGAAGCTGAAACCAAACGTATTGCGCTCACAGTAGTAGAAGCAGAAAATGCATTGGCCATTAGCAAAGTACAGCTCATTCGAATCCTACAGATTGACCCCTTTCGCACGTGGGCTTTTGAAGAACCGAGCATGAGTGTGAGTAAGATTGTCGCAGACGATATTGTCTTGGAGCAGGTCTACAATGAAGCAGTGGCCCATCGGCCCGATCTGCGCAGCCAGCAGCGTCAGATTGAGGCAAACCGATACGGCGTTAAGGTGGCACGTGCCGATTACTGGCCGTCGTTATCCGCTAACTATTACCTCGGTTCACAGTACTCCACGTTGATAGAGCCATCTTTACAAGATCAGCTGTTTGATGTAAACAACGTACAGGTGCTGAGTCTGAATTTGCGGGTTCCTATATTTAATAATTTGCGCACGCGTACAGCCGTGCAGCGTAGTCAACAGTTGTACAATAACGCTGAGCTAGAACTAGAGAACCTAGAGCGCAATATTCTGGAGCAGTTACAAACCGCTATCGCTGACTATCGTGCTGCGCAGGAACGTATCATCGCTTCTGAAGCGCAGGTGCAGGCGGCCGAGAAAGCCCTGGAAGCAGAAAGAGAGCGATTTCGTTTGGGGGTGGGTAACATTCTTGACCTTAACCGTGTAAACGCCGCGTACGTAGAGGCGCAAGCCAACCAAGTGCAGGCCAACTACACACTTATATTCCAGAAAACCGCACTAGACTACTTCACCGGAAAACTAGAGCCAGGACAGTTTTGAGCGGATACTGGGATATTAGATAACTTTCTGAGTGGCAAGATATTAGATATTGGATAATCTTCTGTGGCGAGAGATGTTGGATGCTGGGTATTTACGAGAGCTATGCTAAACACAAATTTTTGGTTGCTACACGTGCAGAAACTCATCCGCGCGATGACCACCAGTAACTAACATCCAATATCCAGCATCTGACTACATAGAAACTCATCCGCGCGGTGGCCACCCGCCTCCAACCTAATAGTACGGACTGATCATCAAGTACACTACTACCCCGCTCACTGACACGTAGAGCCAGATCGGAAAGGCAATCTTGACGATGCGTTTGTGATCATTGAACTGCTGTGTCAGGGCGTAATACATGGCCAGCAATACGTAGCGCACCACCACGATGGACAGCAGAATGTGCGAGATCAACAGAAAGTAGTAGACGTAACGCACTGCTCCTTCGCCTCCGTACGAAGTAGAAGGATTAGAAATATGGTAGGTGATGTAGGTGAGCAGGAAAACGGCTCCCAACACGAAGGCACTAGTCGTCAGTTTACGATGCAATTCTACCTTACGCTGCTTGATGGCAACCACCGCCGCCACCAGCAGCACCGAAGTCACCGCATTGAGCCCCCCGATCACGTGCGGCAGCACGCTGGTCCATTCGCCCAGCGGTAGCTTCTGACGAATGCCAATGAGCAGGGCCACGGCTACCGGAATAGCGATAGAGAGAATGTTGATGACCCGCCGGTTGGTAAGCAGGGCAGGATAAGACTGGGTGTTGACACTCATGATTTTCGGTTTATCACTTCCAACAATGTCTGCATCTTCGCTTCGGTTTCTTGCCACTCTCTTTCTGGTTCAGAATCAACCGTCACTCCGGCACCAGCGTATAATGTAGCCGCCCGATCATGCAGTTGAGCGCAGCGCAGATTGACAAAAACGTGGGTGGCTTCTTCCACGTTGGTCGGACCCAAGTAGCCACTGAAGAACGCCCGGTCGTAAGATTCATGGGCCTGCAAAAACGCTCGGGCCGGTGCTTTGGGCATGCCACACACCGCCGAAGTAGGGTGCAGCAGCTTCAGCATCACCGAACCCAGATCAGCGAAGTTGGTAGCGTCCATATCCACCCGGAAATCGGTGCGCAGATGCAACAGATTGCCCGCCGCCACGGTTTTAGGGCCGTATTCGTCAAACTCTCGCAGGCGAATTTTCTTGAAGCAGTTGATAATGTAGCGACTAACCATCGCTTGCTCCTCAATTTCTTTTTGTCGCCAGATCGCGTTTTTGAGAGGATTATCGCCCTGGGCCACCTGCGTGCCCGCCAGAGCCATGGTGCGAAAAACCGCCTGTCCGTCACGCTCTTCGGTGCTGACCAGCGTTTCGGGTGAAGCACCCAGCCAGGTGCCTATGCCGGGTAGTGAGAACATGGAAACAAACGCATCGGGGTATGCCTCGCACAGACGCTGAAAGGCGGTGGCTAGGTCAAAATCCAAAGCAAGCGAAACTGACTTTTGCCGCGAGGGCACTACCTTGTGGAACTGGTTATCTTCAATAGCGCCTACGGCGGCCCGCACTGCGTCGGTAAACTGCTGGTGCGAAGTATCTGACTGAAGCTCGTGAGCAGGCGTCCAGTAGGGTGCGTCCAGCGGCTGGGTGGTGCTCAGTAGCTGTTCAATTTTCTGCTGCGCACCGTAGGCTTCTCCGTCCCGTTCGCTCCAGACTACCCCCTGATGGTCAGAAGTACAATGCAGGTCAGCACGGACGAACGATGCCGGTGCCTCTTCCTGAAAGGGGTGCGCGATAAAACCCGCCGGAAGCAGCTCCAATGGTAATGCGGGTAACTGCCCTTGTCCAAAAAGATCAATAATAAGGTGCTGTTGCGACTGTTGGGGCAACCGCCACGCGGCCAGCGGCCGTTGATGCTGATAGGCAAAGGTAAGGCTCGCCCGGTGTATTTTCGCAAAATCTGTACGTACTGCTAGCGCCGAAGGCTTCATAACTACTTACGATCAATCACGGCCACCGTCAGGCGACTGATACACACCAACTGTTGTTGCTCATTGGTAACACGAATTTCCCATACGTGGGTTCGTTTGCCCAGGTGCAACGATCGTACCGTTCCGTACACAAAGCCTTCGCGGGCACTTTTGATATGATTGGCGTTGATTTCGAGTCCGACGCAGGCATGTTTTTCTGAGTCTACGCACAGATAAGAAGCCACACTGCCCATCGACTCGGCCAGCACTACCGACGCTCCGCCGTGCAACAGGCCCATCGGCTGGCGGGTGCGATGATCTACCGGCATGCGCGCCGTGAGAGCCTCTGAAGTAATGTTGGTAAACTCGATACCCAGGTGCTCAAGCATGTTGCCCTCACTCATTTGGTTGATGGCAGCCACGGATACATTCTCAGGAAACATCATGGATTGATTAGATTCTCAAATGTATACGGGAAGTTAAACACTGGGTTGGCCATAAGGTTAATAGATGGATTTAACGATTAACTCTTCTCAATGCAAAAGAAAATTTATCTGGTTCGCCACGGTCAAACTGAGTATAACCGCCGGGGCGTGGTGCAGGGCAGCGGCATCGACGCGCCCCTCAATGATGTGGGTTGGTCGCAGGCGCGCGCGTTCTACCAAGCGTACCACGAAACGCCTTTCCAGCACGTGTATACTTCCGTATTGCAGCGTAGTATTCAGTCGGTGCAGCAGTTTTTAGACGACGGCTTGCCCCACACCAAACTGGCCGGGCTCAACGAGATCAACTGGGGCGTGAAGGAAGGCAAGGTGCCTACCACCGAAGAGCATTCATATTTTAAGGAGATGATCAACGCCTGGAAAGACGGCGAAGTAGAGCGAGCGATTGAAGGCGGCGAAAGTCCGCTGGAGGTGCAACAAAGGCAAAAAGAGGCGCTTGACCACATCTTGGCGCAGCCAGACGAGAATCCTATCCTGATCTGTATGCACGGACGGGCGATCCGTATCTTTCTGTGCCTGATGCTGAACAGAGAGCTGCGCCACATGGATGACTATCCGCATCACAACCTTGGGTTGTACCTGTTGACGTATGATACTGACACAAAAGCATTTTCACTGGAACGCACCAATGATACTGAGCATCTGATTGATCTACCCTCACAAAAGGAAGAGACGAAGACCGAAGTGAAGTAGTTGTATCTGACGACAGCTACGGTTGCCTCAACCTTTAATCCGCTCGTCAGTTTACTCTACTATCTAAACTTATTTAATTTTTTAATTATGGAATGGAATCCTCAAGAAGTAACCATCATTTATAATTTTGAAGAGCGGCAGGGGCGTGAAGCGGTCGCCTACGGTAAGCAAGTGGCCGAACACGTGCGCGAGGTCGATATCTCTAAAGACCCACTTACCGAGCGTCAGATGGCCGAGTTACTCATAAAGCTAGACCTCAAAGTAGAAGATATTATCGATCGCACGTCTACAACGTATCATGAGAAGTACGAAGGAGTAGAAATGGAAGAGCAAGACTGGTTGGGAGTGCTCAAGCGCACCCCCAGCCTGATGAAAACCCCCATCGGTATTTTGGGTAACCGTGCGGTTATCTGCGAGAGTCCTGGTGATATTCTTAAGCTAGACGATGGCCAGGGCTTTGATCAGAACATGAAGGTATAGTGAGACTCGGTTCTTAAATAGACCACTGTTTATCGTGCAGTACTCTGATTATGAGCTGGTTCGGTCTTCGTAGGAAGGCGTGGATTAGAAGGTCGAAGGGTTTTGAAGGTTGCTGCCAACAATCTTCAAAACCTTTTGGCTAACCGTGTAG
Source organism: Tunicatimonas sp. (assembly GCA_965213875.1). Classification (GTDB taxonomy): domain Bacteria; phylum Bacteroidota; class Bacteroidia; order Cytophagales; family Cyclobacteriaceae; genus Tunicatimonas. The sequence goes on along the minus strand of CBDCAN010000001.1, from coordinate 1,448,255 downwards.
AAAGTCAACCTGACCACTGCATGCAGCGGTCAGTAGCTAATCCTTGATTCCGCCGCATTACTTTTAACTGATTTCTCAGAGATGCTTGGCGTGGTGCTGAATCCAGCGGTCAGGTAGCTCGCCCTGTACCGCCTTTTCATAGTCCGATGGGTCGCAAGGCACAATACTACGGCGCGCCCGCAGCGGGCTGGTGAGCATACCGTCTTCATCTACTGAAAGTGTTTCGCGTTTCTTGTCGTGGACGCAAGGCACTTCCATCCACCACTTTTCGTTACGCTTGGACTTATAAAAAGTAATTTGTTCAGGCATAGCGTTCATTGGTACTAGGTACTTTACAAAATCGTGCCCCTCAAAATCATCTTCGTAGGTGCGGTGGTAGAATCCTTCAATGAGGTACCACACCATCGTAGCCACCACCGACGCCGTAGTGTGCCGTGCATCATCTTCTTGAGGATTGTACTCAAAGAAACCGGCCGAGCTGAGCTGTTCACTGTGCCCAGCGTACCAGCATAGCTGACACGCCTCTTGTCCACTGATACCAAAGGCGGGCGCGTTTACGTTACCGGGGGCATCCGTCCCTTTGATAGCTGACACATCGAAACTAAGCATATCAGCCTGACGGGCGACCGGCTCCAAGGTTTCTACTCCCTGCTGTACCGCTCCCAGTCGATAAGTGTCAAAGTAAAACCGCTCTAGCATAGACGGTGCCTGCGCGTCTACCAGATAGCTTTGGTAAGCCACGTGACTGTAGTTGAGCAGGTAGTTTTTATCGTGCGTCAGGATATGATGCAAGTGGTGCTTGCTCATGTTACCTTCTACTTCCGACTCAGGCCGAATCTGAATATCAATGCTAGCGTCTACGGTCATCAGGCTGACCAAACGATCAAGGTTTTCGTAGGCCAGGTACTGTCCGTAGTCAATATCGTGTGAGCCACCGATTAGCACCGGAAACGTATTGTGTGCCATGAGCATGCTGCACACTTCGCGTACGCGCGTATAGGTTTCCTCCAGGCTGTGTCCGTTGTTCAGGTTTCCTAAGTCAACGATCTCGTAGTTGGCGCTACCCTTTTTGAGTGGATAGAGCGCTCTCCGCACAGCATCAGCCGCTTGGGCTACGCCTTGGTTGTCACTAGTGCCCCGGTTTTCTGTAATACCAAGCAGGGCGATATCGGCGGCTTCGTAATCTGGAAAAGCATCGGAGTAAACGTCGATGGCCCTAAAGAAGCTATTGGCAGCGTCTACCGACTGGTACAAGGCAGGCGTAACCGGCTGAAAGAAAATACTGAGATTCATACGAGCGTTATCATAAGTCGCCCAAAAATAGAAAAAGGGAACGGTTTAGCGTTCCCTTTTCTTAAGATTTCCGAGAGGATAAATTAACCTCCGAAGTCATCAAAACGAATGTTTTCGGGCGGAATTCCCATATCGTCAAGCATCTTAAGCACCGCCGCGTTCATCAGGGGCGGGCCGCATAGATAGTACTCCACCTCGTCCGGATCCTCGTGCTCGTCCAGATAATTGTCAAGCAGCACCTGATGAATGAAGCCGGTGTAACCGTCCCAGTTATCTTCGGGCAAGGGCTCCGAAAGGGCAATGTTGTACTTGAAGTTAGGAAACTCTTCCTCAATTTTGCGGAACTGGTCGGTGTAGAACAATTCACGTTTAGAGCGTCCTCCGTACCAGTAAGATACCTTACGATCCGATTTCTCGGTGTGGAACAAGTGGAAAATGTGCGAGCGTAACGGAGCCATACCGGCACCACCACCAATGTAAATCATCTCGCGATTCGTTGGGTTGATGAAGAACTCACCGTAAGGCCCAGAGATGGTGACCTTATCGCCCGGTTTGCGCGAGAAGACGTAAGAAGAGCAGATGCCCGGATTCACGTCCATCCATTTGTTGGCAGCACGATCCCACGGCGGAGTGGCCACCCGAATGTTGAGCATCACAATGTTGCCTTCAGCCGGGTGATTGGCCATTGAGTAAGCTCGGAAGATCGGCTCAGGGTTCTTCATTTTCAGATCCCAGAGGTTAAACTTATCCCAGTCGGGGCGGAATTTATCATCAGGGTCGCCGGTCTCAGGATCAGGCTTGATATCCATTCCCTGAAAGTCTACTTCGCAAGCGGGTACGTCGATCTGAATGTAACCACCCGATTGAAACTCCAGGTTTTCACCCTCGGGCAGTCGTACCACAAACTCTTTGATGAAGGTGGATACGTTCCAGTTAGAAACCACTTCGCACTCCCACTTCTTGATACCGAAGATTTCTTCCGGGATGCGAATGTGCATATCGTTCTTTACCTTCACCTGGCAAGAAAGTCGCACGTTTTCTTGCTGCTCTTTGCGGCTCAGGTGGCCTACCTCGGTGGGTAACACATCACCACCGCCCTCGTCGATCGCACACTTGCACATGGCGCAGGTGCCGCCGCCGCCGCAGGCTGAGGGCAAAAATATTTTCTCGCTAGACAGCGTCGTCAGCAGCGTGCTTCCCGCGGGAGCCACAATAGGATTTTTATCGTCGCCGTTCACATAAATCTTCACGTCCCCTTGTTGTACCAGCTTCGACTGAGCGAACAGCAACAAGGCCACCAGCAGCAGGATGATCAGCGTGAAGGCAATTACAGCAGTAATGATAACCTGAGTCATTTTAACTAGAGATTTTGTTCAACGATAGGCTCACAAATATAAGAATTGTCGCCGCAAATCGGCGTTCAATAAAAGCCGTTTCTTACTTTATGCTCGCATAACAGTATGTGTTGCGAAAAAGTTAGTGGTTTCAACAAAGTATTTCGCGAGCAACTTGCATTATACCGTGTGGGGTGCTCGTTTGAGGCGCGGCGAACATCCCGCATAAAACCTGCGTTGGTATAATCTTACCGTTGTCAAACAAAACGTTTCTATGGGCTTGGTCAATAAGATACTTCTCTACGCATTTATTACATTATCCGCGGCGGGTCTGTGCAGCTGCGAAGGCAGTAGCGGATCGTCACAAAGTACCCTGCCGGTGGCCCGTGGGGCTTCGGGTGAGATTTTGCTGGTGATGGATTCTACGGCCTGGCGCGGGCCGTTGGGCGATGAAATCCGACTTACCTTTATGGAGTCTTTACCCGGGCTGCCGCTGCCCGAGCCTTATTTTGATCTGCGTTACGTGAATCCGCTCAAACTAAACAGTGTGCTGCGCAGCGCCAAAAACATGGTATTTGTCACTACCCTGGAGAACCAGAGCGCGGCCGGGCAGAAGATGCGCAGCTATTTCACCCCCAATTCTATAGAGCGGATTAGGCAGGAGCCTGATCTGTATATGCTGGAGAAGCCGGATGAATATGCCCAGGGCCAGATGGTGCTGCACTTGTTCGGTACCGACCAGCCCAGTTTGATCGGAAACATTCGGGAAAACCGTGAACAGATCAGACAATACTTTGTCGATATAACACGGAAGCAGCTCAAGCGAGACTTATACACGGCAAATGAGCAGCGTTCGCTAGAGCAGCAGTTGCTCAAGGAGCACGATTTCGCCGTTCGGGTGCCGTTCGGCTACGACCGGGTGCCGCTGGGCGATACCGTTCAGAATTTTGTGTGGCTGCGTCAGTTGGGCGATATAGATAAAAGTCTGGTGATCGCTTACGAAGACTACGCAACGGAAGACGCCTTCTCATCTGAGAATATCCTGGCACTGCGTCAGCGCCATTTGGGTCGCTACGTCACCGACGGTGAGGTCGCGGCTATGACGTGGCAACGCGAGGCACCGGTGGTGTTTGATACGGTTACTTTTCAGGGCAAATTCGCGGTAGAAACCCGGGGACGCTGGAAAATGAGTAACAACTCGATGGGCGGTGCCTTCGTGAGCTACACTTTTGTTGACGAAGCACAGAACCGGTTATATTACCTGGAAGGATTTGTGTACCGGCCCACCGAAAAGCAGCGCAAGTTTGTCCGTGAGCTAGAAACGATTATGAGAACGTTTCGTACGCCTGCTGAGAGCAAGACCACGGCTGCGATAAACTGACTCTACACGTCTTTCGCTATTTTCTGAGTCAGATAATTGGCGAGCAGCGTGGCCCCCAGCGGGCACTCGCCCTCCTTCAGCGGTTGGTTGTTAGGAATGATGAGGTCAGCATCGTGCTGATAGGGGGCAATGTACTGTTCGTAGGCGGGAGCCACCTGGTGCGTATATTTGTACAGTACATCTTCTAACGTAAACCCTCGCTCATTGATATCACGCGCGATGCGGCGGTGTAGCTTGATGTGCTCTTTGGCATCGACGAACACCTTCATATCCATGAGTTGGCGCACTTCAGGAAAGTGAAAGACGAAGATGCCCTCTACGATGATGATCGGAGCGGGGCGGAAGGTCAGCATTTGTGGAGTGATCGCCGGGTTATTAAAGGTATACTCCAGTCGCTGCACGGTGTGCCCCTCCTTGAGCTTTTGTAAATCGTGCGCGAATTCTTCCTGCTCAATAATGCCCGGGTCGTCGAAGTTGGTACTACGGTTGATGTCGCGGTCTACCCGGTCGATTTGCTGGTAGTAGTTGTCTTGCGAAAGCAGACACACTTGCTCCGCCGGTAGCAGCTGCTGTAGCCAGTCGAGCAACTGGGTTTTGCCGGATGCACTGCCGCCGGTAACGCCTACGATGTAGCTCATGCGTGATGGTTTAGAAAAGTGATTAGCTTTTGCAGCGCGCGGCCGCGGTGACTCATGCCGTTCTTTTCTACCGTAGACACTTCTGCAAAAGTGCGGGTATGGCCTTCGGGTACAAAGATAGGGTCGTAGCCGAAACCTTGTGCGCCCGCTCTCTCTTGCGTAATGTGCCCACGCACCGTACCCTCAAACTGATGCATCTGCTCGTCGAGCCACAGCGTGATCACGGTGCGAAACTGCGCACCTCGTTGCTCAAGCGGCACCTGAGTCAACTTCTGTAGCAGCAGTCGCATATTGTCTTCACTATTGCGCTGCGGACCCGCGTAGTGTGCCGAATGAACTCCGGGTTCGCCCTGCAAAGCGTCTACCTCGAGACCGGTATCGTCGGCGAAGCAGTTGGTTTGGTAGTGCCGATACACGTAGGTAGCCTTTTCTTCTGAGTTGCCCGCCAGGTTATCCTGGGTTTCGGGAAGTTCTTTCCGGCAACCGATATCCGATAGGTTGAGTACGCGAAACCGATCGCTCAGTAACTGACGGACCTCTTTGGTTTTGTGAGGATTGTTGGTAGCGAAGCAGATATCCATAGGCTAGTCGACCGAAAGAATTTCAATATCGAACCGAAGGGGACTATAGGGTGGTATCCGCAGGAAGGGGGAGTTCTCAATAAGAAGGCTAATCATCTCGTACGGAATAGCCATCACCCCTTGACCATAAGCGGCGTGAGAGGGGATAACGACCGTACCTTTTTCGCCTTCACTCATCTGTTGAACGCCTTGTAGAAAACCCTCGATAAGACTACCTTGACCTACCGTGAACTCTAACGGATCACGGTCTTGATCGACGTTACTGTCAAATACGCTACCGTCGAGCAGCGTACCGGTGTAGCGTAACTGCACCCGGTCGCCCGCTACGATGGTCGTGTCATCGCCCGCTTCGGTTTGCACGTAATAGACTCCTGAGGCCAGACTATCCGGATCGGTTAGGTTGTTTTCTGTCAAATAAGATTGGATGCGTTCGTCTTCTACCTGGCGCTGCTCGGCCGGACTGAGCACCTCGGCTAGCGATACACGCGCGCGCACAATAGCGTTAGCGTCTATTCGGTTGGCTAGGCTGTAGTTTAAGTAAGCCCAGTCCGAAGGCAAATAGAACTCATATTCTTCCCCTTCTTTCATCAGACCAACCACCTCATCGAGGCTTACCGGCACGGTGAGGTGAAAGCCTCCAGTAGTACTGGTATACCTAAACGTATAGGTAACCGGTAGCATACCGGAAGAATCCTCCAGCACATCGATGAGCTGACCGTCTAGCTGCTCAATCCGGTAGTACAAGTTGACAACATTTCCTGGTTGCGGGGTAGCCCCACTACTGTTGGCGGTGAGTACCCGGTAGTGAATCCCCGCTTCGTTCTCCTGGGTGGCGATGCCCTGGTCAGTCAGGTACTGGTCAATCGTCTGCTGCTGTTGCTCGAAGCGTTCGGTGTTAGGATTCGCGGCGTTGTCGGCATCGTCTTCGCACCCGAAGGCAAATAGGGCGATCAGTAGCCCAAGGTGTCGTATAATTTGTTTCATAGCGTTGTGTTTCGTATTAAGACAAGACAGTGCTCATAAAGGTTGGAAACAAGCACCGTATGACGAACTGAGAGACAGAAATAGCCCGTAAGTGTCGGCAGCGTAACAGATTGAAAATAAGGAAGCCAAAGCATCCCGGAAACTTACCGGTCACTTTGGCCCCCTTACTACTTCTGATGGTGGTTTAGTTGCTCTTCACGTCAACGAGTTCCACCTCAAATACCAGAATAGAATTCTCGGCAATCACTTCGCTACGGCGCTGCGGACCGTAGGCTAGGGGGGAAGGAACGTATAATGTACCTTTACCCCCTTTGTTCAATAGTCCGATACCTTCGTCCCAGCCCTGAATAACTTGTCCCTGACCTAGTACAAAACCGAATGGGCCATCGTTGCGGTCGTAAGAAGAGTCAAACTGCGTACCGTCCAGCAGGGTGCCACGGTACTGAACAAAGACCGAGTCGCCGGGAGCGGGCTGCACGCCGCTGCCCTGCTCAGTAATTTGATAACGCAGTCCCGACTCAGTCGTTTCTGCTTCAATATTGTTCTCTTCCATATACTGAGTAATGGTCGCGCTATCGGCTTCCAGTTGCTCTGACATCATGGCCATCATCTCTTCCTGCTGCTTCTGCATCATTTCCATCTGGTAGGCTCGGAAGTCTTCTTCGGACATTACCTCTTGCACGCCGATCTGGAACGTAATCATATCGGTAGAATCTACGAAAGGAGGAACCGGGGCGTTAAAGGTATTGGTGAAGAGTTCCTCGGGGCTCACTTCAAACTGGATGCTATCGCCCTCTTTCATCATGCCAAACGCCTCGTAGACCTTGCTTGCTGCCGGGCCACCGGCCAGGGGCACCGGCACGGGTCCTTCCTGACCGGGAGGAGGGAATAGCAGTGAATCCTCAGTGCGGTACTCCATATTCATGAGCAGGATCTGACCACTATCAGGCTTGGGGTTGTCAGTTTCGTTGATAAACTTAAATTTAAGACCAGACTCAGTGGTGGTGTAAGCCTCTTCGCTGGAGCCCTCACAAGCGGCTAGGAAGGGAAGTAGCGCGATGACGCAGTAAAGTATTGAGTGGATTTTCATGTTAAATGTAGTTCTTTTTGTTTTTGGAGATGTTCGTGTAGTTGCTCTTTGTAGTCTGGTAGAAGCCGAAGAAATTTGTCTACTGTTTCGGCTAAAGGAATGTGCGAGATACCTCCGGCGGCATTCTTGTGACCGCCGCCCTCGAAGTGCTCCGCCGCCAAATGGTTGACCGCAAAGTCGCCAATAGAACGAAAGGACAGCTTTACCGCATCGCTACGATCAATGATGATGGCCGCCATAGTAATACCGCTGATGGACAGGGCGTAGTTGACCAGCCCTTCGGTATCGCCCGTACGCGACTTAAATTTCTTAAGGTCTTCGGCGGTAATGGCAAAGTAGGCCGTATTGTATTCTTTGAGAACCACCAGCCGTTCGCTCAGAGCAAAGCCGGTGAAGCGTAGTCGGTCTAGCGAGTTGTTGTCGTAGATCAGTTTACTCACCTTAGAGACATCGGCTCCGAGGTGAATTAAATCGGCCACCACCTCGTGCACGTGCTGCGTGGTGTTAGGATGACGAAAGGAGCCGGTATCGGTCATGATGCCCGCGTAAAGACTTTCTGCGGTAGACTCATCAATGTACTCTCTCTCGCCCAGATCTATAATCAGCTGATAGAGCAGTTCGCAGGTAGCGGCAGCATTGGTGTCCCACAGTTCAAAATCAGCAAAGTCTTCTTTACCGTGGTGATGATCGATGAGCACTTTTACCGCATCTGAAGCACGCACCAGGTCGCCCATGTCACTAATGCGATTCAGCGAAGAAAAGTCGAGGCAAAAGATAACATCGGCGCTTTGAATCAGTGCTGCTGCCGCCGCCTGGTTACCATCATTGTACACCATCACTTGATCGTTGCCCTGCATCCAGTGCAAAAACTGAGGGTAATCCGTGGGAGAGATCACCTTCACCTGGTGATTCTTTCTCAACAGATAAGCGGCCAACCCCAGGGCAGACCCCAGCGCATCGGCGTCGGGGTTCTGGTGCATGGTGATGATAATTTGACGAGGAATAGCCAGCAGACTATGAAAGGCTTCTATGTTCTGCATTAATCGTATTCAGTGGTTTCTCACGTGTTCAGCTTCACGGGAACTGAACCGCAAAGGTGAAAATAAATCCTGTAAAAACAAATCAAGCACCCAGTGCGCAACCCCTCACCACACGGTTGCTCAGAGCCTAAACGGTGTCCTGTATAGGTATAGTTTTACGACGTTAGACCATACAAACCACTCATTGGTTTAGTTCGTCCCCGATAGGGAACTTCTGGCAGATTCTCCCGTTTTTAGTAGTAGTTCATCATTAAATGATTAATTCATGAGTTTATCAACTGCGAGTCAACACCGCGTTCACCTGTATCTAGAAGCCAATCCTAATCCCAACTCTCTCAAGTTTGTTACCAACCTGATACTGACTCCCGAGGGAGAGAGCTACGACTTCCCGGATGCTGCCAGCGCAGAGCACGCTCCCCTGGCCCGAGAATTATTTGCTATGCCCCACGTAGAGCGGGTATTTTATATGAGCAATTTCATCACCGTGACCAAGAACGAGTCAGTGGAATGGTTAGAAGTACAGGACGCGATCAAACAGCACATTCAGGCCTACCTGGAAGCTGAAAAACCACTGCTGGTGAACGAATACTGGGAGCAGGGTAGCGAGACCAACGAAGAAGACAGTGAGACGGTGAAAAAGATCAAGGGTCTTTTAGACGAATACATCCGCCCGGCGGTAGAGCAAGACGGCGGGGCCATCAGCTTCCACTCTTTTGAAGACGGGGTGGTGAAAGTACTGCTACAGGGTTCGTGTAGTGGTTGCCCTTCCTCTACGATTACCTTAAAGTCAGGCATAGAGAACCTGCTGAAAACCATGCTACCCGAAGTGAAAGAAGTAGAGGCGGAGGGAGTGTAAGTAGGCGAAACCATGCTGCGATCATCATTCGTAGGCCCGGATTGCAATCCGGACCTACAGAAGTTTCAGCAGCAGATAGCTTGTTGTGATAAGTATGAAAATGATTCCATACCGCTGCAGCACCATCTTTCGGTTGCTGACCGGTAGCCACCATAGCGCCAACCACGGGCGGTACAAACCAAATAGGGTGAGCGCCCCGAACACCCAGATGAGTACGTAGTTGATGTACAGCAGCTCGTTCATGTAAAAGCAAAAAAGCTCCGCCGTGAGGCAGGAGCTTTCTTTCGTTTGGTGGGTTTGGGCAGCTTGAGGCTACAGTGAACGCTTCACTTCCTGCTCTTCAAAGCCTTCGATCACATCGCCTACTTTGATGTCGTTGAAGTTCTTGATGCTGATACCACATTCGTAGCCACCCTTCACTTCGTTCACATCATCCTTCTCGCGTTTCAGTTGGTTAATCTCACCGGTGTAGGCCACGATACCGTCACGAATCAGACGAATCTGGTTGTTTCGCTTCACAATACCGTCGGTAACGTAGCAACCGGCCACCGTACCCACGCGCGATATCTTGAAGATTTGGCGCACTTCTATGTTGCCCGTGATGATCTCTTCTACCGTCGGGGCCAACATACCCTCCATCGCATCTTTGATCTCGTTGATGGCGTCGTAGATGATAGAGTACAACCGGATTTCTATTTCTTCTTTCTCGGCGATGTTACGGGCACTATTAGAAGGGCGCACCTGGAAGCCAAGAATGATTGCATCTGAAGCGGAGGCCAGCAGTACGTCAGATTCTGATATTTGACCTACCGCTTTGTGGATAATGTTTACCTGCACCTCGTCGGTAGACAGTTTAAGCAACGAATCGGATAGTGCTTCTACCGAGCCATCCACGTCGCCCTTCACAATCACGTTCAACTCACGGAACGAGCCGATAGCCAGTCGGCGACCGATCTCATCCAGGGTGATATGCTTCTTGGTACGCAGCGACTGCTCGCGCTGAATCTGCTCGCGTTTGTTCGCTATATCTCGAGCTTCACGATCTGATTCCATTACGTTGAAACGGTCGCCTGATTGCGGAGCTCCGTCTAATCCTAACATTTGCACAGGAGTGGCCGGGGGCGCTCCATCCACACGTTTTCCACGGTGGTCAGTCATGGCTTTCACCTTACCGTAGTGCGATCCTGCCAGAATGATGTCGCCTACCTTGAGACTTCCGTTCTGCACCAGTAGTGTAGTTACATAGCCTCGTCCTTTATCCAGCGTTGCTTCAATCACGGTACCACTGGCTTGGCGCTCAGGGTTGGCTTTGAGCTCCAGAAGTTCAGCCTCTAGCAGTACCTTCTCTAGCAATTCGTCAATGCCCTGTCCAGTTTTAGCTGATATTTCTTGGCTCTGGTACTTTCCGCCCCAGTCCTCTACTAGAATGTTATTGTTGGCTAAATCTTCCTTAATTTTATCAGGGTTAGCGTTCTCCTTATCAATCTTGTTGATCGCAATCACGATGGGCACACCCGCTACCTGAGCGTGGTTCAGTGCCTCTTTGGTCTGGGGCATCACACTATCGTCGGCGGCCACCACGATGATTACCACGTCGGTAACTTGTGCCCCACGTGCCCGCATGGCGGTAAAGGCTTCGTGACCCGGTGTATCCAGGAAAGCAACACGCTTGCCGCTGTCGGTCACCACGTCGTAGGCTCCTATGTGCTGCGTGATACCACCCGCCTCACCTTCGGTGACTTTCGCACTGCGGATGTAATCCAGTAGTGAGGTTTTACCGTGGTCAACGTGGCCCATAATGGTTACAATCGGGGCTCGGCCGCTCAGATCTTCCGCTTTGTCTTCGTCCTCACTGATCAGAATCTCTTCCTTAGCATCTACGAACTCTACGTCGTAGTTGAACTCATCGGCAATAACGGTGATGGTTTCGGCGTCTAGGCGTTGGTTGATAGACACAAACATTCCCAGCGACATACAGGTAGAAATTACCTCATTGACGCTCACGTCCATGAGGGAGGCCAGATCATTGGCCGACACAAACTCAGTAACTTTGAGTATCGTTGATTCCTGCTGCTCCTGTAGCGCCTGCTCTTCGCGGTCGCGTCGGTCGGCTCGGCGGCGTTCCTGACGGGCACGGGCACCACGGCCTCCACCACGTTTGTTGCCTCCGCTTAGTTTGGCCAGCGTTTCTTTGATCTGCTCTTGCACCTCCTTATCAGAAATCTCCTCCTTCTTACCCTTCTTAGCGCCACCGCGTCCGGTATTGTCGCGGCCGCGGGCGGTGGCTGAGGTAGCCGGACCATCTGATTTGATGCGGCGGCGACGTTTCCTCTTTTTCTTTTGTGCGTCAGAAGAAGCTACCGGCTTCGGTTCTTTCTTCTTCTCGGCGGGCAGCTCAATTTTACCCAGCACGGTAAGACCTTTGAGTTGATTGGCCTTCGCATTGATTACTTTCTCCTCCGGTTCGCTCGCCTGAGGTTTTTCTTCTGCGACGGGAGTCGGCTTTTCAGATGAATCAGCTGCTTTAGGTTCCGTCTTAGCTTCTGAAGCGACTGTTGGTTGTTCCTGGGCAGTAGCTTCTTCCGGTGCTTTTTCTTTGGGTGTTTCCTTAGCCTTCGGAGTCTCTTCTTTAGGTTCGGCCGGACTAGGCTCGGCCGGATCAGACTTGGCCTTAGCCGGAGCGTCTTTCTTCTTGGCCTTCGGCTTTTTGTTGTTGATCGCGTCTAGGTCAATCTTGCCCTTGACGGTGAGGCCGTCTAGCTGATTGGCTGGGCTATCGCTTGCTTCTGCTTTGGGCGTTGCTTCAGGGGCTGTGGCCTCGGGTGCTGATTCGACTTCCTTAGCTTCTGGAGTCGGCTCTTCCTTCGAGACAGGGTCGGCGGCCGGTTCCGGTTCTGGAACTTTCTCAGGTTCAGACGACGGGGTCTGTCCTGACGGGGTCTGTCCCGACGGGGTCACCTCACGCTTTTCCTGCGTAAGTCCCTGGATAAAGAGTTCGTCATCGTCTTTATCAGCATTGCGCCCTGATGTTGAGCCGGCGGTGTCGATGACCAAATTCTCTTGTTTGGCACCGATCGTAAGCCCGGAGGCTTCTTCTTTGTCGAGGGCCGATGAAGCAAATTCCCGGGCCACCAGTTCGTACTGGTCCTGCGGAATTTTAGCGTTCGGACTGCGGTCCACGTCAAAGCCTTTATCGGACAGGAAGTCTACGATCGTGTTGCGACCGATGTTGAACTTCCGAGCGATTTGGCTCAGCCTCATCATTTTTTCCTCTACCATACTCAAATATCTGTTATTTTTCTCTGATTATAAAACTACTCGAACTCCTGATTCAGAATACTGACCACTTCAGCCACCGTTTCTTCTTCTAAATCGGTTCTTCGCACAATATCATCTTTAGAAAGCGTGAGCACACTCTTGGCTGTGTCTAGTCCGATGCGTTTCAGTTCTTTAATGATCCAACCCTCAATCTCGTCCGAAAATTCAACTAAATCTACGTCTTCATCATCCTCGCTACCCATATTATCTCGGAACACGTCAATCTCATAGTCTACCAAGCGGCTGGCGAGCTTGATATTCTGTCCACCCCGGCCAATGGCCAACGATACCTGATCGGGCTTGAGGTATACCTTGATGCGACCCTCGTCGTCGGTTTTGATGGTGGTGATTTTGGCAGGACTCAGGGCTCGGGTAACGTACAGGTCGAGGTTTTCGGTGTAGTTGATGACATCGATGTTCTCGTTCTGTAGTTCACGCACAATGCTGTGGATACGTGATCCTTTCATGCCCACACAAGCGCCCACCGGGTCGATGCGATCGTCGTAGGATTCTACGGCTACCTTGGCCCGTTCGCCGGGTTCGCGCACCGTTTTGCGAATGGTGATCACGCCGTCGTATACTTCAGGCACCTCCATCTCGAACAGGCGCTCCAAGAATTTGGGCGAAGTACGTGATAAAATGATGCGCGGATTGCCATTCACCATCTCTACCCGGTGCACGATGGTTCGTACCGAGTCACCCTTACGAAACCGGTCTTTTGGAATCTGTTCAGAACGCGGTAGAATGAGCTCGTTGCCTTCACCGTCGATGAGCAAAATCTCACGACTCAGTGTTTGGTACACTTCGCCCACAATAATCTCACCCACCAGATCTTTGTACTTCTCAAAAAGAATATCCTTCTCTAAGTCTTTGACTTTCTGAATCAGGGTCTGACGAGCCGTCATCACCGCTCGACGACCGAAGTCCTCCAGCTTTATTTCTTCGGCCACTTCTTCACCAATCTCAAAATCGGGCTCAATCTTTTGTGCATCAGACAAACTGATTTTGTCTAAGTCCCAGATATCCTCAGAATTGTCGTCTACAATTTCGCGGAAGCGCCAGATCTCAAGGTCGCCTTTGTCGGCATTGATAATCACATCGAAGTTGTCATCCACATCGTACTTCTTGCGAATCATGGTGCGAAACACATCTTCCAAGATTCGGATCATCGTGGGGCGATCGATGTTCTTGCCGCGGGCAAATTCTGCAAACGATTCAATCAGAGTGGCCGTATCCATCATAGCTTATCAGAATATGGGTAGTACATTAGTTTTTTCAATTTGATCAAAAGGAATAATTGTTTCCTTCATATCAGCCTTCTTTTTCTTAGACTTGGTAGTGGCTGCTACGGTAATCTGCTCGTCTTGCACCGCCAGCAGTTCACCCTGTAGCGTCTTGCCGCCGGCAAGCCATACTTTCACGTGTCGACCTACGTTCTTATGATACTGTCGTTTGAGTTGCAACGGTTGACTCAGTCCGGGTGATGATACCTCCAGGGTATACTTTCCTTCGATAATATCTTCCTCTTCTAACCGGTGAGCGAGCGTTCTACTCACTTCGGCGCAAACATCAATAGGAACGCCGTGGTCACCATCGACGCTCACGACCACTTTCCGGGTTCCTTTGGCCGGAGACACACTGATGCTTACCAGAAATAAATCAGGATCTTTTTCGGCGAGTAGCTCATGAACCCAGGTCGTTAGTGTGTCTGTAATCATACTACGATGAACAAAAAAGAGGGGACAATGCCCCCTCTGAATGTTACTCAAACGCTTGATGCTGCAAAGTTAGCGAATATATTTGCCAAATCAAATCGTTGTTTTAGGATACCAAGGCAAACGCATCAAAGTAATGAATCATTGATTATTGACTGTAAACAGCAATTCTGGATATCATGAAATTCTTCAATACGTAACGTCAACCCTGGCTCTGACACTACGTTGACTGTTCTCGATAGGTGTTCCTAAAAGTGCAATGATGGTGGATATTAAGAATAAGAAAGGGGCATTTCTGCCCCTTTCCGTGAATCGTCCGCAGTATACCGTCGCTACTCCTTCATCAGGGGACGACTAATGGTTTGGCCTGCCTGAGTCACCACCACGTAGTGCATTCCCGGCCGCAATCCACTAATATTGATTCGCAACTGCGTGCCTTCCAGAGACTGCTGCATCACTTCCCGACCCAGCACATCTATGATGCGTACGCTACCTTTACCACCGGATAGTCCTTCTACGTACACCTCTTCTTTCGCTGGGTTAGGATATACCGTTAGAGCATCACCAGCGGCTTCTTCTAGCAAACCACCTTTGGACTGACTGCCTACCCTGCGCTCGGCGGTAGTATTGATCCTTTCCAGCACAAAGCGTTGGTTCGCTTGCCCGCGATTGGTCCACAGGTGCAGGTTGTCCGCGTTGCGCTCAGAGACATCCAAACGCATTGATCCTCCCTGCTCATCCGTATGGCGGGGCGACAAGCTGTAGTAGCCCTGGGCTTCATCTTCCAGGGTGATCTTCCATTCCTGGTTGCTTTGCCCGCCGGGGTTAAGGCGCCAGGTCTGTACGTTGGTGCCGTCGGTATTACCTCGCTTGCGTACGTCCAGGCACTGTTGGGTAGTGGGCGAAATGAGCCGGTAGTAGCCGTTCTCTAGCTGAGTGACTTGCCAGCGTTGGTTGGGCCGGTCTTGATCCGTGGCCAGGGCTACGTTGCTACCGTTGCTGCTTCCTTTTCTGGTGACGACCTGATCAGAACTAGAAGCTGGGTGCAATTCGTAGGTGCCGTTTGTAAGCTCAGCCATGGGGGTAGGAGGAACAGAAGACTTAGTGTCTACCTTGTAAACGTAAACCTCTTCAGCTGTAATGTTGCCCGAGAGTCGCCCATCAGAGAATGACATGTTCGGAGTTCCTCTATCAAAGATAGCTTCTACAGAACCGGAGACGCCTAAGTTCAATTCAACTACTTGATTTTCAGACCGACTGGTATTCAACAAGGCAACGTATAGATCGTCCTCATACGTCCACTGTGCCGCGTAAACACCCTTCGTGCCGGTATCTAGTACGGTATGATCACCATTCATAAGAACTGGTGCTAATACTTCAACTTCTTCTTTCAGGAGTCCTAACTCGTTCCACAAAGCCGGCTGGTTACTCATTAGCGTGCCTCCACCGTCGTAAAAAGTGTAGGCCATCACTCCTTTGGCTCCGTAGATCAAAGCCCCGTACAGTAGGTTCCGGACTTCTTTCTTGTCTGGATACCTTTGTCCTGACCAGGCGAAAGTTTGTAAGTTCGCCACAATAGCGAAGTTTTTGTAGTCTTTGGTGGAGTTGTAAGTGTGTTGGTAGTAACTGATATTTTCTTCTAGCACTTGATTGTCAGATACATTACCTACCGGATAGCTTTGAATGCCTAACACATCTACCGCCTGTGCTTTTGCGTAGGCCTCAATCTCAAGAACAGGTGCGCCGATTGCCGAAGCGTAAGTAATGTGTTTTGAGTCTAATGACTTAATTTCGTCGCTTCTGGATTTGAGTTCTTGGGCGGGGTGCCTAGGGTTGGTTCCTGGGAAGTTGACGTCATCACCGACGTTCCAACCTAGAATTGCCGACTGGTTTTTCATTCGATTAACAATTTGGGCACGTTGAGGCCAGTACATCTCTACCCCTACGTACACACCACGCTGGGCTGCCTCTTCTAGAAACCGGTCCGACGCTTCAACCGGATCGAGGTTAGGATGAATGAAGTTAGCCCCATTATCCGCATTGTCTACAAGGTCATCAATAAGCTGTTGTCCCTTACGATTGTCTACCCATGACACATGGTAGTAACCGAAGGGGAAGTAAGGCTGGTCATTCAATAGTATCGTGCCATCGGCTCTTACAGAAGAGGTGCTTTGTGCGAATGTCGCTCCAAAACTGGCTAGCCAAAGGAGACCAAAAATAGGTAATCGTGAAAATTGCATAGGTTATAATAGTTAGGTGAAAGGTAAGTGAGTACGGTTGCTTAGCGTACTACAAAGCTAGAGAACTAGCCCAGGAAGAGGTAGACACTTTCTGAAAAAGAAAGCAGTCATTAGCCTAGAGAAAGCAGTAAAAATGGTAAAAACGACACTTTTTGTCGCTTAGGAAGAGGCATTTTGATGATGCTTGCGGTAGGTGCGCGGAGTGGTATGAAACTTTTTCTTGAACGACCGACGGAAGTTGGATACATCGCTAAAGCCCAACTGATAGCAAATCTCGGCAATAGGAGTCGCGGTCGTCTTCAGCAAACGGGCTCCTTCTTCCAGGCGAATCTCAATGATCAAGCTCTTGAAAGTGTTACCCGTTCTTCGTTTTAAGCCCGCCTGCAGGCTCCTTTCTGATATACCAACCTCAAGCGCAAGGTCGGCCAGCTTGAGTGGCTGCTGGTAGCGATGACGGATAATGTCTAAAGCCTGCTCTATCTTCTCCGAAGAAGTCACTTTCTTTGACACTTTGGTGGGCGTGTAGTGTATTTTGCTGCGAAGAGGGGCTATCGGTTCTTTGGCCTCTTGCGGAATAGCCACCGGAGCGAGCGGGTGCTGACGTTGGCGTATGTACCAAAACAGGGCCGTACCTGATAATAGCAGTACGAGTAGCCAAACAACCCACCATCGGCTGTATCCCGATGCTTCAGGCTGAGAAATCACTGCCTGGGCGTGATTAGAAAGTATCATCGGGTACCATTGGTTGGCATGGCTGTATATTCGGATACCCGCCCAATCGTATTGGGTACGTTTCATTTGAGGGTCGGCGTCGCTCATGGCCCCATTGACGAACAGCGTGTCTCCAGGCGTAGGACGATAGTCTAATATGGACCAGGGAATCGCTAATTCGTATACCAGACTGGTATCCACATCCTGATGGTCGTTCAAGGTGCCTTGTCGGCTCACCTGACTAGCAATGGTGGCGTGCCAATTGAAGTTGCGGTTCCCGTAGAGCGTATCTTGCTGCTCAGCAAACCCCCGAATCGTGGTCACACGATTGAGCGCATTGACCAGGAACTGATACTCACGGTCGGTAAGGTGATCTTGGCGCTGCTCAGGGGCGGCGGTCGTACTAATGTAGAGCTCTATGGCGTCGTCGGTTTCAAAGTGGGCCGTGGTGTCAGGGGCACTGAGATAGCTATCGTAGACGGTAAACGCCACGTAAATATGTTGGGCATCCCATTGTACCTGCATGGTAGCCACATTCTCCTTCAGGCTATCCTGTAATATCCTGTCTGAAGGTAAACTGTTATCCCCATCGTAACTCGACCACCCCAGCGTCGGGATACTATGCCACTCGTTCAGAATCCCATCTATCACAATAGGTTGGTTCGTGAACCAAGCCTGACAGTAATCCTGGTACAAAACCTTTTGCGTTTGTGCCGTAGCCAGTCCTCCTCCCCAACAGACCCAACAGATAAGTAGTCCGAATACTTTCCCCCATCTCGTCAAGGCTGAGCAAGAAAAGCAAGGTATCATAAGCAGTGACATGGTGAATGATACTCTATAGATGCTAACCCAAACATAGAAAAAAATGCATAGGTTTGATAATTAACTCTTCCGTCTAGCCTGTAGCCATACGAATGGTAGAGAAAGTTTTGGTGGCCATTTCCTTTAATGCCGTTTTTCTTTACTTTCCCACCCCAGCAGCGGACTAATACGGCATGGAGTAATATGCTTTTGTCTGATGCAAATTACTAAGTAGCTTTCCGATAGTTAGATTCTCTAACCCGATGGTTTTTGAGAAAACTGATGATTAGATAGTTATGAATAAAATGAATTAATATAAGTTGCTGGTGGCCAATTAGTTACTGGTACTAGAAATCATTGGGCCGGAAAGAAAGATAGTCAAGCATACAGTTGAGACGGAAAACGTTGTTAAGCCATGCACATAAGACAATATATTGGCATAGTCACGATAGGGTTACTCTTCGGGTGTGGTACGAATGAAACAAGAAGAGAAGTGCCGAAAAGAGTAACTGATAAAACCTTACCTGTACCCGACTTCGTGGCCGATTCGGCCTATGCTTTCATTGAGCAGCAGGTATCGTTCGGACCTCGGGTGCCGAACACCGAGGCGCACGCGGCTACCCGACGGTTTTTGGCAGACAAGCTGACCGCGTACGGTGCCACCGTGCAGGAGCAAAGTTTTGAAGCCGAAGCCTTTGATGGCACCACCCTATCGCTCACCAATATCATCGCGAGCTTTTTTCCGGAGCAGCGTAAGCGTATCCTGCTGGCGGCGCACTGGGACACGCGCCCTTTTGCGGACAAAGACGACGTGCGCACCGAAGAACCCATTGCCGGGGCCAACGACGGCGCGAGTGGAGTAGGCGTGCTATTGGAAGTAGCTCGAGCACTTCAGCAGGCCGACACGCTGCCGCGTGTGGGAGTAGACATTATCCTGTTCGACGGGGAAGACTACGGTGAGCCGGAAGGAAAGAAATCTACGAACGCTGAAAGCGCTAATCAGGTGTGGTGGTGTTTAGGCTCTCAGCACTGGTCTAAGAACAAACACGAACCCGGCTACTCAGCTTACTACGGCATTCTGCTAGACATGGTAGGCGCCCAAGAAGCTACCTTTTATCGAGAAGGGGTGTCGGAGCGCGTAGCTCCCAGTATTGTAAACAAGGTATGGAGCACCGCCGAGCGTTTGGGATACGGTAGTCATTTTGTTGATAAGGATAGCCCCGAGATTGTTGATGATCACGTGTACGTGAACTACGACGGTAAGATCCCCATGATTGATATCATAGAATACGATCCGAGCAATGCTTCTTTTTTTGCTGACTATCACCATACCCATGATGATAATATGGAGGTAATCAATCAGGAAACGCTGGAGGCGGTGGGCAAAACGGTATTACACGTGGTGTATGGCGAGTGAGGTAGAAACGCTATCCGATCTTCTGGCGAATGGGCAGATTAATGTAGGCATTGGTGCCTAGCCCTTCTTCGCTTTCAAGCCAAACGCTGCCCTGGTGTTTTTCTATAATATTACGCGTGAGGTACAATCCCAATCCGGTGGACTCTTCGCCCGCGGTGCCGTGTCGAGTGGCTTTGCTAAATTTGTTGAACAGGTAGGGACGCAGCTTTTTAGGAATGCCGATGCCTTGATCTGAGATAGACAGATTGGCCACGTTGGCGTAACGTACCAGTTTGACCACTATCTGAGAGTCTGGTTCAGAAAACTTGATGGCGTTAGAGATAAGGTGCGACAGGGCTTCCGTAATGGCCTTTTGGTCAATATAGATGTGAATCTCTTCCTCATTATTCTCAAGGCGTACACTCACATTCTTTCGCTCCGTTTGCTCCGATGGGTAATCTTGTAGAAAATTGGCTAAAAACTGATTGAGATACACGGTATCTACCTGAATAGCGTGGTGCTCATCGTATTCGTGATCGAGCGAGATCAAATTATGGATGATACTTTTTAAGTCGGCGCAGTCTTGCTCAATAGCGGCAAACTGTTGCTGGTGTTCTTCACACAAACTGCTGTGAAACGCTTCGCAAAGCTGGTTGTTGTGCGAACGAATACGAGCTATCTTCTGCTTGAGCTCTCCGCTGATTCGCACGAGAATTTCTTCGTTGGATACTGCGCTGTTAATCATATCATGGTATTTTGGGTTCTACAATTATATACATAAAAAATTAGAAAAATTATGTATAAACGATAGATAGTCTATGGATGTACCACTTCTTCTGAGAATATGTTGGTACTATCGCATGATAACGTATGATAAATGTATGTTAATTCGCCGAATGAAGAACCATTACGTTCAATGAAATGGCACAACTCACTGATAGCCATATTATTATGTAATATCTTATTAGTGATATTGGCTACGACAGCCACGTTGAGACGTTGATTACGACAGAAAATAGTTGTGTATAGATCGACGATGATACGCCGTGAATATCTGTTAGTAATCCGATAAAAAAGGAATTCCTGTCTTCATCTGTCTACCTATAGGAATCGTTTTTTATTTGATATAAGATAAGAACCGCACTCTCCACAGATAGTAGCTGCTTACCGACTTGTGGTAGCTGTGCTGCGGATTATCACGGATGGCCTCTAAAATAGGTAACGCTTGGTCTACCTCGCCTGTCTGAAGATAACTTAGCGCTAAATAATACTGTGCGTCTTCCTCAAACCGATTAATTTCTTGCGAACTGCTGGCTGACGTTACCTTCTGAAAGGCCTGCGCGGCCGATTCACCCTGTGACTGCTGCAAATAAGCATTTCCTGCCAAAAAAGTGGCCTCTAATGACGGAGCTGACAAGCGCTCGTACGTGTCGACTACTTCGGCGAAGTGAGCAGACCGGTACTGTTGTTTGAGCTGCTCTTCGGGCAAACGCTCGGGGGTTTCTGCTGAACGATTGGCTGTGAGCGAATAAACGACGGCACGCTCGTTGAACAGTGCTTCGCCAGACAGCGTTGCGTACTGGAACCCTAGGAAACCAACGAGCAGTAGCGCGATACCTGCCGCTATGCGCCCCGCATAGTTGAAAGGGTTTGTTCGGTGGTTGGGCTGATTCTCGGTGGCATGTTCCTGTATGTTGACAACGGGAGCCGAAGGCTGAATTTCTGTCAACATGGCTTGTCGGATGCTGCGCACTTCTTCTCGAAGCGCGTACTGTTGGGCTGCCATTTGTACCAGCTGTGCTTCTTCGTAATGCTGGCGCAGCCCGGGGTCTTGTGCCAGATCGGTTTCAAAGGCCTGCCGTTCGGCAGGGGTAAGCCTATCGGCAATGTATCGTTCAACCCGCTCCGTTTGTGAGATGTCATCCATACCTTACTGTGTTAGTAGATCCTTGAAGGCCTTCCTGAGCGCAGGACTGCTATCAAGCATGGTGGTCAACTTTTTACTACACTTGTACTTAGCATTGCGGGCCACTTGTTCGCTTTCGTAGCGCATGGCTTGCGCAATATCTTTCATCGAGTAGTTTTGGTAGTAATGCATCACTAGGATCTTCTTACAGTTGTCGCCCAGCTGGCTAAAAAATGTTACAATACGCTGCGTCGTCTCGTTTTCGCTCACCAGTGGTGGAGTATACGTGTGCTCCTGTTGGTCATGGTAAGCGTTTTCTCGCGCATCGGCTTTACCTCGTCGCTTGAGCTCATTGAGCCATAAGTTGCGGATAATCGCATAGAGAAAGGTCTTGATCGTGCTATCGCCACGAAACTTATCCTTTCGCACCACATTGATAAACACCACCAGTGCCTCCTGAAAAAAATCTTCAGCGTCTTCGTTACCGCCGCTGTTGTTACGGATAAAGTGTGCCAAGGCCTCAAAGTACTGTTCGTATAGATGGCGAACGGTACTGTCCAGGTGATCGCCCTGTTTGATAGCCTCCACAACATCCTGATCCGAAAGGCTACGTGTTTGCATTATTATAAGTTAGTCCGTAGAAGCATTGTGTATGTAACCAAAATTGAAAAAAAATCATAAGAAACGTGGTGTTGCGTCCGAATTATTTATTGCGACAGGGTGGTTACAACAGGCGGGTAGGGCTTTACCAACGGGAGTAAAGTACCTATCATGTTGCTCACAAAAAGTTATTATTTATCGGCTAAGTGCCTGTGCGTTGCTTCCCTATCGGCACTTAACGGTTGCACGACGGACACTGCATCGTCAAAACAGGTCGAGAAACAAGTGCTATCTGATCTAAATACCACTGAACGCCCGGTGAAGGTGGTAGCTGATACCCTCACCGGTTACACCTATTGGCTAGATTTCGCAGGGAATATCTATCGTATAGCACACGACAGCCAGCAGCGCGAGTCGGTGGTGCGATCTACGGGTACTGAGCACACTACGCTATTTGTAGCAGACTTTTGCCTGGACATATCGCAGCAGTACGTTTACTTTACTGATTTACGAGACCCAGAAACGGGTAAAGGAGCCATCAAGCGGATAGATTTAGCAACGAGACGGTTAACCACAGTAGCTGTCTTTCCTCAGGAAGTGCCGTATCGTGTGGCGGTGAGTCCGACTGACGGTCGATTGTATTACTTCACCCGAGAGCTTCACTCTCCTTATCGAGTCTATCGGTTGGGCGTGCTGGGTAGATCAGACCCTCTGGTGACTTCGTCGGATAAACTGACTGGTTTAGAACGCTGGGTGAACGATTATTTGAAGCCAACAACGGCTCGAAGGAGATAGGTGAACGTCACTCTTCTTCAAGCACCCGTTCGGCAAGCACCGTAATATTATTCTTGAGCACCTCTACCACTCCCCCTTCTACGGTTACCGATTCGCTACCCGCTTTGCCCTTGTAGCGGATGAGGCCTTTACCCAACGCACTGATGAGTGGTGCATGGTTGTTCAGAACCTGAAAAGAGCCGTCTTCGCCGGGAAAGGTGGCGGAGTCCACTTCTCCTTCAAACACTTGCCGGTCGGGAGTAACAATAGTGAGATGCATGAAATTTTGGGGTTTTGGATGTTGGGTATCAGAGATTGGATATTAAGCTATCACACTGCCAGATACCCAATCTTCAATTCCCAAAACCTAGTTTATTTAGCTTCAGCCAGGATTTTTTCGCCTTTGGCGATAGCGTCTTCTATGGTGCCCACCAGGTTAAAAGCAGTTTCGGGCAGATGGTCAAGCTCACCATCCATGATCATATTGAAACCCTTGATGGTATCTTTGATGTCTACGAGCACGCCGGGGATACCGGTAAATTGCTCGGCCACGAAGAAGGGCTGCGATAAGAACCGCTGTACCCGGCGAGCGCGGTGTACGGCCTGCTTATCTTCGTCCGATAGTTCGTCCATACCCAGAATAGCGATGATGTCCTGTAGCTCTTGGTAGCGTTGCAAAATCTCTTTCACGCGCTGCGCCGTGTTGTAGTGCTCATCACCCACAATGGCCGCGCTCAGAATCCGAGAGGTAGAATCCAACGGGTCTACCGCCGGGTAAATGCCAATCTCAGTCAGCTTACGGTTCAGTACCGTAGTAGCATCCAGGTGAGCAAACGTGGTGGCGGGGGCCGGATCGGTTAAGTCATCTGCCGGCACGTATACCGCTTGCACCGAGGTAATAGAGCCGTTGCGGGTAGAAGTAATTCGCTCTTGCATGGCTCCCATTTCGGTGGCCAGCGTGGGTTGGTAACCCACTGCCGAGGGCATTCGGCCTAATAGCGCTGACACCTCAGAGCCCGCTTGGGTAAAGCGGAAAATGTTATCAATAAAAAACAGGATATCGCTACCCTGGCCTTCACCCTGACCGTCGCGGAAGTACTCAGCCACGCTGAGGCCGGACAGTGCTACGCGGGCCCGGGCTCCGGGAGGTTCGTTCATCTGACCGAAGATCAGGGTCGCTTGTGACTCCTTCATCATCTCCATATCTACCTTACTCAAATCCCAACCGCCTTCTTCCATCGAGTGCTGGAAGTCAGGACCGTACTTGATGATGTCGGCCTCGATAAATTCACGCAGCAGGTCATTTCCTTCGCGGGTACGCTCACCCACCCCGGCAAACACGGAGAAACCGGAGTATGCTTTGGCGATGTTGTTAATCAGCTCTTGGATGAGTACGGTCTTTCCCACTCCGGCTCCCCCGAACAGACCCACCTTGCCCCCTTTGGCGTAGGGCTCTAGCAGGTCAATCACTTTAATGCCGGTGTACAGAATTTCTTCTGAGGTAGAAAGGTCTTCAAACTTGGGCGGTGGGTTGTGGATGGGGCGGCCCTGACCCTGATCGGGTTGGGGTAGTCCGTCGATAGCGTCCCCCACCACATTGAACAGGCGACCTCGAATCTCAGGACTGGTGGGCATGGTGATCGGCTTGCCGGTGTCGACCACTTCAGTGCCTCGTACCAAACCTTCGGTAGCTTCCATCGCAATGGTGCGCACGCGATCTTCACCCAAATGCTGCTGCACCTCAAGCACCAGTTTGGTGCCGTCGGGGCGATTGATTTGTAGTGCGTTTAGGATGTTGGGTAGTTTAGCGTCTTCGGTGTCGAAGCTGATATCGACCACGGGGCCAATCACCTGTACTACTTTTCCGGTATTTGCCATGTTGAGGTATAGGAAGGTTAAAAACGGATGTCTTGAATTTTAGGGGGGCAAAATTAAGCGATACGAAGGTGTATTGCAATAGATTTTCTGTTTGCTTATGATAAGAGAGCGAACGAATCCTCGTCAGAAGGCCGCCGAATGTATCAATAAGGTTGCTAATACTTATCAATATCTTTAGATTGAACAAGAATAAACCTAAACGCACTATGAAACCTAATGAGGTTTTTATCGTCAATAGTCCTCGGTATCCTTAGTTCACCACTTGCGACGCGTTTGGCAAAAGTGAGGCTTGGTATACCTTGCTTCACTAAACGGTGCTCGTGCATCAAATCATAGTATAGCATTTATGTCTGAAACTCAAGTCATTCCTCCCGCCGATACCCACCTAAAAACATCAACCCAGACCCAGCGCCTGCTGTCTCTGGATGTGATGCGGGGCATCACAATTGCCGGTATGATCGTAGTAAATACTCCCGGCACTTGGGCCCACGTGTACCCTCCATTACGCCACGCCGAATGGAACGGACTGACTCCTACTGACCTGGTATTTCCCTTCTTCCTGTTTATGATCGGAATATCTATCACACTGGCCCTGGGCAAACGAATGGAGCAAAAAGGGCCAACCTGGCCCCTGGTCGGTAAGATTGTAAAGCGCTCCCTGATTATTTACGCACTGGGGATCTTCTTGGCTTTGTTCCCCGCGTTCGATGTCGCCAACCTGCGGGTGGTGGGAGTGCTGCCCCGTATTGCTATCGTATACCTGATCGGTAGCTTATTGTTCTTGCGCCTCACGTGGCAGTCAATGGTTGGGGTAAGTGTGGTAACCTTAATTGCTTACTGGCTGATACTAATACTGATCCCTGTACCCGGTGTAGGACCGGCTAACCTGGAGCCGGGTACTAATCTGGCGGCATGGTTGGATAGTTTGCTGGTGCCCGGTCGGCTCTATCAGGATACCTGGGACCCGGAAGGCTTCTTAAGCACGTTCCCGGCCATTGTGAGTGGTCTTACGGGAATACTGACCGGTTATTGGTTGCGTACGTCACGCCGGGCCGAAGAAAAGATCATTGGTATGATGGTGGCCGGAGTACTGGCGTGTGTGGTAGGCTATCTATGGCACCAAGTGTTTCCGGTGAACAAGAACCTATGGAGCAGCTCCTACGTGCTGGTGTCGTCGGGTATGGCACTGCTGTTACTCGGTACGTTATACTGGTGTATAGACGTACGGCATTACCGTGGCTGGACGCCCTTTTTTGTAGCTTTCGGTATGAACGCTATCACTGCTTACGTGCTGCACGGGGTACTTATCAGTGCATTTCACGTGGCGATCAACGAAGCGGGCGAAACGCTGCGTGGGGCGAGTTACCAGGGCCTGGTGCAAATAGGAATGGAGGCTGAACTAGCCTCGTTTGTATGGGCCATATTCTACCTGCTGCTGTGCTTTGTACCAATCTGGGTAATGTACCGCCGTCGTATCATTGTGAAGATATAGCAGAGAAAGGAGCTAAGTACTCAATCGTATTTATTTAAACGTCATTGCGAGCCATCCGGGCCGGATGAGGTGAGAACGAAGCCGACGCGGCAATCTGCCGCGCCACGTCGGCTCATTATCAGCAGATTGCTTTGTCATCGTTCCACGACGGTTTCATTCCCGCGCGACGGTCGCTCGCAATGACGTATGTATCAACATAATTGTGGTCAGATACTTATTCTACCCGGAACTTTCTGATTTGCACATCCTGGGTGCCGATACACCGCAGGGTGTACACTGAGGCAGTAAGTGGCGGCACCGGGAGAGCGTATTCGCGGACGTCGGGCTGGGTAGACAATAGCGTAGCGTACAGTATCTTTCCGGTGAGATCGATAATCTGCACCGCGTAAGTGGCTTCGGGCAAATCTCCGAACAGTTTGAACTCACCGGTTCGGCGGCTGGCGTAGGCGAGTAGCTCCGTGGTACCATCGAGCGAGACAGCGATGGTCGGCGAATACTCAAACGAGCCGTCAAAATCTACCATCTTCAGACGGTAATATACGATGCCTGACAGGCGGTTAAGAACGCCCGCGTCGGTAAACTGATAATGGATGGATGCTTGACTCTCACCCGCCGCTTCGGTGCGCCCCAGCGATTCAAAGTTGCGGGCATCCGTGCTACGCTCGGCCTGAAAGTAATGTGAGTTAGTTTCGGAAGCCGTGCTCCACGAAAGCTGTACGCTACCTTCTTCTATACGAGTGGTAAAGTCAGTGAGGGTGACGGGCAGTGGGGCATTTTCGCTACTGACGGTCCAGACAGACGACAGTTCATCGGTGGGGTTGGAAGCAATAGATCGTGAACCAACGTTACCCGAACTGGCGTTGGTCGTATCAGAAGCGCGTATCCAGGATGCTCCTCCATCGGACGAGCGCCACAGTTCTACGGCACTCGGATTGGTATCATTATCATCATTCGGCAACCAGAAGAAAGTGATCGGGATAGCAGAGGGTAAGGTCTGCGAAGTGGTAATAGTCCAGTTTGCTCCAATCGATACGTTGGTACCAACCGTGGTCGCTGCGTTAGGGCCATTGCACGTGTAATAGTTATATTCCCTGTGCTGTTACTAGGAATATTTGAGATTTGTACGCCCAGCACGCTCACTCCGGTCTCATCCAACAGGCGGGTGGTGGTGAAATTACCGACCATACGGCTACTGCTGGTTTCGAAAAAATCGCTTACCGTAGACCCCAGTGTCACTTGGCTACTATTATTGCCTACTGTTTGAACGTTGCCGTCTCTGAGAGTGAGGGATTCGGCAATAATTAACTGGCCATCCACTGATACGCTACCGCCATCAACATCCACCTCTAAGTTGTTGATTGTAACAGTATCTTCCATGACCAATGTAGCTGACTTTTCAGCCGTTAATGAATCGTATACTTCACTTCCCTGAAGAATTAGCTCGTCAGACGTTAATCTGTTGTACGCCGCATCCAGTTCGTTCCGATCGGGGTCATACTGTGGCCCCCCGCCTAAGATTACCGATGAAAAGTCGCCTTGGAAGCCTGGCTCGTTAGGAATCTCTTCTTCTTCCTCTTCTGTGGCAAAAAAGGGCGAATAATCCACATTATCACTGCTCACCCGTGTGCTCACGTCTTCGGTGGCCCCCCAATAATTGTACTCCGCGTTCACCACACCGCTCGACTGGTTGTCTACCGCTAACAAGTTAGTGTCGTCAGTTCCAAAGTTGTTATTTAGTATTGTAATGTTGGCAGGGGTAGTGTTCTCTTGAAGAACGATCGCGCTGGAAAAGTCCTGAAAAGTATTCTGTTGAATATCTACTTGTCCGCTGGTGGAAGCCGCTACCTCTATAGCAGTGGCAAAGCTCTGGAACGAGCTTCTCAGAACATTAATTTCGTTGGCGTTATCTACTATAATAGCCGTTTGCTGACTGCCCTCTGTACCTTCAAAGACGAGGTCAAGCATAGAAACCAGAGCAGTATCTGTGTCTATAACGAATAAGGTGTCCTCGGTAGCCTGTAGAAACACGCGTTCTACCGCACCATCAGGAATGCGCAGCACCATAGGTCGGGTTATTTGGATAGTAGGCTCTTGATAGGTGGCGGGTACTACATTGATCGTAACCTCTTGTGCTTCATCTATCCCGTTAGCACTCTCCACGGCCGCTGCGACGGTTGGAAAGGTATTATCAGCACCGTCACCAGCGGTTGGGTCTACTGTATAGATGACCTGAGCATGTGCCCAGGATGCAGCAAAAATCAGGAGTAGTATAGATAAAAATATTCTCATACGTCAGCGGTTTATGGGTAGTAACTGTCGCGCCGAAGCAGGAGCAACAATCAGTTAGAGAACAAGGTAAGGAAATTTGTAAAAGTTTGTACGCCACTGCTCAAAATCACGTCCTGTACTGATTGATTACTTATGCTCTCATCATCTAAAATGTTGAAACAACACGTAAGAAAAGTGGATAAATGTCGTCTGTTTTTCACATTTCTGTACTATTCTATGCTAGTAATTAATTTAAAAAAGCAACAACAAAAACGATAGTCAAGCAGAATAATAGCAACGTATAGTAGTATACTTTGCTATTATTTTAACATTAATAGCAATCTGTTGTCAAAATACTAAATTAGTATAATTACATTATTGACCGTCTTTTTTGTTGCTAGCTTGCGAATAGTGTGTAATTTTGTTCTTGAATTTTAAATTTATTAGTACGTGCGGCAAACTCAATCAGGCTCGTGCAGTTCATGTACTAATTGTTTCAATTACTATCACACACTAATCTATTGCTTATGAAATTATTTACACAGACCAAGGGTGGTTGGCTAGGCTTGTTCCTGACGCTGCTTACTTTCACACTCTACGCTCAAGACGGTACCGTCTCCGGGGTAGTGAGCTCAGAAGCGGAAGGGCCGCTGCCTGGCGTCAACGTACTCGTGAAGGGCACTACCACCGGTACTGTTACCGACTTAGAAGGAAACTACCGACTATCGGTGCCAGAAGGAACAGATACCCTAGTATTTTCTTCTATCGGCTACGCCAACCAAGAAATTGCTATCAACGGCCAATCATCTATTGATGTGCTGATGGGTGAAGACATTCAGGCACTGGAAGAAATTGTGGTGGTAGGTTACGGCACGCAGGAGAAGCGCGATGCTACCGGTTCAGTAGCATCGGTAAAGGCTGAAGACTTTAATCAAGGGGTAATTGCTTCGCCTGAACAGCTTATTCAGGGTAGAACAGCGGGCGTGCAAATTACACAGTCTAGTGGCGAGCCTGGTGGCGGGGTAAACATTCGTATTCGGGGTACTTCTTCGGTTAGAAGTGGTAACGGGCCATTGTTCGTTATTGATGGCGTGCCGTTGGCAGGCGACGATGTCAGCGGAGGTGGACAAGACGCAGGGTTTGGCTCTTCGACCGCCCGGAATCCGCTTAATTTTCTTAATCCTAACGATATTGCTAGCATCGATATTCTGAAAGATGCATCAGCAACCGCTATTTATGGCTCTCGGGGAGCCAATGGTGTGGTGTTAATTACTACTAAATCTGGTGATGGGGGAGCGGGCTCATTAGACTACTCGTTTAACATTGGTGTCAGTAATATTACCAAGAAGTACGACCTACTTAATGCTGACGAGTTTGTGTCAGCATACGCTGACGTACGTGGACTGGATGTGAACGACCCTATCGTACAGGGAATTGATCTGGGTGCGGATACAGACTGGCAAGACGAAATACTTCGCACCGGCGTTTCACAAAATCATAACTTGTCATTTGGTGGTGGAGATGAAGACGGAAACTATCGGTTTTCACTTGGATACACTGACCAAGAAGGTATCATTAAGGAGAGTGGTTTAAAAAGAATAAGTGGACGTTTCAATGGTTCTAAAAGCTTTATTGAGGACCGACTCACAATGGCTACACAATTTACTGTCTCTAATGTGAGGGATGATAACGTGCCAATTTCTGATAATTCTGGAGCTACAGGGGATTTGTTAGGCACAGCATTCAAGCTAAATCCTACTTACCCGGTTAGACAGGATGGAGAGCTTTTTCAGCGAGGCGTAGCTGAGGCTAATCCGGTAGCATTTCTAGAGCTAGGTGAGGATTTCACTAACACCCTGCGAACGTTAGGAAATGTCAGTCTAGACCTTAAGATTGCAGAAGGACTCAATTTCAAAACGGTAGTGGGGGCAGATGCTTCAACTTCTTTACGAAAACAAGCGTACTCAGGCGACCTTGATGTTCAAAGGATTACGGGACAAGGGCGATTTGCATCTGAAGAGGTAAGAGTCGCTAATACATTGATGGAAAACTACTTCAACTATAACAGCGACCTTTCGAGTAATCTGAAGCTAGACGCAGTATTGGGTTATTCTTATCAAAGATTTGAGCGAGAAAGTAAGGTGACTCAGGCAGCTGGCTTTCAAACGAATGATCTAGACATCATCCTTAATAATCTTGCTGCAGTAGATTTAACCACTACTGTTAACGATGATGGTAGCAGAACATCCAATGGAGCAATAGTAGGAAATACTACTAGGGAAATTGATGAACTGCAATCCTTCTTTGGAAGGGCTAATTTTACTATTAGCGATAAGTATCTGTTTACGGCTACGCTCAGAGTGGATGGATCTACAAAGTTTGGCTCAGCAAACCGCTACGGCTACTTTCCTTCATTTGCCGTGGGCTGGCGCCTTTCTGATGAAGCCTTCGTGCCCGAAGCTTTTGATGACCTCAAACTACGAGTAGGATATGGAATTACTGGAAACCAAGAGTTTCCACGAAACCGTTATACTATCCGTCAGCGATATAGAGATGAAGGTTTGGATGTTTCGCCAGCCGGAGTATCAGTGAGACCAGGAGTTTTAAGAGCTGTGTCTACTGAAAATTCTAACTTAAAATGGGAAAGTACGGCGCAAATCAATGTAGGACTTGATTACGGATTTCTAGACAATCGTTTACGAGGTTCCGTTGACTACTACCGAAAAAACACCAATGATTTGTTGTTTCAGGTGTTTCGAGCTCAGCCGGATCGAGATGATTTCCGTTGGGAAAACCTAGACGCTGATGTGATTAATGAAGGTATAGAATTATCAATAGAAGCTGACCCAGTTTACAACGATAACTTTTCATGGAGCATATCAGCCAATGTCAGCTTTAATGATAACAGAGTAGAAAACTTTGACAGTAGGGTTAATACAGGAGCTATTAGTGGTCAGGGGTTATCGAGTGCTTTTGCACAGCGTATCGAAGAGGGCCAGCCTCTATTTGCTTACTATCTGAGACCATTCATCGGTTTCAATGAGGAAGGGCAAACTTTGTACGAGGGAAACGTAACTAGCATACCTCAAGAATTTGTAGGAGAAAGCCCTCTTCCAACTACTAATCTGGGGTTCACTAATAACTTTTCTTATGGAAACTTTGATCTTAGTATTTTCTTCTCAGGCCAGCTAGGTCAGTATGTCTACAACAATACCGCTAACGCCTTCTTTACAGCAGGTGCACTAAACGGAGGGAACAATGTAACACAGAACGTAGTTGGTAATAGTGAAGGAGGGGGAAATTCAGCTGACGTTTCAACCCGTTTCTTGGAGGATGGTTCTTTCGTGAGATTGCAGAACGTAACCCTCGGTTATAATGTTGGTACAGAAAACATTAGTTTTATCTCTAATCTGAGACTGTACGTAACAGGGCAAAACTTATTTGTGATTACTGACTACAGCGGACAGGACCCAGAAGTGAGTGTCAACAAAGAGATAAATGATGTCCCTTCAGCTGGAATAGACTATACTCCTTATCCGGCAGCACGAACCATCGTTTTCGGACTCAATGTATCGTTCTAAATATTTAGAAAATATCATTATGAAATACTTTAAAATATTACTTTCAGTAGCAGCAGTTAGTGCCTTTTCTATAGGGTGTACTGATTTAGAAGTAGAAGAGTTTGATTCTGTGGTATCTGAGAGCGCAGATGGCTCCTTTACAGGTGATGCGTCGTCGTTGTTGAATACTACCTACAACGAGTTAGGAGTCCTCGTAGATCAGAATAACACCTATTCATTATATGTACATACCACTGACGAGATGATCCCTCCTACTAGGGGGACTGACTGGGGAGACAATGGAGTATGGCGGCTATTGCATGCACATCAATGGGATGCAACTCATCAATATGTGCTAGATGCTTGGAATCAAATGAATGGACGAGTCTTCTTAGCTAGTGAAGTCTTAGCCTCTAATGAGCCTGCACCTAGTGACCAGCAGGCTGCCGAAGCAAAGTTTTTGCGTGCTTTTTACATGTGGCATGTGATGGATTTGTATGGCCAAGTGCCTTTCCGTGAGGTAAGAGGTGATCGTGAAGCTGACCCTGTGGTGTTTACCCGTACCGAAGCTTTTGACTTTATTGTGAAGGACCTAGAGGAGGCACTACCAAACTTACCGGCTTCTGGCCCTTCAGCTAATAACATAGCAGCAACTAAAGCCGCTGCTAATGCTATGCTAGCACGTCTCTATCTAAACCGTGGCGTATACAACGGAACCGTAAATGAAGCTGGTGATCTGAATGTGACGTTTGATCAGGAAGATATGGCTCGGGTAATTAGTTATAGTGACGCAGTAGTTGAAGATGGCTATGCACTGGAGGAAGAATATTTTAACAACTTTACGGTGAACGCGCAGTCTGAAATCATATTTGCTGTTCCTAATCGTGTGCCGGAGGCTAGATATTTTATGACTCTACACTATGACAATAATCCTAGCGGATGGAACGGGTTTGCTACCCTCGCTGATTTCTACGCGAAGTTTGAAGAAGAGGATATTCGTAAGGGAATCACTGCGTCACCCGATGGAAGTGATTTTTCTGGTATTGGTCGTGGATTTTTAATTGGTCAGCAGTTGAGTGACAGCGGGACCGTCATCATCAACAGCCGAAATAACCAACCTCTCTCTTTTGAGGAAGAAGTGCCATTAATTGGGGCGGACACTGATGATGGTATTAGAGCTATCAAGTATCACCCAGCCGATAAGGGTAACTATATACTGCTTCGCTATGCTGATGTATACTTAATGAAAGCTGAAGCAATGATGCGAAGTGGTGACGACGCAGGTGCCTTAGAAATGGTAAACGAGTTAAGAGAAACTCGTGGTGCTAGTCCTTTAGCTACACTAGATGAATCTGCCATGTTGGATGAGCGCGGGAGAGAACTTTACTGGGAAGGAATCCGTCGAGTAGATCAGATTCGATTTGGAACGTTCACCGATACTTGGAAAGAGAAAGAAAACACAGAGGCTTTCCGTGTGCTGTTTCCTATTCCTCAGCAAGCACTAGATTCTAATCCGAATTTGATACAAAATCCAGGCTACTAAGTGTAGCAAATAGAGCAGTGTGAATACGAAAGCAAGTGACTATAAGTCGCTTGCTTTTTCTGTGTTCAGAAAGAGGCAGTCACTGCTCAATAGACCATATATAGTCTAATATTTCATCCTTTAGTAGCAATTGAAAATTATTAGTCCCCTGTATCTGTTTAGCCCCTATATGAGAAGAACGATCTGGCTGGGAATACTGGTGCTACTGAGCAACTGCGGACAGGAAGATGCAGCTACGCTGTTCACCCAGCTTCCTGCCGCTGAAACCGGTATCCACTTCACCAACGAACTAACGCTTAGCAAGGACTTCGACGTGTTTCGCTATCGCAACTACTACAACGGCGGTGGCGTTGCCATCGGTGATGTAAACAACGATAGCCTGCCTGACGTATTCCTGACGGCCAACATGCAGCCCAATCGCCTGTTTCTGAACAAGGGTAACTTTGACGTTCGAAGACATCACCGAATCCGCTGGAGTAGGGGGTAGCAAAATCTGGTCTACCGGAGTTAGTATGGTGGATATCAACGGTGACGGTCGGCTGGATATCTACGTTTGCAACTCGGGCGACGTGGAAGGAGGGCGGCGGGAGAACGAATTGTTCATCAACCAGGGCACACGCGACGGGCAGGTGGTTTTTTCTGAGCAGGCCGCCGACTACGGACTCGACGATAAGGGCTTCAGTACGCACGCGGCGTTCTTCGACTACGACCAAGACGGCGACCTGGATGCCTACGTACTTAATAACTCTTTTCGTCCGGTATCAACCCTGGGTTACGAAAACATCCGCCACGTGCGCGATAGCACCGGTGGCGACAAGCTCTACCGCAACGTGTCCCCCCCGGGGGAGGGCAAAGGGGGGAAGTTTGTGGACGTTAGTGACTCAGCGGGTATCTACGGTAGTGTGATCGGCTTCGGACTAGGGGTCACCGTCACCGATATTGATCAGGATGGGTGGCTGGACATCTACGTATCCAATGACTTCTTTGAGCGCGACTACCTCTACGTCAATCAGCGAGACGGCACTTTTGCCGATGAACTACCCGAACGTATGGGACATATCAGTCACTTCTCGATGGGAGCCGACGCGGCCGATTTGAACAACGACGGCTACCCCGAAATCTTTGTTACTGATATGATGCCGGCCACTGACCAACGACTCAAAACGATGACGAGCTTTGAGTCGTACGACGTGCACCAGCGCAAGCTCTCGAATGATTACTACGAGCAGTACATGCGCAACACGCTACAGCTCAATAGCGCGGGCGGCGCTTTTCGTGAGGTAGCGCAGCTCACCGGCACCGAGGCCACTGACTGGAGCTGGGGTGCCCTGATGGCGGATTTCAACAACGACGGTCGCCGAGAGATATTCGTGAGCAACGGTATCTACAAAGACGTAACGAACCAGGATTTCATCGCTTACATCGGCAGCGATGAGGCCATTGTGACCGCGATGCGCAAAGAATCTATCAACTTTCAGGAGCTGGTAGACCGAATGCCTTCCACCCAGTTGAGCAACTATATGTTCACCCCAGACAGTAGCTTATCGTACCGCAACGTAGCGACGGAGTGGGGATTAGACGAGCCCTCCTTCAGCAACGGAGCCGCCTACGGTGACCTGGACAACGATGGAGATCTGGACTTAGTGGTGAACAACGTGAACCAGCCGGCCTTTGTCTACCGCAACAATACCGAACAGCACACCTCGAACAATTACCTCAAATTATCTTTCCGAGGAACAGACCAAAACTACTTTGGGGTGGGAGCCAGGGTACACGTTTATGTTGGTGAAACGGAGTTGATGGTTGAAAATATTCCTACCAAAGGTTTTCAGTCGTCGGTGGCGCACAAGGTGGTGTTAGGGTTAGACACGCTTGCGTCAGTAGATAGCTTGGTGGTACATTGGAACTACCAGGGACGTGCGCAGACCCTCTACGACGTGGCGGCGAACCAGCACCTAACGCTGGACATGGTTGATGCCGAAACAGCCTCGCCCGTGGCCGCGCTAGCCGGCTCTACAATTTTTCAGAAGAAAGAAGTGGTGCTAAGCCCAGCGTATCGCCATGAGGAAGACCCGTTCGTTGATTTTAACTACGAACGATTGGTGTACCACATGCTATCGCGTGAAGGGCCCGCCCTGGCGGTAGCCGATATCAATGGCGATGACTTAGATGACTTTTATGTGGGCGGAGCGGTAGGGCAGCCCGGCCGTATATATTTGCAGACCGAAGCGGGAGGATTTGAGGCATTACCCGGTGCCGCCGTAGCCACTGATAGTGCCTCGGAAGATGTAGCAGCACTATTCTTTGACGCTGACAACGATCAGGATTTGGACTTGTACGTAGCCAGTGGCGGAAACGCTTTCCCAAAAAATGACCCCAAGTACCAGGACCGCCTTTATCTACAAACCGGACAGCGAAATGGACAACCGCAGTACGAACGCGCCACGGGCGTATTGCCACCGCTGAACGCCATGAGCGCCTGTGTTACTGCGGCTGATTATGACCAAGACGGCGACCAGGATTTATTCATCGGTGGTCGCGGAGTGCCGCAGCAGTACGGCTTGCCTGCCGCCAGCTATCTACTGGAGAACGATGGGCAAGGAACGTTTACGGACGTAACGATGCGCGTATCGCCCCGTTTGAACAGTCTGGGAATGGTGACCGACGCTACCTGGACGGACATTGACCGAGATGACGATTTAGACCTGGTGGTGGTGGGCGACTGGATGCCAATCACGCTGTTTAAGAACAACGGGGCCAACCTGGAACGGCTCAGCAACGTGCCGGGGCTCACGAAGTCCGAAGGCTGGTGGCGAAGTGTGGCCGCACAAGATATTAACGGCGACGGTGAGACGGACCTGGTGGTAGGCAACTGGGGGCTCAATAGTCGCTTCCGGGCGTCAGCCGAGCGGCCGTTGGAGCTGTACATCAATGACTTTGATCAGAACAAAACGATGGATCAGGTATTCGCCTATCACCAGGGCGACAGCTTGTACCCGGTGGCCCTGCGTCATGATCTGATCAATCAGCTTAACCCCCTGAAGAAGCGGTTCGTACACTACGAAGACTACGCCGGAAAAACCCTTCAGCAGATATTCAGTGCTGAACAGCTCGAGCAATCCGTTGTCAGCAAAGTACACCGGTTGCAGTCTACGGCGGTCATTAACAACGGCGACGGCTCTTATACCCTAGAAGATTTGCCTCTGATGGCGCAGCTTTCACCGGTCTACGCAGTTGCTACGGATCGTTTTCTCTCCAGTGGCGCTGATACTTCCTTCGTACTAGCCGGTAACTTTTCGGGGGTAAAACCAGAGGAGGGCCGCTATGATGCCAACCCGGGCTTGCTATTGCGAACCGTAAACGATCAATGGCAGGCGCTGGATCAGCCCACCACCGGACTGGCTATTCGTGGTGATGCGCGTCAGCTTGCCACCGTGCGATCAGCCAACGGGAAAAAACTGCTGATGGTAGCCAAGAGCAACGGTGCCCTAGAATTCTACGAGTATGAATGAGATGCGACTTGTAACACCGAACCCCAGACGCCGAACGTCGAATGACAGAGCGAAGAGCCCGTTCTTTCGTTATTCATTACTTATCATTCACTACTCATTACTCGCTGTATCCTGCACGCCTGACGAGCCGCCGTTGTTTGAACTACTGCCCGCTGCTCAAACCAATATTACTTTTCAGAATAAGCTGGAGGAAACTCCGCAGATGAACATTTTCACCTATCTGTACTTCTACAACGGGGGCGGCGTGGCGGCGGGCGATCTCAACGGCGATAGCCTGCCTGATCTGTACTTCACGGCTAACCTGAACGAGAATCAGTTGTACCTGAATCAGGGTAACTTCAAGTTTCAGGATATCACCGAAGCAGCTGGAGTTGCTGGAAAAAAGGGTTGGACCACCGGGGTGACGATGGCCGACGTGAACGGCGATGGCAAACTGGATATCTACGTGAGTCAGCTCGGCGATTATCAGAATATTCGCGGTCGGAACCAGCTCTACATTAACCAGGGTAACAACGAGCAAGGTGTGCCTACGTTCAAGAACGAAGCGGCTGACTACGGCCTTGATCTGGTGGGCTTCGGTACGCAAGCGGCGTTCTTCGACTACGATCTGGACGGCGACCTCGATATGTACATGCTCAACCACTCTACGCACGCCAGTGGTACCTTCGCGCGAGCGAGCATCCGTGAAGAGAAACATCCGCTGGCGGGCGACCGGCTGATGCGCAACGACGGCGGCACCTTCACCGATGTGACCGATAGCAGTGGTATCTATAGCAGCGCGCTGGGCTACGGACTAGGGATCAGCATCGGCGATGTGAACTGGGACGGCTACCCGGATATTTACATCGGCAACGACTTTCACGAGAACGACTATTTGTACATCAACCAGCAAGACGGTACGTTTGAAGAGCAACTGGAGCAACGTATTCCGCATACCAGCCGCTTCTCGATGGGCAACGACATTGGGGACATTAACAACGACGCGCTGCCCGACCTGCTATCGCTAGACATGCTGCCCTCGGACCCGGTGATGCTCAAAAATTCGGCGGGCGAAGATGCCTACGATGTGTATCAGTACAAGCTCAAGTTCGGCTACAACCATCAGTTTGCCCGCAATACGCTGCAACTGAATCGGGGCAATGCCCAATTTAGTGATGTGGGAATGCTATCCGGTGTGTTTGCTACCGACTGGAGCTGGTCAGGGCTGATCGTCGATTTAGACCTGGACGGCTACAAAGACCTGTACATCGCCAACGGTATCAAGCGTCGCTCTAACGATCTAGACTACATCAAATACGTGTCAAACGATGCTATACAACGTCGCCTAGAGGATGATTTGACCGATGAAGACATGGCTTTGGTAGAGCAGATGCCGGTGGTCAAGATACCGAACGTGGCGTTTCGTAACGAAGGGGGACTGCGCTTTACCAACGCATCTCAACCCTGGGGACTGGGCGAAGCTTCCTTCAGTAACGGGGCTGCCTACGCTGACTTAGACAACGACGGTGATCTGGATCTGGTGACCAACAATGTCGATCAGGAAGCTTTCGTTTACCAGAACTTATCAATTAACGGTGAGGTGTCCCGCCATAACTTTCTGAAAATTGGCTTTCGGGGCGAGGGGGCTAATCCGCTCGGTATTGGTGCCCGCATCATCATTCCATCGGATAGCCAAACCGTGGTGCAAGAGCTGTACACCACGCGGGGCTATCAGTCGGCGGTACCCGCTGAGTTGATCGTCGGTTTAGGTCAACAGACGAACGTTGATTCACTCGTGGTGGTGTGGCCCGATCATCGCTACGAAGTGCTGACCGATGTGGCAGCAAATAGTCGCTTGACGGTGAACCAAGAGAATGCTTCCGGACGCTACCGGTTTTCCTCTCCTCAGCGTCCAATGCTGGCCGAGGCTGCGGTAGAAGTGCCCTACGCGCATCAGGAGAACCGCTTCGTAGAATTCAACCGTGAGGTATTGGTGCCCCATATGTCGTCTACCGAGGGGCCCCGTTTGGCCGTAGGCGATGTGAACGGCGACGGTCGGGAAGACTTTTTCGTGGGAGGTGCTAAACATCAACCGGCGGCCATCTTCACCCAAACCGATAGTGGCTTTTTGCCCACCGTACAACCCGCCTTTAGCGCCGATAGTGTGGCTGAAGACGTGGGGGCCGAGTTTGCTGATATTGATCAAGATGGTGATGTAGACCTGCTGGTCGCCAGCGGCGGCAACGAGTTTTGGGGCGAAGCCGAAGCCTTGCTACCGCGCTTGTATCGAAACGACGGCACCGGACGGTTCGTGCGCGACCGCGCTGCTTTACCCAACGTGTACGTCAATGCTTCGGTGGCGCGCTTCGGTGACTACGACCAAGACGGCGATGCGGACGTTTTCGTCGGTGGCCGTGTGGTCGCCAAGCAGTACGGTATCATTCCCCGCAGCTACCTGTTGCAAAACGACGGAAAGGGCAACTTCACCGATGTCACTGAGCAGCAGGCCGAAGGGCTGTCGCAAGTAGGGATGGTGAAAGATGCGCAGTGGGCTGACATGAACAACGATCAGCAATTAGATTTGGTGGTGGTGGGCGAGTGGATGCCCGTTTCGGTGTTTACGAACCAAGGGGGGCGGTTGGTGCCGGGCGAGACCTCTACACGAGCCGACGCGCACGGTTGGTGGAATACCGTAACGGTGGCAGACGTTGATGGCGATGGCGACCTAGACTTGCTGGCGGGTAACCTGGGGATAAACTCAAAGCTCAAACCATCGCGCGAAGAGCCGGTGAGCTTGCTCGTGAAAGACGTTGACGACAACGGAACGCTGGAGCAACTAATGTTTTACCACGTGCAGGGCCAGAAGCGACTTTTCG
Source organism: Tunicatimonas sp. (assembly GCA_965213875.1). Lineage (GTDB taxonomy): Bacteria > Bacteroidota > Bacteroidia > Cytophagales > Cyclobacteriaceae > Tunicatimonas. Next base: position 1,408,489 of record CBDCAN010000001.1, on the reverse strand, counting down.
CTACTAAAGATGAGATTAGCTCGCAGCTGACGGACATTAAGAACCGGTTTGTAGGCTACAATGATTTTGCCCTGGCCACGACGGAAGAAGTGTTTCCGTCTAGTATGCTGGCGAACGCTGAGGAACGCTACGTCACCGAAGCCCGCTCCGGGGTTTTTATCAATGAGGGCAACCTGAAATTTCGGTTTGAACCCTTTCCGGTAGAAGCGCAGTTCGCGCCTATCAATGCCATTCAGGTGTTAAACTCAACACAGAACGGCCTGCCTAACGTACTGACCGCCGGAAACTTTTATGAAGTCACCATTGAGCGAGGCCGCTACGATGCCGATTACGGCACACTGCTGCAAAACAGTGGTAACGGACGGTTTACAGCGCTTCCTCAAACCCGGGCGGGGGTCTACCTGAAAGGGCAGGTGCGTGACCTAGCGACGATCCGATACCAAAACCAGCCGCTTTTGATGGTGGCCCGTAACCAAGATTCACTACTGTTTATCCAAGAAACGCATGAACCTCTTTCTACCGCACAACGGTAACCACTGCCTACACCAGCCACGTGCTCACTATATCCATCGGTACGCACTAGCTGCTCTAATGCTCGTACTTTTCACCGCCTGTACCAACGATAACGGGCCGGTCGTCACGGTCTGTGAAACGGACAGCAGTCAGACTGACTGTAGCGAAGCACAAACCGATTTTTCGGTAGGGCAAAGGCTATCCGTCTATTTGGAAGTGCCCGAGCCTCTGGGGACGCGGCAGATCATCGGAAAAATAAAAAGAGTGACGGAGACGGACACGCTGCCGTTGGGAGCGCAACCGATCAGTGTAGCCCCTGAGCAGCAGTCGTTCACCCAGACGCTACCCTTTCATGACTTCGGGCCGCAGGCCGCGGGCACGTTTCTAATAGAATTTGTAGACGACACCGACCGGCTAATCGCAAACAAAGAAATCACCATTCGCTAGGCCTTTCAAAAGGAACGAGTAACGAACAATGATGAACAAGGGCCTCGTCACTACTCACCTCATTTTCAGACGCATCAGATACATATCGGCAGTGATGTATAGTACTGATTCATCTGCGTTGAGAGTACAATTCGCCGTGGCTTCGCCGGTTTGTATGGTGCCTAAGTGGGTGCCATCGGGGGCAAACACCCACACTCCGCCGGGCCCCGTAGCAAACAGGTGGCCCTGCCGGTTGACTACCAAGCCGTCGGGAAGCCCTTTGGCGTCGGCAGTGGCTTCTGTGGCGTCATACAAGATACTGCCTCTACCAATGGTACCGTCTTCATCGAGCGGATAGCGCATCCATACCGCATTTTCCGAGTCAGAGTTGGCCACGTACAGTGTCTGCTCGTCGGGTGATAACGCAATGCCGTTGGGGCGGCTCAACGCTTGCGTGAGTAGCGTTAACGAACTGTCGGCGGCGCTCCAGCGGTACACGCCCTGAAAGTCCAGCTCCTTTTCTTCACTGTCGGCACCACCGGGCAAGCCATAGGGCGGGTCAGTGAAGTAGATATTACCCGCCCGGTCAAATACCAAATCGTTAGGGCTATTAAGTCGTTTCCCGTCGTAGTTATCCGCCAGGGCAACAAACGAAGGCTGCGGATCATCCAAGGGTGCATCCATGCGGGCGACTTGTCGGGCACCGTGCTGGCAAAGAACGAGGTGGCCCTCGCCGTCCAGATACAAACCGTTAGACCCCGGCTCTTTACTGTCTGAATTTCCGGCGGCGAAGCCCGACGGACTCAGGTACTGCGTAATGCTATCCCGCGCACTCCAACGAAAGACCGTATTCTGCGGCACGTCCGAGAACAACAAGTAGTCGCCTGACGCTATCCACACCGGCCCTTCGGTCCATTCAAAGCCTTCGCCTAGTATCTCCAGCTGAGCGTCGGGGGCGATCAGGGAGTCTATCTGAGGATCAAGCCGCTCGATGGCACCCACGGTGGTGTCAGATGAGGTTATCTCAGTAGTAGTCGGTGCGGATGAGCACGCACTGATCAGTAGCGATAGGACAATGTATTTCATAAATATTGAGAAGTAGTATTCGGCAAAAATACGTTTAATTCGTGGTTTGTTTCAGCGTGGGCGAAGAAAGCAGCGTGGCCTGAACAGATACGGCGCTTTGCCAGTTAACATACACCAAGTGCTTTGCGCTTGTCCGTCATTCGCTAAACAGAACGGCTATGAAAATCTTATTGACCGGAGCCAACGGCTACATTGGAGTGCGTCTGCTACCCGTCTTACTACGCGAAGAGCACGAAGTGATTTGCCTGGTGCGCGACCAGCGACGGATGCGTATCGACGATAAGCTTCGCGATAAAATCACTTTTTACGAAGCGGACTTACAGCACGCTGAAGAGCTTGAGGCCCTACCGAACGATATTGATGTGGCCTTCTACTTGGTGCACTCGATGGGCAAATCCAGTAACTTTGAAGAAACTGAGCGACAAATAGCGCAAAACTTTACGGAGCGAATCGCGCAGACGAAGTGCCAGCAGATTATCTATCTGAGTGGCATTGTAAATGACGATCATCTGTCAAAACACCTACGCTCGCGTAAGAAAGTCGAGGACATCCTGTTTACAGGTAGCGTGCCGGTTACCGTATTACGTGCTGGCATTATCATCGGCTCAGGAGGAGCTTCCTTCGAGATCATCCGCGACTTGGTAGAGAAACTACCGGTAATGATTGCTCCCAAGTGGCTTAATACGCGCTCGCAACCTATTGCCTTGCGCAATGTGTTGCAGTATCTACACGGCGTCATGCGGCAAGAAGCTGCCTACAATCGAGTGTTTGACATCGGTGGGCCCGATGTGCTCACCTACAAACAAATGCTGCTGATCTTCGCTAAGGTACGCGAGCTACCACGGCGTATTATCACAGTACCGGTGCTATCGCCCCGTATTTCTTCGCTGTGGCTCTACTTTGTCACCAATACTTCGTTTGGCCTGGCCCGTAGTCTGGTCGATAGCATGAAGAACGAGGTGGTCGTCAAGAAAGAAGGTATAGAAGAAGTTGTTCCTATTGACCGTCTTATCCCTTACGAAGAAGCAGTAGACCGGGCGTTTCAACGAATCGCACAAAACGAAGTGATATCCAGCTGGAAAGACTCGCTCAACAGCAGTAGGGTCAATATTAATCTGATGGATAATGTGCGGGTGCCTGAAAACGGTGTGTACCGCGATATTCGTAAGGTAGCCTTCGACAAACCGCGCGAGCAGGTCATTGAAAACATCTGGGGCATCGGTGGTAAGCGAGGCTGGTACTACCTGGGCTTCTTATGGGAAATTCGAGGAGTGATGGACCGACTGGTCGGCGGAGTAGGTTTGCGAAGAGGGCGCCGCAGTCCCGATGAGTTGCTGGCAGGGGATGCACTGGACTTCTGGCGCGTGTTGGTCGCTGATAAAGCTGACGGGCGGTTGCTGCTTTACGCTGAAATGAAGCTACCCGGCGAAGCGTGGCTAGAGTTTGATGTGCAGGAAGAAAACGGTCAGCAGTACCTGCTGCAAACGGCCACGTACCGTCCGCAAGGAATATTCGGCCGCCTCTACTGGTGGGCAGTGTGGCCGTTTCACGGCTTCATCTTCCCCGGGATGGCGCGCCAGATCATCTGTTTTGAAGAAAAGCACGCTGCGTTGGATAAGAGAGAGCAAGTGAGTGCGTAAAAGCAGATCAGTACAGACGCCATTCATGGCGTGTTGGTAAAGGAATTGCTTCTCAATAGAAAGAGCTTGAAAGACATCATCATTATCGGAGGCGGTTTGGCCGGGCTGGTGAGTGCGATTCAGTTGGCCGAAGCAGGCTTATCGGTACTGGTGATCGAGAAAAGGGCTTATCCCTTTCACCGAGTCTGCGGCGAATACATCTCTAATGAAGTGGTGCCCTTTCTGCGTTCCATCAGTGCCTATCCAGAGGAGTTACAGCCTTCTTCCGTTCAACGATTTTTGTTAAGCTCAGCTAGTGGACACACCGCTGAGCTTCCCCTGGATATGGGAGGGTTTGGTATCAGTCGGTACGCACTCGATTTATTTTTGTACGAACGAGCGCAACGGGCGGGGGCCAGCTTCATGCTTAAGACGCAGGTGCAAGCCGTTGATTTTGAGCATGATAACTTTCGCCTGACACTGCCGAAAAACCAGCAGATGGATGCGCAGCTAGTCATTGGTGCCTACGGGAAGCGCTCTCGACTGGACAAACACTTCAACCGACGCTTTGTCCACCAACGTTCGGCGTACATTGGAGTGAAGTATCACTTGCGAGCTGACTTCCCGAGCGAGCTAATTGCCCTACATAACTTTGAGGGTGGCTACTGCGGTATGTCTCAAATAGAAGATGGGAAGTATAACCTATGTTACCTTGGCAGCCGCGACTCGCTGCGTAAATACGGTAGCGTAGCGGCAATGGAAGAGCAGGTGCTTTGGAAAAATCCGCATCTGAAAGCGATATTTCAGAACGCAGACTTCCTGTTCGCTAAGCCTGAAGTAATCAACGAAGTTTCGTTTGCGCGCAAGCAACCGGTGGCGCAGCACGTGCTGATGGCAGGCGACACCGCCGGGCTCATCACCCCTTTGTGCGGTAATGGTATGGCGCTGGCCATCCATTCGGCAAAAGTATTGTCTGAATTAATTGTGCGTCATTACCGGGCGGGCGGTTTTGATCGCGATCACTTAGAGCGGTCTTATCGCCGCGCGTGGAAAGAGCGCTTTGCCACCCGGCTTTGGGTAGGACGACAAATCCAACGACTGTTCGGTAGTCGTTGGATGTCAGAAGGAGGAGTAGAATTAGTAAAAAGACTGCCTGGGGTCGCTGAGCGTATGATGCGTCGTACCCACGGACAGGCGTTCTAACGCATCAGCATTTCTAGAGGGATTTGATCTACGTAACGGTGCAGTTGCTTGGCACGGTGTACCGCCCGAAACCCTACCACCTCATTCTTATGACGATCAACCCACATTTCAACCAGGGTTCTATCGAGTTCGTACAGACCAATGATGCAACGTTGCTGTTCGCGTGAAATGAGGAAACGCGCTTCCTTATTGAAAATACTCATTTGAGCAGGAAAAGAGAGCTGGAAGAATTGTTCAATTGCCATAACTGTCATTTTTGTGTTCTGCTGTAGTAGTTGCAAATGAGCCGCCGATGCCTCTAATCTATCAAAACAGCGGTTTTTTAACCGCGGGGTGTCCCATAATAGGAAGAATAGCACAAAGTGGGAGGGTAAATGTAGCAGTTCGGCGTATCAGATTTGTAGCAGCTCGCCAAAAGAAGGCTTTTTTGTCTTAGTAAAGACTGATTTCAACCGCTGTACGCCACCGAACTGAAAGCCTAACTGGGTGACATAAGCCGAGCAAGCGGTCAATTTTCGGTCAATTACCGATTCTATATCTACACACACCGCTGAGTCGGTACTAGTGAGTTGCTTCTGCACTAGTGTCCAGTTTGGCGTGGGCTGCACTTTCGCGTGCGTAGGCCAAGCAGTTGGATACCGGGTCAGATAGGGCTCATCGTACCACCGAAAGAAGGCTGCTTCAGAATATTTTGGTCTGAGAGTGGCCACCGTTTGGCAAAGTTGCTGGTGATCTACGTGTTGACCGATTCCTACCGGTGACAGCACTACGTCAGGCCGAACTTTTTGGATTAGGTTATCTACTCGTACGCTTAGCTCTGCTTGCACATCGTCTTGATCCGTTAGGTCACCAAACAGCATCGCCGCTGAGGTGTAGCCTCGGTGAGGAGCCTCAGGCAGGTCTAACCAATGGGGCTCAGCTTGCAGGTGCGCGCAGGCTGTCTGGTCTTCCTCACGCCTGATCTGCATATAATCTACGGTAGCGGAAAGTCCCTTATCTAACTGACACTCTAGCGCAAAGCCAGTAGGATGGGACACTGATCGCGTGAAGCAAGTGCCTACGTGTAGTTCGTGTCCTTCGTCGGCCATCGCCGCCATGAGTCCGCCTACCGAAAACACCGCATCGTCTAAGTGGGGCGATAGCAGCAGTATTTTCTGGCCGCTCACAGCAGGTGAGGTTCTTGTCGGAAGCGGCAGCGGGTATCCGCCTGCTCAACCGGCGCGTTTATATTCAGCACTTCCTTCCAACGCTCGTCTACCGTTTTGGGGGCTAGCTGTTCGTAGATTCCTTCCAATTGCTCGGCGACTACCGGCCATGAGTACTGACTTACCACGTCTTGATACGCCTGTTGCGCCAAACCTACCCGGTAGTCATCATCGTGGATCATGCGCCGAATAGCCTCGGTAAGCGCATTAATGTCGCCCGGAGCCACCAGCGCGGCGTTTACGCCGTCGGTGAGGCAGTCTACCACTCCCACGGTATGGGTAGACACGATGGGCAGGCCGCTGGCCATGGCTTCCAGGATTGTGTTAGAAAACCCTTCGGCGTAGGTCGGCGAGATAAACAAGTCACCCTGGTGGTAGACAGTAGCCGCTTCGTCGTAGTGCACGGCTCCTGAGAAGGTAGTGCGTTCAGTCATTGCTAAATCCTGCGTCAGCTGTTGCGCCGGTTCGGCATCCGGACCGATACCCGAAACAATTAAGTGTACCGATTCCCCCGCGTCGAGCAGTTGTTTGCCCGCCCGGATAAAGTCCAGGGCACCCTTACGCTGGTCTACCCGTCCGTGGTACAGCAAGCGCACGGGGCTGCGCAGTGCCCCGATAGCCTGTGCCGGAGAAAACTGTTCTACGTTGGTAGCACCCGGCACAATAGTGAGCCTGTTTAGCGGAATGCCGTGGTTCTCTACCACCTCGTCGGCAAAGCTACGACAACCAATAGCGAGCGACATGCTGTGATTCAGTACGGCCTGCATCGCGTCGCGGTGGGTGGTGCAGCACAAACCTACCCAGTGACCGTCACCGCCCTGGATAGACACCACATTGGGAATGCCTAACCGACTGCTGACCTCCAGTGCGGCCAGTCCGGTGGGATAGCAGTACTGCGCGTGCACCACGTCGAAGGGTTGCGCTTGGTGCAGTTTCACTGCCAGATTAATCATGGCTTGCATATCACCCTCAAAATCGGCAGGCACCTGTTCGGTCGCTTGCTCTTCACCGTGCGAACGCAGGCCGTGTACCTCCATCCAGGGTTCGTCGGGCGGTGGCCCCCCCCCGTAGATACCTACCCCTTTTTGATCCTCACGATACTGACTGATCATGACAATTTCGTGACCCCGGTCGGCCAGCGCTTTCGTCATATTGCGGGCGTAAACGCTCATGCCTGATACCGCCGGAAAGTAGCGACGTGAAAGAAAACAGATTCTCATAGTGAATTAAACAAGTAGGTAAATAGGGATAGGTGGTACTTATGGCGATCTCTCTTGGTATATTCAGTAGCAGTAGCAGTAGCAGTAGCAGTAGCAGTAGCAGTAGCAGTGCCTAGCTGCCTACTGCCATTCTTAGTGCTGCTACTGATTTTCCATGGTTTTTAGTGCCTCGATGGTTTCGAAAATAGCTTGATGGGCCCGGTGCGAATCACGCGATAGCTCTACGCAGATCAGCTTATTAAAACCAATCTTCTGAAAGCTGCGAATGATACTGCCCACGTTCATATCACCTTGCGTAACGGGCAAATGCTCGTGCACCCCCTGATTCATGCCCTCGATGGCGGCTGTGCCGCACTGAGAGCCGTACTGCGTCACGGCTTCTGCCGGGTCGGCTTCACCCGTTACCCACACGTGGCCCACGTCTAGGGCTAGCGTCAGCTGATTCCGCGCAGAGGTTGCAATACTCTCTCTGAGCCGGGTAAGGTCGTCAATGGTCTCAATCTGCATTCCCGGCTCGGGTTCTACCGCCAGGGTTACAGACCTTTCTGCGGCGTAGTCCAGTAGCTGACCAATTCCTTCGGCGAGCCACGTATCCGCTTGCTCGCTACTTACGCTGGCTTGTCGCACTCCGGCCCAGAACGATACGGCTTCTGACTGTAGGATAGCCGCGATGTCAACGGCCCTTTTCAGGAAGTCGATACGATGCTGTCGCCCTTCGGCTTCGGGGTTGATCAACGTGGGTTCGTGCTTTATCCGATGGTTGAGCAGAAAGCGCGCGCCGGTTTCAATGACGCTACCTAACCGTTGACTATCCAACGTTTCCTTCAGTCGCTCCGCTTGTGCCTGCCAATCGTTCGCAAACGGGTCAAAGTGGTGCCAGTCTAGCGTGAGGGCTAGCCCATCGTAACCGGCATCTGACACCAGTTCGATAGCGTCGTAAAGGCGGTGATTGGCGCAGCCGTTGGTGTTCCAAGCGTAGCGTAGGGGTGACATAGGCATGGTTTATATAAGTGGTACGGGATCGTTTTCGTAGTAGTCGGTCTCGTAGGCATAAGCCGCCGAGTGTCCGGTAGCTTCCCGATACAGTGGGTATACCGGATTCACTAGCGCATCTAATTGTTTGGTATTCAACCATACGGGACCACCCACAAGATTTTCGTCAGCCTTGGTGAGCATAATACGCTTTTTGCCGGAGCCGTCTGAGTGGCTGATGAGCGCATCCTCACGGGCCATTAGGCGCTGCACACCCCGCCGTCCGATACGATGGTAACTGCCCAGCTCCATCTCAATACCGGGCACAATCGCTTTCACCACTTGCACAGGTTGGTCGGCAGGTGTCGCCGCAAAGTAGTAGATATCCATCTCCTCTTCCTCAATCCCGCGTTGTACCGCCCGTAGTCGCTCCGTAATATCGTCAGAGCCGAAGCGAGGAAAAAGGTGGGTGGGCACCACCCGTTTTTGGGAAAATACGGTATCCTTCAGGCAGTCATAGAGCTCATCTCGGCTCAAAGACAGCCACTGTACCATCGCCCGCAGGGCCCGTGGCTCTTCTTGCGATAGGTTAACTAGCGCTTTGTTTCTTTCTACGTATCCATCGGGGCTGATCTTTCCCTTGCGCTCAAACGAGCAGTGGTAAAATAGTTTTCGTGAGTGTGAAGCAGCACACTCTAGCACCGCCTTGTGCATAGCCTGATCAAAATCAGGGTCTGCCGCTTCCCCGCAGGCGGTCACGCTCAGTGGAAAAGGGTCGTCCGAATGATCTTGCCCCACCGCGTACACGCTGATGCAACCGCAGGTTTCGCGGGCCAGCTTCGGAATGACCGTTAGTCCGCGTGCTTCCAAATGATCCATTAATTGCCGGGTGCGGGGGGCGATACCCCGTCGGTCAATCACGCAGCCCTGGTCTAAGGCACGAAACGAATCACAGTTTCCGTCACGCTGTAGCAGCTCCAGCAAACCGTGCAGTAGTGCGCGCTCGCGGGTGTCGCCTGCTCCGCTGCCGTTCGTAATGGCCGTGGTAAGCTGTGTAGAATACCGCCCGCCCGTCACTATGGCAACATCGGTATTACTGTTCGCCACAAACTCGCTAGGAATCCACACGCAGGCCCGGTCGTTCAGCCTATTCACGGTGGTCCAGTGGAGGGGAGTATCCGCGGTGTAGGATGAACCGGCGGGTAGCACGAGCGTGAGTGGATCAACCACGGTCGCTTCGCTGTGCTGACGAACCATATCGCGGTAGCTGCCCGCCTGCGAAGGGGCAGATAAGAATGACTCTGAAATTGAAAAGAACTCGTGTAGTTCGCCAAAGGCACCCAACTGAGCGCGCGTTTCGTCGCCGCCATAACCCACTCCGTTGTAGCGTCGGCCTCCCTCGGTTACCAGGGTGGCGTCTACTACCGGAATACCCAAATGGTCATTCGGATCGATGCGAAAGCTCTGTAGGTTTCCCGCGGGCAGGTTGTCTCGGTAAAGCGTAAGTACTTCACGGATATTGGTCATGTCAGTAGTTGTTCTAGTGATACTGGCTTGGTGTGCGATTCGGTGCTTAGTAGGTGATCCATCAGTGCCACTGCCTGGCGCTGCGATACCCCGCGCCCGAACTCAAACGGGGTGCAGACGTGCTCAAAGTCGAAGGAAGAAAAAACGTCTCGGTAGTGTAGCAACTCGTCGCGAGTGAGCGGAATGCTGTAGTGGTACCCCTTGTGGCAGCTCAGTGCTCGCGGCACTTCGTGTTCATCGAAATCAATTTTGAGGGCGTCGCCCGCGAACAGGATCTTTCGCTCGTCGTCGTAGAGGGCGGTTTGTCCGTCGTAGTGCCCGCCCAAGCGCAGCATTACTCGGTGTTCGTCTAACACCTCCCGGTCATCGATGGGGTGGTTTACCCGAAACGCTTTGGTATGCTGTAAGTCTTCTTTGTGAATAATAAGCGTGGGATCAAAGGCTTCTTGCAACTGCCACAGGGCCCCATAGCCGTGCGGGTGCGACGACGATAGTACGCTAATACCACCCAGCGACCGAATCTTATCCAGAGCGGCTTTAGAATAGAAGGGGGCGGCTTCAAAGGCAATATTGCCCGCTTCACGCAGAAGCAACCAGCCGTGCGAACCCAGTCCGAGTTGAGGCTCTGTCCGGAAGTCCCACATACCGGGCAGCACCTCGCGCCAGTGTGTGGTATACTGACCGGCGGCGTCATTGATGTGCAGGTAGGTAAAGTCTTCGTCGGGCAGCGCGTTGCGCACGTCCATGCAGTTGGCGCAGTAGACCGGCTCTCGGGTGTCGAACCAGAGAATCCAACTGCCGCAGTGCGTACAAGCATAGTGGGTAAGGGGCATATCAGTGCGAGTGAGCAGGGGTTGGAACAGAATTTTGAGCCCGGTGCAAAGCATCGTTCAGCAGTTTGAACAAGCGTAGGTCGTCATCAGGCGTACGTAGCGCGGTACCTTCTGAGGCAATTGCCGCCACGAAGTGCCGCAGCTGTTGCGCGAAGGGCGACACGTGCTGGTCAAAGGCCATCGGCTGCTCAGTGCCGTCTGCGTCTACAGAACGAACTGTGCCACCTGCGTCTTGCCCCATTGTGTTTTTGGCAATCAACATGCGGTCGGTGCCGATCACTTCCAGGCGTCGTCGCGGGAAAGCGTCGGGACGGTTATAACCTACGTGCAAAGTGCCCAGCGTGCCCCGGGCGAAGCGAAGCATCATCACACCGCCATCGTCCACCGCGTAGCTGTGGGCGGCGGTTTGCAGATACAACTGCATTTCGGTGATGGTATCATCCAGCAAAAACTCCAGTAAGTCTAAGCCGTGCGGAGCCAGATCAATGACGGCCCCGCCGCCGGCCTTGTCTTGCTCCACCCGCCAGTTGTCAGTCGCCCAGTCGGCGGGCAGCCAGCAGGCGTAGTCGATGCGCACCTGGGTGATGGTGCCGAGCTGCTGCGTACGGATAAGTTCGCGCATCGCACGGTGTGCCGGATGAAACCGCTGGTCGAAGGCCGTAGCGTACACACATCCGCTACGGCGGGCGGCTGCCACCATTGCTTCGGCATCGGCCACGGTGGTGGCCATCGGTTTTTCGCAGAGTACGTGCCATCCCGCCGCTAGGCAGGCCACAGTTTGGGCTCGGTGCAAGTGATTGGGTGTCGCGATGTATACTGCGTCTACGTCCGCTTCGCGAAGCATTACCTCTAGCTCCGTAAAACAAGCTACGTCAGGCGGCAGGTTGGCCATCTCTTCGGAGCGCGCACTGCACACTGCTGCCAGCCGAGCGCGGTCGTGGTGATGGATGGCCGGGAGCATATAGTCGCGCGCCACCCAACCGAAGCCGATAATTCCTATGTTGATATGATCTACCATCGTTCGGGAAGGTCTACGAGGATTCTTCTTCTAAAAAAACGGTCTTGCTGGGCTTTACTCAGTGAGTCAGGCTGAGTGATGGCGGTTACTTCGGCGGCATCAGGGTGCAGGTAACCCGCGTCGGCTTCGTACTCTCGCTGAAACCGCTCGGTAGGCCATTGTAACGTCACCGCTTCACCGCTCACTCTGAGGAGCGGGTTGTGCTGCAAAGGTGTGGCTGGATGGTCTAACGGATAGAGCGTGTTATTGATTGTTCCCTCGACCCAAGCTACCGCTTCGGCAGCAGACAGGGCATCCGTATCGGGCGGGCCGATTGGCTGCTGCGCCAGCCAGTGATGTACTAACCGCCGATCATCGGCAAACAGCGCGTTGGGGGTAGCCATGCGTTGGTAGTCATTGAATGACCGTGGAAAACCAGCCACGTGGTGGTTTACCGCGTTGGTGTGTACGTGTCCTATCGCTATCGGTCCGCCGATTGCCCACGAACGCAGGGTGTTAAGCAGCTCGGTTTGTTGCTCGAAGAAGTAGAACGCATCATGACAGAATACTGACGTAGGTTGATCGGTGGTCAGCGGGGCGGGTTGCGTAATATCACCGCAGATGAGGGAGCCTTGCACCTTCATATAACGACGGGCCAGCCACAGTTTAGAGAATACCAGATCGATGCCCGTCACAGACAAGCCGTTGGTTTCCAGCACGCTAAGGAAGTGTCCCATACCGCAGGCTACCTCCAGCACGGGGCGGCTAGGTTGCACTACGTGCTGTAGTAACGATAAACCGGAAAGAAACGTGGGGGTGACGCTGCGGTAGGCGAAGTAATCGGCTACCGGGCCGTAGTTAAGCATTTGCATGGCCTCGCGTAGCGTAATGGTATTATCTTCGAGTAGCGTCCGCAGGGTGGAAGCGTCGGGCGGAGGCAGCGGGGCAAAAGGATCTTGATCTTGCAATAGCAGGATTAGGGCGTCAGTGGCCCGGTTTTGCCGGATGAGCGCCACCGCTTGTGCTCGTAGATCGTGTTGAGGCCGCAGGTAGGCAATGTCGTCGAAGGTAGGCCACAGCAGTTCACCGTCGCTGAGCAGGTGCGCGGCATCAGGTACGAGTGGCTCGCCATTATGCGGACTACGATAGCAGGTGGTGGTCAGCGTGTTCATGGTAAAAATCTGATGCGTTCGTATCAAGCAGACGCAGTAACTAAAAAGTGCAATAGCAAATATAAATCAGTAGCAAGTACGATGGTGCGACCACACTTAATGCAACCCTAACCCCATACTTCGGCCCGTTGTAGTAGATCTGTCTGGAACTGCTGGATAGGTCCGGCGTGCACCAGTTCTAATTCTGACAGGATATCTTCGTTACGCACCTGCGCCACCCGGGTACGCCACTGCACATCCAGCACCCGATCAAGCACATCGGCCGCACTGGCCGCGCGCCCCTCGGGCAGGTCAAGGTCCTCGTGCACCGCGATACTCTTGCGAATTTGTTGCGCCAACGTTTCGTCTAGGCTACCCAGGGCTTTCGCCTTCGCCGTATCCATAATCTTCGTCAACCAAGGGGCGAGCAACACTTCACCACCAAAGCCACAGTCGGGCAACACAGCGTTGTGCAGGTGGTGCGACAGGCCCGTCAGAAACGGCTGTGCCAATGAAGCATCGTAGTAGGGCGATAACAGTACGGCAAAAACTGCCGTCATGAGGCAGTGGTCAGAGTGCATCTCGGGCGGAACCAGCAGCAGCCGGGGCTTCTCCGGCTTGGTGGCTCCCGCGCGGGGTTGTTGGCAAAGGGCTTCTACGAACCAAACGTCTTCTGAGGGTGCTTCGCGAACCGGCTCAAAGTAGCTATTAACTATCGTCGGCACGCGACTCACCAAGTGATCGTAAAGTGTAGCGTCTACTCGGTGCTGCGCACTGGTTTGTAACGACTGCCGGTAAATATCGGTGGCAGCATCCGTGTCGAGCTCCGCTTCCCGGAAGAACCGGGCGTCGCAGCCCGGCAGAAGGATGGAGACCAAAGCTTTCACGGTGATATCCGCCGCGATGGTATCAGCGGCCTCGCCCGTGCGCAGTCGCCGCCAGCTCTCCACGAAGAGCGTAGACGCAATACTACGCGCATAATGAGCCGGCTGCTGCCGTTTTAGGTCTTCTAATTCGGCCAGCAGCTTGCTCGTTGAGGCCAGCGACGCGTCAGCGGCAGTGAGTGCTAACGAAGGCATCATCGGCTAGTTTAGTACGGCTTCGGGTTGTTCTTCCTCCGCGGCCTCAGCGGATGCGTCGGGCTGATGCAGCCATTCTACCAGCGTTTGCTGCTGCTCAGGGAAGCGATGCTCCGGCTCCTGACCATCGTAGGTAAGGGGGGCCTTGAAGAACGCGCCCATGGCCTCTACCGGGCCACCCTCGCCTCGGCGACGGGCCAAATCCAGGCAGCGGGTGATTTCAATAACCAGCGGAGCGGCCAGCACCGAATCTTTGCACAAGAAATCGACCTTGATCTCCATCTTGTGACCTAAAAAACCACTCACATCAATATTGTCCCAGGCTTCTTTGTTATCACCCTTGGGTTTGTAGTAGTGGATGTGCACGATATGATTCTCGACCGGATAGTTGAGGCAAGAATCCAATACACTGCCTTTGGTATTGATCTTAGACTTGAGCGATTCGGGCTGATCCAGAGCTTGCCCGTCGCGGTTGCCCAAGATGTTGGTAGAAAACCAGCCGTCGACGTGAAGGGCACGGGCGCGGAGGGCCGGAGCCAGTACGGTTTTGATAAAAGTCTGACCGGTTTTGCCATCTTTACCAGCGACCGGTACGTTTTCACGCTTAGCAAACTCAACCAGTGCCGGGATGTCCACTGCCATACTCGGAGTAAAATTGCCGTAGGGAATGCCCTTCTTGATCGACACGTAAGCGTAAAGCATAGCCGGTGAAATAAGGGCTGAATTATCGTCTAATCCCTGCTCAAACGCATCAATGGTCTGAAACACTTCGTCCTCAATATCTACCGCGTGTTCGGTAGAAGCCAGGTTAATCACTACTACCGGGCCCTGAATAGATTCGGAAAATTCGTCCAGATGCTGGGCAATGGAGGCGGCCTGCTGGTGCAACGTTTGTCCCGAGGTTTTCCCGTCGGTGACACCCGCGCAAAACTTTTGATTAGAAACGGCAGGCCAGGGGGTAATGGCTTCCAGCTCGTCTTTGATCTGCGTCAGTTGCTCACTGCTGAGCACCGCGTGCTTCTTCGCCGCTTCGTACAGATTATCGTCGAAGATATCCCAGCCGTTGAAATGAATGTTTTCGTAAGCGGTAAGGTCCAGGCCTTCAAACTCAGCCAGAGGCAATCCTACCTTACTCTGGTTACCCTGGCGAATGAGTAGCCCGCCCGCCACCGCGGTGGTAGCAACGGCTCCGCCCAATCCGACGATCGCCATACCTAGGTTTTTAGAAGAACCGTGTCCGTTCGTTCCGTTTTCGTACATGATAAAAATTGTTTAAGATTAGGAATAGTTGTAGAAAAATACGTGCTAAGACCTAACGGGCTGGAAACAGGTAAGCGAAAAAATGCGTGACTTACGTACCAGGAGTTAGACATCAAGATCAGGTAAATTTTAGCGTAGATGTACTGGATATGAAGTACATAAGCCTAAAAATTAGTAGAGAAAACACCCACAAACCTTGATCTTTGCTGTGCTCAATATGCGCTCTTTTATGACTTATTCCCAAGAAATAATGCTAATTCCGACTTATCTGGAAGTAATATAAATAGATATTTTGGCTTGACACAGCTTTCTTGTACTGGTAACGTATTCAAATAGAAAAATACGACGTAGTTACCTCTTTACGAGGATTGGACCCGAATGCATCGCGACTATTTGCTAGGAAACGGTCACCGCTGTACGGACGCCGATTAGCGCTTGCTCTACATCTTCTATTAAATCTTGCGGGTGCTCGATGCCCACCGACACCCGTAGCAGCGCATCGTCTACTCCCGCTTTTTTCCGTTGTGCCGAAGATAACTTAACGTGTGACGTCCTGGCTGGAGCACAGATCAGCGTTTCTACGCCTCCCAAACTGATGGCGGGGGTGATGATTCGCAAACGGCGCATGATGGCCTCTGTTTCCGCTAAACCGGCCACGTCTGGCTCGAAGGAGAGCATGCCGCCAAAGCCTTGCATCTGCTCGCGGGCAACCGCATGGTCTTCATGGCCGGGCAAGCCGGGGTAATGAACCTCTCGCACCGCGGGGTGCTGCTGAAGGTATTCGGCTAGTGCCTGGGCGTTTTGGTTTTGCTGTTGCACCCGTAGAGACAGCGTTTTAAGGCTACGCTCAATCAGGGCACAAGTGGCGGCGTTTACACTACCGCCCAGGTTAATCGCCCGCTGAAAAATTTGCTCGCGCAATTCGGCGGAGGTCACCACCGCCCCGAAGCACAAATCGCTGTGTCCGCCCAGGTACTTGGTACCGCTGTGGGCCACCACATCGATGCCCAGTGCTATCGGTTGCTGATTAACGGGCGAGGCAAAAGTATTGTCAATCATAGAAATCAGGCCCTTGGCCGTAGCCATGTCGGCCACGGCCCGCAGATCGGTGATTTTGAGCAGCGGATTAGACGGCGTTTCTACGTAGACCATGCGGGTGTTGGGCTGTACTGCCGCTGCCAGGTCGTTGGCAGTAGGGGTATCCACCAGGGTGTAGCTGATACCTATGCGGGGCAGCTCGCTCGTCACAAAGTGATAGGTGCCGCCGTAGAGGTTGTTCTGTAGCACCACATGGTCACCCGGTTGCAGCAGCGCCAGCATGGTGGTGCTGATGGCAGCCATGCCCGAAGCAAACAACAGCCCCGCTTCACCCCGCTCCAGGGCGCACAGTTTGCCTACTACTGTCTGCTGGTTAGGGGTGTTGTAATACCGTGGATACAGATTCTCGGTGGTATCTAAGTAACCGAAAGCCGAAGAAGTATACACCGGAGTGTTGACGCCGTGGCTGGGGTCATGATGGGCAGAGCCCGCGTGGACGCAGTGGGTGGCAAAACGAGAATCAGACATGATGGTAACATTTTGTGCGAATGAACGGTAAAAGTAGAAAGTTGATGACCAATCCCCAAACGATTCTGTGTCTACCCTAGCCGATTTGGAACCGCCCGTGGCGGTATGTTACTTGTACCGAGCCGACGACGAGCGCAACCGCTGTTCGCTCACCACCAAGCATCTACTGGTGACAGCGAAGGGCAAGCAGCACGTCTTTGCGCTGGCGCACATCAAGCGGGTGGCGTTGGAGCAGCGGCGCGCGTGGTTTCCGCTAATCATCGGGGGGATCATCGCTCCGCTAAGCCTCATCGCATTACTGCTCAACCTGTATAATCCCTGGGTGGTGCTTTATATCTTTCTGCCCTCGTTGTTGCTATTGTACTGGGGGTGGGTGCCGTACTCGGTGTTGGCGGTGCACGATGCGGTGAAGCCCCACGATTTCCGTTTGCCGGGTGTAAGTGCTAACTTGCAGGCCTTCGTCCGTTTTGTCAACCGTATGAGTCTTGCCGGAAACCACCGCATCTATCACGTAGCCCGCGCCAACGATTGGGCACGAGCGCCAACCAACGGGCAGTACGCTCCCGAATCAATCGCCCAAGAAGGATTTATTCACGCTTCGCAGGCCGACCAGTTAGAACAACTTAAGCGAAGCGGGTTGTTCGGTGCTGATACCGAGTGGGTGGTGCTCACCATCGATCCTTTGCTAATTAGCAGCGAAATAAAGTACGAGCCAGCTCAGCACGAAGGGGCTTCTGCCGAACTATTCCCCCATATCTACGGGCCGCTCAACACCGATGCTGTGGTAGAAGTGAAGGTGCTGAACGTCTAGCTTTGGTACGAAGGAGGGAGGAAAGACTACAGAAAGTTTACAGATGACGGGTGATTACCAATCGCGCTTTTTATACGTCTCTCACCTGTTTGATGGTTCTCAGTAATATTTCAACTTCTACAACGGATCACGGGTGGCTAGCTGCGTGTAGTCGGGAGTGTCTTCTACCTGCTCGTAATAATAGCTCTTGAGTAACTCGTCGCGGTAGATGAGGAAAGCCGCAGGCATGCGCATATCATCGTCCGTAAAATCCCGCCACTTCACGGCTTGCATACGCCCTAACCCTTCTTGCCAGGGGCGACCTATCACCTGTTTAACGCCTGCTCTTCGCAGACTGAACGTATTGCTCACACTATGGTGCTCATCAAGAATATGCTCCTCGCTAGCGAGCTTATGCTGCTGAAGCACACGAACCACGGCTTCGGTTTGTTGGGTATAAACCAGCACCAGATGGGTACGTTGCTGCGCAATGGCGGCGCGTTGTTCGCTCAAATCCTGTACGTATTTCTTAAATAACGATAGGCTGGCACTAGGTAAGAACACCAATAGCACTGGCTGTCGCCGCGCCAGCGTACGCAAATCGTGCCCTTGGTTGGTACTGAAGCGCGTGAGGGTTTCAGAAAAGGGCACCGTGGGGTTGAGTGGAGCGCGACCCGGCGCCTGCCACTTTTTAAAGATATGGTAGATGACCATTCCGAAGGGAACCACCCACAGGGCATCTTTTGCTGAGAAATAGAGCGCCAGGGGGAGCGAAAAATCGTGCGTGATTACGCTCTTCCATACGGTGATGGTGCCCGCAATTTTAATGGCTAGCCCTACCATAAGTAACAGCGAGCTCTTCACTATATTGAATGATGCAATGTAGTAACCTAGCCCTAGAATGACGGCTACAATACCCAGCAATTGCCAGGGAAGAATGAACGCTGGCTCAGGCAGTTTGGCCCAGTTGAATAGTGGATTGGTGAATAGGGCGAAGATCAGTCCCCATACAATATTGACAATGCCCGCAAAACGCAGGGAAATGTCTACCCATTCCGGTGATTTCTTCATGCCATTAGGCTTGGCGCATCTTCATGATACGAATCAAAATTAGTCCTAGAGGAATGAGCCACACTAGGTCATTCATCAGAAGGTGAAATATATATTTTTTTGTGATATTTTGCTGCATCACGACGAAATAAAACCCTACGGCCCCAAACAGCTTAGAGAAAAATCCTAATGCAACAATCCACCAGAGTTTGGTAGGGTAAGATGCGGCCAGTAGATATCCTAGCGCAAAAGCCAGTACGCCCGCCCCCAGCCAGGTGATATACCAAGGGGCAGCTTGCGCACTCTGTGTAATCCACGCGTAAAATGATTCGGGAAATGCGTAGATAAATATGCCCCAACCCACGTTGTAGGCTCCGGCTAGCAGTAGCAATCCGCGCATCCAGGGTTCTACCCGTAGAGGTATAGCATGATCTTCAGTCATGTCGATGGTATTTTTAGTCGGTAGGCGTGCGTACTCTTAATTTCCTACTTGTTGCGTAACGGTCGTGCGATTAGTAGCAGTAACTGCGAACTGCCGCTGCTATTGCCACTCATTAAAGAACAACCAGAGAGACACTTAGCTGAAAAACAACGAACATTTATGTATAAATACTTATCACTGAGCTACATCCACTGCGGTGTTCATCGTGGGGTAGTCGGTGTACCCATCGGGGCCCGGGGTATAGAACGTATCTTGATCAGGGTCATTGAACTCAGCCCCTGCTCGGATGCGCTCAGCTAAATCAGGGTTGGCCAGCCAGGGTCGTCCTATGGCCACCAGATCACCTTTATCGGCTTGTAAATCAGCTTCTGCTCGCTCGCCATCGTAGCCACCGCTCAGAATGAAGGTATTTTTAAAATTATCGCGCAAGATGGTTCGTATGCGATCCGGCACCTCGGGGGCACCCATGGCTTCGTGGTCTACCAAATGCAGATAGACCAGTCCCATCTCGTTAAGTTTCTGAGCCAAGCATTCGTAGGTTTCGTCTATCTCGTCGTAGTGACCCATCTCGTTGAACACGCCGTAGGGCGACACCCTGATGCCCACGCTACTACTTCCGATGGCGTTGGCAGTGGCTTGCGCTACTTCCAACACAAACCGCAGGCGGTTCTCCGTACTTCCGCCGTACTGGTCGTTGCGCTGATTGGTGATCGGGCTGATAAATTGCTCCAGCAGGTAGCCATTAGCCGCGTGTAGCTCTACTCCGTCAAAACCGGCATCCACGGCGTTTTCAGCGGCTTTCACATACTCTTGTTGGGCGGTCTGAATGTCTTCCGGTGTCATTTCTCGAGGAGTGGGAAACGGTTGCTCCCCCTCCTGGTCAGTATACATTTTGCTATCCTTGATGCCAACGGCACTCGGGGCCAGCACTTCGGCGCCATCGGGCATGTTAAGCGGGTGCGACACCCGACCGGTGTGCATCAACTGCATAAAAATTCGACTGCCCTGTTGGTGTACCGCTTCGGTAGTAAGGGCCCACTGCGCCGCCTGCCGATCACTAAACACTCCCGGAATGCGTGGGTAACCCAAGCCATTAGGTGAGGGTGAGGTGCCTTCAGTAATAATTAGTCCGGCACCAGACCGTTGACCGTAGTACTTGGCCATCAAATCGTTAGGAATGTGATCTATCGCACGGTTGCGCGTCATGGGGGCCATCACCAGGCGATTCTTCAGCGTGGTATCGCCCAACTGATAAGCATCAAATAATAGGTTCGACATGAACATTAGGTTAAAGATAAAATATCAAGTATGGCAAGGCTTCTGCGGACATTGGCCACAGAAACCTATTATAAAGGCTACGGCAGTGCTACCCCTGCTTGGTGGGCATCACCAGCACTTCTTGCACGTTTACGTGCTCAGGTTGTTGCAGCGCGTACAGGATGCTTTCGGCAATGTCTTCAGACTGAAGCGGGTCAATCTGCTCGAACATGGGCTTCATGACGTTCTCCAGAATATCTTCATCGGTAATAGTGTCAGCCAATTCAGTGGCTACTGCACCGGGCTCGATGGCCGTGACCCGGATATTGTCGGCGGCCAATTCGCTGCGCAATCCTTCTGAGAAAGCGCGCACGGCGAACTTGGTAGCACAATAGACC
The DNA here is from genome assembly GCA_965213875.1 of Tunicatimonas sp. Classification (GTDB taxonomy): domain Bacteria; phylum Bacteroidota; class Bacteroidia; order Cytophagales; family Cyclobacteriaceae; genus Tunicatimonas. The sequence continues at coordinate 1,387,895 of CBDCAN010000001.1, read as the reverse complement.
GAACCACCGGGGAACAGCTTGCGGCCCGCTACCGATGAAATGTTGATGATATGTCCTTGTTTTTTGTCCGTCATGTGCGGCAGCACAGCGGCTACTCCGTTGAGCACCCCCTTGATATTAACGTCGATCATCTTCTCCCACTCGTCGGTCTTGAGCTTTTTTACGAACGACAGGGGCATCAGTCCGGCATTATTGACCAATACGTCCACTCCACCGAAGGTATCCTGCGTCTGCTGTACCACCTTTTTCCAGTCTTCTTTGTCAGTAACATCGGCAGTAACGGCCAAGGCGTGCCCACCATCCTTTTCTATTTTCTCCTTAAGTTCTTTTAGCCGGTCTTCCCGGCGGGCAGTGAGCACTACTTTGGCACCGTGCGCCGCTAACCTCTCGGCGGTGGCTTCGCCGATACCACTGGAAGCTCCGGTAACGATCACTACTTTATCCTGCAATTTCATCTGTTTAAGTTTATTTTCAACGGTCAGATGAAACTCGCCGTGAACAGTCATTTTCCGGTGCGGAAACTCTTCTCGTGGCTCGTTTCACAAAATCTGGGTTGATAGGTTTTCAAAGAATATACTTTTACTCAACCTACCCAGCCGCAAGTTGTTAGGTGGCCGGCAAATTAACCTGCTGTTCGGCCCGCTGTTTTAGTGCCCGGTTCATAAGAATATATCCGTGGCGCGTATCATCCTCAATGCGTTTGAGGATGATACCGCTGAGCAACCCGCTAAAGTATTCGCCGTGAATCAGCTTGGTAGTATGCGCATCCACTTCCTCTAAACGAAAGTAGTGTCGGCCGTCGAACAAACCGGGGATGAATAAGTGGCCGAGCCACTCCAGATGCTCTGCTTCTACTACGGCAGTCACCTTGGGTTTGAAGGTGAAGGTCTTTTCGCCCTGCTGCATTTTGTTGACGAGCTGGGTGCCTACTGTTGCTTGTCCCGCAGAAGAGATAATGAAAGGATTCCAATCTGTGTAAGCAGAAAAGTTGGTTAGTACGGACCAAACGGTGGCGCGCGGAGCGCAGATGATAATTTCAGTGATAAGTTCTCGCATGGGTTTATATAATTAGGTACCCCACAAAGATGGCATGGTCTGGTGGCGCATCTCCTTATCTTTTGTTAATAAAAGGGACTATTCGGTAGAGAAGGATGGCAATTAATCCCTGCGAATGCGCTTACGAATGCGACTTAGTGACACCGGCGTGATGCCCAAAAACGAGGCGATGTAGTGCTGTGGCACGCGCAACAACCACTCAGGGCGGGTGGCCAGCAGTTTCTTGTATCGTTCTTCGGGTGAATCTACAACGTACGAGGCTAAGATGCGTTGGGCGTTCACCAACCGCTGCTCGGCCAGTCGCCGCCCAAAAATCTGGAAGTTGACGGAGTAGCCGTAGAGCCGCTGCATATTAGTATGGCTGATCACCAGCAGTTCGCTGTCTTCTAGGGTTTCTACAATTTGGGTGCTGGGTTCTTGCTGAAGAAAGCTATCGAGTGCGGTAGCGAATAGGTTTTCGGTAAAGATGAAGCCCGTCACCTCATCGCCCTCGCGGTTATAGTAGAAGCGCAAGCACCCCTGGTTGATAAAATATAATTCATGGGCCACCTGCCCTTCTGCAATAAGGGTGAACTTCTTGGGGACTTCTCGGTAAACAAACTGCTGCTCCAGAAAACGGAGTTCTGACTCGCTTAAAGCGGCCACATCGAGTACTGACGCACGAAGAGATGCATACATACAAAGAGGGTTGCGGATAGGCTATCGCCTGAGAATTGCTGGTTTTATTATCGCACAAATTATTATAAATTGTGCATAATTAGTATAAACATCCGTCAACTCACGCTTTTGATTGTTAAATGATGAAACAACCTAAAAACAGTAAACCATCGCTCGCTCGTCGCGAATTTCTTAAGGGCGCTACGCTGTCTGCTGCCTCCTTTATGATTGTACCTCGGCATGTGCTCGGGGGCGTAGGCTATCAAGCGCCCAGCGATACGGTCAACGTAGCGGCCATCGGAGCTGGAGGCATGGGGGGGAACAACATGAGTGCCCTCACCAGCCAGAATATCGTAGCATTGGCCGATATCGATTACCAAAGAGTACACGAATCTGCGGGGCGCGAGGGCCAAGAGGCGCTCAAAGCGGCGTACGACAAAGCAACGTGGTATCGTGACTACCGCCAGATGCTGGAGCAGGAGAAGGATATTGACGCGGTAATGATCGCCACTCCTGATCATACGCACGCCGTAGCGGCTACCGCGGCCATGCGCCTGGGTAAGCACGTATACGTACAAAAGCCCCTTACCTACACCGTACACGAAGCCCGGGTACTGCGCAAAACCGCCGAAGAAACGGGGGTAGTTACACAAATGGGTAATCAGGGCCACTCGGGCGACGATGCGCGCCGAGTCAACGAATGGGTGCAAGCCGGAGCCATTGGTCCGGTAAAAGAAGTACACGTATGGACCAACCGCCCGATCTGGCCGCAGGGCATTCCCCGTCCGCAGGATACTTCCTCTGCTTCTATCGAAGATTTGCAGTGGAACGGGGGGGGAGTACGTGACCGACTCACGCAGTCTATCAGTGGCAGCTACGCGGTGCCTGACGAACTCGCCTGGGATATTTTCTTAGGCCCGGCCCCGCAACGTGCCTATCATCCTATCTACCACCCCTTTAACTGGCGCGGTTGGGTCGACTGGGGCGTGGGCGCGCTGGGCGATATGGGTGCACACTTGATTGATCATCCCTACTGGGCACTGGGCCTCACTTATCCTGAGACCGTGCAGGCCACTTCTACTCCTTGGGGCGGCACCGTTGAGGATCCGGCGACCTATCCGTTATCTACAACCGTACACTACGGGTTTGCGGCTCGAGAAGGTCAGCCCGCGGTCAACATGCACTGGTACGACGGCGGATTGATGCCCCCGCGTCCTGAAGTAATGCCGGATGACGTGGTATTGGATCAAGGAGGCGGAGTGATTATGGTGGGTGAGAAAGGAATTCTTACGCACGAAACCTACGGGGCTAATCCGCAGATGTATCCGCAAAACCTGATGGAAGAGGCCGCTGACACCCCCCAAACCTATGATCGTATCGAGGGTGGGCGCCTGTCGCACGAAATGAACTGGATTCGGGCCATCAAAGGGGAAGAGAAAGCGTCTTGTCCGTTCGACTACGCCGCTCCGCTGAACGAAACCATGCTGTTGGGCGTGGCTGCACTCTACGCACCCGGTGAAATTTTGCGCTATGACAGCGAGAACATGAAGTTCACGAACAAAGAGGAAGTGAATCAATACCTACAGCGTGAGTACCGCAAAGGTTGGAGCTTGTCTTAATAGAAACGAACTAAGAGGATGTCGCATCCATTCAGCCGCCGTAAGCGGATCTGTGGTATGACATCCTTTTATTCACGATACACATATGGCTAATTTAAATACCCAAGCAGCACAGCAGAATACTTACGACGCGATTGTGATAGGATCAGGCATTAGCGGAGGCTGGGCCGCCAAAGAACTATGCGAAAAGGGACTGAAGACACTGGTGCTGGAGCGAGGTCGCGCGGTAGAGCATGGTGACTATCCTACTGCCACCAAGGCCCCCTGGGAAATGAAGCACCACGGCAAAATTCCGAAATCGGTGCTGGAAGAAAACCCGGTGGTTGCCAAGTGCTACGCCTTTGATGAGTTCACCGAGCATTTCTTCGTTAAAGATAAGGAGCACCCCTACGAACAGGAGAAACCTTTCGATTGGATCAGAGGCTATCAGGTAGGGGGGAAGTCGCTACTGTGGGCGCGTCAAACCCAGCGCTGGAGTGATTACGACTTTGCAGGACCAAAACGCGATGGCTACGCAGTAGATTGGCCGATTCGCTACGACGATCTGGCTCCTTGGTACAGCTACGTGGAAAAGTTTGCGGGCATCAGCGGCAACAAAGACGGACTAGATAGCCTACCCGACGGTGAGTTTTTGCCTCCGATGGATCTCAACTGTGTAGAGTCTGCGCTGCAGACGAGCGTGGCTGAAAACTACGAAGACCGGCAAATGATTATCGGGCGCTGCGCGCACCTAACCGAGCCGCAGGAAATTCACCGCGAGCAGGGCCGGGTGCAGTGTCAGTACCGCCACTTGTGTTACCGAGGCTGTCCCTACGGAGCCTACTTTAGCTCTAACGCATCGACCATCCCTTGGGCCGCTAAAACCGGTAACCTTACTCTACAACCTGATTCGTTGGTAGAATCTATCATCTACGATGACGAACAAGAAAAGGTAACCGGGGTGCGCGTGATCAATGCAAAGAACAAAGAAACCACCGAATACTACGCTGATATAGTGTTTGTCAATGCGGCCACGCTCAATACCAACCTGCTGCTGCTCAACTCGACCTCTCAACGTTTCCCTAACGGATTGGGTAATGACAGCGGCACTCTGGGTAAATACGTAGCGTTTCATAACTATCGCGCCCGGGTAACCGCCCTGGTAGATGGTTACGACGATAAATACTACTACGGTCGCCGTCCTAATGCCGGTTATATGCCACGCTTCCGTAATCTACGACAGCAAGACGATGTTGATTTCAAGCGTGGTTACGCCATGTACATTAACGCCTCGCGCGATCAGTTTGATCCGACCAAGGCGCAGCACGGCTTTGGAGCCGAGTGGAAAGAGGGACTACGCGACGTAGGGCCCTGGCGTGTTTTTGTGTTGGCGATGGGGGAAACCATTCCGCAGGAAGACAATACGGTGACGCTGAGTGCCACCGAAAAAGACGAATGGGGAATGCCGCTGCTAGTAACGAATATCGATTACACCGAGAACGACGAGAAGATGATTGCCGACTTTCATGAGCAAGCTTCTGGTATGCTGGAGAAAGCAGGTTTTCGGGATATTAAGCAGATTGATACCCAGCAGGCACCTGGTTTAGACATTCACGAAATGGGAGGCTGCCGGATGGGTCGTGATCCTAAAACCTCGATGCTCAACGGCTATAACCAAATGCACGCTTGCCCTAACGTATTCGTCACCGATGGCGCTTGCATGACTTCGGTGTCTACCCAAAATCCCTCACTCACTTTCATGGCCATGACCGCCCGCGCGGTAGATTATATTGTGAAGGAGCGGGAGAAGGGGAATGTGTAATGGTGCCTTACCTACGGAGCAGTAGGTTTCAGGCAGTAATACGCCTGAGATGAGAAATACAGAGGTGTAGCGTATCTGGGTATCAGGGCGTATCTACAGGCGTAGACTATCTTCCTGATAAGCATCTTCAGACAAGCTTTATAGAGATAATTATATTTTATGTCAGCTGTAAGGTTCATCGGTTCCCCTTCTGACGGCTAAAAAGCAGAAAAGTAGTACGGAAAAATTCTAGTTGTACTACTCTTTTATTACACGCAACAGGTTTAGGTGGTAAAGCGGGTATTTAACCGTTATTATAATAAAAACAAAATATTTAATGTAAAAAAGTATAAAATTATCAGCTCTCTAAGTATTTTACGAATAAGTTTCCGCGTAAAACGATCAAAATCATTACTTCACCTTCGCTAGGAGCATTTCGTACGGAAACCGCCTTCACTATTAGAAATAGCAAAATTTGACTAATATTGTTTATGACAAAATTCTAATAATAACACGTCAACGCTAAAATATAACTGATGGCAAAATTAAAGAACATTATCAAGCAGTTGTCTGACTCAGACTACACATCGATCCACGAATCGCTGATCGAGAACAGTGCAGAAAAGTCAGCGCACCTTCTGAAGGCGATGCGAGAACGCTCACTGTCTGATAACAAAATCATGGATGAGCTGGGAGTGAATACCAACGCTTACTATACGTTGCGCTCGCGCCTCAACCAGAAGATTGAGGAATACCTGCTTCAGCAGATGGAAAATCCTCGTACAGATCTAATCAAGAAAGTAGCCAATATCAATGAGGTTATCTTCACCAAGAAGAAGGCTATTGCCATCGCCACCCTCAAGAAGATAGAGAAAGAGCTGCTCGACTACGATCTACCTAGCGAACTGACGATTATTTACAAAACGCTGCGTAAGCTGCATATCAATACGCCCGACCACTTCAGCTACTCACAGCTGTATAACAAGCACGTGGCCTACATGCTGGCGGTTGATAAAGCTGAGGAGCTATTGGCGCAGTACTTCAAGAAGTACGGTGAGTATACCATGTCGCGTGATGAAACCAACCGATTGGAGTTAACGCTGCTCAACGAGGAGATGAACAACCTGTGTAACCTCTATGAGTCGCACCGGCTGTACATCTACCAAAGTTGCATGAATATTTACCACCGCCTGTTTGTGGAAGAAGAAAACTACGAGAACAACCAGCACGAACCTATTGAGGACGTATTGGATACCATGCAGGATACACTGAGCAAGTTCTACCTGGACTCGATTTATCACCACCTGCAACTCATTTACGAATTGCTTCGCCTGGAGTATTACAACCACTATAAAGTGTATCGTAAGGCGGAAGATTATTACGAGGAAGTAAACGATGCTACCGCAACGTTACTGACCAACTACAGTCTGCACTCGTACCCAGCGCAGTACCTGATCAGCAAGATCGAGCGTGTGCAACGCATGGGCGAAGAAGTGAGCCTGTACGAAGAAAACGCGATGTTATTTCAAGACTTTGAGTGCGACTCTGACGACGTGCCGAAGTATGTGACCTACGTATGCTACCGCGCGCTATCATGCTACTACGCGGGACAGTACAACGAAGCCGCTCGCTGGATCAATAACCTGCTGAACGAGATCAGCCTGAAGAAGTATCCTTACGCGCAGCTAGAAGTAAAAGCCGTGCTTGCGCTACAATACTGTCTGATGAACGATTACGATCTGTTCAATCAGCTGACCAACAGCATTCAGCGTCAGGTGCGCCTGCTGGGCAAAGATAACTGCGAGTCTATCGTGGTCTTTACCAAGATTCTGAAGATATCGGTATCAGATGTGAAGCGCGACAAGTATAACAAAATTAAAACGCTGGCCGAGAAGTTTAGCCGCTACGAAATGAAGCATTTTGCGCCCACAATGTTAGTTAAGATGGATGAATCGTTTGTGAATAAGCTCTGTTAATTTTACCTGTTTTTACTTAGCTCAAACCCGAAAAGCCAGAAGGAAACTTCTGGCTTTTTTCATGCCTTTTTAAGATTTTTTCTCTTCCCCATTCTGAGATTGTGATGCATTCTGAGATTGTGATGATCAAAGGCTTTATGCTGGGGGGCTGGTTAGCATCAGAAGGAAATATGCAGCGTGCGTAGCGTTTTAGACGATTACATGTCTGATAAGTAGATTGGTCAAAAGTGATGAAGTATGAATGAGTAGTGATGGATGAGGCCATTGGTCATCATTCACCGTTCTCCGGAATGCTGCAAAACAACGACCTGGCTACTTAATACACTGAAACCGCACGTTAAAGAGGTACTTCCTTATTTCAAAAATGTCTGATGCATTCAGACGGTTTGGTATGATCAATCGCAAAGGAAAGATAATACTGAACTCCTGAGTGCTGAATGCACTCCGGGGTAAATGTAAAAAGCCGTACACGGTACGGCTCTTTAGAAATCTGGTACTGGCATTAGATTTTATAGTGCCAGTTTTTCTAGATTTTTTTGTGTGAGCGGTTTGTTAATGTATTGCTTCACACTACCGTACTTATGCGATTTATTTACGTCTTGTGGGTTGATAGAGGACGTAAGCATCACGATTTTACAGAACTTTTTAGTGTCATCGGCCAGCTTGTCAAACTCATCTAAAAACTGAAAACCATCCATTAGAGGCATGTCAATATCCAGGAATATCACTTCGGGAAGCACATTGTGACCAGCGTCGCCCAGTTTCTCAATGTTCTTGAGGAACTCAATGGCGCTTTTAGCGCCTGAATGCGTATAGATGTGATCGCAGATGTTAGCGGCCTCAATCATTTTTTGATTGATGAGGTTGTCGATCTCATTATCATCAATCAGCATCACCGAACGGTGCTTTTTTTGTTCCTCTGACATAGAATTTTACTTTGTAGTTGAGTTATATAATTATCTAGTTATCAGCTTGTATGCCAGACATACCACAGCAAGCAGCATACCATAGTTTCAGCATCTGCAATATATATCTATTTGCAGGATAAGGTAATAATATTATTTAAAAAAAAAGAAACGATTTAGGCCAACCCTTACTTCCGATTTTGTAAACTATACAAAGAAAAGATAAAAGTATAGTTACAATAAGATACTATTCGATGACAGGATCGACAGAAGCGTCCTCAAACAGTACGCCAAATACGACCGCTAAGGGCTACCAACCGTAGCCATAAAAGCCCGGATCACCGTTTTCTTTGAAGCCCTCGATCAAAATACCTCCAGTCTTGTCTTCCATAACATCACGCAGTTGCTGTACGCTGATGATCGTATTTTTATCAATAGCGGTAATCACAAATCCTTCGGTGAGACCGGCCTCTCGCCATTTGCCTGCTCCGAGTTGAGTAAGCTGTGCCCCCCCTTCAATTTCTAAGCGCTCGAGCACGTCTGTCGGCGGGTCAATGAATACTCCCCCCTCCATCTTTAGCTCACGAGGAGCACTAGCTATTCGGATGTCGCCCATAGTACTTTTAAGCACAATATCCACCTCATTGGTCTCTCCATCCCGCCAATATGTCACTTTTACCTCGTCGCCCGGGCGGTTACGAGCCACCAATTCTTGTAGTTGCGCTACATTCTTCACCTGACGTTCGTCGATAGCAACAATCACGTCGCCGGGTTCCATTCCCGCTTCAAAGGCGGCCCCTTCCCGTGGTACGCGATCAACAAACACACCTGATACTACCGCCAAATCTTTATCACGCGAAAGCTTCGCATTCACATCTCGAATAGCGATACCCAACAGAGCACGTTGTACCGTACCAAACTCCAGCAGGTCGTTCATGACCTTCTGCACCAGGGTGGCGGGCACGGCAAAAGAATAACCGGCGTAAGACCCGGTTTGGGTAGCAATCGCCGTGTTGATACCTACCAGTTCGCCACGCAAATTGACCAGCGCCCCACCACTATTCCCACGATTAACGGCGGCATCGGTCTGAATAAATGCCTCAATCTGCTGCCCGTTGCGATCTCTCAAAATGTTAATATTACGAGCCTTAGCACTCACGATACCCGCCGTCACGGTAGAGGTAAGTGTGCCGAACGGATTGCCCACCGCCAGCACCCATTCGCCCACTTTGATGTTATCAGAATCGCCAAAAGATACGTGTGGTAGTCCAGTATCATTCACTTTGAGAAGCGCTAAATCGGTAGTGGGATCGGTGCCGATGAGCTCAGCCTCGTAGAGTCGGTTGTCGTTAAGGGTTACCTCAATATTACTAGCGTCTTCGATCACGTGGTTGTTTGTCACAATGTAGCCATCGTCGGAGATAAGCACCCCCGAACCTGACGAACGAGAGGGAGCGCCCTGGTGCGGATTTTCGCGGCTGGGTCGCTCGCCGAAGTAGTCGTAGAACTCCTCGAGCAAATCGTAGCGCGATCCGCTCGACCCTTCGTAGGTAGAGCGAATGAATACCACACCGGGACGGGCCAACTGTGCGGCATACACGAAATTGATACCATTGGGGATGATAAAATTAGTGTCGGCCAGAAAATTAGAGAATTGCGAGGTATAATCGGCGTTGGCAAGGTTGCGGTAGGGAGTCTCGTCACTTTCGCGGGTGTAGTTCATCAAACCAGCGGCCACGCCCCCTCCCAATAGGGCTGCCAAAATTACTCCTAAAACAAACTGTCTCTTGCTCATACGCCGCGAATAAAATAGGTTGAAAAAATTAAGGAAATCCGGTGCTATTTATAACGAGCAATAACATACAGTAAGTTTGCTACAATCGAAAATAAATTGTGCACGAAAGCTTTGTAAATTAGGCGGTAACCTACTAATATTGCAGTCCAATCTACAAAAGTAGATGATATAACCTTCCTCCTTAGCTCAGTTGGTTAGAGCGGCTGACTGTTAATCAGTAGGTCCTTGGTTCGAGTCCAAGAGGAGGAGCATAAGAATCAGGCACTTACGATAAATTGTAAGTGCCTTTTTCCATGCTAATTCAAGACAGATTTTGCGTATTTTGTTTATCACTCAACTTGGAAAGTCTGATGAACTACGGCGAACTGATCCAGGAAGATACTGCTAAACTTAAGGAGTTGGAGAAATAACCGCGGACAGTAAAGCTAAAAGATCGTGTACGCTTTCTTCACTACCTGAAAGAAGGCAGTGCTAAAACGCAGATCCAGGCAGGTAGCTTGATTGGACTACAAAAAAGGAGGTAGAAAAGCTATTGCTCACTGAGTCTTTGATCTAGACCAAGTGCTTCTTACCGTAGCGTGTGCTGTTAAAGAGTGGCAGCACCGTAAGGCTTATACAGTTGACCTTGTTCCCCTACATAAGAAATACGCAATTGTAACCTTGATTTAATATCAGTATAAAGACCGATAGACTTTGAGCAGTAAATCGCCTATTGTTGGTTCTTTTTCGCGATAGTAGTTCTTGATGTCGTCCCTTGATTTCTGGGTTGTCAACGCGCTTCATCCAGGTGTTCAACAACACGGTGTCAGCCCTTTCTTTCGGATGCAGCTCGTGAAAGGGATACGCCGCGGCGTACTGTGTACCCCGGAGGCTACGGTACGTGGTGGTGTCCCGCATAGCTAGCGTATCGCGTAGATAGATATCGTGCAAGTATCCCTGTAAGCCTAACCACTGCGCCGCTTCAAAATATTCTGAATCGGGGGGCACATCGGAAATATAGGTGGTCTTTGCTTGGTTTTGGTGCAGTAGCTTTTGTACGGAACGCACCGATACGTTAGGCACAGAGGTGCTATCTTGAAGAACTAGGTGTGCTGCGATGCCCGCGGCTTGTCCCAGAGCCGTCCAGGTGGGCTCCAAGCGAAGGCCGCTAAACCCTACATGACTGGCTGATACAGCTACTGAAGCCATAAGGTTACTAAATCCTACCGGAACTATCACGCCCATCGGGATTTGAAAGGGCGCAGGAATGTAATTAAAGTCACCATCGGCGACGGAAGGATGGATGGTAGCCGGGGCTACTCCGTGGCAATTGAGGGCGTAATCGCCAATGGCAATGGCATTTTCCTTGGGGATGGTAATCAGTGAATTATCAACGGTATTTATATCATTCTGCGTAAATACGTAGCGCCCTTTGATCCGGCGCGCCTCACGAATATAAAGCCGGGAAGGAAAGTGCCCGGTGTCTACAAATTCGTCTTTAGCCAGCCCCCACTGCCGGGCTTCGGTCAGAAAGGGTTTAGGCATCGCCGAATCATTCTGGACGAAGTACAGCATGCCCAGCAGATGGTTCCGGTGCCGATCTACAATCGGTTGACGCGTAGTCGGATCACCTTCGGGATAGGCGTAGTTTTCGCCCAGCAGTGCCATACGAACCGGGGCGTTCTTAATATCGTTGACGTCGGCCTTGCGGTTGGGTAGCATCTGGGTACGAAACAGCCCGTCGCGCGTTTTTTCAACAAACACCTGCGATACTTTTCCCTGCTTCAGCACCTCTGCGATACCCACGTAGTCGTTGCGATCATAAGCGGGTGGCTTAGGAACCATTAACCGATTATCAGGGTCGTCCGTCATGATGGGCCGGAAGTTATAGGCCTGAATCTTGTGGTCGGCGCCGCCGTTGCTACCCGGAAGAATCACTCCGTACTGATAGAAGATCTTTCCGGCCAGAAATTCACCGTACTCAGCCCGAGATTCGCGACCTACCCAGTATTCGGCACCGGCTTGGGCGGCTAGATCGCCTTCGTAGGTAGCATCGATAAAAACCTTCCCACTTATTTTCAGCGTGTTTTCATTGACCAAATCCTCAAACGTAGCTGACTGAATTGTAGCTAAAGTATCGGACAAACTACTGCGATCTACACTGACCAATCGCCACTGGGTACGAGTGGTGATGGTAGGGTGTTCATCCACCATCTGACGGAAAATCGCCAACGTAACGTAGGGCTCCGCGTGGATGCCCCCGTGTGCAGCTTTGAACTGCTCGGAACCCGCTCCGTACTTACCACGATAGTAGGTTTTCACTCGCTGGGTATAATCCAGAAAAGTGCCTCCCAGCACTTCGTACGAAATAAAATCGGTGAAAGAGAGACCGGAGGTCATCAGTCCTCCGATCTGAGCGTACTCTTCGATCAGTAGTACCGAGTGTCCGTACTGGGCTGCGTTGATAGCCGCCGCAATGCCAGAAGGGGTAGCCCCGTAGACCACCACATCGTAGGTGCTTTCTTGATTATTACTGGCAGACTGCGCCGGGGCAGACCAGAAACTAAAAAGACCTACTAAGTAACTACCTACAAAAACAATATAGTGACTCATCTATTCGGCTACTGCGCCCACACTAGTTTAGTAGAGGGTTCTAATACTGATAAGGGGTTAATTTCGGTAGGTATATTAGGGTTACGAGTACGCTCCGAGTCGGGATACGTAAACTGATTAGCCCGTCCTTCGGGATTTACCGGAGTTAATACTTCCGTCCGTCTGGTTTCGTTGTAAGCCTCAACGAACTGAAATTGAGTGAAGTAGATAATTTTCTGCAAAATTATATCTTCGAGAGCCAGATTGGCGGCTCCCGGGTCTACCGCTGGGTAACCTAAGTACGTGGTAATAGCTTCTTCCGATAGTGCTAAACTAGGGTTAAACAGTGATGCTTGCTCCAACGCTGACGCTACTGCCTGACGGTACGCTTCGTAAGCTAAAGCACTGTTACCCTGACGGAGGTGAGCCTCAGCTGAAATAAATAGTAGCTCAGTGTAGGTGAGTACCGGAAAGGGAGCATCCAGCTGCTGTAAAAACGTAGGCTTGGAATAGAGGTCTCCGGTAGGGTTCAGAAAGTCTTCCACTAGCTGACCATTAGGTCCGGGAGTACGAACTCCTACCGAATCAGGCACCGTCAACCATAGTTCAGCGCGAGGATCCTCCTCAATGGTATTACTTGGGGTAAACGCTAGCATAGCCGTAAATAGTCCCGAACCGGCCGCCGAACGGGGTTGAATGAACTCAGGTACCGCCAGAGGGTTTCCGTTTTGCTGCACATTGGTGTACAACGAAAGAATGAAACTTTCATCTTGGTTGGTAAACGAATTGCTAATCGCATTTAAACTGCGCTGCGCATTTTCTGCTTCTACGTTGATTAGTTTCATGTACAATCGGGCTTTTAGTCCGTAGGCCGTTTTAGCCCACAAAGTTAAGTCGCCTTCGTACACCACATCATCACCACCGGGAGCAATCTCACTTGTGCCACGGTTTAGGTAATCAATAGATTCATCCAGGATAGCGTGAATATCATCATAAAGTGCCGAATGATCGTCGAAAACAGGGGCTCTTACCTCATCAAGAAAAGATTCATCGAAAGGAATATCTCCGTACAAGTCTATCATATTAGCCCAAGTGAATGCCTGCACGACTCCGGCGATACCAGCGTATCCCCAGGCTTCTTCCGCAATGGCTTGCTCCTGCATAATGGCCAAATCATTTAACAAGGAATAGCCTTCTTCCCAAGCTTCAATATTAAACAGATTGAAAGCACTGTAGGGGTTATTACCCAATGAGTAGGCAGTCACTTCAGCGGCATAACCGGCTAGTAGGGCACCACTGCCCCCTACAATTTCTTGGTTGTAGCTCAGAACAACCTGAGGCAGTAAGGTGTTGAGGGTTACCTCACTCACCAGATTGGGGTTCGTATCAATTTCATCGAGAGTAGCTTCTGAGCACGCGTAAAACGTACCTGCCATGCATATGCTGGTGAATATAGCTATTGGTTTCATAATCAGTTTGTTAGATGGTTTAAACTAAAAAGTGGCGCGCACTCCTAAACCGTAGCTGCGAGTCTGCGGCAGCTGATTCCACTCCACACCCTGACTGTTCGGGCGACTGCCCTGAAAGGTCTCTACGTAGTTTACTTCCGGATCAACGAAGGAGTCGGTGATTAGAAACAGGTTGCGTCCGGCGAAATAGACGGATAGCCCTCCGAAAAAGGTGCGATCTACCATAGTCTGAGGTAAAGTATACGAAACCGACAGCTCGCGCAGCCGAAGGAAAGACGCATCTTGTAAAGCATCTTGGTAGGCACCCACAAACTGCCAGATGTGCGTGTAATACGTGAAGCCCTGGTTGATGGCGATATCATTTTCGCCCGTGGTAGTAACTAGCCCGTCGGCGGAACTTTGCCCTTTTAATCCGTCAATGACGACATCTTCTTCCCGACTTAAGGTTTCGGCAGAAGTCCCCCGAAAGCGGGTTTCAATAGCCGACTGCGAGAATAACTGCCCGCCTTGTCGCCAGTCTAGTTGAAGCGAAAGCGATAAGTTTTTGTAAGTGATACTATTAATAAAACTCATGGTGAAATCCGGCAACGGGGAGCCAATCACCTTATTTTCAAAGTCAATAATAGGCATTCCGTGTACTGGACTACTTTCATCATCCAGCACTACTACGCGGTTAGTTTGGGGGTCACGCAGGAAAGAGGTGCCAAAGAACGAAGGAAAATCTTGACCTACCTGCGCTACCTGAATAGTATTTACGCCATCGGGGGAGGTAATGCCAATCTGCTCGATGCCATCCGCTAGTTGTTCTACGGTGTTCTCGTAGGTTAAGAAATTGGTGGTCAGCTCCCAGCGAAAGTCATTGGTCACTACGGGTAGTAGCGATAATACGATTTCGTGCCCCTGAGACGAAATTTCACCGGCGTTCCGTATCTCCTGTGAAGCCCCGGTTGATAGAGGTAACGGTACCTGGAAAATCTGATTCTCCGACCTGCTATTGAAGTAGGTGTAGTCGATACCGATACGGTCGTCTACGAACCGAAAATCCAGTCCCAACTCTAGCGTTCGGGTATTCTCCGGGGCCAGGTCAGGAGCGATACGAACACTGTTCTGAGTAAATGCACTTAAGCCGTTGAAGGGAAAAACAAAACTACCCGCGTTGGTGGCTCGGAATCCATTATTGTTTACGTACAACGGGCCAGCTTGCCCCACTTCCGCCACGCTGGCTCGCAGTTTGGCAAACGACATAACATTCTGTAGTTCGGGCAGCAAACTGGTGAGAATAATACTTGTGCCCACCGAAGGATAAAAGAAAGAACGATTGGCGGCCGGCATATTAGAAACGTAATCGGTACGTCCGGTCAGATTAAGGTAGACTTTCTCTTGCCAGCCTAAATTAGCACTCCCGTAAAAGCCGACAATTCGGCGGTTCTCGGCGGAGTTCCCCGCGTTAATAAGGGTAGCGTTAGACAAGTTGGGAAACCCACCTACGACAAAGTTTTGCCCTACGGTGTTGTTACTGCTAAGTCGCTGATCGAAGATCTCATTACCGGCAATCACATTTAGTGAAAAGTCTTCCAACTGCTTATCGTATGATAAGTAGACGTTAGAGTTTACGTTCTGACTGGCAACATCAGTCAGATTGAGTAGTCCGCCACTGGGAGGGTCCGTACGTCCGATATCACCCGTACCTAATTCCCGTAATTCTTCCTGCTGCGTAGTGAATCGGTCGATACCTAAACGATAGTTTAGCGATAGCGAGGGTAGCATCTGATATTTTAAGAAGATATTACCGAATATCCGGGGAGTTTTACTCGTACGGTAATTATTGGCTACTACCCAGTAGGGGTTATTTTGTCCCCCTCGGAAGTAGTTTTGCTGGTAGGGGTTGCTAACGTCCGCAATAGGTGTGCCGGCTAAATCGTACGAAGGGGGTGCTTCCCAAATGCCCCGGAAGTAATTGGTATTGCCCGCCAAATCAGGAAAGTCGTCTACCGTCAATTCGGAATAGTTAAAAGAAATATTAGTGGTAAACTTCTCGTGTAAATTGTACTGACCGTTCACTTTAAAGTTGATCCGCTCTAAGCCGGTATTAGGTACTACCCCCTCCTGCTGGCTGCGGCCCAAACTCACAAAGTAACTTCCCTGTTCGTTGCCGTTGGCAATAGATACGTCCGTATTCCAGGTATAGCCGGTTTCGTAGAAAGCATCGCTGTGGTCGTAGGCTTGCGCCACCACTTCTTCGCCTAAAGCATTGGTGTAGGCACCGATTTCACTGATGCGAGGGCCGTATGATATTCCGCTTCCGGTGTTCAAACTTTCGTTTCCTTGAGCGTAGGTTCGCTGTAAATCAGGTAAGAAGCTGACTTCATCCAGGCTCACAAACGTTCCTACCGTGACTTGGGGTCCGTCAGTACCTAATTCCCCCTGTTTGGTAGTGATGATGATCGCCCCGTTAGCCGCGCGTATTCCGTACAAAGCTGAGGCCGTAGCCCCCTTCAGCACGTTCATACTTTCAATGTTGCTCGGGTTCAAATCAATGGGGCGGCCGGAAACCGGTAGACCATCAATAACGTACAGCGGTTGGTTGTTACCCGTGATAGAGCGGCTACCGCGGATATTGACGATGGGTGACCTTCCGGGCATACCGCTGGATAGGTTCACCGAAACTCCGGCGACCTTCCCCTGTAGCGAATTCAATACGTTGGGATTACCTACCTGATCCAGCGTTTCTCCTTCCACCTCTTGGGTAGCATAAACGAGTTGTTCTTTAGTCGATTTGATCCCAAAGGAGGTCACCACCACTTCACTGAGCGTACTAATATCAGGAGCCATTGCCACATCAATCGTAGTTTGGTTACCGATAATAACTTCCTCTCGGGTATATCCTACCGAGGAAAAGACTAATGCTTGAGCATCGTCGGGTACGGCGAACCGATAATTGCCGTCAACGTCCGTGACTGTCCCTACAGTAGTGCCCTTCACTACGATGTTTACTCCAGGCAACCCTTCATCAGTAGATAAGTCACTCACCTTACCGGTGATCGTTTTTTCAACAGTCTCATTAGGTTGAACGGGAGGCAGGTTAGGTGGCTTAAAACCAAGGTGAGACCTAACTTGAGCGGACGGCTCATTCATAATCTTTCTTACCGAGCTCGTAGACTCTGTTTTTTTGCGAATGATGTAGTAGCTATCTACCTGCGATCTTCTGAAAGTAAGATTCAATGGCTCTAACAGCGGAACAAGTAGTTCTTCTAAAGAAGGTTTATCGGCATTTCCTGCTGGGGTTTTGAGTCGGTTCACCCGTTGATGTTCCAGTTCATTAGCCCTAAACGCGAATCGAACACCGTACTCTTTTTCTAATTGCTCCAGTACTCTGACTAATTGCTGACTTTGTTGGGTGTCGGGTTGATTGGCTAAAGAATAGAACGGGTCAGCCAGAGCTACCGTCGTCTGAGCGGAAAGGGGTTCTAGTGCTGCCCACCCGAATAGCAGTATAAAACAGCAACAAATTTGTACATTGCGCGTCATAATGGTTGTATTAATTGTTATACATAGAATCTGGGGTAGAGTGGCCGCTCTATACAGGCTCTTTCTGTGCCTTTTTGATTGTAATATTTTCCTGATTAGCTTCAATAGCTAAGTCAAAAGTTTCGGTTAGCAGTATCAGTAGATCGTCCACCTGAGGGGCTAGCGTTACTTTGGCGGTGAAAGTAAGTTTTGATAACCTACCTTCTAGTTGCACCTTCTGGCCGTAATAGTTTTCAATGAATGCCGCTACTTCGGCTAATGAGGCTTCCTGAAAGTAGTAGACGCGATCGCGCCAAGCAGTATATTGATCCGTTACTACCTTCTGTTGCTGTAAGTCCCGATTGCCTTCATGGTAGGCAACCCAATCGCCTGGTTCCATACTAATGGGTTCCGCTAGATCGCTACTTTCCAATATGACGTGACCTGTGGCTAGTACTACTTCTGTCTTCTCCGAGCGTGTCGTCACATTGAACGAGGTACCCGTGACTCGGACCTTCATCGTATTGGCGTATACAATAAAAGGACGAGTAGCATCTTCGGCTACCTCGAAGAAGGCTTCGCCCGATAATCTCACCTCTCGTAGAGGGGCAGTTGGATCGTTATCGGCGCTGAGGGAAGAATTAGCATTGAGGGTAACGAGCGTGCCATCGGGTAACTGTACCTCCTGAGTCTCCGCGTAGGCCGTATTGTATTCAAGCGTTGGGGTGCGCCCGGTGAAAAAGATAATGCCCGCTACCAGTAACAGCAAACCACAGGCGGCTACCGCAAATTGAACCCAATGTTGAGAGCCTCGTAGTTGAACTACTAGCGATTTAGTAGATGATATCTGGGTATGCTCTTCCAACTTCCCTCGGATACGCGATTGCATGGAGGCATCTACCGGAGTCTCGTGAAAACGAAGCGCTTTGAGCTGGGTTCTGGCTTCAGTGATGGCTAGTGCCTGTTCAGGATGCTGCTCAAGAAACTGTTTCCAGAAACGCTCGGATGAGGGGTCGGGCTTATACACCCACTGCTGAAAATGCTCATCCAGCAGAAAATCTTCGGTCGTAAAACGGGAGTAGTCCATGGCGTCAGGTTGTGCTTTATTAGAAAGAGCCAACCTCACCGTTTTCTGGACAGTGACAACCAAAATTTTCTACTTTTTACATAATTGGCAGTAAAACACCTGAATAATTAGAATTTTAGTGAGGTTTTGAGAATAGGTCTTATGAAGTGCTAACGAAAAGTAGCTAGTACTACTAATAGTGCTGAGCCGACCACGAGTAGTGTTGATGTAGGAGAGGGCAGTTGTCCTTTTAGCTTTCGCAATGTACGCTGGATCGTTTTATATACGGTATCTAGCTTGGTATCCGTAACCTCGGCAATCTCTTGGTAAGATAAGTTATTGTAAAACTTTAGGTAAATCACCTCTCGCTGCTGATCGTTGAGTGATTTCAGGGCTTGTAGTAAGTATAGCTCCATTGTGGGCTCAATAACCAACTCAAACGAAGAGGCTATCATCTTATTAGAAAGTTCTTCACCCGTGTTTCTTTTCAGTTGCCGAATCAGCTGACGACGAGCAGAAACCATCAGATAGGCTTTGATAGAATGTACACGGCCTAAATGTTGCCGACGGTCCCACAGTGCAATGAACAAATCGTGAATAACATCTTCAATAAGTTGCTTATCCGGGGTTATTTGAAAGCAGTAGTGGCATAGTAACGGGAAGTACTGATCGTAGATGCTAAGGAAAGCTGAACGGTCACCCGCCCTAAACCTCTGCCAAACATACAAATCGCCGGTATCCATACGAGATTTTCATACTTAACTGTCTTAAAGCTATTGAGTTTTGCGAAAATTAAAAAACAGAAGCTAAGTATTTATTGCTATTGCGAAATTTCTATAAAATTAAGTGCCGCTATCATCCGATAGGGGCATTCGTATATAAGCAGATTAATCTTCTTCATAGCATAGTACTCTCTTAAGATAAACCATATCCCGTCGTAGCATAGCCTGAAAGCGCTTGCGACCGTAAGTGCTTCTTTGATGAGTGGCTTCGGATTGCAATCTGAGGCTATCCGTAAATGTCGTTCAGGATGCCCGCTAGCCGCACCCCCGCCAGCGTTAACTGTTGCTCTACCGTAGCAAAATTAAGGTAAGCATAGCGGTAACCCAGCCGCCCATCTTCGGGTATATCGTACACGGCTTCGCGAAGCTGCACCGCTTCATCAAGCCATTGGCTGAGCGGTACTGCCTGCTGTTGCCTCACAAAGGTATCGTCGGCGCGGAGGTTAAGATAGGTGGCCAGTTCGGTGTAGCTCAACTGCTTGCTATTGATCATATCAGTGTCCCACACCCGATGTAGATTCGACGAGTCTCCTTGCCAAAGCACCTTCACATCGTTTCCACCCCGGTCAGTGCCGTTGCCCACGTGCAGGGGTTGGTGCAGGTCGCCCACCAGGTGTACCAGCAGCATCAAGTGCTCGCGCTCCTGTCGCACCGACAGCGTATCGCTTTTGAGGCCCGCGATGAGCCGCTGTACGGCTTCATAGGCATCGCCCGCTGGTTCCTGAATTTCAGGGTCGTAGGTTTGCCCAGTGGGCACGGTCACCCAGTGCCAGGTGTTGGTATAGTCGTAGGTGGCGTCGGAGCGGATTTCGTCCATCCAGGTGCTGGCCACCGCTAGTGAGGTAGGACCCAGGATGGCGTCGACCTGCTTCATCGCGCGGCGGCTGAGGTGCCACTCGGCCAATTGGCCTACCACACGGTGCCCGGTCTGTCCCCAGCCAAAGGCAGTGAGGATGGTAATTAAAAATAGGAATAGCGTGGTTAAGCCGTAGCGCATGAGGCGAGTGGGTTTGTTATCAGAAAAGAACGCACGAAATAACGTATTTTAAGCAACAACCACCGGAGCATAGTCTAATTTTCTGGCGAATAATAACGTACAGATAACATAACCGCGGTAGCCAGTCTTGTTACAGGCATGTAAGATATTATGCAGGAACGTTATGTTTTGTTCAGGCGGATTGTTGTCCTTTGCCCCACCACTAAACTAATATTGATATGAAGAAGGTATTGCTACTCATTCCGTGCCTACTGCTTGTTGTGGCCGCCACGGCTCAAGAACTACGCATTGGCCTGCGAGGAGGCCTCAACCTGGCCAACCAAAGTATTGAAAGTGAAGAACTCGATGCTGTCAACTTCGATTATGATTCTGAAGGACGGATCGCCTGGCAAGCGGGGTTGGTGATAGACGCGGCTATTACTGATATGTTTGCTATACAACCTGCTCTTTTGCTTAGCAGTAAAGGACACAGGTTTGAAGAAAACAACGCGTTGTTCGACCTCGATACTCGTGCTCGCCTCTTATACGTGCACGTACCCGTGCCGGTATTAGTTCGTGTGGGAGTTGGCGACTTGGCGGTCTTCGGTGGACTAGGTCCTTACTTTAGCTTTGGGGTGGGCGGCAGTCTAGATTCGGAAGGTGGCGCAGGGGGAATCGGCTTTAATGAGGAGGGTGACATTGATTGGGGAAGCGACGTAGATGATGATGATTTTCGCCGTTTAGATGCGGGTTTGGTACTTACGGGTGGTGTGGAAGTTCTGGATATCCAACTCGCTCTGTCCTACGAATTGGGGTTGACGAACATTCAGCCCGAAGGCGATAGCGATAACTCGGTAAGAAATCGTGTGCTATCCCTTACCGGTACGATTTTCTTTTAAGGACTGTTTTAGTTATTTGAGAAGGCTCTGTCGGAGAACTTCCCTCTTTCACTACCGAAAAACTGAGCGTCAACCCTCATTAGCGCTATGCCCAAAATCGCATCTCTAGCGAAATTCGGGTTAGGTCTTCGTTCAGGTTGACAGCCCCGCCGTGCAGTAGGTAAGGCGAGAAAATGAGTACTTCATTACGACCGGGATTAGGCCGTATCGGGCGGATTTCCTGCTGTGTATCTGTCACCGCGGGCACGTTGTACCGCACGCCGTCTACTACCGCCCCCTGCCGGGTGCGCTCTACCGATGCCTCGCTCCAGTAGTGACTGCCTGGCACCAGCGTAAGCGATGAATGTTCGTTGCTGCCGCCCAGAGGCACATAAATATTGATGGCATCGTGGTATTCTGGCAGCCACACGTCGCGGTGAAAGGGGTTATTGTCATGCTGCTGCGGGCGCACGATGCGGAAGTGAAACGCCTGCTCTCCGTTATGTGGATTGACCGCCCGCACCGGCGCGCCGCACAACTGCGACACTCGCTCTTCTACGTGCGCTACAGCGATCGGAAAATCCTGGGTAGGCTGCCATTTGGCTTGATCCACCACCGCCAGATGCAGCGTATCATCCGAGTGGGTGTAGTGATGATAATTAGCTAATTCGGCAGGATGATTCACATCCAAGCCAGCCTGCCGGAAAAACGCGTGAAACAGGTTTTGTACCCCACTATCAAAACTTTCGTAGACATCCTCCGCCAAAAACGGGGCTACGTGATAACCCGTGTCTTTCCAGTGGGTACGGGTGGTCAGGTCGTGGTGCCCGGTTAGGGGAAGCGCGTCCGGGCCAAAGGTGCGCTCGCCCTGGATGTTAAAGCGTACGCTGCGTTGCGCGTTGTATCGGATGTGCATAAGCGGATAATTGCCAGATCGCATAACTGCGTTACTCGTCCTTTGGGGGCTACGTATGCGAAGAACTACAGTAGAACAACGAAGTCAGCGGAGGAATTCCTTACCCAGTGTAGCGCATCTGCGGCAGTGCTTAGTACTCAGTGATGGTGAATTCCGTACGGCGGTTTTCCTGGTGCTGTTCTTCTGAGCAGGGCACGTCGTTTTCGCAATCGTTTACGAGTCGGGTTTCGCCGTAGCCCTTGGCCACCATACGATCAGGACGGATGCCCTGAGCGATGAGGTAGGACACCACAATTTGCGCTCGCTGACTGGATAGGTACTGATTGTATCCGTCGGTGCCGCGCACATCAGTGTGCGAGCTGAGTTCTATTTTCATACTGGGGTACCCTTGTAGTGCCCCCAGCAAATGCTCCAACTCGGGGATGGCATCCTCACGAATGTTCCACCTGTCGAAGTCGTAGAAGATACGGTCGAGGCGGACTACCTTACCCACTTCAATAGAGTCGAGCAAAAGGTTGTAGGTCAGTACGCCCGTAGTATCTTTAGTGCTAAACGGCTGATTGGCACCAATGTACTGCTGACGGTCGGCGGTGAGGCGGTACGGCTGGTCAGGACGCACTGCGAATCGGTACTGGGCGGCAGCGTCGGCCACGAATTGCCACTGCTGTTGGGTGGCGGCGTTCTCCAGCGTAACGGTGGTGCCTGGCAAAACTTTACCGGTGGCGCGGTGGCTCACCGTACCTCGCACCATCACCCGGGGGGGCGTAGCAAACAGCGACGGATCCTGACCCTCACCTTTAAATTCAGCCCCCGGAGTGTCGTTGGCGATCAAAGGGCGTTCTAGGTACAGCACCAGTGAGTCGGGTCGGGCTTTGCCTCGCTTGGTAGAGAAGCGTGCCTTGTTATGGTGGTAGCTGCTGCGCGAGGCCGTCACTTTGTACTCTTTCTCCCGATCTAACTCAAAGGAGAACGTACCGTCTGCTCCGGCTTTAATCGTGGCTACCGTGTCGCCCGGCGACTGCTGTAGCATCACGGTAGACATCGGTAGGGGAGTGCTGTCTTGCGCAGCCAGTACCACTCCGCGCATCGTGATGTGTTCGGTAGGCCGGTAGCTGAACCGGTAGATATTGTCGTTGCCCAAACCAGCGTCGCGGTTGGTGGAGAAAAACCCGTCTCGTTCGTCACCCTGCGTGATCAATCCGAAGTCGTCGCGGCTCGAGTTGATCGGGTAGCCTACGTTGTAAGCCTGCGCTTTTTCTCTGTTCAGGTCAATGCGGTAGATATCCAAGCCGCCCAAACCACCGTGTCCGTCGGAGGCAAAGTAGAGTGCCCCGCTGGGGTGAATGAACGGAAACATTTCGTTGCCCGGTGTATTGATGCGTTTACCTAGGTTCACGGGTCGGCCCCAGGTGTTGCGCTGCCAGCGGCACATGTAGATATCGGTGCCGCCCTCGCCGCCGCGTCGATCCGATACGTAGTATAGTCGGCTACCGTCGGCCGATACCGTAGGATGACCGCTCGAGTATTCTTCTGAATTGTGCTGAAACGGCCGGATGTCGGTCCACTCCATGGTTGCCGTATCTTCACGCACGGCGGTAAAGAGCTTAAGCTTCATCTGATAATCTTCACTTTTGCCGCGGCGATGCCCGAAGTAATTGTTGCGGGTAAAGATGGCCTGGCGTCCGCCGGCGTAGAAGGCGGCGGGGCCTTCGTGAAAGCGGGTGTTCACTTCCTCGTTGAGCCGCTGCGGAGCACCTAATCTTTCTAGTGAATCAAACGGAGCGTAGTACAGGTCTAAAAAT
Organism: Tunicatimonas sp.; assembly: GCA_965213875.1. Classification (GTDB taxonomy): domain Bacteria; phylum Bacteroidota; class Bacteroidia; order Cytophagales; family Cyclobacteriaceae; genus Tunicatimonas. The sequence continues at coordinate 1,364,140 of CBDCAN010000001.1, read as the reverse complement.
ACCTGATTGTACCATTCGTAGCGTTTGCCCGATGAACCGCCCTCTCGGGCCGAAGCGTACACAATGCCCTGATCCAGATAAGTAGGGCCGAAGTCGGAGTGCTCACTGTTGACGGACAGCGGTTTGATGGTGTAAAAGGCGGAATCCTGAAAGAAGGTGCCTAGCTCTTCGAACGCGGCTTGTTTACGGTTAACCAACTGTTGGGCGGTGGTGGATTGCCCGTAGGCAGCGTACCATTCTTTGGCTTCGTCGTACCGCCGCTCGCTGGCCAACGCCTGTGCATAATGCAGCTTATCTTCAGCGTTGAAGGCCGCCGTACTGTCGGCGAGTTGGGTGTACCAGTAAACCGTCTGCTGCGGGTCGTTGAGCCGGTGGTAGCAGCGAGCCAGCTGACGGATAAGCGTCAGGTTGGCCGGAGTTTCTTTGATCGCTTCTTCGTAAAGTTCAGCGGCTTCAGTGTAGGCGAAGAACTCATAAGAGCGATCCGCCTTTTTAACTGTTTTGCCGTACTTTTTGCTCACCGACGATTGTGCTTGTCCTTGAACGGGCGCTAGCACAATCCCGCTTAGCAACAGTAGACACTTAGCGAACAACGGCAATAAGTATTTTTTCACAGACTGATCCATCGTTTAGAAGTAGCGAGGAGTAATGATCTTAGATTTTTGGAAAGACAGGCGGTAGTTCAGCATCAGTTCGTGCGAACCGCTGTTGACCTGCTTCAGTGGACTCACCGTCATGTCGTAGGCGTAACCGGCTCGAAAGGCCGGGGCAAACTGAAACTCTACCAACCAACTCAGGGCATCGAACGAACGGTATGACATGCCTACCCAGAGCGTCTCTTTAATGAGTAAATTGGCGTTTAGGTCTACCTGTACCGGTGCGCCCTGCACGGCTTTCACCAGTACGTTCGGCTTGAGCTTGAGCTCCCGGCTCAGGTCAAACACGTAGCCAGCCGACATAAAATAGTGACGGTACTGCCGTGCTTCGCTCACTTCGTTGCTCGGGTAGAGGTTGTTGAGCAGGTAGGGCGCAGAAAACCCGGCGTAGAATTTATTGGTACTGTAGTACAATCCCGCTCCGAAGTTCGGTAACCACGCCTGCGCGTCGTCCTGCGCGAAGTGCTGATCGTCATCATTGTCTAATTGCAGTCGGCTAAAACCGGTTCGGTACGAATCAAAACCGAGTTGCAAGCCCGCCGATAGCGTTCCCTGGGCCATTTTGATGCGGTAGGCGTAGGCACCGTAGAGTCCGGTTTGGGCATCTACTCCGATCTGATCACGCGTGAGCAGCAGCCCCACTGACGCTTTGGTGTTGGGCAGCGGGGTGTGCGCCGAGAAGGTCTGGGTACTCGGTGCACCATCGATGCCGATCCACTGTTCGCGCGCCAGCAGGGTAAGGTCCAGGCTTTCCTGGCTACCAGCGTAGGCCGGGTTGATCGCTAGCCCGTTAAACATATACTGAGTAAACATCATGCGCTGCTGCGCCTGAGCAGGTACCAATGTGATGCACAGTAATAAACCGAGCAGGTTGCTCAGGGCACTGCGGTTTTTAGCCATCGCTACGAGTGAGGCAAAGTAGGTCTCTGCCTTGAAACGAGTGACGGACTGAGCAGCCGAAGCCGGTTCAGTTTGATGCTGCGGTTGACGGATGTTGGTACTTTTCTTTGCGGTTGAGTACACGTTCTTCATGGTATTAGCGGTTGATGATGACGTAGCCCGATAAGGGTTTGCGACCGGTACCCAGCTCTATCAGGTAGAAGTAGGTGCCGTCGGGCACGTCACCGGCGATCAGCCCGCGGTCGGAGTCACTGTTCCAGGAGCGGTCTTCGTTGTTATAGCTTTCCATTTCAAACACCTGGTTGCCCCAGCGGTTGAAGATGCGCACCACATTGTTAGGATAGTTCTCGATGTTTTCGATACGCCAGCGGTCGTTCACGCCGTCGCCGTCGGGCGAAAAGCCTTCGTAGACCCGCAGTGGCTCAGCCACCACAATAATGACCGAGGCTTCGGCGCAGTGAGGCGGAGTGTCTGCATTGCACACCCGGTAGGTGAAAGAATCTTCACCGGCAAAATCTTCGGTGGTTTGATAGGTATACGAGCCGTCGGCGCGCAGCGTGAGCGTGCCGTGCTGCGTATCAATAACCGGGGCAGTTTCAAACGAAAAGGCTTCCTCCTGAGGGTTGCGCACATTGCCTACCAGCGTGCCGTCGTAGACCGTGATGTCTATTAAATAAATTGTATCGTTGACCGCCGACAGCAGGTTGTCTTCAAAGATGGTGATGATGACGGGGGCCGGTTCATCGGCGTAGGCCATGCCGTCGTGACCGTTCCACTGAAACTCAGTCACTCCGTCAAAATTGCGATCCGGCACAAACGATAGCTTACTGAGGCTATCCACCGAAATCTCATCGCCTGCTGTTACGGCTATCCCATTGTACTCCAGCACACCATCCGAGGGCAGGTTATCGATGCGTACTTTGGTGAGGGTGTCACCTTCCGGATCGTAGTACTGCGCTTTGAAATCGTCGGCAGTGAAGAACAGCACGAAGTTTTCTTTGCCGCTCACCATTACAGTATCAACCCGGGGCGGATCGCTCACCGGGTTTACGTCAATGGTGACTACGTGCAGCTCACTCGCCGCGCCGCGCACGTCTTTGGCGCGGAACAAAAATGAGGTGTAAGGAAGTCCGTTTTCGTCTAGTTCGGGCACGAAGGTCAGCAAGCCGCTGTCCAGTGCCGTGATACGAATTTCGTCGAAGCGCCGTACCGTATCCTCCGCCAGTAGCAGTAAACCCTGATCGGGTAGGCTGCTGATTACAATGTGAGCCAGAGCATCATCTTCGGTATCGGTGTAACCGGCCGCAAAATCATCGAGCGAAAATGTGTAAGGCACATCTTCGTCGGTGGTCACCGTAAAGTCCTGCGCCTCGGGTGCGTTGTTGATGATAAAGGTGACTTCGCTCGGAGTAGAAGCTCCGTCAATATCGAGTACATCGTACTCCAGTTTGCCAGGTATATCGGTGCCGTTGTAGTTGTTGGGGCTATCGTACTGAAGCTCGTTGAGCTGGGTAGCGTCAATTCGATCATTAATTTCTAGAGGGGTGCCGTCAGCATAGGTTACGGTGCCCAAGTCAGGTAGGCTAGTAATGACTGCGGTTAGCTCCTCTATTTCATTATCAATGTCAGAGGGCAGGGTGTCCATCACTACCGGATTATCCAAGCTGTACTCTGCGATCAGCACATCATCTATATGCCGGTCTGGTGCATCGTTTACTGGAACTACGTTCATTAGCGCGGTGGAAGTGCTCTCGTCGCCGTCCCCGTCGCTAAATGTGACGGCGATGCGTCGCTGGGTGTCGTCTGGGTCTTGCGACTCGTTGATGTAACCGATGCGCTGAATGGCCTCTTCGTATTCGTCAAGGGTAGCGCTACCACTCAGCGTCATCACGCCAGTGACCACGTCAAACGAGGCGCTGATACCGGCCGGTAATGGTTGCACAACCTCAAACTTCTCTTGCTCACCGTCGAGGCGGTTGATAACGCGAAGAGTGAAGCTTCCGTTGTCGGCGTAGTCTACATCCTCTAAACTTACCGTGTTGTCAACGATTCTAATGGCTGGTGTATCTTCCACGTAGGTTTTAATCGTGCCATTATCCTCGCCCTCTTCACCATCGGGGCCGTCAGAGCCGTCTAAGTCTAGGGTTACTGGATCATTGACGGGCACAATGGTGATGGAAGAGATCGCAGCGTTGGCTTCGTTATCGTCCTTGTCGTTTACGATGAATACGACAGAGCGCGTGCCGCTTTGTAAATCCTCAGAAGTGTTAACATACCTCACTTCCTGAAGTACCCTGGCGTAGTCTTCAAAGGGTGCTTCGCCAGTGATGATAATGTCACCCGACACCGGGTTATAAGTGGGCTCAGTAAGTCCCGCTGCTTGCGCAAAGGCTTTGCCGGCAGCGGTGACTAATAGGTATTCTACCGAAGGGTCGTAGAGTCCGACATCGCTAAGGGATATAATTGCTTTGGTGAGCGTGGTGCCATCTTGATCGCTGGTGGTCGTTTGCGGATGAGTAATTGGTATGATGTCTGGCCCTTCTTCATCCAGGACGGCTTCGTTATAATTGATACCAAACTCTACCGGTCCATTAATATCTACCACCGGAATAGCCTGCACTGTGATGCTAAAGATGTCGCTGTTGGTGTTGCCGTTACTATCGTCGGCGATCACTTCTATATCTACTCCGGTTGTATGGTCGCTGTTAGAGGGAACACCCGAGAATGTGTTGGTAGTGGGATCGAAACTTAGCCAGCCGGGAAGCGGGCCAGTGGTGTAGGTGAGTGTATGAGTATTATCAGTATCGCTGAAGGTGTCCGGGGGGATTTCATACACGAAGCTATCGCCAGCAGTAGCTACCGTGTCTGGTAACGGTTGGTCTAGACTGACTGGTCCGGCGGGGCGGAGCACGTCGAGAACTGCTGCTTCGTGAGAAGTGCCGCGCGCTAATCCCGGGACAGACCAGACTGTCAGTATCCCAATAAGTCCAGCAAACAGAATGAATAAGTAACGACTGGGTTTCGTCATGATACGAAATAGATGGCGTGTGTTGATAACACTGCCGTACACAATTGGGCCAAATATAGAAGGTCTGATAAGCTTCTATGGCTGAGTTTGAAGTAAGGCGATACACAGGTAATGTCGTCGCCAGATTGGCGTTTTATCAGACGAAGAAGAAGGTAAGAAATACGAAAGAAAGTAACGGTCGCACGCTTTCAACCGACGTATTTCAATCTGGTCGCTTATGCAATATAAGTACGTCAGCACGGCGCAGTGAGCCACTAAAGGCCCAGATCGCGCGCTTTGCCCAGTTGATAGGCCGCCAATAGTGTGAGATTACGGCGTGCTTATCCAGACTACAAACGGTTTAGGCGTACGTAAGCTTTCGTTGGATGTTGCTGCGAATCGGTCGGGCTGCACGAGGTGAATACGCAGAAATAGAGACTATTTTTCGCTGTAGGAAGGAAGCGTAAAAGTACCTTACATTGACCTAAATAGCCTACTCGCCCAGTAGGAAGGCATCGGTACGCTCAAACAGACTTGCGTCCACATTGTCCATCACCTGAATATCGCTGATGTCACGCTCGCCCCGGTTACCGGCCAGTTGCAAACTACCGTAGGCCTGATAATCATCCCAGGGAAGCATAAACGCGGGTGTGTCCGTAGCTGCTTCAGGAAAGTAGGCCCACTGCTTTACTAATTTATCAGCCGGGTCTACGTACACGTCGTAGCGGTTTTGAGGCGTCACGCCTACGTTCTCAAATTGTAGGGTAACCATCTCGGCCGCACTACCGTCCATTAGGGTGTCTTCACCGCCGTAGGTGAGCGTCACGCCCGAATCTTTGAGCTTGAAGGGCATAAACAGCCAGTAGCTATCGTTGATCCAGATTTCTTTGCCCTGCTGCACATACTTGGCCAGTGAGTCAGGCTGCGTCACCTCACGGCCTTTGAGGATTATCTGGCCGGTGTCATCCTTTACGTTCACCAGGTAGATAGACGAGTCACCCGGTACCTCAATACGTACATCACCGGCTTCCTTGTCCCAGAGTAGGTTGCGAAAGCCCAGAAAGTTCCAGCTAAAGTAGCGGGTGGTGTCCCAGGCGGTGCGACCGCCCATGGCGGCCATCACTTCATCGGCCAGGGCAATAGCCTGTTCATCGGAGGCGTCTGCATTGAAGCCATCGGCCGGCGGGTTGCCCACCGTCGCTTTGGCAGGTTCGGCCGACTCAGAAGGAGCGGGTGACTGACAGGCCGCTAAGTATACAATGGCTGATAAGAAAAGTAAGAGGGAGCGCATAGGGATTGATTTTTCGCAAAGCTAAAAAAAAACCCTATATCGTTCAGAATTATTGGGTAGTTACCGACGCCACCTGTTCGTCGAGTTGCTGCGACATACGATCGATGTACGCAAGCGATACGTTAGTGGACTTACGCAGAAGCCTTATGCGCGACTGAAGAGCTGTTTCGTCTGCCCGGTCGGCAATAAGCGCCGATTTGATGGCCTCGAGTTGCTGGTAAAGCTCTTCATTTTCTACCATGTGCACCGAAGGAATGATCTTGTGAATGAGTCGGCGCAGCTCGTGTAGCTCTTTTCGTTCCACCAAGTCGGCCACCTCATCGGGCAGCGCCATCAGGCTGTTGCGCAGACTGGTGAGTAAACGACCCACAAACTCGGCATCACCGTTGTACTTGTTGACAATGTCGTAGAGCGTCAGTACGTCGCCTTCTTCGGGCAGCACAAAGGAGCTCGTGACACGGTTGAGATGGTTACTGATGGTGCGATACAGCGCGTCGGGGCTAAACGGCTTAGACAAGTAGCCGTTCATGCCTGCTTCTATCACTCGGTCTTTGGCATCAGACACTACGTCGGCCGTAAGCGCTACCACTGGTAGGTCTTGGTACTTGCCTCCCAAACTACGAATGGCCTGTGTGGCTTCGTAGCCGTCCATTTCAGGCATTTGCAAATCCATCAGGACGATGTCAAAGTCTGACTGTTCTACTTTTTCTAGCGCAGTGCGTCCGTTTTCGGCCACGGTGACCCGCACCCCGGTTTTCTCTAAGAAGCTGGAAGCCACCATTCGGTTCGCCGGATTGTCTTCTACCAGCAGTAGATGAACATCATCTAGTTGGTAACTACCTTCAGCGGCCACCGGTTGTGCCCCAGACTCTTCCGTAATAAGATACGGCAGGGTAAAGCTAAAGGTACTACCGATACCCTCTTTGCTCTTCACCTGAATGTTGCCATTCTGTAGCTCTACCAATTTCTTGCAGATGGTGAGGCCCAAACCGGTTCCGCCAAACTTGCGGGTGGTGTCTGTTGCTGCTTGGGTAAAGCTATTGAAGATGGTACGAATTTTATTCTGGCTGATACCGATGCCACTGTCCCGTACCTCAAAGCTGATATTGGTCTGTTCGCCCAAATTACCTAGTGATTTTACGTAGATAGACACAAAGCCCTGTTCGGTGAACTTGATGGCATTGCTCACCAAATTGTTGAGCACTTGTGTGAGGCGCACTTGATCACCTACGGTGCGTTGGGGCACTTCTTCGTCGATGGTGTACTTAAGGGCTATTTTCTTTTCTTCAGCCTGGAACACAAAGCTGTTGACCACCCCTTCCACTACTTCGCGCACGCTGAAATTGATCTCTTCTAGTTTCACTTTTCCTGCTTCAATCTTTGAGAAGTCAAGGATATCGTTAATAATAACCAGTAGGTTGTTGGCCGAGAACTGAAGGCTCTTCAGGTACTCAACCTGTTTCGGCCGAGGGTCACTATCCATCAGTAAGCGGGTCATTCCCATCATCACGTTCAGTGGCGTACGAATCTCATGACTCATAGTAGACATAAAGTCCTGCTTGGCCACTGCCGCCTTCTCGGCTTTGTCTTTAGCGCGTTGCAGTCGGTTCTTAGACCGCACCTGGCTACTCATATCGAAGCAAACGAAAGCGTAGCCAATGTCTTCCCCTTCTGCTCCGTTTAGCACGGTACTACTGGCGTGTACAGGAAGCAGTTGATGGTTCTTATGCACCATCTCTACGCTGCCTTCCCAGCGCTTATTTTTGGTGAGTTGCGCGGTATGCCTTTTGTATCCTTTCTTACTCTCCTGCGCGATGAGTACCTGTTGCCAGGGTTGCCCTATCACTTCGGTAGCCTGCCAACCAAACAAGGTTTCGGCATACTGATTCCAGTAAGTGATGCGGTGGTTGATGTCTACCGCCACAATAGCACTCTCTAGCTGATTTAGCAGCAAAGCCTGGAAGCTTACTTGCTCTTGCGCCTCCATACGCTTCTCCACTTCACCTTGCATGCGCTGCATCGCTGTGTTAAGCGTTTGTGTTCTTTGGTGTACCTGCGATTCCAGCAGTTCGCGATGTTGTTTCAGTTCCTCTTCTACCTTGATGCGCTCAGTAATCTCTCGCTGTAGCTTCAGGTTCATGCGTTGAAGCGCCTGAGGCGAGGGCACTTTGAGCAGTCTGGGAATGAGAGGCCAGATAGCAATAGTGGCCAGCACCGAAGTAATAGCGGTAATTCCTTTGAGAATGCCCGATACCAAGTGAATAGGCTGCCACCACGAGCACGCTTCAGCCAAGTGAGCAAAGGCGCTAGTGACGAGCAAGACAGCTAATAGTACCAATGAGGATTTGGTTTGAACCAAATCTTTGCGCTGACGTAGGAAGTGAAAAAATGCTAGCGCTAAAGCGGTGAAAGCAATAGCAATGAGTAAGTCGGCCGAAAAATGTAGCCATTGCGCCTGAGTGTCGGCAACACCTATAATAGCGCTAGCCCCAGAGGAGCTCGAAACGCGACGGAAGAAATGTTTGTGGGACATGATAAAAAATCTAGCTCGTGGCTATTGGTAGTACGCTCAACTTCTTTGTTTGGTACACAAAAAGTTGGTGGTTGTGTGATATATGACTTTTATTGTGTTTTTCTATCAGCCTTTTTATACTTTCTGGAGTATATATCGCTAATAGATGACGATTATAGTTGCTGGTAAGTATTATAGGTGTGCTGAGATTATGTAGAACAAAAGAATGGTGAGCGCTAAAATTAAACTTTAGTAATTTTTAGTATTATTTATTACTGTTTTTATCCTTTTCTATCTTCATATTATAACTTGCAGTAGTAGTAGTTGTAACTTTCCCTTAGTAATACTGTTGAAATAAATCTAGTAACTATTGTGTAGGAAATGGCTTACAAAAAGGGTGAAAAAATTACATAGATTAGAAAAGAGGGCAAATGGCAGATTATAGCCAGTAAGCAGAGGAGTATTTGAGTAGTTCTACTTATACAGGAAATAGTTGGGTCTATATTTTTTTGCAATACCTATCGAATAAAAAAGCCCCTGACTGGGGCTTTTTTATTATTGTAAGACAAAGTGAAAGACTATTTTTTGTCACTGTCATCCACTTCTTCATACTCTACATCAGCTACGTCGGCCTCAGTAGCATTATCCTCTGCGTTAGCCTGAGCGCTACCATCAGCTCCGGGAGCACCACCGGCTGCGGCATCAGGGCCACCGGCTGCCTGGTACATCTCCTGCGAAGCGTTCTGCCAAGCACCGTTTAGCTTCTCCATCGCTGCGTCAATAGCGGCTAAGTCTTGCGACTGGTGCGCCGTTTTCAGTTCGGTCAGAGCGTCTTCAATCGGCTTTTTGTTGCCGTCCGAAAGCTTCTCTCCGTACTCTTTCAATTGACTTTCAGTTTGGAAGATGAGCGAGTCGGCCGCGTTGACTTTTTCTACGCGCTCTTTCTCCGCTTTGTCTGACTCGGCGTTTGCCTCAGCTTCCTGACGCATCTTTTCGATTTCCTCATCGGTAAGTCCTGACGAGGCTTCAATACGGATGTTCTGCTCTTTACCGGTTCCCTTATCCTTCGCCGATACGTTCATGATACCATTGGCGTCAATATCAAAGGTTACTTCTACCTGAGGAACGCCCCGTGGTGCCGGTGGAATACCGTCCAGGTGGAACCGTCCGATGGTTCGGTTGTCCTTGGCCATCTGGCGCTCGCCCTGTAGCACGTGAATCTCTACCGAAGGCTGGTTGTCAGAAGCCGTAGAGAAAGTCTCAGACTTCTTGGTCGGAATGGTTGTGTTTGACTCAATCAAACGGGTAAACACGCCGCCCATGGTTTCAATACCCAATGATAGTGGTGTCACATCTAACAGCAGTACGTCTTTCACGTCGCCACTGAAAACACCACCCTGAATGGCTGCACCCAGTGCGACCACCTCATCAGGATTTACGCCTTTGGAAGGCTTCTTTCCGAAGAATTTCTCTACCTCTTCCTGAATTTTAGGAATACGGGTAGAACCACCCACCAGAATTACCTCGTTCACCTCTGACGCAGAGATACCCGCGTCCTTTAGTGCTTTGCGGGTCGGCTCCATGGTTCTTTTGACCAAATCGTCGACCAGTTGCTCAAACTTAGCCCGCGACAGTGAGCGTACCAGGTGTTTTGGAATACCGTCTACCGGCATAATATACGGCAGATTGATCTCAGTCTGCGTAGAAGATGACAGTTCGATCTTCGCTTTCTCGGCGGCTTCCTTCAAACGCTGTAGTGCCATCGGATCTTTTCGCAGATCGATGCCTTCATCTTTCTGGAATTCTTCGGCCAACCAATCAATAATCTTCGCATCAAAGTCATCACCCCCCAGGTGTACGTCGCCGTTGGTAGACTTTACCTCAAATACGCCATCACCCAGCTCCAGGATAGAGATATCAAAAGTACCTCCTCCCAAGTCATACACCGCGATGGTGATGTCCTGGTTCTTCTTGTCGAGTCCGTAAGCCAGTGCTGCGGCAGTGGGCTCGTTGATAATCCTCTTCACCTCTAAACCGGCTATTTGTCCAGCCTCTTTAGTGGCTTGTCGCTCGGCATCATTAAAGTACGCCGGCACTGTCACCACGGCTTCTTCTACTGTGGTTCCGAGGTAATCTTCTGCCGTAGATTTCATCTTCTGAAGAATCATGGCCGAAAGCTCCTGCGGAGTATATAATCTATCACCGATCTTCACACGAACGGTGTCATTGCTTCCTTTATCTATTTCGTACGATACGTTCTTGAGCTCAGAAGACACTTCGCTGTGCTTCTTTCCCATAAAACGCTTCACCGAACTAATGGTATTCTGCGGGTTGGTAATCGCCTGTCGTTTGGCGGGGCTACCTACCTTGCGTTCACCGTTCCCATTATCCAGAAACGCTACAATGGAAGGAGTGGTTCGACCGCCCTCGCTGTTGGGGATCACCACCGGTTCGTTGCCTTCCATCACCGCTACGCATGAGTTCGTGGTTCCTAAATCTATTCCTATTATTTTTCCCATAGTATGTGTTGTTCATTCAAAGTTATTAATCGCAATCGTCGTTGCCAATAGTTTATCAATGCGTATGCCAGGGCCAGAAATTGTGACAGATTGGCAGAAGCAGGGCGGTGCCCGGCGGGGGGATCGTGGCAAAGCAGCCTATTGATAAGACGCTGGCAGCCACTATAGCGAGAAGAAAGTGCCAGAGCACGCTCAACAAACGATGATTTTTTCCGTACTTTGTATAGATGCTCGATTTTTATGATGTGTAAAGCCCTCCTGTGTATTAGTATCACTTTGTTTGCCTTGACCGGCCAAGCACAATCGTTGATCGATAGCACTGCTATAAAACTGTCTGGTGTGATTGTAGATGACGCTGATGAACCACTGCCTTTTGTCACCGTCACCAATCTGAATACCCACCGGGGAGTGGTGAGCAATGAAGAGGGTTTTTTCTACATCACGTTTTCCGCGGAAGATACACTACAGCTTTCAGCGGTGAATTACGAACCCTACACGCTATACTTTGGTGATACTGCGCAGGCTGACGACTATGATCTGAAGATTCGCTTGAGCGAACGTACGTACCAGTTGGAAAACGTGACAGTGTTTGCGTTTCGCGATGAAGCGGCCTTCAAAAAGGCCGTTCTTGCGCTAGACGATCTGCCCGAAGAACCGGAGAAGATAGTAGTGCCCGGCACGTTCCAGGGCACACCCACCAAACGTTCGGCCTCTATATCCAGCCCTATTTCTTTCGTATTTGAGCGGTTTAACAAACGGGCGAAGTATGAGCGTCAGCTACAGAAGGCGCAGCAGAAGGAAGCCTATCAGAAGGGCCTTGCCCAAAAGTATAACCGAGAAATGGTGGGCGAGATCACGGGCCTGGCCGACGAGCAGCTGGATGAGTTTATGCTATTCTGCGAAATCAAGGATGCCTTTATTGAGCGTTCCAACGAATATGATATCATTCTGGCGATCAATCGCTGTTATCAGGATTTTCAGCGACAGTAATTAGCTGCACTTTGGGGCTTACCAAAGTTTGAAAAATAGCGGCGGCAGTGCTACCGGACGACGGTCGCTGCTACTGCCACTACCTGTACAACAAAACTACTCTGAGCGACTACTTGCTACATCATGGCGCCTTCCAGTCGTTTGATAAACTCGTTGTGCAACACGTGCTTGCCCTCGGGCGGATTGCCATCCACTCCCATCCTCACGTAAACCAGGTTCCACTCAGGAATCACAAAGCAGACATTGTGGTTGAGGCCGCTCATAAAGGCCGTGCCTACCGGTGAATCTGGCATATAGCGTCCTTCAGGCGTCATACCGTTTACCCACCAGTTATATCCGTAGGTACCGCTCCCCTTGGTACTTTTTCGGTCAGTGTCGCCCATCGGAATCTCCGCAGGTACCTGCGTCTGAATGGCCTGCGTCGCCCACGCTTCACTAACTACTTGTTGACCATCCCACTGGCCTTTGTTCAAAAACAGGTGTCCGACGCGCGCCAGCTGCCGGGCTGATACAAAGATGTTAGTACAGCCGTTGCGCAGCGGAATGTCACCCAGGTTCCCTTCTTCCAGCCACCGCCACTCGCCCATTCCAATGGGATCGGTGAGCTTTTCTTTGAGGTAGACCTGCAGGTCGCCCTGTAAAATTTGCGTGAGGGTGCGCCCGTTCATCATCATGGCTTCGTCCCAATAGGCGTAAGCGGTGCCAGGAGCAAATAGCGGCTCAGTGGGTTCGTAGGGAGTCCACGACCAGTCGGCGCTGGTGTCGGTTTCCCAACGAGTGTCGCCTTTAGCGTTGTAGCCGGAAGTCATAGTAGCGAAGTGTCGCAGGGTCAGGTCAGGGTAAAGCTGGGCCAAACGCGGTTCGTAAGTAGCGGCCTTATCGTCTAGCTGACACAAACCTTCGTCGATCATAATGCCCAGTGCGGTGCTGGTAAACGACTTAGAACACGACCAAATATTGTGCGATTTGTCAGTACTATCGCCCTGGTAGATCAAGTAGCCATTGCGGATGATCATCAGTTCTTCTGTCTTATCTTCGAAGCAGTGTTCAGCCAGATACTGCACCGCTTGTTCCAGTTTTTGCGCATCAAACCCCTGGCTCTCCGGTGTGGCGGTCTCCCAGTCGGCAACAGGAAAGACGATAGGTGGCGCTGCATTGGTGGTATTCTCAGCGGCTTGTTCCGTCTGAAAAGCGCAGAAGCACAGCACCCCAGCCAATAGGCTCATAAAAGCTACTGTTGTTGTCTTTGTCATGTTGTCGTTCGTTGTGCAGCAGAAGTGGAATGAAAAGTAGGTGCTGTTATACTACGGTTTTTTCTTTACCAGTACGACCCAATCTTGCGCTGTATCGCCGGGTGGACTGCCGAGTGAAATTGAACCAGAGCCACTGATCTCCGCGGTGCTACCCGACTGCAAATCACCTCCCACCTTCGGATCAAACCACGCCACGCTGTAAGTGGCTTCGGTATTACCTACGTCAAGTGTAGCTTCACTGTCAGGTAGTAGATACAGGGCGTATACTTCACCGGACTTGGCAAAACAGTAGGCACCTTCAGCGCTCGCTAGTTCGTCGGCTGACTCCATCTCCCAAAAGGGCAGATGTTCGCGAAAAAAGCGAAGGGCAACGTTTGTTTGCTGCCAGAGTCCTTCGTGCGTGCGCCACGTTTCCGATTCCAAATCGCTGGTGCCATGGCGGAAGCCAAAGTACCACTCCACACCTCCTCCTCCGGCCATCAGGTTGCCCCATAGCCACTCGTAGCGTACGGTGTCGTGTTCGGCATCAGCTTGATCGGGCAGCGCTCCATTGTAGTAAGGCCCCATCTCATCCAGGTGTACTACCCAGGGCTGACCGGCTTCCGCGGAAGCGCTAATCCAGTGCTTGGTTTCTGCGTGACCTTCTGAGGGTGGGTTGACCTGCAATGACGCACCGTCTAAGTTAGAGTCACCCAGTAGTGGGTTTAGCACGTCGTAACGTTCCTGCCGGGCGGCGTGGGTATGCATCATCACCGGGTGTTGGTAAGGGTCGGTGGCTTTGAAGTAAGCGATCATTGCCTCTCGTTGAGTATCATCCTGACCGTTAGGGCTGAAGTCAGCCGGGCCGTTTTCTTCCCCCATATCCCAGAGAACCGCCGGGTGGTGAGCGAAGCGGGCAATCATTTCTCGGTAGTAGAGTCTACGTTGCGGTCCTAAGTGGCCGCTGTCGAGTAGGAGTTCGTTCTCAGTTTCTTGCATCACGAAATGTAGCAGGATTCCCAGGCTGTCGGCGTGGGAAAACACCCGTTCCCACTGGGCGAGCTTACTGACGTCGAAGCGATAGCGTTCGTCATATCCCGTGTACGGCCACACGTCGTTGCCGTCTCCCTGGATGTTTAGGGTAAGAAAGTAGATCACATTCATTCCCTGGTCGGCCAAGTAGTTGAGCCCGCCGACGAGCCCTTTGCCCTTGCCGCCCTGCCAGGCGGGGTCACCCTTGTGCCAATCTCGCTCGTGATCCTGGTACTTGTGCAATTTCTTGTCTACAGCTGCCTCACCCTCTCGTTGCCCTTCCTGCCCGCCGAAGAGGGTGCCATCGAAGTCTTGGTACCCCAGCAGGTTTTCTGGACTGTTAGGTCCGCCCTTGAGGAAGTACGCACCGGTTTCGGCGAACTGTAGATAGCGTTCTCCCTCGTGCCGGAGAAAACCCATCGCTCGAGAGTCAGGGGCAGCCTTATCAGAAGGTGTTACCTGAAAGCTTCCTGCGGTGCCATCGAGGGCTACGGGTTCGCCAGCTTGCGGGTCGTCGCTTAGTGCCAGACTATCACCCTGGCGGAAAGAAACTCGGTACGTCCACTCTCCTTCGGTATCCGGCGCAAAGCGCACCTGCCACACAGAGCCTGAGTCGGCACTGCTTTCGGCAGATTGGCCGTCGGCAGCGTAAAAGCCCGGCACCGAATAGGTGGTGCCTTCGTGGGTAAAATCGACCATCATTCGATAGTTGAGAAACGGATTATTTTCGGCGGTTTCGCTAGTGGCCGGTCCTTCAAAAGAGAGCGTGAGCGGATGCCAGACGTAGGCTTGGGTAGTAGGGTTTTCTTCTGGGGCGGAAGTTTGACAGGCGCTCAGCAGGAGGCTGATAAAAAAGATAAAGGTGAGGTGTTGCATGTATATCGTTTGGTAGATGACTAGCGGAATCTCCTGAAGTGCGACCGTACTGTGGGGCTGTTACCGAAGCTGATTCATATCTCTGATAAGAATCTTACGACGATCAAAGTTGATGATGTTCTGCTCCTTAAGTTCGTTAAGTATGGTGGTGACAGTTTGTCGCGAGGTGCCGGTGAGGCTGGCAATATCCTGGTGTTTTAGATGGCTCGGAATCATAATTTCGTAGCCGACCTTCTTGCCTCGCTCTCCGGCCAAGTCGCGCAGGAATTCTATCACCCGGGTACGGGCATCTTTAGACACCAGCAACTCTATCCGGCGCTCTAGTTTGCGCATTCGGTTGCCCACCATTTTAAATATGCTCACGCTAAACTCCTGATTATCTCTCATACGCGCACGCATATCCTCTATTGTCATTGGGCACACGATCGTATTGGCGTCCAGAGCCACAGCAAACTCGGTACGCTGCGACTCACCCGCCAGGGCCAGCTCACCGAATACTTCGCCGGAAGCTAATATAGTTTTGACGATTTCCTTACCGTCCTCAGCGTAAGCACCAATCTTCACACGACCCTCTTTTACGATGTAAATATAACTGGACGACTCGCCAACGGTGTAGACGGTTGCCCCTTTCTGATACATACGATGCTCGATTTGATCATCAAGGGCGACCATTTTCTGCGGACAAAAGATGGTAGTGAAGTTCACTTCTTCGAAAAACCAAAGACCATTGTTTTCGGAAGGTTTCATAAGGGGAGGGGCAACATGTTTACTTATTACTCAAAAGTAGCGACTTATCGGCTCCTTCGCAAGCTGTGCGTGGTAGCTCGGCTAGGCACGGCTGAGTTGCTCGACGATCTCTTCTGAAATTCCGGCGGAAGAAAAACCCCCGTCGTGCATGAGGTTCTGCATCGTGACCATACGGGTGAGGTCTGAGAAAAGTGTGATCACGAAGTCGGCGCAAGACTCAGCGTCAGCGTTGCCGAGGGCCGACATTTTGTCGGCATAGTCGTAGAACACATCGAAGCCACTGATGCCGGTGCCTGCGGTGGTGCGGGTAGGCGACTGAGATACCGTGTTGACGCGCACCTTGTTGCGGCGACCGAAACGATAGCCGTAGCTGCGGGCGATAGATTCCAGCACTGCTTTGGCCTGCGCCATATCACTGTAGTCGGGGAAAACCCGCTGCGCCGCAATGTACGAAAGTGCCACTACCGATCCCCAATCGTTCATGAGGTCTGACTGCTCGGCTACCTGTAGCATTTTGTGAAACGACAAAGCCGATATATCGAGTGTTTTAGCGTACCAGTCGTAGTTGAGGTTGCCGTAGTCACGCCCTTTACGCACGTTCGGACTCATGCCCACGGCGTGGAGCATAAAATCAATGCGCTCGGTCTGAAGCACCTCACGGGTCTGCTCATAGAGCGCCTCTATATCAGCGACAGCCGTGAGGTCAGCGGGAATGACCTGCGTCTCACACTGCTCGGCCAGCTCATTGATCTTACCCATACGCAGCGCAATAGGGGCATTGGTAAGCACAAAAGAGGCGCCCTCAGCCTTAGCTTTGAGGGCTATCTTCCACGCAATAGAGTTTTCGTCCAGTGCGCCCGAAATAATTCCTTTTTTACCAGCCAGCAGATTGTAAGCCATTGTGTTGTTAGGTTTAGTGCGGGCTAAAGGTAAAAACAAAAAGACAAGCCTTACAAGTAGTTAGGGCTTTTCGTCAGGGTTAGCCTCCAGATACTCCTTCACCAACGCCGGTGGTTCCTCACCTTCGGCCACAAATAGCATAGCCCCACCGTTCATGCAGTAGCGCAAACCGGTGGGTTGAGGACCATCAGGAAACACGTGACCTATGTGAGAACCGCTGCCGCTGTCTTCTACCTCGATGCGCAACATACCCAGACCACCGTCCTCGCGCAGTACCACTGCTTCCTTACTGATAGGCTCGTAGAAGCTCGGCCAGCCGGTGCCTGAATCAAATTTGCTTTCGGAAGAGAACAGGGGTTGCCCGGTAGCCGCAGAATAGTAAATACCTTTCTTCTTGTTATCATTGAGCTTGTCAGTAAAGGGGCGTTCAGTACCCTCTTCTCGTAAGATGTGGTACGCTTCGTCAGAAAGCCTTTCTTTCCACTCGTCTTCGGAGAGTTGTATCGGGTATTCGTAGCCTTCTTCACTCACCGGAATACCAATGTACTGGTCGGGTATGTCGGCGGCACTGCTTGAGGTAGGCTGTTGTGCTTGTGAGCAAGCCACCGTGAGCAAGCTGAATACGATAAGGGCATATTTCATGATAAGATATCTTTTTGATTGAAAAAGCAACACCGGAAGCTGTAAGGCCACCGGTGCTTATTATATGGTTATACTGATTTTCCTTCGCCGAGGTTAATCAAAATACTAGTTACTGTCTTTATCCAGACGAACGGTAATATTATCTAGTTCAATGCGCTCAATAGCATCGTCATTATCAGTATCCCAAATAACCAACAAGTCTTGCGCGGTAGGATCTTGATCAACCGTGGCCTTCATACCGCTACGAAACTCAGCTGCGCTAAGATTTCCGTTGCCGTCAGCGTCCCACTCAGCATAGTCACCGTACTCTTTCACGTTGTAGTCGGTAAAAAACTCATTGGCACTCTTCATAAACTCATCCTCACCAATTTCGTTGTTCTGGTCAGCGTCCCATACGTTGTACAATCCTCCGTAAAACTCTTCCTTATCCAGCACATTATTGCCATCAGCGTTCCAGTCTTTATAACTCGTTGAAAGAGCGGTTAGCACCGGGTCTTTGTTCTCAGGCTTCTTCACAGGTTCGGGCTGCACCCGACTCACCTGCATATCTACTTCTTCTTCCACCGCTTCGTCGTCCATCGGAGCGGCCACATCTTCTTCTGCCGCTTCGTCGATAGACTCTTCTTCTGTAGAGAAGACTACCGCGGTATCTTCAGTGGCTACTTGATTGCCACTTTCGGATGAGCAACCGGCACTGGCTGCGAACATAAATACAACGGATAATAGTCCGAGGGTTGGTGTGGTGATGTTGAGGCTTTTCATGGGTATATCTGTTATTTTATGGCTAAATACGTCATAGTAACCTATTTGGGGCACTGATTGTTTTGCCAAAGCCGCCCGGTGGCTACCTCACCGATGAAAAACTACTGGCTGATTAGCGTAGTATCTTTAGCCACCAGTTCGCCTTGCACATAAAACTGTAGCAGCGAACGATCCAGCGCCACCGAATGGTCAGGGTACACTACTACTGAACCATCAGGGTGCACCGGGGTGATGAGTTCGTTTAGGTGATGCACCGAATCTTTAAAGAAGAGCCGGTAGTACTGGTCGTCTATCGAAAATTTTCCCTGTAGCTCTGCTGTGTGGGGGGCCTGTTTGCTAGCGCGCAGACGAAAAGTGCTATCGGCGAGCAATCGCAACTGGGCAGCGGGCTGACTGGGTGCGGAAGAGAAAATAACCAGCGGATCGGCCTCGCGCTCCTGTAGTTTGATAGTAGGGTCGGAAGAATTACAGCTTAGGGCGAACACTACGGACGATAAGAAAAGAATATAACGCATGATGAACATGGGGGGGCACAATTGTATACGTATGAATGAGGGTATCTACGCGGGATGCTCGCTGTGAGTTATTCCCTGGTTCACCAACAGTTTGGCCCCGCGGCCGGTTGTTCACCCATGCGCTTTGTCTCCATTGACCTAGAAACTACCGGGGGCGACCCCTGGCGACACGAAATTATCGAGTTCGCGGCCATTATCTACAACACCCGGCAACCGGTGGCTCGCGACGACGCGCCGAGTTTTCGGGTGCTGATGCAGCCCACTTTTGCGTACGCGCAGTCGGCAGCCCTGCGGATGAACCAAAAACTTATCGAAGAGCTACAGGCCCCTGATTTTGATACCATCGTTGTGACAGAAGCAGCGTTAGTTGATCAGTTTGCGGCTTTTTTGCTGCAACACGGCTTCGTGAAGCACGAGCGCGGGCGTATTCGTATACAAGCAGCCGGTAAGAATTTTGATAAGTTTGACCGGATATTTCTAGAACGCTTGCCGCTTTTCCGGCAGCAGATCAGCTTGCACCGCGCGGCGCTTGACCCCGGACTACTGTTCTGGAACCCGAAGAAAGACAAGCAGTGGATTCCTAGCCTCAGCACCTGTAAGAAACGCATAGGCTTAGCGGACCCCACGGTAGCACACCGCGGCCTCGACGATGCCTGGGACGTAGTACAATTGGTACAGTACTACGCGGATCACTGGACCGCTCTAAGTGAGTGAGTGTTAAGAAACGGCATCCAGTGAACTGGCGTCGACGAAGTATACGCTTTGTTTGTTGACTCATCGGCGACGGGATCCTCCTCTGGTTTGATCGGCATCTCGAGTACCTGCTGACAAAACTCGATGGCCTTCCGCTGGGCCGTGCGGTAGTCCTTCGACTTGATCTCGCTACCGATGAAGTGGGTTTCGGGAGTGGCGAGCTCTACCAAGGCCAACAGCGAGTCGGGAGTGCTCACGGTTTCGTATACCTCAGGATAGCGGTCTACTTCCACGTGCTCGTCTTCTTGCATAAAATTTTTATGGTAGTACAGGGTGAGCATCGGGCACCGCACCTTTCGGAAGGTCTCGTCTTCCATGGTAGACTCCACCAGCACCTGTAGGTTGACGAGCGCCTCGGCGGGGTAAATAGTGTCCCAGTACTGGGCCGCAATGGCCTGCTCATGCTCAATCTCGCGGTGGTCACCCAGCGAAACCAAATGGGCCAGCTCGTGGCCCCAGGGAGTGTTCAGCAAGAAAGCCCCGGTTTGATCGTCGCGGATATTGGGTGAGATATTGATGAGGGCGTGTACCGAGTCGGGATAAGTAGCGGCCAATTTGAGTGCCAGGGTGCCCCCGGTAGAGGTGCTCATGACGATCACCTTGCGACCGATGCGCTTTCCGATGGCCAGGGCCTCTTTAGCCGATTCCCAAGCCGACTCGGGCGAAAAACCGTCGAGGGAAGCCGGTGGGCGCAGTCCGTGGTCGGCCCAGCGCGCCAGGTAGATATTGGCTCCAAAGGTATCGGCCACGTTGACATTCAGAGGGTAGCCGTCGCGGTAGCTGCCGGCAAAGCCGTGAAGGTACACGAAGCTATACTCGGTCACTGCCGCTGTGTCGTTGTGCCATCGGATGCGGGCCTGGTTGTCCTCACGGGTGGGGCAGTCGGCTTCCGATTGGTCTATCTGCGCTTGCAAAGCGGGCAGTGCGGCGGGCAGTGTCGGCCAGTCTTCGGAATAGACGGGAGTAGCCGGTACCGGGCCGGTGAGGTAGCTTATCCCCAGAACGGCCAAAACCAGCAAAGGAATCCAAACTCTTTTCTTCATAAATGTGTAGGCAGAGACATAGTGACCCGCACTAGTCCATATCAACGCTTATTTGGGTATATTTGTTAGGTATTTTATAAAGTTAGTAAGACACAGGTTAAACTTATACTGCCATGCACATCGTAGATAATGCTGTTATCAGTGACGATATCAAGGAAAACTTTTTTGTGTGTAACCTTCAGAAGTGTCGCGGAGCGTGCTGCGTAGAGGGAGACTCCGGTGCTCCGCTAATCGCAGAAGAGCGCGCTATTCTAGAAGATATCTACGAAGACGTGAAGCCCTATCTGACCGAGCGGGGAGTGCAGGAAATTGAGCGGCAGGGTAAACACGTGACCGACGAAGACAACGACTACGTAACGCCTATTATCGATGGACGTGAGTGCGTCTACGCCATCCGCGATGCGCAGGGAATTCTTAAGTGTGGCATTGAGCAGGCGTATCTAGCCGGAAAGACTAACTTCAAAAAACCGATCTCTTGTCACCTGTACCCACTGCGTATTGACACCTACGACCACTACGACGCCATCAACTACCACCGCTGGCACATCTGCTCGCCCGCCTGCGACCTGGGCCGAGAGCTACAGGTGCCCCTCTACCGCTTTTTAAAAGAACCGCTCATCCGCAAGTACGGCGAAGCGTGGTACGACGAACTGGTGCAGCAGATTGAAGGGTAGTTTGTTTGGTGAGGAGGATAGTAAGGTCATAGGCTAAAAAAATTGCAGGTTGAGGGGCTAATAGCCACGCGCCTTTCGTTTAGTAGATCAGCCTTCCAACCCCACCGTTTCAAGCGTCTCTAGTAGACCCACCGCACCACCGTCATCGTCAGCGCCACCAGCACCAGAATAGACAACACGTTGAGCAAGAAACCCGCCCGGGCCATCTGCCCGATGCGGATGTAACCACTGGAGAACACCACCGCATTAGGTGGAGTAGACACCGGCATCATGAAGGCGCAGCTCGAGGCCAAAGTCACCGGAATAGCTAAATAGAGCGGCTCAATGCCCAGCCCTTCGGCGATGCCGAACACTACGGGCACAAAGATAACCACCAACGCCACGTTGCTCATAATTTCAGTCATAAACAGCATAAAAGCGGTAAGTATCAGCACCAACCACCATAGCTCCACCGACGAGCGCCCCGCGATCTGATCACCCACCCACTGCACCAAACCGGTGGTTTCCATGCCCTTGGCCAGGCACAGACCGCCGCCGAAGAGCAGCAGAATGCCCCAGGGCAGGCGCGCAGTACTTTCCCAATCCAGCAGATACTCGGTAGATCGCAACCGCACGGGCACCACAAACATCAGAATGCCGCCTATCATTGCCACCAGGGTGTTGTTTAGTAGGGCGGTGCCCCACCATTCGTTAATGCTCGATTGGAACATCCAACCCAGGGCCGTCAGCACAAACACGGCTGCCACCAACTTCTCGGCGCGTCGCATCGGTCCCAGCTGCCGAAGCTGGCCGGCAATCAAATCGTCAGACCCACTGAGCTGACCGAGTCCGTGCGGAAACAGCACGCGCGTCACCATCCAGTAGGTGCCGGTCAGTAGAATTGCACAGGTGGGAATGCCCACCAGCAGCCAGCGCCCGAAGGTGAGTTCTTGTTGGTAGAACTCCTGCATGTAGCCCACCAGCACCACGTTGGGCGGAGTGCCGATGATGGTGGTGGTGCCTCCGATGTTGGCCGAGTAAGCAATGCACAGCATCAGCCCCAGCGCAAACCGACGGTAGCCCGGGGCGTCAGGGGTCTGACCGTCGCGCAGCAGCTCAATCACTGACACCGCAATCGGCAGCATCATGACGGTGGTGGCCGTGTTGGAAATCCACATACTCAGGAAGGCCGTGGCCAGCATAAAACCCAGGATGATACCGTTGGCATCGGTGCCGGTGAGCCGAATCAGGTGCAGGGCGATACGTCGGTGCAGCTGCCGCTTTTCCATCGCCAGCGCAATCAGGAAGCCTCCCATAAACAAGAACACAATCGGGCTGGCGTAGGGGGCGGCTGCGGTGCTTATATCAAAAACGCCGAGCAGCGGAAACAGCACCAGCGGCAGCAGGGCCGTCACCGGCAGGGGCACCGCCTCGCTTATCCACCACACCACCAGCCAGGCGGCCACGGCCATCACCCGAACGGCGCTGACGTCTAGTCCGTTGACCGACAACAGTGTGCTGATGGCGAAGAACAGCAGCGGACCAGCCAGTAGAAATGTGAGCTTACGAAACGGCATACGGTAAAAAAAAGTAGCGGGGTGGGTGTACTAAGACATTGTGCCCTGAAGAATGACTGATAGATAGTAGACGGTGGGCGTGCGGTAGGTTATTGTGATGCGGTACTGCCGCCCGCCTACTGCTTACCGCCTTCCACGGGCTAAATTAGCACAATCGCAGTGCTACCCAAACTACCGCCACAAACGCTCGCCGTTGCATTGCTTCGGGAATCGTCGGTGGTTGCTTGCCTATGCCGTCTTTTGTCCTATTTTTGTGAAAAACTTAACCAGACTTTCATGAGCGTTTTAGTCAATAAAGATTCGCGCGTTATTGTGCAGGGATTTACCGGTTCGGAAGGCACCTTCCACGCCGAGCAGATGATTGAGTACGGCACCCAGGTGGTGGGCGGAGTAACCCCCGGCAAGGGCGGCCAGCAGCACCTCGACCGGCCGGTGTTTAACACCGTGCAGCGGGCGGTAGAAGAAGAGGGGGCCGACGTATCCATTATCTTTGTGCCCCCGGCCTTTGCCGCCGATGCCATCATGGAGTCTGCCGACGCTGGCATTAAAGTCATCATTGCCATCACCGAAGGCATTCCGATCAAAGATATGATGGTGGCCAAAGACTTTCTGCGGCAGAAGAGCGAAGTGACGCTCATCGGACCCAACTGCCCCGGTGTAATTACTCCTGAGGAGGCCAAGGTAGGTATTATGCCCGGCTTCGTGTTTAAGAAGGGTAGAGTCGGTCTGGTATCTAAATCAGGCACCCTGACCTACGAAGCCGCCGACCAACTGGTGAAAGCCGGTTTGGGCATCTCTACCGCTATCGGCATCGGGGGTGACCCGATCATTGGCACCTCGACCAAAGAAGCGGTGCAACTGCTGATGGAAGACCCTGAGACCGATGCCGTCGTGATGATCGGTGAGATCGGCGGACAGTACGAACCCGAAGCCGCCCGCTGGATCAAAGAGCAGGGCAACAAAAAGCCCGTCGTGGGCTTCATCGCCGGGCAAACCGCTCCTCCCGGTCGCCGTATGGGCCACGCCGGAGCGATCATCGGAGGGGAAGAGGACACCGCCGAAGCCAAAATGCGCATCATGAAAGACTGCGGCCTGATGGTCGTTAACTCTCCTGCGGATATTGGCGAGACGATGGCTGGGGCATTGAAATAGCGTGAGGAGGTATCGATAAATGATAAAAGGGTAGATAAGCTACTCAATAGTGGCTAAACGTGCTAAACCTCTTATTCTCTGTGACACCAACGTCTTCTTTCGTGTGTTCCGAGAGGATCAAACGATTTGGAATGAACTCAGCCACATTGGTTTCGAACGACTTGCCCTTTGTTCGGTGACCAAAGCGGAAGTCTACTTTGGAATGAAAGACTCAGAGAAAAAACGTACCAAGGCACTGCTCAATCTACGACAGTTTGGATAAGTCGGTATAAATGAGTGTAGAGGTTCACCGAAAGTTTCAATGACCACTTCCCCCGCATCATAGTATCAACAGCGACCTACGCACTACTTCACCACTTGCCCCAGCACCTCGCGCTGCTGCGGTTGGTCATCCAACGCCACTTGGCTGATCTTATCGAAGCGGCGCATCCACGTTTGCAGCTCGACCAGCTTCTGCATACGCACCTCGGTGATTTGCTGGGGCTGGCTCATCATCTTCTTTTGCAGGGCCAGTAGTTCTTCTACCCGGTCGAGCAAGCGGCCCGCCTGCGTGAGTTCCTTTTGGGGCACATGGTACTTGGCCATCATTGAGGTGGGCACGTGCGCATAAAACCGCTTGATGTGCTCCAGGCAAGCCACCGTTTCGCGGGGGGCCGCCCGGGTGATGCGCAGGGTATCCTGGGCCGCGGCTTCGCGCTGGTAGCCCAACCGAGCCGTACTCACGTGTATCTTAAAGATATATAACAGCTCCTCTTTGGCCTGACCGAGCAGCTCGGTGGTCTGGTACTGGGCTTCTTGGGCCTGCTCTCGCTGACGGGTGAGTTCCTCTATATCGTCGTAAAGGCTGAGGCCCTGTCTGATTTTCTTGGCGTCGTAAGAGTACTCCGACAGCGCGGTGAGGATGTCGGGAGTGCTCAGTGCGTTGGTGAGGGCCACCCGCACGCGGTGAAGAAACTGATTCTGGTTCTTGTTCATCTCTTGATATAATTAGAGACCAAAACTACCCAGCGAAGCGCACTCACAATAATCTATTATGCGCCGAAGCCTACGTACGTAAGCGAAGTATCTATTTTAGCCAACGTGTTCGCCTCTCTAATGCGCGTACGCCCTAAAGCCTCTACAAAAGAACGCCCGGTGCCCGTAAGAAAAGAGTAGGGGCACTATCTGAAACCTTCGCCTGCGCTGCCCCTGCGCTGGGGCGCGGCTAGCAGCTCCTTCTAGGGAAGCCCCTACGGTGGGGGCAGGACTGTGCGACACCTCCCCATGTTGCCCCATGCAGCAAGAATAACCGGAAGGTATGTTTCGTGAGGGGGTAGGTTTGGGATGGCCCTGTTGTGCAGCGCGTTCTATAGCCCACGGTTTAAACCGTGGGCTACGGGAAACGTAACACGTAACGCAATATCACACACCTCCCAAACCCCGCAACCGTTTCAACGGTTTATAACACGATAAGGTCATCCACAAACGAAAACCCATCGCAGTATGCCCCATTCGTTCAACAAAATTTGGATACACGCCGTTTGGGCCACCAAAAACCGGCTACCCTTTTTAGGTGAGGCTATTGAAGGGAAAGTACACGACTACCTGCGGCAGCAGTTTAGAGATACCGGTTGCCCGGTGCGTATCGTTAATGGCATGCCCGATCACGTTCATTGTCTGTTTTTGCTGAATCCGCAAAAGTCTACGGCCGAAATAATCAAGCAGGTAAAGGGCAGCACATCACACTGGATCAATCAGCCGGAGGAACTAGCGCGGTATTGCACCAGACAAGCAGAGCGTTCCTTTGCCTGGCAAACCGGCTACGGTGCTTTCTCAGTCAGCGAGTCGGTGGCACGGGTGTATCAATACATTCACCACCAGAAAGAACATCATCGGCAGCGAAGCTTTCAGCGCGAGTACGATGGCCTGCTGGCTCTGCATGACTTGGCGTTGCGCTAAGGGTGGCACTATTTCGTTTGTCGTGTGTAGTGCTCGGTCACTTTTGCCCGCAGTCTGCCCACGGTAGAACAGAAACTTTACGAAAAGAAACCGCCTGCGTGGTATACTATCTGTGTCAACCTATCGCAAAAATGTTCTAAAACATTTCGTGAGGCCCCCGGTTACTACCTACACAATTCCTTACCAGTCGCTCGTCTTTTCTGATTGCTTATCTTAAATCCCCTCGGATATGAGCCCTGGTTACTATTTGCGTGTCTACCTGTTTGTTTTTATACTGCTAGCGACCACTGCACCCGTCGTAGCGGCCACCTACTACGTATCACCTACCGGCAGTGACGATAACATTGGAAGTTTAAACCAACCTTTTCGTACCGTTCGGCAGGCGGTGAGTGTGGTGCAAGGAGGCGACGAAATCTATTTGCGAGGAGGCGTGTACTACCTCGATCAGACCATCCGCATTGTACGAGCGAGCGGCACATCAGCCCAGCCCACCAAACTATGGGCCTACCCGGGTGAAGAACCCATCCTCGACGGTAGCCGGTTCAGCGTGTTCGACCCCGACGCTGGTGACAATGATGTTCTGCGACTGTGGGCAGCCCACTGGCATCTAAAAGGCCTGACGGTGCGTAATGGTCAGTCCGGAGGAATACTGGTGGCGGGTGACGATGCGGTTGGCAACATACTGGAGCAACTGACCATTCACGATAACCGCGATACCGGGCTGGACCTCTACAGAGGAGCGTCACAGACGCTAGTCCTGAACTGTGATTCGTACCGCAACTTTGACCCCCAAAACAACGGTGAAAACGCCGACGGCTTCGCGGCCAAGTTCGACGTAGGAACTGGCAACACGTTTCGAGACTGCCGGGCCTGGGCTAATTCCGACGATGGTTGGGACTTCTGGAAAGCGGGTAGTGCCGTAACGGTAGAAAACTGCTGGGCCTACGACAATGGCTTCGACATCTGGAACTTTGGTAATGACTTCACCGGCAACGGCAATGGCTTTAAACTGGGACGTGATGGAGGGACCCACCTTCTTCAAAACTGCTCGGCGTGGGGCAACCGAGTGCGTGGTTTCGACTCCAATGGTAATACCAGCGGGGTGACCCTCCACAACTGTACCGGCTGGGATAACGTTCGTGACTTTGTCTTCTACGATCCTGAACAGCACGTGCTACGCAACTGTCTATCCGTAACGGATACGGTAGATATCAGCGGTGGTACTGACGAAACAGCTAATAGCTGGACGCTGCCCATAACAGTAGACGACAGTGATTTTCAGAGCCTCTCTGATGACGTAGCCACCGGCCCCCGCAACGCCGACGGTAGCTTACCTACTTCCGGCTTTTTGCGACTGGCTGATGGTAGCGATCTCATCGACCGAGGAGTTGATGTAGGCCTACCGTTCAGCGGCGATGCTCCTGATCTGGGAGCCTTCGAAACCGAAGCCCCAACCGCCCTCGATGCCAGCAACGGCGTGGGCCGTGCCGAAGCCGAGGCGATGGATCTTAACAACTACGAAGTGGCCAACTGGACCAAAGCGTCGGGCGGAGGCATTGTGCAGATGGATACTCAGGGCGGAATAGGTTCGGTGGGCTACCGGTTTACCGGCCAAGATGGTGAGTACGACCTGGCCATCCGCTACCTGGACGAACCCGATGGTGCTTCCACCTTTACCCTGCTGACCAACGACGTGACCACCCGCCAGTGGGCGGCCGATCAGGTGACTGAAGGGGGCAACCAGTGGAAAATACTAAAGGTGTCAGGAGTATTTCTGCGGCAAGATTCGCGTATTGAAATCCAGGCCGGAGCCAATCGGGATGAGTTCGCTCGCTTAGACTACGTAGAGGTGACACCAGTGGCACCGTCGGGTAGTCTCACCATTCTCGCCCGCGGTACCACCGGTGAAGAAACTATGGAGCTGCGCATGAACGATCAACCGGTTGCCATTTGGACCGTAACGACCAGTTGGCAAGACTATACTTACGATGGGGCGATAGATGGCGATATTCGGGTTGCTTTTACGAACGACAAGTTTGTGCGAGGCGGTATTGACCGCAATTTACGGGTAGACAAGATTACGGTAGCCGATCAAGTGATTGAAGCCGAAGCTCAGGCTATCAATACCGGCGCTTGGGATGGTACCTGCGGCGGCGGTAGCTTTAGCGAGCGGCTCGATTGCAACGGTTACATTGATTTCGGTCAGGTGAATAGTAACGCTCGGCGGGCGGAGTCGTTGAGCCAACGCCCTTTGGCAGACAAACCGGCGACGACGAACAGCGCTCTGAGCGTATACCCCAATCCGGTATCAGACGGTCAGTTCACCGTACGCTTGTCTCATGAAAGCGCGTATCCAGAGGATTTATGGCTGATTGACAGCCAAGGAAGAGTCGTGCTAAGCGTGCCGTTTGACGGTCAGTCTGTGTTAAACGTAGACACACATAGGCTCCAGAGTGGCATCTACTGGTTGAAAACGTCAGTGCGCAACCTAAGCCAGGCGTTGGTAATACAATAGCTCAATCATACAACACTTTTATCGCGTACAAATTAGTGCCAACCGTGTATTTCTTATGAAACGTACAGAATGAGCAAGCACGTTTTGCTTCGCGCAGCCAGTAGTTCGTTCAGTCTTCGCCACTGCGAACCACTGGGGTGCTACTAGACAAGGAGCTGCTCAAGTGGTACGTACAGAATTTAGTTTATTATCCAATTATTTACTTAAACCCTGTCCGCTATGTTTTTTGGTTTCTACCGTTCGTCTTATCTCTTAATTCTTACCGGACTGCTCACGGTGGCTCTGCCCACGTTAGCCGATACGTACTACGTGTCACCTACCGGCAACGATAACAATAGCGGCACCCTGGAGCAGCCCTTCCGCACCATCCGCTACGCCATTAGTCAGGTGGATGGCGGTGATACTATCTACCTGCGCGGTGGCACCTACTTTCCTTCACGAACCATTCGCATTGAGCAGGCGGGCGGTAGTGACGCGCAACGCACCCGCTTATTTGCCTATCGCAACGAACGGCCTATCATCGATGGCAGTCGGTTTCGGGAAGAGGAAATAGATAAAGACTTGCGCGATAACGCTATTTTCCGCATTAAAGAGGAATACTGGCACCTGCGAGGGCTGGAGGTGCGCAACGGCATCACCTTCGGCATCACCATCAACGGCACCGAGTCGGTGGGTAACCACATGGAACAACTGGTGCTGCACGATAATGGCAACACGGGGCTGGCGATTATTGGCGGGGCCTCCCAAACCAGGGTGCTGAACTGCGATGCGTACCGCAACTTCAACCCCAACGATAACGGACAGAACGGTGACGGCTTTTCGGCTATCTTCGACGTGGGCACTGACAATAAGTTTGAGGGTTGCCGCGCCTGGGCCAACGCCGATGACGGCTATGATCTATGGAAAGCCAACAACAAGGTGGTAATTGACCGGTGCTGGGCGTATAATAACGGCTTTGACCGCTGGCAAGTGGGAGCGGCCTTTGCGGGCAACGGCGAAGGTTTTAAGCTGGGACGTAACGGTGGGGCTCACCTGGTCAAAAATTGCCTGGCGTGGGGCAACCGAGCCAACGGCTACTTGTCTAACAGCAACACCAGCGGGGTGACGGTATACAATAGCACCGGCTGGAACAACCAGGGACTCAACTTCTCTTTCTACGGTCCCGAACGCCACGTGCTCCGTAATTGTATCAACTATTCGGGCGGCGTGCTCGCTAAAGAGGGCACCGACGATGAATTTAATAGCTGGAACCTATCGGCTTCCGTAAACAGCGAAGACTTTCAGTCGGTTTCTGATGCTATAGCCGTCGGTCCGCGGGCGTCTGACGGTAGCTTACCTACGTCTGGCTTTTTGCGATTGGCTGATGGTAGTGACTTGATCGATCAGGGTACCGATGTAGGCCTACCGTTCGCCGGTTCGGCTCCCGATTTGGGGGCCTACGAGACGGAAGCCACCTCCGTCCTCGATGCCAGCAACGGCGTGGGCCGTACCGAAGCCGAGGCGATGGATCTCAACAACTACGAAGTGGCCAACTGGACCAAAGCGTCGGGCGGAGGCATTGTGCAGATGGATACTCAGGGCGGAATAGGTTCGGTGGGCTACCGGTTTACCGGTCAAGATGGTGAGTACGACCTGGCCATCCGCTACCTGGACGAACCCGATGGTGCTTCCACCTTTACCCTGCTGACCAACGACGTGACCACCCGCCAGTGGGCGGCCGATCAGGTGACTGAAGGGGGCAACCAGTGGAAAATACTAAAGGTGTCAGGAGTATTTCTGCGGCAAGATTCGCGTATTGAAATCCAGGCCGGAGCCAACCGGGGTGAGTTCGCCCGACTCGATTACGTGGAAGTGACCACCCCGGGTAGCAACAGTGCATCGCTGACGGTGCGGGCACGGGGCACCACCGGGGAAGAAGTGATGGCATTGCGCATTGACGATCAGGAAGTGTCACGCTGGAATGTGACTACCGATTGGGTCAACTACACCTACGATGGCCCGGTGGATGGCAATGTGAAGGTAGCCTTTGTGAACGACCTGAAGCAAAGAGGCAAAGACCGAAACCTTCGCGTAGATTATGTCAGGTCACCCACTGATACGCAAGAGGCCGAAGCCCAGGCTATCAATACCGGAGCGTGGCAAGGCACCTGTGGAGGGGGCCGCTTCAGCGAGCGACTTGAGTGCAACGGTTACATTGACTTCGGCCAGGTGAATAGCAACGCTCGTCGGGCAGAGTTGCTAAGCCAACCCCCCACGGACGAAGTGATAGTGGCGGGCGGACTGAAGGTGTACCCTAATCCGGTAGACCAGGGGCAGGCGCAGGTAACGATTCAGCCGGGTAGCACCTCACCGAGTTCACTGCTGCTCACCGATACGCAGGGGCGGGTCGTGTTACGACAAACGCTTCGCGGTGTGACCAACCTAGACGTACGATCGCTTCCCAGCGGAGTGTACCTGTTGCGTATTGGCGGAGCGCAGGAGACTCTGATAGAGAAGCTGGTGGTGCAGTAGGAAGTTATAAGAGGACGTATAGCATTTTGCCGTTTGCGGGTTAGACTTAGGAAACTTACCGTTCTGGGGCCCATCAGAACACGCAAGCTTCCTAAGTCCCCCTACGACATACTCGTTCCACTCGGGGAGTTCCACTCGGGGAGTTCCACTTTCGGGAAACTATTATTTTTCTCTTCGGATTTGTATCTTCCCGCCCGTTCTAACCCAGCCATAACCCGTATGAAAACCCTCTTAGCGAGTTTGCTATCTATCCTGAGCCTGACGGTCTTTGCTCAAAACCAGGCGGCTGATTCGCTCTACGTGCGCGAGCACTACGAGAAGCAAGAAATGACCTTCACGATGCGTGACGGAGTCAAGTTGTTCGCCAATGTGTATTTACCCAAAGACCAAAGTAAGCAGTACCCGGTACTGCTCAAGCGCACCCCCTACAGTGTGGCTCCCTACGGTTCTGATGCGGTTCCGGCCAGCCTGGGGCCATCGCCCTACCTCATGCGCGACGGCTACATCTTCGTCTACGAAGACGTGCGGGGGCGCTACCGTTCCGAAGGGCAGTATGACAACATGCGGCCTAATCGTGACAGCGAAGACGAGATCGACGAAAGCTCGGATACCTACGATACTATTGAGGAGCTGCTGAAAAAACTAGGCGACCGCACCAACGGAAACGTAGGGCAGTGGGGCATCAGCTACCCTGGATTCTACACCATCGCCGGGGCGGTCGATGCCCATCCGGCCCTGAAGGCCTCATCGCCGCAGGCACCCATCTCCGATTTCTTCTTCGATGATTTCCACCACCACGGTGCGTTTCTGCAGAGCTACTGGCGGACTTTTCCGGTGTTCGGCGTACAGCACGAGTCGCCGGTGGATACGAGCTGGTATAATATCGTAGATATGGGAGAAGATGCCTATCAGTTTCATAAAGACCTGGGGCCGCTCAAAAATTCTGAAGAGCACTACGCCGATAACTTTTTCTGGCAGCAGGTGACCGAGCACCCTAACTACGATACGTTTTGGCAAGAACGCAGCATTCTGCCGCACCTAGAAAACATCGATCACGCCATCATGACCGTGGGCGGTTGGTTCGACGCCGAAGATTTATACGGCCCGCTGAACATCTACAAAACGGTGGAGCGCAACAATCCTGGCACCTTCAATATGCTGGTGATGGGACCCTGGAGTCATGGCGATTGGGCCAGGGAGAAAGGCACGCAGGCGGTGGGTAATATCTACTTCGGTGACAGTATTTCTACGTTTTACCAACGAGAAATTGAGTATCCGTTTTTCACGCATTTCCTCAAGGACGGTGAAGCCCCCCAGCTGCCCGACGCTTACTTGTACGATACCGGAATCAAAGAGTGGAAAAAGTTTGACGCCTGGCCCCCCACTGATGCCCCGCGCTACACCTTCACCTTCCGCGAGGGTGAAGCACTACAGCCCGATCAGCTCATAATTGGTGAGGAAGCTGACGAAAGCCTTTCGTTTGAGTACACCAGCGATCCGGCCCACCCGGTGCCCTTCACCGAAGATGTTAAAGTAACCTTTACGCCCCGCAAGTTCATGACCGACGATCAGCGCTTCGCCGCCCGCCGCCCCGACGTGCTGACCTTCGTCACCGAACCCTTAACCGACGACCTCACCCTGATGGGCGAAATCATGGCCAAGCTCAAGGTATCTACCTCAGGCACCGATGCCGACTGGGTGGTAAAACTCATCGACGTGATGCCCCCTGACGCGGAAGACAGCCCCACCATGCAAGACCATTTGCAGATGGCTGATTACCAGATGCTGGTGCGCAGCGAGGTGTTCCGCGGCCGTTTCCGCGATAGCTACGAAACCCCGAAGCCCTTTGAGGCCGACCGCATCACCGACGTCAGTTTTCCGCTACAAGATGTGCTGCACACGTTCAAGCAGGGCCATAGCGTAATGATTCAGATTCACAGCACCTGGTTTCCCTACATCGACCGCAACCCACAAAAGTACGTTGATAATATTTTTGAGGCCGATGCTGAGGATTTTCAGGTGGCCACGATGCGGGTACACGGTGGCTCTACGGTGGAAGTAGGCAAGCTAGATACACAGCCTGCCTCGGTGCAGTTACCGAGTAAATAGCGTAGAATTGGAGCGGCAGATTGAACCAAGCGGGGGAACAGTAGTTATTATAAAAAGCCCGATCTGTGCGCATCGTTATTTCTACTCCTGTGAAGCAAAGCCGCCGTGCGGTGGCCCAAGGTTTCAACGAAGATTTGTTTACCGAACTTAACCCGCCGTTTCCGCCGGTGAAGCTACTACGTTTTGACGGCTCGCAGAAGGGCGATATTGTGTCGTTAGAACTCAATTTTCTGCTGTTCAAGCAGGTGTGGGAGAGCCATATCACCAAAGACGGCGAAACCAGCAAGGAGTGGTACTTTGTGGACGAAGGCGTGAAGCTACCCTTCTTTTTAACGTACTGGCGACACCACCACCGCGTGGTGCAAACCGGCACCCACGCCACCATCATTGATGACATCACCTACCGTACACCCTTCCGCTGGTTAGACTACCTATTTTACCCGGTGATGAAAGGGCAGTTCTTGTACCGCAAGCCGATCTATAAAAAGGTGTTTGGCCAAGGCACTTCTGATACCAAGGGCTATTCTTAGCTTTACGTAGCGCTTGGCATTTTATCCGTGAGTATCAACCTTGGTTAATCTACATTTGGATTAGACTGGGCAGCGATCTGATGTTCCCAGAATAGATCGCCATCAGCGAAGGCTGACTTTGCTGCTTCCATCGCCGAAGAGCAAGACTAGGACTAGCTCCCGCGCCGATGCTGTGGTTTCATTCAATCCAATCCTCAGTGCGGCGTTGCTTAGCCAATCCTACCGCTTCAAACTCGTCTTTCAACGATGTCCGACGTGCCCCCAACCTTGTTAGAATCTTGTTCATCGAGCTTTTGTCTAATTTTGTCAAGAGGTCACGTTTTCCGTTCTTCCATACTACTCCAATATGTCCGCCCTGCCCACCGAAGAACTCAGATTCTGCGTACGCTAATGTTCGTTTACCTATTGTTTGAAGGATTTTCTGCTCGACGTTTTCAGTCAAAAACCTGAAGGTAGATACTCCGGAAGAGGAGTTCATTTCGTTTATCTCATCGAACAACTTATCGGTCATTAGAATCATAGAAATGCCGCCGTCCAGGTTAACTCTTTGTGACTCCCTGTATCTTTCAAAAATAGGAATCAGGCCTTCTTCTTTTCCGATAAATGCGTTTAACGTATATCCCAAATCCGTTTTTTCTATGATGTACGACTGTATTTAACCTGGCGAGCACAAAGCTTCATTAATAACAGCGTATAGGTCTTTCTTTCCAATTCGGTATAACTACAAACACTGCCGGTTATGTAAGCCGTCGTGTTCTGGGCACGACCACTATTTTTGTACAAGAAGTCGTGTGAGTATAAGAAGAAGCTGGAAAGCATCGGTGTGATACCAAACTGCCTCTTCCCAATATTTTGTCCATCACCTCTTAGCAGAAAGGCCGTTCGGCAACGCTACACCAGATAGCTACTGGCTCACCTTATACGCCACCACGCGATTATCGTTGAAGGTAGGCACCAACAGCAGTTCCTGCGCTCCGATGTAGCCAATGTCAGCGGCGTTAATTTCTTCAGCCTTGGTGTCAAGCAGCTTTTGGGTTTTTCCGCTTTCAGGAGCCACGTAGTGCACTTCGCCCTGCCAGGTAGACACGATGTAGTCGCCCCCGGTGGTTTTGATGATCCCGTCGGCCGACGGTATGCCCTCAATCCAGTGTTCGCCCATCGTTTGGTCAGACAAGCTGATTGGAGCTAAAAACGCTCCCTTGGCCGAGGCCAGCAGCAGTCGGTCGTCTTCAGCGAGCAGGCCGTTGGGGCGCTGTAGCGATGAGTCGCTCATCCAGGTGCTCACCTGCTCGTTTTCCAGCAAATGGATCTTGTCAGTGTCCGAATCAGTGGCGTAGACCTTGCCGTCGCTACTCACGGTGATGTCATTCAGGAAGCTAGCGCCCTCTATAGGATACGTGGCACTTACTTCGCCGCTGCTGAGGTCAATCGCTGCAATCTCGCGGATGTCAGTAACGTAGAGGGTATTCTCGTAGATGCCCATGCCCTTAGGATCATTGAGGCCGGTAGCCCACTGAAGTTCTTGCACCGAGCCGTCGGGTGAGAGTTGGGAGATAAAGCCGTCGCCGTCAGCACCTTCCTGGTCGAAGTTACCGATGTTGGCGACGTAGATCATATCGTTGTCGGTATGGTAGAGCACTGACTCAGGAGTGCGCATGATGGTGTCAGTCGACCAAGCTTCGGTGAGTTTTACCTCGGCGGTAGATATAGAGTCAGTGACCACTTCGGCGGCGGTAGGTTCGTCTTGGTTGGTGGCTGGAGCACAGGCGGCCAACGATGTGGCGCACGCGATAAAGAGGTAGAAAAAAGGCTTCTTCATAACAGTGGTTAGATAGAGTGAGTGTTTAGAATAAGCAACAACGGAACCGGCCCCGATTGTTTGAGGCGCACCCGGTATTATCCGGGATTGATTGGGGGTGAGTACATCTCTGAACGGCCAGCCGCCTCTTGATCAGTTACTGACACGCCCTATCCCAATAGAATGGCTCATCCTGGCCAATCGGTGAGCCGTCGGGGGCGGGCAGTGCCTGAGGTACTTCCACTTGATCGGGGTGCTCATGAAGCTGCGCGATCTGCGTGGCAGCCAATAGATAGTGCGCTTGCAGCGCCGGGTCTGTCTCAGAGATTGCACGCTGACCAAACCTCTTCTGAATATCGCCGACCGCCGCGGTGGCTAGCGCTCGCACCTGTGCTGAAGCCTCTTTATTAGCCGCTATCTGTATCAGATGGGTGAGCACTCGCCGCTCGTTTAGTCGTTGCAGTTCGCCCGCATAACCGGTTTGTCGCGCAGCATCCCAGGTAGCTTCCATCAATTGCTCGGTGAGTTCGGTAAAGCCAGGCACTGCAGCATCACGCGCGTGGTAGTCAACCATTCGGGTAAGTCGCTCGTGGTTCAGCAACAGGCCTAGTGTGAAGTCGACCGCTGTTTCAGCCGCGGCCATCGGATCGAAGGTGATGCCAGTGCGCGAGGGAAACAGTTCGCGCTGGTTCTCGGTGTAGCCCAGCGGATACGGTGCCAGTAGTGCCAGCACTCGTTCGGGAATCATCAGTGCTTCCGGACTAATTGTGGCCAGTAGTGCCTTAATGGCTGCT
Organism: Tunicatimonas sp.; assembly: GCA_965213875.1. GTDB lineage: Bacteria > Bacteroidota > Bacteroidia > Cytophagales > Cyclobacteriaceae > Tunicatimonas. The sequence goes on along the minus strand of CBDCAN010000001.1, from coordinate 1,328,186 downwards.
TGCTGCTGTTGGCCGGGCACCATTGCAACGGTAGGTGCTTCTGGCGTATCACGCAAAGCGTAGGTGTAATGGAGTCCGCCCGGTAGTTTAGCGACCGCTTCGGTTTGGTAGCGGTGAAACAAGTACATCGGCACCAGCACCTCTTCGAGCGTAGCCAGCGGTTGTCCAAAGGGTACCTTCTTTTCTGATAGGTTATTAAGGGCAATTTCGCGCACGCGCAGCACTCGGTTGAGTTCATCCACCGGGTCAGCACCATTGTCCCACAGGTGAGCGTAGGGGTGCGCCCCGCTCACCGCTCGGGCATCGCGGTCCGAGATAAAGGATAGCTCGTTGTCTGCGGCGGCCTTCAGCAGACTGTCTAGCGCCCCCGCTTCGTCGGTGCCCTTCGTAAAATCCTGATAGCCGTAGGCGATGGCTACTTTGTCCCAGGCACCGATCTCATTGGTGTAAGCTTCCGACAGGTCGAGCTGTCCGTCATCAACTTTTACGTGCGGATGAGGGTAGTCCATCACCGACGTGCGCCCATCGCGGCTCGCTGAATAGTTGTGTACCAGGCCCAGCGTGTGCCCCACCTCGTGGGCGGCCAACTGACGCAGTCGTTGCAGCGACATCTGCATCATTTCTTCCGACACCGCTTGCCCCGCTTCGTAGGATGCCACCAGCCCCGCAGCAATCAGAAAGTCTTGTCGCACCCGCAGTGAGCCGAGCGTCACTTTGCCCTTGATGATCTCACCGGTGCGCGGATCGTAGATACTGCCGCCGTAAGACCAGCCCCGGGTTGAGCGGTGTACCCACTGCACCACGTTGTAGCGGATGTCCATTGGGTCAGCGTCTTCGGGTAGTAGTTTCACCTGAAAAGCGTCGCGGTAGCCTGCCGCCTCAAAGGCCTGATTCCACCAGCGCATGCCATCTATCAGGGCCGAGCGGATGGGTTCGGGCGCACCGGGATCCATGTAGTAAACGATCGGTTCGACGGCTTCGCTGACGGGTGCCGTGGGGTCTTTCTTCTGCAAACGATGCCGCAGAATGAGGCGTTGGGTTAGCGGCTGGTCTACCGGTTGCGCGTAGTCTTGGTAGGTGAGGGGAATGTAACCGGAGCGCGGGTCGAAACGACGAGGCTGATAGTCGTCGTTGGGTAGTTCCACAAAAGAATGGTGCTGCCGCACGGTGACGGCTTGGCTATTGGGTGAAACCGAGCGGAGGTAGTCACCCGCATCGTTGCCGGTCAGGGTAAGCGTAACTTCTACTTCGGTGTTTTGCGGAAAGTTCTTGGTGCGGGGCAGGTAGAACGCACTGCGTGCTGGGTCTACGCTGAAACTGCCTTGCTTCGCCCCCTTAATCATGTCAGACACCCCAAACACGTCGCTCAGAAAAAAGTCTGAGGCATCCACCAGCACCCGCCCGTCGGTCTCGGCCCCCACGGTGAAACCAGCCAGCACCGACTCCGCAAAAGACTCGGCCACAGCGGCCCGCTCGTTGGCATCTTCCGTGTCGGCCCGATATTCCTGGTTCAACATCACCATCAGTACCTTCGGCCCACTGCGGCGAAACTCCACCACCTGCGGCTCGCCCAACCGCCCTCGGTCTAGTCCGATATCGTTAGAACCGGCTCCGGCGGCCAGCGTGGTGTAGTAGAGTAGTGGCTCATCGAAACGGTTAATCTCTAACCATACTTTGCCCGTAGCAGCGTTCCAGTAGAACGGCACGTAGCCGTCGTAGGACTGCATGCTTTTCTACCTTCTCAGTCAGTGAAGCAGGCGGTTTTGGTTCGTCAGACTGTGCCCAAGTAGTAAGGCTGAAGGTGAGTAATGAGCAGAAGATTAGTAGGAGGTATTTCATTGTATAGTATTCGTGGTATGCGTAGCTGTAATATACTGCCCGAAAATGCCACACGAAACTGAGCACAAAATTTTTTCTTCAACACACAGAAGACAACAGAGAAATACATTAGACTAAAGAAGGTAAGTACCCGGACATATTTGTTTTAACGTCATTGCGAGCGAGGCACGAACGAAGCAATCTGATACCGTGGTCTATATTGTTTTTAGGTAAGTACCCGGACATATTTGTTTTAACGTCATTGCGAGCGAGGCACGAACGAAGCAATCTGCTGGTAATGAGTAGATTGCTTCGTCATTTTATTCCTCGCAATGACGTATTATATATTAACTTTATTGTGGTCAGATACTTACTGCTTCTGCCACCTCGCCCACTAAGTCAAACTCCGAGGCATCGGTAATGGTGATCTGGGCGAAGTCGCCCACGCGGAGAGTACTGATCCTGCGCGTCGATGATCACTTCGTTGTCTACTTCAGGCGAGTCGGCTTCGGTGCGGCCGATGTACTGCCCGCCCTCTTTGCGGTCGATGAGCACCCGCAGGGTTTGACCCACTTTGGCTTGGTTCAGCTCTTCGGAAATCTGCTGTTGGGCTTCCATCACGCGGTTGGCGCGTTCGTGCTTCACCTCTTCGGGCACATCATCGGCCATACTATGAGCATGGGTGCCTTCTTCGTGCGAGTAGGTGAAGATACCCAAGCGATCAAAGCGGGTGTCTTCCACGAACTGTAGCATTTCTTCAAAGTCGGCTTCGGTTTCACCCGGATGACCGGCAATCAACGTGGTGCGCAGTGCAACGTTGGGGATGCGCTCGCGGATGGTAGCGACCAGTCGCTCGGTTTTTTCGCGGGTAATGCCCCGGCGCATCCGGCGCAGCATCTCGGTAGAACCGTGTTGCAACGGCATGTCCAGGTAGTTACAGATGTTGCTGCGCTCGGCCATCACATCAAGCACATCGGTGGGGAAGCCCGACGGAAAGGCGTAGTGCAGTCGGATCCACTCAATGCCCTCTACATCGGACAGGCGCTGCATCAGCTCGGCCAGGTTGCGCTTTTTATACAGGTCTAAACCGTAGTAGGTAGAATCCTGCGCGATGAGCAGCAGCTCTTTGGTGCCGTGGCGGGCCAGCGACTGCGCTTCTTTCACCAGGTCCTCCATTGGTTTCGATACGTGGCGACCGCGCATGAGCGGAATGGCGCAGAACGAACAGGGGCGGTCGCAGCCCTCGGCAATTTTAAGATAGGCAAAATGACGCGCAGTAGTGGTGATGCGCTCGCCCACCAACTCGTGTTTGTAGTCGGCATTGAGCCTTTTGAGCAGCATTGGCAGCTCCAGCGTGCCGAAGAAGGCATCTACCTCCGGAATTTCTTCTTCCAGAGCGTCTTTGTAGCGTTGCGACAGGCAGCCGGTAACGTAGAGCTTTTCGATGGTGCCGTCGTGCTTGGCATCAGCGTAGCGCAGGATGGTGTCGATAGACTCCTGCTTCGCATTGTCAATAAAGCCACAGGTGTTCACTACCACAATGTTGGCGTCATCTTGAGTAGCTTCGTGGGTGGCGGCAATCTGGTTGCCCCGCAGCTGGGTGAGTAGTACTTCTGAGTCGACCAGGTTTTTGGAGCAACCCAGCGTGACTACGTTTACTTTATCTTTTTTTCTTCCTTTGGTCTTCAAATCCGGAGGTTCTTTTGAATGTGCGCAAATTTAACAAAATTTGCCGGACACTGATTCGTTGTGGGTCGGTACACCGACCTGTTGCGTCCGCATGAATCATAACCTCAGTCCGTTATTAAAAAGTCACTGCTTGCTCATTTTTTTACTGAGCGGGCTAGCGTTGGCTGCCTGTGAAGATGAACCGGGCTGCATCGATGATAATTCTAATTTAGTGAGAATCAACTATTTTCAGATAGACGATACGGTTCAGCGTATGGAATACTCGAGTTACGTTGAAAGCATCACAAACGTCGAGCTGGTAGGAAGCGATGCTACTCTGTCAGGCGATACTATATTCCTCGATGCGCTTCCCCTCAACCCAGCGCAGAACACTACCACGGTGCTACTGCTGCTGGCCGACGGCACGATAGATACCCTCGCGATAGACTACCATCGCGAGCAGGTGCTGGTATCGCCCGACTGTGGGCCAACGCAGCGTTTTATCATCGACAGTGTACGTTCCTCGGTGACTTCCTTCGATTCGGTAGAGATTTTTGATCCGGTATTAGAACGAAGTACTGAGCGGAATCTTGATCTGTATATCTGCCGGGATGACTTTTATACGCAAGAGGTGCAGTTTAACTTTCAGGAGCGAGAAGCTGATACCACCATCGTGCGTACCGACAGTCTGTTTATCCAATCTATCACCAATGCACTGGGAGAGGTGTTGATAGAAAACGATACGGTGGTAGGTAGCCTTACGCTCCCCATCAACACTACGTCGGGAGGCGCTACTTTTACCTTTGATTTGCTGGCGAACGGCGACGAACCGGCCCGTGTTGAAACGCTTACGCTGGTGTATCAGGATACGATTGCGCAGTTTGCCGAAGCCTGTCAGGCGCAAACGCGCTACTTCGGACTGGATACGCTGAGCACCGGCACCACCTTTGATTCGGTGCGCTTTGTAGACCGTGAATTAGCCATCGATGTACCCTTAAACATAGAGATTGTTGACGTACTGGAGTAAATACTACGGCCTGCTGGTGGGACTGCTGTTAGGATGCAGCGGCGCTGCGTTCGGACAAACCGAAGCTGACTCGGTGTCGCGTCCTAAAACTGACTATCGCCCCAGCTCGCTACGCATTGGAGTTTCGGCTAATGATCTGGTGCGCACCATCACGAACAACCGAGACGCCCGTTACCACGGTCAGGTTGATATCGCATTCGGGCGGTTTATGCTGGTCGGGGAGTACGGCGTGGCTGAAACCACCCTGGAGTTTAATCCCGACCGCACCGCGCTGCCCTTTACGTACGAAGGCGAGGGCTCCTTTTTTCGGGTAGGAGTGGATGTGAATCTGCTTAAAAACCGGGAGACCGGTCGCTACGACGTAGAAGACGGTATTCTGCTGTTCGGGCTGCGCTACGCCCGCGCCAGTATTGACGACCGCTTACAGTTTGAGGAAGCTGATCCGTTTTGGGGCACGACCATCATTACGCAGCAAAACGAGGGACTGAGCGCTGGTTGGGTAGAAATGACCGCCGGAGTGAAGGTAGAAATTATCAAGAACATTTTTCTGGGTTATAACCTACGTTTTAAGTTTGCGCGCGGCTTCTCCGATGACCCTGAGTTGTTTCCCTACTACATCCCCGGCTTCGGTCGCAGCGACCGTGAGGAGCAGTTTGGCTTTGATTACTACGTGTTTTATCGCTTCCCACTGAGGCGCCCGAAGCAGCCACTACTCAACTATTAACCGCTCGGCCCAGCGGAACGAGTCTGATCGTACGGTAACCGTGTAGATACCTGGTGCGCAGTGCGATATACCGGTGATCGGGACTTCCAGCGAAGGCATAGTAGATTCATATTGGTACTGCGCTACCACCTGACCCACCGGATTGATGAGTTGGATATGAACACTGCCCCCGGGTTTGAGGCCGTGTATCGCCACCACTGCTTCAGTACTGGCGGGGTTGGGTTGCAGCTGTACATTTACCCGGTCTAGCCACTGAAACTCAACCGACACCGGACGGGTGTAGGTATACTGACCGTCGTGGTCTACCTGCATCAACCGGTAGTAAGCGTAGCCTACCCTCGGAGCGTGATCCCACGCCTGGTAGGTTTTCTCCTGCTGGCTATCACCAGACCCGGCTACGGTGGCCACCGGCCGATAGTTTTTGCCGTCGCGGGCGCGCTCCACCACAAAGTGGCTATTGTTGGTTTCAGAAGGCTGTGGCCCACTCAATGCCCACTTGCTGGCCTTTCTGCCGGGCGGTGAGGCTCACCATTTCCACCGGTAGCGGGTTGTTCTCGGTGCTTGATCCTACTACAAAGTCGCTGAAAGAAGTGAAGGTGTTAGAGGTAATATCGCCCACCATTCCTGATCCGGTGCCACCGATATTGAGCCAGTTGCCTGTACCGTCGCTCTTGAGCATTCTGAGTTCGGAAGGGGTGTCCACAATATCATCATCGTTGTACGCAATATTGACGCTGGCCGATACGGAGAAGCCGGTGGCCACCAGGGCCGATTGGTTGATTGTATAGTACCGTACGCTAGATGTATGGTGTATGCCGACGGGTAAGGTGCGTTCGGGTGGCGGGCCCTCGTGCAATTCGCCCCGGTAGTAGGCCGTGTTAGCGAGTCCGGTCAGGTTTACGTTCAGTGACACCGGACGGTATTTATCCGCGCTGCCGAAGGGAAACAGGCGTGTGTCCCCTAGTAACGCGCTCACATCAACCGCGTGGGTAAGTGGACCTTCTACGTAGCTGTCAACGGAACCACCGACAACGTTAGCGTTGACTCCCAGCAAAAGCATACTGGTGTCGGTAGTATGAACGTGCCCGTCCGTGAGCGTGAGCGTACCCAGCACGGTGCAACTATCGGTGAGGCTGAGTGTGCCGCCGCCGGTTTTTCTGAGGCCATAAAAAGCGGTTTCGCCGCTAAGCAGTTGCGCATCACTGCTGCTGTATACCACCTCATTGACTCCAGGTATAAAGGTACCCTGATTATTCCAGTGACTACCCACCGTGATGGTGCTCAATAGTGAAGCATCGAGCGAACCGGCAGCGTTGACCGTCAGGTTACCAGGCACCTGAAGGGATAGCGGTAGTATACCGTCTTTTCTGAAAGTACCGCTACTAACGGTCAGGTCAGACTGAATGGTCATCTGGCTGTTGTACTCAAATATATTATCGGTGCCGTCGATTATCAGATGGTTAAATGCCGTAGTAGAGGTGCCACCGATCGCGTGCGTTGTGTTAGCACCATTAAAAACTACTGTTCCGGTGCTTAGGTAAGTGCCGTGGTTCGTCCAATCGTTGCCCACTAGCAGGGTAGAGGTACCGCTGTTCACCGTTCCGCTGTTAATGGTGAAGTCGCCAACGATCCAGAGTGAATCGCTAATGGTTAGTGTTTGTGTCGTTTTGCTTACTACCAGATCGTTGAAAGTAGTGACGCCAGAGATGGTCTGCGTCTGGCTACTACTGCCGAAGGTTACCTTACCCGTGCTTTGCAGCGCCTGGGTACCGACTTGATTGTACCAGTTGCCTAGCACGGTTAAGTCGTGGGTGCCCATCGCCAAGGTACCCGCTTTGATGTGCACATCCTGCGTCACAGTGATGTCGCTTGAGGCGGTTCTGGTGCCACTGCCCTGTAATATCAAGCTATAGTATTGACTTGGCGACGAAGGTAGTGTATAACTATTGCTGCTACAATATGCCACGGTACCCGTGTTGAAGAAGGTAGATGACAGGCCATCGTACTGAGGCAATACGCTTTCTACCATCAGGGTACCTGCGCCTGTGAGTGCCCCGAAATCATGACCAGCAAAGGTGTCGCTTAATTTGAGTACCCCCTCTATGTTCATACTACTGACGGTTCTGAATCCGGCATCGGTATCTACCGTATCGCCCGCCTGAATCACAATGAGGTCAATGCTGGTCGGCATACCAGTTGTGCCCGAACCATCAATGGCTGAATTCCAGCTAGCCGGATCGCTCCAGTTACCGTAAGTCGTGTTGCTGTACCAGGTATTGGGAAAGCTAGCTGGGGCATCATGGGCGTATAAGCTGGTGCTTAAGAACAGCGGGGTGTATACGAAAAGAGCAAGCACATACACTTGAGAAGCGAAACGTTTCATAGCGCGGTATTTTAGACGAACCTAGTTAGCAAATTACGAACGCTACCGCTCAGAGACCGCTGGTTTGTCGCACGAACCGAGTGTGGCGAAGGTGGGCTGACTTATTACAATATTTGCCGTTGAACAACAATGCGAGGAGACACATTCGGAGGGGCCGGGTGCCTGATTTTACCTGATTTGTTCGAGTGTTTCTACTCGATACGTATACGCTTCTCGACGAAGCGGGCCGGTGGTACGCCAAAGAAAGCTTTTGCATAATTTACCGCCCTGCGTGCCCATTTTGGGAGAACTGTACCAATACGGTACGGTAGTATGGCAAAAACTGGTGGTGTTCACGACGAACGTGTGAACAGTTCGGTGACTGCCAACACTAGACTTTTTACCTATTGATTTACAGTTATTTACGTTTTTGTATCTTTGCAGGATGAACATCTACTACAATCTTCGCACCGACAAACAGTACAGAGCGACCACTGCTTTAAGTAGGAAAGAGTTCGATGAGCTTTATAGCTACTTCCAAAAGTACTACGTGCCTAAGCCAGCCAATCCTTATCCTGGTACGCCTCAGCCTGTCCTGACCGACAGGCGAGAGGCACTCTTCTTCGTGCTTCACTACCTGAAGGCCTACCCGACCTTGGAGTGCATGGGTTTGTACTTCGGCATGAGCGTGCAGGCTGTCTCAGACTATCTGAAAAGAACCAAAGCCTACTTGCGGGCCGCCCTGGAGGAAATGGATCAGATGCCTCCCTCCCTGTTTGCTAGCCAGCAGGACTTTGACCAGGCCTTCCAGGGGGTAGACTATCTACTCATTGACGCTACCGAGGTGAGGGTTAACCGCAGCAAAGACGATGAGGGTCAGCGCTTTACCTACTCAGGTAAAAAGAAGTACCACACTTGGAAGACTTTGGTCATCTCTGACTTCGGTCGGGTCATCCACTATGTGGGCAGGCTCTGGAATGGCAAAACGCACGACAAGTGTATCTACAACTACGAACTCTCTGACCTAGATTACGCGGGCAAAGGCAGACTGGTGGACTTGGGTTTCCATGGCCTGCAAGCAGACGGGGAGCAAGACCCTGTACTGATGCCCTGGAAGAAGCCTAGGGGTGAGAAACTCTCCCAAGAGGACAAGGAGGATAACAGATTCCTGGCCTCGGTACGTATCCGGGTGGAGCATGCTATCGGCGGCATGAAGCGTTTCTTTATTCTCAGGCACACTCATCGTTTCCATTACAACCATACCACCTATGACGCTATACAGTTATGTGCAGCACTATGGAACCTCAAAGTCGCAAAACACTGATAACCAAGTAAGAGAAAGTCTACTGTTCATCTACTGATAACGGTCGCTATCTCAGTGTAGCCAGAGAGGCCTACTGCGTCGAGTAGCTGAGCTGAATAATATTTTGCTTGAACCATGGCTTGCATTGATCCAGATATAGCTAGCCAGCCATGCTACTATTGATAGACTACGTAGTTGTGACAGTATTAATAATAGAGTCAATTAAAAACTAATGGTATGGTTTTGTGGAGTTAAATAGCTTGTTTGCTAAGTATTTAGCTTCCATACATTTTGAGTCCAACTTCGGACAGTCTGTTAATGAAGTACTTCAATTCTTTATCGCTGAACATAGCCAACTTCCGGTAGGCGTTTCTGTGACAATGTCTGTACATCATATTCTTACCACAAAAGCATTTCTTAGCTACTCGGTTGGGTTCCTTTCTGTGAAGTATAAAGTATAACCATTGGATCATCTCTCGGATATCTTTTGTTTCTAGGACTTCACTAAAGAACTCTATATCGCCTATGAATCCGTGCGCTCGTTCATTAAGAAAGTATCCGTTTAATCTTCTGAACGTTTGACTATAAAAGTACGGTTCTACTTCATTTTTCATGAAATCAGTCAGATTGATACCTTTTCTACAGCTAAGAATTTCTTCAGGAAGTGTTCTGATACAGCAGTGTCCATCATCCTCAAAAACATGCCAATCAATGTTCTTAGGTATTCTTCCACCTACTTCAAATAATAAAGGAAAACGGTTTGGATAGTCAGAGTCTGGATAAATCTCTATGGTGTATGTATCATGTTGGTTTCCCTGGCTGTCTACCAAATCTAGCTCTCCTGAGATAATAACTTTTTCATTCTTCTCAGTCAATCGAAGTTTTTCGTATGAATTAACTACGTCGTGTGCCTCAGCTGAGAAAAGCTGCTCACCTTTATTCATTTTCCCCACGGGTTAGCCTGTCTCGCTCCAGCTACGACACTTACATGCACTTTCTGATCCTTATTCTCATCTTCGCCCTCAGGAAAGCGATCACCTAAATGCTTCTTCCAAAGCTTACTTGCTTTCAATTCATTAGGTTCCCTCAATGCTGCTTCTGCATCTTCAATGAATTGGTCTAACGCTTCAAGAAAATTATCTTTTCTACTTCCGTCGTAGTCTGCGAACAAATCATCGCCAGGAGCTACTGGAACGACGCACTCAAATTGCGCCTTTAGTGCTCTCCTTATCTCTTTGAGGGTGTCTTTCAGGGTAATATCATCTCGCTTATTGTAAATAAATTTTTCTTTAACGTTAGCAGCTAAAATAGTCATCGCCAAACCGCTAGGCATCCTGTTTGGTGAATGGTCACACCATGCCTTCTCGTACTTTACTATTCTTACGAGCTGACCTTCGGCATCTTTTCTGTCGACAAACCATTTTACCATCGACTTTGGGTCGCTGCTTTCAAAACCATCATTTTTTACCGCAAGCTGATACTCTTTACCATCTGTTTCATAGTAGACTGGCATGTCGACGTGATAATCTTTGCTAAAGATGGTTCGTACACATTTTTTTCTGTGTTGCGGCGACGTATCCGTGTATCCATCCACTGCTTCTTTTACCCAGGTCTGTAGGGTAGTAGCCGATACATCCGGTTCACGTAAGAAGTAAACACCATCGTCTATATCACAAGTATCATCCTTAGTTCGTACACCAGTCTTCATTTTTAATGATCCTTGGATATAAAACTTCGGATTATAGTCGGAGTGCTTCTCTTTAAAATACTTTCTGACTCTTTCACGAAGGTTGTCGCGCGAAATAATCATACGGTCCCTCTTTGTTGTAGGAATAGATACTTCCTTGTGAAACGTTTGAAACAAGCTGTGACAGTTTGCCATGATTATTAGTTTTTATATGATTTATAGTTTTCAAAAAAGATATCTACTTCTTCTGCTTTAGATGAGCGGTAAAAGCCAGCTACATCTGTACCTAAGTTTGAGAGGTCAGATAAAGCGGTTGTTGTTGCTCTGTCTAGGTCTATATTCCCTGAAACTTCGTTAGAAAGAGCTTCATGTTTGATTCTCGTGTATACCACAGGAATTTGAAATGAGGAAGAAATACAATTCATAAAAAAATCAGTGTGGTAGCTTTGGCCTTCCATAAAGGGTTGTAGAAGCTTGTTTCCTTTTAGCCACATAAAGGCAGACCTATTTTTAGTCCGCTTTTTACTCCAACCAGTCGGCTGGTTTACTGAAGAGACGGAAAGAACCTGTAAAGAAGTATACTTTATTCTTTCGCTATCGATGATAAATTCTTGATCAACAAAATGTCTGAACGCCTCAGTGATACCACATAATGTAGGATTGTTTGCCCATACACCGCCGTCTGCGTAATATTTTCCGTCTATGTCGTGGATAGGAAAATACGTCGGGGCTGCAGACGTAGCTAAAGCGACATCAACCATACTTAAGTTCTCATCGTTACACCACCTATTTCTTTCGTTCTCAAAAAAGGGTGATTTGAAAACAGTAGGTCTGCCAGCAGAAAGATTGTATGAAGGAATGCAAAGGAGGTTTTCAGCATCGCACATTCTCTTTTCACCAAAGACGCTGATCAGTGCCTCTTTGAGTTGATGATTAGAGTACTTTGCACTAAATAATAGCTGCCTGAGATTTGCAAGAGCTCTATTGAGCTTCGTATTGCATGGGAATATTAGCTTTCCTTTATCTTTGTAAAAGTCTGCTAGATCAGATGATGGTATCCCTACAGACAAACCAAGAGCAATTAGGCCGCCCGTAGACGTACCGCAAATCAAATCAAAGTAGTCTGATAGTGATCCTTCGTATTGTTCTTCCAAAGCTGATAATACTTCGGCAGAAAATAGACCTTTGATGCCACCGCCATCTATAGATAGTATTTTGAATGGTTTTTCTGTTATATTCATTTGTAGAGTCTGTTTAGTTGACAATGGATAAAATTTATACCAACTTGTCAACTAATAAAATTTTGTCATCATGTCAGTTAAATTGATCTAATTTGCCAGTTTTATGAGTTATTACACTCATGACAGGTTGACATATATACTAAGTTTTGTAAGTTTGTAAACAATGCTATTCTAAGAGTAAGTAATCTCTCAATCCCATGAACCACTTCCCCGAACGTCTCAAATCCGCTCGTCTGATGAACGGTTTGTCGCTTCAAGCCCTAGCTGACCGTATTGACAATCGAGTGACTAAACAAGCATTAAGTAAATACGAACAAGGGCAAATGATGCCTAGCAGCGAGATAGTGCATCTGCTGTCGGAAGCATTACAAGTCCGTCCTGACTATTTCTTCTCAGAAACCGAAGTGAATTTCGGGATGATAGAATTTCGTAAGCTTAGCAAGTATCCTGCGAAGGAGAAAAACAGAATTATGGAGATCACCCGCGATGCACTGAGGCGATATATCGAACTGGAGGAGATCGTAGGGGTTGATTCGGTGCTTGATAACCCCCTCAAAAATACTACTATCCAGTCGGAAACCGCCCAATCGGATGTAGAAGCAGCGGCGTTACAGCTACGCCAAGCATGGAATCTAGGTAGCGGTCCTATTGCCAATGTCATCGAGCTCTTGGAAGACCATCACATCAAGGTGGTAGAAATCAGCTCTGATGTAGCCCTGGATGGTTTTTCTACTTACGTCAATGACGAAATTTCAGTAGTCGTACTGAACAAAGATAAGCTGGATGACTATCCTGACCGCAAGCGCTGGACTGCTTTGCACGAACTTGGGCACTTACTGCTTAGTGATCTATCGACCTTTGCTGAAAAAGAGAAAGAAAAGCTGTGTCATTACTTTGCTGGCGCACTGTTGTTTCCTGAAGCGGTAATCAAAGCCGAACTGGGCGAACGCCGAACCCGGTTGTCTCTACAGGAGCTGGGTGCACTGAAGCAGCAGTACGGTATTTCTATGCAGGCGATTGTCTATCGAGCGAAAGAGCTAGGTATTATCAATGAGTACTACTTTAAGCAGTTTTTCTTCATGTTCCGGCAGATGGGCTATAAGACAGAAGAGCCAATAAAGTACTACGGCTACGAACAGTCCACTCGTTTTAAGCAGTTACTGTTTCGCGCACTGGCCGAAGAGATCATATCTATGAGTAAAGCCGCTGCACTCAACAACCAAAAATTGGCGGAATTTCGTCAAGAGAACGTAATGATCTGATGCGCATTGCCGTTACTGATGCCTGCGTCTTTATAGACCTGTTAGAGCTAACGCTCGCATCACCATTCTTCGACCTGAACATAGAGGTTCACACCACATTAGACGTGATGAATGAACTGTATCCAGAGCAACAGGCAGTGCTGACAGCTTACCAATCCGTAAGAAAATTAACAGTACATACGCTCAGCGCAGAAGACCTGAATAAGATTCATTCTTCGACGTTCCCTAAAGCACTGTCGCAACAAGACAAGTCAGTGATCTATCTGGCTGCTCAACTAGAGGCGATGGTGCTTAGTAGCGATAAGGCGGTAAGAAGTTTTGTCCAAAGGGCAGCAGTTGAAACCCACGGTATGTTCTGGATTTTTGACCAATTGGTTAGCCAAGAACTGTTAGCTAAAGATGCCGCTATCAGTAAGCTCAGCCAGCTTATGAATGATAATTTGATGTATCGGAACAATACACGATTGCGGCGAGAAGCCGATCTACGTATCAAACGGTGGAGTAGCTAGCATTGCCGATTCGATTCTCTAATTATCGCAGAGCGATTGATACTCTAACCACCCACCCTCATGCTAAAACACATCCACCATATCGCCATCATTTGCTCGGACTACCAGCGCTCTAAAGCATTCTACACCGAGGTGCTGGGGCTTACCGTCGTCCGAGAGGTGTATCGGGCCGGGCGGCAGTCGTATAAGCTAGACCTGGCGCTGAACGGTGCTTACGTGATCGAGCTGTTCTCCTTTCCCGATCCACCCGCTCGACCATCGCGCCCCGAGGCGGCTGGACTGCGCCATTTGGCCTTTGCCGTAGATGATGTAGACCATACCGTCGCCTTGCTAGCCGAAAAAGGCGTGGTGACCGAAGCGGTTCGAACCGATGAGCACACCGGCAAGCGGTTTACCTTCTTCGCCGATCCCGACGGATTGCCGATTGAGATATACGAGCAGTAGGTGGTCGGTAGCAAGCTGACTCGGGTTAGTGCGTAAGCACAGCCACCGCATCTTGTGCCAGTGGCGAGGTGAGCGATAAGTCGCTATTCGTCTTACTGTCGCCCGATGCAAAAGCATTCTCCGACGGGTCAAACCAGCGAAGGCGGTAGGAGAGCTGCTGGGGGTTTTGCAGCCTGACGCTTACCTTTTGGGGGAAGTACACCAGTATAGTGTGATAGTCATCCGTGCGTAGCACCGATACGAAATTTCGGTAGTCGTGATCGCCCGGTTGCTCTTCTAGCAAATCGCCATCGGGCCGCAGGGTCCACCACTCGAACTGCTGCATAAAACTGGCTAGATAGCCCGCCTGTACACTTCCCGGCAGATCGACGCTTTGTCGCCACGAAGGCGTGGGCTGCCGACCCAGGGCACCGTGATTCAGGATGCGCTCCCCCGGGCGAATCCACGGCCAGATGCCGTTGGCCCCGTAGGTGATGCCCGCTGGTGGGGTAGCAAACACGCTCCAGTAGGAAGCGTTGCGCACCGCGGTTCCGTCAATCTCGGGACGCAGCGTTTCGTAGCAGGGCTCCATGTTGATCGTAGGTCGCGGTGGCAGGGGCGGCTCACTCTGGGTGGCGGGTCCGCGCGTAATAAATTCTACGGACTTCTGGTCGGTGCCGTGGCCCGATTGGTAGCCCACCACATTGAGCCACGGCTCGTCGGCGTAGGCCTCGCCGATCCACGAACGGCCCATCGGGTGCAGTGCCACGTTGCCGGGCGGGCGGTCGCCGAATACGGCGCGTCCGATGCTTTTCCAGCGCGATTCGTAGGGCTTTGTGTAAAGTCCGTCGCCGCCCAACAGCCACAGCACGTGATGCGCCCCGTAGCGGACCACCAGGTATTGAGCGAGCAAAACCGCTTGGTCGCGTGGTAGTGCGGCTCCCGGACTCAGGCTGCGCCCCCGTCGAAAGGGTAGCGCCCACAGCAGCACGGGGGCGGCCAGCAATCCGTGCGCGTTAATCTGGTCTATTTTATGGTCTAGGTGCTGAAAGAATGCCGGGTTAAGCTCGATACGGCGGTGCCCCGTGTAGGCGGTCTGTAGCTGACTGTTCACGTCGCCGCCGCGCCACTGGGTGGTCACAAATTGCACGGCGGTGTAGTGGTGCTCGGCTCGGTGTTTTAGATAAAAGTCCCACTCGGCTTCGGTCGACTTCAGCGCACCGTTCCAGGCGGTGCAAGCGGCGTAGAAAAACGGAGTGTGGTCAGCGTGAGATAAATAGGTTTGCCCAGCTTTATGCGTGACCGCACCGTGCCGGTAGATGGCCAGCGGGCTAGGGTTAGGCACACAAGTGAAGCTTCCAGATTGTCGGTGTAAGCCCGCGTTGGTGGTATCAGAGCACTGCGTATGGTATTGCCACTCGCCGGTGTCAGTTGGCATAAACCGCACCTGCCAGTCGTGCCCGCCGTCCCAGAAGCCCAGCACGGTACGTGCGTGGCTCCCGATGGAGCGGTAAAGGTCACTCGCAGTGTGACCTCCCGCAGCGGATTTTCGTAGGGCGACTCGCTACGGAAGGTCTGCTCGAAGCGAGCCCACCGAAGTACTGTAGCCGGTTCTGAAGGATAATTCATAGGGCACCACCGTGGCCCCCTTGGTTATATCGCTCCGGGGACTCGCGGTAGAAAAACTAAGTTTAAGAAGATTTTGTGCTGGCTTCTTCAATGGCGTCGTAGAGCACTTGCTGAATTTTGGTGCGGGTGTTAAGCTGACCTAAGCGGTTGTTGTCGCGGGTGGGATGTACCCGGTTGGATAGGAACACATAAACCAGATCGTATTTGGGGTCGGCCCAGGTGAAGGTGCCGGTAAAGCCGGAGTGGCCGAAGCTGGCGTCGCTGGCGCTGACGGCGGCGTTGCCGTCTTCGGAGCGCTCGAAGTAGGGTTTGTCGAAACCGAGTCCGCGCCGGTTATCGTTGTCGGGAAACTGGTAGCGGGTAAACTCCTTGAGCGTGGCTTCGCTGATGTAGCGGTCGCCGCCGTACTCACCGCCGTTGAGGTACATCTGCATCAGCTTGGCCAGGTCGTTGGCGTTGCTAAACAGCCCGGCGTTGGCCGACACCCCGCCCATCATGATCGCCCCTTCGTCGTGAACGCGCCCGTGAATGGCTTCGCGACGAAATAGGTAGTCGTCTTCGGTAGGGACAATGCGACTCGGTGGAAATTTCTCGGTAGGGTTGTAGGTCAGCGTGGTGGCACCCAGTGGGCCGTAGAAGTTTTCGTTGAGGTAAGTGAGGTAGTCTTCTCCGCTCAGCTCGGATACCAGGGTAGGTAGCAGGTAGAACAGCAAACCGGAGTAGCGGTACTTCTTCTCCTCTTCCAGCGGCGACTGCTTGATCGCCCTGAAGATTTTCTTCTGATAGTTGCGATGCAAGTACATCCCGTCGGTGAGCTTCACCGGGAAGCGGCGCGACGAGTCTGACTTGATGGTAAACCATTTGTAGCTTCCGTTCTTGCGCCGGGTGCTGGTCCAGTAGGGAATCCACGGTTTGAAACGGGCCTGATGCGCCAGAATCTCGCGGAAGGGAACGCCCGCTTTGTTCGAGCCCCGAAAGTAGGGTAGGTAATCGTCCAAACCGGCTTCCAGATCGAACTTGCCCTCACTGTGTAATTTCATCAGCGCGGGCAGGGCCGAAGCAATCTTACTGACCGAGGCCAGATCGTAGAGGTCGCTACGCTCTACCGATACGGTGTCGTGGTACACGTGCTCGCCGTAGGCCTTGTACATCACCACCTTTTTGTTGCGCGCCACCAGCACCTCGCAACCGGGCGTGGCCTTGGCGTCAATAGCTTCTTGCACCAGCGAGTCGATGCGGTGATAGAGTATTTGACTGTTCATGCCTACCGCTTCGGGCGTGGAGTAGCCTAGTCGCAAGTCACCCACCACATCCAGACCCGCTTTCACCGCGAAGGTGTTGCCCACGCTCACCGGCAAACGACCGCTGGCACTCACCCCGCCGAAGATTAACTGGGCCGTGAGTTCCTCGGCGAGCTGGCTGTCTTGGTGCGTCACGATCAAGCCATCGGACTGATCGATACCGGGCATTTTAGCCAGCGCGTAAGGGTTCTTAAACACGGCAAAAACGGTATTGTCGCGCTTCGCCAGCTTGGTGATATAGCCCACCAAAGCCGACGAAAATTTCAGGCTATTGCGAGGGTACTTGCTGTCATCGTGCACCCCGGCGATCACCAGATCGTAGTCGGCTAGTTGCTTATCCAGTGCCTGTACTTGGCTGTCGTTGACTTGCTTGGCCAGCGTAAAGTGCTTCACCCCGGTGTAAAGCTCCAGCATCCTCTGAAAGGCGGTTGGTTTAGTCACCCCCATCGATACCGAAGCGATACGCAGGGTATCCAGACGGCGCAGCGGCAGTAGGTTGTTCTCGTTGCGCAATACCGTGAGGCTAGCCTCAACGAGGTTACGCTTGAGCAACTCGGCGGTGGGGGTGTTCATTTCGTTCACAATGTTCGACACCTTGGTGGGCTGATACTGGTGCAGCCCTACCCAGCGTTTTACGGCAAGTATTTTACGGCAACGCTCGTCAATATCCGCTTGACTCAGCTGACCGCCCTCGATGGCCTTGCGCACCTCGGCGATGGCTTTAGGTACGTCTTCGGTCAGTTCCAGCACATCGTTGCCTGCCATCAGGGCATCTTTATCCACTACGCCCGGTTCGTTGCCTTTGGTCACGCCCTTCATGTCCATCGCATCGGTCACAATCAGGCCCTTAAAACCTAATTTATCCTTAAGCATACCGGTCACGATAGGTTTGGATAGGGTAGACGGCACGCCGTTGGGGTCTAGCGCTGGAATGTCGAGGTGGGCGATCATTACCCCACCTACGCCTGCTTCGATGAGCTTGCGAAAGGGATACATCTCAATATCGGTGAGCCGGTCTATCGGATGGTTGATCTGCGGCAGCGCTTTGTGCGAATCGGTGTCGGTGTCGCCGTGACCGGGGAAGTGCTTGGCGGTGGTCAGGATTTGTTCGTCTTGCAAACCGCGCATGTAGGCGACGCCCTTGGCCGCCACGTTGTCTTTGTCTTCACCGAACGATCGGAAGTTGATCACCGGGTTGTCGGGGTTGTTGTTGACGTCTACCACCGGCGCGAAGTTGGCGTGTACGCCTACCCGCCGCAGGTCGCGCGCCACCTGCTGGCCCATCTGATAGAGCAGCTGGGAGTTCTGAATTGCGCCCAGTGTCATTTGGTAAGGGTAGCTCACGGTACTATCCAGGCGCATGCCTACGCCCCACTCGGCGTCCATGGCCACCAGCAACGGTACCTCCGAGGCTTCTTGCAAACGGTTGAGCAAGCGCGCCTGTCGGCCCGGCCCGCCCTGAAAGACCACCAGTCCGCCCACCTTGTGCTCGTCGATGAGCTTTTTGAGGGACTGGATATGCGCTTCGTTCTTGTTGGAGTGCGCCCGTAGCATGATCAACTGCGCAATGCGCTCGTCGGGAGTGAGGGCGTTCATCACCGAATCAACCCACGGATCGTTTTGGTAAGAAGCGAAGGGCGGCGGCACTGATTGGGTCGTGACCAACGCGCGTTCTTCCTGAGCGAATGTGGGGAGCGAGAGAAGGCCTATCGAACAGAGAACCAGAAGTGTTGAGTACTGAAGGCGTCTCGTTCGCGAGGCTTTGGTATCCGTTGATTTCATTTTGTGGTTTGTTTGGTAATGCAGCGTGGTACGCTTCAATCTACGAGTTTACGACAATTTTCTTGCCTTGTCGTCGGCCTACTACCCTTTTTTCGTGCAGAAACTCTGAGAAGAGAGGCGGTAAGAGCTGATGTGTCTTACTGTCCACACGAAATTTTACGTTTCCTCTCTGCTTTCTGACTTGTTTCACCAAAAAAGTCAAGCGGTTCTCGCCGGGAAACTTCCCGTGCGGGTCGCACTATGATGGCCTAGCGCGCTAAAATACAGATGCTTACGGAGAGCTAGATAGATTCAGATACGAACGATAGATTACCAATTCTTCATGTTTTCTTAAAACTACGGTCATCAAGAGGGTGGGCAGATTGCCTATTCTTGCCGTAGTACAAACCACACAAACCGCTTACCTATGAAGACTCGACACTTATTCGCGCTATTGGCCGGATTACTACTACTCAACAGTTGCCAGGATGACACCGAGGCGGAGCTCTCACCATCGTTTCGCAATCCTGCATCCTTGAACTCAGCGGCCATTCAAAATACAGAGCAGCAACTGGTGCTACACTGGGCACCCATCCACTACCAGGATACCGACGTGACGGGTAAGTATTCGCTCGACGGACGATCAGACTACCTGTCGGCCATCAACTTTGACGGTGACTGGCGCGCTACTAATAACTGGGACAACGCAGCGCAGTATGACTTATCGGCCCACTCCTATTACTCAGTGGTGGAAACCAGTACGCACTGGTTCATTCTGTACGCCTTTTTCCACCCTCGCGATTGGACTGACGTATTCTTTCTCTACCATCTCGACCAGCACGAAAACGACCTGGAAGGTGTGCTATTGAGCGTCGAGAAGGACGGAAGCACGTACGGTACGCTGCGAGCGGCTGTCACGGTAGCGCACTCAGACTTTTTCTCCTACGTGCCGGACGGTAGCCCTTGGCTGGGCAACGAAGAAAATGTGGACGGCACCCTGTCTACTGAAGAGTATCAGGGTAGCGCCCACCCGCTAACTGCGCAAGAGGCCAAAGGGCACGGACTGAAGGCGTATCCGTACTATAAAATCAACGGCGACGGCATCAAATATTACCCTTCGCTACAGACCGCCGAAGTGCCTGAGAACCCCGACGACCGCTTCGTGTCCTACCGACTGGTCGATATTTTTGAGGCGAACGGTTTGTGGCAGCAGCGCACCAATACGGAGTTGATGAGCAGTCCGGCCGGGGACTTTTTGAGCAGTGTGGGCAGCGGTAGTGCCAATGCTCCCTGGGCGTGGAACGACGGGGACGATAATGTAGCCACGGGAGAGCTAGCTACGGATCCGGCGGCTGCGATGGCTCGCTACTTCAAAAATACCGGCCCCTTGGATCAAAACTACGTGAAGAACCCGTACACCGGCGTTGGTCAGTAACCTTACGCATATTTTCTGCCAGTCGCTCGCTTCCGGATTTCTAAAGTGCAGTTACCCCCAGCCCCGGCGCATCTGTCACCAATAGGCAGCCGTTTTTTAGCGTGAAACCGCCGGACACCACATCGCGGGCGAGGTCTAGGCTACCGTCTAGGTCTAGATACTCGGTGTGCGGTGTGGCCAAGGCCAAGTGGAGGGCTGCCGCAATGCTGATGATGCTTTCGTCGTTGCAGCCCCACATCAGGTCGATGTCGGCGCCGCTGGCAATGGTGGCGATGTCGCGGGCGGGGGTGATGCCGCCGCACTTCATGAGCTTGATGTTGAAAATGTCTCCCACATCATCCGCCGCCCATCGCCAGGCATCGGCGGGGGTGACCAGCGATTCGTCGAGGGCGATCTTTTGCCGTATGTCAGCCGACAGCTCCCGGTGCTGTGTAGTGTTGGCGACGGGCAGGGGTTGCTCGATGAGTTCGAGCTTGAGCGGAAGGGTTTGCTGATAAAATGTTTGTAGCTCTTCCAATGAGTAACCCTGGTTGGCGTCTACCCGAATGACAATATCGTGCCCGAAGCGTTCGCGCAGTTTGGCCAGTCGCTCGTAGTCTTCTTCGGCGGAGTGACCGAGCTTTACCTTTAGAAACTGAAACCCACGGCCTACGTATTCCTGCGCCTCCGCTAGCGTTGCGGCCACATCTTTGATACCGATGGTAATAGACGTGGGCAGCGAAGCGTGGCATTGGCCCAGGTATTGAGACAGCGGTATGCCCAGGTGCTGGGCAAACAGATCGTAGAGCGCGATGTCCAGGGCGGCCATCGCTCCGGGCTGCCCGCCAAAACGCTGTCGCACCTGCGCGCAAAGTGAGTACAATGCTCGCCCGTCGGCTCCGATCAACCACTCGGTGTTCTCGTCCGAAAGGGCCGCTACCGTGTCGTTTACGTCTACGCCTACCACCGCTTGGCTAGGGTTGGCCGCGCCCCAACCGACTAGTCCGGTGTCACTTTCTATCCGCACGATGCAGTTGCTCACGTGATCGACGGTTTTGTAAGCAATCGTGTAGGGGCGGGTAAGCTCCAGGTTTTCCTGATGAACCTCAATGCGTTTAATTTTCATGAGCGGACAGTAGCGGTTGAATAATGTCGACCAGCGACGATAAGTTGTCTTCCAGTGGTAGCAAGGTCGGAACACCCAGGTCGTTCTGGTACTGCCGCTGATAGCGTTGCGCCTCTTCACTACTCAAACCTTCGGTGTTGAGGGTGAGTGCAATGACTTCTGAACCGTAGGCACGGATAAGGTCTACCTCACTGGCCACCGAAGGTAGCGCCCACTGGTCGTCTTCAAAGCCACTGTAGTACTGTCGGCCCGGGGCGCACTGCAAAACCACGTGTCGCGCTTGCCCCGATACCAGAAACTCAGCGCCGCCCGGGCCGCTGGGGTTGCGCAGCGAGCTTTGGCCTTCTAATAGAATCACGTCAGGCTTCGCCTCGCGGTAGCACTGCACCATCGCTGCTTCTAGCTCACCCGAGATAAAGTCGTTCAGGGTGGAGTCAAAGATAAAGCCGTAGCGGTTGCCCTGCATCCAGCCGGTTTGGCCGGTGTAAATCATTTCGGCGCTGATGCCCACTTCGCGCAGTGCGTGCAGTAGTAGTCGGGCGGTGGTGCGTTTGCCAATGTTGCAGTCGGTGCCCATCACGGCCAGCTTCAGGCAGTTGACCTCACGGATTTCACCCGTCCAAAAGTGTAGTTCGTCTTTGAGTTTGGGCCGACGAATGTCGGTGATGGTAACGTCGTTGGCTTCGGCCAGTCGCTGCAAACCGGGCACGTCACCTATGAATTCGTGCAGTCCGCTCACCACGTGCATACCGGCCAGCAGTGCTTTTTCAATGATGCCCGTCATACCCGGTGGAATGCACCCGCCCTTGCCCGCCACGCCCACCAAGCAGTGCTGAGCCTTTTCTGAAGAGTGTTGCTGAAAGTCGGTGATCGTAGCGTACACCGGAATATGACGGGCGCGCCCGTCGAGCACCACGCCCGCATCTTGTCCGGCAGAGTCGGTGTCGATGACGGCCAGAATACGGTAGCGAGCACTGTCGCGCACCAGACCGTGCGCTGTTTTGGCTTTGTTGGTGGCGAACAAATTTTGGGTGACCACAATGGCAGTTTCTTTCATAGGTGAGTGAGGTGAGCGGGCGTAAAAATAGAGAAAAAGTAGCGAATGGGTGGGCACTTCGTTAGATTGAGGGTTAATCCGTAGATCGTATGAAGCGAGCATGAGAAAACTTCTCACGCCGGGAAACGACTAACCCCCGGCGAGTTCCATCCCGGCACAAGGCGGCCCCGTGGGGCACCGCTCACCGTTGAAAATCAATTTAGACAGATGAAAGCAACGTATGGTGGCATCGTACTCATCTTGATTGGGTGCCAAACAGGAGCTGAGCAGGGGCAAACCGAAGCACTAGAAAACGTGAGTAGGGTTGTGATCGACACCGTGGTGGCGGGGCAGGGCGTGGAGAAGCCGGACCCACTGGAACAAAGTTTACTGAATGCCGGCTTGGTAGATGTGCAAACGGTTGATACCACCATTCGGGTAGACCTGCGCTACAGTACTAATAACAACTTTGTGGGGGTGGATGTGTACGGTGACCTGACGGACGCTTATCTACAGGAAGAACCCGCACAGCGGTTGGCTCGGGCCAATGAGCTGCTGCGAGAGAAAAGACCAGGCTACGTGCTGTACGTATTTGATGCGGTGCGCCCGCGCCGGGTGCAGCAAATTTTGTGGGACACGCTAGACTATCCCGAAGCGGAAAAACCGAAGTATGTAGCCGACCCGCAGGAAGGTTCGATCCACAACTACGGCGCTGCCGTGGACCTCACCATTGCCGATGCCAACGGGCAACCCATCGATATGGGCACCGACTTCGACTACTTCGGAGTGCTGGCCTATCCTACCCAGGAAGAAGCCATGTTGACCCAGGGAAAATTGACGAACGAACAAGTGGCCAACCGCCGTCTGCTGCGTGAGGTAATGACGCAGGCAGGCTTTTCGCCGATCAAAACCGAGTGGTGGCATTTTAACGCCTTCTCGCGTGCCGAAGCCGATCGGCGATACGGTATTGTTGAGTGAGAATGCTTTTGCGTAGCGCTTTCGTAGCGAAACCATAGCGGTACTGATACGTATACATGTCCTATAATAGCAATGTTTTGCACGTATGGAAAAATTGACACTGAGTGTTCGCAATAAAGAAAAGATTACTTCGGCGAAGGCAATTGCTAAAGCCAATAAGACTAGTTTAAGTAGGTTGTTTGAAGAATACATTGATGCGCTCATTGCTTTTGAGCAGATAGACGTAACACTAAGCGATAAACTTCAGGCACTTAAGCAAGCAGAGTCAGATGAACGGCCTAGTAGAGAAGCCATTCACCAGCATCTGACGCGCCGCAGAAGAAGATAGGTCATGGTTAAGCGAATGCTTTTTGATACTAATATAATTTTGGCTTATTACTTCAATGACGCTGAAGAGCAGAATCAAAAAGCAATTGATCTCCTTTTTCAGGAAGCCGCTCGAGGTCAAATAGAAGGGTATATCAGCCCTATCTGTTTTTATCAGCTGTTGCATTTTATCGACAGACAGATTGGTAATCCAAAAGTAGCTGCCCAAAGAGCCTACGCTTATTTAGATGTAGTGCAACTGACCCCCTTTGACCCTTCACTGCTTGCTCAGTTGGATATAAATATGTGGCCTGATTATGAAGATGGACTACAGTACGTTTGCGCCAAAAGCGGTAAGTGCGACATGATTATTACCACTAATAGCGCTGATTTCTTTGCCTCTTCTCTGCCGGTCATTGATCCGCTCAATTTTGTACTGCAATACGTACGGTAGTAAGCGCGATAGTAGTTCTGCTCTACTCTTCTGCCAGCTCTGCCAAACCATCTCGCACCGTGGCGATACTTCGCTGCCACTGTCGCACCTCAAACCAAGTACGTATACCGATGGTGGCGGGTAAGAGGAAGAAAACGAGTAACAATTTTTGTTCGGTCAAGGGAATGCGCAACAGCAAAAAAGCAAACACCCCCACGAACAGCAACACTGAGAATACTACGGAAAACCCAATTTGCCACTGTAGCTGACGATATACTTTCCGCAGCGAGGTGATCAGGTTCGTGCCACTTGTATTCACGCTGATCCTCTGGTACAACATCCAGTTATTACCTATTCCGACTAAGAGTGCGATTGCAAATAGCACGTTGACCCAGATAGCATTCTGGTCAGCATCGAGTCCGGTGAAGAACACCAGCAATGCCAGAAGCAGAGCACCCGATTCTAGCACTGCCCGTAGTTTCACCCTCGAGAAAGCGCTAGATACACGCTGTTTCATCATCGCGCGAAGCTGCGGTTCGCTCTTTACTTCGCCTTCTTGTTGCCAGGTTTGTTTCAATTCGTCAAGCTTCATAGTTTCTTGGGGTTTAATTGATCAATAAGTTTCTGTTTGATCCGGTTAAGCTTCACGCCCACGTAGTTGGCAGAGATACCTAATATTTCCGCTATTTCTTCGTAGCGATAGTCGTCCAGGTAGAGCGTAATAATTGCCTTTTCGGCAGCACTAAGTGTTGCGATAGCTCGATACAAATCGTCTTGCTTCGGGTGCAGTGTTTCAGTAGAAAGTGCTGCTACTTCCGTATCTTCCAGGGGAGTAGTACGAAGCGAAGACTTTTTGCGGTATTTGGCTATTGCTGTACTTAAAGCAATGCGATACATCCAGGTGCTTACCGAAGAGCGGTTTTGGAACGTAGGAAACGCTTTCCACAACTGATAGGTAATCTCCTGAAAGAGGTCTTCTCTGTCTTCCGGTGTGTCGCGGTAGATGCGACACACCTTGTGGATGACTGCCTGATGCTGATTGACGGTACGGATGAATAGCTGCTCCAACGGATCTTGTTTATACCGTTAGTTGCTATCGAGCCGTAAAAATTACAGAGATGGGAAGTTTTTGGGCAGAAAATACAATTAGATGAATTTGTCAGTCGTCGGTTAGCTCCGAAAATCGTGCTATGTTGTCGCTGGCAGACGATGATTCGCCCCTGGCGTATTCTGGCGTAACCAAGGTGTTGGCGGCAGTTTTAATGACTTGGTCCAGCTCACTGGCCGACTGAATGATGTGCTGCAAGTACTCACGCTCTTGCTCACGCGATTGGGTAAACCGAAGAATATCGACCAAGCCTAAAATCCGAGCCAGTGGGCCACGCATTTTATGAGCGTTCAGGAAGGCGAAATCGGCCAGTTGCCGGTTGCGCTCCTCCAGTGCATCGGTTCGCTCCCGTACCATAAATTCCAGCGAATCGTTGATGCTACGAATTTCTTCGTTGGCCGCTTGCAGATCGCGGGTTTGCTGGCTGAGCACTTCTTTTACCACCTGTAGCTCCTGCTCGCGGTAGCGGGCCTCGCTCACGTCCACAATCCGCACCCACTGAAACAAATGCCCTTCTAGCTCAAACACAAACACCGACAGGTTACCCCAAAATTGGCTATTGCGCTTAGTGGTATACTCTACCTCGGCTGAGAAAAAATCGCCCGCCTGAGCTAACGAATAATAGGCTTTGTTTTGTTCTCCGGTAAATAGATACTTATGAAATTTGATACCCTGCCGACCGATGAGTTCTTCTCGGCCGTCTAACCCGTAAAGGTCGATGGCCATTCGGTTACAGTCTATAATTTTCAGGCTATCGTGATCAACCAATAGGATAGCATCGCGCGCATTCTCAAACACTGCTCGCAATTTTTTCTGACTAATCTCTAGTGCATTGCTTTTGTTACGCTTTTCCAGCGAATAGCCCACCCAGTTGGCCAGGATTTCTATAAATTCCAGGTCGTACTGGTTGAAAGGCTTTTCACGAGGAGTCAGAGATGAAAAGCTTACCGTGCCGTACTTTTGGCCTCGTACGTACACCGGAGCCCCAATAAAGGTTTCTAAACCGGTTTTAGCGTAGCCAGGATGAGTGACGTAAGTGGAGTTACCCACGTGGTGAATGCCGGTAGCACGGTCTTCGGTATAAACGATGCGGCAAAGCGTGTCATTCACGTCGAGCACTTCACCCTTGGTTGTGCCTGCATAATCATCGTTAGTCACTACATTGATGAGCTGACACTCATTGCCTTCAATGCAGCTAACAATACCCAACGGTAAGTTAAGGTAACGAGATACTGCGGCTAGTGCGGTATTGATTTGTTCATCGTAGCTTAGGTGCGCATTGGTGGCAATTTTTTTGAGAGAAGTAAGAGCTGTCTGATAGTGACGCAGCTCTTTTTCTACCTGCTTTTGCGCCGTGATGTCGATGCAACTACCGATAGCGCGCAAGGGGGCACCCGTTTTGTCGCAGGCAAGCACTTTGCTCTGGCACTGCATCCATACCACTGTACCATCCTGCTGGCAACAGCGAATTTCTACTCGAAACGGAGTTTTTCCACCGGAGGTAATGTGCTGCTCGTAGCGTTCTTGCACCCATGGCCGATCCTCTGAATGAACCACATCGAGCCACGATTGGGGAGAACTGTCCGACCCCTCAGAATAGCCTAACATCTCTTTGAGTTGAGGGCTCAAATATTCGGTGTTCTGGCGTATATCCCGGTTCCAATAGCCCGCTTGCACTGTCTCCAGTACGTACTCCAGAATACTCTCTTCGCTTGCGTTCATACCTAGCTATCAATAACATTAGAGCAAAAAGGACTACTGTTTACAGTGAAAACACTTAATTAATGCAATGTCGACAATGTAGGTGGTTTGATATTGATAATGAACATATTAAACCCGGGAATCTTACGTCAACATTACATTACGTCATTTAATTTGCCTCATGAACAATTGAGTTCGCACACTTGGTATCAACCTGGTATATTTGGTGATGAAGATAAAGCACACTGTACATTAAATATTGATACGTTTATCGGCTCATTTTCAGAATAGTGGGCAGTAGGTAGGCGACGTTCGCAGTGACCGCCTCCCGCCTACCGCTGACGGCCTACCGTTTTCGGTGTGTGTTGATAAGTCTATTCCTTGATGGTACCTCAGAACTTAGTTTACCGTGTATAAAGCTACCAAACGCACACAACTTACAACACATGATGCCTGACCATGATGAGCCCAATAGCATTCATTTGACCAAAGTGTGGCAATCGGTTACGCTGCAGCAGCGATTACGCACGGAGTATTTCTCGCCAACCAGCGGGCTGTTTAGCGAGCGAAGCATTGAACCCATCGGCACCGTACGCTACGGCGGTGTCTGGCACGTAATCGCCTACTGTTGTTTGCGCCACGATTTTCGCGACTTCCGATTAGATCGTATGAGTAAGTTGGCACTGCAAGCGGAGCGGTTTGAGCAGCACGACCAAGAAACACTGCTAGCCTACCTGCAAAGGCAGACACAAATGACCGATGCAACGCTGGTGAAAGTGGTTTTTGACAAAGCTACTGCCGATAGCGTACGCGATACACGTGCCCAGCAGGGCTTTATGACTGAGGCAGTTGGTAAAAGTAATGTTGAGATGTGGTTTTTGACAGGAGACACCCAAGCTCTTCGAGCATGGTCGTCAGTGCACGGAGGAAATATGGAAGTAAATTGAACCGGGATATGAGTCTATGCGGTCTGAGCGATCTAATTACCGGTTCGCGCCAACGGAGTAACGTTTCGTATGGAAGTTCGTTAGTACATAATATATTATAACATGTTTAGTCTCTATGAATATATCCATATACTTACCTGCGCCCCTAAAGTCCCAGATTGAATCATACGCCAAGCGCGAAGGTCTGAGTAAAAATGCCGCAATTCGTCGTGCCATAGAACAGCTCTTGCAGCAGGAGAATAAGGCATCTTGGGGAGAATGGATAGACCATCTATCGGTGGACCCAACACCTATTGCGTTTGAATCTTATCGCTCGGAGCTGGAAGCACCGTCAGAAGACATATTTTAAGTATGTATCTACTCGATACCTGTACTGTAAGGGACTTTACTAAAGGGGAAAGTAACACGCTAACACGGCTGAAACGTCTGCCGCCTTCAGAAATAAAAGTATCTGCGATCACCACACATGAACTGAGATACGGATTGTTCAGAAATCCGCAAATGAAGAGAGCGACGCGCGAAGCTGTTATAGGATTTCTGAACGACGTTGAAACTGTGTCTTTCACAGACAACGAGGCCATTATAGCAGCACGTATTCGTGCAGACCTACAAAAAGCAGGGCAGCCTATCGGCGCCTACGATCTGCTAACTGCTGCCACTGCGCTAGCAAATGATCTTACGCTGGTTACTTCCAACACAAGAGAATTTGTCCGTATTTCAGACCTTCCTATTGAGAACTGGCGGTTGGCAGATTGATTGCACAAGGTCGCGGGTAGTCGGTTTGAGTAATGAAAAGGCCGTAGCACCAAGCGAATACTACGACCAAACACGGCCTTTTCATAAAACGGTTCTCGGACAATTTTGGCGGGGTTCCTAACTTATACGTCATCGCGCCACGCGGTGGGCGAGGCTTTGCGAAGCGATCTCTACGTGGCTATATCCCTCAATATGAAGAAGACGGTCGCCGCGCGATAGCTTCGTCCTACCGTCCCGCGCGACGGTCGCTCGCTATGACGTTTATTATTGTTTCCTCCGCCATTTTTGTCAGAGAACCCATAAAACGAGAGGTAAACAATTCTAACCTACTACACTCGCTTATATTGTCACCCTGTAAGGGTCTTTTTGCATTTTAGTACTATTATGTAATAAGATCCCTACGGGATGACAGCATGAAATAGACTGTCTCAGCGTATTTAATTTTTATGAAAAAGCCGTGTACGACCAAAGATGAGTGTTGGCATACAAACCTACGCCGCTATAAATTTGCACCATCAGGAAGGAGAGATCGTTACGATTTCCATAGCCCACAAATTAATCGCACGGCGACCGTTTGTGGGCTATGGAAATTGTGGAACATCATGCTGTCCTGTCATTGTGTCTCGGCACCCAACAACAAAAGGGTCGTAGCACCTAGCGGATACTACGACCAAAGATTGGTGATGGAATACTATACTTCATGGCGTATAGATTCGTGAGTAGTCAAAGGTCTGGAACTTGAGAGTAAGCAGGGATTTAAGTTGGTCTTGGTGAGTGTCTATCTGCTGGAAGAAGTCATGGATAGCCTGATGAAACAGATCAGCACTCTCATAGTACTTTCCGTACAAGAGCTTCTTTTTGGCGAACTTCCACAAGCGCTCAATGATGTTGAGATTGGGGGAATACGGGGGAAGAAACAGTAGCTTGATCTGGAGGCTTTCTGCAAAAGCGATGACTGTCTTGCAGTGTTGATAACGTGCGTTGTCTAAGACGATAGTGATAGGCAAAAGCGGATACTGCTTTCTGATCTGTAGCAAAAAATCCTGGATGACCTCAGCGTTGATGTAGCTGGTGTTGATAAGCGTAGAGACTTGTTGAGTGACTGCATTGAGAGCCCCTAGCACGTTGATACGATTGCGCCCTGCCCCTGAGCGCAAGAAGAGTCGCTTCACGCACCACATCATGCAACAAAACTGAGAAAGCACAAAATGGGCAGCATCCACAAAGAGCAAAACCTTTTCCCCTTTTTGAGCTGCTTGCAGTTCTGCCTCAAAGGACTCTTCCAGCCACTGCTGTTGCTTTTCTGGGTCTGCTTTACCCGGCACATAACCACATTTGCGATAGACAAAGCCATGCCGCTTGAGAAAAACTTCTATACGACTAATATCTCGTTCAATACTGGTCAACGCAATGACCCGATGGCGCGCTTCGGCCAGACTTAACGGGGGGTGCTCAATGAAAGCGTTCACCAGTAGATCGGCATATTCTTCTAACTTACTACGGTTAGTCCCATAGTGCGTATCAGAAAGCTCTTTGATACCCTGTTGCTGATAGCTACGAATATACTGACCTACTTGATTGGCATGAACACCCATGCAACGACCAATCTGCTCATTGCTTAGGCCTTCTCGGGCTTTCAGATACACACAATGCAGCCGCCGTTGCACTAACGCTTGTCTGTGTGAAAATCTTTGGTTATCTAGCTCTTGCATTTCGGCCTCGCTGAGGTGTAAGGGAGTAGGCATTGATTTTTAGCTTGGTCGCTTCAAATCTGCCTACTTTTTTTGTCTCTTTCAACTTATGGTTTTATCCGCCATGAAGTATAGCTACAAGCCCACTCCAACGATCCTTGTTACCTGTCTGCAAAATAAAACTCTAAGGAACTAATTTTGTCATTCCAGGTTGAGCCATACCTTATGCCAAAGAAATCGTAAAAGAAGAAATTGCTTAAGTCCCCTATGCCTGTATAAAAGCTGTTAGAATTACTTGGGTGGGGACTTTCTATAAATATAGACTGTCCTGCTAAATACTTTTTCGAGTAGAATCCAACAATAGCTTTTTTGTCGCATACGTTTTGCGTATGGCGTAGTACTACAGAAGAAGTTTTGTTATCAAAGTTTGCAGCTGTTGCCAGATCTAGTATAGTATAAGCGTCTATAGTCGATGTACTAGGGTTCAAATCTATGTTGTATCTATAATGGTCATTACCCAGTGTGCTGGGAAGCGATGAGATTCTTCTTCCATTGTAGTTCTTATTCTTGTAAAGTACAATGCTTGATCTGTTACGGGTAGCATCGCAACTAGAATTTATATTGTTAGTTGATATGCCAAAAAATCTCTTAGCCTCTTCACTTGAGTCAAAAAGAGTATAAGTATTCTTTCTTTTAGAATTTACAAGTACACTATGATCTTTACTCTGTAAGACTTGTCTGATGACGTCATTCTTTATACTACTATTTTCACCGGAATAGATCTCTTGATACTCTTTGCCCTTATAGACAAACGTAAAGGTAACAGCATCCTCAGCTTCCGTAGTTTGGTCTAAGGAGCTTTCAATAGCATCTTCCTGACAAGCAGAAAGCACGATGAACAGAGCGAAAAACAGATAAGCGTACTTTTTCATAATTCAGATAGGTTTATGTGTGTGAAAAACAACTTCCACAAACTTACCAATCTTCGCAGAGCGTACTGCTGAATGGACGGTAGTCCCTTATTACTGGCTTTGTTGAATTCACCCCACAACAAATCACAAAAAGTCGTATTTTACCACCGTAAAAAGTTCTACAGTATTCCACAACGCTGTTTCTTTATGGAAAACTCGCTACTCATGCATATCGGTGACAAAGTTCGTAAAATACGGGAAATGAAGGGGTATTCTCAGGAATGGGTGGCCTCACAGCTGAATATGGTACAAACTAATTATAGTAAAATCGAGCGGGGCGAGACTAAAGATATGACCGTGAAGCGATTAGCGGAGATTGCTAAGGTATTAGAGGTAGACGCGGCCGCCATTCTTAACTTCGACGAGAAACAAGTCTTCAATAGCACTTTCAACAATCAGTCGGGTAACCAAGGAGATAATATCGTGCTGATGAAGAATACCTTTGAGCAAATGAAGGAGCAGTACGAAGCGCGGATCAGAGAATTGAAAGAAGAAGTAGCTTTCTTGCGGGACATGTGTAAGGGCAAACAATAAAAAAGGCCTTCCAGTACGGAAAGCCTTCTCTTTTACAAAACAGGATAGTTGCTATCCTACATCATCAGCAAGTTTTATCTCAATTCGAATACCGTCGTTTGATCCTGTCGTTCCTACTACTTCAACAACTTTAATAACACCAAAACGGTCATCCGCAGTTTTAAAAGCAATAAGTTGGTTGGCTTCTAAATTCAGAACACGATTAGTAATAGCATCCCCTCCTACTTCAAAAGCATTAACGATACTACTTCCTTGTGCGTCTGTAAGAGCATCAAATTCTTCGACTGTAATGTTACTTGGGGTTCTAAATTCTGTCTCGCGTAGTGTACCCCAGCGACTCATATCATAGCCTATGTAGCTAGGATATTCAGAAGGTGCATTGATCGTAGCATTCTCTGAAGCACCATACGCATAACCAAAATCTATAGTCTCTGATAAATTAGCTGATGTACTGACTACATCATCATAAGAATATAGTGTTTCTGTCTCAATACTATAAAAGGATTCTGATGTTGTTTCTGCTGTAGGAGCGGCTAACAGAAATGCATCAATTGTTGTAATAGCAACTGACGATTCCACGGTTACTGTCAAGTCTGCATCAGCTAGCGTAGAGTTATCGTCCGGATCGGTCAGAGTGGCTGTCACTACAATATCTCCTGTTTGATCGGTTGGAACTTGGTAAGTTACTTGTACTGTACCTCCTGGAGGGTTTCCATTAAGAGTAGTAGTTAGTATCGTGCTCCCGAGATCGTCTACTACGTTAAGGTCAGCACCTTCTTCATCATCTAGGTCAATAGCAAGGTCGAAGACTAGGCTAGTACCTTGTGCAACGGTTGTATCAGAAAAATCTACAGCGTCATTCTGAAAGCTAATAGTAGCACTACTAGGAGACAGAATATCCTCACTATCATCGCCGCAACTGGTCACGAAGATGACGAAGGCGGACATGAAGAGTGTTAGAAAATAATTTGATAGTTTGTTCATAACTTGTTTGTTAATTGTGGTTTCTAATTAGATAAAAATAAATAATACAATTGTTTACTGCATACAAATGCCGCTAGGCGTAGCTACGGTTGAGCGATTGATTGATCTTTGCCACCAAATCCCGCTTGGTCATCAATCCGGCTTGCTGCCACAAGATCTGGCCCTTCCAGAATAAAATGAGCGTCGGAATGCTCCGTACTTTGTACTGATTGGCCAATGCTTGGTTCTTGTCAACGTCAATCTTAATCACTTTCACCCGGTCTTTGAAAGTACGAGCCGTCTCCTGCACAATCGGACTCAGCGTATGGCACGGTCCGCACCAGGTAGCATGAAAGTCCACCAGCACCGGTTGCTCACTCTGGTTGATTAATTGACCAAAGCTCTTTTTCTTACTTGTACTCATACCTTCTTTCTGTTATATGTACATAAACTATACCAAGCCTGCGGAGTGTTTTCAGACACATGTAAGAAATAGCGCATAGTGTGTACCGCACAGGACCTTGTCACCGCTCTCAGACATATAGACAATGGCACTCATCTTACCCGAAAGGCCATATTTTAGATGATGTTTAACCAAGAAAACCAGTAACTGTTTACCTGCTTTGATGCAAGTATTGTAAGTGTACAATCTTTTTTAGGAAGGTGGGCCTAGTAGAAAGGGCAACGATGATCTATGTAAGATTCGACGCTTTACGGGTGAATTTTACGAGACAAAGTACGGAGGAACTACCCAATTCTCTGGTTATTCTAACCAGTCTGCCTACGGGTGGGTCATTGTGTGGATGGGTTGTAGATTCTTTTTCACACAGTTTTACCCGTTGTGGCGTCTCTGCTAAACCGATAGGTACTAATGAAGTGTTGATATACCCGGCGTTATGCATGAGGGAGGTAGGCGGGCGCCAACTGCCGTCCGCTAATCGCCTACTAATATGACTAAGTTGTTAAACCAACATTTGATAATAAAACTTAGTTAACAAAGCGGGTTCTCTGATAAAAATGGCGGGGGCAATAATAATAGACGTCATAGCGAACGACCGTCGTACGGGACGGTAGGACGAAGTTCTCCTCATCATATTGAAATAGCCACGTAGAGATCGCTTCGCAAAGTCCGGGTCATTGCGTGGCGCGATGACGTACAAACTAGAACTCCGCCAAAATTGTCCGAACTATAAAGCACTCTCCACTAGCGGGGCGAAAAGAGTCCTTTGATACGACCCACCATGCGCTTCTCGAAGTTCCAGAAGAAACGAAACTGCCCAAAAAGAAAGCCGTAAGCCAGCAATAGTAGTTGATACGCCGGGAAGATGGTGAGTACGTAAAACGGAATACGCACCCAGGGCGAGGTGTCGGGCGTGATGCCCGCCAACGCAAAGATCGGCTGCTTGATGAATAAGACCGAAAAG
Organism: Tunicatimonas sp.; assembly: GCA_965213875.1. GTDB lineage: Bacteria > Bacteroidota > Bacteroidia > Cytophagales > Cyclobacteriaceae > Tunicatimonas. The sequence continues at coordinate 1,294,083 of CBDCAN010000001.1, read as the reverse complement.
CCCGTGCAGGCGAATACGATTAAGATTAAAATGACTTGTCCGGCGGTGCTCACACCCCAGCGCTGTTTGAGTTTATCTATCATATATCATCTACGTTATGGCCGCAACGTCGGCAGCGGATAAAGCGTTCCAACCCGCTTCATGCGGTAGCGGCGCGATCACCCGCAACGGTTCGCGTTTGACGGGATGCACAAAGGACAGCGCGCGCGCGTGTAGGCTGATGCTCGCGTTATCGTTAGCCTTAGTGGCCCCGTACTTCAAATCGCCCCGAATAGGGCAACCCACTGAAGCCAACTGCACCCTGATCTGGTGCGGCCGACCGGTTTGTGGCGTCACTTCCAGCAAATATAAGGGAGCGCGGTGGATCAACAAACGATACGTCAAAATAGCTGACTTGCTGTGGGGCACTTGTCGGCGATGGGCTGTGGCTCGATTCTTTTGCGGGTTTTTGGTAAGCCAGTGTGACAGCGTATCGCTCGCTTGCGGTGGTTCCTTGTCAACCAGTGCCCAGTACGTTTTGGTCACTTGCTTCTCCTGAAACAGCTTATTCATTCGTGCCAGTGCCTTCGAAGTGCGGGCCAGTACTACGACTCCGCTCACCGGTCGGTCGAGCCGGTGTACCACACCCAGAAAAACGTCGCCCGGCTTGTGATACTTCTGCTTGAGATAGACTTTGCCGTGTTCTACGAGCGGCACATCACCAGTTTTATCGCCCTGCACCAGCATACCCGCCGGTTTGTTGACAATCAGCAGGTGGTTGTCTTCGTAAAGAACATCCGTGGCTTCGGGTTGCAACCCGGAGCCACGCTGGCTAGAATTCGGAAGTGACATGAAACTGAATATCGGGGAAGTTGTCTTCTACCATCTGCAACCAGGCCTTGGTTTCGGCCATAAACACGTACTTGCCGTCCTTATCCTTAGCAATGTAGCGCTCCTTCGACGCGATAAACTCCTTAAGCTTCTTCGGGTTATCGCTGTGAATCCAACAGGCTTTGTGCAGATTCACGCCGTGAAACGTACAGCTGGCGTTATACTCATTCTTGAGGCGGTGCTGGATCACCTCAAACTGTAGCGCCCCCACCGTGCCCACCACCTTGCGCGAGCCGAGCTCGTAAGTAAACAACTGCGCGACACCCTCGTCCATCAACTGCCGCAGACCCTTATCGAGTTGCTTGGTTTTCATAGCGTCCTGATTCACCACCTCTTTAAACAGTTCGGGCGAGAAGCTAGGGATGCCGATAAAACTGCTGGTTTCACCTTCCGTTAGGGTGTCGCCAATTTTCAGGTTACCAGTATCGTACAGTCCCACAATGTCGCCCGGAAAAGCCTCGTCGATGATCTCCTTGTCCTGCGCCATAAAAGCAGTGGCACTCGAGAATTTGAAGTTCTTATTCAGCCGCACGTGGTGGTAGTTCTTATTACGCTCAAACCGCCCCGAACACACGCGCACAAAGGCAATGCGATTGCGGTGACGCGGATCAATGTTGGCGTGAATCTTAAAGACAAAGCCCGAGAACTTATCTTCTTCCGGTTGCACCACCCGCTCTTCGGTTCGGCGGCTCCGAGGGGGCGGAGCAATGTTGACGAAGGTGTCTAGCATCTCTTTCACGCCGAAGTTGTTAACCGCGCTCCCAAAAAATACGGGAGCCACCTCGCCGTTCAGGTAAGCCTCCATATCAAACGTAGGATACACTCCGGTGATGAGTTCTTCGTCTTCGCGTAATTGGTTAGCGAAGCTTTCGCCCACGTAGCGATCTAGCTCTTCGCTGTGGATATCGTTGATGCTAATGCTTTCGCGTTGGAGCTTCTGCCTGCTGGCTTCAAAGAGTAGTAGGCTCTGATTGTATAAACTGTAAACGCCTCGGAAGCTTTTACCCATACCAATGGGCCAGCTAAGCGGCCGCACCTGGATATTGAGCTTGGCCTCAATTTCTTCCAGCAGGTCGTACGGATCTTTGCCCTCTCGGTCAAGCTTGTTAATGAAGGCGATCACCGGTGTGTTGCGCATGCGACACACTTCCATTAGTTTCTCGGTCTGAATTTCTACGCCCTTTACGCAGTCGATCACCATCACCACGCTGTCGACCGCCGTGAGGGTACGGTAGGTGTCTTCCGCAAAGTCTTGGTGGCCCGGGGTATCGAGTAGGTTAATCTTGATGGGCTCGCCCCCATTTTTGTAGATAAAACCCATTACCGAGGTGGCCACCGAAATACCACGCTGCTTCTCAATTTCCATAAAATCGGATGCGGCGTGCTGTGTGATTTTGTTGGACTTGACCGCCCCGGCGGTTTGGATAGCCCCGCCGAACAGCAGTAGCTTTTCGGTCAGCGTAGTTTTGCCCGCATCAGGGTGACTGATGATACCAAACGTACGTCGCTTGGCAATTTCTTCGGTAATTTTACTCATGGGTAGCGGTCGAGGTACGATGTTGAAAGAAGTACGCGGACGGAAAGTAATTAGTTTCAGACAGCTAGATGCTAGATAACTTTCCGGGGGGGCTAGATGCTAGATACTGTATGAACGGTATTGTTCAGTGGATATTTACCGCCATCCAGCATCTAGTCCAGCTTCGCGAGCTTGATGGGGTAGATTTCGGTGCGTAGCCATACGCCACCCACCGTATAGGGGTCACTGCTCAAGTAACGGTTCAGTTCTTCTAGAGTGTCGAAGCGAGTATAAAGTGTTGAGCCAATTATTTGACCCTCAGGGCCCAATAGGGCACCGCCCTCAACCAGATGCCCCTGCTGCTTCATTTGGCGCGCCCGCGCCAAGTGTTCCTCCTTTACTTTCGTGCGACGGGCAGCCGCATCTTGGTCGGTTCCGTCGTGAGCAATCACTAAAAATTCCATGTACAATGCTGTTTCGTCGCAAAAGTACAGATTTTTTTTGTCATGCTACGTATCTTCACGGCTATCAAAAAGAGCCGCCGAGTATCCTGGTGTAGATACTCAGCAGTTGGTAATCGGGTTACCAAATATTTAGGTTTTTCTTAGCACCACGGCGAGCAGGTACTAAGTCCATCCACCCGGCACTCACCCCCACCGAAGCCGTAGGAAAACGAGCTAGCACTGCTTCACCCGACAGGGCCAAGAAACCCAGCTTAAAACGGAAACCACCGAACAGTCCGGCTTGTCCGTGCGTAGTTTTGATCTGGATAGGGTCTTCTGCGTTCACGAGCGTCAGCTTACGGTTATTGGGGTCAAAACTGCTCTCCGTATTGTAGTAGGGCACGCCCGCGAAACCGTAGGTACCCAGCAGTTCCATTTCGGTGATAGAGTGGGCGTAGCGTAGCCCACCGTACACACTGATCAGGGGCAAGTCTTTGGAAATCACCGCGCTAATATTCCACGCTTGCATGCGGTAGCTGGCTTCTTGTCCGCTGTAGTCAGTGTCTTCAACCGAAGGGCCTTGGTAGCCTGTGTTGGCAGCGCTAGAGTCAGCGAACGACTCACCGGCGGGCAGGGTAGGAGTCAGGGTGGTTAGTGCTAGTGAGGTGCGCGAGGCGCTGTAGCCCACGGCTACCGACAAGCTAAACGGTAACTCGCGAAAGCCCGGAATCCACTGCTTCACGTTGTGTTTGAGGCCCAAACCCCAGAGACCGCCGTAGTTGATCGTGAGGTCATCGGTATCCACTTCGCTCGACGGTAAGAACCGGATCATTACCTCACTGGCCAGCGGAATGCCTACGCTCAACTGCATGGCGGGGGTCAAAGGGTTGATGGAAACCCCGGCACCGTCAGGAAGCTCCAGTTCAGCGACAGTCGACACCTCCTGCGTACCCGAGTTGGGGTTTTGATACGTGATGGTTTTGCGGATAGACTCCTTGTTTTCGGCAGAACCAAATACGGTGGGCACCTGCGTAAACTGATACTGCCACTGCTCAGTGACTTCCAGCCCATCAATGGTGCGGGTGGTGGGTGTGCCTAACCCTAAAGCGTCTAGGTCGTAGGTGCGCTGCCCCGTGGGAATATAGGCTACGTTACCGACCAGCTTGAACTCAAAGCGCCCGGGTTTGAGAGCAGCGGCGGTATTGATCCACCCAGTGTTCATATTAGCGCCGGTAGACTTACCCAAGGGAGCTACGTAAGCATCGAGTAGGGTGTTCGCGTCTTGCAAACCTCCCTGGATAAAGTTATTAACGTCTGATTGGGCGAAGCTTACAGGAGCCGCACCTAGTAGCATGGCTGCGACGGCCCAAGCCTTGATAAATGGTGTTTTCACGGTTTTGTACGTTTGATATCACCTCTTGAGCGGTCAAACATACCGCCATGTTGTTGGCGTACGTGTGAAGAATAGTGCGGATTATAATAGATGTACTGATTAACGATAGATTGTATCGTAGCACGAGAAATACCCGCTAGACATATTCTAGCGGATAAGGGGTGCTGGTGGCAACTTTCTATAAGCCAGTAGATAAGCGGTGAGGATTAGCCAATCGCCTGCTCGAGGTCATTGATCAAATCTTCTGCATCTTCGATACCCACACTTAATCGAATCAGCGAGTCGCTGAGGCCGGTTTTAGCGCGTTCTTCGGGTGGGATGCTCGCGTGGGTCATACTAGCGGGGTGGCCGGCTAGTGATTCTACTCCACCCAACGATTCAGCCAGAGCAAATACTTTGAGCTTTTCTAGCGTTCGGAAGGCGTCTTCCTGTCGGTCGCCTTTGAGCACGAAGGAGAGCATGCCACCGAAATCGCGCATCTGCTTTTTAGCCACGTCGTAGCCGGGCAGGGTTTCTAATCCGGGCCAATAGATGCGGTCTACTTGGCTATGGTTGTGAAGGTACTCAGCCACTTTACGACCGTTTTCGCAGTGTCGCTGCATGCGCACGTGTAGGGTCTTGATGCCACGCAGTACCAGAAAGCAGTCCTGCGGGCCGGGCACGGCACCGCAACTGTTCTGAATGAATGCCAAACGCTCGTCTAGCGCCGCGTCTTTCACCACTACTGCGCCCATCACCGTATCAGAGTGGCCGCCTAAGTATTTAGTAATAGAGTGTAGCACCATGTCGGCTCCTTGGTCGAGCGGGTTTTGCAGGTAAGGTGTGGCAAAAGTATTGTCGACCACCGTCATGGCACCACCCTCTTTCGCCAGTGCGGTCATGGCCGCAATGTCAACGATATTCATCATCGGATTGGTAGGGGTTTCTACCCATAGCATTTTGGTGTTGCTATTCATCTTTTCCTTTACTTTGGCCACATCGCCCATCGGCACGAAGTGAAACTTAATGCCAAAGTCGGCGAAGATCTTGGTAAAGATGCGGTACGAACCCCCGTACAAGTCGTTAGTGCTGATTACCTCGTCGCCGGGTTTCAGTAGCTTCATCACGGCGTCTACGGCGGCCATGCCCGAGGCAAAGCAGCGGGCATGGGTACCATTTTCTAGCGCGGCCAGGTTCTTTTCTAGCGTCTCGCGGGTTGGGTTCTGCGTACGCGCGTATTCATACCCCTGATGGTCGCCAGGCGAAGCCTGCACGTAGGTAGAGGTTTGGTAGATAGGAGTCATGATGGCTCCGGTGGTAGGATCGGGAGTAACCCCGGCGTGGATGGTTTTAGTACCAAATTTCATAGGCTTGTCATTCATGTTCGTGTAAGTGTCTCGAGGGAGGAGGGTAGCTGCCGTATCGTCGCCACCGCTCTATCGCTTTCGTAATGTTGACGCAGTGCGTAGTTTTAAAAACAATCGGCGTCTCATACTATTACTAGTAACTCGTATGAACAGTTGCAATTTCTGTCATTATCTTGTCTAAACGTACCCCACCCTGGAAAACCCTGCTGCTAACCGCCTGGGTCATACTGATGCCACTGGCGGTGAGTTCGGTGGTTACCTACTGGGCACTGGCGCAGGAGCAAACCATTGCTGGGTTCGACGCCATCACCTGGATTGTTGTTTTTCTGCTAAGTAGCCTCACGATGGGGTTGGCTCTCACCCCGACTACCTTTATAGCGCTGGTGAGTGGTTACTTTCTGAGTTGGTGGGCCGTTCCGGGGGTAATCGTAGGATACACAACAGCTTCTATGATAGGCTTTACGTTGACCAGGGCAGTGGACCAGGGAACGTTGATGCAGAGCGTATACGATTGGCTGAGTGATAATAACGCTCACCGCTTGCGCCAATTACTACGCGGGATCGCCGGCCACCAGCTTGGCATCGTAGTCATGGCCCGATTGTCACCGGTGCTGCCCTTTGCGTTGATGAATGTGGTGCTGCCCGTGGCGGGCGTTCGTCTACCGTCTTTTCTGATCGCGGGCACCCTGGGCATGCTGCCCCGCACAGTATTCTTCATCTGGCTCGGTAGTGAGGCTAAGGTGCTGCGAACTTTGGTAGAAGAGGGCGGCGACGGACTGCTACCCCGCCTGTTATTGGTTGCCCTCCTGGCGGTTTCGCTGGCAGGCTTTTTTTACTACGGAAAGCGCGTCCTGGCCCAGGCAGTAGAAGGGTGAGTCGTGTATCAAAGATCAGTGCGGATGATGATTAATGGATAGTGATGAATGAACAATGAATTGATTGTCATTCTACGCTATCCGTGACCGTCGCTGGAGGGTTGGAAACTCCTGAGAAGTGCGTAGCGAGTGCCATGACTACCTAAACCCTTGGTATCCGCACGAAAGCATAAACTCAATGCTTGTATCAATCTATTTGAAAAGTTTCAATACAACCCCGGTCTTGCACGGTAACGTAGGCTATATGCCCGTCAGGGCCTCCGAAGGTGATATTAGACGGGAGCTTTCCGATCAACGGAATCTCGCGCAGAACTTCGCCGGCGGGTGATACTTTTACCACGGTGCCCTTACCGTGGCGGGTGATATACAGGTTACCTTCCGCATCGCAGCGCATGCCGTCTAATCCAAAGTCTTCAAATTCCAGTAGCAGACGTTTGTTGCTAATCGTACCCTCTGCCGAAAGGTCGTACTCCCATACCTTGCGCTGCACGCTCTCGTTCACGTACAGGCGATCTTCCGCTGGGTTAACCGCCACTCCGTTGGTCGTGCCCATGTTCTCTTCAAGTAGGGTTACGGTTCCGTCAGTATCAATGCGCCACAACTGACCGGTACCATTCGACCAGTTGGGGTCACTGGCGATGAGTGTTCCATTCTGAGTGATGGCCAAATCGTTGGGCTGGTTCATCCTGGCCTCGTGCGCGTGTACCGTCACCTCCTGGGTGTTGGGTTCCACTTTCAAGATGTTGTGCTGCGTGTAGTCAGCCACAAACATGCTACCGTCGGTACCAAAGCGGATGCCGTTGCCAATGCTACCCTCCGGCAGCCGCACGTACAACGAAGCCTGGCCGTTATTATCTATTCGCCCAATCGTACCGGCAGTATCGTAGTTGACCGCGTACAGCTGACCTGCTGCGTCTACTGCCGGGCCTTCTACACCACTCGTAAAAGTGTAGGGAGGCGTGAAAGTCGTGCTCTGGTACAGCGCGACTGAATCGATCGTGTTGTCGTCCCAGGGCACTTGGGGCGAGGGGTAGTAGTTGATACCCATCGCCTCGAACCGCGCCCGCTGTCTCCCCAATCGCACGCGGTATTCGTTCCAACTGCGCGCCGCGGTGGGTGACCAGCCGATCTCCGCTACGCCTAGCAAACGAGGAAAAACCATATACTCCAGCTCACTGAGGTTGGTAACGGTTTCTGTCCACAGCGGGGCTTCTATACCCAGAATATTTTCCTGCGATACGCCCGCGACCAAGGTAGCCGGGTTCCAGTCGTAAGAAGAGTCTACTTCCACATAACCCGCCCAGTGCAAACCCAGACTGGTCGTAGAATCGTACTGCATATCCAGATAAATTCTACTGGCGGGTGACATGATCACCTGCCCGCCTTGCTCCACCGCAGCTTGCGCATTTTCGGCTTCGGCCCAGTACTGAGCCACAGCGCCGGGAATCAGTTTGGTCTGGGCAATTTCGTCCCAGCCCATCACCTGCTTGTCGTGGGCTTGTACAATCTTCTGCGTGCGTTCGATAAACGTCGTGTAGTCTTCCTTCTTGGTCGCATGTGATTCATCGCCGCCGATGTGGATGTAGGGGCCGGGCGTTAGCGCAACGATTTCACGCACTACGTCTTCTACAAACTGGTAAGTGATCTCTTTGTCTACACACAGCGTACTGAAACCTACCTCGATGCCGCTGTAGCGCTCGGGCGCTTTGCCGTCGCAGTTGAGTTCGGGGTAGGCAGCGAGCGCGGCGTTGGTATGACCCGGCATGTCGATCTCAGGCACGATGGTGATATGCCGTTGCTGGGCGTAGGCTACCAACTCAGCGTACTCTTCCTGGGTATAATAACCACCTTCACCATCGCCCACTTCACCCACGCCGCCGTAAGTAGCCAGCTTCGGCCAGGATTTAATCTCGATGCGCCACCCCTGATCGTCGGATAGGTGCAGGTGCAGCACGTTCATTTTGTAGCGAGCCAGGTAGTCGACGTACTGCTTCACGTCATCCAGAGAAAAGAAGTGGCGGGCTACGTCCAGCATGGCCCCGCGATAGGCGTAAGTAGGCGTATCGCGGATCGTGCCGGTGGCGATGGTCCAAGGTTGGTCCTGCGGTTCGGGGCGCTCGATGGCAGCAGGAAGCAGCTGCCGGATGGTTTGCAACCCCCAGAACAGTCCGGCGGGCTGTGAAGCACTGAGTTGCAGCCGCTCTTCGGTGATGTTGAGTACGTAGCCTTCCTCACCCAATGAATCGCTGTCTACCAGACTGAGGTAGATATGTCCGGTTTCGGAAGCTTCACCGGCGGGTTGTACCGGTAGGTCAAAACCGGTGGCCGGACGCAGATAACCGGCTAGGTGCCGTGCGATGTCCTTTAGTCCATCTGCACTGGTATAGATCACGGCTTGAGGCGACAGCGTGAAGGTGCCGCCGTCTGCGCTGACGCTCACCGGCATCGGAATGAGTGGTACAGTGGCAAGGTCTGTTGTTGGTGGGGGCGATTCGGTTTTAGGTTGGCATGCCATCTGGAAAAATAGCAGCGCAATGGTGAGCGTAGTAGCAATTTTGAGCATATCAAAGGTTTTGCCCCAATATAAAAAATGCTCGAACTTATACACAGTATATTCACGGTAAACTAACCGCGAATCAGCCCCTTGATCAAACCACCAAAACTACACAGAATCCGAAATCAATAGAGGCTTAACGAATCTCCTCCACAAACGGCAGTCTCATCTGCAGGCCCTGCTGATGTTGCAGATTGCGCACCTGCTGCACGTGCGGGTACAGCGGGCCGAGCTCACGCTTGAGGAAGTAGGTGCTGGCGTTGCCCTCTAGTTCTTCTAATATTTGCTGGAACAGCGGCTTCACTTTTGGGTAGTACTTTACCTGATACTCATCTTCAGCTAAACCGGCTTTGTCCACCGCTAGTCCGATGGCGGTGTCCAAACCGCCCAACATATCCACCAGTTTATTCTCTAAGGCTTCTTCGCCGGTGTATACCCGGCCTCCGGCCAACGCTTTAATTTCTTCAACCGTCATGCTCCGGCCTTGCGCTACTTTGGTCACGAAGGTTTCGTAGCCCTTATTGATGAAGTTCTGGATAATGCGTTCGGCGGCGGGAGTCAGAGGACGCGACGGGTCCAAAATGTCGGCCAGCGGGGCGGTTTGTACGGCATCCACGGTGATGCCCAGCTTGTTAAGCGCTTCTTGCGCCCCGAACGCCAGTAGGAAGATACCGATAGAGCCGGTGATGGTATTGGGCTGGGCCACAATGGTGTCGCAGCCCACCGCCATGTAGTAGCCACCCGAAGCGGCGTAGGTAGACATAGAGGCGATGATAGGCTTCACCTCCTTAGTAAGCTGCACTTCGCGCCAGATCTGATCTGAAGCCGAGGCGCTGCCGCCCGGCGAGTTGATGCGCAGCACGATGGCCTTTACGTTGTCATCTTCACGTGCTTCGCGGATGGCTTTAGCAAACTTAGCCCCGCCGATAGAGGTGGTGGCTCCTTCGCCATTCACAATGTTGCCTTCGGCCACGATCACGGCTACTCGGTTGCGCGAGTACTCTTCGTCCTGCTCCAGCGATTTGCGATACTTATCGAGTGAGATAAACTCAATCTCTTCCTTTTCTTCGCCTTCCACTTCTTCCATACCCAGGCGCTGACGAATGCTGGTTTTCACCTGATCGTCGTACGATAGCTGCGTCACCATTTTGGCATCGACAGCCTGTTGCGGCAGGAATACTTCCATCGAGTCGGCAATCTCGCGCAAACGCGTTTCGTTGAGCTCGGTGGTGGCGGCAATGCCCCCCAGGTAGGTGTCGTACAGTGAATTGAGGTACGACTCAATTTGCATACGATTTTCTTCGCTGATTTCGGTACTGGTAAACGGCTCAACGGCACTTTTGAACTTGCCCACCCGAAAAATACGCGGCTCAATGCCCAGCTTATCCAGCGCGCCCTTTAGAAAAGTGACCCCTCGGTAGAAGCCGTTGAACTCTACCAGTCCCTCGGGAAAGAGGTGCAGCTCGTCGGCCACAGAGCCCAGGTAAAAACCGGGTTCGGTCAGGATTTCAGCGTAGGCTACGATGAATTTGCCCGACGTTTTAAAATCAATCAGTTCGTTGCGAATCTCTTCGTAGACGGCCCAGCCCGCAGAAGACACGCCGGGGGTGAGGTAGATACCTTGGATGTTATCGTCTTCTTTGGCCCGTTGAATGGCCTTGCGCAGTTCAATGAGTCCGATGACACCACCGTCGCTAGCTCCCGGAAAGACAGGCAAGTCGCTGAACACATCGTCGTTTTCTCGCTCCACAATAGGTTTGTCAAGATCGATTCTGAGCACTGAGTTGCTCTCTACCGTCACCTCTTCTTCTGCCGAAGCCGCGGCGATAATGCCCCCGAAGATGAGGAAGAGTAAACCAAAAAAAACAATTAGTCCTACCAGAGTGGCCAGTACGTTACGCAAAAATCTCATGCTGTTTTTCGTTTAGCTATATTGTGGGCGAAATATACGCATAACTCAAAAGAAAGCATTCAATGAGCAAAAATCCGGAGGTTTTTCTACTGCTGGGAACCAACCTGGGCGACCGACTAAGCAATATGCAAGAGGCGCAGCAACTCATTGAGCAGATAGGGGAAGTAGTGCAGGCCTCGGCACTGTACGAAACCGACGCTTGGGGAGTGCAAGATCAGCCTAGCTTTTACAATCAGGTGCTGCAAATAGAAACTGTGCTATCGCACGAGCCGCTATTGCACGCTTTGCAGGGGTTTGAGCAGCAGATGGGCAAGGTGAAGGTGGGGCACTGGCGCGAGCGGCTGATAGACTTAGACGTCTTGTACTACGGTCGGCGACGGGTAAGCACATCTTTCCTGACGGTGCCACACCCACAGTTGCACTGTCGTCGGTTCACGCTGGTGCCGCTGTGCGAGATTGCGCCGCAGTGGGTGCATCCGGTGCTAGGCAAAACGCAGCAGCAGTTGCTCGCCGAGTGCGAAGATACGCTGGAAGTAAGAAGATTGAAGTAGGGGGAAGAAAGTGGAGAATATCGGATTCGAACCGATGACCTCTTCGCTGCCAGCGAAGCGCTCTAGCCAACTGAGCTAATCCCCCGGAAAGGATGCGAAATTAAGTAAAATCGTAGATATTTAAAAGAGCCGTCGGGCTTTTACAAAATTCTTTCGGTAGTAATCAGAAAACAGATTACTCTCTACCACTCCCAGCGAGCTGGAGGCATGAATAAACTGCACGTCGTTCTTACCCCGTACTTCAGTCACCATGCCCACGTGCGAGATACGCCGCCCTTTGGTGGCGAAGAATACCAGGTCGCCGGGGGCCACATCGTATAGACTCACCAATCGACCGGCCTGACTTTGTTCATTCGACGTGCGAGGTAGCGTCATGCCGCAGCGGTCGAAAGCGGTGACCAGCAGTCCTGAGCAGTCCATGCCCGCGCGGGTGGTGCCACCCCAGCGGTAGGGCGTGCCGGTGTAGGTGCGCGCGGCGGCAATCACGTTCAGCGAGCGTTCGTCCTCGATTTTGGCCAACGGTTTCTTACGTAACTTGGCCTTAGCTTTACGGGCGGGCGGGCGCTCTACCCGGGCGTACTGCTGGGGCGCTTTGGACGGACGAACGGCCTTGCGAGCGGCATGACGCTGGGCCGTACAGCTCGCCATCAGCAGCACCAGCAAGAACTGAAACAGGGGGCTCATCCACCAGGAAACACGATTCGACGGGATATTTTGTCGCATAGGGCAAATATATATTATCTTGGAAGCAAACGGATTGGCACGTAATATATTATGGTAAACTAATGTACAGCGACCGTACTTACAGCTTCTTTGATGACGTTTATGATGTGGTTCGCCTCATTCCGGAGGGGCGGGTAACCACCTACGGTGCCATCGCGCAGTACCTGGGCACCCGCGGCAGTGCCCGCATGGTCGGCTGGGCCATGAACCAGGCGCACGGCAAAAACGTGCCCGCTCAGCGGGTGGTCAACCGAGTAGGTTTACTCACCGGCAAGCACCACTTTGGCCCGACCGACCGGATGCAGCAACTACTGGAAGCCGAAAGCGTAGTGGTGAAGGATGACCGGGTGCAAGACTTCAAAAAACTATTCTGGGACCCTTCGGTTGAGTTAGAATAAAAAGGGAATCCGGAAGCCGGAGCCCGAAGAAGCATGTATACACCCGGTCTCCCGACTCCAGCTTCCGGTCTCCTGTTCAACCATTGTCGTCATGACCTACCGTCGCCTACTTGTCATTATAATCGTTTTTAGTGCGCTGACCGCTTGTTCTCAACCAACGTCTTCGCCGACCACTACTACTGCATCTCCGGCTGATAGTCTCTACACCTACGGCCCACCCACCAGCAACGATGGCACCGGTAAATTCTATCTTGGGCGCGACATTGCCCACGTGATGGGGCACCAGGCGGCCGATTGGCTCGAGCGGCCCGGACGCGAAGGCGAAGAGCGCACCGATCTGTTGATAGAGGCAATGGACTTGCAACCCGGCGATGTGGTGGCCGATATCGGGGCCGGTTCGGGTTACTTCACCTTTCGGATGAGTCCGCTGGTGCCCAAGGGCAAAGTGCTGGCGGTGGATATTCAGCCCGAGATGCTTACTATGATTGAAGAGAAACAATCCGAGAAGGGTAGCGATAATATTGAGACGATCCTCGGCACCGTAGAAAACCCCAACCTGCCCAATGACTCAGTAGACTGGGTGTTGTTGGTCGATGCCTACCACGAATTTTCGCACCCTCACGAAATGATGCGCGATGTAGCCGATGCCCTCACCGAGGGTGGCCGCGTGGCACTGGTTGAGTACCGCGAGGAAGACCCGACGATTGCGATCAAACCGCGCCATAAGATGAGCGAAGCACAGGCCGTGAGAGAGATGGAGGCCGTGGGCCTACGACTGCTCGAAAACAAACAGGTGCTACCGCAGCAGCACCTGATGATTTTTGGAAGATAATAAATACTGCGGTTTACGAAGGCTGTACCGTTGGTTTTTTGCCGCCAGAAATAGAGGCCGATGGGGTAGGTAAACCACGTCGTTCGCTCAGGTCTACCACAATAGGTGAGGCCACGTAGATGGATGAGTACGTACCCACCAGGATACCGAGCAACAGCGCAAACGAGAAACCGCGTAATACCTCTCCGCCGAAGATCAGCAGCACCAGCACTACCACCAAGGTGGTCAATGAGGTGATCAGCGTCCGTGACATCACGTTATTGATCGATTCGTTCACCGCATCTTTAAATGATGCCCGGGGGCGGTCGACCAGGGTTTCGCGAATCCGGTCAAACACAATCACCGTATCGTTGATGGAGTAACCAACGATGGTCAGCATCGCCGCAATGAATACCTGATCAGCCTCAAAGCTAAGTCCGAAGATACCGGCAATCGCGTAGGCACCCAGCACGAACAGCACATCGTGGAACAGCGCGATGATCGCTCCGGTACTGTATTGCCAGCGGCGGAAACGAATTAGAATGTACAGGAAGATAACCACCAGCGAGAAGAAGATCGCCTCGATGGATGAGTTACGAATATCATCGGCAATCGTAGCTCCTACTTTAGACGAGCTAGAGATGGTAAAACTACCCTCAGCTACGGCGGCGGCGTTATTCGCTTGATACTCGTAGCCGGTAAACTCTTTGATGCCGTTGATCATGCGCTCACGCACATCCGCATCCGCTTCGTCTGACTCATCGTCTACCAAGTAACTCGTCGTAATTTTGAGTACGTTATTAGCGCCGTAGGTCTTCGTCTCTACGCTGGTACCGTCAAAGTTATCGTCCAGCGAAGCCTTTAGGTCGGAAGGAACCACCGCTTCGTCAAAACTGATGACGTACGACCGACCGCCCTTGAAGTCTACCCCAAGGTTGAGACCCTGCGTGAGCAATGCCACCAAACCGATGGTGATAAACACCCCGGAGAAGATGTAGGCCACCTTACGTTTCGACATAAAGTCAAAGTTAAGATTCGCCAACGCATTAGACGAGAAGGGAGTAGAGAACGACACCTTACTATCGTCACCCTTGCGGGTCATCCAGCTCACGATCACGCGCGTGATAAACACCGCCGAGAAGAATGAACAGACGATACCAATCATCAGCGTCACCGCGAAACCACGTACCGGGCCTTGTCCCAGAATAAATAGAATCAGAGCCGTGAGGAAGGTGGTGACGTTGGAGTCAATAATTGAGCTGTAGGCCTTGCTGTAACCGGCGTCGATGGCCACGCGCAGCTTGGAACCCTTGCGCAGTTCTTCCCGAATACGCTCGAAGATCAGCACGTTGGCGTCAATGGCCATACCGATGGTCAGTACAATACCAGCGATACCGGGCAACGTGAGGGCAGCGTTGATGGTGGGTTGCGCCAAAATTCCCAGCACGAAGAATACGTTGAAGATCAGGGCTACGTTAGCAACCAATCCGCCCTTGGCGTAATAGGCGATCATGAAGAGCACCACCAGGCCTAAACCGGCCAGGATAGAGTTGATACCCTGCGCCTGCGCTTCTTTACCCAGCGTAGGGCCTACGATGGCTTCTTCTACGATACGGGTGGGAGCGGGTAGCGCACCGGCTTCCAGAATATTGGCCAAATCCTTGGCCTCGTCGATGGTAAAATTACCCGAGATAGACGAGTTTCCGCTGGGGATTTCCTCGTTCACCACGGGAGCTGAGTATACCCGGCGATCCAGTACGATGGCCACTTGCTTGTTCACGTTGGCTCCGGTGAGGCGCTTCCACAGGCGCGCGCCTTCGGCGTTCATCTGCATGCTCACCGCCGCGCGTGAGTTCTGATCGTAATCCTGACGGGCCTGCGTGATCACTTCACCCGTCAGGGGAGCTTTTCCTCCACGACCGCGCTTGACGGCGTAGAGTTGCAAAAGTTCGGTTTCTCCTTGTACATTAGGCTTCACTTCCCACACAAAATCCAGGTCGGCGGGCAGTAGCGACTGCACATCGCTGCGGCTCAAAATGCGGTTGATGCGCGAGGTGTCCTGCACGTCGTAGACCAGACCGTACTGCGGTGGGCCTTGCAGTAGACTGTACAGCGGCGACAACTGACTGTTAGCGAGTGAGTCCAGTGCGGTAGAGTCCCCTTCGGCCAGTTGCGACGCCAGATCGTCGGTCAGCGAATCGCCCTGGGTAAGAGAGTCCGTCGCCGGTGTATCCTCAGCCAAAGCCGAGAGGTCGTCAGCACCGCTGGTCGCACCTTCGTCAAGGTTATCCAAATCAGAACCTGTACCGTCTTCGTCCTGCTGCTCGGCCACCAGCAACTGGTTGATCTGCTCGAGCGACGCACCAATTTCCGGCACGGTGTACACTTCCAAAAACTCTAGCTTAGCCACCCCCTGTAGTAGTTTGCGCACCCGGTCGGGGTTATCTATTCCGGGCAATTCTACCTGAATTCGTCCGGTGCCCTGTAGGCGCTGAATATTGGGCTGCGAGGTGCCGAAACGGTCGATACGGGTCCGTAGAATATTGAAAGAACGATCGATGGCCCCTTCCACTTCTTCGTCTACCACTTCAATGATTTCTTCGTTGGTAGAGTTCAGGTTAATGCGACCACGGTTGGCGGCGTTGGCGAAGATCTGGCTCAGCGGTTTGCTAGGAGCCACTTCGTTAAAAGCATCGGCAAACAGCGTGGTGAAACGCGCCTGGCTGTTGGCACGGCGTTGACGCGCCAGTTCTAGTGCTTTTATAAAGTCGGGGTCTTTACTGTCGCCTGATAGGCTGCGGATGATCTCTACGGGCGATACCTCTAGCACCACGTTCATGCCGCCCCGCAGGTCAAGCCCAAGGTTAAGTTCGGTTTCTTTCACCTCCTGGTAGGTATACTCAGCGCCCAGAAAGTTGTAGACCGGCTCGGTCCATACCGAGTCAAGATAAGTCTGTTTTTTACTAAAATCGATGTTGCCTTCAGCGTCAGTAGCGTAGGCTACGGCGTCTTCTTGCACGTTGTTCGACACCAAAGTAAAGGAAAGATAATACAGACACAGCAGCGAAATAACTACCGTGAGAATGATGATACCACTTTTGTTACGCATAACGGTGGAAGTTAATGAGGAATGAATAATGTATTAATGAAGAATGTAGACGGAATTGGTGAAGAACAGCGAGTACTACGCACTGCCGCTGCCACCTGCTACTTCTCTAAGGGGCGTTGGGCGAGATGATAAGCCGGAATAGCATGCGCAGGTAACTGCTTTGTGGCAGTGGCACGTCGGGTGCGACGCGCTCAATCACTACTTCGACGAAGGCTAACTCTTGCACTAAGCTGAAGAAAAACGTGAGTTGCACCTTGGCCGCCGGAGCAACCACCGCTTCGTAGGCCGCCTGTACTTTTGGGGCTTCCTGGTCATCAGAGCGATCGGCATCAGAATCTACTTGCGCTGATACGTCATACGAGGGGTCCGAAGCCCACAGTTGCATCTGCCCGCCGCTGATCCACAGCGTGAGCAACACCAGTAGGGCGGCAGGAGTCCATGAATTGGTTCGTATGATTTTTCTGACGGTTCGCATGAATAGCAAGTAGGCCGCGAAGCTAGGTATTTTTAGGGGAAACACAAAAGTGAAGAAATTTATCCCTGATGTATGAAATAACCCGTTTATCGACCGTTTTCTTATAAAATGGGGTGAGTTTACCCGGGGTCGTCTACAACCGATGGGTAGAGCCTTTTGGTGAACAACGGCGGGGTTTGTTTGTCGTCTGCGTAAGGTCACCCAAAGTGCTTCGTTTGCTATTTTTCCGTTTTGTCGAAAGGTGGGTTTTTTGTATGTTTGAAAGCAGTCGAAACGTTACGGAGGGGGTAGATAGATGTAAGAAGGAAGTGACTCGCCACCGACGCATCATCTTAAGTTTAAACAAACCGGTTTGGAATCATACGACGAAACAGCATCAGAAGAAATCACCCAAGAACAATCTATTGACAGTATCCTGTGCGACTATCGTGTTGCCTGGGAAAGCCGACACGCCAGCCTGCTCGGGCGCAAAGAAGTATTTATGGGCAGGGCCAAGTTTGGCGTGTTTGGCGACGGCAAAGAGCTGGCGCAATTAGCCATGGCGCAGGTCTTCTGTCGGGGCGATTTTCGCTCGGGTTACTACCGCGATCAAACCTTCGTGCTAGCGCTAGGGGAGGTGTCGCTTCAGCAATTTTTTGCGCAAATTTACGCCCACACCGACCTCGACGCCGAACCCTCTTCGGCGGGGCGGATGATGAACTCCCACTTCGGCTCACGCCTGGTGGGCGCCGACGGCGAGCCCATCAATCAGAAGAAAAACTACAACTCGGCTTCCGACATTTCACCCACGGCGGGGCAGATTCCTCGCGCACTAGGGTTCGCCTACGCTTCGAAGCTGTATCGCCATAATCCGGCCCTGGCCGATTTGACCGACTACTCGCAGCGGGGCAACGAAGTGACCTTCGCTACCATTGGCGATGCCTCTACTTCTGAGGGCATGTTCTTCGAAGCTATCAATGCCGCCGGGGTGCTACAGGTGCCGCTGGTATTTTCGGTGTGGGACGATGGCTACGGTATTTCTGTGCCCAAAGAGTACCATACCACCAAGATGAGCATCTCTGAAGCGCTGATGGGTTTCCAGCGTACCGAGGATGCTCCCGGCCTAGAAATATTTACCGTGAAGGGATGGGACTACGAAGCTCTGTGCAGTACCTACCGCGAAGCAGCCCGAGTGGCGCGCGAAGCGCACGTGCCCGTGCTAGTGCACGTAGAAGAGGTGACCCAGCCGCAGGGGCACTCTACCTCCGGTTCGCACGAACGTTATAAATCGAAGCAGCGCTTGGTCTGGGAAAAGGAACACGATTGTAACGTGCGCTTTCGCGACTGGATTCTTCAGAACGGCTTCGCCTCGGCGGAGCAACTCGATGAGATAGAACAACAAGCACTAAAGACGGCGCGCGAGGCCAAGAACCGGGCGTGGAAAGCTTTCCGAGCAGATATTGATCAGGAGCTACAGCAGGTGCTGCCCCTGCTGGAGGCAGTGGCGAACGCGAGCGGTGCTGCCTCTGAGGTGAAGCGAACCGCTGAGCGGCTACGTAAGAAAACGGGGGCAATTCGTCTGGATATCGTGCGGGCGGTCAAACAAACCCTGCGGTTGACCAGAAGCGAGACAACCCAAGCCCGGCGTCAACTGCGCCATTGGCTGAGCGATTACGCCCAGGAGATGCGGCGACGTTACAACACGCAGCTCTACAACGAGACCGACACCTCGGCGCTGCGCGTGGAAACGGTGCCGCCCAATTACGAGCCCGATGCTAAGAAGGTAGACGGACGCGAGGTGCTTAACGCCTGCTTCGATGCGGCCTTCGCGCGTGAACCCCGCCTGTTTGCCATTGGTGAGGATATTGGTAAGATTGGTGATGTAAATCAGGGCTTCGCCGGTCTACAGAAGAAGTACGGTGAGTTGCGTATTACCGACACGGGCATTCGCGAAACTACTATTATTGGTCAGGGAATTGGAAGTGCTATTCGCGGCTTGCGACCCATCGTAGAGGTGCAATACCTCGACTACATCTACTATACCCTGGCTACGCTTACCGATGATCTGGCGTCACTCAGCTACCGTACGATGGGGGGGCAGCGCGCGCCTTTGATTGTACGCACGCGGGGACACCGGCTAGAGGGAGTCTGGCACTCGGGCTCGCCCATTGGCACCCTCATCCACAGTCTGCGCGGTATGCACCTGCTGGTGCCGCGCAACATGACACAAGCCTCAGGGTTTTACAACACCCTGTTGCAGTCGGAAGACCCGGCATTGGTCATTGAGTGCCTCAATGCCTACCGTCTTAAGGAAGAAGTGCCTGCCAACATTGGCGAGTTTACCGTGCCGCTGGGTCAGCCCGAGGTACTGCGCGCGGGCGAAGACGTCACCATCGTGACTTACGGGGCCATGTGCCGCATTGTGATGGCCGCCGCCGAGCAGTTGGCGCAGGAAGGCATCTCTTGCGAGGTGATTGACGTGCAAACGCTGCTGCCGTTTGATCTGAACCACCGCATTGCTGCGTCAGTAGCTAAGACTAACCGGGTGGTTTTTGCCGATGAAGACGTGCCGGGCGGCGCTTCGGCCTACATGATGCAGCAGGTGCTGGAGAAACAAGACGCTTACCATCACCTCGACTCTGCCCCCGTGACCATCGCCGCCGCACCGCACCGTCCGCCCTACGGCTCCGACGGCGACTACTTCTCGAAGCCCAACGCCGAAACCGTCTTTGACCGAGTGTACGCGCTGATGGCCGAATTTGATCCAGAAAAGTTTGTTGATATTTATTAGGGAAAGCTATGGATACGCAGTTTGTAACGGACAATCAGGGAAAGAAGCTAGCGGTGATTCTACCCATAGATGAGTACGAGGAGCTCTTAGACCGGATAGAAGAAATAGAGGATGTCAGTATGTACGATGCAGTAAAGGCCCGTCAGGAGAAAACTATTCCCCTCACTGAATACATCAAGAAGCGCAAGCGTGGCTGATTATACTGTTGTCATTTCTAGAACAGCGCAAAAGCAATTGGACAAGCTGACTGACAATCTCGCGTATCCTCTGATTGATGCTATTCAGAAGTTAGCGACTGATCCCCGTCCTCCAGGTCATAAAAAGCTTAGAGGTAGAGACGGGTATCGCATTAGAAAGGGGAGGTATCGGATCATCTATGACGTCTATGATGATGTATTGACGGTAGAAATCATAACCTTAGGCCATAGAAGAGATATCTATCGCTGATAGTAATTTGAAGCACGCCTATATGAATGACTTTGTTATCGCACAAGATCCTGAGTTTACCGTTCAAGATTATAAAGAAGCGATCGGCCGTCAGAATGATGAAGATAAGGAAATGATCGCTGATACGATAAAGAGGCGACTAATACAACGCTATATAAATCCTGGTGAGGCGAAAGAGAACAAGAACGGGTTTAACATAATGGCAAACTGCTGTTTACTCATTGAAGCGTACGAATCGTTCTATCTTGGATGGCCTGATACTAAGGGAAAATCGGAAGATGTCTTTTGTAAGTTTTTCAATCGCTCAGAGATATTTAAGGAATTTACAGGAAACGATACGCCAACTCAATTTTATAAAAACATTCGGTGTGGAATATTGCACCAAGGGGAAACGACAGGCGGTTGGCGAATAAGACGCGATAAAATCCGTAAGCATGATTTGGTAAATAAGATTATTAACGCAAATCGCTTTCGTGATGATTTGAAGAAAGAGGTTGAAGAATACTTTAGTTCACTAAAAACTAAAGATTGGAGTGAGCGAGATTGGTTGAAACTCGTCAAGAAAATGGAGGCGATAATAAGAAACTGCGAAGGGTAAACATTGGCTCGCTACCAAGTGATAGATACGACATGCTCAAAGCAATAAAGCTTATCTTTTGCACTATTATATACCTGCTGACACAGCAAGCCATTAGCCAAACCACCCCCGTCGACTCTGCGCTGATTCCTTCGGCACCGCTGTTTCGCGATCCGGTGCTCGATGGGCCAGCCGACCCTACGGTTTTCTGGAACCACGAAGAAGAAAACTGGTGGATGATCTACACCCAGCGGCGGGCCAACGTGCGTTCGTTTAACCTGGCCTGGGTACACGGCACGGAGATAGGCATCGCCTCATCAAACGATGGTGGGGTGAGCTGGACTTACCGTGGCACGCTGCCGTTGGCCGTAGAGCCGGGCCACAATACTTATTGGGCGCCCGAAGTAGTGCGCATGGATGATGAGTACCACCTATTCGTGAGCTTCACCCGCGGCTTCCCCACCGAAGATTTTGACGACATCCATAAGATTGCGCACCTCAAGGGAGCAGACCTGTGGGATTTGAGTTTCGTTGGGTTCTCTGATCTGGGTTCGACCCGAGTCATCGATCCGTCGATTATTCAGCTAGCGGACGGAAGCTGGCGCATGTGGTTCAAGCATGAGAACGCCGGTTATGTAACGCACTACGCCGATAGCCCAGATTTGACCCATTGGAAACCTCAGGGCCCCGCCGTCGGCGACCGCGTCTGCGAAGGGGCCAACGTGTTTCAGTGGCAGGACCGCTACTGGATGATCACCGACCCGTGGCACGGCATTGATATCTTTGAGTCGGCCGACGCACAGAACTGGTCGTTGCAGGGGACTATTCTCAACGACAAAGGGCAGCGCAAAGACGATGGCTCGCACGGACACCACGCTTGCGTAGTGCCTAACGACGAGTACGCCTACGTTTTTTACCACGTAAATCCTGAGCAGAGCTTCGGCCTCACCTCAGACTGGTCGACGAGTACGTACCAAGACCGGCGGTCGGTGATTCAGGTAGCTCGTTTACGACTGGAGAATGGCAAGGTGATTTGTGAGCGCGACCAGCCCTTTCCGCTGGTACTACCCACACAGTAGTTGTTGTATCAGTAAAATACCAGGCTTTTTTAGTTAGTTGCTACCTACTCCCCCCTGTCATTTAGCGATCGGCTTACCTGCCGACCGTGTTCTTCACTTTAGCACAAAACTTGCTAAGTGATCAACTAACTGCGGATGGTTGTCGTTTTTGATAAAACCGCTACCTTGTCGTACCGTCAAATCTATGCGCATCACCATCGTACTTAACACGGCTTGGAACCTGTATAACTTCCGCCGAGGCTTGATCGATGCGTTGCAAAGCGCAGGTCATACAGTCACACTTATTGCCCCTGAAGATGCGTACGCCCGCTTGTTGCGACAGCAGGGGTATCGGTTGGTAGCGGTCAACATGGACCGACGAGGCATCAACCCCTGGCACGACATGAAGTTCTTTTTACGGATGTACCGTGTCTACCGGGAGTTGCGTCCTGATATGACACTGCACTTTACGGTTAAACCTAATATTTACGGTACCATGGCCGCTAGCTTACTAGGTGTCAGAATGATTAATACCGTATCAGGATTGGGCACCGTATTTCTAAAAAAAGGAGTAAGCTCGTGGGTCGCACAGCAACTGTACCGTCTTACGTTCCGATGGCCACAGCGCGTGTTCTTCCACAATCACAGCGACTATCAGCTGTTTGTAGAACAAAAGCTGGTAACCGCCCGGCAGGCGGAGGTGGTGCCCGGTTCCGGTGTCAACGTGACTCACTTCGCGCCGGTATCATCAAAACCGACGGCTTCGTTCACATTTTTAGTGGTTGCCCGGTTGCTCTACGATAAGGGGGTGATGGAATACGCCGAGGCCGCTCGTTTGCTACAGAAGCGAGGGCTATCCGTACGCTGCCAGCTGTTGGGGGCGCGCGATCCGCAACACCGTCGGGGAGTGACTGATGCTCAGGTAGATGCTTGGGTGAGCGAAGGACTGATTGAATATCTGGGCACTACCGATGATGTGCGTCCGTGCATGGCGCAAGCCGATGCGGTGGTGCTGCCATCGTACCGCGAGGGCCTACCCCGAACCTTACTCGAGGCCGCCAGCATGGAAAAGCCTATCATTGCCACTGACGTGCCCGGCTGCCGCCACGTGGTCACCCACGAGCAAAACGGTTTGTTATGCCAAGTACGCGATGCGGTTGATCTGGCTGACAAGATGGAGCGGCTGGTCAATATGCCTGCTCAAGAGCGGCACGCGATGGGCCAGGCCGGACGAAGAAAGGCGGTAGCACAGTTTAGTGAAGCGCGCGTCATCGAACATTATTTATCGGCCAGCCAAACGTTGCTGACCGATCATACACCGGCATTGTCTAAACCGACGTCACCTTAAACCCTACTAGTAATGACTATTCAAAAACACGCTATTGCGGGCATACTAGAGGTTACGCCCGCTGTTTATCACGATAACCGGGGGCACTTTCTGGAAACCTATCACAGCGACCGCTTCCAGTCACTAGGACTCAACCACGCATTCGTACAAACCAATCAGTCTTTCTCGAAGCGTGGTGTGCTACGGGGGCTACACTTCCAGCACTCTCCTCACCAGCAGGGCAAACTTGTTAGTGTGATCAAGGGCATCGTGCTGGATGTAGCTGTGGATCTACGCCAGGGTTCTGCGACCTACGGCAAGCACATGAAAATCGTGGTAGACAGCGAGCGTCACAACATGGTGTACGTACCCGAAGGTTTTGCGCACGGTTTTGTGGCACTAGAAGATACGATCTTTAGTTACCAGTGCACCAACCTGTATCATCAGGCCGCAGAATCAGGCATCCGCTGGAACGATCCTGACCTGGCTATTGACTGGGAATTAGCGCATTATGGCATTGAGGAGCCTATCATTTCGGAAAAGGACCAACTATTGCCTAGTTTTGAAGAGTATAATCAACGCAATGCCCCCTTTGAGAATTCTGCCGACGTCTAGTATACTTGTTTGCCGCCTGGGTTGGTGGTTATGTTTTACCGTGCTTGTAGGAAGCATGACAGGGTGCAGGGCCTACCGCAACCGTATTCTGTTTGCCACCGACGGGGCTGACCTGAGCGCTCCGCTGACGGCAGCGATGAACGATGCTGATCGGAACTATACCATCCAGGAAGATGATTATTTAGAGATAGAAGTATACACCAACCGCGGCGAATTGCTCATTGACCCTAACTTCGAGATCATGAAGGAGATTGGAGTTAACGGACAGAACAACCAGATGCGTGAGGAACCGCGCTATCTGGTGCGTGAAGGCGGACTCGTGGCCTTGCCCGTCGTGGGGGATGTAGCGCTAGCCGGCCTCACACTCAACCAAGCCGATAGCCTGCTGGCGCAACGTTACGCCACGATCTACGAAGCACCCTTCATTGTTACCCGCTACATCAACAAGCGGGTGTTTGTGCTAGGCGGTGCTGTGGGGCAGGTAGTGCCGCTGCTTAACGAAAACATGAATCTGATTGAGGTGCTGGCTCTGGCCGGCGGCGTTGCTCCGCTGTCCCGTACGGATAATATCCGCCTCATCCGAGGCGACCTGAGTAATCCAGAGGTGCAGGTGATCGACCTGTCAACCGTGGCGGGCATGCGGGCCGCCTCGCTACGGGTGCGATCAGGTGATATCATCTACGTGCAGCCGGTACAACGCGTGGTGGCCGAGGCGGTGCGCGATATATCACCCATACTGAGTGTAGTAACTAGTATTTTTGCGCTTATTGTGTTGGTAGGAAGACTATAAAGTGATGACGCAACCCGGTATTTCAGCAGTAAACAGTGGGCATTCGGACCGAATTGACCTCAACAAGGTATGGCTGACGGTGAAGCGGCAGGCGGTGTGGCTGTTTTTAATCTTGCTGCTCACCAATCTGGCGGCCTACTTGTACGTGCGCTGGACGCGTCCGGTATACGAATCGCATTCTGTGCTCAAGCTAAACGTAAAGAGCGAAGCCAACATTCTGGGACTCAATACCGTATCGCAGAATCTGGATGACCTGGCCGGCGAGATAGAACTACTCAAGTCCAACCTGTTCTTCTCAAGAGTAGTCGAGGCCGCCAAAATGGACGTGAGCTACTACGTGTACGGGCGCGTCCTTTTTCAGGAGCGCTACAGCAACTCGCCCTTTCGGGTAGAATATACTATCAAGAATCCCGCGTTCTACGACCGCCCGATTGATTTAGAGATTATCAACCGAGATCAGTACGTGCTATCGTACCCTGACGGCGAAGAGGCGAAGGCACGTGCCTATCGCTTTGGCGAAGAAGTGAGCACCCCAGACTACCGGTTTGTCGTCACCCTCACGGAGGACTACGAGCCGGGGCGCGATGATATGGCTTACTATTTCACGGTGAACAGCGACCGGGCGTTGGTCAGCTATCTGGGAAGCAACATGACCGTTGAACCGGTTAATTTCAACGCCAAAACCATCCGTATCGGGTTCGAGGGATACAATCAGAAGAAGGTGCGCGACTTGGTGCACCTCATTGATTCCGTGTATCTAGAGTATACGCAGGAACAAAAGAATCAAGCCACCCAGCAGAAGATCACCTTTTTGGATGAGCAGCTGGCAAGCATTGAGCAGCGTCTGTCTACTTACGAAGATTACTTCGAGGACTTTACCATCACCAATAAAACCAGCGACCTGCCCGCCGCCATCGGCGAAACCATCGTTCAGCTGAATGAACTGGATACCCGCCGACTACAGCTGCGGAGTGCCCAGCGAACGATCACCGATATCATCGGTCGGGTGCAGAAGGAGCAACCGGTGTACATGGGCTTCACAGATTCTACCAGTTATCCGGCAGACCTCAACGCTACCATCAATCAGCTCAATGAGTTGCTGAACGAGCGTGAACTACTGCTGGGGTCCTACAAGGAAGGTTCGCACGCGCTTCAGCTGAAAAACCAGAAGGTGACCCTATTTAAAGAAGACGTGCTCCAACTGTTGAAGGGCTATCGTACGCAACTGGCCGAAAGCATTCAGGGGCTAGAACAGAAAAAGAGGGAGGTAGAGCGGCGGTTCGTGCAACTACCGGCGCAGGGCACGCAGTATGACAAGAACCAGCGGTATTTTACACTGTACGAGCAGGTGTACTTATCGCTGATGCAAACTAAGAATGAACTAGAGATTGCCCGGGCAGGCACCACCACCGACTTTGTGGTGTTGCTACCCGCTACCATGCCCGGTGCGCCCATTGCCCCCGAGCGGCTGATGGTGATGGGCGGAGGGCTGGTGATGGGATTGGTGCTGTGCTTCCTGTTTGTGACGCTGGGTTACGTGTTCAACGATAAAATTAGCAGTCAGACTGAGCTGGAGCAGTACACCGATGCGCCTATCCTTGGGGCCATTCCAGCTTACCGAAGGATCAAGTCACGCGAGGGTAGTTTGGTGGTGCGCGATTCGCCCAAGTCGGCTATTAGTGAGGCCTTTCGTACCCTGCGTACGAATATGCAGTTTGTGGGAGCACAGCAGGAGCAACGCACCATATCGGTCACCTCTACGGTGGGCTCAGAAGGAAAAACATTCGTGACCACCAACTTAGGTAACGTAATTGCGCTATCGGGCAAGCGCGTCGTGATTATCGATGTCGATCTACGTAAGCCGAAGGTGCATCTGTCGTTTTCATTACCCAACGACCACCGGGGGGTCAGTAACATCCTGATTGGTGAGTTTGATACCGACGCCTGTATCGTGAACACGGGCGTGAAAAATCTAGACTTTATTCCGGCGGGGTCTATTCCGCCCAACCCGGCGGAGTTGATTGCGGGCGAACGTTTTGATCAGTTGGTAAAAGAACTAGAGGCGCGTTATGACGTGGTGATTATCGATACCCCGCCCGTGGGCTTAGTCACTGATGGTGCGCTGGTGATGAAAAAGGTAGACTTGCCCCTGTACATAGTGCGGGCCGACTTCTCGCGAAGGGGTTTTATTCATACGCTTAACAGGATTAAAGAGTCTCAGAACATAGAGAAACTTGCCATTGTGCTCAATGGGGTAGATACTACGTCTAATCGTGGTTATACCTACGAGAAGTATGGTTATGGTTACTATGATCAGGAAGAAGAGCCATCGTGGTGGCAGCGCTGGCGCCAGAAATTCTCGTGAGTACTCTAAGTGTCTGTCGACCACGCCGCCGAAGTTGAGTATCGTTCAAAAGGCAGGCTAGCGCGGTAGCACTTCACCCCGGGCCACATACCGCACGCTATCGCGTAGGATCATCTTCTGCCTCCCTACGGTCTCAAAGCTTTGTAAATAAGTTTGCTCGCCATTTTGCCGAAAATCCATACGCATGCGGCGGTCGGTACTGTAGAGTAGGTTGTCTTCTTGAAAGGCAGTTTCTATGCGATGCACCCGGGTAATTGTATCTTGGTAATATACCTTCAGGTAAGGAATTTCTGCCTCTGATGCGCGATAGGTGGTCAGCCTTAGTCCTTGTTTAGTCACGCTATCGGTCACTTCATACTGCCCCCGCAAAACGGGCTGATTGATATTTGCCTGCCGAAAGAGAGCTAAGGTTTCGGCCCAGGCCGCACTGTCTTTATTGAGCGTGTCCACCTCCGTCTGCTCGCCGATTGTGGCCGTCAGTATCACCTTAGGATTGACCGAGTCGAGCCAAGCAGTCTGCTGTTGAACCAACGTGGGCACATCAAAGTAAGCATTAGACTGCGTATCGTTAGCGGGGTTGGTTACGCAACTGGCGATGACCAGGCTACTGATCACCAAAGCACCACCGGTACGCAATACGCTACGGAACATCCTCGTCATTGTTAGCAATAATTTCTTGTCCTATGTGGTCGTCGGGCCGCAAGTACGGACGAACGATCAGGCGGCTGCTATTTTTGTAGGCTACGTAGTTAAGGATCCAGTTGGCCATGGTGGCCAGCTTGTTACGGAAGCCCACCAAATAGTAGATATGAATTACCCACCAGGTGAACCAGGCAAACCATCCGCCCGTGCGCACTTTACCGAATAAATCGGCTACTGCTCTATTACGGCCAATGGTAGCGATGGTTCCCTTATTGAAGTACTTGAAGGGTTTCATCGGCTCGCCCTTTTCCAGTCGCATCAGGTTTTTGGCCGTATGCTGGCCTTGTTGAATGGCCGTTTGAGCCACCCCTGGATAGCCTTTTGGGTACTCATCGCTCTGGTGCAGGGCAATATCACCAACCGCGAAAATACGATCGTAGCCCTGAATTTGGTTCATATTGTTGATTCTGTAACGGCCCTTTTCTATAGCCTCCTCACCGAGGCCTTCCAGCGTCGCTCCAGTGGTGCCGGCGCACCAAATCAAACCCTCGGTTTCAATAAGCTCATCATTACTCAAACCGGCTACTCTGCCGTCGTACGACGTGACTTTGGTGTCAAGCTTGAGTTCTACTCCCATCTCTTCCAGATATTGGGCTGCCTTGATACCACCTTTCTTATCCATATAGGGCAGCAAGTACTCACGGCTGTGCACCAGCGTGATGCGCATCAGCTTCATATCGAGTTCGGGGTAATCGCGTGGAAAAACATTTTTACGTAGTTCTGATAGCGCCCCGGCCAGTTCTACCCCAGTGGGGCCGCCACCCACAATGACAAAATTGGTCAGCCGGTCGCGCTCGGTAATGTCTTCACTCAGCGTAGCCTTTTCGAAGTTCTGTAAAATTTGACTGCGCATATCCAGCGCATCGCGCAGCGTGCGCAACGGCAGGCCGTACTTCTCTATGGCGTCATTGCCAAAGAAGTTGGATTTGGTGCCGGTGGCAATGATTAGGTAGTCGTAGTGCAGCGATCCGACCAATGTTTCTACTTGTTGCGCCGCAGGGTCAACGCGGGTAATTTTCATCATCCGGAAGTACAGATCGCGGCCCCGCTCCACCATGTTGCGCAACGGGTCAACCACCGAATCGGGTTCAATACCCGCCGTAGCCACCTGATAGAGAAGCGGGATGAAGGTGTGAAAGTTATTCCGGTCAAAAAGCACCACCTGAAACGTGTCGTCATCCAATTGTTCGATAACATTTCTGCCACCGAAGCCACCGCCTATCACCACCACTCGTTTCTTCTTGGTATCGGGAATGCGTAACGAATAGTTAGCCAAATCCATATTTCAATAACGTAGGTTTATCGTTGTAGAAAGAAGGTCGTGCCGTCGATTGTTTAGTGACGGCCGTGGCATTTTAAAAAAACTTAGGACGAAAGGCATCCAAATTGGATGTAAATCAGTTTACAGAGGAAAAGAAAACTATAAAACCGGCTACGGACATCTCACTCGTGTGGTCGTTAAAATAAATCTAGCCCGATGAAAGCAGTATTTAATAATCAAGTAATCGCCGAGAGCGACGCCACCGAAGTAGTAGAAGGTAACCACTACTTTCCGCCCGGTTCGTTGAAGCAGGAGTTCCTGAAAGAAAGCAGTCAGCATTCTACGTGCCCGTGGAAGGGCGAGGCTGCTTACTATTCTATAGAGGCTGGTGGCGAAACCGCCAAAGATGCTGCCTGGTACTATCCTGAGCCTAAGGACGCGGCCAGCAACATCAAAGATCACGTAGCCTTCTACACCAACAAGGTGCAAGTGGTAGAGTAGGGGGAGGTTGGACGCTGGTGGTTAGATATTGGATAGTTGTGTTTTAATATCCAGCATCTCGCCACTTAGAAAGTCATCTAATACCCACCCTCCACTATCCAATCAGCCCACCCATACTGTTTTCTGATTGGTGAATTCGCGGATACCTAGGTGCGACAGCTCGCGTCCGTAGCCTGAGCGTTTGATACCACCGAAGGGCACCGCTGGGTGTGAACTCATCATTTTGTTAATGTAAATCGCCCCCGACTCAATACGTTGCGCCATGGCCCGCCCGCGCTCCTTGTTTTGGGTCCAAACTGAGCCGCCGAGTCCGTAGGGCGAGTCGTTAGCCAGTCGGACCGCCTCGTCTTCATCTCCTACGACGAACAGTGATGCCACCGGGCCAAACAGTTCTTCGTTGTAAGCCGGGCAGCCGGGTGGAATGTCGGTCAGGATAGTCGGCAAAAAGAAAGCCTCCGAAGAAGCCACGCGCTGACCGCCCAGCACCACCCGAGCCCCTTTTGCTACCGATTGGTCTACCTGTTGCTGTAGCGTTTCGACCAAGTCTAGGCGAGCGAGTGGCGCGTAATCAGTCGCTTCATCGTTAGGGTCACCGGGTTGCAGGCTTTTCATCTGTTGCACCAGGGCTTCGGTAAATGTGTCGGCCACCTCGCGAACCACGATAAACCGCTTAGCCGCGATACAGCTCTGCCCGCTGTTCTGCATGCGAGCCTTTACCGCCACGGTAGCCGCTTGCTGCACATCCGCATCGGCCAGTACCACAAAAGGGTCGCTGCCGCCCAGTTCTAACACGGTTTTCTTAAGCTGCTCGCCCGCTTTGGCCGCTACAGCTTGTCCCGCCCGTTCGCTGCCGGTCAACGTAGCAGCGCGTATCCTTTCGTCGGCTAGTATCTGAGTCACCTGATCGTTGCTTACGAACAAGTTCTGGAAAGTGCCCTCGGGAAAACCGGCTTCTTGAAACACATCAACCAGGGCCAGCGCACACTGCGGCACATTGGGAGCGTGTTTCAGTATTCCTACGTTGCCTGCCATGAGCGCAGGAGCGGCGAAGCGAATGACTTGCCAGAAGGGAAAGTTCCAGGGCATCACAGCCAGCACCGGTCCGATAGGCGCGTAGGTAAGGTAAGCCTCTCCTTCCTCTACGGCCAATGTTTCATCCGCTAAAAACTGCTCGGCTCGTTCGGCGTAGAAATCACAGGTGAGGGCGCACTTCTCGACCTCAGCCACCGCTTCGCGCCGTAGTTTTCCCATTTCATCAGTCATCAATTGCGCGTAGTGACCACTTCGTTGGCGAAGCTGCTGGGCAGCGGCACGCATCAGTGCAGAACGCTCTGGAAAGCTCGTGTTTCGCCAGTGACTGAAGGCCTGATGGGCCCTTGCGAGTGCCTTCTCTACTTCCGCGTTAGGGTGCTTATCAAAAGTTCGCAGCGTCTGCTGCGTAAAGGGGTTAATGCTCTGGTAGGTCATGTTGATTGGTAACTGGATATTGGATACTTTCTGGGTGGCTATTGGTAGCTGGATGTTGAATGCTGGATACTTTCTAGGTGGCTAGTTGGATAGTAGGTAACCGTATTCGGATTTCAACATCCAGCACCCACCCACTAATATCCAGGATCTTTTGAGAAACACAAATCGTCCAATATCTAGTATCTCTTCGTTCAGATATCTAGCAACATCCACAAATCATCCAGCATCCAGTAAACCCTTCGCCTCTGGCTTTCGTTGTGGCTATATGCTAAAAAATGATTTGCTGCTGCGCACGATGCGCGGCGAGCCCACTGAGCGCACTCCGGTGTGGTTGATGCGACAAGCTGGCCGAATTTTACCTGAATACCGGGCCGTACGCGCACAACTGAGCGGTTTTGTTGAGTTAGTCAAAACCCCCGAGCGAGCGGCTGAGGTTACCATTCAACCCGTGGATCTGCTGGGCGTAGACGCCGCCATTATCTTTTCTGACATACTGGTGATTCCAGAAGCGATGGGATTACCCTACGAGATGGTAGAAAAGCAGGGGCCGTACTTTCCCCGCACCGTACGCAGCACTGTCGACGTAGACCGACTGCGTGTGGCCGATATTTCGGATGACTTGGCGTACACCCCGGAGGCCATTCGTTTGGTAAAGAAGGAGTTGGACGGGCGCGTACCGATTATTGGCTTCGCCGGCGCACCCTGGACCATTTTTGCCTACATGATCGAGGGGCAGGGTAGCAAAACTTTTTCTACCGCTCGGGCCATGCTTTACACCGAGCCTGAGTTATCGCGCCGGTTGCTACAGATGATTACCGATAGTACGGTGGCATACCTGCGCGCGCAGGTAGAAGCCGGGGCCGACGTGGTGCAAATATTCGATTCCTGGGCGGGTATTCTGCCCGCCGAGCACTTCACGCAGTTCTCGTTGCCGTACATTCAACAGCTGTGCGCGGCTATCACCGAAGTGCCGGTTACGGTTTTTGCCAAAGGAGCTTACCCGAGCCTGGGCGATATGGCCTCGTTGGACTGCGCAACAATTGGACTAGACTGGAATATGGATATTGCAGAGGCCCGACAGACCTTTCCGAATAAGGCATTGCAGGGCAACCTGGACCCGGCCGTGCTTTATGCGGACCATAGTTCTATCCGGCAGCATACGCGTAAGATGCTTGATGGGTTTGGTACACATCGGCACGTGGCTAATCTCGGACACGGAGTGTACCCCGACATTCAGCCCGACAAAGTGCGCTGCTTTGTAGATGTAGTGAAGGAGTATAGCGAACGGATGCGTGGTAAAGATAGTTAGCATAAAAGTATCTATCCTTGCTGTTCCCCCTTTGAAGGGAGCTAGGGGGATGAAAAATGAACATGGGTAACAACCATCATTATAACAAAGGTCTTAAAGCTTTCGCCCGGGCGCATCGTAATCGAAGCACTAAAGCTGAGATTCGCCTTTGGTGTGAATTATTGCGTAAGCAACAAATGAAAGGGCTTTCTTTTCTGCGTCAACGCTCAATAGGGAACTACATTGCCGACTTCTTTTGTAAAGAGCTGAAGTTGATCATAGAAACCGACGGCATTAGCCATTCTTGGGAAGGGGCTGCCGAACGAGATGCGAAAAGAACAGAAGTATTAGCAACACTAGGCTATAGCGTACTGCGTTTTGATGA
Source organism: Tunicatimonas sp. (assembly GCA_965213875.1). Taxonomy (GTDB): domain Bacteria; phylum Bacteroidota; class Bacteroidia; order Cytophagales; family Cyclobacteriaceae; genus Tunicatimonas. Next base: position 1,261,554 of record CBDCAN010000001.1, on the reverse strand, counting down.
TGAAGACGTTATGAAGAATATTAATTATGTTAGAGAAACGATCGAGAGCTGGATCGATGATCATCATAAGTTATCCCCCTAGCCCCCTTCAAAAGGGGAACTAATAATGGCAAGGTTTTTTTACGGCATTATCACTACTTTCGCTGCTCTAGCCTGCACCAGTCAGGGCAGCAACATCCACTCGATGGATCGCATCGATGGGGTGTGCCTGGTGGCTCCGCCCGAACCCATCTCGCCCGAAGACATGCTGCCTATTCAAGAACTAGGAGCCGGTTGGGTGGCGGTGGTTCCCTACGCATTCAGCTACGGCTCCGGCAATCCGAAGATCAACTACGACACGTCGCGGCAGTGGTGGGGCGAACGTAAAGAGGGCGTGATTACTACCATTCAGTACGCCCACGACGCCGGACTCAAAGTCATGCTCAAACCCCACGTATGGGTGCGCGGCGAAGGCTGGCCCGGCGACTTCACGCTAGACACAGAAGAAAAGTGGAAGCAGTGGGAGCAGTCTTATACGGAGTACCTTCAGACGATCGCCCAGGTAGCTGATTCTATGAACGTAGCGCTACTTTGCATCGGTACCGAGTACCGGCAAGCGGTGGTGCAACGTCCTGATTTTTGGCCCAGACTTATTCGTGATATTCGCCAGCAGTACGATGGCCCTCTGACCTACGCCGCCAATTGGGACAATATTGAGCAGGTTAAGTTCTGGGACGAACTCGACTATATCGGCATTGATGCCTACTGGCCGCTGTGCGAGCGTGAGACCCCTACGGTAGAAACCCTCACCGAAGGTTGGCGCAAACCACTGGCCCAGATTGAAGCGGTGCAGCAGCGGTACGATAAGCCGGTACTTTTTACGGAATATGGCTACGAAAGCCGTGACTATACGGCGGGCGGCCACTGGAACGCGTTTGGTGATGATGCGTCGGATACTGACGCCACCGAGCCAGCTGTTAACCTAGAGGCACAACGGCTGGCGTACCAAGTGCTCTACGATACCTTTTGGGAGCAGCCCTGGTTTGCCGGTGGCTTCTTGTGGAAGTGGTTTCCGAACCACGCCGACGCCGGTGGCCCTCAGCACACCAGTTATACTCCTCAGAACAAACCGGCCACTGAGGTAATCCGGTCGGTATATCAGTGAGTATGCACTGGCAACAGCACATGAACGCACTAGGGCGAAACCGTACGCCCTTTTTGTTCTTGATCGATTTTGAGCAGCGCCAGCCGCAGGTATTCCACTGAGTGAAGTAGACCCTCACGAAATTTTGTACGATTTTGAGGGGCTGAGCAACGCACCCGCTGAGCAAGTCAGCGACCGGCCCTTTCATTTGTCGTCCGTTCCTTTAGACTTTGGTGTGTATCAGCGTTCTTTTGAGTACGTGGTGGGGCAAATCAACATTGGTAATTCTTTTTTAACGAACCTCACGTTTCCTACTGAGATACAGCTCAACCACTCGCTGCGCGAAGTATTCTACCGCAGCCGGGCCCGGTACAAACTGTGGTGGCGCAACCGTTTTGTGTTCTTTTCGCCCGAGCGTTTTATCCGAATCAAACACCACCAGATCAGCACCTACCCTATGAAGGGGACGATTGATGCCGCTACCCCGGATGCAGAGCGCCGAATTTTGCAGGACACCAAGGAAATGGCCGAACACACGACCATTGTAGACTTGCTGCGCAACGATTTGAGTCGGCATGCTGAGCGCGTACACGTACGGCGGTTTCGCTACGTAGAAGAGATTGCCACCAGCCGCTCTACGCTGTTGCAGGTAAGCTCTGATATCGTAGGAACCCTACCGTCCGATTACCACCGGCAGTTGGGTAGCCTACTGCACAGTTTGCTACCGGCCGGTTCGGTCAGCGGAGCGCCTAAACCTAAAACCCTGGATATTATTCGGCAAGCGGAGCTGGGGCCTCGGGGTTATTATACCGGGATAGCAGGCTACTATGATGGCGAGCAGCTTGATAGCGGGGTGATGATCCGTTTTATAGAGCAGCAGGGTAATCGTCTTTTCTATCGAAGTGGGGGCGGCATTACGGCGCGCAGTAACGCGGAAGCCGAGTATCAAGAACTATGTGACAAGGTGTATGTGCCACTTATTTGAATCTATTCGAGTAGAAAACGGTGCTCTGCATCACCTAGCCTATCACGAGCAGCGTATGCAGCGTGCGCAGCGAGCATTGTGGGGGCGGATCACACTGCCTGCTTTGGTTGACAGTATTGCGGTGCCTTCTCGAGTGCAACAGGGTTTGTTCAAATGCCGGGTGACCTATCGGCAAACTATTGAGCACATTGAGTTTGTGCCGTATCAACCTAAAACGATCCGTACGCTACGCTGCGTCCACTGCGACGATATAGATTATCGCCACAAATATCAAGACCGTCAACCGCTGAACGAGTTGTTTGCGCAGCGAGGCACCTGCGACGATATACTCATTATCAAAGAGGGGCGGGTAACGGATACTTCGTACGGAAACATCGTGTTTTACGACGGACAAAGGTGGGTTACTCCCGACCAGCCCTTGCTGCGGGGTACGCAGCGGGAGTATCTATTGGATCAAAGTCGTATCCGGTCGGTTCTTGTCACACAAGAAGATATCGCTCACTTTCATTCCTTTCAGGTCATCAACGCCCTTCGCGCGTTTGCCGACGCAGGTCGATCTACTTCTTACATCCAATAAGGCTGCGGCTAACGTAATTTTGGTTAAAATGTTTGTTTAGAAACGAATAAAGTACGGATATGTCGTAGTAAATACAATAAATAAATTTTGAATTATCGCTCTGATAAAGAATAATATTTTTAATATGATGTATATTCAAAATATTAACGTTCACTGATAAACTTCAGTGGTATAATGTTGGTATTTAGTCTTTTTTAGTATAAGTTTACGTTTACCTTACATCACAAGAGTACATCTTTCCTAATAAAGCTTCCTTCTTCTGTAGCTTAGTCTATGGCGACTCATAGCTTCTGTTGGTTTAGCCTTCCGCATCTTTCCTTAGTATCTACATTTTGCTTACACACATACACATATCTAAATCCTAAAGTTTATGAGAAGAATTTCTACGAACTATTGGCGAGTCAGTGGTAGCTTCTGTCTGAAGACAGGGCTATTCAGTGGACTCTTCGTGCTGCTTAGCCTGGCTGGCTGGGCACAAGATCGTACCATCTCGGGTACCGTCACCGGTGATGGAAGCGGCGAACCCCTCCCGGGGGTGAACGTGATTGTGAAAGGCACCACGCAGGGCACGGTCACTGACATTGAGGGTAATTACCGTCTGAACGCACCAGAAGACGCCGAAACACTTACGTTCTCCTTTATTGGGATGACCTCCAAAGAGGTGGCGATCGACAATCAGTCAGAAATCAACGTTTCTATGGCTGAGGACGCTAAACAGTTATCAGAAGTAGTGGTAACGGCTTTAGGTATTGAGAGAACGAAGAACGAACTTCCCTACGCCGCGCAGTCGGTAGAGGGTGAGGCGGTAAGCCAACAGCGTGACGCTAATTTTGTTAATTCTCTGTCTGGACGAGTAGCTGGTCTAAACATCAAGCAGAACAACTCACTGGGCGGCTCAACTAACGTCACCATCCGGGGCAATACCTCGCTTACTGGCAACAACCAAGCGTTATTTGTTATTGATGGAGTGCCGGTAGATAACTCAATCTCTAATAGTGACGGAAACACCCCAGGAAGAGGAAACCAACAGGAGGGGCGAGCTGGATACGATTATGGTAACGTAGCGGCAGATATCAACCCTGATGACATTGCATCCGTGAATGTGCTGAAAGGAGCGGCGGCTACCGCGCTTTACGGCTCACGAGCAGCTAACGGGGTGGTTATGATTACCACTAAGAAAGGCTCGCAGGGACTTGGTATTACTATCAATTCGGGGGTTACCGTAGGGATGGTCGATAAAAGTACTTTTGCTACGTATCAGAAGCAGTACGGTGCGGGCTACGGTGCCTTCTACGATTCGCCTGATGGATTCTTTCTGCAACGAGATGTTAACGGCGATGGTACTGACGACCTTGTTGTACCTTTTAGTGAAGATGCCTCTCACGGCGGTGCTTTTGATCCTAACCTCCAAGTGTACCACTGGGATGCTTATGATCCCAGCTCGCCCAACTATCAGCAGACTAAACCGTGGGTAGCAGCTGAGAATGACCCTTCTGAATTCTTCGAAACTCCGGTTTCTAATAATCAGAGTATCATGGTTGACGGCGGAAACGACAATGGATACTTTAAGGCAGGATATACTCGTAACGATCAACGCGGAATTCTACCCAACAGTCAAATTGTCAAGAATCTGGTCAACCTAGGCGCCGGCTACAACATCAATGACAAACTAAGCGTAAGTACCGCGCTTAACTTCTCTAACGTAGATGCACTAGGCCGCTATGGCACCGGTTACGACAACAGAAACCCTATGCAAGCCTTCCGTCAGTGGTGGCAAACGAATGTAGACATTAAAGAACAAGAGGCTGCCTACAATCGTACCGGGCAAAACATTACCTGGAACTGGGCTGACCCTGATGATTTGCGGCCAATCTATACCGATAACGCTTACTTTAACCGTTATCAAAACCTCCAGAACGACAGCCGTTCGCGCTACTTTGGTTACGCGATGGTTAACTACGATGTCACCGACTGGTTGAGCATTATGGGTAGAGCATCACTGGATTCGTACGATGAGATACAGGAAGAGCGTATTGCCGTCGGAAGCGTTGATGTGTCAGAATATTCACGCTTTAACCGTAGCTACCGAGAAACTAACTACGATTTGTTAATTAATGCTGACAAAGACCTCGGCGATTTCAATATCAAAGGACTCTTAGGAAGTAATATCCGGAACACCAGGATCAGTTCAATATTTCAGCAAACCAACGGTGGTTTGGTCGTGCCCGGTCTATACGCGCTCTCTAATACGAAGAACTTATTGGAAGACCCTACTGAGACCGAAACAGAACTACAGGTTGATGGTATATTTGCCGGCTTCACCTTGGGCTTCCGCGATATGCTTTTTTTGGACGTAACGGGTCGTAGAGATGCTGCTTCTTCCTTACCTAAAGGGGATAATGTGTTCTACTACCCTTCGGTGTCTACCAGTTTTGTTTTCTCTGAGTTGATGAATAACCAGTCTTCTTGGTTTACTTACGGTAAGCTTAGACTGAATTATGCCGAGGTAGGCAATACTGCTCCCGCGCTTAGTATCATAGATACTTATCAGAAGATTACTATCTTCAATGGTAATACGCTGTATTCGGTAGATGGTACCAAGAACAATCCAGATCTCAAGCCAGAACGTACCAATAGCTATGAAGCTGGTGTAGAATTGACTTTTCTAGACGGAAGAGCAGGTTTGGATGTTACCTATTACAATGCTCGGTCAGTAGACCAGATTCTGCCGGTTGCTGTATCAAGAGCAACGGGTTATAACGAGCGATTTGTCAATGCTGGGGAAATCGAGAACAAAGGCTTTGAAGTATCGGCCTACGTTACTCCCGTACAAAACGACGTTTTCTCTTGGCGAGTAAATATGAACTGGGCCCGTAACCGTAACAAAGTGCTGAGTCTGTTTGACGACTCTAAGACCTTGGAATTGGGTAGCTTTCAGGGAGGAGTGACAGTTAATGCTGAACTCGGCCAGCCCTACGGTACCATCAACGGTAGTGATTACGTGTATGACGAAGCGACAGGACAGCGCGTTGTGGGAGAAAACGGTTTGTACGAACGAACGTCTAACTCTAATAATATCATCGGTAACGCCAACCCGGATTGGATAGGAGGTATTACTAACACACTAAAGTATAAAGGGCTATCCCTCGACTTTCTGGTAGACTTTAGCGTAGGCGGTGATGTGTTCTCTTTGGATCAATACTACGGCTTAGCCACCGGTTTATATCCTGAAACAGCCGGAACTAATGATTTGGGCAATCCGGTTCGGTCGCCGATCGTAGAGGATGCAGATGGTAATGTAATGTCTGAAAGTGGCGGTGTGATACTGCCCGGAGTTAAAGCTGACGGAACGCCCAATGACGTGCGAGTAAGCGCAACTAACTTTGGTTTATACGGATACCGGCGCAACCCAGCTGCCGGGTTTGTATACGACGCCAGCTTTGTGAAGCTACGACAGGTAGCATTAACCTACTCTTTTCCCCAATCAATTGTAGAAAGGTTAGGCCCTCTTCAGGGAATTAGTCTATCAATCGTCGGCCAGAACTTGTGGATCATCCATAAAAATACTCCCTACTCTGACCCGGAAGAAGGACTTAGCGCCGGAAATATCCGAGGCTACCAAAGTGGTGCTTATCCTACCGTGCGCAACCTAGGGTTTAATGCTAAAATTAGATTTTAATAGTTTAGAACAATAGCTATGAAAAAGACACTATATATATGCCTGAGCCTACTGTGGCTAGCCTCGTGCTCTGAAGATCTTACTGAGCTAAACGTGGATTCCAAGAATCCACAGACCGGCGAAGTACCTGACTTCACATTATTCTCAAACGCACAGCGAAACCTTGCCCGCAATATGGCGAGCACCAATGTGAATACGAATGTCTTTCGTCTGCTCAGCCAGCAGTGGGCTCAGACTACGTACATCGATGAGAGCCAGTACAATCTTGAGACACGAAACATTCCTCAAAATTGGTGGCACCGAATGTATCGTGATGTACTTAGAGACTTGGCAGAGGCAAGAAGTATCGCAGAGCAAGATGATCCCCTATTTGTAGAGCCGGCCATAAGCCAGAATAAAATCGCCATTATCAATTTGCTAGATGCGTACGCTTGCTCCGTGCTGATTACTACCTTTGGCGATGTCCCTTATACTGAAGCTCTGGACATTACCAATGTTACGCCTAGTTACGATGATGCAAGTACGGTTTACAATGATATCATTGCGACCATAGACGAATCTTTAGGTTCGTTGGACGAATCAGCGGCCGGATTTGGTGAAGCTGACCTTATCTACGAGGGGGATGTCGCTAGCTGGACAAAATTCGGAAACACGCTAAAGCTTAGACTAGGCATGCTGATGGTTGATGCTAATCCTGCTATGGCAGCTACTATCGTAGAACAGGCCAGTACGGGCCTTTACACTTCCAATGACGACAACGCTACGTTTGAGTTTCTTTTATCACCTCCCAATACAAACCCTTTATGGGAAGACTTGGTGCAAAGTGGTCGTAATGATTACGTAGTATCTAGTACGCTGGTAGATAAAATGAATGAATTGAACGATCCAAGAAGGCCACAATACTTTACTCTGGCTCCTGATACCACTGTATATATTGGTGGACAATACGGCACTAATAATAGCTACTCCTCTTTTTCTCGTATCAGTGATAAGGTTAAGGCACCCGATCTTCCTGGAGTGCTATTGAGCTATGTAGAAGCCGAGTTTTATCTGGCTGAAGCCGTAGAACGAGGTATAAATGTGGCCGGTACCGCTGAGGAGCATTACAACAATGCTATCACTGCTTCTATTTTGTTCTGGGGTGGCACCGAAGAAGAAGTGGCTGCCTACTTAGCGCAACCTGAAGTAGCTTATGCTACCGCCGAAGGCGACTTCGAGCAAAAGATTGGTGAGCAAAAGTGGCTAGCACTATACAACAGAGGCTTTGCCAGCTGGACTGAATGGCGACGGTTAGACTACCCTCAACTGGAAGCACCCGAAGGAGCTAGGTCAGATATTCCTGTACGCTTTACCTATCCGGTGAGTGAGCAGAACCTGAACACCAGTAACTACGAAGCGGCATCAAGCGCCATTGGCGGTGATGAAGTAACAACACCTTTGTTCTTCGACAAATAGTTAGCTTCACTAGTAGAAACCTAACAGAGGGCTATTGGGTAACCGATAGCCCTTATTTGTTGTACTTTCGTCGTGCAAATGTTGTTGCGAAAATGCGTCTATGCATAGAAGTGATTTTCTGCGATAGCCTGAAGCAGTTTTGAGCGCTTTTGATCAGTACACAACACTTTTTTACCTATTCCGTGTTCTATAACAAATCAACACCACCAACATGAAAATCTTTAGCCTTACCCAGTGCTTATTAGCTACTCTCGTCTTAATTAGCGTGCATGCGCCAGCCAAGAATATGACCAATCCACCAGACACCACCGCCAACGTATTACTGCAACCTTGGAAAGGATCCTACGGAGGGATTCCCGCCTTCGATCAAATGAGCGTAGAGGCCGTGAAGCCCGCACTGCGCCGGGGGATGGAACTAAGCCTGCAAGAGATTGATAGCATTGCGAACAACCCCGAGTCGCCTAATTTTGAGAACACCATCGTAGCGATGGAACGGGCGGGTGAAGAACTGGATCGGGTGTTTACCTACTACGGCATTTATAGCAGCAATATGTCGTCGCCGCAGTTTAGAGAGGTGCAGCAAGAGATGGCTCCCGAACTGTCTACCTACTCTTCCAAAATTTCGCAGAACAAAAAACTGTTCGCTCGCATCAAAGCGGTCCACGAGCAGTCGCAGGAGCAACCACTGGAAGACGATCAGCAGCGGGTGGTTAACCTCACCTATCAACAGTTTGCTATGAACGGAGCCGAGCTAGACGAGGAGAAGAAAAAGCGCTACGCCGAAATCAACAAGGAGCTTTCTCAGCTTTATACCACCTTCTCTAACAATGTGCTGGCCGACGAAGAAGGCTACGTCACATACCTCACCGAGGATCAACTGAGCGGTTTGTCTGAATCACTCGTGAAGGCCTACGCCAAGGCGGCTGAAGACCGCGATCAGTCTGGATACGCCGTGACCAACACCCGCTCATCGATGGACCCGTTCCTGACCTACTCTGAGGAGCGTGCACTGCGCGAGCAGGTATGGCGCACCTACTACGCCCGGGCCGACAACGGCGACAAGCACGACAACAACGAAATCATCGAGCAGATTCTGAAGCTGCGCAAAGAGCGTGTCGGGCTGCTGGGCTACGACAACTACGCCGAGTGGCGATTGCAAGACCGTATGGCACAAACGCCGGAGAACGCTATGGAGCTGATGAACGCCGTGTGGCCCGCCGCCATTGCGCGCGTAGCCGAAGAGGTAGCGGATATGCAGGCGGTGGCCGATGCTGAGGGCGATACCATCACGATCAAACCCTGGGATTATCGCTACTACGCCGAAAAGGTGCGCCAGCAGAAGTACGACTTGGACTCAGACGAAGTGAAGGCATATTTACAGTTAGACAAACTGCGCGAGGCCATGTTCTACGTGGCGGGCGAGCTGTTCAACTACGCCTTCGCGCCCGTACCTGACGGCGAGGTGCCGGTGTTTCATGAGGACGTAAAAGTGTGGGAAGTGACCGACAAAACTTCCGGCGAGCACATCGGACTGTGGTATCTGGATCCTTTTGCCCGACCCGGTAAACGTTCGGGAGCCTGGGCTACTACGTATCGCAGCCACACCACCTTCGATGGCGAAGAGACGGTGTTGGCATCTAACAACTCAAACTTCGTGAAGCCCGCCCCGGGCGAGCCGGTGCTGGTTTCCTGGGACGACGCCACTACTTTCTTCCACGAATTTGGGCACGCACTGCACTTCTTCTCGTCTGAGGTGCGCTACCCGACCCTCAACGGTGGCGTGCGCGACTACACTGAGTTTCAGTCGCAACTGCTGGAGCGCTGGCTGTCTACCGACCCGGTGATTGAACAGTTTTTAGTGCACCACGAAACCGGCGAGCCGATGCCCGCCGAGCTGGTAGAGAAGATCAAGAAAGCCAGCACCTTCAACGAGGGGTTCGCCACCACGGAATACCTAGCCTCAGCCCTGATGGACATGAAGCTGCACCTGGCCGATCCTGAAGACATTGACGTAGACAGTTTTGAGAAGGAGACGCTGGCCGCCATGAACATGCCCAGCGAGTTGGTGATGCGTCATCGCACGCCGCACTTTAGCCACGTGTTTGCCGGTGAGGGTTACGCCACGGCGTACTACGGCTACATGTGGGCCGATGTGCTCACCTCCGATGCCGCCGAAGCCTTTGCTGAAGCACCCGGGGGCTTTTACGATGAAGAAGTAGCGGATAAACTGGTGAAGTACCTTTTTGCCCCCCGCAACGCCATGGACCCCGCCGATGCCTACCGTCAGTTCCGCGGGCGCGATGCGCAGATCGAAGCCCTCATGCGCGACCGTGGCTTTCCGGTAACCGAAAAGGAGAATTAGCGCGAAAAGTAAGCGTGTGGTCGGGAGGTTTGAAAGTTGAAAAGGTTTTGAAGGTTAAAATGTTCTCAACCTTACCGCTACACAGGCACTCAATCGTAGATACCCGCTCTAACGAAAAAAGGTGTCAGCAGCACAAAGCCGTTGACACCTTTTTGTTTGAATGAAGCGGTGCTAGCTCACGATGAACGCGGCCGCGATTCCACCGGTACCTGACACTTGATCCATCGTTAGTGGCTCATCGTAGGCCTCGGTCACTGAGCTGGTCTCGTAGGAAGGCGTCAGTGTTGTAGCGTCTACCCCGCCTTGCATCACATTGTCTTCACCGGCGTAGATAGGCGCCGTGGCGGTGGCGGTAGCTCCTTCTAGTCCGGATATGCCTTCGGCGTTCACAATCCATCCTTTTTGCGCGCGCATGCGGCGTACCTGCGAAGCGTGCCGGGCTTCCACTCCGTGAATGCTGAGCGCGGCGGTGAGGGCGGTATTCATCGTAGCGCTGGATGCTGCCGCCTGCAGGGCGCCGGCTTGTCCTTTATACGCGCGCACGCCGGTATCCTCAAAACCCTGCGCCAGTGCCATAAACACCGCATAGTTAGCTGGATCGAACGGGTCGGGGAACGTGCCTCCGGCTGTAAAATCAAAAGTAGGCTCTGCCACCGGTGTTCCGGCCAGCGACTCAATTGTGTCTTGTAAGAAACTTACGTGCGCTTCTTCGTGCTGGCGAATTTTATCAAATACCGCCCGGTCTGCATCAGGAATTAAGCCATCGGCATCGATGGCAGTCTGATAAAAGCGGTACTCAAGATGCTCAAGCGTAAGCGCGTAATTGAGTACATCCAGGGTATCATTGGTACGGGCGAACGCCATCGTGGGCATCGCGCCTAGCATCACCGAGGGCAGGGCAGCCACGGAGAGCTTCTTGCTAAAGCTGCCCATTTTTTTGAAGGCATCCCGGCGAGACTTGAGCACATCCACTTCATCTTTGGATAGTACGCTGGTGTCGAATAGATCTAATAATTTTATAATACTCATAATCTGTTGTTTAAAGTACTTGAGAATGACGATTGGTGCGATAAGGGTTTACGACACCGATACCTGGAAGCCTGCTTCGGTCGATAGCCCACTGGTATCCAGTGTGGTGGTGATGAAGCTACCCGCGGCGGTGAGCACATCTGAGAATGAGCGGGTAATTTCTAGTCCGGTAGTCGTATCGATGATATCGTCTCCCGCAAAATCAGCAGAGCCAGGGTTCAGTAAATCGCGAATAGCTGACGCGTGGCGTGCCTCTACCGAAACGATCTTACCGGCTAATAGCAGAAAGTCGGCGCTTTCCAGAAACTGACCAGCACCATTGTAAGCACTCACGCCCAAGTCTTCAAACGTTTTAGCGGTGTTCAACACACTGCTCCGGTCGGCGAAGTCAATGGCACTAAAATCTACTGACAATGACGGAATAGCATTGTCGCCGATGGCAGCTTTGAAGAACTCGCGGTGGTTGACCTCGTGCTTCTCTAAGTCGGCCAGAATTTCCTTCTCGGCAGCCGGGGCGCCGTCGTAATACGCTCCGGCGACCACTTGGGTGTAGAAGGCGGCTTCCAGCTGCTCCAGTGCGTAGGCGTAGTTCAAAATGCCTACGTCTCCTGATCCAAACACGGCCACTACTTCAGAAGTGGTACTATCAACCACGTCAGAATAGGCCGAGATGTCGGTGCCGCGTACGGCGGCCACTCGGTAGTAATACTGCGTTCCAGACGCCACGTCAGTGTCGGTGTAGGTGGTTACGTCGGCGGCCACTGCGCCCACTACCGCAAAACCGCTGCCCATGGTCACCGAGCGCTCGATAGAAAAGCCGCTTTCATCGTCACTGTTGTCCGTCCAACTCAGGGTGACTTCTCCGTCAGTCGTATTGTCAGCCGATAGGCCTGAAGGAGCGGCCAACGCAGGAGAGTCCGCACCATCGTCGTCGTCGCTGCAACCCATTAAAAACAAACCAGAAGCGGTGAGGGTGGCTCCGCTATAGGCTAAAAAACTTCTTCTTGAACTTTGAGCCTTCTTCTTCTGAGAAGACGGTAGATGTGATTTGAGCATATTGTGCTGGGGTTTAACATAAAAAAGAAGGTGCGCAAACTACAGGATAGAAAAATCCGAAAAGTGGCTAGCTCAGGTGAGAAAGTACATACCTATTTTGGGCAAAAAAGCACGTGCTGTGGCGGGTATTGGCCGATCAATAGCGTGTTTTACTCTACTAAAAGTGCGTATTTACCACTAGCTTGCGCGACGGAAGAGCGGTTAGCAAACCGATGAAATATCCGTTTTTTCTTGTATTGCGACGGATATAACCTGAACCCGTGCTATGCGAAGACCGGTACTTGGAATAATGTGAAGGTGTGACCTTTGATTTGATGCGAGAAGTCGGTGTGACAATTGCAGTACAGAAAAAAATGAGGAGCGGTTCATCTCAGACAAAAAGGTACATAGGGCAAACACAACGAAAGGCAGCGTACGCTGGGTGCTTACCAAGATGTTTATCTTTCCTATAACAAATACAAAGCTGACTACTACTAATACAAGCTCTATTCTCCGCAGTACTTTTTAAGGAAAAAATCGGCCCGCCCGTCGCCGAGGGCTTTGGCTTGTTCCCAGTCGGTGCAAGCCTGCTCGTCGTTGCGCTGGTAGTGCAGCATGGCCCGACCTCGGTAGTACTCCGCCTGGCTACCGTCTAGCTCAATGGCCCGGTTGAAGTCAATGAGAGCACCATCCGCATCGTTGATCGATGATTTGGCACTGCCCCTCCCGAAGTAGGCTTCAGCGTCTTGTGCGTCGAACGAAATCACCTTGTCATAGTCGGCGACGGCACCCTCATAATCTTCTAGCGATTCTTTAAGATACGCCCGGTTGAAGTAAATCTGCGCACGCTTAGGTTCTAGTTGGGCCGCTTTGTTAAAGTCGGCCAGTGCCTCGCGGTACTGGTTGAGGAAGGTGTAGGCCGTGGCCCGATCCATGTAGAGTTGCACATCCGCCGGGTCAGCACTGATGGCTTTGGCGAAGTCCTGCGCGGCTGCGTAGTAAGCTTCTCGTTTCATGTGCGACAAACCCCGGCGGTGAAACGCGGTTTTCTCTTCTGTGCCTTCGCCAATGGTTCGGTCGTAGTAGCTGATGGCGATGGGGTAGTTTTCTAAGAAGTAGTAAGCGTCGGCCAAGTAGTATAAAATCGTAGCGCTCACTTTGTCGCTGGCCTGTTCAAAGGTGCGCAGGTCTTCTTTCGCCGGCTCGTAGTGCTCCAATCGGAAGTGTGCTACCCCGCGATTTTCGTAAGCCCGCAGATACTCAGGATCAATCTCTAGTGCCCGGTCGTAGTCTTCTACCGCCGCCTCAAACTTATCGAGCATGAACTTGGTCTTACCGCGGTTGTTGTACGTGCGCGAATCGCTCCAACCCAGTTTCATGGCTCGGTTGTAGTCAGACAGGGCGGCGGGATAGTCACGCAAACGGAAGCGGGTGTCGCCGCGTATGGCGTAGGCGGGGGCGTAGCCCTCATCTTCGCCCAAGCTCGCGTTAAGTGCCTGTAGCGCAGCAGGGTACTCTTCCACTTCGTAGTGCGAAAAACCGATACGGTAGTGTACGGCCGCGCTATCGGCTCCTAGCGACACCGCCTGGTTTAAGTCTTTAATCGTGGCTACGTAGTCTTCTTGCAAGAACTTGACGATGCCTCGGTACAAGAAAACTTCTGCCGAAGCCAACTCACCTTTGATGGCCTGGTCTAGATCAGCGGTAATTTTGGTATAAGCCATCGACTTATCTTGTGCAGTGCTGGCCTGCACGGTATAGTACTGCGCTACGCCCCGGCTAAAGTACGTGCGGGCGTTAGCTTCCTGCTGGTCAATAGCCTGCGTGAGTAGCTCCAGGGCGGTCGGATAGTTCTGCGTTTCGTAATGAGCGATACCCAACCAGTGAGGAAGCTTTTTATGCGGAGCATCTAGTGCCTTGGCTCTCTCGAGATCGGCGATGACCTCGGCGTACTGCTCGGTCTCAAAGTGTGCGATGCCTCGGTTGAGAAACGCCCGGCCGTAGTCTGCCTTGCGCTGAATAGAAGTATTGTAGTCGTTAATAGCACCAGCAGCATCTTTGAGCAGGAATTTTGCTTTGCCCCGGTTGTTGTAAATCAGGTGGGCTCGCTCAGCGTCGGTATCCCCGCCCTGCATCACTGCTTGGTCATAGATTGGCAGGGCAGCGGCGTACTCTTCGGTAAGAAACAGGGCATTGCCCAGGTGGTAAAGCGAGCGTAAATCGTTGGTGCCCTGCGACACCGCTTTGTTCAGATCGGTGACCGCTGCCGGGTAGTTTTTCAGCTCGTAGTGCGCGTTGCCACGGTTGCTACGAATCAGCGCGTCATCGGCTCCCAGCTCGACGGCTTTGGTCAGGTCGCTGATGGTGCGGGCGTGGTTGTTTAGTGCGGCACTCGCGTGACCGCTCATGGTGTAGGCCTCCGCTGTGCTGAGTCCTAAGGCAAAAGCCTGATCCAGGTCTGATAAGGTTTTGCTGTACTTTTTGGCGCGGTAGTAGATATCGGCCCGATACTGATAGGCCTGCACTTCTTGCACGCCCATCTTAATGGCCTCCGACAGCTTTTGCTCGGCCCTTTGATACTTTTCGGTTTCATACAGTGCGTAACCTAACTGCTGGTATAGGTCAGCGGTACTGATGCCTAATTCGCTAGCGCGGGTGAAGTCAGCAATGGTTGGCTCAAACTGCTGCGCTTGGTAGTGGGCCAATCCGCGTTGGTAATAGGCATCAGCGAACTGAGGCCGCTGTCGCAGCGCTTCGTCTAAATCAGTAATGGCGGCGGTAGTGTTGTCTAGGGCCAAGTAAGTCTGACCACGCTGGTAGTAGACGTTGGCCCCTTGGGCGCCCAGGGCAATGGCTTGATCCAGGTCAGAGAGAGCCGGGGCGGTTTCATCAAACGTGAGCCGTAGCGTGGCCCGGTACACAAAAGCCGCCGTGTCCTTGGTGCCCAGGGTAATGGCTTTATTAAGGTCGTCGATGGCAGTTTTATCTTTCTGTAAATACTTGGCGCCACCGCGCATCAGAAACACTTCGGCCGACTGTGCTCCTTGTGTAATGGCTTCATCCAGGGCCGGAATAGCCGCCGCGTAGTTTTTCTGTTGGTACTCTGCAGTACCTAAGTTGAGGTAGGTAGACTGATCGGCCCGCCCGCCCTTGATGGCTGCCTGTAGGTCAGGAATGGCCCGTCGGTATTGCCCGAGCTGCGCCAGCGCGTTGCCTCGGCAGTAGTATACCTCAGTCGTCGCTTGGTCGTGCTTGATGGCGTAGTTCAGATCGGACAGAGCAGCTTCGTACTGTTCCAGGTAGAACTGAGTGGTGCCGAGCGCGGCAGATAGTAGACCACTCTTCATTCCTATACGCCGGGCGGCTTCAAAGTCAGCCAGTGCCTTAGTATGTTGCTTCTTTTGCGCACGGAGGGTACCCCGGTAAAAATGAAGATCAGCATCTTTAATACCGGCCGAGATGGCCTGCTCAAGGTGGGGCAACGCGGCTTCCGGTTGCTCCAGTTTCATGTGAGCAACCGCTAGCATGTGGTGCGTCTCAGCATCTGCCTCAGTTTTGCCGAGTGCTTCTACCGCTTTCTGATACGCCGACTGCTCAAAGTAGCCTCGACCCAGAATGGTAAAGAGTTCGGCATCTTGTGCGCCCAGTGCCACCGCTTTTTCCAGGTTAGCCAGGGTAGGAGCTACCTTTTGCTGCGCATGGTAAGCCAAACCGAGGGTCTGGTAGAATCGCACGTCGGGCGACAGTTTCTGGTCGGTGGCAGCCCGCTCTAAGTCCTGTACTGCTCGCACGGGTTGATCCGTGGCAAAATAGGCGTAGCCCCGGTGCAAGTACAGCTCGGACTGGTCGTTTCCCTTTTTTTCTGCTTTGCTGTAAGCCGTAACAGCGTCTGCGTACTGCTCGAGCGCATAATACGAGGCTGCCACGCGATAGTAAGCCGACGGCTGATCGTTACCCAGCGCAATGGCCTTTACGTAATCGCGGGCCGCTTCGCTCCACCGCTGCTGCTGATAATGAATATCGGCCCGGTTGCTCCAGGCGCGTTCGTAACTCTCCTTTTGCTGAATGGCGGCGCTGAAGTCAGCCACGGCTTCGTCGTACTTCTTTAGATAAGTAAGGGCTTTGCCCCGGTTGTTGTACACGATTTCGTGCTGTGTACCTTGCTTCACTGCCTGACCGTAGTCGGCCACGGCTTCGGTGTACTTTTTTAGTTGAAAGTAGGCATTGCCGCGCACATAAAACGCTTCGCCTTCGGTGTTGCCTTGCTCGATGGCCTTGCTGAGGTCGCCGATGGTGTTGCGATATTCTTTTTGCTGGTAAAAGATACGGCCTCGGTAGTAGAATACATCCGCATTGAACGCACGCAGGGCCACCGCTTTGTTGAGATCGGTCAGGGCCGCGTCAAACTTCTCCTGATGAAAGTTAGCGATACCCCGGCCTTGGTAGCCTTCAGCGTCTTGCGGGCGCACCACAATATGCTGGGTGAAGGCCATTTTGGCCCCGGACCAATCTTCAGCGGCCAGTTTCTCCTGTGCCATCTTCAGATAGTTAGGTGGCTCATCGTTCGCCGCTTGCTGCGCGAGCAACGGAGAAGATAAAAGCAAAATAGCAATTAGAAACAGCGGTAATTTTGGCATAGCAATAAGGGACTTTATCGCGGGCCAATGTACGGGCTAGGAAGGTGCTGAACCGTGAGAAAATTACTGTTAGGCTACACTGTAAGATTGCCCGGTAGTTCGCACGGGGCTATGCATAGAAAAAGCCCGGCGAATCGGGTTCGTCGGGCTTCAATACTTTTGGTAGGGTGAGCGAATGCTAGGCTTCCGCGGGTTCTACGTGTACGTAAGAACGATCCTGGCGGCCTTTTTTGAAGACAACCGTGCCGTCGGTCAAAGCAAATAGGGTGTGATCGCGACCCAGGCCTACGTTGAGTCCCGGATGGTGCCGCGTGCCGCGCTGTCGTACGAGAATGTTACCGGCGATGACGGCTTGTCCGCCAAATTTCTTAACGCCCAGGCGTTTACTTTCCGAATCTCTACCGTTTTTTGAGCTACCTGCTCCTTTTTTATGTGCCATGATTAGATATTTTTAATGTTAAGTAATAGCGTATGCCAAAGGGCTACAGGTCATTCTTTTTAGTTTCGCCAGCATCAGTGCCTTCTACAGGGGCCGTATCCACGGGGGCTGCATCCACAGGGTCCGTATCCACAGGGGCCGGCGTCATTGGATCGCTAGCGGGTAGCTCGTGGGCCACCTCCGCTGAGGTATCTTCTGCCTTCGGCTGTGCTTTCTTCTTAGTAGAAGCCTTTTGTCCGCTGGTCAGAATTTCGTCAATCACCAGTTTGGTATACCCCTGGCGGTGACCCTGCTTCTTCTTGTAACCCTTACGGCGCTTCTTCTTGAAGATGATCACTTTATCATCCTGCACATGCTCTACGATGGTGGCCGCCACGCGAGCTCCCGACACGGCAGGAGCACCGACTTGTACGTTGTCGCCGTCGCCCATCAGCAACACGTGATCAAGTTCTACAGAAGCGCCAGCTTCTCCGGCGAGCGAAGGGGCGTAAATGTGTTGGTCCGGACTTACCTTAAACTGCTTACCGGCGATGTCAACGATTGCGTACATACTAATAGATATTGGTAAATATTTGCGACTGCGTTTCGCAGTTCTCTCTCAAAATTGAGGCGCAAATATAAGTGTTTTCTAGCATTATGCAAAGCTTCGTGCGGGATGGATTTTCACAGCATCGCGGCCTTTTTCTTGGACTAAGCGTAGAGCATCACAGAAAAATGAGTATCGATTTCTCGATAACCGTAAAATTGCTTAGTTTTGTCAAACTATGACACACAATGATAAACTACTGAGCCAAAGGAAGCATACCAAGGGGGTTTCCCTGAAGGAATCCGTATGGCAAGAGTTGGATGTAATCGCCAGGGCTGAAAAGCGTAGTCGTAACAACCTAATTGGGGCAATACTAGAAGAATATCTCGAGCAGAGAGCGACTCAAAAGAAAAAGGAGCAGCAGCTATCCATGTTATAAGAAATTGAAAGAAAAGCCCTGAGCTCTGCTGATGGTTAACTAATTATCAGTCAATTTCTTGTGGTGATTGCCCTCAAGAATCAGTTGACGGTTAAACCTACTAAGACGCTCGATTATGCTCGAAATGGCTTTTTTCTTTTTTCTCGAATCAACATATTTGTGAAGCACCCGAGCTACTTTTCACCCCACATTATTTTTTGTCGCACCCCCGAAATTTCATTCGGCCGTCGAAACTATTTTGTCTATCATTAGCTTGAACTATAATAATCATCAACGAACGCAATTATGAGCCAGAACGAAGCAGTAGAGCCTATCTTAACCGAGAATCCGAACCGATTTGTGTTGTTTCCGATTCAGCACCCCGACATTTGGCAGTGGTACAAAAAATCAGAAGCCAGCTTCTGGACCGCCGAAGAGATTGATTTGAGCCAAGACATGAAGGACTGGAACGAGTTGAACGACGGTGAGCGTCATTTTATCTCGCACGTGCTGGCCTTCTTTGCGGCTAGCGATGGCATTGTGAACGAAAACCTGGCCGAAAACTTCGTCAGTGAAGTGCAGTACACCGAGGCCAAGTTCTTCTACGGCTTCCAGATTGCCATGGAGAACATCCACTCGGAGACCTACTCGCTGCTGATCGACACCTACGTGAAAGACAACAAGGAAAAAGATCACCTGTTCCGTGCGGTGGAAACGATGGACTGCGTGAAGAAAAAGGCGGATTGGGCCCTGCGTTGGATCGACGAAGGCTCGTTCGCTGAGCGACTGATAGCTTTTGCGGCAGTAGAAGGTATATTCTTCTCCGGTAGCTTCTGCTCGATCTTCTGGCTCAAGAAGCGCGGCCTGATGCCCGGACTTACCTTCTCGAACGAACTAATTTCGCGCGACGAAGGCATGCACTGTGACTTTGCCTGTCACCTTTACAACGAGCACCTGAACAATCAGCTGTCTAAGGAAACGGTTACTAAGATCATCAAAGATGCGGTGGAGATTGAGAAAGAATTTGTGACCGACGCCCTGCCGGTGAGTTTGATTGGTATGAACGCCGAATTGATGTGCCAGTATATCGAGTTCGTAGCCGACCGACTGTTGAGTGAGCTGAACTGCGAGAAGGTCTACGGTGCGAGCAATCCTTTCGACTTTATGGAAATGATCTCACTACAGGGTAAGACCAACTTCTTCGAGAAGCGTGTGGGTGAGTACCAAAAGGCAGGAGTTAAGAACAGCTCGCAAGAGCAGGAAGTCCCTAAGTTCTCGCTCAACGAAGACTTCTAGCACCGAAGCATTTCAAACCGCCGGGGTACCGTACCCCGGCGGTTCTTATTATAATTTTATCCGGTGGCATGGCCCCATCCTACGCTGCCTGATCACACAATACACTACCACTAACTGACAGACATATGCTGGTACTCAAGCGCGACGGCCGTCGCGAATCCGTGAAGTTTGACAAAATTACTGCCCGTATCGAGAAGCTTTGCTACGGACTAGACACCAACTACGTGAGCTCCGTAGAGGTGGCCAAAAAAGTGATCATGGGCATCTACGACGGGGTAACTACCGTAGAGCTTGACAATCTGGCGGCCGAAACTGCTGCCACCCTCACGGTGAAGCACCCTGACTACGCCGTGCTGGCCGCTCGTATTGCTATCTCTAACCTGCACAAGGTCACCAGCAAGTCGTTCTCTAACACGATGAAGCGGCTATACACCTACGTGGACCCGCGTACCGGTGAAAACGCCCCGTTGGTTTCTAAGGAGACCTACGCCGTCATCAAGAAAAATGCGGCGCTGCTGGATTCTACCATTATCTATAGCCGCGACTATACGTACGATTACTTCGGCTTCAAGACGTTGGAGCGTTCGTACCTCGTAAAGCTCGACGGCAAAATCGTAGAGCGTCCGCAGCACATGCTGATGCGTGTGGCGGTGGGTATCCACGGCGAAGACATTGACTCAGCGATCGAGACCTACAATTTGCTGTCAGAAAAGTGGTTTACGCACGCCACGCCTACGCTGTTCAACGCGGGCACGCCCAAGCCGCAGATGAGCTCATGTTTCTTGCTTTCCATGCAGGACGACAGCATCGACGGAATATATGACACGCTGAAACAGTGCGCGCAAATATCACAATCGGCGGGCGGCATTGGTTTAAGCATCCACAACGTGCGGGCCACCGGTTCGTACATCCGGGGCACCAACGGTACTTCTAACGGCATTGTGCCGATGCTGCGGGCCTTTGATATGACGGCTCGCTACGTCGATCAGGGTGGGGGCAAGCGCAAGGGCAGCTTCGCGATCTATCTGGAACCCTGGCACGCCGATGTGTTTGAGTTCCTGCACCTCAAGAAAAACCACGGCAAAGAAGAGCTGCGCGCCCGCGACTTGTTCTACGCACTGTGGATTCCTGACCTGTTCATGAAGCGGGTAGAGAGCAACGAAGAGTGGTCGCTATTCTGCCCCCACGAGTGCCCCGGCTTGTACGATGCCTACGGCGATGACTTTGAGCGACTGTACGAAAAGTACGAACGCGAGGGTAAGGCCCGCCGTACTATCCGCGCCCAAGACCTGTGGTTTGAGGTGCTGGAATCGCAGACCGAAACCGGCACGCCCTACATGCTGTACAAAGATGCGGCGAACAAGAAGTCAAACCAGAAAAACCTGGGAACGATCCGCTCCAGTAATCTTTGTACTGAGATTATGGAGTATACCTCCAAAGACGAAGTAGCCGTTTGTAACCTGGCCTCGATCGCGTTGCCCAAGTTCATCGGCGAAGATGGCCGTTTTGACCACCAGAAGCTGTACGACATCACCAAGGTGGTGACGCGCAACCTCAATAAGGTCATCGATGTCAACTACTACCCGGTGCCTGAGGCTCGCAAATCTAACATGCGGCACCGTCCGATTGGTATTGGGATTCAGGGACTGGCCGATGCGTTCATCATGCTGCGCATGCCGTTTGAGTCGGAAGAAGCGCAGGGACTGAACCGCGACATCTTCGAGACGATCTACTACGCCTCGATGGAAACCTCGATGGAGCTGGCCGCCGAACACGGTCCGTACGAAACCTACGAAGGCTCACCCGTATCTGAAGGGATTTTCCAGTTTGATATGTGGGGCGTGACGCCCGACAGCGGTCGCTGGGACTGGGACGCGCTGAAGGAAAAGGTAAAAGAAAACGGCGTACGCAACTCGCTGCTACTCGCTCCGATGCCCACGGCCTCAACTTCGCAAATCCTGGGCAACAATGAGTGCTTCGAGCCTTACACCTCGAATATCTACACCCGTCGGGTGCTGTCGGGTGAGTTCATCGTAGTCAACAAGCACCTGCTGCGCGACTTGGTAGATCTCGGCTTGTGGAACGATAACATGAAGAACCGGATGATCTCGGAGAACGGCTCGATCCAAAACATTCAGGAGATTCCGCAGAACCTTAAAGACCTGTACAAAACCACCTGGGAAATCTCGCAGAAGAAGGTGATTGAGATGGCCGCCGACCGCGGTGCCTACATCTGCCAGAGCCAGAGTCTGAACATCCACATGGAAGACCCCAACTTCGGCAAGCTCACCTCCATGCACTTCTACGCCTGGAAGAAGGGCCTCAAAACCGGTATGTACTACCTCCGCACCAAAGCCGCCACCGACGCCATCAAGTTCACGGTGGACAAACAAGCCCTGGTCAACGAACCAGAGGTATCAGAAAAGGCCGAAGCGAAGCGGTAAAGGGATTGCATTGATTGAGCGTCAGCCGAAAGGTTGACGCTGAGAGGAAGGACATAAGAGAGCTGACATTCTCATCGCTAGCTTGCTTAGTGTACCGAAAGTATTTAGCAAGAGAGCATTAAAAAAAGGGAACTAAAAGATTTGAGCTAGCAACATCCATAGTGGCTTTCCACCGTCACCGAATAGATCATTTTAGTTTTGCAAAACGAGTTTCTCATTGGTCACGGCAGCTTATTTTTGTAGTTGAGCTTCGCCAGTTATTTGTTTTGGTATCTTATTAGTTAGCGTAGCAAAATGGCTAATATCCCACGCATGTTGATGCCGCTAACGTGGTGAAGGGTGAAAAAACAAATCGCTGGGTAGCAAAGATAGAATCTTTTTATCGGCCAGCAGGAAACTAACAAGAAGAAATCTCTGTAATCGGTTGATAGAATAGCAAACGAGATATCTCCTTCTTTTGCCAGCACGTCTCTGTCTCTGCCTGGGTACAGCTATTCTGATTAACGGAAGCCTTTATAATGGTTCCAGTACCCGCTTCTATCTTTTTTGAGCTTCGGGTTCAACTCCTAACTAGCGTTGAAATACGAGAATAGCTGACCAGTTTATTGATAATGTTGTTATACGAAGTACACAAAAATACCTTAACTATTTGTTGCCTTTTTAAATGTAATCTATCTAAGCAAAACTAGTAGTGAAGCGTACGTAAAGGCTTCCTCTTATACCTAGTGCGGCTTGGCCCAGGTACCCGTGTGCTTGTCCGAAAAAGTCGTGGAGATCATGGCAACCGAACTAAACTATGCGTACGATTCTACCAGGACGAGAGGCCAAACAGATAGGGTCGAATAAGTGATTCATTTAGAAACTTGTCACGGCCCTTATTGACTGCATTTACAAAGAGTATGTTCTAGTGACACAAAAAAGCAGTAACAGTTATCAAACTAAATATTGCAGAGTAATTGTCACCTGGAGGTAGATACTGTCATATTACTACTAATTTGTCACTCAGTTTCCTGTTCCAATTTTACTATTGGCCGTGTAATGTTGGGTTGGATAACGAAGCCTGGGGTTGCGTCAGCGGCGGTGTCTTTGCTTGATGTAGAACCACCCCCTTTGTCCCCCGCCAGCGGGGGATACGGATTGGGATAAAAAATGCAGATTATATCCCCCGCTGGCGGGGGAGGTTTGCCGCAGGGCAAACAGGGGGTGGAAAAAACGAAGCATGAAGGCTGACAAATCAAACTACTACGGGTATAACAAGAAGCTACAGCCGTACGCTAACAAACTTCGCAAACGCATGACTAAGGCCGAAGCCTGCCTGTGGAAGTACGGCTTGCGTGCTCGCCAGCGGCAAGGCTATCAATTTCGTCGCCAGCGACCCGTATTGCACTTTATTGCAGATTTCCTCTGTCTACCCCTCAAGCTTGTGATCGAAGTAGATGGCATCACGCACCAGTGGGAAGAAACCATTCGTAAAGACAAACGAAAAGACGAAGTGCTGCAACAAGCAGGGTTCACCGTACTGCGTTTCACCGATGATGAAGTGCTCAACCAGATTAACTACGTGGTGGCGACTATCGACGCGGCAGTGACTCATCTTTCTTCAAGCTAAAGTAATGTGCCGCTCGCTCTGACCATACCGGCTGAGCCGCTGATAACTTATCTATACACTAGCAAAATAAAGTTACTAGCTTAGTACCCCCTAGTGCACGTATTAATTGCTCTGAGTCGTTAGTGGAAAAAGCTGTTAGTATCAGAAAATAGCGTTACAACCGTGGAAGACGAACTCTTTGACTTTATTGGCCAATACATGGTGCTCTCAGAAGAGGAAAAGAACGCCATTGTGTCGCTAGACATATTTCGTGCCGTCAAAAAAGGCACGGTATTGCTCCAAGTGGGGCAGCGTTCTTCTGACGGATACTTTGTGTTGAAAGGATGCTTGAGAACCTTCTACGTGGTAGACGGCAACGAAAAGACCACCGCTTTTTATACCGAAATGGAAGGGCTTACTCCCGCCTGCGTGCTTAGTCAGAATCCCTCGGAATATTGCATAGCCTGCGTGGAAGACTCCCTGATTACTGTTTCTACTCCGGCAATGGAAGCCACGGTCTTTGCGCAGTTTCCTCGCTTCGAGACGCTCTGCCGCGTGCTTTCCGAGCAATTGCTGGCCAAAACCCAGCTTTCTTTCGACCAGTTCAAGACCCTCACTCCGGAAGACCGTTATCTAAACTTGGTACAACAGCGGCCGGATCTTTTACAGAGAGTCCCTCAGCACCAGCTAGCGAGCTTCATCGGCATCACCCCACAATCCTTAAGTCGGCTACGGGCCCGTATTGTGGCCAGGAAGTAAAGAGACTGGGGCAAGTCATTAATTACCCTAAGTGAACGATTCGTAGGTGATGACCAAGCTACCTTTGCATAAAACAGAAATATGATGCGAAGAAAATTTACGGCACTCAGCGTGCTGATGGCATTGGCCGGTTCATTACCACTCAAGGCACAATATGCCCAACCAGACACTGCCTACCGAAAGTGCTTTATCGGAAGCACCTTTGCCCTGCTGGGCAATTTCATCGAGACGAACAATCCTGAGTTTGCACAGCTCAACCTGGGCTATCGCCTAACGGGCAAGAATGTGGTGTCGCTAGAACTCAAAACGTGGAAGTACGGCTGGCCGCTGGGCATACCTTATGGTAAATTTTTCGAAGCCCCTGACGCAGCGTTTCCGGGATATATTCGGGAGCGTGGGTTTGCCCTTGCCTATCAGCGTTTCTGGTGGAAGGGCTTGTATACGGGTGTCCACGTGATGAGTGCCTGGCAATCTTTTGTGGATGACAATGGGAAGAAGATTGACGACGGTTTTCAGATTTTCAATACGTACCGAGTGGGTTACCACATCAAGCTATTCAAAGACCGGTGGTTTATAGAACCTTCTATAGCGGTTACTCATCGCCCGTACCAAACCGACATGCCTGCGTCATTTAGGCAACAGAATGATCGGTGGTCTAGGTGGTTTGTGGGCGAACCGGGCCTTCATTTTGGCTTTAATTTCTAAATGCGTAGAATGACCAGCGTCAACAAAACGATTAATCCGATAGACGTCAGGTGCTGGTTATAGCTAAAGGGACTATGCTCATGCATACCAAGTAGCAACTACCCTTGGCTACTTCTGGTAAAAGGGCGTTCGTTTCATCAGATAGCTGAGGGTGGTAACGTAACTACCTCTAGTGCTGCCCAAGAAAGGCGCACGTGATTCTTCCATGAGCTTGCTGCCGTCCTTGTCGTAAATCTTAAAGTTGACTCGGGTATGAAACTCATCCCTTGAAGTGCTGTACTCGCTGGTGTATACCTTGCCCTTTTTCTTCTTTTTGTCAGCTTTAACCGTGGTAGATTCCGAAGAACTAGAAATTGTTTGATTGTACTTCACGATGATCTTGCCCGTCACCAGTACGCCAACGCCCAGCATCTCAGCGATCTCCACCATATCGTAGGCCAACAAGTCGCGAGATTCCATAATCCCGGCATCTCGTAGTCGTTTGCCCGTAGTCTCTAAGTCTTGATAATCAATAGTATTACGCTCAGGTTTTCTCATCAGCTCCGAATAGTAGTATTCTTGCGCCTGAATGCCTTCTTCGGGGCTAGGTTCGCCCTCAAATATAAAGTCAAAGGGCAATACAGCACCAACATTCTCCTCCATTGGCGGATATTCATACTCCTCATCACGGGTAACACTAGCCGCGGTAGCAGTGGATACACCGGAAAAGACTTGCTCTCGGCCACTCTTGAATATGACCTTGGCTACCTCTTCTTTCTTGATAACGTTCTCGAGGTCTTCGCCCACGAAGCTGTAGGTGATCGTTTCGGGGTCTACTTTTTTTACGACAACTGATTGCTGCTCGCCATTAACTAAAAAAAGCTGGTCGGTTTTAGTATCCTGCCCCTGAACTGACTGTAGAACAAGAATCCAAAAGCACGCGACCCATCCTAAATATTTCATAGTGGTGTAGGGTTGATAATTTTTTGCCACGTAACTTACAAAAGTTTTATGGCTATTTAGCACACGCGATCATCCTTTTCGATGCGTTCAATTACTCCGCGGCACATGATCGGCCAAACACATTGTAGGCGAATAGTGCGCGACAGCCATATTCGTGCAGCGGCCATTCAAACAAGGGGGCGTGTAATAGCCGTGGTTAGATAACCTTAGTGCGCTTCTAACCAGTTCTCTCCCGTACCAGTCTCCACCTCCATTGGCACTTCCATCGGTAGGGCATCTTTCATCAACACTCGTACCTTTTCTCGGAGTATATCCACCTCGTCGCGATGCGCGTCAAACACCAGTTCATCGTGCACTTGCAAGATCATCTTAGATCGTAACCCTTCCTGTCGCATCCAGTCGGCCACGCGCACCATCGCAATTTTGATCATGTCGGCGGCGGTGCCCTGAATAGGGGCGTTGATGGCGTTGCGCTCGCTGTAGCCCCGCACGGTCGGGTTGCGCGAGTTGATATCGCGCAGGTAGCGCTTGCGGCCCAGTACGGTTTTAGCGTAGCCCTGCTCGCGCGCCTGCTGAATCACCCGGTCCATGTAAGCCCGGATGGTCGGAAACTGCTCGAAGTAAGCCTTGATGATATCCGACGCCTCACCGCGCGGAATGCTCAGTCGCTGCGCCAGCCCGAACGATGATACGCCGTAGATAATCCCAAAATTGGCGGTTTTGGCTTTGCGGCGCATCTCAGCCGTTACTTCATCCAGTGGCACCTGAAACATTTTGCTGGCGGTGGTCGCGTGGATGTCTTGCCCCTGCCGAAAGGCCTCGATCATCGTCTCGTCTTGGGCGAAGGAAGCGATGATGCGCAGCTCTACCTGCGAGTAGTCGGCGGCCATCAGCACGTATTCTTCGCTGCGGGGCACGAAGGCTTTGCGAATGAGTTGCCCCTTCTCGGTACGAATCGGAATGTTTTGCAGGTTCGGGTTGGTGGAGCTCAACCGACCCGTGGTGGTCACCGCTTGATTGTAAGAGGTATGGATGCGTCCGTCGTAGTCGCTCACCAATTTGGGCAGAGCATCTACGTAGGTGTTCTTGAGCTTCACCAGCTCTCGGTAGTCTAAAATGCGGCGCGCAATGTCGTGTTCGGTGGCCAGGTCTGACAAGATCACCTCGCCGGTAGCGTACTGCCCTGACTTTGTCTTTTTTGGCTTTTCGACCAGCTTCATCTGGTCGAAAAGTACCTCGCCGAGCTGCTTGGGCGAACCGATATTGAATTCTGTATCGGCCATGCGGTAGATGTCCTGCTCAATCTCCTGAATGGTGCTTTGTAGCTCATCCGATAGTTCGTGTAGCGTGTCGGCGTTGATGCTCACGCCTTCGTACTCCATGGTGGCTAGCACACTCACCAGTGGCATCTCCATCTCATAAAATAGTTTCTGCAGTACTTCGTCCTGCTGCAACTGCGCATCAAACACTTCTTTGAGGCGCAGCGTAACGTCCGCGTCTTCCCCCGCGTACTCGGCTACTTCGGCGGGTGGCACGTCGCGCATAGTGCCCTGTCCTTTGCCCTTTTTGCCGATCAGGCTCTCAATAGAAACAGTCTGGTACTCTAGGTACTTCTCCGCCATCGCATCCATGCCGTGGCCTGACTCCGGATCTAGCAGGTAGTGGGCAATCATGGTGTCGAAGGCCACGCCTGCTACAATAACATCGTACTTCCGCAGTACCAGCAGATCGTACTTAAGATTTTGCCCAATCTTACCCACCTGAGCGTTTTCTAGCAACGGTTTAAACTCCTGTACTATCGCTTGTGCGGCTTCTCGGTCAGCAGGTACTGGCACGTAAAAGGCCTCGTAGGGCTGATACGCAAAGGCCAGTCCCACCAGTTGGGCTTCCACCGCGTCCAGGCTATCCGTTTCGGTATCAAAGCATACTGCCGGTTGCTGTTGAAGGGTTTTGATCAACGCCGCTCGCTGCTCAGGGGAATCTACTAACTGGTAGTCGTGCTCGGTGGTGCTGATATCGTTGGTGTTGCTAAACGGCAGATCGTTGTGGTCGGGAGCCAGCACTTCGCCGGAAGCAAACAAACCCATTTGCCCGGTGCTGCTGCCCCCGGAAGACGGTTCCTCGTCGAGCACTCGCCGAATGAGGGTCTTGAATTCTAAATTCTCAAAGATCGGGCGCAGCTTGGCATCGTCGGGCTCAGTATACAGCAGGGCTTCTTCGTCGAAGTCAATCGGCACGGTGGTGCAGATGGTGGCTAGTTCTTTGGAAAGAATACCTTGCTCGCTGAACGCAATCACTTTTTCGCGCTGCTTGCCCTTCAGTTGATCAGCATTGGCGATGATATTCTCTACCGAGCCGAACTGTTTGAGTAGTTTGGAAGCGGTTTTGGCCCCCACCCCCGGGATGCCCGGAATGTTATCTACCGCATCGCCCTGCAAGCCCAATACATCGCGCACTTGATCTACGTGATCGATGTCAAACTTTTTGCAGACCTCTTTTTCGCCCAGTATATCTACGCTGTTGCCCATGAAGGCCGGTTTGTATAAGAAAATACAATCTTCTACCAACTGCCCAAAGTCTTTGTCAGGAGTCATCATGTAGGTAACAAAGTCGCGTTTGGCCGCCTGCTTGGCGATAGTGCCGATGACATCATCAGCTTCGTAGCCATCCAGCTCCAGCACCGGTACGTTGAAAGCGCGTACGATGTCTTTGATGATTGGAATAGCGGTGCGGATATCCTCCGGTTGTTCCTCTCGATTGGCCTTGTAGGGTTCGTAGCGCTCGTGCCGAAAAGTGGGTACACTGGTGTCGAAGGCCACGGCCAAATGGGTGGGTTTTTCTTTGTTGATCACCTCGAACATAGCGTTCGTAAACCCCAGTGCTGCGCCGGTATTTTCTCCCTTAGAGTTGATGCGAGGGTTCTTGCTGAAGGCAAAGTGGGCGCGATAGATCAGGGCCATCGCGTCGAGTAAAAAAAGCTTCTTATTAGGCTGATTCATAGCCGCCAAAGGTAGCAGAATTGCCCGCAGGAAACAACGAGCTAGGGCCAGGATGCTAGATGATTTGTGCGGTTTGAGAGGTGCTGGATATTGGATGACTTTCTGTGTGGTCAGATACTGGATAGTTGGATGTTAGCGTTCAGTACTTGTTGATAAGCGCAAGCAATCCAGCATCTATTCATCCAACATCCAACCGCTAGCATCCAACATAACGTTTGCCCCGTACCCCTAGAATGCCTAGTTTTACGGCCTATTGTCCCCTAATCACGACCACAAAACCAGTGTATGTCTCTTCGAGGACTTCTCATTATATTTTCTCTCCTTTTCGTTAGTAATCTGCCTTCCGCTTGGGGTCAGTCTACTAACCTGGCGCAGCAAGACCTCAGCAAGGTGCGAGTAGATCAACTGAGCGACGCACAGATTAGTCAATACCTCGAACGAGCCGACGCGCAAGGGGTCACCGACCAACAAATCGAGTCGCAGCTCACCATTCGCGGGATGGCTCGGTCAGAGGTGAGCAAACTCATGACTCGCATTCGCCGCCTGCGGCAGAGTGGCAACCGCCGTCAGGCAACGCAGGAGGGAGCTAATAACCAGGTCGGCGCGCTAGACGATGCAATGTACTCGCAACGTGATTCTACCCTGGACACGCTCACCGAAGAGGAACGCAAAATATTTGGCTTTGAGTTATTCAACAACGAAGAACTCACCTTTGAGCCTAGCATCAATCTGGCTACTCCCCAAAACTATCAGGTAGGCCCGGGCGACGAGCTGTCGGTCAATATTTGGGGAGCCTCTCAGCAGAGCTACTTTTTAGAAGTGGATCGAGATGGTACCGTGCGGGTAGACAACCTGGGCCCTATCTACGTCAGTGGCCTAACCATCGATGCAGCAGAAGAAAAAATCATTAAGCGACTTACCGAAATCTACGCCGGATTACGAAGCAAGGGCGGTCGGTCCGCCAACACCTACGCCGAAGTCTCGCTGGGGCAGGTGCGCAGCATTAAGGTCAACGTGGTAGGCGAAGTCCGGCGGCCCGGTACCTACACCGTGTCGTCTCTGGCCAGCGCATTCAACTTGTTATACCTTTCGGGTGGCCCATCAAGCATCGGCTCGTTTCGCAATATAGAAATCGAGCGGGCGGGCCAGGTGATCGCCAAGCTAGACGTATACGACTATCTGGTAGGAGGCGAGCGAGATCAGTATATATCGCTACAGGACCAGGACATCGTGCGGGTAGTTCCTTACAACACGCGGATTGAGCTGGTGGGAGAAGTGAAGCGCCCGGGTTACTACGAAATGAAGGAGCAAGAGTCGCTCGCCGAAGCCATTCGTTTTGGGGGCAACTACACCGATCAAGCGTACACATACCGTCTCAAGCTTACGCGCAAAACTTCCCGCGCGAAGCGTATCCTGGATGTCGCAGACGACGAGATTAACAACGTGCTACCTCAAAACGGGGATGTGGTGCAAATCGATTCTATTCTTGATCGGTTTGAAAATCGCGTAGAGGTACTCGGCTCGGTATTTCGCCCGGGTGAGTACGCCCTTACCGAAGGCATGACCGTGAAGCAGCTTATTGAGAAGTCCGAAGGACTACGCGAAGACGCTTTCACCAGCCGAGCGTTGATCTACCGCAAGGGCGATGACCTTTCGTCTAATATTATGTCAGTAGACTTGCATAATATTCTGGCAGGGCGGGCGGCCGATGTGCCCCTGCGGCGCGAAGACGTATTGCGTGTCTACTCTATTTTTGATTTGGAAGAAGAGTACACCGTAGCCATTGAGGGAGAGGTGCAGGCCGCGGGTGAGTTTCCCTACATGAGGGGCATGACCCTGAAAGATTTGGTGGCTTTATCGGGCGGGCTGCGCGAGTCGGCTTCCAACGCACGGGTAGAAGTAGCCCGCCGGATGAAAGGGGGCGGGGAAGCCGCCGCCGAAAGCGAAGACCGTAGCTTTCAGACGGCGGAAACCTTTCAGTTTCGAGTAGATAATCAACTCACGCTAGACGAAGAAGAAGCGGGGTTTGTACTGCTGCCCTACGACCAAGTGTTCGTGCGGCGGTCGCCCGGCTACGAACCGCAGCGCACCGTGTACGTGCGGGGAGAAGTGGCGTACCCGGGCACCTACGTGATTACGAACAAAGACGAGCGTATTTCAGATGCCATTGAGCGCGCAGGCGGACTCACACCCTACGCTTACGAAGAGGGGGCCAAGCTTATTCGCCGCAACCCCGCCTTCTACGAGGAGTTGATCGTACAAGAAGAAATTCTGCGCGATTCTATTCGTGCAGCCCGCTATCAGCAGCAACTGAACAACAGTCTGCGCCAACAAGCCGAGGGGGGCTTTGCTGCTGCTCCCGTGTACATAGACGAAGGCGCACTAGAAGAAGAAGTAGTGGTTCCTAAGTACAAAATGGAGGAAAACGAAACGCAGAGCATCGGCATTGAGCTAGCACAGATTCTGCGTAGGTCTGGTTCTCGCTTCGATCTCAGGCTCATTGATGGTGATACGATCAATGTCCCGCAGGAGCTAGAAACCGTGAAGATGACCGGTCAGCTGCTGTATCCTGTCTCTTCGCGTTATGACGACAGCAAAAAGTTCAAGAGCTACATTGCCGACGCCGGCGGTTTTTCTGACAATGCCGATCGCAAACGGGCTTACATTGTGTACGCTGACGGCTCGGCGGATCAAACGCGCAGTTTTTTATTCTTCAAGAACTATCCTAAAGTACGGCCCGGCGCAGAAATTGTAGTACCCCAACGGCCGGCACAATCGAAGGCTGAGTCCACAAGCGTGGATATCAATCGGAGCGGGAATTACTACGAGTTGCGGTTACAGATAGTCACGCTGATCAATCAGTTCTAAGTGATGACAATGATAACTAGCGGTGTTTTATTGGTGACTCGTAGAATGTCTATGCATTGAAAACAGAGGAAAACGATATTGAGCAGATACCCCGGGTAGAGCAGCGGCGTTCTACTTCTCGTCCAGAAAGTACGGCTGTGCCTCGTGCCGATCAAGGTGATGATGAAATCGACTTGGTTGATTTGATCCGTCAGTTTTGGGCACGTCGTAGAATTATCTGGATCACCACCGGAGTCGTTTTCTTTATTGGACTACTGGTAGCACTGTTGAGCCCCGAAGAGTACGAGGCTAGCGTCGTCTTGATGCCTCAGTCAAGTGAAGGAAGTAGCCGATCCGGCTCAAATTTATTGCGACAGTTTGGCGGACTCGCGGGGTTAGGTCTGGGTAGCGCAGGAGGCGATGGCACCCTGAACCCCACCTTGTATCCTGAGATTACCCAAAGCACTCCGTTTTTTCTGGATCTGATAGAGGAAGAAGCGTACTTTGTTACACTTGACACTACCCTAACGTTTGCCGAGTACTTCGGTACTATGGATCAACCGGGAGTGCTCGATCACCTTAAAAACTATACCATTGGGCTTCCCCGTCTGATCATCAACCTACCGGTTCGGCTCATCAATGCTGTAGCCAGCGACCCCGTTCCACCAATACCTCCTACTGCGGTATTACCCGATACGTCAGTGCAAGACTCTGTGCCCCTTCGAGAGTCTACCCCTCTGCGGTTGAGCGGGCAGCAGCGGGGAGTAATTAGTAAAGTGAAAGATCGAATCACTACCACGATTGAGGAAAACAGTACCGTAGAGATTTCGGCCAAGATGCCTGACCCAGTTGTTGCCGCGCACGCAACGGAAGTGGCGGCCGAGTACCTGACAAATTACATATTAGAGTATCGTACCGAAAAAGCACAACTAGATTTAGCTTTCGTAGAGAAACAGTACGCCGAAAAACAGGAGCGCTACAACCGGAGTCAGCAGCGTTTGGCCCGCTTTCGTGACCGTAATACGAACATCATCTCTGAGATAGCGCTGATTGAGCAAGAAAGGCTAGAGTCTGAGAATCAGCTCGCCCTTAGTCTGTACGAAAGTATGGCCCAGCAACTGGCGCAGGCTCAAATAAAGGTGCAGGAGGAAACCCCCGTATTTAAAGTTTTGGAGCCTATTCAGATTCCCGCCCGTCCTAGCGAACCTAATCGAGAACTTATTATAATTTTATCTATCTTTGTTGGACTTTTTTTGGGGGCAGGCATCGTCTTCTTCCTGATTTTGTATCATAATTTTAAAAATTCTTTAACCTCATCATCGTAAAGTGAATCATCAAGATAAAAAAATCGCGGTTATTGGCCTCGGATACGTAGGTTTGCCGCTCGCCGTAGCATTCGGCAGAAAGTACACCGTTATAGGGTTTGACATCAACCAGCAAAGAGTTGAACAACTCAATCAACACATTGACGTAACGCACGAAGTCACCGCTGAAGAAATAGCGTCTAGCACCGGACTCACGTACACCACGCGCCCTGAAGATATCCGTGAGGCGAACGTATACATCATTACCGTTCCCACTCCCATCGACCAGTACAAGAAGCCGGATTTGAGCCCGCTGTACGGTGCTAGCCAGACCGTGGGTAAAGTGCTGAGCACCGGTGACGTGGTCATCTACGAGTCGACCGTTTATCCGGGGTGTACCGAAGAAGATTGTGTGCCTATTCTGGAGAAGTACAGCGGACTTACGTTTAACCAGGACTTCTTTGCGGGCTATTCGCCGGAGCGCATCAATCCGGGCGACAAAGAGCATCGGGTAGAGAATATTAAGAAGGTGACCAGCGGTAGCACCCCCGAAGTGGCCGAAACGGTAGACCAACTCTACCGTAGCGTCATCACGGCCGGAACACACCTGGCGTCTTCTATCCGGGTGGCTGAAGCCGCCAAAGTAATTGAAAACGCACAACGAGATGTCAACATCGCGTTCGTGAACGAACTGGCTCTGATCTTCGACAAAATGGATATTGATACGCACGAAGTGTTGGACGCGGCCGGCACTAAGTGGAATTTTCTGCCGTTTCGCCCGGGGCTGGTTGGCGGACACTGTATCAGCGTTGATCCTTTTTACCTCACCTATAAGGCAGAAAGCATTGGCTACCACCCTGAAGTAATTCTGTCAGGGCGACGCATCAACGATAATATGGGCGTCTTTGTGGCCAGTAAGTTGATCAAGCTTCTTTCTCAGAAAGGGTGCTCTATTCACGGGGCCAGAGTATTGGTACTAGGCATCACATTTAAAGAGAACTGTCCGGATATTCGCAACAGTCGGGTGATCGACATCATCAGAGAGCTGCAGAGTTACGGTACGCAGGTAGAAGTGTACGATCCCCTGGCTGACCGAGAAGAAGTGCAAGAAGAATACGGACTATCGTTACTGGAAAGTCCTGGCGATGTTTACGATGGCATCGTTTTGGCGGTAGGTCACCGAGAGTTTGAGGAGCTGGACTGGAGCAAGATTAAAAAAGAACAAACTGCCGTTTACGACGTGAAAGGATTCTTAGATAAAGCGTCGACCGACGGGCGTTTATAAACCATTACGCTTATGAAGGAGAAGGTACTAATTACCGGTGCTGCAGGGTTTATCGGATTTCATCTCACCCGCCGGTTGAGTAGCATGGGCTATCAGGTGATAGGCATTGATAACCTCAATGACTACTACGATGTTCAGCTAAAGAAAGACCGGCTGGCTATACTACAGGAAATCGATGACTTTATCTTTCATCAACTAGAGCTGGAGGATAAAGAGGGGGTAGACGCTTTGTTCGCTGACCATAAGTTTGACTATGCGGTCAATCTGGCCGCGCAGGCGGGCGTGCGGTATTCGCTGGAAAACCCTTACGCGTACATCAACGCTAATGTGACGGGTTTTCTCAATATACTGGAGGCTTGTCGCCATCATCCGGTAAAGCACCTGGTGTACGCCTCCTCAAGCTCGGTGTACGGGGCCAACACGCGAATGCCCTTTTCTACTCATCACACTATTGATCACCCGGTATCTCTCTACGCAGCTACTAAAAAGTCAAACGAGCTGATGGCGCATACGTACGCGCATCTGTTCAACGTGCCGAGTACCGGACTGCGGTTCTTCACCGTCTACGGTCCCTACGGACGACCCGATATGGCATTGTTTCTGTTTACCAAGGCTATCCTGGCGGGTGAGCCGATCAAGGTATTCAATAATGGTGAGATGCGGCGCGACTTCACCTATGTGGATGACATCGTGGAGGGCGTAGCCCGTTTGCTTCCTCACGTGGCGGCACCCAACCCCGATTGGGACGGTGACGATCCGGATACAGCCAGCAGCTACGCGCCCTACCGCATTTACAACATCGGCAACAATAGCCCGGTAAAACTGCTGGATTTTGTGGAGGCCATTGAAGAAAGCTTAGGCATAAAAGCGAAGAAAGACTTTATGCCGCTGCAAGACGGGGACGTACCGGCCACTTACGCAGACGTGGAAGATTTAATGCAAGCGGTTGGCTTCAAACCAGCGACAGACCTCAAGGAAGGCGTACAACGGTTTGTCGACTGGTACCGAGATTACTACCAAGTCAAGGCATAACTGATCAGCGATCATACGGGGGGCACACTACTTGTGCCATACCCCTTGCATCGCAATTTCTTCCACTGATTTTCTTCCCTTATCAGGGCGTTCGTCGTCGCCTAGATGACCCAGTGCCAGCATGGCTACCGGATGAAACTCCTCAGGAATGTTAAGTACTTCTTGCGCTTGGTTTGCGTCAAAACCAGCCATTTGGTGCGCATACAAACCCAGTTCGGTAGCCTTCAGCACAAAGAAGGCCACGGCCATACCCGTGTCGTGCCAAGCGTGGCGGTTCGGATCGCCCGTTTCAGAGAAGTGACGTTTGGCTAAACTGAGCAGGAGCACCGGAGCTTCTTTGGCCCACTGCTGGTTGTCGGCTACCGCGCACTCGAGCAAACGCTGGTAGGCCTCATGATTTTCCTTGAGCGCGTAAATAAATCGCCAGGGCTGCTCATTGTAGCTCGAAGGCGCGTGCCGAGCAGTTTCAAATATTTGGTATAAAGTCTCTTCGGATACCGGCTTGTCCGAAAAAGCGTACGGACTGTATCTCTTCTCAGTGAGTTCGTCTAGGGTCATGTTTGATAAATAATGATGAATAAATAACTAGCCTTATTAATCACTAATCGTTATTCATCACTCATTGTTCACTAAAAATCTGTGTCGTCTGTTTCCAGATCCAGTTCTTTGATCCAGATATTACGGTATAGCACGTCGTGCCCCTCTGCCTGAAGCTTGATGCCGCCCGGGGTATCCGTGATGCCCTGACCGTCGTCGTTGCCACCGTCGAGGCCTGAGTTTTCGCCGCCCCACACCTTCGTAATCTTCTGGTTGCTATGCACTTTTTCGCCGTTGAAGTAGACGGTGACCATTGCCTTTTCGGTTCGCTTTCCGTCCTCAAAACGCGCAGCACGAAACATTATATCGTAGGCGTTCCACTCGCCCACCCCTTTGTACAAATGATAAGGTGACTCAGTTTCATTAATCACCGCGCCCATACCATGCTTGGTAGTGTCGCCGTCCAGAATCTGAATTTCGTAACGGTTTTGTAGATAAACGCCGCTGTTACCGCCTTCTTTTTCAATCAGAAATTCTACGTGCAATCGAAAGTCACGGAACTTCTGTTTGGTCACAATATCCGCTGATCCGTACAGACCGCCTGCAGCAGCGGGGTCGTTACTGTTGACGACAGTGCCCTCACCCGCTGGGTTATCTTCTATTGCCCACTTGATGGGAAGCGAAGCAGAGAATCGGGGGCTTTCCCAGTAAGTCCACTTCTCGTCGAGCACTTCACGAGTACCATCGAAGAGGACCTGCGTATCGGCTGGTGGTGCTACCCCTACGCCTACGTCTGACTGCGCGCAACCGGTAATAGAGCATGAGAGAAAGGTAATGACAGAAAGATAAAACTGTAGTTGCTTCATGATAGAGGATAGATAAAAAGTTGTTATTAGTTTATTTCGTGACGGCGATTTCGCCACTCTCAATCTTGCTCATGTACTTGTCGTAGGCGCGTCGTACGTTCGGAATCAGGAAGTAGAGGCCTAAAATATTGGGAAAGCACATCGCGAAAATCATGGCATCGCCGAAATCAAACACCGCTCCTAAGCTCAAGGCAGAACCTACTACCACAAAGAAGCAGAACAGAATTTTGTATAGAGTAACCATCGCTTTGCTGCCGCCAAACAGGTACGTCCAGGCCTTAAGGCCGTAGTATGACCATGAGATCATAGTAGACAGCGCGAACAGAATCACTGCTATAGACAACACCACCGGGAACCAAGAGATAACCGTCGCGAAGGCACTAGAAGTAAGGGTAATCCCCCCGGCGTTGCCCTGGGTAGAACTGGTTTCCAACGCGGCTTCGGCGCCTGCTCCGCCGTAGTTGGTAATAATAATGACCAGGGCGGTCATGGTACAAATCACCACCGTATCGATAAAAGGCTCGAGTAGGGCCACGATACCTTCGGAGATCGGTTCGTCGGTTTTAACCGCAGCGTGGGCGATGGAAGCCGAGCCGATGCCTGCTTCATTAGAAAAAGCCGCCCGCCGGAAGCCCTGAATCAGCACGCCGACAAAACCCCCGTAGAGAGCGTCGGCCGAAAAGGCACCGCCGATGATCTGGCCGAAAGCGCTGCCGATTTCACCAATGTTGACGATCAAGACGAACAGGGCACCGCCTACGTAGGTGGCCACCATGAAGGGCACAATTTTATCCGTTACCTTCGCGATGGATTTAATGCCCCCGATGATAATGACCGCCACAATGGCCGCCATCGTTACCCCGAAAATCCAGCCGCGTCCGTACAAAAAGCTGCTTTCACCACCGGTGACGTCAATAAACTGCTGGGTAGCCTGGTTGATCTGCACCATGTTGCCGCCGCCAAAAGAACCGCCGATGCAGGCAATGGCAAAGAGCACGGCGAGCACTTTGCCAAAAGCGGCCCAGCCTTCCCCTCTTTCTCTCAGCCCTTTTTCCAGATAGTACATCGGTCCGCCTGATACCGAGCCGTCGGCGTGATAGTTTCGGTACATCACGCCGAGCGAGCACTCTACAAACTTAGACGACATGCCGAAAATACCGGCTACGATCATCCAAAAGGTGGCTCCGGGGCCACCGAGTGATACCGCAATGGCAACCCCCGCGATATTACCCACCCCCACGGTGCCGGATAGTGCGGCAGTGAGTGCCTGAAAATGACTGACTTCGCCCTGGTCGTCGGGGTTGTCGTACTTGCCTCGCACCACGTCAATAGCGTGCTTGAAGGCGGTGAAGTTGACGAAACGCATGTAAATAGTGAAGACGATGGCCCCGACGATGAGCCAGATGAGT
This sequence comes from Tunicatimonas sp., assembly GCA_965213875.1. GTDB lineage: Bacteria > Bacteroidota > Bacteroidia > Cytophagales > Cyclobacteriaceae > Tunicatimonas. The sequence goes on along the minus strand of CBDCAN010000001.1, from coordinate 1,223,276 downwards.
ACGAACGGCACGGTGTATTCACCCAAAGTAACGGTAAAGAATACCACCGACTCGATGGCGCGTGTGACCGGTTCAAAAACACTGTTGATGGCATCGTCAATACCTTGGGCAAGCAGTAAATGGGGGGTAAAAGCAGTGAGTAGGAGCAGAGAAAATTTTCTGGACATTGTGGGTTGGCTTAGCGTAAGTTGGGTTGTTGGGCATGAAGATAGATAGGCGACCAACCAAGAAATGTGGTAGACGCAGTATTTTACGGTGGGTAAGATACTGATTACCGGCAAAAAAATGCCAAAGCGACTAAATCTTTACTACTATCCGAAAAACTTGTGCCGGGGTGCATCAAATCTGATACAGCTATCGACGGCTATTACCGTCGATCAGGAAGCAAGCCCGCTCATAGCTAATACTTACAGGAAATAGATGAGTAGGATGCTGCCTGCAAACGGTCTTCGAGGCGAATGGTACTTTGTCGATAGACTTCGGTAGAAAGCTTCTCGAGGAAGACAATCTTGTGGTTCGTCTGATGTAGGTCGACGAGTTGGTCGGTAAAAATCTCGTAAGAGGCGTCAGAGCCAAGAAACATAGCAACAGCGCCGCTGAACCTCACCGCGAAGTTGTCCAGGACGAATCTAAAGGTAGACGTAGCGCAGCAGTGCCGGTCTAGACTACCTTTGCCAATAGAGAGGGCTTCTTCAACCGAAACAAAACCACGGTAGTCTTGCAGAAGCTGCGCAACACGGGTGAAGGATTCAAAAAGTTTAGGCTCCAACTCAGTGCATTAACGAGAAAAAATACACCGCTACCAAGTGGTATTTTTGGTCTCGCGCACTGCCTTCAGAATATCGCGGCGACTCACCTGGCCCACCAGTTTACCGTTGTGCACCACCGGAAACTTACGGAAGTGAGTCGTCAGGAACTCGTTGGCCACATCGAAGATATCATGGTCGGTGGTTACCGTTTTTACCACGGATGACATGTAGTCAGCCACCGTTTTGTCGTCGTGATGCAAATTATTGTAAGCACTGTCAATGAGCAGGCGTAGGCAGTCCTTTTCGGTAATCATACCTACGATCTTACGGTCTTTGTCCAGCACCGGAGCGCCCGTGAGGTTCTCGTTCAGCATCACATCAATGGCGGCGTTGATGGTCATCTCAGGAGAGAGTGTCTTCTCACTCTTATCCATAAACTTCTCTACGGAAGGAAAACGAATAGCTCGGGTTTGAGGAATATCTACTTTTCTGCCGGTAAAATTCATAACAGTGGGGGTTAGGTGAAGCAAAAAGAACAAGCGACTGAGCCGCGCAAAAGCAACACCCAGCGAGATAAACTAATGAATTACAAAGGAAAAAGCAAATAGCAGGGGTGTTTACGTACGCTGGCGGGTGAATAACCAACTTGATTCGCAAAGGCAGTTGGGGTAATAGCGTTTCCTGTTTTACTATTTTTCATCGATCGTTTTGTCAGCGACTGCCCCGGTATCATGTGAACTACAGGCAGGCAACTTGGTCAGGTGCGCTTGTGCATATCGCTAGCAAGCGTACGATTGAATCCGAGGGGTCACCATATAGCCATATAACAGCTGATGCACAATACCAGAAGAACCATTATCTGGATCAAAGCAGTGGCAGTCACTAATGAGCATACTTGAGCGGCACGTTGACAACGAAAGAACGAGCGATATACATTGCAACTCGCTACTATCCATAAATAGTACCTATCTTTAGCCCAATCCGAAGCGCTATTCGTTCATGCCCAAAACCGCTAGATCTACTCAGAGTACTACCACCTGGCGCAACCGGATCGGATTGGTGTCCGGACCTTTGCTTTTTCTGCTACTATTGTGCATGCCCACCCCGGCCGGACTTTCGTTTGAAGGGCAAGCGGTGCTAGCGACCACCGTCTGGGTGGCCGTCTGGTGGATCAGTGAAGCCGCGCCTCTCGCTGCCACGGCCTTACTGCCGGTGATCTTATTTCCGCTCACCGGCGGACTGGAAGCAATGGCGACTACCGCTGCCTACGGACATCCCATCATTTTCCTCTTTTTGGGGGGCTTTGTGATTGCGCTGGCTATGGAGAAGTGGAACCTGCACCGCCGGATTGCCATCAGTATTATCGTGGCGGTTGGCGACAATCCGGCCCGGATGATCTTAGGCTTTATGTTGGCCACCGCTTTACTGTCGATGTGGATATCCAATACGGCTACGGCCCTGATGATGCTTCCTATCGGCACCGCTATCATCGCGCAGTTTTCTCAGGGCGGTTCACCGGCGCAGTCAGAACAATTTGGTAAGGCCCTGATGCTGAGTATTGCCTACTCCGCTTCCATCGGCGGCATGGCGACCCTCATTGGCACACCGACCAACGCCATCTTCGCCGCGGTGGCCAAGCAACTGTTTGACGTAGAAATCACCTTTGCCCGGTGGATGCTGGTCGGTTTTCCTGTATCGTGTTTGTTGCTCGGAGTATGCTGGTACTATTTGGTGCGTATTGCTTTTCCGATACAGGGCACGCATCTGACGGGGGGGCAATCAGAGATTATACGGATGCGCGAAGCGCTAGGACCCATGAGCCGAGAAGAAAAGTACGTGTCGCTCGTTTTTTTCTTCGTTGCCTTTTGCTGGATCACGCGCTCATTTTTGTTGGCAAGCATACTGCCCAACCTAAATGATACCGCCATTGCCGTCATGGGAGCCGTTGCTTTGTTTCTAATTCCGGCTCATCAGCCCGAGCACCGCACGCTGATGATATGGGAAGACACTAAAAAGTTGCCCTGGGGAATTCTACTGCTCTTTGGGGGTGGTCTGGCCATCGCTGCAGCTTTCCGCGGTTCGGGGCTGGCCGAATGGGTAGGGGGGCAGCTGACCGCCGTTGGCACCATTGACTTGTTGTTCATCATTCTGCTGGTGGTAGCCATGATCAACTTTCTGACTGAAATTACCTCTAACGTGGCCACCGCTACCGTGATGTTACCCATTCTGGCATCGCTTTCGGTGGCTATCGGAGTACATCCCTACGGTATGATGCTGGGCGCATGTGTCGCTGCCTCTTGCGCCTTTATGCTGCCGGTAGCCACACCACCCAATGCCGTGGTGTTTGGCTCAGGAATGATTAGTATCAAAGACATGAGTCGGACGGGCATCTGGATGAATCTATTGTCTATTGTGTTGTTAACCTTATTTGTATACTATATTTTTCCTCTCATCTGGGGCATCGATCTGCAAACGCTTCCGGCTGCATTCCAGTCGCTTCCGGCTGAGTAAAAAATGAACTGCAAACCGCCTCCTATTGCAAGAACGAATCGATGAACCGTGGTTTGATAAGTACTGCATTATTTAGTTTACGAAACACTTACATCTCTATCTTCGTGTAGAAACGCAACCGCATGTACGCTCACCCTAACAAAACCGTCCGTTTTCAGCACCTGGGCCTAATTGATTACCGGCAGGCCTGGGATACGCAAGAAACCCTGTTTGCCCAGACGGTAGCACAGAAGATCAGTAATCGTAAACGCGATGAGCAGCAACCTACCGCGAATCATCTGCTTTTTTGTCAGCACCCGCCCGTATTTACGCTAGGTAAAAGTGGGCAACCGGAGCATCTACTACTCACCGAAGACGAACTACAGCAGAAGGGTGCTCGGTTTTATCCGATCAACCGGGGCGGTGATATTACCTACCACGGGCCGGGGCAGGTGGTGGGTTATCCTATTCTGGATTTGGATAATTTCTTTACGGATATCCACCGCTATTTGCGCCTGCTCGAAGAAGCGGTCATTCGTACCCTGGCGCACTACAACCTATCTGCCGGTCGCATTGATGGACTCACCGGAGTGTGGCTCGACCACGAACGGCAACAGCATCCGCGTAAAATCTGCGCGATGGGGGTGAAGGCCAGCCGCTGGGTGACCATGCACGGTTTTGCCCTCAACGTAAACACTGACCTGAGCTACTTTGAGCACATCGTTCCGTGCGGCATTCCCGACAAGGCGGTTACCTCGTTGGCGCAAGAGTTAGGCGAAGCGCAGGATACGGGGGAAGTAGAGGGACACCTTCGGCACCATTTGGCTGAACTATTCGGAATGCAGCTGCTGTTGGAAAACGAGAATACGTAAGTCATCATGAAGAAAGACATCAAGTTTCCCAAGGTAGAAGGCGTTTCTATGGCGATTGGCCGCCAGCATAATGATGAGACTGGTGCGTACGAGTACCGGGTGTATCTCATTAATGAGAATGACTATCCTATCACCAATGTGATTGTGAACTCGTCGGGTTTTAACGACACGCAGAAAACTTCAACCCTACGCCACTTTCTGGAAGAATTACAGCCCCACAGTATCGCTAAAATAGAACTCATCGACAGTGACCTGTTTACCCTGGTGAACCAGTTTTGGGTGAGCTACTACCGGGAAGAGAAGGTGTACGATAAGAAGTTTATCTTTTTGCCCGAGAGCATCACCGAAGATAATTTTCAGCACATTGAGGCGCTTGATCTAGAGGGCGTACTACACGCCTGAGGGACTATCGGAGATTAGGTTGAGTAGCTCCTGCACCTCGTTGGCTTTCTCATAGTCGTCGAGTTTCTCGAACGAGCTGATTAGGTTGCGAAAAACCCGCCGGATGATCTCCACGTGGTCACAAGGTTGGTAGAACATATCATCGGGCACTAGCTTGAGTTGGTTGAGGTAGCTATCAATATCCCGCTTGCTAAAGATCAATCCCCGGTTGAAGGCGTTGATGTAGAATTGCTCCTGCTGGGCTTTGTAGGTCAGGATAAACAACTGCGGCAGGTTGACTCCGTACACGGGCATCTTTAGCCGTTCGGCCACCAACATATACACCACACATAACGAAATAGGGTTACCCTTGCGCGTTTCTAGCACCCGGTTGATCATTGAGTTGGCTGGAGCGTGGAAGTTTTTGGTGTTGGCGCTAAACTTCAGCTTGCCAAACAGCACGCTGTTGACCAACTTTACTTGGTCGTAAGGGTGGGCCTCCGGCTTAAATTCTAGCCAGGTGTCGTAGTATATCTGCTCAATCTGTTCGCGGATTACCTCCAGTTCCAAATCAGGATACTGATACGTAGCCACCAGCCACATACCCTCTAGCAGATCGGGTTTTTCCTGCTGGTGCCACGCACTGAGGCGACCGCGTAGCGCGTCGTGTTGTAGGGTGTGAATCAGCTCTTCGATACGACGCTGTACCTCAGGGTTAAAGCTGTTTTCCCACTCACTTTCCAGGTAGGGAATGATTTCGTTACCGTAGGAGATGATTCTGTCCTCTACATGATCCAATACCTCGGTGTCATCATCGTCTAGCAGTGCCACCAGGGCTTTTAGTTCTTGTTTATTCATCATTGTGGTTGAGCCCCCCGTATTCTACTGACCGGTGCTGCTATCATTACTTACTTCTTCCGTGTCTTTTTCTTTGTCTCTTCCACCAAATACTGAGAAGCGTACGTAGCGGCCCGGACGGTCTTCCAGATCAACCAGCAGGCGTTCCAGCGCCTCAGCCGATTGGTTAAGGTTGGTGTACAGAGAGTCGTCGTTAACAAACTTGCCCAGGGTGCCATCACCCCGGTCAATCTTCGCCGTGATCTTATTCATGTTATCCAACGTGCGGTTGAGTTCGGCCACGGTTCGGCCAATCTGTAGGTTGTTAACACTATCCAAGGTCTGGTTCATCTTGGTCAGCAGAGGGGGCAATCCGTTCTGTTGATCGCTTAGGGCATCAGACAGCAGAGCAAGATTGGCAATGGTGGTGTTGAGTTTTTGCTCATTGTAGCGCAGCAACAAACTCGCCCTTTGCGTAGTAATAGCGATTTCATCTACCGTTCGAGAAACCGTAGCCGTATCGCCTAATAGCATACCCAGGATGTTAGCCATCGTATCCTTACCGTTTACCCCAATAAGTGTGTTGAAGCGCGCTAAGGTAGAGTCAAACTTCTCAGCAATCGGTAGCGCTTTGGCTTGCACCAGTTCGCCAATGGTTTGCTCCGTATTAGACTGAATGGTATCACCATCCTGTAAACGGTCTTGTACGTCGCCCGGCTTAAGAATGATGGTTTCTCCCCCTAATAGGCTACTGGAGGCCAGAATAGCCTGCGATGACTTTCCAATAACAACGTCTTCTCTAACACGAAGTGTCACCAGTAGGCGATTGTTTTCTTCCTGCATCAGCCTGATGCTTTCAACGCGTCCCACCTTGAGCCCGTTGATAATCACCGGGTTGGAAGGAATGAGGCCGTCTATCTCGTTGTACAATACGTAGTAGGTACTGAATCGGTCGAGCAGCTCAGAGCCTTTAAGGAAACGAATTCCGAAGAAGAGGATGACGATAGCGACAATAGCCAGCACGGCTACTTTAACTTCTTTGGATATACTCACGAACGGTGGGGTTAGTACTTGAAAAATGACAAACAATCATGCTAACTTATACTAGCTTCGCTCTATATAGGTTTAGACTGGAAGTACAATTACTAAAATATTAGAGAAAAGCCGGTCAGTTGACATTGTCCTCAATTTCGTTCTTATAGTCGCGGATGGCCCGAAAGATACCTGAGGCAATGTACGTTTGACCCAGTTTGTCGTTGAGATAGGCCTCCTCTTTTTCGTTGGTCAAAAAGCCGGTTTCTATAAGTACGCTAGGCATAGAGGTTCGCCATAGTACCAGAAAACCCTGCTGCTTCACTCCTAAGCTGTGTCGGCCCACCCGCTTTTTAAACTGCGTTTCAACTTTGCCGGCCAGGGCCAGGCTATTGGCTAAATAAGCGTTTTGGTAGAGTGAAAATATGATATGCGACTCAGCTGAGTTGGGGTCGTAGCCTGCGTAGTTCTCGTGGTAGTCTTCTTCCATCAGGATCACCGAGTTTTCGCGTTTAGCTACATCGAGGTTCCCCTCGATCTTGTGCGTGCCCATCACGTAAGTCTCAGTGCCATGTATACGTTTGTTACCCAGCGCGTTGGCGTGGATAGAGATGAACAGGTCAGCTCCGTTTTTATTAGCAATGTCGGCCCGCTGATCGAGCGGAATGAACGTATCATCGTTGCGGGTGTAGATGACCTCTACGTCGCTGAGGTTCTCCTCGAGAATGGTGCCCAGTTTCAGGGCTATGTTCAGCGCTACGTCCTTCTCTCTTGAAATCTTGCCGTGAGTACCAGGGTCATGCCCGCCGTGCCCCGCGTCTATCACGACTTTCTTCACCTGATACTGTTGGACACCCACCGTGGTGAAGGAGCCCGCCAGTAACAAGAGAGAAAACCCAGTAATTAAAATAATATTTTTCAACATGCTTCGGTTGTTACATTAACAAACGATAACTTCGCCCAAAATTGACATTTTTTACGCAAATCTGAAAAAACCATTGTACTATTTACCATACGTATGTACTTTTTTTATAGTATGTATGCTTGCGTCAAATGTACGAGCTCAGGACATTGAAGGTACCTTGCCGTCAGCCGATTCGGTGGGTATCATCGCACCCAATGATACCATTCCGCCCGAAGTGGCGCTTGACACACTGGGCAACGATTCGCTGGCCGTAGCGGCCGACACCCTACGCCCCCCGCAGGGTGATATCCAGACTACTATCCAATACAATGCCGAAGACTCTACCCTGATGGATGCCCGCGGGCGCCGGGTGTTTCTCTACGGCGACGCCGAAGTAACTTACGGGGCCATCAATCTGAAAGCCGCCTACATCGAACTAGACTGGACCACCAATATGCTCACCGCCCGGGGGCGCGAAGACTCCACGGGCAACGTGGTGGGCAAACCCATTTTTAAAGAAGGAGCGGATGAGTACCAGACCGAAGAAATTCGCTACAATTTCAAAACCAGAAAAGCATTCATCACCGGGGTGCTCACCAAACCGCAGGATACTGAGGGGTTTGTGTACGGCGAAACCGTGAAGAAGAACGCGGCCAACGAGGTGTTCATCAACAAAGGGTGGTACACGCCCTGCGACTGTGAACCGGGCGAAACTCCTGATCTCTACATCAAATCGCGGCAGATGAAGGTGGTGCCTAACAACCTGGTGGCCACGGGGCCGTTCAATCTGGTGGTGGCCGGAGTGCCCACTCCGCTAGGACTCCCCTTCGGAATTTTCCCCATGCCCAGTAAACAGAACTCGGGCATTGTGCCGCCCCGCTACGGTGAAGAGCGTCGCCGTGGGTTCTTTCTACAAGACTTTGGTTACTACTTTGACATCAACGACCAAGTAAACCTGACGCTGTTGGGCAGTGTCTTCTCCAAGGGCAGCTACGGCTTCTCAATCATCTCAGACTATTACAAGCGCTACGCCTACCGGGGAAACCTCAACTTTCAGTTTAACCGGCAGGTAATTGATCCGGATAGTGAGAACCGGCAAACTCCTCGTGATTTTCGGCTCACCTTCCGACACACCCCACAGTCCAAAGGTCCCGGTCGCTTTTCGGCTAACATCAACATCGCTACCAGCAGCTACATACAAAACAACCCGTCGGTCAATGTGCAGAACAATCTGCGTACCACACTGAGCTCTTCGGTATCTTACTCTACCACTTTTCGTAATACGCCCTTCAACCTAGCGCTGAGTGCCAGGCATAGTCAAAACTTACTGTCGGGTTTGATCACAGTGCTGCTGCCCGACGTGGCGCTTAATATGAACAGAATCTATCCGTTTAAAAATGTGGCGAAATCACGTAGCAGCTGGCTAGCTAAGGTCAACGTTGGCTATCAAATGAGCGGGCGCAATGAGTTTACCAACGACCGGATATCAACCCCCCGTGGTATTCCCTTTGACCGTATCTCTAACCCCGATCCGTTAGCAGATAGTATTTTAACGGTAGGAGGCAACTTGAACGAGATTCTGGACCGAACGCAAACCGGGGTGCGTCATTCTATCCCTATCTCTACGTCGTTCAACCTGCTCAATTTTGTTACGGCCTCACCCTCTTTTCAGTACCAGGAGGTGTGGTTTTTTAGGAAGTTCAACTACGAGTACGATCCTCTGACGGAGCAGGTAGCGATCAACACTGAAGATGAGTTCAACCGTGCTTCGTCGTGGAACGCCAGCATGGGCTTTAGTACCCGGGTATACGGTACCTACTACTTCGGCAAAGGCGAGGGGAAGGTGCAGGCGATGCGTCATACGCTAATTCCCTCGCTGAGCATGAGCTATAGTCCTGACTTTGCCGAACGCTATACGCAGCAGGTGCGCATTGACAACGATGAGCTGATTGTAAACGGGATTGACCGCAACGTGGTGAACGCACCACTGTACGACGAATCTACGTTTCGGGCACCCACTACGGCCCAGAGCGCTTCGGTAGGCTTTTCACTCAATAATAATCTAGAGTTGAAGGTCCGGAACGATAATGATACCACCGAGAATGCTGAAGCCACCCGTAAGGTGCCAATCTTCGAGAACCTTTCGTTGAGCACCAGCTATAACGTAATTGCTGATTCCTTCAAGCTAGCACCGATTACAATTGCGGCCCGTACCCGTTTGTTCAAGGGTAAAATTAGCATCAACGCCTCGGCTTCGGTCGACCCTTACACTTACATCTCTAATCCGAGTCGCCCCACGGAGGTTGCCGCAGATAGCGCTATATTCGAGAACTTCATTCGCTTCGATCAATTCGCTTGGGAGAGCCGCGATAAGATCATTATTGACGACCCCAAAACACCGGGCGTAGAAGACACACTGGCATTCACTTCACGTACTCCTCGATACGGTACGCTGACCCGAGCCAACATTGCGCTCAGTACGAACCTGAACCCAGAAGCTAACAAGAAAAAAGCAGAGCGCGCTGAAAACGCTAGTATTGCCGCTGATGATGCGGAGTATATCAATGCTAATCGGCAAGACTACGTAGATTTTGATATCCCCTGGAGCCTGAACGTGCGGTATAGCTTTACCTATACCAATAGCCCGACCCGCCGGCTGGTGCAAGAGGGAAGAGCCCGGCCTGAAGATCAGTTTCGCTCTACCCGAGCTATCAACCGCAACAGTCCGTTCCGACAGTCGGTTTCTTTTAACGGTGACGTGAACCTCACCCCGAAGTGGAAGATCGGTTTCACCTCGGGGTACGACTTTGAGGCGGAAGAGGTGACGCAGTCCAGCATCAATGTATTTCGTGATCTAGACTGCTTTGATTTTCGTTTCGACTGGATTCCTTTCGGACGGTTTACCTCGTTTTACGTGCAGGTGAACGTGAAATCAGCCATCCTAAGAGATCTGAAGCTACAGCGCCGCCGGGCGTGGCAGGACTTTTAGGTGAGACAGACTCGACGTCTGCCCCGAGCGGTCAACTTACTACCCAAAGATCGCTAGGTGAAGGACTTTCCTGTTTGCTATCTTTTGTCAGGCATTTTATCAATGATGTCGCAATATTAACGCACTGTCAACTAACTTTTACGATATATTGAAGTGACGGCCAATCATTCAATAGTAGTGGTAGGCGGTTAGCAGTTGGCAGGTTACCGTGACGCGGTCTCCGTGGCACGGGATTTCCTGCCATGACCGCCTACCGCCACCCGCCGACTAACTGTACGGTGTGTCGATGATATACCATTTGATCATCCTTCAAAATGTAGTTTACACCACACTTATTACCGCCACTGTAACACCACCCCAAAGTAGAGTACCCGTTGCGAGAACAGCTCGTTAGATGAAACTGAATAGTCCTCATTATAATCGATCGCCCGTACGTTCTGCCGGTTCAGCAGGTTGTTAATACTACCGAAAGCGACCATCGATATATCTCCAGATAAGGGCCACACCCGGGCTACACTGAAATCTATTGTACTGTAGTCTGGTAGGCGTTCTGCTTGATCGGGCGCCGCGTACTGGGGGGCGTACACAGTCAAATCATCGTTCCAAAAACTACCGGTCACCGGCCGGTAGTATGTTCCCTGACGGTATTGAGCAATAACACTGAGCGTCCACTGGGGAGTGATTTTATACGTAACGCTGCCGCGTGTGAAGTAGCTCAAGTCGTAGGGTGAGGCAAATCGTCGATCCCCATCGTGTACGGTCGCATTCAGGTAGGTATACGAAGCCTGGGTGCGAAGCCTGGACGACCAACGAATATCGGCCGACACTTCGGCACCGTACACCTGATTTCGCTGAGTGCCGTGTTTCGTCTCTTTGTAGAAGAGCGCGGTCGTCAGCGTACGCTGCTTTCGTTGATACTGATAGTCTAGTGCCAACTGGTGGCTCCGATAGAAAGAGGAGGGGGCATCCTCCTGTGGAATTACGTACTGATGGTATCGACCCACCGAGGCGGTCAGCGTTTGGTGAGACCAGATGCGGCGATGCACGTTGGCCTGATAACTGAGGTAATGTTGCTGGCTAGCACTGGGCATATTTTTACGCAGCCCTGCCCCGAGTGTCCATCGGTCGTTGGGCTGGTATTTGGCGTAAGCGTAGCCTTCGGGCACGCGGTTGGTCAGGGTGCTGCGTAGGGGCGAAGTAGGGTGGTCTACTCCTCGGGCGTAATCGTAGGTGGCCCACTGTCCCGCGTACTGCGCCCGACGGGTGTCGTAAGTCAGGCCGGTTTTCAGGGTCCAGGTATCCCAGAAGCGAGCGTAGTTGGCCGACAGGTACAGATCACGCTGATCAAGCTGCACGTCTAAGTTACCTACTGCGAAGTGCATCCGGCTAAGGCTAAAGCCTCCGTTGATAGAAACCAGCGCGTGGTCGTAGCGGGTTTGATAGCGGGCCACGGTAAAGTTACGTCGCTTACGCTGCCGAAAGGTACCGTCGCCCGAGGGGTGACGGCTCGTAAAGCGGTAGCCCTCTGACACACTGTAGTTAAACACCTTTAGCTGTGACCGGCCCAGCTTATGCACATAATGTGCGCCAAAGTCTAGCGTTTGAAAGTGCTTTAGATCAGCCAGCGACTCAGGATTTAGCGCCCGGATCATGCCCGACGGCTGGAAGTTACCAAACAAGGTGAGGGCCGACTCCGCACCCGTGGGCAGGGTGGCGAAGGCACCCAAGTTGGCAGGCGATAGGGCCAGGCTTCCGCTGGCTTGCTCGGGCACCCGCTCAATGGTCTGTAGTGAGATCAGTCCTGCCGAGGTATTGCCGAACTCCAGCGGCGGGTTGCTGGGAAACACCTGTAGCTGCTGAATGAGGGCGGTATTGAAAATACTAAACGTACCGATGCCATTGAGCTGACCGAAACGCACTGCGTCGTAGATCGGCACGTCGTTGAGAAAGATGCCCGTTTGCCCCGGACGGCTGCCCCGTAGGCTGATGTTGGCCGACTCATCAAGCGTAGTAGCAGCGGGCAGCGCGTTGACGGCCAGCAGCGGATCGCCCTTCGCGTTGGGGTTGGTGTACACTTCCATCTGCTCAATCTTTTTGATGCTAAACTCTTCAGCGACCAGACTAGCCGCTTCTACCGTGACGGCTTCCAGGTTCTGGTCAACCGCTTGTAAACGAACGGTGAGCTCCTTCTGAGAAGCGACGACTACTTGTTCTCGATAACCCATAAATGTTGCCATCAGGGTATCATTTTCTGATGTTTCAAGCGTGAAATAGCCTTGCGCATCAGTGGCAGTGCCTCTTTGCCAGTCATTTAGGGGGTAGATGTTGGCCCCCGCCAAGGGTTCGTCGGTTGCCTCGTCCAGTATCTGACCGTTGAGCATCAAACTGGGTTGAGCCGAAGCGATGGTGCTGAAGAATAAAGAGCCGAAGAGTAGTAGGTAATTCATTGTCAGATGATTGAGCACGATGGGACAGTTTTACCGGTGTAGAAGTAAGCAGCTTATAGAGGGTAACCCAGCGTTGGGTTGCCCTTCGTGTGGCGAAGCCTACTGAGCTGAAGCCTGTGCCACCGCCTTCGGTAGCAGCTTGTACTTTACCCAGCCGAAGTTTGGTTCTACTTTCAGTGCTTTGCCGAAAACATCAGCGGCTTCGGCCGAACGGTCGGCTTTCTGATACGCTTGGCCCAGCCACGCCAGGGCATCCAGGTAGCGCCAGTTGTCGGTGTGGTTGGGTTGCGCTTCGTAGTACTGCACGGCTTTCTCAAAGGCAGTAATTGCCTCGTCCACATCGCCACCGAACATTTCGGGGGTGAACAAGCGCGAACCGCCGCGTTGCATCCAGGCATCAGGGTTGGTGGGCGCTGCGGCTAGCGCACGATCCACCAATTTCTCACTCTGCGGGCCGAGGTACATCGCCTTCCAGTTATGAAAGGCCATCGTGGCACCGTTGAGCCGTGCCATCTTGGCCAGTGACTGGGCATCCGCTTCGTTTTGATCTAACAGTACTTCCAGGTTGTCTTCCAAATCGTTGGCGACGGCATCGTAGGCTGCCTCGTCTTGGTTGGCCAGCGCGTACACCAGCAGGCCGGTTTGCGCTTCGGTGAGGGCAGCGAGCTTTTGGGTCTCGTTCAAGGAATCGTCTTGTTCTATCTCTTGAATGGCCTGTTCCCAGGGAGCTTGGCTGGCCGTTAGGTAGCCTTGGTAGAATAGCTGCTGTACTGCTGTGCTCACCTGAGCGAACGAAGGGGCTGACAGTAGGGCCAATACAAGAGTACATGAGATTTGCTTTAGCGTTTTCATTATCGTGGGGTTTTTTGTGATTGAATGCTTCAAAGAAAGGGGCGGGGGCAGGGATACCGAAATTTGGTTGACAAGGTGCAGCGGCGGGTTGACGACCCGTAGGTGTGGCTCGCGAGCCACACCTACGGAGTGCGTGTGCATTTGGTCAACTGCTAGGTGCGTTTGGTCAACCCTGGTTTTCTGCGTACATTTTCTGACGCAGTTTTGTCATCATGAAAAAGCCTTTGCTCACCGCTATACAAGATTCCGCGCTGTGCCGCTTCGAGGTGCGCTATTGGTTGTACCATTTACTGTTCTGGGTGGGCTATCAGCTGTTCTGGCTGGTGCTGTTTAATAGTGACAACCTTTTCACCCGGGGCACTCCTATCACCGTATTGACGCTCTCGGTGGCGCAGGCTACCGGAGCCTACCTTAACGTCTATTATTTTATTCCAGCTTTTCTAAAGAAGCAGCGCTACGGGCGATACGCACTAGGGCTGCTGTTGTGTGTGGTGATCTCCTCGGCGCTTACTACCCTAAGTTATCACGGCATGTATTACGGAGCTACCGGCCGCTGGGACGTGGCCGACGGATGGTTTAAGGGAACCTACGAGCAGTTTGCGGGCATTATGACACTGATGGCGCTCACGGCGATTGTCTTTGTAATGACGGTTAAGCTTACTAAAGACTGGGTGAAAGAGCAGCGGCACACGCAGCAGCTAGAGAAAGAGAAGCTTGAGACCGAACTCAAGTTTCTACGATCGCAGTTTAATCCGCACTTCCTATTTAACACCATCAACTCGATCAACTTCCTGATTCAGAAAGATCCGCGCATGGCCACCGATACGCTGGCGAAATTTTCTGACCTGCTGCGCTACCAACTTTACGAGTGCAATGAGCCGCGTATCGCCCTCAAGAAGGAAGTACATTACCTGTCAAACTTTGTGGCTCTGGAGCGGCTGCGGATCAACGACCACGTGCAGGTATCACTGGATGTGAGTGAAGATCTGGGTGGTGCGCAAATTGCGCCTTTCATTCTGATGCCCTTCGTCGAGAATGCGTTCAAGCACATGTCGAAGGGACGGCAGCAAGAGAATTTTCTGCGTATCTCAGTGCAGCAAAACGGACAGTTGCAGTTTATGGTCATCAATTCTCGTGAAGTCACTATCGCAGCGCGTGAAGCGGTGCACTACGGCGGCATCGGTCTCACCAACGTGCGCCGTCGGTTAGATCTACTTTATCCGGGCCATCACACGCTGCGTATCGATGAATCTGATAACACTTATGCCGTGCACCTAACCCTCGCCCTCGATGAAAATTAATTGCCTGGTGATCGACGACGAGCCGCTGGCGCGGGAAGGGCTCGCTAACTACGTAGCCGACCTGGACTTTTTGCACCTGGTAGGCACCTGCGAGTCGCCGCTGGATGCCGGAGAAATACTAGATACTCAATCCGTAGATCTGATCTTCCTGGATGTGCAAATGCCCAAACTCAACGGCATCGACTTCCTCAAAACGTTACGGCATCCGCCGCTGGTCATCCTGACGACGGCTTATCCGCAGTACGCCCTGGAAGGTTACCAGCTCGATGTGCTGGACTATCTGCTCAAACCCATCACCTTTGATCGATTTTACCAATCGGCCCAAAAGGCCAAAGCGCAGTGGCAGCTACAGCAGCAGGCGAAGCAAACGCCTACCACATCATCACCAGCGGCTACCAGCCCTTTTGCTGACGAAGATTACTTCTTCATCAAGGTAGAGCATAAGTACGAACGCATTGCGGTGCGCGACATTCGCTACGTAGAGGCCATGCAGAACTACGTGCTGATCTACACCGAACAGGAGAAGTACATGACCCTGGTGACGCTGAAGAGCGTAGAAGAACGCTTGCCCGCCGAGCAGTTTCTTCGTACCCATAAGTCGTACTTAATAGCCAAAGATAAAATTGACTCGGTAGAAGGTAACCAAATTTTCGTGGGTCAGCAGATAGTACCCATCAGTCGCCACTACCGCGAGTCGGTGATAGAGGCGCTGATCGGTAGCAACTTGCTGCGTAGATAAGCAAGATTATGAATACAGAGTCAAGAGTATAAAACGATCTTTCTATCCGTGCAGATCGAAAGCTGCCGTGAACGCTTATTATGAGATAGCATGAGGCTAAACTACGCGAACAATGCGTAGCGACACACGCAGTATGAAGCCGATTGTGAAGAAGATGGAATGCTATTATACCAACCGGGAGTTTAAATAGCTTACCTGGCCAATGATCATTCTGCGTATACGGAAAATCCGCCGAACCATTGAGAGTAATCCCGGTTTGCTATGAGTGCCGAATCTGAAGGTGTTCCTCCGTGCATAAGTCTGACTCGCCACCAGAGCTTTTTGCAGTCCGTCCATGAGCCGCCCACAATGGGGTCTCGACCCATCGTTTTGATGATTTCCTTACCGTTGACGTGTAGTTCGTAGCCGTTATTCTTATCAATGATGATGTCCACCGGTACCCAACGATCTGTTGGGGGAATATACGGGGGGGTAGGTGATATGAGTTCACCGTAATATTCTGAGCCTAGTTTTCCCTCACTGAACGAGGCCAGCAGACGGATACCGTTCTTCTTCCCACCGTCGGAATGCTCTCCTCTCTTTGGTTGCATCGTATTTACACCGCCTCCCGCTGTGCCATAGTCTGCGTTATCTTTTCCGTACTTTGATCCAATCCATCCACGACCAATCCCAAAGTGAATATATTTTCCTTCAATTCCTGAATAGTCGCTGAGCCACATGTGATACCTAAGTAGCACACGTTCGTAAATCTTAGCATCGAACGAGATACCCTCACTATCTACTCCGAGTGGATTAACGGTATCTCCTTTTGCTACTCGGTGCTCGAACGCAGGTCTGCTATCACCGGGTGGGCTGGTTAAAAACACGCGGTCTTCAGATTGATCACGAAGATCTACCTCTTCATTAACACCACCGACCACGTTGCCTCGATCCTGTTCGATGAGCATCGTCCAGTCACCCTCCGGCAGCGACTCAAAGTCATCCGCATTCCAAGTGTCACCCGCACCGCTATCCAGTAATGTCACCGCTACAGTGTCTGGTTGACTGCTCGCTGATTGTCCCAAAGCATCCGTTACGGTCACACGGTACTCAATGGTCTCACCGGACACTAGGGGCGGGCCAATGGTAGTAGGTGGGGCGGTAGTCGTGGGTTCCCTTGCGGGGATTCGGCTTGTGTGCTTCAAGTAAGCCTTCGTACTCTGATGATTATACCACGTCGAGGTGCCCACTGGACGCCACTCAACGAAGCCAATCGTCTCAATACCTTCGCCTTCGGCGTTCCGAGCATAGTAGGCGACGTACGCAATCGGTAAGCCGCTGGAATCGAAACTAACCCCGGTTACGTCGAGCTGAATTTCTGATGTATGGTAAGTGAAGACCGTTGATTCGACGGTAGAAAGCTCGTCAGTGCGGGCCTCGATCCGATAGGTGTAGGTTGTATTATTCTGGTAGGGATCGATGCGTTTGACGTGCTGTTCGTACTTCGCCTTACTTTCGCCGGTCGACGCATCCATACCGCCGTCCGTACCGTAGTGCGCTTCACCGTAAGTGAGTAAAGGATTGCCGTCCGCATCCACCGTGCGCCATTTCAAGCGAAGCTGTCCCTCTTCAATCACTGCGCGTACGTCCACAATATTGATGGGCTGTGTCAGGGCCTTACGCGTTGATTGGGTAGAGTCACCCTTCGGCCCTCGGTACATTTCTTCCATGAGCTCGTCGCAACGGCTGAACAACAGCGCGTTGATGAGTAGTATCAATAGCACAAATATACTACGGGTTAGGATAGTCATCGTGGGTTGGCGTTTAGTGCTTGTTCAAAACTGAAAGGGGTGAATGTGTATCTGAGTTGGGGTGAGGTCTGCGTTATGATGACTATGAAAAATAGTGGATACCAAAGCGTACTGGTAGCCACCGGGTGGGCCAAACAACGTATGATACATCTTGAATAACACCGCGTTGCTACATAGAGATGGAGCACGCGGTGTTATTTGGTGATGGCTATTTCTTAACTACCCTCTCAAACTTATAACCTTCCGGCGAACTAACCCGAAGAATATAAGTGCCAGCGCCTAAACCACGGGTATCCATCGATCCGCGATAGCGCCCTGGTGACTGGGTGGCGGTTCGTTCAATGGTGCGGAGCTTTTGGCCGCTGAGGGAATAAAGCTCTACCGTCGTCGGGGCCGCCTCATCGATCTGATACTCGTACTCAATCTTATCCGTGAAGGGGTTGGGAAACACGCTTACCAGCTGGCCGTCGATGAGGGTGGCGGAAGCTTCAGGCTTTTGGGTTGTTGCTTCCACGCTCCGTGCTCCGGGATTCGTACCTCGCTCAATATCAGGGATGTTGAAATCAGTGAAAGTGAACCGACCACGGCTGCTCTTGACTTCTTCAGTGACCCAGATACCGCTTTGTCCGGCAAGATTCCACTCCATACCGTGAAGAAACCAATCAGAAGCAATCGGTGAAGGTCTCAGGCCGGGACGAGGGTTTTGCTCCAGAATGATCAACTCGTTAATGATATCTCGGACGTCTACTTCCATCTCGATCGGATCCGTTGTAAAGGGTACATTAGGGTCAGGACGTGTTTTAGTGGTATCAACCAAATTGTAAGAAGCCGACTCCCCCTTCCAACCGGGTAGAATTCGTAACACGACAAACGTATGGTCGCCGCTCTCAATAGTACCTACTATATTATTGTAGCGCTTGATTCCATCACCGCCTGTATCAATCTGCTCTCTTTCATACTTAGCCCACAGCTCACCTGAGTTATCCCAGGTTTGAATAATAACATCAGCTCTGGGAACGTCCGCGTTAGGATCATCACCGTCGTATATCCAGGCAGTCATGCTCAAGTGACACCGCCCCTCGCTGCCTGCGGTCCATCTTCCCTCAGCAGTAGTAATAAGTGAGTTGCCAATCTCACTGACCCGAGTAGGGAAGCCTCGGTCTTGCCCTACGTAATCCGGTTGTCCTTCTTCAAGGTAGTAGGAGTGCTTATGAATTCTTAAGTCAAATTCATAATGATTGCCTTGTTCATTGCGGTTATCCCATTCAATCCAGGTAGGATCGCCCACGTCGCCGAACCTGGCCTTCACAGGACCATCCCAACCACCAAGCACCCACCAGTTGCTCCAGTAGCCGTCTCCCATGGGGCGACGCAGATCGAAGTTGTTCATGTATCCACTTTCAGAATCCCAGCATTCGGTTATAGGATCATCTCTGTCCGTAGTGGTGCATTCACCGAAACTCCTCGGATTAGTTGGAGGGTTCACTATGTCTCCGATGCTCACGCCAGGTCCGGCTGCTTGAGCTACGATGGGCGACCAGTCGGTCTCAAACAACTGCACATGCCATTCGTAGCCGCTACCCGCTGCCAGATCAGCCGGAATGGCTACCCTAAGTGACTGGGTGCCTGACGACGTGTTTAGATACTCGGTCTTTTGAGCTACCTGCTTATTATCCTGGTCCATCAGTCTCACTTGTAGGGGAAAGTCGTTGACGGCGCCATCAACGTCAAATCGGACCTCCACTTGCGTACTGCTGCCGGCATCTACCGTAGTTGGTGCTGTCACGAAGCTCACAGTTCCCTTGCCTTCTGAAGGAGCAGAACCATTAGAGAGACTGACGGTAGGTCCTGATGCTTGGGTTAGGAAAGTCTTCCAGTCGCCGCTAAACATCTGTACGTGCCACTGATATTCAGTTCCAGAAGACCCTGTGGGTACGCGCACTGAAACTGTCTGTTGGCCCGAACTGGTGGCCGGATACTCGGTTGCCTGAGCAACTTCTTTGTTGTTCTGATCCATCAAACGTACCTGAATTAGGAAATCGTCCTTGGTTCGGTCCGTTTCATAGTTAATAACTACCGTGGCACTGCTTCCCGCTTCTGCTTCTGAAGGAGCAGAGGCAAAACTAACTACTTCATTGGATAAATTAGCGTGATAGCTATTGGAGGGGGCAGCGAGTAGTGAGCTTGTGCCAAGCGGAACGGCGATCGCCAATAGACAAGCCACTTGCCAAGTGCTTAGTGCGTTTAGAATTGATCTCATACGTGCAGGATTTAAGGGTGAATACTTTCTGTATGAAGTGAAAGTAAGTGGTTTACCCGTTAAAGTGGGATGGCATGAGTATCCGCCGTCGATGGCTTACTAACGGTAGGACTTGGTCGAGAATTTCACCTCAATTGGTCCAGGAAATGGACCAGAATCTTCTTCTTGCTCTGTGCCACTGGCAGTATCGTGGCCTCAGAAAGCAGTAGCGTATCGTTGAGCTTATCAAAAGACTGAACGTGATTAATGTTGACCAGGTAGCTCTGATGAATTCTGAAAAAATACTGACCCTTGAGCTCTTTCTCGAAGGCTTTGAGTGTCTTAGCGACTATGATTTTCTGTCGATTGGTAAGAAAGAAGCAAGAGTAGTTACTATCCGCCTGAATATAGAGAACCTCGGCGACGTCCACTACGTGAACCGCTTCCAGGTTCTTGAGCACGAGTTTCTTAACACTGGCCCTAGGGTCAAAATTATGCAATAACGCCTGCAGTTGTTGATGGTAGTCCTGGCGAGCCAACTCCTGCACCACTTTAGCTACGGCGGCCACAAGTTCAGCGGGCGCGTAGGGTTTGAGCACGTAATCTAAGGCACTAAACCGAAACGCTTCCACCGCATAGCGATCATACGCTGTGACGAAGATGATCTTGAAAGGAATACACTCGAGTTGCTTCAACAATGTAAAAGCATCACCATCTTTGAGGTTGATATCTAGTATCACAAAATCAGGAGCATCCGTCGCCAGCAACGTACGGGCTGATGCTACACTTTGGACTTGATTGACCATGGTCACTTCAGGGAAGTGGGAGTGCAAAATGTCCTGAGCCATAGTAGCCGCTGCCGGATCATCTTCAACAAGAATGAACGAGATAGCGTCGGTCATCTTCATACGGTTACTTGTAATTCTTGATAGCGCAGCGGGAACGTAAGAGACACCCGTGTGCCAGGGTGGACCGCATCCACCTTGATGTCACAAGCGTACTGATGCACCTTTTTAAGATTAGCGATCCGTTCGTTAAGGATGTCTGTGCTCATAGAGCGATACAAAGATTTGGCACCTTTATGCTGGGCACTATAGCCCAAACCATTGTCTCGTATCGTGACTCGAAGGGTATCAGTATCCATATCCTGATGATAGTGTACAGTGATCATACCGCACGCTGTTTCGGTAAATCCGTGCACCAAGGCGTTCTCAACGAAGGGCTGCGTAAACATTGGCGGAAGAACGGTAACCTGATCATCAATATGGTGGTCGACTGTGATCTGATACTGATACGTTTGCTCTGAAGTATTCAACTGCTGTAGGTGCAGATAGTCAGAAAGCGCCTGCGCATCCTCAGCTACTGTGATGAAATCCTGATCGGAGCTTTCTAAAACAGAACGCATCAGTTTACTAAAGCTACTAAGGTACTGAACAGACTCTTCCTTTTGACTGCGGCAGATGAAGCTTTGAATGCTATTGAGCGCGTGAAACAGAAAATGAGGATTGAGTTGGGTTTGCAATAATTGGTGTCGCGTACGAGCCGTAAGTAATGACTGCTTGGTCCGTTGATTCTTGAGCCAGAGCAACCCAAACGCCACCGAAAATAAGAAGAAAAAACCCAGCCCCCCCGTAAGAAATCGCTGCTGTTGAAGCCTGGTTTGGTTTAGCTCATTTTGAGTGTTTAACAGGTCAATCTGCTGCTGTTTCTTTTCTGATTCGTACTGCTCGGTCAGCCCTGCCACGGTGGCCTGTTGAGCTTTAGTATGGATAGAGTCTTTTAATTCGGCGTATCGGGTAGCGTATGAAAGAGCCGTGCTGGTGTTGCCTAGCCGCTGATAGGCTTCCATAAAATTACGGAGTACTACTGCCCTCAAGTCATCTTCAATTGCTGATGAGATTCTTGTAAAGTAGCTGAGTGCACGATGGGGTTCGTCTCGCTTCAACCAGGCAGAACCAATGTTATTTAGCAGTAAGTCTGTGTTCTGATTGGCTTCGCCATTGGCATCTAATCCTTTTTGCCCGTAGTATATAGCCTTCTCAAAGTGGCCTTGACTCATGTAAAAATAACAGAGGTTAGAGTAGATGATCTCCATATAAACTGGTGCTTCCAATTTCTCGAGCAGTGCTTTAGCCCGATGGGCAGTGGCAATAGCCTGATCCACGTCTTTTCCTTCGTAGTAGGCACCGGCTAAATTTGACAGCACCTGCACCGTGAGCATTTTATCGTGGGTAGCGTACCTGAGGGCTCGGCGAAGATAGTGGGTGGCTCGCTCAAGGTTACTGAGTTTAGCGTGCACACTTCCTATACTAGTGAGAACCTTGGCAGCATTGATCGTGTCTCGGGTAGCTTCAAAGATGGATAGCGCTCGGAGACACTTCGCAATACCGTCATGATAGTTCAGTTGATAGTTTAGGGCACTCCCTAATTGCATGTAGATTAGGCCCAAGTAGGTAGAGTCCAGAGTAGATTTATCCAGGGGGCTAGTTAATAGCGTATGAGCATCATCATACCGACCCTGATCTAAATAGATACTAGACCGACTGAGGCGTATACGAGCCGTTAAGTTAATATCATTAACCTGTTGAGACAGACTCTCGGCCAATGTCGCATAGTAGAGAGCACTATCTTGGTCAGATTTAGTCAGGAGGTTAACGATGGTTAGTAGTACCTCAACTTTTTGCTCCGCCGTACGGCCGTCTCGTAATTGGTCTTTCAGCGAATCCATTTTCTGCGCTAAGGCCGCAAACTCCTGACAAGACAGGAGGATGATTAGTATAGATACTATGCCCCGGTAGTGCTTGAGTGAAGTACTACCTGAAACAATAAGGGCGATAAAAAAATGAAGGTAATACATGAAGTCGCCGGTGTAAGTACAGCCAAATAAATAGCCTTATTGTCGGTGATTTGAAAGACCCTCTCGTCATCGTTACATTATAAAGATGATGTATCTATCCACGGAAAAAAATACATAAATATGCAGCGACCCTGCTGATAAAAATTATTCAATATTTATTGTTAGGGCGACAACAAATAGCATTGATAATGAATAGTATCACTGTAAAGAATATTAGTTGGATATATATTATTTTAAATAATATAACAATACGGCGTTTCTTATATACGATAGTGGTGAAATCAAACCAGTCATAGATAGAGCAGCCTACTTGCTCTTGGATACGAACTCGGTAAAAGATAGCTACTGTTGGTGCCTACCGAAAAGGTAACGATCAGTGTCAATGGATGAGAACCATTGGTAGCGACTTCTCGCGTTACTTATTCATTCACCAAGATAAGTAGTTAACCAAATTAGAGTATAACTTTTGGCGTCACCGCGATGGCACCGGCCACCGGCGATAGCGTGGCGGTCTCCTGCTTAAAATGAGAGATTACCGCTGGGCGGCCCCATTCACTACACTACGTTCCGTTCGTAACGCTCGGCGTCCGATGACGTAATTATTATACTCAATTCTGGTCGGGTACTTAGCTGAAGGTATAGTATCATTAAAACGGCAGACTGCTGCGGCCAAAATGCCGAAGGCAGTGATCAGAAAATTTGGGATAAAGTTACTTACGGGCTAATGCGTGGTTTGTTGCTCCTGAAATATTAGATAGGAATAGCCTATTGGGGCCAGTGTCATGACCAGTAACACTCCAATTAGCACGGGCAGGTAGTAGCTTTCAGGGAGGTAAAGTGATACCATCAGTAGAAAAAGGGCAGAAGCCACCCACAGCCCTCCGGCTAAACGATGTGTTTTTGTCCATACCACCGGACTCTCTAGCGTCCAGGGAGTGCGGATACCGACAAAGTAGCTGGGCTTCAGCTTGCTGAGAAGGTTGCCAATCACCAGCAAGAGCAGCGGAACCACTACTTTGACCAGCGTGGGCATGTTAATGGCAACCCCTACGTTATATAGCATTATAGCACTCATCGTTACGCATAGCAACCCCATTATTGCCGTGCGTATGATAATTAGTGGCTTTCGGTTGCGCTCGGCGTTTGCTTTCGGGTCAATGAAAGGAACACACAGTAGTAATAGATAAGTAAAGACGGTCAAACCGCCCATCATCAACCCGAAAGTCTCTTTTGAATCCCAGTCATTCACTTTACCCACAACGTTCCAGTGGACAGCCACTTGGTCAGGAAGCTGAGGCCACAGATAGGTGGCAAGTGCGATTGGGGTTAACAGAAAGAGCAGTGCCAGCCAATCCTGACGAAGGAAGCGATAGATGTTCATGATTGCTTTGGTTTAGCATGAGTAGGTTTCTGATGCTCGTTGAGCTCCATTAGCCAGCCGATTACCTCATCGAGCACACTGGTATTAAGTGAGTAGTAGACGAACTGCCCCCGTTTGTCAGCCGATACTAAATCGGCGTTTTTAAGCAGATCAAGATGATACGATATGCTCGGCTTGCTGATACGAAAAGACTCTGCGATTTCACCGGCGGTGAGGTCTTTTTCTTTGAGCAAGTCCAGCATACGCCGCCGCGTGGGATCGCCCATAGCGCGAAAAAAGTGTTTCATATATTTAGATAATTATCTAATTATACTCAAATAGATTAAAAAGGTTTTGTGCGAGTCAGGCTAGGAGGTCAATATCTAAGGGTGTGGCGGCGGCCGATCATCAAAAAACTGTTCGCGACTGTACAAGTAGTGTCCGAAAGCGGACAGGCACTGCGGATAAAATGTGCCTATACGGCGATTTTAGGGCGTTTTTAGGAATGGCACCGAACTTGGCTACTACTTGGCATAACGCATAAAGCAAATTTCAAAACTTTAAAATATAGAAATCATGAATGTAGCAACGATCAATTTCCCCGCCGAATTATTGTTAGTAGATCAACCCAATGTCACGATTCCTTGCACCGAGCCCGTGTCTACCGCGGCACCTCAAACGTCACGCGGCACGCGGTCATTCTCAGACATGGGATCAGGCAAGTTTCGCCGACTCTTCAACCGACACTCCGCCGCTTTTCGCCGGTAAAATTAAATACTTCAGTCCACTCAAAGTAACATCGAACTCAAAACATAGAAATCATGAATGTAGCAACAATTAATTTCCCCGCCGAATCATTATTAGTAGATCAGCCTAACGTTACAATCCCCATCGCGGCTGAGCCGACCGTGTCAGATTATCAGGCTACTTCACGAAACATAAGGTCATTCTCAGACATGGGATCAGGCAAGTTTCGCCGACTCTTTAATCGTCACGCTGCGGCTTTCCGCCGTTGAGAAGCAGATAATTTCAACCCACTCAAAAGTAACTTCAAACTACAGAAATTATGAACGCAACGATCAATTTTCCCACCGAATCACTATTAGTAGACCAACCTAACGTCGTTATTCCCAGTACGATGCCAGGGTCTATCCACGATTCTCAAACGACATCGCACAGCACACGATCCTTCGCGGATATGCACGGTGGTAAGTTCCGTCGGCTCTTCAACCGGCACACCCCCGCCTTTCGCCGATAGCGAACGAAGTAAGAAAACAGTACGTCATTGGTGCTGCTTTTCTTGCGCTGAGGCAGCTGCCTGTGTGGTGTTTTCTAGCACGACAAACGGAATGCCCTCCGCCACCCACTGCTCAAGCAGACCGTTGGGAGGTACCACTTCAAAAGACAAAGAACCTAGAATAATATCTTCGTCGCCATCCTGATCTATATCGCCAGAATCCATCACTAGCCACCGTCCGCTCGTTACTTCCGGAAAGGTGTACGCCCGAAACCGAAAATCGCCCTGATTTTCTAGGTAGACGAATCCCTGGCTGGCAGGCCCCCGGTTGGCAGACTCCGAGTCGGTAGACCTACTATAATCAGGAAAGAACGAAATTGCTGCAATATCTAAGTCGCCATCCTGGTCAAAGTCAGCGGGTACGGCCCGATAAGCACCCGGCAGCGGATAAAACCAGTCCTCTTCAAACCGAAAGCTGCCGTCGTTGTGAAACACCCGAATGCCGTGGTATGGCTTAACCACCGGCGGATAATCCGCATTGTCACCCGCCGTGTACACAATATCCTCATCGCCATCACCGTCGGTATCATACAGTCCGAACGAGCTAGAACCGTAGGACGGCGGAAACCGTAGCACCACTTCTTCTCGAAACGAGCCTTTGCCTTGGTTATAGTAGGCGAAAATGCCCTCGTCACCCTGACCAAACAGGGCAATGATGTCGGGGCGTCCGTCTTTATCTAGATCGCGCACGTAGGTTTGCGTAGCTCCGGCCCGCTGCCGTAGCCAGTGCTTCACGTAGTGTCCTCCCTGATTTTCCCACCAAGCCAATCCGCCGGTCCATTTGGCAAATTCGCAGGTAATCATATCCTCTTGCCCGTCTTCGTTCAGGTCGGCGTAGGCGCTATGCACCGGGCGACGCAAACTATCCAATAGTACTTGTGGCCGGCTGCCCGGCCGGGTAGGCAGTGCCATCACGAAGCCGCTGGGTTCGTCAGTAGGAGAAAATGAACCCATCACCGTGACGCGCAGTTGGCGGTTGGTCTCTGTTAAACTCACGGCTCCTTCGCGCACGTTGGCGGCGTTGAGTAACTGCCGTTGCGCATCAAACTGATACAATCGCTTCGAGTTGGCGTCACCCACAAAAAAGCCGCCGTTGTGTATGTCGACCAGCGTTGTGCTCGGGGGCGAAAGCCGAAGCTGTGGCAAATGCACGTTGAAGTGTGGCAAGCCAACCGACGGGGGCGGGGACGCTACGGTATCCAGACGGTTAGGAGCTTGTTCTAGGTAGTATGCTTGAATTGCCTGCCATTCCGCTTCGCTCAGGCGTGCCTGCTCGGGATAAATGACGGAAGGATCGACCGGCTGACCGTGCAGGGTGTTGCTAATCAGTGAGCTGCGGACGCTGTCGTGAGCGTACATGCCCAAACGGTGGCCCATTCTGGGTAACATGTACTGCCGCCAGGTGGCTTGGTCTAACAAAGAAGGTTCGGGGTAGGCATGGCAACTGCCACAGTGTTGTACCGAAAGCTGTTGCCCGTCTAAGGGCAGTGTGCTCACCGGGTCACTACCCGTTGAGCATCCAACCAACAGTAATCCGGCTATTACGTATAACGCGTTCATGACGCGAAACTACGGTATTTTACGCGGTCGTACGTTACGGGAATGTTAGGAAACAGATTTTCGGATTGTTCGGTCGGCCTACTGCGCGCTCAGATCAATGTGCCCAGATACGCCATTACTTGGTTATTCATCGTCTACGCGTAGGTTTACGCGGGCGTTGCCGTCAGGCAGGCTGAGTTCGGTATAGTCGTCGCTACTTTTCACCAGGGTGAACTGACCCGAGGTGTCTAGGTCAGAGTCGTCGTGACGTACTTCAATGGTGCCACCGCCGCCGATGACTTGCAGATCTACTCCGCCATCGTTGGCCACGATGTCGTACTCGCCGTCATCGCTCAGGGTCGTGGCCAGCGCCACGTCACCGTCGTCAACTGATACGTTGATCGCTGTAAACGCTCCGTCTTTCACCGTCACGTCGCCGTCATCCGTGCTAACCCTCAGCACTCCTTGGCCTTGGTTCATACTGATATCGCCATCGTCTACCCGCAGGTCGAAAGACGCGCCGGTGCAATCCTGTAACTGTACGTCACCGTCGTCGTTTTGCAGGCTGATGGCCCCACCGACCCGTTCTATACGAACGTTACCGTCGTCACTACGGACTTGTAGACTCACTCCTTGGGGAGCTTCAATGTCGATAGTGTATTCTTCATCTACGTAGCCGACGACAGAAATGCCACCCTGTTGTTCTTCCTCAATAATCAGGTTGCCGTCTTGCTCAGAGACGCGCACATCAAAGGTTTGGTCGTTGTTCACAATGCCCTTGGTGGTCAATTTGCGGTAGATGACCACGTGTGCGGTGGCACGATCTGAACCGACGATGCGTACTTCAGCATCGTCGCAGGTGAGCTCGATGGTGCCGTCGGGAGCTAAGGCATATTCTTGGTCGAGTGAGAATTCATCGTCCTGGGCAAAAGCATAGTAAGGTAAAAGAGCGAAAGAAAGTAGTAAGTATTTCATAGGTTGGGGGTGGATTGAGTACTTGTATATAAATGTTCATCACTTTCTAGCCAAGCGTTTCTTTTAGGCGCCTTCTTAAGCAGTAGCAGTAGCAGTAGCAGTTACTGTTTACTGCCGCTGCTACTGCCACTAATCGTGTAAAGACAAACAGCTGATAAGTGTCGTTTCTATCTATTTATGAAAGTTATAAGGATAGGCGATAGGCTACATTTTCTTCACTTTCCCGATACCACTGGAGGAAAGCTCTTTTACTTCGGCTTCGCCTTTGTATCGTACGCTGCCCACTCCGGAAGACGTAATGCTAATTTCTTCCTTAGCGTATACTTCAGCACTACCGACTCCGCTGTTCTTAACCGTAAGGCGGCCTACCATCAGGTCAAAGGCTTGCAGCGAACCTACCCCGCTGCTACGAATATCAGCTTCCCGCGCCTCACCTTTCAGTGTTAGGTTGCCCACCATATCAGCCCGCGCCTTCAGGTAGTCGCAGTTGATCTCTAGTTCGGTGTTGCCCACCCCACCGATGTTTAGGTCAAATTCTTCTACTCTAAGAGGCGAGGTGGTCTTCACATTAACCACGCCACCGATGTCGAGCGCATCAATTGACTTGAGGGTGACGTACACATTTTTCTGTTTGGCCTTTTTCAGTTCCACTCCTTTCTTTAGTCGGATGACCAAGGTTTTGCCCCGGTTTTCGGTCTCAATGATGTCAAGCAGGTTTTCGTCAGCTTCCACCGTAAGCGCTTCGGTGTCGCCTTGTTCTAGGTAAACGTTGAGGACACCACCGATCTCAATGGCCGAAAAGGGGGCCACGGCGCGGTCTTCTTCCACCACATTGCCGTTGCCGCTCACCTTCTTTTGAGCGCAGGCGGTGCTAGTGATGTAAAGCAAGCAGATGAGTACGTAGAAAGTATGTTGAGCGGTTTTCATGCGTTGAGATTTATAAGGGTTTATTTACTGTTGAGTAGGTAAGAAGAGAAGTCTTTACCGTCGACTTCAGTATACTTGAAATCTTCGCTGCCGTTGAAGGCTACGTTGGCTAGGTTAAGTGGTTCACTGAACTTGCTGTACTTGAAGTTGGCTAGATCGTTAAAACTAGCCTCGGCGAAGCTGGCGCCGGCGGGGAAATCGGCGTATTTGAAATTGGCTTCTTCTTCAAACGCTGCTCCGGCAAAAGTAGTGTTCTTAGGAAACTCAGCGTACTTGAAGTTAGCATCCCTGTTGAAGGTAGTGCTACTGAAGTCTGGGCTCTCTGAAAACTCGGAGTACTTAAAATTGGCTTCTTCCTGAAACGCTGTGCGCTGAAAATCCGCCGTCTCTGAAAACTCGGAGTACTTAAATTCACTCTTGCCCTCGAAGATGCACTGACTAAACTGCGCGTTTTCATCAAAATGAGCGATATAAGTAGCTTCTTCGTCCTCGTCGTGGTAATAGGCGAGCACGTCGTCGGTAAATTTGCAGTTGGTAAATGTAACATCGGTCTCTACGTGACTTTCGTAGGTATCGTTGCCACCAAACCTTCCGTTCGACGACTCTGTCTGCTCACGGTTGTTGAGGTCGGTAAGGTCGAGAGTACCCACGATAGTGACCCCGTCGTACTGAACGGCTTCGCCCTGGTTGAGCTGATTGATAATATCAGCCGCTTGCACCTGCGATTGGGCCATCATCTGAACGGAAGCTGTTGTTAAAAGTATGGTTAGGATAAAAGCAATGTGTTTCATATCAATAAGGGTTTGGAAGTGAGGGTTACGTATGAATTGCCAAGGAACATGCCAGCCGAAAAAAGTGCCTATCTCGCCGATGAGGACACTTTTATAGATAGGGGACTGTCCGTTTTCGGGCAAAGCTGTTCGGAAACGGACAGTGTTTAGCGGGTCATAAACTGATGGAGCGCATTCCTTTAGTAGTGCTAGTCTGATTCGTCCCACGCAGAGAACGACCAGTCGCAGTGTTCGTAAAGGTGTAAAGTCTTTTTGCCCTCGTCTATCGTAAACTCAATGGCAAGTCCGGTGTCGGGAATAAAGAAGCTGTTTTCTGACTGTGCATACAGCGTCTCGGAGGGCGCAAAGTGAGCGGCGATGTGTATGCCGTTGGGTTGAGCGGTAACCACCACCTCGCCCACAAACTGATTTTGGTACGTGCCCACGTACTGATCTATCACTGCTTGATCTAACTGCACAGCAGCGGGTTCGCTCCAGGACTCAGATTGTTCTTTGGCGGATACAGACGCTAGATCACTAAAAACGTACGATTGCTGCCCCTTCGCCAACAGCGCTCGGATGTTGATTGTGACCGTCGTATCTGGGTCGTGTTTAGAGAAAAACCAGATATCACCAGTGGTCAGGTTCTGGATGTTCGAGTACATGGTGCCGCCGGTTTTTTGCGCCGTCTTCTTGCAGAGTGTCATCATCGTAGCCAGGCTAGCATTATTTTCAGACAGAAGAGACTGAGCTATTGGGTATCGCCAGCACGACGTACGCTGCTCTTTTCCACCGAGATCAAAATTGGTAGTAACTAGCGGTTGTCCTGGCTTGGTCACTTGTATGCCTGATGGACTGATGGTAGCGAACGTTCCACTTTTGTCAGCCACGTGCATTTGAGCACCTAAAAATCCGTCTTCAAACCAGTAAGTCTCGAAGAAAGCGACTACCTCTTCGGTGGAACCCATGTTTGCCAATACATGAGGTAAGATCGCATCGTCTCCCGCTGCAAACGCTCGTTTTCCTTCAGCGCTGGATACGTTGACTGGATCAATCGTAGCAAAATCGAAGGTGAGCCCTGCCTCGTTCATCCCACCCTGAATTTGACCGCCCTGGCCAAACATAGGCGATATGTAACTTAGGGTGTAGTAGCCATACTTTGAGTCGCCCTGCTTCGGAAATACATTGATAAAGTTCGACACACCGAAGGGGCCGTCCTCGTTATTAGCGTTCCAAATGTGTCCGTTGTGAGCCACTCCGCTAGCAACAGTGCAAGCGTAAGATACTACGGAACCAAAAATAGCGGAAAGTATCAGGGCGTATTGCAATAGTAGTCTGTGTGCTTTCATGTTTGTGCGTTAAGCTGTTGTAGATAACTACTAATTGCCAAGTAGTATGCCAGCCCGTGAAAGTGCTCATACTGTCTGTAAACGCGTATCTGTAGATAGAGTATTGTCCGTTTTCGGACACCCCTGATCGGAGGCGGACAGTTGATCATGTAGTAGAATAGCAAGACGAAGAAGACAAC
This sequence comes from Tunicatimonas sp., assembly GCA_965213875.1. GTDB lineage: Bacteria > Bacteroidota > Bacteroidia > Cytophagales > Cyclobacteriaceae > Tunicatimonas. The sequence continues at coordinate 1,192,401 of CBDCAN010000001.1, read as the reverse complement.
GTACTCGCGAAAAGTTACGCGCACTGGCAACCTTAGCAGGTAAACCTGCGTAACGTTGTGTATACATATATTGTATTAACATTATTAACTATCTGATATGAGTACTATTAAAGAAAACGTAGAGGAATTGAACCAGATGATTCTGGGTGGCGACATTATGGGGGCTTTTGAGAAGTTCTACGCCGACGACGTAGTGATGCAGGACAATGAAACTCCTGCACGGGAGGGAAAAGCGACATGCCGTACTTTTGAAGAGGCATTTGTGAACAACCTTTCTGAGTTTCGTGGGGCAAAGGTTCGCAACGTGACGATTAGCGAAGACGCCGGAGTAGCCGCTATCGAGTGGGACTTTGATTATACTCACAAAGAGTGGGGCGAACGTAACTACACACAGGTGGCTGTACAGAGGTGGAAAGACGGCAAGATTGTAAGTGAGAAATTCTTATATAACGGCTAGTACTAGCGTAGTTGTTGAGCAGAAAGAGGATGATCGATTGCGGCGTCCTCTTTCTTTTGCTTGCTACTGCTTGCTAAGTCGGCGTGTAACCAGCGGGTGATCATTAACCCGAAGCTGCAATATATACGTCCCCGGCGCCAATCGTTCGGTGTTGATCGGCAGTTGTTGTTCGCCCTGCGTAGGCAAAAAAGTGGTTGTGTTTAGTACCACCCTACCCAACGGATCATACAGTTGTAATACTGCTGTGCCAGCCTCCAAAGTAGTGAACTCAACCCAGAGCTTTTGACCAAACGGGTTGGGGTAAAGTAGCGGTGGTCGCGCTTCGGTTTCAGCCGGAAGGTCGGTGACCAATGCGAGTTCTTGCACAAGATTAGCATCCAACCAGTCGAGCCGTTCGCGCGTCCAGTTTTTGAGGTACTGCACCTCCTGCGCATAAGTTTGCCCGACGTAAGCATTAGGCCAAACGTATTCGCCTAGCACCGGCCAACGAACGAAGTTGCGCTCCTTCGCCTCGCCTAACAAAGTAGCTACCGAATCTATCCGCGCCCCAATGCGCTCGGTCGCCAGCGGACCCGCCCGCAGTTCGGTCCAGCGCTCATTGACCCGCTCAACAAAAGTAGGGTCTTCCATAAATCGGCCCCACCAAAAAGGAATCAACCAGAAGTCATCGGAACACACTGAGTTGTAGCGTAATACGAGTCCTTTTGGGTCGCCACCCAGGCAAAAATCAACGTTGCCAAAGCCTAGGTTGAAGTCCCAGATCGGACCCATCACCAGCTTGCCACCGTCTGAGTCCTTCTGCTTGTGTAAAAAGGTGCTGATCCGGTAGGCGTCGGGGTTCCGGGCCACTTCGTTAGCAATCAGGTAGTCCACAAATGAGTTGACATCAATGTATTGAGCGTAGCCGACCGCGGGATCCGCAAAATCATCACCCGCCAGCGCATCCTCAAAGTCAGCGACAAACTGTTGAATATAAGCTTGCTGCTCCGGAACAATATCATCCAGATCAGGATACTCGTGGCGAAAGATAATCTGCTGATCACCGCTCCGCCGCCGGGGAGTATACTCAGAAGCCCAGCCGGGTTCGGTGCCTCGGTCATCTTTATCAATTTTGATGATATAACCGCCGGTCAGGTCATCGCCGCTCACCTCATCATCTTTGAGCCTGGCAATATCTACGCGATCTTTATCCCGCTTAATCTTTTCGGTCAGCACAAAAACGCCCTGATACTGATCGTTGAGCACCACTTCACACAGTCTGGTGCGGGGTGCGTAGTGGCCCAAGTCACGGCCTAATTGGTACGCCAAAATATTGCGCATCAAGCTCTTGTCGCTGTAGGGGGCGTAAAGAACCCAATCCGATTCGGCGGGCATCCCGAGTAGCGAAACCGTAGAATCACTACTATCGGGGTTGCGCACTTCGACGCTGTACTGCTTCTTAGGAAACAGTAATTGGGAAGAAGAACCCCGAACCTCAATACCAACGGTACCGTCAAAGTCGTTGAAGGGGTCAGTTAGATTATTGCGTTGGTCAGAGCCGTTGTTAATAATGCCCATTGAGGCGTTAATTTTCGGCTCATCCACAATCTCGGCTCCGTCTGTATCGATGATGACAACGGGGAGATTAGACGAAGAAAACTCTTGTGCATAACTGCCGTATTGCCCCGTGTTTAGCAAAGCTAAGAGTAGGAGCCATCGCATCAAACAAGGCATTTTCATGCTAGATTAGGTTGGTTAGTGCACGGAATGTAGAAAAAAGCGAGCAGCTAGAAAAGGGTTAGGAGCTATCTTTTACTAACCCTCTTAGTCATGAGCCGCCGCCCGTCGATCCATAACTGCAGTACGTACACGCCGGGACTCAGCGAAGAGGTGTCCCAGGATAGCTGCTGCTCATGTTCGCCAATGCTAGTGCGGTAGGCCTTTGGCAAGAGGACCGGCCGACCGAGCAGGTCGTATATCTGCACCGTGGCGGCACTGGCCGAGCCAGCGGTAAACCGCACCGAAAGTTTATCTTCTAACGGATTGGGGTAAAGTACCGGAGCAGTTTCGGCAGGGTCTTCTAAAGAAGTAACCACCGTATCACCGGGCACAGGGTCAGTAGGCGTAGTGGCTGTCGCTTCAGGAAAGTTTTCGTCTAGCCAGGTAAGCCGCTGCGTGGTCCAGTTCTTTAGGTAGTCTACTTCCTCTTCGTAAGTATCGCCCACGAAAGCATTAGCAAGAACTTGTTCCCCTAAAATAGGCCAACGGGTAAAGTTTCTTACCTGCGCTTCTTCCACTAATGTGGTTACCGAATCAATGCGCTCTAAGATACGCGCGTTAGATAGTTCACCCTGACGTAGCGCAGCCCAACGACTACCCAAATTCTCAGAATACGCCGGATCCTCTAACAAACGGGACCACCAGAAGGGAGCGAGCCAAAAATCATCCGAACAGTTTTCGCTAAAATTCAGGGCAAAATTTTTCGTGGTACTTTCAGTGCAGAAGCTATCATTACCAAAAGAAAAATTATAATCCCAAATGGGGCCCATCACGAGCTTTCCGCCTTTCGTATCTTTCTGCTTATGCATGTACGTACTCAAGCGATAGGCATCGAGATTTTTAGATACCTCGTTGATGACAAAGAAGTCAACGAACGAACCCACGTCGATGTAACGTGCGTAACCCGTGGTGGGGTCAGCGAAGTTGTCGCCCGCCAGCGCGTCTTCAAAGTCACCAACGAACCCCTGAATGTACGCTTTCTGCTCGGGGGCAATATCATCACTATCGGGGTACTCATAACGGAAGGTAATCCTTTGATCGTCTCTTTGTTGAAAGGGTGGTGCGTAATCTGAGCGCCAAAATTCTTCAGTACGGTTATCATCCTTGTCAATCTTAATAATGTAACCGCCGGTCACATCTTCACCGCTCAGATCATCGTCCTTTAGTTTAGAGACGTCTACCCGATTTTTATCACGCTTAATGCGTTCCATCAGCACGTATACTCCCTGGTAGTCACCGTTGAGCACCACTTCGCACAGGCGGGTGCGCGGCGCGTAGCGACCCATGCTGCGGGCCAGTTGGTAAGTAAGCACGTTGCGCATCAGGCTCTTATCGCTGTAGGGAGCATGCAGCACCCAATCCGATTCGGCGGGCATACCCAGCAGCGAAACCGTAGAATCACTGCTATCGGGATTACGCACCTCTACGCTATACTGCTTTTTAGGGAAGCTCTGCGAGGTAGACCCGCGAATCTCGATACCCACGGTACCATCAAAGTCATTAAAGGGATCGGTCACCTTATTGCGCTGCCCGCCACTGTTATCGATAATGCCCATCGATACGTTAATCTTAGGCTCGTCGACAATCTCAGCGCCATTGGTATTGATCACCACAATGGGCAAGTTAGAGGAAGTGAAGTCGACTTGGGCGTGGCTGGTTGGGGGGAGGAAGCACACAGCGGTGACAAGCCCTACCAGGGCATATTGATTAAAAAGTTTCATTTCTTGGACGTTTAAAACATCCAAGTTACGCAGAAAAGGGCTGAGAAAAAACCCGTTGAGCCTACGGATAGCGTTCAGAAACGAGCGTAGCGACGCTGACGGAGGTAGTATTTGATCGCTCCAAACATTGCGATCAGCACGATCGGTAGCACTAGGTTGATCACTTGCCACCGGGTGGCTTCGGCCTCTACTTTCACCTGATCGAGCGGGCGGACTTTGATCTCTTTGGTACGTGCGCTGATCAAGCCATTTTCGTCGGTGAGGTAGGCCAGGGCGTTCATCACGAAGTCAGCGTTGGCGAAGGTGCGCTCGGTGATCGGGTCAAAACCCAGGGCGTAGGGACTGTTGTTCTGCCGATTGACCTCGTTACGCACAAAGTCACCATCGGAGCACACGATCAAACGCGTGGGTGCACTGCTCGGCTGATACGAAGCCTGGTCAACACTATCGGGCAGGATGCGGTTTTTAAAGACCGACGAAAACGCTCCTTCCAGTAAGTAGGCCACCGCCTGCGGTCCACTGCGGTACTGGTCGGGTTGCGGTTCTTGCCGCAACTCGTTCAGGTCGACCACAATGGGCGTGGTGAGCACCCGTGAGTACTGCGAGGTGAAGATCAGCGGCGTTTGTTCTACCCCAGGTGCGGCCACGGTATCCATACTACTGACGAAGCGTAGGTAAGTCGCGTCTAGGTTGCGCACCATCGGGTGATCACCGTAGCGGTTAACCACCGGGAAGAAGGGCCAGGGTAAGGGGGCAATCTGAGGCTGTCCGCCCACCTCGCCCACCACGATCGGGTACACGCCCGACTTGATGTCTTGCACCAGCGTTTTGTTGATGCGAACCCCGTAGCGAAACAGCATATCATCCAACCCCAGGTCGAGCGGAAAAGCGAAGGAACCGTTGGCGCCCATGCTGTCCATATCTACGCGCAGCGGATCGACGAAGAACAGCACCTTGCCGCCCCGCATCACGTACTGATCCAGTTTGTATAAATCCTGCTTGCTGAAGGCGGTTTGCGGTTGCGCCACAATCAGCGCCGCGTAGGGCGGAATCACGTCTTTGCTGGGCAAGTCCAGTTCGTACAGATCATACACCTGCGACACCGCGTCGGTGAGTCCGGCCAGGTCGCGCGCGGGCAGCTCGTCGTGTCCCCGGATCAAAGCCACCCGCTGACGCTCGGTAGCGGCCACCTGTCGAATGGCACTGGCCAGTTCGTACTCTACGTTCTCGATGGATTGGTTGAGTACCTCCTGCGGTCCCGCGGCTTGGTCGCCCTTCAGTAGCATTGCGGCCGACTCTTGTTCGCCGGTCTTGATGATCGCACCCGGCAGCACCATCTTCTGGATGCGCCGTCCGTCTTCTTCGGCAAACACCCGATTGGGCTGAATGCCTGCCCGCGCCAGTTCACCGATAAACTCCTGCCGCCGCTCGTCGCTGGTGGCGGTAAGCGGATCCACGAAGCGGTAGCTGAGGTTGCCGCCGGCGTACACCTGAAACTCGTCCAGGGTTTCGCGCACGCTGCGCTGCAACCGACGAAACTCCGGCGGCAAGCCCTGTCCTTCTAAGTAGACCGTCACCTCCACTTCCTGCTCCAAGTTGCGCAGCAACGACTCGGTAGCCGCCGACACGCTGTAGCGGTTTTCTTCGGTAAGGTCAATGCGAAAGAAGTACTGCTGCGCCAGCAGGTTGAGCACAAACAAGCCAACGATACCAATCGCGAGCTTGGACAGATCGCGGTTACGCACGGAAGCAGTACGGGATTTTTGGGGAGCTTGGTTCATGATTCTTTTCCGGGACTTGCGTCGGTAATAAGATAGGTCAGGTGTTGGTAGAAATCGGAGGTGAGGGCTTCTCGTAATATGAGCTCTTTGTCAATATCAAGTCTATCTATCATCCGAACCAATGCTCCTTTTAACTCAGGCAGATAGCCTTGTATGACATTGTAAATGATCTCTGGATCTATTCCTCGGTAGTCATGAGCTAATCTATTCCTAAGTTGGGCTATCAGCGGCCAGGGAATGTCGGTGAATTCACTTTTGAGATTATGCTCTATTTTTTTTGACTCTTCACCAATCACCAGAAGCAAGTTGTTAGAGGCATTATAGTTCAATTGGTCGTTGGCCGTAAAGAATTCTTGTGCGGTTTCAAACTCGCGGCTGTAGATAAACACCTTCTCAATGGCCTCTAACATCGTTAAAATGTATACTAAGTTGTTTCTACTATACATATATCACATCCTCTCTCATGTAGTATTTGATAACAGGATTCATATGCTTGAAAGCAACCAGTTCTATCCGCGCATTCTTAAGTTTTTTGGACAAAAATCGTTCGAGCGCAATCAAATCAGGCAGCATCAATGATCTCTCAGGTTTTAGTTCATATACTAAATCAATATCGCTGTCTGTCCGAGCTTGATCCTTCGCATAGCTTCCGAAAAGTCCTATCCGACTAATACCGAACTGGCTACTTAAGGCGCTTTTTTGGGTCTGTAGTACATTAACTATCTCTGACTTATCCATGATAGATACCGTTGTTTACTCTGTTAGTTGATGACTGCCACCGCATCAATTTCAATCAAAAACTCTTCATTAATTAATTGTTCTACCTGAACGGCTGTGCTCGCCGGAGGTTTTTTGAGGTTGATGTACTTATCCCTCGCTATTCTGAACGAACTGATTTCGGAAATATCGGTAAAGTAGCAGTCAATTTTCACAACGTCATTCATGGTGCCTCCGGCTTTCCTTACTTGTGCTTCTATGTTTTTGAATACTTGCTCGGTTTGCTCCTCCAGATCATCTTTACCAACCAGCTCACCCGTAGTATCTACCGGTACTTGTCCAGAAATAAATACCATTTTAGCGTTGCTTGTGCTAAACTGTACGCTCTGCGAGTATCCCCGTGATGATGGATCAATAAACTTGAGTTTACTGTTGGTTTCTCCGGGCGTGCAACCCGATAAGATAGCTACTAATCCGATTCTATATAGAGTATTTCTCATCATCAAGGCTCAGTAATGTAGTGTTAGGATTAAAGTTAATCAATGGTGAACTTTGTGCTATCATAAAGAGGAAAACAACATGGATAAATTTGAAGAGTTTGAGCAGCGAGTGAACCGGGCCTTGATCAACATGGATGCTAAACTAGCTCATTTACAAAATTCTTTCACTGATTTTAAAAGCTCTTTTGATGGTTTCAAAGACAAAATGGGAGACTTTATGCAATTCATGGCTCAGCATGTTACTGAGCAAGATAAGCGTCTCTCTAAAGTGGAAAAGCGATTAGATGCTTTAGAGGACAAATAAAGCTTGTTGAGCAGTATCGGTCAACAACTCGATGATGGTTCACCTCATATACGTTACCACTTCCTCCGATTCAGCACCAACTGCGTCAACAGCAACATCAGCACGATTACCGTTAGAAAGTAGACCAGGTTGCGCGAGTCAACCAGACCGCGGCTCATGGCTTCGTAGTGATACAGAATGCCCCACTGGCTGATGTAGTAGCCCGCCTTGCCCCACACCGGCAGGGCTGCCAACGAACCAAAACCGTCGTACAGTAAGAAGCACAGAAATACCGCCAGGATGAACGCAATCACCTGATTGTCGGTGAGTGATGACGCGAAAGTGCCGATGGCGGTAAACACCCCACCCAGCAGCAACAAACCAATGTACGAACCGAAAATGCCTGCCGAGTCTAGATTGCCCACCGGACTACCCAGTTGGTAGATCGAGAAATAGTAAATCAGCGTGGGAAGCAGCGCAAACAATACAATGACCCAGGCCGCCAGAAACTTGCCCGTCACCAACTGTAGGTCCGTTACCGGTTGGGTGAGCAGCAGCTCCATGGTGCCGGCTTTCTTTTCCTCGGCGAAGCTACGCATCGTGATGGCCGGAATCAGAAACATAAAAACGTAGGGACCTAACGAGAACAGGGTGCTCATCTCAGCAAAACCGTAGTCGAGCACGCTGGTGTCAGGAAACAACCACATCAGCAGACCGACCCCGGTCAAGAATACCGCGATCACCACGTAGGCGATAAGCGAGTTGAGGTAGCTATTGATCTCCTTACTCAGGATTTGCATCATGGCGTGGTGGCAGTCAGGTCTCTGAAAATTTCCTCTAGTGAACCGGTGGGTGTTGGTGCCGAGGTAGCCAGCGGTTGCAGGCCAATCATCACGTACTGATGCTCGCAGGCAAAGTGGAACACCGCCGGGCGAACGTCAACCGCCGCCGCGGTGACGACGTGATACACCCCGTCGCTCACCGACTGCACAGACCGCACCCCGGCTACCTGGCCGAGTAGTGCGGTATCAACCGGCCGGGTAAACGCTACTTTTAAGGTTGTATCAGCGACCACCTCGTCGGTAGCCGTTTGCTGCAAATCGGCCAGCGGACTGTCTACCATAATCTCGCCCCGGTTGATAATCACCACCCGGTCGCAGAGTGCTTGCACCTCTTGCATAATGTGCGTAGAAAATACAACCGTTTTCTCTTGACTAATGCTTTTGATCAACTGCCGAATCTCGGTCAGTTGATTAGGATCAAGACCGGTGGTGGGTTCGTCCAGAATCAACACGGGCGGATCGTGTACCAAGGCTTGGGCTAAACCCACGCGCTGGCGATAACCCTTAGACAGCGAGCCAATTTTTTTGTTCTGCTCACGCGTGAGTCCGCACAGTTCTACCATCTCACTTACCTTCTTGGTGAGCGTAGCTCCGCGCAAACCGTACATTCTGCCGATGAAGCGTAGGTACTCGTGCACGTACATCTCCAGGTAAAGTGGATTATGCTCGGGCAGGTAGCCGATGCGACGCTGTACCTCCATCGGTTCGTCTACTACGTCGTAACCACATACTTCTACCGTGCCCTGCGTGGGCGGCAGGTAGCCGGTGGCCACCTTCATGGTGGTAGATTTGCCCGCCCCGTTGGGTCCCAAAAAGCCGACAATTTCGCCGGGCTGCGCCGACAGCGAGATGCTGCGTACCGCCGTTTGAGTGCCGTAGGTTTTGGTTAATTCACGTACGTGTAGCGACATAGATACAAGAGTAGATCATGCAAAACCAACGACCGATTAAGCCGAATCGTTTGTCAAACACTAGGGAGCGCAAATTGAAGAAGATGAAGGAAGAAAGAAAATGCGATTCGGGAGAATTTCTTACGTGAGCACACATAGTGTGCAACACCCGACAACTTTACGTTAAATAATTTTAGAAATACCGGTTTTCAAGTTACTTTTCGGGTATCCCTTAGCAGATGAGTTAATATTATTTGGCACTTTCACAACCCTAACCTATGAAATCACGGCTCACCCTCGTCGGCTTGCTGACGCTCACCCTATTTATTGTTTTCTCAGCCCAAGCGCAGCAGAACAAGAAAAATCAAGACGCTAATACATCGGGAGTACTGGCCGATTCATTACTGGGCGACATTAAGTTTCGCTCCATTGGTCCAGCCTTCATGTCCGGGCGTATCGCTGACCTGGCCATTCATCCTGACGATGAAAACGTATGGTACGTGGCCGTAGGCTCCGGCGGTGTATGGAAAACTGAAAATGCGGGCGTCACCTGGCAGCCCCTGTTCGACGAGCAGCCGGTCTATTCTACCGGTAGCATCACCATTGATCCCAACAATCCGAACACCATCTGGGTCGGTAGCGGCGAAAACGTCGGGGGACGTCACGTGGGCTACGGCGACGGGGTGTACAAGAGCACCGACGGCGGACAGAGCTGGAAGAACATGGGGCTGAAGGAGTCGCAACACATCTCTAAAATTACGGTGCACCCTGAAGACCCGAACACAATTTGGGTAGCTTCGCAAGGTCCCCTCTGGAGCCCGGGCGGAGAACGCGGTCTGTATAAAAGCACTGACGGCGGCCAGACCTGGGAGCAGACGTTGGGTGATGACGAATGGACCGGCGTTACCGATATGGCCATCGATCCGCGCAACCCTGATCACCTTTACGCGGCGACCTGGCAGCGCCACCGCAACGTAGCGGCCTACATGGGCGGCGGCCCCGGCTCGGGTCTGCACCGCAGCACCGACGGCGGCGATACCTGGGAAGAGCTGACCAACGGCTTGCCCGAGTCTAATATGGGTAAGATCGGACTGGCGATCTCTCCTCAGCAGCCGGATGTGCTCTACGCGGCGATCGAACTCGACCGCCGAACGGGCGGAGTGTACAAGTCGGAGGATCGGGGTTCGTCCTGGAAAAAAATGTCTGATGCGGTATCGGGAGCCACCGGCCCGCACTACTACCAAGAGCTGTACGCTTCCCCTCACCAGTTCGACAAACTGTATTTGGTAGACGTGCGTATGCAGGTTTCAGACGACGGCGGAGAGACCTTCCGCACGATGAAGGAAGAGCACAAACACTCCGACAATCACGCCATCGCTTTCAAGAAATCAGACCCTAATTACCTACTGGTCGGTACCGACGGCGGATTGTACGAAAGCTTTGATGACGAAGAAAACTGGCGCTTCGTGGATAATTTACCGATTACGCAGTACTACAAAGTGGCGGTCGATGATGCCGAGCCGTTTTACAACATCTACGGTGGCACGCAGGACAACAACACCCACGGTGGCCCTTCGCGCACACTGAACCGACACGGTATTCGCAACGCCGACTGGTTCGTCACGCTCTTCGGCGACGGGCACCAACCGGCCACCGAGCCGGGTAACCCTGACATTGTGTACTCCGAGTGGCAGCAGGGTAACCTGGTGCGCACCGACCGCACCACCGGCGAAGTCGTATACATCAAACCTCAACCGGCGGCCGACGAAGACTACGAACGCTTCAACTGGGACGCGCCTATCCTGGTGAGTCCGCACGATCCCAAGCGACTCTACTTCGCTTCGCAACGCGTGTGGCAATCCGATAACCGGGGCGATAACTGGGAGGCGATCTCAGAAGACCTGACGCGCGACCAAAACCGCCTATCACTACCAATTATGGGCAAAACCCAGAGCTACGACAACGCCTGGGACCTGTACGCGATGTCGAACTACAACACCATCACCTCGCTGGCGGAGTCGCCGCAGCAGGAAGGTGTACTGTACGCCGGTACCGACGACGGCATCATTCAGGTGACCGAAGACGGGGGCGATAACTGGCGGAAGATAGAAGTGGGTTCGCTACCCGGAGTACCCGCCACTGCCTTTGTCAACGACATTAAGGCCGACCTGCACGATGCTAACAAAGTGTACGTGGCTCTGGATAACCACAAGTACGGCGACCTACAACCTTACCTGCTCACCAGTAGCGACCGAGGCCAAACCTGGCAGTCGCTGCATGAGAGCCTGCCGGATTCTACGCTGGTATGGCGGATCGTGCAGGACCACGAAAAGCCGGAGCTCATGTTTCTAGCGACTGAGTTTGGTATCTATACGACCCTGGACGCCGGTGAGCACTGGGCCAAAATGATGGGCGGACTACCGACTATCTCGTTCCGCGACTTAGCGATTCAGCGGCGAGAAAACGACCTGGTCGGCGCGTCGTTCGGGCGTAGCTTCTACGTACTCGACGACTACAGCTTCTTACGTGACGTAACTGAAGCACAACTGGCCGAAGAGGGGGCGCTGTTTGAGCCTCGCCGGGCGTGGTGGTACCTGCCCCGAATGGTGCTAGGCATGAGTGATAAGGGCAGTCAGGGCGCCGCTCACTACGTAGCCGATAATCCTGAGTTCGGTGCGACCTTTACCTATTACTTGAAGGACTCTCTGAAGAGTGCGAAGGAGCAGCGACAGGCAGCAGAGAAGAAAAATCTAGCGAGCGATGAAGCCGTTGCGTTTCCGGGTTGGGACACCTTGGAAGCTGAAGAGCGGGAGCAAGCCCCGAAAATCTGGCTAACGGTTCAGGATTCAGCCGGTCAAGCGATTCGTCGCTTGGAAGGACAGCCGCAGGCGGGATTCCACCGGATAAGTTGGGACTTACGCTACCCGGCGGCGGCGGCCATTGCCCTGAATGCCGAACCGCTGGAAGACGACGAGGACGCCCCCACCGGCATGATGGTGGCACCCGGCACTTATACCGTATCACTAGCCAAAGAGGTAAACGGTACCGTGACTGAGCTAGCGGGTCCGGTAGCATTCAGAGTAGAAAAGCTTCAGGACGGAGCTTTACCGAGCGCTTCGCCCCAGGAAGTTGCTGCCTTCTGGAAGGAGCTGCGGGAGTTTGAAAAAGAACGCTCGGCCGTGGATTTTGCCCTGAAGAATGCTACGGACAAGGTCGCGGCCCTGCAGACGGCCTTGGCCCGTACGACCTCCGCTCCCGGCGACCTGGACAATCAGCTGTACCAGCTACGGCAGGATTTGATGAACCTGGAAGCCGACCTGCACGGCAGCAAGGCCAAGCGACAAGTGGGCGAAAAAACGAAGCCTACCGTTGACGACCGCTTTAGTGCCGCCGCTACCGGCACGATGCTATCTACCTACGGACCCACACCCCTGCATCGCGAAAGTATGGACATGGCGCAGCAGCAGTTTAGTCAGATTTCTGCGGAACTCGGTAAGCTGATCAACAGCCGCATCCCCGCCGTAGAGCAAGCCCTGCGTGACGCAGGTGCACCCCTGGTAGAAGGGCAGGCGGTAAGTACGGGGGAGGAGGAGTAAGTTTGACCGTTCTAAGCCCAACCACGGCAAATCTATTCTCTGGTAAAAACGTTGTATCAACACAGAGTTTTCCGAAACCGGTAGAGAACGATATTACTAAAACATATGGCTAAAAGACTAATTCGCTTCGATTGGGCAATCAAGAAGCTACTAAAGGATAAGGCCAACTTCAATATTTTGGAGGGCTTCCTTACCGTACTGCTTGATGAGCCTATCATCATTGAGAAAATCCTGGATAGTGAGAGTAACAAGGATACTGAGAATGATAAACATAACCGAGTAGATATCCTGGTAAAGGATCAGCGAGGTGAGCTCATTATCATTGAGGTACAAAACAGCAAAGAGTACGATTATTTTCACCGGATGATCTACGGTACTTCCAAAGTAATCTCAGAGTACATTCAGCAAGGTGAGCCGTATGCCAACGTTAAGAAGGTAATCTCGATAACAATTGCGTACTTTGATCTGGGACAAGGGGAGGATTACGTCTACCACGGTACGAACAAATTTTATGGTATCCATAAGGACGATGTACTAACGCTGGCCGATCAGCAGAAGGAGTTGTATGAAAAGCAGACCGTTCACGAAATCTTTCCCGAATACTGGATCATCAAAGCTGACAAGTACGACGGTCGCATCGAGAATAAATTAGACGAGTGGATTTATTTTTTAAAGAATAGTGAAATCAAAGAGGAATTTACGGCACCTGGACTTAAGGAAGCGCAGGAAAAGCTGGATCAGTTGCGTATGTCCGAACCGGAGCGCAGGGCTTACCAACGCTACTTAAAGCGCCTCATGGATATCGCCAGTGCTGATCATACTCGACAGGCTGATATCCAGAAATTACGAAAAGAGTCTAAAGAAGAAGGGCGTGAAGAAGGCAGGCAAGAAGGGCGTGAAGAAGGAAGGCAGGAAGGTAAAGAGGAGGGCAGGCAAGAAGGAAAGGGAATAGGCAGAGAGGAGAGAGACGTTGAAATTGTTATGCGAATGCACGTAAGGGGGCAGTCTGTCCAAAACATATCCGAACTCACTGGTCTGTCTGAAACGCAGATAGAGACTATCATTGAGAATAAGAATTAGGATGGAACTTGTAAACAAGTGGCTCTATCATTGATAAGGCCACCTTCCCCGCACCGCCACAATTACGTTTCGCCCGGGAGCACTAATACCGGAAGAATACGGTCGGTAGTGTTGATCCAGCAGGTTTTCGATACCGAGCTGCACGCTTAGACGGTCGTTCACAGCGTACTCACCCTTCAGATTGAGCGTAATCCAGCCGGGAGTGCCGGTGTCGGTGTACAGGTGCGGCTTGTCATCAATCTCGCTACTCGGAATATCGCGGCGACCTTTATTAAGATGATAGTCTACGTAGCATTCGGCACGAAGCGCTTGCCCTTGGTAGCGCACCCTCATCTGACCGAACACTGGCGGCACGTGGCGGAGTGGTTCGCCGGTGTCCAGCTCATAACCTTCGGTGAGCACGACACTTCCCGTGGCGGTCCAGGCGGGGTGCCAACGGACGTTGATCCGTGCTGAGCCGCCGTAGATACGCGCACGCCGGGCGTTCACCTGGGCGCGTACGGCCTTTGGTTCGCCGTCTACCAGTAAAGTACTTTTGCCGTTTACGATGAAAGCACCTCTCACAATAGCGTTGGTCAGGAAACTATGGAACGCCACCGCTTCCCACTGTACCACGCCCCAGCGTTGCCACCAGCTGAGTTCTTGGTTGTAGGAATACTCCGGTTCCAGACCCGGGTTAGGCACCACAATCACCGCATCGTCAATCTCAAATACCTTACCCACATCGTCAACATTAGGAGCCCGAAAGCCCGACGAAGCCAGTGCGCTCCAGCGCGTACCCACCGACGGACGAAAGATTAGTCCTAAAGTGCCGTTGAGCTGGCGATGAGTTAGCGTAAGCTCATCGCGTAGTAGCAGCGAAGCTCCGGCGTCGGTGGTGCGTGCCCGGAGGCGCACGTCGCTCAGGCGGCCGCCGAAGTTGAGCGTCCAGCGGTCGTAGGGCCGCCCCACGTAGTGAGCGTACAGGGCTGTGGTGTAGTACTGGCTGCCGCCGTCGGGATAGCGCGGGGTGGTAGGCCGCCGCTCGCCGCTCGCCACGTTTTGCTGAAAGCCGGTGCTGGTCACATCGTTGTGAAAAAAATCAAGGCCGTAGAACAGATTAGACCGGCCTAGCGCTCGGTCGAAGTCCAGCGTAAGGGTATAAAGATCTACTGCCTCGGCCCGACTACGGAGGGTAGGGGAGCCGAACCGACGGTCATGGCGGCTTTCGGTGTAGCGTTGGTAGCCCGCCGTGGCTTTCGCCTGCTGGTACAACCAGGTAGGGCGACGCGTACGGAATTGCACCGAGTGCATCATCCAGCGCTGCGGACCGTAGTACCAATCAGCGTAAACCAGTGAGTCGGTACGGCCGATGGTTTCGGTCAGGCGGTCGTAGCGCGGCACGTCGGAGGTGGTGCTGTAGTAAAAGCGGTAGCTCAGTTCGGCTTCGGGCCAGCGAGTCTGTAGTTTGTGAATGGTGTTGAACAGTCCGTAGCCCGACGGACGCTGGAGGTTCCGGTTGTCGTTAGGCACCAGTTGATCTTCCCCCCTAGCGGTAGCGACGTAAAAGCTGCGTTCAAAGTGCCCTCGATAGCCCGCCGAACGCCGACTTCCGGCCCGCAGATCATCCAGTGCCGAGTAGCTGACTGAACCCCAGTAGGCTAAGCGACTTCCTCCCACTCCGATGTCCAAATGACCGGTTCGCTCGTGGGCGGCGCTGCCATAGCGTAGCAGCCCGCTGCCCGTACACTGTAGGGTATCCGATGCGCTGAACTGCGGCGATACGGTATGAAAGTCCATCACCCCACCCAGTGCATCGCTGCCGTACATCACGGCTCCCGGACCGTAGATGACTTCGGCACCGGCCAGGGCATTGGGGTCAATGTTGATAACGTTTTGCAGGTTACCACTGCGGTAGATCGCATTGTTGAGCCGCACCCCGTCGACCACCAGCAGCACCGAGTTGGCGGCGAAGCCCCGCAGCATGGGCGAGCCACCGCCGAGTTGACTCTTCTGAACGAAGACTTGTCCGCTCTGCGCCAGTAGGTCCGCTGAGGTGGTAGGGTTATGCCGCTCTACGGTCGATTGATCTACCGTCAGCATTTGTTGCGATACTTCCGCGCGTTCTTGCTCCCAACGATTAGCCGATACCACCACCTCGTCAATCTCCTGAACGCGCTCTTGCAAGTAAACGACGAAGCGATCCTGCTGGAGCTGCGCGTACGTGAGGGTGCGCCGAAAGAAAGCGGGGTGCTGAAACGTATAAGTACCACGGCGAGGAAACGAATCAATGGTCAACGTACCGTCGCCCGATGTATTACCCGCAAAAGAGGGGTCTTCGTGATACACCAGCACGTCGGCAATCGGCTGTCGACTTGTCTGATGATACACGGTGAGTGTTTGTGCCTGAACCGTTGCCACCGCAACGATGCTAATGAGTAAAAGGCGGTATGATAGGCAGAGGTACATACTGCGGATAAGGAGGAACAGTAATCTACGACACAGTAAGTTCAAACGACTATACACATGGCTTTGTCAACGAAGACTGATAAATAGCTACTGACGGTAGAGACTCACTGTTCCACTCCAAAAGCTCCTTCTTCTAACTCAGGGTTCAGCTCATAATCAAGCACATTGAATTCCAGGTTGCCCATCGGAGTTTCGGCCACCAGCTTCTGCGGGTACTGAATACCATCTTTCTTGGTATAGTCCTGGAAGAAAACGCTGCCCTGGGCATTGTCTTGCTTCACCAGCAGGCCGCTTTCCTGGTCGTAATACTCCGTTTGCCGATTGCCCGAAGGGTAGGTGACCTTCAGGGTGTAGGCCGGCGAGCCGTTGACCTCTTCAATACTCGTGACCTCGGTTTTGAAGCCTTCGCCCTGGTAGCTAAGCGGAGAGAACAGTAGGGCCTGCTCACGCATCAGATTTAGCTGCGGGCCGCTGATTTCCTGTTGCCCTTGTGGAGTCACCATGTACCCCTTTTCGCCGTCAAACACCTGCGTCATGGTGCCCATCGGGGTCACTTGCTCCGAGCGCATGCGCTGGTCATTGGTATTGATGTTCTCCATTTGGATGGTGACACCCTGCACCGTGGCTTCGGCCCGCATGCGCAGGGCCTCTACGGTCTCTAGCTTTTCGCGTCCGCCCATCGCTGTGAGGTATCGGTCGATCACTTCCTCGGCAGTCACGTCCAGCACGCCCCCGTTAGCACCGATGGGTTTTCCGTAGAGATCATAGTGCTGCACATGGCCGAATGAGGCTAACTTTTCGTCAAGCGCACCCTCGTTGCCCACGGCGATCAGATATGTCTCATCAGGCTTAATGTACTTCTGAGCCGCTGCATTCACTTCGGCCACGGTCAGCGCGTCAATGCGTTGCAGGTAGGTTTCGTAAAAGTCAGCGGGTAGCTCGTAGAGCGCAGTATTGATGGCGAAGCGAGCTACCGTGCGCGGATCTTCGAGCGAACGAGCGAAGCGACCGCTGATGGTTTTCTTGGCCTTTTCCAGTTCATCGGCGGTGATGTCGCCGCTGGCCATGCGTTCTAGTTCGTTCACAAACTCGGTGGCCGCGCTATCGGTGACCTCGGTGCGCACCTGCGACTCAGCCGAAAAATAACCGATGCGGCGGTCGGGCGAGAGGCTGGAGCCTGCTCCGTAGGTATAGGCTTTGTCCTCCCGTAGGTTTTGGTTCAGGCGCGAGCCGAAGCTCTGGCCGAGGATAGCATTGGCCGTCAGGGCGGCCAGGTAGTCACCGTTGCGCATGCTCAACGCGACCGGATAGGTGAACGCCAGCACGGTTTGTACGGCACCGGGCTTATCCACAATCGCCACTTCGCGCTGGTTAGGGGCGACTGGTGTCTCAAATTCGCGCTGGGGCACTTCGCCTGACTCCCAACTGCCCAGGTATTTCTCGATCAGCGGACGCGCTGCTTCCGGAGTAATGTCACCCACCACCGTGAGGTAGGCTACGCTTGGTTTGAAGTGCTGTTGGTAGTAGCCTACCAAATCCTGACGCTCGATGTTCTCAATAGTCGCCTCGGTTTCAATTTCGCCGTAGGGATTATCCGATCCGTAGCGCAGCACAGTCTTGACGTTGTTCGCAATCGCACTGGGATCCGCTTTAGCAGCGGTGAGGTTAGACAGGGTTTCCGTACGCACTTTCTCTAGTTCTTCCTCCGGAAAAGTAGGACGGAGTAGCACATCACTCACCAGGTTCATCAGCGTGTCAGCGTGCTTGGTGAGCGAAGAAGCGTACAACCCGTCGCCCGAGGTAGACAGCGTGGCTCCGATAAAGTCAACCGCTTCGTCTAGCTCAGCTTTGGCGCGCGATTCGGTGCCGCGGCGTAGCATCTGTCCGGCCAGGCTCACGTAGCCGGCTTTGTCGCCTTCCTGTATCGGGTCAATATCCAGCACCAGCGATAGCGATACGGAGGGCACTTTATGGTTTTCTACTACGTAAACGGTGAGCCCGTTGTCGAGCTGAAACGATTCATAGTCGCCGATCTGCACTTCAGGCGCGGGGCCCGGTTCGGGAGCCTGACTACGATCAAGAGAAGACGAGCGGGCCGTTCCCGTGGTTTTGGGAGAGCAAGCGTAGCTGAGGGTGAGTAGAACCACCAGAACGGTGGACAACGTATATTTTTGAAGAGGTATCATGGTCGTGTGATAGGTTGGGTTTTAGTAGCAGCGGCAGTGGGTAGCGTACTGCCGCTGCTCCTGCTACTATTTAACTGGCTTTCGGCACGTAGAATAATGAAACGCGGTTGCTATCCACCAGATACTGCTGCGCCACGCGCTGGATGTCTTCACGGGTGACCGACATATAACGTTCCAGTTCCTTGTTGATCAGGTCAGCGTCCTGATAATAGACGTGGTAGTAGGCCAGGTTTTCGGCTACTCCGGCCACGTCGGCGTTCTGCTGGTAGAATTCGCTCTCAATCTGGTTACGCAGCTTTTGAAACTCTCGCTCGCTGATCAGTTCATCGCGTACCCGTTGGTACTGCTGGTTCATGGAAGCTTCTACGTCTTCGGGAGTGACTCCCGCATTGGCGATGGCGTAGGCAACGGATAGGCTCGGATCATCTTCCAGAGCCAGCGGAAACGCGCCCACCGCCACGGCTTTCTGTTCCTCGTTCTTCACCGCCTGACTCAGCCGCGAGCTTTCGCCGTCGGATAGCAGGGTGGTGAGCATCTGCACGGCATAAAAGTCATCAGACTTGATGCCGGGCGTGCGGTAGGCATGCACCACGGCGGGCAGTTGAATGTTATCTTCTACCTGATCGCGCACCTCAGCGGTTTGCGCGGGTTCCATCACTTGAGGACGCACCACCGGTTCGCCCTTCGGAATGCCCGCAAAGTATTTCTTGACCAGTTTGGTGGCTTGCTTAATGTCAATATCGCCCGCAATCGAGAGCGTGGCGTTGTTGGGCACGTAGTAGGTCTCGTAGAAATTCTTGTAGTCTTCTTCCGTCGCCGCTTCCAGGTGAGCCATTGAGCCGATGGTGGGCCAGCGGTAGGGATGTTCTCGGTACGCTCGTTTCAGCACCTCCTCAATCAGCGAGCCATAGGGTTGGTTGTCTACCCGCTGACGACGCTCTTCTTTCACCACCTGCCGCTGGGTTTCTACTCCCACACTATCGACCTTGGCGTGCAGCATACGCTCTGACTCTAACCACAGACCAAGGGCCAACTGGTTGGATGGCAACAGTTCGTAGTAAAAGGTTTGGTCGGCATTGGTGTAGGCATTGTTGGTGCCTCCGGCTCCCTCAATGTACTGGTCAAATTCGCCGCGGTCAATGTTCTCTGATCCCTCAAAGAGCAGGTGCTCGAAGAAGTGGGCGAAGCCCGTGCGGGTCGAGTCTTCGTTCTTAGAACCCACGTGGTAGAGCACCGTTACGGCCACAATGGGCACCGAATGGTCTTCGTGTAAGATGACGTGCAAACCATTGTCTAAGCTAAACTCCTCAAAGGCGATATCCTGGCTTTGCGCAGCTCGGTAGGTAACCAACCCTAGTAGCAGGGTAAGTGGTAGTATATTTTTCATGATGATCGGTCAGGTGGTATCAAACGAAGAGCAATATACACTTTTACTATATATCCTATGGTCTGCTCTGGTCAAAACCGTTGTCAAAACTGCTTTTATTGCTATTTTAGCCGAGCCTACTCACCGTCCGTTGGTTGGTAGATAAATAGGGCTGAGTTATGAAGATAGAGAACAGTACGGCTTTGGATATCGACGAAATATTTCGGCTCTACGATATCGCTACTGCACTTCAAAAGCAGAAGTCTTCGGTGTATTGGCCTCAGTTTGATCGAGCCATGGTGGAAGACGAAATCGCCGAGAACCGACAGTGGAAAGCCGTTCAAAACGACCGTGTCGCCTGTGTATGGGCCACTGCGTTCAGTGATCCTCAAATTTGGGAAGAAAAGGATAACGATCCGGCGGTTTACATTCATCGCATTGCCACCAGCCCCGACTTTCGGGGGCAAAACATGGTGGGCAACATTGTGCAGTGGGCGAGGGACTACGCGGCGCAGAACGACCGGCGATTGATTAGGATGGACACGGTGGGTGATAATCCCGGTCTGATAGCCTACTACCGAACGTGCGGATTTAACTTCTTAGGCTTATCAAAACTAAAGAACACCGTCGGTCTTCCTGCTCATTACGACAATGCCACAGTGAGCCTGTTTGAAATGAAGGTTTAGGAGACAAACAATGGCATCTGGGTAGCTGCATAGGATTAAACCATCCTGTTGGAATGCTCATGTTTAAAGATAACCACTCGTGTAGATGATCATAGCTCGTTGGTGGCTGAGTACATTTGGTGTCGTTTGTGCGATGTCTCTGGCAGTAGCTCAGCCGAAATATACCTACACCGCAGGCGGTAGCCTATACGAAGGCTTCGTGATTGCCGAGTCGCCCGCCGTGAAGCATTTGGCCCCCATCCGGCCCCGTGGCTTTGAGCTGTTTATCCAGAAGAATACCTACGGACACACCTACTGGGAGCACCGTTACGGTTACCCTGACATCGGGCTAGCCCTTACCTACACCGATTATCAAGACACGGTCGTCGGACAATCCATCGGTGCTAACCTGTATATGGATATACCGATGATAAGCTTCAAGCGTGCTCGCCTCACCTTTGGCCTGGGGTTAGGCCTAGGTTATCATACACAGCCTTACCGTCCGCCGCTAGAAACCGGCAATGTGATGCTAGGTACTCCGGTGACCCTCAGTATGCGCACCCAATTGAGCTACACCCAGCAGCTATCGCCACACTGGCGCGCCATCTTATCGGCCAAATTGATTCATTATTCTAACGCGGCCTACACCAAACCCAACCGAGGGGTTAACATGCCCAACTTGCAGGTGGGCGTGGCCCGAGTTATCAATTCAGCGATTCCGGATTACATTACCGCGACTGACGCGTCGGGGCCTCCTGCTTACCGGCGGCTGAGCTACTACGTGGGGGTGAGCGGTGGGATGAAAACCATAGAAACGGGTAGCGATCGCCACCGCTTCATCAACGTGCACCTGCACACGATGCTACGCCTGAGTGCACTCAGCGGACTGACCCTCGGCGCGGACGCCCTCTTTGACGAAGCTACCTACCATCACATTCGTATGAGGCTTACTGAGGATTATCCTGATTACCGGCGCGTGGGGATAACGGTGGGTCACGAGCTATTTTACCATCGGCTGTCGCTAGTTACGCAGGTTGGGGTGTACATATATCGTCCGTTTCAGCAGATCTACAAACCGGTGTACCAACGGCTCGGATTGCGCTACGCGCTGGGCAAATACCTATCGAGCAGTGTCATGCTCAAGATGCACGGGGCGCGGGCCGAGTCGTTGGAGCTAGGGCTAGGGGTGCGGTTTTAAGCAATGCGGCCCCGAGAAACCTAAACGGATAACTAACCAGCCAGAAGCACTGCCTACTGCCGCTTTGTATCAGCTGATCATCAACGCCGCACTAAACAGTGTCCTTGGTGGGGGGAGCCGGTACGGGCGGTTGAGTAGCGGGCAGTGGATCAGTCACCTTCACGGTGTGCCCCTCGGGTGAAGTGGCTACCGGGGGCGGGGCGGGGGCCGTGTAGCCCGGCGCTGGGTCGGTGGATGTGACCACCGTGCGCTTCATTTTGGTTGGCTCCGGCTGACGGTCTACGGGTGGGTAGATGGTGTCGGGACGACGGTCGGCCACCGGTGGTTTACCGTTCTGGGGTACGTCAGCTACCAGGGGCTTAGCCACTCCGTACTTGCGCGGATCCACCTTGTCGGGTGGAGGCAGCTGGCGTGATTCGGGCAAAGGTGGTTTCTCCGGTTTGGGCAGCCCGAACAGCTTGCGCTGTAGCGAGTCATTGTTACGAATGGCCACCAGAAATATCACCACCGTCAAGTACAGTCCGGTAACGATCAAGAAGCCGTAAAACTCACTATCTAGCACACTATTCAGAAAGAACGCCAAGGTCAGACTGGCGAAGCTCAGTAAGAACAAGCCAAATACGGCCAGCATGCCGAACACGATGACTTTGCCCATCGCTTCGGATACCTTTACTTTGATATCACTGGTAACTCGGTCTATTTCAGCCTTGATGTATACACCAGGGTGGTTGACAACGTCTACGTATTTGGCTAAAACGCGGGGGACTTTCATAAACGATCTAAAAGATAATGGTTAATTGTGTTCAGGCTTACTAACAAGCCCGAAAAGAGATTGTTCGTCGATCAGAGAATGCAACAGGTATTAGGTTGTACAGCACTTTGCATCCGAAAGAGCCGCTCACAACCTTAGTTGAGCACTTTATCTAACTCACCTTCTACGTGCAGATTTTTGAAAGACAAGGTGATATCCTGCTCAATGGCCCGTTGTCGAAAACTTGCGATGGTTTCTATCACATCGTAGTCGATGTGTCGGGTATTGTCACCGTAGATATCCACCACTGAGTGTGAAGGAATGCTGTCCAGCGTTTTGGCCAAACTGGCCTTGTTGAGAAACGATACATGCTCGCTCAGGCGAATCTCGTAGTGCGTGCGATCTCCGTCTGACCTGGTCGTGAAGGAGAAGGGTACCTGATAGTTGGCCCGAAGAATGAAGTAGATGCCCACCGCCATACCAATGGCAATACCAATGAGCAAATCAGTAAACAGAATGGCGATGATGGTGACGATGAACGGGATGAACTGGTTGAAGCCCAACCGCCACTGCTTTTGATAAATCACGGGGCGGGTGAGCTTGTAGCCAATGTAGAGCAGAATGGCCGCCAATGCCGACAGTGGAATCAAGTTGAGCACCCGAGGGATTAATAACAGTGAACCCAGCAAGAACACACCGTGGTAAAAGGCCGACATTTTGGTACGCGCCCCGGCGTCGAGGTTAGCCGTACTACGCACAATCACGGCGGTCATTGGGATGCCTCCTACCAAGCCAGCCAGGGTGTTTCCTAAGCCCTGGGCCTGTAGCTCACGGCTGTAGGGAGTTTTACGTTTGTGCGGATCCATTTTATCAGTGGCCTCAATACAGAGCAGCGTCTCAAGGCTGGCGATAATGGCGATCGTGAACGAGATACGGATGGTCTGGCGAATAGATTCGCTACTGAAGGCGGCACCAAAGTCCGGGAAACTTAGTTCATTTTGTACATCGCTCAAGCTCTTGATCAGGGGGATCTGCACCAGGTGCTCAGGCTCAATGGCCAGTGCCGGTACGAAGGCGGCGAACACTAAATTGAGCACAATGCCTACGATCACCACCAGCAGCGCGCTGGGAATGGAGGAGGCCAGGGGAACGTTAGCCATAAAGGGCTGCACCCACAAAATGATCAGGGCTAGCGAAATGACCCCAATCACCAGCGGCCCCATGCCGATATGATCCAGGGCGTAGCCGATCTCAGAAAAGGTGTTGAGCCCATCGGGCTGAAAGAAGGAGTAGTCGCCGAAGAAATCCTGGTCTACCCCCAGAAAGTGCGGAATCTGCTTCAGAATAAGGATCAGCCCAATAGCCGCTAGCATGCCCTGGATCACCGAAGAGGGAAAGTAGTGACCGATGATGCCGGCCTTTAAAAAACCCAGCACCAGTTGAATGAGTCCGGCCAATACTACGGTGGCCAGAAACGCTTCAAAACTGCCTATGTCTTCAATGCCATCGAGCACAATCACGGTGAGGCCCGCCGCGGGGCCGCTCACGGCCAAGTGAGAGCCACTGGCTAATCCGGCCACTAAACCGCCCATAATGCCGGTCACCAAGCCGGACATCAGCGGGGCGCCCGAGGCCAGGGCAATACCGAGGCAGAGGGGCAGCGCCACTAGAAACACCACCAGACCGGCGGGCACATCGTGGCGGAGATTTTTAACGTAGTCTATTTTTTCTTTCATTAATATGATTGAGCACTTGTAAAGATAGCAGGGCGAATGGTATTCCTGCACAAAAACTAGCAAGACTATCATAGGAAGCTTTTTGCCCCGAAGCAAATCAATTAGCGGCTAAATTTGTTTTTTTGACAAGCATCACTTACGAACCATCAGAACAATGAACGATAAGATTCAAAAATCAGCGCAAGAGTGGCAGCAAGAACTTACTCCCGATCAGTACCGGGTATTACGCGAAAAAGGCACCGAGCGGGCTTTCACCGGCGAATACTACGATAATAAGGATAGCGGAGTATACACGTGTGCCGCCTGTGGACAAGCGCTGTTCAGCTCCGAAACCAAGTACGACTCAGGCAGCGGTTGGCCTAGCTTCTACGCCCCGATAGAAGGGGGCAAAGTAACGGAAGAGCGCGACGCCAGCCACGGTATGGTACGAACCGAAGTGCTGTGTAGCCGCTGCGAAAGTCACCTGGGCCATGTGTTCGACGACGGGCCGAACCCCACCGGGCAACGCTACTGCATGAATTCCGTATCTTTGAAGTTTGAACCTAAAAAATAGCGGCAGGTGGCAGTAGCAGTAGGCAGTGATAATAACTGTCTACTGCCGCTGCCGCTGCTACTCGTAGCTACATGACATACGACATCACCGTAATCGGCGGCGGCATTGTGGGCCTGGCCACCGCCTTGCGTATCCAAGAGCAAAACCCAGGACTCAAACTGGCGCTCATCGACAAAGAAATTCATCTGTCGGCGCACCAGACCGGTCATAACAGCGGCGTAATCCATTCCGGTATCTACTACAAACCCGGTAGTCTGAAGGCGACTAATTGCACCCGTGGCTACCAGATGCTGCTCGATTTCTGCGAAGCACAAGATATCTCCTACGATTTGTGCGGTAAAGTGATTGTGGCCACCAGTCCTAACGAGCTAGAGGCGCTTAACAACATAGAGCAGCGAGGTCAAGAAAACGGCCTGAAAGGGCTCAAGCGGCTGAATCAGGGCGAACTGCGTGAGCATGAGCCGTACGTGAATGGCATTGAGGCGATCTTCGTGCCGCAGACTGGTATTGTAGACTATACAGCGGTGGCTCTGCGCTACGCCAGCCTGATTCGCGAGCGCGGCGGCGATATTATGTTGGGGGAGCGCGTCACGGATATTCAATTGCACCACCGCGATTGTACGGTAGTCACCTCGCGCAGTAGCTACACCACCAAGCTGGTGGTGAACTGCGCTGGCCTCTACTCCGATAAGCTAGCGCAAATGACGCAGGCTGAGCCGATCGATATCCGTATCATTCCGTTTCGGGGTGAGTATTACGAAATCAGACCTGAGAAAGAGTATCTGGTGAAGCATCTGATTTATCCGGTACCAGACCCCAACTTCCCGTTCTTGGGCGTACACTTCACCCGCATGATCGGGGGTGGGGTAGAGGCAGGGCCCAATGCCGTGCTGGCCTTCCGCCGCGAGGGATATCGAAAATCTGATATCAACGTGGCTGAGCTGAGCGAAACCCTGCGCTGGCCCGGTTTTCAGCGGGTGGCGGCCAAGTACTGGCAAACCGGTTTGGGCGAGATGTACCGGTCCTTTTCGAAGGCGGCCTTCACCGAAGCACTACAAAAGTTAGTACCCGATATCACCGCAGGCGACCTGCTGCCCGGCGAAGCGGGGGTGCGCGCCCAGGCGTGCGACCGTCACGGTGGTTTGCTCGATGACTTTCTGATCGTAGAAAACGAATTTGCTGTCAACGTGTGCAACGCGCCCTCACCTGCGGCTACCTCATCGCTGTCGATTGGGCAGACGGTGGCCGATCGTGCCCTGGCTCGCTTTGGTGCGCCCGTTGCTCAGTAGAAGCGCGCACTGTTTCTTGTTACAGTACGTTATCAGTAAGTAGCCGAATCATGGTCTTGAGACACTTTAGAGAGTGAGTAATGAAGGAGTGGCCATTCATACTGCGATTAAGTAGTTGTTAGGCCATTGTTGAGCAGCGACCACTAACCGCCAACTGCTTCCCATGCTAGAGAGAGGCGATTGACGCTTGCTTTAGAATCTAGTTGATACAATTGCTAACAAACACTACGCTCACAGACGGTGGTTTGCAGACAAACGAGTGACTTTCGCCGGGGCAAATTTTTTTTTTACCGAACTAATAGGCATATTAGTTGTTCTCTTAAAAATTAGCGAATTCATCATTTAGTCAAGGAGGAAAAGCATGTTGGACATGATACTCATGGGGGTTGCTTACGTTGTGATGGTGTACTTCATGGTCATCCTGATGAAGAAGCGTAATTTCCGCTTTCGCGACGACGATGACGACGACGACGACGGCGGAATTTCAATCCACCCTACTCCTGACTTAGATTTACCCCCGGGCATTTCTCTACCCGACGACGGGCCTACCTATCATCGCCACCTCGAGCACGAAGAGATGCTGGCCTGAACCTGCACCTTGTGCTGCACCTCTTGGGTAACATCCTATCGATCATCTCGTTCTACTCGAAGAAGTCTTTCACCCTGGTGACAAACAGCTATGATGCGTAAACGCCTTCTTCTTTGTGTCGGTCTACTTATTTCTTTTGGGCTATCGGCTCAGATATTGAAGCCTGCCACGTGGTCATACGATACGTCAGAACGGTCGGGTGACACGCTGGATCTCATTTTTCATGTCATCATTGATCCAGACTGGTACCTGTATTCTTCGGACTTCGATCCCGAACTGGGGCCGATGGTCACGGAGTTTACCTTCAATCCCACCGATGGCTACGAACTAGTCGGCGACATTCAGCCGATTGATGCGAAGAAGAAGTACGATGAACTGTGGGAGGGCGAGTATACCTATTTTGTGGGTAAAGCAGAGTTTCGTCAAACCGTACGCATCACCGATGCATCGCTTAAAGCAATTGCGGGCAGCTATAACTATCAGGTGTGCACCGACGTAGACGGTCAGTGCATTCCGTTTGAAGACGAATTTTCTTTTGATCTGACGAAGCAGAAGGCCACCGGAAGCACATCGCCTGCCGAGTCTGCTCCGCCCGCTTCCGAGCAGATCATCCCTCCGGTCGTGGGCAACGATGTTGACCAACAGGCCGCTAGCCCCTACGGATTGCTCACTTTCTTCCTGATTGCCTTCGGAGCCGGACTGGCCGCACTGCTCACTCCTTGTGTGTTCCCGATGATTCCGATGACTATCACATTTTTTACTAGTGCGGGGCGCGGGGCCGCGATACGCAAGGCGGTAGTTTACGGGGTATCTATCGTGGCCATCTACGTGGTGGCGGGCGTTATTGTGTCGATGCTATTTGGCCCGGCCTTTGCCAATTGGCTGAGTACCCACTGGTTGCCCAACCTATTTTTCTTTGCCATATTTGTGGTATTCGGTCTGTCTTTCCTTGGTTTGTTTGAGATCACCCTGCCCAGCGCATTAGTTAACCGGGTAGACCAACAATCGGATAAAGGCGGATATTACGGAGTGTTTTTTATGGCCTTCACCCTGGTGCTGGTATCGTTTTCGTGCACGGGGCCGTTGGTGGGTAGCGTGTTGGTAGCTTCCGCCGGTGGGGCGTTCACCAAACCGGTGCTGGGTATGCTGGGTTTTTCTTTGGCCTTTGCCATTCCGTTTACGTTGTTCGCTGCTTTCCCGCAGTGGCTCAGCAGTTTGCCCAAGTCAGGCGGGTGGCTCAACTCAGTCAAAGTAGTGCTGGGTTTTATCGAGCTAGCGCTGGCCTTCAAGTTTCTGAGCGTAGCCGATCAGGTGTACCACTGGGGACTGCTCGACCGGGAGGTGTATCTGGTGATCTGGATCGTTATTTTCTCGCTGATGGGATTCTATTTGCTGGGCAAAGTCCGGTTGCCGCACGACAGTCCGCTAGCGGCGGTGAGCATACCGCGTCTGCTGCTCGCGATGGCGACCTTTTCTTTTGTGCTGTACCTCATCCCGGGTTTGTTCGGAGCTCCGCTCAAGGCACTAGCGGGCTATCTGCCGCCCATGCACACCCACGATTTTAATGTGCCACAGTTGCTAGCCGAACGTAGTGATGGTAATGCAGCTGTGGCCACGGTGAGCGAATCGGCCGCGGGCTGCGAGTCGCCACAGTACGCTGGCCTACTTCATCTGCCTCATGGTTTGGCGGGCTACTTCGACTACGAGCAAGCCCTCGCTTGTGCGCAGGCGCAAGGCAAGCCGTTGTTTATTGATTTTACCGGCCACGGTTGCGTCAACTGTCGCGAAATGGAGGCAAACGTATGGTCCGATCCGGCGGTGCTGCGCCGTTTACGCGAAGATTACGTGGTGGTGGCGCTCTACGTAGACGAAAAGCAGGAACGACCTGAAACCGATTGGTACACCTCCGACTACGACCAGCGGGTGAAGAAAACCATCGGTCAGCAAAACGCCGACTTACAGATCACCCGCTTTGGCAATAACGCGCAACCCTACTACGTGCTGCTGAACCACGACCAGCAGCTGCTGATGCAGCCCCAGGCTTATGATCTGAACGTGCAAAACTTCGTTGACTTTCTGGACGAAGGCAAGCAGCATTTTAAGGAAGGAAAAACTGTGGCCAATCCTTCATTGGCTAATCGGTTGAGATAATTAGCGACTAGAAGTAGTAGCTAAAGCCTAGGTTTGGCGAAAAGGTGGTTACTCCTAAATTGAACAGCGTGGTCACATCCTCTCCGATACCAAAGAAAGTGAGCCCAAAGCCCGTCAGCGAAAAATCTAAACTCCAGCGCTCCGCCGGAAAATAGATAAAACCCGGTGAAACTTCCAAACCGACCGAAAACGCGTCATTACTGCTGGTGAACTCACCAAAACCTGCCGCTGAGTTTCCGTAGGACAGTGAGAACGTGCCGTCTACGAAGAAGTAAAACTTATCATCAGCAATCGGGAAAAATCTCCTGACAAAGGGTGACAGTGAGACGGTAAGGTTATTGTCAAAACCTGATCCTGACTGGCTGATGATACCTAGTGCCCCGCCCACTGCTGTGCGATCACTGATAAAGTAGCCCGCTCGAGGATTGACCGTGACCGCAGTTCGGGTGTTACCGTCGTTTCCTAGTAGGGTTATGTTCAGTGTGCCGTTCAGAAACTTGTTGCCTTCAGCAACTTGAGCAGCAGCGGATAATGTGATCAGAAGAAATGCGCTAGCTAATAGTAGTAACCTCATGGGATTATTGTGGTTAAAGAAAAAAAACAAGGTAACACGTTTTGCTCAATTATTGATAACTTATCCGTTGTCACCTTGTAGCCTTTGATCAAGCAGACTTATTCTACCCGCAGTGTGTATATCGTGCGGTCTAGCTGATTGTTATTAAGAGCAGGACTCTGGCTCCTCGATCTAAGCTGAACGAAGTAGGTACCGGCTTGCTCGATGTTGTAGCTAATATCAACGGGCTTACCTTCGCCGATGGTATTGCCGTTAGTGAAGCCATCGGTGGTAGGAAGGTTGCGATCGCTGGTCTCAGGATACACGTAGGCCTCCATGTCAAGATTGGCGTCTATATCGGTAACCGTTAGCTTGGTGGTGCCTTGCGGAAGCTCAATCTTAAACCAGTCCTCATCTTGATACAAACTAATATTTCCTTTGATATCCTGGTTCAGTGCAATGTCCTTCGCCCCATTGCGGTCGTTGTTGAGTTCGTAGGAATCAGTGAGATCAAGGGTCATGTTTAGGGTATACAGGTCGTAACCGCCGCCGCCCGCATCGGCGTTAAGCAGTTGCATAAGGTACGTGCCCGGCTCCGCCAGATAGTATAAAGAGCGCGGATCGCCCGCATTGCGAGCCGTAAAGCTCAGGCCATCGTCGGCGATGGGATCTTCATCCGTAGGGCGGTATAAAAACAAGCGTAGGTCGGTGCTATCGTCTACCGTAGTGGCGTTGGCAATCAGGGTGCCCGGCTCATCTATCTTGATCTCGAACCAATCGTTGTCGCCTTCGGTCCGTAGGGTGCCTCGCACATCTTCGTCCAACGCAATAGTAGCAGCGTTTTGACGGTCATTGTATTCGTAGGTATCGCGGGCGTCTAAGGTAGCCCTTAGTTCGTAGGTATCTCTAGAAGAAACATCAGCTTCCAACTTGATATAGTAACTGCCCGGCTCGGCGATAAGATAAAGTACCCGGGCGGGATCACCTTCACCTCGCTCGAATTGATTAGTACCCACCAGTACGTTCTCATTAGCGTTGAGCAACGTCACACCCGTTTCCACCTCCGGCACACCGGTGAGTCGTACATCCAACACGCCGGGTTGCTCTATATTAAGCTCAAAGTAATCTTCGTCTTCATCAGTGCGCAAGTTTCCGACGATGATTTCATCAAGGGCCAGAGGGGTGGCCGTGCTGATAGAACCGTTCCACTCGTTCGTATCAGTGCGGTCTAGATTGATCGTGAGCGAGTAGGCATCCTCACTAACCGCCCCGGTCCGGTCGCGCACCACGACGTAGTAGGTGCCGGGCCGCACCAGGCGTTCGTAGTAGAGGCGACCCGCCGTGCTCTCGTTGCGTGTCAAGAGCGTTTCGGTGTCATCTCCCAACAGCTCTGATACTAACGATAGGTTGCCCGGAATATCTTCTACGGTCACTTCCAGCACGCCGCTGCTATCGACCACTATTTCGTACACGTTGGATGTGTTCGCTTCGGGTAGATTGTCCGTCACGTTTTCACCGACTTCAACTGTTTCGGTACACAAAAACGGATCTGTACGACAAGCATTTGCGGAGTCTAACTGCACGACGATGTACTCTGACTTGGTGGCCGTGCTCTCCTGGCCGTTACTACTGATCTGAAGCGTTACATCGAAGCGACCGGTATCGCGATAAACAATGGCGGGCGGAGTGGCCCCCTCGAAAGATGCCGGATTGCCCCCCGCAAAGCTCCACTGATAACGAGCGGTGGTATCTACTCCCGTAGATTGATCGGTGAAGGTGATTTCTTCGCCTTGTATGATAGTGGTGTCACTAGCTTCAAACGCTGCCGCTAAAGGGAGAGGAGTAGGATTATCATCTTCTGACTGGCACGCAACAAACAAAAAACAGGCAATGGATAGGAGGTGACTGATCGTTGGTTTCATCACTTAAGTTGTGTTATTGAGTAGGGGGCGAAATATAGTGAAACCTCTAGTGTTGACAAAGCTGATGTCTGAGGCAGCGAAAAAAGCTCAGCTTCGAAAAGGCCAATATACGCTCGATGGCCACCAGTAATCTTTCTTCAGAAAAGGTATTTGCACTATAAATCGTGGTATTGATCAAGCTATGTACTCTATATCCAACGAACGATAAGAGAAAGTAGAGAAGCCACTATTTATTATATTACTCAGTCCGCAACGAATTTACTGGATTGGTCAGCGCCGCACGAATGGTCTGAAAACTAATGACCAGCACGGCCAAGGCTCCTACCAAACACACCGGAACCACGAACCACCACCACTGTACGGTGGTGCGGTACGCATAGTGCTCTAGCCAAATTCCGGCCCTCCAGTAGACAATCGGTAGCGCTATTAGGCTGGCTACCACCACCAGACGAACGAAATCTTGCGAAAGTAAAACGACTATGTGCTGCACTGAGGCACCTAGTACCTTACGGATACCAATTTCTTGCGTGCGTTGTATGGTTAAATACGATACGAGCCCAAACAAGCCCAGGCAGGCAATCAAAATGGCCAAGCCAGCGAACAGACTGAAAATATGACCAAATTGCTGATCGGCCCGGTACTGTGCATCAAAGTGCTCGTTCAGGAAAAAGTAGTCGAACGGACTGCCCGGAAAAGCACTTTGCCAGCTTTCCTGAATCTGGGCCAGGGTAGCAGGATACTCTGATGTGCCGACCTTCAACGAATAGAATTCACCGGCCCAGGGGGCGTTCAGGTACTTCTTCAGCACAAACACCATCGGCTCTACGGCTTGATGCAACGACTCCTGATGAAAATCCTTCACGACCCCGATCACCTGCTTGGTGTGCAGATCGTTTTCACTCTCTTCCCAGGTGATAGGCTCTTCCAGTATTTGACTAACGGATGCGAAGCCCATCTGGCGAGCCGCTGTCTCGTTGAAAACAAGTGCCGAGCGATCCGAAGAAGAGGCACGCGAAAAGTTGCGACCGGCTGCGAACCGAGCCCCGTACAAGTCAAAAAAATCCTCGTCTACCGCTACGATATGGACACCTACCCGCTGGTCGGGCTGGGCCGACGGATAAAAGGCACGCGCCCAACTCAGTTCACTGCCGGGCACTGATGATGATACACTGACCTTGCGAACGGCCGGTAATCTGCCTGCTTCGTTCTTAAAGTAGGTGAGGTGTTGCTGGTAGGTAGAGTCTTTGATACCGGGCCCCTTTACCACCACTGTTTGGTCTAAATTCAGTCCGACATTTTGCTGGCGCATAAACGATAGCTGATGCTGCACGATGAGCGTACCAGCAATAAGTGCGACCGATGCGGCAAACTGAAAAATAACCAGGCCCTTTCTGAGCCAGACGCCCTGCTTACTACGCTTAAACGTACCCTTAAGCACCTTCCCTGGCTGATACGAAGAAAGCACCAGTGCCGGATACAGACTGGATAGCACCGTGCCCATCAGAAAGATGCCCGCTCCGACGAAGATAGTTTTGCGGTCAAAAGATGTGACCAAGTGCCCATTGGTAAAATCAGAAAAGACGGGCGACAGTAGCTCTGCCAGTGCGAACGCTATACCGGCGGCCAGCGTATTGATCAGCAACGATTCGGCCACGAACTGCGCGATAAGTCGGCCTCTTCCTGAACCTACTACTTTTCGGACGCCCACCTCTCGGGCTCGCTCCGCCGACTTCGCCGTGGTTAGGTTGAGGTAGTTAACCCAGGCAATGAGTAAAATGAAAATGGCAATCAAAGAAAGAAACTCAACCGTTTGGCGACTTCCGTTGGCTTCGACTTCCGCCTCCAGGTGAGAGTCAAGATGAATGCTCTGAACAGGCTGAGCGTCGAGGGTGCGGGTATAGCCGAACTGGCGCCATTCGGCCAGTGCCTCTTCCTGATGCTTCTCATACACGTTGGCCACTTGCCGCCTGACCGTGGCGGCATCCGTACCGGGTATCACCTCTAGGTAATTGTAAAAATTGCCCCACTCCCAATCTTCGTCGAGGTTCCACTCGGGAGAAATGGAATTGAACGAGACGAGAAAATCCGTATGAAGGTGCGAATTAGCCGGAATGTCCGCAAAAACTCCCGTGACTTGGAGCGATGATGTCCCGCGATCTCCCTGATAGAATACTAGCGATTGCCCCAAGGCATCTTGTTCGGGAAAGTACTTGTGGGCTACAGACTCAGAAATCACCACACTCGCCGGTTTTGTGAGCGCCTGGTCGGCATTGCCTGCTTTCATCTGATAAGATAACAAACGTAAGAAAGCAGCGTCAGCAAAGTATACTTTCTCCTCATGAAAGCTCCGCTCACCCACCTGCATCACCGGATCGGACATTAGTTTGTCGGAGTGTATTAGGCGGGCCGCCCGCACTACCTCCGGTATATCGCTCACCAGCGCCGGGGTGAGCGCAGGTACCGTTTGCGCTCGCTCGCTCGTTAGTTCATCATTCTGGTAACTCCGCTCAATGGCCCGGTATACCGTCGGTTTACGGAAGTCGTCGTAACTAAGTTCGAAACGAACGTACTGCCAGATGAGCAGGCCCGCCGCCATGCCTACCGCCAGCCCGAAGATATTGATAAAGCTGAAGGTGGGGTGCTTCAGTAGGTGTCGGTAAGCGATTTTGAGGTAGTTGGTGAGCATAGGATGTTGCGTTAATTGTTTATCTTTAAGTCTATGGAGAAGCAAAAATTATTAGAACGCATTACAGTAAACCCTACGATCTTCGGGGGCAAACCTATTATCCGAGGAAAGCGATTGGCTGTAGAGCACATATTGGGTATGCTAGCAGCAGGTGATACCACCGAAATCATCTTACAAGGATACGATTGGTTACAGCCCGAAGACATCCAGGCCTGTCTAGTATATGCCCATAAAATGGTAGCCCATGAGCGTATTGATCTGCCCATAGCCGTATGAAGGTGCTGCTGGATAGTTGCGTATGGGGCGGAGCTAAGAAAGTACTGGAAGACGCAGGCCATGATACCGTCTGGGTGGGTGACTTTCTTCTTGATCCAGGCGATGAAGCCATCATCAATCTGGCTTACCAAGAGTGAAGAGTATTGGTTACATTGGATAAAGACTTTGGTGAGTTGGCCGTAGTGAAGGGCATGCTTCACGGGGGTATAGTCAGGATTGTAAACCATCGAGCAGCCGAACAAGGTCCAGTTTGCGTACAGATATTGCAGAAGTATCATGAAGAACTGATCGCAGGTGCACTTATCACGGCGAATAAAAGTAGAATCAGAGTGCGTCATAAGGATGTTTAACATATTGTCATTTACTCATTCCGCAGTGAGTCCACTGGGTTGGCCCGGGCGGCGTGGGCACTTCGATAGCCGACGGTGATCCAGGCCACGATGGTCGCCACCAGCAGCGTCAGGCCGAAGAAGCCCAGGTGCAAATCGATACGGTAAGCAAAAGTATCTAGCCAAGCACGCATGGCGAGATAGCCCAGCGGGGCAGCAATGAGAAAGGCCACCAGCACCAAACCCATAAACTCACGCGTGAAGCGGAGCAGAATATGCTGAACGGTAGCCCCCATCGTTTTGCGAATACCAATTTCCTTGCGGCGGTGCAAGGTGAGGTATGATGCTAACCCGTAGAGTCCTAAGCATCCAATAATCAGCGCTAGTCCGCCCATGATACGAAACAGACGGTATAACATATCTTCTAGCGTATACAGCATGGCCACGTGTTCGTCTACCCACTCGTACTGAAAAAAGTCGTCGGGGTAGAGCCCTTCCCACGTTGCTCGCACGGCAGCCAGGGCCTCCTGGTGGTTTCCGGCAAACTGCACGTGTGCTACGCGAAGGCCGTCGCCGTAGTAGAAATACCCGGGCTGTACGGCCTCTTTTAGGCTATTATTAGCAAAGTCGGCCACCACCCCGACCACTTCCATGCGGAGGGACGATTGCTCGTCGAAGGCCAGGGTTTGTCCCAGGGCGGCTTCTGGACGGGCGAAGCCGAAGGTCTGAACGGCCCGCTCGTTAAGCAAAACCGCCCGTTGCCGTACGCTGTCGGCGGCGTAGTCCTCTGGTTTTAAATTACGCCCGGCGACTAGCGACAGACCGAACGTAGACACATAGTACGGGTCAATCCGTTTCTCCGTCAGGTTGTGCTTCGTGGAGCTTCCCGCCGTGGTTGCATAGACTTCGTTCCAGTTGTTACCGCGAGAGGTGGGCGGGGCCGACCCGAGGGATACCTGCTGTACGGCGGCGTGGGCTAATGCCTTTTGACGAAATCGCTCAGCAGCGTTGGCTTCCCGTTCGGCTTCTGGCAAGTCAACCATCATGATGCCCTCTCGCACAAAGCCAGGGTCTTTTTCCTGAAAGTAGCGCATTTGAGTGGCCGTCACCAGCGTGCCGATCAGCAAAAACTGCGCGATAGCAAACTGAACGACGGTTAGCACCTTTCGTAGCGAAAAGCGGGCTCCGAAGCCGGTGTTGGCCGCTGGGGCCAGTGACTGCTTCAAAACCGAAACCGGTTGAAAACGGGTCAGTACCCACGCTGGGTACATACCGGCCAGAAGCGTGACAACCAAAACGAGGGGTAGCAGAAAAAGTACGGCCCGGCCGTCCAGGTGAAACTGCATGACCACGTACTGGGCGTAGGGAGCTACGTAGTCGTTGACGCCATCGAGAAATAGTTCAGCAAGCCCTACCGCCAGCACCGCCGCGGCCACCACTTGCAGACCGGCCTCTCCCAGAAACTGCCCTAGCAACTGTCGTCTTCTTCCGCCCAACACCTTGCGAATACCGATTTCTTTCGAGCGCTGCACGGCCTGAGCAGTAGATAAGTTGACAAAGTTAATACTGCCGGTGAGTAGTACGATAATGCCCAACCCGGCGAGTGCCCCGATGAGGAGAACGGGCACGGCGAAGAAAGTGCCGCCGTAGTCCGCGTCCGTATGCACATCGGCTAACGCTTGTACATGGTAGGTGCGCCGCTGTGCCAAATCCTCGTCGAGGTGGCGGTGCTTTAGGTGGTTGATGGCGGCAGCCACTTCTTCGGGCGTATGCCCTTCGGCCAAGGTGAAAAAGGCGTTGCTAGCGTACGGCACACTCTTCCAGTTGGCGGTCCAGTCCGGGTGTTCTTCGTGATGAACCGCCATCGGAAGCAGCACATGAAAGTACAGGTTGGTGCGGTCAGGCACATCTTCCAGTACCCCGCTCACCCGAAAGTCGTGCTGATTGATACGCAACGTCTGGCCAATAACCGCCGCATAGTCGGCTGACTGGCTGGTACCAAAAATACGGTCGGCCCACTGCCGGGTGAGTACCACCTCGTCGGGACGCTGCAAAAGCGTGGCGTAGTGGCCAGCCAGTAGGGGATAATGAAACGTTTGCAGAAAATGCGCATCGGCGTACACCGTGTGGTAGGCCTGAAACCGTTGCTCACCGCCGGTAGCATCAATTCGCCTAATGATCGCGTAGTTGCGGCCGTAGGTTTGAGTCGCTGATGACACCATCGGCAACTCATCGCGCAGGGCTTCGGCCATCGGAAAGCACACCGCCCCGTCGTAGTCTACTCCTGAGGACTCCTGCGTTTGCGTCACCACCCGGTACATTCGGTCGGCCTGGGGCTGAAAGTCATCGTAGGAGTATT
Organism: Tunicatimonas sp.; assembly: GCA_965213875.1. Classification (GTDB taxonomy): domain Bacteria; phylum Bacteroidota; class Bacteroidia; order Cytophagales; family Cyclobacteriaceae; genus Tunicatimonas. Next base: position 1,155,719 of record CBDCAN010000001.1, on the reverse strand, counting down.
CATGCTGCACAATGACGTACACCACCAGGCAGCAGGCGATACCCACCGCCAAGCTGGTGATGTTCATCAACGTGGTGGTGCGGTAGCGCAGCAGGTGGCGATAGGCAGTAGTGAGGTAGTTGGTGAGCATGCTTTGCTACATGGTTAGCAGTTAGTGAAAGTGCCGTCGAATTTTCTAGCCTTCTGGCTCACCATTAACTACCGTACTCCCTACACATGAAACCGCTCTTTGATATTCTCGGTCACGATCATACCGTCGAACAGGTTGATAGTGCGGTTGGCGTAGGTGGCATCGTGGGGCGAGTGCGTTACCATCGCAATGGTGGTGCCCGCCTTGTTGAGCTCCGACAGCAGGTTCATCACTTCCTCACCGTTGGTAGAGTCCAGGTTACCGGTCGGCTCATCCGCCAGAATAAACTTAGGGTTGGCTACCACGGCCCGGGCAATCGCCACGCGCTGCTGCTGTCCGCCCGACAACTGCTGCGGGAAGTGACTGCGGCGGTGCATGATGTTCATGTGCTCTAATGCAGCGTTTACCTTTTTCTCACGTTCCGACGACGGCACTTTAAGATACAGCAGCGGAAGCTCTACGTTTTCAAACACCGTGAGTTCGTCGATCAGGTTGAAGCTCTGGAAGACGAAGCCGATGTTGCCCTTGCGCAATTGCGCGCGCTGCCGCTCGGAGTAGCCGCCCACTTCGTGTTCCATAAAGTGGTACTCGCCCGAGCTGGGGTTATCAAGCAGCCCTAAAATATTGAGCAGCGTAGACTTACCACAACCCGACGGGCCCATGATGGCCACAAACTCACCCGATTTAATATGAATGTTAATGTCGTTGAGCGCGGTGGTTTCCACTTCGTCTGAGATGAAAACCTTCTTGAGATTCTGTGTTTTGATCATTTTACTGGGGATTGGGTTTTAGGGATTAGGTTTTAGGAAGTTAGGGATTGGGTTTTGGGGTTTGGGGTTTGGAATTTAGAGTGGTACTTGTTAGGTATTCTGTTTCTTACTTTTTGGAGGAATGTATTGAGCATTCTTTTAGCGGTGATTAGTTGTTGTATAATATTCTGGTAGTCATCAGGCTCAATGTATTTTAGGTCTCTAGCTAATAGCAACTGGTATTCTAGCTCGCTTGCTGAGCCCATAGCGATAGTTAGGAATTTTGCTAGGTCAGGATCGGTGTGGCGACCGCACCCTTCCGCAATATTGGTAGGTACTGAAGCCGCCGACCGTCTCATCTGTACTGTTAATCCGTACAACTCTTCCGACGGAAACTGTTGTGTCATTTTATAGACACGCAAGGTAATCTCGTGAAAAGCCTCCCACACGCGCAGTGTCTTAAAGTCTATCATTTTCTCTTTATTTCTAGCACGCTAACCCACACTGAAAGTCACCCAACACCCAATCCCTAATACCCAACCCCTTGACCCGCTTCACATATCAAAATACCAAAACCTCATTATCCCCAAAATTCTCGTAGGAAGAAGTAATCACCCGTTCGTCTGCTTCCAGTCCGCTCACCACTTCGTAGTACTCGGTGTTCTTACGCCCTAGTTTGATCTCACGCTTATAGGCTTTGCTGCCGTCGTTGTTCATTACGAACACCCAGTTGCCGCCCGTATCTCGGAAGAAACCGCCGGTAGCGAGCAGTACGGCTTCTTCCGGGCTACTCAGCTCCATCTTGATGCGCAGCGACTGTCCGCGACGGATACCACTGGGCACCTCGCCGACAAATTTCATGTCTACCTCAAAGTTGCCCTCCGATACCGTCGGGTACTTTTTATAAATTTCCAGCCGGTAGTTATTACCCGCAAAGGTGAAGGTGCCCTGCTGCCCTACGTCTACGCGGGGCAGGTACAGTTCGTCAATGGCAACGCGCACTTTGTAGCTATCCAGCAGGGCGACTTGGCCCAGCCGCTCGCCCACGGTGATGGACTGGCCCGGCTCCCAGTCAGAAGTAGTCAACAGGCCTTCCGTAGGCGCGGTGATCACCAGGTTATCCAGAATGTGGTTCACGCCGTCCATGCTGCGGTTCATGCGTTCTTCCGACATGCTAATCTGCTGTAGTTGCATCGAGCGGGCGAGAGAATCAGACAAGTAGGCTTTGTAGGTGAGCTCGTGGCGGCGCTGATTGTACTTATACTGCTCGGCCACTTCTTCCAATTCGCGCTGCGAGATCAGTTGTTTGGCGGCGAGCTCTTTGAAGCGTGCGTACTGTGGTTTGAGTAGTTGAATCTGGTAGTCTATCTCCGCCAGCTGCGCTTTTTGGTTCAGGTCGTTCTGGTCGAGTTGTAGGCGGGTGGTACGTAGGATGTTGAGTTGCTCATACAACTGCGCTTCGCGATTCATGACGTCGAGTTGTAGGTTCGAGTTGGTCAGGGTCATGATGGTATCGCCCTTTTTTACCAGTGCACCTGACTCCAGCATAATTTCGTCCACCACTCCGCCTTCCACCGCATCCAGGTAGATCGTCTGGCTGGGCATCACAATGCCGGTTTCAGGGATATTCTCCTGAAAAACGTCTTGCTTCACTGTAGACACGGTGATCTTCTCAGCGTCTACGTTGAGTTTAGAGCGTTTGTCGGCCAGCAGAAAGCTGTAAAGAATGAAAGACAAGAATGCCAGCCCTCCTCCGATCGCCAGGATGCGCCCGGTCGTCCACGTTTTCTTTTTTATCTTTCGGTCCATGCCCATGGTACTGGATTTTAGTTATTGGATAGTGGTTGTTGACGGCCGCCGTGCGGTTAATTTTAGATAGTTGGTATTTGCTAGATGTTAACTAGCGATCTAATAACCAATATCTATCATCTACTATCCAGTTTGCCAACGCTGTGCCAGAAGCCGGAAACGCGTCTGAGGCTAAAACAGGGCACTTAGCTCTGTGATAGGTGTACGAATGCGAACACTTATTGTCCGGTATTGTACGTTTTGATAGTCCGCGCACTGTTAGGAGGAAGGCATGGTAAAAAATTGTAAATAGCCCTTAATAAATCTATACGGTCGTTTTTATGCAGAATCCACATGCAGTCTGAGACCTTGCCCCGCCCGCGGTACAGTCTTTGACTTCACGAATATAAATTACATCATTAGACAGACGTGGCGACTAACACATAACCATCTCTGCAAGTCATCCAATATCCAACACCTAAAACCCAATACTGATGCCTCGCAATATCCATAAAACCGGAAAGATACTCATCGTTGACGATAATGAGGATGTGCTGCAAGCGGCCAAGATATTTCTGAAGCGTCACTTTCTACAAATTGACACCGAGACTAATCCGGGAGCCATTCCGGCCACCATCAGCAACGAGCAGTACGATGTCATCTTGCTTGATATGAACTTCACCAAGGATGTGAGTAGCGGTAAAGAAGGCTTCTTCTGGCTCGACCAGATTCTGGAGAAAGACCCCTCAGCAGTGGTGATCCTGATCACGGCCTACGGCGACGTAGACCTGGCGGTGCGGGCCATCAAGGAGGGGGCCACCGACTTTGTGCTCAAACCCTGGAATAACGAGAAGCTACTGGCTACCGTGATGGCAGCCCTGCGCCTGCGTGCTTCTCGCAGCGAGGTAAACCAACTGCGTTCGCAGCAGGAGATTTTGAACGCCGACCTCAACCAAAAGTTTCAGGACATCATCGGCAGTAGTCCGGCCATGATGCGGGTGTTTGAAACCATTGAGCAGGTGGCGGGCACTGATGCCAACGTGCTGATACTAGGAGAGAACGGCACGGGAAAAGAGGTGATTGCCCGAGCGATCCACCGCCGCTCGTCGCGCACCGATAAGGTTTTTATCAACGTAGATTTGGGCGCGGTCACCGAATCACTGTTCGAGAGTGAGCTGTTTGGACACACGAAAGGTTCGTTTACCGACGCGAAACAAGACCGGATAGGGCGTTTTGAAGCGGCTTCGGAGGGTACGCTTTTCCTGGATGAGATTGGTAACCTCACCTTACCGTTGCAGGCTAAACTACTGACGGCGCTACAGAACAAAAGAATCACGCCGGTGGGCTCCAACAAACCGATTGATGTGGACGTGCGCTTCGTATGCGCCACCAATATGCCCCTCTACGAGATGGTGCACAACAGCGAGTTTCGTCAGGATTTACTCTATCGCATCAACACCATTGAGATTAGGCTGCCGCCGCTGCGCGAGCGCACCGAAGATATGGAGCCGCTGGCCACGCACTTTTTAGCGATGTACGCCAAGAAGTATAACAAGCCTGTGCACTCGATCAGTGCCAGTGCCATCAAACGCATGCAAAAGTACCACTGGCCGGGCAACGTGCGCGAGCTGCAACACGCCGTAGAGCGAGCGGTGATTCTGAGCAATCAGCCCACCCTACAGGCCGAAGACTTCTTCTTCAGCGCCGAGGGAACCCCGCGTAGCCCCGACCAGGAAGACTTGCACTTGGAAGCCTTCGACCTAGAAGAAGTAGAGAAGCTACTCATCCGGAAGGTGCTTAAGAAGCACGGTGGCAATATTTCTAAAGCGGCCGGCGACCTGGGGCTAACCCGTGCCTCGCTGTACCGCAGACTCGAAAAGTATGATATCTAACCGTTTTGAGTGGGCGCTGCTCGTCAGGGTTGTTTTACTGGCGGCTACTATGCTATTGTGTCTATACTTTGTGGTGTATACCGAAAAGTACGTGAGCGGAGTGATTGTGTCACTGCTGGTGATCTACCAAATTTACGAGTTATATCAGTACGTACTCGAAACCAACCGAAAGCTGACCCGCTTTCTGGAGGCGGTGCGTTACGCTGACTTTACTGCCGGTTTCAATAAGGATAGCAAACTGGGGCAAAGCTTTCGCGAACTTAACCAAATGTTTAACGAGGTATTTGATGCCTTCCGCAAGGCGCGGGCCGAGAAAGAAGAGCACTGGCAGTACCTCAGAACCGTAGTGCAGCACGTGGGCGTCGGGTTGCTGTCCTACGATGAGTCGGGCAACGTAGAACTGTTCAACAATACCGCCCGACGATATCTAGGCGCGAGCCAACTGAACAATATCCAGGAGCTGGCTGAAACCAATCCGGCGGTGTATCAGAGCATCCTCAAACTGATGCCCGGTACCAAAACACTGGTGAAGCCGAGCAACGATCTGCACCTATCGATCAATGCCACTGAGCTGCGCTTGCGCGGCACGCAGTACAAACTGATTTCTATTCAAAATATTCTGTCTGAACTACAGCAGCAGGAGATAGAGTCGTGGCAGAACCTGACGCGGGTGCTACGCCATGAGATCATGAACTCTATTACTCCCATTGCTTCACTGGCGGGCACGGCTATCGACATCATTCAGGAAGATGTGGTACAACAAAACGGTCATCTGCTTTTTGACCAAGAGGCCTACGATGATATCAATATGAGCCTACGCACCATCGAAAATCGCAGCCGGGGGCTGGTGACATTCGTAGATGCTTACCGCAATTTTACGAGCATTCCGCAACCACAGTTAACGCGCACACCCATCAAAAAGGTGGTAGAAGAGGTGATCAAACTTATTCAGGCGGGTTTGGCCGATTCGGGCATCGTGATCAGTATGAACATAGAGCCGCCGAACCTAGTGGCCCATATTGACATTAAGCTCATCGAGATGGTACTCATCAACGTGCTGAAGAACGCCACAGAAGCACTGAGCGATACCGCCGATCCAAGAATTGAAGTGTCGGTATACACCAATGCTAACCAAAACATCATCATTGATGTCACCGACAATGGTTCGGGCATTGAGCCGGAAGCGTTGGAAAGAATTTTTATTCCTTTTTACACTACTAAAAATACCGGTTCAGGTATCGGTCTAAGCCTGTCACAGCGCATTATGCAGATGCACCAGGGTAACCTACTGGTGCAGTCTGAAGTAGGCGAGGGAACAACCTTCTCTTTGCAACTGTAGTGAAAAATACGGAAACCGAAAGCCGGATTCCGGCCTCCCGTCTCCGTCTCAATGTACATAGCTACCCGCGTTGATATCAATCGTACCGCCGGTACTGTGGTCAGCCAACCCACTAAGTAGGAAAGCAACGGTGGGTGACACGTCTTCGGGTTGCGTGAGTGAGGGTAGGGCCAGATCGCTCTTGACATATTCTTCGCCGTACTGCTGAATAAAATCTTCGGCCATGTCGGTGCGTACGAAGCCGGGGGCCACCACAAAGGCTTTGATGTGTTGTTTGCCGTAGGCCCGAGCGATGGAGCGGGTGAGCGACACCACGCCGCCCTTGGAGGCCGCGTAGGCCAGATAGTCGGCGGTATCGCCTCGGAAGGCCGCCCGCGAAGCAATGTTGACGATACGCCCGCCCCCGCGTTCGTTAAAGTGATTGATCGCTTTTTTGCATAGCAGTCCGGTGGCGTGTAAGTTGACCAACATGGTACGCGACCAGCTATCGGTAAAGTCAATGTCTCCGCCCATCACATCAGCGCTCAGAGAAATGCCGGCGTTGTTCACCACGGCGTCGAGGTGCCCAAACGCAGCAATCACGTTTTCGAAAAGCTGCAAGACTTCTACCGGACGGCCCAAGTCTGCCTGAAACACCGCCGCGCGGTTTCCGCAAGTATCGGCCACCCGCTGCGCGGTTTGCGCGTTCTGATAGTAGTGCACCGCCACCTGCGCGCCTGATTCGGCTAGCTGCTGGGCAATGGCACGGCCTAAACCCCGGCTGGCTCCGGTGACAAGAATCTTCTGATGTGACAGGTCTATTTTCATGCTGTGAGTGCTTGATGAGTGTGAATATATTCTTTGTAGAATGGTTTAGCAACATTCGGGTTTTTTCCGTAGGCAGACTGTCCTACTTTCGTGCAAAACAAAGCGTATGACTGACTACGATAAGGTCACCGAAGCACTGGTGTACCTGAAAGACAACTTCCGACAGCAACCCACGCTGGGCGAAGTGGCTGAAACAGCGCACTTGAGTCCGCACCATTTTCAGCGAATATTCAGCCGTTGGGCCGGGGTATCGCCCAAGAAGTTTTTACAGTATCTGAGCGTCAGGCACGCCAAGTCACTACTACAGACCGACCATTCGCTGGCCGAAGTCTCTTACCAAACCGGTTTGTCGGGCACGGGGCGTTTGCACGATTTGTTTGTGACCATTGAGGGCATGACGCCCGGTGAGTATAAGCAGGGCGGAGCCGCACTTACGATTCGTTACAGCCTGAGCGATAGCCGGTTTGGGCGATACCTGGTAGCTTCTACCGACCGGGGAGTCTGTAACCTATTGTTCTTTGATGATACCGACGGTGCGGCTACCGATGCACTGCGCACGCTCTGGCCGAAGGCTACCTGTGTACAATCCAACGAGGAGCGACACCGAACGGTGCAGCAGTTTTTGGATCATCCGGAGCAGCGTGCGCCCTTGCACCTCCACCTGCGGGGCACCGATTTCCAACTCAAGGTGTGGGAAGCCCTGTTGCGCATTCCCGAGGGGCAACTCAGCACCTACGGTCGGCTGGCCGAACATATTGACCAGCCGACTGCTGCGCGTGCCGTTGGTACTGCGGTCGGAAGCAATCCGGTAGGCTACCTGATCCCCTGCCATCGCGTGATTAAAAGTACGGGTGGTATCGGCGAATACCGCTGGGGAACGACGCGCAAGATGGCGATGATCGGTTGGGAAGGTGCGCAGACTGAGCAATAGCTTTTTATCAAAAACCCTATGCTATAACAATGAGTTTGTTTGACATGCAACCATATACCAACGTACTGCCCTGCGATGGCGTAGCCAACTACTACGGCAACGTATTGAGTCTGCCGACAGAGGCGTTTTTTAAAGATCTAATGCGCTCAGTGGACTGGCAGCACGACGAGGCCCTCATGTTTGGTAAGCGCATCGTCACGAAGCGCAAAGTGGCCTGGTACGGCGACGAGGACTATGTATACACCTACTCAAAAATTGCCCGCCGAGCGTTGCCTTGGACTGATACCCTGCGAAAAATTAAGGCTGAGGTAGAGGCAGCATCAGGGAGCACTTTTAACTCCTGCCTACTCAATCTGTATCACAGTGGTGACGAGGGTATGGGCTGGCACAGCGATGATGAGCGCACGCTGGGCGATGATATTGTAATTGCTTCGGTTAGCTTAGGAGCGGAGCGTAAGTTCTCGTTCAAGCATAAGCAGAGCAAGCAAACGGTTTCGGTGATGCTTGCCAACGGAAGCCTGCTGGTGATGAAAGATGGCACACAAACGCACTGGCTGCACGCGCTGCCCAAAACCAAGAAGGTGCATCAGCCCCGCATCAACCTCACTTTTCGAACGATTGTGGTGTAGCCCTTCTAAACCTTTCTGATGCGCTAGCCGATGGGGCTCACTTGGCACCACGGCCTTTTCGTAAAACGATAGGCGGGTAATTTCAACACGCTGAGGGTGTTCATATTGTCACCCTGTAAGGGTCTTGCCGCCGGGGCCCGGTGGCACTTTAGTAACACAACGTAACAAGACCCCTTCGGGGTGACAGCATGAAATAGCCTCTTTTAGCAGGTTTTAATTTTTATGAAAAGGCTGTGCGCTTGGCACAGTAACCTATGCGAAATAGCGCAAATCGCTTAACTTTTAAGCTTTTTGTCAGTTACTTTGGGATGAAGATACGCTGGTCGCCTTGCTAATGGTAGCGCACTGTATCCTTAATAATGTCTATCAATTCGAATCTAACTACTTATCCAATTCTATGAAAACCTTCGAACCCGGCGTACTCTACGGCGATACTTTACTTGACTTTTTTGCTTACGCGAAAGAGAAGGAATTTGCCCTGCCCGCCGTCAATGTAACCGGCACCAATACTATCAATGCTGTGCTAGAGACTGCCCGTGAGGTGAAGTCAGCGGTGATGATCCAGTTGTCCCACTCAGGGTCGGCTTTTTATGCAGGAAAAGGTCTGAGCAACGATAGTCAACAGGCCTCTGTCGCCGGGGGCATCTCGGGAGCACTGCACGTGCACGAAATGGCCAAGCACTACGGCGTGCCGGTCATTCTGCACACCGACCACGCGGCCAAAAAACTGCTGCCCTGGATTGATGGTTTGCTAGATGCGGGCGAGAAGTACTACGAGCAACACGGCTATCCGCTGTTCAGCTCACATATGCTCGATTTGTCAGAAGAGACGCTGGAAGAGAACATCGACATTAGCAAGCGCTACCTGGAGCGAATGAAGAAATTGGATATGGCACTGGAGATTGAACTCGGTGTCACCGGTGGTGAAGAAGACGGCGTAGACAACAGCGACGTGGACGTATCCAAACTGTATACGCAACCCGAAGAAGTGGCTTACGCTTACGAAACCCTCAAGTCGGTGAGCGACCGCTTCACCGTGGCCGCGGCCTTTGGCAACGTGCACGGAGTATACAAGCCGGGCAACGTGAAACTTACGCCCACCATCCTGCGCGACTCGCAGCAGCATATTCAGGAAAAGCACAGCACCGACGCCAAGCCGGTCAACTTCGTGTTTCACGGCGGCTCAGGTTCTACGCAGGAAGAAATTCGCGAGGCCATCGGCTACGGAGTGGTGAAGATGAACATTGACACTGACATGCAGTGGGCCTTCTGGGACGGTATCAAAAACTACTACCAGAGCAACGAGGGTTACCTGCAAACGCAAATCGGCAACCCCGACGGTGACGATAATCCAAACAAGAAGAAGTACGATCCCCGCGTATGGCTACGTGAAGGTGAAAAAAGCATGATCACCCGCCTCAAGCAGGCCTTCGACGACCTGAACGCGGTGGGCAGTAACGGGTAGTTGAAGTAAACATCATTGCAATCCCGGTAGGTTTGAGATTGATACTCACGCTTACCGGGATTTTTTGTGTCTGGACCGTAATGCTTAGAAGGCTAAGATCAATAGCGTAGGGATACCTATTTCAAGCCAAATTGCACATGATTATCCCTGCAAATTTAAAATTCGTTTTTAAATTTGCAGGGATGGTAGAAAGGATAATAGGCGCTACTCACGTCATAGAAGCACTAATTGATCGTATACAACCCTTTCTTTGGTTTTTTCAGAGCGCCCATCAGTCTACCGTTTAGGTACAGTTTTTCTTTGCCTATTCTGTTTCCAGTAAAATCAGGCATAAGAACGAGGGTAAGGTTTACGTGCGTAGTCTATACGAGGGTAAATATACAGAAAAATTACCTTCGTTTGCTTCCGTCGCTTCGGTAAGGTTACGCTGCCTCACTCATCTCTTAAGCACTCCACCGGATTCACCCGCGCGGCTTTTACCGTTTGCAGGCCCACCGTGAACCACGCGATCAATAACGCCAGTAGTCCGGCTCCGGCAAAGTACCACCACTGCAGTTCGATACTGAAAGCAAACCCATCCAGCCACCGCTGGGCGATGAAGTAGCTCACGGGCAGGGCAATCACAATGGCCGTAAGCACCATCTTGGTGAAGTCGCCCGACAGTAGACGAACGATGCTGGCATCACTGGAGCCCAATATCTTGCGGATACCGATTTCTTTCAACCGCCGTTCCGCAGTGAAAGCGGCTAGGCCGAACAAACCGAGGCAGGAAATCAGAATAGCGATACCAGCGAAGTACTTAGACAGAGTAGACACCCGCTGCTCAGCGGCGTAGAGGGCCTGGTATTCCTGATCCAGGAATTTGTAGTTGAAAGGAAAGCCGGGGTAGAATATATGATACAGCGCCTGAAGCTGGGCAACCGTTTCCTGCGTTTTCCCCGCTTCTACCTTCACTGCAATCGACCAGGTTCGTTGCGGGTCTAACCAAAAGACTGTGGGCTTCACTTCTTCACGGAAAGACTCGAAGTGAAAGTCCTTGGCAATGCCTATTACTTCCATCTTCTGTTCGCCCCACTCAATTACAGCGCCAATGGGCTGGTCAAAACCAATGTGCTTCACGGCGGCCTCATTGAAGATAACCGTGGCGGTGTCCGTACTGAACTCCCGGGAAAATGCACGCCCTTCCTTGATCCCTATACCCAGCAGGGCTAGCATATCATGACTCACCGGCATCATCTCAAACTCAGTGCGATCGTCAGGGTCTTTGCCTGGCCACTGAATTCCGTAGGTGGCAGCAACGTGCCCGGTCATGTCGTGGCCCATACTGGCGGCATTGCGAACCCCTGGTATCTGTCGGGCTTCCGAAAGGAAGGTGTGCAATTCATCCTCTTCCCAGCCCACCCGGTCGAAGTAGATGACATTGTCTCGGTTGTAACCTAAGTTTTTGTTTTGCACAAACTCGATCTGTTGATAAACGACGAACACTGAGACAATCAGGATGATAGACAGGGTAAATTGCAGCACCACCAAGCCTTTCCGGGTCCATAGTTCGCCCACAGATCGGTTGAGGGCACCCTTCAAAATTTTTGCTGGATCAAATCCTGAAAGGTACAGGGCCGGGTAGCTTCCGGCCAGTAGTCCGGTGACGAGCGTGATGCCCAGAAATGCTGAGATCAGTGAGGTGTTGAGGGGGAAATAGAGTTGCTTGCCTGCTATCTGGTTAAACTGGGGCAGCAGTAGCCAAGCTAATCCGACGGCTAGCAACAATGACAGCGTCGCCATCAGGGTGGATTCTCCCAGATACTGGAAAACCAGGGTGGATCGTGCGGCGCCCACCGACTTTTTAACTCCCACCTCCTTGAGCCGTCGCGATGCTTTCGCCGTAGACAGGTTCATGAAGTTGATGCAGGCAATGAGTAGGATAAACAGGGCAATAATTGAGAATAGCCGTACGTAGTCTATCCGCCCGCCCGCGGGCTGACCGTTTTCGTAGTTGCCATACAGGTAGTGCTCCGAGTAGGGTGCGGCAAACAGCGTGCGGTGGGTTACTTCACCGTTGGTCTTTCTTTCCACTAGATCGGCGATCTTCTGGTTCAATAGGTTCACGTCGGCTCCCGGAGCGAGTAGGGCATAAGTTTCGGGCCAGGAGGTCTGCCAGCGGGTGGCCCATCCTTCTTCTGCCAGCAGAATATCAAACGACAAGACGAAGTCGAACTGCACAGAAGATTGTCGGGGAAGGTCGGCAAAAACGCCGGTGATTTGATACTGTGCATCGTGCTGCCACTCTACCGTCTTGCCTACCACATTGTTGGTAGTGTTGAATAGTTTGAGCGCCAGGGTTTCGGATATAACGATGGCTTTTTTGTCAGAAAGCACCTGTTGGGCACTTCCCTGTGTGAGCGGATAAGAAAATATCCTGAAAAAGTCTTCTCCTACGTACTGGCCACTCGCCTGAACGTCTTTGTCTTCTACGGAGAGTGTGTATTCGTCGAGGCCAAAGGAAGCCGCTGCGTACTCTACTTCGGGCATTTCTTCGGTGAGCGTCTGCGCCACCAGTCCTGGCACCCAGGTAGATGTTATGGTTTCACCGTCTTGCACCCGGTGTTGCATGACCCGGTACAGCTGTCCATCTTTTTCATGGAACCGGTCGACGTTCAGTTCATCCTGCACCCACAAAAAGATAAGTAGAGCGCACAGGCCAGTCCGGATGACAAGCCGATGAGGTTGATGAGAAACGAAGATTTTGTAACGCAGAAAGCTACGGTAGGTCAGTAGAAAATTGTGTCGGATCATAGCGCGGTGGGGGTGAGGGGAGGGTACATTGAAAGAGCGGATGAAGGCCGGGCGAAAGTGCAGTAGTACGCCCCAGATAAATTGTCGCTGGGCTCTGATGGGCGATACTGCGTACTGCTGTTCGTAGAGTTCGAGCAGGTTTCCCTCGATCTCTTCTAAATAGTCATTCCGGCAAAACCAGCGTAGGAAACGTGATGCGTATTTCGGCGGTTGCGGTTTCATCAGCTAAAGGAAATATTAGGAATCTGCTGGTAGATGCCTACCCGTAGCGCGTACTGCTGATCGAGCACCTGTTTGCCGAAGGCCGTGATCACGTAGAATTTCTTCCGGCGGCCGCCCCGCTCACTGGTAATGCCTCCGAAGCGAGAGGTAACGAAGCCTTTGTCTTCCATTCGCTTTAGCGCCACGTGCACGGCGCTGATGTTGAGCTTCTTTTCTAGCTTTTCTTCCAAACCTTCCAGAATAGAAACGCCGTAGGCCTGATCGTGCTGGGCCGCCACCGTGAGCAGCACCAGTTCTTCAAATTCACCGAGAGAAGGCTTTTTCATCACTGACTATTTAGTTAACAAAAGTAAATGTAATACATTATTTTTACTTTTGTTATAGTAATGAGTGATTAAAGTTCTTGTACGAACACTACTTCACAAACGAAGTAATGAAATTTGGTTATCTTCGTTTATCACCCAACGAATCACGCATAATGACTGTCACCACCGACCGATACATCAACCTGTTTACCGACTTCGGGTTCAAGAAGCTTTTCGGCGAAGAGCCCAACAAAGATTTGTTAATTGCTTTTCTCAACGAACTACTTAGCGACAAGGAGCGCATAAGTGATCTGAGCTATCTAAATAGTGAGCGTCTAGGCCGACATGAGGGGGAGCGAAAGGCCGTCTATGATCTATACTGTACTAACGAGCGTGGCGAAAAAATCATCGTTGAGATTCAACGAGTAAAGCAGGAGTTTTTTAAAGATAGAAGTGTTTACTACGCTTCCTTTGCCATTCAAGAGCAAGCTGCCAAAGGGAAAGATTGGAAGTACGAATTGAAGGCTGTCTATACCATTGCTATCATGGATTTTGAGTTTGATAGCCAAGACCGAGAGAAATTTGAGCATCGAGTGAAGCTGATGGATACTGAAACACAAAAGGTATTCTATGATAAGCTCACGTTCATCTACCTAGAGATTCCGAAGTTTGATAAAGAACTGGCTGATCTGCGCAACGATTACGAAAGATGGCTTTTTGCCTTCAAAAATCTACATCGGTTGCGAGAACGGCCAGCAGCGTTGGAAGAGGGAGTATTCAAGCGGTTGTTTGAAGTAGCTGAGATTGCAAAGATGGATGAGCGCGAGAGGCTCGTGTACGAAGATAGTCTGAAGGACTACTGGGATTTGAAAAGTGCTATTGAAACTTATTTCGCGGACGGAAGAGCAGAAGGAAAGGCAGAAGGAAAAGCGGAAGGAATTGTAGAAGGACGAACAATAGGTATGCAAGAGCAGAAGCTCGCTATAGCCAAAAAGGCACTTCAGACAGGAATGGAAATTGCGTTGGTGCAAGAACTCACGGGTTTATCGAGCGAAACTATCAATCAGCTATCGCAGGAGGTAGAGTAGCCTTTTGACTACCTCTCAAATTATTCACTCCGCAAGCTCCGCACCGGATTGGCTGTAGCCGCTTTTATCGCCTGGTAGCTTACGGTGAGTAGGGTGATTGCCAATGCGCCAAAAGCAGCGGCGGCGAATATCCACCAGTGTAGTTCAGTGCGGTATTCATAATTCTGCAACCAATTGCGCGCAAAATAGTAGGCAAGCGGAATAGCTATTAGGCAGGCTATGAGAATTAGTCCGATGAAGTCTCGAGACAGCAATTGCCAAAGGTTCGTTACCGAAGCACCGAGTACTTTGCGTACGCCTATTTCTTTGGTACGCTGCTCAGCGACAAAGGACGCTAACCCGAACAAGCCTAAGCAGCTGATAATGATAGCAAGCAAGGCAAAGATACCCGCTAATTTACCAACGCGCTCTTCATCACCGAACTTTTGGGCGTACTGCTCATCAGCGAAACGATAATCGAACGGGGCAATCGGGTCATGCTTTTTAAGGACCGCTTTGATCTCAGCTAATGCTTCGCGGGTATTAACCTCTGGCTTGATGTTGATGTTGAGTACGTCGGAGCGGTCTTCGTCAATAAAAAAGAGCATCTGCCTGACCGGTGCGTAGGGCGACTGCGTGACCATATCTTCCACTACACCAATGATGGTGTAGACTCCGTTTTCTCCCCAATCTATTTGCTCTCCAATTGGATCTTCCAACCCCATATACTCAGCCGCAGTCTCATTGATTACGAAACCCGTGGAGTCAGATGTAAAGTCTCTAGAGAAATCTCGGCCTTCCACGATGTGCCAATCAATTGCTCTTCCGAACTCATGACTAATGCGCATCGTGACAAACTCATCCTGCATATCAGGGCTTTTGCCCTGCCAATCAAGCCCACTGTTTGTTACAAACGCATCTGTAATAAAGGCCTCAGATTTGGCTACCTCCGCTACGAAGCCAGTTTGCAATAGGTCGTTCCGGACAGTCTCAAAGGATTGGGTTGCTCCACTGAAGCTAAAGGGTAAGTTAAGCATAATGAGCGAACTAACATCATATCCCTGTGGGCGACCTTTCACGTGCTGAATTTGCTGAAAGACGATTATCGTACCAATAATCAAGCTTACCGAAACGGTAAATTGTACCACTACCAGTACCTTGCGGGGTAGTGTGGCTAGTCGACCCGTCCGGAACGTGCCTTTCAGCACTTGAGCAACTTCAGTGAAGAAAGGTACAAGGCGGGATAGCTTCCGGCTAGCGTGCCGGTGAGCAATACGAAACCTAATCCGGTTAGCCAGAACCAGGGGTTGAGCCACAGGAGGCTGAATTTTCTTATCGGCTACCTCGTTGAAGGCGGGCAACATCAACTGCACCAGTAGTAGAGCCACCACAAACGCCAGTGCGGCCACCAGCATAGACTCGGTAAAAAACTGCCTGGATACCAGTTGACTCCGAAGCGAACCGATGGCTTTGCGCACCCCAATTTCCTTGGCTCGCTTCTCGGAGCGGGCGGTGCTCAAATTCATAAAATTGATACAGGCCAGTAGTAGTACAAATACCCCAATGATGCCAAACAACCATACGTACTGAATACGTCCGCCGACGTTAACGCCCTGCTCAAAGTCGCTGTACAAATGCACCTTAGCCATAGGTTGTAAAAAGAGTTCCGTTCTGAAGGTGCGTCATTGTCTTCTTCCAAAACGCGCTTCATCACCGCGTCTTTAATGGCCACCGACGCCTGGTTCATCTTCGTGCATGGTCGGCGAGTCTGTACGATGGTCTGGAACCAGACTATTGCCCCACCCGAGTTCAGTCAGGTAAGCTCTTGCGCATACAACTCCCATGG
Source organism: Tunicatimonas sp. (assembly GCA_965213875.1). Taxonomy (GTDB): domain Bacteria; phylum Bacteroidota; class Bacteroidia; order Cytophagales; family Cyclobacteriaceae; genus Tunicatimonas. The sequence continues at coordinate 1,139,756 of CBDCAN010000001.1, read as the reverse complement.
GAGCGATAAATTGCTACGTCGGTGAAGCTTGAATTGTGAGGTAGGTCTTCGTATACCCCAGTTACTTTCACCTCCTGCTTACCCAGCAGTAGCATTTGGCCCATCGGGTCTTGCATCGCTAAAGAATGCTCGGGCCGTCGCCTTCGGGAAGTAATACCGAGTTAGGTTCAGTTAGTCCCTGGTCGAGTGCCCGCTATCATTCGCAGCGGAGAGCATTTCAGGGGCAGCGGGTTCCATAAACAGTCCCTTTTTAACCAGTGCTTTATCATCCTGCCGCAGCGTAAACGCTGTTGCGAAAAACTAGCCGTAATCACGTGCTCGAAGTGCGCCCCGTAGTTATTCGCGCAGTTCGGGAGCCAACTGCAGTCGGTTGTGAGTCCTCAGGTTTGAATACCCTCTTCTCCAAATGTCTGGTTCTGCATTACCCAGGCTAGCCGGTCGTAATTCTGGTGGTACTTATTAAACGACAATTCGTCGTACACCCATAAGCCAATTAAAATGGCTACAGCCATGCCGACGGCGAGTCCACCAATGTTAATGAGGGAGTAGCCCTTGTGCTTGAGCAAGTTTCTCCAGCCAATTTTGAAATAGTTGCGGTACATAGCGTAGGGGATTGGATGATACGAAACGGATAAGTTCTTGATGGCAAAAGGGCGCAGGTAGTGGAAGACTTGGTACCAATAGTTGCGTTTGGCTCGGCGTAGTGAATGCTCCTCCGCAGTCTGATAAAACTTCTCTTCCAAATCGCCTTCTACTTCTTCGGCTAATCCATCCCGCAGAAACCAGCGAAGAAACTTTTGGGCCAGTGGAGGTGGCAAACGGTCAGGATCAGGATTCACAGGATGGTGGGATTAGGAAGATTTTGATTAGATTATACTTTGATGAAGCATCACGATATTTTTAGTCCTTTGCGGAACAGGCGTTTTACCTCCAGACTTCGTGCACCAAAATTGATGAGTAGTCCTTTGTCTATCTTATAAGCCTGTAGGTAATTGAGTCCCTGTACCAACATCTCTTCCTTCATCCATTTAATTTTTTATTTTCAATCCTGTTCATCCCAAAATCAGACGAATCCTGATCCAGACAGACTACCCCATTCCTAGCGAAGGATACTGCTTCCACAGCGATATTTTCAGGTCGCGGGAGGCCACCAGCGCCCGTCGTCCGTAGGCCGTGATGGTGTAGATACGCTTACGGCGTCCGCCTCGCTCGGCGGTAGCCTGGCCCATTTCCGAAGTGAGAAAGCCTTTGTCAGCGAGGCGGCTGAGTGTGGAGTGTACTGCTCCGATGGATACGGATCGGCCGGTTTGAGATTCGAACTCTTCGGCCAGTTTAAAGGCGTAGGCTTGCTCGTCCAGAATGCCAACCAGCAGCAGAATTGTTTCTTCAAAGTCGCCTAATCGGGTTTCTTTCATATCTTACTAAAATGTAGAACTAATATAAAAACTGTTTTGATAAGTTCTACAACTTAGTAACAAATAAATTTGCTACAGCATCTATTTTCAAAGAAGAAGAGCTTATTCAGGGGCGCAAAGTGTTGATAATATCTGCTTCAACCCAGTAAATATCTTTATCGCTAGAGTAGAAAAAGTACTTACCGTCTTTGGTCACAAAGGGACAAAATTCGTAAGCGGTGGTATTGATTACATCGCCCATATTTTTGGCGTTGCCCCAGGTGCCATCCTCTTGCCGAAAGCTGATGTACAGGTCACCCCGGCCGTGCCCACCCGGGCGGGTTGCACAGAAGATGAGATACGACTCGTCATAAGCGACGAAAACGTCGGCCTCGTAGGTGGGTTTGTTGATGGCGCCGCTCAACCGCTGCGGAGTCTGAAATCCTTCATCGACCAGACGAGACGAATAAATGTCGTAATCACCCTCAGCCGTAGCATTTACGTTAGAGGAGAAATACATCGTGCCGGTTTGGGTGAACGAGATGTAGTATTCGTTGCTGTCTGAATTGATCGTTGGCCCGGCATTGATGGGGTCTGACCATCCTTCCTCTGTTCGCTCGGTGTACCAAATATCAATATCCTTGGGCTCGCCCGTGCCGTCCAGGGGCTGACTAGAAATGAAGTATAGTTGCTGCTCGTCGGGCGACAAAAATGGATCGTTGTAACCGTAGCGGTCGTGGTGGATAAGCTTCTCTGGTGGTGTCCACTGGTTGTTTTCGAGTCGGGTGTAGCGAATCTCCGCGCGGCCGTCCATGTCCACAGCGTAGTAGAACTCCGTGCCATCTTCAGAAAACACTGAGCCGAATTCAAACTCGTTGGCCTTGGAGATGACATCCGGGGCGAAAATTTGCGGAGTGCTGCCGGGAGAAGGTTGCTCCAGGTACGCTGGTGAGGACTGGCTTATCGCGGTGAAGGGAACCAGCATGACCAAATAAGCCAGGGTTTTCATTCGTATCGTTTTGTTGGTTGGTGTTTCCGTCCAAGGGTATGCGTCATCAGCCAATCAGATCTTTTACTTGCGCACTGAACGGTAATTGTGTGGCACTGATCGTATCCTCGCGGTTTAAGGTGGTCATAGATTGATACCGGTCTTCGCTGGGCTGAAGGTAAACTTCCAATTGCTGTTTGTCCACGTTCACAATCCATACTTCAGGAATACCGGCAGTCGCGTACAGCGGAATTTTCGTGTTGCGGTCGTAACGTAGCGTACTATCCGATACTTCGATGAGCAGTAACACATCCTGCGGGGTGACCCCCGATTCGGCATAATAGTCGTCACGAAACGGCAGCACCATAATATCCGGTTCCGGTTCTGAGTGCTCATTGATTCGTACTGGGTTTTGAACATCAACGATCGCTTGAGAAGCTAGCTGGGGTATTAAAAAATTCGCGAGACGGCGTACAATCGCCGCATGGTTTCTTCCGATAGGACTCATTTGAATAATCTTTCCGTGAATTAACTCAATCCGATCATCTTCGTGTAAAACTCCGGCTTCAGCCATTTGGTGGTATTCCTGCACGGTGAACAAACGGGGGGCAATTTGCGCTTCAGGTTCAGCTATCATAATACGCAACGTTAAAGGTGATGACGAAAGATAAACAATAATTGGCTGACATGCTTGGCAACGCTACTCATCTCTCAGACAGTCCGCCGGGCTGACGCGTGCCGCTTTCACCGTTTGCAGCCCCACGGTAAACCAAGCAATCAACAGTGCCAGTAGTCCGGCCCCGGCAAAGTACCACCACTGCAATTCAATACTAAAGGCAAAACCCTCTAACCACCGCTGCGCCACGAAGTAGCTCACGGGCAGCGCAATAACCACCGCCGTGAGCACCATCTTGGTAAAGTCACCCGATAGCAGGCGAACAATGCTTAAGTCATTGGCCCCTAATATCTTACGAATACCAATTTCTTTCAGCCGCCGCTCCGCAGTGAACGCGGCCAACCCGAACAAGCCGAGGCAGGAAATCAGAATAGCCAATCCGGCGAAGTACTTAGATAGGGTGGATACCCGTTGCTCAGCCGCGTATAGGGCCTGATAGTTAGCATCCACAAACTGGTAGTCGAACGAGTAGCCCGGGTTGAAATCCTGATAAAGGGTTTGTAGTCGTGCTAACGTCTCCAGGGTTTCTCCGGCCGTTAATCTGGCAACCGCAGTTAATGATACGCCACTGATGATCTTGAAGAACATGGGCTTCACAGCTGCGTGTAGCGATTCAAAGTGGAAGTCTTTCACTACCCCGATAATCTGCCGGTCTTTTCCCCACAGATTGACAATTTGGCCCACCGGATCGCGCAAACCCATCGTGCGAATGGCTGTTTCGTTGAGGATGATGGCCGAACTATCGGTGCCGAACTCTTGCGAAAAACTGCGGCCTTCAGCCATCGTGAGCCCGAGCGTCTCAACAAAATCGTAGCCGACGCTAAAGTCCTGAAACTTGACGATTTCGTCAGGGCTCTTTCCTTCCCAACTGAGGCCTACGGTAGAAGCTTCATTTCCTACCACGGTGCTGTTCATGTGTGAAGCGTTCACCACCCCCGGTACTCTTTTTAGCTCGGTCAAAAATGCCGGAAGCTGCTGGGCAATGTCTCCTTCCACTGGGATAGAAATGAGGTTTTCTTGGTCATAGCCCAGGTTTTGCTGCTGCACAAACGCGATCTGCCGGTAGACGACCCACACCGAAACAATTAGAATAACCGACAGTGCAAACTGAAACACCACCAAACCTTGGCGGGCCCACCGCTCACCTACTGAACTGTTGAGTTTTCCTTTAAGTACCGCCACCGGATCGAAGCCCGACAAGTACAGGGCAGGGTAGCTGCCGGCCACCAGCCCGGTGAAGAAAGTGATGCCCAGGAAAGACAGTGTCAAAGGGAGGCTAAACACCAGCGACAACTGCTTGCCCGTGATCTGGTTGAACTGGGGTAAGAACAACCCCACAACGACCGTGGCCAGTAACAGCGATAGGCCTGACATCAGGAACGATTCGCTGAGGTACTGCACGACCAGTGTCGTACGACTGGCTCCCACCGCCTTCTTAATACCTACTTCTTTGATTCGGCGAGAAGCTTTGGCGGTGGACAGGTTCATGAAGTTGATGCAGGCGATCAAGAGAATGAACAGAGCAATGATAGAGAACAAACGTACGTACTCAATCCGACCGCCGGACTGCACGCCGTTTTCGTAGGTGCCGTAGAGGTAACCATCGGCGTAAGAGCGAGCGAACAGCTTTCGGAATTCACCACCGCCGTCCTTACTTTGCATATAATCCGCGATTTTATCGTTGAACTGAGCGACATCAGCCCCTTCGGATAGCATCAAGTAGGTGTAAGGACCGTGGTTGCCCCATTCCTTCATCCAGGGAGCGATGTCTAGAAAAACGTTGAAGGGCAAAATCAGGTCGAATGACTGAGACGACCGGTGTGGCAGGTCGGCGTACACTCCCGATACAATGGCCGACCGATTAAACTCTATCAAGTTCCAATCAAGGGTTTGCCCCACTGCATCTTCGGGCGAACCGAACAGTTGCCGGGCCAGGCTTTCAGAAATGACTACTGAACTCTGATCCGTCAGCACCTGGGGCGCGTTGCCGTGTAGCAGCGGATACGAGAACATCCGAAAGAAGTCGGCTTCGGCAAACTGCCCCTTCACCTTAACCTTCTTATCGCCAAGCGACAGTACAAAGCCATCAAACCACTCGGCGGGTGCTACCGATGCAGCGTACTGCACTTCGGGCATTTCATCGGCCAGCGAACGAGCGAGTAGAGCGGCGGTACTTTCTAGTGTTACATTCTCTTCCGCGTGCTTCTGGTTCTCCATCACTTGATACAGCTGTGCGTCATTCGCATGGAATTTATCTACACTCAGCTCGTCGCTCACCCACAGAAAGATGAGCAGGGCGCAGGCGAGTCCAGACGACAGCCCGATGAGGTTGATGAAGAAGGTGCTGCGAAAACGCTGGAAGTTGCGGTAGATCAGTAGAAAGGTATGTCTGAGCATAAATAAGTGGATTAGTGAGCATCATGTAAACTTCAATCGCTGTGCCATCAGCAGAATAGTGCACTTCATGGCACAGAGAGGCCGTTGGCGGTCGTGCCGAGTGTTCATCAGCGGGCATTTATGTTCATTATCGGACAAAGCGCGGTAGAGCGAAGTCATATTTGGTGGTTTCTTTCTCCGCAGCGAGTTGACTATGTTTGCATCTGAAACCAGTCAACGCCAAAGTCCTTTTCTGTGATCAGCTACCCCTGTGCTAAGATTAATATCGGCCTGCGCATTATCCGCAAACGTCCCGACGGTTACCACGAGCTGGAAACCTGCATGGTGCCCGTGCCCTGGCGCGACATGCTGGAGATTATCGAGAGCGACCGCTTTTCGTTTCAAAGCTCCGGTTTAGCCATTCCGGGCGATGCCGACGACAATCTGTGCGTCAAAGCCTACCGGTTGTTGCAGCAAGACTTCGACCTGCCGCCCGTGCAGATACACCTACACAAAATCATTCCGATGGGCGCAGGACTAGGCGGCGGTTCTTCTGATGCCTCGGCGGTGCTTACCGGCCTCAACACCTTGTTTGCGCTATCGCTTGACCCGATCCAACTGGAAGCGTACGCCGCTCGTTTGGGCAGCGACTGTTCGTTCTTTGTGCAAGCCCACCCGCGGTTAGCCCACGGCACCGGCACTGAGCTGCTTGATACCACGCTAGACGTGTCGGGTACGTTTGCGGTACTGGTATACCCCAACGTAGCCGTCACCACCGCCGAGGCCTACGCGAACGTGGTGCCGGAGCCACCCGAAGTACCGCTACAGCAGCAACTTGAAACGCTACCGCCCACGGCGTGGAAAGGGGCGGTGGTGAACGACTTCGAGCGTAGCGTCTTTCCGCAGCACCCTGAGCTGGAACAGATCAAAGCCGCCCTGTACGAAGCCGGAGCATTTTACGCCAGCCTGAGTGGTTCAGGCTCTACGGTGTACGGTTTGTTTGAGGAAGCTGTGACGCTACCCGGCAGTTTTGATCGGTATACGGTGTGGAGTGGCGGTTTGTAGCAATTTAACGAATGATGATGAGTGAGCAGTAATGCAATCACAGCGAATACCGCCTAGCTTTTAGTGAACTACCCGGTGGCGCACATGCTTATTTGATAGGAATATAGTACGGCTACTATGCGAGTGAATATCTTCTCCAAAAGATTAGATGGTTAGAAATCAGTTGAGGAATAATGGTTTCTGATCAACAATGCAAGAGTCTACCGGAGTAGGTGCAGTAGATGCTAAGCTACTTATCTTGCCTTCAATCATCCAGTACTCGTCAAATACTGAGCAGTAACATAAGACTATCTCTAACCCCTCACCATCTATATTGTCCTGGTAAACCCTATTCATTAAAGGGGGATTTTCATCCAGGGAAAGGTATGTATACCTTTCACCTGCTTGAATAACTCGATTATTGATAGGCTGGCTATTGATCATGAAGGGAATAGAATCGAGTACGTTTGCCTGAAAGAACAGATCATACCATGAGGTAGCGTATCTGCCATTATATCCTACAGCAACATATTTTATAATAGCTGGACCTGTTCCTTCGTTAGCTAGGCCAAATTGTAGCTCGTTCACGTTATCGTCTTCGAGGGATATAGATCCGTCTACTCGTAATCTAGGCCACAGCTGCGCTTTGGCATTCTGCTGCATGAGTTCTTGTTGATTTCGCATGATTTTCTGCTGCTCATCCATCACTTCTTGTTGTCCCGAAAGAACACTAGTTTGATAGATTGATACAATCAATGCACAGAGGCTAATAGCAGCGAGTGAGACCGTAGAAATCAAATAATAGTCTATGCCGAAAATACGGTTTTTTGAAGTTGATTTCTTTTCAGAAGTGTCATTATAAGCTTGTTGATCTAATTCTTTATTGACCAGTTTGGATTGCTTATCAGAATGATGCTCGGCCATAATCTACTATAAATTTAGGGCGTGGTCAGGATATCAATAGTTTGCTCTATCCAGTCTCTACGATGGTCTAGGTAGTGATCAGGGGGTATACCTATGCCATCCCATTTCCTCTTTTTTTCGTATCGAGTCATGGTAGACAAAAAAGTGAAATTGTAACAGGGGGTCTCCAGGGCAATATTTTCACCGTAGCCCACGTAACCGCCAGAATTTTCACCTACCAATATAGTCTTGTCACTGTCCTTTGCCCAGAAAATGAACGACTCGCATGCGCTAGCACTGTACTTATTATATAAAACCGCGACTTTAGCTGGAGTGTCTAAAACAGTATCTCGGGTGATGTGCTGATCTTCTTTCGTTCGGTCAATAAAGGTTTCTTCCGGAGCGTCTTTCATGTCATCAATCTCGCTTTTAAGAAACGATAGCATCCCTTTAGAATTATTCACTGTATCCTCAGCCAGCGTAGCGTATAGCTTCTCGTACTTCATAATGTTTCCTTTTGTAGCGTAGAGTTGAACGTGGTCCATCTCATAAGGCTGAGTGTAAATATAATCCATCAAGGACATGGCGTTACCATCACTACCACCTCCGTTGTTTCGAACATCTACGATCAAATACTTTGTGTCTCGTATGATGTGATCTACACTGTCCATAAACTCCATAATACTTCTACTTTTGCTAGAGAAGAACCAGGGAACTCGTACGTAAGCAATGCTATCGTCTAAGACCTTGAAGGTGAGATCATAAGGGGCGTCTATTACCGGGTTGATATACTGATTCAGAGTGGTTTTATACCAAATATCGCCGAGTACTCCGTTAGCGAGTGGGTAGTTGTTCTCATATCCCATGGAACGATCATCGGAGTAGATAAAAGCACTGTAGCTGTCTTGTATACTTTGCTTAATTTCCAGGATGATTTGGCCTTTCTTCCATTTTTCAGTAGCCGACTCAACAACTACTCCGGCATAATCTCTATTGATGGTTTGGTCTTCTACCACAGCGATTGTGAGCGTAGAATCTCGGTTTTGATAGACACCCCGAATATCTTCTATAGGGTATTGCATAAGCGAATTATCAGTGATCTGATAGGTTTCCGTAGCCTTGTAGATATCTGACTGTAAAAAGCGACGAACAGATGCCTGATCGTGCCAGTCAACATCAGGGCCGTAGAGCCGAATCATGGTGTGCTGATCTTTGAAATACTCCACGTAATAGGTCAAAACTTTCAAGCATTCCATTTTAGTGTTAACCTGCCTACTATTGGAAAGTAGACTGCTTTTGTACTTCTCATATTCCTCGACATTTGATGCATCTACATTGTCGCGAAATCCTGGCAGATTCTCTTCAGTAAACTCAATAATATACTCAAGTTCAAAAGTGCAATCGCACGTAGATTGGGCGATAGCAAGATGAGCGGTAAGAAGAAATACACAAATAAAAAGTAGTGGTTTCAAAACATACACGATTGAGGTTCTACGAATAAATATAAAAATTTATGTCTCGACTCCCTACAATCTCGTCCCAGCGAAGCATGATATGCGTATCACATTCGCGCGCGCTCCCTTTAAGGTTTTTATGGTAAGCGAAATGAATAGGTAATTTTCGGTGTACACAAGCGGTAAGTAGTGCGACAGAATAATGTTCTAATTAGAACGTCATAGCGAGAAGCGAAGCGACGAAGCTATCTGCCTCATAGTGAGCAGATTGCCGCGTTCGTTCCTCATCCAGCGTGGAACGCTCGCAATGACGTTAAATAAATGTGTCTAGGTACTTAAGTGCTGAATCAGAGTTAATTACAATGTTGAACGTCATCCACCGTGGACACGGTCCAGAGCGAGCGTAGTGAGACCGCGTCACGGTGACCTGAAATCTCCTGCTACAGCGACAAAAACTTGCCTGAAACAAGACGACAACTGTCTTCGTAGAAAGGGATTCCGGATATTTTCTTCCATTGCATTCCAGAAAATTTCGGAATGACGGGACCACCCTGGCGGGGTCGCCTAGACGTTTTACAATTTATTTTGAGCGACTACTTATATGGCGATTTTGAGGGCTACATTGCAGCCATGATCGCGTTCGTTCAAAGTACCGGAGCTGGTGTACTGGCTTTCCTGAAAGATCCCCACGACCAACCGGAACCACGGTCGGTAGGCTTCAAGGGTAAACGCTTATTGTCACTGTTATTGATGGACCTGCTGTTGACGACCATGCTGATGCCACTGCTGTATGCGATCAGTCAAACCAGCTGGGTAGATATGGACAAGCACGCGCTGAACGGTCTGGCAGATCACCCTTGGTTTGTTATCATACCGTTGACTGTGGTGGCGGTGCCTTTTGTAGAGGAACTTATATTTAGGCTCTGCCTACGGTTTGAGCAGAGCTTTTTGGTACAGCCGATCTTAGCGGTTGCTGCTATCGCCGGAAGCAGCCGTTTGTCCCGTACACGACGATGGCTACACTGGCAATGGTGCACCTACTACGCAATAATATTCTATTTGTCAGCGGTGTGCTTCGCTTTGGTACACTTACAGAACTACGAGTATACTCCCGGATTGGTCGTACTATCACCGGTGTTGGTGGCACCCCAATTTGTGGTGGGCCTTTTTTGTGGATACCTAAGGGTGAAATACGGTTTCATCTGGGGGTTCTATCTACATGCGTTACATAACCTAGTCGCCGTCAGTTTGGTGCTGATATTCGGAGTGTAGCCCGCTACAGCTTCTTCCAAAATACCACTTTGTCGTCGCCTTCGTCATAAAACTCCGGGATCACGGCTTGCTTGATGTAATCACACTGGCGATAAAACTGCCGGGTGAGTTCAAAGTCGGGCTTCCCCGAGGTCTCTACGATCAGGATTCGGTGACCTTCGTTGCGTAGCAATTGCTCAATAAAACTCATCATGTCCCTTCCGATGCCTTGTCCCTGGTGTTCTTTGCGCACCGCAATCGCATACAGATTGTAAGTGCCTTCGGTGAGCCGCTCGGGGGCACAGTAGCCGATGGATACCGGTTGATCGCCGTCAACCGTGGTAAACCAGATGTCCTGAGACGAAGGGTTGGTTAGATAGTCTGCGATCATATCGTCTAGCAAATCTGACGGAAACAGTTCGCTCGAGTCCAGCGCTTCTTTGAGCGCGCTGATGTCTTCTTTTTTTACTTTTCTAATAGCTTTGCTCATCGTATTTTTGTCTTGATGAGTAGCAAAGATACTTCTTTGGCGCGTGTCAAAATTGTAAGGTTCTGCTATTATAGACCGTAGAAGGACTCATACCCAAAAACTGTTTGAAGGCATTGCTGAGGTGCGCCTGATCAAAGAAGCCGCTCTGGTGCGATGCTTCCGTGAAGTTGGCTCTTTCGTTTAGCAGAAAGTGCATCGCGTGTTTGAGTCTGCTCCAGCGAAGGTGCTTCTTCATAGAAATGCCCACGTTCTCTTTGAACAGGTGAGACAACCTGCTCTCTGATAAACATACCTCTGAGGTGAGGCGAGACGTTAGCACTTGGTACGGAAGCTGCTCCGTTTCAATGATCGCAAGGCAGCGCTGGATGCGCTCGTCTTTGGGCACCTTGAGGGGTTGATCGTTGGCCAGCTGTTTGATGCGACGTAGCAACGTGTCCTTTCCTGCGTGGCCTGTGGCCGCAAACACGCCCTCAGAAAGACTAAGGCCACTGCTCAATAAGAAGTCCTTGAGTATAGGGTTATGGCTCTCGACCATCAGCAGTTCGGTTTTGCCGTGCTCAGCCACCACTCGGTGCTTCACGTTAGCATCAATAATGGCGAAAGTTAGCGGCGGTTGCTTTCCGATCTCTGTCTCTAGCGAAAAACTGCCTTCGGTAGCATTTACTACTTCCACTACCGGGTGCGCATGCTGGTTTGATATTAAACCATCAACCTCAAAGTGAAAAATTCCTCGTGAAAAATTCCTCGTTTAATATTGAAGTCTAGTACTTTCATAGGCTCTCGTGCTGACCATCAATTCGTGAACTAGAATACTGATGCACTACGAAAGCTTCGGTACAAATTGTTCATCGCGGATTTCTTCGTTGGGGAGTGGCTATCCGTTCAATATCTTTTTCTTTTCTGCGTCAAACTCTTCTTGCGATAAGATGCCGGCGTCTAACAGGTCTTTCAGGTCAAATAGCGCCTTTTTCTTGTCCACTCCTTCGTCTTGATTCTTTTCCTGCGTAGGGCGAGCACTCGCCGCCTTAGGAGCAACTGTAGACACCGAGCCCCCGCTTTCAAGCATCAGTTCGGTGATTTCGTTGAAACCCTTGATGTTCGAATAATCGATGGCTTTTTGTTCTTTGACGTTGACAATATCGGGGTTGGCACCGTTGTTCAACAGGTACTTCACAACATCCTTCTTTCCACTGGCTGCCCCGTAGTGTAGGGCAGTGTTGCCGCTTTCATCCTGGATATCAATGTCGGCACCGTGCTCAAGTAGCAGTTCTACCATACTCAGCCTACCGTTTTTACTGGCCACGTGAAGCAGAGCTTCCCCTTCCAGCGCCTGGCTACTGCTCAGGTTATACTGACTGCCCATGGAAAGATTGTTGGCGGTTTGCACCCAGTCTAGATACGAATTCATAGAAAAATCACTGCCCGAAACAGGTTTTGTATAATTCACGTCTAACCCCTGATCTACAAACAGCTTTACCATGTCTTTCTGGTTGTTGGCGCAGGCGTACCAGACGGGCGAGAGGCCATCTTTTGATGAGATGAACACATCGCTACCCTGCTCCACCAGATACTTGGCCAGCATACGGTTAGAGGTCTGGCAGGCAATAAGAAGCGCAGATTCGCCCTGGTGGTTGATGTGGTTTACGTCGGCACCGTGCGCTACCAACAGTTTAACCACGGGCATATTCTTGTTCTTACTGGCCAACAGCAGCGGTGAGCTACCTAACTTATCAGTGGCACCCACGTCGGCTCCGTTCTTCAACAAAAAAGAAACGAAGGCTTGATTTCTCAGCCCACAAGCGATGAGCAGCGGGGACTGAGCCTCATTGTTTTCGCCGTTGATATCCAACCCTTTCTCTAACAAGACCTGGGCAACTTCCACCTGGGCGTTGCGGGCACAAAGGTGCATCAGGCTGTCGCCCTTGAGGTCGTTGATAGTAACGTTGGCTCCTTGTTCAATCAGGTACAGGGCGGTTTGCTTCTGCTTCTGAAGACAGGCAAAATAGAGAGGGGTTTCGCCGGCGTGGTCCTCATAGTCAAGGACCGCGCCCGCCTCTACCAGCATTTTGACGAGGTCGAGGTAACCCCGGTGGGCGGCGTAGTGCAACGCGGTGCGACCTTTCTCGTCGGTATACCCGACATCAACCTCACCGTTTTTCAGGAGCAACTCAGCTATTTTTCGCTTACCTTGTTCGCAAGCGATGATAAATGAAGTAGACATATCTTTGGATGTTTGTACTTAGTTATTTTTTAGTAACAGCTCTACTGTTTTCGCCTTTAAGTTATCTTTTGAAGCCAGCATGATAGGAGTTTCTTCCTGATCGTTTGTCTCTTGCGCGTTGGCACCGGCTTTCAGCAGTAGTTTGACCTTACGATAGGTCTCTTTGGCCGTTTTTTCATCATGGTTAGAATCATGGGCACAAACTTTATGCAGTATTGTATTGCCCTGCTCGTCTTTACGACCAACGTCTACGGCACCGAGATCCACCGCTGTTTCCAGAAATTCAGTAGGCTTCTTGCCAGCAATCAGGTCTATGGGCATGGCATCTTGGTGATAGTGTTTGCTTTTCACGTAGAGGTCTGCCCCGTCTTCGAGCATCATGCGCAACTGCGTGAGATCAGACAACATCGACACGCACAGAAAAACCATGTTTTCGCCCTGATTGTTGACCTCAGAAAAATCCGGTGGGCCATAGGGCCGCATCAGTTCATACAGCTCCAGACTTAGTTTAAGCAGAGAGATATAATGCGCAGAGCACCCGTCTTTATCCTGAAGAAAAGGGTCGGCGCCTTGGGCCAGTAAAAACTCAACATACGGAAGGCGATGGGCATCGACGGCCAGATGTAAAGGGGTTTTCTTAACCACATTCGGATGGTTGATGTCCAATCCGGCGTCTAGCAAAATTTGTAAATACTGCAAACCTGCGTCGTATCGCGAAACATGCTTCTTGACCACCTGATGGATCAGGTTTTCCTCTGCTTTGTTTAACCAGGCGGGGTCGCAGCCACTGTCTATGAGCGCCTGGATGGCATCAGGAAATAAGGATTGTTCCAGCAAATAGCTGAGCAGGGTTTTGCCCTCCAGCTCGTCGTTGAGGTTGTCTAGTTTAGGAATGAACGCACGAAGAAAATCTGCCGCCTGATCGGTTGGTTTAAGGTATCGGCCGAGTGACTCGAAGATAGACCTACCAAAACTATCGTATTCGTAGAGGTCAGTCTCGATCAGTCCTTGGTCCACCATCAGCAAAATGGTGTCATAGGCTTCATGCTGAAATAGCTGTGAGTAGATAGAAGTAATTCTGTGATCGGGTAAACCGGAGTCCAGCTTGGTACCGGATTGGATCATCTCGTTGGCCTTCTCAAAGTCCTTGGCGCGGATAGTTTCTTCTAGCATGTTAAGTATTGTTAGTGAGTGTTTTGTTTTAGTTTCTTATCGTAGTAAAAAGGTGTTCGACGAGCTCGGTAGATACGTAGACGCTGTTGTGACATAAGCAAGCGCAATAATCTACTCGATGGTTTCGATAAACTTCGGGGGCTGCCGGTGTTGGGTAGCCTGCTCGTAGGCGTAGGCCAGTTTGATCAAAGTGGGTTCGCTGTAAGCACTGGCAAAAAACGAGATGCCCACCGGCAGCTCGTGCACGAACCCCATCGGTACGGTGACGTTGGGGTAACCGGCCCGGGCGGCGGGCGAAGAACTTCCGCCGCCGAAGTGATCACCGTTCACCAAATCCACCGTCCAGGCGGGGCCGCCTGTCGGGGCAATGATGGCGTCGAGCTGTTGCTCTTTTAGGGCTTTATCAATGCCCTCATCGCGTGAGGCACGCTGAATTTTCGCCAGTGCTTCTTGGTACTCCGGACTGTCTAAACCGCCTTTGGCCTCGGCTTTCAGCATAATTTCTTGCTGAAAATAGGGCATTTCCTGATCCGCGTTTTTCTCGTTGAATGCGATTAGATCACTCAGAGTTTTGGCCGGTGCGTCGGTACCCAGGGTGGCTAAGTAATTGTTGAGATCGTGCTTAAATTCGTAGAGCAGCACTTCGTACCCGGCTTGCCCTACCGACGAGTCGGCCATCAGTTCGTCAATATCCACCACCGTCGCTCCCTGTTGTTTCATGGCATCCACCGCGGCGTCCATCAGCGCGTCTACGCCCTCGTGAAAACCCGTGTGCTGCCGCGACAGTCCGATGCGTGCGCCCTGTAAACCGTCTTTTTTGAGAAACTGCGTATAATCGGTTTGGGCCTGACCTTCGCTTTCTTTCGTCACCGCGTCGCGCGGATCGGTGCCGGTGAGCGCGCCCAGTGCTATGGCTGCATCGGCGACCGTACGGGCCATCGGACCGGCGGTATCCTGCGAGTGCGAAATGGGCACAATGCCCGAACGGCCCACTAAGCCTACCGTCGGTTTGATGCCTACGATGCCGTTGGTGGTCGAGGGGCACACGATAGAACCGTTAGTTTCGGTGCCGATGGCGAACGCACACAGATTGGCCGACACCGCCACGCCTGAACCGGCACTCGACCCGCAGGGCGACCGGTCCAGTACGTAGGGGTTGCGGGTTTGTCCGCCCCGCCCGCTCCAGCCACTTGAGGAGCGTTCGGATCGAAAGTTGGCCCACTCGCTTAGGTTGGTTTTGGCGATGATCACGGCCCCCGCCTCCCGTAGCTGCTGCGTCACCCAGGAATCTTGGGGCACCTGAGAGCCAACCAGTGCCAACGAACCGGCGGTGGTCTGCATCTGATCGTCGGTGTCAATGTTATCCTTCAGCATCACCGGAATGCCGTGTAGCGGACTGCGCACTTTTCCTTGCGTGCGCTCTTCGTCTAATTGCCGCGCGATCTGCAACGCGTCGGGGTTCACCTCAATCACCGAGCGCAACGTAGGCCCCTGCCGGTCAACCTCCTCGATGCGATCCAGATATAGCTGCGTGATGGTTTCGGCGGTACGCTCACCTGATTCCATCGCTTTCTGTAGTTTTTGAATCGTTACTTCTTCTAATGGAAACGGCGAGTTGGTGGTCGCATCTTCTGCGGTTGGGGCAGGGTTGCTACCGGGCTGACAAGCGCTGAGCCAAGGGAAAAATAACATACTGCTACCGAGGTGGTGTACAAAGTGTCTCCGGTTCATAGGCGGGGTTTGTTGAAGTAGTAGGTGAGGAGTCCTACTGCAATAATACCTAAACCAATGAAACTTTCCAGTGGCCGGTCGTAAAGGGTGTATCCTAAAATCCATACGCTGAATGCGATAAAGATGTACTGGGCGTAGGGGTACAGCGGACTGCGGAACGTACCGGGCCGTTTGGGTAAGAACAGCACGCAGGCTACCACAAGTGTGACGTTGAGCTGCAACACGAAGCCGGCGTAAATCACGATCTGCTCGAAGGTGCCACTCAGAGTGAGCACCACCGCTACGGCAATGTGTAACCACAGAGCGCGCACTGGCACTCCCGCCGCATTTTGCTTACGTAGCGGTTTCCACAGCGCGTGATCTTTTGCCATGGCGTGCGTCACCCGCGGGCCAATCCAAATGTACGAACCGATGGTGGCCATCAGTTGCAGCGCGATGAAGAAGCTGACCCACCGTCCTCCGCTGTCGCCCCCGATGTTTTGAGCGACCACGGTGGCCACTTCTACCCGACCGGCCAGTTGGTTCACCGAAGCGTGCTTCAGAAAGATCAGTTGCAGGGCGATGTAGAGCACCGTCACCAGTAGGGTGGCCCCAATAAGCGCTTTGGGCAGACTAGTGCGAACATCACGAATTTCTCCGGCGATATAGGCCGCTGAGTTCCAGCCGGTGTAGGCGTAGCTTACGTAGATGAGGGAGACCGCAAACCCGGGGGTGACGAGTTCCTGCACCCAGGTACTGCTCACCGTGATGGCATTCGGTGCTACCTGTGGCGCATAGAAAACGCCAACCGTTATCAGAGCGAACACGAAGAGTAGTTTGAGGACGGTGGTCAGGTTTTGAAACCGCTCGCTGCTCCGCAGGTCAAACGAGTGCACCAAGCCTACCAGCACGATAACGCCTACCGCCAGGACAGATGGGTACTCAATACCGAAGGGGTTCAGGTACTGCGCCATGGCGATGGCCGCGATGGCCACCGGGGCGGAAAAACCAACCACCAACGATACCCAGCTACTCAGGTAACCTAGTAGTGGATGAAACACCCGCGAGAGGTAGATGTAATCGCCGCCCGATTCAGAAAAGTGCGTACCCAACTGCCCGTAACTAAACGCACCAAACACGGCTAAAAAGCCACCGATTGTCCATAAAAGTACAATACTGATCGTGTCTTGCACGGCCAACAGCTGGTAACCCAAACTGGTGAAAACCCCAGTACCCACCATATTGGCCACGACCAGGGCGGCGGCGGTCTTCCAAGAAATTTTTGTAGATGGGGCGGTCAACGGCGTGTGGTCATATCGAGCGGCAAAGTACAATGAAAAGCTAAGGAGGACAACCAGCAGTTAGCCGTTGACTGGTGGCCAACCCGGGCTATCCGCGATCATCAGAAGTAACTTGCATCTGTACTTTTAGGACGTACAACGTACGGGGGAGGCTATCGGATCAACGTATTTTTAGGCATTATCTATAGATGTATGCAAGCACTGAAAAATATTATCCGCTGGGGTGTTTCGCCCCAACTCCTAGAAGACATTCAAGAGAAGGTGATACTTACCAACAAAGTAAACCTGATCCTTGTACTAAGCAATATCATACTGTTTCCGGTTACCTTCAGAATGCCTGCGGTGTTTGCGATCAACGTGCTGGGGTTGCTAATCGTAAGCGGTTCATTAGTAGCCAACCGATTGTCTTTCACCAATGCGGCACGATTCCTTACATCCAACTATGGTATGGTTATCATCAGTGTGGCTCACGGTATTATGCTACGGCCTGGTGAGCCCCCCTTGGCCAGTATCATTGCTCTTTGTATGGCAGTGGCCCCGTTGGCCTTTGTGCTCTTTGCGGCCGTCGAGTGGAAGAAAGTGGTGGGGGCCACAGTATTCAACCTGATACTTTTTATGAGCTATCCGCTGTGGAGTCGTCTCTTGTACGATGGGGCTATTTACCAGGATACATCTAGTTCTAGCCGACAGCTATACACGATGTTTTTTAGCTTTCTTATCATGTCTGGCGTGCTATATCTACAACTGCGTTCCAACCGACAGATGAGTGCTAAGAATCAGCAGATGGTGAAATCTTTGCAGCAAAACCAACAGGAAACCGAAACCACCCAGCAAGAATTGCAGCATACCCTAGAGGAGGTGCAGCAGGCTCGGCAGGAAGACGAAAAGCGCAATTGGGCATCTGAAGGACTGACGCAGGTTACCCGAATTATACGAGAACACGAAGATCTGAAAGAACTCTGTGATCATCTGATCTCTTATATCGTCAAGTACGTGAAGGCTAACCAGGGCGGAATGTTTATTCTGAGCGAGAACGAAGACGACTCGCCGGAGAAGCTAGAGCTAATGAGCTGTTTTGCCTACGAGCGGAAAAAATTTTTACAGAAACATATCGCTATTGGCGAAGGGTTGGTGGGGCAAGCTTATCTGGAGAAAGAGCACGTCTATATGACTGAAATCCCACCGGCGTACGTCAACATCACTTCGGGCCTGGGCAAAGCTACTCCTAGTTCTTTACTGGTGATACCGATGATGGTGAACGACACGGTAGAAGGTATTCTGGAAATTGCGTCGTTTCAGGAGTTCGATGAGCACGAAATCACTTTTCTGAAAAACGCGGGCGAAACGGTGGCATCGTCGTTGCGGAGCATCAAAATGAACGCGCAAACGCGCAACCTGCTGTACGTATCGCAGCAGCAGGCCGAAGAAATGCGCGCCACTGAAGAAGAGATGCGCCAGAACATGGAAGAGATGCAGGCCACCCAGGAAGAAACCTACCGCAAAGAGCAGGAGTACATCCGACGAATTGAGGAACTGGAACAACGAGTAACGACGGACGCTTAGAGTGGGTTGTTTGACCTCATAGCACTACCTAACTGGCTAACCGGGCGGTGGTCATATTATGTTGGCTTCGCTCTGCTTTTAGACCAGTTAGGTTTTCAACAGCTGACCGGTCTGACCCATTGAAAAGCCTGATTTTTTATGTCGCTCATTGCCACCTTTCCGGGAGGTGCAGTTTACGGTCGTTTGCATATACTAAGGGTCTGTGCCTATATTTGCCAGATAACCCCGCCCGCTATGCAAGCCTATCATCAATTGATGCGTCACATCCTAGAAAATGGCACCCTGAAGTCGGATCGCACCGGCACGGGCACCCGCAGTGTGTTTGGCTACCAAATGCGCTTCGACTTGCGAGCAGGGTTTCCGCTGGTCACCACCAAAAAGCTGCACCTGCGCTCTATCATTCACGAACTACTGTGGTTTTTGCGGGGCGACACCAATATCGCCTACCTGAAAGAAAATAAAGTACGAATTTGGGACGAATGGGCCGATGAAGAAGGTAATCTGGGGCCGGTGTACGGCCATCAGTGGCGCAACTGGCCCACCCCCGACGGGCAGCACATTGATCAGATCAGCCAGCTCATCGATCAGATCAAACGCAACCCCGACTCGCGACGGCTGATGGTATCGGCCTGGAACGTGGCAGATGTGCCGAACATGGCGTTGCCTCCTTGCCACGCGCTGTTTCAGTTTTACGTAGCCGACGGAAGGCTGTCGTGCCAACTGTACCAGCGCAGTGCCGATGTGTTTTTGGGCGTGCCGTTCAATATCGCCTCCTACGCACTGCTCACCCTGATGGTGGCCCAGGTGTGCGACTTGCAACCTGGCGAGTTCATCCACACTTTCGGAGATGCTCACCTGTACACCAATCACTTAGAGCAAGCAGAATTGCAATTGTCGCGTAGTTGCCGTCCGTTGCCTCAGATGCGACTCAACCCGTCGGTGAAAGATGTTTTCGGATTCACCTACGAAGATTTTCAACTGGAGAACTACGATCCGCACCCTCACATTAAAGCGGCCGTTGCCGTATAGCGACAGCTTTGCCGCAGTCTTTCACTTTTTTCCGTACGTCATACCGAAGCCGCACCACACGGTACAGATGCGATAGCCACGCACTAATGAGATGCTATATTTCTTTAGTAATATAAAATAGCTGTATAGTTTTATAAAATGCCGTGCAGCGGCCCGATAAGTGACCGCCACCTCGCTATTCGTCGCCGATCTTCTTCGCTTCGCTATACATTCTCTGCTAACATTACACCCTTAGGCTTACCCGGCCAATGGCAGCCATCTGTTTTGCCTCGGGTGCTATGTTTGATACACTATCGACCACGGGTGACCTCACACTAGGCCACCGTATCCACAAAGTATAGGTCGATGACTATGAGAAAGTTTTTAATGATTTGGGTGATTTCTGTAGTAGGCGTGACCGCCGGTTTCTCTTTCCCCTTCCACTCCAGCACCGCCCTGTGGTGTCCGGGCAAGGTGGTATTGGAAGATGAGCAGGTGGTGAGTGGCGAAATTAACTATGATCTCAAGTTCAATGCGGTACAAGTGCGGCAGGGCAAAACCGTTCGCACGTACACTGCTGAGCAAATTGCTCAGTTTGACCTGTACGATCAGGTAAAGCACCGCGACCGTCGTTACGTGGCGATAGATCATCCTATGAAGGAAGGCTACCGACGTAAAACCTTCTTTGAGGTGCTATCCAACGGCCCGCTCACGATGCTACGAAAAACCAAGTACGTGCGCCGCCCCCGGGTCACCGAAGACTTCCGTGCGCCGCACATCTATCTGAACGCCGTGTGCCGACACGACTACTTCTTGTTCAACGAAGGACAAATTGTGGAGGTAGACGACTTCGAGGAACAGGTGCTGCCCTTGATGAGCCGTCACGAAGAGCCGATTGATGATTACATCAAAGCCGGCAAGCTGAAGCTTCGCAAGATTCATGAGCAAATGAGATTAGTGTACCTGTACAATCAGCTGTGCCAGCAAGAGGGCAACCAGGGCGCGGTGAGCGAGGCCCGGCAGTAGCGTGTCAAGCAAATGATGGTTCTCTGACAATTTTGGCGGAGGCCGTTAATTGTACGTCATGAGTAGGGCCACAGGACGATACTATCTTCTTTTAGTGAGAAGATCGCTTCACATGCGTTCGCAATGACGTACTTATTTCTGGTCTAGTAAGTAGGGAGACAAGAATAAACGACACTCAGTAGCAGTAGCAGTAGCAGTACACGGTTACCGTGACCCAGGGCCGCCCCGCAATAAGAAAAACTGCTACTGCCGCTGCCACTGGCTGGAAGGCTACCCGCAGAAAAAACTTAGCCAAAAAGTGACGAACATTCACACTCGGGTACTTACTTGCCTCATTCATCACCATTCATTAGTTTACTTCAAATAGGCCTCCGCCTCTCGCTTCACGACCGGATACTGTGCGTCTTCAAGGGCCTGTTCGTATAAGGATTTAGCTTGCTCGTGCTTCTTCTGGTGGTGGGCCATGCGCGCCAGACCCGCGTAGGCGTAGCTACGATAGTTTTTAGCGGCCTCCGTCTCAATACTGACGTTAAACGTAAGGCTACGCCGGTAGGCGGCCTCCGCCTCATCCCACTGCTCTTTTTTCTCTAGCAACATCCCCTGAAACAAGTGACCCACTAGGCGGTAGTAACGTTGGTCGCTACCCATCAGCCGCTGGGCATAAGTCTGCGTGTCCGCGAGCTTTCCGGCCGCCAAAGCCGCGTGCGTGTAACCCACCGCAAAGTACAGGTTATTGGGGTACTCTTTCACGAGTTTGCGCCCGTAAGACAGCGCCTTATCAGGTTGATCCTCGTAGTACAGATAGATGTGCATTAGATAATCGGCCGACTCTGAGCGGAGAAACAGTGACTGGCGAAACGCCTTGTGCATCTGCTTAAGACCCAACGCTTTGTCGCCATCGCGGAAGAACCACATAAACGGCTTATACACAGGGTGCAGCTCAGGATACTTCACGCGGTAGTAGTTATACAGGCCCGAAGAGAAGTAGAAGTCGGGGTACTTTTCTTGGAGGTCAAACCCTTTCTTCAAGTAGCTGTACGCGCTCTTTGCCTGGCCCACCGCTTTGAATGAATTTCCGTCTTCGTTTTCGTACAGCGCCAGCAAACCGTAGGCCGAGAGCATAAAGAAATTAGCTTCCGCGTGGTCTTTCTCCTGGTCGAGCACCGCTTCGGCTTGGTCAATTACCTCATACAGATGGCCTTTCATTTTCTCAAATTCCTGACTGTCGGGTTCAATAGGATAGTGGGCCGACCGCAGCGAGAGTGCTCTTAACAAAGGAATAGCCGGATAGCGGGGAAGCATCTTATCGAGCCGGGCAATTAGCGGCTGGCTCTCTTCGTCTACATTGTAGATACGGTCGAGAATCTGCTCAGTAAGTCGGTAGGCAGGTTTGTTGCTGAGAATACTGGGTTGAGATTGAGCGGCTACGTGGTGCGTTGTGCTAATGACCAGCACCCAAAGAAGCCCCCCGGCAATACTACGTTTTATGGATATCATCTCCCCTAAAACGAGCTCACTTTCAGAAAAGTTTGTAGAAGTATCTGCCCGGGTTTGATCGCCACGAACGGGCGGTGTAGCTTTGCCAAATGCCCCGTGCTGCCCTTGATATGCCCCCCCGAGTATCCATCATTGCGCTGTGTTATTGTCACGAGCGGTTTGTAGAAGAAGCACTGCAATCGGTGATAGCGCAAACTTATCCCAATATAGAGCTCATCGTGGTAGACGATGCTAGTCCTGATCGTAGTGTAGCGGTCATTCGGTCGTTCTTGAGCGACCACGCACGGGGCGATGCGGTAAAAACCTGTTTCTTGTCGGATAACCGAGGCAGCTGCGCCGCGTTCAACCGGGGCCTGGCGCTGGCCACCGGCGAATACGTGATTGATTTTGCTACCGACGATATACTACTGCCCCCGCGCGTAGAGCAGCAGGTAGCCTTTTTTGAGCAGTTGGATGAAACCTACGGAGTGGTTTTCTCCGAAGCGCAGTACGTAGACGAGCGGGGCACCCCCGGTTTGTACCACCACCGTGACTACCTGCCGCACATCTATCCGGTGCCGACGGGCGACGTTTACACGAAGCTGTTATCTACCTACTTTGTGGCGGCGCCCACCATGATGATTAGAAAGCGCGTGCTGGATGCGCTCGCCGGGTACGACGAGCGCTTAGCCTACGAAGACTTTGACTTTTGGGTACGCTCGGCGCGACGCTACCGCTACGCCTACCAAGACGTGTGCACGACGCACATTCGCCGACACGCTGCTTCTATGTCGGTGAGCCCCGGTCGCCCGGCCCGCCAAACCTACTCAACTTATCTGGTGTGCACGAAAGCCCAGGCGCAGAACAAAACGGAGCCCGAGCGACAAGCCCTGGTGCAACGGGTACGCTACGAACTGCGACAAGCCCTCCTCAACAATTGCCGTCGTGAGGCACGACTGTTTTTAACGTTGCTCAAGAGTATACGGGGCATGAACCCGCTCTACCGTAGCGCGCTGTTCGCCACGCGTTGGCGATTTACCTACTTTGTACTGCGTCGGGTTTTGTTCTTGCTCAAGGCGATAAGGGCCAATAAAACTTAGTGGCAATGCGCTGTGATGAAGTGATAATCGTGGCGACGTACGCCCCGCTGGTGTGGGGAGCAAAAGGAAGGGTGACTTGAGATAAATGAGCCGCCCATACGGTCGTGTAGAGTAGCTCTCCTTGCGTGTTGTGTATGTACAGCCGCCCGCCCGTAGAGAGCGGTGTGCCCGTAGCCGCCGTGAGGCGATGGAAAGCCGCGTATACCCACATCGGCCTATCGGCTTCTTCTTTGAGGGCCGTCACTAGTCGGCGGTCGGATACCACATGGTGGTAGGAGGGAGAGGAAGCGGATACGCACGATCCCACCCGTACCGACACCGAATAGCGACCGGATTGCGCGGCCGTGATCGTCGCGGTGGTGTCCGGCAGTAGCTGGTCTTCCAAAAACCACTGATAGGCATCGCCCGTCACGCTGCTGGTTAAGTAGGCGTCCGCCGCGTCAATAACCGGTTGGGCTATTGATCGCGCCATTTCCAGATGCGTGACCATCACACTGTCGTAGCCGGTCGACGAAGCCAAGGTGTCGTAGAACACACCGCTGGTTCGTTGGAACCGTCCCTGAGCCCAGAGACTATCGCCGGAGCACAGTTGCACCCGCTGCTGAGATTGCACCGTGGGTGCGGGAGCAATACGTAGCTCAGTCACGATGATACTATCGCAGCCGGTGGCGCTACGCAGTGTGTCGTAGTAAGTGTCCGCCTGACGACGGTAGTAACCACCGACGAGCACGCTGTCGCCCTCGGTGGCTTCCAGACGAAGTTCGGTGCGCATTTCACAATCCTTCAGGTAGTCTTTCAGCGGTAAGTCTAAACTTTTAATGCCTTCCACCACCAGCTGGCTTACGGCTTGGGCTCCTTGTTCGGAGAAGTGTGTGTTGTCTTCTCTGCCCCGAGGGTAATTTTTTTCTTCGCCGGAAGCTAGCCACAGGAACACTTCTTTCGTGCCTTCTGCCCCCAGCGAATCAAAGTGCGATAAGCTGCGCCGGTGCAGGTCGATGAGAGGAACGCCCAGCGTTTGGGCCAAAGTGCGCACGGCCTCAGGGTACGCCCCGTGCGTGTCGTACAGTGCCCCGTCGGCCCGGAAGCGTCGGCGCGCTACTGGAGTCACTAGTATCGGAATACCACCCCGGCTACGGGTTTCTCGCACGTAC
Organism: Tunicatimonas sp.; assembly: GCA_965213875.1. GTDB lineage: Bacteria > Bacteroidota > Bacteroidia > Cytophagales > Cyclobacteriaceae > Tunicatimonas. The sequence goes on along the minus strand of CBDCAN010000001.1, from coordinate 1,115,451 downwards.
TGCGACAGAAAGTTTTGGTAAGAGCCGTACGGCTCAGTATAGCGGTAGTCATCTTTTTGGTCGTTGTGTCCGAACTGAATCAGCAGGTAATCTCCCTCTTGCACATCGGCCAGCACCTGATTCCACTTACCCTCCTCGACAAAACTACGACTACTCTTGCCCGCAATAGCTCGATTATCTACCCGAATGTGTTCGTTAAAGAAAGTATGAAGGGCGGTGCCCCAGCCCGCCATAGGCGCGTAGCGATCCGCAAAGCTGGCCACCGTAGAATCGCCCACCAAAAACACGGTAGGAGTATGCCGTTGGCTCAGGTAAAACCCTGAGATCAGCAACCAGGCACAACACAGGCAAAATCGAAGCATAGGTGACTACTTTTAACCGTAGCCGATTCAATTCTCAATCCATAAGCCCCGTGGGTTGGCCGCAATGACGGCACTGACGTACAGGCGTAATATCCCTGCTGACATTCACTTATTTTATTACCTTTAGTTCGTCATTAACCCTTGCTCAGTGGAAAAGAAAGTACAGCAGTTTCGATCAATTAAGATTCGCCGCGAAGACGCGCTCAACTACCACACCCAGTTGCCACCCGGCAAGATTGAGGTGGTGCCCACCAAACTACTCAGTTCGCAAATTGACCTGGCGTTGGCCTACTCGCCCGGCGTGGCCGAGCCCTGCCGCGAGATCGCTGAGCACCCAGACGATGTGTATAAGTACACCGCCAAGGGCAACCTGGTGGGAGTGATCACCAACGGCAGCGCGGTGCTCGGTTTGGGCAATATTGGGCCGGAAGCATCCAAACCGGTGATGGAAGGCAAAGGCGTATTATTTAAGAAATTTGCCGGCATCGACGTTTTTGACCTGGAAGTAAACGCCAGTGATCCGGAGGAGCTTATCCGCATTGTGAAATCACTGGAACCCACTTTCGGCGGAGTCAATTTGGAAGATATCAAAGCACCCGAGTGCTTTGTGGTGGAGCAGCGACTCAAAGAGGTGATGGACATTCCGGTGATGCACGACGACCAGCACGGCACCGCCATTATCTCGAGTGCGGCGTTGCTCAACGCGCTTGAGATTGCCGACAAGAAAATTGAAGACATCCGCATCGCCGTCAGCGGGGCCGGGGCGGGCGCGATCGCCTGTATCAAGCTCTACCACGAACTGGGGGCGCGGCGCGAGAACATCGTCATGTGCGACATTAACGGAGTGCTACGCCAGGAACGCACCGACCTGGACGAGAACCAGGCCTACTTTGCCACCGACCGGGATGTGAACACCCTGGCCGAAGCCATGCGCGGAGCTGATATGTTTCTGGGGCTATCGGCGGCTAATATCGTGACGCCCGATATGCTGCGTACGATGAATAAGCGGCCCATTGTGTTTGCGCTAGCCAACCCTGATCCTGAAATCAGTTACGAGCTGGCCATGGAAAGTCGCGACGACATTATTATGGCGACCGGACGTTCTGATCACCCCAATCAGGTGAACAACGTGCTGGGCTTTCCTTACATTTTTCGGGGCGCACTCGACGTACGAGCCCGGGCCATCAACGAAGAGATGAAGATGGCGGCCGTGCGGGCGCTAGCCTCGCTGGCCAAAGAGCCCACGCCGGAGATTGTCAACAAAGCCTACAGCAGCGATAAAATCATCTTTGGCGAAACCTACCTGATCCCCAAACCGCTGGATCCGCGACTGATCACCACCATCTCGCCCGCCGTGGCCAAAGCGGCCATGGACTCGGGCGTGGCCCGCACGCGCATCGAAGACTGGGAGCAGTACGATGTCGATCTGCAACGGCGCATCGGCATTGAGCAGAAGCTGATGTCGCAGGTGATTGTGAAGGCGAAGAAAGAACCGAAACGGGTAGTATTTGCCGAGGCCGAAGACCCCAAAATTCTGAAGGCCGCCCAGATCATTCAGGACGAGCAAATCGCTCGGCCCATTTTGCTGGGTAACCAGCAGAAGATTTACGGTCTGATTGAAGAGCACCGGTTGGAACTATCGGGTTGCACGGTGGTGGACCCTTACGAGCACCAGGAGGAACGTCACCGTTACGGCGACCGGCTGTTTGAGCAGCGCAAGCGCAAGGGCGTGACCCGGCAAGAGGCCCACGGGCTGATGCGCTCGCGCAACTACTACGGCATTGCCATGATGGCCGACGGGCAGGCCGATGCGTTTATCTCGGGCCTCACCAGTGATTACCCTAAAACCGTGCTGCCCGCTTTGCAAATTATCGGGGTGCGCCCCGAAGTGAAGCGCGTGGCCGGGATGTATATCATCTCCAACAAAAAGGGCACGTTCTTCTTCGCCGACACCACGGTGAACGTGAACCCCACCGCCGAAGAGCTTACCGATATCATCGGACTCACCGCCTCGGCCGTGCGCTCGTTCGGCATGGAACCGCGGGTGGCGGTGCTGTCGTACTCCAACTTTGGCTCGAGCAAGGGCGAGGTGCCCCACAAAGCCGCCCGTGCCACCGCCCTGGCGCAAACGCGCTGGCCCGAGCTGCTGATCGACGGCGACATCCAGGCCAACGTGGCCCTCAACACCGAGATACAGCGCGAAACCTATCCGTTCAGTCGCCTGGCCGAGCAGGGCGCGAACACCTTCGTCTTCCCCGACTTAGCCTCTGGCAACATCGCCTACAAAATGCTGATGGAGATCGGCGGGGCAGAAGCCATCGGCCCTATCCTGCTGGGCATGGACAAACCGGTGCATATTTTACAGCTGGGCAGCACCGTGCGTGAAATTGTCAACATGGTGGCTATCGCGGTGGTAGATGCGCAAGCGCAGGCAGACGGGGTGCTGCGGTAGGCAGAAATTGAGCACGAGGTTCGTTTATTGTTTACGGTACGTCTTCGTAGCAGGGGATTCCAAATATTTTCTTCCATTGCATGGCAGAAAATTCTGGAATGACGGCGTGCTTTGTCTATCCTTTCTACAATAAGAGTTGTTGATAGAATAGAGTAAAAACACCTAAAGAAGAGTGCGCACTGGAAGTAATACTATTCTGTATTTATTGATAAAAATTCAGCTATTTTTTGTATCGACGAGATTTTTTCATAAGATTGCTCGTGTAGCTATTAGCTATAGCTAGTTATCATTTATGTAGAATACCACTACTACTTACCGACCCACCCTCCTCACCACTTCGTCCTTTACCGCCTTTTTCTGCGCTTGTTAGGGTATGCTATACACATACGATGAGCGACGAAAAAGCTATCGCGCTCAGTCGCGCTACTGCTAAAGGATAACTGTCTCCCAAAATTGAAGAACAATAGAAGTCAAGATATAACCCTTGATTCACTACGCCTATGAAGTGTTGGTTTTTGCTTTTTCTGACGTTAGCGTTCACGGTAGATGTAGCTTATAGTCAAAGGCATGTCAAAGTAAGAGGGTACTACCGAAAAGATGGTACCTACGTGCGCCCTCACTACCGAACAGCTCCTAATTCCACCAACCGCGATAATTTCTCTACACGAGGCAATACCAACCCTTATACAGGAAAACGGGGGTGGGTTCGTCCCGATAGTGAGCCTTTTGTAAACAGCAGTGCGCGTACTAATACTACAGTACGACGGCAAATCACCAGCACTAGAGCATCGGCTCGCCATCATGAACGGAAGAAAGTTGGCCGATACCCTAATGGCTATGTCTACGCTACGACTAAATCTAGCGGACAGCTGTGGCGAACCTCTCACCAGCTTGATAGAGTAGGAGCTATTTCACGAGGGGCTTTTGTAAGGGTATTAGGATACGAGAATGACTTCTGGAAAGTAGTGTGTGATGGTGCCACCGGATACGTTCATCAGTCTGCAATAGTGTTGAACGATGACATGGTTTCGTTCAAAACCAGTGCGCAGCGGCGTAGCCGTTCGATAAAGCGTCCGGTGTATACAACGAGCACGACCCGCTCAGTCAGTAATCCGGTGACTGTACAGTACGCCCCGTTATCGAGCGCTCAATCTGGAAACTGTACGGCGAACGACCGAAAGCGGTTGATAGACGTCCGCTACATAGTAACAGAAGCCTACCTAATGAATCGGCCTACGGATCAAGGGCAACCTATGCTCAGAATGAGCTTCGGTGATAAGGTGAATATTATTTGTACGAAAGGGCGCTGGCACGAAGTGGTGTATCAAAGTACGACTGGGTGGGTGGAAGGAAGGCTAGTGAGGGAATAAAGATTAAAACAATAAATTGATTTATTTATAATAAAATTAACCCTTATGGAACTGCATAATCAACTCAAAGAACTCGCTAGCAAAATAAGTGAGCTGAAAGAAAAGATTAACACGGAAGAATCTACTAAACACGCTTTTGTATTACCCTTTATTCAATTATTAGGGTACAATATCTTTGATCCCACTGAAGTGGTTCCTGAATTTACAGCTGATATAGGAATTAAAAAAGGCGAGAAGGTAGACTACGCCATCTTCCAAAATGGTGATCCCATTCTAATTATCGAGTGCAAAAACTGGCGAGAAGACTTGAACATACATAACTCTCAGCTTTTTCGGTATTTTCACGTAAGTAAAACAAGGTTTTCGTTACTGACCAACGGAATAGAATATCGCTTTTACACAGATTTAGAGCATACGAATAAGATGGACGAAAAGCCATTCTTAGAATTCAATATTTGTGATGTAAAAGAAAATATAGTATCCGAAATAGCCAAGTTCCATCGGTCTCGGTTTGATGTAGACAAGATTGTCGACAACGCTAGCTCGTTGAAATATACCCGAGAGATCAAAAAAGTTTTCAATGACGAATTGCAAAGTCCATCACAGGATTTTATCAAGCATTTTGCCTACAAAGTGTACTCGGGAAATATGACCGCAAAAGTGGTGGGTCAATTTGAAGAACTCGTGCAGAAAGCCCTTAATCAGGTAATCAGCGAAAAGGTCAATGACAGGTTGACATCGGCTCTCAGCAAAGAATCAGAGAAAGCACAAGAAAAGACAGAGAGCATAGACGAAGCACCGGAAGAAACCACCAAAGTGAATACCACTGAAGATGAGATGGACGCGTATCGGATTGTGGTTGCAATACTAAGGAGGAGGCTTGCTATTGACAGGATCGTCCATCGTGATACGCAGTCTTACTTTGGGGTACTTTTGGACGATAACAACCGCAAGCCTTTGTGCCGATTGCACCTTAATGGAGGAAAAAAGTATATCGGAATTTTTGATCAGGACAAGAAAGAGACCCGTGAACCACTCAACACCGTGGATGATATCTACGGCTTTGAAGCGCAGCTTTTGAAGACGGTGGACTATTATGAGGTTGGTTAAGAAGAGTAATGTGCTACTTTCACAATCTACTAAGTAGGCACCTATTGGTTTGAATACTACTGATTGTATGCTATTATACAACCCACTATAGATATACTGATATAGATAAGCTAGCAAGTATTAGAACCCGTAAAATGGGATGTGTCAATAAATCAACCCAGAGCAAAGACATCGCAGCAGCAAAACGGCTTTGGGAAGAATATTTGAAAGACAACCAATAGTATGAAAGCAACCCGACTCGACATAGCAGATTACCTGGATGCGAAATGACTCAAGGATACTTGACCACCGCTAAATTACCGAGCGCATGTTACTCAGAACGATAGCTACTTCTTCAACAGGGGTAGGGTTTTGGCTGTGTTTCCCGAGACAACCTTCACCAAGTAAAGGCCGGGTTCTAACGTAGCCACGCTGACCGGCCCCGCCGTATAATCCTCTACGTGCATCACGCGCTGTCCGAGTGGGGTGAAAATTTCTAGCTCCCCGGTGGTTCCGCCGAGTCCGCTCACGCCAAATTGATCCAGTACCGGATTAGGATATACCTGTAGGTCTGGGTTCACCGGGCGATTATTACCGAAGGATGCGTCGGTGCGCGCACGTTGGCTGGTTCCGGCACTAAATGCCATAAAGTTAACGTTGAAGCGATCGCTATCGGCTACCAGTCGCATCACTTGCTCGCCCGCACTCAAGGGGATACTGACCGATACGGTTTGCCAGTTCTGCCACCCTCTGGTATTAGGCACCTCAAGCGGGCCACTCACATCTTGACCGCCAATCTCAAGATGAAATTTTCGTCCGGACTGGACCGCCGCCACCCGGAAGTCTATCCGGTAGGTCTGGGAAGCACTCACCGTCGTGGTGTATTCTAACCACTCGCCCGCACTCAGCCAACCCACGTTGAAGCCGCCGTTGGTATCCCTACAGGGTTCTATATCCACTGATTCGTCGCGGTACGCCCCTCCTTCGTTGGGCTCCGTGGCATCGTAGTAGGCCACTTCTGCTCCGCCGCGGTCGTAGTCTTCTGCTTCAATGGTGCCGGGCACGGCCCAGGGAGTGCCTTGGTAGGGGGTTTGCCCGGTAGGCTGGTTGGGGGTGTCGCCCCCCGGAAAATCATCCTCCGGGATACGAATTCTCTCGCGAATCCACCGGCCCGCGGGTTTGAGGTTGTCTACCGTCCACAGGCCGCTACTACAGGTGCCCGACTCCCACACGGCCCCGCTACGAAAGTCGTCTGAGTAGTTCCAATTGGTCCAACTGATCTTCTTGCGCCCCATCAGGTCGATGAACTGCTGCGCCATCGCAAAGTCGTTGTTGCCGTCGCCACTGGCGGTTTGCGTACCAAACTCGGTCACGAACACCGGCAGGGCATCGGAGGCGTTGTCTAAGATGTTCAGGTAGCGCTCCCGGTGGTCGTTGGCGTAGAAGTGGAAGGTGTACATGATGTTATCAAACCGCAACGGATTGTTAATCACATCCTGGAGGTTGCCCTGCCCTGAGCCGCCGAAGGTAGACCAGCCGTGGGTTCCGACCAGCACGATGGCATCGTCGTCGATGGCCCGGATGACGGGGATGATCTGGTCAGCGTAGGTCTTGATGCGGTTCCAGGTGGTTTCGGGCCCGTTGGGTTCGTTACACACGTCGTAGATGATGTTGTTCTTGCCCTTATGAACCTGGGCGATGTCGGTAAAGAAGCGTCGGGCGTTCTCCAGGTTCGCGTTAGGGTCGCCCGGCGATAGCTGGTGCCAGTCGACCAGCGCGTACATGCCCCGCTCGGTGGCTTCCTCGATCAACCGACTCACCTGGTTAGTAAATCCGACCGGGTCCGTTTCGTAGCCGCCTTCCTGCACGTACAGTGAGATTCGTAGAATATCAGCGTCCCAGTCATAGGCCAGGGCATCAAGCGAAGATTCCGTCAGGCAGTCGCCCCAGCCGTACCACTGAATACCGTGGGTGCTCATGCCCCTTAGTTGGATCGGTTGGTTGTACTGATTACAGATTTGGGTGCCGCAAACAGAAAGTTGACCGTTCTTTTCGACGGGCGTGGATTGTGCGACTGCTAATTGGAAAGATACGGCGAGCAGTAGGGATAGAATGAAGGAGGACACGTGTTTCATAGTGCTTTTGCTACGTTTGACGAGGAGTTAGTAACGCCAATATTAATCAATAGGATAACAAATAGAGCACACGGGCGGCGGAAGCAGGCATTTCCTGCGTATTTTAATATTATATACGGTAATCATATTGTCCTATGATGAACAACATTGAATAGCTTTAACGGAAGAATCAGAAGGTTTAATGACAATCATCGTGGTCTGATGATGATAAATTAAACCTGCTGCTGCTTAAGATATTCTACGTACTGCTGGCTTACTTCTGCTACCTGAGCGATGTCAGTTACCGAGAGTTTGGTATTGTTCAGTAAGTTAACCACCAGGCGTCGCTTGCTTTCTTCTATTCCTTTCTCTACTCCCTCAAGGTATAAAGAGTCCTTGCTGATGTCAAAGTTAGTTTCTATGGCCATTGTCTCAATCTGTTTGCGAGTTTCTTCTCGTAAGTTACGCAATCCGGCAAATACGGTCAACTGCCGTATATAGCGTTGTAACTTGACGGTGTCGTCTGATGCTCGCTTCAAACTTTCTATAATTTGTTTAACGACGGTGCCTGGGTCTTCGTTCTGAAAGTCGCTCAAAATAGCCAGCATAATTTCTTCGGGCACGGCTGAGGTTAGTAATGAGCGGTAGGTATAGTCCTGAATGTTAACTAGGGTGAATGCATAGTTGGTTTTTTCTCCGGCAATCAAATCCACCAGCCGGTGCTTCATGCCGGGCCGTGACTTCCCTAAGTAGATTACGAACTGTTCGATCGGGAGGGTATGCTTTTCCTGTAGCAATGCCTTGTACGTCTGCATGCGGAGCACCATCTTCCGCTGGCTTTTCACCTGAAACTCTATATGCAGAATAAACGGTTTGCCGTTCTGGTTGGTAGCCCGCTTGGTGAAGTCCGGCTTTCGCTCGAGCGTCACCTGAAGTTCATCAGGAATCTTCTGCAACTCACCGATGTGGATGCCCAGCAGCCGGTCGGCAATTGGCACAATCAGCTGCTCAATGTTTTTCCTTGAGAATACGGTCGTAATCACTGGCCATTGTTACAACACTTCCTTGTACTGCATCTGATACAGGTTGTTGTAGAACCCATCTAGCTCCAGCAACTCGCTGTGGGTGCCTTTTTCTTTCACCTCACCCTGGTCGAGCACGATGATTTGATCGGCACTCTGGATGGTGCTCAGGCGGTGGGCAATCACGATGGCGGTGCGCCCCTTCATGAGCTTGGCGATGGCTTCCTGAATCATCTCTTCGGTTTCGGTGTCTACCGACGAGGTGGCCTCATCGAGCACAATCACTTCGGGGTTGTAGACCATCGCCCGCACGAAGGAAATGAGCTGTCGCTGTCCCACCGATAGGGTGGCCCCACGCTCCATCACGTTGTAGTCGAAACCGCCGGGCAGGCGCTCGATAAACTTGCGGGCGCCGACTAGCTCGGCGGCTTCTACCACCTGCTCGTGTGAGATGGTGGGGTTGCCCAGCGTGATGTTCTGCTCAATGGTGTTAGAGAACAGAAACACGTCTTGCAACACCACACCAATGTGCTGTCGCAGCGTGTCGCGGTCGTACTGCTTCACTTCGGTGCCGTCAATGATGATTTCGCCCCGTTTGATGTCGTAGAAACGACTCAGCAGATTGATCACCGATGATTTGCCCGCACCGGTGGCTCCTACCAACGCAAGGGTTTCGCCCGGTTGCACCTCAAAGTTGATGTCTTTGAGCACGTAGTCGCGCTCGTTGTAGGCAAACCACACGTTTTTGAAGACGATGTGGCCCCGTAAATCTTCTAGCGACTGGGTGCCGTTGTCATCAATGTGCTCTTGGCTGTCCAGTAGCTTGAAGATGCGCGACGAACTGACGATGCCGAGCTGTAGGGTGTTGAAGCGGTCGGCGATTTGGCGGATGGGCCGGAAGAACATGTTGATATACATGATGAAGGCGATCAGGATACCGATGGTGACTTCCTCAAACAGCACGCCCCGCGCTCCGTACCACACCAGCAAACCAATGCCGGTGGCCTGAATGACCTCGGCCACCGGAAAGTAGATCGAGTAGTACATCACCGACTTGAGGTGTGCCTGCCGGTGCTCATCGTTGATCTCTTTGAACTGCTCGTACTCCCGCTGCTCACTGCTAAAGATCTGCACGATGTTCATCCCCGTGATGTGCTCCTGCACAAAAGCGTTGAGATTAGACACCGCGTTGCGCACATCGTTGAAGGCCACCTTGATCTTTTCTTTGAATACGTAGGTACTCAAAATCAGCAACGGCAGGGTAGACAAGCTTACCAGCGTGAGCTTCCAGTCGATGTAAAACATCACACTCAGGATGACGATAATTTGCAGCAGGTCGCCGATGATGGCGGCAATGCCCTGGCTGAAAATATCCGACAGGGTTTCAATGTCGGAGATACTGCGGGTCACGAGCCGCCCGATGGGGGTGCGGTCGAAGAACTTGAGCCGCAGACTGAGCAGGTGTTCGTAGAGTTGCGTACGGATGTCGCGGATCACGTGCTGGCCCAGCCAACCCGACAGGTAGGTATGAAAGTACTGGGTGATGCCCTGCACCACCAGCAATCCGGCCAGCACCATCACCATGGTAACGAGCCCGGGATAGTCGCCTGCCAGGATATAGTCGTCGATAGCGATTTGTACCAGCACCGGCAGGGCGGGGGACAAGAAGGCCACAGCAATGGTAAGAAACACGAGCCAGTAGAACTGACTGAGGTAGGGTTTGACGAAGCGGAAGATGCGCCGGAGAATATCCAGGTCGATGATCTCGCCGCTACTCGTTTTTTCTTTATCCATAAAAACTAATAAATGGGGGGCCGAGTGACTTATAAGTCTACAACCTGTGTATTAACGGAACGCACAGAAATAGTTTTGCCGTCATCAATTCTTTGCCTCAGTTTTGTTTATCTACGTAATCCTGCTAAATTTGCACCTCGTAAAAAATAAAATTGACGAGAGATGACTCTCGCTACATAGCTTTAGATCATATATGGCCAATCATCAATCAGCCCTCAAGCGAATCCGATCCAGCGAAAAGCGCCGCTTGCGCAATCGCTACCAGTTGAAGACTACGCGTACCTACGTGCGCCGTCTGCGAGAAATGACCGACAAGGCTGAAGCCGAAAAACTGCTTCGCGAAGTGAACGGCATGCTAGATAAGCTGGCGAAGAACAACATCATTCATAAGAACAACGCATCCAATAAGAAGTCGCAACTCACCAAGTTTGTGAATCAGTTGTAGATTCTTACGCACAAAATAACGACGAGCCCTATGCTGAAAAAGTGTAGGGCTTTTTTTTGCTCCAGGTACTGGGTAGGTGGATGTTAGATATTGGATGACTTTCAAGCTCGATAGAGACCGCGTGGCGAATGATTTGCTGGGTGATTGGGTACTAGTGGCTGGCTTAAACCTTGAAAATCTTGATAAATCGCACTAAAATAAAACCTTCGTACGATGAGCTATAGAAAGCTTGAAATATGGACGCTGGCCAGAGAAGTGGTGATTGGAATTCACAAGATGTCGCTACAGTTGCCCAAGTTCGAGTTGTACGAAACCGGTAGCCAGATTCGGCGTTCCAGCAAATCAGTGAAGTCCAATATCGTAGAGGGTTACGGAAGGCGCTACTACAAAAATGACTTCATAAAATACATCATCTACGCGCTGGCGTCAAATATGGAGACGGCCGATCATCTGGAAACGCTGTACGATACCCAATCGCTTCGCGACGAAGAGCTATACGTCAACTTATCAACGAAGCTTGATCTGCTCGGCAAAAACTGAACAGTTTTCATCGATACCTACTCGCCCACCATCAAAGTCCGAAGTAACCCGAACGCCCTCATATTCATCATAATACCAATCAATTACCAGCGTCAACCATCTAATAACAACCACCCACTCACCACCCACCCAGCAAATCATCCAATATCCAAAAACCACCATCCAACGTCATGCTATCCAAAACCCTCCGCGAGAGCGGTATTCTTAGCTGGGCCGAAGAAGATCGTCCGCGCGAAAAGCTGCTGCTTAAAGGTCGAACGGCACTATCCGATGCCGAACTTATTGCCATTCTGATCGGTTCGGGCACTCCGAAACAGAGTGCCGTTGATCTGAGTAAGGATATCCTCAAGTCGGTCGGACATAATTTGCACGAACTGGCCCAACTGTCGGTCAACGATCTGAAGAAGTTTCGGGGCATTGGCGAGGCCAAGGCCATCTCGATTGTGAGTGCGCTGGAGCTAGGTCGCCGCCGCAAGGCCAGCGACGTGGCCAAGCAGGATAAAATCACCTGCTCGGATGATGCCTACCGCGTGATCCAGCCCTATCTGCTTGATCAACCGCTGGAGCAGTTTTGGATCATTATGCTCAACCGCGCCAACGTGGTCATCAAACCCCGCTGCATCAGCCAGGGCGGAGTAGCCGGCACCGTGGCCGATCCGAAGGCCATCTTTCAGGCGGCGCTAGAAAAGCCGGCTAGCTCTATCATTCTGGTACATAATCATCCGTCGGGCAACCTCACGCCCAGCGAGGCCGACCTGCGCCTTACGCAGAAGCTCAAAGAGGCAGGGCAGATGCTCGACCTGCCGGTGCTGGATCACCTGATCTTCACCAACCACGGTTTCTACAGCTTCGCCGACGAGGGAGTGTTATGATGGCACTGTGAAAAGGCAGAATTGATGCTAGGAAATGTAGGTAGTCTGAATTATATTTTGCCCAGCTAAACCATTTTCAGCGATGAATAAACTGCCAACCCGACTGAGTACTCGTTTCCTAACCCCGTTTAAAATTCTGGTCTACGGCTCAATGGGTGTCATCCCGGCATCAGTTATTCCGGCTATTATAGAGCGAGATTGGTCCTATTTGCACCTCCCGGTAGCCTTGAGTTTGGTAGCCTTCGCCATTATCAAGGGGCTGGGTCAGTTTCGAACGGTGACGTGGGAAAAGAAGCATCTGGTGGTGAAACACCGTTTGGGTGAGGTTATCATTCTGCTCGAAGAGGTGAAGAGCATTGAGCTAAAGTTACTCATCGGAGTACACGAAGTAACCCTGTACGAATCACATCCTTATCTGGGAGAATCTTTTCTGTTTTTGGCCTCTACCAAGTACCTGTTCGACCACAACCACATCGACGAACAGATGCACAAATTGCGGCAGCACACTGCTCAAGCTAAGCGGGAGTTAGTGTAGCATACTCAGTTACGAATCTTCTCGAGTGCCTACGAGCACCACTTGTCGCATAAAGCTGATATCCTCCGTAATGTGTAAACCGCTGTCTTTCATCGTACGAATCACGGTTTCCTTGGCCAATCGGAGCTTCTCATAACTGCTCACCTTTTGCTGCCAACCGCCTGCCGTGCGTTCGTGTAGCAGGTCTGTGACACGCACTTTGTTCGGTAAGTACTCCAGCACGCAGGTGAGCACGCGTTGGTCGTCACTCTTCACTGGAATGAAACGGTCGGTTCCGGTGAGCTCCTGCGTATAATCACGAAACGAAAGCGCTAGTTGACCGCCCTCGGCCAGTCCGGCGGCGCAGTCTTGAATGAATCGCTGTACTTCCGCCTCAGACGAGAAGTGGGTAAGCGTGTCGCCCCAGCAAATGATAAGATCAGGCGCGGGGCTGGTGTGCTGCGATACGTGGCGGATATCATCCTCTACGATCTCAACAGGATAGTCTCGCCCTTGCTGCCGTAGCTCATCAAGCAACTGCCGGTTGAAGTCAACAGCCTTGACCGAGAACCCTAGTTTTGCCAACGATACCGCCTGCAAACCGTGTCCGGCACCCAGATCCAACGCTGTTTGGCCACTGGTAGTGACCAACCCAATGTCTCTAAAAAAGGCTTCGTGGGCTGCTTGTTTGTCATCAAAATTGCCAACCATCCAGGAGTAGAAGTCACCCAAGTGCTGGTCGTAATGTTCTTTCGCTGTCATATTAGAAAGGGGGAAGGGAGACCGGAGGAGGGAAAACGGAAAATATGTCCGGTCTCCGTCTTCCGTTCTCCCTTTTTTATAAATGACTTTTCAAAAACGCAAGTGTCTTATCGTACGCGTCGGCGGTGGCTTCGTCGTCGTACTTGGGGTTGCTGGGGTTGGCAAAACCGTGTCCGGCATCGTACATATGCACGTCTATGGTTTTGTTGGCTTCCTGCATCTGCTGCTCGAAGTTGTTGACCACCTCCGGGGTGATGTGTCCGTCTTGCGACGCAAAGATACCCAACACGTCGGCCTCGATGGCCGCGATCTGCTCAGCTTCTTGCACCGGCATGCCGTAGTACATCACACAGCCCGCCGCTTGGTCGTCGGCCAAAATAGTGGCCTGCAACGACCAGCCCCCACCGAAGCACCAGCCGATGGTGGCAATCTGCGCCTCATCACCCGCGTAGGTGATGGCTCCGTTAATAATGGCCTGTGCGCGTTCGGTCTCGACTGACTGCATGATCTCTCGGGCACGCTCGCGTTCGGTAGCCACCTGGCCGTCGTATAAATCCAGTGCGATTACGTGTACGTCTTCTAAGTCTTCAGCCAGCTGGTCGGCCTCTTGTTTGATGTGGTCATTGAGCCCCCACCACTCATGAATGACGAACAGATAATGACGAACAGATAACGCTCAGATGATTCTGATGCCCGGATCACGTAAGCCGAACCCTCCTTTCCGTCAGTGGTGCTGAACGTGAGCATCTCAGTCCCGCCGCATTGGCATGGACGTAGGTTACTGGGTTGGGGTGTGTGTTGCGGAAGTCAGCATTGTCGGCCAACTGTGCAAACGCTACGGTATTCTGCGCGGTGGCACCGCACACAACGATGTCTTGCTGAGCCACGGCGGCAAAAGCGTGCGGTAACCCAAACGTTATCAAGCTAAGTAGTAAAAGAGTTGATCGTTTCATAGAAGTTTAGTAGGATGAAATGGGTTGACTGAATGTATACAGCCGCCGGGGCAAATCCTAACGCGGCAACCATTTGCTTTTTTCGTACTAGTTCACTGAACTTGAACAGTCGTCTTCTTCGGAGACTTAGTAAGTTGGGCTGTCATGTAATGTTCAGTTAATCTCAACCACAGGTCTATTGGACACGTTTGTTATTCAGCGTAGACTTGCGGAGTCTAACCGATAAGAACTGCCACACTTTCTTACTTTCTATTCATGTCTCGTATCGTTAATATTGGTATGGTGCAGCAGAGCGCTGCACACTTAGATTTGCCGGCCAGCCTCGAGCGACTAACCCACATCGTTCGGCAGGCTGCCAACCAAAGGGTCAATCTACTGGTGTTTGGTGAGGGCTGGCTCACCGGTTATCCCGGAGTGTGGTTTGATCATGTGCCCGAAGCCGCGCTGTGGAATCACGCTCCTACCAAAGCGGTGTTTCGTCGTTTCTACGAAAACAGTATTGCCATCGACGGCCCGGAGCTTCAGCAAATCAGTCAGCTGGCGCAGGAGCATCAAATGGTGATTTGCCTGGGCTTCAACGAAAAGGTATCGCAGGGTGCCGGACACGGTACGCTCTACAATAGTCTGGTCATCATCGATGCAGACGGGCAGGTTCAGAACCACCACCGCAAGCTGGTGCCCACCTACACCGAGCGGCTGGTACACGGGGCCGGTGATGCCCGCGGACTGCGCGCTGCCGAGACGAGTATCGGACGCGTGGGCGCGCTCATCTGCTGGGAGCACTGGATGCCACTTACTCGACAGGCGATGCACCTGGCGCACGAAGAAATTCACGTAGCGCTGTGGCCCACCGTGCATGAGATGCACCAGGTCGCCAGTCGCCATTACGCCTTTGAGGGGCGTTGCTTCGTGGTGGCGGTAGGGCAGTGCATGTCGGCCAGGGATCTGCCCGCAGAGTTTGCGGTGCCCGATCAGGACCAACCCATCCTGCACGGTGGCAGCTGCATCGTTGCTCCCGACGGTCGCTACGTATTGCCGCCCGATACGCAGGGGCAAGACCTGCTGGTAGCCGAGGTAGACCTAGACGAGATCGTCGCCGAAAAAATGACACTTGATGTCACGGGCCACTACCAGCGAGACGATGTGTTTGAGTTCAGCGTGCGAAACAACCGTGGCCAAGCCACCTAAACCTGATGAAGCCCTACACTCGGGAGTCTATATGATAGCGTCACCTCCAGAAAATTGTCAGAGGTGCTTCAAGTCGCTTCCCAGCTGAAGAGATTGCACCGAAAAGGAGTCTTTAATTTGCTCTATTTCTTACAATCTAGCCCAAGAGCAGAGATGCTTTCTCCGTAAGAGCAAAAAGTCAGAGGAATGAAGACCAGAAAGGAAAGTAGTAGCCGTATCTCAGCTTTTGTCGGATAAACCGGACGTTTAATCTACCGCGAGGAGCATCGCGGTGATGAAAAAGCCGTTTCCGATAAGCATTGATAAGAACCGGTGACCGTACGGACGGCTAGTCTTTACTTCTTGTAGAAAGGGTAATAATGAAAATCAGTGAGCTCTCAATAGGGCTAGTAGGTAGATATACTTAAAGTAGACAAAAGCAGATACACCCTACGCAAAAGGGCGGTGATACGGTGCTCGCCGTGTAACTTCTGTTGAGTAAGTTTAGCTTAACTCGCGCTTCTCTCCCCGTCCACGCTCCAACATTACCTGTGTACAGCAGTCGCTCTTCTGCTAAGAATTGTCATAGGCGCCGATATTAGGTAGTATTAATGGTCAATACAGCGAACTCGCGTACGGTTGTTTGTATAGAAGGTACCCGGCTACACGCCCGCTGTTGATCTTTAACTCATCTATTTACAAAGCATTCCTTCATGAAAGCAACGGCCAATAAAAGCTCGACGACTACCAAAAAGACATCGGTATCATCTGAGCTTGCGACACTAAAAAAACAGAAAGCAGCCATGGAAGAAAGCCTGGCAGGGATGGCTCAACTTCAGGAAGAAGCCCGGGTGATTCAGGAAAATGCCAGTCACTTGCAAGCCGCTATTGATACCGGTTGGGCCTACATCGAGTTTGAACCGAGTGGTACAATCATCACGGCCAACCAAAACTTTCTTGGCGCGCTAGGCTATTCTGACGAGCAAGAGGTCGTGGGGCAGCATCATCAGATTTTCTGCACAGAAGAGTACGCTCAATCTGACGAATACAAAAAGTTTTGGAGTGACTTGGCTGCCGGTCAAATCCACGCGGGTGAGTTTAACCGTAAGACTCGAACGGGCGGAGAGGTATGGATCAATGCTTCGTACACACCGATTAAAGACGCAGACGGCCGTGTTGTCAAAGTGATTAAAATTGCCACCGATATCACCGATATGATCGTGGCGCGGGTGCAGGGCGAAAACATGCAGGCGGCGGTTAACACCGGATTCGCAGCCATTGAGTTCACTCCCGACGGCACCATTTTATCGGCTAACGCCAATTTCTGCCAAACGATGGAATACACTGAGCAAGAGGTGGTTGGGCAGCACCATCGTATGTTCTGTGATCCGGCCTACACCAACTCAGCTGAGTATAAGAACTTCTGGGCAAGTTTGGCGCAGGGCAACGTAAACGCCGGGGAATTTGAGCGTGTCACCAAGCAAGGTCACCAAGTGTGGCTTAATGCTTCTTACACTCCGGTGAAGGATGTTAACGGCCAAGTAGCCAAAGTGATTAAAATCGCTACGGATATCAGCAACGTCAAGACTCCAATTTTGCAAGTACGCGATATCATCTCCAAAATGGCTCAGGGTGATCTCACCCAAGAGTTTAACGTAGTAAGTGATGGACACGTGCAAGAGATGGGCGATGCGCTGAATGTTGCGATTGAGAACCTAAATGCGCTGTTAGGAAGCATTGATAAGAATGCCGATTTGGTGGCCAACTCTTCTACCAGCGTACTAGAGAAGAGCGAGGGGGCCAGAAACAATACGGCTGAGGTGGCCTCAGCGATTGCCCAGATGGCCAAAGGAGCACAAGACCAAGCGTTGAAGACCGATGAATCTTCTAAGCTGGTAGAGCAGGTGAAAGCTTCTTCCAGCGATATGGAAGACAAGGCTAATAGCATTTACCAGACGGCAGAGAAGGGACAGCAGAGCTGCGAGAATGGCCTGAAGACGATCAAAAATCTGATCGAGAACATGGGGGGCATTGACGATTCGGCTTCTACCACTTCTGAGTCAATTAAAGTGCTGGCCCAGCGAGCCGAAGAGATCGGCCGAACGCTGAATGTCATTACCGATATTGCGGCGCAGACCAACCTACTGGCCCTCAACGCGGCCATCGAAGCGGCGCGCGCCGGAGACGCCGGTCGGGGGTTTGCCGTGGTAGCGGAAGAAATTCGCAAGCTGGCCGAAGACTCTCGCCGGTCGGCCATCGACATCGAGAAGATTATTGCGGATGTACAAAAGGATACCCAATCGGCCAGCAAGGCCATTGAGACCATGAGCGATAGTGTGAAGGACGGTAGCTCGGCTACGCAAGAGGCTTCCGCTATTTTCGAAGAGATCGCTGAGGCCAGTAGCGGAACCCTCAGCTTCAGCAAGGAGATTCAGGAAGCGACTGCGGCACAGAAGTCGTTCATCGACACGGTGGCTAAGAATATCGAGCAGATTGTGGTGGTCGCCGAAGAGACTGCCGCAGGCTCTGAAGAGGTAGCCAGCTCTTCTCAGCAACTCAACAGCAGCATGCAAGACATCACCGAAACGAGTAATACGCTCACCACGGTAGCCGACGAGCTGCAAAGGGGAGTCCGGCAGTTTAAGCTTCGCAGAAACGCATAAAACACCATTACAGCCCTTGGATAAAGCAATCATGGAAGAGAACCCTTCATCAAGCGCATCACAGCTCGCCGCCGAACCGGCGGACGGTACCGATGGCAGTAGTATTGACAAGCACCAGTTGATTGTGTTCAAGCTGGGTGCCGAAGAATACGCCATTCATATCGATCAGATCAAAGAGGTGGTGCTAACGCCGCGAGTCACCAGAATGCCACAAACCCCCGGTTACGTAAAAGGCGTAACTAACATTCGGGGTAGCATCATGGCCATTGTGGATCTGGAAGAAAAGTTTGGTATTCAGACGGGCAAATCGGTCACTGAAGAGAACGCGTTCAACTACACGTTGGTGGCAGAAAGCAAAGAACTCAACGTAGGAATTCTGGTCAAAGAAGTGCCCAATACGCTAACGGTGATGGCCAGTGATATCGATGAAACGATCAACGTTGTGCAAGATACGGCGCAGCACGGTAACTACATTTTAGGTATTGTCAAGATTGAAGAACGACTCGTTATTTTGATCGATTTGTTTCAGATCATGCAGACCAAAGACCTGAACGGAGTACTTCATGAATCTTTAGTGAGCCAGTAAACAGGTTTATCTCAACAGCAAAAAATGAATATAATGGCAAAGAAAATACTGATTGTAGACGACTCTATGTACATGAGAAAACTCATCAGAGACGCAGTGGAAGAAGGAGGGCACGAGGTGGTCGGCGAAGCGGCTAATGGTGAAGAAGCGATTGACTTGGCCATAGAACTCAACCCTGATGTCGTCACCCTTGATAACATCCTACCGGATATGATCGGGATTGATATCCTGAAAGTGTATCAAGAAGAAGAACTCCCGGCCCAGGTGATCATGATTAGTGCGGTGGGGCAGGAGTCGGTGATCAATGAGGGACTCAGCCTAGGAGCGAAAAGCTACCTGGTGAAACCTTTTACTTCTGAAAAGCTCGTTGAGGTCTTAGCCGCGCTGTAAAGGACCCGCCCACCTGCTATGCACCGACCGAAAATCAGAACGCTACTCATTGATGACTGCAAGATCACTTGCTCAGCCTTTGGCGTTTTTCTTCGTAAAGACCCTGAAATTGACTTGGTCGGTACCGCGTTTGGAGGGAAAGAAGGCATCTTGATGAGCAGAGAGCTGCGCCCCGACGTTATCGTCACCGATATGCACATGCCCGACTGTGACGGATTGGCGGTGGTTCGGATGGTGATGCAGGAGATGCCCACGCCCGTCATTCTGTTGAGTGCGTTAGAAAAAGAGCATCCGAAGATTTTTGAAGCGCTCACCATAGGCGCTTTTGACTTTCTTAGCAAAGACCAGGTAGTGGCACCCCGCCGTCAGCGGCACCCACCGCTTAACACCCTGATCAAAGCGGCCAATGAGGTCGCCCTAAGCAGAATAGATAACCGAAAGGTCAAGAAAAATACTTATGAGCATAGCTTTAGCGATCAACTTCAGTACGAAGTGATTGCTATCGGAGCTTCTACCGGTGGGCCAGCGGCGGTAGAAGGGTTGCTAACGGCCCTACCGGCCAACTTGAACATTCCGGTTGTCATCGCACAGCATATGCCAGAGTACTTCTTGCGGGCGTTTGCTCAGCGACTCGACAAGATCAGCCCATTACGGGTTAAGATAGCTGAGCAAAACGAGGTGCTACAGGGCGGAACCATTTATATCGCACCGGGCCACACCAACACGCACGTGGTACAGTCCAAAGTGACCCTGCGACCAGTATTTAAGTTTACCCGCCAGCAGTACAGCGCCTTCAACGATCCGTCGATAGACGGCTTGTTTGTTTCCCTGGCAGAAGTATACGGAGCCAAGGCCATTGGCGTGATACTCACCGGCATGGGCCGAGACGGAACCGAGGGGCTGCGGGCCATTCAGCAGCGGCAAGGGTACACGATTGCCCAAGATGAAGCCTCTTCGGTGGTATTTGGAATGCCCAAGTACGCCAACGACCACGGGGTGGTGCAGCAAATGCTGCATTTGAGAGAGATTCCGGGCTTCTTAATAAGCTGTTTATCCTAACGACAAGAACCAGATGGAAAAAGAAGACGAGTACCGTGAGATATTTATGGCCGAGGCGCTGGACAACTACGAAGAGCTGAACCGACTCATCACCGAGTTGGAGAAAAGCCCAACGGACGCATCGGTCGTCAACGCCATCTTCCGAATTACGCACACTCTGAAAGGAAACGCCGCCGGGATGAACTTCAGCGGCATTGCCGAGCTGAGTCACGCGGTTGAGACCTTGTTTGATGAGATCCGCAGCGGGCGTATGAGTTTAACCGCTGATATCTTTGAAGCACTATTCAAAGCTATCGATGTGCTAGGAGCGCTGATCCGATCATTGCAAGACGGGGCGAGGGTTTCTTATAAAGGAATTAAAACCAAGCTTGAGGTGATCTGTCGAGAAACGGCGGCAGCGCCAAAGCCCTCACCGGCTACCCGTCAGCCGGGCAAGCCCAAAAAGGCATCGTCCAAACGCAAGACAAACGCCTCCAAACGAAAGGCCTCAACCTCTGATAGTTCGGCGAGTGCCAACCAGGCAGCACCGAGCGCAGCAGCAGACGCTACCAAGACGGATATTGTTTCGACATCGCCCCCGGAGGTTCATTCGGAGAACAACGTTATCTTCTCAGATCTGGTGCAGGTGCCGGTGCGCAAGTTAGACAACCTACTCAACCTGGTGGGCGAGCTGATTATCGAGCGAGACCGCATGATGGCCTCCAACGTTGAGCTGCACCAAACCAACGAATACGCCCGGCTCAACCGAATCTCTTCGGACCTTCAGTATTCAGTGATGGACGTGCGTCTGGTGCAGGTGGGCTTTCTGTTCAAGAAGTTTCATCGGGTAGTACGGGACGCCGCCGCCCTGGAGAAAAAGAAAGTGACGCTGACACTAGAAGGTACTGAAACTGAGATTGATCGTAACATTTTGCAGATTATCAGCGACTCGCTCATTCACCTGATTAGAAACGCGGTGGCTCACGGCGTTGAAACGGCTGACGTGCGGAAGAAGGCGCAGAAGCCCGCTGAAGGGACTATTACGCTGCGTGCCAGTAACGAAAACGATACCGTCATTATTGAAATCCAGGACGACGGCCAGGGAATTGATACGGAGAAGGTGTGCCGGCGAGCCGTACAAAAAGAGATGATCACGGCCGCCCAGGCGGCTCAGTTGAGTAAGGAAGAGGCGGTAATGTTGATTTTTGAACCCGGTTTTTCTACGGTAGAGCAGGTGAACGCTATTTCGGGACGGGGGGTTGGTATGGACGTAGTGAAGGGTGCTCTAGACGCCATCGGTGGCAAGATATCGGTAAAAACCCACCCCGGTGAAGGTTCAACCATTCGGCTAGCGCTGCCTTCGTCAATGGCGGTCAAGGGCACGTTGCTATTTGAGGCGGGACAAACCGAATACGCTATACCGCTGGCCTACACCGAGGCGGTGGTTTCTCTCTACAAGCCAGATATCCATAAAGTGGGCGGAGGGCTGGTATCAACGTATCTAGGCAAAACCATTTCTATTGTCTTTCTAAAAGACCTGTTTTCACTGCCTGAAGACCCATCGCCTCACCAAACGGAGTGGCTGCATCAGAGTATAGATCACCTGCACGCCGAAGCACAACTCGATGTGATTGTGGTGTCGTACGGTAGCCGAACGGTCGGTTTTGTGGTAGACAAGCTGCTACAGCAAAAAGAGATCGTAGAGAAACCCCTGGCCAAGCCGTTCGATCAGGTACGCTTCGTCAACGGAGTGACGATCTTAGGAAACGGCAACGTTTGTTTGGTACTGCACGTGCCAGCGATCATCAGCTTCATCTTTCAAGGAAGTACCCATCACGCGACTGAAATCTTATCCTGATATGAACACACCTTCTACGAAACTGCGCCACGCCCAGCGACTGCTGAACATTGGACTTGCGCACGCGGCGCAGGCATTCTCTCAAATAGTTAACCAGGAAGTAGGGTTTGATATACTGTGTCTCACCACTTCTAAGGTAGCATTTGCTGATGCAGCCTACCGTTATCAGGATGACGTAGCCCTGGTTGTGACCGATGTGATCGGTGAGGTTGACGGTAGAAGCTATCTGTTGTTTTCCGGGCGCGCCCGTACGGCGCTACGAGAAATGTGCGTACCCGACACCCTGAGTGCCGAACAACGCATCATGATGGAAGAGGCGGTTCTCAAAGAGGTTGACAATATTGTTACGGCAGCGGTGATTACCAAGCTATCTGAGGCACTTGATCTACATATCTACGGGGGCGTTCCTTGCCTGTCGTACCTGCCCGCTGAGCGTACGCAGGAGAAGCTTCACGAAGAATTTGCCCACGAAGACGACCTCTTAGTAAACGCCCGGTTTCTCTTTGAAACGAATAGTCAAATTCAGCCACAGTTTCTCTGGAAATTTCCCCCCGCGTTTCTACACGGCCTGAACTCAAACGACGAGGAGGCTTTCTTATGACCCGTATAAAAAATCCCCTCCACCGTACTCTCCGGTCGACCTTAGGGCTGGCCACAGTACTGCTGTTATTGGCAGGGGGGATAATATGGTCGGACGTGCGCTATAAAGAGCCGTTGAGTTTACTGTTGGGCGCTATTGGGATCGGAATATTAGCCGCCGGACTTTGGAAAACGCATCGTCAGCTTTCTCAATTGGTCGTATCGCTTCAGCAGCTCGTTCGGGGCGAGTTTGAGGCTTCCTCCGCAGGGGCAGCCACCAGGCCCGGAGCGCATTCGCTCAACGCAATGTACCATAAATTACACGAGGCGGCTGATTTTGTGGAGACACTGGAGGAAGCGGAGGGTACCCGCGAACTTCAGCACTTAGATTCGCACGAACGACTCGGAAAAGCGCTACTGGGCGTGAAGGCTACTTTGCTCACCTACCGGGAGAACGAGGAACAACGCCACTGGACTACCCAACGCATGGCCGATTTTGCCGATATCCTTCGTAACCACACCGACGATATAGAAGAATTTGGCCACGAGGTGATTTTGCACCTGGTGAAATACCTGGGCATGAACCAAGGGGGCATGTTCGTGAAAACAGAAGAAGACGGCGAAACGTGGCTCGAGTTGAAGGCCTGCTACGCCTACAATAGAAAGAAGTACGTGAAGAAGCGGTTGTCGCTCGACGAAGGACTGGTGGGGCAGTGCGCCCTTGAGCAAGAAACCATACTAATGACCCAAGTGCCAGACCAGTACACATCTATTACTTCTGGACTAGGGGCAGCCACTCCTTCTACCATCGTTATTGTTCCACTGTGTTGGAACGGTGAGGTGTACGGAGTAATTGAGTTTGCATCTTTCAAGGGATTGGCTTCGCATGAGCTTTCATTTCTAGAAAAAGCGGCCGAAAGTATTGCCTCTTCCTTGTCTGTGGTTCAGGTCAATACGCACCTGCACCAAATGCTACAGAGTTCCCGAGAACTGACCCAAGAGTTCGAGCAGCTTTCGTTGGTGGCTAACAATACTGATAACTCAGTGGTTATCGCCGACAAGCGTGGGCGGGTTGAGTTTGTGAATCAGGGGTTTACCAAGCTCACGGGTTACACTGCTGACGAGGTGGTAGGTAGAAAGCCCGGAGAGGTGCTGCAGGGCCCGGATACAGATCCGAAAACCGTACAGAGAATTCGAGAGAAGCTCAAGCAGGGAATTCCGTTCTATGAAGAGATTCTCAACTATCGTAAAAGCGGTGAGAGCTACTGGATTTCACTCTCCATCAATCCCATTAGAAACGACGCCGGTCAGGTAGAGCAGTACATCTCTATCCAGGCTGATGTGACACAGATCAAACGACAAACGCTAGACTACACCTATAAGCTGGAGGCGATTAGTCAGTCTAATGCCATCATTGAGTTTGACGTGAAAGGGGGCATTGTGGATGCCAACGAAGTGTTCCTCAACGTTTCTGGATATCAGAAGGCGGAGCTGTTGAGAAAGAACTTCTGGGACCTTTTGCCCGCTGCCGAAGCAGATAGTCCGCAGATGCAGATGATGTGGGATAATCTGCAAGCAGGCACGTTTTTCTCAGGCGAATTTAAACAGAGAAGCCAGGAAGAAAAAGAGCTGTGGTTGCGTGGCACCTTCAACCCTATTTTCGATCTGGAGGGCGAACTTCACAAGATCATGATGTTTGCTCAGTTTACGACCTACGAGAAGGAAAAACAGACTGAACTAGCCGGTACCGTTCAGGCCTTTTCTGATTCAGTGCAAACCCTGGAAATCACTCCGGAAGGAAAGCTTAAAAAGGGAAATACCCTTTTTCTGCAAAGATTCGGCTATAAGCGACGTGAGGTGGCGAGGATGAAACTGTCAGACCTGGCAGAAACGGAGGTGTTGCTCTCGGATGTAACCACCGCCCTTCAGGATCAAAGTAGTTTTCAGTTGCCGCTTACCTTGCTCACTGCATCCGGTGAAAGAGTGCACTGCCAGTGTTCATTTGCCGGTATCCGGAATCTGGAAAGCGAATTGTCTAAAATAGTCATCATCGTGCTAGAAACTGCTGCTGAGAAAAGTGCTTTTGCTAGCGCATAACCCCCCTTGAGTCTATGTCATCTATCACCGTTACCGACGAAGAACTACATTCGCTTACCCACGCTATTTTACGTCGTTATGATATAGACTTCACGTGCTACGAACCTGGTTCGCTCAAGCGACGTATTGTCCGCAGCATCGGCGTGTTGCAACTGGAGTCTATCCATAACCTGTGGGTCAAACTGCTAAGAGACCGCTCTTTTATCTACGCCTTCGTGGATGAAATTTCGGTAGGACTCACCGCCATGTTTCGCGACCCGGTGCTGTGGCGCTCGCTTCGGAATGAAGTGCTGAAGACGCTTCGGCCTAAAGACCAGATTAGTATATGGCACGCAGGCTGTTCTACGGGCGAGGAAGTATACTCAATGGGTATTGTTCTGCAAGAGAGTGGGTTGCTCTCTAAAGCCCGCGGCCTGGCCACCGACATCAGCGAGGCCGCCATCGCTGAAGCCCAATCCGGTAGCTACCACGAGCTGAAAATTGCTGAGTATGAGAAGAATTATCAGGAGTATAATCCTAACGGATTGTTTCAGCGGTATTATCGAAAGGAAGACAGTGGTAGCACCATGAAGTCTTCTCTGGTGAATCATATTGACTTTCAGATGCACAACATCATCACTGAACCACCTCCGGCTAAGTTTGACATTATCTTTTGCCGCAACGTGATGATCTACTTCGATCAAAAATCCAAGGTGCGCTTGCTCCAGCAGTTTCACGAGCACCTGTACGAAGGTGGCTACTTAATCATTGGCTTTTACGATGCGCTCGTCCCTCTGATCGACCGAGAGAAGTACCAAATTGCCGATCTGGATGCCAAGGTGTTTCGTAAAATCGGCGCATAAGCTTTCCTGAGAGGTGACTAACCCTGCGCTTTACGCACAGCGCACTATTGTTATAGTCGATACCGTTGGTCAAGTAGTCTATCACTACTCGTTCGTCATTATTCATTCTTCGTGGGATTTTTGTCGAACAAATTGCCGTCGATTGCTCAACAAAAACTAACACTTCCCTTTTCTGACGGTTATAACCCTTGCTGCGTGGCAACACGTGGTAGTTTTTTGAATCACAAACAATCCACTTTTATGAACTTAGGAATCAAGGGAAAAACGGCGGTGATCACCGGAGCCGATTCTGGCTTAGGAAGGTCTACTGCTAAAATATTAGTAAGCGAAGGCGTAACGGTCATGTTGAGCGACTTAGACGCTGACGAATTGAAGGAAGCCGCGGAAGAAGTGAAGAAAGAAGTAGCCGACGGTGCCGAAGTATTTATCAAGGTAGCGGATATCACCAAGAATGATGAAGTGGCGGCTTTAGCCGAAGAGGCGAAGCAGCAAATGGGCGGCACCAATATCCTAGCGCACTGCGCCGGCGCGCGGGGAGCAGCCGGCGATTTCCTAGAGCTGAGCGATGAAGATTGGATGGAGACCATCGATATTGACTTGATGGGTTCGGTGCGGGTGTGCCGAGCGTTCATTCCGCAAATTCAGGAGAAAGGCTGGGGACGTATTATTCTCATATCTTCGGAGAACGCCATCCAGCCCTACGAAGAAGAAAGCCCTTACAATGCCTGTAAAGCTGCTGTCATCAACCTGTCGAAGTGCTTGTCGCGCGCCTACAGCAACGATGGCATCTTAATCAATACGGTATCACCGGCTTACATCAAAACTCCGATGACCGACGCGATGATGGAAGAACTAGCCGAAGAGCGTGGCACCAACGAAGAGGAGGCCGTAGAATGGTTCTTGGAGAACAAGCGTCCGCACATCGCAGTGAAGCGCCGTGGTCGTACGGAAGAAGTAGCCGCAGTGATCGCCTTTCTGTGCTCCGAGCAAGCCAGCTACATCAACGGTAGCAACTACCGCGTAGACGGTGGCGCGGTAGAAGGAGCATTTGGATAAGGTTAGAGGTTAGGTATTGGGGATTAGGGTTTGGAACTTTCCCAAACCCTAATCCCCAATGCCCCATTCCCCTAGCTATCCTTCATCACAAACAATATAATATGACAATGCAGCAGTGGGGCAACAGTGGCCCCGTGCTGGTTTTTATCCACTACTTCGGCGGGGCCGCTCTTAGCTGGCAGTGGGTGGCCGAACAATTATCTTCTGACCATCAGTGCATCGCTCTCAACCTACCGGGTTTCGGCGGCACTGATCCGCTAGACGAACCTTCTATAGAGAATTTCGCGCAGTATATACAGCAGGAGACTGATCGACTTCATGTAGCATCCTTTACGCTGGTCGGGCATTCAATGGGGGGTAAATTAGCGGTGCAGGCCGCCGCTGCTGATACTGAGCGGCGTATCAACCAGCTGGTGCTGGTGGCTCCTTCGCCACCCACCACCGAAGATATGCCCGATGAAGAAAAGAAACGTATGCTGCGCCATCCTGACCGAGCTGAGGCCGAAACAACGGTGCAAAATGCTACATATCAGAAGCTGTCGCCTGAATGCCACACACTGGCGGTGCAAACGCAGCTAGAGATTGAATCCAACACTTGGCGGTGGTGGCTTCTCGATGGTATGAACCATTCTATCGCCGATCAGGTGCCGCAGGTAAACGTGCCAGTCACGGTGTTAGCGTCGGAAGACGATTCGGTGATTGATCCTGATGCTATCCGTCAGGAAGTGATGGGAGTGATACCACACGCTCAACTGAGGAAAACCCGGGGAGTGGGGCACTTGATTCCGCAGGAAGACCCGACGTGGGTGGCGGAGCAGATCCGACAAGTGGTTTCTTCCCAAGAGTGAAATAAGTACTTACCCATAAATGTTCGTCACTTTCCAGCCAAGCGTTTCTTTTAGGTGCCCTCTTAAGTAGTAGCAGTGGCAGGAGGCAGGCAGGAGGCAGCAGCAGTATGTAGTAACTGCTACTGCCGCTCATTGCTACTGCCACTAACCGTGTAAAGAAAGATGGTTGACAAGTGTCGTTTGTTGCTATTTATCTACTTATATATAGTGGTGGCACTAACTTCTCAACAACAATGACGAAAGGTGCTTTCCTTTTATCTGCCTGGCTGCTGATTAAACCAGTTGTTTACGGTCAGCTAGCCAGCGACAGGGCTGTGGCTTCTTCACGACCAAACATGCTGTTCTGCCTATCGGATGATCAGCGGACTGTTATACGGCGCGTTGCCCAGCAACATACCTATATGTACCGAACAGCTCGCTGAAGCGGGCTACGCCGTAGGCTACACGGGCAAAGGCTCCGCCCCAGCGAATACAGATAATAACCTGGCCGAAGAGCCAGCACGTCAGGCTATGAAAGATTCCTTAGACAATGTGCTAATCAATCACCAGATGATCCGCAGACGCAGAAAAATCTCCCTGAGACGATTACCCCTACTACCGCGCTGGCTACCCGGAAAGAACCGACTTACCCATCGGTTAGCGTGATACGGTAGTTAACGGAATAATTCGTTAGATTGTAGTTTATAAGGGCATTATTGATCACCACTCAATGCAGCATTTTAAATCTATTGTTCGTTTGCTGGGGAGGCTACCCATTGCGATTGCATGCATTACTGCGGGGTGCGGAGAAAAAGTGCAAGAAGAACTTTCTATCCCTACTGATCCGGCAGTGATCGCTCGTGGTAAAGAGATTTTTCAGGCCAACTGTTCAGCCTGTCACAACTTTCGTCAGAAAGCAATTGGCCCAAACTTATCGGGCGTGACGACCGAAGCAGACGCAGACTGGCTATTTCGTTTTATCCGCAACGCCCCGGAGATGATTGACGGGGGTGATGCCCGAGCGGTAAAGCTCTACGAAGAGTATCAGCAGTACATGCCCGCCTTCACCTCGATCGATAGCAGTGATATCATGGCCATTGTGGGGTATCTGCACACCCATCAAGAGAAGCCCGCCGCCACGCTGGCACGTAGTGAGCGGACGGGAGCGTTGTTGGATCCTATTCCTGAAAAGATACCGAACGCCAATCTATCGTTAGTGCTACAGGAAGTGGCCCAGGCACCTGCCACACTGCCCGAACCGCCCGTTGCTCGTATCAATAAAATGCTGGTATTGCCCAATGGCGATAACGAGCGCTGGTTCGTGCACGACCTACAGGGCATCCTTTATGAAATAAAAGCGGAGCAGTTTGAACCGTATCTCGATTTGGCCGCAGCGATGACTAAGTTTATTGACAAGCCTGGCCTGGGCAGTGGTTTCGGTAGCTTCGCTTTCCATCCGGAGTTCAACAACAACGGTCTGCTGTATACCACCCACACCGAAGCCCCCGGCAGCGCATCGGCCGACTACGACTACCACGATAGCATCGACGTCGCTGTGCAGTGGGTGCTGACTGAGTGGCAAACCGATGACCCGCAGGCGAATGCGTTTGCAGGGTCACCCCGTGAGCTGCTGCGCATCAACATGGTATCGGGTGTTCACGGTATGCAAGAGGTAACCTTCAATCCTACGGCACAACCCGGCGATGAAGACTACGGACTGCTTTATCAGGGGGTGGGCGACGGGGGGGCGGTTTTGCATGGTCACGCAGAACTTATCCAGAATCTAAGTGGACCCTGGGGCTCTATGCTGCGCATTGATCCTCAGGGAAGCAATAGCCGAAACGGGCAGTACGGTATTCCTGATAGCAACCCGTACGCGCAGGACGACAACGAACAGACGTTAGGCGAGGTGTGGGCGTACGGTTTCCGCAATCCGCATCGCATCAGCTGGGATGCCGGGGGCAATCACTCCATGCTGATATCGGGTATCGGGCAGAAAAATGCGGAGGAAGTAAATCTGGGGGTGGCCGGAGC
The DNA here is from genome assembly GCA_965213875.1 of Tunicatimonas sp. Classification (GTDB taxonomy): domain Bacteria; phylum Bacteroidota; class Bacteroidia; order Cytophagales; family Cyclobacteriaceae; genus Tunicatimonas. The sequence goes on along the minus strand of CBDCAN010000001.1, from coordinate 1,086,025 downwards.
TAACTACGGTTGGGGCGAACGGGAAGGTACTTTCTTGCTAGATACTCAGGGGGATATCGACAAATCTTATCCGCTGCCTGATAACGACGCGGAGCTGGGGTTCACCTATCCGGTGGCGCAGTATGATCATGACGAGGGTAACGCGATCTCCGGTGGTTTTGTGTACCGGGGCGAAGCCGTGCCTGAGTTGCAAGGAAAGTACGTATTTGGCGATATTGTGACGGGCCGTTTGTTCTACGCAGAAAGTGATCAGTTACGGCTAGGTCAGCAGGCAGATATTAAAGCACTGGGTGTGCGTATCGACGAGCAGGAAACAGACTTACGTACTGCCACGGGGGTGAATAGAGTAGACCTTCGCTTTGGTATCGGCCCTGATAACGAACTCTACATCTTTACTAAATCTGACGGTAAGGTACGGCGGGTGGTGGGTTTACAGGACACTGCCGCCGGGGTTTGAGAAAGCTAGCCTGAGGTTTTTTAAAGTAAATTAACTATTCTGAAAACGTATAATATATCGTGCGAATCGCACAATAACCTATCGTTTGCATACCTTGGTGTCAAAGTCTTATATGAACCTAACTGGCCAGCATGTCACCCCTGAAGAGACTCTACAAAAGAAATACCCATAATATCATCTTCAAACAACTCGCTGGTTTCGGAAGGTCGCTCAACCGAGCCTATGAGAATAGAAACCACGATATTTACAGCAACGGCGAGACGGAGGTGCATAAAAAGCTTGCTGAGTTTGACCCCACAGTGATCGTAGACGGGGGAGCGAACGTAGGTAACTACAGTTTGATGCTGGCCCAACAACACCCTGGTGCCACAATATACGCCTTTGAGCCGGTACGCAATACGTTTGAACAGCTCAAGAGCAGAGTTAAAAGGCAACCACGTATTGTACCGGTCAATCAAGGGCTATTCTCGCAGAACTGTACCAAAGAAATAAACATATTCAATTCAAACGAACACGCTTCGGTCTATGATATCCAGGGGATTTCGTACCTACCGAATGAGAAGCAGGCCATCACCTTAGTTAGGGGTGATGACTTTGCTGACGAACAAGCAATAGAGAAGATTGACTTCGTCAAACTAGACCTGGAGGGAGCCGAATATGACGCTCTGTTGGGTTTTGAGAATTTACTAGGAAAAAAAAGCGTGAGAGCTGTCCAGTTTGAGTACGGCTACATCAATATCACCGTCAAAAAGCTACTTATTGACTACCACACCCTGCTGGGTGATTACGGATATGTCGTAGGAAAGATATTTCCTAAAGTTGTTGAGTTTAGGGCTTATCAGTTTAAGCACGAAGATTTTATCGGTCCTAACTTTGTTGCCGTCCACCGAGACGATCAGGAACTGATACGGCGATTAGAAAAAAAATGATAGCTTTGCCTCCGCTTGGCGGTTGACCAACTGCTACCCTCAATCAGATAAGATAGAACACCACTTTGCCTTATGCTCTCTTACATCAAAAGAAAACTCGAGAAGCGAAAAAGAAGGTCAACCTTCCGAGAGTACGGACACTACGTGAAGAAATTATCGCTTCCGAGCGAAGGTGAAGTTGAGTTTGCCGTGTGGGATCGTTCAAACGAGCGTTTTAAAACTGTGACACAAAGCGCGGTAGACTTTTACCGGAAATTCGCTCCTAGGGGGTGCGTGGCCATCGACATTGGAGCGCACATCGGCGACACCACCGTGCCATTGGCCCTGGCCGTAGGAAAGGAAGGAACCACCCTAGCCTTTGATCCTAACCCCCACGTATTTGAAATATTATCGGTTAACGCTCAGCTCAATCCTGAGAAGACGAATATCCTTCCGTTCAACTGCGCCATTGCGGTTGAGCCTGGTGAGTATTACTACAACTCATCGGAAGCGACCTTCAGCAACGGTGGCATCTCTACACAAGCTAAGAATAAGAACGGAAAGTATCAGTTATCCGATAAGGTAACCGCCGTTAGCCTTCCTCAATTTTTAGAAAAGAAGGTGGCGATTTCTTTGGATGATCTACGGTTTATCAAGATTGATACCGAAGGGCTTGACTACTCAATCCTGTGTTCCATTCGGGATATCTTATCTACGTACCGACCGGTGGTTGTGGCCGAATGCTTCAAGCGGTTGCTCCGCCAAACGCGTTATGACATGTATACGATGTTTGACGAGATGGATTTTGTATTATTCAAGCTCGACGAGTTTGAAGCCAATGCTAACGTTCAACGGCTATTGACCAAGAAAGACATGAGAAATTGGCGGCACTTTGATTTTTGTGCCATCCCGAAAGAAAGGGTCGGTGAGTTATACAGTGAGCACACCGCTTCCTGACTATCTGTCTTCCTAATCTTCGTTTTTAGTTTTCCCTTCTTCTTCCTCCAAGGCTTTCTTCTTCCTCCCCGCTTTCCGCAGTGCCTGGTCGATGATCCACTCCAGTTGCCCATTGGTACTACGAAACTCGTCGGCTGCCCATTTCTCTACGGCGGCCATCGTCTCCGGATTCACTCTTAGCACGAAAGGTTTCTTCTTGGGCATGTTACGCTGGGCAATCTGGGGCACGGTGCAACGCTAACATTCAGCGCCCCGTTCGTTCTGGCAAACTAACCAAACTATTGGTTTAAGGTTCCGGTATTGACGATAGGAGTGGCATCTTTGTCAGAACAGAGTACCACCATCAGGTTGCTTACCATCGCGGCCTTCTTCTCTTCGTCCATATCGATAATTTCTTTGCGCGACAGCTCCTCCAGGGCCATCTCTACCATGCTGACAGCACCCTCTACGATCTTTTCACGCGCGGCCACAATGGCGGTGGCTTGCTGGCGGCGCAGCATGGCACTGGCAATCTCGGAAGAATACGCCAGGTAACCAATCCGGGCCTCGATGACTTTGATACCCGCCATACGCAAACGGTCGCTAAGGCGATCTTCCAGCGCATGGTTTACCTCATCGAGTCCTGACACCAGCGTGATTTCATCGTGGTCGTTGAAGGTATCGTAAGGATAGGCGTTGGCCAGCTTCCGCACGGCAGCGTCCGATTGCACCTTCACGAAGTTCTGGTAATCATCTACGTCGAATGCTGCGCGATACGTGTCTTCCACCTTCCACACCAGAATCACACTGATCATGATGGGGTTCCCCAATTTGTCGTTCACCTTCACCCGCTCACTGTCAAAGTTGCGCGCCCGTAGTGATATTTTCTGCCGTTTGTAGAGCGGATTGGTCCAGAAGAATCCGTTCTGTTTCACCGTGCCCTTGTATTTACCGAAGAGCGTCATCACGCACGAGCCGTTGGGGTCCACCATGAAGAATCCGGCTATAATAGTCAGGGCAGCTAAAGAAAATAGAGCTGATAAAAAGATATTACCTGCGATCAGCGCAAGAGCGTTGTTGAACAGCGCTACCAGAGCAACACCTAAAGGAATGCCAATGGCCAATACACCGATCATAAGATAGCCTGATACAGGCTTGATTTCTTTTTCAGATTGCATAGCTAAAGAAATTTGATATTAAAATGATATCATAAAGATATGATTTTATTATTCAGATGCAAAAGGGTAGCTCCTGATTGCAATCAGGAGCTACTGCAATCAGGAGCTACTATCAATAACAGATACGGGCGAAGGGGCAGTAATCACACTTCTTTTTATCCTCGGTTTGGTCGAAGGGCCTGTCACTACCAAATAGCTCCGCCAGTAGCTGTACGAGTTGGTCTATAAACTCGCTTTGGCACGTCCGAAAATCTTCGAGAGGGTGCTTGTTCAGTATCAGACGTGGGTCAAACTGATCACCAAACAGATCTTTGGCATTGATGAGTCCGGGGGTAATACGCTCATCAGGGGAAGTCTGGGGTTCAAATAAAAATGCGTAGAAAAGGGCCTGCATAGCGGCTTTATTCCGCCTTTCGTCGTTGCGATCAAAGAGCGAAGCAACACTCTTCATCCGTTTTTCGTCACGGCCAGTTTTGTAGTCGAGCACCCGCACCCCACCATCCTTACGGTCTACCCGATCAATAATACCCTTAATCCGCACGCGCTGTCGTCCGACGTCGGTCAAAACTTCTAGTAAGCGTACGTAACCAGTATCCGAGGCTCGTTCAAGACTCACAATCTCGAAGGGGGCATCCTGGGCATCCATATCTAAAATGCGGCGCGCCATCTTATGCACCATATCGTAGGCTATCAGGTTGCGACCTTCCAGACGAAAACGCTCGTCGGTTTGTCCTCGAAAGTGTTCCTGAAACCCTTGTCGTACGGCTTTGTCTAAGGGCTCGCCCTTGAGCTGTTCAATCGCCTCAGCCGTGATAGGTTGATTGCCGTAGCGTTCAACGTGCGCTTGGTAAACACACTCCATCGCCTTGTGCAACACGTTGCCAAACACGGCCGGATCAACGTTATCTTGTACTCCGTCGCTCTCCCGCAGTCCGGCTACGTACTTAAAGTAGAACTTGAGGCGGCAGTCTAAATAGGTGTTGAGCGCCGAAGGGGTGAGCCCCGACCGGCCCGCTTCGGTATACACGGCCAGTTGAGTACGCACCGCTTCGCTTTTCTGCACAGTAATAGGCTGGGGTGGGGCCGTACGTACCGGTGCACTGAGGGTGTGTCGGCGGATATGGAGCGACCCTTTCTGGTCGGGATAGCGATAGCTACCGTCGTCTTGCCGTTCCGATTCGTAAATAAGTTGCGACAAGAAACGACTCATCTCACCGCTGAGGGCGGCGGTGTCTTCTGTATTATGAATCAGGTACAGGTGTTGGCTGCGGTGCAGCAGACGGTAGAAAGTGTAGGCGTAAATAGCGTCTTGGTAGTCGGGAGTGGGCAAACCGAAGCCCCGTCGCAGGTTGCCAGGTATAAAGGAGTGGTCTACCTCTTTGGGAGGATAGATACCTTCGTTGGCTGATAAGATGAAGACGTGGTCGAAGTCTAGATTGCGGGTTTCTAGCGTACCCATAATCTGCAACCCTCGCAGTGGCTCGCCGGTAAAGGGTAACCGCAACGATTGCATAAGCTGGCGCAACAGCTTGAGAAAAGTATCTTGTTCAAACTCAAACTGATTCTCTTCAGATAGCGCTTTGAGGCGGTTTAGGTGAATGTACAGATGATAGATCAGTTCCTTCTCGAGCACCGGCAGCACCAGGTCTGACGGGGTGTCTGGCTCGTCTGCCAAACGGGCATCCGCTTCAGGCAGGTCAACCACCGCTTCGGTCAAACCGTCTGCTTCGGGCAGGGCCGGAGCTACTTGATCGTGCAGGTAGCTGAGTAGTTGGAGCAGATAAGTAAATGTGTCGGGTACCTGATCGACGGGCTGAAACAAACTCCGCAAAAAAGGTGTCTGTTGCAGTTCACTCGCTGATACGTAGATTCGGTTCTCGTCCTCAATGCGCCGAATGAGTAGCCGATTGACGTCACGGTCAATCGGGGCAACGTAGGGGTGGCGCAGTACTGATAGCAACGACTGATGATGAAATTCGTAGCCAGTTTCATCAGTGGCCGTGCGTTTGCTCTCCTGCAAGCGCAGTAGTTGCTCGATCAGGCTGTATAGCGAGGTGTTACGCAGGGGGTAGCCCATCGTCACGTTTACCCGACGAATGTCGGCAGGGAGGGCGTGCAGCACCGGAAACAGCAGGTTCTGGTCAGGAAGTACAATGGCCGTGCGCTCGGGAACAAAGTTGCCCCGCCGGATAAGCTCCTGAAGCTTGTTGCCCACAAACTTGGCCTGTCCCACCTCCAGGGTCACCCCTACAATATCTACCTGCCGGGCTGCCTGCCGGGCTGCCCCGCCGTAGAAATGCTGCGGCAGCGACGCTGGAAAGGTAGGCGCCAGATCGGGTTGTTTCAGGTATCTGCGGAAGAAAAAGCCTGCTTCCTGCACCGAGTCTTTCAAATAATGGGCATCGATGTCCCACCAGGCATCAGCTTCCCGTTGCCGCACAAACCACCGAACGATGCGCTCTTCGGCGCGGTACAGCGCATTGAAGCCTACAAAGGCCAGTCGCTCCGCCGGGTAAGCCCCTGCGTATTGATCCAGCGACTCGGCCACCGTACGAGTCATGAGCCCCTCGTAGCCCAACTGTAGATGCTGAAGGTGAGTTCGGTAGGTATGATACACCCGCGACAACGCGTTCCAGAAGGTCAGAAACGCTTGCTTGGGCTTTGACAGCGGCTCGCCCGTCTCACTATCAAAGCCTCGCCAGAACTGTGCGATCAGCCGCCGCTGTTCGTCGGTGAGGTAGTCGAAGGGGGCCTCTAGGGCCTTGAGGTCGCGTAGGTTCGCAAACAGGTCGTCGGCCTGTACTAGATTCTTGTCAATTTCCTCAAAGTCAGCAATGAGCAGCTCGCCCCAGAAGTAAAACTGATCGAAGGTTTCTTTGCTACCGCTCTCAGCCACGTACACGCGGTACAAGATAAAAATCAGCGTCAGCTTATCAGGGCAGTGCAAGGGTGATAGCTCGCCTACTAGATCGGTGAAGGTGAGCAGCCGGGGCGACCAGCCCGGTTCAGTCACCCGTCGGCTAAGGATCTCGCGAAAAAACAGACCCGCCCGGCGATTAGGAAAAACCACCGTAAGGTCGCCCAAGTGCCCCGCGTGCTTCTTCAGCAACTCTATACTTACTTCTTCTAGAAATGAGGGCATAAGCAACCGGACTAAAAAACGGAGTGGACAAAACTACGAAGGTTACTCCAGTATTTCTATTCTGTTGCGGGGAAGTGCTGGCTATTGCACCGACTGACTTTCTTCGGCCAGGGTGCTACCGCCTTCGCCTACAATCTTGTACGTAACTTGAACAGGCTGCTTCCCCCAGTCAATTTCAATCAGACCAAAGTTAAGCACGGTCACCAAATCGCTCACTCGGTGACGGTTCTCCTCATCGGCTTCTTCGTACACGTGGGTGAGACCACTGGCGGTGATATCGTAAATGGGGTAAGAAATGCCGGGTGCTTCGTAGCGAGATATTTCTCCGATATGGCGGTCACCACTCAGTAGCACTACGCCCGAAGTTTGGGTATCCGCAATCAACTGAAAAAGCCGCTCGCGCGATTGCGGAAAGTTAGCCCACTTCTCAAAACCGTGGTCTTCGGCCAGCACCTGAATGCTGCTGCCGATGATGTGTACCTGCGCGTCGCTGTTGGCAAGTTCACCCTCCAGCCATTGCCACTGAGCGTTGCCCAGCAGGTCGCCGGTGGGGTTGGGGCCGTAGCGCTTTCCCTGTCCTCAGTGGAGGCCAACAGTTCATCGCGGAAGTAGCGCGTGTCAAGCAGCAGCACCTTCACCCGCTGTCCGGCGGGGCCAAAGGTGTAGGATTGATAGGCGCCCTGCCGGTCCCACACCGGACGGCCTTGGGGCACATGCAGAAACTCCAGCATTAAATCGCGGCTGGCCTCCTTCGGCCCGAACGCTTTGCCCCCGTCGTTCACGCCGTAATCATGGTCATCCCAGGTACCAATCACAGGCACCTCGGTAAGGAGCTCTTGGTACTCGGGCCGGGCCAATTGTTCTCGGTACTTTTGCGCTAGCTTGCGCATGTTCTTGGTATCGCCGTACACATTATCGCCCAGCCACACCCACAGGTCGGGTTGTTGGGCGAGTATATCGGCCCACAGCGGTTGCGGTTCATCGTGTTTGTTGCACGAGCCGAAGGCAATGGTGGTCAGGGGCTGCGCTGTGTCTACCACGATGGGCTCGACGGTCGTAGTACTCGTTGAGCCGGTAGGCTTAGAAGACTGACAGGCGGAATATACGAGTGCAAGTAGAAAAAATCCGAGGTAAGCTGAGGTCCGTTTCATGTGGTTGAATGGTGAAGGGATTTAAAAAAAGGAGACCGCACCGCGGTCTCCTTTACTTGTCTATTCATACTAATGTTTAGTTGCCAAAAATATAGCGTACGCCTAGTTGCATTTGCCAGCGAGAACTGATAACTCCTCTGTCATCGAAGTCGCCATAGAAGATATCGTTATTGTCGAACTCCTCAAAAGTATAGGTAGGAGTGTTGGTTTCTTCCTGAAATCCCTCAAACTCTAAGATTTCGAGACCATTGGGTGAGCCTACGTAGCGCTCTCCCCATCTCTGATCAAACACTTCACCTACGAGATTGCCAAAGTTAAAGATGTCCATCGAGAACTGAAGCGTATGTTGTTTACCGTTGGCCTGCTTAAAGTAGAAGTTTTGCAGCAGACGAAGATCGAAAGTATTGAGAAATGGTGCACGCGAAGCGTTCCGCTCAGTATACTGTCCCCGACGTGAACTTAGATATTCGTCACGCGATATGAGCGCATCCAGTGCTTCCCACTGCTCGTCGGCGGTCGCTTCCACGTTGCCTTCTCTATCAGTTCGATCTACCAGTACAATCTCGCTCTGATCACGAGGAACGTATATCAGGGCACGATTCCGAGAATCTTCGTTAGTAATATCGTCTCCGCTGCCGTAGATGAACGTAGTGACCTCGCCGGATTGGCCTTCGTAAACTAACGAAATCTGAGTGCTGCCGAAGCCAAAATAGTCAGCTTGATACGATAGCTGACCAATAATACGGCTACCCTGAGAGAAATTGGATCGGGCCAGTTCGTTCCAAGTGTTTCGACCATCGATGGCGTGAAGCCCGCGCCACTGCGATGAATTTTGTGATGAGGTTCCATCATAGATAGAATATGCATCACCATAAGAGTAGGCCAATGAGCCCGAGAAGCCATTTTGCAAGGGCTTCGTTAATTGTGCAGACACGTTGTAGGAATATCCTTTACTAGTATTGGAACCTAGTATTATTCTACCGTAGGTATCATCTATTTCGTCGTCTTGATCAAAAATCGCTCGTTGGTCAGGTGTGCCTTCTAACCGACCTACCGACGGCTTCAGATTTACGTTCTGAAAGTATACCTGGTTGATAGTACTGTTAAAGAGGCCTTCCAGCGTACCCACCAATCCCCACGGTAACTTCTGGTCATAAGCCAAATTGAACTTAGCCACTTGAGGTATCTTGAAGTCTGACGCAAAAATATCAATATCACCTGACGGTTGAGGGTCATTTGCATTGACCTCGCCGGGCGGCTGCTCATTGATGTTTGGGTTGAAGGGCAGATCGCCAAAGCGTAGCACTGTGCCGCGATTTAAGCCATTGTTATTGTAAGCACCTCCGGGCCACACGAGCGGTACCCGCGAGGTGAAAATGCCCGCACCACCACGAATCTGCGCCTGTTGATTACCGAACAAATCATAGTTGAAACCAAAGCGTGGCGATATGTACAACTGAGGGTCAATAAAATCGCCGGTGCGGGCACCTCGTAGATCGTATCCCGCGGCCTCAATCAGTGGAATGGTGTTACTATTGAAACTAGGGTTTTCAGGAGTTTCAGCGAATGTAGCCAAGTCGCCTCGCAGACCAAACGTTAATTTGAACTTTGGGTTAACCTGAAACTCGTCTTGCACATAGAAACCGTACTGTGCCCCATTGAATTCTACCCCGGCCACCGACTCATCGCCGATTACATTGTCGCGCAGCGAGTAGCTTCGGATGAAGAAATCAGAAGTCTCTCCCGCCAGAAAATCTGCTAGGTTGGATGCTCCGATAGTCTCAGAGCGTGCCCACTCGTAATCACCAAAGTTGAATGGAATAAAGAGGTTTTTAGAACGGTAAAACTCTAAGTTGACGCCAAATAGTAGCGTATGTCGGCCTTTATATAATTCAAAGTTGTTATTAATGGTAATAATGTCTTGGTCCAGCAGGTTAGCGGTAGAGAACGTTTCGGCACCGAAGGTGAAACTGCCTCGCTCGTCGTCGATAAATACTGCTGGAAACTGCTGTCCGAAAGGGTCGCGGTCATCCCGTACAATGGTTGCGCCCACCGTTAAGTGGTTAAACATAGAATTACCAATGTTGGTCTTGAGTTCGAGCGCAGTAGAATTAGTAACGGATTCGAAGTACTCCGAACCATTACGGAAGCGAATACCAGAACCGCTAGAGCTACGAGCCTCTAGATTTTCAGCCCCTGTGTAAGAGTGCCGAATGCTCAGCTTATTGTTTGAGTTGATATTCCAGTCAATCTTTGCCAAGAACTTATCACTATTGAGAAAAGCAGTATTGTTGTCCCAGGGGCCTGGGTCATAACCGTATTCGCTTTGTAGGAAGTTTGTTATTTGGTTAATCTCCTCTATACCAGCTTCACCATCATAATTGGCCAGGTTAAATGGCTGAGGCGTTTCATTACGCTCTCGTTCCAGGCTCACAAAGTAGAACAACTTATCACGGATAATGGGGCCACCTAACCGCAGCCCCTGAGTCCGGGCCGTAAAGTCAGGCAACCTCTCTCGATCTGAGCCATCCTGATCTTCTTCCAACGGCTCTAATCCAGAGAACCGCTCATTACGCCATAAGTAGTAGACTGATCCTTCTACCTCGTTCGTACCACTTCGGGTTACCGCGTTGATAGAACCTCCGGCAAAGCCCGACTGACGAACATCCATCGGAGCTACCGATACCTGAAACTGACTAATAGCGTCTAAGCTAATCGGCGACACTCCGGTTTGTCCACCGTTGGTACCACTACCGGCCAAACCAAATACATCATTATTGACAGCACCATCTATGTAGATAGCGTTGTACCGGTTGTTTTGTCCCCCGATAGAAATAGAAAGTCCGTCGTCGCCTTCCTCTATTGATGCTTGCGGAGTGTAACGTGCAAAATCGCCGATAGAGCGGCTTACGGTTGGTGTAGCATTGATCTTTTCTAGAGGAACGAATGTTTCTGCTCCAGTCCTATTGCCATCAATAATATCTCCTTGAGTGGCTGTTACCAGTACTTCTTCAAGCTGGGTGGAGGTTTCAGACATCTCAATATTGAGTGTATACGTCTGGCCTAGCTGAAGGTATATATTATTCCGCTCGGCAGATTCGTATCCCACAAAGGATACGGTGACGTTGTATGGCCCTCCAACGCTTAAAGCCGATAGGCGAAAGTATCCGTTAGGATCAGTCATGTTGCCCCACGACGATCCCGTAGGTGTATGAATGGCTTGTACTGTAGCACCAGGCAGGCCTTCACCGTTTTCATCTACAATCTGGCCTCTCATAGCCGCGGTAGTCGTACCCTGCCCGTACGTGGTGACTGAGAAAAATACGCATAAAAATGCTCCTAACAGGGAGCGCGTCAGTAAACATCGTTTCATAAATTGCACAAAATTTAGACTAGGTTCAATTTTTTACAAAGGTAAGGGAGACGACGTGAAAAGAAATACTTGCGTTATTTATTAACAAAATGATAACATAGCGGTATTAGAGGAGTAATATTTTTTGTGTCACTGCTATACCAGCGATTCTTACTACTTTTGCTAAACACATCACTGTTTAAGCTTATGACTAGTACTAACCCTCGTTACAACATATCGCTGCGTTTCCAGGAGATCAGATTGCCCCCCTTCGACGAAATTCTGGTGTTGGGCAGTAAATCAGAGCAGGGCAAGATGGGTATTGCCAAAACCTTTGAGTATTTGGTGCCCGATATTTTTGAAATGGTAGAGGTAACCGATGATACCATAGAGGCGGTATTTATCAACAAACGTCTACTCAAGAAAATGTCAGTAGAACACATTTTAGAGATATTACGCGCCAAGGTATTTCCCTTTGTGTCTGAAAGAGAAATCATCAAGGTAGATCTTGAAGTAATCATCAGTTACGATACGATAGAAAAAGATGGCTAGACTGCCGCTTGCGCCCCTAATAGATCAACAGTACGCGATCGTCTACGCCTACGCGGGGGTTGATGCGATTCGCCTTCGCTTGGCCAAAGAAGAGGCCATCGTGGTCTTGGATGAGGAAGAACGGTTTCTGGGGTTGATCACTCCCCGTGATGTAGTGCAGCGTGGGCATCGTCTGGTTATCGACTGCCTGCAAGAGAAGCCAACCATCCACCCTGAGCATTCGGTTTCAGAAGCCCTGCACGTCATGATTGAGGCACGAGAATACGTACTACCGGTGGTGTACGAACGGGGTAAACTGGCCGGGCTGCTTCGCCAGCGTGATTTGATAAAGCATCTACTGGTAGAAAAGGAATAAGCTTAGCAAAACCCGTACGCGCTAATCTGCTTCGGGCGCGGCGTTAGCGTAAGCAGGAGCAGTCACTTCACTTTCTGGCTGTAGTACCATCACCTCTTGCAAAAATTGATCGGTGGCTTGGTATACTCCCCGCCAATCGTGCGAGCGAATATAGGAGGCAATCACGTGATTGCCCGCCTCAGGAAAGGCCACCTTGCGTTTTTGGTCGGGCGGTGTGCCGAGTTGCTCAAACATGGGCATCATCGCTTCCACCGACACCACATTGTCTTGTTCTTCTTCACTTTTATAGTAATAGCCTAAAAGTACCGGGCAGGTTACCTGCGCGAAAGTCTCTTCGGTCATCACTTCATCCACCAGCACGGCCAGCGTAACGTAGCCGTTGATGTGATAGTAGCGCGACCAGTACTGCTGGGCTTTGCCGGTGCGCTCGGTAATCGTGTGGTCGGCTCCCAGCGAAGTTTCCATCGCTTGAATGCCCCAGGGTTGATTTAGCAGATAAAGCTGCTCGTCGTAGGGCGCAATCAGGGGTGAGTATAGTACCAGTCCTGCCAGATCAGGATTCTCCGCTGCGATTTTCAGCCCTAACGCCCCGCCCGTAGAGGTAGCTACCACGATTACTTTTTCGCCCAGGGCATAGCCGACGGCTACCGCTTCTCGAGCCGAGGCCAGCAGGTTTTCGGCGGTCAGGCTCTTGAACGCGCTGTCTGATTCAATACCCTGTTCTTTCAGCCGCGACAGGTATAGGTTACAACCGTAGCGTTCGGCCAGCATGGTATGTACCGGAGCACCTTCGCCCTGGCTGGCCCCGTAGCCGTGCAGATACACCATGCTATACTCCGTCTTTTCCTTACGGCTACTGTCAGCCCAAACGATGCGTGCCTGATTGTCGGACTTAATCAACGGATTGGACGCTTCGCGCTGGTTGATCTCTCGTTCTAAGGTTATCAGGTCCGTAGTCATAGTAGGAAGTTCACCGGATAGATTGCCGACATCAGGACGGGGCCCCACGAGTACTACTCCCGCCAATACAGTTAGAATGCCACCGGTCCAGTACAGGAAATTGCCTTTGAGCTTGGGCATGCTTTCTTCATGATAGGAACGCTATTTATTCTTCCACGATCACACAGCGGTTGTTCAGAATGTCATCTTCTACCGTCTTAAACTTCACGTTCTTTTTCACGCTACCGTCAGAGTACTGTACGTTGACCCGGTCGTTGCGGCCGGCAATCTTGTTAGATGACGCGGGTTGCACCGGTTCGGGCGGACGGTTGCGCTGGGTGGCGGCACTTGCTTGCGCTCGGGCCGATAAGTCCTCTTTGCTCTCTTGTAGCTTCTCGCGCCGTTGCTGTACGGTCCGGGCCTCCTGTAGCTGGGCATCGGCTTGCTGCACCGGCAAGTCGGCCTTCATCAGAAACGAGATGGTTTCTTCGTTTACTTTGGCCAAGAACTGCTTAAAGAGTTCAAAGGATTCAAACTTGTAGATCAGCAGCGGGTCTTTCTGCTCGTACACGGCGTTCTGTACCGACTGTTTCAGGTCGTCCATCTCGCGCAGATGCTCTTTCCAATTCTGGTCGATAATCGCCAGGGTGATCGCCTTTTCCATCGCCCGAATCAGTTCCGCCCCTTCGGTTTCAACACTTTTCTCCAGGCTGGCGGCCACGCCGATCTGCATCTTGCCGTCGGTGAAGGGCACCAGCACATTTTTGATGGTCGCTCCTTTGGTTTCTTGCAGGTTTTTGAGGGCTGGGTGAGCGTGCTTACCCACGCGCTCGTTTTTCTCGTTGTACTGCTGGTACGCGAAATGATAGAGCTGTTCGGTAAGCTCAGCCTCGCTTACGCGCCCAAAGTCACCTTCTTCAATCGGGTGGTCTACCCCCAAGGTGCCCAGCACGGTTAGTTTGTAGCTGTCGAAGTTGCCCACACCTTTGGTGCTCAACACAATGTCTTCGCAGGTGTCGTAGAGCATATTCATAATATCCAACTGCAACCGCTCGCCGAACAGCGCGTGGCGGCGACGCTTGTAGATCACCTCGCGCTGCTGGTTCATCACGTTATCGTACTCCAGCAGCCGCTTGCGGATGGCAAAGTTATTTTCCTCGACCTTCTTCTGCGCGCGCTCAATAGAGCTGGTCACCATCGAGTGCTGAATCACCTCGCCCTCTTCTAGGCCCATGCGGTCCATCAGCTTAGCGATACGGTCTGAGCCAAACATGCGCATCAGGTTATCCTCTAGCGACACGAAGAACTGGGAAGAACCCGGGTCACCTTGCCGGCCCGCGCGACCGCGCAGCTGGCGATCCACACGGCGCGAATCGTGCCGCTCGGTGCCCACGATGGCCAAACCACCTGCTGCCTTCGATTCGGGAGTAAGCTTGATATCGGTACCCCGCCCGGCCATGTTGGTGGCAATGGTAACGGTGCTCGGTTGACCCGCTACGGCAACCACCTCTGCCTCGCGTTGGTGCTGCTTGGCGTTGAGCACCTGGTGGTTGATCTTGCGCATGTTGAGCATACGGCTCAGGATCTCCGAAATTTCTACCGAGGTGGTACCCACCAGCACCGGTCGTCCCTGTGACGTCATTTCGTTGATTTCATCGGCGACCGCCCCGAACTTCTCGCGCACGGTTTTGTACACCTTGTCCTGCCGGTCGTCGCGCACGATGGGGCGGTTGGTCGGGATCACCACCACATCGAGTTTGTAAATCTCCAGTAGCTCACCCGCTTCGGTTTCGGCCGTACCCGTCATACCCGACAGCTTGTGGTACATGCGAAAGTAGTTTTGCAATGTGATGGTGGCGTAGGTCTGGGTGGCTTCCTCTACCTTCACGTTCTCTTTGGCCTCGATGGCCTGGTGTAGTCCGTCAGAGTAGCGCCGCCCTTCCATCACCCGACCGGTCTGCTCGTCTACAATTTTCACCTTATTATCGGCAATGATATATTCCTGATCGATCTCGAACATGGCGTAGGCTTTCAGCAATTGGTTCACCGTGTGAATCCGCTGGGCTTTCACCGAGTAGTCTTTGATGAGTTCGTCTTTCTGCGTCACCTTCTCTTCATCCGATAGTCCTTCCGCTTTTTCTAGTTGAGATACCTCAGTGCCAATATCGGGCAGAATGAAGAACTGAGCATCCTCACCCTCGCGGGTAATCAACTCGATCCCTTTTTCGGTCAGGTTGATGTTGTTGGTCTTTTCTTCAATGGTGAACAGTAGCGGTTCGTCTGCCTCGGGCATCGCCCGCTGATTGTCCTGTAGGTAGAAGTTTTCGGTCTTCTGCAAGATTTGCCGCATGCCGGTTTCACTCAGGTAGCGAATCACCGGCTTGTGCTTAGGCAAACCGCGGTAGGCACGGAATAGCGACAAACCACCTTCTTTGGTATCGCCCGCTTTGATCTTGCGCTTGGCTTCCTGCAAAAACTCATTCACTAGTTTCTTCTGCGCGTCGTATAGACGGGCAATACGAGGTTTAAGCTCGTAAAACTCATGTTCGTCGCCTTTAGGCACCGGCCCTGAGATGATCAGGGGGGTTCGGGCTTCATCTACCAGCACGGAGTCTACCTCATCTACCATGGCGAAGTGATGCTTGCGCTGCACCAGATCCTGCGGCTCGCGGGCCATGTTGTCGCGCAGGTAGTCGAAGCCAAACTCGTTGTTGGTGCCGTACACGATATCCTTGGCGTAGGCTTGTCGGCGGGGCTCTGAGTTGGGCTGGTGCTTATCGATGCAATCGATGGTGAGCTGATGAAACTGGAAGAGTGGGGCCATCCACTCCGAATCGCGCTTGGCCAGATAATCGTTGACGGTGACTACATGCACGCCACGGCGGGCCAGTGCATTGAGGTAAGCCGGTAGCGTAGCCACCAGCGTTTTTCCTTCCCCGGTCGCCATCTCCGCTACTTTGCCTTGATGTAGCACAATGCCACCCACCAGTTGCACATCGTAGTGCACCATGTTCCAGGTGATCTCAGTGCCACCGGCGATCCAGCAGTTTTTCCAGATAGCCTGTTCGCCCTCTATCGTTACGTTATCACATTCGGTCGCAATCTGCTTATCGAACATAGTGGCAGTCACGCGCAGCTCACCGTTATCCTTGTAGCGCCGGGCGGTTTCTTTCACCACCGCGAAGCCCAGGGGCAGCACCTTCATCAAGACTTTCTCCAGCTCCTCGTTGCGGTCTTCCTCCAGTTTATCAATTTGGTTGAAGCGACTTTCCTTCTGGTCTATATCCATCTTAGGATCGTCGTCTACTTCCTTTTGGAGGCGAGCTACTTCATCATCGATGACTTTCAGATCGGCATCAATGGTAGCCTTCATCTCGTCGGTCTTGGCCCGCAGCTCATCGTCGCTGAGGTTCTGTAGCTTGTCAAACTCGGCGTGAATTTGCTCTACGTAGGGCATTACGTTTTTAATGTCCTTATCAGATTTTGAACCGAATACTTTGGCTAAGCCTTTGGTGATAATATTAATCATAGAAAACGATTTGTATCGTGGTAAACTTACGATTTCTGGTAGTTAGATACTAGATAGTGGGTGTTGGATATTGGATGCTGGTAGATGGATGACTTTCTAAGTGGTCAGATACTGAATGTTGGTATTAGATACTTTCTATATGGTTAGATGTTGAATATTGGGGACCTTCTATATGGCTAGATATTGGATGCTGGATACTTTCTGTGTGGTCAGATGCTGGATATTAGATAACTTTCTCTGCTATTGATATCTAACAGCTCAAGCATATTATCTAGCACCTTACCACCTATACCAACCACCCAGTATCTGTCGACCACCACATATCATCCAAAATCTAGTATCTCTTGAGCATCACACATCATCCACTATCCAATCAACCCGCTTTAGACAAAAACAGTGCCTTGGAACACCATTTGGGCGGGACCTGCCATATAGACCTGCGTGAACGCACCCGCTGGAGTTCGCTCGAACGATACTGTGAGCGTACCACCGGTGGTGTGCACCGCTACCGGACTCGGGTGTTGACGGGCGTAGGCCCAGGCCAGTGCCACGGCGGTAGCTCCCGTTCCTGAGGATAGCGTTTCGTTTTCAACCCCTTTTTCGTAGATACGCATGTGTACCCGTCCATTCACTTCTTCGGTGAAACTGACGTTAGTTCCCACGGGTTGAAACCGCTCTTCGTAGCGCACGGCACGCCCTTCTTCTACCACCGGACGCTCTCCGACTCCTGTGACGAATCTGACAAAGTGGCGGGTTCCGGTATCCAGTAGATAACCATCGGGGTGTTCTTCTACGGAGGAGACGTCTACCATACGAAGTTGTATTTGGTCTTCGGTTAACGAAGCTTCGTAGAAGTCGCCTTCCATCACAAAAGCGGCCGAGTTGCCGATGATACCTAAGTGGCGGGCGAGATGCACGGCGCAGCGAGCACCGTTGCCGCAGGAAGCCCGAGTTGCATCCGCGTTGAAGTAGACCATCTCAAAGTCATACTGCGGGTGCGGCTCAATCAGAATAAGACCATCGGAGCCGACGCCAAACTTACGGTCGCACAGCCGGGTGATACTTTTTGTGTCGTTGTGATCAAAGATAGCCTCACGGTTATCAATGATGACGAAGTCGTTGCCGGTGCCTTGGTATTTGAAGAAGGGTAGGGTGGGCATGGGAGAGTGACAAGTAGAAACGTAAGGTTAAGTATTAAGGGCGAAACAGTTTGTGCTGGAGGTAACATTACTTTTTAAGACAAGCATTTCCTTAGCATTTGAAAGAAACTCTTGGGTTGGTCGGCAGCAGGAGCGTCGCTGATAGTTGTCTGTTGCGCTTTGATTTTCCTGAGTTCTTGAACCTCTACTAGGTCCTTTAGTGAGCTGTCCAGGCGACTACTGCTCTCCTTGAGAAGTATCAAACGATCAATATCCACTACCGGAACCTTTATCGTATTTAGTAGCCTCATTCTTAGTTTCAAGGGCAAGGTTGTACACGAACCGGGTACCCAATGTGCTTATTGATAAGCTCGGATTGCTCCTTTGTAGGGTATAGACAATATTTATAGGCCTTGAGCATTGCTATTAATAACGTGTTCTGTAGAAATATGCTGCAATCTATAAACACTAAAGTGCCTTCCCACTAGAAGCGGGAGGTTTTAAACCATTTAAGTGACTATAAATACTGTACGTTTGATCGGTTGAGTGCCTTCAGTACCTCAACGTAGAATGAATTACTTACATCCACTCGATTTTCCGCTTTTCAAAAGACACTGCTTGGGCTCCGCCGGGGTAGGTAGCCAGTATCACTGCTACTATATGTTCCCATCGTTCTAGCGAACTTAGGCGTAAAAATGCGGCCCGGTCTTCTACTTCTGGATCAGCCTGCGGATTCCAGGGAAGGGTGCGTTGGTTTTTGGTTTGGCTCATGCTCTTAAAATAACGAAGGATTCGTTGAATGTCTAGAAGGAAGAGCATTTTAAGGAGAAGCTACATGTACTCATCGGCTACGGCTTCTATCATGACTTTAGCTTGCCGCAGTTCGGGCAGCGTGATGCCGTAGTTGATCATAGCCGATGACAGGTAACCTAAATCGGCGTAGAAATGAACCGCTTGAGCCGCCCATCCGGCCACATCTTCGTGTCGTTTGCCCGACAGCAGAAGCGTTTCGTGCGCATGGGTGTCGTTGCGAAATACTAAACGGGCGATCAACAGATGAAATGTGTATAATGATTTAGCCTGCTGTAGTTCGTAGGCCGGGTCGGCGGGCACCTCAGGAACCGCATCCTGTAATGATGTTTCATCCAGCGATAGCAGGGAGGCTATTTCTTGCGTAATGGCTGCTTCTGATGGGTCGTTAGCAAGCTCGTTCGGAATTTCACAGTATACGGCACAACGGTCGTACTGATTTTCTAGGGCCATTTGGGCCAGTTGGTAAGTAAGAGAACTTGCTAACATAATATATGTGGTTTGAAGTATACGAATAGCCACAAATCTATCATCTTCTGCTACTCACCGCGCCGTAACAATAGGCGTTTCCCTATCGATGTACTATTTTTACGGACTTAATCAACCAGACTTGGTAAGTCTCAGCCAACAGCGGCTTCTAAGTATACCCCGTAGCCTCCGTCTATCGGCATCATGAGCCGCTTTTATCTTAAAAGACCTGCTAAGTCTCGGTACATCTGAAAACTATGCGCAACGTTGCTATTCTGTTATTTGACGAAGTAGAGGTGCTGGACTTTGCCGGTCCTTTCGAGGTGTTTTCAGTATGTGGTCGGCAGGAAGCCGGGCCACACCCGTTTCAAGTGTGCACAGTGGCCGAACAAAAGACCGTGAACGCCCGCAATGGCCTTACGATTACGCCGACTTACCTACTGGAAGAAGAACCCCTACCTGATATTATCCTGGTGCCGGGCGGCGGCGGGTTTCACCCCGATGGGACACCCTTCGGAAGTCGTCGCGAGATGGACAATCCACGCGTGCTGGATTGGATCAAACAACGTAACCAAACGAGTGAGCTCACATTATCGGTGTGCACCGGCTCACTGCTGCTCGCCCGGGCCGGGTTGTTAGAAGGACTCACGGCCACCACGCACCACGGGGCGGTGGATGCTATGAGAGAGGCAGCACCAAACACCACCCTGAAGCCCGAAGAACGTTGGGTAGACAACGGGCGCATCGTGTTGTCAGCCGGTGTGTCGGCTGGCATTGATATGTCGCTCTATGTGGTCAGTAGGCTGCTGGGAAAAGAAGTGGCTGACCAAACCGCGCACTATATGCAGTATGACCATTGGTAGGGCTAGCACTACGGGTCAGTTAAGCATCTTACGTACTAATTATTCGCTAAAAAACCGCATGAAAAGAGCCGTTCATCTACTCTTACTCCCGTTACTATTATGCACTGTTGAGGGTAAAAGTCAGTCATTCAGGAAGATTTCTTACCAGACGGACCACCTAAAAATAGATCGATTATCGGCCGGTACCTACGTACACGTTTCGTATCTCGACGTGCCTGGCTACGGAAAAGTGTCCTGCAACGGACTGGTTTTCGTCAGTCAGGGCGAAGCGGTGGTCTTCGACACTCCCACCGATACAGTTGCTTCAGCGGAACTGATTCGCTGGGTACAAGATGAGCTTAGAGGCACCGTAGAAGCGGTAGTTGTCACGCACTTTCATGAGGACTGCCTGGGGGGACTGGCTGCCTTTCACAGAAGAGGTATTACGTCTTATGCTAACCATCTAACCGTAGACTTGGCTCGGCAAAACGGCAAAATTCTTCCCGAGCAAAAGTTTGATTCTTTGATGACACTGGAGATAGGCGGACAAACGGTAGAGAATTGCTTTTTCGGCGCGGGACACACGGCGGATAATATTGTGGGCTACATTCCTAGCGAAAGGGTACTATTCGGCGGCTGCCTGATCAAAACATTAGGCGCAGACGAAGGAAACCTGGAAGATGCTGACGTAAGTGCTTGGTCAGCGACAGTGCGCAAAATTAAGCAGGCTTACCCCGAAGTAGCCCACGTAGTACCCGGCCACGGAGAAGTGGGCGCATCTAATTTGTTGGACTACACGATTGAAATGTTCGGCGAAGAATAATAGCAGGGCACGAAAAAATTCAAACGACCCAAGTTGCTTACTTAGTTATACTATGAATTGTTTTAGTTATAAAATTAGTGGTTGTGTAACTACTTTGCGATAAACTAAAACGAGTAATAGAATGAAAAGGAAAAGGACCAGAGCTATCAGCATCATGCTGAGTTTGGCCATCATGAGCAGCTGCGCCTCTAGCTATCGCGCTGTTAACCCCCAAAATTTGCATTTCCCCGCAACAGTAGAAACCGATGAGATATCCTTCTCTTATCGCTATAATGTAATACAGGAAAGTGGTAATAAGAAGTATGCGAAGAAAGAAGACAAAAAGGGAGTGGATTTGGTGGCCGTCAAGCTGACCAACCATACTGACCAGCCAATTTCTTTCCGAGATGATGTAGAACTGTTTGCTGGCGATCGTCACGCTTATCCACTGGCGCCTAGCATGGTATATCAGCAACTCAAGCAGAATACTCCCGTGTACCTGCTTTATTTGCTCCTGTCTTTTGTGCAGATTTATTCGGTAGACGAGAGCGGTGAGGTGTCGGTGTTTCCGATAGGGCTGATCTTGGGCCCTGGCATTACGCTGATCAATGTCGCCACTGCCGGTACCGCCAACAAGCAATTCAAGAACGAGTTACAAAAACACAATCTACTGGACCGCACCATTGGACCCGGTGAAACCGTGCACGGCATCATTGCCCTAAGCAAAGCAGGCTACGCTCCTCTGAGTGTCAAGGTAAAAAATAGTAGTCTATCCGAAACGGAGTATTAAAATTCAAATTTCTGATGGATATTTGAGGGGAGGAACTATCTTCCCCTTTTTGCGTTGGGTAAACCGACTAAATATTAATCTCTATCATGCTCGCGATCAACAACCTATCGTACTTTATTGGCAGTCGGCCACTGTACGAACATGCTAACCTACACATCAAGCCCAAGGACAAGATCGGACTAGTGGGCCTGAACGGTACAGGCAAGTCTACGCTCCTCAAACTCATCGTGAATGAGTACCAGCCCGACGGCGGTGATATTTCTAAATCCAACGACTGTAGTATCGGTTTTCTTAATCAAGACCTGCTGTCTTTCCAGTCAGACGACAGCATCTTGAATGTGGCCATGCAGGCCTTTGAAGAGGCGCTAGCCATTGAGCACCAAATTGAGCGCGTGCTCAAGAAAATGGAAACAGACTATACCGATAAACTGGTCGACCAGCTCACTCGGCTGCAAGAGCAGTTTGAGGTGCTGGAGGGCTACGCTTTGCAGGCCCGGGCCGAAGAGATACTGGAAGGCATCGGGTTCAGCACCGCTGATCTGAAACGTCCGCTGCGCGAGTTCTCGGGCGGCTGGCGTATGCGGGTGATGCTCGCCAAGCTGCTACTAGAGAAACCAGCTCTACTGATGCTCGATGAGCCTACCAACCACCTGGACCTACCCTCTATCCAATGGATTGAAAACTACCTGCGCTCCTACGAAGGCGCGTTTATCGTGGTGTCGCACGACCGGCAGTTCTTAGACAATACGGTAGAGATGATCGTAGAAGTAGCGAACGGACAACTCACCCCCTACGCCGGCAACTACTCTTTCTACCTAGAGGAGCGCGAACTGCGTCGTGAGATTCAGCGTAATGCGTTCGAAAATCAGCAGCAGAAGATCAAACAGACCGAACGCTTCGTCGAGCGCTTTCGGGCTAAATCCACCAAAGCCCGACAGGTGCAGTCGCGCGTGAAGTCGCTCGAGCGCATGGACCGCATCGACGATGTGGTGGACGAAAACGCAGCGGTCAACTTCAAGTTTCGCATCAAACGGCAGTCGGGGCGTTGGGTGAGCGAGGTGAAGAACATGTCGAAGTCCTACGGCGATCTAGACATATTTGACGATACAGACTGTAGCATTGAAAAGGGTGATAAGATTGCCTTTATCGGAGCCAACGGGAAGGGAAAGTCTACGCTATTGCGCATTATTGCGGGCAGTGAAGACTTTGAGGGCGAGAGTCAGTTAGGCTATAACGTAGAGATGGGTTTCTACGCGCAGCACCAGCTAGAGGCACTCAACGTAGAAAATGAGCTGCTGGAAGAGCTCAAGCAGGCGGGCAGCGAAAAGACTGAGCAAGAGCTGCGGGCGGTGCTCGGGTGCTTCTTGTTTGTAGACGATGACGTATTCAAAAAGATCAAGGTGCTATCAGGGGGAGAGAAATCACGGGTGGCATTGGCTAAAACCCTCATCGGCGAAGCCAACTTTCTTATCCTGGATGAGCCGACCAACCACCTCGATATTCAGTCGGTCAACATTCTGATTCAGGCCCTGCAACAGTACGAAGGTACTTTCGCCATCGTATCGCACGACCGACACTTTATCTCAAGGGTGGCGAACAAAATATGGTTTATTGAAGATAAGCAGGTAAAAGAGTACCCAGGGACTTACCAAGAGTACGTTTATTGGCAGTCGCAAAGGGAGGCTTCTGTCTCGTCTGCGCCCCCGCCGCCCAAGAAAGAAACACCCCCAAAGCCGCCGACTGCCACCACCGACGAAGAAAGAGCGCGTCAAAAAGAACTGAAGCGGCTACAGCAGGCGGTAGACAAGGTAGAAGCCGAGATTGGTGCGTTAGAAAAGGAGAAACAGACAATTGAGCAAACCCTGGCTCAGCCTGAAGTGTACACTGATGCCCAACAGATGGAAGAACATACGCAGCAGTTTCGGGCGACAGATCGCAAACTGAGTGAGAAGAACAAGGAATGGGAAACCCTGGCGTTGAAAATGGAGGCGATAGAATGAGCATAAATATGAAAACAAAGATTCTCATTAACTCTAAAACGCGGTGGTTCACCCTACTGCTCATGATTGGGGTTGGTATGGGGCCGGCGGCTTTTCCTCAGGACAGGGTGTACCAAGATGAAACCATCGACCGCAAGGTGAAAGCCGTGCGCTTGCTCACCAGCGATGGGCCGCTGTTCTCATCGGCTTACTCCATCGATCTGCGCGAACCGGTGGTGCTATCGTTTGACGTGCTTGAGCTAGACCAAGACGCTACCTACGGCGACTACACTGCTAAGATTATCCACTGCAACGCTGACTGGCGCCAGTCAGCCCTGTACGATATGGACTTTCTGGGTAGGTTTAATGAGTTTCAGATTAACGACGAACAGCTATCGTTCAACACCCGTATTCCGTTCGGGCACTACCAATGGCCATTGCCCCCGCTGAAGCGTCCGGGCAACTACGTGGTGCAGGTATACCAGGGTGCCGACGAAAACAACGTACTATTTACCCATCGTTTCATGGTGTATACCCGACAGGCTGGCGTGGTGGCCGAGGTTATGCCCTCCGCTGATGTGTCGCGCCGCAACAGTAGCCAGCAGATTGAGGTGATGGTAGATTACAACGGACTAAACATACCGAACCCTCGGCGGGATATTCAGGTAGTGATTCGCCAGAACCGACAGTGGTTTAATATGATTGAAGGCATGAAGCCTACCTTCGTGCGGGCTGGCGAGCAGCAGTTAGAGTATCGTCCGTTCGATCTGACCAATAACTTCTACGCTGTCAGCGAGTTTCGCTTCTTTGATATACGAACGATCAACGCACTAGGACAGAACGTGGGTAAGATACTACGAGAGAAGGTGCCCGTTGAAGCGCTGTTGCTGCCTGACCAAGACCGGAGCGGTGAAGCCTACAGTCAGCTTGATGACCTGAATGGTCAGTTTATTGTGGGCAATCTCGAGCAGCAAGGAAGCGAACTGAGTGCCGACTATCTACTCACCCACTTTTTCTTAAAAACTGATGACCAAGCCGCCGGTGATGTATACGTGATCGGAGAGTTTAATGGCAACGTGCTGAATGCCGAAAACCGCATGACCTACGACGCAGAACTTGGTGGGTACCGTTTGGCAACCCTACTCAAGCAGGGTTTCTATAATTACCTCTACTACGTAGATGGGGCGGAAAATCCTTACGCTTACGACGGAAACCACTTTCAGACCGAAAACCAGTACGAGGTTTTGGTGTACACGCGTCCCATTGGTGAGCGAGCCGATTTGCTGGTAGGGTACACTGAGGTGCAAGCGAATGCTATTAACCGCTCTCGCTAATCGTTAGTGTGTACAGCCTCTTGGTCGGGGGTGCTTTCAACCTCACCTCTGTCAAAGTGATATTCTTGCGTACTCTTGCCGGGGGCCGCGTTGGCGAGGTCAAGCATACCAAAACCCTTGTGGGCGTAAGCGCCCAAACCATTAGTAAAAATGAACTCTTGCACCGGTTGGGCGGCATAAAGCGTGAAAGGAAAGGTGTAGCCCCGCACTTCATACTTCACGTCTTGGTCGTAGAGCGGATAAATGCGCGCAAACTTTTTCTGCCGTTCGGCAATGCGTAACAGGTACTCTTGATCGGGAACCAACTGAAACTTATAGAACTGCTCTACCTCAGCGGCGGTATACTGCCCTGATTTCTCCATTCGGATCATGGTGGATTCGTAGAGCAGATCAGAGAAGGCATCCGTTTGCGGAGCAATAAAGCGTTTACCACGGTCATCGCTAAAGGACGGCTGCACCAACACCAACGGCGAGATACACACGTACTTCATAGACTCTTGAAGAGTAGCTTGGTCTTCTACTTCCACCATTTCAGGTATTAGCGTCATGGTGCCAATATCTATCTGAGGAAAGCTAAACAGGTGCTTAAGAAAATAGTCAATGAGAGCCTGGCTCGAGGCAGAGAATACCAAAGTAACCCGGCTGGAGTAGAAGTGTAAACCGTTGCGGCTGATCTTGGTCTGACCCTTGAGGCCAGAGAAATTGTATACGTAGGAGGAAATAAACTCCGACTCGCCACCTTTAACCAGTATGCCTTTGATAAGCTGCGCCAGCAGATACTGATGATGGAAGGGAACGTACGAACCCTTGTTTTTCAATATAAATACGACTCGAACCCTCAAAAAAATTTAATTAATAGTACAAAAAAGTGACCGTGTGTATTCGTTAACAAACACTTAACTGGTATAAAACGATTAGAGGGCAGATTGTTTGAAGGTTAACTCATTTTTTGTGTATAAATACTCAATACAACTAGGTATTTCCTGAATTGCTATAGCTTATCGTATAATATATATGATAAAAAATGACTTGAAAGACTAAACGTTAAAGCGGAAGTGCATCACATCGCCGTCGTCTACTGTATAGTCCTTGCCTTCCATTCGCATCTTGCCCGCTTCTTTGCACGCCTGTTCTGAACCGTGTTTTTGGTAATCTTCCAGTTTGATCACCTCGGCTTTGATAAAACCTTTTTCAAAATCGGTATGGATAACCCCGGCGGCCTGTGGTGCTTTCCATCCGTCTACGATGGTCCAGGCTCGTACTTCTTTTTCACCCGCGGTAAAGTAGGTGATCAGGTTGAGCAACCGGTACGAAGCGCGGATCAGTCGGCTTAGTCCTGACTCCGACAAACCGTACTCTTCGAGGAACATCGCACGTTCGTCGGGTTCCAGCTCGGCAATCTGCGACTCGATGGCGGCGCTCACAATAATAATTTCTGCCTCTTCATCGGTAGTATCGGCTCTTAAGGCCTCTACGTAGTCGTTGCCATCGTGCACCGAATCTTCGTCTACGTTGGCCACGTAGATCACTGGTTTGGCCGTGAGTAGAAACAGATCAGCAACGGCCTCTTGTTCTTCTTTGGGTAAATCCAGCACGCGGGCGTTTTTCCCCCCCGTTAGGTGCTCTTGGTAGATTTTTAACGCGCCTAATTGCTTCCGTGCCGTAGCATCGCCCGACTTGGCGATTTTCTCTAAGCGCAGTATCTTTTTCTCTACTGACTCCAGATCTTTGAGCTGTAGCTCAGTATCGATGACTTCTTTGTCGAAGACAGGGTCTACCGAACCGGCTACGTGCACCACGTTGTCATCAGCGAAGCAGCGTACCACGTGAATGATCGCATCTACCTCCCGGATGTTCGCCAAAAACTTATTGCCTAGCCCTTCACCCTGGCTAGCGCCCTTCACCAGACCCGCAATGTCCACAAACTCGATGGTGGTAGGAATGACCTTTTGCGGATTCACCAGATCTTCTAGTATCTGAAGCCTGGGGTCAGGCACACTGATGATGCCTACGTTGGGCTCAATGGTACAAAAAGGAAAATTGGCTGCTTCAGCTTTGGCACTAGAGAGCGCGTTGAACAAGGTTGATTTTCCGACGTTGGGCAAGCCCACGATGCCGCATTGTAAACTCATTTAGCTGCTGGTTTTAAAGACGTGATACTGCGTGTAGCCGGTGTAGAGCTCCGTAGAGACTACCCTAAGCACGGTGTACACCGGAATGGCAGCGATCATACCGATCACTCCCGCCACGGTGGCGCCCGCAAAGATAGCAACAAATATTTCCAACGGATGCGCTTTTACGCTTTTTGAGAAGATCAGCGGTTGCAAAAACAGGTTATCCACTAACTGTACGCCGGCAAACACCGATATGACTTTTACCACCAAAATCACTACTTCGCTATTGCCTCCGGCCAGCACGGTGGAAGAAAGCCCTACGGCAATGCCAAACGCAGAGCCCAGCAACGGACCGGCGTAAGGAATGAGGTTGGCCACAGCGGCAAATACTGCAATGGTAATTGCGTACTCGATGTCAAGGATACTAAGCCCCAGGGCCGCCATGCAAAAAATGGAGAAGATCTGAAAGAGCAGTCCGATGAGGTAGTTGGATAGCAGGGTTTCTATCTTGTAAATGGCCGCAATAAATACCTCAAAATACTGGTTAGGAATCCATCGGATTACCTGCCGACGGACGATACCCTTTTCGTAGAGCAGAATAAAAGTGATGAAGGATACAGCAATGACTCCCACAAACAAATTGCCGGTGAAGGCGATCAGCAGATTGATGATTTCCTGAAGGTTGAGCTTGCCCAGCAGGGTGAGCACAGTATTGCGGATGTTTTCTACCAAAAAACCGCCTTCCTCAATCACACGGTAAGAGACTAATACGTCTTCTAACCCTTGTAGCGGAACACTTGCCCTGTGGTAGAGCTCTTCGTAGTCAATAGTAATGATCAGGTCTGCCTGGTTCTTGATGAGGGGAATAAAGAGCACAATAAACAGAGCAATGGCTACCACTGTGACCAGGAAAGCCGCGATGACTGCCAGTGCCCTTGGGGTGTGTAAGCCGTAGAATTGGATGCGACACAGATAATTGACCAGGGGCGATAGCACCGCCGATAATACCAGGGCAATCACAAAGTAGCTGAAGATATTAGAAAATACCCAGGCAAGTAGTAGGAATACCAGCGTGAGCAGTAGAAAAGTGAAAACGCGCTTATTGAACATGGCCTGAGCGCAAAAAAATAAGCTAGACGGGAGGCTAGCGGATAAATAAAAAGAAAAGCCCGGCACCGCCGGGCTTTGTGGAGTTACGCTACTCCCACTTTAATTCGTCGTCGCTGCTGCCACTCGCTTCTGTGGTAGTCGATACCGCCGGTTCGCTAGTAGTACCGTTGGTAGGCTCATTGTTGCGATAAGAGGGGTTAGCTTCAGCGTTTTCAAACTGATCAAAGTCGTACTCAGGCATGAGCTCTTCTTTTACATGACCCACCGTATCTTGCAGACCCGCCATAAATTTGTTAAAGTCTTCTTTGTACAAAAAGATCTTATGCTTCTCGTAGAAAAAACCATCGTCTTTGTACCTCCGGCGGCTCTCCGTAATGGTTAGGTAATAATCGTTAGCCCGAGTCGCCTTTACATCGAAGAAATAAGTGCGCTTGCCCGCTCTCACTCGTTGTGAATAAATTTCTGCTCTTTCTTTTTCTTGGTTTTCTTCCACAGCACTGAAGTTTAAATACGATAGATAATTTCTTGGTTAGCGAAATAATTATCCCGCTAAATTGTTCTAAATTTAGTATAAATGCAATCTATTGTATTAATAAAAAATAGAACAATAAACAATCCGACCGGTCGGTAGTTGGCCTGCGTGGTTAGAGCATCTATTTAAACCCCGCGAATTGCGCGAGTGCCCTCTGGATTTTTCGTATGTTACAGCGGCTATGATCTCACTCTCTCAAGTACGCGAATTCGGAAACATCGAACTGTTAGCTCGCCAACTGGTGGAGGGGTTTATCACCGGCTTGCACAAATCGCCCTACCACGGGTTTTCCGTAGAGTTTGCCGAGCACCGCCTCTACAACAACGGCGAAAGCACCCGCCATATCGACTGGAAAGTATACGCTAAAACGGGTAGGCTCTACACC
Source organism: Tunicatimonas sp. (assembly GCA_965213875.1). Lineage (GTDB taxonomy): Bacteria > Bacteroidota > Bacteroidia > Cytophagales > Cyclobacteriaceae > Tunicatimonas. Next base: position 1,057,221 of record CBDCAN010000001.1, on the reverse strand, counting down.
AAGCGTTACGAAGAAGAGACCAACTTGCGCTGTCAGCTGGTGTTGGATAACTCTTCGTCGATGTACTACCCCGAAGTCGCTAAAGGAAAGATCACGTTTAGCATTATGGCGGCTGCGGCACTGGCATTTTTGCTGCAAAAACAGCGTGATGCGGTAGGGCTGTACGTATTTTCTGAAGGCATTGATCAGCAAACCCCGGTAAAGTCGACTTCTTCGCACATCCACAAACTACTGCTGCTACTAGAGGGGATGCTGCATGCCGAGCAAACGCAACGCAAAACATCGGTGGCCAGCGTGTTGCACCAGATAGCCGAAAAAATTCACAAGCGCTCACTGGTAGTGGTGTTTAGCGATATGTTTGAGAACCAGGCCGAACAGGAGCATATCTTCTCGGCCCTGCAACACCTCAAGCACAATCGGCACGAAGTGCTGCTGTTTCACGTAACCGACCACAAAACGGAGCTTAATTTTGACTTTGCCGAGCGCCCTTACGAATTTGTGGATATGGAAAGTGGCGAACGGCTCAAACTGCAACCCTCACAAGTACGCGATCAGTACCGTACCCAGATGCAACAGTATTACCACGAACTGAAGATTCGGTGCGGACAAGCTAAAATTGACTTTATTGAGGCCGATATCAGCCAAGGGTTTGACCAAATACTGCGCAGCTATCTGATTAAACGAGCCGGTATGACGTAGGTGCAGCTCGCGAGCTGCACCTACGTTATCACACGTGCATCAAATCCTTCTTTGCCATAAGTTCTTCTTCGGTCTCGCGGTGGTCTGGGTCGTCTACACAGCAGTCTACCGGGCACACGGCCGCACACTGCGGTTCTTCGTGAAAACCGGTGCACTCGGTACACTTACCCGTCACGATGTAGTAGAACTCATCAGATACCGGTTCTTGCGACTCGGCCGCGTCTGCCATTAAGCCATCCTCGAGCTTCACTTCCTTCAGGTCGGTACCGTCGGCCCAAGACCACTCTACACCGCCTTCGTAAATAGCGGTGTTGGGGCATTCGGGTTCGCAGGCACCACAATTGATGCACTCATCGGTGATCATGATCGCCATAACTATTACTGGGTTTTTATCATCAAAAATTTGGACGCGGTCGTTTTACTAGCTTTGAGTAAAGTGTGTTATTTACCGTGGCTATACAGCGAACGTACGCGCTTTTTATTACGAAATAAGCATACTTTGGTTTTATTTGCAACGACCAGCGACCGAGAAAAAGAAATGATTAAGCTACAAGACAGAATTGATGCTTTCAAAACGATAGGAAGCATTTTGCAAAATTTGCGCGACAGCGAACGAGCGGAAATACACCAGGGGGCACGTGCCGAAAACGCGTGGTTTACTGAGCCAAGCGTAGACCAGGCACTGGCCGGTGTGCAGCGCTACCTGGAAGAAGAGAAACTGCGAAAGTGGACCGCCGAGCTGCCCGAAGAACAGCCTGCCCCCAAAAAAGTCGGAGTCGTGATGGCGGGCAACATTCCGCTGGTAGGTTTCCACGATTTCCTCACGGTACTTATCAGCGGCCATACCCTGTGGGCCAAGCTAAGTTCGCAGGATAGCTTCCTGATGAAGTATGTGGCCAACCTGCTCACGGAGATAGAACCACGGTTTGGTGAACACCTGATGTGGGCCGACAAGCTGACCGAGGCCGACGCCATCATTGCTACCGGCAGTGACAATACTTCACGTTACTTTGAGTACTACTTCGCCAGATACCCCCACATCATCCGAAAGAACCGTACCGGCGTGGCGGTATTGCGCGGCGACGAATCGGAGGAGGCACTACAACAGTTAGGAAACGATGTGTTTCAGTACTACGGGCTGGGCTGTCGCAATGTGTCTAAGGTATGGGTGCCGTCGGGCTATGACTTTGTGCCGCTCTTTGAGGCCTGGACGGTGTATCAAGACGTGATTCATCACCATAAGTACAACAACAACTACGACTACCGCAAGTCTATCCTGCTGGTGAACGGCGATCCTTTTTTAGATACTGGTTTCGTGATGTTCCAGGAGAGCGATGCGCTTGTGTCTCCCATCTCAATGGTCTACTACGAAACCTACGGTGACGCAGACACACTACCGCAGCAGTTGAGTGCGCATCAGAATAAAATTCAGTGCATTGTTTCAGACGGTGGTTGGTGGCCCGGCAGCTTTACTTTCGGCCAGGCACAGCAGCCTGAGCTGTGGGACTATGCCGATGGGGTGGACACGCTGGCGTTTGTGAACGGGCTAAGCTAAACGCTGCCGATCCTTTGGCTATGATGAAAGCCGTGCATAAGACGGCAAACATTAATAGTCAAATGCAGTGTGCGATTGTTAAGTAGTCAACCAGGTTAAAGTATAACTTTTGACGTCACCGCGATGGCACCGGCCACCGGCGATAGCGTGGCGGTCTCCTACTCAAAAGTGGGAGATTACCGCTGGGCGGCCCCATTCACTACGTTCCGTTCGTAACGCTCGGCGTCCAATGACGTAATTGTTATACTCAATTCTGGTTGGGTACTTACTATTCGTTAGAAGCCGACTATTCTTAGCGCATAATAAATATTAAAAGATAAAATATAACTTTTATATACCTATTTACTGGTATATTACTAAGTGTTTTTTTAAAGCTGAGGCATAGTGAGTATCTTCGGAAGAAATCCAGGAATTCACTTATGCGATATTTACTCTACGGATGCTTCCTAATTTTTTGGTTCGGCACTGCGTTCGGCCAAGAACTACCGCTACTAGAGCAGGAGCTGACCCAGACCAACCCTGGCACTGAGCACGGGGCGTTGCTGTGCAGTTTGTCGGTGGCCTACGTGGGAGTAGACTCGGCTCGCGCGTTTAGCTACGCCGAACAGGCCCTTCGCCTGGCCCAGCGTGAGCGCGATACCTACGGCACTGGTCAGGCTTTCTTGACCCTGGGTGGCGCTTGCTTTGACTACAATCTGCTTTCGCAGGCCGAGACTCACTACCAGCGGGCCCAAACCCAGTTTGAGCAGCTTCTGACGCAAGACTCTTCCCGAAGAAATAAGAAAGCATGGATTGAAAGTACCTTAAATTTGAGTGCCACCCTCGGGCGACAAGAACGCAACGAAGCGTCTCTGGCCTACGCCAAAGCCCTGGAGCCGATGGCGCATCAGGTAGGCGATTACAAAACGTTGGCCATCGTACGAAGCAATCTGGGGGTATACTTTTTGAATGCCGCCGAATACTCCCGGGCGTATAGCTACTTCCAGGAAAGCAGTGCGTTTTATCGGCAGATCAATAGTCCCCTCCAGCATATTCAGGATCGTATCCTTTTTGCGCAGTGCCTTTATCAGCTCGATTCGATGGCGCGAATGGCCCAGGTATTGGCGCAAGCCAAACAACTGCTCAACGACCACCCCGAGACTCAAGTAACTTGTTTGCCCGCGTATCACTTGGCCCGAGGCAATAATCAGCTATACCAAGAGAACTACGCTGCCACCATTGCTCACTATGATACCGCCTACACCCTGGTACAGGAGAGCGGCATGGTAGGCGATCTTCAGGCAATTTTTCAGCACTATACGGAGGCATACGCGCAACGAGGTCAGTACGAGCAAGCCAAGCAGTACATTTTGCGCTACATTGAGGAAGGTCGCCAGGATGCCGATCCAGAAGACGAATTGTCAGCTATTCGCGAACTGGCGAACTACGAGGCGCAGCAGCAACGCTATGACTCGGCCTACACGTATCTGTTGCGGTACGTAGCGCAAAGCGATAGTGTGGATGTGGCCACGACCCAACAGGCGTTTAACGCGCTGGAGCAGGAGTACCAAGCCGAGCGCAAAGAACGAAAAATCCTGAGCCTACAGCAGCAGAACGGCGAAGCCGCCCTGGTTCTGGAGAGAAATCGCTCGCAACTGTACTTATTACTGTTAGCCTCGGTGATTCTGGTTTTCGGGTTGGTGTCAGCATATCTGGCCTACCGCCACCAACGACGAAAGGCGCAGCGCGAGCGCCAGCAGCGTGCCGATGAGGTGAGCCGCCTCAAGCACGCCCAGCAGGCGCAAACCCTGTCGGCTCTGATTGAGGGGCAAGAGCGCGAACGAAGAAGGCTCGCCCGCGACCTGCACGACGGCCTGGGCGGACGCCTGTCGGGTATCAGCCTGAAGCTGTCGCGGCTGGGGCAAGAAAAACTCAACGGCTCTACCCAATTGGTGGAGCACGTGCGGCATGATCTGGACAACTCGCTGGTGGAGCTGCGCAGCATCGCGCGCAACCTAACTCCCGAAACCCTGCTGCACTATGGATTACAGGCCGCCCTGGAGGATTACTGTAGCAGCCTGGACGATCAGGATACCAAGGTTATTCTTCAGTTCTACGGCGACGTTACCGAGCCAGACGAAGCCGTTCGGCTCACGCTCTATCGCATCATTCAGGAGCTGATCAACAACGCCATGAAGTACGCGCAGGCCACCGAAGTGTTGGTGCAGTACATCCAGAGTGACGATAGCATCGATATCACCGTAGAAGACGACGGCGTAGGCTTTCGTCCTGATCAAATGACCGACGCCTCGCATACAGGACTCGTCAACGTCCGTCATCGGGTAGATTACCTGGATGGCACGTTTGATATTCAATCCTCGGCGCAGGAAGGAACCACCGCAACCATTCGCATCCATGCCTGATAACCCAATCCGCGTGATTATTGTCGACGACCACCTGATGGTGATCGAGGGCCTCAAGGCACTCTTGTGTAACGATTCTCAGATCGTCGTGCTAGACGCCTTCACCCGAGGGCAGCAGGCACTGGACTTTCTGGCGGCGCATACCGCCGATGTGGTGGTGCTGGACGTTAACCTGCCCGATATGTCGGGGGTAGAGGTGTGCCGAGTCATACGAGAGCGTGATGCGAGCGTTCAAGTGCTGGGCTTGAGCACCTATCACGAGCCAAGCATTATCAAGCAAATGATGAAGCACGGCGCGGCGGGCTACCTACTGAAGAACGCTACGGGCACTGAGCTGAAGCTGGCCCTGAGTCAGGTGCACCGCGGGCAAACCTATCTGGGCGAAGAAATTCAAAGGGTACTCACCGAGGCTCCCGGCCGACGGGCGCAGCACGGTCCCCGACTCACTCGCCGCGAGCGAGAAGTGGTGCAACGCATTGCTGAGGGCGATACCACCCAGCAAATTGCCGATGCGCTGTTTATCAGTCCGCTCACGGTAGAAACGCACCGGCGCAACGTGATGAAGAAAATGAACGTGTCCAATGCCGCGGCTTTAATTCGTGCTGCGGTGCAGCAAATGATTATCTGATCAACGTAACCAACCATAATGAAAAATCTAACCTTATGGCTACTAAGCCTGTGCTTATTAGCCGCATGTTCGGAGGACGATCCCGCTGACCTGACGTCGGGCGGAGAGGCCGCGCCAGATGCCTACGATGAAAGCCAGGTGCCCGCCGACCAACCGGTGAACAACCTACTGCGCAACGGCGACTTTGAGTCTGACGACGTGTGGGCAACCTGCGGCGGGGCGCGGCTGGCGTCAACCGATGCGGGACAGGCGATGGCCCTCACCACCGAATCGGAGTGCGAAGAGTCTCGTACACTCATCTCCATGACCAATGCCGTCATTGGCAAAGAAGTCTCTTTTTCTTCTTTGCCGGCGTTGTTCACAGTGTCTTTTGAGGTGTGGATAGAAGGGGACGAGCCCGAAGCGCAGTTGGACGTCTTTTTGGGTAGGTCTGCTGATGCGCTGTTTAGCCCCAGGCTAGGGGGGGAGTTTATTGGTACTGTGAGCGAGGAAGTGGGCAACAGCCCGGGCTGGAGCCGTATCAACCTGCTGGTGACGCCGAAACTACTGGACAAGGCGCAAGGAGACGCAGCCTCGTTTTTTTTAATCTTCAGCCTGCAAAATCTTCCCGCCAATAGTGCTACGGTCTACTTAGACAATATTATCGTTACCGAAGGCCTGATCGAGCTGGCACCGATTTCACCCATGCCTGAGGCACTGCGCGATTACCCCGGAGAAAGCCGCCTGGTGTTCTTTGATCTATCGTCGGGAGAAATACAACTGGCGACCATGCTGCCCAACGGTACAGAGCGAGTGATTTACCCGCAGATAGACGTATCTACAGTAGACGGACTGCCGCAGTGGTTTGGCAACAATGTGGTGCTATCGCAAAAGGTGTTCAACCCTGATGCTCCCGCTGATATCAACGTGGTGCCGGGCGGAGGAAGCGACGTCACGCGCTACGACCTGGCGAGTAGTCGGGGCGAGGTAGCCTTTCAGACGGTGGGCCAACCGGGCGTTTACTTCTTTTCGGGTTCGTTCGACAACCGCCCCGCGCTGGATATAGAAGTGCGCCGCACTGCCTGGGACTCCGAAAGAAACCGGGGGATTATCAACGTTTGTGCGCGCAACCGCTCGCCCGAAGGTGTGCAGTCTGACGATATTTGTTACCTCTACCTGGTAGACGCAACTACTTTTGAGGAGTTGAACACCGAAGTAAACGGCTTTGCCCCCAAGTGGTCTTCCTCCGGCCAGTTGGCCTACTACTACGATAACCAGCTTTTCGTCGCTGAGGTATCGGGCAGTAGCATCACCCCTCGGACCGTATACCGCAGTGGTAGCTTGCTACAGGCACTCGACTGGTCGCCCGACGGATCGCTGCTGGTCTTTGCCGAGCGAGCGAGCTTTAGCAGTCTCTTTAACGACGGCGTCGCTAAGGACATCGATATTTATACCATCAGGGTGCTGGACGTAGTCAGCGGGCGATCCAATGTGCTCTTGCAAGTGGATCACGGCTCGCTGGGGGCCAATATCTCGTGGTCGCCCGACGGTGATTTTATCGTCTACACGCTCCTCACGAAGGAGAAAACGCAAGTCTGGTGGCTGGAAGTAGCCACCGGCCGCACGGGCCCGATTACCACGACCACCGATGGCTACGCGGCCAGTTGGCAGAAGTAGTACACATCCTTTTTAGAACCATAGCGACATCCGCACTTCGTGGTTGTGAACTCACACTATGTACAAACGAATTCTAACCTTTAGTCCCCTAATCATGAACACAAAACTATTTCTTCGTTTAGCAATCATTTCCGTAGCCCTCACGCTGGGCCTGAGTGCGTGCGGTGATGACTCAGAGGCTGATGAGCCTAGTCCAGTAGACACCACTGCCACCGGCCAACCCGGCGGCGGGATACCCGGTGGTGGCATCCCTGGCGGTGGGGGAAACATCCCCGGCGGAGGCGATAACCCACCTTCACAGAGCGAGGAAGATTTAGTGGGATCGGTAAATGTTGACGGCTCAGAATACGATTATACGCGGTTTAGCTTTGATGCAGACGATGAGCAGGACGAGCAAGGTACCTACTATATTGGGTTGGCTTATGCCGATGATGAGGCAGTGGCTGATGGGCAGTTTGACCTGTTCGACGATGGCAGTACAGCCGCTTTTTCTTACAGTGCCCAGCAGGCGGGTGTTGTTCGGCCAGGCAATTACGCTTACGATGAATCGCCGTTTCGCCTGGTATTCTTCGGCATTGAAGGGGCCGGCTACGTATTGACAGAAGGAGACATTGAAGTGAATACAACCTCAGCCGACGAGCTACTACTGATCACTGTCGCTGGATACATGCAAGAAGTTGAGTTTGTAGATAATAGATTCAGTACCGTATCAGACGAGCTGTTTATAGTACAAGCAGAATTTGTCGTATTCGCTCGGATTGACCCCAATGCCCGCTACGGAACAGAAATGTCCATCTCAGAGAAGATGCCGTTTTCAGTACAATTGGGCGAGTAAGAATGGCAGTATAGTATAGGTGCCAGAAGTATTAGTTAGCAGAGGCATCACTCAGCTACATCTTATTACGCAGTACCACATCGTAGATGTCCTTCCTCCGCTGGGCCAGGTTGCGCACGCTGCCCTGCGTGCGTAGCTTTTTGAGCAAGTCGAGATCCAAGTCGCTCACCAGGGTGGTCTCGGTGTTGGGAGTGGCTTCGGCCACTACCGCATCGTGCGGAAAGGAGAAGTCTGAAGGAGAGAACACCGCCGACTGAGAGTACTGAATGTCCATGTTCTCCACTCGAGGTAGGTTGCCTACGCTGCCCGACATCACCACGTAGCATTCGTTTTCAATGGCCCGGGCCTGCGCACACCGGCGCACCCGCAGATACGCGTTCTTGGTATCGGTCCAGTAGGGTACGAACAGGATGTCCATCTTTTGCTCGGCCAGGATGCGGCTCAGCTCAGGAAATTCCACGTCGTAGCAAATCAGCACCCCGATGCGGCCCGCGTCGGTGTCAAACACCCGGATGTCGTTGCCGCCCTGCAGGCCCCAGTAGCTCTGCTCGTCGGGGGTGATGTGCAGTTTGTACTGAGTGTCTACGTTGCCATCGCGGTGCAGCAGGTAGCTCACGTTGTAGAGTTTATGCTCATCGTACACCGGCATGGAGCCCGCCACGATGTTGATGTTATAGGAGATCGCCATCTCCTGCATCTTCTCGCGCACCTGGTCGGTGTACCCGGCCAGCGTTCGCACCGCGTCAGCGGCATCAACATTGTCGCCCAACGCCATGAGAGGGGCATTGAAAAACTCCGGAAACAGCACAAAGTCTGCGTTATAGCTAGATACCGTATCCACAAAAAACTCTACCTGCTGTAGCATATCTTCTAGCGACTGCACCCGCCGCATTTGCCACTGTACGGCCCCGATGCGTACGACCGTCTTCCGCAAACCGATCAGCTTTTCGGATTCCTCAAAGTTGACATTCATCCACTCCAGCAGCGTAGCGTAAGACATAGAATCCTCATCTTCCGGTGAGTACTTCGGCAGCAGGCGGCGCACGTGGAAGTCGTTAGCTAATTGAAAACTCAATACCGGATCGTGGATTTCTTTGTTGCGTACCTCGGTGATGTACTGCCGCGGGGGCATCGTATCTTTATACTTATGATAGCCGGGAATGCGTCCGCCCACAATAATGGAGCGTAGGTTAAGACTCTCGCAAAGTTCTTTACGAGCGTCGTACAAACGGCGGCCCAGCCGCATATCGCGGTGGTTAGTATCTACAAACAGGTCGGTGCCGTAGAGCACATCGCCATCATAGTCGTGCGTATCAAACCGACCGTCGCCAGTAATTTGATCGTAGGTATGCCGGTCGCCGAAGCGGGCGTAGTCTACGATGAGGCTCAGAGCTACGCCCACCACTTGCCCGTCTACTTCAATGCCAATCTGACCCTCAGGAAAGGCGGTAAGCTGATTGCGAAACTCTCGTTGCGTCCAGGCACCACCCGCGTCGGCGTACACCACCTGCATGATATTCTTCACCGCTTCGTAATCGCTCATGGTAAGCGTGCGCAGTTTGAGGCGGTGCTCTATCGCTATTTTGTCTTCCGTCATGAGTTAAGTACTTGTATGTGAATGTTTGTCACTTTTTAACTGGCCAAACTTCCCCAGCGGTGAGTTAGTAGCCATTGGCGAAAGCGGCTTCGCGTGTCAGACAGTTGTGTTGCTAACCGCCGCCCGCCTACTGCCCCCCACTATTCAGTGGCGCTAAACACTACAGACGGCGGTGTTGAGCGCCAGGTTGTGGCAACCGCCGTAGTTTCTTTGTGTCCTCAGCCACTGTCACTGCTTACTGTTTCTTAATGACGCACAAAATTGCTTATTTTGTAGCGATTAACTCAACGATAAACAAAAAATTCGCAACCCATGAGTGAGCAAAAAATTACGATTCAAGACGGGACACTGCACGTGCCCGATAACCCCACCGTTCCGTTTATCGAGGGCGATGGCATTGGCGTAGATATCTGGCCGGCGACCCAGAAAGTAATTGATGCCGCCGTAGAAAAAGCCTTTCAGGGCAGCAAAAAGATTGTGTGGAAAGAGGTGCTGGCGGGCGAGAAGGCCTACAACGATAACGGTGAGTGGTTACCAACCGCTACACTAGACGCGTTTCGTGAGTATCTGGTGGGGATCAAGGGCCCGCTAACTACCCCGGTAGGCGGCGGTATCCGCTCGCTCAACGTGGCGTTGCGCCAAGAGTTGGATCTGTACGCCTGCGTGCGTCCGGTGCGCTGGTACGACGGTACGCCCTCACCGGTGAAGGATCCTGGCGCAGTCGATATGGTCATCTTCCGCGAGAATACCGAAGACATTTACGCGGGTATAGAGTTTCAGCACGGTGCTGATGACAACAAGAAATTTGGTAGTCTGCTGCAAGATAATTTCCCCGAGCTGTACAAAAAGGTGCGCTTCCCTGAAACAGCTGGCTACGGTATCAAGCCGGTGTCTAAAGAGGGTACCGAACGGCTGGTGCGGGCAGCCATTGACTATGCTTTTGCGCAGAAGCTACCGTCGGTTACGTTGGTGCACAAAGGCAACATTATGAAGTTTACCGAAGGAGCGTTCCGTGATTGGGGCTATGGTTTGTCCAAAGAAGGCTACGGTGCCAATGATTACGAAGGTGGACCGTGGCAAGTGATTGAGCAAGATGGTCACCAAGTGATTATCAAGGATGTGATTGCTGATGCGTTTTTGCAGCAGATTTTGCTACGTCCGGCCGAGTACTCGGTTATTGCGACGCTCAACCTCAACGGCGACTATATTTCAGACGCGCTGGCGGCGATGGTTGGAGGAATTGGTATCGCACCCGGTGCCAATATCAACTACACGACGGGCAACGCTATTTTTGAAGCGACGCACGGCACTGCCCCTAAGTACGCCGGGCAAGATAAAGTGAACCCCGGTTCGGTGATGCTGTCGGGGGCGATGATGCTGGACTATTTAGGCTGGCCAGAGGCGGCCAAGCTGGTACGTAAAGGTATTGAAGGCTCCATCTCGAGCAAAAAGGTGACCTACGATCTAGACCGACTGATGGACGATGCTACGCTACTCAAATGCTCTGAGTTTGGCGATAGCGTGATAGAACATATGTAAAATAAAAAGGAGGCCCTCGTTGGAAGGCCTCCTTCTTTTGTAATTGTGTAAAGATGCTACATTTAGTATTGATTTAGATCGCCCAAATTCTTTTTACGTCGTCGATTACCTCATCTACTTCGTGAGCCTCAATGCCTAAACGCGTGGCCAAACTCATACAAAGACTGTACTCTTGCTCGCTGATATCGCCATCCACGATAGACATGAAGATGGCATCGTTGAGCTGATCTTCGCAATCTTCGTGATTCATAGGTACCACAAACTGTAATTTATCAGCATCGTTAATGATGCTATCAAATTCTTCGGCTTTCATGCCGTTTTCTTCGGCGCGCTCCGCCAAGAACTCTCGCTCGCGCGCGTCTAGATATCCGTCGGCAGCGGCGATAGCCACAAGGTTGACAAAATGTTCTAATTTGATTCTACGATTTATCATAGTGATTGCTCGGTATAATTTGCATGAAATAACAATATAAGATAGCTTTCTCAATCATCCATATCATTCATTTTGGCGTGATGTAATCGATAGGTTCACCGCAGGCTTTTACACCGTTTTGACAGATATCTTGCTACAATAGCACTATACTAATTGTGCTTAATAAGTCAAAATATGCGCCTCAATGTGTACGATAAGCATTTTTGCGGGAAACACTTCCTGTGATATTTCGGATAAAATGACATCAGCGTACGAACGAGAAACTTATGGATAAAATAGGCGAAGATGTAGGTAGAGCGGCGCGTTTGCTAAGTGCTGGAGAAGTAGTAGCGATCCCTACCGAAACGGTCTATGGCCTGGCCGGTAATGCGCTGGACCCCACGGCAGTGGCCAAGATTTTTGCCGTAAAAAAACGTCCTGCCTTCAATCCTCTGATCGTTCATACCAACCACTTGACGCGCGCGCAGACGTACGTGCGTGATATGCCTAAAGTAGCGCAACAACTGGCGGAGCGATTTTGGCCGGGCCCTCTCACCTTACTGCTGCCCAAATCACCAATCATACCCGATATTGTGACGGCCGGTTTAGAGCGCGTAGCACTGCGCGTACCACAACACCCGTTGGCACAAGCGTTGCTAACCACACTAGACTTCCCGTTAGCGGCACCCAGCGCCAACCCTTTCGGCTACGTGAGTCCGACGCAGGCTAGCCATGTAGCCGACCAACTAGGCAACCAGATTCCCTATATCCTAGACGGTGGGGTTTGCTCGATAGGAGTGGAATCGACGATTGTAGGGTTTGAAGAGGGCAGGCTAATGGTGTACCGCTGGGGCGGCATCACCGCTGAACAGATAGAACAGGTGGTAGGAAAAGGTTGTGTAGTGGAATACCGAAGTGTAGCGACCGGGAACCCGCAGGCTCCCGGTACGCTTAAAAGTCACTATTCGCCCCGGCAACAGGTGGTGTTGGGCTCACTACCAGAGCTTCTGGCTAAATACCCAACTGATAAAACGGCAGTTATCTCGTTTCAGAAGACCTATCAAAAAATACCGGCGTCTCGGCGGATAGTACTTTCTGCCCAAGGCGATCTAACGGAAGCTGCTCACCGCCTGTTCGCCGCATTGCGAACACTAGAGGCAGGTTCGGCAGACTACATTCTGGCAGAGTTTGTACCTGAAATTGGCTTAGGTAGAGCAATCAATGATCGTTTGCGTCGGGCTGCTGCTACATCAAACAACGTAGACAAATAGTGCTATATAGCGTGAGCAGGTACTGAAATTTTTTTCAGCTCAATGCGAATGTGGTTCCAAGTCTCATCAAAAGAACTAGCGTAAGAAACAGTGTGGCTAATGCCTTTGGGCTCAATACCACCTAAATTGATTAGCTGTTCTTCTTTTCGTGTGATGCCTAATATCTTTTTCATGATTTATGTGCTTTTCGTGTTATTACTTACATAAAGGTACAACTAAATATTTATATATCAATAAAAAGTTAAATTTTATGATAAATAATGTTCTGTGGGTTATAGCGCAGTTCTGAGGCATTTCACGGTCCGGTACGGTATATACTGAGCCTATTTTTTGGTGGTGAAACCCAAAAAATCTCACGAGGTAATAAGTCCAGGCCTTTTATGGGGGGGGCAGTTTGAAGAAGAACCAACATGAGGCAGGCTTGCTCACCCAGGGTTTGATGAGAGCTTCTTTGTAACAAACCTAGTATGCTGATTATGGTGTAATGAGTTTCTGAGCATGGCAGTTAAATGATAATGCAAACGTACTCATGCTGGTAGTCACAGGGTTACTACGGCTTTCTTAGCATTGCTCTCAGCTTTCTTGCACTATCCGTTTCAAACCCCTGATGTATCTCATTCACGTAATAGTCGAGGGCTTTCGAGGCCTCAACAGTATGTCCTGTCAGTATATTCACCTCGATCCAAAGCTCGTGATCAGCAGGTACACGGTGTTCACTCTGCAAAGCTTGCTTTATTTTACGGCGAGCCTCCTCAACATTACCCATCGTTATCATGATCCTGACAAAAATCCGTAGTGGGGCTGTTTCGTAGACCCGGTAAGCACCCACCCGTTGACTGTGTGTCTCAAAGTACTCTTTTAGCAGCGCAATAGCCGTATCTGTTTCTCCACCTCGGTGCAAATTCTGAGCACAGGCGGCCCAATCTTGTGGCGAAACCCCTGTGTTATACCTCCCGTTCGGAAATTCTCTCAGCTCATCGAGCTTGCATCGCCCAGCTTCCAGGTATTGTCCCTTGCCTTTCAGAACCCTTGACTGCCAATCTTTCAGGCCAGGGTACGTTGGGTTGATTTGCTCGAGTCTTTCAAAATCTTTCAGGGCTAAATCATCAAGGTCTAAGTTGAGCAGCGCCATTGCCCTCTCGAAATAAGCCCGATCATACGAAGCGTTATACGCAATAATTGCGTCGCATACCTTGACCGCACCCGCGTAGTCTTCGCTGTCCGAAAGGTCGATGGCCTTTATAATTTCTTGCGCTACAATCACCGTTTTTCTAATATTGGGTGGCAACTACTTACTAAGACGAAGAAGTACTTAGGGCATATAGGCTTCACGGGTAGCCTTAAACTCCGAACCTTCCTTCCAACGCGGAAAATCGGTTCCGTTGCTTAACTCGTAACCGATGCTGAACAGCAGTTCGGCATCCTGCACCATGCCCGCAAATTTCCATGTACCCGGCACATACTCGTCAGAGGGCTGATGGTAGTTCTCTCGAATCCACGCATCGCTTTTCGTCTTAGTCCATTCTGCTCCGCGTATTGTGTGTTCATACTCACCGCTAGCGTAAAGAGCGGGCACCCCGACCTTGGCAAAACTGAAGTGATCAGAACGAAAGAAGTAGCCCTTTTCTGCGTTAGGGTCCGGTTTGATATAGCGACCCTGGGCTTCAGCGGCGCGCTGAGCGTACTCATCCATCTCTGACTGGCCAAAACCAACCACCGTCAAGTCTTTCATCTTGCCTCTAAACCAGATACCGTCCATATTGATGTTGGCCACAGTTTGTGTCAACGGATAAATAGGGTGCTGCGCGTAGTATTCTGACCCTAGCAAGCCCTGCTCTTCGGCAGTTACGAATAAGAAGGCGGTGCTACGGGCGGGCCTTTCTTCGAGCTGCGCGAACGCTCGGGCAATTTCTAGCAGCACAGCGGTGCCGCTGGCATTGTCTAGCGCACCGTTGTAGATAGAATCGCCTTCAATCGGTTCACCCACACCAATATGATCCCAATGCGCTGAGTAGATAACGTACTCGTCGGGGTGGCGACTGCCGACTTGTTGTGCGATCACGTTATGAGAGGTAGATTCCTGGGCAGCGACTTCCATCGCAAAACTAGTCGACATGTTCATCGGTATCGGCACGAAGTCAGACTTACGAGCCTGCCCCAGGTAGTTTTTAACCTCTGCTATCTCGAACAATTGACGGGCCATTCCCTGAGAAATCCAGCCTTCAAACGCACAGCGCGACTGGTTGCCGTCTTCGGCTTTCAAATAAAGGCTTTTACCGGTCCAACTGCTTTGTACCACGCCCCACGGATAGCCGGCGGGAGCAGTATTGTGAACAATGAGTACACCTTCGGCACCCTGCCGGGCCGCCTCTTCGTACTTGTAGGTCCACCGGCCGTAGTAAGTCATGGTGTTTCCTTTGAAGAAGGTGGTGTCATCTGTACCAAATCCAGGGTCATTGACTAGCACCACTGCGGTTTTGCCCGCCATGTTTACGCCTTCGTAGTCATTCCAGCCGTACTCCGGTGCCACAATGCCAAAACCGCAAAACACCAGTTCTGACGCATCTATCTCTATCCGATCGGTGACACGACGAGTGAGGGCCACAAAGTCTTCGCGAAACGCCAGCGGGTATGTTTCCCCCTGATGATCAATAGTCATGAGTGAATCAGGCATCGCATCGATTTCTACCAAGGGCACTTCTTGAAAGTAGCTGTCGCCGTTGCCGGGGGCCAGGCCCATTTCTTTCAGTTGGCTCTCTAAGTAAGCTACTGTTTTCTCCTCACCTACGGTGAACGGTTTTCGTCCTTGAAACTCATCAGAAGCCAGGGTTTTTACATGCTCTTCTAGGCGTAGGGAATCTATCTTTCCCTCTACCAAATTGGGAGACGTTGTAGCATTACAGGACAGAAGACCCAACAGACCAACGAGGAGTAAGTACGTAGACGACGGTAGATAGACTGATTGTGGCATGAGCACATGGCATTTAATGGCGATTTAGGGCAATATAGCTATATCAAACAGGGTCAGAAAGGTCATTTATCTTACATCTGCGAGATAACGCCTGATATAAGAAGGAAAAATATACGATTGAGCGTATCAATTGCAATACAATACGCTGTGAAGTATACCATTAAATTTTATTGAAATGAAAGTCCACTATTTATTATGCCTAGCAGTTGCCGTAGGGTTGGGAAGGGTGGGGCTTGCTTCTGCTGCTTCAACCGCCGTATCTTTTGCGTACGCTGGTCCTGAACACGCAGATCATTTGGCTGAAAGCAACTATTTAGTGATCGGAGTATTCGCCTATCAAGATAACGCGCAGAGTTTTAGCGACTACGCGCAGTCTCAGGGCTTGACGGCTCGGTACGGATACCACCCTTCGCGCGGCTACTATTACGTATATACATTCTCGTCTGATTCGGCCGCACAGGTAGTAGAAGCATGTTGGCAAGTACGCAGTTCCAGTGAATTTACGAACGCTTGGGTATTTCGAGCGTACGAAGCCGGAAACGATGGTGATAACGGCTGGGGTGATCCCGAGGTAAATACGCCATCAGGCAACATTGAGAGGGTAGATTCTATTCAGGCACTAGCCCAACAGGAGATCAGTGGCGATTTGTCGGCCCCTACGATCAACCAACTACCCCCGGCAAAAGGGACGGGGCCAGGCCACCAGGTGTACTTCCGAACGTTAGGCGTAGGTCAAGCTCCCGTAAGTGCGGTGGTGAAGGTCGTTGACGGCGTAAGAGCTAAGTCGATTAAGCAGTGTGATGCCCATCGCGCCGAGGTACTGGAGTACGACCGGTTACTGTCGGACCAGGTGCAGCTTATCACGTATGCTATTGGTTATCGGAAGGCGAGCTTTGATCTCTCGTTAGAGCAACCCGTGAATGACAGTACCGCCTCGTACGTAGCCATGAACGGCGACACGATTAACGTAACTATGCCGCTGGAAAAGCTGAAGAAAGGCGATGTGCAGGCGATGTTCAATACCTATTTCTACGGTAATTCATCGGTGATGCGAGAGCGTTCACGCTACGAGCTAGAGGAGCTGCAAAAATTTATGCACGATAGCCCCGAGGTAAAGATCATGCTGCACGGCCATACCAACGGTAACTCCCGAGGCGTTGTGTATACTTTCTCAGAAGATCACGGTAACTTCTTCAACCTGCGTCGTAGCAATGAGTATAAGAAAAACGGGGTGAGCTCTATGAAGCTTTCTAAGCTACGGGCCGAAACCATTCGTCAGTATCTGATTAAGCAGAACATCACTGAAGACCGTATTGAAGTTAAGGGCTGGGGGGGCAAGAAAATGCTTTACGACGCTGACTCACCGCTGGCCAAGAATAACATTCGGGTAGAAATTGAGGTGCTGGAGGACTAGAGCCGACGAAGTATGGCACTCCATCCGGTGCAAGGGTTGTACAGCTCGTACACCCCCGGAGCTGATTGCAATATCCTGGTATTATCTCCTTCTGTAAGGTTACTAATGTACGTGTTCATAGCCGTAGTATCTAATGTTGCAATTGCAGTAGTATCCCCAATAGCAATAGAATATTCAGGCGATAGGTTGAACGCGATTTGGTTGTCGGTGTAGGTAGGATCAAACGCTCTCACCGGTACAATGAGCTCTTCTTCCACAATGCCGAAGCCAATAGCGACGAACGGATCTTCTTCTCTGTCGAAGTTGTAAATTACAAGCCCTATGGCTCCGTCTACATCTTGCGATAGTTGGTTTCCTATGGATTGACCATTAAAGTAGATATCGCTTGGATTCGCCAGGTATGTGCCGGAGTTGCCAGCGAATGCTGCACCTGCCGGATCAAACAGAGTCGGTAGCAGGGCAACTGGAGCCCCCGAGTCGGTAATTGCCCCCCGGTACTGTTGAATGCTGACCGGCTGATCGCAAGCGTCAACGCTACCACCGTCTGCCAGCTCACTAAAGTCGATGGCAGAAATAGTGATGTCTGAACCCAAGAAGTTTCCGGTGAGTGGGGTGCCCAGGATAAGCGAGTTGCCCTGCACGATGTAGCCGGTGCTAAAGTCATTAATAGTACGACCCAAGCCGTTGGCATCAGCGGCGTAGGTAAAGCTAAGCGTACGAAGGTTCGTATTAAACGATAAAAAGAGCGATAAATCACGATTCGCAAAGTCAAGACGGTATACCGGTGAAATCACCCCTAAACTGGACGACAATGCTTCTAGATTATCGTTGAGCTGCCGACCCAGTAAGCTTTCGGCGTTTTCAGGAGCAGGTTCCAATGCTACAACCGTGAGTGCAGCTAGGTCGGTCTTGCTACTAAAAACCAGATCACCCTCGGGAGTTTCATTCACGTAGTTGAATTCGTACTCTGCCTCGAAGGTAGCCTGATTTTGTTCGAACAGGTAGCTAAAGAAAGAGTAGGTTTCCAGTATAAGTTCTAGACCTAACGAATTATCAACGCGGTAAGTCACCGTTTGGTCGTAAAACTCACCATCGTTCACACCAAAGTCGGTGCGAATACGAACGCGGCCTTCGCCGTTGAAGTTGAACAGTACATTGTAGGCGCCTGATTCAGGAACGGGTTGATAACGCATCACCCAACCGTTGGCGGGGGCCACCAGCCGTTGTTGTAGGTCAGCAATGGCTGCTTCTACTCGCTCATCGGCAGTTTGCTCAAAGATCAGTTCGTCATCGTCGTTGCCCGTGCAGGCTCCCAAAACCAGTAGCAGGGCACAAAAAATACTAGAGAAGTTTTTCATCTACAATCTATCTTGAATGCGCGCCCGCAATTGCAACAAGTCTACTCCGGTATTGCGCTCATAGTGTTCTAAAATAGCGCTGTACTTGGTTCTGATCATGGCCCGACCCTCATTGCGTGCCTGGCAGTCGCCATCGGTACAGTCCTCATCGTTGATGTATTGTTCAAAAAAGTCAGGCTCGTACAGCAGTGACGCTACTACTTCGGCAAAGTCTTCGTTGATATCGCTGGTGCCGTAGTTCGATACAAACCCTCGGCGAAGGGCCTCACCGTCGGTGAGGGTAAACCACGAACCTCTTGAGGTATAACCCTGCGGCGAAATCGCCTGAAAACCCGGGGGAAGGTCATAGAGCTGGTGCATGATATGGGCGTACTCATGGTAGATAGTACCCAACTGCCGGAACACCCAGTCTTGGTTGTTTACGCTTACGGAGTTGACATCAGTTAACGTGATACGCGCCCCGGCATCGGCGGTGCCCAGTACCACGGTGCCGTCACCACGGTAAATAAAAGAGCCAATGAGCACTACTTCGGCCGGCACTGTATTACGAAAGTAGGTTTCTCCGCCCTCGACCTCCAGGTACGGATCAATCCAGTACTCTTGCAAGAAGTTGAGGGTAGATTCTACCACCTCTTGGCGGGGGGGAGTCACGCGCACGCCGGGGTCTACGTAGCGATCTACAAAGCGATAGCGCACGGCCACCCCGTAGGGATCAGTAAAGTTTTCGCGGATGAACACATCCAGTGGATCATCGGAAGGTGTTGCCTGCTTCACCGGGGCATTAATAGGTTCTTCTTCCGTACAAGCCAGTAGCACCAGTAGGCACGGAATCCATAGCAAAATGCGTACGTAATTCATCATCTATCGAGGGTTGGGCCGCAGACCACCAATCTCTTGCGCGGCCTCAGGAATTTGCAAAGCTTTTCTGTTGTCATCTTCCGACAGGGTGATCGTACTCCCGTCAGGAAAGTCGTGCGTTACCGGAAAGCCGTAACGCTTGATATCGAACCAACGCAGTCCTTCGTGAATAAATTCTTTGGGCCGCTCCAACTCGATGATATACACCAGCACATCTTGCTGAGGGTTGCCGCTGCCTACATAGCGCTCAACCGTCTCCAGCGTAAGCGACACGTTGCCTTCGTAGCGCCGACTTGACAGCACCTGCAGGTCGGCTACCGCCTCATCCAAACGGTTGAGTTGCGCGTAGCTCTCGGCCCGGTTGAGTAGTACCTCTTCACCGCGAAAGGCCATAAAGATGGTGTAGGGAAACCCTACGTCCGACGTGAGGCTAGTACGCTGGAACAGTGGCTCAAATTTGGCGGCTAGCAGGCCGTTGCCCAGACTATTTCCGCCGATCTGAAACGCCGGGTCGGTACGCAGGTCATTTTCTTCGAACGGATTAGTTTGGAATAGCTCGCGGTATTCATTTTCGTCGGGATAGAAGCCTACGTTGTTGTAAATAAGCGTCTGCTGGCGAATGAGCAGTAGATTGCTAGGCTCATTGGGCGAAGTGTAGAGCCGAATGTAGTCGTCGGTGTTTACCTGAGTGGCCTTGAGCATCTGTAGATCACGCACGTAATTCTCAGGGATGCTCCCCAGTAGCTCATCACTGTAGCGGATGCACTCAGTAAAATTCTCTTGATAGAGGTAGAAACGAGAAGCAAACGCCAGGGCTGCTTCGCGCGTGAAGTGATACTTGCCCGAGTTGGCGTAGAACGAGCCGTCTACCAGTTCTAAACCAGCCAGCAGGTCAGCTTCTACCGATTCGTACACACTGGCGACCGAAGCCCGGCGGTAGGTAGCAATAAACTCTGTTTCGGGTTCGGTGACATAAGGGACGCCCAAATCGCTGGCGGCGGTATTGCGGTCGTAGTGTTGGGCGAACATATTCACCAGCATAAAGTGTCCGTAGGCCCGGGTGAGCAACGCTTCGCCCCTTACGGCCGCCCGTTGGGCCTCACTGCCCGGCAACTGGTCGACCACCGCTAGCACCTCGTTGGCGTGCGCGATGGCATTGTAGGTGGCGTTCCAGAAAAACTCCGGAGAGTCCTGGTCAGTCGCGTCAGCATTGACTACCTCCCAGTTGTAGATGCGCAGCTCATTTTGCCGCTTGCGCGTACCTAAGGTAAAGCCCACCTGGTCGCCCATCCACTCGTTAAAATTATAACCTGCTTCTGAGTAAGCATTGGTCAGGAGCTGAGCCGCTTTGTCCAGTGTATTGAGTTCAACCCGGTTATCGGGAGACTCTTCCAGGTAGTTATCACAGGCGACCAAGAACAGCAGTAAAAGGCACGCAATATGTCTGATACGATTCATACTAAAATCCTACGCTAAGTGAAACCGTAATTTGTCGAGGTTGCGGTAGCGCCACGCCGCCCGCTGAAAAGAACTCTGGGTCTTGCCCGTTGAGGCGTTCGTCGGCGTAGAGTAACAGCAGGTTTTGCCCGGCCACCGACAAGCGGGCATTGCTGGCCCCGATTCGCTCCGTCCAGCGGGCGGGGAAGGTATAATTGAGCTGCACGTTTTTGAGCCGTACGTGATCGCCATCCGCAATGCGCACGGTACTGCGGTTGTATAGATCGTAAGGGTTGGCACTGTCGAAGATGGCCGCGCCCGGGTTATTGCCCGTGAAACGAACGTCCAGAATCACCGGTACGTCAGTAATTTCCTCATCGCCGGGCACTACCCAGCGGTTAACAAACTCCCGTGAAAACGAATTGAAGTCGGTATAAGTTGCCCGGAAAGCGTCATCAAGGCGAATCTTATAATTGAATTTATAGGTGAGTAGTACGCTGAGCGTCAGGTTTTTGTAGGTGAAGGTATTCGTGAAGCCGCCGCCTCCTTGTGGCTCGGCGGGCCCCTCGTACTTCAGTAGTTCCTGCAAGTTTTCGCGCTCCTGAAGGCTGTAAGCGAATACGCGCTCACCCTCTGCATTAAAGAAAGTAGGAATCCCTAACTCATTGAGCCCGGCGAACCGGGTAGAGTAGATTGATCGTCTTGGGCCGCCCAGTACCGGGGCACCCTCGGGTTTGATCGCATCGGCAATGATGGGGTCAAAGTCTAAACGAGTGATCTCGGCGTTGGTGTATCCGATGTTGGCGCTGGTCGACCAGCTAAAGTTAGGGGTGTACACGTTGAGGGTAGAGATAGACACCTCAAAACCCTCAGATTTCATATCAGCGTAGTTACCAAGTTTGTAACCGCCTTCGTCTTCGGTAGATTCAGAACGCCCCGTACCGCCCACTCCACTGGTTTGCAGCTGCCCAATGAGATCAAACGAGTTGCGTTGATAGTAATCTACCGTACCGGAGATGCGGTCCTTCAGGATACTAAAGTCTAGCCCCACGTTAAACTCTTTGAGCTTCTCCCAACTCAGGCTGCGGTTGGCGAGATCGCTGATAAATAAGAACGACTCGGTATCGGTAGGGCGCAACGTAACGTCAGGACGCAGGTTGAGTAGTGCACTCACGTCGGGGCCTAAGTTAGCCGATAGTCCGTAGGTTGCTCGTAGTTTAAGGCTGTTAATAGCGTTTACGTTAAAGAACGACTCGTTGGTGACGTTCCACGCGCCACTCACGTTCCAGGTGGGCAGGTACCGGGCGGTTCGGCTTTCACCCAGCCGGTTTGAACCGTCGTAGCGCACGGTGCCGTTCACGATGTACTTTTCACGATACGCGTAACCGGCGTTCAGGAAGAAGCCGGCGAAGCGCTCACGGTCTTCCGATAGCTCGTACAGCTCAATACCCTGACTGTTCAGAAAGTCAATAATTCTGGGGTCAGTATTGACCACGCCGCCGCTTTCGTAAACCACCCCGATACCGCTGGCGGCGCGTCCACTACGGTCGGTATACTTGATCTCCTGACCGGCCAGTGCGCTTATGTCATGACGCTCGCCAACCTTTTTGTCCCACGATAGGCTATTGCGAACGTAAAAGTATTCCAGGCTGCTCTCATCCAGGTAGTTAAAGCCACCCTCGGGCAAAACCACCACTTTAGTAATACTGGGGTCGTTTGGGTCGTCGAACAGTAGCGGATTCTCCTGATTGATAAACTGCGTCTCGTTGGCGCGGTAGGCCTCCGCCTGGTTAGAGTTTTCGTGCACTACGTGCTCCTGATTAGTAGAAGCGTAGCGCCCCTGCACCGTGCTTTGCAACGAAAGGTTGTCGGTGATATCTACCGTAAGGTCAGCCTGCGCAGAAATGTCAGCGACCCGTATATCAATGTAGTTTAAGTCAAGCTCCTGCAAGATGTTAAAGGGCGCGTAGTTACGGCGAAAAAATTCTAAGCTGCCATCAGGGTTGTAGGGCCGGATCGACCGGCTGGTGTTCAGGGCGTAGCTGAGCGGGTTAATGTCGAAATCCCGTTTGTAGTCACCCGTAATGGGGTCAAAATCACGGTCGGTCGTGCCGGGCAACCGTTGCTTGCGGTAGCTGGCGGTTATTTTGGTGTCTAACGTGAACCGGTCAGAGAAAAAGAAGGTGTTACGCACGTTGCCTGCGTAGCGGCCTACGTTGTCGGCAATGGTTTGCCCGTTGTCGTTCAGGTAGCTGAGCGAGTAGTAGCTACTGTAGTTTTCGTTGCCCGCCGTCAGGCTCACCGAGTGCTGCTGCTGTAGTGAGAAGTCGCGGTACAGCACGTCGAACCAATCGGTGTTGGCGTTTTCGTACTGATTAAGAAACTCTTCGTTTAGCCCAAGGTTAGGCCCCCAGTTAATTTGTTTGTTAGAGATCAGGTTGAACATCTTGCCGAGCACTCCGTAGTTTTCGGCACGCACCGAGGTGGTCACGTCTACCAAACCCTTCTCGTATAACTCTCGGTAGATCGATAGCTCGTTCTCCGAATCCAGAATGTCAAACTGGGTATAGTTGGGTTGTATCCGAGTAGTAAAGTTAGCGTTGTAATTGACCCGAAGCTTGCCGTTTTTTCCGCGCTTGGTATTGATGACGATCACCCCATTTTTGGCCCGTGTACCGTAGAGTGCCGTAGCCGAAGCGTCGCGCAGCACCTGAAACGTTTCGATATCGTCGGGGTTGAGTCCCGCAATAGAAGACGAAAGTACGGTATTAGGATCACCGGTGACAATGTCATCGGCATCTACCTGCGTAAGGTCCTCCAAAATAACTCCATCCACCACGTACAGGGGCTGGTTGTCACCATTGATAGAGGTATTGCCCCGAATACGAATGCGGGGAGCAGTGCCGAAGGTGCCTGACACGTTCTCTACACTGACGCCCGCCACCTGGCCCTCTAGCATGCGGCTGGCATCCACCATACCCGGTTGCCGAATGTCTTCCATCTTTACCATCTCAGCAGCTCCGGTAAACAGCTTGCGCTCTACCTCCTGAAAACCGGTAACCACTACCTCACCCAGCTCTTGCACATCTTCGCGCAACTCTACGTCGAGGGTAGACTGGCCACCTAACGGTACTTCTAGGGGAACGTATCCGATAAAAGAAAATATTAGGGTGTCCTCGGGCGAGGGCACTGCCAGTTGGTAATTGCCGTCAATGTTGGTAATCGTACCCTGGGTGGTGCCCTTCACCGAAACGTTTACGCCGGGCAGTTCGGCCTCCCCCTGAGCAGCGGTTACTTTGCCCCGAACCGTAGCTTCTTGGGCGAACGCCGCACTCCAACCGAAGATACTTAATAGTAATAGATATTTAGTCAAACTACTACAGATTAGTGTGTTTCAATACGTGTCGTACAGTGAATCCTTTTGGTCATAGCCTTTGGTGTAGTGCTCCTCAGACCGAGGCGGCGAAGAGGACTCCTCAAACAGTATCATGACCCGTAGCTTCTTTCCCGCCAAACGGGCGGTATGCGCTGAGGGAACGGTGATGGTCTGTTCCTCATTTAGTTGCGTTTCAAATTCTACAGCTTGCATAGGCGGTGGTCGGTAAAACCCGCCCGCCGCGGGCAGCAGACGGGCGAGTAGTATCGTTCGTTACGGCAGCAGTAACTCATCAATGGCGTGAATGACTCCCACTTCGGTAATCTGTTCCACCTCCCTGATATCGCCGAAGAAGACGTACTCATCGAAGGAGAAGACACTGGCGTTCGGACTTTCAGCGTTTGAGTCACTCAGGGTCACCCGGCCTTCCGCGATCGTGAGTGTGATATCGTTACCGCTAAGGGTCGTGAGCGATCCGGCTTCGAGATCAGTAGAGAAAGCTACGCCGTCGATGATGTGGTTGTTCAAAATCTCGGTTAAGAACGCGTTATCAATACGGGCCGCACTGTCAATGGAAGCGACGAGTCCGGCTCGGATGAAGGCCGAATCGCTAGGAACCAACAGGGTTTTTTCACCACTCAGGGTGAGCTCGGTCTGGCTGAGTGCCGCCTGAAAGATACTAAACGAAGCCCCGGTGGCTTCGGTAATCGCTCCCAAACCTCCGGCTACGTCAGTGGGAGACTCCACCACCCCTGACCCAAATCCGTCAAATATTCCACTCAGCAGTACCTGACCATTGCTGGCCTGTGCATCTACCCTGGCGGCGGGCTTCCCGTTGATGAATATGGCATCATCACCGGCTACGGACAAGTACAGCGGCACCCCGGCCAAGTTGTTCACTTTACGGGGAGGAGCAGCTATATCAATGGTCTGCCCGATGAGGTGGGTGATGCTAAAAAAGGTGAGGCCATTTTCTGTAGCATTGATGTTGTTATCAATCAGGAAGTTACCGGCGGGCGCAATCACCGTAAAGTTACGCGTCTCATCAGCCAGAGCAGATTTTAGTTGAGCGCCCTCTAGTACGTTGTTCATCAGCCCCAATTCGAGTAACACATCCATCAGGCCAGCTACGGTGCCAAAATTACCCGCAATATCGATGATGCTCGGAGGAAGAAGCACTTCGTCTATTACGTGCACCACTCCGTTGGAGGCAAACAGGGGTTCGGGGGAAACAATCGTGGTGGTGGGTTGCGCGCTTACATTGGCATTGAGACGTACGCTATCTCCTTGGTTAACACTAACAGTCTGACGAGACACCGTGATGTAGCTACTGTCCAGCTGCCCTAGTTGTAGCGTTTGGTTGGGGATAATATGATAGTTAAGAATTGCCGAAAGGATGCCACCGTCTATCAAACCAGGATCGCTCACGCCCAGGGTAGCGAACAAGCGCTCGAACGCCGCATCGTTAGGGGCTAACAAGGTATACTCATCTTCGGTAAGCTGATTGCGTAGCGTAGCAAAATCGTCGCGAGATAATATACTGTTAACGGTGGTGAGCCCCTCAATACCTCCGGCGGTAGCCAATACGCTGGCTTCACCGCGCGGAGGTTCACCACCGCCGGCGTCATCGTCGCTACTGCACGCGCCTAATACAAAAGGGATAAGCAGAATAAGTAAGTAGTATTTCATTGATTGTGTAGTCGATTGAGGATGTAAAGAACAATACGAAGAAACAATATACAATATTTCCTTTGTTTCGTATCGACCGAATCACATTCTGTCTTCTCTCAAGCGCATTTTGTTTGATTTTGTCGCGACCCCGCTACACCAACCCCGACACATCCTCATAAATCTCATCCATTCCTAAAGACACATTGACCGAATGGAAGTGTACGGTGGCGTTGATGCCTTCGGTGCGCGTGATTCGCCATAGGTCAGAGCCTTTCGGCTTATTATAGGTTTCCACCACTGCTTTGCTCTGTTCGATGAGTACGTACTCACGCAAACTAGGCAATTGACGATAGCGATAGAATTTATCCCCGCGGTCGTAATCAGCGGTACTTTTACTAAGTACCTCCACGACAAGGGTTGGGTTGACCAGCGCATGACCCTCTTCATCGGATTGTTCTACTCCGCCGCATACGACCATGGCATCAGGATAGACGTAGGTTTTACTAAGCGCGATGTACACCTTAGCTTCCCCGTTGAATACCCGGCAATCTTGCCCCTTTTGTCGCAACGCGGCTCGTGGAGCAGCAAAAATATTTCCGCAAATGACAGCATGCTCAATGGTTCCGCCCGACATGGCGTAGACCTGCCCGGCGTGATACTCATATTTACAGTTGGTGTCTGCTTCTAACTGAAGATATTCTTCCAGGGTGTAGTGGTGCTGTGTTTGTACATCCATGAACTTTTTTCCTTAATATACTTATTTTCCTATCTGCAAGTTTACAGATATATGAAACGCTCCCTATCCTTATTCACCATCGGTCTATCGCTCGCGGCTTGCAGTCAGATCGAGACGGCTGAAGAATCTACCAACGCATTAATTAACGAAACCAGCCCGTACCTACTACAGCACGCCTACAACCCGGTAGATTGGCAGCCCTGGGGGGAAGAAGCCCTGTCGCAAGCGCAGAAAAAGGAAAAGCTGATGATCGTGAGTATTGGCTACTCCGCCTGCCACTGGTGCCACGTGATGGAGCACGAAAGCTTCGAAGACTCTACCGTAGCTGCGCTGATGAACGAGCACTTCGTTTCGATCAAGGTAGACCGGGAGGAACGACCCGACGTGGATCAGGTGTATATGGAGGCAGCCCAGCTGATGAACGGGCGGGGCGGCTGGCCGCTCAACGCTATTACCTTACCCGACGGGCGGCCGGTGTTCGCCGGTACTTATTTTCCGCGCGACCAGTGGCTCAGCGTGCTCAAACGTTTGCAGAAGACCTACGAGCGCCAACCCGAGCGATTAGAAGAAATTGCCGAACAGGTGACCACCGGCATCCGTAGCACCGACCCGTTGTTGCCGGTCGCCACTTTAGGCTACGCAACCGGGCAGCTCGACGAAGTGTTTCAGGCCTGGCAGTCGCAGCTTGACCCCGAGTACGGGGGCAGCCGGGGCGCACCCAAGTTTCCGATGCCTACTAACCAACAATTTCTAATGCAGTACGCTTACTACACTGGTAGTCGTGAAGCCCAGGCGGCTGTGGTGCTGGCGTTGGATCAAATGGCCCGGGGGGGCATTTACGACCACCTGGGCGGCGGGTTTGCGCGCTACGCCACGGATGCTGCCTGGCGGGTGCCGCACTTTGAAAAGATGCTCTACGACAACGCACAGCTGGTGAGCCTTTACAGTCAGGCCTACCGTTGGACAAAGACCCCCCGTTACCGCGAGGTGGTGTACGAAACGCTTGACTTTGTGGCCCGCGAACTCACTTCTGATGAGGGAGCCTTCTATTCTTCACTAGACGCCGACAGCGAGGGCGAAGAAGGGAGGTTTTACGTGTGGACGGCGGCTGAAATAGACGAAGCGCTCGGAGAGCGCAGCGATCTGTTTAAAGCTTACTATAACGTTACCAGCTCGGGCAACTGGGAAGAAGGTAAGAGTGTTCTCTACGCCACGCAGAGCGACTCAGCGTTTACCCATCAGGCTGGTCTGTCGGACAGCGCGTGGCAACAACAAAGGCAGCAAAGTCGTGAGGCGTTGTGGGAGGTCCGCCGCCAACGCGAGCGCCCTGGCCTGGACGATAAGTCGCTCACTGCCTGGAACGCACTGATGTTGAACGGCTACGTAGATGCGTACCGCAGTTTCGACGAACCTCGCTTCTTAGACGTAGCCTTACGCAACGCCCGCTTCTTACGGGACAACATGATGGAAAACGGCGCAGTAGTGCGTAACTACAAGGACGGAAAAACCAGCATCAAGGGTTTTCTAGATGATTACGCGCTGACGATTACGGCGTTTATCAACTTATACCAAGCTACCTTCGACGTTGGCTGGCTGCGCGACGCACGACGACTGCAAGATTATGCTCTGCAACATTTTTATGACGAAAACAGCGGACTGTTTTACTACACCTCACACGATCACCCCGCACTGATCGCCAGAAAAAAAGAGGTGGCTGATGATGTGATTCCTTCTTCCAACGCGGTAATGGCCAAGAATCTTTATCAATTAGGACTGCTCTTTTATGAGGATACCTACACAGAAACTGCGCATACCATGCTGGCTCAGGTGCAATCTAAGCTGACGGAGTATCCGCAGTATTATTCGTACTGGGCAAGTGTGTTGGGTCGCTTTATCTACGCACCTTACGAAGTAGCGGTGGTGGGAGAAGGCTACCTAAAAACCAGAGCCAAATTGGACCAGCACTATCTACCCAACGCACTGCTGCTGGGTGGGGCCACTGACACTACGCTGGCGCTGCTAGAGAACAAACTCATTCCTAATCAAACCACGATATACGTTTGCCAAGAAAAAATATGCCAGTTACCGGTGAGGGAAGTGGAAGCAGCGGTGAGGCAAATTTTGCCGTAAAATACATGCTATACTTAGGTATTTATGCTCAAATTCGCAAAGTTTTCATTATCAAGGTATACTCTCTTGTGTTTCCTGATAATCAATAATATCAATAGTTTTACCTTACAATATGAATATTTTTAAAATAACCACTCGTTTGTTTGTTTAAATTATAATGGTTTCCATATCCTTCTTATGGTTTTTTACGTATATTTAGATACGATTTTACTACATCCTTAACCGATCGTATGTACCGTATCATTAATAGTCTGGCCACCGCTGAGTACAACCGCGAAATTAAAGCCGTAGAAGTGAACTTCAATGGGCAAGGCAATTCATCGTTGTATCATGACACGATGGACATCGCAATGAATATTGCGGTTGTCTACAACACCAACCGTTGGCTTTTTATAAAAGACCTCTTTTTTGATATAGATGTGGATAACTTTGTACTTTTTATCCGCAAGTGGTCTAAGCAGTGTAGCGAGCCGCTGGCGCCCGGTGGGGGCAGAATCGTATCTCATGTAGCGCTGCTTACTACCGCCGATTCGTATCAGCAGTTGCTAGGGCAACACGAATGGTTAAATGAGTCGCAAACGAAGTTTAACGATCTATGTATGCGAGCCTTTGTAGACCGGACCGAAGCTTATCATTATTTAGAAGGGCCGGTAGAGGAATACCTCACTGTTTAACAACCTTCTTTCACCAAATTCGATATACTACCTAGCATAATCACTTTTTAACCTATACCTATCATGAATCTACAAGAATTTGAGCAGTGCGTTCTCTCCCTCGGCGAATCTATTTATACCCAAGAAGATTTTTATCAGCAGGCCAGTAACTTATTATCCCAAACGTATCCTTCCGAGTGCGCTCCTGCCGAGTCATTGGTAGTCTCTGACGCTGATGTACTGGAGGCCGCGTAATTCCTGACGAAAATACTACGAAGGGGCAAGCCCTCGTTGAAGAAGCGTACTAAACGGTGGCAACAGTATACACGTGGCATCGTCGGGGTAATTCTATGCGCACCATATCTATTGCTTTTCTTTTTCTACTCGGCTGCACCTACGTGCAACAAACTGAACCCTTCGTTGTAGACAATCTCGTTCAGGGTGAACCCGGTAACTTTCACGGCTACACCATGTACTCATTTGAGTATCAGGGGCGACAGTGTCGTATAGTAGCGCCCCGGCGGGCAGCGCAAGGGAACCCCTGGTTGTGGCGAGCTCGCTTCTTCGGCCATCGTCCTGAGGTAGACTTAGCCCTGCTAAGCAAGGGGTTTTATGTGGCTTATATTGATGTGGCCGATCTATACGGCAACGATCAGGCAATTACTCTCTGGAACGAATTCTATGATTTGCTAACTACTCGTTATCGGTTTGCCCAGGCGGTGGCCCTAGAAGGTATGAGCCGGGGTGGGCTGATGGTGTTTAATTGGGCAGCACGCTACCCCGAGCGAGTAGCTTGCATCTACGCAGATGCTCCGGTATACGACATACGTAGCTGGCCCGGAGGGCTGATGGAAGGGGTGGGTAGTCAAGAAGACTGGCAGAAATGCCTGTCTGTTTATCAACTCACCGAAAAAGAGGCTCAACAGTATCAAGGTGAACCCGCTGACCGGGCCGCTACGCTGGCGGAGCATAATATACCACTGCTTATTGTATCGGGTGATCGTGATGAGGTGGTGCCTTACCAAGAGAATGCAGCCGTGCTGGTGGATGCTTATCGTACCCGAAAGGGGGGAGACGTCAAAACCATTATCAAACGGGGCGAAGGCCATGTTCATGGACTCAAGAAAGCCGATCCTATCATCCGGTTCGTACTCAAACACACCAAACCCTAACCAGCGTGCAAAAGAATTGTGCGGCATTCAGTAGCCTGTTAGTGCTCAGTATCACGATTTGTATAAGTCTGTTGCTGCTCACCGGGTGCCCAAACCGGTCGCCGGCCACCTTGGGCATTTCAGGGTTTAACTACCTTCCTGCCCCTAACGACAATGATCGAGTAGCCCATACACACTACGTGTTGTCTTACGCCGAAGTCCACGAGCAGGCAGAGTGGGTGGCGTACGAACTTACTCCGGCAGAGGTGGCGGTAAACATACCCAGAGAAGGTAACTTCCGTGAGGATCCGCAGGTATCTACTGGCTCAGCATCACTGAATGACTACCGAGGATCGGGATACGACCGGGGGCATCTGGCTCCGGTGGGTGATATGAACTTCGACGTGGTGGCGATGGAAGAAAGCTTTTTTATGTCGAACGTGAGTCCGCAAGATCGCGCCTTTAATGGCGGTATCTGGAGTCGGCTAGAAAACCAAGTGCGTGAATGGGCTGCCGAGAAAGAGGGAGTCTACGTGATCACTGGTCCCGTGTTGGGAGAAGCGCAGAACAGTATTGGTGATAATGAGGTGACGGTACCTGATTTCTTCTACAAAATAGTGCTTAATGAGCGGGGTGACGACAGCGAAATGATCGGTTTGATGATGCCCAACCGCGCCGGGCAGGGCGAGCTGAACGCTTTTGTAGAGAAGGTGGATAATATAGAGGCCTACACTGGAATTGACTTTTTTCCGGCGCTGTCTGATAGCCTAGAAGAAAGGCTGGAGCGCGAAACGATGCCAGGCGATTGGTTTTGATATGGTTGAACCTTAGTCTATCTTTGCGTCAGTTTTCTGCTAACCACAATCCTTTATGGCTGCCCCCAAACTTGATAAAATAGATCGAAACATCCTTGATATTCTTCAGAAGAACGCTAAGATAACCAATGCCCAGCTATCAAAAGAAGTAGGACTTTCTCCCGCACCCACCCTAGAAAGGGTGAAGAAACTGGAGCAGTCTGGAGTCATTGACAGCTATCATGCTAAATTAAATACGGCCAAGGTAGGCCTGGGAATTAGTACTTTTGTTCAGATTAAATTAACCGGGCACGACAAAGGAAGCATTCGTACCTTCATCACGGCCGTCAATAGTATTGATGAGGTGATAGAGTGTCATCACGTGACAGGCACCAGTGATTTTATTCTGCGTATGATCGCCAAAGACATTGCTTCTTACCAGCAGCTTATGCTAGATAAGGTGAACGAGATCAAGGTAGTAGATAGCCTGCAATCGCTGGTGATACTCTCTACTTTTAAGGATACTAAAGCACTACCGCTTCCGGCGGATAATACTTCGGTGAAGGCATCCGATCCACGCTAATCGACCAGCCCCCCGCGCACTATGCCTTCCTTAGAAACCGCCCCCAAATTAATTCTCGATGCTGAGCAAATTCGCCGGAAGATTACTCGGATTGCGTACGAGATTTACGAGCGGAATTTTGAGGAAGAGCAGTTGGTGATTGCTGGCGTGGTTGATCGCGGCTACCGTTTAGCTGAGCGCATCTGTACAGTACTAGATCGCGATAGCACTTTTTCCTTCGCCAAAGGAAACTTACACCTGACCCAGGTCTCACTCACCAAATTTACGACGCAGCAGGCAGAGGTCACCATTGACTTTGAGGCTTCTGGTTTGCAAGGTAAAAGCATTGTGTTGGTAGACGATGTGCTCAATACCGGACGCACACTAGCGTATTGTGTTTCTCCTTTCCTAAAGTATCCCATCAAGCGGTTAGAGACTGCAGTGCTCGTCAATCGCAGTCATATCCGTTTTCCTGTATCGGTTAACTACACCGGCTACGCGCTGGCTACTACGCTTCAAGAGCATATTGAGGTGATTTTGGATGACGAACAGCAAGCGGTGTTCTTGAAATAGCTTTACAAAAAACTAAAAATTAGAAATTTTTACAGTGATTTGTTTGTATACATATTATGCGATTAAAATATTATCTTATTTTTGTGCATAATAGGTAATAAGCAGGCCATACGCGCCTTCTATTCGGTATAAAGATTCTAACGTGCCAAGTAGCCACAAAAATCCCGCATCTGTTCTTCAGGCCTCGAGCAACCCTCTCTCCGCTGCTCCTCAAGTATCCCTATGTTCTGCCGAAAGTTATTCCCTTGACGGTGATCTGTTATGCTCCGTTGAATGGACGGTAGAAGATGATCAGGTTCTGCTGCACTCACGCGAGGCTCAGTCCGGTAAACCAACGGTACAGTCAATGTCGGTAGAAGCCCTGCTTCAACGAGTTGATCCGGCAGACCGCCGCTACGTAGAGCGAATGGTATCATTGCTCATAGA
The DNA here is from genome assembly GCA_965213875.1 of Tunicatimonas sp. Lineage (GTDB taxonomy): Bacteria > Bacteroidota > Bacteroidia > Cytophagales > Cyclobacteriaceae > Tunicatimonas. The sequence goes on along the minus strand of CBDCAN010000001.1, from coordinate 1,024,517 downwards.
TGGTGAGCTGGACCGTTGCGAGCTGGAGTTCAGGGTGCTTGATGCTACGGGTGAATCTTGCTGGGTATACGGAAAAGGCACCGTGCAGCACGATTCCACGAGTCAGACCGCTAAAATCGTGGGCGTAGTGGTGTACACCAAACACCACGCGCCGCCCCCGAGTGAGGTCGGTCAGGCATCATCTGATCGCTCAGTGGGACTACCGGTAGGAGTGATTCAGTTCCACCTTTCTACGGGCCATGTCAGCTCGGCCAATCCTGCGGCTCGCCACATTTTGGAGCTACCCGCTCATGCCACACCAATGAGCTTGCCTGATACTGGTACGGCTGAGTGGGCTTCTATGGTAGAACTGCTACGCCGACAAAAGCAGATACTTAGCTACGCACTACGGTTGCCCTCTCTCAATCGCTGGGTGCTCTTCTCCGGGCGGTGTGATGATGGCGATCAGGTAACGGCTGCGTTACAGGATGTTTCGTTGATCAAAGATGAGCACGTGGTGCTACAACGAGTCAACACCGAGTTAGATAACTTCGTTTACCACGCATCGCACGATCTTAGAGCCCCATTGCGCTCTATTTTGGGCTCGCTTTCGCTACTCAAACAAGAGGATAGTCCCGAAGAACGCAGTAGATGCGTAGAGTTGATTGAGGGGAGTATCAGCCGTCTGGACACCTTTATCACTGACCTGCTCAGTATCTCCCGCAACCAACGCAGAGAGAACCCGCTGGTATCGATCAATTTTATGGTAGAGCTTGAGCAAGCTATTGCGGGTGCCTACCACGTGGGGAGCACCCAGAACTTAGAAATCATTACTAAGGTAAGCCAGCCCTGTCCCTTCGTGGCTGACCTCACACGGGTGCGTATTGTATTAAACAACCTGGTGGCCAACGCCATCAAATACCGTCGGTACAATACAAGCCGCTCTCATATCACCATTGAGGTATGGGTAGACCAAAACCAGGCGCACATCAGCATTGACGACAACGGAGAAGGCATTGCCGAAGAGCATATCGACTATATTTTTGATATGTTTTATCGCGCTTCCGAAAGAAGCGAAGGGTCGGGATTAGGGCTTTACATTGTGAAAGACGTTGTACAGAAACTATCGGGTGATATCTCAGTACGTTCTCAGCTCGGCAAGGGTACCACCTTTTCTCTGCGCTTATCAAACCACCGAACAACCCACTAGTCCCCTCAGGTTGACTGGGCAGTTGATACGATGTACATTGCCAGAAAAAACAGGCGTTGAAACAACGAATTATTATCATTGCCGCCGTGTTGTTGCTGGCTACCGCCGGAGGAGCATACTTCTTCTGGATGCACCCGCGCGAACCACTCACTGCCTGGGCCTACGTGCCAGAAAATGCTTTACTCGTTTACGAAACCGATGACTTTGCTACCCATTGGCAGCATTTTCGGGCTTCGTCGTTAGGCAACGCATTGGCCAGTATACCTTCGGTGCAGCAGTTTGATGCGCAACTTGCGTACCTAGATAGTCTTTCTTCCTTTGGTTCGCTCATGCGGGGGCAACCACTGCTCACGGCGTGGCAGGTGGTGGGTGACCAAAGTCTAGACGCCACCTTTTTCCTTCGTTTAGCAGATGCGCAGGACGGAAAGAAGCTACGGAAAGCACTAAAAGATTTGAAGGCAGAAGCCGAGCTACGCGCTGAGGAACGCCAGTACGAAGGCCACACCATTTATGAACTGCACAGCCCAGACCGTACGTTTTCATACATCTTGCACCAGGGTGTTTTTGCCGGAAGCTTTACTCCATTCTTAATAGAAGACGTAGTACGCAGCGTGGCGAGTGAGTTTGCGGGGGGGAGCTTTGTAGAAAAAAACCGGTCTCTGCTTGAACTTCCCCGATTGACCAATGACGAAGGAAACCTTTACATCAACGCTCGGCGGTTATCAACCTTACTGTCTACGTTTACTCGAGCCGCTCCTGCCCAGCTAAGTAGTCTGGATAAGCTGAGCCGCTCGATGTTGCTCGACGTTAGCGTGCAAGACGAACAACTACTGCTGAATGGATTTAGCGAAGTTTCTGCTGGCGGCGATGATGAGAAGCCTGATTCTTCTTGGTACTTACAAACATTCAACGGACAGTCAGCGCGTTCGCTGGGTATGGGCGACTACATTCCCAATCGAACCTCATGGCTGTATTATCTGTCGTTTGCGCAGGCTTCGGAGTGGTATCAGCGTCTCACTGCGCACCAGCAAGCTACCGGCGACCATGCTTCGTTGGTAGACCGTCGTGTGGCGTTTGCGCAAAAATACAACGGAGCGCTCACGGCCTGGTACGATTGGGTAGGGCAGGAGGTCGCACTGCTCACGCTAGAGTCTATTGACGCTGGCGCGCCCGATCAGGTGGCGCTTATTGAAGTAGCAGATACTGCTCGGGCGAAGGCCTCGCTCCGTGGTCTGTCGGCTCGGTTGGCCGAAGAGGCCGACGGCGAGGCGTATCAAGAAGCATTCGCCAACTATGATATCGGTGAGCTGATGCACACGGAGGTGCCGAGTTTGTTGTTTGGGCCGATGGCACAAGGGTACAACCAGTGCTTCTACTTACTCACGGAGCGTTATCTCATTATGGCCAATAACGTGAGGGCCCTCCGCCGAGTGATCCTGGATCAGGAGGCAGAAAATACCTGGAGCAAATCGTTGAAGCAAAGCCGCTTCTTAGAAAGTACAATCAATGAGTCCAACCTCAGTTTAGTGGTAGATATTGCCCGCAGCTGGAACCTACTGCTGCCTCGCCTGTCGCCCGAATGGCAGAAAGTAGCCACCGAATACGCTACACAATTGAAGCAGTTAGAGAAGGTCACTGTGCAGTTTAGCGAGAACGACGATACCTTCTACACCAGCGTATCACTGAGTTACCCTAAGCAGACCGAGGCAGTGGCCAGCGCTGCTTACACCACTGCCGGACAAGTGCAGACCGACGAGCCTCTACGTACCAAACCCTTCGTGGTGCGTAATCAAAGTACGCAGGCGTTGGAAGTGCTAGTTCAAGACGAAGACAGTGTGCTACAGCTCATCTCTAGCGAGCAGGAGGTTCTGTGGAAGCAATCTCTAAGCGCAGCCATCATTAGTAACGTTGAGCAGATTGACTTTTTCAACAACGGCAAGCTGCAGTACCTATTTGCTTCGGATAGCGCCATCTACTTAATAGATCGTAACGGAGAAGCAGTAGCAGGCTACCCGTTGTACATGCCAGCCGGTGTGCAGGTGCAGCATCTGGCACTAATTGATTACGATAACAGTAAGCAGTACCGCTTTTTGGTGAGCGATACTAACGGCGGTTTGTGGATGTTCAACACCGACCGTGAGAACCTAGAGGGTTGGAACCCCAACGGAGTGGGTAGTATACCCGCCACGCCGCCTTTCCACGTGCGTGTGCGCGGTAAGGATTGTTTGATCGCCATCGGCACCGATGGCACTGTTTACGTAAAAAACCGGCGGGGCGAAGACTATCCGGGGTTTCCTTTACAACTCAATCGCCCTTGCCACAGCCGAGCCTTTGTGGCAGCCTCTAGTACCTTTGAAGAAACTACGCTCACCATCGTAACCGATGGGGGAGAGCTCATTACGTTTAATCTGCTGGGTGAGATTGCCCAACGTGAACAGCTGTACCGCCCTTCGTCTGATGCGTATTTTCAGTTGTGCGAAGATGCACTGGGTAAAACCTTTGTCGTGTTGCGACAAGACGCCGCTTCGCTGGGAGTGCTAGACCGCAAGGGTACACTACTGTTCGAAAAGAACTTTTTGAGTCCAGGAGCCTTAGCTTCGGGTATGCTAGCGGGACAGTACTACGATTTTGGGGCGGGTAACGAGGTTTACGCACTCACCGACCGCGTGCAAGAGTTCACCTATCTGCTAGACCGCTCGGGGGCACTGATCAACGACCGACCCGTAGAGAGCGACCACCCCATCGGACTACTCTATTCTGAAGATCGGCAGCAATACCGGCTTTACCGTAATTTCGGTAACGAGTTTGCTATCCTATCCTTTTAGTGATCGTGCCTACAGGTTTATGTACTGACTTATATTACAAGTCGAGAATGAGTAATGAATCATGATGAATGACGTAGTTAAGTACACTGTAAATTGAATGTTGGTACTTCTTTCCGGCGATGATACGTTTATCGGCTCATTTTCAGAGTAGTGGGCAGTAGGCGAGCGACGTTCGCCGGGCGACGTTCGCAGTGACCGCCGCCCGCCTACCGCTGACGGCCTACTATTTTCAGTGTGTGTTGATAATATCACTTGATGGCACCTCACAACTTAGTTTACCGTGTCTTATTATTTGCCATTCGCTGCTCATCTATACCTTAACAGAACATCTACGCATCATGGCGCGTTTGATAGAGAGTGATTAGTGCGTTGGCTCCCTGCTGTGCGCTCATTACTCCCTGACTCACCTGTTGCTCAATAGCCTGGCGTCTGTCATCAAACCGAGGGTGGTGCAGCTGTTGATCTAAGTGGTAATGTACCAAGCGGTGCATCCAGCGCAAATTCTGAGCCTGGCGTTTTTTCTGAAAAAAACCGCTACGCTGTGTTTCCTCGCAATAATGCTCTATAAACTTCCATATTTTGTCGATACCCTCTCGCTGTAGGGCCGAACAGGTAAGAACTTGCGGAAGCACGCCACTATCGGGTGCTCTGAACAGGTGTAGCGCATTTTTGTAATCCTGCTGCGCTTGTTGTGCCAGTGCCCGGTTGTGGCCGTCTGCTTTGTTGATCACGATGGCATCGGCCAGCTCCATGATGCCCTTTTTGATGCCCTGTAGTTCGTCGCCTGCCCCCGCGAGCATCAGTAGCAGGAAAAAATCGGTAATGTGATGCACTTCGGTTTCAGACTGACCCACTCCTACCGTTTCGACCACGATGATGTTATAGCCTGCCGCTTCACACAGCAGCAGGGTTTCGCGAGACTGCTGCGCCACGCCCCCCAGCGTACTACCCGTAGCCGACGGTCTGATATAGGCCAGGGGAGATTGAGCCAGAGTAGCCATACGGGTCTTGTCACCCAGGATACTGCCCTTGGTTCGCGGACTGCTGGGGTCTACAGTGAGTACCGCCAGCGATAGTTGCCGGGCGTTTAGAAAACCACCCAATGCTTCTATGAAAGTACTCTTACCAACACCTGGCACTCCGGTGATACCTATCCTGAGCGATCGTTGAGAAGAGGGCAGCACTTTTTGAACGATGCGCTGAGCGAGCTGCTGGTCTTCAGCACGCTGGCTTTCTACCAGGGTGATGGCCTGGCTAAGTACAAAGCGGTCGCCGGATAAGATTCCGTCAACGTAAGTATTGAGGGGTAAGCGTGAGGGAGGCATAGGATAAGGCTAGAAAAAATTTGGCAGAAAGGCGAACAGTCATGTAATATATTTCCGTATATAGAAGTAACACTAGCTACTTTTTACACAATGAATAAAAAATCGGGCTTGTCTTGCACTATTTACAGCTGTATTATAGTAGAGAGATAGCGTTATAATGAAAGTGCAATAGCACTGGCCTAAGCGTATAGCAGTCATCTCGTTAAAAGCCATATAATATCATTTCAGTTATATTTTACACTATTCTAATAACATGAACTAAATAGTTTAACTATTCTAATATATTTAATAAGGAACTTAATTTATACTGCCAACTGTTTCATAATTGATACATAAATTGTTAATTTCATTGTATTATCATTATTTGCATAAAAAAGTAAAACATTCTATTTTATTGGTTACCCTATTGCGAACGCATGTTTTGCTCATGATAGGATAATCTCACTGTACGCAATTACATATATTGCTCGCACTGAGAATATCCGCTTATTTTAGTTATCCATTATGAGAAGCTCTCTTCTAATTATTTTCTGTTGCCTTTTTACGGTAAGTACCCTAGCATCGGCTCCGGATACCAATAGTTACGCCTTTAAAGTGCTAACTTTTGATGGCTCGGTGCTCTACAAAGATGCTGACGTTGGGCGGTGGATGCCTATTGACGTCGGTACCCATCTAAATGATCATGCGGTGGTGAAGATTGCCGCTCATGGCTATTTGGGGTTGGTACACGCCAGCGGTAAGACTTACAAACTACAAAAGGGAACGTACGAGATTGACCGTCTTTCCAATAAGTTTAAGAGTACCTCTAAAGGCACGGCAGCTAAGTACGCTGATTTATTTATTGAGAAGACAAAAACCAACGTTACTGCGCAGCCTGAGGAGAAAGAGCGAAGCCTGGAAGAGCGCGAACTGAAGATGCTACTGCCCAGTTCAGTGGACGTATTTAGCCCGGAAGTGATTCTGCGCTGGAAGGATGAGGAGTCTATTGATAAGGAATACGAAGTTATATTCAAAAACATGTTTGACGAAGTGATCATGAAGCGAGAGACGGATGAAACGCGCTTGACGATCAACTTTGAAGAAGAAAAAATTGCGCGCGAGCGGCTACTAATCGTAAGCGTTAACAAAAAGAACCAAAAGAGCCTTCAGTCTAGTGACTACGGAATCAAGCAAATGACCGACGAAGAGTCGGAAGTGATTGAAGAAGAGCTGGAAGAACTAAAGCTGGAGCTATCGGGGCAAGAAGCTATTTTGGATATGCTCATTCTGGCGGCGTTCTATGAGCAGAATAACCTGTTAGCTGATGCGCTCACTACTTACGAAAAAGTAGTGGAGCTAGCTCCCGATGTGGAAGCCTTTCAGACCGCCTACGATCAGTTTGTTTTTAGAAATGGTTTAGGGTTGTAGAACCACCAAAAGCACTATATTGAGAGCCCGAACACAACGTTCGGGCTCTTTCTTTGTATATGCTACAGACGATCAAAGACTTCGACGAGCAGCTATTCCTGTACCTCAATAGTCTGCATACCGACGTACTAGATACGCTTATGTATTGGGTCACGCTCAAGTATACCTGGTTTCCGGTTTATCTGTTGCTCATCGTGGTGGTGATACGGAAATACCGAATACGTGGGTTGCTTATGTGTTTGGGCATGGTGCTGGCCGTGGGAGCTAGTGACATGATTACCTCCGGATGGATGAAGCCCTTCTTTGAACGTCCGCGTCCGTGCCATGTGGTGGATATCCAAAACGCTGTACACGTGGTAACAGGCTGTGGTGGCCGTTATGGATTCGCCTCTTCGCACGCTTCTACCACCTTTGGACTGGCCACCACCATTTGGCTCATGCTACGTTTCTGGAGTCCTCGGTTCGTTTGGGTGTTTGCCTGGTCAGCTCTGGTGGCCTACAGTCGAGTATACGTAGGGGTACACTATCCCCTTGATATTGTTGTGGGGGCAATAGTGGGCATTTTGATAGGGTTACTTGTGTATCAGTTGTACCGGTGGATAGCTTCCTGGCTACTCAAGATGGCTTCGCCTGTAACACCGGGTTCTTAAGTCAGCGGCGAAAGTACGAGCGTAGCTCCAGCTATCGTAGTCCGGCTACTGTCGTCCCAGAATACGCTGCACATATTTTCCTAAAATATCAAACTCCAAATTTACTGAGTCGCCTGCCCGCAGGTAGTGAAAATTGGTGTGCTCGTGGGTGTAGGGAATGATCGCCACCGTAAAGCCCCGGTCATGTACATTGAAACAGGTGAGGCTTACTCCGTTGATGGTGATTGAGCCTTTTTCTACCACCAGATAAGCGTCATCGGTAGGATCGAAGGTAAAGGTATAGAGCCAGCTACCGTCTTGTTCTACCACTTCCTGACAAATGCCGGTTTGGTCTACGTGCCCTTGTACAATATGCCCGTCGAAACGACCATTGGCGGGCATGCATCGCTCCAGGTTTACCGGGTCGCCCGCCCGTAGCTGTCCCAGATTACTCTTCTTGAGGGTTTCGTCAATCGCGGTGATCCAGTACGTATCCTGCTGCGTCTTGGTCACCGTGAGGCACACCCCGTTGTGCGATACACTTTGGTCTACCCGAAGCTCAGGGGTCAGTGACGCGCGAATCTGTAGATGGTGGTTGCTACCTTCGGGGGTGATGGAAACCACTTCGCCGAGTGATTCTATAATACCAGTAAACATAGTTGCGGGGTTAGTTCCGCCATAACGCAATGAGAACGCTTGGGGTTTGCGTTGCGTTGATAAAAACAGTTTTACTGATGCCGTTGGTGCGCTCTTTTTAATTGCTGGTAGACTTCGTGCTGTTTGGCTTCTTCCCACTTCGCTTTGAATATGCGAGCGGCTTCGGCCTTGACCGGGTCTTCGGGCTGCCGCTCCAGTACGTGTGCTCGGGCCGCCCGCTCACCGTCAGCTGTAGCCGCTTTCTGCGGATTGGTAGCGTACTTTTTGCCGCCGCGGTAGTTCGCGTAGCGACGTGCTCTGGTGTATCCCATTTGCAAAAACTTGCGTGACATGTCGGCTCCCACGAAGTCTTCTTGCTGCAAATACGCTAGAAACATCTCGTAGATTTTTTCCGAAGAGCCGCGCGCCGCTTCCGGATCTTTAAATCGCCAGTGCGGCAATATTTCAGACTTATAGGGCTCTACGGTAAGCACGCCCTGCTCGCCCCGGCCGATTTGATAGCGCTCAGGATGCTGGCGGAAGTCAATAGCACGATAATCGTCTGAATAGTCGTAAGCCATAGCGTGTTTCTGTACTCGTTAAAACCACGCTCCTTGCAATAGGTTTGATGATATATTTCCGGCCCAGATATTAAAAGGCAAAGCCTATCGCGAAATTGAAATCAAGCGAGAGTTTTTCACGGAAGCTGCTGCTGTTGTAGTGAGTGCGATAGGTAGGGCCAATGTTTATATCGAAATACCCACGTTTGCCCAGTCGGCGCTGTATCCCGTACAAGAGCGAGAACTGGTTACTGTATCCGGTTTGGGTCTCGCCAAACCCTCTACGGTGCGGTTCCTGCCCTCGCCAGGTATTATCCATTTGTAACGAGAAGTAGTTGGCTGATAAGTTGTTAGCACTCTTGCCCTGGCGGATGCGTCGGGGTAGCGAGTAGTAGTACCTCACCGCGACGTCAGCGCCCATGTGGGCATTGTCCCAGTTGGTCATGCCGAAACGATACTGCCCCAGCATAGAGATTGCTTTGGTTAGCTTCTGTTCGTAACCAAAGGTGTGCTCCAGTAGCAAGCCGCGGCTACTAGCGAAGCCGAGTTGTGTTAAACCGACCTTGAATATAGAGGTTTCCTCGATAGTAGCGCGCGTCCAATAATCGTATTTTTCTTTGAGCGAAAAACTGGACGAATCGGCTGCTTCTTCGCTGTAGGTGATTGCGACACTATCTTCTTGCGCCCACAGGCGAGTACTAAATAGGAGACTAAGGACGACGATTAGCAGCGTTTTCAGAAGGGTAGTCATCAGTAAGTTGATTGAGGGTGATAGGACTAAAAGTGGTACTAATAATGACGGCGGGCATCATAGGATGATGCGACGTGAAACTGGTCTTGCGATCCAACACACCAACGCCGCCCCACTCGCCCGGTAGCGTGGTATTGATCTTATTGAAAGAAGTGGCCAGTCGGTAGTAGTAATCTGTCAGGTTGGGGGCCGCAAAGGTCACTTCGGTACGAGAGGCGTCAATGATCATTTTCTGTAGCCTGTTGCGGGCACTCACGTAAATTTCTCCGTAGCTACTTTCCAGGGACAGCGATCCCGACAGGCGATTGAGCGTCAGGTTGGTTTTTTTGATGGTGCCCGATACGGTGCCGTCTACCTCGTTGCCGATCACATCTCCGTAGTCAACCTGCAGAGTCAACGACCCTTTGATGTGGTTCAGGTGAACCTCGCCGAGCGAGGCAACGATATCGAGGTCGGTTTCCAAGCCAGACAGGTAGATGTTACCGTAGCGGTTCTGAATAGCGAGCGGACACCCAACGGGAACCCACAACTCGTAACGCGCCTGCAAGTTGCTGCTCACCTGACTTGCTCCTTCAGTGATACGAAAGAAGTTCTTAATGATCTTTTCCGGGGCATCGTCATTGATATGATACCGCAAGGCCGATAAATCCTCTTCGGCTACTTGCCGAGAAGGGTGCTTAGCAATGAGTTGCAGCACAAGTTTGATCTCCGGCCGGTTCCACTGCTTTATGCGTATCTCCGATTTTTCGCCCTGTACCTTTAGCGACTCGCCCTGGCCGACAGAAAAGGAACGATTAATCGTTTTGGTAACGACCTGTATCTTTTCTTGCGCGCTCAGCTGACCGACGACGGCTATAAACAGAAGAATGCACCACAGTTTTTTCATCATAAAGCCATTTGTACGAGTTCTTTAGCAGCATCAGCCTTCATGTTCTCTATCCGCACCTGATACTTCACCAGTTGCGGGTCGTAGCCGAACTGCTCAATGGCCTCTTGCAAAGCGGCTTCCTCTTCGGTGAGCTCAACCAGGTGAGAACGCAGGGCGACAAACTCCGGGTGTTGACACGTGGGTGGGGCCGGTTCACGGCACAATTGCTGAATGTATGTCCATAACTCTTGCTCAGAGTGATCGGCTGTATACCCGAGAGGGGCTTCTACTACAGAGACCAGCTCTTCACTATAAGTAAGTGAGGGAGATTCATCCGAACGCTTCAGCAGGTAGATACTCGCCACCACAACAGACACTGCGGCCGCCACGGTTGCGTATCGTTGCCACGCCAAATTGAGCAATCGGGGGGCTTGCGGCGGTAGCTTTTTCGCCACCGCCCGCCAGGTGTCTGCCTTTGGCTCGTGGGTCGGTAAGTTGGTGAGGGTATTCTGTATCGCATCGTCGATCTCTAGCGTCTGCGCGATATTTTCCCAGGTGCCCGCCCGGGGCGTGCGTTCGGGTAAGTTACGTACCGCATTTCGCCACTGATTTTTCATCGGTAGAGGGCTTTTAGTTTTGAGCGAAGCAGTTTCTTCGCCCGATTCAGTTGCGACTTGGAAGTGCCTTCAGCGATACCTAGCATAGTGGCCGTCTCCGGATGACTGTATCCTTCTACCTCAATAAGCGTGAATACTGCCCGATAACCCGGTGAAAGCGACCGAATGGCCTGATCAAGCGCTTCGCTATCCAAAGGGGTAGGACAAGAAACAATATCAGCACCTGCCGGAATATCGTCGAGTGGTTGTACCGTTGCTCGGTCTTTATTTTCTTCAGTGCCTGCCGCACCATAATTGTTTTGATCCAACTACCCAAGGTGCTGCTTCCTTTAAACTGGTGCAGGTCGTTAAAAACTGGATAAATCCTTCCTGTAAAGCATCGTGAGCCTGATCTTCATCATTGAGCATACGATACACAGTAGAGTACATGGCGTTTTTATAAGATTCAAATAACCGTCGCTGCCACGTTCGGTCGCGCGCTAAGCATCCTCGTACGAGTTTTTCTTCGGTATCAGTCAACGGATGGTCAGCATGGGTGGCATGGTTCTGTACAATAGGGGCAATGGCACACAGAAAGGTTGCATGTGCTGGAAAAAATAGCAAAAATACGTATCAAAAGGACTAAAAGAAGGCGCTCTATCGGTCCGCAATTCTTATCTATATAACTACGAACCGCCGCGTGATGGTGCCGCGCTGGCTAACCAAGCGTATTAGGTATACGCCCGCCGGAAGTTTTGCCACCGAATACTGCAACGTGTGCTCAAACGACCGGTGCTGCCGGTCGCTTAGTGTCTCAATCAGGCGACCGTACTCGTCATACAACTGTATGGAAACAGATTCTTCATGCACCGTTTGGTACTGTACGCTAATCTGGTCGGTGGCAGGATTAGGATAAACCGCCAGCGACAGTGTGCGTTCAGGCAGGTCGTTCAGCGCGGTGATGGTACCTACCTGCACCTCCCAATGACCTGTAACGCTCGTGCCGGCGGGGTCGGTCGCCGTGATGGCAACGGTTGCAGTGCCGAAATCTAGACCCCGCAGGGTGAGCACTCCCGACACCAGATCAGCCGCAAGCACGGTTGAGTCGGATACTTCACTGGCGTAGGTGAGTGGGTCGCCATCCGCATCGGTAAAAATCTCGGATAGTATGATGGTACGCGGCGCTGATATAGCCAGCTGTAGGGTGTCCGGCAGTGTCTCGGTGGTTGGCCGGCGGTTAGGTACGACGACCGTTACCCGGAACGACGTTTGCACCACTTGCGTATCATCCTCAATAGTAAGCTGAACCGTGGTGGTGCCTAGCTGCTGAGGGGTGAGCCCAAGTTGGCTGCCGTTTACGCGGAGTTGTATAAGACCGGCATCATCGGTAGCAGAGTAGCGCAGGTCAGCCGCTTCGTCGTGGTTGACGTAATCGGCTAGGTTTATTTGATAGGTAGTATCAGAGAGTGCCAACCGCTGATCAGGTAAAGTGGTAGGAATGGATAATGGGACAATCTTTTCTGCCACGCGCAGGGTGACAGGCAACAGAAAGGGAGTCGCTTCACCCGCTTTGTCTTGAAAGCGTATCACGTCACGGTACTCCCCCGCTGAGAGCTGAGCAGCACTAAGGGTAAGTTGAAGCATGGTTGGCTCGGACCCGCCCCGCCCCGTAGCGGGGGTGACGCTCCACCACAAGACACCTTGAGTACTCGTGGCCGTCCAGGTCGCCACCTGCTCCGTATGGCTGTTTAGTTGAAGCTGCTGCTCAATCATCTCTCCTTGGGTAAGATCGACAGTGATCGCACTCGGTGCTACTGTCCACAGGGGCGGCGGTACTACGGTCACCGACAGGCTTATTTGCTCAGCAGGACGCTGAAGGTCATTGCTCTGTAGGGTAAGTACACCCTCGAAGGTGCCTACCGTCGTAGGGGTGAAGTTAACCATCAGGGTATGACGGGCTCCGGGGGGCAGTTGCAGGCGCAGGGTATCGGGTTGAAAAAAGGTGCCCGTGGTAGACAAACGGGTAATGTCCAAGGTGCCGCTACCACTATTGCTAATGGTGATAGGAATCTGCTGGCGTTCGGTCGCTAGCCAGATACTATCCGGACCGATTTTTCTGGGGCTCACTCTCAGTTGCGGAATGCCTATCATGGTGATTGTGATAGGTACCTCAATGCGTGGCTTCGCTGGGTCATTGCTCAGAATCGTAAGGGTACTTTGGTACGTACCCTCCGGTAGCCGGTCGCCTGCTATAGTCAACGAAACCTCCGTCTGGCCACCCGCCGGTACGGAACCCGCGTTATTGTCAACCGCCAACCAGTCGTTTTCTGAGGGTACCACGAGCGAGAACGATAGCTCGCTGAGTCCTGCTGTATTGCCAATGGTGAAGCTGCTGTTTACCGTTTCGCCTACTTTTCCACTGAGCGTCAGTGAAGCCGGTAGTCTGCTGATCTTCGGAGGAGGTAGTGTGGTTGCCAGGGGGATTTCGGATAGTGGTGAGGGCTTGCCAAGCAGGTCTCGGGTACGTAGCGCGAAGTAGTAAGTAGTAGCAGAGATAAGACCATGAACGACCGTAGAATCAGGCGTACCTGACGGTTGCGGAGCACGATTGATCAGAAATTCGGTGGCCTTGTCAAAGTTTTGTGCGGTGATGGGAGTGGTGGCGTAGCGTAGCTCATAGTGAGCGGCAGTACCTTCCGCCCCATCTCCGCCCGAGGCGGTCCATTGTAACAATACCTGATCGTGCGCTAGTGTTTGCGCTGTGAGTGTTGTGACGGCTCCCGGGGCAATAGCTTGGTCTTGCGTGAGGGCACGGTACGCATTGAGCCGCCCTGCTCCGAGCTGCCCTTCGTACCGGGGATTGAGCGCATCAATAGGATCAGTACTAGCCATCAACAGGCGGCGTACGGTAGCCGGACGCAGACCGGGCTGTTGGTAGCGTGAGACCAGCAGAGCGGCAACACCACTCACGTGCGGGCAAGCCATAGAGGTGCCCGACAATTGCTGGTAAGTATCAGAAGGAGCGGTGCTCAACACCTCGGTGCCCGGTGCTGACAAGTCTATCCAGGGGCCGTAGTTAGAAAATTCCGCCCGTTGGTCGCGATGGTCGGTGGCGGCTACGGTAAGCACCGAGGCCAGAGACGCTGGGTAGGCTTGCTGCTGGTTGGTCGTATTTTCATTACCGGCCGCGAATACAACCAGGCCCCCGGCCATGGGCCCGGTTTGTATGTTCTGCGAAAATCGTTGGTTACTATTATCGTAGCCCGCTCGCTCGGTGAAGTACCGGATAGCATCTTCCAGCGCGGCACTCTCTCGGCCTCCTCCCCAACTATTCTGAGCAATAACGGCCCCGTGGTCGGCAGCGTATACGAAGGCAGCCGGAAACCCACCCTGACCGCCAGTACCAAACACGGCACATGACATCAGGCGCACACCATCACCCGCCCCGCTTCCGCCGGCGATTCCGGCCACTCCTACGCCATTATTGGAAACCGCTCCGATGGTACCGGCCACGTGCGTGCCGTGCTCATCAGCGACGATGCGCCCCTCATCATCTCCAAAACCGTAGCCGTACACATCGTCGACATAGCCGTTGCCGTCGTCGTCGACTCCCACAATACCTTCTTGCTCGGCCGTATTGACCCACATAGCATCTTTAAGATCCTCGTGGCGAGTGTCAACCCCCTCGTCAATAACCGCCACAATTACCCGCGCGTCCCCCCGTTCTACCGCCCACGCAGCCGGAAGGTTGATATCGGCCGAGGGGGTTCCGCCCGACTGACCGGTATTATAATAGTGCCACTGCTCAGCCCACCGAGGATCATCGGTGAATACGGTGTTTACTGTAGTAGGCGCTGCTTGCTCGTTCAAGCTACGTAGATAGAGAGGTTCAGCCACCGCCACCGCAGGGTGATTGCGATACTTGATAAGTAGCTGCTGCACTTCGGTAGTGAGCGTATCATCAAATGTGATCTCGTACCAGCGGTGTAGCCCGAACTGACGATGGGCCTGCTCGAAGCGGCTTGAGGTAGGAATCGCTCGCCGAATTTCTTGTACGCCATACCGCTGATTAAGCTCACCCAGTGGTGACTCGCTGCTCATGGGCGATAACAGGTGTTGTACTCGCTGAAACCTAACCAACCGATCCGTGACGGTAGCATCTAGCTTCACCAAAATTTTGTGAGGTATCACAAGAGACCCCTCTTGAGCGTAGCCAACAGATCTGCCCCAGCATACCAACGTCAATCCCAGCAGCAAGCTACGGTAGACGAATGCGTGCAGAGAATACCTTCTGATTTTTGTACAAAAAGCGTCTAAAAAGTACATAGTCACGAGTAAAAATGTAGCATACAATAACTAGAAAGCTATAATATGAATTCGCTATTAGCACTTTTACGTAGTGCATAACTCACAAAGTACAAAAAAAAGTACATAAGTGCTATTTTACTGTATGTAAGTTTTGGAAGAGAAGGGGGTATGGCAGCACCAGAGGAGGAGTCACGGACGCAATGCGTGCGGTACAGACAAGGTAAGCGCTATAAAGAGCAGAGTAGAAGCTGTTTTTTATAAGGCTGGTTCAATCCGCACAGCGGGCAGGCGTTCGGTGAAGATGATTTTCTTACCGGAAACCTCTTCTAGTAGTGGGCCTAGAATTGCTTTAGCCTGAAATTGAGACTGACTCAGTATATCCGATTTTTTAGCGGCTTGCTCAATGTTTCTTTCTGCCTGCTTGTAGGCGCGAGAGATAAACTGATCGCGGTTGGCAAACAGGCCGGTTTCTACCGAATACAGTTTGGTGCCGTTCACGTCCAGTTTGTGATAACATAACTCGGGTTTAGGTAGCCTTACAAACACCGAGTCGCCCGAAACTACCAAGTCGCGTTCGCTCATTTTGGTGAGGTCAATGCAGCCCACCGCCTCGCCGCGGCTAATAAGAATCGCCTTTGAGTCAGCGTCGAGTTTAATCATGTTAAGCAAACTCGGGCTCAGTTCCTTCATCTCGGTTACCTCCTGAAAGCTGTACTTCACTAGTTCTAGCTTGCCCATAGCCTCGATGCGCTCTACCATGATGGTAGCTACCGGCACGGCCGGTAGCTCCGGTTCTTCCGCTTGGCGAATAGCATCGCGGTAAGTCCACAGCAGGTAAGCCAGTATCAAAACAATGAGCCAAGGAATGAGGGTGCGTGCGCGCATGGCGACCAGGGATTGAAAATTTGTGAATAGCCAAGATAATAGATATCGGCAACAAACTATGATGATAGCTTTCCTACGGCGGTAAAACGCCTGAACACCCGCTCATCGTGCGGGCCTTCGGCTAGTTCGTTGGTCAGGTCTTGGCCCGCCCAGTGTTCGTAGTGCTTCCCGTCGCGCCACATCTTTGAACGGCTCACGTCGTAAATAATACCTCGGTACGCACACCATATCTCAGGTCGGTCTTGCCCGTTGCGCAGGGCGAGTTGATGAGGAGTATATACGGGAAGACTCATACCAGTAAGGCCAGATTTGGAATGTATACGGCGAATATAAAGATACTTTGATGAAGCGCAGATAAAGGCGCTTTGACGTGTCTAATGTTTGCCGTAGGAGGGAACTAGTTACGCGAGTCTAGAATTATAACGATAGGAGAAACTATGGCAAAAAACAACAAGACAACCGACGATCAAAACGTGTCGGTTCAAGAACGCTTTCGTGCCCTGCGCACCCTTCCCCCTTTCTTTAAACTTATCTGGCGAACCAATCCATCACTGTTTAGTGTCAGTGTGGTGCTGCGGGTGATTCGAGCCGCTATTCCGGTGACCATGCTCTACCTGGGTAAGCTGATCATCGACGAAGTCGTTCGCTTGGCCGAAACCGGTGCGAGTGAAGACCTTACCCCAATATTCACCTATATCGCCCTTGAGTTCGGGTTGGCAATTGTGTCGGATGCGATCAACCGCGGCACCGTGCTGCTGGACAGCCTGCTCGGTGATAAGTTTGCCAACGAAACCTCGGCCCGACTGATGGAGCACGCCGGTAAACTGGACCTGGCCCAGTTCGAGGACGCCGACTTTTACGATAAGCTGGAGCGCGCGCGGCGGCAAACCACCCGGCGCACCACACTGATGTCGCAGGTGCTGAGTCAATTTCAGAGCCTGATTACCATTGCCTTCCTGGCCGTCGGGCTGATCGCTTTTAGTCCGTGGCTGATTCTACTCATTGGCGTGGCGGTGGTTCCTGCCTTCTTGGGTGAGTCGCACTTCAACGAACGTAGCTACTCGCTCAACAACCGCTGGACGCCCGAGCGACGCGAATTAGACTATTACCGCTACATCGGAGCAAGCGATGAAACCGCCAAGGAAGTAAAGATCTTTGGGCTGTCTGACTTTCTGGTGGACAACTTCTCGCGGGTGTCAGAGGAATACTACCAAGCCAATAAAAAGGTAGCCGTGTCGCGGGCGCGATGGGGAAGCCTGTTCGCCACCATTGGTAGTGCGGGCTACTACGGGGCTTACGTCATTATTGTGCTTCAGGCCGTCAACGGACAAATCAGCATCGGTGACCTTACGTTTCTGGCGGGTTCTTTTTCTCGTCTGCGCTCATTGCTTGAGGGAGTGCTCAACCAGTTCTCTAGCATGGCCGAAGGCGCTCTGTACTTACAAGACTTCTTTGACTTCTTCAACGTGCAACCGCTGGTGCGGCTCGAGGGGGCACAGCGAACGTTTCCACGACCTTTGCGACAGGGGTTTGAATTTCGAGACGTAGGATTCCGCTATCCGAACACCGATATTTGGGCCGTACGGCACCTGAATTTCACGCTCAATGCGGGCGAAAAGCTGGCGTTAGTCGGAGAGAACGGAGCAGGAAAAACCACACTTATCAAGCTGCTGTCACGACTGTATGATCCCAGTGAAGGACAGATTCTGCTCGATGGTCATGACCTGCGCGAGTACTCACCCGACGATCTACGGGCTGAGATCGGAGTGATTTTTCAGGATTTCGTGCGCTACCAAATGACCGCCGCGACAAACATTGCCGTGGGCAAAATTGCCGAAAGAGGCAACCAGAACAAGATCGACGATGCCGCCTACCGGGGCATGGCCGACCGGGTGATCGAGAAACTGCCACAGGGCTATGATCAAATGATCGGCCGCCGCTTCGCTGACGGGGTGAATCTATCCGGTGGTGAGTGGCAAAAGGTAGCCATCAGCCGCGCCTACATGCGCGATGCGCAAATTTTAGTGCTGGATGAGCCCACCGCTGCCTTGGACGCCCGCGCCGAGTACGAAGTGTTCCAACGCTTTTCGGAGCTTACGGCGGGCAAAACCGCCGTACTCATTTCGCACCGCTTCTCCACCGTTCGCATGGCCGACCGTATTTTGGTACTGCAAAACGGACAGATGCTAGAGATCGGTACGCACGAAGCACTATTAGAGAAAGACGGCAAATACGCTGAGCTGTTCGGTTTACAGGCGCAGGGGTATTTGTAGTGGTTTGACTTTCGTCATTTGTTTGCCGTTGCAAAGGACAAATGACGAAAGTCAATAGCGTTTCTATGGCAAAATCAATAAATTTGTGTTATCACTGGTCCATTAGCTCAACTGGATAGAGCAACTGCCTTCTAAGCAGTAGGTTTCAGGTTCGAGTCCTGAATGGATCACATTCGTGCTTTTTAAACTCTTGATTATCAAATAATTGAGGGTTTTTTTATTTTTTGTAATACGAGTTCTGTAGCGTTATCTACGCATTTTTCTACATGTAGGAAAACGTATTTCTTCTGCTGGCGTCACTGCTGTATATACTTTTACTCAGTATCATGAAGGTTAAACTACATACAAAGCGAGATAAGAAGGGCGTGCGGTGGTCGTTTTCTAAGCCAGTGCGAAACAGTAAGCCTAGTGTTGAGCGAACTACTCCTGAAGAATTTGCTGTCCTTTCTAAAGAGGAAGTAGCGACTAACCTTTGTAAGGCTTATTCCTACACTGCTTGATGCCCCCACTAGGGTTACGACTTTCTTTTAGTCCATATCAACAGGCGAAGCGCACCCTCAAACCAAATACCTTATCGCTTCAAGACTCGTTTTAATCGTACCTATCCGGTCGAGATAGAAGAATACCGGTGATTCGCCAGATAGATACAACTTACTTAGCCTTTGCCAAAAAATGATCTGATCTTTCGCGAAGGCAGTAACCATTAAAACTAACCACCTATGCTAAACGTATCAGGTACATTTATGAAGGCGTTAGCCATACTGCTGCTGGCCACGTGGTGGCCGGTGCTAGCCCAGGATTTTCCGACCATCACGGGAGCGCCTCAGGTGTACGCACCGGATTTACTGGACTGGCCCACCGATTTTACTCCGAAGACCCCTGACCTTACCGAACCTACCAGTAACCGCATCTATGATTTGCACTTGCAGGTAGATGACTGTGCGGCGTTTGACGTCATCCTATCTACCTCGGGCAACTACCATATGGCCCTGACCAAATTTTGGTACGAAGTGGTTCTGAAACAGTATAAGATCAACAACTGGTACTTTAGCACCAGCCCCCCCGTTGGAGTGGAGCAGTTGAAGCAGCAGACGCTCAGCTACAGCAATGTGGCACTGAATTGCCCGCCGCATCTGGTGGTGGGACCTCAGCGAGTGATGGATGCCCTACGGGCAGACGATGGCATAGCAGGCGAACCTGCGCCCATTTTCACCAATCAGGGCAACGTTTTGCTAGTAAAGAAGGGCAACCCCAAGAACATCCAAACACTGCAGGATTTAGCCCGTGACGATATTAAGCTGGCTACGTCTAACCCTGATACCGAATCAGGAAGTTTTAGTAATTACGCGAGTACGCTGTATCGTATGCCGCTGCTGGAAAGCGGGCAAGCCGCCGCCGACACCTTCTTCCGTGCTATATTTGGCCTGAACACCAAAAAGTGGGTGACAGGCAAGCGGATACATCACCGCGAAGTGCCTCATCTGGTGTACACCGGGCAGGCCGACGTGGGTATTTTGTTTTATCATATCGCCTACTACGTAAGAGACGTATTTCCTGAATTATTTGATATTATACCGCTGGGGGGCACGGTAGATAACCCACAGCCTCTGCCGGGCAACAAGCGGGGGCGGCTTTTTGTAGCCAAAACCAGTGTGGCGCTAACCGAAAAGCAGCGAGCGGTGCGTGAGCAGGTGTTTCAGGCCATGCAGTCTGAGGCTTTTCAGGAATACCTCGTTCGGCACCGGGTGATACCGAACCGGCCGTAGTTCTAATGGGTAGTAAGAAGGCCGCTACCACCCAATATATCCTGTTTCGCTTTATCCGCGAGTTCTACGGACTGATGCTGCCCGCTTTCGGAGTGGCGGCGGCACACCTGACTCAATACTTTCGCGCACCGTATTGATCTGCATGTTATCTTTTTTGTCCTTACGCTGGCGGTAGCCAGTCGTACGGTTGGCTACCGAGTGTCGCGTGCTGAGTAGGCTAATCCGGTAGACACGCTGCGGAATGAGTAACCGAGCGTGGTATTAGAGGGTTGATATAGTGTCCGCAATTGAACAGTTACTGAACGCTGGCGGACGGTTGATTACTCCTGTCCATTTACAAATGTTTGAATTGTAGGTACTTACAGTGAGGCATGCTGTTTGGAAACGAAAATTAAACCCTCTACTCATGTTCAAAAATTACCTACTGACCACCCTACGTAGTTTCCGGCGCAACAAAGCCAACACGGTGATTAATATCATCGGGCTCACCTTTAGTATGGCCTGCTGTATCGCCATCTACGTCTTTGTGGAAGACGAATACACTTACGACCACCACCATAGCCAAGCCGACCGCATTTATCGGGTAGTAGGGAAGTTTGAGGGCAACGACGGCACCAACTACCAGGGAAGCGTGACCTACCCGCTGTCGAAGGCCATGCGCAACGATTTTCCTGACCTGCCGCTGGTTACGCAGGTGGTGACATTCAGCGAGGCGATTATCAAAGCGTCGGACGAAGCAAGTCCTGTCAAAACCGATACGCAGCGCGGTAAAGGGCTCACCTACGTCGATGAGTACTTTCTACGGATGTTTGATCACCCACTATTGGCGGGCGACGCCAACACCATCCTGACCACACCCGACGAGGTGGTGCTTACCGAAGAGCTGGTTGATCGCCTATACGGTAGCGATTACCAGGGGCGCTACGATGAACTGCTGGGAAAGAGCCTGATCGTCAACCAGGAAACCTATCGTATCAGCGGAGTGGCCCGCGATGTGCCGCAGAACTCTAACATCGTCTTCGATTTATTGCTGCCCGTTCAAGCGTACGAGCAGGGCAAACCCTGGTTGGAAGATGCGTGGGGCACTGTCAGCTCCAACTGGTTCACCTTTGTGCTATTGCCCGAAGCGGGTTCGCCCGAGCCGATAGAAGCGCAGCTAGTGGCGTTCAAAGATAAGTACCTGGACAAAGAGGAGGCGTCTAAGCAAGATTACTACCTGCAAGCACTACCCAACGTACATACCAACGAAGACTACGGCGGTACCATGTACGCCACGCCGTCTATTCTGATTGGGGCCTTTCTGGTAATGGGTATCATCGTGCTGCTCACCGCCTGCATCAACTTTGTCAACCTGGCCACCGCCCAGTCGGTGCAGCGGGCCAAAGAAATCGGTATTCGGAAAACGCTGGGCGGAGACCGTACGCAACTGATGCTTCAATTTCTGGCTGAGACTTTTCTGGTTACCATTGTGGCTGCGGGTATCGCACTGCTGCTGGCCGATTGGGCGATTGACGCTTTCAATCATTATATGTCGGTGGTGATTCATACGGAGCTGGCCATCGGATCTACCGTTATCTACTTTCTGTTGGCACTGTGCCTGGTGGTTACGCTGCTGGCGGGCTACTATCCAGCACGGGTGCTGTCGGGTTATCGCCCGGTGGATGCGCTGAAGCAGTCGATGAGCCAAACGAAGAGTGGGTTTGCCGGTCAGTTCTCGCTGCGCAAAACTTTGGTCGTTACGCAGTTTGTGATTTCTCAGGTGCTGATCATCGGCACCATCGTGGTGGCCATGCAAATGCGTTACCTGCGCAACCAAGACCTGGGTTTTCGGCAGGATGATATGGCGGTAGTGTTTGTGCCGGAGAACGATGAACAGAAGCTAGAGACCTTTCGTAACAAAATTACCAGCCAGGCGGCAGTGGCGCAGGTGAGCTTCAGTTCGGGACCTCCGATCTCAACCGATAATAGCTGGACAGGCGCGTACAATCCGCGACAGGGGGAAGACGAGAAGTACGGTATCGAGCGGAAAAGTGTAGACCCTCAGTACCTGGAGACCTTTGACATTAAACTGTTGGCCGGGCGAAACCTGCGGGAAGAAGACAAAGCGGTCGACTCTTTGCCGGGCTACAATATTATCCTCAACGAGCAGGCGGTAAAAGTCTTCGGCTACGGCAGTCCCGAAGAGGCGATCGGACAAGTGCAGATACAGGGTGAAAAGAAAGCCACTATTGTGGGGGTGGTCGAGGATTTCAATAACGTCTCTTTGCAGGAAGAAATTCACCCATGTTTTTTGTACTACGGGGGCTGGGTCAACATTGCGGCTGTTCAGCTCACCGAGCGGCAGTCTATTCATCAGTTAGCCTTTGTGCGCGAGGCCTGGGAAGCAACCTATCCTGACTATTTCTATCAGGCGATGACGATCGACGAATACTTTGAGGAAGGGGCCCTCTACCTGCTGGAAGATTTAATGTACCAAGCGTTCAAAATCTTCGCCTTCCTGTCGATCATGATCGGTTGTTTAGGATTATACGGTTTGGTATCATACTTATCGTTGCAGCGGCAGAAAGAGATTGGAGTGCGTAAGGTGCTGGGTGCTTCAGCTCCGCAGATTGTCTATCTGTTCTCTCGTGAGTTTACCCTGCTCGTACTCTTTGCCTTTGTGATTGCCGCCCCGCTGGGCTACTTCGCCATGCAAGCCTGGCTCGAAACGTTCGTCTACCGCATCGAGCTGAGCGTCCTCTACTTTGCGCTGGCGTTGCTGGCTTCGGTTGGTATCGCCTGGGTCACGGTGGGCTATAAATCGGTGCGCGCCGCCCTGGCCAATCCGGTAGATGCGCTGCGCAGTGAGTGATGTTTTATTAAGTCTTTTACCTAACCCTTTCCTTTTATGCTTAGAAACTACCTCAGAGTTGCCCTGCGTAACCTAGTCCAGCACAAAGTTTACGCGTTGATTAACGTGCTCAGTCTGGCCATTGGGATTACCACCTGCCTGATTATCTTTCTCTTTATCACGGATGAATTAAGCTTCGACAGCTTTCATCAGCAAGAAGACCGTATCTACCGCCTGAACGAGGTGCAATCGTTCACTGGGATGAGTCCGCAGAACGTGGCTCTGTCGATGCCAGGCATGGGGCCTAGTCTACTGCGCGAGATGCCGGAGGTAGAAAGCTTTGCCCGGTTTTGGGTGTGGAGCAATATGCTATACCAACAAGGAGACCAGCGGTTGATTATTGAACGTACCGCGATGGTCGATGCTACCTTTCTGTCACTCTTCGACTTTGAACTCACCGAGGGGGCACAAACGGCACTAGATGAGCCTAATAGCATTGTGCTGACCGAAACCTTGGCTCAGAAACTATTCGGCGAAGAAGGGGCAGTCGGGCAACAGCTGGTGGTCGATGACAAAAACTATAGCGTAACGGGCCTGCTCGCTGATGTGCCAGAGAACTCGCACTTGCAGTATGATGCACTTACCTCGATGAGCACTCACCTGCAAGAACAGGCAGAATTTGACGATCAGTGGGGATCAAATTTCTTGGTGACTTACCTGTTATTAGCACCTCAGACAGACATAGCAGACGTGGAAGATAAATTTCCTGAGTTCTTAGTGTCTCATATGGGAGAGGACGCCACTGACTTTTATACCCTTTTTTTACAGCCCCTGTCAGATGTACACCTTGGGTCTACCGAAATTGAACACGATTATCATAACTATCGAAAGTTTGATGGTGCCTATATCAATACGTTCTTTGTTCTAGCCCTTTTTGTGCTGATTATCGCCAGTATCAACTTTATGAACCTGTCTGTAGCACGGTCTACCACCCGGTCTAAGGAGGTGGGTATTCGTAAAGCCATTGGGGCGCTGAAGCAGCAGTTGGTGGGGCAGTTCTTGGGCGAGTCAGTGTTACTAACGCTTATTGCGCTGGTATTCTCCGTCGTGATGGTGGCGCTATTTCTTCCCTACCTCAACACAGTGACAGATCGTTCGCTGTCGCTGGTTACTATTTTTGACCATGCTGAGGTGCTGGTGGGCATGTTGCTGATCGTGACGTTGGTGGGCGTGCTATCGGGTTTTTATCCTGCCTTCTTCCTATCTTCATTTCAACCGGCTAAAGTACTCAAAGGTAAACTGTCGGGGCTTAACCAAAAATCTGCTCTAAGAAGTGCTCTGGTGGTGGTGCAGTTCGCCACAGCAATTGCCCTAATTGTGGGTACCGTGCTGGCTACGCAGCAGCTCGACTTTATGAAAAACAAAGACGTAGGGTTTAATAAGGATCAAATGATGCTTATCCCCATGAACGGCACCGCCAACAAGCAGTACGAAACCCTTAAGAATGAACTGCTTGCGCAAACCGGAGTGGTTGGTGTCACTGCTTCAGGGCAACGGATAGGCAACAACTTTCACCAAACCGGTATGAAAGTGAAGACAGATACCGCAGTGCGCAACCTGACTGCATCTCAGGTGAACGTGGACTACGACTATCTAGACGTTTACGATATTGCTGTGCAGCAGGGGCGCACGTTCTCACGCGACTATGCGACCGATCCCGATTTTGGCTTTATTGTGAACGAAGCATTGGTGCAGGAACTTGGGTTGGATAATCCGGTAGGAACGCAGTTTGGGTTCGGTTGGTACAGCGACGATACGTTGGGCACGATTATCGGCACAACGTCTGATTTTAACTTCAACTCTTTGCACCATTCGGTGAATACGCTCGTGATGTACATGAGCCCTGACCGAAGTTTCGACGAACTCTCGGTCAAGATCAATCCGCGCGATGTCAACGCGTCTATTCAGGCGGTGCAGGCTACTTGGGAGCAGCTGGTGCCTGATCGTCCCTTCGAGTACGCGTTTTTAGATGAGCACTTTGAGTCGTTGTACGAGGCTGACGAACAGATGAGTCGTGTGGTATCTATTGTGGCGGTGCTGGCGATCATCATTGCCTGCTTAGGGCTGTTTGGACTCGCTTCTATCGCCACCGAACAGCGGGCCAAAGAGATTGGTATTCGCAAGGTGCTGGGAGCATCATTGCTGCAACTGCTCGTGTCACTGTCTAAAAACTTTGCCTTGCTAGTGACAGCCGCCTTTCTGATCTCAGTGCCAATAACCCACTTTTTAGTAAGCGAGTGGTTGGCAGGCTTCGCCTTCCGTATCAGTATTGGCGTGGGAGTGTTTCTCTTCGCCGGCGGTATGTCTCTGCTCGTCGCACTCGTGACTGTAAGCTTTCAAACCACCCGTGCGGCCCTGGCCAATCCGGTAGACGCGCTGCGCAGTGAGTAGGCAAAGGTAACTCACACAGGATTCTTCACAGTAGAGATCAAATTATGCTGAAACACCACTTCATTGTAGCCTTGCGCAACCTGCGTAAGTATCGTAGCTTCTCAATAATTAATATTGTAGGACTTACCCTGGGGGTCACCTGCTTCACACTGATCGCGTTGTACGTGCAGTACGAGCTGAGTTTTGATCGTTTTCATCGTGCGTCCGATCAAATCTATCGAGTAATTCAACAACGCCCGGTCGATAGCGAAGACTTTGCGCACACCGGTGGAGCGCACGCGGTCGCCCTACGTCAAGATTTTTCTGAGTTCGAAGAGGTCGTTCGCGTTCATCAGGCACCGGTTGAGGTACAACGATCGCACGAAGCCGATGCGATCCGGCAGCAGGAGGATCACTTTTACTTTGCCGATAGTAATTTCTTTCAAGTGTTTGATTTTCCTCTGCTGGTGGGTGACGCCCAACGCGCGCTCAATGCTCCCAATACGGTGGTTTTGACCGAGTCAACCGCCCGGCGCTACTTCGGAGAAGAAGATCCGCTCGGCCAGACTATCCAAGTGGGTGACGAACTGATGCTGGAAGTGCGGGGAGTAGTGGCCGACCCCCCGGGCAACTCGCACCTACGGTTTGATTTCCTATCTTCAGTAGCCGCCCTCAAACGGATGTACCACCAGCAGGGTGCTTTCACGAGCTATTGGTGGCCCTGGCTGTGGACCTACGTAAAGCTTAGCCCCAATGCTTCAGCGGCGGCGATCAACGCCCGTATGCCAGACTTCATTGAGCGGTATCGTCGGCAATCGGGGGGGGAAGAATTCGTGCCAGAACTTCAACCTCTGGCCGATATCCATTTGTCCTCTGAGACAACGGGCGATCCCACACCGAACGGTAGTATCGCTTACATCGCAATCCTGGCGGCTATCTCGCTATTGATTCTGTTCATTGCCTGTATCAACTTCACGAACCTATCGTTGGCTCGTTCGGTGCAACGAGCCAAAGAGGTAGGCGTCCGTAAAACTGCGGGCGCGGGGCGGGGTATACTGGTACGACAGTTTCTGGGTGAGTCACTGCTGCTCAGTGTAGCGGCACTAGGCACAGGGTTGCTACTGGCCGAACTGCTTTTGCCGCTCTTTAGCGGGCTGGCGCAACGTCCGCTGGCTATCGTTTTTGTTGAGCAGCTACCGTTTTGGGGCGGGCTGCTAGCCGTTATACTCATCACGGGGCTACTGGCCGGAAGTTACCCCGCTTGGGTGCTATCGGGGGTAAATGCCGCTCGCGTGCTCAAAGGTCACTCCTGGCAATCGCACGGGCGCAGCAACTGGTTTCAGCGAAGCCTCATTGTGTTTCAGTTCGTAGCCTCTATCGCACTTATTGCGGGCACGTTAATCGCCTATCAACAGCTGAACTACTTACAACGGGCCGGATTAGGCTTTGACCAAGCCCAAGTGTTAACCGTAGAGATTCCTGACGGAATAAGTAAGGAGCGGATTGCCTCGCTGGAGCAAGCGTTCCAGAGTGCTGCCGGAGTACAACGGGTTAGCCGAACGTTTGAGCGTCCGGGGTTCGGCAATGGTATCGATCAGGCGTATGAAGTGAAATCGAGCCAGGAACAGACGGGCCGCACGTGGCGGCAGCACGTTGGTTACGACTATTTCAACCTGCTAGACGTGCCGCTGATCGCCGGGCGTACCTTCTTGGCCACCAGTGGTACTGACGATACGGCGGCAGTCGTGCTCAACGAGCGGGCGGTGCGCCAGTTTGGCTTTACGCCCGAAACTGCGCTGGGTAAAAGTATTCGTACTTACGTTGCCGAAAACGGCCAAACCTACGGTGACTATACGGGGACTGTGGTAGGCGTTGTGGCTGATTATCACGGTACCTCGCTGCGCGAACCGATTGAGCCAACCGTATTTATGAGTAGCGAAGGCGCACTTAGCGGGTATACCCACTACCTACTGATCAAAACTTCCGGTAGAAACGTAGCCTCGGTTCGGCAAACGCTCAAGCAGCGGTGGGATACCATTTTTCCCAGCCGCTATTTCGAGGCTTCTTTCTTAGATACTGATCTAGCACTGCGCTACGAAGAAGAACAACGTCTGGGCAAAATTATGCTTACCTTCAGCTTCCTGGCCATTCTTATTGCTTGCTTGGGTTTGTACGGCCTGGCTTCGTATCTCGCTGAGCGACGTACCAAGGAGATTGGTATTCGCAAGACAATGGGAGCAAGCGCGCAACAACTACTGGTGTTGTTCAATAAAGACTTCGTTCGTTTGATACTAACTGCTTTCGTGGTGGCGATTCCAATCACGTATTACGCGATGAACCACTGGCTGCAAAACTTCGCGTACCATGTAGATATTGGAGCTGTCGTATTCATCGTAGCCGGACTGCTATGCTTATCGATTGCACTACTAACCGTGAGCTATCGCTCGGTGCGGGCGGCCCTGGCCAATCCGGTAGACGCGCTGCGGAACGATTGATAGAACAGATAATGAGCACTGAAAACACTATCTACTTCTTAACGAGCGCTTGATAAACCAACACTCGGTACTTACGCACGAAATCGCTGTAGTGCGCAAACGGATATACGTTGGTATACACTTGCATCACCAGCTCATTTTCAGGGTCAATGGTATACTCTGAGCAGTATAGCCCGCCCCAGGTGAGGGCACCGGGCGGGGCCAGGTCTACGTAGCGACTTTCAGCAGTAGCAATCTGTAAGCCGAGACCGAACTTATCCTGACGATCCCACACCTCAGACGTATCAATTTGGTTGCGCGTCATCATGCGCACCGTAAGCGGACTCAGCAGGCGAATGCTATCCAGGGTGCCTTCGTTGAGAATCAACTGGCAGATTTTTGCGTAGTCGGCCGCGGTACTGACCAAGCCGGCACCACCACTGTAGAAGGTCTGCTCGCCTTTTCGAGCATAATCTCGGTACAGTTCCTCTTTGTGAACACGCAACGCTTGCTCCGGCTTTTCTTTACTGAAGAGTGTGACCAAGCGGTCTTTATCCGCATCCGGTAGATAAAAGTGCGTGTCCTTCATCCCCAACGGTGTCAAGATGCGTTGCTTCATAAATTCAGCCAGCGATTGTCCCGATATTACCTCAACGAGTCGGCCCAGTACGTCGGTATTCAGGCCGTAGGTAAACTCTTCGCCCGGATGGTGTATTAGGGGGCGGGCCGCAATCCGGTCTACGACATCCTCCAGCAGGTCATCGTCAAGCGAAGCAAAAAACGGCACTTTGAACTGTAGATGCTCTTGCAAAGGGTGTCCGTAAGGAATGCCCGCCGTATGCGTGAGCAGGTCACGGATGGTGACGGATCGGCGAACAGGCTCGGTTTCGTAGGCCAGTGTAGCCGAGTCGTAGGTGGTAAGCACTTCCGTTTCCGCAAAACTCGGAATGTAGTCAGCGATGGGGTCATCCAGTAGGAAGTGCCCCTCTTCGTACAACACCATGACGGCCACGGTGGTGATAAGTTTGGTCTGTGAAGCAATTCGCCAGATCGCTTTTCGGGTGAGCGGTCGTTTCTTCTCCGCGTCGTAAAAACCGTAGACTCGGTTGTGCACTACTTTGCCCCGGTGAACAATCATGGATTGCGCGTGCGGCACCACGCCCTCAGCGACCTGATTTTTCAAATATTCGTCTACTTTCTCTAAGCGCTCGGGAGAGAAGAACAGGCTATCGGTGGTGTCGGAGGGCTGCGCCGATAACGCGGTGGTACACAGCAAGCAGAAACCCATCCATACAATTCGGGGCATAGGAAGAGTGTTTAATGAAACAGTCAAGATATTAATTATTGCCAGGAAGGAAAAACTGTCAGAACAGGCGGCTCTCACTCAACCGGCACGACATACTTCTTTTCTAGCTGCTCCAGCACTTTATCCAGGGGGTATTTATTATTGGATAAATAGTGGGAAGATAGTCCATCTACGGTGGCATACAGCAGCAGTGCTTCGGACAGTGAATTTTGGTAACCCATCTGGCGGAGCTGTAGCGATAGCTCTGAAATCAGATAGTTATTGAACGCATCAAACTGCGTGGAGAGCAGGCTGGAAAGGTGTTGCTGTGAGCGAATAATGTGCAGCAGTCGCCAGTGGTTGCGCTTGCGGGCAATCACCGAAAAGATGGTCTTGAGCAACGACAGTAAGTCTTGATGCGACTGTCGGGTAAGGTCTAGTGCGCGTTGTAGATCGTCGACCCCCTCCTGTACGATGGCCTCGAGCAACTGCTCTTTGCTGGCGAAGTAGTTGTACAGCAGTCCTAACGACATGTGGGCATGCTTGGCAATGTCGCGAATAGAGGTTTTATCGTAGCCGTTCTCGCTGAAGAGCTGAAGGGCGGTGTCAATAATTCGGCGCTTTCTTTCGTGGGTGTTCATACAACAAGATAAAAAGAATAGACGATATCAAAAGAGCCTCCGGTATATTCCGGCGGATTGCGTAAATTGAGCCCTCGAGGGCGACTGCCGAGCGGCTCTTTGGTTGCTATCGGCCTCGCTCAACTTTGGCACTGCTTACTGAAAACTGCATTTATGATTATCGCTGTAGACTTCGACGGAACCATCGTGAAAGATGCGTATCCAGGCATCGGAAACCCGCAAAGTTTCGCTTTTGAAACGCTGAAAGAATTGCGTAAGGAACGGCACAAGCTTATACTGTGGACATGCCGACAGAACAAAAGTCTTGATGAAGCCGTGGCTTTCTGCAAAGAGAACGGCGTGGAGTTTTTTGCCGTCAATAGCAACTATCCCGGCGAAGAGCGCAAACCTGGCGATACTCCTAAAATTGTGGCAGACGTATACATTGATGATCGCATCGTGGGCGGTTTCCCCGGTTGGCCTAAGATATGGGAATTCCTCAAGCCTGACGCTGACCTGCCGGAAGAAGAGGTGCGGAACGAGCCCAAGGGAGGGCTGTTACAGCGCATCTTCAAGTAGATACTACAAGAAATAGCGGCAACAAGCAGTGGCAGGAGGCAGTCACTGCTACTGCCGCTCTTCCTACCTCTGACTCTAACGAACTACTTAGCGTTTAGAAAGCTTCCGAAATGTTGATGTAAATGTTGTTAGCATTCTTACCGAAGGCGATATCAAATCGAATGTTGAGGTTTTCTTCCGGAATAAGCGTGTAACGTATACCCACCCCCGCCGATGGTTTCAGTTCGGGCAGACTAAAGCCGCCGAAGTCTTCGGCTACTTCACCTACGGCCACGAAGCCTACGCCCCCAAAATTCTTCCAGATATGCACCCGGTATTCGGTTTGGATGGCCATCAGATGGTTGTCTAGAAAGCGTCCTTCGTAGTAACCACGCATGATCATATCGCCGCCCAGCGGAGCCAGCTCCGTAAAAGGTGTGTCACCGGAAGTAAAGTAACCAAACATCTGCGAGGCAATGATATCACGCCGGTGCGCGAATGGTTTCAAATAATGACGCACGTCGAGTACTCCCACGTTGTAATCAAAATCACTGCCCAAAAATTTACGGTGAAAACGCTGCCGAAACTCAGCCAGAATACCCGCGTTGGTGCTAAGCACATTGTCGCGGTTGTCGAACATGATGCCGACATCAAGCCCTACTGCCTGGTTGCCACCGATACCCGTTGGCCGCTCCCGCTCGAGTAGGCCGTCTTCCTCTACTTCTAAGTCGTAGGTAGTGGCGTAGCGTCCGCCCAGCCCTAGGTATAACTTGTTGAACACGTTGCGGTACACCATATGCTCCACACTGAAGAGGGTAGAGGAGAAGAGCTCCTCGTTGGCTTCGGGCGTATCGTTGCCGATACCGTAGTACAGCCGTGGAAACTGGACGAAGTTAATATCGCCCCGTTGGATGTAGCGTTCGTTATACGAAAACAGCTGATATTCGGGCGAGATCAGTATTTGGTTATTAATGGTATAGCGGGCGGTGAAGGCGACAAACGACGTGCGGGTGCCTTCTTCGGCGCGCCGGGGGTGAAACAGCACTTTGCCACCACCGCCGAATTGCCAGCTGGTTTCGGGAGCGAAAGCTACGATGGGAGCTACCACCCACCGAATGGGATAGGTGTTGTTCTCGAGAGGGAAGCTGCCGGAGAAAAAGTCGACGAACCGGTCGGCCAAGCTAATCACTCCATCGGATTCTTCTTGTGCGTGGTTGGGATGGCTGAGCAGCGAACAGAGGATACCGACTAGGAGGATTTTCTTCATGAATGGCATGAGCGAATAAACATCAGTTCGAACGCAAACCGCCCGGTAAAAGATGCCTTACCGAAGAAAAAGTCAGCTAATAGACGTTCTCACTGGTCGAAGTCGAAGTACTCATCTTCCAGCTCTACCTGGTGGTTGGGCTTACGCCCCTTGTTCTTAAAAATGGCTTTACGCTCTTGCTTTTCTTCTTTCAGATTTTGCTTGAGGGCCATTTTCGCTTTTTTAAAATCGTAAGCCAGCTTATAATCATCTACGGTGCCCTGGGCAGTGAGAAAGAGCGTCATGGGCTTGGCAGAATCGTCTACTACTTCCCCGAAGTGCTTCTTTCGCCGCTGCATCCGTTGTCGGGCTTTATCGCTGCGCAAATGCACTCCTTGCATGGGCATTTCAATCTCGTAGTCCAGATGATTGCTAAAGGTGTGCACCCCACGCACGTTGATGTTAGACACGTTGTTGTAAACCTCTACGGGCGGAATATAGATTTTTTCGTCCGCAATACGGATGGTGCCCTGCAACTTTCCGAAGCGCAGGCGCGATAGGTTTTTATCTTCCACAAATTTGCTGATACCCTGTAGTGGCTCAAAGTTGTTCAACTGACCATCGGTGATCTCAGCATCAGCGGTAACGCGCAACGACGGGTAGTTGAGTTCCAGCGCATGGTTGAAGTGCATTTTCCAATCTACATCAGCGTTAATCTTTCCCCGCAAATGCCGGGCGGTAAGAAAGTCTTGCTCAAAGTCTTCGAATACGTAAAACAGACTATCGGCGAGCACGCCCTGAAAGCGAGACGTGAGCCGCACATCAACGCGCTGATCGCGGCGGGCATCTACGGTGCCGCTGGCGGAGGCACTGCCCCCGACGGCGTTTACCGACAGGTGTTGCACGCGTGCCACCTGATTGTGTAGATTGAGCCGACCGCGCAACCGTTGGGCTTTAAACCGCCGAAATTTTAGCCGGTCTACTTGGCAGTTAAGATGAAGCGATAGGCGAGGGTCTAACCGAAAACGGTAAGGCTGCTTCTGGGTGGTACTTGCCCAGTCTTTCGCGGTTTCTTGAGTGTCGTTTTTTGATGTAGGGGCGTTTAAATGGCCTGACAGCAGCTCGTCTACATCGATGAGCGATGAAGACAAGTCTGCTTCTACCTCTATGGGGTGCGTGTCGCTTAGGGCGTAGGCAATGGCATTACGAAAGAACCCTTCAAGCTGGAACTGGCTGTGTCCTACGTAGCCCTTGAAGTTGCTAATGGC
This sequence comes from Tunicatimonas sp., assembly GCA_965213875.1. Classification (GTDB taxonomy): domain Bacteria; phylum Bacteroidota; class Bacteroidia; order Cytophagales; family Cyclobacteriaceae; genus Tunicatimonas. Next base: position 991,788 of record CBDCAN010000001.1, on the reverse strand, counting down.
CACATCGTTGTTGCGAAACCCGAAGGTGCCGGTCAGTTTGCGGAACGGCAGTGGATACTGCTGAAGGTGTAGGTAAAAATTCTGTACGCCGAGGGTGCCAGAACTTCGGGTACGCTGCCGCTGAGCCAACTGCGTGCTGCGCATGTCCTGTAGCCGCCCGGCCAGTTGCACATCGGCTATAATGCGCCCGCTGGCCGTCCGCACCTCAGCTAAGGGGTAAAAATCCAGTAGCGATTGTGCACTGATACTGGTTTTTACCGAGGCTTCTAGGTAGTGGTCTCGGAAGTTGCGGATCAGTAGGTTACCCTGTACTTTTTCGCCGTCCAAACTTCCCTCAATGCCAGTTAAAGCTAATTCTGAGGTACGCAGGCTGTGCTGTTCGCCGTTGGTAAAGGTGCCTTCAAGCCGAAGGTGCTCTAACTGCTTTTGATAGTCAGGATGATAGATAGACGCGTTCTGACAGCCGAAACGCAGATTAACCCGAGGGTGCGGCATACCCCCCTGCACGGTGCCGTTGAGGTAAACGCTGCCGCGACTACGGTAGGCAAGCAGCGGTTGTGCCATACTGGTGGGCAGTAACGAAAGTAGCGTTTGTATATCCGTATCTTGTCCGTCTACCGCCAGGTTCATTTGTGTGCCGTCGCTATGATCCAGGGTACCACTGACGTCGAACGTACCCTGGCCCACCCGGAGAGTAGAAGCGGCAATATCCCAGTGCTGTTGGTGGTGATGGTAAGACAAAGCAGCGTCTATACGCACCGGCTTCTGCTCAAAGTAGGCCGCTTGTTCTACCCGGATGGCCTGACTAAACACATTACCCCGCAAAGCCACTTGGTAAACTGGGCCCTGCACCCTCAGCGTGGCGGTGGCTTCTTGCACCATCAGATCGGTATGATGCTGAATAGGTTCATCAACGTAGTCTACCTTGACTTCCTCTAACAAAATCTCTTGCAGGCGAAAGCTAAGGGGCGGGCGGTCTTGACGAGCGACGGTGGTGTCAGCTGCTCGAAAGATATTGAAGTTGCGTTGCGCTGCGTCATCGGTATGCAAATATATCTGGCCTCGTTTTAGCACTACCCGGTCAATGACATATTCGCCCCGCAATAGTGCCCAGGCGTCGAACGAGCACTGAACCTGAGCCATATTCACGAGGGGGGGCGCTTCGTGGTGGCCAGCGATGTGCACACTATCCAGGCGCACCGATACTCGAGGGAACGAAGAAAGAAAAGATAATGCGATATGGTGGGTCTCCACCGGAGCGGTGAGGTAGCGATTAGCTTCCTGTACAAAGTGTTGCAAGATGCGATCCTGGTAGTAGTAACTCAAAGAGGCCGTGCCGCCCACGAGCAAGGCGAGCATTCCTACTGTCCACTTGATAATCTTCTTAAACAAACTTTTTCGTTTTCTAAGCAACGCTTATTCCTAGTCAAATATGATACCCCGGTGCCGACAAAGAAGAAGGGTGGCGTAAGAAAACCGCGTGATTCGATGGGGTTAGCCCTCTTCAGAAATTTTCTCGTTTCGTCGTTTGGCAAGTATCTAAAGAATACTACCTTTGCAAAACAATTTTGTTTCGAGTAGCGGAAAACATTTCGAATCTGCTCGGAAATCGATCAAAATTGGGTTCTTAGCTCAGTTGGTTCAGAGCACTTGGTTTACACCCAAGGGGTCATAGGTTCGAATCCTATAGGACCCACCCCCCCCCAAAGCCATTGGTAACGAAAGTTGCTAATGGCTTTTCTGTTTTACCCATCGCCGGTAATAAAAGTAGAACAATTCTCGAATACTTACAGGAATGACTTTTCGCTGAAACAAGCTCTCTTAATAAGGGGCCTAATTTCTTTATTTGTCGCTAGAGCAAAGAAAAGAGTCATTGCCCCATGAGGATTATACTGCTGACCCTGTTTGGTATTTTGTATTACTGTGCGACTGCTGTGGCGCAGCCAAATTACGAGGCGGGTGTCATATCTGCTACCCAGGCTATTGATGATTGGCATGATGTTACGCTGGAGAACACCTACAGCAATCCGGTAGTAATAATGGGGCCGACTACTGAGTTCGGTAGTGATCCCGCAGGGCTTCGGGTTCGCAACGTCACGTCCACGGGCTTTCAGTACTTACAAGAAGAGTTTGAAGAAAATAACGGTAGTCATGGCCTCGAAAGCTTCGGTTACTTCGTCATTGAGGCGGGAGTATACAATGTAGGAGGCGCTATCTGGGAAGCGGGTGTCACCCAGTCGCGCACCGACGATGCACAAAAGACTGTCAACCTTGCCGCTACCGGCTTCGACGGCACACAGGTCGTATTAACTCAGTTGGCTTCCAACAATGATCCCACGGCACTTATATCTCGTGTCAGGAGCGTTAGTGCAACCAACTTCACGTTTCACGTCCGCGAAGAAGAAGCCCTGAATCAAGTCCGGCCAGCGACAGAAGATATTCACTACTTGGCAGTGCAACAGGGCAGTGGTACGCTGCCTGACGGTCGTGAGTACGAGGTAGTGTCAGAAGATGATATAAACCATTTAAGAAAAACCGCTCCGTTCGCAGCTTCAGTAGATAACCCTTTCGTTCTGGCCGGAGTGCAGACAAATGCTGAAGATAACCCCTTTTTCTTACGTTACCGTTATGTGACAGACCAAGGGGTGGAGGTACGTATCCAAGAAGAGACTTCGCTCGATCCTGAAACAGACCATAACCTGGAGAAAGTAGGGTTTTTAGTACTAGAGAGAACAGGGCCAGAGGAACAGGTATTCTGGTATGAGAACTTTAACAACGGCACTTTAGTCAACGCTTCTGTAGACAATGGTGCCACTGCTTGGAATACCGACCTCACCAACCTGGGCAGCGATGGCAACAATGCTTTTCGGGTAGAGGGTGGCCAACTCACGGCCCGAAATACCGACGGCGAAGTGGTTTTCCGAACCGAAGAGGTGCCGATATCAGGCCATACGAACGTAAAGGTGGCTGTTCAAATCAGGGGTGAAGGTTCCTTAGAAAGTGATGATTACATCAAGGTGTTTTACCAGATTGATGACGGGCCGGAAATTCCGTTACTCAACGGACTATGGCGAAGAGAGTTTGGGACAAACACTGCGATGATTGGCGGGCTAAGTGGCGATAAGGTAGAGGTCATTGTCAGAACCAAGAATACGGCTGATGACGAGGAGTATATCATAGACAACATACGAATATTTACCGAATCCGATGAGCGTCATGCTATTCAAGACGGTAACTGGAATGATCCTGACACATGGTCGTACACGGCAGGCGGACCTAGTTGTGAATGTATCCCTGACCATCTTAGTGACACCTACATTGATGGGTATGATGTTATTCTGAATGTGTTCGGGTACACGCACAACCTGACGGTATATAACAATAGCAGTCTTATATGGACAGTAGATCAGAAGGACCTCGTATTATACGGCGATGCTACTTTAGACATCAAGGCGGGGGGGCGCGTAGACAACGGTGGCGGTCCTAACTCTGAACAAAGAAATATATTCTTTAGTCAGTGGACTAATGAAGATGATATTGATATCCTTTCGGACCGATTGGGGGGAAGCTATCCCGGAGTAAACGTCACCATCAATGTAGACGACCCCAACGGGTTGCGCACCCGAGAACTAAGCTTCAATGCTGCCGGCGATTACGTCATTCAGGGAAGTGGCAATATTACGTTGACGGAAGATTTGGACGTAAATTACCCGGCAAACGTGACGAACAATCTCAGCGGAACGATCAGCATAGCACAGCATTTTCAGTTGAGCCACCTCAATACCAACTTTACGAACAACGGTAGGATAGAAGTTGCGGATGAGCTACAGTACGAACAAGGTGGTACGAACATCATCAACAATGCCGCGCTCACGATAGCCAATGATGTGGTAGCAGTGGCTGGCGCCGCACTACAAAATCAGACGGGTTCCACCCTGACACTAGGAGGAAACCTATCATCAAACCTACAACTTTTCGCACAGTACCAAGACAACGAGGTGCACTACAATAGCGCCTCTAACCAAGGTGTCATTGCCCCTCAGAGTGCATATTGGGACCTGCGGCTCTCCAACAAAGGTAATAGCGGATCCAGCGAAAAGCGTATCCTCCCGTCTAGTTTGGATATCAACGGTGATGTGTTGCTAGAAGGCCCCCCTTTGGGTACCTCCACCATGATCTTCAGCCTAACAACGGACAAAACATTGAACCTAGCCGGCAACTGGACGCGTCTGGGCCCGAGCAACCCGATAGGAGTCACCGTTAACCAAGGAACGAACAACGAACGACTGATCGTAGACGGTAGTCAGGACCAGACGTTAGCGCGAAGAGAGACTTTCAATCAAGTGACCATAGATAAGAGTGCCGGTAGCTTTCTGGTAGCAGCCGATGCCCAGCTTAGAATAAACAAAGAAGCTCGCTTTCGTAACGGCGTCGTAGAAACTTTGGGAAATGCCGAAGTCATTTTTAGAGAGAATGCTGCCGTAGTAGACGCTTCTGACGATAGCCACGTGAAAGGTACCATCGTTAAACAAGGAGACGCTGACTTTACCTTTCCTGCCGGCGATGGCACCCGACACCGACCCATTAGCGTCAGTGGAATGAGCGCACCTTCCGAAATGACGGTAGACTACTACCATGATCCGGTACCCAACGCCGATCTTAAAGAGAACTGGATAAAGAGGTTCAATGGCTGTGGTTACTGGGAGATGAGCAGCTCCGTGAGCGGCACCGAAGCCTCCGTTACCCTACACTGGGATGCTGATTGCCCGGTGGTGTTTGACGAAGTAGGTATTGTTCGTTGGAACGGTACGCAGTGGGTAGAAGTGCTTACCAATGCCCCGGTAGGCACCTCTACCGGTGGTAGCATTACCACTACTAGCCCCCTCAGCGAGTTTGGTCGGTTTGCGTTAGCACAAATCAATTACAATCCGCTAACGGTAGATGATAGCGACACGACAAACTTTGCTACGGTTTTGACAGGAAGTAGTGTGCTAAACAATGATAATAGTGTAGCCGACAACACGCTAGTCGCTTCACTACTGGATACTCCGGGCAACGGTACAGTTGATCTACGCAGCGATGGCACCTACACTTATACGCCTGATGCTGGCTTTGTAGGAAGTGATTCTTTCACTTACCAAACTTGCGATAGTGGCTTTCCGTCAGCCTGCGCCACAGCGACGGTAACCGTGGTAGTACGCCCGTTTAACTATGCGCCGCAGGCTCAACGTGACAGCTTCTCGATGATAGAAGACACTGTTCTGGAAGAGAATCTGCTGACGAACGACACCGACATCAATGCAGAGGATGTATTGACGGTAGATACGGAAGCGGTGGTGCTACCACAACACGGCGAGATAGTGCTACAGCCCAACGGCAACCTGGTGTATACGCCAGCGGTCAACTACTTCGGCCCAGACTCCCTCGCCTACCGAGTGTGTGATAACGGTGGGCCAATGCTCTGCGATACTGCCTGGGTAATAATTACAATAGCACCGGTAAATGACGCACCGATTGCTGAGGATGATAGATTCGAGGCTACCGAGAACGAAACGCTAAACGGTGCAGTAACCATCAACGATTATGATGTAGAAGGTGAAACACTGGGTGACGTGAAGATCATCAGCACACCCGTACTGGGTAGTTTAGAATTATCTTCAGACGGTCGTTTTGTGTACGTGCCTTATACTGGACAAGTAGGAACAGATCAATTTACTTATGAGGTGTGCGATAGTCAGGATGCCAGCTTGTGCAGCCAGGCGACAGTAGAGATCATCATACAACCTGGTCCGTTGGTCATTCCGAAAGGGTTCTCGCCCAACGGTGACGGACAGGGCGATAGCTGGCAGCTTCAGGGGATTAGCCGCTACCCCGGCAGTATTGTTACCGTCTTTAACCGCTGGGGTAATATGGTCTATCAAGTGATGGGCTATGATAACCGGCAGGTGCTTTGGCAAGGAGATGCTAACCGGGGCGTTCGGCTGGGTAGCCAACCGCTACCGGAAGGTACTTATTTCTATGTGATTGACCTAAACGACGGGGCCGACCCGCTGAGTGGCTACGTGGTGCTAAAACGATAATCTATGAAATCATTACCGCTAGCGCTATTCGCTACGATTTTATGTCTACTGGCTGGCCCTTGCTACGCTCAGCAAGAAGTGATGTTTACCCAGTATATGTTCAACGGATTGGCCCTAAATCCAGCTTACGCAGGAAGCCATGAAGTAATCAGCATGACGGCCATTGGCCGCCAGCAGTGGACTGGGTTAGACGGAGCACCTAGCACACAAACGTTCTCAGTACACGCTCCATTCATGAGTCAGCGGGTTGGAGCCGGGTTGATGCTGCTGCGCGATAGAATCGGTATCACTGATCAGTATAATATCACCGGATCATACGCCTATCGCATTCCGATGGAGCATGGTAAACTGTCGATGGGCTTGCAGGTAAGTATGAGTAACTTTAGAGAGGATTACAGCGAGTTGGGTATAGATGATGATCAGGTATTCAACCAGGGCTCAGTGAGTTACTGGCAACCTAACTTTGGGGCGGGTTTGTACTACTACGCCCCTCGTTTCTACGTGGGCTTGGCCGTACCGCAGCTAGTAGAACGGTCGTACGATGTGCTCGAGGCAGCCTCTAGCAAAGGTTTAGTACGCCACTACTTTCTGCACTCGGGCTACGTATTCGATCTCAACGAGGATTTGAAGCTCAAACCTAACGTACTGCTCAAAGCCGTAGAAGGCGCCCCCTTACAACTGGACCTGAACGCGAACCTACTGATCATGGAAGTGCTGTGGGTAGGGTTATCCTGGCGCTCTTTTGAGTCGGTAGATGCCTTGCTACAGTTACAACTCACCGATCGTCTGCAACTGGGCTACTCGTACGATTTTGCTACCTCTTCCGAACTGCGCAGCGTAAACGGCGGCTCTCATGAGCTATCACTTAACTACCGCTTCACCATCGGTCATAAGAAGTCTGTCTCACCTCGATATTTCTAGCCTTTCATGATGAAAAGAACACTGACCACTTCATTACTGATTATGTGGGCTACTGTGGCACTGGCACAAGTGAAGACAATCACTACGTATCTGGGCAGCCCTACGAAGCGAGCCGATCACTTGTACGCTAATGAGTATTACCAAGAGGCCACCGAACTCTACCGGCGAGCGATTGCCCAACACCCGCAAGATGACCGCCTCAAGCTACAGTTAGCCGAATCTTATCACCAACTCAACAATCCCGAGCAAGCCGTACGTTGGTATCGGGAGGCGATTTATGCACCGCAGGCTACGGCGCAACACCAACTACATTACGCCCAAGCGCTGCTAAGTACCCAACGGGTACGTCAGGCCCAGCAGTGGTACGCACGCTACTACCAAGCCAATGACAACGATCAGCGAGCTCAGCAGAGGCTAGCGGGCATTGCTCAGCTACCCAAATTCTACGAAGATAGCCTGCTCTACAGTGTGCAGACGATTGACGCTAACTCGCCGGGTGCCGATTTCGCTCCGGCATTCTATCAGGATGGTTTAGTGTTCATCTCGTCTCGCCAGACCAAGCAACCCATCCAGCAGGTGTACCGCTGGAACGAAACCGCCTACTTGTCGATGTTTTTCGCACCGTTAGACAAAGACCACCGTACGCAAGGGGCGGTGCCTTTTGGGCAAAGCTTAGGCGAAAACTACCACGAAGGGCCAGTAACCTTCTACGACGAAGACCAACAAATTATTTTCACGCGCAACCATACGCAAAACAAAAAAGTGCGTCATTTAGGCCTGTTTACCGCTCGGCGAGAAGGCGACCGGTGGAAAGATATAGTCGCGCTGCCCTTTAACGACGAAGCCTACTCGGTAGGGCACCCGACCGTTTCTGAAGACGGAAAGACGCTGTACTTCATTTCTGATATGCCAGGAGGAATCGGTGGTACTGATTTATACGTAAGCCACCTTGAGAACGGTAGCTGGCAAACGCCGACCAACGTAGGGCGCCCCATCAATACAGAAGGAGACGAAATGTTTCCTTCGTTGCATCGCAGTGGCACGTTATACTTCGCCTCTACCGGCCATCAGGGACTAGGCGGGCTGGATATTTACAAAAGCAGCACGACCGATCCTTACGTAGAGAATTTGGGTTATCCTATCAACAGCCCGTACGATGACTTTGGCCTGATAATGGACTCAACAGAAACCCAGGGCTACTATGCATCTAACCGAGGTAGGTCAGCGAGTAATGATCAGCTTTATCAACTCACGGTTCATAAGCAAGCATTAGATATCTTAGTATTAGACGAGGTGGCGCGCCAGCCGATTGCTGGCGCGGAGGTGACGGCAGTAGGTGCCAAGGCACTCGAGTTCGCTTTGAGTGATACGACGGGCAAAGTGCACTTTAGCGTGAGTCCTTACGAAAGCTATATGCTAGACATCAGTAGAGAAAAGTATCAGGGCGACGCCTTCATTCTAGACCCGGATATGCTTTCGGATACTTCAGGGGTGACGGTCGTTCTAAAGCGTGAAACAGGTGCCGTAGAACTGATGGCTCGTCTGTATGATACCAACACTGATGAGGCAATAGATCGTACGCTAATACACCTGATAAACGTTACTACGGGCGACACCATCAGCCGCATAGCTGATCATCAGGGTCGGGTGAGGGTGAAGGTGAATCCCAAGTACGACTACCAGTTTGCTGGCAATGTGAACGGCCACCCCTGGGATTATCCGGTGATAGTAGGCAAAGCCTTGGACATACTAGGTCAAAACCAGATCAACATACCGATTGACGTGCCGCTGCGTGATACTCCCTTACGGCTAACGGCGCTAGATGAAGAGAGTCGCCAGCCGGTAGCGTTTGCTACGGTACGCCTGATCGCAGACGGCGAAGAGTACACCCTGCTTCATACGGATCAACAAGGAGTGGCTAGTGCTAAAATAGACCCGAAGAAGAGCTACATGATTAGCGTAGAACCTTTGGCGCACTATGATGATATCCTCGTACTTACGTCTGAAGAGCTATCGCCTGGAGTAGATTATCCGGTGCAGGTGCTGCTTAATACGGCCAAAGACGCTGTTAGTATTGAAGCGCAGCTCTACGATAGCATTAGCAACGAACGGCTGAGAAATACTATTGTGCGCGTCGTGAACGAGGCGACAGGCGAAGAGAAGACCGCGCTGTCAGACGCGCAAGGAGTTCTTCGTATGAAAGTGATGGCCGGCGAGTCGTACCGAGTACTGAGTAGCCCTGATCAACTGAGCGTAAAAGGGGCCGGGGTGATCGTTAGCGTAGAACCGGGTAAGGTGCCAGAGAGTTTACCGCTGAAAATAGCCACCAACCAGCCAATAGCACCTCAGGACATCGTAGCAATAAACAAATTAAGCACTGCCGACACTGATTCGGCGCCAGCCAAGCGTGCCGCTCAAGGGCAAGTGCCCCCCCCGGCTAGCGCAGAAGAACCCTCCGCTGAGACCAGTGAAGTGCGAATTATGAGCGTAGCCTCACTGCGTGCATCACCGTTCACTTCTATAGAGGGCTCGTCGGAAGCGGCTCAGGTATGGGTATCCGTAGGTGATCAGGCTTATCAACTGAAGTCGGACGATGGCGGGTGGTACTTGCAGGGGGTAGAAGGGCGCACTCGAATACAGGGAGGTGAAGGATTAGGCGACGGCTGGTGGGCGGGTAGTGATGCGCTCCACCGTAAGATTGGTAATATCTACTTTGGGTTTGATCAGCACAAGATTACTCCTGAGGCGGGTAAAGAGCTCGCTAAAGTAGCCGCATTTATGCAAACCCACACCGAGCTGAAAATAGAGGCTAGTACACACACGGATAGCCGCGGACCAAAGAGTTACAATCGGGTATTATCACAAAAACGAGCACAGGCTATTCGGTCTTATCTGGTAGCGCAAGGTATTGATGAAGAGCAAGTTTACCTGCGTTTCTACGGAGAAGAACGTCTGGTAAACCCGTGCATCAACGTCAGTTGCAGTGAGGCTGAGCATCGTAAAAACCGTAGGGGTGAGATTCTTGTTAAATTTAAATAGTTATATTTTTAATCAAATATTTACTATATTTATCTAAACTTATTACAATAAATCAGTTTTACTATGCTAGGATTTATACTCATTGTATTGTTTGTTTGGCTTGACTTTGTTCCCGTAAGCAACAAATAAAGCTTCAATCGCTATTATTTGCTTAGTAAAAGGCTCTCACTAATAAAATGAGAGCCTTTTTTATGTTAATATTATCCCAGTGTTACTCAAACCAGCATCAGTGTTAAGCTTTTGTTATGAGTACTTAACAAACGTTCGGTTCAGGATTAGGCTCGCTACTTTCGGCACCTTTAGTCAGTAGAACCTAAACCGAACCAACGATGAACAAGAACAACGTGCTTACTATAACACTGTGCGCTTTATTTGCCCTTACTACCTCCTGCCAAGAACTACTAGACGAGATAGCCAAGGGCGGGGATAAGCTACCTCGAGAAGATCCTGCGCACTTTCAGGAAGTAGGGCAAATTACGTTGGGTGGTGAAGGTGCTGCTGAGATTTCGGCATACGACCCAGACTACACAGCAACTCTTTGTGGTGAGCAACGACGACCAATCGCGTGTCGATGTAGTATCGTTGGCCGATCCATCTTCCCCCACCTTACTAAGTACGATCAACCTCACCACGTACGGTGGTGGCGGTAATAGTGTGGCGGTACACGATGGATTGCTGGCCGTAGCAGTAGAAGCTGATCCGGCGCAACACCCAGGTTCTGTGGTGTTCTTCGGCACCGAAACGCTACAGGAAGTCCAGCAGGTAACGGTAGGCGCCCTCCCCGATATGGTCACCTTTAGTCCCGACGGCCGCTACGTACTTTCGGCCAACGAAGGCGAACCGTCAGACGACTACACCGACGATCCGATAGGAACCGTTTCTATCATTGAAGTCAACAATCAATACGCCGTCACCACCCTAGATTTTACTGCTTTTGATGGGCAGCAGGCGCAGTTAGCGGCTGAGGGTTTTCGAGTGTTTGGGCCCCACGCCAGTCTGGCTGAAGATGTGGAACCCGAATTCATCACGGTATCCGAAGATTCGCGCTACGCGTGGGTATCTTTGCAAGAAAATAACGGCTTAGCCCGCGTTGATCTGGCCAGTAAGACGATAGACGACATCCTGCCGCTGGGCTTCAAGGATTACAGTCAGGCCGAAAATACAATTGATGCAAGCGATCGGGATGACCGTGTGCAACTGAATACCTGGCCTGCTTTAGGCATGTATCAGCCTGACGCTGTGGCCGCTTACACGGTCAACGGTATTCCGTACGTGCTGACGGCCAATGAAGGGGACGCACGTGACTACGACGGATTTTCGGAAGAAGTACGTGTTGAAGATGTGACACTAGACGCCCATAGCTTTCCGAACGCTGAAAAACTACAGCAGGAAAATCAACTGGGTCGTCTGCTTATCACCACCACGCTGGGCAATACCGATGATGATGACGCCTACGAGGCGCTTTACTCGTACGGAGCACGTTCGTTTAGTATCTGGGACGGCCTCACGGGTGAGCAGGTATACGATAGCGGCAGTGAGTTAGAAAAAGTGGTGATTGCGGCGGGCCTCTACGATGATGACCGTAGTGATGCCAAAGGCGTAGAACCGGAAGGAGTGACCATCGGAGCGGTGGGAAATAAAACGATCGCCTTCATCGGACTGGAGCGGGTAGACGCCGTAGCGGTTTACGATGTTACCAATCCGTACGCCCCCCAGTTTTTGCAACTGCTAGAAAGTGGTGATGCCCCGGAAGGGTTGGTTTTCGTAGAAGCGAGTGATAGTCCCAATGATAAAAGCCTGTTCATCGTGAGTTCAGAAGATGATGGCACCGTCAAGGTTTTTCAACCCTAGTTGATAAGTGCCATGTTTAGCGGAAAGCGCCGTGCGATACATCGCACGGCGCTTTTTGTTGATGGGGCTATTGTTCCATTCACCCGGATCATTCGCCCACTCACCCTGAAAATGCTGCCGAGCATAGGCCAGGAGGTTAGGTTTGTAGCATTCGAAACCTAAATTCAAACCCGCTATGAGATTCCTATGCTCTCTGTTTCTTCTCACAATCAGTCTTACTGCTGCGTTGGCACAGCAGCGTACACAAACCGTCCGTGGTCGTATTGTAGACACCCAATCTAATTTTCCGCTCACGGGGGTTAACGTAGTGGTGGTAGGTACTGATCCACTGATAGGCACTTCTACGGATGTAGAAGGCTACTTCCGACTCACTGATGTGCCGGTAGGACGGCAAACGCTACAGGTATCCTTCTTAGGCTATGCAGAGCGCACCATTCCTAACGTGATGGTGACTACCGGTAAAGAAGCGGTTCTCAATGTGTCGCTAGAAGAAAGGGTGGTGACGACCGACGAAGTAGTGATTACCGCCGACGCTGAAAAGGTAGCAACCAACAACGAACTGACCACGGTGAGCTCGCGCTCTTTTAACCTAGAAGAAACCGGACGTTACGCAGGAAGCTTGAACGACCCCGCCCGTATGGCAGCTAACTTTGCGGGAGTTGCCTCTAATAACGACGACCGAAACGATATCGTGATCCGAGGTAACTCGCCCAGCGGGTTGCTATGGCGGTTAGACGGAATCAATATTCCGAATCCGAGTCATTACGGTTCACTAGGCGCCTCCGGTGGCCCCGTAAGTATGCTCAATTATAACGTGCTTGACAAATCAGATTTTCTGACGGGAGCTTTTCCGGCGGAGTACGGTAATGCCATTGCGGGAGTATTTGATTTACAACTACGCAATGGCAACAGCGAACAAAGGGAGCACCTAGCACAAATTGGGTTTAACGGCCTCGAACTAGGCGTTGAGGGGCCGTTTAGTAAAAACTCACGGGCGTCCTACATCGTTAACTACCGCTACTCAACCTTTGGGCTGCTCAGCAACCTAGGGTTTAGTGCCGGTACTGGCTCAGCCGTGCCTCAATATCAAGACCTAACGTTCAAGATCAATGTGCCTACAGAAAAAGCGGGGCGTTTTACGGCTTTTGGTATCGGAGGAGTTAGTAGTATTGACTTTTTAGGTAGTGAAGAGAACCTGGAAGAGCTGGACGGAAACCTGTTTAGCGACGAAAACCAGGACCTCTACTCTGACTTTTCTACGGGCATCGTAGGGCTGTCGCACCTATACTACTTCAACAGCACCACGCACTACAAATTGTCACTGGCTGCTTCCCGACAAACTAATAATTTTCGGTCTGACTCGGTTGATACCAGGAACCGAAATGTGCTCATTCCTAACCAGTCGGCTGATGTTGAAAACAACAAATACTCAGCCCACTTGGTGATGAACAAAAAGTTTAGTGCGCGCAACACGGTGAGTCTGGGCACCATCCTTGACTTATACGATTTCAACATTCAGGACCGCCGTTTGGTACCGGGCGATGAGCAGACCTATCGCGACAGTGAGGGGCAAGGACTGCTCACGCAGGTATATGCCCAGTGGCAGCACCGCTTCAATGATCGTCTCACGCTTAACACTGGACTCAATTATCAGCACTTTGAGGTGAGTGATAGTCGTTCGCTAGGGCCTCGCGCCGGTCTGTCGTACGAACTAAATGATCGCCAAACCATCGGAATAGGCTATGGCTATCACAGCCAGATACAACCGGTAGAAGTGTACTTTACCCAAAGCGAGCTAGCTGATGGTACCGCTGTGCTCTCTAATCAAGATCTGGGCTTTGTCAATAGCCAGCACATTATGCTATCCTACGACCACTCGCTTGGCTCAAACCTACGTCTAAAAGCTGAAGCTTATTATCAAGATATCCGCGATGCTGCCGTAGAGAGTGACCCTAGTTCGTTTTCCCTACTCAACGTGGGCGCTGATTTCGGGGTGCCTGATGAAGACTTTCTGGTAAACGGGGGGACCGGACGCAATTTGGGGGTAGAGCTGACACTAGAGCGCTTCTTTAGTAAAGGCTACTACTTTCTGCTAACTACCTCGCTATTTGATGCTCAGTATACCGGCAGCGATGACGTAACGCGCAGCACAGCCTTCGACGGTGGCTACGTGGTGAACCTACTGGGCGGACGCGAATTCAAGGTTGGTCGCAAGGACAACACCTTGAATATTGACCTAAAGTTTACGGCGTCAGGAGGCAATCGCTTTACCCCGATAGACTTTGAGCGCTCGGCGAGGCTGGGTTACGAAGTGCAACAGGAAGAGCGCGCCTATTCGGAAGCCCTCGACGACTACCTCCGGGCCGACCTGAAAATCTCTTACCGGATTAATGCGAAGAAAGCAACCTATGAGTTCGGTGTGGACTTCCGCAACGTGACGAACAACGAAAATGAATTCAGTCGTACGTACAACGCCCGCACCAACACGGTACAAGAGCAGAACCAGATCGGGTTCAATCCTATACCTCAGTTTCGGGTGTTATTTTAGGGTTTCATTAAGCGTTATTTATGGACAAGGCGGGGGTCGGCGAACGGCAATTAACAATTCCTGTCGCCTGCCACCTACTTACCTGATTTAAAGGAAAAACATGAGGGTTTATCAGAAAATACAACTACTTTATGGATACCAATGAACCAGTGATATTGAACAAGTCTATGAAGACACTCTTCGCTAACGAGCGCTATATGCGCCTCATAGGCATACCACTGGTAAGCATTATCACGATGATTATCTACCACGAAGGTGACCCGTTCAGTCTGTCTAACCTGCTGGAAGAGTTTACGGTATCGTTGGCTTTTACCCTAACGCTTTGGGAAGGTAACCGAACCATCGTGATGCGATTTCGGCAGCAATATCCGCACAGCGAGCAAACTGCTCGGACTTCTGGTGCAGATTATCCTTTGTGTTGTTTTTACCTTGGTAGCCTCTTTGGCTATCAGTCTGGGCTTTCGGCTCATCGGTATTCCTATCTGTCATCCTGACGAGCAGCTAGCAATTGCTTTGTCCAACTTGATTCCGATGGGTTTGGTCATTTCTATCTATGAAGGGGCCTACTTCTTTGATGAGTGGATTAAGAATTTGCAACGCTCTGAAGCTTTGGCGAAAGAGAACATCCGCTCGCAATTTGAGGCACTCAAAAACCAGCTTGATCCGCACTTTCTGTTCAACAGTATGAACACGCTGGCCGCACTTATTGATGATGAAAACCAACCGGCGCAGACATACCTTGAGCAGTTATCCGATGTGTATCGCTACGTGCTCGTAAGCCAGCAGAAAGAGACTGTGCCCCTGCACGAAGAGCTAGCCTTTGTAGAGTCGTATGTTCATCTTAACAAAACGCGCTACCGGGATAACCTTATCTTTCGAAATGAGCTATCCAAAGAGGCACTCAATCAGTTGGTGCCGCCCTTGAGTTTACAAATTCTGGTAGAAAATGCCATTAAGCATAATATTGTTTCAAATGATAAGCCGCTGACCCTGCGGCTGTCTATGGATGCATATGGCTACATCACGGTCGAGAACAACGTGCAGAAGAAGAACATTCTGGAGAAATCAACCAAAACCGGCCTGCAAAACATGATCAATCGCTACGCTTTGCTCACGACTGAGAAGGTAGAAATATTACAAACTGCTGATGTTTTTTCTGTGAAAGTACCCCCTTTAGCCTCATGAACGTTGCGATTGTAGAAGACGAATACCCTGCGGTTGAGCGACTGACCAAACTACTAGTGCGCGCCGACCCGCAGATCAACATTGTGGCTACACTGGACAGCGTGACCAATGCGGTTGCTTGGCTACGGAATAATCCGGCCCCTGATCTTATACTGTCGGATATTCAACTATCCGACGGGCTTAGTTTTGAGATTTATGAACAGGTGGTGATTGAGAGTCCGATTATCTTTACCACATCCTACGACGAATATGCCATTCGTGCCTTTAAACATAAAAGTATTGACTATCTGCTGAAGCCGATCAAGTTTGAAGCACTAGTGCAGGCGATCAAGAAGTACCGTGACTTCCGAAACGCTTTTTCCGGGGCTGATCATGCTACTCGGCTCGAGCACTTGTTAGATACGCTAAACCACTCTGGTAAAACCTTCAAAAAGCGTTTTCTGGTGAAAAAAGGTGAGCAACTGATTCCGGTAGCTGACGAAGCAATCAGCTACTTTTATACTGAAAACGAATTAGTTTACCTCGTCACCAATCAGCACAAAAAATACGTGACCGACCATACACTCGAGCAGTTGGAAGGGCTGGTGGATTCTAAAAAGTTCTTTCGCATCAATCGGCAATTCATCCTGAATATGGCGGCTATTCAAGAGATTCATACTTACTTTAGCCACCGTCTTAAACTACAGTTGCAGCCAGCGCCTTCTGACGAGGTTGTGGTGAGCAAAGGAAAGGTAAAGGATTTTAAAGCGTGGCTAGAAAACCCTGAGCAATAAGACAAGTCGAGCGAACTCACGACCCTTAAAACCGGTGGTTTTACAGCAATTACACGCATTCAGGTGGTGGATGATTACACTAGTAGTCACGATGGGTGTGCTCCTTTGGCAGCCTTTTCAGCGAGCGCTGACAGTAAATAATTCGCTACGTGTTTGGTTTAAAGAAGACGACCCGAGCCTGCGGGCGTACGATACCTTTCAGGATCGTTTTGGTAGCGACGAGGTCATCGTCATTTCATTGAGCGACGAACGTGGCGTGCTGCGCCAGCCTAATGTAGCGCAGCTGCGCCAGCTTACCCACGCGCTGGAAAACCACCCCGATGTGGCTTCGGTACTCAGCCTTGCTAACTTGAAGGAGTTTCGTCAGGTGGGGCTTAGCGTGTTGGCTACCGAACTGCTCAACCCTTCTTGGTCAGAAGAACAGCTGCGAACCAAGCTGGCTTCATCCTCTGCCATGAGTCAGTATTTCATCAATGATAGCCTGACGGCCACGCGATTGCTGGTACAACTCAAACGGACGCCTGACATTGACACGCGGCGCGGAGAGATTATCCGATCCGTCAAAAGGGAAGCCTATCGGCAGGTGGATGCCGAGCAATTGGCCTTCGGCGGCGTGGGGATTATTTTTGAGGGCTTGAACGAGCTAACCCAGCGCGACTTTAGCCGCTTTCTGGCGATCGCCTACCTGGTTATGTTTGCTGTGCTATTAGCCCTGTACCGGCGTGTGCTCGTGCTTGCATTAGCGCTGGGAGTGATTGTACTATCCACCTACTTCACCATCGGTTTGTACGGCTGGCTCGGCTACCAGCTCAACCTAATGACCACCCTGATTCCGATGATCTTGGTGCTGCTGGGCTTACTAGACGTGATCCATTTGACCAACGAGCGCATGAACGTGGAAAGCACGGGGGAAGAGCCCTATCAAAAGGCGATGGTCGCCCTTAGGAGTATCTGGCGACCGTGTTTGTTCACCACCCTCACCACCATGGCCGGGTTTCTTTCGCTCACGCTCAGTCCGCTGGCCATTCTGCGAGAGTTTGGATTGTTTAGCGCTTTGGGCGTATTGTTATGTTTGATGTTTACCTACTTGCTAGGAGTGGTACTTTTGCCGCAGTGGCAACGGGTGCGCCCGCTACCGCTAAACATAGTGCCGTGGTGGTCTTGGTTTCGGCAACACCGTAGCGCACTGCTGATACTAACATTATTAGTCAGCGCCGGATCGTTGATTGGTATGTTTCAGCTCGAGGCTGACACCTATACGCTCGGCTATTTTCCGGATGACCACCCGGTGGTGAGAGACCATGAGCACCTCGCCCAAACGTGGGGCAGTTATATGCCCCTAGAGTTTATAGTCACCAGTAAAGGCTCGTTGGTTTCATCGTCCGAAGCGCTACAACGCCACGCCCGCCTCACCGACTCGCTCACGCAGGTAGACGGCATGAGCAGCGGAATAAGCCTGGCGACCCTCACGGAAGCGAGCTTGCGCACGCGCTACGGCGACCAAGCCCGCCGGGCACTGCGGTCGGCAGTGGCGGTTCGGCAGTCGCAGCAACTGCTTAAACAACACTACCCAGCGTGGTATTACCGTACCGTAGACGCAACCGGTACCTACGCCCGCATCACTTTGTTCGGAAAGATGCTTTCGGCGGCGAACCTACAGCAGCGGATTGATCAATTAGAGCAAATAGGAGCATCGATGCTAGGAGGTTCCGGCAGGATGGTCGCGGCGGGCTACCTGCCTATATACGCTAAGGTGACGGGTTACGTCATCCGGAGCCAGGTGCAGAGCCTGACGCTTACCGTCGGACTTATTTTTCTGCTGGTGTGGCTATTCGTGCGCGATTTGCGTCTGGCCGGGGTGGCGGTGCTGACCAACCTGTTTCCGTTGGTCCTACTGTTTGGTACGATGGGCTGGCTTCGTATTGACCTTGACATTGCCACAGCCAGCATTGCCGCCATCAGTTTAAGCTTTTGCATCGACGATAGTATCCACTTTATCCATGCGTACCAGCAGTATCGCCAGAACGGATACACGCGTGAGGTCGCCTGTCGGGCTACGTTCGGAAAGGTAGGACCGGCGCTGGTTACTTCCAGTCTGGTGCTGTTTTGTGGCTACGGCCTGATGGTATTCGCCTCACTAAAAACGGTATATCTGTTCGGGTCACTTACTGTCCTGATGGTGGTTGCGGCCCTATACGCGCAGCTAGTCATCTTCCCCTGGCTCATCATCGGTAAAAACAACGAAAAGTAAGCGTACAGACGAAAGCGCATTTCACTACGTAAAACCTGAGATGCCCAACAATCGCCTCAGCCAATCACAATCATCCAGCGACCCTCACGAATCAACCAATATTAGCTATTCAGCATCCAGCCACTCAGAAAGTCATCCAGCATCTAGTATCCAGCACCCAATCATCACCACGCCTTTCTCTCTTTCAGCGTATTGATGTGCGCTAGATGGTGTTTACCGTGCCACGAGTAGTTTGCCAAAGCCGCATCGAGTTGAAATACCTGATCGTGTTGTGGGTGGACGTAAGTTCGGGCAAAATCGTCATCGTTGAGCGATTGCAGTAGCATCACCCAGCGCTGGTGCAAGGCTGTCAATAGCTGTAGAGACGGCTCTAACCGGGCGGTGCAGGCATCGGCCAGTTCGGCCCAGCGGTCTTCACGGTACGGGCGGATGGTCGGCTCTTCTTCGGTGAGCGCCAGTCGGAAGCGGGCGTAGGCATTGAGGTGACTGTCGGGCAGGTGATGCACCACCTGGCGAACCGTCCAGCCCTCGTCGCGGTAGGGCGTATTGAGCTGATCGTCGATCAGGCCCTCGACCGCCTGCTCAATCTGCTGCGGCAGCTCGGCAATGTCAACAATAAACTGCTCGCGCTCGTCGGGTGACACACTGGGCGGGGCAACAAACTCACCGATAGGGTAGCGTAATGAATCAGACATAGGGTAAGAATTGGCTTATAATAAAGTATCGATTAATTTGTGGTTAAACCCGGAAACAAGGCGCTGGGTTGCGATGAAGGAGAGAACCAAGTGCACTGTAAATTAAATTATAGGGTATTGTCACCCCGTAGGGGTCTTGTCAGTTTAAGATAATACTGTTAGTTAAGTAACAAGATTCCTACGGGGACGCCCAGTCGGGGACGCCCAGTCGGGATGACGCCCAGTGCTACAAAACTTAGTTTACAGGGTACTTAGGTCAAAAAACGCATACGGTGCGATGATTGTACTGCTCTAGCAAAAGCTAAGAAAAATCATGAAAAAACGGTTTACCGCACTGTCTGCGTACTTCATTTTTTTCTCCTTCATCGCTTGTGACAACGATGAATCTCCGCCTCCGACCGAGTTAGCTTCTGAATGGACCCGAGACACTGAAAATCCGGTGTTCAGAGATTTGATACCTACTGAAAACTATCAAGCGGCTAGCGATCCTCACGTATTTTACGACGAAGACGACGCACTGCGTATGGTCTATACCGGCGACGTAGACGGGGTGGCTTCTATCAAACTAGCCCGCGGCACGAGTCTCAACGAATGGGAGGTACATCGCACCCTGCTGTTTGAGGTAGGGCCTTCGGGCAAAGACGTAAGCAAAGAAACCGCCTTCTACCGAAAAGCTGCTAATGGCAAACATCAAATCTACTACATTGGGTACGAAGACGAAGCATCGTATCAATCGGAAGTATATTTAGCCGAGGCGGATGCGCTGGAAGGCCCTTACACGCAAATGGACGCGCCCGTGGTGCCTCGGGGCACTTTGGCGGGGAAAGAGGTGTACCTCATCACGTCGCCCAGCGTAGTCGCGTACCAGGGGCAGCTCTACATGAGTTTTTTAGGATGGAACAATGCGCCTGAGGCGGTCACTGAAGTATGGGTGATCGGTGCCACTTCCACCGACGGTGGCCACACCTGGTCTGACTTCAAATTAGTAGATACAAGCATCGGGATGGAAGGGCAGGTGACTAAAATCAACGATAGCACGTTTGTATCGGTACGCACCAGCGACTTCAACGGCAAAGAAGCCATTTATCTGGGGCAGGCTTCACATCCGTTCGGCCCCTGGGAAGAGCTGCCTGATCCTATTCTGGTACAAGAAGAACCCGTGCTGGAGAAGGATGAAATCATTGCGCCCCAGATAACCATCGATCCCACCAGCGGCGAACAGTACCTATACTATACCGGAGCCGACTATCAAACCGGGTGGTGGGTAATGCTCGCCCGAGAAAAATAGTCACTGTTTTTACGGATCGCTCGTTCGTTTTATGCGTAGATTGTCGCAAACGATACACGATGCGTCATTTACTACTTACCTTCTTACTTGGCTGGAGCGGTGCCACCGTGGCGTTGGCTCAATCAGCATTGCCGAAGGTTCTACCGCTGGAAGAGCGTGCACAGGTACAAGAAGAGCTGCTGACCGAACGTGTTCGTACTTTGCTCCCTAAGCTGATGGATCGAAGCGGCATTGACCTGTGGGTCATCATTGCGCGCGAGTATAACGAAGATCCGGTGCTGCGGACGATGCTGCCGCCCACCTGGCTGTCGGCGCGTCGTACGACCATGCTGGTAATGTATCATCCTAAGGAAGCTGATACCACCGAGTGTTGGGCGGTGGCCCGCTACGACGTGGGCGAAACCTTTCGTAAGGCTTGGAACCCTGAGGAGCAGCCTGACCAGTGGCAGCGGTTGTCGGAGATAATCGCCGAGCGTGATCCGCAGCGTATTGGCATCAATACCTCTGAGCACTTCGCGCAAGCCGATGGATTGAGCCATACGCACCACAAGCAGCTGATGGCTGCGCTGCCGCCCGAGCTCGCCCAACGGGTAGTTTCTGCTGAACCGCTCGCCATTGGTTGGCTAGAAACGCGCACCGATACTGAAATGGTACTCTACGAGCATATCGTCCGCATCGCGCACCACATCATTGCCGAAGGCTTCTCAGAGAAAGTAATTCAGCCGGGCGTCACCACCACCGACGAGGTGGTATGGTGGTACCGCAACCGCATCAACGAGCTGGGCCTTGACACTTGGTTTCACCCCACGGTAGACGTGCAGCGGGCTGATCCCGAGCGGTTTGATCATTTGCGAAGCTTCTCGAAGCGGCCCGAGCGACAGGTGATTATGCCCGGTGATCTGCTGCACTGTGACTTTGGCATTACGTACCTAGGGCTGAACACCGACACCCAAGAGAACGCCTACGTGCTGCGCCCCGGCGAAACCGAAGCACCCGCGTATTTGCAGGAAGCCCACCGCACCGGTTTACAGCTGATGGATATCCTTACTGAACAGTTTGAGGTAGGTAAAACCGGCAACGAGATGTTAAAAGCAGCGCGCACGCAAGCTGAGCAAGAAGGCATCAAGCCCACAATTTACACGCACCCTATTGGCTACTACGGTCACGGCTCGGGCCCCACCATCGGCATGTGGGACCAGCAGGAGGGCGTGCCCGTAAACGGCGACTATCCGCTGTACGCCAACACCGCCTATTCTATTGAGCTTAATGCGGCCGTTAGCGTACCGGAGTGGAACAAAGAAGTGCGAATGATGATGGAAGAAGACGCCTTCTTCAATGGCGACACGGTGCGTTACCTAGACGGACGACAGCAGGAACTGTTTCTGGTATTGGAGGAAGTCGTTGATAGCTATGAGATTATCTTAGTAGATGATTGTGGTCCAGATCACTCGTGGGAAAAGATCGCAGAAAATGCACAGCGGTACCCTTTTGTCAAAGGAGTGAAGCTAAGTCGTAACTTCGGACAACACTATGCCATTACAGCGGGCCTCGATCATGCACGGGGCGAATGGGTAGTAGTCATGGATTGCGATTTGCAAGACCGGCCGGAAGAGATTCCTAATTTATTGGCGAAAGCATTAGAGGGATATGATGTAGTCTTGGCAAGACGGTACGAGCGGAAAGACAACTTTCTCAAGAAGCTATCTTCACGCGTCTTTTATGGTACGCTGGGCTATCTGACGGGGAGTCACCAAGACAGCACAGTGGCTAATTTTGGTATCTATCACCGTAAAGTTATTGACTCAGTGAAAAGTATGCGCGAAAGTATACGTTATTTTCCAACGATGGTACGATGGGTAGGCTTCCGACAAACTGCTATTAACGTAGAACACGCTGAAAGGGAAGAGGGCGGAAGTAGCTACAGTCTAAAGAGGCTGCTCGATTTAGCGCTCGATATTATGCTAGCTTATTCAGACAAGCCTTTAAGAATCACGGTGAAAATTGGTTTAGTTATCTCTGTTTCAGCCTTGCTGATGGCCTTGTATACTGTTGTGTATGCTTTGTTCGTAGGTTTTGCGGTTATGGGGTACGCAAGTTTGATGGTCTCTATTTGGTTTTTAAGTGGTTTAATAATACTCACGCTAGGGGTTATTGGGTTGTATTTAGGCAAAACGTTCGAAGGGGTTAAAAATCGGCCTATTTACATTGTTAATGAGACAGTCAATTTAGCAACGAAGGCGGCAGTCCAGTTCATCAAAAATGTTGATATTGATGGAAATTAATAATAATGTTAATAACACAGTATCTTTCTTTCTGATGGGGAGAAAGGGGCTAGATGTACTTCATATGGTTATTAACAAGTATGAAGCCTCTTGTATATCAGAGATATGTTGCGCTAGAGATGCCAATGTCAGAGTTGATTACTATGAGGAGATTAGAGAAATGTGCGTTGCTCATAATATACCTTTCTTTGACCGTAAAGAGAGTTTTCATATTAGAGGGTTTTATACGATTGCAGTATCTTGGCGTTGGTTGATCGATCTAAATAGCAGTACTAAGCTCATTGTTTTTCATGATTCGCTCTTACCACGCTATCGAGGGTTTGCCCCTTTAGTAAGTAGTCTTATTAACGGTGAAAAACAAATTGGCGTTAGTGCTATTTTTGCTGAAAATGAGTACGATAGGGGTGGAATTATTGCCCAATCTAGTACTCGTATCACTTATCCGATTAAGATAAGTGAAGCTATTGAGCAGGTGAGTATTAACTACCAAGAAGTAGCTGATAATATCATTGATAAAATTATAAAAGGGGCGCTGATACACGCAGATGTGCAGGACGAATCATTAGCAACGTATAGTCTCTGGAGGGATGAAGAGGATTATAGAATAGACTGGCGTAGTAGTGCTGAGTATATCAAAAGATTTGTTGATGCAGTAGGGCCACCCTACAAAGGGGCAAGTTCTTATCTAAATGGAGAGAAAGTTAGAATAAATGACGTCGAGGTGATCGAAGATGTAAAAATAGAAAATAGAGCCACAGGTAAAGTGATCTTCCTGGACAACCAATGTCCTGTTGTTGTTTGTGGGAAGGGGTTACTAAAAATAGAAGAAATAACTAGTGATGAAAGTCCCTATTCTTTGATAAAAGTTTCTAAGTTCAGAAGCAGGTTTGCGTGATGAATAATTATAAAATCCCCTTTAATAAGCCCTACCTGACTGGCAAAGAGGCGCACTATCTATATCAAGCCGTGTTGTCAGGAAAGATATCGGGTAACGGGTTGTTTACACAAAAGTGTCACGATTTCTTCCGACATCGCTACGGTTTCCGAAAATGTCTATTGACAACTTCCTGTACAGATGCGCTGGAGATGGCCGCTTTATTACTGGACATCCAGCCTGGTGATGAAGTTATCATGCCCTCGTTTACGTTTGTGTCGACAGCCAACGCGTTTGTACTGCGGGGGGCTAGGATTGTATTTGCTGATAGCAACCCTCAAAATCCTAACTTAAATGAAACTCAGATATCTGCTTTAATAACGCCCAAAACGAAGGCTATTGTGGTGGTTCATTACGCCGGTATTGCTTGTGAGATGGATACGATCATGGCGATTGCCGAACACCATAAGCTGTTTGTCGTAGAAGACGCAGCACAAGCGATAGAAAGTTTTTATAAGGAGCGACCATTGGGCAGTATCGGCCACTTAGCAGCCTTCTCCTTTCATGAGACAAAAAATATTATTTCGGGTGAAGGAGGGATGCTGGTGATCAACGACGAGCAGTTTGTAGAGAGAGCCGAGATTATCTGGGAGAAAGGAACCAACAGAACCGCCTTTTTTCGGGGCGAGGTAAATAAGTACGGATGGGTGGACGTAGGCTCTTCCTTTCTTCCTTCGGATATTATTGCTTCTTTTTTGTACGCTCAACTCGAAAACCTGGAAGACATTCAGGCCCGACGCCGCGCGTTATGGCATAGCTACTACGAATCTTTGCAAGACTGGGCTCAGCAGTCGTTTATACAGTTGCCTCATCTGCCGGAGTATGCCACTAACAATGGACACATGTTTTATCTCGTATGTCGAGATATAGCGCAGCGTACTCTGCTGATAGAAAGACTCAAAGAGAAGGGTATACTCACAGTATTTCACTACTTAAGTCTTCACCGGAGCCCTTTCTATCACGATAAACACGATGGTCGGCCGTTAACAGAGAGCGACCGCTACAGTGAGCATCTGGTAAGGCTACCCATGTTTTATGAGTTAGATATCGGAAAGGTCATCTCGGTAATCTTATCGTTAGAAGTATGAAGTACCAATGCGTGTGCTATCTGTTGCTTATAGGATTTATATTTCACGTTTTTATCTTGAGAATTGATGGCCCTCTATGGGACGATTGGACACTAGAAGGACTTTCTTTTGACAGCATCGCTCTACAGTTTAAAGGGAATGGGTTGTACTACGGAGGACTGGCACACCTTCACTACTTCATTAATATGGTTGACGGAGAGAGCGTATGGTTTAGCCGTTTGCTTAGCTTAATCTGCCTGTTGAATGCGCCTATACTACTATTCTTTATTTTGGTTCAGCTTTTTTTTGATGAAAGCGAAGCTTTTCAAATCTCTACGCTAGCAATAGCAATTCCGTTGTTCGGAAGCGCGTTCGGAGAGATCGTTTTACCTTACCTCATCTGCTTAAACTTATTTTTAAGCGCTGTTTCCCTGATTGCTAAATTTTTAACAGCTCAAAAAGATCAATATTTACTTCTGATGGCCGCTTCGCCACTTCTTTTTGCATCGTTCGTAACTAACTCATTTATATTCTATAGTTTGCCCGTCGTCTTGATCATCTCAGCGCACCAATGGCTGAAGACCAATAGAACAAAAAGGGCGCTAACCGTTGCTTCTTTGCTTGTGGTATTGGTAGGCTCCTTTTTTGTCTTTAAGAGTATCTATCTTGCACCTCAAGCGGGTAGTCCGTACGCAATCGCTAGTTATAATTCCTTTAGTCTAGCAGATTTACTTTTTAATGGCCCAGTGAAGGCAGTGAAGTATCTGGTTTCTTATCCTGTAGTTTTTGCAAAAGAGGCACTCGAGATATTTGCTAATCAATTTAACTTCTTGTTGTTCCTAGGTATGTCGATACTAGGAATCATCTTTCTGGCAACAAGAAAAAATCAGTCGTTCTCGTCAAGACCGCAACGAGATATCTTTGCTATTTTAGCAATAGGTTTTTTATTGTTAGCGGCCGCGGTATATCCTTATGCCGTAGTAGGAAAATTATCGGATAGTCTATTTAGCTACAATGAACGACATAACTTGCTGATTTCAATGGGAGCAGCGATATTGCTGTTTTCTTTGTTGAGATTGATGCTGAGGACATACTGGATGAAGTATGCTTACGTTATCATCGTTCTCTTTTTCCTTATTATAAAACTCAACGTGCTGGGATACTTTTCCATTAAGGCTAATATACAACAAGCTACAGCAGATAAACTTGGCACTTACATAAGGGAACATCAGCTTAGTAACCAATCAGTACTATTTATTGATACGTTGCACGATGACCAAAGCCTTAATGATTGGAGTTTTTATGAATACGGAGGCATGATACGTTCGCTAAATCTACCTGAGAACAAGGTGTTTGTTTCTGAATCGCTTGTTCGGAAGAATAGATCGGGAAAGTCTCAGCTAAATATAAAGGGAAATACTATTATGTTTATTAAAAACAGTAACTATGGTATCAGCCAGTTCGATACAACCCAATACGAGGTAAAGTATTATGATGTTACACTCGGTGCCACTACCAATGGCTATCTATGGCACTCATTATACGAATTGCCTACAGTAAAAATTTTCATATTAGATTGAATGAAAATAGCCTGTAGTTGTTATATATCGATCAATAGCTCACTGTATGCAGAAAACGATGGTGGTGGATAGTTATTCTCCCTTTCGTATAGTAAGCTATCTTCAATTGTTCGTAGCAACTGTTGCTCATTGGTGAACTCAACGTATACCGCTTTCTTAGATGCTATTAAATCACTAAAGCAGTGTGCGGCAGTTGGATCTAGAAATATGGTAGGTACGTTGAACATAGCCGCCTCTAAGGCAGTACCTGAGAAGCGAGTTAAGTGTACGGATGCTTTAGCCAGCACCTCTGGTAGTGGCTCATGTAATCCGTCATCAATAGTCACTGTATCCGTTAAGCCCTTCTGCTTAAGAAGAGCTACTAATTCTGCTTTAGCGTATTGTTGACGTGGGTGTAGCCGTAGATGCCACTGGTAGATACGCGTACTCCGGCTTATTGCTTCTATTACAAACTCTTCAACCAGTGCGCCTACCGGTTGTAGGGAGTAAAGAACAATGGGTTTGTCTGGGGCAGTAGCGGTAATACCTTTCTTGAGCCAATATCTTACCCAGGGGTGCCCCCACTGCTTGACTTGATGGAAAGTCTGATGCTTGATCCAGCGCTCAAGATTGTTTTCAGAGCCTTGATTCCATACCCAAAAAATCTTTGGTAACGTACTATAGCCATTTAACGGCACTTTTTTGAAGCCAACGTATGCTGCGTGAATACCTGATTGAGGGCCATGCTGCAAGTCTACTGAGGCTATTTTTTGCTCGTGCGCTGCTGCTATTGCTCCGTATAGGGGGTAAGAGTAGTAGCATACACCTATTAACAGGCGAGGTTGTACTCTTTTGAGATAGTAACGAAAAAACCTTTGGTAGTAGGCAACCTCTTCTACAAAGTGCTCTATTTTTTGATGAGATATTCTGTGCCGAAGCCCCTGTGTAGCAGGGTTTTCACTCAATGATTGTAGGAAATCATGGTACATAGGTAGACAGTGGCAACGGGGACGAAATACCCGTATCAACTTCTCTAGCAATTGAAAAGGGTAGGCCACCTCTTTTAAAAAAACTACTCGATCATCCTGATACAATGGAGCAGTAAGCTCAGAGGGTATATCATCATACTCTAAGCGTGCCAAAGAAAAACCGGCGCTTGCGAGGTCGTCTACCACTGGATCAGTGAAGCGGTTGAACCAACGTCCTTGGTGCATCACTCGTTGGGCAAATGCACCAACAAATACAAAATCGACCGGGCGGAGAGAGAATAAGAAACGCGTACTAGCTAACAGCCAACGAATTTTCTGGCGAAAAGTAACCGGGGAGGGCGGCGGTTCAATTACTACTCGAGTGTTGTCGGCTTTCTCAACAAAATAGAAAGAAGCAATAACACGTATGATAGGCCACAGGTGAAGACCGTTTATTACCCATTCATCGACTGGATACTCTTGCTCAATCTGATCAATCCATACAATTACCTCCTTTCTATTCATTAAGTAGCTCTTTAACATTACTTCGGACAAAATACCCTAAGCCACCAATTGAAAGCACTCCGCTAATTAAGACTTTGTACAGCACATCAATATCACGTAGATGATAGCCAAGTGCGCCCGTAAAGATTGTGATTATGAGCCAGCGCAACGGATAATAGTTGAGGTTTTTTACCGCGCGATAGTCACTCATAAAATAACCAGAGTAACCCATATACATGAGCGCAAAGAAGGTGGTGACAGCAGCTATCTGATAACCGAATATGGGGATAAGTAGCAAGTTCAAAGCGACGTTAGACGCGCCTGCAATAAACGATATCTTCCATAAATGCGTAGTTCGTTCGTGAAAAAATAGTAGCGTGCTCACACCTAAATACATAGGCCGGTAGGCATATCCCATAATGATAATAATAGCGAGCGGGTATACGTTCTGAAGTGCTTCATTACTTACTAGCACATAAAATACCTCTCTCAACCACAAACACACTAAGAAGCTAAATAACAAGTATCCGCTTTGAATAAAGAACGTAAGCGCGCGCGCTTTGTAATACGCTGTCGCATCATTTTTTCCCTGATTATAGTAACCAATATATATCGGACTCGTCGCCATACCTATAGCCATGCCTAGAGTAGAGAAATAGCCTCCGAAGTTACCAGCGAAATTATACAAGCCAATCTTGCCTGTACTAACCTTTAACCAGTCGAGTACCAAGCGGTCTGAACTGTCTAATAGATACGAAGAGTAATAATGAGGGACAGTAGGCAGTGATATCTTCAGTGAGCTTCGAATGAGACGCCACTTAAAGTTGAAAATGGGCGTTAAGCCTACCTTTACGTAGATGAGATAGGCGAACAGTATGAAGCTTAGCACGCTACTACAGAAGGCTGAGAGAAACCACCCCAAATAGCCAAGTTTAAGTTCCGCAATGAAATAGAGGTTTAGCATAACGGTAACTAACCCAAGGACAACGGTACGTATGGCAAGCGGCTGAGGCTTCCCTGACATTTGATAATAACGAAAAACAATGGTTTGAGTGGTAGAGAAAAGTGCTACCGGAACTACATTCAACAGGACGATCCACCCTCGGTTAGGGTGAGCTATTTCAGGAATACCAAAATAAAGAACAGTGGCGAGAAGAAGGCCGTAAAAAAGGGACCAGAGAGAAATAAATCCGTGCAATTGTCTCCATAGCCAGTGATAAGTGCCAGGCTGTTTGTAAAAGCTGTTGGCTAAGACTACTGAAATTCCTAGCGACTGTAACACTCCAAGGGCACCAGTGTATGCTGCCACTACTCCGGCGACACCGTAGTCCTCTTCAGTGAGGTATTGCGTGAGGATCGGAAGAACAAAAATACTGGCAATCTTCGGAAGTTGAGGCGCAAGTCCGTAAAGTGCTGTGTGAGAGAATAGCTTCTTGATCAAATCAATCTACGCGTGTACTGGGCGGTAAATTCTGCTAACTGCCAATCAAATTCTGTGTCAATATCGACTGAATACGCCTCTTCCATCAAAAACGGCACCACCTTATCAAACTTAGCCATAGGTGATGTGGTTAGGCTCGCCACGTTAATTACGTATAGTGAGCCGTTGAGTTCGTACACTGCGGGGCAATCCTGAGCTCGCGTAAATTCCGAGGGCTTAGACTTCTTCAGATAACCATCTGGATTAGCTTCGTACAGAGTGAAGTAAGGATTGGCCTTAGTCTGCTTCACGGAGGCCACCATGTCGGTGTCTGAGGTGAACAGTCGTAGAGCTTCTCGCAAATGCTGATCGGTTCGGAATGGACTAGTTGGTTGTAGTAGCAGCACTCGTGCTGCGTTTAGTCCCTGTCGAGTTTGATAATAGTCTAGTGCGTGCAGGATTACATCTTGGGTTGAGGCAGAGTCTGTCGCTAATGCTTCTGGTCGTAAAAAGGGCGAGAGCAGACCCGTTTGCTCAGCAACTGCTTTTATTTTCGGGCTATCGGTGGTAACGCAGATGTGATGGTCATCAAAAACGGCTCGGGCAACGTCAATACTATAGTGGATAAGCGGTTTTCCGGCTAACAACCTAATGTTTTTATCAGGAAGCCTCTTAGAGCCGCCACGGGCAGGGATAACCACCAAAGTATCGTTCATCAAAAATCTAAGTGTAGTATGTCCTCTTGGGCCTTTTTATAATCGTCCGGTTTACCAACATCTAGCCAGTAGGCTACCATCGGATAATACGCCAGTTTGCGGCCATCCTGTAGCAAGCGATCCATCAAATCAGTTGCATTGTAGAAGCTATTTGTCGGAATGAGAGAGAGGAGGTCTCTTTTTAGTAGATAGATACCCGTGTTTGCGTAGTGCGTATATTCAGGTTTCTCTCGGAAAGCAGTAACCTCGTCATCCGTTACTTCTAAAATGGCGTAGGGAATTTTAACTGGATAAGGAACCGCCGCTACCATCATATCGGCCCCTGAGGCTACGAAGCTAAGAAAAAAATCTTCGTAGTCAATATTAGTGAGTAAATCAGAGTTAGTAAGCAAGATGTAGTCATGGTGCCAGTCAGTGATAAGCGAAAGCGCTCCCACTGTACCTAAGGGAGAGGTCTCCTCTACACACCGGACGGGCTGTTTTTCACTAGAGATACGGGACGCATAGTCCTGTAGCTGTTCCTTAAGATAATTGACAGTAAGTGTAATATGACGAACACCATACTCCTGAAGGCGCCTTAAATTATACTCGATAATAGGCTTGTCGCCCACCGGTAACAATGGCTTCGGAATATGCTGGGTGAGAGGCAATAGCCGAGAGCCTTTTCCACCGGCCATGATTACTGCATCTAAGGGTAACAATGTTTTTTGCCGACGGAACAATAAAATATCTGTTACATGGCGCTCAGCGTCAACTATAGGTAATGTTCGAATACCACGACTTCGCTCTCGTTTGATGAAAGTTAGATCGATATCCTCTTGCTCAAGGTAGCTACAGGGCACGTGCATGACTTTTTCTATCGAGTCGTACAGTTGCAACCCTTGTACAATTCCACGCCTAATATCACCGTCGGTAATACTACCAATTAGTTTCCGCTGCTCGTCTACTACAAATAAGTTAAGGTCTGTTGCTAGTGCGTCTAAGCGAGCAACGGCTTCGCGCAATGAGGTGTTAGTAGAAATTAAGTGTCGGGTGATATCGCTCATACTGGCAATCTATGACAAATTATCAGGTAAATCGTAGAATTTCTTCTTGGTGAGACGTTGTAGATCTACTTTCTTCAAAACTGATATGATAGCTTCAGAGGCATTCCCCCGATCGTAGGAGTTATTTGTAGCAGCCAACACACTATTAAATTCGGACGAAAGTGCTTGGGCTAGTGCGGCACCAATAGCTTCTTTATCGGGGGCACAGTTAATAACGCTGTCTACTTGCTCTCGGCCTTTTTGTCGATTTCCGATATTAATCGTAGCTACCCGAAACGACGGGGCTTCTAGCAATCCGCTGGACGAATTACCGACCACGGCATCCACCTGTTTAAGTAGCGACAAATACCGAAGCTGACCGAGGCTCTCGTGGTAAACTACGCGTTCGGCGTGCTGACGAGTAAACTGTTTAATTGCCTTGATGATTACCCTGCTCTCTGGGTCGGCATTAGGCATAGTAAAGACAATGCCAAGCTCTTCTTGCGCGCCGAGTACTTGAAGCAGTGCCTCAAAATGAGCTGCTGCTGAGCGCTGTTCTAGGGTAGTCGGATGATAGGTGACCACTATATTTCTTGGTCTGAAGCGAAAGCCTAATTCTTCTTCCAGGGAAGGTCGATCTAGCAGATTTAGTCGGTGTATATTCTCAATACCCAAGGCCCCCACGGTAAATACTCGGTCGGGATGCTCTCCGAGTTGAATGACTCGCCGACGGTATGACTCAATGGCTGCGAAATGGATGTGGGCCATTTTAGTGATTGAGTGCCGGATTGCATCATCTATTGCTCCTTCAGTGAGCTCGCCGCCGTGGCAATGAGCCAGCGGAATACCCAATAGAAGCGTAGCTGAAGCTACAGCTAATAACTCAAAGCGATCGCCTAAGACTAGTACTAAATCTGGTTGCAAATCAGCCAGCGCTTCGCTGAAAGAGATAACACCTAGCCCCACAGCCTTCGCCGCGCCTACTCCTGTGTCAGAAGATAGTAGAATCTCTATCGACTTGTCTATCTGAAAGCCATCCTGCTCGATGGTCTGGTAGGTTAATCCAAACTCTGGCGATAGGTGTGTGCCGGTTACACACAGTTGTAGAGTAATAGAAGAGTCATTATGCAAACCCTTCATCACCCAGTAGAGCAACCCATACTCCGCTCGGGTACCAGTCACTACGCAAATTTTTCTTTTACTCATGCTAAATCTTTCCAGTGCAGCTGATGATCTGCTGAGAGCGGCCGCCGAATCGTACGACCCACCACCTCTTCGTAGCGCATAGGTGAAATGCCATTGCCAGGACGTTTCATTAATAGGTCTTCCTTTTTAAGTGAATGTCCTGC
Source organism: Tunicatimonas sp. (assembly GCA_965213875.1). Lineage (GTDB taxonomy): Bacteria > Bacteroidota > Bacteroidia > Cytophagales > Cyclobacteriaceae > Tunicatimonas. The sequence continues at coordinate 959,333 of CBDCAN010000001.1, read as the reverse complement.
TGGCAAATCAATACTGAGGTGGATGCTCTTGCGAGCTACTTTTAGATTCTTTGCTTCAGAAGGTGAAGGCTGCTTGATGCCACTGCCCATTGCCAAAGAGATGTTTCGAATCGATCGCACCATTTGTTTGAGCTCGTTGGGTTCTAATGAAGCTCGGTGATCTGGCCCTTCCATCGTTCGGTCAAGCGTAAAATGTTTTTCAATAATAGTAGCTCCCAGGGCAATCGCTGCAATAGGTACTTCGATACCCAGCGTGTGATCTGAGTAGCCTATGGATACGCCCAGCGCATTTCCGATGGTTTGCATCGCACGAAGGTTAACGTCCGCCATAGGAGTAGGATACTCAGTATTGCAGTGTAATACTGTAACTTGCTCTCTTGATAAACCACTATTCAGTAAAATAAAGAGCGCCTCCTCTATCTCGCCAAGAGTAGCCATACCACTCGACAGAATAACGGGCTTACCTGACCGACCTATTTTCTTGATCAAGGGGGCGTTTGTAATCTCGCCAGACGGAATTTTAAATACGGGAATACCTAAGGCGTCAAGAAGGGACACGCTTTCCAGATCGAAGGGGGTAGACAGAAACTGGATGCCTCGCTGATTTGCGTGTTCAATTAAAGCTTCGTGCATGGCCTGATCAAGCTCAAGCCTTCTTAGCATTGCTAACTGGGTAGAATCGTCTCCATCATGTTGCAATTGATAAGATGCTTTTTTTGCAGACGACGAAACCATTTTTTCCGCTTTGAATGTCTGAAACTTCACGAAGTCGGCTCCAGCATCGGTGGCAACATCTATAAGCTGCTTGGCAGTCGCCAGATCGCCGTTGTGATTCACACCTGCTTCGGCGATGATGGTAACTGGGGGCTGATAAGTGCTAAGACTATTCATACAACGGAACGCTACTGGGAATGTTAACTAACTGATCCATTAATCCTTCTGCTACAGAGAGGTCACCGCGTACCGTATGATCAAACATAGGTAGCCGATGCATAAGCTGCCAAGCCGGACGAGTCATAACTTGCTGGTCGTTGGTGTAAGTCAAGAACGCATCTCGTTCTTCTTTGTCTCGTAGCAGAATCGTATTGAGCCAGTAATTGGCAACTGTTTCAGAAGGCTCTGTTACAAAGGTAGCCTCAAGTGGGGCAAAAAAATCAGCATACGCCTGCGCAACCTTTCGCTTCTTTTCAAGAAACTTAGGAATCATTTCCAACTGAGCACACGCCAGAGCGGCGTTTAGGTTAGGCATCCTATAGTTGTAACCAACTTCATTGTGAACGTACTCCCATGCGTGTGGCTGCTTTGCTTGGGTGGTAAGGTGCTTGGCACGCTGAGCGAAATCGGCGTCGTTTGTGACGATGACACCGCCGCCGCCGCTCGTCATAATTTTATTGCCATTGAAGCTCAACGCACCCGCGACTCCAAAGGTACCTGTATGTTTTCCTCGGTAGTGGCTACCTAACGATTCAGCAGCATCCTCTACTAGTGGAATATGATACTGCTGACACACGGCCTGGATTTCATCAAGCTGCGCAGGAAGCCCAAAGGTATGCATAGGTAAGCAGGCAGCAATCCGCCTTCCGCTGGCTCTGTGTTGACACTCCCCTTGATCGTTTATAAACGCTTCCTGAGCCAAGAACGAAGCTAACTTACTGGCCGATAGCCCGAGGGTAGCCGCATCAATATCTACAAATAAAGGGTGAGCACCCTGATAGCGAATGGCATTACAGGTGGCAACGAATGTAAGCGGTTGCGTAATGACCCAATCGCCAGCAGACACTCCGACCAAACGTAGAGCGATGTGAATCGCGTTGGTACCATTAACTACCGCTACCGCGTGAGCAGCTCCGGTAAACTCGGCAATCTGCTGCTCAAATCGGTCCACATACTCGCCTACCGAAGAGACAAACGTAGAATCAATACAATCCAGTAGGTACTCTTTCTCTCGACCTATAAAACGAGGCGCGTGGAGCGGCACCCAACCGTCAGGAGTTTGATATAAGTCTCGAACGAAGGAAACAAATGACTCAAACATGATATAGGCTGGCTTTGTCGTTAACGGAATCTTGTTTGCGAAACCAATCAACAGTCTGGGCTAAACCTTCTGAAAAAGTATATTGGGGCGACCAATCAGTGTGATGGCAAATTTTCTCGTTAGCACCTAGCAAACGGTTAACCTCGCTCTTCTCAGGGCGAGTGCGCCGTAAGTCTTGTACCACGCGAGCCTCTGGATTGATAATGTCGATGAGAGTTTGCGCCAGGTCGCCTACGCTGATTTCTTGCTGTGTAGCCAAGTTTACTTCTTCGCCCACAAGCGTATCGCATTTGGCTGCTTCTGCGAAGCCCCGAACCGTATCCTTTACGTATACTAGGTCTCGTGTGGGCGACAAAGTTCCTAGCTTAATTTCTTGTGAACCACTTAGTAGTTGGGTGATGATGGTGGGAATGACCGCGCGGGCCGACTGACGAGGACCATAGGTATTAAACGGGCGCACAATAGTAACCGGTAGGCCGAAGCTTCGGTAGAATGCCTCCGCCATATGGTCTGCGCCGATTTTGGTAGCAGAATAAGGAGACTGACCTTGGCGAGGATGTTTTTCGTCAATGGGTGTGTAGAGCGCGGTGCCATACACCTCAGAGGTAGAAGTAATAAGCACTTTCTCAGTACTTAATACGCGGGCCGCCTGTAGTACATTGAGTGTGCCCTTTACGTTGGTGTCTACGTAGCTATCGGGCGAATGGTAGCTGTAAGGAATAGCAATTAATGCCGCCAGATGAAATACTACGTCCACCCCTTCCATAGCGGTACGTACTCCGTTAGGATCTCTAATATCGCCACTAAAGATTTCTAGTTGATGCTTCTTTTCGGCTGGAAGCGTATCTAACCATCCCCATGAGCCAAATGAATTATAGTACACGAATGCCTTCACCTGACAACCCTCCTCAAGAAGCTGCTCTACTAAATGGCTTCCGATAAAACCATCCGACCCAGTGACAAGTACTTTCTTACCGGACAATACCATAGTACGCTGATGTTAAATGAAATGTGCCGCTCGTATGAAGAACTCAACGGCTGGTGCAATATAGCATCTATCTTGCGTTCGTTGTCAAAAGAACGAAGTGATTGTTCGGTATGTTTGTAAAGTTTTAGGCAAATAGGTTTCTTACCACCTCACTAAACCAGAACGTTGATACCACGATAGCATGCCCACCCAGTCGCCGGTTGTATCCATTATTATTCCCCTTTTCAATCGTGAAGTGTTGGTTAATGAAACCCTGACCTCGTTACAGGCTCAGACCTACCCATACTGGGAGGCATTAGTAATAGACGATGGATCTACTGATCAATCGTATGAAGTAGTAGAAGCAATCGCTCAGCAAGAAGAAAGAATTAAACTACTACGGCGTCATCGTGAACCTAAAGGAGCCCCTACTTGCCGAAACATCGGCATAGACAAAGCCAGTGGCAAGTATATCATTTTCTTGGATTCTGATGACCTTATGGCCCCTTTTTGTCTAAAGCAGCGTGTAGCAGCCATGGAAAAGCAATCTCATCTAGATTTTGTTGTATTTAATATGCTGCTTTTCAAAGAGGAGATAAATGATACAAATTTGCTTTGGAATACAGATTCGGAAGAAAGCGATTTAGTGCGTTTTCTCAGAGCAGATGGCGTATGGTCGAGTACCGGGCCAATTCATCGAAAGTCAGCCATCACTCAATCAGCCTACTGGCAGAAGAGCCACTGCTTCTGGGAAGAAGATCTTCCTTTTTGGCAAGATTTGGAGCTGCACATTAGAGTCATCAGCCAAGGATGGCGCTACGTTAAGCACTTAGATGCCTCCCCCGACTGTTATATCCGTAGGCACGGTGGGTTGTCTATTAGTCAGCAGGGGTTTGAAACGATTGAAAAGCAGCACGCCAAGATAGACATCTATCAGCAACTTGTGAAGCAGATAGAAGGGCAGAAAGAATTACAACCAGCAGAGCGAACCGCCGTAGTCTCGTTTTTATTTAATAGTGCTCGCCACTTAGTGCTCGACTATCAGGACATCGCTAAAGCCATTGAGGTCTGGATATATGTTCGCCAGAAGGGGCAACTATCCCCGGTGGCTTTTGAGCTGGGAAAACACCACCTTACCTATCTTTACCAAAGCCAAAAGTACCAATCAGTCCTTTACGTACATCTTGCTAAGATTATGGCTGTTCTACTGCCCAGAAGGTACAAGCATCTACCAACTACCATTGGTCAAGTACCCTTTGCTCATGAGTAATCCCAAGGTTTCTGTTATCATTCCCAATTACAACCATGCAGCGTACTTACCGAAGCGTATCTCATCAGTACTTAGCCAAACTTATCAGGATTTTGAATTGATTGTGTTGGATGACTGCTCTAATGACCATAGCCGAGAAGTCATCAGAAGTTTTGCAGCAAGGGATAAGAGGATACAAACAGTCTTTAATGATGTGAATACTGGTAGCCCCTTCGCTCAATGGAATAAGGGGGTAAGCCTGGCCCAAGGTATGTATATATGGATTGCCGAGAGCGACGATTACGCTGCCTCGCGTTTATTGGAAAAACTAGTAGCAAAACTAGAACGGTATCCTGCCGTCGGTGTAGCCTACTGCCAATCGTATGTGGTCAATGCTTCAGGTGAGGTGATTGATACCATGCAAGGGTGGACTGATTCGCTGGATACACAGCACTGGGCGCAAGATTATCTAGCGGATGGGGCAGAAGAAAACAGAAAGTTTTTGTTCCATAAACCGACCATCCCAAATACAAGTGCGGTCGTATTTCGCAAAGCACGGTATGAAGCCATTGGAGGAGCTGCTGCTAACATGGTCATGTGTGGCGATTGGCTGCATTGGATTAAAATGCTGGAGGGCTCAGAAGTTTATTTTGTGGCCGAACCACTTAACTACTTTCGGCGTCACGAGGCCACCACTCGCACAATCCGAACGCATAAGCGGGTACTCACTAAAGTTCGTGAAGAGTACCGCATCCTAGCGTATATTATGACACGTATAGATGTAAACTCACCCCTCGCTAAGCAACTGAAACAAGACTATTTTCAGCGGTTGTTCAATTTCTGCCCGGCCCGGCTAAAGTTTTCCTTCAAATTTATAGAGTTCATTAGAATTGTGAAAAATGTAGACCACTGGGTGTATTACCGGCTGGTTTTGTTTATTTTTAGAAGGTTAATAACGTACCTACCCAGTAAGTTGGGAAAAACGCTCAATAGGTTCAACTAAATCTACGTATGAATTTGACGAAAAATCTACGCACTAGTATTCTACTATTTGTTTCACTGCTTATTTTCACGCGATGCGAAGATCGTGATGACCATCTTACCGATCAGGTAAACGTTATCGTAGACTTTGCGGTGCCCGAAACGGACGTGAAGTCTATGAGCGGCTTTCTGCACGGCATCAATGCTGATGAGCCACTAGATAGTCTAATTGATTTACTAAAGCCTAAGCTGCTGCGCAGTGGTGCCGGGTTTTTTAAAGTAGCTTCTCGGAAGTCCCGCATCAGTGACCGACATATCTTAGCCCTAAGCGACTTGTGGTACAACGGTCCTGGCAAAGGCTTTACGGTGATGCCCTACGAAGATTACGATGTTTATAAGGACTTCTTAAGAGCGGTAATTGACTCTACTCGGGGAACAGTTATTTACGATGTATGGAACGAACCGGACGTAGGCTTTATCTGGAAGGGCACCATGGAGCAGTTCTTTGAATGCTTCAAGATCACCCATGATGTGATTAGAGAAGAGCTGGGGTCAGGAGCTATAATTTCAGGGCCTAGTACGCACTGGATTCCAAAGTGGATCAACGGTTTTGCTAACTATTGCAACCGCAACAATATCCAACTAGATGTATTTTCCTATCACGAGCTTTATGAAACGGACAACCCCTACTCAGTGCAGGAGCACCTGCAAGCGTTAAGAAGTAGCATCGACAACCAGTACACAAATCTACGTGTCAAAGAGATTCAGGTGAACGAATATGGCTACCGTGGCTCGCACCATAATCCGGCCCAGATTTTAGGTTACCTGTATAATTTAGAAAGAGGAGGCGCAGACGGCGCCTGCCGGGCGTGCTGGCCTGACGAGCAAGAGGTAAGCACCTGCTGGAATGGTACTATTGGGGGATTACTCACTCCCGGTGATTTATTACCCCGAACAGCGTGGTGGACGCACCGCCTATACGCCGAAAGCGTGTCAGAGCGTGTTCGAAGTCAAACAACGGCATCGTTTGTAGCAAGCTTCGCCTATCGCCAGCCCACCAATTGGAACCAAGCGCGAGTATTATTGGCGAATACGCACCGAAAGGAAACCATTAAGGAGCTACGTATCACGTTAGATAACCTTAGCACATTATCTTTTGTAGATAACAATAGTAGTAAGATTAATGTCAGAATCTACGAAATACCTGATACTGGTGAAGCTCCTTCGGAAGGAATTAATTTGAAGGAAGAAAAAAGTTGCGACATTATACAAGGCCAGATAGAGATTATATTTAGTGATGTCGAGCCTTTGAGTAACTACGTATTGGAAATCAGTGAGGATATATAGAATATTGTACAGGTACTTGAACTAACCCACGATCAATTTTTTATGAACGTCCTTAAAAAGGCTGCTGCCAAAGTCATCAGAATACTAGTTCGTGCCCTAAGTTTTCTTTTTAGGTTTCTGTTTCGTAGAAAAGACTTGTTCAATGTTTGGGAAAGTATGGGTTTTCATGTGACACCTGCTCATTTCTACCAGCCCATTCCCACACTTAAGGAGCTAGATCAAACCATATTCGAAAAAGTACATGCCTGTCCTGGAATCAACTTCAACGAGCAGGGTCAAAAAGACTTATTAAGCGTTTTCGCGTCAAAGTACCGGGGCGAGTACGATCAAATTCCTTTAAAAGGATCCAAATCATCTCGCAACTACTATATTAACAACGGAAATTTTGAGTCGGTTGACGGAGAAATTCTCTATTGTATGATCCGGCATTTTAAACCTAAAAAGGTGATTGAGGTTGGCTCGGGCTATTCTACACTGGTGTCTTGGGCAGCTTTAGAAAAAAACCGCTCAGAGGAAGCAAATGATAGTACGTTTACTGCAATAGAGCCTTACCCCCGCACATTTCTCCGCCAGTCTATCTCTGATTCAGTCAATCTGGTCGAGAAGAAAGTGCAGGACGTAGATTTTGAACTATTTGCTGAGCTTAAGGAAAACGATGTACTGTTTATTGACTCTAGCCATGTGCTCAAGATAGGGAGCGATGTTCATTACGAGTACTTAGAACTCATTCCTAAGCTGAACAAAGGCGTGATCGTTCATATACACGACATCTTTCTGCCCTATGAATATCCAAAGCAATGGATATTTAAAGAGCACTTTTTCTGGAATGAACAGTATTTACTGCAAGCTTTCTTAAGCTACAACGATCATTTTGAAGTACTGTGGTCCGGCAGCTTCATGCACGCATATCACTCTGAGCAGTTGGCAGGCTCTTTCCGTAGCTATCATCCAGATACCCGTCGCCCCGGGAGTTTCTGGATACAGAAAGTTAAATAGATAGTACTATTATACCAGGCATTAGAGTAAATGCCTGCTACTTGGTCGTCAAAAAATCAAATATATGGATACCATCTATGTAGCCACTGCCTTTGATACTAACTACGTCCAGCACGCAGGAGTAATGCTCTGCTCATTGTTCGAGAATCATCCTGACGCTGACTTTTGTGTCTATTTATTGCACCGTGAAGTAGGACAGCAAGCACTTGACACTTTGTACCAATTGATTGAGGGCTATCAGCAGACCGCTCACTTTTGCGATGTTATGCTTCATCATACTGATACCTTCGTCGTGAGTGGGCATATTACACTGGCGGCTTATTTGCGGGTATTTATCCCCACGTACATCGATGAATCGGTGAGCAAGATTATCTACTTAGACGCAGACATCATCATCAACGATCGGATCGAACCACTGTGGAATACTGATATTGAAGCGTACGCTATTGCAGCAGTAGAAAATGTGGTACCCGATATTAAAACGGTTTTGAGTGAAAGTAAGCATCAAGATTATTTTAACGATGGAGTAATGCTGATGAACCTTCGTCGCTGGCGATCTGAGGATATTATGCAACAAACCCTCAGCTTTATCCGCGAAAACCCCGAGAAGATTGTGTACCATGATCAGGATGCCCTCAATGTGGTGCTTAATGAAAAATGGTTACCGCTACATCCTAAGTATAATATGCAGGGGGCGCTTTTTATGGACGAATTTACTGCCTTTCGAGGCAACCCATCAGACTTACGAGAAGCCATTGATCATCCGGTAATCATTCACTATTCCACCCCGCTAAAGCCCTGGCACTATCTAAGCTTTCATCCCTATACGGCAACCTACTTCAAGTATTTAGCCCTCACTCCCTGGCAAGATTACAGGCCAACTGATAAAAGTACCGTACGAGTGATAAAGAAAACTGTAAGGCCCTATCTTCGTAGAATGGGGGTAAGAAAACTGTTTGGAAAACACCTGTACTAATGAGTAGCATAGCCGTTCCTGAGTGGGATCGAACTACCCCAGTCTTGCTGGCGGTTTTTAATCGACCCGAAAAAACTCAGCAAGTGTTTGAAGCCATTCGTCAGGCTAAGCCTCAGCGGTTGTTTATTGCGGCCGATGGCCCCCGCGAGGGGGTAAATACTGATGCTGAAAACTGCCGACGTACCCGCGAAGTAGTAAACAAAGTAGACTGGGAATGCGAGGTAGAGACGCTGTTCAGAGACGTGAATTCGGGCGGGTCAGGGCCAGGAATCAGCTCAGCAGTTAACTGGTTTTTTGGGCAGGTTGATGAGGGAATGATTTTGGAGGATGACTGTGTACCTAACCTGAGTTTCTTCTACTTCTGCCAAGAAATGCTTCGTAAGTACCGTAACGATCAACGTGTAATGCACGTTAGTGGAAGCAATTTTCGCTTCGGTGATCGTGTGGGTGATGGTACTTACTATTTCTCTAAAGTAGTTAATGTCTGGGGCTGGGCTACCTGGAAACGTGCGTGGAGTATCTTTGACTATGATATGGAATCATTTCCGCAGTTCGTGGAACAGCGATTGATCGAAAGTATCTATGCATCTGAAAAGATACAGAAAGAGTACATAAGAACCTTTGGTAACGCTTACGACAATACCTGGAAATGCTGGGATCGCCGGTGGATGTTTGCTGTATATATAAACAATGGGTTAAGTGTTGTCCCTAACCATAACTTAGTGGCAAACATAGGCTTCGGAGCAGAAGCTTCAGCAGAGTACTACGAAGATGATTTAGCGATCAACATGCCTACTCAGAAGATCGAAGAAATTACTCACCCCCCCTTCATGGTGCCCCACCGAAAAGTAGACGAACACTATCATCTTGAAGTATTCACGCATCCACCTTTAGCCAAACGCATGCGGCGGAAGATAAGTAAAATAATTACAAATAAAGGCTCTTAGACTACATAGAGATAAAGAGTAGAGAGTAATGTAATTTTTTCCGATAAGTATAAATTATTAGAAATTTTATAGTAATTTACGCTTCAGCAGAGTACTACGTGAAGCTGCCACTCTTTGACAGCGTTCTCTACCGCAATAAGGGCTTGGTCTAAAGAACTAAAGACTCGGTTAGCAATCGCTTTTCTGATTTCCTTGAAGAAGCGCTCTACCGGATTCAATTCCGGACAAGCAGTCGGCAAGTGGGCTAAGCTCACTTGTGTGCCTTGCGCGGTGCTATGTTGATGATAACTAGCCCGATCCACCACCATCAGCGTAGGGGTATCTAGCTGTTCATCAAGTGCTTGAACGAAGTAGCTGAAGGCATCTTTGTTAGCGTAGGGAAGTATCACCGCATACAGCCATCCGGTAAAAGGACATAAGGCCAGGTAGAGGTAGCTGAACTCATAGCCGATCTTCATAGGTGCCTTTGGCCGGTGTGCTTGTGGTGTCCAGCGTCGCTTCAGATCAGTACGGGTGCCGAAACGCATCTCGTCCTGGAATAGAACCGCCTGTCCAAGGGGGCGATCAGTTGGGCAAAGTCTTTTTAAAAAAGTTCCGCTCATCTGCTTTCTGCCGTACGTTGGTAGGACGGCCCGTCTTATGCTTGATCTTGAGACGCTTGAAGAGCATACTGATACCACCCAGGGTATAGTCAACGTCAAAGGAGTGCTTGAGCCAAGTCTGTACCTGTAGTAAGCTAGCCGCCTGATCGGTCTTTAGATAAGCGCGCAGCGCACTGATCTGATAGTAAGATAGCTTACCTACAGTACCCTGATAGCGGGTAGTGAGAAAGTTTGTATACCATCCTGTTTGTAGATGCGCCATAGGTTCTGGCTTTGCCGTTGTTGAAGCCCAATCAAGCTACCCGCTTGGGTTTGTGTCGTAGCGCTACCTTCTTTCAGGTAGCGCAGGAAGCGTACGCGATCTTTCAGCTTGCTTGTCCGCTGCTGCTTCTCTAACGCTCTGAGCTGGGTAGTGCTTTCCTGGATCAGTTCGCTGTAGTTCATTTACGGAACAATAATTTATAAGTACCATATATACTAATAATATCTACATAATGAGTATTCTAAAATACGTTGATCGGCGATGGCTTGCTGAAAAGTTAAGTTTGATTTTAGCCTCATGCTCACCCTGAGCCTCTCCGTTCCCAAAAAGTCTTCTTTACTTCCTTTTCATAGACTCGTCGCTTCTGTCTTGATAGCGTATTCAAGTGAAAGAGCGTAGAGAAGCCCTCTTCAGACTTATCGTAACCCTGCTGTACAATTCTCATCAAATCATAAAAACTATGACTAATAAATTTACTATGTCTCTTGTTGTCTTTTTGGCATCTGCGTCAGTCGTCTTGGGCCAGACTAATACGTTCCCTTCTTCAGGGAATGTCGGCATCGGGACGCTTTCTCCTAATGCTAAATTGCAAGTAATTGGTCAAGACATAAGTTTCCTCAGTAACACTAGTAACAACAGGTTCTCATTTGGAAGAAAAAACAGAGAGAAGTTTGAAATTTACGTCGATGACTATAATGGGTTTCTTGACTACAAACAGGATGTAGATCGTAATGAAGCCCATATTTTCTATATTCGTAATCTGGCAGAAGGAACCAATCAACACAATGGTATTCGCTTTCAAACTGCTGGTGCCGACAGATTTACTATAAAGCGAAATGGCAATGTAGGTATTGGTACTAGCGACCCTGCATCTAAACTTACAGTGGCAGGCAGGCTGCGTATTAGTACACCAAATGCGCCTGTTTTACAGTTGAGAGAAGAAAGCACTGGGCAAGATGCCCTTGTGAAAGTAGGTCGCTCTGGATTTGCTATTGATGTAGAGAAGGTTAGCAATGCATTTTTCATCCAAAAATATGGCAACGTAGGTATTGGTACAACCACCCCCGATGCCAAACTTACTGTAGCTGGAAATATCCACGCCCGCGAGGTGAGAGTGACGACTGATGCCGGAGCCGACTTCGTGTTTGAAGATGATTACGCACTCCGGTCTTTGTCTGAGCTAGATGCCTTTGTGCAAGAGAACAAGCACCTACCCGAAATTGCCCCTGCTGCCCAAATGGTAGAAGAGGGAGTGAGTACCGGTGAGTTTCAGATACAACTTTTGCAAAAAATTGAAGAGTTGACGCTGTACGTGATTGAGCAGGATAAAAAAATGAATGAGCAGAAACAAAAGATGGAAGCTCAGCAGATAAAGATTAAGCGTTTAGAAAGCAAAATCAATAATCAATAACCAATAAACTATTACGTATAAAAAAATTATTGACGATCGGAACTGTATTTATCATTAGTTATGCTGCTCAAGCACAACTGTATACCCCTGAGGTTAAGCAAGGTTCTACTACCAAAGTAGTTACTAGCGGAGGAACAACGGAACTGAGAGGATCAGCAGTCCTGATCAAGAGAAATAGCGCTAGCTGTGGGGCAATGTTAGATTTTAAAACATCAAACGCTAATCACCGCTGGATCGTAAAGAACTCGGAAGATAACTGTGGTGTGTCAGGCGGATTACATTTTATCAATGCGTCTAAAAAAACCCGAATGTCCATCACTCAAAGTGGCAACGTAGGGATAGGAACCAGCAACCCCAATGCTATGCTGTTGGTTGGCAATGTTGGCGATAATGATAATACCAAAATGCTAGGCTTTAGCGAAGGGAGAAGTGCTAATATATGGTTCCAATCGGGCTTTTCGCCTTCGGGGGGCAATAATTACATACAGTTGGCCACAACAACTGGCAATCTGATGACCTGGAAGCTAGGGGGTAATGTAGGTATTGGTACAACAAACCCTACTGCCAAACTCACCGTAGCCGGTGACATCCACGCTCGCGAAGTACGTGTAACTACTAATGCCGGGGCCGACTTCGTGTTTGAGAAAGACTATACACTTCGACCTCTGTCTGAGCTAGATGCCTTTGTACAAGAGAACAAACACCTACCCGAGATTGCCCCTGCTGCCCAAATGGTAGAAGAGGGGGTGAACGCTGGCGAATTTCAGATTCAACTGCTGCAAAAAATTGAAGAACTGACGCTATATGTGATTGAGCAAGAGAAACGTGTTAAAGCGTTAGAGACTGAGAATGAAAACACGAAAAACGTAAACAAAGGGTTGCGCTAACAAGGTAGAAGTGACTTGTGTGTAATACAGAAGACTCATTTCTATGCCTCAGAAAGTTATTTCTGCTTTGATCATATAGATCAATCCAGATTCAGCCCTTTATTTGCATTCTAAGATTAAACGTATAGTACAAAATGTGTAGAAGTATACTTAACTCTTTAGTAATGATAAAATACCGTATAACGTGGATATCAAATAGTAAATCCATATTCGTCATAATGGCTTTGTTACTGATACAAAGCGATATTTTTGGACAAATAGAATCAGCTAGCGTTCTCAGAAAAGGAAGCTATCTAGATGATCCTACTTCGTACCTATCAAAGGTAGAGGCTAACCTGATTCCATCAAATATACTGATTGACAAAATACACTTTAGTAATTTGATACTTAATGTAAACGGAAGAAATAAAGTAACTACGGTAGCCGCTAACGATTGGGCTAAGCTTTATAATCAGTTACGGTACGCCAATTACGATACTACCTATATTAATAATATAGGCCTAGTGAAAGAAATAGTCGATATCCACTATAAACAATCGCAAACGTATTCTATAGGAATTATAGACGTTGAGTTTCAGAAAATAAAGCAGACAGCCCTTGATAGAGGAGAGCTCATAGAGACCGAAAGTACACTCGACGTCCGCAGAGCAAGTAGTAATTCTTTCTCTACACATAGAGCAGTAGTGGCAAGTTGCTTGAGCCATAATATTTATGGGGATCGAATAAATTTCTTAGTGAGCGACCTGTTTTTTGTATCTAATCAGCGGAAGCAACAGCTGAAGGCTATTGAAATTGATTTTGGTAATGGGGAAGGTTACAAAAGGGTGACCCGTAATGAAACTATCAGTATTGACTATTCTTCTTCCAGCGAATATATTGAGATCAAGACAAAGCTAACCTACGAAGATGTAACCAACCGTAGAACCAATACATACTATTCTCGCTCCTCTGTTTTTAGAAAAGGTTCTTCTACGGTTCCTCTGCCTAGCGTTACCGGAAATAGTTCGGCCGGCAGAGTAAATGATGATATCCCTAGAGTACAGCCTATCTACTACGGTAAAGAAACGTTTGAGATTAGAAGGGTCTGCTCACCCTGTCCGGCAGGTTCTGGTACTATAGCCTGTTGTACTAATGTACCCTTTCCTGTTACTGAAAATAAGCTTGAAGTCCATATTTTGCTTTCGCCACAAAACAGCAGCGGAAAGCTGAGACGCCCTTTTATCCTCACTGATGGCTTTGATCCGGGTAATAAACGCGATTACTACAGCAATAACATAGATATAGAGAAAGATTTGCCTAGAAGTAATGATGAACGAGGACTGTACCAGTTGTTAAACGGTGATCCTTCACCATGGTATGCAGACAGAGAAACAACTCCTAACGTGATAGCTGCTTTAAGAGCCGATGGGTACGATATAGTATTCATTAACTTTTTCGATGGTGCGGGTAACATTCAGGAAAATGCTAAAGTGTTGAGAAGGTTTTTTAATGAAAAGTTGAATAGTAGTGAGTATAGAGATAATAAAACGGAAGAAGCTATTTTAGTAGGGCCTAGCATGGGCGGGATTATCACGCGCCACATGCTTAAGTCTATGGAAGATGCGAACGAAGAACACTATGTGAAAACATGGATTTCTTTCGACTCTCCTCAACAAGGAGCGAATATTCCAATAGGATTGCAGAGGGCCATACAAGATCTGAATGGTAAAAAGTTAATACCAAAAGATAGCAAAGAGCCACTTAAAGAGGCGTTGAGCACGGTGAATATGACTGCTGCTCGACAGTTACTACTTTATCATTATACCGAGAGCGGTAGTAAAGCGACCCCTGAGCACAGTCAATTGTATAGAGAACTAGACGCATTAGGTTATCCTAGCTTATCAAAAAACTACACTATTACTAATGGTGGGAAGACGAAGCTATATCCAACAGATGGCCAACAGATAGTGAACTTTGAAGCAGGTGTTTCTAATTTAGTAGCGGCGGGAGTTGCTACAGTTTCTAGAGTTTTTGGACCTATAGGTACAATTGCAGGGGGGATTTTCGCTGCAAATGCGGACAGAATAGTCAGTACGAGTGCTAATGCTAGGCGTAACATCGGAAATGAAATCGCCTATGACAACGCTCCAGGAGGTTGGAATGCCGCTTTATATGAATTCAATTTAAATGGTGATAATAATGTAGATATTAAAGAAACGAACATACCCTATAACTGGGCCACTTTCATGCCTACTACTTCTGCTTTTGGAATCAAAGTAACTCAAGGTAATATTGCAAAATCCTGGGAGGACTATGACCCTAATGACACACCTTTTGACGAAATACGTGGAATGCAAGAGAATGAAGAGCATGTGAAGATAAGTAAAGCTACAAAGGATTATTTGATAGAAGAGCTACGAGCTGATTTTGATAACACAGTAAGACCAAGAGTAAGAGGTGGTTCTGTTCTAAGTCAGAAATTGAGGGGAAAGAGAGCATTCACTTCGGGCAAAACTATGATACTAGGTGGAAGCGATAATAACTTGACGCTGGAAAGTGGAGCTGACGTCATCGCTAGTGCAGGTCAGTCTATCGTACTATCGCCAGGGTTTACTGCTCATACGGGAACTAACTTTGTGGCTAAAATCGAGAATATTGACTATAGCACTGTACTACGAGTGGCAGATCTAACCACTGAGTATATAGATTATACTCAGCCTTCACCTTATACTGGTCTTGTTTATAGTTACTATGACAACAGTAAAGTATCTACTACTGCACCCGATCCATTTGAAATGATAGTCTACCCAAATCCGTTAAAAGATTTGATGTCGTTGAAACTATCTGGCTTGGGAGAAACGTATGCTAGTCTACAGATTAGCAATGCAGTGGGACAGGTAGTATACAGAAGCAGTAGACTGGTTAATGGTGTAAATACTATAAATTTAGAGAGTATACATCCGGGCGTTTACTACATTAGGGTGACATACAATGGCTCAAATACCAGTACATATAAGGTTATTAAACTATGATTATAGCTAGAGTAGTGAGTACAGTGACTTTGTTGGTCTCGCTAGTTGGATTATTTGCCTGCGAAGATGAAGAGTTTACCACAACGGTATCTGGTAGGGTAGTTAATTTTGGATCGGGTGAGCCTATCGAGGGGGTAACAGTCTATCTGAAAGATGGGGTAGGTGCTTCTGGGTTTAGTATCAATATTAACACTTCATCGGACTTACGCAACGAAACACTCACCGATGAGAACGGTGAGTTCGTTGTGAGCCTGACGGGTACGCATTCTGCCTCACTGAGTATGGGTAAGGAAGGGTACCAATTTGATCCGGATTGGAATGATGGGATTTCGATAGGAGTAAGAGGGTACGGGCGCGGCGGTGGGGCGTATCAAGATCAGTTATTCAAGTTGAAGGCGGAGGCGCGATTTTCACCGATCTTCCAAAGTATTGTTCCAGTCGAAAAGAATGACTCTCTGGTTTTGACTGCTCCTCTGAGGTGGGTTAAAACCTGCGTTGGTAAAGAGGTGTGCCACTTCTTTCACTCTATTCCTTTGCTAACTACAGGTGATCAATACACGAGGTATCAAATCGACTACAAACGCAATGGGGTAAAGCAGACAAGAATAGACAGTGTGTATATCAAATCGTTTGAAGTCTTCGCTGATACTATCTACTACTAACTAATAGACGTGGGTGAGAGCATAACCCGTTCGTCTATGTTGTTTGTAAAGTGGGGGGAAAGGATACTACTGATAAAAAATAGTGATGTTCCGTTGTGTCTTGTTTGTTCAGTGGCGCACATTCAGCGTTATGGCTATGTAATAGCAACCATCAGGAATACATAATACAGCATAGTTTTATTATCTTCGGCGCATTAGTTATGAACGAGGATATTTATAAAAACTACACGTCGGTGGCGGTATTCGCCAGTCCTGAAGAAGAGGTGGCATTTTCAGCCTGGGGGCAGCTTTACTTCACCGAACGTATTCTGCCTCACTTTCCTACCCAGCGGAGTGCAGCTGTGCTGGAGATTGGCTGTGGTTACGGTCGTTATCTCTCGGTGCTGGCTGAACTAGGCTATACTAATACTTACGGTATCGACATTAGTGAGGCGCAGGTAGCTTACGCTCAGCAGAAGCTAGGCCTAACTAATGTCGAGCAAGCCGATGCGCTTGCTTTTCTGGATCACCAATCTGAGATGTACGATGTGGTGATGCTGCTCGACGTGGTGGAACACCTAACGGTGGACTACGCTACAGAATTACTGAGCCGGGTTCGTCAACGGTTACGTCCTGGTGGCCGATTAATTGTGCAGGTACCCAACGCATTGGCACCGTTGAGCCCCAACTACCACGGTGATATTACCCACGAGAAGCTCTACTCGCCCCGCACCATGGGGCAATTGATGGTGATGAGCGGCTTTCACCAGTTTGTGCATCACGAACTACCGCCCATTCCGCACGGCTTTAAAAGCCGTGCCCGAGCTCTGCTATGGAGGGGGCTCCTCAAACCCGCCATTAAGGGTTTTCTGCTCACCGCTAACGGTGAAAGTGGTGGTGGCATTTATACCAGCAACTTCCTGACGGTGGCAGTCGTCGACCAATCCTGATCTTGTGTATACTGATACTCACCCTCTTGTCATCAACGGCAGCTTTCTGGCGCAGCCACCTACCGGTGTGCAACGGTTTGCGGTAGAAATTTGCCGCCGCTTGCTAAAGCAGTATCCTGCTGCTGAGTTGGTGACTTCGCGCAACTTGAGGCCGTCGCAAGCTGCAACAGACCTAAAACCAAGAGTGATTGGACAGTTTACTGGCCACTTGTGGGAGCAGTTAGACTTGTTGTGGTACGCTCGCCGTCGGCGGGCACTGCTGCTCAACTTAGACATGAAAGCGCCTTTACTGTATCGCCGCAAAATCATCACCATTCACGATCTCAATTTCTTACACAATCCGAGCTGGGTGAGCCGTCGCTTTTACTATTTTTATCGGATACTCGTGTACTTTGGTAGTCGCACCAGTCAGCATGTATTAACAGTGAGCCGGTTTTCGCAGCGAGAAATCATTCGCTACCTTGGGGTACCATCTGAGCGAATTACCGTTATCTACAACGCAGTGAGTCCGATAGAAGCACATGTAGCTGAGCGAACTATTGAGGGCGATTATGTGCTGTCGGTGGCGTCAATGGACCCTCGCAAAAACCTGCATCGTTTAATACGAGCGTTTCAGCGGTTAGACTCACCATCAGTGCAATTGGTGTTGGTAGGATTACCTCATCGTGCGCACGAAGTGGCGGCGGATCATAGAAATATCGTATTTTTGGGCTATGTAGACGAAGCTACACTGGATAGCCTTTACCAACATGCTGTGGGGTTTGTGTATCCTTCACTATACGAAGGCTTCGGAATCCCCCCGTTGGAAGCTATGCAGTACGGCTGTCCGGTAGTAGCAGCGCGTAGTAGTAGTTTGCCTGAGGTATGCGGCGATGCCGTCTACTATGTGAACCCTGAAGACGTGAGCGAAATTGCCGAGGGTATGCATCGTATACTAACCGACGAAACGCTGCGTAGTAAACTTATAACGAAAGGGTACCAGCGGCTGAAGGTATTTAGTTGGGAGAAATCAGCTTCTCTGTTGTCAGAGTTACTAAATGACATGCTCAGGCAGTGAAGCCAAACATTCCATTTATGATAGAAACAATATCTGCTACCCTCACCCGTGAAGACTCATGAAACTACCTTCTTCTGAACAGCTTAGCAATGCTGCTAAAAACCTCAAGAGTAAACTGCTTGCTCCCGAGCCAGATAGCCGAGTCTACTACATCAATCAACTACTGGCAAACGCTAGGTACGATGATCCGAAATGTCTAACTCGTCACGGGTGTAAAGTGTACTCTCAAACCGATGAGGACGGAATTATTCATGAAATATTTCGACGCATTGGGGTAACTAATAAAACGTTCGTGGAATTTGGGGTGGGCAATGGACTAGAGAACAATACGCTAGCCCTACTCTTTCAGCAATGGCAAGGGTTATGGATTGAGGGAAGTAGCGATTTTTATGCTGCGATTACCGAAGGGTTTGCTCAAACCATCAAAAGAGGGGACCTACAAGTAGAACAGGCTTTCATCACCGCAAAAAATATTGATGAGATTATCGCTCGGCATATTAAAACTTCAGAAATTGATTTGTTATCAGTAGATATTGACGGCAATGATTTTCACGTGTATGATGCCATTCGTAGCGTATCGCCACGGGTCATTGTGTTTGAGTATAACGCCAAGATGGGGCCATTCATTCGCTACTGTATGAGTTATAATGAGCAGCATGTTTGGAATGGTACGGATAATTTCGGTATGTCACTCAAGTTTTTAGAAGAAAGAATGCGAGAAAAGAACTACGCATTAGTTGGCTGCAATTTGTTTGGGCTTAATGCTTTTTTTGTACGTCGCGATCTTTTGAATGACCAATTTCTGGCACCCTACACGGCTGAGCAACACTATGAGACGGCTAAGTACAACCTAGGCACGTATAGCAATGGACACACTGCCAGTTATCGTACTCTGGAAGAAAGCATGCAAGAATCATCACTATAAAAATGCTGCTTCGTCTACCCTTCTCCAAAGTAAGCATTGATCGCTACAAGCGAAGAAGGTACGAGTACGCCGCTGCGCTGTTGCTGACGTTTCTGGTACTGCTGCCTAAAGGTGGTATTAAGCCTGGGGGAATTCCACTGACCAATGGATATGCCATTCTTTTCTTCTTGGCAGGACTAAGCTTGATCGCATACACTTATACCGGTCGCTTGCGCTGGATCGGTAGGAATCAGTTTATCTGTCTGGCCGCAACGTTTCCTTTCTTTGCTCTATCCACCCTCAAAATAATTGGAGCAGGGTTCGAGGGCATGGGCTTCACCATTTCTTTCTTTATCTCGCTCTTCGCGATGCCTGTAATCTTTCTATTACTATTCTACCACCCACTACAGCACGTATCGTTTGAGTTTATTCGGAGCATCCTACTCAAGTTTGTATACTTTACTGCAATCTACGGTGTGTTTCTCTTCTTCTTTAAGCTCTATACCGGGTCATTCGTAGAAATTCCACTCGTGACAGTTAACGTAGGCGATGTAGGAGAATTAGAGAATAAGCACATTGATCGGGGGGGGCTATTCAAGCTAATCTCTACCTACAACAACGGTAACCTCTACGGTGTGTGTATGCTGATGATGTTGCCACTGGTCAACACCTTTGAGCAGAGAACTTATCGTAAACTATTCCTGAAGTTTGCCCTGTTTCTCACCCTTTCGCGCACTGTTTGGGTAGGCCTGCTTCTCTTTGAGATGCTTAACTTTGTATTTCTTAAAAAGAAGACGACTGGCTCTATTATAGCCATTGCGGTTGTAGTAATAGTCGTCATTGCTGCTATGCTAATAGGCCTATCGCTGCTGGGGAGGGATATTACCTTCCTAGCCGACAGTAGTCTGGGCGGACGTACTGGTCAGATTGAGGCGATTGCTGAAAGCTCATTCCTGCCAGACATGAGTGTCAAGTTTGAGGTGTTGCGCGAGATGGTATACTTCAGTGTGATCGAGAATTTTGGCTGGATTACCTTACCGTTCTTTTTCCTCTACCTGTTTACACCCCTTGCACTGTTTCTATTTCGTCGCATCCCTAACGCGCGATCACTCACCAAAAGAACTCTCGCCATGGGTTTAGTGCTTTACTATATTTCGGCTTTTGTAGATGGTGCCATTCTGTATATTCCCGTGATGGCAATCTACTGGCTAGTGGTAGTATTGTTGCTAAGTGATTTGCGCACTAAACCTAACAGAGCGGTGACACTCAGCGATGAGCTGACCTCAGCAGGTCGATAGTTACGTAGTTTCTTCAGTAAGAAATACAGTTCTTAGAGTCACCTTCATTTTAATAGCGATGAAAATCGTACAATAATCAAGGGCAATCGTTGTCTTTATCGAGCTACAGCCGTGGCTTTATTGATAGCTATTTAGCCAAAAGGATTTTCTTTTGTAGCAGACTCTTCGTTACTTTGAATATCAATCTATCACCTATAGTCTCCATCACCCGTGGTTCGGGCCTGTATCTCTTTCATGAAAAACGTAAGACTGTGTTTTTTGCTCCCCGTGTGCCTACTCGGTGTTTTCTCTTCTTGTATCCCTAACAAAAAACTGGTTTACTTTCCTAACCCCCAGTTCAATAATGATGAGCCGACCCTAATATACAATAGTCGTAAAACCTACCGCTTGCAGCCCCAAGATGTGCTGTCTGTCAGAATCAAAACGCTGGATACCGAAACCGAGAACTACTTTAATATCCAGTCGAGTGGTGGGTTTCAACCCATCAACCCCGCCGGATTGTACATCAACGGCTACTCTATTGATTCTCGTGGCATGATCTCTCTACCCGAAGTGGGTGACGTGGAAGTAGGAGGGCGTACCGTAGAAGAAGCCGCCACGAAGATCAAAGATGCGGTGGGAGCTTTTATCAATAACACCACCATTCTGGTGAAGCTGGTAAGCTTCAAAATTACCATACTGGGCGAAGTACGCAGCCCCGGCTACTACTACGTTTTTAATGAGCAAGCGAACATTCTGGAAGCACTCGGCTTGGCCGGTGACCTTACGGATTTTGGCAACCGAGAGAACATCACGCTGATTCGTCAGACGGAAAAGGGAAACAAGGCGGTACTCATCGATCTGAAATCGCCCGACCTGTTAGCCTCGTCGTACTATTATTTACAGCCCAATGATGTGCTGTACGTGCAGCCGATGCAGGCAAAATCGACCCGCAGCAACCTGAGTACACTGTCGGTAATAAGTATATTGTTTGGCGCAATATCCACCACGCTTCTTATCTTAAGAGAAATCGATCGGGTAAACTAGGCAGTCACCGGCGATGCCTGTTATATTGTTCATCAATAAAACATCATTATGGAAGATACTGATCTAAAGGGAATGCTTCTTAAGCTACTTCGCCGATGGTATTGGTTTGCTATCTCGATAGGTATCATGCTGGCCTTTGCTATTGTGTACCTTCGCATCACCGAGCAAGAGTTTCGCGTGGCTACCACCATACAACTCAAAGATCAGAGCGTGAGCGACCAGGGCGGCGCGCAAGAGCAGTTCTTGCAGGGCTTCACTCTTACGCAGTCTAGTGCCGAACTGGCGGATGAGATTGGCATCCTTACTTCTTATACCACCATTCGCCAGAGTATTGAAACGCTTGGTTTCGGGGTAAGCTACTACGCTTATCCGTCGATGTTAGGGTTGTTTGCCAAGTCGGTGGCCAAAGAGGTGTATCCTTCTCCTTTTCACGTATACTTAGACACCATTGGGGGGCAACTGCTTTACACACCCATCCATATTTCATTTCCTGATGAACAGCACTGGCGGGTACAACTCGAGCTAGATGACGAGCCGCGGCCTATGATTGACGGCGGTACGCAGCAGACTTCCCAGTGGATGGGAGAGATCGACCTAGATACTACGCTGGCACTCAACGAGCCCGTTAGTCTTCCTTATCTCAGTATCTCGCTGGCCATCAACGATTCGGTGGAGGTATTTGCGGGTGATGATGACTACTATATAACCGTAAAAAATGCCGACGACCTCACCGAGCGGTATCGCCAGCAGTTGCAAATTGCACCCATTTCTGACAAATCTAATATTGTAAGCCTGAGTCTGGTGAGCCCGGTGCCTAAAAAAGAAACCGCCTTCCTGGATAGGCTTACCGAAGTGTATATAGATAATAACCTGGCTAAGAAAAACCGGTTGGGCAAAAAGACCATTGAGTTCATCGACCTTCAGCTGGCCAGTGTGGCTGATTCGCTGCGCGAAACCGAAGGAAACCTCGAGACCTTCCGAGATAAAAACCAGGTAATTGACGTGGGAGTTACCTCACAGAACCTAACCGGACAATTGTTTGGACTGGAAGAAAAGCAGGCCGAACTCAACGTGCAAAACGAGTACTACAAGTACATGGCCCGCTATCTCAAGTCTAACAATAACGTGTCGGATGTGGTGGCTCCCTCTTCGGTGGGTATCCAGGATCCACTACTCAACAGCCTGCTGGTTCAGCTATCCGAACTCAATGATGAAAAGATCACCAAAGACTACAGCTCTAACCCAAACAACCCGGTACTGAAAGTACTCGAGCGGAAGATCCAAAACACCAAAGACGCACTGATCGATAATATCGACAACCTGATCGGCTCGAACGACATCGCCCTGCGTGAGAATAACCGTCGTATCAGCCGCATTCGGCAAACCATGAACGAACTGCCCGAAAACGAGCGTGACCTAACGGGCATCGAGCGGCGCTTCACCTTCAACGATAACATTTACAACTACCTGCTGCAAAAGCGAGCCGAAGCTGGTATTGCCATTGCTTCCAATGTAGCCGATAAGACGGTCATCGATGCCGCTCGGCAAACCGGACGGAAGGCAGAGTATCCTAATAGTATGGTGATCTACTTTCTAGCGCTCATGGTAGGATTTGCTATCCCCGCGTTGGTTATTGTGACTAATGATTATTTTGATGATAAAATTCAGAGCAAAGAGCAGCTAGCCAAGCTAAGCAACGTTCCCTTGGTAGGAGCCATCTCGCAAGCACCCCGCCGAACCAAGCTCGCCATTGTGCAAGACCCGTACTCATCCGTAACCGAGTCTTTCGAGTACCTGCGTACCAACCTTAAGTATGTACGCAAAGGGGGCAGTTCCAAGGTGATCGGTGTGACGTCTTGCATCGCCGGCGAGGGTAAAACCTTCTGTGCTTCCAATCTGGCGATCACTACCGCTCGTAGTCAGAAGAAAACGCTGCTGATCGGCGGTGATTTTCGACAGCCCACGCTCAACGAGTACTTTAAGTTCAGAAACGTAGGCCTATCAGATTACTTGGTGAAAGACCGTACGATCCGTGAAGTGATCCAACCTACGTCTGAACCCAACTTGCAC
Source organism: Tunicatimonas sp. (assembly GCA_965213875.1). Classification (GTDB taxonomy): domain Bacteria; phylum Bacteroidota; class Bacteroidia; order Cytophagales; family Cyclobacteriaceae; genus Tunicatimonas. The sequence goes on along the minus strand of CBDCAN010000001.1, from coordinate 935,716 downwards.
ATTGTGGTGCCCGGCACCAATGTGATGAACGTGACTCAACTGCTGGAAGATCCTAAGCTTGAGACCTTCTTCGAGTTTGCGCGGCAGGAGTATGATCAGATCATTGTAGACACTCCACCCGTCTCCTACGTTTCTGACTTTTTCCTGATGCAGTCATACTTCGATGTGAAGGTGATGGTCGTGCGGGCCGATTACTCTACCAAAACAAAGTTTCTGAGCACGCAGAACATGCTGGAGGTCAATCAGGTGTCGCCGCTGTGCGTCGTGCTCAACTTCTCGCCCGACAATCAAGAATACGGCTATAGCTACTCTAAAGCCCCCGGGGCTAAGCGGCTAAAACGACGAGGCACCCGCAATAGAAAGCAGAAAGTCTAAGCCGTAGCGTGGCGCGTGCTGTCGGCCGTTGGTTCAGGTGCCACCTGATTGCTAGTTGGGAAGAATATCTTTACCAGGACCAGACCCGGAAAGATCGCCTGCGTTGTTTCCAGGTAGTTTTCGAAGAGTGCCAGAAACATCACGAAGAGAATGGCCATGCCGCACACCATAGATAAGTAGCGCCGAAGAGGTTCTTCTTCGTTAAAGCTAAGTATAAAAGCGGTGCGCAAGCGGCTCATCAGATAGCCAGCGTACACCAGCATCAGTACGATGGCTACGGCACCAAACTCAATGTACATCGACAGCAGCGAGAAGAAGGGGCGGCTCATGGTAGAGTTACCGTACTTCGCATTATTGCCTTCGTAGAGGTGCCAGGTGGGCAGCACATACTTCACAAAGTACGGCGACATTTGGTTGGGCAAGAAAGACATCTTCTCGTTGCTTTTGAGCCCCGTGAAGTAAAAGCCAGAACTAATCAACCCGGCTCGGCTACTGTACTGCCCGGGCCCTAGTCCGAAGATAGACACCAACGGAAATTCCCTGGGTAGCCGCTCGGTAGAGGCGTTAATAATCACATTCTTAGGACTATCTCCTTCCGAGTAGATGGTGTAGTACATCCCGATGTTTCGAATCACATTGGGTTGGTAAACGGCCAACGCGCCCACGAGCAAAATGACCGCTACCAATGCGGAAAGCAGGATCTTGAACTGGCTGAATAACAGATGCTGACGGAAGTAGAAGCTACCGATGGCCAGGCTAGCTAGCAGGGCAAAGAACACGTGAACTACTGAAGACATTAATAAAGCTGCCAATCCGATTGCGTAGGCAAACTTGCCCCTTTTATGTACTAGTAAATAGGGAAGTAGGAACAGCAGCAGTAGGATAATGTTGATGGCAAACATCTGATTGCCAAAGCCGGCAAACTCAGCGGTAAAAGAAAACGGAGAAATGGTGCCCTGCACCGCATCGGTCTGCGATATGCTGGTGGTGGCCGCAGCAAAGTATTGCAACATGCCCACCACTCCTTCAATAATGACCACCACTTCTATCACCTTAGCGTACCTTAGATAATGATGCTCTTCGCGGTAGGGAGACGTAGGAACCGCTAGTAGGAAGATGAACGAGGCGTAGGTGATGAGCGCCACCAACGCGTTGCCTACTAAAAAGTACTCATCGGCGGTGCGATAAAGTATGTAATAGAACGTGATGATGAGCATGGCTACAGACAGTACGATGACCATCCTGCGCAGCGCAACCCCTGAGTTACTTTTGACCAGATACCAGCCCAAACAGATAAAGGGAGCCAGATAAGCCACCGATTTCAGCGGAGACCAACATATGATCAGTGCCAGCACGAAGCACGAAAGGTAAGTAGAATGACTGGATTTGACTTTTTCCAACAGGTGAAAGATGTTTTCAACAAATATAAAACATTGTCTGCATTACCGAAACCTCACTATCTTTATGCGATCATCTTAATAAATAGCCTCCGCCCGAATAAGTGGCTCAATACAATACACCCCCCGTTTGCAGCAAAAGAACCCTACCATGTCTCCTATACTTTCGGTCGTGATGACGGCCTACAACGCAGCCCACTACTTAGACGCTGCGGTAGAAAGCGTGTTGTCTCAATCACTCAGCAACTTTGAGTTCATCATCGTCGACGATGGCTCTACGGATAGCACTCCGGCAATACTACAACGCTACGCGGCTCAAGACGATCGCATCATCGTCATCACCCAAACCAACCAGGGTAGCCCTGCCGCAGCCAATGAGGGTATTGCTGCCAGTAGGGCGGATATCATTGCTCGGATTGACGCGGACGACCGGATGCTGCCGCAGCGGCTGGAGAAACAACTGGCTTTCTTAGAGCAGCATCCCGAGGTGACGGTGGTGAGTTGCCTGGCTCACTACATTAATACTCGCGGCGAGGTGATCGGTAAAAACTATACCGATCTGCTCACGGTGGCCGACTGCCAGCGCTATGTGGCAGAAGATCGCATCATCTTTTGTTTACACCCCGGTGCTACTTTTCGCAAGCAGCCCGTGCTGGAGATCGGCGGCTATCATCGTGAAATGAAGTACGGAGAGGACATAGACTTATGGAATCGCCTGGCCGATCATCAGTACTACACCGTGGTGATGCCTGAAGTTTTGATGCAGTATCGGGTGCATCCCCAATCATCCATGGTTAAAATAGCATCTCACTCAGATATACTGAGTTGGGTGATAGACAATACGCGACGACGACGACGGGGTGAGGCTGAGCTATCTTTGGTAGCCTTTCGCGAACAGCTGGCCGCCGCCCCGTGGCGCAAGCGTCTCAAGCGCCGGTGGATCATCTACCGCGACGCCTACTACCGATCTGCCGGACTGATGTTCGGTAGCCGTCGCTACGGTTGGTTTGTGGCTTATATGCTAGCGGCTTCGGTGATGGGGCCGCGCTACGTATTCTTCAAACTCAGTCGCCAGATATTCTCCAAAGGCAGTCTGACTGCCCCTCAGGAGGTCGTGGCTTAGTGCGCGTAGGTGTTTTTGTAAAACATCGTCTGGCATTACCGAAACCTCACTATCTTTGTGCGTTCTCCTCGATAAACAGTCTCCGCCGAAACTGATGGTATAGCGCGAATGTCTTCGGCAAAAAAACGTCTCATCATGTCTCTCCCTTCACTTTCAGTTATCATGGCGGCCTACAATTCTGAGGACTACCTGGAAGCTGCGATAGAAAGCGTATTGGCCCAATCGTTTAGCAACTTCGAGTTTATCATTGTCGACGATGGCTCTACGGATAGCACTCCGGATATACTACAACACTACGCGGCTCAGGATGATCGTATTGTCGTCATCCCCCAAACCAACCAGGGGCGGCCCGCCGCTGCCAACGCAGGCCTCGCGGTGAGCCGGGCGGATGTCATCGCTCGGATTGATGCCGACGACCGGATGCTGCCGCAGCGGCTGGAGAAACAACTGGCTTTCTTGGAGCAGCATCCTGAGGTGACGGTGGTGAGTTGCCTGGCTCACTACATTAATACCCGCGGCGAGGTGATCGGTAAAAACTATACCGATCTGCTCACGGTGGCCGACTGCCAGCGCTACGTGGCAGAAGATCGCATTATCTTTTGTTTACACCCTGGTGCCACTTTTCGCAAGCAGCCGGTACTGGAGATCGGCGGCTATCGCCGGGAGATGATTTATGCGCAGGATATTGACTTGTGGAACCGCCTGGCCGATCATCAGTACTACACCGTGGTGATGCCTGAGATATTGATGCAGTACCGAATTCACCCCGAAGCCTCTATGACGAAAGTGAAGGAGCGCTCTGATTTTTCGGGTTGGGTGATAGCTAATACGCGACGACGACGACGGGGTGAGGCTGAGCTATCTTTGGTAGCCTTTCGCGAACAGCTGGCCGCCGCCCCGTGGCGCAAGCGTCTCAAGCGCCGGTGGATCATCTACCGCGACGCCTACTACCGATCTGCCGGACTGATGTTCGGTAGCCGTCGCTACGGTTGGTTTGTGGCTTATATGCTAGCGGCTTCGGTGATGGGGCCGCGCTACGTATTCTTCAAACTCAGTCGCCAGATATTCTCCAAAGGCAGCTTGACTGCCGCCGAAGAAGTAACGGCCTGATCTCATAATGGGTGCTACGTGTGCCGGTTACTCACGATACCGCACCGAGGTACCAGCTGCTCGTGTCATAGCGTTGCGAAAGCAATTCTTGATCTGGCACCGAATGTTTCAGCGGCAACGCTGTGCGGCACGTACTTGTCGATTTGTACCTAAACCGACTCGCTTATTCGATAAATTTTAACAATTGTAAAGCTTTTTTATACCGATGGCAATCGGTTTCTTTGCACAAACCAGCGTCACACTAACAGACGTCACCACCTTTCGTATGAATATCATCAATGTTGATCGTCTACTTAAGACGTTCAAGCTGGGCGATGGAGCCAAAAAGTATCTGGCCAATGCGTCGTGGCTTTTCTTAGAGCAGATGGCGCGCATGCTTATCGGGCTGTTTGTCAGCGTGTGGATCATCCGCTATCTAGGACCTGATCGCTACGGAGTACTCAGCTACGCTCAGAGTTTGGTGGTGTTGTTAGGCGCGGTGGCTACCCTGGGCGTTGATCAGGTCCTTATTCGCGAACTGGTGCGCAAAGAATATTCGCCCGGTGCTTTGATGGGCACTTCCATCGCGCTCAAACTCATTGGGGCTACCGTGGTGATATCAACGCTCGTTGTGGCCACGCAACTGATGGATACTGAACCGATCACTCGCTTGCTGGTAATCATCATTTCTGCTGGCACGCTGTTCAAAAGTGCTGACGTTATCGGACTGTACTTTGAGTCACAGGTGCGCTCGAAGTACAACGTGTCAGCCAAGCTGTTTGGGTTTGCCGTGCTCACCGTCACCAAGATCATCTTGCTGCTCAGTGAAGCTCCTCTGGTAGCTTTCGCTATTGTGATTGGTGCTGAATCGGTGCTCTACGCAGCGTCGCTCTACTACTACTATCGTACGCAGCGACCTGAGATTGGCCCTTGGTCTGTAGAAAAAGTGTTGATGAAGAAGCTACTACAGCAAAGTTGGCCACTGATTATGTCAGGTATCGCGATTCATATTAGTATGCGCATTGACCAGATTATGCTCAAAAGCTATATGGATGCCGCGAGCGTGGGGGTGTATGCGGCAGGAGTGAAGCTGGCCGAGGTATTCAATTTCTTACCCATGATTGTCGGGCAGTCACTCTTTCCTAAGATCGTGAGCATGGACTTGAAGAAGGAAGAGCATAAGATCAAGCGAATGATTCGCGACGTATTTTACCTCCTAATCGGGGTAGCCGTATTCGTTAATTTGGTGTCTTATTATACCGTGATGATACTTTACGGTGAAGAATACCTGCTGAGTTACCAAGTGCTTAACGTACTGGTATGGACGGTTCCTCTGATATACCTTGGTATTATTACCAGTCGCTTGCTGCTCAAGAATAATAATAGCCGGGTAGTTTTTATACGTCAGTCACTGGTGGCATTGATCAATATCGGCCTTAACTTAATACTTATCCCCCGCTACGGTATCGTCGGCTCGGCCTGGGCCACCCTAGTGGCTACCCTGGTGGTGATCGGATTGGAAGTGTTTATTCCGGCTACCCGCTGGATTTTCTGGCTCAAAATGAAGTCTATTTTCTTTGTTAAATAACCACTATGCCTGCTATTTACAGTAAAACCTTTGTGGTGGGAGTGCCCCGCTCGGGCACTACCCTGGTGCAAACCATTTTGGCGGCACACCCCCATGTGTACGCCACCCGCGAAACGCACCTGATGGTCAACTCCCGTCGTCCACCGTCGCCCTGGTGGTACTTAGACTACGTATGGCTTAGTCGAGAGAGGGTGAGGGGAGCCATGGCACACCTCAAGGCCGATTGCCCCGGTCTGTACCAGCAATACGAGATGCTCCGTCCGCGATACACCACCATACTGGGGGCGGCCCGCACGATTGATAAACTGTTTACGGCGGCGGCGCAGGCGCAACAGCAGACCGCTTGGGTAGAAAAGTCGCCCGAGCACGTGGGCTACGTGCCGGTGCTAGAGCGGGCGGTGCCCGATGCGCACTTTGTACATACCATCCGCGACCCGCGCGACAACGTGGCTTCACTCTACGATGCCGGGCAGAAGTACGCCGACCGCTGGCAGGGGCGGCAGACGCTAGACCAGTGTATCCAGACCTACCTTCAGTACCTGCAGAAGAGCGAAGCGTGCTTGGAACGTGATCCACAGCGGCACCACTTTGTGGTTTACGAGAACATTATTGAGCACCCCGAAGCGCAAACAGGGGCCCTGCTTAACTTTGCGGGGCTCAAGCAGGTCAACCTTGATCTAGCTACCATCGACTCGGGCAGCGCCGCGCTGTCGCGTGATACCGAGGGGTGGAAAAAAGAGCGTGGTCCCGGTATTCAAGACACCCGCCTGATCAAATATCAGAAACTGTTCGACGCCGCACAGCAACGACAGGTGGAAGAGCAGACGATGGATCGGTACGAGAAAATAGTAACACAGACCGCGGTCCGATAGGAAGGAGAAGTATGACTTTGGGGAAATCAATTGGCGGAAGTTGTCAAACTGGTAGGAAGACCGTTAAGAAAAGGTCATGTTTTACAGATATGCCGAGCGTTAGGACTTCGTCGCAGAAAGCAGCGGTAATAGATAGTCTAGTTCCTCGGAAATAGCTACTTTTACCCCAACAAATCAACCATTCACTTGATGTCCAACTACTTTGATATTCCAGTCTTGCTGGTAGGATTTAGTCGTCCTGACACCACACAGCAGGTCATAGAGGCCATCCGTGAGGCGCGTCCTCAACGACTCTACGTAGCACTGGATGCCCCTCGCCCTCACAAAACCGGCGAAGCCGAACTTTGCGAACAAACCAAGCGGGTGATCCTGGATACCATCGACTGGGATTGCGAACTACAGACACTGTTTCGTGAACAGAATCTGGGCTGCGCCCGAGGGGTATCAGGGGCCGTCACCTGGTTCCTAGAACACGAAGAGATGGGAATTATCTTAGAAGACGACTGTGTGCCGAGCCAGAGTTTCTTCAGTTACTGCCGCGAACTTTTGCACCGTTACCGCAACGATGAACGGATCATGCACATTTCAGGATTTAATGTGCAGCAGGGGATTCAGCGGGGTGATGCTTCGTACTACTTCTCTCGTTATGCTGAGTTGTGGGGTTGGGCTACCTGGCGCAGAGCATGGCAGCAGTTTGACTTCGAGATGACCAGTTTCGCTGAGTATCTGGAGCAAGACGGCTTGGCCGCTACCTTTCGCCACCGGGGCGTACAGAAGCGCTGGGTGCAGAACCTCGATCAGGTGTTGTCTGAAGATCCGCCCACGGTATGGGGCTACCGATGGTTATATAGTATCTGGAAGGAGAGCGGGCTGGCCATTACGCCCAATGTATCGTTGACCCAAAACATCGGCTTCGATGAGCGGGCGGTACACACCAAAGCTACCAACCATCAGTTTGCCCAAATTGGGGCCCACGAAATGGCTCAGCTGACGCACCCCTCGGTGGTGGTGCCCCACGAAGCCGCTGACGTGCTCACCTCAATGCTGCGCTATCATCCGCCAATACTCAAACGCGCACAATTAAAGGCCAAACGCTTGGCTCAGGAGAAACTGGGGTGGTAGATATAACCCTAGAAACAACGGTTGCTTTCGCCTCTATGACTGCAATCAAGCGTAAGTACTAGGCGATCTGTGTAATAGTAGTCTCGCGATCCGTCGGCAGATTATAGAGAATACAGTAGGATGGATTCGTAATCGCATATTATATTATTGACCTTTTGAGGCCACTGCTGGGTTTGAGCGAAGTCGTAGGCGCATTTTCCCATGGCCAGGCGTTCTTCAGGGTTCAGCTGTAAGTGGCGAATCGCTTGTTTCATGTGTTGTACCGTAGTACTGGCGTTCTTCGCTGAGACTTTAATTCCGGCACCATCGGGTACGAACGTACGGGCACCCTGATGGTCAAGTGTAACCACCGGTAAACCAAAGGCCATGGCCTCGAGCAATTGGGTGCCAAACGAGTCACGCAGACTGCCAAAAACGAACACATCGTGGGTAGCATAATACTCACGTACTTGGGCGTAGGGCACGCGTCCGGTACAGTGTACCTTTTCTTCTAGCTGCAACTTTCGGATACGCTGCTTGATTGATACTTCCTGTGAACCGTCTCCTACCAGCGTTAAGGTCACCTCTTGGGGCAAAGCGGCGAGGACATCGAGCAGTAGTGGCACTCCCTTGCGCGGAATCATGGACCCTACCCACAGCAGGCGTAACGTATCAGTAGGCGAACGGTGGGGTAGCTGGGGAGGGTAAAACTCAGGCGGCAGCCCTGAGTCGAGCGCCATTTTTACCTTTGGCGCTCCCAGCTGCTTGGCACGGGTATACGTTTCTTGATTAGTAGTGAGCACCAGGCTTGATGATCGCAAGGTGTGCTTGGTATGATAAGCGTTAAGCAACACTGAGTTAGAGAAAGCGTTACGCAACCGTTCGGTGTACCAGCCCCAGCCCATGTATTGGCGGAAAGCCGGAGGAGCCGATTGCCCACCGCCCACCGGCCCGAACACAAAAGGCAGCCCCAGTTTACTCAATAGGCTTCCCATTTGCAAACTGCCGTAGGTCACGTGGTGCACCAGATCGAACGCTACGGTAGACTGCAAATGGCAAGCATAGCGATAAGCGGCACGCTGCCAGTGCCAATAGTGCATATAAACGAAGGTTTGGTAGTGCCATTCGCGTAGCTGCGATATCCAGGCGGGCAGCGCCACATAGACCATATTTAACCCTTCTACGGGTTGCTCGCGCAAATATTCTTCTATCGCATCACGGTTGTGTTGCGCGGTAAAGCACCACACTTCCACCCCTCGTTTTGCCAGGTACACGGCCCAGTTCCAGCCAAAGCCGGGTTCAGTACCCGTGTTGGGAAGACAAGCGTACGCTGACAGTAGAACTTTCATGCGTCGCGTTGAAGTAATCCGTACTTAGCCCGCCGGTAGCGGTCTACCAGATTATACCGTTTCATCCACATCAGCAGCTCAGCTTTAACCTGGGTAGTGACAAAAAGTACGTAGTTATACAAGCGATACTTTAGGTTAAAGTGTTTACGAGCGGTAATCAGGCGCTCACGACTAATGGTTTTCATCATACTAAAACTGTAACCACCCACCAAATAGTAGGCCAGTCGTTGCGGAATAAAAAGAATATGATCAAGTGACCGACGGTAAGTGTAGTAAGCCCCTAACCAGGCGTAAAGAGCCCCCACGCCGCGCTCGGCCGGATAAGGGCCGACTTGTGCTCTGTCGAACAGCGTGCGTTGGGTAAACATGGTTTGATGGCACATCGGGGTGGTCGAGAAGAAGGCTTGTCTAGACAGTGGCTTTCCCCCTTCGTACTGATAGCCCGACTTCTCGGAACTGATGTTTACTACCTTGCCGTAAGCAATATCGACTGCCTGCGCTTGGCTGGTTTTGCTCACGATAGCGCTGTGTACTTCGTGCAAGGTTTGCGAAGTATAGAAGCGGTCACTGGCATTCATGAAGTTTACGTAGGTACCTTGGGCCCGCTCAATGCCCTTGTTCATGGCATCGTAGATACCCTCATCCTTTTCTACCACCAGCGTATCAATGTGATCGCGGTACTGCTCAATGATATTGGGTGTTCTATCGGTGGATACACCGTCGACGACAATCAGTTCATAATCCTGAAAATCTTGTGCGATGATACTCTTTAGAGTCGCTTCTAAGTAGCGCTCGGCATTGTACGTGACCGTGACAATAGAAAAGAATGGTTTGGGCGAACGACTCATAGTAAAAGGCGAATAAGTAACGAGAAATAACTCAATCTGCGGATTTGGCAGATGGAGCGGGGTACGCTTGGTTTACCTCAGCAATTTTATTAGACCAGGTATGCTTCTGGGCATATTGATAAGCATTGCGTCCGAATGCGATACGTTGGTCAGAATCAAAGTACAGTTCCATCACCGCTTTTTTAATAGACTCAGTCGTGCGGTCGTTGGTGTCTGGCTCTACCTTGATGCCTATATTTTCGGGTAGAAAAGCGCGAACGCCGTGCAGGTTAAGTGTGATGATGGGTAGCCCAAAAGACATCGCTTCTAACAGCTGTATGCCAAAAGTATTTCTTAGCCCGGTATAGATGAGGGCGTCGCTATTGCGATACAGTGTGGTGATCTCAGAGAACGGAAGCCTTCCCCGAAATGTTACGCGTTCTTTTAACCCGTAGCGCTTCACTTGTTTACGGTAGTATTTTTCTAGCGGCCCATCGCCTATCACAGTAAGGTAGATAGGGTATTGAGCGGGTAAGCGGCGAAAGGCATCTAGCACTAGTGAAAACCCTTTGTTAGCCACCATACGCCCAACCCACATCACTTCCATACGCTCACGATTCTGACGTACCGGAAAAGCCTTCGGAAAAAAGTCATCAGCAATACCATTATCCATTTGCAGTGCTACGCGGGCAGCTCCTAGCTCTTGCGCAAGCTGATACGTTTCTTGATTCGTAGCGAGCACCAAGTAGGAGTTCTGAATCGCTTTTTTAGTGTTCTTTAGATAGTAAAGTAATACGTTGCTAGTCAACAGGCGCACGCGCTCTTGCCACCTTCCTCGGGCAAGATGATGCTGAAACTGAGGTAGCATGTGCTGCGCTCCCCCAATGGGGCCGAACACAAACGGAACGTTGAGTTTCCACAAGTGTGACCCTAGTTGGAGGCTGCCGTAAGAAACGTGGTGCACCAAGTCAAATGACTCTCGTTGGTGCAAACGTTTAGCCACCTGATAGGCTTGATACTGCCATATCAAGTAGTGCGGATAGACAATAAACTGATCGTACTTACTGTTGAGATACTCTATCCACCACGGAGCGGTGACGTACACGAAATGTAGATTTTTTACCGGATGCGTTGCCAGCTTCTCCTCTATATTTTTCCGGTTAGAAGCACGGGTGATACACCACACCTCATTACCAAACTGCGCTGTATGATATACCCAGTTCCAGCCACAGCCGGGTTCACTGCCGCGAGTAGGATCGCAGGCGTACGCAGAAAGAAGTAATTTCATGGTGTTGAGTATAAAACACCTTAAATTTAGGGCTTTTTCATGAATTATACGGTATCGGATAGCGTAGATTCCATTTTTTGGACAAAAACCGGCAGGCGATAGTGTGACAGGTACCTCTCGCGCCCTGCCTGTCCCATCCGCTGTCTAAGGTTTGGTTGTTCTACCAAGATTTGTAGTGCCTGGGCGGTAGCACTCGGGTTCTGAGGCGGCACCAGCAAACCGGTTTCCTGGTCCTTCACAATGTCAGGAATGCCTCGCCATTGAGTGGCCACCACGGGCAAGGCAAACATCATAGCTTCTACCGCCACATTACCAAACGACTCTGATTCGTAATGAGAAGGGAAGCAAAAGATATCAGCCTTCAAGAACTGCTCCCACTTCGGATCACCCGATAATACCCCAACAAAGCTCACGGTATCGGTTAGATCGTGGGTGCGACAGTAGGCTTCGGTTTCCTCCCTAAATGCCTCAGAGTTAAACTCGCCCATCAAACTCACGTGAATAGCCGCTCCGGCTTCGCGCAATTGTTGGGTGGCTTGCAGCAAATTGCTCACTCCTTTAGACTCACACAGCACTCCTACAAACAAGATTTGTACAGGTGACTGAGGCGTACGCCGGATGGGGACATAGGGGGCCGCAGCATCCTCTAGGCCATTAGGAACTACCACGGTTTGATGGGCACCAAAGTAGCCCCCGTCATCTGGATTTAAAGATGATAGGTGAATAGCAACGTTGGGCGAACCGTATACACGGCGGGCTAGCTTCGGTAGAACCCCTGATCGTTGTTGCACAAAATCAGACAATCCGGCTGCTCGAAAGTGAAAAACGGTACGCCTAAACCACGGTCGGGCTAATCCTAGTATAAAAATGTCTCGGATGATCGGAGTAAGGTTGGGTCCGGCCGGCATGTAGTATAGCGTAGGAATACGGTAGCGTAGCCGGAAGAAGATGATCTTGGCAACAACCGCTATCATGTGCCATACTTTACTCAACTGAAAACTGCCTACCGAAGCTACCGACTTGGAAAAGGCCATACGAACATGAAACAGGTCTAATTGATCAGACTCTATCTCCAGCAAGCGCTGAGTCATCATAGCTTGCCCGTGGAAGGGTGGGGGAGTTTGGCCTACTACTAGTATACGCCGCTTCTGGGTAGGTTGCGTCATGACGGGGCACTCGCAGAGGAGGTCAGTGCGATTTGAAAGAAAGCTGGGTGGGGGTTAAAAGGTACGGTGTTCACGATCTGACGAGGCTCTGGACGGCCCGCCACAGAAACCGAGAGTTGCCCACCAGGTAGCGTTTCCAAAGCCGACGGGGCTCTAGGTATAGTCGGTAGACCCACTCTAGCGAAAAATTACGCGCCCAGGCGGGTAGTCTCTTTTCGTAACCCGTGTAGGTTAAGAATGCCTGTCCTAACCCCAGCATGCACGCTTGCACCTGCGGACGATGCTGATGCATCCACCGTTCTTGCTTGGGGCAGCCTAACGAAACAAATACCAGATGAGCACCCGACTGATTAATCATATCAGTGGCCGCCTGGTCTTCTTCAGGGGTAAGCGGACGAAAGGGGGGAGAGTACGTACCGGCAATCTTAAGCTGAGGAAACTCACGCTGGGCTTTTTCTTCAATCGCGTGTAATACCTCTTCTGTGGAACCATAGAAGAAGACGGATAAAGATGCTGCCTCAGCTGCCCGTAGCAAATCAGGAAACAAATCCATACCACACACCCGATCTTGCTGAATACCGTAGCGGTAGTTCATGAGCAAAGACACCGGCCGACCGTCGGGAGCTACCAAATCTGCTTCGTTCACCACTTCGCGAAAGTCGGACTGCTGGTCGGCTTCCATGAGCATGTGCACGTTGGCAAAGCAGACGTAGGACGACTGTCGGCGGACAGCCAGCTGAATAATGCTATCCAAAAACTGTTGGTAAGGAGCGCGGGTGACGTGACTGCGGATCACCTGCACTTTGGCGGGCAGCAGTGGTGCTGGCGATTGTGCGTTAGTAGTAGCACTGATTGTAGGGTTGGGCATATTCAGTAAGCGTTTTCCTCTCCTGCCACTACGTTCCAAATGGTGCGCCCAATGATCTTGATGTCGAAGGCAAGGCTCCAGTTCTCGATGTACCACAGATCGTGCTCCACCCGCTTTTGCATCATATGTGTTTCGCGCGTCTCACCCCTGAACCCGCTGATCTGAGCGTAACCGGTAATACCCGGAGTGATCTGGTGGCGGAGCGAGTATTCGCTGATTTCGCGGGGGTATTCTTCGAGGTGCTTCACCAAATTGGGACGCGGACCCACAACCGACATATCGCCAAAAAGTACGTTAAGAAACTGTGGCAGTTCGTCGAGGCTGGTCTTACGCAGAAACGCCCCTACTCGTGTAATCCGACGGTCGTTGCGTGAGGCTTGCATCTCACTGTCGCTATTCACCGCCATAGTTCTAAACTTATAGCACCAGAATAGCTGGTTATTGCGTCCGGGGCGCAGTTGTTTAAAAAAGATGGGCCCCTGTGACTCTAGCTTGATGGCTAACGCAATGATAGGAAACACAAAGGGCACCAAAAATGCCAGCGCCAGCAGTGAAAACACCACGTCAAAGATACGTTTCACCTGCGCGTTTACCATCAGGCGTAGTGGAGCTTTGCGGGTAGATATGACTGGGATGCGGCTGTCGTCATGCAGCTGAGCATCAATACGGCGGTTGCCTCCTAAGAAGGTACCCACGTCGGGCACAATGCCAAAGTAAATAAAGTTCTGCTCAGCAAACACCGCTAACTCTTCCATTAGCTCGCTGTTGTTAGGCATTACATAGTAAATCTCGTTCACCTTATGATCCAGACAGTACTGCTGAATGTGGTGGGTCATTCCTAAGTAGCGGTCTGACAGCAATAAATCCTGCTCAGGATGATCGGCAAAGTAGCCCAAGAAAATCTGCGGAAGTGATCGGTTTTTAGTAAAGTAGTGCCCCAGTTCCCTTCCTCGCAGCGTATCACCCACAATAACCGCTCGCTTCTGGTGTGGGTTTTGGTGGCGGTAGAAACGATAAGCGTGCAGCAGTATCACTTTCACGACTAGCAAAGGAAGCGTGGCCAGCCCAACGGGCATCAAAATGTGCGGGCTAAACTGCAAGCTGGGTAGCAGAACCATCAGTAGCAGGAGCAGTCCCAGATAGGTGGCACTGGCAGCTGCCCAGTGAAAAAACAGCTTGCGGTGCCCTCCTAAGTTTTCTATCTGGTAGACCGACACGAGTAGGGCCGCCACCAGCCAACACAGGGCCGCATTGGAAGCAAATAGCCCAAAGGTGGTATGAGGCACGCCGCCGAGCCAAGTGTACTGATAGACCAATCGCAGAGTGGCAACCACCAGTGTGGTGTCAATAACGATCAGTGAAAGAGGAATAGCAGTGGTATACTGGTATTTCCTAAACCGAGAGTAAAAAGAGTTGGCCATGGTGAAGATTAGGGCGATTGTTTTCTACAAAAAAATCAAAAATATTACACGCTAACCTAGTTGGACGATGAAAGTAGTATTGAGATCAAATCTAATACTTATTAGCATTCCTAGAAAATAATCCGTGAAATTTACAAATATTATATTTCAGCCGCATCACACGTATAAATTTCAGAAACTGCTAGTCATATTAAGCTAAAAATTTGATAAACCTTGAACGATTTTTCCTTAATTTAATATAAAAATAGTACAGTTGAACAAAAGGGTTTTTTGATAGTAGAATTATTAAATATAGCCTGAATAAAGTATTGTTTTTAGGATAGAAACACGAGTATAGTCTCTATATTTTTGCGATAATTTCATTCATTAGGTCTTTGATTCTCTTCACTGTATCTTCTTTTCCGGGATTGGTTACCGACTTTCCTAACTCGTACCAGCCGTCTCCAAAACTCAGGTATGCACCCTGGCGTCTTGGTTTTTGTGACTGAATCTTATCTTCATGATAATCAGGAACGTATACGCTGGCAATCAGCGGACGCAACTCAGGCCAAAGTAGTGTTATTTTTTGTAAACTACCTTTTTTAGTAACAGCGGCTATGAGTTGGCGATGCGCAAATTGTGCTTCCAGTGCGACCTCTGTCAACGGCATACGCTTATCAATGGCTACGTCTACGTACCGCAGATACCAAGGTTGCTCCTGCCCGCTCACTTCATACGTGCCCTGTATTAACTCCTGTAGGTGATAGTCCCACTCATCGTAGTTCTGCGGAATACCTTGCTCTTTTCGTCCAGAAGAATCTTCTGTGATAAGCTGTAGGGCAAAATCTGTCGAACTATCACCGTCAGATGAAGCCGATAGCAACTGCGTGTTGGCGAGCAGCGACGCTAATGCTTTAGTCCAGACTGTCGGTAGCGTACCCTGCCAACTGAAATCACTATCTACCGCAAAGCCTTCCTCCTCAATCTCTTCCGCCGAAAGCTCCTCACGGTCGGTATACTGCCAATTGATCTGAACGTGCAAACCCGTCGCTGTTGGGGCGGCCCGTAACGTATAAGCGTAGGCGTAGGGGGGCGGAAGAACCAGCGTTTGATAATGAGCTTCAAGAACAGTAAACATAGTTGATTCTTAACGTAGTGCTTCACTAATTAGTCACTGTGACTCGGCCAACATGAACCCAGTTATCGTAGCCCAGCCAGCGTGGCCCGACGGTCTACCTTACCACTGTCGGTTTCGGCAAAGGTAGCAATATAATGTACTTCTTTCGGCCCATGATACTGGGGTAAGTCAGTGGCTAGGCGATCTTGCCAATCCGAAGGAAGTGTTAGTCGATCGGTGGTTTCAATCAACAGCACAACGCGCTCACCTAATGGTGTATCTGGCCTGCCCGCCACTAAGAAACGAGGCAGTGGGCGGGGTAGCCAATTCAACAGGTGCTTTTCTATCACTGGTTCCACCCGCTCGGGCGATACCTTTACTCCACCGCTATTGATCACCCAATCGTGGCGCCCTTGCCAAAGAAAGTGGCGCTCATCGCGCAGTGCGACCAAATCGTTGGTCACTAGCCACTGTCCGTTAGTAATACCACCCTTAAGTTTGAGGCAGCCCCGTGCGTCTACCGCAATGGCTATGTCGCCTAGCACCGAAAAGTGATCGCTGGCTAACGAGCCGTTTAACCGCCGCAGGGCTACATGAGACAGGGTCTCGGTCATGCCGTAGGTACTGTACACCGGTGCGCTTATCCGATCTCGCACAGCTTCTTCTAACGCAAGACTCACGGGGGCGCCTCCGATTATTGTGGCGTGCGTATCGGTCAGGTGATTAGCGCTATCCTCTAGCACGGACTGTAATTGCAGCGGCACCATCGCCAAAAAGTTGGGCCGAAGCGGTAGCGAGCGCAGGGGGTGGGCCGAGGGGGGCACACAAACTACGTTCATACCGAGGTGTAGCGCACGGGCCAGCATCATTTTGCCTCCGATAAATTCTGCGCTGATACACAGCAGAGCGGTGTGCTGCTGGCCGAGGTTCAGTGCCTGCCGGGTCATTTCAATGCTCACCATCATACGCTGCCGAGTGGCCCTGACCACCTGAGGCGAACCGGTAGAGCCGGAGGTGGATACCTCGAAAGTAGATGCGCCCTGCACCCATTGCCAGGCAAATATTAGCGCACTTTGAAGAGAAGGGGGTAGGGTTGGGTAGACTGACAACGCTTCAGGACGAGGCGCTTGCCGTAGTTCTTGGGCGGTTAGGGTGTGGTTTTGAGGAAAGTATAGCGTGCTCATGAGCAAATACTCAAATGTGAATGTCCGTCACCTTCTGGTTAAACTCTTTTCGCAAGTAGCTTTTCGGTTAGTAGCCAGTAGCAGTAGCAGTAAGCATTTACCTGCCGCTGCTGCTGCCGCCAAGTCTGCCCGTTGGGGGTGAAATTATTTATAAATTGGTGGTGTTACTAGCCAGCACAATAATTGTCACGGTTTTAGCGTAATATTGACTCAGAATATCAAGCTTATGTATCGTATCGCTACCCTCGGATGTTTCGCGCTAATGCTTGCGGTTTCGGCTCAGGCACAGAGTAAGAAGGAGAAAAAAGCCAAAAAAAAGGAAAAAGAAGAAATTGCGGCTCCTGATCTGACCGACACTACCGATCAGTTTATTATTGATCCGGCTACGCAGGTGCCGCTCACGGTAAACTTGGAAGCCGAAGAAGAGGAGGAAGAAGACAAAGTCAAGAAGAAAAAGAAAAAGCAGAAGAAGAACGTCTTCTTCGACATTAAGACCAAAAAGGGGTTTAGCCGCAAAGGGTCAGGAAATAAGACGATTACCGAGCTGTTTCGCTACATGAAGAAGTACGAAGAGCCTAACCCCTATGTGCGCGACGTCTACTGGTATGATACTAAGCGGAAGCAAATCAGAACTACCCACAAGATTGACCCGAAGAAGGCGTTGGTGCTGCACGGTCCTTACAAGAAGATGAGTGACGAAGGTGAGGTGTTGGAACAGGGCATGTTCTATAAAGGAACCAAACACGGCCGTTGGACGCGCTATAATCGTAAGGAGATCCTCCTTGATAAGGAAAAATATACCAAAGGCTGGCCACGTGAGTCAGAAATTACCTTTTATGATAAAGGAGAACGCAAGAAGGTGCAAGAGGTGATTCCGGTAGAATACGGTGAAGAAGAAGGCTACTACTTCTACTTTCATCCGGGCGGACGAGTAGCCGTGGAAGGCGAGTATCGCGACGGACATAAGGTAGGATACTGGACGGAGTATTATGACTATGAGAAACGGGCGAAAAAGCAGATAAAGTACCCTGACGATCCGTACGACGAGACACCCCCCTACATCACCAAAGAGTGGAGTCCTGAGGGCCAACTGGTATACGAACGCAAGAAGTAATGATCGCCGACGCCCAGTACTGGATCGAAAAACTAGCCATGCAGCCGCACCCTGAAGGCGGCTACTACAAAGAAACCTACCAGTCGCCTGACAAATTTGATACGACGGACCGGCACTACGCGACAGCGATCTATTTTCTGCTATTGGAAGATAAGTTCTCCGCTTTCCACCGCATCAAATCTGATGAGATGTGGCATTTCTACACAGGTAGTCCGCTAGATGTGTTCATGATTGACGAGCAGGATCGAATGCAGCAAATCAAGTTAGGTAGTGATCCGGAAGCGGGGCAGGCCTTTCAGGCTGTAGTGCCCGGCGGTCGGTGGTTTGCTTCGCGCATGGCGCAGCCCAACGGTTACGCCCTGGTCGGCTGCACGGTGTCGCCCGGGTTCGATTTTCGCGACTTTGAAATGGGCAAGCGGTTTGAGCTGACTACCCGATACCCACAGCACGCCACGCTCATTAAGAGTCTAACTTATCCTACCTGATTTTTTTACTAACTGATTTTGCGTACTTTCCTTGATGAAATCACGCACACCCAATGCTATCTATTCCATCAATCACCGTTATCGCAATAAGTCTTTTTGTATTTCTCGCTCAACCGGTCATTCCAGACGACTATCAGTTGTTATTTCGGGAGGATTTTGAGGGGAAAGGAGGACTCAAGCAATTTGAGATGACCGATCCTTCGTCGTGGCGAATTAGCAAGGAAGACGGAAATCATTCGTTAGAACTATTCAGCCAAAGCGAATACGAACCACGGGTGCGGTCGCCACGCAACATCGCCATCATCAGTGACCAGATGTTTGGCAGCTTTGTGATGGAAGCCGACCTGATGCAAACGGGGCGCGAGTACGGTCACCGTGACATGTGTTTGTTTTTTGGTATGAAGGACGCTAGCAACTTCTACTATACGCACTTAGCCACCGAGCCCGACCCGCACGCGCACAATATCTTCCTGGTCAATGATGAACCCCGCGTGGCTATTGCCGGCGAGCCCGCTGAAGGCATTGAGTGGGGTGAGACTCCACAGTGGCACAAGGTGCGTGTGGAACGCTCAATGGTTAAGGGAACTATCAAGATATACTTCGACGATATGAGTCAGCCCGTGCTGGAGGCTACCGACACGCACTTTGGCTACGGACATATCGGTTTCGGTTCGTTTGATGATACCGGACGTATCGACAACATTAAAGTATGGGGGCCGAGCGAAGATGCTCCCGACGGGTTCTTTGCCCAACAGAAAACAGATGACTAACCGAAGGCATCCTCGAAGTGCTCAATACGTAGATGCGGTTGCCGGGTGATGGCCACGATATCGAAGCGGATGTTGTCCATCCAGCCAACTTCCTGCAGGTAGTGCTCGGCGGTTCGAACAATGCGATCAGCTTGCGCATCGCTCACGAAGGTTTCCGGGTGTCCGAATGTGTCGTTGCGCCGTAGCTTCACTTCTACGAATACCAGCGTGCCCTGAAAACGCGTAATCAGATCAATCTCATTGCGGCGAAAGCGATAGTTCCTGGCCTCAATCTTAAACCCCTTCATGGTCAGAAACTCTATCGCAATCTGCTCACCGAGTTCACCCTGCTGATGTTGCCAATAGTCACTCATCCTTTTTCAAGTCCTTACGTTTATTTAACCATTAGGAAGATTACCTACTATCTATCCAGCATCTCGCCGTCCAGAAAACCATCTAATACCCAGCATCCGCCATCTTACCACCCAGAAAGTTGTCCGCCATCCAGCCCTCAGCGTTAGTATCTCACTGTACTTCTTATTAATTTTCCCCTTCACACAACTAATCTTCTAAGCATGTTACCAAAGATCAATCCAACCCAAACCGACGCTTGGCAAGCACTGCGTCAGCACTTCCAGCAGATAGAATCTCAGCACATGCGCGATCTGTTCGCTAAAGATGGCGACCGGTTCCAGAAGTTTTCGCTGCACTTTGAGAGCACGTTGGTTGATTTTTCTAAAAACCGTATCACCGCCGAGACTATGAAACTGCTGCGGCAGTTAGCGGTCGATACGAAGGTGAAAGAAGCTACTGAAGCCATGTTTAACGGCGCTGCCATTAACCAAACCGAGGGCCGTGAGGTGCTGCACGTGGCACTGCGTAATCGTGCCAACCAGCCGATCGAGGTAGACGGCAAGGATATAATGCCCGAGGTGAACGAAGTACTGGGCCGGATGAAGACTTTCTCTGAGCAGATCATCAGCGGCACCTGGAAGGGATACTCCGGGCAGGCCATCTCTGACATCGTGAACATCGGTATCGGCGGTTCTGACTTGGGGCCGGTGATGGTGACTGAAGCCCTGAAGGCCTACCAGAAGCCGCACATCAACGTCCACTATGTGTCTAACGTAGACGGAACCCATATTGCGGAAACGCTCAAGCCGCTCGATCCGGAAACCACGCTGTTTATCATTGCCTCGAAGACCTTCACTACGCAAGAAACCATGACTAACGCCACCTCGGCTCGCGACTGGTTCCTGAAAACTGCGCAGGATGAGGCTGCCGTGAAGAAGCATTTTGTGGCCTTGTCAACCAATCAGGAATCCGTAGAAGCCTTTGGCATTGATGCCGATAATATGTTCGGCTTTTGGGACTGGGTAGGCGGACGCTACTCGCTGTGGTCAGCCATCGGATTATCCATCGCCTGCGCCATTGGATACGACCGCTTTGAAGAACTGCTGGCGGGCGGGCACGCCATGGACCAGCACTTTCGCCACGCGGCTCCCGAAGAAAACATTCCGCTCACGCTGGCTTTGATCGGCGTGTGGTATAATAACTTCTTCGGCGCGCAAACCGAAGCGATCTTACCCTATGATCAGTACATGCACCGCTTTCCGGCCTACTTTCAGCAGGGCAACATGGAAAGCAACGGCAAGTACGTAGACCGTAACGGCGACCCGGTAGACTACCAAACTGGCCCGATCATCTGGGGAGAGCCGGGCACCAATGGTCAGCACGCTTTCTACCAACTCATTCATCAGGGCACTAAACTGATTCCGGCTGATTTTCTGGCTCCGGCTAAGAGTCAAAATCCGTTGGGCGATCACCACCCGAAATTGCTGGCCAACT
The DNA here is from genome assembly GCA_965213875.1 of Tunicatimonas sp. Lineage (GTDB taxonomy): Bacteria > Bacteroidota > Bacteroidia > Cytophagales > Cyclobacteriaceae > Tunicatimonas. Next base: position 914,776 of record CBDCAN010000001.1, on the reverse strand, counting down.
TCTTCGCCCAAACTGAGGCACTGATGATGGGCAAGACGCAGGAAGAGGCTGCTGCCGAACTGCGTGAGCAGGGCAAGTCTGATGAGGAAGTGACCGAACTGGCGGTGTTCAAATCTTTTGAGGGCAACAAACCGACCAACTCTATTGTGTTCGAGAAGCTAAATCCCTACACGCTGGGCAGCCTGATTGCGATGTACGAACATAAGATATTTGTGCAAGGTGTCATCTGGAACATCTATTCGTTTGACCAATGGGGCGTAGAGCTGGGCAAGCAACTCGCCAAAAAGATACTACCCGAACTAGAAGGCGATGAAGCGGTGGCTTCGCACGACGCATCGACCAACGGATTGATTAATGCGTATAAGAAACTGCGGTAGATCACTCGCAGGATTCGGAAAGATTTAAAATCTTTCCGAATCCTGCATCAAGTAGCTTCCGAAGCTGTTTGCTAGATACAAGTAACGAATATGTTACTCTTGCAAGGTTTTTGTTTTTCATCGGGTAGTTTAGAACTACGCAAACTATGAAACACAGCAACCTACTCTTTGGCGCACTGCTTGTATCTACTATGTCTGCCTGCTTTTCGCCCCGCCCCATTTTACAACTCGAGCCAACCGCAGGGCCTACCACCTGGTTTCACGGTCGTCAGGTACTCACACGAGAGGTCGACAGCGTAAGGGTGTCGCTAATTTTTGAGCAGTGGACGGATAATCAGATAGTATTCGCTACTGAAGTTATTAATTACTCTTCTGACACAGTACTAGTTGCACCTGAAACTTTTTTTCAGGAGGTCTTTCAGACTGACACTGCAGACATGAGTAGTACCGGACGAGCACTGGACCCAGAACGAGAGATTTTAGAAATTAGAAAAGCCATATCGCGTGAGAAGGCTGCCAATCGTAACGCAGTCATATTTGACGTAGCATTGGCTACGGCTTCAGTTGCTGTAGCTATGGCATCTGATACTGATGAGAGCGAAGGAGGTTACGTTGGTAACGTACCGTTTGAAGTATACTTTGGTACTTCTGATGCAGGCGATGAATTGTTTTTTCTCAACCAGATACGCTATCAATGGGAAAACCAAGCGCTCCGCAAAACTTCCCTTCCACCCAAAGGAGTGTTGAGGGGCAGCGTGGTCTTTGTAGATCAGCCCGAGGCCCAGCACTATACCATTTACGTACCGATCGGTAGTCGTCTACTGCCTTTTGACTACCACAAACGGATCATTCAGCCGTAAACGACTGCTAAAAATCCAGAACAGACGCGCCAGCATCACGATTTAATTCGTATGCCGCAGACAAAAACTAGTCCGCAAGACCTTTGGCGGACTTATCTTTCTGCTCGTCAATGCGTAGATACCGAAACCCAGTGGGTACGACACGAACCACTATCAGACTACCTGATGGAGCTTCCGTCGATTCATCCTAACTGGCAGGGAAAAGACTATCGCTACGCCTGGGGTATCGGGGGCAATCCGCAGTACTCAAACCAACTTATTGCACGGAGTGGTTAAGGTGGATACTCGGGAAAAGACATCGCAGTATCTGAACTTGTATCCTCATTTGCCGGGTGAGCCACTGTTGGTGCCGCGCCCGGGCGGTACCGCTGAGGATGATGGTTGCTCACTCACTCACCATGTTGCTTGATACCGAGGCGGCGGTCAACCGGCTACTCATCATTGACGCGGCTGACCTAAAAACAGCGGGCGAACACACCCTGCCCCACGCGCAACCCATCGGCTTTCACAGAACGTGGATCGATGGCTACTGATGCGCCCAGTCGTACTGATCAATTTCTTCCAGCGATGCGGTTAGTAACTGGATGCAAGCTTCAATGTCTTCCTTGTGCGCCATCTCAATGACTTGGTGTAGGTTGCGCGTGGGAATGGAGATAGCTCCGGCGATGGCCCCGTGCTTACCCATGCGCTGCACGCCAGCAGTGTCAGTGCCTCCGGCGGTCAGCAACTCAGGTTGCCACTTGATCTTGTGCTGGTCGGCGGTCTTCTTCATAAAATCAACCATGCGGTAGTCACAAATAGTAGAAGCATCCATGACCTTGATGCCCGCGCCTTCACCCAGCGAGGTAATCTTCTCGTGCGCTTGTGCTCCGGGCAAGTCGAAAGCAATGGTGGTATCCAGCCCGATGCCGAAGTCAGGATTAATGTGGTGGGCCGCTACGTTGGCCCCTCGCAAACCAACTTCTTCTTGCACGGTGAACACTCCGTATACGTCGTAGGGTACATCGCCCAGGCGACGTAGTGCCTCTATCAGAATAAATACCGACACGCGGTTGTCAATCGACTTGCAGTTGACACAGTCGCCCATCTCGATCAACTCGCGCTCACGGGTAATGGGATTGCCCACCTGCACTAGCTCCTTCACCTGGTCGGCCTTCATGCCTAAGTCAATGAAGTAGTCAGTAATCTTGGGGTTTTTGTTGCGCTCGTCCGGTGTCATCACGTGGATCGGTTTGCTACCCATCACACCGATTAAGTTTTGTTTGCCGTGTACCACCACGCGCTGAGCGGTAAGGGTTTTAGGGTCGAAGCCACCCAGGGTATGAAACCGAATGAAACCGTTATCATCAATATGCTTCACGATGAAGCCAATCTCGTCCATATGAGCAGCTACCATCACTTTTTTACCGTCTGGGTTGTTCGTAGCCTTCTTGACGGTAACCACACTGCCGAGGTTATCGACGCTTAATTCGTCTACCAGCGACTCTACCTCGCTGATGACTAAACGGCGGATGGGCTGCTCGAAACCAGGAGCACCCGCGATCTCACACACTTTTTTCAGTAAGTCTATATTCATAGCTAAATTTGGGTTAAAGCAAATCTACGGATAATTTTCGTTCCTTTGCTATTCACTTAAAGGAATGGCCAGATACTATCCACTAGACGTTAGATGTATCTACTGTTGTCCAGCATCTGGCCGCTTAGAAAGTTATCTAGCCACCAGCAAATATGCGACAGCGATTATTGAGTGAAGGTGCTCACGAACTGAGTTACGAAATCCGAGAGATTGTTAAGAAGGCTCATCAGATTCAGTCGCTTGGCCAAACAATTTACTGGGAGAACATCGGCGATCCGATCAAGAAGCACTATCAAATGCCGGAGTGGATCAAAGCGATTATCACCGAGCTGGTGCAGCAGAACGATACCTACGGCTACTGTGACTCTAAGGGGGTATTAGAGACTCGCCAGTTTTTGGCCGAACGCAACAACCAGCGGGGGGGGGCACAAATTACGGCAGATGACGTGCTGTTCTTCAACGGTTTGGGTGATGCTATTTCTAAACTTTATCAGTTTTTGGTGCCCACCTCGCGGGTCATCGGTCCGTCGCCCTCTTATTCTACTCACTCTTCGGCGGAGGCTTCGCACGCCAACCACCATCCGCTAACTTACCGGCTCGATCCGGATAATAACTGGTATCCAGATTTGGGCGATTTGTACCTCAAGGTCAGGTACAACCCCAATATCGTTGGTATTCTACTTATCAATCCTGACAACCCTACCGGAGTGGTGTATCCGCTCGAGATTTTGGAAGAAATTGTAGACATCGCGCGGAAGTTTGACCTGTTTGTGGTAGCGGATGAGATATACCTGAATATTACCTACAACGGAGCCCGGCCCTACGCCTTGGCCGATGTGATCGGCGACGTGCCGGGTATTTCTATGAAAGGTATATCGAAGGAGGTTCCTTGGCCGGGAGGCCGCTGTGGGTGGATGGAATTTTATAACCGCGATGCTTCGGCTGGCTTCGACGAGTACTGTACTACGCTAGAAAATGCCAAGATGATTGAGGTATGTTCTACTAAACTGCCTCAACTGGCTATTCCGAAAATTATGGGAGACAGCCGCTACGATGATTATCGCCAAGCGCGTAATGAAGCTATTGGACAGCGCAGCCATCGCATCACTGAACTGCTACAGGACGTGTCGGTGTTGACTTTCAATCCTACCTACGGTGCCTTTTACAATACGATTATTTTTAGAAAGGGAACCCTCAACGATCATCAAAGCTTGTCCATTGAAGACACACGCGCACAAGGCATCCTGGGTGAGTGGCTAGCGGCTGAACCCGACATGGCGGTCGATAAGCGTTTTGTGTACTACCTACTTGCTGCTAAAGGAGTGTGCGTCGTACCCATTTCATCCTTCTGCTCCGACCTACAAGGGTTTCGTGTCACGCTGTTGGAAAATGACGAAGCCACGCTGCTCGAAACCTTCCGGCGCATCCGCGATGCGGTATTGGAGTATACTGGCCCGGATAATTAGTTGAGAACGGGAGAATAAGAGGGTGGATTGAACGGTTGACTTTCTGTATGGTCAGTTAAAAGGGGGAAGACTACAGTATCTTTAAAAACCTGAGCCTTCCAACCGTTAGTTTCTGTCAGGACGGTGCTACCTGATCAGCGGCTTCCGCTACGGCATCTTCTCGGCGCGTCTGCACGCGATCCAGCATCAGGTTTCCTACACTACGGCCTTGGTCTATACCGTTGTCGATGGCTGGTCTGTAGTGAATACCCCCCAGAAGGCGGCTCTCCGCAGCCTCTTCGGAAGCCTGGATGAAGGAGGCGAATTCACGGGCCGGGAGTCCGTACTCTACCTCAGTGGTATCCATGAAGTTGAAGTTCTCACCGTATAAGTCTGTAAGCGTAACTGCCGCCGCGGAAGATACCACACTGTGGCCACTGGTATACTCCGGAAAAGGGGGCGTTTGCAGCAGTGGCACCCAGTCTTCGTCGATGTGCATGTTGATGATCGTCTCCGGACGAATCAAACTACTACGGTACTTTTCGTCCCAGCAACTGATAAAACCATCCATCAGGGCAATAGAAGTGAGCGCGTACGTCTCTACCGCTTTCATGAGGTTAGCGTTGGTTTGTCGGGCGGCAATCGTAGCCACTCCGATCCAGTGTCCGCCGGGAGTAATCTTTTTGGTGGCGAACATCACGTGCCCCTGATGGTGTGAGACGTACGGATTACAATCCCAAAAACTGGCGATTTCAGTTTGCCGCTCGTCCAATTTAACGCCGGCTTCGTACACCTCCATCACTTCCTGGTAGAATGGGCTGCCCTCTTCCATACTGAATTCGGTAGGGGGCGGCGGTACAAACTGACTTGCCGAGTCTAACACAAACGGACGAATAGCACTCCAGTGTGGTTCAATACCATCCATGTAGTCGGGTGGAGTGGGCTGCCAGCGTCCTGGAGCATCGCTCACGGTAAACTTCGGATACGAACGACTCTCTTTGTACTTGTCTTGATTGGCCCAGGCCAGAATATGCGCGGCGACCGCCGCTCCGTATTCCAGCGAGCGATCATACACATCGCCGGACAACGCACCATCGTACTTCTCGTAAAGCGTCTGCTCAAAATCTTCAATGTCTTGCTCCGAAAAGATCAGCGCTTTGCTCACCGTCAGAAAAGCGTGTAAACTGGCCAAAGGATACGAGTATTCTTGACCTGCCTCCGGCTGCGGCGAACCTTCTAAACCGTTGAGCTGACCCGCCAGGGTTTGATAGTTCGGATGGCCATGGATGAGCGCCTCATAAGCCGCAATACTAGGGTAGGCGTAGATACGACTCGCCACCGGGGGAGAGAAAATATCGTACACAATTACGTCCGTCAGCTGCTTCATCGAGCTATGGATAAGCTCGGGATCGTCCGTGACAAAATCGCTCGGCGGCTGGCAAGCCGACAAACTGATGAGCAGGCAAAGAAGCGGGGTAAACAGAAGACTTATTTTCATGACAATTGGAAGCAATTTTTCATTAGGACGTATGCGAAAGACTTTGTTTTATCCAACAACAAAGGTATGCTGCTAAGTTTCTTTAAACAAAGTTTGATGGTTAAAAACGCTTTTGAAAGTGATCAGAGGCCGTTTTTGACGCTGTGCGTGTGTTGTTTGCACACCGTTCTTGAGCAGGCAAGGCATCCTTTTTGTATAACTATCTACCAAAGAGCAGCGGTGTACTTTGCCGATACGCTTCACCATGTTTTACTTAAATAACGATACTATGCAAGCCTATAAAATAGTTACTTTTCTTTTTGTCATATTGATGACCACGCTCTACGGATGCTACTCAGAAGAAGTGATACCCGGCCCGCCTGGCCCTCCCGGCTATGACGGGTTGGACGGCAGAGACGGCCTCAATGGTTTAGACGGAACGCCCGGCCTGATGTACGAAGTGGAGTTCAGCCTGGATGCCGACAATAACTGGGAGACTTTTTTCGAGTTTCCCCCTGAGGATGAGATCTTTTTAGAAGATGTTGTTTTGGTGTACTTACTTTGGGACCAGGAGGAAGCAGACGACGGCACACTGATCGACGTGTGGCGCTCCATGCCGGTAAGTTATTTCTACGACGAAGGTCCTCTGCAGCTCAACTTCGATTTTACGGCAGGCGATGTGAAGTTTTTTGCTGAAGCTGCGTTTCCACTACAGGCTGATCAAGATTTCTTTGATGACTTCCTGGCGCGAGTCGTAGTTGTTCCGGCAGTAGCAGCAGGCAACGCCCGAATCAGTCAAGATTCCACTCCTGATTATGAATCAATCAGCAAGTGGCTCAAACTACCTACTACCCGTCAAAAGTCAGGTACTCCCTTCTTGAAGATGGTACAAAACAGGTAGTATTGCTGTCAACAGAACAGAAGAGCCATCCCGCTACGGTGATGGCTCTTTTTTTATAAGGCTAGTTGGGGAAAAATTCCCCACCCTGTACTGAAAATAGGCGTGATAATACAGAGCTTGTATATATAAAGGTATGATTATCAGAAAGTTGCGTAAGTGGTACCGTTTTTATTATACCGAATTGTATACTATCAATAATTCATTACTATGTTAAGGCTTATCTTTATTGCTGCGCTCTTTTTTACTTCGCATGGTTTTGTGCAGGCTCAGGACATGATGCTACCCGATGATGTATTAGAGCCCGAGCAATTGACCGATCAAGATCGAGATCGTTTAGAAATTGACGAGTCGGAGCTCCCCGCACCGGTGGTAAGAGCTTTAGACGAAGGGAGCTACGAAGGTGTGGTGATTGCCGATGCTTTCGTGCTACAGGGAGATGCTTTGATCGATGCTGCTGCCGAGCGCACTGATATCGTCCCTCAGATACTTTATGAGCTACAGATTTGGCAAGGTGATCGTTTGGCCACCATATACTTTACTGAGTACGGTGAAATTTACGAAGCCGACCGCTCGGTCTAGTAATACTTTATTGCACTACATGATGAGAAGCGAACAAGATACTTGTTCGCTTTTTTATTTTTCGTAATCTTGTAGCCTTCATCTAACCTTTCCCCCTAATGACGGCTCCTGACCACCTGTTGGGCTATGATATCGGAAGTTCATCCATTAAAGCAACACTAGTTCGTGTAGATACCGGTGAGATTACCGGCTCAGCCATTTCACCCGCGCAAGAGCTGCCTATGACGGCGGTGCAGGAGGGCTGGGCAGAGCAACACCCTGATTTATGGTGGGAGCACGTGGAGCAGGCCACCGCCGATCTTCGTGCGAATCATAGAGCGGCGTTGGCGAATGTGCGCGCCATCGGTATCTCCTACCAGATGCACGGCTTGGTACTGGTAGACAAAAACCAGCAGGTGTTGCGCCCTTCTATTATTTGGTGCGACAGCCGGGCGGTCAATATTGGGCGCCAAGCGTTTGAATCACTAGGGCGCCAATACTGTTTGTCTCACTTCCTGAATTCGCCTGGTAACTTCACGGCGTCTAAACTTCGCTGGGTGCGGGAGCACGAACCCGAGCTGTACGAGCGTATCGACAAGATGATGCTACCCGGTGACTACATTGCGATGCGCCTGACGGGCGAAGTGCAAACCACCGTTTCGGGCCTCTCCGAAGGCATTCTGTGGGACTTTAAAGAACAAGACGTCGCGCATTCGCTACTTGATCATTACGAACTTGATCGTTCTCTCATCGCCGATACGGTGGCTACGTTCACCGATCAGGGAACGATCAAACCTTCAGTAGCCGAAGCACTGGGAATACCCACCGATGCTAAAGTGACCTACCGGGCGGGGGATCAACCTAATAACGCCTTGTCACTTAATGTGCTTCAGCCCGGCGAAGTAGCCACTACGGCGGGCACTTCGGGCGTGATTTACGGAGTCAGTGATCAACTGGCCTACGACGAACAATCACGGGTAAACCCGTTTGCTCACGTCAACTATACCCAAGAACAACCGCGCTACGGTATTCTGGCGTGTGTCAATGGGACGGGCATTCTGAACAGCTGGCTCAAGAACCAACTCATGAGCGGCAGCGAGTCGTATGAAGACATGAACGAACAAGCGGCGCGGGCACCTATCGGAGCTGACGGAGTGACCGTGCTACCCTTTGGTAACGGGGCAGAACGCACCCTGGTAGACGCTGAACTGGGGGCGCAAATCAGTGGTATTGAGTTCAACATCCACTCGCGCTCGCACCTGTTGCGGGCAGCGCAAGAGGGGATCGTTTTTGCCCTTAAGTACAGTTTTGACATCATGCAGGAAATGGGCACTGACATTAGTAGGGTGAAAGCCGGCAAAGCGAATATGTTTCTCAGCCCGCTATTCCGCGAAGCTTTCGCCAATACTACGGGGGCTAGTGTAGAGCTCTATAATACCGATGGCTCAGCAGGTGCTGCTCGTGGAGCAGGTATTGGGGCAGGCATCTACGCTAGTACCAACGAAGCTTTTGAAGGCCTGAAACAAGTAGAAATGATTGAGCCTGATAAAAATTTACAATCTCAGTACCAAGAGGCTTATCAACGGTGGCTAGGCGCATTACAAAAGCAACTCTCGGCTTAACGTCAGTGTCTGCGAATACTTGAACCTCTACTTTACGCGTCCACTCCCGATGAACTGCCAAAACCGTCAACCCTGCGCTGACAGTCCGAAGAATGTTCTTACGGAACGTAAGCAGTGCTGTGTCACAATAGCGAAAGTTGTTAAGTGAAGTTAATGGCACGGTCCGGCCAGTCTAGGGCAGGGTTTATGCTTTGCGTAAAAAATACGCTAAGCTGCTTGTGTATCATTAGGAAATACCGATATTGCTGCTTTCGTAGCCCTCTTGTAACCAGCAATTTATAAGCATTGTCAACTAATAGACAGTGCTAACTAGAATTCTATTGAATGGTATCACGTACTCACTAACCGATATATAACCCTATGGCAACATCTTCTGACTTTTTCCCCAGTATCAATCGTATCACTTACGAGGGCCCAGAGTCTGACAACTACCTTGCTTTTCGCTACTACGATGAAGACAAAAAGGTAGGTAGCAAGACGATGAAGGAGCACCTACGCTTCGCAATTTCTTACTGGCACACCTTTACTAACGCCGGGGGCGATCCTTTTGGCCCGGGGACCCGAATTTTTCCTTGGGATAGCAGCGATTCGATGGATACCGCCCGTGCCCGCATGGACGCTGCTTTTGAGTTTTTTACTAAGATTACAGCACCCTTCTACTGCTTTCATGATCGCGATATCGCTCCGGAAGGCAATAGTGTGGCCGAGTCAGAAAGGAACCTCCAGGAGATCGTACAGCGGGCCAAGGAACATCAGCAGTCTACCGGCGTGAAGCTGCTATGGGGAACCGCCAATCTGTTTTCGCACCCGCGCTACATGAACGGTGCTTCTACCAACCCTGACTTTGATGTGCTGTGCCACGGTGGTGCGCAGGTAAAGGCGGCACTAGAGGCTACCGTGGAGCTAGGCGGCGAAAATTACGTCTTCTGGGGAGGTCGCGAGGGGTATGCTTCGCTCATCAACACCAATATGAAGCGTGAGCTAGATCACATGGGACAGTTTTTGCGCATGGCGCGCGACTATGGTCGTAAGATAGGTTTTGAGGGTGTGTACCTCATTGAGCCCAAACCCGCCGAGCCGAGCAAACACCAGTACGATTTCGACGCAGCCACCGTCGTTGGGTTTCTTCGCGATCAAGGACTGGCTGATGACTTCAAAATCAATGTGGAGCAGAACCACGCAATTTTAGCCGGGCACACCTTTGCGCACGATCTACAGACCGCCTCAGACGCGGGCATGCTCGGTAGCGTCGATGCCAACCAGGGAGATTTACAGAACGGTTGGGATACCGACTACTTCCCTTCCGATATCTACGATTGTGTGCAGGCCATGATGATCATCCTTCAGCAGGGTGGCATTGCCCCCGGTGGGTTAAACTTCGATGCGAAGGCCCGTCGTACTTCTACCGACATGGAAGACTTGTTTATTGCGCACATCATGGGGATGGATACCTTCGCCCGTGGCCTGCTCATCGCGCATGACATCATAGAAAATTCTAAGTTTCACCAGATGCGCGATGCGCGTTACACATCGTTTGACGATGGCAAAGGAGCTGATTTTGAACAAGGAACGCTGAGTCTGGAAGACCTCTACGAGTTGGCTAAACAGAACGGCGAGCCGGAGCAGCGTAGTGGCAAAATTGAACTATTTGAAATGATCCTGAATAATCACATTAAGTAGGTGGGACATCGGCGCGTGCATTAAACGAAAGGGTAGCGGCCCTCATGGTTGCTGCCCTTTTCTTACGTCGCACTTATTCTTTTGAACCATTCCATCTCTTTCCGTTCACTTTCACCTCTGCCTTCCGTGATCCCTCATCGACGATTCTAAGATCAGAACCAGCGAAGGGCTGTTCGGTTTCTATAAGTGTTTGAGCCGTGAAGGCACGGTTCTTTCCTTTCCAGTCTACAGAGTAGCGGCGAGGTATTCCGGTAATATAGTTATCGATGATTCGGTTGGTGGGAGAGGAATTATAATCGCTTTGTACTACACAGATGGCGTATGTTTCAGGAGATTGATCGGAAGTTACCATGATCTGGTTGTTGGCAATAGAAACTGTTCCTCGGTGGTGTGTATAGCCCGCTTTGATCATATACGGCCAATTTGACGGACGGGTGATGGCCACCATATTGTTCTCAATACGTACACGCTGATTGTTGTTGAAGCTCAAGTCAAGCACAACGTTGTGCAGGCTGTTGTTAGTAAACACAATGTTTCGGCTCGGACCACGCTGGTAGATGGTGCCAACCCCTCGGGTGGCAACAAACGTGTTGTTGGTGAAGACTACCTTGCCGTTATCAGGCGATTGCGAAGCGTTGTAGATACAGGCTAAAGGACGTTTTGGGTCAGACTGAATCGATTGATTATTTACAAAAACAATGTCTCGATTATAGTGGAAGATGGCTAATGTCCCGTTCTGACAGTCACGCACAACGTTGTAGCGAGCCTGTGCATTGAAACAACCTTCGAAGTCGATGCCTACGTCACCACAACGGGCCACCTGACAGTTTTCTACGATGATATTTTCGCCCATACTGCCCCAGATACCCCCGCCTCGCACGTCCTCGGCCCGCACGTTTGAAATAAGCCCGTCCCGGCACTTGCGAACCTGGTCTAGCTTACCGTCTCGCTTCGGATTGCTATCACCACCCCACCACTGAATTCCATGACTGTAGCGACTGAATGACGAATGGCTTACCGACCAGCCGTCCGTGTAGGAGATAAGCACACCGGCTCCGTGGTGGGCAATAGACTTCGTAGAGCCAATGCCCTGACATCGGTTGATATGAACCTGACTGTTGCCCTCTGCACGAAAAGCATCAGAAGATAATGAATCAGATAAATCGGAATAGTTGACGGCATGTGTGACTGACACGTGTACGACACCACAGTGATAGGTGCTTACCTGATTAATAGTGACTTCATGAACGTTGCGAAGCTCTAGGGCATAAGCTGCCTGAGAACGTTCAGGTACGTCATGCGCGTAAAAAGTAAGGCGGTTGATCTGTAAGTCTCGTTGGCGAGTAGTTTTGATAAAGATGAACGAGTCGGTCTTTTTGGCTATCGGGTGAATGCTGAAAACGGTGCTATCGCTTCCCCACAACCGCTGACCGCTACGCAGCATCAGTGGTTGACTGATCAAGTATCGGCCAGAAGGAATGAATACGTGCTCGTACGTATCGAACGCCTTTTGTAAAGTAGCGTGATGGTCTGTTAACCCGTCGCCTACAATGCCTAAGTCTTGCACGTTGACCGAGTCGACAGCGAAGGGGGCACTCATTGCACGGCGGTTACCATGAGTTAGGTGAGTAGCAACGATGAGCAACGTATAGATCAAACCAATCCTTATCATAGGCCAATAGATTAATCTGGAATGTAGGTTGTCAGTTTACGTCAATCTACACAAAAATTCTATCTTCGTACCATGCACATTTGCGTTGATGCCCGTATGTACCGGGCTTCCGGTATCGGAACCTATCTGCAAAACCTATTGCCCTCGCTGGCCAACTTCTTTGAGCTGACGCTGATTGGCGATCCAGAAGAGCTAGACAACCTTCCGGCCTCAGTGGTGGCTACTTCTGTGCCGATTTACTCAATCGCCGAGCTATACCGCTTGCCGCAGTTGGTGCCACACTGCGATTTATTCTGGTCGCCACATTATAATGTTCCGATACTACCCGTTCGGGCGAAACGAAGGTTGGTCACCATCCATGACGTATTTCATCTGGCTTTTCTCCATACGTTGTCGCTAAAGCAAAAGCTCTACGCTCGCTTAATGCTCGCGGTAGCGGCGCGGCGTAGTGATCATATCATAACGGTTTCTGAGTTCTCTCGTCGCGAAATCACAAGGTACATGGATGTATCACCAGGCCGTATTTCGGTGGTTCCTAACGGCGTAAACCACGAGCGGTTTCGGAAGATAGATGATGCTAATTGCCATCAGCGAGTGAGGACGCACTATCAACTTCCTGATCGCTTTATCTTGTGCGTCGGCAATGTAAAACCACACAAAAATTTGCTCACGCTCGTAAAAGCATGGTCTGCCCTGCCTGCCGCCCTGCACGACTATCACTTGGTCATTGTAGGCAAGAAGGACGGGTTTATCACCGGCGACGACGCGCTCAGCTCATTTATCCGGCAACAACCAGAGCTAACCAACCGCCTTCACTTCACTGGCTTCGTGGCTGACGAAGATTTACCGGTGGTATACAGTATAGCCCAGTTGTTCGTTTTCCCCTCGTACTACGAAGGTTTCGGGCTGCCGCCGTTAGAAGCGATGGCCTGCGGTTGCCCGGTACTGCTGTCAAATAGAGCCAGTCTGCCCGAGGTGGGGGGCGAGGCCGCGGTATACGTAGCACCTGATGAGCCCGAGGCCATGATGCGGCAAATACAGGCAGCATTGTGCTGGACCAAAGCAGCGCGCGAATCGATCATTCGCCAAGGTATGGCACAGGCCCAGCGGTATCGCTGGCCAGATTCGGTGCATCAACATCGTACGCTGATAGAGAAAATGGTGCGCGAGTAGTCTCACCAAATGTACTATCTTTGGCGCTGCCGACCACAATTTGCATCAAGTAGCGTCGGCACCTTCTACCGTAAAAATAACCAACGTACCTAACCACGCTTGTTCATGTCTTCGCTGCGGATTGCTATTGTGCACGAGTGGTTGGTAGATCATTCTGGCTCTGAGAAAGTGCTCGAAGCACTGCTGCAAGTGTACCCGGAAGCGGATCTATTTAGCGTCGTTGAGTTTCTGCCCGATGAGCTAAAGTATTATATCCAGCATAAAACCGTAAAAACCTCTTTTATTCAGCGCCTGCCGTTTGCTCGCCGTCATTATCGTAATTATCTACCGTTGATGCCGCTGGCCATTGAGCAGTTAGATGTATCCTCTTATGACGTTGTTATTTCTAATAGCCACGCGGTAGCCAAGGGGGTCATTACCAGCAGCGACCAGCTGCACCTGTGCTATTGCCACTCACCCATTCGCTACGCCTGGGATTTGTATCACCAGTATCTGCGCGAGGCGGGGCTGCACCGCGGGTTCAAAGGCTGGGTGGCCAAACTTTTTCTGCACTACCTACGGCAGTGGGATCTGAGTACGGTGAACCGAATAGACTACTTCATCTCTAACTCACAGTACATCGCACGGCGTATCGACAAAGTGTACCGAAGGTCTGCTACGGTCATTCATCCGCCGATCGATGTTGATGGTTTTACGTTGCGTAGCGATAAGGATCACTTCTTTCTGACGGCTTCGCGCTTTGTTCCTTACAAGCGGATTGATTTGATCGTAGAGGCGTTTCGAGAGCTGCCTGATCAGCAACTGGTGGTGATTGGCGATGGTCCTGGTATGGCAAAGGTGAAGGCAGTGGCGGGAGATAACGTACAATTACTAGGGTTTCAGGCGTTTGAAGTACTTAAAGACTACATGCAGCGCGCCCGTGCGTTTATCTTTGCCGCCGACGAAGACTTCGGTATGATTCCGTTAGAGGCGCAGGCGTGCGGCACGCCGGTGATTGCCTACCGCAAGGGCGGATCGCTAGAAACCGTGGTAGAACACCAAACCGGACTGTTTTTTGATCGGCAACACACCGATGATATTGTGCAGGCAGTACGTCGGTTTGAAGAAGTACATACACAATGGAAACCTGCTAAAATTCGCCAACACGCCGAAACCTTTAGTACCCATGCATTCAGGACAAATATTGAGCGGTTTGTGGAAAGTAAGATTAAAGAAAAGTTTCCGACGGCTCAGCATTAGTCAAATAAGTATTGTTTTGTGCCTGGCACCGTCGCTCGTGGCGGTGGCACAAGATACGCTTCGCTATCATGCCGCCGTCCAATCAGGCATAAGTAGCGAAAACTATCTGCCTCATTGGCTGGCAGCCAACCGTTACGGTGTGCTAGGCTTTGACGATAACGCGTTTGGCTTGCTACAAACCGGCGCACAGTGGCAGCATAAGTTTACCAAGCGCTTGTCGGTGAGGGCAGAAGCAGAGCTGCTGGCCAAACTTTCTACGGACAATAATAGCGCACAAGGATGGTTACAGCAGGGGTATGGTCAGGTGAACTACGGCATATTTTCTTTCACCGCCGGGCGTTGGCAACGTACTTTAGGTTCTCCCGGCGAAACCTTGTCCACCGGTTCATTGGCCATGAGTAGCAACGCTCGCCCCTTCACGCAACTGTTACTGTCGGTGCCTACCTACAGCAACGTTCCTTTCACTCGGGGGTGGCTCCAGTTCAAGGGTACTTACGGGCACGGTTGGCTGGGCGAAGACCGGCGCGTTCGGAACGCTTTACTGCACGAAAAGTCGTTTTTTCTGAAAGCAGGAAAGAACTTGCCCATTAACCTGAGTGGGGGGCTCATTCACTTGGTGGTTTGGGCGGGCGAAGCGCCCGGTTACGGACAGTTGCCCAACGATCTTGAGAATTACTGGCAAGCCATCCGGGGAAAGGGAGCTCGCACCTCAGATGCGGCCAATCCTGTGGTGGCGGGTGAAGTGGTCAACGCGGTCGGCGATAACATGGGCATCTACGAGCTGGGGATAGACTTGAGCCTAAGGACATTTCAAGCGCGGGTGTATCAGCAGACACCTTTCGAAGATGGCTCGGGCAACAATCCGTTTAATGGCGACCGATTATTAGGCGTAGAAATGAGCAGCCCGGCCACTGCCCCTTGGATCAAAAGCTTGGTGTACGAATACGTATCTACACAGCATCAGAGCGGCCCTAGCCGCCCCGGAGGTGTTGATGACGGGCCTGACAGTCGCGATCGCAACGGTGACCGCTTCGGAGGAAGAGACAATTATTATAACAACGCCATCTATAAGTCAGGGTGGACCTACCAAGACCGGATTATCGGTACGCCTTTGTTTTACACTGTAGCTCGCATGCGACAATACGTTCCTGATTTTACAGAGCCCGACCGGCAGTCCTTCAGATTCAATATTGTCAACAATCGAGTGGTGGCACATCACGTGGGGATGACGGGCGATATTTGGCAAGCTACCTACAGGCTGCTGGCCACTTTCACAAAAAACCTAGGTACTTACGGAGGAATTAACGGAGGTATCAACCAATGGGGTAGCATAGACGATCCGAATGCACCCTACGCTTTTCGTCCGCCACAACAGCAGGCGTACTTTCTATTAGAGGTAGAAACACATCCGTTCTCACCTTATTGGTCGCTACTCACTTCGCTGGCAGTAGATACCGGCGAACTCACCCACAATATCGGACTATTAGTGGGGTTAAGAAGAAAAGGGATATTCACTCTTGGACAAAAAAAGTAAAGTTTTTTTACGTGTATCCCAACCATTTTGTACGTGCTTGTGTCTCTTACCGGAACGCGCCTTTTGCCTGATTTGGCATGGTTCGTGCAAACTTTGATACAACAACCGACTATAAGGAATACCCAACCATGAAACATAGGTTCTCTCACAATATACAGTCAATACACGTTCTCGTAGATTTTATGCTGCTGAACCTGTCTTTTCTGGTATCTTACCTAGTAAAGTTTGGTGAACTGTCGAGTTTGTTTGCTACTTCGTACTCAGAAGTGTTGTTCATCATCAACGTAGCATGGCTTTTATCGGTACTCATCATACGTCCTTACCGTATTTCGCGGGTTTCATCCACAGTTCCCCACGTACTGGGTAAGCATTTCACGTCTATTTTACTACACGTATGCTTGGTGGCTACCTTCTTTGTAGCACTACGCATAGACTACTACTCGAGAGAACATATCTTGTTCTCGTATCTGATTCTATTCTTTCTGGCGTCTTTCTGGAAAGGAGCTTTCACCTTCTTCTTGCGTACGTACCGTTTGCAGGGCTATAACAACCGGCAGGTAGTGGTGGCAGGTTACGGTGAAATGACCGAAGAGCTCACCACGTTCTTCAACCGCCGCCGTGAGTACGGTTATAAGCTGGTAGGATACTTTGGCAACAACCTACCCTCCGCCCCTCATTCGTTAGGGTCAGTGGACCGCTTAGCAGCGTTTATGGACCGGCACGCGGTAGACGAAATCTACTGCTGTGTTCCTTACTTGGATGCCCAGGAAGTAAGAGATATTATTGTGCTCGGCGAGCAACGCCAGAAGCGCGTCAAAATTATCACTGACTATCGTAGCTACTATTCTAAGGGGGTGACGTTAGAGCGCTACGGTAACATTCCGGTACTTAACGTGAGTGCCTATCCTGAAGAGGATGCCAAGGCGACGGCCATCAAACGGACTTTTGACTTTTCTTTTGCCGCTGTAGCTATGGCGGCAGGTTTGCCCGTTTTTCTACTGGCAGCCCTGATTACCAAACTAAGCTCTCGCGGGCCCATCCTGTACGCTCAGGAACGTATTGGTCGTAAAGGCCGTCCGTTTCGGATATATAAGTTCCGTAGCATGTACACCGACTCGGAAGACTGCGGGCCGCAGTTAGCCAGTAACGGTGACCCACGCATCACTCCCTGGGGGCGCTTGATGCGCAAGACGCGCCTTGATGAAATACCCCAATTTTATAACGTACTTATCGGTGACATGTCAGTAGTGGGGCCCCGCCCAGAACGGCAGCACTACATTGATCAAATTGTGCAGAAAGCACCTAACTACCGCTATCTACAGTACGTGAAACCGGGGATCACTTCTATCGGGCAGGTGAAGTTTGGCTACGCCGAGGATATTGATGAAATGGTGAAGCGTATGCGTTACGATATCCTTTACCTCCGCAATAGCTCAATTGCCTTCGACCTTAAAATTATTCTACTCACCGTTATGGTCGTGCTCAAGGCAGAAGGGAAGTAGCAGGCTCAATGAGAAAGCCCGCTACGACACCTCCCAGAATAATTAGGGGGGCTGGTATTCGGGTAAACTTGAGTAAGAGCACAGTGCCCACTACAAACGACACGTTTAGTACGCTCATATCCAGGGGTTCAAAGAGTAGAAAGGCCGCTGCCACCACCATGCCCGAACTGGCGGCCAGTATTCCTTCTAATGAGGCCTTAATTACCCGGTATTTCTTCAGCGCGTCCCAGAAGCGTACGGTGAAAAATATAAGAAAAGTGCCGGGTAGAAATACGCCTAGTGAGGCAATAAACGCCCCCAGAACTTCTCCCCATACTCCGTACGAGCGCATCGACAGAGAACCAATGTAAGCACTAAAGGAAAAGACCGGGCCGGGTACGGCTTGCACCATCGCATACCCCGTCAGAAATTCCTCAGACGTGAGGTAGTGCTTAAAGTCCACAAATTCGGTGTAGAGCAGCGGAATGAGCACTTGACCACCACCAAAAATCAGACTACCGTTGCGGTAAAAGTTTTCAAACAGAAGCACCGGCACTGCTCTGGTAAAACCCGTGGCAATAGCGGCTGCCAAGAATATACTGATCCAGAGGGTGAGGTTGCTCCAGCGTATGACGATCTTCTCTTTCTCTTCAGAGATGTGTTTGCGGTAATTAAATGCGGTGGCCAACCCCGCCACTAATAATAGTAGTGGAAAGATAAATGGCTTCCGAACGAAGTATGACACCACTGCTGCTGCAATCAGAATCAAGACTCCCGCCTTGCTATCCACTGACTTTTGACTGATGGTGTACGCACCGTAAGCCACGAAGCCGACCGCCATAGGTTGAATGAAGCGCGTAAACGCCAATGATACTGCCTGCTCCTGTAAATTAGACAGTGTGATAGCAATGGCCGTCATGATGCTTACCGCCGGTAGCATCCAAACCAGCAGCGTTAAGAAGGCCAGCTTGGGCCCCCCGATGCGGTAGCCAATCGCGGTAATAGTCTGGGTAGAAGTAGGGCCGGGCAGAATCTGGCAGAGGGCATGAAGCTCAATAAGATCTTTTTCACTCAGATAGCGCCGCTGCTCTACCATAATCTTGAGCAGTAGCGTTAGGTGCGCTTGCGGACCGCCAAACGCACTAATCGTGAGGATGAATACGTCACGTAAAAAAATGACGTAGCGCACCCGCCTCACCGAGGTGAACAGTCCTTGATAGTACCAGGCTTTCTGATTACCCAAGACAGGCAAGTTTTATAACATTTACTGCTTTAGTCCGATTTCGCGCAAACGCTCGTCTAAGAACTCACCGGCCGTCATATCCCCGTATTTTTTTGGATGGGCCTCATCGACACAGCTATCTAAACAGCGTAGACTCATGTCGGCCCGAGGATGCATGAAGAACGGAATGGAGTAGCGAGGCTGCTTCATCTTCTCCTTAGGTGGGTTCACTACCCGGTGAACGGTGGACTTGAGCCGGTCGTTAGTAAGGCGGGCCAGCATATCGCCCACATTGACAATAATCTGTCCTGGCAGGGCGGTAATTGGAATCCAGGCCCCGTCACGCCGCAGTACCTCCAGTCCTTCGGCACTGGCACCCATCAGCAAGGTAATGAGATTGATATCGCCGTGCTCTGCGGCGCGTACGGCATCATCAGGCACCTCATCGGGGTTGGCTACGGGATAGTAGTGAATGGCCCGCAGAATACTATTGCCGTGGTGAACCTGCGCTTCAAAGTAGGTTTCTTCTAGCTGCAAGTAAAGAGCAATAGCCCTTAGCAATTGCTGACCCGTGGCCTCCAGAGTTTTATACGTTTGGGTAGCGGCTGTTTCTAGTTCGGGCACCTCGCTGGGCCACACGTTGTCGGGGTAACTGTCTTTTACCGGGTCGTCATCTTCTACCATTTGACCCACTTGATAAAATTCTTTTAAGTCAGCGGTAGCGCGTCCTTTGGCGTGCTCCTTTCCTTTACCGGTATAGCCGCGCTGGCCGTGTAGCTCGGGTAATTCGTACTGCCTTTTTGTACCTTCTGGCAGCGCAAAGAACTCCTGCACGCTACTGTAGAGCCGCTGGGTGAGCTCATCGGATAATCCGTGATTTTTGATGGCGACGAAGCCAATATCGGTAAACGCTTCGCCTAGCGCACTGACAAAAGCACGCTGCCCGTCGGTGCCGCCCGCCCGAAACGTATGCAGGTCAAGACTAGGGATGGTGTCAAATAATGTATCTGAGGGGTTTAACATATTGGCCGGAAGGTTGTTAAAAGACGAGGAAACAAAATTTGGTATAACTTAGCCACAAATCAAACTTTAACCGTCGAACTTATGAAAAAATTGTTTTTGCTGCTTACGCTTCCCGGTCTGGTAAGCTTGTACTCCTGTAGCTCGCCTGGTACCACTGAGACTACCGAAGAGGCGGCACCGGTGGTGGAGGCTCAACCCCCTGTAACATTATCAGTGGCGCCTGGTTCGCCTGAGTACGCCGATGCGATGCTGGAAATGACCAGCCCGGCAGACGGTGAGACTTTGCCCTCAGGTGATTCGGTAAGCTTCTCTTACAACGTGACGAATTACGAACTCAAGGCCCCCACACCAGATGCTGATCAAAAGGCATTGGCCACTTCGCCTAAGGGGCAGCACGTACACCTTATTCTTAATAATGAACCCTACCACGCCATCTATGATCCTGAAAACTTTAAGCTGGCGTTGGATGACGGTCATTACGTGGCGATCTCGTTTCTGTCGCGTTCGTACCACGAAAGTGTGAAGAACCCTGAGGCTTACAAAATCAGCCAGTTCACCTTGGGTGAGGGCGAAAGTGAGTCGGTAGATTTATCGTCGCCGATGCTATTCTACAGCCGTCCGAAAGGGACTTACACCGGTGCAGATACCGAAAAGGTGCTGTTCGACTTCTACTTAGCCAATACGGAGATTGGTCCGGGGGGCAATCAGGTACGGGTGACCGTGAACAGTGATACCACAATGATGGTAGATCAGTGGCAGCCCTACGTGCTAGAAGGCTTGCCTATGGGTGAAAATACCGTGAAAATTGAGTTGGTCGATAGTGAGGGTAACTTGATAGACAGTCCCATCAATTCTGAAGAGCGTACTTTTACGTTAGAGGAAGGAGGGGCGTAGCATAGCCATGTGTAGTGACGGCAGGGCGCAAACCTGCCGCACTGCATACTACCCTAGCACTTCGCGCAATACGTCTAACGAGTTGAAATCGCCGAAGCCTGCTATGTGCTGCTGATAAAACTTAACCAAGTCATCGAGGAGTAACTGCCGCGTAGTTCGTGCCACGGGCAAATGGTCAGTATACCGCTTTTCCAGCAGTTGATTCACCAGCGATTTTTCATCTTCAGTGATGGTTGGCTTACCACCAAACTCGTATACCTGCGCAAAAAAGGCCTGTGCCGACTGCGGCATAAAGCCTAGATAGCGGCTCAACTTGAGCATAAATTGTAGGTGAAAGTTTTCGTAGTCGTCGTGTAGTGCATCTAGTATGAGCAACGACTGATGGATGAAAGCAAACAGCTCTGCATTGCCCTCTTCTTCTTTCAGACACTTGTTGAGCATCTCGGTGATAAACAGTGCGATGCTGGACTTCAGCACGTCGTAGGGAATGCTTTGGTACGGAACCGGGCAGCGAATGTCAGAGATACGATTGAGGTTCGCACTTTTTCGGTAGTATACCACCAAGTCTAGTTGTGTGAGCGGCTGAAAGAACGATATTTTACTCCTTGCCTTGCGGCTGTTGCTTCTAACGCTATTAACAATGTACGATTGTAAGCCAAAGTCTTCCGTATAGATTCGGGTGACAATCGACGTCTCTCGGTATTTGACGAAGTTGAGCACTACCCCTCGGGTTTTGTGAAGCATATCGTTGGGTTTCCGGCAGCATGAGCACGAAGTAGCTACTAAACACGCTGACGAGGCTAAGCGTTTTTATCCCGGAAAAAATAGCGTCGGCTGCGCGCTTCATACTGCTCGTGGTGGCCAATCTGCTGCTGCTCTTCTGAGGCACTGAGGCGGTACGAAAAAGAGGCCAGTGCTCCAGAAACGGCACAGATAGCGTGTACCTTGGTCACGTACTCGGCTACTGCCATTAAATGAGGCATCGGGCCAAAGGGTTTGCCTTCGTAATCCATATCCAAACCGGCCACAATGATGCGCTTACCCTGGTTGGCTAAAGTGTTGCATACATCTACGATAGCATCATCAAAAAATTGTGCCTCGTCGAGGCCCACCACCCGGCAATTGCTGGCCAGCTCGATGATGTCTTGAGCTTGCATTACGCTAGTAGAGGATATTCGGTTTTGGTTATGAGAAACCACGTCGTGCGGGTGGTAACGATCATCTACCGCTGGCTTGAAGATGCGCACCGCTTGCTGTGCAATGATGGCTCGATTTAGGCGGCGGATGAGCTCTTCGGTTTTGCCTGAGAACATGCAACCACTAATTACCTCAATCCATCCGGTCTGCGGCTCGCCTGAAGATGAATCACCTATCTGGGGTTCGGTAAACATACGAGGGGGTTAGATACGATGCGCAAAGTAAGCAACAAAAGCGTTTAAATGATATATTTGTTCTGTTCAACGCAGCACACACAAAGAAAGAAATCCCTCATGGAGTCTACTTTAGATCATTCAGCGGTAGAACGCTACAGTCGCACCTTTAGCTCGAAAGTGCTCAGTGAAGCCTATACAGATCATGATCAGGTGAGCGGGCAGGATATTTTGTCGCTTAGTCCGGTGAAGCAGGTTAATTTCTTTGTGATTAAAGCACTATTTGACCAGTGGCAGCAGGAAATGGATCGTTTGAAGAGCCCCTACTTTAATTATCATCATGAAGAAGTGCAGTTAGCACTAGAAGAGTTTATGAATACCTTGTCGCAACACATTTCGGTGGCTAAGCCTCAGCTAGAGCCGCTGCTGGAGGTAGCCGTACGGGATACCATCACCCTGATGCTGTCGCCTATAGATTATTACCAACGTACACTGAGTAGTGGAAGTGCTGATCCCTTATACGCCGAAGACGTGAAAACTTGGTCTAAGTACGTAAAGATCAATAAGGAGCCGCTTGAGAAGCTACTGGAGCGTGCTCATACCTCTGATGATGCGTCCGTCTCGCTATCAGAGGCACAACAGTTATTAGAGCAAGTAGCGCAATCACTTAGTAACGCGTCAAAAGAAGAATACTTGAGGACATTTGCTACCGTAGAGCCAGTGTCTGTATCCGATCTGACGGAAGTGGAAGCACCAGAGCCAGCCCACTCAATAGTACCAGACTCTGTACCCGTACAAGAAGATGCGCCGCAACAGGAAGAGGCCACTGATGACGCAGAGCCTATTATGCGGACGCTTAATGATGAACTCAACGCCGGGCAGAGTGGCACCCTGGCTGATATGCACCGGCAACAGAAGATTGCTAACATCAAATCGTACATCGGCGTAAACCAGCGGTTTATGTTTATCCGAGAATTGTTCGATAGCAACGCCGACGAATACAATAAAGCACTAGACGAACTAGAGCAGCAGAATACTTACATCGAAGCATTCAACCACCTTCGCCAGGCCTACGCCCAGCCTCACCGCTGGAAGATGGATTCTGAAGAAGTAGTCGAATTCTTAGAGATTGTGGCCAAGCGTTTCTAGATGTACCCTATGGTTTGGAGAAACACCTGCTCGGAGTCTTCAAAAATAGAGGTCAATTGATTCAAGTTTGAGGGTCAAAATCGGTAAAAATTGACCTTCAAATGATTTATATTTGAGCTTCAAAGTCATGCTCATGAAGTTTCAAGATCATTACGCTATTGACCCAGAACCCGGGGTTGTCGTCCAGTGCTATTCACGACGCAACAGGCGCTAGCTTTAGCTACTCTACGACTAAGCGGACACTGGCTGAGCTCGTTGAAAAAAAGCTGATTGATAAAATTGGAAACAGAAAAAGCACGACGTACAGGGTCGGTAAATCTTATCAGCTACTACACTCAGTAGCGATAGATGAATACTTTGAGAAGGATATTGATGAGCGAAAAATCAGGACTGGGTTTAACTTTAACCTGATTCAAAAAGAGCTGTATGCCATTGAAGTATTTACCAGAGCTGAACAAAACGAATTGGATGCCCTTCAGAAGACCTACTCAGAAAATGTGGCGCAGCTTTCAAAAGAAGAATACGACAAAGAAGTCGAGCGGCTAGCGATTGATTTGAGCTGGAAGTATTCCCAGATAGAAGGAAACACCTATACACTGTTGGAAACAGAAAGGTTACTGAAGGAGAAGGAGACCGCTCTGGGTAAGCAAAAAGACGAGGCGGTGATGCTTCTAAATCATAAAGAAGCCATTGATTTCATGATCGAAGACCCTACCTACCTTGACAAGCTGTCTACCAGCGGGATAGAAGACATTCATAGCATCTTGACCAAAGAGTTAGGAATCAACAGAAATTTGAGGAAAAGGCGAGTAGGTATCACAGGAACCAACTATCGTACTTTGGACAATGAATTTCAGATCAGAGAAGCGTTCGAAGGGATGTGTACGCTTATCAATCAGAAATTATACGTTCTTGAGAAATCTCTCTTGGCCTTGGTCCTTATTTCATATATCCAGGGCTCTGTTGATGGAAATAAGCGAACCGCTCGAATTGTAAGCAACGCACTATTGATCGCTAATGCCTATTGTCCGATATCTTTCAGAACCGTAGATTCTATTGAATACAAAAAGGCAATGCTTGTATTCTACGAACAGAACAACATCACACCGTTCAAACGGATATTTATAGAACAGTTTAGGTTTGCAGTCAATACGTACTTCTAATGAGGTAAACGGCCAAGTTTAACGTGTCAACAACTGCATGCGCTGTGCGTCTAGCTTGAGTAGGATAAACAGCAGAATGGTGAAAGCCCATAGCGAAGAACCTCCGTAGCTGAAGAAGGGTAGGGGAATACCAATGACAGGAAACAACCCGATGGTCATACCAATATTGACCGCGAAGTGAAAGAACAGAATCGCTGCTACAGCGTAGCCGTAGACCCGGGCAAAGGTAGATTTTTGCCGTTCAGCAATCTTGGTCACCCGAATCAGCAGGACCACGAATAGCGCCACCAACAGTAAGCTGCCGAGCCAACCGTGCTCTTCCCCGATAGTGCAAAAGATGAAATCTGTACTTTGCTCAGGAACGAAGTCGAATTTAGTCTGCGTGCCTTCCAGAAAGCCCTTACCCCAGAACCCGCCTGAGCCAATGGCAATCTTTGATTGTGTCACGTTCCAGCCGTAACCGAGCGGGTCAGCATCAGGATTGATCAGCGCTTTAATCCGGTTCTGCTGGTGCGGTTTGAGTACGTTCGTCACAAAAAGGTCAACGCTCACCACCACCGCAATCACTGATGCGGTAGAAGCTACAATCACCGCAATGCGTTTGGTTTTCTTAGAGTTGATACCAATGAGCAGGAAAGCCATGACTACCGCAGCAATAATCAGGTACGTTTTGTCAATAAGTAGGGTGAGCACAAAGAGAATCGCGACGGCGATACCCAATCCGAGTAGTAGCGGAGAGAAACCTTCGCGGTAGAAGACAATCGCCATAGCGCTATACACCAACGCAGTTCCGGTATCGCCTTGCAGGATAATCAAGACCGCGGGCAAAAGCGTGATACCAAATAGTACCAGTTGCGGTTTAAGCGAAGCGAATGGTTTGCTGTTGATGCTAATGAATTTTGCCACCGCCAGGGCCGTAGCGAACTTGGCAAACTCTGAGGGCTGAATACTAAAACTGCCCACGGTAAACCAAGATCTGGATCCAGCAATCTCTCGTCCGAACAGTAATACACCGATCAGCACCAGAATGACCGTAGCGTAAATGACGAAGGCGAAAGAGTCATAAAATCGAAAATCAAGCAGCATAATCACCGCAATAATGATCACCGAAGTGCCGATCCATATCAGCTGACGCCCTGAGTTGAGCGATAGCGAGAAGATACTTTGGTCTATCTGCTGAGGATCATACACCACAGCAAAGATATTGAGCCAACCCAGCCCTACCAGTATAAAGTAGAGGGCCACCACGGTCCAGTCAACCCGATTCTCGTTTTGTTGCCCAATGCGCATCAGTAGATAAATTTTCCGTTCAAGATATACTCCTCGATCTTCGGCCGGTCGGTGCAGTTCTTCAGATACTTTTCTATCATCAGACCTGAGATACCCGCGGCGGCCCGTGCTCCTTGTCCGGCGTTCTCTACGTACACTGCCAACGCAATCTTCGGATCGTCTTTGGGGGCAAACGCAATAAACACCGAGTGGTCTTCTTCTCCGCGGTCTTCGTTATCCACCGTACCCGTTTTTCCGCAAACCTCAATGTCAGCTAGTTTGGCGCGGTGAGAACCGGTACCGTACTTCACCACGTCGGCCATAGCCTCTACGGCTATCTCAAAGTGCTGAGGGTCAATTTTCGTATAGTTCTTTTGCTGATACTGCTCGAGGGGTTTGCCGTCTTCACCGATTGATTTAATCAAGTGAGGCTTGATATAGTAACCGCGGTTGGCCAGTATTGCTGCTAAGTTAGCCATCTGTAAGGGAACGATTTGAAGCTCCCCGCGACCAATAGCGTTAGAGT
Organism: Tunicatimonas sp.; assembly: GCA_965213875.1. GTDB lineage: Bacteria > Bacteroidota > Bacteroidia > Cytophagales > Cyclobacteriaceae > Tunicatimonas. Next base: position 888,565 of record CBDCAN010000001.1, on the reverse strand, counting down.
AAATGGTAGAGAATTTCCAGCGATTGTCGCCGTAAATTCGGTTGTAGAGCGTGGTGTCCGGAATATAACCCGATCGTTCGTAAGGTAAGTCAATGCCCAGTGGCTGGCCCAATCCGAAGCTCATGACGTAGTCGCGCCATTTGGTGAGGCCAATCTCGGTATCTTCAAAGGTATTGTCCGCTAAGTTCTGGTTGAGGATACGCTTGTACACATTCCAGAAGTAGGGGTTGCACGACACCTCGATGGCCTTTCGCATGCTGGTGTGCGTATGCGGACCGTGGCAAGAAATGATACGTCGATCACAAGAGAATGTTGTTGTTTCGTTTACAACGCCCTCTTGTAAACCAATGAGTGCCTGCACGATCTTGAAGATAGAACCAGGAGGAAAAGCACCCATCAGCGGGCGGTTAAACAACGGTTTGGTCGTATCCGAAGCCAGTTGCGCGTAGGTTTTGCCAAAAGAGCTGCCCGACAGCTGATTAGGATCGTAGGTAGGAGCTGATAGAAACGATAGGATTTCACCCGTTTTAGGTTCAATGGCTACGATACTACCGCGTTTGCCCTTCATCAACGTTTCAGCGTAGCTTTGCAGGTTAATATCGATGGTAGATTGTAGGTTTTCACCCGCAATAGATAGCGTATCAAAATCACCGTCTTTGAACGCGCCTTTGTCGATGCCTCGTACATTCACCATTTTGTACTTCACGCCCCGCTTACCGCGCAGGTGCGGTTCATACATCGATTCCAATCCGCTGATGCCAATGTAATCGCCCTGCCGATAATATCCGGCAGAATCACGCTCGAGCTGACCACGGCTAATTTCGCCGATGTAGCCTAGTGCGTTGGCCATATTACGATAAGTATACGCCCGATTAGTACGCGCTTGAATGCGGAAACCCGGAAAGTTGACGAGGTAGTCTTGTATAGTGGCAAAAGTAGTATTAGAAATCTGCTTGAGGAAAACCGATGGCTTCACGTACGAATAGCCCTTTGCTTTCGCCATCTTCTCAACAAACTGCGCTTTGTCAATACCAATCAGCTGGCAAAACGCCAGCGTATCCTCCATCTCAACTTCTTTGGGAACTACTTCCAGATCGTAAACCGGAGCATTATAAACCACCAGCTTACCGTTGCGATCGTAGATGAGACCGCGAAAGGGGTAGCGTACCTCACGCTCAATAATGTTATTATCGGCCTTGAGTGCGTATTGGTCGTCTACTACCTGAATGGCAAACAGCTTGATCAGAAAGATAGCCGCCACCAAGATGAACGTAAGGCGAATAACGTACTTTCGGTTGTTGTTGATCATAGCGCGCTACGGCGAGTACGAGACGAAGAATGTAGAATATACTGGATAATCACCAGCATCAAAACTGTAAAGATGGCACTGGTAAAAACCTTGGCCAATGTATAGCTGAAGAGCTGCACCGTGGCAATCTCAATGAAGAAAATCAGCGCGTGATGTACAATCACCAGCGGAAAAGCGTAGGTAACGAACCATCGTAGTCCTAACGCCTGCGGAGTGGCAGCAGTGCCAATATCGTATCCTCCACGGGGCGTTAATACGGTGAGCCACTTTTGCCTGATAAACATAATAAACACACTGGCTGCCGCATGAATTCCTAAGGTGTTATAGAAAACGTCTACCAACAGGCCCGAGGTAAACGCCAACAGCATGGCCGTCATCACACTCAGCTCGATAGGCAACAGTAAAATAAACGCGATATATACGTAGCAAAACGCCACATCAAAGAGGACTAAGTTGCGAACCACCACGATCTGAATCAGCAGGTAGGCAAAGAAGTTGATAAGTTGAGGTACTATTTGTCGGCTATTCATTGGACGATCCGGTTAGTCAGTGCCAGAGAGTCTCTCTCTTTTTTCAGCTTGTTATCCACCACATATACGTAGGCCAACTGATAAAAATCAGTGGCTAGATTTACATCGATGGTGTAGAAGGCGGCATCTTCTTCGGGGCGCACCTCAGCCACGGTTCCAATAGGGACACCGGGAGGGTAGATACCGCTGTAACCGGAGGAGACAATGGTGTCGCCCTGCACAATATTGATATGAATAGGAATATTAGCCAGACTCGCCTTGCGAGAGTTACGCCCGTTCCACTGCAAAGACCCAAGCGTGTTCGAGCGCTTCACCAAGGCTGAGACAAACATACTGGTATGGAGCACTGAGGCTACCAGGGCATAGTGCTCTGATACATCCTGTACTTTGCCCACAATGCCACTGGGGCTAATCACTCCCATGTCGCGACGAATGCCATCGGCTAAGCCTTTGTTGATGGTTACGTAGTTTTTAGCACGGCTCACGGTGTTGTCAACCACCTTGGCCGGGGTAAAGGCGTACTGTTGTGCGCGAACGCTATCTTGCTGAACGGGTAGGGCGGGCAGCAAAAACACCGAGTCTTCGGCCAGCGCCAGTGCGGCGGCAGAATCGGCGACGGCCGGATTACTAGGAACGAGAGAAGGAGTGCTGCTTTGGCTCTCTACCGTTTTGCGCAAACGCGCGTTTTCTTGTGCCAACTGATCGTTCACTTCTTGTAGCGCAAGATAATGAGAAGCCGTATTAGAAGCTTCCATTACGGTGGCTACCGTATGATTGGATGAGTTGATGAGCGCTGCTCGGTGGTAGGTATTCGTGTTAACGATAAAGGCCGCACTAATTCCCTCTAGCAGTAAAAACAGGATCGCTGCCCGAAATTTGAGGAAAAAAGCTACTAAGTTGTGCATTTATTACGTCATCAATACGGACTTGAACTGATTGAATTTCTTGAGGGCCACTCCGGTGCCACGCACCACAGCCCGTAACGGATCGTCGGCCACGTGTACTGGTAGTTTGGTTTTGAGCGCCAGGCGTTTGTCTAAACCGCGTAGCAACGCACCACCGCCGGTCAGGTGAATACCGTTATCGTAGATGTCAGCTGACAGTTCGGGTGGTGATATCTCCAGGGCCTTTAGCACCGCTTCTTCAATCTTAGAGATGGATTTATCTAGTGCAAAAGCAATTTCTGAGTACGATACTTTGATTACCTTAGGGATGCCGGTCATCAGATCACGGCCGCGTATTTCGTAGTCGTCGGGTTCGTCGTCGAGTTCAGTAAGGGCTGAACCTACTTCTAGCTTTACCTTCTCGGCAGAGCGCTCGCCAATCAGCAGGTTGTGCTGTCGGCGCATATAGTCCAAAATGTCTTTGTTGAAGGTGTCGCCTGCGGTGCGGATAGATTGGTCGCACACAATGCCCGACAAGGCAATCACCGCAATTTCGGTGGTGCCACCACCAATGTCTACCACCATAGAACCCACGGGTTGATCAATATCGATACCGATGCCGATGGCGGCTGCAATGGGTTCGTGGATCATATATACCTCTTTGGCGCCGGCGTGTTCGGCTGAGTCACGTACCGCTCGCTTCTCAACTTCAGTGATACCCGAAGGAATGCAAATGATCATGCGGTGCGATGAGGGCAGATAGCGGTTGCCGGTGTCGATCATTTTGATCATGCCCCGAATCATGTGCTCGGCCGCGTGAAAGTCAGCAATCACACCATCCTTGAGCGGACGGATTGTCTTGATGTTCTCGTGCGTCTTCTCGTGCATCTGCATGGCCTGCCTGCCGATAGCCAGCACTTTGTTGGTGGTTCTATCAATGGCAATGATGGAAGGCTCATCTACAACAATCTTCTCCTTATTAATGATAAGCGTATTAGCGGTTCCTAAGTCTATCGCTATATCACTGGAGAAAAAATCAAACAATCCCATGTGCGGTTCACTCTTGTGGTTTGAATTATACTTTTAATGCTTCGTATTGCTACAAAGTTGTTCGAAGGATGAGATATTTAAAACATCATTTCGGGGGATCACCAGATAAGTAAGAAATAGAATAAAACTCCATCAAACTAATTTAGCCGGGTGGAAGCAGAGCGTTAGGCACACGACATCGCACAAAATTAGAACGAATTTACGACGAATGACAATGACTACCGTCAATTTCTTCTGAACGGTCTGGACTGACGCTACCTGCTACGAAGTAATCCAACCGTGCCAATTCTGTAAATCGTAGGGTTTACTTACTTTCTGCACCGGCGAGCTAAAGTAGGAAATATCTGTCACTGTTAATGATCATGCCACTGATTTTCCGGCGCGAGGCACTATGGAGCACGGGTGGTGTCTTCTTGCGCTTGTGCTTTTTGCTGCGTGCTCATAAGGTTAAGACTATCCACCACATCTTCGTAAATCTCGTTCATCATGCTCATGTTCTCCAGATAATACGCGTAGCTCTGTAAGTACACTGAGTCCTCGATGCCATGCTCTTGCATCAGATGAAGTTCGTAGTTGCGAAATAACATCTCTAAAGAGTCGGTGCTGCGCACCTCAGCATACTTCATTTTTGCCTCGGTCAGGTGGAGGTCTACTAAGAATGATACCATCTCTTGCCTGGTGAGCAACTCCGCTGGCGGCTCAGAGAAGGTATTGGTATCAGTGCAAGCCGAAGTAAAAACCACTGTCATCAACAGGGCCAGCCCCGCTCGCCGGTAGTGATGAGAAAGGTGCAGTACACTACGATTGCTAACAAACCATTGATCTGTCATAATTACAGTACGTTCAATGCCTGCTCTTTGATCTTCTCCAGATTCTCTTTCATACTCACCACATGGCGCTGGATAGTAGCGTCGTTAGCCTTTGAACCAATCGTATTGATCTCACGACCAATTTCTTGCGCCACAAAGCCAAGCTTCTTTCCCTGCGAATCAGGTTGCTGTAGTATGTCTGTAAAGTAAGTGAGATGATTCGTGAGCCGAACGATTTCTTCGTTGATGTCAAGTTTTTCTAGGTAGTAGATCATCTCCTGCTCGAACCGATTGTTATCGATCAAATCTTTCACCATCTGATCGTTCATTTGGTGGCTGAGCCTCTGACGAACGTATTCGTCACGCTGCGGCACACAATCTTTGATCTCTTCCAGTGCGGTCTGGATATTGCCAACGCACGTTTCCATATCTTGTGATAAGGCTAACCCTTCTTGCTGCCGGAACGCATCGCACTTAGACAGGGCTTCCTGAATAACTTTTATAATGTTCTTCCAACCGTCGCCGCTAATAGGTGCCTGGTTCCCCCCCTGTACTACGTCTGGAGCCAGGGCCGCGATGCGAAATAAGTCAGGTGTATCCACTTGTAATTCTTCAGCCGCTTCGTGGTAAGCACGATAGTAACTCTTGAGCAGGTCTTGGTTGATCAGCGAAGTAGATAAAGCGTCCGTTTTATCGTCAAGGTCTACTACGATGAGCACTTTACCGCGCTGCAACACCCTGGTCAGCAGGTTACGTACTTCTATCTCTTTGCTACTAAGTGCGCGCGGTAGTTTCACCGTGGCATCAAAGTATTTAGAGTTAAGCGTCTTCACTTCTACTTGCACGCTGTGCGTGCTGGTTTCTTCCTGCGACTTGCCGTAACCGGTCATCGATTTGATCATATACTTAGAGTTGGTACGACGCGAAAGTAAGAGATTAAATAGAAAAATGCTGCGTGGACAGACTAGCGTGAGTATACGTCATTCTGGCAAAAGTCGGTATACGCCCGTTGCGCCAAAGCTAAGGAGGTATCCAAATGATCGTTAACGATGACGACGTCGAACTTATTAGAAAAGGACATTTCGTAAGCAGCCTTTCGCACGCGCTGTTCAATACTGTCAGCAGGATCGGTGGCTCGCTTGATCAGGCGATCATGCAACACCTCTACCGAAGGAGCTTTTACAAATACCGACAGGGCCTGTGAGCCAAAGTACTTTTTAAGGCTGATACCACCCTTCACGTCAATATCGAAGATGACATTCTTGCCGCTTTGCCAAATGCGCTCAACTTCTGATTTAAGTGTGCCGTAAAATCGGCCGGGGTACACTTCTTCCCACTCTACGAAGTTGTTCTGTAGGATGTGTGCTTTGAACTGATCCACACTCAGAAAGTGGTAATCTAGACCGGGTGTTTCTCCCGCCCGGCAAGAGCGCGTGGTGGCCGACACTGAAAATGACAAATTAGGATTGTGGGCCAGCAGGTGTTTAACAAGGGTAGTTTTACCAGAACCAGAGGGTGCTGAGAAAATGATCGCGCGGCCCGACTGCTGCATTTATGATATCTTTTGGGTATGAATGTGCCCTTTGATAGACTTAAGCAGTTCTTCGGGGGCCACTGCACGTCCCAGCTTCTGACGGATTATCTCACGAAATGCTTTTTCGTTCTGATAGCAGTCGACCACGTCGGGCCAGTTGACAATGTATTGATGAAAAAAATCGGTGTCTTCTACAGACGCCTGGCTGTCAAGCACGATGGGCAAAAGGTCCATGCACTTTTTGTAGTGGTCGCTTTCTTTAGATAACATTGTATTCAGCAGATTTATGTCAAAAAATGGTGAGTGATGGATTGTCAACGCTGGGCTTGGTAGCCCATAGACTCCGCGTACGATTTTAATTTGTCTTTAAGCAAATTTCGGGCACGGTGCAAACGTGATCGAACCGTACCGATTGGAATATCTAGTATCTTCGCCATCTCCTCGTAAGTAAATCCCTCCAAGTCGCACAAAATAATCACCGTTCGGAAATCTACCGCCAGCGAGTTTAGAGCGTTGGATATCTCGTCGCCGATCATGTCTTGTACCGCCTCTACCCGAAGGTCAGTGGTGATACTGGCATCAACGTCATCTGAGTTGTAGTAAGTTTCAACTTCCTGGTAATCAACTTTCGCCGGTTGCTTACTCTTTTTGCGGAAGTCATTGATGAAACTGTTCTTTAAAATGCGGAACAGCCACGCTTTTGCATTAGTTCCTCTTTGAAACGAATCAATGAAACGGAAAGCTTTGAGGTAAGTCTCCTGCACCAAATCTTTAGCATCGTCCTCGTCGAAGGTAAGCCGATAAGCAAAGCTGTACATTGAGTCTATTTGAGGTAGAAATTCGTTATCAAAAATATCTACCTTTTCTGGCTCACTATACTGCTGGCGTTTAACTTCAGGGGTCTCTTCTGTAGAAACAGACGCCTGATTCTGCTGATCCTCATTTTGTATGTCCTGCTTTTCAGCCATGATTGTCTTTTTTAGTTACAGAAAACAAGGGTCTGACTCGTTTTCCTACTAATATTAACAAGCGATCGATGAGAAAGTTATGTCTAATCTTAATAACTTCGCGCGCTGATTTGAAGCCATAAGGCTCTTATTCTTTTACCTGGCCTGCCGAAAGGTCAGTTGTTATTTTAAAGCGCTATCATCATGTTACAACGTTTGCAGTCAGTCTTTTTGTTGGGAGTTGCTATCTGTATGGGCTTGATGCTCGTGCTTGACATTTGGGAAGAGCCGCTTCCCGATCAGAACCAAAAGATTGAGCTCGATGCCTATGCGTTGACCACTTCGTCACTCGACGTAGCCGGTGAGTCTCAGCCCGTGCAAAGCTCGTGGTTTATTGCCGTGCTGGCCGCGCTATCCGCCGCCGTGGCGCTCTACGAAATATTCCGCTACAGCAACCGCCTCACGCAACTCAAATTGGGTTTCTTGAACGTACTACTGATGATGGGGGTGTTGGGCTGTGTGGTTTACTTCGTCTTTCAGGGAGAGGAGATGTCAGCCAATGCCACTCAGGGCGACTTTGAAGCCGGTATTTACCTGCCCGGTTTTGCCCTCATCCTCAACCTAATGGCCAACCGCTTCATCCGCCGCGACGAGCAACTGGTACGCTCAGTAGATCGACTGCGGTAACCGTAAGGATAGACAGTAGACTGCGCGTCCGTTCTCCGTCTTCCATTCTCCTTGGTTTTTTGTATCCTGCCAAACTGTCAGCCGATGGCTGGCTGGAACAGCTTTTGTCTAATCCCAGCCAAAGCATACATTACGTCATCAACAGAACACAACTATGGTAGAAGAAAAAGGTACGATATCCATCAATACGGAAAACATCTTTCCGATCATCAAGAAGTTTCTCTATTCTGATCACGAAATTTTCTTGCGCGAACTGGTCTCTAACGCAGTAGACGCCACACAAAAGCTAAATCGCCTGGCCACTATGGGTGAGTATCAGGGCGAGCTGGGCGAGCAGAAGGTGACCGTGGGCATCAACGAAGAAGCGAAAACCATCACCATCAGCGATCACGGCCTCGGGATGACCGACGAAGAGGTGAAGAAGTATATCAACCAGATTGCTTTCTCAGGAGCTACCGAGTTCCTAGAAAAGTATAAAGATGCCGGTGAAGACAAGCAGATCATCGGGCACTTCGGTCTGGGTTTCTACTCTTCCTTTATGGTGGCCGACCGGGTAGATATCATCACCAAGTCTTACCAAAAAGAAGCCGAGCCCGTGAAGTGGACCTGCGACGGTAGTACGGAGTTTGAACTCACACCCGCGGTGAAAAAAGAGGTGGGTACCGACGTAGTGCTGCACATTAACGAAGACTCTAAAGAATTTCTCGAGAAGGTCCGTCTGCAGGGCATTTTGGATAAGTACTGCAAATTCTTGCCCACCGAGATTGAGTTCGACGGCAAAGTAGTTAACAACCCTAATCCAATTTGGACTAAGTCGCCCAGCGACCTGAAGGATGAGGATTACCTGGCGTTCTACAAAGAGCTGTACCCCTTCTCGGAAGACCCGCTGTTCTGGATTCACCTTAATGTTGACTATCCGTTCAACCTCACCGGCGTGCTCTACTTTCCCAAAATCAAGCAGGAGTTGGAGCCGAGCCGTAACAAAATTCAGCTTTACTCTCGCCAAGTATTCATCACCGATGAGGTGAAGGATGTAGTGCCCGAGTTTTTGATGCTGCTACACGGTATCGTCGATTCACCCGACATTCCGCTCAATGTGTCGCGAAGTTATCTGCAATCAGATGGTAACGTGAAGAAAATTAACGCGCATATCACCAAAAAAGTAGCTGACAAACTGAACGAACTGTTTAAGAAAGATCGCGCTGCCTACGAAGAGAAGTTCGACAGCATTGGCTTGTTTGTGAAGTACGGTATGATCTCCGAGGATAAGTTCTACGACAAAGCGCAGAAGTTTGTGCTGTTGCAGAACACCGACGGCAAGCACTTCACGATGGATGAGTACAAAGAGCACGCGGCGGCCAACCAAACCGACAAAGACGGCAATGTGGTGTACCTCTACACCACCGATAAAGGCAAACAAGATACTTTCATCCGCTCGGCCCGGAAAAAGTCCTACGATGTGCTGAACCTCGATGGCCCCGTCGACAGCCACTTTATTAACATGCTGGAGCAGAAGCTGGAAAAAACCAGCCTCAAGCGTGTAGATGCTGATACCGTAGATAAACTTGTTGATAAAGACGAAAAGGTAGAAAGCGTACTGTCAGACAAGGAGAAGGAAACCGTGAAGGAGGTGTTCGAGAAAGCCATCGACAACCAAGCGATGACCGTATCGGTGGAACCCCTGGCGTCAGATGAACTACCCGTTACGATCACTTTGCCGGAGTTTATGCGGCGTATGAAGGATATGGCGGCCAGTGGCGGTGGTGGTTTTGCGATGATGGGAGGGATGCCCGAGCAGTACAGTGTGGCCATCAACGCCAATCATCCGCTCACGGACAAGATTCTGAAGGCCGAGGGCGATCAGCAAACCCAACTGGCCCGACAGGCAGTAGATTTAGCCAAGCTGTCGCAGAACATCTTAACCGGTGCCGACCTCACACACTTTATCGAGCGCAGCGTAGAGATGGTAGCAAACTAGTAACTATAAATCACTCGCCTCGCGGTGGCCGACCGATGCGGCGACGGCTATCAAACGCAAACGTATGCTCGGTAGCTATCGCTCGTCATTCAACGATGAACGAAGTTCACCGCGGAATGGTAAGCGACGTGACAGGTTTTGGATAATAAAAAAGGACAGACTCGTACAGTCTGTCCCTTTTGTTTTACTCTACCACGATTCCTTTGATTCGTAGCACCTGCGGCTTACCCCCTGCGCTGGTGGTCACGGTCACGGTTTTAGTGAAAGCGCCCAACTTGGCTGCGTTGTAGGTAGCACTTACCGTTCCTGCTGCCCCCGGCGCGATGGCCTCTCGAGTGTAGTTGGCCACTGTGCAGCCGCATGAACCTTTGGCGTTGGTGATCACCACCGGCTCAGCCGTTCGATTGACGATTGTCTGACGGTGCTTCAACGAAAATTCCACTGTCTGAGGCACTTGGTGCTTCATGGTGCCAAAGTCGTGCGCCGTTTTTTCCCAGGCCACGGCAGCTACCTCAGTTGTGGTGGTTAAAGTAGCGATGGGGCTCTGGGCCGACACGCTAGTCACGATGGCCATCCAGGCCCACATAGCAAATACATACTTCATCGTTATAAATTTTAAGGGTTCTAAATAAAAGATGTACACGGTGCACCGGTAGTACGTACAATTCAAAAGTAAGGGGCCAGCGAGAAGAAAGGCTGTTAATGGAATGCGAACGTTTGTTAACGAAATGTTAACGACCGGCACCGAAGCGATAAGTTGGCTATCTTTAACCCATGACAAACCGTTCTCTTCGTGCTTTGGTGTGGCTGGGGGCCGCCGCGGTGGGCAGCATCGTACTGGTGCAGGCCTACTGGATGGTGCATACCTGGAATGCAGAAGGTCAAAAGCTCAATCAGCGTATCTTTGTCGCGTTACGGAACGTGTCGGAGTCTTTGGCTGAGTATAACGGAACGCCCCCGGCCGATCAGCCGGTGCAGCAACTGACTAATGATTACTACGTGGTGCGTGTCGACGATGTGATCGATGCTAATGTGCTGGAATATTACCTTCGACAGGAGCTGGCCGCCAGCGACGTGCTCACGGTTTTTGAGTACGCCATCTACAACTGTGCCGACGATCGGATGATGTACGGGCAGCGTGTGAATATGCCCCGCCAACGAGTGAGCACCGCCGAACCGCGTAACTTACCCACCTACGACGACTACGCGTACTACTTCGGTGTGGTATTTCCTGATAAGTCGGCCACCCTTTTGGGAACGCTGCAACCCTGGCTGTTACTTTCAGGGGGACTACTGCTGGTGGTGGGGTTCTTCTGCTACGCGCTCACGGTGATGCTGCGACAGAAGCGACTATCGGAACTACAGAAAGATTTTATCAATAACATGGCGCACGAGTTCAAAACGCCCATTGCGACCATCAATGTTTCGGCCGATGTGCTGATGAATACGCAGAAGATGTCCGCTGAGCGCTCGGCGCGCTACGTAGCAGTAGTGAAGGAGCAAACGCTCCGGCTCAACCAGCAGGTAGAGCAGGTGCTACAGATTGCTCGGGTAGACCGTCACCGTTGGCAGTTACGCCGGCAAGCGGTCAACGTGCACCAATTGATTGAGCAGATAGCCGAAGGGTTTGAAGCTCATCATCCCGATCGCTCACTCCGGTTGCGGCTCGCCACCCATTCTCCTACGGTGCTCACCGATGAGTTTCATCTCACCAATGTACTATACAATCTGCTCGACAATGCGGTTAAGTACAGTCCGACCCATACCGAAGTGCAGATCGAAACCGAATGGTACACATCAGATCTATGCCTGCGGGTGATAGATCAGGGCATGGGCATACCGAAGGTGTACGAGAAAAAGGTATTTGCCAAGTTCTTTCGGGTGCCCACCGGCAATGTGCATCCGGTGAAGGGGTTTGGCCTGGGGTTGTACTACGTGCGGCAGGTATGTCGGATGCACCACTGGCAATTAGCAGTGAGTAGCCAACTACAGCGAGGAAGCACCTTTACCATTACCATGGCAGCGCAATGACGGAAGCTACCGTTTTGTACGTAGAAGATGATCTGGCCCTCGGGTTTGTCACCCGCGATAGCCTAGAGCACGCCGGTTTTGAGGTGCATCACTGCACCGACGGAAGAGAAGCGCTGTACTTTTTACAGCAGCATACGGTGCAGGTTTGTGTGCTCGACGTCATGCTCCCTGAAGTAGATGGCTTTACGCTGACTCAGGAAATCAGAAAGACCAACCAAGAGCTGCCCATTATCTTGCTAACGGCCAAGTCGCTCAAAGAAGATAGAATCAAAGGGCTGACGCTGGGAGCCGATGACTATCTCACCAAGCCATTTAGTATTGAAGAGCTCATTCTTAAAATCCGGGTATTCTTGCGGCGCAGCCAGACCACCGCGGCGGTTCCAGACATTTTGGTAATAGGTAGCTACACCATGAACGTGTCGCAGCAGCAGTTAACCGTTGCGGAGGGAAATACGCACCGGCTTACCCACCGCGAAGCGCAGTTGTTGTGCTACTTGGTGGAGCACAAGAACGAACTGCTGTCGCGCGAGGCCATTTTGTTGCACCTGTGGAAAGACGATGACTACTTCGCCGGACGTAGTTTAGACGTGTTTATCTCTCGCCTGCGAAAATATTTGTGTCATGATGCTGGTGTACGCATTGAGAACGTCCACGGCGTGGGCTTTCGGTTGGTGGCACCATGAACGATGATAGAATGTCTGGCACTCTTCGTCACCGTTTACCGTCGAAGCAACCAAATCAGTTACCTGTAAACTTTTAGCACGACATTTTCGTCGTCCTCATGAGTGGATAGTACAAAGTAGTGGGGGGCAATCTCGATCAAATTGATGTTCTCGTTATTGTATAAAGAAAACCGACAAACAGTTGATTACGATTCAACAATTAGAATACATCGTGGCCATTGATACCTATCGGCACTTCGTCACCGCCTCGGTGCAGTGCCATGTGACGCAGCCCACGCTGAGTATGCAGCTCAAGAAGCTGGAGAACGAGCTAGGAACCATCATCTTCGACCGTTCGCGCCAGCCCATTGTGCCCACGGAAGTAGGGCAGGAGATCATTGATCAGGCCCGCAAAATCCTGAGCGAGCTACGCGAGATTCCTAACTTAGTAAAGGCTAAGCAAGGCACGGTAGAAGGAACACTCCGCATTGCGGTAATTCCTACGCTGGCTCCGTACCTGCTACCGTGGTTCATCGGCGATTTCGCCAAGGCCTATCCTAATTTAGAAGTAACCGTGCAGGAGCTAAAGACCGACCGTCTGCTACGCGCTTTACGCAAAAACCTGGTAGACGTGGGCATCATGGTGACTCCCTGGGCCGAAGATGATTTTGTCAGTGAGGTGCTGTTCTACGAGAAGTTTCTGGGCTACTGTCATCCGCAGGAAGCGGCACAGTACGGCAACTCTTTGGAAGTAGCCGACTTGGTGAACCACAAACTGTGGCTGATGTCAGAGGGTAACTGCTTTCGCGACCAGACGTTCAACCTCTGTGCCCTCAACCACGTGGAAAACAAGAACCTGCGTTTTCAGTACGAAAGCGGCTCTATTGAGGCACTCATGCGCATGGTAGACCACGAGGGCGGCATCACCTTAATCCCCGAGCTGGCGAGCCTGGACCTATCTGAAGAAAAAATCGACCGTACCAAATTTCTAGGCCAACCCAATCCGGTGCGCGAAGTAAGCCTGATTGTCAACAAGCACTACCCCAGACAACGCTTGGTGAGCCTGCTCAAAGAGCACATCGTTGACTCGCTGCCGAAACAGATTAGAGAGAACCGCAAAGAACGCGTTGTTGACGTGCAGTAAATTTTAGAGATGCTTACTACTTTTGTGGAAGGCCGATGTATTTATATCTTTATACTGTCGAAAAGACGGCAAAAATCGCTTATTACAGTATTCTGAAGAAGAACTTTTCAGAAGAAGATGCAGTATGAAAATCTGGCGACCAAATCTGATTTATCTAAAGAGTTCTCAGAAGTCAAAAGTACGCTTGCCTGGCGGCTGTTGATGTCTTGGCTCGGGCAAGTTGGTAGCTTTTTAGCCTTCGCCTATAGAATCTTTCCTGACACGTAGATTGTGTTCGCCTCTAAAGTGTACAAAGAGGAAGTAGGAGGTTATGACACACATAATTTAGTTATCGACTAGCAGAGACTGTCCTGTCATAGCCTCCGGCTGATCAACGCCCATCAGCGCCAAGATGGTTGGTGAAATATCGCCGAGTTTGCCATCGTTTATCCGACCTTGATAGTGGTCGTCTACTAAAATGCAGGGCACCAGCACGGTGGTATGCTGCGTGTGCGGTGAGCCGTCGGGGTTCTTCATGCGGTCGGCGTTGCCGTGGTCGGCAATCACGATCACACTATAACCGTGCTCGCGGGCGGCGGTAATTACGTCCTTCGCGCAGCTGTCTACTACCTCACAAGCCCTTACGGCGGCTTCAAACACGCCCGTGTGGCCCACCATGTCAGGATTGGCAAAGTTAAGACACACAAAGTCTACCTCACCTTTCTCAAGCTCGGGGACGATCTTATCACGAATTTCGTAGGCACTCATCTCCGGCTGTAGGTCGTAGGTCGCCACCTTGGGCGAAGGGCATAAGATCCGTTGTTCACCCACAAATTCTTCTTCACGACCGCAGTTGAAAAAGAACGTGACGTGCGGGTACTTCTCGGTTTCAGCAATTCGAATCTGTTGCTTACCGTGGGCAGCCAGCACTTCACCCATCACCTGATCAATCTTCTTGGCCTCAAACAGAATCGGAATATCTTTAAAAGACTCGTCGTACTGCGTCATGGTGAGGTAGTGAAGATCAAGTGGCTTCATATTCTGTTCAGGAAAAGCGTGCTGTGTAAGCGCCTCCGTAATCTGGCGGCCCCGGTCAGTGCGGAAGTTAAAACACATCACCACGTCGCCCGCCTGAATCTTCGCCACCGGTTGCCCGTCGTGGGTCACCACCATTGGCTTGATAAATTCGTCGGTCACATCTTCGTTGTACGAGTCCTGTACTCCCTTTGTCGCACTTTCTACGGATGTGCCGGTGCCGTGTACGAGGGCATCGTAGGCCAGCTTGGTGCGTTCCCAGCGTTTGTCGCGGTCCATCGCGTAGTAGCGTCCCGTAACGGTAGCCACCCGTCCGGTGGTATTGGCCATGTGCTGTTCTAAGTCTTCCAGATAAGCCTTTCCGCCCTTCGGGTCAGTATCACGCCCGTCGGTAAAGGCGTGCACAAACACCTTTTCTACTCCGGCCTCACTCGCCGCGCTGCACAGTCCTTTCAGGTGGTTGATGTGCGAATGCACTCCGCCGTCAGACACCAAACCGATGAAGTGAACCGGCCGGTTATTTTCTTGGGCGTAGGCAAAAGCGTCTTTCAGAGCGGGTTGATCCTTTAGCTCGTTCTTCTCTACTGCCATATTGATGCGCACCAGCATCTGATACACCGTGCGGCCCGCTCCCAGATTCATATGACCAACCTCGGAATTGCCCATCTGCCCGGCGGGCAGTCCCACCGCGTGTCCTGATGCTTCTAGCTTGCTATGGGTATACTGATCGTAAAGACTATCGATAAACGGGGTGTTGGCTTGGTCTACGGCCGATACGTTAGGGTCGTCGGCGATGCCCCAACCGTCGAGGATCATCAGGATAGCTTTCTTATTCATCGCTTTGGTTTTGTTAGATGGAAACGGCACATTTATGCGGGGCGAAAATAATCAATTCATGGCACGACAGCTATCCGACCTTTACATTTATCCGATCAAATCGCTGGGCGGCATTCGCCTCACCGAAGCCCGTTTAGACGAGCGGGGCTTGGCTCACGATCGCCGGTGGATGCTGATTGATGACCAGGGCTTTCTGACCCAGCGACAGCTACCGCAGATGGCACGTTTGTCCGTAAGCTTGCGGCCAGATCACCTTGAGGTAGTGGCTCCCAATAGCCCTTCGCCACTAATAGTTTCGCTGGCCCCACCACCGGAAACCACCTCACGCACCGTATCGGTGTGGGGCGACGAGAGCGTGGCCTGGCCCGTGAGCAAGGATGCTGACGCTTGGTTTAGCGAGGCGCTGGGCCGCAACTGCTCTTTAGTGTATATGCCCGATGAAAGCGAGCGGCAAGCCGTAGGCAAGGTAAGTGGTCGTCCGCAGCCGGTGAGCTTTGCCGATAGCTATCCGGTGTTGCTGGTCGGGCAGGCCTCGCTGGATGATCTTAACCGTCGGCTGGCTACTCCCGTGCCGATGGATCGGTTTCGTCCGAATATGGTATTCACCGGGGGAAAGCCCTACGAAGAAGATCGGTGGCACGCCTTTCGGGTGGGAGAGGTGGCCTGTTGGGCTGAGAAACCCTGCGCCCGCTGCACGATGGTGACGGTGAACCAAGAAACTGCCGAACGCGGCAGAGAGCCCTTGGCTACGCTAGCCCGCTACCGCCAGCAGGGTAACAAAGTGATGTTCGGGCAGAACATTTTGTACGAAGCCGGAAAAACCGTAAGGGTGGGGGATATGATCAGAATAGAAACGAATAAGCCCGATTTTTTGTAGATTACTGAGGAAACTACCACGATCTGAGATGGAAAAGTTTGAGCTAAACGTAGAAGCCTTCGGCCAATTGTCTGACGACGAATTCTACAACTTCTGTCAATCCAACGAGCTGTTGCGCATTGAGCGCGACGCTCAGCAACGTATCATCATTATGGCCCCCACCGGCAGTTTTTCAGGCAATCGCAACGCTACACTCAGTGCAGACTTCGTTATTTGGAATCGTATTTACCACCGGGGTTATGTATTTGATTCTTCGGCGGGTTTCACGCTACCCAATGGGGCGGTTCGTTCGCCCGATGTGTCGTTTATCCTGAAAGAACGCTGGGAGGCTTTGGCACAGGAAGAACAAGAGAAGTTTGCCCCGCTCTGCCCGGATTTTGTGCTGGAACTACGCTCTAAGAACGACCGCCTGAGTGACCTACAGGCTAAGATGGAAGAGTACGTAGCGAACGGTGCGCAGTTCGGCTGGTTGATTGATCCTTACGACCAACGAGTGTACGTGTACGATGCCCACGAAGAGGTAGAAGTTTTCACCGACTTTAAGCAGCCCCTGCGCGGACGTTATTTTATGAAAGATTTTGAGATCACACTCAGCGATGTACTTGCTTAACCTATTATACGTATACTAACCACTTCATGACCGATCAACCTCAATTCAGCTTCGGTGTGATCGCCGACGTGCAGTACTGCGACTGCGAACCCGCCACTGCCATGAACCGTTACTTCCGCCGCTCAACCGACAAGCTGAAGGAAGCGTTAGCTACCCTGGCACAACACGACCTGCGCTTCATACTGGACTTGGGTGATTTGATTGATCGCGATTTTGACAGCTTCGACACCGTACTTTCTATTTATAAAGAGGCGAAGGTGCCGGTGCATCGCACGCTGGGCAACCACGACTACACCGTCAATGTCACGCGTGTAGAAGAGGTCACCGACAAATTGAGTATGTCCACAACGGGCTACTACGTTGTAGATTATGATGACTGGAAGTTAGTGGTGCTCAACGGTACCGAAGTGAGCCTGTTTGCTACGCGCGCAGGCACCCCAGGGCGAACACAGGCCGAAGCTGAGTTAGAACGATTAAATCAACAGAATGCACCTCAGGCGAAAGAGTGGAACGCCGGCATCAGTACTACTCAGCTCAATTGGCTCAATCAGCAGCTTTCTGAAGCGCAAGATGCCGGGCAGACGGTGATCGTGACCGGACACTATCCGCTGTATCCGACTGGGCCGCTTAATCTCTGGAACGATCGTGCAGTAACGGAAGTGCTAGCGCGCTATTCAAATGTGGTTGCCTACTTCAATGGGCACCATCACGACGGTAATTACGGTCAGCAAAATCATGTGCACTACCTTAACTTTAAGGGAATGGTCGATACGCCTGAAGAAAATACCTTTGCGGTGGTGCATGTGCACCCAGACCGCCTCGAGGTAGAAGGGTTTGGGCGGGAAGAAACACGCACACTGGCGCGTTCTCCTTACTGACAGTAGCATCTGAAAATTGTCAAAAACAACCCGGCTTGCTCCCTAGTTATACGGCGGTGATTAAATCAATACTATTTTTTGGCGTGTGGTTGCTCATGCTGACGGCCTGCAACCTGAATAAAGACACGCAGGTTGATGAAGCTACGGCTAAGTTTACTACCTCTGATGCTTCGGAGCTTTTCTTTAAAAACGTGCGGCAGGTTCGCTACGACCTTCAGGAGGTGCCCGATGCTAAGATTAATATTTTTCGTATTGGCGAACGTAGCCAGGCCGAAGATTATCCGGTGCTCAACCTGGCCATTGCCATCAACTGGCGCCATGACGAGGCTTATCTACTGACCGAACCCAACACCTACCTACAATCTATGGATACGATCCGGGTACACTGGCAAGACTCCGTAAATCAGCAGCGGGGGCGTTATCTGTGGACTGGTGGTGATAAGGAAGCGCATTTCACTTTTGCCAGCCAGATTTATCGTAGCATTCAGCAGGGGCACCAACTTTCGGTAACTAACCCGAAGGGCGAGCCTGAGGATTTTTTGAGAGAGTACAACGACCGAGAAGCCTTCCGTAAGACAGTTTTTGATTATTACCGATTAGTAGACCTCCTATAGCATCAGCGGCACTGCCAATCACAAAGAAAACACCCGGCCACCAAAGTGGTTATAAAATTATTATCTTGCTCACCAATGCTCTATTACAAAAAGTATGTATTAGCTCCCCATAAAGATTGGGTAGTGTTCGTGCACGGCGCGGGGGGAAGCTCCTCAGTCTGGTACCGCCAAATTAAAGACTTTCGTAAGCATTTTAACGTACTGCTCGTCGACCTGCGTGGACACGGTCGGTCGCGCGAACTGCTGAAAGAATACGTAGAGAGTAACTATTCGTTTGAGGATGTGGCCGGCGATATTTTAGAGGTAGTAGATTATCTGAACATCCAGCAAGCGCACTTCGTGGGAGTATCCATGGGGTCTATCATCATTCGTAGCCTGGGCGAGCTGGCCCCTGAGCGTATCAAATCTATCGTATTATGCGGTGCGGTAACCCGGCTCAATATACGGTCGCGATTTTTAGTATTCTTTGGCCACTGCATGAAGCGTTTTGTGCCCTACATGTGGCTTTATCGATTCTTCGCCTGGATCATCATGCCCAGCAAGCGCGATAAGCACTCTCGCAACCTATTCGTGAGAGAGGCGCGTCGTTTGTACCAGCAGGAGTTTCTACGCTGGTTCAAGCTGACCAACGAAGTGAATCCGCTGCTTAAGTACTTTAAGGAAAAAGAGATTCCGGTGCCCACCCTTTACGTAATGGGCGAGCACGATTATATGTTCTTACCTCCCGTAAAGCAAACGGTGGGTTTGCATCAGCACGCTCAGCTTGAGGTGGTAGACAATTGCGGGCACGTGGTCAATGTGGAAGAGCCACACGTTTTTAATCAAATTGCGCTGAGCTTCATCGGTAAGTATTCCGTTGCCTAGCGGTTGCAGATTGCCAACACCATCATATCTTTGCTTCAACAATTTCTTTAACCAACACCACGAAGCATGACCAAGCTGTATCCACTTAAGTTCGACACTATATTTAAAGATAAACTCTGGGGTGGCCAGAAGATCAAAACCGTACTCGGCAAAGACTTTGGCGAACTGCCTAACTGCGGCGAAACCTGGGAAATTTCGGGCGTTAAGGGCAACGTGTCGGTCGTCGCCGACGGGCCGTTAGCCGGTCAGGATCTGCAATCACTAATTAGCCAGCACCGAGGGCAGTTGGTGGGTGAACAAGTGTACGAACGGCACGGCGATGAGTTTCCACTGCTGGTTAAATTTATTGATGCTGCCGAAGACCTCTCCATCCAAGTACACCCTGACGATACACTGGCCCAAGAGCGACATAATTCTGCCGGAAAAACCGAGATGTGGTACATCTTTCAGGCGGATCCTGGTGCTTCGCTGATCGCCGGTTTCAATCAGCCGATGAGCCGTGAGAAATACCTGGAGTATTTTGAGAAAGGCAAACTGTTAGACATTTTGAATCGTGAATCCGTTCAGGACGACGATGTGTTCTTCTTACCGGCCGGGCGGGTACACACCATCGGCAAAGGGTTGCTGCTGGCCGAAATTCAACAAACTTCTGACATTACGTATCGGATTTACGATTTTGATCGCCGCGATACTGAGGGCAACTCCCGCGAGCTACACGTAGAACAGGCGCTAGACGCGATTGATTATCAGCACTACGAGGCCTACAAAACGCAGTACGAATCAAAACAGAATAAGCCGGTACTGCTGGCTTTGTGTCCTTATTTTGAGACCTATCGCCTCAACTATACCGAAGATACTCGCCGCGATTACGCCGAGCGTGATTCGTTCACGATCTACGTCTGCACCGAAGGCGAGGCTACGTTACACTGTAATGAGCAGTCGTACGTTGTCCGCAAAGGCGATGCGTATTTGATTCCAGCTAGTATTTCTGAATTGAAAATTACTACCCAAAGTGGTTTTGATATGTTAGAGTCTTTTGTGCCTAGTAGTAATAGATAGTTCCAGCAACACTGTAAACAGCTATCAGGATACGCTAGCCATTATTGAACACTACCGACCCAACCAAGGCACATCTTTCGTATAAATACGTGGAAAAAAGCCTATGTACAAAACCTTTTAAACCTTACCCTCGTATGTAATAGTAATGCTATTGTAAACGTAAATGTTAGTATCATGAAAGCTTCAGTCATCCTAGTACTGTTAACCGTCTTATCCTCGCTGAGCATACGTGCACAGGAGGTGACAACCCCTGACTTTTTAGTGACTAACGCAGGTTTTCTTGACAATGATCCACCTATAGGTACGAGTATTCTGCTTGTTGAGCAGACTGTGCTGCGGAACGTGGTAAACGAAAACCAGAAGAATAGTATTCCGGTAGATAAAAAGGTAGGAACGCTGCTTCTTGATACATCAGAGGCCGTTCGCACTCTGGCAGATACCGAGCAAGAATACGAGGTGGGTGAGCTAGATTATGACAGTTTTTATGAAGTGAATGACTACCAATACTTCCTAGAAGAAGGAGGGCTTAAGTTGCCACTTTCTTGGTAGAAACTTATGTAAATAATGAGTAGGCAGCGCGAAAGGTCACTTTCGCGCTGCTTTTGTTTTAGCCTACCGGTATTCATGCTTCCTACCTACGGTAAGGTAACATTGCCACACGACCCGCTGGTTTTGTTCAACACGATGGATAGGTTACCTTGTGCCCGGTCAGGTTGCACAGCGCCTATTTCCCTAAATAGGGTGCTTTATGATATGAGTTCAATCTGCGGAAAATCAGCCGGAAGTGAACCATACGCATCAGGTATCATGTTGCTTTTTGCCAACAAAAGCACTATATAATGCCCCCACCAATACAGATCAATGATTAATAACAACAAAACTACGATGCGCATTATGTTTCGGTGCTTCTGCATCTTTGCTACCACACTGATGTTAATGCGGTGTTCTTCTTCTGATTCAACGGATGTTCAGGTAACATCTGGTGACCACATCATGCTTATTGGTAACAACCTGGGCGCTCGGATGATGAATTATGGTCACTTTGAAACCGAATTGCAGCTGCGCTATCCTGACCATAAGCTGTTCATCAGAAATATGTCAGACGGTGGGCATACGCCCGGTTTTCGCCCTCATTCTAGCCGCATGTCGCCCTGGGCTTTTCCGGGAGCAGAGGCGTTTCAAACCGAACTTGCTACACCATCAGAGAGTGAAGGCACCTTCCCTACGCCCGATGAGTGGCTCACCCAACTGGAGGCTGATATTATCATTGGTTTCTTTGGCTACAGCGAATCGTTTGAAGGCGATGATGGAATCAACAATTACCGCGATGAACTAGAAGCGTTTATTGATCACACAATGGGTCAGAACTACAACGGCGACTCGTCTACGCAACTCGTTATAGTATCGCCTATCGCCTTTCAGGACCTTTCGGACCGTTATGACTTGCCCAACGGTAAAGAAATTAACGAGCGGTTAGCCAAGTATACACGGGTGATGCAAGAAGTAGCCCAGGTGAAAGGAGTGCACTTTGTGAATGCTTTTGAACCCACTCAAGAATGGTTTGCGGCGGGTGAAGAACTCACAATCGACGGATTGCAACTAACCGAGGCCGGTTATAAACGCTTTGCTGATCTGTTGGCCGACAAAGTCTTTGGCGAAGCCACTCCTGATGAGGCTCATCGCAATCTGGTACGCCAGGCCGTGCAGGAGAAGAACTGGGTGTGGGACAATGACTACAACATTCCCAACGGAGTACACGTCTACGGACGCCGCTTCGAGCCGTTCGGTCCGGATAACTACCCCGCAGAGATAGAAAAACTACGTCAGATGGCGGCCATTCGCGACTCAGCTATTTGGCGGGCCGTGCAGGGTGAAAAGATTGATTTAGCTGCCGCAGATCAGGCTACTCGAGAACTGCCTAACGTGAAAACGAATTTTGAGCCTACCCAGAGTACGGGTGATATTGAGTACCTCTACGGACAAGATGCACTGGACAAACTAACGGCGGCGCCCGGCTACAAAGTTGAGCTGTTTGCCTCGGAGAAGGAGTTCGCCGATCTGGCTAATCCGGCGCAGATGGCTTTTGACAACCAAGGACGTTTGTGGGTAGCCACCATGCCCACCTATCCTCACTACAAGCCTGGTGACGGCAAACCCAACGATAAAATTATTATCCTGGAAGACACCGACCAAGACGGCAAGGCCGATAACCAGATCGTTTTCGCTGATAGCTTGCACCTGCCCGTAGGTTTCGAGATTGCGGCCGAGGGAGTATACGTGTCGCAGCCCGACGATATGTTGCTATTCAAAGATACGGATGGCGACGACCGAGCGGATACGCGCGAGGTGATCCTCAGCGGTTTTGACGATCACGATACGCACCACATGCACAGTGCCTACACCGCCGACCCGTCGGGGGCTATTCACATGGGCGAAGGGGTATTTTTACACACTAATGTAGAAACTCCTTACGGCACGGTGCGTGCCACCAACGGCGGCTTTTACCGCTACAGCCCGCAACGTCGCCGACTGGAGCGTACCGCGCAGGTGTCGATTCCTAACCCTTGGGGTATCGCCTTCGACGAGTGGGGCCAGAACTTCTTTGCCGAAACATCTAACCCTAACGTTCGTTGGATGGCCCCTAGCTCGATACTACCTCGCTACGCAGTTTTTAATCCTATGGCCCCCAACCTGATAGAGAGCGAACAGATGGTTCGTCCTACATCAGGACTAGAGTTTGTGTCGAGTCGTCACTTCCCTGACGAAGTGCAGGGGGACTTGCTGATCAACAACACTATTGGTTTTCTAGGAACCAAGCAACACAAGGTGATAGAAGACGGCACCGGCTACACCACCCAACACCGCCAAGATCTGGTGCAGGGCACTGACTACAACTTCCGGCCCGTAGACATGGAGTTCGCTCCCGACGGTTCGCTCTACTTCATAGACTGGCACAACGTACTTGTAGGGCACATGCAGCACAACGCGCGTGACCCGCTGCGCGACCACGTTCACGGACGGGTATACCGCGTTACTTATCCGTCTCGTCCGCTGGTAGAACCCGCTCCGGTAGCAGGAGCTGACGTAAGCCAGTTATTAGACAACCTCAAACTACCCGAGTATCGCACCCGTTATCGTACCCGCCGCGAACTACGAGGACGCGACCCTCAGAAGGTACTGCCCCAACTGACTACCTGGGCCGAAGGACTGGATAAGGCAGACCCTCGCTACGAACACCATCTAATAGAAGGCCTGTGGGTAAGTTGGGGCCTTAATCAGGTAGATGAAACACTGCTGAAGCAACTGCTCGGCGCTGAAGACCCCCGGGCGCGTGCGGCGGCCGTAAAAGTGCTGCGCTACATGGGGCATCAAGTGGAAGACCGTGCTGACCTATTAATGGCCGCAGCGCAAGATGAACACGGTCGGGTGCGGATGGAAGCCATCACTGCCGCATCGTGGCTGCCCGCCGAGCAAGGTATTCCGATTGTAGAAGCCGCTGGTGAACAGCCAATGGACGATCGGATTGCGCCTACGTATGAAACAGCACTGGCGCACCTCAACGACCGCTCGTTGCAAGAGGCCAAGGATGAGGAGATTCAGACTATGCTGGCGGGAGCCGACCGAGAACTGTTTATTCAAGGCAAAGCGATCTACAGTAAAGATGGCCACTGCTCTACCTGCCACCAAAATGACGGTGGTGGGTTAGGAGCATCGGGTTTCCCGCCGCTGGCAGGTACGCAGTGGGTGACGGGTAACGAAGAGCGCCTGGTTAAATTGGTGCTCAATGGTTTGCAAGGACCGATCACGGTGCTGGATAAAGACTACCCCGGCCAAGTGCCCATGACTCCTTTCGGTGGTTTGCTGAATGATGAAGAGATAGCTGCGGTGTTGACTTACGTTCGTAATTCATTCGGTAACCAAGCGTCGCCTATCTCTCCTGAACTAGTGAAGCAGATACGTGACGAAACCAAAGACTATACAGGGTACTACGATCCGGCTAAGCTGCTCGAAGAATACCCGCTGGAAGAAGAAGCGCTAATCAACTAAACCTAACAAACACATACACATGAAAACTCTTGCGACGGGCAAGTACTGGCTGGCCCTATGTTTCTTAGCACACTTTTCTCTATCATCGTGCTCGTCTACGTCTTCTGATACGGCGGATGCCGATAGCACCGCTATAGCTGACGCTACACCCGCCGAAGAAGACAAGCCCTTGGTGGTATTTGTTACGGGCGACCATGAGTACAGTAGCGAAGGAACGATGCCGTTGATCGCCGCCGAGCTGGAAAAGAACTACGGCATGCGTACCGAAGTGCTACAGGCGTATCCTGACTATAATGCTGAGGAAGACATTCCCGGTTTGGAAGCCCTTAAAGACGCCGATCTGGCCGTGTTTTTCTTGCGATGGCGTCGCCTGCCCGCGGAGCAAGTGCAGCACATTGAAGATTTCTTGAACACTGGTAAACCCATCATTGGCTTCCGTACTTCTACCCACGCGTTTAATTATCCAGAAGGGCATGCGCTGGCGCGCTGGAACGCTTTTGGCGAGTTTGCCCTAAACGCCCCTCCCGGCTGGGGTGGTGAGCATACGCACTACGGTCATGAGTCTACCACTGAGGTAGCCATCGTTCCTGAAGCGGCGGACCGGCCTATCCTGACCGGAGTGGATTCTGCCTTTTCGGCCGACTCTTGGTTATACACCGTGCGACCCAACTATCCTACTGATGGTTCAGATTGGCTCCTGATGGGGAAAGCTGTTAATCCTGATAAAGAAGCAACCGATCATCCGGTAGCCTGGACCGGCACCAATTCTTTTGGCAGCAAAATATTTGTGACAACCCTGGGGCATCCGGGTGACTTCGAACGAGAGCCTTTTCAGCGTTTAGTGATCAACGCTTTTCACTGGGCAGCCGATATGCCAATTCCGGAACAGTGGGCGGGCCCGTTAGAAATGAACGTTGCTTACCACGGAATTGAAAACTAAGTTTACCACAAACGGCAGAAAACTTACGTCTGTGATGCTTACCCCTGAAGTGAAGACATAGAACGAGGCAAAATTAGTATATTTATTCTTGAAATTAGATAATTTATACTAGACTGGTGTACTATGAATGTATTAGATCTACTGACGGGCAAAAAGAAGAAGCGTACTAAAGCGCATTTAAAGAATCTCATCCAAATAGCTGAATCTGACGGAAGCTTCGATAGCGCTGAAGTGGACTATCTGTTATCACTGGCCGGGCGGTTTGATATTACGGAAGAAGAACTTAAAAGCATTAAAGATCGTCCTCGTACCGAGTCCTATGATGCCCCCACCGGTGATCGCGAGCGTTTTGATCATTTGCACCAACTGGTCTGCATGATGTTGATAGACGGTGAGATTCACGAGCGCGAAATGTCTATTTGTAAGCGCTACGCTGAAGAATTAGAGCTACGGACCGAATTTGTAGACGACTTTGTGAAAGTGATTGGCACTTCAGTAGACCCAGAGATACCTTCTGATATTATTATCGCCAAGCTGCTCACTGCGGCGCAGGAGCGAGAAACTGCCAGAGTACAGCAAGCCGCTTCGGCATAAGCTGTTCACTCAAGATTTTTTTATGAAAGGGGGATACCAAACGGTATCCCCCTTTTTTGATTTGTCTCAGTCAATTTTCGCTTTGTGAACCAAGCCACGGTTTTTTTGCTTATTTATGCATAAGTTTGATGTGTATCACGAATAAATCCCCATTTTGAAATTTAAAGATTTTAATCTTCACGCTGATCTGCTGGGCGGGTTAGACGCGATGGGTTTTGAGCAACCCACTCCTATTCAGGAAGAAGCTATTCCACCGGTACTCGCGGGCAAAGACCTGATTGGTTGCGCTCAAACCGGCACCGGTAAGACTGCCGCTTATTTACTACCGATGCTGCACCACCTTCTGAAAGACGGTGCTAAAGGCATACAAACCATCATTATCGCACCCACCCGAGAACTGGCCATGCAGATTGACCAGCAACTGGAGGGCCTGCTGTACTTTACGCCGCTCAGCTCCATTACGATTTATGGAGGAAAGGATGGAGCGGCTTTTGAAACGCAGAAGAACGCGCTAAAGCGGGGTACTGACATCATCATTGCTACTCCGGGTAAGCTGATTTCGCACCTCAACCTGGGTTACGTAGACGCTAGCGGACTCAAGTACCTGATTTTAGATGAAGCGGATCGCATGCTAGACATGGGCTTCCTGGAAGATATTGTCCGAATAGCATCGTTCTTACCCGAAAACCGACACTCTCTGCTGTTCTCAGCGACGATGCCGCCTAAGATTCGTCAGTTGGCCAAGAAGCTGCTGCGCGACCCGGAGGAGATCAACATTGCGGTATCTAAACCCGCCGAGAATATTTTGCAGGTGGTATTCCATGTGTACGGCAATCAGAAGCTACCGCTTATTGAGCATTTGCTCAAGGCCAAAAAGGTAAACAGTCTGATTGTATTTTGCTCTCGCAAGACTACCGTAAAGGAAGTTGGTAAAATTCTGAATAAACTGGACTATGATGTGGCGGCCATTCACTCAGACTTAGAGCAGCCTGAGCGAGAAGAGGTACTGCGCAAGTTCAAGAACAAGCAGTTGCAAATCTTGGTGGCTACCGATATTCTGTCTCGCGGCATAGACGTAGAGGGTATTGAGTTGGTCATTAACTACGATATACCTAACGATCCGGAAGACTACGTACACCGCATTGGGCGAACTGCCCGTGCCGATGCCTCGGGAGCGGCGTTCACCTTTGTTGAACCGCAGGATCAACATTCTTACGGGCGCATTGTAGAGTTAATCGGTGACGAACGCATCACGGTGGCTAAGGTGCCCGAGTATCTTGGCGAAGCCCCTACTTACAATCCTGGCAGAAAGAAAAGCGGCAAGAGTAAGAAGTTTGCGGGCAGAAGATCTCGATAACTACCGCTCAATGATAGTCTCCTTCAGTGCATCGAACGGCTAAAATTGACGCTTATGGAAGCATTCATCGCTTTCTTTGAAAACATTTCTGCTGGTTTGCTACTGGGTGGAATTGTGCTCTTTTGGGTATTGGAAGGCATACTGCCGCTGTTTGCTCACCGCTACCAAAGGGTGCGTTACGCTGGAATGAATTTGTTCTTCACAATGACCACCATGATTGTCGGTTTTGGTTTGGCTGGTGCGCTGTTGTGGGCTTCTGATTTTACTTCATCAAGAGAAATAGTGCTGTTGTACCTTGTTGATACGCCTTTGTGGGCGCAAGTGATCGTCGGGTACTGCTGCTCGATTTGATAAGAGC
This sequence comes from Tunicatimonas sp., assembly GCA_965213875.1. Lineage (GTDB taxonomy): Bacteria > Bacteroidota > Bacteroidia > Cytophagales > Cyclobacteriaceae > Tunicatimonas. The sequence goes on along the minus strand of CBDCAN010000001.1, from coordinate 860,951 downwards.
TTGTTTTGTGCACTGGTTAGAACATCAGGTGAAGTGGATGTGGCGTTTTCACTTCAGCGGTACCGTTCGCCACAAACTGCCACGAAAGGAAGTCGTGCGACAGTTGGGTAGTAGTTCACTTACGTGAAGTTTATAATCTTGTGGTTTAAGCAGTAGAAACCGTCATCCGGTAATACTATTTGCCGTTGCCACTGCTACTCTTTGAGCCCAGTATTTAGCTGACCGCACCAGTTACTGCTGTTTTGTGATCACCCGCATGCCTGCTTCTAACGACCTGTGTACCGGACACTTATCGGCAATCTCCATCAATCGCTTCCGCTGTTTCTCATCTAAATCTCCCGTAATTTCTATGGTACGCGTGATTTGGTCGATCTTTTGGTCTGACTGATCGCACTGCTCGCAATCTTCTTGGTGCACTTTGTTATGCTCTAAATGCACACGTACTTCTTGCAGCGGCCACTTTTTTCGATCAGCGTACATCCGTAGCGTCATTCCGGTGCAAGCCCCCAAACCGGCTACCACCAAGTCGTAAGGGGTTGGGCCTAAATTTCGTCCACCGACTGATTCAGGCTCATCGGCCAGCATACGATGCCATCGGGTGGCAATTTCGGTAGTAAACCCTTCATCGGTTTGGGTAACCACCTGTTGGCTCGCGACCAGTTCTTCGGCTGACGGCGCAGGAAGGTAGCGCTGCACCCAGGCTCCTATCATAGCGCCTGCGTATTCTGAATCGGCTTGTCGCGATAGCAGGTGGTCGGCACCATCCAGTGAAATAAACGATTTGGGATGCTTCGCCTGAATATAGATATCCGAAGCATTCTCAATGCCTACGGTTTCGTCTACCGGCGAGTGCAGAATGAGCAAGGGCTGGTGGATACGCTCAAAATTGTGCTTGGTGTGCGCTTCTTCTAAATCATCAACGAGTTGCTGGGTAATGGTGAAGGGACGACCGCCCAGCGTTATTTCTGCCTTACCCTGCTCACGAATGGTGGCTAAGTCTTGGTTGAAAAGTTGCTGCACATGATCCGGCCGCGCAGGGGCACCAATGGTTGCCACCGCCTCTACCGACGCAATCTGTAAGCTAGCCAGTAGTACGGCTGCGCCGCCCAAAGAATGACCTATCAGCAGTTGCGGAGCTTCAAACGATTCGGCCAAAAAATCAGCTGCAGCGACCAGGTCGGCTACGTTGGATGAGAAATTGGTGTTGGCAAACTGGCCCTCGCTGTCGCCTAAACCCGTAAAATCGAAGCGCAGTACGGCGATACCGTGTTGGGTGAGTGCTCGGCTGATATGACGAACGGCGTTTAGATTTTTACTACAGGTGAAGCAGTGAGCGAAGATAGCGTAAGCGTAGGGCTGACGGTCTACCGGTTCTTCAAGGCGGGCCGCTAATTGATCTCCCGAGGCGTTGGGAAAGGTGATTTTTTGAGTCATGCGTAGCAGGAGTATCTGAGAAAGACAAGATACACGATTCGTTGGTAAATCAAGTGCGCGGGCGCGACACAATCAACCGAAAAGCGGGGTGAGTGCTTTCATTTTGAGTCACTTTACACGCTGCGTTTATTGCGGGCTACGGAAGGTGCTTTTTCGGCATGGGCAGCATTGGAAGCGACCATTCTCCGTTGGGTGCTGCGGGTGAGGCGATACAACTCAACAATACCGATAAATACGATGCTGTAGGCGAGCAACTCTATTCCTTCTTCGGACACCCGAATAACGGCCCGCGTGTAGTTATCCTCCATGGTCTCCATCCAGATCGTTCGGTAGCCGTAGAAGCGCGAGAATACGTGTAGAATAAGCCCTCCCATCAGGATGATCGCAAACGAATAGGTTTCACCTACCTGCTCAAACTCTCGCTTTAGCGACTGAAAATTTCGGTAGAAGAACCAGACGGCCGGAATCAGGACCACTAGTACCCCCAGTTTCCAAAAATCGCCCAACAGATTGTTGAACTCACGAATGAACGAAACGGTGGCTACGGCAATCAGGAACACATGAATATGGCGATGAACTGGATAGCGAGCGCCCAGTGCGCACACGGCAATCATAAGCAGTAAAAGCGTTTCCTGCGCGTATTCAGTAAAAGTAGTATCTTCTTGGTAAGTAGATTCGGCAAAATTGCCATGAGCGGTGTCGTAGGCAATAACGCCGTATACCCCCATGAGTACTGCTGCGTAGACCAGCAGACGAATAAAAAAGGCACTAATTTTCATAATTGCGAAGACAGGTTGTAGTTACTGCTTCGTTACGAAAATAGTGCTAGATCGGTTTGCTTATCGGTAATTATCCTGAAAATAGGTGCTGCATTCCACCAAAATAAGGGGGTAGCGCAGAACCTACGTAATTTTGTACGAAGGTTCTGCATCACCGATACGCTCATAAGCCACTACGAAGCCAATGCGTCAGAGGTATCCGCCTGGCCTATTACCTGAAAATTACGCGCCGCTTTGATGGTTTTTTCATTACCCGTTTGCGGGTCATCATAAGAGCGCTCGTGTACCTCAATCGCCAGTTCTTTTCCTTCCAACTGTTTAGTGTCGGGTTCGTTCTCTTCAATACCCACTGCCTGAAATAGTTCGGCCATGATGGGCTGCCCGGGTTCACTCAAGTAGAACCGGTGGTTCACAAAACCGTCTTCGTTCTCGAAGCGACAGTTAAAGAAGGGAACATCTTGGTACTCACTAGTGCCATCGGTTACTTCAGTGATAGTTACCGTATGTTGTCCATTATCTAAAAACGGCTTCTCTTTAATTTCAACTTTCATAAAAATTATGATTTTCTTTGTTTAAAAAAGGTGTTAAATGCTAACAACACCAGGGTAGAAACGCTTGGTGCTTAAACGGTAAAAATAACTCACCAGAAAACCGGCGGTAGCAACAAATGCTTCGAGCGTGCTCAAAACGGATAGAAACGGTAAAATTATGATGCAAATCGCGTATTATTTCACCGCCAATGACCACCTCGATCACGTAAACTATACAGTGGTTAGTCTTGTAGCATAGTACTATACGCATCAGTCTGCGAAGGGTCAATCTCAACCAGCGCATTGTAGGCTTTTTGCCGCACGGGCATCTCACCCTTCGTAAAGATACTGACCAGTTCTTCCTGCTTCGTTTCTAAAAAGGCAATCACAGCAATGGACTGAGGAAAAAGCTTGCTCACCGGTTGGATAGATTCTACCGCGCTCAGCACGCCCTGCCGCCCCTCTTCCTCCTTCTCGGTCATCAGGTCTAGTCCCTGACGGTGGTAGGTGTAATTAGCAATACGCACCGGCTCAATCTGCGGATTAATCATGTCTTGCATCAGGCTGAAGCGGTTTCGTCCCGTGGCGCCACTAAACTGGTCCCACCCTTCGCTGTTAGAGCCGGCGGCGGCTTGTACAATCTGCTGGGCCCGATTGAAGTGCGGTGCGCCGCCCAATTCACTAAAAGAATCGTAGTCGTAACCCAGCACAATGTAGACGTAGTAGGCGAGCAAAAACGCAATTTCGCTCTGTGCTCCTTGATAGTTATTTGGGTTGAAATTCATCGGTTGTGACTCTATGTACTCAAAGCTCCAGTCACGGTCAGCAAAGTTGAGTAGGGTGCTCTCGTAGCCACTTCCGTACACCGGTCGGGTAGACTGCACCTGTACGGTAGCCTCGTACTGACCCACGGAGGGAGAGCCTGTGATGTTAATAGAAAAATTGCATTTGATACGCTCTTTACGATCAAAGTTGTCGTTAGTCCACTTTTTGTTATTGAGAAAGTTTGAGAACTCTTTCTCCATTTCTTTGGTAATTCGCCGGTCGCTCACGCCATCTCCCTGCACCTCAATTCGGACGGTAGCGTCGAGCTCCTGAGCCGCTAACTGGTGGGAAAATAGTAACCCGAACAATCCAATAAACACAAGTATGTACTTATTCATAGAAATGGGTGATAATAGTGTTAATGATATCGGTGGCTACGGCTACCTTATTTTTTAAAGGAAACGACCGAGGCGCCTTCGTATTTTGGGCAAAGATTGTAATCTGATTGGTATCGTGGCCGAAACCGGCACCGGGGTCACTGAGCGAATTGAGTACAATCATATCCAGGTGCTTGCGCTCAAGCTTTTCTGTGGCGTTTTGGCGCTCGTTCTCTGTTTCTAGGGCAAAGCCTACGGTTCGCTGGTGTGGCTGTTTTTCGCTGCTCAGGCGGTGCGCAATGTCTACCGTTTTGGTTAACGTAAGCTGGTAGGTATCCTCCGACGACTTCACCTTATGCTGGTGCGAGGTTTGCGGAGTATAGTCGGCCACCGCTGCGGCAAAAACCGCCAAGTCTGTTTCCGGAAAAACCGCCCGCGCTGCTTCGTACATTTCCTGCGCAGTCTTTACTGAAACCACGGTTACATCGGGCATTTCTGTGGTTAAGGCGGTAGGGCCGCTCACCAACTGCACCCGCGCCCCTCGGCGAGCCGCTTCCTCTGCTAGGGCAAACCCCATTTTTCCGCTCGAGGCATTACTGATGTAGCGCACCGGATCAATAGGCTCGTGCGTAGGCCCTGCCGTAATCAGCACGGTTTTGCCGTGTAGTGATTGCGCTGTGGTTAGATGGGATATCGCACGGTCTACTAATGTTTCTGGCTCTGCCATACGGCCTACACCTGACAAACCGCTGGCCAATTCGCCTGCTTCGGCATCAATCACTATATCACCTGCATCACGCAGTTGCGCTAGGTTGCGTTGGGTGGTGACGTGCCGATACATATCCAAATCCATCGCGGGGGCCACCATCACGGGGCAGCGCGCCGATAGGTACACCGCCGACAACAGATCGTCGCAGGCACCGGTGGCCAGTTTAGCCAGCGTGCGGGCACTGGCTGGGGCAATGAGCAGAAGATCGGCCCACAGCCCTAGGTCTACGTGGTTGTTCCAGGTGCCTTGCGCCGGGTCGGCGACCAAACTCGTGAGTACGGGGCGCTTAGAGAGCGTGGCGAGCGTCAGAGGAGTGATGAACTGTTGCGCTGCTTCGGTCATGATAACCTGCACCTCGGCACCGACTTTGATCAGCCCTCGAACCAACAAAGCCGCCTTGTAGGCGGCTATGCTGCCGGAAACTCCGACGATGAGTTTTTTGCCACGCAACACCAAAAGAATTAGTCCTCGGGATCTTCTTCCACCCGTCGGAACATCACTTCATCGTTTAGGAACTCGTCGGCCGCCAGATTGGTCGGCTTGGGCATGCGCTCGTAGAAACGAGAAATCTCGATCTGCTCGCGGTTCTCAAACACCTCTTCTAGGTTGTCTACCGTAGAGGCAAACTCAGCTAATTTACCGTTCAGCTCTTCTTTGAGCGACACGGCAATCTGACGAGCGCGCTTAGAAATGATGGCCACAGATTCATAGATATTGCCCGTGGGAGCGTTGAGGTCGTCGAGGTGACGGGTAACAATGGAGGCGGGTACATTCGGTTTTTTCATCATCATTGTGTGGATGCTTTGCTTTCGTTTTGCTCTTGCTTGACTTTGTCTAAACTGGTTTCGTACATCGATTCGGCATCGCGGACGTACTTACTTTCCGGATAACGATCAACGAACGTCTGATATAATTCTATGGTGGTATAGTAACGCTCTCGCTGTTTTGCCTGGATACTCTGCTCAGCCAGTTTAAACTGAGCGGCTAGTTTCCAAAAGCTAATCTCTTCGACAAAATCAGAATCAGGAAAATCTGCCTGAAAGTTGTCGAGGGCAATGATCGCGGCTTTGTACTGCGATAGCTTGTAGTACAGCCGCGCATTATCGTAGGCCTTTTGTTCGAGTTTCAAACGGGTTTCGGCCAGTACGGTTTCTGCTCGTTCTTTATACTCGCTGTACGGATAGCGATTGATAAACCGCTGAATGGCCTGAATCGCTTCGGCCGTACTGGTCTGATCCAAACTGGGGTTTGGCGCATCCAGGTAGAGTGAGTAAGCGTGCATAAACATTGCCTCCTGCGCCCGCTCACTACGAGAGTAGGTTTCGTAAAACTGCTTGAAGTAGTGTGCGCTTAAAATGTACTTACGTTCGTAGTAATGCGCGTAGGCGTAGTAAAACTGCGCTTCTTCGGCGGTTTTCGTGCCCCGAATAATCGGCAACACATCTTCTAGCAATACTGTCGCTCGGTAGTAGTCCTTCTGCTCATAATACTCCAGCGCTGCTTTGTACTTTTCTTCCCAACTGCTGCTCTTCATCACCTTGCGAAAGTCGCTACAGGAAGCGAGCAGCCAGGTGCTGAGGGCGATATAGATAAACAATCTTTTCAATGAAATTAATTTAAGGGGCAAAGGTAAGGTTTTTCGTGGCTAAAAGCCAATAACCCCTCGGGGGCTTCGCGACAACCGTTACCAACACGTATGACAACACGAAAACGCTGGAAAGCATTCGATGCGTACGTTGGTACCGTTATTTAAAACGACTGTGGTACCGGTGGCGGGTCTGGCACCGGGGGCAGGGTAAACTCTTCGTCGGTGTTGAGCGGCGGGGTGTCTTCGCCGTACAGTACCGCCCGCCGTGAGGGACGACGTTCGGCCTGCCAGTTGAACCCTCCCAAACGTTCGTTATCCGGTAAGATCTCGTGCGGCGGAATCAGCGAGCCTTCGGTTTGTGGTCGCGTATGAATCATATCCACCTGCTGATCCACAAAATCGATGCGAATGTCACTCGACAGAATGCGATTCATGCCTACCATCAACGAATCGTTCTCTAAGATGTAGTAGATACTTTCGCCGTTGCCGTACACGTCAACCCGCGAGATAGCCCCGTTTTGAAAGCGGGCTTTCATGTCGCGCCCCTTAATCTGGTTGTAGTTTTCCAGCGTATCAACTGAGGCGACGAATGAGTTGTCTACCGTGTAGAGCGCATCGATGGTGCCGCCCCGGATTTCAAAGTGCATCGAGTCGGCGTTGATCTGGTTGCCGTTAGACCACAGTACCGGTTCGTCGTAGAGGTACAGTACTGAATCGGTGATGTGATAGGCCAGCGAATCAGATACACCCTGCAGGTCTTCCCGGAAAATTTTGACATTGTTATACGCTAGAATACGCTCTTTGGCCGGGATAGAGTCCTCGATACTGACCAGCGTGTCGGCCCGAAGGTAGAGGGTGTCGAGGTTCATCACCCGCTTCATTAGGGCATTGCCAAATACCACGGCCCGGCCGGTGCTGCGTTGGTAAACCGCGGTATCGCCGGTGATGATCACATTGTTGTCCTTGGCGACCATCTCGACGTTCTGCTGCCCCAGGTACTGCTGACGAAAATCATCAACGAACAAATAGTCGGCACTGATGACGTAGGCTTCAGTCTCGACGGTGCCAATGTTGAACACTGATTGTTTTTCGGCGGTCTTGAACTCACTGCCCGCCTCAGCGTAGGCAATACTGCTATCGCTGGAGATGATGGTGGTGGGCCCTAAAGTATAAGCTACTTTGGTGCGGGTGTTGTACTCCAGGGTGTCTGATTGCAGGTCGTACTTCGGGTTGTCTAGTACCACACTGTCTTTGAAGGCCGCTAGACTCGACGTTGTATGGTACGAACCGCGTCGGCTGGTGAGCACATTGGTCGTATCCACCAGTTTGCCCCCTTCAAAATAGTAGGCTAGGTTGCGCTTCATATCAAAGTCTAGGTAGTCGGTGTAGAGTGTCATACTGGGGTCACGGTACACCACCTTCTGACGCATTTCGGCCAGTCGTTGGTTGCCGTCGTAAATCAGTTTGCCACCGGTAACGGTGATAGAATCGCCTTTTTCAATCCGTACGATCTTACCAAACACCTCGGTGACGTTACGGTCTCGGTACAAAATTACCGAATCGCCGTAGATATTGGTATCGTCCTGCACCAGCTTGACGTCGCCAATGAGTTTTTGATACGCCGTGCCGGTTTTGTTGCGTCCGCCCTCCAATGAGTTGGCCCGATCAATTCTGATCTTGTTTTGGGCCTGACTGGTGAAGCTTAGTCCGAGTATGACGCCCATGACCAGCAGCCGTAGCAACAGGGGCGGCGCAGTATCCGTTCGCATTTTTAGTATCTTAACGTAGTCACGTTCCGTTTGTGTCATCGTATGAAACACGAATTTAAGAGGTTTATTCAGAAGGAAAGTCTCTTTGCTAAAAATGAGCCAATTTTACTGGCTGTCAGCGGCGGTGTCGATTCGGTGGTAATGACACACCTGTTTGCCGACAGTGGTTATACCTTTGCCGTAGCGCACGTCAACTTTCAGCTGCGGGGCAGCGAGGCAGATGAAGACGCACGATGGGTAGCGTCGTTGGCGCAGCACCACGAAGTGCCGTACTTCATACAAACCTTCGACACGAAGAACTACGCTCTCAAGCACGGCCTCTCTACCCAGATGGCTGCCCGACAGCTGCGCTACGAATGGCTAAAGAAATTGCGCGCTGAGCAGCAGTACGCTTACGTGGCTGTCGCCCACCATTTAGACGATCAACTGGAAACCACCTTACTCAATTTGTGCCAGGGCACTGGTGTTGCCGGACTGCGCGGTATGCTGCCGAAGCGGGATAAGCTGATTCGCCCGCTGCTGTTTGCCACCCGAGCGCAGGTGACGGCCTACGCCCAAACGCATCAGCTCAACTGGCGAGAAGACCGTTCGAATGCCTCTACGGCCTACCGTCGCAATTTCTTACGCCACGAAGTGCTTCCCCGTCTGGAAGAAATCAACCCCAACCTACTGGCTACCTATCAGCGCACGCAGGAACGACTACTGGCCACCGAGCAGCTGCTGAATGACGAGGTGCAACGGGTGAGGCAAAAAACGGAGCACAGGGTAGGAGACGAAGTCCGCTGGGACAAAGCTCTGCTGATTGAGCACGCGCAACTACCGTTGATGCTATCCGAGCTACTGCGTCCGTTTGGGTTTTCGTATCCGCAAGCCTGCGATATCGCGCAGCGGTTGCGAGGCGAGGCGACCCCTGGCAAGCTTTTCTACGCGGGGCGTTACCAGCTACTTATCGACCGGCAGCACCTCATCGCTAGTGTTGCCGCGAAAGAGGGGCCTGCGCCCATCCAGATTGAGGTCAACGACCAGAAGGTCAAACTGCCTCGTATGCAGCTATCTATCCAGCGTTGTGCGGCGCATCAGCACCAATTGGTGCGCAGTGCCACGGTGGCTGCCCTGGATGCCGATCGGCTTCGCTTTCCGTTACAATTACGGCCCTGGCGGGCGGGTGACTGGTTCTGTCCGCTAGGCATGCACCACCGGAAGAAGCTCAGTGACTTTTTAATTGACCAGAAGGTGCCCCTTCATCAAAAATCGCGTATGCTCGTGCTACTGAGCGGTAAAAACATTGTATGGGTGGTGGGGTATCGTATTGATCACCGCTTTCGAATTACCGAACAGACCGAGCGGGTGTACGAAATTATGGTAACCACCGTAGAATAGCCGAAAGAACTAGTATTTTTGAATATCATTACGCACGGTGTATGAAAAATCCATTCCAGCGCTCTTATTCACCCGAAGAGGCTCAGGTATTCGAGTTTCTTTCGGGGGTGAAACTGTTTCGGAAGCTGACCAACGAAGAAAAGTCTTTGTTCCTGCCCTATCTCTATCTACGGGAGTATCAGAAGGGTGAGGTGGTGTTTTTTCGGGGTGATCCTGCGCACGCGCTCTACGTGATGAAGAAGGGGGAGGTTGATTTGGTGTTAGACATGGACGAAGAATTTGAGAAGCTCGCTTCGGTGCGGGCTCGCCAGTCGTTTGGCAACAACGCCCTGATTCCTAACACAAATCGTTTGTACAGCGCGATTGTCCAGTCGAGCAAAGCCAAGCTTTACGTGATTCCGCACGTCAACATCAATGATATCTTTCGGGAAGAGAGCCAAGTGAAAGCCAAGATGAGCAACGCCTTGGCGCAGATCTACGAGAAGCACGTCGAGAATCTGTACGAATCTTACCGTTCCTCTAAGGGCTTTTTCAGCCTAGAAGCTATGAACAGAGCCCTCTAACCCACTTTGTCAATCAGAAAGTTTTTGCTACTTTAGGTCTATCACCCTACGCTATACTAATGAAAGAAACTACTTTTGAGTCGCGCGCCAAAGAAGCCTTTGGCGACGTCTACGGCAAAATCAAAGAACTAGAAGAGAAGGCGCGTCAGCTGCGGACCGAGCTAGACAATAAAATACAGCAGCCCGGTGGGCCAGACGGTCAGCAGCACGATGCCTACGAAGACATCAAGTACGCTAGCAAGGCCGCAATTCATGATATTCGGCAGGGAGTTGAGCAAGCTTCATCGGCCATGAGTGAGGCCATCAAAAAAGCGTCGCACCACTTCCGGTAACCAAAGTATGTCTATGGTGCCTGTGTCGTAGTAGTCCTACGTACGCGCACTATCCTGCCCGGTATCGCGTGCGGGATGGTCCTGATTCCTTGTTGCTGTCGGTCGTTACTGGGCAGAACAGACATTACTTTTTATCATCAAACCACCGCTGCCTTTGTCTGCTTCCGAACCCGTCGCCTCAGCAGTTGCCGCCGTCGAACCCGTGCCAATAGAAGAGCCTACCGGTCAGGCGCAGCGGGTATTCACCTCGTTTGCAACGCTGGTGCGCCAACACCTGGTGCCGGTTCTGCAAAACATCATCGAAGAGCAACGTAGCATGGTCAAAGCGGTCGATCAGCTCGTGCAAGAGAGCTACGTATCGCTAGAGGCGGCCCGGCAGGCTAAGGATCAAACCGCTTTTTTCAAGGTTTACACCGACTATAATCAGGCCGTTTACGAACTGATTACCCCGCGCCACGCTGATAACACGGATCAATCTTACGCGGAGACGTTCGCCGACCTGACCGCGGCGACCGATACGCTGGTGCGCGATACGCTGGTTTCGCACACCGAAGTACAGTCGGAGAATCGCTTTGCCCGGCAGCCGGGAGACCGCTTTGGAGTGCGTTTTCTTAAGTTTTTTAAACGACAGCACCGAGCATCCTCTCTGCTACCCTGGCAGTTGAAGCGCCTAGGTCGTCGTATGGTGGGCAAAACGCCCCCGCCGCGTCCGGTGCTCACGTATCAGATTCCCCTGCGGAACCTTACCCGGCATCACTTTCAGCAGATTTGGGCCCTGCGGATGCTACCCATATTATCTACAGTGTATCAACCGTTGGCAGCAAATACGCTGCGGTTGTGGCGTGCCGAAGATGAAGTGTACACCCTGCTCTATACCCACCTGACGGAGCACTACGCGGACAAAGACGACTGGTTGGTGTCGCTACCGGAGCTACCCCGGGCGGCATACATGGCGACCATGGCCGAACTATGTCAGGCCTTAGACACCCTCGAGCAAGCGGTGATTGGCGAAGTGGAAGCCCAGTTAGCCGTACTGTACGGCGAGTACCAGCGGGCCTACGAACGAGTGGGCACCGTGGAGCTACCGACGCGTCGCTATCGCACCAGCCGACTGCTGCGTGAGCAGCGTCAGCTCGACCACAATTTTTTGAACGAGGTGCGAGGCTGGCGCAATACGCTGTACGCGCTGTACGAAGACTGGCGCATCGATCAGGAGATCAACCTGCTGTGCACCCGCTTGTTCGAAGAACACGCCCGCCTGCGGCAGCGGTTACAGCAAAAAATAGCGGAGGCGGTACTACCCCACGTAGACCGGGTGGTCGCGAATATTGAGCAGATAGAAGAAGCCTTGGTCATCAACCCAGATGCTGCGGGCGATACGTCTATCAATGTGAGGCAGCTGCTGAAGCAGCAGCGTGAGGCGGTAGATTTTCAGTTGATCCGTTCGGTAATTCCGACCGTGGTCGCCGTCTTGTACCGGCAGGCGCTACCGGCCACCATTGCCGAAGTGTATCAGCGCGTGCAAGAAGCCGTGGGCTCACTCGCCGACCGGCGGGCCCTGGTGAGTACGAACGAGTACGACCAACCCGTGCGGACCTCCGACATCAACTATATCTCGCCGAAGCAAATTGTGAGTTTTGAGTCGTTACCCAAGTTGCGCAACGCACTAGAGAACAGCAAAACCAACACCGGGCAGTGGGTATCAGAAGTGCAGAAAATGGTGACCGAGATTGGGCAGGTGTCGTACTTTAACCTGGACTCAGCGCTATCGCAGTACGAAACAGAAAGCGCGGCAGATGAGGCCTTAGCCACGGCACGCGACGGACTGGAGCGCGCATGTAAAAATACTATCGCGGTCAAAGATGCCCTCACGGCAGGTAGCGAAGCGGTGGATACGGCCCTCCGCGAAGCAATCAAAGAGTTTAACGCTGATGTGATCTCACTCAAGCAGAACGACTACGCGCTGGAGATCAAACTGCGTATTGCTAAGGCGAAGGCCCTGGAACGAACGCAGGCCCTGAAGCAACGCTCACTAGACTACGTGCAGCAGGCGGTGCCTCGGGCCATTGGCTACACGCAACAGCAGTACCAACGGGCCCATACCGCTATTGATGGCTACCGTCAGCGCATGGGCCTGGCCACCGCCGAAACCAAAGTAACCACCGAAGTGTCAGACTTTTTGAACGACACCGAAACTGCCATCGACCGACTACCCTACGTGTACCAGCGGCTGTTTGGCAACCGAGCGTTGGAAGAGCCCATCTTCTTTGAAGAGCGAACCACCGAGATAGCGAAGCTACAGAAGGCCTATCACAATTGGGGGCAGGGGCGCTTTGCGAGTACGGTATTGGTAGGCGAACGGGGCGGCGGCACCACCACGCTCATCAACTTCTTTCTCAAAAAACTATCGCCCGAAGAGCAGCGTCGCTATGATGTGGTGCGGGTAGACCACGCGCGGCAGGTGGGTAATGAGGAAGATTTGCTAACACTACTCAACACGCTATTTCAAAAGAAATTTGCGACACTTAGCGAAGCAGCGGATTATCTGTGTGCAGGCGAGCGCAAGCGTCTGATTGTTTGGGAGAACATTCAGCGTTTTTTCCTGCGTAAAGTAGGCGGTTTTGTGGCACTCAAGTCGCTTTTCGAGCTTATTTCACGTACGCACCAGCACGTCTACTGGGTATGCACTTGCACACAGTACGCTTGGGATTTTCTGCACAAGACGGCCGGTATCGCAGATTACTTCGAGTACATCGTTCCGCTCGAAGAAGTGAGTCACGAGCAACTGCGTGAGGCTATTCTGCGCCGCCACCGGGTGAGTGGCTATCGCATTCGGTACGCAGGCAGCGCGCGTGATCGAACGCGTAAAAAGTTTGTCCGTCTCAACGATGAACAAAAGCAAGCGTATTTAGAGCAAATCTACTTTGAGGATTTGAAACAACTTACGGCGGGTAATTACAGCATCGCGCAGCTCTACTGGCTACGGTCTACCCAGCAGGTGCACGATGATACCATCACCATCAGCTCGTTACAGAAAATAGACTTCTCCTTCACGCAGTCTATTCCCTTATCACAAATGTTGATTTTGCACAACCTGTTGCTACACGATGGTTTGAGTAAGGCGGACTTTCAGGCAATCAGCGAGCGAAAGAATGCGCGAGGGACTTCTGACATCCGCCTGGAGCTCATGCAACTATGCGACGATGGTTTGGTGAAGTGCCAGGAAGACAGCTACATCATCAATCCGCTGCTCTACCGCCAGATTGTTCAGTTGCTACGCAACAAAAACTTCTTACACTAATGAGATATTTGTGCTTGGTTTTATTGTGCCTGATAGGCTTTGCCGCTTATCCTCAGTCAACTAGCGATTCGCTAGCGCAGACGACTGATTCGGCGCAGGTGCAGATCAACGCTAATACACTGATCATTCAGGTAGATAGCCTGGCAGCGCAGGCGAGTTCGCCGTCCGCCGCAGTGGCCGAGCAGCGTGATCTGCTGGAGGTACCTTTGCGGCAGTCACCCGCCGAACATATTCCGGTCTACAAAATATTTTGGAGCATCGTTATTTTTACGGTAGGCTACTTTCTGATCCGGTTTCTGACCCGGGTGGTAGAGCTCATTGGTGAGCGTAGCACCAGCTACCGCATCATGATCAAAGGAGTGGTGCCGGTGGTGCGCATTGTCGGTTGGATTGCGGTCATCTTTTTGGTCGTGGTGGGGGTGATTCAACCGCGCATTGAAGCGGTACTGGCACTGACCGCCTCGGTGGGCGTGGCGGTAGGGTTTGCTTCGCAAGACATCCTGAAGAACATCTTCGGCGGAGTGATCATTCTGTTGGATTCACCCTTTAAGGTCGGCGATAAAATTGAGATTGGGTCGCACTACGGTGAAGTGGTGGAGATCGGCTTGCGCTCTACCCGCATCGTTACCCCAGACGATTCGCTGGTATCCATTCCTAACGGTGAGTTAATGAACGAATCGGTGTCTAACACCAATGCGGGGGAGCTCAACTGCCAGGTGGTGGCCGAAATTTACCTGCCACTCAACATCGACACCGAACACGTACGGCACATCGCCAAAGAAGCCGCGCAGACTTCGCGCTATATCTTCCTGAATAAACCGATTACTGTGCTATTCTTTAACGAAGTGAAGGAACGCCGAGCGTATTACAAAATGCGGCTCAAGGCCTACGTGATGGATATTCGCTATGAGTTTGTGTTCAAGAGCGAGCTTACCGAGATTGTGATCAGCGAACTATTGGAAGAGCAGGTGATCAGTCCCGAGGACTACGCTTAGTACTATCTGAAGCCGCTCACCAACCACTTACGCTAAACTGACATTACAATTGCGTACTTTTTATGTAGAGAAACAAGGGCGCTGTAGTAAGTAAAAGCGTCTTTGTTAGCGTAGAAGAGCGTCACCGCGTGTCGTTCTTGCTTCGTACTAGCTGAATTAAGGGTTCCAGGCTAAACTTAATGCCTGCTCAAAGGTAGAAAGGATATATATTGGCATAAAAAAACCCGAAGCAAATGCCTCGGGCTCCCTGAAATGTGCTAGCGCTCAAGATTAGATTTCTGAATCTACCTCTTGCATGGTTTCGTTGATGTCAGCTTTTACGTCCATCCAGTTGTCTTCAGTGGAGTTCTGCAACTGCTCTAAATCAGCCTGTAGCATATCCACTTTGCTCTGATACTCAGTTTTGGCATCACCAGTAGCCTCCGCCATTTCGTTTTGCAACTCGTTGATCTTGCTTTGCAATTCCAGCTGCATATCTTCTTTCTCAGTCTCGAAGCTCGCTACTACGTCATCTGCTGCGCCTTCAATTTCGGTGCCCATATCTTCCATACCTTGTTCAATCTCGGCACCTGCTTCTTCTGCTTCGTTTTCAGTAGAAGGAGAGCACTGCGTAAACACGGCGAAAGAGAACATACCTACTACGGCAAGCGATAGGAAATTCTTCATTGAACTCATTTTCATAACTTAGGAATTTGGTTAAGTAAAAATTAAATTAAGGTTTGGTTTAGTTATCGTTTGACCCATTCTCGTGAAGAAGTTTCATCTCTGAAAGTTTCTCGCCACCCTTGATACCAAAATCAAGTGTGCGAATAGGGAACGGAATCGTAATATCATTGTCATCGTACACTTTTTTGATGGCCATAATAGCATCACTCTGCGCCTGCAAAAAGTCGGGCTGTCGAGCTGTTTTCGCCCAGAACCTTACCGAAAAGTTAATAGAACTATCACCAAACTCAGTGTAGACCAAGTCTACTTGTTTGCTAGTGTTGATGCTTTTCAGATCATTGACCGCATCCAGCGTAAGCTGCTTCACCTTGTCTAAATCGTCGCCGTAAGAAACGCCCACTGCCAAGTCTATCCGGCGGTCAGGGGTATTCGTATAGTTTTCAACGGGTTCTTGAAACAAATCCTTGTTAGGAATCAAAATATCGATGCCCTGAAAAGAGCGGATAGTGGTCGTCCTCAGGTTAATGTTTGTTACAGTGCCCAAATAGTCACCTGACTTGATCAAATCCCCCACTCTAAACGGTTGTCCAATGGCAATAAGTACTCCAGAAATAAAGTTGGCCGCGATATCCTGAAAGGCAAAACCTAGTGCTAGCCCCACAATACCCACTCCTGCTAGCAGTGAGGTCACTACTGTATGAAGACCTACTACCGAAAGTGCAACAAACCCACCAACAATTAGTACCGCCGCGTAGATAACCGTCACTAGCAGATCATTGACTGCCCGGTTATTAGAAACACGGTCGAGCAGTTTCTCAGCTAAGTTACGTACCAACTTGGCTAACAGTACAAAGAGCACTGCTACCACAATAGCAATCACCAGATTAGGTAGTATGGTGATGATTTGCTTTATCCAAGCTTCAACTTTATCAGTAATAAGGCTAATGGCGTCGGCAATCTGTAAATCCAAGGTGGGTATTGTTTATGAGTGAAAGAGACAGAGAGTGCTTAGGAAAAGAAAGAACGCTTCTTTTTCGCTTTCTTCACGGTACGCTTACTTTCCTTGGAATACTCATCGATGGCTTGGCTCACCGTATCCAAAAAGGTGTCTACACTGCGACCTAGCGAATCTTCTAGATCCGACTTTACCTTTTCACCGTCCTCTGCGAGCCTCTTTCGTGTTTTTTCACCGCTTTCAGGAGCCATCAAAATGCCCACGGCAACGCCGGCAAGTGCTCCTACAATAATTCCTGATAATGACTTCATAAATGTGTTTTATTTAAAAAATTAATGATGAACTGAGCATACGAAAATCCTGTGCCGATTTTGCATTGAAGGTACTATGGTTTATAATGTATACGTAAACGACTGAATACCAGTTAAATAGCAATAAGAGCAGTTAGAAGATCGTATTTACTCTGGATAACAATCTTTAGGATAAAAGGTTATCGAGTAATTTTTCTACAGAATGTAACTTCATACCACGATAGCTTTTCCCCAAAGCGGCTAGCACAAACATATTACCGACTATTTAGGTTAGCAAAGTATTGATGATCGTCGTGTGCCGATGTGCATGCCCATTTTTTGACACCTAAACTGATTTTTACAATGTTTGTACTTATTTTTCCTCCGTTAGCAGTGTTCTTGCAAAAAGGCATTTCCGGTTGCTCACAATCGTGGGATGGGTACCTGGGGTAATACACGCTTTTTACACACTAAGCCGATAATCCACTACTTTTTTGCAGGATAAAACCAACTAGCTATGAGTAATACAGTAAACCAAAAGAAGGACGAAACGATAGAAAAGATCGCTCGCTTGGGCATTGGTGCCAAAGGTGCGGTTTACCTGATTCTGGGGGTGCTTACCGCCATGGCGGCATTCAACGAGGGGGGGCAGAAAGCCGGGCAGGGTGATGCGCTGAAGTTTTTGTACGAGCAACCCTTCGGAAAGGTCATGCTCGCTTTCCTGACCCTTGGTCTGATCGGGTACGTGATATGGCGTTTCATACAAGCATTGCGCGATCCGGAGGGCGAAGGCGAAGATAAGAAGGCTATCATAAAGCGCATTGGGTACGCTGTCAGCGGCGTGCTATACGGATTACTAGCCTTTGAGGCCATCCGGTTACTGATGAACAGCGGCTCATCCGGTGGCAGCGGCGACGGTCAGAAACAAATGGTCAGCACCTTGCTAGAGCAGCCCTTCGGGCAGATCCTTGTGGGAGCGGTTGCTCTGGCGGTACTGGGTAAAGGAATTTATCAAATTTATAGTGCCTACTCTGGTAAGTTTAAAGAGAAGGTGGAAAGCACCGGCCTGGACGCACGTGCACAGAATTTGGTGATGAAGGTTGGAAAGGCAGGCTTCGTGGCCCGTGGCATTGTGATCGGGATCATCGCCTATACGCTGATGCGAGCGGCCGTTCAGGCCAACGCAAGCCAGGCACAGGGTACTGAGGGGGCGTTTAGCTTTATCCAGAGCTCCTCCTACGGGTCAATACTTTTAGGGATTGTGGCCATAGGTTTGGCTTGTTACGGTGTGTTTCAGATCGTGAAAGCAAGGTATCGAGTGATGCCGTCTAATATGTAAATCATGGGTGCGAGAAGATGGTCGCCTGCTATTGGGCTAAACTTCTCACACTAATACGAATAATCATACTTTAATACTGGAATCAATGGATATAGATACTATCGGTGACAAAGTGAAAAACATGCTGAGTGACGAGGGCGATGTAAACGGGCTTGTCGTGTCGGGCGTAGCCTTGGTCAGCTCTCTGTTAGTTAAGAAAGCGCTTGGTTACACTTGGAAAAAGGCAACCAATAATGAACCACCCAAGAACCCGGCTGACCATGAGGTTTCTTTGAAAGAAGCGCTGGTCTGGACGTTGGTTACCGGTGTAGTAGCGAGCTTGGTCAAGCTGCTGGTGCGCCGCAACGTGGTGGTAGGTGCTCGCAAGGCAAAATGAGGAACAATGGAAAGTGAGAGATAAATTCGCCACCCTGTTTCTCATCACTTTTACGCATTTGTAGTGCTACAGCAAATGACGGATTGATAACCGCTGATTACCATCAATAGCTACCGGAAGATCATATTTTTTATCCTAAATTTCTTAGACGATGATACGAGAAGGTTCAACCGTAGAATGGGAGTGGGGCAACGGTAGTGCCCAGGGAAAGGTGAAAGAGACTTACTCAAAAAAGGTCACCAAGACCATCAAGGGTAGCGAAGTGACGCGCGAAGGTGAGGAAGGTAACAAGGCGCTACTTATCGAGCAGGAGGACGGAAGCGAAGTGCTCAAGCTCGAGCAAGAGGTAAAAAAAGTGTAGACCCGTTGCCCATGAGCATTCCGATTATAGGAGGTATGCCCACCACGCTAGTACACGTGAGTGATAGCGAGCCGGGGTTTACCCGAATAAGGCGAGGGCGCGGCTTTAGCTATCACGATGACAGTGGCCGCAAGCTTACGGACGGCGAAGCCCTGAACCGTATCAAATCGCTGGGCATTCCGCCTATCTGGAGCGACGTATGGATCGCTAAAGATCCGTGCGGGCATTTGCAGTGCACCGGCTACGATCTCAAGAAGCGTAAACAGTACATCTACCACGAGGGGTGGAACACCTACCGCAGCCAAGAGAAGTTCAGCAAGATGGCATCTTTCGGCCGAGTACTACCTAGTATCCGTCAGCAGGTAGAAAAGCACCTACAGTCCAAAGAATGGCCGCGACATAAAGTGCTGGCTCTGGTTATTCGGATGCTGGATGAGTACCATATTCGTATCGGCAACGAATATTATCGGCAACAAAACGAAACCTACGGCCTCACTACGCTTCGGCGCAAACACTTCGATTTTGAGCAGGGCACCGCACGGTTAGAGTATAAAGCTAAGAGTGGTAAATACCGTAAGATTAATATTAAGAACGGCCAGTTGGCTAAGCTGATCAAGCAGTCTTCTGAACTGAGAGGTTATGAGCTCTTTAAGTACCGTGATAAAGCCGGAAACTTTCATCGCATCGACTCCAACGATGTCAACGAATATCTTAAAGATATTTCGGGTGAAGACTTTACTTGCAAAGATTTTCGTACCTGGGGGGGCACCACCCTCGCCATAGAAAAGTACGAACCGGCCCGGGCCATGATGGATGAGAATCCCCGTCTCAAGAAATTGGATACCGTGATCATCAAGTTGGTGGCTAAAGAGCTGGGCAATACCCAAAGTGTCTGTCGCCAGTATTATGTTCACCCTAAAGTGCTCGCCACGTTGATGGATAGCGACCCTGCGAAGTATCAGCAACGCAAGCCTAAGAAGATGAATGAGCGTAGTGCGAAAATGCTTAGCGACAGCGAAGTGGCCGCGCTCAACATTATTTCGTAGTATTGTCTGATGTATTACGCTATCCAGAAAAACGTCTTTAAAGACCCGCGTTACGGCGAAATTTTTAGAGTGTTGGATGAACTGGATCTACCCTACGAAACGGTAACGTTCAAATCGGGCAGCACTACACTAAGCTATCAAACCAAACGGAAAGATGTCTTTGTCTACGGGTCGGTAAAACTCGCCAAGGTGGCAGCCTCACTCGATTGGCATCCGGGTTCGTTCTACGGGGGCAATCATCAGTTTGCCCACTACACACAGGGCTACGGGCAGCACGTGATTAACCACGATAGCATCATCACTAATTTTACTGGGCAAATCAACTGGGCCACGAACCCGCGATTGTTCATCAAACCGAGTCAAGCCGCGAAGGTCTTCACCGGCAGGGTTTTTAGTCAGCCCGAGTGGGAAGACTTTGTGTATGACACACTAAACGACCGGCAAAATTCCCGCCTTACTGAGGCCACCCTGATACAGGTTTCAGCACCGTTCAGGCTTATCAAAGAGGCCCGCACGTGGGTTGTGGGGCAACGGGTAGTGGCCAGCTCATATTACCGGTTTCACGACGGAGCCGACTTTGAGGAAGCTGTGGCAGAAGAAGGTACCGATTTCGCGCAAGAAATGGCTGCGCTATACAACGTAGCGGAAGCCTACGTCATGGACATCGCCCTGACGTACGACGGCTGGAAAATCGTGGAAGTTAACTGCATTAATAGTGCAGGTTTCTATCGAGCCGATGTCAAAGCCATCGTGCAAGCCCTCGAGGCACAATACCAGAACCCATGAGAGAAAAAATTGACGTAGCGGCTCGCCGACCCATTTGGGTAGCACTATCCGATTTCTATCTCGATAATGAGCTTCAGGACTCCGCACTAAGACACATCACTTTTAAGATTTTAGAAAGTCCTTATACCCTAGAAGAGGTGAGGCAGATCAACCAAGACGAAGTTTTCCCGGTTCTGTATCCCAACCTGCTGAGTGTAGCGGGTGAATGGGCCGGTTTCGATCAAGACTGGCTCACGGAAGAGATACTTGACTCGCTGGCACAGAGGAAGACGGTTGAGAAGCTGGCGGTTAAGTACACAAACTGGTCTTTCGGGTGGACGTATCGTGATAGCTGGCAGCGATTAGATAAGATTTATCATCAGATCGCGAGCGATCCGAACGGCTTCATTCCTAGTTGCAGCGCACTCTGCCTAGGTGGTGCCGAGCCTTTTGCGCTTACTACAGATCAGTCAAGGATACTGGCGAACATGAAACGTGCTGCCGCGGCGTATCAGAGTGCCGGACAGAACTCAGAATTTGTCCGGTTTTTGCACGAAGCTCAGTACCAAATGGACCTATGGGCGGCTTATCTTTTGCTCGAGGGTTATGACCTAACGCCTTCTGACACCTTAGAAGACGGCACGTTGGTATCTGATTACTGTCTCAACAAAATAGAAGCCTATCTTTCTGATGTAGTATCTGAGCAGGCGCGACGCACCGGGCAGAAGTGGTTGACAGAAACAAAGCACCGTGGCCGACCGGCGTGACCCGTCCGTTGGCCACAAACCAAAGCGCCAATGACAAGAAAGGATATTTTTGAAGACTTGAACATGGGGGAGTTTGTCTGGGGGAATGCGTTCGTACTAGACATTAGTCAGCACGATAGCGCTACTCATGCGCAGCGAATCGTGCTAATGGATACTGCGTGCGAGATGGAAAACGAACGCTTGGCTACTGATGAGGACAGCTACATTGAGCGCCTAAATATACTAGGCGACCATTGGGAGCCTATCCCTTTTGACGAAGGAAGCCAGTTGCTATTCAATGCCATTCGGTTCGACATCGCCTATTCTTCGTCTGAGCACACTCCCGTAGCACAAGCACAGGTTTTTCATCAGGCACTGATGGAAAACTATACCGAGGAAAATAGTTTTATATACACCAATTACAGCAACAGCCCCTGGGGAAATCAAGGCAGCTATTCGGGATTCCCGCTTACCGAAGATGCCACGTTTGACATAGGTGTGGCCATGATCAATAGCACGAAGCTCACCTTTGCCTACTTTCTGAGCGAAGATTAGCCAAACCATGCGCACGGAGGTTTATACTTCAGCCATATAGCGTAAGTCGTGGAGGAGGAAGGCGCAATAGCACTCGAGTGTGTACAAAAAGTGGTCACAAAATCTGCTAGGATTCAGTATCAGCTACTCGTCGAATGAAACTTTTGGAGGGCTGATACTTCTTATAGCGCTGAACCGGAGTCTGTTATATGTTTAGCAGAATACGTATATTCCCTCTTCCATCCGATAATCTGCCGTATGTCCCGCCGATCCACACGCTTTACGCAACTATATTTTCTACTGGCTATCGGGGCGGGCACTATTTGGTTGAGTGCCTGCGGTACCACTTCTTCGCCGAACGAAAACGAACGGCAACTACCGACGGTGGTAGATTACAACTTCCACGTGAAGCCTATTCTGTCTGATCGCTGCTTCGCCTGCCACGGTCCCGATCAAGCCAACCAAGAGGCTGGGTTGCGACTCGACACTCCCGAAGGAGCCTTTGGTGCGCTCACTGAGAGCGAGGGGCACGCCATTGTCGCGGGCGATTTGGCCCAGAGTGCCGTCTATCACCGAATTATGGCGAGCGATCCGGATTCGATAATGCCGCCTCCAGCATCGAACCTAACGCTTACTGCCTACGAGAAAGACGTAATCATCCGCTGGATTGAACAGGGAGCAGAGTGGAAAGAACACTGGTCGTTCACGGCACCCGAACTGCCGGAACTGCCCGACGTACACCAAGCGGAGTGGATACACACGCCCATCGATCACTTCGTGCTAGCTCGGCTCGAACAAGAAGGTTTAGCCCCTGCTCCGGAGGCGACCAAAGAAAAACTGCTGCGGCGGGTCACCTTTGACCTTACCGGGCTGCCGCCCACGCTCTCAGAAATAGACAATTTTTTAGCGGACGATGCGCCCGGAGCCTACGAAAAGGTAGTGAATCGGCTACTAGCATCACCGCACTACGGTGAGCGAATGGCCCCCATGTGGCTAGATTTAGCCCGCTATGCCGATTCGCACGGCTACCAAGACGACCGCCCGCGTACCATGTGGCCCTGGCGCGACTGGGTGGTGCGGGCCTTTAACGAAAACCTGCCCTACGATCAGTTCGCCACCTGGCAGTTGGCGGGCGACCTACTGCCCGACGCTACCTACGAACAGCAGCTAGCCACCGGTTTCAACCGCAACCACGCGATCACGCAGGAGGGCGGAGTAATTCCTGAAGAGTATCTGGCCGAATACGCCGCCGACCGAACGAACACTTTTGCCACCACTTTTTTGGGACTCACAGTAGAGTGCGCCCGTTGTCATGATCATAAGTACGACCCCATCAGTCAGAAAGACTATTACCAGCTGTTCGCCTTCTTCAACAATATTTCTGAAGCAGCGCAGATCGACTATCGCGACCAAGCCCCCCAACCGGCCATTCGGATGCAAGACGCTGAATTGGAAGCGCAAAAAGCCTTCGTCGATTCGGTGATCGCCGCGCTGGAGCAGCAGGTCGACGAGCTGGAGCAACGGCCGGTCGACTCCTACCAACCAGGGGCCGCCGTTTCGTCAGCCCTGAACACAGAAGATGGTCTGACGGCGCACTTTCCGCTGAATGTGCTGGAAAACGAACAGTTTCTCGATCAAACCGAGCAGCGGCCGGCTCGCATGAACGTGGGATTGTCACCTGAGATTGCACCGCCTGAACCCGTGGCGGGGTGGAAGGGAAATGCACTGCGCTTCAACGGGGCGAACTTCCTGACACTGGGCGACATTGCTGATTTTGAGCAGCATGATCGTTTTTCTATCGGGGCGTGGGTGCTCTCTACCCACGAATATAAGCAGCGCGCCGGATTGCTGAGCCGCCGCAACGGTGAAATTCGTCGGCAGGGTTACGACCTGACGCTCACCAAAGATAACCAGCTTAGCTTGCGCCTGATTCATGAAGACGACAGCGTTTATCTGGAGGTAACCACCAAGTCAGCGGTTCCTGACCAGCGGTGGAGTCACGTGCTGGCCACTTACGACGGTTCAGGACGCGCAGCCGGAGTTGAGCTTTACATCGACGGAAAGGTCCAGGCAGTACGCGTGTTACACGACAATCTGGATCAGACGGCGAGCTTATTAAATGGCAACGACTTTTTGGTGGGGCACTGGAATCACCGCAACCAGACGACTGACACCTACGGCTTCACGGGGGGAAGTATCGATGAAGTGCGGATATACCAACGCACTCTCACACCTCTGGAAGTGCGGCAGGTGGCGGCAGCTTCTGCCACGCCCTCAGCAGAAGATGAATACGTACACTATCTGGCCCGCCATCACCTTGGTTACCAACGTGCCGTTCAGCAACTCGATAGTCTACGTCGCATCGATCTGGAGATTCCTCATGTGATGGTGATGCAGGAACAAGAAGAACGTACGCAAACCTATTTGCTAGAACGCGGCGCGTACGACGCACCGGGCGACTCGGTTTTTCCAAGCACGCCGAAAGTATTGTTGCCGTTCGAAGAAGAATATCCGCCTAACCGGCAAGGATTGGCCCGCTGGCTCACCGATCCGCAGCACCCACTCACCGCCCGGGTGGCGGTTAACCGGTTTTGGCAACTGTATTTCGGTCAGGGACTTGTACAAACCCCGGGTGACTTTGGCAACCAAGGTGCCCTGCCTACGCATCCCGCTTTGCTCGACTGGTTAGCGGTGCACTTCATAGCGTCGGGCTGGGACATGAAGGCCTTACAAAAAACAATCGTTATGTCAGCCACCTACCGGCAGTCGGCTGCGGTTGACTCGGAGGAACACCGGCGCGACCCGAATAACCTGCTGTTGGCCCGGGGCCCTAACACGCGTCTGACTGGCGAAATGTTTCGTGACAACGCGTTGGCTACGAGTGGTTTGCTCAGCACGAAGGTGGGGGGTAAATGGGTAAAGCCCTACCAACCGGCGGGCATCTGGGAAGCCATGGCTAATCAGATTGGGGAAAACAAGTACCGCCCCAGTCAAGGCGAAGGACTGTACCGTCGTAGCTTGTACACTTATTGGAAGCGCACTATCCCGCCCCCCACGATGGTAATGTTTGACGCCCCCGAACGGGCGGTTTGTGTGGCCAAACGACAGAGCACCAGCACTCCCCTGCAATCGCTGGCGCTGCTCAACGATCCACAGTACGTGGAGGCAGCACGGAAACTTGCTGAGCGGATGCTGACAGAAGGAGGCGAGCACACTGAGCAGCAAATTGCTTACGGATTTCGGCTGCTCACATCACGTGCCCCTCAGCCTGAAGAGCTGGCCGTGCTGGTATCACTACACCAGCAGAAGCTAGCCTCGTATCAAGCGCAACCCACTGAGGCGGAAGCGCTACTGCGCGTGGGTGATTCTAACTACAGCACGCGGTTTAGTGAGGTGCAACTGGCCGCGCTCGCCGTGGTGGCCAACACCCTGTTTAATTTAGACGAAGCTAAATTCAGAGGCTGATATGAACGCATTGGATACCTTAGTAGGCGAGCAATTGCAACGGATGAACCGCCGCCATTTTTTGTCTCGGGCCAGTTTAGGACTCGGTAGTATGGCGCTAGGGTCGTTGTTGGGTTGTACCACTGACTCTAACGAGGGAGCACCTAACCCTTTGCAGGGCGCGCTAGATCGCTCGCACGTGGTGCCGAAGGCGAAGCGGGTGATCTACCTTTTTCAGAGTGGTGGCCCGTCGCAGATGGATTTGTATGACTACAAGCCCCTACTGGCAAAGATGCACGGCGAAGAGCTACCTGACTCAGTGCGCCGGGGCCAACGGCTCACCGGCATGACGTCCGGACAAAGTTCGTTTCCACTAGCAGCCTCGTTGTACGATTTTAAGCAGCACGGTCAGAGCGGAGCATGGGTCAGTGAACTGATGCCTCACACCGCCAAGATTGCCGACGAACTCTGCTTCATCAAATCAATGCACACCGAAGCGATTAACCACGATCCGGCCATCACTTTCTTCCAGACCGGTTCGCAACAACCCGGTCGACCCAGCATCGGGGCGTGGCTCAGCTACGGTCTGGGGAGCATCAACGAAAATCTGCCCACGTTCATCGTATTGTTATCGCGGGGGGCGATCCGGCCACAGCCAATCTACTCGCGACTGTGGGGCAACGGATTTCTGCCCTCGCTACACCAGGGTGTACAGTTTCGCTCGGGTAAAGAGCCGGTGCTTTACCTAAACAACCCCGACGGTATCGATGCTACCACCCGTCGTGAAGTGCTGGACCACCTGAACGAACTCAACGCCATGCGCCTGCAAGACTTTGGCGATCCGGAGATAGAGTCACGGATGGCGCAGTACGAAATGGCCCACCGGATGCAAACGTCGGTGCCAGAGGCCCTCGACTTGAGTGATGAACCGGACTCCACGTTTGACCTGTACGGAGAAGATGCCCGCCAGCCCGGCACCTATGCCGCCAATTGTCTACTAGCCCGCCGCTTGGCCGAACAGGACGTGAAGTTTGTGCAGCTCTATCACCTCGGATGGGATCAGCATCTGAACTTACCCAAAGACATTGCTTCCCAGTGCCGCGCGACCGACCGGGCATCGGCAGCTCTGGTCACTGACCTCAAACAACGAGGGTTGCTAGACGACACCCTGGTGGTGTGGGGAGGCGAGTTCGGGCGCACTAACTACAGCCAAGGAGTACTCACCGCGGATAACTACGGACGCGACCACCATCCTCGCTGCTTTACGATCTGGATGGCCGGGGGCGGTGTCAAACCGGGTGTTACCTACGGTGAAACCGATGACTTTAGCTATAACATTACGAAAGATCCCGTACACGTACACGACTTCCAGGCCACGCTGCTTCATCTGTTGGGAGTTGATCACGAAAAGCTGACGTACAAGTACCAGGGACGGCGGTTCCGCCTCACCGATGTACATGGCCACGTAGTGAAGGACATTCTGGCGTAGAGTCGCGGAAGGGATTATCATAAAGTATTGCAGGAGACCTAAGGGGTTTGTCTTTGTGAAGCTTGCCAGAACGCTAAAGGCTTAAAGCTTCTTAAGTCCGAATTAGTAAACGACAAGGTGTTACGCATCTCCGCCGCTGGTATTGATTACTGCAATTCTCTCTCAATTTACACCAGAAGGCTCGGCCAGTGAGATTTGCATGGGGAACTGCTGACGAACGAGCCGGTAGCGGTTGCGTAGGCTAGGGGGCATGCGGGCCGGTTCTCGTACCTGCGCGACGGTAATGCCCAGTTGTTCGGCGTAAATTTGGTAGTAGGCTCCTTTCAACTGATCGTAGAGCGCAATAAACTGATGATAGGAAGTGCCCCGGTCAGTTTTGAGCGAAACCACCGCCTGCTTTGGCGACTCCGCCAGCTGCTCGTTGTTGTCAGTATTAAGGACAAAAGCCATGACTTCAGCTTCAATACCCACGGTGCTTGATCGCCGTTCGCCCTCTACCAATAGCTGATCGGCACTGTTGATGATGATCTCAAACAGGTTGCGGTCATTGATCTTAGCAATGTGCTCCGGTTGGTCTGCCTTGGGCGGCAGCTGTACCAATAGTCCTTGATCAGACGTGATGGTGGTTGTTACCAGGAAAAAGATCAACAGTAGAAAAGCGATATCAGCGGTAGAACCCGTACTGATATTGTCAGCAGGACGGTTTTTTCGGGCCATACGATGGTTTATTTAATCTTGCAAAACCACCTTATCGGAAGAGGTGGCTTTTACTAAGTGAAGAACAATCAGACAAAAGCAGGGGCAGGTAAGTCGGTGGCGTTTGTGCTATTGGTAGCCTACTATCACCGTCTCTTTAATCGGAAGGGGCTTGCTGCCCCGGGGAATAGCATCAGGCAAAAGCTCGCTAAGGCTTTTATCGTCGCCCATTTTGAACGAGATCGGCATCACCATCCGCGTCTTTACGGCTTGTCCGCCGACCAGACCGGGATTCCAGGCCGGCGACTCCTTGATTATCCGTAGGGCTTCCTCGTCGCAGCCTCGGCCAATGCCTTTCAGCACCTCTGCTTGCGTGAGTTCGCCGGTTTCGTCAACCACGAACTGGATAAAGACTTTCCCCTCCATGTTGGCCTCACGGGCCGCCTTCGGATACTGCATGTTGTTCATCACGAACCGGTAGAATTCTTCCATACCGTTAGTCGGCTCCGGCATATCTTCCACAACCGCGTATACTCCATGAGCGTCGGGCAGTTGAGTAAGCTGCTTACGCAGTACGTCTCGTTCGCTTTCTAAGCGGGCTTGTTCGCTTGGAGAAGGGTTGTTTTGTAGCTGTTGGTCTATCTGAGCAATGTTGTCTTGCACGGTTTCGTAGGAATGCTCTACGGCTGCTCGTCTGATCTGTTCGGCATCAGGTTCGCAGGCGAAGGTAAGAAACAAGGAGGCAAAAACGGGAGCGATCAGTACGTATCGGTACCAAGGGGTGCGGGTGTTTTTTGTGTAAATCATGTGGATTCTGTCAAGGGTTTGAGAAGAACGGAAAAAGTAGTGCACCGGCAGCATACTTCGTCCGGTGAGCATTTGCTTGCTGAGTAAGCGGGCGTAGTTAGCACCGGTGGTTTGTTGCAACACGGCTGCGTCGGCCGCGTACTCGTGGGTTTGCGTGAGGGCCCGGTCGTAGAGGTACACTAGCGGATGAAACCACGCGATCACTTTAAGCACGTTCATTAGTAGCGTATCGTAGCTGTGGCCCTGCCGGATATGGGCCTCTTCGTGTAGCATCACCTGTTGGGTCTCCTTCACCGTCAGGGGCTGGGTATTATCCCACAGGAGGTAGCGAAAGAACGAGGCCGTCGGAAATTGGCCCTGAGTGTAGCGCAACTGGTATCGGCGGTGAGGCAGCGACTGGCGCTCACTGCGCCGCACCACTGAGTACAGTCGGTAACCCTGCACCGCCAAACGAGCGGTAGCCACCAGTACGCCCACTCCGTACACCGCCGACCAGTACCAGGCAGCACTCGCCGCTTCGCTCGTTCCGTGGGCGATGGCGGGAAGCAGAATGTACGCACCTTGGGTAGGGGCAGCCGTTGAGCTACCTAACCCCAGCGAAATATCTAGCCACGGCAGTAACCAGCCCAGCACTGAGGCAATCAGTAGATAGGCGCGATTATAGTGAAACGACGGCTGTCGGTGTAGCACAGCCAAATAAAACAGATAAAATACGCCCAGACACACGCTGGCTTCAAGCAGGTATACGACGGTAGGGTTCATAGCAAAGAGGATAAGGGTTTTAACTGGCGCACGTCGAACGCGATACGCACCGTGCTGCGCACCGGTCGCCCGTTCTTTCGTGCGTGGTGCCACCGGACCTTGGCCCGGTTGACGGCTTTGATAAACGCACCGTCGGTTTGGTAGGCTTCGTAGGCATCAGACTGCGTACTAAAGCCTTGCACCAAGGTGGGTGACTGCGCTTTGCCACCCCACACCGAAAATTCTAGCGTCACGGTGCCGCTGTCCTGAAGAATGAGGCTGTTGGCTGATTGCACCTCCTCTAGTACAGCGCGTCGAAAATACTCCATACCCCGCACCGGGCGGGCGGGCTGATCGGGTACGTACGCATTCGTATCAGAGGATTCCGGCTGGCGAGTAGCTCCGGTAGTATCTTCTACCAATGCCACCCGCAACAGCTGAAAGTCAGCACGATACTCGGGTAACAAGTAGTGTATGTAATTCCGGTAATACTTCTGTCGTGCCTTACGCTCTACGCCCCGATTGGTGGTATCTATCGCGATGTACGATCCTCGCTGTCGTACTTTCGGATCGTAAAGCCGGTCTTCTATAAACTGCAGAGCGCGCTGGTGGGTCACCGGCTGCTTAGCCACCACGGCCAAGCCGATATCCTCCAGATAATAATGCCGGTTGATATCGTCCACATCAAAGTAATAATAGAAGTTAAAATGACGGTCGGTGTGAGTATCGGTCAGCTGTTGCATGGTATCTCTCAAGTTTTGAGGCAACCAATCGTAGTGTACAAAACCACTGCTTTCGGCCAATTGTGTCTCAGCAGTGGCTTGTTGCTCGGTCCGTTGTTCGCAGCCCGCCACCAGCGCAACCACCCATCCTACGTATAACCAAGTTGCCATTATTCTTCTTGTTCGTCAGTACGATCACCCTCACTCAGGTTATCCCCCACGTGCTGCATTAGGCGCTCAAATTCGTAGATATCCATATCGTTTTCTTTGGCGAAGAAAGATACCAGTTGCGAAAACGAACCACCGAAGTAGTTATGAATAAACCCCTTGAGGAAGAAATTGCTATAGGACTTTTTGTCAATCAGCGGATAGTACTCGTGGGTTTTGCCGTAGGCCTGGTAGCCCACAAACCCTTTCTTCTCCAGAATGCGCACGATGGTCGATACCGTATTGTAGGCCGGTTTGGGCTCGGGCATTTTAGCCAGCACATCCTTGACGAATCCGCGTTTGAGTTGCCACAGGATTTGCATCACCTGCTCTTCGGCTTTGGTAAGTTCCTTCATTGCAACTGAAAACTAATGGGTACGACCATACGAACGCGCACTGGTTTGCCGCGCTGCTTGCCCGGGTTCCAAAGCGGCGAATTGCGCACCACCCGCAGGGCTTCTTCATCGCAACCCGCCCCAATGCCCTTAACCACTTCTAAGCCGCTGAGCGAGCCGTCGCGGTCGATGACAAACTGTACGAATACTTTGCCCGATACGCCCTGCCGAATGGCCGGTTTGGGATAGTTCACGTTCTGGGCAACGTAAGCGTAAAAGGCGGATATTCCTCCCGGAAACTCAGGCTGTTTCTCAGCAAAAATCACCGGCTCGTCGGTCTCTTCTGCTTCAGGTTCGGTGATGACCATATCTGCGATAGCGTCGTCTTCGCTGATCTCTACATCAATGATAAAATCAATGTCGTCTTCAATCTCTTGATCGTCAGGTACCTCAAGCACCACCGGTGGCACTAACTTGGGTTTGGGCGGCTCTTGCACGGTGGGTGGCACGGGCGGAAGCACCTCATCAAATTCATTGACTACTGCCAGCAGGTCAACCACGGGTTCGACTTTGGTGCGCCACTCGAAAGCCACCAGCGTGAAAGAAAGACTGAGGATGAGTCCCACGGCCAAGTGCAATCGGTAATTGCGCTCCAGGTCGTACGCTTTATTCTTCTTCGGTTCCATAGGTGTGTTGTTTGGTGACACACCCAATGTATAACTATTAATTTAGTTTAACAACTATTATTTTAGTTTTCACGAATAGTGCTTTATCCGGTGGTAGAAGTCAGCACAGACGGGGGAGGCGGTAAGCAGTAGGCGGGCGGCAGTTAGCAGTCTCTGCCGCCCGCTTACTGCCGACCTCACCTAAGCACTATTTACCTGTCTCTACGCAGATCAAGGTTGTGGTAGATGTTGAAGCGGAAAAGGTCGCGCTGCCGAAACTCGTAGGCACTCTGCTGACCGTAGGTCCACATATACACCGCCTGGAACTGCAAGCTGTTGTTCAGAATATAACCCAGCCCCAACACAGTGCGATTTTCTTCAAAGTTATTGTATTTGATATGCTTGCCGTTCTGGATAAAAATCTCATTATAAAACACACCGAACAGCACGCCCGGGTGCAGTTTTTCGTCGTTAATCGGCACGTAGGTAGTAAAGCGATACCGCCAGCGGTTAGAATACTTATATTCCGCGCCAATATCGTTCTTGCGCTTGAACCGCTGCTCGAAACGCAATTGGTGATAAAACTTGAACCGACCCACCGACTGTACGTACAGCAACTGCTCCCACAGCCTAAATTCTGGCACTACCGGATCATAGCGTTCAGTATCTTTAGGGTCAGGTGCCCAAATGTAAGGATTGACGAAACCGGCGGTTGCCTCCAGATACTTATCCAACAGATAAGTAACTCCAAACCGCAGGTAGAGCTTACTCATGTTCTGGTAGTACTCAGTGCGGCGCAGGTGATATTCGCCGTAGTAGAACAACCGGTCGGCCAGCTGGTACTTAGTATACAGGCCGTGCCAAACGCCCGTCTGGCGGTTGACTTGCCGCTCAGGGATGTTCGGATCGTCGGCCGCTACCGCCGCGTCCTGTCCCCAAGCCTGTAGTACCATAGAGCTTACCAAGCCAACGGTGATGAGCAATCGGATAAACGTATGATTCATAGTCTAGCGTTAGGCTAAGCCAATAATAGATTTGATCTCTTCCGGTTCTTCCACCCGTCTCAGTTGCCGCTCCATCTTTCTGGTGCTCTCTTCTGACAGCTCTAAGAGTCGCTTGAACAGCCGGACAACGGCCCGGGCACGAGTGGGTAGCTGGCGGTAGTCTTGCTCTTCAGTAAGTCGAGAAAGCATGTGTCGGTAAAGCTGACCCGCTGCCTTTTCGTACAGCTCCTTTTTAATGCGTTTCGTAAAATCGTAGCTAAAGGTATAGGGATCGAATGTCTTTTCGGTATAAGCCTTATCGACTTTTTGTACGTAATCAGGAATGACATCAAGGTAGGGTTGGGCAGCTTCCATCGAATCAAGTAAGGCGTAGATGCTATCGCCGATTTGCTGTTTGGCGATAAAATTCTGAGCCTTGCTGTAGTGGCGCTCCAGCCGGTTCATTTTGCCAGCGATAAACGTTCTGTAAACGGTGGCGTACAGCGGACTGTAAACGCCCGATTCGGTGAACTCATTGGGCTGCGCGTAGAGCGTGTCAATCAGGCGATGCTTGCGGCTGATCTTCTCTTCCAGAGCGCGATTTACTCCTTCCTGTTCTACCTCGGTGAGTTGCTGCTCTACGAAAGCCAGTTGCGGGGGCACAAACTGCGCTAGGTCGCTCACGTACTGGCTGAGCCGGATGGGTAGGCTCGTCGAGTCGTAAGGTGGCCCGGGTAGTTGAATCTGACGTCGGCGGGTTTTTCCGTCCACTGTGTAGGAGAGCGAACTGGTTTTCTGGACAAAGGCGAGCGAGTCGTCGAACAACCGGTGAGGATCCACGAACTGGTACCCGACTGCTGCATGAAGGTCGCCACCGAATCGAGGATGTTTAACTGACGGTCTAGTTTTCTAAAGTATCTAAACACCATAGCCAGCGAGTCATTACGTTGACGGTTAAGCTCAAACGCCTCGCGCCCTACTAGTGGCTGCAACTGTTGTTGTAGCAAGTCTACCCGCGTCGCCATTTTCTCAATAGCCTCTTGTTCTTCGTCACTCAGTTCGTAAGCAAAGCGACGGGTCACCGCCAGGGCAATTGGTTTTCTACCCTGAATCTCATTCATCCGAAGGTCAACGCTCACAAAGTAGTCGAGGGCCTGCCGAATTACCCGATTGCCGCTGCGCTGTCGCTTTTTCTTGGACGAACTTCGGGGGTAGCCGTGGTCAAACGCGACGCCGAACCCTTGATCACTCAGCGAGAAATCTCGCTCGTTCGGTTTGGTTTGATTAAGCGTGGTCAGGTTGGCGATCACATCATCGTACATCAGGCTGTCGATGACTTTGTCGGTGTCCCGGTTAATTCGTACGATGGAAATGAGCAAACCGTGCTGGTAGGTACGGCTCTCGGCAATCCGAGTGCTATCAATGGTATAGCGCAGGTCCCACTGTTGGTGCATTTTGCCGGCTTGATTGAACTGCCCGCGCACTTCGTACTCTCCGGCCTCAGTTTCGTCGTAGAAAGTGAAGCCGCCGGTAAGCTGTCCGTCGTCGAAGTTAGCGGTGCCCCGGCGCAAGGTTTTCACGTACTCGCTACCGCGGGTAGAATCTTCACGATAGGTCCATTTCTCTACCGGTAGTCCTTGCTGGTAAGCTCCTTGTATGCTCACGTGGGTTCCGTTAATATCGTAGTCCAGCATTAGTTTGTTAATATCTAGCAGCTCTACCTGGTACCGTTTGAAGTCGTAGCTCCAGTCACCCTGCTTATCGTTTTTCTGATAGGCACCGTCATATACCTTTTTGATAAGCACGTTCTCCTGAACAGAATCCGTGTAGGTTACCACGAAATTAAACGCACCGTCCAGCTCCTTTTCTTCCGACTTGTTAGATTTGTTGTAGTAGAATTTTGCTCTGCCCAACTCACCAACTTCGTTCCGGTAACGCCCCTCGTAGAGCTGGTTGCGCTGTGCCAATGAATGAACGAAGGTGGTGAGGAAAAATAATGGCGCCAGGAGGCAAATACGGTAGACCATCGGCGTTGACATCAAGGTTGCTTTATGGCGGTACAAACGGAGGACATCTGATCGGAATACTACCCGCAGAGGAAATACAGCCTTATCAAGAAATCATTTTTTATGCCGCAATAATACGAATATTTGCCTATAAAAAGATGGGTGATGTCAAATCTGTAAGAGTATTGCGACCCGGCTGGTAGTAGCTTCTGCCCTGGCTCAGGCCAGAAGCTATTTCCGTGGCGTACGTTCGCTGCTTTCAGAACCAAATCTCTCTGGCAAACTCCAACTACCTAACCGCCCCTCACTGAAAAATCAATCAATCATACTGATCAATCGCGATGCTTCAAGACTTGCGTTTACATAGTGTTGGGCGGACTGTTACTTTTCCATCAGTTTGCTCATGCCAGCGTTCAGCATCTGGTCAGGAATAAAGTTGGCCATATACACCTGCAATTTGTTCATCGCGCCTGATATCACGCGGGTTTCTCCCTGCATCATGGCCTGGTAGCCATCGCGGGCTACCTCGGCGGGGTCAGACAGCGGCGTATCCGTTACGTTGGCTCCCTCGGCACCGGCACGGGCGAAGAACTCAGTGTCCGAAGCACCGGGGCATAGGGCCGTCATGGTGACACCGGTGTTCTCAAGTTCGTAGGCAATCGCTTCGGAAAACGACAGCACAAACGCTTTGGTAGCCGCGTAGACCGATAGCTTCGGCACGGGCATAAACGAGACGGTAGAGGCCAGTTGCAGTATCCGTCCGTCGCCCCGCTGCACCATATCTTGCATAAACAGTTTGGTGAGCGTCACCAGCGAGGTCACGTTCAGCTGAATCATTGATAGCTCCTTTTCCAGGTCGGTGTTCACGAACTGACCGTGCTCACCGAAACCTGCGTTGTTGACCAAAGCCTGTACGCGAAGGCCATGCTGCTGCACTTCGTCGTAGAGTTCCTGCGCCGCCTGGGGCTGCGCCAGGTCTTTGGGTATCACCAGCGTTTTACAGCTCGGAAATTTACGCTCCAACTGCTGCGCCACATCGTGCAGCTCCGCTGCCTGGCGGGCTACTAGCACTACTTGGTAATCGTCCTGCGCAAAAAGCTTCACAAGTTCTCGTCCGAAGCCACTGCTGGCCCCGGTGACTACTGCGGTTTTTTTGTTAGTGTCCATTGCTAAAAAGTTAGGGTTGACAAAAAGTGAATGATACAGGCATAACGGCTGGCTACCCCAATGGTTGACACGATGAGAAATGACGAACGGATGCACTAAAAAACGGCAACGGCAACAATTTCACAAAAAAAGTGTACGACTGCCCCGCAAATCAGTCATTTCTGACGTAAGACCCGGTGCCGCGTTGCTACCTTACGGTTAGTAATTCAGTGGTAATACAACAACAGGAGATACATTACGCAGGCTTGTGCCGCCTTGGTCAATAGCATACTTTTATGATAATATTTTGACGCTTAAATCATAACAAAATCAAACAGAACCACAGAGAATACGATCATGAAAAACTCTTTACACTCTACTCAATGGGACTTATCTGAAGAAATGATGTCCCATGACTTTTACACCGAAGAAAGTGAAGCCGATCTTTCTGCTGAAACTTTCTCTTGGGAAACGAATCCCATCACTTTGCTAGAAGAACTAGAAGAGGGCTGGGATGATGTGGATGCCGATAGTGACGACTTATTCTGATTTTTGCTAGTCTGACCAGACCAAGCCGCCGACGGGAAACCGTCGGCTTTTTTTTTGTCAAAAAACGACTTACTTTGGACGGAAATCATCAAAATGTGCCCTTAATATGTTTCTACCCTCACGTATTTCTCAAGATACCAAGCGCTCAGTGCTCGGTGTTGTCGCACTGCTCTTGGTACTGTTCGCTGGCTGTGAAACCGCTACCGACGAAGATTCTGGAGTAGATTATAGTACGCTGAGCGATGCGGAGAAGCGCTCGCCGGAGTACGCCCTCGCCGGACTCGAACTGGGAGAAGGACTCACCGCTACGGTGTTCGCCGCTGAGCCTATGCTGACAAATCCGACCAATATGGACATTGATGCGCGCGGGCGCGTGTGGGTATGTGAAGGCTATAACTATCGCCCGACCCTGAACCCTAGCAACCCTACGGCTGAGAAGGGAGACCGTATACTCATACTTGAGGACAAGGACGGCGACGGTGAAGCCGACGAAAGTACCGTTTTTTACCAGGGCACCGATATTAACGCGGCCCTGGGGATCTGGGTGATGGGCAACCGGGCCATCGTTTCCTGTAGCCCCAATATCTTCTTGTTTACCGATACCGACGGCGACGATCAGGCCGACAAAAAAGAGGTGCTATTTAGTGGCCTTCAGGGTGAACAGCACGACCACGCAATCCACGCCGTTACCTTCGGCCCCGACGGCAAAATGTACTTTAACTTTGGCAATGCGGGTGAGCAAATCCTCGATGCTGAAGGAAACCCGGTGACAGAGCAAACTGGTGTGCCGGTGGCCGATAATGTGAAGCCTTACCAGCAGGGGATGGTTTTTCGCTGCGATCCTGACGGCAGTAACTTCGAGGTGTTGGGGCACAACTTCAGAAATAACTACGAAGTAGCGGTCGATTCGTACGGCACCCTGTGGCAGTCGGATAACGACGATGACGGTAACCGCGGTGTGCGGATCAACTACGTGATGGAGTACGGTAACTATGGTTACCGTGACCAGGAAACCGGCGAAAGCTGGCAGTCGTATCGTACGGGAATGCATGAAGAAGTTCCGTTGCGTCACTGGCACCAAAACGATCCTGGGGTGGTGCCCAACCTACTGCAAACCGGTGCGGGTTCGC
Source organism: Tunicatimonas sp. (assembly GCA_965213875.1). GTDB lineage: Bacteria > Bacteroidota > Bacteroidia > Cytophagales > Cyclobacteriaceae > Tunicatimonas. The sequence continues at coordinate 824,371 of CBDCAN010000001.1, read as the reverse complement.
CCACCGGTATTTTGGTATACGAAGGTGATCTGCTGCCCGAGCGGTTCCACAATCAGATGATTCACGCCGATGCCGGGCCCAACGTGATACGCGCTTACCCCACCCAACCCGATGGGGCGGGTTATAAGGCTACTGTAGACAATATTATTCAGGGAAAAGACCCCTGGTTTAGACCCGCCGATGTGTGTGTGGCCCCCGACGGCTCGCTGTTCGTGGCCGATTGGTATGACCCCGGCGTAGGTGGTCATCAGGTGGGCGACCTTCAGCAGGGACGCGTGTATCGCCTCGCCCCCGACCAGCAGTACCAAGTGCCGGAGTTTGATCTCAGTACTCCTGCTGGTGCTATCGTCGCTCTCAAGAACCCAAACCTGTCGGTACGCTATCAGGCGTGGCAGCAGCTACACGATTGGGGCACCGAGGCTGAACCTGCCCTGGTCAAAATGGCCGCCTCAGATAATCCACGTTACCGGGCACGGGCCCTGTGGCTACTGACTAAATTAGACCAGGGAGAGCAATACGTGCAACAGGCTTTGCAAGATGAAAATACTGATATCCGTGTGGCGGGCATCCGAATGGCCCGACAGCGGCAAAATGATATCATGCCGGTGCTCACCGCTATGGCGAAAGATACCTCGCCGCAGGTGCGACGTGAGGTGGCGATTGCGCTACGTTATTTAGATACTCCCGAAGCCAATCAGCTTTGGGCAGGGTTGGCCGCTCAGCATGACGGGCAAGATCGCTGGTACCTAGAAGCACTAGGTATTGGAGCTGATGAGCACGCCGAGGAAAGATTTAAAGCGTGGGTGGCGCAGATGGGCGACGACTGGGATACCCCAGCCGGGCGCGATATAGTGTGGCGCTTACGTTCCGAAGAAACGATACCGCTGTTAGCCGAACTTATTCAAAACTCATCTTCTAATGCGTACGGTGAACGACTGCGCTACTTCCGGGCCTTTGATTTTAGGCAGGGAGAGGCCAAAGAGGCAGCGTTAGCTGATTTGGCGACACAAGAACACCCGCAGCAGGGCGACATTGCCATGTTGGCGTTTAGTCATATCGACACGGAATCCGTTAAGCGCTCACCCGCGCTCAAAGACGCCCTGCAAAACGCACTCTCGCACGTAGAGGGTTCTAAAGAGTACGTAGAGTTGATCAAACGGTACGAACTCAAGGAGCACAATGCTGACCTATTAGCCTTGGCCTTGAGCAAACCACAGAGCACGGTGGGGGGCGAAGCAGCACGATTAGCGTTAGATTTCGGGGGAAAGCCAGCGATGCTTGATCTTATGAAGAACGGGCAACCCGACCAGAAAGCCGCGCTGGTGAACGTACTCAAGCAGGTGGATAACGAAGCATCGCACGATATGTTACAAACGCTTATTGTGGATCGTGACCAACCGCTGGCGCAACGCAAGGCCGCCGTAATGGCCTTCGCGGGTTCGTGGGGGGGCGAAGATCGCCTGCTGGATATTGTGAAGAGCGGTGACCTGCACGCCGACCTAGATTCTACTGCCGCGCAGGTTTTCTCTACATCGGTGCGCCGAAACTCTATCTACGAAGAAGGGTCTCGTTTACTCGGGGTAGATATGATGACCGCTGAGGCTGCTACGGCTCCGATCTCCGAACTGATTGCGATGCAGGGCGACCCAGAGCACGGACAGCAGGTTTACACTCAGTTTTGTCAGAACTGCCACGTTGTTGACGGCGAGGGGGTCAACTTCGGTCCCGGACTTTCTGAGATTGGCGACAAGCTGCCGAAAGAAGCGCTGTACACTTCTATCCTGGAGCCCAGCCAGGGCATTAGCTTTGGATACGAAGGGTATACGATCGAATTAAAGGACGGTAGTAAAGCCACCGGCTACGTGCTGAGTAAAAACGAGGACGAAGTAGAAATGCGTTCGTACGGTGGCCTCACCAAGACGTATCTCCGATCTGAAATTACCACGATGGTAGCCATGAACCAATCGCTGATGTTCGACAACTTAGAACGAGCCATGTCGCAGCAAGATTTGGTAGATTTGGTGACATATTTGGCCACGTTAAAGCAAGAAGAGGAGCGCGTGAGCCTGAGATAAACCTTAGCCTCTTTGGGTGTATCACAAAATACTGTGGAGACTTAAACTTCTAAACTCTTATTGTTCACGAAGGCTTCCGGGTTAGAAAGCTTTCTACGTCTAACCTGTAAACGATAAAATGTTATGCATCCGTTTCTTTTGAGAGGCTAGAAAACCTATTATTGCATAGACACACAGTTATTCTCATCTAAACTAACCAAAATGAAGCACAAACATCTACTATCCTTACTAGTATGTGTATTAGCGCTTGCCGGTGGCCTTAGCGGCTGCCAATCGAGTAAGATCGCGTACGGCAATTCGTACTACTTCAAACAGACCCCTCGTCCCGTAGCAGCCGCTACTGATAAGGTTGAGACACAAACCCCGGCCTACGCTTCTACCCAAGCTGAGGCGCCTACCCGTGGGGCCGAAGAACTGCTAACGCAAGCGGAGCAGCACGTGAGTGGTCAGGTTCAGGTGCACGTGCAGCGTATGAAAGAGCTGGCCAAAGAACGTAAAAACCCTTCGCTCACCCGCGCTGAAAAGCGGGCGAACCGTCGTGAGCTAAAGCAAGAGATACGGTCTTTGGCGAAAGAATACCGTAACATGAGTCCAGAGGCGAAGCAGGAGATTGATAAGAACTTACGCTTAGCACTTATCTTTTTTGGCGTAGCCGTTATTTTGTCTATCATCTCAACGGTAGCCGCTACCTCAGCGCTCTGGATTCTTTCCAGTATTGCCTGGGTTGTAGGGGTTGTTTTCCTTATTCTCTGGTTGGTCGACGAATTGGGTTAGCATGTGCCGTAACGAAAAAGGGGGTTCTTCATACTATGAAGAACCCCCTTTTTCGTACTGTTAAGTAAAGCACTAAAGATGAAACGATACTCCAAAAGTCCACACTGAAAGGCCCGCGTAGCCCAGCTCAGTGAAAACTGCTAGACGTGGGTTGAGCATGTAGCGACCCCCTACCACGGCACCACCATCAAAAACAGTTGTACTATAGTCGATGAGGTCGTCGTCAAAGTTGGTAGAAAAGAACTCTAATCCGAGTAGTATAGATACATACAGGTCTAGCTTTTCATCATCAACGTTAGCATCGAGTAGTTCATTCAGTAGTGGGATGTAATGAAAAGAACCACGTGCACCTACGGCAACAGCGGTGAGCCGATAGTCTCTATCGTTAAGTCCAAACCTGTTAACGCCGTAGGTGTAACGTCCGAAGGCTGCATAGGGACCTACGCTGAAATATTCATGAATGCCGTACTCAAAGGCGGCACTAGCAGAAAGACCCAAACCGCCTCCGTATGCCCAATTGTAACCACCAACCGCACGCCCAAAGCCTACGCCAAGCTGTATGATTTTGTCGCCTTCTTCGTAGGCAAGGTCGCCGCCACCACCTACGCGAACGGTGTTTTGTGCTTGCGCTCCTACGGTGAACAATAGTGAGAGTAAAGTAAGGGTGAGTATCTTCATTGTTGTGTTGATTAAATTTTTTGAAAAGGTACAAAAATCTGTTGATTCCAACGACTGTACATAAGGTTTAGCCCGCCGAAACACCCGTGTCCCGACGGGCGCTCACCTATAGGTTGGTAGCACCGTTGGTATTATCGGCTAGGGTGTTTCCGGCGTCTATAACCGCCTGCTCGGTGGTGAGCGCAACGCCGGTGGCGTTGGTGACGGTGCCACCGCCTTCCACGTAAACGCCGAAGCCCTGACTGTTGGTGATACGGCTGTTGCTCAAGGCTACCTTTCCGTTGCTATCCACTCCTACATTAGCCGCATCAACCCCAAAGCCAAAGCTTCCTCGTCCGCCGTACGATACTTCGGTGTGAATGAGCTTGTTGGCCGTGGTATTGGTGAAGAAAACAATGCCCAACCATCCGTCAGAAGAGACGTCAGCGGTCATGGTGATCGGGTTTTCGGCGGTTCCTACTGCTTCCAGCGAACCGGCGCTGCCCGATACTTCCATGCGTACATCTTTGTTAAACAATAGGGTGGCGCCAGCCGCAATTTCCAGGCTGTTATCGATATCAAGTTTCCCGCTCACGTAGTATGCGGCATCGTTGGCCAGGGCCGCCAACGTCTGAGCAGTGGTTAAAGCAGAGGCGTAGATATTTACGTTGTTTTTTTCTCCGTTTCCTACGAAGTTGGTCGCTGCATCCAGTGCTCCAGCCGCGTTGATAGGGACGCCAATAGAATATCGGCTATTTCCTGAGAATCGGTTTTCGCTAAACGATTCAATATCGCCACCGCCCTCCACAAACAGGCCGAAAGTGCCTACACTGTTAGAAACGACCGAGTTACTTATTTTTACCTGACCGTTACTATCTATACCAATGTTGGCGGGTTGAATACCAAAGCCAAAGTCGCGGTTGCCGCCGTGGTCTACCCGAGCGTACGTGAAGTTGTTTCGGCTACTGCTGGTGTATACAGATATACCGCCCCAGCCGTCGGCTTGGTTGCGAGCGGTGAACACGATACTATCGGCAGCGGTGCCCTCGGCGTTCCAGTACCCTCCGGCACCCGACACTTCTACAAAAGCATTGGGGCCAAATTCTATCGTGACGCCCGGTTGCGCCTTCAGGCCCGTATCTACGTCAAGGCGTCCTGATACGTAGTAGGCAACGTTATTGGCTAAAGCGGGCAGCACCAGTTCTTCGTCTTGGTTGAGCGTAGAGGCGTACACCTGCACGGCGTTATCGGTATTGTCAGAGAATGTACTGTTCTCGTCTAGTTGTCCGGCCTGCGATAGCGAAAGCGCGAGGGGGTTATTGCCGTTATTGGTGAAGCTGTTGTCAGCGAATTCGCGTAGTTTACCGCCGTTTTCTACGAAGATGCCGTAGTTATTACTGTGGGTCACTTGCGTGTTAGCCACTGTAACGCCGCCGTTGCCGTCTATACCAATATTGGCCGCTTGAATGCCAAACCCAAAGTCTAGCCGTCCCCCGTAAGATACTTCTGCGTATTTGAGTTGGTTCTGAGCGTTCTCATTAAAGAAAACGATACCATCCCAGCCGTTGTCTATTTCTTCGGCGGTGAACTCGATCAGGCTATCGGCGGTGCCCACCGCGGTGAGTGCCCCACCGTTGCCCTCGATGGATAAACCACGGTTCGGTTCAAAAATGACCTTTACTCCAGGTGCCACGGTGAGTACTGCCGTCACATCAATATCGGCGGTCACGAAATAGTCAGGCGCGTCGGGTGCGTCAAATACGTTGGGCCAGGTGGTATCAGTGCTGATATTACTGTCAATGATGACGGGGCTAGCGTTGGCCTCAATGGTGACTTCGGACGAGGCGCTGTTGCCTTCCGGGTCGCTCACCGTGAGGCGGATGACGTACGTACCGATCACATCCGGTACGAAAGCCGCTTCGTCAGTATTGTCAGCGGCGGCGGCAATACTGGCTGTAGAGCTGTTGTCTGGGGCACCGATCACTTCCCACGTAAAGGTTAGGTCGCTTTTTTCGGTGTCGGGGTCAGCGGTGTTGCTACCGTCTAGCGCAAACGCAATACCAGCCGGTACCACGTTGTTTCCGTTGTCTGCGGTAATGGCTCGGCCGTCATCGCCTGAGACTATCACTACAACGGGCGGTTGTCCTACGGCTTCTGCCGCAGTGATGGTCGCTGCGTCGGTGGCCACGTTGCCCTCAGCATCGGTGACGCTGAGGGTGGCTACGTATGTGCCGGGCACGTCGGGCACAAAAGTAGCGGTGGCTTGATTGGCGCTGGTGACAGAAGACCCGCTGCCGTCGGGCACCGTGGTGAGTGCCCAGGCGTAGGTGAGGCTACCGCCATCGGGGTCGGTACCGCTACCGTCGAGCGTCACCGAACTGCCGGTGGCAGCATTGAGGTCGGCCCCGGCATCAGCCACCGGCGGTGCACCCACCGGCTCAGGGTTCTCATCCTCACCACAGGCAGAAAGTAGTATGAGTAGTACAAAGAGTGAGCGAAACAAATTGTTAAAGTAGTGCATAGGAGCGAAATTGTTGAGTGATACGTTAATTTGCCCCTTGATACTACTGACAGTCGAAAGGTAAACCGCGCATAAAATTTTTTGCTACCTGTTTACTAAATTCTTCCTACGGGTATAAAGAAGAAACAGGGCAGCAGACAACTATAAACATTGTGTTATCGTATTAATTTCTACCTATGGAAAACCATGCTTATGACAGTGATGACTTAGATCGCTACCTGCGCGGCGAAATGGCAGCCGAAGAGAAAAAAGGCTTTGAACAACAGCTAGACACAGATACCGGACTAGCCGCCGAGTTAGATTTTCAGCGAGACACCGTGGCGGGCATCAACTTAGATGGAAGCCAAAGTCTCAAAGAGCAGCTACAGGCGGTAGAGGCGGGGTTGGTAAGTGAGCGTACTACCGCGGCGAGTAAGAAAGCAGTACATATTAAATTAACGACCTGGATGGCTATTGCGGCATCGCTGCTCACCGTAGTGCTGTTGGGTTACCTTCTGCTGCCCGGCACTCCCGATACGGAGGCGATGTTCGTAGCTTATTACGAACCCTATCCTAATATCATCAACCCGGCGCGGCGATCGGGGGGGGGAGATACAGAAACTATTTTAGAACAAGCGGTGCGTAGCTACGAAGCCGAAGACTACAAGCAAGCGGTTGCACTGTTTGAGCAGGGTACGGACCCTTCGGTAGGTCATACCTTTTATCAGGCCGCTAGCTATCTAGGGTTAGGTCAGTCGGCCGACGCCATTCCCTTACTCCAACAAGTGGCGCAGAAGGATCAGAGCGTATTCTACGAAGCAGGATTGTGGTACCTGGCGTTGTCCCACCTCAAAGAAGGAAATACTGCTGAAGCCAAAACGCACCTTACAGCGCTCACTGAACGAGGTAATGACTACGCTACTGAGGCAGAAGAGGTGCTCTCTTCTCTGGACTAATAACTGAAATTTACTGAAAGAACCTAAACAGACCGCGAGGTCTTTCTGCGTTAGGGCGCTGCTCAAACCGAAGCTTAAACTCAAAAATCCAGCCGGTGGTGCTGAATGCCGAATCGAAGGCCTTCAAGCCTTCCAGAGACCAAACTTCAGGCCTTGCCAGGCGATAGCCGCCACTGATGCCGATGTACATGTCTGAACCGCTCAGCTTAAGTACTCTTTCTACCCCGCCCCCCAGCTCACCAAAAATAGATAACCCGTCGCTGCCGTAGCGTTTTTGTACCACTTCATCGTCGTTTAACTGCGCCAGACTGCCCTGGAAAGTGCCTCCGGAGGTCAGCGAGGAAACCACCAAACGGTGGTAAACGGCGCCTATACCCAAGTAGGGATAGACCAGCCAATTGAAGTTGGAAACCAGATCATAGTAGCCCATACTCGTGAGCTCCCAAACCGACAAACGAGTTTTTTGATTGGTATCAGCATCTTCTTCGGCACCCATCAGCGTGCTCAAACGAACGGCACCGTAAGAGTTCTGATCCGCGAAGCGGGTCGTGAACCCCACCGAGGTTCCGATCAGACTCTCACCTACGGGCAACTGACCGGCGGCACGCAGCTGTTGATTGAGGTCATCGACAGAAGATGAGGCGCCCGCCGCCATCACGCTCACGTAGAAGCCGGTTTGAAAAGTGTTGGCGCTATCCGAATCTTGGCATAGCGCAGGCACGGTGGCGAGTACCAGGAAAAAAATGAACGCGTTTTTCATGGATTACTAAGTTGTGGGTGAAAAGAGGAGGAGGATGGTGATGGTTCAACGATCACCGTGGCAACTATCATCGCCTAAGTTCGTTACTGTTACCCGTATTTTTACCATAACATTTGATTTTTCATGAGTAGATTCGCACTCGATGCGTTGGGCATGCTGGCCGGAGCACTAACCACCGCTGCTTTCTTACCGCAAGTACTTAAAACGTGGAAGGCCAGAAGCGCCAAAGACTTATCGCTAGGTATGTTTTCGATGTTTGTGATTGGAGTAGTGCTCTGGCTGGTTTACGGCGTACTGAGCAACAGTTGGCCGATTATCGTCACCAACGCGGCTACGTTAATATTATCTTCAGCGCTGCTATATTTTAAAATCGTGTTTAAATAACCAGTATACACCAATTACCTCCAACCTGAGACCTATGCGACTATTGATCTTGCTACTGTTTTTTACCGCTACCGGAGTATCTACCCCTGAAGCCGCCGCTCCGTGTCGCGTACGTTTGCCCGACTTAGCGGGTAGCTACGAAGGGGAGTGCCACAAGGGCAAAGCCCACGGACACGGTAAAGCCATCGGGCGTGATACCTACGAAGGCGAGTTTGCCAAAGGTCTGCCACACGGCGAGGGCACCTACACCTGGGCAAACGGCGATTTCTACGAGGGTAATTTCGCGAAGGGTGCCAAAGAAGGGGACGGAAAAATGGTTTTTGCTTCGGTAAAAGCTGATAGCGTGCAGGAGGGCCAGTGGGAAAACGATCAGTTCCTGGGTCAGTAGTACGGAGTTAGACAAGGAGAGATGAGTAGTTAGCCAACAGGATAAAATCAGGTATTGGCTACAGACAGACACACGCGGATAGAAGGTTAACTTTCTGTAGGGTTTAGTTGAGAGGTTGGAGCTTGCTAAGATTAAAACCTTTGTAACCCTTTCTAACCTTGTAACCCTGCTCACTGCGCTGCATTATAATCAAGATATTGTATCATAGATAGTACGCTACTACATGATAAAACTGAAGAAAGAGGCCGCACCGGAAGCAATTGAGCGCATCCAGGGGCGGGTGGTATACGTGTTCTTCGTGATGATTGTGCTGCACCTGACCTATCCGTATTCCCTGCAGGGTGAGTTACAAAACGCTATTTATCTGTCGTTTTACATTGCTTTGCTAGGAAGTGGTGTGTACTTAGCCAGTATCAACCGCGTGCGCACGATCACCGCGGCCAGTTTAGCCACACTCAATCTGGCTATCGGAATTCCTTGGGTGATCGCTGGTGGCAACGTTCTGTGGCTTACCCTGGCCAGTTACAGTCTGCTGATTGCCTTTCAGGCGACAATTATTGTGGTATTGGTGGAGTACATATTTGTGATTCGCCGCGTGGGTCGCGATATGGTATACAGCGCGTGCACAATTTATATTATCCTGGGCAATCTGTTTTCTGCGCTGTACATGATCATCCATGCCCTTGATCCTGAAGCCTTTGTGTCATCAACGATAGAAGTGCCCATATCCTGGCAGTATATGGTATACTTTAGCTACTCAACCCTCACCACCCTAGGCTACGGCGATATCACGCCGGTATCGCCCTGGGCGCAGTCAATCGTGGCGATCGAGGCCATGCTGGGCTTGCTGTATATTGCTATTATTCTAGGGCGTATGGCGAGTGACTACGGAGCCGGTGAAGATTCAAAGTCCGAGTCAAATAATGCTACACCACAAACTTGAGGACGAATAATAGCGCCATGACATAGAGGGCTAGCGGAATCTGCCGGGCTTTTCCTTTCACCAGTTTAATACAAACGTAAAAAATAATGCCCGCCGCAATGCCGTTGGCGATGCTGTAGGTAAAGGGCATCAGCACAATCGTGAGAAAAGCAGGCAGCGCGTTCTCAAAGTCGGCAAAGTCGATGCGACGCACCGACTGCATCATCAGCATGCCTACCAAAATCAGGGCGGGCGCCGTGGCGGCGGCCGGTACCATCCCCGCCAGTGGAGCCAGAAAGATAGACAGAAGAAACAGCGTGCCGGTTACTAGCGAGGTAAGACCCGTACGCCCCCCGGCGGCCACTCCGGCGTTACTCTCGATAAAAGTGGTTACCGTAGAGGTGCCCACCAGTGACCCGAAAGTAGTCGCCAGGGCGTCGGCCAGCAGCGCCCTTTTGAGGCGGGGTAACCGTCCGTGCTCATCCAAAAAACCGCCCTTATCAGCGGTTCCGATCAGGGTGCCGATGGTGTCGAACAGATCAACCAGCGAGAAAGAAAGAATCACCACCACCAGCGTCGTCAGCACGCTGACAATAGAAGCGTCACCCGCAAACAACCCGACGAAGTCTAACTGAAACAGCGTACTGCCGAGCTGAATGTCGCTAAAGCTAAACGATTCGGGCACGGGCGACACACCCAGCGGAATGCCAATCAGGGTGGTGAGGACAATACTAAACAGAATGGCCCCCTGCACCCGCAGTGCGTAGAGCACCGTAATCACTAGCAGTCCGATGCCCGCCAGCAGCACCGAAGGAGTGGCAAAGTCGGCCAGCTCTAGAATTTGCGCCGGTGCCTGATTGATTTGTTCTACCAGCGCACCGGCTTCCAGCGTTTCAGCCGACAGCACCACGTCGATGATTGGCCCCTGATTCACCCGTACCACTCCCGCGTTGTTGAAACCAATGAGAGTGATGAACAGTCCGATGCCCGCCGGAATGGCGTAGCGAATAGACGTGGGCAGGGCATCTACCACGGCAGAGCGCACGCCCGTGAGGGTGAGCAACACAAACAATATTCCCGAGATAAACACGATGGCCAATCCCTGCTGCCAGGTGAACCCGTTTTGCAGCACCACCGCAAAGGTAAAGAAGGCGTTGAGGCCCATGCCAGGAGCCTGCGCAAACGGGTAGTTTGCTAAAAAGGCCATCAGCAGGGTGCCGAGTGCCGCCGCCAGGCAGGTGGCCACCAGCACACTGTTGTAGTCCATCCCCGCTTTCGCCAGAATGCTAGGGTTGACAAAGATGATATAAGCCATGGTGAAGTAGGTGGTGAGACCGGCCACTACTTCGGTGCGTACATTGGTCTGGTTTTCGCGGAGGCGGAAGATATTCATTCGCCAAAAATATCAAATCTGCTGTTTCTTCTAGTGGTTTTATACTAAACTGCGCACGATTTTCCTGCTTGGCATAATGCTATAATTTCCGTCCTATGCGATTTCTACCCCTCTGTCTTATCCTATCGATCAGTTTACCCACGCTTGCCCAAACGGCCTTCGAATCGCTGGGGTCGGGTGTCAACTCTTACGCTGACGAGCAAAATCCGGTGGTGAGCCCCGACGGGCAGCGCCTGTACTTTACGCGCCGCGGACACGAAGAAAACGTGGGCGGTAGCCGCGATCCGGGCGACGTGTGGTACGCCGAGCGCACCGGTGAGCACACGTGGTCGGCGGCCCAACCGGCGGGCAAGGCCCTCAACAATGAGAGCTATAACGGGGTGGTGGGTTTCGACAGCGAAGGGCGTATGCTGGTGCACGGTCACTACCAACGCGATGGCACCCCCGCCCGTACGCAGGGCATTTCGGTCACTAGCGCGTCGGGAGGCGGCTGGAGCGTACCCGAAGCCATCGAGGTGCCCTACTATTATACCAAGTCGAGTCACCGCAGTGGCAGCCTGCATCAGAGCAAAGAAGTGATGCTTATCACACTACAGTCCTACGACACCCGCGGAGGCGAAGATCTTTACGTGCTCTTCCGACAATCCGACGGATCATGGAGTGAGCCCCGTAATTTAGGAACAACCATTAATACGCCCTATCAGGAAATGGCGCCCTACCTGGCTCCCGACGGCAAAATCTTGTTCTTCTCGAGTAACGGCTACGAAGGTTTCGGTAGCCGCGATGTGTACGTGTCGGTGCGCCTCGACGACACCTGGAAGAACTGGTCTAACCCTAAGAACCTGGGAGCCACCATCAATAGCGAAGGCACCGAACTGGGCTACTACGTACCCGAGAGCAGCCAAGAATACGCCTACCTCAGCTCCACACAGAACAGCGACGGCCGCGGCGACCTGGTGAAAGTACGCATTAACGAGGTGCCCGTAGAACCACTGGCTGCTGCTGACACCGCGCTGGCCGTACCGGCCGCAGTGCAAACGACTGAGTCGGTTACCACACCGGAAGAAACCTCGGTCGATACCATCTCGGCGGTAGTGACCGAAGCCGCGCCCACGGTGCCGACCACTACGATAGAAGGCAAAGTAACAAACAAGTCGTCGGATGCACCGGTGGCCGCTCAGATTACGCTGCGCTCGCTTAAGAAGGACACCACCCAAATAGAAACGGTGGCGGTGTCGGCCGACGGCACGTTCCGCACGACCCTGGAAGTAGACGATAACTACGTGCTGCTGGTGTCCGCCGACGGTTTTATCCGCACCCGTGACCAGTTATCGCTTGCGGACTCTAGCGAAGCACTCGTGCGTAACTACGCGCTCACTCCCATTGAAGTGGGCTCGACGGTCAATCTGGAAAGCGTGCTATTTGACCGGGGCAATGCCAGCATGCTGCCCGGCTCTTACGAAAACCTAGACGAGGTGGTCAATTTTTTACAGGAAAACCCCACGGTAGAAATTGAAGTCTCCGGTCATACGGACAACCGGGGGCGGGCTGACCTTAACCTGTCTCTGTCGCAAGAGCGTGCTGCTGCTGTGAAGCAGTATTTGGTAGAGCAGGGGGCTGATGCCAATCGTATTACCCAGCAGGGCTACGGCGGCACCCGTCCGTTGGTAAGTAACGCCATTGAGGAAGAGCGTAGCAAAAACCGCCGGGTTGAGTTTACGATTTTGAAGAAGTGAAGCTACACATCAAATATCGGTTTTCATCATCTATTCCAATGACTTCATCCTTCTATATTCTGCTTAACCAGTTCTAGCCTTTTTACGATTGAATTCTTACGCAATAGTGTTCCTGGGGACAGTACGCCGTTTGCTCCAATTTTTGAGTAGTCGCCAACTACAGCGCCAAATTTTTTCACTCCCGTGTTGATGATTTTACCGTTTAACTTTACGGAAATACGCTTGTCTACCCGCTCATTATAGTGGTTTGCTATAATTGAACCTGCCTCAAAGTTTACGTCTTTTCCCACAATACTATTACCGACGTAGTTCAGATGAGCGAGTGCCGTTCCTGAACATATTATACTGCACTTGACTTCTGAGCTATGACCTATTTTAACAGAACGATCTAAAATCACACCTTCTCTGAGGTATGCGTGAGGACCAATGTTACAGTTTGCCATGACAATGACAGGACCTTTTATAGTAGCTTTATCTTCTACAACGACAGATTTGTGGATGGCAGTTCTGCCCTCTATTACAAAGTCACTGCCTAAACTGGGAAGTACTGCATCAATGATCTTTTCAAGGTTATTAGTTATCTCCCATGGGTATCTGTACTGCTCTAGCATATGATAGAATGGAAGGCTAGAAATGAAACTACTTAGGTCCATAATGAGGAACTATCTTTGTCAATTTAGATTAAGCACAGTAGACATGGGTTTACAGCCGCCCATATCCACATACATCAATACACCCAATCCTGATCCCAGTTAAAATCACTAAACTGGTGCCGGTATCGTTCGTAGTGGTCGCCCACCACGGTGTAGTAGCCCCAACCGACCAGTAGGGTAGATACAGTAGCAATGGTGAGGCCACCCACCCAAGACTCGGCCAGTAGGCCAAAGGTCGCCGCTGATAGCACGAAGGTGACAAGGGCCCAGTAAAGTGCCATTGTGGTTAGGCTACGGTGCCGCCACGCCCGCCAGCGACGCAAAGGGTGCAAATCATTGCCCCACTGATGTACCAACCGGTAATGATGCGCATCTACCCGGTAAAGCAGCAGCGGGTCGACAGCAGGGTTTTGCCGTTTGTCCAGCGCAAAAGTTTCGGCGGGAGCCACGATAAAGAAGTGTTGCTGCCAGTCGGCATCGGTGAGTGGGTGCTGCCGCTGAAAAGCACGGAGCTTTACGCCGAATTCTGGGTCAACCGGACCCTGGTAGCGATGACTCGGTAGCATCCGCATACGGTACCGCACACAAACGCGCTGCACATCTTCTTTGGTAAATGTATCGGCAGCCCATCGGCGATGGCGCAGCGTAGCAGACGGGGCCTGGACCTTGGACGAGCGCAAACCCAATCGGTCGATGAGAACCTGCTCCTGTTCGCCTTCTCGACGAATTAGCGTACGAATGGGGGTTAGGTCAACCGCGGTGCGTTGTTGCCGGGCCTTTACCAGAGCATCGTGTAGGTTCATCGTCTTTTTAATTTAAGTGAGTAAGCCGTATTAAGATAGGAAAATGAAATTGATGCGCCAAATACCGCGTGGTAACCGAAAAAGTAGTAGGTTCCACCCATGTCTTCACCACTCATCGATCACACCGCGCACTTCGTACGACAGACCCTGGCTACCGCTGAGGGCGGTCACGACTGGTGGCACGTACATCGCGTGTGGCACAACGCCCGGCAGATTGCCGCGCACGAAACGTGCGACCCAGCGACGGTAGAACTAGGGGCACTGCTGCACGACATCGCCGACGCTAAATTCCACAACGGTGACGAAGAGGAGGGCCCTCGCCGAGCGGTAGCGTTCATGCAGCAGCACGCCGTCGATTCGGCTACGCAGGAGGCGGTGGTACACATCATCCGACACGTATCGTTTCGCAAGGGCAGCCCGGCAGATAATATTGAGCTGGCGATTGTGCAGGACGCTGACCGACTCGATGCACTAGGAGCCGTCGGCATCGCTCGGGCGTTTAACTACGGCGGGTTCAAAAACCGACCGATCTACGATCCGGAAGTGCCGCCGCGACCTAATCTGTCACTAGAAGAATACCGCAAGTCTGCAGCACCCACGCTCAATCACTTTTACGAGAAGCTTTTGTTACTCAAAGACCGAATGAATACCGACACGGGCAGGCGAATGGCCGAAGCGCGGCACCAGTTTATGGAACAGTACCTCACGCAGTTTTACGAAGAAGCGGGGCTGCCTACAGCCGCCCTACCTGAAGCGGCCCTACCTAAGGCAGTCCCACCTACTCAAAGTCCTTGAACAGCAGACTAGGTTGCACTCCCTGGTTGTTCTGATACTTACCGCTTTTGTAAGTCTCGTAGTCACCCTCGATGCTGTGGTAAAAAATCTGGCAGATTTCTACTCCGGCGTAGATACGAATGGGCTGCACACAGAACATTTCTAACGTCCAGAAACCAGCGAAGCCCACGTCACCAAAACCGGCGGTGATGTGTACGAACAGGCCCAAGCGTCCGATAGATGAGCGGCCCTCGAGCATGGGCACGTAACCTTGGGTCTGAGTAAACTCCTGCGTGCGGCCCAAGTACAGTTTGTCCTTTTCCATGAGTAACCCCTCCTCGGGGATCACCAGTTTGGTGGCCGTATTTTCCTGCTTCATGTCGAGCACCGGCCGGTCGTACACCAGCAAGTCATGGTGTAACCGAAGATTGTAGCTGTTGGGGTTGAGCTGCTCGGCCCGAAAGGGTTCGATCACAATGTTTTGGCCAAGCTGTTGCTGGATAGATTTACCGGAAAGGATCATAGGATGTGCGTCGTGCAAAGGTTGTACGGTAAAGGTAGCCAATTCTAGCTACGCGCTAAGCAGTAGACTCATCTAAAATTTTTGCCGATAGTCTTGAAATTTAGCGTAGTGTGATTAACTTTGTAGTCATCATTCAAAAGTGAAAGTAGCTCAGCTGGTAGAGCGCGACCTTGCCAAGGTCGAGGTCGCGGGTTCGAACCCCGTCTTTCGCTCTAAGTAGATAAAGCGACTCGTTTGGGTCGCTTTGTTTATTTAAATTGCCGGGATGGTGGAACCTGCCTACCGGCAGGCAGGCTGGTAAACTTACGAACATGTTTACTGTTTATGCAATAAAAAGCGAGCTCCGGAACTATATCTATGTGGGGCTGACCAACAGTTTGGACCGAAGGCTTAAAGAGCATAACAGTGGCTCTAATAAAACTACTAAGCCGTACAGCCCTTTTGTCTTGATTCACTCAGAAAAGTATCCAGATAGAAAGAGCGCTAGAAAAAGAGAGAAACAACTAAAATCAGGTTCTGGTAAGGAGTACTTAAAATCTTTACCATTGTAAAGCCGGGATGGTGGAACTGGTAGACACGCAAGACTTAAAATCTTGTGGCCGCAAGGCCGTGCGGGTTCGATTCCCGCTCCTGGTACAAAGAAAGGCTGATCAACCCGATCAGCCTTTCTTGTTTTTAGATGTATGATGGTATGACGAAGGTTTAGACCGCCGCTTCCTCTAGCACCGGGGCTTCGGGGAAGTCGATAGGCACCTGCGTGATGTTATGCACGTAGTTCACCAGGACTTTGTCAGCCACCAGCGCCACCAAATCAACCAGGGCCGCCTGATCGTAGCCTAATTCAAAGAAAGCATCGAGCAAATCCTGTGACGGGCGTCCGTGGTTTTTCTGAATAGCAGCGGCGAGCTGTGTGATGGTTCGCAGCTTCTGATCCGGGTGGTCGCCCCGACGCAACTGAATGATTTCTTCATCGCTAAAGCCGTTCATTTTGCCCAAGGCGGTGTGCGCACTCTGGCAGTAGCGGCAGCCGTTCACCTCGGATACGGCTAAGAATACCGCTTCGCGTTCTTTTGCGTTGAAGGTGCCTTTGGCCTGTCCTTGCTGTAGGGTAAGAAGGTTGCTTAGTGCATTAGCAGAGTGACCAATGTAAGCGTATAGGTTAGGCACCATACCAAGCGTTTTCTTCAAGTTGTCGAAAATGCCTTGTGCTTCGGGGCTTACTTCTTCGCGGGTGGGAACATTGTAATTCATGATTTGTATCGTTTTGATGAATATTTAGTTAATCGTTATGATACAAACATACGCTATCCGCAGCGGTCGGTTAATAGACAAAGTTCCCGAAGGCTAGCCAATTTTTCCTAAAAGGAAGAGAACTACACGCTGTACCCCTCCTTCGTTATTCTTTTCGGTTAAATTTCCCCCTTTTGATGGATGAAAACGGCGCGCTTTGCGTTACTTTTGTAACAAACGAAGACCTATGAGAAAGCCGTGGTGGAAAATACTGACTGTCTTGTTGTTAGGTTACGTGATTGTGGCCGGACTATTGGCAGAAGCGCCTCGCTTACCTATTCTGAATGAAACCGTGCGGGCACTGCACTTTCACGTTCCTATGTGGTTCGGGATGATTATTCTGTTTACTACTTCGGTGGTTTACGCTGTCAAGTACTTGCGCAATCCGACGCCGCAGCGCGATAGATACGCCATTGAGTTTGCCAATACCGGCATGGTACTGGGCATTCTAGGAATTGTGACCGGTTCTCTGTGGGCTAAGTTCACCTGGGGCACTTTCTGGACAAGCGATCCTAAACTCAACGGAGCCGCCGTTGCCCTGCTGATCTACGCGGCGTACTTTATCCTGCGCAATTCTATGAACGACGAGCATCAGCGGGCTAAAATTAGTGCGGTATATAACGTTTTTGCTTATGCCGCCTTGATTCCTTTACTGTTCATTCTGCCGCGAATGACTGATTCGCTACACCCGGGCAACGGTGGCAATCCGGGCTTTAACATCTACGATGCCGCGAGTCACCTGCGTTTGGTTTTTTACCCCGCTGTGATTGGATGGACGCTGTTGGGGGTGTGGCTCACTAGCCTACGCATTCGCCTACAAACCATTAACGACAAGATCAATGAAAGAATGGAAGATGCTATGTTTGACGCTAACCGTACTCGTGTTACTAGCGATAGCTCTGCCGTCGAGCGCTCAGTCTGAGCCCGACCGCGTCTGAGCCGACCACGTCTGAGCCGACCGCGTCTGAAGTGGCGACTGAGAGCAGTGTAGAAATGGCCGATGTGATGCGGCAAAACGGAAAGATATACGTGGTGGTGGCCATCATTATGGTGTTGTTCGCCGGCTTCATTGCTTATGTGGTGCGCATCGATCAGAAAGTAAATCAGTTAGAGAAAGCCCTAAAGGATCAGCCATGAAAAAGACACATATTATCGGGATCATTATCATCGCGGTATGTATTACCATTGTGATGGTTACCGCTGGTGACGCCAGCTCTTACGTTACGTTCGAAGAAGCGCAGGAACTAGCTGAGAACGGTGAGGATAAGAAAATCCACGTAGTCGGGCAGCTCAAAAAGGACGCCCAGGGCCACGTAGTCGGACTCAATCCGGCGCCGGATAAGCTGTCAGTTTCTTTTGTGATGATAGATCAAGACGGCGAAGAGCAACAAGTGTATTTTAACGAGCCCATGCCCGCCGATTTGGTGCGTTCGGAACAAACGGTCGTCATTGGTGCCTATCGGGGCAATATTTTCGTAGCTGATCAGATTCTGCTCAAGTGCCCCTCTAAGTATCAAGAGGAAGAGATCGGCTAACCTATGCCCAACGAGTATGATCGTATCATCAAGGAGAATATAGAGGCAGTTGTTCTCCCCCTTTCGGATAAGCTGTTTGGCATTCGTCCGGAAGCCATGGAGGAGATCACGGCCGATCTTCAACTGACGCTGGAGCGGAAGCCAGACGTGACGCGCCGCATCACGCACGAAGATGAGCAACAGAGTATTCTGCACATCGAGTTTCAGGTGGGCAATGAAGCTGTCATGGTGCTACGGATGCAGACGTATCGTGCACTGTTGCAAGAGATATATCAGCTTCCGGTAAAGCAGTTTGTGGTGTATCTAGGTGAGCGACGACCTATGATGAAAACCAGGATCGCTGATTTAATTTCCGGCGACGAAAACAATTTTCAGTTTGGCCTCAACGACATTCATCGTTACGACTACGAACGCTTTCTAGCATCAGATATTCCCGAAGAAGTACTACTAGCGATCTTAGGCGATTTTAAGAACGAATCGCCCGAAGTCGTTGTTGCCAAAATACTGAAGCGATTGCAGGTAGCGAGTACTGATACGTCTAAGCTACAGCGTTATGTACGTCAATTAATGGTTATGTCTAAACTTCGTAACTTACAGGAAACGACACTCATAAATATAGAAAATATGCCTTTTGAATTTGATATAGAAACTGACGTAGTATACAAAAGAGGTCGGCAAGAGGGAAAGCAGGAAGAAAAGCAAGAGGTGATTTTTGCTATGTTACGAGATGGGGCACTTTCGTTGGATAAGATTGCTGCTTACGCTCAAGTATCGGTTGGTGAGGTGAAAGAACTTCAGCAGCAGTTAAACGATTAGCCCTATGATCAATACACTAGCCGGAAACCTCGGTCACCTGTTTGCAATTAGCTCGTTTGTGAGCGCACTGGTAGCCGCCTGGGCCTACGTAAAAGCATCTAACAGCCACGACTTGGAAGCTGACGACTGGCGTAAATTTGCCCGGGGTGCCTTTCTGGTACACGGCGGATTGGTGCTGGGAGTGGTGGTCACGCTTTTCTATATCATTTATAACAACCTCTTTGAGTACCACTACGCCTGGACACATTCTTCGCGCAGTTTGCCCGCCTACTACATGATTTCTAGCTTCTGGGAAGGGCAGGAGGGGAGCTTTCTCCTCTGGATTTTTTGGCACGTGGTGCTAGGAGTGGTACTAATCTATAGTAAGAACAAGTGGGAAGCACCGGTGATGGCCGTCTTTGCCCTGGTGCAAGCATTCCTGGCCTCTATGATACTCGGCGTGGTGGTTGGTGATCTGAAGATCGGCAGCTCACCCTTTTTGCTACTGCGCGATGTGATGGAAGCCCCCGTTTTCGCTATGAACCCTGACTATGTGCCGGAGGATGGCACCGGTCTGAACCCTTTGCTACAAAACTACTGGATGGTTATCCATCCGCCTACCCTCTTTTTAGGCTTTGCCACTACCTTAGTGCCTTTCGCCTTTTGCATTGCTGGGCTGTGGAAGAAGCGCTACGAAAGCTGGGTGAAACCGGCCTTACCCTGGGCACTGTTTTCAGCAGCCGTTCTAGGTTTGGGAATCATCATGGGAGCTATCTGGGCCTACGAAACGCTTAACTTCGGAGGCTACTGGAACTGGGACCCCGTAGAGAACGCCGTGTACGTACCTTGGTTGGTGCTGGTGGCCGGCATTCACACGTTGCTGATCTTCAAGAACAACGGCACTGCGCTCAAAACTTCGATGGTGCTGATCATTAGTATGTTCGTACTGATTCTCTACAGCACCTTCCTGACGCGTAGCGGAATTCTGGGCGATACCTCAGTGCATTCGTTCACCGATTTGGGGATGTCAGGGCAGTTGTTATTATATATGCTGTTCTTTACGCTGGGTGCCATTGTGCTCGCTGCCGTGCGGTGGAACGAGGTACCCACTTCCGAAAAAGAAGCATCCTCTTACAGCCGGGAGTTCTGGATATTTATCGGAGCCACCACGCTCTGCCTCATGGGTTTTCAGGTGCTGGTGCCTACGTCCATTCCGGTATACAATACTATCATTGAGATGTTCGGCGGGGTTTCTAATGTGGCACCGCCCGCCGATCAAATTGCGTTCTACACAAAATTTCAACTGTGGTTTGCGGTAGTTGTAGCACTGCTTTCCGGCACTGGGCAGTTCTTCTTCTGGAAGAAAATGGATGCCAGCCGACTCAAAGATGCGTTGACCATCCCCTTTATCATTACGCTGTTATTTAGCTCGGCCGCTATCTTAGTCGGTAAAGTCACCAATCCTGTATACATCCTGCTGCTTACCGCTTCTATCTACTCGGTGGTGGCCAACGCTACGATACTCATCCAACTGGCTCGCCACAAGGTGAAGCTGGTGGGTGGTTCGGTGGCGCATATCGGTGTGGCCATGATGTTTATCGGTATCTTATTTTCTTCGGGCTACGACGAAGTGGTGTCGATCAACAATACAGGGCGCATTATTTTTAGCGGCGAAGCTCCCGAAGAAGCGAACGTAGAAAATATCGTGCTGTGGGTCAATGATCCGCGCCAGATGGACGGACACGAACTGGTGTACCGTGGGGCGCGTATGGAAGTAAGCGGCGTGCCAAGTTACGTAGATAAAAAGCTGCTGCGTCCGACCGAAAAAGATCACATTCGGATTGCCCGTGAAGATTTGGTCGTCGAGGATAAAACCTATTTTAAACGAGGTGACTCGGTAAGGGTATCTCCCGAAAACACCTATCACGAAGTGACTTACACCCGCGAGCGCGACGGTCAGCAGTTTACGCTCTACCCGCGCTCACAGGTAAACGAAGCGATGGGTGGTTTGCTTGCTTCCCCCGATATTCGTCATACGTTATGGAAGGACTTGTATACGCACGTGTCGGCTATTCCTAACGGGGCGGAGGAAAAGCAGTGGAGCGAGCCGAAGGAAGTGACGGTGAGTATGAACGAGCAGTTCTTCATCAATGACTACGTTGCCGAGTTGCAGGGCATCGAGCGCGTACACGAAGCGGAAGGAGTAGACCTGGAAGAAGGCGATCTAGCGGTGCAGGCATCTATTCTCGTATCTGCCGAAAATCGGGAATACGTACTCAAACCGGTTTACCTGATCCGCGATCGTTTGGTGGGGCGGGTCGCTGATACTGAAACTGAGCTCGGCGCTCGGGTGGGCCTACTAAAGATATCTCCCGAAAACAACTCATTCACCTTCGGTATAGAAACCACCCAGAAGGACTATATCGTACTGAAGGCCATCGAGAAGCCGTTGATCAACGTGCTATGGATCGGCACCCTGCTGATGCTTACTGGTTTCGGTATAGCGATTTACCGTCGGTACGGTGATGTGACCAAACCGGTGGCTAAGAAAAAGGTGCCTACCCAACGGCGACGCGATCGCCAAGAGGCGACAGTGAGCTAAACGATAAGCAAGTCGTTATCTATCATACGGTGTTTTGATAATGAGGTAGCATGGTCTTCGCAGAGATGTGTGGGGTTGGAAAGTTGAAGCGGCTTGAAGGTTGAAGGTGCCATAACCTTTGAATTAGATACGAAGAAAATCAGCCTTTCAACTACACGCGGCGGGGGTAAACAATCCTCACTTTCATGCCATCAATATTACCTGATTTATAACCCTACTCACTGTAGCGCACCTTCACCATGATGCCGGGCCACTGTACTTCCATGCCGTGCACCATTTCTTCGCGGTAGAGCGGTGTTTTTCCGGTGGTTAGGCGGTTTTCGCCAGCGTGCAGTACGCGCGTATCGGTTTGCGTGAGCAGGTGCTGCTCGTACTCGTAACACGGCCCCGTGCCGGTGGTAATTAGATGGTCGTTGATAAATACTCCGTTGGCGTAGCAAGGGCTCCAACTGACCCATACCAGCTGATAGTCGGTTGCCTTCGATAAGTCGCCCTTCACCTGAAAGCGTTCGGCAAACTCACCCGAACGGGTGGCCCACTGCTTCGGTTGATCGTAGGGAGGGCATAGTTCTACCGAAAAATCGCTGCGAGCCAGGGTGAGTCCCCCGATAGGTGGGGTGAAGTACGTCAGACCGGTGGTGTCAATAATTCGTGCGGCAATCTGCATCGGTTGGTCCTGGTCCGGTGTCCAGGCGGTGTTCCAGGTAGTTTGATAGGGGGCTGCCGTAGCAGTACCCAAGTGGTTGGCAATAGCACCGTGATGAAAGCGGTAGTGCCACTGGTAGTAGATACCGTCTCCTTCCCAGTTGACACCACGGTATCGGCCGAGATAATCTACCTGCCGTATCGGAACCGGGCCACTTGCCGCTGCCGTAAGCGTCACAGTCGTATCAAGTGCAGCATTGGCTGTAGGGCTTCGCACTTCGCCGGTAGGGTGCGGTTTATGATCATCATAGTACACTCGGAAGATGACTCCGTAGACTAAGTGCTGCGGCCAGCCCCAATCTTGCACCGTATCTACCTGCAAACGAAACGCATTGTCGGCAGTGGCACGCAGCTGTTCCAGCGGTACATCAGCGATGGGGTAATCGTGGCGAAGGTAGTCATAGGCCGGTTGTGGAATGCTGTCACTATCAGGAAAGCTAATCGGATTGTTTTGGTTGATCTCGATGGTAAAGTCTCGTGTGCCCTCGTGGCTCTGCACACGCTCTATTTGCACTTCGGCACGGATGGCTTGTGTCAGATCAAGGGCGTGTGGTAAAGAGATGTAGCCATTGGGGTAGCGCTCGTTCGGGAAGGCAGCAGTATCTGATTGATAGCCTAGCTGCCCGCCTACCCGGAGAAACTGGCTACTGGATTGAGCCATGGCCGGTTGCCAGACGTACTCGCGAAAGATGTTGCCCGGCTGGGGCTGTGCGTTCGCCGTGAGTGATGTGAGCCAAAGAAATAAGAAGATGCAATAGCGGTTGTTCATGTGTAGCTGGAAGTAATAAGCCCGTCAATATAGGAGCTCAACCCGAATAAACTATACCGCTACCCAAAAGAGTATGAGCCGGTCAGTACTATTCAAACAATGGTCTATCGTCCGATCATGACGAAGGCACCCCAGTAGTACGGACTAGATTGTTCTTCTAGCATTGCTAGCTGGGCCGAACGAAGGGCGCTGAATTTATCTTGACCACCCAGCCATTTTTGATAAAAAAGCTGCATAAGCTTAGCTGTGGCACGATCATTAACGTTCCAAAGACTCATGGCCACGCTATGGGCGCCAGCGATAAGAAAGGCCCGTTGCAGGCCGTAAACCCCTTCGCCGTTTTTGATCTCTCCTAAACCAGTTTCGCAGGCACTAAGAACCACTAGTTCTGTACCGTTAAGGTTGAGATTTAATGCCTCGTAGGCCGTAAGAATACCATCTTCTCGCTGCCAGTTAGTGGGTGACCGCTGCTCGTGGATACTTCGTTCGGCGCCAGCAAACAACAGGCCGGATCGTAGTAGTGGATTGGCCGCAATGTTTTGCAAATGAACCCCGTAACTAGCTTGATTAGCGTCCGTCAGAAGATCGCTCATAAAGTAACCGTGCGTAGCTACGTGCAGCAAGCGGGGCGACTCCATCTGCTTAACCACTTCTTCTTTAGCATCGTCTTTTAGGTACGTAGTGGCCGTCCAGCGGTACTGTTTTAGTAGGTCTGCCAGGTAGTCAATTTCGCGTTCGGTGCCGGGTAGCGCGGATAACACGGCCGGAAAGAGGCTCAAGGGAGTCGTGTCCAAACTAGCCACTAGCGTTGTATCGGACCGAGTATCATTATAGGGAGCTTTCGTGCTGTCACGTAGTGAGAGCCGATAATTAGGATAGCCTATCAGATAGGCAGTTTGGCTCTCGGTGGTCTCAAATTTCTTCACCAGATCGCGCGTGCTACTGAGTAACCGCAGATTGCTTTCTTCGATGAGATACTGACCGCTCGATGGATTAAGGAGGCTATTGAGACTTATCTTGTTGTATACCCCGTCGGGTGCTACATAGACCGTGTTAGTGCCGGACGGTAGGATTGCTTTGATGGGTTGCCAGTAAAGTTGGTACGACAGCTCATCAGGAATACGGAAACCAACGGCATTTTGATAATAGTAGTAGTTTTTGTTCTCCATGGCGAAGCCATCGGGCAGCACCGCCATGGCCGGAGCTTCAGAGGTGGCTGTGACGCTAAGCGCCACATAGAATAGTAAGCTATCTGACTTTTCGATGCGAATAATTTCTACGGCTGCTTCGTTCGGCAGTAGTTGCTGTTGCACATCACGCCAACTCAGCCTCTGACTTTCCAGCTCGCTGGCAAAAGCAGCCGAGCCTAACGAAAGAGACTTTTCTAGCTCATTGGTCCGCTCTTCCAAAAAAGTAGCACGGTCCTGCTGTTTTTTCCACTCGTTTTGGGGCAGCGCATACAAGCGAGCGAGCGTCTCTTTGGATGATATCCACTGCTGATACTGTTCAATCAGTGCTTCGTCGTCGCTGGTGTAAATAGCTTTCCTGATTTTGCTCGAGGCATTTAGTAAGATAGCCTTGCTCAATAGCTGCAAATCGTAGAGCTCAGCGAGCAGCGAGGCCCTGGTGGTATCGTCGGTTTGTGTGTCAGTGGCACGCACGACCACATAATCACGAAAGGCGTGGATTACCGGCTCAATGCGTCGGTAAAAAGCACTCTTCTCCTTTTCGCTAAGGGCCGGAAAGTACTCGCGTATTTGGTATTCGTACAAACGGATGGCCTCCTGGAACACCGGTTCGGCCTGGTCTGATTGATCCATCTTATGGTGAAGCACGGCCAAGCTATACAAACCATACGCGTAGTCGGGATGCTGAGGCCCCAGTGTTTTTTTTCTGGTATCTACTACCCGGTGTAAATATCGTAGTGCCTGCTCATCGCGGTCTGTACTCTGATATAGCAGTCCCAGGTTGAGCAACGTAGTAGTATAGGCCGGATGCTCTGGACCAAACATGGCTTCACTGATCGCCAAAGACTCCTCTAACAGTGGTTCGGCCTGCGCGTAGTCGCCTCTGTTCTGGTATAACGAGGCCAGGTTGTTCAGCGTAATAGCGTACGAAGGATGCTGCTTGCCCAGCGTTTGTAAGTCAATGGCCAGCGCCTCACGGTAAAGCTGCTCTGCGGTATCGGTTTGTGATATTCCTTCGTACAGCGTCGCTAGGTTTTGGGTCACCGTAGCGTGCTCAGGGTGATACCGGCCGTAGCGCGTTTCAATAATTTCTTTACTCTTGATGAGTAGAGGCTTAGCCGCATTGTAATTACCCAGTACTAAGTACAAATTAGCAATCTCAATCTGGGTCTTAGCAAACTGAGGGTGGTCGCGCCCGTAGTACGTTTCGGCTACTTTGATGGCTTTTTGTAGCATCGTCTCTGCCTCGGGGTAGGCACCCTGGGCCGAGGCCAGGCGAGATAGGTTCACATAACTGGTAATCACCGAGGGGTGTTGCGCCCCCCACTGCTCAACGTTGGTGGCTAAGACCTGCTCTAACAGGGGGCGGGCTTGCTCGTAACGAGCGGCCTCCAGGTGCGCAATGCCTACGTTAGTCAGCGCTAACACGTACTCCGGGTGGTCAGTGCCAAGCAGGGCTTTTTTGATATTTAGCGATCGCTGAAGCAACTGGTTGGCTTGCTTAAAGTTGCCCTGCTCCTGACAGGTGAGCGCGTAGTTGTTAAGAATGTTGGCGTACGTATTGTTCTGATTGCCTACCAGAGATTCTTGAGCCTTAAGGGCTTCTTGATAGAAAATATCAGCCTCTACGAAGTATCCCATATCGTGGTACAACGCGGCCATACCACTGATGGCCGCCACGTACTCTTCGCTCTGCTTCCCCCTATACCGCCGAATGATTTCTACACTCTGCTTAAAATAGTGCACGGCTGAGTCAAATCGCACCAGGCTTTGGTGGTTACGTGCTACGTTGTAGTATACCGAAGCCTGGTGCAACTTCTGTTCTTTCGTCACCAGGCGGCTGCGCTTCAGATGTTGTGCTGCCCGCCGGTAGTATGCTTCAGCCTGCTGATACTGTTCCTGCACTTGATATACTGAAGCCAGGTTGCTCAGCGCTACGGCGTACTGCCAAGGGTACTCACGGGCTGCTATCGTATCTGTTTGCAGGTGCGATTGGTACAGTTCAATAGCATCGGTACGGTTGCCAGTTTTATGATAAGCCATCGCCAAATTATCTACAGCGCTCCAGAACGTGGCGTCGGTAGGAGCATAGACGTCTTGACGAATGGTATACGCTTGCTGAATCCAGCCCGCCGCGGTGCGGGCATCGTCTTCCGCGAGGGTGAGCATGCCGAGGTTGTTTAGTACGCTGGCGTACTGACTGCTATCGCTCACGGTGATAGTCTCATATACTTCCTTCGCTCGTGCGTACAGCGCACGGGCGGTTCCCCATTCGTAGGCATTGGCCTTCGCATTGGCCCAGCGGTAGTGGGCGTCAGCGTAGGTCGTGTGCAGCGTGTCGCCCGACTGTCGCCAGCGGGTGATAGCCGTTTCATACAACGAATCAGCGTTACTTTCGGCAGTTGGCCGAACGAGTTGCTGATAGTAAGCCGCTTGGTTTTTCAATGATGTATCGTCTACCGTCTTGGCATGATCTATGATAAGCTGATACATTGAATCAGCCGCTGTGTGCTGCTCTGCCTTATGGTACACCTGCGCTAGCTGGTAAAGTAAGCGCCCGTAGGTGGGGTCGCTGGAACGGGAAAGGCGCAGGGCTTGCTGCAACGACTGGCGGGCGGCGGGTAGGCTATCTAGGTAGAGGTAGAGTATACCCTGGTTTTGTAGCGCTTTTCGGTAGGCTGCGGTGGTTGTGTCGGTAGCCTGCCAAAGGGCAACTTCCTGTTGGGCGTATTGCAGGGCTTGCGGAAAGTGACGAACCGAGCTTTCTATCAGAGTAAGAAGGCGAAGGCCCTCTAGGTGCTCAGCACTGTGGGCACCAGAAGTTCGCCGGGCGGTAAGTAGGGTGTGGTAGGCCTGCTCGTGCGCCTCTGAAGCGTTGCCTTCTTCCAAAAGGCGAAAGGCAGAGCGGTAAGAAGGAAGCCACGCGTCCTGTGCTGATGCCACTGAGATGCTTACTAAGCAAAGTATAAAGCTATAAAATGTTCTCATGCCTCCCTCGCAAAATATTGTCTTCCTGTCCAATAATTATGCTGAAATATCTTCTATAACCTTCCGACGTCTAAATATAAAATTTTATTTTGCAGAACAATCTG
This sequence comes from Tunicatimonas sp., assembly GCA_965213875.1. GTDB lineage: Bacteria > Bacteroidota > Bacteroidia > Cytophagales > Cyclobacteriaceae > Tunicatimonas. The sequence continues at coordinate 797,098 of CBDCAN010000001.1, read as the reverse complement.
TAGAGCACTCAATGGTTTTTGATCAAAATTAAGAGTCACACAATGAGGAACGTTTACTGTCTATTATTAATTTCTTTTCTTTTTTTTAAGTCAGAGCTGAACGCACAAACTACCCAGTGGGCCAGTGAGGTGGTCGACGCTTCTGCATCTTACAAAGATGGTTTTCTGTTCAAGCCTGGTTTACGGTTCGGCCGCTATCCCGCCGAGCGTCTGCTGGACAAACCCGATGTGCTTCCTGGCAACAGTGGTGATAGTCCGAACGCTTGGATACCTAAACGTCCTGACAAAGATAAATTTATCAAGGTAGGCTTCGCCGACCCTATGCCCATTCAGCAAATTGCCATCGCCGAATCTCGAAATCCGGGGGCGATCTACCAAATTTTCTGTTACGATTTGGATGATAAAGAGTATCTGGTCGCTACGCTAGACCCTGCTCCGGTCAACACCGAAGGGCGAATGTTCAACGTATTTATTGATCCCACGGATTATCCCGTGCGGGCGGTGAAGCTCATGCTAAAGGGCGGTAGCGTACCCGGACATAATGCGATCGATGCGGTAGCCATATCTTCGTCGGCCGTGCCCGTTCGGGCCGAAATCAACGTTGTGCCGGGCCTCAATCCTGATATAGCCCTAGAACCACTGCTAAGCAGCGACGATAGTACGACGGTCAACCTTAGCCCCATTATCTCACCCGACGGACGCACAATCTTCTTCGGACGCGTGTCGGCCTACAACACAGGAGGGCTGCGCGACGAGCAGGATATATGGTTCATGGAGCGGGCCGATGTGAACAGTGAGTGGGGAGAAGCTAAAAATATTGGTCAGCCACTTAACAACAAGGAAAGCAACTACGTGAGTGCTATTGCCGCTGACGGTGATAGCTATCTGTTGCTGCTTGGCAACGAATACGAAGAAGATGGCGATATGAAAAACGGCGTGTCCATCTCGCGCCGTACCGAAAGTGGTTGGTCTGATCCGGTAGCACTTAATATCGCCGACTTCTACAACTACTCTGATGTGGCCAACTACTTCATGTCAGAAGATCAGCGGGTGCTGATGATGGCCCTCGAGCGGGATGATACCGAAGGCGATCGCGATCTGTACGTCAGTTTTAACCAGGGAGAGAACAATTGGACAGCGCCGGTGAGCCTGGGTAAGCAGATTAATACGGCAGACATTGAGTCATCACCCTTTCTTGCTAATGATACCACATTGTACTTCTCGTCAAGGGGTTACAGCGGCTTTGGTGGCGAAGATGTGTACGTATCGTACCGCACCGGCGATTCGTGGGACGAGTGGACTGAGCCCGAGAACTTAGGGTCAGTGATCAATTCTGAGCAAGACGACACCTTCTTCAACGTTTCTCTCGATCAGCAGTACGCCTTTCTGACCCGGGGCAACGACGATAACGCGAGCATGTATCAGGTACGTATGCCAGTGTTCCGTCGCCCTGGCACGCCGAGCGATGTGTACCTAGTGAAAGGGCAGGTGTACAATGTCAAAAATAATACGCCCGTAGCGGCCAAAGTGGTCATGATAAACACCGAGGATTCTACCCAAATGATTGACGGTGAGGCGGGTGCCGATGGACAGTACGCACTAGATGTGCCGCCCGGCAGCTACGAAATATACGCTGAAAAAGATGGGTACGCGACGACCAACGTACAGAAGGTAACGCTGGGAACTATCGATGCGAACCAAGATGGAGTGCTGTTTCGCGATCTGTACCTAAGCAATGATTTCTCAGCGGTCAACATCCGTGAAGAGCTGACCACCAACCGGCGGGCAATAGCTTCGGAAGAAGTGATGTTTTCACTAAACAGTGCTCAATTAGAGCGGAAATCATATCGCCAGCTGAAAGATGTGGCCGCGTTTATGAAAGAAAACGCGGATGCCGAACTGCTCATTGCGGGGCACACTTGCTCGCGGGGCACAGATGCTTATAATATGCGACTTTCGCAGGAGAGAGCGCAGGCGGTGGCTGATTACCTGAAGGAGCAGGGGGTGAAGCAAACGCGCGTCCGTACCGAAGGCTACGGCGAATCTCGTCCGTTGGTAAAAAATGACACCGAACAAAACCGCAGCCTCAACCGCCGGGTAGAATTTGAGCTGGTTGAGTAGCGAAAAACCGACAAGTCGCTATCGCGCAGGTACAGGAGCAGGAGAAAGCTGTTGGATGTACTATCCTTGCTACTTATCGCTGTAAAATTCGATACTTTACCACTATTTTTAGTGGTATCAGAAGAGTTACAAAACAGCACATGTCGCGAATCGTAGCACTACTTTTTGTATTGACGCACACTGCCGCCTGGGCCAGTAGCGATACCAACGTCGTAGCGATGTCAGGGCGAATTTTAGACGCCAAGACGGAGCAGCCACTGGCCGCTAAGGTAAAGTATCGTCTGATGCCGATTGCTAACACAACTGGTATTCGCCACTTCGATAATCAGGATGGTAGCTATCAGTTACCCTTGCAAGCCCACCATCAGTACCAGCTAGAAGTGACTTCTGAAGACTATATTACCCTACAGGTGACGGTAGAGACCGACAGTCAAGCGCAACTTCCCAAAGACCTGCTGCTACAGCCGGTGCCCCAACCGGGCGAATTGCTGTATCTACCGGAGCCCATACTGTTTGAGCGGGGCAAAGTTACCCCCAACGCCGCGTCAGACAGAGTGATCAAGCAGGTGAAGAACATGCTAGATGCGTATCCTAAGATGAAGGTGCGATTAGAAGGGCATACTGACGAAGGGCAAAGTCGCCGTTTGATGGAGCTCTCTGAGGCACGGGCCGAGGCGGTGAAAGAACGCCTCAAGGATATGGGCATCTCGCGGCGGCGTATCAAAACGGAAGCCTTCGGCTACACCCAACTCGTCACCCGAGCAGACGACTTAGAAGCCCGGCAGCAAAATCGCCGGGTAGAGGTTCGGGTGTTAGAACGCTAGCAACTCTGCCAATAAGCGAGCAATGATTGATGATGAATGAATAATTATTAGCCATTCATCATTCGTTAACCGAGCACTTTTCCTGAACCTCCTCACCTCTCTTCCCGGTCACAGACTGCCAAACCGTGCACGCTTGCTGCTGATTGCCCTGCTGGTAATAAGCGTAGCCTAGGTAGTAGGCGACGTCAGCGGTGGTCGTATCCGTATTACGGGCGCGCTCCAATGCGTCTACGGCGGCCTCCAGCTGGTTTTTGTAAAGATGGTAGATGCCTACGTTGCGATGGGCGTAACTGTTTTCAGGGGCCAGGCGAAGGCTTTGGGTAATATCCTGCTGGGCCTGAGCCAAGCTGTCGGTTTGCAAGTACAGAAAGCCCCGGTTGTTGAGAAAGTAGGGCTGGTAAGGAACCAGTTGAAGTGCTTGGTTGAAAGCACTGAGTGCCTCTGCATACTGCTCGGTCTTAGTCAGTACCAATCCTCGCACGTTGTGGGCATTAGCTTCTTGCGCATCGAGCGAAAGCGCTTGCGCTACGTCTTGCAAAGCCGCCCCGTAATCTTCCTGGTAATAGTGCACCGTGGCTCGGTTAGTATAGCTCTCCGCATTATTCGCGTCTAACGCAAGAGCCCGGTCGAAAGCAGTCAGAGCGGTGGGGTAGTCCTGCATCCCCACCAACGTAAGCCCTCGGGCAAAATGCACCTGCGCCGAATCGGCCCGATAGCGCAGTAGCGTATCTAAGTCTATCAGGCTTTTGTCATACTCACCGCGTTGGTAGTACGCATTAGACCGATTGAGGTAAGCATCATAAAAGTCCGGCTCTAGGTTCAACGCGCGGGTGTAGTCGGTGATAGCTTCGGGATAATGCGCCAGTTCGTAGTGCGCAATGCCCCGGTTATTGTACACCGGCGCGTAGTTTGGGTCTTCACGCACCGCCTCGTCGTAGTACCGTATCGCCTCGTCGTACACCCCTTGTTCCAGCTGAACATTTCCTCGTACGAAGAAGGCGTCTCTATCCTGCTGCGCGTGCTGACAGCCTACCGTCCACAGCAGTGCCCACCAACCGACGGCGGATAAGCGTGTTATGTAATAGCTCTTTATCACGGCACGTCTACTTCAATACGACGGTCTTGGTTGACCAGCTGCCAGGCGGTATGAAATACCAGCCGCGCTCGCTCACGCAACAGTTCAAAACTTATTTTTTCTACGGTATCGGTAGGCTGATGATAATCGGCGTGGGTACCGTTGAAGTAGAAAATAATCGGCACGTTGTGCTTCGCAAAATTATAGTGATCTGAACGGTAGTAAAACCGGTTGGGATCGTCTGGTGCGTTGTAAGTATAATCCAGGTCAAGCTGCGTGTAACTAGCGTTAGCCGCCTCATTGATCTGGTGCAACTCGGTACTAAGCCGGTCAGAACCAATCACGTATACGTAAGTAGAGTCGGTTTCGTGGGCGGGATCAACACGCCCGACCATATCGATGTTGAGATTAGCGATCGTGTTTTCGAGCGGAAACACCGGGTGGTCGGTGTAGTACTCAGAGCCGAACAATCCCTTTTCTTCCCCCGAAACAGTCATGAAGAGCACGCTGCGGCGCGGACCGTGTCCGGCTGCTTTGGCTTGGGCAAATGCCTCGGCCAATTCTAGCACCGCCGAGGTGCCCGAGCCGTCGTCGTCGGCCCCGTTGTTGATCTTATCGTCGGTGATACCGATGTGGTCGTAGTGTGAAGTGATCACCAGTAGTTCGTCTTTAAGGTCGCTGCCCTCCAGATAACCCAACACATTCTCTGAGGTGAGGCGATCCACGTCTTGTCGCAGCGCAAAGTGCAACTGGGTGGGTCGCCGGAACAGGTAGGGCTTCCCCTTCTTCGCAATTTTCCGCTGCGCTTTAGCCAGTTTCTTTTTGCCCACCAGCGCGTGCGCCATGGCAGGCGACACAAAGATCAGACTGGTCTGGGTGGTATCCTGCGACTGTAAGCGCATGGAGGGCTGCGCGGCGTAGAGGGCGAAGCGACGAATATTATCCTCGTAGTTTTCGTCTACCATCAGTACCACCCGGGCCCCCGCTTGCTGGGCCATGTCGTACTTGGTCTGTAGCCCCGCCCGAAAGTTGGTCGAGAAGCGTGAGGGCTCTTGGGTGCCCGACAGGGCGTAGGTACTATCGGAGCGCATCGGTTCGCCCGATAGAATCAGCACGGCTTGGCCGTTAACGTCCAGCCCGGCGTAGTCGTTGTATCGTTCGCCCGCAATGCCGTAGCCCGCAAAGGTAATCTGATCGATGAGCGTATCCAGTGGCTCGGCCATCGCCGGAAAGGCGTAGAAGTCTTCGAACAGCGTAAACCGCTGATCGTCGATCGCCACGAAGGGTTTATCCCAGGCGGTCTCAATGATAGGAAACCGCTGAAAGTAGGAGGTGTCGTTGACCGGGGAAGTCAGCCGCTCGCTGGCAAAATGATCGCGAATGTAAGCGGCCGCTCTTTTCTGTCCCGGTTGTCCGGTCTCTCGTCCTTCCATAGCATCATCCGCCAGGATGTTCAGGTGCTCACGCAGATCGCTGACCGTGATGGTCTGCGCGTAGCGGTAGGCAGTGGAATCTATCGTGCTATTACTAGAGTCGGTGGGTTGAGCCACGGCACTTCCAGCGAGTAGCCACACCAGGTAGAATAGGGGAGCATATACTTTCATTCGGGGTTACGTTGTTTTTGTTCGACGGTGCAATCTAACAAAAAGTTAGCGGCTGAAAATTCCCGGCCCTTTCCTGTATATTTGTAGGCTACGCACGGATCATAAGCCTGCGTCAGACTTAACCTCTGTTATGAATCTGCTGGAAGCTCACCATATTTACAAACGCTACGCCGATCATGAAGCCCTGCGCGATGTCAGTATTAATATTCCGAAGCAGGCGATCTTCGGTTTGCTGGGGCCCAACGGTGCCGGAAAAACAACCCTGATTCGCATCATCAATCAGATCATTGCCGCCGACCAGGGCGAAATCCTGATCAAGGGAGAGCCTCTGGCCCCTCGTCACATTGCGGATATCGGCTACCTGCCCGAGGAGCGGGGGCTTTACAAAAAGATGAAGGTAGGCGAGCAGTTACGCTACCTGGCCCGACTCAAGGGGCTGTCGTCGAGCGAAGCGAACGAGCGTATTCGTATGTGGTTCAAGCGACTCAATATCTCGGGGTGGAGCGAGAAAAAGGTGGTAGACCTGTCAAAGGGGATGCAGCAGAAGATACAGTTTATCGCCACGGTGGTGCATGATCCTGACCTGATCATCCTGGACGAACCCTTTTCGGGCTTTGACCCGGTGAATGCCAACCTGATCAAAGACGAAATTCTGGCCCTGCGTGAGCGGGGAAAAACCATCATCTTTTCTACCCACCGCATGGAGTCAGTAGAGGAAATGTGTAGCCACGTAGCCATGATTCATCAATCAGAAAAAGTGCTGGATGGCACTCAGCAGGAGATCAAGAATCAGTACCGTACCAACACCTACGAAGTGGTATACGGCGGAGTGCTCAACGGTTTGGCGGTAGATTATCGGCTTGAGCAGACCACCGAAGACGATATGTTCACCACTTCGGTCATCCAAGCCGACGCGCGGGTGTCACCCAACGAATTGTTACAGGCGCTGATTCAGCAGGTAGAAGTACACGCTTTTCAGGAGAAGATGCCTACGATGAACGATATCTTTATCGCAGAAGTGCAGCGTGAGAAGTAACAGTAGTTAAAATAGTGGCAGTAGCAGCGGCAGAAGGCAGTACTGCCACTGCTGCTATAACCTGAGTAACCACTTAGCTCTTAACGATCCATGATCACACGACAAACATTCTATTGCTCATGAGCACTATCGGACTAATTATTCAGCGTGAGTACTGGACGCGGGTGCGCAAGCGTTCGTTCCTCATCATGACGCTGCTAGGGCCGCTATTCTTCGCCGGCATTATTATCGTGCCCGCTTGGCTAGGGGCCCGCGATAGCGACGATGAGAAGATCATCGCCGTGATTGACGAAAGCGGTTTGCTCGGTGAGAAGCTCGCGGCTGCTTCAGAGGGTAACAACTTTCGCTACGAACACGTGCAGCTATCACTGAATGAGGCGAAGGCCGATATCCCCAAGAGTAACCGTTACGGTCTGCTCTACATTCCGGACATTAACGTTAGCGATCCGCAGGGCATTAACTTTTTCTCCGAAGGAAGTCCCAGCATCAGCGTGCAGCGCAACGTAGAGCAAGCCGTGAAGCGCCAGCTGCGCGACATCAAACTAGAGCGATCCAGCATCAGCCGCGAGACCCTGGACATGTTGGAGGCCGACGTAGACATCAATACGATTAACCTCACCGAAGGCGGTAGCGAACAGGAGGGCAGTGCCGGAGTGGCTTCGGCGGTGGGCTACGTGAGTGCGTTTCTGATTTACATGTTTATCTTTCTGTACGGCGCACAAGTGATGCGTGGAGTGATTGAAGAAAAGACCAGTCGTATCGTCGAAGTGATTATTTCGTCGGTACGTCCCTTCCAGTTGATGATGGGTAAAATTATCGGAGTGGCTTCGGTGGGGCTCACTCAGTTTATGCTGTGGGTGCTATTCACGCTGGTGATTGCCGGAGTGGGACTTAGCTTTTTCTCCGAAGATATTAGCACCACTTCTCCCGAAGCGGTGGCCGAACAGATGACCGAAGAGCAGGCTGCGCAGGTAGAAACCGTAACGAACGTGCTGGATGCGATCAACACTGTTAACATTCCGCTGATCATCGGTTGCTTTGTCTTTTACTTTCTGGGAGGATACCTGCTGTACAGCGCACTATTCGCGGCCGTAGGCTCCGCGGCCGACAGCGACACTGATACGCAGCAGTTTATGCTACCGGTGTCGGCCCCGCTGGTGCTGTCGATGGTAATGCTGGCCGCGGTGCTCAAAGAGCCCGACGGCACGCTGGCCTTTTGGATGTCGATGATTCCCTTCACGTCGCCAGTCACGATGATGATGCGCTTGCCCTTCGGAGTACCTACCTGGGAGCTGTTGTTGTCGATGGCACTGCTGGTCTTGGGCTTTGTGTTTACTACCTGGGTGGCCGCCAAAATCTATCGGATTGGCATCTTGACCTACGGTTCGAAGGTCAACTACAAAACGATCAGCAAATGGCTGTTTTCTTAGCACTTCTGCAATACGAGTGTTGCCTGAGCCGGGTGATTCGCTATCTGCTCTATGCGTAAGGGTTCGAGCCAGTCTACCGGACGGGTACGTCAGAGTATCTAATAGAGTGTAGGTGCGGCAGTGGAGGCTTTGTGTCAGTAGCCAGTGCGGTTCGTTAAGAGAAGAGGGTCCGGCCCCCAGTGGTGTACATACGAATAAACAGGCTGCCGCCTGGTCTCAGCACGTGTAGCAGCTGATCAGCCATCTGCCAGAAGTGCGCTTCGTTGCGGGCGAAGTGTAGCACCGAGCAGCAGATCACCGCATCAATACGCTCCGGAGGCAAGGGTAGGTCGGCTAGATCACTCTCGATAAACTTTTCAGGATCGAAGGTCGAATTCCAAGCCGCGCCTTGTGCTCGTAGCAGGCGTAGGGCGGCGGGGTTGATGTCTACGCCCCATACGTCAAAACCATTGCGCACGAAGTAGGAAAGATTGCGCCCTTCGCCGCAGCCCGCGTCAAGAATACGCATCGCAGGAGTGTAGCGACCTTTCAGTAGCTGATCCAGCAAATGCAGGTCAATATTGCCGATGTGCCGATTGAGTTCTGGGTGAAGCAAGGTCTGGTTTAGTCTTTTATAAACTTCTTACTATTTTAGCGTACAGCTGCAATGTACCCAATAAATCAATCACGATGGCTTCTCCTTTTCACCTTGCTTTCCCGGTGTCTAGTCTGCCCGACACCCGTCAGTTTTACGAAACTCTACTGGGTTGTGGGGTCGGTCGCACCACCGAGCGATGGATTGACTTCAACTTCTACGGTCATCAGATTACCGCTCACCTGAAACCGGAAGAAGTGCAGTTGGCGCAGAAAAACGAAGTGGATGGCGATCAGGTGCCGGTGCGTCACTTCGGAGCTATTCTGGATTGGGACGATTGGGAAACCCTGGCTGAACGCCTGCAACAGGCGAAGACGGATTTCATCATCGAGCCGCACGTTCGTTTTAAAGGTGAAGTGGGCGAGCAGGCCACTATGTTCTTCCTTGACCCGAGTGGCAATGCCCTCGAGTTCAAGTCATTCAAAGATCAAGAGCAGATCTTTGCTTCGTAGATAGACCAGAAAAAGACTAGGATGATTTTCCGATGTTAAATATGATCATCTCCGGTTGCCAGTTATTTTCTTCGCCTTCAATCCAAAAGTCGAGCAAGCTTTCTTTATCTATATGGTAGCAGTACTTCTCTGCCAGATATTTTAAATCATTACTGGTTTCCATCGTAATCCAGCCGTAGTAGCGACTCAGGTGGCAAAACCGTTGCATCGCGTACTCTGACTCACCTTCTTTCTCTATTCTTAGCTTAGCGTCATACCGCTGAATAAGCTTAAAGTGATCCTCGTCTCCGTAAAAGAACTCGTCGCGGCTCAAACCGGCAATATAGATTATCGCGGCCGTTTTTTCTAAGTCTATCATATAGTCGTTAACTGTTTCGTGAGTGCTCATCACCTGCTGGATGATAGTCTTCTCCTTTTTATTGACACTTGATACGAGCTTCTTCCTCAAAACAACACGAGCATCAAAAGGAAACTCATAAAACTCAAAGCCCTCAGGCACGCTGGACAATAGTTCTTCATCGGTATACTTGTCCCGGTTCTTGACGATGTAGTAACGAAACTTACCCTTCTTCGTTTTCACCGCGCGTAAGTAGTGCACTTCGTCTTTTCGGTTAGTGTATGAAATAGGCATCGTGGTTCTTGGGGTTTAGGTAACTGCTAAAAAGGTGCTTCGTGTCATTCCACCGACAGCACAACATCCTTCTTCGGCAACGTAACGCTCCACATGCCGAGGAGCTGACCGAGCGTATCAGACGAAGCGGGCCACCGATCAGCGAGTGAATCAACCAATACGACCGGCTGGGTATAGAGCAGTGAATCACCGTTGAGGCGTTGCACGTTGTCAGCCAGCGGCTCGGCACGCTCGGTACTGTAGCGATACGCGCTCCAGATAAGCTGTTCATAAGGCTTCAATTGTAGGGTGTCACTCTGATAGTCAACCCACCGCACGCGTGCACTCAGTGTGTCGTATGACTGCTGCGATAGACGTTGAGCCAACGAAAGTGAGTCTGGTTTAGGTTGATCCAGCACCGTTGATAACAGTTGTTCGGTGAGCCGTGCTCCCTGCCGGTAAGTGGCCTTTACCAACTGTTCAGGCATCACCCGTTTGGGTTCCATCCGGTCCATCTCTTCTAGTACTTGCTGGTCGATGACAGAGGTGTTACGTTCGCCACAGGCAGACAAGAGTAGGCATAGTAGAGTAATGAAGCATTGTTTCATAAATCTTTGCATTGTGTTCTTCTAACCGCATGAAACCAGCTACGGTTTCGCGAAAAATCTAAAGAAGTAGTTAGACCTTATCCATCAAGCAGTGAAAGAGCACAACAGCTTACAATATTTACACGCCCTACTCGTCCGTGAAGAGAAGAACCTAAGTGCTTTTAAAGAAGATTGCCGCACACAAAGGCAACATTCAGACAGAAATACTGAAGTCATGTATGCGCTTAGAAAAGTTGCGCGGTAATTTATTTAGCGATGCTTAAGAGTGTTATAGCTTACCAAACCTAACCAAAACAATGAAGTCTACTTGCGTAACCACCGGCCAGTCTACCGTCCATAGCTACCAACGAGGCTGGGAACAGGCGCTGCGCCAATTTGATACGCAGCAGCAAACTCAGGAGACACGTTCGGGGTCTCCAAAGGGCCGTCCATAGGTTGTGTAGCTACTTGTCAGTACGACCGTGCTGGTCGCCCGACGAGTTACCGGCTCTGCCAGTGGGGTTGACGGCGTAAATCAATTATCTGCTATCCACACACCAACCATGAGTTTCTATCAAGTATTTGATTTTTTGCGTGACCTCAACAAAAACAACCACAAAGCCTGGATGGATGATCATCGGGATACCTACCAAGAGGTACGCGGCTTCGTACTGAGTTGGATAGAGAATCTGGATCAGCGGTTGCAACAAGTAGATCCCGATTACGTGTCTACCCCCGCCAAAAAGGCCATCAGCCGCATCAACAACAACAAGGTCTACCGGCCCGATGCGCCGACCTATCGCAACCACGTGGGGGCCGAAGTGGACAAGGCCGAGGGGCGCAGTAGTTTCTACGTACACATGGGACTCGACGGTAGTTTTATCGGGGGAGGTTTTTATCGTCCTAGCAGCGAAGTGCTAAAAAGTATCCGCGAAGCCATCGACTACAATGGTGACGCGCTGAAGAAGATTATCAACAAGAAATCATTTGCTGATACCTTCGGAGCATTAGAGAGTGAAGGTCGTCTCAAGACTGCGCCTAAAGGCTTTTCTCCCGACCATCGGCATATCGACCTGCTGCGCATGAAGAGTTTCGCAGCGATACACGCAATCACTCAGAAGGAAGTTGCTTCCGATGACTTCACGGATAAGGTGGTGTCGGTTTATCGAGAGATGCTGCCGTTTAGGCAATATCTGCATCAGGCAGCGAGCGTCTAAACCAATTTCTCAACAAGAACACCGTTGCGGCTGAATGGGCAGCACAGCGCTACTTCACCGTCACCCAGTGATCTTGCCGGGTGGTAGTTTCACCGAACGCCTGTAGGTCTAGCCCCCGCTGGCGGGCGAATGCTAGAAAGTCATCGACCGAGTCGGTTTCTACCGCTACCAGCAGACCGCCGCTCGTCTGCGGGTCACACAGCAGGGCCTTTTGTGCATCACTGACCTGGCTGATTTTATGTCCGTAGCTGTCCCAGTTGCGGTGTGTACCGCCCGGAATGCTATTCTGAGCGATGTAATGGTCTACTACCGACAGACGAGGAACCTGATCAGCGTAGATCGTCGCGCTCACGTTGCTGCCTTCGCACACCTCGCTCAGGTGACCCAATAATCCGAAGCCGGTCACGTCGGTCATGGCGGTAACGTAGGGTAGTGTTCCGAATTTAGCGCCCACATCGTTAAGTTGCAACATACTCTGCCGGGCCAGTTCCAGGTCTTCAGAGGTGACCAATCCCTTCTTTTGCGCGGTGGTCAGAATACCCACCCCCAGCGGTTTAGTCAGAAACAGCCGGCAGCCCGGCGTAGCCTGATCGTTGCGCTTGAGGTGTTGGATGGGTACCCGTCCCGTAACTGCCAGCCCAAAGATCGGTTCGGGGGCGTCAATGCTGTGGCCGCCGCCGAGCATGATGTGGGCCCGGGCACAAGCGGCGCGACTGCCCTGTAGTACCCGCTGTGCAACTTCCGGTGATAGCTTGTCGACGGGCCAACCCAGAATGGCAATCGCCATCATCGGTTCGCCGCCCATAGCGTACACATCGCTGATGGCATTGACCGAAGCGATCTGCCCAAAATCGTGTGGATCATCTACAATGGGCATGAAAAAATCGGTGGTGCTGATGACGGCCTCGCCGTTGCCCAGGTCATACACCGCCGCATCGTCTTTGGTGTGGTTGCCCACCAGCAGACGCTCGTCGTGAAAGGTTTCGGTATCCTGGGCTAGGATGCTTTCCAGCACCTTAGGAGAAATTTTGCAGCCGCAACCGGCTCCGTGGCTGTACTGGGTCAGGCGAATGTTGTTCATGAGTGATGAGATTCAGGTGAGTGATGAATAAGACAAAGTGCGAGCTGCTTCAAGCACTTTCGCAGCATTTTGCTGCGCACTGCCGGTAGATGTATTGATGTGTATCGTCGGGCGCTGCGGATTCTTCCGAAGGCTTTTGGCGTAACTTTTATCGTAGTAGGTCAACAGGTACTGAGCCACTTCGGCCAGCCGCCCATCGCTTAGTGCCTGTTGCGCCTGTTGCGTACGCAGTCCGCCCAAGCGTTTGCGAATGCCCTCAATGGCTTCAGCCAACGCAAAACGGTCGAGCGTACCGTACTCTTCGACCAAGCGTTGCACGCGGGCACTGGCAGGAACGTCTACCACAATCAAAGGCTGCGCTTGCATGGTTTCCCACAGTTCCAGGGGTAGTTTTACCGAACCGATGGTGAACGACTCGTCTTCTACCCAAATCCGCCGGGTGCAGTCTAGCGCGTGCCAGGCTTGATACAGGTCGTTCTGAAACTGTTCGGTAGTAGGTGGGGGGCCTTGACCAATACCGCCGAAGGCCGAACCCCGGTGGTGGGCGAGTGCTTCTAGATCGATAACCTGCTCGTCGGCATCACGAAGGGCCTGAAGCATGGCGGTTTTGCCACTACCGGTGGCACCGCCCAGTACGATCAATTGTGGAGCATCCCGGAAGCTAGCCAGCGCATGATTGCGATACGCCTTGTAACCACCCGCCAGCGTGTGCGCTGATAGTCCGGCCGTGTGCAGCAGCCAAGCGACACTCTGGCTACGCATGCCCCCGCGCCAGCAGTGTACCAATACCCTTTTGTCGGGCGCCAGCGCGTGCCCCATCTCGACCAGCTCACGCATCTTAGGGCCTACCAGTTCCAGGCCCACGAGCAGAGCCTCGTACGAACCAATCTGCTTATAGGTAGTACCCACCTGCGCCCGCTCCTGGTTGTCGAACAACGGAAAAGAGTGGGCACCCGTGATGTGGCCTGCTGCGTATTCCGCCGGAGAGCGTACGTCCAGGATCGGGCATTGATTCGATTTTTCTAGAAATGCGTCAGCACCAAGCTGGGCCATACTACCAAGGAGTTGCGTGTGTGCGGAAGATAGCTCCGGTAGGGGTAGCGAACAATAGATCAGGCTGATTATGTAAGGACCGCAGCCCGTTCATACAAATCAACTTCGCGACCTGAATTGAGGAATATTTAACTCCTATCAAGCAACAGAATATTGTGAGAAAGATAATTGATCATCGGGATGCGAACTTTTCGAAGGAAGATAAAATTACATTGGCTGATGGGCTTGCGCTAACCCCATCTGATCAAGATTCTGGATTTATTTCTACGAAGAACAACATGCCCCTCGCCATCAACATCCACGAACTCATCCACGGTCAAGTTATCGAGTGGGAGCGGCTGGAGTTTAAGCAGGGGTGGAACCCGGAAGATGTGATTCATACGCTGAGTGCCTTCGCTAACGATATCAACAACTGGGGCGGGGGCTACCTGATCATCGGTATTGCCGAGCGCAACGGTCGGCCGGTGCTGCCTCCGGCGGGGTTAAATCCGGAACAAATCGATAAAATGCAGGGCGAGATAACGAGCTTATGCCATCGGTTACAACCGCATTATCTACCTATCGTGCAGCCCTACGTATTCCAAAACCAGCACATTTTGGTGCTCTACGCTCCGGCGGGCGATTTGCGTCCCTATTCAGCTCCCGAAGGACTGGGCAAACAGGGGCGACAGCAGAGAGCCTACTACATCCGCAGTGGCTCGCGAAGCATCCGAGCCCAGGGCGAACACCTGCGGCGGCTACAGTCACTCGCCGCTCGGGTTCCGTTCGATGATCGCATTCATCCTTTAGCGGAGCTGAACGATCTGAAGCTAGGGCTAATCCGGGACTTCTTGCAAGAAATTGGGAGTGGTTTGTCCGAAGCAAGCGTGACGATGCCCTTCGCCGACCTGTGTCGGCAGATGCACATTGCCCGCGGTGCCGATGAGGCCCTGCGACCGCTCAACGTCGGTTTGTTATTCTTCAGTCCGGAACCGGAACGCTTCTTCCGGCGTGCCTGGATCGAAGTGGTGATTCGCCGCGACGAGGCGGGTAAAGACTTTGAGGAAAAGTACTTTCGGGGGCCACTGCACGTACAGCTGCGTGACGCGCTCAACTACATCCGAACCAATGTGATTGTAGAGAGAGTAAAGAAAGTGGCTGACCAAGCCGAGGCGAAGCGGTTTTATAACTTTCCCCTATGCGGCCGTGGAAGAAGCCCTCGCCAACGCGGTGTATCACAAAAGCTACGAACAGGATAAACCCATTGAAGTACAAATCTGGCCCGATGCTATTGAGATACTTAGCTTTCCGGGCCCGGTGCCCCCGGTCAACGCCCAAATACTAGCCGAGAACCGCCGTATCGTGGCCCGCGACTATCGCAACCGCCGAGTAGGCGACTTTCTCAAAGAGCTACACCTAACCGAAGGACGTGGAACCGGTATCCCCACTATCAAACGGGTAATGGAAAGAAACCAATCACCGCCCCCAGTTTTTGAAACAGATAATGCCTGTACGCATTTTCTAACGACATTACCTGTCAATCCAGAGGCCATGGTTGCTATCACCGACCAAGTTAGTGACCAAGTTAGTAACCAAGATAGTAACTATGTTAGTGACCAAGTTATAGGGTTGCTATCGTACGCCTCAATTCCACGGTCACGAGAAGAGTTACTTACTTCTTTAGGAATAACTAATCATTCGTACAACTACAAAAGACACATCGAGCCTTTGATTGATCGAGGTTGGCTGGCGATGACTATTCCGGATAAACCCCGCAGCCGTAACCAGCGTTATCAACTCACTCCGCTAGGCCGTCGAGTTAGTGAAGATAGCGCCCGTGCGTAAACTATGGTAGCAGCAGGTGCTTATCGCTGAAAGTGTTTCTGCACCCCCGCTCGGTACTGCTCGCCAATCGGTAGCTCCTGTCGGCCAATCTCTACGTCCTGCTTGGTGTAAGCAGTGACCTGACTCACATTGACGATATAAGAACGGTGAATTCTGAGAAAGCGCGCGTCGAGTAGTTTCTGAAACGCTGAAATGCTGTACTTGATGGTGTGCTTCTCATCGGCACAGTGAATCGTGATGTAGTCCTTCAAACTCTCTATGTACAGTATGGTGTCCAGCAGCACCTTCACCTGCTTGCGGTTTTTCCGTACGAAAATATGGTCTTTTTGGGCGGTTTCGTCGGGTAGTGTGGGCGCGGGGAGAGCTTCCATTTGTTGACCTAAAAACTTTTCGGTAGCCTGAAAGAGGCGCTCAAAGGTGATAGGTTTGAGAAGATAATCCACCGCGTTTAACTCAAACCCATCGAACGCATAGTCGCGGTAGGCGGTGGTGAAGATGACCTTGGGTTTGTGCAGCAGATTTTTGAAGAAGTCTGTGCCCTTCATCAGCGGCATCTCAATATCCAGAAACAGTAAATCTACGTGATGCTGTTGTAGCACCGGCCGGGCTTCTAACGCACTGGCACAGGAGGCGACCACCTCAAATTCGGGCAACTGCGCTAAGTGAGTAGCAATCAGCTCCCGGGCCAATTCTTCATCATCAACAATCAGGCAGGTGTACTTCATGGCGCTTGGATGTTGAGAGCAACGGTGTACCTATCTTTCGCTGGGTCAACACTAAGATGATGTGCATTGGGGTAGAGCAGCTCCAACTGTTTTTCAACGTTACGCAGGCCAATGGTGGGCTTGACGGCCCCGTTGCGGGGGGCAACCACGGGCACGGAGTTTTTGATGCAAAAAGCAATCGTCCGGTTATCGTTCGTTTTTAACGAGATGTCAATCGTCGCCCGGTGGATCTCCTGACTCACTCCGTGCTTAAAGGCGTTCTCAATGAAGGTGAGCAGCAAGAGGGGCGCAATCTTCACTTCGTGCTCCAGGCAAGTGTCAAACGTGATATTGACTCGATCACCGTAGCGGATTTTTTCTAGGGTCAGGTAATTTTCAATCAGACCCACCTCTTTGGCCAGCGGCACATATTCTTCATCACAGCGGTAGAGCATGTAGTCCAGCATGTCGGATAGTTTACTGATCACTTCGGGAGTCTTATCTGATTTCTTGACCGCTAGTGCGTACACGTTGTTCAGCGTATTGAACAAGAAGTGGGGGTTGAGCTGGTGCTTCAGGGCGGTTAGTTCCGCCGTTTTCTTCTGCTCATTGATCTTGGCCAGCCGCTGCTGGTTGCGATAAAATTGGAACAGCAACAGCAATATTGTGGGAGAAAAGAAAAATACGGCTTTGCTGGCCGTCACCGATAGCTCCGCTAGTCGCTCAGGAATCGTTTGGTAGCCGAATCGCTCGAAGTGTACGGTGTAGGATTCCGGGTAGGTGGGTTCAAAGTAGTAGTACTTCGCCGTATGATACCCGGCCGTGGCCCATACCAGCAGCCCCGTCAGCAGCACCGTAAATAGAACCAGACGCTTTTTATCCAGCAAGTTCGGAATCAAGACGTAGAGCGTCACGTATGCCACAATCACTTGCAAGGCGGTCATAACGGCAATCACCCCCGTCAGGTGCCCAACGCTGCTGTAGAACGCCCGATAAGCGGTAACGATATGAAACAAGAAGATCACTCCCCAAAACAGCAGGTGCCGCAGGAAAGGAGTATCTACTCGCCGATATGTCTCTTTCAGAAAATGCATAGCAATGCGTAAAGGTACGAATCACGGAGCGAACTATCGGCGAAAGTAGCCAAAGCCGCGGGTTGAGTCGTCGTACCGGCCAGGTTCGTAGATGAACCCCTGCTTTCATCCTGTGGGATATTCTGATGGCGAAAACGGGTGGTTGGTCTACTTTTTAAAAGAGGGGCCGCTGTGAGGAATAATATTGTTGATGTAGAGGCTTCACCCTCGCTTACGCAAACTTCCTACTTATGATTCACTGTCTAAGAATAAGCCTACTTGTCGGCTACTCAATCGCCTTTCATCTTGTCGCTACTGCCCAATCGATCACAACTATTTCCGGCAGGGTTACCAATACGCAAGGGGAAGCCTTGTTCGGAAACGCAATGGTGATTTCACCCAACGATTCAAGCATCATACAGGGCACTCCGTTCTTGGAAGGATCGTTTGAGATCACCGGATTAGACGACCAACAAGTGCTGCTGAGACTCGCTTCTCTCTCGTTTCAGGATACTATTTTGGAGGTGCGCTACGCTGGAAACGCGCGAGTAGACGTAGGGAGCGTGGTGGTGAAAGAGGCTACTAACGAGCTGGGCGAGGTCGTGATCGCGGCCAAGCAGTCGCTGATCAGCGAACGCGCCGACGGCTCACTGGCGATCCAGGTGGACAACACGCCGTTGGCAACGGCCACCACGGTAGACGAGGTGTTGAGTCGCTCGCCCGGCGTGGTGTACAATGCCGACGGGGAAGTAGAAATATTCGGCAAAGGGGCGGCGATCATTTTTATCAACGGAGTGCGCGTGTCTACCGACCGCCTAACCGCACTGTCGCCGACGGCCATCGAGACCATTGAGATTATCGGCAACCCCGGTCCTCGCTACGATGCCGAAGGCAACGCGGTGATCAATATCATCACCAAAGCAAATAACGAACAGGGCGGGCAGGGCACGGTCAAAAACTACTACAGCCACAGCAATTTTGTGGGGTACGACAACCGAACCAACGTCGATTATCACTACGCCCGTGGCCAATGGTCGGCCAATGCCAACTATGGTTTGCAGCTGGGCAACAACCGGCGTATCCAGCGCACCAGTCGCACCCGTAATGCGCCCGGTGATGACAACTTCTTTCGCTCGACCATCAAAAACGAATGGCAGTACGCGTACGACAACTTTTCTAACTACGGAGTCGGGGTTCAGTATAACGCTGGTGCCAACCATTACCTTTCGGTGCAGTACACGGGTGCTTACGAAAAGCTGGGCGGACGGCAGCTGAGTGATAACACTATTGAGGACCGTCAGCGCATTGTGTACAATACCAACATTGCCCGGGACGACCGAACCTGGAAAAACACGGTGAATGCCAATTATCATCGACCAACCGATAGTGTGGGTTCGTACTTATTTGTCGGCAGTCAGTTCGCGAGCTATACCGATAATTTTGACAATGATATTTTTGAGGCGAGTATTGTTGAGCAAGAAGAGCGGTTGGCGCTTATCAATAATGTGGGCGGCAACGACATCAGCATTTTCAGCACCCAACTCGACTACGAAAAGGTGCTCAATGAGCGATACAGTGTAGAAGGAGGCGCGAAGTTCGGATACGTATACATCAACTCCAGCACCACATTCTTCGATATCGGCAAGAGTAATATCCCCACCCGAAACGATGCTTTGTCGAGTAGTTTTGAGTACCACGAGCGGGTGCCCGCCGCTTACCTCAACCTGAAGGGAAAGATGCGCCGCAGCATCAACTACAGCATTGGGTTAAGAGCTGAGCTCACCGATTATACACTATTCACCAGCATCGACGGCAGTAGCACAGTAGCCGATACCTACCTGAACGTGTTCCCCAATGCTTCGCTCGCCGTGCAGCTGACGGAGCAGGTCAACGCGTACTTTACCTACGCGGCACGCATCGTACGTCCGCCCTACCAAACCCTCAATCCGTTTGTGGTATACCAAGATGCGTTCACCTCGATTCGGGGCAACCCCGACCTTCAGCCGTCGCGCGTACACGCCCTGGAGGCCGGAGGTGCCTGGGCCGGACTCAGCCTCAAACTCGGCTACAATTATACGATAGATCCGATCGACGGAGGGGCCTTTCAGTCGGAAGACAATCCGCGGGAGTACGTGTTGCAGCGGGTGAACCTGAGCGAGCGGCACGCCTTCTTCGGCACGTTGTCTAAAAACGTCAACCTGGCCGGGTGGCGATCTAACAATACGGCCACTGTTAGCTTCGACCGACTGTTTGACGAGACTGGGGTGTTCACGACGAACGACAGCGAGCCGTACTACTACCTCTATTCTCAGAACAGCTTTGACGTGAAAGACTGGGTCACGTTCCACCTCACCGCCTGGTATCTGAGCGATAAACGTGACGGCATCAACTTCGAGAAAGACTACTCTTCTATCAATGTTGGCGTAGAGAAAAAGCTGCTCAGAGAAGCCCTCACCGTCAATCTGGATTTCAACGATGTGTTTTACCGCGTACGGGCCAGCGGCGAGTACCGCGTAGGCCAAACCGACGTGATCTACGACAACGTGTGGAACACCAACTACTTTCGGGTGTCATTGTCCTACCGCTTTGGAAGGCTCAAAGAGCTCAACTACCGCAACCAAGACGTAGGCGAATCAGAGAGCCAGCGGGCGCGGTGAAGCTTTCGTCACCAAAATGTAGCAACTGAACTTGTATAATAAGCAACCTGGACAAACCAGCTAAGTCAGCTTGAATTATAGCCGAATTAGTATATTTGCTCTACAGTATACCTTCGTGCAAAAGATCATCAACCGTGGAAGAGTCAAAAGAAAAATACATTAATCCCTTTACTGATTATGGTTTCAAGCGGCTGTTCGGCGAGGAGCCAAACAAAGACCTCCTGCTAGACTTTCTCAACGAACTTCTCGGGCATGAGCAGGGCAAAATTACCGAGCTGACTTACCTGAAGTCTGACAAACTAGGTAGCAGCGAGGAAGACCGAAGAGCAGTTTTCGATCTGTATTGTGAGAATGAACGAGGAGAAAAGTTTATTGTAGAATTGCAAAAGACGAAACAGAAGTTCTTCAAGGACCGAACAGTTTACTATTCGACATTTCCTATCCGCGAACAGGCTCAGCGAGGGTCGGAATGGACATTTGAGCTAAAAGCCGTATATACGATAGCCATCCTGGATTTTGTTTTTGATGATAATCAAGACGAGCTAGATAAATTCCGGTATGACGTAAAGCTGACTGATGTAGAAACCTGTCAGGTGTTCTATGACAAGCTTACTTTCGTATACCTGGAAATGCCAAAGTTCAGAAAGGGTGTCAAAGAACTGACAACTCGGTTCGACAAGTGGATGTTTGTAATCCGTAACCTGAACAAACTCGATAGGGTGCCAGATGAACTACGGGAAGGCATCTTCGCTCGGCTATTTGAAGTAGCTGAGATAGCTAAGCTTAGTCCTGAAGAGGTACAGGCGTACGAAGAGAGTCTGAAATCGTATCGAGATCTAAAAAACTCTCTGGATACTGCCCGAGAGGAGGCAGTCGCCGAAAGAAACACAGAAATTGTAAAGCTGATGTACGCTGAGAACGAATCTGTTGAGAAAATAATGAGGTATACAGGCTTACCGAAGAGTGAAGTAGAGAAAATAATTAGCGAGGAGTAAGATAAGCGGTATCATTGTGATCACACTACGCATAGCCGTATTTAGTCCGCAAGATACATAGAAGAGGATTGCTTTTGTACTGTGGTAATAGTAGCAATACGAAGTCAGCGGTAGCCAGCCGACGCCCACTAAAAAAAGAGGGTACGGCATCCGTACCCTCCTTCTTCTATTTACCGGCCGTAAAGATGCCGCGCAGCTGATCGACGATTTGTCCGTTGCCGGAAACCGTGATTTCACCGATTTTCTCAGCAATCTTCTCCACGTACTCCATCTCCTTCAGCTTGAACAGCATATCGTTCTCCTCCATCAGCTTGGCGGTGTTCAGCAGGCTGCGGGTCGAGGCGGTTTCTTCGCGCCGGGTAATCACATTGGCCTGGGCCTGCTTCTGAGCGATCAGCACCTGGTTCATGATCTCCTTCATATCACCCGGCAAGATAATGTCCCGCACGCCGCATCCCTTAATCGCTACGCCGAGCTGGGCCGTTGGCTCCTTCAGGGTTTCCTGCACGTATGCGGCGATGGCCTCTTTGCTCTCCAGCAGTTCGTCCAGCGTCAGGGTGCCGATGTATTCCCGCAGGGCAAACTGCATCAGGATGTACAACTGCTTCTCGTAGTCCTTGTTCTCTACCACCGCACGCAGCACGTCGACGACCGTGTACTGCCCGTAGAAGTTGATACGCAGGGCCGCTTTGTCTTTGGTCAGGATTTCTTGGCCGGACACCTCCATCTGCAACTGCCGCAAATCGACCCGGGATACCGAGACCTCCTGGGCGTTTTTCCAGAAGTAGTACTCACCGGGCTCCAGCAGCCTAGCCACTTTGTTGTCGACAAACAGCACACCTTTCTCGTGGGCACCCACCCGGCAAGCACGTACGTACGGCACCAGCTCTTTCCGCTTGATCACCAGCGGGTCGATGGCTTCGGTGATTTCCACCTTGCTTACGTCGGCTTTGATAAAGGCGTAGCGGACGACGCCCTTCCAGAAGGCGTAGCGACCCGGCGGCAGCACCGCCCGGAAGTTACCCTCCTCGTACTGAAGCGCGATCTCGTGGTCACTCACTTCCACCACGATGAGGTGCTCGGCCAGACGGTCGTCTTGCAACAGCACGTTCAACTCAACGGTAGGCGTGAAGGGTTGAGACAAACTGTACTGAATGACCGTCTCAAACAGTGACAGCCAGTGGGTTCCGGCAGTGATCACGCGCTGGTAGTCTCCGTTGTTAAATACTAAACCAATATTTCCGCTATTAATTCTCACTCGTTTCATCGTGATATCTTCGTTTTAAGTTTGTAAAAAGAAAGTAGCTACCCCTCCACCATCCTTCGGAAGTGGAACGCTGATTGAGCCTACGCAACCCCACTGGTTTTCTCGTCGGGACTATCCTTTCTGACCGAGCCCGTTGTGGGTCGGTCGTACCGGGTAGCTGCGCTAAGAAAAGCGGTGGCCCTGCGTGGGGCGGTATCCTCACCGTTGCAAGCCTCGTCAAGACTGCCCCATACTTCGGGCGGGTCGAGCGGTAGGCTACTCTCAATAGAGGCCCTTTTTAGAAGCGGGCGGCTTCGTCTCACTAAGTTTGCTGTTCTACCCACTGAACTATCACACCCAAGGTGTGAGAGGGATTCGAACCCTCGTCCTGCAAAGGAAGAAAACGACATCCAGCCTGAGCAGCATATCCTCACGGACACTGCGGGGCCGTACAGAAACCCTCACCTGGTCTCAAACTTTCTGTCTCTTCTACGCTTCCCCTTCGGGAAGATTTTGAGTGCTTCCAGTCTGAAAGCACCATATTTTAGCAGGTCTGGGAAGCAGCACTCGACTATTTGCTTCCCTAGACGACCATCATTATTTTCTCAGTGGCAAACCCCTCCGCCGTTTGCGAAGGGGGGCCGCTATTCTTGTCTCCCTCCTCAGGTTCGAACTGAGACCCTCTCTCGAGTCTGTCTGGCTGTAAATGCGCTTCCCTACTCAACTTCACTCGGAGCGGTTTTTCGGTGCTTCTGCAAACTCTATTCGTACGGCAGCGTGCGCCGCACGACATGATCCAGACAATACACGGCTTCGAAATGACTTTTGCCGCAGCACTTCCTTTTATGCTAGAAGGAGATTAGTATTACTTTTTGTTTCAACCATGATTCAAAGCTCAGCCACTACTGCGCAGTCTTTTTGCGTAGCTAAAAATTTTTTCAAAAAAGTTTATAAAGT
Source organism: Tunicatimonas sp. (assembly GCA_965213875.1). GTDB lineage: Bacteria > Bacteroidota > Bacteroidia > Cytophagales > Cyclobacteriaceae > Tunicatimonas. Next base: position 773,918 of record CBDCAN010000001.1, on the reverse strand, counting down.
GCTGTTGGGCGATGGTTCACCGAGGTGGTTTGTTCGGATACTTAGTACCCTCCCAAGATTGGAGGCTTGACGGTACTTCCGATGACGAATAGCAAAAATGAAAGCAAGGTTGATCGTACTAGCATTCATGTTGATCTTTGTAACTCAAACAGGCATGGTTTAAAGAAGCATTAAACGAAGAGCACCTGGTCGTACAAGAGCCAGTTGCCCTAGAAACTAGCCTAATGATCCTCCGGTTGCATACCACGTCAAATCAAGAATCCGGGGGTATGAGCCCCTAACTTTGTACACAAAAAAACCACTGGAGAAAATCTCCAGTGGTCTTATAATTAGCAAAGACGGGGCAAGCCCCGTTCTGTTCTACCGGCGCAGCAACACCCGCTGCACTGTGCTTCGCTCGGCACTCGTCACCTGGATGGTATACACACCATCGGCAAAGGGCGACAAATCAAGTTCGGTTCGCACCGCTTCTAAGGATGGGTCAATCTGAAGCACGATCTGACCGTTCGTATTGATCACCCGCACCACCGTAGGCACCTCAAGCGCGCTACCGTACTCTAGCGTCACGACCCCTTCGGAGGGGTTCGGGTAGGCCTCAATTGTTCCAGCACCGGTGAGCTGCTCACCCGTTCCTTTCTCCTTCGTAGCGACACTGCGCGCGTTCTCATCGTCGTCGCAGCGTATCACGAAGTAGTCGAGCCACCTTCTTTCTGCTACCACATTGTCGCAGGTTACCTGCCCTACGACGAGGTATATCCGGCCCAGCCGCGAGCCGGCGAGTCTAAACCGTACGTCTACCATCGTACCAGCCTCTACCTGCCATCCCCGGGGGTGCGTATACCCGTCGTCGTTGATGGCAACCGCTTCTATGTAGGTACCATCGGCACTAATTCCGGTGGGCTCGTAACGCCATCCGTAGCGGCGATCCACTCCGTACACGTCGGGCAACAATGAGGTGTTATGGCGGAAACCGCTCTTGCGCAACGGCTTAATCGAGCAGTCGTTGTGGAGCTCCCAAGCGCCCGCCCGCCCATCAGTTCGGATGCCGGTAATCAGCCCTATCATGTAGGTCCCTCGCCGGCGGAAAGTATAATGGGGCACGTCGCTCACGGCTACCACTTCGGCCATATCGGCAGGGAAGTCGTCAGCGGTAAACGTACAGTCTCCTAGCTGGTAGGTAGTAACCTGCTCGGTATCGAAGCGAACGTTATCCACGTAAAAGGTTCCGGTAGCGGCATCATTAGGATTAGGAAAAATCAGTATGTCCTTTACGCTAGCGGTTGTCCCTTCCGGCACCTCAATGGTCACTGTGCTCCACGTACCACTATCAATATCCACCGTTTGGAATCCGCCGAGCGACTGAGCCCCGGCCGGGTCGTTCAGCACGACCAACAGTTCGGTCAATGCTACGCTACCGTAGATCTGGAAAGAGAACGTCTCGTAGCGGTTGAGACTTCGGCCTACCTGTAGATTAAACCCGACCAGTTTGAACGTACCCTCTTCCTTGTCGAACCGCAGCACCTGGGCACTGGAATTCGATTCATCCACCGAAGGGTTGGCTACCTCGGTAATGGTGCCGCCGCCCCCGAACGCCTGGGTACGACCCGGCTCCACGATGCCCAGGGTTGGATTCACCCCGTCGAAATCGGCTACAATCAGATCGCCCTGCAGTACGTCGGGTACCACCACCACGGTGGCACTGTCGGCGACGGTGCCATCGGCGGTACTCGCTACGATGGTGGCGCTTCCGGCTAACAAGGCGGTCACCGTTCCGCTGCTGTCGACGCTGGCTACCAAAGCATCGGTGGTGCTCCAGCGCAAGAGAGAGTCAGCTTCGGCGGGAGTTACTTCCGCCACCAAGGTGGTGACGGCCCCCGCTTCCAGGGTAACGGTTTCGGGGGTGAGGTCAATCGTGATGGTTGGCTCCTGCGGGGCAACACCATCCAGACGCACATTGTCTACGTAGAAAGTGGCACTGGCCTCGTTGTTCGGGTCGGGGAAGATAAGAACGGTTTTCAGGGTCACAGCCGTATCCTGGGGAAGATCCAACGTGATGGTACCCCAGGAGTCGTTGATGCTCACCTCTTGGAAACTTTCGGCCACCCGATTGCCATCGGCATCGTCGAGGGCGACGTATACCTGCGTTACCCCGGTTCCGTACAGCTGAAAGCTAAACGTCTGGTAGCCTTCTAGAGACGCCGCCTCAGCCAGGTTGAACCCGACCAATTTAAAGGTGCCCTCCTCTTTGACGAATTCTGCTACCTGGCTGCTCGAATTATCGGCAGTGGCATCGGGGTTGTCTACGATGGTCGTGGTGCCGCCACCGACGAACATCTGCGTGCGCCCGGGGGCAACGTTGCCATTGGTGGGTACCACTTCGTCGAAGTCGGCAATGATCAGACTGCGCGCCGCGCCGCCCGGCACCACCGTCACGTAGGCACTGTCGGTGAACAGTCCCTCTACGGTAGTCACCGTGATTAGGGCTTCCCCTTCGCTGATACCGCTTATCTGCCCCGACTCGCTTACTTGCGCTACGCTTTCGTCGCTGCTCTGCCACACCACACCGCGCTCGGTAGCCGCTTCGGGAAGCACCGTAGCGGTCAGCATCACGGTTTCTCCTACGCCTACGTCTACACTATCTTTCGACAGTTCCACTCCCAACACCGGGGCGGCGGGGTTGTCGCCGAGGAGTTTCACATTGTCTACGTAGAAGGTCGCGGAGGCCCCGTCGGTAGGATTAGGGAAGATCAGCACGTCTTTGATGTTGCCTTCGGCCGTTTCGGGAATGGTGATTTCCACGGTTCCCCACGTATTGTCGGCAATGGTAACCGATTGCTGGGTCTCTACCAGGTTTACATCCTCGCCGTTGCTCATCGCCACAAATACCTGGGTAATATTGGTGCCGTAGAGCTGAAAGCTCAACGTGTTGAAAGGGCTGACGGGCAGCGGTTCGGATAGATTGAAACCAATCAGCTTGTAAGTACCTTCCTCCTTGTCGAAGCGAACCGCCTGCGCACTCTCATTGTTGCTGTCAGCGTTGGGATTTTCGACAAAGGTAGCGGTGCCTCCGGCGGCAAACATCTGAGTTTTTCCCGGTTCCACTGTACCGTTGGTGGGAACCACCTCATCGAAATCAGCCACCACGAAGGTAACGCCCGCCTGGGTAGCTACCACTTGCACGAAAACACTGTCTGATACGCTGCCGTCGGTGGTTGCCACCGATACGCCGGTCGTTCCTATTCCTACCCCGGTCACAATACCGTTGCGGTCGATGGTAGCAACGGTCGGGTCCTGGGTGCTCCACACCAGTCCGCCGCCCGCATTGGCCGGGGTGGTGGTTAGCGTAAGTTGGGCAGCTTCTTTGATCCCCAGTACCAGCGAGTCGGGGCTCAAGCTTACTGCCGTGGGGGTTTCTGAACCGGCACTGAAATCCCCAAACACGCCATCGATAAGGAAGCCGTAGGTGACGGCGGCCGGAGCCGTGTTCTGGTGCACCGTAAACTCAGCGGTGAGGGGGGCGGTGCGTTGGTCGTACCAGCGCTCGTGTCCGGGCCAGGTTTCGTACTCCGGATACGTAGTTTTCCCCGCCCAATCGTTGTCCCAGGGGCCAAGGGCTTGGCCATCGTTAATCCAGGGTCCGTAAGGAACAAGGCCCGGATAAAACTCCGTCTGCTCTTCATCGGCTTCGGTATCCAGCCCGTTGTACCAAGAGTCAAGGTGGAACACTTCGTTCGGATGACGCTCGCCTAAACCGGTGGCCCACACCGTATTCAGCGGATTGGTGCCCAGAAAGTAGTCGGAGGTGGTATAGATATTGGCCAGGTAGTTATTCGCTCGACCGGGGTTGCTGTCTTTGGTGAGCATAAAGCCCATCAGTCCATCAAAGATCATGGGGGTGGTGGGCTGACCGACAAGCATCGGAAAGAAAAAATTACCGCCGTAGCGGGTGGCCCGTCGTTCCACCACGTCGGTGAGCACGTTGTCGGCCGAGTTGAGCGCGGCATCGCGCAGGGTGGCGTACAAGCCCGGTTCTACCGAACGGCCCGTTCCCATCGTCAGGTAGGTATACACTCCCCAGCGCTGGTCTTCGCCCAGCACCGTACCGCTGGTGATACCCACCGCGTCGGCCTTCACCTGGTCGTGATACGCTTCTTCGCCGGTGAGCTTGTACAGGGCCGCGGCGGCGTACAGGCGCTGGTCGCTGAGCCGCAGTCCGAATACCGGTTCCTCATCACCGTCGCGGGTGTTGGCCTGTGCCCAGGCGTAGGCTTCGGTAGCTTCCTGCCGCCAGTCTACTCCTTCCGGGTCGGTCGCCCCGGCTTTTTGCAGGGCAATGGCCAAGTGGGCGGCGGTGGCGGCGTACTTATACGTAGTGAAGGGGTCTTCGCCCGATACGATGTACGTACGGTTCACGTCCTCGTACGAGGGCACGCCTTCTCCGTCGCCGCCAAACCAGTCGCCCGCCACGCGAGAACCCACTCCGCCCGTGCCGTAGCCCTTGGCAATCAGCTCCTGCCGGGTGCGGTGAAAAAAGCGAGGTAGCCAGGCCGCTTCGTCCACCAAATCGGGCACTCCGTTACCACTCTCGGGAATATTGAGTTGGCTATCGGGAAATTTGGCGGGGGCAAACTCGTATAAGAAAAGTAGCCAGCTCGGAATGCGCAGGTGCGAGAAGTAACCATCCCAATCGCCCGCGTCCTGGTACCAGCCGTAGGTATCTAGGGGGCCCAGTATGCCCGCTTCAATGGCTGGTTTGTCCTCATCAGAATTATCCTGATTTTCCCAATCCACAAAGCGCGAGCTGGTATACTGCAACTTTCCGGCGAAGCCGGGGGTCACGGTGGGGTTGTGCGGGGCGGGGCGGGTATACTCCGTATAAGGTTGCGTGAGGGCAATACCGCTGCGCTGGTGGTACAGCCCCCGAACGATGTGGTAGAACGGTTCAAAGTAGGCATTATCGTCGATGGCGAAGGGGAACGAACTCCCGATGCCCTCTACCGCCAGCCGGTACTCTCCGGGCGTGGTAAAGTCCGAAAAGTCGGCTTCGTAGACCTCGGCTCCCAGAAAGTTATCGTCGGGAGTGTCGTCCGGCTGTCCGGTCTCTACGTTGTTGGCCGCCTTGCGGAAGGCGACAGTGCCGGTGTAAGCCACGCTATTGTCGGTGGTGTTCACCAGCCAGAAGGTAGCCCCCGCGTAGGAAGAAAGGTCCAAGCCACCCTTATCGCCGGTCCAGTGGTACACATAGCCGTATTTCTTAGGAGCAGCGGGCGCGTAGCCGATCATATTCACGTGTACGGCTTCCGAGCGGGAGCTGGCCAGCTTAGGATCGTAGAGCAATTCGTAGCTGTTACCATTAGCCGCCACACTGGTGGCAATGGTATAGGTACTGCCCGCCTGTAGGGGGTCATCCAGGTACAGGTAGATCCAGTGCTCTTTAGCGTGGTCAGCATCGGAGTTGATACATCCTACTTCATCGTTATAGTCTTGGCACAACCAGGTGAAGTCGGTGCCCTTGCTCTTCCGCCCGATGTCGTTGGGTTGCACTCCGTCCCCGAAGTTCGGGTCGTCGCTACTGCTGATGATGTAGGAGCCAAGTTGCGTGGCCAGCGCTACATCCAGCGGGTCCTGAATAACCGATTCGTTACTACGGGCCTCGCCTTTTTGGTGGTGACGTACGTAACCGTCGTCGAAGTGCACCATAATGATGCGGTCGGTGAGCGGAATGACTTCCACAATATCGGAAGCGCGGGCCATAAAGCTTAGCCCGAGCAACACTGTAGCAGTAAAAAGAAGGTTGAGGTGTTTCATAAAAAAGATACGTTAGTTGTGAGTGAGAATAAAGGAGTTGTCAGTTGATTTGAGGGTAGTGCTTCAAAAAGTAGGATGGTGTAACTATTTGACAGCCAGAGGCATTAGGAGTAAGTTTGTACGTTATGACGATACAAGCTTGCTCTTTACTGTCCTGACGGTTATGGTGCTAATATTGTTAAAAATGGCCATAAAAACTATTCAGACCAACAGAACTATGTACGCCAAGACTGTCAGCGACCGTTTTCGGTGATCACACTCTGAGCTACTTAGGCGGCCATTGCGCACTTGATCAACGCCTGTTTGTGCACAGAATGGGCATTAGTGGTATTACCGAAGTGGCGTAGATTAGTATTGGTGAAGTGACTTCTTTGTTCTCGAGAAGTGCGAATGTGTTTGTGTAATGACGGGCCGTGATCAGGGCTACTGAAATAAATCCAGCTGCCGACCGGTTTTGGGACGGGGTGGACGGCGGCGAATCGTACGGCCGCCGTAGCGAGGGGCGTTCTCTTTTTCCTGGGCCAGGTACTCCGCAAAGTTATCCTCAGGCACAAAGTTGTGCTCGGCGCGCTGTGCCAACACCGATAGCTTTTTGATGGCTTCTTGCTTGTCGGACTGATTGAGATGGGCTTGTTCTACCGACGAGCGCAGCGCATCAATGGATTCATCGTATACCTGGGTAAGTACCGGGTGCGGAGAGCCACCTTTTCCCCCGTGAGCCAACGAAAAGCGAGCGGGGTCAGAGAAGCGCACCGGAGTACCATACATCACTTCGCTGACCAGTGCCATCGACTGTAGCGTGCGTGGCCCCATGCCTTTCAAGGCCAACAACTCCTCAAAGTTTTGTACTTCGTTTTCTTGAGCTAGCCATAGCACGCTACCTAGCCGCTTCAGGTTTACATTCTCGGCCCGTACATCACCGTGCGTGGGCAGTTTCATGTGGCGCACCTCTTTGAGGATACGATCCGGATGCTGCTGTGCCATGTCGATCATCGACGCCTGCGCTGGACCCGCCGCCGAGTCGACCAGATTAAGGATATTGCCCTGCGGAGTGCCACAAACCGCCGTGTGGGGTGCTGCTACAAACGAACGTAAGGAAGCCGAGTGCCAGTGGTACCGTCGAGCGGTAGGTGAAGTAACTGCCTGTTGCCGGGTGGAACTCATACCCTGCTGAATGACGGACCAGTCGCCGGACGCACTCACCACAAAGCTGTGCAGGTAGAGCTGGTAGCCATCTTGCACCGCCGTATTGTCAACCTTGGCACTCAGCTTGCTGCACCGAGCCAGTGCTGCCCCGTCGAGGCCTGTCTGTTCGCCTACGGCCAGTAGCTCAAGGGGAGTTTGACGCGACTGCTTCCCCTTACCTCCGCACACGTAGAGACCCAGTTCTCGCGATCGCGGATTGAGAGATCGCTTGAGGGCACTCATTACTGCGGTGGTGGCTCCCGAAGAGTTCCAGTCCATGCCAATGACCGCCCCGAAGCTTTGAAACCAAAATGGGTCAGACAAACGACGGAGAAACTCAGCGTGCCCCTGATCTAAAAGAATTGCTTCTACGATGGAGCCGCTGAGCTTCACCATACGCTCAAACAACCAGGAGGGAATGGCCCCTCCGTAGATCGGTAAATCGGCAACTCCCGAACGTTTCATAGCAGCCCTTGTTTTAGTAATTCTTTCCACGTTAGCAAGTAGCGACACGCCACCGAACGATACGGAACCCACCGTTGAGATATCTCCTCCAGTTGGGTTTTCAATCCCGAAGAAGTATCTAGTTCGTACAAAGAGGTCATCACCTGCTTCAGGTGATAGTCGCCCGCCGGAAACACATCGGGACGCTCCAGCGTGTATATCAGCATCATATCTACCGACCAGGGACCAATGCCCTTCACCGGCGAAAGCCAGCCGCGCACCTCTTTATCGTTGAGATTGATCCAGTCAATATTTTCGTCCGTATGCTCTTGCCAAAACACCGCCCAGCGGAGTAAAGTTTGATACTTAGCATCCGCTATTTTAAGTGAACGGATATCTTCTTCGCGTAGGGCCAATACTGTCTCCGGAGTAAGCTGTTCACCGGGTAATTGAGCTATTAAACGTTGAAACGCCGGTACCGACCGTCGGTAGTGAATTTGCTGTCCGATGATGCAACTGCTCAAGTCAAAGAATATATTGCGCGTACTATGGATTTCAGGCAGGGTTACTTCAGCGATAATGGGAGCTAACCGTTCGTCATTTTCTGTAAGATGCTCCGGGGCGGTTCGCATGGATGGGTTCGGTAAGTTGTAGCCTCAAAAATTACGCTGTTTAATAATTGATAGCAAGCATCAGGGTTTGGTGCGTTTGATCATTAAAGTTAGCTCACGAATAAGTGGATACTTAACGTTCGAAATTTCCTAAATAACATTGTCTTTCTCAAAAAAACAAAACGATCGTAGTTTTGCCATAGCAACACCACGTATTTAACTTCGTCTCACATGACTCAAGATGTTTATCAACGTGCCATGAAGTTTGCTGGAGGAAAGCACGCCCGGCAGCAGGTGCCGGGCACAGAGGCCAACTACCTATTGCACTTGTCCAACGTAGCAATGGAGGTGCTACTCGCGCATGCGGCGAAACCTAATTTTGATTTGGACTTTGCGGTGCAGATCGCCATTTTGCACGACACCCTGGAGGATACCGCGACCGATGCGCTGGAGCTCGAAAACGAATTCGGCAAGCGCGTAGCCGCCGCCGTACAAGCCCTGACCAAAGACAGCCGTTTGTCCAGTAAGCCTAAAAGAATGCAGGATAGCTTGTACCGTATCAACCAGCTCGAGCGTGAGGTGGGCATCGTGAAGCTAGCCGACCGTATTACCAACCTGCAAGCGCCCCCGAAGCACTGGAGTCAGGAGAAAATTGCTGGCTACCGAGATGAAGCAAGACTTATCGTCCAATCGCTGGCGGATAAGAACGACTATCTCGAGCGTCGTTTAGAACAAAAGATAATTGCGTACGAACGTTTCATCACATAGACTATGCTATGAGTATTGACTACATCAACGGTTACTTAGCCGGGATAGCGGCGCAACGAGAAGCCCACGACCGCTATATTTCACATGACTACACCCTGACAACCATCGACAAGCAAGGGAAGACAGTCAGTGAGACGGTCAAGCACAAGATTGTAACTACTATCGAGCAGTTCTTCGCTGCCAACAAGTCGTGGCACTACGACCAGGCTAAACACGAATATCTACTTGCTCATGAGTACGCACTACGAGAGTCTCGTGACTGGAAGAGCGACTTTGCTCAAGGGGCCGGTAGTTGGCTGCACCCGGGTAGTTCGAATCCAGATCGGCCTACGCATCTGATTGACTGTTTCATAGACGCGTTAGAATCACTGTTGAGTAGTGAACCTATACGCATGTATACGTTGGTGGGTGATATTAAAAGTGTACTTTACTATCACTGGGGAGGCATTGGCTACCAAGACTTTTTCTTCGACTACGAGCAGTATGTATACCATTTGCATTTCGACAAATGCGACTAGTAGTGAACGAGAATGAAGGTTCAAGCTCGAAAAGTAGGGGTGATCTCTTAATCCTGAAAGGTGATAATCGCCGACGAAGCAAACACAAAGGCTGTATTAAGTATCAAAAATTGATAAGCAATAGCTTACTACTTTTAATAAGAGGTCGCATTAATAAACGCGCGAGAAAGTGGCTCTTTGTGGCAACTGCCTACAACACCAATAGCCAGCTCACGGCTGGCTATTTTGCTATTAAACGAAGCTAGTGTAGTAGGGCTATTCGCTTTCTACCACGCTTAGCCCCAGGGCCTTTGCTTTCTTCTTTAGCTCTGATATCTCTTTTTTATTCTTCTTTTTCATTTCTGCTCTTTCTTTCTCAGCATCCTGATGCTCGGTATATGCTTTAGCGATATTATTCGCCACAATACGCTTGTTTGAGTCGGTTAACTGGTTAAAAAAAGATTGAATTTTTACACCTTTGGGAGTCGTAGATTCTTCCATGTACTCCGTAAAAACGTTTGCTATTTCGCTTGCTTTCATTTTGTTGTTTTTTTGCAATAATAACAGTTGATGATGTAAAAAACAATTCGGTACTTTATGTTACTATAATTACAGAAGATAATTGCGTGTGTTGGCAAGTTTTAAATGGTGTTAAAGAGTAGTTTTGCCAGAACATCGTTTAGTGTTGTTGAGCAGTTTTGAGATTTTTTGTAGAAAACAGGTAGCAATGTGGCTCGCGTATTTTCAAAGGGAACAGCGGGTTATAAGTGGTAAAACAACAACGCCCTTAGCATTCCGAAGGCGTCGTTTGTTTAACCAATGGATTAATCGTAACTACGTTGCTTTACCTGTCTTCACCACCGAACTATGGTAGCGCGATTCTTTCTACCCGTCTACTTCCCGCTTCCAAATGATGGTGGCCATCACACTAAACCACATTCGCTTTCCTCCTACTACGCTATAACCCATGTTGGTGCGCTACAGAGCTTCGTAGCGCGTAATTTCTGATCAGAATAATTGCAGTCTTAACTAAATAAACGTGCTGAAATCATTATTGTCGCTTCTGTTTACCGGCTGGTTTCTTCTTCCTAGTGCTTCTGGACAAGACAAACAGGGTAGCGTTGATGAGCTCATAGAGTTAAGCGGAACGCTGCAAGGGGTTAGGCAGGTGGTGACACAAATGGTTGATTATCAAAGAACAGGTAACCACAACCTGCCCGGTTATTTCTGGGATTCGTTGACACAAGAGGCGCAGAGAAAGGCTACGCAGCAACTAACACCGGCTATCAGGTCTGCCTACCAAGAGGTGTATACCGAACGCGAAATTGCGAACTTGGTAACATTGTACCGTTCTGAAGCGGGTCAGCTTATGCTGAGCAAACAGCCAGTGATAGCTGAAAAGCTACAACTGCCACTTACCCAGTGGTCGCGTGATATAGAGCAGTACATCATTGAGCAGCTAAAAGATACCGATAACGTAGTGCCGCGCACTGAAGAAACTCAGCAGTTTAAAGAACGGTTTGAACAGGAGCGGGGGTGGGAAATTCTTCGTTCTGGCGAAGGGCTGCCCGACCAAAGAAACGAAGGAAATATTCTGATCGACTTCGGAAGGCCTAGTGGGCAAGAAGATATTACCAAGGTAATTGTACTAAGAAATGCTACCGATAGTACGATGTTCTTAGAACCCCCGCCCCCTACAGTACCTCCGCAGGAAATAACATACAGCTGGAGCACAAAACCGGTTGCCCCTGATGATACTACGGTTATCCGAGTCACTTTTAACGCTGCTCAGGCGGAGGGTAACGGCTATCGGTCTCGGGGAATCCGGGTAGGAGATGACAACTATATTCCGATAAGCGTAAAGTTTGATGCACCTTACAAGAGCATTAAGTACGAAACCGATAAGGTGAAGCTACCGGCGAAAAAGCTGATCGGCAGTCTTTCTTCTCCCTACGAATTTACCGTTACTAACACTGGTACTAAAGACTTCTACGTAGCCAACGTAACCACCGACCGCCCCATTGCTTATCTAAACTACTCTCGCGCTACCGTAAAACCTGGTGAACAGACTCGAGTGGGCGTCTTGTTTTCGAAGGCGCTGATGGAACAGCATCAGGTAAAACAGGTAGCATTACAAATTACGGTTGACCTTGCCATAGGAGAGGGGGGAGTGGGCAGTACACCCTACGCTGACGAACAGATAACGATAAATATAGAGTAAGCTACCCAAAATAGACGCAGAGGGCAGTAGCAAGTAACTACTCTAATCAAGAATGACCACCGGTCTTTTTACTTCCAGGTTGCTGAGAGGATTAGCGATCACGTAGAAAATCTACGTCAAGCGACCAGCGTTCGCCTAGTCCGATCAGGTCTTCAACCACTGGTGCGAGCAGGGGCACACCGTTTTGACGACGCTGCGCTTCGGTCATCCGCTCGGGGTCGCCAGGAATGAGCACGCGTTCTTGTCCTGCTACGGTTTGGGCTTCCCGAAAAGTAGTGATCCACCGGTCCATGTGCACTTCAAATTCATCTACCGTACGAAACGCATCTACCCGAATGGCACCAAAGAAATGCCCGATGCCTAACCCTACCGGATCGCTGGGTGGATCAAGAAAGCTCACGAAGGGTGGCACCCAAGGGCCGTAGTTGGCTCCCGAAAATACGGCGGAGAATATATCAACGACCGCCCCCAGGCAGTAGCCCTTATGGCTGCCTCGCGTAGCGTCGCTGCCCAGCGGCAGCAGTGCGCCTCCCTGCGCCACTCCCTTCGGGTCAACGGTAGGCTGCCCCTGCTGGTCTTGTATCCAGCCGGTAGGGGCTTCTTGTTGCTGGCGCTGAAGCACTTCCAGCTTACCGTTGGCTACGGTGGTGGTTGCCATATCCACCACCAGGGGCGGTTGTTGTCCTGCCGGAATGGCCACCGCAATCGGATTGGTGCCCAGCAGGCGGTCTACCGAGTAAGTGGGAGCCACCAGCGGGCTTGCGTTGGTGAGCGCGATGCCGATCATGTTGTGGGGCAGGGCCCGCATCGCGTGGTAACCCGCAATACCAAAGTGGTTGGAGTGGCGCACCGATACCCAGCCCGTACCCGCACTTTGGGCTTTGGCAATGGCCGTATCCATCGCCCGAGGGGCAACAACCAGCCCTAGTCCGGCGTCGCCGTCCATCACGGCGGTGCTCGGGGTTTCGTGTACTACCCGCACCGCAGGAGTGGCGTTGATGCGTTGCTTTTCCCACAGCCGCACGTATCCCACCAAGCGGGCAATACCGTGTGAGTCTACGCCCCGCAGGTCGGCGGAAGAAAGCACCTCGGCGGCCAAATCAGCTTCTTGGGCCGGGCAGCCCATCCGCTGAAAGATGGTGGCAGAAAACCGCTGTAGCTGATGATGAGCGTAGGTAGGCATAAGGAGGCTAGGTAGACGGAAGTTCTTGAATCATGGTGCGTAGCACGCCTTCTTTCAGGGCGTAGCCCGATACCCGCAGCCGGTCGAGCGGTAGCCGACCTACCACAAACTGGATGAGGCAGGCAGCTACTACGATCATATCCACCCGCATCTCAGCCATTCCGGGTATCGCCAGGCGCTCGTCCCGGGTTTTGCCGATGATATCTTGCAGGATGCTGGCGAAGCGGTCAGAAGAAACCGGCAGTTCGCAGTCGTCTAGTCTGATTTCTATCCCCTTCTGATGGGCATGGATAGCACAGAGGGTGTCGAACGTGCCGGAAGCACCCACGAGGGTGTGGGGTTGCCAGGTATCGCTGGCGATCAGCAGAGGACTCAGTGTCTCCTGAAAGTACGTACGCAATACCGCCTGATTTTTCTCAGAAATCGGATCCTGGATGTCAAAGCGATCGAGCAGCCTTTGGGCGCCAATCTCGAAGCTTTGCTTCCAGCGGATCTGTTGATTGCTACTGATGACGAACTCCACACTGCCTCCCCCAATGTCCATAATCAGCACCGACTCATCGCCCAGGGTGAGCGCTTCTTGCACTCCCCGGAAGATGTATTCAGCTTCTTGCAAACCGCCGATCACCTCTACATGAATGCCGGTTTCGTCATGAATACGCGCCGCTAGCACTGCCCCGTTGCGGGCGTTACGAAACGCACTGGTGGCCGTTGCTCGCACGTGTTGTGCCTGAAATCTGTCGATGACTGCTACAAATTCTTGTAAGGCCCCCAGCGCTCGTTGCTGAGCGGCCTCAGTAATCATACCCTGGTTGATACCTCCCTTACCGATCATGACCACAATTCGTTGTCGGTACACAATCTGATAGCTACGGTCTTCTTTTATTTGTGCCACCAGGATATGGAAAGTGTTGGTCCCCATATCAATAATAGCAACGGTTTGGTGCGGCATACGAAGCGATTGGATCGTTAAAAAAGTGCGATAGTGAGCTGCCCTGGTGGCTGCGGCGATAACTGGGCACAAAGAAGGCGCAAATACCCCAAATTTCCTATTATATTTAGTCCCACAAACCTAACAACCATGCCCAACAAAAACACTTCTTCGGTCGCCACCGACCGAACCGAACAACTGCGTCAGAAACACCAGACCGCCGAGCAGGGTGGTGGCGAAAAACGCGTACAAGCGCAACACGATAAAGGCAAACTCACCGCCCGCGAGCGTTTAGCGCTGCTGCTAGACGAAAGTAGTTTCGAAGAAATCGGCAAATTTGTCGAGCACCGTAGCCATGAGTTTGGCCTAGAGAAGCAACGCTTTTTGGGCGACGGGGTGGTCACCGGTTACGGAACCATCAACGGGCGGTTGACTTACGTATTCTCGCAGGACTTTACGGTATTCGGTGGGTCTTTGTCGGAGGCACATGCCGAAAAGATTGTGCGTATCATGGAGTTGGCCCTAAAAAATGGGGCGCCGGTGATCGGACTCAACGATTCGGGCGGTGCTCGCATCCAGGAGGGCGTTGTGTCACTAGGGGGGTATGCCGACATTTTTTACCGCAACACGTTGGCCTCAGGCGTGGTGCCGCAACTGTCGTTGGTGATGGGCCCTTGCGCCGGGGGGGCAGTGTACTCACCCGCCATTACTGATTTTATCTTTATGGTTGAGAACACTTCCTATATGTTCGTGACCGGGCCCAACGTCGTAAAAACCGTGACGCAAGAAGAAGTGACCGCCGAAGAGTTGGGCGGCGCTTCTACGCACAGCACCAAGAGTGGCGTCACACACTTTACCTCACCCAACGAGCTGCACTGCATTCAGTCAGTACAGCGGCTGCTGAGCTACCTACCTCAAAACTGCGAAGAAGAACCACCGGTGCAGGAGTATACCCCCGCCGCCTCAGAAGAGCGCGAGGTGCTTAACACCATTGTGCCTGACCACCCCAACCAGCCCTACGACATGCGAGAGGTGGTGAATGGCTTGGTGGACCGAGATTCATTCATGGAGGTGCACCGCAATTTTGCGGAAAACATCGTGGTCGGTTTTGCGCGCCTGGGCGGGCGAAGTATCGGCATCGTGGGCAACCAACCGGCGGCGCTGGCCGGGGTGCTAGACATTGACGCCAGCGTGAAGGGTGCCCGCTTCGTACGCTTCTGCGATGCGTTTAATGTACCGCTGCTAGTGCTGGAGGATGTGCCCGGCTTTTTGCCCGGTACTGATCAAGAGTGGAATGCCATCATCACGAACGGAGCCAAGTTGCTCTACGCATTTAGTGAAGCCACCGTGCCGCGTATCACCGTCATCACTCGCAAGGCCTACGGCGGTGCTTACGACGTGATGAACTCCAAACATATCGGTGCTGATATGAACTACGCCTGGCCTTCGGCCGAGATTGCGGTGATGGGAGCGAAAGGAGCCGCCGAAATCATCTTCCGACGCGAAATCGCCGAAGCTGACGACGCTAAAGCCAAGTTGCAAGAAAAGGTAGATGAGTACACGGATACCTTTGCTAACCCGTACCGGGCGGCTAGTCGGGGTTACGTAGACGAGGTGATTGAACCGCAGCAAACCCGGAGCAAACTGATACGAGCATTTGCGATGCTCGAGAACAAAGCCGACAAGCTACCTCGCAAAAAGCACGGGAATATACCATTATAGTGATCGTCTGAAACATTCAGCTCAGAAATATAGGCGTACCCAAATGCCTAGCTAATGATGATACCACAATGGCTTTGCCTGCTCGGGCCTGTCAGATTTTAAAATCTGGCAGGTATAAACAACTCCCGCGAAAACTATTTTCCCCTTAAAATTGACTAATATTTATAAATACATGTAATATTTAGTGTATAATAGTAGAAAAACATTTATATTTGTCTGTACGATGAACGAAAGCCTAGCTGGTAATTAATATGAGACATTCTTTTTCTACTGACGTATCTGCCCCCCAACTGCCTTCTATACGCCCTTCTTCCTCTTTTAAGAGAAGTGTTTACTCGGTGATAGGAGCTATCTTCTTATTTTTTCTACTCTATCTTATCCTGCTCTTCTTGGCGGCTATCGTATTTGTGGGTGGGGTGTACGGAGGCATCTCTTTGATAGCTTTTAAAGCACACCTTATCACGATAATGCTCGGGGCCGGTATGATAGTGCTCGGGGTCATGGTGCTAGCGTTCTTCATCAAGTTTGTGTTCTCTATCAAACATAATGACAATCCTCAGCGCATTGAAATCACCGCCGAAGATCAGCCTCACCTGCTAGATTTTATTACGCAGCTAGCAGAAGAAACCCAGACTCCGGTTCCCCAGAAGATTTACTTAACGCCAGACGTAAATGCTGCGGTTTTCTACAACTCAAGCTTCTGGAGCATGTTTTTTCCGGTGCGCAAAAACCTAGAGATTGGACTAGGATTGGTGAATTCACTGTCGGTGAGCGAGTTTAAGGCGGTTATTGCCCACGAATTTGGACACTTTTCTCAGCGTAGTATGAAGTTAGGTAGCTACGTGTACACTGTTAATCAGGTCCTTTTTAATCTGGTGTACGAGTACGACCGTTGGGATCAGTGGCTCGACGAGTGGGTAGATTCCGGGGGTGTCTTTGGCTTCTTCGCTGTACTGACCCGGGGTTTAATAGAAGGCGCTCGCGCCGTATTACGATGGGCTTACGAACTAGTCAACAAGCAGTACTCGGGGTTATCCCGAGAGATGGAGTATCATGCCGACCTGGTAGCCACCGGTGTGGCGGGGCAGCAGGCCATGATCTCGGCGCTGCGTCGTGTAGAGCTCAGTGCCGCTGCTTACGATCACTGCACCCACTACCTTAACCAACTCGCTGAGCAGGGTAGTAAAACAGAAGACTTGTACGCCAACCATCGAACAACCCTCGTACGCTTGGCCGAGCACCTAGACCTAACCGTGGTGCAAGGATTACCTCGTGTGCTGCGCCGCGAGTTCGGTCATTTGGTAAAGTCGCGCGTTAAGATAAAAGACCAGTGGGCATCGCACCCTTCACGCGAGCAACGCGAAAAGAATATTCGCTCGCTCACCACGGAGGTAGAAACGGACCAGCAGTCGGCCTGGCAGCTGTTTAAAAACCATGCTGCGCTGCGCCAGCAGGTAACGCAACGAATGTACGATGTGGGGCTGCCGAAGCAAGAACTTCAACCTATCAGCGCTGAAGCGTTTGCGCAGTACGTGGTGCAAGAAGAAGAACGCTATCAGATATCACCGGCCTTTTGTGGGTTCTACGATAACCGCTTTTTGCAGTGGTTCGACCCTGAGGAAGTAGTGCGTCAGCAGCATCAAACCGTGGAGCTCACCTTCGATATGGTCTACAACGAGCAGCACCAGCGTCGTATTAAAGAGTATTTTTCTAATCAAAATGATTTTGAAACCCTGAAGGCGATCCAGTTCGGGGACCTTGATGCTAAGTATTTTGAGTTTGATCATCGGCAGTACCGTAGCCAGGAAGCGGGTAAGATCATTCGTCGTTTGAATAGCGACTTAGCTCGTCAAAAGTTATGGCTCAACGAGTTAGATCAGCAGTCTTTTTTATTACACTATCGATGGGCCCACCGTGCGGGTGTTGCTGCCGAGTACTTAGAGCGTTACCGTGTGCTGATGGAGCTACAGAAGGTATACGAAAGCTTTTCGGAGAATCAGCAGCAGATTGGGTACTGGCGCGACCGGCTGATGACCAAACGGCAGTGGAGCGAACTGGAGACGCAAGAGCTCACCAAAGAACTGGCCAACGTAGAGGCGAGCTTTAAGAGTCACTTACGTCTGTGTCCGGTGATTTCACGCGTCACTGACATGCTCAGTGAGCCGGTATACACCGAACTCATTCCGTACCGGCAGGGGCAGCAGGCCTTTTACCTAAAAGTATCATCCTTCGACGAGGAAGGTTTCGTACGCTTCACCCGTCTGGTGTCTGAGGTTTGGACTGCCACTCAACTGGCCTACCAGCAGCACCTCAAGGCACTCACCGATTATCAGTTGGGGCTGCGGGTTGCCACCGCCCACAATATGGCGAGTTAGGCAAAGTAGTACTAGGGAAACCCTACTGCTATAAACCTGTCCGTTACTGCCTCTTAGAAAAGTTTGAATTCTTCCAAGTAGTCAGGCACGTGTACTTGGTTCCAGCCCAGATCCTGCTGTAGCATCTGCTGCATCGCTGTGGCGCTGTCCAGTTCGCCGTGTACCACGAATGTCTGCTGCGGAGGAGTATTTAAACGGTCTACCCACCGGCGCAGTTCAGAGCGGTCGGCATGACCCGACAGACCTGAGATCTGCTGCACATGGCAGCGTAGCGGAATATCCTGCCCAAACATACGAATGGTTTCTTTCTTCTCAGCAATATCTCTTCCCCGGGTACCTTTGGCCTGATAACCCACAAACAGGATCGTATCGTCCTCTCGTGTTAGTCGTTGTGCCAAGTGGTGTACCACACGTCCGCCGGTGCACATGCCACTGGAAGAAACAATAATCGCGTTGCGCTTAATATCATTAATACTTTTGGAGGCAGCCACGCTCCGGTAGTAGTTAAAGAACTCATAGTCAAACAGCGACTCGGCGTACTGCAGATCCTGATCGCGCAGTTTGTGATACGAAAAGCGGCGTTTGTAAAGCTGTGTCACATTAATAGCCATGGGACTGTCCAGGTACACCGGCACTTTGGGCATCTGCCCGCTTTCCATCAGGGTTTTCAGGTAGTACATCACCGTTTGGGTGCGCCCCACCGCAAAGGAAGGGATAATGACGCAACCACCGTGTCCGAGTGCCGTATTGATGGCCTCGGCGAACTCCTGAATCGGCTCTCCCGCATCGTTTTCACGATCTCCGTAGGTAGATTCTACCAGCAGCACGTCGGTATAGGTCATGGATGTAGGCGGGCGCAGCACGGGCTGATCGTAGCGGCCTATATCACCGGAAAATACCACGGTTTTACGCTGTTGCTGCTGCCGTACGCTCATTTCTACCCAGGCCGAACCCAAAATATGTCCGGCGTCATGAAACTTGATGGTGACACCATCGTGCAGGGGTACGTCTTCGTCGTACTCAAAGTCTCGCAACAAATCGAAGGTTTTCTCGGCATCTTCGGTGGTATACAGCGGTTCAGCGGGTTTATGCTTTGTATAGCCCTTTCGGTTGGCAAATTTCGCCTCCTCTTCCTGAATTTTAGCTGAGTCGAGCAGCATAATGCGGGCCAGGTCGGCGGTGGCAGAAGTACAGTAGATGGGGCCACTAAATCCCTGCTGCACCAGGCGGGGCAGGTAGCCCAGATGGTCAATATGCGCGTGCGTCAGGATCAGTGCGTCTACTTCGTGGGGCGGCATCGGAAACTCGTCCCAGTTACGCCGCCGCAGTTTCTTGGGGCCCTGAAACAGCCCACAGTCAACGAGCACCTGAAAGTTGTCGAAATCGAGTAAGTATTTGGAGCCGGTAACGGTTTGCGCTGCTCCTAAAAATTTGATAGTGACGTTCATAGTTTGGCTTCGGTAAACGGCATAATATACAAAGACTTGCCAAATACAGTGTAAACTTAAGTTCTGAGTTCTTATTAAGTGACAGGGTATCGACTACACTGGTGATAGTAGGCAGTCAGCGGTAAGCGGGCGGCAGGGAGCCATCCAGGTTGGGCCACCGTGGTCTGGCCACAGTGGCCGGACTGCCCCGCAGTCACTGCTACTGAACGTTGTTACGTTGAAAACTTTTTAGAGAATCACTGACTACCAGGCTTCAACGGTGTCTGAAGCGACAGGGAGAGCGAGCGTCTGTTGCACGCGGGCGCGCACAAAATCGCGTAGGGACTGAAACCGACTGTCTAGTGTATGAAGAGCATGCTGCTGTTCTTTCGCTGATAGGTCGAGTTGCGCCTGCTTCCAGACGACCGCCGGGCCACGGCTGGGTACGTAGCGGCTGTAGCGGTTGCGTTCGTACTTCTTAAAGTAGGCACTATCGGCGGTGTAACGATACTTACCCGCCTTCAGGTCAATGGTGGTGCGGTAGGTGATTGCGCCAACAGGATGCTTCACCGACTTACGATTGTAGAGTAAGAAATCGTCCGTAAAGAAGAACTGCGTAGAGTCAGCGTTAGCCTGCCATTGTCCGCGCTGTCGTTTAGGCTTTTCCTTATCGACGGCCTCCAGATAAGCCACCGTGTGCTGTCGTAGCTGTGCTAGCGGCAGCTCGCCCACTTCTACCACCTCTTGATACACTGGTGACGGGGGGAGCATTGCGGTAGTGAATGGGATCGTGATAACAGCAAGGAAGCAGAAACGGAATATCATACGGCGAAACAAGTAGAACGAAAACAGGAGCATCATGGGTGATGCTCCTGCTAATTTACAAAATGATACGTTCGGAAGTATTAGAACGAGTAAACAGCCGCTAGTATGAAAGAAGCTAGTGTATTCTGATCATCAAGATCAATATCAGCGAAGGGCTCTTCCGAAGCGATGTCTACCCGAAGCTCAGGAATTAACGTCAGGTTACCAATTTTGTGGTTGGTGGATAGGGTAAGGTCAAATACGGTACCGTCGCCATTGTCGTCAAGACCAGCAATACCATTGGCCTCTACCCCGCCCGCAAATTCTCCAAAATACTCACCGCGTAAACCGATGGCAAAGGTTTCAGAGGGAGAAAGCTGTAAGTAACCGGCTACGCCGTAGAATCCGGCAGCATCGCCATCATCATCAATAATACTACCGTCGTCGTCAAAAAGCTCATCGGCCGCGGTAGTGTTATAAGTGGTATTGAGCCCAAGGTAAAGTGTCTCGCTAAGATCAAACCCAGCAGTAAGATCAATCTGAAAAGTGCCACCCCCTGATCCATCGGTAATGTCAATATCATCCAAGTCCAGTGGTCCGTCCTGATCGCCGTACAGCATATTGAGGTATACACTAGCTGCATCGGTAGCGTAGCCCAACTGTAGGCCCGCCGTATAGGCCGCAAACGGATTGAATTCAGTAAGGTCGGTAGGATTCATGATGGCTAACGCAAGCGAAAACTCATCGCTCAACGCAAAATCAGCCTTAAGTCCGGTGTGCGAGAACGGGCCGTACGAAAACATGTAAGAGGTTGAGTAATTGAAGTTGCCGGTAGGAGAAATCACTTCGTATCCCAAGAACGTATTGAAATTTCCCATCGTCAGTGTCACCGACTCGCTTACGTTCCAATAGACGTAGAGCTGGTTGATGATATTAGCCGTGCCAGCACCAGAATTATAATAGGGCGAAGCAAATACTGCGTCTGACCCGCGGGGGCCAAACACCAAATCAGCTACAAAACCAACGTCTTCTCCTTCGTAGCCCGCAATCAAATTAACCATACCCAAGGAGAATCCGGGTAGGTTGGCAAAGGATGTACCAGGAGCAGAACCGTCTCCATTGTTCTTTGAATTCAGATTTAGGCGATAATAAGTATCTACCGAACCTGAAATAGTGATAGGCGTACTTTCTTCCTCTACGACTACCACGTCAACGTCTACATCTTGTGCCTTCAAGACAGTTATGCTTGTTAGACATACACTTAATAAGTAGGTAAATTTTCTCATGTAAAATAGGGATTTGATTGAATAGTATAACGGGCGGATAAAACGAATTGCACTTTTATTGCAAGCAACAACGAAGAAGCAGAATAAAATTCTGTGACGTTTCAAACCGTAAATAAATACTGACTTTCGGAAATACGCAACTGAATTACGTATTTTTACTGACGACAGGCTTATGAAATTAGTAACTTCTGTTCAATTACTATACAAATATGACAACAGAATTGATGAAAATGTGAATATTGCGTAATGAAGGTACGTAGATATTCTGTCAAATTGTTAGTACTGTATTTATTAGCAGAATGGGGGCGAGCCAACGGATTTGCCCGAAATGATAGAGGGCATGATGGATACCACCGTGCGGTGGCACGTAGCAGTGGTACGGACGGTGAGCACCCAATCCTCCCAAACGATCTTCTGGAAAGCGCTCTAAAAGGCTCAGCTGCTGCTGACTATTGGCTAGTGCCGCGCGGGCGTCTTGCTATTCTGCTGGGTCTAATTGAGAAACCACCGGCCAATTTTGCACTTTGGGTAGCCCGCATGTGACCGGTCAAGCGTTGGGTGACAAAGTTGCGCCAAGCTGTCATGTGATCAACCAACTCGGCCGTGATGCGGCTGTTGTTGATGCGGTGCAAAGATGAGATATCGTGTAATAGCGAATGTACGGAAGGGCCGTGCCATGCGTCGCCCTCATGTGTGATAGCAGTTGTCTGAGTCGCTCTACTATCAGTAGCTGTGTAGTCTAGCGCTTCTGTGAAGCTACCAGTTTGAGCTCTTCTACGCGATTGCGTTCGGTCTGAAGTTCTCGGCGAAGCTTACGCTCTTTTTCCAGCGACTTCTTACGAAAGTCCTCCAGTTCGCGTTGGATAGCACGCAGATTATACTGCGTCTTAGAGGTTACTTGTTTGCTGTTGCGGTATTGGTAAAGGGCAACGAGCAGTAGCAGCGTAAGGATAGAGGCCGTGATCCAGAAGAAGCTCAGGAAGCTATTCTTCAACATATCAATCCCCATTACACTGATGTGGGTGCTGGCGTGTTCGCTGGCGTCTACCGTCTTTTGCTGCTCGGTGATGGTTTCGTTGAGTGAGCCGATCTCAGCCCCCTGGGTGTTAAACTTGGCTTGCGTGGCCGTGAGTTGCTGCTGCACCTGGGCCAATGAATCTTTCACGTTAGTCCAAAAGCGGTTGAGCCGGGCTTCCCGAATGATCTTTTTATCCTTGTAGGAGTTCGACTGATCTTTCAGAAAAACGAACTGTTCTTGAAGAGGCGCGTTCGGCAAAAAGTTTTTAGGAATGGGTTGCTCTGCAGGAGCTACTACTTGTGCCGACAGTGTGTAAGTACTGAAGATAAGCAGGCCGAACAATAGCGTATGGCGAAGAACGAATTTCATACGGCGTAGAATATGAGAGGGTTACGATAAAATCAAAATAAACGACAAAGTTAACAATCTTCTGCGTTATCAAAAACCGTACGGTAAGAATGACCGCCTTGGCGAACCGAGGTAACAACTACGCTCTTTATCAACTTTTCGATAACACTACTAATCAAAAGCGGCCGAAGCCACCGCCCACCAGTCATCGAGCATAGCTTGATGATCAACCGCTGAGTACACACGAATAGTTCGCGGTTGATTCTCAGGAGGGGTACTTCGTTGTTCTTCGGTGGCCAACGAAGGCTTAATCACGGCTTCTACCAAAGCTAAATCCCAGAAGATACGCTCCTGGTCGCCCGGAGCGTTGGTAAGCCAACGGGTTGCCAGGTAGTCCCATACCGGTCCTTTGTTCATCAATCTGTTGAGCGTCTCTTGCTGCTGAAACTTGAAGTCCATCAGAATATTGATAGGCATCACGTGTAGTTCGAGCCCTTCCAGATTGAACAGATAGTTGATTGCGTTAAGGTCATTGCGCAAGTTGAACTCGTCTTTATCCCACACCTGCCGGTCAGCGTAATAGCGTCCGCCCAAGCAGTAGCAGCTGACCTTCGGTATAATGTCAGGAGCCAAGGCCAGGGCCGAGGCCACATTGGTGACCGCCCCTAAACTTACAATGGGTAACTTCTGCCCGGTCGGCATGGCTCGGGCGGTATTAATCATCAGCTGTGCTGCCGCTGAATTGCGGGGATCTGAACCACCCCAAGGTTTGCCCATGATCATTTCTGAGCCGGTGGGCGCAGGAATGTCGGTACGACCCATCAGGCGCAGCAGGTCTTCGTTGAGTTTCTGGCTTTCTTGTACCGTGTTGTCGGGCGACAGGCGATGGTTCCACTGCGCGGAAGACAACCCTTTCACGTCCCAGCCCGGGGCCAGTAACGCCCGCACAATGGCGTACAGGTCATCTATTTCGTTGGCCGTGTCGGCATCGATCAACATAGGCTTAGCCGACGACTGCCCAGGCAAGTAAGTGAGTAGCGGTAATGTGGCGAGCTGCGCACTGCGCTGCAGAAAGACTCTTCGTTGCATAGTAGATCGGTAAGGTGAATACCGAAGCTACACTAATCTCGTGAGAATAGAAAGATGCCATACTCATGAGAGGTTGAGAATGAAGAATTCAGCGCTTCGTCATTTACTCTATCATTGCCATCGCACCAAATTAGCTGTCTTGTCGCAACACACCCTGGGTCTACTCAGCCTCTCGGCCAGCCAGTGCTGCCCCTACGCCAGCAACCACTGCGGCCACAGCCGCGAAGGTGAGCCACTTATGACTAGCCCCCCAAAACTGCGGACTAAAGTCCCAAGACTGTGCTTCAAAGGTGCCATGAGCCCCATGATCACCGGATACTGGATCCCAGAGGTTGTTTGGGCGGTTTGGGTCTTCCGCTTGCTCGGTTTGCTGCCCCTGGTAGCCCGTCCGGGCCAGGTAGCGATCCAGAAAACTGGGTAGGACTTTATTACCGAAGATGGTTTGCCAGGTAGGAAAGCCCACGAATACCTCGCGCTTACGGTGCAATGCGGCGTAAGTAACGGCCCGGGCCGCTACCTCAGGCTGATAGATGGTGCCCATCGGTCGGGCTTTTTTTGGCAGTCGGCTTTTGACCAGGTTAAACTGGGGCGTATTCATCGCGGGGAGCTGCACCATGCCCAGGTGGACGTTACTTTTATCGTGCAGTAGCTCGGTACGTAACGATTCAAAGAACCCCTGGATACCGTGTTTGGCCCCGCAGTAGGCCGATTGCAGCGGGATGCCCCGGTAGGATAGTGCTGAGCCGATCAGTAGAATGGTGCCGTGATCACGGGGTTGCATACGCTTGAGCGCGGCCATTGTGCCGTACACCTGACCCAGATAAGTAACCTCAGTGACACGCTGAAATTCTTCGGCGGTCAGCTGTTTGAAGGGAGAAAATACGCTGTTCATCGCGTTGTTCACCCAAATATCGATAGGGCCCCACTGTGCTTCGATTTGTTGAGCGGCCCGATCAACCGCTTCGGCCTGGCCTACGTCGGTTACAACCGTGAGCGCTTCACCCCCCAGTGCAACTACTTCTTGGCGAGTGGCTTCTAATCCTTCTTCACCTCGGGCCAGTAGTGCCACTTTGGCACCGTACTTTCCGAATTCTCGGGCAATGGACCTGCCGAGTCCGGCTGAGGCGCCGGTGACCACTACGATGCGGCCTAAAAATTGTTTTTCGTTCATGGTGTTATGAGAGTGGAAATGTGCTTTCGGGCGTAGCCTGAAAACCGTGCTTGTGAACGGCCTGCTGCACATCATCCGTACGAATCGGACTTTCGGTATGAATGATTACTTCGTGAGGAAATACTCCATCGTCGAAGAGCACTTCTTTGATACCCGTTAGCTGTATCACAGATTCTTGCACGTCAGAGAATGCGTACTCGTCTTCGATGTTGACCGTAAACACTTTGCCGTGGTTGGCCGGAATGATGTCTTCTTGGATCGTGGAATTCATGCTGTATGATTTAACAACATAAACCCAATTGGGGGGAGGGTGTTTGGTAGAAAGAAAAATAGTCGCCGACCGACGCGTAGTTTTTAGGGTCAACCGGCGACCGTACGGCTAGTTTTTCATACCCAGCGCCGTGATATCCGGTTTCCACTCCGGAGCGTACTCGCGGCCCCAGTGGTTCATGGCTTCGGGATTATCCTTGATGTGCCCGTTAGCTTGATCTATGGATAACGTTTGCTTCATCTCCTGCGCTATGTTGCCCAGGTGGCATAGTAACACGCTTTTGTGCCCTTCATCAATGGGAGAGTTTAAGGTGGCATCGTCGACGATGGCCGCCCGGAAGTTATCGAGGTGCGTACGGGTCATCATATCGCCCCCGCGGGTATCCATCGTAGCGGCCTCGGACTGAGCCACCACCTCTTTGATCATTTGATTTTCCATATCGTACACTTCGTAGCCGTTGCGGTCGATGAGTACGCTACCCTCGGTGCCGTAGATAATAGAACCACGCCCCCGATCTTTCACGGGCAGGCCGTTGCAACTGCGCCCCTCCCAGGTGATGGATTTCTGGTCTTCGTAGTCATAGCTGGTTACTTGGGTATCGTAAAATTCCCAATCGTCATCGTAGTGATACCGGCCGCCCTGTGAGCTTACCACGGTGGGATAATCTACCCCCAGTGCCCACCGGCAGATATCGATTTCGTGAGTACCGTTGTTACAAATCTCGCCCGTTCCCCAGTGCTTAAACCAGTGCCAGTTATAGTGAATCAGGTTACTCTGGTAGGGTTGGCGAGGGGCCGGACCTTGCCACAGATCGTAGTCTAAACCGGCGGCCGGGTCGGCAGCTTGTCCTTTACCAATGCTACCACGAGCGTTGGCATACCAAGCCTTGCCGAAGTAGGGGCGACCGATTATGCCGTCACGAATCTCTTGCACCGCTTGAATAGACTCAGGCGCCGAACGCTGTTGGTTGCCCATCTGAATAACTTTACCGTACTTCTTCTCGGCCTCTAGTAGCATCTCACCCTCCTGAGGGTTGTGTCCGCAAGGTTTTTCAACGTACACGTGTTTGCCCGCTTCTAGCGCAATCAGGGTGGCAGGAGTGTGCCAATGGTCAGGGGCCGCGATTACCAGGGCGTCCAGGTCTTTGTCCTCAAGAGCCTCACGAAAATCCTTGATCCCCTTAGGCTTCCGCTTCTGCGTTTCTGAAGTGACCACCATCTCCATCACCTTGTTCAGGGCTTCGTCGTCTACGTCACAAAGGTAACCGATCTCCATGCCTTCAATATTGGTAATCTCCTGGGCAAGGTTAGTGCCTCGTCCGTTGAGGCCCATCACGGCGACCACCACTTTGTTGTTGGGAGCGTTTTTACCGAAGAGCGGATTGAACCCACCCATCAGGCCCAAACCTACGCCCGTAGCTCCTGATGTTCTGATAAAATTTCTACGACTCAGATGTTTTGACATATTTGTGTGATCGTTGTAGTGAAAAATAGTGACGTAATAAATTCTCCAAAATTTACGAAAAAAACGGGATATTCTTGCTAGAAAGAGAGTTGAATACCATTGGTGACCGCGTATACGAGTCGAGTGATTGGCACCACCGGGCGGTTTTCGTAGGTGACGCCCGCCGTCGTACGGAAGGATAATCGCGAGGTGATCTTAGTCAAAATATTCATATCCAGACTCAACCGGTGGCGAAAGGTCTCAATCTGGTCATCGTAGCCGGTTTGAAAGTAAGCGATAGCATTGAGGCTCAGGTAGCGCGTGAGTACTACGCGCGAGGAAAGATAACTGCTACTCTTCCACAGATTGAGGGTGGCTTCTGCTCCCGCTGTCTCTTCCAGGGCATCAGGCACTTCCCAGGTTTCCCACTCGTGCATGATGCCGGTGCCCATGTGCAGGTTAGAATTTTCTTCCTGATAGATGCGCATTCGCAGTCCGCCCCCCACCAGCCGCCGAAACACGAGCCCCCGGCCCTGATCATACTGAAACTGCCCAAAGGTTTCGTAGGAGAGTGGGCGCTTCCGCAAGAAGGTGACGCGCAGGTGCGCAAAACCGGTACTGTTGATGTCCTGCTCGGCGGTCGCATTATACTGTAGCTGACTGAGCACAAAGAAGCTGTGGTGCTCTGAGAGGTAGCCTACGTCGGAGCTGACGTTGAGGCCGATAAAGTAGATGCCGTCGCCTTGCGCATCCAGATTGCGGTTGTTGATACTGAAATCGAGCCCGACGCTTCCTAAAAAGTAGTTGGCCGAGTCGCCTTTGATGCGGGTCTTTTCTACGTTGAGGATTTGAGCAGAGCTGTGCAGAGCGATGAACGCCGACAGCACCGTAAACAGCAGTCGCATAGAACGGTGAACGCTTGGGTGAATAGTGAACTACGGCGGCGAAGATTAGCGATCGGCGGCAAAAAACCTAGGAAAAACGAATACCGTCGGGCATAATGTATCGCTTCTGGATCGTTTCATCCACCGAGGCGGGGCGCACCCGCAGGATACGACCCGAAAAAAACAGGTCTTTATCTACCATGGCGTGGTTGAGGTCTACCGTGAGGTGGGTAGCGGTCTTGCGCACTACCTTGCCGTTCTGTCGCTGCCCCTGGTCGTCTTGCACCGACACGTATTGCCCCACGTCGCGGATAGAGTCGGCCATCTCATCGTCTACCACAAAGCGTTCAATCGGTATATCGACCACCTGGTCGGTTTGATGGTGCCCGTAGGCGTCGGCCGCCGCCAGAGTAAACTGAAAGTCAGCCCCGTGCTCAAGGCCGTGAATCTGCTGCTGAAAAGCGGGCAGCAGGTGGTCAGATGGATAGAAAAAGATGAACGGGTAGGCGAGGTCCATTACTTCTAGCACCGGGCCTTGCGCGTCGCGTTCGCGCAGTTCGTAGCTCATGGTCACAATACAGTTCTCGTCGACGTGCATAGCAAAGGGTTTGAATAGGTCAACCGCTCGCTGCCCGGCATTGTTTGTTGGTGAAGAGCGAATCTATACGGAGTGCTAGCGGGGGTTGAACAAACTCATAAAATGCCGTATGTTTGTTAGCCATTCGGCCCTTTAGTTCAATGGATAGAATAGGAGTTTCCTAAACTCTAGATCCAGGTTCGATTCCTGGAAGGGCTATTTACTATCTTGGATAGAATACCCAGGTACACTAATTCCAGTTGCGTTTACTGGTTGCGGCACAGCATAGGTTCAGGCAACTGTTTGCCGATTTGTTATCATTGATCAGAATATGCAATACATATAAACCACAACCCAACATTCAATAATGTCGGAAAGCCAAAAGCAAGTACTGGAAAAACAACTATGGGGCATTGCTAACTTACTGCGCGGGAAGATCAGTGCCGACGACTACCGGGATTACATCCTCGGATTTATCTTCTACAAATACCTTTCGGAGAAACAGTACCTCTACGCCAACCGGCTGCTGGAGGGCGAAGCGGTAACGGATTATAAAAAGGTGAGCGATC
The DNA here is from genome assembly GCA_965213875.1 of Tunicatimonas sp. Lineage (GTDB taxonomy): Bacteria > Bacteroidota > Bacteroidia > Cytophagales > Cyclobacteriaceae > Tunicatimonas. The sequence continues at coordinate 745,286 of CBDCAN010000001.1, read as the reverse complement.
CGGAGACGCTGGAGGCAATCAAGGAAGAATCATTGCTAAAGCTGGGCTACTTCCTGCTGCCCGCCGAACTGTTCTCGGTGCTGGCTGCCAAGGGCAATGCCGACACCGAAGATGAGGGCAACTACATTCTGGAAGACTTGCAGGCGGTGATGAACCACATCGAGCAAAGTACGATGGGCACCGAGTCGGAAGAAGACTTCAATGCGCTGTTTGAAGACCTGGATTTGACCTCCACCAAGATTGGACGGACCGTCGGAGCCAGAAATGCGATCATCGTGCAGATTCTGAACCGCCTGGATGATATTGACTTTAAGCTGCAAGAAATTGACTCCGACGTGCTGGGCGATGCCTACGAATACCTGATCGCTAAGTTTGCGGCGGGGGCGGGCAAGTCGGCGGGAGAGTTCTACACTCCCCAGCAGGTGTCTAAAATCCTGGCCAAGCTGGTGACCACCGGTAAGACCAAAATCCGCTCGGTGTACGATCCTACCTGCGGATCGGGCTCGCTGCTGCTGCGGGTGGCCAAAGAAGCCGAGGTGAGTGAGTTTTACGGGCAGGAGCTCAACCGCACCACCTACAACCTGGCCCGGATGAACATGATTTTGCACGACGTGCACTTTCGGGAGTTTGATATCCGGCAGGAGGATACGCTGGAGCATCCGCAGCACGTGGATAAGCGGTTTGAGGCGGTGGTGGCCAACCCGCCCTTCTCGGCCCACTGGCGGGGCAACAAAAATCCGCTCAACGAAACCGACGAGCGCTTTAGCCAGTACGGCCGCATTGCACCCAACACTAAGGCTGACTACGCCTTTTTGCAGCACATGCTGTTTCAGTTGGCCGAGAACGGAACGATGGCTAGCGTCTTTCCTCACGGAGTGCTGTTTCGGGGGGCGGCCGAGGGCACCATTCGCGAGTACCTGATCCGGGAGATGAACGCGCTGGATGCGGTGATTGGCTTACCGGCTAATATCTTCTACGGCACCTCTATCCCCACCTGCATCCTGGTGCTGAAAAAGTGCCGGGAGCAGGATGACAACGTGGTCTTTATTGACGCCAGCGGCGACGACCACTTTGTGAAAGAGGGCAACCAGAACGTGCTGCGCGACGAAGACGTGGAGCGAATCATAACCACCTACCAGCAGCGGGAAACGGTGGATAAGTACTGCTACGTGGCCACCCTGGCCGAGATTGCCGAGAACGACTACAACCTGAACATCCCCCGCTATGTGGATACCTTTGAAGAGGAGGAACCGGTGGATTTGGAGGCGGTCTCGGCCGAGTTGAAAACGCTGGATGAAGAGCTGGCGCGTACGAACGAGACTATCCAGCAATACTGTGATGAATTGGGGATTAGCACTCCTTTTTAATTGTCTGAATCAGGATTTGCAGGATGAGAGGATGATTAGGATGCAGGGATGAATAAGATGCAAGGATAAATGGGATGTAGGGGTGAATAAGAGACAGGGGTGAGTAGGTCAAAAAGATGTAAATGATGGATTTGGATGACATTACGTATCGCATTAATGGTTGCGCAATGAAGGTGCATAATACGTTGGGCAATGGTTTTCAGGAGGTGATCTACCAGCGGTGTTTGGCGATTGAGCTCGAGCGGGCGGGGCTAGGGTTCGTGCGGGAACAGGAGCATACGATTTATTACGAAGGCATTGAAGTAGGCACCCGCCGAGCCGACTTCGTGGTAGGAGACCAGGTGATCGTTGAGCTGAAAGCACTCATCAGTCTGGAAAACGTTCATCTGGCCCAGGCCAAAAACTACGTAGTGGCTTACGATAAACCGGTGGGCTTGCTCATCAACTTCGGATCCACCAGCCTACAATTTAAGAAGGTATTCAACCCTAAGTATAATCCTCCCAATCCTAGCATCCCTAAATCATGATTCAGACAGAAGAAGAGAGATTAGTACCAGAGTTGAGGTTTCCCGAGTTTGAGGGGGAGTGGGTTAAAATGAAGTTGGGAGAAGCGTTGAACATTACTTCATCATCACGTGCCTCAAAGATGAGTGGACAGAAAAAGTTCCTTTTTTCCGATCAATGATGTAGTAGCCGATTTTAAACGCGAGAATGAACAAATGAAGGCATACATTTCTTTAGAGTCTGTATAATTCTTTGTCAAATAGCATAGGACGTGTCGAAAAAGATGATATCCTTGATTACAAAGGCATCTGAGGTACTGTTGGTAGGTTGGGCAAGCTTAATAAAAAATGATGACCCTTTAACTTAAAGATGCAGACTTACTGTGGATCAAAATAATGATAGCCAGGTAAATATGATATTTTTTATAATCATCTTTTTTAAGACAATCATTTAAAAAATCATAAAAAGAAATTCTCATGTTGGGACAATAGCACACTATACTGTTGTTCAAGCAAAGAACACACCGTGTCACTTTCCCTCCCTCTCTGAACAACAAAAAATAGCCTCCTTCCTCACGGTGGTAGACCAGCGTATCCAACTGCTGCAACGGAAGAAAGCTAAGCTTGAAGAGTACAAAAAAGGGGTGATGCAACGGCTTTTTGCGGCTTCTCCTTTGTCAGAATCAGGATTATCAGGATTAGAAGATTCACAGGATCAGCACGGAAAAGAAGATCATCCTAACATCCTTTCATCCGGCAAATCCTCATTCAGACAATTACGCTTCAAAGATGAAAACGGTAACGACTTTCCGGATTGGGAGGAGAAGAAGTTGGGGGATTTAGGCACCTTTATCGGCGGCGGAACGCCTCAAAGCTCAAAAGAAGAGTACATGGTCAGGCACTATACCTTTTTCAAGCTCAGATATTAGCGAAGAATCCTCCATTCAGTAGATATTAAAAGATTTATTAAAGATGAAGAAATCAGCAACTAAGATTTTCCAGCAGATAGTGTTCTTATTGTTTCACGTGTAGGTATCGGAAAATTTGCGGTAGCAAAACAAGAAATATGTACCAGTCAAGATTTTACCAGTTTTGTCACTGAAGCGAATTCTTACTTTTTAGCTTACTATTTCAAAGCAGAAGCTAATCACCTTCGTGAGCTTGAGCCAAGGGACATCAATAAAGGGTTTTACTGGGAGGGATCTTCGTAGCCTCAAGTTCTTAATGCCTGTCTCTTCTACTGAGCAGCAAAAAATCGTAAATTTTCTTTCCGCCATTGACAGCTCTATCGTAATGGTTTCCGACGAAATAAACATCTCTACAGACGTTCAAGAAGGGCTTGTTGCAGAAGATGTTTGTGTGATATGGAGAAGACGCGGGCTATCACATCGGATAATCTTGAGCATCACAGTCACTTTGCTCAGTACTTCGAGGTTATCGACGTGATCGAAACCCACGAAGAGACAAACCCTGACATCTGCATTGAAAGCTGCAAGGCCCTGATTGAAGGCATTTCAAAAACGATCCTCATTGACCTGGATAATACCAAGACACCTGAAAACATTGATGATGATGACTTGCCCAAACTCTTCAAAAACGCCATGACTTCGCTCTCAAATGAGTGTGAAGATATAGAGGGCGATTTTGTTGCTCGTTTTGGTGGGATCATTCAAATTCTATGTGAGCTAAGAAACAAACGGGGAGATATTTCCCACGGGCGGATGGCTCCGAAAGCAATCTTCAGTTCTCGGAAGTTAGCAACCACCGTCGTCAACATGACAGAGAGCATGATCGAGTATATCCTTGAGCACTACTACTTCACTTGATATTGACCCAGAGGAAAAGCTAGGTTATGAGTCTGAAGAAATGGAAGATTACAACCGGTGGCTAGATGAAAGTGTAGACTTTCCTATTCAGAAGGCTAGGTACAGTAGAGTTTTGTTTGAGTATGATTCTGTTGAGTACGAAAACCGATACGTAAATGAATACCCAGGGTATTCTGAGGCGAAAGGGGAAGACGTGCCGACTGAATTTCCGATTGAAAGTGGTGCCGAGCCAAAGGTGGGAGTAAGAGAAAAAGATACGCCTTATGAGGCACCCAATAGTGGCACTGCGTCCAGTAAAGAAAAATCCGAAGCTTGGTTTAAGCACTGGTTCGGCCCAAAGGATGAAAAGCCAAAGGAAGTAGTGGTATTGGCTAATGAATTTGATGAGGAAATATTCTGGACAGATTCTAGAAATAGCCAACTTCAGGCGTTTGCCTTGGAAGGCAACTTGAAAACTGATGAACTCAGAGAGATAATCAACGAATACCTATTTACTAGCAAACCCCCACTGCGAGACGGCGTAGCTAAAGTGATGCGTGAAAAGCCACCCTTGAGAGCCTGGGCAAGGATTACTAGTGAGTTGACCAAAAAAATTGTTGACTTCTCTGACTCGTTGAAAGCATCGGAAAACGAGATTGAAACAGAATGACAGACCGACGAGAAGCATTAAATAAACTCGAGAGAGTAATTTCAGTTGCCCCGAGCCAGTGGCATGAAGATGCAAAACGGCGCGCTGCGGAGAAGCCGTGGAAGAGACGTTCTCAAACCATCGCGCTCACGGTCTTACGAACGCTTCGCGCTCGTGGCATAAGTCAAAAAAATTTGGCTGAACGGTTAGATGTACCTCCCCAACAAGTGAATCAGTGGGTGAAAGAGTGCGAAAATTTCACTTTAGAAACCATCGCTAGACTGGAGCAGGCGTTAGATATTCAGTTGATTGAAGTCAGAAACTCCCCCAAGTTATGAGTAAGATTTTGATAGAATTTACTTGCTCTATAGCAAGGTATTCCAATCTTTTTCCGTATATTTGTAGTAACAGTACTCGCCACGCTACCCATCAGAACAGCGTCCCAGGGCGAGTCTTTTGCATTTATAGCCCCTTCCCTTTTGTTGTACATCATTCTTCTTCGCTATGATGTATGACAAAGCCCCCCTTTCTATTGATGAGCAGATTAAGAAGCTTCAGGACCGAGGCATGGAGATTACTAATGTCTCTCTAGCTGAGAAATACCTGTCTCATATCAGTTACTACCGCTTAGTGGGATACTGGTGGCCAATGTATGCTGACAAAGAAACGCATCAGTTTAAGCCCTACAGTCGCTTTGAAGATGTTATCGCTCTTTACAACTTCGACCACGACCTCAGAATGCTACTCTTTGACGTGATTGAGAAAATTGAGATCAGCTTGCGGACGAAATTGATTTATCACCTATCACACGAATTTGATCCTTGGTGGTTTCAAAATGACCGGCTGTTCACAGACACGCAATCATTGATTAAAACGCTATCGACGATACAAGAAGAAGTAGAACGTTCAAAAGATGCATTTATCAAGGAGCATAAAAAGAAATACAAAGAAGATGGTCGTTTTCCACCTGCTTGGAAGACATTAGAACTGACTAGTTTAGGGAGTCTCTCAAAACTTTACGGGAATCTGAAAAATACGATCAAAGCAAAAGACACCATAGCCCAGGAATACGGTGTAGTAAATCATACCTATTTACCAAGTTGGCTACAGTCGATTGCTCAGATACGAAATTATTGCGCGCATCATAGCCGACTTTGGAATAAGAACTTACCGGGTTCGCCTAAACTGCTGCCAAAACCTCCTAATCCTTGGCTAGCACAGGTGCCCAAGCAACATGAGTTTCAAAAGCTCTACATTCACATGTGTTTGATGAAATATTTATTGAATGTGATACAGCCCGACAATGCATTTACCCCTCGGCTTGTTAATCTTATGGAAAGGTATCCAACCGTCGATCCAAATGCCGTAGGCTTCAAAGATAATTGGTCGGAAGAACCGTTGTGGGCTAATTAAAGCTTCAAAATCTTGTAGAAGTGAGTTCAACTCATATCGCTTGATGTTCACAACTATTAAAAGAATCCGGGTCACATTCCATCAGTACCATGCTTCAGTCGTTTTTTGTAAAACTCTCATCACCGCTGAGAGAAATCAATTGGATTAGCAGTCTAACGAAATAAGTCATTTGACGATATGACTACTCAGCCCGAACAAGTCCTCGAGAATAACCTCGTAGCGCAACTAGAGAAACTAGGTTACCAGCGCGTCACTATCCGCGACGAAGGCGACTTGTTGGCTAACCTGAGAGCGCAGCTTGCCCAGCACAACAAAACCTCGCTCAGCGAAGCCGAATTCAAGCAGATTCTTAATTACATCAACAAGGGTAATGTATTCGAGCGGGCTAAAATCCTGCGCGATCGCGTACCCTACGTCAACGAGGCCGGAGAAGCCAAAACGGTAGAGCTCATTAACCAAATCCACTGGTGCCAGAATGAGTTTCAGGTCACCCAGCAGGTGACGATGAAGGGGAGCTACCAAAATCGCTACGATGTTACCCTGCTCATCAATGGGTTGCCGCTGGTGCAGATAGAGCTCAAGCGCCGCGGCCTGGAACTCAAAGAAGCCTTCAATCAAACCAATCGCTACGAGCGACACTCGTACGGAGCCGGACACGGCTTATTCCAGTTCATTCAGCTATTCGTCATCAGCAACGGCGTCAATACCAAGTACTACGCCAACAGCTCGCTGAAAGCCCGCTCGTTCAAGCAGACGTTCTACTGGTCGGATGTCAACAACCGGCTGATCACCCAACTGGCTGCGTTCGCCGACATATTTTTGGAGCCTTGCCACCTCTCCAAGATGATCACCAAGTATATTGTGCTCAACGAGTCGCAGAAAATACTGATGGTGCTGCGGCCGTATCAGTACTACGCCACGGAGGCCATCATCGAACGTATCAAAACCACTACTAAGAACGGCTACATCTGGCACACCACCGGTTCGGGCAAAACCCTGACTTCTTTCAAGACGAGTCAGATTTTGATGAACCTGCCCCAGGTGCACAAGGTGGTGTTTGTGGTAGATCGCAAAGACCTGGATTACCAAACCACCAAAGAGTTCAACAGCTTTAGCCAGGGAAGCATCGACGGCACCACCAACACCGGTGCACTGGTGACCCAACTGGCGGGTAGCCCGAAACTGATTGTGACCACCATTCAGAAGCTGAACACGGCCATCAGCAAGCAACGGTATCTGGGAAAGATGGCTGCGCTACAAGATAAGCGTATCGTGTTCATCTTTGATGAATGCCACCGCAGCCAGTTTGGCAAGACCCACGAAAGCATTAAGCAGTTCTTCGGTAACGCCCAGATGTTCGGCTTTACCGGCACTCCCATTTTTGAAGTAAACGCCGGTAAGAACGAGTACGGGAAGCGCACGACTACCATGCTCTTTGGCGATTGTCTGCACAAGTACGTAATCACCGATGCTATCCGGGACGAGAACGTACTACGGTTTGCCATTGAATACATTCAGACCTTTAAGAGAAAGGATCATATTCTGGATATTGACGTAGAAGCGATCGATGAGGCCGAAGTGATGAATGCCCCGCAGCGGCTAGAGAATATCGTAGATTACATCGTTGCCAATCACGGCCGAAAAACCCACAACCAAACGTTTACCGGACTGCTGTGCGTATCAAGCGTTGCTACGCTGATTGAGTACTATCAGCTGTTTCATCAGAAAAAGGAAACGGGAGACCATGCGCTGAGGGTGGCAACCATCTTTTCGTATCAGGCCAACGAAGAAGACAAAGAAGCGGTGGGCTTCGTGGAGGACGAAGAGTTCTTGCAAGCGGCGGAAGACCCCGCCATTTACAGTACGCAGCATTCACGCGACCACCTGGAAGAATTTATTGGGCACTATAACCAACAATTCAATACTAACTTTACCACCAAGGACAGCCAATCGTTTTACAACTACTACAACGATGTGGCCAAGCGAGTAAAGCATCGGCAAATCGATCTACTACTGGTAGTAAACATGTTTCTAACCGGCTTCGACAGCAAAGCCCTCAACACCCTGTACGTTGACAAGAATCTACGCTACCACGGACTGATCCAGGCGTACTCCCGTACCAACCGAATCCTGAACGAAGTAAAGTCGCAGGGCAACATTGTCTGCTTTCGCAACCTCAAGGAAGCCACCGATGAAGCCATTGCCTTGTTCTCTACCCTGGAAGCCAAGGATGAGATTATCATGGAGCCCTACGAAGACTACGTAGTTAAGTTCAATGAGGCTTTTGCCAGGTTGCAAGAAATTGCGCCCACGATTGATAGCGTCAATGAGTTACCCAGCGAAGAAGAAGAATTGGTGTTTGTCAAAGCCTTTCGGGAATTAATGCGGCTGCGCAACGTGCTGAATACCTTCACCGAATTTAGCTTTGATGACTTGGCGATGCCGGAGCAGTCTTTTGAGGACTACAAAAGTAAGTACCTGGACCTGTACGACAAGGTGAAGGTGCACCAGCAGAAGGAGAAGGTATCCATCCTAGGGGACGTAGATTTTGAACTGGAGCTCATTCATCGCGACGAGATCAACGTCTCTTATATTCTCAAGCTTATCGCCTCGCTGAAAGAAGCCGCTCCCGATGAACAGGCTAAGCAAGAGAAGGCCATCATCGATCTGGTGGTAGGTGAAACCCAACTCCGTAGCAAGCGCGAACTGATCGAGAAGTTCATCCGGGAAAACCTACCCCTGATTGAAGACCCCGACAATGTTCCGGACGAATTCGAGACATTCTGGAATCAAGAAAGAGTATTAGCGCTCAACCAATTGAGCGAAGAGGAAAACCTTGATACCGACAAGCTGCAAGGCATCGTGGATGATTACCTCTATACCGAGAAAAAGCCGCTGCGTGATAATGTAATCAGTGCCATGAACGAACGGCCCAGTCTGAAGGAGCGGGCCACCGTCGCCGAACGAGTTACCGACCGGATCGTAGGGTTCGTTCGAACGTTTATCGACGGCATCGCCTAAAACTAATACACTCGCTCACGCTGGTTTTCCCAACGGGTATTTCAATACCCGCTCCTAAGGATTATACGTCGGGAACTGTGAGATCCGTAGGGTGGTGCAACCGTAGGGGATTAAACGGATGTCCTGCACCCGCCCCGTGGTGTCTTGCTGATAATTACCCCAGAAGCTGGGAAGGTAGGGGACCCCCTGGTCGGCTTTCCACTCCGGGACCCGCAGGGCCTTCGTGTTCAACGCCACGGGAGCATTTTCCGGATTCCAGGGATAGCGACCATCCCAATCATTCTCGACGACTCTCACCGAGGAGGAGACATCGGCGAGTTCGCTTTGTAGCAAGCCGAAGTTCCAGGGTTCCGCCGGAGTAATTTCGGTAAAGGGGCCGTACCCATCCTGACGGTTTTTTTGCTCTTCCTTTCCCGCTACCCCGAGGGCGTACACCAACGGACCACGCTCAACAGCGGTAGAAAACTCGTACCACTGTGAAGTCGTCACCCGCATGGGTAAGGTGAGGCGCAGGGTATCTCCGTCTTTCCACTCTCGGCTGATGACGACGACCTGGTTTTGTACGTCGACTTCCGTTGGCTCGCCATTGATGGCTACCGTGGCACCCTGCGCCCAGGCCGGGATGCGCAGATGAAAGGGGAACAAGGCCGTTTGCTTCAGCTCGAGAGCGAAAGTGATCTCTTCCCGGAACGGGTAGCCCGTCGTCTCGGTGATGCGCAGGGGAATGCTGTCGGCCACCAGCACATCCACCGTGCTGGGAGCGTACTGTAGGGCCGCTACGCCCCCGTCGGGGGTCGCGTAAAAGAGGTTCTGCACAAACTTAGGCCACGACTGGTGCATATTGGTCGTGCAGCAGGGGTAGCCGGTCAGCACGCCGTACACGAAGTCCGTACCCCGGTGATTGTTGCTTTCGAACGAAGGCCCGACCCCCGCCCGGAGCTCCACTTGGTTGGCCGCCTGAAAGTACTGCCGCGACGAGAAGTCATCGGAGGCTTGGGTGGGTAGCGCATTGTAGGTGATCTTCTCGAGCAGGTCGGCAAACTCCATATCACCGGTGATCTTGACGATACTTTCCAGCGAGAACATTTCTTCCGAAACCGAGCAGAATTCAATGCCCTGCACCGGGTTGGGACCGTGCAGGGGCTCGTCGCCCCCGTACATACCCTGAGCTTGCCCGTGGTAGTGGCGAAGATCGCGCAATGCTTTCTTAATCGCCGCAATGTATCGTTGGTCGCCAGTGCCTTGGTAGAGTACGGCCGGTTGCTTAAGGCCCTGAGCCAGATTGACCGTATGGATGGTGCCAATGTCGGCGATCGAGGTGGCGTCAATCTGAGCGGTATCGAAGGGGTAGCCTTGCATTCTCATGAAAGCATGCAATTGCGCGGGCTGGGCCGAGTGTGGATCGTTGGTGAAGACCGTGGTCCAGGGAAAGGTTTGCTGGGCAATTAGATCGCCTAACTCCAGCAGGAACGGATCACCCGTCAGATTATACAGCCAGTAGACTACCTGTAGGTTGTCGCCCCCCCGGCGGTTGGCCCAGAACGTCAGGTAGTCGAGCGGCCGGTCGGGCAGTTCTCGGAGCTGGTACTTGAAGTAGTCAGTCAGGGCGGTGATGACGCGCTCGTCCTGCGTGGCGTTGTAGTACTGTTGAAGTATTTTAAGCATCACCATCTTGGGCCACCAGTCGCGCCGCATGCCTCGTTGCAGACCGGGTTCGGGGGCGGGGTCTTCCTCGAAGGGAACCGGCCCCAGGTAGCCTTCCGGGGTTTGGTGCTCCAGGGTCCAATCCACCCACCGCTGTGCTTTGGCCTTTAGCGTATCGTCGTCCAGAAGATAAGCCAGGGGCAGCAGGCCGTCGATCCAGTAGGGACCCCGTTCCCAGCCGTCGCCATCGCCCCCCAGCCAGCCGTTGCGCTCGCCCACCACGTCGGGATAGATCGTGTCGAGGTTGCCAGTGAGTCCGGTTGCCATGCGCCGGAGCTGTTCGTGGAGCCACCCCTGCGGCCGAATGGCTCCCAGGGGCAGCTCCAGGTAAGGACTCGCCGTGAGTGGTGCCCGGGTTGTCGGATAGTTAGCCGTCGGGGTCGTCGGCCGTTCCTGGGCCACCGGTGAGGGGGGGGCACCCAGGCGAAGAGAAACAAGTGTGACAAGAATGAGAGAGCTAATTAGGTGTCTTTTCATCGGTAGTGAATTGGAATGGAGGTCGGTTGAGCACCTGCTCAACCATGGGTAGCGTCGGGTCCTACTTCGCCCCAGTGGAGGTAACCGGTACGATCATCAATCGATATCCGAAACGGATTACGGCTACCCGTGGGGTATACCTCGGGGCGGCCACCGGAGCCGTCGGCCGGAAACAGATTGTCTTCGGGAATACTAAACGAACCGTCAGCCTCAGGTTTGATGCGCAGAATCTTGCCCCGCAGATCGTGGGTGTTAGCCGCCGACTTCTGAGCGTCCCACGGTGACCGGTCTGCTCGTTCGTCGGTCGGACTAAAGCCGTCGGATTCCCGCGGGTTGGTGTCGTCGCCCACGGAGATAAACAGGTGGCCGTCGGCGTAGGCCGGATCGACCGCCACGCCCAGCAAACCGTCTTCGTGCTCGCTGTGCACCGGCAGACGGGCGAGCTGTTTTCGTTCGCCCGTGGTGGTATTGTACTGATGTACGCCACCCCGACGCTCGACGAAAATGATCTGATCGTCCGTAAGGAAATCCAGCTCCATCGGCTCGTTAAGGTTCTGAGCGAAGGTTACCTGCGTGAAACGGTTTTCTTCGGGCATCACCTCGGCGTAGGCACGTCGGTAGTCAACGGGCACGCCCTTTTTAGAAAAGACCAGCACGTTAATTTCGTTTTTCTCGCTGGAGAAAACCGTAAAGTAAAGGACTGCGGCGGCAGCGAGGATAGACAGAGCAATAAGAATCTTCTTCATACCGGAAGATACTCAAATAGTAGGGCGATTTCCAACCAGTGTATAATGAGGTTGAAAGTCCAGGAGTATCAGCGTAAGTTGTACGTGGTAAACAGGATAGCCTTTTAAATGATAAGCCTAACGCAGGGGACCAGGCTGGCTGAGAGTAACTCTTCAAATTGTTTTCCGTTAGCCAAGCTGACACTATGCTTATTGGCCACCCTTGTTTTCTCGCATGCCTAACCTTTACATCGAGCCCGACCAGCGGCAGTTGACGGTCAACACAGAAGACACGCTACTCACCGTAGCAACACAGCAAGGAATTCCGATTGCGCACGCGTGCGGTGGGCACGCGCGCTGTACCACGTGCCGGGTGTACGTGTTGGAAGGAATGGATAACCTGAGCGAACGTGTGGGTGCAGAGGCTGCTTTAGCCGAGCAAATGAAGTTCCCCCCTTGTGTGCGTTTATCGTGTCAAACTCGCTTACGGGGCGACGCGCGTATCCGCCGTGCTACCATCGAAGAGCTTGATGCCAGTATCTATAAGGTACAGCGGGCTGAAGTGTCGGCGATGGGGCAATTGGGAGAAGAGAAGAACGTGTCGGCTTTATTTGCCGATATTGTGAGTTACACGCCCTTTGCTGCCAGTATGCCCGCCTACGACGTAGTGTATATCCTTAACCAGTACTTTCACATGATGGGGCAGGTGGTTAAGTACCACTGGGGGCGCATTGTAGACTACTACGGCGACGGCTTTTTCGCTATTTTTGAGCAAGACGATGATAGTGATACTTATGTGCTCAACGCCGTGCGGGCGGGGCAGGAGATGTTTCGTTCGTTACACTCTTTCAACCAGTCACTGATGGTTAACTATCAGCATCAGTTCAGTATTCGGGTAGGAGTGCACTCGGGCGAGGCTATCGTAGGCATGATCGGTACTGAGGACATGACGAAGCTCACGGTGATTGGCGATTCTGTTAATATGGCCAGCCGGATTGAACAGGCCAATAAAGAACTGGGAACACAGTTTCTGATCGGTCAGAACACGTATGCGGCGGTGCAAGAGCAGGTACGAGTACGAGGGCGATACGACGTCGATTTGCCAGGACGGGCAAAAGTTTGTACGGTGTATGAGGTGGCCACGGACCATAATGACTAGAAGGCACAACTATGCGATAATACTGCTGGTTTTATGGATATCGTCCTGCGACTCGCTACAGTCCCTAGACGCACGGTATCCTGTTAACCCGGTGGCGGCTGAAACCCCGGTATACCGAGACGATAATCATCAAATCATTATCAACCTGGCCCTAATGGCCGACAGCTTGCCATTGCCCGTCACCATCTATCACGGACAATCTTACGAATCTATTGACCGTAGCGCCCCGATTGGCATTAGTCATGACTATAGCTTTGTATGGCAAGGCGACGAACGTCAGCAACACTTCTTTGAACTGGTGTCTGCTGCCGGTTCTTCGGTGATCGTCGCCGAACGGCTCATTCACTTTCGGGGCACTGAGAACACCCGCGACCTGGGTGGGTATCTTACTCACGACGGGCGTCATGTGCGGTGGGGGAGGCTGTATCGTTCGGGTGATTTGGGTAATCTCAAGCGATCTGACCTGGCTTACTGGCAACACCTGGACATTCGGAAAGTCATCGATTTTCGCGAACCGGAAGCACGGGCGCGAAAGCCAGATCGCCTGCCCGACGATGGTAGTGTGACAACCCTTCATCTGGCGGTGTACGATACGAGCACCACCCGGCGCGACAACCGAAAGCTGCTACAGCGTGCCGATCCGGATGTTTACAACGCAGAAACTATTTTATTGGATAACAACCGCATGTACGTCACGCAGTACACTCCGGCCTTCGCGCAGGCCTTCGCGGCGCTGATTGAGCAAGATGAGCCGCTGTTATACCACTGCTCGGCGGGTAAAGACCGCACCGGGTTTATGAGTGCGATGCTGCTCTACGCGTTGGGGGTGCCTCGCGCCACCATCATGCGCGATTATATGGCTTCCAACTACTATCGCCAACGGCGTATTCGGCTGCGCGCCCGGTGGTCGCCGCTGATTGGCATCAGTCGACGTGTATCGCTGCCGCTGCTAGAAGTACGACCCGCTTATTTGGAGTCGGCGTTGCGGGCGGTAGAGGAGTTATACGGCTCGTTAGACAACTACCTGCGCGATGGCTTGCAACTATCCGAAGAAGACCAGCAACAATTACAAGACCAGTATTTACGATGATTTATCTTTTGTTTTACATGACGCCCCGAGTACGGAAGCAGTGGGTGATGGTCATGGTCTTGCTCTTAGCTTTGGCCGGAACGCAGGCAGCTCGCGCACAAGTAGATGGGGCCGATAGTGTGGTAGTCAGTATCACCGATCAATACAAAATGGGTGGGTTCGGACGGTGGTTCTACGGCAACAATTATCGCAATGCCTGGAGCACCTCCGTATCGCTGCGTGTCTTCGACTTATCAGAGGAGAAAGGGGGGCTCAAGATTGTTCAGCAGGGTGGGGGCGGGCAAACCCGTTCGCTCCGCCTCGAGGCCGTCGACGGGAAGCAATACGTACTGCGGTCCGTTAATAAGTACCCTGAACGTAACCTGCCCGCGGTGATCGCCAGCCCGCTAGTGGTAGAGGTGGTGTCGGATCAAACGTCTGCCTCGCATCCCTTTGGGGCACTGGCGGTGGCCGAACTGGCCGAAGCTGCCGGCGTGTACCACACCAATCCTGAGATCGTGTACGTGCCCGATGATCCGCGCCTGGGAGAATACCGCGATTACATCGGCGGCTCGGTGGCCCTGTTCGAGGAGCGACCCGACGATGATTGGTCAGAGGCGGATCACTTTGGTCGTTCTGAAGACATAGAAAGCACGGCTAAACTACTGGAAGAGCTTCGAGAAGATAATGACAATCAGGCCGACGGCGCTGCCTACTTGCGGGCGCGGTTGCTCGATATCGTTATAGGTGACTGGGACCGACACGAAGATAACTGGCGATGGGCGAGCTTTGACCAAGAAAAGGGGCGGCGCTTTGAGCCCATTCCGCGCGACCGCGATCAGGTGTTCTACGTGGGCGACGGCGTACTACACCACATTGCCGCTCAAAACTTCATCTTGCCCACCTTCCAGGGTTTCCGGCATCGCATTCGCAACGTGGGTACCTGGTCGGGGCAAAGCCAGGGACTAGACCGGGTGTTACTCAACGAGCTAACGTTGGCCGACTGGCGCGGCGAAGCACAGCGGCTGCAACAGCGGCTCACCGACGAGGTCATCACCCGAGCGGTGCATCAGATGCCCCGGGAGATCATAGCCCAATCGGGCGAAGAAATCATTCAGAAGTTACAAGCCCGGCGCAACGAGCTGCCGCAATACGCCGAAGAATACTACGCCTTTCTGGCCCGACGGGTCAACATTGTGGGTTCGGATAAGCACGAACGCTTCTTGGTGACACGGTTAGATGACCGTCAGACCCGCGTGACCGTTGAGAAGATCAAGCACGACGGTGAGCCTACGGGCAAGGTAATCTATCAGCGAACTTTTTCGAGAGCAGAGACACAGGAGCTACGGTTGTTTGGGTTGGGTGGAAAAGACTACTTTGAGGTAACCGGCGACGTTAGGCGGAGCATCAAGATTCGTATGGTAGGCGGTCCAGACGTAGACCACATGGCTGACCAGTCGCGGGTGCGCGGTTGGGGCAAAAAAACCAAAGTGTACGACACCGCCGAAGACACTTGGTTGCGGTTGGGCACCGAGGGGCGCAATCATACGGTGCACCACGACACCACGGTCAATCAGTATCACCACAAGTTGTTTCGCTATAACAAGCGTTCGCCACTGATAGCCGGTGGTTACAATCCTGATGACGGCATTAGCCTGGGCGGGGGCATTGCCTACACGACCCAGGGCTTTCGCAAGTACCCCTTTGCTACGCAGCATAAGATCAAAGGCGCCTACGCCTTTGCTACCGGAGCCTATAATTTTTCGTACCACAGCGCCTTTAGTCAGCTCATCGGCTCCTATGATCTACTCATAGAAGCTGACATCCGGGCTCCAAATTTTGTCAATAACTTCTTCGGACTGGGCAATGAGTCGGAGTACGAACCGGGCGAACGGAGCATTAATTACTACCGCTATCGTTTTAACCAGTTTAGCGGTCAGGTGCTGCTGCGCCGCTACTTCACACCCTACGCCCACGTATCATTAGGTCCCACCTATCAGGCCGTTGAGGTAGAAGATACTCCTAATCGCTTCATTACAGACTTTGCTGCCAACGGTCTGGAAGCTGCCGAGATCTTCCGGCCCTATCAATACGCCGGGGCGAACCTGCGGTTCGAGATCAACCGGCTCAACACTGCGGTGCCGCACGCGCCGGTGCCGCCCAGCGACAAAGCCCTGCTGGGTAATGTGCTGGGCGATGTGGCGGCGAGCCCCTTTCCTACGCGTGGTTTTTACTGGCGGGTAAACGGCGCGTGGTGGCAGGGGCTGGAAGGAGCGAACGATTTACGTAGCGTCGACACCGAGGTGCAGTGGTACCATAATTTTCGTAAGTTTCCGCGTATGACACTGGTGGTACGCGCTGGCGGTGGGCACATTTTTAACGACGACTACCAGTTTTTTCAGGCCTATCGTTTAGGGAATTTATCAAATCTTCGGGGATACCGCCGCAACCGTTTCACCGGTAAGAGTAGCGCGTACGGCAATGTGGAGTTGCGAGCCAATGTACTGCGGTTTCGCACCTACCTGGCCCCGGTTTACTTAGGAGTGTTGGCCTTCAACGACGTGGGGCGCGTCTGGGTACCCAACGAGGCTTCGGGTACCTGGCACCACGGCTACGGAGTAGGAGTTTACGTTTCGCCCTTTAACATGGTAACCGTGTCGGCGATGTGGGGCTTTTCTCGCGAAGACAGCTTACCTTTGATCCGCTTCGGCTTTTTGTTCTAATGCTATGGTACGCCCACTGTTTGTCGTCAGCCTTTCTACGCTATGCCTCACCGCCGCCCTGTGGTTTTGGCGGTCAGGAGTAGCGCCAGCCCTCGTTTCTGATCCGATCGTGTTGGTTGACGACTACTTTACCTATCAACTGCACCAGCCTGATGCCACCGCCACGCTGGAGCGTGACCTAGACGAAGTTTCTGGGGTAGCCTGGGTGGATGAACAGACCCTGGCTATGGTAAACGACGAAGACGGTTTGATTTTTCTGTGGGATACGCCAACCGAATCGGTCAGGCAGGAAATAGACTTTGGCAAAAGCGGTGACTACGAAGGGTTAGCCCTATCCGACGAAGCTTCTACCATTTTTGTGCTGCGCAGCGACGGCGACGTGTACGAGGTACGTGATTTTAAAAGTAATCCGCATACCATCAAGCACGAGAATTCGTTAAGTAGCGACAACGATACCGAAGGCCTGGCCTACGACACGCAACAGCGCGCGCTGCTCATTGCCTGCAAGGCCAGTGGGGCAATAGAAGGCAAAAAAGGGCTAAAGAATACGCTGGCCTACCGCCTATCGCTTAGCAACTTCGCAGACCTTAACCCGCTTATGGATGCAAAAAAAAGGATTAGCCCATCAGGTTTAGCGGTGCATCCGGTAACCCATCATTATTACTTACTATCTTCACGCGATCGCCAGTTGGTAGTATATGACCGCCACCACAACGTACTGCAACAAATACACTTACCCAAAGCGTTGCTGTCGCAGCCCGAAGGCATCTGCTTTTCTCCCGGCGGAACACTTTTTCTTACCAGCGAAGCGCGCGGCCAACGGGCACAGTTGCTGCGGTTCGAACCACAAAAACAGCCATAATGCAGTCTGATCTTATCCGCGCCGCCGCCCAATACGTCACCGAGCTGTTTGCGGAGCATCCGGCTCCTTCTCTGTACTATCATAACCTGGCCCACACCCAAGCGGTGGTTAATGCAGCGGAAGAAATTATCGCGGCCCAAGCGCTACCAGAAGAAGAGCGGGCGGCCGTGGTGGTAGCCGCTTGGTTCCATGATGTGGGTTACCTCACGCAGGCGAAGGAGCACGAGACCGCCGGGGCGCGGCAGGCGCAATCTTTTTTGGAGCAGCAATCAGCCCCTGCGGAGTTTATACAGCGGGTAAAGGATCTTATTTACGCTACAGTTTGCCCGCAAAATCCTGAGGGGGCCTTGCAGAAAATTATCTGCGATGCCGATATGGCGCATCTGGCCAAAGACGACTACCCCGCGCAGGCGGAAGCACTACGCCACGAAATGTCGGCCCAGACGGGTGAGAAGATCAAGAAGCAGCAGTGGGCTAAAGACAACCTACAGTTTTTTAAACAGCACACCTACTTCACTGAGCATGCGCGTGCTCAATGGGCACCACTAAAGCAGAAGAACTATCAAGCGTTAGTAAAGCAAAAGAAGCAGAAGAAGGGAGCCAAGAAGAAAGAAACCAGCGGTATTGCGGCCCGTGAAGCTGGAGTGCTGTTCAGGATTATCTTTCGCAATCACATGGACCTGAGCGCCATTGCCGATACCAAGGCCAATATCATGATCTCGGTTAACTCCATTCTGCTGTCGGTGCTGGTGACAGTACTGTTCCGCAATCTGGACGATTACCCCGATCTATGGCTCCCGTCAGCAATACTGGCTAGTGTGTGTTTGCTGGCCATTGTGTTTGCGGTGCTGGCTACGCTGCCCCGGGTAACGCACGGTAGCTTTCGAACGGGAGACGAGGCTCAACGGCGGGCCAAACTATTGTTCTTTGGTAACTTTTATGACATGCCCTTGCCTGATTTCTTATCGGGTATGAAACAGATCATCAACGACGACGGTCTGGTATACGATAGTCTGAGCCGCGATCTGCATTTTCTGGGGAAAGTGCTGCACCGTAAATATATGATGCTGCGTAAGTCTTATTTGATATTCGTCGTTGGTTGGGTGGTATCTATCATCGCCTTCATCATCGTCTCCTTCTCTCGTGCCGACTTAATGTAGCGCCAAACGATATGCTCAGTAGATCGCAACGTTCGGTCATCACAGATTTTGTGATTGGATGGGTTTTGGCAGTTATCTTTCTTCAAACTCTGCGTAATTACGGCATTCCTGACTACTTACCGATCAAGATTGCCCCCTGGCAGCAAGCAACACTAGTTGTTAGCATTGGTCCGCTAATCGGAGTCATCTTTGGTGCGATACAAATCTACTTTGAAGCTTTTTACGAAAAGAAGGTTTCCATCCGGAAGCTGCTGATCAAGACGCTGGCAGTGCAGGTGCTAACCATTATGCTGATAGCGGGTGTGATCTATGGCGTATACACCATCGGATTTGGATTGAAAAGAACCTTTGTAGAGTTTATACGAGAGCCTAACTTCACGGTCTTCTTCTTCTACTCCATCCTGGTCAATTTTATGCTGAGTTTTCTGCGGCAGGTAAATCTACTGCTTGGGCCGGGTAATCTGCTGCGGTTCTTACGGGGCGATTTTTACTATCCTCACGAAGAAGCACGCATCTTCATGTTCCTGGACCTGCGGGCGTCTACCACTTTAGCCGAACAACTGGGGCATCTGCGCTACAGTCAGTTAATCCAGGATTGCTTTAGCGATTTGACGGTTGTTACACGGTTCAAAGCATCGGTGTATCAGTACGTTGGTGATGAAGCAGTGCTCACCTGGACGCAACGAGATGGACTGACGAACCAGAACTGCTTACGGGCGTTTTTTGCTTACCGGACCAAACTGCGCGAACGCTCTGGCTACTATCAACAAGCGTACGGAGTGACACCGGTGTTCAAAGCGGGAGTCAACATCGGTACGGTGACGGTAGCCGAAGTGGGCGTAGTCAAACGTGAGATTGCCTTTCATGGTGATGCTATCAATACCGCTGCCCGCATTCAGGGGCAGTGCAACGCACTAGATAGAGAGTTACTCATTTCGGCGTCTTTGTGTAGCGCGTTGAGAGAGCCAGTGCCTTCTTTCGTATTAGAAGAGGTGGGGGCCGTGCCCTTGCGCGGAAGACAAGAAGCAGTTACCCTCTACGCGGTGCAAGAGGCAGAACAATTACCTTAGTAGTGCTACTTAGTTCCGCGGAAGTGTTCGATAATCAAACCAGATAGCCCCTCTGCTAGTTCACACCCCGTGCTATAATGGTAACAGCCGCATGAAGTGCGTTGCCGAAGCGGTTTATCGCGAAGTGCCCGACCATTTGTCGAATATTCTAAAGCCTGTTCACCTTATGATTGTCAGAAAAAACCTTGATCCTAAAGTTATCTTCTACTACTCGTGGAAAAGCTGGGTATACTACTTGACCCTGGCCGTAGTGGTATACCTTCTGCACACTTACGTGTATATGTTTGACCTCCACATCCCGGCCTACACCATCGCGACGCTGAGCACGGCTTTGGCCATCTTTCTGGGTTTTAACAACAACCAAGCCTACGACCGCTGGTGGGAGGCTCGCAAAATTTGGGGGCTGCTGGTGAACTATAGTCGGGCCTGGACGCGCCAGGTGATCACTTTTGTGCGAGCCAATGAGGAGTACGAACGGGCGGAGGTACGCCAACTACAGAAGCGCCTGGTGTATCGGCACGCAGCTTTCGTGCATGCTCTTCGGGTATTCCTGCGCAAGCGACATGACTACAACAAAATTGCCAACGAATATCTGGAAGAGGAAAATGTGTACAGCGACACCCAGCATCTGCTAATGAACAAAGAGTTCAAGATTTTTTGCCAAAAGGACAACCCGCCTAACTATCTAATTCAGTTACAGGGTGAAGACCTACGACGGGCCGCAGAACGAGGCTGGCTGAGCGACTATCGCTTTATGCAGCTTGACCAAACGCTGGTGGAGTTTAATAATATTCAGGGGCGTAGCGAACGCATCAAGAATACTCCTATGCCCCGTCCGTATACCTACTTTGCTCGGGTGTTTGTGTTCATTCACGCCACGCTTCTGCCCCTCGCTTTTGTGCAGGAGCTCGGTTGGGCCATGATTCCGGTGAGCTTTATCGTGTCATTTATCTTTCGCACCCTCGATGTGGTCGGGCGACGCACCGAAGACCCCTTCGAGAACCGCATTGATGATACGCCCCTCACCTCGCTGAGTATCACGATCGAGCGGAACGTCAAAGAACAGTGGGGCGAGCGCGATCTGCCGGAGAAACCCGCGGTGCAAGAGGGTATCGTTTTTTAGTACCCATTATCACTTTTCAATCTGACTACTTTATGGCACAATCAATTAGGAGTGGGCACCAAATCAGCGACGATTTAGCCGAAGACGCCTTTCGGGTAATGGCCGAAGACGAAATTGATCAGCTGCGCTCGTTTGGCGAAGAAGAGGCGGCCGACCGGGGGCGGTTCTTTTTTCGTCCGGGTGAAGCGGTACACGACTTTTGTGTAGTGCTGGAGGGCGAAGTACGCTTTTATGACCCGCACGACGACACGGTGCACGATAGCTACGCCGGCCCCGGCACGCTCATTGGTGAGATGGGTTTGCTCACCGGACTCAAAGCCGTGCTAGCCTGTGAGGTTACCCAAGATGCCCGCGTGCTCACCATCTCGCGCGAGGGACTCAAGCAGGTGATGTCGACGGAGCCTAAGATTGCTGAGGCCATCGTTACGTCCTTTCGGGCCCGCCGCGAGATGATGATGACCACGGCAGCTAATACGTTGACCATCGTGGGACACGAGCACACCGGTGAGGTACAGTGCATTCGGCAGTTTGCGGCCCGCACGCGAATTCCCCACCGCTGCCTTGAGCCGGACAGTGACGAGGGACAGCAGCTTATTGAAGAATATGGACTACAAATCGATCCGGTGAGTACGGTTATTCGCAGTGAAGCGGTACTGGAAAATCCGACAACCCTCGCCCTAGGCAAAGCGGTAGGAGCTGATCTGGCGGTGCAGGATAGTGAGTTGGTCGACCTGATCATTGTGGGTGGCGGCCCTGGCGGACTGGCAGCGGCGGTGTACGGCGCATCAGAAGGACTAAACACCGTGGTGGTGGAAGATACCGCCATCGGGGGGCAAGCGGGCACCTCGTCACTGATCGAGAATTACATGGGTTTTCCTACTGGTATTTCGGGTGATGGCCTGACGTATAAGGGGCAGATTCAGGCCATTAAGTTCGGCGCACGGTTTGCGGTACCCCGCCGGGCGGTGTCATTAAGTCAGCAGGAAGATTACTTCACCGTTGGACTAGACGACGAAGCTTGTCTAAAGGCCCGTTCGGTGGTGTTGGCCTGCGGCGTACAGTACCAGAAACTGCCGCTGAAACGGCTCGCTGAGTTCGAGGGCGCGGGTGTCTACTACGCGGCCACTGATCTGGAAGCGCGTTTTTGTCGGGGCACCGAGGCGTACATTGTGGGGGGCGGTAATTCGGCCGGGCAGGCGGCCATGTTTCTCACCGGCTACGCTGATCACGTACATATCCTCATCCGAGGCGACGGTTTGGCAGAATCCATGTCGCAGTACCTGACTCAGCGGCTTGAGAGCAACGACAAAGTTACCATCCATACGCACACCGAAATAGACGCACTGCACGGTGAACAGTGTCTGGACGCCATTACAATTCGTAACAATCAGTCGGACGAAACCACGAAGAAGGACACCCGAGGAGTGTTCCTAATGATTGGGGCCAAACCTTTTACCAGTTGGTTACAAGACACCCTGGCCCTGAACGATAAAGGCTTCGTGCTCACCGGCCCGGATGCCGAGGCGCACCAGTCACGCTTTGCTACTAGTATGCCCGGTGTGTTTGCTATTGGTGACCTGCGCGCCGGTTCGGTCAAGCGGGTCGCCTCGGCGGTAGGGGAGGGTTCCGTCGTCGTATCGGATGTGTATCAGTTTTTGGAGCAGCAGCGGCACGTAGAACAGTAGCCTGACTAAGATAACGTGCTTAACACCACGGGCGAATTTCACGTGGTACCCTAACGTAGGGTAAATACAGTGTGGGGGCAAAAAAAAGGGCCGCCCAGTGTATAAGACGACCCCGAATAGCTTTACTGAATATGCAGCCTTATTGAATGTTTAGCACAAAATTCAGATTAAAATCAGCATCACCATCATCTACTCCTGAGGTAGCCGTTTTGGTGGGTACCTCGTCTACGTCGGGTTGGTGTTGCAGTACAATTCGGAAAGAACCATCCGCCAGGGGATCACCGGCCGTCCAGGTAGTAGATAGGCCTACCGGGTTGCCATTTTCATCCTCGTCGTTATAGCCAATCGGATCCGCTGAACTGTCAACGTTTCCATCACCGGCAGGGTCTGAGAAAGCGCCGTCGCTAAAGGCGAAGAAAAACTGGTGTTCGTCGTCTTCTGTCTTAATCTCTTCACCGATATCCTCCGGATCGCTCGGATCAAGGGCATTCAAAATTTCCAAGCTTAGCGTATACGTAGCACCAGAGGTTAGGGTAATTTCATCCTGAATCTCCAGAGCACCTACTCCGGCTCCGTCGGGGTCTTCCGCACCGGCGGTTACCACGTCAGAGGCATCCGCCGTGTTGGTGAAGGTAAGGGTCACATTAGTGATCACCTCTTCTTCGTTCTCAGCGGCCGGGGCTTCATCGTCGTCGTCGTCGCAGGCCGTGAGCAATGCTCCTCCCAACAAGAGGGTGTACATTCCGTACTTTTTTACGTTTTCTGATAGGTTCATTTTCATGTGATTTAAAAATTAGGTTTAAAAGGTATAATTGATCGTAAAAAGAAAGTTTCTGCCCAGCTCATCGGCGAAGTATCGCATCTGGTTGAGGTAATCTCGGTAACGGGCGTTAAGTACATTCCTCACTTCTACCTGACCGCCCAGTGGCCCCCGCTGCCATTCCCAGCGAACGTGCCCCAGAAAGTAACCCGCCGGCGCATCTCGGAAGTCAAAGATTTCTGACTCTGGCGAGACTTCCACCTCTCCATCAATCAACTGCTGAGGAGTGATGGTGCGCGGTGCCTGAAACTGTTGAAAAGTGTAGGAGGTTTGCAGGGTGAGCTTGGAGACGTCTAACCCGAAAAAAGACGGGGTTTGCCACGAAAGGTCTCCGCTAATATTAACCGGCGGCTGGTTAATGAGTGATTCCGCTTTCCCTGTATTCTGCGACCACAGGTAGCTGGCCCCCAGCGTTCCTTTCACCTCTTTGGTCCAGGCGCGGGTGTAGGTCAAGTCAGCTCCAACGAAGAGCGCATCGGCCTGGTCGTAGATAAACACCGGCATCGGGCCTCGCACGGTACCGATCACCGCGACCGGACGATCGAAGATATAGTTGTCAATAAAATGACTGTAGGCCGTCAGGGTGAGGGTATGACCGTTCTGTTGGTGGGTGAGTTCGTTAATCCATTTATACCCCTTCTCGGGCTCAACGCCTCCGTCTTCCTCGGTAAGTACCCGGTCGGTGCGCAGTTGATCGTCTTCGTTGGTATAGTAGCGCCACAGACCAAACTGAGTCTTGAACCCGTGCTGGCCAAAGCTGTAGAGTTCGGCCATGTTGGGGGTGCGCCAGGCGGAGCCCACGTTCGTGCGAAACTGCCAGGACGGGGAAAGATCACGCACCATGCCCAGCGAAGCGGTGATGTTATTGAAGGAATATTCGTTTCTAAATATATCCTGGTTGGTTTCACGCCCTCGTACCGAATTGTGTTCATGATCCAGGCGGACGCCCAGCTCGTACGTACTGCTGCCCCGGGTGAAGCTCTCAATCACAAAGGCACTGAGTCGGCGGGTGTTGTAGTTGGGAATAAACGGTGTAGTGTTGGTGCCGGGGTTGTTATCATTATTTTGATAGAAATACTGTAGGCCCACCGTGCCTTCCAGGCCGCTCACGGGCGGGTGATACCACTCGAGACGCGCATCATCGGTGCTCAGTGCCAGATCAATGATGGGCAGCTCAGCACGGCGCCGTACGTCGAATTCCTGTCGTAGGTTGATCTGTCGGCTCAGCAGCAGCGTGAGCTTCCCAAAGTCCGAGTACCAATCAATGGTAGAGGTAGCCAGGTGGTGCGTCGTCACCTGACGGGGCTCGTTGATGCGGTAAGTGAAGTCCCGGATGATCAACGGTTGCTCGGCCGTAAGCGATCGGGCAAAAAGATCGCCGCTTTCGGCCACCGAAGCGCGCAGCAGTCCCAGTTCCTGTCCCACGTAGCTATAGTAGACCTTCATGTCCCACTGGGGCCAGTGATAGCGCAAGCCCACGTTGGCCGACTGCTCGGCCATGCCGGTATTGGTCAGTGAATAGTCAGGCGTATGCCGATCACCCACCCTCGTGTAGTTTCCCCCCAGATGATAGCTGAATCGCTCGTACCCGCTTCCGAGGTGGGCACTGACCTGTCCGCCCCGGCCGTTGGTCTGGTAGTCGGTCGCTACGTCGCCGTGTATTTTTTCAGACAAGTTAAGGGGATGACCCTCTACGACGACGACCCCCCCTAAGGCTTCCGGCCCGTACCTGACTCCGGCGGCTCCCTTGAGCACGGTGATCTGGTCGGCACTGGTTACGTCTATTTCGGGAGCATGGTCAATACCCCAGTTCTGAAAGCCGTGCTTCACGCCGTTGTTGACGATCAGGATGCGGTTACCGTATAGTCCGTGGATGACGGGGAGCTGTACGTTAGAGCCGTTCGACGTAAAGGTAACGCCCGACACATCTCCCACGGTTGCGGCTAGCGAGCGGGTGGCTTTGGTCGCCAGTTCAGCCTTATCAATACGGCTCATGGCCATTGATTGCATATCGCCTACGATCGCTTCGCCTTCCACCACCACACTTTCCAGTTCGGAAGTAGTAGCGGCCATATAAATCACCGGCGCCTGGTGGTGCGTATCGTGGTGGTGCGTCACCGGTTTATAACCGACACTAGAACACACCAGCGTATACTCCAGGGGGCAAAGGTTGTCTAGCAAAAACGTGCCTTGCTCATCGGCCACCGTACCCTGCTGCGTGCGCTTGACCACCACGGTAGCGTAAGGAACCGGTTGCCGGGTTTCCGCGTCTATGATGCTCCCCTGAATCACGTAGGTGCAAGAATCTGAAACCGACCCCGCGCGCGTAGGATTACTCCATAGACAGACCCAGAGTAGGGCCGAAGTAAACAGTAGGTACTTTTTGATTCTCATCAGAGGCTACGCTTTCTGGTGGGCTGACCGGCAGGCGCAGAGGCGTTTTATACGTGAACGATGGTGGTGGACGACGGAGTCTCGGCCAGGATGACGCTACTAATGCCCGGGCAAAAGATTACGCTGGCGTATTATCGGATAAAGGATCACGATGAAAACCGGGGGGGAGGAGTCTGGACGCCCGGCCAGGGCGAGGCATAAGAGACAAGGTAGAAAAAGTGGCTTACGACAAGGGTACCCTCTGACGAAGCCGGTAGCTGTAGAGCGGTATGCTGAAAAAACGGTACGGGGGAGAAGCAAAGTGAGTAAGTGGCTTGCTCGGCCAGTGCCTGGGTCTGCTCCGGTATCATTTCCGTAAGAATACAGCGGGCCTGACAATCCTCACGGTGGTGACGTAAATACTGGCAGTCCGCTACGTGTACGTCCACGTGCATACGAAACGCCATCAGGGTAAGGGCCGGACCAAACGTGCTCAATAGCATGAGCGTAGCCAGTAGGATACCACCCCAAGACTTCCGTTTTGGCAGACCCGGCAAAGAATACGTTCGCATAAGACGCAACATAACTGCAATAATACTCAGTTTAGCCCGCATGTGCAATAGCGAGGCCCCTAGGAAATCGCCTTGATAGAAGAAGCGAAGTGATTACAAAATAAAGACATACATACGTACTGCGCTGTAAACCAAGTTTTGTAGCACGTCATCCCGACTGGGCGTCCCCGACTGGGCGTCCCCGACTGGGCGTCCCCGACTGGGCGTCCCCGACTGGGCGTCCCCGACTGGGCGTCCCCGACTGGGCGTCCCCGAAGGGATATTGTTATTTAACGAGCAGTATTATCTTGAACTGACAAGACCCCTACGGGGTGACAATACCCTATAATTTAGTTTACAGGGTAGTACGCTCATCCGTTGATCGTGATTGCTAAGGAACAAGAATTAAACAAAGTACCCCTTTTGAGTTACAGGCATGTTAGCATATTTACTGCTAGATTTCGTCACCATTTCCATCGCCCAGGATTAATCCGTGGGCGATGGAAATGGTGGGACATACTCGTTTTTTGGAAACATGACTTCTTCCCTTATTGAAACTCTGTTACTCTATTTTGTCATCGCTCCTAACTTAGTTTACACAAAAAAGGGGAGTGCCAGCGATGACACCCCCCTCTTATCTGTTAACGCCAGCGGCTAGTAAAGCTCGCGTAGAGCGATACGATCAAATTGTGAGAACTCACCATTCTCGAAGCCCGCCGTGCGGTTCGTTCCGCAGGAGTTCATGATTGATTCAGGATCAAATTCAACCGTGCCCGGAATAAATTCTGCTCCTATACCGGCACCGCCTTCATTGCCACCGCTGCCGCAACTTAGTGAGCGGTTGTACCAATCGGAGTGGCGCAGGCCCAAACAGTGGCCAATTTCGTGGGTAACCACCAATTCGGCTTGGTCGTCGGTGCGGCCGTTGAAGGCCTCAGGGGCGAGGCGTACGTCGTTGAACGGAAAGCCGTTGCCGGTCGGGAATCCGGCAACACCCAAGCCCCCCCCTAGGTTTGCAATACGCACGGTGATCTCCGCAGGTTCGTTGGCGGGTACTCGTACCATATTGAACGTGAGTCCCAGTTGGTTGTAGTTGAAGATCGCTCGGTCAACGGCCAGCAACACACGAGAATTATTATTGGTAGATCGTATACGAATGGTACTCAGGTTACGACTTACCAAATTGAAGGTGCGGTACTGTTCACCCTGAGCGTTGCTGATAATCTTGGGCTCTGACGAAAGCATGTTACTTAGTGCTTCCGGGGTGATGACTATGTCGCCTTCCACCACATAGTTTTCCCCGTCTTTAGTCAGATCGCTGGCGTCGAATCCGAGCTGGTTAAACTGGGTTTTAACTTCGTCGGAGATGTCACTGGTTTCGGTGGCTACCGGGGCCACGGCTGTTTCTTCCTGGTCGTCGCAGGCGAACAAAAGCGTTCCGCATAGGGCGGCGAATAGGGCCGTTTTGAACAAGGGTCGTGCGTGATTTTTCATAAAGATGAATAAGGTTTGAAAAGATGAATAAGAAAAAAGAATAAACCGATACCGATCAGTTTGGTACTTTGCGAAGGTAACGGTTCGAGGTAAAACGAATCACTTGATTCGGCAATGAGAAAGCTCAAAAAAAAGAGAGATGATATCACTCTATCAGCAGCTGATAGTAACAAATATATTATCTTTTTTTAAAGAGGGAAGCTTTCTAAAGAAAAAGGGTGCGATAATTACGTACTGTAAATCGTATTATTTTACAAAGGATTATTAGGCGAAACGAGGAACAAGGGTTTACTTATTACAGTTTACCGACTGGCAGTATGACTATGCCAATGAAATTCTACCTTTCAGCAATTGATCTACTTTCCGAAAGGAAAAATCATCAACTACCGGTATTTATACGGCAATTCAAAAAATCAGAATATTTGTTGCTCCACGCCCTTGGCGCAACGGAATCCTTGGCCGAGTAGTCACCGGAGGGAAAAGCTAAGTGGACAGACGAACAGGTTAGGAGTGATAAGTTTAAAAACTTTGCCGCTAAGAAGCAACCCTATGCCCCTTAACCAACCACGCGTTGGCTCCCCCCTGAGCCAACGCGCCGTTATACATTTAAAGAACCGTCGGTTCCCCCCGTGCTACTCTACCACCAGTTTCTGCTCTACGGAACTACCGTCCGGTTGGTGGGCTCGCAGCAGGTAGATTCCTTTCGGTAAGGGACGGCGGGGCACCACCTGCTGGCGTTGGCCATCAACCGCCTGCACCCGCACTGACATCTGCTGCCCCTGAACGTTGTACAAACGCAGCGTGCTACCCGGAGACAGCCCGCTGACCATAAAGTCCGCCCCCGAAGTCGGGTTAGGATACACCGCCACAACGTCTTCTGCGGTGGTCAGTGCCCCTTTGTCCGCACTGCCAGCCAGACGGGCGTTCTCACCACTGATTTTCTCTAGTACAAAGCGTTGGTTGGCCCCACCGTTGCTGGTCCAGAGTTGCATGTTAGCCCCTGCTTCAGTGCTGTTTTCCGACACATCCAAGCGCATGGCTACCCCGGCCTCTTCGGTATGCCGAGGGGCCAGGCTGTAGTAGCCTTTAGTCTCATCTTCCAGCACCAGCTTCCATTCCTGGTTGTTCTGGCCTTCCAAGCTAGTCCCCCAGGTATGTACGTTGGTGCCATTGTCGGTGCCCCACCCCGCGGCATCCAGGCACTGTTGGGCATCGGCCGCAGAGGTTAACCGGTAGTAACCGTTCTCGCGCTTGGTGATTTGCCAGCGTTGATTAGCTTGGTTACCATCACTAGCTAGCTCCACGTTGTCCTCAGACTCCGCTACTACTTTGTCCGGACTGGAAACCGGATGAAGTTCGTAGACGCCTTCGGTGAACTCACTGACGGGGTCTGGTTGGTTGGTGGCACCTCCTTCTGTCGGCGCACCATAAAATAAGCCACTCCCGTTAGAGCCTACGTAAACTTTCCCGTACACTTGTCGGTCTCCCTTCATCATCGTAGGTGAATTGCCCACCAGGTTGTCGTTGTCGTTGATGCGTCTCCAAGAACTCCCCAGATCATCCGAGAGATAAATTCCCCACTGCCCCTGGTGCTTTCCGTACACATACATAGCCGGGTTTCCGTCAGCGGTGCTTCCTTTGCCTAACGATGACATTAAGGGAATCTCGAAGTAAGTGTTCTCCGTAAAAGATGCTCCGGCATCCGTGGATATCCATAATCCCTTAGCACTTAAACTCAAGAGCATCACCTTTGATTTAGCACCCCATCCCGAGCTGATATTCACCGTCTCTCGTTGTAAGATGTCGCTGCTCCCTGATGTGGCCGGGGGAAGCTTATCGTAGATGACGTTCCAAGTGGCCCCACTATCCGTACTTTTAAATAACTTACCGGTGCTTCGTTCAACTATATAAAACGTGTTATCTTCATCTTTAGAAGCAATCAGAGGATCATCATACTGGTACATGTAGGTGGTCAATAACGATTGTGAAGGCCCTCCCTGAGAAGCATTCCACGTGTTTCCTCCGTCCGTACTATAGTGAGGAATGCTTGCTCCCCATACGTAGACCAGATTGCTACCGTCATTGCTGGCTACCGCAATTTTTCCGTTGGTACCTCCAGCAGGAATATTTACCGGATTGAAGTTATCGCCAAAATCATTAGACGTAAATATTTCGGTGTCTTTGCCGTACCAATCGCTCGATGAGACCAACGCCATCTTAGACGGGTCTTTTTCTGAGAAATCGATGCCGGTGCACTCAGCTTTGTCGGTCAACCTCTCTACGGGGACTTCATTTTGGTCGTAGTGTTTGAACCCCACTACGTCGCCCTGCCCTGAAAACAGAGAAGTTCCGGTAGGGGAGGATGCTAGGGCGAGCACAACTATTTCCTCATGGCCGGCCACATCATTATACCAATCGGTCACCTCGTCAAAAATATTCTCGCAGCGCCATAGTTGATACCAGTCGGTGACATAGATCGTACCCTCTTTATGAGGATCAAAAGTGACGGCTGCCGAAGCGGCGTGAAAGAACCCGTTGATGCCAGCGTGCCACGTGTTGTCGTGTATGGTAACATTGTCGTTATAGCTATAGACTTCCTCCCAGGTTTCCCCTTTATCGGTGGAACGGTAGGCCCGTTGATACCATAACTGTTCTCCTGTGACCGTGAATAGGTTGTTATCGTTGAACGGATCTACCGCGAACCCATTGAAAAGATCGTAGCCTGAGGTTACTATCGGCAGTTTCTTCCAAGCGGTCTGATCGTAGGTATAGACTCCGTTTTCAGTAGTCGTGTAGAGTAGGTTACCGGGGGCTGCTACCACGCGAAGCACATCACTGGGTGAGCCGGCTATCTTAGAGAAGTTGTTACCGTTGTCGGTACTTTGGTAAACACCGTCACGGTATACTGCGGTGTACACCGTACCGGTAGCTTGGTCAATATGAACACTTCTAACCCCTATTGGGTTGTTGGCTTGATCCCAATAGTTGGTGGCATCACCCACGTATCCGTTGGGTACCGAATTCACCTTAGACCAGTTCTCGCCCCCGTCAGTACTTTTGATAAGACCGTTCAGACGAGTACCGCAGTATACGACCTTACTGTTATTGGGATCTACTATCAGATTCTCCCCTACTTCTCTAAATTTCCAATTACCGGCAAAGGGTTCATCTTTCAGCTTCCGCCAGCTCTTACCTCTGTCCTCAGACTTGAAGATACCCGATTCAGACAAAGAGTATTTTCCTAAAGCAGCGTATATGACGTCGGTGTTATTAGGGTCTAACGCAAATCCATCTACCCCGTACAAGTTGTCTCGCTCCGGGTCAAAAGAACCAAACAGCTGAACCCACCTTTTATTGGGTTCATCCCACCGGAACATGCCACCGATGTCGGTACGTATGTATCGGAGGTTCGGTTCTTGTGGGTGGGCTAGTATACCGGTGACGTACCCTCCCCCTCCTACAATTACATTATCCCATGTATAAGCTTCCTGTGCTTCACTGTGATAGATAACCGTATGAGCCGCCAAAAAGACGGCTAGAAAAACAAATAGTTGAAAGTGCTTCATAATAGAATAAGGGTTAAGAGGTTGGTGATGGGTTGAATACGTACTGAATGTATCGCTTGTGCCAGTAGAAAGCTACCCTGAGCCACCGCTTCCCCCGATTAATTGACACTGAGTGCTAATGGTTGTATTCTAGGAATGCGAACTTCGTTTCGTAGGCTAAAAAACGCAAAATAACCCCTCAATAGTGAAAACAAACAGGGGGAGAGACAGACAGCCCCTCCCCCTCAATTGTCCTATGAGGCTCCACTCATCCGCAGCACCTACTGCTTTATCAGGGGGTGGTGGGTAGTCTTACCCTGTTGGGTGATTACGATATGATACAGCCCTGACTTTAGGCTACGGATATTCATTCGGGTGTGTGGCCCCTTCCAGGACTGTTGCAGCACTTCCCGCCCCAGAGCATCTATGATGCGGAGGCTACCCGCGGTGGGCAACAGTCCACTGATACGCACCTCTTCCCCCGAAGTAGGGTTAGGATACACCACCAGCGCGTCTTCTGTAGTGGTCAGGGTTCCTTTGTCCGCACTACCGGCCAGACGGGCGTTCTCACCACCGACCTTCTCCAGCACAAAGCGTTGGTTGGCCCTGCCGTGGCTGGTCCATAGGTGAAAATTAGCTCCCGTTTCGGTGCTATTTTCCGCTACATCCAAACGCATCGCCAATCCGGCCTCTTCGGCATGACGAGGGGCTAAGCTATAATAACCTTTAGCCGCCTCTTCCAGCACCAGCTTCCATTCTTGGTTGCTTTGGCCGCCGGGGTTGTAGCGCCAGGTTTGTACGTTGGTACCATTGTCGGTGCCTCGCTTGCGCACGTCCAGGCACTGTTTGGAGCTACCCGCCCGCACGATACGATAGTAGCCGTTGGCTTGCTTAGTAAACTGCCAGCGTTGGTTGCTTTGGTCGTTATCCGTGGCCAGAGCTACGTTGCTGCCGTTACCAGATCCGGTGACCGCTACTACTTTGTCCGGACTAGACACCGGATGTAGCTCGTAGGTGCCTTCGGTGAGTTCGGCAGTAGGCGAAGGGGGAGACGTAGGTCCAGTGGGAGGGGCAACCGTAGGGCTGCCGTTGAGAAACTCTTCTACGTTGGTGTAGCCGTCCCCGTCGGCATCTTGATTGCCATCCGAGGCATCATTTTTATTAAATCCGTATTCGTCTTCCCAAATATCAGACATACCGTCTTTGTCATTATCAGGGTAGGGTGTACCTTCGGCTAGCGTGGGCCACCCACCCACATCGGCAATGTCCTCTATTGATCCGCTTGTATTGGTTTGATACTTCTTAATGATGCGCTGATCAACTGGATCCAAGTTAGATACTAGTTTGCCCTGGGCAGTCAGACGACCACTAGCCCCCATTATAGGTAGCAAATCTTGTTCTATTTTATTAATAGAATGGATAGTAACCGGCCAGGGCGATGATTGGCGGGTGTTACGCCGGAACGTTTCGCTGAGTTGTCCTGGATTTGTAAATACGGGACTTGTTTTTTGAATCATCCCCCAGTTATTGCTATTCGAATCAGTATAATAATCGTCAACGTTACCCTCAAAGTAAATCGAAGGGTTACCAGGAACACCATAATCACCGTTTCGGCTATCGCTAGGCGTGTAACGAATACCTCGGTCTGTTGTCCAGTTTGCGCCTAAGTAGGTCTCACCTCGTTTGAATTTATTGCCAATGATGTCGATGGTTATACCACCGCGGAACATCATTCCCCAGTATTCCCAATCAAAAACCAGGTTGTTGATAACCTCGCCATTCTGGTTTTTCATATAAGGGTTCCGAAACTGATTATGTGACATTAAATTACGATGTACCGATATGTTTGTCGTATTGCTTGCAGACCCAGAAATACCCCCAATTGTAGGCCCGGCCGCGTGAGTGTTTTTGCCCCCCCCCGGTTTGCGAATACCTTCGGAAATAATAGAGTTTTGCACCGAGATGTTATCAATCTGACCGCCTGCCGAGAAAATAGTCAAGTTCTCGTCAGTACCCCAAGTTAAGCTACAATGATCAATAACTACATTACGAGAACCATCTCGCATGAAGATACAATGACTAACCCCGCTGTTTCCAACGTCAGGAGTGTCACCTGGACGAAAACGAACGTAGCGAATGACTACATCGTTTGTTCTAATTTTGAGGTCGCCATTTCGTAGGGCTATACCGCCGCCGGGAGCCGTTTGCCCGGCAATCGTAAGGTAGGGGTCTACCACGTCAATTGCATTCTGGTTTAGATTGATGGTCCCTCCTACGCGAAATACCACGATCCGTCTCCCAGAAGTATTAATAGCTGCTCTTAAGCTACCGGGTCCGCTACTGTTAAGATTAGTCACTTCAATCACTTTGCCGCCCCGTCCGCCTTGGGATAATGCCCCAAAGCCTTCGGCCCCTGGAAAAGCAGGCACTTGTGACCAAGCCGTCACGCTGAATAGAACCCAGCAACACAGTAACACAATAGTTTTCAATTTTTTCATAAGTGATAAGGTTTAATAGTGTGAGATATTTAGTGTCGCCAAACTATCAGGTCGACGGCGTAAGCTCGGGGCATCGTGGCAGAAAAACCGAGCATTTCTGCGGCGGAAGCGGGTATTCTTTAGGAACAAAGAGGCGTTCTTACAGAAGTTTAATTCAACCAAAAAATACTCGTACTAGGACGACGTACCCTGCTGTGCCTTTCGGTAAGCACGAGGGGACATATCAAACTTGTTTTTGAAGGAGCGCCGGAGCGTAGAGGGGTCGTTAAAGCCCAAATGATAGCCTATTTGTACGATCGGTGTGTCGGTTACCTTGAGCAACCGAGCGCACTCTTCTAAGCGTATCTCAGTGACTAGGCTCTTGAACGTGTACCCCGTTCGTTGCTTGAGACCTTCTTGTAGTTGTTCTTTGGGAAGGTTAAGGTCAGCGGCTACTTCGGCCAACTTCAAGGGATGATAGTAGCTGCGCTTGATTAGCTCTATGGATTCGTCTATCTTTTCTGAGGTAGTTCTTCCAGGAAGCTCGGTAGGTACGTAGGTGAGAGCAGTAGGCAGCGAGGCTGATGCCGGTTCTTCTTCGGGAGTAGGCGGATGAAACTCCCGGTTTCTCTTTAGGCGATAGCCGAGTAGCACGACCACCACCAACAACGCAGGCAGTAGTATCCACAGTAGTAGTTGGGTGGATCCAGGGAGTGCTGGCCGGATGAGTGCTGTGCTCCGGGGAACTACTCCAAACTCATCCGTCAGCACCAAGGGCAACCAACGGTTAGCATGCGCAAAAATCCGGATGCCGGCCCAATCACTCTGTTCACAGTCTATACCCGGATCAATATCTCCCACCACCCCGTCCATAAATAGGGTGTCGCCTTCCGTGGGCAGGTAGTTCAATACTGACCAAGGGATTGCTAATTCGTAAGTCAGACCGAAGTCAAGGTCTTCGTGGTTGTTCAACGTACCTTGCCAAGCCGCCTTGCTCTCTATCTGAACCTGCCAATCAAAGTCACGATTGCCATGAGCTTCCCCTTTCTCCGGGCCAAGCCCTCGAAGGGTTCGGACTGAGTTGACCGCATTCACCATAAACTGATACTCTCGGTCCGTCATATAGGCGTAGCGTGGATCACCGGGTTCGGCCGTGCTGAGATAGAACTCTATGGCGTCGTCGGTTTCAAAGTAAGCAGAGGTGTCGGGGGCGTGTAGATAGCTGTCGTAGACCTGAAAGGCCACATAGAGCTTTTGCGTATCCCAGCGCACCTTCATCGTCACCACATTTTCCTTTAACCCGCCCTGATGCACCGCTTCCGGGGAGAATGCGTAGTTCTTATCGTGAGTGGACCACCCTACCGCGTAAGTAGTGCTCCAGTCGTCTAAGTTTCCATCAATAGTGATGGGTTGCGGGGTGAACAAAGCGTGATAGGAGTGGCGATACAGAAGCGTATCTGAAGTATATGATACTGCTTGGGCGGTCCCTGAATGGGCGGTGAGGAGGCAACACCACCCTCCCAAAAGAACGTTTATGACGAAACGAATATACAAGCCGGGTAATCGCACGCTGAACAAGGGGTATCTCAAACTTGCTACCGGCTAGTATACAAAGAGTATCTCAAAAAAGCACTCGCTATCGCTACGGAACGATACGTTGTTCACCTTGTACAGAGGAGCACCCCTCAAAACTCAGCCTAACCAATCGGCCATTTGGATGATACTTCCTATACAAAAGGCTCGCCTACCGGGGGGTAAGCGAACCTGAGGAAGTCTGACATAGCAGGCGGTGGTCTACTCTACCACGATCTTGTGTTCTGTCCGGGTGCCATCGGGGTGTTGGGCCTTGAGCACGTACATCCCCTTGGTCAACCCCTTGTTAGGAACAATCTGCTGCTGTGTTTTCCCGACGGTTTCGGTGCGGATGGCGACTGACTGTCCCTGCAAGGTGTATAGGCTGAGCTCACTATCCTCAGCTACCCCACTCACCTGGAAACCCGCTCGGGGGGCTGGATTAGGATACACCACCAGCGCGTCTTCTGTAGTGGTCAGGGTTCCTTTGTCTGCACTACCGGCCAGACGGGCGTTCTCACCACCGACCTTCTCCAGCACAAAGCGTTGGTTGGCCCTGCCGTGGCTGGTCCATAGGTGAAAATTAGCTCCCGTTTCGGTGCTATTTTCCGCTACATCCAAACGCATCGCCAATCCGGCCTCTTCGGCATGGCGGGGGGCTAAGCTATAATAACCTTTAGCCGCCTCTTCCAGCACCAGCTTCCATTCTTGGTTGCTTTGGCCGCCGGGGTTGTAGCGCCAGGTTTGTACGTTGGTACCATTGTCGGTGCCTCGCTTGCGCACGTCCAGGCACTGTTTGGAGCTACCCGCCCGCA
The DNA here is from genome assembly GCA_965213875.1 of Tunicatimonas sp. Classification (GTDB taxonomy): domain Bacteria; phylum Bacteroidota; class Bacteroidia; order Cytophagales; family Cyclobacteriaceae; genus Tunicatimonas. The sequence continues at coordinate 709,124 of CBDCAN010000001.1, read as the reverse complement.
CGATACGATAGTAGCCGTTGGCTTGCTTAGTAAGCTGCCAGCGTTGGTTGCTTTGGTCGCTATCCGTGGCCAGGGCTACGTTGCTACCGTTACCAGACCCGGTGACCGCTACTACTTTGTCCGGACTAGACACCGGATGTAGCTCGTAGGTGCCTTCGGTGAGTTCGGTAGGTTCATTACTGGTAGTCCCCCCGGCGGTGACGGTAATCGTTGCATTGAGCTTGTTGTAGCCCGTTTCAGGCTCCCACATATCCTGATTAGCCAAACGAATGCTGTACTCTGGTCTATCGGCGATGGAAGGTGCCGGGTCAGGAAGGTTGAGTAGCACTTCGTATTGGCCTGGTTTTACCTCAGCGGGTAGTGCTACCGAGAAAGACACTTCCTTCTCAGCGTTACTCCCCGGAAACCACAACCGAAAGTCTTCAGCAGGATTGACTTTCAGCACATGTACTTTTCCTGCTTCCGTGTTTCGCAGGATGACTTCTACTTTCCTATCATTTACAGATCGCGCCCAGCCGTCGTTTGCTATGCTCAAGCTCATATCCAAAGTACCGTCCGTGGTGATCTGAGTGTTCAGGCTACTATTCAGCAAACGGTACCGATACCCTAAGAACTTCTCGTAGTCATCGTATACCCCATCTTGTAACCAACGTTCGTAGATATCTATTGTGTGGTTTTCATCTTTAGGATTACTTAAAGAAACATAATGAAACGTCTTAGCATCGTCCATCCACTCAAAAGAATCCATAGTCAAATCTTGAAAGTGATCACAGTGAGCCCACTGGGGAAGGAACCTAGAAGAAGGAGCCCACTGGGCAACATACTCCTCATCTTGGTGCCACAGCTTTTCACCTGCCCCAAAATTAGCGTACCAAGTGGCTAAACGGGCCTGCTCAGACCCATTGTATGCCGTAGTCTCACTAAGAGGTTCGCTGTAGCCTAATGCCCCGTAACTTTGGGGGTTGCGGAAGACTACTTGAGGATAACGCACGCCGATGACACGATCTTGAGGAAATACCTCAAGGGCTTTTCGCAGGATTTGTTTGCCTGATTCAGACAACCCTACGGTCTGAGGTACAATGTGGCCACTAGTAGAAGTATGCATCTCCCCCCAGTTACCAATAAATCCCATTTCCATCCAGCATAATACATCTTTGTTTTTTTCAAAGAAGGGTTGAAGTTGCTCTAGGTGCGCTAAGGTTACGTTTAAAGAGGCATCTTGATCGCTGACATCATGATTCCAGTTGTAATTGAACCGATAGAAAATTTTCATGCCTTGGGAACGAACCAAATCAGCCTCGGTCTGTAGATCATTTAAGAAGCTGGGGGGGATATCTTGTGAGTAAGTAGGGATACGAACGATGTGCTTGATGATCCTATACCCTTGGTCAAAGTAGCTGCTGAGTAGTTCAGTACTGGCCCAGTTATTCTCATTGTTAAAATGGGTTGGTTTAAGTTCTTTGAAAATAAACCAACCTCGTTCGGGGTTAGGAAATACGCTGTCGTCCGGTTCGTACTGGACTGCCTGGTTTGATTGGGCGCGGGAAGCGAAGCTGAGGAGCAGCCATCCGCAAAGTAATAGGGAAAATTTTTTCATGATGTATAGGAGGTAAAGGGGTGAAAGCACTGGGTAAGTCACTCATAAAAGTGCTCTTACCACTGCTCCTAATTATTAAAGTACTATCTGAAAAGCAATATTTTCCCCACAGAAGGGGGCATTCTCTGCACAGAAAGGAGCATTTCCTGCTTATTATAGAGCATTATCAACATGATATAGCGTTTTCTACAGAGAGAGCGGAAGTCGGTGGCCGGGGGGCGATCTGCTCGCACTTCTAGGATGCTAATCGGGCACCAGCAAGCATCAGTAAGACACCAGTAGTGTACCGAAACAAGATAGTGTTCAATCAGTCTCTAAGAGATAGTTGATCAGACTAAGCATACCACGTTGGGCTTGGTTCGTACGAAGAAAGTTCGACCAACCGGCTAGTGAAGCTGAAAATAATCTCGAAAGCGCTTTTCTAGCGTAGCAAGGTAGTCGGCTGCCTCAGCGCTCCCCTCGGCTGGTGCCCACGGGGCAAATTCCTTGTCAGTGGCGGCATCGTAGGGGCCGGGTTTTACCTCGAAGACCACGGTGTCGGGCTCCAGCGCAATAAAGGTGTGCCACACACCGGCCCGGTAGTCTACTCCGTAGGTGCCCATGCTTGGATCGATGTACACAAAATCTGTTTCCTGGTAATTTCCGTGGTCATCGAACCGCACAAAGCCCAGGCTGCCCTGTAGCACTACCACAGCTTCAGCCTTGGGAGTGGCCCAGTGGCGGTGGGGCGTCACGTAGGTGCTCGGTTGCAGGGCATTGAGCATCCGGTGCAGCGTGTCCTCATCGCCGGTGTGTAGCACGTGTATCTCGCGCTGTCGCTCGCTCCGCCGGGCATCCGCCGCTTTCTGGTCGATGAGCTCCTGATTGATAGGAGTGGCTACTTGGTGTTGCGATAAGGTGGCGACGGAAGAGATGCGGTGGAGGTTCATAAGAAAAGTTGCGTGAAAGTGCGTGGCGTGTGTACATGAAGCAGCAATGTACCGCACCGCTGCGCAAAATACCAGCCGCTACCAGCTCATCGCAAGTTGTATTTGGCAATAATTAGAGCAAATGCCCTAATTGCTCTTACCGTTGACTATAATTTTCCGTACTCACCAGGCTATTGGGTCTTACAACCAAGACGGTCTTTCTGTCTATGCTACCTTTGATTGGACACTAAGTTAAGCCTGGAATCCTTAATGTAGCTAACGTGAAACGAGAAAGACGACACTTCGGTCGAGCCCTCAAAGTGACGGGGCTTTTTCATAAAAACGCTATGCCCTAAATTGACTTCTTTTTTCCTTGTCACCCGGTAAGGGCCCGAGCCACGGCGGCTCGTTAAACTATATACGAAAAACGCAACGAGGTTCTTGCGGAATGATATTAGAGAGTGAGACAATTCAGAAAATATCCTCATTATCAATTTTACGAAAAGGCCGGGCTCAAAGTGATGACCGCCGGTGATGCTCGGTCGAACGCTGTCACTCGGGTTAAACCAACCGGTGAAGTAGTGGAAGACTTAGGTATCCGACCTATAAGCGTTATCGGCCCTCTGCACACATCCTGACGAAGCCCTACGAGAAAGCAAGTGTCAATAGCACGTCACTTATAACCCACGACGGCTAGGGGTGCTGTACTACATCCAAAATATTATGCGTCTAACGTGGTTTAGTATCAAATTTTCTACTACTTAAACACTTACTTGCCGAAGTAATTATGTCGTTTTCCGCTGTGTAACCTATTGATAGACAATGCGTTATATATAGTAGCTTTAAACTAAACGACATCACGATGAAGATGCTACCGATAGCCATAACCGCGGTATTTATATACGGAGCTTCTGTTGCTCAAGGAACCAGCTTTTACGTACCCACAGCAACGGATGATCCGCCTACTTATCATGAAATGAAGAAAGAGCAAAATCCGGAGCTAGGTGATTTGAAAGGCCCCCGCGCCAAAAACTACCCTGAGTACAAGTATAAGTCTACCAAAGTTGCGGTAGAATCTACCAAAGCGAACGAAGCACGTCGGATAGGGCCGAAGGCCAAAAATAGCCAGGCTTGGGATAGAACCGATAGTGCGCAGCACCTGGTGGTCACGCAGAAGAAAAAGAAGCATCTGAAAGGGCCGCGGGCGAAGAATCAGAAGCCCTGGAACAACTAGACAGGTCAACCCCCCGAATAGTAAAATACTTGACGATTGATCAATTAGAAAGAAGGCTTAGTTCTAGCCTTCTTTTTCTTTTTAAGGGCCTGGTGTTGTTTTACAGAACCATGTTCGGCGTACTTTTGCTATGTCTATCACGAACAAAAAGTCAACTCGATCTATGACAACATATACGTATCACGTGCAGGGAATGTCGTGCAATGGTTGTCGCCACCACGTAGAAGCAGCGCTTTCGCAGGTAGCCGGGGTGGCTTCGGTGAGGGTCGACCTAGAAAACGAAGAAGCTATCGTTGTTACCGAATCGGCTGTTTCTACAGAAGCACTACAAGCGTCTTTAGACGGCGGAGGAAGCTACCGTCTCTATCCACCGGGCGAGCCCCCCGGTAGCGATCAACCGGAAAAGAGTCAATTGGGCACCGGAACGTTTTACTGCCCCATGCACTGCGAAGGTGACAAAATCTACGATCAGGCAGGCGACTGTCCGGTGTGTGGTATGGACTTAATAGAACAAAGTCTTTCGCCAACGCCTGCCGCACCGTGGACGTGCCCTATGCACCCGGAGGTAACGGAAGAAGCCGCTGGGGCTTGTCCTATTTGCGGCATGGACCTGGTGCCGAGGCAGCCCAGCCTTTCGGCGGAAGAAAAGACGTACCAACAGCTACTTAAAAAGTTCTGGACGGCGGTGGCGTTTACCGTGCCCATCTTCTTGATAGCCATGAGCGAGATGATATTCAATAATCCGCTGTACAATCTGATGCCGCAAAAGTACTGGAACTGGGTACAGGGAGCCCTGTCGGTGCCGGTGGTGTTTTATGCGGCCTGGATGTTCTTCGCGCGCGCCTACCGAAGTATCAAAACCTGGCACCTCAATATGTTTACCCTCATTGGTGTGGGGGCCGGTGTCGCCTGGCTATTCAGTGTATTCGCTACTTTCTTTCCCGGCTTTTTTCCTGATCAGTTTAAGGCTGAGTCGGGTGCCGTCTACGTTTACTTCGAAGCGACTACCGTCATTTTAACCCTGGTTCTGCTAGGGCAGCTTCTGGAAGCTCGTGCCCATCGCAAGACTCATTCGGCCATCAAAGAGCTGCTAAAACTTGCGCCCAACCGGGCTACCAAAGTGGTAGACGGGCAGGAGGTGGCGGTGCGTACTGATCAAATAGCACAGCACGACATTTTGAGAGTGAAGCCTGGCGATAAGATTCCGGTAGACGGTGTGATCATCGAGGGCGGTGCCAGCGTTGATGAATCTATGATCACCGGAGAACCGATCCCGGTGGATAAACTCGTTGGCGACTCGGTAAGTAGTGGTACCATCAGTGGCAACGGGTCTTTCTTGATGAGGGCCGAAAAAGTAGGAGACGATACTTTGCTATCGCAGATTGTTCGTATGGTGAACGAAGCCAGCCGAAGTCGCGCCCCCATCCAGCACCTGGCCGACCGGGTTTCCGGATACTTTGTACCGGTGGTGGTGGTTATTTCGATCATCACTTTTGTGGCCTGGGCCACCTGGGGACCCGCACCGGCCTACGTATACGCTTTGGTTAATGCCATTGCCGTATTGATCATCGCGTGCCCCTGTGCGTTAGGGCTGGCTACTCCGATGTCGATCATGGTAGGGGTGGGCCGCGGGGCTAAGAACGGGGTGCTGGTTAAAAATGCCGAAGCACTGGAAAAAATGCGTCAGGTAGATACGTTAATTCTTGATAAAACGGGTACGCTTACCGAAGGTAAACCTACGGTTGAGCGAGTAAGTGCCTTCGGCGAGCATTTTGATCGTACCATCGTACTACAATACGTTGTTTCACTCAATAGCTACAGTGAACATCCGTTGGCCGAGGCTACCGTAAGGTACGGAAAGGATCAAAGGGTGGAAGTACGAAAGGCTGACAACTTCCGGGCAGTGACGGGCAAAGGGGTTACCGGAACGGTGGGGGCGGAGCGAATAGCCTTAGGAAACAATAAAATGATGGAACACACGGGGGCCGATATTTTACCGGTTATGCGAGACGAAGCGGCATCCTACCAGCGGCAGGGAAAAACGGTATCATTTCTGGCAGTGAATGATAAGGTGCGAGGGTACGTAGTCATTGAGGATAAGATCAAGAAGACCAGCGCCGAAGCGATCAAAAAATTGCAGCACGAAGGCATCTCAGTGGTGATGCTCACCGGTGACAATTACGATACCGCCCGAACGGTGGCCGCCGCCCTCAATCTAGCTGACTTTGAAGCAGAAATGCTGCCGGAAGATAAACTTAAGGCAGTAGAACAACGACAGGCACAGGGCAAGGTGGTGGCGATGGCCGGTGATGGTATCAACGACGCACCCGCTCTGGCCCAAAGCGACGTGGGCATAGCCATGGGCACCGGCACCGACGTAGCCATAGAGAGTGCCGCGATCACGCTGGTGAAGGGTGATTTACACGGTATCGTGAAGGCCAGAAATCTGAGCAGTGCGGTGATGAAGAATATCCGACAAAACCTGTTTTTCGCGCTGGCTTACAACGCACTGGGTGTTCCTATTGCGGCAGGAGTACTGTATCCTTTTTTTGGTGTGCTGCTATCACCGATGGTGGCTGCTTTGGCCATGAGCCTCAGCTCAGTGTCTGTCATTAGCAATGCCCTACGGCTGAGGAATACCCGCATCTGACACTGCGGCAAGGTCTACAACTTAGAACGGTCTAAACCTTAGGCGCAGTGCTTACTAATTTTATGAATAGGTCACTGAATCCTCGTCTGGTCAATACTTCAGAACTTATCTTGTAGAACGACTAGTCGTCTAACGGATACCACTCAATACCCGTGAGTGGCTGGCGACGTCCTGCTCGCTCTTCGGGTGAGTAATGTTCGGCCAGATAGTCCAGGATAATAGATTCATTGTCGCCCAAGTCCCATAGCCCCTGCGTTTCTTGCATCCAAACAATCTTATGGTACCAACCCTCGCGGGTAAACCGGTTCTGCGTTACCAACCGGGCCGAATGACAGGATAAACAGTTGGCCTTTACGGCCGATAATCCTTCTCCGTCTAGCAGTCCGGTTTGCCTGTCTATACCGTCCACTATCTCAGGCACATTTTCTACGGATACCACCGTAGCTTCAGTTTCAGTGGGCACCTTGGTCGGCGGCGGGGCAACATCGGTTACCAATTGGTAAACGGCCGCTCCGGTGCCGACGAACAGTATGACGACGATGCCCGTAATAGCCCGAGTCACTTTGAGTAGTCCTATTAATAAGTCTTGCGAAGCTTGTTTCATAAAGAACAATTGTCGTAGTCACCGACTACGTAACCTTGACGGCGATGCGGTGACAAGCATTGTTGAGGTAGCCTTTAGGGTTCCAGCCCGGAATAACCATCGGCTGGCTAATGCCTTCATCATCGGTGGCCTGTGCCCACACTTCGTAGTACCCCGGTTGGGGAAAACGTAGCGATATATTCCAGTGCTGCCAGGCCAGGCGGTTGGCCGGGGGCCGTAGTTCGGCGACCTGCCAGGTGGCCCCAAAGTCAATAGATACCGCCACCTTACGAACACCACGTTCGCCCGCCCAGGCGTGACCGCGCACGTCCAGACTGCGACTCTGCGCGAACATAGCTCCGGTGCGCGGATAGGTGATGAGGGATTTTACCGGCATCGACTCAATGATAACCATATCTTCTTCGGGTACGGTGTGGCCCGGTGCTACCGGGTAAGCCGGCACGCGGTACGAATTGCCCAGCATTTTGGCACCATCGTGTACCTGGTTGCGCACCACGATCTGGTTAATCCACTTGCCGGAGGCGGAGGCAGGCCATCCGCCGCACACCAATCGCAACGGATAGCCGTGGGCCACCGGAATGTCCTGGCCGTTCATGGCCCAGGCGACCAGGGTTTCATCTTGGCGAGCCTTCGCGAGGGGTACCCCTCGCGAGATAGGCACTTTGTTAGGGTCGCCACTGATGTGTTGGTCCGTTCCGTAGTAACCAATATATACCGCATCATCTTTCGTACCTACGTCTTCCAGAATGTCACGCAGCCGAACGCCCGTCCATTCGGCGCAGTACACGGCTCCTTCTTGCCACTGGTTGCCTGCGGCCGGAGGGTGGTATCCGGCGCGTCCGTTGCCGCCGCACTCAAGCACCAGTTGATACGTGTGTCGCTTAAACCTCTTTTTTAGCTCACTCAGTGCGTACTTCTTGCGGTGCAATACCGATTCGCCGCTGAGCGAAAGTGTCCACCGTGAGGCGTCTAAATCATTAGGAATGAGACCATTGTTGCGCACAAATATGTTAGGAAAAGACGTGATCTCTTCGTCCAGCGCGTGCGGAGGCATTTCTACGTTCCAGGGGCGGTCGTTGAGCACCATCTTCGCGCCGTTTTTACCCGCTAGTGGGTCATCTGCCGAACGGAAAGCCAGAGGAACATATTCGGTCGGCAGCCGTGCCGCGTGCACGATGTCGGTGCCGAGCCAGGCCGTCATCGCCGCTAAAGCACTCTTTCGCAAGAAACCACGACGGTTCCACGGGCGGCCAGTAGACAGAAAAAACGACGTTTGATTTTTCGTGTCCTGTATCATAGTTCATCAGTATACACAGGCAACAGATTTTGGGTCTGATCTTGTAATTTAGGACGTATTTTTTCGGTAAACAAGTGGCGTAGAAGTAAGCTCAATGCCCTTTGTCGTATGTAATAACATTATTGCAACACAACAAAATAGGCACGTCTAAGTATTCAAATCATGGCGGTATAACTCAGATACTTCTGTCATGCCTGATAAAGATACCATACACCCAGACGGAAAGTTTGCCACGGGGCATCAAATCATGATGCCAACGGATTAGCTTCGCGCCGTGGGTAGAATACGACCACCACAATGCGGGGTTTGTTATCGTGAGCGCGATGTATCCCGGCGGGGAGACGCTACCCTAACAGCTCCTTGGCATTTTCGTAGGCGATACTAGAGGGGTTATTACCGCCGATCATCTTGGCGATTTCCTGTACGCGCTCTGCTTGGTTGAGCTGACGAATGCGACTCACTGCCTTGCGCGAGCTGTTGTCTTTATACACAAAATAGTGCGCGTCGCCCTTGGCCGCCACCTGCGGCAAGTGACTGATGGCGAGCACCTGATGGTTGTGCGCCATCTCTTTCATCATCCCCACCATCTTGATAGCAATCTCACCCGACACTCCCGTATCGATTTCGTCGAAGATAATGGTGGGTAGCGAAGTCTTGCCCGCCAGCACGTATTTGATGCAGAACATCAGCCGAGAAAACTCGCCCCCCGATGCTACACGCTTAAGCTCCTGCGGGGCGATACCCTTGTTAGCACTAAACAGAATATTGATTTCGTCTGTACCCGACTCGGTAGGGGGTACCTCTACCCGCTCCACGTGCAGGGCCGCGTCAGGGATGCCCAGGTTGCGCAAGAGCTGGGCAATCTGGCGAGCAAACTTATCAAACCCCTTCTCTCGCGAAGCGGTGAGCTTGGCCGCCTGCGCCAGCATTTCCTCACGAGCCGTGTCGCGCACTTTTTTCAGACGGGCAATCTCATCGTCTAGGTGCGTCACTTTGCTCACTTTCTCTTCCAGCGTCTGCTGGATAAGCAGTAGTTCGCTGATGGTTTTCACCTGATGTTTTTGCTGCAGTTGATAAATATTATTCAGACGGTTACGGGTGTCTTCCACTTTTTCGTGGTCAAAATCTACCGATTGGGCTTCTTCCTCTACTTCACCCTGCACGTCGCGCAGTTCAATCAAGCAGCTTTCTAGCCGCTGATGCAGGCTCTCGTATTTTTGAGAAAAGCGGGTGAGTTTTCCCAACGATTGTTTCGCTTGGTTCAGCAGCGTATCTACCCCCATTTCTTCGCCCCCCAGCAGGGTTTGCACCTGGCTCATCTGCTCCTGAATGTTGCCCGCATTCTCCATCATCCGCAGCTCCTCTTCCAACTGCGTTTGCTCGTGCTCACCCAGGCTGGCTTTACTAAGTTCTTCTAACAAGAAACGGTTGAAGTCATCTTCCAATCGCAGTCGATCTGACTCGGTCCGCAACCGTTCGTACTCGGTGGCCGCCCGCCGAAAGTGAGAGTAGCACTGCCGGTACTGACGCTGTAGCTTATCGTTACCCACAAACGCATCAATCACCGTAAGCTGGTAAGAGTTATCGCCAAGTAGCAGGCTGTCGTGTTGGCTATGAATATCAACCAATCGCTGCCCTACACCCCGCATCGTTTCTAAGCGTACCGGCGTGTCGTTCACGAACGCCCGCGATTTACCACTGGGCGAAATTTCCCGACGTAAAATACACACCGGGTCGTAGTCTAGATCTTCTTCGGCAAAAATTGGCTCCAAGCTAAACTTACTCACTGTAAAGGCGCCTTCTATCACGCACTTCTGGTCTTTGTTATAGAGCGCTTTTTTATCGGCTCGGTTGCCCAGCAGCAAACCGATAGCTCCTAACATAATAGACTTACCGGCGCCGGTTTCACCCGTCACAATGTTCAAAGCCGCCGAAGGGTGCATCTCCAGTGCTTCAAGCAGTGCGTAATTTTTTATGTTCAGACTCTTCAGCATAGCCGCTTATTCAATAATGGATAGAGTAAACGCAATCGGTAGGGGTAGATGTTTACAGCCACCGTAAGAATGTATCCATCACTTCATACGAGTGTCCTTTAACCAGGGAGCGGCGACAAAGATAGCGATAATGCAGTATGAAGACGGCCTTCTTACTACAAAGATGTCAACAGTTTTCTGTAGACTACTAAAACAAATACGCTGAGGATGAAGGGTACGACTTCAAGCCGGAACGTTGTAGGCTAGACAGTCTGCTGCTCGCCACAGGTTATGAAACTTATTGCCCAAGGGTGTGAATTTTTTCCACAACACGGCGGGTTAGTTGCTGCTTTTTGGAAGTTTTGAGCATTGGCATAGTTCTTCCACTACTGAAAACGAACTTTTACAAACAAAAAAGAACAGACGACTATGAAGTTGATATCAGGAATTTTTTCAGGAATCTTTGCTGTAGCTATGATCAGCTGCGGCGGTGTAGGTGACAATGAGAGTGCCGAAACACGAACCGAAACCAAAGTTATTGGAGTTGACACCGTAGGGGCAGAAACTACCTACGATGTACGAGAAAAGGAAATTACACAAGTAGATACCGTGGGTGCTACCACCGAGTATGAGGTAGAGAAGCAAGTAGTACAGAAAACTGTAGAGATAGATACCCTTACTGACGAAATTAAGCGTGAGGATCGCGCTAGCATGCAAGAGGGAGACTACGAAGTAGTGGATGAAGATGTTGATACTAAGACAGTTACCGAAGAAGTGGAAGTAGACTCGAAGTAATAACAATTACAAACTTTTCTAGTTAATAGGGTATCCAAAACTGGATACCCTTTTTTTTTACCTCAAACTTTTTAGTATTATGAAGTTTTTCAATAGAACATCTTCGGCTATGCTACTGCTCTGTTTAGTGAGTACCACGGCCTTCGCTCAAGTGTCACCGGTGCTCACCGATGTGGTAGCTACCCCCCAGTTTTTTGTAAGTTTGCTGGCTGGTGTGTTGCTGGCCATCGGATTTCAGGTCTTACTCACCGCATTATCAGTAGCCATCGGTGTCACTGCCATTGGTGATGTAGAAGAGCAAGCGCGTAATTCTTCGTCAAAGAAGCAGTCTAACCATAACGACGATGATGATAGTACGTCGTTGGGCGTTAAGATTAGTTCTGGAGTAGGTCTATGGACTATGATTACGGCTAGCGTAGCCCTATTTTTTGCTTCATTGTTGGCCGTCCGTTTAGGTTTGATTGGCAACGGCTTGATCGGTATCACACTAGGATTGGTCATTTGGGCCGCATTCTTTACCGCGTTGGCCTATCTTGAGCTCAAGTCAGTGAGTACCTTACTCGGTAGCCTGATTAGTACGGTGGTTTCAGGAATCAAATCATCGGCTTCTGTGGTACAGAACGTATTTCAGGGATCGCCCTACAGTAAGATTGAAGACATCGCGAACCAAACGATAGAGAAGGTACGCATGGAATTAGAAGATTCAGTTGATCTTAACCAAATTAACCAGAAAATTGATGAATACGCCACCCGTATAGAACAGTCAGGTCCAGATTACGAACAAGTAAAGCAAGACTTTGTGAATTTGCTGAAGGAAGTGCGGATAGAAGAAACAACCAATACTAAAAGGGGCGATGTAGATACCGAAACTTTTATTGAGTTGGTATCTGACCAACCTACTATTAGTAAGAAGGATGCGAAGAAGCTCACTCAGACATTCAAAGAAGCGAAGCAAGCCGTAGAAGCCGGTGAAGGAAAAGAAGATCAGGCTAAAAAACTGGCGTCTCAGTTCTCAGGTAAGAGCGAAGAAGAGGTTGGCGCATACGTACAGCAGATAGAAGACTATCTACGCAATACCGATAAAGAAGAAGTTAATCCCGATGAAATACGGGGCGATATTGAGCGGATTATTGAGAACCCTCAGAACGCACAGAGTATCATCACTAAGCGTGCTAAGCAGCTGGATCGTTCTACTTGGGTTGCCCTGTTAGAGCAAGATAAGCGTATGAACCACGATCGCGCTGAGCAGGTAGTGAGTTACGTAGAAGATGCTATTGATTACGTAGCCGGTAAGGCAGATCAGGCCAAAACTTCTACTAATCAAGCACAGGCAACGGCCGAATCACGCACCAACGAAATGCAAGCACAGGTGGGTGGTCAATCTGACGAGTCATCTTCTGCCACCGAGGAGAAGCTACGTGGCTACTTGAACGGTTTGAACCGTCCTGAATTGCAGTACGAAAGTTTGAAATGGGATGTAGAGAAGATCATGAACGATCCGAAGGCAGCTCCTGAAATCATCAAGCATCGCATCAACCAGTTTGACCGCGAAACGATGATGGCACTACTGACCTCTAATGATCGTTTGTCACGCAACGATGTAGAAAATATCGTGCAGCGCATTGATCAGAGTAAGCAGCAGGTGCTCTCTAAGGTGGACGAAACAGAGCGTCGCACGAAGCAGGTGATGGCTGAAGCCAAGCAAACGGCTCTTCATCAGGCAGAAAACGCTCGTCGTACAGCGGCCGCGGCCGCTTGGTGGCTATTTGCTACCGCCGTAGTATCCGGTGGTGCTGCTGCCTTGGGTGGCTGGCTGGCAGCAGTATAAGGACAGAAGGCATCCGTTCTGAGTACCAATACAAAGGCAAGCACCCCTCGGGTGCTTGCCTTTTTGCGTATAGAGTAGTCTGATAGCGTCGCACCATTATCAGCCCATTGGTAATGATTGGTTGATTCGTTTTTTAGGAATCTACTAAAAGTCGCTTAACGTACCAATTTATTGACCTGTTGGTTTGTTGATCGAGCTAACGATGTTCCGGTGCCGAGTTTGTCATTCTACCGGCCATCACCAAACTCAACAAGTTCTCTACTCAGATATAAAAGCGAATCAATACCATTGGGACGCTTTTGTACACACGCTGATAGGGTTGGTCTACGGTGCGTCGGGTGATGCAAACAATACGTTTATTGCTTACCGCAACGCGGTAGACATCTACGAAGAAGCTTATCAGCCCTGGTTTGGGGTAAGAACGCTCGGGTGGTTGTAAGAAGATTTACTGCGCACCAGATGAACTTTACCGTTCAACTACAACGCTACGAAAAGAAATTCGGCATAAAGTACAAACCGCGTACGCAAGAGGAAGGCGACCTTGGAAGACATAAATGCCATCGCCTTTCAGAGTTTAGAACAGCGAATGCTGCAAGAGTTTGGCACCTCTTTACTGAGGGTAGCGCTGAAGAAGGCCGCCGAATATAGCGTGCGTGATCAAAACGATAACCTAGGAGCTTTGCTGGGAGTGGTGAACGCACTCAACCGAGCGGGCGGATACTCGCAACCGGCAAATCATTCCCCATACCATTTATTACCGCCGAGTGCCGCTGCCGACGGGTTCGAAGCAAGTAGAAATTGCTCTATCGGATAATCAAGCTACCCAGCGCCATACGTTTACGTACAAAATTCAAGAGAATAAGACCACCTTTCAGTGGTTTTAGTCACTAGAAACCGGCGATTCACTTCTTCTGAGCGATCAGTAGTACGATCTCTAGCGGTAAGCTTCAGAAACTTACGCGGGTAACTTTTTGTGCGTATTATTAGTTTTATGTACGGTTTTTGCCAACGATATAGTATTGAACAAATCTAACCTAAAATTGACATGAAAAAGTTATTGTTTACATACGCTTGCGTACTTTTCGTAGGGCTTTCGGCTTCTTTTGCGCAAAACATTGGGGTACGCGCCGGTTTCAGCGTAGCCTCACTCACCGGTAGCGATGCCGAGCAGGCGGCTATTTCGCAGTACACAAATGCCATTAGCGGATTTAATCTGGGAGGGTTTTTAGAGAATGCCGGTCTGGAAGAATCTGAACTACTTAACTTAGAGCAAGCCAATCCGAAACCGGTGGCAAGCTTTTTTGCGGGGGTATACCTCAACGTACCGGTGGCTGGCCGCTTTCAGTTAGAACCTGGCCTGTATATCGCTAGCCGAGGGTACCGGGTAGAGAATGATATTCTAAACGCAGGTGTGCTCGGCGTGGCTACCGCTGAGATTACCAACCGCTCTTATTACTTAGAGCTGCCCGTTTACGCCCGGGTATTTCTGACTGATAATCTTAATATTTACGGTGGCCCTCAGTTCTCTTTGCTACTGTCTAACCAGTTTAGTACCGAACTGTCGGCACGTGAAATACCTATCCTCGGAAGTATCGGACAAGACTTTGAGAGTGACGGTAGCAGTAATCTCAATCAATTTGACGTAGGCGTGGCCCTCGGACTGGGTTACGAACTGCCGTTTGGGTTCAACGTGCAGGCAGGCTACGACCTAGGGATCGTGCGCTTTGAAGAAAGCACCAATGCCTATAACGGAGTATGGAAGTTGGGAGTAGGGCTCACCCTGTAGAAGGATAAGCTGACCTAAGAACCGTCAATTCTCCCTGAATTATTACAAACGTAAGACCCGTGCGGCTTGATGCTGTACGGGTCTTTCCACTTCTTTTAACTTCGCGCTAAAGAGTTTATGTGAAGTTATGATGATCAAGTCGAAGACGACCACTACGCTGGAGCTAGACCACGAACGAAATATTCAGCATGCGTATACCAGTTTGTACCAAGGTTACGACCGTGAAGGTCGGCTGATCAGTGAGATCGTGTACAATGCCGCAGGCAAAGCCGACCAGAAAACACTGTATACCTTTAGCGAAGAAGGGCAATTGGTAGAGCAGATCGTTTTTGCCGATCAAGATCGATGGCAAGAGCGCGTCGATCATTTTTATGAGGACGGACAGTTGCTCCGCACCGAAACCACACGGGCCGACGGTGAGAAAAGTATCAAAGAGTATCATTACGATCCGGTAGAAAACATCGAGAAGGCGGTGCTTAACTCTGCTACCGGTGAGATCAAGGGCTTCGAGATTCTGTGGTACGGCTCAGAAAACGAAGTGATTGCGGAGGTGAAAACGGACACGCACAACCGCACGGCCTACAAACGGTTTGCTACTTACGACGGGGCAGGACGACTGGTAATGGAAGAAATATTTGGACACGATGAGGTGTTCGAGAAGCGGACCGTTTATCGCTATACCCCCGAGGGACTACTTACGGAGATCAAGGCTCAAGGGCCGAACCAACTGCCTCTCATTACCGAAGCTTTTGCCTACAACCCGGCGGGACAAATACTAGAGCGTACCATTGCGCATCATACCGAGGACAAGCAGATTCGTATCTGCTATCGTTATAACCAGGCCGGGCAGCAGATTGCCGATGAAACCTACGAAAATGATCGCCTGATCTTTCGCAGCCTCACCAAGCACGACAAGCAGGGCAATTTGGTAGAAGAAGAAGTCATCAGTACGCATCATTCGCCGTTACACGCTGTCCGCAAGCACGTGATTGAATACTGGTAGCTACCGGTTAAGTAGTCCGTTATTTACCGCCAGGTGTTCTTTGGTTATGAAAAAGCGCGACTTCCGTAGAGATACGTTAGGTTGAAGGTGGGAAGGCGACCAACTTCAAATCTGCCACCTTCTCACCAGCCGTGTAGAAAATCAACTTTTCTTAGTGTACTGGTTTGCTCGCTGATTGAGCGTGGCCAAATCTACCGTCTGCCTCATACGTTTTGCACGGGTTTCCGGCCGTTTGGCGTTGAAAATCCATTCTAAAATACCCCGTTTGGTAGAATCAGGAAACTGCTTCCAGTGGCTGAATGCCTGAGGGTGCTCCGCAAACATCTGCTTCAAATCATCTGGTATCACCAAATTGTCAACGTCGTTGAGCGCATCCCAGGTGCCGGTGGCTTTAGCGACCCTGACCATTTCAAGTCCGGCTTCACTCATGAGGTTTTGCTCGGTCAGTCGGGCTACTTTCTCTTTGTTCACTCGGCTCCAGTTACTCTTCGGGTTGCGCTGCGAGAAGTACTGGTAGTAACTCTGATCATCTCGTTTATTGGGTTTACTGTCTACCCAGCCAAAGCACAGCGCTTCGTCTACCGCCTCAGGGTAGTGCACCGAATCGACCGGCGCACTTTTCTTGTAGATAATCAGCCATACTGCAACTTGGGCAGCATGATTTTGTGCCAGCCAATTTCGCCAGTCGGCTCGGCTAGCGGCCTCGATGGCTTCCACCCCTTGGTGTTTCATAGCAATTACGATGATACATGATGGGGTACAAAGTTAGGTCTAATCGCCCACAATTCGTTGTTCAATATTTCGCTATTGGATCGTGCAGCCGGAACGAAAGTCTTGCCCCCGAACTTTTATCGACGCATGTCGGTATAATAGCGTATCTTTGCAATTTAGCTAGATAATTATTTCCTACCGCTGAGTTCCAGGCACCTGTCGTACGTTGCTTTGAGCTTAAAAGAAACGTATCAAGATGACATTTGAAGAAACCGGCCTGCGTCCGGAAATCCTGCGTGCCCTGGCCGAAATCGGCTTCACGCAACCTACTCCTATTCAAGAAAAAATGATTCCCCTGTTGCTGGATGATGACGCAGGTGATATGGTAGCCCTGGCCCAAACCGGTACCGGTAAGACGGCTGCGTTTGGCCTGCCACTACTTAACCACACCGAGGCCACGGTGCCGTTTGTGCAAACCCTGGTGCTATGTCCTACTCGAGAGCTATGTAACCAAATTGCGGGTGACCTCGCCAGCTTTTCTAAGTATCATAAGGGGGTGCGCGTGGTGGCGGTGTACGGCGGGGCCGACATTGACAAACAGATTCGCGGGCTCAAGCGTGGTGCTCAGGTAGTGGTGGGTACTCCGGGCCGGGTACATGATCTCATTCGTCGGCGTATTTTGAAGGTAGACGATGTAAACCACCTGGTGCTGGACGAGGCCGATGAGATGCTGTCGATGGGCTTTAAAGAAGAGCTGGAAGCCATCATCAGCGAAACCCCCGAAGAGCGGCAGACGCTGTTGTTTTCGGCCACCATGCCCGATCATACGGTCAAAAGCTTCGTGCGCAAACCTACCCAGATTTCGGTAGGTGCCAAGAACGCCGGGGCCGACACGGTGCAGCACCGCTATTATGTGGTGAACCCCCGCGACCGTTACGCCGCTCTCAAGCGCGTGGTAGACGTGCACCCCGACATCTACGGCATCATCTTCTGCCGCACCCGGCAAGAGACCAAGGATATTGCGGCAAACTTGGGCAGCGACGGCTACAACGCTGATGCGCTACACGGCGACCTCTCGCAAGCGCAGCGCGATCACGTGATGGGCCAATTTCGTGATAAAACCCTGCAAATACTGGTCGCCACCGATGTGGCCGCCCGTGGCATCGACGTCAACGACCTGACGCACGTCATCAACTACAACCTGCCCGACGACCCCGAAACCTATACGCACCGCAGCGGTCGCACCGGACGTGCCGGACAGAAGGGTACTTCCATTGCGCTGGTGAGTCGCCGCGAGGTGAGCCGCATTCGCCGCATCGAGAAAATGCTCAAGAAGCAGTTTGTGCACACCCTGGTGCCCACCGGTCGCGAAATCTGCGAAAACCAATTGTTTCACCTGATAGATAAGGTGGAGAAAACGGTAGTCGACCATGAGCAGATTGACCCTTACCTACCGGCGATCTACAAGAAGCTAGAGGAACTGAGTCGCGAAGAGTTGATCAAGCACTTTGTGTCGGCGGAGTTTAACCGCTTTCTGAAGTACTACAAAAACGCGCCGGACCTGAACGCCAGTGCTAATGAGAAACGTGAGCGTGGCGGAAAGAAAGACCGTACGGGTCGCGACAAGCAGGCGCAGTTCTCGCAGTTCACCATCAACGTGGGCAGCCGCCATAAGCTGTCGCCCGCCCGTCTGATGGGCCTGATCAACGAGCAGACGCCCAAGAAGGGTATGGCCATCGGCAAGATCAGCATCATGGACGACTCGGCTTTTTTCGAGGCGGATACCCGCTACGAGAAAGATCTAATGAAGGGCTTCGGAAAGAACGTGACGTTCGAGGGCATTCCCGTGCAGGTGGAGCCGACCACCGCCGCTGCCTTCCCGAAGGATCACAAGAAGAAAACCTTCGGTGGTTTCCCCAAGAAGAAGAAATTCAAGAAGGGGAAGCGGGGCGTGCGGTAGCAGAATCTTATTGGTAGGAATTACGTATCTTCATTCTATGGCGCAGAAGAAAGTTATTCAGAAAATACTGACGCTGGCTACCCATCAGTATCCCGACGCTGAAGTGTATCTCTTTTAGAGCTTTAATAGAATATTTTTTCAGATTCTTGGGTCTTAATAGAAAATATTTTCCATACTAGTGAAATAATGTCCGCTTTATGGAAAATATTTTCCCCTCTCTGCAACAGGAAGTACTCTACGGTTCGTCGGATACTGCTGTATCTAAACAGCTATCCCGATGGGAACGAACGGGAAATATTTGCAAGATAGCCCCCCGACTGTATACCACTAATCTAGAAGACTCACCCGAAGTTATCGTTCGAAGAAATCTATTTGCCATTTTAGGACACCTATACCCCGGAGCCATGCTTAGTCATCGGTCAGCTTTAGAGTTTCAGCCTACAGCTACCGGACAGCTATTTTTAACCTATAAGTACACACGTAAAGCTTCTTTACCTGGTATTATTCTTCGGTTTTTACAAGGTGCTGGCCCTATTGAAGGGGACAACCCAGTATCCGGAGAATTGCATGCCTCTCAGCGAGAAAGGGCTTTTCTGGAGAACTTCCAGCTATCTCGCCAGCGAGGAGCAGATGCCAAGACGCTGCCACTAGCTAAAATTGAAGAGCGTCTGGAGCAGATTATCCGGGTCAACGGTGAAGCGGCGCTAAATCATGTAAGGGAGCGTGCCCGACAGGTTGCTGAACAATTAAGCATGCAACGAGAGTTTACTAAGCTGAACGCGGTTATCAGCGCACTGCTTTCTACGCACCCCTCCAGAATACTCACCTCACCGGTAGCGGCCGCTCGCGCTTTCGGTCTACCTTACGACCCGGCTCGGCTAGCACTTTTTGAAACACTATTCCAAGATATAAATCAGCAAGAGTTTCGCTATCGCGAAGAGCGTAATAACGACCCAGAAGCGTTCCGAAACTTTGCTTTTTTTGAGAGCTACTTTTCCAATTATATTGAAGGAACTGTATTTGAGGTAGACGAGGCCAAGCGTATTATTGCCTCTCAAAATCCACTGCAAGCCCGGCACGAAGACTCCCACGATGTCTTAGGTACATATCGTTTAGTAGCGAACCAAAAAGAAATGAGTAAAACACCCCGCTCGCCTGATGAACTGATCGCGATACTACAGTATCGGCACAAGACTTTACTATCAGCGCGTGGTGATAAGCATCCGGGGGAGTTCAAAGACCGAAACAATTTTGCCGGACAAACGGCTTTTGTGGCCTACGAATTGGTTCGAGGCACTTTGGTCAAGAGCTTTGACTTCTACCAAACGCTACAGCACCCGTTCGCTCGGGCGGCGTATATTATGTTTGTGGTAAGCGAAGTACACCCTTTTTTGGATGGTAACGGACGGGTGGCGCGGGTGATGATGAACGCGGAACTGGTGAAAGCTAACCAGACTCGAATCATTATTCCTACGGTATACCGTGATGACTACATGGGAGCGTTACGGCGATTAACCCGCCGTGGCGATCCGCAAGCGTACGTTCGTATGTTGGCACGTGCCCAAGAATTTAGTGATACAATTGTGGGACCAGCTATGGACACCATGCAAGGACAATTGGAAGCAAGTAGTGCTTTTCTGGAGCATACCGAAGGTAAACTAAAGATAAAGTCTGACTGATAGTGAAGCGAGTGGTGGTGCTATAGCAGTTATCCGGAGCGAATAAGACTTACTAGCAGTATGTGACGTTTGAAGACCTCCTTGCGTAGATAGTGCTTGTTACTGTCGCTTCTTTTCGAAGAAGAAGCTTAAGAATGGTAAGAAGCACGTGCGGTAGCAGAATCGTATTGACAGGGATTACGTATTTTCACTTCTATGGCGCAGAAGAAAGTTATTCAGAAAATACTGACGCTGGCTACCCGTCAGTATCCCGACGCTAAAGTGTATCTCTACGGTTCTCAGGCACGCCATGAGGCAGCGTCACAGTCTGACTGGGATTTACTTATTTTGTTAAACATTGATCGCGTTTCTTTTGCCTTGGAAACAAATATAATGGATGCGTTTTACGAGATAGAGCTCGAGACGGGCGAAATTGTCTCGCCACTTATCTATCCCAAGCATGAATGGATAACACGCTACCGTCAGACTCCGCTCTACGAAAGTGTTGAACGAGAAGGTATTCGACTGAGATGAGTGGTAGTAAAAAGGATATGGTTGATTATCGGTTAGAGCGGGCCGGGCCACGGTGGCAAAAGACACGCTGGACGACGCCAATATTTTGGCTGAACGAGGCAGATGGAATTCTACGATCAATCGCTTGTATTACTCAGCTTACTACGCGGTCACTGCACTTTTGCTTCATTCTGATCATAAAGCGAGCACTCATAACGGTACTAAATCACTGTTTCTGAGCACTTTATTAAGACCGAAGTGTTTCCTCAGGTGGTAGGAAAATGTACTCACAGCTATTTACTTGGCGACAAAAAGGTGATTATACTGACCTTTTTGACTTCACTGAGGAAAAGGTCGTCCCATACTTTGATCCCGTTGAAAAGCTAATCGCATTGGTAGAGCAAGAGGTTAGCTGAGTCAGTTGCAGCGACATTCCCGGTAAAGTATAGCAGACTGATGTAGGAGTAGGTTAAGGCAAGCAATCTTTCATTTGCTCGGCCAGAAACTGATTGCCCGCGTCGTTCATGTGCACCCCATCAGTCGTGAGGGTGCCCTCGAAGGCTTTGTCAGGGTTGTTCGCCACTAGATACGTGCTGAAGGCGGTTCGCAGGTCGCAGAGTGGGCTACCGGTTTCTTCGGCTACGCTACGCACAATGTCAGCGTACTGTGCCAAGTGCGTATTTTCTTCTGAGTCGCTGTTTACGTCTTCACCGATCACTGTGGGGGTGCAAAAAACCACGGAAGCGCCCGTACTTTTGATCTGCTCGGCCAGGTCAATTAAGCCGGCTTCGTAGACATCGGCCTCGGTACCGGTGACATCATCGAACTGATAGAAGTGCCACACATCATTGATGCCGATGTAGATATACACGATGTCAGGATTGAGGGCCAGCACGTCTGCTTGAAGCCTGTCCTGCAAATCAGGCACCTTGTTGCCGCCAATGCCCGCGCCAATCAGTTCGTACCGACTGGTATCTACCATCGTCTTCATCAACTCGATATAACCGCCCGATTCGGCCCCCGCTTGGGTGACAGAATCACCGAAGAAAACCACCCGCTTTTTCTCAGAGGAACAAGCTGCGATGAGCAGTACGAAGCATAGATATGCTGAGGTGAAAGCGACGGCACGAAGTCGGGCAGAAAAAGGCATAGGAAGTTAGGGTATGATGTATAAATTTGATTCGTTTGTGACGAAAGATATCATTTTTAGCCGTATGCAACATTCACCCGATCCAGAAAAGGTAGCCGAGTGGCAGCACCAAGTGGCCCAGCAGCGTGAACGCTGGTCTTTTGCCGAAGCACAGCAGCAGTACCAAAATACCTACGCTGATGACTTTCCGGTCGCCTGGCAACCGGACGACGCTACTTTGTCAGATACGAATATCATGCGGACTGCTAAGGCAGTGGGACAGACCAGTTATCCGGATTTCTACCGTTGGTCGGTAGAGCACAAAGCCGAGTTTTGGGAAGTCGTCATTCGGCAACTTGGTGTCTCATTTCAGCGAGATTACACGCACGTCCTCGACGAAACATCGTCGGCAGAGAATCCGCACTGGCTGCCTGGTGCTCAGCTAAATATTGCTGAGAGTTGTTTGCAGGCACCCGCTGACAAACTGGCACTGGTGGTATCTGACGAACATGAACAGGAGCAGCACTGGACCTACGGCGAACTTAGTGCCCTGACGCAGCGTGTAGCCAGTGGGCTCACCAGATTGGGCCGGGTGCCGGGTGACCGAATACTGCTCTACATGCCACTGAGTGCCGAAGCCGTGGCCGCCTATTTGGGTATTATACGAGCAGGGATGGTGGCTGTACTGGTCGCCGATAGCTTCTCGGTGAGTGAGCTTACCCGGCGGGCCGAGATGTCAGACGCCCAACTTATGATCACCGTAGATGCTTATCAGTACGGTGGCAAACCGCTTCGTATCTACGATAAGGTGCAAGCGGCCCAAGTGCCCCGAGCGGTGGTGGTGGCTGCGCCCGCCACTTCACTGCGCGAAGGCGATGTGTACTGGAACGATTTTCTCGGTGATACCACCGGTGACTTCCACCGGGCTGAGCCCTACGATATGGTTAGTATTCTATTTTCGTCGGGTACCACCCGTGAGCCGAAGGCCATTCCCTGGAATCATCTTACTCCCATTAAATGCGCTACCGATGCGTATTTCCATCAAGATATACGCTCCACCGATGTGGTTACCTGGACCACCGGTATGGGCTGGATGATGGGCCCCTGGACGATCTTTGCGGCCCTAATGAACCGGGCTACGCTCACGCTGTTCGTGGGTTCAGCGGCGAGCGATGCCTTCGGCCAGTTTATGCAAACCGTAGGCGTGACGGTGCTGGGCACCATTCCGTCGCTGGTGCGGGTATGGCGTTCTACGGGAGTGATGGAAAAGTACCGCTGGCCGGTGCGGGTGCTCAGCTCCACGGGTGAGCCTTCCGGTGCCGAAGACTATCTGTATCTCATGTGGTTGACAGGCTTTCGTGCCCCTGTTGTTGAGTACTGCGGGGGCACCGAAATTGGGGGGGGATACCTCACAGGCTCGGTGGTGCAGCCCGCTTCACCGGCCACGTTCACGACTCCCACCCTCGGCACCGAACTACGCTTCCGCGACGAAGCCAGCGGCGAACTATCCGCCGAACACGCGGGCGAAGTGTTCATTGTGCCACCCGCTATGGGACTGTCGCAGCACCTACTAAATCGTGATCATCACCAGGAGTACTACGCCGGTATGCCCACCACCGAAGACGGTCGGCCGTTGCGTAAGCACGGCGACAATTACCTGATTGTGGGCAGGGTGGGGGATACTACGTTTTATCGCAGCCGGGGACGCACGGACGATACCATGAACTTAGGCGGTATTAAAGTGAGCGCGGTAGAAATAGAAAAGCTGCTCAATCAACATCCGGCCGTACAAGAAACCGCCGCTATCGCTGCATCGCCGCCCGAAGGAGGTCCTGAGCAACTGGTTGTGCACTACGTAGCGGCGGAACAAGTGGATACGGCCCAGTTGAAAGGGGAGCTGCAAAAGCTCATCAGCTCGCAACTCAATCCGTTGTTTCGTATCCAACGGTTAGTGGTGCAACCTTCTTTACCACGCACGGCTTCTAATAAGTTAATGCGTCGGGCTTTGCGCACGGTGTAGCAATTTTAGGATACTGAGCAGGCAGTGCTACTACCGCTGCTGTTATTTAGGAAACACATATGACTTAGTTTACACTGTATTTAATGCTTAAACCTTATGAAACATTTTTTTCTAAGCTTTTCCCTTTTTCTTAGTTCAGTCACGCTGCACGCTCAGTCTACTTACCTGCACTGCGGTCGCCTCATTGATGGGCAAAGCGATGACGTGGCTACCGAAATGACTGTCGTAATTGATAGCAGTCGGATCACGCGAGTGGCATCGGGCTACTTAGATGCACCCGAAGGAGCTACGGTTGTTGACCTGAAGAATAAAACGGTGATGCCTGGGTTTATCGATTTGCACGTGCATATTCAGAACCAAAGCAGTAAGGACAACTACTCGAAGGGCTTCCGACTTAATGAGGCCGACGTAGCGCTGCAAGCGGTGCCCTACGCCAAAACCACCCTCATGGCGGGCTTCACCACGGTGCGCGATCTAGGAGGCGATGGTGTCAACATCGCGCTGCGTAACGCGATCAACGCCGGGCATATTGACGGCCCCCGAATCTTCACGGCGGGCAAAACCATTGCTTCTACCGGCGGACACGCTGACCCTACCAACGGAGTGCGTAATGACCTGAAGGGTGATCCGGGCCCCGCCGAGGGTGTGATCAACGGGCCCGATGAGGCGCGCAAGGCGGTGCGGCAGCGTTATAAAAACGGCGCGGATCTGATCAAGATCACGGCGACCGGTGGCGTGCTGAGTTACGCCAAAGATGGCTCCGGTCCGCAGTTCACAGATGA
The DNA here is from genome assembly GCA_965213875.1 of Tunicatimonas sp. GTDB lineage: Bacteria > Bacteroidota > Bacteroidia > Cytophagales > Cyclobacteriaceae > Tunicatimonas. Next base: position 684,676 of record CBDCAN010000001.1, on the reverse strand, counting down.
AGAGTTGAAAGCCATCGTAGAAACGGCCAACGACTACGGCATGCACGTGGCAGCGCACGCTCACGGAGCCGAAGGGATGATGCGCGGAGTGATCGCTGGGATTACCACCGTGGAGCACGGCACGCTGATGACCGAAGAGATAATGGACCTGATGAAGGAGAAGGGCACCTACTACGTACCGACCATTACGGCAGGTAAGTCGGTGGCCGATTCAGCTTTAATTCCCTACTACTATCCGGCTATCGTGCGTCCGAAAGCCTTGGCCATTGGCCCTAAAATTCAGGAAACTTTCGGCAAAGCGTATAAGCGTGGGGTGAAGATTGCTTTCGGCACGGACGCTGGTGTATTTGCCCACGGTAAAAATGCTAAAGAGTTTGGTTACATGGTAGAAGCGGGCATGCCACCCATGGAGGCCATACAGTCGGCTACGGTAACCGCCGCTACCGTGCTGGGCATGGAGGATGAACTGGGGGCCATTGAAAAGGGCAAGATCGCCGATATCATCGCGGTAGATGAAGACCCTCTTGAGAACGTCGGCACGCTAGAGAACATCACCTTCGTGATGAAGGAGGGTGAGGTTTATAAGCAGTAGCTGTTTGGTGCGGTGTAAACCAAATATTAGTGTATTTTTTTGCGATGGTTTATTCACTCGCGCGAGAAAGTAGGCAGTTGGCGGTCACTGCCACCCGTCTACTGCTTATCACCGCTTATTCCAAGCATGGCACGCTAAAGCACTTCATGTCTTCAAGGCATTCCTCGCGAACGTCACAACCGGTGTAGTGGTCGTTGACGACTCCTACTGACTGCATCATCGCGTACATATTGGTGGGGCCGACAAACGTCCATCCGCGTTTCTTAAGGGCCTTGGCTAGGGCTACTGACTCAGGTACTTGGGTAATGGTTTTTAACGTTTCAGGGGTAATCTTTGTGGGGCGGTTACCTTCATCAGGGCGGAAGCGCCAGACGAACACGGCCAACGATCCGAATTCTTCGATCAGATTAGGCATACGCTGCGCGTTGTTAATGACTGACGCTAGCTTTTTTCTGTTTCTAATGAGGCCTTTGTTTTTCATCAGCTCGTTTAGCCGCTTTTCGTCGAAAGCTGCCACCTTTTTATAATCAAAGTTCTCAAACGCTGCCCTAAAGTTCTCTCGCTTTTTGAGGAGCGTGATGTACGAAAGCCCTGACACAAATCCTTCTATACATATTTTCTCAAACAGCCGACGATCATCGCGAACGGGGCGCCCCCATTCGCGATCATGGTACTCTTTGAAGTCCGGATCGTCGATAGCGTAGGCACAGCGTACCTTGCCGTCGTCACCTGGCTTGAGATGGTCTTTCACGGTGGTCGCCCTACAGTAAAGCGCCCTGCTTGATCTCTTCTACCACCTCCGGGTTGAGCAGGGTAGAAGTATCACCCATGTTGCCAGTGTCACCGCTGGCAATTTTCCGGAGGATGCGGCGCATAATTTTGCCCGAACGAGTCTTAGGCAAACCGGGTACGATCTGAATCTTATCGGGTTTGGCAATGGGGCCGATGATCTGATTCACCGTTTGCCGTATTTCATTGGTGAGGTTTTCTTCCGAACGATCCGTCAGGTCACAGATCACGTAAGCGTAGATTCCCTGTCCTTTGATATCGTGCGGATAGCCGACGACCGCCGATTCTACTACTTTGGGGTGCTCATTGATGGCGTTCTCTACTTCAGCGGTGCCCATGCGGTGCCCCGACACATTGATCACATCATCTACCCGACCCAGAATGCGGTAGTAACCGTCTTCGTCTCGCTTCACGCCGTCGCCGGTGAAGTACATACCCCGGTAGGTAGAAAAGTACGTTTGCTTACAGCGCTCGTGATCGCCGTAGGTGGTACGTAGCATTCCCGGCCAGGGAAATTTGATGCACAGGTTACCCTGCACGCTGTTGCCCTTCAGCTCTTTGCCGTCGGCGTCTACCACCACAGGCTGTATGCCCGGTAGCGGTAGTGTGGCGTAGCCCGGTTTGGTGGGCGTCACGCCCGGAATCGGAGAGATCATCATACCACCGGTTTCGGTTTGCCACCAGGTGTCTACAATCGGGCAGCGCCCTTTGCCTACGTGGTCGCGGTACCAGTTCCAGGCTTCTTCGTTGATCGGTTCACCTACCGAACCGATCACCCGCAACGACTCCAGAGAGTGCTGCTGCAGTGGCTCCAGTCCGTAGGCTTGTAACGCTCGGATGGCGGTGGGGGCGGTGTAGAACTGCTTCACCTGGTATTTATCTACGATAGACCAAAACCGCCCGGCATCGGGGAAGGTGGGTACGCCCTCAAACATCAGCGTGGTGGCTCCGGCCAGCAGAGGACCGTACACAATATACGAGTGGCCGGTAATCCAGCCGACGTCAGCGGTACACCAGTAAACATCGCCCTGACTGTACTGAAAAACGTTCTGGAAGGTGTAATGGGTGTAGACCATATAACCTCCGCACGTGTGCACCACTCCCTTGGGTTTGCCGGTCGAGCCGGAGGTGTAGAGAATAAATAGCATATCCTCCGAATCCATCTCTTCGGCCTTGTTGTCGGTGCTCACGCCTTCTATCGCTTCGTGCCACCACAGGTCGCGCCCGCTGTGCATGGTCACTTCAGTACGGGTGCGCTGGTAGACGATGACCTTCTCTATCGAAGTAGTACTCTCGAGGGCTTCGTCTACGACCGCCTTGACCGGAATCGTTTTGGCACCCCGGAAATTACCGTCGGCGGTTAGCACCATTTTCGCTTGACAGTCGTTGATGCGGTCGCTGAGCGATTGGGCGGAGAAACCGGCAAAAACCACCGAGTGAACGGCGCCGACGCGGGCGCAGGCGAGCATCGCAATGGCCGCTTCGGGCACCATGGGCATGTAGATAATCACGCGGTCGCCTTTCTCGATGCCCTGCTGCTGAAGCACGTTGGCAAACTGCCCCACCTGTTCGTAGAGCTGTCGGTACGTGATCGTTCGGTTTTCTTCGTCAGGATCATTAGGCTCCCAGATGATGGCCGGGCGGTCGCCCTGGGTAAAGAGGTGGCGCTCTAGGATATTTTCGGTAATGTTAAGCTTGCCGTTGACGAACCACTGAACATTCGGTTCGTCGAAGTTCCAGGTTACTACGTCATCCCAGCCTTTACGCCAGTAAAAAGACTCCGCAATACGAGCCCAGAAAGCCTCAGGGTGTTGTACACTTTTCTGGTACTCGTGGATATAACCGCCTAGGGTCTGAATTTTGTTGCTCATGGTTGTGTCAGGAATGTATTGGGCGCATAATATGGTGGTTTTTCGCTACGCACGCAAGCGTCAATAGCCATAGCTTCTGTGGTTAGGAGCTATGACGATGGTATTAATGAGCGACAGCTTCGCCCGCTCCGCGAGGGTAGCGAATGTCTTCTACCAGATCCTGCACGTCGGCGGGTGGGGGCGGAGTAGCCTGGCAGATAGCAATGGATACGGCGAAGTTAACCAGCATGGCAATGAAGCCGAAGCCTTCGGGAGAAATGCCTAGCCACCAGTCTTCGGGGCCACCGCCCCCCAGCAAGTCGAACTTGAACTTAAGAATATAAAAGATCATCGTGAGTAGGCCAGTCACCATACCGGCCACCGCCCCTTCTTTGTTCATCCGCTTATAAAAGATCCCCATGATGATAGCCGGGAAGAATGAAGCGGCCGCTAAGCCGAACGCCAGTGCCACAACTGCCGCCACAAAGTCGGGTGGGTTGATACCGAAGTAACCGGCGATTACTACCGCCACCGCCGCCGCACCCCGGGCGGCCCACAGTTCGCCTTGATCTGAAATGTCTGGTTTCCACTGCTTCTTTACCACGTCGTGGGCAATGGAGGTAGAAATAACCAACAGGAGACCGGCTGCGGTCGACAGCGCGGCCGCTAGCCCCCCGGCTGCTACCAGGGCAATCACCCAGTCGGGAAGGTTAGCAATCTCGGGGTTGGCCAGTACCATAATATCACGATCGGGCACAAACTCGTTTTGTTCAGCATCGGCCACGTATTGCACCAAGCCGTCGTTGTTCTTGTCTTCTATGGTGATCAGTCCGGTGGCCTGCCAGTTGGTAACCCAGGCAGGCAGGTCATCGATGGCTACGTTGGATACCGAATTGATCATATTGGTGCGGGCGAAGGCTGAGATAGCGGGGGCGGTGGTGTACAGAATGGCGATAAACACCAGCGCATAGCCCGCTGAAATACGCGCATCCTTTACGCGGGGCACCGTGAAGAAGCGGACGATGACGTGAGGTAGTCCGGCGGTGCCCACCATCAATGCGGCGGTGATGCAGAATACGTCAAACACGCTTTTGCTACCGTCGGTATAAGCGGCAAAGCCTAGCTCCTGATTCAAACCGTCGAGCTTATCCAGCAGGAAGGTGTCTGTCCCTTCCAGGGTAGCCCCAAAGCCGATCTGCGGCACGGCTTGTCCGGTGAGCTGAATAGAAATAAAGATGGCAGGCACCATGAAGGCAAATATCAAGACGCAGTACTGTGCTACCTGTGTATAGGTAATTCCCTTCATGCCGCCCAGTACGGCGTAGAAAAACACGATGGCCATACCAATGATTACTCCCAGGTTGATATCTACCTCGAGAAAGCGAGAAAAAACCACCCCCACTCCGCGCATCTGTCCGGCTACGTAGGTAAACGATACAAACAACGCACACACGACCGCTACCGAGCGGGCTGCATTAGAGTAGTAGCGGTCTCCGATAAAGTCAGGCACGGTAAACTTGCCAAACTTGCGTAGGTACGGAGCTAGCAGCAGGGCTAATAGTACGTAGCCGCCGGTCCAGCCCATCAGGTATACCGCACCGTCGTAGCCCATAAAAGAAATGAGCCCCGCCATAGAAATAAAAGAAGCGGCCGACATCCAGTCCGCTGCGGTTGCCATGCCATTGGCCAGTGGAGAAACCCCGCCGCCGGCTACGTAAAACTCTTTTGTAGAACCAGCGCGCGACCAAATGGCAATGCCGATATAGAGGGCGAAGGTGATGCCGACCAGTAGGTAGGTCCAGGTTTGTACATCCATGATGGGGGGGTGGGGGTGGTTAGAAGATTGATGGTGGGTATTAGATGACTTGCTACGTGGTAAGACGCTGGCTGTTGGTTGATTGGTAGAAAGTTGACAGATGCTAGGCGCTGATGATTTGTGTGACTTGACCAATACTGGACGATCCGTGAGAATAAATAAGCGCTCGTGCTCTTCTTTGCACAGAAAGTAGTCCAGCATCACTTCACCTAGCAAATCATCCGCACGGCGACTGCCAACAACCAGCATCTATTCGCTAAGAAGGTCATCCGGCCGCCAGCGTCCAATATCCATTATCTTTACTTCTCATCCACGTCAAACTTTTTATCTAGCTTGTTCATCAACCTCACATAAATGAAGATGAGAATAACGAATACGTAAATAGAGCCCTGTTGGGCGAACCAGAAGCCTAGCTGAAAACCACCAATCTTGATGTTGTTGAGCGCATCGGCAAACAGAATGCCGCAGCCGTAGGACACGACGAACCAGACACTGAGCAGTATCAATAAGTATTGTACATTCTTCTTCCAGTAGTTCTTGAGCGATTTGGGATGGTTAGTCATTGAATAGTTGTTTGGTTAAGATAGTTGTAAGAAGTTATGCGTTATGCTTTACCTGATCCAATGATTTCTTCACGGCGGCTTTCTGTTGCTCTTTCTCAATAACGAGCGGGGGAGCCGCCCGTACTTGGCAGTCAGAAATGGCGCACCGTTCGCAAGTGGTATGTACTACCTTTGTAACCAGGTTCGGATCATTAAGAAATTGGATCTGCTTTTTAAGTTTGCGGTCAATCATGAAACCTACGGTGACACTGATGCTTTCCTTCGGATTAGATTCGTTGGGCTTCGCGATAGAGAGACAAAGGTAGTCATTCGGAGTTTGCCAATAACTCGATATTTGCGCTCTGGCTATTACTGGTTGCTGGCTCGAACGATCGTGACTTCGTAAGTCTTCAATAATATTGATTGAGACCCAACGGCGACAGTAATGTTCACTGAGCCGATTTGCGTGCGGACTGTGGAACTGCGATAAATGCATTTCCTTATTCAGGTCGTACGACGGCGAGCCGTCTGTTCCCACCAGTCGCAGAAAAAAGAGATTTTTGATACCAAACAGGGTTGGTAAGATATTGGTCAAGCGCTGGAAAAGCATTTCTGGAGTAGCTTCATACTTATTGAGAAACTGTAGGAGCAGGTCTCCTCGCCAGTGCCGAAGACCGGCAAATCGGCGAATGTCTTGCGTGATGAGCTCACGTTCTAGTAGCAAGGCTGCCGAAAAGTAGGAGGCCTGGTAATTATTAAAAAGCTCTTCGAAGCTACTGGTTTCCTGGGACGGGGTTTCTGTAGAGCGTTCGCTTAACTTCAAGTACTGAAAAGCGAGCTCTCGTCCCATCAAGAAGTTCTCCTGGGCGGTGGTAAGCCCTGTATTGATCATTAGCTCCCGGCGGTGCGAGTGGTAAAGCGAACGCAGATCACTGAGTGCCGGGTGCTTGGGTAGCTCGGTTCGGTTGGCGGCCACTCCGAAACTCTCTTGCAAAATGGTTTCCAACGCCTGAGGAGATACCGGCGTTGTTTGGCAAGCGGGGTGTTCGCTTCGGAACTGGTCGACCTGGGCTTCTAATTCTGCGGAGTAGCTGTCTCGCAGGTCTTGGTATGAGCGCAGTGCCACCTGGTAAAAGTCCTCGGTTTGCATCTCGTAGTGTCGAGCCAGTCGTAGCAGCGTGCTCAGGAAAGCATTGGTCTTTTCGGGCGCACTAGAGATCAGTTCGATCATTTTTGTCGTATCCAATCCAAACATTTCCAGAGGAAACTCCCGAAAGAAGCTAGAGCGAAGCACCTGCACGATAGGGGCCAGTCGCTTAGACACACGCAGCGATACCAGCTGGTCATAATCTACCCCAAGCGCTTGGGCCAACTGTAGTATTTTGTCACCCTTCGGATACTTTTTCCCCTTTTCAATTTCACTTAGATAAGAAATGGATAAGCCGGTGGCTGCCGAAAGCTCTTGAAAAGATAAGCTGTTGTCGAGTCGTAACTCCCTGACTTTGAGACCGAAGATAAATTTCAGGCTCATTGGTTCGTTAATCATCACGGAATTTAGCCAAAAAAGTAGAAAAATACTTGTCAGCGAAATTTCGCTAAAAGAATAAATTTTTTATTTTTGTATTATTCGCAAGGTGGTTTTACTGCTTTCTCGCTTCTACCACGGGCACACGATGAGAAAGTATCAGTGGCAGTTTCTAAAAAAAGCTAACGGTATGTGTAACAAATTTCGGTGTACGGTTTCTATGAAGCTTCATTCGTTTGCGGTTTCCTGGGCTATTTTTTCGAAGCCAAACAAGCCACTCTACGAATCGGCAGTTTACCAAAATTACCGTTCCGTGGCACTACTACTTTGGCGCTGTTCACAGACTAGCACGAAGCAAGTTTTTTATTACGACAACCATTGAAAAACTAGAATAGACCAGCGTGCAAAACGCGAATTATGTACTCAGCTGTAGGCTAAGGTTTTGGTCATAAGACTTAGCTAACCCGCCCCATTCTTAACTTTTTTATCCATACTATTTGCTATGATTGATCTGATGACATCTACCAGTGACGTTGCTGTGGACTTACTAGAACGGATTCCTCCGATCTACCTGCGGCGTCAACTTTCACCGGCAGAACTCACCGAAGAAGCGCTGGCCAACGAAGAAGGAAAGCTAACCAGCACCGGCGCCTTAATGTGCGACACCGGTAGGTTTACCGGCCGCTCGCCCCGGGATCGCTACATCGTAGAAGATGATAGCACCAGAGAACACGTGTGGTGGGGGGAAATTAACCAGCCGTTTGATGCTACACAGTTTGATGACTTACACGAACGGATGATAGAGCGACTGCAACAGCAAAAGGTGTATGTGCGTGATGCCTACGCCTGCGCAGACCCTGCTTACCGACTCAACCTGCGGGTGTTTACCACACAAGCCTGGCACAATCTGTTCTGCTACAACATGTTTTTACGTCCCTCAGAAAGGGAGCTGCCAGACTTCGTGCCTGAGTTCACAGTAATTCATATCCCTGATTTTCTGGCTGAGCCGACGCTAGACGGCACTCGACAAGAAAACTTTTCGATCATCAATCTTACTAAAAAAGTAATTTTAATTGGCGGCACCGGCTACGCGGGTGAAATCAAGAAAGGTATCTTCTCGGTGCTTAACTTCCGCCTACCACGGCAAGAAAAGGTGCTGTCAATGCACTGCGCGGCCAATCAAGGTGAAGGCGGAGATGCCGCTCTATTTTTTGGCCTGTCGGGTACGGGAAAAACAACGCTATCGGCTGATCCAGCCCGGAGCTTGATTGGTGACGACGAGCACGGCTGGTCTGATAAAGCAGTTTTTAACTTTGAGGGCGGTTGTTACGCGAAGGCGATCAACCTTACTCGGGAGAAAGAACCTCAGATTTATGATGCGATCCGCTACGGCGCCATCGTAGAAAACACGCGCTTTTTTCCGGGTACCAGAATGGTCGACTACAGCGATGTGTCGGTGACTCAAAACACACGCACCGCTTATCCTATCAATCACATTAACAATGCACTCAGACCATCGGTGGGTGAAGCCCCCAACAACATATTTTTCCTCACCTGCGATGCCTTCGGAGTGTTACCTCCCGTTGCCAAGTTGAGCAAGGGGCAAGCGATGTATCATTTCATTTCAGGATACACGGCAAAAGTGGCAGGGACAGAAGACGGCGTGGTAGCGCCACAAACTACTTTTAGTGCGTGCTTTGGCGCGCCCTTCTTGCCGCTACATCCCGTGGTTTATGCCCGCATGTTGGGAGAGAAGATAGATGCAAACCAAGTAAACGTATGGTTGATTAACACGGGCTGGTCAGGTGGACCCTACGGAGTGGGCGAACGAATTGATTTGGCCTATACCCGGGCCATGATTACGGCGGCCCTGAAGGGCGATCTGCATCAAGTTGCTTTCCGAAAGCATAGCATCTTTGGCGTAGAGGTGCCTACCGCTTGCCCGGGCGTGCCTCGTGCGGTGCTTAGTCCTCGCGCCCTGTGGAAAAACGACGAAAAGTTCTATCAAGCTAGCAATCGGTTGGCTCAGGCGTTCATCGATAATTTTGATCAGTACTTAGCGTATGTCGATAGCAAGATCATGGATGGGGCCCCCGTACTGCACACACCCAATGAGGTTTTGCACGGTTAACCGCCACCGGAATAGTCTACTGGCAGCCAGCCAGTGGGCCATGATATCCATCACTGACTACGTTGGTGGTTGTTGCGTCAGATTTTTTCCCTACAACTAGCTAAAAAGCTAAGTATATGAGTACACTCACTGAAATGGTCTCTGGTTCTAAGTTTTACCAGGCCGACTTAGGACAACCGGTAGGCGTTACGCTAGACCGGTTTATCAAATGGAAAGAAGATGAGCTTCCCTACACCAGCGGCGAACTGTCTCAGCTGTTGCGCGACATTGCGCTGGCTGCCAAGATTGTGAACAAAGAAATTAGCCGGTCAGGGCTTACCCACGTTGAGAGCGCGCTGGACGAAGACCAGCAGAAACTGGATGTGATCGCTAACATTCGCTTTACTCGCGCTCTGCGAAACGGTGGTGCCGTGTGCGCTATGGTGTCTGAGGAAGGGTCTGTCGTGCCGATGAACCGACAAGCGAGCTACGTGGTGGCTATCGATCCGCTCGACGGCTCTTCTAATGTTGATGTTAACGTTTCTATCGGAACCATCTTCTCTGTCTACCGACGTAAATCGCAACAAGGGTCTCGGGTACGGGACGAAGACTGGCTGCAAGCAGGCACTGAGCAGGTGGCCGCCGGATATATACTTTACGGTTCGTCTACCATGCTGGTATACACCACCGGTTGCGGAGTAAGCGGTTTCACCTACGAACCTTCACTCGGTGAGTTTTTCTTATCGCACCCAACCATCACTACCCCAAAAACCGGCCTGCTGTATTCTATCAACGAAGGAAACTTTAACCAGTTCAACCGGGGTATTCGGGAGTACATCAAATTCTGTTACCGCCGCGATATGTCGGCACGCTATATTGGCTCATTGGTGGCCGATTTTCACCGTAACCTACTGAAGGGCGGTATTTATCTTTATCCACCTACCCGTAAGTATCCTACGGGTAAACTTCGGTTGCTCAATGAATGCCATGCTTTGGCTTTCGTTGTAGAACAAGCCGGTGGTTTGGCTACCGACGGCCGACGTAGAATTCTAGAGCTGGTACCCCGACACCGTCATGACCGAGTTCCTTTCTTCACCGGTTCGGCCGACCTGGTCAAAGCCCTGCGTCACTTTCTAGTAACTGATGTCCGTTTGGCTTGATGTTGGGCCACGGCAGTAGCCGTACGTACGGGGCTTTTGGCCGCGCAGTAGCCACGTCATCGAATTGACCCCGTAGCACTCAAATAGCGAGTTATAGACCAAGTTCACTGAATAGCCGTGCTGGTCAGCGTATCGTTGAGCCAAGGTCCGGTTTCGGCGATGCCAACGATTGTAATATCGCCCCGTAATTCGCTCTTGGAAATCTAGTGTACGGGGCGGCGGCGGCGATACCTATCCTGAGGGGTTTAGGCTGCGCCCACACTCTAACCAACAACGTAAGCAGTAGGTATTTTACTCGAGAGGGTTACGTTGTGTACCGGCTATCGGCCCTCCAGGGGCGGCAGGTCAGTTTCGTTAAAGAAGCTGGGCTCAGCCATAAGCGCTTCTACTTCTTCGCTACGTCGTGGTGCCAGGGCCGATAGGTTTTCGCAACCGTCGGCGGTTACCACAAAGTCATCTTCGATGCGCACGGGTATTCCCCACCACTTAGGGTCGCAGGGACTATCTTCTGAAATATAGATGCCCGGCTCAATGGTAAGCACCATGCCGACCCGTAGGGTATCGTACGTGCCCATGTCGTGTACATCTAGCCCAAGATGATGGCAGCAACCGTGAGGATAGTAGCGGTTGCGACCCGTGGCCGGATCAATAACATCTTCTTGCTCGGTACTTTGATAGATACCAAGGTCGACCAGCCCCTGATTAACGACCCGGGCCGTCTCGGCGTACACGTCGGCGAAGGTATTGCCCGGCTTGCACTGCGCGATACCGGCTTCCTGGGCGCGGTACACTAGGTCGTAGATTTGCTTTTGCTCAGGGCTGAACTTTCCGCTTACCGGCAGAGTACGGGTTACATCGGCCGTATAGCCGTGATATTCGGCGCCTAAGTCCATCAGAATTAGTTCACCGTCCTCAATAGAAATCTTATCGTTATCAATGTAGTGTAGCACACAACCGTTGTGCCCAGCACCTACGATACTGGGGTAGCCTTCGTACTCAGCCTGGTATTTTTTGTAGATAAACTCGTGCATACCCTGCACCTCACGTTCTGACATACCGGGTTCCAGCGCTTTCATTACTTCGCGCTGCCCGAGTGCCGATATCTTAATAGCCTTGCGCAGCAGGTCAAGTTCCTCAGCGGTTTTGACCCCTCGTAGCTCGCTCATGAGGCTATCCAGGGTAAGCATATCCAGATTGTTCGGTGGTGGTTCCACTGCCAACGACAGGCCGTTGCCTGCCGGGTAATCTATCTGTTGCCTAAAGGTGGCTACGATGTCATACAGGTCGCTGCTGTCTTTGGTATTTCTAATGTCTTCGGCCAACTCGTAGAATAATACTTTATCAAATTTATCGAAGTCAATACCCATTTGAGCAAAGGCAGGGGTTTCAGCCACCATACTGAGGCGTAACTGCTGCGCCGTTCGCGATTTGCCCAGCCAATCGCCTTCGTAAATGCGTGCGAGCGGAGCCGCCGGTGGGTGGGTGAAGAGCAGTTCGTTGGTTTTTTTGCCCTGAATACGCTGTGGCTCCTTAAAGACGAGTAGCATGGCGTGGGGCTCTTGGTGCCCGGTGAGATAGTAAAAGTTAGGGTCCGGATGATACACGTAGTTAACATCGTTAGACCGGTTGCGTACCGGGCTGGCGAAGAATACTGCCACTGAGTTGGAGGGTAGCTTCGCCCGCAGGGCCTCTCGCCGATCCTCATGAAAATCAGGCGGGAGCCGATCATCAGTTTGGGCAAGCAAGGGGCTAGCCCCCGCGGCTAAAACGGTGAATATTATCGTATAAAGAAGTGGGTGGCTGTTCATCGCGTGGTGTGGTCTGGTGTCATTCGCCCTCTGATGTTGAAGCACTCGCCGCTTCGTACCTGTCTTTGTACTTCTGGTGGAGCTCCTGCTGCATCGCAGGCAGCGTAATGCTTCTACCATCAATAAACGCGTGCGTGAGACGATTCGTGCGCATATCCAGGGCATCACCCTCCGAAATAAACAGTGTGGCCTGCTTTCCCACCTCTAACGTCCCTACTTGGTCATCGATACCCAGAATTTTAGCGGTGTTGGCGGTGATCATCTGTAGGGCCACTTCTTTATCGACACCGTAGGCTACGGCAGTGCCCGCCAGAAAGGGAAGGCTACGGCTGCGGGCCGTCATGCCCTCACGATAAGCCAGGCTCACGGTGATACCCGCTTCGTGTAGGTCGTGCGCCAATCGGTAAAGGGCGTCTACGTCGCTATGGTTGTGATTGGGTAGGGCGTGTACGTTCTCTACCACGACCGGTATTTTCTTTTCCTTGATGAAATCCTTGACCGCCGCCAGTCCGCTGCCGCCGACCAAAACCACGTTAGATACCCCATACTCTTCGGCAAACAATACTGCTTCCAGCACTTCACGTGCTTCGTCTGAATGAAGGTGCAAAGTGCGTGAACCGTCCAGTACCTTGGTCATAGCATCTAGTTTCAGGTTGGCCTCGGCCTCAGCAGCCGTGGCGTAGGACTTAGCATCGGCAAACAAGCTGCGTACCGCCCGCAGTTGCTCTTCGTACTTTTCGTTGGGCACCCGCTTCACGGTGAAGGTTTGAAAATCGAACTCCTGACGGAAGCGACTCGGCCAGTGCAGGTGCAGGGCGTTGTCAGTAGTAACCGCCGCATCTTCCCAGTTCCAGGCGTCGAGCTGCACCACCGAAGAGGTGCCGGGCATCACCCCGCTCTGCGGCACGATCTGCGCCAGCAAGATGCCGTTGAATCGGAAGGTAGGGATGAGTTCAGAATCGGTGTTGTAAGAGATCAGTGAGCGAATGTTTGGGTTGAACAAGCCTTTCTCAGCGCGATCAACCGTGGCCCGAACCGCACCGATTTCTACCAAGCCGAGGTCGGTGCTGGGCAGAATGAAGCCGGGGTAGATATGTTTGCCGCTGGCATCAATCACCTCGTAAGACGAGCGCTCCGCTTCAGGAATGTCGGTGGCAGCCCCAACCACACTCAGCTTTCCGCCAGTAAAGGCCACCGCTGCGTTTTCGATTACTTCGCCGGTGCCTAGGTGGGCAGTGCCCCCTATTAGCAGTATCGGTTGCGACTGCGCCGGAGCGGGAGTGGGCACCTGAGCGTGAACGGCGGTGGTGAGAAAAAGGAAAAAAAAGAAGAATCGGTACATGGTATGCGGTTTAAGGCGCTACGAAGAGCACCGTTGAGGTTTAGTGTTGGTGTACTCCTACGATATCATCGCAGTGGAACAGCACGCGGGTTTTGCTGCCTTCCTTTTTGGTAGGGGCTCCGCTTTCTTTGGCAGCCTGTAGCTTCTGAATCAGGCGGCTGCGCTCCGTAGCAATCTGGGTGCGCTTTCGCTGATCTTCCTCGGCGTCGTAATAGATTTTGCCGTCTACCATCGTTTTTTCCGCTTGCGCGTAGATTGACAACGGGTTATCCGTCCACAGCACCAAATCGGCGTCTTTACCCACCTTGATGCTGCCCATCTGGTCGTCGAGACGCAGCATTTTGGCTGGGTTGAGGGTTACCATCTTCCAAGCGTCTTCTTCGGACATGCCGCCGTACTTCACTGATTTGGCCGCTTCTTGGTTCAGGCGGCGGGCCATCTCGGCATCATCAGAATTGATGGCGGTGGTCACGCCCGCTTGGGTCATCAGGGCCGCGTTGTACGGAATGGCGTAGCGCACCTCAAACTTATAAGCCCACCAGTCAGAGAAGGTGGAACCGTACGAACCGTGTTCAGCCATTTTATCGGCTACTTTGTATCCTTCCAGAATGTGGGTGAAGGTGTTTACCGTAAAGTTAAAATCGTCGGCCACGTGCATCAGCATATTGATCTCCGATTGTACGTAAGAGTGGCAGGTGATAAAGCGTTGGTCGTTCAGAACTTCAGCCAGCGTTTCTAGCGCCAGATCACGGCGGGGTGGATCTTGTCCTTCTTTTTCTTTGCTAGACAACTGGCCGTAAGCCTGCCGCTCCTGATCGTAGCGACGCGCGCGGGTGAAGGCATCGCGATACACCTGCTCCACGCCCATCCGGGTTTGGGGGTAGCGTACCGATGCGGGGTTAGACGAGCGCTTCACGTTTTCGCCCAGGGCAAATTTGATGTGGCCGTCGGCACCCTCGATCAGCATTTCTTGCGGTGTGGCTCCCCAGCGCAGCTTCACCAGCGCCGACTGCCCGCCGATGGGGTTGGCCGAGCCGTGCAGCAGTTGCGCCGCCGTGACCCCGCCCGCTAGCTGACGGTAGATGTTGATGTCTTCCGAATCTACCACATCGTTCATGCGCACCATGGCCGAGTTGGTAGCGATATCGTTGACGCTCGAGAGTGCGATGTGCGAGTGCTCATCGATGATGCCGCTGGTGAGGTGCTTGCCGGTGCCGTCAATCACCGTGGCGTTTTTGTCGGATAATCCTGCTCCAATTTTGGTGATCTTACCGTCCGTGACGAGTACATCGGTGTTCTCTTGAATACCATCGGCTTCGTTGGTCCACACTGTTGCGCCTCGAATGAGAAATGTGCCCGCGCTTGGTGGTTGCTCGTTGCCGTAGGCTAAGAACGGATACGTTACGCTGGTTAAACTGTCGGTATTGACCGCTGGCGATTTCTCTTCTCTAGGCTTCTCGTCTTCCTCTAACGTATCCTGGTAGGTAGCCTGCCATTTGACCCACCGGCCGTCGGGTAGCTGTCCTGAGCCACGCAGGCTTTTATCCTCGATAAAACCAGACAGGCGAATTTGTTCCTTGCTATTTTTTTTAGGGGCGAAAGCAAGCGTAATCGTACTACGGTCCACTTGAGTATCGACCTTGATCTTGGTCGTATCCTGCTGGATACTCAGCTTAGGAGCGCTCGGCTGGCCACCGATCTCCAGATCGTACGAATTGTCAGCAACTTGCAAATCGTACTGACCCCGCAGGTCGGGAGCGTCTTTGTTATTGATGACGAAGGGCTTGCCTTGAATCCAGTTTTCGTAGATCACGGCTTCTTCGTCAAAGATATTATCGGAAGTGATGATGAAGCTAGCGACCTTACCGGGAGCTAGGCTACCAAGCTGTTCAGCTCGGGTGAGTCGGGCCGGAGTCTCAGTGAGGGCCTGCAGGGCCGCCTCTTCGGACAAACCGTACTTCACCGCCTTCCGCAGGTTTTTCCAAAAAGTAGTCATCGATTCCAGTCCGTCGGCAGTGAGGGCGAACGGAATATCGGCCTCAGCGAGCCTGGCCGCGTTGGCCGGAGCCAGCTCCCAGTGCATCATGTCTTGTAGTGCCACGTGTTCGGCGTCGTAGGGGTCGCTCACGTCGTAGGCATCCGGAAAGTTAAGAGGAACGACCAGCGAAGCGCCGGTAGCCTTTAGCTCGTCAATGCGCTGATACGCATCACCGTTGCCCCGCAGGATGTACTGCACGCCGAACTCGTCGCCGAGCTGATCGGCCCGTAGCATTTGTACCCAGCCCGGTGCGTCAAAAAACTGGGGTAACTCCTGCTGTGCTATCCACGCCTCGAGCGATTCGTCGCGGTAGGTAGTGTTGCTTTGGGTGGGGTACCACTGGGCGTCTAGATAGGTTTGGCGCAGTAGCGCGATGAAACCCATCTGCGAGATCGGGTAGAACTGCGCTGAGCTTCCCTTGTCGAAGGAGTAGTGTGCTCCTGCTTCGGGCATCATCACTACTTCGTTGGGGGCTTCGTCAGATAAGGACACCAGTGCCGAAGTGCCGCGGGCCAGGCCGTCGCGCTTGCTGGTAAGTACGGTGCCAAACCCTACCTTGCGATAAGCCTCGGCATCTTTCTCTTTTGGTGAGAAGTCGGTGGCGGCGCGATACTGTGATTTGATGGCATCGTTGGTGTTGAACGCCCCTTCGGTTTCGCGCGCCAACTGCTCTTTTTGACTGAAGCTAAACGGCTTGCGTTCCGGCACCTCAGATAAACCGTACTGGCTGTACAGGTCAATGAAGCTAGGGTAGATGTATTTGCCCTGTAGATCAACAACCTGGGCACCCGCCGGAGCGTCAATATCGCTGCCGACGGCCTCAATCATGCCGTCACGAATTAGTAGCGATGCACCCTCTTGCCGGGTTTGATAATCTGAAAAAACGGTAGCGTTGGTAAATAAGTAGAGGCTCGGACGGTTGTCGCGTACCTCATCGGTGGGGTAGATTTCTTCTTGTGCAAAAGCGGCTGACTGGGCGAACAGCCAAGTGCAAAACAGCCATGTTATTTTCTTCATGGGGAGGTAAAAAGCGTGTAGGTGCGAGTGAATCACGAAAATAGCAAAGTTAGGGAAGAATGCTATGCTGACCGTCACAAACCGACCATCAATGGTCTCTACCGCCAAAGAATTAATTTCTATTGGTGTTTTTTCGCAAAGGATTTATCTTTGACAGTCCTACTCACCCGCAATTATGAAAGATACTGCTGCTCGCTTGTTTGATCCTACTCAAGTAGAGGTAGGCCAAGAACTTCAGGGAAGCCACCTAGCATCATTCACCCGGAGAACCACCGCTTATCTAATAGATTGGGCCATTATTTTGGCTTGTACGGAGTTTGTGTGGGCCCTAGTGCCGCTAGGGTTACTGTTCTTGTGGGTTAGGCGCCGGTTGCGACTCACTTTTGCGCGTAGTCAACGGTTGGTAGATGTCAATTTGTGGTATGTAGACCGACGGCTGGCGCGCTACGATATTGAGGAGCAACTGCGGGCGCGTTTTACGAGACATCTTAAGGTGAGTATCTACGTACTAATGTACGCTCCTGTCGTGCTGGCGAGTGTATTCACGATCTCTTTCTTGTATAATCTGTTTTTACCAGAGGCGTATGCCGGAGCAATCACTAAGACCACCGAAGTGTTAGGAACCGTTTTTCGCCCGATTGACGACCTGGGGGATGGTCTTGATCTACTTATCCGTTTCTTCGGTGCCTATTGTTACTTCACGCTGTTTACTTGGCAGTGGAAAGGGCAAACTCCGGGTAAGAAGCTACTGCGTATCCAGGTAGTGAAGCTGAGTGGTAAGTCACTTTCTTTTTGGAACAGCTCGGAACGTGCGACGGGCTACACCGCTTCTGCCGCCCTGCTGTTCGTTGGCTTCTTTCAGTACTTCTGGGATCGTCACTGCCAAACCACCCACGACAAGATCGCCGAAACCCTGGTGGTCAATAGTCGCTAGGGGCTGAGTGTTGGTTTCTGGCGGCTGCCGCGCGGATGATTTTCTGTGTGAAGAGATGTTGGGTATGGGACAGCAATTCTCGGTTTGGCTGAATTGCACCGTTATTCTGGAGCGTAGCGGTAGCCACCGCGGCCCGGCGAAGACCCGGAATCCCCTGCTACGAAGACTCATTGAGCACGTCGCCGGACTATTCTTCGTCGCTGTAGCGGGGGATTCCGAATATTTTCTTCCGTTTCACCGGGGGCCGGGCCCTACAGAAAATTTCGGAATGATGCATTGGTTTGGTTGGTAATTTCTAAACCGGGAATTGCTGGGGATGATACTCTGGGTACAGAGCTGTTGGATAGTAGACATTGGATAGTCTCCTGAGTAAGACATGGGTACTTATCGTATCAGTCAAATTCCACCAACCAACTAATACCCAGCATCCAGCACTTGCATCCCGCAAGTCAACCACCATCCGGCATCTGTCGATTCTTACGAATCAATCAACAACCAGTATCTCATACGTAGCAATTCATCCAATATTCAGCATCTGTCGAGTCCCACAAATCAACCAGCATCCAGTATCCAAATCACCCAAAACCTTACACTGTAAAAACACTCTATTATCCATACGTATTAAGAAAGCTTAATATGCAATAGGTTCAATGTTAAGAAATTGTTAAGTTTATGTTAACACAGGATAATATATGAAGGGAGGGTTTGCTTATGATTATTTTTTCTATTCGTTTTTATGTAATACTATTCTTAGTGCCATATCCGCTTATAGGGGCACTGAACACCGATATACGCGCACAGAGTGCTTCCACAGCGGCATCGTCGCTATCACGAGAAGTGCTGACGATCTTCGCACAGGTAGATGAGGAAGCCACTTCGTCGCGCATTGCCTCGCAGGTAAACGAACTCAATACATTTGTCGAACAGCTTCGCCGGAAGCAAGCGAAGTACCGTTCAGAGAAAAGATTTCTATCGTATTTCTTTTGGAAAGTACATCGTCAATTTCTTAAAAATTATCGTTCACACACCACGCTATACCAACTGCTAGAACAGGGCGAGTACGACTGTGTGACCGGCACAGCCTTGTACGCACTGCTGTTGCATGCCCTGGATATTCCTTATCAGGTACACGAATTTCCGTACCATGTATACCTAACGGTCACTACCTCGAAGGGCGAAACGGTGATGATCGAGAGTACTGACCCCCAGCACGGCTTGGTGACCAACCCTCGCGAGCAAGCCCAACGGCAGCAGCACTATAGCCAAACTGATAAGGCGACTGATCAAGAAACGTATCAGTACCAGTTTGCGATTCAGGAGCAAATTGGACTTACCGAGCTGGCCGGATTGAGCTACTTCAACGAGGCGGTTGAATACTACAACCAGAAGGAGTTTCAGCAGGCGGCTTACTTGCTGCGCAAGGCACACCGCCTGTACGACTCGCCACGCATGGATGCTTTTCAGAACTTGTTGTCTCGTTTAGCACAAAACTAGCCCGTGCGTTGTGCAGCAGGAGGGTTCTTTTACCTTTGCCAGTAGTTCAACCCTCCGCTGTTCCTCATGCGCTATCTTCTTCTCCTAGTTCCTCTGCTCGTTGGCGTGGGGGTGGTCATTCAATCAGGCGCCAATACCCAGTTACGTCACATACTGAAGAATCCGTTCTTGGCAGGACTAATTTCTTTGAGCGTGGCCACGCTTACCCTCATCGTCATCAACCTTAGTATACGCACCGACTTTGCGGCAGCACTACAGCAGGTGCCCCGCACCAGTTGGTGGATGTGGCTAGGAGGATTCATGGGGGCTTTCTTTATCATGTCAGTAATTTTAGTGGCTCCGGCTATCGGTCCCACCAAACTGTTTGGCCTGATCATCGCCAGTCAGTTAGCGTTTTCGCTGGTGGTAGACCACTACGGCTGGCTGGGGTTTGAGGTGCAGCCGATCAATCTCAGGCGCGTAGCGGGAGTGGTTTTGCTCATCATAGGGGCCTTTCTGGTGCAGGGCGAGCAGTAGTGCTACCGGTGGGTGATTAGCCTGCTGCGGGTGCGCAGCGTTTTGCTCACGGATTCAGAATCAGGAAGTTTATTCTCGTGAAGCTCGTCAGAACACTATACGCTAAAACTTCATGCGTTTCCCACGGTACTTTGTGATACACCATCTCTGGCCAACAAACTAATTCTCCGGCAGCGATGTCTTATATTTGCTGCATACCCACAATCTATGGAACAGGAACTGAAGCAACTGGCTGGCCGCTTGCGCGGCACACTACACCACAGCGATACGATGCGCATCTTGTACGCTACCGATGCCTCGGCGTACCAAGAAATGCCCCTGGCGGTGGCCATTCCAGCCGACGAAGCCGATGTGGTGGAGCTGGTAAGGTTCGCAAAACAATACGGGACCTCTTTGATTCCTCGGGCGGCAGGCACCTCGCTAGCCGGTCAGGTGGTGGGCAACGGGATTGTGGTAGACATTTCTCAAACCTTCACCGAAATTTTAGAAGTTAACGCCGAAGAGCAGTGGGTGCGTGTGCAGCCGGGCGTCATCCGTGACGATCTGAACCACCACCTGAAGGAATACGGACTGTATTTTGCCCCTGAAACGTCTACCGCCAACCGAGCGATGGTAGGAGGGATGGTGGGCAACAATTCCTGCGGACTGCACTCGCCCATCTATGGTACCACCCGCGAGCATACCTTGGCCGTGCGTGCCGTGCTGAGCGACGGCAGCATCACCACTTTTCATGACCTTACTCCCGAAGAATTTGCCGCCAAATGCAGCGGCACTACGGCGGTGAGCGACCGCGAGACCGCGATCTACCGCACGCTACGCGATCGGCTGTCGGACGCTGCCGTGCAGGAAGAAATTGGGCGAGAGTTCCCCAAGGCTGAGATTCCCCGGCGGCGCAACATGGGTTACGCGGTGGATATGCTGCTACACAGCGAAGTATTCGGTGGCGACCAGCCGTTCAATCTGTGCCAGGTGATCTGCGGTTCTGAGGGGTCGCTGGCGTTCATCACCGAAGTAAAGCTCAACTGCGTGCCTTTGCCACCGCCCGTAGTGGGCTTGGCCTGTCCTCACTTCCACACCCTAGACGATTCGTTGCGGGCCAACGTGATTGCCATGCAGCACGGCGCGCGTGCTTCCGAGCTTATGGACCATCATGTGATCGAGCGCACCCGCGCCAACGCCATGTACCGCCCCAACACCTACTGGATTGAGGGCGAACCCGAAGCGGTACTGATGATCGAGTTTGCCGGTGAAACAAAAGAGGAAGTAGACGCGGCAATCAACGCCATGTACGCTGATATGCAGCAGGCAGGCTACGGTTACCACTTCCCGGTGCTGTACAACCAAGACACGCAGGTGGCGTGGGGCGTACGCAAAGCTGGTTTAGGACTACTCAGCAACGTACCGGGCGATCATAAAGCGCAACCGGTAATAGAAGACACAGCCGTAGCCGTAGCCGATCTGCCGGATTATATCGCGGATTTTAATAAGATACTGGCCAAGTATGACATGTCTTGCGTGCATTACGCCCACGCGGGCGACGGTGAACTGCACCTGCGACCCATCCTGAACATGAAGACGCAGGAGGGGAACGAGCAGTTTAGAATTATTGCGCAGGAGATCGCCCAACTGGTGAAGCAGTACCGCGGCTCGTTGAGCGGCGAGCACGGTGACGGACGGCTGCGGGCTGAGTTTCTGGAGATGATGATCGGTGAGAAGAACTATGCACTGGTTAAAGAAATTAAGGCTACCTGGGATCCACAACATCTGTTTAATCCGGGCAAGATTGTAGACGCTCCGCCGATGGATCAGCAGCTGCGCTATATGCCCGGGCACCCAACGCCGGAGTTTGATACGGTTTTCGACTTCAGCCTCAACCAAGGAGTGCTACGGGCGGCAGAGCAGTGCAATGGCTCGGGCGACTGCCGTAAGACGCATCTGAGCGGGGGCACCATGTGCCCGAGCTACATGGCCACCCGTCGTGAGCAAGATACCACCCGGGCCCGGGCCAACATTCTGCGACACTTCTTGACTAACTCTGAGCAAGATAACCGCTTTGCGCACGACGAGATCAAGGAGGTGATGGATTTGTGTTTGTCCTGCAAAGGGTGCAAGTCAGAGTGCCCCTCTAATGTGGATGTGGGTAAAATGAAAGCGGAGTTTTTGCAGCACTACTACGCGGCCAACGGCATTCCGCTGCGTACACGGATGATCGCGTACTTTACCAAACTGACCTCGCTCGCCGCGCTCACCCCACGTCTGTACAACTGGGCAGTAACCAATTCGATCACGAGTCAGCTGATCAAGCGTGTGACCGGGTTTGCCAGCGGGCGGTCTATGCCGCTGCTGCACCGCTTCACCCTGCGCAAGTGGTATCAGCAGCATCAGTCCCGTGTGCAAACCAGTGGTTTCTCCGGCGCACCCACCACGCTACGAGGCGATACCTACAGCGAGCTGCCCGCCGAGCAGTCGGCGGTGAAAGGGAAGGGGAAGGTATACTTCTTTTGCGATGAGTTCACCAACTACAACGATACCGAAGTAGGGGTGAAGTCCATTTTACTGTTAGAGAAACTGGGCTACACGGTAGAAATCCCGAAGCATGTGGAGAGTGGGCGCACGTTTCTATCTAAAGGACTGCTCACGCAGGCCCGTGACATTGCGTATAAGAATATCGCGTTGCTTGGTGATCTGGTCAGCGAAACCACCCCCATCGTCGGAGTTGAGCCTTCGGCTATACTTACCCTACGCGATGAGTACGTAGACCTGACCCGCGGTGAAGTGCAACAGCGGGCGAAGCAGTTAGCGCAGCACACGCTGACCGTAGAGGAATTTGTTGCTCGCGAGATTGACCGCGGCAATATCACCGCTGAGCAGTTTACTAAGGAGCCGCGCGTGATTAAACTACACGGGCATTGCCATCAAAAAGCCCTATCGTCGCTGGTGCCCACCAAAAAGATGCTTTCGCTACCGGTTCACTACGAAATGCATGTGATTCCGTCGGGCTGCTGCGGCATGGCGGGTTCGTTTGGCTACGAGCGCGAGCACTTTGACCTGTCGATGCAGGTAGGAGAACTGGTGCTATTTCCGACGGTGCGTCAGCAGCCCGAAGAAGTCATCATTGCCGCCCCTGGCACCAGTTGTCGCCACCAGATCAAGGACGGCACCGGTCGGCTGGCCCAGCATCCGGTAGAGGTACTGTATGACGCGCTACGGTAGCGACTGTGCCGGTCTTAGAAGCGTAAGCGACTCTAAGAACCCACCCGTCATGTAGGGCGTTTGTCTGGTTTTTCATTATGTGTGCAACGCTCGTTGAGGTCGTAGCAAGAAGCTAAAACCCGTTGAGATGGCGGAAGGGCGGATCAAGCTACTCTTCTACGGTTACAGGTTAATCGCCTCCGCACGACGAGCACGAACTGCAAGACGAGCAGCTAGAAATGGTGTCGGAGTCTGAGGAGCCCCAGTCGCCACCAAACCACGAATCGCTGGCACTCTCAGTAGCATAGCTATCAGTTTTGACTTCCATCGCGTCAGAGGCATCCATCATTCCTTCATCGTAAGTGGTATCTTCGCTAAGCACCGACAGGTCTGAGGCGTCGGCACCTTCTTCGCCTACGGTTCCTAGCAGTTCACCGTCTTCGGTTAGGATATCCGTATTCTGAATGTGAATACTGTTTTCGTGGGCCATATCGGACCACAGCAAGAAGTACAGAAAAAAGTCGCTGTTGCTATGGTAGTCATCAAAAACCGGGTCGTGATGACCACCCCGGGCAGAGCCGGCCGAACGAGCAACGCGCTTGGTCACCTTTTCTTGCGGAGCAATCATGCGCTGTTGGTACTCAACCTGCACATCATCTACCTGGATTACCTTTTGAATGGCCACCTGTAGGTCGTAGAGGAAGGCCTCGAAGCTCGCAGAGTGCTTACGTAGAAAAGCATCATACGATTTCTGAGTCGCGAACACCTGCTTCATCTGCCCTCTCACCTGTTGGGTGGTCTTACCCGTACCGCCACGAAATGCCTTGAGCAGGCCGTTCACCTTAATTTCAATAGGGTGATCGCCCACCGCGTGCGTACGGTTAATGGTGATTTCAATCAGGTAGTAAAGGTCATCTTGCTCGTGGTCTAACACCAAGAAGAGCTGCTTAAACACCTGCGACATGGCGTCGTTGATCGTGAGGTCGTAATGGTCCAGGGCTTCTTTAAGATCGTCTTTCTTACCTTCAGTATCGTGATAGAAGTCTATATCATCGTGGGCCAGTTTAATGATATCAGTAACATCGAGCTGGCGAAAGGCTACGTTCAGCTGCTGTAGAATAGCCACCGCTGTAAAGGTCTCTTGTTCCTCTTTATCAGATACCAGTCCGGCTGAGAGCTGGTGCAGCAGTCGGCGAAACGCTTTCTGAGGTCTCACTTTCTGGATGTTAGTAACCTGTGCGGGATCTACGGTAATTTTTCCTGAGAAGTACATGGATGAGAAGTTGATTGTTTTTAAATGATTGAAAGTCTTAGTCGGTGCTGCTGATACAGCTGCCACAGAGGGCTTCTTCGTATAATAGGGTGGCGGTTTCGCCCCAGGCATCGGCGGGCGGTGCGCCCCAATGTTCGGCGTAGTACTGAACGGTACGCTCAAAATTACGGCGGTTTGCCTGGTCAGAACCTCCTGGGCTGTGGTGTATAAACCGTCCGAACTTCTCCTGGCAGAAGGCAGCGTAGCAGCGGGTAAATAAAATAAACTCGTGCCACGTCAGGTCTACTGCCATCGAAGGGGTGAGCCGCTGCTGCCGGTGAGCCACTAAATAGAGAAACTTTAGTGTCTCAATAAGCATGGTGCTCGCCCGTTGTGGATCTATATCCAAACCGGCTTGTATTTTTTTTAGCAGCCAAGGTTCAGCCTGCTGCAATTCATCGGCCCACAAATGGAAGTCAGTTGATAGCATACGCGTGTGTTGGTTAATGCTAAACCAATATAGTAAAATTGAGATATATGTGCGAAACCCAGGCCCGCCCGGCCACGGCACGCATGGTTAGTTTAGGCGGCGATATCAAAACTATAGTCGGTTTTTAACGCTCTTTATAAAAAACAACTTGCCCCGGAAAGAATTCATCGTCTACTGTAGTATCTCGTTTAACTTCAGATAATCTCTACAGGAAGAAGTACTTGGTACAACAAAAAAGGCTTCTTAACGTACGTTAAGAAGCCTTTATCAAAGAATTAATAGTCAGACAGTTTCAGAACGTTAGTTCTGGTCGTCTTGCGTTAGTGACGGATTGTTGTCAATCTCTTGCTGAGGGATAGGTAGCAGGCGATAACTAGCCTCAATACCATTTCCATCAAGAGGCGTGTCAACGGCGATAGGATTATCAGCCGGCGCAATTTTGCCGTTGTTGATCCAGCGACGTATATCACGATAGCGAACCTGCTCACTCACCAATTCTACCTGTCGTTCGCGAACGATAGCATCGAACACTTCGTCAGGGCTAGTGGCAGTAACGGGAGGCATGTCTACCGAAGGACGAGCTCGCACTTGATTGACAAGGTTAACCGCTTGAGTAGTATTACCTTCTTCTAACTCTACCTCTGCCATCATCAGTAATACATCAGCGTAGCGAATCACCCGCATGTTAATGCCTGACCATAAGTTCTCAATATCCTTTTTATAAAGGTTACTGTACTTAAGCCAGTGAAAAGGGCGAGTAATTGTTCCCTGCAAGATAGACTCAGGGGTGAAGGTTAACTCATCGTTGTTGTAGGTTTCACCGAACTCCAGCGTGTTATAGTCGAGGCGCGGGTCATCTGCTTCGTGCGCGTTGATGTACGCATCTGATGGCACTGTGTTGTGCCAATCTACCGGTGAATACTCTTGTCCTCGGATAGAAACCTCTTTGAGGCCTCCACCATCACCACTCCAACCATCGCCCTGACCTGCCGCACTAGAGAACTGCACCTCAAAGATAGACTCACTGTTTAGTTCGTTTTCCTCACGGTGGTTATCTACGTACTCGTCTACCAGGCTATAGTTGTTAGAATTAATTACTGACTCTAAAAGAGGTCGTGCTTCTGTGTATCTGCCTTGAAACAAGAGCACTCGCGCTTTCATCGCCGCCGCCGCAAAACTCGTGGCCCTTCCACTAGGGTCAACAGCCGGTAAGAATGCGATGGCTGAATCTAAGTCAGAATAAATTTGAGCGTAAATATCATCAACTGATGCTGCTTTCTCTATTCCTGATACCGTAATAACCGGACTGGTAGTGAAGGGAACATTGCCCCATAGTGCTACCAAGTCAGAATACATCCAACCGCGGATAAAGCGAGCTTCCGCCGTAAGTTTATCGATTAATTCTTGCTCTAGCTGACCTCCACCTGAAGTGATTTCTTTTTCGGGCAGCGTATTGATGGCTACATTGGCAAAGTTGATAGTTCGGTAGATACCTCTCCAAACAGAAGCTAATAGTTCATTCGAAGCATCAAACTGGTAGTTAAGAATGATGCTACGACGCGCTTCTAGAGGCGGGCCCGAGCTTCTAAGTTCATCTGATAATAGATCCCAAAGCCACCAATATTCACGACCGTACATATCGTTAGCTTGCAAAGCGGCATAAGCGGCGGTAACTGCTGCCTCAGCTTCGCCGGGAGTGGCGAAAGAGTTGCCCACACTAGCCGACGTAGGATTGCCTTCAGTAAGGAAATCGTTGTCGCAGCTTAGCGTGAAGAACAGCCCTACCATAGAAAGTACTGCTATTTTCTTTTTCATAATTATGAAGCAATTAATGTTAGTATAAGTGGACGTACGTGGTGCAGCAGCAACAGCTCATGAACAAAAATGGTTCTGTTGCTACTTTAGTACGAATATTAGAACTCGATCTGTATGCCGCCGATAAAGCTGCGCATCTGGGGGATATTGCCCTGATCTACCCCAGCTCTAAATATAGACTCCTGCTCGTTGCCAGATTCGCCCTGTACCTCCGGATCGTAGCCAGAGTAGCCCGTAAGCGTGAGTAGATTAGTACTGGTAAAGTAGAAACGTACTTTAGAAAGCGATCCCTCACCGAATACGGACAGTACTGACTCAGGCAGTGAATAGCCGACGGTCAAGAACTTTACGCGAAGGAAAGAACCGTCTTCAATATAACGGTCCGAAATACGAGCGTTTCTATTAGGGTCGTTAGGAATGGCACGGGGAATACTAGTATTTGTATTCTCCGGCGTCCAAGCATTTAGCACCTCAGTACCCATGTTGAACAAACGGGTCATACCTTCGGTGTAGAATCGGTTAGCGTGAAGTATCTCGTTACCCTGCACTCCCTGTAAAGTCACTGAGAAGTCAACTCCTTTGTACGCTACATTTCCTACTAGGCCGTAGTTGATAGGGGGCAGATAGTGTCCTAAATTAGTACGGTCATCTCCATCGATAGTGCCGTTACCATCTAAATCCAAGAAACGAATATCACCCGGAGCCGCGTTGGCCTGATAGGCTTCTTCTCCAGCGGCTACTGCTGCAGCATTGTCAGCATCAATTTCTGCTTGAGTCTGATAAATTTTATCTACTCTATATCCGTAGTAAAACCCTACCGGCTCTCCTTGTTCTGACCAGGTAGAAGGTTCGCCGGTATTGACAAAGGTAGGGCCTGCAATGGTTGCATCTTCACCCCCCAAGCTTACCAGTTCATTTTCTACGTAACCTAAGTTGCCCTGTAACGACCATTCTACTTCACCAGACCGTTCGGAGAAACCGACACCAACTTCGAAGCCTCTGTTTTCCATATCCCCAATGTTAGCCAGCGGTAGCACGTCTATACCAGTAGAAATAGGTATCGGAGCATTAATCACCAGGTCATTAACTCTGTTATTAAAATACTCAAGTACGATGGCCAGCTTACCTTCTAGTAGTTCGGCATCTAGTCCGACATTAATTTTGCGGACCTCTTCCCAGGCAATATTACGGTTGAATAGTTCTCTTACGGTGAGTCCACTCTGAACCTGGTCGTTAAAAGAATAGTTGTAGTTAGCATTAGTCACTGGGTCCCAACCGTAGGCATCGATGGATGTGTTTCCGTTAATTCCCCAGCTAGCTCGTAGCTTTAGATCAGAAAACACTGTGGTAAGACCACTGAGAAATGGCTCGTCAATAGGTCGCCACGCAGCCGATACGGCAGGAAATATACCAACGTTCACATCCGGGCCAAACTGTGACGCTTGATCGCGCCGTAGTGACAGAGTAATAAGGTAGCGACCCAAATAGTCATAATTAAGACGTCCGAATAGAGACTCGATACCAGTCTGAAAAGCCCCTGATTCGGAAAATTGAAACTTAGGGAGTGAGTTGCCAACGTTCAATACGTTTTCGTTATTCAGAGAATCTGATTGAGCTCTTATATTTTCGCCTTCGGTAATCTGCCGTTCATAACCTGCTACAACGTCTAGGCTATGGTCGCCAAAAGTTTTTGCATAGTTCAACTGGTGCGTAAGAATGGTACTGACCACGAAGTTGTTGGTCTTTTGTAGGTTAGGAAATACTTCAACGTTGAAATTTACCTCTCCAGCATTGTAGGTGGGTTCGTAGCGCTGACCGTTGGTATTACGGTAGTCAAGTCCTCCTTGGAAGCGGTACGAGAAGCCGTCGAAGAACTCGTATTCGGCAAAAGCGGTACCGAAGATTGTCCACTGATTTTGCTCGTCATTAATGATCTCATTGAAGAGTACGGGCTGAAACGGATCAGAGCCCTCGGCACCATCTGGGCCACGGAAACCTCCCTTTCGTCCTTCAGAGAACTCCGGAGAATAACGCACCGGTATATAAGGCATCATCCGAAGGGCGTTAAAGATAGGACCATCGTTAGGACTATTTTGCACCGAACGAGCGGCAATCAAAGACTGACCTACCTTAAGGCGGTTGAGATTAGCCGATGTATTGATATTAAATGAAGCACGGCGGAAATAGGTATTTACCACGGTACCATCTTGACTGAAGTAACCGCCTCCTAGATTGTATTTGAAAGTTTCGCTACCACCCGAAGCACGGAGATAGTGATCTTGGATAGGACCGCCGGGTAGTGTTTCTGCTTGCCAGTCGGTATCAACCCCGGCGAATTCTTCACCTAAATCGTTGAAGCGAGCCGGAATACCACCGTCACTTCGTGACATATAATCGCGGCCGAAATTGAGGTACTGTTGCGCGTTGAGTAGATCGTATTGATTGGGCACATCCTGCACGCCGTAGTAACTCTGATAAGAGAATTTAGGCGGGCCTGCTTCACCGTCTTTGGTGGTGACCAGGATAACCCCGTTGGCCGCGCGTGAACCGTAAATAGCACTGCTAGCGGCATCTTTCAACACGCTGATGCTACCGATATTATTAGGGTGTACCTCTTTGAGACGTCCTTGGCCTACGGGTACTCCGTCGATGACTACCAAAGGACTAGAGTTACGGGTAGAGCCAATACCGCGAATACGGATACTAGCACTTCGTCCGGGATCACCAGAACCTGTGATGTTAATACCTGGAATTCTACCCTGTAGCGCCTGCTCAGGGCTAGGAACCGGCAAATCGGCGAGTTCTTCACCCCCTACGCTAGAGATGGCTGAGCTTACCTTGGCGCGCTCTTGGTTACCGTAACCAACCACCACTACTTCGCTGAGCGATTGAATATCGGGAACCATGACAACATCGATGCTGGACTGACTGCCTACCGTTTGTTCTTCGGTGGTGTAACCTACCGCCGAAAAGACGAGTACAGCATCATCGCTATCCACATTGATGCGGTAGTTTCCCTCGATATCAGTAACAGTTCCTGTAGAGGTACCCTTCACCAGAATGTTGACTCCCGGTAGAGGGCCTTCTTCATCGCCTTCTACCGTACCGGTAACCGCTCGGTCTTGCGCTTGTAGCCCGTAGGCTGCAAAAAGGAACAACGCTAGCGTGAGCCACCGCTGCATGGATGTACACTTTCTCATAAGTAATTTTAAATTGTGTTGTGTAAAGATTTCCATATGTTGAATAATAGAGATAAGAAAACCCCGCTTATCGTAAATTTTACGACAAGCAAGGCTAAATTTACGTTTATTTCTGTGTTATGGCGTTCCAGAAAGAAAATTAATCAATTTTCTTAGAATACTTATACGGCAAAATGGAATAGGTACAGAAGAATAGGTGAAGCCTGATGTAGGCGGCTACTGTACTGCTTACTGATAAAACTGTAGTATTAAAGCATAAAATAACGATCTGTTGTCAAAAATCATCTCAATTGGGTAATAATTTTGCCAAACTGATTTATTACTACGGCATCGATGTATTGCGAATAGGTTCTTCGTAAGCGTATGCTATTTACAATTGATACGTGGCAGGTAGGCTATAATTACACCATAAAACGCTGTCTTTCCCGGCTCAAAAGTAGCTTCACCGAAGAAACACAGTTCTTTGGCTAGCGTGATCTGGATACGTTCTTTTTAAAGAGGGCCAAGCTGTCGTTGTTGTTGGTTATAACCCATAGGGGAGTATCCTGATGGTTTATTACAGCGATGTTCGTAGCGTCAGAGTCTACGTGGAAACCACTTTTTGCTAACGGCAATGTGTTAAAACTGCCGTTGCCGTCGCCGAGAAGCGCCTCACCGATGAAAGCATCGTACCGACCATGGTATACATCGGGGGCATAACTATTACCTACCAACAGTGCATCAGAAAAGCCGTCGCCATTGATGTCGCCGGTAGCAATGCCGTAAACAGGTGCCGTCTGAGCAGCCATGGGCATATCCCGAATAATGAAAGTGCCGTCTCCTTGATTTTCTACGTAACTGGTAGCGAGGCGACGTGCTTCCCGGCGGTAAGCACCGGCTTGTTCTTCGGCAGTAAACAAATCAACCCAAGCGCTTCGGGCGTAGCTTTCGTAGTTAGGAAACCGACCCCGCATCCGATTCATTTGATCGGTGAAGGCGTCGCGAAAGGCCACCGGATATTCTTTACCCATGATGTAGCGGGTGATCAAAGGATCGAGCCGGCCATCGCCGTCGAAGTCCTTGGCGTACACTCGAAGTGGCTGGTCATCAGTTCCTCGATATTGGGTGTTGAACCCTAAATTGCCGATAATGTAGTCAGGGTCACCGTCGCCGTCAAAGTCGTCGGTAGCTAAAGTGTTCCACCAGCCACTCGCGTTAGATAAACCGGTGCTTGCCGTAACGTCAACGAATATCCCGTCTTCGTTCCGCAAAAATACGGGAGCCATCCATTCACCAACTACCAGCAGGTCGATCTGCTGATCTTGGTCAAAATCAGTCCAGAGCGCATCGGTCACTAATCCTACGTCTATCAAAGCCGGAGCCACCTCGGCGGTAACATCCGTAAACACTCCCCCATTGTTGCGCAACAGATAGCTAGAAGCCGGCAAAGGATACTGGCGGTTTATTAACCGACTGCCAACCAACAAATCCAAGTCACCGTCTTGGTCATAATCGGCACTAATTACACACGAACCGCTTGCTGTGGTAGGAGGGAGGGCAGCAGTGTCTAACACGAATTTTCCCTTGCCGTCATTACGGTACAAACGGTCACGGTATGCTAAGTGCCCTGCCGAATATTCGTTGCCTCCACTCACTACGTATAAATCCAGGCTACCATCTCCATCGGCATCGAAAAGAACCGCCCCGGTATCTTCGTACAGAGAGTCACCGGGCAAAGGATGCGTATCGAACTGTCCGCTGGCCCGTTGCACGAAGAGCTGCCCCGCTTGGTTTTTGGCTCCACCCACGTAGAAATCTATTCGTCCGTCGCTATTGATATCTCCGGTGGCTAAACACGGACCGTCTTGCGCGTAGCTGCGCGGAAGCAACGGCTCGTACTTGAAATCGACAAAGTCTTCGTCTCGGTGTCGGTATCTGACCGATAGTGAGTCGGATACATCGGTAAGCAGTGGGGTAGGAAGCAGTCTCGGCAATGACATACTATCTAGAGCGTGCTGATAATTGGCTGTGTACACTTGGTTGGCCGCTACGTCGGTAAGTAGTTGATAGCTTCTATCGGGCCATATGATCTCTAAAGAGTCTACCACTGTAGACTTTCCTAAACCAAAGTGGATCGTATTTTCTACCGTCGTTTTGTAACCTCGATACACCGAGTGGTAATGATACTGCTGCTGCCCCTGATACTTGATACGTATGGTCGTCTGTAGTCCCCGACGGTTGCCCGGTGGCCCCTTCAAATCTATGCGAAGGTAGTTGCTACTAGCGTCTTTTGTCAGTGTGTTTTCGTAGAGAAATGCCTCATTATTAATGTTGTTCATCACCAGGTCCAAGTCGCCATCTTGGTCTAGATCGGCGAAAGCAGTACCGTTAGAAAAAGAAGGTTCGTCCACTCCCCACGCTGAGGAAACATCAGTAAACGTAAGGTTGCCTTCGTTGCGAAAGGCATAGTTAGAGACCTTGGCCTCCTTAAGCAGCTTGGTGAGCTCCAGTGATTTGGCACGCTTAGCGTCAGAGGTGCCAAACTGCGTAGCAGAAGCCCGATAGCTGGTATAGTCCAGATCAGTTACGTCTTTAGCGTAGCCGTTGGTGACGAGTAAATCACGATGACCATCGTTATTTAAGTCAGCCAGTAGAGCACTCCAACTCCAATCGGTATTAGAAATGCCGGCCAGCTGCCCAATCTCACTGAACGATGGCTGACCATCGGGTGTAAAGCCATTATGAAGCTGAAGCGTGTTGCGTACGTACTGAGGGGTGTAGCCAAATCTTGTGTTCAGCCGAAAGCGGTCTTCGTTTGGCTTGCTAAACATCATTTTCTGACGAAAATTATCTTCGGGTAACATATCAAGTACCACGATATCTACTAACGCATCGTTGTTGAAGTCAGCCGCATCGATACCCATTCCGTTGTGCGTTTGGTGCTTTAGGTAGTCGGCCGCCCGGTCAGTAAAGGTGCCATCCCCGTTATTGATCCACAGAAGATCGTTGGCAATAAAGTCATTAGCAGCGTATACATCGGGCCAACCGTCGTGGTTAAAGTCGTTGATGGCCACGCCTAATCCGTAGCCTTCGGTAAGGATGCCCGCTTCCCGCGTAACGTTATTAAACGTCATTGCAGAAGCACCTGGCGGAGTATCATTACGATAGATACGGTCATTGTTAAGGCTTTCGCCGTCTGTTCTTTTAGTTCGTGCTACGTTTTGGCTAGCTTCTTCTAAACCATTAGTAAGTAGGTACATGTCTAGGTCACCGTCGCGGTCGTAGTCGAAGAAAGCAGCTTGTGTAGAGTAGCCATCATCCGCCAGATGATAGGTTTCGGCTTGATCTACGAACGAAACGGTACCTCCTGGAGTGTTACTTCCCTGGTTGATGAAGAGATAGTTCCGGCTTAGGTGAGCGTTAAATTTATTAGCGACGCATACGTAAATATCTAACCAACCATCTTGATTAATATCTATCATAGCCACCCCGGTGGCCCAGCGGCTGGTGCGAACGCCCGCTGTTTCGGTCACATCTAGAAACTTGAGGTCACCCTGATTAAGGTATAAGGCGCACGAAACCTGATTGCCAGCGAAGAAAATGTCGTCCAGGCCGTCATTATTGACATCGCCTACGCCGACACCGCCCCCGTTGTAGACGTACGGGTGGTCGACTACATTAAGCGTATCATTCTCTTCTATGGTATTGTTAAAGGTGATACCAGAATGATGAGAAGGTACGGAGTGAAAAAGCGTATTATCTGATTGGCATGCCAAAAAAAGCATTGAACATCCTAGCAAAAACACAGAGCATCGAAGCACAGCTAATAATTAGACCCTAAGAGACTCCCAGATGTGGCACTCTGGCAGGCTCAAATCTACACATACTGCACAAAAGATAACGAAGTATGCGCCAATTGTTTGACTGTGATAGTAGGCACTGCCTGTTCTGTTACGTATTGTCTAGCATCTCCTGTAGCACCGTGATGGCTTGTTCTGTCTTCTGTGTGACATCGCTTATCAGTCCGCACACTTGGTCTGAGCAGACCTCAGGCTCTCGGCAATAAGACTCAATGCTTTTGGTCTTCTCTACGGTCTCATCCATGCCGACAAATTGCACTGAAGGTTTCATCTTGTGTGCTAGTTCGCCCACACTTTTCCAGTCACCTTCCTGCATTTTCTGCTGAATGGTAGCTAAGATTTCGGGCATTTCGCTCACAAAGCTGCTGATGATGGTGTTCATAAACTCATCATCGCCATCGCAAAGGGCTACTAGGTAAGATAAATTGACGGTCGTATTCTCCATGGTTCTTTTATTGTCGTCGGGGCTATACTGAAGTAGGTGAAGCCGCTTCTGCTTCTGTAGGTACTGATTCTTTCATTTCTTTGAGATAGCGGTAGATCGTCGACTTACCGATATCTAGCTTTTTGGCGACCAGCAGCACATTGTTATCGTACTTTTTGAGGTAATGGCGGATAATCAAGAAAGTATACTCTCGCATACTGAGCTCTTCTCCGGTAAAGTTGCGTTCCTTAGCAATGCTATTGAAGCGAATATCGTCAGCCTCGATCTCTTGGCCGTCGGCCATGACTGCGGCTAGTTCTACCACTGATTTTAGCTCGCGAACATTACCCGGATAGTGATACTTGAGCAATTTGTGCTGGGCATCGGCGGTGAACGTGATCAGAGACATCTGGTTTTCTTGGCAGAATGCGTGCAGCATGTGCTTGGCTAGCAATAGAATATCATTGCCTCTTTCGCACAGAGGAGGCAAGTGCACCGGCAACCCTAGCAAACGGTAGTACAAATCCTCACGAAAGTTACCGGCCTTTACCTCATCCGCCAGATTGCGGTGGGTGGCCACCAGCACTCGTACATTAAGGGAAACTACTTGATTGCCTCCCACTCGGATCACCTCTTTTTCCTGTAGCACCCGCAGTAACTTAGCCTGTAAGCTTGGGTCCATTTCACCAATCTCATCCAGGAAAATGGTGCCGTTCTGCGCTTCTTCAAACTTCCCCAAACGTCGGTTGGCAGCTCCGGTAAATGCTCCTTTTTCGTGCCCAAACAGTTCGCTCTCGATAAGTTCTTTAGGAATGGCTGCAATGTTGACGGCCACAAACGGCTCACGCTTACGCTCTGAACTATAGTGGATGGCCTTGGCTACCACCTCTTTGCCAGTACCTGTCTCACCAGTGATTGATACCGTGATATCGGTTTTGACGGCCTTCTCTAGCATGGCAAACACCTGCTTCATTGCCGGACTATTGCCGATGATGCGGTCAGAAAACTGATACTGCTGTGAGATTTCTTGTCGGAGCGAGTTAATTTCTGCCACCAAGCGTACGTTGCGCAAGGCATTGTTGATGCTGTTGAGCAGGCGATCCTTCGCGTTTTGGTCCTTTTCTATATAATCGTAAGCACCCAGTTTGAGAAGTTCCACGGCGGTGGTAATATCCTCTTGTGAAGACAAAATGATGACCGGCGTATCGGGCGAAGCAACTTTAATTTTCTCGAGTAGATCGCGACCCGTAGTATCAGGTAATGAATAATCAAGCGTGATGATCTGAGGTTGGCGGTGCAACTGCTGCAAACAAGAGGCACCGTTGGTAAAAATCTCATACTCAAAGTCTGGGTTTAGACTAAGTACATAGTCTAGAAACTTGACGTAAGTTGGGTCGTCTTCTACGGCAAAGATTCTCACAGTTCTTTCTGAGTTCATATCCTAACGCTTATGACAATCAAATCAGAAAAAAGTAGTGCCATAAAAAAAGCCAAAGTCGGCAACGACTCTGGCTTTAAGTAGCGAAGTGAAGTAAAGTCAGACGGCGAAGCTTTCGCCACACCCACAGGTGCGCGACGCATTGGGGTTGATAAACTGAAACCCTTTGCCGTTGAGTCCGTCCGAGAAATCTAGTGTGGTGCCCAGCAAGTACAGTAGGCTTTTCTTGTCGACCAGAATTTTTACTCCCTGATCCTCGTACACATGATCCTCTTGGTACGTAGCGTTGTCAAAGTCCAAGTCATACATGAGGCCCGAACAACCGCCACCCTTCACTGACACCCGCACGTCATAATCCGGCGAGTATCCTTCTTCTGCTCTTAAAGCACTTATTTTTTCTTTTGCTTTGTCAGTTATTTTGATCATGATAAAGTAACGTTTAATTCAGATGGTTTGTCACGAAAGTTGACAGCGAAACTTACCTATGTAAAGTCGCTTCGCTTTGTTCCACCGTTCTACAATCAACGTAAGAAGACTAGAATAGGTGCAAACCTTCAGTCAAAGATACGTAATAATCCCTACAAAAAATGCGGGCAAACCCCTAATTTGCCAGCGTTGACTAATGACCTATCACAATAACGTATGATTCTTCGCATTGAACACATTGGCATTGCCGTAGCAAATGGCGACGCCTCTCGCCAAATATTCGACCGTCTGCTGGGCAAAACCTGCGACAAGACTGAAAACGTTACGTCTGAAGGAGTGCTCACTACCTTTTACGAATTAGAGAACAGTAAACTAGAACTACTGGAAGACATGCAACCCACCGGAGGAACCATCCAAAGGTTTCTGACCAAGCGCGGTGAGGGAATGCACCATGTGGCACTGGAAGTAGATGACATTTATGAGGAAATTGTACGCTTAAAAGCAGCGGGCTTTACTTTTGTTAGCGATACACCCAAATCCGGTGCCGACAATAAATTGATCTGTTTTCTGCACCCAAAGTCGACCGGGGGGGTGCTAATAGAGCTGTGCCAGGAGAGAACGGACTAAAAAGTACGGGTGCTCTGCGAGTGCAACCCCGTCTGTTATCAATAAGATGTATACTCTTTCGTTGTACCTACGCAAATACCTTTCCTATCAAAGTCGGTTTATTTATTACTACTTTTCGAAATATTTTTACAGCTTTCTTGTTTAATGCAAAAGCTATTTATTTTGTATAGCAAGGGCGAAGCTGCTAGATCGGTTAGCCCTGGTAGGATGATGATATAATGAGACAACTCGTGTTACGTACGGTCGTACTGTGGTGGGTCTGCTGTTTGAGCATGACAGTAACCTTCGCCCAGCAGGGTAAAGGGGGCAAAGCAGAGCGCAAAGAACGAGAAGAGCGTAAGGCTGTTTTTTACTTCACCGAAGGGCTTAAGTACTACATCTTAGAGGATATGGACAAAGCGCTTATGCTCTTCGAGAAAGCGCTAGAAAGTGATGCTGAGAACGCCGCCGCTCACTTCAAGATCGCCAGCATATTTGCCAAGCGCGGCGAGCTGGAAGAAGCGCTGAGTCACGCTAACACAGCCGTGGTCATGGCTCCTGACAACAAATATTATTATCTGACCAAAGCAGAAATATTAACACAGCAGTCTAACTTTCAGGAAGCAGCACAGGTATACGAGCAGATGATTGAAATCATTGAGGATACTGATGAGTATCTCTTTGAGTTGGCGGCTTTGTATCTCTACCAGCGTGATTTTGACCAAGCGCTTGATACTTACCAACGTATCGAGCTTCGCTACGGAGTGATGCCTGAAGTAGCACACGCTAAACAGAAAATATACCTACAGCAGAATCAACTGGACAAAGCAATTACCGAGGGTGATCGCCTGATCAATACTTTTCCGGGTGAGGCAGAGCACGTGATGGCGCTGGCCGAAATATTTGTCTCCAACCAACGCGATGCGGATGCCATTCCTTATCTGACCTCATTGCTAGAGATAACGCCCAACAGCCCTGAGGCACAACTGATGCTCGCCAAAATTTATCAGAACACTGGCCAGGCAGCACTGGCCGAAGAAAACATGGGGCAGGCGTTCTCAAATTCGGAACTTAGCCTGCGCCTTAAGCTAGATTTGGTAGCTAAGTACATCCGAGAGCTACCCGATGTAACGATCCGGCAACTATGTGCCTCGCTCACTGACAAGATTATTGAAGCCCACTCCGATGAAGCCGAGGCCTACGTAATTAAGGCTGACTTTTTAAACGCCGTTCAGCAACGACAGGAAGCCCGCGATTTTTATCTGAAGGCAACGCATCTCGACGATAGCAACTTTGAGGTGTGGCAAAATCTGATCACCATTGAGTTCCAGAATTTACAGCAAATTGACAGTGTATTGGTGCACTCTGAAGAGGCGTTGGAGCTTTTTCCTAACCAGGCGGTGCTGTATTTTTACAACGGAGCGGCGCACGCGGCAGAAAAAAACTACGAGGAAGCCGCCTACGCCCTAGAAAGAGCCCGGCAGCTCTCCAATAATCAAGAGCTTACTCAGTATAGCAACGTATACCTAGGCGATGTGTATAACGGGTTAGAAAACTACGACAAATCAGCGGAGGCCTACGAAGCTGTACTAAAAAAAGATCCCAACAATGATTACGTACTCAACAACTACAGCTACTTTCTAGCGTTACGTCAGGAGCGAATAGAATACGCTAAACAGCTATCTACTAGGCTGCTAGAGCTGAACCCTGACAATATCAATTATTTAGATACGCACGGGTGGGTGCTTTTTCACGCAGGCGACTACCAGCAAGCTCTTAAGTACCTAAAAAGCGCCATAGATAAGGGGGCTGATAGTGGTGAAGTCATTGAGCACTATGGTGATGTATTGTTCAAGCTCGGGCAAGAAAACGAAGCGGTCAGACAATGGAAGAAGGCACGTGATATGGATGATACCTCAGAAATACTAGATAAAAAGATAGCGGACCGGCAGTGGTATGAGTAAACAAACGTGGATAGTATGCGCACTGCTAGGAAGTATGCTCATATCGTGCGGCAAAAAAACGGTGGGTACCAGCACTACTCCGGTAGCTGACGAACTATCAATAGAACCCCTTGATTTTGAGTATCTGACAGCAAGCAGTAAGATTCGCTACCGTGACGGCGAGCAGAACATCAGTGCTACCGCTAATATCCGAATCAAAAACGATAGTGCTATCTGGGTATCACTCACCCCCGGTTTTGGCATCGAAGCCGCTCGCGCACTTATTACCCACGACTCGCTTAAGCTAATTAACCGTATTGATAAGGAGTATCAGGCGTATAGTTTTAAAGAGTTAAGTGGCAAATTCAATTTCAATTTGAACTACAATTTGCTCCAGGCGGTGGTAATTGGGGATATGCTTCAATTGCCCACCGCTCAAGACCAAGTAGAACAACAGGCTACCCACTTTTTGATTCGCCAAAGGGAAGGAGGACTCACCGCTGATAATTACGTAGATGCACGACTGATGAAACTTAACCGGGTGGTGGTCACGGATAAAAACCGCAAGAATCAGTCAAAGGGCCGCCGCATGAATACGCTCAATCTGCGCTACGAAGACTTTCAGCAAATTGACGGTCAGTGGTTACCTTTCGGTAGTGAGCTTTCGCTCGACCGGCAGGGCGCCAAAGAAAAGCAGCGCACGCAAATTGATATTAATCACAAAAAAGCCAATATTGTCAAAGAGGCACTACGTTTCCCCTTTTCTATTCCCGATAAATATGTTCGTAAGTAAGCACCGCACCGTTGTTTGCCTGCGTATTTGCTTTCTGCTGCTGTTGCCACTGATATGCGCAGGTCAATCACCCGATGAGGACCGCAAGCGGTTAGAGCGCGATAAAAAAGAGAATCTACAAAAGATCAAGGACGCTCAGCGCATCCTGGGCGAAACTTCTTCGCAGCGCGAGAGCACCATGGGGCAACTCAATGCCATCAATCAGCAGATAGAGGCGCGAACCTCGCTCATCAGCTCTATTAACCAGGAAATAGAGATTCTGAACATGCAAATTGGTGAAATCGGCGGAGTCATTAGTGCGCTGGAGCAGGATTTGGTAAACCTGAAAGCAGAATATGCTTACATGGTATACGCAGCGAGCAAAAATACTAATAGTTATGATCGCCTGATGTTCATTTTTGCGGCTAGCACGTTCAATCAGCTGTTCATGCGTATCAAGTACATGCAGCAGTACTCCGAAGCACGCAAAAATCAAGTAGAGCAAATTCAGAAGGTCCGGGAGACACTGGTGAATCAGAAAGAAGTGATTGAGGGCAAACAGATGGAGCAGCGAGTGCTGCTTGACCAACAGACCATTGCGAGTCAGGACTTACTGGCGCTCAAGGCCAAACAGCGGGCGGTGGTGCGCGAATTGGGCCTGCGCGAAGCCGAACTTAAAAAGGAGGTAGCCGTGCGTCGCCGCGAAGTGAGCAAGCTTGAGTCCGTGATTGCTAACCTGATTAAGAAAGAACTTAAAAAGGAACGGGCGATCACCGCAACAACCGATACCCGTTCAGTGGAGGCGCTTTCTAGCTCTTTTTCTGAGAATAAAAATAAATTAGGTTGGCCGGTGTCTACCGGATTCATTGCTCAGAAGTTTGGACCCAATCCGCATCCGGTGATGAAAAACATCATGGTGCCCAACGACGGCGTAGACATTCAGACCAATCGCGATGCGGAGGTGAAGGCGGTGTTTGACGGGGTGGTGAAGATGATCGCCTCGCTGCCCGGCCCGGGCAATAACAAAGCAGTCATTGTGCAACACGGTGAATACTTCACGGTGTACTCTCGCTTGAAAGAAGTGGCCGTAAAGCAGGGACAAAGCTTACAGACCAATGATTCGGTAGGGTTGGTCTACACCGATGGTAAGGGAGTTTCTTCTTTACAGTTCCAAATATGGCGCAATCAAGAAAAACTTAATCCTGAGACTTGGCTGGTGAGAAAGTGAAACTTACTTCTTCTTTTCTGTCTATTCGTTTCATATCTTTCATCGTCTCTGCAATTAAAGCCGAACTTTTTGGTTGTGCTAATCCTTAACTTCTTATATTTACGTAAGAGGTTATTTACTCATTAAGCGTTAAGCTATGCATATCACACTCGCATTTATTGGCGGATTAGGTGGCTGGGAGGTTTTAGTCATCGTTTTAGTCTTAGTAATATTTTTTGGGGCCAAAAGAATTCCCGAACTTGCTCGCGGTTTAGGCAAAGGCATTCGAGAGTTCAAGGATGCCACCAAAGAAATCAAGGACGAAATTGAAGAAGGCAACCAAACCACCGCCAGCAAGTAGCCTCACGGCGCCCCCCTTTCGCTCTTTTCAGGATATACAGGCCCACCTTCGGGCGGGCACTGCTTCTTGTCGTCAAGTAGTAGAGTATTATCTGAAAAACATTCAGCAACAGCAGCATCTCAACGCCTTTCTAGAAACCTACGATCAAGAAGCGCTCAATCGGGCCGACGAGATCGACCAAAAAATCACCGCAGGTACCGCGGGTAGGTTAGCGGGTATGGTAGTAGGCATCAAAGACCTGCTCTGTTACCGCAACCATCCTTTGCACGCCGGTAGCAAAATTCTCGATCAGTTTCAGTCTCAATTTTCCGCCACTGCCGTACAGCGCCTCATTGATGAGGATGCTATCATTATCGGTCGGCAGAACTGCGATGAGTTCGCTATGGGCTCTTCTAACGAAAACTCAGCGTTTGGCCCTACGCTAAACGCCGCCGACCCTCAGCGGGTGCCCGGAGGCTCATCGGGTGGCTCAGCAGTGGCCGTGCAGGCTAATTTGTGTACCGCTTCGCTTGGTTCGGATACCGGGGGTTCAGTACGACAACCGGCAGCATTCTGCGGTTTGGTAGGGCTTAAACCCACCTACTCTCGCGTTTCGCGGCACGGTTTAGTAGCCTACGGCTCTTCCTTCGACGTCATTGGGCCGCTTACCCATACGGTAGAAGATGCCGCTGTGCTTCTGGAAGTAATGGCTGGACCTGATGACTACGATAGTACAGTGTCGCGTGAATCGGTACCCGCTTACTCACAGCAGCTGACCTGGGATGCTTCTCGGAGGCTCCGAGTGGCGTATCTGCCCGATACCTTAGGCAATGAAGGGATTGACCTAGAAATAACTGAAGCTACCCGTCGTACGCTAGACTTTCTTCGACAGGAAGGCCATACTGTGGAAGCAGTACCTTCGCCTTTGCTCAAGTACGCTTTGCCCACTTACTATATCCTCACCATGGCTGAGGCTAGCTCCAATCTGTCCCGCTACGACGGAGTGAAATACGGTCACCGTAGTGAGCGAAGTGATAATCTGGAGAACATGTACAAACGTACCCGCACTGAAGGATTTGGTGAAGAGGTAAAGCGACGCATTATGTTAGGGACTTTTGTGTTGAGCGCGAACTATTACGATGCGTATTACACCAAGGCACAAAAAGTGAGGAGGATGATCCAAAATGCTCTACGTAATATTCTCTCGGACTACGACTTTATTGTGCTACCTACCACCCCCACCGTAGCCTTTCCTTTGGCTTCGCATACTGACCCACTAGAAATGTATTTAGCGGATTTATTCACTGTGCAGGCATCTGTAGCCGGTGTGCCGGCAGTCTCTCTACCTATTAGTACTAACCGTCAAAAGATGCCGATAGGATTGCAGGTGATTGCCGACTATTTCAAAGAATCAGACTTACTGGCCTTTTCTCAATATGTTTTGAAGAATACCCATTAGATGCAATATATTTCTTTATATTGTCTTATTTTTTGGCTATATTATGTATAAATTGTGTTTGATAAAGGTTGTACTGAACAATTGTCTCTAAACATATGCCATTGAAGTCTGTCGTTTGCTCTCTACTTGTATCTCTTGCGCTGTCTCCTGTTTTTTCGCTTTATGCAGCGAACGATAGTGATACGTTAGATATCTACGAAACTTCGTATGACTATGATTATGTTCCTGATGCTTCTTATGAGCTCATTGCGGATCGTTTGTCGTGTGTTAATACAACCATGCCACTGAGCGTCAATAGACACGTGCAATCGTTCATCAACTTTTTCGCGATCCGTAATCGGGACTATACCCGAGAGATGATTCGTAAAAAGGATCTTTACTTTCCCATCTTTGAGCGCTACCTCAAGCAGTATAATATTCCGGATGAACTCAAGTATCTATCTATTGTAGAGTCCGGCCTGCGTCCTGATGCCCGTTCACGGGTAGGGGCCGAAGGGCTTTGGCAGTTTATGCCTAGCACCGGGCGCATGTACGGCCTCAACCAGAGTTGGTACGTCGACGAGCGACGCGATCCTGAAAAAGCGACAGAAGCCGCCTGTAAGTACCTCAAGCAGCTCTACAATATGTTTGACGACTGGGAGTTGGCACTGGCAGCCTACAACTGTGGGCCTGGCAACGTAAGAAAAGCTATTCGCCGTTCCGGTTATAAGAAAAGCTTCTGGACGATCTATAACTATCTTCCTCGTGAGACACGATCGTATGTGCCCCAATTTATCGCCGTACTTTACACCAT
The DNA here is from genome assembly GCA_965213875.1 of Tunicatimonas sp. Taxonomy (GTDB): domain Bacteria; phylum Bacteroidota; class Bacteroidia; order Cytophagales; family Cyclobacteriaceae; genus Tunicatimonas. Next base: position 641,947 of record CBDCAN010000001.1, on the reverse strand, counting down.
GGAGTACGCTGCTGAACATAATCTGTTCTCAGAAAATCCTGCTTATGCGTGGGAAACCGACACAGTGACTATCAGCCAGTTCGTAAGCCTCAAAGCACTAGCTGAAGAACTCAACATTTGCGAAGACGAACTGCTGGCTCTTAACCCTGAACTAAAGCGCAAGGCGGTACCGGAAGATGCTAAAAACTACCGCTTGATCGTCCCTCGCGATAAATCAGATTTTCTGGCTGCCAACCGGACCGCGATACTAGATTCGGCGGGTAGTAAACAAGTGCATAAAGCCTTTATAGCTCAGATGCAGAAGACCGGTGGAAGCACCTACGGACGGAATAAGGTGCGCTATCGCGTGCGCAACGGTGATGTATTAGGAGTCATTGCGCAGCGGCACGGAGTGCGCTTATCCGACATTCGCCGGTGGAATAACATCCGAGGTAGCCGTATTTACGTGGGGCAGAAACTAACGATCTGGACTAAAGGCTCTGCGCCGCGACTAGCGTCTGCCGGTGCTATTCCCTCGAGTAAAATGCACTTAGTGCAACCAGGAGACTCTTTGTGGGAAATATCACGTCGCTACAAAGGGCTCAGCGTTGCTAAGATCAAGCAGTTGAATAACCTCAAATCTAATAGCATCAAACCAGGGCAGAAGCTAATTATCGGTCGGTAGAAATTCTCGATAGCGACATAAAAGAAAGACCTATCATCCGCGGATGATAGGTCTTTCTATTAATAGTTTTGAGGTGAGTTACTTCTTTAGTTCTATTTCTTCGCCAGATTTGTTATGAAAGTGATAGTCTACCAATCCTAGAGAAGAATCAACCTCCAGATTAATCCACTTCTTGTACTTAATGAACCACTGCATTTGCCTCGAGTACACTCCTTTGGTGAAGTAGGAGTGTACAAATGGGTGCATAGAAATGGTGAGGTCCTTCTCATTCTGCTTTACCAACAAATGTTCAATGTGCTGCTCTATCTGATCCGTAACCAGTAGCGAAGGTGCAATCTTCCCAGTACCGCCGCAGGTTGGGCAAATTTCAGTCGTAGCAATGTTAAGCTCAGGGCGAACACGCTGTCGTGTAATTTGCATCAGGCCAAACTTGGTGAGCGGCAGAATTGTGTGTTTTGCCCGGTCGCTCTTCATCACTTCTTTCATCCGCTGGTAGACCGCCTTTTTGTTTTCGGTCTTCCGCATGTCGATAAAATCAATGACGATGATCCCCCCCATATCACGCAGACGTAGCTGACGAGCCACTTCTTCGGCTGACTTCAGGTTGACGTGCAGCGCTGTGGCTTCCTGGTCTGATTCGGAATTAGACTTATTACCGCTGTTGACGTCTACTACGTGTAGTGCTTCGGTGTGCTCAATGACTAAGTATCCGCCACCAGGCACACTCACTGACTGACCGAAGAGTGATTTGAGCTGCTTCTCAATACCTAAACCCTCGAAAATTTTAGATTTACCGTTGTATTGACGAACGATCTTTTCCTTATCGGGGGCAATGGTTTTGATATAAGTCTTTACCTCATCGTAGATTTCTTTGTCATCGGTAACGATGCTATCGAAGGACTCATTGAGCACGTCACGCAAAAGAGCCGATGCGCGATTCATTTCACCGATAATCTTCTCGCGAGGTTTGGCCGTACGTAGTTTCTTGATACCATCAGCCCACAGTTTTACTGAATTACGCAGGTCGCGATCCAATTCGGCAACTTCTTTACCTTCGGCTACGGTACGGATGATAACACCGAAATTTTCGGGCTTGATAGAAGAAACTAAGCGCGACAGACGCTTACGCTCATTCTTGTTAGATATCTTTTTAGAGATATTGATGACATCGGAAAAGGGCACCAGAATGAGGTACCTTCCGGCAACAGACAACTCGCAAGACAGTCGCGGTCCTTTGGTGGAGATAGGTTCTTTTACCACTTGTACCAGCATCTGCTGATTGCGGTTAAGCACCTGGTTTATTTTGCCAAACTTGTCAATGTCAGGCTCGCGCTTGAAGTTGCCGAGCTGGTGCGTATCAATCTTTTTGTTACGAACACCTTGCGTAAACTTGTTGAGCGATTTGATCTGAGGACCTAGGTCTAAGTAGTGTAAGAAAGCGTCTTTCTCGTACCCAATATCAATGAATGCGGCGTTTAGGCCGGGCACCACTTTTCTTACTGTACCTAGATAAATATCACCTACTGTAAACTTGTTGGCATCCACCTCGTGGTGGAACTCTACCAAACCTTTGTCTCGTAGTAAGGCAATACGGCAACCGTCTTGAGTTGAATTGATTACTAATTCATTACTCAAGGGATTAAACGTTTAATGTGTTACGATCTAATTAACGCGACAACGCAATTACTTGCGCTGTTGCTACTTCTTCTTGTGACGATTCTTGCGAAGTCTTTTCTTTCTTTTGTGCGTAGCGATCTTATGTCGCTTTCGTTTTTTTCCACAAGGCATAATCAGTGCTTTTAATTTATAATTTACTCAAATAATTGTCAGCGTTTGCCAGAATCTCTGGATCATCGCTTAGTGTCTTTATCTTCTCAAACTGTCGGCGGGCTTTCTTCTTTTTACCCGTCTCAGCATAGCTCACCCCTAAGAAAAACTGAGCCTGCAAATGAGCAGGATTAACGCCAATAACCGTCTGAAAACGATCTACCGCCTTGTCATACTGTCCCGATTGCATCGATAGCAATCCCAGATTATACAAAGCAAGTTCATTGTCTTCGTCTTCCGCTACCACATCCCTTAACATCTGAATACCACGCATGGGTTCTTCAGTGGCCAAGTAAGTCATCGCCATCATTGATTTGGCCTCCAGGTCATTGGGGTTGCTATCTAACACCATTGCCCCGTAATTACGAACCTTTTCGCCTAATACGCTGGTCTGACGCTCGTTTAATGCGAGGGTGAAGCCTTCGTAGTACAGCTCTAACGCCTTTTTCGTGTACGACACGCTGCCTAACGACCGGGCCAGTTGACCCGCATAATGCGCTGCGCTATCGTACCAGCCAACTTGCTGGAAGGTCGTGATCAATGAGTCCGCAAAAATACTACTTTTTTCTGTATTCTCACTGCTTTGATAGTTTTTCCTGAGCGTCGCTAGCGTAGCAGTCACCTCATCGCTTACTTCAGGCAGATGAGGAGTGCCCTCAATGGCTTCTGTTTCGCTAGCAGCTACTTCCTCTTGATGCTCATCGGGGGAAGTGCTCTCGCCATTGTCTACTACTACACGAGGCAGCGTAAATAGTATAGCAACGACGGCAATTGCGGCGCCACCCACTAGCAGTTTCTTCTTCAGCATTGATTGTCAGGCTGGTTTGAGTCACCAACACCGGGTAGGGAAAGAAAGTTTAGCTCGCCTTCGCAGTTTTGAGACTATCGCTTTGTTTGATCTTTTCTACAAAAACCTTAGAAGGTTTGAAACTAGGCACAAAGTGCTCTTCAATCACAATAGCAGTGTTCTTAGAGATATTTCGTCCGATCTTTTTTGCTCTCTTCTTGTTCACAAAGCTACCAAAACCTCGCACGTAGATGTTTTCGCCCTCAGCCATTGAATTTTTTACTACACTAAAAAAAGCTTCTACCGTAGTATACACGTCAGCTTTGTCAATACCGGTCTTTTCGGCGATCTGTTGGACTACTTCTGCTTTGGTCACTGTGCCTGATTGTTTAGTACAAAACTTATAATATGCTATAGTGGGGCGTAAATTTAAACCTTAATGCTAAATTAGAAAACAAAAGAAATAAAAACTCGGCGAGGGTTTCGTCACGCAAAGGTTTAGCTTTGTGTCTAAACGAATGACTATTGCAGCACCATTCTTTTGCCGAAGCAATTATTCTTTGGTATCGTCAGAATCACCGTGACTTGCCCTGGAGGCATACTACTAATCCTTATATTATTTGGTTATCTGAGGTTATCCTTCAGCAAACTCGGGTAGCACAGGGTACTCCTTATTTCCACCGATTTGTGGAGGCTTTCCCTCGTGTGCAAGACCTAGCAGCGGCAAGCCAGGATGAAGTACTTCGCTTATGGCAAGGCCTGGGGTACTATTCGCGTGCGCGAAATTTACACGCCTGCGCTCAGGAGATCGTAGAGAAGCACGGTGGCCAGCTTCCGGATAACTATGATGACTTGCTCAAACTAAAGGGAGTAGGGGCTTACACCGCCGCTGCAGTTGCCTCGTTTGCTTACAACGAGACGGTGCCGGTGGTGGATGGTAATGTATATCGGGTGCTGAGCCGGGTATTTGGCATCAGGGACGATATTCTGTCTACCACCGGGCAAAAGAAATTTCGTGAGCAAGCCGAAGCATTGGTGCCCGATGGCCAGGCCAATGTGTACAACCAGGCTATTATGGAGTTCGGTGCGTTGCAGTGCACTCCTACCAACCCTGCGTGTCTGCTGTGTCCGGTGCACCCGATATGCTACGCCTATCAGCACGGGCAGCAGCGCTCGCTTCCGGTCAAGATCAAAAAAACCAAGGTGCGTAGCCGGTTTCTGCACTACTTGGTCATTCGCTATCAGAACCAAATCTGGATGAAGCAGCGGGATACGAAAGGAATTTGGGCCGGACTTTATGACTTCTACACAATAGAAACAGAGCGTAAGGCTACACTAGAGCAGCTGAACGATCCGCTATTGCACACGTTACTTACCCAAAAAGACACAACACTACAGATTTCTGCTCCTTACAAACACGTGCTGACGCACCAACGATTACACGTGGTATTTTATACCCTGACTCTGACGCAGCTACCCAAAGCGCTGAGTGATGACGGAAACCGATTAAGTTCTTATTCCGTTCAGGAAGTAGAGCAGTTGCCCAAACCGATTTTGGTGGACAATTTTTTACAGAAGGAAATATTTTAGTACATTGATAAAAAGCGAAAAACAAGTATGGCAGGCGTCAATAAAGTAATATTAGTAGGCAATTTAGGAGCTGATCCAGAAGTGCGCCACTTAGAAAGCGGTTCAAAAGTAGCGAAGCTAAGCATTGCTACCTCTGAACGATATACTAATAAAAACGGTGAGAAGGTAGACCAGACCGAGTGGCACAAAGTAGAGCTGTGGGATCGTCTGGCTGACCTTAGCGAACAGTATCTGAAAAAAGGGAATACGGTGTACATTGAGGGCAAGATTAAAACCAATACGTATCAGGATAAAGAGGGAATAACCCGTTACGATAAGCGGATTCGAGCCACTAACATGACCTTTGTAGGAGGGCGAAACGACGGCAGCGATGCTACTGATCCTTCACCAGCGAGCGCGCCGGCACAAGCAAGCACGCCCCCTTCGGTTCAGCCATCGGCCCCTGCCCCTGCCGCAGGAAATGCCAGCGTAGAAGCGGACGACCTCCCCTTCTAAAGATTTTTTATCAAACCACACTGTTTTGGATATTCATCCGGACGATCCTTCCCCCGGTGGGGGTTTACTTTATCTACTTACCTATCAGACGCCCGCTGATATACTATTGGTAGCGACCGGTGCGCCTTCTACTGGATATCTTGCTACTATAGTTGCCTGTTTGCTGCTGTTACTCTTCTGTTCAGCTATGATCTCAGGGTCTGAGGTAGCTTTCTTTTCACTATCATCTAAAGATATTGGCGAATGCCGAAGCAAGGGGGGAAGAACCGACCACCGTATCGTTCATCTGTTGGAACGACCTAAAGTGTTGCTGGCTACCATCCTCATCCTGAATAATCTGATCAACGTAGCCATCGTGACACTGTCTACTTACGCCACGTGGCAGTGCTTTGGTAAGACTTCACAGGGACTAGTGATCGGTGTTCTCACTACCGTGATCACGGTGGCCATCCTGTTCTTTGGCGAAATTTTGCCTAAGCAGTACGCCATTCATCATTCTTTAGACTTTGCCCGCAAGATGGCCGGGGTGCTCGATGTATCTACTGTGGTGCTGAAACCAGTCTCGCTCACCCTAATGTCTATCAGTCGCCTGGTAGAGCGGCGGTTGGCAAGGAAGGGGTATGATGTATCTGTCGACGAACTCAACCATGCGCTGGAAATCACTACACAGTACGACAAAACTGCCACCGAAGAAGAGAAGGGTATCCTCAAGGGCATCGTAAACTTTGGTACGCTATCGGTGAAGCAGATTATGCGCTCACGGCTGGATGTGACGGCTATCGATATTGAGACTGACTTTCATGAACTCATGAATATCATCAACAAAACCGGCTATTCACGCATTCCTATCTACCGCGAGACGATTGATAGCGTTGAGGGTTTTTTGTACGTGAAGGATTTGCTACCCTATCTGGATCAGGAAGATACCTTTACGTGGCAAACCCTGTTGCACAAAGGATTTTTTGTGCCCGAGAGTAAGAAAATTGATGCCCTGCTGCGCGACTTTCAGGAAAAACGGGTGCATATGGCAATTGTGGTAGATGAGTACGGCGGAACGGCCGGTGTGGTCACCCTGGAAGATATCATCGAAGAGATAGTAGGAGAGATTAACGATGAGTTCGACGAGAGTGATGTGCGCTACAATAAGCTGGATGACAACACCTATATTTTTGAGGGTAAAACGTCATTACACGACTTCTGCAAAATTGTGAACGAAGACAGCATGCTGTTTGAAGAAGTGAAGGGAGAAAGTGAATCACTCGGCGGACTACTATTGGAAATTCACTCTAAGCTGCCCCGGGCCGGCGAAAAAATCAACTTTGACAAGTACGTATTTACGGTGGTGGCGGTAGACAGCAAGCGCATCAAGCGGATCCGAATACTTAAGAAGCAGCCTACGCTCATTTCAGACACCCGAGCAATCATCAAGAACGAATGAAACGAGCCATAGAAGGACATCTCACCCCGGAAGATGAATACCTACGGCGAGTTCCATTTGACCTTTGAGCATCAATTCAGACAGATGAAACTACACTATCGTACGCTAGGCAATAACCAACCGGCTATCATTATTCTGCACGGGGTGTTTGGCACCTCAGACAACTGGCAAACCTTCGGTAAAGTACTGGCCGAAGAGCACCAAGTCTTTTTGGTTGACCAGCGCAACCACGGACAGTCGCCCCACAGCGACCGTTTTGATTACGAAGCGATGGCGGATGACTTGCGCGAGTTTATCGACGACCATCAGCTGTCGAGCCCGGTAGTGCTGGGCCACTCTATGGGCGGGAAAACAGCTATGTTCTTTGCGGTGCGCCACCCCGATATGCTGAGTAAGCTCATTGTGGTAGACATGGCACCACGCGCTTATCCGGTGCACCATCAGCAGGTGCTCGCTGGTTTGAGTGCCGTCAGTATTGATCAGATAGAAAGCCGGCGAGAAGCGGAGGAGCAGATGCAACCGCACGTATCAGATGCAGGAGTACGGCAGTTTCTACTGAAGAATCTTAAGCGTACAGATCAGGGGTTTGCCTGGAAGCTCAACTTACCGGTGATTCGCGATCACATTGAGGCCGTAGGCGAGGCCGTACCCAGTGAGACACCTTTTGAGCATCCGGCACTGTTTGTAAGCGGTAGCAAGTCCGACTACGTCCAAGAGAAGGACCAGTCACTGATTCATAAAATATTTCCACAGGCCCAGCATACCACCGTGGCTGATGCCGGACACTGGATTCATGCAGAACAGCCAGAGGCGTTATTAAATATTGTGCGAAGTTTCTTGGCAGAATAAATCTTACGCTAGCAAATAACCATCGAAGCACCTTACCATTCACGATGCCACAGCCAGAACCAACCGCCGGGCGGCTCCTAATGATTCCTTCCGTCATTGCCCCCGGCACCTCCGCTGCAGTGCTACCGCCTCAGGTGCTCACCGCTCTAAGTAGTGTCGACTACTTCTTGGCCGAGAATCTGCGTACCGCCCGCCGCTTTATCAGCGCGCTCCGCCTGGGCAGGCCCATCGACCAGCTGGACTTTCAGCTACTAGACAAGCGAACTCCCGCAACTGAACTGGATAATCTGATGGCCCCTTTGCGGCGAGGAAATGATGTCGGCGTATTATCCGAAGCGGGGTGTCCAGGCGTGGCTGACCCCGGTGCCACGGCAGTTGCCTACGCCCATCGGCACAACATCCGGGTAGTACCTTTGGTTGGGCCTTCCTCGTTTCTGCTGGCGCTGATGGCATCCGGCTTTAGCGGTCAGGCCTTTGCTTTTCATGGCTATCTGCCCATCGACAAGCAAGCGCGCAAGCGAAAGATCCACCAAATAGAGAAAAGTGCGCAGCAGTTGCACCAAACGCAAATTATAATGGAGGCACCGTATCGCAATAATACCTTACTGCGCGACTTACTACAGTACTGCCAGCCTCACACTCAGCTTTGTGTGGCCAAGAATATCAGTGGAGCTGATGAATTTATTAAAACTCATTCGGTGACAGCGTGGAAAAAACGGGTGCCTGAACTACACAAGGTGCCCACGGTTTTTCTGCTGGCCGCACAATAATCTGAACAGGCAATGTTAGTTTGAGGGTATTTAGCTATTTTTGAAAAATTTCATCAAAAACCTAATTGACATGCCATTCCTATTTACGTCGGAGTCCGTTTCGGAAGGACATCCCGATAAAGTAGCTGATCAAATCTCTGATGCTATTCTTGACGCCATGCTTACCCAGGATCCACAGTCTCGGGTGGCTTGCGAAACATTTGTGACTACCGGTTTGGTGGTGGTAGGAGGAGAAGTAACTACCAATGCCTACGTAGAAATTCCCGATGTGGTACGCGAAACGATCCGACGTATCGGTTACAATAAAGATAACTATATGTTCGAGTCTAACTCCTGTGGAGTGATGGTAACGCTACACAGCCAATCGCCGGATATTGCTCAGGGAGTAGATGAATCGGGCGAGAAGGAACAGGGAGCGGGTGACCAAGGAATGATGTTCGGTTATGCCACTCGCGAAACCGAAGAGTTTATGCCTATGGGGCTGGCCTATTCTCACCGCTTGGTGCAGGAGCTCGCCCGTATTCGTAAAGAGGAGCCTTCGCTGATTGGGTACCTACGCCCGGATGCTAAGGCGCAAGTGACCATAGAGTACGGCGATGATCGTAAACCAATGCGGGTGCATACGGTGGTAGTATCTACGCAACACGATGAATTTGTAACGCCCGCTAACGAGAGCAAGTCGGCAGTAGCCAAGGCGCAAGAGGACATGCAAGAGAAGATTCGCCAGGATGTGATGGAGCACGTCATCAAGAAGGTGATTCCGGCCGATATGCTGCATGACACCACGTATCACATCAATCCGACCGGTAACTTCGTCATCGGCGGACCGCACGGCGACGCGGGGCTTACCGGACGAAAAATTATTGTGGATACTTACGGCGGAAAAGGAGCCCACGGTGGGGGAGCTTTCTCGGGTAAAGACTCTAGTAAAGTAGATCGTAGCGCGGCTTACGCTGCTCGCCACATTGCCAAAAACCTAGTGGCAGCCGGAGTAGCCGACGAACTTTTAGTACAGGTGGCTTACGCTATCGGAGTGGCCGAGCCGGTATCGCTTACCGTAGATACCTACGGTGAGTCGCACGTATCCATGTCTGATGCGGAGATTGCCGATCTGACGAAGGAGCTGTTTGATATGCGACCTAAGGCGGTTGTAGAAAGGTTTGGGCTCAAGAATCCGATCTTTTCACCCACCGCCGCTTACGGACACATGGGAAGAGAATCTTACGAAGATGTGGTGAAAATAGAGCGGGTTGAGGTAAAAGAAAACGGTGCCACGCGTCAGACATCCACCCATACCGACGAGAAAGAGGTGACGTTTTTTGGGTGGGAGAAGCTGGATTATGTAGATAAGGTAAAGGAAGCCTTCGGTCTATAGTATTATAGGCATCATCTCCTACCGCCGTATAAACAACAGTGGTAGGAGGTGATACCTTCTCGGGTGCATAACAATTTATCGTTAAGTACCCGGCCAAATTAAGGTATCACTTTTCCATACGTCACCGCGCCACGCGGTGAGCGTCACGCGGTGAGCGGGACTTTGCGAAGCGGTCTCCACGAGGATAAGATCGCTTCACGTGCGTTCGCGATGACGTATTATACTCATTTTTAGTCGAGTACTTAAGCGGCCTGTTTGATAATTTGTTGCCGTTCATGCCACCGGTTACTCATCTGCATCACCGAGTGCCATGACGCGCTCATCGCTGTTTGGAAAGCCTGAGACGTTGCTAGTTTGATACTAATAACCGTGGAAGGGTATATCCGCTAGGGTCATCACCTTGCTGCTCGGTGCACGGGAGGCCCTAATTATTTGGTAGTGAGTGGTTGGCTGCTTCGCCCCGTGCCGACCGGTAGTTTCTCCTCAAAAAAATCAGACCGGGGTGAGTATATCCTCTGCTTCCGCTCGTCTCAATCATGAACGTTGGGTTTGCCACGAGCGACTTTATGGTTGGCTACTACAGACCCTCCGCTATCCTTCCTATCGTATGTTAAGAGATCAACTACTCCTGTACGGTGGGTAAATCCAAAGCGTAATTATTTTCTAACCTTAATGTAAATACCTATGAAAAATCAAAAAAAGCTTAACCTGAACGAGCTCAAGGTGCAGAGCTTCGTCACTCACTATGATGCCGGTCAGGGCGAAACCCTGGATGTAAAAGGAGGATACCCTACGGGCCCGACGGGCGCACCGTCCCCGGATCCGGGACCGGTTTATACCGGTAATCCTCGCCTTGCGTGTCCGGCTCCTTGATAGCAAAGCACGATAGCCACCGGCGAAAGGAGCCTGCTCTTTATTACCGGTGGCTTTATTACTACCCTAGTTGATACGCCAACTTTTTGGTACTTTGAGTGCTGCTTAGCATTTTTTAATTTAGCTACCAATTTGGTCCTAGTGTAGTAGGACGTGACAATACTAGCGGACGTAGAGCTTCGTATGCAAATTATATCCCGCCTCTTTCAAAGCCTTCGTGCCAGACATTCCTAGTCTGGCAATGTGTTCACGAAATCTATCCCAGGTAGCGAGCGTTGTATCTTCCTGCTTATTAACCATCCAACCCGCCGTGTTCTGGCTGATCTTTCAGCTGTACGGCCAGCGCAAGCAACCGATTGCTTCCCTGCAACTGTAGCTCTTTACTCATCTGGCGCGGTGGTTGTTCACCGTATGCTCACTGATGCACAGCAAGTGGCCTGAGTAGGCAGCGGGCTACTTCAACCATGACCAACCGGTGGTTTTTCCTTCGCTGAAAGCGGTTTAGAAGAAGGGGGGGCAACCACCTGCTGCTACTGAGCGAGGTAAGCACTACGGTAGCGTTTCCTGATGCGCTGACCCTTCGGTGGGCTGCTTAAAAAGACCGGCTAGAGAATGAATTTAAACGAAAAATTGGTATACTAAGCGCACGGATTGCCCTGGTAATCCGATGAACAATAGAGTATTTACCAACCCAACAAACCATGAAGATTCATTTAACTGCCGGGCCACTCGCGTGGCTGCTAGCCCTTATCATTGTATCACCTTCCCTGATGGCCCAGCCATCCGCCATCTACGCGGGTGGCCCGGTCTACTACGGTCGTGATTATGCCATTGACGAACTACGCAACTCCGGCTTCGAGACGGTTATTGTGTGGACGATCCACGTTGAAGCCAACGGCGACCTGGGCTTCAACGGTGAGTTCCCGCTGGTCAGAAACGGCGTGTACGTCGGCAACGAATCCTACCCTAATTTTCCGGGCGACGTGGCCCGCCTCAAAGTGGCTCCTACTTCCATCAAGCGCGTGGAGTTTGGCCTGAGTGCGGCGGGGTCCGGCACCTTCGACGCCGTCCGTACCTTTTACGAAACCGAGGGCTTCGGGCCGGGCACCACGCTGTACAGAAACTTCGCCGCCCTGCGCGATGCCATCCCGGGGATCGATGCCCTTAACAACGACGACGAAAGTACCTACCATGCTCCCTCCGCGGTAGCCTTTACCAAGATGCTCGCCGAGCTAGGCTTTCGGAACGCCATCGTGCCCTACACCAACAGCAGCTTCTGGCGCACGCTGGTCAGCGAGGTGAACGCCGCCTACCCGGGCAACATCGACCGCAACTACCTACAGTGCTACGCCGGGGGGGCGTTTAACGACCCTTGTTCACCCACCTGGAACTTTGGTATTCCGATGTACCCCGGACTGTGGGGCGGCAACGGCCGACAGAGTCCGGCTGACGTGGAAAACCGGATGAATGCCTGGCAAGACGAGTGTGGCATTGCCGGAGGCTTTATGTGGATCTACGACGACTTCGACAACAGCCCGGCGGTGGCCGACTACGCCGGAGCGATCAACCGCGCCCTGGCGTTGGAATCGGAATCGGTTGACCACACTGATCCGGTCGGGACGGGTACCATCACCGCCCGCGCCCAGATCAACGCCGCCGAAAGCGCAGACCGGGCCTTTGACAATCTGGTGACCACCGGTGAGCAGAACGTCACCTGGAGCAAATGGCTGGACAACGGCGGAGTTCCCAGCCCGACCGACCCCAGTTGGATAGAGATTCGCCTGCCGGGGGCGGTGAGGGTGAATACCCTGGCGGTGACCAGCGCCAACGACGTGGTGGGGCGAGACCCTGCTGACTTTGCCCTCCAGGGATCTACCGACGGTAGTAACTGGATCACCCTGGGCAGCTGGTCAGACCAGACGTGGACCAACCGACTGGAACGAAGAACCTTCGAGACGAATAATACTAGCGCGTACGCCTACTACCGGCTCAACGTCACCCGCAACCGGGGGAGCATCAGTATGACCCAACTGGCGGAAATTGAACTGGTGGGTCCCGTGGGTCAGGCCGGAGCGGCTGCGCCCGCTGACAATGCCCGGCGGGGCACCAACCCTACTGCGGACGTGGTGGTGTATCCCAGTCCTTTCAGCGACCGGCTCACGCTAAAGCTGCCCAGCGACCACGAGTTTACCACCGCCACGCTGTTCAGTATCAGCGGGCAGTCGTTGGTGGTTCGGCGCATTGAGCACGGGCAGCGGGCGCTCACGCTGGAGGCCCTTGACGCGCTAACCGGCGGCACGTTTCTGCTACGCCTTACTGGCCCTGGCACCACCGAGACGCGGACGTTAATTAAGCAGTAGCGAGTGGAGCTATTGGTAGTATGGCTAGCGTGGTAAAAACTAGCGACGTACTGCTGTATCGACGGCTTGTATCTCGCTAGGAGGGCCCTCACTGTCTACGTAACTACTCAAGGAGTGGGTGGGTAGGATTACTTACTAGTCCTGAAATTAGAGGGCGGATAAACCGCGGTGTTTGTGCCGAAAGATGCATGAACATCTTGTTGTCGGAAAGCAGCAAGTGGAAGTGCTAATGCGTCGTCATCATTCTGCTTTAAATCGTCTGACACCCATGAAAACTACGCTATAGCGTGTAACAAAAAAAATCGGAGAGGCTATCTCCGATTTTTAGGTAAAGGGGGGCTACCGCGCTAAGCTTACTGCCGGGCAAACCAATGATAGACATCCTCTTCGTTATCTGATCTGACCAGTAGTGCCTGCGGATACAACTGGACGGTGTAGTTGAAGTCTGGTCCAATTTGTAGGCTATTGCCCGCTACCTGGATAGATTTTTCGCCGAAAGACAGCCGGTTAGCGTTCGGGGAAGCCCTAAAGAGTTCAACCGAATCCCCCTCAATATCCCAGCCGGTAGCACTGTAGAAAAAGGTCCGATCGTAGAAGTCAAGCGTGGTGTTGTTGGCAGAGACCCAACCCTCTTCCGGATACCAGATATGGGTCAGTTGCCAGGTGCCTTGCAGGTCGGCGATCTCAACGGCGGAGGTGATCTTCTGCTCGGTCGTAGGGGCAGAAGGATTGACATCCGGGATATCGGCGGTGGTTTTGGCATCGGGCGTGGGTTGTACAACGGGTTGAGTCGCCTCCGGCTCTTCACAAGCAGCGAAGAGCAGCAGACTCAACGAAAAAAGGAAAACGTTTCTTAAAAAATTCATGATTAAAATGGTTAGTGAACATATTATTTATGTGTAGAATAAAGAAAATAAAGCCGCAGTGGTGTAGTGTACGCGGTATTATTGGAGCACACTTTTGCGTATATAATGATTTAACCATTAGGCAGTATATAATTGATTAATTAGTTCGCCTATCAGACCGCGATCATACGGGGGGGGTGTTTCAATAGCTTCGTTTGCAGAGTGATTTTCATCTTGCCGAGTAACAACCAGATTAAACCCCTTATCCTGTCAAACAGGTAGGAAATCAGTTCCACTGCGGGTAATAGCCTTCTCCTGAACGGTAGGGTCAATTTGCCCTTCTCTTCTGGTAGTTTCGTCATGTCTCTAAAGTGAAGACTAAACCTCAAAGTGATGATTATCAAGCAATTGCATTTGGCTTCCGCCTTTTTCACAGATGACTAATTAAGCAGTAGTGAGCTATGCAACGGGCTGAAACCGCCCGATTTGTTTCTTCCAGACTCGGATATCCGCTCTACAGCATCGCCTGCATATGCTTTCTGACACGGGCATCTTCGTAGATTTCTCGAACCATACTCGCGTATACCTCGGTAAATTGTTCGTTCTGAACAAGATAGCCGAAGAGAGACTCTTGCCGGATAAAGGCCAAGGGGTCGGTTGAGGTTAGCCGGGCGGCGTGGTGTAGTTCCTCGCTCATCGCATCAATAACTTCAATCGGCCGCCCGTCCTTATCGGTGCCTTTATCACTGTAGTAACACCAGGCGGCAATCACGAGGGCCGCGTATCGAATGCTTCCTGACCGGGCTAAATTTTCTTGGATAGTAACAAGCAGGAACTTCGGCAGCTTGGCGGAGCTTTCCGAACAAATGCGGCTCACGCTATCCTTTATGGTAGGATTGGCAAAGCGCTCCAGCAAACTGTCCTTATAATCAGATAGATTAATCCCTTCCACGGCATCCAGTACCGGAGTGGCTTCCTGATCCATAAACGCCCTTACGTAGGCAACAAAAACTTCATCCTCCAGGCAGGCGTTGATAGTGGGGTATCCGTGAATGGCTCCCAGGATGCCTAACACCGAATGACCGGCGTTGAGCAGGCGAAGCTTCATCTTTTCGTACGGTTTCACGTCGGAAACAAACTGCCCACCGACCTTTTCGAAGGCGGGTCGCCCGTAGGAAAAGGTGTCTTCCACAACCCATTGTACGAACGGCTCACAGGTAACCGGCCATTCGTCGATGACTCCGTGAGTTAGTGCGCAAGTAGTCGATATCTTCCGGGGCGGTGACGGGCGTAATTCGGTCCACCATCGTGTTGGGAAAGGACACCTCCTGTTCAATCCAGTCGGCCAGGGCCACATCCTGTTGCCGGGCGAACGCGAGTAGCATGGTGCGGGTCACCTCTCCGTTGTGCTGGAGGTTATCGCAGGACATCACGGTGAAGGCCGGTAGGGCTGCCTGGCGGCGTTTTTTTAGGGCGGCGGTCAAGTAGCCGTACACCGTCTTAGGACGATCCGGATGCTTCAGCTCGTGCTGGATATCCGGATGCTCCGTATCAAATTCTCCGGTTGAGGGGTTCACGTTGTAGCCACCCTCGGTAATGGTCAGCGAGACAATTCTGGTATCAGGATGGGCCATCCGCTCGATGACCGGTTCGGGGTCGTCTACTCCTAATAAAAAATCGACCAGCGAACCTATGATCTGAGGTTCTATTCTTCCGTCGGGATGCTTAACGAGCAGGGTATAAAGCCCGTCTTGCCGGGTAAGAACATCATGCATCCTCCGATCCCCCTCCCGTATACCCACGCCGCAGATGCCCCATTCCAGGGCATCCGATTTTTCTAGGAGGTGGTGCGTATACCAAGCCTGATGAGCCCGATGAAAACCACCGACCCCCAGATGAATCATTCCGGTGGTGAGCTTGCTCCGATCGTAGCCCGGACCCGGAATACGGTCGGTAATTTGGGCCAAATTCTGTTGACTAAGTGCCAGCGGCTTTTTCATGGTAGGTGTTTTTTAGCTGTTTTCTTCGTTGCAACCCCCACGAGGCGGTGACGAAGTAGAGCACAGTGCAGACGAATGCGTAGCGGTAAAAGGTGTCACGATGCTCCAGGTACGTACTTTCATCGGAACTTCCGAATAGGACGACACCCGCCAGCACCAGGCTGATGAGCAGAACAGCGACGGAAATACCCCGTAACCCCTTAGAGAGCGTGGTGTTGTCCTGGACGGATGCCGGTTCCTTTTCGGCCTGGTGTCGTTGATACGCCACGACGGCTTCGTTATACATTTTTTCCTGTTTCTCAGCTTCGGGATAGGCTTGTTTAGCCCCGTAGCGGCCTGCTAATACCGTATACACCAGAATCGTGAACACCCAGGTGGGAACAAACAGGTAGAAGAAGGATAGTACGTCTAGCACGTTCAACCCAAAGCCAAAGACCAGCCCCAGGGCCCAGGAGGCAATGGCCGGGGTGCTAACGGTCAACTGACGATACGATGACCAGTAGCGGGTGTAGCCCAGGCGGGGAAATAGCTGATGTTCGGCAAACACAATGGCCCCGACCGGAACCACCAACAGACCAGCGTACGTCAGAAGGGGCAGGATTTGTGAGAACACGAAGGGGAAACAGGCGACCGCAATGGCCACCATCCCGACCGTGAGGGTCGTTTTTCTTCTTGAGTGCTTGCTAAAGATAGCCTGTGCGGCCAGCCCGGCCCGGTAGAGGTTGGTAATGGCAGTGGTCCAGCCCGCCACGATTACAATGACAAAGCCCGACCAACCCAGGGCGTAGTAGGCCACGTCGCCCGGGTCGAGCTCCACGATGGATTTTCCGAGGATCACCGCCGCACCCGCCCCCATGATGCCTGCGGCGATCCAAGCCACGTAGTGCCCGAACATCATGCCGGTGCTGGTGGCCAGTCCGTAGATCTTCTTTTTAGCAAAACGCAGTAGTGCCATATCGATCAATCCGAAATGGGTGATGGTGTTGGCCGCCCAGGCAAAACCGATTACCTCCATCAGCCCGATGCCCGGTTCACCGTTGCTGTCGACGCCCGTCCATATCGACTGGTTACCCAGGGCGATCAGATCGTCCCACCCCGCCGGCAAGGGTTTGCCCAACACGCTAAGGGATAAGGCGGGCAACAGCACCAGTGCCCCACTGGTGAACATAACAAACAACCACGGCGCACAGATTCCGGAAAACTCAGAGACCGCATCAAAACCATAGATGGTGATGAATACCACCACGGTGCCTACCCCAAAAACAATCAGAATAAACCAGAGATTGGTAGGGTACCAGTTCAGCTGGGCGGGTATGTCGAAGGCGAACCGGACCGCCGAAGCCGATACGGTAACCATCGCAGCGGATATTACGGTGAAGATGACCACGTTGGCTCCGTTGTAGAGCTTGGTCATGGAGTCGCCCGCAATTTTGTTGAGATACGTATACAGGCTGAGCCGGGTGTCAACGGCGATGGGAGCGGCGATGAAGGTCCAGCTGAGCACAGCCAGAATATTACCGATTAATAGTCCTACCAAAATATCCATTGTTTTCGCTCCCAGGGCGACAAAAGTGGCCCCAATGACAAACTCAGTGGCAGCCACGTGCTCGGCGGCATAAAGTCCTGCAAAATGAGTCCAGTCGTGTAGCTTGTGGGAGGGAATCGGTAGCTGCTCTTCTTCTACCTGATCAAACGCTTGAGAATCGG
The DNA here is from genome assembly GCA_965213875.1 of Tunicatimonas sp. Lineage (GTDB taxonomy): Bacteria > Bacteroidota > Bacteroidia > Cytophagales > Cyclobacteriaceae > Tunicatimonas. The sequence goes on along the minus strand of CBDCAN010000001.1, from coordinate 624,367 downwards.
GGGGGGTATTCATGCTAAGCGAGCGGTAGCCCGTAGATTTTAGCGGGTAAGAAACAAAAAACCCTCTAAACATACAATTTAGGGCGAGATAGTATAATTTCAACTGTACAGCGGCTAAGCCCCTCTTGCTTACGGTGGTTTAAGGATGTCTTTGCAACTTAGTTGCGATTTAACCTTATTGTTAATAGATTTGATGCCGTGAATCGCCTCCGTCCATCAGTAGCTTTTTTATTGTCGCTGTCCTTTTTGGTACAGCCGCTGCTGTTTGCCTTTCATGCGGCCGAACACGGGCCGTCTTGTGTCAAACAGTTGATAGGTGATCCGGTGGTAGGAGAGTCGGTTTCGGATTGCGATCTGTGCGACGCCTACCAGCACTTTTCCTTCGTTACCCCTCCCTTTTTCTCCTTAACCTTTCCCCCACTAAGAGCTGCTTACGTAGCCCCCTTCTGCTCATCTGTCGCCCGGAACGTTAGTATCAGCTACCGGCTGCGCGGCCCTCCGGCTACTTAATAAACAGACTTTTAGGCTGAGGAAACTATCCGTCGGCCCTCTCTGACTAAGTAGCGTTGCCTTCTACGCTCCTTCTATCGTTGGCTGAGCCTAAGATGAAAACGGGGACACCTCAGTCGTCCGTTTCTGCCCGCTTTTATCAGGAGAATTCCAGCTTCCCGGCGGAAGCGTTGGGAATGACTCCGGCAATCTCGGTGCACAAGAAATTATCCACCTCGTGGCAGCCAGATCGGCCACGCTATCAGGAACGAACAAGAAGTAAGGGTTCAGCCTGACCGCCGTTCGGCCAAATTATTCAACCAATCATTACACCATCTGATTTTTACCTATCCTAAACTTATCATGAAGCAAAAACTACTCGTGTTTGTATTATTAGTAGCGGCCTGTTCCCCGTCTTTCGCCCAGCTTAGCGTTACGGGCCGGGTGGTAGACCAACAACAAAACCCGGTGCCGGGAGCCACCGTCTCCTTGAGTCGGGAGGGCAATCGCCAGGGAGTGATTGCCGATTTGGAAGGGAACTTCAGCCTCTCGCTGGCCGACACCGGTACCTATGCGTTGGAGATCCGCTTTCTGGGCTATCGACCCTACCAGGAGACCCGAACGTTCGCTGAGCTTCAGTCGTACGATCTGGGTGCGTTGTCGCTTACCGAACGGAGCCGTCAATTACAATCAGTAGAAGTGCTGGGCCGCATTCAGCGCGACTACCAGAGCGTCTACTCCTTTTCGGCGACTAAAACCGCCATTGAAAACCAGGAGTTGCCGCAGTCTATTTCCACGGTCACCAAGGAGCTGATGGACGACCGACAGGCTTTTCAACTCGCCGACGCGGTGGAGATGGTGAGTGGCGTGACCCCCTCGAGCGTTTACAACCAGTACAACATTCGGGGCATTAGCCAAAACGAAGAAGGGCAGATCATCAACGGCCTACGCACCCGGCAGTATTATTTCTTGCAGCCCATTACGGCGCACATTGAACGGGTGGAGGTGCTCAAAGGGCCCGCCTCGGTGACGTTCTCCTCAGTAGACCCGGGCGGCAGCATCAACATGGTGACGAAAAAACCGCTGGAGGAAGATCGTAAATCCGTTAGTATGAGCGTGGGTAGCTTCAGCACCATCCGGGGCACACTGGACTTCACCGGTCCTTTGAACAAATCGAAGACGCTCCTCTACCGACTTAACGCGGCCGTGCAGGAGGCCAAATCGTACCGCGATCTGGTGTCTAACGATGCCCTGCTCATCACCCCGTCGATCAGCTACATCCCCAGCGACCGCACCGCCATCAACGTAGAGATGATCTACAGCAACAGCGACGGAACCCTGGATCGGGGGCAACCCATCTTCGGGGCGACCGCCGGGGTCACGGACCTCAACAGCACGCCCATTAGCCTGAACCTGGGGGCCACGAACGACTTCTTCTCGTCGCAGGAGCTTGTGATCATGACTAATCTGGCGCATAAGTTTACGGACAACATCAGCGTGAACGCGTCCTACATGAAACAAACGTGGACGGAAGACCTACAGGAACACCGGACGCTCAACTCCTTTGCCGTAGACATCGACAACCAGCCGGTCACCACCCTGGCCGCGATGCGTTTCGTACAGCGACAACAGTTCTGGGACACCGATAACCTGAACGCCTACTTCAACGTGGATTTTACGACGGGCAAGGTTTCTCACAAACTCCTGGCGGGCTACGACCTGAGCCGGTGGCACAAAACCCGAGGAGGGGGCCAAAACTCGGCCCGGGGTTTCCGGCTTACCGACGGGACCACGACCCGCAGCTTTGATCCCGACAACGCGGATGCTTACGAGACGATCACCGTGGATGATCGGGTGTTGCCCGCTCCCAACGTAGCGCACTTCGATTTGGCCAATCCCGAGTACGCCATCAAGAACCCGGAAGACTATGTGATTGACTCCCGCTTTGCGGTGCCCTCGGTCCTCACCAGCACGCACGCCATCTACCTGCAAGACCAGCTCCGACTGGGTCGCTTCTCGGCCCTGCTAAGCCTACGGCAAGAGTGGTTTGAAGACGTGACTAACTACGAAGCACCCGGCGAAGCTTCGTTTACCAACACGGCCCTGATTCCCCGGGTAGGCCTTACCTACGAGCTCACCGATCAAATCAACGTGTACGCTACGTACCTGGAAGGCTTCCAGCCGCAGTCGAACACCGTGACGCTGATGCCCAGCACCGGGGCCTTTTTCTGGGACCCCAATTCTCCGGCCCGGTTTGATCCTTTGATCAGCGATCTGAAAGAGATCGGGGCCAAGGGTGAGTTTTTTGAGCGCAGGTTGACCAGCAGTGTGGCGGTGTACGAAATCAACCAGGAGAATATCCTGATCAACGCCAACCTGCCCGCCTTCCCCGACTCGCTGGTGCAGCGCGGGGCCGACCGCAGCCGGGGTTTTGAGTGGGAGCTGGCCGGCTACGTGCTGCCCAACTGGCAGGTGAACGCTACCTACAGCCACATTGATGCCCGGATCGTGGTTGATCAGGACGAAAGCCTGGAGGGCGAGCGCAAGGAGAACACCCCCGCCCACAGCATGAACCTGTGGACCCGCTACGACTTTTCGTCGGCTACGCCCCTGCGAGACCTGGGCATCGGGCTGGGAGTGCAGTACAATAGCGATCAGATTCCGTGGTTCACCCGCGACTTTACCCTCCCGGCCTACGCCGTGGTCGATATGGCGGTCTACTACCACCCGGCGAACACCAACGTGCAGCTGGCCCTGAACGTCAACAACGTGCTGGACCAAACCTACTGGACGGGAGCCCAAACGTACCTCCGGCTGTTTCCGGGAGCACCGCGTAACTTCTTGCTTACGGCTACCTACGCCTTTTAATTAGTGGCAGTAAGACAGTAGCACTGCCACTGCTACTGTCTACTGCCCCTATCTGACCAAACCTTTCACCATGATACTCGACCCCACCGCGCGGCTGATTGCCCACCAATTCTGGTCCACTACGTTTCGCTCACGGGCTATCTACCCACTGGCCGGCCTGTGGCTACTGATGGTGGCGTACGCTGCCTACGGGGGCTGGAGGACCTACACCACACATAACCATATCCGCGCCCACTACCAGCAGTCGGCCCGGGCGAGCTGGGAGAACAACCCCGACAAACACCCGCACCGCATGGCGCACTACGGTTCGTTTGCCTTTCGCCTCCAGCATCCGCTGAGCATGTTTGACGCTGGGCTGGAGAGCTTCACCGGAAACGCGGTGTTTCTGGAAGCGCATAAGCAGAACTCGGTCAACTTCTCCGAAGCTAGTTTCTCTACCGGGTTGCTACGCTTTGGGGAAATCAGCCTGGCGATGCTACTACAGACCATGCTGCCCCTGATAATCTTCTTTCTGGGCTTTGCGGCGGTGGCCGCCGAGCGGGAACACGAAACCCTGCGGATCATCATGAGCCTGGGGGTGAGTGGGAAAGATGTGCTACTGGGTAAATCACTGGGGCTGCTGGGGGTAGCCCTGCTGTTCTTTGTGCCGGTGGTGCTGGTCACCCTACTGCTGCTACTGTGGGGTGAGAGATCGCTCACCGCTGACGGATGGCTGCGCTTGAGCGGAATCGTCATTGGCTACGGGGTGTTTCTGTTGATCATCAGCGTGGTGACCGTACTGGTTTCGGCGGCGAGCAAATCCTCCAAAGAGGCACTCATTAAACTGCTGGCCGTATGGCTTTTCCTGGTCGTGCTGCTGCCCCGAACCACGCAGGCACTGGGGAGCTACGTGTATCCTGCCCCCTCCCGGGTGGCGTTTGAGGCGGGCACCGAAGAGGAACTGCTGGAGGCCGGCGATAGCCACAACCCGGACGATCCGCACTATGCGGCACTGAAAGACTCGCTATTGACCGCCTACCAGGTTAGCTCGGTGGAGCAGTTGCCCTTCAACTACAGCGGTTTGGTGATGCGCGAAGGCGAGAAAATAAGCACCGAGATTTACAATCGTCATCTGGAAGAACTTCATCGTACCTACCGGCAGCAGAATCGCTTCACGCAGCTAGCAGCCCTGGTTAATCCTTACCTGGCCATCAAGACGGTCTCTATGACCTTATCAGGAACTGACTTTGCCGCCTACACCGACTTTCAGCAGCAGGCCGAAACGTATCGCTACCGCTTGGCCCAAACGATGAACGAGCTACAGATGGAACTGATTAGCAACCAGGCACCGCAACCGGGGGCACCGCCGCCCGCTATCAGCCAAACCCACTGGCAAGAGTTTCCTGACTTTGCGTACCGGTTTGCCTCATCAGGTGCCGCGCTGCGAGCCGGAAGCGGGTCGGGGATCGCCCTGCTGGCGGGCGGACTGGCCGTGGTGCTACTGTTGGTTTATCAGTCGAAAAGAATAAAAGTACTCTAGTGATGTATCAGCTTCTCATCAAACAGTTTATTCGTTCCCGGGCGGTGATTGCGGCCACGCTGCTAGTGGTCGTCTTGGGGCTGGTGGGAGTGCTCATGGGCGAGCAGTTTCTGACCCAACAGCAACGGGCCGTGGCGGAGGCAACGCACCAGCAGCAAGAGCACATCCGGCGCAACGTGAACTGGCACGCCGAGGATATGGGGCTGCTGCTGTACTATCTCCGGTTCACGTTGGTCAACACCCCGTACCCGCTCACGGCACTGTCCATCGGGCAGCGCGACGTCAATGCCAGCCTCCAACGGGTGACCATTCGCGGTTTGGAAGGGCAGCAGTACGATACCGACTGGCACAACCCCACTACTTTGCAGGTAGGCAACCTGGACCTGGGGTTTGTTATTATCTACCTGTTCCCGCTGCTTATTATTGCCTTCACCTACGACCTGCTTTCCGAAGAAAAGGAAGGGGGTACCTGGCGGCTGGTGGTCAGTCAGTCCGGGTCTGCGCTACGTTACCTGGGTAGCAAACTATTGATTCGGGCCGCCTGGGTCTACGGGATACTGCTGTTGCTATACGGCGCGGCCTTTCTGATAGTACCCCTTCCGCCGGAGGAAAGCACCTTGGCGTTTGCGGTGTTGAGCATCGCATACCTGGCTTTTTGGCTGGCCCTGTGCGCTTGGATCGTATCCCTGCAGCGCTCTTCGAGTTTCAACGCCCTGAGTTTGCTCTCGCTGTGGGTGGTGTTAGCCGTACTGCTCCCCGCTTCCCTCAGCACCTGGCTCAGCACACGCTACCCGGTTCCCGAAGCACTCAGTACTCTGGTGGAGCAGCGGGATGGCTACCACCAAAAGTGGGACCTGGAAAAAGAGGTCACCATGACTCCCTTTTTTGCTGAGTATCCCCAGTACCAAGCGTATCCGGTGCCGGAAGAAGAGTTTAGCTGGCTGTGGTACTACGCCATGCAGCACCTGGGCGACGTGGAGTCGCGCTCCTCGAGTGAGGCCATGCGGGAGAAAATTCGGCAGCGAGAACGAGCCAGTCGGGTGGCCGCCTGGCTGATTCCTACCCTGCACACGCAACTGCTGTTCAACGATCTGGCGCAAAGCAGCCTGGATAATCACCTACGGTTTCTGGACAGAACGGAGGCTTTTCACGAGAAAATGCGACTATACTTTTACCCGAAAATTTTTGATAACGCCCCGGTCGCCGAAGAAGACTGGACGCAGTTAACTCCCGAATACTTTGCCGAAAACCCTGGCGTAAACTGGCACCTGGCCATCACCCCGCTGCTGCTGTTCACCCTGGGGTTATTCTTATTTTCTATTCTTAACGTCAGAAGGCTAAAGGCTTCCGAGTAGGAGGGAGCCTCATGAAATTAACTAAAAACTTAACCTATTATGCTACAAGCTACTAATCTCACCAAAAAGTACGGCACGTTCACCGCGCTGAACGCCCTGAACCTCGCCGTCAACGAAGGCGACATCTTCTGCCTACTGGGGGCCAACGGGGCCGGAAAGTCAACCACCATCAACCTGTTCCTCAACTTCATTGAGCCGACGGGCGGGCAGGCCACCATCAATGCGCTGGATGTTACCCAACACGCCCAGCAGACCAAGCAGTTGCTGTCCTACATCCCGGAAAACCTACGCTTGTACCCCAATCTGACCGGACTGGAGAACCTGGACTTCTTCTGTCGGTTGGGTGACAAGCGCTACCCCAAAGACCGCTTGGAAGACCTGCTGACGCAGTCTGGATTGCAGACCGACTTCATGCACCAGCGGGTGAGCAACTACTCCAAGGGCATGCGCCAGAAGGTGGGCATCGCCCTGGCCCGCGCCCGGGAGGCCAAAGTACTACTGCTGGACGAGCCCACGTCGGGCCTGGACCCCAAGGCCAGCAACGAGTTTTCCGAACTGCTGCTGGGTATGAAGGAAAAGGGAGTGGCGACGCTCATGGCGACCCACGATCTGTTTCGGGCCAAGGAAACCGGTACGCACATCGGCATTATGCGAGAGGGGGTGCTGGTGGAGCAGTTTGCCACCGGTGAGGTCAGCTTTCAGGATTTAGAACAACTGTACCTCAAGCACATGCACAACTAAGTATATCGAAAAATGAAAACAGCTACTTTGTTTCTGGGAATGCTCTTTACGGCGGCCGCGGCCTACAGCCAGCAGGACTATACCGTACGGGGCACGGTGACCGACCAGCAGGCTCAAGTGCTGCCCGGCGTTAATGTGACCCTGGCCCGCTTACCAGACACGGTATCGGTGACCGTCGTACAAACCGACCCGGAAGGAGCCTATCGGCTGGAGTCGTCATCGGACGGCCTTTTTGTGCTCGTGGCCAGTTTTGTGGGGATGCAGAAGACTGTTTCTTCCTCGTTTCGCCTGAGTTCGGAAAACCCATCCGTCAGCTTGCCTCCGCTGGTGATGGCGGAAGAGGTGACCACCCTGGAAGCAGTGGCGGTCACCGCGGAGCGGAATGCCGTCGAAGTGGCGGATGGTAAACTCATCTACAACATAGAAAGTAAAACGTCAGCCTCCGGCAATTCCGCCTTCGACCTCTTGCAACGAACACCGGGTGTAAACGCCAACCAGGAAGGAAACCTGCTACTCAACGGATACGCCAACGTCAACGTGCTGCTGGACGGCAAGATGACCAACCTTTCGCCCCAGCAGTTGAGCACCCTGCTGAAAAGCATGCCCGCCGAAACCTTATCTCAGATCGAGGTCATCACCACGCCCACTTCGCAGTACGATGCTGCCGGTAACGCCGGGGTCATCAACATCATCAGCAAAAAAAGTACGGAGCCGGGGTACGCCCTTGACCTGACCGCCGGGGTGGGCAGTGGACGTTATCCGCAGACGACGCAAGGGGTGGTGGGCAACGTGATGCTCGGCAAATTCAACGTGTTTGGCAACTACAGCTACTTTTACAAAGAAGACTATCTTGATCGCACCAGTTACCGGGTCATTGAGAATGCCGACGGGGCTACCGTGTACGACCGTTCTTCGTTTGATCCCTCCTGGCAAAGCAATCATGGGTACAAAGCCTGCGCCGGGCGAATAGTCCCCACTCACAAAATTGGTCAGCCAACCGGCATATAGATCATTGGTTTGATAACCGGCGAACAACCGTCCCGAATAACCGGTATCCCCTGAACCGCTGTCCAAAGAGGTGAATACCAGATAGGACAAGGTAAGTTCGTCCTTCGGGCGTACCAGTCCGTCTATGGAAATGGTGGTGTTATTGTTACTTGAAAGCCCTAATGCATCGAAAGAATCGTCCCCACGATAAGTAACCATCGCTCCGATATTGTTCTCGTTACCGGAATTTTGAATAAAATGTGCCACACCAAAGGTACTTCCGAGGCCATCGTCGGTTTCGCGTTGGCGCACGGCCAGTGTAGCAATGGTGCGGTTTTCATAAGGTTGGTTTTAAATGATATGCATCGTATCGGCTAAACGTAGTTCGGAGGCAAGGAAACTTTCCGTTTCCGTGAAAATCCTATGTTTTTAAAAGCTACCCTTTTTCGCAATATTGGTAATCACTTCAATGAAATAATTCAGATCTTCGTGATTTACATAAACGGGAGTTGATATGGAGAGTCCCTGAAAATTCGGATAACCACCATTGAGACCATTTAGAAAGGGCAGCCCGCATCCAGTAATTATGTTGTGTTTGACTCTTAAGGCGCGACATAGGTCTATATCGTTAAAGTCTTTCACCTTTACGTATCCGAACCCGTTGACATAATTACTGTTAACTGGCGAAATTATCTTAAAACCATTTACCGCTGCCAATTTGTCGACCCAATACTGTTTAAGCTCTTTCATCCGCTCTTGAATTCTTTCAAAACCTATCTCATCAAAAAGATTAAGTGATTTTTCGATACCTGTGTCGTATGGGAGGCTTGTACCCGAATCCTCAAATTTTTCAATCTTTGGACTGTCTGTATCAAATTCACCACTTGCGTATAAAGGGTATAGTGATGGAATACGTTCTTTCTTCACATACAAGAATCCATTTCCATGACTTGCGCATAACCACTTATGGAGTGAAGTGCCGTAATAATCACATCCGATTTCTTTTAAGTCAACTGGAATATGGGCAAAAGAATGTGCCCCGTCAACAATGGTTTGAATATCCAGAGATCGTGCATAGTCACAAATCTCTTTTACGGGGTTGATATAGCCGTTAGTCCAATTCACATCACAGACCATAATCACCTTTGTTTTTTTAGAGACCGCCTTTTTAATACTATCGAGAATCTCTTGACCAGATCGGGGACTATGCGGAACCGATACGATGTGTAATTTAATCCCTTCACGCTTTTCCCGCTGTCGCCATGCGGAAATCATCGTATAATAATCTTCTGAAGTAGTAACCACTTCGTCTCCCTTCTCCAAAGGAATTCCAAAAATAGCATTGTTAAGGCTCTCAGTTGTATTGCGGGTCAATGCAATTTCATCGGGTGAACAGTTCGCGATTTTCGCTAATCGTATCTTAGTTGATCGTCTGATTTCCTCGCCTTTTACTCTATTAGTTCTGTAATATAATGTTGGAGAGGCATTTACTTGGTTTACATTGTGAATAAAATCTTCAGTGGTAGCACTAGGAGCAGGATTGGAGGCTTGACCGGCCAGATTAATATAATTCTTGTCAATAGGGAAGTTCTTCCGTACGGTTTGCCAATAGTCTGTCGTCTTATCGGGATGAACCTGATTTCTCAATAAGCCGAAAGCTTGGCTATTTGTTGTAGCCAACATACCCATACCACATGCCGATAATTTTAAAAACTTTTCTCTTTTCATAAATTGAATAAATCAATTACACTACTTAACCTTTTGAACTGGGTGTAGGACAAGTTGTTTAAGCGGCGTTACGGACAGCATTTTGTAGCATGTGCCACTGATCTGACAAGTAAGCTACACGTAGGTTAGCGACTTGTTGCACCCCCTGAGCCGTCCAACGCTGCCCAGAGAGTTTGAGCTTTTCTGAATTACATGTCTGTGCGCCGCTTCAATAGCCCCTGAGCCGATACAGTAACCCTGATCACGATAGGTTTTGTAGCGTATACGCGAAAGGTTGTTATTTAGGCAGGGTAGTAGTTGATTCTGTTGTTTTTTAGCCGTTCGGCATGTAACCTGTCTAATCGCTTCCATAACTTCTTCGGCCTGATCACTGAGCAAGCGTTCTTCCTGGCGACACATCCAAGTTTGTCGTGCTGCCTGGTTGCTGAATACCTGAACAGCCCACTCCCCTAGCTTTTCCACTACATGGTAGTACCGGGTGGCCGGGCCATCTAGAATTTGAACTGCTTCGGGGTGCTCGCTGTCCCAGTAATCCCATATCCACCGCGTACCATCAGCAATGGCTACTACTTGCTTCTTCCCACATAGTAAATGCTCAAACTTCTTTAGAAATGCCCTATGCTTACCCAAATGAGCCACGTAGTTACTTTGCCTGATGGCACGGCGCTTCTTTTCCTTGATACGGTCTGCGCTCGCAAACACCCGCCCCAACTTGAGCTCTTTCCATCCTTGCTCCCGTACGTAAACCATCGAGCCGTCCATCATCGCATAGTGCAGTGATTCATCTGCTTGATGCACAGGCTCTTGATCGGCGAGTTCTTCCAATGCTTCGCCGTAGTGATGGCAGAGCCGCTCAATCTGTTTGTCGCTCAATGATTGACCGATTAGCTTCTCGACTAGGATACTAGCTTCATCAAAAGGTAGCGCCTGACCTAGTAAACAAGCCAGTTCCTGGTAGTACGAACTCATGCGGAAGCCCTGTTTGCCAGTAGGGGCTAGACAGTGTGTAGCACTCACGCTCACCTTGCCGAACTTAGTGTGAACTTTTTTTTACCGGCTGATCCATTCCCCTGAGTAGCCAGCTCCAACATTTGCTTGTTCATCTGTTGACAAAACTCATCAAAACTACGCTCAAAGCGGTCCGCCGCCGCGGTCATAAGCATCCTGCTGCCCCTCCTGGCTCGCTTTCCACTTTAAGTACTGTTCGTACATGGATTTGAACTGGAATTCTTCGTCTACTGTATCTTTCATCTTAGCTCTTTTTGCTATAAGTTAACTTCTATTATAAACTTGTCCTACACCCCATCAGCCTGTCGTACCACCTGGGCGGGAAGCTGAAAAAGGGCAAGCAGCGGGAATTAGAAGAAGAAAAAAGAGTACGATAATGATAAACCGACCCTGAATATGAACCAGAGGAATAGTTGTTTTTCCTTAAATCACTTTAAAAAAATTTATTCAGTTGTCAAGGGTTTATATTATATTAGCAACCAAGTTGCATTTGGATATCTACCTGTCTTTTTGCGCTTACTTAGATCGTCACACCAGTAAAACCTTGCCATTTGTCCTCGAGTAATAAATCAGATGCCTCATCAAGGCCCAGTCACTCCATTTCAGACACGATGACTTCAAACGCTACCGGACGTTTTTCGTCTTACTTTTCTTTAGAATGGAAGTTAGTCCTTAAGGATCGAGGAGCAGTCTTCACGGCGCTTTCATTAGCGGTTGTCCTCCTCGTGGCCTTTTGGTCAGGTAAGAGTGCTGACCAGTCAGAAACCGAGGCACTCCATTCGGCTGCCGAACGCGTACAAGCCGAGTGGGAGGCACAACCACCTCAAAATCCCCATATGGCCGCCCACTACGGCATTCTGGTTTATCGCCCACGAGCACCCTTGCAGGCTATTGAACCGGGGGTCCTCCCGTATCAAGGAGCAGTAACCTTCCTAGAGGCCCATAGTCGCAATGCCCCGGTGCTCTCTCCGGCATCCGTTCGGGTGGCCGAGAGCCGCTACGGGGGCACTCGGTTTTCTCCCATGCTGCAAGTAACCGCCGGGTTTCTGGCCCTTGTGCTCGGCTACCTGATCGGAGCCCGTGAAGCACAGCGGGGGATGCTTCTCCTCCTACGCGGCCTAGGGACCAAGGGTGGGCCACGAATCGCAGTAAAAGCGGTTGTTACGGGTACACTCGTTTTGTTGGCCGCCTCTCCGGCCCTACTTCTAGCGGCCTTTCAAGTTGATAGTGGAGATGGGGCCGTTCGGTTTGTTGCCCTTACCGCCGGTTCGCTCCTTCATCTTTTCATCCTGGCGGGTCTTGGCGTAGCCACCGGAAGCTGGCTGGGCAGTGCCCGGTTCGGTTTGGCAACCGTGGCTTTTGCCTGGGGCATGGGCGTGCTGATCCTCCCGCGCATCATCGATGTGGTGGCCGAGCGGGTCGTACCCATTACCCAACACGAGCTCAACGAGACGATTGCCGCTGACTTTGCCGAAGGTCCCGATGGACACAATAGTGCAGCAGCGAACGAGGTTTTTGAGCAAGAAATCCTGGAGCAATACGGGGTGGAGCGCAAGGAAGACCTTCCCGTCAATTTCGATGCCCTGCTCATGCAAGCCGATGAAGAACACCGAGGGCAGGTATATGACCTTAGGCTGGCCGAAGCGGATGCTAGACGTGAGGTTCAGGATCGTATCCGTCGTATCGCCTGGATTTTTGGACCGACGCCGGCTATGCTTGATCTGTCCATAGATATCGCGGGGGCCGATGCGGGTACCCAACGGCAGTTTGACCAAGCTGCGGAGAAATTTCGGCGTGACTTGGTCGGCCGACTCAACAACCATATGGCTACTAACAGTCGAACCGGTGACTGGGAATGGACTCCTGAGGATGAATACTACGCGAGTTTTGCCGCCTTTGATCCACCAAGGCCCAAGCTGACCGATGACCTCAGTGGTGTGCTACCGGCCACCGTCGCTCTGGGGTTGTGGGGATTGCTCATGCTCGGAGCTTTGGTTACGGTAGCAAAACGATTCAACCAAAACACAGTATGATTCGGTCTTTAATCCGCCTTGATACGGCGTTGCTCTCCCGATCACGCGCATTTTGGGTACTGCTCCTACTTTTGGCCGTGGGCGCAGCCTTCGCACTGATCAGTGGACTTGACTGGCGAAAACGCTACGTAGGGGCGGCTCAAACGGACCGTATTCAGGTAGCCGAAGACCGGGCCTTGCTTGCCGAGGTGTACGACGATCTTGAAACGGGCGTACGAACCCCTACTGACGATGAAAATTTTGATGGAAAGGGGGAGTATATTCCCGACCCCCGGGATCCTTACGTCGCTGGATACTACCATACGCAACTGGCCGAACTTCCGGCGGGTCCCCTTCTCGGGCTGGCGACGGGAAGTACCGAACTGCGGGCAACGCATCACCTGATTAAATCGGTTCCCATTGTAGGGCTCGTCCGTATCGGAGAGCCTGCCGAACGCGTCAATCCCGGTGCCCTCGCGGCGGGTCGGTTCGACCTGCTCGCTTTCATTGTCTATCTCTGTCCGCTGGCGTTGGCCGTCCTTCTTTTTGATGCGGTCGCTCGAGAGTTGGAGAGCAGTGGGCAGGCCGCCCTGCTGGCCGGACTTGGAGCAACCCAACGAGAACTCCTGTTGGCTCGGGGAATAACGAGGGGTTCCGCTATTCTACTAATAGCCCTTACTGCTTCCATGGTCGGGCTTGCCTACCTTGGTCAACTTTTGAGCATGGCGGCACTGGCTTGGTTGCTTGGCGTCACCCTCTATTTGCTTTTTTGGACAGTGCTCCTCCTGGGGGTGGCTTCCCTTAGGTTCGGCGTGGTTGGATCGGCGGCAGTCTCGGTAGCCCTCTGGGTCGTTCTCTTACTAGTCTCACCCGGTCTGGTAGAGCGTATGCTCCGTCCAGTTGGCCTCCTTGAACCTCGGGTGATCGCAGATGCTGAGGTAAGGCGGGTTCTACGTGAGGCAAGTGCTGATGAGGATGCCCGCGCGGCGGCCAAAGCCTGGGTGGCTAAGGAATATTGGCACATCAACTTCTCAGAGGCCCCGGCCTGTGCGAACCGTGAGGGCGTTCTCCGGGAATATGTGCAGCGGCGACTCTCCGACGAGACGTATGCCCAAGCCATGCGTACCGGTCGTCTTCGGGAAGCACTCTATGATCAGCGTTTGAACCGTTGGGGCTGGCTTTCGCCCGTCCTTTATTTTAGTCGTGCCATGGAAACGATCGCTGGCGTGGTACCGGCCCGGCAACGTGCCTTCGAAGAACAGGTTTTCAACTTCCATGCCCAGTGGCGAGATCGGGTAACCGACGCAATTTTTGCCTGCCATCGGTTTTCGCAAGACGATTTCGAGAATGCGCCTCAATTTGTGTGGAGCGAGCCCAAGAAAGGATTTATCCCTTGGTTAACAATACTATTCGTAGCGGCTATATCTTTTCTGTTGGGAAGGTTTGCGCTACGCCAACATCCACTATTCACCTAACCTCTTATGAAACAATTGAACTTTTACAGGTCTTCGCTGCTTATCCTGGCGGTTTTTTCGTTAGCAACCGCTGCTTTTGCCCAAACCGGCACCCTTGAGGGTACGGTTCGGGACTCCACCGGTAATCCACTCAGTTCTGCGACCATCGGGATTGCCGGCACGACCGTGGGCGTCACTGCTGATAATGACGGGAACTATCGAATAGCCAACGTTCCCGTTGGCCCGCAAGTGGCCATTGTTCGGTACGTAGGCTATGAACCCATAAGCAAGCCCGTATCTATCCAGAGTGGGCAGACCACTCAGCTGGATTTTACGCTTTCGGGGGAAACGTCGCTTAGCGAAATCGTGGTAGTAGGCGATGCCTTCAGCGAAACGGACGGCTTCCGCGCAGAGCAGGTTTCGATAGGTTCTCGCTTTCCGGTGAACGTAAACAAACTTCCCAATACGGTCCGGGTGCTACCCCAAGAACTATTCCGCGCCACTCGGGCAACCCTTCCGCAGGAAGCAACGCGATACGTCAGTAGTGTGCAACAGGTGCCCGGCTTTGGCGACAACGCGGCTTTCATCATCAGGGGCTTCTTTGCCAATTACGAAATCCTTCGTAACGGAGTGCGGGGCGATAACCCCGGTGACCTTTACAATATTGAGCGCATCGAGGTACTGAAAGGCCCCATCAGTAGCCTTTACGGGGGCACGGGTGCTTTCGCCGGTAACGTCAACGTGATCACCAAACGGCCACTCCAGGAATTCGGGGGTGAGATTACCGCCTTTGGGGGTTCCAACGACTTCTATCGGGTGCAGGGGGATGTCGGCGGACCGTTGACTGAAGACGGAACCTTACGATTTCGGCTTAATGCCGTGGGAGAAAATACCGGTAGTTTTCGGGAGTTTTTCGACTCCGAAAAATACGCGGGTGCCGGATCCATCGAGTGGGAACCCTCTGATAAAACGAAGGTCCGACTGGATGCCAGTTACCTGAGACGAACCTATACCTTTGAAGAAGGTCTGCCCTTATTAGACGGTAGCCTAGCCTCGGGGCTTACTACATTCGACCTTCCGATCAGCCGGACATTCGTTGACGAAGACCACAAACCCGCCCGGGAAGGTAAGGCAATCTTCGGTATCGAGGCGGAACAGCGCTTGACCGATGGGCTATCCCTACGGGTCGCAGGGCTGCTTACGGATTATTCGATTGACATTGGGTCGTCGCGGGTCAGTCCGAGTGTCCAAGAAGACGGACGGACTGTTGACCGGATAACCTTCGAAGGACCACAGTCGCAACGCTCGTTCACGGCCCAGACCGATCTGATTTACCGCACGGATAAAATTGGTACTGAAACAATTTTCCTGTTGGGCTACGAACATTTTAACCAACGCTACGATTACGATGCCGAGAGTCGCATGCTCGGGACACTGGACCTTATTACCGGGGTTCGGAACCCATCGTCCGCGGGTGGTATTTCCCCGGCCTTTGATGGTTTTTTAGGCTATAATGGAAATGCGGTATACGCCCAGGTTTTCTCACAGGTTACTGGTAGGCTTGCCATTCTGGGCGGATTGCGACAGGATTGGCAGACAAATGATGGAGAATTCAATGGTGAAGGGGAGCCCGTATCGGGCGACCAATTGTCTCCGCGTATCGGGGCTACCTATAAAGCAAGCAATTCTACCCGGTTATTCGCCAATTACGGAACGAGTTTTACACCCAATTTTGCCGTGAACAACGAGGGAGACGTATTTGATCCCGACCAAGTACGTCAGTTTGAGATCGGACTACGCCAAGAACTGTTCAACAATAAAGCACTTTTTACCTTTGCCTTCTTTAATATCTATCGTTCCAATGTGGTCATTCCCGACCCCGACGAGTTTTTCGTCCAAGTTGCAACCGGGCGTCAATCCAGTCGGGGCATTGAATTTGACCTTACCGGAAATCTTCTGCCAGGCCTGGAGACCATCTTCACCTATTCTTTTAACGTTACAAAAGTTACAGAGGAGGACGATCCCAATTTCGGACAAACACTGGCCGGGGCACCGGAGGATAATGCCTCCATATTCGCTCGTTACGCTTTCGGGGGTGATCCCGATAAGGGGTTCAGCGTGAACGTTGGCTTCGTGTACAATAGTGACATCGAGGCATCATTACCTAATAGTATCGTGATCCCGGCGGCGGGTCGCCTTGATATTGGTGCCGCCTACGCACTGGAACATTGGCGACTGGGGCTTAACGTGAACAATGTCCTGGACGAAAAACTCTACGCAACGAATTTATTCGCACTTTTCCCCCAAGCACCCCGTACAGCCGTCCTCACCCTTAGTTATCGCTTCGGAAAATAGCAGTTTATGAACGCAGCACTTACCTTAACCGACGTTACCAAGCGCTATGACGACCGATTGATCGTTGATGCCCTCACGTTTTCTGTTCCCAGTGGTAGCATTACTGCTCTGCTCGGCCCCAATGGAGCCGGAAAAACCACTACGATGAAGATGTGTGCCGGGCTTATCTCACCGGATAGTGGCTCCATTTCTATTGCAGGCCATGATTTTCTCTCTTCACATGAGGAAGCGAGAAAGGCGATGACGTTCTTGCCAGAAAACGTCGCGCTCTATCAAGAGCTGACGGGGCGTGAGAATCTCTCGCACTTCCTCGAGATTGGCACTGGAATAAAGCTTCCCGTCAACGATTTAGATAAAGCTTTAGGGGCGGCAGGGCTTCCGGCCGATGCGTTCACCCGCAGGACATCTACTTACTCTAAAGGGATGCGACAGAAGGTCGGAATTGCGCTTTCTCTGGCCAAAAAAGCTAGTCTCCTGCTCCTCGATGAACCGACCAGCGGGCTCGATCCCCATTCGGCCGCTGAGTTTAATCGGTCTCTCCGTGATATTGCCAAGCGTGGGGTTGGCACCCTCATGGCAACGCACGACATCTGGCGGGCCCGCGAGGTAGCCGACCGAATAGCCGTCATGGTTCGCGGGCAAATTGTTCTTGAACTTGATCCCAAGAAACTCTCTGCCGAGGAGATTGAGCAGCGCTTCTTCCTTGAAATGAATTGAGCGGCAAACCGGACAGGGGCCGTCCTGGCGGGGTTGCGCAGTAATGTGTTGTTTTTAACCCGACAATTAGAATTAGAAGAAAAAAGAGTACGATAACGATAAACCGACCCTAGATATGATACTCAAAATCGCACGAAAAGAACTGAAAGAAATTGTCCGGGAGGGACGGTTTCGGGTGACGGCTGGCCTGGTGCTGGTCTTGTTGCTGGCGGCTGTTTTTATCAGCCACCGGTATTACCAATCGGTGAACACCCAGCACGCGCAGGCTAAGAAGAATGCCCGCAGCGAATGGGTTAACCAGGGCGAGAAGAATCCGCACTCTGCCGCCCACTACGGCACCTACGCCTTTAAGCCCAAGTACCCACTGTCACTGATTGACAACGGCATTGATAAATACACCGGGATCAGTATTTTTCTGGAAGCCCACAACCGCAGTGACGCTCAGTATATGGCCGCCCAGGATCAAACGGCTCTCTCCCGGTTCGGTGAGTTGACCCCGGACTTTGTGCTTATTTTTATCATGCCCCTGCTCATTATCCTGATAGGATTTAATGCCATTACCCGGGAGCGGGAAAGTGGCACCTGGCGTTTGTTGCAAAGTCAGGGCATTCCTGCCTGGAAGTTGGCCTGCGGAAAGTGGTTAGGTATCTTTGTTCCCGTGCTGCTGATCATCCTGCCGGTTTACGTTCTTTCGGCCCTGTTTCTGGCCAATGTGACCGACTACGGGGAGTTTAGCCTAGGAGCCCTTTCCCTATTATTCCTAGTGTATACATTTTATACTACGCGGTGTTTACCAACCTTACGCTGGTGGTTTCTTCCCTGGTAAAAAAATCAAATATCGCGTTTGTCATTCTCCTTGGTATCTGGATCGTGTCTTGCCTGGCGATGCCCAAAATTTCTACCGCCATTGCCGATACCTTATATCCTTATCCTACGCAAATGGAGTTTGAGGAACAGATCGCCCTTGATAAAGAACAGGGGCTGGACGGACACAACCCCTGGAGTGCCGAAGCCAAAGAACTGGAACAAGAAACGCTAAAAAAATATGGTGTGGACAGTGTGCAGCAGTTGCCGTTCAACTGGGATGGCTTTCTGATGCAGGAAGGCGAAAAACACGCCGCCGATATTTACTTTGAACATTACCAGTTCTTAAAAGAAACGTTCCACAATCAATCCGGAGTGTACCGGGCCACGGCCGCACTTTCTCCATTTTTACCGACCCGTTTTCTGTCTATGGCCATCAGCCGTACTGACTATACCGCGCATTGGGACTTTGCCGATGCCGCCGAAAAGTACCGGATCACCCTGGTAGGAAAAATGAACGGCCACATGGTAGAGAACTCCCAGACCGGCGACTGGGACTATACCGTAGGGGAAGAAGTATGGGAATCGGTTCCTGAATTTGACTATGAGCCGCCCACCTATGCCGCGGTGCTAGATATCAACCGCAGCAACCTGGTTACCCTGATGGGCTGGGTGCTGCTTTCGTCAATGGGTTTATACGGAGCCATCCGGCGGCTGAACGCTTAACTTCTTTCTACTAACTACGGGTTGTTATGATAAAGCATACTATAAAATACGAGTGGATCGCGTTGGTGCGTGATCAGTGGGTCTTGATTCTAGGCATACTTTTTTTCAGCATCACGCTATTTGCCGTCCGCAACGGACACGAGAAGGTAGTCGACCGGGTGTCGGCCATTGCTCACGAACGAGAAAAAGTGGCCGCCCAAGATACCCAAACCGCCGCTGCAATCGACTCGGTGGAACGCAAACTGAAGGCCCTTCCTAGCGAATCCTGGCTTGACCCTCGCTCCCTGGAAAGTGTCGCATGGGGGAGCCCTCGCGTGGTAGCGATGGACCCGGTACCGCTGGCGATGGTTTCTACCGGACAAAGCGATTTGTTTACGCACTACGTCAAACCAAAAATCTACGGAGAAACCTATACGCTAGGCTTTTCTGAGCTGTCCAACCCTGTCCAGTTGTTGTTTGGCAGTTTTGATCTGGCCTTTGTCTGTATCTACTTATTGCCCTTGCTCGTGTTGGCTTTTTGCTACAACATAGTATCGTCAGAAAAAGAATCCGGTGCGTTGAGGCTGATTTACGCGCAACCGGTTTCGCTTTATTCCTGGCTGTTGAGTAGACTACTGTTCAGGTTTGTTGTGCTCTCGGCCATCGTCATCATCTCTATCACCGTGTCTCTTCTCATCTTTGGGGTGGATATAGTCGGCAACATGAGCTCGTTTCTACAACTGCTGTCGATGCTTTTGTTATACCTGCTCTTCTGGTTTATGGCAACCTTCGTAGTCAATCAGCGGGGCAAATCTTCCGGCCACAATGCCGTTACTTTAGTAGCCCTGTGGCTAATTGTCGTGCTGATCATTCCGTCGGTCATCTCCCAGTTAGCGATGCAGATCAATCCGGTGCCTTCGCGCATCGGGATGATCCATCAGTACCGGGTAGCCACTAACGAAGCCCAAGAAAGAGCCGACGAAATTCTGGAAAACTACTACCGCGATCATCCCGAGCTGGCCCCCAAAGATACCACGCAGGAAAACCAGTACACCTGGATGCTTACGTATTTTGCCTCTTCCGATATTGTCAATCAATCCGTCCGGCCCATTCTGAACGAATATGATGCGGCCCTGGCCCGGCAACAGGCGTGGGTGGACGACCTTCGGTTTCTTTCACCGGCTACTTTGTTGCAGCACGGGTTGAATGATATTGCGGGGACTTCCACGGCACATTATGTGGATTTTAGAAACCAGGTGATTGCGTTTGCGACCGAGTGGAAAGACTATTTTCGGGAGCGGATGTTTGCTAATGAACTCATGAAGGCGGAGGAAGTAGCCTTACTACCCAACCACCAGTATTCGTCAGAGCGCCTACCCACTTCCTACGGAGCAGATCTAAGCGGCCTTTTGCTTTATCTGCTTATGGCAAGTGCCAGCAGTTGGCTGCTGTACCGGCAAGCGAGTTTAGCCAAGGGGCTCCTTACCCACTAAACCGGTAAGCCAGCTATCTGGTGCAAACCAAGATTTAGACAGCAATTCCCGGTTTGGCTGAATTGCACCGTCATTCTGGCCGAAGCGATAGCGAAGACTTATCTGGCACGATGCTACAGTAGTTTTTGTCGCTGTAGGGAGAAGATTCCAGATATTTTCTTCCATTTTATTAAGATTAAAAAAGGAGGCAGTTAAGGCCTCTAGCGCATAGCTATCCAAACAAACATTTCTTTACTATGAACGAACAGGAAATAGCCGCTCAACTAGCCCGCCCGCACGGTGAAAAAGCGGCCGAAATCGGAGAAAAGCTAGCGGTATCCAACCAAACGATAATTCATAGAGCGATGAGCGCTCTAGCGTTGGCTCCTAATGATCGTATGCTGGAAATCGGTATGGCTGCTGGAAGGCACGTAGATGAATTGCTACGGTCTGCCGGGCGTATCCACGCTGGGCGTATCCACGCCGGGCGTATCCACTACACTGGCTTGGATATTTCTGAGGAGATGGTGCAGGAAGCCCAACGGGTTAATGCCTCCTGGGTAACGAGTGGTCAGGCGGAATTCATTGTGGGTTCCTCTGAGCACTTCCCCTTTGCCGATCAGCAATTTACCAAAGTAGTATCGGTCAATACGCTGTATTTCTGGGACCCGCTAACGGTTCACTTGCAAGAAATCGTTCGCGTGCTACAACCGGGCGGACGGCTCGTGTTGGGGTTTAGCTCCCGCGATTTTATGCAACACTTGCCCTTCACCCAGCACGGCTTCAGCCTGTATCAGCCGGAAGAAGTAGCCGCCCAATTGCAACATCACGGACTGGAAGTAGTAGATGTACAACACCAGAAAAACCTGGGGAAAGTAGAGGGCTACCTCGTAGAAGGCTACCCCGAACTTCAAAAAGACGCAGTCACCCTAACGGCAGTTCGGCCTAATCCCTCTAAATCTACGCTAAACTAATGCTACAGCATCTAAAAACAATCAGGCTGCTAGGTATGAGCATGCTGTTGTCTACCGTTAGCTATGCTCAGCAAGTTGGGAACTTTCCCCCTCCTGAGCGCCCACCCGCCGTTGAAGCTACTCGGACCACTGAGAAAATCAGTATTGATGGTCAGCTCGACGAGGCGGCCTGGCAAAAGGCTTCGGTGGTCGAGGAGTTCTTCCGGATGGAGCCCCGGCAGGGCGGGCAGTATGACTATCCCACACGGGTGCGGTTGCTGTTTGATGACAAAAACCTGTACGTAGGCGCGTTTTGCTACGATTCGTTGGGCAAAGCCGGTCGACGAGTGCAAGACCTGCGGCGAGATTTTGAGTACGGGGAAAACGACATCTTCGGCGTTCAGCTTGATCCGCAAAACCTCAAACAATACTGTGTGTCGTTTCAAACCACGCCCTACGGCAACCAACGGGACTTACAAAACTTCAACGACACCAATACCGACAGCGACTGGAACGCTTTGTGGTCGGTGCGCACACATCCTACCGATTCGGGCTACT
This sequence comes from Tunicatimonas sp., assembly GCA_965213875.1. Classification (GTDB taxonomy): domain Bacteria; phylum Bacteroidota; class Bacteroidia; order Cytophagales; family Cyclobacteriaceae; genus Tunicatimonas. The sequence goes on along the minus strand of CBDCAN010000001.1, from coordinate 602,642 downwards.
TCGCCGAGTTTGCCATTCCCTTCAAATCGATCCGCTACGAGCGACCAGCCGTCGGCGATCGGCGATCCGGCGGCCGGCGACCCGGCTACCTGGGGGCTGACCTTTTATCGGCTGGCGCGTCGGGAATACGAGCAGACGGTGTTTCCGGCTATTCCTCAATCGTTCTCTCCCTACCGGATGACCTACGCGGCGCAGCTGAAAGGACTGGAGCTTCCCGAACCCAGTGCCAACGTGCGGATAGAACCCTACCTCTTGTATCAGTACGATGACCTAAAGGAAGGCGACGTCCGCTCCACCGATGGAAGTGTGAAAGTCGGGGGAGACGTGAAGTGGGCAATCAATCCCCGTTCGGTGCTGGACCTGACCTTTAACACCGATTTCGCCCAGGCGGAGGTGGATCGGGCCGTGAACAACCTGGAACGCTTCAATATCTTTTTTCCCGAACGACGGCAGTTCTTTCTGGAAAACTCGGGCATCTGGGCCGGGGCGAGTGACCGAGCGGTGGTGCCCTTCTTTAGTCGGCGGATTGGGTTGCAAGGAGACTTCAACGCTGAACCCGCCCGAATTGATGCCGGGGCGCGCTACACTATGCGGGACGAGAAACAGGCGATTGCCGGGCTGTACATTCACCAGGCTGAAACCGACAATTCGCCCGCCGCTAGCTTCGGCGTGGCCCGCTACCTGCGCAACTACGGGGCGGAAAACAACGTGGGCATCATGCTTACCCACCGGCTGGACGAAGCCTCCAGTGAACTGGGACTGGCGCAGAGTAACAATACGACGCTGACCGTGGACGGATTTATCCGTCCGAAGGACGAACTGACTGTTTCGTATATGGTGTCCGGCTCCCGCGATAACGCTAATGATACGTTGGGAGTAGCGGGAAACGTCTTTGCGGGGTATAGCACTAATAAGTTCTACCTGGGCTGGCAGACCAACTTTGTGTCGCAGAACTACAATCCCGACATGGGTTTTGTCTTTCAGAAGAACGTTATCCAGCACAATCCGGGCGGCTACTTCATCTGGCGACCGAAGAATATCCCCTGGATCAGGCGGTTTGATCCGGGAGTGTTTGTGAATTACTACCACGATGCGAACGATCTGGGCAACTTTCAGCAGGGTAACCTTTATCTATTCCCCATCTTTCTAATATTTACCAACGGAAGCTTTCTGGAGTACTCGATCCTTCCAACCTGGCAAAATATCAACTTTGATTTTGCCCCACTGGGGGTCAGCATCGCGCAAGACGAATACTTCTACACCTTCCAACGTGTTCGGCTCAACACCGACCGGTCGGCGAAGCTATCGGCCTCGGGCAGCGTGGAGTGGGGGGGCTTCTACAACGGGCAACGAACCAGCGTGGAAGCCGGACTGCGGTTTGTACCGGTCCCTCACGTGGCTCTCACGGCCGACTACGAGTTTAATGACCTTAATAACTTAGGTGCGCAAAGGGAAGACTTGCGAACCCACCTGACCACCTTGGGAGCCCGCCTGGCGTTGAACCCTCGCGTGCAGTTATCCGCCTTCTACCAGTACAATACCTTTGACGAACAGGGGCGCTGGAACATCCGGGGCAGCTGGGAGTACCGTCCGCTATCGTTTGTCTATCTGGTCTTCAACGACACGCGCATCAACGGGCTGGAAAACCCGCTGGAAGAGCAGCAGTTGATCGGGAAGGTTACTTTCTTGAAGCAGTTTTAACCTAAAAGATAATCGGTTGGGCAGATAAAATAGAGATGATTCCACATTCTACGCTACGTTCTCCGAGTTTTCCTAAAGACTTTTCACGTCAACTACCTCAAAGTTTCGAGCGTCGAAGTAGTCATCCAGTCCGTAGTCGGTATTGATGATAATCCCCCCTAAAAGCGTTACTTTATCGACGTGAAATTCATCTTTACAGTCTTTCAGGTACGCATGGATTTTTTGATCGATGATCTCATACGTTGCTTCGGTAATCGCTTTTTCTGCGTTATTACTGTCTAGAATTTGCTCCCGGTAGGGCAACAGGCTTTCCTCCAGCTTCATTTGCTGATAGTCATCTTCCTTCATTACCGGTTTATAGTTGCCGTCTCGTAGTCTGCTCAGCGCCAGCATCAGGGCACCGCAGGAGTTGCCTTTCTGGTCTTGACGGGGCCGATACATCTTACCCAGGTCGCCTTCTAGCGTGGCACCAATGTGAGGTCCGTAAAAGATAAAGGCGCTGCCGCCGTCAGGCACGTGGTGCGCAAAAGCGGTCATACCGGTTTGTCCGGCAAAAGGTAAGCCCCCCAATCCCCCCATAATAAACGGACCAAATAGCACATTGAAGAAGGTGGTAGAAGGAACGTTAATATCATCAGAACACAGAGAGGTAGCCATCAGCGCCTTGGAAACATCGATGTGGTGCTCAATCTGCATCTTTCCTAGGTAGCGGATCGAGGTGTCTTTGGCATCCATGGCGTTCGGAAAATAGTCTTTTACAACTTGGTCAAACTTTCTTTGTAACATAAGCGGGGTTTGTTAGGGTGAGTATTGAATATACGATCCTAATCGTAAACCGACCAATATGAGTAATCTTTTTCAAGCATTTCGTTTGAGGCCTTCGGAAGAATGAACACACCTTGAAAAGGCCGCTCGGGCTTGTCGCACCTGCTTCCAGTTGATAAGGTGAGCAATAGCCACCAAGCCTGCTCCGCCGGAAGTAAACACCGCCTCGTAGGCTTCGGGGACCACGGAGTGGGCAGCACCGATTAGTAGGAAACCAAGTAAGACGAGCATCAACGCCAGCGGCTTGCGGTGGTACTGCCGATAGCTGGGTATCAACGCGTAGCAGGCAATGCCCAAGCTCAGCAGGATTGAAGTGTATTCAACCCACGGATTACCCAAGAGCTGAAGTCCCGCCAGAGGGGCCAGGGTGAGTAAAAAGGGCAGGGCGGCGCAATGCAGAGCACAAAGCAATGAGGCGCTAAATCCCATAAAATCCGGGTGAAGCCCCACGAACTGATTCTTCATAATAGATAGGTTTGAGTGCAATGGGATAGCAAAGATAGGATATATGATAATAAATGCAACACAGTTGCGTATACTGTTTTTACTCGCTATTTTAGCTGGTAGACCGATACAACTGCTCGCTGATGGCCCACCAAACGTTGAGAGTACTGACCCGATCCCTACGCTGGATACACCGCTACACGGGGTTTGTCCTGAGCCTTATGTTTCTAGGGTGGTTTCTTTCGGGCTTTGTGATGATGTACAAGGACTTCCCGTATCTGAGCCGGGCCGAAACGCTCGTCCAATCAGAGGGACTGAATCAGTCACCGCAAGCGTGGATTACGCCGCAAGCATTATCACTGAAACATGGTCTTACGAACCACTGCTGGGAGTCTGTCAAAGTGGTTGCCCTGTGGGGTAGGCCCATTTACCGCCTTCAGGATAAGCAGGGAGAATTCTACTGCTTTTATGCCGATACCGGCGAAAAAGTCCGCCCGTTAAATAAAGATGAGGCCCAAAGCATCGTCCGCCGCTTTACCGAAAGTGAAGCTACTGTAGCCAGGGTGGAAGCGATGCACGAGCTGGACCAGTGGACGCCTCGCGCCCGCTTCTTACCGTACTTGCCTGCTTACCGGGTATTCCTGGATGATGGCAAGGGTACCGTTTGCTACGTTTCTTCCGTCACCGGACAAGTATTTCAAAAGCTCAATAGGGCTGATAAAGTATGGGCTTGGCTGGGTGCCATTCCCCACTGGATATATTTTAAAGACCTACGCATCCGCACCCAACTGTGGCGCGATGTGGTGGTGGCACTTAGCCTCGTAGGCATCCTGATGTGCGCTGCCGGGCTATACTTAGGTATTGTTCGAGTAAGATGGAAGGAGAAAGGGCGGGCGCTCAGTCCCTATAGGAAAGTGTGGTTCAAATGGCACCATTACACCGGCTTTGTGTTTGGTTTGTTCACCTTTACGTGGATACTAAGTGGCCTTTTCTCTATGAACCCCTGGAAGTGGAGTCCGTCTCATAGCCTAAGTGAACCGGCCACGGAAGCGTGGCAGGGCGGGCCACTGGCCCCGGAGCTCTTTACGCTGAACCCAGCTGAGGCACTGGCCCCGTTGGGCAATACCCGCGAAAAGATCAGTGAACTGACGCTAACCCTCTTTGCCGGAAAACCTTACTATCAGGTGTGGATGGCGGATGGCAGCCACCACTTGCTCGTCAGGCAACCGGACTCACACGCCGCTGGATCGCTCTAAGGGCTCAGGCTTACGTCCGCCAGATGGAGGTTCTTCATCCCCGAGGCTGTTCACCCCGAGAGCCTTCATTCCGAAATGCCGGAGGTACGGGTGACCGAGTTGGTAGAGTACGATGCCTACTACTACGATAAACACCGCACCAAGCCGTTGCCGGTGTTGAAGGTGGATATCAACGATGAAGCCAATACAACCTACTACATCAACCCTAAGACGACCGAAGTGCTCATGAAATATGAGACCACCAGCCGGGTCAACCGCTGGGTATACCACGGACTGCACAGCCTGGACTTCCCGGCCCTGTTGTTCCGAAGGCCCGCGTGGGATATGGTCGTGATCGTCCTTCTGTTGGGAGGAACCAGTGTAAGCATAACCGGGCTGATGCTTACCTGGAAGTGGGGGAGGAGAAAAATGCTAGGAAAAGCAACGACGAAGAGCACCGTACGCAACGAAAAAGCTGAAGAAGCTTATGCCGATTAGTACTCTGTTCCTCAGCGCTCGTCATACGTTTTAATAACCCGCGGCCTGTCCGTCTTTACGCGATTCAGAAGCACCGTAGTACACCCGCTGCTCGGCGTCGTACATAATGGCTTGGTAACCTCCGTAGATACCCAGGGCGGGAGCAATGCGGTGCCCCTTGCGGAGCAACTGGTTGACCGTTTCGGCCGGAAAGCCCGATTCCAGGTGTAAGATTCCCCCGTCGGTCATCTTGCCCCCCGTCGGCTGAGAGGCAGATTCGTGGTTCATGCGGGGAGCATCGCCCGCCTCTTGTAAGTTCATGCCGAAGTCTACCAGATTCACGACAATTTGCACGTGGCCCTGGGGTTGCATCGCTCCGCCCATCAGTCCAAAACTGATCCACGGTTGTTCGTCCTTCATGATGAAGGCCGGAATGATGGTATGGAACGGCCGTTTGTGAGGGGCATACACGTTGTTGTGCCCATCTTCCAGGCTAAACAACTCGCCCCGGTCTTGCAGGATAAAACCCAGACCCGGCGGGGTCATGCCCGACCCCATGCCTCGGTAATTGCTCTGAATCAGCGAAACCATATTGCCCGCCTCATCCGCGACCGTCATATAGATCGTATTTCCTTGCTCTAGCTCCCCGGCTGGATACGACTGACCGGCACGTTCGGGGTTGATGAGCTGACGACGGGTGGCGGCGTAGTCGTCAGAAATAAGCTGGTCAAGGGGAATGTCGACGAAATCCGGATCGGCATAGTACTTAGCCCGATCTTCGAACGCCAGCTTTTTAGCTTCGGTGAGCAAGTGGATGTACTCGCCACCCCGATGGTCCATCTTCGACAGCTCGAATTCTTCCAGGATGTTGAGCATTTGCAAGGCCGCGGTACCCTGCCCGTTCGGGGGGAGTTCGTACACCTCGTACCCCCGGTAGTTGACGGAGATCGGGGTTACCCAGGTGTCGGTATGATCGGCCAAGTCTTTTTCCGAAAGAAAACCGCCTTGCTCTTGGACGTAGTCAGCCATAGTGCGCGCCACCTCGCCACGGTAGAAGGCATCGCGTCCGCCGGTAGCGATCTTTTCCAGCGTATTGGCTAAAGACGGGTTTTTAAAAACATCGCCTTTTTGGGGTGCTTGCCCGCCGGGCATGTACGTCTCTGAGAATCCGTCGTACTTACTCAGTAGCGGGGCGCTCCGCTGCCAGTAGTACGCCACGAGTTCGGACACCGGAAAACCGTTACGGGCGTAGCCGATCGCCGGTTGTAAGATATCTTTCATCGGAAGCGATCCCAGGCTGTCGTGCAGGCTAAACCAGCCACTTACGCAGCCGGGTACCGACACCGGAAGCGGGCCGTGCGAAGGAATTTTAGTGTGATCGTTTTTCTTAAAGTAATCCAGGGTGAGGTCGTGGGGTGAGCGACCGCTGGCGTTGAGCCCGAGCAGCTGCCGGTTTTCAGCATCCCACACCATAGCGAACAGGTCACCTCCCATGCCGTTGCCGGTGGGTTCCACGAGTCCGAGAACCGCGTTGGCAGCAATAGCCGCATCAATGGCGTTTCCGCCCTGCCGGAGGATGTCTAAGGCTACCTGGGTCGCCAAAGGTTGACTGGTGGCGGCCATACCGTGTTGGGCGATTACTTCAGAACGGGTAGCAAACGGCCGTCCGGTAATACGGTCTTGGGCGATGAGGAGGGAAGGAGCAATGAGACAAAGGAGTGTCCAACGGAGCATAGTAGAATTGGTTAGAGAGACAAGGGTAGCTGAACCGATAAAAGTATTCGTTTTCGGCGAAGGGAACAACTACCCAGAAAAAGCACCAGCCAACGACAAGCCTGATGAGCGACAACATGGCGATAACCTCTGTAGAAGTTTTCAGAGTACGTTTTGCCAGGACGATGCTGTAGTTTTCAGCTCCGCTTGCAGCACTGCACTACCACCCGTAAAACCCTTGAGGCACCACTCCGCTCAGGCGCAGGTACACCACGCACTGCCCGCGGTGATGGATGATGTGGTTTTCCATCGCGTAAAATAGTCGCCACACCGGGATGGTGTCTCCGGCAAAGTCGCACTCGGCACAGAGCTGTTCGGGGGATAGCTCCTGAAGGGATTGCCGCACGAAAGCGTACATGTTCTTCAGCTCTCGGACGACATCCTCCTTGGGCATTTGCACCGGCAACTTTACGTCCTGATACGGGTTCTTGAGACCCGCGCGGCTCGCCAGTTGCCCGCAGGTATACACCACACAGTGTCGCCACTGTTCGGAGAAGGTCATGGCTTCGTCAGTATATTGAAAGGTGAACGACTCTGGGGGCATCTGCTCCACGTTGGTGAGCGTCATGGTTTCGGATCGTTGCCAGGCGGCCAGTAACTCTTTTCGATGCTGGTCAGCCTCTCGTTGGGCAGCGGCATTGACGGCCTGAGATGTTCCCAAGGATAGCAGTCCTACGCTGCCCAGTTGTTTTAAAAAGAGAGATCGCTTCATCGTGGTGTACTGGTTACGTGACGGGTTTCCGAGCGTACTGCTGGGTCATCTTTAGGGTGTTGTTTCAAAAAGACGGGATAAGAGCCTTCCTAATCAGTTTTTACTATCAACCACTCCTGCTAAGGTATGGTAGAAGCCACGCACCGAAGGGTTACACATCATCCACCCGGCGGCAAATGGCAACAGGGCATGGGGTAGTCGGTATACTGCCTCAAACACACTTTGGTGCAGCGAGGCCCAAGGCAATGCAGGGTGGAATCCTGCCCACGGACGGGCCAGTGCCGTAGCAAATCCCCACCCGGCAGCGTACAGCAGACACCAGCCCGCTGCTCGGGGCATAAATATACCCACGGCTACGACCATATCCAACCCGCCCGCGATGCGTAAGAACAGACGGGCATCGGTTTCCCCCGTTCCTAAGATGCGCATGGTCATCTCAACAAAATGGCCGGGCACGGGATAAAAACCGAGTGCGTACAGACCGTGCCCCAGAAACGTAAGCGCGACCACTACTTTGAGGGCGCGTAAAAATTGCTCCCGACTCAGTGAGCGAAATACCATACCGTACAGTAACAGCGGACTGCCGAACTGACTGGCGTACTCGATGAGTTGCCCTCCCCGAAAAAATTGTTCTTTCCAATACAGCAGTGCCAGTAGGAACAGGGCAACGCCTCCGGTTAGCAATACGTACCCCGCCCATTTTCGCTGTCGGTTCACGATCACGGCGGCTACGGCACACAACAGGTAGAAGATGCCGAAGCCTCGCACCAGTAGGTGAATAAACCCATCGGTATCCGGGTGGGTAGTATACTCCTGCCAGGAAAGTTGGGTGAAGAGGGTGACGAGTTCCTGCATCAGGTCTTCGTCCCAAAACAGGGCCCGCCACGGAGCATCCCAGAACCAATGCTGCCACGCCCTTCCTAGAAAAACGCTGAGGCAGGCCGCGCGAAGCAGAAGCTTCCCAAAAGAGATAGATGATGTGCGATAAGGAGCGAGCGGATTCATGCTCAGTAAGGTAGTATTTCAGTGATACATTTTCGACTGATCTGTTTTACGGTATTGTTAAGAATACTCGGATCTTCATCCCCATATTTTAATAAATCCTTAACGCACAGCAGTACGATTGAGCTCTCAAGTCTTCCTACCTTCGCCCCCGATCATCACTTTAAGTGCTCGTACGTAAACGTCTGTTACTTTCCGACTGAGCGTTTCTCCCGAGTGCCTACTCAACCAGTGGCAGGAGGCAGTAGCAGTTCCTGCCATTAATACCCAGGGACAAGACATCAATCAGTATCGTTTATTCTTATTCACCAATCCATGAAGCCACTTTACTATCTTCTCTTTTCCTTTTTCTACGCTACGCTGGGTGTTTCCTCGGCTTGGGCCACCCACGGAAAATACCGGCTTACGCTACGTGATAATCCCGCTACGACCATCACCGTCGGCTGGGACCAAATGAGCGGAGCGAGTGCGGTTATTTACTACGGCACCCAAGATTTTGGTACCGACTGGGAAGCCTATCCGCTTCGGCAATCAGCCGACCGTCAGGCACCCTACCGGGGGATGAACAACCATTTTGCCCGCCTGGCCAACCTGACCCCTAATACTATTTACTACTTCGTGGTACGCGATGAGGAAAGTGTGAGCCGCCGCTTCTGGTTCCGAACCGCCCCCGACCGGGATACCGAACGCCTGTCGCTGATCGCGGGAGGAGATTCCCGTAACAACCGGGTGCCGCGCCAGAATGCCAACAAACTGGTGGCGAAGCTACGCCCCCATGCAGTGCTGTTCGGAGGGGATATGACGGACGATGACACAGACCAAGAGTGGAACGATTGGTTTGAGGATTGGCAGTTGACCACCGGTGAGGACGGCCGAATGATTCCGATTGTAGCCGCCCGGGGCAACCACGAGGATAGCAACCGCAGCGTATACGATCTTTTCGATACTCCCTCAGCGAATGTATACTACGGACTCACGTTTGGGGGCAATCTCATTCGGACCTACACGCTGAACTCACTTATTCCTGTTGGTGGCCAGCAGGCTGAATGGCTACAGAACGACCTAAGCCAATCGGCCAGCGTACACTGGAAGATGGCCCAGTATCACTTTCCGATGGCCCCCCACACAAAATCGAAAGTAAGTAATATCTTCGAGTACACTGAATGGGCTCCGCTGTTCGAAGAGCATCAGGTAAAATTGGTGGTAGAGTGCGATGCACATATGGCCAAAACGACCTGGCCGATTGTGCCGGATACTAGGTCGGGTAGTGAGGAAGGTTTCCGACGCGATGACGAACGCGGCACGGTGTACGTAGGAGAAGGCTGCTGGGGGGCTCCGTTGCGCAACAACGATGATGACAAACGGTGGACCCGCGCCAGTGGTTCATTCAATCAGTTTAAGTGGATTTTTGTCGACCGGAGCAAGGTAGAAGTACGTACCATTCGTACCGACAATGCCGACGAAGTCAACTCGGTCAATGATGCTGATATCTTTCAGGCTCCGGCCGATCTAGACGTTTGGTCACCCGCTACCGGAGCCGTGGTGACCATGTACCACGATAGCTTTTCTGCCCCCCAGGCGACCATTGTTTCCCCTTCATCTCTGGCGTCGCTGGCAGTCAACCAAGCGGTCAATATCACCGTGAATGCGTCAGACGAAGACGGTACGATTACCGACCTGGAATTTTACGCGAATAATACTTATCTAGGTCGCAGCACACAACTTTCGTTCGCGTGGCAACCCCCGGCGGCTGGGGTCTATGACCTGACGGTGCGTGCCACGGACGATGACGGCCTGGAAACCGTATCTTCTCCCGTACGGGTACTGGTGGGCGGTGCTCAAGTGAACGTTTCCGCGCAGATTCAGTCGGGCGATGATGATGCCGAAGAGGATCAGTTCGGCAGTGTGTACGTTAATAGCTCCGATCTGGAATTAGTTAATGACGGCTTTGTGCGGGGCAACCAGTGGGTTGGGTTACGTTTCCAGCAGCTCAACATTCCGCCGGGGGCCACCATCACGGATGCCTACCTTCAGTTCACTACCGATGAGACCAACGGGCGGTCTACCGAGCTTACTATTCAGGGGGAAGCCAGTGGCAACAGCGAATCCTTCCGGTGGTACGACAACGGTAATATTACCCGCCGGGCCCGTACGCAGGCCTCGGTGGTTTGGCGACCCGCTGACTGGAAGCAGGTAGGTGAGGCCAGTGAAGCGCAGCGTTCGCCTGGCCTTCAGCCGGTGCTACAGGAGATTGTTAATCAACCCGATTGGCAAACATCCAGTGCCCTGACCTTGCTTATCCACGGCCAGGGCCGCCGCCGTGCCGAAGCCTACGAAGGCGAACGTGACCGGGCGGCGATACTATACGTGAGCTACACGGGAGCGAAGGCGTCAAGAACCGCTTCTGTAGCAGCTAAACCCACGTCAATCGTGAGAAAGCCCGCGATAGCTGTTCGCCATGAAGCAGTCATCACCAGCTACCCCAACCCTTTTGCAGAGGTAATTCACGTGAGCATAGATGACCTTGAAACACAATATTCGGACGCTACGGTGACTCTGAGCTTACTGAATGACGCCGGACAATACGTAGTGTCCGAAGCTGACTACGCGCTGGAACAAGGAGTGGCTACGTTGATCACTAGTACCCTACCAGCGGGAGGATATACATTGTTGATCCAGCATCAGGGGCAAACCCACAGCAAGCGCATGATCAAGCACGAGTAGGTCGCATGTCCTTTAGTGGCTTCATGATTAGGTTACAGTATTCCGTGCGCACTGCCGCAACATCTTTTCATATCCAGCCGGTTTGAGGTGTCGGCCGATGAATACCATGTGGCTGCGCTTTTCCTCTTCCGGTTTCCACCGTCGGCCCCGGGTCAGTAGGGGACGGTTTCCTACCGACTGAATGACAATCTTCTTCGCTTCCTCGGGGTCGTAGAAAACTCCCTTGGCTCGGTACACCCCTTGCGCTTGAAACAATAAGAAGACGTTGAGTCGGTGCATCAAAGCTTTGGTATCGAAGGCCTCGGTAAAGGTGAAGCTAATCGACCCGATATCGTGATGGTGGGTATGGTGGTGATGGTCCATTTCCAAAGCGTGCGCCCGGGCCGCCATCAGATCCTCGTCCGAAAGGGTGCGAACGAAAGTAGATAGTGCCGCCAGGGGATACTCGTTCTGGTGTCCGGTCAGAATACGGGCCAGGGGATTGATCTGCGTGAGCGTTTGCCGCACCGAGTCTAGGGCTGCCGCAGAGACCTGATCGGTTTTGTTGATTAGCAATACGTCGCTAAACGCCACTTGCTTAGGAGCCTCCTCGGTTTCTTGAAGCTGTTGCTCAATCAAGGTGGGATCTACCAGGCCGATAATTCGTTCCAGTCGGAAGTCCCGCCTAATCGCTGGGTTAACTAAGAATGGCATCGCCACTCCGGCCGGGTCGGCGATGCCGGTGGCCTCAATGATCAGTTCGTCCCATTCCTCTTTCCGCTGGTATAGCTCCCGCAACACTTCGTAGAAATTATCGTTGAGCGTGCAGCAGATACAACCGTTGTTGAGGGCTACCACAGGGTTCTGTGTGGAGACGATCAATTCGCCATCGATGCCTTCTGCTCCGATCTCGTTTTCAATAATGGCAAAGCGCACCTGAGGCTTGAACGATAAATACGCATTCAGCAGCGTCGTTTTTCCGGCTCCCAGAAAGCCGGTGAGCAGCGTGACCGGCTTTTGTTTCGTGCTGTCGGTCGGTTCCATCTGGTTAGCTCAGTTGTTGTATTTGGTTGAGCAACGGCCCCTGAATGGTTACTACGGCTGATCGGGGCAGGCTGCCTGGCTCGCCTGGCCAGTGGCTGGTGAGCGCCTCCAGAGACGGAGACTGTTCGCCGGGGTGCTGAACGCTCAAGAACAGGGTCGTACCGTCCGGGGAAAAGCAGGGGCCGGTAAACTCGGCGTCGACCGGAGCACTCGCTATTTGAATCACTTCTCCGGCTTGCGGTCCGTCGCGCATCACCAGAAACAGCCCATTATTTTTGAACGCGCTGTACGGGGATTGATTCATCTTAGAACCCGAAATATCGGAGGTAAACCACAAGTTGCCGGCTCGGTCAAATACCATATTGTCCGGAGAGGCAAAGCCCGTGTCTTCTCCGCCGGTCAAATACGTAGTCGCCTGGAACGTAAGGGAAGCATGGTCGCCGTTTTCTTCCTCAATTTTAAGAATAGAACCAAAGTAGTTGTCTCGGGGAATATTGTTGGTTAGGGCGACCAGCACATCACCGCTCACCGGATCAATCTCGATATCTTCAGGCCGATCGAGCGAAGTAGCTCCCAATATTTTAGCTGATTCGCGCAGGTAGACCAAGGCTTCGGTCTGGGTCTTGAACTGAGCCATGAGCAGGGGTTGCTGGTCTACGTCTACCGGAATCCACATACCCAGATCGAGGTTGGCCACGTACAGCGTGCCTTCCCGGAGGGAGCCGGGCTGGCTAGAGATAAATTTATACAGATGCTCATCGTTCTTATCGTCTCCGGTGTAAACGACCAGCCGCCCATCGTCTAACTCTTTGACCGTCGCGCACTCGTGGGCGCACCTTCCGAGTGCTACGTGCTTCTGAGCCGTTCCGGTAGCCGGGTCTACTTCTACCACCCAACCGTAGTGCTCCGGCGGATTAGCGTAGAACCTTTCCCAGCCCTCAACACTAGGCGTAATGCTCCGGTCGCCGTAACGTCCCGGCGGGGAACCGCGGTCGCCGGGACGCCGGTCGCTATAAAAGTACTGGTAGTTTTCTTCGCAGGTGAGCACGGTGCCCCAGGGGGTGACCCCGCCCGCGCAGTTGCCCAGCGTCCCCATAGCGGTTTGCTTTCCTTCTATCGGGGTGTCCCAATTAAAGGGAATGTCGGTGAGCCCGGTTAGGCGTTTGTTGGCAGCCTGCTGAATGATTGACCATTGGCCGTTTTCCTTTTTTACGCGCACCAACGATCCGCCGACGGCGTACATTTCTTGCTTTATTTGCTCCCGGGTCTTCTCCGTGACGGTTTGCTGATGAATCATCAGAGAGTTAATGTATTCGTGATTCACCCATAAGACGCCCTCGTCGGTATTTTGCTTATCGGGAAAAAAGGCAATAAAATCGTTGTTGAACCCGAAGGTATCCTGTTCACTGATCGCGTCTCCCCACCGGATCAGCACCCGATAGTCCAGTGCTTCGGCTAACACTAACGCATCATCGGAAGAGGGGGCAATGCCTTGAATCGGCCCCGAAATAGTTTCGGCGGTGTTGCACCCGCTGACGGCGTAAGGAAGCAGAGAGGCAGAGACCGTACCTTTGGTCAGTATTTCTAGAAATTTACGTCGATTGGGTAGCATCGTACAGTTAGGATTAGCGCGTGCAACTTCTTCTTAAAAATTGAGCAGCTTTCGTGCGCAAAAATAGGGAAGTAATCATCAAACGCAACAGTGTTGCTTAATTTTGGGTAAACTACTCTATCGGCCGTATTGCTGTGCCTACGGCGAACCTACCCCAATAATGCGAACGATCATCTCGTCTTTTTGAACGGGTGGGGTACCGATCATGTAGAGAATGATACCGGAAGCGTTCGACCGTACGTCGGTGAGGTGCTCGCCAAAGAAGTTGGTCGTGTGGTCCACCCTCATTGAGGTATGACGGCAGTCGCGCTGTACAACCGAAAAAGGCACGCCTCGCTAGGTCATCTGATCCCGGTAGAGTACCAAGTAGAACTAAAATTAAACCAATAAATTACGAAAGAAGCTGACTCTGGTAGGCGCGGGGAGGTTGCCTATGGAAGTCGGTGAAGCAGCGGGTGAAGTAGCTGACACTATTAAACCCCAACCCGTACGCCACCTCGCTGATTTGCTTCCCCTCTTGCAGCTGAGCTGCCGCCGCTCGGATGCGGTGATTCCGTATAAAAATATGCACTGAAACGCCCGACAGTGCTTTCACTTTTTTGTACAGGTGCGATTTGCTGACGGAGAGTTGGCGCGCCAAAAATTCAGCGTTGAGCGTTGATTCCGAAAGGTGCTGATCAACCAGTTCGGTCATCTGCACCAAGAACGCCTGGTCGTTAGGGTGCAGGGCCGAGGGGTTTACCTGGTGAACGTTGCCCTCCCGAACGTGACGCTGGACCTGCCGGTAGGTAGCCAGAATGTTATCCACCTTCAGGGTGAGTACCCCCACCTGAAACGGTTTCCTGATGTAGTCGCAGGCTCCCACGCCCAGACCGGCAATCTCATTCTCCTGAGCCACTTTGGCGGTGAGCAGCACGACTGGAATGTGAGAAGTGGTCGCCTGAGCTTTCAGTCGTTTACACAGCTCGATACCGTCCATCCGAGGCATCATCACGTCAGAGATTATCAGATCAGGGGTAACGTCATTCAGTTGCTCCAACGCCATCTGACCATCGTAGGCTTCCGTCACCTGGTAGTCGGGAGCGAGTACCGAGCGAACGAAGGCACACATGTCCGGATGATCGTCTACCACCAGCACCTTCGCCTGTGCTGCCGACGGCGACGCCGGATCAATTGCTACCGGAGCGGGGGGCACCACCGGGCGGGGGGAAGGCGGTTGCCACGCTGAGGGGCGGGCGGGCTGACCTACCTCGTCTGCTTCAAAGTAGTGTTGACTGACGGGCAGCGTGAGCTGAAAAGTGGTGGTCTGGTTCTCGGAGGCTACCTGAATTTCCCCCCGGTGTACACTGACCAATTGTTTGACCAGCGCCAGTCCGATGCCACTGCCCGGCTGCTGATGAGGAGATGATGCTGCTGTCGTATAAAAGTGGTCAAATATCTTATCCTGGGCTTCCGGAGGAATGCCAACTCCGGAATCCTGCACCACTACGCGCAGAAAGTCGCCCTGGGGAGTGGACACTACCTCCGTACTAAGCTGTACGTTACCCCCGGAAGGCGTAAACTTAAAGGCATTAGACAGTAGGTTGTACAGCATCTTATCGTACTTGTCGGAGTCGAGCCAACCCCAGTAACGAGCAGGAGCCAACTGGTAATCAAAGCTGACCTCAGTCTGATAGGCAATAGCTTGGAAGGCTTCGGCTACCTGTTGGGTTTTTTCTATCACATCGAACTCGGCCACTCGGAGTCGTTCGGCCCCTTCCTCTACTCTATTCAAGTCGATGAGTTGGTCGATGAGGGTGAAAAGCCGTTCGGCGTTGCGCTTCATCAGTCCCAACTGATGCTTCACCGAACGAGGCACCTGCCAGCTGGCCAGGCCCAGCTGTAGGGGACCGAGGATGAGCGTAAGGGGCGTGCGAAACTCGTGTGACATTTGGGTGAAGAAACGAATCTTCCGCTGGTCGTTACGGTGTACCTCGTCGGCCATCTGCTTGATGAGCTGATTCTGCTCAACCACTTCCTGTTGTTTCTGCTGTAGTGCTTGATTGGCTGTCTGCAATGCTTCTGACTGGTGCCGCAGACTAGCCGTACGGGCGGTTACTACCCGCTGAAGTGTCTCGCGCTGCCGCAACAGCTCACCGTGCCGCCATCGGTTCCAACCCACTACTATGACAATAATGACCAAAAGTACGAGCAAGCGGAACCACACGGTGCCCCACCAGGGGGGGAGGACGGTAATCTCCAGGGTGGTGGCAGCGGTCTGCCCGTGATCACGTACCTGGAAAAAATACGTGCCCGGTGCCAGGTTGGTGTACGCGGCCCGGCGGTGATTCGCACCGGTTGTTACCCACTGTTCGTCAAACCCCCGCAACCGATAGTCGTAACGACTTGCCATAGGCGACCGAAAGTTGAGTGCCGCAAACTGTAGCATCACGTTGTTGGCTCGGTAGGGGAGAACAATCTGCCGGGTGAAGAGTGGGGTTCGACGGAAAGGAATCTGTCCTCGCACGGTGTCGCCGGGACTCACGGGAGCGTTGTTGACTCGAACGTCTACGATGTGTACGGCCAGCGGAGCGGATACCGATCGTATGCGGTCAGGATCGAAGGCCACTACGCCCTGACTGCTTCCCAAATAGATCATCCCTGCTTCATCCCGAAAAAACGCTCCCAGATTAAACTCATTGCTCATCAATCCGTCCTGCTGGTAGTAGTTGGAGAACGACTGTTGGTCAGGATCAAAACACGATAGCCCGTGGCTCGTACTGATCCACAAGCGACCGCGACGGTCAGGCACAACGGATTTAATGTCGTTGCTGCACAGGCCTGAGGCGGTGGTGTAGGTCGCTACGATCCGGTCGTTTGCATCAAGTTCTACCAGGCCCTGGGCGGTACCAACCCAGGTACGCTGGCCCACCGAAGCCACTCCCGATACGTTATTCGTAGGAAGCCCGCCCCTAGTGCCGTTCACGAGCGACACCACCTGGCCCGACCGGAGATTGAGTCGGTGCAATCCCCGTTGCATGGTGCTGATCCAGAGCAGACTATCCTGTTGTAACGATAAGTTATTAATCCAGCGGATGGTAGAATCAGGAAGTGGGTACTCGTGGAACCGGTCGGCCGTTCGGTCGTAGTAATGAAGCCCCCCGGTAACGGCACCGACCCAAACACGACCGGTAGGGTCAGGACAGATGGTACGGACCGACCAGGGGCGATAGCGATCCGTCTGGTTGTTATAATAGTGGTAGTTCACCATGGTGCGGTCTTGGAGCGACCGCCGACTCACTTTGTAGTCGTAGTATCCTAACCACAGACTGTGCAACAGGCTATCGTAGGCAATAGCCCCTACGATCTTCGGATCGCCTGACTGGGGGCGCTGACCATCATAGGGGAGCTTTTCTATGGTTCCCGAGGGCAGGTGGTGCTGGTATAATCCGTTAGAGGTGCCCACCCACAATAAGGAGTCGCGCCGATGAATGGCGTATGTGTCATTGGTGACCCCCTCTTCGGACCGGTAATGCTGGAATGGCTGAGCGTATAAGTCGAGTTGGACGACTCCCGTCCGCCAGGCTCCGAACCACAGAATACCCGATTTGTCTTCGTAGAAGCACGATATGGCATTCGTGGGTAGGTTGTCCGGCGATTCATCCGCCAGTGATACAAAAGCGTCGGTTTTAGGGTCATACACGAACAAACCTTGTTTGTCAGGTCGGGCTCGTGCCCAAACGCGGCCCTGACTGTCTTGGTGAATATCTGCTATGTGATGAGCGCCGGTAACGTCCAAGTACGCGGGCTCATCTAGGTAGGTAGAAAAGTTCAGCTGCCCATCAACAGATGGCTCAGCTTTCACCACTCCCTGTTCGGTGGCTAACCAAAGGTTACCGTTGCAGTCAGGAACAATCTGAAAAATAGTGTTGGTCCGATGAGGGTCTTCCGCCACGGGGCGGTAGGTGATAAAGTTTGTTGGGGGAGCCTGGGTGATAGGCCGTTGGCTCCGACTCAAGCCGCGCTGGGTACCTACCCATAGGTAGTGTTGAGCGTCTTCGTACACACAAAGCACGCGGTCGTGGCCTAAGCCGCTGTCCTCTGCGTGGTACTGCCTGAACGTTTGCGTCTCCTCCCGGAAGAGGCCCAGTCCCTGGTCGGTAGCCACCCAAATCCGTTGCTGACTGTCCTGGGCCAGATAGTTCACATGATCGTGGGGCAGCGAGGTGGTGTCACCCTCTTGGTGTCGGTAGCTCACAAAGCGGTCGGTGCTGTCTACGTACCGACTCAATCCCTGGGTAGTACGAAACCAACTGCGTTTCTGCTGATCGGTGAATACCGTGTTGGCTCGATTTTGCGAAGGGGCAGCATCCCCCGCGATATGACCCGGTTCAGTACTCGATGGGTAGTGAGTGAAAGCACCGGTGACCATATCGTAGCGGCTCAGACCTCCCGCGGAGTATCGTACCCAAATATTCTGGTGAGCGTCCTCTAAGGTAGATTTTACTTCGTAGTAGAGAACGCTGGTGCTGTCGTCTTGGGGGACAAAAGTTTGAAACTCGTAGCCATCGTAGCGACTCAGGCCACCGTGCGTGCTGAACCACATAAAACCTTTACTGTCTTGCATGACATGATTCACCACACTGTGGGGCAAGCCGTCGGAGGGGGAAAGGGTACGAAAGCGAAGAGGAGGGAGGCTGCCGAAGGAGCTACTAATGGGTCCGATCAGCAGCCCTAACAGTAAGAAGCGGTAGCAGTTTCTCATAGTAACGTTTTCGGTAATCGGGAATAATGGCAACCCCGCCGGTTCACCTCAATTCCTACGTACTCCACGCTAACCTTTCGGTTGAGTGAAAAGCGACACTCCGTTGGTTTAATACAAAAATAATGTTATTGATAATACCCCTACGGAGGATCATGCCAGGGGAGTTCAAGCCAACGAATTCGACCTATCTTGACACGTTATCAAAAGTTCTTCTAATGACAATGCCGATTAAGCGTTTAGAAAGACGCTAATAATCGCGTTTCCAGATGAGCAAGTAATAGTGTAGTGCGTAGCAGTCAATAACACTAGTTAAAAAAGACTCTTTAGTTTAAATATCCTAAAAAAGAGAACGTATTTTTGATAATAGGATAATAAAAGGATAAGTATTCGTGGTGTATTTAGAAAAGGTAGTCCAAATAATTTAGGTCAAGAAATGAATAATATAGTGCACAACGTACTGTGAAAGATTTCTTCTCTTTGCTCTCAGAAGACGCTGTCTCTCCAGTACGGGCGCACCGTGGGAGAGGAAACCGGACCACGTAGTAACTATCTGTCCGGTGCGTTCAGCGTTCTATATTTTGTACAATAGCGTACCTATTTATTTAACCTGATTATCCAACTAATCACTATGCACATGAATCATTCGTATCTATTCAAACGGTGGGCCTGCTTTTCGGTCCTCTTCACCCTATTTTCTCTTTCGTCATCCGCCCAGTCCGATTACCGCTGGGAGACGGTTAAGATCGGAGGAGGTGGCTTTGTGACGGGCGTAGTCTTGCATCCTACCGAACAAAACCTGGTGTACGCCCGCACCGACGTGGGGGGTGCCTACCGCTGGGAAGCGTCTACCAACTCCTGGACGCAACTCATCACCGCCGACCGAGTGCCCGCCAGCGTGCTCAACTTTCCGGATACGGAGTTTAACACCCCTATCGGAAATGGTATAGGCAGAACGCGCGCCTACACCGTAGAAAGCATCGGAATAGACCCCCAAAATCCTAACGTACTCTACGTAGCATCCGGCGACGGGCTCAACCAGGCGGGTATCTTTATGAAAAGCACCGACCGGGGCGAGAGCTTCGAGCTCCTAAGTCTGAATGTTCCGTGTGAGGGCAACGGTGTTCTGCGCGGGGACGGAGAACGTTGGGCGGTAGACCCTGCTAATTCGAACATTGTGTATTTCGGGTCACGGAGTCAGGGGCTGTGGCGCAGTACCGACGGCGGGGGCAACTGGCAGCAGATACCCGCGAGCGCATTGCCGTTCGGTCAACCGGTGAGCGGTACCCCGATAGGATCCACCGTCCTGGTTTTCGACCCGCAATCGCCGGTTAGCAACGGAGCCACCCAGCGCATTTATGCCTCGGTGGGCGGTGAGGGCGTCTACGTGACCGAGAACGCCGGCGGCAGCTGGACTCGTCTGCCCCTTCCCAGTGGTGCTTACGCCAACGATATGGAGGTCAGTAACGGAGTGCTTTACCTGGCTTCGCAAGGAAACGGGCTATTCCGCTACACTCCCAGCGACGGCCTCACCGACGTATCGCCCGCCGACAGGCGAGTAGGCGACGTAGCCGTCGATCCACAGAATAATCAACGGGTATACGCCTCTACGAGCTTTCTAAAGGTGTTCTACCGCAGTGAAGACGGGGGGAGTACCTGGACCTCGCTCGGAACAAATACGCTGAACGAGGCCGGGCGACAGGGAATCCGATCCACGCTGGCTCCCTGGAAAGAGAGCTCTACGGTACGCTTTTCGCTCGCGATCGGCGAGCTGGCCATTGACCCCTTCAACAGCAGCCGCATGTGGATTGCGGAGGGAATGGGCACCTGGCGCATCGACGACCTATCACCCACTAACAATACTCCCGTACTCAACGACATTTCCCGGGGTATCGAGGAGATGGTGGCTACCGATATTGTGTCGGCTCCGAACAATAACCTGGTGGTGAGTGCCTGGGACCGCATTGGCTTTCATTACACCGACCCTGATCAGTACCCTGACGAGCAGATATCGGTAGCGGATCGCTTTTCGGCCGGAGTGAGCCTGGATGCGGCACCGAGCGACCCTAACTTTATTGCCGTCTCCGTGGCCGATATTCGACGTTTCTGCTGTGGTGAGGGAAACGCCAGTGGGTTTTCTACCAACGGCGGTGCCTCCTGGAATTTGTTCGGATCAGTGACGCAAACCGGTACAACGGTAACCGAAGAACTAGAGTACGTGAACAATCCGGAAAGTCTTAACTTCGGCGAGATTGCCATCGCCGCCACCGACGTAAACAATATGGCGTGGATCCCCCGCGACGATGTAGATCAGGGTATCTACTATACCACCAACCAGGGAGCCACCTGGCAACAGTCGGCTCTCGACCCGACCGCCGATGATCTGAACTTCTACTTTCTGACGAGCCGTCGGGCCCTGGCCGCCGATCAGGTGGCCCCGGGAACGTTCTACTTTTATTCGCTGGGAGGGCAAACCGGAAACGAAGGGTCTCCGTCGCGTCCCGCCCGCTTATTCAAATCAACCGATCAGGGGGCTTCCTTCCAGGCAGTGTCAACGGGACAAATTCCTTTCCGTTCCTTCAACGGACAACTGAAAGCCGCTCCTGAAAACGAAGGACACCTGTGGTTTGCTACCGGTGTTGACTACCGAGAACCGGCTCAGGATCGTGGCTTATTCTTCTCGAATAACGGGGGGGAGACCTTCAACCGACTGCCGGGCATCATCGACTGCTGGGTGATTGGCTTCGGTGCCAAACGGGCGGGGCAAACCTATCCGACCATCTTTATGTACGGCGAGACGGAAGCCGAAGGCTGGGGAGCGTACCTTTCGGATGACCAAGGGGCTAGCTGGAGAAAGCTAGTGACCTATCCGCTGGGAATCTTCGACGAGGTACGGGCCATTAGCGGCGACTTCGACGAATTTGGTAAGGTGTACATTGGGTTCTCCGGCAACAGCTTTGTCTACGGCACCCCGGGCACTATTGAGGAGCCCGAGCCTGAGCCTCCTACTGGTACGGCTGGTGACTTTACGCAGACCGAAGCGGGGCTGGTGGCGATGGAAGCAGAAAACTTTTCTTCGCGAGCACCAGGGACCGGAGCCTTCAGTAGTTTGAGCTGGGAAACACAAGCGGACCCGGAAGCCAGTCAAGCGGAGTATGTCCGGGTAAACGCGTCGGATAACAACACGTTCGAGGAATTAACCGGCCCCCGCATCAATTTCAATATCAACTTCGTGAGGTCCGGCACCCACTATCTTTGGGCTCGTATACTTGCCCCGACCGTCACCGATGACTCTTGTATTCCGGTGCTCGATGGAGTGTCGCAAGGGTCTTGGAGCACGGGAGTCGTTGATTCGTGGGGGTGGCGGAGATACACGATCAATGACGTGAGTACGGAGAGTCGTACCCTAAGTATGTACATGCGGGAAGACGGTATTCAAATAGACAAGCTTCTTTTGACTACCGACGTTGACTTCGCCCCTACGGGTACCGGCCCGGATGAGACCATAACCCCTGCTGCTTTGACGAGCATTAATAACGCTCGCTCGACAGAAGAGGTATCGTCACCTTCCGCGATAGCAATTTACCCGAATCCGCTGACCGAGGGAGAGCTAACCTTGCAGCTTGGCACCGCCACCACCGGGGAACTGGAAGTGCGAGATGCGTTAGGGCGATTGGTCCTCACGCGCCGTCTTAACCAACAGACGAAGGTATCACTCGCCAAAACAGACCTGACGGAAGGAATGTTGTTGCTCACGATACGTACCCCGAAAGGCTACCGACAGACTAAATTCCTGGTGCAGTAGTCGCCAGTACGTACCGTACGTTGTCCTACCGATTGAGGGGGGAAGGTCCATAAGTCGGCCTTCCCCCTTCGTCGGTTATGAGTGGTGAAGTTCGCTAGTACGGCCGTCTGCCGAACGCCAATGTACCCCTCTCTATTCACCAATCGTAAACCCTTCTCCACGACCGCCCCGGGCAATGATCTCTACGCTGCCGAAAAATTTGATGACTACATCGGCCGGGTACAGAACAAAGGGCTCTGTCTTCCCTTCGTAGGCGAGACCGGCAGCAATGGCGACGCTCGTCACGACTGGGCCGCTTTGTTTGCCTACGCCATAGTCCTAAAGGAACACCAGATCGGCACCGTTGCGTGGCATCCCTTCGACGGGGACCGGTTCAGCCTGTGCGAAGAAACGACGACCAAGGAGTCATGCTGGGCCACGGCGATCAACGATCTGGATAATCCTACCAATCTGACTGATCGCAACGGGCTTTGGCACTGGAAAGGAACGCGCGAAAATGGCTACGGGGCCTTAGCTCAACGAGGTACTAGTAGTGGCGGGGGCGGTGACGAAGAGATTGTGGTGCGGGCCCGAGGGATAGACGGCTCCGAACAAATCACCCTTCAGCTGGACGGCCAAGACGTGAAAACCTGGACGTTGACTACCACGCTGGCCGACTATCGCTACCAAGGCTCGGTGTCAGGCAAGCAGATCCGAGTGGCCTACACCAACGATGCCCTGGACCGGGATGCGTTTGTAGACTACGTACGCGTAGGAAGCACCACCCTACAGGCGGAAGATCAGGCGGTGAACACCGCCGCCTGGGAAGATGGCACCTGCGGCGGTGACTATTCGGAATGGATGCAGTGTGCTGGTTACATCGCTTTTAGAAGCAGTACGGCGAATGCTCAGGACGGAAGTGATTCCTTCAGACGGGAAGTGCCTTCCGAAGCGTTAAGCGCGGAGATGCTCATCTATCCTAATCCGTTTAGCAGTGGTCTGCTCACTATCTCTCTACCCGATGAAGTAGAAGAGGCTTCCGTCGTGCTGAGCAACATGGCTGGTCAGGAAGTGCTACGAAAAACACTTACCTCTTCCTCGTACACCTTGCCACGGCATCTTTTTCCTTCGGGATCATACATCTTGCAGATTGTGAGCCCGAAGCTTACTCATACGCAAAAAGTCATTATCCGTTAAACTCCTATCCTATGAAAAATTCATAGGACCCACTGCTTAGATAGATACCCATCAAGTAGTGCGACACGTTTATCTCAACATCACTGCTACGCTCGTTCCACGCTAGCCGAGGAACGAGCGTAGCAATCTTCTGTGAGTGAGGCAGATAGCTTCTGTCCGAAATCTAGGATCAAAACGAATAATGGTGCAGTTGCTCTAGCGGATGAAGGGTAAACTCCGCATCCTAGCTGGCCACTGACAGGCTATCAAATAAGTCTCGCAGCCGTTCGTGGACAATGATGGGCGGTGTCATGATGCTACGTGCTTTTGATAATACCGGCAAAATCCTGTCAACCCGCAACCATCACACTTCGGACTACGGGCTACGCAGACGTAGCGACCGTGCAGGATGAGCCAGTGGTGGGCACGGGCTACGTATTCGTCAGGAATATGGCGAATGAGCTGCTTCTCTACTTCCAGCGGGGTTTTAGCCGTTTGCGTCACGAGCCCCAACCGCTTCGATACCCGAAACACGTGGGTATCCACCGCCATGGCGGGCTGGTTGAAGATCACCGAAGAAATGACATTAGCGGTTTTGCGACCTACGCCCGGTAGCTTCTGAAGCTCTTCTATGGTGGCGGGCACTTCGGAGCCAAAGTCTTCTACCAGCATTTTGGCCATGCCGAGCAGATGCTTGGTTTTGTTGTTAGGATAGGAGATGCTTTTGATGTACGGAAACAACTCGTCGAAATGACTCGCGGCCAGTAGCTCAGGAGTAGGGAAAGCCTCGAAGAGAGGCGGGGTAACGATATTGACTCGTTTGTCGGTACACTGGGCACTAAGGATAACGGCCACCAGCAATTCGTAAGGACTGCGGTAGCCGAGCTCTGTCTCAGCTTCGGGCTTATGCTCAATAAAGTGGTTGATAAACGCCCGAAAACGCTCTTTTTTCAGCATAGATGCTTACTGCGTCGCCGCTAGGTCGAGCGTACGCGAATAGTCCAGAATACGATCCGTAATCCGCGCTGACGGCTCCTTTATTAGAGGAGTAGTATCTACTAGTTTCTTTACAGTAGCAAAATTTTGAAAGGTGTCCATAAGTTCAGCGTCAAGCACTAAAGCTTCTTCGAACTTCTCGGCTTCGCCGACAGACATCTCTTGGTAGGCGTAACGCACTACATCATCTAGGGTAAATGTTTGGGTCATACGTGATATTGTGTTTTTCCATTTTCTTCCTCAGATTAATGAGTGCGTAGCGCATACGGCCCAGAGCAGTGTTGATACTCACGCCAGTGGCCTCGGCAATCTCTTTAAAACTCATGTCCATATAATGGCGCATGGTCAATACTTGCCGTTGCGCATCGGGCAACTCCTTAATCAATTGCCTTAGTAACGTATGGGTATCCTTCTTTATTTGAACCGACTCAGCAGAATCTTCGGAAAAGTCTAAGGTGTTAAACACATTGTTGCCGTCTTCCATAATGATGGTCGGGTAGCGACGGCTCTTGCGAAAGTGATCGATAGACAAATTGTGCGCAATGCGCATCACCCAGGGCAGAAACTTGCCTTCTTCGTTGTATCGTCCTGATTTAATGGTGTTGACTACCTTGATGAATGTTTCTTGCAGAATATCTTCGGCAATGTATTCATCCTTCACGATCAGATAGGTCGTGGTATAAATTCTGGCCTTATGGCGGTTTACTAGCTGCTCAAAAGCATCTTCCTGCCCGGCTTTGTACATAGACACGAGCTGGCTGTCACTGACTGAGTACTTCTTCATTATCCTGTTGTTTAGTTAACGTAGAAGTTTATGCCATATATGCGCTTTTCAGAATTTGAATGAGAAGTATTTGCTATTAAAATAAAGTGACTACAAAAAATATGCTATTCTTTGGTGGGCTGCTAGGCCCTGAAATAAGATGTAGTCCTCTTTTTTTCATAATCTAAGTTTAAAAGTAGGAAAAAAATATCGTCTATGCGACAGTCATGTACGAATTGTTACAAAAAAGACGATTATTTCTTCCTCATTTAAGTAATGTGGCTCCCTGATAAAATGGCGGGGGCAACCATAATAAACGTCATAGCGAGCGACCGTCGCACAAAACGGTAGAGCGAATCGGATCGCCGACGCGACTATCTTCTTTATGCTGAGGGATATAGCCACGTAGAGATCGCTTCGCAAAGTCCCGCTCACCGCGTGATCGCCCACCGCGTGGCACGATGACGTACAAACCAGAACTCACCAAAATTGTCCGAGAACCAGAAATGATAACACGAAGCAACCCGACCAACTAAAGCTAACATTCTCGTAGGGCGAGTCCTGTAACGAGCCGCCGCTGGCACGATTTGATAAGGACCTTTTACTTTGACACGGGGTACGTCGACCATTTCTTAGTTAAAAGCGCACGGTAGCTACCGCTTGCTTCCGATTCTTTTCAACCGGAAGCGCAAGCAAACCTGGTTTTACCGAAGTGGCAAACGCGGAGACGGCCCGCAGTCGGTAAGATGACCGATCGAGCAGTGTCTCTATAGAGATAGCGCCACCGGGCGTAACGGTGACCAACGATACATCACTGGTATTTTTGATCCGGTCGTTAAACAAAAGGTAGTAGCCCTGCGCATCGTGGGTAAAGGCAAATGAAGTGAATACGTCTCGCGCTTCGCTAGACCGCTGGGTTTTGTCCACTATTTTGATCCAATGGTTATCGCGTGTTCCAATTTTTACCGCTAGTATTTTCCGGTAGATATCTCCGATTTCTACGTCAGCGTCAATCGGGCTTAGTCCGCCCAGCCCTAGCTTGGGTTTGATGATGGGGCCTCGTTTATAAGATTCAGCAAAAAAGACGACGCTACCGTCGTCTTCCCACACTATATTCTTCACGGCATATTCTTCGGCTTGGTGCTTATCCTTTTTGGTGTTGATTTCTTCGAACTCAGCACTTGCAAACGTAAAAGAGGTGCACTGATCGCCCTGAATACGTACTCCACCCAGAATGTCGTTCGTCGTGGGATCAGCGTATACCCCAGCAAGTACGGGTTGCTGCTGTTGGTCTAGCTGTAGGCCCAGATTGATAACGAATTTGCTATCAGTGGTAAAGGGTACTTCCTGCACGGTTTCTTCGTCAGGGCGATAGGCAAAGAGCTGGTACTCATATCCTACGGCCGTTTTTTTGAAATTGTCGTTGTCGTAGTTAGCGACCAGCACGTACAGGGTGCCGTCGTTGGCGAGGGCGTAGTCTTCTAGCATCCGGTGTGAACCATCGGCGTCGGGTAAGTCGATCTGCGCCGACCAGGCCGTTTCCATACTTTCATCGAGTACGAGTGCCTGAAACTCCGTATTGGCCTGACCGAAGAAGTTGTAGTTGAAGAACAGCGCCACCTTACGCTCGTCAGCACTAACCTTGTGATGATAAAAAGCACTACGCCGCATTTTACCGTGCTGGTTAGAGAAGTAGCTACGGAACAGCGACCCCACGTCGAAGGTAAAAAGATAAGGGTACAACTGACTGATCTTGCGCTCTTCACCCGTGGGGTTTAGTGAGGTGTCGTAGCTGCTGAGGTAGACCTGATACTGACCGTCCTCATCGAAGGAGCGGTCGTCGTATTGCAGCAGATGTAGTTGTTTCTGAAAGTAGAAAGAGTAGAAGTATTCTCGCGACTTTACCGCTGGTTTCATCACCTTGCTGGCGAGCTGCCCCTGCTGAAAATCATAGTAGCTAACCACTTGTTTGCTATTAAACCCCTGATAATAATAGTCGTCGCCTAATCCGGTAAATACCCCCTGTTCATCGCCACCGATAATAAACAGGTCGTAGCGGTTGTTCACTTTGGTATAGTCAGAGAGGGTGACCTCTTGTGCTTGAGCAGACAGTGAGCTGAGGGCAAACGTAGTAATCAGGGTAAGGGTGCGCATCATTGCATCGTGGGTTTGTTTCAGATGCTTAATAGCGCCCCGAAGGAAAAGGTAAACAGGGGTATGTTAGATAAGTGATCAGGTTGTTGACATCTTATTCTCAGAGACGAGTAGTGATGCGTGAATAATGAAGCAGTCGTTATTCACTACCGTTTATCCTAATTAGCGTGCTACAAGCTGCGGTAGCGATGCTGTCCCTGAACGGTAAAATCCGAACTGCCGTACTCGGAACCAATTCTACGGCCGGGCGTTACCTTATAGCGCACGTCAAAAACGTCGCTGATCAAACCTTCGTACTTTTACAGTCTATGACGACATCCGTTTCTGCTTCCGTTGACACGCTCGATCCCAAACAGTTTATCATTATTAAAGGTGCCAAGGTCAATAACCTCAAGGGTATTGATGTAGCCATTCCTCGTAACCAGCTGGTGGTGGTCACCGGGCTGTCTGGTTCGGGTAAGTCGTCGCTGGCTTTCGACACGCTGTTTGCCGAAGGGCAACGCATGTACGTAGAGAGCCTCAGCTCTTACGCCCGCCAGTTTATGGGGCGCATGGAAAAGCCCGAAGTGGAATATATTAAAGGCGTGTCACCCGCCATTGCCATCGAACAGAAGGTGAATACCCGCAACCCGCGGTCTACGGTGGGCACCTCTACTGAGATCTACGACTACTTCAAACTGCTCTTCGCCCGGGTGGGTAAAACCTATTCGCCCGTCAGTGGTGAGCCCGTGAGCCGCGACACGGTGACGGGGGTGGTAGACTTTATCTTTAGTCACCCGAAGGGGACAAAACTAATGGTACTTTGCCCGCTCAATAGAACCGAAGGGCGGCCGTTAGAAGACGAACTGAACATACTGCTTCAGAAGGGCTTCACCCGAGTGAAGGTAGGGAGTGAGGTTTTATTCATTGAAGAGCTGCTCAAAAATTCTGCGGACGATAGCCAGCCGCTGCGCATCATGGTAGACCGCGCCGCCGTCCGCCCTGACGATGAAGACCTACAGTTCCGAATGGCAGACTCGGTACAAACCGCCTTTTTTGAAGGCGATGGGGCCTGCGAGGTGGAAGTAATCACCGACCAGGGATCGCAGGTTTATCCGTTTTCAGATAAGTTTGAGAAGGACGGTATCGTGTTTGAAGAGCCAAGCGTCAATCTGTTCAGTTTCAACAACCCCTTCGGGGCTTGTCGTACCTGTGAAGGCTTTGGGCGTATTCTGGGCATTGATCCTGACCTGGTGGTACCCGACAAAAGCTTGTCTGTATACGAAGGAGCAGTTGCTCCCTGGCGTAGCCACTCTATGAAAAAGTGGGCAGAACCCCTGCTGCGCAACGGCATCAAATTCGACTTCCCCATTCATCGCCCCTACGTAGACCTTACTGAGGCTGAGCAGCAGGTGCTCTGGACGGGCAATCAGCACTTCAAGGGGCTGGACGCTTTCTTTAAGTTCTTGTCGGGCAAGACCCACAAAATTCAGTACCGGGTGATGTTGTCGCGCTACCGAGGGCGCACTACTTGCCCCGATTGCCGCGGCACCCGCCTGCGCAAAGACGCCGGTTACGTCAAGATCAACGATACGGCCATCACCGAACTGGTGCTGATGCCAGTTAAAGACGTCGTCAAGTTCTTTGACGAACTAGCGCTAGCCACGCACGAGCAACAGGTGGCCGACCGGGTGGTGAAAGAGATTCGCAACCGGCTGCGTTATTTGCAGCAGGTAGGGTTGGGCTACCTCACACTCAATCGTCTGACCAACACCCTGTCGGGGGGCGAGTACCAACGTATCAAACTGGCCACTTCGCTCGGTAGCGCACTGGTCGGGTCTATGTACATTTTGGATGAACCCAGCATTGGTCTGCATCCTCGCGACACCGCCCGCTTGATTGAGGTGCTAGAGACCCTGCGCAACCTAGGCAATACCGTTATTGTAGTAGAGCACGAAGAAGACGTGATGCGCGCGGCTGACCAGATTATTGATATTGGGCCCGATGCGGGTACGCACGGGGGCGAACTGATGTTTCAGGGTACCATTCGCGACCTGGAGAAGAAGAATGGTCACGCCAATACCCATACCGCCCGTTACCTGAGTGGCGTTGAGTCCATTCCAGTGCCAAAGAGACGCCGATCGTCTAAGCATAAACTAATAATTAGAGGAGCCCGGGAAAACAACTTGCAGCACGTGGATGCGGAGATTCCGCTGGGAGTACTCACGGTCGTTACTGGTGTGAGCGGTTCGGGCAAATCCACGCTGGTCAAGCGGATTCTGTACCCAGCGCTGGGCAAAATGTTTGGCACGGTGAACGAAGCCACGGGTAAGTTTGACCGACTCGAGGGCGATACGCGTCAAGTAACGCAGGTGGAGTTTGTAGATCAGAACCCGATCGGCAAATCGTCACGCTCTAATCCGGTTACCTACGTGAAGGCCTACGACAACATTCGGCAGCTCTATTCAGAACAACCGCTGTCGAAGCAGCGGGGCTATAAACCGGCTTACTTCTCATTTAATGTGGACGGCGGACGTTGTGAGAACTGCCAGGGCGAAGGCGAAGTGACGATTGAGATGCAGTTTATGGCGGATATTCATCTCACCTGCGAAGTGTGTAAGGGCAAACGCTTCAAAAAAGAAATTCTAGAAGTGAAGTTTCAGGACAAAGATATCGCCGAGGTACTGGATATGACCATTGATGACAGTGTAGCGTTTTTCGCGCAACAAACTGCTTTGGTCAACAAGTTGAAACCCCTGCGTAATGTGGGCTTGGGCTACATTCGGCTGGGTCAATCGTCTAACTCACTGAGTGGGGGCGAGGCACAGCGGGTCAAGCTCGCTTCGTTTCTGGGCAAAGGCAATAACCACCACGCGGGAAAGGATCATATCCTGTTCATTTTTGATGAGCCTACTACCGGACTACACTTTCACGACATCCGCAAACTGCTGGATGCGATCAACGCGCTGGTAGAGCAGGGCAATAGCGTGGTGATCATCGAGCACAATATGGAGATCATTAAGTCGGCCGACTGGATCATTGACTTGGGCCCTGAAGGAGGCGATTTGGGTGGAAACATCACGTTCGTCGGCACGCCCGAAGAGATGATTCAGGTAGCAGATAATCATACGGCAATTTACCTGAAGGAAAAATTCTGACAAACGTTCGTCGGGTATTCAACGAATGCCGTACTTTTGTGCCGAAAATCTAATCTACACTTATGGCTTGGTTCAAACGCAAAGATAAAGGAATCCAGACTCCTACCGAAGAGAAGAAAGAGTCGCCCGACGGGTTGTGGTTCAAAACTCCGAGCGGCAAGATCATCCATACCCGAGAGCTTAAAAGCAACGCCTATGTGGTGCCCGAAGACGGCTACCACGTACGCATCGGCTCAGCTGAATATTTTGAGCTGCTGTTCGACGACAACAAGTTTACCGAACTGGATAAGAACATGCAGTCGAAAGACCCGCTTAAGTTTGTCGACAACAAACCTTACGCTGAACGGGTGAAAGCGGCGCAGCAGAAGACAGAACTCAAAGATGCGGTACGGGCCGCCCACGGAAAAATGAGTGGCATCAGCCTGGTGGTTGCCTGCATGGATTTTTCGTTCATCGGGGGCTCTATGGGTTCGGTGGTGGGTGAGAAAATTGCGCGCGCCATTGACTACGCGCTCACGCACAAGATACCTTTCCTGATGATTTCTAAGTCGGGAGGCGCCCGTATGATGGAAGCAGGTTTGTCGCTGATGCAAATGGCTAAGACGTCCGCTAAACTGGCTTTACTGTCTGAAGCAAAAATTCCGTACATCTCGCTACTCACCGATCCTACGACCGGCGGAGTAACCGCATCGTTTGCTATGCTAGGTGACTTCAATATTTCTGAACCCGGTGCGATGATTGGTTTTGCCGGGCAGCGTGTTATCCGCGACACCATCGGTAAGGAGCTACCCAAAGGCTTTCAGAGCGCAGAGTTTGTGCTTGAGCATGGTTTCCTAGATTTTATCGTGGATCGTCGCCAGCTGAAAGGCCGCCTCACCAACCTGCTGACCGTGCTGGCGTAGGCACCGGTCAGATGTACCATCCAAACGGTTTTTAGCCAGCAGAACAATAGGATTATTCGTACATTGTTCTACGATATAAAAAAGGTGCTATGAAAAATCTTTGGAAATTTCTTCGTCAACGAACCAGTCAAACCGAGAGAAGCTATCTAAAACATCTTTACAGCATCGCTTCGGCCGATGGACACGTAGACGAGTGTGAGCTGGCGTATATTTCAAAGATTGGTAAAGCGCTGAATTTAGCAGAAGACGAGATAGAAGCGATCAAGAGAGAAGGTGAACAGTCTACCAAAGCCACACTACCTACGGTAAAAGGCGGACGCTTTTTCATGTTGTTTTCTCTCATCAACATCATCTTGGCTGATGATGAAATTCATCCTGAAGAGCTGAGAATCACTGAGAATATCGTGATGCAAATGGGGTACGACCCCAGTACAGTCAACACTATTCTTGAGACCATTCAGTATAACCAGAACAACGGTATTCCGGCTGAAGATACCTACGAGCACTTAAAAAAGTATTTAGCTTAGACAGCTAATGGGTAATGAAGGATGATTAGTGAGGCAGTTATTATTTGCTAATCATTGATCTTCTTCCGCCTTCGCAATTCCTCTCGCACCAGTTTCAACTCTCGACTGCTTTGTCCGGCCACCGACGTATTCTCTTCGGCGCGACGAAACAGGTAGGGCATCACCTTAGCCACCGGACCGTAGGGCACATATTTAGCCACATGGTATCCAGCATTCGCCAGATTGAAGGAAATGTTGTCGCTCATACCGTATAGCTGCGAAAAATACACCCGTGAATCGTCAGGAGATACGCCCTGTTGCTCTAGCAGTGATATTAAGTAGTGATTACTACGTTCGTTGTGGGTGCCTGCCACCAGTGCGATCTGATCCAAATGATCAACACAATAACGCAGTCCTTCGTCGTAATCGCGATCGGTGGCCTCCTTGGTAGGCTGAATCGGGTCGGTGTATCTCATCTCTTCGGCCCGTTCGCGCTCCTTTTCCATATACGCACCTCGTACCAGTTTAGCCCCTAGTACATAATGACCAGTACTGGCTCGCTGATGCGCTTCCTTAAGACGGCCCAGCATATCGTGCCGATACATCTGATAAGTATTGTAAACTACCGCGCGTTCGTGGTTAAAGGTTTGCATCATATCGTCGGCCAGCGCATCAATTTCGTTTTGTATCCAACTCTCTTCGCCGTCAATCAAGAGTCGGGTATCTGCCTTAGCAGCGGCCTGGCACAAGCGATACACCCGCTGCCGCGCCCGATCAAAAGCCGTCTGTTCGGTTTCAGTGAGTAAAACACCGGCCTGCCGTTTGGCCAACAGGCCAACGTTAGCAATACCACTCACCTTAAATACACTAAACGGTAGATGGTCTTGGCGAGCTGCCTCGATGGTGCGCAGAATTTCTTCCATCGCCCGGTCGAAGCCTGCTTCGCTTTTCTCGCCTTCTACGGAGTAATCCAAAATTGTCTCTACTCCGTAGTGGGCTAAGCGTTGGATGGTAGGCTGGCAACGCTCGATGGTTTCACCCCCACAAAACTGTTCAAATATAGTTTTTTTGAGAAGTGCTTGGATCGGTAACTTTGCTTTCAGTGCGAATTTCACGACATTTGTCCCTAAATCGGTGAGCCATGGCACACCAATCGACAAGAACAATCCGTACGATTTTCGCAAATCTTGATTTGACTTATAGGAGAACGCTACTTCTGTATTGTCAAAAGAAACAGCGGTAGGCGCGGTGGACTCTTGTACTGATTTCATAAGCACTAGCGAGATATTTTACGACTAGTAAACGATTGTTATACTACCTAATGTTTTTATACCTATGAAAATAACCGACACATCAGCTTGGGGATTAGGTGCACAGCATCCGATGATCATTGCTGGCCCTTGTAGCGCCGAAACCGAAGAGCAACTGTACGAAACTGCCAAAGCGATCAAGGCTCAAGGAATTTCGCTCATCCGGGCGGGCGTCTGGAAGCCGCGTACCCGTCCTAATACCTTTGAGGGCATAGGGCAAGAAGCCTTGGTTTGGATTCAGAATATCAAAAAAGAATTAGGCGTACAGTTTGCCGTAGAGGTCGCCAACGCTATGCACGTGGAAGAAGCCCTGCATTACGGTATTGATGTGCTGTGGGTAGGAGCACGTAGCACCGTAAGCCCCTTCATCGTGCAGGAAATTGCGGATGCACTTAAGGGCTGCGATGTGCCCGTATTGGTCAAAAACCCGATTAATCCTGATTTGGCACTGTGGATGGGAGCGCTGGAGCGTCTCAATCAGGCGGG
Organism: Tunicatimonas sp.; assembly: GCA_965213875.1. Classification (GTDB taxonomy): domain Bacteria; phylum Bacteroidota; class Bacteroidia; order Cytophagales; family Cyclobacteriaceae; genus Tunicatimonas. The sequence goes on along the minus strand of CBDCAN010000001.1, from coordinate 569,159 downwards.
AGTAACCAAACTGGGCGCGATTCACCGGGGGTTCTCTACGCACCAGAAAACCCGCTACCGCAACGTACCGATGTGGCAGCTACCCATTGAACTCAAGCGACAGCTGCCCGAATTGCCGGTGATCTGTGATCCGAGCCATATTGCAGGCAAACGGGAGATGGTGGCAGAGATATCGCAGGTGGCGATGGACCTCAACTTTGCGGGCTTGATCATTGAAACGCACCGTGATCCTGAGAATGCCTGGAGCGACGCGCGGCAGCAGGTGACCCCCGCCGCTTTAGGCGAACTCATCGAGCATATGCAGGTACGCCGGGCTTCGTCTGAAGATATCGATTACATCATTCACCTAGAAGAGCTGCGCACTCAGATAGACCATGCCGACCGTGAATTGGTAGAAACGCTGGCGCACCGTATGCAACTGGTTAGTCAGATCGGGGTGTGGAAGAAGAAGAACAACGTAGCCGCTTTCCAGCTAGAGCGCTGGAACCAAGTGTTTAAGTCACGAAAAGAGTGGGGGGCTTCGCTAGAACTACGGGAGAAATTTGTAATAGATATGTTTAATCTACTGCACGTAGAATCTATTAAGAAGCAAACCGAGGTGATGGACGATACGAAGGATGAGACCGAAACCGAATCAGGCCTGCGTATCTCCTAACCAGCTATTAAGTATCTGACCACAATTATGTCAATACATACATACGTCATTGCGAGGAATAAAATGACGAAGCGGACGCTGCGCGGCAATCTGCTCATAGTCAGCGTCCGCGCGGCGTTCGTTCGTGCCTCATCCGGCCTGGATGGCTCACAATGACGTTATAATAAATATGTCTGAGTACTTAGCACAAAACGTAACAATTACCGATCACTTGCCAGAAGCGTTGTCGGCCTTTTTGGATGAGTACACGTTTAGCCAAATTGGAGTGGTAGTGGACGAGAACACAGAACGCCACTGCTATCCACTGCTGCGCGACCTGTTGCCTGAGCATCAACTGTGTTCAATCAAAAGCGGTGAGCAGCACAAGAATCTAGAGACCTGTGGCCAGCTGTGGGACTTTATGACCCAGGCGCAGTTCGATCGTCAGGCGCTTCTGATCAATCTGGGCGGCGGAGTGATCGGGGATATGGGCGGTTTCTGTGCGGCTACTTACAAGCGCGGTATCCGATTCATTAATTTACCCACCACCCTGTTGTCGCAGGTAGATGCTTCGGTGGGGGGGAAGCTGGGCATTGATTTTCAGGGTTACAAAAATCATATAGGGCTGTTTCAAGAACCGTTGCGCGTGATCATCGACCCGCAGTTTCTGGCGACCCTGCCGCTCAATGAGCTGCGCTCGGGCTACGCCGAAGTGATCAAACACAGTCTGATTGCCGATGCGGACTACTGGAGTACAGTGAGCCAGCCCGAGTGGCAGCAGCACAATTGGTCAGAAATTATTGAGCATTCGGTCAGAGTCAAATCAGCCGTGGTAGCACAAGACTTCAAAGAAGGAGGGCTGCGTAAGATCCTCAACTTCGGGCACACGATAGGGCACGCGGTAGAAAGCTTTTATCTGGCGACCGACCGTCGTCTGTTACACGGAGAGGCCATCGCCGTTGGTATGATCGCGGAGTGTTACTTGTCGGAAAAATATAGTGGACTGCCTACCGATCAATCGCAGACGGTTACTAGTTTGCTGCTCGATGTCTACGGACACCGAGCACTGCCGGAGGCTGACCTATCGTCTATTGTGACGCTGGCAGCTCAGGACAAGAAGAATGTGGCCACCGCCATTCGTTGCACCCTGCTAAAAGCCATCGGCGAAGCGGTATACGACGTGGATATCACCCCTGATGATATCCACAACGCGCTAGCGTATTACAACCGCGCTTAGCCTTTGGAAATATTCAGCTTCTTGCCGTACTTTTCTAGCTCGTGGGCTGCGGTATCGGCCAGGTCCAGTGCCTTGTCAGCGTTTACTTCCCAGGCGTCTTCCATGTCGTATAGTACGTTGTTGGCGGTTTGATTAAGCTTCCGCCGGGTGCGGTCGCCACTGGTAGGTGCCAACAGCAAACCAGTGAGGGCACCGGTAAACGCTCCCATAATAAAGGCTAGTATTGTTTTATCAGTATTGTCCATCGTCGGTAAATTTGTGGGTAGTAGATGAATAACAATCTACAAAAATAGGCGAAATATTCGCAGCTTCCTGGAGAGATTATTTTTTATCAAGATATTAGCAACCTAAATTATCAACCGCCCGTCATCCACTAATCTAACCGACCTTGTCTACTAACGTTCGCTTAAAACGCCTCAATCAGTCCATTCGTACCGAAGTTTCGTTGCCCGCGTCTAAGAGTGAAAGCAACCGCGCTTTAATCATGCAGGCTCTTTGTCAAGAAGAAATTACGCTACACAATGTATCAGAAGCGCGCGACACACAAACGATGCAACGGCTGTTGAGGTCATCAGAGCCCGAATGGGACGTGCTGGATGCCGGTACTACCATGCGGTTTTTGACGGCCTACGTTGCGGTGCACCGCAGCGGCAAAGTGCTCAAGGGAACCCCTCGTATGCACCAGCGTCCGATAAAATTATTGGTGGATGCTTTGCGCACACTGGGAGCCGACATTCAGTATCTCGACAAGGAAGGCTATCCGCCGATGCTCGTACGCGGCCTCACCAACGGGCAAACGAGCAAGATAGTATCTATTCAGGGGGATGTCAGTAGTCAGTATATATCAGCGTTGTTGATGGTTGCGCCTGATTTACCCGAGGGTATTGAGATGACCCTGACGGGAAAAGTAGGGAGCCGTCCGTACATCGATATGACGTTAGGATTGATGCAGCGGTTTGGTATTGAGTACCAATGGAGCGATGACAGCGTTATTCGTATCCTTCCACAAAAATATTCGTCGGGCAGCTACTCCATCGAGTCTGATTGGTCAGGGGCCAGCTACTGGTATAGTATTGCGGCTTTGGCCAAAGCAGCGGAAGTAAAACTACTGGGGTTGCGTGAAGCATCGTGGCAGGGCGACCGAGTGATTGTGGATATCATGAGTCGCCTGGGAGTGCGCACGCAGTTTGTGGATGAAGGAGTGATACTTACTCAACAGGAAACTGCTCAAAGCTTCACCCAAGACTTCAGCGACTGCCCTGATCTGGCGCAAACCATCGCGGTGGTCTGCGCGGCCAAAGGAATTCCGGCAACTCTGACCGGTCTGGAAAGTCTGCGTATCAAGGAAACCGACCGGGTGGTCGCACTGCAGAATGAGCTGGCGAAGCTGGGGGCAACACTGGTCATGGAAGGCAATACGGGTAAGATAATACCTGCTGAGGAGCTACCGGCCCAGGCGACTATCGACACTTATGAAGATCACCGCATGGCGATGGCTTTTGCCCCCTTGGCCACGCACATGGACGTCACGATTGCTGACCCATCAGTCGTGAATAAATCGTATCCTCGGTTTTGGGACGACCTGAAGCAGGCGGGGATGAGTGTTGAAGCATAGAACGTACAAAAACTATAGTATGGTTCTATTTGAACAATCAGATTATCTTCTATCTCTTTCGTCCATCACAGTTATCCTGTAGAAAAGGGGGGCTACTACACGTATGAGGCGGCTAGGTAGACGAATTACCTGCTGGATAAGATATGATGCATAATTACTCGTTGATTTTGCGGTGCTGGTTGATCGTGGCTCTAAGCAGTGCGCTCACCGATTGGACCTTTGTCAACGGCGTAAGCTATCAATTTGCCAGACGCAAATCGGGTGTTCGAAACTAGCGAGCTGATTCTTGTTTAATAGCAGGGGCTACTACTGCCGGAGCCACCGGAGCGGTTTGTTGCGAGTAGTAAGGCTTAGAGCCGGAGTAGGCGGGGCAGGTTTTATAAGAGCAACTGCTCATGAAGCCTGCGGATAATAGTAGGAAAATGCCGGTATACGTGAGTTTCTTCATTGCTCGTAGGTGTAGTGTCATCACAATTTACGACTAGTACGTGATAATACAACGTACTAGGGTTCATTTGTTGCTTACGCTTCTCCTTTTTCTACCAAATATTGCCAATAGCGCTTAGGCACGTGTTGCAAGTGTAACTTGATATTCCGTCGCTCAGGAATGTCTACGTGCTTGAAGTAGGTGCGCCACAACTGCTGATAATCGGCCTCGGCTTCGGTGAGTGCGGCGGTGGGTAGCTGATTGGCAGCAGTACCCTCTAGGGTGGTAAACCGCGTTCGGTGGCTCTCGTGGTACAAGCCGTAGCGACGTTTGGCGTCGTAGATAAGCCAGCGGAAAGCCGGATAACGGTCTTTAAAGTGCGGTCCTAACAGCGGCAATACGTTAAAGTCGGGATTAACCATCGCAACATACAGTCCGTCGTGCGTTTCTTGAAACCGGACAAACGCGTGCATACGGTGCACCTCACGATGAATCTGCCGCTCAATACGGTGCAGCCGCAATACTACTGGCTCGCGAAAATTATCCAGCACGTTCTCTTTGTGGTCGATCGCCAACCGGGCGAATCGGTAGAGTAGCATTTCAATATCAGGCTGCTCTGACAGAAAGCAGTGGTACATGATCCGAACTACGTCGCTGCCGCACCGTTGGACCAAACCACGGCGCACCCGCTGGCTATGCTTAGCGTTCGTCTCTACTGCCACCGGCTGACCAAATAGCCCTGGTTGCAGCGCGCTGGTTTCCACAATCTCATGGGCCGCCTCGCCCCGCTGATAGGTGGCGAAAATCACCGATAGTAAACCCGCAAAGGTGCCGTCGTAGGTATACACCATTAGCCAAATAAGCTAAGCTGAGGCTGGTGCACCCGGGGTTTGCGCTCATTAAGAATGCGCTGCCGCAGCAGCGTAGGGTCAAAGTCCAGCCAGCGGAAGTCGGGGTCGGCGGTGGTCAGAAAGTAGCGCGCTCGCTTCCATACTACGCCGATCTTCTTCAGGTGCTCGGCCCGTAGCTTGCCAAACCGCCGGGCTTGCACCATTTTCTTTGCTGACTTCACGCCGATACCCGGTATGCGTAAAATCATTTCGTAGGGTGCAGTATTCACGTCTACCGGAAACATCTCAGGATGACGCAGGGCGTAGCCCAGTTTAGGATCCACTTCAGCATCCAGATCGGGGTTTTGTTCATCCACCAACTCTTGCACCGAGAAGCCGTAGCTGCGCATTAGCCAGTCGGCCTGATACAAGCGGTTTTCACGAACCAGGGGTGGAGCCGTCAGGGCAGGTAGACGGTTGTCGTTACTAATGGGCACATAACCCGAGTAGTATACCCGCCGCAGTTGCTGTTGCTGATACAGGCTGTCGGCTAGCTGTAGGATATGACGATCATTCTCAGGAGTAGCTCCTACGACCAGCTGCGTGCTTTGCCCGCCCGGGGCAAACTTGGGGGCCGTGCGAATCAACTTCTTCTCTTCTTTGTAACCGGCGATAGATTCTTGCAGATAATTCATCGGGCGGTAGGCTGAAGCGTAGTCTTTCTCCGGAGCTACTTTCTTGAGACTCGCCTCCGACGGAATTTCAAGGTTTACACTGAGGCGATCAGCGTACAGACCTGCTTCGTGCATCAGTTCTTCGCTGGCTCCCGGAATGGCCTTCAGGTGAATGTAGCCGTTAAACTTATGCTCGGTCCGTAACTGCTTGGCAACCCGTACCAGGCGCTCCATGGTGTAGTCGGCATTCTTGAAGATGCCGGAGCTCAAAAAGAGCCCCTCAATATAGTTGCGCTTGTAGAAATTGATGGTCAGGTCTACGACCTCTTGCACCGTGAAGGCTGCGCGCTTTACATCATTAGAGCGCCGACTCACGCAGTAAGCACAATCAAAGATGCAGTGGTTGGTCAGTAGCAATTTTAGTAATGATACGCAGCGACCGTCTTGGGTATACGTATGGCAAATGCCCATACCGGTGGCGTTGCCCAGACCGTCTTTGGTATTCTTGCGGTAACTGCCACTCGAGGCACAGCTCACGTCGTACTTAGCCGCATCAGCTAGGATAGACAGCTTCTCTTTAACCCGTTCTTGCATAGAAGAAAATGAGGTGAATAATCTTTTTGATAAGATTCCACTATTAAACACCAAACCGCCGAGGCAACGTTCCTGAAACGATGGTTTTAGCGAGCGATACGCAGAAAACTGCTGTAAATAAATCGGCGGCTCAACCTTCTGATATTCTGGTAGATAGGTTACGGTATATTTTACCTAGTGCTAAGAAAGTGCGACTGACTTACCTTGGGCTGCATTCTAGTGATAACCACCCAATAGCGAATGATTGAAACTGGATAGCCGCGTATCTACTCAGATGTTTAGTACGGTGGGTTTATTCGGAAGATTGAGGTAGAAGTGGAAGGTCTAGTTCTAGCTTTTTTATCGACTTATTTCATAAAGATTACAAGGTAACAATCGAGCGTTACGAGACAGGTATCTCGACGGCATCTTTCCGAAGTTTGTGCTTTTACATAACGACCCATCGTAGATGAACTTGAAAAGGAACAATGACCTGTTAGAAGCCGCTTCGCTAGCCATTAACAACACTCAAAACAATACGCTGGTACAGCAACAACTACAGAAATTTGGACTGACGGCCGCACGGCTACAGACCGGTCAAAACCTACTAAAACGACTTGAGCAAAAGCACCTTACCCAAACTAAGGTACAGCACGAGCGATGGGCGTTGTCGCAGCAAATTAATGCTAGTTTACTAGCCGCTCGAGATCAGTTTAAAGAACACGCCCGTCTGGCACAAATAGCCTTTCGAGAAGACTCACCATTACTTAATTTGCTGGGAGTGAGCCGCATTGCCAGTCGCCGGTGGGAATGCGTTCGTCAGGCGGTTTTTTTCTACGATCGATTGAGCGAGCAGCCCGTGTCGCTAGAGGGCTTTGGGGTGAGTGCGCAAGAACTCACCCAGGCGCAAGATACCGTCACACAGTTGTTGCAACTGAAAGAAGTGCGTGTACTAAAAACGCAGGAGGCTGAGCAGCGTACGCAAGAAAAGAAGGAGGTGCAGGGCAAGCTATACGATTGGCTGATAGAATTTAGAGCCATTGCCCGACAGGCTTTTCAGCACCAACCTCAGATACTGGACATGTTCGGGATGAGGGTGATTGCTTCTGTGTCGTAACAACCAATCACTACTACCAAAAATGCAGCGTCATATATGAGCTCGAGACTGGACGTACCGTAGATGGTCGGTTCTCTGGAAACCTGTTGATCGGTAGCATCACCGGTGCGGTGACGGGCAGTATGTACAAATTGACTCCCGATTAGGTTCGAGCAACGCTCGGGTCAACAACGATGTTTCCATCGTCATCTCTGTTTCACTAGACGTTGAGCCCGAACTGGGAAAAGATGAGGCAGTTGAAAAGAAAGTAAGAGACAGTCAGTAAATGTGGCTGGAGCAAGCCTACGGAAGTACCTTATGCTTTTTTATTGGCTAAAGATTATTCAAGAGTCGGTCGTAACTGATGGGATTAAGCGACCAAACCGCACCGAACGCCTACTCCCCTTCTTCCTCGTCTTCTGCTAGATGTACGAAGGCACTGCGCCGGGGGGCGGGCATTTCACTGTCAAGGCCGCGCACCGTTTTCCAGATTACCTCACTGAACTCATCATCAGGAATGGCGTCTTCGCGGTCGAGAGGGTAGTGGGCCGAGCGCTCCGATAGTGTATTCTCTTCTGTGTTAAGCTCATCCAGATCAATGTTGTTAGCAAGCGCTACGTACGAGCTGGTGTCAGGCACGGACGTAAAGCACTCCCACAGTGAAGGCGCTGCGGCATCGTACTGACTCATGGGCGGAATGCCCAGAATCAGTTCCATGGTACGCAGTACCGAGGCGGTAGAGTACGTGCTGTGTACCACCGTTCGGCGTTTGGTGTAGGGGCTCGCTACCAACAGCACCGAGCGGTGCGCATCCACGTGATCGGGGCCGTTCTGTGCATCATCTTCTAGAATGAACACCGCCGATTCGGCCCACAGCGAACTTTTCGACAGGTGTTCTACCAGTTTTCCTATCGCCAGATCATTGTCTGCCACCATCGCCTGGGGCGTGGGCATGCCCAGTCGAGCCCCGGCAGTGTGGTCGTTACCCAGTCGGATGGTCTGGAACTGGGGCACCGCATTCTGCGCGAGCAGAGAGTCGAAGTCGTGGCGCCACTCTTCAAAGCGGGTCACGTCTTTGATCTCCAGATTGTAGCTCGGAAAGCTGGCGTCGTAGTGGCCCCGCAACGCCTCGTACTCCGATTGGCCGTCCCACACAAACTCGCCGTAGGTACGGTAGCTCACGTTGGCCCGCTGACAGTAGTCCCACAGGTAACCTTGGTCGGGGTAGGCAATATCGCGGGTACCCTCGTAATCGTAGTCGCCCCCGCGCCTTCCGTAGCTGGTGGGCCAGGTTTTTTCCACAAAGTCAGTAGCGTAAGCGCCCATCGACCAGTTATGACCGTCCGCACTTACTTCGGCATCTACGTAAAAATTATCGAGCAGCACAAACTCACGGGCTAGCTGGTGGTGGTTGGGCGTTACTTCTTCAGGAAATAAGCAGAGCGTACTATCCCCGTTACCGCCGGGCATGTCGCCCAGCACCTGATCGTAAGTGCGGTTTTCTTTGACCACGTAAAACACGTGCTTGATGGGGGATGGGTCGCCCACCCGTTGAGGAATGGGGTTATCGGCTTCGCCTGCCGCCTGCTGTTCTCGCTCTTTGGTGTAGGGTGTATTCTGATACACCGCCGCCGAATAAGCTGCTAGCGTATCCGAGGGGGGCGCACTAATGACAGACAAACTGCCCTTGAGCAGGTGCGCGATGTACTGCGTTTCTTCCGTTCGCTCTTCGTAAGGATTGGGACCCCGCGGATTGGCCGCGGAAGAGAAGCCCTTGCCGTTGGCGACATAAAGTTGGTTGCCCACCGTGCGCACACAAGTCGGATACCAACCGGTAGGAACGAAACCCAGAGAAGTACTACGGCCCGGCTCTGATACGTCGAACACTCCCAGGCAGTTGTTGTCAGCGTTGGCGATGTAGAGCACTGAGTCGCCCGGCGACAGCGCCACACTGTTGGTGGTGCTACCGGTGGGAGCGTCGGGATACAGGGTGGCGGCAATGGTTTCTGCCGCCTGCTGCCGATCCAGATCAATGGCTGATACTGAGTTAGCGTTGGCATTGGCTACGAAGAGGCGGCGACCGTTCTGCGTCATCACCATGTCGTTGGGGTGCGTCTCTACCGAAATAGCCGCCAAGAACACCCGCTGCTGCGTATCGAATACCGCCACCTGCGCCCCGCCCCACAGGGAGATGTAGAGCCGCTGTCGCGTACTATCGTACAGGCAGGTGTAAGCTTCATAGGGCAACTCGTAGCGGCCAACGACCTGGTGAGTTGCCAAGTCTGCCACGTAAAGAGCACTGTCGTCTTTGGTCACCGCGTAAAGCAGATTGTCAGTAGCGTTGATATCGATGCCTGCCACCGAGATTTTATTGGGCCAGGGCTCGCCCAGTACGATGGAGTCTTGCAGGCTGAGCTGATCGTTCTCGACGGCGTACTGCTTGATAACATTGTCGTTGCCACCCGATACGTAAACCGACTGGTCGTCAGGAGCGAAGTGAACGCCCAACCAGGCTTTGGCAATCTCAATACTGTCGAGCATACGCTGCCGTTCTGTGTCGTACAGCATGATTGTTTGCGTACTCTGGCCGTTGTTGGTGATGGCCAGTCGGCGTTGGTCGTGCGACACAGCCATGTTCATCGGAAAGTCGCCCAGCGGTAATGACTGTCCGACGGGGGTGAGCGACCAGCCGTTAGGTAGCGTGAGTCGCTGACTATCCAAGCGAGCCAGTAAAGCCTCCTGAACCGCCCGGGTTTCAGATTCACTTTCTGAGGCCGGACGGCAACAAAACAACAGCAAAAAGCAACTAGAGAAGAGAAAAAACGCACGTAGCATCATCGTGGGGTTAGAGGAAGAACGAACCTAAGGCTTTTGTTGAGAGGAAGCCATTCGCTACACAGAATTAACAGAAACATAACAAACGGAGGTCTACACGGGCTACCCCACCAGTGTTATTAGCGAGAGATGTAGCAAGTAGACCACCCTGGTATACTTCGGTATTTGTATGAGACTTATTCCAGAGATGATGAAAGCACCGGAGATATCTCACGAAAAGTGGGCACGACAGCGTCACTTAAAATGAAAAGTTTCGTAGAATAGGGCAAATTCAACCAAGCCTCTATGATCCTTGCCGCCGTCACCAACATTCCGGTGCTCACTGATATTGCTATTCTGTTCGCGGTGGCTGTAGTCATCGTGATGATCTGCAACCTGCTCAAAATTCCTTACATCATCGGTTACCTCCTTACCGGAATCCTGGTAGGGCCCAGCACGCTGGACCTGCTTAGCAACACCCATGACGTAGAAATATTTGCTGAGATTGGGGTCATCTTGTTGCTCTTTACGGTGGGCTTAGAATTTTCGTTCAGCAACCTGATGAAGATCAAACGCTACGTGTTGCTCGGGGGTTTTTTGCAGGTGCTCTTCACCATCGGAATCACGGCGCTACTCATGATGACTATGGGGCGCGACAGCCCGGAGGCAGTATTCTGGGGCTTCGTGACGGCGCTGAGCAGCACGGCGATTGTCATCAAGCTGCTACAGGATCGGATGGAAATCAATACTCCCACCGGCAAGGCTATTTTGGCCATACTGCTCTTTCAGGATATTGCCATTGTGCCACTCATGCTGTTCACACCCATTATTGCCGGCAAAAGTGACGGAGGACTGATGGCAATACTGATGATGGTGGGTAAACTGATGGGTATTGCCCTTGTCGCTTGGGGACTCGCTAAGTTCATCATTCCTCGCTTCTTCAAAGAAGTGATGCGTGCCCGTAATCAGGAAGTGTTTCTGATTGCAACCATTCTGGTTGTACTGTGTGTGACGTTGCTCACGCAGCAGATGGGACTGTCGTTGGCACTGGGTGCTTTTATTGCCGGACTGGTGATCGCCGAAACGGATTACAACCACCTAGCCATTTCGTGCATTCTACCCTTTCGTTACGTTTTTATTAGTTTCTTCTTTATATCGATGGGGATGCTGCTTGACTACCGCATCTTCATGAGCGACCCTGGGGCTATTGCGTTCTGGTTCATATTTATTGTGCTGGTGAAGGTAGCCGGAGGATTTCTGGCGGCTCGTACGCTGCCGTTGCCCACGCGTACCTCGCTGATGGTAGGCTTAGGGTTGGCGCAAATCGGTGAGTTTTCGTTTATTCTGGCTAAAGTAGGCACCGATAACGAACTCATTTCAGAAAATAGTTACCAAGTATTTTTGGCCGTATCTATTCTCACCATGGCCGTGGCCCCCTTTATGATTTCCAATGCAAGCCGCATGGCTGATCTCATTCCTCGTAAAACCGTAACCACATGACCAAGCCCGTACTCTACGGAACCGATTGGTGCCTAAAAACCAGTGGGTTCAAGAACTACCTCCAGCGTGAGTGGGTAGATTTCACTTATCAAAATGTGGAGGAAGACGAAGCGGCCGCTCAGCGCGTGCGCGATCAGTACGATGGTAAGCTTAAGTTTCCGGTGCTTGAAATTGGCCAAACCTGGTTAAAAAATCCGGGGATGGGCGAGTTGCGCCAGGTACTGCGGTCGCACGGATTGTAGCACGCTGCCGTTGGTTTGTGTACATTAGTAGCAGTAGCCTAACGCTAGGCAGTGCGCTTCATCACCGGTCTTTTTACGAAGGTGATCGGAACAAAGGTGTCGGTGGGGGCGCCAATGTGATAGAGCTGCCAGGCGGGGTCGTAACTGGCCAGAATTTCGCGGATGCATTCCGCACGGTAGTGCCCGGCATGGACACCCTCAGCCTGACAATCCTGCCAGTAAAAAATTTCAACCCGGTAGTTCTGCTGTTGTAACTGACCGTTGACTCGAATGTCAACTTCAATATCCTGATTGCTACCGACGGTGGGTAGCGGTATAGCGATAGATCCCATAGCAATTAACGTTGTTAGTGGTTATAATATACGGTGTTGGCAACTCGTAAGGAAGCGTTTTACCCCAAAAAAAACCGCAGTCTTCTCATCTTGTTCGTCACCGTACACTTCGGACACCGTACGGACACCCTCATCAATAGACTGACTGTTTCCTCTCATTGGATTTCCTTGCCTCAATAAGAAGAAACTTGCTGTTTTTTTCACTATTTTGTGTCCATTATTGATAGCAGCATTCTATCATACAATTACACTCGCTCATCAGACGATCCATGAGACACGATCTACTTTTAGGCCTACTACTAGCCGGATGGATGGCCGGATCGGCATACTACTACGTATGCCATATCCGGAAGCACTGCTGTGGAACCTGTGATCCGATGGAGGATGTAACTGTATTTGATCTGACGGCACCGCCCACCGGGGCGCTTCACCTGACCGGTGAAGGACTCAACCTATCCTCTGACCAAGGTGTGCGCTTTGCGCGTAACAGCAGTGTACTTCAGTCACCGCTGGGGGCCGACAGCATGTGGCAACAGCTAATCAACCACCTGGGCCGCCATCCTGATCACGCCCTGCACCTTACCGGATACTTTGATGGTTCAGAAAGAAACACGACGCTTTTCAAAGATCTGGGCTTGGCTCGGGCCGAAGTAGTTAAACGGCAGCTGGTGAAAGCCGGAGCATCCGATGTGCAAATCGGTACCGCCGGTCGGTCTAGCATCGATCTTAATTTTGTGGGCGATACCCTGCTGAACGGTTTGACAGCGCGCGTTAGTGACGAGCGCCCCGTTGAGAAAGAAACGTTTGACGTCGCTGCACTCCAGGCCGCAGAAAAGCGGCTGAGGGCCCATCCACAAACACTCTACTTTGATATGGGTGCCACCGCCATACCGGTGAGTGACAGCCTGGAGCGCTACCTGAAGGATGCTCAGAACTACCTCTTTGCGTACCCCGATCGCGCCATCGTGCTCACCGGGCACACCGATGGGGTGGGTAGCGCCGAAAAGAACCTAGGGTACGGACAAGAGAGGGCTGATTTTACCAAGCGCGTACTGAGCGAGCGAGGTATTAGTGCCCGTCAGATCAAAACCCGCTCGGCGGGTGAAACACAACCGATTGCGGACAACGACACCCGCGAAGGAAGAAGCAAAAATAGAAGGGTAGAAATTAACATTGAGTGAGTATGTACCTACTAACTGATCTTATCATCATTCTCGTATTCTTAATCGGCTCGGCCGCTTTAGGTTTTCTTATCGGTCGGCGATCCACCCGCGGCGCGGTAGAGCAGTGGCGCACCCGCTGGCAATCGCAGCAGCAAGCCCTCAGCGACGCCGAACAAAGGTTACAGCGCACCGCCGCGCGACACAAGACACTTACCCACGAACTCACCGAGGTACGTACCCATTTGTCGCAGCAGGGCGTGTCCGTATCAGATTTGTCACCTACACCCGCTACTGCTGAGGCTCCGGGTGGCGCCCCACCGAATGCTGCTGCCCACGGAGCGCCTGCTACCACGGTACGAGCGCGCCACCCGGTGGGGCGCCACCCGGTAGAGCGCTACCCGGTAGGGCCTCATCCAATAGTGCAGCGCACGGCGGCTCGTTCAGAACCTCGTCAGCGGCTGTCTAAACAAGACGAAACACTGGAGCGTATCCGATCTCGCGCGCATCACATTAACCTGGAGCGGATTGGTACAGCTTCTGAAGATCAGCGCGACGATCTCAAGCGCGTTGAGGGCATTGGCATTTTTGCCGAGAAAAAGCTGAATGCGCTGGGTATCTACACCATTGCGCAAATAGCGCACTTCAATGATGATGATCAGCGGCAAATCAACCAAGTGATGGAGCTTTCGGAAGGCCGTATCGTTCATGACGGTTGGGTGCAGCAGGCCCAGCAATTGGTGCAGGACATTGGCATTGCCTGAGCAACGTACTATCTAAATTACGGTATTCTGACCATGGGGTGGTCTGGTTTTCTAAGGTTGTTTTCACAAAACCTTTAACTCTCCTCTTGTACAGCTTTATGCGTGCCCGCAGAAAATGAGTCATTCGCAAAGAATACTTCCGAGCCGACTCTACTTAAAACTAAGTGGCCCGTGGTCTACATTGGCTCGAGCCTACTACTGTAGTAGTAAGAGCGGGTTCAATGCAGACAACGGGCTTCACTTTTCTGAAAGGAAAGAAGAGTAGCGTTACTGGTACACTACGCCGGACTTAACGATCTGCCACTACTAATTTGGTCGTCGCCACACCAGAGGAAGACGAAACACTTACCACGTACATGCCGGGTTTGAGCCGATCCGTATTGATCACTGAAGAAGAAGATGGTAAGGTCGTGCGCATCACCTCTTTTCCCTCAATATTTACAACACTAAGGTCTGATTGTTCCGGGGCGGTTACCTGAACCTGCCCGTAGGCTGGGTTCGGATAGAGGCTAAAATCAATAGGCTTTGGGGTGATACCCAACCTACCTCGAGTCGTCGCCAGTGCCTTTTCCTCTTCTGAGACAGTCCGGGCGTTGATATTCATATTCCGGAACTTCCACTTTTGTGAAGCCCAACCTTCGTCAAGAGCGTGCACGCTCACGTTTCCACCGTTTTGGTTGCTTCCGGTAAGGTACATGTTGGGATTCCACATGTTCTGTAGTCGGTATTCGTTACCCCCCAAACTAATCAGCTTCCATCGCTGTGAGGTCCAACTACTATTTAAGGCGTTAGCAGACACATTATCATTATTATTTTTACCAGTTGCGTGTAAATAGTTACCGCCCCATCGGGCTTCCAGTCGGTACACATTGCCACTTTCTTTTCGTAGAATCCACTGCTGCGACCACTGGCTATCGTCTTTGTTGGCTACTGCCACGTTTGATCCGTCTACATCATTGGTGACGTGTAGGTTTTTGTTACCCCAACTACAAGCTAGTTGGTAAACTCCATTATTTACCAGCCCTGTGCTGGGAGGGGGCGTGGGCGTATTACCGTCGGTAGGCACGCGTACCATATTTGCTCCGGTAATACTAAATTGTCCACCCGAGTTGGGACCCACTTCCGCTCCCACTTCGGTGAAGTAGTAGTATACATCGGGCACATCGCTGAGCTTGTCTCGGAAGTTCTCCCACAGGCAATCTACGTCGGTGGTACCCGCGGTGCGGGGGGTGTTTCGCCATCCTCGTAGGACGCGGCCAATAATGGCCTCATCACCACAGTCGTACATTCTGTACGTAGATCCTGAGCAGGTAGTGGACTCGCCTATGTACGTACAGGCGTCCCAAGAGTCGTAGATATCAGGCGTTTCGTTGTACGACTGCTCGTGCAGATAAAGTTCAAACAGGTTGTCAGTGCGCCATTCGCAATCATCGGTAGTCTTGGCCCAAGATACAATGGCAACCCGATGGTTTCCGTAGGCATTAGAAAAACTGGCATCGTAGCTTACGTTAAAATCCTTAGTATTGGAGATACGGTAGCCTTTGTCACAAAAACCTTTCTTTTCTAGCAGCAACTGGCTCCACGCACCGGGGTCAGACCAGTTCCATTGGGCATTGTTCACGCAGCCGTCGTAAGACACACAGTCGTTATTGTCCCAAGAACCGCCTCTGAACAGGTTCATCTGCACAACCCAATCGCCGCAGTCTTCCTTCTTCGACTCGCCACACCAACCTTGGGCAAACACATCCTGACAAAGAAGTGCCAGGGCGATAATTAAATAATAGGGGTCAATCTTCATCATAATCAAAAGGGTTAGGTTTAAATGAAAGTTGTTGACAGAAAAAAGGATGAGATGTTACACTATGTATGAAGTACAAGTGATCATGAGTAACATAGCGTAATAAGTACGTTTTTCCTAAACTTAACCGGAGAATTCAGGGTGGAATTAAGAATAACCCCTGAATAATGTGATTACTATTATAAGTTGTTATCTATATAGGGTACAGGCTGAAAGCTATTGATCGGTATACAACCCAGAAAAAGTCGGTTTTTGTATATTAATTATTGGCAAGACAGCGACTTCAACACCGGTACGCGTGGCTTCTACTCTAATTTATTCTTGGGGCATCAAACCGCCTCATGTCTTCGTAGCAGAATAAGATGAAATGCGGCGAGGACAACCGAACCGGAAACCAACGACAGAAAAGGTTTTTTGGCGATGCGCTTGTATCGCAGTGGCCTAGCCTGTTTCTTCGTATTGTGATGAAGATCAATACCGCCGAATTTGTGCTAAGTGCTGCGAAGTACCAGCAGTGTCCGCTGACCGACCTGCCGGAGTTTGCCTTTATTGGCCGCTCTAACGTGGGTAAGTCGTCGCTAATCAATATGCTGGTGGGGCGTAAGCAACTGGCGAAGACCTCCTCTAAACCGGGTAAGACGCAGCTGATCAACCACTTTATCATCAACCAACGGTGGCACTTGGTAGACTTGCCAGGCTACGGTTGGGCCAAAGTGAGTAAAACGCAGCGGCAGGGGTGGAGTCGTATGATTGAGGACTATCTGCTGCAGCGTGCGCAACTGGTCAACCTGTTCGTACTGATTGACTCTCGTATTCCGCCCCAGAAAATCGATCTGGAATTTATGGATTGGCTCGGGATGCATCAGATTCCTTTCTCGGTCATTTTTACCAAGGTTGACAAGCAAACTAAGAATAAGACCCAGCGTTCGGTGGCAGTGTTTAGGCAAGAGATGAAGCAAACCTGGGATGAACTGCCTCCTATGTTTATGAGTTCGTCTGCCGATAAAACGGGTAAAGAACATATCCTGGAGTACATCGAAGGCATCTTGGAGGAAAGCGAAGAGGCCACCTGATTTTATGGTAATATGATGCGCAATGTGTACCGCTTTCTCTATATTCGCACCGCTACCGAGCACGCTCGTTTATCCACTTACCTTCCAATTATTTGACGTATGACTTTCAGTGAGATTGCCTCTATCGCCGGTCGCGGCGGATTGTTTCATATTCTTAAGCCTACCCGCAGCGGGGTTATTGTAGAAACGCTGGACGACCAGCAGAAGAAGATGGTGGTGAGTGCCAATCAGCGGGTATCTATCTTGCGCGAGGTATCTATTTACACCACCGGGGCCGAAGAGTCTATTCCGCTAGAAGACGTACTGCGTAAAATTCACGCTGAGTTTGATGGCGATCCGGGCGTAGACACCAGCGACGCTGAAGAACTTAAATCTTTTCTCAAGCATGTCATTCCTAACTACGACACCGACCGCGTGTACACCTCGGACATGAAAAAGCTCGTAAACTGGTACAAAATATTGGTGGCTCATGCCCCTGAGGTGCTGGTTGAGGAAGGCGAATCCACCGAGGAGGCCGATGTATCATCGGATACGCAATCCACTACTGCCTCACCTGAAGAAGCCAGTACAGCCCCTGATGCGACCGAGAACAATGACAAAGCATAGCCTGCCTTCTTAAGACATACGCCACCTCTTGTAAGAGTGTGACAACAACCTACGCCCCCCTTTATGCGTATCGCTCGACATAACTTTTGAGAATATTGCCCCACCTGTTATATTTGGGTCTGACCTTTCTCACAAAGTGGCGGGTTTTCTTCACGATCAATCCGACCACTTATCTATAACCAATTGTTCTATGTATGGAAGCAACGAAGTTTAAGCACATCAACACGGTGCTGGAAGATAACATCCTGACCATTTCACTGGATCGGGCCGATAAGATGAATGCGTTGAATAAGGGGGTGATCGAGGAGCTGGGCGAAGCGATGCAAACCGTGTACGACGATAGTGATATCAAGGGAGTGATTATTACCGGCGAGGGCGAAAGAGCCTTCGCGGCGGGTGCTGATATCGCTGAGATGTCGGATTTAAACGAGGTGAACGGACGCAAGTTTGCTGAAATCGGACAGGAAGTGTTTGCCTCCATCGAGAAGTGCGATAAACCGGTGATCGCCGCGGTGCACGGTTTTGCCCTAGGCGGTGGCTGTGAACTAGCGATGGCCTGCCATATCCGAGTGGCTGCCAAGAATGCCGTATTTGGTCAGCCTGAGGTCAATCTGGGGTTGATTCCCGGCTTCGGTGGCACACAGCGGCTTCCCCAACTGGTAGGCAAGGGACGTGCGTTAGAGCTCATCATGACGGGCGATACCATCTCCGCTGAGCGAGCTGAGGCCATCGGTTTGGTCAACCACGTGGTAGAAGACAAAGCCGCCGCCCTGGCGTATAGCCGCCGGATGCTGCATAAAATTATTGCCAAAGCACCTTTGGCGGTGGGTATGGTCGTAGAAAGCGTTAATGCCGCCCTTGATCCGGAAGAAAACGGGTATCAGACCGAAGCCAATAGCTTTGCCGCCTGCTGCAAATCTGAAGACTTCGCAGAAGGTACGCAGGCCTTTCTAGAAAAACGCGAAGCCCACTTTACGGGCGAGTAGGTGAAGGTTGTCGTTGCACTCGACGGGTTCATTATGATTGGATAAAATTTATGCAAATAGGTCGGCAGGCTGCGGTTGGCGGTAAGCTGTCTTGAAGCAGGGAAACCGCTCACCACCTCCTGCTACGTGCCCACCGCCTACTTATTAAAACAGCACATTCTTTAACCCACCGGATGGCTCACCCCCTTAAGAAACTCGCCGGACAAACCGCACTCTACGGCGTGAGTACCATTCTGGGGCGAATTCTGACCTACGCGCTGGTGCCGCTGTATACACTGGTGTTTAAGGAAGCAGCCTACGGAGCGGTGACGGAGCTGTACGCCTACGTCGCGTTCTTCAATATCTTATATACTTTTGGGATGGAAACGGCTTACTTCCGTTTCACAGCCAAAACGCAGGACGACCCCACCCGCGAGCAGCAGGTGTACTACGCCGTGTGGACGACCGTCTTTCTCATCAGTACGTCGGTGTCGTTACTCTTGCTGCTTAACGCAGAGGCGATTGCTACTTGGCTGGGCTACGCCGATTTGGGTTACATAGTGCGCTGGCTGGCGGCGATTCTATGGATTGATGCCCTGGTCGCGGTACCGTTCGCGCGTTTGCGCCACGAAAACAAAGCCCTGAAATTTACGATTACCAAGCTATCGGCTATTTTCTTACAGGTAGGACTCAATCTATTCTTCCTCTTGCTGCTGCCCGAGGTGTATAAGATGCACCCCACGCTTACCGATCTATATGAACTAGATTTGGGAGTGGGTTACGTCTTTTTAGCCAATTTGATTGCCAATGCTTTTATTCCACTCATGCTGTGGCGTTACCTGTCGCAGGTACGGTTTCGGCTGAATACTGCCGTGCTGCAACCCATGTTGTGGTACGCGGTGCCCATCTTTCTGATGGGCATCGGAGGAATGGTGAACGAGAATATTGAGAAGATTTTGCTTAATGATTTGCTGCCGCCCAACTTTTATCCGAATAAGACGCCACAGGAGGCACTAGGAGTATACGGTGCCTGTTACAAGCTAAGCATCTTCATGATGTTGGCCATTCAGGCGTTCCGCTACGCGGGTGAACCATTCTTCTTTTCTAGCGCCGAAGACAAAACTGCGCCCAAACTATTCGCCCAGGTGATGCACTACTTCACTGTGTTTAGTATTCTGATTCTGGTGGGAGTGAGCGTCAACCTAGACCTGCTGGGGCAGATATTCCTGCAGAACCCTGCCTATTGGGATGCCCTCTACGTGGTGCCGTTTCTGCTGTTGGCCAAGCTGTTCTACGGAGTGTATATCAACCTGTCTATCTGGTTCAAGCTGACCGATAAGACGTACTTCGGTACCGTCTTTAGCGCACTGGGTGCCGGTGTAACACTGCTGGGCAACTTTCTGCTGATTCCGGTGCTAGGTTATCTGGGAAGTGCTGTCGCCAGCATCGCTTGCTTTTTCATCATGTGCCTGCTGTGTTATCACTACGGCAAAAAGCACTATCCCATTCCGTATGACTTTATGCCGACGATCGTTTATCTATTGGTCGCACTGGCGGTTATTTACGGCACTTTTCAAATAGACCTCGACAATGTGCTGCTAGAAAATGTGATCAATATTGCTATTGCGCTTGCCTTTGCGGGGGCTATCTTCTTCATTGAGAAACGCCACTTGCCCGAGCGTCAACCGAAAACCTAACCCTCATGCCGCCTATGGAAGTCAAAATTATTAACCGGTCTGACAACCCACTACCGCACTACCAAACCGAGCAGTCGGCCGGTATGGATTTGCACGCGCACTTGGCAGAGGCTGTCACGCTACAGTCATTGGAGCGCACGCTGATTCCGACGGGGCTCTTCATAGAACTACCTGCCGGGTACGAAGCGCAGGTGCGGCCTCGCAGTGGTATGGCCTACAAACACGGCCTCACCGTGCTCAACAGTCCGGGCACCATTGACGCTGATTACCGCGGCGAAGTAAAGGTGCTTTTGGTCAATTTATCTCACGAAGCTTTCACGGTGCAACCGGGCGATCGCATCGCGCAACTGGTGGTAGCAGCCCATGCCCAGGTGCAGTGGCAGGCGGTAGACGAACTGGGCGAAACCTTGCGGGGCGCGGGCGGTTACGGGAGCACGGGAGGAAAGAAACAATGAAGAGGGTTGGCGGGCGGCAGTAGGCAAGACAAAGAAGCAACCGCTTCCTGCCGCCCGCCCACCGCTTACGACACCACGCTTACTCGCCACGAAACAAAATAAGAACAGATTTAACAGTCCAACTCCATGCCTGATCAACCAAAACCCACACGCACCGAAATTAGTAGCCTGGGCGAGTTCGGACTTATCGACCGAATCCGCCAGCGAATTTCTCTGAAAAACGCCAGTTCTGTCCTCGGCATTGGCGACGATGCCGCCGTGCTCGCTTCGAAGCATCAACGGCAGTTGCTGAGTACCGATATGTTGATTGAGGGCATTCATTTTGATTTATCCTTCACGCCACTCGAGCATCTGGGCTACAAAGCAGTGGCGGTTAATGTGTCTGATATTGCGGCGATGAACGGTATTCCGCAGCAAATTACCGTAAGTCTAGCGCTGAGCAATCGCTTTTCGGTAGAAGCCGTAGACGCCCTGTACCGCGGTATTGCCTACGCCGCCGAAGACTACGCCGTAGATTTGGTGGGCGGCGACACCACTGCTTCGCCCTCCGGGCTGATCATCTCCGTGACGGCGGTGGGGGGCGCTGACAAAAATCAGGTGGTGCGCCGCAGCGGAGCGCAGGTCAATGATATCTTGTGCGTAACCGGAGATTTGGGTGGAGCCTACGCCGGACTACAGGTGCTGGAGCGCGAAAAAGTAGCCTTTGCCGAAGACCCTAACGCGCAGCCCCAGTTGGAAGCCTACGACTACGTGGTGCAACGTCAGCTTAAACCGTTGGCGCGAACCAACGTGATTCACGACCTGCGGGAGCTGAACGTAGTGCCTACCGCCATGATCGATGTATCGGACGGGCTAGCCTCGGAGGTGCTGCACCTATGTCAGCAGTCGCAGGTGGGTATGCGGGTGTACGAAGACAAGCTGCCGATAGACCCATTGACCATGAGCACCGCTGAAGAGTTTAAGCTGAGTGCCAGCACCGTGGTGCTCAACGGTGGCGAAGATTACGAGCTCCTGTTTACTGTGAGTCAAGCTGATTTTGAACAACTGAAGAACCACGCTGATATTCATACCATCGGTTACGTGCAGGAAGCTTCGCAGGGAGCGCAGTTGATCACTACCGGCGAACAGGCCGTGGCCATTCGGGCACAGGGTTGGAACCATTTTAGTGGTAGCTAAACCTTTTGGGTGAGCGCTCGTTCTTGCCTATTATTTACACAACTCTATAGCGCTATGATCAATTATACGTTTTCAGCTCTGTTGCTACAAGTAGGAGATTTTATTGGCGATGTATTCGAATTTGGTTTTTGGGTGGCCATCATTCTGGTCGGACTGGTGGGGGCGGGTGGTTACTGGTTGTACCGTAAGTTTAAGCGGTAGAGCGTCAACCCGAGGTATCAATGAGCGGTGATGAATGATGAGTAACAAGGTGGTTATCATGCACCACTCATTTATCGGAACTGGAATACTTCAAGGTAAGGATCGATTACTTAACCAATAGCCGTGCTCAATCCTCGGGGTAAGGAATAAACACAAAGTTGGTAAACTCTTCGTCTACCACGAACAGGCAGCAGAATTCATCCGGATCTTTATAGTTCTTGATGAAAGTCTCTTGGTCTTCTACCAGCTTGCGCTGTATAAATTCGTCTAAGTAGGTGATGTGGTAGTTCCAGTGCGTGGCCATTTCAACTCTGCCTAACAGTAGCCGCCCTATGGGAATCTCTACTTTAGCGATTGGAAAAATCGGGTAGTCAGAGAAGCCCTGCGAGCGCACTTGGTACGACGCTTCTTTCAGCGTGTCAGAGACCACCACAAAGTCTTTAGAAATGGTGCCTAAGTACTTACCATTGAGTTCGGGTGCGTTGTTCATAAAAGTAGCGGTGTATAACAAATCATCGGGCAATCCCTTAAATTACGCCGCTTCACCAAAAAAGTTTAGCCGATGCATCGTATCCTGTACTTCGCGGTACTTAGCCTTTGGATAAGTAGTTGTGCTTCCCGTCCGGGGGTAAGCAGCCGAGAACTACAGCAGCGAATTGCCGACTCGCCGGTGTTTGCACAGAGCTTTACAGGATTTGCGCTTTATGACACCGAACGGGACGAAACCATCTACGAATACCAAGCGGACAAGTATTATACACCGGCATCCAACACCAAAATATTTACGCTCTACGCCGGGCTAAAACTACTGAGCGACTCAATACCCGCCCTGCGCTACGAGTATCGAGGCGACACCCTTATCTTTACCGGCACCGGCGATCCGACCTTGTTGCATCCTGAGATATCTAGCATTGATACTACCTATAATCAGGCGGTTTTTCAGTTTTTAAAACGTCATTTAGGGCCACTGCGTTACTTGGAACGGCCCACCGCCGACCCGCACTTTGGCCCCGGTTGGGCGTGGGAAGACTACGGTTACAATTTCTCTACCGAGCGATCGGTGCTACCGTTGCACGCCAACGTAGCCCGTTTTCGTTCTCAACGTACGAGCGCTCCCGTCGTATCGCCTACGTACTTCCGTAGCACGCTATCCCTTCGCCCCGATACGACGCAGGATACTTTTGTCCGACGGGCATTGCACGATAACCGTTTTACCTACGCGCTGTTTAAAGACACTACATCGCTAACTACTGACATTCCGTTTATTCAGTCCGCCTCTCTCACGCTTGACTTACTGCGTGATACACTGGAGCGACCGGTAGGGGAGTACCAGCGTCCTTATTTCCGTCTGTCGCGTCGCCGCTACAGTGTACCGGCTGATAGCCTCTACCGCCGTATGATGCAGCAGAGCGATAATTTTGTGGCTGAACAAATACTGATGATGTGCTCCTCGTCCTATCAGGATACGCTCAGCGCACGCTGGACGATAGAACACATGAAAGGGCGTTATCTCGACGACCTGCCCGATTCACCCGTTTGGGTGGATGGTTCGGGCTTGTCGCGTTACAACTTGCAGACGCCGCGCACCATGGTAGCACTGCTGCAGAAAGTAGACAGCGTACTGAGCGACCGGCGGATTCGTACAATTTTTCCGGCGGGTGGGGTGTCAGGCACTATCGAGGACTGGTACGCTCATCCGAACGGTGCCCCTTACGTATTTGCCAAAACCGGTACGCTGGGCGGCAAGCACTGCCTGAGTGGTTTTTTGTTCACACAGAGTGGTCGTAAGCTCATTTTTAGTTTTATGCACAACAACTACGTCACTACTTCTTCGGTGTTCAAGGCCGAAATGGAACGTATCCTCGCCTGGTTATACGAAGCCTACTAGTGAGACACAAAGACACTATTATTCCCGTATTGGGATGTAGGATAGACTTTATAAGCGTGTTATTTATTTTAAAAAACTGAATTCCAGTTAGTTATGATTACTTAGGTTTGGCTCGTACGAAATTAGCGACAGATGGTATAGAACAAAACTATCGTTATGAATCGTACAAAAAAAGCTATCCAAATGGTGATGTTTGCCGGTCTTATGCTCGCCACAACGACAGTGTCGGCTCGAACGCTGCCTACCCTGATTGATTTTCAGGTTGAAACACTGAGTGACCAGGTGAGTTTGCGCTGGTCTGTAGCAGGCAGCAGCCCGTCGCAAACGTTTGTAATAGAACGCTCTTACGATGCAGTGCAGTTTGAGGAAGTTCGTACCGTCCGTTCAGAAAAGAGCAACCAGTATCGCGTAGAGGAGAGCAATACTTCAGCCCAGTCGGCTTTTTATCGCCTAAAAGTGATTGATACGTCAGGACAAATTCACTATAGCCAAATAGCAACAGCACTACCCAGCAGTAGCGCACGATAGTTTCTCACCGACTGCTCGTACTACTTCGGTAGATTTTTTTACGATTTGCTATCCACCCCGAAGGGTGGATTTTTTTTGGGGTATAGGTACGCCTTCTAGCTCAACCTTTAATCAATGATTGAACCATAAAATAGACTGTTCATAAACAGTTTGTTGGTGCCGTACCAGTAGGCACGAAAATTAGGATTATCCGCAAAGATGATTACCGTTCCTTTACCGAACTTAGTCGCCGCTACCGCGGCCGTATTGCGTAGCAAATCCTCTTTACGCTCTGAAACGTACCCTGCCATCAGCGGATCATCGTTGTAGACTACCGGGTAAGCGTAAGGATTTTTACCCCGTTTAATCATTAAGTCATCATTACGAAATACCGGTAGTTCATCGTCGAGTAAGCCGAAGGCCACCGGATGCGTCAGGTCAGCGGTGGTCGCGAAGATGGCTCCGCCCAACACCTGTGCGCCCCGGTAAGTATCACGGGAACTATAGGGGCGAGGGGGCACCGAGTCGGCGGCAATCTCCTCGTACGACACCCCGCCAATTTCCTGACGACTGAGCCACTGCCCCGCTTTCTTCATCGCCACCAGCGTGTTGCCCGATTTGAGCCATCGCTTGAGACTCTCTCGTTGTGCCGAACCGATTCTTCCATAGCTACCGTCTACCATCACCAGGGTGGTATAGCGCGATAGGTCCGTATTGCTGAGCTGATCGACGGGCAGCATGGTGAGGGGCATGGCCAGGCGTTGGTCCAGCAAGTGCCACACCTCACCGGCATCATAGCTGCTCACCCCTGAGCCCACCAACATCGCCACCTTAGGCCGCTCAACCCGACGAAAGCTACGGCTTCCCAGGTCGATGCCCTGATCTGTGAGCCCAGTGGTGAAGCTGTGTACCGGCAGGCCATCTTTGCGAGCGATGGTTTGCATCATCTGGCGGATCTCATCCTGGCTAACATCCTGCTGCATCCCGATAGATACGAGCAGGGTGCCCGCCGGAAATTTTTGCCCGTTACTGCCCGTCAGCGATTGTGTGGCTACCTTCACTGCTATACCTGCGGCCAGCATACGGTGCAGGGCTCGGTGTACGTAGTAGCCGTTTGGTTTGATGAGGTAGGCGTAAGCCGTGCTATCCTCTACCAACTCAACACTAGGAAAACGGAGGATACCGACCTTTTCACCCAAGACAAATTGCTTGTCGGTGAGGGGCGCAAACGGTAGATCGAAGGCGAGCGGAAACGTCCAGGCCGACACATCGTAGAACAGGCTGTCAGTAAACTCAGTACGCTGCTCAAACAGTGCTTCCACCAACCGGTACTGCGGTTGTTGGGTAGGCACCAGGTAGCTGCCCTCAGGAGTAAAGGTTTGATCATCTACCTGAACCGTACTATTCGGTCGGTGCAGTCGTATCTGGTGGCGTCGCAGTACCTCGGCCATATGGTGAGTACGGGTTGGGTCAGCGTCACTACCAAAAATATAGGCTGCCGTGTCGCTTTGCTGCGCTGCTTCCAGCGCACTCTGGTAAAAGGCCTTCTGATGTTGCAGCAGCTGCGGTCGCAGATTGGCCACTCCTCGTAGGGTGGTAAAGCTGGTAACCACCTGGTTGCGAATAGCAAACGGAAAGGTGAGCAAACCATTTTCGCTTTCCTGCGCGTGACTTCGGGCACTCGCCTGCTCAAACAAGATACCAACCGCCCCGTTCACATCGGGGTAGGTGGAGCCTTTGCCGAAGTAGAAATCGTCGTAACGCTCCTCAGTGAAGTAGAGTGAACCAATGGAGTCTAACCCAGCGGCATGGTAAGTACCAAGCTGGCGGGTGAGGTCGAACACGCGACCGGGGGTGAGCGGATGATTGCGGGTGGGCACACCGGGCATAAAGAAAAAGGTAGCGTCGGTACCCATTTCGTGGTGGTCGGTTAGTACGTTAGGCTTCCATTCGTGAAAAGCTTCTACCCGACCGCGCGATTCTGGGTGTTGTTGCAGTAGCCAATCGCGGTTCAGGTCAAACCAGTAGTGGTTGGTGCGACCGCCGGGCCAGGCTTCGTTCTGCTCAACGTTTTGTGGGTCGGTGCTTAGCACCTGAGCTTTATGGGTGTTGACCCAACTAGCGAAGCGGTTGAGTCCATCAGGATTGATAAAGGGGTCCATGAGCACAATGGTCTTGCCTAGCAACGGTGCCACTTCTGCCGCTGGAGCGGCGGCCAGATAGTAGGCCACCAGCAGGGCAGCGTTGGCCCCGCTGGGTTCGTTGCCATGCACACTATAACCCATCCATACCACCGCTGGTGCCTCGTCGAGCGCCACCTTGTTGGCCGACGCCGGATCAGAAATGCGTTGGTGCAGTATCTTAAGTGTCTTGAGGTCGGATTGATTCGTCTCAGTCGTAATGGTCAGTAGAAACAACGGCCGATGCTCGTACGTGCGTCCGTAAGTACGCAGGCTGACCCGAGGCGATGCTTCGGCCAGTGCTCGGTAGTAAGCCGCCATCTGCGCCGGTTCGGCGTGCCGCTCGCCCACCTGAAAACCTAGTACGGAAGCAGGCGTGGGGATGGTCGAGTTGTAGTCGGTATCCGGTAAATAGTACGATAGGTCTACTGGTTGGGCGAAAAGAGAAAGAGGGAGTAAGGTTAACAGATAAATAAATCTCATAATAGTGATAGGTTAGTTTTGCGATGATAGAAAATGATAACGGTATTTACCAGCGTTGCCGTTGCTTTTATTACTGCGGACCCTGCGCGGGTAAGGTTGGGAGATTTTCGGAGGAAGAAGAGAGCCTGACACTTCTTATCTTCGTAATAGGTCAGCAGAGTGGCAAAACCCATTCACTCAAGCGTATCACTCATCGCAACATTCTCTATGAAGCGACTCATTGTTTGCCTTTTCCTCGCAATACCGTTTACACCACAAGCCCAAGAAGCCACCGTGGTATTCTACAACGTAGAGAATCTCTTCGACACTGAAGACGATTCGCTGAAGCGAGACGAAGAGTTTTTGCCCCAAGGAGTACGAGGATGGACCCCCTCGCGCTTGCGCACCAAGTATCATCAAATCTATAAAGTAATTGTTGGTATAGGGCAGTCGTGGCAACCACCCGCCCTGGTCGCCCTGGCCGAAGTAGAAAACCGACGGGCACTCGAAGGACTACTCAAACGTACACCACTCCACCGGCAGCGCTATCAGATTGTACACGAAGAGTCACCCGACCAACGGGGCATTGACGTGGCGCTACTCTACGATCCTGCTCAGTTTCAGTACCTAACTCACCGGGCTATTCCGGTAGATTTGAGCGGACGGCCTACCCGCGATATTCTCTACGTGAGAGGCGTCTTGTTTGGTACGGATACGTTGCACTATTTTATCAACCACTGGCCCTCGCGCTACGGCGGCACCACCGCTTCCGCTGCCCGTCGCCGGCAGGCCGCAGCCGTACTGCGCCGTCAGGTAGACACCCTACAGCAGCATTGCCCTGACGCGCGAGTGGTGGTCGCCGGTGATTTCAACGATAATCCCGATGACGTTAGCTTGTTGCACGTTACCGAGGGTGGTGGTTTGGTGAACGTCAGCCGCTATGAAGCGCCGGGCACGCATAAGTACCAAGGCGCGTGGAGCACGTTCGACCAAATGATCGTATCGGCCAACTTATTAGCAAGCACCAGCCCACTGCGGGTCGTAGATCAGCGAGCGCGCTGCTTTCGTCCCGACTGGCTGGCCGAAGAAGACGCCAAACATCTGGGCTACCAACCGCGGCGCACTTACGTGGGCTATCGGTACCACGGGGGGTTTAGTGATCATTGGCCGGTGTATCTATTGCTGAAAAGCGCAAGAGTAGCCAAAAAATAAATTATTTTCGCCCTCGTATGAAACCTATCAGTAGCAGTATTATTGTACCCTCGCGGCTCGTCTTTATTATATGGGCGGTATACTTCGTGGGCACCCTGTTTCCACTCGGCTTTCTGAGCTACGGTATCTTGCCACGTTCGCTCACGGGCGCGATCGGTATTGTTACCGCTCCACTGCTGCACGGCGGAGTAGCCCACCTGGTATCGAACACCATGCCGTTGCTCATTCTGGGCACCGTGCTGTATATGTTCTACGACCGCATCGCCAGTCGTGTGTTTTTACAGTGCTACTTCCTGACGGGCATACTGGTGTGGCTGTTCGGACGGCCCTTTTATCACATTGGAGCTAGCGGACTGATCTACGGATTGGCGGCCTTTTTAATGTTTTTCGGACTGTTTCGTCGCGATTTTCAGTCGCTGCTGATCTCAATTGTGATCGTTTTGTTCTACGGCAGTATCTTCTACGGTGTGCTGCCCAATCAGCCGGGTGTGTCTTGGGAGTCGCACTTGTGCGGAGGCATCGTAGGTTTTTTTAATGCGGTCAATACCAGCGCCCAACGTCGGGTCAGCAACTATTAGAGAATGGGGAAGTTGGTTTTCTATACGATCAGTTAGAAGATTATTGAACCTTATGAAGGCTGAGCTATTCCATGATCAAAGCACTGTATTAGAAGTAGAATGCTACTGACCACCCCCCGATTAGTCTTAACCTAACCGCCTATGAGTATCGTCGAATGGATTGCCACCCACTGGAGAATAGCCCCAGTGTATCAATTCAATATTCTCTATTCGCTACTGGCCTTTCTGGTGCTGTGGGTACTACGCTACTTTAGCCTGAAGCTGGTTTTTCGGCGCGTGAAAGACGTCCGCGACAAGTACTACTGGAAAAACGGAGTCCGAAACGTCTACACTATTTTACTGGTTATTATCATAGGTTCTATCTGGGTAGAATCCGTATCGTCGCTGGCTACTTTCTTAGGGCTAGCCACGGCTGGTTTAGCCATCGCCCTGCAAGACCCAATTGTGAACCTGGCGGGCTGGTTGTTCATTCTACTGCGTCGCCCCTTTGAGGTGGGCGACCGCATCCAGATTGGCGAGCACGCCGGCGATGTGATCGATATTCGGTTTTATCAGTTTACCATTAATGAAATTGGCAACTGGGTAGACGCCGAGCAGAGCACCGGTCGGGTCATCCACATTCCGAACGGCAAAGTGTTCAAAGAACCACAGGCTAGCTACACGCAAGGCTTTACGCACATCTGGAACGAGGTGGGAGTGATGGTTACTTTTGAGAGCGACTGGGAGAAAGCCAAGGACATCCTAAACGTAATCCTGAAGGAGCACACGGAGCACCTGACTAAAGCGGCGGCACGTCGCCTGACCGAGGCCTCTAAGAAGTTCATGATTTTCTACTCCAATCTAACCCCCATCGTGTACACCTCAGTGAAAGACAGCGGAGTGGTGCTTACGATGCGCTATTTATGCAACCCAAAGAAGCGCCGTATGACGGAGCACAATATCTGGGAAGACGTGCTTCGCCAGTTTGCACAGCATGAAGATATTGACTTCGCGTACCCAACGCAGCGTATCTATTATAATTTGAAAGAGGGAAAAGACGGAGCGCGTAAGCAAGAGAACCATACATCTAATCATTAGATAAGTATTTCTCCCGGTGAGCTTCTGTTCGCCCCCCCGATTCCTATGTTCTTCCTATAGCACCAAGTACGAACCGCATCGGCTTTCGTCCCCCCAATAATCCTCTCTGACTACCTTTGCGACAATTTGTTAGGCACTCTACCTTCTCCTACCGCTGTTGCTGGTTTTATGGTGAGCTAGTGAGTTGCGAGCTTCTCTTTATGCTTTTTGAGCTGGCGGCGTAGGGCATCTACCGCCGTATCAACCGCTGCTTCGTACGATTCTGACCGTTCTTTAGCAAACAGCTGGTTGCCAGGAATATTGATTTTGATTTCTACTACTTTATCCTCCACGGTTTCTCCGCTTTCCAGCTTTAGAAACACTTCCCCGTCGATAATGCGATCGTAAAAGGTTTCTAACTTATCCACTTTACGTTGAATGAAGTCGATAAGCTCAGGGGCGGGGTCCGTGTGAACCGTCTGCATCTGTAGTTTCATATTCTTAGCGTTTTTGTAGATGAATTTCTACTGTTTAACCCTAATACGTAAAAACAGTTTAGAGAAACTACGAATAGCTTGCGCTCGTTAGATGCTTATGCTTTTGGGTGCGTTTGATCAAAGATCTGCTTGATCTTTTCCATGGATTGGTGCGTGTAAGCCTGGGTAGAAGCCAGTGTAGCATGGCCCAACAAATCTTTAATCGCGTGCAGATCGGCTCCGTTTTCCAGCAAGTGCGATGCAAATGTATGGCGCATCACGTGTGGGCTGCGCTTGTCGATGGTGGTGTACTGGTCTAGGTACTTACGCACCGTACGGTACACCATCATAGGATAGCAGGGAGCTCCTTTATCGGTTACCAGCAATAGCGAGCTAGCATCGTCGCTAAACTGTTGCTGCTTGAGTACACAGTACTTCTCGATCAAAACCACCAGGCTTTCGTGTACCGGTAGCAAACGCTGTTTACTACCCTTGCCGTCTACCTTAATCGTGCTACCGATGGTATCTACTTGGTCGTGGCCCAGATAAATCATCTCACTCAGACGTATGCCGGTGCCGTAAAGCAGTTCCAGCATCAGACGGTCACGACAGCCCGAAAAATCGGTGGTAAATTCGCAGGTATCCAGAAGTTTAAAAAGATCGTTTTCTTGCACCACGTGCGGAGGTGGATAATTCGCTTTCAGCGCTCGTACCTTATGCGTGGGGTTGCGCTTGATATGTTTGCGGCGTTGTAGAAACTTGTAGAAGGATCGCAGGGTGCTGATCTTTCGGTTAATTGACCGGGCGGTATTTTGCTTGCTGGACAAATCAACGATCCAAGCACGAATTTCCTGATGTTCGGCGGAAGCTACGGGAAGACCAGGGGAGTGGTGCTTAAGAAAAGCATGAAACTGAAGCAAGTCGCTTCGGTAGGAAGTGACCGTGTAGGGGCTGGCCCGCTTTTCGTAAGTTAAAAACTTAATAAAGGTGTCTATCATAAAAAAGGCGGCTACCACAACCTGGTTGGTACCGCCCTAATATAATGATAAACACGAGAAAACTGTTGCGTGCTACGCGTTGTCTATTGACTGCATGCGCTGCTTATAGGCCGCTTTGATGCGCTGAGTGCGCAGAGTGACCGACTTCTTTTCGTAGTGCGTACGAGAGCGTAACTCGCGAAGCGTACCCGTCTTCTCAAATTTTTTCTTAAATCGTTTAAGAGCCTTATCAATTGACTCGTTCTCCTTTACATTAATGGCAACCATATATTTTGTTCTCCTACGTTGGCAAATTTATAAGTTTGCAAACATAGAAAATACTATCAAGAAATACAAGGCCACCGAACCCCTTTTGAAACTAAGTGTGATATACTCTGCGCAATGTGAGCAAACTCTCCTAAATAACTTCGTGTTTGCTGTTGGATACCACATCTAACCTATACATTTGCGCTGTAGGAAACAACGCGTATCACTTTCTGTCTGTTTAATATTGAAAAAGTGCAGAATTATCTCTTTCAAAATATTACCTTTGTTTCTGTAAGCATTTGTTAACAAAACAACCATTCCATGAAAATTGCAGTAGTTGGTACTGGGTACGTAGGGCTAGTCACCGGTACTTGTTTCGCTGAAACCGGCAACAGTGTCGTGTGCGTAGACATTGACGAGGCCAAGGTTAATAAGTTAAAGAACGGTGAGATTCCTATCTACGAACCAGGGTTAGATGCCCTGTTCGAGCGCAATGTGAAGCAAGGACGGCTTCACTTTACTACCAACCTGAAAGAAGGTATTGCGGGAGCCAAGATTATCTTCTTGGCACTGCCCACCCCCCCGGGTGAAGACGGCTCGGCTGACCTACAGTACGTGCTTCGTGTAGCGGAGGATTTGGGGCCGCTCTTAGAAGACTACACCGTACTGATTGATAAGAGTACCGTGCCCGTAGGCACTGCCGAAAGGGTACATGAGAAAGTAGCTGCGGGAGCCAAAGTAGACTTCGACGTGGTGTCTAACCCGGAGTTCTTGCGTGAAGGAGTGGCTGTAGAAGACTTCATGAAGCCTGATCGCGTAGTGATTGGCACACGATCGGCCAAAGCCAAAGAACTGATGGAAAAACTGTACGCCCCACTGGTGCGACAAGGAAACCCTATCCTGTTTATGGATGAGGCCTCCGCTGAGCTCACCAAGTACGCGGCCAACTCATTCCTAGCCACTAAAATTACTTTTATGAACGAAGTGGCTAACCTATGCGAGCGACTGGGAGCCGACGTAGACGCGGTGCGTCGCGGTATTGGCACTGATACTCGTATCGGAAAGCGCTTCCTGTTCGCTGGCATTGGTTACGGCGGAAGCTGTTTTCCCAAAGACGTGCAGGCACTAGCTAAATCAGCGGTGAATGCCGACTATGACTTTAAGATTTTGCGTTCGGTGATGGATATTAATCAGGAGCAGAAGACTCGCCTGATCGCTAAAGCCAAAGAACATTACGGCGGAGACCTGAAGGGGAAAACGTTTGCTATGTGGGGATTGGCCTTTAAGCCTTATACCGATGACATTCGCGAAGCTCCCGCGCTGTATAATATTGAAGCGTTGCTCGCTGAAGGAGCCAATATCAAAGCTTATGACCCGGAGGGAATGAAAAATGTGCGCAGTCAGATTGGCGACAAAATAGAGTATTGCGTAGATGAGTATCATGCAGCCGAAGATGCTGACGCTATCTTTATCATGACCGAGTGGCCTATTTTCAGAACGCCCGACTTTGAGAAGCTTTCTTCTGTTCTGAAAGACAAAGTGATTTTTGACGGGCGGAACCTCTACGAGCCAGAGGCGATGCAAGAGTTAGGTTACAATTATTATAGTATAGGAAGAAAAGACATCCATGCATAAAAAGAGAATATTAATCACGGGGGGAGCCGGTTTTCTCGGCTCTCACCTGTCAGACCGCTTTCTGAAGGAAGGGTACTACGTTATTGTGATGGACAACCTCATCACCGGTAGTCTGGCAAACATCGAGCATCTGATGCACCGCGACGACTTTGAGTTCTTCCACGGTGATGTATCCAACTACGTACACATTCCTGGTGAGCTGGATTATATCCTGCACTTTGCTTCACCGGCTAGTCCTATCGACTACCTTAAGATGCCAATTCAAACGCTGAAGGTAGGTTCTTTGGGCACGCACAACTGCTTAGGATTGGCCCGCGCCAAGAAAGCACGCATTCTGGTAGCCTCTACTTCCGAGATATACGGCGACCCTACGGTGCACCCTCAGGATGAATCTTACTGGGGCAATGTGAACCCCATCGGGCCCCGGGGCGTCTACGATGAGGCCAAGCGGTTTCAGGAGGCAATGACCATGGCCTACCACACGTTTCATAAGCTAGAGACGCGTATCATCCGTATCTTCAATACTTACGGTCCGCGCATGCGCCTGAACGACGGGCGGGCCCTGCCGGCTTTCTTGGGGCAGGCGTTGCGAGGTGAAGATATCACAGTGTTTGGCGATGGATCACAAACGCGTTCCTTCTGCTACGTGGATGATCTGGTGGAGGGTATCTATCGGTTGCTGCTGAGCGATTGCGAGCAACCCGTCAATATTGGTAACCCCGACGAAATCTCCATCAAAGAATTCGCCGAGGAAATCATCAGGCTCACGGGCACTGATCAAAAGATTGTTTACAAACCTTTGCCGCAGGATGATCCGATGCAACGCAAACCGGACATATCTCGGGCCAAAGAAGTGTTGGGCTGGGAGCCTAAAGTGTCGCGCGAAGAAGGGCTGAAAATCACGTATCAGTACTTCAAGGAGCAGATAGAGGGTTAAGTCAGCTGTCGCAAGTACATCTGAATGGTGTTCTCTAGACCGTAGTACAGTGCATCACAAATGAGCGCATGTCCGATAGACACCTCTTGTAGGTACGGAATGCGCTCTTTGATGTACTTCAGGTTTTGAAGGTCAAGGTCATGTCCGGCGTTGATGCCCATATTCAGCGCATGCGCACGCGCGGCGCTCTCTACGTACGGGTTCACCGACGCTTCTCTATCCTTAGTGTAGTGCCGGGCGTAACTTTCGGTGTACAACTCAATTCTGTCGGCACCCACGGCTGCGGCCCCTTCAATCATCGCAATGTCAGGATCAACGAAGACAGAAGTTCGTACCTGCCAACGTTGTAGCGTCTGAATAACCTCCGTGAGTAAGCTGTGCTGTTGCACGGTGTCCCACCCGGCGTTTGAGGTCAGCACCTCCGGCGAATCGGGTACTAGCGTAGCCTGAGCCGGTTTTGCTTGTTCTACCAGCCGCAGAAACCGCTCGTCAGGATACCCTTCAATGTTAAACTCAGTGGTCACCGTTTCGGCTAGGCCGATCACATCACTATGACGGATGTGGCGTTCGTCGGGTCGAGGGTGCACCGTGATGCCCTGAGCGCCGAAGCGTTCTGCATCAGCGGCCACTTGTATCACATCAGGGTTATTGCCTCCCCTAGCGTTGCGAAGCGTGGCTACTTTGTTGATATTTACGCTCAGTTTCGTCATTTTTCCGTATAATTGTTTGGGTAAGAAATTAGATAACTTTCGGGGGAACAAGATACAAGATACTATCCAAACAGCGGCGTGGTAAGTTCCCGGACGTCAGCGGTAATCGTTGGGTCTTACGTAAAGCTGTGCAATTCCTAGTGCCAGATAAACTACGGTATGAACCGGTCTACGTATCTGGCATCTAGTCTTTATACTTTAAGGTAAACGGCGAAGCAGGCCGTCTATCATTTAAAACCAACCTTATGTCTTTAAAGCAACAGATAGAAAGCGATATAAAGCAAGCCATGCGCGCCAAGGCGTCCGGTCAGCTGCGGGCACTGCGCAGCATCAAGTCTATGATTCTGCTGGCAGAAACCGAAAAGGGCGCCGAGGGTGAGCTGTCTGAAGAAGCCGAGCTAAAGTTACTCACCAAGGCAGCCAAGCAGCGTCGCGAGTCGCTAGAAGTGTTTGAAAAGCAAGACCGGTCAGATCTGGCCGCTAAAGAGCAGGAAGAATTAGACGTGATTAACCGCTATCTTCCTCAGCCTCTTTCGGAGGAAGAAGTTCAATCGGTTATCCAGAAAATTGTGGCTGACACGGGCGCCAGTGGCATGAAGGACATGGGGCGCGTGATGCAGCAGGCTTCCGCCCAACTGGCGGGTAAAGCCGAAGGTAAGACCATCGCAACGATGGTAAAACAAGCATTGAGCTAGCGATTGTGAACGCCTGGGACATCACACTGCTGTTGATACTACTGCTGGGAGCGTACCGTGGCTATACCAAAGGCATTTTGCTGGAGGTGGTGGCCATACTGGCGTTCGTCGTAGCGGTGATCGGCGCACTACAACTTATGTCGTGGGGGGTTGTCTTCTTATCAGACACATTACAAACCGAAGGCGCATGGCTGCCCTTGCTGGCGTTTGTGCTACTGTTCGTCGGCATACTCACCGGGGTGAGTATTGCGGGCCGAATGCTTAAATCGGTGATCCATCTGACCCCCATTGGCTACTTAGACGGGCTATTGGGCGGAGCGGTTGGAGTCATTAAGTGGGCCTTTGGTATTAGCATTGTGTTCATCTTGTTAGAATACGCACAGGTAGAGCTTCCACACACTGAGAGCAGCGAACTTTACGCCTATGTGCATCCGTTTGCCTACACGGTGGTAGAGCGGCTCAAAACATGGTTTCCCGTAGTAGAAAATATTGTGGATGCCATCCGTCAGTTTTTCGGTACATCCGTGGCTACGAACGGAACGAACCCGTTATATGTATAGTAAAAGAATATCTACTTAACGTTACTAGTTGATGCATTGGAAAATCCACGAAAAAAACGGTTACCGCTACTTAGATGAGGGGCAGGGCGAAACCATGCTACTGCTGCACGGTTTGTTTGGCGCCCTGAGCAACTGGGATGAAGTGATTCAGTATTTTTCGCCCCGGTACCGCGTCATCATTCCGATGCTTCCGGTATACGACATGCCGATACGCAAAGCGGGGTTAGAGAACCTCAATACCTTTCTGGAAAAGTTTATCGTCAAAATGCAGTTAGACGATATGGTCCTGATGGGCAATTCACTGGGCGGACATATCGGGTTAATCTATACGCTGCGCAACCCAAGCAAGGTGAAGCGGCTGGTACTCACGGGCAGCTCAGGCCTGTTCGAAAACACCATGGGCGGCTCGTACCCCAAGCGTGGTAGCTACGAATATATCAAAGAGCGGGTGGAGTATACTTTTTATGATCCGGCAACGATTAGTAAGGAGTACGTCGACGAGGTTTTTGAAATTACGAATAGTATTTCTAAGTGTATGTCTATTGTCGGTATTGCTAAATCTGCGCAGCGGAATAATATGGCCGAAGAATTGCACAAGATTAAAGTGCCAACCTTGTTGGTATGGGGGCTCAATGACACAATCACTCCCCCGATGGTGGGGTACGAGTTTGACCGGCTGATTCCTCGTTCGCGGCTGCGGTTCGTGGACCGCTGCTGTCACGCTCCGATGATGGAGAATCCGGCCCGCTTCAACGAGTTGCTCGCAGAATTTCTGACTTTAGAAGAAACTTCCATATGACTGCCAGAGAATTAATTAACGGACTCGTGCCGGCCCTGCACGGAGAAGATGATACTGCCAAAGCCACCGCCATCATGGATGATCTGATGGTGAGTCAGCTACCGGTGGTAGATGAGGGCGTCTTTCGAGGGTTTATTACCAACGATATGTTGTTCGACGATTTCTTGAACTACGCGACCGTAGGCGAATACCGGTTAAGAGACATAGAGTGTGCGGTGCGACAGGATCAGCACTTTTACGAAATTGTCAAGATTTTGTCCGACTGCGATCAGCCCATGGTGGTGGTACTCGATGATCAGGAAAAATTTATAGGGGTAGTTGATCTTATCAGCCTGACAGAATTCTTCTCGGGTACCGCTGCGGTTCAGTCGCCCGGTGGTATTATTGAGCTGTCTATTAAACAGATTGACTACTCGCTGACTGAAATTACGCGACTCATTGAGGCCGACGGAGTCAAGGTGATGGGGTGTTTCTTGCGCAACGAGCCCACTGATCCTTCTAAGATCAGAGTGACGCTCAAGCTCGATCGCAAAGATGTGACGCGAACCGTGGCCACCCTCGAGCGATTTAATTATCACGTACAGGCCCTCTTTCAGGAAGAATTGGTCGACTCGTACGAGAAGGAACGTCTGGACGCACTATTGAAGTACCTGAACGTGTAAGCCCCTCTTATGAAGATTGCTCTACACGCCCGCCGGATCAATGAAGACCGGTTTCCGTACGTGCAACAGTTGCTCGACGAGCTGCGTACGCGGCAAGCGGAAGTCTTTTTATCCCGCAACCTACACGAGCTACTCAGCGAGGCATCGGTTGCCAGCGAATCTACCCAGGTGTACCAAGATATTCCTGACGTAGATTTTGTTATTAGTATTGGAGGCGACGGTACCCTGCTGGATACTGTGACTCACGTGCGCGATAAAGAATTTCCGATACTGGGCATCAATATTGGCCGATTGGGCTTCTTGGCTACCGTTTCGCAGGACAAGATCAAAGAAGCCTTGGATAGTCTGTATCAAGGTCAATTCAGTTACGACTACCGAACCCTGGTGTCGGTAGACGGATACTCACCGGTAAATGATGGGTTGAATTTCGCGCTCAACGATCTGACGATCATCAAGAAAGATACTTCATCCATGATCGGAGTACACGCCTCGGTCGACGGCGAATATCTGAACGCCTACTGGGCCGACGGGCTGATCATTGCCACGCCCACGGGATCTACGGGCTATTCGCTCAGTTGCGGTGGTCCCGTATTATCTCCGCAGTCCAGTAATATCATTATCACTCCTATCAGTCCTCATAACCTGACTGCACGTCCGCTGGTGGTGTCAGACGAAAGCACGATCACCATTGAAATAGAAGATCGTGCTGAGAACCGACTGCTTTCACTGGATTCCCGGTCGTACCCCGTCAATACCCGAGAGAAGATATTGGTGCGAAAAGCCCCCTTTCGAGTAAGGTTGGTCAAGTTTGAAGGGTATCACTTTTTCAATACCCTACGCCAGAAGCTTAACTGGGGTTTAGATGTAAGAAATTGAGTGCCAATTGCTTGTTTAGGCTATCAAATTGCGCTAAAATTGTTTCAAACCACGAATCCGGATATATGCGCGTTTCTATCAGTCGCTTTGGTACTGTTATTTTCCTTTTGCTGGGCATGCTGTTGGTAGACGACGCGATGGCCCAACGAAGAACCCGTCGGGGAATTAGGCAAAAGCGGAATAGGATGATTAACAACGGGAATCGTCAAGCTACGTTCTCGGGCGGGCGTCTTCCCTTCGCCAATGCTAAACAGTACATCACCTTAGGAGTATCCGCTAATGCCCTGAACTACTTCGGTGACATTGTGCCCAAGAGCAGGGCGTTTAGTACCGACATTGCGTATACCCGCCCTGGGCTCGGTATCTCCGCCTCTGGTCGCTTGGGCCGATCTTTTTCGGTAAGAGCTGAATTTATGTACGGCCGCATGTCCAGTAACGATTTTGGAGTGGCTGACCCAGAAGACGAAGAAGCGCAGTATCGCTACGTGCGTAATCTACAGTTTCGCAACGATGTCAAAGATTTGTCGATCATCGGTATGATTGACCTGTTCCCTAATCCAGCCACCGTATCGTTGCGTATGCGCTTTACTCCTTACGTGTTTGCCGGGGTGTCGGTGTTTCATCACAGCCCGAAGGGACTGGTGCCTGATCAAGCGATCTTGACCGAAGCGCATCTGAATAATCCGTTTACACCGGAGCAAGCCGGTGAGTGGGTCAACTTAAAAGATTTACAAACCGAAGGACCTGATAATACCTACAGCAGTTTTCAGATCAGCATTCCGCTGGGAGCCGGGGTTCGGTTTCGTTTGAATGATCGTTTCGACATAGAAGGAGAGGTAAGTTATCGCTACTTATTTACCGATTATCTGGATGATGTGAGTGGCAATTACGTAGACAAGGGGCTGTTGGAAAGCGACCTGGCCCGGGTGATGTCAGACCGTTCTTTGGAACCTACCGACGCGGTTTCGGGCGATCGCCGCGTTATCTACTCGGAAGAAGGGCAGCTGCTTCGCAGTACTAACACCTACGAAGGAGCCAATGGCACCCAGTACGTTCATATCCCTGGTTACGGCCAACCTGATGAGATTCGGGGCAACGACTCAGACAACGATATCTTCGTAGTGACCACCGTACGGTTGGTGATGATGTTGGGGCCGCTGAATCTGAGTGGACGCATGCGCCCACGCTAATTATTCATCGTATTCAGTATACGAAAGTAAGGCTAGCCGCAGTTATAAAGTTTGATAATCAGGTACTTCATACGTAGTGCGTCGTCTGATGACTCGCACCACTAACCAACTCACTGTCTTGCTGACTCTTCGTCCGTTACTCTTACTGTCTTTTTTGCTATTTCTTCTACTGCCCAACCAAGGGCAGGCTCAAAAGCACGAAGTAGGGCTGGGCATCGGTGGGTTTAACTACACCGGTGATTTAGTGCGTGACTTTGCGGTGCGCCACGTGCGCCCGGGCTTTGGTTTATTGTATCGTTACAACGTCAATAATCATTTAAGCGTACGAGGTGCTTTACACACCGGCTGGCTGGCCGGCAGCGATGAACCGCCGTACGATCCGCTGGCAGTACAGCGCGATACTTCCTTTAGTACTTCTCTGACCGAGCTCAGCGGCGTGGTAGAGTACCATTTTTTAGACTGGAAGAACAGTGTGCGTCCCTTCCGGTGGACCCCGTACTTTTTTGTTGGCATGGGAGTGAGTTTTCAGGGGCCACACGTAGAAGAAACGGAAAGCTACAGTCGCACCCAACCCGTTATTCCTTTCGGTATCGGTGCCAAATATATGATTACCCCGGTGTGGGTGTTGGCACTAGAAGGTGGGGTGCGTAAAACATTCACCGATTACCTGGATAATATTTCGGGCGGCGACCCCGCCGTGAAGAACTTTGCTTACGGTAACGACTACACCAACGACTGGTACTACTATATAGGCGTATCGCTGAGCTATACGTTCTACTCTATTCCCTGCCCGTATCATTTTTAGCGGTATGAATCGTATTGGTTACTGTTTAGGAATGATTCTGTTATTATGCTCGTGCAGTAATAGGATGGATTTCGCAGAAAACACCACTTTTTCCGTTACCAATACGTCGGAAGAAACGGTGATAGGTAAGATATACACCCTAGCCGGGCATATCACAGCCAGTGATTCTATTGGATTTAGCGTAGCACCCAACCAAACAGAGGATATAAACTGGAACGAACCAAACATGGCGGGAGGGGAAGGTTCGTTCGAGATACGTATTGATGCTGTACGCAATCAACAATTTGGCTACTTTACTAATGGCGCAATACCGGGTTATAACTTATTCGTTATCTCTGTAGGATCAGATACAATTTCGATTCTATAAATATTATGCATCCGTCACGCGAATCAGTGCTCAGGGAACAGCTATACGCTGTTCCCTTTTTTGTTTTCTGTCAAATAGACGTAAGACATCTTGAGCATTCTTTAATTATCTACTCATTTTTGTACCTTGCGGCTTGATCAGTGCGCAGTATCCGTATGAAAGAAAACATTGACGTCAACAATTTGCCGAAGCACGTCGCCGTTATCATGGATGGAAACGGACGGTGGGCCAAGAGCAAAGGCGCTGCTCGTATTTTCGGACACCGCAGTGCCATTCAGGCCGTGCGTGATGTTACCGAAGGGAGTGCCGAACTGGGCGTAGATTTCTTAACGCTGTACGCTTTCTCTACTGAAAACTGGGGAAGGCCGCAAACCGAAGTGAATGCTTTGATGCAGTTACTGGTGGAGACCATCAGTGGCGAGATGAAGACACTGATGAAAAACAACGTGCAACTGCATACCATCGGAGCCACCGACCAGTTGCCCGACCGCTGTCATCGTAAACTGAATGAAGCTATTGAACTTACGCAAAATAATACGGGTTTAACGCTTACGCTAGCGCTTAACTACAGCGGCCGGTGGGAGATTACCGAAGCCGTGAAAAAAATAGCCCAGCAAGTAGCGCATCATCGTATTAGTACAGAAGACATTGACCAGCAGACGATTACAGATCATCTTACTACCCAAGGTATCCCCGATCCAGAACTTCTGATTCGAACCAGTGGTGAGATGCGCATTAGCAATTTCTTGCTCTGGCAGTTGGCTTATACCGAGCTATACATTACACCCGTGCTTTGGCCTGATTTTAGACGTGAACATTTGTATGAGGCCATCTTGTCGTACCAACAGCGAGAGCGACGGTTTGGAAAGATCAGTGAGCAGGTAAAATCGCAACCATCCTAGCAATGAAGAAAAGCATACTATTCGGTATTTTGTTGTTGCTATCCCGCTGGGCACTGGCGCAGGATGGTGACATCAGCTACACCAATCCGCAAGAGTACGAAATTGCCGAAATTACGGTGAGTGGCACCAAGGGGCTCAACAGCGATGCAGTTATATCATTGTCAGGATTATCGGTTGGTGACCAGATTGCCATTCCCGGGCCAGCGGTAAGCGACGCGATCAAGAAACTCTGGAAGCAGCGCATCTTTGGTGACGTATCGGTGAGTGCCACTCGTATTGAGGGCGATAAAGTGTATTTAGCGATCAACCTGGCCGAGAAGCCTCGCTTGAGCCGTATTAAAATAGAAGGCGTCAGTAGTACCCAGGAAAGCGAAATCAACGACGACCTTACACTCATCAAAGGGCAGATTGTTGACGAAACCCTGATCAATCGTGCGCGCCTTACCGTCAAAGACTTTTTCGTAGATAAGGGTTTTCTAAACGTAGCCATCGATGTCAATCAGCGACTCGATACGACGCTCAATAACAGCATTGTGCTGGAGATGGACGTGAAGAAGGGAAGTAAGGTGGCCGTTAAGCGCATCAACTTCCGGGGCAACGAAACCTTCTCTGGCAAACGACTCAAGGGGCGGCTTAAGGAAACCAACGAAAAGGTACGCTTCACCCTGGTGGAAGACATCATCAGCCGGGTGCTAAACCTGAAAGGGCGCAAGGTGAAGAACCTGATCACTGATCGGGATTCAGTCTCTTTCGGTGGCTTCAAAGCTTACCTCGACGAACACGTGAAGCTCAACTTCTTCAACGGCTCTAAGTTCATCCGCGACGACTACGAGACGGACAAGAAAGCGCTGGTTGACTTCTACAATTCCAAAGGGTATCGCGACGCTACTGTCGTGTCGGACAGCGTCTACACGGTTAATGACAATGCGATCAATGTGGATATCACGGTAGACGAAGGGAAGCGTTACTACTTCCGTGACGTGATCTGGAGCGGTAACTACGTATACGACGACCAGACACTGGCCCGGGTGCTAGGCGTTGAAAAAGGCGATGTGTATGATCTGGAAAATTTGAATACGCGGCTTCAGTTCAATCCCACTGGCAACGACGTGAGCTCACTCTACATGGATAATGGTTATCTATTTTTCAACGTGCAGCCGGTAGAAGTACAGATTGATGCTGATTCTATTGACGTAGAGATGCGCGTTTTTGAGGGCGAACAAGCCACCATTAGCAAAATATTGATCACCGGCAACGATCGCACTAACGACCATGTCATTCGTCGGGAGATACGCACCATGCCGGGGCAGAAATTCAGTCGTAAAGACCTGATTCGTACGCAGCGCGAACTTTCGCAGTTGGGCTACTTTGATCCGGAGCAGATTGGTATCAATCCTGTTCCGAATCCTGCCGACGGAACGGTAGACATTGAGTATTCACTGGTGGAAAAGCCCAGTGACCAGATTGAGCTCTCGGGCGGTTGGGG
This sequence comes from Tunicatimonas sp., assembly GCA_965213875.1. GTDB lineage: Bacteria > Bacteroidota > Bacteroidia > Cytophagales > Cyclobacteriaceae > Tunicatimonas. Next base: position 526,063 of record CBDCAN010000001.1, on the reverse strand, counting down.
TGGTTTTGCAGGCTTCGTGGGTACGTTAGGACTGGTGTTTAATAACTTCTCGCTTCGCAACATTCCCCACTTCGAGAAATGGCGTCCCTTGCCGGTGGGCGACGGGCAAAAGCTTTCGCTGAGAGTACAAGCCAACGGTAGGTTCTTCCAAACCTACTCGGCCACATTTTCTGAGCCCTGGCTAGGGGGCAAAAAGCCTAATAACCTGACAGTATCACTATCGCGCTCTATTCTTCGGCGCGGCGGAAGGTCATTTTTTACCGGTCGCCCCGATCCTAATGTACCGGAAGGGACATTAAGGCAAACTAATATTAGTGTAGGGCTAGGGCGGCGACTTCGGTGGCCTGATGACTACTTCACGCTGAGCAACTCTTTGGCGTACCGGCAGTACGATCTGGATGACTTTCAGCTGATAAGAGGGTTTCAGAACGGAGTGGCCAACACAATCATGCTGAACAATACGATTGCCCGAAACAGCATTGATAATCCGATGTTTCCCCGAACCGGTTCTTCTATCTCATTGGAGGCTAGTTTTACCCCGCCTTACTCCGTGTTTAGTGATATTAACTACTCCGAAGAAGAACCTACCGAACGCTACCGTCTGATTGAATACCATCGTTGGATGTTTGATTCTAAGCACTATACGCAGTTGGGCCAAAATTTAGTGCTTAATACCAATATCCACTTCGGGTTCTTTGGCTCTTATAAAGATAATCAGGTCAATGCCCCTTTTGAAAGGTTCTCACTCGGCGGGTCAGGTTTGGCCGGACAAGGAGGGTTTCAGATAGGACAAGAAATTATCGGACTACGAGGTTACGACGACCAAACCATACGCCCTTTTGAAAACCCTAGTGACCAATCTAGTTTACAGGGCGGACTGGCGTACAATAAGTTCTCTATGGAACTACGCTACTTGGTGTCGCCCAATCCAGCGGCAACCATATATGTGCTCGGCTTTGCTGAGGGGGGCAATACGGTAGCAGATTTTAATAAGTATAGTCCGTTCGATTTGTATAAATCAGCCGGTGTGGGTGCCCGTATATTTATGCCGGCCTTCGGTTTGCTAGGCATTGATTGGGGCTACGGTTTTGATGCACTTCCGGGGCAGGTAGCCCCAGCGGGCCCTAACTTTCAGTTCCGTATTGGTCAACAGATTCGCTAATCTATCTATTATCGCATGACAAAGACTATTTTTTGTAACCCTCGCGTCATTCTATCCATAGTTTTTGTAGCTTTGTGCGCTGTTACGGAAACTTCACCGGTCTTCGGTCAGAAGATGGGGTACATCAACACTGAGTTTGTCCTGAGCAAGATGCCCGCCCAGCAGAAAGCGCAGTCTGAAATAGACGGACTGGCGGCCAAGTGGCAAGAAGAAATTCTTACCATGCAGCAGGAGATTGATGAGAAGTACAGTGAGTTAAAAGTAGAAGAGGTGCTGTTGACGGAAGATATGCGTAGAGAGCGGGTGACTGAGATCACAGAACAGGAGAAAACGTTGAAAGAGTATCAGAACAAGATATTCGGTTTTGAGGGGCTGTTTTATCTTAAGAAGCAGGAATTGATGGCACCGCTACAGGACGAAGTATTTGCGGCGGTAGAAAAAGTAGCTAAAAAGAATAATTTGCAGTTCGTATTTGACAAATCTGGCGATATCGTGATGATTTATACCAACCCAATACATGACTATACCGACTATGTTTTAGACGAACTCGGCTTGGGCGAAAAAGAAGATACGGCCCGATAATTGTACATTTTATCCAGTAATATTACATCAATCAACTAATTAAAGATGAAAACTAACATTATTCTCATAGGTCTGATCTTTTTATCAACCGTTACTGCTCAGGCTCAGAAGATTGGATTTGTCAATACCGACTACGTATTGGCTCAAATGCCGGAGGCCAAGCAAATACAGTCTGAACTGCAGGCTTACGAGAAACAACTAGCCAATAAGATACAAGCGACCGTTCAAGGATATCAGCAACAACTGCAAGCGTATCAACAGGGTGCTGCCACCATGACCGATGATGCTCGTGCGGCCAAAGAGAAGGAACTGACTGAACTGCAAACGCAGATTCAGCAAGACCAGCAAGAGGCCCAGTTAAACCTACAGAAAAAGCAGGGAGAACTAGTGCAGCCTGCTCTGAAGAAGATACAGGATGCTATCGGTAAAGTAGCCAAAGCCAATAGCTACACCCATGTGTTGAGTCCTGAGGTGGTACTCTACGTAGAAAATGAAGATGAAGCCAATCTGTCGGACCGAGTGCTTGAAGAGATGGGTATCACGCCGACGCCCGGTGCCGCGCAAGACAGCAGCGGCGTCGAATAAGCAAACGTCATTTATCATTAGTGAAAGCCGAGCTAAGTAGCTCGGCTTTTTTAGTGCTCAGGTTGGGTAAAAAAGCATCACTCATCTGGTTTTTTTCATAATTTGTGCTAAATTTTAACCTTGTTTTCACATATACTCAAAACTAATCATAGCGCTACCAAAGGTCGTATCGCACCAAACTAACCCCCCAACAAGATGAACGAAAACGTTAATAAGACCGCGCTATTCTACGGGAGCTGCTTTGCCCTAATTACCACCGGGTTGAGTTATTCTATCCGAGCAGGAATCCTGTCTCAGCTTGGCGAAGAATTTAGTCTGGACGCTGAGCAGCTAGGATACATTAATGCTATGTGGTTTTTTGGATTTCCTGTTTCAATGGTTATCGGAGGACTAGTTTACCACTCAGTAGGTCCCCAAAACATTATGAGAGTAGCACTTGTGGCGCACATTCTGGGAGTTTTGCTAACGGTATTTGCTACCGGTTATGTAAGTCTGCTGGTATCTATGTTGTGTATAGGCTTAGGCACCGGGTGTACCGAAGCCGCTTGTAATCCTATGATTGCTGATATGTATTCGGGCGTTACAATGAACAAGATGCTTAACCGCTTTCACATGTGGTTTCCTGGGGGAATCTTAATAGGTGCCTTGGTTTCCCGGTTTATGACATATTTTGATTTAGGATGGCAGGCCCAGATGTGGATTATTATCATTCCGGCTATCACCTACGCCGTTTTGTTCTTTGGCAAAACATTTCCCAAACCTACCGTGGAAGAAGCGACCTCGCTTGGTAACAACGTAAAGGCGATGATAAGTCCGGTGTATATCTTCCTGTTTATCTGTATGGCATTGACTGCGATTACGGAGTTTGGGCCCGGTCAGTGGGTTGAGCTTATAATGGGTAGCAGTGGAGCTGATCCCATGCTTATTTTAGCCTTAACTGCGGGATTGGTAACGGTAGGCCGGTTCTTTGCCGGACCAGTTGTCGGAGCATTAGGTCAAACCGGCGTTTTGCTGGGCGGTGCGGTTTTCGCTACAATCGGCATATATATGTTTAGTACTGTTACTGGTCCTATTGCCTATGTTGCGGCCGTCGTATATGCACTTGGTTACTGCTACTTCTGGCCAGTGATGGTTGGAGCAGTAGCTCAACGGGTTCCAGCGAGTAGTGCTTTAGGTATGTCGGTCATTGGCGCGGTAGGTATGTTTTCTACGGGTATTTTCCAGCCAATCATAGGGAATTGGATTGACGGAGCTAGGATGGAGAACACTGCCGAGGGGCTTACTGGAACCGCTCTAGAGCTAGCCACCGGCCAAGACACTTTGGAAAAGATGATTGCGTTTCCTGCTATCTTAGTTGTACTATTTGCGATATTCTTCTTTTGGCAGAAAAATGCGAAGGGAAGCGAAAAAGTATCAGAAGAGGTGGTGGCTGAGTATTAAACTCGTCAAGACACTTGAAGGCAGAAAGGCTACCAAAACGGTGGCCTTTTTTGCGTTAACACCTAAAAGCTTCGTATTGCCTGCTTTCTGTATGAGGTAATGTTCCTCGTCACTCAGGTATTCTTTCAGAACATCCAGACACTATATTTGCCTTAGAATAATACAAAATAGATTCTAAAAGCAAATTAGCGTAACACAATGATCTGGATGATTATTATATTTCTGGTAGGATACGTCGTGATCACACTAGAACACACGCTTCACATCAACAAAGCCGCCACTGGTTTACTGATCGGAGTACTCTGCTGGACTGTGTACGTACTTCAAGTACCTGACAGTGAGCTAGTCTCAGAACAGCTCGCACACCATATCAGCGAGATCGCTGGCATCTTATTCTTCTTGTTAGGGGCGATGACAATCGTAGAGATTATTGATATCCACGATGGGTTTGAGGTGATTGTGAGTCGTATCAAAACCCAGAGCTCGCGCAAGCTGCTGTGGATCATGGCGCTGCTGGCTTTTGCCTTGTCTGGAGTGTTAGACAACCTGGCCACCACAATCGTGCTGGTCTCTTTGCTTCGCAAGCTGGTGGCCGATAAGCAAGAACGGATGCTCTACGCTTGTGTGGTGGTGATTTCTGCCAATGCCGGAGGGGCGTTTACTCCCATTGGCGACGTAACCACCACCATGCTGTGGATTGGTGGGCAAGTTACCCCGGCGAATATCATTCAGAAGTTATTTCTGCCCAGCCTGGTGTGTATGTTATTTCCGCTTCTGTATCTTTCTCGTGTCTCAGGCAAGAAAATTACCGCTAGCAGCACGCCCCGCGAAGAGCAGGTTTTGAGCTCAACCCCTCTTGAAAGAAAGCTCGTACTAGGAATGGGGGTACTGGTGTTAGTCTCTGTACCCATCTTTAAATTGCTAACCCATTTGCCCCCCTACATGGGAATTCTACTCGGCTTAGGGTTTTTATGGGCATTCACTGAGGTCATCCATCGCAACAAAGAAGAAGAGCAGAAGAGTCAGTTTTCAGTGCTTACTGCGCTTCGCAAGGTAGACACTTCCACCGTATTATTCTTTCTGGGAATACTCTTGTGTATCGGTGCCCTGCAATCGGCCGGTCAGCTAGCGTTGATGGCAAACTATCTCGACGAAAACGTCGGCAACTTATACGCTATCAACTTGCTGGTAGGGGTGCTTTCTTCTATCGTAGACAATGTGCCTTTGGTAGCCGCTATGATGCGTATGTATACGGTAGAATACCCGGCTGATCACGTATTCTGGGAGTTTCTGGCTTACTGTGCCGGCACGGGCGGTAGCATATTGATCATTGGCTCAGCCGCCGGGGTAGCCGCGATGGGGATAGAGAAGATCAATTTCATGTGGTACGTGCGTCGTATGAGTCTACTTGCTTTTATGGGTTACGTAGCGGGAGCCGTCACCTTTGGTATCCAGCATGAGATTATCACGAATGGCTTTAGTGGGCTAAGCGTAGCCCGGCTCGCCGATAATCTATCTTACGTCGTATCATTTGTGACCTCTCTCTAAAATAAAAATGCCGAGTGGCGACAGGCCACTCGGCGTTTCAGTACTTTGAAAATTCTATCGCTCTACTGACCCTTAACCACCTTGGTTCTTCCCTGAAAGCTGGGAGAAACCACCTGTAGGGTGTAAGCTCCGGGGAGCAACTCCCCGCCCAAATTTAGGGTAGTTCCATCGAGCTTATGGCGGTAAGACCGAATGAGGCGTCCCTGAATGTCGAAGATACTGATCTTGGCAAGTTCATCAGAGATAGGTAGCTCTAGCCGAAAATCGCTGGTTGAAGGGTTTGGATACACCAATAAATCAGCAGACAAAGCAGCGCTGATCGGTACTGGTTCTTCATCTTCTTGACTAAGGGTGATTAGTCCAATATCAGCACCCGTATGAAGAGAAACACTACTTGCGGTAGACGAAGCCGTAGTTGCACTGCCAGCCACCTGATTACCACTACCGAAAGTTGTAACCTGACGCAGGCTGGTGTAAGCAGTGGGACCATTACTACAAATGGTGCGAAGCTGCCATTCATACGTAGTATTAGGGCGCATTCCAGCGACATTGATGGAAGTACGCTCCAGTGGAAAAGCAAACCATCGGGAGGTTCCTCGCCGCCGAATACGATACTCATAGTTTTTTGCGCCGGCTGACGCTGTCCAAGCGAAGCTAGCGGTAGTTGTACTACGGCTGGTTACTCTGGGGTTTGCCGGGGTCTTGCACGCAGAAGGGCTATTAGCAGAACGAGTCTTAAATTCCGGACCTCTTATAAAAGCAGAGTTTTTACTAGCACACTCAGTTTGCGCCCGCCATTGATACGTGGTTGCCGGTCGTAAGCCCTTCACGTCAGTCGTCTTCTGACGCTTGACAAAGCTTTCCCATTCGGATCTACCTTTGATACGAAACTGGTACCGGTAGCGACCCTCGTTACTAGCATCACTAATACTCAAACGAACGCCCCTCGCTGTCACGTTAGTCACTCTCAGATTTGTCGGGGTGTTGCACGCCGAAGGGTTATCAGCAGAACGAGTCTTAAATTCTGGACCTCTTATAAAAGCAGAATTCTCACTAGCACACTCAGTTTGCGCCCGCCATTGGTACGTTGTTGCCGGTTGTAAGCCCTTTACGTCAGTCGCCTTCTGACGCTTGACAAAGCTTTCCCATTTGGATTTACCTTTGATACGAAACTGGTACCGGTAGCGACCCTCGTTACTAGCATCACTAATATTCAAACGAACGCCCCTCGCTGTCACGTTAGTCACTCTCAGATTTGTTGGTGCTTCGCACTCAGGATCGGGATCACCGCCACCCACGCAAGCCAGGCAGCTACGACTCGCTATATGGTTGTTAATTGAGTTAATAGAGGCATTTGACCAGTTGTTAGATGAACTAACGGAAGGCGCCATGATAAAGGGGGCACCGCCTGAGTCATGTCTGGCTCCGAAGTTATGCCCCATTTCATGGGCCACCAGCACACGGTTGCTTTCTGATGTTCTTAGCTTATCACATACTGAGTAGCGGCGGGAAGTACAGATAACACCTACTCCAGCCACGCCTACCACGCCCGAGCCGTTGCCCTGGAAAAAGCAGATACCAGCATCGTGAGAGTTTTTGAAGCCAGTAGGTCCCCAGTTAGCAAACGCAGTCAGAATATCGCGAGGGTTGGTCGTAGTCCACGGGTCACAGTTAGCACAAGTAGAGACTACCTGCTCGGTTACCTTAAATTTGATGCTGAATTGCGAATAATTAGCCTGAACGTTGTTCAATATGCCTAATATTTCATTATTAACCCCCGATTGACTGCTGCCAGCGGATTGAAACCGTTTGTAAAGGGCGAACGTGGCAATTTCTAACTGAGCCTGGTCCTCACAGCCATTGCTAGCTCTTCCGTTGATCCGGTCTTCTACCTGCTCTTCGTACGTATCTTCTTCTTTAGCCATACACATGAGAGCACCGTCTTCCTGTACTTCATCTTCGGCGTAAAATACAAACTGCGAATCGTCAGTGGCGGCGGTTAGGCCGTTTAGATTCTCTAAGTACATCTTCTTACCCTGGTAGGTTACAAACCCTTTGAGCTTATTTCCGTCCAGTAGCATTCTGACTTCGCCACCTCCTTCCGTATTGAGCTGCCCTCTGAAGGTGACGGTAGAGGGGGGGGCTACTTCCTCTTCTCCCTGAGGGGTGAGAGCCACCGACCTATACGTAGAAGATAATAAGTCGTTTGGCTCCAGCGTGATGTCCCACTGGTATTCGTCGCCTAACGAAAGCTGGAAAGAGGCCGTACCTGACGCCTCTTTAACGTAACGAGTGATCGCTTCAGCGTTTAGCGTATACAGATCATAGGTGTTGAGAACTTTGGTAAGAGCGCGATGCGAGGCTCCCGAAATTCGGGCCGAGGGCTGGTCAGTTTGATCTTTGCTCCAGTGAGTAATGCGAGTGGCCTCAAAGGTAGGCGGCGCGCTTTGTGCGTAGCCAGAAGGCGGCAGAATCAATATGCCTACGGCCAGACAAAGTAAAACGATGGATAAGTTTCTTTTCATGGTGGTTTCTTGATGGTTAAAGTTGGGTGTTGATATAATGAAGTCCGTTATGCGAAGAGCGGAAGCAGTAACGGTAGTCTAATTGAACCCTAAACAGGCGATACTCTTTGGTATCGTGTATTCTTCCTAGTGCAAACCGGCGGTACACAATTTAGCACCAAAACGCTATCAACAGCTGACAACGAGTGTAACACAACTCTGTTAGAATTTTCAAAATTATGCCTTTCTGAGCGAATCACAAGGGTTTTGAGGATAAACAACACAGTGGAAGCTTAACAATGAGGGGGAATATACTGTGGGTATAATACTTATATTACCAACAAACAAAACCCTTTCTAGAGTGAGCCAGAAAGGGCTCTAAAAGACCACTTTATTGTACAGTATTTATTAGCTTATGCTATTAAAGCTAGTTGCTGGACAAAGGAATGATGCTCAGCGTACTTCACCAGGAATATGAACCCACTTTGCCTGTGGAAACTACCTGCCCGGTGAGTTCGGCAAGAAACAGAGGGGCTAAGGCATCAGGGCTGATAGTTCTTCTTAGGTGCTTAGGACGCAAGGGTGCCAGGGGGGTGTTCGACATATTGGCCACAATGTCGTATCGAGCCGTAGGCATGTATTTTTCAAGCGAAAACTGTCGTTGTTGGCTTATAGGTCGGGTTTTGTATGGAGCAGAGAAAATATGAGGAAGTTACGGCTAGTCGCAAAGCGCGAAAGAGAGGGGGTACAAAAAGAAAAAGTGCTTCCTACAAACGGAGTAGTTACTGAAAAAATAGAACAGACTGACCTTTACAAAAGAAAAAACCTCACCAGTCACCAATTAGATGAGACTTGTGAGGTTGGAAAGTAGCGGGGACAGGACTCGAACCTGTGACCTCCGGGTTATGAGCCCGACGAGCTACCAACTGCTCTACCCCGCGATATATTTTCTGTAACGGATGACAAAAGTAAAGGTTACACCGGCAAAAACAAATACCTTTGCAAAATATTTAACAGCCTATGGATCATACAATACAGCAAGGTGGGGCGGGTAAGCAACCACCGACCTCAAAGAAGCACCGGGCCGGTTTTGTCAATATCGTCGGGAAACCCAATGTGGGCAAATCCACCCTCATGAACGCCCTGGTCGGTGAGCAGCTTTCAATCATCACTTCCAAAGCGCAGACCACCCGTCACCGTATCATGGGTATCGTCAACGGTCCCGATTTCCAGATTGTCTACTCAGACACGCCGGGCATGGTAAAGCCGCAGTACGAACTGCACCAAGCCATGATGCGCTTCGTAGATATGGCCATCGAAGATGCCGATGTCATACTATTCGTCACCGATTTGTACGAGAAGTACGATACGGAGGAAGATACGCACGTGCAGAAACTGATCGGCTCAGAGGTACCAGTGGTTTTGGTGATGAACAAAATTGATTTGGCGAAGGGCAGTCAGGCACAGGATAAGATGGCCTACTGGCAGGAGCTGATCAAACCCCGGCAGTCGATCATGGTATCGGCCTTAGAAGGACTCAACGTGATTGCGGTGCTGGAAGCCATTCTTCAGCGACTGCCCGAACACGAACCCTACTTCGATAAGGATCAGATCACCGATAAGCCTGAGCGTTTTTTTGCGGCTGAGATCGTGCGAGAGAAGATATTCTTGAACTACAAACAGGAGGTTCCCTACAGTAGCGAAGTGGTGGTGTCAGAGTTCAAAGAAGAGGAAAAGCTTATTCGAATTCGCTGCGAGATATACGTAGAGCGCAACAGCCAGAAGGGTATTATCATTGGCAAAGGCGGTGCCGGACTCAAAAAAGTGGGCACCCAGGCGCGGGCCGATATGGAGAAGTTTTTCGGCAAGCAGGTGCATCTAGAGCAGCACGTAAAGGTGGTGCCCAACTGGCGACGCGAGCACCGCAAGTTGCAAAACTTTGGCTACCGTTCGTAACAAAAATTCATTACTTTTGCACCAGAGCTAAAGTGGCAGCAGCAGCGGCAATAGGCAGTCTCAACTGCTACTGCTCTGCCGCTGCCACTTTTTCTTTAACCTAACTATCCAGTCATGTCTAATATCGTCGCCATTGTCGGACGGCCCAACGTTGGGAAGTCCACTTTTTTTAACCGCATGGTAGAGCGGCGGCAGGCCATCATGGACGACGTGAGCGGCGTGACGCGCGACCGCCACTATGGCTACGCCGAATGGACCGGCCATCACTTCACCGTGATTGACACCGGTGGCTATGTGACCAACTCCGACGATATCTTCGAAGAGGCCATCCGTAATCAAGTGCAGCTTGCCATCGACGAAGCCTCCGTGATCCTGTTTATGGTAGATGTGGAAACTGGGGTCACTGATCTGGACGAGAGCTTCGCAGCGCAACTGCGGGGCACCGAAAAACCGGTTTACATCATTGCTAACAAAGCTGACAATGGCGATCGTAATCACCAGTCGGCCGCATTCTATGGCCTAGGTTTGGGTGAAGTATTTCCGGTGTCATCCGCCAGTGGCAGCGGTACGGGCGACCTGCTCGACGCGGTGGTGTCGCACTTTGAAACTGACGATGATGAAGACCCCGAAGCAGATATTCCGCGACTGGCCATCCTGGGGCGACCCAACGTCGGAAAGTCGTCACTGCTTAACGTGCTGCTGGGCGAGGAGCGCAGCATTGTCACCGATGTGGCGGGCACCACCCGCGACGCACTCAACGCGCGCTACAATCTCTACGGGCAAGACTTTATCCTAGTCGATACTGCTGGACTGCGGAAGAAGGCCAAGATTTCGGACAACATTGAGTTCTACTCGACACTGCGCAGCGTACAGGCCCTACAAGAAGCGGATATCTGCATCGTGATGCTCGACGCGCAGCGCGGCATGGAAGCCCAGGATATGAACATCGTGCAGCTAGCCCACAAGAACAAAAAAGGTATCCTGATTCTGGTGAACAAGTGGGATTTGATCGACAAAGATACGCACACCGCCAAGCAGTTTCGCGAGCGCATCTACGAGCGGCTGGGTGAGTATAACTACATCCCCATTCTGTTTACTTCCATGACGACCAAGCAGCGGGTATTCCAGGCAGTAGAAAAAGCCGCGGAGATCAACGAAAACCGCCGCCGTCGCATCAGCACCTCAAAGCTCAACGAAGTGATGCTGCCCGAGATCGAGCGGAAGCCGCCGCCCTCAGTCAAAGGAAAGTACATCAAGATCAAGTACGTAACCCAGCTACCGGTGTACACGCCCACCTTCGCCTTTTTCTGCAACCATCCGCAGTACGTCAAATCCGCCTACAGTCGCTTCTTAGAAAACCGCATGCGCGAGCATTTCAACTTCGAAGGTGTACCGATTCGGTTGTTCTTTAGGAAGAAGTGAGATAAATTGAAAAGCTATGAATGTAGAAAGTCCGTTGAACAAAACTCAGCTCGAGATACTCAATATGTTCTCGCGGGAGCTAGCAGAGGAAGATTTGTTGGAAGTCAAACGTATCTTTGTAAAGTACTTATCGGCAAAAGCTAAAGATATTGCCGATCAGGTATGGGAGGAGAAGGGTTGGACAAATGAAGATATGGAAAGGTTATCACAGCAGCATTTAAGAAGCTCGACAAAGAAGAGAGCATGAACGTCGTTCTTGATACAAATATCCTACTGGTATCAATTTCTCCCAAGTCTAAGTTCTATCCTATTTTTCGCGCTTTTGAGAAGGAAGAATATCATCTATGTGTGACTACTGATATCCTAATAGAATACGAGGAAATTCTCCGTAGGCACGTAGGTGAGGCACTAACCACGGTGGTGCTTCAGATTATAGAAAATGCCCCTAACACTAGATTAGTTAGCAGATACTACGAATGGAATCTGATAACAAGCGATCCTGATGATAACAAATTTGTAGACTGTGCCGTAGCCGGAAATGCAAAGTGTATCGTCTCACACGACAAACACTTCAATCGTTTACGCGACATTAAATTTCCTAGGGTTGCTGTGATAGGTGCTGATGAGTTTATACGCGAAATCACAGCTGCTAGCGATTCATAGTAAGCTATGATGTGCAGTCACTTATGATACGTCAAATCCGCCTACAGTCGCTTCTTAGAAAACCGCATGCGCGAGCACTTCAACTTCGAAGGAGTGCCGATTCGGTTGTTCTTTAGGAAGAAGTAAGATACTTGCTTTAAACTCCATAGAGAGAATTTACGTATCTTCATGAGGGACAAAATTCCTGACAAATGAAGCAGATAACCCTAAGCGTAGCGGATCATAAGCTGCAAACGTTTTTAACTTTTATAGAAGACCTGAGCTATGTACAGGTTGTGGAGGCATCTTCTGACGAATTACCAGAGACTACATCTTCTAATGAATCACCCCACACCGACGATTTTATGGCTTTAGCCGGTATGTGGGAAGATCGGGATATTACTGCTGAAGAACTGCGCGCAAAAGCATGGCCAAACCACAAATAGTCCTTTGCGATACGAATGTTTTGATTGATCTGTCCAAGCGCAAAGCCGATGTGGTACAAAAGCTAGCTTCTATTGGTACGGCAAACGTAGCCGTTAGTGCCATCTCTGCCGGGGAGTTTATGTACGGCGCTCTCAATAAAGCAGACCTAGCTAGGATTATCAAAGGCTTGAAGGCAGTCAAAATTATCCACGTAAACAAAGAAGTTTCTAAAAAAGGGTTGGCGCTGATACAGGATTACGGACTAAGCCATACCCTGGCCCTTCCAGACGCGCTTATTGCAGCTACCGCACTAATACACAAACTACCGTTGTACACCCTCAACCGGAAAGACTTTCGCTTTATTGATGGAGTGCATTTGTATGATGAATGACGCCGCTAACAGAAAACCGCATGCGCGAGCACTTCAACTTCGAAGGCGTGCCGATTCGGTTGTTCTTTAGGAAGAAGTAGGGGTTAGTCTTGAGGTGGGGTGAATTCGTAGAAATTTTTACTATTGTCAATCAAATACCCCTTTTCGGATAGGGTGCCCAATGTTTCTTGTCTAAGTTCGCCGGTCGCAAAATCGATGAGTATCGTTGACCATTTATCCTGATCAGCTTCATATTTATCCATGTATTCGCCGTTTAGCGAGATGAATCCGCTATTACCTATACTGAATGCCCCTATGTACATCGTAGGAAACCTGAGTTGTGCCTTCTCTGTAGCGCATTAAGCCGAGCATGTATCCATTGATCGCTTTTGGGATTGTATTCCCAGAATTTGCTTGTATCAGCAGAACCTGTCCAACCGCCTCCCACATATCCTTTTTCGCTTATGCAAAAACTAAATGCACCTGCACAAGCTTTCCCTGCGAAGTCTCCGACTTGCTCCCAAGTATCTGTAGTTAGACTGTATTTCCAGAAATCTTTCAGATATTGAGTCCCAACTACTCCTAGCCCTATGTAAACGTCATTGCCAACGCTGAAAGCTGATGCATCCGACCTAGCCTCGCCCATAAAATCAGAAGACTTAGTCCATAAATCACTCTGAGGATCATAGGCCCAGATGTCTTTCAATGGCTTTCCGTCACTATCTACCCCAAGGGCTATATGTCCTTTGCCAGACAAAGTGAACACGACAACACCCGATACCGAAGCACCTGGGAAGTCAGCTACTCTCTTCCAAGTATTAGTGTCTGGGCTGAAACGATAGAACTCCTTTAACCTTTCAGTGCTGTATTCTTCGTGCCCTAGGCCCACGTAGATATGCTCGTCAATACTGAAACAGACTTTGCCGTGTGAAGCACCTCCAGGAAAAGAAGCAAGTTTTCGGACTGGATTCGGCACAGTGGTCGCAGAAAAAGAGGTGACAAACGACCCGATACTTAAATTGGCCTGACTGGTTGTTTCGTACTTGTGACCAGCGAATAGTGAAATAATGATTTGATCTCCCGTCTCTACTGTGTGACCAATATCGGAAACCTCTTCACCGTTGATAAAAAGCACTCCACCGTTAATTTTAATAGGAGTGGGATACTTTAGTCCGGCAAGAGTAATCATTTTCGATGCATGCGTGGTTCCGAGCTTTGCATTCTCAATTGGAGCAAAACTGAAACTATCGACAAGGTAGTCATCGGTGATAACGCTAAAATACTGTAGATAAGAACCAATTTGTATCGAGGCCTTTATTTCTTTGTCGTAATCGCCGCTGGAGACTACTTGTACCCGCACTTTATCACCGTTCTTCACTTGAGCATTAGCATTGTTGATACCCTGACCGTTGATCAATAGTTGGCCATTAGAAACGGTAATGTCAGATACCCCATTTTCTTTAAGGCCAGAGATTGTAACTTCATTTGAAACCACCACCGTATCCACAGCTACGTCTATCTGCGATTCAAACGCAAACTTATTTGGCGTATCGTCTTCGTCATTATTCAAAAAGCCATCTCCATCACTATCTACATACTGCTCAAAATCAGCAATTGATACATCCACTCCAAGCTCTTCGTAGCGACTTTCCAGGTTTTCTCGGATAGCCGATAGGGTTAATAATGTAGCATTGTTCCGAATCTTTTCTTGTGTGCTTTCACTATCTAGTACTCCGTCTTCGCGGATGTCGGTGATGATGTCAGCCAATAGCTCTGAGAGTTCAGCTACAGTATTGTTGCCTTGCAAAATGGCGGAGATTGCTAGTAGGATAGCATTGTCATCTCCATCTTGCGAGATATCGAGTAGCTCGGCAGCGACCATGTCGGATTTTTCAATACCAAAAATAGCGAGGACTTCCTGCTGTGCTTGCTGCTTAGCCTCAGTGAAACTCAGCGCTTCCTCTTGCATCAGATAAATGACTCGGTCTTTCTCTAGGTGCGATAGCAAATTGACGTTTACGCTACTGACGTCTGAGACGTCGGCTAGGGCAAATAAAGTAAGTTGAGCCGCAGATTTCTCACCCCGCACTTCATCGAAGTAGAAGCCTTCGGCGATCAGCTGTACGTATTCAGATTGCAGCTCAACCCCTTTGAGGCTGAAGGTGCCTTTATTGTCAATGATCTGTGTGTTGAAGTTTTTGCCGGTGGCAACTAGCTGCTCGTCTAGCTCGGAGACGGTGATGGCGGTGCCATTGATAAAAGGCCCTTTTTGTACGTAGCCATTAAGGTCGTACGTAGTAGTTTTTTGAGACGTAGCCTCTTCATCTTCCTGGCACCCCAGAAAAGCGATGAGCAGTACAGACAGCAATAGAGCGGGAAACTTAGAAGTCATAAATCTATCATCAGTGTGAACCACAAAGGTACCCACTGACGATAGCATGTACGGTGTGATCTCGCTGGGTATCCACACGCGTAAGATTTAATAGAGAGTTGCAGCGACACTGACTACCCCCACACCTTCGTCCCCTCCGTGCAGTTCTGGCAGATATCAATGGCACCGCGGGAGCGCAGCAGGGTTTGCCGAAACTGCTGGTACGGCGCACTGCGCCAGATGTCAGCGAAGTCTTGCTGGCTGATATCGCCCAGCGTGTGGTGAGCGTCTTTGTCGAAGCAGCAGGGCACCACTTGGCCGTCCCAGGTGATCACGCAGGAGTGCCACATCTTCCAGCAGTGGTCAAGCAGTTGGTTTTTAAGGGTGTAGGTGCCGTCGGCCTGTCGACGGTAGCGGGAGTACTCCTCTTTCGTAGGAATCAGCTCCGAACCTTGCTGGTAGTTGTAAATCTGCGCGGTTTTAAGTCCTACCGCATCCACCCCCAACTGCTTAGCCAGAGCTTGTACTTCAGCAATCTGGTGCTCATTGGGCCGTACTACCAGAAACTGGAACACCACGTGCGGCGTTTTGGAGCGTAACTTCTTTTTCCAATGGATCACGTTTTGGGTGCCCTCCAGCACCTTAGCGAGTTTCCCACCTACGCGGTAGGCCTGATACGTCTCCTGCGTGGTGCCGTCTATAGAGATAATCAGGCGGTCTAGCCCCGATTCTACCGTACGGCGGGCGGTGTCGTCGTTTAAGAAGTGGGCGTTGGTCGAGGTGGCAGTATAAATGTTTCTATCGGCCGCGTAGCGTACCCAGTTGAGCAACTGAGGGTGCAGAAAAGGCTCGCCCTGGAAGTAGAACAGCAAGTACAGCAGCGTCTGCTGGGTTTCGTCCACAATCTTCTCGAACAGCGCGTCATCCAGTTTGCCGGTGGGTCGCGTAAACGAGCGTAGTCCGCTGGGGCATTCGGGGCAGCGTAGGTTGCAGGCGGTGGTGGGCTCTACCGATAGGCTGATGGGCATGCCCCGGTGACGTGGTACGCTACTGCGGCGCGACGCGTAGTAACTCGTCAGCACCTGCGCCGCGTTGTAGGCCCGGCGCGGAGTGAGCTTCGACAAAAAGTTAATACCATCGTGCCAGCTATTCTTCATAGAACCGTACTTTTGATGAGCAAGGTAGGCAATTAAGCGGGGTAACGGAGAAGGGAAGACGGAAAAACGGATATACAAACTGATGAGGCTATGATACTGATTGCAGACAGTGGGTCGACGAAAACAGACTGGCGTATGATTGATGCCGGTGGCAAGATTCATCAGGCGCGTACGGTGGGGATCAACCCTTATCATCAGTCAGTAGAACATATTGCTAATGTGTTGCAGCAACTGCTGCCACAATTGAGTGGGGAGATTCGGCAGATTTATTTTTACGGTGCCGGTTGTGCCAATGCAGCCATCAGCCGAGTAGTTGAACAAGCCCTGCACCAGGTATTTCCAAGGGCCGACACGCAAGTAGCCAGCGATTTGATGGCGGCGGCGCGTGCCCTCTGCGGCCATGAGCCGGGTATTGCTTGTATCCTGGGCACAGGAGCCAATTCGTGTCTGTACGATGGCCAAGCAATTGTAGACAACGTGCCGCCGCTGGGGTACGTGCTGGGCGACGAAGGTAGTGGTGCTTACCTCGGTAAAGAGCTACTCAACCGCTACCTGAAGCGTGATGTGCCTGAGCCACTACACCGTCAGTTTGCCGAACGCTACCCAACCACTTCTGATGAGGTGTTGGATCACGTTTATCGTCAGCCGCAGGCCAATCGTTATCTGGCCGGTTTCTCTCGCTTTGCTTTCGATCACCTGCATCACCCTTACGTCGTCAAAATGGTATACGATGGTTTTAGGCAGTTCTTCGAAAAGAACGTGATGAAATACGAAAAGCATACGCAGCAACGGGTGCATTTCACGGGTTCGATAGCGTTTTACTACAGTAACATACTCCGGCAAGTAGCCAGTGATTTGGGGATTAGCGCACAAAATATCACCGAAAGCCCTATTGCCGGACTCACTTTGTATCACCGAGCGGAGGCGTGAGCGTTGTAGTCTTAACGCTTTTTTCGCTTCTTTGCCATATAATCCAAACCCCCAATTATGTCTACTACTGAATCATCGTCCAACTACGATCATCTGGAGCGCATGAGCGTACACGATTTGCTCGTGGGTATTAACCAAGAAGATCAAACCGTGCCCCAGGCGGTAGCCAAGGTTATTCCTCAAATAGAAAAGCTGGTAGAAGGCACGGTGACCCGGATGAAGCAGGGCGGTCGGTTGTTCTACATCGGGGCAGGCACTAGCGGACGCCTTGGCATTGTGGACGCTTCGGAATGTCCGCCCACCTACGGCGTACCGCACGACTGGGTGGTGGGCATCATGGCGGGGGGGGACACCGCCATCCGCCGGGCGGTGGAGTTCGCTGAGGATGACCCTGAGCAGGCTTGGAAAGATTTGCAAGAGTACAGTATCAACGACCGTGATGTGTTAGTGGGTATTGCTGCCTCGGGGCGCACGCCCTACGTGATTGGCGGAGTGACCACGGCCCGCGAGCATGGCATCCTCACCAGCTGCGTCACCTGCAACCACGGTAGTGCCCTGGCGGCGGCCGTCGACATTCCTATCGAGGCAGTGGTGGGCCCGGAGTTTGTGACGGGCAGCACCCGCATGAAAGCGGGAACCGCACAGAAGCTGGTACTCAACATGTTGTCTACCGCTACGATGATTGGTTTGGGACGAGTGCAGGGCAACCGGATGGTAGACATGCAGTTGAGTAATCATAAACTGGTGGAACGCGGTGCCCGTATGGTCATGGAACAATTGGACATTGCGCAAGCTGAGGCCGAGCGGCTGCTCAAAGAACACGGCTCGGTGCGCAAGGCCGTAGAAGCTGGCCGATAAACGATCTTTCTGGCCCGAGAGGGCTTCTCATCGGCCTCAGCCATCACGTTCCAGATCGTATACTACACGATCGCACTACTCAACGATTGTGAAAAAGCCTCCATGCATAGCGTCTGAAGAGCCGTTATTAATGTATACCTTTTGAATCTGTGCTACCGCTGGTAAAGTGTTTTCTGCCTACTCGATACATACCTATCAAACCCACTATGCCCGCCACCCACCACCAGTAGCCAAGCTGACTCCGGGTAGGCAAGACGACGGCCGACCGCTCGCCAAACAGGGCAAAGTTGCCCCAGTAGTAAGGATGTGCGGTGTGCGCTGAAGTTTCATCTAAAAACTGACGTTTAGCCCTAGCCAAAGCTTCGTCCTTGGGCACTCCTTCGGCCAGCAAACGATAAAAATGCGTCATTAGGGTGGCGGTGACCTCATCGTCAGCCGACCAATGGCTCATGACGATACTTTGACTACCCGCATAGGCAAACCCTTGGGCTAAACTCTGAATTCCTTCGCCTTGCGTTAGGATACCATCGCCGGTTTGGCAGGCGCTTAGTACGACCAGCTTCGCCGGAAAATTCATTCCGTACAGTTCGTGAGCATACAAAACATCGTCTCCACCTTCACCAAACAACAGATAAGAGGCCATAGGGTCTTCTTTGTCGACGTAACCGTGAGTAGCCAGGTGTACCAGATCATACGCCGGAGCTTCCCGCTGAAACGTTTGCTTTCGGGCGGTACTACCCGTATACAGTCGGGTAGGGAAGTATTGGCTAATCTGCGTGACCTCCGCCTGACTGTTGCGCAGTGCGATAGAGGAGGACTCAGATGAGTAGTCAATTGGTTTGGAGACCGACTTACCCTGGGGGGCAAAGGCAATAAGCTGACCGTTGGTCGGCGGTATAGGTGGGGGAGTGTAGGTGGGGTAAAGCCAAGTAGCAGAGTAGCCGTAGCTCACGTGATACTTCTTGAGTACGTAGGGCAGTTGGCGAAAGTCAAAGGTGCGATGATTCGGCGAGTGGGTTAGCAGTAAATCGTACGGTACATACGCTAGTTCTCCGTCAGGCACCACGATCAATCGCCGGATCGGAGTAGACGAACTGGAAACCTGGGCCAAAGGGCGCTGTAGCAACCGTTGGTACAGACGAAAAGCATGGCAAGTGTAGCTTCGGTAGTTAGATTGCGATGGCGCAGCCACTACCTCGGTAGTCAGTGTGTTTCTCAACTCACGTATATCTTGGTGCAGCGTGCTGTCGTACGTCTGCCGGGTTAACCATGCTGTATCGCGGGTGACGCTCAGCTGGTAGAGAACACTGTCGCTCATCGCGTAGGTCAGCAACAGATCATGCTCAGTCAGAGAACGTTGCAAGCGGGGTAGTGTAGTCACCTGGCTGCGGTACTTGGTACGATAGTACTCGGGGAAACGCTTCTCCAGCAGAGCGGTTAGCTGCTGCTGCTGCTGTTTTATATCAAAAAGTCGTGACTGATAAGTATCCAGAAGCGATTCGTCGGACGGTGCGTTTTGTCGCTCTTCTGTCAGGAGTGAGGTATAGTAGGCTCGCTCGATACTTAGGGCTCTTTCTTGGGTCAACAAGCTGTCAGGAAGTCTAACCTGGCCCTTGGCCGATAGATCAGACAGCGTATTGATCAGCATACTGGCCTTGCTCTTCTCCGAAAAGTAGAAGGCGTGCGCTATATATTGGGGCCGACCGGTGGTCTGGTAAAGTCGGTGGCTAGCTTCTAATCCAGCCACGTGTATACGTTGCACTTGAGCGTTGAGTCGCACCTGATCATCGTGTAGTAGGTACGTACGGCGCAGTTGGTCGATGATGGTATCGCTTGCCAGGCAAATGGTAAGGGCTTCTTGCCAACGCTCAGGGTCATCAGAGAAAGTAAGCAGCGTATGAGCTTGTGCCTGGCGCGCCTGCAATAACTCCTGGGGATGTAGATAGCTTGCCAGGGCGTTTGGTTCTGCTGAAGGCAGCGCAATGAGGTTAGCCCTCACGCTACGGCGAAAGCACTGAAGCGCGCGCTGGGCCTGTCCCATCCGCCGGTAGATTGCCCCCATCTTATTCCAAACCGTGGCTGCCTCTGGACTCACTGCCCCCGATACGCTCTGAGAGATGGTTAAGACTCGCCGATAACTTGACAGAGCTAAACTATACTGTGCTTGTTTCTCCTGTAGTTCTCCCAAAGCAATATAGTACGGTATCAAAGATACGTGATCTTCACCCAGTAGGTCTTGTTGAATACTCTGCCCCTGGCGCAGATAGCGCAAGGCGATTGAGTACTTTCCTCGGTGGGTATACTGTTCGCCAATCTGACGATAAACGTCAGCGATCGCAGTACTGTTGTCACCCCGCTGCTCCTGCAACAAGAGCGAAGATCGATAGAGGTGATCGAGGGCCGCAGTCGAATCGCTGGCGATGTCGGCTACCGAGGCTAACTGGGCCGAAAGGGTAGCTGCCATAATCAAGTCTTCTGCCTCAGATTTTTTCAGACAAATGAGCCCTTCGCGAAAATGCTGTTCGGCCATGGCGTAGGCTCCTGTAGCCAGGTAAATATCACCCAGCCGTCGATGATATCGCACAGTATTCAGATGGTTATCACCAGAAAATAAGATCTGCACGTCTAAAGCCTGTTGATAGGCGAGTTGCGCTTCATGATAGTAACCTTTGCGCAAGTATGCCTTCGCCAAGTTGTTATACACATTGCCTTCGATCGCATGTCGTTCCGGCCACTGCTTGAGTGCCAAAGCACCCGCCTGGCGACAGAAATAGATCGCGGAATCGTAGTGCGGATACTGCGTTTCGGAATGTACAATACCCACATTGAGATGAGCTTGTACGAGGGTATGAACGTCTGGCGAAGAAACTCTCTGTAAGCACCGCAGGGCAAGGCGGTAATAGTGTAACGCACTATCGGATTGATGACCATAACGATAGCTTGCGCCCAGAGCATTGTAGCTATCGGCGAGGGCCACTTGGTTGCTCGGATGGTGTTGTCTGCGAAGACGTAGACTTTGACGACTGTAGTGTAAAGCACTGTCAGGTTGGCTGCTATAAGCCAGTATCGTACCGAGTAGGCTATGTGCTTGTGCGTAAGTGGGGTGTTCGGGCGTGAGGTAGCGGTACGATAGCTGAAGAGCCCGCCGGGCTTGGGTCTCGGCCTGTGTTAGCTCACCACTTCGTAGTTCGTTGAGGGCTACCCGATAGCGACTGTACACCGCCTGATCACCCTGCTGCTTCTCAGCCCAATAAGCGGCAGCTTCTTTCAGGTAGTAACGGGCCGATTGATACTGCCCAGCGGCTAACAAAGAATCACCCTTAGCAAGGTACACCGAAGGCCACCCGGTAGTGCGGGCGAACACTTCCCCCGCCCCGCTGAACAATAGCCCCCCCGGTACCAAGTAAAAGCTCAATAGCATCAGTGACCAGCGAATCATAGAGCAGCTAGTATCTCTGATGCTTCTTTTTGGTACATACTACTTTCGGATAGGGGCCCCAGCAGCTCACGTGCTGAGTCTACCCGGCCCATCCCCAGGTAGCTTAAGGCTTTGTACCACGCTCCTGTCTGTTGTAAGAGGGCGTCTTCCGATTGGATAAGTTGAGAGAAGACATCGGCTGCCGCTTGGTACGCTTGCGTTTGTAAGTAGCTGTTGCCCAACAATAGTAGCGCTTGTTCAGAGCGTGGACTACGGTTGGGTAATTCTTGCGTAAAGAAACTGATGACTGCCTGATGACGATCCGACTGGTAGAGCCGTACCCCCTGGTCGTAGTCGTTAGCGTCGGCAAATGCATCACCGCGTATGGTGCGTACGGGCTGATAAGGCTCGTAGTAACTGGCGTAGAGCATGGCGGGAGTATCCGGGCGGGCGTAACGATAGATCAGCGCAGCACTTGCCAGAAGCACCAGCCACACCGCCGCCCATCGGTAGGTGGCCGATCGGCGAGACTGTTTCTTCTGCCGGGCTTCTTGGATAGCCACCTGAAGGTCACGCTTCAAAGTCTGGTGATGACCGTAGCGAAACGCATTAACGGCTGCTTGTTCTTGTTCGTACCGTTCTACAAAAATCAAATCCTGTTGCAGACGTTGCTCGAACTTCTGTGCTTCTTCGGCACTCAGCGTGCCATCTATCTTTTTCTCGATCAGTTGATAATCAGCTTGGTTCATGTCAGGACAGGTTAGCGTTGCTGATTGCCTGACGCTGCTGCAACTGCTCAATCTGATCCATCCAGCAGCGGAAGCATTGCGACTTGGTGCTGCGTGTCACTCCGTTGTTGGCCAAGTTCAACTCCTTAGTGATCTCGGAGATGGACTGATGCTGTAGGTAGAACCGACGCAAGATACGCTGGCAACCCGGACGCAGTTGCTCGAAGGCGGTCCACACCAGGGTTAGTTTTTTCTTTGCCTCCTGCGATGCACAGTCGGATGATGTGGCTGCCTCATACATTTGGCGGAGCACTTCATCCTGTTGTGTCGAACGAGAGTACCGCCGCTCAGCCTGCGTTCTTTGGAGGTTGCGACAAATGGTATACAGATACCCCGCTAAGTTGCGCGGGTGGCTCACTTTATCATGTAACAGGTTGACCCGAAATATCAAAATAGCGTCCTGAAGGATATCCTCCGCATCAGGTAGGGTGCAACCGGTTTGCTTTTGTAGGGTGTGCAAGCAGTGGTCGCCGCAGCGCTCGAAGATGACAGCAAGCGATCGGTTGTTACCGGCTTTCAACTCTCTAACCCACCGCTCCAACTCTTGGGGGGAAACAATCATAGTAAAGGTGGTTGTTCGTAATAATAGTCTTCCGCACCCACATTGCTAGCGATCCGGCAGAGAAAAAGTTGGATCCGATGCGGACGACTAAGCTACAAAAAGCTTACGTAACTCAAAGCTTTGATAACCATATATTGTTGAAGATTACTTCAACGATCAGATGCGCTATACCAAGATATGTCTTACGATATATGAACTACATTTGTAGCAAGAGTGATATTATATATAATTTAAATCTATTTACAATGGCGAGGGCTGCCCCATTTAGTGTAATGATTACTCCTTACGCTTAGCTTAACCATGAATATAACAGCAGTCTTCTTTACCAGCTTATTGTCTTTAAATGCTGTGGGCCACGGCCCGTTGGTTCAGACCACTCTCTCGCCATTGCTCCCAGTGATTATTAGTGGTCTTGCTGCCGATATGCCGAAAGATGCCCCTCTTCTGATCGCCGGGCGTACCCATACTATATCTGACCTAACCCGCATCAATTGGGACGATGTGATGCCCGGGGATACCTTACTGCTCACCGAGCCTCGCTATAACCAGACACTACGGATCGAGAAGTCAGGCACGGCGGATGCTCCTATCGTTATTCGTTCCGCCACCAGTACGGTCATTTCAGCGGAAGGAGTGCGTCCTCACGCTATGGAAACCAGCGGTGCTCAGACCGACTTAACCTTCCAGAATATCACCTTCGAGCGGGGGGGCGCGGCCAAGAAGGCAGATGGCACCGTTCAGATTAGTCCTGGTTCTCATCGCTTGCGCTTCGAAGACTGCCAGGCCAACGGTGGGGCAGCTAACGGATTCTTCGGTGAGGGCAGTGGGGCAGACGACTTACAGTTGGTGCGGTGCCGCGCTGAGGGCAACGCGCTGCGCGGAGCGGTGGCCCCCGGCCGTGCTCGTTCGGGCTTTTTAGCCGAAGACTGCACTTTTGCCTATAATCGGGGCGATGGTCTACTCATTAATTCGAGTAACGGCAAAGTACAGGCCTGCCGCTTCGTGGGCAACGGCATGATCGATGAAGACACACCCGTGGAAGGGGGTGAGCCCAAGCACGCTATCTATATGTATCCCTACCAGGGCGGGGCTGAAGATTGGATCATAGAGGATTGTGTGATGAGTAATAACCGTGGCTCGGGGGGGCGCATCGCCGGTCGCAACACCATCTATCGACGCAACACGGTGCTCAACAGCCCGGTGTTCGTCTATGTGGTCCGAAATGAAGGAATCAACGATGGTCACGCCATCGTGGGTAATACCTTTGGCGCTATTGATCAACAGACCGAATACGGCAAACCCAACTTCGGTCCGGGTATACAGATCGAGGGCGGCTTTGATGTGCGCGTGGAGGATAACGACCTGACGGGCGGCGGGGTGAGCGTTGCGGTGCAGGAAGAGCGCCGGACTAAGGATGGTGTCATCCTTGTTTCACGCACGGATAGCAAGAATGTGGTGGTGCGCAACAACCGAATCACGCTGACGCTGGATGATCGTTTTGTGGGAACAGAAGCGGAGCAGTCTGAGGGATTCGTCAGTGAAAACAATACTTTCTTCAGCTCAGGGGAGGCTACCGATCTGCGGTGGCGATACGAAGGTGGGGGCTACGGACTGGAACCGTGGAAGCGTTTGGTCAATGACCCGAGCAGCGTCTTTCTTTCCGTCGATCCGGTCATCAGCCACTTGCCGGTCGCCGACGTCTTCGTGCGGGGCGGCACCTACCAGCACGAGCACTACGGCGATCTCGATCAGCTGGCGGTTAAAGACGCCACTACGGATTATGATCGCCTTAGCTTTCTGCGCTTCGACGTATCCTCGGGGGGGGGCGGTGACTCAACCACACTAGTGCTTCGGGTGACGGCCTTAGGCGGTGAAGGGGTATCCGAACGCCCCCTGGAGCTTCGGGCGGTAAGCAGCGACGATTGGTCTGAGACCCAAACTACCGGAGCCAATCAACCCCCGGTCGGCGACCTGCTCGGAACCCTGATCGTTACCGAAGCGAATCTCAATCAGGATATTTACTGGGATATCACTGACTACGTGCAGGCAGAGCGGCAGCGTGATGGCCTGGCCAGTGTCGCTATCGTGCAACCGACCAATACCCGGGCGTATATCCGGTTCGGGTCACGCGAAAGCGCTACCCCTCCCTCCCTAAGGGTCCGGCCTAAGATTGAAAAACGGCAATCAGTCGCCACACACAACACCTACCGAAAATCTTCTCCGATGCTTACGGTGTATCCTAACCCTACGAGCGGACTGCTTCGCCTGCAACTTCCTTCCCCCGACGGGCAACTCACCGTCCTTGATGCACAGGCAAGGGTGGTGGTGCCTCCTCACCCCGTTCGGGCGACCACTGTCCTGGATTTGAGCCAACAGCCGCCCGGTGTGTACTTCTTGAGGGTGCAGACCCGTGAACGTACGTATCAGCGTTCGGCGATAATACATCGTTGACTCGCCACCTATTCTCATGCGTAGCGACCACGCTAGTTTGCCCCGCTTGCTTTCAGTCAGATAGTTTAAACTTTAATAAGAACAAAAAATACTTGCTTCAGTCTATTTACGCCGTAAGTATTCTCGCATTAAGGGATAAGGTACGGATGGTTACATCAATTGAACGACTGCCATTCGTCATAGTCCAATTGTTGATTCTTATTTTATGAATAAACTGTACTGTTCTTTAATATTCATTGGTTTAACCCTGTTGGTAAGGGTGCCTACTCCAGCCCAGGTAGCACCCCGTCCCGCCGACTCCTTCGTAGAAAGCATCGGGGTCAACGTCCACTGGGGCTACGACAATACCGTGTACAACTCCGGTTTCTCCATCCTCAAGGAGCGACTCAATGAACTCGGCGTCCGTCACCTGCGCGATGGCGCCGATGCGTTTGTAGGCGGCAAAGGCTACGTAGCTGACCGTATCAACGGCCTGTACACCGATCTGGGTATCCGCACCACGTTCATCACCGGGCGACGTCAGAATGGTTATCCTAACCCCCTGACGGTATCCCTGGTCGACGACGAACTTCAGGGCCTGAAAGAATCATTTCCTATTGACTTGATAGAAGCCATAGAGGGCCCTAACGAGTACGACGCTATCGGAAACCGGCAGGGCGAAACTGACTGGATGCAGAAGGTACGAGACTATCAAGCGGCCGTCTACCAGCAGGTAAAAGCAGACCCGAAGCTTAAGAATATTCCGGTCATTGGTCCTTCTTTTACTACCGAGAAAGCCTACGAAAACATAGGAAGTCTGGATAATTACCTGGATTACAGTTGCGTTCACTTGTATACCTCCTGGCGTAATCCCGGGACCGGTGGTTGGGGTGCCAACGGATACGGAAGCATCAGTTGGAACTTTAACTACCTGGCAAAAAAGCAGAGTCCCTCCGGCAAGCCGGCACAAAGTACTGAGTGTGGTTACAATACCTACCTGCCCGAAGGCCGGGGGCTACCCGAAGGCATTCAGGCGAAGTACCTACCGCGCACCTTCGCTGAATTCTTCCGCCGGGGTATCTACCGTTCGTTTAGGTACGAACTGGTTGACCAGGGAACGGGCGGAAACGCCGAGCAACAGTTCGGTATGCTGCGCAACGACCTCAGCTGCAAACCAGTGTTCTACGCCGTGCGCGACCTGATTGGGTTGTTAGCCGACCCGGGACCGACCTTCACCACCACTGATCTAGACTACACGCTAGAAGGCGACACGAAGGATGTACGGCAGATACTGCTTCAGAAGCGAGACGGCTCCTACTACCTGATGCTGTGGCTGGAAGTGGAGGGGTACAACGGCGACACCGATACGGAAACTCCGCACGATTCACAGATGATCACCGTCCAACTGCCGGGTAGTATCAGTGCCGCTCATTTGTACCGACAGAACGCCGACGGTGGTAAAATGAGCAACAAACCCCTCCCTATCGAAAACAGCGCGGTTGCCCTTAACGTCTACGACCGCATACAGGTGATTAAGCTATCGGGTTTCAGAACCAAAAAATCTGAGGGCATTGCCCCCGTAGCTGATGCTTGCGTGCGGGGCGGCACCCACCAAGACCAAAACTACGGTCGTAATCCCTACCTGGCCGTCAAGGATATCGACGGTAGCTACAACCGCCAGAGCCTGCTACGCTTCGATGTGTCTGCTCTGGCCCCGGAGGCAAAAGTATCGCTGGTACTCACCGTGCGTGCCCTGGGCGGCGAAGGAGTGGCGGTTCGTCCCGTAACCCTGCGTGCTCTGGCCGATGATAGTTGGCAGGAAAATGAAGTGACTTGGAACACCACGCCTTCGGCGGGCGATCCGTTGGCTACGTTCGAGGTGACTGACGCCGACCTGAACCGGGAGCTGCGTCTGGAAGTAACCGATTATGTACACGCCGAGCGCGAAGGCGACGGAACGGTGAGTTTTGTGCTGGTTCAACCAACGGACGAGAATGCGGTGGTTAACTTTGGCTCCCGGGAAAGCACCACGCCCCCCCGGCTAGAGGGTAGGGGAAGTTCACCCGCCGGCCGCGACCCTAGCCCGGGCCCCTGGTACTACCTGCAGAACCGGGCGTGTGGCAACTACCTGAGTGCTACCGGTTGCGGCGACGTGAGCCTGGCCCGGCAAACCACTGCAGCCGAACAGTGGCAGCTGGTGGCCGACCAAAACGACTACTTCGTGCTAAGAAACCGGGCCTGCCCTGACCTGCTGCTGGAAACCGACGAAAGCGAGATCAACCTCCGGGCGGGCCGCGTGGCGGACGATGCCCGCTGGAAGCTAGTGAGCGCCGGGGCTGCTTGGTACTACCTGGAGGACTACATTCAGAGCAAACGTATAGACACCGACGGGTGTCGTGACCTGGATGTTAAGAGTGCCGGGGGCACTCAGAAGCAGTGGCGGTTCGTGGTGGCTGAGCCGATGGGGCGCTTGGCTACGGTTGAAAAGAAACCTCTACCCTCCAAGGTCCGCTCGACACCCGCCCTGAGGGTGCATCCTAATCCGACCCACGACCGGGTAACCGTAGAGGTGTCTTCGGAAACCGCTCAAACCGTAACCGTAGTCATTCACGATGCTTCAGGACTGGTCGTGCAGCGGCAGTCGGCTTCTATTGGAGTGGGCGTTCAGCGGATAGACGCTAAGGTGTCGCAGCTGCCGCCCGGGCTGTACCTGTTGCGGGTGTCGTCTCCTTACAACCACTACCCGGATCGTAAGCTAATTATTCAATAAACCAAACCTGATACCAACATGAGAAACAACCTATCCTATTTCTACGGGGTGCTTATCATAAGCCTATGCACCCTGTTCGCTTGCTCGGAAGAAGAGACGGCCCGCGGGCTGATGCCGCATCAAGACCAATTCGTTGTAGCGGCCACTGATCGCATCACCGGTGTCAGCACCGACTACGTGGTGGTGCCCGGCACCACCGAGACAGTCAC
Organism: Tunicatimonas sp.; assembly: GCA_965213875.1. GTDB lineage: Bacteria > Bacteroidota > Bacteroidia > Cytophagales > Cyclobacteriaceae > Tunicatimonas. Next base: position 497,933 of record CBDCAN010000001.1, on the reverse strand, counting down.
CGTGGGCTACGAAGCCACCCAGGCCCGCGAGGTCAAAGTAATATTTCAGCAAGAGGGCGGCGCCTCCACCTACGCTACGGATGTGATTCAGGTAGCGGCGGGGGCGGGCGAGCTCACCGCCACCCTGTCGATACCTGCCGACGTGCCCTTGGCGGAAGATGCCTACCAGTTGGCGGTGTTCATTACCCCGGTGGGTAAGGACTACGCCGAGCGGCTGGGCGACAACACCGAACGTGACGTGAGCGTACGAACCACCGACGTGGCACTAACCGACGCGGTCGTGAGCATCACCGCCGACGACATCATAGTGGCAGGTACTCAAGAAGACGTGACGGTGGCCTACGAAGCATCGCAAAACCGCAAACTGGAGTTGGTGCTGCAAGACGCGGGGGGCAAAACTACCTACACTGCTCAGCCTACCCAGGTCACTGCGGGGGCCGGAGAAGTGACCGTGACGCTTAACGTACCTGACGATATCCCCCCCGCCGAAGCAGGCTACAAGTACGCCGCCTTCCTGACCACCCCCGACGGTAACTATAGCAACCGCGTAGCTGATCATCTGAATCGGAGCGGTATTACCGCGGTGGACGAAGAACCGGACGGCGGGCCAGTTACCGATGCCGAACTGGTGTGGGAAGCAGACCTGGATGCGGTTGGTACCAAGGGGTACAAAAGCGTCAAATTATCAGATTTAGAAGCGGTATTCGGGGGGGCAAGGTTCGCCGATGGCAATGCCGTCAGTGCGCACCTATCCTTTGGTACTGACCAGTACGGTGACTATATGGAACAACGGTACGCGCCTACCGGCGGAGGTTCTGACGTAGTACAGTTTGCTATTCCCGTAGCGGGCACTTACGACGAACTGTGGGTAGGCTTTGACTTTGTGTTGATGACCCGGGCCCTGGACGGCACCAAAACCGATTGGACGTTCAACGATGCGTACCGGGGACTCAAATTTGGCTTCGGCATGGGTTCCGGTGATCGCTTTCACAACTATTCAGGAGGCACCGATGCCCGGCCCGGAGATAAATTTAATATGCGTTGGATGATCCGCGAGGCCTCTCAAATCAACGCGCCCGGTCAGCACCGTTTACAAGCTTACACGTATTACCACCGGATGAACAGCCGGTACGGACAAGACGATTTCACGGATGGTCCTAATTTGCAGCGGGGGCAATACTACCGCGCCGCAATGGGGATCAAAATGAGAGGAGCTGCCGACGGTAAAGACCTGATTACTTTGGTGGTGATACAAAACGGCAACCGGTACGAAACCCGCTTTGGCCTGGACCTGATGACTACCAACGACGGAATAGAATCGCTTATTTATAGCAGCTTCAGGGGCGGCAGAGACCCTAGCTGGGCCGAACCTCTCAGTTATGCCCGGCTCTACCACCCCCGAGCCGCCGTTAGTTTTGACAAGCTAGGATGGGAGTAGCCTATTAAGTAGTCCGACATATTTATCTTCCAATTATAACGTCATAGCGAGAAGCGAAGCGGCGAAGCTATCTGCCTCACTATCAGTAGATTGCTTCGTTCATGCTTCACTCGCAATGACGTCAAAATAAATGTATCGCAGCACTTAAGTCATGCGCAAGAGATTTCAAAAATGTCATTACAATACTGTTCATATTTTACCCATTGATAAACATAACATGAGACACAACAACAGAACTCGGTACCAATTTCCTGTGTACGCGTTGGCAAGCCTGCTCTGGCTGGTCTCCACCGGCGCGTGGGCACAGACGTACTACGTAAACGCCACCACCGGCAACGACAGCAACAACGGCACTAGCGAGGCCACGGCTTTCCAAACCATCCAAAAAGCCTCGAACGTGATGGCCGAGAACGGCGGAGGCACCTGCAACATTGCGGGGGGTATCTACCGCGAGACGGTGACCGTCGCCGGGAATGATCAGACCTTCCAACCGATAGACGGTGACCAGGAGAAAGTAATTATTACGGGTACCGATGTGATAACGGGATGGACCAAGCACCAGGGGAATATCTATAAGAAAAAAATAGATAAGGAAGTGACCCAACTATTTTTTAACCGAAAAAGGATGGAAATCGCTCGCTTTCCGGATAATACGAGTGATGATATGTTAAATCCGACGGTAGGGACCGCTACCAATGGTTATAGTTCCGGAAGTAATTATGTCATAGAGGATAATACTTTAGACTTAGGAACCGAAGATTGGACAGATGCACAATTGTGGCATATGGGTACAAAAAATATTGATTGGGGTCCTTATTGGGTGGCTGCTAACAAGATAGCGATAAAGAGTAGTACTAGCAATAGTATTACATTTCCTAAGACTTCCAGTGAATACCTAGCCTTTCCTGGTAGTAAGTACTACATATTTGGTGCATTGAAGGCATTGAGCACTGGAAAAGAATGGTTTTACGAGGACAATGTAAACTCTGAAAATTTTCAAACTTTATTTTTCAATGCTCCCAGTGACACTGACCCCTCTATAGGAATAGCGGAAGCAAGGGTTCGTTTTTATGGTTTTGATATGATGGAAGGCAGCAGTAACATTGAAATTACCGGTATCAATTTCTACGCAGCTAACCTTATAGTTGCGGGTAGTAACAGTAAAGTGACTAATTGCAAGTTCTTCTTCCCTACCCCATATATTACTATGCTAGACGGGTTTAAGAAACCTGAACGTGACGTACGTAACGACATTAATGGAGTTACTATTGCTGGAAACGATAATGAGATCGTAGATTGTATTGTAGCTCACTCATGGAATGATGGCATTACTCTCTTAAACGACCGTAATACAGTAAGCAACTGCTTGTTATACGATCTAAACTGGTCCGCTATGGACGGCGCAGGTATTTTTACCAATGGCGATGACCATACTATTGTTCGCAATACGATACATCATGTAGGACGAAGTGGTATTGTAAACCGTATCACAACTAATACTAAGGTTCAGTTTAATGATATCCATAATTATGGCAAGCTGACTAATGATCTAGGTGGGACTTACACATTTGAGAGCAATGGAGGTGGGACCGAAATATCCTATAATTGGGTACACGATGCAAAAAATGAAGCAGGAGACTTTCTACCGGAAAAGTTTATAAATTCTAAAGATCAATCAACGGATGTTAAGGCACTTGAGGGAGTGTATCTGGATAACGGGTCTAGTAACTACTTCGCCCATCACAATGTAGTTTGGAACGTATATGGAGGCGGATTTCGTACTAATGCTGACCAAGACGAACAACTACATATACAATAATTCTCTATATGATGTAGGATGAACCTATTGCATGTTTGAGGAGTTCTTTGTTAGTAATAGGGAGAATGCCCGAAGAAAGTTTACTAATCAATGGGTTTTTAATAATCTTACCGATAATAGCAACGACAACTGGGTAAATGAAGAAAATAACTTTCAACTTGACTTTAGTTGACAACGATAAGAAAAGGTAATAACCTCAATAACTTTACTGGTGTCAATCCCTGCTGAGTGATAAGTTTGTTCCAGACGCTGGTTCTACTCCGGTTGACTACGGAAGGAAGGTTTGCCGAAGGAGTGGTTGACTTCGATTCCTTCGTCGAAGGCAGCGCCCCGGATGCCGGTGCCTACGAGCAGGGTGATACCTGGACCGCCGGTACTGATTTGAAAACCACCCCCTTCGAAGACATCTTCTGCACCGACTGCCCGACCACTCCTCCTCCGACCGACCCGACGGCGAGGATCACTCCTGAGGCGGATGCGTTCGTGCGCGATGGTTCGTTTCGGGACACCAACTACGGCACCAACGGTAGCCTGCTGGTGAAGAACGGCAACGGCACCTACCACCGCCGAAGTTTGCTGCGCTTCAACCTGGCTGACCTCGAGGCGGGCCAAGCCACGACCCTTAGCCTGTCGGTGGTATCCATCGGCGGCGAAAGCGAGCCGAACCGAACCGTAGAACTGTACGCCGTCGACGATAGCTGGTCGGAAACCGACGTGACCTGGGCCAACCAACCGAGTGCCGGCACCCGGTTGGCGACTCTCGACGTGACCGCCGCCGACGTAGGCCAAACCGTTACCTTTGACGTAACGGACTACGTGAACGCCGAGCGGGCCGGTGACGGCCAGGCCAGTTTCGTACTGCGACAGCCCTCCGGCAAGAGTGCCATCGTCAACTTCGGGGCGCGCGAGAGTGATACGCCTGCCCAACTGGCTGTCTCTACTCCTCCCCCGCCCACCGGCGATTACACCGTCACCGTGCGGGCACAGGGTAAAACCGGTAATCCAACCGAAGTGATCCGCTTGCTCATCGACGAACAGGTGGTCGCCACCTGGCCCCTTACCACAGCGTTCGCTGACTACACCGCCTCCGTAGACGCGCTGGGCACCATCAAGCTCGACTTCCCGGCCAACGGACTTCCCGAAGAAGACGCGGTGGTTGACTACCTGGAAGTGAGTGATGGCACCACCACCACCCGCTACGAAACCGAGGAGCAACCTACCAATACCGCATCGTATAACTTCGACGAGAACCAGTGCGGCGGAGTCTCAAGCGCTGAACTGTACTGCCCCGGCTACGTGTTGTTTGATACGCCCGGCGGAGTATCGGCCCCGGCCGCTTCGTTGTCTATCACCGCCCTGGGAGCTGTGGGCGACGAAGAACTGCAACTGCTCTTCGACGGCGAAGCGGTGGCTACCTGGCAAATAGACGCTACGGTAGAGAGCGGCTTAGCCACCTATACCACCGATCAAATACCCCCTTCGGCCGATACCGAGATCAGGATCAGCTTCAACGAGCAGGGGGTGGCTGATCGCAACGTACGTATTCAGGACCTGACCATCGTCGATGGCTCAACCACAACGGTGTACGAATCCGAAAAGCAGTCTACCAATACCGGAGTGTTTATCAACGGCGTCGGTTGTAGCACGGCCCCTAGTCAGTGGATGCAATGCTCGGGCTACATCTTGTACGAAACCCCGAACACCAGCAGCATATCGGCAAGACGCGGGACTGCCGGAGCAGTGCAACTTTACCCCAATCCTACCGACGGACGGGTGACTGTTAGTGCTCCCGAAGGCTACCGACTACAGGTGATTGATGTCCAGGGAAGTGTGGTGTGGGAAGAGCAGCAACTGAGTCGCTTCTTCGAGGTGGAAACAAATGATTTTGTTCCTGGCGTTTATTTGGTTCATCTGCAAAACTCGACGCAAAAAGTGGTCAAACGCCTGATCGTGAGTCCTCGATAAGTTCGTAATATTCCCGTTACTCAGTCCCTTAGACTTTCTGGTCTAAGGGACTTTTTTTGTCCTGTGACAAAGTGCTCGTAGGGACTGATGGCGATCCGTCTCTACGGTGGCCGAGTGACTATCTGGCCGTTACCTCGTTTACACGGGCCCTACATCGGCATGATGAATACGAACTACGCACGATCTCATCAGACGGCGGTCAGCTACTCTCGGGGGAATCTACTGCCGCACGATATCACCGGCCAGGCGTGTATCGAACAACTCTTCCAGATAGACATCACGAGTAGACCGGCCGTAACTATCGCGACAAGTGCCGGTGCCACTGCGCATGATGCTGGTGCAGGTTCCATTGGTGAAGGCGGTTTCTACATGGTCACGTAGCAAAAAGCAGTGACCTAGCTCGTGGAACACGACAAACTCTTTGCCCAAGTCGCTGGTGCGATTCCAGAAGGTTTCGTCTATCGTTACCCGGTTGTGGTTGAAGCGTTGGTAGTTGCACTGCCCGAGTACGCGGCTCTGCGCTATTTCTTGCACCTGTCCGGTGATGCGGGCGGCTCGTAGGTCCACGTCGATGCCCCGTCGCTGGGCTTCTTCTTCAAAGCGTTCAAAGTAAGGCCATAGGTCTTCTGCTACTCCTTCGTACCCCACTGGTTCAGGGGCTATTTCCTGTATCACGTCCTGTTCTTCAGAGCAGGCAGATACCAGTGTTAGCAGAGCGAATAATGAGTATATTGAGAGGCTTTTATGAATATACATAATTGTGGGTTTTGTGTTGATGGTGAAAAAGTAACTAACGACTTTTACGTTTATTGCACGTATCAGGCTATTCGCCTATTTGAGGCAGACACCGAACAATTTTAACCTCTATTTTGTCGTGTAGTAGACACCACGTAACCGCTTGTGCATGCACAATATTGAGCCGTTCCATCGCTGGAACCGATACTACGACGTTGCTACTGATCAGCAGTCACCGTACTATGGTAAAGAGTACAACTACGAGCTATACACCGATACCATCTACGGTTATTACATTGATCCGGCGTGGGACTTTATGGGGTCTGAAACGCTGTACATTAAAATTATCTTTGCTGATTATCAGCAGGGTTTTGCGGTGATTGAGCTGATTGGAGAATGGAACGACGCAATCAACAACGACATCATGCACCTCAAGCGCAATATTATTGATCACATGACAAAAAAAGGGGTTCGTCAGTTTGCGCTGGTGGGGGAGAACGTGCTCAATTTTCACGGGTCCGACGATTGCTACTACGAAGAGTGGTTTGAAGACGTAGAAGACGGTTGGATCGCGCTGGTCGGTTTCCGCGACTTTGTGCTAGACGAAATGACACAATTTAATATCGACTCGTACCTTAACTACGGCGGCAGTTTGCAACTGGCCAACTGGCGTACGTTGCAACCAAAGCACTTCTTTGAGCTGGTCAATTCGCTCATCGTGCGGCGGCTTTCGCTGCCCTAGTTTTCAACCTCAAACAGTTTCTCCGTAAACTCGTCGAAGTGTAACGCGTCTTGGTAAAGCCGATCAGAATAGATGCTCGCCTGCACTTTGAGGTAGCTAGGTTTATCGTCTATCAAAACCTGTTCTACCGCCACATTACCGTACAGTTGATTGATGCTGCCGTGCTTAATTTCGCCCGTATGCAGCGGTGGTTTTAAGTAGTACCGCTCAGTGGTTTCCACGTAGGTGAGCTTGTCTTTAATTCGGCGGTCGGCGTTCACCACACGGTAGCCCATGGTGGCCACTTGATCTTTGAAGTACTCGAACAGGTACTGAAACTCTTTGGCTGACAGCTGAGCCGGATACGATACCGCAAAGCCGTTGGCGTAAACTGTGTTCAGCAAGTGTACCTCTAACGGTGAGCCGATATCGGTCTTTTTATAATAATACGCCTGCGCTACCTCTCGAATAAGCTCATGGCACGCTGGCTGTATCTTCCAGTCTAGGTACGCTTGTTGCTCGCGGTCGGTGCGCTTGAGCACCTCGTGTACCTCAGCCGCCGGAGCCGACGAGTTCTTAGGAAACAGCTTATGGGTAATCTTATCGAAAAATGACATACCATGAATGAAGGTCTATTATGAAAGCCTTTTCGGTGGATAATAGTTTGCGTGTCAATATATTTACCGCATTGTGCCCGCCGTTGCACGGCAGGGCACTACTCAGGGTGATCTCAGTAGGTCTCAGATTAATAGCTAGCTGATAGCGACGGTTAGGTATCGTACGAACGGAACCATCGCTCGGAACATGTTAAGGGCTTGCTCAGGAAACCGCTCGGCGGTTACCTCTTGGTCGCTGAGTTTATGTATCACCAGATAGTCCTTTAGTTTGAGTAAACCGATATTGGGGTGGTTAGGAGCGTAGCCCTTCGGAGCACGTTTGAGCGAGTCGCCCTGAATAGCTCCAAAAAGCTTCTGAAAAGACGGGTTGTCAGTCATGGTTTTAAGTTCAGCCGCATTGTAGTCAATTTCCTGCCGCACCTTGGCCAGTATATCGGTTGGTGCTTGATAGAGTCCGCCCGCGATAAATGACTCGCCGTGGGGCTGCAACTGAAGGTAGTATACCGGGTTACCCGAATGCCGCCCGCCTTCGGCCATCGCCACTCCAAAGTTAGTTTTGTAAGGAGATTTGTCTTTGGAAAAGCGCACATCGCGGTTGATCCGGAAAAGGCACTTCTTTGGATCAAGTCCAGCCAGCCCTTCGTCCTCAGGCGTCAAGCCGTTTAGTAGATAAGTAGTGAGGGCGATGACTGATGCGCGCGCCCGTTGGTACTCATCACGATGATCGTCCATCCATGCCTTACTATTGTTGGCCTGAAGGTCAGAAAGAAAGCGAAGCACAGAAGATAATGACACAGGTAAATTTGAGTTACAGTTGAATAGATGACAAGGTTGTTGGGGTGATAAAGCTTTGGGTAGAAGTTGTCGGCACCTCAAGGCTAACAATGAAGCCGTTGCTGCGCTAATTTTTTTAGCGTCCTACTCATTTCATAGTGCGTCTACCAATGTTTCCATGGCCATGCCGCGCGAGCCTTTGATAAGTATCGTGCTGCCAGCCATCGGGTGCTGTTGCAGATAAGTAACCAGCGCTTCTTTATGCTGAAAGTGCCGGCTATTCGGACAAGCTCGGTGCGCGTCTTCCATCAGCGGCCCGCAGAACAAGATCGTTTGAATATCCTGTTGGGCTAGCAACTCACCAATCACACGATGTTCAGCGGCGGTGTCTTCGCCCAACTCGTACATGTCGCCCAACATCACTGCCTTATGATCGGCGCGCATAGCAGATAAATTATGAATAGCCGCCTGCATGGAGTCGGGGTTGGCGTTATAGGCATCCAGAATGATGGTGTTACCACCCTTTCGCACCACCTGCGACCGTTTATTGGTCGGCTGATAGGCGCTCACCGCTTCGTTGGCGTCAGTCAGTGGCACCTCGAAGAACTTGCCGATGCACAAGGCAGCCGCGATATTGGCGAAGTTATAGGCGCCTACCAACTGTGTTTCTACTACCGGTCCGCCTTCGGCTTGATAGGTCACAAACGGGTCAGCCGACTGTAACTTGCAGGCGAAGTAATCGCCGGTGGTCGGATAAAGATACGGCTGCTTAAAACGTTTGCTCATGTTACGCAGCATTTCATCTTGCGAGTTGATAAATACAATCCCGTCGGTTTTTCGCATATAGTCGTACTGTTCGCTCTCACCACGAATAGCGCCTTCCAGTCCACCGAAGCCTTCCATATGGGCTTTACCGATGTTGGTGGTGAGTCCGTGCGTAGGATGAGCAATTTGGCAGAGCTGCGCGATCTCTCCTACGTGGTTGGCGCCCAGCTCAATAATGGCCAGTTCGGTATCAGTGGTGAGTTGTAGCAGGGTAAGCGGCACGCCAATGTGGTTGTTGAGGTTGCCGATGGTGGCCAAGGTGCGGTACTTTTTGCTCAACACCGCGTGCAGCAGTTCTTTGGTAGTGGTTTTACCGTTGGTACCGTTGATACCGATCACCGGAATGTTGAGGGTCATCCGGTGGTGGTGAGCCAGGTCTTGCAGGCTCTTCAGCGCGTCATCCACCAGTAGGCAACGTTCGTTTGGGGCATGCGCCACTTCGTCGACCACCGCGTAGGCCGCGCCTTTTTCTAGCGCTTGCATCGCAAACTCATTGGCATTGAACCGCTCGCCCTTCAGCGCGAAGAACATACTGCCTTCGGCGATGTGCCGCGTGTCAGTAGAGACTTGTCCGCAGGTGCGAAACTTTTCGTATAGGCTATCAATTGTAGGCTGATCGGGCATGGTAAATTGTGAGTATAACCGCATTGTTAAGTGCAGAAAATGACGCTTCCAGTTATTTTTTCAGGTTATAATTTCTTTCAAGTTTCTATAAAATGCTTCTACGTCCGCATGATCCGGCAGACCCGCTACTTGACCGTCCCCTAATTCTACGATTATCCAATCGCCGTCCTTTTTCTTAGCGATATCCATCGTAAAGAAGTTACTCTTGATAGATTGGGCTATTTGAATGAATGGCTCAACATCGACTTCCGTATCGCCGTATTTAGCCTCACTCCAGTAGTGGTAAATATCTACTACTTGTTGATGAGCGAAGAATATTCTGTATTCTCTGGTTAGCGGCATACCACTTTTAGCGTGGGTGGTTAGCAACTCCAGTTCTTCAAATTTTCTAAACACTAAGCCTTTGTTTAGAGAGCTTCCTCTCAACGCTATAAACCGCTCTGTGATAGATTGAACACGCTGATTGTCAGAAGCATCAGGAATGAAGCAGGCCTCTTGCCAATGATGCTTTTCAGATTTTACAAAGTCTTTGACAACCACTGCACTCTGGCCGAACTCAGCGGCGAGTGCCTGTATGCCGTTTTCAGTGAGATCGGTTGTCCAGCGCGAATAGGGAGTCTTTTTTTCAATATGTTGATACGAATCGGGTAAATAATGACAGTGTTGATATTCCGCCGGGCTATTGATCAGCACAATGTTTTTTTCCAGAAGGCCGTCGTACAGCGTAGCGTATTGCTCGGGGGTTAACATCCATCCTCGGTAAACTCCCAAAGTTTGATGCTCGCTGGCACGCACCAGCTTTAGGGCGGAAGAGGTGTGTCCACCGGTTAGTTCATCAAAGCTTATCAACGACACGTCAAATCTTAGGGCAGCAGCAGCCTCGCTCTCTGCTTCATAGTCGGGCTCGATCGTCCGACGACTAATGACATTATCACAATATATTACCACTGCTATATCTATTTTCGTAGCAAGCTAGCTTATCTTTGTGCTAGTAAACGTGCAGAACAAAGTCAGTTTCATGAGCGCACCATTACAATCACAGCCTGCTAATTCTTACCGGCTATCAGCCACCACGCATGACTGTAGAATGCGCTGTTCAAAGAAACAAAAACTAATATCCAATATCCAGCATCTTGCCAATAAGAAAGACACCCCATGATCATCATCCTTAGTATAGAAACCGCTACCCGCACTTGCTCGGTGGCCCTGCACCAAGGCGGCGTGCTCGTTGGCTCGCAAGAAATGCACCGCGATAAGTCGCACTCAGCGCTGTTGCATACGATGATCGACGGACTGCTGCGGCAGGCCGAAGTATCACGATCCGAACTTAGCGGTATCGCCCTGTCGATGGGGCCGGGTTCGTACACCGGGTTGCGAATCGGAGCATCGGCGGCCAAGGGTTTGTGCTACGCCCTGGACATTCCGCTGCTGGGCATCAGCACGCTCACCGCTATGGCGCACGGCATGGATCAATACAATCCGAACGGAGCGTGGCTGTGCCCTATGATCGACGCACGACGCATGGAGGTGTTTTGTTGCGTGCAGCGGAGTGGGGGCGAAGAATTGCTTGCCCCGCAACCGGTGGTTGTGACAGCAGGAACATTTGAAGCGCTGCTAGAGCAGCACGAGCTGTGGTTCTTCGGCGATGGTAGCGATAAGTGCCGGTCGCTACTGGCCGGACACCCGCACGCTCGGTTTGTCTCAGGAGTGGTGCCTTTGGCTCGTTGGGTAGGCGAGCTGGCGGTTGAGAAATTTATTCAGCAAGACTTTGAAGACGTGGCCTACAGTGTGCCGCACTACGGAAAGGCCTTTCGTACCACCCCGCCCCGGAAGAAAGCCGTTTCGTAACTACCGCACCGTACGTACGTATTAGCAAGAGCGAAACGTCTTAAATCATGACCATGGGTACTTCTTCTGATACGATTGTTAACCGGGTAGCTCAAAGTGGTTTGGTTACTTTTGACCTGGAAGAATATTATCCGCAAGGCGAGCGGGTTGTGTATGATCTGAAGGACAATCTGTATCAGGAGATGATCCTGCGCGAACGTGATTTTCGTGCTTTCGTAAAAGCCCACGAGTGGTCGCAGTATCAAGATCAGTACGTGGCGCTTACCTGTTCGGTCGACGCTATTGTGCCCACTTGGGCCTACATGCTGCTGGTTACCAAGCTAGAGCCCTTCGCCCGGCGGGTGGTATGCGGATCAATAGAAACCCTGGAAGCGACCCTTTTTCAAGCAGCCCTACAGCGGGTAGATCTTTCTCAGTTTCAGGGTGCCAAGGTGGTGGTGAAGGGTTGCGGACAGTGGCCGGTGTCTGACTACGCGTACGCAGAGATCAGCCGACTACTTCGCCCGGTGGTGGCGAGCCTGATGTACGGCGAGCCCTGTAGCACGGTGCCTATCTATAAACGACCAAAGTCGTAAGGCCTTGTGTTGGCCCCAAAGTAGGTCAGCAAAAATAAACGATACTCAGTAGCAGTTTCTCTGGCGGCCACTGCTACCAGCCAGAAAGCCGCCTAAGAGAATGCTTGGCCAGAAAGCGACGAACATCTATGCCCGAGTACTTACCACTATCCGTTAGATTTTTTTATTGAAGTAAAAGTTTACCGTATTAGAATTAACTATCTGATAGCGTTATACTTGTGCTATTTACATGAATAAAACCTTACGTAAGATTAGCAAAATCTTTTCTTGGGCGGGCTAAAATTTCGCTGGAGCTTATCTATATTCGTAACCTTTGATGCTCCTCTAATCAGACTATTCTCCTGGCTGGCGGAGCAGCTCCACTAAACAATCATACCACACTGCCGAATGACGACCTCGTCCATGCTGAGTCACCGCATTATATCTTCACGTCGTATCGGTTTTGCTGTCTTAGATCATGGAAATAATATTGCTGAAGTCAACGAGGCCTTCTGCCGGGTTTATGGCTACGAGCGCAGCGAACTGATCGGGCAACCGGTTTCAGTGGTGTCGCCCCAGCAGTACTTAGACCGTGCTCGTCTGTCTTATCAGAAGTTCGTTGAGGGCGATACCAACGAAGCTCTTCACTACATTCAGCGAAAAGACGGTAATCAGCAGTATGTGCATCAGACCACAGAAACGCTTTCTGACGAAGAGGGGCAGCCGTTTCAGTTGCTCAGTGTGGTCCCTATCAACCGAGAAAGTTTACGACCCGCGCCGCTAACGGTGAGCCAAGAAGTAGTGCAGGCCTGCGGTGAAGTGGGTATGATCCAGTGCACCGCCGATGGCGAACTGATTGGGATTAACACCAGTGCCAAGAAATTACTGGGGCTGTCCGCCACCTCGGTGCTCGACCGCGAAGTAGTGGTGCTAAGCCGAGGCACCTCGCAGCGGATGTCGTTCATTCGCCTGCTGCAAAAGAATGCTATGACCATCAACCGAGAGGTGCTTGTAGAGCATGTGCACTACGAGCCGGTGTGGTTGTCAGTAAACGCGCAATTGCATCAAAGCCAGCAAGAGAAGCCCTACTTCTTGATATGCATTGTGAACATCACGGCGCAAAAGGCACTGGAAGAAGAACTCAGAGAAAAGGTGGAAAACCTGGAGACGGAAAACCATCAGCTGGAGCTATTCACCTACCGTGCTACCCATGACCTGAAGGCACCGCTATCTTCATTGTTAGGCTTGGTTGACATACTGCGCATGGAGCGGGCGATTGACCAGCAGGAAGGGTACCTTCAGATGATGGAGAAGAGCATCCACCGACTGAACGACTTTATCCGCGATATCGTAGATTATGCGAAGAACGCCAATGATGACTTGCGTCGTGAGCCCATCCATTTTCAGGAGCTGGTCGCTGATGTTTTAGAGAGCTTGGGCCACATGGAGCACGCTGAGGATATTGAGAAAACCATCACGATACAACAGCACCACGAGTTTTACTCGGACGAGCATCGCCTAGAAAGAATCCTGGAGAACCTAATCAGCAATGCCTACAAGTACAGTAGCACCCACCGCCGCGAGTCCTACGTGCAGGTTGATGTGAAGGTGACCCCCCAGAAAGCGCACATTGAGGTGCGCGACAACGGCCAGGGTATTGACCCTATCCACCAGGATAAGATCTTTACGATGTTTTACCGGGCATCAGAACAAGGCTCTGGATCAGGCTTAGGACTCTACTTGGTAAAGGATACGGTGGAGAAGATGGGGGGGACCATCCGTGTATCTTCTGCTATCGGACAAGGCACCTGCTTTATTGTAGACGTGCCCTCTAGCCAACCCACGGTTTCAGGGCAGATGAAAATCGGATTTCAGTAGTATCTTATCCAGCAGCAGCCAGATTCACACGGCTACTATAGTCCCTTCTTAGCGGGTGTCGAAATTGTTTGAGCGGCACGAGTGTATTTAGCATTTGATGGCTGTTCTTAGTATTTTTACACTTTTGTGCACAATTGCCAATTTTTCAGACTAACCTATTCTTGTGAAAGTAGCCATCGTCACCTGCGGACTGCTGGACTGCATGTTACCTTTAGTGAAGCACCTGACGCAGGTGGCTTCCGTAGATTTGTACCTATCAGTGTACGGCTCACAGTTTACCGAAAGCGTGGGCTCTTTTGACATACAGCAGCTACCGATGGGCCTGTCCGATGAGCGTGTTGCCCGTGAAATCATCGGAGGCGATCTTTACGATTATACCCAAAAGTACGGAAAGGTAAATATCAAGCTGTTTAAGTACCCTAGTCTCAAGGTATTCAACCGGAAGAACCTATCACTACATCGGGTACTGGCCCAAGCGATCAATCAAGAAAACTATGACGTCGTACACTTCAACGGCTACCGCGGATCGCAAATGTTTCTGTACGCATACCTGCGGCAAGTCGCGCGAGTATGGAGTATTCATGACCCTATTTTGCATTCGGGCGAGGATAAGTGGCAAACCCGCTTAGGATACAGTCTGTACCGGTTTTTCCGTGCGCAATTTATCTTGCACAACCGACAGCAACTACCTGTTTTTAGCGAACGGTACGGCATTCGTTCCGAACGCTGTCATTACGTACCCCTGGGTCCTTATGAAGTGTTTAGACTGTTTGAGCCCGCCGTGCCGCCACCCACTGAGCCACTGACGGTATTGTTTTACGGCAGAATATCCCCTTACAAAGGGGTAGAATACCTGGTAGAGGCTGCCCAAATAGCTCGTCGTCAGCTACCGGCGTTGCGGGTCATTGTGGCGGGCAAGCCTAACTACAATCTCGATACCCAAGTGCTTGAGCAAGATGATACTTTTGAGTACTTACCGGGTTATATTCCTAATGAACAACTGGCGCTACTGCTGCACCGAGCGGCGGTGGTCGTATGCCCTTATACCGATGCCACACAGAGCGGAGTAGTGATGACGGCCTACGCCTTTGGCAAACCGGTACTCGCAACGGCGGTGGGCGGTTTGCCTGAGATGGTGCAAGAGGGCGTCACCGGGCAGCTGGTGCCCCCTCGCGACGCGCAGGCACTGGCCGACGCGATGATCGCCATGCTGCAACCCCCGGAGCTATCTCGCTGGCAGAGCCAGGTGACTCGAGCATCGGCGGGGGCTGCCTGGCAGCAGATTGCTCAAGAAACCTACAGCGTGTACGAACGGGCCGTGCAGCACAAATCATAACTATTTTTTGATCATTTACCATGAATATACTGATTCTTGTCAGCTCGCTCAACTTCGGTGGAGCCGAAAAACAGGCTACCCTTGACGCCAACATGCTGTCAACGGACCACCGGGTTTTTTTGGGTATGTTTGAAACCGGTGCCCTTAGTGAGCAGCTGAGCGAACGCGTAGAAACCGTTACGTTTC
Source organism: Tunicatimonas sp. (assembly GCA_965213875.1). Classification (GTDB taxonomy): domain Bacteria; phylum Bacteroidota; class Bacteroidia; order Cytophagales; family Cyclobacteriaceae; genus Tunicatimonas. Next base: position 482,613 of record CBDCAN010000001.1, on the reverse strand, counting down.
AGAAGCGAGGCTACTGGTCAACCGCCCAGCAACTGGCCGCTTTCGTCCGCGACCAGAATGTGCATATCGTACACAACCACCTGTACGCGCCTATGATCATTGCGTCGTTGGCCTCGCTGCTCACCCCGGTGCCGGTGCTGTGGCACTTCCACGGCCACCACTTTGAGGTGCGCCGGTTTCCACTCAACGTCCTTTCGCGTTTGCCCACCGTGAAACATACGGTCTTCGTGTGTTCGGCACTGGCCGACTATTTCGATAAGCAGTTTTGGTTTCCGAAGCGCAAACGAGAGGTGGTGTACAACTCAACGCAGTGCCAGCGAAAACCTGAGGTGAAGGTACAGGATAACACACTGCGGATCGGTTTTGTGGGGCGGGTAGTGGCACTCAAACGGCTTCACTACCTGGTAAACTTAGCCAGCTTTCTCAAACAGCAGGGCGTGTCAAACTTCGAGATTCAGGTGGTGGGCGATGGCCCCGAACGCTCTGGTTTAGAACAGCAAGCTGTTGCGCAAAATGTAAGCGATTGCGTCAACTTTATGGGCTTTCGTTCCGATATTGAGTATCTCTACAATCAGTTTGATCTGTTTATTCTACCCTCAAGGGAAGAAGCCCTATCGCTGGCCCTGATCGACGCCGGGCACTGCGGGCTGCCTGCCTTAGCCTTTGATGTGGGCGGTAACCGCGAGATCGTGCTGCACCAACAAACCGGCTACATCGTGGCATCTGAAGCCGACTTGCAAGCAAAAGCCCTGCAACTATGCCAAAACGCTGATTTGCGGCAACGGCTAGGGACTGCGGCCATCCGGCACACTGAGGTCTTCAGTGAAGAAAATCACAAACGGCGCTTGCTCGAACTGTACCGCAGGCACATCGTGGCGGAAGCCGATGCGACCTACGCACCTTCCCGCGGTTAGTTTCTACCCCTTCAAGACCACCTGCCATGCATCCTGTACTAAAAGCACAACTGAGCAAAATCAACTTCGAACTCGGTCGCAGTCCGAGTGTCGAGCAAACCGACCAGCCACAGCGCTACGTGCCCAAACCCTACCGCGCGGTATTTACCCTGTCGGCTGATTTTGAGCTGGCCTGGGCGTGGCGGTTCTCCAAGCAGCTTACCCATCCGGTGCAAGATGCACTAGAGAAAGCCCGGCTGGCGCGTCGTAACGTACCGCTGATTCTGAAGTACTGTGAGCAGTATCAGGTGCCGGTTACCTGGGCCACGGTGGGGCACCTTTTTCTGTCGGAATGTCGGCGGACCAACGGACAACCCCATCCTGATATGGCCCGGCTTGCTCACTTTGAAAACGGCTACTGGCGGTTTGACCAAGGAGACTGGTACCGCGATGATCCGTGTACCGACTACCAAACCGATCCCGAATGGTACTGTCCTGATCTGATCGATGCTATACAGGATTCTGCCGTAGATCACGAAATTGGCTGTCACACTTTTTCGCATATCGACTGCCGCGATGTGGTGTGTTCACCGCAGGTGTTTCGGTCCGAGATGGAAAAGTGTCGTGAGTTAGCCGAGGCGCGAGGTATTCAACTCAATACGTTTATCTACCCCGCGCACACCGTGGGCAACGTGAGCGAACTGCCCGGGCTTGGTTTCACGAACTACCGCACCAACATTGGTAATGTGCTGGGTTATCCGGTGCGCCACGATAACGGCCTGTGGGAGATTAAGAGCTCGATGCAACTGGAGCAACGTCCGCAGTGGTCAGCCGACTATCATGTCTACCGCGCCAAGAAGGTGATTGATCGCGCCATCAAACACCAATCGGTGTGCCACTTCTGGTTTCACCCGTCGTTTCCGGCTGACTACTTGGAAGAAGTGTTTTCGAAAGTACTGGCCTACGTGCATCAGCGTCGCAGCGAACTACACATTACTACCATGGATCGCTACGTAGACTGGTTGAACCAAGGATAATGACTACGCGGTGTACCGCCGCGCACCGGAGTCTTTTGAGGGTGCCGTTGCGTTCAAATGGCTTGCAACAGTGTGACAAAGTCGCGCTCCATACATCCGACGCCGAACAGAAATCCCTCGGGGTTAGAACCCACAAAACGAGCTTTTTTGCTCAGAAACGGTACGGTATGAAAGAGGGTAGGGGGAGACCTCAAACAAGGTGGCGAAGTATGAGGGCGGGGTAGTGGATAGGGTTTACTTTAGCAGGTTTCTGTGACTTGCACGGCAGTTGTTTGTTGGTATACTTCGTTGAGACGGTTAAGCATGCGTTGGCAGTGGGCTTCAATATCAGGATGCAGCGCAACGTCTTGCCCTTTGCCGATAGAAGAAGCGCGAATGTCGTGGTTGGTGATATTCTCAGGGTACGGACGCCCGGCAAACTGATAGATTTTTTGCAACTCGGTTCGTGGCTGTTGCACCATATCTTCGTAGCGGCTGATCATCACCTGAGGGTGCTCAGTCAGGTTCATGTCGAAGAACAAGCTGTTGCGAGCGTACCAAAACAGTGCCGCTGCATCTAAAGAAGACATGTCTTCTGAGAAGTACTGCCGGGCCAGTTGCTGTACGTCCTCTGACGCGTGCGAAGAACGCCAGTTGTTCGGATCGCCCTGGGCAATAGGCCTTAGGTCATCAATACCATTGTCTGTGCCAAAATTTTTGAGATTAGACGAGATAACATCTTTATAGTGACGAAACATCCACACTGCTTTGGCCTGCGGGAAGTGCTCAAACAGCTCGGAGAGCCGCTGGGTTTCTACCAGAGGCTTAACCACCACAAACGGTGCAGGGTCTCTGTCAACGATCGACTTAACTTCGGCAAACGGTTTGAGCAAAGTGCGGTTAGGGCCGATGGACAGCTCACTAAATTCTCCGTACACCCTCGACTGGCGGTCACGTTCTAAAATGCGTAGCATCATAGTCGTGCCAGAACGCTGGCAGCCGATAATAAGTAATACTTTTTTCTGGTCAGGCGGGGTGGGGGATAGCGACTGGACCAAGCGTTTCTTGCGCACCAGCCAAATGCGCTTTACTTTATTTTTAAGTCGGCGAGAAATGTGAGACGGTGAATCTTTCATGACAAAAAGTAGTGTAGTAAGGTTAAAAAATAGACAAGCTTAGGTCTTACCTAACCTAGCACTAAGCTAATGAACTTTTTACTTCTTTCAGTATGTCGTTGAAGCTTTCTAGCTGTAACAGCATCTTCGGAGCGTGAAATAACGGAGTGATTTGTGATCAGTGTTGATCAACAACAATGATTTCACGCAATAAATCAAATGTTCTCTATAAATTCTAAAGCAGTATTTGCTTATTGAGCCTTTTCTTACTTCTTTCATGACTTTTGTTGCAACATAACAAAGAACGTATTCCGAGGGTGTGGAATGCTCGTGCTGTCAAAACTTAAAAACTAACAGTGCTTAGAAAAGAATGACTCATTGCAACGAAGTTCTTCTTTTGTCTTATTTTATTCGCTCAGGGTAATTTTTCAGTTAGCGGTTAGATAGGTTTGAAGCCGCTCGTTTCTACCAATGCAATATTGAGAGCGATATGAGTACGATTTTTTACAAAGTAGGGCGAAGACTTCGTTCGTACTACCGGCGGAGCTACTACTACTCTAGTGGGTTGTATTTTGATTATGTGCTCAAGACCTACCGGGTAGATGGACTTTCCTGGATTGTGCCTCGTGAGTTGACCAGTCGGGTCTCGCGGGGATACTACGCGCAAGGTCATATTGAGGAGGATGAGCAGTATTTAGTAAAGAAGTACGTATCACCCCGAGCGACGGTGCTGGAACTGGGGGCTAATATTGGGATTGTTTCGAGTGTAATTAATAAACAGCTAATTTACCCTCAGAATCAGGTGGTAGTAGAAGCGAACCCAGAGGTAATCCCTTACCTTAGAAAAAATAAGGAAGGTAATCACTGCTCGTTTAAAATTGAAAACTGCGTAATCTCTCAAGAAAATGAAGTCTCTTTTTTCTTCGGTAATACCATCAGTAGCGGTGGGGTTGCCCGCGAGAATTCCGATGGCAGTCAGCAGTCGGTAAACGTACCGGGGCTTACGCTGGCGGAAGTGCAGAAGAAACACGACTTGACGTTTGATACGTTGATAATGGACATTGAGGGCGCGGAATGTGATTTACTAAAGGAAATTGAACCGTACCTCGGCCAGTTTGATCTGCTTATTTTTGAGCAGCATCCGAGTATTTTGAGTCGCGAACAATTAGATGAAATCAACGCATTGCTACAAAAAAATAAACTTTCTTTGATTGACGAAAGCGGTGATACGGTTGTGTGGCGAAAGAGCTAGACTCGTACCGATAAGCAATGAATAGGCCAAGCAGTTTAGCTGAACTAAACCAACGAGTTGCGATTTGTGGTACAGCCGTTGATGCTTTCTTTACTATTTGAATTGGTACTTTTCACTATCTGCATGGATACTTTTTTACAACAGTTTATACCCTACCTTCGCTGCCCCATCAGCAAGCTTAGCCTTCGGCCTGCCTCTTCTGAATTAATCAAGCAACTCAATGAGCGTATTCAGCAGAAAGACTTGTTGCATACCAATGGCGGTGTGGTGCCCGAACCTCTGACGGAAGCTTTGATTTCGAAAGATGAACAATACGTTTATCCCATTGTAGACCACCGCATTGCGGTACTTTTGGAATCCTTAGGCATTGTAACTGATGCTGAGAAAGCGGTAGCTCAACCGCTGGACCACAAGAAGAAGCTGGTGATGGACTTTTACGATGAGTTTGGTTGGAAGAAGAACGAAAACGATCTGTTCGAAGACACCGCTGCCTTTGAAGATCGACATACCATCGCCGCTCGTTACTGGAGCCGTTGCCACCTGCGACTCAATCGCTACCTGCCTAGTGGTCAGTATATATTAGACGTGGCTTCGGGGGCCATTCCCAACGATGAATACTTCACCTACTCGGACAATTTTCAGGTACGTATTTGCATGGACTTCTCGCTACTCGCGATGCAAGAAGCGGCTCGGCGGCTCAACGGAAGAGGCGTGTTTATCCTGGGTGATATGACCAACATGCCGATTGTCGACCAGTGTCTAGACGCCATCATCTCTATGAATACCGTCTACCACGTACCTCAAACTCAGCAAACCCTAGCGGTAGCCGAAGCGTACCGAACGCTGGCCCCCCGCGGAAAGGCGGTGATTGTGTATTCCTGGAAGAACGCTCCACTAATGAGAACGATTATGAGCGGATGGCGAAAACTACTTGAACTACGGCGAAGAGGAAAGAAGCGTCCGGCGACCATCGCCGCTAAATCGAACCGCCCGCAGTTGCACAATTATCAGCAGGAGTACAGCTGGTACGCTCGAGAGATTCATCGCCCTTTCCGGTCAAAACTACGAGTGTATAGTGCCATTAGCCGTAGTTTCTCTCATACTTTTATCCGAAAGAAAACATTTGGGCGACAATTAGCCTGGCTTATTTATCAACTGGAAGAACTGTTCCCGCGCTTCTTCGGACGCTACGGTCAGTATCCGGTTTTTGTGATCAGCAGGCCCGAAGAAAAACGTTGATAAATACATAAGAACAGCATATTGGTAGCTTTGGGCTTCTTTTGCCCTTGGTAGCTCACAATGATGCCATTATGGGCCTGTTCACATCCGGTAGAGAATGGCACGTACGATGCGCCATTCGTCCCGGCGGGGAACCGCCACCTTACAACTTGGTCTGCGGCTTCCTTTACTCAAGCGTGGCACGACGTTTTGTTAGCTTTAGCATATTACGGTTGGGATTCTCATTCTTTCTGTTCAATTAGAATATAACTTTTCCACCCCGTTGAAATTCTAGACAACTTCAACTAAGAAATTGGTTAAGAGGCACAGTTGAAACTCAAATAGAAATATTGGATCGTCTTGGAAACGTATGGGATTGCATCATTTTTTATCTAAATTGCATTTTGTTATTTTTTAATAGATTAAAAGCAATTTTTCGCCTCTTTTTTCATGAGTCAACCCTACGTTCCGGCGATACTACTGGACTGCGATACACGCGCCATCGAGGGAGTCATATCTTCCTTTGGAAAACGCAACATTCCGGTGATTGCCCTGAGTGCGGAGCCTGACCCGCCGGCTTTTCATTCGCGCTACGTGCGTAAACGGTACCATAGCCCACCGGTGTGGGAAGAAAAAGCGTATCTAAAGTTTTTGATCGAACTACCCGAGCGGGGGGTACTACTTTATTCAGACGATGCTTCGGCCACTTTCGTCAGCAAGCACCGCGAGGAACTGCTGGATGCCGGATTTCCTCTTAATGTATTAGGCATCGATCGCTTTTACCGGGGGTTCGATAAGGGGCAACTGGCCGCGGCAGCCAAACAGGCGGGGGTGCCCACCATTCCTACCGAAACCGTTCGGTCGCTCGCCGATTTGCAACGAGCCTGGGAAACGCTGGATACACCGATCATCCTGAAGGCTACGCGCTTGGCCGGCGGCAAGTTTGAGATCATTCGTCATGCGAAAGACCTGGCTCCTGCTTACGACATCATGCAGGCTTTAATCCGAGCCGAGGGCTATGCTCACATGGAATCAGAACTAATTGCGCAGGAGTTTATCACCTACGACTACGACGAAATTTATTGCTGCGAAGCTTTTTATACGCTACGCGCCGAGCCGGTCGGCTTCCTAAGCCTGCATAAGATTCGCCCCAATATCAACCGTGATGGCACGGCCGGGGGGCGAATGTTCGCCGGCGAGACTGAACGTAACGAAACTTTGGAGCAGCATACACGCACTATCCTGGATCATCTGGGGTGGCGAGGTTTGGCACACCTCGACTGGATTTACTCTCGCAAGTACCAGCAGTATTTGCTGTGCGAGATTAACCCCCGTTTGCCTGGTTTTTCTAACTTGCTCACCAAAGTGGGCTTTGAAATGGCCTATTATTACTACGCCGACTTGTGCGAACTGCCGATACCCCCGTACCAGTACCAGGCGGCGCGCTACCACGAGGCGCTGCGCATGCCGGGTGATATTACTACCGGAGTATACGCCATGCTGAAGGGCTACCTGTCGCCGGGGCCTTTTTTGGCTTCGTACTGGCGGTCGTTCACGTCGCCAGATCCGGTATACTTTGACATTCACTACCCCGATGACCCCGGTTTTACGCGGCGTAGTTGGGCTGACCACCTACAGTACCTGCTTCAAAGACCCTTTCGCTAACGTATCCATCATGTTGTTCGATTTTATCGCTTTTGTCGATACCCAAACCACCCCCGACTATCCAAACCCTTTTGATACGCTAGCTCCTTATCCGTCACTAACGTATCATACGCAGGAGGCCCGGTCAGAGCAGGCGCAGGTGTTTAGTTTGCACAAGCGCGCCGGTGAGTCTACGTCGGTGTTTCGCAACGAGACGATAGAGGTGTATATTTTCGGCTACTGCTTCACCCGACTGGGTCGCACACGTTTCAAAGATCGCACCCGGCTGAGCGCTCAGCGTATTGCTGCGGCTTACCGCGAATGGGGTACAGCTCTCACCGAAGAAATCAAGGGTTCGTTCGCCATACTAATTCTGGATAAGCAAGAACAAGTAACCCATGTCATCACCGACCCGCTCAACGTGCGGCCGGTATACTACTGTCAGGAAGCGTCGCGTCTGGTCGTATCCACTTCGCTTAGCGCGCTGCTGCACCATCGTCGGAGTCTGTCACTGCCCGTGGAGCTGAACCAGCCCGCGCTGATTGAATACTATCTGTTTGAGTATACCCTCAACGATGACACCTACGTGCGACACGTACAGACCATGCCGACCGGAAGCTGGCTACGGTTTTCGGGGCAGAAGTTGCGAGTAGAGAACTACTGGAACGTATTTGAGCGACTGAACAACTTCAAAGTGCGCTATGACGAGGCGAAAGCGACTGATTTGTTGGAGGACATTCTCAAGCAAAACCTTGATTTGTACGTATCGGAACCAGGCCGCACGGCGGTGGCCCTCACCGGCGGTTACGATTCACGTACCAATCTGGCCCTGCTGGGCGAGCGGGCGTCTGACTACTTTTTGTACAGCTACGGCATCGCTGACACCTATGATCTGTCTATCCCTCAACGCATCGCGCAGCGGCTGCAACTGAACTACCGACCTATCCTGCTCGACGAGGCCTATGAACGAAACTTTAACGAAAACGCTCGCCTGGCTGTAGCGTTGGGCGACGGTATTGCCGAAGCCAACCGGGCCAACTATCTCTACGCCTTTCGGCAGTTGAGTGAAGACTACGACTACATTTTAACTGGCTTGTTCGGCAGCGAATTGATCAAGCACCCCACCAGCGTAGGTAATTTTATCAACCAAGACACCAAAGACCTGCTGCTGTCCGATCAACCGGAGCAACACCTGGATGCCACGTTGCAACGGGCTGCTGCCAGTGGCTACCTGGATGCTGATGTGATACAAACGTACGGTAACGAAGTTAAGCAGCGGGTGCTGGGTAATCCTTTTATTGTCAACGACCATCCGATGCCGGTCAAATACTTCTATTACTTGTTAATGGTCGGCATTCGCAAGTATTTTATGAAAGAGATCAAGGTAGAGCGGCCGTTTGTAGAAAACCTGCACCCCTTCTTTGATATTGAGTTTATAGAAGCTCTACTGCAAACCCCTTTTCCGTGGGTACACCACTGGAAGGGGCAACGCGACCTGATTAAAAGCATCGAGACCCACAAGTTTTACGTGACGGTGATCCAGCGCAACCAGCCCCAACTGAACGATATACTGTCGACGCACGCTTACACGCCGCGCCACCTACTAAACCGCTTGACCCAGCCGATACTAGCTTTAGAGTATTTATACTATCGTCGAAAAATTAAAGCAAAGCGAAGTTTTCGAACCAGTACCGCCGTCTGGGATTACATGAAGCAGTACCCGCCTTCGGCTCAGACTCACGGTTTAATCAATCCTGAGCAGCTACGTCAGAAGGCTGCCGACAGCAAGAATACGATCAAGCTAGCGTCGTTACAACAGTGGCTCGATCAGTACGTCACCACGCCCCAAACCGTCTTATGAAACAGGTAGGTCATCTTATGCGGAAGCTGTTGCCGCCCACCGCTTCATTCATTTACAATCAAATCACGCACTACCGCGAGTTTATTCCCCACGCGCTGTACTGTGAACCGGTCGATTCGGTGTTTGCCGAACGTTTACACGAGGCGTACCCCACCTACTGTGCCGTGCGCGATACCACGGATGAATGGCAGTATCGCTACGCCCGTCGTTTGAGCGGAGCTGCCCAGCGTCGGCTCGTTCATTACGTCCGGGCTAATAATGTGGATGTGCTACACGCGCACTACGGAGTAGACGCACTGGTGTTTGCCGAACTGTTTCGCGAACTGGGTTTGCCGGTGCTGGTTTCCTTCTACGGTTACGATTGCACTTCTTTTCCGAATCGTTTCAAGGGTTGGGGAAAGATCTGGTTGCAGCGCGCTCTGTTCAATAACCCGAGCGTGAGCGCTTACACTGCCATGAGCCCCGACATGAAGGAAGACTTACTGGAGCTGGGGTGTCCTGAAGAGAAAATCATGGTTCACTACCACGGCTCAGACCCACAACCCTTCTATCGTCAGCGAGTGTACCCTGACCGGTCGGAGGTGCATTTACTCATCATCAGTTCGCTCACGGCCAAAAAGGGGCATCAATTTCTGCTGGACGCCTTCCGGCAGGCGCAGCGGCAAAGTTCACAGAGGCTGCATTTGCATATCGTGGGCGACGGCGAACTCAGAGACATGCTCAGAGGGTACGTGCAATTGCACGCCATTCCGCGGGTACACCTGCACGGCGCGGTGGCCTACGGCTCTGACGAACACCATGCTTTGCTCGATCAGGCAGATATTTTTGTGCATCCGAGTGTCACGACTTCACGGGGAGAAAAGGAAGGTATTCCTGGTGCGCTGATCGAAGCACGCTCGAGCGGGCTGCCCGTCATCACCACACACCACGCGGGCATTCCGTACATTGTGCAGGATGATAAAACCGGTTTGCTAGTGCCGGAATACAATGTGACACAGCTAGCTTGCGCCATTATTGATCTGGCGCAGAGTGCTACGCGCCGGGCCAAAATCGGCAAGGCCGGACAGCAGTATACATTAAAGGAACTGGACGTGGCCAAACGGCAACGGGATTTAGAGCAAATTTATCAGCAACTAACCGCTTTCAAGTGATCAAGAACTTGTTCGCAGAAGCAACAACTGTTTAATTCTTCTAGGTATTAATACGGTATTTTCACCACTTTCTACCATAAAACTAATAAATAATTGAACTTAGACATTTGATTTTATACCTTCGTTTTAGATGATAGCACTACTTCGGAGTAGTGCTATTGGACAACTTTTTTACCTTTTATGCAGAGAGATTTTACACTGCCGGTCTACCGCGACTTTTTGATTGCGGCTATAGAACAAGGCTATCACTTAACTTCCTACGAAGAGTATTTAACGCTCATTGACAAGGTGCCCGATCTGAAGGTCATCATCCTGCGTCATGATGTAGATCGCTTACCGCAGAATTCTTTGGCTACCGCTCAGCTACAAACGTCACTAGGCGTGAAGGGGTCTTACTACTTTCGTATTGTGCCCGAGAGCTTCCAGGCTAACTACATCGAGCAAATTCGCGATTTGGGTCATGAAATTGGTTATCACTACGAAGACCTGACGCTCTGTAAAGGTGATCCGGTGTGCGCCATCTCTTCTTTCGAAAAGAATTTGGCCGCAGTGCGCGATTTCTATCCGGTAAAAACCATGTGCATGCACGGCAGCCCGTTGTCTAAATGGGACAACCGACTCGTCTGGGATCACTATAACTACCACGACTACGATATACTGGCCGAGCCGTATTTTGACATTGACTTTCATAAGATGCTCTACATCACTGACACCGGGCGGCAGTGGAACCGCACGGCGGTGAGTGTGCGCGACAAAGTAGATAGCGGTTTTAACTATCACTTTTCTACTACCTTTGATTTGATAGAAGAGTTGCGAGCCGATAACCTACCACCACAGATTATGCAGAATATTCATCCGCAACGGTGGAATAGCGATTGGCGGGGGTGGACGCAAGAGTGGGTCATGCAGAACGCCAAAAACCAGGTGAAACGCGCTATCGTACGGTTCCGATGATCGATACGGTGATACTACTGGGCAACCACATCCAGGGATTGGGTGTGGCACGAATCTGCCGCCGGGCCGGCATGCAAGTCCACCTGTTCAACGAAGATGCGCTGTGCGTCACCCGTTTCTCACGTACCTGCCAGCGGTTCAGTCGTTTCGACGGCGAGACTGATCTGCTGGCGAAGCTACTAGGGCTCGGCATTCGGCGACAGACTGCGCTCCTGATGCCTACCAACGATCGCTTTGTAGGGTTTTTGGCTGAGCACTACGAAGTGCTAAAGAAGAAGTACCGCTTGGCAATCCCTTCGCCGGAGGTGACGGATCTTTGCTTCAATAAAATCAAAACCTATACAGTGGCCAAAGAACTGGGCATTCCGATTCCAGAGAGTCATTTTCCGGCCAGCGAAGCGGAGATAAAAACGCTGGGAGAACAGCTAACCTACCCGGTCATTATCAAACCGGCGGTGATGTACCGGTTCTACAGTCAGCTCAAAAAGAAGGTGTTTTTGTGTCACAACGCCGCTGAACTGCTGGAGCACTATCGAGCGGCTACGCAAGTCATTGTGCCCGAAGAAATTATTGTGCAGGAGTTTCTGCCCGGTGGCCCCACCCAATTATACTCCTTTGGCTCGTTTTGCGACGGCCAGAAAGTATGGGGCAGCTTTGTGGCTAACCGCATTCGCCAGAAGCCGATGGACTTCGGAGTGGCCACTACCTTTGCCAAAACCGTGGTGAACCCGCGAATCAGCGAACTGGCTAATAAATTTCTGACTGGCATTAACTACTTCGGTGTATCGGAAGTAGAGTTCATGTACGATGAGGTGCTGGATGACTTCAAGCTCATCGAGATCAACCCGCGTACGTGGAAGTGGCACACCATTGCCAACCGCATCGGTATCAATGTGGTGGGCATGCTGCTAGACTACGTAAACGAAAAACCGCTTACCGAACAGCATAACGACCGACCTGACATAGGTTGGACCGAACGGCTGACGGATACCTACATCGTGCTCACCGAAATGATGAAGGGGCGCATGAATTATCAGGATTATCAACAGACGCAAGAACTAGAAAAAGAATTCGCCTGTTTCTCGTGGCGCGACCCGCTGCCCGGAATCATGTACATAGTGATGTCACCTTACTTACTTTTCAAACGATGAACACAACAGTCCTTTTACTACTGGCCGAAAGTGCCGTAATCAGTACGCTGCTGTACTACTATCTACACTATAAAACCCGTATTAGCCTCAAGTATCTGTTCCAAGATAACGTGGTCGTGATACTGCTGTCTTTCTTGTTAGCCTGGGCCCTGCTATCGGTGCTGCCCGAGGGTTGGGAGTGGGTGGCCTTCGTGATCAACGCTGGCCTGGTGGGTGGAGTAGCCTTTGCCATTACCATGATCCGCTTCTGGCGCACTCCCACCCGTTCGGCCAACGTGGCAGAAACCGACATTATCTCACCCGCCGATGGTAACGTGATTTACGTAGAGAAGATTGAGGCGGGCGAAGTGCCTATTTCGGTAAAGGGTAACACCCTATCGAAGCTAGACGAGCTAACCAAAACCAACATTCTAGAAGGGCCCTGCTGGTTGATTGGCATCAACATGACTCCTTTTGATGTGCATAAAAACTGTGCACCCATACCGGGGCGAGTAATTTTAAACCAGCACTTTGACGGCAAATTCTTATCGCTCAAGCTGGGTGAAGCACTCAAAGAAAATGAGCGCAATACCATGGTGTTTGACAACAACGGCCTCAAAGTAGGTATTGTACAAATTGCCTCCAAACTGGTGCGGCGCATCGATACCTACGTCAAAGAGGGCGAAGACCTAAAACGTGGACAGTGGGTAGGGATGATTCGCTTTGGTTCGCAGGTAGACGTTATTATTCCGCAAAAGTATACCGTAAACGTTAGCGTGAAAGATCAGATATACGCCGGTGAAAGCATCATCGCCCAACTGTGAAGATCATTGTAGACATTGCGCATCCGGCGCACATCAATTTCTTTAAAAATGCGCTGCTGACCCTGGCGGCCCACGGGCATGAAGTGCTGATTACGGGCCTGCGCCGAGGCAAACTGCCCAAAATTTTAGAACGGGAACTGAGCATGTTTCCTATCCACTACGTGGGGCGGCACCGAGGCACCCGCTGGTCTATTATCTTTGAGGCCAATGTGCTGAAAGCGATACGGCTACTTTTCTTCGTATTGCGCCACCGACCCGACTTCGGCCTGAGCGTGGGTAGCTTCACACTAGGAGCTGCGATGAAGCTCCTGGGAAAGCCCAACGTGCAGTTTGACGATGATCCTGAGCGGAAGATGAACGTGATGCTAGAAAAGCTGACCAGTACTCGTCTGTACTTTCCTCCCATTATTGAGCCTTATAAGAATGTAGGAGTGATGCGCGCGCTCAAAGAGTGGGCCTATTTATCGCCCCAGTACTTTCGGGCCAGCGACTCGGCGCTATCCGCTTACGGGGTAGAAGCCGGGCAGTATATCTTCGTAAGGGAAGTGTCTACCGGCAGCCTCAATTACTTAGACCAAGAGGCCAATACGGTGGCATCTTTTGCGCATCAGCTGCCCGAACAGTATCCTGTGCTGCTTTCTCTGGAAGACAAACGGGCCGCTTCGGCTTATCCGAGCCATTGGATTCAGCTACAAGAGCCCATCGAGGATATTCATTCGCTATTATACTACAGCCGCTTGGTGATCTCGTCGGGTGATAGTATGGCCAGAGAAGGGGCATTGCTAGGGGTGCCTAGCCTGTACGTCGGGTTCCGTGATATGAAAGCCAATGATCTACTAAAAAACAAGGGAATGCTAGTACAATGCGCCGCAAGCGAGGCGGCACAAATGGCCACACAATTTATTACCAATCGCCGGAAAGTAACCGATCAAAGAACTTTTCGAAAAGCGTTGGACGGTGAGTGGGACGATGTGACCTCTTTTGTGGTAAATCAAGTGGAAAAGCAGACCCAACCATTGGTAGGATATGCAAGTTGAGGTAAGTATTAATACTCATTTAAATCTATGTACTTCCTTACATAGGGCAGCTTATTTGAAATGTTCAAGTATTTGTAGTTATTTTGTATACGATTAGCGTGTTTAGCCGTAAACAATAGCATACCACACTTATCATACTACACAAACGATGAGGGTGATGCGTAAGTACCACCGGAATTATACTTTTTTCGCTACTACATCACGTGATTTTTCACTAACCGACCTAACTTTTTGCTATGGAAGCACTGTACTTACAACCGGCACAACTAACCGGTGCCACCTCCTCTCAAGCCGACGTTTTAGATCGGGAACAAGTAGATCAGAAGAAGTCGAATATTCTCAATTTTTTGTCGGACTACATTGATGTAAGAGACCGAAATCAGACAATATTTTTAAACACCTGTCAGCTTGACGATATCAAGCGTCATCACCAGCTCAATGAGTTGTTGGGCTGCCGTCAGAGAAACATCGTTAACTTTCATCGCATCAACGACATTCGTTGGATCAATAAGTTTTTTGAAGAAGTAAACAAATCGCTGCCGGTTGACGGTGTTTTTATCGGATGCGTAGAAACAAAAGCCTTACGGAAAAAGCGTATACTGGCCAAGTACCCCCCGGTACTCAACTGGCTGTACTATATTGCCGACTTTATCTTCAAGCGTATTTTTCCTAAGGTGCCCCTGCTCAAGTCTATCTACTTCAAGATGACTAACGGTCGCAATCGGGTAATTACGAGCGTAGAAGCGTTAGGAAGGCTTTACTCCTGCGGATTCAAGGTGGTGGACCTACAACGTACCTCCAAGCACCTCTACTTCATTGCCAAGAAGGCGAAAGAACCTGATTTCAACTTAGCACCTTCCTACGGACCTCTGTTTCCGATGAAGCGCCTAGGGAAAGACGGAAAAATGATTCGGGTGTATAAGATGCGAACCATGCATCCCTACGCCGAATACCTACAGGAGTACATTTACGAGCGTAACCAACTGAGTGAAGGCGGGAAGTTCGCGAACGATATTCGGGTGACGACCCTGGGGAAAATATTCCGTAGATTTTGGCTAGACGAAGTGCCTATGCTCATTAACTTGTTCAAGGGCGAAATCAAACTGGTAGGAGTGCGTCCCATCAGCAGCCATTACATGAGTTTATACTCGCAGGAGCTGAAAGACTTACGCCGAACCGTGAAGCCCGGACTGATACCGCCTTTTTACGCGGATATGCCGAAAACATTGGAAGAAATTATAGATTCAGAAGTCCGATACATTCGGGCTTATCAACAGCAACCCTGGACGACCGATTGGAAGTACCTCAAGAAGGCTTGCTATAATATACTGATAAAGAAAGCACGAAGCCAATAGCGAGGTTGAGTAAATGGCGGTGTGCGCTTGAAGATTTGACCAAATGAGAGAGGAATATTACGATGATGGTGCCGTAGAGCAGAAGAACGATTTTCAGGAGGTGAAACACTACTTACTGAAAATACTTAGCAAATGGCATTGGCTGGCCGGCTCTCTCACCGTCGCTTTGCTTATCGCTTACTACCTGACTGCCACCGCCGACCGTGTGTACGAGGTGGGTGCCTCGGTGCTCATCAAAGACCCCGAGACGATGAACAACACCGTCAAAAGCGTGCTTTATGACAAGGAGCCCTCCAAGTCATCCAACTCTATCGAGAACGAGCTACTACTTATCAGCCGGTTTGATCTTATTCGGTCCACGCTAGAGGATCTGGATTATCGGGTGGTTATTCGTCATGAGAATGCGCCCATCAAGGTGGCAGTAGATTCTAGTGCCAGCTATCAACCCAACGTTGCTTTTGCCTGCCGCATTCAGGGGCGCCAAACGTTTACCCTAAGCACAGAACACGAAGCGTTCCAGGAGCTCGTCGAGGAGAAAACGTACAAGTTTGGTGAGCTAATCAACTTACAAGGGTTTATCTTCACCGTCTTTTTAGACATCACTGCTCACCAGGCTTATCTAGCCGACGCTAAAGCGCGTGAAGAAGAACCCGCGCCTATCGTTTTTACGATAAACAATTTGGATGACATGGCAGACCGCTACATTGCTTCGCTGGCGGTGGCACCCGCCAACGAGAAGGCGACGATTCTTCAGCTCAGTCTGGAGAGCGAGTGGCCTGCCCAGGATATTGAGTTTCTAAATAAGCTTACAGAGAATTACTTTAACAGTGGCATCAAAGATAAGGTGGCTACTGCTACACAAACCATGAACTTCATTGATCGCCAGCTCGGATACATTTCTGATTCGCTGAGTTCTATCGAGGGGATTCGGCAAGATTTTAAGCAGAGTCAGTCAGTAGATTTGAGTAAAGAGGGTACCCAACTGTACGAAGATATTCAGGACTTGGAGAAGCAAAAGGCGGATCACCTGATTCAGATAGAGTACCTCAATTACCTGCAGAATTATATGCAGAACGATGACAACGACTTTGAGCTGGTCACCGCGCCCTCTTCTTTAGGAGTAGATGATAACGTACTCAACTCGCTTATTGACCAGTTGATTACGGAAGAAACGAAGCTTAAGCAGGTAAAGACCGGGCCGAACATCCACAATCCTCGGGTAAAGTTGGCGCGTCAGAAGATCAATAGCCTGCGGAAGAGCATCAGCGAAACCGCCAACAATTTGCTGAAGGGGAACCGCATCGCTCGTAATGAGCTAGAGCGACGCATCAACGAGTATGAGTCTGAACTAAGCCAGTTGCCCGCCGCCGAACGGCAGTTGATTGACATTGAGCGACAGTATAACCTGAGCGAGACGCTGTATTTGTTCTTGATGGAGAAACGTACGGAAGCGGGAATACTACGGGCATCTACCGCTCCCGACTACGAAATTGTTAACCGCGGGCGGGTGCTCCATAGTGGCCGTCCGGTAAGTCCCAAGCCGCTCATCAACTATGCTACGGCGGTAATACTAGGGCTGTTTTTTCCTATACTGTTTATCTACCTACAGGATAAGCTGAATGACAAAGTGCAAACTCCCGACGAACTCAGTACCCTCACCCAGGTGCCGCTGCTCGGCATGGTGGGGCAGCACCGACTGGAGCGAGAGTTAGTAGCCAACCAACCTCAGTCAGCCATAGCTGAGTCGTTTCGAAACATACGGTCTAACCTGCGCTACATGACCGAGTACGGGCAACGCTGCCAAACTTTCATGATGAGTTCTTTTGTGAGCGGAGAGGGAAAAACTTTTTGCGCTAAGAACTTGGCCTACACCTTCGCTATCGCCGGAAAGAAAACGGTGTATATCAACACAGACTTACGCAAGAACAACTCTTATGAGGAGTTTGGGCTAAGCAAAACTACCGGGCTTTCGGAGTTTTTGATTGATATTATCCCGCAGGAGGCGGTTATGCACTCTACCCAGTTTGAGTACCTGTACGTGATCCCCAGTGGCAAGATACCGCCCAATCCTTCTGAGTTGTTGATGAAAGAGAAATTCCGTAACTTAATTACGTCTCTGAAGGAAGAGTTTGACTATATCATCATGGACACGCCCCCCCGGGGAGTGCTCTCTGACGCGATGGAGCTTATCAAATACGCCGACGTGGAGATTTTTGTGGTTCGGCAAAACTACACCATCCAGCAGAATGTGCGGGCACTAGAGAAAATGTACCAGCGTCATCGCGATAAGCAACCCATGAGCCTTATATTCAACGACGTAGACTTTAGCAAAATAGAATACGGAGCTTATAAAAACACTTTTGCCTATAACTATCCTGCCGAAGGGTAGTGCAATATATTTACCTACTTTTTAGTCAACAGAAGATTCACTTATGGATAACACGGTACAACAACGCATTAGATTTGCTGTCGTCGGAGCGGGCCACATCGGTAAACGCCACGCGGCGATGGTGATTAACAATCCTGAAGCAGAGCTGGTCGCTATGTGCGATATCCGCCCCGCTTCTGAAGTAGGCATAGAAGAGTTTGATGTTCCTTTTTTTGCCAGCATCGATGAGCTGTTGTCATCCGAACTGGATTTTGATGTGGTGTGTGTGTGTACTCCCAATGGTTTGCACGCCGAGCACGCTGAAAAGGTACTAGACCATCAGAAGCACGTGGTGTGTGAAAAACCGTTGGCATTGACCAAGTATGACGCTGAGAAAGTGCTTTTTAAAGCCCTTCAGGTATCAAGATTGGTATTTGCTGTGATGCAAAACCGCTACTCACCACCCTCGGTGTGGCTTAAAGAACTGATCGATAATCATACGCTGGGCGATATCTACATGGTGCAGCTCAATTGCTACTGGAATCGCGACGATCGCTACTACCTTAAAAGTCAGTGGAAGGGCACCAATAGTATGGACGGCGGCACGCTGTTCACACAGTTCTCTCA
This sequence comes from Tunicatimonas sp., assembly GCA_965213875.1. Classification (GTDB taxonomy): domain Bacteria; phylum Bacteroidota; class Bacteroidia; order Cytophagales; family Cyclobacteriaceae; genus Tunicatimonas. Next base: position 464,168 of record CBDCAN010000001.1, on the reverse strand, counting down.
CTTTGTAGATATTATGTACTGGCTGTTCGGTGACATTGAGGACATTCAGGCTAAGTTTAATGACTTCCGCCACAACGACACCACTGAGTTTGAAGATTCTGGCTTTGTCAACTTCTCGTTTGTCAACGGTGGCATGGGTTCACTCAACTATTCTACCGCCGTGTGGGATACAAACATGGAGAGCAGTATCACCATTGTGGGGGCCAACGGTAGTGTAAAAGTAGGGGGGCAGTATATGAACGAAGTGGAGTACTGCCACATCAAAGACTACGTGATGCCTGAGCTGGAAGCAGCCAACCCACCCAACGACTACGGCCCTTACAAAGGGTCGGCTGCCAACCACCACTACATTATTCAGAATGTAGTAGAAACGCTCAAGGGCGAGACGACCATTACAACCAACGCCCTGGAAGGGCTCAAAGTGGTAGACATCATTGAGCGTATCTATCAGGAAAGAACCAAGCGTTATGACCAGGTGGATATCCACGCGCGTAAGCAGGTACCCGCTGCCACACAACTCCAAGCGGTCTAGGCCTTGCAAACGCTGACCCAACCGGCACCTTCCCGCTCACTCGCGAAGCACGTTCAGGCATTTCGGAAGGCGATTTCTGTCGACTTTGTGCAGATGACAGCCTGCTTCGCGTTAGCGGTGTTTGCGGTGTATTATGCGCCTTCAGCGTTCAACTACCTCTACTTTTTAGCACTGCCCGTACTGTTCTGGCGCTCGAAGCACGATTACTTCTGGTTCGCTTTTTACTTTATCATCACCAACACCCCCGCCTTTCTGTTCTTTGAGTCGTCGGGTGAGGCCACCAAACGGTTACCGCTTTACTCACTGACGGGCGGTATTAGCTTTTCAGTACTAGATATTTTCGTGCTTTTTTCTATCGGTAAGGTAATCTGGCTAAAGAAAAGTAAAGCCATTGTGGTGAATAAATCACTGCGGTTTATACTCATCTACCTGGCGCTGATTAGCCTGCCGATGACCTTTGTTCTGGGTATGGAAGGTAGTAGCTTCTTTAACAACTTTCGCCCGTACTTTTATTACACCATGTTGGTCACGTTTTACTTCTTGGTAGACGAAACCGAAGACGTGTTCAAGTTTGGGTACCTGATGGTTCCGTACGTATTTTTCACGCTTTTCGACCAGCTATTTCTACTTACCCGGGGAGAATTACTGATTACTATCATCAATCCGGAGACGGTACGAGCGATTGTGAATAATACGGTGACGAATGATGCTCGCGCCTACTTTAGTGGTTTTCTGCTAGTGTTCTACGCATTCTTCTTTGCGCTACAGCTCCGCTCTAACGCTAAGTATGAAGTGTTTGCCGGACTAGCCTACCTGGTGATTGGCGCGGCCCTGGCTGCGTTCCTGCTGTCCGCTACGCGCGTTTATCTGATGATCCCGCTCACGGTGCTAAGTATGTACGTATTGTGGGGACGCAAGGGCACCACCGACCTGGTCAAGATGTCTGCCTTCGTGGTGCTGTTCGCTATCGTGTTCTTTAGCTTAGATATTCTATCTTTTGACTTTTTCCTGCGCAGCATCTGGCCCCGCTTTGAGGCCTTCTTTATGATCATACTGGGTGGTGGCAACTTAGCAGAGTTTGATACGGTACAGAATCGGGTGAGTGAGGATCTGCCGAGTCTGATGAAGGGAATTGCGCATAGCCCCATCGTGGGTACAGGCTTTTCAGGGGTGTTTCGGCAGTATCTGAATAATGATCTGGGTTTCCTAAATACCATACTGATCGTGGGGGTGGTAGGATTCGTTTTCTTTCTCAACTTTTTTGTGATGCTGTTTCGGCAGCTTAATCAGTGGGTAAATGACTCTTGGGCCGACACCAACGCCCGCACTATTCTGAACAACACCCGTATGGTGCTGGTGGGAGTATTGCTGGGCTACGCTACTACTTTTGACTTTTTTACGGTACGGCAGATCGACAGAATTTTCTTTGTGTCCATACTACTTGCCTCAGCTGAAGTAGCCGCTAATAGTATCAGGCAGCGCAAAGCACAGTCGTTAGCCAGCGACAAGAAATCGGAATAGAGCGATAGCAGACGGAAGTACTTTTAACGAATCACTAAATGACCACCGAGCATACAACGCGCTCGGTATACCAAACAACAAAATTCTATGCACGATCATATCGTAAACGAAGACTGCCAAACAATCATTGAAAGCCTGGGCGAACACGTGAACAAGTTCGAGGGAGCCCGAGTATTAATTACCGGTCATCAGGGGTTTCTGGGAGCTAATTTTGTGGCCCTCATGCACGCTTTGAATCAGGGAGTGCTCAAAGAAAAAGTACGACTCACCTGCATCGATAGCAAAATTGTAGACCTCGAGGATCATACGCAAGCGTACCTCGGGGATGCTACCGTGCTCTACGGCGACGCGCTAGACCAACTGCCCAACGAACCGTTTGACTACGTGATCCACTGCGCGGGCATCGCTTCTCCTACCTACTACCGTAAATTTCCGCTGGAGACGATCAGCGTCAATGCCATTAATTACTGGCACATGCTGGATCAAATGGATACCTCGAACCTAAAGGGGTTTCTGTACTTCAGCACTAGCGAAATCTACGGCGACCCGGATGCAGCACATATTCCTACGCCCGAAGATTACCGCGGCAACGTGTCGTGTACCGGTCCGCGGGCCTGTTACGACGAGTCGAAGCGATTGGGTGAAACCATATCGGTCAGTTTTGTGCAGCAGAAGCAGTTACCGATCAAGATTGCCCGCCCTTTTAACGTTTACGGTCCGTTTATGCGACTGCATGACAAACGGGTGATTCCTGACTTCGTGAAGTTTGCCCACGAAGAAGGCGCCATCAAAATGTACAGTGATGGTTCGCCCACGCGTTCGTTCTGTTACACTGCTGATGCCATCGAGGGCTTTACCCGGGTGCTGCTGCTCGGCAAGCCGGGCAAGCCGTATAACATCGGTAATGATACGCAAGAGACTTCAATGAAAGAGCTCGCTGATATGGTAGCCGACGTGGTAGGAGGAGTAGAAGTGACCACCGCTAAGAGTCCTGAAGAAAACTACTTGGAAGACAATCCACAGCGCCGTTGTCCGGTAATCTCGCGTGCCCAGCAAGATTTAGACTATCATCCTAAAGTAGATATCAAAGACGGACTCCCCCGTATCATTGAGTGGTATCGCCAGACGTACGACTTGGCACTTACCTAACATCAGCGTGATTGAGTGAGTCTTGCCGTAGGCATCTCAATAAATTTTTTAACCAAACAACTAACCCATGAAAATAGCAGTATTTGGTACCGGTTACGTAGGCCTCGTTTCGGGCGTCTGCCTGGCGAATACCGGCAAAACGGTGTATTGTATCGACAAAGACGAAGAAAAAATTGCTAAGATCAAGCAAGGCATATCGCCTATTTTTGAGCCTGGTCTAGAAGATCTGTTGCACAAAAACAGTGAGCGGATTACGCCGACCACCGATGCCACCGCCGCCATTCGCGATTCGCAGGTGGTGATTATTGCGGTGGGTACGCCTTTCGATGGCGAGCGCATTGACCTGACTTATATCCGGCAGGCCGCTCAACAAATTGGTGAAACTTTGCGCGATGTGGATCACTACGTGGTGGTGACCGTAAAAAGTACCGTGGTGCCCGGCACAACACAAGACGTGGTACGGAAGATTGTGCTGGAAGCAGCGGGAAAAAGCGAAGAGGACATCGGTTTTTGCATGAACCCTGAGTTTCTACGGGAGGGCAACGCCGTTACCGATTTTGTAGAACCTGATCGCATTGTGTTGGGAGTAGACTCACCGCGGGCTGAGGCCATCATGCGAGAAGTGTACGACGGTTTTCCCAACACTGATGTGATGATCACCAACCCCACTACGGCAGAGATGGTGAAGTATACGACCAACAGCCTGCTAGCCCTCAACATCTCGTACGCCAATGAGATTGCCCGTATCTGCGAAACGCTGGACGGAGTGGATTCTGAAGAAGTGTTCTCAGGCGTATTCAAAGATAAGCGGGTGTCGCCCATCATCAACGGCGAGCGCATCACCCCGGTGGTGACCTACTACCTGCGCGCGGGTATTGGGTTCGGAGGAAGCTGTTTTCCGAAGGATGTGAAGGCACTGGCCTCGTTTGAGAAAGACCACAGCGTGCCCGGGGCACTGCTTCAGGGGTTGTTGGAAGTCAACCGCACGCAGCTTGGGCACATTTTCACGTTAGGCACTCGCAATTTTCACGGCGATCTCAAATCAATAACGATCCTAGGCACTGCCTTCAAGCCTGATACGGACGACATTCGTGAGTCACCGGGTATTCGCCTGGCTGAGCTGGCCCTCAACAAAGGACTACAGGTGCACGTGCAGGACTACGAAGGACTGGAAAACACGCGGCAGCACTTTGGTGATCAAGTACACTACTACGAGGACCCGATAGAGGCGGTGCGGCAAGGCGATATCGTGTACGTAGCCACTATCTGGGACGCGTACGACGAAATATCCGACGAGCAGTTTGAGCAAGCTATGAAGCAAGGAGCACTCATGGTAGACTGCCGTTCTATGTTCAAAAACCGTTCAGAGCAGCCCTGGCGGGTGCGGGTAGGAGTAGGGCGGAAGCGACGAGCAGACCACCCCACTCCCGTATTATCATAATCGCACGTACAGCCGTATAGACGTCGTTAATGACGTCTCAACAACAATAAAACTATGGAAAAGAAAAAAATGAATGTTCGCCTCTTCGTACCCACCGTAGGACAAGAGGAACTTGACAATATTAAAGATTCATTCGAGAAATCGTGGATCGGATTGGGGCCGAAGGTGGCCCAGTTCGAAGAAGAATGGAGCGAATACATCGGCTGCAAAACGAGCATCGGTATGACCTCGGCCACTGCGGCTTTACATTTGGGTTTGTCGGCATTTGACTTTCCCGAAGGAAAAAAGGTGCTGGTACCCGCCATTACCTTCGCCTCGAGCGCCTTCGCTCCGATCTACAACCAACTCGAACCGGTGTTTGTCGACGTAGAGGCAGACACCGTCTCTATGTCTATAGAAGACCTGGAAAAGAAGTATACGCCTGACTGTGTCGCCATTGTGGCGGTACACATGGGGGGGCATCCGCGCAGATGGATAAGATCATGGACTTTGCGCAGCAGAAGAACCTGAAGGTAATTGAGGATTGTGCGCACATTGCCGGCTCGTCTTATCAGGGAAAAAAACTGGGCACATGGGGCCATATCGGATGCTTTAGTTTTGAGGAGAAAAAAGCAATGACCACCGGCGACGGCGGTATGCTGTGCTCCGACGACGAAGAACTGGTGGCACCGCTGCGCGCCAATCGGTGGTTAGGTATCGATAAGAGCACCTGGAAACGACTCAGTGGTTACACCGACACCAAAACCGATGCGATGCACTGGCACTACGAAATCGCGAGCCTGGGCTTCAAGTATAACATGAACGACATTGCCGCCAGTATTGGACTGGCACAACTGAAGAAGCTAGACGGTTTCAACACACGCCGCGATGAGGTCATTGATCGTTACCTGGCCGGTATGGCGGGGCTGGAACATATCCGCCCGATGTACCCCTACGATACCAAGGCCAATAACTACTGGATTTTCGGGGTGCGGCACCACGACCGTGATGCACTCATTCTGTTTTTGAAAGCCCGAGGGATTGCGACCGGCGTACACTTTATGCCTTTGCCCATGCACCCCTACTTTCAGCAGTGGAACCGACAAGATACGCCGGTGGCAGATCAAATATGGACCGAATTTGTGACGCTCCCACTGCATCCACAGTTAACCGACGAAGAAGTAGACTACGTGGTGGAAGGGTTGCGCGATTTTGCGAAGCAGCAGCAGCAGGAACCCGTGTCAACCACGTAGATGATCAGCTGAAGACTAGAGTGCTGTCTTCAGCTAGCTATTCAATGGCATATTTTATGGAAAATAATACACCCGCGAGTCCCAAAGTAGTAGTGCTTATCCTGAGCTACGACGGCAAGTATCTATTAGAAGACTCGGTAGGCTCTTATCTGGAAAACAACTACGATAACTACGAGGTGGTGGTGATTGACAACGGCTCGGTAGACGGCACGAAGGCCTACGTGGAAGAAACCTTTCCCCGTGCCAAAGTGATCCGTCTGGAGCAAAATCGTGGCTATTCGGGCGGCTTTAATTTCGGCTTGGAATATGCTTTTGGCGAAGCACAAGCTTCGTACGTGCTCATCACTAACAACGATGTGAAGGTAGACGAGAACATCATCTCCGAACTGGTGAAAACCGCTGAGAGTCACGAAAGGGTAGGGTACGTGACCGGGAAGGCTTACTATTACGATCATCCGGATACCCTGCAAACCGTCGGAAAGTACGAAGACCCGGTGAAATGGAACGGTGAACACATCGGAGGGCAAGAAGTAGACCAGGGGCAGCATGATACTGTGGCTGAGCGTTGCTTCATTGATGATATCTTTATGCTGGTCAGTCGTGAGCTGTACGAAGAAACCGGTGGGTATGATACCAACTTTTTCTTCCAGGCCGAAGAGTACGACTGGCAGGCGAGGGGCAAAGCATTGGGTTACAGAATTATGTACACGCCGGGTGCCAAACTGTGGCACAAAGAGAGCATGACCGTCGGAAAGAAGTCAGCTTTTAAGGCTTACTGCGACGCGCGAAATCCCATGTTGGTCATCCTCAAGTACAAATCACCGGCGTACTTCCGACGCTATTTCTGGTCCTTGTTTCGCCGTACCGTCAAGGGTTTTCTGGTCAACATCAAGCAGAGACGTTTCGGGGTAGCCGCTCACCGTATCAAAGGATTATCATCAGGCCTGTGGTGGGCATTTCGTCAGAAGAAGTTGTCTCTGAAGCATTTTGTATAGGCAAGCTATATGCTTTGGCCACTTATCGTATGACAAAAAATATCAGTAACTTTGCGATAGTTTGTATGAAGTAACCAGTTAAATACTACCTAATAATGAAGCAGCACCGACGAGCCAAAGTCTTGTCTATCGTGATTCCAGCTTACAATGAGGCGAAGACCATTCACCGCATTCTGGACAAGATATATACGGTAGAACTCAATGACATTCAGAAAGAAATTATCGTAGTAGACGACCATTCGGCAGACAACACGGAGGAAGTAATAGAGGAGTACACGCGATGCCACGAAGATATGGATATCGTCTATCTGCGTCACGCCAAAAACCAGGGTAAGGGGGCGGCTCTTCGAACGGGTATTCGGCAGGCCACCGGCGATTATCTTATTGTGCAGGATGCTGACATGGAGTATGATCCGCACGAGTACCGGCGGTTGCTCAAGCCTATGGTAGACGGCGTAGCCGACGTGGTATACGGCTCTCGTTTTATGGGAGGGTACGCCCACCGTATTCTATTTTTCTGGCATACCATCGGCAACAAGTTTCTGACGTTCTTGTCGAATATGTTCACCAACCTGAACCTGACCGATATGAACACCTGCTACAAGCTGTTTCGCACCGATATGCTACAGCACATGGACCTGAAGGAGAACCGGTTTGGCTTCGACCCCGAGATCACTGCTAAGATGAGCCAGTTTCCTCAAATACGGATCTACGAGGTGGGCATATCGTACTACGGCCGTACCTACGCCGAAGGCAAAAAAATTAACTGGCCCGACGGTTTTCGCTCGTTGTACTGCATCTGCCGCTACAACCTGTTTCACCGAAAGAAATATCCGGTGATGAGCCATACCATTGCACCGCCTAGCGTGAGTAACCACACGCAGGCTACTGCCTACGTCAAATCATAAAACGCCCCCTTCTCAAATGCCTTTTACCTCTACCGGCTACGGTTACGGGCTATTACTAGTGATTTTAGCTTCGGGAACACTCAGTTTTTTGACGCTACAGCACGGGCACGACTGGGGCGGTGACTACGCCCTTTACGTCAACCAGGCGCAACGGATTGTAAACGGCGGCGTTGACGAACTACGCGAGCGCAATACGTACTCAATGCTTAACTCGTCAGCCATGCAGGGCCCTAGTCTGCGTATTGGGCCTTTCCTATATCCGTGGGGAGTGCCACTGTTGCTAGCCCCCACCTACGCACTGTTCGGTGATGATATTCAACTGATGAAGTGGCAAAATATTCTATTTTTGATGTTTTCGCTGTGGGTGACGTACCACTTGTTTAAAGATTCGTTGGGAGAACGTCGGGCGCTGGCACTCACCACTCTGGTGGCGTTTTGTCCGCCGCTACTGTTGCTGGCGGATACGGTAGGTTCTGATCTTCCTTTCTTATTCTTCGCACTGTGGGCCATGCTGTTCGTGCAGAAAATGCTAACCCGTCGCTACTGGATCAATCCCACCGCCACCGCAGTTGCCACCGGGCTGATCATTTGCTTTGCCTTTTTAATTCGTACCAACGGCATATTTCTACTCGGCACGCTAGGCTTTAGTCAACTGGTGTTATATCGTGACCGTATAAGAGCACCCATCACTCTGTTGAAAGAGCGTCCGTACGAATTGATTCCGTACGTTACTTTCGGATTAGGTGCTCTGCTGGTGAGCTTGCTACTTCCGGGAGGGAGCGGCTCACACTTTGACTTCTTCTCACGGCTCACCCCGGGTAAACTCGCGTATAACCTGATGTTCTACTTTGAGTTGCCCGCTGAGTTTTATCTAGGAACGTTGTTTCCTAAGATTATTTACGGACTTACGCTGCCATTCTTCGGGTTGGGAGTCTACCGGCGGTTTAGGCAAGATCACCACTATCTTTTTTATGCAATACTGTCGCTGATACTCTTTGTGCTGTGGCCCCCGGTGCAAGGGTTTCGCTTTATCGTATCGCTTATTCCGTTCTATTTATATTTCATGTTTTATGGTTTAGGACACGCTGAAGCTCGCTATCGTGGCGCTCACCAAGCCCATCGTTGGCTGGTAGGTGCTTTTAGTACGGTGGTACTCGTTCAATTCCTGATAAGTGCCTCGTTGACCGCCGTCGCTCACTCACGAACGTTAGAGCCGGTTGATGGCCCGTACCGCAAAACCAGTCAGGCGGTGTTTGATCTGGTGCGACAGACTTCTAAAGATGCCGTGATCATTTTCCATAAACCGCGCACGATGGACCTGATGACTAACCGGCTGTCGCTGCGTGTATTCAACTACGATGAAATGATAGCAGGAAAAGGCGATTACCTGGTATACCAGAAAGGGCAGGACTTTGGCCAAATTACTCCTCAAGAGGTAGAGCAGTTGCAACGGAGGGTGCCCACCTTACTTGAAAACGATGACTTTGTCGTATTAGATTTACAATCATTGTAGGCGGATGCCGGGGGTACGAGTGAGATCGTATCTGAATAGTGCTGTTCAAAAATTTAGAACGAGTCCGTCATGAGCCAGTGACACCCCGTGCGGTAGCACTCGGTTCACCTGCTGGTGTAAACCTACCTGATGACTCATGTGTACAAAGTAGGTCTGCTGTGGTTGAATGTCTTCTACCAACGCGAGCGCTTCATCGATGGTGAAGTGCGCCACGTTTTGCTCGTAGTGAATGGCGTTGAGCACCAGAGTATGAGTGCCGCGTATCTTTTCTTTTTCGGTTTCGGCAATCACTTTGGCGTCGGTGATATAGGTGAAGTCTCCCAGCCGAAAGCCTAGTACTGATAGTTGATAATGCTGTACCTCAATGGGTAAGAAGTGTACACCCAGCACATCGAAGGGGCGTGTGCCAATCGTGTGCACGCTGATCTGCGGAATGCTTGGGTAGCCGTCGTCATTAAAGATGTAACCGTAGTCTTGTCGCAATCGCTCAACCACCGGCGCGCGCGCGTAGAGGGGAATCGGGGTCTTTTGCGACAGATTAAAGCCTCTTATATCGTCAAGGCCACCCGTGTGGTCTTTGTGCTCGTGCGTGTATACTACTGCGTCGAGGTGCTTAATCTGATGCGTGAGCATCTGCTGCCGAAAGTCAGGGCCCGTGTCGATAACGATGCTTTTTCCATTGACAGCTAGGTGCACAGAAGTTCTTAGGCGGGTGTCGTGTGGATCACTGGAACTACAAACCTGACAGGAGCAACCGACCACCGGTATGCCGTGCGAGGTGCCAGTGCCTAAGAGGGTAACTTTCATGGTGGGGGGCCACAGGGTAGAGGCTAGTTGTTGAAGACGTTCAGAAATATACCAATGGCCGTGATGGCCGTTAAAGCGATCTGTATGTATTTGATGTTGTGCTCCTGAATATTTCTGCCTCTAAATTCACCGACCGTCACAATATCGTTGGGCTGAAGGTAATAGTAGGGAGAAGCAAATACGCTTTCTTCTAGCACATTCACGTAAGCCACCTCGATGGTATCTACCCGGTTGCGAACCACTTTAACCAATTCTGGGTTTCCAAAGTTGGTGATACCACCGGCCTGCGCCAGCGCATCTAATATGGTGAGCCGTGGGGTGTACACAACAAAAGAACCCTCTTTCTCAACCTCACCCAACACACTCACCTGAAAGTTAAGTAGCTTGATCTCCACCGTTGGACTTTCCAGATAATCGTCTATAATGCCCCGAATCTTATCGCGTGCCTCATCAATCGATAGTCCGGCAATTTCTATTTTTCCAATCACCGGTAAAAAGATGGTGCCATCCGGTCCGATGTCAAAGCCAGACAAAAGCGGGTCGTTACTGCGCAGGTTGCTCATCTGCTGGTCATTTTGGTAGCTCAGGAAGTTAAACTGGCTGTCGGTAGAACTGGCGACTTGAATGGAAATGACATCGTTCGGGCGCAGCTGATACTGTGCGTTTTTTGTTTGAGGATAAGTCCTGAGCACTTTGTCTCGCTGGATGTTATCATAGTCGGGAGACCTTATGTAAGACTCGCGCTGAGTAGGAAGGCAGGCCGTACTGACGAGTAGCAGCGCTACGAAGGAGAAGAGAATGAGTCGCATTGTATGAGAATAAAAATTTAGTAGATGCCCACTACCCGTTTGATCAACGGGTAGGTCTTTCAAAAAGTAAATCAACACAAAGTACAAACTAAGCCCTAATAATAGTATTAAACAAACATTAGCGGTGCTAAGGGCAATGATGACAACCCGCCGGTTTGTGCTGCTCAACAATATTGAAGGAGGAAAGGGGGCGAACTACACGCTGGCGCTGTCACTACTGCCTTTTCTAGCCTCCTTCGCATAGTGTATGTTTTGCCATAGAGTGTGCTTGTTGCAAAGGCTAATGCCGTATAAATTCGCGTCTTGTCACCAACAATACGTGCTAGCGCTCAGTTTGGAGAGTGCGATATTAATTTTCTGGTCATCAGTGCTTACTGTCTGCAACATTCCATATTGAAGGCTGGAGCGGGGGCGGCTGATGCACTGCTGCTTATTTTTTACTTTACTAAATTCCTTTTCAGATGAGCAATCGAATTAGACAAAAAACCAGTACGAGTATGCTTAGGTGACGAGTACCTGTTGCAAGGCATGATAAATTTCGCGTCTTGTACACTGTTTGCCTTGGTTGCAACGCCTTTGCCGTCTGTCTGCAATACTGAGCGCTCGCGCATTATAGGTGTAGCGGGCGGCACAACTGCTGCTTATTTTTTACTTTACTAAATTTTTTTTTTCAGATGAGCAATCGAATGACAAAAAACCAGTACGAGAAACAAAATCCGGTAAATCAGTATCCACAACCCCCTTTTCCCCGGCAGCCCCAGTCGGTGCCCGGCTCCGTCAACAAAATGGAACCACTGCCCGACCACGGTGAAGAAAGCTACCAGGGTTTCGGAAGACTCAAGGGGCGCAAGGCCCTGGTCACTGGTGGCGACTCGGGTATCGGGCGGGCCGCCGCTATTGCCTACGCGCGCGAAGGAGCTGATGTGGCCATCAATTATTTGCCCAGCGAAGAGGACAACGCGCAAGAAGTGGTACAGTGGATTGAGAAAGCAGGACAAAAGGCGGTAGCTTTGCCGGGTGACATTTCGCAGGAAGATTTCTGTCAGCAGTTGGTACAAGATGCGGTGTCGCAACTGGGCGGACTGGACATCCTGGTGAACAACGCCGGGCGACAAACCGCCCAAAAGTCCATCGCCGACCTAACCACCGAGCAGTACGACAATACCTTTAAAGTAAATGTATACGCGCCGTTCTGGATATGCAAGGCCGCCCTACCGCACATGGAGGCCGGAGCCAGTATTATCAATACCAGTTCAGTACAGGCGCTCGACCCTTCGGCCTCGCTGTTGGACTACGCCCAAACCAAGGCTTGCAACGTAGCTTTTACCAAAGCGCTGGCACAGCAGGTGGCCGAGCAAGGCATTCGGGTGAACTCCGTAGCCCCCGGTCCGTTCTGGACACCCCTGCAATCGTCAGGTGGGCAGCCTCAGGATAAGATCGAGAAGTTTGGGTCTACCACGCCACTCGGACGCCCCGGTCAGCCGGCTGAGGTGGGGCCACTGTACGTACTGCTGGCTTCGCAAGAGTCTAGCTACATGACGGGCGAAGTGGTAAGTATCACCGGCGGCATGATGCCCATCTAGTGCGGTGCTGTTTACACTTGAGCGATGAGCCGAACAGTAGTGCTAAAGATTGACTTAAATAGAACAGAAGCGTAGGCTTCAATAAGAAGACGAACCGGTTGCTATGATCTGCGCTGCTGCTGCGCCTGTTGCTGAGAGGATACGGTCACGACTCCTTTTGCGAGGGGCTTTCCAGCAGCGCAGCATTCAGCTCCTGTAGCTCCTGCATGAGCGATTCGTCTAGCTGGGTGCAGTAGAGCGATTTTGCCGTGAGCAATTGCTCGACAGTGAGGCCTTCTACCTCTCTTAAGTCGGCTTTATACAACGTGGCGTTGGTAAAGTTTACCCCCATCACAAAAGCCCCCTTAAGATTGGCTTCGGTCAAGAAGGCATTTTCAAAGCTAGCTTTGATCAAGAAAGCGCCCGATAGGTTGGCTTTCATCAAGAAGGTATCATCGAAGTTAGCACCGCTGGCATAAGACTTCTGAAGCTTCGCCTGATTCAGGTTAGACCCCGAGAAGTTTGTTTGGTTCATGCGGGCGTTAGTGAGATTGCACTGCACCAGATTGGAGTTGGTGATATTGGCCGAATTAAGATTAGCCCCGGTCAGATTGATATAGCTTAGATTGGTTTTGGTCAGGTGACAGTCTACCAGTTCAATCGCGCTAATATTGTGCCGATTGAGTCGTTTGATATTACCCACCGTACGAAAGGCCGCTTCCTCTGATTCCCACAGCCGAAAGTCGTCAATCTCATCTTTGTAGGTACGGATACGAAGGTTTTTAGCCCCGTTTTCATTGAGCCAGTAAATCAGGATACCGATCACCGCAATATCGAAGAGCATGCCGTGGGCTTCCGCTAGCACTTGCCCCACAAAGTTGTAGTTGTCCTCTACGTAGTAGCTATAGCTCATCCCGAGCACCACCGCTGACAAGCAGATGAGTACTAGAAAGGAGGTGAGCACCGGCTTTTCTACAATTTGGCTTAGATACCTCCACCACTTCCTAAATGCGGACCGCTTAATACGCATAAAAACGCCGAATAAAATATTTCCTCATAGTAGTTAAAACAATACTACAAGGTACGTCGATTCTGGGCGCTGAGGAAGCACATTTTAGGAGGAAACCTCACATAGTAGGGATTAGTCTAGCTTTAACGCCGCAATCTTCTGGGCCAGTACGCGGCTGATCTTTTCGTAAGATTCGTACGTCCATCCGGCTACGTGCGGAGTGAACAGCACACGCTCAGATGCTACCAGCCTATCTAAATAATGCCGCTGTTCGTCAGTAAGTTGGCTTAATTTCTCGTTTTCTAGCACGTCTAAGGCCGCTCCCCGTACTTTACCGCGGTCAATCGCTTCGGCCAGTGTTTTAAGTGTAATGATCTTACCCCGCGCAGAGTTGAGCAGGAAAAGGTCGTGCTGAAAGCGGTCAAGGTAGACTTTGTTAACACATTGGTGGGTCTCATCGGTGAGCGGCACATGAAAACTGAGTACTTCTACCCGCTCGTGAATTTCTTTCATTGTCACCTGCGTCGCGTATTCATTGCCGTAGTGCTCTTTGTACTTGTCATAAGCGAGCACTTGCACACCGAAGCCACTGAGGCGGCGGGCGAAGGCTTGTCCCATGTAACCGTAACCGATCAGCCCGACGGTTCTTCCCGACAGTTCTATGCCGCGGTGCCCCTCTCGATCCCAGACGCCATCGCGAATTTCCCGGTCGGCGTGGCCAATTTTGTTAAACAGGTTGAGCAGCATACCCACCATATGTTCGGCCAACGCATCTCGATTACCTTCCGGAGCGTTGACCACCGCGATACCCCGTGCGCGTAATGCTTCTGTGTCTAGCAAATCTAAACCGGCACCGGCGCGCCCCACAAACTGTAACCGTGTGGCTCGGTCGATCAGTGCTCTGTCTACCGATAGCTTGCTGCGCACGATCAGTCCTTCGTAGTCACCGATGACAGAGAGCACTTCGCCGCGCGTTGTGCTGGGGTGGTAGTCTGCTTGGTAGCCGATATCAGCCAGGAGTGGGATAATGCACTCGTGCACCTTATCAATGATCAAACACTTTTTCATAACTAAAACTGGTATAGCAGATGGGCCACTCCGAAGTACACCGTGAGCCCCAACAGATCGTTAGCCGTGGTAATGAACGGGCCCGAGGCCAAGGCGGGGTTCACCCCGAACTTATCCAGCACGAGCGGAGTGACGGTGCCCATGAATGAGGCCAGTAGCACCACGCAAAACAGGGCAATGGCTACAACTATAGCCAGCTTGCTAGATTCGCCGAGCAGGAGGTTGAATACTAGTACTAGAATTCCTAATGCAACGCCATTGATGAGCGCCACAATCAGTACTTTGAGCAAGCGTTTGGGTAGACTGTCCTCAAAAACTGATGCCGAAGCCAGGCTCTGTAGTACCAGCGACGAAGACTGAATACCTACGTTGCCGCCGGTAGCGGTAATGAGTGGAATGAAGAACGCCAGTGAAGGTACCAGAGCAATATCTGATTCAAATAGACCGATAAAACGCGCTCCGAGAAGTCCGCCCGCCATGCCAATGATGAGCCACGGCAGCCGTGCTCGTGACAAGGACCAAACCGTGTCGCTACGCTCTTCTACATCTCCCGAGATACCAGACATTAACTGACGCTCTTCTTCGGCTATCTCGGTAATGACGTCCACGATATCATCAATGGTGATGCGCCCCACCAGGCGGTCAAGTACGTCTACTACCGGCACCGATTCTAAGTCGTAGCGTCGCATGATGTCGGCCACCTCTTCCTCTTCCATGTGGGTGGTTACTGAGATCACTTCGTTGTCGTAAATATCAGCCACCCGAGCGTTATCGCTGGCGAGCAGGATACGCTTGACTGATACTTTGCCCAACAGGCGGTTCTGGTCATCTACCACGTAGACTGAATATATCTTCGCTACGTTTTCGGCCTGCCTCCGAATCTCGTCGATGCACTGCTGGATGCTGGCGTCTAGGTTCACCTTGATTAGCTCCTTAGCCATCAGCCCCCCGGCGCGGTCTTCTTCGTAGCGAATCAGGTCTTTGACGTGGTGGGCACGCTCTGCGTTGCGCATCTGATCAATGACCTCTTCTCGGGTCTGAATCGGTAAGCGGTTCAGGATGTCTGCCCCGTCGTCAGACTCCAGGTAGTCAATAAAGCTGGCTAGCTCATCTGACGTGAAGTTGCGGAGAAAAGCCGTCTGTGGCTCATCTTCGATCTCTACGATCACGTCGGCCGCTTTCTCCTTCTCCAGCCGCTTGAGCACGTACTTAGACTCTTCTGTGTCGAGTTCGTAGAGCACCGATAAGATATCTACCGGATTAGCCTCGCGCATGCTCTCCTGAATGGCCTCATCTTCCTGTTGCTCGATAGACTGACGCACCCATTCGAGATACTCCTGCGATACCTCAAAAGGCGTAACGGTTACTGCTTCCACACGGGTTCTATTTGCTGCGTTAGTACAATGAAATCGTCGACCGAAAGCTGCTCAGCCCGCTGAGAAAGCACGGGTAACGATCGTACGGGTTCGGGCAAATTTAGTGGTTTGAGGGCATTACGCAAGGTCTTCCGACGGTTTTGAAACCCCTGCTTCACTACTCGTTTGAAGAGGGCTTCGTCGCAGGGGAGCTGCTGTACATCGTTGCGTCGTAGCCGAATAACGGCGGAGTACACCCGGGGCGGCGGATGGAAAACGTGTGGTTCTACCGTGAACAGATACTCTCGCTCGTAGTATGCGCCTAGTAGTACACTCAAGATACCGTAGGTTTTGCTGCCCGGCGGAGCGCACAAACGTTCTGCTACCTCCTTCTGGAGCATACCCACCACCTCGGGCACATGGTCGCGCTCTTCTATCACTCTGAAAAATATTTGCGAAGAGATATTGTAGGGAAAGTTGCCAATGATGGCGTAGGGCGAAGGCACCTGTTTGCGCAAGTACATCCGTAGAAAATCTTCTGAAGCAATGGTAAGATCAGGGTAGGTCTGCCTTAAGTACGCCACCGACTCGGTATCTACTTCCACCACCGTGAGTCCGAACGGCTGCTGCACCAAGAACTGGGTGAGCACGCCGGTGCCCGGCCCAATTTCTAGCACGTGTCCGTAGTTACCATGACCGGTTAGGGCGTTTACAATGCGTTGGGCGATCGTTTGGTCTTTCAGGAAGTGCTGCCCTAGGTGCTTCTTTGGGCGGACGTGCGGTTTGCTCATGCCCATAAAGGTAGCCAATCACAGGCAAATATTTCGGTGAGATACTCCTCGCAGATAAAAGTCTCTTCTACAGCTTCTGCGGGTAGAAACGTATCTCATGTGCAAAACATTATTAAATTGCGACCCCATTAACAAAACCTGCATGACGACCAAGCTCAAGTTTGCTAAGAAGCCGAAAGATGCTACCCCTACTTTTGTACTGTTGGGAGCCGCATCTGCGAAGGACGAAACCGCGCCCTACGTCCGATCAAAAGCGGAAGCTGCTTACGTACAACAAAAATTATCTGACCGCAGCGGCTTAGTCACTGTCAATCAGTACGATCAGCTGATGGTGTTTGTCGCGCCGGTTGATGACAAAAGCGGGCATTTGCTCACGGAGGCGTATCGTCAAAAAGGGGGCGAGGCCTTTAGCCTGGCAAAAAAGGAGAAGATAGACCGGTGGCAAGTGGCGGGCGAGTCCGTCGCTTCTGACTGCCTGCTTGCTTTTTGCGAGGGCTTGCTGTTGTCTGCTTACCGTTTTGACAAGTACAAAGCACCGAAGAAAGATCAACCCGCATTTCAACTAAAAGCAGTGACGGTAGCCAGTCCGGTGGTTGACAAGAAAGCACTGACCGAACTGGCCAACCTGACGGAGGCTACCTTCGTGGCGCGCGATTTGGTGAATGAGCCAGTGATTACGCTCAACGCCGAACAGCTTAGTAAAACGTGCGAAAAGTTGGGCAAGAAGCATAAATTTAGTGTGGATGTGCTGGATAAAGCTAAAATCCGTTCGCTCAAGATGGGCGGTTTGCTGAGTGTCAACGCCGGTAGCAACGATCCGCCCACCTTTACGGTGATGGAGTATAAACCGCGCAAGCCCACCAACCAGAAACCCTACGTGTTGGTAGGCAAAGGTGTGACCTACGATACGGGCGGTCTGAGCCTGAAGCCGTCTAACTCGATGGATACCATGAAGTCGGATATGGGCGGCGCTGCTGCCGTGATCGGTGCAATGGTAGCTGTGGCCATGAACAAACTGCCGATACACGTGGTCGCGCTGGTGCCCGCCACCGACAACCGCCCGGGAGTGAATGCCATTGTGCCCGGCGATGTGATTACCATCTCCGACGGCTCTACCGTTGAAGTGCTTAACACGGATGCAGAGGGGCGGCTTATCCTGGCTGATGCGCTCTCGTTTGCCAAAAAATACCGGCCTGAACTGGTGATAGACCTGGCGACACTCACCGGGTCTGCCGCCGCGGCGATCGGTAAAGAAGGTATCGTGATGATGGGGACGGCCACTGATGAGCAAAAGGCCGCTCTTTCCCGAGCCGGTGAGGATACCTACGAGCGTTTGGTTGAATTTCCTTTGTGGGAAGAATACCGTAGCTACCTCAACTCTGATATTGCCGATCTGAAAAACATCGGTGGACGCATGGCGGGGGCGATCACGGCAGGCATGTTTCTGCGCCACTTCACCGACTACGATTGGATTCATCTGGATATTGCGGGGGTAGCCTACCTGGATAGCGCCAATGGTTATCGTGGTAAAAACGGTACGGGGGCCGGGGTGCGACTGCTTTATCAATTCTTGCGCAGCCTATGAGACCTTCGGTAGACAGCCTGGCTACCAAGCCCAAATCCAAGCAACGTCGCGAAGAACTGCCGCTGATTGGAATCAGTATTGGCGACGTGAACGGAATAGGAGCGGAGGTGACACTCAAGGCGCTGAGCGATAAAAGAATACTGAGCATGGTGACTCCGGTGGTGTTTGCCTCTGCTAAGGTATTGTCCTTCTATCGTAAGGCCTGTGACATGGAACGCTTCGACTTTATGACCATCAAGGGGCTTGATGCGGTAGCGTACGGTAAAGTAAATGTGATCAACTGCTGGGATGACCCGGTTACACTGGAACCTGGCAAAGTAACCGACGCCGGGGGTAACGCGGCCTGGCGCTCGCTGAAAGCCGCCACCGAACAGCTCAAGATCGGTACGCTCGACGCTCTGGTAACAGCTCCCATCAATAAGAACAATATCCAGAACGAAGAATTTACCTTCGCGGGGCACACTGAGTATCTGGCGAAGACCTTTGAGGCGGAGGACAACCTTATGATGCTCGTGCACGGCAACCTGCGGGTAGGGGTGGTGACGGGTCATATTCCGTTGCAACAAGTGAGCGTACAGCTTACCCGCGAGCGGGTACGTCGCAAACTACGATTTATGGAGGAGTCGCTGCGGCAAGACTTTGGTATCAACAAACCAAAGATTGCGGTGCTGGGGCTTAATCCCCACGCTGGAGAAGACGGACTGCTGGGCGGCGAAGAACAGGATATCATTCGCCCCGTGGTAAACGAACTCAAGAAGAAGGGAATACTGATGTTTGGGCCTTATCCGTCCGACGGTTTCTTCGGAGCCGGGTTGCACCAGAAATTTGACGGAGTGATGGCCATGTACCACGATCAGGGCTTGATTCCCTTCAAAACGCTTGCTTTTGATACGGGAGTGAACTTTACAGCCGGACTCTCGGTGGTGCGCACCTCACCCGACCACGGTACGGCTTACGACATTGCGGGCAAAAATCAAGCGAGCCCTACTTCTATGCGTGAGGCTGTCTACCTGGCCTGCGATGTGATCAAGCATCGCAAACTGAACACCCAAGAAGAAGGGTAGTACTAATCCAACGGAGCGCTGAGATGAGAGGTACGCGGTGGTTAAACGAACCTGAAGATTGGAGCACCGATGGTGCCGACAGCCTGTCGATGTTTGTGACACCGCCAACGGATTTCTGAAGAGAAACCCACTACGGCTTCACGGTAGACGATGGGCCATAAGGTGTGGGTGTTTCGTTAACGGAAGGGCGGCGGATCGGCAAGGCGAGCGCAGGCGGCAAGTTGGGTGAGGAAGCGAAGCGGACGAACCGGACTTGGTGACCAGCTGGCCGTCGTGCGTTAGCAGTGATAGCTACCGCCGCTGACGAAGTAGCCTGAGTGCGCGATAGCGCGTGAGGCCGCTGAGGAAGGGGCAGTCGGCGAAGTGCTGCCCGCTACGGCAGTTTCTTCATCTCTTTGCGAACCAGAAAACTACCTACCACCGTGGCAACGCCAACAGCGATGGTAAGGATTGTATAAGCTAAATCGTAATCACTCATCATAATTCTCTATTTTTTGATACCTGACAACTACTAAAACGACAAGAACGACCAAAAGGATTATCGACACTAAAACACCAGAGATAAACGGAAGCCGGTTATTGGTGCTGAAAAGGCCAACGACTACCGCCAATAGAGCGGCAAAAATGTAGCGTTTCAGGTCAGCCAAAACTTTTAGTTGCTCATCAATTTTCTTGTAACGCGCTGCCCGAATTTGGGCTAACCTGTCTTTCGTTTCTTCGCTCATTAGCATATTTATTTGGTACTAGTAAGTCGCGGGCATCTACTTGCAGCGCATCGGCCAACTCGTAGAGATGTGCCATCGTCGGTTGGCTTTCATTGCGGCAAATCCGAGCAATGGCGGTAGTGCTACGGCCTACTTTCTGCGCCAGGTCTTTCTGCTTGATTTTTTTCTCTGCAAGCACAACCCTTATCCTATTCATATCCATAATAAACATACAAAATAGTTATTAATAAAAAAATATAAGTTGCTAAAAAGTACAAAATAGTTACTTTGCGCTTTGCTGCAAAAGTACATATTTTGTGTCTTTATGTAAATCAAAGTTACTTATATTGTGAAGACAACGCAAGTGAATGGCAAACCCTACGTAAAAGTAGAAGAACGAGTAAAGTATTTGAGCAGTGAGTACGCGATGCGGTACAGCGTGAACACCGACTACGGACATTATCCAGAACGGCGGCTGTGGGTAGTGAAAGCAACGCTGACGATCGCCGACACCAACGGCAACGAGCGAAGCTATACTGGACTAGCGCAGGAAGTGGAAAGCGACAACCTTAAAAAAACAAACTATGCAAGTGCTTTAGAAAATGTCGAAACCTTAGCGCTGGGCCAGGCGTGTGCTGCGGCAGGCGTTGGCATCCTTGACAGCTACGCCAGCGCCGACGAAGTGCAGAAGGCGAAAGACCGGGAACCGGTGAAGCACCCTCCGCAGACAATGGCCGAACACACCGAAGAACGCGGGCAAATGGGGGGCATCTATATAAAGGGACGAGAACATCCGTAGGATTGGTATATCTTATTGGTTTCAATAATTTACAATACTGTTATTTTAGACTACAGCAATTCCCGGTTTAGAAATTACTAACCAAACCAATGCGTCATTCCGGAATTTTCTGTAGGGCCCGGCCCCCGGTGAAACGGAAGAAAATATTCGGAATCCCCCGCTACAGCGACGAAGAATAGTCCGGCGACGTGCTCAATGAGTCTTCGTAGCAGGGGGTTCCGGGTCTTCGCCGGGCCGCGGTGGCTACCGCTACGCTCCAGAATGACGGTACAATTCAGCCAAACCGAGAATTGCTGTTTAGATTAAATTGCGTAAATTTCTAAATAGATCAAGCCTTCGACTATCAGGCTTTTATGATTCTATTGAGAACTCTGTCCCTTTATGTCAATGAACCCATGGTTGGGCCGTTCGCCGCATCGCCCGACGGACAAGGGTTTAGTGCCTCTTTCGAGTCGTTCAACACCGAGCACCTACCGGATGCAAAACGGCTCGCCTGGCTAAGAAGTCAGCGTAACTAATCCGGATTCAGTCATGCTACCTAAATACTACGGTGGGTCTGTTCGGGGTAGCTTATTCTTGCTGCGTCGGCACCGGTCGCTACAGTAAACCACTTCGTCCCAAACGTTGGCCCACTTCTTTCGCCACGCGAACGGGCGCTCACATACCGGGCACGTTTTAGTAGGCAGATCACCCTTCTTACGATGTTTCACTGGATGCAAGATGACTTATGATAGTAATCAGATGCTGTATACTAGATATTGGATGATTTGTAGCAATCGCTAGGTGTTGGATACTAGATATTGGATGATTTGTGACGGCCGACAGATGCTGGGTTATTAACCAACTACTATCTCTTCGTATAGAAAATGATCCACCATCCAATATCTCTTCACACGGAAAGTCGTCTGGCATCCAATATCTTTCCGCGTAGCAAATCATCCAGCATCCAAAACCTACTCAAACAACAAGTAAAGTGTAATAGTGTTGGTCACCACCCGGTCGAGGGGTTCGCGGTAGCGGTTTTCTTTGTCGCCTAGCACGTTAGTGAGGCCGCGGGAGAAACGAATTTCGGGCGCAAACTTAAATAGTGGAAAGTAGCAGTCCAGTCCGAAACCGACCAGTAGAGATAGGTTAGAGCCCTCAATGGCTAAGCGGTTCTCTTCATCCTCACGGTTCTTTTTGCCGGTAGCCTCAATCCCCATTTCGGCACCGCCGATGAGGTACATCCGGTTGTTACCGCGTCGCACCGATTTATACTTGAAGAGCAGAGGAAACTCCACGAACGTAGATTCAAGAATCTGTTGATCTACCGAAGTTCGTCCCCGGTCGGCGTAATTATAATCCAGACGATGCTCGTAGAACACCACTTCGGGTACGATGCGCACGTCCAGATAGTCGGCCAGACGAAAGTTGGCGATAAGTCCTAACGAAAAACCGAACGAATTGCCCGGTTGCACCGAGTGCAGCGAGTCTAAACTACCGTCGGTAAAAGTGTCAGCGTAGCGGATGCGGTAGCTCGATGAGTGCATACCGATCAAAAAACCGTAGTGCAACCACTTGTTATCGTAGTTAGGAAGGTTATTCGTTTTGTACTTGATCTTCTTTTCCTTACGAGGAGCCTGCGCCTGTAGCGAAGCGGCAAACCCCACTATAATGAGCGCGAGGACTACACTTTTTTGCCCCAATAGATAGAGCTGATACCGAAGGTGAGTGTTTTGCATTGCGTATGAGTGTAACCCGCTTGCCGCATGGCCTCCAGAAAGGCTTCGCCGTCGGGGAAAGCCTGCACCGACTCGGGCAAGTAAGTATATGCTGATTGGTCTTTGGAAACTAACCTACCCACCAGGGGCAGAATGTTTTTAAAGTAAAAGTTATACAGTTGCTTAAACGGAAACTTCTGCGGTTTAGAGAACTCCAGCACCACCGTGGTGCCGCCCGGCTTCAGCACCCGCCACATGTCGGCGAGCCCCTGGTCGAGATGCTCAAAGTTCCTCACTCCAAAAGCAACGATGATGGCATCAAAGATATTATCTTCAAAGGGTAATCTCTCTGAGTCACCCAGCTTCATTTCTATCTTATCAGTGAGGCCACGGCGTTGCATCTTCTGTCTGCCTACATCCAGCATGCCTTCCGAAATATCTACTCCCACCACTTTATCAGGATTCAGTGCCAGTGCCTCGATGGCAAAATCACCGGTGCCCGTAGCAATATCCAGAATCAGCGAGGGTTTTTCGGGCTTCAGCAGCTTGATGGCCTGCTTGCGCCAGTAGATATCAATGCCTAAGCTTAGCAAGTGATTCAACAGATCGTAGCGCTTGCTGATACTGTTAAACATGCGGGCAACCTGTTCGGTCTTGGTGCCCTGTTGGTCTTTATAAGGAACGACGGCCATGCGTGCAATAGTAATGGTTTTACCCGTAACCAACCCACCCTTGTCCCGAAAGGTTTCGCCCGGTAGCATCGCGATTAATTGTGATGCTACTGAACGGCAATGGGCTTGGTGCCCAGCACGCGCATCTCTACCCGACGGTTGAGCTCGCGGCCGTCTTTTTCGTCGTCGTTGGAAGCAATCGGATCATCTTCGCCGTAGCCGGTAGCCCGCACTTGCTCTACATTGATACCTTGTTCGGTCAGGTAGTTTACGATAGACTGCGCCCGGCTTTCAGACAGACGCTGGTTGTACGCTTTGGCTCCAATATTATCAGTGTGTCCGGCAATTTCTACGTTCGTTCCTGGGCTACTTTGTAAAAACTGCGTGAGCCGCTGCAACTCATCAAACGACTCATCGCGCAGGCGAGCACTGTTGAAGTCGAAATAGACGAAGTCCAGAATCATACGATAGTCAGCGGTGATGCCGTCGAGCGATACTTTGCGTCTAAACTCCTGCGGCTCGCTGGTAGCACCTGGCACGCTCACCTGTAGGCTTTTATACACAAAGCCGTTCTGTTGCACCGCTAGCACATACTCAGCGGCCTGCTCATTAAAGATATCAAAACGGTAGATACCGGTGGCCACGCTTTCGGCATTCACCGTCCGTCCGTCGCTCATATCCTTGAGCGATACCGTAGCGTTCATGGCTTCACCGGTGGCGGCGTCTTCTACTTTGAGGAGCAGCTGCACCGGCTGAAGGCTGGCTACTTCGCCAATCGTAGGTTTGATAGACTCTACGGTAGCAATTTGATTGCCTGCGTTGCTCAGCGAGTCATTGGGCGAGATGGTATTTTTCCCCTGCTGCGCCAGCGGGTCAAGATCTTCGGTCAGGTCTGGCACTTCAACTTTATAAATGTCTAGGTATCCTAAACCATCGTTGCGCAAGGTTGAGTAGTAGCCACTGGTTTCATCTTTGGTGGTTACAAAGTAAATGTCGTCGTCGGGAGTGTTGATCGGGTAGCCCAGGTTGACCGGTTCGCTCCACTCCAGTTTCTCTTCGTCGTAGGTAGATTTGAAGATGTCATAACCGCCCATACCTTTGTGCCCGCGGCTACTAAAATAAAGTGTGTTGCCATCGTGGCCGATAAACACGCCTTCTTCGTCGTAGGGGGTATTTACTGACTGCCCCAAGTTGGTCACTTTACCCCACTCACCCCGTCGATTTTTCTCGCAACGGTAGATGTCGTAACCACCGTAGCTACCCGGACGGTCGCTGGTGAAGTACAGGGTGTTGCCGTCAGGCGAAATAGAAACCGAATTCTCAGTATAGCTCGAGTTAATATTATCGCTCAGTGGCTCAGGGTACGACCAGGTATCATCGTCCTGTAGTTCGGATAAGTACACATTGCCGTCGCCGTTCTCGCCGTCTTTATAAAGGTAAAGCTGCTTACCATCGGCCGAAAGCGCCAGATTAGAGTCAAAATAGATGGTGTTGATGGTTTCACTAATGTTTTTAGCCGATGACCATTTGCCGTCTACTTTCCGTGAGATAAAGATGTCTTCGTAGTAGAAGTTGTCATCGAATACGTCTTCGTTGAGGTTGTTCTCTGATCGTCGTGAGGTGAAGATGAGTACCGTTTCGTCGGCGTTGATTACGGGTGCATAGTCCTTGCTACTGGAATTGACCGCACTGCCCAGGTTGGTGATTTTGAAGTTACGCTTATTATTGACAAACTCTAAGCCGTTTTCACACTCGTAAATGCGGCGACGTACCTGACTCACCGGCACCTTATCTTCGCCCCGGTATTCAGGTTGTCTGTTCAGTTTCTGAAGGTAGCTGTTGTAGAAATTGGTGGCCTCGTTGAACTTGAGGCCGTACTGATAAGCACGGGCGATAGAGTATAGAATGTCGAAGCGATAGTCAGGATCAAGCTCCAGCACTTTTAAAAAGTAGGGGGTGGCTTCGCCCTTATTGATGGTCTCAATGATGGTTTTACCGGCCATGTAGTTGGCCTTAAGGTTATCAGCATCAGTTTGCACCGCCTGAATGTACATTTCTTTGGCAACGTCAGGAGCCTTCTGCTCATAGTAGATCTCATCGCCGATTTCAACAAACTGTCGAGCAATCTCTTTGGGATCATCCTGCGCCAGCGCAGCGAACGGCCCTAACCAGGTAAAAATAACGAGTACAATAAATTTGAGAACTGGCTTTGTTATCATGATTTTAGTGCCAAAACATCAAGACTTTGTGGATACATGACGGTATGTCATTTGATTGCTCGCAAGATAGACCGGTTTTGTGTGCTATAAAACGGCCCGGGTTTACATCGTAATATTCTGACAGAGAACACCAAAATTCGTGCGGCGGCGCCTAACGCTCATGTACTATCTCAGCGCCTCAGTAGCATTGAATAGCATTAAATGATCGTTTGCAAATGGGGTGTTACCTCCGCCGAAAGCAAGATTGATTGTAGGGTTTGTATGACGTTACAATCGTATAAAGCCTGATAGAAGCGATCAAACACCCTTTACGCTCAATGCGGCAAGTACCGCGGACGAAAGGCTAGACCCTGCGACACGTCCATTAGTGGATAAACGCGCGAAAGTAGGTGCCTGTAAGTTCTGCTGCTATTTTTATTGAATAACCCTCGTGAGAATTACCGATAAATCTGCAAGAACCTGACTTGGCGTACGAATCTCGGCTGGTCAGAGGCTGTTCTCGGGAAAGGCGTCATTTTTGAATTTAGTGAATACTGAAGAGGGCAGCCATCTCAATTTGGTAAGAAAATCTGGCGGTGATGCCAACCGATAAAATAACAACCGAAGGGGTTTGAGAAAAAACTTACGTCTGTGCTGGTAATCCCTCTTTTTTTTGGAAATTGACCATCCTCTAAACAGTGTTTGTTAAAGTTGGAAAAGGATTTGTAACGGTTTCAGCCACGCTCTTTTCCTTTTAGTTTATATGATACGTATTCGCATCTACCTCTTTTGTTTGCTTCTTGCCGGTTGGCCTTCGTGGGTCTGGTCTAGTGCTCAAGGAGGTGACTCACCCTTTACGGTAGTGATAGAGGGAAATAAGAAAGGTCTACACGATGAACACGGTAACGCGGTTATTCCGGTCCGCTACGACGACCTGGGATGGAGTCAGGGTCAGCCGGTGGTGTATGACAAAGTAATTGGTTACCGTGAACGTGAGCGCTGGGGGCTTATCGACGTAAAGAACCGAAAAGTATGCGACCCGCTGTTCGTCCATCTGTACCCTTACGTAGACGAGTTATTGGTTGCGGCCAAGTACAAAAAAAGTGGTCAGACATTGAGATACGGGTTGGTAAACACGCGCGGCGAGCAAGAGCAAGCGTTCCGCTATATAAGCCTCACACCCCACCAACAGTACCTTATTGCCTCGATATCTAAAGATCAGCAGGCTTTATTCGGACTCATTGATAGTAAAGGCAAAGCGGTTATCGGCTTCGAGTACACTGCCATCAAAGCCGTGTCGCCGGCGCACTATGCGTTGCGTAATCAGCAGCAGAAAACGGCCTTGTTCAACGCCGAAGGGGAACCACTCACCAAATTTAGCTACGATAGCATTGGTCAGTTTCAGCATAACCTGGCGGTTACGTACCTACGGGGTAAGCGCGGTCTCATTGATCAAACCGGCCAAGAGCGTCTATCTAATAAGTATCAAGACCTGGAAGTGACCAGTGATGGCTCGGTTCGAGCGTTACCCTTTCGCCAGTGGGAGGCACTTACGTCATCCAACAAGCTGGTGCAGCGCTATACCTTTGAGGATTTTCAGCCCGTGGGTGTCAATCTGTACCGTGTGAGGGTAGGGACCACTGAGACGTTTGTAAACGGACAGGGCGAAGTGGTGGTACCCGAGCGCTGGCGTGTCGCCCGGTTCTACCAGAAGTTTGCCATACTCACCGAACAGGGTAAGTACGGGGTGCTCCGCAACGATGCGCCCGCCGGTCAGCAGGTGGTGGTACCCATTGCTTACGACTCGGTACGCGTTGAGGGAGATTTTATTATCGTGGGTAAGAAAAGTATCAAAGCCGGCAATGCTTGCTACGGCTGGCAGCTGCTCGACGCAGGGGGGGAAGTGCTATCTTCTTATACGTATCAAGAGATTGGGAATAAGCAAGAACAGCTATTCGCCGTGAAGCGTAAGAATCACTGGGGCTACGCCGACACTACCGGTCAAGAAGTGATTTCTTGCCAATACCTGGAAGCATCGCCGTTTAGCAACGGGCGCGCCAGTGTCAATTTTGTAGAAGGGCAGGGGGTTATCGATACCCAGGGCCAGTGGGTGGTGAAGCCGTTCAAACAGGGCGGTGCGAAGTTGCACCTCACTCCAATCAACGATGATTTGTATATCTTTCAGACAGAAACACAGCGTTATGAAGAACCGGAGTTCGGGCTGATTGATAGCCAGGGAAGAGAGCGCTACCGTACGCACCACCAGCTGATTGATAACGGAGAAAGCCTTTGGGAGCGAGATGATACCGACCGCTACGGCCTGATCTCTTACACCGGGCGGCGACTGCTCCCCACACGCTACGATACAATCTCTCGGCTGCAAGAAGGTAAAGTGTATGTGTTCGGCCGTGAAGGACACTACGGTATCTTGTCTTGGGACGGCAAAATACTACAGGATGCCGACAATAACTTTGAAGAACTACAGCCGATGAGTAACTCCTTTTTAGGCGTCAAAATCAACGGTAAATACGGTTTCGTAGATGAGCACGGCCGGTTACGAATTGCCAATCGTTACGATTCTATCACCCGTTTTCAACAGAATATGGCCGCAGTCAAGATGATGGGGCGGTGGGGCTACATCAACAAATCGGAGCGGCTACTGGTACAACCCCACTTCGACGGGGCCCAGCCCTTTCGGGGCAAGGTAGCCGTGGTGCGTAAGGGCAACAAATACGGAATGGTGAACGCGCAGGGGCGCACGGTGATACCCCTGGTATACGAACGTATCACGCCTACGGCCAGCGGACGGTATCTTATCCAAATCAACGACCCCAAGCGAGGCCGGTCGGTTGGGCTGATCAGTAAAGAAGGAAAGCCCTTGATTCATCCGAAGTACGAATCGGTAGAAGACCTGGGTAACGGCTACGTTATTGTGAGCCGTAGAGGTAAATTTGGGCTACTCACCGTGGGGGGAAGAACTACCGTGCCCATGATACACCCTCAGCTCACCCACGACCCATTCAACGAAGTTTACCTCACCGTAACCCAGCCGAAGTGGAAGCCGATGGATTTATAGGCTCCGTAGAAACCGATTGCCGTAGGGACTGATTGCAATCAGTCCCTACTTCGTAATTCCAGGGGCGGTAGTAAAAACGAATACTCCAAACAGCGACTGAAGGAATAAGCTCAGGGGAACCATGCCCGGCACAGGAGCGCCCAGGAACGTATAGACGTAGGAGTTGATCAGAATATCGGATAGCATAATTGCTACCGCAAGCCTAATGCCCCAAATCGTTTTTGTCCAGAGCAGCATGATTGTGAGTGGATCCAGTACGGTAAGTGTATCCCAATAGAGGTTGAAGCCTAAGGGCGCTCGGTGAGCCAATAGGCCATGCCGCACAATACCGATGGTATGCGTATACGTTCCGACAGCAAATCCTAAAGAGTATACCACCAACACTGCCCTTTCCGCAAAGGAGAACGATTTGATCATTCCTTATCGTCACGTCGGCCACCGGTATTGCTGTCCTCACCTGAAATAGACTGACGCATATCAGTGTCGGCCTGGATGTTTTGCATACGGTAGTAATCCATGATACCCAGGTTTCCGCTACGGAATGCTTCGGATAGTGCTAGAGGTACTTCAGCCTCCGCTAAGATAACCTTAGAGCGTGCCTCCTGCGACTTGGCCCGCATCTCCTGCTCTTCGGCCACGGCCATTGCCCGTCGTTCTTCGGCCTTGGCCTCGGCTACTTTTAAATCGGCACT
This sequence comes from Tunicatimonas sp., assembly GCA_965213875.1. Lineage (GTDB taxonomy): Bacteria > Bacteroidota > Bacteroidia > Cytophagales > Cyclobacteriaceae > Tunicatimonas. The sequence continues at coordinate 434,987 of CBDCAN010000001.1, read as the reverse complement.
GGCCTGGTCGATCTGAAGCTTCGCTCCGATATTGTCGCCTACGTTGACGTCGGCAATATCAATCGATAGAATCTCAAAGGCGGTGCCTGCGTCTAGTCCGCGCTCTAGCACCAGCTTAGAAATTTTGTCAGGATTTTCCAGCACATCGCTGTGGGTAGAGGCCGAACCAATTGAGGTGACGATACCTTCACCCACCCGCGCCAGAATCGTATCTTCGCCCGCCCCACCGACCAACTGGGCAATATTCGCGCGCACGGTCACACGGGCCTTGGCCATCAGTTGAATACCATCGGCGGCCACGGCGGCCACTTCGGGCGTATTAATTACCTTAGGGTTGACCGAAATCTGCACTGCCTCAAACACATCACGTCCCGCTAGATCAATAGCCGTGGCCTGCTTAAAAGTCAGGTTAATATTCGCTTTATCCGCTGAAATCAGGGCTTTGATCACCGTGGGCACGTTGCCGCCCGCTAAATAGTGTGTCTCCAGATCGGCGGTGGTGAGTTCTAGTCCGGCTTTGGTGGCGGTAATCATAGAACCCACGATGATGCTGGGGGGCACCTTCCGAATTCGCATAAACACCAGCTCCAGTAGCCCCACCTTGACCCCCGAAAACTGGGCGGTGATCCACAGGTTGAGCGGAATGAAGTACATAAAGACGAAGAAGCCGACAATGGCGGCGATGATGATAAAGATGATAGAGAGTTCCATACAGAATAAGTGGTGGTATGATGTGGGGAATGAATGAGGGAACGCTAGGAAGAACGGGTTGGTTCTACGGCTTCTACGATAACTTTATGAGGCTGCACGTCTATCACCTGCACCTGCGTGCCGGCGTCTACGTACGAGCCGAGGGTGCTGACCTCTACCACGGTTTCGTCAAACTCTACGTTGCCGGAAGGTCGCAGTGCGGATAGTGCTACCCCCACGTCGCCTTTCCAAACGCCGTGTTTCACGTCTTCGTTAACCCGGCCTTCGCTGGATTTTTTAAGGGATAGCTTTTCCCAGGCACCCGAACGAAGACCGAGGAAGGTCGTGATGCCTAGCGCCACAAAGGAACCCAGCAGTACGAACGTACCGATCGTATTACCAAAAGCACTAAAGCTAAGTACCACTCCAACAATGGTGAGCGCTAAACCCGCGATGCCAAACAGTGTAGTGCCCGGAATGAAAATCAGCTCCACAACAATCAGTACAATACCGATAAACAAAAGCAGGAGTACAGTAAACCAGTCAAGCATCATGTAGAGGTTATCCGCCTAAGATAGTAAAATAGTGGTTGGATGCAGAAGGACTTTCTGTATACAGAGATGTTGAACGCTGGATGACCTTCTGCACGGAGAGATACTGTGCGACCCTCTAAATGAAAGGATGCTGGGTGTAGATGTCGGATGCTGATCGAGGCTTCTCTAAACCACCAACTCAAGCATCCAAGATCCAGCGTCTGGCGCCCCCCACAAACCATACAGCATCTGACCACTATTACAAATCCAACATCCAGTATCTGACCACCCCAAGCAAGTCATCCACCATCTAATACGCCTTGGCGAACACCACACGTTGATGGGAAGGGTTACCTGAGTACACACAAACACCTTCTTCCGCTTCGGCGTTGAGCGGTATACACCGAATGGTGGCTTTGGTTTCCTCTTTAATCTTAGCCTCGGTTTCGTCAGTGCCGTCCCAGTGTGCCCACACGAACCCACCTTCTTCCAGCCGTTGCTTCAGTTCGTCGTAGGTATCGGCACGGTGCGAATGGGCTTCGCGAAACTGTAAGGCTCTTTGGTAAATGCTGGTCTGGATATCTTCTAGCATAGACTTGATGTGGTCGGCCAAGCCCTCGTTGAGCGGCATGGTTTGCTTCTCGAGCGTATCACGGCGGGCCACTTCAATCGTACCGTTTTCCAGGTCGCGGTTGCCCAGGGCCAGCCGAACAGGAATGCCTTTGAGTTCGTACTCGGCAAACTTCCAACCCGGTTTGTGCGTGTCGCGGTTATCGTACTTCACCGAAATGCCCTGTGCTTCTAAGGCAGCCTTGAGGGGTAGTATCTTTTCGTCGAGCGCAGACAGTTCTTCCACCTTGCGGAAGATCGGAACGATCACTACTTGGGTAGGGGCCAGCTTAGGGGGCAATACCAGTCCCTTATCGTCAGAGTGGGCCATGATGAGGGCACCCATCAGGCGGGTGCTCACGCCCCAGGAGGTGCCCCATACGTACTCAAGCGGGCCTTCTTTGCTAGCGTATTTGACGTCAAAAGCCTTAGAAAAATTCTGCCCTAAAAAGTGCGAAGTGCCTGCTTGCAAGGCTTTGCCGTCTTGCATCAGTGCTTCGATGCAGTAGGTTTCAACTGCTCCCGCAAAGCGTTCGCTCGCGGTTTTAGTACCTCGGATGACCGGCACCGCCATAAATTCTTCTACAAAGGTGGCGTATACATCCAGCATACGCTCGGCTTCCTCTACTGCTTCGGGCTGGGTGGCGTGCGCAGTATGACCTTCTTGCCACAGAAACTCGGCCGTGCGAAGAAACAGGCGCGTACGCAGCTCCCAGCGCACCACATTGGCCCACTGGTTGATCAACAGCGGCAGGTCGCGGTACGACTGTATCCACTTGCTGTAGGAGCTCCAGATCACCGTTTCGGAGGTAGGACGTACGATCAGTTCTTCCTCTAGCTTGGCTTCGGGGTCTACCACCACACCGCTACCGTCATCGGCATTTTTGAGGCGGTAGTGCGTTACCACGGCGCACTCCTTGGCAAACCCTTCCACGTGGCTGGCTTCGCGACTCAGATAAGACTTGGGAATAAACAGCGGAAAATACGCGTTGGTATGACCGGTAGCCTTGAACATCCGGTCAAGCTCCGCTTGCATGTTTTCCCAAATGCTGTAGCCGTAGGGCTTGATGATCATGCAACCCCGCACGTCAGAGTTTTCGGCCAGTTCGGCGCGCTTCACCAGTTCGTTGTACCAGGCCGAGTAGTCTTCGGTGCGTGGAGTGAGTCCTTTACCCATATTGGTATAGAGTTTGTTACTTTTTAGTAAAATTAACGTAGATTTAGTACGTGCAAAGATAGGTGAGAATTATGAAGATCGCGCAGGGGTGAACAGACTTATCAGCGATTGAACAAGTTTATTGCCCATTTAAATAAGCTCTATCGAATAAGTAATATTACTATTCGATCGGTAAACAACGTTTTGACGTGCCCCTGACGCAGCTTAATTCTTTCGTTGCAAATCATTTTTGCTTATTTTACGTTATAATAGTACAACAACATCACAAGACTAGATAGGAGAACGCTATGAGAACGAACGTCACCACATTATTCACCGGTTTATTTGCCCTGGGGGCCTTAGGTGCTTGCACCACTACCAATCAGTTGTCTAACCAGGATTTGGGCAGCGTAGACCCCATGTACGCGCAGTACCGTCCCTCTACGCAGGTTGCCTCAGTAGAGCTTAACGAGAAAGTAACCGCCGATTACGACGGCGGAAGCTACGAATATAAGGAAGAGAATATTTCTTCTAAGACTGTGAATCCTGATTTGGTCGCTCAGTACCAAAACAACGAGGGACAACCCAATGTAGAGCCAGCCAACGACGATTACTACGTAGAGGATTATAACCGTCCGTTAAATTCGTACGGTAATCAGCCTCAGGTAGTGAATAACTTCTACGGCAACCCGAATCGTTTCAGCACTTTCGGTAGTCCTTTCTACGGCGGTGGTTTTCACGACCCATTCTACGATCCCTTTTACGACCCGTTCTATAGCCCGTTTGGTTTCGGCGGCGGGTTCGGTAGTCCCTTCATGCGACCCGGCATCAACATAAGTATGGGCTTTGGCTGGGGCCGTCCCGGCTGGGGTGGGGGCTTCGGCTGGAACCGATGGAACCGTTTTGATCGCTTCGGCTACGGCGGATTTCACGATCCCTTCTGGGGGCCTGGTTTGGCTTACGGTGGGTGGGGGCGACCCGGCTGGGGCGGTGGTTTCTACGGTCGCCCGAATGTACTAATCGTTAATAATAACGAAGGTAATATTCGCAGATCGGTTGCTACTGGTACAACCAACAGACCAGTATCTCGCCGTAATCAAGCTAATTACACAAGAAGCACACCTTTATCACGCAATGATAGAGCGGGTAGCTCACGTGGACGAATTAATACGGCTTCTAAGAATGAAGCGTATAGTAGCACTGACCGTTCGGCAACTACGAGCAGAAGTTCAAACAGAACTTATGCACCCAGTAGCCGCAGTGCCACCCGTACTCGCTCTTCGTACGGTCAGTCTTCGCGTAGCCGTAGTTATGGTACCAGCAGAAGCCGTAGTAGTTCCCGATCTTACTCTACGCCTTCTCGCTCTCGTAGCAGAAGTTACAGCAGCCCTTCTAGAAGTTCTAGTCCTAGTTACGGCAGTCGTAGTAGTGGTAGCAGCTATTCTCGTTCTTCTGGTAGCAGTTCACGAAGCTCTTCAGGTAGTAGAGGGGGTAGCAGTAGAGGCAGTAGCCGAGGCCGAGGTAACTAATCAAAGGGAACGAATATAATAGTATTAATAGCGTTATAATAGTGTAGTGACGATCTTCTCACTGCACTATTTTTTTGCCTAAACCTGACGCAGAATCATGAAATACACAACTAGAATAGCATTCGTCGTATCTATATTATCACTAAGTACCTTCGGTCTTGCTGTTGCACAGATTGCTGAGGACGTCCTGCGGCTTTCGCTTACCGGACCCATTGGTACCGCTCGCATCCAGGCCATGGGGGGCACCGGGTTTTCATTAGGAGGAGACCCAACCAGCGCAGCCCTAAATCCTGCTGGGCTAGGCTTTTTTAACCGCTCAGAGTTAGTGATTACTCCAACGTTTAACGGTCTATCTACCGGTGCTTCGTTCGTAGCTCAGTCGCGCGATTTGGTTGAGAACAATTTGGGTATCACCAATTTTGCGGTGGTGCTCAACACTAATGCTAAAAATGCTACTTCTAGCTGGCGAGGTGGGGCGTTTGGTATCTCTTACAATAGAATAGATCGTTATGATTTTGATTATACGGCTGATCCTATTCTCAACGACCAGTTTTCGTTACTCGACGACTTTGCCGCTTCAGCTAACGGTACTGATGTTAACTTCTTTGAAGATGGTATTAGTAACGATTTATATACTGACTACGGTACCGCAGCCTACCGTAACTTCCTGGTCAACCCTGTCGATCCCACTGATCCGAACACAGACTACGTTCCCTCTATTCCTGGTGACGTGATCGCGGATCAAGATGGCCAGATAACGGAAAGTAGCCGACTGAGTCAGTGGAACTTCTCGTACGGCGCTAGCTTTAAGGATAAACTGTATCTAGGCGTTGGACTGGGCATCAAAAGCTTTTCTTTTGAGCGAGAAAGTAGATTTAGAGAATTCTATGTCTATCCCGATGCGTATCTTGATTTCATAGACGAAGGAAATTTCTACTTTCCAGTAGAAGGCGAGCCGGTAAGTGTAGATTTCGTCAATTCTAACCAACTAGAAGAAAGCCAGCGTATAGATGCTACAGGAATCAACGGGGTGCTTGGAGCCATTTACCGCCCTATTCAGGAGGTAACTATCGGTTTGTCTTACCAGACACCCACAGCCTTTGCCGTGGCCGAGGACTATAACTATAGGCTTACTTCTGATGTTCGTGGTGTGATATTCGATGAGACAGAAGGAGCCATCGATATCGCAGGAGATGAAGGGATTGTTAATGGAACGCCCCTATCACTGGATTATACGTTGACGACTCCTGCGCGTATAGGGGCAGGTTTGTCATATTTTATACAACAATACGGCTTCCTTTCCGCAGATATAGAGTACATCAACTACGAGGGGCATCGCTACCGATCCAATTCGTTATCTTCTGGTTTGATAGACGGACTCAACCAAGTGATTGAGGAGGACTTTCAATCGGTAATTAATTATCGGGTAGGAGGTGAATTTCGCTATCAGACTTTTCGTGCCCGGGCGGGATACGCACTACGAAAAAGTCCGTTAGATGTGCCGAGCGACGGGGTAGATCGTGATCAGGTTAGCTTATCGGGTGGCGTAGGTGTTCGTTTGCCCAATTTCTTTGTCGATTTAGCGGTGGTGAGCACGCGGTTCGATTCAGACTACCGCCCGTATACCTACGCTAATTTCTACCCATCAGATCAGTTTCAACAAGAGAATCGCGTTTTCAATGTAATGGTTACATTAGGGTTCAATCTGTAGTGTCTTCATGATATCGTCCAGCGAATCACATTGATCAACAATTACTTGCGCCTGCCGATATACCGACAGGCGTTTTTCGAATTTAGCCGTATACTCTTGCGCCAACTGATCCTGATCAAGTGCTTGCAGTAGCGGGCGGTTGCTCACCTGATCGCCGCTCATCCGCTGTACAATGGTTGGAATGGAAACGTCCAAAAACAGGGTGATACCACTACTATTCATCAAGTCCATATTATCAAAGAAGCAGGGTGCGCCGCCCCCGGTGGCCAGTACGAACTGATCGTGCCCCGCGATTACCTCTCGCAACACACTCTGCTCGATCTGACGAAAAACGCCTTCCCCCCGCTGTGCAAAGGTATCTCGAATGACTTCACCGGTTTGCTGCTCTATCAGATCATCCAAATCCAGAAAGGGTAGCGCTAAACGCTCGGCCAGCTGCTTGCCTAGGGTAGACTTGCCCGAACCGGGTAATCCTACAATAAATAATTTCATCACACCGTACGTTACAGTTCGTGTTTAGCTGCACAATGTACGATACCCCATCCGAAATCTGAAAGCGCGCTGCGAAGTCGTGCCCTGTCCATCGCTTAACTCCCGCCAGCATTCTCTATATTTGAAGATATGAGTGAGCTGTTCTCCCGTTCGTTTGAACTCAACACCGAAGCCCCCGATGAGTTAGTCACTTGGTTCGCCGACATCATTTTGCCGGTACCTATCCCTAAACTGTTCACCTACCGTATTCCGCGCGAACTAGAAGGACACGTGCAGCCCGGTAGCCGGGTAATCGTACAATTCGGCAGTCGTCGGGTACTCACCGGCGTGGTAGGTAAGCTACACACCACGCCTCCGCAGGGCTACTCAGCCAACTATCTACTGGAGGTGCTAGATAGTCAGCCCATCGTACACGAGATTCAGATCAAGTTCTTTCGCTGGATTGCGGCCTACTACGTGTGTACGGCGGGCGAGGTGCTCAATATTGCACTTCCCTCTGGACTTAAACTGAGCAGCGAGTCCAAAGCACAACTCAACCCCGAGTTTGACCCGGATAATAACGCTTACGAATTCACTGAGAAGGAACAGCGCGTACTGACGGCCCTGGAAGAGAAGAAAACCATCACCTACAATGAAGTCGGGGAGCTGCTGGAAGAAAAAAACTTCTACCAAACCATCAAATCACTGATTGCGAAAGAAGCGATTCTGATCTTTGAGGAGGTGAAGGAAAAGTACAAGCCTAAGGTGGTCAAGCGGCTGCGGATGACCAACGCTTATGCCCGACAGCCCGAAAACCTAGAGGCACTGTTTGAGCAACTAGCCAAAAGTCCGAAGCAGCTAGACGCTCTGCTGGCCTACATGCACCTGATGCCTTACTACCACGATGCCAGCCGCAACGCCGAAGGGGTGCTGAAGGCCGAGATGCTGGCCCGGAGCGTCTCCGGTTCGTCGGTGAACACGCTAATCAAGCACGAAGTGCTGGAAGAGTTCGAGGAGATCGTCTCACGCTTCGAAACCAGCGAACCGGTACCCGACTTTACCATTGAGCTAACCGACGCGCAGCAGCAGGCTCGACAAAGCATTCTGGAGCACTTCCAAACGCTCGATACCGTGCTGCTACACGGCATTACGGGCAGTGGTAAGACGGAAATCTATATTGACCTGATTCAGCAGGTGCTCGACGGGGGCGGACAGGTACTGTACCTGTACTACCCGAGATTGCACTCACTACCCAGATTGTGGTGCGGCTCAAGAAGATTTTTGGCGACCGCATGGGTATTTACCATTCTCGGTTTTCGGATAACGAGCGGGTAGAGGTGTGGCAAGGGGTGCTGCAAGGCACTTATCCGCTGGTAATCGGCGTTCGTTCGGCGGTGTTATTGCCCTTCGACAACCTATCGCTGATCATTGTAGACGAAGAGCACGAGACTTCCTACAAACAGTTTGACCCGGCCCCGCGCTATCACGCCCGCGATGCGGCCCTAATGCTAGCCCGGTTGCACCACGCAAAAACTCTGTTAGGGTCAGCGACGCCTTCGGTAGAATCATACTACCACGCCCGGCAGGGAAAGTACGGTTTGGTGTCTCTCAACCAACGCTACGGTCAGGCACAACTACCAGATATTGAACTGGTTGATATCAAGGAAGAGCGCAAGCGTAAGACCATGCAGCAGAATTTTACCTCGGTGCTGCTCGAGGAGATGAAGCACCGGCTAGAGAAAAAGGAGCAGGTGATTATTTTTCAGAATCGCCGGGGTTACGCGCCCTACCTGTTCTGTGAAGATTGCGCCAATATTCCGAAGTGCCTCAACTGCGACGTGAGCCTAACCTACCACCAGTACGCCGAAGAGCTGCGCTGTCACTACTGCGGACACAAAGAGGGAGTGCCCGAAGCCTGCGCCGCCTGTGGTTCTACCAAGATCAAAAGTGCGGGCTTTGGCACCGAGAAGCTGGAAGAAGAAATTGGCGAACTGCTGCCCTCGGCTCGGGTGCAACGTATGGACTTAGACACCACGCGTAAGAAAAATAGCTACCAGCAGATTATTGATAGCTTTGCTAATCGTGAAATGGATATTCTGGTGGGCACCCAAATGGTGAGTAAGGGGCTGGATTTTGAAGGGGTTAATCTGGTGGGCATTCTGGACGCTGATCGGATGATTCACTTTCCCGACTTTCGCTCACACGAACGTACGTTTCAGCTGATCACGCAGGTGAGTGGTCGCTCGGGGCGGCGCGATAAGGTAGGAAAGGTCATTATCCAGACCACCAATACGAACCAGCCGGTGCTGCACAAAATCGTATCAAACGATTATCTCGGGCTGTACGAAGAAGAGATTGGTGAGCGAGAGGTATACCACTATCCACCTTTTGTGCGGGTTATCCGCCTTATGGTGCGTAACCCTGATCGTAAGTTGAGCCAAAGGGCTGCTGTGCAACTCACCTACATTCTGCAAGACCAGCTGGGTAAAGATCGAGTGCTGGGGCCAGAAGAACCGCTGATCAGTCGGCTACGCAATCAGTATTTGATGCAACTGATGATCAAACTAGAGCGTGACGCATTAAATGTGCCCGCCGTCAAAGAAATCATCCGCGAGCAGTGTACCAAGCTGACGAAGGATAAAAACCTGAAGAAAACTTCGGTGATCATTGACGTGGACCCTTACTAACATACGTTTAATAATTTATCATATTTTTGCGGATACAATTCTACTAAGCATTCACAACCTATGAAGCGTTTTCTTCTCACTGTCGGGGTCAGCCTTGTCAGCCTCTCTTTCTATTCTCTCGACCCTTTGCCGCTCTATCAGCAACCCGGTGCGTCGGTCAATGACCGCGTGCAAGACTTGCTGTCGCGCATGACGCTAGAAGAGAAGGTGGCACAAACCTACTGCATCTGGAGTCAGAAAAAAGACTTGTTATTGGCCGAGGACGGCACATTTGACGCAGAAAAGGCCAAAAAGACGCTTCCACACGGGGTTGGACAGATCGCTCGGCCTAGCGAGGGGCCACTGGGCGGTGGCGGCAAAGACGGTAAAACTGCCCGTGAGATGGCCGAGTTTACCAATGCTGTTCAGAAATACTTTGTGGAAGAAACCCGTCTCGGCATTCCCGTTATTTTTCACGAAGAAGCCCTGCACGGCCACGCTGCACAAGACGGTACGCACTTTCCGCAGCCTATTGCTCTGGCGGGCACCTGGGACGAAGACCTGGTGCAGCGATTGTTCACCATGACCGCCGACGAAGCCAGTGCACGAGGAACCAGCCAGGCCCTTACGCCGGTGGTAGATGTAGCCCGTGACCCTCGCTGGGGACGGTTTGAGGAAACCTACGGTGAAGACCCTTATCTAGTATCAAGGATGGGCGTGGCGGCGGTTAAGGGCTTTCAGGGCGAAACCTTGCCGATCGGCGAGCGACACGTGATTGCTACGCTCAAGCATATGACAGGCCACGGGCAACCTGAGTCAGGCATGAACGTGGGGCCCGCTAGTATCTCGCGGCGGGTACTGCGCGAGGTCTTCTTCCCTCCCTTTGAAGCGGCGGTGCAAGAGGCGAACGCGCTCAGTGTGATGGCCTCCTACAACGAAATAGACGGTGTGCCTTCTCACATGAACCGCTGGTTACTTCAGGATGTGCTACGCGATGAGTGGGGATTTGACGGCTACGTCGTGGCGGATTATGACGCAGTGATGCAGCTGGAGGTGCTGCATAACGTAGCCGAAGATAGCACCGCTGCCGCCCGTAAAGCCGTGTCCGCCGGTGTTGACGTGGAGATGCCCGACCCGTACGCTTTTCCGAGCTTACTGAGTTTGGTGCAGTCGGGAGCGCTGGAAGAAAGCGTACTGGATACAGCGGTGGCCCGAACGCTGCGGGGTAAGTTCTTGGTGGGGCTGTTCGACCATCCGTACGTAGACCCTGACTACGCCGAAAAAACGGTGGGTAGCGAAGCAAACGCGGTATTGGCTAAAGAAGCGGCTCTCAAATCTATTGTGCTGCTGAAAAACGAGCAACTGTTGCCGCTGGATACCACTCAGTATAAGAATATTGCGCTCATCGGTCCCAACGCCGACGCGGTGCTGCTGGGAGGGTACAGCGATGAGCCTAAGTACGCTGTGACCGTCCGCGAGGGTTTGGAGAACAAGTTGGGCGAGGGCGTAAACCTACGGTATGCCGAGGGTACGCGCATCACCGAACCCGGCAGTTGGTACAAAGATCCGGTAGAGCTGCCTGATCCGCAGGAAGACGAGCAGCGTATGCAGGAAGCTGAGGCCTTGGCCCAGGAAAGCGACGTGATTGTATTAGCCATCGGGGGCAATGAGCTTACCTCACGCGAAGCGTGGTCTGATACCCACATGGGCGACCGCACCGACTTGCAAATGGTGGGCAATCAACTAGAGCTGTACCAACGGTTACAAAAAACCGGTAAGCCTATTGTCGTACTGCTGTTCAACGGTCGTCCGCTAGCGATCAACGAAGTAGCTGAAACCGCCCCGGCTTTGCTCGAGTGCTGGTACTTAGGCCAAGAGGCAGGAAACGCCGTGGCTGATGTGCTCCTGGGTGACTACAACCCCAGTGCGAAACTATCGGCCACCATTCCGCGCTCTGTCGGACATCTACCGGCTTACTATAACTACAAACCGTCCGCCCGACGTGGTTACCTGTTTGACGATGCTTCTCCCTTGTTTCCCTTTGGCTTCGGTATGAGCTATACGACCTACGACTACAGCAACCTGAAGTTGGCCAAAACGCAAATTGGAACTGACGAGTCGGTGAAGGTGAGCGTAGACGTGACCAACAGTGGCGAGCGAGCCGGCGAGGAAATCGTGCAGATGTACATTCGCGATCAGGTGAGCTCGATGACTCGGCGGGTGATGGAACTGAAGGGGTTCGGCAAGGTTGCTTTAGCACCAGGAGAAACCAAGACCGTGACACTCGAGATCACCCCCGCGAAGCTAGCGTTTTATAACTATGATATGGAGCGGGTGGTAGAGCCCGGTAGGTTTGATATTATGGTCGGCCCCTCTTCGGCAGAGCACAAAACTGTTGTGTTGGAAGTAACCGAGTAGGAAGTGCCAAGCACCGGTTGATTAGTGGGCTAGGCACAGACCGTCTTCTGATCTGCTTTGGGCCATTGCCTTACCATCAACACCCAAAAGGTCAGGCAAATTGCAAAGATGATCCAGCGGGTACGTTGCTCCACATTTTCGATAATGATCGGGTTGATCCGAATAAAGCTTCCTAGCATATGAAAGCAGCTGGCTACCAGTACAGAACGGGTAGACTCAGTGACGATACCCAATCCCCAACTTCCTGCAAAGATGATGGCAAACCCTACGGTAAGGTTCTTGACAAAACCGCTAGGGTTCAAGTCGAAGAAACCACAGATGCCATACGTACCATAGGATACCGATGGTCAGGTAGCATATACAAAGCAGTGCCAACTACCTCTTCCGGTTGACTGCTTTTTAGTAACTATACGGTACTTACTATTCTACCCGGGAGTTGCTCACGAATACATCGGCCCAGCTATCCTTGTTCTCTTCGATGAACTTTTGATGATCAGGATGATCGAAGTAGGTTTTCATGTCCGCCTCCGTTGCAAAAGTAGTATAATGCATCACATCGTAGTCGGCTGTTGACTCGTAATCTACCTTAAAAGTTTCGCCTGCTTCGTAAGAGCGTAGCTCGGGAACTTTGGCTTTGAGCCCGGCAAAATCGTCCATGTGCTTTTGCCTCACTTCGGATGAGATGCCTGCTTTAAACTTAAAGGCAACCACGTGCTGAATAAACGATTCGGAAGAGAAAGTAGGCATCACAGTAGCAGATTCGGTGGGGGAAGTGGCAGTCCGGGGCTGGCAAGCGACTGAAAGTAGTAGGCTTACCATCAGGTACAGAACGGTTCGTTGCATAGATTAAAAAGGGGTTAGCTTGAGAGAGCGTTCACAATATGCTCAGTTTTATGGGTTGATAAAGCGTCATGTTTGCTCACAAGGTAGATGATTGTAACAACCCCCGCAAGCGAAGCAACCGTTATCAGAAGGGAGCCGTCGGTATACAATGGATAGGTTATAGAAAGAGGATGGCAGCAGCGGCGTGCTTGGCGATCTACCGAGCCGTGGTTTGCTCAGGAAGATGCCGATGCGTAAGCACTTGTTCAATAACTTCACTTGTGATGTCGGGGTAGTTGATTTCCAGAGGGCGACCGTGCGCAATCCAGTCTTCAATCTGCGGAAGCTGTTTCTTCTTGAAGTTGTCAAGCACCGGAATGCCCAACGTTTTGAGCGCGGCGGCGTTGCAGTGCTGTTCGTACTGATTCTTCATCGGCACCACCATCAGCTTCTTGTTGAGGTAGAGTGCCTCGGCGGGAGTTTCAAAGCCGGCACCGCAAAGAATACCAGTACCCTGGGCCAGGCTTCGTACAAAGGCATCGTTCTCAATAGGCTGCACAAAGACGTTACCCTGATGGTAGTGCGTCCGCGTATGTTTAGAAAATACGTGCCACTCGATATCGGGTATCTTTGTCAAGCGCTTAATAATCTTCTCGTCACGGTAAGCGGGTAGGTATACTGTGTAGTGTGCCTGGTGCTGTACCTCGGCCCGGCGAATCTGCTGACGAATCACCGGGGTGAATATCTGTTCGTCGAAACAGGCAAAATGGAATCCATAGCGAGCTTGAGCCGGGGCGTAGTGCCGCAGGATCAGTTTTCCTACCTTGTTTCTCTTGATTGGCTGGGGCGACTCTCTTGAGAGGATGGCACTCTGGTGACTCAGGCTGACGCAAGGTACCCGTTTGCCCTGACACGCCCAGGCTGATATCGGCTCAAAATCATTGATGACCAAATCATACTGCTCCACGGGTAACTGCCGAACATCACGGTAGAGTCGGCGGGTATCGGTGCGGCGGTAGGTCTCGGTAAGGTCTACGCCCCCTGACTTTCCGAAGATAAAACTCATTCCTTTCAACTGATACCGAATGGGATAGGGTAGGGTAATATCGGCCTGCGTGCCACTGACCAGAATGTCTAACGAAGTTTGTTTCTGTAGAATAGGCACAATATCGCGCGCGCGACTCAGGTGTCCGTTGCCCGTTCCTTGGATGGCGTATAATACCTTCATAGTGGCTTTATCGTCAGCTCCCGCATTAGATCGTCGTACAGTTGCGTGGTGGTCAGGTTTTCTTCTTGTTCGGCTACTTGATGAAGAGACGTATCCTCTTGGTAACGGTAAAGCGACCACCGCCCCCGGTGATACTCAAGGGCACTCAGGTTTTCTATCCAGTCGCCACTGTTGAGATAGGTTGTGCTGCCCTGCTCGTTACTTATTTTTCTAATGTCTGGGTGGTGGATGTGGCCACAAGCTACGTAATCGTAGCGGTTACTAATCGCAATGTCGGCGGCGGTATGTTCAAAATCATTGATAAACTTAACCGCACTCTTTACGCGGTTTTTCACCTTTTGGCTGAATGATACGCGTTCCAATCCTACTTTTTGGTAGATGAAGTTAACGACTGCATTGAGTAGAATAAGCGTGTCGTAGCCCACGGCGCCCAGCTTGGCCAGCCACTTGGAGTGCTTCATGGTGATATCAAACACATCGCCGTGAAAAATCCACACCTTCTTACCATCGAGCCGAAGGACTACCTTATTGACTACCTGTAGTGACCCCATCGTGAATCCAGCAAATTTGCGTAGCATCTCGTCGTGGTTGCCCGTCACGTAGTAGACAGTGACGCCCTTGGCCGCCATCGCAAAAATCTGCTTGATAATGCGCATATGAGAGGTAGGCCAGTAGTGCTTACTAAACTGCCAGATGTCGATGATATCGCCATTAAGCACCAGGGTGTTGGGCTTGATGCTTTGTAGGTAGTGGAGTAGCTCCTTAGCCCGACATCCGTAGGTGCCCAGATGAATATCGGAAACGATCACTACGTCTACTGCGCGCGGTTGTGCCATAGAACTAGGTTTTAGCGAATTACGCACAAATCCGCGAAACCAACATTAATAGAATATTAAACTATTGTTATGAAATTGTTTCCTTCACAAAGGAAATCCAGGGTGTTCTTCTACACCGGGCGCATCACGCGCAAACTGCGAGACCGTACGCTGAGGGTTACTTGATGATCGGTTTCTACGTATTCACCGTCGATATGCCCCAAAGGGTCTTCAACCTGTTCGATATGAAACTGTTGGGCTTTGATTGATTTTACGTACGAAGAACGCTGGATACTTTTTGTAAAAGATAGTGCTGTAAAAATGGGTAAGTAGGTCACCGGAAAAGGGTACACGAATACAATATCAAGATAACCATCGTCCACAAGAGCGTTGGGTGCAATGGTCGCATTATTGCCGTACTGTTGAGTGTTGGCAAAGGCAACCATCAGCAATGTCTCTTCGTGAGGCTTCCCGTCTAGCTCAAATCGATAGCGGCGGGGGCGATACGTCTGAAATTCTTCCCACACACAACGGGCGTAGGTGGCGTAGCCCCGTTTAATCTGGGTCATAAATTTCTTGCTCACCTGCGCATCGAAGCCCATACCCGACACATTGAAGAAGGGGTATTCGTTTAGAAAGCAAGCATCGAGGGGAAATGGTTGTGATGTGTTAAGCTGTTGCACCGCCGTCGTCGGATCGGTAGAGATACGCAGATGCCGGGCAAAACCGTTGCCCGATCCTAAAGGAATAATGCCCAGCGCAGTGTCGGTGCCAATCAATTGGCTGGCGGTTTCGTTCATGGTGCCGTCGCCTCCCACTGCGACCAGCACATCATACTCGTCACGCTTCTCTCGTGCAATTTCTCGCGCGTGCCCGGCGTACGCTGTTTCCTGAACGTCGTAAGAATGCTGAAAGTGCTGACGGATGACCTGCGCGATGTTGCGTTGTCTTCCTACCCCAGAGATCGGATTGACGATAAACAGAAATTTGTTAGCGTGTGTCATGAAAGAATGGCGTACTAGGTATACAATACTCAAAGAATGGCGAGATGTTTCTGGAAACGTGGGATGCAACCGATACGTATAAAAGGACATGCACGACGATTCGTACGATATTTTTGTCTACGGCACATTACGCCGGGGCGGTGCGTACCACCACGTGTACCTACGTTACAGTCCGTGTTTAGCCCATCAATTGCGCATTCGTGACTATGCGCTATACGACTACGCGAGTGAGTACCCCTTTATGGTGCCCGAAAAGAATGGAGTGGTACTGGGCGAGGTGTATCAGGTGAATGCCGCCACCAAAGCGGCGATGGACGACTTTGAGGATGTAGACGAAGGTCTGTACCGGTTTGTGCAATTACCGCACTATGGCTGCTACACTTATTTGAAGTCGGACGGTTACGTAGATAATATGCCACGGGTGCCCCACGGCGACTGGCTCACTTACTGTTCAGGCGGGTAAGTGATTCATCGTCGTTCTGCACGTTGTTCACCAGTTTGGACACTTCGTAGGCCCTTACCTGCGAATCCGCCAGCGGACGAAGAATATCGGTAAGGCCCGCATAGTCTTCGGTGTCGCTGAACCAGAGTGCGCGGGTATCGGCGGACAACATCGCGGGCATGCGGTTGTGAATGTGAGCAATGCCCGGGCTCGCCGCCGTAGTGATAATACAGAAGTCGTGTCGCACTTCGCCGGTGTCTCGGTCTACGTACTCATCCCATAACCCAGCAAATACCATGGGCTCGTCATCGGTGCGCACCAACCGGTGAGGTATTTTGCCAGTTTTGGTTTTCTGCCATTCGTAGTAACCATCGGCGAGCACCCAGCAACGTCGCTGCTGAAACGACTGCTTGAAGGTACTCTTTTCCGCCACAGTTTCGGCCCGGGCGTTGATGAGGCGTTGCCCCTTCGCTTTTGCCCAAAACGGCACCACGCCCCAGTGGTACAAACTGACTCGCTGAGGTTGACGGTTGCTCACTACCGGTAGGGCCTGCGAAGGGGCCGCGTTGTAACGGGGTGTGAACGCAGTAGGGGGAGTTACTCCCAGCGTTTGACTGATTTCGGCTACCGCTGCGCCAATGCTATATCTACCGCACATAAGACTTTATAATGGTAAACTACTTAGCAAGGATAGGGTTTGGCCTCGTTCAGGGTTTTATTAGTACATAGTGCTACTGTACTGCCGCTTTACTCACTTATCCTTTTCAAGGGCAGATACGCGCTGTTCCAGCTTGGTGTAATCTTTTACGTAGACATCAATAAAGGCATCTACATCGCTGGCCATGTCACCCACTCGCTCATCTAATCGGTTGAAGCCTTCTTTCAGGTAGGCTGTTTCGGCTTTCACAAGTTGAACGCTGGTTCTTAGCTTTCTGAGCTCTTCTTTCATAAGTTGTTATATTATTGATAGGTAACGACTGAAACACTTAACATCGTCAAGTGTCGTCTTTTTTATTGCTAGGTTTGTCCAGTATGATGTACGGTGTGCCATCAATACGAACATACTCTACTTTATCTTCTTTTACCATTTGTGAGACTCTTTGTCTCCGCTTTGCAATCATTTTAGCATAAGTCGCTTGACTTACTAAACGCTTGGTTTCGATCACCATACCTACATATTATCTGTTATTGTACTTGACAAAGTAAAGTAAATTTTTGGGGAGTGACTATCTAATTTTGCTATTAATGACGGCCTAATAGAAGAACCTACGAGGCTTCAGCGGATATACTTTATTACCACGTAGCGAACACCACATTGCACAAGTCGTTAAACCAGAGAGTTCAGTTACTACATTTCTTTCTTCTTTCCTGTTTTTATGTTACCTTCGCGCCCTCATTTAAATCAATCACTTATTTTATTCCTTTAATGGAGACCAAGAAAAATTACGAGACAGTATTCATTTTAACTCCCGTTTTGTCTGATGATCAGATGAAGGATACTGCCGCTAAGTTTTCTGCTTTCTTGAAAGACAACGATGCTGACATCGTGAACGAAGAAAGTTGGGGACTTAAAAAGCTGGCGTATCCTATCGGTCACAAGACCAACGGCTTCTACCACCTGGTGGAGTTTGCCGCCGAACCGGATGTTATCGACCGCTTCGAAACCGAGTTTCGTCGCGATGAGCGCGTGATGCGTTTCCTCACCGTGGCCCTCGACAAGTACGCACTGGCGTACGCCGAGAAGCGACGAAGCGGAGCATTTAAGAAAGACAAGAAGAAAGAAGAGTCTACCGCCAGTAAATAACAAAGACGATGAGCTTACAAAACGAACCGATCAATAGTGATCGCAAAGATTTACGAAAAAAGTACTGCCGCTTCAAGAAGTCGGGCATCAAGTATATTGATTACAAAGATCCAGACTTCCTGCTGAAGTTTGTGAACGATCAGGGTAAACTGTTGCCCCGTCGTATCACTGGCACCAGCCTGAAATTCCAGAAGAAAGTGGCCCAAGCCGTCAAGCGTGCGCGCCATCTGGCCTTGCTACCCTACGTAGCGGATTCATTGAAGTAAAGAGAGGGATTGGGTATTAGGGGTTAGGATATAAAAATATCCAATAACCCAATACCCAGACTCCAAACCCCAACACACATGGAAATTATACTAAAAGAAGACGTTAAAGGTCTGGGATACAAAGATGATATTGTGACGGTGAAGGGCGGTTACGGTCGCAACTACCTGATTCCGCAGGGCATCGCGTTGATCGCCAGCCCCTCGAACAAAAAGATGATCGAGGAGAATATCCGACAGGCTTCGCATAAAGCGAACAAGATCAAGCAAGATGCCGAAGAGCTGGGCTCAAAAATCGCAGGAACTACCTTGCAGATTCCGGCCAAGGCGGGCGAAACCGGTAAAATTTTCGGTTCAGTCACCACCCTACAGATTGCGGATGCACTCAAGGAAAAAGGGTTTGATATTGAGCGCAAGCGTATTAATATCAGCACTGACATCAAATCACTAGGAGATTACACCGCGACGATTGATCTGCACAAAGAGGTGCACCCAGAGGTGAACATTCAGGTGGTAGAAGCATAGGATTAGAAGCTATACCACAAAGTTAATGGAGCGTTCCGGTTAGTCCCGGAACGCTTTTTTTGTTAAAAGGAACACGCCTATGTACACCACCCCCGTCAGCATCGCCCCGGCGTCTCACAAAATTAGCTTGTCGCACCGGCTGTGCTGTATTGGCTCGTGCTTTGCCCAAACGATGGGGCAGCGCTGGATAGATCATAAGTTCAGCGCGCTGGTCAATCCTTTCGGCACACTGTACAATCCCGTGTCGGTTTTTCGGCTTCTGCAATATGCCCTGAATAACGAAGGCCCCGGTGCCGATACGTATTTGGAGCACGACGGGCTGTACTTTAACGACGAACTGCATTCGGACCTGCACGCTGACAGCCTGCCTGCACTACAGCGGCTCGTTCGGAAGCAGTTGCAGCGTGCAGGAGAAGCACTGCGCTCCGCTCATTGGATCATAGTCACACTGGGCTCGGCCCTAGTTTACGAACGCCAAGATACCGGACGTATCGTGGCTAACTGCCATAAACAACCTGCCGTACTGTTTCGACAACGCCTACTCACCGTAGAAGAAATTAGTCAGCACTTTGAGCAACTAAAGGCTACGGTGGCTCAGGCGAATCCCCAAGCGCGTTATCTTTTTACGGTGAGTCCGGTGCGGCACCTACGCGATACACTGACTCACAATGCCGTGAGCAAATCTACGCTGCGTTTGGCGGTAGCACAATGGCAGCAGACCGAACCCGAGCGGATACACTACTTTCCGAGCTACGAGATCATGCTGGATGAGCTGCGCGATTATCGTTACTACGCCGCCGATATGCTCCACCCTAACGAAGTAGCGCAGGACTATATCTGGCAGCGACTCACCGAAACTTATCTGGACGAGGAAGCGCAAGCGTTCTGTCGACGGTGGGATAAACTTCGGCGGGCTTTGGCGCACCGTCCGCGTAATCCGAACAGCGAGGAGCATCGCCGATTTCTGCAGAACACCTTGGAACAACTTAAACAATTGAGCGACCGTGTAGATGTATATACGGAGATTCAGCAGATAGAAACACAGCTACTATGACCGCCCCTACCAACCGGCTCGCTCAAGAGTCTAGCCCTTACCTCAAGCAACACGCCCACAACCCGGTCGACTGGTACCCTTGGTCAGAGGAAGCTCTGAACAAAGCGCGGGAAGAAGACAAACCGATTATCGTGAGTATCGGCTACTCGGCCTGCCACTGGTGCCACGTGATGGAGCACGAGTGCTTTGAAGACGAAGCGGTGGCCCAACGGATGAACGAGCACTTCGTGAGCATCAAGGTAGACCGCGAAGAGCGACCCGACGTAGACCAGGTGTACATGGAAGCGGTGCAGATGATGGGCATCCAGGGTGGCTGGCCCCTCAACGTTTTCCTCACCCCTGACCAGAAGCCCTTCTACGGCGGTACTTATTTTCCTAAAGACAACTGGGTGCAGTTGCTGGATAATATCGCGCAGGCTTACCAACATAACCGAGAAGAACTGACGAAGTCGGCTGAGGAGTTTGTGCAGAACCTGGCGCGCCCCGATCACGAGCGATATGCCATTGGTCAAGGCGAAGCTTTTGATGCACAACGAGCCAGGCAGCAGCTGGCTGATATCTACCGCAACTTTGCCCAAAGCTTCGACACCGAGCGGGGCGGTATGGCCAAAGCACCCAAGTTTCCGATGCCCAGCCAGTGGCTGTTTTTGATGCGCTACATCGCGATCACCGAAGATGAAGCGGCCCTGAAGCAGCTACGCCTCACGTTAGACGAAATGGCAAACGGGGGCATCTATGATCAGGTAGGCGGAGGCTTTGCTCGCTATTCGGTAGATGCCGAGTGGTTTGCCCCGCACTTCGAGAAAATGCTTTACGATAACGGACAGCTACTCAGTGTCTACGCTGAAGCTTATACCCTGACACAGGAAGTACTATACCAGCGTGTGATAAACGAAACCGTATCTTTTGTGTCGCGCGAGCTAACCAGCGAGGAGGGCGGCTTCTACAGCGCCTTGGATGCAGATAGTGAAGGAGAAGAAGGGCGGTTTTACACCTGGACCTACGAAGAAATCAAGAACGTATTGGGCCAAGAGGCCGATTTAGTGATCGATTACTTCGGCGTCACCGAAGCAGGTAATTGGGAAAACGGGCGAAACATTTTGCATAAGCGTAAGTCTAACGACGCGTTCGCACAGCGCTACGGACTTAACTTTGTAGACTTAGACGAGCTGATTGAAGACGTGAAGCAACGACTGCTCGAGCAGCGCGCGAAGCGTGAACGCCCCGGACTAGACGATAAGATCATTGCCTCTTGGAACGGCTTGATGCTACGCGGACTAGTGGATGCGTACGCCGCCACCGGCTCAACCGATACGCTGGCTTTGGCCCGGCGTAATGCGCACTTTCTGGTGAACGAAATGATGGAGCAGCGTGGTGAGACCACTGTGCTCTATCGTACCTATCAGGCGGATCCTAGTACTCGTATCAACGGTTATCTGGATGACTACGCGGCGGTGATAGACGCACTGCTGGACTCTATCAGGTAACTTTTGATGAGCAGTGGCTGGCACCCGTGCAGCAACTGATGCAGTACGTACAACAGCATTTTTGGGATGAATCGGAAGGCTTTTTTCACTATACCGATGATAGCAGCGAACTCATTGTCCGTAAGAAAGAACTGTTCGATAATGTGATCTCGGCATCAAACTCCATGATGGCGCGAAACCTATATCACGCTGGTTTGCTGTTTGATCGTACGACAGATCAGGCGCAAGCTGCTGCTATGCTGAGCAAGATGATGCCACTGTTAGAAAAGGATGCGGCATACTTGAGCAATTGGGCCTGCCTACTCACTGAATTGGCTACGCCTACCGCAGAGATTGCGGTGGTGGGGCCAGACTGCCCCGGTACTATTCTCGAGCTCAATCAGCAGTATCATCCTAACAAGCTGCTCGTCGGCACCGAAGGGGAGAGCGACTTACCGCTACTGAGACACCGTGAACCGCTAGAATCGCGCACCACCATCTACGTATGCTACAACAAAACTTGCCAGCTACCGGTGCATACCACCCACGAAGCGTGGGAGCAGTTGGAGAGGTCTTGAGTGTTTTTCGGATTAAATTCTGAAGTATTCGTTGAGCGACGGTTCATCGATTTGTTTGTGGGGTAGTAGGTAGTAGGCAGGGTGTCTTCCATAGCAGTGACCGCACACTATCTCTAAGCACGTTGATCTTATCACTTAACAACTCAGAACTTAGTTGATCGTATAGTAGTATGCCTAACTGAGCTATCCTAGCCAATTTGAAAACCTACTTCCACGCCGGTGCGCTCTAGTCGGTCAATGGTAGTATTGTTAACCGTCACGTTCGAGATCACCACGTCGATGGTATAGACGCCGACGTCATTTCTCTCTCGGGCAATACGCAGGCGAACGTTGCCCGTAACCACTTTCCATTCTTGGATCGGGTCTTCTTTGGCTTCTATCGCATCATCGCAGAAAAAGCTATCCGTAGGCTGGCTAAACTCGTACAAGACCAGTGTTACCTCGTCTTGGTCCGGACTAAACTCAAACTCTTGCCAGTCAGTAGACAGTGCCAACTGATCGGTATCGCCCGATAGTAGCAAGCCGTACGTTAAGTCATCAGCGTAGTGATAGAATTGGAAATCAATGCAACCCCCGCTGTTGCTGGCTTCGGTAAACTCAATAGGGTTTGGATTGGGAACGGTTGTTTGTGGGGCGCTGTCGTCGTTGCTACAGGCCGTACACGCTAGTGCGATCGTCAAACAACCAGTAATTATCGTTTTCATGCGGCTGAGGTTTATACTAAAGACCACAATTGCCGAAAGGATGTTTGATGATGATGAGATATTTACGTTTATCTCTCCTTTCAGTAAGCCACCTAATATTCAGCATTCAATAGGAGCTGTTCTGATTCTTTGCTATAACAAACGGTTGATTATCAGCCCTGTAAAAAAATCAGAATACTATTTAAGATATAGCTAGTCATCCAGCATCCAGCAGATCAACCTGCGTCGGCTACACTTGACTGAAGCGCTCGGGTAACCTCTTTGGCCGTAGGTAAATCTCGGTAGTGCCACTTGCCCTTTACCTTACCTTCCTGTAGCAGTACTAAGCCCGGATTGGCACGGATGATCGTTTTAAGCACTGTGGCATCGGCGAAGTAGTAGGGGAGGGCTAGCTGATACTCATGACGAAATTCGTCGTAGATGGCCTCGCCCGAGGAAGTCAGTACAATCGATTCTACACCATTGAGTTGGTCGGCCAACCGCTGGACATTAGCTAGAGCTGACTTGTCAGCCTTGTCTACGTCGTACATCACCACTAGTAATTTATCGCCCTCGAAGGTGCCCTCGGTAAAATCTCCTTCATCATTCCACACACTGTAGTCGGTAATCTTGGGTTGTGCTTCAGGGTTGAGTGGTATCATATCCTTAAACTCGTAGCTTTTGTCAGTAGGGTAGGCATCAAATTCTTCATCCTGCCCGTCTTTGGTCATGATGTACTTATAGCGCAGCTTTTCCGACGGCTGCATCAGGCGAGGGATGTCAGCGCCCACTTTGTAGGCACGAAAGTCGAGGAAGGGGAGGTGCCGTACCGCCGATACGCCCAGAAACAAGCAGACCACCGTCACCGCCCCTACAGCCAAGTGGGCCGTGCGCAACGGCACTACTTCGTCCATCCGGTGGCGATGAATAAACAGCACCGCGATGAGGGCGAGCAAAATAATATCTTTACTAAACGACTGCCAGGGAGTGAGCACAATAGCATCGCCGAAGCAGCCGCAGTCGGTCACCTTATTGAAGTAGGCCGAGTAAAACGTGAGGAAGGTGAAGAACACAATCATACCCAGCAGTACCCAGGTGGTGATACGCATACGGTACTGAAGCAACACGGCTACGCCTAATGCAACTTCCAGGACACTCAGAAAAACTGATAGAAACAAAGCGGCCGGAATGAACCACTCGAAGATGCTGGCAAAATCAGTGGCAAACACGTCGAAGTACTCTTCTAGCTTGATCTTGGTACCCACCGGATCGTTGAGTTTGATCAGGCCCGAAAAGATGAACAGGCCACCCACCGAAAACCGGGCTATCTGTGCGAGTAAGTTCATAAGGTATGCTTTTGATCGTTTGACAAACCAGAATTAGACAAAGTTCATCTTGATGAGGCAAAACACGGCATAGTTAATCATATCCTGATAGTTAGCGCGCACGCCCTCGGAGATAATCGTTTTACCGTCGTTATCCTCAATCTGTTTCACCCGCAACAGTTTCATGAGGATGATATCAGTAATTGAACTCACCCGCATCTCGCGCCAAGCCTCGTCGTAGTCGTGGTTCTTCTGTTTAAGAAGTTCTAGGGTTTCGTTCGCAATACGGTCGTAGTGTTCTTCTACTTCTGCCGGCGGAATGTCTAGCGGCGTGTCGGCTGAGAATTCACGCTGCATCACGGCCATGATGCAGTAGTTAATGATACCTACAAACTCGTCGGTGATGCTATCTTCTACGTGTTGGGTACCTTTGTCCTGAATAGAACGAATGCGCTGCGCCTTAATGTACAGCTGATCCGTGATAGAAGGCAGGCGGAGTACGCGCCAGGCAGTTCCGTAATCACGGGTTTTCTTAGTGAAAACGTCTTTACAGGCCTGAATAACCCGGTGATATTCCTGATACGTCTGGGTTTTCAATATATTTTGTTCTAAGTTTAGAGTAATCCGAACCGAGGGTACGAAAGTGGAACCGTTGACAAAAGTAAACGCTTTTTTCGAGAGAAAAACACTTAATCTGCGAGGAAATTTACTGGACCTCAGCACGCCCCGGGTCATGGGCATCCTGAACGTGACTCCCGATTCGTTCTACGACGGCGGACAGTACCAGCAAAATGACCAAATTTTGCGCCAAGCGGAAGCCATGTTGGCCGAAGGGGCTACCTTTATCGATGTGGGAGGCTACTCTTCTCGTCCGGGTGCTTCTGAAGTATCGGAAGACGAGGAAAAACAAAGGGTGGTACAAACGGTTGATTTACTAACCAAGCATTTTCCTGAGGCTTATCTTTCTGTGGATACTTTCCGCGCATCAGTGGCACAGGAGGCGGTAGCGCACGGTGTTTGCTTGATTAACGATGTGAGTGGTGGTGCTGACGAAGCCATGTTTGCTACTGTGGCAGCAACGGCGGTTCCTTACGTGCTGATGCATACCCGAGGTACTCCGCAAACGATGCAGCAACTGACGGACTACGATGACCTAGTGACTGAGGTAGCTGACTATTTGCAGAAAAAGGTAGCGGAACTACGTCAGTTTGCCGTAAAAGATATTATGATCGATCCGGGCTTTGGCTTTGCTAAAACCACGGATCAGAACTACGAGCTACTTAGCCGTTTGGATACGCTTCGTCCCCTCGGGGTGCCATTGTTCGTGGGCCTGTCCCGCAAGTCAATGATCTACCGTCAGCTCGGCATTGGTGCTGAAGAAGCGCTGAACGGTACGACGGTGCTCAACACAGTGGCACTACTCAAGGGCGCGGCGGTGCTGCGGGTGCACGATGTGCGCGAAGCAGTGGAGGCCGTACGACTCACGCAATACATCACGTAAATGATTATATAAACAGGAATACGCACTACTTTGAACCTTCTCTTTTCTATCGGCTTTCTTGAAATCAAATGGGTGGATATCATCGACATCCTGCTGGTGAGTTTGCTGTTGTATCAGGTGTACAAACTGATGCGGGGAAGCGTAGCGCTGAGTATATTTTTTGGTTTCCTCACACTCTACCTTATCTTCTTGGTAGTCAAGGCCGCCCAAATGGAGCTGCTCACGGCCATCCTGGGTCAGTTTATGGGAGTGGGAGTGCTGGCGGTGATTATTCTTTTTCAGCAAGAGATTCGCAAGTTCTTACTGCTGGTGGGCAAAACGACGGCTTTCAACCGTGACACTTTCTTCAAGAATTTTTGGCGTAAAGATGAAGACCAAGGACGGTTTAACCTTACGCCTGTGATCGATGCTTCTAAAAGTCTAAGCGGTTCCAACACCGGTGCACTGATCGTTTTTTCGAAGAGTTCTCCCCTCAAGTTTTACGCCGAATCAGGCGATGAGATCGATGCGGTCGTCTCCAAACGAATTCTGTTGTCTATCTTCAATAAGTACAGCCCTCTGCACGATGGGGCCGTGATTATCCACGAGGGGCGCATCCGAGCGGCCCGCTGCATTCTGCCGGTTACCGACAAAGACGATGTGTCAGCTGATCTGGGCCTGCGGCATCGAGCGGCCATCGGTATGACTGAGATCACGGATACATTGGTGGTGGTGGTGTCTGAAGAGACCGGACAAATGTCGGCGGTGGAAAACGGACATATCTACCGCAACCTGTCGGCCAAGGAGTTGCGACAGCGGATTAATAACTACCTCTACGAAGAAGAAAAGGACGAGGACTTCATCATCAACCAGGCAAAGGTTGAGCAACAGGCTTTCACCCAGAAGCGGCAGGATAAGACTAAAAAGGAGCGCGCAAAATCCAGCACCGACGAAAAGGCGGAGGCAGAACAGCCAGCCTCATAGCACGATGCTTCTCCGGGGAATACCATAAAACGGGTAACATTTTTGCTATAATGATGGCAAACGATACCCTCATTCCATGCAACTGCTCAAAGACGTTTCTCTCCAATCCTATAATACTTTTGGTATTGATGTGCATGCTCAGCACTGGGTGAGTATTAGCACCACCGAAGCGTTGCAAACGCTGTTGTCCGATCCAACGCACCAGTCAATGCCTAAACTGATTCTGGGGGGGGGGAGCAACATGCTTTTCACGGGTAACTTTGCGGGCTTGGTGATCAAGATGAACATCAGGGGCATTGCGGTTACGCAAGAGGATGACGAATATGTGCAGATAGAAGTCGGCGCCGGGGTGGGGTGGCACGAACTCGTGTTATACTGTATTGATGCCGGCTACGGAGGCGTCGAAAATATGTCACTGATTCCTGGTACGGTGGGCGCGGCGCCCATGCAAAATATTGGTGCCTACGGTGTAGAGATCAAGGATGTGTTTGTTTCACTAACGGCCGTCGAGGTTGAAACGGGGGCGCTACGTAAGTTCACCCACGAGGAATGCGAATTTGGGTACCGTAGCAGCGTGTTCAAGCATGCGCTTAAGGGGAAGTACATCATTGTCTCGGTTGTGCTGCGGCTGAGTAAGCACCCGGCGGTCAATACTTCTTACGGAGCGATAGAAGAGACGCTGTCGCGAACACTACCCGGTTTCCCTGAAGTGAGCCCAACCATCCGCGACGTAAGCAATGCCGTCATCAGCATCCGACAGAGCAAGCTGCCCGACCCCGAGCAAATTGGCAACGCAGGAAGCTTCTTTAAAAATCCGGTTATTCCTCAGGCACAGTACGATACGCTGCACCAGCAGTACGAAAATATGCCGGGTTATCCGGTATCAGAAGGCGCGGTGAAGGTGCCTGCCGGATGGCTCATCGAGCAGTGTGGCTGGAAAGGCCACCGGACGGGCAACATCGGTGTACACGACAAGCAGGCACTGGTACTGGTGAACCACGGCGGTGGTCAGGGGGAAGCCATCAAAGCCTTAGCTTACCAAATCAAGGATTCGGTTATGGATAAATTCGGTATCAGTATTGAGCCCGAGGTGAATGTTATTTGAGTGGCGCGTATCAGGGTAAAAATAATGGAAGAAGAGGGTATAATTAAGAGCTATTGCGTTTCGTTAGACCTTGAGAAGATGGGTTTTCCGGTGCAAGCTCAAATTACATTCAAAACAGCGACTACTAGCTCTCGAGACTTTATCTCGAAAATCGACCAGTTTCCTGAAGTGCTAGAGTGCGTCAAGCTGACAGGTGAAAGTTGTGCATCATTAAAGTGGCTGTGAGGAATAATTCGGAGTTAGAAGGGCTTATTGATCGGCTCACTGCGTACGGGCATCCAAACACCTCAATCACCCTATCGAGCTACTCGAAGTCTCCTGTGGCCTAAGGAAATTGAATTTGACAATGAATAAACACATTTACTACATCGCCTGCACATTATTTTTTATGTGCTTCATCATTACAACATACGCCCAGGAAGCACTAGAACCCCGGCCCAGCCCGTTGGCAATTACTGCCTTTCAGCAGGGTGACACGTACATTAAGGTGGTATACTCTCGTCCCCACAAGCGCGGCCGCCAGATTTTCGGCTCAGAGCTCGCTCCTTACGGCAAGGTGTGGCGGTTTGGGGCAAACGAGTCTACCGAAATCACGCTGACGAGCGATATTAAGGTGAAAAGCAAAACCCTCAGGGCCGGTACCTATTCTATGTACGTGATTCCGGAAGAAAACAGATGGACGGTTATTTTTAACCGGGCGCTGGGAGAGTGGGGGGCATTCAACTATGAACAGCGTCAGGATGCCCTACGCGTGAGGGTACCCACCCAGCGCACCTCAGTTACCTACGAACCACTCACCATTGCTTTTGACGAGTCCGGCACCGAGATGATGATCGCCTGGGATGATACTCAGGTTACCTTACCGATTCGGCTGCTATAACGTAACGTCAACACGTACCAACTGAAGCAAAGGTGAAAAAGCGATTGGTGATTCTTTCTGACCTATGGGGAAAAGAAAAGTCTGCGTGGTTGACTGGCTACACTCAGATACTGAAAAGCAGCTTTGAAATCACGTATTATGATTGTTGTCAGCTGGGCGGGGTCAGCCAATCGGATTACACGGAGGAAAAGCTACATCAACAGTTTGTTGACGGTGGTATTGAAAGAGCAGTAGAGAAGCTCATTGAACTAGAAAGAGGCCGGGTAGTGATCCTGGCGTTTAGCATAGGAGGCACTATTGCGTGGCGATACGGAATCAGAAGCGGAACGGCCAACGCTCTCGTTTGTGTTTCTTCAACCAGACTGAGGTACGAGACGGTGAAACCAAACGGACCAATCGTCCTATATTTTGGCAGTCAGGACCCTTTCAAGCCTGATTCTGAATGGTTGGTGCGCATGGGTGTCGAGTTCGAGGTTCTGGCGAACAGCGGGCACCAGTGCTATCGTGAAAGCAAAGTAGCTACACGGGTAAGCAAGAGAATTGCCGAAGAATGAGTAACGAATGGTGATCGGTGGTCGCCTCATTCCTTACTCCTCATACTTCAGTAGAATGCTTCTTACTCCACTGTCACCGACTTGGCTAAATTACGAGGTTGGTCTACGTTGCAGTTGCGCATCACCGCAATGTGATAGGAGAGCAACTGAAGCGGAATCACCGCAATGAGGGGCATCAACATCTGTAGTGTGGCGGGTACTTCCAGCACGTGATCGGCCATATCGGCGATGAGTGAATCACCTTCGGTAATCACCGCAATCACCTGCCCCTTGCGGGCCTTCACTTCCTGTATGTTGGAAACGATCTTTTCGTAAGAGTCATCCTTGGTCGCTACGATGACGACCGGCATCTCCTCGTCAATCAGCGCGATTGGTCCGTGCTTCATTTCAGCCGCCGGATAGCCCTCAGCGTGGATGTACGAGATTTCTTTGAGCTTTAGTGCGCCCTCTAGTGCTACCGGAAAGTTGTAGCCCCGCCCCAAATAAATAGCGTTGCTTGAATCTTTGTAAGTTCCGGCAATGTACTTCACCTGTGCGTTGAGTGACAGCGCCTGTTCTACCTTCTGGGGGATGGCATCCATCTCCTGCAATAACTGCTGGAAGGTATCCTCAGCAATCGTTTTTTTGCGTTGGCCTACCAAGAGGGCCATCATGGTGAGTACCGTGAGCTGGGCGGTGAATGCTTTGGTACTCGCCACCCCAATCTCAGGACCGGCGTGGGTGTAGGAACCCGCGTGAGAAGCACGTGCGATAGACGATCCTACTACGTTACATACCCCGATCACCGTCGCTCCTTGGCTTTTGGCCAGTTCGATAGCGGCCAGCGTATCGGCGGTTTCGCCCGACTGCGAAATGGCAATCACGATATCTCCCGGGTTGATCACCGGATTTCGGTAGCGAAACTCAGAAGCGTACTCTACTTCTACCGGAATACGGCACAAGTCTTCAAAAATATATTCGGCCACCAGACCGGCGTGCCACGAAGTGCCGCAGGCGATCATCACAATACGGCGTGCTTCAACTAGTTGATCGATGTATTGGTGGATACCACCCAGCATTAGCGTATTGGTCTGCGCGTTGAGCCGCCCGCGCATACAGTCGGCGATAGACCGGGGTTGCTCGTTGATCTCCTTCAGCATGAACGAGTCGTAACCGCCTTTCTCGATCGCTTCTAGCTCCATATCCAGTGTCTGGATGTAAGGAGTGGTATAAGCGTCGGTGTGAATGTCTTTAATGGTAAACTCACCGTTTTTAATGACGCAAATTTCGCCGTCGTTGAGGTAAACCACTTCTTTCGCGTACTCAATGATGGGCGTGGCATCTGAGGCCAGAAAGAATTCGTCTTGTCCCAAACCAAGCACCAAAGGGCTGCCTTTACGGGCCGCAATCAGGGTATTAGGCTCATCTTCAGAAAGAATAGCGATTGCATAAGCACCCACTACACGGGTGAGAGCGACTCGTACTGCCTCCTCTAGCGAGTAGTTTTCGTGCTGCTGGATATCTTCAATAAAGTGAATCAGCACTTCGGTGTCGGTATCGCTATCAAAATGATGTCCCTTCTTGATGAGCTCTTGCTTGAGGGCGTCGTAGTTCTCAATGATACCGTTATGAATGATGGCTAGCTTACCGCTGGCCGACCGGTGGGGGTGAGCGTTCACATCGTTGGGCACACCGTGGGTTGCCCATCGGGTGTGGCCGATGCCAATGGTAGCTTGCAGATGAGCGGACGCGGCGGTTTGTAAATGCGCCTCCAGATCGGCAACCTTTCCCTGTTTTTTGAAGGTGACGAGCTTACCGCTGTTGACCGCCAATCCGGCACTATCGTAGCCACGGTATTCTAATCTTCGTAGTCCTTTGGTAATAACAGCATGGGCTGGCCGACGGCCGACATAAGCAACAATTCCGCACATAATAAATAAGAGTTTCGTTTTGGTGAACCGGTCTAATCTAAAAAAACGATTAATTTGTTAGTCGTTGCAACAAACGGTTCAAAAATGATTCACAACAACTGGGCCGGATAAAAAAAATGCTGAATTAAGCGGCTTAACCAATCAATGCGCGCGATCTACGTTAAAATGACCTCGATAACTCTGGTGTAAATTGAACGCTGATTGTAAAGAGTGCAGCTGAAATAGCAAAAATACGAATAGTGACTCAGTCACTCAGGAAATTCATGATGTCTATGTTGATACACGTGCTGTAGAATAGCGGCTTCGTCTTCTGACAACGTTTGGTTTCGCCGCGCCAGCACCCGCTCGTATACTTCGATGGCTTTGTCGAACCGGTAGGTACTCGTTTCTTCTGTGGTGCCCCCCCAGGTGAAGGAAGGGATAAACTTAGCCGGAAAACCGCTACCGAAGATATTTGCAAACACCCCTACTACGGTACCGGTGTTGAACATGGTGTTGATACCGCACTTGCTGTGATCGCCCATCATCAGCCCGCAGAACTGCTGGCCAGTGGGTTCGTAAGCTTTCTTTTCGTAATCCCAAAGCCGCACCGACTGGTAATTGTTTTTCAGATTAGAAGTGTTGGTATCGGCCCCGAAGTTGCACCATTCTCCTACCACCGAATTACCCACAAAGCCTTCGTGTCCTTTGTTACTATTAGCCAAAAAGACGGTATTTTTTACTTCGCCCCCCACTTTGCAGTGAGGACCAATGGTGGTAGCGTTTCTGATTTTGCTGCCCATATTGACGTGAGCACCCTCTAGTAGGGCAAACGGCCCTTTGACTACCGCGTTTTCGTGGATCATTGCGTTTTTTCCGATGTAAACCGGGCCTTCTTCAGCGTTAATAATGGCGGCGCGAATGATCGCGCCTTCTTCTATGAATATTTGCTCGGGACGGTAGAGTCGTGTGTACGGGTCTTCTACGGGAGCTGAGTTGCGTTCGGCCGTAAGCAGTGCATAATCCTGGTCAATTTGGTGCCCATTGTGTTTGAAAATATCCCAGCAGTGATTAATTACATCAGATGCTTCTGGTTGCTGCACTACGGTGTATGACTTAACGGTCTCAACTACGTGTTGCGCCCATGCACTGTAATCGTCCGCTTCTTGGTGCGTGGGGTTTGGTAAATCCTCACGCGGTATACGAGCGGCGATCCATGTTTCGTCTTGCCAGAGGCTTTCCCGTGTTTCTAAACCGGCTACCTGATCGGTAGTGTGAGCCGTGGGGCACACGGCAGCGTTCACCAACCAGTTGTCTTCACCCCAACGAAGCGGATACTTCTGCTGTAGATAAGGCTCCGTGAGGTGACTGAACTGGGCTGCCGCACTGTGGTTGCCTAAGTAGTGCTGCCACTTTTCTCGCAGCGTAAGAATGCCCACCCGTAGCTCGGCGACGGGACGCGTAAAAGTAAAAGGCTTGAGAGCGGTACGCGCCGAAGGAAGGTCAAAAAATACAGTATTCATACGGTGAATTCCTAGAAATGGTGGCGTACAAACGCTTCAATGGCCTCGTATTCGGCTAGTCCCAGATCGTCGTACGCACGCGCGGTGTCTTGGTTGCGGTCCTCTGCCCGTTGCCAAAACTCGCGAGGGTCTGAACCCGGAAAGAGCGGACGATCTTTTTGAGACTGGTGCTTGAAGATCGCGCGTCGTTTACGCACCAGTTCTAGCGGGCTGATGGGTACGGCCATTTCTATCTGATGGATGTCCCACTCTTGCCAGGCCCCTCGGTAGAGCCATACGTAGCAGTCGTCGGCCCAGCTCTCCGACTTGACGCGTTCCATGGCCTGTAGTACCGCATCGAGGCACACCCGGTGGGTGCCGTGTGGATCTGACAAATCCCCGGCGGCGTAGATCTGGTGAGGCTTGATCTTTTGTATGAGTTCTTGCGTGATTGCTACATCCTCTTCTCCCAGCGGCTTCTTGCGCACCTTACCCGTTTCGTAGAAGGGCATATCCATAAAGTGGATGTTCTCGTCGTTGATGCCACAGTAGCGGCAGGCCGCTTTGGCCTCGCCCCGGCGAATGAGCCCTTTGATGCGTTGCACCGCTTTTGGGTCGGACTCGCCCGGTGCCTTATCGACGGATGCTCTCTGCACTTCGTCGAAGATAGAGCTGACCCGCTGGTGATCCAGGTCAAACGCCTGCCCGAAATCTTGGATGAAGTCGGCAAAGCGCAGTGCTTCTTCGTCAAATACCGCGATGTTGCCCGAGGTCTGATAGGCAACGTGCACCTCGTGGCCCTGGTCTACCAGGCGCAGTAAGGTGCCTCCCATCGAGATCACATCATCGTCGGGGTGGGGGCTAAAGATGAGTACCCGCTTGGGAAAAGGTTGGGCACGCTCCGGCCGCTGACTATCGTCGGCGTTGGGCTTGCCACCCGGCCATCCGGTGATGGTATGCTGTAGCTCGTTAAAGACGCGAATGTTGATGTCGTAAGCGGGGCCATGATCGGCGATCAGGTCGCTCATTCCGTTCTCGTTGTACTCTTCTGGAGTGAGCTTGAGGATGGGTTTATCTACCTGATTACACAACCAAACCACTGCCTGTCGGGTTTGAGCGCGGTCCCACGCACAGGGCCCCACTAGCCAGGGGGTTTTCACGCGGGTGAGCTCAGCCGCAGCGGCCTGGTCTACGATGATCTGAGCCCCCTCGTGGTTTTGCAGAAAAGTGGCGGGCACTTGATCGGTAATCGAGCCTTCCACCGCACGGCGGATGACGTTAGCCTTACCTTCGCCCCAAGCCATCAGAATGATCTTTCGGGAAGATAGAATGGTTTCTACCCCCATCGTGATCGCCCGGCGAGGTACAAACTCCTCGCCGAAGAAATCGCTAGCCGCGGCTACTCGGGTGATTTTATCCAGGGTAATCAACCGGGTGCGCGACTGCTCCCGAGAACCCGGCTCGTTAAAACCAATGTGGCCGGTGCCCCCGATACCTAGCAGCTGTAGGTCAATGCCACCGAGTGAGGCAATACGCTCTTCGTAGGCAGCACAGTATTCACCAATCTCTTCAATGGGAATGGTGCCGTCGGGTACGTGGGTGTTGGCTGGGTCAATATCTATATGATCAAACAGGTACTCTTTCATGTAGAGTACGTAGCTCTGCAGCTGCTCAGGCTGCATGGGGTAATACTCATCAAGATTGAAGGCGACCACGTTGCTAAAGCTAAGCCCGTCTTGCTGGTGCATACGTACCAGTTCGTCGTATACGCGGGTGGGGGAAGAGCCCGTGGCTAGTCCGAGCACGGCCGGCTGACCCGCCTGTTGCTTCTCGACAATGACATCACGAACCTGCTTAGCAATCTCAATCGCAGCGGTACCGGCGTCTTCGTAAATCGTGGTAGGAATCTTTTCAAATTGTTGCGTTAGGGTGGTTGCAGTACTCATAGAAGGTTCGTTTGAAATGATAGCGCCAGTGTTGCGATACAGAGGTTCACTTTTTCGGTAATTTAGAACGATCTCTCGGAATAGGCAATAAAAAAGGCAAACCCTTTATAGGTTCGCCTCAATGCGTAAGTCAATTCTGTCGTTACATGTCTTCGTGTGCTGCTTTGATAAGCTCACCGGTACCGTCGTAGATCAGCGTGGCCGTCTCCTGGTCTCCTTCCAAATGTAGTTCGTACTGCGAATCGGAAGTGGCTTCTCCCTGCGATTGCGCTACTTTGGCGTAGCCATCGCTGTTTGCTTCTGAGTATTTCTGATACTGAACACGGTCGTACACTTCTTTTTTAGCTTCAGTAACCTCTTCGTCGGTGGTAGGCGCTTCGGCAGCCACCAGCTCACCGGTTTCTTCTGTCTCTTCAGTAGTTTCTAGCTCTCGCGTTTTGTCTTCTACCTGAGCCATTGACTCCTGCGTTTCGGCGAGGGTTGCCTCACCGCCTTCTGTGTGCACTTCGTAGGCAGAAACAACGCGCATATTTCCGTATTGACTCTCTTTGAGATGCTGCATAACCTCCTGCGGAATATCGGTGGTACTAATCTCCACCTTTTCTTGATAACTCGGAACCTCTTCGCCGATGGCAGATACTTCACCCTGCTCTTGGGTGCGTTGCGATTGTGGTGCGTCCTGTGCCCAGACGGTGAGGGTCAGAAGACTAAGCGTAGCGATCATTATATATTTCATGACGTGAGTAGTGATGTTCTGTAGGTCGCGACGAAGGGGAGCCTTCTGCTCTGAGTTATATCGTACACGACACGCTATCGTACTACAACAGCGTATATCATCAACCGATCAGACTCACTATTGTTTATTCTAATGGAGGTACAGATGATCGTAGTGGATGGCCGCTTTTTGTCCCTGAAGACCCAATAGTTCGCTGATTTCAGCAGCATTGTACTGCACTCTGCCAATACCAAACGGCTGCCCTTGTGCCGTACATAGGTGTACCACATCACCTTTCTCAAAGCTTCCTTGCACTTTTGTGATGCCAACGGGGAGCAGGCTGCGGGCCTGTTGATCGTCGGTAAGGGCGGTATAGGCCCCTTCGTTGACCCATACGCTGCCCTGCACGTAGCCTTCAGCCTGACTGATCCAGCGTTTGATGCTGGTAATCTTTTTCTGGGGGGCGAAGAAGGTGCCCGGATGGGGTGTCTGCATAATCCCGAGCAGAATGCCTTCCTGCTGCCCGTCTACAATATGCACCCCAATGCCGGCGGCAGCGGTGCGCTGAGCCATACGTACCTTGGTAAGCATACCGCCCCGCCCAAAGTCTGATTTTTCGGTAGAAATCATGTTGGAAAAATCGGTATCTGCCGCTGCTTCGGCAACGAGCTGAGCACCCGGCTCGTGCGGAGGCCGGTCGTATATTCCTGCTACGTTGGTGAGAATAACCAACTTGTCTGCATTGACCATCGCGGCTACCAGCCCGGCAAGTTCGTCGTTGTCCGTAAACATGAGTTCGGTCACTGACACCACGTCGTTCTCATTGATGATCGGGATCACCCGCCGGTGCAGCATGTTTTCTAGGCAGTGCTGTATGTTCAGGTAGTGCCGACGGCCACGAAAGTCTTCTTTGGTAACCAGCACCTGCGCACAGATTAGTTGGTGGGGGACTAGCAGTTGGGTGTAGGTATTGATGAGCTGCGTCTGCCCGACAGCCGCGAGCAACTGCCGTTGCGTAACCGCATCAGCCTTCTTGTGCCACTGTACCTGACTGCGCCCTGACGCCACCGCGCCCGAAGATACGATGATCAGCTCATGGCTCTGCCCGTGTAGCGTCGCCACCTGCTGACATAACTGCCGTAGCCAGGGTACATTCACTGACCCATCGGGGTTGGTGATCACATGAGACCCAATCTTGACGACGATGCGCGAAGCTGCCATCTTTAGTACAGGGTAAACCGTTGGGCATCGTTCAGCGTGGGGCTGACCGCTCGGACAAGGTATACCCCCGCCGGGGCGCCCGCCAGATTGAATGTGTAGGTTTGGTTGAGAACGCTCGGTACGAGGTACTCACTAAGCAGCTTCCCTCCCGCTGAGTAAATACCGACGGTCACGTCATCTTGCTCGGGCAGGTTAAATTCTATCTCTAGCTGATTGTTCTTGATAGGATTGGGTTCAATGCTAAAGCTGTTCTCAGCCGGCTGTAATAAGTCGTATTCGGTGACGAAGAATTCTATGTCGTCTAGGTAGAGATTGTTGCCGTAGTCATTTACTCCGATGAACACCAACTGTACGTTAGGCTCGCCCAGGTACGCATCTAGTGAGATCACTTCTTCGCGCCAGTCGGCGGCGGTGGTAGGAACAAAAACGTTATCAGTGACAGAGTCGGTAGCGAGTTCTTCGCCAAACTTTCGATACACAATATTATCTATAGAAGCACCGCAGTCGGTAGAAATGCCCACCAGAAGACCATCTTGACTGGTGTCGAAGTTGGCGTCAGCAAACGGAGCGTAAGCTACCTTGAAGCTAGCGGTGGCGGTAGACAAACTGCTTAGGTCTACCGTAGGGCCATACAAGAAATCGCGTTCGCCCTGCACTTCATACTCAAAGAAATTAATAAAAAGCGAGCGATTGCTCGGATCGGTATCGCTCGGTGTATCCCGTAGCGCCCAGGTGGTTTGATCATCAGGGTTGATGATTACGCTTTTGTCATAAAACGAATCACTGCCTCCCGCCCGAAACTCTTCTACTAACGGAATTTCATCTCGCTGAGGAATAAAGAAGGAAACGGTCTCTTGGTTGCCAAAGGCGTTTTCGTCATCGGTTCTATTTACCTTGGTAATATTGAAGGAAGCTTCGTAGACGGTGCCAGGCACGAGCGATAGTTCAGAAGGCAGTGCTGAGAAGGTTAGTTCCTGGGTGGCTTCTGGAGCTAAGTCTAAGGTAAACTCAGTTTCGCTAACAATAACACCCTGCACTCTTACTTCGGCTAACAACGAGTTGATGTTATTCTGGCCGGTGTTGCGCACCGTAATACTCGGTATGATGCTGCCGTCGCACACGCTGGCTTTAGGACTCACTACCTGTGTGATGCTCGCGTTATTTAAAACTGGCACAGGAGCTTCCAGACCAGGAGAATTAAGTAATGTTTGTCGTCGGGGACTATTTTCGAGTACCGTGCGCATGCGTAGCTTCTGACCACCCGTAAATATGTTCATGCAGTTGTCATTCGTATAGTCCATATAGTTCTCGGACATATCGCGCGAACCGCAACTCTCCGGCTCGATAGGGCAACCAGGGTAATCTGCTTCCTGCTCGGGGGTGTCTTCTACAAAATCATCCACGCCGCACCCGCCGTCACCCCAAATATGACGGAGCCCCAGATAGTGGCCTACTTCGTGGGTGGCGGTGCGGCCGAAGCGGTTGGCGTTGCGTAGCACACCGGTAGAAATACTGCCGAAGTTGCGATAATCAATGACTATTCCGTCTCTGAGTGGGTTATTAGGTTCCTCATCCAGGCCTGGTAAGTCAGAGATCGGAAGTTCCGCATATCCTAAAAATCCCGCACCCGCAATCGTGGTTACCCACACGTTCATGTAAAGATTAGGGTCCCACTGCGTGAGCGTTCCCAGCAGGGCCGGATCGTTGATGCCATAGCCCTCAGAGCGACCTTCTACCCGAACCACCCCGTTGGTGGCTAAGCCCTGCGGATCTTGGCGAGCCAGTACAAATTCTATTCTACTATCGGCGGCTACCGGGCGAAATATCTCAGAGGTATTAACCGTGTCCGCATTAAGGCGACGAAAGTCTTCGTTGAGGATACGTATCTGATCAGCTATCTGCTCAAAAGAAATATTAGATTCATTACCAACGGGCTCGCCCTGGTGTACTACATGGACTACTACCGGAATCCGATAAATCTCTCCCTCATCATGGGTAGCCTGCACTCGAGCTTGCTTCTGGCCGATCTTACGCTGTAGCCACTGCTCAAAACGCGCGGTGTGGTGGCGCTTATTATATTCCATGGTGCCACAGTGGTGGTGGTCCTGGGCGAGTAGAGCGGGAGGCGCCCACACGATTGACAGCAGCAATAGTGTGAACAGCATCGGGAAAGAGACAGGCTTCATGGGGTGATCTTGAGGCGAAGGTAAATGGTTGTGATGATAAACGTTGAGCGAGCGTAATACGTATGTCAGAGGGCAGACAATCAGCCCATCGGATTGGGTAGTTTGGCGTTAGGATCGTCGGCGGTAGTAATATTGACCGCACGAACGTCCTTGATTTCAGGCACCAAGCGTTTAATAGTTTCCTCAATGCCAGCTTTCATCGTCATCACCGACATCGGACAGCTTCCGCACGCTCCCAGCAGCTCCAGCGTCACTACCTGCGCGTCATCTACCTCAATTACCTTCACGTTGCCACCGTCAGTCTCTAAGTAGGGACGTACTTCGTTTAGGGCTTGATCCACTCGGTGCGCTAATTCTTGGTTCATCGTCTCCATGATCTACACTATTTATGGTAATAATACACACATCTCCCGGTCGTCAGGTTCTATACTACGCTGACCGGGTCACGCCGACCGCTATCCTAGCCGGGTCACGCTGACCGCGTCATCTCAACCAGTTTGGTTTTGGCCTTATTGGCGTTGCGGATGGCCACCTGTCGGGCAAACTCCTGCGCGATGTTGTTAAACGCTTGGCGCGCCGACACCAGCGTATCATCATCTTCGCGCAAAGCCGCCGGATACCCCCGGTCACCACTCTCTCGCACCGACTGCACCAGCGGAATTTCGCCTAAAAACGGCACCTTATATTCTTCAGCGAGTTTTTTCCCACCGTGTTGTCCGAAGATATAGTAACGATTATCAGGCAGCTCATCTGGGGTAAAGTACGCCATATTTTCAGCGATTCCCAACACTGGCACATCGATTTGTTTCTGCTGGAACATGGACAAACCCTTGCGAGCATCAGCAATCGCGACCTTCTGTGGCGTGGTGACAATCAGCGCACCGGTCACGGGCACCGACTGCACCAGAGTGAGGTGGATATCGCTGGTGCCGGGGGGGAGGTCGATCAGTAGATAGTCTAGCTCCCCCCAGTCTACATCGCTCAGAAACTGTTGTAGGGCCTTGCTGGCCATCGGCCCCCGCCATACTACCGCTTCGTCGGCCGACATCAGAAAACCAATCGAGATAAGCTTGACGCCGTACTGCTCCAGTGGCTGAATCACGTTTTTGCCGTCTACCACCTTCACGATGGGCTGCTCACGTTCGCAGTTGAACATGGTAGGAATCGATGGACCGAAAATATCAGCGTCCACCAAACCAACCTTCGCGCCCATTTTTGCCAGAGATACCGCCAGATTAGAGGATACCGTAGATTTGCCCACGCCACCTTTGCCCGAGGCAATGGCCACAATATTTTTCACCTGCGGTAGCAAAGGTGCTTGTGCCCGGCGGGTGGTGGTCACGTTGGAAGTCATGTGAATGTCTATCTCCAGATCGGGAGATACCTGCGTGTGCAGTGCTTCTACGCAAGCTTGGCGAATCATTTCCTTGAGCGGGCAGGCCGGAGTCGTTAGAATAACGGTGAAGCTTACGCGAGATCCGTCGATGTTGATATCACTAACCATATTGAGCGTGACCAGGTCTTGCTTGAGGTCAGGATCGTCTACGGTACCCAGTGCCTGGGTAATCTGTTCGAGAGTCGGAGTCATACATTTTTTTGTTTCTAGGGGGCTAACGTAGGAAGATAAAAGAGTGTTCCGAATTTTAGCGGTCGGTCATGGCGAAAGTATGCCCCCCTGAATAGTGCTGATCGACTTCCCTTCCTCCGTACTCCTTCCCTCCGTTCTGCGTTTTTCTGCCCTAACAATTGCCGATCAGGCTAATTTTTGTATTTTTGCGGGCGGTTAGCGAACGCATCGCGTCCATTAGTCGTTTTTACTGACTTATTTGTTTCATTTAAACCGCCGCTCCGATGCTCTAAGGGTGGTGTGTAACCGAGCAATCCATACTGATATGGCAGAAACGCAAGAAGTAGAATTTGATTGGGATCAGGCCGATACCAAAGGCTTCGGAGAAGATTACTCTGAGGAACAGAAGGCCCAAATGGCCCAAATGTATGAAGACACCCTCAATACCATTAATGAGAAGGAAGTGGTGAAGGGAACTGTGGTTGGTATTAACGACCGCGATGTGATCCTAAACATCGGCTTCAAATCTGATGGTTTGGTTTCCTCCTCTGAGTTTAGAGACCTTGATGATCTCAAGCCCGGCGATGAGGTAGAGGTTTATATCGAAGAACAAGAAGATAAGAACGGACAACTGATCCTGTCGCGCAAGAAGGCGAAGATCGTTCGCGCTTGGGAGCGCATCCAGAACGGACTAGACCACGACGAAGTGCTCGAGGCCACGGTGAAGCGCCGCACCAAGGGCGGCTTGATCTGCGACGTATATGGTGTAGAGGCTTTCTTGCCCGGCTCACAAATTGACGTGAAGCCGATTCGTGACTTCGACGCCTACGTTGGCAAGAAGATGGAAGTAAAGGTAGTCAAGATCAACTATGCCAACGATAACGTCGTGGTATCGCACAAGGTGCTGATCGAGAAAGACCTCGAAGAACAAAGAGCAAAAATCCTGAACAACCTCGAGAAGGGTCAGGTACTAGAAGGAGTGATCAAGAACATGACCAACTTTGGAGTGTTCATCGACCTCGGAGGGGTAGACGGTCTGTTGCACATTACCGATATTTCTTGGGGACGCATTAGCCACCCCGAAGAAGTGCTGGAGCTCGATCAGAAGCTCAACGTGGTGGTGCTAGACTTTGACGATGCCAAGAAGCGTATCTCACTGGGCATGAAGCAACTCACGCCTCATCCTTGGGATTCGCTGCCAGAAGATATGCAGATAGGCACTAAAATACACGGCAAAATTGTCAATGTGGCTGACTACGGGGCGTTCTTAGAGATTATGCCCGGCGTAGAAGGACTCGTGCACGTATCTGAGATGTCGTGGTCGCAGCACCTGCGCAACCCGCAGGACTTCATCAAGATTGGCGACGAGCTCGACGCACAAATCCTGACACTGGATCGTGAAGACCGCAAGATGTCGCTGGGCATCAAGCAGTTGAGTGAAGACCCTTGGAACAAAGACGATGTGCTTACGAAGTACGCCATCGGCACCATTCACGAGGGCGTGGTGCGTAACCTGACCAACTTTGGTCTGTTCATCGAATTGGAAGAAGGCATCGACGGACTGGTACACGTATCGGATCTGAGCTGGACCAAAAAGGTGAAGCATCCTTCGGAATTTGTGAAGGTGGGCGAGACCCTGAAGGTAAAAGTGCTGGAGCTGGACGTAGACAACCGTCGCTTGGCATTAGGCCATAAGCAACTGGAAGAGAATCCTTGGGATACTTTTGAAGATTTGTTCCCTACCGGATCGGTGCATAAAGGAACCATCACCAATAAAATGGACAAAGGTGCCATGGTGGAGCTGGCCTACGGTATCGAAGGCTTTGCGGGCAACAAGCACTTGACCAAAGAGGACGGTTCGGAGCCGGAAACTGGTGAAGCACTGGACTTCCGCGTGGTAGAGTTCTCAAAAGATGACAAGCGCATCGTGCTATCGCACGTGGCGGTATATAAAGAAGAGGAAGCCAAGAAGATCAAGAAGAAAGCTGCTCGCTCATCGGACGCCGGTGGTAGCAGTAG
Source organism: Tunicatimonas sp. (assembly GCA_965213875.1). Classification (GTDB taxonomy): domain Bacteria; phylum Bacteroidota; class Bacteroidia; order Cytophagales; family Cyclobacteriaceae; genus Tunicatimonas. The sequence continues at coordinate 393,147 of CBDCAN010000001.1, read as the reverse complement.
TGGTGGAGGCGGAGGTAGCCGACGTTCTTCTTCTAATAACGACGAGCGGTCTACGCTGGGCGATCTATCCGCCTTGTCTAGCCTGAAAGAGCAGATGCAGGAAGATCAGAAGAAGGCCGCTGCTCCGAAGGAAGAAGAAGCACCAGTTACTGACGAATCTACCGCTGAAGAAGCTGCTACTGACGAGTCAGAAGACAAAAGCTAATTCGTATTGGATAAAGAAGGAGGAAGGTGTATCTTCCTCCTTTCTTGTTCGTACAATCAGTATGGTCGCGTGGCCGAGTGGCTAGGCGGAGGTCTGCAAAACCTCTCACAGCGGTTCGAATCCGCTCGCGACCTCATCGTTTGCTGCCACGTGCAGCAGGCTTTTTCCTGCCTCCTACTGGGGGGCAGGTTTTTTTATGCTATCAGTGCTTTGCCTCACGATCGGTACTGACTGCCTCTAACCCTACCGGCAAAGCATCAGAAGGTGGCCCCTAGGCTTATGCCGGCCCACGGAATGATCTGACTACCGTTAAAGTACGGAGTAACTCCAATCCGAAACAGAAAGCCGCCACCTCGGGGTTGCAGTCGGTATCCGACGGTTGAAATACCTCCCCAGCCTCTTATATCAAATTCTAGTTGTGGATCCTTCACCTCGCCTCTCGCCTGAGCGAGTAGCATTCCTACTCCGAGTTCTAAACGACTACTACCTGAGCCTAGCAGGTAGTTAATCATCACCGGAGCCGTGATGATAGACACGTGCTCGCGGGTATCGTTATCCTTCAAACCAAAGTACATTCCCCCAACCCGAAGACTTACGTGGTCGGCCAACTTGTGATCGTAGTTTAAAGAATATAAGCCGCTGCTCCCGCCGATCTCTACAAAGATGCTGTGGCGAGCGAAGTCTTTGTGGGGTAAAGAAGCGTGCTGAGCACTTGCCGTAGACACTAAGCCGGTGAATGCCAGAAACATAATTGTAGCTAAACATACTGATAGACATTTCATAGTTGTGATGGGTTTAATAGTTAAATTTAGTTTAAAGGAATGACGGAGCTGACCACGCATATAGAGTTGGAGAGTTACGTCGTAAAGAAGCTTTGATTGTAAGCAAACGGTGAGGTGCCACCGGTAAGCAGTGTTCTGGTTAATCAACCATCATTATTCGTCGTTCACCACTGTGGTAGTGGCACGTACGGCCGATGACACGCCGAAGTAACCTAAAACATAGTCTTGTGCCTGATTAACGTTGGTTACATTCGCGCGCACCGGATCGGGTTGGGTGTCAAAGAGTCCTCCGGTATTGCCCGCTAGTTGCTCTACTTGTATCAGGAAGTTGTAGGCTTCACGGGTGAGAGACAACTGCTCAATCGTGAGCGTGTCGCCGGTTGATAAGGAAAGCGGATTCAGAAATTCCGCTCCAATGATCGTCTTCCCGTCAATAAATTCATCTGATACCACCAGCGACTCTTCGATCTGGTTCTGTAGCGAATCGTTGATATAGAATCTCCAGCGGTAGTAGTTTTCTACTCCGGCGGGGTCAGTATAATCCCAAGCAGGATGATAATCAGCCCCTTCTTCGGTTGAGTCGCCCCGAATGGCATACACTGAATCCAGCGGGGGGACGGGGAGCATCTCCTGCGGGGCCGACACGTACTGCTGACCAGCAAGTGTCTCGATGTTTAGGGTGTAAGATTCTCCCACGCTACCCCGAAAAGAGGCTTGATACACCCCGGCTTTGCGCTCGACGAAGGTAAACCGCTCGCCAGACGCTGTGGTCACCGTCACCTGCGCTTCTGTTTCCGGGGGCAAGGTGCCTGCCGTAAAGTAGGCGATTGAGTTACGTAAGACAATGGTTTGCGTGTCTTGGTTATCGTACACCCATCCTTCTATCACCAACCGAGGGTCGGTTTCTGGAACGTCAATCTGCACCACATCTTCACAAGCCACCAAAAAGAGTAGCATTAGCAGTTTTGATACAGTCTTATATTGTTTTGCGTATCGTTTCATCTTCGCTAGAAAGTAAAGTTGTAGGTGATGGACGGAATGAAGCCAAGGATCGAGAGCTGTACTGCCTCGGTTTGGGTGGGATCTTCTTCCTTAGGTCGGAAGAAGACCGAGTACGGATTACGACGAGCGTATACGTTGTATATTCCTAGACTCCAACTGTTGCGCCAGCGGCGGTCGGCTCGAACCGGCGGCTCGTAGTTCAACGATAAGTCTAGCCGGTGATAGTTGACCATACGCGCACCATTGCGATTAGTGTAGTCTGGCACAATGTTTCCCTCGTAGGTGAATTGCCCGGTTGGAGCAGTAAGGGGGCGTCCCGTGGCGTAGGCAAAGTTGGCAGACGCACTCCACTTCTTGGTCAGCTGGCAGTTGAGCACCACCGAAACATCGTGGGGCTTATCGTAGTTGGCCGGATAATACGCGTCATTACTAATGCCGTCTACCTGCCGTTCGGTGCGCGACCAGGTATAGCTGACCCAGCCCGACACCCGCCCTCTCTGTTTTCTCAGCATCAGTTCTACCCCGTAAGCCCGCCCTTGCCCCAGCAGCAAATCTCTTTCTAAGGTTTCGTTCAGAATCAGTACGGCCCCCCCGCGAAAATCAATTAAATCCTGAAATCGCTTGTAGTACGCTTCGGCTGAAAACGCAATAGTATTCTGTCGGAAGTTATGAAAAAATCCTAGTGCTACCTGATTCACCACTGCCGGACGAATGTACTGACTAGCCGGTGTCCAGATGTCAATAGGGGTGGGCGTCGTGGTATTTGATACCAGTTGAATGTACTGAAACAAACGGTTATAGCTTGCTTTGAGCGCAGTGCTTTTGTTCAATGAGTAATTGAGCGAAAGCCGAGGTTCTAGTCCATCGTACCACTGAATTACCTCTCCGGTGCGGTATGAGATCGTATCGATAATATCGTTATCGGGCGATGGTTCATTGTTTTCGTACCTAAAAACATTGCCCTGGCCTACGTTTAAGAAAGTAGAGTACCGCAGTCCGTACTGGAGGGTCAGTTTATCCCACTGCTTTTTATGGGTTGCGTATATCGCCGATTCTACCGCCTGTTTGTGCTCTAACTGCTGTACAGCATTTATGACGCCAATACGAATATCAATACGGCCGGGGTCAAACTGATACAGAATAGCACTGGCGCCGAAGTCTATACTGCTATTCGCTGACAAAAAGTATGTGAGGTCGGTTTGTAAATGGTAGTTAGTAATCCTCGAGTTCCAAGTGGCACTTTCCCCGCCCGATCCCACGATTGAGTTAAAAAAATTCAGGCGGTACTGATAGTCGCTGTAGACGGCGGTCACGTTAGAGAATAGTTTATCACTGAAGAGGTGATTCCAACGCAGCGTACCTGTCCGGTTGCCCCAGTCAAACCCCAGAAAGTCGCCAATGCCAAACGCATCTCGTCCCAGGTAGCCGGATAGGTACAAGCGGTTGCGATCATTGATTTCGTAATTTGCTTTCGCGTTCAGGTCGTAGAAGTATAAAGTGGCATCACGCCCTCCCAAGGTGCGGTACAGTAGATCGCCGTAGGACCGTCGGCCGGCCAGCATAAAGGAGCTCTTATCTTTGACCAAGGGGCCTTCTATCAGTAGGCGGCTTCCAATCAGGCCAATGCCGCCCCTCATGCCGAACCGCTGAGTATTTCCTTCCTTCTGCCGTACATCCAGCACCGATGACAGCCGCCCCCCGTAGCGCGCCGGAATACCGCCTTTGTACAACTTAACGTCCTTGATAGCGTCGGGGTTGAAGACCGAAAAGATGCCGAGTAGGTGAGAAGCGCTGAACACTGGAGCCTCATCCAGCAGCACCAGATTCTGATCAGCATTTCCCCCTCGCACATTGAACCCGGAGGCTCCTCCACCTACGCTCGTCACGCCCGGCAGCAACTGAATGCTGCGCAGCACATCAACCTCACCCAGAAGCGAAGGCATCTTCCGAATCGTCTGAATGTCGATGTGAGCCGTGCTGATTTCTTTTTCCTCTACGCTCGGGACGGTGCCCGTAGCACGTACTACCACTGTTTCCAGCTCAACCTCTTGCGTTGATAGCGCAATGTTCAGGGTTTGGCTTTCTTCCAGCAGCATAGGCAGGTTTTCTGATTGATACCCCACAAAGCTAAACCTCAGTGTATAGTCGCCGGGTGGTATCGACATCGCATAATAGCCGTAGGCGTTGGTGCTCATGCCTGCACTGAGCTCCGGCACGTATACGGTAGCCCCTGACAGTCGCTCGCCGGTAGCGGCATCGGTGAGGTAACCGCTCAGGGTCACCCGATCCGGCAACTGCCCGGTCTTTCTTCGCCGAAAGAATAAGATTTTGTGGTCGACCACCCGGTACTCAATACGTTGTTGTTGCCGGATGTAATCGAGTAAGGTACGCAGCTTGCCGCTAGTCTGCGGAAAGGTAATGATTGTATCCAGGGGCAGTCGGTTGCTGTACGAAAAGGTGTAGCTCGTAAGGGTATCTAGTTCGTCGAGCACCGCCTTCACCGTTAGGGTCCGCTGCGATAGGGTGATCACAGAGTCCAGCGAGGTTTGGGCGAGTACGGGCATACGTAGCCCGATGCACACCATTACAATGATCAATAATTTCATAGAAGTGTTACTTGTTCGTCTTGGTACGTATAATCAATATCTAGGATCGCTCGCAGCTCTTCCAGCACCTCTTCCAGCGGTTGCCGATCCAGTGTTGACGTAAAGGTTAAATCGTTCAATTCTTCGTTATCAATGCGCATTGGCACCTCGTAGTAGCGAGTCAGGTCGCGCACCACCTGCGGTAGTGGCGTATCTTTGAAGGTTAAGATACCCGTTTTCCAGGCCAGGTGGTTCAGATCATCGTTCATAAACTCCCGCAAGCCATCGTCTTGATACAGTCCTACCTCATTTTGAGTGAGCATTAACGTATCTTGTTGGTACGCAAAAGCCACCTGGCCGGAGCTAACGGTCACTTTGACCGCTTGATTGTCCGTTCGTACGTTGAAGGTAGTACCCACTACTCGAACGTGGGTGGGGCCGGTGTCAATGAGGAAGGGCACGGCCGGGTTATGAGCCACCTCAAAGTAGCCTTCGCCCTCCAGGCGCACCGAGCGGGTGCTTTCACCAAAATTATCGTCGTAGCTAAGTCGGGCCGCTTTGTTAAGGTACACTTGACTTCCGTCGGGCAGGCTTACCGTGATGACACTATCCGTAGCCGCGTAGGTATACGGAGCCTCCGCAGAAAACCGCTGGGTCAGGTACCACGCTCCCCAAACCGAGGTGAGTAGCAGTGTGATGGCTGCTGCCACACGCCACACGGGGCGTAGAAAACGCCTTTTCGCTGATGCGGTGCTCGTTTGACGCTGAATTTGCGCCCATACGCGCTGTCGGTCAGCCGCTACATTGAGCTGGGCCGGTATCGACGCCCGTTGCGACTGCACCCAAAGCTGACGTAGCTGGTCTAGCTCAGCCTGATGCTGAGGGTGGCTGTTCAACCACCGGTCTATCAGTACTTGTTGTGCGTCAGACAAGCGGTCTGGCGCTTCCAAGTAGCCAATCAGCAATTCAATATCTACGTCATCCAAAGGTTCCATACAATACAGTATTGTCAATAAAGTAGTACCACTTTTATAAGAAGTAGCAGCAGATACTGCCCGCTGCCACTAATGCTCTCTGAAGGTCAGTCAATGAACTTAGCCTGGTTAATCAGGGACGTTTATCGTAGGTGAATATAAGAAAAGCACCCTCCGGAACCCCAATATCAATAACTTCTCCTAGCTCCAGTGCTACTTGAAGTTCTAGCACCGAACTGGTGATAGAGGCGACCTTAGCGCGAATCTCTTCGTCTCCGTCATCCGCAATGAGCGTATTACCATCCAAAGTCCAGGTGCCAGAATAGGTGTCGGCCCCTTCTGCCACGGTGAAACTACCGTCGGCCGCGAATGTCCAGACCTCATTGCCAAGTTCATATTCATCAAGAGATGTATCAAAGTTGTTTACCGCCTCGTCTATGGCTTCCTCTAATTTCTCAGGGGAAACATTTGAGTTCTCGAACAACTGGCGATAGAAGGCGCGCAGATCAGTGTCTGCCGGCACCCCCGGGCGGACACCACTGGTCACCCAGGTACCGATTAACGCGGCTCTGGTGCTGGTATCTTCATCATCATCGCTGCTGCAAGCAGTGAGTACGGTACAAGAAGCAAGAAAGAGGAGGATCAGGAATCTGTTTAATAAATGCATGAGTGATTGGTTTTGTGTTAAAGGTTATTGATTGAGGCCGCTTCTAACCCTAAACAGGGTAGCTGCTAGCCGTTATACACTACCATGATCCCGCCCAAGCGCAATACACGTATCCTGCAAGATTTTTTTTCTATTAGAAGTGGTTATAATATTTTTATTGACCTGATAGTCAGTTGCTTACCATAAATAAAAATTTGAACGGTACTTATTGCATAAAAGAACAGAGCAGCGCAAACAACGTCTGACGAAGCAGTTTGAGGGCTTTACTAATCTGCGTCTCTACGGTGCGTTTAGAAAGGCCAAGGTGATCAGCAATCGCTTGGTTGTTCATCCCTTCGAAGCGGTTAAGGGTGAAGATACGACAACACTGCTCAGGAAGGCGTTCAATTGCCTGGTGGATGCGCTGGATAGACTCCGCCTCTATCAAGCTGTCCGTAAAGTGAGCAGTCGGTTGCTCCTGGGCAGCAGTTTGGTGGTGATGTTGTCGGGTTTGATGCTTCCGAAGGAGCTTTAAGCAAGCGTGATAGGTCATCTTAAACAAGTACGATTTAAGAGAGCTGGTAATTGTCAGGGTTTCCCGCTTCTGGTAGAGTTGTACGAAGACTTCTTGCGCGAGTTCTTTGGCCTGATCAACATCATGAGTATACTGATGGGCGAACGTTACTAAAACGGGGTAGTACTGATCGAACAGTACCCGAAAAGACCGTTCGTCGCCGGTTCGGATACCTTGCCGCAGATCATCTTCTGAAAGTTGCAGCGCGGGCGGCTGATGACTCATAAAGGTTTAGCTTATCTCCACAAAGAAAGCAGAACAACCCGGATAATGCCAGTTCAGCGTGATATAAGTAGTAAGAAGCGTGAACAATCTTGGTGAAAAGAGGTGGGGGCCACCCGTCGGTAGGATAGATACTGAACCCGGGGGCTTATCGTCTCCAAGTCAGCGTGCTTTTAGATCATCTCAAGACAAAATCACCGCCTGATAAGGAGCCAATTCAATAAGCCCTTGCGCGTTCGTCTTCACCTCAGTATAGTTATTAATCAGCACCTCATAAGCAGCGATAGGAGCTTTTGTGTTTACCGTTTCGTCGCTAAAGTTGAGCAACACGTAGCAGGTTTGATCTTGCCCCACTCGCTCGTAGGAATAAACCGTCTCGTGGTCAGGGTTCAGGCAGCGGTAGTCACCGTACACCAGGGCGGGAGTGGCTTTGCGCAACCGCAACATGCGGCGGTAAAAGTTGAGCACCGAGTGCGGGTCATCTTCCTGCTGCCGCGCGTTGATGTTCGTATAGTTGGGGTTTACCCGAATCCAGGGCGTACTTTCGCTAAAACCGGCGTGCGGGGTGTCATCCCACTGAAAGGGCGTGCGTGCGTTGTCCCGACTTTCCGGTTGGATGTAGGCTAGCAAATCCTGTTGCTCGGTTTCCGACAATCCTGCGCTGCGCTCGCGGTACAGGTTCAGGGTTTCTACGTCGCGGTAGTCTTCTATGCTATCAAAGGCCACGTTGGTCATACCCAGCTCATCGCCCTGGTAGATACCCAGCGTGCCACGAACAGTGGCTAAAAAGGTGAGCCACAGTTTGGCTGAGGCAGCCCGGTGCTGCTGGTCGTCGCCAAAGCGCGATACCAAGCGGGCGTAGTCGTGGTTACCCAGGGTATTAACAATCCACCCGGAATCTCCTACCGCATCGTACCAGGTCTGCACCATCTGCTTGAGGCGCACCAGCGAAAAGGGTAGGAGATCAGAGAAGCGTCCGTCGGAGTTGATCAGGTGCAACATATCGAAGTGGTACACTAGATTCAACTCGCCACGGTCTTCGCCCACGTACTGTAGCGCGTTGCTGGGTTTGATGCCCACGCCTTCGCCCAGTGATACTACATCGTAGCGACTCAGTACTTGCTTATGCATCTCCCGTAGGTATTCATGCACCTGCGGACCGTTGGCGTACAGGCTCTCGGCTACTTCCATAAAGTTGTCGGTGGTGGCCGAAGGATAGCCGTCTCGCTTCGATATCAACGTAATCACGTCCATGCGGAAGCCATCGATACCTTTGGCGAACCAAAAGTCAATAATATCAAAAATTTCCTGCCGCACCGCTGGATTCTCCCAGTTCAGATCGGGTTGCCGCTTAGAGAATAGGTGCAGGTAATACTCATCCGTGGGTTCATTGTAAGTCCAGGCGGGTCCGCTGAAGTACGACCGCCAGTTGTTGGGCGGCCCGCCGTCGGGGCCGGGCGGTTGCCAGTGGAAATAATTGTGATGCGGATCGTCTTTAGACTGACGTGCTTGCTGAAACCACGGGTGTTCATCTGAACAGTGGTTGGGTACCAAATCCAGAATCAACCGCATGCCCCGCTCGTGCACACCGTGCAGTAGCTCCTCAAAGTCAGCCATGGTGCCAAACTCTGGCATGATGGCCCGGTAGTTACTGATGTCGTAGCCGTTGTCATCGTTGGGTGACTCGAAGATCGGGCATAGCCAAAGTACGTCTACGTGCAGCCGCTGTAGGTAATCTAGCGACTGAATGATGCCGCGTAGGTCGCCGACGCCATCACCGTTGCTGTCTTTGAAACTGCGGGGGTATATTTCGTAGATCGTGGCTTCTTTCCACCAAGTTTGTTTCATTGTAATAAGACTTCGGTTACACGGAAGTGACTCACCCAGGATGCCGCCGCAAATTTTCAACAACCTGTATAAAGGGCCGCAAGAAAAGCACTGCACTCGGATAAACCTGACGGCAGTTGATAAATACTATTACTTTTGCACGTATGACAACACGACTCATCCTTTTGTTTATACTTCTGCTAAGTACCCGTACGGCATCATGGGCTCAACCTCATATTATACTGGACACTGACATTGGCGGCGATATCGATGACCTGGGCGCACTGTACGCACTGCACGTGTACGCTGACCGGGGGCAGTGTACGATTGCCGCAGTCATGTCCTCCTGGGCCATGCGTTATCACGTGAACGGCATTGACGCGGTGAACACCTACTTTGGTCGGCCCGATATTCCGGTAGGTGCCTACGCAGATACGGTGCACCAGGAAGAAGAGTATACCTGGTATCTGGGCGAGCAGTACGAGAGCGATCTCACCTACGACACGGCGCCTCAGGCAATCGACTTGTACCGAGAGCTACTGGTCGCGAGTCCTGATACCAGTCTCACGGTAGTGGTCACCGGCCGACTCAACAATATTGAGCGCTTGCTGCGGTCGGCCCCTGACCGGCACTCGCCCCTGACCGGAGTAGCATTGGTCGCACAAAAGGTGAAAGCGTTCTACATCATGGGGGGAAGATATGATGCGCCGACTGATAAGGAGGCCAACTTTCATCACGGCGGACCTGGGGTAACGCAGTACGTATTGGCAAACTGCCCCCGGCCGATGATTTTTAACGGCGGCGAAGTCGGAGGGGCAGCATTCGGTTACCTTACCGGAGAAAAAATTAACAATTTGCCCGATGAGAACATCTTAAAAGCAGGCTATCAGTACTTCTTCCAAAATCCACCGGCATGGACAAAAAGAGAGCCGGTGGATAGGGTGGACCCCTGGTCTATTTGGGATATCATCACTGTGCAGGTGGCCGTTACCGGAGGTAAACGATTATTTCGAGGTCGTCAGTACGGGTTATAACGTAGCTGACCAAGCCGGAAAAAACGTTTGGGCAACTGATGCTGATCGCGATCATAGCTATCTGAAGGCGAAGATGGACCCCAAGACTTATGCGGATACGGTGATTGAGACGCTGCTACTGGAAGAGGCGCAGGCTAAGCAGTAGCGTTGAACCCGTGTGACCACTATGTGCGACACGAAAGAAGGGGAGTGTCCCTTTGGCATTATTTATCAAAAAAAGTTTGATGATAAACGGCTATCGCTGGGTCAGTGTATGCTGCAATACGATGCACGAAGAAACTATCACATTTGTATACGCACATGTTGCTAAGTCACAAATAGGTTCTTGAATATTTCAATTTAGAACAATTCTAAATTGCGTTCGTTTGTGAGTATCTTAGAACTAAGACATTGAAAATCAGATTATTACCGCAACGGTACAATCCGGCGGCTCGCCATGTACCGAATTGCGCTATTTGTGTTTGAAATCAAGCCTTGGCGTATTACTTTTGTTGCGAATTCAAAACCGAGGGAGCCATAATGTTGTCATTCAAATCTAATACTATAACATCCTATCGTGCTACGCTATCGTGGGTGTTAGCACTGGGGCTGATGGTTATTTTTTATCCTACCGTTGCCCAGGATGCCGCCGATAGCACGAACGCCGAAGCAGCTGCCCCTGAACCGGAAGCGGCTGCCTCCGGAGGGGGCGACTCGGCCGATGGTATTCCGACCGACGAGGCAATCATCAGTCAGGGTGAGTCACTGTTCAACAACAACTGTACGGTCTGTCACGCCATCAACCAAGTGGTGGTTGGGCCTGCACTCAAGAACGTGCACGAGCGCCAGGACCTGCCGTGGTTGATCGGCTTTATCAAGAACTCACAGAAAGTCATCGAGAGTGGCGACGAGTACGCGGTGAACCTGTACAACGAGTACAACAAAACCGTGATGCCCAGCTTCGCCTACTCCGACGAAGAGATCACTTCCATTGTAGCATACATCAAAGCTGAGTCTACCAAAGAAGTAGCTGGCCCTGTCCCTCCAGAGGGTGGTGATGGTGGCGGTGGCGGTGGTGAAGGAACTACTGATGTTGCGGGCGGAGTACCTTCTGGCTACCTGCTAGCGATTCTTATCGGCTTGGTAGTCATTCTAGGGCTGATCCTATTGGTACTAATTCTGATCGTTACCGTACTTACCAAGTTCATCAACCAAAAGGGTGATTTGGACGAGGCGGACCGCGAGCAGCTGAATCAGAAAACCGACGTAAAGAAAACCCTACAGAGTAAACCGGTCATCGGTATGATGATTTTCATCTTCCTGGCCCTGTCGGTGAAGGTGGTCATCGACGGATTATACTCCATTGGAGTGCAGCAGGGCTATCAACCGGAGCAACCCATTGCGTTCTCGCACGCGTTGCACGCCGGTCAGTACGAAATTCAGTGCCAGTACTGCCACACCGGAGTGATGAAGGCCAAATCAGCTAACATTCCTTCGGCTAATATCTGTATGAACTGCCACCAGCAGATTGCGACCGAATCAGAAGAAATTCAGAAGATTTACGCAGCCATCGATTTTGACCCCGATTCGCAGACCTACGGTAACAATAAGAAACCGATCGAGTGGATACGTATCCACAACCTGCCCGATTTGGCCTACTTTAACCACGCTCAGCACGTGAACGTGGGCGGACTAGAGTGCCAAACCTGCCACGGACCCATTGAAGAAATGCCGGTGGTGTATCAGTATTCTACCCTCACCATGGGCTGGTGTATCAACTGCCACCGCGAAACCGAGGTTAACGCCAAGGGCAACGGCTACTACGACAAACTGCTCGAGCTGCACGATGAGTCAGCCTCAGGCGAACCGCTCAAGGTGGAAGATATCGGCGGACTGGAATGCTCAAAGTGCCACTACTAGGCAAGATCACAACACAACGTAATGAAGAACAACAAGCGATACTGGAAGGGATTAGAGGAGCTCAATAACGACGCGGAATTTGTCAAACATGCTGACAAAGAGTTTCCGGGTTACCTGCCCACCAACAAGCAGAAGCAGAACGGGGGCAAGGGCGGAGATTCTCGCCGTGACTTCCTGAAGATGATGGGCTTTGGTATCAGTGCGGCTACCCTGGCCGCCTGCGAAACGCCCGTCCGCAAAGCTATTCCCTACGTGGTGAAACCCGCCGATGTAGATCCGTCTATCCCTAATTACTACGCATCTTCTTACGTAGACGGGGGTGACTACTGTAGTGTAGTCGTCAAAACCCGTGAAGGTCGCCCCATCAAAGTGAAGGGCAACGAGCGGTCGGGCATCACCCGCGGGCGCACCAACGCGCAGGTGGAGGCTTCGGTGCTATCTCTCTACGACAGCGACCGCCTGGAAGGTCCCGTGATAAACGGTGAACCTACTACCTGGGGCGATCTGGACAAAACTGTCACTAGCCAGCTGCGCTCTGCGTCTAGTGCGGTGCTGGTCAGTTATACGATTATGAGTCCGTCGACGCAGGCGGCCATTGATCAAATGCTGTCGGCGTATCCGGGCATGCGCCACGTCGTGTACGACCCCGTTTCGGCAGAAGGCATGCTCGAGGCTAATCGTCAGTCGTTCGGCCAGGCGGTGATTCCTGCCTATGACTTCAGCCGGGCTGATACCATCGTGAGCTTCGGCGCTGATTTTCTGGGTACCTGGATCGCGCCGATTGTGTACGCCCGTCAGTACGCGGATACCCGTAAGCTGGGTCAGGACAAAAAGAACATGTCGCGTCACTATCAGTTTGAGGCGAACCTTTCGCTGAGTGGTGCCAATGCCGATTACCGTCAGCCGATGCGTCCTTCGCAGGAAGGATTGTACGTAGGGCATCTGTACAATCTGCTGGCGGCTCGCGCCGGAGCAACCACGGCCAACGTCAATAAACTGGCCGAAACGCCCGTGCTCGCCAAAGCCGCCAACGATTTGTGGAGTAGCCGGGGCAAGTCACTCGTCGTGTCTGGTTCTAATGATCCGGCGGTGCAGGGAATGGTCAATGCGATCAACGAACTGCTGGGTAACTACGGCACCACACTGAACATCAACCGTCCGGCTCACTTCCGACAGGGTAGTACCCGTGATCTGGATCAGCTCACCCAACAGGTGAGTAAAGGAAGCGTAGACGCAGTGATCTTCTACAACTGTAATCCGGTATACGACTATCACAACGGCATGGCACTCGGTGAGGGGCTGGCGAAAGTGAAAACCAAGGTGGCTACAGCGGGTAAGATTGACGAAACTGCTGCCCTGGCGAATATTATTGCGCCCGATCATCATTATTTAGAGTCGTGGAACGACGTGGAAGCGCAAACCGGCTTCCTGAGTGTGGGGCAACCCGCCATTACGCCAATCTTTGACACCCGTCAGGCGCAAGGTTCTTTCCTGACCTGGGCGGGTAACGGTGAAACTAATTACTACCAGTATCTACGTCAGCGCTGGCAAGACGGCCCTTTCGCTGCGCAAAGCGGTACCGCCCTCTTTGAAGACTATTGGAACCAGATGCTCTACGACGGAGCGGTTGAGATTCCTGGCAGCAACGCCGAAAGCACGACCGCGGGTCAAACCAACGTCAGTAGTTTGGCCAGTGCGATCAACGACAACTACCCGGCACAGCGCGAAGGCACCGAACTGGTGATCTACCAAAAAGTAGGTATAGGCAACGGGCGACAGGCTAACAACCCTTGGTTGCAAGAAATGCCCGATCCGATTTCTAAGGCCTGCTGGGATAATTACTTGACCGTGTCGCAGGCGAAGGCCAGCGAACTGGGGGTCAAGATGGAAAATATGATGACCAGTCTGGCGAAAGTAACCGTCAGCGGCACTTCCGTGACCGTACCAATACTGGTGCAGCCGGGGCAGGCGGAAGGCACCGTAGGGCTAGCCCTGGGTTACGGACGTACCAAGGCCGGTAAGGTAGCCGATGGTTTGGGAGTAAACGCTTACCCTATGGTGAGCATGACCAACGGATTTGCTTCGTACTTCAACACCGATGTACAGATCGAGGTGCTCAGTGACCAGTACCGTATTGCGCAAACCCAAACGCACGAAACGTACATGGGGCGCGAAACCATTATTCAGGACGCGTTGCTGGCTGAGTACCAAGAAGATCCAGCTGCAGGTCGTTTCAAACCACACATTGAAACCTACGACGGCCCGAAGGAGCCCAGCGAGATTTCGATGTGGAAAGGGCATGCTTACCCCAACCATCACTGGATGATGGCGATCGATATGAACAGCTGCATCGGTTGTGGTGCCTGCACGGTGGCTTGTCAGGTAGAAAACAACGTGCCGGTGGTCGGACGACAAGAGGTGATTAATCGCCGGGAGATGCACTGGATTCGCATTGATCGTTACTACAGCAGCGATGCTCCCGTCGGCGATTACGAAGGAATGGAAGTGGCCTCACAGAATCCCGAAGTGACTTTCCAGCCGATGTTGTGTCAGCAGTGTAACAACGCACCCTGTGAAACGGTGTGTCCGGTGGCCGCCACCACGCACAGTTCAGAAGGGCTTAACCAAATGACCTACAACCGCTGTATCGGCACGCGCTACTGTGCTAATAATTGCCCTTATAAAGTACGTCGTTTCAACTGGTTTAAGTACCACGACAACGAGCAGTTTGCCGGAGTCAATGTAGCCATGAACGACGAATTGGGTAAGATGGTGCTGAATCCCGATGTTACGGTGCGTGCGCGCGGAGTGATGGAGAAATGTACCTTCTGTATTCAGCGTATTCAGCTGGGTAAGCTAGAGGCGAAGAAGGAAGGTCGCCGGCCTAAAAACGGTGAAATTAACTCGGCCTGTGCCGAAGCGTGCCCTACGCGTGCTATCACCTTTGGCGATGCGAACGATGCGCAGAGCGATATCTCTAAGTTAATGAATAGCGAATACGGCGAGCGTGCCTACCGAGTACTGGAAGAAATCGGAGTAAGTCCGAACATTTGGTACCTCAGCAAGATTAGAAACAAGGACCTGGAAGAAGAAAAAGTAATCTAAAGAGAAGACTATGAGCGTTACCGCCTCCGTTAGAAATCCTCTTATCACCAACGGCAAAACGGTGCACGATGTCACCGCTGACATTTGCCGTCCGGTAGAGGCTAAACCCAATATTTTGTGGCTACTGGCCCTGGCTACCTCGCTGGGTGCTCTTACCATTGGTGCCTACGCCATGTACCGCACCCTGTGGGACGGTATCGGCATGTGGGGACTGAACAAAACCGTGGGTTGGGCATGGGATATTACCAACTTTGTGTGGTGGGTCGGTATCGGACACGCCGGTACGCTAATCTCAGCGGTACTGTTGCTGTTTCGTCAGCGCTGGCGTATGTCTATCAACCGCGCAGCCGAAGCCATGACGATCTTTGCGGTGATCTGCGCACTGCTTTTCCCGGTCATTCACATGGGACGTCCCTGGTTGGGAGCCTACTGGGCTCTCCCGTTGCCCAATACATTCGGTTCGCTGTGGGTAAACTTTAACTCACCACTGCTGTGGGACGTGTTCGCCATCAGCACGTACTTTACCGTATCGCTGGTTTTCTGGTACATCGGTCTAATTCCTGATTTTGCTACCATCCGCGACCGGGCCCAAGGAACCATCTCTCGGACGATTTACGGTGCCCTGAGTTTCGGTTGGAACGGTTCGGCCCGCACCTGGGAGCGCTACGAGTCGGTGGCCTTGATTCTGGCCGGACTAGCCACACCGCTGGTACTCTCGGTACACACCATCGTATCGTTTGACTTTGCTACGTCCGTTATCCCCGGGTGGCACACCACCATCTTTCCTCCCTACTTTGTGGCGGGAGCCATCTTCTCGGGTTTCGCCATGGTGCTCACCCTGATGCTCATCACCCGCAAGGTGTACAAACTGGAGGACTATATCACGATTGAGCATATCGAGATGATGAACATCATCATCATCGTGACGGGTTCAGTGGTAGGGGTAGCCTACATTACCGAGCTGTTCATGGCCTGGTACTCTGGAGTAGAGTACGAACAGTACGCGTTCATCAACCGGGCTACCGGACCTTACTGGTGGGCGTACTGGACGATGATGACCTGTAATGTGATCTCGCCCCAGCTATTCTGGTTCAAGAAGATTCGTACCAGTCTGGTCGCTACCTTTATCCTATCCATCGTGGTAAACATCGGTATGTGGTTCGAGCGATTTGTGATTATTGTTACCTCGCTACACCGTGATTACCTACCCTCGAGCTGGGCCATGTTTCAGCCCACGTTATACGATGTAGGAATCTATCTGTTCACGTTTGGTCTGTTCTTTACGCTGTTCTTCCTGTTCGCCAAATTCTTTCCGGTGATCAATATGGCGGAAGTGAAGAGTATCATCAAGTCTACTTCCGAGGAAACGCCCGCGATGCGTGCCGCCGGAACCACGTCTAAACAAACCGCCGTTGAAGGTGCGCCCCAACGTAGCATTGACAAATAATTATGAAGCCAGGAAGTAAATTCTTACTCGGTGTCTTCGACGATGAAGACGTACTGATTGAAGCGGTAAATAAGGCGCGCAGTCAGGGTATCCGCATCCACGATTGCTATACGCCTTTTCCGGTACACGGACTGGGGCATGCCCTTGGTTACAAGCGGTCTAAGCTACCCATCGCGGCCTTTATGTTCGGGGTGTTAGGGCTGAGCCTGGCGTTGCTGATGCAGTTCTATATGATGAAGATCGACTGGCCCATGATTATCGGCGGAAAGAACTTCGCTTCGGTTACTTTTATTCCGGTGTCGTTTGAGCTCACCGTTCTGCTATCGGCACTGGGAATGGTGGGTGTGTTTATGGTCGTTAGTGACCTGCGCCCCTACGGCAAAGCCAAAGTATTTGACTTGAGAGCGACGGATGATAAGCATATCATGGCCATTGACCTATCCAAGAATTCTATTCAGCCCGGTGAAATGACGACTATTTTGAATGACGCTGGGGCGGTAGAAGTCAACGAAAAGCACTATTGATGACAACACGTAACTATTTATTAGGACTGCTCTTGGGCAGCGTAGCGCTAGCTAGTTGTGAAGCCGGCGGTGATTACCCGGGTTTGGAGTACGCCCCGCAGATGTATCATACCACCCCTTACGAACCACTGACGCAAATTAGAGAGGTAGAGTCGGGAGAGTGGGTATCGTCGTTAGACGACGGAGTGGGGGAGTTCTATAATTCTAACCCTTACAATCCTTACGGGATGAACTCACGGGTGCCTGCGGCCAATACCGTACGGCGCAACATCAGTGATGACCTAGGGTACTCATACGAGCCGGCTGATACTTCGGTAAACGCCGAGCAGCGTAAGCCCAACGTGTACCTTCCTTACGAAATTCCGGCCGACAGCATTGAGTTGGCTGCGCGCGTACTGGTGAATCCCGTAGACTCTACCGAAGAAGCATTGGCCGACGGGCAGTACCTCTATGGTCAGTTCTGCTACCCCTGCCACGGTGGTGCGGGACAAGGAAACGGTCCGGTAGCAGAGGTATACAAAGGAGTGCCCGCTTACAACAAAGGGCGTTACCGTGATATGACCGAAGGGCACGTCTTTCATACCATCACCTGGGGTAAAGGCCGGATGAACGCTCATGGCTCGCAGATGAGTATCGAGGATCGGTGGAAGATTGTGCATTACGTAAAAACCCTACAACAACAAGGCGAATAATGGCGACGACGACCGAAACCACCGTTCTGATAGAAGAACGGCTAGACTTTTCTGCAGGACTCAAGAAGACGCTCTTCATCATCGGAGGAGTAGGACTGCTGCTAGCCATCATTGGCATCTTTACGATGGGCGGCGGAGGCCACGAAGCGGAGGCTGGCCACGCGGCGGGTGAGGCTGGACACGAATTCCACTGGTACCAGCGCTTGTTTGCCAATATGTGGATCAACAACGTTTACTTCACCGGAATCTCTATCATCGGAGTGTTCTTTGTTGCTTTTCAGTACGCCGCACAGGCGGGCTGGTCAGCAGGACTCAAGAGAGTTCCCGAAGCCTTTGGCGCCTGGTTACCGGTGGCAGGTGTCCTCATGCTGGCCGTTTTTTTAGTGGGTAGCCACGATATATTTCACTGGACACACAGCTATTTGTACGACGAAGCTGACCCGCGTTACGATGCTATTATTGCCGGCAAAAGCGCGTATCTCAATACTCCCTTTTACCTCATTCGGATGGTCGCCTACTTTGGGCTATGGTACTGGATGTGGCGGTTGATTCGTAAAGAATCGCTGGCGGAAGACTTGAACGGTGGCACCACGCACTATTATAAGATGGTGAAGTACTCAACGATCTTCATCATCATCTTTGCCGTCACTTCATCCACCGCTGCCTGGGACTGGGTTCTATCTATTGATACCCACTGGTTCAGCACCATGTTTGGTTGGTACGTGTTTGCCAGTTGGTTCGTCGCTGGGTTGGCCGCAATCACGCTGATGGTGGTTCGCTTGCGCGAAAGCGGATACCTCATGAACATTGGGTCTGAACACCTGCACGATCTCGGAAAGTTCGTCTTCGCCTTTAGCGTATTTTGGGCCTATATCTGGCTAGGACAGTACTTATTGATCTATTACGCTAATATTCCTGAAGAAACTGTCTACTTCGTAGAACGCCTCAGCAGCGACTATTATCGCCCTATATTTTATATGATTCTGGTGCTGAACTTCTTCCTACCATTCCTGGTTCTAATGACCAGAGATTCTAAGCGACTCACCGTATTTCTGAAGGTAGTCTGTACGATTATTTTGGTGGGCCACTGGTTTGATTTTTACCTGATGGTGACACCCGGAACAATATGGGAAAACGGCGGCTTCGGAGCGTTGGAGGTGGGTGTTACGATGATTTATCTGGCTGGATTCCTCTTTGTGGTGTTGGGCAATTTGGCCAAAGCACCGCTCGTGGCTAAGAATCACCCTATGTTAGAAGAAAGTATTCATCATCATACCTGATTAGCGAGTTATGCTCAACGTTGTAATAGTTATTGGTGCGGTATTACTGCTCTTTATCACTTTCACGATCTTCCGCGTACTGCGGCTGGTGAGTGTAGCCCGTGGTTCTGACAAGAAAGGTGCCGCTACCACCGGAAATAAAGTCAACTCGATACTGTTCATGGTCTTCCTGGTTGTGATGGGAGGCTTAATGACCTGGTACTCGGTGGACGAGTTTAGCAAGTATACCATCCCGGTAGCTTCTGAGCACGGAGTAGAAGTAGATAATATCTTTTGGATTACGATGGCCTGCACGGGTTTTATCTTTATCCTGACGCACATTCTATTGTTCTACTTTTCTTACCGTTATCGCTACGATACCAATAAAAGGGCACTCTTTTATCCCGATAACACCAAGTTAGAAGTAATCTGGACCGTCGTGCCTGCGGTGGTAATGGCGGTGCTGGTTTTTTCCGGTTGGAAAGTTTGGACCGATATTACCCAAAAAGCACCCGATAACTCCGAAGTGGTAGAGATTACCGGCTACCAATTTGCCTGGTTGGCTCGCTATCCCGGTCAGGATAATCAGCTGGGCGATTACGACTACCGGTTGATTGATGCGACCAACTCCTGGGGCATGGACTTTACCGACCGTTCGGCTTTTGACGACTTTACCGCGATGGAAGTGCATATTCCTAAGGGGCAACCGGTACTATTTAAAATCCGGGCGCGCGACGTACTACACAGTGTGTACGTGCCCGAGTTTAGGCTTAAGCAAGACGCGGTTCCTGGGATGCCCACCCGCTTCTGGTTTACTCCTACCAAGTCTACCGCTGAGATGCGGGCCGAAAAAAATGATCCCGATTTCAATTACTACATCTACTGCACTGAAGTATGCGGACGCGGTCACTTCTCGATGCGTTTGCGCTTAGTAGTAGATGAGCCCGACGAATACTTAGCCTGGAAGACTGATCAAAAGCCTTTCTTACAGCAGAATCCTGACTACTTGGCGAAAGTGCCGCAGGACATGAAAGAGTTAGCGATGATGAGCGCCGGAGTTAGCGAGTAGTAGTATAAACAAACAGTATTTACCCGTACGTTACAAGATAGAGTTATGGCGACAGCACACGCAGTAGACGGACACGCGCACGATGAGCACGCGCACGATGAACATCATCAAGATAACTTCATCACCAAGTATATCTTCAGTACCGATCATAAGATGATTGCCAAGCAGTATCTGGTTTCAGGTATTTTGTGGGCTTTCGTTGGTGGTCTGTTATCCATTATCTTCCGACTTCAACTGGGTTTCCCTGAAATGAGTCTGGAGTTTTTACGGCCGCTGCTTGGCAAGTGGATTAGCGATACCGGTAGCTTGGATCCTGAGTTTTACTTAGCACTGGTAACAATGCACGGTACTATCATGGTATTCTTCGTGCTGACCGCTGGTTTGAGTGGTACCTTCAGTAACTACCTGATTCCGCTACAGATTGGAGCACGAGATATGGCGTCGGGCTTTATGAACATGCTGTCGTACTGGTTCTTCTTTGTTGCTAGTGTGATTATGTTCTACTCACTGTTTATTGAAACCGGCCCCGCGGGCGGTGGCTGGGTGGTGTATCCGCCACTGAGTGCTTTACCCCAGGCTATTTCTGGTTCAGCTGCGGGCATGACGCTGTGGCTCACGTCCATGACCTTCTTTATTGCGTCTTCTCTGCTGGGGGGTATTAACTACATTGCTACGGTGATTAACCTGCGTACCAAGGGTATGTCGTTTTCCCGTCTGCCCCTAACGATCTGGGCCTTCTTCCTGACGGCAGTTATTGGGTTGTTGTCATTCCCTGTGTTGTTTTCAGCAGCACTGCTGTTGATCTTTGATCGTAGCTTCGGAACGAGCTTCTATTTATCAGAAATATACATCGCGGGTGAGGCACTTCCCAACGTAGGTGGTAGCCCTATCCTGTATCAGCATTTGTTCTGGTTCCTGGGGCACCCTGAGGTATACATCGTGCTGTTGCCCGCACTGGGAATCACGTCCGAAGTGATCGCCACCAACGCTCGCAAGCCTATCTTTGGCTACCGCGCGATGATCGGTTCTATGATGGCTATTACGATTTTGTCGTTCGTGGTATGGGCGCACCATATGTTTGTATCAGGGCTGAATCCGTTCTTAGGGTCTATTTTTATGTTCCTGACGCTCATTATTGCCGTGCCCTCGGCAGTCAAGGTATTTAATTATCTGACCACGCTGTGGAAAGGGAACCTACGATTTACTACGGCCATGATGTTTTCCATTGGGCTGGTATCTGTATTTATCTCGGGTGGATTGACCGGTATTTTCTTGGGTAACTCAGCCATTGATATTCAGCTACACGATACTTACTTCGTAGTAGCTCACTTCCACCTGGTGATGGGTAGTGCCTCTTTCTTCGGACTGATGGCCGGAGTATACCACTGGTTCCCGAAGATGTTCGGCCGTATGATGGACAAGAACCTAGGCTACGCCCACTTCTGGATGACATTCTTCGGCATCTACCTGGTATTCTTCCCGATGCACTACATTGGTATTGCCGGTTTCCCTCGTCGTTATTACTCATTCAGCACGTTTGATGCCTTCGGGGCTTTCACCGATCTGAATATGTTTATCAGTATTGCGGCAATTCTGACGTTTGCGGCGCAGATCATCTTCGCTTATAACTTCTTCTACAGTATGTTCCGGGGGCGATTGGCACCGGCCAACCCTTGGCAATCGAACACCCTGGAATGGACAACTCCCCGTGTTCCTGGTCATGGAAACTGGCCGGGTGAGATTCCTACGGTGTATCGTTGGCCCTATGATTATAGTAAGCCCAACGCGAAGGAAGATTTTATTCCTCAAACCGTGCCCTTCTCTGAAACTCCAGAGTCTAACTTAGAGCACGAGAATGAGAAGATTGCCGTAGAGCGCGAAGGAGAGAAGACCCAGCAGGTGGATGAACCGCAGGCCAAGTAAGCTCCATCAGCTTAGCGTTGTTACGCTAATTTCTGTTTACTTACTTATTCTGGTGGGAGGTATTGTGCGTGGCACCGGTTCTGGTATGGGGTGTCCGGATTGGCCCAAATGCTTCGGTAGTTGGGTGCCGCCTACCCAGGAGAGTCAGCTACCGAGCAATTATCAGGAGGTTTACGTGCAACAACGGGTCGAGAAAAACGCCCGTTTTTCCACTTATCTCAGCGCACTCGGCTTTGCCAATCTGGCGCAGCAGATTCAAAGTGACCCTTCTATACGAGAAGAGGAAGACTTCAATGCTACCAAAACCTGGATTGAGTATCTCAACCGCTTGCTCGGAGCGGTGGTAGGATTATTGATTTTAGTCACCTTTCTGGTATCACTGAAGTACAGAAAGCAAGATGTTTGGTTAGTGGCACTTACCCTGGCAACAGTAGTAACGGTGGCAATACAGGGCTGGATTGGCTCGATCGTGGTGTCTACCAATCTGCTTCCCTGGATGATCACGGTACACATGCTCTTGGCGCTGGTAATTGTAGCGCTACTCACCGTGGTAGTATTACGTACTCGCGAAGCCACGGTAGTGAAACCCTCTCAGGTTTACCGAATACAAGCTGTACTGGGCATTCTATTAATACTTTCACTTGTACAGATTGTGATGGGCACGCAGGTACGCGAATCTGTTAACGAAGTGTCACGAGCACTGGGTGAGGGGCAACGCAGCCGGTGGATAGACCAGTTGGACTGGATCTTTTACGTACACCGATCCTACTCGATTATTTTATTACTCGGACATTTGTACCTGGGGTATCTGATCTACCAAAATTCTCAGCCGAGCGGAAACTTAATACGCTGGTCGTTAGTCTTATTAGTAGTAGTGATTGCTGAAATTGCCAGTGGTGTAGTAATGGCCTACTTCGCTATTCCGAAGTTTGCACAGCCATTACACTTAATATTGGCCACTTTGGCGTTCGGTATTCAAACGTATTTGATACTCCTACTGTCGCCGTTGATGCGACAGCAGTTGGTATCCAACTCAAAGCAATATGCTAGCCACTAAAACGAGTCAGTATATAACCCTTGGTATGCGTTTGCGCGCTTATGCAGCGCTCATGAAGTTGCGTCTGTCGCTCTTGGTAGCCTTTTCAGCCGCGTTTGGCTATCTATTGGCCGTTCCCGCCGTAGATGCGTTCACATTGACTATGCTGTGTGTGAGCGGTTTCTTACTCTCCGGAGCATCGACCACCATCAATCAAATTTGGGAGCGCGACGTAGATAGCCTGATGAAGCGCACCCAAGATCGCCCGCTACCCATGCAGCAAATTAGCAAGGAAGAAGCGGTTTGGTTGGCTGCGGTAGCCGCCGGAGTGTCACTGTTGTTGCTAGCACAATTTACGAACCTACTGACGGCGGCCCTCGCTTTAGTGTCTTTGATTCTCTACAGTTTTGTGTATACGCCGATGAAGCGTATCAGTCCGATTGCAGTACTGGTAGGAGCGTTTCCGGGGGCCATGCCACCGCTGCTCGGGTGGGTGGCCGCTACCGGAGCCATTAGCCAAGAAGCCTTGGTGATTTTTGGCATTCAGTTCATCTGGCAGTTTCCGCACTTCTGGGCCATTGCCTGGGTGGCTGATGACGATTACAAGCGGGCCGGTTTCAAACTGCTACCTTCCGGGGGGGGCAAAGATTTGCGCACGGCGATACAGATTATGACGTATACTCTGTTCCTTATTCCACTGGGCTTACTACCACTGAAGTTAGGAATTACCGGAGTAGACTCGGCCATTGTAGTGACGGTGTGTGGGGTGCTATTTTTAGGCCAGACCTTCCGTTTGATGATTGACGGGTCGCGTAAATCAGCTTTGCATATCATGTTTAGTTCGTTTATTTATCTGCCGGTAGTACAAATTGCGTACTTGCTGGATAAAGTATAAAGTGTTATGGCACAGATAGTAGATACTGGTACTGAGAAGCTTGAGGTGGTACGTGAGCCCAAAGCAACGCTATCGATGCATCCGCAGAAGTTTGCGTTGTGGCTGTTCATTGTGACAGTGGTGATGGTTTTTGCCTCTATGACGAGTGCTTACATCGTTCGCCAGTCGGAAGGTAATTGGCGGGAGTTTGATCTGCCGTCTTCTTTCTGGATCAACTCGGCCATCATTTTGCTAAGCAGCGTTGCGATGCACTGGGCGTATTTATCGGCGAAGCGCGATAATCTCAAACAACTGAAGATGGCGATGGTGACGACCACTATACTAGGAGTAGCCTTCTTGGTGGGGCAATATTTATCGTGGAATGATTTGGTGGCGATGAATGTGTTCTTTACCGGAGGTAACCCGGCCGAATCGTTCGTGTACGTACTCAGCGGGCTCCACGCTGCCCACCTAATTAGCGGAGTCATCTTTTTGATCATTACGACGGTAAGCGCGTTCCGCTACCGGGTGCACGCTAAGCGCATGGATCGTATTGAGATGTGCGCCACATATTGGCATTTTTTAGATGGACTTTGGCTCTATTTATTCGTATTTTTACTCTTGAATTAGAGAAGCACCGGCGGGCGGTACCACTTGGTATATACTTGGCGGCTGCTCATATCCAAACTTTATGGCAACCACGGCAACTCAACATTCGGTAGCAGAAACCGAATCCCCCCGCAACCTCTGGGGTGGGGGCGTGTCACCACTCAAGGCGAGCTACGGCAAGCTTATGATGTGGTTCTTCCTCCTTTCTGATGCATTTACCTTCTCAGCGCTACTGATCTCCTACGCGATGATACGCTTCTCGTATCCAGCGTTTACGGGCGAACCTGAGCAGTTTGTGTTCTCGCAAGACTACTGGCCGATTCCCGAAAAGGTATTCGAAGCGGTACCCTTCCTGCACGGAGTGTCCTTGCCGCTGGTGTTCGTGGCGATCATGACGTTTATCCTCATCCTGAGTAGTGTCACGATGGTGCTGGCCGTAGAGGCGGGTCACCGTATGGAGAAGAAGGCAGTGGTGAAGTGGATGCTGTGGACCATCATCGGTGGATTTGTGTTTCTTGGTTGCCAGGCCTGGGAGTGGGGGCACTTCATTCACGGTACCGAAGACGGCGGTCTTATGCCAGACGGCTCTATCTTTTTTGGGGCCAATCTGGTACAAAATCAGTACGGCCCGCCCTTGTTTGCTGATCTGTTTTTCTTCATTACCGGCTTTCATGGTTTCCACGTGTTTAGTGGAGTTATGCTCAATTTCCTGATATTTTATCAGGCGGCTACCGGAGTATTCGAACGACGTGGACACTACGAAATGGTAGAGAAAGTAGGCCTCTACTGGCACTTTGTAGATTTGGTGTGGGTATTTGTATTCACCTTCTTCTATCTTATCTGACATACTATGGCTCAATTAGACGAAACCAGCTCGGTTCAATACGAACCCGTTGATAAAAAGAAGACCAATAAGCTGTGGCGTATTGCGGGGATTCTCGCGTTCATTACGGCCATTGAGTTCGTGTTCGCACAGCTACTGCCCCGCGGCACACTGCTATACTCTACCTTCGTGATACTTACCATCGTGAAGGCATTCTACATCGTAGGAGAGTTTATGCACCTCAAAGGAGAAGTCAAAACCCTGATCTGGTCTATCATCATTCCTTCTGTCTTCGTGATTTGGCTGGTGATAGCGCTCATTGCCGAAGGTTCTTCTGTGATGGAGCTCAAGTTCTAGTATGACCAACGGCAAAAAGATTGGGGGGCTGATCGCCCTGTTAGCTATTCCGGTAGCCATTCTTTTGTTCTTAGAGCTCTTCGGGCAACATCATTACGATATCCCCACTGACCCGGATGATGCTGAAGGCCTGAGTGCCGAAGTGCCTGCTTCGTACTTAGGTAAGCCGTTTTCGCTCAACAGTCTGGTAAGCGTACGGGGCGAAAGTGCTCTTGTTGCTGATATAGCCACGATTATTCACGCTTTGCCGTCTGATACTGATACGGCTCGCTTCGTACTGGAAGAACTTACCCGCGTCCAGGATATTTTTGAAAACAATCCGGGGGTGCAGATACTTACCATCGTAGGTACCGATCAGTTAGATAGTCTGGTGCTGCTTTCTGAGCAGTATCGTGCTCAACCCGGTTCATGGCAGTTTGTGTCAGCGCCTACAGACACTCATCTTTTGCCGCAAATACCTCCTCAGGTAACGTCAGCGGCTCTCATGCTAACCGATCAGAGTAGCATAAGGGGGTACTACGACGGAATGCAAGAAAAAGAGATTGACCGGCTGGTGGCGGAAACTAGAATACTACTACGTGATGTTAAGTAGCTATGAAAATCTTACAAAGAATTCTGGCCGTCGGTGTCCTCATTGTTCTAAGCTTTGGCCAAGTGCTGGCGCAGTGCGCCATGTGTCGAACAACGGTAGAGAACAACGTAAGTGCCGGTGACACCTCTCTCGCGTCGGGGCTCAATTTAGGAATTATGTACTTGTTTGTGACTCCTTATCTGGTGGCGGCTGTTATCGCATTTTTTTGGTACCGTAAAAGCAGAAAAGAACATGGAAAAAAAATCCGCTTGGTCCGCTATTCTAAATCATAAGTGTCCTCGGTGCTACGAAGGCGATATCTTTGAGCATTCTTTGTCAGAGAACCCGCTCAAGTTTACTGAAACGCATGAGCACTGTCCGCATTGCCACTTGCGCTATGAGCGTGAACCCGGATTTTTTTACGGTGCTATGTACGTAAGCTACGCCCTTACGATGGCTATTCTACTGGGCTCTGCTTTTATACTGTACTATTTCTTCGGCGACCCCTCTACCGGGGTTTACATCGTAACGGTGATAGCAGCCGTGATTCTACTGATGCCAGTGGTTTTTCGCTACTCGCGCACGCTCTATCTGCACGCGTTCGGTGGCGTGAAGTACGACGCTTCTTACGAAGAAATGTAAGTAGGTAGACAAGAATAAACGACATTCAGTAGCAGTAGCAGTAGCAGTAGCAGTTCACGTTGACACGGTCACGTGACCCAGGGCCGCCCCGCAATAAGAAAAACTGCCGCTGCCACTGGCTGGAAGACTACCCGCAGAAAAAACTTAGCCAAAAAGTGACGAACATTCACACTCGGGTACTTAAATACGGGTTCTACAGGCGGGCAATACTTTCTGTCCAGTACAGTTCGTACTTCATGGCCCAATTGGCCACGTCTTTTATTGCCCCGAAGTTGACGTGACACCAGCGTTCCCTCCCCCGCTTTTCAATGGTAATCACGCCACAGCCTTCCAGTACTCTCACGTGCTTCGATACCGCCGGACGACTCATCGAGAAGTAGTGGGCAATGTTATTGATGGGGCGCGGTTGCACGGCGACCAACTCAATAATCTTACGGCGATTAGGATCAGCAATGGCTTGAAACGGGTCTCTACGCATACGATGGGGTTGTCAAAAGTTAAGATAATGCTTCGCTGATACGGATGAGTTCCGATGAACAAGGTGTCGTTGACCATTATTTGTGACTCATCAAGCGTATTGAAGCGACAAGCATACCACAAATTCGTGCGCTCGTCAGCAGAGGCTCATTTGTAACCGAATGGTTACGGGTACACGTAAACCATTTTGTGATTTGCGAAGAAAGAGTATACCAATCAGAAGCGCACGCTCAAATGTTACACACTTCTGTTACCCTAACATCTACGTACTGCGCTAGCAGTTAATTACCTATCTATCTACCTATCAAGATCGCGTAAAACTGCCCCAATAGCGCATCGAGATGCAACGTCTTTTCAGGCGGTATGCGCTGGATATAACGGTACTACTCTACCCTGCCACGTTTCGGATATTTAGCAACAAAGCGTACTGATTATCAGTACGTTGAAGAGCGTAGGTGGCGCGTTGTGTCGTGTTATCTGTGAAGATTAGAAGACGAACCCTACCGAGCGTATTTGTACGCATAAGGATTGAGTAGCCCACCCCTGCCTTCCATCGCTACACGGGCGGTCGAATTGACAATAATTCGGTCGACCCTTCATCCTAAAACGAACATTCTTAACGAACAGCATTTCGCCCGTATGCCCATTATCATTGTATAACTAAAGCGCAGCGTCGTACCAACCAGCTTTATTGCTACCGAACGCTGCTGATACATTAACGAAATATGGGTTTATGAGAGCATTTCTACTAATAAGTTTTCTACTGTACGTCAGTGTAAGTCAGGCGCAGGTAGTGACGACCACCGCCGATGCCGGGCCGGGCTCGCTACGGCAGGCGATCATTGATGCGAACGCCGGTCAAACCACTGGTCAGATCGTATTCAATATCCCTAATACTGACGCTGGCTTCGATACTCAGCGAGGGGTCTTTGTCATTGTTATCACCGCTGAGTTACCCGCGATCAACCGCGCACGGTTGGTGATAGACGGGCATTCTCAGACAAACTTCACCGGCAACACCAACGCCGCCACATTAGGCAGCGGAGGTACGGTCGGCACCGATGCACTACCCTTACCGCAAATAGACGGTCCTGAAGTAGAGTTGGTAGGAAACGCTAGCATTATGCACGGACTATTGGTGGCTGCCGAAGGCGTGCAGATTAGAGGCCTGGCTATCCATAGTTTCGGCAAAAGCCGTGGTAGTCGCTCCGGCAACATTGTCATTGATAAAAGTGGCCACGCCGCCGTCATAGAAGGCAACTGCCTGGGTACGCTGGCTGACCAACTTGATCCACAGACAAACCGGGGATGCAACGTTGCGGCTCTCAAAGCAGATCGCGTTATCGTCAGAAACAATATTGTGGTTGGTGCCGATATTGCCGGTATTTATATCACCGACGGGGCCAACGATTGGCTGATTGAAGGGAACGAGATAGCCGACAACAACCGAACTGATGATCGGCTCGACGGTATTGACCTAGCCCTAAGTCAGGGCGGAACCGTCAGGGGCAATAGAATCGCTCACAACGGCGGCAACGGGATAGACACCTACCGAGCCATCGGACGACACACCATCGTCAACAATACTATCGTCGGCAACGGACAGCAGGGGGTAGAAGTTTCGGGTGTTCGACTGTACGGGGTAGACAACGAGGTGCGTCATAATATCATTGCGGATAACACCGGAAGCGGCATTCTGGTCACCTCAGCCGCTGCTCGCAATCAGTTGACCCAAAATGCTATTTATGATAACGGCAGCGCATCTGCGGCAACAGATGCGCCGATCGGTATTGATTTAATCCGGGCCGAAGAAAACCACGAATCGGGCTCAGCCCCGTTCGTCACCCTCAACGACCAGCACGACTGGGACGAAGGCGGTAACGGTTTGCTCAACCAACCCATTATCGATCAAGCCATGATTCAGGGCGACTCGGTAAAGCTGTCCGGGTGGGCTACCGCTGGCGCTACGCTGGAATTTTTCGTGGGTGATCAGGCGAATGTAGATCGTCCGCAGGGCAAAACCTACCTCTTTAGCCTGACCGAAGGAAGTGCGCAGGACCGTGATGCGACGCAAGGGTCGTACGATCTGCCCGGCACCTGGGGTAGTGATACTACCCATCGCTTCGCGATCACGCTACCCCTGACTGGCCACTGGCAAGAGGGTATAGCACTGGTAGCCACCGCCACCCTCGACAACGCCACTTCAGAATTTGGACCTAAAGCGGTTCTTACCCGTCGGCGCCTGATGCCCATTGCCGGTTGCCGTCAGCAGCGCAGCGACGGCACCTACGAGGTATTTGTAGGCTACCGTAACCACACCACGGATACGATCACGGTAAACGAAGGTCACCGCAATTCTTTTGTGGCCCGGGCGGGTACGCCTCCTACCGTATTTTATCCCGGTACGCACCTCAACGTGGCCAGCGTGCGCGTGGATAGCACCGGTGGCCGGTGGATACTAGAAAACCAATCATTGGCGCTAACGGTGGAGCAGCCTACGTGCCCTATCGACTTGAGCCTAACCATGATGGCCAGCGAAGATCTGGTGCAACCGGGCGATACGGTATGGGTCACGACGCAGCTCGAGAACCTATCGACCACCACGGCCTTCGAAGTAGACGTGGCGGTAACCGTTCCGGCCCACGCCGTGCTGTTGCAAGCGCAGTCTACGCAGGGAGCGTACGATGCCGCAACCGGTCTCTGGTCGGTGGGTGATCTAACGACGGATCAAGTGCCTGAGCTGCTGTTTCAGCTGATTATTAACGAAAATACGTTGGTAGAAGGTTTGATTGATACAACCGATCAACCCGATGACAATGCCATCAACGACCGGGCCACCGCACACATCGCCATTGACCCGTCTACCAGTGGGGAAGACGGTGGTACTGAGAGCAACGGCAATCTGGCGAGCAAAATTGCGGTGCGCAACTTTCAGCGCCAGCAGCAACTCGTGAGCGCCCGTCGCGTCGCACCAAAAGTATTCTCGCACCAGAAAGTGCGGTCGGGAGCAATTACTACGGCATCAAGTGGTGCACAGCACGCCCGCGCTGCCAACCACCAGGCCGATCTGTTACTTATCCCTGAGCAGAGCCCCGGCAGTCACCAGGCGGTGGTCGTTACCCCTGAAGATTTGATCGGTATCACCAATGCCGACGAACTATTCTCAGTGGACTACCTGAACGAGCGTAGTCAAATACTGGGTTCTGTTCTATACATCCGCACCGCAGGGCAGGTATACGAACACACCAAGGCTATTTGCGACCGGCTCAACGGCGGGGCACTCACGGACATCCGCCACGTAAACGTACTGGATAAACCCTTTATCCTGTCGCGTATTGACCAACCTAACGGCGAGATTGACTACGCCATCAACTTTGTGGCGTACGAAACCCCCGAAGGGTACACCGTAGACAACCGCTGGCGCAACGAAGCCTATCGGCCCGCCGAAGGAGCGTCCGTACTCAACTTTCAGGTATGGTCAGTATCACCAACGCATACCATCGCGTTGGCTACCCAACTCCTGCGGGCGATGCAGCAGAAGTCGCTGTCGTTCCTGAACAACTACCCACCCACGATTCCGTCGGTATACGTCAAGTCAGGACACTATAGCCAGGGGCAACTGCACCTGAAACTACAGAACAGGGCGCGGGCGGCGCAGGCCGATGTGTGGGGCACCGCGGCGAGTACGGAAGACGGAGAGCGCGCTAGCTTCTTAACGTCAGTGCCGCTGGCGGCGGGCGAACAAATATTATCGCTGCCGGTAGATCAGGTATTTGACGTAGGGTTTACGTTGGCCAACAGTGCCACCGGCGGACTGGATGCATTGTACTTGGCGGACGGCCCCTGGGGAGTAGACTATGAGCGTGACGGGGCGCAGGTTACTAACTTCGCTACCGAAACCGGGCTAACGAACCCCGCCGACGGAGTGTATCCACTAGAGCGCAGTGCGCAGATGACCGGCCAGGTACGTTCTTATGCCTCCCTGTTTCGTAGCCTACGACCTGGTTTGCTGCCCCAGAATTTGCAAGCCTACGGTTACCTGGCGTTTCAGGCTTCTGGTACGGGGCAGTACGAAGTGATTGTTACTAAAAAGAGCATCGAGGCTTCGGGCGAGCAGTTTCGTCACTTCTTCACGCTTTCTGGCGAGGGGCAAGACTTTGCCGTCCCCTTCGGGTCACTCACCAATCGCTGGGGTGAAAGAGCCGGGGCGTTTACCGCCGAAGACGTTACTTCAGTAGTATTTAATGCGTTGGGCAACGGCAAGTCTAGCCAAGCCTTTGATCTGCGGGTAGACAACCTTACGTTCCAAACCCAAGCCTACGGTAACCGAGAAGAGCAGCGGTTGAGCGACCACGTGCGGGTGTTCCCGAACCCGGCTCACGACCGCTTCACTGTATCGGTGAGCCAGCAGGTGCCGAACGAAACGGTCACCGTCAGTCTGCTCGACCTGTCGGGTCGGAGCCTTCAGGTGGTAAAAACCGGAACGGTCGAGCGCAATGGGCACTGGCACAGTGAGCTGCCCCTGTCGGTGGCACCGGGAGTGTACCTGTTGAAGGTGACCACTTCGCACGGACAGAGTATTTCTAAACTTATCAAACAATAATCATAATCAATAGAAGCTATGGCTAAGATTCTTATTGCGGAAGACGATCGTATGTTATTGCGATCTATCGCATTCAAACTAGAAAAAGAAGGGTATCAAACCGTAACCGCCTCTAACGGGCGGGAAGCGGTGGACATGGTAGAACAAGAAAGTCCGGACTTGGTCATATCCGATATCATGATGCCCTACCTCAACGGCTTGGAAACTATTCCCTACGTGAAAGCGCATAACGATAGTACGCCGGTCATCATACTCACGTCTATCGGGCTAGAGGATACGGTCATAAAAGCGTTTGACATGGGGGCCGATGATTTTATGACGAAACCCTTCAACCTGGGCGAACTGCTGGTTCGGATCAAGCGACACCTCGGCACCACTGCCTGATGCGAACGATCGTCACCATCGTGGGAATATGCGGTTGTCTGATGATTGGGCACCGGGCCTGGTCGCAGAACAGCAGCCACCTCTTTGTGCAAGCGCAAGCTGCTGTGGAGCAGAAGCAGTACGCACTGGCCCGGCGGCACTGCCAAACACTGCTGCGTGAGCAGCCGCAGCACTACGACGCGCGGCTGCTGGTGATCTACACCTACGCTTGGGATCATCAGTTCGGCGAAGCCGAGCAGTCGCTGGTTGCGCTACGCACAGACTTGGCCTCGGTGGAACCAAGCCCGTTGGCAGTGGTACATCAGGCCACGCTGTGTGGCATCCAGTTGGCCTACTGGCAAGGGGAGCACGCGCAGGCCGTTGAGCGAGCAGATGAAGGGTTAGCCCAGTTTCCGGACGATACGGAGTTCGCCATGCTCAAGGGGCGAGCCGCGCTGGCCCATCGGGACTACGAAACCGCCCTGGCGGCTTTCGACCAGGTGCTGACGCAAGACCCCGATCACGCTGAGGCCCAGCGTTTGCGAGACGAAGCGTACTGGCACGTAGCACGTTATCAGGCAGGTCTAAGCTACAGTCACGAAAGGTATTCTAACAGCAAATTTCCGCGTAATACGGTGCGTGCCGA
Source organism: Tunicatimonas sp. (assembly GCA_965213875.1). GTDB lineage: Bacteria > Bacteroidota > Bacteroidia > Cytophagales > Cyclobacteriaceae > Tunicatimonas. The sequence goes on along the minus strand of CBDCAN010000001.1, from coordinate 360,377 downwards.
GTTAAGCCGCTTGTGGCCTACGCTTACGCTCACCGGACGCGCTAGCCGCTCGTACCGCTTTGACGTGGTGAGCCAGCAGATAGAACTAGACGCTTGGAAGGTGCTGAGTCAGCGCTGGTATTTATACGGACAGGTGGGGCACTCCGATGGTCGTCTGTTTCCGCGTTACCGCGCGGCGCTAGAACCTTTTTACAAGGTAGCGCCTACGGTAGACGTATCCGCCGGTGTGCGCTACTTACGCTACACCACCCAGGATGCGTGGATTTACACGGCTTCGGCCAGCAAGTATTTTAAGCGCGGTAGTATCACCGGTCGCACCTACTGGTCACCCGCTTCGCCGGGGTGGCGCAAAAGCTTCGAGCTGGGCGGACGGTGGTTCACCCCCGATGCGTACAGTTTTGTAGAACTCAAGGTGGGTAGCGGGGCCTCGCCCGACAATGACTATTTAGACGCCAACTTTCAGGAGGTGCGTCGTTCTCATTCGCTCTACACCGTCTTGGGAGTGCAACGCCGCTTCCGCCACCGTCTGCTGGGCAAAGTGTGGACCGTCTTCGACCGGCAGATGCCCGAGCCGAGCGACCACTTTTCAATTATGAGCTTTAACGTTGGATTATGGAAAAGATTTTAGGGGTGCTGTCCCTTGATCAGGCACCCGTTACTATTGTACTCATCGCCGTAGGACTCATTGCGATATACACGGCCATGACCGTGCTACTCATGTCGTATATTCTATTTAACCGCGTGCGTCTGCGCCGTCAGGCGCGGCGCGACGAGCAGTTGATCGCCCGGCATGAGACAGAAATCTTCGAGATGATACTCGAGGGACAAAAGCGAACCGACCCGCGCACTTATCGCCAGGCCATAGATCGACTGCGGGCGGCCTTCACCGGAGCTTCGCAGGGGGCACTGCGTGAGCTGCTTACGCTGCTGGGGCGGGACTTTGCGGGCGAAGGCGCCGAAACACTGCACGAATTTTATCAGGACATGCGTCTGGATATGCGTGCCACTCAGATACTAAGAGACGGGCGGTGGGACGAGCGAACCGCCGCGGTGAAAGAACTGGCCTACTTTGGAGTATCACACGCCATTCCCCAGTTACACAATCTGGCCGAAGACAAGCATCCCGTGCTGCGCACCGAAGCCCAGTGTGCCCTCTTGCGGCTGGGCGGTGCCGATCAGCTCGACTTCTTAGCCACCCTGGAGGCCCCCATTACCCTGTGGCAGCAGCTACGGATCACCAACGTACTGCGTCGGTTCGGGGCTGACCAAATGCCGGACTTCCAGAAATATCTGGCCAACCCGCACGCATCAGTGACGGTATTTGTGCTCAAGATGATTCACATATACGGCCAGATTCAGGCGCGCGAGCAGGTCATCGAGCGGCTCTTCGATAACCGTCCCGTGGTGCGGCAAGAGGCGGTTAATACCATCGCCGACTGGCTGGATGAGGAAACCGTAGAGATGCTGATGACCCTGTACGAAGACGGCAGTCACATGCATTTGTCGGTGGTGCGGGCGCTGCAGCAGTGGACTTACGATCAGCCGACGCGCACGTTTTTAGAAAATGTGGTGGCGCAAGAACCAGGGTACACCTTGCGTATGAGCGCACTACAATCACTCAAATCTTTGGGCGGTCGTGAAGCCATCGCCCCTCTGGCCGATACCCTCGACGAAGCAGGTCAGCGATACGTAGTACACCAATTAGACGATAGAATACAGTAATGATGATAAACGTACCTACTTTCTGGAGTTACCTTTTTTTCGGCTACACCCTGCTGGTGATGTTCTGCTACCTCACCCTGGCGGTGATATCGCTGGTGGCCCTGCGGCAGTACCTACGCCGAAACGCTTCTACCGACTATACGGACATTCTGAACTCACCTTTGGCCCCGTCGGTGAGTTTGCTTGCTCCCGCTTACAATGAGGAAAAGACCATCGTCAATAATATCCGTTCGTTGCTATCCCTTACCTACACCAATTACGAAATTATCGTAATAAACGACGGCAGTACCGATGAGACGCTGGCCACCGCTCTGGCGGCCTACGATATGGAAGCGGTAGATTTCGAGGTGGCAGCTCGCCTACCGACAGAAACCGTGCGGGCGGTGTACAAATCACGCAACGCGGCCTACCAGCACCTGGTGATCGTGGATAAAGAAAACGGGGGCAAAGCCGACGCGCTCAACACCGGAATCAACGTTTCGAGCCGCGAGTATCTGATGTGCATCGACGTAGACTGTATTCTGTCAGACGATGCGCTGCTCAAACTGATGAAACCATTCCTGGAAGAAGAGGGAGGCCGGCGGGTGATTGCCACCGGCGGGGTGCTGCGGACGGCAAATTCGTGTGAGATCGACCAAGGGTATATGGCCGGGGCGCACGTGCCTAACAACTGGCTGTCGCGGGCGCAAACGCTGGAGTATTTGCGGGCTTTCTTGCTGGCGCGCGTCGCCTGGAGTCACCTTGACGGACTTATTCTGGTGTCTGGAGCACTGGGAGTGTTTGATCGTGAACTGGTTATTGAGGTAGGAGGCTACCGCCGCGACACAGTGGGCGAAGACATGGAGCTGGTGATCAGGATGCGGCGGCACATGCACGAGCAGAAGCTGGCCTACCGGGTAGCCTTTGTGCCCGACCCTCTGTGCTGGACCGAAACCCCCGAAACGCTCAGTGTACTACAGCGGCAGCGCAATCGCTGGACGCGAGGAACGATGGAAACCCTGCGGCTGCACCGTAAAATGTTCTTCAATCCGCGCTACGGACGTATGGGCCTGCTCAGCTATCCGTACTGGCTGTTTATGGAGTGGCTGGCCCCGCTGCTGGAAGTCACGGGACTGATTTTAGCCATTGTACTCGGAGTGCAGGGGCTCATCAACTGGCCCTTCTTCTTGCTGATGCTGGCGCTCATCTGGTTCTTCTCGGCGGGCATGACGGCCCTGACCCTCTTCGGCGAAGAGATTACCTTCCGCAAGTACCGCAGCTTGTCAGAAGTGATGCGGTTGTTTGCTATCGGACTAATTGAGCCCTTCTTCCTGCACCCTCTGGTGATTTATTCTGCCGTGCGAGGCAACATCGACTACCTGCTGGGGCGCAACAAATGGGGCGACATGGTGCGGCGCGGCTTTGCCGAACCGAGCCCATCAACCGATGATATTCAAGTAAAATCACTCACTGATTGACACCACTAGTATGAAGTTTAACAACAAGAAAAAGCTGGCCATTGCTACCTTCTCAGTGTTTATGTTACTGATATTCGGCACGCAATCTATCAGTATTTACCTAACAACGACTAGTGAGCAGTACGCTCGGGAAATCAATCTGGCCGGACGGCAACGTATGCTTAGCCAGAAGATCGCCAAAGAAGTTTTGTCCGTCGATTCTGTGTCGCTCGTACAAGTCATACAAGACGCAGCTCGGTGGCAGCAAGCGCACATAGGTCTACAGAGCGGTGATCATCGGCTGGGTACCGAAGGGGTATCATCGGCATCCATCGCTCGCCAACTTAGTGCCATCACCCCGCACGTGGAGGCCATCGTGCAAGCGGTAGACGCTTTTGCTACCAGGCAGATCACCCGGCAAGAGCTGCGCACAACCGTCCGTATCCACGAAGAGATATTCTTAGAAGAGATGGATCGGATTGTGTATGCGTTAGAATCCTACGCCGATGAGCAGAATCACTACTTTGAGATGGTTGAGGTTGTGATGGCGGCGGTTTCAATCACCATTCTGGTGCTTGGCTTCTTCCTGATATTCCGACCGATGTATCGCCGAATAACCCTACAGGAAGAGCGAATCAAAGAGAACGTAGAGGCTATTAAGCTGATCAACCGTGATCTGGAAGAGAAAATGAAGGAGTTGGCACAATCCAACAACGAACTGCGCACCACCGAAGAAGAACTGCGGGCCGCCAGCGAAGAGCAACTAGAGGTGACACAACGACTAGAAGAAAAAATCTTGCTCACTGATCAGTATGTGATGCAGCTATCGGTGGCGCAGGAAACGGCTGAGTTAGGCTACTGGTCGTATGACATGAAGTCGAACGTTGTGTGGTCAGAGCAGATGTACAAAATATTTGGTTTGCCGATAGAGGATAATCAGGCGGGGCCTAATATAGAATCTTATCGGGCGGCGATCCACCCCGATGACCGAGAGCTATCGTCGCAGAAGGCCGAAGAAGCCATTCAGCGGGGCAAAGTGCGGTATCAACTGCGGATTGTGCGCGCAGGTAAAACCCGCTTTATTGATACAATTATCAAACGACATACTGATGCTACGGGGCAGACGAGTATTTTCGGAGTAGCCCGCGACGTGACAGAAGAGGTAGAATCTCGTCAGGCGCTTATCTCTGCCAAAGAGACGGCCGAAGCTGTAGAAAGTGAGCTTCGTCGTACGAAAACAGTACTAGAACAGACCAGCACGATGGCGCGGGTAGGCGGATGGGAGTTAGACTGCCTCACAAAAGAGGTTTACTGGACTCAGATCACCAGAGAAATTCATGAGGCGGATCAGGATTTCGTGCCTGACCTGGATAGTGGTATCAACTTTTATAGAGAAGGCCACGACCGGGAGGTAATTCAGCGAGTGGTAACCCAAGCCATGGAAACCGGTGAGCCTTGGGACGAAGAGGTCCGTATTGTAACCGCCCGGGGCAACGAGCGGTGGGTGCGGTCAATCGGGCGGGCCGAACTGGATGGACAGCGCTGTATCAGATTGTACGGTACTTTTCAGGACATCACGCACCAGACTGAGGCCCGTGAGGAACTTGAGTACAGCAAAGAAATGGCGGAGCAGGCGGTGCGTATCAAGCAAGAATTTCTGGCCAATATGAGCCACGAAATACGCACACCGATGAATGCGATTTTAGGGTTTACCCGGCTGCTACTGCGCGGCGAACAATCGCCTGAGCAGATGGAGTACCTTCAGTCTATCTACGGGTCGGCCAATACGCTGCTGGTGGTGATCAACGACATTCTCGACTTCTCTAAAATTGAAGCCGGTAAGCTAACCATTGACCAGGTGCACTTCCGCATGGGGCGCTTACTCCACGCCCAGAGTACGCTGTTCTCGATGAAGGTGCAGGAGTCAGACCTGATGCTCATATTCGAAACGGACCCGCGTATGCCCAGGGCACTATTGGGCGACCCGACGCGCATTAGTCAAATTCTAAATAACCTGATCAGCAACGCCATCAAGTTTACCCAGAAGGGAAGCGTACGGGTGATCACCGACGTGGCTGCGCAGGCACCCGAGGGTTATCAACTCACCATTAAGGTTCAAGACACGGGTATTGGTATTGCGCCCGACAAGCTGAATAGCATCTTCCAGAGCTTTGAGCAGGAAACGGGAGACACGACTCGCCTTTACGGTGGCACAGGACTAGGACTCACCATTGTAGAAAAACTGGTGACGCTGATGCACGGTAAAATTTCGGTAGAGAGTCAACCGGACGTGGGCTCTACCTTTACGGTAACACTGCCGCTGGGGCAGGGCAATGAGGCTCTGATTCCTTCTGAGAACGAGCCCACGGAAACGCTGCCGTTAGACCGACTGGCGGGAAAACGTATTTTGCTTACGGAAGACAATCGTAATAACCAAATGCTAGCCCGCAAATGCCTGTCGGAAGTAGACTGTGAGGTTGACCTGGCCGTTAATGGAAAAGAAGCAGTACGCATGGTGCAGGAGCAAAAGTACGATGTAGTACTGATGGACATTCGTATGCCCATCATGAATGGTATTGAAGCCACCGAAATAATAAGAGCGCTGCCGCCGCCTTACGTGCAGGCACCCATCATCGCCATGACGGCCCATGTACTTAAAGAAGAAGAGAATCAGTACCGCAGTGTAGGTATGGACGAATACGTATCTAAACCCTTTAATCCGTCTGAACTCTACCGCAAACTCATCAATGTGATAGAAGGGCGGACCTGGAACACACAGCCGACGGCTGACGTTGCCTCGTCAGAAAGTGACAAAGAGCTACCATCCTCTGCTTCGAAGACAACCGTGGTGAATATGCCGGTGACGACCTCTTTGTTAGACCAACCTCGGGGTAGTGAAGCACCGCGCGATACTCCGGTCATTCCCTTAGTGTCACTCAATCCTGATATGCTGGCTGGCCTGCCGCCGTTCGATCAAGTGGCTTACACCCGGTTAGAAGAATTTGCTAGCAATGATAACGCTTTTGTGAAGGAGATGCTCGAGGTATTTTTGGAAGACGCTCCGGAGTACCTGCGACAGCTAGAGGTGGCGATGTACGAGCAGAACTGGGAGGCGTTCAAAGACATCGCGCATACGCTTAAGAGCAATACCATGCTGCTGGGGATGGATCATATGGCCAGTTTGATTGTCACTATTGAGGACATGGATGTAGACAACGTTCAGGAAGAAGTACTGGAGAAATTTCATGCGTATATCCAGAAAAACTGCGAAGGAGCCATCATTGAGGTAAAGAAGGAGCTGACGTAGGTGATAATGAGTGATGAATAATGACGAATGATCAATGAAGAATGGATAACTATTATTCATTCTTCATTATGGTTACGCTAGGGAAGCAATGATATCATCTAACTGCGCATCAAGGTCAGATTTGTGCACAAACCCCTTCACCGCACGGTGATTCATCGATTTGCCCCGATCGGTATCACGCATTGAGGAGCTGAGCATGTAAATGGCACAATCGGGATACTCAGCCAGGTACTCCCGCTGAAAGGTATCAACGAAGGCAAAGCCGTTTTTCTTGGGTAAGCGGATATCGACGAAGATAAGTTGGGGGAAATCTCGTTGCTGCTGGTGGCAATCTTCAAGGTGGGCCAATCCCTCGTCCACCGTGGTGGCTGACGAAAACTGTACCGGTTGACGAGCACCTAGCGTAATGAATTCTTGCAGTAGATAGCTGCTCGTAGGGTCATCATCAACCCCCAAAATGTGCAGGGTCTTACTCATTTCCTGGGTAGCATTTTAGGTAAACATGAAAAGTGGCCCCTTCACCGGGCTCGCTTTCCACTTCAATACGGCCGTCGTTGTGCTCTACCATATTCTTGATAATACTGAGGCCGATACCCTTGCCCGGTTTGCTAGCATCAAGGCGTTCAAACGGCTGGAATAACACTTCCTGATGCTCTTTTAGATTAATACCAATACCGTTGTCCTGCACGGTCAACACCACACAGTCGTCTTCTTGGCGGGTGCTTAGTTTTACCCGGGGCGGCTGCTCAGAAGAAGCGTACTTCACAGCATTGCTAATTAAGTTGAGCATGATACTGTGCAGATACGGTTTTTCGTAGATGATTTTTGGCACTTCGGAGAAGTTGGCCTCGAAGGTAGCGCCACTGTCCTGAACCACCGTCGACAGGGCGGCGGTTACATGCTCCAGCACTTTGTCAAACGACAACATTTCTACTTCCTGGCGACCGCTCTTGCGAATATCGATAATAGAGATCAGACCCTGTAGGGTGTCCTCTAAGCGATCGGCCGAGCTGGCCACCTGCACTCTAATATTTTGCTGTTTATCCTGATCTTTCACCTTCTCCTGTAGCTTGAGCAGGTTCTTCAGGTTAGACACCGGCGCTTGCAGATCGTGCGCCGCTGTATACACAAAGCTGTCGAGCTGCTGATTAGCCACTCGGAGGTTCTGATTGGTGGTTCGCAACGCCCCTTCCACGTCTTTGCGTAGCGTGATGTTCTGGGCAATACCAATGGCCTGTACTACTTCCCCCGCTTCATTGCGACGGAACACCTTTTCGGTGCTAAACAACCATAGATACCGTCCGTCTTTTTTTCGGATGCGATACTCTATTTCCAGTGTTTCTTCGTCTTCAGCCCGCAAAAGTCGCTGCGCGTGTTCAGCCACCCTACTTTCATCTTCAGGGTGAACAACGTTGTTGATATCCCCGATTTTCTTAACATCTTCTTCACTGTAGCCCAGTATGTCGGGTAGCCAGCGGTTAGCGTACACGTTCTTTTTCTGCACCAGGTCGTATACGTACAGCAGGTGGGGAATGGCGGTGGCAATACTTTGCGCAAAATGGGTGCTCTCGTGCAGCTCTTCTTCCTTTTGCTTGAGCTCTTCAATATCGATAAACGAGATCACCACACCCTTCACCTCTTCCTGATGCGTGATAAAGGGGTTGATCCGCATGAGGTACCGGTGACCGGTTTCGCTACTCACTTCGTGCTGTTCGGTGCGCAGGCTATCCATCACCCGGCGAATGTTATCCTGAAAATTGTCTAACCCAAAGTTATTGTTGAAGTGCGTGATGGGGCGCCCCAGGTCGCTCTCGCGCACGTGAAAATAATCTTGGATAGACGGAGTGAACTTACGAATGTTGAGGTGGTGGTCTAAGAAGATGGTGCCAATATCGGTGCTCACCAGTAGGTTATTAACATCGTTATTGAGCTGCGATAATTCACTAATTTTTGTCTGTAGCTCGGCGTTTACCGTATACAGCTCTTCGTTGAGCGACTGTAGTTCTTCGTTGGTGCTCTGCATCTCTTCGTTAGAAGACATGAGTTCTTCGTTGGTAGACTGTAATTCCTCTTCCGTAGAATTATACTGTTGCGATGCCCGTCGGAGCAAACGTTTGGTTTCGCTCAATTCTATATCAAGTGCTTTGATGCGCTCTTGCGTGTGTTTATCCGCTGAGAACACCTCGGCCGTAGCCTCGGGGGGGGCCTCCGTCTCTTCTACAAATTCGACAAACACCACTTTTTCTTCGGTCTCCTCTGACCAGTGAGGCACAAACCGAAGCGTGAGCTGGTACTGAGAGCCGCGCTGAGAAAACGGTATCTGCTGGTATTCATACGGGCCGTTGTTTTCCAGGGCGTGTGCTATTCCGTTTTTGAAGGTGACCCAGTGGTTTTTAGGAATGATGCGCTCTAGGTGAAAATCGCTAAGACTAGAAGGAAAGCTCAAGAAACGACTGGCGGTAGGAGACACATACAGTACGCTCAGTTGTTGGTTGGTAATGATAAAGGTGGGGGCGTAGTGCTGTACAATCAAACTATTGTAGTCACTCACTGGTAATAGATTCGCGGACGAGCGGTTATTGCGTCGAGGGGTGTGTTCATGCTCGAACCCCTCTTGGTTAGGCCTGCCAGCTTTCTTGCTCAGCCGAAACGGATTGATATTAGGAGTGTACTTACGATTGTTTGTTTTCTTTTGAAATACCTTCCACCTTTTGTCAATAACCTGGAAGTCGCCCGAGTGATTGGTCACCGATTCGCTAGAGCCCAAAAATAGAAACCCCTGGGGGCGCAGTGCGTACAGAAACTGCTCAATAATCACATCTTGCGAGGCCTCTTCTACGTAGATGAGCATGTTGCGCGACGACACAAAATCCATGTTGATAAAGGGAGGATCGTTGAGCACATTGTGCTGCGCGAACACGATATGAGAGCGGATATCTTTCCGAATCTTATACTCACTGCCGACCTTCTTAAAGTAGGTCTCAAGCAGGTCGGCCGGTATGTCTTGCACAATGTCCTGACGAAAGACGCCCATCCCGGCTTTGTTGATCGCCCGCCGATCTATATCGGTAGCAAAGATTTTGAAATCGCAGAGCAAGTTATTTTCATCGCAATACTGGTGCAGTAAGATGGCGAGCGAGTAGGCTTCTTCGCCCGTAGAGCAACTGGACACCCACAGCCGCAAAGTTTCGCGCTGCGGCGCTTCTTGGTACTCAACGCTTCGCCGCACCAGTTCAGGAACGATTTTATCTTTGATAATACTAAACGCTTCTTTATCGCGAAAGAAGCGGGTGACGCCGATGAGGAACTCGTTGGCGAGCGTTTCAATCTCTTCGGGGTTCTTGAGGAGGTAGTCGCTGTAATCTACCAGGCTGTACACCCCCACGATCTGCATCCTTTTCTCGATCCTGCGCTCCAGGGTAGCGCGCTTGTAACCGTAAAAGTCAATCTCCTGCTTGCGCTTGATGGTATTGATGATGTGATAGAAAGACTGCTGGGCACTGTGCCAACCTTTGGCAGGGTCGCGCAAACTGCCCTGCTTAAAGATGTTGGTAAGCTGGTTTGTGATATCCTTCACCTTGCCCATAAAGTCTATCCGCTGCGTCTGGATGGCGGATTCGGGCATGCCCGGAAACTGTGCGGTGTCAGGCGACTGCGCCATGGTGATGCCACCGTACTCACAAACCGTGCGAATGCCTAATGATCCATCGGTGCCTGATCCTGACAGAATAATACCGATGGCTTTCTCCTGGTAGTTCTTGGCCAGTGAATGTAAAAATATGTTGATCGGCAACATGAGCCGTTCTTTGCCGCGCTGATACAGACGAAAACTACCTTCCTCTATCTCGACGTATCGTTTGGGCGGCAGCAGGTAAATATGGTGGGCTCGGATGACCTCACCGTCAGTGATCACCCGGATGGTCATGTTGGTGTAGCGCTTCAGCAGGTCTTTCATCATGCTCTCGTAGTCAGGCGAAAGGTGCTGCACCACCACGAAGGCTACTTCACGGGTGAGCGAAATCTGCTCAAAGAACTCTTGTATAGGTTTTAGTCCACCGGCCGAGGCACCAATACCTACCACAAAAGAGGGAGTCTCATGGGATGATGACTCATCGGAAGATGCCGCATCGGAAGATGAGCCAAAGGGGACTTCCTCAGGGTGAGGTGTGTCGTTTTGCAAGGGTAGTTTATTTGATGGCGACTAATATCGCAAAATAACTATGATTCACTATGAGTGTTTTCGCCTAATTTGAGACGGTTTTCTGCTAAATTTGGCGCGTAGTGGGGGAACCTCGTCTATCGTTAAACGTTATAGAGTCAGCAAAAATAACGTATGAAGAAAGCAATTATCGTGATTCTGGTATTAGGCGTAGGCAGTATCTTTGCCTACACCCTGTTTGGTAGTGAAAGCGAAGGGGCGTACCTCGAGCGCATTGCTGAAGAGCGCAAACGCACCGAAGGTTTTATGAAGAGTTCGCCCGAGTCACCTTTCGCGCCCGATAGCATCGCGTTTTCACCGCTTATCTACTACCCGCCCAACCCTGCCTACCGGGTGCGTGCCCGGATTGAGCCCATCAAAGACAAAAAGCTGATGCGGCTGGCGACCAGCACGGGCGAAGAAGAAAAGTACATTCGCTACGGCTACGCCGTGTTTGAAATGAAGGAGCAGCAGCACCGTCTGTTGGTGCTAGAGCCTTTCGAGCAGCCCGCCCAACTGTTTATCGCTTTTGCCGATGATACCAGCGGCGACACTACCTACGGCGGGGGGCGCTATCTCAATATAGATAAGCCCAGTCGCACAGCGCAAAAAACGTTGGAGTTGGACTTTAATGCGGCTTATAATCCGTACTGCGCCTACAACAGTACGTTTAGCTGCCCTTTTCCGCCCAAAGAAAACGTGCTGGCCGCAGCGGTAGAGGCAGGTGAGAAGAAGTACAGAGCGTATTAGTGGATCGTGCGTTGCTTGATGAATAAGGCGGCGGTTGGCGGTAGGCAGTAAGCGGCTAGCAGGGCACAGTAGCACATTCCTGCTTACCGGCACCTGCCAACCGCCTACTCTATCAATGCTGCTGCTTTACTGTCCTCCCACCGTGGCGTTTTTCTTCTTACGCGAGGCGTTTTGGTTTTGCATCGGGTTTTCCCCCGACGTGCCGCGGGCTTTCTTCTGCTCTTTAAATACTTCAAAACGGGTGGGCACGTCGCGCTCTGGGTAGTAATTGTTTTCCGGATTGGTATCCGCTGTTTCTTGGTAGGGGTCTAGCACCAGCTGCTCTACGGCTTTTTCTTTAGCAAATACCTTGGTTACCTGCTCGGCATTGAGTCGCCATACTTCGGCCGGGATGCGTTCCACTTCGGTGCTACCGTCTTCGTAATTCCACTCTAGCACGATAGGCATAATCAGACCACCGTGATTGGCAAAGGTGACTTCATAAAAGTGCATACCACGCTCCACCAGTTTTTTCTCTTTCTCGTCGAGGCTATCCATAAACGAACGGTAAGCGTCTTGGTCTTCTTGCTGCACTGCGTACGGATCGTATTCATTATAGAAATCTCGCAGCGACGGATCGGCTTCGATGGCCGTGGTCGGAATGTCCGTTTTGTTGTAAGTCTGGCTGACATGCCTCTGCTCTTGCTCGCTCTGCTGGCGGGCAATCGGGTTTTCTACCTCTGGGTTTTGCGTGTTGATTTGGTAGTGCTTCATGTCAGCAATACCAATGTCTACGTGGTCTACGGTATAAAACCAGCCGCGCCAAAACCAGTCGAGGTCTACGCCCGAGGCATCTTCCATCGTACGGAACAAGTCAGCCGGTTCGGGATGACGGAAGGCCCAGCGCTCGGCGTAGGTTTTAAAGGCGTAGTCGAACAGCTCACGGCCCATCACGGTTTCGCGCAGGATGTTGAGGGCCGTAGCCGGTTTACCGTAGGCGTTGGCCCCAAACTGCTGAATTTGTTCTGAATTAGTCATAATGGGGGCAATCTGCGATTTGTCGCCGCTCATGTAGGGCACAATTTTGGCCGCGGGGCCGCGCCGCGAGGGGTAGTTTCGATCCCACTCCTGCTCGGTGAGGTACTGCACAAAAGTGTTCAGCCCTTCATCCATCCAGGTCCACTGCCGCTCGTCGGAGTTGACAATCATCGGGAAGAAGTTGTGGCCCACTTCGTGGATAATCACGCCGATCATACCGTACTTAATGCGCTCGGAGTAAGTACCGTCAGGGGCCGGGCGACCGTAGTTAAAGCAGATCATCGGGTACTCCATACCGTTAGAGGCTTCTACCGAAATGGCCACCGGATAAGGGTAGGGGATGGTGTACTTAGAGTAGGTTTTGAGGGTGTGGGCCACCACCTCGGTCGAGTACTGACCCCACAGCGGATTGGCCTCTTTGGGGTAATACGACATGGCCATCACGGTTTTGCCGTCGATATCTACGCCCTTGGCGTCCCAAATGTACTTGCGCGAACTACCGAAAGCGAAGTCGCGCACACTGTCGGCGTGGTATACCCAGGTTTTGGTCTCCTTGGCCCGTTTCTTCTCGGCGCGCTCGGCCTCATCCTGACTCACAATCACCACCGGCTTATCAGCGGTTTTAGCCTGCTCAAGCCGTGACTGCTGATCGGAGGTGAGCACCTCATCGGGGTTTTGCAGGGTGCCGGTAGACGCCACAATGTGGTCGGAAGGTACGGTGATTTTCACTTCGTAATTACCGAAGGGCAGGGCAAATTCACCGCGGCCCAGGAACTGCTTGTGCTGCCAACCCTCGTGGTCGTCGTATACCGCCATTCGTGGAAACCACTGCGTGATGGTGTACAGATAGTTCTCGTCCTCAGGAAAGTACTCGTAACCGCCGCGTCCGCCCATCAAATCGCGGTCGTTGATGTTGTAGTACCAGTCAATGGCAAATTCAATAGAATCGCCCGGGTTCAGGGGTTGGGCAATGTCTACCCGCATCATGGTACCGTTGATGGTGTAAGCGATAGAATCACCGGTCGCGTTTTGCACTGACTGGATCTTGTGACCCCCGTCGTAGTCGTAGCCGATGAGCTCTTCCAGCTTGTCTACGTTCATCTGGTTGCTGATGCTGTTCGTCTGAGTTTTGTACGTATTTGAATTCTGAGCACGCATATTCTGATCGAGCTGCACCCACAGATAGCCTAGCACGTCGGGCGAATTGTTATAATAGGTGATGGTTTCCGAACCGGTGAGCCGTTGGTTGTCGTCATCGATCTCGCACGTGATTTTATAGTCCGCTCGTTGCTGCCAGTACTGGTGGCCGGGGGCACCCGAACCGGTACGATACACGTTGGGAGTAGGCAGCAGAGCCGGACCCAGTTGTTCAAACTTATCAGTAAATTTATTCGGACTTTCTTGCGCAAACGAGGCGATAGAGAGTAGCGTAACAAAAAATGCCAATGATAATTTCATAGAATAAGATATCGATGGTTGTGACGGGTAGTCGGCAATATACATAATCGTACCACTTATCGGAAGTTGAACCCAGGATTTGCGTGCCGTCTGTGCTATCAATATCAGTAGCAGTAGCAGTAGCAGTAGCAGTAGCAGTGTGAGCAGTAGCAATAGCAGTAGCAGTGGCAGTGGGCAGTAAGGGCCGCTATCACTGCTACTCATCAGTGTTGTCAAGAAGCCAAAAAACGTTTGACCTGCGACTGGACATCAGCCCAGTAGGCACCTGACTGATACTCCGGAGCCACCAGTAGGTGCTTCTTCCCCCACTGCTTCCAGCGTGAAGAAGGCAGGATATTCAGTCGCCATCGGCTCAAGTTCTTTTGCTGAATAAACGTGTGCAACCCCGGTGCGTGCACCAGCTCGTCGTGTTGGTCGCATAACACCAGAGTGGGTACGTTGTAGTGAGCCGAGTCTAGCCTGTCCAATCCGGCACTAATTTCAAACAGAGCTTTGTATGCTCCGATGGTGACACCGGGTGTCGCCTTATAAAGAGGTGGGGCAAAAGAGGGAATGAGCAGATGGTCTACCGCCGGAAACAAGGTGGGCAGGCGAGTCCACGATTTAAAGGCTAACGCCGGTGCCAATAGCACTTGCTTTACCGGAGGTGCTACCCGACCTTTTCCTAACAAATACGTCATCAGCAGTCCACCCAAAGAGTATCCCAGATAGACGATATCCGAATGAGCGTGAGCGGCAGCGGCGGCCTGATACTGATCGCTAAAACTATCTAGCCACCGGTTGGCGGTGATATTACGCAACGAGTCGCCGGGGGCGTGTCCGGGCAAACAGATAAATGTGCAACGATTCAGCGGTAGTGGCAGGCGCTCGGCCCATCGCTGCATAGCGGCGGGTTGTACGTTCAGTCCGTGCGTAAGAATATAATGTTGCGCCATGAAACGAGGTTTGCGTAGCAGTAAGCAATAGGCCGGAACGGCGCTGTAGTGCCACTGCCGCTGCCACTATTTATCCCGGAAACTTTTCAATCATCATCACCAGTGCCACCCCTGCAATGGCCGAAGAGATCACCATCTTCCAGTCGCGACGCGAGACACCCAACAAACCAACAACCACGGAGGCGGAGACCAGTAAAACCACGATAATGATGATTTGGCCCAGTTCCAACCCTAAGTTGAAGGAGAGCAACGGTACCAATAACGATTCGCCTCGTCCCAACAGACTACGTAGATAGTTGGAAAAACCGAGTCCGTGAATGAGCCCGAAGAGCAGTGCTAGGGCGTAGCTTAGTGGTGCCACCCGGGGCAGAGAAGGGCCGCGCTTACGGATCACGTTACCCACCGCTGTGATAAAGATCGTGACCGGAATTAGAAACTCAATCAGGTTAGCGTCTATCTCCACAATACGCAAGGTCGCCAGCGCTAGTGTCACCGAGTGCCCCACGGTGAAGGCTGTCACCAGAAATAGTATTTTGCGCCAGTCGCGCGTGAGGTACACCGCACACAGAGCGACAACGAACAGGATGTGATCGTAGCCCTGTAGGTCGAGAATGTGGGTGAGGCCTAGTTGGAAGTAGAGGGAGAAAGAAGACATGGTGTAGTTAGTGCTGACGAGCACGCACGGTGAAGCAGCGGGAACAAAACTAAGAAAAAAATGCGTTGGGTAGCATACGGTAAGTATCACACGGTGGTTCTTTCAGTAATATTAGTACCTTAAGGAAGCTCTTCAGCACTACCATCTGCTCGCCTTAAAACGCAAGGCCTATGCGCATCTTTATCCGTTTACTCACGCTCACGTGTTGTTGTTTGGTATCGATCAGTGTGTGGGCCCAGTCGCAGCACCGGGGTTTTCACCTACTGAACCAACGCGCCAAACGCGTGGCTATTCCCTTCGAGCTCATCAGCAATCTGGTGGTGATTCCGGTACGGGTGAACGAGGGCGAAGACCTCAAGTTTATCCTGGACACCGGAGTACGTACCGCTATCCTCACCGACGGCATGTCCGTAGAAGGCATCCCGACGGTCAACGATCGGGTCATTAGCCTGATGGGAGCAGGTGATCAGGGGGAAATTAGTGCTTACGTGAGCAGCGGAGTCTCTTTTCATCTACCCGACGGGGTGGCGGCTAATGGTAACTCTATTCTGGTGCTCAAAGAAGACTACCTGCAATTGGATAGCTTTCTGGGTACGCGTATCCACGGTATTTTAGGCTACGAACTGTTCAGCCGCTTTGTGGTAGAGATCGACTATTCGCGTCAGTTAGTAGTCTTACATCGCCCTGATAGTTTCCGGCCCAAGCGTTCGTTTCAGGCAGTGCCGATCACCATACAAGATACCAAGCCATACCTGGCGGGTGCCGAGGTAGTGATCGACGATAGCACCCGCCTGCAGACCAAGCTGATGATTGATACGGGAGCTAGTCACTCGATGATGCTCAACCAAGAGACTGACGCTCGAATCAAGGTGCCCGAGCGGCACGTGAGCGGTTACTTAGGCCGTGGCCTAAGTGGTGAGATTTACGGTCACATGGCCCGGGTAGACCATCTCAACATTCATGGTTTCGACCTTAAGGAAGTGACCACCTCGTTTCCTGAGAGAAGCGAGTTCACCGCTTCGGTGTCTCAGCGCATCGAGCACCAGGGTAATATCGGGGGCTCGGTACTCAAACGGTTTCGCGTCATTTTTGACTACGCTAATGGTAAGCTTTACTTAAAGAAGAGTCGTCTGTTTCGCAGTCGCTTCAAGTACAATATGAGTGGTATGGAACTGATGGCGACGGGACCTTTGCTCATGAACTATAAGGTGAGCAAAATTGTGAAGGGCAGCCCCGCCGACCGGGTCGGATTGCGTGAGGGTGATCTGATCGTGTCTGTCAACGGAAAGCACCCGCCGGAGCTCACGCTGGCGATGTACAACACGATGGTAAGCACGAAGCCTAATAAGAAAATTCAGGTCAAGATTTTTCGCTACGGTCGCGTGATGAAGCGGAAGTTCCGTTTAGAACGGGTGTTATAATGACGAATGAACGATAAACGCTCGTTAGTCATTCATCATTACTCATTGAATTAAGGTTGCACCAGTTCTTCAATATCCGCTTCTTCTTTGGCAGCATCCACGATGCGCTTCACGTCGGCCAGCAGTTGCGGGGCGTCGTACACGATGCCGTCTTTAATGGTGTATTTGACTCCGCCCACACGCTCCACCTCGTTGTTTTCGTTCAGGTTGATGGTGCCGGTGCCGTACAGTACCTTGAGGTTGGCCAGAGGGTTTTCATCTACCAAGATCATATCGGCCTTTTTTCCTACTTCAATGGATCCTATTTCTTGGTCAAGTCCCAGTGCTTCGGCACCTTTGAGCGTGGCGGCCCGAATCACTTCCAGCGGATGAAAACCCGCTTCGCGCAGTAGTTCTAGTTCTCGTACGTAGGCAAAACCGTAGAGCTGATAGATAAAGCCCGAGTCAGAGCCGGCCGTCACCCGACCGCCCCGGTTTTTATACTCGTTGACGAAGGTCATCCACAGCCGGTAATTTTCTTTCCAGGCTACTTCTTCTTCGGTGCCCCAGCTGTGCCAGTGCGAGCCGTGCGAAATCCGGCTGGGTCGGTAAAACTCCCACAGCGAGGGTAGGGTATAATCCTGATGCCACTCGGCGGTACGAGCCCGCATCAGGTCTCGATTGGCCTCATAGATATTGAAGGTGGGGTCCAGCGTGAAGTCTAACGCGAGCATCTCATTCATTACCTCATTCCAACGGTCAGAGTAGGGTGGTGCTGCCTGCTTCCAGAGCTTGCCCGCTTCACCGAAACGGTGTTGCTCGTTTTGGTAGTTGTAATCCGCCGGGTAATCCTGAATCGTACGGTCGGTAAACAGTGCCTCGGGCAGCCCGTACCAGTGTTCCATTGAGGTGAGACCCATGCGAGCGGTGTGCAGCGCATTGAGCCAGGCAACGTTGAGTTGCGCGTGATGGCAGGCCGAGCGTAGCTGGTGTTGCTTGGCCTCGTCGAGGGCGGCTTCCATAATATCGGGGCGTGCGCCGAAGAACTTGATGCCATCCGCTCCTTGCTCGGCAATGCGCCGCACCCAAGCCCGTGCTTGCTCGGGAGTATTGATACCGTTTTTGCTACCCTGCCCGAAGGCCGCATAGGCCTCGATGCGCGGCGCAGTGATACGGTTATCAGCGCTCTTCTGTTTTTGATCCAGGCACCACTCTAAACCATTGCCGCACGATGGATCACGAATGGTGGTGATGCCGTGGGCCATCCACAGTTTGAATACGTATTCGGCCGTAGTGCCCTGCCCTTCGCCACCAATGTGGCCGTGCATATCTACCAGCCCCGGCAGTAGGTACATGCCTTCAGCGTCAATCACTTTTGCGTTGGATGAAGCCAGAGGACGTTGATCCTCTTCAATAGGCACTCCTGGATAGCCTACGGTTTTGATGGTGACGATACGGTCTTGCTTCACCACAACATCCACCGGCCCCACGGGAGGGGAGCCGGCCCCATTGATGAGGGTGGCCCCCCGAATAATCAGCTGATCATACGGGCCTTTTCCTTCGGCTCGCTCAGGGGCACGGGGCACTTCGTCAGACTGTCCGTAGACTGGTACAACAGCCGTGAGCAGTAGGTATAACAGGACTTTCATAAGAGGGTGAGGTATAGAGAAGAGTAGGTCAATCACTCCATAATAAAAAAGGAGTTGCTTTACTAAAGCAACTCCTTTTAATGTTGTCGATCAAGCCGTTTAGAATTTAGCCAAGGCTTTTTCTAAATCGTCGATAAGTTTCTGCGATACCTGACGAGGCTTTTCAGCTCTTGCTTCCTTAAGCTGAGCGACGGCATCCTTTCCGTATTTAACCAAGCCATCGGGATTCTTATCGTAGTTGTAGCTGCCTAAACACCACTCTAGTTTCCCTTTCGTTTCTTTATACTGGTCACCATCCATTTTATCAAACTTGGCAATAACTTGCTGACACTGTTTAACCAAAGCAGCGCCGGGGTCGGCCGTTGCTTTCTTGGGAGCCGCTTTTTTAGCAGGAGCTTTAGCCGCAGGCTTTTTCTTAGCAGGAGTAGCAGCTTTTGCCTCTGTCTTCTTAGCTGCCGGTGCCTTAGCAGCTTTTTCAGTTTTTGATTTAGCAGTTGTTTTAGCCATGATACGAAGCGTTTAAATAAAAATTAAAATTGATAGTTTGGAATAAACTGACTGTAATAGTGCGTATTTGGAATAAGACACACAATGGCTCAGATTCATTGGTTGAAGGCAATGCGTGCGATGTTAGGTAGTTGGAAGTTCAGCCTTTTGCGGTTAAGCACTTTTATATGGAAGGCGAAAAGCAGATGTTTTGTTTGCTAATTGTATAAAAGCGAAGCGTATAGAGGTATGCTGACGCACGCTTTCTTGTATACGCTGCTTCAACAACAAGAGGTCCGTGGTAGAAAGCTAAATCTTTAACACTGATGTGAAGTAGAAACTGATTATAGTTATTTGCCGCAAAGGTAACTAAGTGTTTATTAATATAGCAAGCTTTTGCTAATAATTGTACGATACTTTTATAATGATCCCTTTCGCATTAGTAATATCGTAAGTCAGATCAGTGTAGTCCGAGTTTGTCTTAAGTCCAAAGTCCTCAAAAGAAAACGGCACCTGAATGGGCGCCGTCTTAAGTTACTACTGGTGTCAATACGGTTGTATAAGATAAAAAAATAAGGGCAAAAGAGCGCTAAAAGTAAGGGCGACTCATACTACGGCTCTTTTCAACTATGTTGCCAAGTGCCGTACTAGAGGATAACCACTATTTATGCTGCTACTGTGTAGCGTATTCGCCTCATACTAGTAGTCCTTGCGGGGCACCTGTTACCCATTGGGTATAATTTAAGGCTGATACGCCATAAATATAGATGATATTCTTAATAAAAGTATTTTTGGTTCTTAAATAAAGTATTATTGCATATATTGTGCTAGACCAAATATTATTAGCATGAACAGACGTAAGAAACAGGCCGCCTCAACGGACAACCGAGTACGATCTACCCAACGAATTGCTACGCTAGCCTCTCAGTATTTTGCGATCATCCGTGCCAATAGGCCACGAACGGTGAACTAACGAACAAACCGGAAAGTATCATCCGTTTCAATCCTGACGGTCTTCACCCGCTGATAAGGGTACTTTTTGTCATAACAGTCTATTACCGACGCGGGCGGCTTTCGGGCGGTAGTCTTCGGCTCTACCAAGGCCGCCCAGTGAGGTCCGTGCTTTTTTAGAAAGCCGGTTAGTTTCGGCTGTTTCACCCAGCGCACACAAATTCCTGTTTCTAGTCCACGCACCGAAGAATACCGTGATTTAGGCTGTGGGTAGATAATTTCTAGCGGCTCCTGTGCGTATTCTAACAGCTCCCAGGCAAGCGGCGGCACGGATTGCACAAAATGGTGCAGCTGATCTACGTACGCAATGAGTACCCGAAAAGTAGGAACCGGCTCCTGCGTAGTCCACGCTTCCTGACGAAGCTGAATCAATGGTTCAGGGTGCTGGGTAGAGATGGCATGTAGATCTTCTGGAGTGTTCTTTAGTAGTAACAACGTGGGGTAGGTTGATTGAGGGTGAAGCGGTACGGTACAACCATTGAGTATCTCTTATACGTACTGTTGCAGCCAGACCAGCGCTTCCTGCTCATCGTCAAAAGTTTGACAGGGTACGGTAGGGGAATTGGCCCTGAACATAAACGTAGTAACCATACGATTCATGTTTTTCCCCTCTATAAAAGCCATTGCATTTATATTAATCAGGCCATCGCTGAAAAGGTAGTCGCGGGCTTCTTTATCTATACCTTTGACTTTAGCACTTTTAATAAGTATCGGAGCTTGCAAGTCTTGAAAAAAATCCAAACGCCCGGCGACAATAGCCTTTGCATCGTGTATATTGAGGTGAACAAGAGGCTTGTATTGCGTGTGTAGTACTCCTTCGCGTAATTCTGCAGTGTAATATTTGGTTTCTAAGTAGCCTCTTCTCATACAGTAGGTAAGTTTGCTATTCGGATTGGTACTGCTTCAACCATTCCTGAGCATCTTCTATATTCTTGAAAAGACGAAGAGGGTACGGAGGCTGCTGAAATCTGAGAAAAAAGTTGGCAAGAACACGATTAATCGGGCTACGAATAATGACGGCTAGCGCTACTGTATAGCGATTGGCTTCTTCGGAAGATAGTACGGTGCGTGCCTCTTTTGTAATATCTTTTACACCAGAACCGTCGATGATTATCGGGAAGGTACCCTCTTCTATGAAAGATAGACGCTGAGCCACTATGTCTTGAGCGCGCTTCGCATCAATAACATCATTTTTGAATTTCGCGTACAGCAGTCCATCTCGGATTTCCATATAAATATGGTCGTTATTCAGAACTTTATATTTCATGTGGTATAGATATTATCTACCACCATGATATCAAGCGCTACTAACTAATAACTTACGCACGTGCCGTCTATAGTAGGATGGAATATCATCATGATAGAATATGATCAAAATTAGCCAAAAAAATTTAAGATAATGGCTAAATCAAAACACAATCATCTGTTAGACACAATCAGTGATCTTATTCTTAACGCTCAACAGGCCGGCTTAGTCCATCTGTATACTGAAGGTGAGCACACCAACGGGCGGTATATCACCATCAGGGGGCAGCGGCTGCGGCACTTCGGCACCACCAGCTACCTGGGGTTAGAGCAAGACCATCGTCTCAAGGAAGCTGCTATTGCAGCGATCCACCAGTACGGCACGCAGTTTCCGATGTCCAAAACCTACGTATCGTTCGGTCTTTGCAAAGAGCTGGAAGACTGCCTGCGTGAGATGTATCAGCGTCCGGTGGCGATCTCCAAAAACAGCACGCTAGCCCACGTAGGGCTCATTCCGAGTCTGATACGCGACGAGGACGCGATGGTGCTGGACCAGCAGGTACACGCGAGCGTTCAGAACGCAGCACAGTTGCTCAAACCCCGGGGAGTAACCGTACAAATGGTCAAGCATAGCAACATGGAGATGCTGGAAAGTACCATCCTTCGTCTGCGCAATACCCACCGTCGCATCTGGTACGCGGCCGATGGAATCTACTCTATGTTTGGTGACACGGTGCCCCTACCTGAACTGATGCAATTGATGGAAAAATACCCGCAGTTGTACCTTTATTTAGACGATGTGCACGGCATGAGCTGGGCCGGTAAACACGGCACGGGTTACGTGATGGATCAGCTGAAGGAGCTACCTGATCGCACGGTACTGATCGGTACGATGGGCAAGTCATTTGGGGCCAGCGGGGCGGTGGCGGTGTTCAGCGACGACGAACTGTATGAAGCCTATCGGGTATTCGGTGGGCCTCAAACCTTTTCGGTACAGGCCGACCCGGCCAGTGTAGCGGCTTCTTTGGCTTCGGCCAAGATTCATTTGTCAGAAGAGATATACGAGTTGCAGCGCGATTTGGCCGATAAGATTACTTACTGTAACGAGTTGATGGCGCAGACGCAGTTGCCGTTGATCAAGCAGAACGCTTGTCCGGTACACTTCATTGGCACAGCGGTGCCCGCGATTGCCTATAAGCTGGGGCAACGTCTGATAGCCGATGGTTTCTACATCAACGTAGCCACGTTTCCGGTGGTGCCTGCTCGCAACACAGGTATTCGTTTTTCTGTTTCTCGTCACAACACCCGGGAGGATATTCGGGCACTGGTGGCGGCGATGGATCGTCACTACGGTGAGGTATTGCGCGAAGAGGGGTACACCCTTAACCAGGTACGGTCAGCCTTCAAGCTACCACCGGTGGAAGAAACAACGGTAGTAGCTACGCAAGAAGAGCCTCTAAGCGTACAAGTAGAAACTAGTATTGAGCGTGTGGATCGTGCGACGTGGAACGCTTGCTTTGGGGAGCGCGGGGCCATGGACTGGGACGCGATGCGGATGTACGAGCGGGCGTTTTCAGGCAATGAAGAGGCCGTGCATAACTGGCAGTTTGTGTATCTGCTGATGCGTGATGCGCAGCAGCGAATAGTGCTGGCCACTATGTTTACGGTAGCGATGTGGAAGGATGATATGTTGGCACCCGCTTCGGTATCCGAGCAGGTAGAAGCGATGCGCCAGCATGATCCTACGCACTTGATGTCGCGCACCTTAGGCATGGGTACACTGGTGACGGATGGCGAGTATCTCTACGCTGACCAACAGCACGAGTATTACTATGAAGCACTCAAATTGCTGAGCGTAGAAATTGAATCGCTAAAAGATGAGTACAAGTGTACCGCCGTCACCCTGCGTGATATGGATGCCAACGAGCCAGCGTTCAACGACATATTTTACTCACAGGGATATTTCCGCGTAAATTTGCCGGATACCAGTATGATCGACGAGGTGAAATGGACGGATGTAGATTCTTACTTGCAGCATCTTTCGCATAAATCGCGCAAACATGTGCGCAAAGATGCCCTGTCAAGATGTCTGATTGTTTTCGGGTATCGGTTCAAGATTCAGGTCACGGCAGAAGAGGTGGAACGCACCTACCATCTGTACGTCAGGTAAGTGACAAGAACTACGCACTTAATAATGTTGAGTTTCCTTTAGCAGCTTGTTTGAAGCAGATGAATGCCAGAGTCCCGACTGGGAATTTATCCAGATACGCCTTGAAAGAAGAGTACGCAACGGAAGGAGACGCTCTGGTAGGAATTGTATGCAACTACAAAACCGTGGAAAGCTACTGTGCAGTAGTTTTGGGGATGGACTACGAGTACGCCACTGACTTCAAAGTATACAAACAGGTGCTCTTTCAAATCGCGATGCGAGGGCAGGCACTAGGTAAGAAACGTATATACCTGGGAATGACTGCGGCACAGGAGAAGCGAAAGTACGGTGGCGTGGCCAAAGCCCGAGTTGCTTACGTACAGGCGGAGGATAACTACAAGCTAGAACTCATCGAGTCTATGGCGGGTACCAACGGTTGAGCCAACATCCCCCGCTGCATTTAGCGTCGGGGGTAATGTTTTCGTCTACTGAGGACGTAGCACCACTTTGCGGGTTACCACTTTGTCCCCCACGTTAAACCGAAGAACGTAAAGCCCGGGGCGTTGCCCCTGAAGGTCAATCGTACGCTGAGGGCGAAGAACACGAAGCACCTCACGGCCCAGTAGGTCTAATATCTGTAGTTGATCGTACTGGCCCTCAATGTGCAGCTGACCATCTGAAGGGTTGGGGAAAACCGTAAGCTCAACAGACTCTTGTTCATCAGGCAAATCGGTGACAAGCTGCGCTACTGCCCGGTCAAAGCGTGGGCGCATCATCAGACTGCCCCGCAGGCCGATGTTCTGTTCAAACACCTGTGACGTGCTAAAGAACAAACGATCGCTGGTATTGGTGTTCTTATCAAAGCCAACGATAAGAAACTGCCCGTCACTCTCTTGCTGATAACCGATATAAAAGGTGTCCTGTACGGTGACCGGAGTCTCTAACCGGATGCTATCAAATCCGTCGCGACTCAGCGATGGACTACCGGCAATAATGTCTGTTTCACGCAATACTACCTCCTCTACTCCTTCCTGGGTGGTATCATTCAACGGAATATCCTTCCACACAAACAGGCGGTACAACGTGCCCTGGTTCTGAGGAAAGTTAGGTAGGTTAATGTCGATGTGGGTGAGCAAGTCCTCTTCGGGAGCCACAAACTGGTAGGCGACCCGGCCCCCGGTTTGGTTAAGCTCCAGTCCGAACTCGGCGGTGCCGTCGTCGTAGGCAAACGATTCGTTGAGGATAAAGGTGGTTTGTACGGTATCGTTCGTGCGGTAGTCGGCGGTAGCAGATGGTTCCAGCGGCCCGTCTCCGGCGCTGATGTAAAAATCTACGTCGAGGTAGATAGAATCCTGACCCAGGTCGAACGTTTCGGCACTGGCCGCGGTGGTGTTGATGCTGCGGCTCGCGAAGGAGGGAACCCGGGTGGGAATCACATTGGCACTGTCGCTCAGGCGATCCAGCACTTGCCCCGTAAGCCCATCGCGTAAGAAGGCTTCAAAGGCCACGGGAGTCTGATTATCGCGCAGATTAAAGACATCCACGGAGGATTCGGTCAAATAGCGACTGGGGTCGGCTCGAAACTGCTTGATCGGTACGTGGGTATACTCGCCTAAAATAGAGGTGGGTAGTGAGGTAATAGCAGCGTCCGGGTACGTCAAACTGGTGGCGCTTCGCCCCTGATCGAGATACACATAATCAATATTCCAGTTGTCAAAGGCGCCCGACTGCCGGTTGGACGATTGAAACCGGAACTGGAAGCGGTCGTAAAAATAAGCCTCCCCCACCGGTATACTGGTTTGGGTAAACGCATCGGTCACCAGTGGGTCTTCTCCGCTCTGGCGCCACACAGTGGTCCAATCATCGTCACTGTCAGGCTCTTTAAACTGAAGCATGATGGAGTCAGCCGCTTCTTCGGGCAGTTCACCACGACCCTGCGCCTGCCAGAAGAAACTCAGGTACACGCTGCCACGGTCGGCGACGGTGGTAAGGTCAATCGGACAAGAAGTGAGCTGATCGGAGATGCTATTGCCAGTGGTGGCCGTATCCTGGTTGTAGGGTTGCCCCTGGATGTCGACTCCATCAAAAGCCACGGTACCGATACTGGGCGGAGCGATGGCGAGTCCAGTGTTGACGAGCGCACCGGTGTTTTCTGCCCACCGTGCGGTGTCGGGGGTGGCAAACCCTTGTTCGTTGACGGTAGGCTGCGAAAAGTCATCCCAGAAGGGCAGGGTCAAAACGTTGCCTTCGGCTTGCTGACGTGCGTTGGAGGTAGACGAAGGCGAGGCTACCGACGGTATGGGAACAAGCCGTACAGACGGGGTAGACTGGGCGTAGGTATCTGAAAATGAAGCCCATAAAACCAGGGCTATCGCGAGCAGTTTGATGTAGAAAACGGGATAAGGTGGTAGGTGGCCGTGAGGGCTGTGCATTGGTTAGGGCAGTATAGGTTCGGCACTAAGTGATACTCAAATAACGGAACGGTGCCTAATAAAGTGTCGCTGTAGAGCGATCGTTGCGAATCGACTAGAAAATCTCATTTTCTGAGGAGGAGTCGCTGGCGTCTTCTTCAGCATCTAATACGCTGGCTTCAGGACGCTCGTCGCTAAAGCGATCTAGCCATACGTCTACTTCTTCGCCGATACGGATTTCGCTACCCGCTGAAGGGCTCTGTCGCACAATGACCAGGCGATCCTGCTGTTGCTGCACCTGGTCTTTTGGGTCGCGGTCTGACAGAGTGGGGTCGCTGAACAAGATGCCACCAATCTGTAGTCCGGAACCAATAATGACCACCTCGGCTTCTTCCATCTCCAAACCGCTCAGGTCGGGCACTTCCAACAGGGTGTTGCCGAGGCCGTCGCCTACCAGCAGATCTATTTTACTACCCTTAGAAATCATAGTGCCTGCCCCGATGGGTTTGCCACTATAGCGTTGTTCCAGCACGGCATTTTGGGCTAGGTCGGGTACGTACTTAATGTTGCCCAACGACAGGCCGTAGCTTTCCAGTACCAGCTGTGCGTTCTTCACCGAACCATCTACCAGTGCGGGCATTTTCACTTCGGGAGGGTTGGTGGCATTAAGTGTTAGAAATATTTTACGGTTTTCTTTAACCTTAGCCCCCGCGAGTGGATACTGCACCAGCACGGCCTGAGGGTCAAACTCTTCGCTAAAGCCTGAGTCGGTCAGCACTTCGTAGTTGAGGTTTCGGTCGGTCAGAAACTCATCAATATCGCCAATGCCAATGCCCTCCAGATCGGGTACCGTCACGGTTTCGTTGTGATGCGTGGTAGAGGGTAGATACGAGTAAAAGAAACCGAGCGTTGCCACCGTTAATAGTACCGCGATGACGCCGAAATGGATCAGCACGCCCACCCAAGAGTTGACTTTAAATAGTTTTAATACACTTTCCATCTGAATGCTTTTGCTCGGGCTAACGATGTGCTGTCCTGAGATAGTTTATACCGTACGTAAAATTTCTTGCAACTGTGTGTTCACCATTTCATTGATATCCAGCCCCGCCGCCTCAATTTGCTGAGGAAAAATACTTTCGGCAGAAAATCCCGGTGTCGTATTGGCCTCAATAAAGTAGGGCGTTTCATCCTTGAGCATATAGTCTATCCGCACAAATCCACGACAGTCAAGCAACGTATAAATTCGCTCAGTCAGTCGCTGACACTGCTCACGCACCGCATCGCTCACGCGAGCCGGGGTAATCTCTTCCGATGCTCCTTCGTACTTCGCCTGGAAGTCGAAGAAAGCGTTCTTCGTCACCACCTCAGTGATGGGCAAAGCCTGTGCCACGCCCTGGCGACGATAAACTCCGCACGTAAGTTCCTGGCCCTGAATGTACTCTTCTATCAACGCCTCATGATCGTGGTCTAATGCCTTCTGCACCGCCTCGGGCAAATCTTCAGCTCGATTTACCTTGCTGATACCGAAGCTGGAGCCGCCGTTGTTAGGTTTGACGAAGCAGGGAAAGGAGAACTGATTGGCTACCTCGTCTAGGGAAGCCTGATCAGCCTGCGTAATGGTTGCCGACTGTGGAGTGGCAATGTCCTGGGTGCGCAGCAGTTGCTTGCAGATGCTTTTGCTAAAGGTGATCGCGCTGGTGAGCACACCACAACCGGTGTAGGGCAGGCCCAGCATATCGAAGTAGCCCTGTAGTTTACCATCTTCGCCCGGCGTGCCGTGGATAATATTATACACCGCCGCAAAGCGTACCACGCTGGCCCCCCTGGGTATCGAGAAGTCGTCTTTGTTGACCGGCAGCTCTTGGCCATCCAAGGGCGCGTACCAGCGATCTTGCGTGATCACGACCAGGTAGGGTTCAAATTGCGAGCGATCCAGACAGTCGAGCACGGTCTGCGCACTGCGCATCGAGATGACGTATTCACTGGAGGTGCCGCCGGCCACTACGGCCACATTCTTCTTCATGAAAGCAGGGTTTATGTGCGGCCAATTTACAAAGGAATAATCTCCTGAGCAATCTGCTCGGCCCGCCGAAAGGCTGCGCGATCTAAACCGGTGTTTTCTTCCTGTTCTTCAAAGTACTGTAGCAGATGACTCGTTTGGATGTTTCCTACCAAGTCGTGCCCGGCCATGGGGCAGCCGCCCAAACCACTCATCACGCCGTCGTAGTGGCGACAGCCCTGCTGGTAAGCCGCGTCTATTTTCTCGCGCCAGTCGTGCGCGGTGGTGTGCAGGTGCAAGCCGAACGTTACCTCCGCGTAGGCGGGCACCACCACTTCTAGGGCACTGCTGATGGCAGCGGCACTGCCCACCCCAACCGTATCGGCCAGCGTGATGTGGCGCACGCCAGCATGGTGCAACTGGTCTACCCAGTGCAACAGTTGCTCTACGCTCCAGTCGTCGCCGTAAGGGTTGCCGAAGGCCATCGATACGTAAGTGACCAGTTGCTTGCCGTGCTGCTGGCACAGCCCGAGCAGCTCCTGCACCAACGCAAACGACTGTTCTAGCGTGGTATTGATGTTACGCTGTAAGAAAGTGGGCGAGATAGAAAACGGAAACCCTAGGTACGTAATGGCTTCGTGCTGCACGGCATCTTCGGCGCCCCGCCGGTTGCCCACAATCGCTAGTAGTTTTGATGGGGTATCGGTCAGGTCAAGTTGAGCCAATACTTCCGCCGTGTCGCGCATCTGCGGAATGGCGCGGGGCGACACAAAACTACCGAAGTCGACCGTGTCAAAACCGCACGCCAGGATCGCATTGATGTAACGCACCTTGTCGGCGGTGGGCACAAAGGTATCGAGGCCCTGCATGGCGTCGCGAGGGCACTCGGTGATGTAGACTCGGCTACTCATTGAGAATGTGGCGAGAGATAACCAGTCGTTGAATCTCAGACGTGCCTTCGCCGATCTGTAGGATGCGCTGATCGCGGTAGAACCGCTCGATCTCGTACTCACCGATCAGTCCGTAGCCACCGTGAATCTGTACGGATTCGTCGGAAACCTCCTTAGCAATCTCTGAGCAGTAGAGCTTGGCCATCGCGGCTTCTTTGGCAAAGGGCTTGCCGTTGTCTTTGAGCCAGCAGGCTTTGTACAGCAGGTTGCGACCCAGTTCTAGCTTGGTGGCCATGTCGGCCAGTTTGAACGAGATGGCCTGAAACTGGGTGAGCGGTTTACCGAACTGTTCACGCTCCTTGGCGTAGCGCAGTCCCATTTCGTAGGCTCCCTGCGCACAACCGAGCCCCATGGCGGCAATGGACAAACGGCCGCCATCCAGGGTCTGCAGCATAATCTTAGAGCCCTGTCCGCGCTCGCCCAGCAGACTATCTTCAGGCACCTCACAGCCGTCAAAGAAGAGCTGCGACGTATTGGAAGCGCGCCAGCAGAATTTGTCGTGCATGCTGGTGGCCTCAAAACCGGGGGTGTCTTGTTCCACGATGATCGTAGAATACTCTTTCTTACCGTCTTTTTCGCCTGACACGGCCTGTACGGTAGAGCCGAGGGTGATCTCAGTGGCTCCGTTGGTGATAAATATTTTGGAGCCATTCACCTTCCACTGTCCGTTGTCGAGCTTGGCGGTGGTTTGGGTACCTCGAGAGTCAGACCCGGCGTTGGGTTCGGTGAGGCCGAATGACCACAGGGCTTCGCCGGTGCAGAGCGGCGGTATGTACTTCTCCTTCTGCGCTTTGGTGCCAAACTGATAGATGGGGGCGATACCCAGCGAGTTGTGAGCAGCAATGGTGGCCGCTTGCGAACCGTCGACGCGGGCCACTTC
Source organism: Tunicatimonas sp. (assembly GCA_965213875.1). Classification (GTDB taxonomy): domain Bacteria; phylum Bacteroidota; class Bacteroidia; order Cytophagales; family Cyclobacteriaceae; genus Tunicatimonas. Next base: position 330,719 of record CBDCAN010000001.1, on the reverse strand, counting down.
TTCCACGGCAATAATGTAGGCCAGATAGTCCATACCGTGTCCGCCGTATTCCTCAGAAACCGTCATGCCGAACAGGCCCATTTCGCCCATTCGCTTGGTTAGTTCCAGCGAAAACTTCTCGTGTTTGTCGAGCTCCCGGGCCACCGGCTTGATTTCCTGCTCGGCGAAGTCGCGCACCGACTGGCGCACCATTTCGTGTTCTTCTGTTGTGATCATGTGTTATGTTGTTTTTGTTGTTTGTTCGAGTGCTGGGTTAGGGCACTCGCTATTATTGGGTTCTTTTATGCGAATTGGCGTCTGTTGCTATTTCGCAGCGGCTAAAATTTAGTGACAGGCAGCCACGCTACAATAGCAAGATAAGCGGTACGTTGCGGTCTACCCGATCATCCAGTGCCACGCGTACTTCCTTAATTTCTCCGTCTCGCGGAGCAGTGATGGCATTTTCCATCTTCATGGCTTCTACCACCAGCAGCACGTCGCCGTGCGACACCTGGTCGCCTTCTGCCACATTGAGGGCAATCACTTTACCGGGCATCGGGGCACTCACGTGATCATCCGCTCTGCCTTCCTCGCCTTCACTACCGGTAAAACGACTTTCATCCAGCAGGTCGTTCCGTTTAAACTGAAAATTGTAACCAGCGACCGTCACGTGAGACACGGTATCATCACTAGATACGTAGGCACTATAGGCAGTATCATTTAAAGCAAAACTGACCCGCCCTGCGTCTACCTGTACCTCAGTAAGGGCGTGCGTGTTATTGTCCGTTGTGAGTTGGTACGTCTGCGGAGCGGTCTGTCTGATCTCAACCAATGTGGTGGCCTCGTCAACCGACACGGATACCATGGGTAGGTGTCGCCAAAAACCGATCTCCTGCCAGACGCTTGGGGCTACTTGGGTAGCCGAAGTACGGTGGAAACTATGCAGGAGGCCTGCCGCTACAACTGCCACAGTATTGACCTCACTGCGATTGTCGTTCATACGTTCGATAATTCCTGGAGTATGCTGGTCGCAGTAGTGCGTAGAGATGGTGTTGTTGGCAAAGTCGTCGGTCATCAGCAGGGCCATTAGGTAGGAGATATTCGTATCGATGCCGTGGATAGCGTAGTGCTGCAAGGCTGTGATAGCCGACTGACGAGCTTGCTCCCTGTCTGCGCCGTAGGCAATCAGTTTACCGATCATCGGATCGTAACGACTATCGATGGTGCTACTGCTCACCACCGCCGTGTCGAGCCGGAGGTTTGCACCAAGCGGCGGCCGGTGGTAAGTGACCGTGCCCGGTGAGGGCATGAAGTTTTGGCTGGGGTTTTCGGCGTACACCCGACACTCAATGGCGTGACCGCGCTGTACGATGTCTTTCTGGGTGAACGCCAGCGGTCGGCCCGCCGCAATCTTGATCTGCTCGGCCACAATGTCGATGCCCGTGGTAAGCTCGGTCACGGGGTGCTCTACCTGCACGCGGGTGTTCATTTCCAGAAAGTAGAACGAATGATCCTGATCCAGCAAGAACTCAATGGTGCCCGCGTTGGTGTAATTGATGGCCTTACCCAGATCTACGGCGGCTTGTCCCATTTGCTCACGTAGCTCAGGCGTGAGGGTAGGCGAGGGGGCTTCTTCAATAATTTTCTGGTAGCGACGCTGGAGCGAGCACTCCCGCTCATAAAGGTGCACCAGGTTTCCGTGCTGGTCGCCCAGTAGCTGAATTTCAATATGCCGCGGCGACTCCAAATACTTCTCGATGTACACCGTATCGTCGCCAAAGTAAGCCTTCGCCTCGCGGCTGGTGGAGGCTAACGCTTCAGATATTTCGTCGGCCTGCCGCACGATGCGCATCCCTTTGCCGCCACCACCCGCGGCAGCTTTCACCAGCACCGGATAGGATAGGGTGCTCGCCTGTTGCTTCAGTTCTTCGGCGGTGCCGGTCAGTCCTTCGGTGATTGGCACTCCGGCTTGCTGGGCAAAGTGACGGGCCGCCACCTTGTCACCCATCGTACGGATGGCTTTGCTGTCGGGGCCAATAAAAGTAATCCCGGCCTGTTCGCACGCGCTCACAAAGGCGGTATTCTCAGACAAGAAACCGTAACCAGGGTGGACAGCCTCGCAACCCGACCGCTGCGCAATATCAATGATCTTATCAATGTTGAGGTAGGTATCGTTCAGGTCGCCTTCGCCTAAACCATAAGCTTCATCGGCCTGCTGCACGTGCTGCGCTGCTTGGTCTGAGTCGGCGTAGATCGCCACGGTAGATACATCAAGTGAGCGGGCGGCGCGAATGATCCGGACGGCAATCTCTCCGCGGTTAGCAATAAGTACTTTGTGGAACATGGGTGCGTTGTTGTTGGGTGGTTAGATATCGGACTACTTTCTGAGTGAATAGATACTAGCTACTGGTTGTTAGCGCCTGCCGCGCGGACTACTTTCTGAGTGGTTGGATGTTAGACTATTAAGTGTTTTCTGAAGTATGTACGTCGGATCGTCCTTCTAACCCAATCACAACTACAAAGAAACAAAAACTAATATCCAACACCCAACACCCAACACCCAACACCAGTCATCCAGTAACCCAGCTCGGTTTTCGTTTCTCTAAAAATGCCTTCATTCCTTCTTGACCTTCTTCTGATGCGCGAGCGTCGGCGATCATGCGGGCGGTGTAGTCCATGGTTTCGTCAACGTCACTCACTTGCGCCACGGTGCCGATCAGCGTTTTACAGTGACGCATGGCTCCCGGAGCGGCCGTCCTGAGCTCAGAAGCAATTTTTTGTACGTGTACTTCCAAGTCCTCTTTGGTCAGGAAGTGTTGGTTGAGCAGTCCCACCCGCGCGGCTTCTCGACCGTCGAAGCGTTGGCCGGTGAGCATGAGTTCGCGGGCCGCCGCTTCGCCTGTGCGCCGAATGACGTAGGGAGCGATGGTGGCCGGAATAATCCCAATCTTCACTTCGCTAAAGGCGAAGGTGGTATTTTCAACGCAGTAGGCCATATCGCAGGCCGCCAGCAGACCGTTGGCTCCTCCGAAAGCCGCCCCGTGCACGACGGCCAGCGTAGGTTGCGGCAAGCGATACAGCGTGTGAAAGCACCGGGCCAACTGTTTGTTGCCCTCGTAATCTTCTTCGTAAGAGCGTTGCGAGAAGCTTTGCATCCATTTAATATCGGCACCGCCGCAGAAAACTTTGCCTCGTCCCCGTAGCACCAGAGCGACGATGCTTTCGTCTCTGCCGACCTGTGTCAGACAGTCAATCAGCTCTTTAATCATATCCCCGTTGAAGGCGTTACGCACATCAGGGCGATCAAGCCACAGCGTTGCGATGCGGTCGTTGACTTTGAGTTCGAGGGTGGAGTAGGTGCTCATGGGTGGTTGAGTGCTAGGTATCAGATGTTGGGTGACTTTCTAGGTGGTGAAATGTTGAGTGTTTTAGGCTGAATGGTTTTCTGAAGTATGCACATCGGATAGTTTTTCCAAGGTTGATATCCAACTACCGCTATCTAGCGTCCATCATTTAACTACCAATATTCAGTATCTACATTCTATAGATTCCGTTCTTCGGCTCGGGATACGGTTTGTTTAAAGAAGCCGCGATGCCCATCGCGATGATCTTTCGGGTGTCGACCGGGTCAATGATACCATCGTCCCACAGGCGGGCGGTGCTGTAGTAGGGCGAACCTTCGCGTTCGTATTTCTCCATGATTTCTGCCTTCGTAGCTTCGGCCTCTTCGGCGGGAAGTTCTTTTCCACGTGCCTTCAACTGGTCCTCCTTTACTGTGAGTAGCACGTTCGCGGCTTGTTCGCCGCCCATCACCGAGATGCGGGCGTTGGGCCACATGAACAGAAACCGCGGATCGTAAGAGCGGCCGGCCATCGCGTAGTTGCCCGCTCCGAAAGATCCTCCGAAAACCACCGTGAACTTGGGTACGTTGGCCGTTGCCACAGCGTGCACCATCTTGGCCCCGTCGCGGGCGATGCCGCCGCGCTCGTAGGCTTTGCCCACCATGAAGCCGGTGATGTTTTGCAAGAACAGAATCGGAATCTTACGGTGGCAACAAAGCTCCACAAAGTGCGCTCCCTTGAGCGAGCTGTCAGAAAATAGAATACCATTGTTGGCGATGATGCCCACCGGATAGCCGTGCAATCGGGCGAAGCCGGTCACCAGCGTGGTGCCGTAGCGGGCTTTGAACTCGTGAAACTTACTACCGTCCACCATCCGGGCAATGATCTCGTGGGCGTCTACCGGTTTCTTGAGGCTGATGGGGGCCAGCCCGTACAATTCCTGCGGATCGTAGAGCGGTTCTTCGGTTGGGTGGCGATCCAGCGTCTGCCTCGGTCCAGCCGACATGGTTTCGAAAACATTGCGGCAGATTTGCAAGGCGTGCGCGTCGTTCTCGGCCAGGTGATCGGCCACACCGGAGATAGAAGTGTGTACGTCGGCGCCGCCCAGTTCTTCGGGGGTGACTTCCTCGCCCGTGGCTGCTTTTACCAGCGGCGGGCCGCCCAGAAAGATGGTGCCTTGGTTGCGGACAATGATCACCTCGTCGCTCATCGCGGGCACGTAGGCACCACCCGCCGTACTTGACCCCATCACCACGGCCACCTGCGGAATACCCTCGGCCGATAACCGGGCCTGGTTGTAAAAAAATCGGCCGAAGTCGAAGCGATCCGGAAACACATTAGACTGCTCAGGCAAGAACACTCCGCCCGAGTCTACCAGATAAACGCAGGGCAGGTGGTTTTCCATCGCAATCTCCTGCGCGCGAATGTTCTTTTTGATAGACTGACTCACGTAGGTACCGCCCTTCACGGTGGCGTCGTTGGCCGAGATCACTACCTCTCGGCCGTGGATGATACCGATACCGGCGATCACTCCGGCCGACGGAAACTGGTCGTCGTACATGCCGTAGGCGGCCATGGGCGAGAGCTCCAGAAAAGGAGTATTTGGGTCTACTAACTGATTGATGCGCTCGCGGGCCAGTAGCTTGCCGCGCTGCTGATGTTTGTCGAGGGCCCGCTGACTGCGTTCCTGGGTAACGCGGCGAAGCTTGTTCTGATAATCCGTGATCAGGTCCGTGTAAGCACGGTGGTTGCTGATGAAATCTTCAGCCTGCGGATTGATGGTGGTGTTGAGCGGATACAATGATGTGTGGTTTGGGTGGATGTTAGATGTTAGTGCGTGGATAGTGGATTCTGGGTGATTTTCTATGTGGTCAGATACTGTATATTAGGTATTGGTTGCTGGCCGTTGCGGCGCGGATGACTTTCTGGGTGGTTAAGGTGTTTTGATACATAAGCATGAGCGACAGCAGTGTGAGGGCTTTTGGACACCGATAGAATAGCGATAGCCAAAATAACCAAACAGCCCTCGCTAATAAATATACAAAGACTACTCAATGATAACGGGGCGAATTAGCAGAATGTTAACCGATTGGCCAAGCGGTGGTGCCGATTATTTGAGAGCGTGCAACGGTAAAATATCTACCGACTAAGTACCCACGAATGAGCTGCACTAAAAACGCTTTCACTAATACCCTTTTATCTCTTGCAGAATACGCTAGAAAGAAACCTGAACGACTTCGCTTAGGGGCGATTGCGATCCGTCGGTGTACACTGCTTTGATGCGATACTGGTAGGTGCGTGCCTGCTGTACGGCAGCATCGCTGAACTGAAGCTGTGGAGCACTTACGGTATGATGCCACCGTAAATTGCCGGTCGCTTCAGCGCGATAGATATGATAGAAGGCCACATCAGCGTGGTCGTAGTCCCAGCGTAGCAGTATCTGCTCAGCCTGGCGGTCAGGTTCAGCGTACGTATGCGCAATACGTTTCCGGGCGGGAGCCAGACTAGCAGCGCGTAGCGGTGGTGTGGGAGAAGACTCTAGTTGGTGCTCGTCTACCGCCAGCAGTACGTACTCGTAGGTTTGAGTAGCTACCACCGTCGTATCCGTAAACTGCCGCTCGGTAGCGTGGGTGGTGCCAGCCAGTTGCCAGGTGGTTTCCTCGGGTTGGTGGCGGTACAACAGGTAGTGCGTTACGTCCGCACTGGGGCTGCCGATCCAACTAAGGTGAATGCCGCCCGCCCGGGGTTGCGCTGCCTTGAACACCGGGGCCACCGGCGGAATAACGTCCGGCTTTCGCAGTATCAGCTCCGCTGACAGTGGCGAGGGGTTAAAGCGTTGGTCGATCACGCTGATTTTGTAGTAGATACTGTCCGTGAGGTTTTTTAGGCTAATTTGATCAACGAAGGTCGTATCGGCGGTTGGTTCGCGCGTTACCTGCACAAAGTCTCGGTTGGGGTAGTTGCTACGAAAGATACGGTAGCCGAACACATCGCTTTCTGGGCTGGGCAACCAGCGCAGCGTCACCTGTCCGGTGGTGTCTATACGTCCGACGAACTCAGCCGGTAGGGTCGGGGGAATGCTGTCTTCGGCCTGCACCAGTACCGGAAACGAACGCTTGGTTTCACCGTGCCGACCGTACGCCGTCACGCGGTAATAGTTGGTGCCTGCCACCGACGGATCGGTAAAGGCCTGGCGATCGGGGGAAAGGGTAGGAGCCACCGCTCGGTAGGGGCCGTCGACCTTCGGAGCTTTTTCTACCGCAAAATGAGCTACTTGCGGTTGCGCTTCGGGTGGTACTTCCCAGCGGATGGTGGCCGTGTTTGGGGTAGCCATATCCGCCTCCGTGATATTGGGAGCGGCATTCAGCGTGAGCCGCCCTTGCCCCGACACCACGGTCGAGGGCGGACCCACTTCGCCGAACGAGGTGATACCCCGCACCCGGTAATGATAAGTGACATCGTTGCTCGGCAGCGAATCGGATTTATAGCCGTAGTGGTCGGGCCCCTGCGGAAAGGTGATCGGTAGCTCAGTGATGGGCGCAAAAGAAGCACCATCGATGGAGCGTTCTACCCGGTAGGCCACGTAGAGCGACTGGTGGTAGTAGGTGTTCCAGCGCAGCATCACCCGCCGGTCGTCGAAAGTGGCTGACACCTCCAGTGGGGCCACCAGTTCGGTTCGCTCGCTTGGTGATAAAAACACCAGTCCGGTGTCCAGCGGTACGGACAGGGGCTGTGCGCTAAATACTTTGTACAGGTACTTTTCGTTGGTACGGACGTTGCGGTCGGTAAGTCTGAGGCCCGCGTACTGCGCGGTGGTAGGCGACATGTCGGCCGCGAACAGGGCGAACGAAAAGCGCTGTTCCTGCTCCTGAGATTGGTTGATCATCTGCACCAAATCGCTGCGTTGCGACGAGCTCACCTCAAAGGTTTTGCCGTAGAGTGCCTGGGCGGCAATCCCGGCGTAAGAGTCACGCTTTACCACATTTTTCCAGTCGGGCAGAGGACGCGGGAGGATTGGTGTTGAAGAAAGTACCTGACGCTCCGGTACCTCAAGCAGCTCACCGTCTCGCAGAATGGTGTATCGCTCCACCCGGTAGCCTACCCGGTTGAGCTGCTGCCACGCCACGTGAGAAGCGGGTGCCCAGCGGAGTACGATAGAATCGCCGTAGGCACGGCCGAGTACTCCAATTTGAACCGTGCCGGTCGTATCCTGGGCGTGTGCGGTCAGGGTGATGAGGCTGAGTAGCAGCAGGCTACGGAAGAAATTACTGAGCATAGAGGTTGAGCGTCTGTTCGGTGGTGGGGGTGTCGGTGCCGGGTAGCACGTACTGTATCTTGATGGGGTAATTCATGCGAGAGCGCAGTCCGGGAAACGATCCGTTGACCAGGGTCCTCAGGTAGGCACTACCGCTCTTTCCAGGATGTGCCGCTGCCTGGGCCTTCAGGCTGTTGAAGTCTTGGTACATGTGAAACGGAATGTCGTACTTAAAGTCAGCCTGCCCTGTGACACCGGGAACCAGGCCGCTCTCGATGGCTTCGGGAGTGAGCTGTCTATCGGTATTGAACTGATAGATGTACACCGCTTCTATCGGAGGAATGCCGTACCACGCTTTTTCTGGAGCGCGTTGGATCGTGAGGCCTGAGTTGGCGTAGCCATCGTACACCAGCGGTGCGATGTCGTATTGGTACCAGTCGTTTCGCAATGAAGCTTCGTAGCGCACCAGCGGCGGTAGGTCGGATCCGGCTGAGGTGATTTCAAACTTATCGAACACTTCAGTGCCCGAAGCACTTACGCTCAGCTCGTGTACGCCTACCGCCCGGGGAAAGGACTTGGCTGTTCCGAGGGTGAGTGAGGCTAACTTTTCGGCAAACGTGGCGTAGCGACTGGTCTTGAAGTGTGCATCGAACAGGTTCTTCTCTTGCAGCACATCCAGCGAGCCCGCTACCCGCTGACCCTGTAGTTTAATATCCAACGAATCGAGGTCTGAGCCTAAATCAACCTGCTGCTGCTGGGTGTCTACGTTGAAGTCGACCTGCTCGGCCGTCGCCACGGGCAGGTTGACCAGCTCAAAGGTATACAGCTGATTATTCCGAAGACCATTCGGCAGTTCAAAGTCTACACGACCCGTTTTACGGCTGTAGGTAAAATCAAACGACAGGGGCGCACCGCCGGTCGCCGGTACGAAACGACCCCGCTGCTGAAAGCCCGTAGGCACCCGGAAAGGGCGCTCCTGAATATCTTTCAGCTGGATATAGCCATGCGTAGCTTCGTCTGTGTGGAAGTGCAGTTGGTTGACCACCGGGTAGCTGTAGCGCACGTTGCTCATCGGAATATAGTCCGGCTCCAGGTCGGTGCCGAAGGTAACTTCCTTGGTCTCACTCACTTTCTGTCCGCCTTTGGTAACGGTTACCCACTGCCCCGCCTTCAGTTCTTCAAAGCTGACGGTGGCCCGGGCCGTTAGGTCTTGCTGTGAGGGCAGTACCCGTTCGGCATCGAACACCACCACATCGTGCCGGTCGTTCCACGTCAGGCTTCCTACCAGCGGGGTTTTACCGTCTAGTACTTCAAACTTATCTAGTTTGATACGAAACGATTTGGGCTGATCATCAAAATCAACTAGGTTGAACGTCTTATCAATGGGCATATTAAATACTGCCTGCGGGGCGTTGAACACACTCACCTTCTGTTCGTTGGCCCGAGGGGTCACGTCGGCAATTACTCCTAAGGTTTCAAGCACACTGCCGCCCTGAAGTTTACATTCTTCACCCACCACCACTTCAAACTGGCAGTTGCCCGAGATGAGTCCGTTGAGTACGTTGAAGTTTCCTCCCACGACGCCCCGCATCCATAGCGGGTTGGGCAGCTTGGCCTGCAACATAGTAGCGGCCGCAATCGACAGGATATCGTAGTTTCGCTTTTCGCCGAACAGCTCAGCCTGCAGCCCAATTTTTCCGTCGAAGAAGGCGTAAGCCTGGCCATTGGCATACCAACCGTTGATGCCGAGGGGCTCGGCACTCCCCTGGCAGGTAGTGGAGCCGTAATCCTTCAGCATCACATCGTAGCCCATCCCCGCCGCGAAGCGCGCGTAGAAGGCCAGAAACGATAAGTCGCCCGTATCCATATCAAAGCGAGAACCGAAGCCCATGCCCCCGCCGCCCTGCACGGCGTTGAGCGTTTCCATGTATTCAGTGTCTATGTCATTCAGAATTTTACCCATATTTTCGGGCGGATCGGGACTGCCCGGAATCTCGGTGCCCGCCACAAAGTAGGAGGCGGTTTTCACGGTGCCCAGGATATTGAGCCCAATAGGACTGCTCGGTGTGCCTACGTAGACATGCCAGGCCTCGGGGCTGAAGTGCATCACGGCTTGACCCGCCCGGTTGCGTGGCCCCCGGCCTCGTATCAGTCCGGCGGCCACGTTGACGTACACGTCAAACTTACCGTGGAACGAGCGGTTGGGATGATCATAAGACACGTGCAAATCAGCGTACATCTGGGCCTTAGGTTCAGCCAAGTTCACTGCGGTTTGAGCCGCTTTAGCCACCAGCTTTCCGGCCCGCGCTTGCAACTGTCCCATGTCCAGTTCTAGCACCGGTGTCACAAAGTAGCCGTGGCCATCAAGGGCCACCGATTGTAAACCACCGCCGCGGTAAAAGTTGAGGCTGAGGGTGGCGTCACCGTTGAAGAGCTTATCTGAACCTGACGTGGCCACATCCACGGTAGCGCGCAAACCTAGTCCCATGTCGGCGTCGGGTACGTAGGTGAGGCCCGATAAAGATTTTCCTAGCGCGTTGCTTCGCGTGTCATCCTGTCGCATGCCGTAGAAGGCACCTCCGCCGAAGCTTTTGAGCTCCAGACCGGCGCCACTGCCGGGGGGCAATTGGGCCAGCGCATCCACAAACCAGTAGCGGTTTTCTTGGTGTGAGCCGAACAGGGCCACGGCTTCTACCTGCACGATGTCGATGGCCGAAAAGCTGGCCCGTCCGCGGATACCGCTGCCGTAGGTATCGTCTTGTTTGAACCAATCGAGCTGTCCGCTCACCGCAATGGCTCCGGTATTAAAGTCTACTCCGATGCGGCTGATATCTACCCGGTCGTACTGCCAGTGCTGCACATCTTCGCCCTCCGCCAGTTTGCCCACCACCTGAAGTGATGTCTCTCCTCCGAAGCCGCCGGCGTCGGCACCCACCAGGTTTAGTGAGGCGGTCACGTCAAGGGCTAGTTCATTGGGATTAGGAGTGCTGAGGCCAATATCGCTGAGGCTTAGAGGAAAACCACCGAGGGCCTGAGAGCCTTGGCTGCTGCCGAGCGAAAAGTTACTGACCTGTACGTAAGGCGCTTCGGTTTGTACTTTCATATCGGCGAACGACACTTTTCCGAGCGATAATTTGCTGCTGGCTACGGTAACGTCCATCGCGCCGTGCAGTCGGGCCACCGGACGAAATTGACCATCGGCCAGCGTCACCTCGATGCTAGACTCCGGCGACAGGCTTACCTCGCCCGCCTGCCAGAGCGAAAACTCCATCTCTGTGGGCGGCGATAGTTCAAAGATGTACTCCTGGCCCTGCCGGATGGTTGCCTCGTAGGCAAACGGCGTATCGCGACTCACCAGTGGTACGGTAATGTCGCCTCCGAACCCGGCGCCGATTAGTTGTCCGCCCGCTAGGGTTACTTGCAAGTCGGTGACCGAAAATGCCCAGCCGCTCATGCTACCTTGTTCCAGCGTGAGTAGGTTGCGGGCGGTAAACTGTCCCGAAACCCCCTGATGGTCAACCAGTAAGTCCTGGGCGGCAAACGCAATACGTCCGGCCCGTTGGCGGTTTTGAAAGTGCTGGGGCAGGCGAACCGATAGCTCCGAAAAGTATACCCCGCGCCACAGCGTGGGCGACTGCCCCATCACCGGATCGAGCGGATAGCCTTCGGGAAAGCGCATCGCGGGCGCACCCCGTAGGTCACTCATGTCAAGTACGGCCTGCTGCACGCTGAAGCCAAAGCCCGGCAACTTGGCTAGCTGAAAGTCGGGCAGCGACACCGATAGCACCAGGTCATTCCAGTCGCTGAGGGTTTGGGTAAAGCGGGTGGTGACACGCCCTTCGCTAAGTGTGCCGTTGGTCGACTCAGGCACCAGCATGTTGCGGCTAAACGTGAGTTCGGCGTCGAGCTGCATGGCCTGATAGCCGTCACAATCCATGCTGACCCAGGTGCCGGTGCCGCCGGAGGTGCCCTTCAGCACTACCTGGATATCCGGATGGCCCAGCGGTACCGCAAAGTCTCCTATCAGCTGCAAGCGAGCTTCGCCCGTGATGCCGCCGGATCGGCTAAACCGGATGCCCTCGCCCCGGAAGGTGAGCGGTTGTTTACTCTGGGGAATAGCAATTTGAATGTAGGCATCGAACTCGGCGTGTGTGGACAGCAATCGCATCGCACTCACGCCGATGACGTAGTCTACTCCACCCACGGTTTTACGCAGTCCCACGGGCAGCTCCACGGGCGTGCTACCGTCGAGGTAGCTCACGTAGTTTTCGGTCTGGCGAATCTTCTCTAGCACGCTACGCGCCTCTGCGATATGCTGCCGCGCTGCCTCAGTCAGCTGCCGTGGCCCTATGGCTCCTAAAGCATCAGGGGTGGCTGCTACTGTAGGGGTGGCATGACTAAAAGTACGGTACTGTTGTATACCCAATAGTGCATTTATTCGAGTGAGTGCAGGACGATGAAGGTGTTCATCTACTCCCTGTGGCACCACGGGTTCGATAGGAACTGGTCGGCGGTCGGGACTGGCCTGCACCGTGAAGCAAGCACTTATCAGCCAAAGGGCAAAGACCATCAGCCACGGCATCGAGGCACGTGTTGCCGGGAACTTGGCACTCAACCGTCGGGTATCGTTTGTATGTATTGTAGACTTCGGCATACCCTTATTGAATCACCACCCGGTGGGTTTGTAGTTCGCCTTCCACCTGTAGGGTGAGCAGGTACACTCCGGCGGCCAGGTGCGCCAGATCGTAGGCCACTTCGTAGGTAGACTTTCCTTGTGGTTGCTGATCGAAAATGGCCCCTTTGCTGTTGAGGTCGGTGAGTCGCAGCCGGATAGGTGCCACTTCCCGCAAGACCACCGTCGCCACGAAGCGTCCGTTGCTCGGGTTGGGAGCCAGGTGAAACGACTGGATGAAATCTGCTGAGGCTGTCCGCCCGTTCGTCAGTACCACCTCAGCCGGGCTGATGGTGACCGACTTGGTGATTTCGTCTTCGCACTCGCCCAGGCCTACCCGCAGGGTTACTTCGTAGGTGCCCGGCTGGTCGTAGATAAGTTCCTGGTACACCTCGTAGTTGGTCAGTGGCACGGCCTCGTCGCCGTAGTGCCAGTTGGTGCGCTCAGGAGTCGGCCAACTCACGTCGACCAGCACCACGGTGTCGCCGGTTTGGGCTTCGCTGGCCATCAGGAATTCTGCCTTCAGCAACTCGTTAGAGTAGATTATTTCGGTACGCCGCGTGCCCTGGCACCCCTGCTCGTTGGTCACCGTCACCTCGTAGATGCCCGGATGCAGGGCCGTGAAGGTTTGCTCCTGACTAACGGCGCCCACGGTACTGGTCCAGGCGTAGGTGCTGCCCGGATAGCCCGCGTCAAGGGTAGCCTGCTGGCCGTTGCACAGTAAGAGCGTGTCGGGAATCGCCGGTACAATAGGCTCAGGATCGGTGAGGTCAAACGTCCGGGCGGTTTGGCAACCCTGCCCATCGGTGACGGTCACTTCGTACGAACCGGCGGTCAGGGCTTCCAGCGAGGCGGTGGTGGCACCCGTGTTCCAGGCGTAGCGGTAGTCGCCGTTGCCCCCCTGGGCCGTGATGCTCAGTTGGCCGTTCTGCTCACCGGTACACACGGGCGACAACTGTCGGTCGACCGTAATTTCCAGCGGAAAAGGCTCGCCCACCGGCACGGTCAGGAACGAGCGGCAGCCGTTGGCGTCCTGCACTGCTACCCGGTGTTCGCCGCCCCCCAGATTAACCGCCTGTAACTGGTCTTGCCCGTCGTCCCACCGGATGGTCAAAGGGGCAGCACCACCGATCACCTCGATGGTGGCCGATCCGTTACGTTCGTCCGCGCAGCGCACAGCCTGGGTCTCTACCAACCTCACGACCGGTCCGTCGCGGTCGCTGATGGCCACGGTGAGCGTACTGGAACATTGGTTAGCGTCCTGCACCCGAGCGGTATAAGTACCCGATGGCAGTTGATTTAAGGCGAAGCCGGTACCGATGGTTTGGTCCGCTTCGTCGTACCACGCAACCTGATAAGGGGCGACCCCGCCGCTCACACTCACGGAAGCAGCCCCTTCGGCCAAACCGCAACGCGTATCTTGCGTGCTCACCACCCGACTGCTGAGTAGCGCGGGTTCGGTAATGGTGACCACCATCGGGCTGGCCCGGCAATCATGAGTATCGGCCACCCACAGTTCGTAGGCTCCGGCGGTGAGGCCCGTCAGCCGCGCGGTGGTTTGCCAGTGAGCACCCTGGTCAGCCGATACGCGATAGGGAGCAGTGCCGCCCTCAATTTGTAGTGACACCTGGCCTTCGGCCTCCCCGTGGCACGGCACGTGGGCTACGTCCGTCACCACGGCGGTAAGTAGATTCGGTTCGCGTAGGGTAACCCGCACCGAGTCGAGGCAACCCCAGTGGTCTTGCACGTAGAACGTATACCTACCCGCCCCAAGGTCGCGGAAGCTCTGCTGTCCGGCGGCCAATGAATCGAGGTGTCGTCCGAAGCGGTAGGGCGTGTCAGTCCAGCCGCCGGTAGCGGTGAGTTGTACGCGCCCGTCGTGGGCACCGTAGCAGCTGATGGGCGACACGTGCAGTAGCGTATCAACCGTAAGCGACAGCGGCTGCCGGGGCGAGCGCACGTCCAGTAAGATTTCGGTCTGACAATCGTTGGCGTCCGTTGCCCGTATCCAGTAGGGCTGACTACTCAGGCCCAGCAGCGAATCTGGCTGATTGAGCAGCAGGTTGCGGACGGTGCGCAGGGTATCGGTGTCGTTACGCGGGCCGTAGCTGAGGCGGTAGGGCGGAGTGCCCCCTGCTACCGTAGCCCACAGCCCGCCGTCCGTACTTTCCTGGCAGGTGACCGGCTGCACCCGTCCTCTAATCGCTAAAGGCGGCGGGGCCGTGAGGGTAAGCGTAGTGTCGTAGGTACAGTAGCGATCCTGCACGGTGATGCTATAAGTGCCTTCGATCAGGCGGTCAAAGGTTACGGTGGTGTCCGTGCGGGTTTGCTCCGCCGGGAAGGTCATCTGCTGCTCGGCGGGCACGTCGGTGTGCGTAATGGTGTAGGTATACTGCTGCTGGTCGAGGGAGATTCCCTGGCCGCCACGTAGGAAGATACTGCCGTCTTCGCCTCCGGCGCAGGTGGGCGGAACCACGACCCAGTCCGCCAGTATCAGCGGGTCGGGCTCGCTCAGGCGAACACTGGTGGTGGCGGTGCAGCCGTTGCGGTCGGTCACCACAATCGGGTAGTTTATGATTAGCGGACAATCCACTGGTCGACCACCACGTCGCTGCAGATCGTTGCTCAGGAAGTTGGTGTTGTTGATGAGCACGGTGTAGGGAGGCACGCCGCCCGCCGCCTGCACTGAGGCGGAGTCGGTGGCTCCGAAGCACTTGATGTTGTACAAACCGTTCGTTTCGGGATACTCGTTGGTGGGTAGGGCAGCGGTCACCTGTAGGCGGTCAGGGTACGTCAGGGTAAACGATCCGGCGTTGGTCTGGCAACCCATGGCATCGGTGACGTAGTACTGATAGTTGATGGAAGCGCTTGTCTACGCTGCGCCGCCAGTCCGGTGAAGACACCATTACTCTTGTATCGTCGGTGGTTTTCCCTACCTCTCCTAAATGGTATTGATAAGGAGCAATGCCACCCTGCTGGCGTGATCGTCACTTCGCCATCACTACTCGCGTAGCAGCTCACGTGCATGCCGCCGTGGTACTCCTTCCTGGTAAAACTCGCCGATAGGGCTTCGGCTGGTTCCTTCATGGTGATCTTACGGGCCACATAACAGGCGCGGAGCTCAGTGTTTTCAAACGGACTGGGTGTATTAGGTTCACGGTCGTCCCAATTCTCGATGACCAGCCAGTAGGTACCCGCCGGAAGGTTTGAGTGCTTCGTAGGGTCGTGGTCGGGATCGTCTTTAGGAAAAGTAAGCCAAGTGCTAGATTGGCCGGGGCGCGGGGTAGGTTTTTCCTGACCGTTGATGTTCCAGGTAGCGCCGCCGACCGCATCGGTCATGATGTTGTTCTCAGGATTATCCACGGGGCCACGAAGGGTGTAGAAGTACTCTCGATTGGATCCGCCGCTTACGTTTTTGATGGTAATTTGACCACCTCCTTTTCCATTTGTTCCATCACCATGGCATGCTACATGCTCAATACGCAAATCACCGTCATCGTAGGTAGCCTCTGAAGCAGTACTAAAGTGGGATTCGGAATCGTCAGTATAATCAAGCACCGGCGGAGCATCGTAGATGGTGATGTAACCCGTGGTATCTCCCGGCGGTCCGACGGTACCGTTGGTAATGTGCTTAAGGCGATAGCGGAAGGCAACTTTTTTGAAGTGCCCCTTTTGGGCAGCGGTCCAGATGATAGAAGGATTTATGTCTTCACCTATATCGTACCAAAACTCCTTATCTATTCATCTTTACAACTGCACACTTGGCAACTAGGATTGTAATTCTTGCCAGCGCATTCACCTGTGCCGTTAGCAGCAGAGACACATGCGTTTCCATTGTCTACTATCTGACAAACGTTTTTGGTGGTATGATCGCCTAGGAAGTGATACTGCCAGACGTATTTGAACTCTCCTTTTCCCTCGGTAAGTGTAGTGGTTTCGTGATAGCTTTGAGTTTTTAAGTATATAGGATCAACTTCGCAGAAAGTTGGATGCTGCAGTTCCGTTAGAAGGCACTACTGACAGTGATAGGTGAAGATGGTTCGGGAATCGTGTATCGTAGGTTGATACGTGCTTGATATAAGCCTTCAGCGTAATCTTCAGTATCTAATTGCAATTCACCTCTTTATCCACCCCCTCAGGGAAGTCTATAGGAAAAGTAAAGTCTTTGGTTCGCTCTTTTTGTTTGCTAGTACCAATACCAAGAACTACGTCTTCTTCTTCGTAACCATAGAACCGAATCTTGATTCTGTTGGTACCTCATCTAGGTCACTTTCATGTTAAAATTTCTCGGTGGCACGGCCACCATATACCTCTATCGCCACTGTCTATGTCACAACTGTGCTTCTGCCATAGCTTTCGTCACCAACCGCTGCCCAAAAACGCCAGCGGTGCCGTTTGTGAGTGCCATCGTGAACGTTAGAGTACACTTCTAGTAGATTAGCAGTTACCGTAACATGCGTATCACTTTGCCCATACAGACTACTGACTACCCAGATAGAAAATATTGCTATTAATAGCTGTTTCTTCATTGACTTACTCGTTCTTCTCCTGCTATTTGAAATTACTTCCTGTTGAGTGGTAATATCTGCATTCCGAGGCAGTGCCTCACGCGTACGAATGACTGTGCCTTCGTTACTGAGCGTATCTTTAGTAATGCGGAACCAGTAGTTACGCGGTTCTAGATTATCAAAGTACACTTCGCCTGACTCGTCGGTAGTTTGTAGGAAGTAGTCTTCAACAAAATAGACGAACGAGCCTTCTGGATCGAATAAGTCTGGATCATCGCTTTGGTACCCATAGGTAGGACGAAGCTGCTCAAAGTCCTGCTGTGCGGCCAAACTATCTTGATAAGCTTGTTCGGTGAAGTAGAGTTGTACTTGTGCACCTTCTACGGCTTGGCCTTCGTGGAAGACCGATAGGCGTAGTTTGGTAGGGGTATTGGTCAATACAACCTCTACATTATCATAGTTACCTGATCCAGGTTCGTTTCCGATGGTAATTTGATTGAGGGGAACTTCCCTGCTGCTCTGGCGTATGCCTCGCAGATCGTTCAGTGTATCTTTCTGAGCTCGAAACCATAGTGTATCGGAGGGAGTGTGTTCGAACTCAAACTCACCTTGCCCATTAGTATACCCTTCTATCAACACGTTTTCATCTAAGACATAGTCCTGCTCACTTTCGTAGACTTTAACAGCTACATCAGAAAGGGGCAAGAATAGCTCACCAGCTAAGATTGCCTGACCGTACACCCCTGGAAGCCCGACTGGTATGGTTACAGTATAGGGCCCATCGTAGGGAGCGGTATAGCTCTCTATCTTGTCCTCACAAGCGGTAAACAGCAGGGCTAGCGTAGCCCAAGTAAGTAGTAGTTTGGTATTCATAAGTCTGATAGTTTTGACAGTAGTTTCGGTCTACTTAATACTTACTTCCTGTTGAGTAGTGATATCTGCATTCCGAGGCAGTGCCTCACGCGTACGAATGACTGTGCCTTCGTTACTGAGCGTATCTTTAGTGATGCGGAACCAATAGTTACGTGGCTCTAGATTATCAAAGTATACTTCGCCTGACTCATCGGTGGTTTGTAGGAAGTAGTCTTCAATACATGGTTGACGAATGATGCCTTCTTGATCTGAAGTAAGTCTAGGATCATCAGCTTTGGTACCCATAGGTAGGCCTCAACTGCTCAAAGTCTTTTTGCGCTACCAAACTATCTTGATAAGCTTGTTCGGTGAAGTAGAGTTGTACTTGCGCGCCTTCTACGGCTTGGCCTTCGTGGAAGACCGATAGCCGTAGCTTAGTCGGCGTATTGGTGAGGGTGGCGTATGCTTTCCCGGTGATAACACTAGTGCCGTTAAACCTATTGATGAGTTGATTGTCATCTTTATCACCCACTGATCGCTCACCTGTGGCTTCTCTTAGATTACTCAGCGTATCTAGCTGAGTACTGAACCAAAGTGAACCGGCTGAGTCGTACTCAAAAGTAAACAGTCCCCCTTCGTCGGTAAGACCTTCCAGTATTACGTTCTGATCTAGCAGGTAGTCCTCACGAGTACGGTAGATTTTGACAGCGACGTTCGCTTGTGGTTCGTTGAACTCGCTACCGCCATCTGTCTTTCCGTAAACCCCGGGCATACCAGCATACACTCTCACATTGTAGGGGCCAGTAAACTCTGTAGGACCGATAATTTCTATTTTGTCTTCACAAGCAGTAAACAGTAGGGCCAGTACAGCCCAAGTAAGTAGTAGTTTGGTATTCATAAGTTTGATAGTTTTAATAGCGTTTTCGGTTTACTCAATACTTACTTCCTGTTGAGTAGTGATATCTGCATTCCGAGGCAGTGCCTCACGCGTGCGAATTACCATACCTTCGTTGCTAAGCGTATCTTTAGTGATGCGGAACCAATAGTTACGTGGCTCTAGGTTATCAAAGTACACTTCGCCTGACTCATCCGTGGTTTGTAGGAAGTATTCTTTATTCTGATTAACAAAATATCGCTCTTCGCCGCTAGTACCCTCTTCATCCACAAAGTACCCATAGGTAGGCCTCAACTGCTCAAAGTCTTTTTGCGCTACCAAGCTATCTTGATAAGCTTGTTCGGTGAAGTAGAGTTGTACTTGTGCATCTTCTACGGCTTGGCCTTCGTGGAAGACCGATAGCCGTAGCTTAGTCGGCGTATTGGTGAGGGTGGCGTATGCTTTCCCGGTGATAACACTAGTGCCGTTAAATTATTGATGAGTTGATTGTCATCTTTATCACCCACTGATCGCTCACCTGTGGCTTCTCTTAGATTACTCAGCGTATCTAGCTGAGTACTGAACCAAAGTGAACCGGCTGAGTCGTACTCAAAAGTAAACAGTCCCCCTTCGTCGGTAAGACCTTCCAGTATTACGTTCTGATCTAGCAGGTAGTCCTCACGAGTACGGTAGATTTTGACAGCGACGTTCGCTTGTGGTTCGTTGAACTCGCTACCGCCATCTGTCTTTCCGTAAACCCCGGGCATACCAGCATACACTCTCACATTGTAGGGGCCAGTAAACTCTGTAGGACCGATAATCTCTATTTTGTCTTCACAAGCAGTAAACAGCAGGGCCAGTACAGCCCAAGTAAGTAGTAGTTTGGTATTCATAAGTTTGATAGTTTTAATAGCGTTTTCGGTTTACTCAACACCTACTTCCATTTGGGTAGTGATATCTGCATTCCGAGGCAGTGCCTCACGCGTACGAATGACTGTGCCTTCATTACTGAGCGTATCTTTAGTAATTCGAAACCAGTAATTACGTGGCTCTAGATTATCAAAGTATACTTCGCCCGACTCGTCGGTAGTTTGTAGGAAGTAGTCTTTGTTACGGTTTGTAAAAGCGCTTTCGCTATCAGAAGCTCCAATTCTACGGTAACCGTAAGTAGGTCTCAAATGAACAGAGTCCTGCTGTGCGGCCAAACTATCTTGATAAGCTTGTTCGGTGAAGTAGAGTTGCACTTGCGCACCTTCCACGGCTTGGCCCTCGTGAAAAACGGATAAGCGTAGTTTGGTAGGCAGATTGGTGAGGGTGGCAAAGACGGCACCGTAGTTTTGAAACTCGTTAGTACCAGTGATGAGAATTTCGTTGTGAGCCACCCCACCAAACTCGTTATTGCTCGTTACTCCCCTAATGTTACTCAGTGTATCCTTATGCGAACTGAACCAAAGAGAACCGATGGAATCATACTCAAAAGTGAACTTACCTTCCGTATCGGTGAGCCCTTCAGCAATGGTATTTTGATCTAATAGGTAATCTTCTGGGGTTTGATAGATTTTGATGGTGACATCTGATATCGGGTGCAACACTTCGCCACCACTATCCGCATTTCCGTATACGCCCGGCATACCAGCGTAGACATTAACCGGATAAGTCCGGGGGGGCGGGGCTTGCTCTTCCTCTTCGCAAGCGGTAAACAGCAGGGCTAGCGTAGCCCAAGTAAGTAGTAGTTTGGTGTTCATTTACTTTGTGGTTCAAATAAGTGATGCAAAAGTAGGGCGTAGGTGCCTGAAATACTTGGGTCAAGAATAGGTAAACCTACGGGTGTAAGAATTAGGTATTTTCTAGGGGGGGAGCATTTTGCCGACAGATAGGTATACCCTGCCTGTGGCGACATGGAAGTCGTTTTGATGGGTAATTGGTACGAAATAACCAGTGTGCTTCTGTGTACGCTTGACTGGGGTTCTTAAAAAATAAAGTGGGTGGTCAGGTGAAGAAGATCAAGTGCGTGTGAGGGAAGTACCATTCGCGTAGAAAAGCGATACAATAACCTAATATTGATCCATTTTCATTGGGTACCCTTGCTGCTCATTCCACCACGCACGCACTTGCTGTAAGGCTTGCTCGTAGTCATCGGTAAGCAGCTCGCCGTAGGCATCTACGGCGATCGGAAAACCTTTCAGGGCGGGGGCCACTGCTTCCATCACACGGTAACCACACCGGATATTCTGACCACTGTCAGGGTCAGCCGACTGACAGCGCCGTTCGTCGCTCATAATGAGGGTTTTGAGGTAGTCAAACACGGCGGGTTGCCGGGTGTAGACCAGTCCGGGCACGATGTCGTAGACCAGCGCATCGTTGACCGGGGCGGCGGCGAGCTTGTTGAGAATATAGTCGGTGGCCGTTGCGTCCCCCAAGCGAGCTAAGGCCAGCCGGATCGCCCAGCGGGTGCTCGGGTTCACCTTTTCGGCAAGTAGCCGTTGCAGAGCCGCTTCGCTTCCGAGCGGTTGCACAAAACCCACCAAACGCGCCACCTGATCGAGGTGCGGCGTGCTAATCTGCAACCGATCCACCAAACGTGCCTGAGTGGCTGGAGTGAAGTCGGCTCGCCGGAAGTAGGTAAGCGCCTGGCTGGCATTACCGCTGACGCCCGCATCCGCATCCGCGATGCCCTGGGCAAGCTGATCGGTCGCCGCCTGTCGCACCGCAGGGTCGTTACTACGCAGCCCGATACGCTGAACAATATTGTAGGCCCGGGAGCGTACGACAGTCAGGGTGTCATTTTGGTAAGCAGACAGGGTTTGCAGCAGTTCACTGGCCCGAGCAGTATCGTTGAGCACCGCCGACGGTACCGACGCATAACTGCCCTGCCGAACCGACTCAAGGTAGGTGGTGAGGGGGGATTGGGCGAGTAGGGAATGAGCGATTAGTAAAAAAAGGATAGTGAGAAGTGACTTCATATTCTACGCATCTTATGGTTCATACTCACCTTCTATACGTTGATCTATTACTTTAAAGTAACCATCTGGTTGAAGACGATATTTTCGGTCAGTAACAACACTAAACCGATCTTCGTGCCGCTGAATGACACCATCTTGGCTAATAGAGGATTGCATGAAAACCTGAGCTATATCATCAGTATTACCCAGCTTTTCGTATTCTGCTTCGTAGAGGTTGACTAGCGATAACAAGGTTCCCTGTTGGTTGAATAGATAGAGGTCGATATAGGTGTTTTCTGCACCTACTACCTTAGTGATCAAAGCATGGTAAGGTGCCGCTAGGGGAATGTTACCTATAGCATAAGCTTTGGGAACGAAGGTTTGTTGATGCCACTTTACCTTTCCATCTTCTTTACTCCAAGTTTCGTAATCAAATACACCTTCATCTATTTTACCATAGGTAGTAGCCCTGTAGAGACTGTCGTTAGTGGAATAGAACTTTGCCCTTCCGCTCTGTTGATCAAACAATACCTTGTTTAGCAATGATCTGTCAACCGTATCTTGAGCAGCCAAAGTATTGACAGATGCGATGGGAAGTGCTAGTTTAGTGTAATATTGATTTACCAAATTCTGAAATTCATCAGACTGGGCTTCGCAACAGAAGCCGCCAGCTACACATAGGTAGATTACTGCAACGAGCTTTTTCATAACTAGTAGGTTATTCTGAACAATAGATTTCTGCATACTTTAGTGAGATATGATCTTCTATATCTGACCAGCTCCATACGTTATCTTCACCTTCATGGTCAGTAAAATCTTTGCCGTTTCGGTAGTCGTCGCTATTTTTCTTGTATTTAGCAGAAACGCCAGAGGTAGAAAACTTTACTACTTTACCATAAGGGTCATCAACAACCAAGCCATCGTCAGTTATGGCTTGCAGACGTACTATGTGCCCAAAGGCAGATAATAGTATAGAGCAACCATTGCTCAGCTGTGATTTTAACTTGTCTTCAATTATTACTCTTTCTGAAGTTTCGAGTCTATGTAATTGTATGATATGTTATCAATAAATATGCTAAATCTTTGCGAGTAGATGACACTCCTCGGTGGTCTAATTCTTCATCAACTCTGATGCACTCTAAATAGTCCTCAAACTGACTGTAAGAGTCGTTGACGCTGACGAACAGCCGTTACAGGGAGGTGCTAAAGTATTCTAAATAACTGTGTCGTGAAATCTTTGCAGGTTATTTGTATACACTTCGTCATGTTATATCACCAGCAGTGGTGATGTTATAAGTAGTCATCCAGGTATTTACTTTATAGCCGTTAGAAGAATGTCTTCTTCTTCCCCGAACCTACATTATCTAACTATCTTCTTCTACAAGCGACCACTGGCTGATTCGATTGCATCAATATATCTCTTGAAAAGTAGTTAAGGAGCCAAGGCCTACTGACCCCGACAGGCGAGTACTCTTTTTACCTGTCACTAGAAGGCCTACCCTTTACCTTGGAAACAGATGGGTTTGGTACTTTTGCTGACGAATCAGAACCAAAGCAGCCCTGGAGGAAAGAAGTTTTACTAGCCATCAGCTTTTTTAGGCCTTCCAGTGCTATTTATTCTCATTATTACCGATGCAACTGGACAAGCTTTCACATACCTTCTATCTGAGGGTTAACCGCAGCAAAGACGATGAGGGTCTTCGCTTACCTTCTCACCATGATTTGGTCACTAACAGCATCCAACTATGTGGTGATTTTTAGCAGAGTAAAGTTTCTACAAGCTATCAGTTTCTGAAATTTGACGCTAAAAAGTGCGTCTTGTTGGTTTCCATTCGTTGCTCAGCTCAATTGGGGATTGTTAAGAAGCTAGTGTTGGTGAAAACTTTCCCAAGCAATCTGGATCTTTACTTCTGGCCCTAGCTAATAGCGTTGTTTCATTCAGTGTCCTTCAACTCATTTTGCCATTACAACCTTTTACTTTTATATAATGACCACAGCGCTTGTACGCGATAAACTCAGTATCTTTCTTGTACTTCTTATTCGTACTCTCTGAAGAGTAAGGTAACTTTATAGCGGTATAGTCTTCAATCATCTTCGCTCCTTAGACATATTCACTTTACGCTACAGAACCGTTACTTTTTCTGAAGTTCTTTATACTGTTCCGCTCTCTGAGCTTTATCTTCTAACTTAGAAATCTTACCTCTCACGAGCTTTATCTCTTCTGGCTCTAACCTATCTGCGGCAAACGCTTTTTCTATAGCCGTTAGAAGAATGTCTTCTTCTTCCCCGAACAGATACTTCCGCAGTATCTGTAGTTTTTCTGTTATTTCCGAATAGTGGTCTATCACTAGAATTTTCGCTAGAATAACACCTTCCTTCATAAGAGCAAAACCAGTTTGATGGTCTGTTGATCCATCTGCCATAAGCAATCTCTTGTCATAGGCTATGCAATCAGTAACTTCCACTGTATTCTCTCTTTCAGGGTTTTTGTAAATTATAATTCGTATTTGTTCGTAATCTGTTTCATCAATGGTTACGTTGTTGGCTTCGTACGTAGTATCCTCTTTGTATGAGCTCTTGACGAGAATATTCCTCTTATTGATTCGCGAATCTCTTACTTGCGCTAACATTCTGAGTACATCATCGCAGTCATCAAAGATACCATAGCAAGGAACTGAATATGCACTTTCATCATCATCCTGCAACCAGCTGACCATAGCTTCGGGGTTGTGGACGTTGTCCCATTGGTACTTGTAGAGCTGGGTGCCCTGGCTGTAGTCCATCAGGTTATCGGTGCTGCCCTGGGCGAGGCCCCGTTCGTCGAAGGGATGGCGCAGGCGGAAGGCACCGTGGCCCAGTTCGTGGGCGATGGTGTGGCTCAGGTCATTCGCTTGCTCGGTGAAGATGTAGCCAAACTGCTTCTTGAAGGGCATGAAGCCCAGCCTGGATGGGCCTGCTTTGCTTGCTTCGCTAGACCCATCAGAGGCAGGTGGAATCAAGAACAGATAATAAGCATCGTTGTCAATGTCACGACTGCGTTTGAAAGCCCGGTTGAACTGCCGCATCTTCTGGGGGAAGCTGGCCAGCAGTCCGCTTTGGCCTTCGTCCAGTCCGTTGAGTCTATCGGCCGCTACGGTCAAAGGCTGGTCTACCACCACTTCCCAGTGGGCGACGGCCTGCCCGTAGATATCGTTGAGGGTTCTTTCTAGTAGTGCCGCATTAGGGGCGAGGGCTTGGTTGCCTGCCTCATCGGCTACGGGTACGATGATGACCTTCTGGCGCAGTTCGTCGTAGCTGATCAGGTTGAGCTGTCCGACTACCGTTTGCTGTTCGTTACCTGCCGAATCGGTTTCGCTGATGAAGGCGGTGAGTTCGTCTGTGGTCTCATGGCTGGTACCCGTTACGGTGAGTTTTCGTGCGTTGTCCGCTGCGGTAGGCTGCGCGCTGACCGGCAGGCCGGTGGTGGTGCGGAACTGAAGGTTGGCGGGCCAATCGGCTTGCGCCGTGCGTGCTACTACAGCATCGGTGCGGTTTGATGCCACGGACTTCCAAGCCACGGGGTAGTCTTCACCTAAAGTGAATGCGGGCGGATAGTCCGCAGCCAGTGCGGCATGGGTAGGGGCATCGAAGCCGTAGGCTTGACGCTCAGCCGCCTCAAACTGTACCTGCTCTTCCGGGGGAACCGCCCTGGTTACTGTAGCACTGCCCCCTCCGGCGTCGGCTGACTCCGCCGCGCCAGATGTTCTATTACATCACCTCCTGCGTCGGTGGTGGAAGAACCGCCCGGAGTAGGAGAGGAAGATGCTTCGCCGTCACCGGATTCGTTGCTGCCCGCCTGCTCAGAATCAGGCGGCACAACTTCGGCGACTTGGTCTACAACAGACTGCGCGGTTGCTACCGTCTCATCTACCTGCTGGGTAATCGCATCGGCTTTCTCCAGCGCCTGGTCGGCCTGCTCTACGGCTTCTAGCACCTGCGCGATTGGTGCAGCCCATTCTTCGGGTATCACGTCTAGGGCTACGCCGTTCACCACCAGCTGACCGCCGGTGAGTTGGTACTGCTCGTTCACCTGCACATCCTGGAAGATGACTTGCGCCAGCGACTCGCGCAGCCAAGGTAATGCCACGGTTCCCTTACCGCTAAAGGTGCCGTCCTGACCGCTGCTCTCGGTGACGCTTACGGGAAAATCGCCCGCGTGCAACAGGTCACCCACGCGCAGGGCGGGTAGTGGAGTGGCGTTGCTGGGCGCCCCGCTGCCGGGTAGGGGCAAACCGCAGGCGTACTCGGGTACCACCTCATCCAGGGTTTGGACGGTAGCCAGGGTGCTCAGGGTGGCTGCCACGCTACCGCAGTAACCACCCACCTGATATTCGTAGGTAGTATTGGAGCTCAGGCGGGTAAGGATAGCTTCCGGCTCAAAGGTTTCCTGGGCGTACCAGGTAGTGCTGCCCTGCGGTCGGTAACGAACCGTGAAGCGGCTGTGGGCAGCTGCCTCCCAGCGCAGCTGTAGGCGTCCGCCACTCAGGGATTCAGCTACTACGCCGTCTATCATGGCGCAGGCCTCGCCCCAGCGGAAGCTACGCACTTCGCTGTAGCCCTGATTATTGAACATATCCAGCGACTCGCCATTGACCAGACTGCGGGCGCGCACCTGCCAAGCGTAGCTGCGTCCGGGTACCAGCGGTGGTTCGCCCGGACCGTATACCAGCATGGTGTTACTAGTGATGGTTTCGTACAGCGGCACCGAGGTGCGCATCGCTTCGTTGGGGTTGCGTCCGGCGGGCCAGATTTCTACCAGTCGGAAGTCGTACTCAGTCATGAACTGGGTATTGGGCCGCCCGCGGTGCAGGGGCGTCCACTGAAAGGTGAGTTGCTGCGGCTCGCGGGCAGTAGGCTGGGCCTCGGCTTCGGGCAGGTTAAGCAGGGGCGGTTCGTGGCGCATCAGCCAGACCGAGGCGCAGGCGGAGTTAGAGATGACAGCTCCGGTGATATCGTCGAGCACCTGCACGCAGAAGGTATAGAAGCCTTCGGGCAGTTCGGCCTGCCGCTGCCAGGTAGGGCCGAGTCCTCCGCCGGACAACGCCGGGGGGCGTAGGTAGGGAGCCAGGGCGTAGCCGTCTAGTCGTAGGGGCATACCTACCCCCAAGAGATGGGACTCAGGTAGGAAGGTGGGGGTGGTGACCAGCGATACACCGGGACCCTGAATCTGCCAGCGCAAACGTACCGATAGCTCGCCTTTGGATAGATCGCGCAGCTGCAACTGTACGGCCAGCCGGTCGTTGGCGTAGTCGGATAGGTAGACTGAGTAGGGAGGCTGAATCTGCACACTGGCTTGCACCGGGTACTGCTGGGCCACGACAGGGGAGGCCCGGAAAACCAGAAGAAACAGCGTAAGCACCAAGCTACGGGCGAAGGCCGCGCTGATCGCATTTCCGCTCAGAGCGACGGGTAGAAGGATAAATGATGGTATCCACTTCATGGTTGCGAGGATTGGGTACTAAATCGGAAGCGATAGCCTAGCGTGGCGGTCAGCTCAGTGAGCGATTGCGGTTGTGCCGCGGTAGATCGGCGCATCACCACCACGTTGAGCGTGAGCGCGTGCCGTTTGCGCAGGGTGTAGCTGTTGGTACTGCGTAGCGTGGCTACATGGCCCGGCTCGACGGCTGCCTGCTGCGTTTGATTGTAGTTGGCCGACAGCGAGGTGCGCAGGGTTTTCTGGAACCACGAGCGGCTGACGGTCGCCAGCGGACCCGCCGCTACGGTCACCAGCGTGTCGGCGATGCTGCGGTTGTAGTTGGCCCCGACGGTGAGGTTGAGTTGCGCGGCGGATAGTTGCAGGCTGTAGGCCGTGTTGCCGGTCAGGAAGCGCGTGCCGACGTACGCACTGCCCTCACCCTGTTGATCAGACGACTGCTGGTAGCTCAGGTGCGTGCTCAGTTGCTGACGATGCTCCGGTGCGGGCGAGAGCACGTACTGGGTACTCAGCGACGCGCTCTGGGCCACCTGCCAGTAGTTGAGGGTGTCCAGGTTGTCAAAAGGCGTGAGCTGGTCTAGCTGCTCGATAACCGGACGCACATTGGTGAAGGTCTGGAAGTTGGAGTAGTTGCCCGTAAAGTTGAGCCGGTCGCTGGCCGTATAGCCCAGGTTGATGCTACCGATGGTGCGCCGGGTGCCGGTGAGCTGATCATCGCGCAGGTTGTTGCGCTGCAGCCCAACGTTCAGGCTGAGGTTGACTTTGTTCGCAAACAGTGCCGTGGTGGTGTTGACCGTGATATTTTCTAGGTCCTGGTTAAAGTAGTAGGCACCCAGCGTGCGGTAACCCGGATCGACGCGCTCGTAGCCCAGTCCGAGCGTATAGTGGTTGCCCTGGTAGTTGATGCCGCCCTTATACGCCTGCCGATACACCGTTGAAGCGCGGTGCTGAAACATCGGGAAGTAGTTTTGCTCACCCTTCAGCGCCCGCCGGTCGCGGGTGAGGGCACTGCTGGCTACTTCCGCCGATAGTGAGACGCGTGCGCCGAGCGACTTGGTACCGCTCACGCTCACCACCGTGTTCTCTTCAGGAAGTACTTCGGCCAGGGTTGAGTCGTAGGTGAGCGAAGAAACATCGTCGGCAGCGCGGAAGAAGATCAGGCTCACTTGGTCGCGCTCGTAGCGATAGGTCAGCTTGGCACCGCCGCCCATCCGCCGAAAGGCGGGCAGCGCGGTGGCATCCTGGGCGGTATCGACCGGCACCGCTTTTTGTAAACGACCGTACATCACGCTGCCGCTCCAACGTCCGCCGGGGGTCACGTCGACGCCCCCACCCAAGAACGTGTGGCCGTTGAGGGTGTAGGGTGAGAAGTTCATCGACGTATAGCCCGCGTGCAACGTGACCCACTTGTAGCTAGGGTGCAGGCTGTACTGATTAAACGGCTGCTGAAACGAGGCTTGCTGGTTCGACAGCGTAAACGACACCGGCGCGCTCCATCCGTAGAGCGACAGGTTGAGGTCGCCCGTCAGAAAATAGGTGTACGGATCGCGGCGGGCGTCGCTGCCGTGCATGGCGTAGAATATCTGGTTGGCCGACAAACCACCGCTCAGTTGCAGGGCTTTAGACTGTCCCACCTGATCTAATTGTTGTCCGTACGCGGTGCTTATCCCACTGAGCAAAAGCAGTATTAAGCCCCAGGATACAGTTCGTTTGGTATCCGACCATGTATCATCAAACGATAAGCGATGTGGTATTTTGTTTAGCCAGCTCATGGGGCGTAGAGTTCGATTTCTATGCGGCGGTTCTTGGCCCGAGCAGCTTCGTCCTGACTACGCACCAGCGGTTCTGTATTACCCCGCCCGGCGGTCTGAATACGATCCGCGGTTACGCCTTGCTCAAGGAGGAAGTCGCGCACAGCATTGGCTCGCTTTTGTGAGACCACTTGATTCGCGGCGGGGGTGCCAACATCGTCGGTATGACCCACTACCCGCACGTGCAGGTGGGGGTTCTGCTGTAACAGGGTCACAACATCCTCGAGGTAGCGCCGGGTGCCCTCGTTCAGTCCGGTATCGTTAAAATCAAAATTAAAGGCCTGGCGGTGTTCCACCGTCACGACTTCCGGCGAGCGCACCGAGTCAACTGCTAATGTGGTTGGGTTAGAAGTGTCAATCGTGGCGGATACCGGGGGACGCTTTGGTTGGTCCGGTTGGGTGCCGAACGTGCGCTGCTGCGGGGCCGATACGGTCGGAACGACCTTCTTCTTCGCACGGAAAATACTGCGCCGTAGCACCACTCCGTACTCGGTGGCCTGAAAGCCCGGATCGA
Organism: Tunicatimonas sp.; assembly: GCA_965213875.1. Lineage (GTDB taxonomy): Bacteria > Bacteroidota > Bacteroidia > Cytophagales > Cyclobacteriaceae > Tunicatimonas. The sequence goes on along the minus strand of CBDCAN010000001.1, from coordinate 301,498 downwards.
GCGAAGAGCTTGCTCCCCAATCGTAGGAGAAACCCGCCTCGAAATGAGGTTGCGACAGCTGTACGCCCATTACGGTAGACTCGCCCACCGTGTGGCGAGTAAGTAGGCTCACCGCGCCGTCGCCGAGCGGATCAAACGGATTATCGTTCTGGAAATGATAGCTCAGTCGGGTACCCACGTTGAAGTATTGCTGCCCGGCTTCCTGTCGCCATAGTACTTCAGGCGTAGCACTGATCTGATTCCGACGAAACGCTTGCCACCCCGCTTGGGCCGTATAGCGCACAGAAGACGCCGCCGTCTGATCGGTCCACCCCAGCGCGGCCCGGTTCAGTTGCTGTGCCGATACGCCTACGTAGTGATGAAATTGACCCGGTCGCCGCTCTTGGTACCACAGTCCGCCCGCCGACCAGTGGTGAGCATGCTGCCGCAGGTCGCCAAATACCTCACCGATGCCCTGCTGCGGATCAAACCCCCGATGCGCCGTCCACTGGCTGCCGGTGGTGGCGTTGCCCACACCGAGCGTACCCTGCTGGTAGTGGGCTTGGGTACCTACGCTCAAATAATGTTTCTTCGCGAGTGGATGGTGATAAGCAAGCGTAATGCCCACTTCCTGTGTCGTAAATCGGCTGATGTCTTCCGCCCGGTCATTCAGGAAATGCAGTCCCAGCCCCACGCGCTTCTGTTCCTTCCAGCGTAGCGGACTCATCAGGGTGACGGCGGTGCGCTGCACGTCGAGGGCTTGTACCCGCTGACTACGGTGCTGCGCCGCCAGACTCAGGTGCGAAGACGCTCCGGCCCAGGCGGGATTAAGCAACAGTGGTGAAAAATGATACTGCGCGAGCGATTGTGCCCTACTTGCCACGGGCAAGGCTAGCGATAACAGCAGCACCAGACGAATCCAGGTCATTAGCGAATCAGTTTAAAGGTGCCCGAACGCTGCCCCTGAAACAGGAGCGGACGTTGATCGTGAAATTTTCCTTGAATAGACCAGGTGTATACTCCGGTGGGTTGCGGCTGCCCCTGGCTGGTGCCGTCCCAACCGCTGCCCAGCGCTTCTTCCGAACGGCGCGTGCGAAACAGGAGCTTGCCCTGTAGGTTGAAGATGCTCAGCGTTAGCTCGTCGATGCCGTAGCCGTACACCCGGAAGGTGTCGTTGCTTCCGTCGCCGTTGGGCGTGAACAGGGTGGGGATAAACAGGTCGTTTTGTACGATCACTACGACGCTATCGGTATTCTGGCAGCCGAGCGAGTCGGTTCCCACTGCGTAGTAGGTGGTGGTCTGCTCAGGCCGCACGCGCGGGTTAGCAATCTGGTAGTTGTCGAAGTTCTGACTCGGGTACCACAGGTAAGTGTCGCCCCCCTCGGCGTGCAGCGATACCGGCTCGCCGTAGCCCGCCGCTACTGTGTCTTCTTGGATATTGATGATGGGCAGCGGTTTCACTTCCACTGTTACCTGCGCCGTATCTACCGGACAACCGGCCGTGAATACCACTAACTGATAGGTGGTGGTTTCTAGGGGACTAGCCACCGGATTAGCCGACGTAGGATCATCGAGTCCGGTAGGAGGCGTCCACTGATAGCGGTACGCCAACTGACTGCCCCGGGCGGTGGGTTCGGCCCCCAGCACGGTAGACGAACCCCGACAGACGTAGCGATCCTCCCCCGGATCAACCACCGTCGCCGAGTCTAGGTAGACCGTCATAGTGTCGTAATTCTGACAGCCGAAGGTGTCCGTGACGGTCAATATGTACGTTTGGTCTTGCGTGGGGCTGGCCAGCGGATGCGGACTGGTGGCATCGTCCAGCGCGCTGGTGGGCGACCACCGAAACTGTAGTCCGGTCGTGTCGAGCATAGGCTGACCGATGGGAACGCTACCGCCACGGCACACCACCGTGTCGGGGCCAGCCTGCGCGGGCGGCAGGGCGCGCAGCTGTACCGCGATGGTGTCGAAGCGGGCACAGACGGTATTTCGGAACGCCGCCACCCATAGCGTATCGGGCTGGGTCATTCGGTGCCGCAAGGTGTCCGTAGCCATCGGTAAGCGGCCAACGGTGGTACTGTACCAGTGTAGCGAGTCGTAGGTTTGGTCCAGGGCAATCTCTAGCACCGATCCTGCGCAGACGGTGGTGTCCGCCGAGAGGTTGACCTCCGGCTGCGCGATGGGATGTAAGTAAACCCACTGCGCTTGCCGACAACCACGGGTATTGATCACTTCGACCAAGATACTGTCTTCACGCACCACCCGCTGAACGTAGGCGGACTGGTCAGCGGCCAGCAAAGAATCTGGCTGTGCCCACCAATTGACGGTATCCTGTGCGCTACCCGCCATCAGCGTGACCGAGTCGCCGGGGCAGGCGTATAGGTCGCGCGGAGGAAAATCCTGCGGTAGGGGCAGGGCCGTCACGATCAGGGTATCGTACTGGGTGCAGCCGGTAGGCTTTATGGCTTCCGCCACCAGGGTATCGGTGTAGGTCACCGTATGGGTGAGGGTGCGCTGGTCGGAGGCGAGCGTACCATCAGTGAGCGATGACCAGTTGACTACATCAGCGGGTGAACCGGCGGTTAAAGTAATCGGCTCGCCTTCACATATCTCCTGATCTTCTCCGAGGCGAACCGGGTAGCAGACGGTGAAGGATTGAATCGGAGCAAAGGGCGACGCGATGCCGGAAGCATCGATGGCCTGCACTGACCAGTAGTAAGTCCCCTCGGGCAGCGTCCGTACGATGGCCTGTCGTCCGGCGTAGCCCACCGTCTGCATCATTTTGCGTTTCCCTGAGGACAAGAAGGACCCTGGATGAACGATGTCGGCGGTGTCGGGCTGCGTACCGATGCGAAGGGCGTAGGTCAGCGCAGAGAAAGAGGTTTCAGCATCTGTACCAGCGTCCCACGACAATACGACGGAGTCTTTCCGGGTGGTTGCCTCCAGCCGTCCGGGCGGAGTCGGAGCTGCGTTAGGAACCAGGTTTTGGTTGACGAACAACAGTGAAACCGGAGTATTGGTGGCTCGGTATCCGGCCAGTAGGTAGTCGGTGGCTAAGTCCTGGTTGATATCGGCACCGGTCATGCTGCCGCTGAATAAACTAGGCAGGGTGTGACTCACTTGCGTAAAGTCAGTATCGCTCTGGTAGCGGTAGTAGTAGCCGGGTTGATTAGCCCCGGTATAAAGCAGGTCGCGGTGGCCGTCCTGATCTAAATCCAGCAGGGCCGAAGCGGCAAAAGTAACGGCCGCCGCACTGTCTAAGTACCGAAAGTTATCGCGCTGCGTATTTGTATAAATGACTGCGGTATCCTGCCCGTCACTGCCCCGTCCGGCCAGGAAGAGGTCGTACCAACCGTCATGATCGAGGTGGGCCACCGACAGGCTGGGGGCGTAGAGCGGTGGCAGGTCAATATCTACCCGTTCAAAGCGCTGCCCGAAGCGGTTGAGCCACAGCTGCGTGGTGGGTTGATTGTCTCTGTCTGTGCCGCTCAGCAGCAGGTCAACGTAGGCATCGTTGTTTAAGTCGGCCACGGCCCAGCTGCCGCTGTGTACCGGAGTGAATGCTGCCGGAGCCGTACGAAAGCTGCCGTCGGGCTGTTGGAGATACACGAAGGCCTCGGGCTGATCACGATCAGTGAGGCCGCTTAGTAACAGATCGGGCCGTCCGTCGTTGTTGATGTCCGCGATGGTGGTCTGCCCTAAGGAGACACCGGGTAGGGTAGTCGTGCTTGGTGCAAAATTGCCGTTGCCCTGGTTGAGGTAGAGTCGGGTGATGCGGCGGTTGCTTACGTCGCGACCGCTCACCAGCACATCAATCCAGCCATCGCGGTTCACGTCGCCTACGGCCAGGTCGCCATCGTCGGCGGGTGAGAGTCCGGCCCCTAAATTAATGAAAGTGCTATCGTGTCGGTTGCGGTAAATCGCGCACACTTTGGTGCCGGAGGCATCGGTGCCGTTCATCACCACATCGGGCCAGCCGTCGTTGTCGAAGTCAGCCCAGCGTACGGTCCCCCTTCCCAGAGCGGGTAGACCGGTATTATTCACAAAGTCGGCCTCTTGGCAAATCCCCTCCGCACCGGACACAATCAGTAACAGCAGCGCGCACAGGCACGCGCCGAAGCATTTTTTTATCATAACTCGACTACTGGCAATCAGAACGGGGCGCAAGATAGCAGTACGAGGAGTAGGGAGTAGGCTGAGTTATTACTGTAGCATACGTACGTATTTTTTATCGTAAAAATCAAGTAATTATACCTGATAAGATTGGTTACAGGTTGGCTTTCAGGGCGGAGAGTTAAGGGTTACAGGTTGCCTTTCTAGGTGGAGAGTTAAAGGTTGTGGGTTGTTTTTAGACGATTCATCCTTAGCATTGCTACCCTTCAATCGAGGGTTTTATTTGCAAAATCAGAAACTTTAATCAATATTTGTATTATCAATAATTGATATATAGATGAAAAATGATTTGTCCGATGTTTTGCTGTTTATTATTGACCAAACCGGTAAAGTAGCTAAACAGTACTCGCAACGAGAGTTTGATCAAGCGAAACTGGGAATCACCGTAGACCAGTGGGTCTTGTTAAAGATTATCGCACAGCACGAAGGCCTTTCGCAGACTGATTTGGCGCAAAAATCGTTGCGCGATCCGGCGTCGGTTACCCGCACGCTGGATATTTTGGCGAAGAAGGGTCTGGTGCGCCGCGATCCTATTCCTAACAATCGTCGGCAGTACCAAGTCGTCTTAACTGCCGCGGGCGGCCGTTTTGTGCAGCAGCATAAGGGGATGGTTGATCGTCACCGGGCGAAAAGCACCGAGGGGTTTAGTAAGGCCGAACTGCGACAACTGAAATCAATGCTGCTACGCATTCAGAAAAACATGCAGTAAAAAAATTTGCATAAATAATTGATGTATCAAAAGTTAACGTATCATGAAAAACGCACTATTTGTCAAGATTATGCTGGCAGTTGTTGTCACCGCGAAGGCGCAGGAACTGCCTAAGGAAACTAAGGTTGTCAAGAAGAATGGTATGACCGTGCGGTGGTATCATACCAGCCGCCACGTCCACTTCAAGATGGAAGCCCCCACCGAAGGGTGGGTGGCCATTGGGTTTCATGACGAGCCGCCGCTCACCGATGCCTACTTGGTGATGGGAGCCGTTGACTACGGAACCGTCATTATTTCTGAATTTTATACCCATCGTCCCGGCGACTACCAAAGTATCAAAAGCTTGGATGGCACCGATCAGCTCGGGGATCGTGGCGGAGAAGAAACGGTTCGTGGAAGTATGTTTTCTTTCTCACTTCCCCTCGGTGAGGGTGATCGGCACCGAAAATCTCTGTGCGCCGGGCAGACGTACTACCTTACGCTAGCGTACAGTCGGGAAGATGATTTTCAGCATCACTCAATGATGCGTACCGCTCTGGAGATTACGCTCTAGGTAGCCGCTTATCACTTTCTGTTGCTAGTTGTCTGGGGCACCGTCGTTTACCCAACAGGCAATTTGCGAGATTTCTTGATCGGTGAGCTCCCGGCCTAGTGGCATGCTGCCGTCCTGCGTGCGCTCGCGAATGCGTTCGGCGTAGTTGAAAATGTTGTCTTTCACCTCAAAGTTAGCAGGGTGCCCCGCTACATGACAGCCCTGTAGTGCGCAGTTGGTGGTAATTATCTCCTGGATGGTCGCCGAAAAGCTGACGGTAGATGTCACCAGTACGTCGGTGTTCGTGACGCAACCGGCATCGTCTTGTACCCAAACGCGATACGCACCGGGCAGTAATTCGTCGAACGTGACTGCGCTGACAAACGTCAGGCTGTCGATGCTGTAGCGGTAGGGGGCAAGTCCGCCGGTGGCCGATAGCACAAGTTGCCCCGTGGCTTGCCCGCACGCTGAGGGTGACGCCGAGGCCGATAGGTTGAGCGTCGTAGGAGTGTTAGGAACCACTACCGTTAACGCACTGGTGCAACCCTGGCTATTCTGCGCCGTGACCTGATAGCTCCCCGGGGCCAGGTTACTAAAGACCGGCGACGCTTGAAGTGCGCCATTGTTCAGGCGGTACCGGGTGGTTTCAGCGTCGCTAGGTACGCTAAGCGTGAAGCTTCCGTTAGGCTGGTCGCAACGAGCCGGACTAATCTCTGTAGTAGTAGCCACCCATGACGACTGACAAGTCGGGGTTTCATCCTCACTGCAAGCACATAACAGCGCTAACATCCATATAAAATATTTCATCGCGGTAGATTTTGATACCATTCGAAACCTACCGGGCGATTTTCGTACCGAAGCCCGCGCGATGTAATAACAAACAAAATAACCGACCGCTTGTAGCCGTCGGTTATTCACTTATGAGACGTGATGCCACCTATATGATGGTACGGCTATGAAGCAGCGTGGTGTTTATTAGTAACTTAAGGGGCCAGGAAGGTAACCGGCGTTAGCAAGTTTCTGGGGAATCCTGTATACTTGCAGCCGGATTTCTCAACTGTAGCTATCATGATCGTCAAGACCAAAAAATATAAATTAGAGAACAGCACCTACATCAAATTAGGGCTGATGAATGTGTTGCGCGAGCAGTGGTGGGTATTCTTGATTGCGGTCGTCATCATGTGTGGCGCTTTCTTTATCTTTTCGTGGTGGTGGATTATTGGAGCGCTCATCGCCTTAGCATTGTACGTTTTGTTCTGGGTGATCCAGTTTGCCGGGGTCACACAGCTCGAACAAAACAAGGTGTTGTTCGAGCGACTCAACTACGAGATTAATAGCCAGCAGGTGCTTATTAAAGTGAATGCCAAGCAGGGCATGCCACTCAAGTGGGAGATGATCAAAAAGGCGCAGGTGGGTAAAGACTACTTCCTACTCATTGTATCCAAGGCCCAGCTTATTCACTTGCCCTTTCGAATTTTCAAGACGGACAACGAACGCAAGTTTGTGGAGAGCATCCTGAAGCGGAAGGGGTACTTGAAGGAAAAGGAGGCCGCTGCCTAGTGTGAATAGGGGAGACCGGAAGTTGGAGGCGGGAGGCCGGAAAAAGAAATAGGTCAGTATCGACAGGTGTTGTAACTACCGCCAACCGCCAACCGCCAACCGCCAACCGCCAACCACCAACCACTACTGCGCCACTGGCTTCACCGCATAACCTTCCTTCTCGAGTAGTTCGAGCAAACCGTACTCTCCGCCCAGGTGTGCGGCTCCTACTGCGATGAAGGTGGATTGTTCCTCGATCAGCGACGCTATGGCGGGCACCCACTTTTGGTTGCGGTCTATCAGCATGTGCTGTTCCATCCCTTCTACCTCATCCATCGTCTCTTTAGAAATTTCGTACAAGGCATCTACATCGTGGGCTTTGTACGCCTCGATCAAACGCATAAACTCCTGCTTGGCCTGCCCGTAATCCTCAATGGTTTCGGTGAGGTAGCTGACCTGCTCATCCTCCGCAATGGCATTGAAGGCAGCAAGCTGCTCGTCGATGGTCTCTAGTCCGAGCACCTCTTGCTGACTAGCCTTGGCCAGTTGTATCAGCGACATTTCGTAGGATCCCGGCTGACACTTGAGCATCTGGGTGGCCAGCATACTGTAGAGCACAATCGGATTGAACCGATCCAGGGCTTGCATCTGCATACCCAGTGAGTCTTGCAGAAACTGATTGATACTGGCGTAGTCTTCTTCGCTCATCATGTCACGCAGGGTTTCACCTTCGGGCAGCATCATTTTCTGTTGCATCTCTTGCATCATGTTCGGCTCGTCCATATCCAGCTCCAGCACTAACTGCTCGCTGTCCGTTACTTTGGATTGAATGGCTTCACTGATCTGAATATCGTTAGGGCACATCAGGTGGATGGTGCCAAATAAGTACGAAGGCTGCGCCAGTCCGTTGCCCGATACTTCATAAAGTAGCGTACGTTGACCCTGCGCTTGCGTAATGAGTGAAAGTAGTGTCGCCAGTGCGATAAGAATTGCTTTAAGTAAGTGCATAAGTTTTGTGATTAAGTGTTGGATACTGGATGATTTTCTGTGTCGAGAGATGCTGGATGCTGGTTAACTTTCTTTGCCAAGAGATATTGGATATTGGTTGTGTTGGTAGATAATAGACTTGTTTCGGAACTGATTAGATAATTCTTTGGGAAAATAGATGCCAAATGCTTGTTCTGAATAATCCCCAATCCCCAATCCCCAACTCTAACTCAGCACCGTAGATTCTTGTGAAAACCTGCGTACACTGATGGCGATGGCGCCTACCGCGAGTAACGTGAGAGACAGTATAATCGCCACCAAATGCGTGAAGTCGAGCGTATTCGCAATGGCCGCCTTGGTGGCAAGGGCAATGTTCAGAATAGGAATCCATACGGTTTGCCAGTCGAGCTCTATTCCAGGAAGCAACGCTAGCATCGCTGGCACGATGACCATAAAACTGAGTGGAGAGACTAAGCTCTGCGCTTCCTTAAAGTTTTTGGCCCGCACCACGATGGCCGTGAGCAGTCCCGCGAAGAACAGGGCGAGCGGTACCATCATTGCAACCAGAGTGATGATAAAAGACGGGGAGAGCACTCCGTGGATCGTATCTAACAGGGCGGGCGGAATCTGCGGCAAGAAATTAATCCCCACAGCCATGCCACCTACGGCAATCAGTGCTGACGATAACCCCATGATCGCAATAACGATCATCTTGCCGAGTAGAATGTGCAGGCGCGCACTGGGCGCGGTGAGTAGCGTTTCCAACGTGCCGCGTTCCTTTTCGCCCGAAATTAGGTCCAGGGCGGGATACATACATCCTATAAAAGATAAGATGAGGAAGACGTAAGGCAAAAAACCTCCGGCAAGCTGCCCAATTTGCTCGCGGTTAGAGGCCACGTCCTGCGTTCGAACTGCTACTGGATTCAGGGCTTCTGGGTTTAGATCAAGGCTAGCTATTCTGTCTTGCATCAACACGTCGCGATACCGATCTAGGTGCGCACTGAGGCGCTGCTGCACCTGCGCGTTGGTAGACTTAAAGTACATCGCCACCTGCCCTGACTGGACTTTGGCTACCTGCGTGCTAAACGCCGGGTCGAATGCGATCAACGCGTCCAGGCTTTCGGTCTCTACCGCCTGCTGTCCGGCGGACATTTCGGGAGTGGATAGCACCAGCAGACTGTCTTGTGCCAACTGCTGACGAAAGGCTTCGGGCGCATCCGACAAGCCTACCGCAAGGGTCTTGACCGCATTTTTTTCTAGCACTGCTGTCTGTATTTTAGTCACCACCAGTAGTAACAACGGTATCGCCACGGCGGGCAGTAGCACCGCAGACAGCAGCGTGCGCCTATCGCGCAGAGTATCGGTCAGTTCTTTCCGGATAACAGTAATGATCGTTTTCATGCGACTTGTGTTTGGGGAGTAGTAGATATGTCGTCTTGCACAACTCGGATAAACCCTTCGGTGAGGGACGGGCCCGCTTGCTGACGGAAGTGCGTTAAGCTGTTCTGGTAGACGAGTCGGCCCCGGTTGATGATGGCCAGCTCATCGCAGAGCAGGTCTACCTCGCTCATGATGTGAGAGGAGAAGATCACGGTTTTTCCCGCTGCGCGGCAATCGCGAATCAGTTCTACGATGTGGTGCGCGGTGATCACGTCTAGCCCCGAGGTGGGTTCGTCGAAGATGACCACGCTGGGGTTGTGAATCATGGTGCGGGCAATGGATACCTTCTGCTTCATACCAGTCGACAATTGCCCCACCCGCTTGCTCGCAAACTCGTGGATGCCCAGCTGGGTAAAGAGTCGGTCTTTCTGTGCGGCAAAGGTCACCTGATCCAAACCGTGCAGCCGGGCAAAGTACTGCACGGTTTCGGTGGGTGTGAGCCGGTCATAGAGGTGTGTAGAACCGGTCAGAAAACCGATGGACTGCCGCACCTGCGTCGACTGCCGCACGGTGTCGTGTCCGGCCACCCGAATGCTGCCTGCGGTGGGTTGCAGAATGGTAGCGATCATCCGCAGGGTAGTAGTTTTTCCGGCACCGTTCGGGCCTAGTAGCGAGAACACGCGTCCTGGCTCGCAGCGAAAGCTGATATCGTCCACCGCCGTATAGTGCGTGTCGGCCGTTTGTTGCTCCTTGCGTTGCCGGCGGCCGAGCGGATACCGTTTGCTGAGATTTTCTACTTCAATCATGGTTGTTGTTTGTTAGGATAAAAACTAAAACGATCGCTGATTAACTGTCTGGTTAGTGGCTGGGGCCAGCGCTTTCTTACAGCTTATTTTTTTGACCAGCTCATTTTGTGCTCATTTAACGATGGTTAACCAATTGTAAATCAGTATTTTAGAGGTGGAAAAAAATTATCAAAATTTTTCTGCTCGAGGTGTAAGAAAATGGCCGGGAGGCCCACTAACCTCATACCATTCGTATGAACACTTATCAGTCGGATACCCCCAGTACGAAGTTCCACCGCTTTCTGAACGAGCATGTGGCGGTGATCCGTCGTATCTGCCGGGTGTACACCAACGATGCCGACGAGTATCAGGACTACTTTCAGGAGGTGGTGCTGCAACTGTGGCGGGCCTTCGGCAGCTTTCGGGGCGAAGCGCAGGCGTCGACCTGGGTATACCGCATTGCGCTCAACGTTTGTTTGTCACTCATCAAGGTGAAGAAGCGGCAGGTCAGCGCCGTGTCGCTAGAGCCGGAGCACTGGGGCAACGTGCCCGCCGAAGCAAGTGATACCACCGAAGAAGAGCAGCTCAAGCAGTTGTACGCCGCTATCCGACAGCTCAATAAAATCGACCGGGCACTGGTATTACTCTACCTGGACGGACGCAAGTACGAAGAGATCGCCGACGTGCTGGGCATATCACTCAGCAATGTTGGCGTCAAAATCAACCGCATTAAGAAACAGTTAAACCGCATCATCCATGGACGATCTACAGACGCTCTGGCATAAGGCCCAACCGGCAGGGGATGAGCAGGCCTTGGCCACTGAGCAGCTTACGCATGTCATCCGACAAAAGTCACGCAACGAATTTGAGAAATTTCGGCGCACCTTATTTTGGGAAATACTATTCAACGCCGCGTTCACTATTGCCTGTGGCATCTATGTGATGGTGTCAGCCTTTCGGGAGTTTCCTTTGATCATGAGTGCTGCTTTTTTGATGATAGGAGGCTTCCTGGCTTGGCAATGTGGCTTTTACCTACGTTTACACCAGCACTCGATAGTCACTGATGTACGTCAGCGTTTAGAATCAGATTTAGCGATACTTAGAAAGTTTGTATTGCACTACAAAATTGCATACGGGGTAATGCTACCGCTATCGGGTGTACTGGGATTTATGCTGTCTGCTTCAGCCATGGATGCGGGGACGGATCTTCCAATTCATGAGTTACCGCAAAATCCCTGGATAGGTATTCCGTTAACTATAGCAATATTAGGATTGGCGTTTCTAGCGATTCATTTCCAGTTCAAATACCTATACCAGCCCAAAATAAACAGAATACAAGCTTTACTTGATGCACTATACTAGACCATCCCTCTGTTTTAGGCAAACTCTAACGAGTTGTTGGTGTGGTTCTGAGGATTTGAGAACCTCTACGAGTAAAGAAAACAGTAGTGTCGTCAACACAGAAGCTGGGTGGCGTTTCTGATGGTTAAAATACTATGTGCCATCAGCCCTAACCTCCGCTGATAAGTTGTGAGCTTCAGTTTATATATTTATCGTTAAGGACGAGCAAAAACTATTGGAACGAATTATAGTAAACCCCGCCATTTTCGGTGGCAAACCAATTATCCGTGGAAAGCGACTAGCCGTAGATGTACTAGGCATATTGGCAGCGGGTGATACGCCTGAGATTATTCTACAAGGATACGATTGGCTGGAAGCCGATGATATACAGGCGCGTTTGCTGTATGTTTACAAACTAGTAGCCCACGAACGCATTGATTTGCGTTCAATCGTTAAGTTCTCTAAAGGTAAAGTAGTTTGACTTTTTTGTTAATTCTGGGTTATTTATCAAACCCGATTCAGTATGTGCAGGATTATTTGATCCTTCGACAAGCTTGAAAAAGTAGGCTTCTTCTACTTCTAAACTATCAATGGTCTTGACATATAATTCTAACCGCTCACTTTGATATTCTTCTGTAATAGGTTCTATGTTGACGTTTGGACCCCCAAATTCGGTAATGATTATTGGTTTTTGTACCATTTCTTCAAAATTCTCAAAATAGACCCTCCAGTTCTCAGCGTCGTCATAGAGGTGAATATCTACTAAATCATAAAGAGAATTTTGTAGTACGTAATTGATTCTATTTATTACTTCTTGAATTTCGTTGGAAGTACAATTACTATCAAGGAATTCTCTGTTATACAAATTTCCCTCGTCATCATAAAACTCATCTATCATTTCGTTGCATCCGGCCAAAAACCTCAAAGAAATTGTTGTAAATCCGCCTAACACAAATTCTGTCTGTGGCGAAAACTGTTGAATAGCATTGTAAACAATATTGTTCGCGGCAACAAAGTCTTGTTCATCGCCTATGTACCAAAAATCTGATTGCCATTCGTTTCCAAACTGTACTTTAGAAATTCTGTTAGGATAACGCTGTAGTAGTTGTTCTATATAATTTTTAAATTTTTCGTTGTCTTCGAATACACAAGAGTTTGCGTTTTGTTGTGCGCTACAAGCCCAGTCTGGACCATTCGATTGAATCGTAAGTAAAACATTCAATCCATTATCTTCTGCCCAGTCGATTCTATTATCAAGCGATGCCCAGTTGAAACTACCTTCTGAAGGTTCTCTAAAAGACCAGTTTTCTCCGATACGAATTATATTTACATTTAATTCATTTAGAAGCGGTGCGGTAAATGCTCTTTGCTCTTCATCGGCTACTGGTGGAAAAGAAATGCCTAGATTAACGTTTATATTCTCATCGGTAATAGTAGCTACAGTATTATCGTTGTCATCTTTAGAGCAACTTATCAATACTAATAGAAGTAATGTGCTAATTGTTATTTTCACTGAATCGTTGACTTAAAATTTAGCGGACTTATGAAAATTATCAATCCTTAGTGACAGCAATAATTTACTTTGTTTTTATATATACTGTTAGTATTAGTTACGTCGGAATGTTTTTCAATCGATGAAGTCTTCTTATATTTTTGAAAGTTCTAATGGGAAGCATGATTAATCCAAATATACTTGATAAACAAAACTTAAAAACAAAATATATCAGCCACCCAATTAAAGGCAAAAATAAGAAAAAACTTGATTTTATTTCGTTTAATGTTTTCCAACCTGCAATTGTGCCTGAAAAAGTATATGCCAGCATTATGAATATGATTATCTTTCCTAAAAATTCCGCATTTGATGCTAAACTCAAAAGGTAGTTTAGTAGAAAATAGGCCACAAAAATTCCAAACCCGAATGTTACAAGCAACTCTTTATATATTGTATTCTCGACATTACTCTTTCTAATGGAATTACATTGGCTACAAATCGGGGGAGTATACTTCGAGGCGCATTTACTACACAATCCCTTTCGGCAATCTTGACAAAACCCAACTGCGGTTAATTCGCTATGATTAAAACAATTCATTCTCGTATTTAGCGCTGCTGTTTTTATTTCTATTAAGTTTCAGAATACTCTTGCCTAAAATTTAAGTTCCGAGATTCTGCTCCTTGCACAGTGCGGGAGCAAACTAGCGTTTGCTTTCCACCATGCACGTAGCAAAATCTTATTGTTTTGATTTATTCTTCTTGTCCTGAGCAAAATCCATAAAATCTTGCAGACTTCATAAAAATAAGCGAACCTTTCGCTTAAATCCAAAAATAGCGTGACGAGTTAGACCATCTTTTTCTACCAATGTGTTACTGCGTAAGCGAATATAGAAGTCTATCTGATCAGAAAAGAGGAACTCAGTCCAAGTGGTTCTAATGAACTCCCGGTCAGCCGTTAGCGCTACCGAGCGGTGAGAGCGTAGTTTTAAACAGGCTCTTAGTATTACAAGCGGCGGTAGACCGCTTCGTTATGCTTCCTCGCGGTGACGATTAGGTCGTTTTCTAGTGAACTACGTATTTTGGGGGGACTCTAATAGTTCGCAACGCATTTTATATAAATGCCCACCTAAAATAAATTGGGTAAAAGCGTCATTTGACCATCGGGTGAATTGATCCGCTGTCTGATATTTGACATAATTTTGCATCTTTATCATTCGTTACTGTAAATAGGCATACGAAGTACACCGACCCATAGACACATGGAAGCTGCTTTTAAAAATAGTTTGTCTCTGACAGAATGTCACCAACTGGGAAGATACACAACTGTGTTATGAATATCACAACGGTGAGGTGTATGCCACGGCCGGTGGCTCGCCCAAGCATAGTGCTATCTCTACCAACGTATCGTCGTCTCTTAGGAAATATGCTGCCCGATACGTGTCAGCCCTTTAATAGCGATCTCAAAATTTATGTCGATGCTGTTGAGCGAGGACTATATCCAGATGTGTCGGCCTGCCGACCTATCGCTTGAAATCAACGCCGTCACTAATCCAGTCTTAGTTATTGAAGTACTTTCCGACAGTACCGTACGATCCCGTATCCACGGCGAGAGGCAGCAAATTCCGCCTCTATAGTCATTTGCCTTCCCTCGGAGAGTACGTACTGGTAGAGCAGGATACGCTTACCGTAGAGACTCGCTACCGTTCTTCCGATAAACCATGGGAAATGGCTTGGTTTGAGGGGGAAGATACGGAAGTGTTCTTTCGTTCAGTAGACCTGACAATACCTATACATTAGATATACGCCGGCACTGATGACCTTTAGTTCTCTTATAGGCAGACTTTTAGCGGTCTGTGTGATTTCACTACTTTCTTTTTCTTCTTTCGCCCAAGTGCAAATCCAGCGTCCGCCGGAGAAGACGCGCCTGCTGTTTTTGCTCGATGCTTCGGGGAGTATGTTCGCCGAGTGGGAGGGGGCCATGCGTATGGACGTGGCCAAGCAGATGTTGATCGGTTTGGTGGATTCGCTGCGGAACGATGCGCAACTCGAGTTGGCCCTGCGGGTGTACGGCCATCAGTACCACCGCCGGTTCAAAAACTGTCAGGATACGAAGCTGGAAGTAGGCTTTGCCGCGCAGAACCACAACCAGATCATGGGTAAGCTACGCGGTTTGCAGCCTTCGGGGGTTACGCCCATTGCCTATTCGCTCGAGCAGGCGGCCAACGATTTTAAACCAGACCCGAAGTATCGCAACGTCGTGATCATCCTCACCGATGGCATCGAGTCGTGCGACGGTGATCCTTGTGCGGTGTCGCTGGCGTTGCAGGAGAAACGTATTTTTCTCAAGCCCTTCGTGATTGGTTTGGGGATGGAAAAAGACTTCGCCGAAGAGTTTTCCTGCGTGGGGCAGTACTTCGACGCGCGTAACGTGGCCGAGTTTCGGCAGGTACTGAATCAGATTCTACGGCAGTCGCTAGAGGCCGCCACGGTGAGTGTGGAGCTGCTGGACGAAAACCGACAGCCCACCGAAACCGACGTGAACGTGACCTTCTTCAATAACTTCACCCGGCAGCCGATCTACGACTTCGTACACTACCGCGATGCGCAAGGGCGGCCCGACTCGGTGGTGGTAGATCCGGTGCTGTCCTACGATGTGGTGGCGAACACCATTCCGCCGGTGGCCCGCCGCGACGTTACGCTCGAGGGCGGCACGCACAACGTGATCAAAATCAAGGTGCCGCAGGGCGCCCTAAACATTCGTCAGCCCGGCCATTCCGAATACGCCCAGGGAGTGCGGGCGTTGGTGCGACCGGCCGGTAAGCAGCAAATCATCAACGTACACGAACTACCTGCTGCCGAGCGATACCTGGCCGGTACCTACGACCTGGAAGTGCTGACTTTTCCGAAAACGCGCCTGGAAGGAGTGGTGATCAACCCCAAGGAAACGACGGAAGTCCCTCTGCCCGGCCCCGGAGTGCTCAATATTGATTTCGTACGTAAGGGAATTGGTAGTTTGTACCAGCTGGAAGACAGCGGTTTTCAGCGGTGGGTGCACGACTTTGATGCTTCCCGCACCCGGGTGGCCCGAGCCATCCAGCCGGGCCGCTACAAACTGGTGTTTCGCGCCAAAGATTCGTTCGGTAGCAAGTTTACCGAAGTGAAGGAGTTTACCGTGGCCACCGGCCAAACCGTCAATATCAAAATGGCGCAGCGGTAGGGCAAGTAAAAGGTTTTAGCGTGTACGAGCAGCCAGCGGGTAGCAGGGGTGATCTGACAGTTGCTTCTGTCAGGATCGTAGTGGGTGCTACAGCCGGTGAATGAGGCTAAGCTGGCGAAACGTTTAGGTAGGCCAGATACCCTGCAATTATCCAGTCATAGGTAGCACAAAAAGGAATATACCAGGCGGGAACCTCGGCTAGGCTTTGTGGCGAATGATGGTGAATAATATCCCAGAGTCCGTGCAAGAAGAGTCCAATCACGAGTATCCAAGGAGAAATCCAAAGGCCAAAAATACCCATTGAGACAAAAGCTGATGCCACTATGATTTCTATGATTTTCGCTTTTGTATGATGACTCATCAAGGCAAACCCATAATAGACAGAGGCTATCAGTACCATCAAAAGAGATGTGAGCTCCAGCCCTTGCTCTTCACTCAAAAGAGTGTGTAGCAATATGGTACTAACCCCTAGTGCTAGACCTATAGCGACTGATCTAACCGTCATTTTTGCAAAGCTATAGTAGCCAAATCAAAGACTAACTGTCTTACCGGCGATTGCCCGACGGCCGACGCGAACGGTTTCCTTGGCGCGATCCGCCACCTCGGTTGCCGCCACCGCGCGAACGGTTTCCACCCGACGGAGGGGCCGGCACTTCGTCTTCAGCAGCATCGGCAAAGGGATGGTCCTTCACCACCGGAATCTGCTGCTTGATGAGCTTCTGAATGTCACGCAGGTAGGCCCGCTCTTCCATGTCACAAAACGACAATGCCACACCGCTGGCCTTGGCCCGGCCGGTGCGCCCGATGCGGTGCACGTAGGTTTCAGGCACGTTGGGTAGGTCGTAGTTGATCACGAGCGACAGCTCCTCTACGTCGATGCCTCGCGCCGCAATGTCGGTGGCCACCAGCACGCGGGTTTCACCGCTTTTGAAGTTGTTGAGTGCCCGTTGCCGAGCGGTCTGCGACTTATTACCGTGAATGGGTTCGGCACTCACATCGGACTTGCCCAACTGCTTCACAATTTTATTCGCCCCGTGCTTGGTGCGCGAAAAAACCAGCACCGACTCCGCATCGTCTTCCTCCAGCAGCTGCGCCAGCAGCGGCCCTTTGTCCTTTTTGCTGACGAAGTACACCGCCTGCTCCACCTTGTCGGCAGTAGCTTGCTCGGGACGAATCGTCACCCGTTCGGGTTGACCCAGAATCTGGCGCGATAGCTTCACAATATCGGGGGGCATGGTGGCCGAAAAGAACAGCGACTGCCGCCGGTCGGGTAGTTTGGCCACCAGCTTACGGATGTCATGGATAAAGCCCATGTCCAGCATGTGGTCGGCTTCGTCCAGCACAAAGTACTCTAGGTCTTTGAGACTGATAAACCCCTGGTTCATCAAGTCTAGCAGTCGGCCCGGAGTGGCTACCAGCACGTCTACTCCCTTACGGAGCGCCTGCGTCTGGGCGCCTTGCTTCACGCCCCCGAAGATGACGGTGTTGCGCACGTCGGTGTACTTGCCGTAAGTGGTAAAGCTCTCCCCAATCTGAAGGGCTAGCTCGCGGGTGGGGGTCACAATCAACGCTTTAATCTTGCGCTGGTTGCCCTGGCGAGGATTCGCCTGATACAAATGCTGAATGATCGGAATGGCGAAGGCGGCAGTTTTGCCCGTACCGGTTTGGGCGGTGCCGAGCAGGTCTTGGCCCCGCAGTAGTATGGGAATCGATTGTTCCTGGATAGGGGTAGGGTGGGTGTATCCTTCTTCTTTCACTGCCCGAAGAATAGGCTCAACAATATCTAATTCTTTGAATGTCATGCGGTTCGCGAGAAAGTAAGCCGCAAAGGTAGGGGAATAGTTGGATTAGTTGGTAGTAAGTGGGACGATAGTCGACGGCTACCGAGGTATGGCTTATGATGGATGGCAAGCAATAGTTACAAACTTCACGGAGAGTAGTTCACTCAGTGTGGGTTTGACGAATGATCGTTCCTGCTGCGAGACCACCCAAGGTATACCATGCGACGGTCATCAACTTGGTAGCCGGGTGGCGTTGTACGGCTTCCTGAGGCAGGTTCAGATAGTCGGGCGCTTTCACCGCTCCCCATCCGCCCACGGCACCGAGCAACAGGCCGCGCCAGGGTGCCCCGCGGCGAGGGCCAATGCCCGCAACACTGTAGTACAGCGCGTTGGATAGTATGTCGCCGGTCATAGCTATCGCGTATTCCTTGCTATCGGGCGGAGGTGCTTTGTCTAACGCAAGAAAAGTTTGCGCAACCAGTTGTCTTCCGAGTAGGTCTACGCGGGGCGCTTCAGGAATAAATTGGCGCGCACTTTCGTGTACCACGTTGAGGAGGATGGCTCCACAGGCTCCGGCGGCGAGTGATTGTAGTAGTTTCATAGCGCAAGTGCGATCATGGTTGAGGGACGTAATTCTGATAATATCCGTTGATACTCATCATCTCTTCTAATCCACTTCAGCATAACGTTGATAGTACGATCAAGCTCTTTGTAGGCAGATCGTACGGCTAGCGTCCGCTGTGGTTACTGCTACATGATCCATTTTGCAATATATCGGCTCTGTGGCCGATAAGCAAGTATATCGGTCACAGAGCCGATACGTTTGACTCACGCTTCTTTAGGATGTGGCGATCTCACAGCCGGTCTCATCACTTTGGTAAGCCAACTCTATCAAATGAATCACATCACGGGCTGCTTCGGCGGTCACCGCCAGTGTTTCTCTTCCTTGTAATGCTTGGTGTAGATTGTCGTAGAACAAAGCGTAGTTACCGACCTCAGACGTAACCTTGCCCCGAAAGTGTAGACCGTGAAGTTCAGTATCTAAGGTGCCCCAATCATCTTCGTTTTCTACACCGATACGCGGATTATCCGGTGATACGCCCATTTTGAGTAACGCTTCTTGTGGGTCCAGGCCATACTTAGTGAATGTTCCCTGACTACCTAATATTTTGTAGCGTGGGCCCAAATCACGCACCAGATAGCTCGACTTGAGTGTAACCTGATGGTTAGGGTAGCCTAAAATAATATGATAAGCGTCGGGTACGCGTCCGCCTGATCGTTGTATACTGAGTTTGGCAAACAGGGTATCAGGCATTCCAAATAGTACCAGTGCCTGGTCAATCATGTGTGAGCCCAGATTATACAATATACCGGAACCAGGGGCTTCTTCTTCCTTCCAGGTGTCAGATTCTACATAATTACGGAACCGGTCGTAGTGCGCTTCGTACTCCACCACGGTGCCCAATACGTCGGTAGCCAGTAGTTTCTGTACCGTAAGAAAGTCACTGTCCCAGCGGCGGTTCTGGAAGGCGGTCAATATTTTGCCCTGCTCACGCGCCAGACTGATCAATTGCTCGGCCTCCGGCACCGTATTCGTCATCGGTTTTTCTACCACCACGTGTTTTCCTGCTCGCAAGGCCGCTTGCGCCATATCAAAGTGGTACGGGTTGGGAGTGTTGACTACCACCACGTCAATCGACTCATCGGACAGCAGGTCTTCGTACTGCCGTACCAGTTGTACTTCGGGGTGGCGTTTCAACGAATCGGACCGATGGCGCTCGAGCACGGTGTGCAGGTGAAATTGAGGGTGAGCGGTGACCAGTGGCGCATGAAAAACCTGGCTGGACATGCCGTAGGAAGTGAGAGCTACATTAGTCATAAATAGAGGTGATTGTTTCGTTTGACACTATTGGGCAAGCGGCCTATTTAGAGATAATTTCTTACTTTCACCAGCAAACTCCACCTATGAGTTCTATTGACCGCCGTACTTTTCTAAGGCGGGCTACTGCGGCTACTGCCGGAGTGCCTCTGTTAGCCACCCATCCACCCCACTTATCATCACCAACCGCCATGAAAGACATCGCTGTAGCGCAGGTAAGCACCACTTTTGAACGCGAGCCCCTGGCCACTCCCTACGGTTTCAAGGGAGGCTACATCACCGACGTGTGGCAAACCGTCACGCGTTTGCAAGCGGCCTCGGGGCGGCATAGCATCGGCTTGGGCACACAGAGTGTGTTGTGGTGCGACGCACAGGTTTTCCTAAATCATTCTGAGAACGGGGGTAACGCGCTTATGTACGCGGTGAGTGAGTACGCCGCTCAGGCCATCAAAGGGCAGTCTTTTGGTTCGCCCATTACCCTGCAAGAGCAAATATTAGACAGTGTGTACGCCTACGCGCAACAGGTGACGCGCAAACCTGATCTACGCAAGACCTTTGCGCTTAATGCGTTGGTAGCCCTCGACAATGCCGCTTGGCTGTTGTATGCCTACGAAAATGGTCTCGAGCAATTCGATGAGATGATTCCTACTGAGTATCGTCCGGCCTTATCACACCGCCATCCGAAGGTAGTGAGTGTACCCTCTTTTTCTTTTGCTACGCCCGTGACGCAGATGAAACAACTGGCCGACGAGGGCTACTTTTTTATGAAGATCAAACTGGGGCACCCCGGCACGCAGCGTGAAATGATTGAAAAAGACAAAGCGAAACTGACCGAAATTCACCAAGCCATCGGGCAGGGAAGAACGGCGTACACCGCCGATGGCAAGATTCCTTACTACTTCGACATGAACGGGCGTTATGAGCAGAAGGACACGCTGCTCGAGCTGCTCGACCACGCTGATAAAATTGGGGCATTAGATCAGATTGTTGTAGTGGAAGAGCCCTTTCCGGAGACAAACGAGGCTGACGTAAGCGATGTGGGCGTTCGGGTGGTGGCTGACGAAAGCGCGCACACGGATGAAGACGTGCTCACCCGCATAGCAATGGGCTACCGGGGTATCGCACTCAAACCAATCGCCAAGACGCTCAGCATGACGCTCAAAATGGCCAAGACCGCGCACGAGAACAATATCCCCTGCATTTGTGCCGACCTTACGGTGAACCCAATTCTGGTAGACTGGAACAAGAACGTGGCGGCTCGATTAGCCCCTTTGCCGGGTTTCGACAACCTGGGGGTGATGGAAAATAATGGGCACCAAAACTACCGTAACTGGCCAGAAATGATGCGCTACCATCCGCACGCAGAAGCTGGCTGGATCATGGCGCAAAACGGAGTGTTTACGCTAGACGAGGCGTTCTATCAGAAGAGCGCCGGCATTTACACGCTATCCAATCACTACGAGTCATTGTTTTCCTAAGGTCCTTCTCACGTATCTTGTGCAAACAAGCCTGCGTATATTCTGTTGATAGAGTAGATATTCAACGAATAAATATAGAATAGCATATGAAATGAGCATGAGAAAGCTCTTTATGCAAGAAAACGACTGTTTATAGCGACCGGCGCCCCGGCGGCTTTTAAAAATCAATAAAGAATGAAATCATTAACCAAAGAACAACTACAGGACCTGGCGAGCTTCACGGGTGTTCAGTGCGTGAGCATCTATATTCCGACCCATCGCAAGGGCAAAGAAGTAAACGAAGGAAAAGATGCTACTTTGCTCAAAAATCACTACCAAGAAATTCGTAGCCGACTCGAAGCCAAGGACTTTTCTGAAGCGGAAGCTAACGAATACCTCAAGCCCATCCGCGATCTGATCGACGATGCTTCTTTCTGGCGATACCAAGAAGAAGGACTGGCGGTATTCTTAGGAAAAGACTTTTTCAAAACCATCAAGCTGCCCTACGCAGTACAAGAGTTCAGCTGGTTGTCTACCTCCTTTGACCTGGGGCAGCTCGTGCCACTCACCAGCCAGAAGCGAGCGTTTTACGTACTAGGGGTTAGCCTCAATAAAGTGCGGTTGCTGGAAGCCGACGAGCACGGTATAGAGGAAGTAGACCTGCCCGGCCGGGTGCCCGAGGGCATGTCCGATGCGCTGAGATACTACGATTTTGAGAAGAATTTGCAGTCGCACTCAGGCTCTAACTCCAGCAGTAGCGGCGGGGCCATTTTTCACGGGCAAGGAGGAGATGGTAACAAAGACGAAGTCTACATCGCAGAGTATTTTCGACGGGTAGACGAAGCTTTGTCTCCGCTGTTTGAAGATAACGACCGTCCGGTACTGTTGGCGGCGGTAGAAGAGTGGCACCCGGTGTTCAGAAAGGCAAACACCAAAATCAAGCTACACGATCAGGCCATCATGGGTAGTCCCGATAACCTTTCGCCTAGCGACTTTCATCAGAAAGCCAAGGAGCAACTGCACGATTATTTCACGCTAGATCGTAACAAAGACCACGAGCGTTACGCGGCCTTAGCGGGCAGCCAGCAGGCTTCCTATGACATCAGCGAGATTGCTCCGGCCGCCGTCAACGGACGTATCGAGTCAATTTTTGTCGTGGCAGGCACTCATCGGTGGGGGGTAATTGATCGTGAGGCGAACGGTGTGAACTTGCAGGAAGAACCGAGCGAGAATGCCCATGACTTGGTGAGCAAGGCGGCGATAGAAACGGTGTTGCACGGGGGGCATGCTTATCTGGTAGAGCGTGAGCAACTGCCCGAAACAGTGGATGGTGCCGAGATAGCCGCCGTATTCCGCTGGTAGAACACCAATAATCGAGCATATCAAGGCCAGCCTTCAGAACGACGGCTGGCTTTTTGCTGTTGATTCATCGTTCCTCTTTTTATCATCAAACTGTACATGAACACTACTACTGAGACTAACCTAGACAAACTGGTTATTGTGGGTGACCGCCTGCTGATCAAGCCTAAAAAGCAGAATGACCAAACCAAGAGTGGTTTGTTCTTGCCGCCGGGTGTGCAAGAAAAAGAAAGGATACAATCGGGCTACGTGATGAAAACCGGTCCGGGTTACCCTATTCCTTCGCCCAGTGAAGATGAGCCCTGGAAAGAGTCGAGTGAACAGATCAAGTACATTCCGCTTCAAGCACGCGCTGGTGACCTGGCCATTTTTTTGCAAAAGGGAGCCTACGAGATCGTCTATCAAAACGAAAAGTATCTGATTGTGCCGCAGGCCGCTATTCTGATGCTCGAGCGAGACGAAGACCTGTTTTAGCCGCGGCGAACTACGCCTTCCAGCCCTCTATGGTGTCAACGATTTGCTGAAAAATGGTGTCGACTTCGCCCACCCCGTCAATTTCAGCGTACTTTTCCTGCGTTTGGTAGTAACCTGCCACGGGCAGGGTTTCCTGTTCGTATACTCCCAGGCGCGTAGCAATTTTAGCTTCGTCCTGATCATCAGTGCGGCCCGAAGTTTTACCCCGTAGCAAAATACGCTGCACCAGTTCGTCGGCGGGCACCGACAGGGCTACCATGCCCAGTATAGGGTGACCATGCTGCGTGAGCAGATCATCCAAAGCCTTCGCCTGAGGAATGGTGCGGGGAAAACCGTCGAAAATAATTCCTTGGGTATCACTGGGCTCACGTAGTTTGTCGTCTACCATATCAATCACCAGCTGGTCGGGAACCAGCTGTCCGGCATCCATGAAACTACGCGCTCGCTGACCCAACTCGGTACCCTCACTCAGGTGCTTGCGAAACAAATCGCCGGTAGAGATGTGGATGAGTTGATAGTGATTAATTAACTTTTGACTCTGAGTGCCTTTGCCCGCTCCGGGAGGGCCAAACAAAACCAGATTAAGCATACTAATAATAAGATAGATGAACGAAAGAATTGCCGGTCTGCGGCAACGGTGAAACGACGAAGATACGTTTTATTGAGCCGTTATAAAAATCTATCTGTGCTCTTCATCAACGGATGACTCTGACAGGGTATAGATCGCCCGCAGATTGCGACCAAAGCCGTCGTAGTCTAAGCCGTAACCTACCACAAAGTCGTTCGGAATCTCAAAACCTACGTAGGCTAAATCGAGGGGCTGGGCCAACGCCCGGGGTTTAAACAGCAAAGAGGCTACGGCAATACTTTTCGGCTGCTGCCGACTAAACTCGTTCAGTAAATAGCGAATGGTATTTCCTGAATCTACAATATCCTCTACAATAATGACGTGCCGCTGCGCAATATCGGTTTCCAGTCCTAGTAGCGAACGATGCTCGCCGGTAGCAGACATTTGCTCGTAAGACTTTACCTTAACGAAGGTGATTTCAGCGGGCACAGTGACAGCTCGAACCAGGTCGGCAGCAAATACAAACGCTCCGTTGAGCACGGCCACCAGCACGGGTGGCTCATCTGAGTAGTCCTGATCAATCTGCTGCGCCAGCGCGCAGACCCGCTGCTGGATATCAGCCTCGGCAATAAACAACTCGAAGTGGCGGTCTTTGACGCGCATATCAGGGGGTTAAAGATGATCCAGCAGGTGGCGGTGCAGGGCAATCATGCTATCAATATCGCGACGGTGCACTTTTTCATCGGGCGAATGGGCTTCAGCCACGGGAGCACCCACAAAGCACCAGTCAATGGGGTAGGCCGACTGCTGTAGTTCGCGGGCATCACTAGAACCGGTGCCTTCCACTTCTAACTGGTAGGGTATTTCTGATTCATCGGCCAGCTTGATGATTTTATTGAGGAACGAGCGGCGGGGAATATTGCGATCGCGCATCGAGATCGCTACGCCCTCACCGTGGGTCACGCCTTCCGTCACCCAGGTGACATCAGATACGACGTACTGCGTAACAGCGTACTGCTCGTAGATAAAACGGGCGAGGTAGGGCACGGTGCCGCCGCCCTGCTCTTCGCCACAACTAAACACCAGTAGCCCATCTTGTAGCGTTTCGGCCACGCGCAGCGCACTGTAAACGCCCAGGCGATCGTCGAGGTAGCTGGTTTGCACAAACTCGTCGGATCGTCGAAAGTCAGGGGCAAATACCAGACTTGTGCCGCGGGTAATACCACGGCCAAACTGATAGCTCAGCTGTTTCTTGTCTTTTTCGTCTTCGTGCACTTCTAGCGTACACGCAATAGGGCCGAGTGCATCGGTGCCTACCAAACGAGAACCAGCTTTGGCCCGCGGACTACCGATCGGAATCAACTGGTTTTGATAGCGTACGCTGAATCCTACGCTGTCCATATGCGCAATAAGTGCCGTACGTGGTTGGCCAAACTGCAAGATAATACAGTCCTGTAGTGCTTCACCCGCGATCACCTTCGGCTGCTGCTGCCAGCGGGTCTGGTTTTCTTCAACGTACCGAAGAATGAAGTCGCGCAAAGCTCGCTCATCGCCCGAGGGGGCAAATACTTCACACAGTGCCTGTAGTAGTTCCATATCCGTATCTGCCGTGGGGGCGAAGGCTAGAAGGGCAAGTCGTCGTCGCCTTCTTCAGCAGAGATCATCGGGTCGGCACCGGTAGCACTACTGTTAGCGGGAGCAGAAGAGGCCCCCGCGGCGGTGTTGTCAGGTGCGGCAGTAGTGTTGCCCTCGGCGGGTTGGATGCGCCACGCTTGCAGCGAATTGAAATATTTGGTGGTTCCCTGCGGATCGACCCACTTACGCCCTTTCAGGTTAAAGCTTACGGTGACGTCCTGCCCCACACTGAAATTATCTAACTGATCGCAACGGTCCTGAATACACTCGAACTTTACGTACTCAGGGTACTGCGGATTGTCGGCGTACTCCAGCACAAAGTCTCTTTTCCGGAAGGTTTCTTTTATCTGAACAGTATCTGAGATTTCTAATAATTTTCCTTGTACCTCCATAATGTATAACTAACTAAAGAATGATGAATGGTGGCAAAAATCGCCTTTCCTTTCTACTAAACCAAAAAACGATGGGGTAATTCCCCCGCTTTTCTTTAGCGGTGTCTGGCACTGCCACCCGTAGTGGGGACGTAAGTTTTTTTTAGCTTAACCATATAAAACCAAAAAAGTGTACGTTTTGTAAAAGTTGTCAGTAGCCAAAGAAAGTAGAAAAAGTTTGGGGCTAGTGTCTGTTCCGCAGTTAGGTTCAGTTTTTGATTAGAGTAAACGTGGTTGTGGGCGCGATAATTTTACCTTCCTCCCCGTAGTTTTAGCACAAACCATTAGCATTATGATCCTCGATTATATCATCTTATTCTTCCTATTCCTGTTAGCCATGACGCTGGTTCTACTAAAAATCATCAAAGACGAACGCTCGGGTAGTTCTAATAACGATGGTGGCCTTCCCTTTGAGCTGGAACTGCCCGATCTGGATTTGCCACCCGGGGTATGCTTACCCATTGACGGACCCACGAAGAAAAAGGACGATCCGGTACTGGTGTGAACGAAAAAGTGCTCGCCGATCAGGCAAGCACTTCAACGATATAGTGTGAGGAGCCCAGAGGCTCCTTTTCTTGTTTAAGAGTATACCTCTTCTCGAGATTTCTCAGCCATATCAGGGTAAGCGCGCATCTTGTGCTCACCGATATCCAGCCCTTCAATCTCTTCCTCTTCGGACACCCGAATGCCAATTGTCGTTTTTAGCACGTAGAAAATCAGCAACGAGGTGGCGAAGCAGAAAACTCCTACGGCGACCACGCCAATAAGCTGGGTGAGAAACTGAGACATACCCGCCAACCCGCCGAAAATGCCAACGGCCAAAGTGCCCCAGATACCGCAGGCCAAGTGAACGGAAGTAGCTCCCACCGGGTCGTCTAGCTTCGCTTTGTCGAACAGTACTACGGCAATTACGACAATAGCACCTGCCACCAGGCCGATAATGATAGAATCAGTAACCCCCATCTGATCAGCCCCGGCAGTGATGCCTACGAGTCCGCCCAGAATACCGTTGAGTACCATGGTGAGGTCATTGGATTTTACTACGATGAGCGCGGTAACGAGTGCGCCAATGGCACCGGCCGCAGCGGCCAGCGAAGTAGTAACAAACACCAGGGAAACCAGCCCCGGATCGGCACTCAGTACCGAGCCACCGTTGAAGCCGAACCAGCCGAACCAGAGTAGAAACACGCCGATAGTAGCCATGGGCATGCTGTGTCCGGGAATTGGGCGAATTTTATCCTTGATGTATTTTCCGTGACGAGCTCCCAGCAACATAATACCTGACAAGGCGGCCCATCCACCGACAGAGTGCACCAGCGTAGAACCGGCAAAGTCATAAAAAGCGATGTTGTTGCCGTCTTCACCGGCAAAGAATCCGGCTTCCAGAAAGCCTCCGCCCCAGTCCCACATACCGGTGATAGGGTAAACCAAGCCCACGTAGATGACAGTAAATATTAGAAAGCTATTGAGCTTTATGCGTTCGGCTACGGCCCCTGATACGATGGTGGCCGCCGTGGCCGCAAACATGCCCTGGAAGATGAAGTCAGTCCAGTAGGTGTAGCCCTCGTTATAGCCACCGTCGTTAGCCCCTTCGGGCAGACTGAGACCGAAGCCCGCAAAACCGAAGAGGCCACCGGCGAAGTCATCGCCCGGATACATGAGATTGAAGCCCCACAAACAGTAAGTAAGTAGCCCGATCGGTAGGATCGTGGCGTTTTTGAACAGAATGTTCACGGAGTTTTTAGACTGCGTCAGGCCGGTCTCTAGCGTGGCAAAGCCCAAGTGCATGATAAAGACCAGAACCGTGGCAACCAACATCCACAAGTTATTGGTAGTAAATACTGATTCCATAAATAGATAAGTTTAAGCTGTGATGTGTTAGACGATTGAAGGAGTTTGTGTAATAGCGAAGCGACTAGTTGATGGCATCGGCCCCACGTTCGCCGTTTCTGACCCGAAATACCTCGTCGAGCGTCGATACAAATATTTTACCGTCGCCCACTTTCCCCGTTTTCGCGTTGGTCAAGATGGTGTCTATGGCAGTGTCTAAAAACTCTTCTGAGATGACAATCTCCAGCTTCATGCGAGGAATGTAGCCTGTGTCATAGGTGGTGCCTCGGTAGGTCTGGTACTCTTTTTCCATTCCGTGGCCCTTTATATCGTAAAATGAAAGAAAGGTGACGCCTACTTCACCGAGTGCGGCAACCACATCCTCAAACTTAGAGGTACGGATAATAGCCTCAATTTTTTTCATAAGTTATGTAGGGGTTTAGTAGCAAGACGATCAGTTAATAGTAGTATACGATAAAGTAGCAAAGCTTATTCGGTAAATCGCTTTAAATAACGAACGGAATATCAAATAAACAGAAAAATTGGGTTGGGGCAAAAAAATTTTAAATAAAAAACCGCTTTTGACCTAAAGCATCTAACTAAAATCGCTGAGAGTGGCGATATTTTGAAAAAAACTCGTATTATATTGCTAATGGCGAAATCACGATAAGTGACTAAGGCAGTGAGCAGTGTACGGCGATGGGTGATTGTCTCATTCGTTATCACTCATTCGTACTTCAGAAGAACACTGTCTGATTTTTGAGGAAGTACTCTGGGCAGATAACTACTTTCTCTGTGGCAGGAGAGGGGCTACAGTTCGCGCAGCACACGCCCCATCATCATAGCAAGCACGTCGGCACTGTCGGGAGTATCTAAAAACAGTGGATTCTTCTTTTTTCGCGATAGTAAGATGCCGCGTTGGTAGTGGTCAAAATCAGTGATGGTACCCAAGCTAATAACAATTTCCACCTCTGCGCTACGAAAAATCAAGCGACGATTGGTCAGGTATAGCTTTCCAGACTCGCCCCTCTGCCACGTATCGGGCGACAGATGAAGAGAGCCAGGGTGGGTATTGCGCCAGTACGAGCTGTTGGCCAACTTGTTCTGTAGGGTGTCGTGCTGCACAACCGTCGGCGATACGTCGGTCAGCGCATTGTACCAAGTGGCGTCGCACAGAAAATGGCAAAATTCACCGGACCGCAGCGATACGGGAACGAATATCTGCGGAAGGGGTTCATTTTCAATCTGCCAAAACAGGCGATACTTAGCCAGCTCGGCCTGCGTTTGCTCCGCCCATTGTGGGTTCACTGATAAGTGATCTATCAGCACTTTGAGTTCTACGGCACCGGTAGGGGACAGCTGCCGGTTGGTCACCGCCCCTTTGATGAATCGAATCACCGTAGCCTGCGCTTTGTGCTGATAAATAGCATCGGCAACGGCGGCCGGAAGCTGCAGCTTCTGCCGCAAACCTTTGAGAAACAAGCGCTCCTTTTGGTCTAACCTTTGGTCTTCTAATGCCTGATCGAGGGCTCTGGCGTATACTTCCTGGCACACCCGATGGTTAGCCATCGCTACGTCTTTTTCGTTCAGCTTCAGGATATGCTTCAGGTGGCGCAGTCGCTCAATCTCCTGGCTATCCAGGTGGTTATCCTCAAAGCAGTAGCGCAGGTACTTCATGTATAGTTCGCGTATCGAACCATCGTTGAAGTCAGTAAGAAGGTTGAGGTCGTAGCGTTGCAAAACTTGCTGAACGTCGGCCCCGCTCACCTCCAGAATCGGGCGTGCAGAAAGCAGGTTGTTGATTTCAAGCACGGCGTTGGCACGGTGCTTTTGCCCGGTCAATTTGCTCCAGACAGATACGGGTTCTAAGTCGGACTTATAAAAAGCTTGGACGTTGAGCATAAAATGGTTGAAGAGCGATAGAGCGCAGAATGCCCGACTTGAATGCCGAGCCTAAAGCAGCGTTTCGTATCACAATGTAGCAAACAATCGCTATACCGTCAACTGCTTAGTGCATGCGAACGGGTCTAATCCATCAAAGAAGCGTGCGGGAGAGTAGAGGGGCAGCCGGTGTTCTAGTGTGGTGCTTCTTCTACCTCGATACTACCGATACCAGCGTCTATATCAATTTCCAGACGATACTCAGCCGATTTGTAGGCGGCATTGGTGTACACTCCCTTGTCTTTGGTGTAGTCTGAGGGAACATCAACCGAACCTAATGCTCCGGATACGTTCAACCGGACTCCCGTCTGTTGGGGCACTGCCAGCGTGAGTCCGCCGATGCCTCCGTCTATCTCGGCCCGAAGGTGATTACGCCACTCGCCGGTGAGGTCAACGTGTACTTCACCCACGCCTACGTTGATATCGAGCCGGGGCAAAGAGGTATCGGTTAAGTTGATGCGGTGCTCGCCTACTCCGGCATCCACACTCAGGCGGTCAATGAGTAAACCGCTCAGGTCAAGGTCAGTCGCACCGGCTCCTATTCGGCACGTGAGCGTGTAACGCACCTGGTCGTTTAGCTGGATACTCCATGCGTTACGCTGGTCATTTTCTAAACTCAGTCCAATATTATCTGTCAGGTTGGGCTGACTGATGTTGATAGTTGCCTCGGTGGTTTGACGGCTAGTTTTGACAACGGGCTTCCACGCCTCCTGACTATACTCAAAATCGGCTTCTATCAACTGATTGCTACCGCCTACCACCGTAAGTTTGCCAGCACCAAGAGAGAGGGCGGCAGTGGCTCTCTCTGCTTGCTGGCGCGGTAGTGCTTCAGAAAGTGTACTAAATTCTGCCGCCTCTGAGTCGTTTTCAGGCTGAACCTGACAAGCGGCAAATGCAAAAACACCAACGATGCAAAAAAGAGGATTGGAGCGCACGGGAAGGGGCATATTGTCAGGAGGAGTAGCGTAGATACATAAGGATACTAAAGATAGCTATCTACGCCGTTTTCAGAATGATTTTCTTTTAAGAAACTCAAACCTACTTATCGTCTATCCTGAAACATACTATGCGTCGTTGGGATCAAAGTGCTACAAACAAAAAATCCCAATCGATATGATCAGGATTTTGGTAGCGGGGAGCAGAATCGAACTGCCGACCTCAGGGTTATGAATCCTGCGCTCTAACCATCTGAGCTACCCCGCCATAGTGTTGTATTTTCCTTTACGACCACTAAGAAACACGTTAATACGCTATTATTTCTCAGCCTGACCGTAAAAGACTGCAAATCTACAAACTTAGTCGGGAACTGCAAGGTAGTCGGTGGGTAAAACTTTGGCGGTTTGTCAAAATTGATTTACCTTGCCCATTATCCCATCGCAAACGGCGTCGGGTTTATCACACTTCGTATGGATCATCCTCAATACACGGCAGAGTTTGAGTTCAAGGCCTCTCGGAAGATGCTCTTTCCCTACATTCATACTCCCAGTGGTTTGGCCCAGTGGTTTGCCGACGACGTCACCGTCAACGAAGACAAATTATACACTTTTTCTTGGGACGGTGAGCAGATGCAAGCCCAACTCGCCTCGCGGCGTCTCAATAAATTTGTGAAATTTGAGTTTATCGATGCGTCGGCGTCTAGCCCTACCATTGAAATGCTCCTGGATGAAAACGACCTCACCGGTACCGTTTTTCTCAACGTGCGCGATTCGGTGACCGCCGACGACGAAGAAGAGTTTCGCACTATCTGGAACCAGATGGCCGATAGCCTTCGTGAAATTGTGGGTGGCTAAGCACTTTTTACTGCTTTTGCACAATGATTGCACGCGTCAGCTACAGGCAGATGATCTCCCTGAGAGCCGTACCAGCCAAAGTTGTTTTAGAGAGATTTACGGTAGCACCAGGTTCTTCGATGAAACATACCCGCCTGTCGGATACTTTTAGCGCGCTTTTTCGTTATTGATTCGTATGAAAAAACTTGATAAGCTAATCATCAAATCGGTGGTTGGCCCATTTCTACTGACCTTCGTCATTGTGGTCTTTATTCTGCTCACTCAGTACATGCTCAAGTACTTTGACGACTTTGTGGGTAAAGGGTTGGGAGCCGATGTGTTCGCTGAGCTTATTTTCTACTTCAGCATCAACATGACGCCCGTGGCACTGCCGCTGGCGGTGCTTTTATCTTCATTGATGACCTTCGGCAATCTGGGTGAGCACTTTGAGCTGACGGCCATCAAGGGGGCCGGTATTTCGCTCACGCGGGCGTTGCGGCCGTTATTCTTCTTTGTGCTTGTCATTACCATTCTTGCCTTTCTGTCTAATAACTATGTGGTGCCAAGAGCTAACCTCAAAGCGTACAGTCTTTTGTACGACATCAAGCAAAAGAAACCTGCGCTGGACATTCAAGAAGGAGTGTTTTACGGTGGCATTCCTAAGTTTCGCATCAAGGTGAACAAGAAGCACGAAGACGGCGAAACCATTGAGGATGTTATTATCTATGATCACTCTCAAGGCCAGGGCAACAAAGATGTGATTATCGCCAACTCGGGCAAAATGTACACTTTCGACAACGACAGATTTCTGCGGCTAGAGCTGTTCGACGGCAACCGCTACCACGAGGGGGGAGTAGGGCGTAGCCGTTCGGCCGGTGGCGAAAAATACGTGCGTACCAAGTTTGATACCACGAAGCTGACGTTTAGTCTGGCCTCCTTTGGATTGCAAAGAACCAAGGAAGAATACTTTGCTTCCCACCAAAGAATGCAAACCAGGGACCAACTCAGCCGGGGCATTGATTCACTCTCGTACGAGCAGCTCACGGTGCACTACGAAGCCTTCAACGGCTCCAACCGCTTTTATAGCCACCATTTGCGGCACGATTCGCTCATGCCCGCGGAGTTGGCCGACCGCTATGAAGCACGACAAGCAGCACAGGCAGATTTGGATAGCAGCTATCAAGACAGTCTTTTGGCAGTACCATCGCAGGAAACGCTCGATTCGCCACCGTTGGTGGTAGCAAGCATAGACACCCTAAAGGAGTACGCGTTGCGCAAGGGGGGCGCGCAGGCAGACGCACTGCAAGAAAAAAACTTGGGTGAAGCGTACGCTATTACCCAAGTAGATACGGCCTGGCTGACGCGCATTGACAGTGCCATCACAGAAAAAGAGCAGGAGGGACTGATTGCGAAAGCACTAAGTAGCAGCCGAACCATTAAGGGTGAGTTGCAGATCAATGCGCAGAAGCTGCGTCGTTTGCAAGCGAGTATCAATAAAAGTTCGTACGAGAGTGGCAAGAAGGTGACGCAAGCGATCTCCTGTCTCATCATGTTTTTGATCGGTGCTCCGCTGGGGGCGATCATCAAGCGCGGTGGTCTGGGCGTACCGGTGCTGATCTCAGTATCGTTTTTTATCACTTTTTACGTATTGACCGAAATCAGCCGAAAGTGGGCCGAAGAATTAATCATGCACCCAGATTTGGCGGTTTGGTTTCCTAACCTGGTATTACTGCCGTTTGGTATCGTATTTTTGATACAAGCTCGGCTGGATACCCGCCTACTGGAAACCGATTTTTATCTCATACTCATCGAGCGGCTGAAGCGGCAGTTAAAGTTTTCGCAAAAGGCAGTGCCGGTCGAACAAAAGGTGGGCTGATAGGGTTGTAAGTGACCTAGTTATAAACACAGTTTGTTTTTGATAATTGTAGTATTGTATCTACCTTTGTGCCCTATTTCGCAACATACAAGACAAGAATGTATTTAACCACCGAAAAGAAGCAAGAGCAGTTCAAGAGTCACGGTCGGGCCAAATCAGCCACCGATACGGGATCGCCTGAATCCCAGATTGCCCTGTTTACCTATCGTATCACACACCTCACTGAGCATTTAAAGACGAACAAGAAAGACCATGCTTCACGACGTGGTTTGCTGCGGCTCGTCGGGAAGCGCCGCCGTTTGTTAGACTACCTGCACGAGCAAGATGTAGAGCGCTACCGCGCCGTACTGGCCGATCTCGGTCTTCGTAAGTAATTCTAAGGGAATCATGAGGATTCCCTTTTTGTTATTTCCCCCTCTCCGATAGGCCGTGCGTTCCTAAGAATAAGTCTGTTTCCGCACGGTCCACGTAAAGTTTATGTCGCTTGTGGTCCCCCGTGTTTGATGTTTCGGCCCATGAGCAAGTTGATTCATTATTTAGCCACACAACATGACGCAATCCAAAGTAGTAACCAAAGAGATTAAGTTGAACGATGGTCGTTCCATCACCATTGAAACCGGTAAACTGGCTCGTCAGGCCGACGGTGCGGTGGTGGTTCGGATGGGTGACACCATGCTGCTCGCCACCATCGTTTCCAGAAAAGAAGCCAAAGAAGGAGCTGACTTTCTGCCACTATCAGTCGATTATCAGGAGAAGTTTGCCTCGGCCGGGCGCATTCCCGGTGGTTTTGTAAAGCGTGAAGGCCGCTTGTCAGAACACGAGATTCTTACGAGCCGACTGGTAGACCGGGCACTACGCCCTATTTTTCCTAGTGATTATCACGCCGACACCCAGGTAGCGATTACGCTGGTTTCGGCTGACCCAGAAGTGATGCCCGACGCCCTGGCGGCACTAGCGGCTTCAGCAGCGATTGCCGTATCAGACATTCCCTTCGGAGAACCTATCTCTGAAGTGCGGGTGGTGCAAACCAACGGGCAGTACGTCGTTAACCCTAACGCCGAGCAGCACGAAGGGGCTGATCTGGATATGATCGTTGCCGGTACGGCCGAGAACATCCTTATGGTAGAAGGCGCGATGAACGAAGTGAGCGAAGACGTGATGCTCGATGCTATCAAAGCCGCCCACGAAGTGATCAAGCTACAGTGCCAGGCCCAGGTAGAAATGGCCGAAGAGCTGGGTATCACCAAGCGAGAGTACAGCCACGAGAACCACGACGAAGCACTAAAGGAGCGACTGCACCAGAAGTACTACGATCAGATCTACTCTATGCTCGGCGAGCAGAACGCCGACAAGCAAGCGCGCAAAGACCGCTTCAGTGAGATCAAAAGCAGCTACATTGACAATCTTCCGGAAGATCACACCGAAGACCTGACACTAGTCCACCAATACTTTAACAGCGTTCATAAGAAAGCCGCCCGCGACTTGGTCCTCAACGAGAATAAACGTCTTGACGGCCGGCAACTCAATGAGGTGCGGCAAATTACTACGGAAGTCAATTATCTTCCTTCAGCGCACGGTTCAGCCTTGTTCACCCGTGGCGAAACCCAGTCGCTCACCACGGTAACGCTCGGCACCCGTCTTGATGAGCAGATGATTGACGGAGCAATGTACAAGGGAAGTAATAAGTTTATGCTACACTATAACTTCCCCGGGTTCTCTACCGGTGAGGTGAAGCCTAACCGTGGACCGGCCCGTCGTGAGATTGGTCACGGAAATTTGGCGTATCGTGCCCTAAAAGGTATGATTCCTCCGGCCGCTGATAACCCCTACACCATTCGGGTGGTATCGGATATTCTAGAATCTAACGGTTCTTCTTCTATGGCGACCGTGTGCGCTGGCTCAATGGCCCTGATGGACGCCGGTTTACCGGTGAAAGCGCCGGTATCCGGTATTGCGATGGGTATGATCAGCGATGGTGATAAGTATGCGATTCTATCGGACATCCTGGGTGATGAGGACCACTTAGGCGATATGGACTTTAAAGTGACCGGCACCCAGCAAGGAATCACCGCTTGCCAGATGGACATTAAGATTGACGGTCTTTCGTACGATGTGTTAAAGGAGGCGTTAGCGCAGGCCAAAGAGGGAAGAGATCATATCCTCAATGAAATGGCTAAAACTATTTCGCGGCCTAATCAAGAAATGAAGCCCAACGCTCCTCGTTCGGCCACCCTGAAAATAGAAACGGAAATGATCGGTGCCCTGATTGGCCCCGGTGGAAAAGTGGTGCAGGAGATCCAGAAAGAGACTGGTGCTACGATCGTGATCGAAGAGATTGATAACAAAGGAGTGGTGAACGTCTTTGCCACCGATCAGGAAGCCATGGACGGTGCGCTCAAGCGTATCCGCGCTATTGTGGCTACCCCCGACGTGGGCGAAGAGTACGACGGTGTGGTGAAGAACATTATGCCCTTTGGCGCGTTCGTAGAGTTTATGCCCGGCAAAGATGGGCTGCTACACATCTCAGAGATCAACTGGGAACGGGTAGAGAAAGTAGAGGATGTGATGCAGGTAGGCGAAGAAGTGAAGGTGAAACTTATTGAGGTAGATAAGAAGACCGGAAAATATCGTTTATCGCGTAAAGCATTACTCCCGCGCCCCGAGCGACAGCAGTAGCACAATAATTGCACGTTCCTGAACGAATACATTTTGAAATCCGCTGAGTACAGCTTCCTTGTAAGCGCAAGCGGTTTGGGTGTTGATCGCTCAGGAACTATCGTAAGATGTATCCTTGTTCATCGTTAGTAACACCACACCTTTACAAAAGCCAGAAACTGAATGAGACAGCTTAAGATTAGTAAGCAAATTACCAACCGCGAGAGCCAATCGCTGGATAAATACCTGCAAGAGATTGGTAAAGTGGACCTGCTTACGCCGGATGAAGAAGTAGACCTGGCGAAGAGAATAAGAGCGGGCGATCAGTTGGCTTTAGAGAAGCTGACCAAAGCCAACCTACGGTTTGTGGTTTCGGTCGCCAAACAGTATCAAAACCAAGGACTCACGCTGGGTGACCTGATCAACGAAGGGAATCTAGGCTTGATCAAAGCTGCGCAACGATTTGACGAAACCCGTGGGTTTAAGTTTATTTCTTACGCCGTTTGGTGGATTCGTCAGTCGATCCTGCAAGCCCTGGCCGAGCAGTCGCGCATTGTGCGTCTGCCGCTCAACCGAGTAGGATCGCTTAATAAGATATCTAAAACATTCTCAGAACTGGAGCAGAAGTACGAGCGTGAACCCTCGCCCGACGAACTAGCCGATGTGCTAGAGGTAACCACCAACGAAGTGGTGGATACGATGAAAATATCGGGCCGACACGTGTCCATGGACGCCCCGTTCGTGCAAGGAGAAGAAAATAGCCTGCTCGACGTTCTGGAGAACGAAGCTGAGGGCACCCCTGATTCGTCACTGATGAATGATTCGCTGCGCAAAGAGGTGCAGCGGGCCCTTTCTACACTGACCCAGCGTGAGGCCGATGTTATCACCCTTTATTTTGGACTGAACGGCGAACACGCTATGACGCTGGAAGAAATCGGTGAGAAGTTCAACCTGACGCGTGAGCGGGTGCGACAAATTAAAGAAAAAGCGATTCGTCGTCTCCGTCATACGTCACGCAGCAAGGCACTGAAGCCTTACCTGGGGTAAACAGAGGCGCGTATACAACTAATGAAAGGTCTCTTCGGAGACCTTTCTTTTTACCGCTAAAACCTGACAGAAGCTATCTCGTAGAGAACATAAACAATACAACTACTATGACACACGATTCTCCTATAGACGTACTTATTGTAGGGTCTGGACCAGCCGGATACACCGCGGCCATTTATGCCGCCAGAGCCAATCTGAAACCGGTGCTGTACACCGGTAGCCAACCGGGTGGGCAGCTCACCACCACCACCGACGTAGAAAACTACCCCGGTTATGTGGATGGCGTGATGGGGCCTGAAATGATGATGGACTTTCAGCAGCAAGCTGAGCGTTTCGGCACCGATGTCCGCTTCGGCATGGTCACTGCGGTAGACTTTACCAGCTACCCGCTACAGGTAACGATTGATGATGAGCAGCAGGTCACCGCCAAATCTATTATCATCTCTACCGGTGCCTCGGCCAAGTGGCTGGGATTACCTTCCGAAGAACGTCTCAACGGAAAAGGCGTGTCAGCCTGTGCGGTGTGCGACGGGTTTTTCTTCCGTGGCAAAGACGCGGTAGTGGTGGGCGGCGGCGATACCGCAGCGGAGGAAGCGAGCTACCTATCCAAAATCTGTAATAAGGTGTACATGTTGGTACGTCGCGATGAGCTTCGTGCCTCAGCGATTATGCAGCGCCGCGTAGAAAAATCAGAAAACATTGAAATCCTGTGGAACACCGAAACCAAGGAAGTGCTGGGTGAAGAAGAGGTAGAGGGCGTACGGGTAGTCAGCAACAAAACCGGCGAAGAGCAGGTCATTGAGGCACAAGCTTTCTTTGTCGCCATCGGCCACAAACCGAATACTGATATTTTCAGCGGGGTGCTCGACATGGATGAGAACGGGTACATTATCACTGAGCCCGATAGCAGTCGCACCAATGTGACCGGAGTATTCGCTTCGGGAGACGCGCAGGACCATATTTACCGACAAGCAATTACCGCAGCGGGAAGTGGGTGTATGGCTGCCTTGGATGCCGAGCGCTTTTTGGCTGCGCAAGAAGACGATGTGGTAGAAGGTATTCCTACCATTGCCGGAAAGGCATAATCATAGAACCGGTCTTGCGATTACGTAAATCGCAGACCGGCTGGTTTAGCTCACAGCACCATTTCGTAGTGCTTGATACGGCACTCTTCAAATTCTTCGCCTACCTGATCAAAACCGAACTTGCTGTAAAATGCTACGGCGGGCGTCTGCGCGTGTAGATAGATGGGCTGCTGGCTTACGTTAGGGTCTTCTTCTATATCTAAAAGTGTAGTTTCTAACAATAGCCGCCCCACGCCCTGCCGACGATGCGAGTCAAGCACCGCAAAACGTTCTAATTTGATACCGTGGTCAGTTTCTCGCCAGCGGGCGGTGCCGCAGGGCAAACCCTCGGCGTCGTACACCACCAGGTGCGTAGCTGATTCATCATACTCGTCGTACTCGTCTTCAGGTGATACGCCCTGTTCTTTTACAAACACGGTTTCCCTGATTTGGAAAGCGTGACGTAGCTCTTCGGGATTGGTCGCTTTTCGTATGGTGAGCGTAGTGGCTGGGCTGTCTATCATGATACATTGGTTGACTGTACTTCTATCGCTTCGTCTTGTTGTTCGTAGGCGTCTATAATGCGCTTCACCAGACGGTGCCGCACCACATCCTTGCTGTCTAGTTCTACAAAACCAATTCCTTTCACGTCTTTTAGCACCTCAACGGCATCGACCAGTCCGGAGCGTTGTCGTTTGGGCAAATCTATTTGCGAGCGGTCACCGGTGATAATTACCTTGGAGTTGGTGCCCATGCGGGTCAGGAACATTTTGATTTGCATAGAGGTCGTGTTCTGTGCTTCATCGAGCAGCACAAACGCGTTCTGTAACGTTCGCCCCCGCATGTAGGCGAGCGGGGCAATTTCGATGATGTTATTCTCCTCGTAGAACCGTAGCTTTTCGCTCGGCACCATATCGACCAGCGCGTCGTAGATAGGGCGAAGATACGGGTCTATCTTTTCTTTGAGATCGCCAGGCAGAAACCCCAGATTCTCACCGGCCTCTACGGCCGGGCGAGTGATGATGATCCTTTTGACCCGTCGGTTCTTCAGCGCGCGTACGGCCAGTGCCACCGAAATGTAGGTTTTGCCCGTACCGGCTGGCCCAACGGCAAAAACCAGGTCATTATCAGAAGCTTTCTGCACCAGCTCGTACTGGTTGACCGTGCGCGGCTTGATAACGGCACCTTGGGTGCCGTAGAGCAATATGTCTTCGCTTTGTAGGTCATTCAAGCCGCCGCGCTGCTCGTCACTGATGTAGCTTTGCACCTGATCTTCGGTAATTTTGCCGTACTTGCTGTAGTGCGCTAACAGAGAATTGACGATGTCGTTGATCTTGATAATCTCGGGCGTACTGCCCTGAATGCGCAACTCGTTGCCCCGCGAAACAATTTTGCTTTGCGGAAAGGCATCGGAGATCAAGCGTACATTTTTGTTTTCTACGCCTAAAAAATCTAACAGCGAAATATCCTCAAGGGTGATTATTTTTTCTACCAATACATGAAAGTCTAATGAGAAAACTCGAAACTATAACTATACTCCGTGTGTTTAGTGTCTTAATAGTTAATAAATTTACGCAATAATTCGGAGTGTTTCTATGCCTTTAATCACATTTACTTCCGATTACGGAACGGTAGACCATTACGTGGCCGCTGTCAAGGCGGTGATCTACCGGTCTGCTCCGCGGATAGATGTGATTGATATCTCACACGACATAGCGCCTTTCGACCTGGCGCACGGTGCGTTTGTACTCAGATCAGTGTATCATGAGTTTCCAGAGGGTAGCGTGCATCTGCTGGCTATCAATACCGATGCCTCGCAGGGGCGGTTCGTAGCGGTTAAAATGGATGGACACTACTTTGTAGGGGCTGACAACGGGTTGATTAGTCTGCTGAGCGAGACGCCTCCCGATTGTGCGGTGCTGCTCGACGTTCCGGACACCACCACCTTTGCTACCAAAGATGCCCTGGCACCCGCCGCGGTGGCCCTATGCAACGGGCTTGACATTAGCCGCTTGGGTGAGGAAATAGACGAAGTAGATCGTCGTATATCCCGTTCGTTGCGGGCCAACCAAAAACAGATTAACGGCCACGTGATTCGGGTCAACCACTACGGCAACCTCATCACCAATATTGATAGAGACACCTTCAAGAAGCTAAGTGCCGATAAGAACTTTCAGGTGATGTTCGGTCGGGAGCGCGCCCGGCGTATTGATCAAACGTACGGAGATGTAGACTTAGGCGAATGCGTACTGATGTTTAACAGTTTAGGCTTGCTGGAGATTGGCATCAACCAAGGCAATGCACACGAACTGCTGGGGCTAAGCTACGATAGCTCAATTATCATACGCTTTGAACCCCAAAAGCAAGCAGTATTGCGTTAGTGCTGTTTTGCTGAGGCTGCTTAGATACTTGTTACACGAAATCTATTGAGCCGTTTCATTCCTGCTAAAACTTCTTTACATTTGCTCACCGTTTTAGCCCAGGTGGCGGAATTGGTAGACGCGTTGGTCTCAAACACCAATGGCTTCGGCCGTGCCGGTTCGACTCCGGCCCTGGGTACTATACGAAAGCTGAAGGAGTTGTCCTTCGGCTTTTTTTATCGCCTGTAGCTTTCGTGATAGTGTACAGATGTGTATGTTTGGGTAAAATTTATGTGTATGAGAACGAATATTAACATCAACGACGCACTACTGGAAAAGGCCATGGAAATGAGTAAGGCTAAAACCAAGAAGGAAGCGGTAGAACGCGGTTTGCAGGAGCTCATCAACAGAGCCGCCCGGGAAGATATGCGTGCCCTACGGGGTAAAGTCAAATGGGAAGGCAATTTGGACGAAATGCGCAGCCACTAGATGCTCATTGATACGTCTGCTTGGGTATCATTCTTTCACCGTCCTAACGGTAAGCATGCTTTGTTTATTGATAACCTGCTCGCCATAGGCGGGACGATTCATACTTGCCCAGTTATTTACCAGGAGGTGCTCCAGGGTATTCGGCAAGATAAAGAATTTCGTCAGGTACGGACCAGTTTTTCAGCTTATCAATTTCTGCTGTTTAGCGACTCGGTCACCGCCGCAGAAGAAGCAGCGATACTGTACCGTCAGTGTCGGAAAAAGGGAGTTACTGTTCGCAAAGCCAACGACTGTCTGATCGCTCACTACGCGCTGCACTTCAACGTGCCACTGCTGCATCACGACGGTGATTTCAATCAGATCGCTAAAGTCTTTCCCCTCCAGATTGTCAGCGTATAGGTGCGTGATGTTGTACCGTGGTGGTACACTTTTCTGAAAGTAGCCTTGTAGGTACCGTAAGGATGCGATTTCCTATTCCGGCCCTATATACTAAAAAAGCCGAAAGAGTCATCCTTCGGCTTTTGCTTGCAGCTCGCTGCGCGAGTGATAAGCGTTTTAACGCAAATCTACGACCTCAACCCCTTTGTAGTCTTTCTTATTAAACGTAAACACGTCTTCTTCTACATTGGTATCAGGATCAAAGTTATTGATACTATACGTATAGCGCGTACCGTTCTTCTCAAAAATTTTCCACCGCTTTAGCACATTACTTTCGTCAATATGCAGGCGGATTTTGAAGAATTGATTGTCGTTATTCTCCGGAATTAAATCAACGATCTTGTACGTCTTATCATTAATCGTTTCGTCCTCTACGTAGAGGTACTTGAAGCCCCTTTGGTACGCGTTATATATTTGTGTGGGAGAGATGTCACCCTCGCTAGGATCATAGTCATCGATGTTGACCTCGTTTACTTCTTCGAGATAAGTCCATACGGTACTACCGTTATTAATTACTTCCTGTCCCCCCATTTTCAGACGAAACATGTCGTCTTTTACCACAATCTGCCCTTCAAACACCTCAGGGGCCGATTGATTGGGTATTTCCATCTCGTAAGAGAAGTCAGACTTGAAAGAGCCAATCTTTTGATAGTGCTCGCTCATGGCGTCCAGAATCTTCTGAGCCTTCGGGTCGTGACTACTTTGAGCCATCATGACCCCCACACTTAGCAGCCATAAGGTGCTAGTAAATAGTATTTTCATTGTCAGGTTTTTTCAGATAATTAATCAGTCCATACCGTTCAACAACTGTTCCAAACTATACTCGTCGGGTACCAGCACTTCGCGGGCTTTGCTACCCTCAAACGGGCCTACGATGCCTGCCGCCTCTAGCTGGTCAATTAGGCGGCCCGCCCGGTTATAGCCGAGCTTCAGTTTGCGCTGAATGAGTGAGGTGCTACCCTGCTGATGACGTACCAGCAGACGCGCGGCATCATCAAATAGCGCGTCGCGATTCTTGAGGTCTACCTCGAGTATATCGTTGTTCTCTTCTTCGCCCACAAACTCCGGCAGAAGATAGGCGGATTCGTAACCCCGTTGTGAGCCAATAAATTCACAAATGCTATCCACTTCGTGGGTATCAATAAAGGGGCACTGCAAGCGAATCACATCTGAGTTAACTGACAATAGCGTGTCGCCCATGCCGACCAGTTGTTCAGCTCCGCCGGTGTCCAGAATGGTGCGAGAGTCTACTTTTGAGGTGACGCGGAAGGACATGCGCACCGGAAAGTTGGCTTTGATAATACCGGTAATTACGTTCACTGACGGTCGCTGCGTGGCCACCACCAAATGAATACCAATGGCTCGGGCCAGCTGCGCCAAGCGGGCAATAGGAGTTTCCACTTCCTTGCCCGCGGTCATCATCAAGTCAGCCAACTCATCAATAATTAGCACAATATAGGGCAGGAAGCGGTGTCCTTCGTTGGGGTTGAGCTTACGCTTGATAAACTTCTTATTATACTCTTTAATGTTACGGCAGCCGGCATCCTTGAGTAGGTTATAGCGGTTGTCCATCTCGATGCACAGCGA
Source organism: Tunicatimonas sp. (assembly GCA_965213875.1). Taxonomy (GTDB): domain Bacteria; phylum Bacteroidota; class Bacteroidia; order Cytophagales; family Cyclobacteriaceae; genus Tunicatimonas. The sequence continues at coordinate 258,724 of CBDCAN010000001.1, read as the reverse complement.
GTTGAGCGTGTAGATGACCTTTTTTGTTTCGGTAATGATAGCATCTTCGCTGTTAGGGATTTTGGCCAGAAAGTGTCGCTCAATCTTATTAAAGAGCGACAGCTCTACCTTCTTGGGATCGACTAACACAAACTTGAGGTGCGAAGGGTGTCGCTTATAGATCAGCGAAGTGATTAGTACGTTGAGCCCGACCGACTTACCTTGTCCGGTAGCTCCGGCAATCAAGATGTGTGGCATCTTGGCCAGATCGGCGATGTACAATTCGTTAGATACTGTTTTACCTAAGATAATCGGCAGGTCCTGAGGGCTGCGGGTAAACTTATCAGTGGCCACCACCGAGTGCATGGTAACAACCTCACGGTTTTTGTTAGGCACCTCAATACCGATGGTACCCTTCCCTGGAATGGGCGCGATGATCCGAATACCCAGGGCGGATAGGCTTAGGGCAATATCGTCTTCCAGGTTCTTGATCTTCGATATTTTCACGCCCGCCTCGGGCACAATTTCGTAGAGGGTCACCGTAGGACCTATGGTTGCTTTGATCGATGAAATGCCAATCTTGAAGTTAATCAGGGTTTCGACGATCTTATCTTTATTGGCCTCTAATTCTTCCTGTGATACCTGCACCCGTCCGCTCTTAGAGGCTTCCAGCAGTCCTTTCTCAGGATAGCGATACGACGATAGGTCAAGCGTAGGGTCGTAGTGTTCCACTTCACTGCCGGTGAGCACTTCCTCTTCGCCTGCTTCTACCTCCAGGGCAAGTTCTTCATCGTTGGGCTCCGGGGCAAGAGGCGGAGTCACGTCTAATTGCAGTGACCCTTCGTCTTCCTGCTCCGGCTCATCTTTTGGGTCAGCAACAGGCGTTAGCTCGATATCCTGGGTGGTTTCTTCTGAGTCTGGGGTAGCGGAAGCCGGTTCTTCTGGAACAACCGCTTCGCTGACTTCTTCCTCTATCACTGGATCGGGTGGTGATGGCGGCGGCGATGCTTCAGCGTATTCAGTACGGGTATTGAACCAGTGCGTGATATTGAAGAAGAAGACCAAAAATACGGCCAGGGCAAAGAACAGCACTAAAAACGTGCCCCATCCGACTAAACTACTGCTCAACACTGCTAACTCGTAGCCGACGCCACCGCCCAGAAAGCCGTGCGCTAACACATCACCTTGCCGGTACACCAGGTAACCCAGCAGCAGGCTGGTCCATACCAGAAAAAAGGCAACGAACTGAAACGCTCGGTAGGGACGAATGAGCTGCTGACGAAACACAATACGGCTACCGATGATGAACAGTAGGGGAGGGATCAGGAAAGAAGCAACTCCGAACCAGCGGTAGATAAATAGGTAGGCAGTAGTAGCCCCCACCAAACCCAGCCAATTTTTGATTTCCAGGCCGGCTGACTTGATATGACTATCGAGCACAGATTCAACCACGCTTTGGTCGGCCGGACCGTTGAACAAAAAGGAGATAAAGGCAATGAGCAGGTATAGCGCGGCGATGATAAAGAAAAACCCTACAGCCAAGTGTAGCCGCCGGTCTTTGAGGGGGTTATTCCACGCCCGTCGCTTGGCTACCGACTTTTTAGACGAAGTCTTCCGCTTAGAAGTCGTTTTTCTGAATTTATTGGTCTTTTTCGCTGTCTCTGCCATAGCAGGTAAAACTAGAAAATATTTGTAGAAATTGCATTACCCCACAATAATTCAAAAAATTACGAAGGCTGACCAATGTTTTATCACCAAAGTGTGTTACGAAGCCGAAACCCAGTTTTAACGAATTTTAACAAATCCCCCGCTTTTTTATGGAACAGCACAAACCTATCGTTTTATGTCAGTCTGATCAAGGCCATCTGTCGGTGTCTCGTCACGGCCTTGCCTACGCTTTCACGTTCAAAGATATTGACCTGCTGTTTACCGGCGACGAAGTAGACGTATTTCGAAGGTCGTTAGAGCGCATTGAGGCTACGGCGTGGTTCCACACTCCTGACGAAACGTTTGTGTTGTTTCCTATCGCTCGCCTAAACGCGTGTGTCTACCTAACGCGCCCTGAGGTAGAAGAAATCATCAGCCTACTCTCAGAAGCATCGGCTATGATTAAAGTATACGAACGGCTGCTTCATCGAGTATAAAAACAAAAAAAGCCGTATTCGTGTGGAATACGGCTTTCTCTAAGAACGAATGTCAGAATTATTCAGCGGGCACCGCTTCGTCTTCGTTGTGCAAGAATCCGACAGATAGTGAGTCTTCACCTAAGAAGTGCTCGGCGTGGTGCGCACGGTCTTCAGTTTTAACCAATAGTCCTTCAAGCAGCGACTTAGTCGCGTAGTCGCCCATCTCGTTGGTGCGCTTAATGGTCTTGCGCAACTCAATAGCAATGGTCTTCTCAGCGGCCATATCATGCTCTAAGCTTTCACGAATGCGGTAGATGCCTTCCTCCTCATGCTCAATGTAGGCCAGCTTGGCCACATTAGCTGGATGACAGGTAGGAGCCACACCCATCACGGTCAGACGCTCAGCTAGTGCGTCATAATCTTCGTGAATTTGGTTGTAATTATCTTCAAAAAAGAGGTGTAAGTCGCGGAACTGAGGGCCTTCCACCATCCAGTGGTGCTTGTGATACTGGTGATAAATTGTGACGAAAGAAGCTAAATGACGGTCTAGGTGCTGAGCCACTTCAGTGGCAACCTCCTTAGATAAACCTACTGGGTTTCCTTCGTATTCCTTTTGATCTCTTAACTTATCCATACTAAAAGTTTCTTTAGGGTTCTTACTAAAAATCTACTACGAACCAAACTACGTCGGCACTAGAAAGTTTAGAATGAAAGCTCATGATGTGATACCGGACGATAGCAGTGAAGCAACAGTATCCATCCGTCCTGCAGATCATCCAATATTTACTATCTATCATCTAATATGACCTATCGTCGACTCGCGATCATCTTAGGAAACCAACTTTTTTCTCACCACGAGGCCCTGCAACCTGACGCGCAGACGCTCTTTTTCATGGCAGAAGACGCTGGATTGTGCACCCACTTCAAGTATCATAAGCACAAACTGATGCTGTTCTTGTCTGCCATGCGCTCGCACGCTGAAGAATTGGAAAAAGGTGCCACCCTGAAGTACTATCACCTGACCGCACAAAACCGAGGTTTGTCGTACGAAGACAAACTGGCACAAACACTAGATCAGTACACCCACATTGAAGAGGTGATAACCTACGTGGTGGAAGACAAGTTTTTTGCCGAGCGGCTACGCACTTTCTGCCAGCAGCGCGGTCTCAAATTCACCGTCGTCGATTCGCCGCTCTTTATCAATACGATTGCTGAGTTTCAGGGCTACGTAGATAGCACCAAACGACCGTTTATGCAGTATTTCTATACGCGGCAGCGCAAAGAGCGCGATATACTGGTCGACGAGCATCGGGAGCCTGTCGGGGGAAAGTGGTCGCTGGATGCCGAAAATCGCAAGAAGCTTCCTAAAGGCATCGTCGTGCCAGCACTGGCACAAAGCGAACCCACGGAGCATACCCAGGCGGTAGCCCAACTCATTGATGAACTCTTCGCCGATCATCCGGGCGAAACCACTGATTTCTGGCTCGCCACCACGCGGCGGCAGGCCCTTTATCGACTGCAAGACTTTCTAAAGCATCGTTTTGCGGACTTCGGTCCCTATGAAGATGCCATCGACCGCGACCGTAACTTCCTATTCCATTCGGTGCTGTCGCCCTACATCAATTTGGGACTAATCACTCCCGATGAAGTGATAGACAAGGCTTTGGCTCACTACGAAGCGCACGATACGCATTTTCCGAGTGTAGAAGGTTTTGTTCGTCAGATCATCGGCTGGCGTGAGTTTATGCGCGGTATGTATCACACCCACGATTTGCGTGGCAATTTTTTCGGGCACCAGCGTCAACTCAATGACCACTGGTACCAGGGCACGACGGGTGTGCCTCCGCTCGATGATAGTATCAAGAGAGTCGTGAAGCACGGTTACACTCACCACATTGAGCGGTTGATGGTGCTGGGTAACATCATGCTACTATCTGAAATTCATCCCGATGGAGTATACCGCTGGTTTATGGAAATGTTCATTGATTCATCTGATTGGGTAATGGAACCGAACGTGTACGGAATGAGCCAGTTTGCCGACGGTGGCACCTTCGCCACCAAGCCCTACATCGGCGGAGCCAATTACATCGCCAAGATGAGTAACTACTCCAAATCAGGTGACTGGGCCGACGAAATAGACGGCTTGTACTGGCGGTTTATTGATACCCACCGGAAGGTATTCGCCGCTAACCAGCGCATGTCGATGATGCTGGGCACCCTAGAGCGGATGAATACCGATCGGAAAGAGCGGCTGTTTCGTGCCGCCGAAGGGTTTCTGACGCGGAATACGAAGCATTGAGTTTTTCTACATTTGGTATATATTTTAATACATTTGTTGTATTACAGACAAAAGAAGCAATGACGACAATCACGCTAACGCTGCCTGATGAAGTGGAACTAGATGAGCGGCAAACTGCTCGTTTTTTAGCCGCTAAGCTCTACGAAGACGGGCAACTAACCTTGGGGCAAGCTGCTGTACTAGCGCAACTATCAAAGGTCGCCTTTGCCGAGATTTTAGGTGATTACGGGGTCTCTTTGTACAACTATCCCATTGATGAGATCAGCCAGGATGCCGACCGAATATAGTCTTGTCATCGCAGATACCTCGTGCTTTATTTTACTGGATAAAATTGACCGGCTTGATGTGCTTCAGCGTCTCTTCAACGAAGTTTATACAACCCGGAGGTTGCTAATGAATTTGGACAGCCGTTGCCCGACTGGATATTAGTTGATGCCTCAGCTGATCGTAAGTATCAGCAACTTTTAGCTCAGGAGGTAGACTTAGGCGAAGCCAGTGCTATTGCTTTGAGCATCAAGAAGGATGCTTTGCTTATTCTTGATGACCGCCGCGCTAGAAGATTAGCAGAGAGGCTAAAGTGTTCTTTCACGGGTACGTTGGGTGTAATCGCTCGGGCGGCTCGTGAGGGGATCATTCTTTCGTTAGAAGAAGTAATTTTGCAGATCAAGCAAACTAACTTTCGGTTTAGTGAGGCTACCTTTGATGAGATTAGAAAGGCGGCTCGGCAACCCTAAATACTCATTTACTACTCCAAGTCGGCGACTGGGCCGACGAGGTAGACGGCCTCTACTGGCGGTTTATTGATACCCACCGCCAGGTGTTTGCCACCAATCAACGCATGAGCATGATGCTGGGCACCCTAGAGCGGATGGGTGCCGACCGCAAGGAGCGACTGTTTCGGGCGGCCGGAGGGTTTTTGGAGCGGAATACGACGTAAGTGCTTACGGGAATACACCATCATATAAACGATTATATTGCAATACTACATTTAGGAAATAAGCGGATGGTTTATTTAATTGCAATACTACTAATAGGAAATTGTATGAAGCAGTACTCCCTCGGTGAATTTGAGGAGATCGTCTTGCTCACGGTAGGAGCCCTGTTTGACGAAGCCTACGGCGTAGCTATCAAGAATGCTATTGAAGAACAAGCATACAGAAAGGTGAGTGTCGGAGCCCTGCAATCGGCCCTCAAGCGGATGGAAAAGAAAGGCTACTTAGACGCCCGTACCGGTGAGGCGAATGCTCAACGGGGTGGTAGGCCCAAACGGTATTACACCATTACCGCCTTCGGCAAGCTGGCCCTGCAGCAGCGTCGCAACGTGCGCACCCAGTTGTGGGAGGCTATCCCGAAGGTCGCGTTGGACTTCAAAATTTCGTCATGAAGCGACTCGCCGACCGTTTCTTCCGATGGTTTTGCCATCCCGACTACTACGACGAGATTCAGGGTGATCTGGAAGAGATGTACCAGTGTGATAGACACCAAAGTGAACGTTCGGCGCGATGGAAATACCTGTATCGGGTGCTCGGTTTGTTTCGCCCGAGCTTGATGCGTCCTCATGCTGTGCCCTCCGTAATTCATCCATCTATGTTTCAACATTATTTCTGTATTAGCACCCGTGTACTACTCAAGCATAAGCTTTATGCTGGAATAAATGTGTTAGGGCTAACCGTGGGAATGGGCGCATGCTTGTTAATATGTCAGTACATTTATTTTGAGACAAGCTACGATCAGTTTCACCCAGAGGCTGGTAACATATATCGTCTTACGCAAACGGTTATCCAGAACGGCGAGCAGCAGGAAACGGGAGTTTATACCACCTATGCACTTGGGCCCCTTGGACAGAAAACTATTCCGGGGGTGGAATCGGTGGTACGAATTCGGCCTGACGATGTAGGAATGGTTGTCACGAATCCAGAGCATAACGAGCCGTATCAGGAGCACGGTATTTGGTATGTAGATAGCAGCTTCTTTCGCATGTTCAACTTTCCTCTTCGGTACGGCCATCATGTATCAGCGTTGGCGCAGCAGCACAATATAGTAGTTACTGCCCCGATGGCCGAAAAGTACTTCGGTAACAAAAATCCGATTGGCAAAACGCTCAGTATCAGTGCGGGCAGTTTAAGTGGTGACTTTACTGTGACTGGGGTGCTTCAACCTTTACCTGCAAATAGCCACCTACAGTTTGACTTTCTATTGCCGATGCGCTTTCTGCTCAAGCACTGGGGACCATACCAGCGAGATGGCGGCTGGGACTGGGATGATATTGTCACATACGTCATGCTAACCAAAGCAGTTAACCCCGATGAGGTAGACGATAAGTTCGGTGATTTGGTCACTACCCACATCGGTGAAGACTTGGCGAAATCTAATACGAAACGGAATATTGGACTTCAAGCCCTTGGCGATATTCATCTGGATTCTAATTTTCCGAAAGACCTGGCAAGCAGCCCAGGTAGCAGGCAGTATGTGAGGCTCTTTGCTCTTGTTGGCTTATTCATCCTCTTTATTGCCTGGGTCAACTACATCAACCTATCTACTGCTCGGGCATTACTTCGAGCTAAGGAAATAGGTGTGCGTAAATCTGTTGGCGCGCGCAGGGCACAGTTGATTGGTCAGTTCATAATAGAATCGGCTATGGTTAATAGCCTAGCGGTAGTATTAGCGTTGGGTATCGCGTGGCTGGCACTACCACTACTGAACAGTATTATAGGGAAACAACTGATATTAGACGTACTATACCAACCAAGCTTTTGGGGAGCAGTAATGCTTGTCGCTATGCTTGGAACCTTACTTTCTGGACTTTATCCTGCATTTGTTTTGTCGTCGTTAAAACCTGCGCGCGCACTCAAATCGACGATTGTAACCTTCGAACAGGGAGTTGATATGCGAAAGGGGCTGATCACCTTTCAGTTTTTAGTATCGGTGTTGCTGATTGCGGAAACATGTTTGGTGTATCGGCAGGTCACCTTTATGAAAAGCCAGGACCTGGGATTTGATATTGAGAAAATCGTGATTATTAACGGTCCTCGGGTGGTAATTAGCTCCGGCCGTGAGGTGCTCTATTCAAAGTATCGAACGTTTAGAAATGAAGTGACTCGTCATTCAGTCGTATCGGTGGCATCTATGACGAGCCAAATCCCCACCTGTGGGTACATGGGAGAGGTAACCGCTCGCCGGCTGGGCGAACCAGAAAGTGTCAAGAAGGTGGGCTATGCGGTTATGGTGGACACTAGTTTCACAGATGTCTACGACATTAAATTTATGGCGAAGAAAGCATTTCCGAACGAAATCGCGCCCTACCAGTGGTTAGTCATTAATGAAGAAGCTGTAAGCTTACTAGAGTTAGGCTCACCAGAGGAAGCTGTTGGAGAAAAGTTACTAGTCTTCGGTGATACCTCGGAAGTTTTAGGCGTAACGCAGAATGTGCACTGGAGTTCGTTGAAAGACACACACCGTCCGATGTTATTTTCACTGGATAACGAGTACGGAGCTTACTTCTCTATCAAGATTAACCTGTCAGACGTTCCCGAAACCATTGCTCATCTTAAGTCCGTGTACGAGTCCACATTTCCAAATGATCCGTTTTCCTACTTTTTTCTTGACGATAATTTTAACCAACAGTACCAAGCTGATCTTCGGTTTGGCAATTTGTTCTTTGTCTTTTCGGCACTAGCCATTTTTATTGCCTGTATCGGTCTGTTTGCTTTGGTTTCCTATTCTGTCATGCTCAAGACGAAAGAACTTGGTATTCGGAAGATATTAGGTGCGAGTACCAGCAACCTAATGGCTTTACTGTTTCGAGAGTATCTTGTGTTACTGATTATCGCTATTGTAATTGCGACCCCATTGGCTATACTCGGAGGGCGTTATTGGTTAGATAACTACGCGTACAAAGTAGGGGTTGGAGTAGAGCTATTGATTGTTCCTAGTATGCTTTTACTACTCGCTTCAGGCCTCACGGTAGGCTATCGAGTCTACACGGCGGCTCGGGCAAATCCTATAGCATCACTCAAAACGGAGTAAAACCTCAATGCGAGCGCATTATCAACTGCTGAAAACCCGTTAAAAACCGCCAAAATACGTGTTCGAGTAGCTAAATTAACGTAGATTCGCCAGTGCGCTAGCCCCCGATCATTCCGCTAGCGAACCACGCAATGACCTTACGATCTTTAATACTTCTTGCTACTGCTTTATTCGGATTAAGGAGCTTCGCTCTGGCCCAAACCGATAGTATTCCGGTGATAAAACCGCCCGTCTACACCACGCAGCAGATCGTCGGCAAGCCGCCCGTGGTCGATGGAGTGCCCGATGATTCGGCGTGGATGCAGGTGCCCTGGAGCGAGAACTTCACACAGTACGAACCCAGCGATACGGCCGCAGCCACCCAACGTAGCCAATTCAAAATTCTTTACGATAAGCGGTTTCTGTACATCGCCTGGCGCTGCTACGACAATACTGCCGACGGACCCGAAGTGCGCCTGGGGCGGCGCGATAATTTTCCGGGCGACTGGATCGAGATCAACTTTGATAGCTTTAACGATAAGCGCACCGGCTTCTCGTTCACTACTTCAGCATCTGGGGTAAAAAACGATGAGTTTATCAGCAAAGACGGCAACGAGTGGGAGTCGAGCTGGAATCCTACCTGGCTCACTAAATCACGGATAGATTCGCTGGGCTATACGGTGGAGAGCAAAATACCGTTCTCGCAGCTGCGCTTCGGCAAGGCCGACGAGCAGGAGTGGGGCATGCAGAGCACTCGGATGCTGTTTCGCAACGATGAGCGTGACACTTGGGCTCCAGTGAAACAGGCGCAACAGGGCTGGGTGAGTCGATTTGGCAAACTACGGGGGATTAAGGGAATCAAACCGCGTAAGCCACTGGAGCTTCAGCCCTATGCGCTCGGACAGCTGCGCAGCGCCGGAGATTATGATCCGGAGAACCCTTTCCAGGATCGGGTAGAAAACCGACTGTCGGCCGGTTTAGACGGCCGCATCGGTATCACCAACGACATTGCGGTAGATTTTACCATCAACCCTGACTTTGGGCAGGTAGAGGCCGATCCTGGAGCCATCAACCTGGATGGCTTTCAGATATTCTTTCAGGAGCAACGCCCGTTCTTTGTAGAAAACCAGAACATCTTTGAGTATAGTCTGACCGAAGCCGAGGCCGGTGGGGGCTACAACTCTGATCTGGTGTTTTATTCTCGCCGCATTGGTAACTCACCGAGCCGTATCATCAATGATGATTCCGACAATAGCGTCTACGTAGACCAGCCCGAGAACACAACCATCTTAGGAGCGGCTAAGGTAAGTGGCAAAACGCAGAGCGGCTTGTCGGTAGGGTTGCTCAATAGCTGGACTCAGCGTGAAACCGCTCGGTTGGATAGCGCAGGCACCCGGTTTCGTGAGGTCGTAGAACCCCTCACCAGCTACTCGGTGGCCCGGGTACAACAGGACCTCAATGACCGTAACACGACGGTGGGTCTGATTGCTACCGGAGTAAACCGACACCTGAACGAAGGAACCGAAGAATTGCGAAATTTGCACCGCTCGGCCTACTCCGGCGGATTTGATCTGCTGCACCGTTGGAATAACCGGGCGTGGTACGTAAGCGCCAATATGGTCGCGAGTCAGGTAAACGGTACCTCAGAGGCAATCACCGAAACGCAAACTGCTTTCGAGCGACTCTACCAACGGCCCGATGCCGATCACTTGTCGGTAGACAGCAGCCGGACCAGTTTATCCGGGCACGGCGGCACGTTGCGGGTAGGGGAGGTGCAGGGTAAGTGGATATTCGAGACCGGGCTTACCTGGCGTTCGCCGGGTTTGGAACTCAACGATATTGGTTTTCTGCGGAATAGCGATCAAATTTACTACTTCGGATGGGTGCAGCGGCGGTGGCAGCAGCCCTTTAGTATCTTCCGCTGGTTGCGCTGGAGTCAAAACTTGCGTATGAACTGGGACTGGTCGGGCAGAGCACTGGGGCGTTCGTATAGTACCAATACTTTTATGCAGTTCAAGAACTTTTGGTTTTTGGGGGTGGGTGCCACCTTCGAGCAACAAGACCTTTCTACCACCGTGCTACGGGGCGGGCCCACGTTGCGCCGACCCGCTGGTTTTGGTGGCTTTGTAGAGGTAGGATCGAATAGAACCAAGAAGCTACGCGTGTCTGGTTTCATCAACGGGGCACGGTCTTACGAAAAAGGAACGTTCAGTACCACAACAATTGGTCTGTTCGCCAACTGGCAGGCGGTGCCTGCGCTTTCTTTGCAGCTAAACCCCGAGCTAGAATACCGAGGCCGCCGCGAACAGTACTTTGACCAAACCGAAAACGGTGCAGAGACGGCGTATCTGAACGGAAAGATTGACCAGCGCACTCTCAGCATCACGATGCGAGCGACTTATAGCATTACGCCTAATTTGACGATTCAATACTACGGGCAGCCCTTTATTGCTAAGGGGCAGTACCAAGACTTCAACCGCGTGGGCGATGACCCTACCGCCCGGCGGTTTGATGACCGCTTCGTACTGTTCTCGCCCGAACAAATCTCAACCAATGAAGACGATGAGTTTGCGGTAGATGAAAACCTGGACGGAGCTACTGATTACACCTTCGACGACCCAGACTTTAGTATCATGCAGTTTCGCTCTAACATGGTGGCCCGCTGGGAGTATCTGCCCAACTCCGAGATATTTTTGGTATGGTCGCAGGGCATCACCACCACCGGCGATCCGAACAAAGAAATATTTGCTTCGCTGACCCAAAAGATGACCTGCTGGGCGGTGAAATTCGCAATACCTTCCTTATTAAAGCGACGTACCGCTGGGTGCGGTAAGAGGGTAAGGGCCTTACCTGGTATGTAAATAGCGCTTCATCTATACAGCAATCACGGTACACCTCCCATATATTCAAAGAGAGAGATTGACGGCGTAGGGGGTAAGGGGCGGCTTATACGACCTATAAGCTAGATATGTATATACCACTACTCACTCTCAACCCTATGAACAAACGTTTCCTTCTCTTCCTGTTCGCCTTTATCACGGTAGCCCATCTGCAAGCGGCCCCCCCCGAAGGCTCTCCCTTTATTAAGATTGACCAGTTTGGCTACTTATGTAACTCGGCCAAAGTAGCGGTCATTTCCAATCCCCAAGAAGGCTATAATGCCGATGAATCGTTTACCGCCGGCCAGCAGTACCAAGTGCGCCGCTGGGACGATGACTCGGTCGTGTACAGCGGGAGCATTGAGGTCTGGAACGATGGCGCTACGCACGCGCAGTCGGGTGACAAAGGCTGGTGGTTCGACTTTTCGGAAGTAACCGAGTCGGGTTCGTACTACCTCTACGATGCGGAGAACGAGGTAGCTTCGCATCGGTTTGAGATAGGAGAGAACGTGTACAACAATTTACTCAAGCAGGCGGTGCGCACGTTCTACTATCAGCGCAGCAACTACGCCAAAGAGGCACAGTACGCCGGCGATTGGTCGGATGCAGTATCATTCGAAGGGCCTGACCAGGATCGTGCTGCGCGCGATGTGAATGACAAGGAGAACCCCGACACCGAGCGTGACCTGCACGGTGGCTGGTTCGATGCCGGTGACATTAACAAGTATACCACCTTTGCCTTTGATCCGCTGATGCAAATGATGGAGGCCTACCGAATGAATCCGGCGGTGTTTAAGGACGACTACAATATTCCAGAATCGGGTAACGGTATTCCTGACTTGGTAGACGAAATTCAGTACGAAATGGACTGGCTGATGCGCATGCAGGATGCCACCGCCACCAACGGTTTGTTCCTGAAGGTCGGAGTCATTGACTTCAACGACGTGAGCCCGCCCAGTGCCGATACCCGCCCCAAGTACTACGTGGGAGAATGTACCTCAGCCACTATCACGGGGGCGGCCGTTTTTGCCCTGGGCGGATTGGTTTTTCAAAGCCAACCGCAGCTGGCTACCTACGGCGACACCCTGATCGCTCGGGCCGAACGTGCTTGGGAGCGGGCTGCTGTCACCACTGAAAACTATACCGTATTCGAAGCGGAGTGTGACTCACAGGAGGTGAAAGCGGGTGACGCCGACCGCGACGAACTCGAGCAACGTGAGTATCTGGTAGCAGCGGCGGTTTATTTGTACGAGGCTACCGGCAAAACGATGTACCGCGATTACGTAGAAAGCAACTACACCACCATCCGCCCCATTGTTGAGGGTTTTTGGGGCCCTTATCGTTTGGGTATTCCACACGCCTTGCTCAAGTATACCACTCTGCCCGACGTGTCACCAGAGGTGTCGCAGGCCATTGTGAACCAGAAGGCCGGGCAAACCGGTACGTTTTCGGTAGATAACTACCGGGCAAAAACGGATTTGTACCGTGGGTTTATGGAAGACTGGGCGCACCACTGGGGTAGTAACTTTATTCGCGCCAACTCAGGAAACATCAACCTGGACTTTGAAACGTTCGGTATCAATAGCGACGAGGCCGCGCTGTACCGCGAAACTGCCGAGCAGTACCTGCACTGGCTCAACGGTGTTAATCCGATGGGGTTGGTGATGCTCAGCAACATGTACGATCACGGTGCTGAACACAGCGTTAATGAAATTTATCATACTTGGTTTTACAATGGCACCAAGTACGACAACGCGCTCACCTCAGAAGTAGGTCCGGCCCCCGGTTACCTTTCCGGTGGTCCTAACAAGAGCTACCCCATTGCTGCGGTAAGTCCACCTTTCGGGCAACCTCACCAGAAGTCGTATCGCGACTGGAACACCCAGTGGAACGGAAGCTTTGGCGAAGAGTCGTTCCGGATCACCGAGCCGGCCATCTACTATCAGGGTAGCTACATTGCCTTGTTGAGTCGGTTGATGCCCGCCGAGCAGCAGTGCCTGGCCAACGTAGCGTACGGTGAGCCGAAGTGCGAAGCCACCGGCACCATTCAGTACGAACGGTGGGGCAATCTAGAAGGCGACGACATTGACGATCTCACCAGCGATACGCGCTTCCCCGGCCAGCCCGATCAGGTGCAAAACATCACGTACTTACGTACGCCCTTTAGCCGCAGTAACGATCACGGAGGACGTATCCACGGTACGGTGTGTGCGCCGCAGACGGGCTACTACACGTTTTGGGTGTTAGGAGACGGCAACGTACGCTTGTCGTTGAGCTCCGACGATGATCCGGACAACAAGCAGGAAATTCTGCGCGATGGCTACCGCTGGATTCAGCGCAGCCGCCCGGTGCAGATGGAAGCCGGAAAGTCATACTATCTGGAAGTACTTACCAGTGGTTCTCGCCTTACGTCTATCGGCTGGCAACTACCCAACCATCGCCTGGAAGCAGTAATTTCCAGCGATATTCTATCACCCGCGGCTGATACCACAGCGATGGCTCCGGCTGCCCCGGTCAACCTGGTGGCTACTGCTTTTTCGGCCAGTCAGGTTAATGTGAGCTGGAGCGACGCTTCTGATAACGAAGAGGGCTTCGTGATTGAGCGTCGCATCAAGGGCGATAGCACTTGGGGGGTGAGAGACACGCTGTACGTGGATGCTTCGGGTTACCCTGACGCAGACGTGTTACCTGATACTACGTACTTTTATCGTATGCGTAGCTTCAATGCGGTAGACGCCTCCGACTATTCTAACGAAGACACGGTGAGGACGCTGTCAATACCGGTAGCTGACGGCCCCCTGATTATCTACCAGGATGATTTAGCTGAAGATTGGCAGAATTGGTCGTGGCAAACAGTGGTTGACTTCGGACAGACTACGGTCGTAAACGAGGGAAACAACGCGATGCAAGTGATGTACGAAGGCCCTGGCGTTAGTGGACTATCCCTTCGCAAAGGCGAAACAATCAACGCTAAGGGGTACGAAGCCATTCAGATGGACATCCACGGCGGCGATGGTCCTGATCAAGACCTGGACGTGCTAATTCAGACCAGTGATTTTGATGGCATAAGCGAGCTCAAGAGAGTGACCACGCGCAGTGGCGAGTGGCAGGAGGTAACGGTGTTACTCAGTAATCTGGGTGACCCAAGTGTTATCAAACGGGTGACGGTACAGAGCGCTTCTGATGAGGTACTAACGTCATTCTACATCGATAACCTGCGCTTGGTTCCTGCAGCAGTTGATGAAACAGAAGCCACAGGTAATAGCCGACTAACGGTATACCCTAACGTACTCAAATCAGGGCCTTTGCACTTGAAGTGGGAAGGTACTTCACCGACCAGCCGTGAGGTGGTGGTGTACAATATTCAGGGGCAGTCTGTTTTTCAGGCGGTGCAGCAAGAGCGTCAGCTACAGATCGATCGGGCACGATTCCGTTACCCTGGCGTGTATGTAGTACGAGTGCGAGAAAACGGACAAACGCAGCACGTAAAGATACTAGTGCAGTAGTGCGTTAGCTTCATACGCTAAATAAAAAGCGGTAGGTTGAGAGCGGGTAACACTGTTCTTAGCCTACCGTTTTTTTATTCTTTGTCTACACGCACACTGTAGTCAAAGCGCCCGTCGGTTACCTCAAAACGACGGCATGAGTCTTGATCAATGGTGAAAGAAAAAGTGCCGGAGAGTTGATAAGAGATTCTTGTGCTAGACTCCGAAATATATCTCGCATTTCGTACGTACAACTGCCCCGAGCTACTGAAGCAGAGGGAGTCTCCCTCAAGAGCCTGGTAGCCTACTGCCACCGCCGCTCGATGACGGCCGCTGAGATCAAACTTAAGACTATTGAGCTTACTCAGATTGCTAAATTTGGCCAGTGGATCGTCTATATAAAAGGCAACAACTAGCGACGAATCACTATCCCGGCCATTCAGGATATTTCCTTCTACTGACAGCCGCAAACCGGTAGAATCTTGTTCAATAAGCAGGTTCTCATCGGCAGACTTTAAAAAACCGCTCGATAGTACTGCTCGCCAAGTTCCGTCATTAACCAATGCACCAGCAGCATTTATTGATTCTTCTGAGTAGCGGGGTACGCGTGGGTCAACGGGGTCAGGCTCAAACTCTCCGTCACACGCTACCATTAAAACGGTTAGTACTACAGTAGGCACCAAAGTGTATAAGATCAACTGCTTCATAGATTAACTTGTATTCCAACACTGAGTGTCCGATGCCATAGATCGGTAAGTATACCGTCAAAGTTTCCCGTCGCATCGATACGGGGGTAGCGCAGAGCAGGTCGCAGGTCATGCGCGATACTAATGTACGGGCTAACCCACCGATGCTTCCACAGTACAACCTCGAGGCGGGCTGCTGGCCTGAAGCTGCGGTATGTATTAATAACGCCGATAGAACCATTGGTACCTACCAGTAGGTAGCGAGCGGCCACTAATCTGCTCAGTTCGATCGCGGTGTATACACTGATGAACGGATGAGCGCGGTAGCCAAGACCAAGGTGGGCGGTTATGTAGAAAAAGTTTAGCTGATGTGTTTGCCCCACCAGCGACTGACGATATCCTTGCCGACTAATCGTACCGCCTATTGTGGGTGAAAGCCGGTGAGCAGTGTCTAGTATTACGTATCGCCAGCTGCCCTGAAAGCCGACCGACGGCTGGACAGTTCCCTGTAGGGTAGGTGCACGTGCCCAGTTAATATTAGGACCGGCAGAAATACCCACCTGTGCTGTTGCCTGATGAGCTAGCAACCACAACAGTATAAACGAGAGACGAACGAACATGCGAGCAGCTAAATTTCTGACAAGACGACTGATCGTTGGAAATGGTTGGAACGGCGGCCCCCTTTTCAACGAGAAATGATGTAATCATGAATCAGATAGCATACCTCAAACAACAATCTGACTACTTACCACTTCTAGAAACTTAAAACTCTAATACCATCGCGCCAATAGATACCCCGGCGGCGGCTCCGAGTAGCAGCACCCGGTGGTGCTCGGCGTTGCGACATTGGTGATGAAACTGCTCGAGGCCCAGTGCCAGAGAGGCAGATACGCAGTTGCCGTAGTGTGTGAGAGTTTCTTCTACCTTGTCGCGGTCTAGCCCGAATTGCTTAATCAAATACTCATTGCCAAACTTGCTGGTTTGGTGGGTAATGATTCGCTCAAAGTCACGAAGGCGGCACTGCGTATGTTCTTCCAGGTGTTGCACGAATGCGTCCAACTCGCGGATCGTTAGGCGAATAAGTTTCTTGCCCTCCATGCGAAAGTAGTAACCCGGATCATCGGCGGACGCAAGCATACCTCGATTCACCGCACCACCGATGCCCAAAAATGCGTACTTCGCCCCCGACGGATAGTTGACAAAGCGGCTGAACGACGGACTGTAACCGGTATTGGCCGAGGCCTCTAAAATGATGGCTACCGCCGCGTCACCGAATAGTCCGTACTCCTGATGGTCGGCAGGACGGATAGACCGAGAGGCAATCTCGGCACAGGCAACCGCCACCGTCTGGTACCGACCCGATTGCAGATACAGGTGCGCTACGTCTAGCGCGTGCAAGAAGCTTAGGCAAGTAGCGTCCAGGTCTAAGCAGGGGAAGTCTGCGCTGTCATCAGTGAGTAGAGACTTAATGAGTACCGCAGTGTGCGGCACGGGATAGTCAAAAGACGCTCCGGCAAAAATGAGTAGGTCGATGTCGGCAGGGGTGCGCTGCGACTCAGCGAGTGACTGCCGGAGAGCCGCGGCAGCTAACTGACTCACGCTTTCGTCTTCGGCGGCATGGTATCGAAACCGGACACCGGTAGAACGTTCGGTGCTGCCCGTTTTCAGGCCCGCTCGCCAGTCAATCTCTTCGGATGAAATCCGGTGTTGTGGATGGTGCTTAGCTATCGATCGAATCTTAACGCGCATGCAGCAAGTTACGGATTTTGCGATGCTTTTCGCCGGGTACGTAGCGTACATCGTTCTGACACGATATTGTAACATCTTCCGCCCCCATCTCGCCGAGTAACTTGGTAATTACCTCACGAAAGCGCGCGCAGGTCGCTGAAAACGCGTCGGCTTCGCATACGATGCTAATCTTTAGGTGCCGTGCGGCAATTTGCTCCACACTATACCGGATAAAATCGTTGGTCGCCACAGCCAGTCGTCGAGCCAGCAGGTCGGGATACAGCTTTTTGTCGCCAAACACCAGCACATCATCGTCGCGGCCCACGATCTGATCAATCGCCCGGTGGACACTGCCGCAGGGGCAGGCGGTTTGCTTGATCCGAAGTATATCGTTGAGGCGGTACTTGACCACCGGCTGGCTGGTACGGGAAAAGTCGGTGATAATCGGATAAAACGTATTCTGATCAATCCAGTCCGGCTCAATCTGTACCAAATCTTCATTGAGGTGCATGGTGCCCTCCGGGCAGCTTACGCCCAAAAAGCCTTCGGTACACTGATACACTTCGGTAATCCTGACACCAAATGTATCCTCGATGAAACGACGGTCTGTTGGGTGCAGTACTTCAGCGAAGGAGATGATCTGCACCGGGGATAGATTCATATTGCCGCGCCGTTGGGCTTCGCAGATATCGAGCAGTACCGAGGGTTGTGCTGCCAGAATATGAGGTTGATACTGCGCTAGCTCCTCGATCAGCTCGCTCATCGGACGGAAGATATCAAAGTACTCAAACTCGAAAAGTGCCGAACGAACCGATGCGTATAAATTGCTATTGCTGCGCAGGAGAAACGCCGCTTTCTGACGCCTGAACTGCGGTTTCAGCACGCGCTGTAGCACGGTGGCGACCCACTTGGCTCGCTCGTCGGTGGAAGCCAGAAACAGACTGCGCTTGCCGCTGGTGCCGGTAGATAATCCCACGGTGACGCCGTTCAGCTCCGGACTGAAGTCCCGACTGGTTTCGGCGGCTAGGGCCAAAGCCATTGCCTGGTCTTTCTCGATGCCCACGGTATTGATATCGGTGAAGTGAGCCATAAATTCTTCTTTAGATATCACAGGCACCGCATCCCAACGGAAGTGTTTGCCCTCAAAAAACCGTGAGTAGAATGGCGAGCGGCCGAGGGTCTTCGCGGCGAAAGCGGCCAGTTGCTGGTGCTGATACTTCACCAACGCTTCGCGTGATGTGGCCCGGGGAGTCAGTGCCAGTCTTAAGCGGTGCCGGAGTACGTTGATCTTAAAGTTCATTCTCTATCAGCCTCAGGGTCTTCGGGCAGTGGGTAAACACTACCTGGCACGCTGGGTGGCAGGCCTCGAACTGCCGAATTTTTTCTTGAGTACGTATGAACTCCGGCCACGAGTCAAAGAACAAGGTGGCGATTTTTCGGGGCAGCAGGCGTTGGCGATAGGTTTCCCACGACCACGAAGCGTCGGTGGCGTAGAAGAAGGCGCGGGTCTGGTCACGGTACAGAAAGCCTAGCATACCCCGGGCGTGGCCCGGCAGTGCTACCAGTTGAAAGGCTTGGGTCGAAAAGGGCTGATAAAGGGTTAGTTCTTCCGGGGTGGTTTCTACAGAAACGGCTAGGTTCTCTACAGTAACCACCCGTTTGTAGAAATCGTGAGGCAACAGGGCGGGTAGTATGCCCTTTTTTAAGGCGGTAAATCCTCGGCTTCTCTTTACCTCTTCCAACGCTCGCGCCGAGCAAATAAACTGAGCCGACGGAAAGTCGTTAAGCGCTGCAATATGATCGGCATGAAAGTGTGAGATGATCACGTACTTGATACTTTCTAGTGCGATGCCCTGGGTTTGGAGGATGGCTCGAGCCGTACTCGCTTTATCAACGGTAACGGGCGTAGCCCAACGGTAAAGCCGCTGCGGAAATGGCTGCGTCGCCTGATGAAACGCCTCGCTGTACCCAGTGTCAAACAGCACGTTGCCCACTTCAGGCATCTGTAGCAAAGCCCATACGGCGTAAAACTTAGTCTTGCCTCGCTTTCGTTTAGGGTTAACGAAGCGGGAGGGTGCCACACAGTAGCCCGATGCGAAGAATCTAACGCTCGTGTTTTTGATACCAATCGGTGAATTCTCTGATACCATCAATAGTTTTCATCACGGGTTGATAACTGAGTTGGTCTTTGGCTTTGGAGATATCCAGCGTCATACTCCGTGCCAGCACCCCGACCGCATATTTCGTCAACGTAGGTTCTTTTGGCGAGTTTAGCAACTTCGCCCGGGTTTCTGCTATTGTAGCGGCCAGCATGGCCAGTTTAAAGGGCACGCTCTTTCGGGGGGGCGTCAGCCCGAGCTGCGTAAACGTATCGTGTATGGCCCCCCAGAAGCTAACCGGACTATCGTCGGTAATGCTGTAGACTTGGCCAAAGGCCGACGAAGGGGCGGGTAGGCAGCACAACACCGCCTCGATGACATTGCGCACACAGACGAAGTCACAGATGTTATCGCCCGGCCCGATAATTCTGAGCCTGCCCGCTTCGTAGGCCCGTAGTACCCGCGGAAAAATGACGGTATCTTCTGCGCCGATGATCGCCCGGGGCCGTAGCACCACGGTTTGTATCGCTGACCCGTTGTTTCGCAGAACAAGATCTTCGGCCAGCAGTTTGGTGGCCGCATAATGGTTAACCGGTCGAGCCGGTAGGGGATCAGATTCTTTCACGCGGAAGCGATCCGCAAAGTTGAAGTACACGCTGGCCGTAGAGATGAAGATGAACCGCTCTACACCGCAGGCGATGCTGGCCCGTATTAACTGGTCGGTAGCTACGTAGTTGGCCTGATAGAAAGCTTCGTACGATCCCCACTGAGAAGAAAAGGCGGCACAATGGACAACCACCGTGGCTCCCTGGGTAAGCTCTTCACAAAACGACCGCGAGGTAAGGTCACCATTGATACACTGACAACCGGCAGCTTCCAATTCTTCGTTTCGGCTCGTTCGCCTCGAGGTAGCAACAACCTGAGCATCTTTCAGGTGCTGCGCTAAGTATTTGGCCATCCGTCCGCCCAGGAAGCCCGCGGCCCCTGTCACGACTATTCTTTTATCAACCATTGTTACAACTAACTACCCAGAAAGTTAATCCTCCAACCATTCGTCGGTGGCGCAAGAAGGTAAAATGACGCTGTTTTCCCGACTAAAGCCGATATTTTTTCATGATCGGCACCCCAATTTTATTAGAAAGTAAGGCAATTGTCTGCCACGCAAACCTTCGGCGAAGACTGAGATGCGCTGTGTATACCGTTGAGTACTCAATGCTGGGTTCACCACCGCGCGTACGTTTGAAACCCGGAGCTCCTGAGCTTAAGTTGAGCAGCAAGCCGGTCTTAAATTTATGTCGTACCGCCAACTGAGCGGCGTGACGATACAACCCTTCTTTGGGCGGACTGTCCGTATCATAGCCGACCAGCGGCGAGGTGATGGTGTTGCCGACAATGAACAAACCGGCGAAAGCACGCAAAGTGCCCGCCGCATCGGCGTATCCCTGAAAATGAATCAGATGGCGTTGATAACACGCTTTGAAATATGACAAGGTAAACTGCGGGTTGTGCTCTGAGTATTTCTTGAGGTATAGCTGATTGTACAGTTGCCGTGCCGGAGCCAGATAGCTTTTCATCTGATCATGATCTAAGAAGGTGAGCGCTTTCTTCGTAATCAGTTTATTGTCGTGCCGGTTGTTGCGACGCTTCAGCCAGTCTTCGTAGGTCAAATCATACGTATAAACTTGCCGACTGGCCACCCACTGATACCGCGCCGCCCTAAATCTAGCGAGCAGGTGATGGTGCTGGTACTCATTGAGCGACCGAAAGACGATAGCATGATGGGGGTACTCTTTAGTGATAAACGTAGTGATGGCCTTAATCTCATGGCCACCCCACTCTGGATAGGGATTGGTAGACAGTAGAAAATTATTAACATGGACGTTTCGATTGATGCTGCCCAGCTTGAGTAGCCGAGAGAGTAGTTTAATCACCAGCAGCAGCGGCCACCGAACCGCCCGGTGGCTAACCTTACGCATCAGTTCGTCCTTCGCGTAAAGCACGTAAGCAGTGAACGGCGAGCAGACAAAAGAGGCGTTCCATTCCGTATTGTTGACCGTCACCGGAAAGTAGGTGTCCGAACCAACCCTGAGTACTCTTACGGTGGTATTGGCGTTCGCGATCAGCTCGGTAGGGGCTTGCTCCGAAAAGGTACGGGCAAAGTCTTTCACCAAACCCTGGGGTATGCCCGTCCACCGGACCCACTCAACGTTCATGGCCGTTCCACTCAATATCCCAGGTAGTCGCCACCAGCCACGAGATGCGCCGACGAATCATCACGTAGGTAATTTCTAGTACGCTTAACGGTTGCAGAAAGAAGGGAATAAGGTCGTCCTTCCGAAAAACCACATCTTTTGCCCGCCTAACGCGCTTCTGAAAAAGCGTATGCGGTTTCAGAATACCTAAGGCGTACTTGATTCCGTAGTCAGCGGTGCTTGGCCGAGGGTGAGGCTGGTGATCGAGGAAGGCCGCCGCAATGTTTTGGTCGAGCAAGTGCGCGCCGCTGGTTGCCCGAGGGTTACATTCTATAAAGTAGGGATTATCCGCTTGGTCTAAAATAACATCGAAGGACAACTGCCCGGTAAACGTTATCTGTTCTCCGAAGGTCCTCACCAGGTCAAACATGGCTGGGTGCTTGAACGGAGAAAAGAATATAGCGGCCCCCGTCCCCGCTCGGTACACGGGGCGGTAGGCCGTAATGGCTTGGAGCTGTCCGTGGTTCCAGACCGAGTAAACACATATTTCGGTACCGGCCACGTAACGCTGTGCCACCCACCGGGTTTGCTCATCCTGGCTGAAGAAATTGGCGGTTAGCCTTTTGCGAATAACCGTAGCGGTGGCAAAGCGCGAATACACTGGTTTGAATACGTACCGCTCGCTGGCTTTCCAATCCTGAAAATCTTTGAGCAATACCGTTGATGGAACAGGCAGGTAGCTTGCTGCGAGCTGCGAAAACTCATACTTGCTGTGCAATGCCGTCATCAACTGAAAATTACTGACCCACACCCGACAACCAAATGCGTTCTGGTACTGCGAAATATAGAAAACTTCTTCGCAGATAGGAATCAAATGATCAACTCGCTCGCGCTTGACGATGCGTTGGAGCTTCGATACAAATTGTTCGGTTTGATGACGCGGGGAAGGCAGATGATAGTAGGTGTGTACGCGGTTTGACCAACGAGCGTAGGGAAAGCGCAAGGAGTCGGCCACCACCACCCGGCAGCCCCGCTGGCTAAAACTGTGGATGAAATCCAGGGCGACCGGGGCTCTCACTCCGGTGAGAAGGATGGTGATCAAAGTTTTTGCTACTGTTTCAAGAATGTGTCAATAGTCTGCTGCAACGCACTGGCATCAGGCACTACCTTGGTGGCGCCCGCGGTGCGAAGCGTACGCTCATGCCCTGCCGGAATATGCCCGGCGGCCAGAAAACCAATCACGATCATACCCGCTTCGCTGGCGGCGGTCACCCCGCTGTGGCTATCCTCTACGACCAGACAATGCTCGGGGGCGAAGCCTAGTTGCCGGGCAGCGTACTGATACACATCAGGGGCCGGTTTCGGACGGTCTACCATCTCGGCGGCAAACAGCCGGTCACCAAAGAAATTTGACAGCTGCGCCGTACTGAGCGATATCTTCACCCGCTCCAGGCTACTGTTAGAGACTACAGCGGTAGGCACCGGCAGCGATGCGATGACGGCTCGCATGCCCGGAATGGGCTGCAAATCACGGTCGAGCCGTTGGGCGATGGCCGTCTGCATCTGCACTAAGAAATCATCGGGTAGGGCAATACCGTACTCGTCACGCACGATGGCGAGAATGTTCTCTTCGGTTTTGCCCGCGAAGGAACCACCGTACTCCGCCTGGCTCATCTCAAAACCGTAGGGTCTGAGCATATCCAAAGCGGTTTGATTGGCCAACACTTCGCTGTCGACGAGTACACCGTCGCAGTCGAAGATGACACAATGAATATCAGGGAAGTGGCTTTTCATGAGCAGATAATTTCTATCAGCTGGCTAGTAAAACCGTAAATTAGGGAAAGCTGGCTCGGCGAACAATGTAGAAAAAGATAATAAGGACGGTCTGGACTATGATGCACTCGCTTCAAGAATGTCCACTGCGTAGTGCGATACGAAGATCGGGGTACGCTCACTGCGGTGACGAGTAGTATCTACGGTTTCTTTAACTGAAGCACGCTATCCAGCTACAAACCATAGCACCGCTGTCAGGCTCACGAATAGGCCAATGCCTCCGCCCAGCCAGACACTCTTCGCCACGTGCAGGTTAAGGTACAAGCGTGATGACATCAGGCAGCCCGTCAGCACTACGGCTACTAGTAAGGGCATCAGCAAGAAGCTTTGTGGGTAGCGAACGTTGAGTCCGATCAGGAAGCCAACCAGTGCGCCACCACTAGCCGCGTGGGCACTCACTTTGGTAAACAGCGTAATGGTACTGAGCACCAGAATCAGTACGGTAGCCGCCGCCAGAATAACGACCAACGATGAGTTTACCCGAAACTTCACCATAAACATATAGGTGGTAATCAGGTAAAACAGGCTGGTGAAGAAGAAGGGGAGCACACGCTCCTGGCGGGTAGGTAGCGACAGCGTCACGAGATCTTTGGATGCCTGGAAGGTAGAAAACCGCAGCGCTACGATACTGATGATCGGAAGAAGAAACGTGGTAATGAGCAGGGCCAGCAAAATATACTTGGCTGCTTCAGCAGAGAGCGGGCGGGCAATCGTCGGAGCGTAAAAGAAGAGTAGCGCAAACAGGTAGGTGGTCATGAGCAGCGGATGCATCACTGCCGAAATACCAATCGCTAACTTCTTAATCATTAAAGTTCTTTTCTAAGCCGGGCCACCGGAATCTGTAGTTGTTCGCGGTATTTGGCCACGGTACGCCGGGCAATGTTGTAGCCCTTGTCTTTTAGTAGTTTTTCTAGCTTATCGTCGGACAGCGGCTTGCGCTTGTCTTCGTTGTCCACCAGTTCTTTCAAGTAGTTCTTCACCTCACGACTGCTCACGTCCTCACCTGAGTCGGTGGCAATGCCTTCGGAGAAGAAATACTTCAACGGATAAACTCCGTATTCTGTTTGCACCGATTTACTATTAGCCACCCGCGACACCGTAGAAATGTCCATGCCGATCTCCGTGGCAATGTCCTTGAGGATCATCGGGCGCAGCTTGCTCTCGTCGCCGGTCAGAAAGAAATCGTACTGGTATTTGATGATGGTCTCCATCGTATTGAGCAGCGTCTGCTGCCGTTGGCGGATGGCATCAATAAACCATTTGGCTGAGTCAAGCTTCTGCTTCACAAACGATACGGTCTCCTTGAGTTTCTTGTCTTTCTTATCGCTCTTGTCGTAGGCGTGCAGCATGTTAGAGTACGAGCGGCTGATCTTTAGCTCCGGCGCATTGCGCGAGTTAAGCGAAAGCTCTAGCTTGCCGTCGTCGTTTTCTAAGATAAAGTCAGGAATGATATACTGCGTGCGGGCCAGCACGTCGGGGCCACTGCCGCCGGGCTTGGGGTTGAGCTTGGTGATGACGTTGATCGCTTCGCGTAGCGTGTTTTCGTCGACGCCCAGCTTCCGGCAAATTTTATCGTAGTGCTTTTTGGTAAACTCTTTGAAGTGCTCTTCGATGATCTCGATCGCCGCACTCGTGTAGCGGTCGTGATCTTGCTTGCGCTCGAGTTGCAGCAGCAGACACTCTTGCAGGTTGCGTGCGCCGATGCCGGGCGGGTCAAACTTCTGAATCCAACTCAGCAACTGCTCAACCTCTTCCAGATCGGTTTCTATGTTTTGTGAGAAAGCCAGGTCATTGATGATCGCCTCCAACTCGCGACGAATATAGCCGTCGCTCTCAATACTGCCGATCAGTTGCAGACCAATGCGGTGGCGTCGTTCGTCTAGCCCTAAGAAGTTGAGTTGCGACACCAGCTGCTCCGTCATGGTCAGTGAGGTGGGCATCGGCATGGTCTTATCATCCTCATCGGAGTAGTTGCCGTCACCGTGCATTTTGTAGCCGTTAAACTCTTCTTCGGCAATATAATCCTCAATGCTAATCTCTTCGCTATAGTCTTCTTCGCCTTCGGCCTCTTCGTATTCTTCCTCGGTGGTTTGCGCCACTTCCTCCTCCTCCCGACCTTCTTCTAAGGCGGGGTTCACTTCTAATTCTTGTTCTATGCGGGTATCCAATTCGGCCGTCGGTATCTGCAACAGCTTGATAAATTGTATCTGCTGTGGCGATAGTTTTTGGCTTAACGATTGGTTTAATCCTAGCTTTTGCATTAGGCTACGTTGTTAATTTTCAACGTGATTCAAATGTATGATATTCTCACAAATCTTTGATAAAAACGGCAAATTATCGTTGCTTTACCCCTTTCTATGGTACATCTGTAAGGTATGCAAACAACGCATAAGAAAATAAAATTGTTGTTGTCAGAGGGGGCTTCTGACCGCGAAGTGGTAGCCCGTGGTTGGGTACGCACACGGCGTGGTAGCAAAAATGTTGCCTTTGTTGCGCTCAACGACGGCTCTACGATCAGGAACCTGCAAGTGGTGGTTGACCTGTCGACGATATCCGAAGAAATTGTGCAAAAAATAACCACCGGGGCCTGCCTTTCTGTCACCGGGCAACTGGTGCCCTCGCAGGGCCAGGGGCAGGCGGTAGAGTTACAGGCCACCGCCATTGAAGTGCTAGGTGAAGCCGATCCGGAGACCTACCCGTTGCAACCTAAGAAGCACTCGTTTGAGTTCTTGCGTGAGGTGGGTCACCTGCGTCCGCGCACCACCACGTTTGGGGCTATCTTACGGGTGCGGCACGCCATGAGCTTTGCCATCCATCAGTTCTTCAACGATAAGGGGTTCTTCCACATCCATACTCCCATCATCACCGGTTCTGATGCCGAAGGGGCGGGCGAAATGTTTCGGGTGACCACCCTGTCGCCCACCGATCCGCCGCTGGACGAAACCGGTGCCGTAGATTACAAGCAAGACTTCTTCGGAAAAGAAACCAACCTAACCGTGTCAGGGCAACTGGAGGGCGAACTGTCGGCACTGGCGTTATCAGAGATCTATACGTTTGGCCCCACCTTCCGGGCCGAGAATTCTAACACGACGCGGCACCTGGCTGAGTTCTGGATGGTAGAGCCTGAGATGGCCTTCTACGACCTGCACGATAACATGGATTTGGCCGAGGAGATGATGAAGTACCTGGTGCGCTACGCTCTGGAGCACTGCGCCGACGATCTGGAGTTTCTGAATAAGCGAGCATTAGACGAAGAAAAGAATAAGAAGCAAACCGAGCGTAGCGACCTGTCGTTGCTAGAGCGTTTACGGTTCGTTGTCGACAATGACTTTGAGCGCGTCAGCTACACCGAAGCGGTACGCATTCTCAGAAACTCAAAGCCTAATAAAAAGAAGAAGTTCCAGTTCCTGATCGACGAGTGGGGAGCTGACTTGCAGTCGGAACACGAGCGGTTTTTGGTAGAGAAGCACTTCAAAAAACCGGTGATTCTGTATAACTACCCAGCCAGCATCAAGGCGTTTTATATGCGGCAGAACGAACCCGACGAAGAGGGCCGGGCCACTGTGGCCGCGATGGACGTGCTCTTTCCGGGCATCGGCGAGATCATCGGCGGTTCGCAGCGCGAAGAGCGTCTGGACGAACTACGCCAGCGCATCGGTGAACTGGGTATTCCCGAAAAAGACGTGTGGTGGTACCTGGACACCCGTCGTTTTGGCACCGCCCCGCACAGCGGCTTCGGAATGGGCTTTGAGCGACTGCTGCTGTTCGTCACCGGCATGGGCAATATTCGTGACGTCATCCCCTTTCCGCGCAGTCCGCAGAACGCTGATTTTTGATGACTAATGATGAATGGATAATGACTAGTGATGAATAATCTGCCAAACATCATTCACTACTCATCAATCATTATTCGTTAATCATTACCACACTATGCCTAAGCCCTCCCAGCTTATCGCTTCCCATTTTCCGCATCAGCCGACGGCGGGGCAGCAGCGCTTGTTTCAACTGTTTGATATCTTCTTAGCGCAAAAGAAGGAGCGGCGCAATGTGCTGCTGCTCAAGGGCTACGCGGGCACGGGAAAAACCACGGTGTTGAGTGCTCTGGTAAGTGCGATGCCCTCGTTTGACGTTAAGCTGTTTCTGATGGCCCCCACCGGGCGTGCTGCCAAGGTGATGGCGAGCTATTCGGGGCGCAACGCGTATACCATCCACAAAATTATCTACCAGCGGGCGGCTGACCCCAGCACGGGGCAGTATCAGTTTAAGCGCCGCCGCAACTATCAGAAAGATACCCTCTTCGTAGTGGACGAAGCCTCGATGCTGGCCGACGACACCGGCCGACAGGGACGGAACGGCTTGCTCACCGATCTGCTCGATTTTGTGTTTGAGCAAGAGAGCAACCGCCTGATGTTGATTGGCGACGTGGCCCAGCTTCCGCCGGTAGGGCAGGTGTTGAGTCGTGGGTTAGATGCCGACTATCTGGCGAGTGCGCTACACCTGAATATCCTTGAAACCGAACTCACCGAGGTCATGCGGCAGGAGCAGCAGTCGGGCATTTTGTCTAATGCCACCGACCTGCGTAACCAGCTAGGTATTGAAAAATTTCAGATACAATTGCGTACCCGCGGGTTTGCTGACGTGTATCGCATGACGGGTGATCGTTTAGAGGATGGTTTGCGTTACGCCTACGACAAGTACGAACGAGAAAATACTGCGATTATCTGTCGCTCAAATCGCGAAGCGGTGGAGTACAACCGCTACATTCGGCAACAGATATTCTTTTACGAAAGCGAAATAGACGCCGGTGATCAGCTGATGGTGGTTAAAAACAACTACTTTTTTCTGGACGACGACTCGCCTGTTAACTTCATCGCCAACGGAGACTTTGCCGAGGTGGTCAAGATTGTCACTTTTGAAGACATGTACGATCTGCGATTTGCCACGCTCGAGCTGCGGCTGCTGGATTACCCCGAACAACCTTCGTTTGAGGCCAAGGTCATCTTAGACGTGCTGCACGCCACCACACCGGCACTACCGGAGGACCAGTACCAGTCGCTCTACGAGCAGGTGCTCGCCGACTATCAGGACTATGACACAGTGGCCGAGCAGCGCGAAGCCATTCGAAAAGATCAGTACCTCAATGCCTTGCAAATTAAGTTTGCCTACGCGCTCACTTGTCATAAATCGCAGGGTGGGCAGTGGGATGCGGTTTTTGTTAATCAGGGCTACCTTGTTGAGGAAAGAATCAACCAAGAGTACCTGCGGTGGCTATACACCGCCGTCACCCGTGCCAAGAAGGAACTGTATCTGATGAACTTCAAGGAAACCTTTTTTGTGGAGTAATTCAGGCATCGCTCATTTGACGTCGGCTTAGTCTCAAAAATATGACGCGTATGAAATCTTTTCAGGAATAGTTTTTGTTCCTTTGAAACGTAATCAAATTCATGTTAACATCTGAATCTATGAAAAAGCTTAGTATTTTGTTCTTCTCACTACTACTTATCAACGTGGCCTACGCTCAAGAAGCAACCACTGAAGAAGCGACCGACGGCCCCAAAATTGTCTTTGCGGAGGCTTCGCACGACTTTGGTGATATAGAACAAGGCGATAAGGTGAGCTACGTATTCGAGTTTGAAAATGCTGGTACCGAGCCGCTGATACTATCTAATGTACTGACTACTTGTGGCTGCACCGCCACCGATTGGCCTCGTGAGCCGGTGGCCCCCGGCGAAAGCGGTAAGGTGGGCGTTTCGTTCAACAGTGCCGGTAAAATGGGTAAGCAGAACAAAGTAATTACCGTAGTATCTAACGCAACCAATGCGCAGGAGCGGGTAAAGATCATTACTAACGTGTTGCCTAAGAAAGAGGCTGAGTAACATTAGCTTAGCAAGAAAGTAGGGTCTTGCCTTGGTTGGCAAGACCTTTTTTTATGCTGAGAATCTGAGGCAGAACCTGACGCCTTGCGGATCACTCTTTTCTACTTCAAACTCTCCGTTCAGTTGCTGGGTAAGTGTTCCGATGAGTTGTATACCCAGCGTTTTAGCACTTTCAATACTAAATGCGGTAGGCAGCCCAATACCATTGTCCGATACGACGAGCGTCACGCGCTGGTCTTGCTGCGTACCCTGTACCGATATTTGCGGCTGATCAACTCCGTCAAAAGCGTACTTCATCGCGTTGGTTACCACCTCATTGATGATCAAGCCGCACGCTACCGCCTGCTCTACGTTTAGTAAAATAGCGTTCACACGGATATCTGATGTCAAGCGCTCGGCAACTTTCGGGTAAGTATCACAGATGGTATCCAATAGCAGGGGAAGGTACTGCTCTAAGTTGATGGTTGTGTACTTGTCGTAGTTGTACAGCTGCTCGTGGATGATGGACATGGTCTTCACCCGATTGATGCTCTCCTGAAACAGGCTATATACATCAGGTTGGTCTTTTATCTTTTCCGACTGAAGATAGAACAGGCCAGAAATGACATTGAGGTTGTTTTTTATCCGATGGTGCAGTTCTCTCACGAAGGTATCCCTGGCCTCCAGCATATGTTGCAATCGCTGGGTTTTACTATCCTGTTGTGCTTTATCAGTAAATAGCGATATCTTGTGAAAGGTGCCGTCGCTCGCGGGTACTCGCTGCACTTCTATCAACACTTCTTTTGTGTCTCCTTTTGCGTCTAGCACAAACCAAGGTCCGCCGCCTTCCTCGGTATCTCCTGCCATAAAGTCATGATGCAGGGCAGTAGCAAACCCCCGAATAGTTTCAGGAAAGTAACGCATAAAAGGCTGTCCTACTGCGTCAGCAGGCTGGCAGGCATGAATGCGGCAAAATTCAGTATTAACCGCCAGGAGCGTCCCGTCAACATCCGTGACGCTCATACCAACTCTCGTCGGCTGTATCAATGGCAAGTCTGACAGGTCTTTTTCGTCTACCTCGGTGTTAGGAGTGTGGGTGCCAATGGCTGTCTCAATGGCTTGTTTGAGGATCTTTCGGTCGTAGGGCTTGCGTACTACACCCTGCGGGGCAATTTGCTGGATACGGCGCATCGTGCCTCGGTCTGTGTTA
Source organism: Tunicatimonas sp. (assembly GCA_965213875.1). Classification (GTDB taxonomy): domain Bacteria; phylum Bacteroidota; class Bacteroidia; order Cytophagales; family Cyclobacteriaceae; genus Tunicatimonas. Next base: position 228,348 of record CBDCAN010000001.1, on the reverse strand, counting down.
GCCGTTAGAAACACCAGCGGAAGGTCGGGGTAGATTTCCCTGATTTGTCGTGCGGTCTCTACGCCGTCCCATTCGCCTACAATACGGATATCCAGAAACACCATTGTAATAGCTTGACGCTGTACTATCGACAGCGCTTCTGGACCGTTGTTAACAGCCAGTGAACGAGGAAACCCTAAGTCTTTAAGATACTGAGCAAGTGTTAGTTGTGCTATGGCATCGTCCTCTACAACGAGTATGTTGTCATCCTTCATAGTCTAAAAAATTAGAGCTTTCCCCAACCTGTACTTATAACTACCTACAAACCGAAGTGTTTCTATCCGAATCAGAAGTCTGCACTTAAATGAAGAATGTATCGCACAAAATTTGGGTTGTGTTTGTATAATAACCGCGAACAAACGTTAAACAAAGTAACCGCTACAAATGGATAGTTCTGATAAAGACAGGCTGGAGTATGAGGCACAAATACTTGCTGACGATATGATGGTGCACGACGTGCGCAACCCGCTGTCTTCTATCATCAGTATTGCTAACATGCTAGAGGAGCGCGATTTGCCGGCGGATGAATTGCTGTGGATCAACCGAATATCTGCGTTGGGTCATCGGGCATTGAACGTACTGAAAGCTTCCTCGGGCTACGCACAAATGGAGCAGGGGCGCTATGAAGCAGAGGCCGATTCGTTTGATCTTCTGGCGGTGGTGCGTGCCACGATAGATAAACTTAAAACACTGGTTGACCAGCGTGCCGTGCCGGTGCAAATCGCTGTGGATGACGAAGATGCGACCCACCTAAAGGAAGCGTTGCCGGTGACTGCTGATCGGTTTTTCATAGAGCAAATGCTGGATAACCTGCTAACCAATGCGCTGGAAGCTTCGCCCCAAGAGGAAGTTGTGACGGTCAGTATCATCACAAAAGGTGTCCTGGAAATACGTATTCATAACCAAGGCGTTGTCCCCGAAGAGGTGCGCGATAAGGTTTTTAGCAAAGCAGCCAGCTACCAACGCGAGCGAGGCGGCGGACTAGGCGCTCATATTGCGCAACTGGTAGCCGAGCAGCACGGCGGAAAAATAACATTCATCACCTCTGAATCGGCTGGAACTACCTTTCGGGCTGTTTTGCCTATCAAAGTGCTTTCATAAGACTAGATTGCTGACCTACGGATTAGCGAGAAATAGTAAGCGGCGGTTTTCTCTAATCAAGCGGCTGACGGGCGTACAGCGAATGAAGGAAGTAATACCCCGGATATTCGTTTACCCAACTTTTTTGTAGGTTCGCCACAAAGCGAACAACTGATGAGCGAACTGACGATTAGAGTAGGAGGAGTGCCCGAGTATTTTACAAAACCTTGGCACGTAGCCCAGGCAAACGGGTGGTTTACCGAACAAGGTGTAGAAGTAGCGTGGACCGATTATCCTACGGGAACGGGCGCTATGATGCAAGCCCTGCGAGATAATCAACTGGACGTAGCCATTGCCCTGACAGAAGGAGTGGTATCAGAAATCGTGCAACACGATACTTGTCGTATTGCGCGCTACTTTGTCAAAAGTCCTCTCACCTGGGGTATTCACGTGCCCGCTTCTTCTGATTTTCAGCATACTGCTGAACTAGAGCACGAAACATTTGCTATTAGTCGCTATGGTTCGGGTTCTCACCTGATGACCTACGTACTGGGGCAACAGGAGGGGTGGGCCACCGAGCGACTTCAGTTTGCTCCGGTAGGAAAGCTAGACGACGCTCGTATTGCTCTAGTGAGCGGGGCCGCCTCGGGTTTCTTGTGGGAGAAGTACACGACCCAGTTTTTAGTAGACCGTGGTGACTTCAGGCGCGTAGGTACAATCAATACCCCTTGGCCCTGCTTCGTGGTAGCTGTTCGTACGTCCTGGGCAGATCACATTCAACTGCAGAAAGTGCTACAGGCAGTGAGCCGTGCTGCTCATGAATTGAAACAGCAGCCAGCGGCACGAACCACCGTGGCAGAAGAATACGGTCTGCCTACTGATTCATCGGCTCGCTGGTGGGACGTAGTGTGGGCTAACGACAATTCAGTAGAGAAAACAGTGTTACATCGGGTGCTGCAAACTCTGTCCGATCTGCGTGTGATAGACCATCCGGTCAGACCGGAACAGCTCTGTAACGAAGCGTGTCAGCTGGTATGATAGACAGGGGAAATAGCCATGCTTACTATTTGTCGCTGACGAACCGGTGGTAAGTGCCACCGGCTATTTGGTGGCAGCGCGGGGGGCTACCTTCACAAACTTTTGCAGGCGATAGATATTGCGCTGCGTTTGATCGTTAAAGTCGTATTCCAGGTGATCCATAATACGGCGCACTAGTAACAGGCCTACTCCTCCCTTGCGCTGTGTTTTGATGATCTCCTTAATGCAAGGCTCTTTGTACTTCCTAAAATTGAAGCCTTTGCCTCGGTCTCTAATTTCAAAGGTGATACCGTTCTGCGCATCTACATCAATCGTAAGCTCTATACTGTGATTGGGGTCACAGTTGTGAGAATGGATGATAAGGTTAGAACACACTTCATCGACCGCTAAAACCAGCTGGGCAACGGTTATATCAGATAAGGTGTAGCCCTCTAGCTGTTCTTGCACAAAGTCACGAACCGTTTGTAGCTCGCCCTTGCAACAAGGTACCTTGATGTTATGCGTCATCGGATACGATCTTAGCATTTTCTTGAGAGTCTACAATGGTTAAGAGCTGATGAAGACCTAATATTTCGAACACTTTATACACTTTTTCGCTCATATTGAACAAAACTAGCTTCTTATCGGCTTTCTCGGCTTCCTGGATATAGGACATAAACACTCCTAGTCCGGCAGAAGAAATGTAGTTCATCGACTGACAGTCAACCATGATGCGGTTCGCCTGAGACTGAAACGCTTGTTGTAGTGCTTCATCCAGATAGATAGAGGAGCTGGCATCTACATCGCCTTCCACCACAATGAAGCAGTGATCTTTCTCGTAACTAATGCGTACGTCCACCATAGTTACTAGTTTGTACGGCAAAAGACCACGAAAGTTTGATATGCTACTTAAATTTGATGATCAGTGTGGTGTAATCATCGTTGAGCGGATGATCCTGACAGAAGTCGTAGAGCGATTGTATTAAAGACTTCTGAATTAGGCCGGGGGCTTGGTCGGCGTACTTTTCTACCGCGCAGCGCAACCGCTCGAAACCGAACTCGTCGTTCTCTTCGTTAGTAGCCTCGGTGATACCGTCGGTATAAAGCACAATGGTATCGCCCGGTGCGTAGGATACCTGGTTGACCTCGATATACCGATTGAAATTTTCGTTGCGAATGATACCTAATCCCAGTCCTCTAAGCTCCATATAGGCGGCTTTCTTATCCTTATGCTGGTAGTATAGGGTGGGAGTATGTCCAGCACGGGCAAAGCTGACCGTTTTGGCCTGCGTATCTACAACAAACAGTGACGCGGTAATGAAGGAGGTCTTTTCCAGGCAACGCCCCAGCGCACTGTTAGCGTGTACCAGAAACTGATCAGGAGTGAGGTCGAGCTGGGCCAAACTGTGAAACACTCCTTTCATCTGTGACATATTGAACGCTGCCGACGTGCCTTTGCCCGACACGTCGGCGATGATGATCATAAACTTTGTGGGGCTGATTTGATACAGATCGTAGTAATCGCCCCCCACCTGGTCAGCGGCCTCAGAGAACGCTTCTACGTCGAAGGCTTCGTTCGAGACGGGTTTCTTAGGCAACAGACTACGCTGCACCCGGCTGGCTATGCTCAGCTCTTCTTGGTAGCGCTCATTCACCAGCGTTTCGCCCAGCAGCTGAAAGTTCTCTACCGAGATACACGCCTGGCTCGCAAACGTGCTGGCAATACTGACGCTCTCTTTATTGAAACCGTCTGCCACTTCTTTCAGCATCACCATCGCACCCACCGTGGTGCCCCGCGTCACAAGGGGAATCCAGAGCACCGAACGGTATTCGTTGAGCTGTAGCATGCGGTGGCGTTCGTTCTGCAAACGACTCTTACGACGACGCAGTCGAGGGGGGCCGGGCAGAGGATCAATAATTTCAGGTTGCTCACTTCGCCGTTGAAGCTGTTCTTTCAGAATAGATATTTTCTCCGAAGCAATATTGCTGGTAAGTAGCATGGGCTCTTCGCCATTGTTCACCTCAATCCAACCGGCATCGGCGAGTACCACCTTGGTAGCACTACTCAACAAAATATCGTAAATCTGTCGAACGTCGTAACCAGCCTGGGCCGACTGGCTGAGCCGCTGAAAGTTGACTACTTCTTCTAGCTTTTGCTCAAAGACTGATGACGTGGGAAGATTAAATAGGATCACCAGCAGTGAGAACAGGCTATAGATGAAGCTAAAGCCTAGTATCGCCAGCACGTAGGGGTTGAAGGCCAGGTAAGAAGTGCTGTGGGGTAGGTTGGTACCCAGCGAAGCGTATAGCTCCAAGGCGTAGTAGATGATGAATACGACAATCGCCAGTAGTATCGTGATACTCTTCCACTTTTGGCGAAAGTCGAGGTAGGCCACCCACTTTAGGTTGATAGACAGCACCAGTGCCATCATAAGTAAGGCCGCTAGTACGGCAGAGTAGACGAAGCCAAACTGCTCTAGGGGGAGAAAGGCAATAGGAATACTAAACAGCAGCGTATACTCAAAAACGTTCCACAGCGTGACCAACCGCGTAGAGCGTTGGTAAAGAGCCAACTGCTTCCACACCATCAAGGCTGTGGTGATAAACGCAGTGAACAGGCCGAAGCGCAGATGAAAAAAGAAGCTCAACAGGAAGGGGTTACTGAGGGCGTCTGGTGAGTCATTCAGGTTATAACCTAAGCGAATGATCAGCGACACCACCGTCACCAGTAGCCCCGTGGCAAATACCCGCCACAGTAAGTCTATGAAATTGAAGCGTTCGGCTCGTTGGGTGGTAGCCCGATAGTAAAAGAAAACGGCCACAAAGAACAAGCCTAGTAGTAGCGTGTGTAGTTTTTTGGGCAAGCCACGGGGGTACGCTTCGTAGTGGTAGCCCATCAGCATCACCAAGTCGCTCGTCAGTAGCGTGAGCCAACTGAGCAAGCCTAGTGTTAAGACCAAACGGACTAAGTTCTTATGAGCAAGCATTCGATAGGGTAGGCGGAATAACCGCTACAAATCTAACAGAAAAAACGGGAGTACGATGCGATGATCACGGTCAGGCGGCCAACGCCTTCTCAGTCAGTTGCCGTATGCTTTAGGTTGTAAGAAAGTATAGAAGCGAATGGGTTATTAACCTTTTACTTTTTGATTCTCTGACAAAAATGGCGGAGGCAACAGTAATAAACGTCGTAGCGAGCGACCGTCTTCTTCATATTGATGGATATAGCCACGTAGAGATCGCTCCGCAAAGTCACGCTCACCGCGTGACGCGATGACGTGCAAACTAGGAACTCCGCCAAAATTGTCCGAGAACTTACTTTTTTAGCCTTCTGATTTTACCTCGGACTGTAATTAGGAGCTTCTCGAGTAATGCTTACGTCGTGCGGATGGCTTTCACGCGCTCCCGCCCCGGTAATTTTTACAAACTTCGCCTGCTGCAATTGCTCTACGGTAGCCGTACCGCAGTAACCCATACCCGAACGCAATCCGCCTACCAACTGATACAGTATCTCGTCTACCATCCCCTTGTAAGGCACCCGGCCTACGATGCCCTCGGGCACTAACTTTTTGATATCATCTTCCGCGTCCTGGAAGTAGCGATCCTTAGAGCCCTCTTCCATCGCTTCTACGGAGCCCATGCCGCGGTACGATTTGAACTTACGTCCTTCGAACAGGATGACTTCGCCGGGCGCTTCGTGGGCTCCGGCCAGCAGCGAGCCGATCATCACCGTATGCGCTCCGGCGGCAATGGCCTTCACCACATCCCCTGAAAAACGGATGCCGCCGTCGGCCACCACCGGAATCCCGGCATCGTGCACCGCCCGGGCGGCTTCGTATACGGCTGAAAGTTGGGGCACACCCACGCCCGCGATAATCCGTGTGGTGCAGATACTACCTGGGCCTACGCCTACCTTGATGGCGTCGGCCCCGGCTTTCACCAACGCCCGGGCGGCTTCGGCAGTGGCCACGTTACCCACGATCGTTTCTATCTCCGGAAACTTCTTTTTCACCGCTTGGCACGCTTCCAGCACCCCGCGCGAGTGGCCGTGGGCCGTATCGATGCTGATCACATCTACCCCGGCGTTTTGCAGCAAAGCTACCCGGTCGAGGATATCCGGAGTAACACCCACCGCAGCGCCTACCCGCAAGCGACCAAACTCATCTTTTGAAGCATTGGGGCGGTCTTTGTTTTTAAGAATATCTTTGTAAGTGATGAGCCCGCTCAACCGACCATCGGCATCTACAATCGGTAACTTCTCGATTTTGTGTTCCTGCAAAATTTCTTCGGCCGCTTCCAGGCCTACTCCCGCTTCGGCGGTCACCAGCGGATGGTGGGTCATTACTTCGCGCACCGGCACGCTGTTGTCTTTTAAGAACCGAAGGTCACGGTTGGTAATAATACCCAGTAGCTTTCGGTTGGCATCTACCACCGGAATACCGCCGATTTTATGCTCTCGCATGATGGCCTTGGCATCCATCACCGTGGCGTTTACGTCTAGGGTGATTGGGTCCAGGATCATACCGCTCTGCGATCGCTTCACTTTGCGTACTTGGTAGGCCTGATCCTGGGCGGTCATATTCTTATGGATGAAGCCAATGCCACCCGCCAGGGCCATCGAAATGGCTAGCTCAGACTCGGTAACAGTATCCATAGCGGCTGATACCAAAGGAATATTAAGCTGAATGCGGGAGGTGAGCTGTGTGGCCGTATCGGTGTCGCGGGGTAGTACTTCCGAATAGTTGGGGACTAACAGTACATCGTCGTAGGTGAGCGCTTCGAAAAGGAACTTGTCGGCGTGATTCATCATAGCAAATAAGAGGATTTATTTGCCGGTTAAAATTAACCACATTCACTGATATAATAAAACGCTCGGTTGTTTTTGTTTCTTACACCGCACCTCAACCGAGCGCTTGCTGTGATACTGCCCACGAAGTGTTGTACTGGGAGTGGGTGAAGATGATGGCAGAGAACCGAGAAATGCCAAGGGTAAGAAAGCAAGAGGGGGAGTAAGTGGGTTAGAGCCGCTACTCGCTAATTGCTGAAGTTCTGGCGGTTGTGGTCTAGCAATCGCTGATCATTGATGTAGGGTGTCTGAGCATCGAACAAGCTTTTGTAGCGTTCAATATCCAGGTTTTCGAGCTGCTGAATCTGACGAGCGCATTCGTTGAGCATGCCTAACTCAATCAGGTCAAACTCTTCTTCTGAGGTAAGGATAAAAGACACTTCATTTTTCTCCGGTTGCTCAGCGTACTGCTTGCTGAATTCGTAGCCGTATTCGTTGAGCAGGTTCTCAAACTTCTGCTCTATAAACTGATCAATCGTCACACTTACCGTTTGCATAAAATTCTGGTTCATTGTCCAATAAGAATGCTAATCTAAGTGCTTGCGTGCCAGTGTTACAAGCTAAAAAGTTGATCGATACTACAATGTAAGGTGCGTCATCAATCGGAAACGTTCTGCTTCTTAGTGAATATACGAGAGAAAGTCAAGCGTTGCGACGGTTATTCGCTAGTCAAGAGTTCTTGTGCCCTAATGTATACAACACGCGGTAAGTAGTCGCCGTTTTGCTTCGAAACTTCAAGAAACTCACGAATCTTCTCCCGGCTCGTCATTTCTTCCAGTGCGGCAATAAGCTGATCCTCGCGCAGGCTCTCGGTGCAGGCACTGTGCAGTTCGTGATCGTCGGTAAATATCTTACGGAAATCGTTTTGCAGATTATAGCGGCGGTTGAAGGTGGCGTACGTCATGGAGTAAAATGACAGCCCGTCAATCCAACCGATAACGATGGGAACGCCCGTCCAGCAGAACCCCAGATACCACCACGCTTTGCGTTGCCCCAGGTAAAACCGGTGCACGCCGAAGCCACCCAAAAAGACCGCCAGAACGGTCGCTAGCGTTTTGTTTTTCATACTCAACTGTCTTGCTCGAAAACCCCGTGGTTCGAGCCATGTAAGAAAGTGTAATAATACGTACTCGGCTACTAATATACCAAAGGCTGACCGAGAGAATTAGCCACAAAACGAGGGGCAGTTAGGTGAGCAACACTTAGCATGCCTGAATCGGGCTAAGTCCCTCTAAATGAGGCTCAACGGACAGCACGACTACTTTTGCTAACGCCCTTATTGTAACGATTCCCTTCAATATATAACAGTTTTTCGTATCCAGGGCCCGCCCCGGCTGAGGGTAGGCGTAAGAAACCAGAGGTTGTGTAATAATCAGTATCAAATTTCTATTAGCCACGTATCTACCTTATATTGTAGTCTTTCGCTTTTTTTAACCACACTGTTTTATGAGTCGAGAGACTTCGCTACCCAATAAAGGTGACTTACTCTTGTCGGAGCCCTACTTGGGCGACGAAAATTTCGAGCGATCTGTGATCTTAATGTGTGAGCACAACGAGGAAGGTTCGCTGGGGTTTGTGCTGAATAAGACTTCGCTTTTTACCCTGGAAGACATCGTTGATGAGGCGTCGGGCTACCGGCAGTTGGTACATACCGGCGGGCCGGTGCAGCAGAACACCTTGCACTTTGTGCACCGCCTGCCCGCCTTGGCAGAAGAAGCCAGCCGACTGAGAGATGATCTATTCTGGGGTGGGGACTTTGAGGCTCTTCTCAGCATGATTAACACGCGGCAGATAGCGCAGCACGATGTGCGCTTCTTCGTGGGTTACTCGGGGTGGAGTGCCGGGCAACTCGCTTCAGAACTGAAGCAGGGTGCCTGGATTACGTACGATAAAGCAACGGCGGCGCAGGTGTTTGATACGCCGCCCGAAAAACTATGGCAACAAGTACTACGTGAAATGGGAGGGAAGTATAAGATGTTTTCCAATTACCCAATTGACCCACGTTTGAATTAGATAATAACCGCAGATATGTCAGAAGATAATAAAACAACCGCTGCTCCTACTCCAGAAGTTTCTGAAAGTACGACACCTACCATCGCCGAATCTACTGCTGAACCTGCTGGAGCGAAGCAAGACCCAGAAGCAGAACCACAACGTGAACAGGATCAAACACGGTCGGCTGCCCCGACGGCCAGCCCAGAAGTCGCTGATACCGTAGCTTCTTCTGAGGGGCGTCTGTCCGAAGAAGATTTATCGGAAGCACCTTCATCTGAAACGCATGATGACCAAGCGGTGGCAGCTCAGGCGGATGCTGCCCCGGTGGCGCCCGTAGAAATTGCTGACGATGCCCCCGAGACGCCCGTGGTAGAGAACCCCGCCGCACCTGGCAACGAACCGGAGCAGACGTCTGAAAGTGCTACGGAAGCCAGTCAGTCGACAGTGACTACTGCATCCGCCGTGGCGGTACAAACGACGGCTGACCCCGAAGAACCGTCCGTAGTAAGCGCATCCTCTGATCAAACCGAAACGGAAGAAACCGAGTCACTAACCGATACTGACAACACTACTCCTGAGCCGGTAGCGCCGCCGGTAGACTATACCAACTTCACTAAAGAGGAACTGTCTACTGCCATAGAAGCGCAATTGCAAGAAGGCGATGTGCAGCGTGCCGACGCGGAGGCGCGACGTATGCGCCCGTTCTTCGACCTGATCTTCAATACCGAGCAAGAGGTGGCGCGCCATAAGTACTTAGCCGACGGTGGTGAAGCGGACGGGTTTGAGTTTCGCCCCGACGCTACGCACGAACGGTTCTTAACGGCCTACCGCCAAATTCAAACCCAGAAGAAGTCGCGGGCAGCAGACCAGCGCAAGCAGCGCGAGAACAACCTGGAAACCAAGCAGCGGGTGCTCGACAGCCTGCGCGAACTGGTAGACAACGAAGAGACTCAGGTGAGCATGAATCGCCTGCGTGAGCTTCAGAACGAATGGAAAGCGTCGGGACCGGTGCCGCCCCAGCATAACCGCAGTCTGTGGGCCAATTACCACGCCCTGCTTGACCGCTTCTACGATAAACGCGGTATCTACTTCGAACTCAAAGAACTTGACCGACGAAAGAATCTGGAAGCCAAGCTGGCCCTGAGCGCCCGGGCCGAAGCGCTGGTGGATGAACCTGATTTGCGTAAGGCCGTGTCTGAGCTAGACGAGCTGCACGAAGAGTACAAGCACATTGGGCCGGTGCCGAAGGATGACCAAGAGCCTACTTGGCAGCGCTTTAAGACGGCCTCAGACAAAATTCACGACCGCCGCCGCGAGAAAACGGAGAAATTTAAGGAGGAACTAGAGGCGAACCTGGTCCAAAAACAGCAGTTGATACAAGAAGTATCCGCCTTGAGTAGTTTCAGTAGCGATAGCATTAAGGAGTGGAACCAGAAAACCAAGGAAGTACAGGATATCAAAACCCGCTGGGAGGCAGTCGGCAGTATGCCCCGCAAGCAGGCCAAACGGGTTAACAAGGAGTTTTGGGCCCAGTTCAAGCAGTTCTTTGCGCACAAGGGCGAGTTCTTTAAACAACTGGACGCAGAGCGGGCCGCTAACCTAGAGAAGAAAGAGGCGCTGGTGGCACAGGCCGAAAGCCTGAAAGAGAGCGAAGACTGGAAGACCACCGGGCAAGAGCTTAAGCGCTTGCAGCAAGAGTGGAAAACGATCGGGCCGGTGCCCGGCAAAGTCCGCGAAAGCGTGTACCGTCGTTTCAAAGCGGCCTGCGACGAGTTCTTTGACCGGCGCCGGGGCGACAGTGAAGAAACCGAAGCGGAGTATGCGAAAAACTTGCGGGCCAAAGAGCAGGTTTGCGAACAGATTGAACAACTGAGCAAAACCGAAGGGGCTACCCAGGAGCAACTCATAAAACTAACGGACGCCTACGCTGGTATCGGCTTTGTGCCCCGACAAGATGTACAGCCCATTCAGAAGCGCTTCGACAAGGCGGTGAAGAGTGCGGTGCAGACGCTCGAGATAGACGATGCCCAGAAACAGAAAATTAGTGCCGAAGTAGAGCTATCGAGTTTGAAAGCAAGTCCGGGAGCGGACCGGAAGATTGAACAGAAGGAGAACCAGCTACGCCGTAAGATTAACCAGATGGAGGATGAGATCGCACTGTGGGGGAATAACCTTAGTTTCTTCGGGGCATCCAAAGGAGCCGAAAAACTCAAAGCTGACTTTGAAGAAAAAATTGCCAAAGCGCAGCAGGAGGTGGTGCAATTGAAAGCGCAGCTCCGGGCGCTACGCAGTATGCGATAAATTTCGCCGGTGGGTGTTTGGTAAATTGCATCCGGCCGCCTATCTTTGTGATCTTAAATTCGCCTCCATAGCTCAGTTGGCCAGAGCAGCTGACTTGTAATCAGCAGGCCGTTGGTTCGAATCCGACTGGGGGCTCATCAAAAAAAGCACTTACGACCCATCGTAGGTGCTTTTTTATTGGTCATAAAGGGAGCTAAAACTATGCACTTTGAGCGACTCACGCCAGCGCATTTCGCTTTAACTTCTCTGGGGCAATCGTACGGGGGTACTACTCTGCGCAGATAAGAACGACGCTGTGATTCCACCACCGGAGGATAATAATACCGTTTGAGAAGTCACTTACTCTCTATGAAAAGGACCAACGAGAAAGTTTTAGGTCAAGTTTCGACCAAACCAAGGTGAGGTAACCAAGAATGAGAAACTAAGAATTCTTAATTCTCAAACTCCTCATTCTTAATTCCTTTCCGGGGTTCAAAACGGATAAAATAGGCAGGCCACCGTAGCCTATCATATATTTGAACGGCTCATTGCTAACTACGGGCCTTCCGGCTGACGCCAACAACTGATACCGGAAGTAAGCAGGAAGCGGAGCTCTTCTATCAGCCCTTCAGCACCGCCAGCGGAGTGAGTGCTACCACGATCTCAGCCAGGTCACGCTGGTTTTCCATCACCACATCAATGTCTTTGTACGCGCTGGTGGCTTCGTCCAGGTCTTTGGTGTGGCGGATCGCATGAATCACCCCCTTTTCGTTCAGCAGGTCAATTTCGTGCTGAAGATCTAATTCCCGCTGCGCCTGCTTGCGGCCCATCCGCCGACCGGCCCCGTGCGAGCACGACGCGAAGCTTTCGGCGTTGCCTAACCCCCGCACGATGTACGAACTCGTGCCCTGCGACCCAGGAATCATCCCCAGCTCTCCGGCGCGGGCACGGGTCGCTCCCTTGCGGTGCACCATCACGTTCTGGCCGAAGTGGTTCTCCCAGGCCGCAAAGTTGTGGGCCTTGTTGATGATCTCGTCGTGGTCAAAGTCACCCACTACCTCTTGCAAGGCTTCCACCATGCGGTGCATCATCAGCTGACGGTTGGCCAGGGCAAACTCGATGCAGTAGTTCATCTCCACCAGGTAGTCTTTGGCCTCGGGGGTTTCAATCGGTAAAAAGGCTAAGTCCTGACTTTTAGTCACCGAGGAGTAGTAACGTTCGTTGAGTCGTTTAGCAGCGTTGTTGTACCACTCGGCCACACTGTGTCCCAGGTTGCGGCTTCCGGAGTGGATCATCACCCATACGTAGCCGTCGGAGCCCTGCTGCAATTCAATAAAGTGGTTGCCGCCGCCCAGGCTTCCGACCTGCTTGCGGGCTTTCGCGTACCCTCGGTCTACGATGGTCATCGCCTTAGTGCGTTCGGGCATCCAACGTTCGTCCTGTGCTTCGTCGTGCCAGTTGAAGCCTAGTGGAATTAGCTGACGGGCAATGCCCAGGGTTTTCTTTAAATCGTCTTTCCCCACGTCGGTCAGTTCGGTACGCAGGGCGCACATGCCGCAGCCAATATCCACGCCCACGGCATTGGGCACCACCGCCCCTTGGGTGGCCAGGATAGAGCCAATGGGCATGCCGTAGCCCGGGTGGCTGTCGGGCATCAGTGGAATGTGTTTGAACGCAAAGGGCAGGTTCGCTAGGTTCTTCGCCTGCGCCAGTGCGGTATCTTCAATATCGTCGAGCCACAGTTTGATGGGCTTCTTTTCGGTTCCGATTACTTTTTTCATCAGTTTGTTATTTAGTGATGTTTCAAAGGTGCGTTGCTACTGCGCAGTCTTTTTGCGTAGTAAGAATAAATGCTCATTTTTGGTCAAAAAACCATTATGCCTGTTACTCGCAATGCCCTGATCCGCTATAAAACCATTGACCAATGTTTGCAAAACCGCTACCGGCAGTGGACGTTAGATGATCTGATCGAGGCTTGCTCGGAAGCACTTTACGAATACGAAGGAATTGATAAGGGCGTGAGCCGCCGTTCGGTGCAGGCTGACCTTCAGATGATGCGCAGCGATAAGCTGGGCTATAACGCACCCATCGTAGTGGTAGAGCGCAAATACTACACCTACGAAGACTCGAAATACAGTATTACCAATATCCCTTTGACCGATCAGGATTTAGGGCGGCTCAGCGAAGCCGTAGAGTTCATGAAGCAGTTTCAGGGTTTCTCGCACTTTCGCGAGCTAGACGGTATGGTGCAAAAGTTAGAGGCACATATCTACTCGCAAAGAACCCGCACCCAGCCGGCCATCGACTTCGAGAAAAATGAACACCTCAAGGGGTTGGAACATTTGGATGCCCTGTATCAGGCAATCATTCAAAAAAGAGCGGTTACCATCACGTATCAGTCGTTCAAAGCTCGGAGTGCCAGCACATTTCTGTTTCACCCTTATTTGCTCAAGGAGTTTCGCAATCGCTGGTTTGCCATCGGAACAAAAGAGAAGCATCAGGGCATTCTCAATCTGGCTCTCGACCGAATTGCCGCTGTTAAGCACAGTGACGGTGTTTATCACAAACCTACAGACTTTGATGCGACGTCTTACTTCAAACATGCCATCGGGGTATCGGTGAGTCCTCGGTTAAAACCGGCCAGCGTGTTACTGTTTATCACTCGTAAACATGCGCCTTACGTAAAAACCAAACCTTTACATCATTCGCAGCAGGTGATCAGCGAAGACTATTATGGTATACTGGTTTCGCTGGATGTGCAGCACAACTTTGAGTTAGAAAAAGAGATTCTAGGCTTTGGCGACGGTATCAAAGTGGTGGCTCCGGAAAAACTCCGGAGAACTATCAAAGAACGGCTGGCGGGTGCACTCGACTTGTACCAAACCGAGCTGAGCGAAAGCGGTCTGCGAACGGCGCAGCGACGGTTAATTCACCGGGGTTTCGCGGTGCTGAACTACGTGTATACGCAGCGCGAAGTGCGCAAGCTGAAGCAGCTGATCGATCGCGAGCTCGATACGGTTGATCCAAAACACTTTTCTCAGCGACGGCTGTTTAAAACCATACCGTCGCTCAAGCCGCTGGTTTTTAATAAGAATCTCCGACAAATTGTTCGGCAAATTGATCCGCGGGCTTTTCTAGTAAAAGCGATCTACTTCGATAAGCCCCCAGAGTCAAACGGGTACGTGACGTGGCACCAGGATGTGTCTATCAACGTAGCTGCCAGAGAAGACGTGGCGGGTTTTACGAGCTGGACAAAACGTGATGGTGCCGTCAGTGTTTGCCCACCCGAGGAGGTCTCCCGAAATATATTCACGGTGCGCGTACACCTAGACGATACCGATGAGGTGAACGGTGCACTAAAGGTGATTCCGGGTTCGCAGAACAAACGGCTGTCAGATTCAGAAATTCAACTGATCGTAGCGAACAGCATTCCTACTGTTTGTGAAGTAGGGGCAGGAGGCATACAATTGATGAAACCGCTACTGCTGCACGCTTCCGGAAAATCGCGCAGCCAGAAGAGGCGGCGGGTGCTGCATCTGGAGTTCACTTCAGAAATTTTGCCGGGCGGATTGGTATGGGAAGAGCGAGAAGAATGGAGTAAATAAAAAAAGCAGCCCGGATGAGGCTGCTTGATGAATTTTATGTTACCAAAGGTCTGAATAGACCGTACTAGAACTAACTACGACTCAATCATCTCCGAGCCGGCCTTGGATGATAAGAATTCGCGGTTCATGCGGGCAATGTTCGCCAGGTCAATTCCTTTTGGACACTCGGTAGAGCAAGCCCCGGTGTTAGTGCAAGCTCCGAAACCTTCTGCGTCCATCTGGGCGATCATTTTCTCGGCCCGGTTGCGGCGTTCTACTTGCCCCTGGGGTAACAGTGCCAGTTGCGAGATCTTCGCACTGACGAATAGCATTGCTGAGGCATTTTTACAAGCGGCTACGCAAGCCCCGCATCCGATGCAGGTGGCCGCGTTGAACGCCTCATCAGCCACGGTTTTTGATACCGGAATTTCGTTGGCATCGGGCACCCCACCGGTATTCACCGACACGTAGCCGCCCGCCTGAATGATACGGTCAAAGGCCGAGCGATCTACCATCAAGTCTTTGATAACCGGAAACGCCTGCGCCCGCCAGGGTTCCACCGTGATGGTCTCACCGTCTTTGAAGTTACGCATGTGCAACTGACAAGCCGTGGTGCCCTTCATCGGACCGTGGGGGCGGCCGTTGATATACATGGCGCAACTACCGCAGATACCCTCACGGCAGTCATGGTCGAAGTGAACCGGCTGCTTGCCCTCTTTTTCCAGCTTTTCGTTCAAAACATCCATCAACTCCAGAAAAGACATGTGCGTATTAATGTCCTTCATCTGATAGGTGTCGAACTGACCCTTTTCGGTCGGCTTGCGCTGCCGCCAAACTTTTAAAGTAACGTTCATAACTTTTATTTATAGCTTCTTTGCGTAAGCTTTACGTTCTCAAATACTAGTTCTTCTTTATTCAGCGTCTCCGGCTGATTCTCGCCTTCGTATTCCCAGGCCGCTACGTACGAGAAATTCTCGTCGTCGCGCTTGGCTTCGCCCTCAGGGGTTTGGTGCTCTTCGCGGAAGTGCCCACCGGCCGATTCTTCCCGGTCCAGAGCATCTTCTACCATCAGTGCGCCTAGCTCAATAAAGTCGGCTAAACGGCTGGCTTTTTCCAGGGTTTGGTTCAGTTCATCTTCTGCGCCAATCACCTTCACATCGTTCCAAAACGCTTCCTTTACTTCCTGAATTTCTCGCTTGGCTTCTTTCAGTCCTTCGGCGGTGCGCGACATACCGCACTTATCCCACATAATGCGGCCCAGTTTCTTGTGCAGCTCATCTACCGTCTGGCTACCGTTGATGTTGACCAGCTTTTGCAACCGTGCTTTGACATCCGCTTCGGCCTGCTGAAACGCTTCGTGATCGGTAGGAATCTTGTCATAAGGTCTACTGGCCAGATAATCACCGATGGTATAAGGTATCACGAAGTAACCATCGGCGAGCCCCTGCATTAGCGCACTCGCGCCCAGGCGGTTGGCACCGTGGTCTGAGAAGTTACACTCGCCCAGTGAGTACAGTCCGGGCACAGTCGTCATCAGGTTATAGTCTACCCAAAGACCGCCCATGGTATAATGCACCGCCGGATAGATCATCATCGGCGTTTGGTACGGATTGTCGCCGGTGATCTTCTGGTACATTTCGAACAGGTTACCGTAGCGCGCCGAAATGGTGTCCTGACCGTCGCGCTGAATGGCATCAGCAAAGTCAAGGTACACGGCCAGGCCGGTTTCACCGACACCTCGGCCTTCGTCGCACACCGCTTTGGCGTTGCGCGAGGCCACGTCACGCGGCACCAGGTTGCCAAACGAAGGGTACTTGCGCTCTAAGTAATAATCTCGCTCGCTTTCCGGAATATCCGTTGGGGCGCGGTCATCGTCCTTTTTCTTAGGTACCCACACGCGCCCGTCGTTGCGCAGCGACTCCGACATCAGAGTCAGCTTCGATTGGTACGAACCGGATACCGGGATGCAGGTGGGGTGAATCTGGGTGTAGCAAGGGTTGGCAAAGTACGCGCCCTTTTTATGTGCTCGCCACGAAGCCGTGGCGTTGGAGCCCATCGCGTTGGTAGACAAAAAGAACACGTTACCGTAGCCCCCTGAGGCCAAGATGACCGCGTGCGCGCTGTGCGATTCTATTTCACCGGTGAGTAGGTTTCTCACCACAATGCCCTTGGCCTCACCGTCAACGGTGACCAAATCTAGCATCTCAGTACGCGGGTACATCTTAATCTTTCCGTTGGCTACCTGTCGGCTCATGGCACTGTAAGCACCCAGCAAAAGCTGCTGCCCCGTTTGGCCCCGAGCGTAGAAGGTACGCGACACCTGCGCGCCCCCGAACGAGCGGTTGGATAACAGTCCGCCGTACTCGCGGGCGAAGGGTACCCCCTGTGCTACGCACTGATCAATGATATCGACACTCACCTCAGACAGGCGATAGACATTAGATTCGCGCGAGCGATAGTCGCCCCCCTTCACCGTGTCGTAGAACAGGCGAAACACGCTGTCGCCGTCATTTTGGTAATTTTTAGCGGCATTGATACCACCCTGAGCGGCAATACTGTGGGCTCGTCGTGGGCTATCCTGAAAGCAGAAGGACTTCACATTGTAGCCCAGCTCCGCCAACGAAGCGGCTGCCGAAGCACCGGCCAAGCCCGTACCTACCACGATGATATCGTACTTCCGTTTGTTCGCCGGATTCACCAGCTTGAGATTGAACTTATGCTTTGTCCACTGTTCGGCAATCGGGCCGGTGGGAGTCTTAGAATCTAGCTTCATTACGATAAACTTAGAATGTACATATAGATGGGCATCGCCGCGAACAGCAAAGGAACCGCGATGGCGAAAATAAGTCCGGCCCCTTTAATGAGCGGAGAATATTTCTTGTGTTGTAAACCTAACGTTTGGAAGGCACTCCAGAAGCCGTGCGCCAGGTGAAAGCTGAGTCCAATCATCGCCAGCACGTACAGCAGCACGTACCACCACTCAGAGAAGGCCGCCAGCATAATAGAGTAGAGGTCACGCACTTCTACCCCGGCATAGTCGACCGTGGGCACTTCGCCGAACTTCATTTCGTACCAAAAGGAGCGAAGGTGTATCACCAAAAAGATGAGCACAATGGTGCCGAGAATGCCCATGTTGCGCGATTTCCAACTGCTATTGTCTTCGGAGTGCGCCACGGCGTAACCCACCGGGCGCGCCGTTTTGTTATACACCGAAAGGATAAGGGCGTAGATCACGTGAAGTAAAATCCCGGTGTAAAGAATGTACGACGCCGCTTTGATCAGCGGATTGGTCGTCATGAACTGCGCGTAGAGATTAAATGCTTCACCGCCGTCTGATTTGAAGAGTAGGGTATTCCCCGAGGCGTGTACGATCAAAAAAGTGATCAGAAAAAGTCCGGTAAGCGACATGACAACTTTGCGGCCAATCGTACTGGATAATGCTTGTGTGAACCAACTCATTTGTTAGATTTCTTTGCTATTTTTGAGATGAAGTGAACGCAGCTAATTTAGAGCACGCGCTACTAGCATACAATGACCAATCACCTTATCCTGCTATTTTGAACACTTCTAAACAACCCCTCGTTTGCAAGGTACCATATAACACACGGGCTTTGCGAAGTGGTTCGTTTGGTGTAAGAAAGATTGTGGAAGTGTTTTGTTTAGAACATTAAACATAATAGGTGCTGACCACAATAATGCTAATACATAATGCGTCATTGCGAGCGACCGTTGTACGGGAATGAAACCGTCGTGGAACGATGGCGAAGCAATCTGCCGCGCGGCGTTGGCTTCGTTCGTGTTTTATCCAGCGTGGAACGCTCGCAATGACGTTAAGATAAATATGTCCGAGTACTTCGTTCTTTACCACCTACATGAGTGGTTAGACAACAGGCAATTTATGATTCAGGAACTACGTTATGGATAAAGTAAGTTTCTGCTAAAAAATTAAACGTTTTATTGGTATATTTAAATACGGATTGGTTACAGTTCGAATGCTTCCGTCTTATTAAGCTTCGCTATATGCATCAATACTTCGCAACACAGTACGCTCAGCGGTTCTTCTTTCTCTTGTTAGGAATCATGCTTGCTTCCTCCGGCTCGCTGTACGCTACCCACATCCGCGCCGGTGAAATCATCGTCGAGCGCAATTCCTGTCAGGGATTTACCTACACCGTGACGGTGGTGGGTTATACGGATACCGGGTCAGACGTTGAGTTTGGCCGAGGGATATTAGACTTTAGTTTTGGCCCTTCCATTGAGCTGAGTACCGGAAGTGATTTCTCGGAAGAAATACTTATTAGTGAGGATAACCAAATAGCCCGTAGTACGTTTGTGACACAGATGGATTTTCCCGGACCAGGAACCTACACTGTGACTTTTCGGGAGCTGAATCGTAACGCTGATATTGTCAACATTCCTGAGTCGGTGAATACTCCTTTCTATATTGAGACGCAGGTGAGAATTATACCACTGGTGTGTAATGAATCACCAGTGTTTCTTAACCCGCCGATCGACGGAGCTTCAGTCGGTAATACCTTTACACACATCCCGGGTGGTTTTGATCCTGATGGTGACAGCCTGTCTTACGAACTGGTATTTCCTAAAGAGGATCGTGATTCGCCGGTGATTGGCTATCAGTATCCGGATGAGCACGATATCAATCTTCTGGGGCCCGATGTGGCTACGAACCAGGCCGGAACAGCGCCAGCGACGACGACCATTGATCCGGTGACCGGGGAGTTGGTGTGGGATGCCCCTGCTTATGTAAATAATAGTGTACCACAAACCGAGTACAATGTGGCATTCATCATGCGTGAGTGGCGCAAGATCAACGGAGAGTGGGTGGAACTGGGTTATATTACCCGCGATATGCAGATCATCGTGGACGATGCGGACAATGAGCCGCCCGAGTTGGCTATTCCTGCCGACACCTGCATCGAAGCCGGTACTTTGTTAGAAGCGCAAGTCACCGGCACCGATCCCGACGGCGATGATGTGCTGCTATCGGCCTTCGGCGGCGTGTTTGAGCTACGCAGAGACCCCGCTGTTTTTACCCCAGTGGACACCCCCCAACCCACTCCGGCTACCGGTAATTTTAGCTGGCAAACCAGCTGTGATAACGTGCGGGCTGAACCTTATCAGGTCAACTTTAAGGTCGCTGATGTGAATCCCGCTTCGGGGCCTTCTTTAGCCGACTTCGCCATTTGGAACGTTACCGTGGTGGCCTCTGCGCCCACGGGGCTTACCGCCGCGGCGGCCAATGACCCTACCGCGGGGCGAGGCATCAATCTTAACTGGGATCCGTACGCCTGCCGAGAAGACGATAGCGTGCAGCTACAGGTCTGGCGGAAGGTAGACAGTACCGATTTCGTACCTGAAAACTGCCAGGTGGGGATTCCCCCCGGTTACGAACTGGTGGCTTCGGTAGATCAGGGCGTGATCAGTTACCGCGACGATAGCGTAGGGCCGGGAGCGAACTATTGTTACCGTCTGGTAGCGGTATTTCCTGACGGGGCCGAAAGCTACGCCTCAGCGGAAGCTTGTGCCGAAATGGCCGTCGACGCTCCCGTGATTACCAAAGTGAGCGTGACCGCTACCGATGAAGCCGACGGAAGCATACAGATTGACTGGCGTTCGCCCTTCGAGATAGACCAGGCCCTGTTTCCGCCTCCTTACCAGTATCAGGTGGTCCGCAGCACCGGTTTCGGCCCGGGCAACGAAGAGGTAGTAGCGTCCGGAATTATTGGTGATACTACTTTCACTGATACCGGCCTCAATACGCTCGAGCAGCCCTACAGCTACACTGTGTATCTGTTTGATGCCGACGGAGGCGATCCGATTGATTCGTCGGCGGTAGCCTCATCCGTTTTTCTGGAGCCAACGCCGAACGTAGGTAGTATAGACCTGGACTGGACCGCCAGTGTGCCGTGGTCCAACGTTTCGCCCGACTATCCCTACCACTACATCTATCGTAGCCAGGTAGAACTGGGTAATCCCGAAACCCTAGTGCTGATCGACAGTGTGAACGTGCTGGAGAACGGACTAACGTATACGGACGACGGGCGGCAGACCGGCGAAGAGCTGTCCGATGAGATAGAGTATTGCTACTTTGTGACGACCTTCGGAAGTTACGGTAACGATAAGCTGAATCCGCCACCGCTGATCAACAACTCGCAGGTGGCCTGTGCGCAGCCCAACGACACGATTCCACCCTGCGAACCGGTGGCGATCATGATACCCAACGCTTCGGTAGAAGATTGTAAGGCTAATTTAGCTGGTCTCCCCTGCGATTTTTCCGCATTTACTAACCGGTTAGAGTGGGAAGACAATACCGCCGAGGCGTGTGATAACGACGTTCGGTCTTACAATATCTACTTCGCGGCGAGCGACCAGGATAGTGCGCTCAACCTTATTGGCAGCACCCAAGAGACGTTCTTTGAGCACGGTGACTTATCATCTCTGGCGGGGTGCTACCGAATATCGGCGGTAGACCGCTCGGGTAACGAAAGTCCTCTGAGCGAACCGGTTTGCGTGGAGAACTGCCCTAACTACGAGTTGCCTAACATTTTTACGCCCAATGCCGATAATCATAATGATACCTTCCGCCCGTTTGACGGCACTGACGGTGACTTTAGCAAGTGTCCCCGTTTTGTGGAGCAAGTGGCCCTGAGGGTCTATAACCGGTGGGGAAAAGAAGTATACGATTTTACTTCGGGGGAAAACGAGAACTCTATCTTCATTGACTGGGACGGACGCACCGACGGCGGAAACCTATTAGCGCCCGGTTTGTACTACTATACCGCTGAGGTAAACTTTATCACCCTAGACCCGGCACTGCGCCAGCGAACCATCAAAGGGTGGGTACAGATCATGTATACCCAGGATGACCTCTAACCATCCGGTCATTCTTTTCGACGGAGTATGCAATCTTTGTAACCACGCGGTCAACTTTATCATCGATCGCGATCAGCGTCAGCAGTTTCGTTTTGTCTCTTTGCAGTCGGAGGTCGGTGAATCTTTACTAGCAAGTTATCATTTACCGTCGCAGTACCGAAGTAGCCTCGTACTGATAGAGAACCGACAGGTGTACACCCGCAGCACCGCCGCCCTTCGGATTGCTCGTCGACTAGACGGTGTGTGGCCCCTTTGCTACGCTTTTATCATCCTTCCATCTGTAATCCGCGATTATCTTTATAATATTGTGGCGCGAAACCGATATCGCTGGTTCGGAAGGTCGAAGACCTGTCGCTATCCTACGGAAGCCGAACGCCAGCGATTCATCGTCTAACCAAATAAACAGTTTCAGATGAAAGCATACGTTTTTCCGGGCCAGGGGGCTCAGCATCCGGGTATGGGTCAGGCACTATACGAAAGCAGTGAGCAAGCTCGCACGTACTTCCAACGAGCGAATGAAGTATTAGGCTTCTCTATTACTGATATTATGTTTGAAGGAAGCGAGGAAGACCTCCGCCAAACGAAAGTAACCCAGCCCGCCATTTTTCTTCATTCGGTGGTGGTAGCGCTCATGCAGGAAGACTTTGCGCCCGACATGGTGGCAGGACACTCTTTAGGCGAATTTTCGGCACTGGTGGCCAACGGAACGCTCGATTTTGCGGACGGGCTAAAGCTTGTGCACCAGCGTGCGCTGGCTATGCAAAAGGCCTGCGAGCAGAACCCCTCCACCATGGCCGCAGTACTAGGACTAGAAGATGCACAAGTAGAAGACGCGTGTCGGCGCGTAGACAACGACGTAGTGGTACCGGCCAACTACAATTCGCCCGGGCAGATCGTTATATCCGGTTCACACGCTGGAGTAGAAGCGGCGAGTGAGTACCTGAAAGAGGCAGGGGCTAAGCGGGTGATTCCGTTAGCAGTAGGTGGGGCTTTTCACTCACCGTTGATGATGCCCGCGCACGATGAATTAGCGGAGGCTATTCAGGAAACGACCTTTCAGACACCCCGCTGCCCGGTGTACCAAAACGTGGACGCGTTGCCTACGACTGAGGTAGAAAAAATCAAAACCAACTTGATTGCCCAGCTTACAGCACCCGTGCGATGGGCACAATCGGTGCGAGCCATGCTCGATGATGGAGCTACCGGGTTTACAGAGTGTGGCCCCGGTAAGGTACTACAGGGGTTGGTAAAGAAAATCGATCGCAGCGTTGAAACTAGCGGACTTAGTTGATGTTGTTTTTGGCCTTATAGGCGAGATAATCTCGAGAAAACGGTAGGGGAATTTTTGTATGACGACGTCGGTCGTCTAGCTGCTTATGGTAGCCGATTTGCTTATCTATCTCTTCAATAAAGGATTTGATGCGGCTAATCTGCTCAGATAATGACTTGTTGTATTCTCGCAGTGAATCTACAATATTGTTGTTTTTCTTCTTGTTACTCATAGGTTGGCATATGAAAAAGTGAAGACGGTTAAGATGTACCTTACGTGTAAGAAAACAAACATAATGAAACTTTTAGCAACTTCCTACTAAAATAATCCAATTTGATGAACGGTTAATGCTTCTTGTTGATACACCCTGATTATTCATTTACTACTTAATAGGGCTGATACGATTTGCTTCCACTCCTCTGACAATCGTAAGGATTCTGGGGTAGTTTGCCCGGCTTGGGTGTACCAGTATCCAGCATTGGCCAAGTCCCCTTCCTGCCGGTGCAAGTAGGCGTGTACCCACGCGCTGGCCGGGTCATTGTTGCGTTGGGCTAACTCGTGAGCCTGATCCCAGTCATTCCGGCCAGCGTGCCACAAAGCCTCCAGCGGAAGGCTAAGTCCACGAGGCGGTGCATCGGTTGATAGTGATTGTTGAAACGCTTCTAAGGTCATGCTAAGTACTGAGTCAGAATTAATTAAAATTTTGAACGTCATCCACCGTGGACTCGGCCGCCGCGGCGCGGTCCAGAGCGAGCATAGCGAGACCGCGTCACGAAGACCGCGTCACGAAGACCGCGTCACGGTGACCTGGAATCTCCTGCTACAGCGACTAAAACTTGCCTAAAACGAGGCGATGATCGTCTTCGCAGTAGTGGACGCCATGCGGGGGATTCTGGATATTTTCTTCCATTACATTCCAGAAAATTCCGGAATGACGGGGCCACCCTGGCGGGGCCACCCTGACGTTTTGTAATTTATTTTGAGCGACTACTCAAGTAGTCCGACATATTTATCTTCCAATTATAACGTCATAGCGAGAAGCGAAGCGACGAAGCTATCTATCTCACTATCAGTAGATTGCTTCGTTCATGCTTCACTCGCAATGACGTCAAAATAAATGTATCGCAGCACTTAAATGCCCTGTAAACTTACTTCTTCGGGGGTTGCGACGGGCGCACTTCCACCTTGCTGGGTAGCGTACGCGGGTGCATGTGTAGCAGGTCAACGACCATTTGACCCAAGTCTTCGGGCTGAATTTTCCAGGCGTCTTGCTCACTGGGTTCGTGCCCGGCAAAGTGCGTGGCCACTGAACCCGGCATGATTGTGCTTACCTTCACCCCGGTCTGGCGCAGGTCTAACATCACCGACTGGGTGAAGCCAGTGAGACCGAACTTGCTAGCGTTATAAGCCGCCCCGCCCGCAAAAAAGTTAGTGCCCGCCAAGCTCGAGATAGTGATGAGATAACCTTCTGATTCTTTTAGTGCGGACAATCCCGCCTTGATACTGTAGAAAACCCCCGTTAGGTTGGTATCAATGGTTTCGTGCCACTGTTCGGGCGTCATGTCCTCAATAGGAGCAAAGTGGCCAATACCGGCGTTGGCAATTAGCACATCGAGCTGTCCCCATTGCTGAACGACTTTATCAACCGCCTGCTGCTGAGAGTCGCCGTTGCGCACGTCAGCGGCCACGCCGATGGCTTCGCCCGGACTGAGTTTGTTGAGTTCTGCCGCCGCCTCGTCGGCGGATGACTGTGAGCGGCTGGTGATGGCCACGCGCATGCCCTGCTGCACCAGTGCCGCGGCAACGCCGTAGCCAATGCCTTTACTGCCGCCCGTCACGAGGGCTACTTTATGATCTAATTCCTGCATATGTGAAGAAGTTGAATGATAAGGATACCGAAGAAACGATAAATTCACCGAAGGGTTTGACAAAACCTATCACAGTTTCGCCAAAGGGTAATTAGCAGCACTAGCAGTAGGAAAAGCTAATAAAATACGGAACTTTGAACTACGTAGATTTTACTCACAAATCATGAATGCCCTACAAAACGCCCGAGAAGTATTTGAGATAGAAGCCAGTACGATCGCCCGGCTAAGCGAACAACTAGACCAGGGCTTTGAGCAAGCTGTTGCGTGCATCATACAAGGGGCCGGAAAAGTAGTAGTATCCGGTATCGGCAAATCGGGGATTATTGGCAAAAAGATTGCGGCTACGCTGGCCAGCACGGGCACGCCCAGCTTTTTTATGCACCCCGGCGAAGCCTACCACGGTGACCTGGGAATGGTTGATCCGCAGGACATTGTGCTGGCGATCTCGTACTCCGGCGAAACCGACGAGGTGCTTCGGCTCATTCCGTTCTTAAAGCACAACGGCAACCAGATGATCGCTATGACGGGGCAGCCGCAGTCTACGCTGGCCCGCTACGCGCTGGCGCACCTCAACATCAGTGTGAGCAAAGAAGCGTGCCCGTTTAATCTCGCTCCCACTTCTTCTACCACTGCCGCACTAGCCATGGGTGATGCGCTGGCGGTGGCGGTGATGAAGGAGAAAGGGTTTCAGCCCGAGAACTTCGCCCGCTTCCATCCGGGTGGTTCGCTGGGCAAGCGGCTGGTGACGCGCGTAGAAGAAACCATGCGTCGCGATGCGCTGCCGACCGTCAGCCCCGACACCAACGTGAAGGAGGTGATCCACAGCATCGGTACGCACCGTTTGGGGCTGGCCATCGTGATAGATGAGGCGCAGCAAATCCGGGGCATCGTGACCGACGGTGACATTCGTCGGGCCATGGAAGACAACGAAGCAGACTTTTTTCGGCTGACTGCCGCTGATTTCCCTACCAAAGATCCTAAGACGATTACCCCGCAAGCCAAGCTAGCCGAAGCCGAACTACTTATGAATACGAATAAGATCAATACGCTACTAGTAGCCGAAGCAGGGCATTTGGTTGGCACCGTGCAGATTTATGATATTGTGTAGCGTAAAGTGGTTGAGGGTTTGAAAGGGTTAAAATGGTTAGAGGGGAGAGTTGCGGTCTGTGCACGTTCTTCTTACGGCGTATCGTCTTGCTCGTGTTTTACGATATTAGTATCTTTATCAAAAAACGGGCTTATGGATGAATTGCAATCGTTAAAAGATAGCGTTAACCGCCTTACACGTCGGCTACTCGAGGTAGAGGAACAAGTAAGTACGGTAGAAAAATCATCTAAGATGATGACGGCCAAACTTAGTCTGCTAAAGGAAGGTGTGCAAAATTCCGTCTCCGCTATCAAAGACGTTGGTCATGACTTGGATGTGTTTCTTGATATCTACACCGATGAGCGCGAAAAATTGCGAAGCGATTGGACCGTCTAGAAGAACATACCGGGCTAAACTAATTAAGATCGCTGTATCATAACCCTTCTTCATTTTCCACCACTACATAATCTTTCAAATCACTAATGGATTGAATGCCTAGCCGTTCGGCCTGTGCCTCTCGCATCATGAGGGCGGTGGTATTGTTAAAGCCAAGGGGCGGAAACCAGGTCAGATTAAACCTGTGGTCTACCTCACGTTGCACGTAGTCAAACACCTGGTCTTTGTCGCCCGCCAGGCTATCAATCGTTGCTTTCTGTGGTTTTAGCATCACGAGTAGGGCCGTGCCGGTGTACTCGGGATACATATCTACCTCACCGGCCTTGAGGGCATCCATCAGCAGTTTGGTGCCACCGAAGCCCTGCTTAAGTTCCACGGTAAGCGCGCTATTGCCCTCAATGACCATGGCGAAAAGTTCGGCCAGGATAAAGTTTTCCGTAAAGTTCTTCGACCCTACCACCACCTCGGGCGAGCCTGATCTTTTAGGAACCACGCGCACTCCCTGTTGCTGAAGAAATTCTCGCGCCACCGTACGGGGCGAACGTTGGTTTTGATCCACCTCAAAGTTCATCTGCATCATAGCCTCCTTACTGATCAAGTCGGCGAGCTGCGCAAACACGTCGGTCAGTTGGGGAAACCGCTGAAGTATTTCTTGCCGAACGAGCGGGGCGGCGTAGTAGGGCGGAAAGTAGTTTAGATCGTCTTCCAGCACCCGCAGGTCGTAGGCGCGGATGCGTCCGTCGGTAGAGAAGCCGCTGATCACGTCTACATTTTCATTTTTTAAAGCTTGGTACATCAAACCGATCTCCATTTCTTCGGTCGGCAACGAAAATCCGTACACGCGCTGCAAACCCGGGTAGCCATCCTCTCGCTCCATAAACTCCGCGTTGAATCCGCCCACCAAAGTATTGGGGGTAGGCGCACTACTCGGGTACAGAAAATAGGCCGCGGCTACGACGATACCGCCCACGGCCACGGCCGTAAGGACACGCTGCGGAGTGCCTTGCGAACGCAAGGGGTGGGTTTGTAGCCGTCGTTCTAGTAATCCCAACAGCACGTCCAGCACAATGGCCAGCAGCGAAGCGGGCACGGCCCCCGCCAGGATCATGTTGGTGTTGTTGACCGCGATACCGCGGAAGATATACTCGCCCAAACCACCCGCGGCGATCAACGCGCAGAGGGTGGCCACTCCGATGTTGATCACCGTGGCGGTGCGCAGTCCCGCAAAAATAGTAGGCAAAGCCAGCGGCAGTTCTACTTTGTACAAAACCTGCTGCCGAGATAGCCCAATGCCACGAGCCGCCTCCACCACCAGCTTATCTACTCCCTGAATGCCCGCAAAGGTGTTGCGCACGATGGGGAGCAGGGCGTACAAAAACAACGCAATAATGGCCGGGGTGGCCCCGATACCGAAGAGCGGTAGCATAAAACCCAGCAGTGCAATGCTCGGAATGGTTTGAATAATATTGACGAAGCCCAGTACCGGGCGAGAGAGTCGACGGTAGCGCGTTAGCAAAATACCCAAAGTAATCCCAACGGCACTGGCCATCAGCAGAGCAGCGGAAGTGATCCACAGGTGCTCGTAGGTCTGCTGCAATATCTCCCCCCGATGATCAATAACAAAGGTGAAGAACTGCTGTAGCATACAAGTGAAGTGAGTCGGTAGGTTGGCAGTAGGCGGGCGGTAGAAAGCCGTGTAGGGACTGCTAACCGCTGCCCGCCTACCAGAATTACATACTGATTAAATGACGAAACAGATGCGTCAGCTTCGGCTCGGCTTCACCGGCTACGCGAATAATTTCGCTCACGTCGGCTACTGCCAAATCATCGGGGTCGCAGAGGTCGGTGATGATGGAAACTGCTAGCACGCGCATGTTCATATGGCGCGCCACAATCACCTCCGGCACGGTCGACATCCCCACCATATCGGCTCCGATGGTGCGCAAGAAACGGTACTCAGCCCGGGTCTCCAGGTTAGGCCCGTTCACCGCGGCGTAAACCCCTTTATGAATGCGGAAGCCCACTTCCTTGGCCGTATGCCAGGCGGCGTGTATAAGCTCAGGGTCGTAGGGGGCGCTCATGTCGGGAAACCGTGGCCCCAGTTCGTCTAGGTTAGGGCCGGTGAGCGGATTAGCGGTTTGCAGATTAATATGATCGTCAATGATGACCAAATCGCCCAGGTCGTAGCGCGTGTTGATGCCGCCCGATACATTAGAAATGTAGAGCGTGTCAATGCCCAGCCGCTTCATCAGGCGGATAGGGTAGGTGACCTGCTGCATGCTGTAGCCTTCATAGTAGTGAAAACGTCCCTGCATGGCGAGCACTTTTTTACCGTCCAGCGTACCGTAGATTAATTGACCCTGATGCGATTCTACCGTACTCACCGGAAAATGCGGTAGATCGGCGTAGGAAAACACTCGTTCGGTCTGAATCTCCTGCGCCAGCCCGCCTAAACCCGTGCCTAGCACAATTCCTACGTCTATATCGGCCGGCAGCTGGTCGGCAACGAAGCGGTGGGTTTCCTGTAGTTGTTCGAGCATAGATTAAAATTGTTCGATGGTGTTTTCAATAATTGTACAGCATTCGTCGAGCTGCGCTTCGGTAATCACCAGCGGCGGAGCGAAGCGAATGATGTTGCCGTGCGTAGGCTTCGCCAGCAGTCCGTTCTCTTTCAACTGCACACAAATGTTCCAGGCGGTGTCGCTGTCTTCCGTGTCGTTGATCACAATGGCGTTAAGCAGTCCGCGTCCGCGCACTTTAGTGACCAGATCGTGCCGGTCGGCCAACTGTTGCATCCGCTGGCGGAAGCGTTCGCCCAGCGTTTTGGCCCGCTCGGACAGCTGTTCATCCGCTACCACTTCCAGGGCGGCCATCGCCACCCGGCAGGCCAGTGGGTTGCCCCCGAAGGTAGAGCCGTGCTCGCCCGGTTTGATGGTCAGCATCACCTCATCGTCGGCCAGCACCGCCGATACCGGCAGCACCCCGCCCGACAGCGCTTTGCCTAGAATCAAAATATCAGGACGCACTGCTTCGTGCTGACAAGCGTACAGATGACCCGTGCGTGCGACTCCGGTTTGCACCTCGTCGGCGATAAACAGGGCATTGTACTGCTGACACAGGTCATAGGCCTTGCGCAAGTAGCCCTCGTCGGGCACCACCACCCCCGCTTCGCCCTGAATGGGTTCTACCATGAAGCCCGCTACGTTAGGATCCTGTAGCGCTTTCTCCAGCGCGGCTAAATCGTTGTAAGGAACAATCTCGTAGCCCGGCATATAGGGGCCAAAGCCCGCCCGACTACTCGGGTCGGTAGACGATGAGATCGCCCCCAGCGTGCGGCCCCAGAAATTACCCTCGGCAAAAATTATTTTCGCCTGATTGTCAGGAACGCCCTTGACGGTGTAGGCCCACTTGCGGCACAGCTTCACGGCTGTTTCGCCGCCCTCGACGCCCGTGTTCATGGGTAGCACGCGCTCGTAACCAAATAGTTGAGTAATGTACTGCTCATACTTCCCTAGCACATCGTTGTAGAACGCCCGGGAGGTGAGCGTAAGCACCGACGCCTGCTCATTGAGTGCTCGGATAATATGCGGATGACAGTGTCCCTGGTTCACGGCACTGTAGGCCGACAGAAAATCGTAGTAACGCTTTTCTTCTACGTCCCACACGTGTACGCCCTTGCCGCGGCTAAGCACCACGGGCAGTGGGTGATAATTGTGGGCACCATACTTTTCTTCTTGCTCAATAGCCCTCTGGCTGGCCGTCTGCGTAGATATACTGGACATAAGCTTATAGTCATTTGGTGGATTAAATCGGTGACGTGAGGGTGAGATGACATCCGGTGCAGGGAGTTCAATAACCTTTTACAGCCTTCAAACCTTCTCAACCTCTTTTGGCAAGCTATAAAATTAAGCACGAGCACTAAAGTTTTTTACCGCGAATAATCTTTCCAAAAATTGCGCAGACCCTTTCAATTTTATCCAAAAATTTAGATATTTGCCCCCTTGAATAAACAGCAATACCGAAAATTCAGCAAACATGGCCCGAATTTGTCAAGTATCCGGCAAGCGACCCATCACGGGTAACAACGTATCTAAGGCGAACAATAAGACCAAGCGCAAGTTCTATCCTAACCTACAGCGCAAGCGGTTTTATCTGCCGGAAGAAGACAAGTGGATTACACTACGGGTGTCTACGTCTACCCTACGGACGATCAACAAAAATGGGATCACAGCGGTGCTGAAGGAAGCCCGGCAAAAAGGAACGTCGCTCGTCTAGTTTAACATTTATATATTATGGCTAAGAAAAGCAAAGGAAACCGCATTCAGGTGATTATGGAATGCACCGAGCACAAAGACAGTGGTCTGCCCGGCACTTCCCGTTATATTACCACCAAGAACCGTAAGAACACGACGGAACGATTGGAGCGTAAGAAATACAATCCGATCATGAAAAAACAAACTGTACACCGAGAAATTAAGTAATCATGGCTAAGAAAACCGTTGCAACCCTCCGCGATAAGAACGCTAAGAACTTTGCGAAAGTCATCAAGGCCGTAAAGTCAAAGAAGTCAGGTGCCTTTACCTTCAAAGAAGAGATGGTGCCTCTAGATGACGTTAAAAAGCACCTAGCGAATTAAGCTAGTTACGTATTCCTTCTGTATACAAGCCCGAGTAGGGCTTTTTTTTTGCGCTCGCCGTAAAACTCCCGCTAAGCAGCCCCGTACGTAACAACATACGCTACCCAACCTCTAATACTAT
Source organism: Tunicatimonas sp. (assembly GCA_965213875.1). Taxonomy (GTDB): domain Bacteria; phylum Bacteroidota; class Bacteroidia; order Cytophagales; family Cyclobacteriaceae; genus Tunicatimonas. The sequence goes on along the minus strand of CBDCAN010000001.1, from coordinate 197,235 downwards.
GGCACTATTTGGCCTGTTCTCTAAAGAAAAAAAGGAAACCCTCGACAAAGGTTTAGAAAAGTCCAAAGATGGCTTCTTCTCTAAGATGAGCAAAGCGCTGGTCGGTAAGGCCACCGTCGACGAAGAAGTACTGGATGAACTCGAGGGCGTGCTGGTGACCAGCGATGTGGGTGTGCAAACGATGATCAAAATCATTGAGCGCATTGAAGCTCGAGTGGCGCGCGACAAGTACGTGAGCACCAGCGAACTCGATCGCATTCTGCGTGAAGAGATCGCGGCCCTACTGGCAGAAAATGACAACCAGCCCGAAGCCACCTCCGCCGACGACTTCCGATTGCCCGAGGGAAACCGCCCGCACGTGATGCTGGTGGTGGGTGTGAACGGAGTGGGCAAAACCACCACCATCGGCAAACTAGCGCACCAGTTTCAGTCGCAAGGAAAATCGGTGCTGCTGGGTGCCGCCGATACATTCCGCGCTGCCGCAGTAGATCAGCTCAAACTGTGGGGTGAGCGCACCGGGGTGCCGGTCGTATCGCACGGCATGAATACCGACCCCGCTTCGGTGGCCTATGATGCGGTGAAACAGGGCGTAGAGCAGCAGGTAGATCTGGTGATCATTGATACCGCCGGTCGCCTGCACAACAAAGTGAACCTGATGAATGAACTGTCGAAGATTAAGCGGGTGATCCAAAAGTTTGTGCCTGAAGCCCCCCACGAAGTGCTACTCGTGCTTGACGGTAGCACCGGTCAAAACGCCTTTCTACAGGCCCAAGAGTTCACCAAAGCGACCGAAGTCACCGCTCTGGCCATTACCAAGCTAGACGGCTCAGCCAAAGGCGGAGTTGTGATCGGCATCTCCGATCAGTTTAGCATCCCGGTGAAGTACATCGGAGTAGGCGAACGGCCCGAAGATTTGCAGACGTTCAATAAAATGGAGTTTGTAGATTCATTGTTTAAGCAGTAGCACATTCTCAACCAAGAAGAAATACTGTAATTAGTGAGTTGGTTTGCAGAAGATTACGTATTTTTTAGTAAAATCAGATACGGGTATGGAAGAGCTAACGATCTTAAGAGCGCACATCGAGACTGAGAATTACCAGGAAGCTTTGCGTTTGATCGATGAACTGGAAGCCATGAGTAAGGAAGATAAGCTACAGAAAGTCAGAAGCTACCTGACGATCATACTCATTCATCTTATCAAACAGTCAGCCGAGCAGCGAACCACCCGTTCGTGGGATTTTTCGATCCGTAATGCCGCTCGAGAAATTAAATTTGTTAACAAACGAAGGAAGTCAGGCGGCTACTACGCTTCTCAGAGCGAGTTAGAGGAGCTGGTGAACGATGCTTATCTTACAGCCATTGACCGCGCCTCGTTGGAAGCATTCGAGGGTATGTATTCAGAGTCAGAGCTGGAAGCCATGATTGACGTGACCGCCGTAAAAGAACAGGCGTTATTGCAGGTAGTAGTGTGATCGTTGATGAGGTGTTTTTTGTATGACTGACTGGCAGCCCCGACTAACAGAAGAGAAGGGTAGTATTTGTTTCTGAGATATTCAGAATATACTACTCGAGCTTTGAAAGTTTACTAATCTACTGGTGCTACTTTTACTTACCTTACATTTCTCAGCAGTATGGCTCGCTAGAATCTTGCAAGAACTGACTCAACAGCGTAAAAAAAGTCGTTTCAAGCAGATACATTACATTTTCGCGTAAGAGACTGTTTTTTCAATAGATTTGCCGTGAGTCACAATTAGTAGTACACGGCGTATAGACGTAAGAAGTATTGTTCAGTCCGAATGAGCATATTATCCTGGCCATAAAACAATAAGATAAGTAGTGTTATTCAAGCGCTATGAAAATTAAGCAAAAGAGATTCGCCGATGTCTGAACTTGGTAGATACATCAATCCGTTTACCGACTTTGGCTTTAAGCGGCTCTTTGGTACTAAGGCAAATAAGGACTTACTGGTCGATTTTCTGAATGAGCTATTGGTAGGAGAAGAGCAGATAAAAGACCTGACATACTTGAATACTGAGCGATTGAGTAGACGGCCGGAAGACCGTAAGGCAATCTACGATCTTTATTGCGAAAATGAACAGGGCGAAAAGTTTATCGTAGAGCTACAGAACGCGTCTCAGTTCTATTTCAAAGACCGTAGTTTGTACTATAGTACCTTTCCTATTCAAGAGCAAGCTCCGAAGGGTAAGTGGAATTACGAGTTAAAAGCTGTATATACCGTCGGTATTCTCAACTTTGATTTGAAGAATACTATCGGAGGTTCCGAAAAGTTTTTGCACCGAGTCAAGTTGGTAGAACTGGAAACGAAGCAGGTTTTTTACAGTAAGCTTACTTATTTCTACCTGGAAACGGCCAAATTTACTAAAGAAGCTGACCAGCTAGAGACCCGCTTTGATAAGTGGTTGTACGTGCTCAAAAATCTATCCCGATTGCAAGATGTACCTCAAGCTCTGCAAGAACGTATATTTAGTAAGCTGTTTGAAGCAGCCGAAATTGTTAACTATAATTCGGAAGAAATGGACGCTTACCAGGAAAGTTTAAAAACCATGCGCGACAATTTCGCAACGGCAGAGTACGTAGAAAAAGCGGTAGAGGAAGCCGTAGAAAAGGCAGTTGAAGAAGCTGTAGAAAGCACCGAGGAGAGAACAAAGAACGAAACGGTAGCTAATTTGCTAAAGCTCGGAGTGCTGACTTATGAGCAGATTGCGGCCAGCGTGGCAGTTTCTGTCGATAAAATAGAAGCAGTGGCAAAACGAATTCAGGACTGATTATCTCAGAAAAGCCATGAGCGACACCGCGATCCGTGCAGAAAACCTGGGCAAACGCTACCAACTGGGGGCATCCAAGTCGGGCTCTTTCCGCGAGAGCCTAACGCGTGTGCTTCGGCGACCGGACACCGAAGACCGGAATCTGGAAGCGTTAAATTTGGACTCCGGTCCCGGCGGGGAACCGCTCCAGACCCCGGACTCCGCCTTTTGGGCCTTTACAAGACATCAACTTCGAAACTAAGCGGAACGGAGCGGTGGGTATTATTAGAAGAAACTCTCATACTTGTAAAGCTGTTAGCTATAGTACGTGGTAGAAAAACAGAAATAATAAACGCCCTTACCTACGACCAACTTCTAGAACAGATTCATCAGTTACCCAACGAAGAATTCGAAAGGTTAATGGCTACGCTTTCTTCAGAAATAGCTACTATCAGAGCAGCACCTCAGAAAAACATAAGAGCGTTACTATTAAGGGTACCTACATGGAGTGAACAACAATTGAAAGCGTATTAACAAGTACGAGATCATATTAATGAATCAAGAATAATATGACTTTATTAGGTTCATCAGTATTGATCGAGCTATTCAGAAAGAAAAATAAGGAGAAAACGTTTTTCTATGAGCTAGCAAAGAGCGAAAATATATTCTCAATTTCTTCGGTAACTCACTATGAGTTCGGAATTGGTGACCGGTCAATAGAGCACGACTATTGGAATGAGCTTTACGAAAGCTTGATTGTAATTCCGTTTGACAAACTTTGTTCGCAGACCGCTATTGGCATTTACCTTGTATTAAAGAAACAAAATAGGCTTATTGACCTAGCTGATCTGCTGATTGGTGCTACTGCCGTAACCTACAACTATAGAATAGCTACGCTTAACAGGAAGCACTCTGAAAGGATACCGGGTATTCATCTGGCTGATAACGAAGCTACCGATAACTAAAGCATGAGCGACACCGCCATCCGTGTAGAAAATTTGGGTAAACGTTACCAGTTGGGTGCGTCCAAAAGTGGCTCTTTTCGCGAAAGCCTAACACGCATGCTTCGGCGACCGGACACCGAAGACCGGAATCCGGAAGCGTCAAATCCGGACTCCGCCTTTTGGGCATTGAAAGACATCAACTTTGAGATTAAACGTGGTGAAGCCGTAGGAATCATCGGTCGCAACGGAGCGGGTAAGAGCACGCTGCTAGCAATGACGTGGTACAGTGTGGGTTTGATAAAACTTACCTTGTCAGTATGAGTATATTAACCCTTGTTAGAAAGCAGCCTTTTATCAATAGCATAGGAAGAAAAGTGCTTATTGCTAGCAAGAGAGTGGCCTATGTATTAGAGCAAGAAGTGTATCCGAGGTGGAGGGTATCTGGAGTAGTTCCATTGGAAGTAGAAGGCACGAAGTTTAATTTGTACTCTAATTGTGATGACTTTACAGTTGACGAGTTATACTACGGAAAATACTCGGAGAATTTGGAGGTAAAGCTATTTACTCATTTGGCGCATGAGGCAAAGTGTATTTTAGATGTGGGAGCTAACGTAGGTTTGTATGCTATACTTTCGGGAGTGACTAATCCAGATGCTCAAGTTTATGCTTTTGAACCACATCCTAATAATGCCTCAAGGATAAGAAAGAACGTGGCGATAAACCAACTTAGTAACGTAAGGGTCACCGAGAAGGCGGTAGGGGCTGAAAAACAACCTATTAGTCTGACGGTACCTGATGATATGAGAATTACTCGGATAGCCTCAAACGATGCCTCTTTCTCTAGGCAGTTCCACCAGGGCGAACTAGCCTACACAGATATAGAAGTAGTATGTACTACTCTAGATCATTTTATAGATGAGCAGAAGATATCAAAAGTAGACCTAATAAAAATTGACGTAGAGAACTTTGAAATGGAGGTTTTTAAGGGCGCTACGTCTCTATTCGCACGCTATACACCAGTAGTATTTTGCGAGATACATATGAACTCGGTTAGAGAAGTTTTTTTCAAAGAGTTTACTGAGCAATACGACTACCAAGTATACGCTATACTGAACAACGCTTTGTTGGAAGTTAGCGACTTCAGTGAACGGTATAATACCCGTAACTTTCTGCTAGTAAAAAGGCAGAAGAGAGCAAAATTCTACGCAGCGGACACCGTTGGAGTAGAGCAGCTTGTTGAAAAGTTTTGGCAGCCAACTAAAGTATAAAAGTGAGCGACACCGCCATCCGTGTAGAAAACCTAGGCAAACGTTATCAATTGGGTGCGTCCAAAAGTGGATCTTTCCGCGAGAGCTTCACACGCGCATTCCGGAGTCGGGAAGCCGGAAGCCGGAAGCCGGATATAGCCATTCCAGACTCCTCTTTTTGGGCCTTACAAGACATCAACTTTGAGATTAAACGTGGTGAAGCTGTAGGAATTATCGGACGCAACGGAGCGGGTAAGAGCACACTGCTGAAGATACTCTCACGTATTACCGAACCTACCACCGGGCGGTTTGAGGTGTTCGGCCGGGTATCCTCCTTACTGGAGGTCGGCACCGGCTTCCATCCCGAACTAACCGGCCGCGAGAATGTGTACCTCAACGGTACTATCCTGGGGATGAAACGCCGCGAGGTAAAAGCGAAGTTTGACGAAATTGTGGCTTTTTCTGGAGTAGAAAAATTCATTGATACTCCTGTCAAGCATTACAGCAGTGGCATGCAGGTACGCCTCGCTTTTGCCGTAGCCGCTCACTTAGAGCCTGAGATACTGATTATTGATGAAGTGCTGGCGGTAGGCGACGCAGAGTTTCAGAAGAAATGCCTAGGTAAAATGGAGGATGTGACGGGAGAGGGGCGGACAGTGTTGTTTGTGAGTCATAATATGGGGGCTATAAAACAGCTTTGTACAAAAGGAGTACTGCTCCACACTGGGAGGGTTGAGTTTTCAGGAACCTTGAGTAGAGCGATAAATATGTATATTAATGCTGATAGCTTTGATATGAACAAAATATCTTTAGATAAATATCACGATGATCTTTTAAGGTATAGAAGCATATCTTTGACTCAAAAAAATGAACAAATAAATCTAGTACAAAATGATGAACCGTTGTGCTTAGTGATTGAATACGAAGTATTGAAGCCCATAAGAGGATTTCAAATTTATTTTGATTTATGTGATAGTGAAGGAGAAGTACTATTGAGAAGTATGAACTATGAAAAGAGCCATAAAAACAATATACCCGTTGCAGCAGTACCCGGATGTTATATAGCTCAAGTTGTTTTCCCTAGAGATTTTTTTGTAGCTGGCGATTACACTTTAGTTATTCATTCAGCAGAGTACTGCGTAAGAAAAATTGCGCCCGAGAGCGGTATAAATATAAATTTTACTGTTGAAGAGTTTGGGAAGTATAGGAGAGTTCATTACCCCAGAGATAAGAAAGGAAAGCTAACGCTACCCTTCAAATGGGAAATATCAGAAAGAATAATAAACCAATCTTGTGAGCTACAATGAGAATTAGAAAAGTAAAAAGAGACAAGAGTACGCTGAAATTTATGCCTTTAGGTTTTCACGGAGATAACCACTTAATAGCAGTTGTAGATTATTTGGTCTTAGAAGGTGTAGAGTTCTTTATAGAAACAGGATCAAATGTGGGTTCTACATTAAGTTTTTTTTCAGGTAAATATCCACATATTCAATGCTTTTCTTGTGAGCCTAATGATGAGGCTTACCAAAAGGCAAAGCAAAATACTGATAACAATAGTAACGTCAAGGTATTTAATATGCTGTCACAAGATTTTATAAAGGAAATACACGACCAATATTCATTTATTTACGAGAAGAAAACGTTGTTTTGGCTTGATGCACATGGATATGGCTTTAGTTGGCCTCTTAAAGAAGAAATAGCTTTTATAACCAAGTACTTTAAAAACGCTTTTATTCTAATTGATGATTTTAAAGTACCCGACAAAAATATGTTTGGATATGATCTCTACAGAGATCAAGAGTGTAGCTTTAATTATATAAAGAATGACCTGTATGATGAAAAGTTTATCCTCTACTATCCTGAATACACAGAAAAAACATCCTCTCACCATCCATTAAGAGGATGGGGGTTAATACGAATAGGAGAACCTATCGATTTCACCAAAACAGAGGTGAATGAACTAATTAAACAAGCGGAAAATGAGAATTGTTAGTAGAGTAAATGACCTGCTAAATAGTCGTAATGGTTCAATAAACATTGCTGATAAACAGGTAATACAGTCATTTATCAGTAACCCAGATTTCCCATGGCTTATTAGCTTTCCAAGAACAGGAAGTCACTGGCTACGGATGATGATGGAGCTTTATTTTGAAAAACCTAGTTTGGTGAGAGTGTTTTATTTTAAACAAAAAAAGGATTTTACATGCTATCATAGGCACGATGATAATCTTGATTTACATGATATTCGCCGGGTGATCTATATTTACAGAAATCCAGTTGATACAGTTTTTTCGCTTAACAGTTACTACAGAGAAGATATTGATGATGAAAATAATATTATCCATAGAACCCATCAATATTCCGATCATTTAGCTAAATGGTTACTCCACGAAGAATTTACTAAGCAAAAAGTGGTATTGACATATGAAGGTTTAAAAACTGATTTGTTTAATGAGTTTAAGAAATTGACTGATTTTTTCGGAGAAGCCTTTTCATATAAAAAACTAGAAGAAGTTAAATCTAAAGTTTCCAAAAATGGATTGAAGGAGAAAACAGCTGATAACAAGCAGATCGTAAACATCAGTACGAACTATGAAATCATGCGAGATTCTTTTAAAGATAAACGCTCTGACCTCATTTTCAGTAAATTATTTGACAAAAATCCAGAATTAGAAAAGCTATTTCCATAATTTAAACTATGATATTACGTGCAAACTATTAAATTTTCTACATCATGGAATCATAATTTTTATGCACAAACTCTTAATGGTAAAGGAGAGTATGGTAACTATAAGTTTGAAATCGATAACGACTGTAGTGAATGTGATTTCTGGATTGTGTGGGGTGGTGTGAAAAAAAAGGAAACAGCAAAATGTTTAGGTAAAAATATCTTGTACATGACTGACGAAGCGTATGAGGAAAGGTACTTTAATACCTCGTTCTTAAATCAGTTTTCACAAATTATTACCTGTCGCAAAGATTTCAAGAGAATGAATATTATACCCACGCATGATCTAGGTATATGGCACTTTCCTCAGACTTATGACGAAGTGGCAAAGATGACTATCCCCAAAAAAAAGAAAAAAATATCTATCGTTGCGTCAAATAAGTCATGGTTACCTGGGCATAGAAAGAGACTAGAATTTACGCGTAGATTAGCGAGCCATTTTAAAGATAAGATTTCTGTATACGGTAGAGGAATAAATCCTATAGATAGTAAGTTTGATGCTTTAGCTCCTTATGAATATTCTATAGCAATCGAGAATAGTTTTATACCTGATTACTTCACTGAGAAAATCTTTGAGTGTTTTCTTACTTATACTGTACCGGTGTATTACGGGTGTCCAAATATTGAGAAATACTTTGATAGTGATGCCTTCATTCGGATAGATATTAATAACTATGCCGAGAGCATAAAAACGGTTGAGGAAGTAATAGAAGAGAAAACGTATGCATCATACGTAAACCGGCTTGATGCAGCGAGAAGTAAGTTTCTTAATACATACCACGTCTTTCCTGCGCTAGTAAATATTTTGGAGAATAGCAAAAGGGAGGTGGCAAAATATCAAAAGAATGCAACCACTATTTATCCAGAGAGTGATTTTGCTGGTTCTGGTAATATTTTGCTTCGCAGGGTGAGAAACAGAATAAAGAGAAGTTTTTTCAATTACTTCAAATGATGTGGCAATGAATAGATTTAACTATTTGAATAGCTGCTTGACATGGAAAGAGAAGGTATGGCTTACCTATAGCACTGTAGTAAACCAACTTCTGAAGATAGTACCCAAGAATGTTTTAGACAGAAGAGATTTTCTTGAGAAAATGTATCAATACGAATCAGAGTATGAGGTTAAGATAGTTAATGACGAATATTATATTAATCATAAACAGTCCACTTCGAAATTTGTGTTGAGAGATAGGTCGTCTGATCCACAAGTTTTCCGACAGATATGGGTTAACGAAGAGTTTAGGCCGGTAGTAAATATCGTCAATCAACGTAATATAAAAATTGAGACTATATTAGATGCTGGAGCTAATATTGGGTTGAGTACAATTTATCTTAAAAAACATTTTCCACAAGCACAGGTAATTTGCGTTGAACCAGACAAAAGCAACGTTTCACAGTTAAATCACAATCTTGTAGCGAATTGTTTAGCTGATTATACTATTCTTGAAGGGGGTGTGTGGTCGCACCAAGACTGGCTAGATATAGACTATTCGTTTCGCGATGGATTAGAATGGTCTCGTGCATTAAAGCCACCGATTAATGGCAGTGGTGCAATACCGGTTTTCAGTATAGAAGACATTAGAAAGCAAAATGGATGGAGTACAATAGATTTGCTAAAAATAGACGTAGAGGGTACAGAAGAGGAAATCTTTGGTGAAGATAAAGATTATGAATTTCTAAGTAAAACGAAGGTGATTACACTAGAAATTCATGATACAGAGAAGATAGCACACAGAATAATCAATATACTTCAAACATATAACTTTGGAATTTACATATCAGGAGAGTTAATGATAGGTATTAAAGATACTAGCTAAATTTTTATTCTATCAGTCTGTTTAGTAAAATTTACCGGGGATTTCTTTCAGAATGTACGTGCTTGCATAAGAAATTATTTTAATCAAGTCTAGTAAAAGCAATATTTCTGGTTTTTAAAATATAGTATGAGAGTTAAAGAACCTTTAGTTTCAGTTATTATGCCAGTTTACAACACTCAACTGTACCTTAAAGCTTCTATTGAAAGCATTTTGTCTCAAACACTAGAAGACTTTGAATTCCTTATTTTTAACGATGGTTCTACCGATGAAAGCGATGAATTAATAAGAACCTTCCGAGACTCTAGAATACGCTATTTTTCTTCAGAAGAAAATCGAGGGTACGTATATCATCTTAATAAAGGTTTGATTACAGCAAAAGGAAAGTACACAGCCAGAATGGATTCCGATGATGTCAGTGTACCCGAGCGACTGGAAAAACAAGTAGAATTTCTGGAGAGTAATCCTGAAGTAGGAATTCTTGGTAGTCGGTGTGAGGTAATTGATGAGAACGACAAGCATATCACATATAGCAATCATTATTTGAAAGACGAAGAGTTACGAGTGAGGTTGTTAACAGATTCTTGTTTTGTTCACCCATCTGTTGTGATGCGAAAAGCAATATTGAGTCAGTATCAGTTTCAATATGATCACGCATTAATGCCTGCCGAGGACTATGATCTATGGGTCAGGCTAGCTGGTGTTACTAAGCTAGCCAATTTAGACGAAGTACTTCTAAAGTACCGAGTGCACAATAAGCAAATTACTCAATCTGCTAATGCTAAAAAAGAACAGTCAGCTGGCATTATTCGCAAAAGTGTTATTAGTAAACTTTTTCAGTCATATTTATCCACAAATGATCTGGAGTTGCATGATAGCTTGTTTACCGGAAAATACGAGATATCCAAAGCTTATATTCAACAAGCAGAAAGTTGGCTGATCAAATTGTTTGAGCAAAACCAAAAAAGTAAAACGCTTGATCACGTACTGCTTTACAATTTGTTGTCAGAAGTATGGTTTTCTCTTTGTACCCATTCTACGAGTTTAGGCCCTTGGGTAATCAGCCAGTATTTGCGCTCAGGCTTTATAAGTACTCATATTCGCAAAGCTCTGCTATTGAAGTTCTACTTCAAATCACTACTATATTTTTCTCGATAGAAACAATCTTCATGAAAATACTAATGGTGTGCGAAGATTTTAGAGTAGGCGGTGCCCAGATATTTGCTCTACGTTTGGCCGAGGCTTTATCTTCAAAGAACAATATATGGCTGTACTCGCACCATGATGACTACATAGACCAAAAACTAACTCGACATATTGCGCCTTCCGTTGAGGTGTTGTCTGACAAATTTAAGCTTGATTGGTTCATTAAGAAGTTTGACCGGTTGCTCTATAAGGTCGGGATAGACTTTTCGTGGCGAGAGCGACTAGTAGTTAAACATATTAGACAAACCATTAGTCAGTACGGAATAGAACTAGTCCACAGCCATATGTTTAAGTCCGACTACGTTGTTGCCAAAGCACTACACGGTACGAGTGTACCGCTAGTAATTACAATGCATGGAAACTACGAAAGTTTTTTAAAGAACTATCTACAAAGTACAGGTGAGGTACTTATTAATTATCTTAAAAAACTTCGACAAACCTTAGCTAAAACAGATGCTGTTGCTTACCTCACTGAAAAAAACCTTCGGGTACTCGAAGAAGAGAGAATTATTCCCACTAATTGCTATCAACATATTGTCAGAAAGAAAATATACAACGGCTTCGTTGGGCGAGTGGATCAGCCTCACTCACGGAAGGATATAAATATAGAGGATAGTAATTTAGTGTTTGGTCTGGTGGCCCGGGGGATTCCGGAAAAAGGGTGGGAGGTAGCTATTGAGGCTTTTGAGAAATTGGCTAACGATAGAGTTCACTTAGTACTGGTGGGCTGGAGTGAGTACGTTGCGGAACTGGCTGAGAAGTACAAGTACCAAGAGCGAATTCACTTTGTAGGCTACTCAGGTAACCCCCTCAATTGGATTCAGCTATTTGATGTTGGATTGTTACCATCAGTATACGGAGAGAGTTTGCCAAACGTAATTGTAGAGTATCTTTATTGCGGTAAGCCATCAATTGTGTCGGATGTGGGTGAATCAAAACTGATGATTGAGGCAGAAGGTCAAAAGGCTGGTTTTGTCCTTCCAGTAGAAAACGGTAGAATTGACCCTACCCAATTGTGCAACCTAATGCAGAAATATTTGCAAGACCAATCGCTTTCTCCAAAACAAAGTCAATTGGCTGCTATGGCTTTCAAGAAATTCACAATGGAGAAGTGTATAAAGGGCTACACTGAACTTTACTATTCAGTCTATGAAAAAAGAGAATCAGCTGGTCTCGGTCATCATGCCGGCGTACAACTGCGATGCGTTTATTAAGCAGGCAATTGACAGCGTTCTACAGCAAACTTATCAAAATTGGGAGTTACTAGTAGCGGATGATGGTTCATCCGATAATACCCGTACTATCATAGATAGCTATAGCGATGCTAGAATTATAAAGACTCATAACCAAGTAAACAAAGGCAATATACGCACCCGAAACAGATTATTTACAGAAGCAAAAGGTGAGTTTCTAACTGTGTTAGATGCTGATGACTGGATGGCTAAGGAGAAGGTAGAACATCAGGTAAAAATATTTACCAAAGAAAGAGTGCTTAATGTTTGTGTCACAAACTACTGGGTGGTGGGTATAAACAAAAGTATTCAAATTGCGCAACCTGTTGATAATGACTTTTACTTAGGAGAAAGCGACTTTGAGTCAGCACCTAGATTCCCTCCTGCTTCTATTATGCTTAGACGATCTGTGTACGAGGAAGTAGGAGAACTTAGTTTGTACTTTGACCGTCTGTTTGGCGAAGATATTTATTGGATTTACTTGATTATAGAGAGGTTCAAGACGCTTTTTGTAGCTAAACCACTTTACTACTATCGTACAAATCCTGCTTCGCTCACTAATGATCTTAACAACGAAAGAAAACTATCAGTAATTAGCCTAATTGAAGAGCTTATAAGACAAAGAAGAGAGACTGGAGAAGATTGGTTAAGCCGCGGACAGCCAGATAAAGCTATTGCTTTCGAGGAAAATCTACGTAAAGAAAAGCAGTGGTTAGGAGAGAAGTACAGAATAAAAGCAGCTAGAAGCGTTGACATGCGGCAACTTAAACCAGCAGTCAAGTATCTGGCCAAAGCATTTAGATTGAATCCATACAGTATTAAAAATACGAGAACCCTTCTCTATCTAATTAGATACTCTTTTAGCATAACATTTTTCGTGACATGATTGAAGGCCTCCAAAAAAAGACAGCAGTAGCTTACCTACAATCAATAAAGGCACTCTATCCTTCCGGAAAGAAGGTTAAAATAAGAAGCCCTTACGGGAGCGGCCTTTATTTCTGGTTGGATAGATATACTGATAACGGTTTTATACTAGGCTTCTATGAAAAAGAATTAGCAAGATTGTTGTATGACAGCGTAAAGAAGGACACTGTCTTCTATGATCTTGGAGCTCACTGGGGGTACTTCTCTATATTAGCCGCCAAGTTTGTAGGGCCGAAAGGAAAGGTGTATGCTTTTGAGCCAATGTCTGATAACTACAAGCGTTTGACCCGTAATATTCGGATAAATGAAATTAAGAATATTGAGGCACTAAATCTGGCGGTATCTAACATAGATGGTACTCTACACTTTAGCAACAATAACGACACATTTGCTAACACCTATGTCAATGCTACTAAAGATAATTTCATAGAAGTAACGACGGTTAGTTTGGACAAGTTCATAGAGCAGAAAGATGCAAGGCCTCCTGACTTTATTAAAATTGACGTGGAGGGTGCCGAGGCTGATGTATTAAACGGTGCAGAGCAAACCATTAGAAAGTACCGTCCGGTAATACATTTGTCTACACACGATATACATTTGAAAGGGGTAGACGAACGTTGTAAAGCATGGTTGAAAAAAGAAAAATATGAGGTAAATGTGCTATCTCTTAAAGACAAAATTGTTGATTACATCTGTAGACCACTCAACGCTTGACTATGAGAAAACACAGAATATATTTAGTAAGGCTTGTTTTGAAGAGTCTCGATTTCTTATTTGGTTTCAAAGACATCGGAGGGCATACATTTTTTGTAAGGGGATTAAATAGAGATTCTATAGTAATTGATTTAGGGGGACATCAGGGATACTTTTCTTCACAGGTACTTCATAGGTACAAATGCCCTGTACATGTTGTAGAGCCGGTGCCCTCGCTCTATGAGTCTATACCCAAACATGCTCTTTTAACAAAATACAATTTTGCTATTACTAGTGAAGTAGGAGAGGCTACTTTTTACGAATCTGAGAACATTCAAGCAGGAAGTGTTGTCGGTAGAAATGTAGACTTTAATGGCCACTCGTATAAGGTTCAGACTAAATCAATTTTAGCATTTCTTGACGAACTTGATCTTCAGAAGGTAGACTTAGTAAAGGTAGATATTGAGGGAGCAGAAATAGAATTGATAGATAGTCTTGATTTTGATACTATTCGGCGTATAAAGCAAATAACTGTTGAATTTCATGATTCTACTCCTAATCCAAATATTCAAAAAGATGAGGTGTCAAAGGCTATTGCGTATATGCTCTCGCTAGGATTTTACGGTATAAATATGGGTAGTGACAACAGGGATTGGTTTTTTATAAATTCCCAATATGTAAAGCTGTCTGTATTATCAAAAGCTTATCTTACAATAAGAAAGAGAGCGTATAGTATCTTGCGAAACTATTATGAGTAACAAGAGTCTCAATTCATCTAAAAAGATATATATAGTGTATTTTGGTGCTCTGTCAAGACATCCTGACAAAAAGCATCTCTGGTTTGGAAATGAAATCGTAGAAAAGATTCATTCAGAAAATGCTTTAGAGAAGGTCTACTGCTTAGAGGCACAAGGTCTACGAGTAGATTCTACGAAGGTAAAACCTTTTATTGGTTCTTTCTACGCTAAGCTAGCACATGGTATTGCCGTACTACTTAGCTATATTTTACCTAGCTGGTCTAGGAAGGTAACGGAATTTTTTTTTGGACTGTTTGTGGCACAGAGTATTGACTATACAAAAGCTAATAGCTTGTTGTTTTTAAGAGCTACCAACAAAAATTTGAGTGTGCGGGCAAAGAAAAAAGGAAAAAAAGTATTAGGTATGATATCTATTTTTCCGAGATGCTTGGTAGATAGTCACATAAAGCAACAGGAAAAGAAGTGGGACATAGTTGAGCAGTCGGACTATACAAATAGAAGTCGTATCAAAGAGTTTGACGAAATATTGTCATCCTGGGATACAATAATTCCTTGGACGAATACACAGATTGTCAGGCAGCAACTTGACAGGATATCTTGTGTTAATAAGGTAAGATACACAAGACACGAGTACGGAGTTAATAGGGATATTTTTTTCTGTAGTGAAATGCCCTCACTGGACAGATTGAAGTTTCTGGCGGTGATAGATGGGACGTTGAAGAAGGGAACTCTAGAATTATTGGAGACATGGCAGCGGTTTAATGAGACAAGTGATACAGATGCTAAGCTTGTCATAGCCGGAAGAGTGGGCGAGCATATATTACAAGCTTTGGATAAAGTTGGCAGAATAAGAAATGTTCACTTCGCTGGTTATGTAAAAGACGTTCATAGATACATGACGGAATCACACGTACTTGTGTGCCCATCTATCATAGATATGGGACCTAGAACGATCAAACAGGCAATGAGTATAGGGCGCGTAGTGATTTCTTCCAATCGTTGTGGGCACGCAGGATGTATTGAGCCTTTAAAAGAGGGGCTCATTTACGACCCCTCTGATTTGGATACTTTACTTAACTCTCTAATCTGGGTAGAAACTAATTGTGAAAAATTACCTGAGATGGGTAGAGCAGCCAGCAAAAAAGCTAAGTCTTTCGATGATGAGAAGTTTGCAGAAGATATATACAATATAGTTACCCAGGAGCTTGGAACGGCACTTTAGAAAAATCTTAATTATCATTCCAGAACTCAATCTAGGGGGGCGCAGGTTTCAGTCCTGAAGTTGAGTGTCATGCTATCCAAGCGGCATCAGGTATATCTCTGCGTATTTCATACCGAGACAAAAGCTACTTATCAAGTTGATGTACGCTTAATGTATCAATCTGGGGGGAAACTCCTCGCCTTTAGGCGAAGACCGGGCCCCGGCGGCTTTAGTTTTGTATTTTCGCGGGATGCAGAACTACCATAAGACATCTCATACGACGTATGACTGTAAGTATATATAGTATGGATCACCAAATATAGGAAGAAGGTATTAGGGGTGAAGTAGGTAAGCGAGTGCGAGAGTTGGTCGGGAAAATATGCAAGCGTCATGATGCGCCCGGCGCACGGTAGAGATACTGCAGGGTCATGTTTCTAAAGGTCATGTGCATTTGTTTGTTTCGGTTCCGCCTCATCTAGCACTATCTAAACTGGTTCAGTATCTGAAAGGGAAGAGTATGTTCTTAACTGCTCAAAAAGCTGGACTGGTTTTGTAGCCTAAATCAGGAAACACAATAAAGGATATTACGGTTGGTTTTGTAGGGGAATGAAAAAGGGCTGTTCACTGTCGGTAGTTTATGACGACAATAGACAGTATATCGAACAGCCCGGTTCAATTTAACGCTTTGACGGGGCTGACCCAAAAAGAATTCATGGTTTTGCTTTACTACTTTGCCCCTTTGTGTGAAGAATACTATCGCCATCATGACCTGAGAGGTAGTTGGCGAAAGGTAGTACGTTATCAAGAACGGCAAGATAGTAGCTTGCTTGGGGCAGCCAACAAACTATTGTTTATCCTTACCTACATGAAGGAAAATCCCAATCAAGCGTATCACGGGGCTATGTTTGGTATGAGCCAGGGCAAAGTAAGCCTATGGATCAAACAGCTTGCCCCCTTGCTGGAAGAAGCTCTTGGCCGAATGAACAAATTGCCTAAACGGCAGGTCAGTCAACTTTATTGGCACCTATATGCCTGCATTGAACTAGTCATGTTTATGGATGTCACGGAGCGTCGTATTGGACGCTCGGCAGATTATCAAGTACAGAAATTGCATTACAGCGGTAAAAAGGGCTATCATACTTTGAAGAACTTGCTCATCACGACCCTAGAAGGAGAAGTGCTCTATTTAGGAAAGTCTTTTGAAGGAAGCCATCACGATAAAGTCATCTACGATCAGGCAGAGCTAGTATTTCCTGACCAGCTACACTGCTTGTGGGTAGATTTAGGGTTCTTAGCTATAAAGGCCGAGGGGGTTCGAGTGATTATGCCAGATAAGAAGCCTAAGGGCAAGGAACTTACTACCTACCAAAAAGAGCTTAACAGCCTGATTGCCAGCATCAGAGTGAAAGTAGAGCACACCATCGCCGGGGTGAAGCGGCTCAAAATTATTCGCAATCAAATTAGGCTGCATGGCTGGCAAGCCAGGGACAGAATGATGAATATCGCCTGTGGACTGCACAACCTGCGTTGCCAGCGTTGGGATGCATAATAAACCAACCGTAATAAACTCTAATGATTGAAGAGATGTTAGTAAGAAAGTTGAAAAGAGCGATTTCACTTTTCCGCGACCAAAAGAAGCTTATAACTTCATCTTCACTTGACTTCACTTTCAAGTAGCTGCTTTAGTCTCTTCTCAAGTGTTACTACGTCCACTTCAAAGCTCTGTTTGTGATCAAGCTGACTCGCAATCATAGCATCATATTTTGCTCCTAATATTCCCGAGAGCCAGTAGTAGTGAGGAAACAGTTTTTGAGCCGGCAAAATCTCCAGTATTTTAATGTAGCTGGTGTCAGTAAATAGAATGTTGGTTAATCCTGAACCGTGAATTCCAACTAATGCTACTGTTTCTTGAAACAGTTTAATTTGCTCTTTATGCGGAAGAGAAGAAGCGTCTACAGCCTTAAAGTGGTACTTAGCAAGTATGGGAGCTATTTCGTCCATATTGCGAATATAGCGCCCGTCTCTTTTGGATCTGGTAAGAAAAACTTTTCTAAATGGGGCTTGCTTGGTATATCGAGACCACAAGCTGGCGCTTTTCTTCCACGATAAGTCAGTTGCAACCGGTTTGATGAGATGATCGATTTGAAGCCATTGACCTTTCTCTATTACTTGAAATCTGAGTTTCTTCAACTCGGTATTTTTTAGGACAAATTGTACATAAGGCTTAGAGAAAGAATCTTGTCCTATCAATACTGGTAATTGCTGATAATCTTTAACTCTGATTAATGTCCAATATGTATTTAACACATCGTGGAAGAAATGGTAGTAGTTAGTAGCTAAGTATCCATCAAAATAGATGGCTTTGTCAATTTTTTTCACTTTTCCTACTAACCTTGTCCACCAGAAGGCAAAGAAGTTAGGATAAGTGTAAGCATGAATTTTGGAAAAACTGGCTATATTGTTGGTGCCATAGAGAACCAGACCTCTTTGAGGTTCAACGTATATATTACCACATAGGTGGATAATCTGGTTGCGTTGGGCACTCCACTTTGCGTTTTGCTGTTGATGGTGGGTGTTCAAGTTATTATCTTTAAAAGATAGAGGCAAATTGCTAAAACACTCTTCTGTTTCTAGGTTATCTATAGTGAAGTTTTTTCCTTCATTTTCAATATTCCATATGATGCGGTTGAATTGCACGATCAGTTGAGATTTCCATAGAAAGTACTTAAATGCCCTTTTAGCTAAGTTCATCATATTCGTTTTGTTATCAAATATAAAACTACATCACAAAGTATTCTTCTAATTATTCCGGAATTAGGAAAAGGAGGAGCGGAAAGATCATTTTTTAAGATATATAAAATGCTTGCTAAAGTATTTGATGTTCACGTATGTGTCTTTCACAATCAAGTTAGTGCTCCATTCGCAATTGAGAATATAATCAATATACAAACACCTCCAACCCGTAATATTGCTAGAAAAATAGCCTACGCAGCGAAGCGCCGTAAGAAGCTACGAGAGATTAAGATCGAACGGCAAATTACAGTATCTATTAGTTTTCTGGAAGGGGCTGATTATATGAATGTTCTTAGTAGGAATCATGATAAAGTAGTTGTAAGTATCCGTGGGTCTAAAACCAGTGACGGTGAAATCAGTGGTCTAGTTGGACAATTACGAAAGAAAGTTTTAATTCCGAAGCTGTATAGGAAAGCAGATACAATCGTGACGGTGAGTCAAGGATTAGCACACGAAATGCAATCAGACTACCAAATAGAACCCGGCAAAGTCGTCACTATCCATAATTTCTACGATACCGCTTATATCGGCCAACAGGCTAAACAAAAACTTTCTCCTCGCCACCAAAAGCTGTTCGAAAAAAAAGTTCTTATCCATTCTGGACGGTTTCATCCGCAAAAAGAACACCTGAGACTACTGGATATTTTTAGTCGAGTTCGTCAGCAATTGGATTGTCGATTATTGCTATTGGGAGACGGAGAGCTGAAACCCAAAATTAAGGAACGTGCTTGTAGATTGGGGCTGAGCATTGGTGAAAAAACCGAACCGGCCGACGTTTGCTTACTAGGGTTTCAGCCTAATCCGTTTCAGTTTATGGCTCAAGCTAATCTATTTGTATTTACCTCTTCCTGGGAAGGATTTCCTAACGCTCTAGCCGAAGCGATGATCTGCGGTACCCCGGTCATTAGTACTGATTGCCCTACCGGGCCGCGGGAGCTAATATCTCCGGGTACTGACGTTATCTATAAGACCACCGAACCAGAAGAAACCCCCTACGGCTGGCTGATGCCAATGCTGAAAGGTCAGGCGACGATAGACCAGTGGGTCCCTATAATCGTTCGCCTGCTGGAACAGCCCAAAGCGGCCCAAGCGAAGGCCGTTGCTGCCCGGCAACAGATGGAGGAGTTTAGTCAGGAAAAGATCGCCCGACAGTGGTTTGATTTGATTGAACAGCTGTAATTTTCTTTGTCAGTAGGTTGTTGTAACTTGTTGAAGTTAATCAAAAATCGCTCGTCATTCCGGAATTTCATGTAGTATAGCGTAGTGGGATATCCGTACGACGGTTGCCGGAATCCCTCGTATTGAAGGAGAAGATTCTGGGTCATTGTGGGCGCGGTCTCACTACGTTCGCTTCGGGATGACGTCTTGGTAAGTAGTTATATAAAATAGAAATTATGGAAACTAATATAAGGTATCTTACTGATGAGAAAGGAAAGCGGATGGCGGTGCAGATTCCCTACGAGGATTGGAAGTTGTTGACCCAGGAAAACGAAAAGTTAAAGCAACTTCTTATCACGAAACCTAACCCTTCGCAAGCGTTTGGCAATGCCAGAGAAAAGACATTAGCTGAAAGACGCCGCGCTAACCGGGGAATGGTTCAGGGTTTGGTAGTGATAGCTGACAATTTTGATGACCCCCTAGAGGACTTTGAAGAGTATATCTAATGGAATATTTGCTTGACACTCATACGGTCCTCTGGCACGCCACTAATGATAAACGTTTGTCCGCCACCGCCATAGATATCACTGAATCAGACCATACGCTATGGCTAAGCTACGTGAGTATATGGAAAATGGCAATTAAAGTCCAGCGCGGCCGATTAGAGCTTCATGCTCCGCTTGACGTTTTTGTAGACGACATAGTTACCAAAAATAAATACAATCTACTAGAAATAAAGGAAACCCACCTTTATCCTATTGCTTCTCTGCCCTACTATCATAAAGATCCCTTTGATCGCTTAATCATTGCCCAAGGCATGGTAGAGGGGATAACTATTGTTACTGACGATCAGGCTTTTCAGCGTTACGAAGTGCGTATGTTATGGTAACGGAAGAAGGTAAGCCTATGGTCTTGATTGTAGAAAACTCCTTAGATACCACGGGGGCTTTCAATACCATCTTTAGCTACGCACAGTACGCCCAGCGCGACTACCGGTTTATATTTGTACTACCCCGAAAGAGTCGTTTACTCTACCGGGTACGCCAAGCCGGGT
Source organism: Tunicatimonas sp. (assembly GCA_965213875.1). Lineage (GTDB taxonomy): Bacteria > Bacteroidota > Bacteroidia > Cytophagales > Cyclobacteriaceae > Tunicatimonas. The sequence goes on along the minus strand of CBDCAN010000001.1, from coordinate 176,718 downwards.
TTGCGGTAGAGACCCTGCCGTTTCGCGAGATTAATCGGCGTCCGCTTACTCTATTATTGTATCTCCCTACGCTGTTTATCAATGCTATACGGCTTCGAAAAATCGCTCACCAACATCGGGCGGCTATTGTCCATGTGAATGACTTCTACAATCTGGTGGGAGTAGGAGCCAAAGCCTTAGGCGGACAGTTTGCCCTGTTGACCCACGTGCGCTTTATGCCGGATCGGTTTCCAATCTTACTGGTAAACGCTTGGATGAAGCTGAGTCTGGCGTACAGCGGGCGTATCATTTGCGTATCACAGGCGGTAAAACAGTGCCTCACCTGTCATCCTAAGTTACAGGTGATTTACGATGGATTAGTTACTGTTTCCACAGCGAGTGTTAAGCGAAGCGGGCAGGAAAAGGGTTGTATAAAGCTGCTTTACCTAGCTCACTACACACCCGGAAAGGGCCAAGACCTGGCGTTGGAAGCGTTTAGCCGAGCTTATTGGCAAAACAAGGATTTACAGCTCCGTATGGTCGGAGGGGATATGGACTTAGCAAAAAACAAGCAGTACCGCACGTCCCTGGAACAGCAAGCAGAAGCCTTGGGCATTCACTCAGCGGTGACGTTCGCTGGGCCTACTACTGATACCACGGAAGAGCTTAAGCAGGCTGATGTTTTTCTTAACTTTTCCGAGTCCGAATCCTTTTCGATGACCTGTCTAGAGGCATTAGCGCATGGAGTACCGTTAATTGTTACCGACTGCGGTGGTCCGGCGGAACTGTTTGAGCACAACGAATCAGGTTACTTGATTCCTAATCGCGATACGGGAGCAGGAGCGAGAGCAATCTTACGACTAGCTGCCGATGGCGAGCTGCGCCGCCGCTTTGCTGAGAACAGTATTCGCTACGTACAACGTAAGTTTTCGGAAGAAAACACACATAGAAAATTAGTGGATGTCTATGCTGAGGTCTTACCTTGCTGACTATACTTTCTAGGTGGATGATACGTAAAACTATATTGCTTGTTAATGTCCTATTTACTGCGGCAGCAGGCTTCTCACAGTGCCCAACAGCGTCCTTTAATACCCCTATAGAGGTATGTACTGACGAGAATATAAATCTTATCAATGCTAGTAGTGGTGCAGCAAGGTACGAGTGGGATTTTTGTGCAGGGGATTTATCTGGTCTGCCTTCTAAGACTAGTGACATCACAAATAGCTTATTCAACAAACCTTCTAAGATTACGATAGTGAACGAGGCAGATCGTTGGTACGGATTCGTTGCTAGCAGATTTGGAAAAAGAGTAGTGAAGCTAGATTTTGGTAGCGATCTTAAAAACGATCCTAGAATTGTCAACTTAGGAAATTTAGAAAATAGCTTTGAGCAACCAATCGATATAGAATTCTTTCAAGAAGACGACAAGTGGTACGCATTAGTGATTGATGTAGCGGCTGATAAGCTTTTTCGTCTGAACTTTTTAGACTTATCAAATAATGCTCCCGTGGTAGAGGAAATTACTACTCTTAGTAGTTTGAATCTATTGGATGCCCCTACTGATCTGGCAATAATCGACGAACCGGGGAATGTAACGGCTATTATTACCAATTTCAGTGCGGCGAATGTTACGCACGTTTCTTTTGGAAATTCAATTCTTAATAACCCTACTTCTACCAATTATGAAGTAGTGGGCGCATCAAACTTACAGGGCGTTTCAGCTATCAAGGTTTGTGAGGGGTGGCAAGCAATAGTGACTTCAGAAGGTAACAGTAAGTTTTATCAATTGAATTATCAGAACGGCCTGAGCACAGCTCCTGCTGTGAGCGAAATAGTAACAGGTAGCGGAATCTCAAGACCTATTGGTATCTCTATTGTTGAAGAGGCTTCCGTATTATATGCGTTCGTCCAGTCTTTTTCAGGAAATCTTTATCGAGTTGAAGAACCGCTTACTATTGCACCATCAATTGATAATTTGGGTAACTTTTCTTCTTTACCATCCGCAAACCAAGGTGTTGCGTTAGAAAATATGAGTAGTATGTGGTATGGTTTTTCTGTAAACATAAATGCGAATAGAATAAGCAGGTTTCAATTTTCTAACGTTTGCTCAACAAGTAAAGGGCTCTCTTCACAAGAGAATCCTAGCTCCCTAGTTTATTCACAATCGGGAACGTATACGATAAGCTTAACTGCTATAGACGAAGGAGGAAACTCCAATAGCATTGTTAGTGATATTGTTGTCAAAAGTGATGAAGCACCTGTTGTAGATTTTGTGATTAATGAAGCCTTCTGTACCGATACTCCTAGTGATCTTATAGGTTTATCCCCATTCAATGACATCACCGCTTGGCGATGGAACTTCGGTGATGGCTCCTCAACTTCTTCGAACCAAGAAACCACTCACCAATACACTTCCCCCGGCACCTACGAAGTTACCCTCGAGGTAGAATCCACCAACGGTTGCGGTAACCGCCTCACGAAAGAAATAACCATTTACGAACCGCCATCTCCCAACTTCACGGCTCCCACTGGACAGATTTGTACGAATGGAGCGGCGGGCTTTACTAACACCACAGATGCCAAAGGAGCGGATGTGGATAGTCTCATCACCTATCAGTGGTTTGTGGACGACGAACTGGTGTCAGAAGAGGCTAATCCAGACATTACTTTTGCTAATGGCGGTGATCAAACGGTGCGTCTGGAAGCCAGTATTCCAGGCTGTACCGAAATCACCGAGCAAACTGTCAGCGTACTACAGGGTCCTACGGTCAACTTCAACGTGGCGCAGATCTGTCAGGGCGACCCCATTGCTTTTGAGAACCTCACCACAGGCGATGGTGTCACCGGCTACGCCTGGGACTTTGGCGATGGGGGTACCTTTTCTTCGGTGGCTGCCGAAAGTCCGACCTATACTTTTACTGAGGCGGGTACTTATACGGTGGCGCTGCGGGTGGATAATACCCTAGGGTGCCAGAACATTTATCAGCAGGAAGTGACCGTGTTCGAGCAGCCGTCCGTTGGGTTTGTGTCCGATGTTGCTTGCGTCGGCACGCCTACGCAGTTTACCGATACGACCACTGCCGGAGTCAATGCGAACGTGATTGCCTGGCAGTGGGATTTTGGTGATAATCTGGGTACGGCGGCGGTGCGGAATCCTACGTATGCCTACCCACAACCAGGTACCTACGATGTGCGGCTCACCACCCAAACCACGGCGGGCTGCACCGATGCGATACAAAAAACCATCACGGTCGAGAGTCCGGTGACGGCGGGTTTTGCTGCCGTGCCGCAGTGTCCGACCGCCGCGGCAGATTACCGTATACTGTTCTCCGATACGTCTTTGGTCACCGCGGGTGATGAGGTCACGCGCTGGTTCTGGACCATCGGCGAGGCCAGTTTTGTCACTCGTGAGGTGGAGTACAGCTTTCCCGGGCCGGGCGACTACGAAGTGTCGCTCACCGCTTTCGCTGCTTCGGGCTGCAATGCGATTGTGCGTCGCACCGTGCGGGTCGATTCTTTACCGGCGCTGGACTTTACTGCCGACGCGTCAGTGTGTACCAGTCAAACGGTGGCTTTCCGCAGTGCGGTGAATCCTTTCGGTCGTGCTATCACTGAGTACGCGTGGAGTGTTTCCAATCCGGCGGGGGAAGAGGTGAGTACCGCTTTTGAAGCTGATCCATCGTTCGCCTTTGATGAACCAGGTGCCCACGAAGTCACACTGTCAGTGAGTACGGAAGCGGGGTGTACGTTCAGCCGTACGCAGTCGGTGGCGGTGACAGCCACGCCGTTGGCAGATTTTACGGCGACGCCCGCCCGGGGTGGGGCGCCCCTGGTGGTTAATTTTGCCGGTGCTTCGGTTGAGGGCACAGAGTACCAATGGGATTTTGGGGGAGTGAATTCGGCCGACGAAGTGAGCCCTACGTTCACCTTTAACGAGCCGGGTAGCTATACCGTCACGCTTACAGCTCGGAACGAGGCGGGCTGCGAAAGTACTACTCAGCAAACCATTGAGGTGCTCAACCCGGTGCAGGATGTTCGGTTGGAGAGTCTTTCCATCGTAGACAATCCGAACGGACCGGGGCAGCGGTTGCTGCTGACCGTACGGAACGTCGGTTCGCTACCGGCCGATAGTGTGAGCGTAACCATCAACTTCGGCGATGCGGTGAGCGTGCAGGAGGGCCTGCCCGAGCCACTGCTAGCGGGTGAGACGCGTGTGTACGTCACGCGGTTTCAGTTGCCCGCTTCCACAAGTACGGTACGCTACCTGTGTGCCACCCTGCGGGTGGATGACGTAAGTTTCGTGGATGCGCGGCCTGAAGATAACCGCAACTGCGCTAGCCTGGATCAGCAACTCACCGTAGAGCCGCCTTTTCCTAATCCGGCCGCTGATCGCTTGCAGGTGCCGGTGATTCTGCCCGAGGCGGCGGCCGTGTCGCTACGGCTCACAAACCTCAATGGAAAGGTGATGCAGTCTTACCGACAAGCTGACGCACCCGCCGGGCTCAATACGTTTATTATCAGAACGAAGGGCATGCCTGTCGGGACTTATCTGTTGCAGATAGACTATCAGGGCGAGCAGCGGCAGTTTCGGGTGAGCGTGGCTCCGTAGTGTTGTAAGACGTTTTGCTTATCTTTGTGTAGTAAAAGTTATTTTTCTATGGAAGCATATCGATTTACGACCAAAGTATCCGACGAAGGCATTATTCAGTTGCCCAGTGATTCACTACTGCTGGACAGAGAGGCCGAGGTGATTATTGTACCCAAGGCTTTGCCTCAGGCTGAAAAGATGAGAGCGACGGACTTTGTTAATAAATGGAGAGGGTTTTTGAGCAGCGATAACGCCGACCAGACGAAATACGCGTACTTATCAGATAAACATAAGTGATGAAAAGTGTGCTTTCCGATACTAATATTATTCTTGACATTGCGCTAGAGAGGCAGCCCTATTTCGCTAAGGAAATTATCCGTAAATTTCGCTTTTAAAGAACAAAATGCTCAGCAATCGAAGCGGTTATATTTTCTCATAAAAGCAAAGAAGAAGTACTTGACGCTCTTTCCTAATGCGAGTGGTTTTTGACAAACGTTTCACCAAAGATGCTGAAGGCACTAGGAGTGCTATTTTGAGGCAAAAGATTAGATTGGCCATTAGGTGTTCTGTAAACTAAGTTTTGAGGTATCCTTCTGGCAATGGATTCATCAACTTGTTTTATGGATAGTGGCAGTAGCAGAGGCAGTAAGCACTGACTGCTACTGCTGCTCTCTAAAACCATTATTATTTAGTTTAGAGCGGATAGAGCAGGCCGAAAATTTATCGGCAGTAGGTCAGCTGAAGAAGTTAAGAGGGCATTCTACCGCTTATCGGATGAGGGTAGGAGACTACCGAATAGGTATTTTTGTGCTAGACCAGGATACAGTTGAGTTGGCACGGCCTTTTCATAAAGTGTAAAAGCAAACCTATAATGTCACCCCGTAGGAGTCTTATTACATCTTATCAATAGATTTTATAAGACCCCTACGGGGTGACAGTAAAAAGGGACTTATTGAGTAGCTCTTGTTTTTTTTGGAAAAGCCGTGGTCGGATCCGTAAGGGTGTTACATCGAAAGAATATCTACTCAAGTTTTCCTTGATGCGTTATTGCCTATAGGTTGTTTTAGCCGGACTCACCACTTCCAGAATAAACCCGATGCGATAATCTTTGATCCGCAAACGATAAAAGTTTGCGAAACCATTCAGTTTCTGTACACTGGACGATACTTCAAGGCTGCTAACAGTTTCCAGTTGCTCAATAGCTCCAGCAGCATATCCAAACGCCACTTCCATAGCCCGCGAATTAATTCGTGGACTATGAAAGTGGTAACGAAGAGCTCATACAATACCCCTCCTTTGTCGGTGTTAAGCCACCGTAATCTTCTCAATCTTATCACCCTCACGGATGCTGTCAATCACCTCAAGCCCTTCTACCACTTTGCCGAATACCGTATGGTTGCGGTCAAGGTGGGCCGTATTATCGCGACTGTGGCAAACGAAGAACTGACTGCCTCCGGTGTTGCGCCCCGCGTGGGCCATCGATAGCACGCCCCGATCATGGTGCTGATTGTCGCCGTCTAATTCACAGTCGATGCTATAGCCCGGTCCGCCCGCGCCGGTGCCGTTGGGGCAGCCGCCCTGAATGACGAAGTTCGGAATCACGCGGTGAAAGGTGAGGCCGTCGTAAAAGCCCTCTTTAGACAGTTTGGTAAAGTTTTCTACCGTTTTGGGGGCATCTTCTGCAAAGAACTCTACTTTCATAGTGCCCTTTTCGGTAACGATTTCAGCGGTCTTCATATCTTATCTTTAGGTAAATCAAAACGCGAAGCTAATGAATTCGAGTAAATTAATCGCAGCCCTGCGCACGCTATGTTTGCGTTATTTTTAAAAGCTAAATAAAACGCTAAATTGGACGAATGCTATCGCTATGGGAAGCTTACCGGCTACCGCTACGAGTTTCAATGTTGCTTTGTGTCACACAAAACTTACTGAGCCGACGGGCCAGCCAAGCTGAGCTATTAGCGTACCACCAACCTGCTTAGTTATATGAACAAAATTGGTTTCAACGTGCTAGCTTGGTCAGCCGTAGTGTCGGAAGACCTGCTTCCGGTATTGGACCGTCTGCGTGCGATGGGTTATGACGGAGTAGAGTTCCTGATAGGCTCACCGGATGAGGCAGCCTATCGTGCGTTGGGCAATCACGCGCGTGACATCGGACTGGAGGTAACCACCGTCTTTGTGCTGAACCCCGAAGAGAATATTATTGCCCCCTCGGCGAGCGTGCGACAGCAGGGAATAGCACGGATCAAGTGGGCGGTGGATCGAGCCCAAGATTTGGGAGCAAATATCATCTGTGGACCTTTTCACTCAGCCTTCGGTACTTTTGCTCAATGTGCTCCGCAGGAGCAGGAGTACGAACGTAGTGCGGAAGCACTGCGAACCGCGGGTGACTACGCTGCGCAGGCCGATGTTACTTTTGCCGTAGAAGCACTCAATCGTTTTGAGTGTTACCTGTGTAACACCATGCAGCAGCTTCAACATCTGGTAGAGAAAGCTGACCATCCCCGCGTGCGAGCTATGTTCGATACCCACCACGCGAATATTGAAGAAAAGCAACCCGACGAACCTATTCGTACGATTGCCCCCCATCTGCACCACGTGCACGTGAGCGAAAATGACCGGGGCACTCCGGGAGCCGGACACGTGCATTGGGACAGAACCTTTGCCGCCCTGGCCGAGATTGACTACACCGGGTGGTTGACCATCGAGGGGTTTACCCGCAACGATCCTGATTTTGCCAACAGCATCAACGTCTGGCGTGAGTTTGCCCAACCCTGGGATATGGCCGAGCAGGGGCTCACGTTTATCCGGAAAATGGTAGAGAAACACCGACCGGACAGCCCTTGATCGTACCTGCTACACCGATGCACGACCAACACGTACAATCTCGCCCAATGAATACATTACCAATCACTTAGACACCTTCGTTGCCATGAGTAAAAAACTAGCCGAACAAGCATTAGAGCAAGGAAAAGGAATTCTACGGCTGGCCCCCACCTGGGTGCCACGCTCTTTCTGCGTTCCCGGACGGCGAATTAAACTGCACCCCCACGACTACTACGTGCTGGGAGGGGAGCGGGGCGGCATCGACGAACGCTGGTTTTCTTCTACCACTCCCGCCCAAAACGGCCCACTTACCGGTGAAAACGAAGGTCTGAGTCCGGTGGTGGTGCAAAACGGATCCAGAGAAGAGCAGATACTATTGCGTGATGCCGTAGACGATTTGAAAGGCGCTATTATCGGGGATCGACTGTGGAATGAGTACGAGAGCTGGCCGATGTACTCTAAGTTCTTTGATAATATGGGGCCGTTGCCGCATCATATTCATCACAACGACGAGCACGCGGCCTTGATTGGGCAAAAGGGCAAACCGGAGGCCTATTACTTTCCGCCGCAGGTGAATAACCACGGGGGCGACTTTCCCTACACCTTCTTTGGCATTACTCCCGGTACAACGAAAGAGCAAATCCGAGCGTGTCTGGAGAATTTTACCAAGGGTGATAATAAAATCACGAATTACTCGTCGGCCTTCCGCCTGGAACCGGGTACTGGCTGGGATGTGCCGCCCGGCATGCTGCACGCCCCGGGTAGCTTGTGCACCTACGAGCCGCAGAAGGCTTCCGACGTGTTTGCCATGTACCAGTCGCTGGTGAACGAAGCCATTGTTCCGGAAGCACTACTGTGGAACGGGACACCCCCGGATCGCATCGGCGATTATGACCAACTGATGGAGGTAATCGACTGGGAGCTGAACACCAATCCGAATCTACTCGAAACCCGCTTTATGAACCCGATACCCGTGCGTCCTCCGGAGGAAATGCCGGGGTACGTAGAGCGGTGGGTGTGCTACCGATCCGATGACTTCAGTGCTAAAGAGCTGACGGTTTTGCCCGGTCAGACGGTAACGATTACTGACGCCGCTGCCTACGGTATGATCATGATGCAGGGTCACGGAAAGATGGGCGTATGGAACGTAGAGACTCCCACCATGATTCGCTACGGACAACTCACGAACGATGAATTTTTCGTTACCGAAGCGGCCGCACAAGCGGGTGTAGAGATCACCAATCACTCTACCACCGACCCGCTGGTAATGCTCAAGCACTTCGGCCCTGATAATCCCGACTTGACATTGTAAAGACGCAGTTAATTGCGTATCAATTTGTAAAAACGCAGTTAATCGCGTCTCAACCATAACCCAAAAACATGAACACCTTCCCCCAACTACACAACGCTACCTGGCCCGGCATCGTCGGCAAGGGGCCTGATGCTGAACCGGTTATTCCGCTGGAGGATATGCTCAAGATGACCGCTGCGGCGGAAGTAGACGGCGTCAAATTTGACGGAGTAGACCTCGGCTTGCTACCGCCTCACATTGAAGTAGGTAGCACTGATGATGATATTAAACGCCTGGCCGATCAGGTGGCAGACTACGGACTAAAGGTGGGAAGCTTGGTGGCGCCCGTGTGGGGCGGACCGGTGTTAGGTGGCACCGACGACCGTAAAACTTTTGTAGAGATGGTACGGCAGGCGTGTCATTTTGGACAAGTGCTGCGCGACCACGGCGTCCGATCCTACGGGGTGGTACGCATTGATACCGCGTCTAGCCCCGAAGCCTGGGCCGAAGACCCGCCGGGTAGCCAAAAACTGATCGTAGATACCTTTCGCGAAGCCTGCGACGTTGCCGCTGATTTTGGTGAGAAGCTGGCCGCCGAGGGCGAAATCTGCTGGGGCGGTATGCACAGCTGGAAAGTAATGATCGACACGTTAGAGGCCGTAGATCGTCCTAACTTGGGCTTCCAGGCCGATATGTCGCACACGCTGCTGTATCTGCTGGGCTATAACCGGCCCGAAGATCGCATTCTTCCCTCGGACTACGATTGGAGTGATCGTGACGTGCTCTCCGAAGCGCTCAAAACCGTCACCGACGCCCTGCGACCCTGGACCATCGATTTCCACGTAGCGCAGAACGACGGCACCGTACACGGCACCGGCTCGCACGATAAAACCGGGCGCCACTGTTTGGCGACCGATCCTGACGGAAAGCTAGACATTGCGCACGACGCCGGGTACTGGCTGCGCGACGGCGACGGACAGCTAACCCGCGCTTTCCAGCATATCTGCTGGGACGGTTGCATGTTTGACAACGCCGTGATGACCCAACAACAAACCTGGAACGACATTCTGGCCGCCCTCATTAAAGTCCGCGAACAACACGGCTGGGAGTAATTAGGTATTGGATAGTAGGTGTTGGTTGATCGTATAATGAAAAATGAGCGGATAAATGCCTTATTTCTGCTACTACCGTTTAGTAATAACCATCTAGCCACCTAAAAAGTACCCAACATTCACACCTAGAAAGTATCCAATATCTAGCCACTCAGAAAGTCATCCAACCCCCAACCCCCAACCCGCATGGACAAAGAATTAAAAATAGGGCTCATTGGCACCGGTTTTATGGGCCGCACACACTCTAATGGCTACGTGCGCGTGCCTAATTTTTTTCCGGAGCTATCGTATCGGCCGGTACTACAGGCTGTTTGTTCACGTAACTCGGAGAAAGTACAGGCCTTTGCTGAACAGTGGGGCTACGCCTCTACCGAAACGGACTGGCGAGCCTTGATCGCCCGCAACGATATTGATGCGGTCGATATCTGCGCTCCGAACAATATGCACGCCGATATGGCCATTGCTGCGGCCGAAGCCGGTAAGATGATCCTGTGCGAAAAACCGCTGGCCCGCTCGCTGGAAGAGGCACAGGGCATGGTTGATGCCGTGGAAAAAGCAGGGGTGAAGAATACCGTGTGGTACAACTACCGTAGGGTGCCGGCCGTTACGCTGGCGAAGCAGATTATTGACTCTGGCAAACTGGGCAAAATCTTTCACTACCGCGCCAACTTTCTGCAAGACTGGACAATCAGTCCGGATGTGCCGCAGGGCGGTGAAGCGACCTGGCGCCTCGACATGGAAGCCGCCGGTTCGGGCGTGACGGGCGACCTACTGGCGCACTGCATCGATACGGCCATGTGGCTCAACGGCGGTATCCGCGATGTGTCGGCCGTCACTGAGACGTTCATCAAGGAGCGGATGCACCAGGAGAGCGGCGAAATGAAGCAGGTGGAAGCCGACGACGCTTGTATTTTTCACTGCCACTTCGACAATGGTTCGCTCGGACTGTTTGAGTCAACCCGCTACGCCCGGGGGCACAAAGCGCTGTATACCCTTGAAATAAACGGCGAGCACGCGTCTATCCGTTGGGATTTGCACGACCTACATCGGTTAGCGTACTTTGACCATCGCGACGAGTCGCTGGTGAGGGGATGGCGCTCTATCCATGTCACGGATAGCGACCAGCCCTACATGGATAAATGGTGGGTGCCCGGACTGGCTATTGGCTACGAACATACGTTTGTCCATCAGGTGGCAGACTTTATGAAAACCCTGGAGACTAACGAGCCGTGTGCGCCTACGTTTCAGGACGCGCTCCAGACCCAGCGCGTATGTGAAGCGGTTATCAACTCCGCCAATGATCGTAGTTGGAAAGACACGGGAGTAACGTGGCCGTAGGCTGCCCCCAAAGCACACAAAAAAAGGGTCACGCCTGTATCAGCGTGACCCTCCTTCTTAGATTATGACGTGAAAGCTATTCGCCCGCGGAAGCACTGGCTGTTTCCGGAGCCGATTCTATCGCCTGAACGATCATATTGTAACGTTCTTTAACGGCAGCATCATTAGCTACGCCTTTTTTCACGGCACTGTAGGTTTCAGCTCCTAGCACACGCTTGATCATCGTCTTGAAGGCGTCACCAAACTCGCCGCTTCGCTCGGACTTCATCTTGTTCACTTGGTCAATAAACTGCTTCTCCGAATCGTTGGCAGGTGCTTCGCCTCCGGCTAGCGCATTGTAGCGGTTTTTGATTTCGGGAGCTTGTCCCTCTACGTACTCAGTAATTTGTGATGACAGCTCGCTTTGGAACATGTTCTTAGTTTCCATAACGATGGCATACTTGTATAGGTCATCATTAGAGATATCCTGCGCCATGGTTTTTCCGAACGCAAATACACCAAGTACTGCAGCAATAAAAATTGTTTTCTTCATCATTATTAAGTTTTAACGGATTGATATAAGTATTCTACAATAAAACAAGTATAAGTATGTAATAAGCAAGAATTATATAAAAAAGACAAGTTTTAGATCAAAATTATGGTTTTGATAACTGTCTTGTCCAAGACAACCCATGATGGTTGTCTTCGCTTATCGTTAACAACTTCTTGTGGCAATAAAGGCAAAAACCGTACATAAGTAGTAAATGTTTGATCATGGCATACGCCGTACGTCACGCAGACCGGATATTTTCGTGAACTATCGAGCATGACATTTTGTCATTGCTCTGCGAAATGATTACTTTTGCCGTCTGCAAAACACACAATTATGCCTCAATTGATAGAAGAACTGTCTATTCTTCCTCGCGAAAATGAAGCTTGCGAAGTAGTCAAAGTTTCGCCTGAGCAGTCTACCGGACAGTCCCGCCGTCTTTACGTAGAAAGCTACGGTTGTCAGATGAATTTCTCTGACAGTGAGATCGTGACCGCGATTATGCAAGAGGAGGGCTTTGATACCACGGCAGATTTTACCCAGGCTGACGTGATTTTCCTCAACACTTGCTCGATTCGCGATAAAGCCGAGCAAACGGTTCGCCGCCGGTTGGCGCAGTTCAATCAGATAAAAGAGAAGAAACCGGAACTGCTGGTGGGCGTACTGGGCTGTATGGCCGAGCGGCTTAAAAGTCAACTCTTAGAGGAGGAAAAGATTGTAGACTTAGTGGCCGGTCCTGATGCGTACCGTGACTTACCCAACCTGGTGAAGCAGGTAGACGAAGGGCACAAGTCAGTCAATACCTTCTTGTCACGCGAAGAGACCTACGCCGATATCAATCCGGTGCGGCTAAACTCTAACGGAGTAACGGCTTTTATCTCTATCATGCGTGGCTGTGACAATATGTGCTCGTTCTGTGTGGTGCCCTTCACACGGGGGCGAGAGCGCAGTCGTGACCCGCATTCTATCGTAGCCGAGGCGCAAGATTTATTCAATCGCGGCTACCGCGAAGTAACGCTACTCGGGCAAAACGTAGACTCTTATAAGTGGTCGCCTGACGCTGCGCTAAAGGGGAAAGCCCAAATTGAGCGCTCAGGGGCTGAAGATGTTATCGACTTTGCGCAACTGTTAGCGCAAGTAGCGCAAGTGCATCCTGACTTGCGCATTCGGTTTTCAACGTCGCACCCTAAGGATATTACCGATGAAGTGCTGTATACCATGCGGCGCTACGATAATATCTGTAAATACATTCATTTGCCCGCGCAGAGTGGCAACACCCGGGTGCTGGAACTCATGAACCGCACCTACACCCGTGAGTGGTACCTCAATCGGGTAGACGCGATCCGCCGTATTTTAGGGGATGATTGCGGTATCTCATCGGATATGATCGCTGGTTTCTGCACCGAAACCGAAGAAGAACACCAGGATACGCTCTCGCTGATGGACTATGTGCAGTACGATTTTTCGTACATGTTTTATTATTCTGAGCGCCCCGGCACCCTGGCCGAGCGCAAGTACGAAGACGACATTCCGTTGGAAACCAAGAAGCGCCGCTTGCGTGAGATTATTGACCGGCAGCAGGCAGTTTCACTAGCCCGTAATCAGCGTGACGTAGGCAAAACCTTCCGGGTACTGGTAGAAGGAACCTCCAAACGTTCTGACGAGCAGTTGCAAGGGCGCAACAGCGCGAACAAAGTGGTCGTCTTTCCTAAAGAGCAGTACCGAAAGGGTGACTACGTGACGGTGCGTGTACACGACTGCACCGCCGCCACCCTGCTCGGCGCCGCCGTCTGCTAGCAATAAGCACCAACAATTTGTACAGAATACCCCAAGTACCACGCAGATAGCCAAACCCTTCTAACCTTTAACTAACCACCTTGAAGGTCAACCCTTTCAATCAACTTAGGAGTCAACCCGCAACCCTACGACACGTAATTTTTTAAGGTATGATGCTAGACCAAGATTCTTTACAGAGTATTAAACAACGCTACGGCATTATCGGCAACGCGCAACGCCTGAACTACGCCCTGACGGTGGCCGCCCAGGTGGCACCTACTGATATGACCGTACTCATTACGGGCGAGAGTGGTACGGGTAAAGAGTCGTTCTCGAAGATTATTCATCAGCTGAGTCCGCGCAAGCACAATAAGTTTATCGCCATCAACTGTGGGGCTATTCCCGAAGGCACCATAGATTCAGAGTTGTTTGGGCACGAGAAGGGGGCGTTTACCGGGGCCCAGGAGGCTCGCAAGGGCTACTTTGAAGCAACCGACGGCGGTACGATCTTTCTAGACGAGGTAGGAGAGATGCCCCTGGGCACGCAGTCGCGATTGCTACGGGTGCTAGAGTACGGTGAGTTTATCAAAGTGGGCTCCTCGAAAGTGCTAAAGACCGACGTGCGGGTGGTAGCCGCTACCAACGTAAACTTAATCGAGGCGGTGCAGAAAGGGAAGTTTCGAGAGGATCTGTACTACCGACTCAACTCGGTGCCTATTTTTGTGCCTCCCTTGCGCGAACGAGGTAGTGACATCGCGCTGATCTTCAGAAAATTTGCGACAGATTTTGCGGATCGCCATCGGGTGAAACCCATTGCGCTGACCGACGAAGCCAAAGACCTGCTACTGGCCTATCGTTTCTCGGGCAATATCCGCGAGCTTAAAAATATCGTGGAGCAGATGTCGTTGTTGGTAGAAGAGCGCGAGATCGACGTCACCACGTTGCGCAACTTTTTGCCCGCCACCAGTATGCTGCCGGCGCTGTACCAAGAGGCCCCCGGCGAGGGAACCGGGGCGGCAGGTTTTAGCGAACGCGATTTGCTCTATAAAGTGCTGTTTGAGATGCGTCATGATATGACCGAGCTCAAAAAGCTGGTACACCGTATTTTGCAGGCGGAAAGCCACGCGGCGGGCAACCGCCCGGAGTACGGTAGCGATCTCATGCGTGAGCACGAGGAACTGTTCGAGAACATGGGCGAGGAAAGCAAACATACCATGGAGCTGGCCGAAAGCATTGCCCACCGTGGTACCGCTCCGGTATACAGCTCTTCCCTTTCTGGTGCCAACGGTCACGGGGGTACCTCACGCTTCGGGGGGCGGCCCGGTGGGGAAACCGAACGCCCCCGTTCTAGTGGAAGAAGTATCCCGGACGACGGTGATGCCTACGATCTGGTAGAAGACATATCGCACGAAACCGAAGACGACGGCGATCTATCGTTAGAGAAGAAGGAAAAAGAGCTTATCATCCGCGCGTTGCGCAAGAACAATAGCAAACGAAAGTATGCGGCCCAAGACCTGGGTATCTCAGAACGTACGCTGTACCGTAAGATCAAACAGTATGAAATTGAGTAAGTATCGCCGGGGCGGCATATTGCTCCTCTCACTAGGATTGCTGGCACAAGTAGGCTGTAGCAGCGTAAGCTACTCGTTTACCGGGGCCGCCATTTCTCCCGACGTAAAAACCATTTCTATCGATAACTTTTACAATGACTCGGGCAGCGGCCCACCCACCTTGAGTCAGAATTTTACCGAAGAACTGCGCGATTACTTCCAGCAGAATACCAACCTCACGGTAGTGCAAGAAAACGGTGATCTACAGTTGGAAGGCGCTATCACCGACTATTACTACGAACCGGTAGCTCCCCAGGCTTCAGGCAGCGATAACGTCGCTGATGTGGCCGGGCAGATGCGCCTCACCATCGAGATAGACGCCACCTACATTAACGCTAATGACGACCAGTACGACTTTGACGACCGAACATTCAGCTTTTTCTCTGACTTTGACGCCGAGCGTGATCCTACCGCGGTGGAAGACGAGCTAGTTGACGAAATACTGGAGCAGATAATTTTTGATATCTTTACGGCGTCCGTCGCTAATTGGTAATATTATGAGCTTCAATCTACACCGGTTTTGGGAGGTGATGCAAAATCCCCGTGCGTGGCAGGCCACCGATGAGGCGGAGGCCGTACTAGAAAAGTATCCCTACTTTCAACTGCTTCACACCTTGGTCGCCAAGGTCAAGCACGACCAGCAGACACCCGATGCTTACGAAGCATTGGGCAAAGCAGCGGTCTACGCCCCCGACCGCCGTCGCCTTCGGCAGGTGTTTTATGACGAGCTTACCCTCGACCTACCGGAGGCCGATACCGCTCAGCCTTTATTAATACCGGACGATAGCACGTATCCTGATGCCGTAGCATCTGATTCGGATCATCCTGGTTCGGGGGATGCTGATGCAAGTGCTGTGGATCAACATGCACCAGCTCGGGAAGAAATTGATACCGATGAAGTTCATACGGAGATAACCGAGGCGTCGACGGAAGATAAGCCCGAATCCGATTCGTCTGCCCCGACGGCAGACCGCGATGAAGCAGAAATAGCGGCATCAGAAGAATCAGTAGCTTATCCTGAACCGCTAAACACCGACGTAGTCGACACCATAGAAGAAGCAGAGGACGAAGCTCCTGCGGTTGGATGGTCGGAAGCGGCTACTGACCAAGACGATACTACAGCTGTTGCTCCAGACGAAGCCGAACCTTTCGTAAACGAAACGCCAGATGAGGATACACCGAACGTAGAAGCAGCAGCGACGGTCGAGGACGAACCGCCGGTGGTCTCGAGTGAAATAGCGGAGGAATCCGGACGGATGCAGGACGAGCAGCCATCAATGATCATAACCTCGGGTGAAACCACAGACGAATATTCATCAGCGACTACGGCAGATCCGGAAGAGACTGCGTCTACTCAGGACGAGCCGTCCGCAGCGTCAGATGAAACGGCGGGAGGCGCGATACGAGAAGAATTGGAGGAGACCCTGCGTAAACTACAGGATAGTAAAGAGCGACTCCCCGATAGTACCGAGCCGCCAACCGCTGCTACGCCTGATGATCCGTCCGAAACCGATGAAGTGACCGCATCTACCCCCCAGCAAATTATCATCGACCGGTTTATGCGAGCCAATCCCAGTATCAGCCGGGAAGTAGACGAATCTGAAGTGCGAACCACCGCCGACCTGTCAGAAGCTAGCGGCGAGATGCAGGATGGTGTGGTAACCGAGAATCTGGCAGAGATTATGCTTAAGCAGGGAAAAGAAGAGCGGGCGGTTGATCTCTACGAAAAGTTGATGTTGAAATATCCCGAAAAAAAGGCGTACTTTGCCGAAAAAATAAACCAGTTAAAAAAGAATCAATGATTGCTGTTATTTCCATTACGATCATCTGCGCGATTTTACTCGTATTAGTCGTGCTTTCGCAAAGTTCTAAGGGAGGGTTGTCGAGTCAATTCGGTGGGTCCGGCGCGTCTACCCAAATGATTGGTGTGAAGCGTGCCACTGACTTTCTGGAGAAGTCTACCTGGGTACTGGCCGGTTTGGTCATCGTTTTGAGTATGACTTCTAGCTTGCTCATCGATCTGCGAGACAACGATACCGGGTTCACCAGTCCGAACATTGAAAGTGCTCAGGATCGTAATATCCTGCCACAGCTTGATCAGGATGAGGCTCCGGCGGTGGATGGCGAGGAAGTCATCAGCGATGACGTGCTACCGGAGGCCATTGATAACGACCTGGATCCTACTGATGAGGCAGAGGGAGACCTGGATGAGCTCGCCGAACCCGAAAGCGATAACTAACCACTCATAAGCCGCTCGCTTTTAGGAGTGGCGGCTGCCGAACGCAAACGTACGTTCGATAGCCGCTACCGCTCCGTCTGCGCGCTGCGGCGGGATCAAGCGACCGTGTGGTGAGCCGTTTTCAGGTTATTGAGAACTTAGTTCCTAAAGCACCAGCACGTGTCAACAAGCTATTTGCCGCATCTGAAACCATCGGGTGCGGTTTTTTTGTGCCGTTGTACCTCTGAAAAAGCGTCTATCAGCGGAACAGCTTTCGTTTAAGAAAGTGGTAGGCCTTTGATATTAGCTTGAAAGAGCCTTGAAGTATCCCTTCTGCGATGACTTCAATAAAAAACCGAAGCAAGAGTTCTACTACTGCTTCCAGAATAGCTGCCATCGTGTGCCCGCCGGTGGTAGTTTGGTTAAGCCGCCGCTTGCCCGAGGTGCTGCACCAACATCCGCTTCGTGATAGGGAGCAGTGTTTCCTGAATAGGGTAGGGAGATTGTGAGAGAGCCAGGTAGGCCGCCGGGTTCGGCAGATCCTGATGCCGAAGCACAAGCTGCTTTTTAATGTTCTCAAAGGTATTCACCAAACTCCACTGACTCTCTTCTAACAGCTCAGTGCGAATAGAACGATACGATTCGTTGGCCTCGCGGAAAACGGTAATCTGATAGCGGTGTACGTAGATCGTTTTGGTGTTGTTAACAAACAGCAACAGATAGCCTTCGTCTTTGTAGAGCGGCGTGATACCGATGGGCTCGATGGTGATACGCTCCGCAATATCTTCGTACAGGGTAGCCCCCTCGTCCATACGTTCCTTAAACTGCGGCAGCGCGAAATCAACGATCTCACTCAGCGTGCTCATAAGCTGATCATCTTTGACCATACGCTTATAGTCTAACTGTAGCTGCTCAAAGTCGGCGCGAGACAGCTCTTTCGGAAAATTCTCAAAGATCAGTTGTTTGTTTTGCTTGAGCGTTGTCAGGTTATTGTAATGAAACACCAGGTCGGCCATAAAGGGGTAGAGCTTTCGCTCACCAAACTTCTTTTTCACGCCTTGTACGTAGGCCAGAGCCAGATACTTCTTGTACTCAAAATCAATGAGGCCGTTGGTCAGCCAGTTTTCATGAAGATCAGTCATATGAACGTTTTGTGGTTTGTGCCCAAAATATAACGAGCTACCGTCAGGGGTACAAGTCTGCAATATTGTCAGTGACAGACTTCAGCACATGCGTAATATTAGGGGCAATTCGGCAAAATTGGCGGAGAAAGGGCTGCTCCGGCAGTTTTTGGGGGCTTGGCATAAGAAGTGTTACCTATACGAAGAACACCTAGTGTTGAACTTTATTTAAAATATCTAACCCTAAGAGAAAATGTCACAAGTGAGCATTAAACCTTTAGCGGACAGAGTTCTAGTAGAACCTGCTGCTGCCGAAGAAACCACTGCATCAGGTATCATCATTCCTGATACTGCCAAAGAGAAGCCCCAGAAGGGAGCTGTGGTTGCCATTGGAAGCGGTAAAAAGGATGAACCCCTGACGGTAAAAGTTGGTGATAGTATACTATACGGCAAGTACGCCGGTACTGAAATCGCGGTGGATGGTAAGGATTACCTTATCATGCGAGAGTCTGACATCTTTGCAGTACTGTAGTCAGTCGCAATTTTTAACAATCCATTCTGAACAAAAACTAATTTAAATAATGGCTAAAGAAATATTCTTTAACACAAATGCCCGTGATCGCATCAAAGTTGGTGTAGATACGTTGGCTAACGCAGTAAAAGTAACCCTCGGACCTAAGGGCCGTAATGTGGTGATTGATAAGAAATTTGGCGCACCCACCGTCACCAAAGATGGTGTATCGGTAGCCAAAGAAATTGAACTCAAGGATAGCATCGAAAACATGGGCGCTCAGCTCGTGAAGGAAGTGGCATCTAAAACGGCCGATAGCGCCGGTGATGGTACTACCACAGCAACCGTACTGGCGCAGTCTATCTTCGCGCATGGTATTAAAAACGTAGCCGCCGGTGCCAATCCTATGGATCTTAAGCGTGGTATCGACCGTGCGGTAGAGGCCATCGTAGGAAACTTGGCGAGCCAGTCAAAGACCATCGACAGCTCTAACGAGATCACGCAGGTGGCGTCTATCTCTGCTAACAACGATAGCGAAATTGGTGAGATGATCGCTCACGCGATGGATAAGGTGGGTAAAGATGGTGTCATCACCGTAGAAGAGGCCAAGGGCACCGAAACTGAGGTGAAGCTGGTAGAAGGTATGCAGTTTGACCGTGGTTACCTGTCTCCTTACTTCGTGACTAACACGGAGCGTATGGAAGCGGAACTGGAGGCTCCTTACATCCTGATCTACGATAAGAAAGTGTCAGCAATGAAAGAATTGCTGCCCGTACTGGAAGCAGTTGCCCAGACCGGCAAACCCCTGTTGATTATTGCTGAGGACGTAGACGGCGAAGCACTAGCTACTTTGGTGGTAAACAAAATTCGCGGTTCGCTGAAGATCGCTGCTGTAAAAGCACCTGGTTTCGGTGATCGCCGCAAAGCGATGTTAGAAGATATCGCCGTATTGACCGGAGGTACCGTCATCTCGGAAGAGCGTGGCTATAAGCTAGAGAACGCTACCATTGATTACTTAGGTACTGCCGAGAAAATCAACATCGACAAAGACAATACTGTGGTAGTGAACGGTGCCGGTGAAAAAGACAACATCGAAGCACGTATCAACCAGATTAAGTCTCAAATCGAGAATACTACTTCTGATTACGACCGCGAGAAGTTGCAAGAGCGACTAGCAAAACTATCCGGTGGTGTAGCCATTCTGTACATCGGTGCTGCTACTGAGGTAGAGATGAAGGAGAAGAAAGACCGCGTGGATGATGCACTGCACGCTACCCGTGCTGCGGTAGAAGAAGGTGTGGTTGCCGGTGGTGGTGTTGCACTGGTACGCGCTATTGCCGCACTAGAAGGACTTACCTCTGAAAACGTTGACCAGGAAACTGGTATCAACATTATCCGCATGGCACTGGAAGCACCCCTGCGTGTGATTTCTGAGAATGCTGGGCAAGAAGGTTCGGTAGTCGTACAGAAAGTGCGCGACGGCAAAGATGACTTCGGATTCAACGCTCGCACCGATAAGTATGAGAACTTGTTTGCGGCAGGAGTGATTGATCCTACGAAAGTAACCCGTTTGGCCCTAGAGAACGCTTCGTCTATCGCAGCTCTGCTGTTGACTACCGAGTGCGTGATTGCCGACGAGCCCGAAGAAGCCGGTGGTGGTGCACCCGCAGGAATGCCTCCCGGAGGAATGGGTGGCATGGGCGGCATGATGTAATCAGCCATTCACCACATACATACCAAATAAGAAAGGACAGCCTGTAGGGCTGTCCTTTTTTGCGTTCTATCGGTCAGAGAACGCGAATTCTTTAAGCGGATATCGCTGCTGGCTTAGGTAAGTTTAAGCTTGCGCTTGATCACGTACACTGAGCCATCGACCACCGCATCGACCAAAGCATTGCGTACGGTGCGCACCTTAATCACTTGGTAAAACACCACGCCAGCGGCTATTCCTATGGCAACTTTTCCGAGAGCATTCATACTAGTAGGTTTGTTGAGAGACACACTGAAGCGCGAAAGTAGGAGTTTGATACGTAATCATAAAAGCAATGACCAGATTTGTCAGCCCGATTTTTTATAACTCCGGGGTTCTCCTATATTTGCACCGCAATTTATTTCTCTGGTTTAACACTACACTAATAATAGCTCCATGCACCCGATTGTTTATTTAGTCCCTGCTTTTGGTATCATCGCCCTTATTTTTACTGCGGTTCGCTCCGCTTGGGTCAACAAGCAAGATACCGGTGACGATAACATGCGGGAGCTGGCGGCCTACATCGCCGACGGAGCCATGGCTTTCCTGCGGGCCGAGTGGAAGGTGCTTACCTACTTTTCTATCATTGCAGCAGCATTACTCGCCTGGTCGGGTACCACCGTAGAGACTTCCAGTCCGGTGATTGCCGTATCGTTTATCATCGGAGCATTCTTCTCAGCCTTTGCCGGATACATCGGCATGAATGTGGCGACCAAAGCCAACGTGCGTACCACCCAGGCAGCCCGCACCAGTTTAGCCAAAGCGCTGAGCGTCTCCTTTGCCGGGGGTAGCGTGATGGGCCTCGGCGTGGCCGGTTTAGCCGTGCTGGGGGTCGGAAGTTTATTCATTGTATTCTTTCAAGTATTTGTACTGAGTACCGGAGCTTCAGTGAATGGTATCGAGATGGAGAAGGCACTGGAAGTGCTGGCGGGCTTTTCGCTAGGAGCCGAAAGTATTGCACTGTTTGCCCGCGTGGGCGGAGGTATCTACACCAAAGCCGCTGACGTGGGGGCTGACTTAGTGGGTAAAGTAGAAGCAGGCATTCCTGAAGATGACGTGCGCAACCCCGCCACCATCGCCGATAACGTAGGTGACAACGTGGGCGATGTGGCCGGGATGGGAGCTGATTTGTTCGGGTCATACGTAGCCACCATCCTGGCAACAATGGTGCTCGGACGGGAGATCACGTCGGTGGATGAGTTTGGTGGCATTGCTCCGGTACTGCTGCCGATGCTCATTGCTGGAATAGGGTTGATCTTCTCCATCGTAGGCACCTTCTTCGTCCGCATTTCTAAAGAAACTGATAGCGTACAAAACGCGCTTAACCTAGGTAACTGGTCATCGATTATCCTAACCGTGGTGGCTTCATACTTTCTGGTGACCTACATGCTTCCTGACGCGATGTCGATCAGGGGCTTTGAGTTTACCGCGATTGATGTGTTCTGGGCGATCTTCGTCGGGCTGGTCGTAGGAGCACTGATGAGTATCATCACTGAGTACTACACCGCGATGGGCCGCAAACCGGTAAATTCTATTGTGCATCAATCCTCTACCGGACACGCCACCAATATTATCGGGGGTTTATCAGTCGGGATGGAATCTACTGTACTACCCATCTTTGTGCTGGCGATCGGTATTGTCGCTTCCTACAGCTTTGCCGGACTCTACGGCGTGGCCGTGGCTGCCGCCGGTATGATGGCCACCACCGCCATGCAACTGGCTATTGACGCCTTTGGGCCCATTGCGGATAACGCGGGAGGTATTGCTGAGATGAGTGGCTTGCCCGAAGAGGTGCGCGGTCGTACCGATAATCTGGATGCCGTGGGCAACACCACCGCGGCGGCGGGTAAAGGCTTTGCCATTGCGTCTGCTGCTCTTACCGCACTGGCCTTGTTCGCCGCTTTTGTCGGTGTGGCGGGTATTGATTCTATTGACATTTACAAAGCACCCGTACTGAGTGCGCTGTTCGTTGGTGCTATGATTCCTTTTATCTTCTCTTCGCTGGCGATTGCCGCGGTGGGCAAAGCGGCAATGGACATGGTGCAAGAAGTACGTCGCCAGTTCCGCGATATTCCGGGCATCATGGAGTACAAGGCAAAGCCCGAGTACGAAAAGTGCGTGGCTATTTCTACGCAGGCTTCTATCCGCGAGATGATTCTACCCGGCGCGATCGCGCTGCTATCACCCATTCTGGTCGGCTTCGGTCTCAAAGGAGTATTTGCTGAAGCTTCTTCCGCTGAAATTCTGGGGGGGATGCTCGCCGGTATCACCGTGTCGGGCGTGCTGATGGGTATCTTTCAGAACAACGCGGGCGGTGCCTGGGATAACGCGAAGAAGTCATTTGAGAAGGGGGTAGAGATCAACGGTACGATGGAGTATAAAGGCTCTGACGCTCACAAAGCTTCGGTTACCGGCGACACCGTGGGCGATCCCTTTAAAGATACCTCAGGGCCTTCTATGAACATCCTGATCAAGCTCACCTCTATCGTTGCCCTGATTATTGCCCCGCACATCGCCGTAGATGGCCCTCACAGCGAAGTGGGTGAGAACGTGCAGGATGAGGTGAAGAAAGAGGTGGTAATCACCGAAGAAGAGGGTGCTATAGAAACGCAAGAGTAAGAAGGTGTTCTAACAAACGAACAAAGAAGATATGCCTTGGTGTTAAGAGTAGTGCTGGCATAGTTTGGTTTATCACACGCTAGAAGTAGCTCGCCGGTCAAGTAGTGCCGTATTATTCTAATTTATCAGATACTATGGTTAATCTAAACATCAAAGCGCGACCTGAGCACACCTACGACGCTATTGTCATTGGCTCCGGTGTGAGTGGAGGCTGGGCAGCGAAGGAACTTTGCGAGAAAGGTCTCAAAACATTAGTGCTGGAGCGGGGCCGGTCAGTAAAACACGTACAGGACTATCCTACGATGCATAAGGACCCGTGGGACTTTGAATACCGGGGAGCTTTGACTCCTAAGGATATGGCCCGGCAACACAAGCAAGCTCGTCTCGGGCCGCTAGGCGAAGGCAGTAATCACTTTTTCGTTGATGACATCGAGCACCCCTATAACGAAGCCAAACGCTTCGATTGGATTCGTGGCTACCAGACAGGCGGCAAGTCGCTGATTTGGGGACGGCACTGCTACCGGTGGAGCGATCTGGACTTTGAGGCAAACGCGAAGGACGGGATAGGCGTCGACTGGCCTATCCGCTACCAAGATATTTCGTCTTGGTATGATTACGTAGAACAGTTTGTAGGGGTCAGCGGTGAAGCCCTCAACCTACCACAGCTGCCCGACAGCCAGTTTCAGCCGCCGATGGAGCTTACCTGCATTGAGCAGCACGTACGCGAGCGTATCGAGAAAGAATTTGCTGGGCGCACGCTGACCGTAGGGCGGGTAGCACACCTCACGGCACCCACCGAAGAACAGCTGGCACTAGGCCGGGGTAATTGTCAGTACCGCAATCGTTGCTCACGGGGCTGTCCGTACGGAGCTTACTTCAGCAGCAATTCTGCTACATTGCCAGCGGCTGAGCGTACCGGAAACCTTACCATTCGACCGCACTCGGTGGTAGCTTCCATTATCTATGACTCGAGCACCGAGCGAGCCACCGGGGTGCGGGTGATCGATGAAGAAACCAAAGAGCACCTCGAGTATTACGCCTCAGTCATTTTTTGTAATGCTTCTACGCTCGGCACCACGCAAATCCTGATGCAGTCTGTCTCAGAGCGTTTTCCAGATGGCTTAGGCAACGATAGTGGTGAACTGGGGCACAACCTGATGGATCACCATTACAAAGTAGGAGCTTACGGTACGTACGATGGCTTTGAAGATCAGTACTACACCGGCAGACGCCCGAACGGCCCGTATGTGCCTCGCTACCGTAATCTGGCGGGTTCTGATGAGCAGCTACCCTTTCTGCGTGGTTACGGTTTTCAGGGAAGTTCAGAACGAGCGGGGTGGGGAAGAGGAACCAACGAAGCTGCCGTAGGAAAGAATCTTAAAGAACAGTTGTTTAAACCCGGGCCGTGGTCACTATCGTTGGTAGGGTATGGAGAATGTTTGCCGTATCACGAAAACAAAGTGACACTCGATGATCATCAGAAAGATCAGTGGGGGCTACCCACCCTCACACTAGACTGTGAGTTTAAAGAAAACGAGCTAACCATGCGCAAACAAATCATGGCTGATGCTGAGGAAATGCTAACGGTAGCCGGCCTGAAGGATGTGCGAACATACGACACCATCGGGGCACCCGGCAAGGCTATTCATGAGATGGGTACTGCCCGAATGGGGCATGATCCTAAAACGTCAGTAGTGAACAAGCACAACCAAGTGCACACTGTACCCAATGTGTACCTCACTGACGGTGCTTGCATGACATCCATTAGCTGTGTCAATCCTTCGCTTACCTTTATGGCCCTGACCGCCCGAGCGGCTGACCATGCGGTGAGCGAACTGAAGAAACGAAACTTATAAGCTTATGACTCGGCGGGAAGTACTCAAACAAGGATTAGCCATCACAGGCTACACACTATCAGCGTCTGCACTCGCTCAGGTATGGACAGCGTGCCAATCTGAGGTGCAGCAAAGCGATTGGGTACCCTCTTTTTTTAGTAGCGATCAAGTAGCGACCATCGCTGAAGTGGCCGAAACCATTATCCCTGAAACTGATACCCCTGGCGCTAAGGGAATTCAGCTAGAGCGATTTATCGACGCGATGGTGCAAAATGTGTATGATGAGAAAGGTCAGCAAGCGCTACTGAAAGGCATGCAGGAGTTCGAGCAGACTTGCGAGGAGGCCAACGGTGTCTCGTTTGTTGACAGTTCTTCTGAGCAGCGAGAGTCCTTTCTGTTGCAGCAGGAAAGACAAAGTCCGCTGACAGTTCATACAATCTGGGGCGGGGCGGTAGAAGAGCAGCCGCCTCTAACGTTCTACCGGCAGTTGAAATCACTCGTGGTGATGGGTTACTTCACCTCAGAGCAGGTAGGTAAACATCTACTCACCTACGTACCTATTCCCGGAAAGCAACAAGGATGTGTGCCGCTGAGTGAGGTAAACACTGTTTACTCATTGTAGCACTACTTCCCTCGCATTTATACCTGACCTTTGCCCGCTAACTCCCACAACCGTTCAGCTTTCTTTCCCAAGAACCAGAACGAAAGCGCTAGAATCCCGAAGAAGGCTACTTTGTGCAGGCTGTCCCAGCAGTACTCGAAGTAGCGGGTGTAGAAGTTAATAAGCAAAAAAGTAAGGCCCACTTCCGCTGTGAGTCGGTCGTGATACCGAATGCCATAATAGATGGCACCGGCCGATCCCAGTGCTAGCAATAGTGCCCAGAATAGGAAGCTCACGCGCGAAGCATCGCTCCAGGTTTCATAGTCACCGTGGTTGCCAAACACTGACGAAAGCCACAGGGCAAAGAACAGGCCGACGAGTCCGATGGCGTAGGTGAGCGGTGCGTAGGGGCGAGACCGTGGCCAGCGTTTAGCCACCGCACTCAATCCCAATAGCAGTAGGCCGAACACCACGTAGCGCAACGGAAAGTTCATTCCCATAAAGTGCGACTCCCACCCTGAGCGGTAGGCCGTCTCGGTGCCGAACCAAACCGCCAAACTACCAATGGCTAGAAACCAAGTGAGCTTAGAATGGTACTTAAGGGCCAACCCGGCGTACAGCAAGGCGGCCAGCAGAATGAGCACGGCAAAGTAGCCCTCGCTGATGCCCAGCACAAAACTGAGGTAGGTGAGGGTGAAGGCCACTCCGATGGCCCCGAACATAAACAACGCTTCGTTGCTGTAGCGTTGGGTAGGGTACTGTACCTTTCGTCGGTACGCCAGGTAGTACAAACCAATAGACAACGCGGCAAAGAAGACAAACTTAAGGACATCAGAAGTAGCCAGCACCGAGTCGATAACCGTCATCAGCCAGTCGTCGAGCAGTAGCAGGATGGTGGCCAGCATGATGCAAGAAACCGCGAAGAAGAAGGCAATCATCGATAGGTTTTTCCAGTCAAATGCCCGCTTTTTTTCCGAAACCGTGTACGACTGACGTAACTGCTCAGCGGTAGCGTCATCGATAAGTTGCTGCTGTTGCCAGTGTGCAATGGCTCGTTTGATCGCCTGGTTTTCCTGTTTGTTGACTTCCATAGGTTGGTTCAAAATAATGAGTTTTGATGACATACCGCAAACTAAGGAGCGGGTTTCGGGGTAAGAAAAACAGGAAATGCGTACCTTTTGGACCGCATATTCTAACCGGATCCCATACTATGGATGCCTCTAAATCTTCTGAGCCAGCCGCTGAAGACTCGACCAACGAAACTAAACCACCCGTACCCAAGAAGTTTTGGAGTGCCGACCAGTCGCTTATTGCCACGCTAGCCCTGGCGGTGATTAGCTTGTGTGCGCTGTTCGTTTCTATCTACCAAACCCGGGTGCTGTCGATGCAACAGGAAGTGATGGCCGAGCAGCAGCGCATTATGACCGAGAGCGCCCGGGCACAGCTATGGCCGAACGTTGAATTATCGACTAATAAGGCCTACTCAACGGGTGATTCGCTCGTTAAACTAAATTTTGAGATTAGAAATACAGGTACCGGGCCAGCTATTATTGAGCACGTTACTATACGATATCAGAACCAGGATCTACAGAAATGGGATGATATGTCAATGATAGATACATTAATGTCTATAGATGAGAATGGGAGCATAAGTACTTCCACTATCTTTAACCGCACGATTCAGGCAGGCGAAGAATTTGACTTCTTGCAGATAGAAGGACTTCCAACTTTGCTCGCGTACCTTGAATCTTTGTTTGATGATGGTCAGGGGTTTGACATTACTGTTTGCTACAAATCAGCATTTAACGAATCCTGGGTAGTAGAAGATTTGCTAGGGTCTACAAACTCCTCTGCCAAAAGGACTAAAGTAGACGCCTGTGTATCAATAGATAGTATCGCCTTCACACAGTAAGTATACTTGAGGCAGTCCAGCTTTACCAAACCAGTGCACATCAAGCAAACAATGATAAATCCCAGGCCAGGTCGTTATCATACCTGAGGTACCCCTGCTCAATGACGATCGGCGCATCGATATTATTATGGTACAGCTGCCCGGTGCCCAGCCCCTGCGGTAGCGTGGGCCGCTTAGCCGCTACCCACTGCGCAATCGCGTTCAGGCCGACGTTAGACTCCAGCGCTGAGGTGGCCCACCAGTCAATACCCCGCGCTTCGGCTTGCTCAATCCATCTGTTAGAGGCCGTTAAACCGCCTACCAGACTCGGCTTCAGAATGATATACTGTGGCTGGATGGTGTCTAGTAAACCGGCGGCATCCTTTGCCCCAATAAGCTCTTCGTCCAATGCGATTGGCACCGGCGTCTCACGGCAGAGGGCCGCCATCGCTTTAGGCTGACCGGCCATAATCGGCTGCTCTATAGAATGAATGTCGTACGCCGCCAGGCGGTGCAGTTTGTCCAGAGCCCCGTCGGGAGTAAAGGCCCCGTTCGCATCTACACGCAAGGTAATTTCTTCGGCGCTAGCGTGCTCGCGGATGTAGCCCAGCAGCCTGAGTTCTTCCTCAAAGTCAATGGCGCCGATCTTCATTTTCACGCAGCGAAAACCAGCCGCTAGCTTTTCGTCGATTTGTCGCCGCATCAAGTCACGGTCGCCCATCCACACCAAACCGTTGATCGGCACCGGATCAAAAGTAGGCTGCATTGCCGAAGGCACGATGTGTCGCTGCCCACCGTGCAGCAGGTCCAACAGGGCGGTTTCCAGTCCGAAGCGCACCGAAGGTTGGTTGGTTGGTACCACCCGTTTCAGCAGGTCGTTTACTTCTGCCACGCTACGCGGGAGCGCCTCATCCGTGAGCCGTTTTAGCACGGGGCGAATGACCGGTAGCATGTCGGCGGTGTAATCCTGACTTAGTCCTGGCAGCGGGGCACACTCACCAATGCCTTGTTTTCCTTCGTGCGTAAGTACGATGAAGTAGGTGGTGCGGGTATTCATCACCCCGCGCGAGGTGCCCGCCGGAAAAGTGAAGTCTAGGGTATGAGAAAAGCAGGAAGGGTGCAGCATGGGTTGTGTTATTATTGATTAACTTGCCAGCCGAATTTTTGATTGTCAACTAACGCATTTTGTCATGACCGAACCTGATTTGAGCTTCGATGTAATTATAGAAATTCCCAAGGGCAGCCGCAATAAGTACGAGTACGACCCCGAGCGGCAAATGATTCGCTACGACCGGATGATCTTTTCGTCGATGTTTTACCCCAGTGACTACGGCTTCATTCCTGAAACCCTGGCGGGCGACGGCGACCCCTTAGACGTGCTGGTACTGGTGTCTGAACCCACCTTCCCCGGCTGTCTGATTGAGGTAAAGCCCATCGGCTTGTTCCGCATGCGCGACGAGAAAGGCCCCGATGCCAAAATCCTGTGCGTGCCCGTAAGCGATCCCATCTGGAACAAGGTGAATACGCTGGACGAGATCAATCCGCACCTCAAGAAGGAGATTGAGCACTTCTTTCAGGTGTACAAAGACCTGGAAAAAAAGAAAGTGGGTATCGACGGCTGGGAAGACCGTGAAGCTGCCATTAAGGTAATTAAAGAGTCGAAGCAACGGTTCGAGGAGGGGGATGCGGTGTAGTGATATGAACAAAACCCCAACTATATATGAAAGAATTACCCGGGAGTGATTTCTTTGATGATCAGGGTGTATTTGAAGAATACCTCAAAAAAAGAAGCTGGTCACAAAATCCTAACCAGTTGATGGAGTATCCGGCTGTATTAGAATTAACCAAAGAAATACAGGGTAATGTTCTAGATATTGGCTGTGGTTACGGAGATATTGTAACTCATTTACTGGATAGAAAGATCAGTCAGTACGTTGGTATTGATTCATCAACGAGGATGATTGCTTTAGCAACATCGAAGCACAAAGATAAACGAGTGAGTTTTATTCATTCCTCGGTTGAAGGCTGGGAATTTGAGCGTTCAAAATTTGATTGGGTACTATCCAGGCTAGTATTTCACTACGTGGCTGATCTGAAAAAGATAATGATAGAGATTTATCGGAGCCTGAAAGAAAACGGAAAATTAGTTTTTTCAGTAGAACATCCTGTCATCACCTCATCCATGCATCTATCAGAAAATGTCGGTAGAAAGCAAGACTGGAAAGTTGACCAGTATTTTGAAGTAGGTGAGCGTATCCAAGAGTGGATGGGGAAAAGAGTGATCAAGTATCATCGGACGGTAGAGGAGTACTGTCGAGTCATCAAGCAATCGGGATTTATCATAGAATCCATTAAAGAAGGGTGTCCTCAGAGAGATGACTTTCTGACAACAGGAGAATACGAAAGAAGGAAACGAATCCCGGTATTTTTGATATTCAGGGTGACAAAATAAGAAGGCGACTGACGCGATACGAACAGACGCTTCGCTACGTCCGTGTCTACATATTTGGAATCTGGTCTGAGAAGAAATGGAATTAGGAGTTAGACGGGGTACAGTGAGGATTGTTCCCTATCATGAAAAATGGAAGGAGGCTTTCCTACTCGAGAAAAAACTCCTTCAATCCATACTAGGCCCAGTTGCTTTGGCTATTGAACATATTGGCAGTACCGCTATTGAAGGATTGCAAGCTAAGCCTATCATCGATATTGCGGTTAAAGTAAGTACTATTGGAACAATTCAGCCCTTAGTAGCAAAAATTATTGCTATTGGGTATCAGGAACGGGTGAACCGGTTAGAGGGTCCCCAACGTGTATTTGCCAAAGAAAGTGAGAATGTTGTGACACATCACCTGCACTTTATTCAGATGGATTGTCCGGAATGGCATCACAAGTTATTATTCAGAAGTTATCTACGGACAGATAAAGAAGCAAGGCAAGAGTATGAAGCTCTAAAACTGAATCTGGCGAAATCGTTCAGTCGTATGAGAGGTACCTACACTGATATGAAGCAAGAATTTATTGAGTCAGCGGTAGAAAAGGCGAAGAAGGAGTAGAAGCAGTATATACTTAAAGCTGAAGCGCGAATTCTTTACAAGCATCTAAATCTTCCTTCTCTAAGACCGGGTACTGGTGTAGTATTTCTTCTTCGCTCGTGCCCGCTAGCAAGAACTCAAGAACAGTTTGTACAGTGATACGTAATGCCCGAACGGTCGGCTTGCCGTTGCAGAGCTCGTCATCAATAGTAATTCTTTTCAATAGGATACTCATAAGCTTACTCTTTTTTAAAAATAGTTATTTTATCCAAGGTCGCAATGACTACACTACCTCCCGTATCGCTCGTTGAGCTCCTTAATACTGTGCGCCAGGTTAGTGGTCGCACCGCCCTTTTTCATACGCCATGCCCAGTTGCCCTTGGGGGTAGACGGACGGTTCATGATCGACTCTTTGCCCAGGTTGAGAAAGTCTTGCATGGGCACCACGGCTAGCTGGCACACTGACATAAACGCCAACCGAACCAGTTCGGAAGATACATTACGAACCGTAATATTGCGGTCCAGGTAGGTCGATAGGCGCTTGCGGTCGGCTACCCGCAGGTCTTGCTGATACCAGCCCTGGGTGGTGTTGTTATCGTGGGTGCCCGTGTACACCACAGCGTTCGGAATGTGGTTGTGCGGAGCGTAGCCACTCTCCGGTAGGTCCTTGCCGAAGGCGAAGTGTAGCACCTTCATGCCCGGTAGCTCAAACTTATTCATCAAATCACGCACGGGCTGGTCGATTTCGCCCAAGTCCTCAGCAATGATGGGCAGCGATTGGTACTGCTTCTGTAGCTGTTTAAAGAACTTCTTGCCGGGCCCTTTTTTCCACTGCCCCCCGGCAGCGGTTTCGTGCCCGGCCGGCACCTCCCAGTAGGCTGAAAACGCCCGAAAGTGGTCCAGACGAACGAGGTCAAACATGGCAAGGTTTTGTCCCAGCCGCTGTATCCACCATGCGTACTTCTGTTGCTTAAGCACTTTCCAGTCGAACACAGGCATGCCCCACAGCTGCCCGTCTTCACTAAAGTAATCAGGCGGCACTCCGGCAATGGCTTTGGGAGCTTTGTTATCACGCAGTTTAAACAGCTCGGCGTGCGCCCAGACATCAGCGCTATCGTAGCCCACGTAAAAGGGAATATCGCCGAAAAAATATACATCTCTCTCCTCGCAATACGCTTTCAGCTGATTCCACTGCCGGAAGAACAAAAACTGTAAAAACTTCTCTTTCTCAATCGCTTCGCTGTGCTCCTGTCGTAGCTTCTTGAGCGCTTTCTTGTCACGGTCGCGTACCTCAGCGGGCCACATCGACCAGGCTTCGCCGCCGAACGACTGCTTAAAGGCCATATACTCAGCAAAATCGTCGAGCCAAACCGCTTGTTCCTTGCTGAATGCTTTGTACTCCCCTCGTAGGTCATCGAAGTCACCCGCCTGATACGTCGCGAATGCTTTGTCTAACAGCGGCATCAGGTAGCGAATCGCTTTGTTAAAGTCGGCCTTTTCTTCACTAAACTTGAAGCGGGTGCGCAGGTCTTTAGCCTCCAGCAACTGGTCTTCGTACAGTAGCTCCGTACTAATGAGCAACGGGCTACCGGCGAAGGCCGACAGTCCGCTGTAGGGGGAGAAACCGCTCGCTTCTTCTACCGGATTGAGCGGTAGAATCTGCCAGTAGGTGAGTCCGGCCTTTTGCATAAAGTCCGCAAAACGATAGGCTTCGGGGCCGAGGTTGCCAATACCGTAAGCGGAGGGAAGGGAGGTGATGTGCATCAGTACACCACTGCGTCGTTGATGAATCATAATGAGTGGTTAGTTAAGAGTGCTACCGGAAAAGTAGCTAGTATTTCGCGAATAGCCAGGTGGCCACCGCTCATAGACTGCTGAGTAAATACGTTTGTCCACGACTCGTCCTCCGTGAGGATGTGAGTGTCAGCCCAGCAGGCTTCGCCCAGGGGCATATCGTCGGTTAAAGATAAGGCGGCTACACCCACCGGAACGACGACGACTACCTTTTGCGATTGCCATACGCGTTGGAATGCCACGATACGCTCTGCTTGATCACCTTGCACGTCTAGTGTCTCGTAGCTGCCCTGTGCAAAAAGCTGGTGTAGCTTCTGCCGAACGCGTAGGCTCTGAGCGGTCACAAACAGTTTGATTGCTGGGTTCAGCAGGTCACCCGTCAGCTGCGTAATAAGCTCGTCTCTGGGGGTTTCGTCTAACCGCTGTAGGTCGGCCCGCCGCTGCGGATAGTCCACCGGACGGCGGTTGTCAGGGTCTACCATGCTCAAGTCCCAGTACTCGGTACCCTGATAGGTATCGGGGATGCCCGGCACCGTGAGCTTGAGTAACGTTTGTGCCAGCGAATAAGTAACCGCCAGACGAGCGATTGGCTTAGCAAAATCCGCAAAGTCTTCCATGAAGTCCCGATCCTGAAGCATCTGCGTGGCAAAGTGCTCAATAGCTCGTTCGTAACCTTCGTTCGGGTCAGACCAACTGGTATGAATTTTCCCTTCTTTAGCGGCTTTGTTGAGGTAGGCCTTCAGGCGGGACGCGTAATCGTCCTCTTCGGGCGAAGTGTGAAACGGATAGGTCGCCAGCAGCGTCTGATAGATAAAGTACGAAAAGTTGGAGTCGGGCCAACCCGCGTGCTCATCGGTACCCGACATGTAGGGCTCGTTGGCGTAACGCCAGCGGGCGGTTTCCTTCATCCACGCGCTAGGCATTTCGGAGAGCACACTGATACGGCGTCGGGCATCTTCCCCTCGTTTGGTATCGTGCGTAGCCGTAGCACTCAGGGCCAACTTCGGACGCGCCTGCATACGCTGATGGAACGTCTCAGTATCGATGCCGAGTCGCTCAGGTGAATCGCCCACTTCATTGTGAGCAATCATGGCATAGTACTGATAAAAGGTGGTATCCTCAACCCCCTTGGCCGCTAGCGGACCGGCAAACTGCTGAAAGCGCACGACGAAGCGTAAGCGCCGCTCGTCTACATCAGCATCGCCACTGGTATCGGTCGCAAACACCTGTTGCAAAGCATCAAGGGCCTCGTCCGGTGTGGTACTGTCCAGAGCGGCTCTGTCCAGGGTGGCCTCAGAACGAGCGCGTTCAAAGGCTCGCTGCACAATATTCTGGTCAGTATCCGAGAAGGGATACGCGGTGCTGTACAGCCGATATACCGGAAACGCGGCGAGCAGATGCCCTACCGCTGATCGTATTTCATCCTCAGCTACTTTATCGGGAACCAGATTGAGCTCATCCAAAAGAGCGACCAAGTTATCCAGCTCGCCGTGCATGCGCTGATACAGCACGAAGTGCTTGTTGCGATATACCAATGCTTCGTAGTCAACCGCCGGCGGATTCCACGTAGCGTAGTAGCTCAGCAGCGACTTACTGGCTCGAGTATCCGTAAATAGCTGGTTGATGTCGGCCAGCAAGTCGTAGCCACTGCTGCCCTGTATGGGCCAGTCGGGGGGGAGTGACTCATCGTGTTCTAGAATTTTCTCAGCGATCACGTAAGTGTTATCACCGACCAGTGCGCGCAGCCGATGGAGGTAGGTGGTAGGGTCTAGTAGCCCGTCGATATGATCAATTCTAACACCCTGAATATAGTCCTGGTCTATCCACTGCTTAAGCTGCCGATGGTAGTGGTCGAACACCGTTGGATGATGAATATTGAGGCAGATTAAATCGTTGACCGTAAAGAAGCGGCGGTAATTAATTTGCTGCTCGGTAGTTTTCCAGTACACCAACCGGTAGTACTGTTCCTCTAATAATGCCCGCAGAGCTGGGGTGTCAGTATGATAATTATCGACGAACTGTTGCAGTTCATGGTGCTGCCGGACCGTTTGCACGATTTGCGTAGCTATCGGCCGCCAGTCTGAAGACGGTTCATCTGCGTACGCTGTTACTGCTGTAACGTGAGAGCGTAATGCACTATTTAGTGGGCTATCGGGATGCTGGTCTACGAACCGTTGCAGGATCAACGAGTAGGTGCCAGGGCTTACCGGATACTGATTATCATAATAGTTGAGTGACAAACGATCATCAGCAACCGAAAGCTGTAGCTGGTGCTGCGTAATTACTTCTTCTAAAGGCGCACCCAGAAAGGGAGTCATCACTTTTCCACGGTATTGCTCAGCACTGTGCGACCAGTTGATGTCAAAGTAATCCGCATGAGTAGCGTGGGGACCTTGTTCCAGCACATCAGCCAACCAAGGGTTGCTGGTGTCGTAGGCCATGTGGTTAGGCACAATATCCTGTAGCCAAGTCATATTGCGTGCTTGCAGCCACGTAGCAATTTCTTTTAACGTTCCTTCTGAACCCACCTCCGGATTGATAATCTCCGGATTAGTGACGTCATAACCGTGGGTGCTGCCACTACGGGCCTGACAGATAGGGGAGGCATAAATGGTTGAAATACCCAATTGATGCAGGTAGCTCAGTTGTTCTTTAAGCTGCTCAAGGGTAAAGTCCTTAGAAAGCTGGACTCGATAGGTGGCGATGGGGGCGTTCATCATAAAATAGGCGGTTCTGGTACGCTGTGATGAGACTAAACTTGTACTGACACTTGGTCGGACACGTGGATATTGAGTACGTCAAAAAGCTGAGCGAAGGACGCCAGCCAACGGGCAGCCTCGTGCTCATCTGCTGGTCGCCGGTGCATGTCGGCGTAGTGCTTCCGGTGGATAATGAACGCAATATTCTGGGCTTTCCAGAGGTCAGGCTGCAAATGAACCCGAAAGCAAGCCTGAATAAAATGCACGGTTTGGTCTAGCTGCTCCAGGCTCGTAGCATTGTCTTGCAAGGCTTCCATCATAGTGTTGATTCGCTCGCCCGCCAGGTAGCTCAGACTAACCGAATCTACGTTGACCTCAAGGTGGTCAATACTAGCCACAATAGCACTAAGGGCGGCCTCTTCGATGCGATCTTGCTGTAGCATTTTCCGTAGTTTAGAGTTGATGGTAAACTCTCCGGCATCCTTCAGTGGGCGGGGCGCATGAATGTTGAGCTGCTTCATGGCTTGTAATACCGAGTAGTTGTTCTCGTAGATTTGTCTAAACGTGTTCTCTACTCCGATCATCGTCTCTTCCAGCACTCGGTTGAGTAGCTGTTGCTGATCTTCTTTGAATAGGTGCCAAAATGAGTAGTTGTGCATCCCGAAGTGCTTGTCCATCAGCACCACCGCTTCGTGCACCCGGCTTTTCTGAAAAGCATCTACGATCTCTTCTCGCATGGTCTCATAGGCTTCACCTTCTAGGGAGGCTCGTACTCCACCGAACAGGTGATGTTCGCCCAGATGAATTACCGCAAAGGTAACGTCTTCCTGTTCCCAGGTCACCTCGGACTTGAGGCTGGCTTTACCTACTGCCAGTCGGTTTTTACCCGCGTAGTGCTTATCAAAGTGCTGTATGTCAGTGCTGAAACTATAGACTTTTTCTTGCTGGGTATAGTCGGCAAACAGGGAAGATACCGCAAAGTGCGCACCCACCCGGTTCATATCGACGATGGTGGGACGAATAAACCTTTCGTAAGCTACGGCTGCATTTTGATACTCTGGTATATTACTGGGCGCCAGGGCGAGCAGCTCCAGAAAATGAGGCTCCAGGTCGTGGTCAGTGATGTCGCGGTGCAGTTGAATTGCCCGGGCGGCGTACTGAATATCCTGGATGGTTTCAATGCCGGTTACTTCGTCAAAAAACCACCCGCAGCTCGTATACATCAGCATGGCGTGGTGTTGCGCTTCCAGCAGTTTCAAAATTTGAACGGCCTCCGCATGGGATACGCTTTGCTTCGTCTGGGTCTGAATAAACCGGGCCACGTTGTCTTGCGAACGGTCCAGCACCACCTCAATGTAATCGTCGCGGGTTTTCCAGGGATCATCTACCCACCGCTGCATCGTGCGCTCGTAGACAGTTGCCAACTCATCGCGTAGCCAGTCCAGTGCTTCTCGTAGTGGTTTGCGCCACTGTTGGTTCCAGTCAGGATTGCCCCCGGTGTTGCCTCCTCCGTCTTCTGACCAACGCTCTAGGTGAGGAGTACTGCTCCAGGCGGTGTTCTCAATAATCTCGGCTTCGTATTTGGGTGGGAATTTCTCTAAGAATTCACCGTAGATAGAAATGTCGACGCCGTCTTGTTCTTGCACGTGGTGCAGGCAGTAGGCGAGTCCCATTTCGCCGTAGCGATGGTGGTGTCCGTAGCTTTCTCCGTCGGTGGCAATGTGCATCAGCTGGGGCGCTTTGTTCTTGGCCGGGTCGTCCAGTTGATCAATCAGGCGGTTGGCAAAGGCTTCACCATCGTTGAGCAGCCCTTCGAAGGCAATGCCTTGCGATACCGGACCATCGTAAAAGAACAGGCTGATCGTTTTGCCCGAGGGGAGCTGGCAGCGGTAAGGCTGACGTGGATCCACTTTGGCCCCCGTAGCATCGCGCCACGCTGTGGTACCTATTTTACGCACACGCTTCGCTTGGTAGGGCGATAGTATGGTGTACTTGATACCGTGCTGAGCCAACACTTCCAGTGTATCGGTATTGGCCGCCGTTTCGGGCAGCCACATTCCTTCTGGCTTTCGCTGAAAGCGGTACTCGAAGTCTTTGATGCCCCAGATGACCTGGGTGATTTTATCGCGCTCGTTGGCCAACGGCACAATGATATGGTTGTAAGCCTGCGCAATGGCCGATCCATGACCGGAAAAGCGCTGCTGGCTCTCGCGGTCAGCGTCCAGAATGGCCTGGTACACTTCCGGAGCCTGAGTTTTCATCCATTGCAATAGCGTCGCACCAAAGTTGAAGCTAATACGAGAATAGTTGTTGACGATATCTTCTACCCGTCCCTCGGCATCCAAAATACGAGCGGCCGCGTTGCGCGAGTAGCATTCGGAAGTAATGCGATCGTTCCAGTCGTGAAAAGGGTAGGCAGAGTCTTGTACTTCCACCGTGTTGAGCCAGGGGTTTTCCCGAGGCGGTTGGTAAAAGTGGCCGTGAATGCACACAAATTTGCGATGATCCATAGTAGTATTCGTTAGGTCGTAGGTTTACTAAGTACGCAGAAATAGATGATGAAGAGGTACTATCTGTACCATTAAGTACTCAGGTCATTGATTTGAGGTGTTCATGAGAATGAGTAGTGATGAATGAATAATGTGTACTCGTTGTTTATCAGTCACTATTCACAATTCCTCAGCGCAGTACGAATAGCTTTCGATAAACTAATTATTATAAGCGTCATAGCAGATGATTAGCATAAATAATGTTGATCAGAATAAAACCGTTCCCCGAAGGTAATCAACTACGATATTGCTACTTAGATGTTACGTCGGTACACTTGAAACGAATGGCTGGCTACAACAAGTAGTTGATCCTGATCTATCGCAGCTTCTTCGGTGCTGACGCTAAAAGACGAAGGGTCGGATGAGTCTATCACTACCGACAGCGCGGTTTCAGTAAAGGGAGGAAGCTGCTGTTCTTGCTGGCCTAAGTTAAACAAACAGTAAAGATCGGGAGCATCACCGGTGGTAGCCGACCGGCTAACCAGTAGCATCTCATCTTGGAGAGCGCTTACTCGTACGGAGCTTCGTTCGTAGTTTTGTAGGGCTGGTAAAGTTTTGCGCAAGCGAATGAGAGACTGATGCAAAGCGAACAATATTTTTCCTGGTTCACTATTCAGCGACCACGACAAGGTTGAATCCTGAAAGGTTTGTTCTGACTGCGGATCAGGCACCTGCTTACCCGCTTGCTGAAAGTAAGCAAACTCACGGCTGCGTCCCTCTCGTACGGCCTCAACCAGTTCGGGGTCAGTGTGGCTCACAAAGTACTGAAACGGTTGCTGCTCACCGTACTCTTCGCCCATAAACAGCATGGGTACGGAGGGTGAGAGCAATACCAAGCCGGCGAGCAGCTTGAGTGTATCTAACGAAACGTTGGTTGTCAAACGGTCGCCCATCATACGGTTGCCTATCTGGTCATGATTCTGGGCAAAAACTACGAACTGATCGTACGTGTGTTCCTCAGCACTATTGCCGAACATCCGTTGCCGGTAGCTAGAATACACCCCGTCGTAGACGTAGGTTTCATTGAAGGCTTTTAGGATATGATCGAACGAACCAAAGTCGGTATAGTAGCCATCTTCTTCTTTGGTAACGAATGCGTGCAACGCATGGTGAAATTCGTCGACCCACTGTCCGGTGAGGCCGTACCCTCCTTCGGTGCGAGGGCTGATGTAGCGCGTATCATTCAGGTCACATTCCCCGATCAGGGTATACACCCGCCCGGTCTCTTGTGTCAAGTCATCTACCCGCTCCGATAGCTCGGCCAGAAAGTGACGAGCACTATGATCTTTGATCGCGTGAATGGCATCTAGGCGCAGTCCGTCGATGCGAAAGTCGCGTAGCCACATCAGGGCATTCTGCAGAAAGTAGTGTCGTACGCCGTCGCACTGGGCGTCGTCCATATTGATGGCCAGTCCCCAGGGAGTATGGTGTTTGTCGGTGAGGTAGGGGCCGTAGGTAGGCAGGTAATTGCCCTCCGGCCCTAAGTGGTTGTACACCACGTCCAGGATGACCGCAATACCGGCCTGGTGGCAGGCGTCTACCAACTGCATTAGGCCCAGCGCGCCGCCGTACGAATGCTGAGCCGCGTAGGGGTACACTCCGTCGTAACCCCAGTTTCGTTCGCCCGGAAATTGAGCGATAGGCATGATCTCAATGGCATTGATACCCAGCGAGCGCAAGTAGTCCAGTTTCTCAATAATAGCAGCGAAAGTGCCGGCTTCGGTGAAGGTACCAACGTGTAGCTCGTAGATGATCATCTCACTCATTGGGACACCCGTCCACCCCTGGTCGTGCCAGCGGTAGCCGTGTTGGTCTATCACCTCGGAAGGGCCGTGTACTCCGCCCGGCTGCGCCACCGATGCTGGATCGGGACGGGGAGTTTGATCATCCACCTGGAAGTGGTACAAATCACCCGGTTTGGCATCGGCCAGCTGCACCGACCAGTAACCAAACGGTTGAGAAGACAGCTCTTCTCGGCGATCTTCATTCAGTATCAAATGCACCGACTGAGCATGAGGGGCCCATACGGTGAAGGTAACAACGTCATCCTGGTAAACGGCACCCACGGGCTGATGGACGTAGTGCTGATCGATAGATTTCAAGCTAATTCAGTAATTTAAGTTAAGTCGAAGTAAGTACTCGGACACATTTATCTTATACGTCATTGCGAGTGAGGTACGAACGAAGCAATCTGCTGATAATGAGCAGATTGCTTCGTCATTTTATTCCTCGCAATGACGTATTATACATCAACATGATTGTGGCCAGTACTAACGGAGAGTAGAATGATATGTTCGCCTGCGTGCGGGTTGTCTAGGAATAAGTAGTCAGTCAAAAGGATAGAGTTTTTAAGCCTTACAGCCTTCCACGCTGAATATCTTTACCCCGGCGGTGCTATTACTATCAGACGCTGGATCAAGGCTGTACTACGCTCAAACACAAACCGTTGGATTAGGTTTAGTAAGCGTATACACAGTTTTTTATCTATTGCTACTCTTATGGACAACCTCTCTTTCACCCGTAAAGTACTGGTTACGGTGGGTATCGTTGCGGCCACCGTACTTTTGTTATTATTTTTGGGTACTATTTTTCGCGTGCTGCTGATCGGTATCGCGGCGGTGCTGGTGGTTATTTTCTACGACTCAATCGCTCGTTGGCTACAACAGTGGCTGCCGGTTTCTATCGGGTGGGCGCGTGCCCTGGCAGTGTTAGGCGTATTCCTAATTTTGGGCGGCACAGGCTGGATGCTGGCCCCTCATGTGGCCAGTCAGGCCGAGCAGCTGAGCGAGCAGTTGCCTTCTTCGGTGCAGGAGGTAGAGCAGCAGGCCCGTCAGTTGCCGGGTGGGGCAAAGCTGGTGCAGTACGTGAAGCAGCAGAACGTGTCAGCGGAAGTACGGCAGAACTCACAACGGTTTTTCTCGGCGGTCTTCGGTGTATTTGGTATGCTCACCGATGTATACGTCATTTTCTTTCTAGGATTCTTAATCTTAGCGGGGCCTCAGGTGTACGTAGAAGGAGTACTTCATCTTGTACCCAAGAGCCGACGGGCCCGAGCCCAGGAGGTGCTCGACACCCTGGGCGAAACGCTACGCAGCTGGCTCGCTGGCAAGTTGCTATCAATGCTTATTGTAGCGATACTAACCGGAATCGGTTTGTGGTTGGTCGGCATGCCGTTGGCTTTTATCCTGGCCATGAGCGCAGGTTTGTTGGCGTTCATTCCCAACTTCGGCCCCTTGATCGCACTGGTGCTAGGAGCGTTGGTAGCGATCACGCAAGGCACACAGCAGGTCATTGCGACGGCCGCAGTGTACACGGCAGTACAAATGGTTGAAAGCAACCTGATTACCCCGCTGATTCAGCAACGTAAAGTCTCATTACCCATGGCGATGATTCTGTTTGCGCAACTGGTGCTGGGCGTATATACGGGGGCTCTAGGGTTAATACTGGCTACGCCTATTTTTGCGATTGTGATGGTATTGGTCAAGATGCTCTACGTAGAAGACGTGCTCGACGATCACGAGAAGATGCTGGCTCCCGAACAGGCCGTTAAAGAGCGTCAGGCGGATAAAGACCAAGAATACGCTTGAGACAATGAAGTGATAACCGAAGCGAAGGCAAGGTTTTAGATTTAGATAGTTGTTGACAATGAGACGCTGACAGCGAGCCGGGGAATAGTGCTGAACCAAAACCACCACGAGGGCGTACGGTTAAAACATAATAGGAGCGGTAGACGTTGGCTATGGGCACTCAGCGAAGTAAAGCATCCGCTCTTGGACTCATCAAGTAGATAAGAACTATGAAAAAACGTATCAACGAATTCACCGCCCCTGAAATATTTGTTTTACGTATCTGGTTA
Organism: Tunicatimonas sp.; assembly: GCA_965213875.1. GTDB lineage: Bacteria > Bacteroidota > Bacteroidia > Cytophagales > Cyclobacteriaceae > Tunicatimonas. Next base: position 135,193 of record CBDCAN010000001.1, on the reverse strand, counting down.
ATAGCAATGATAATCAGTACGGGAAGCTTAGCCAGCCGGGCGCAGGAAGCTACCGAAACCGGTACTATCTCTCCGGCGGAAGGAAAAGCAGTACAGGATACGGCGGACGCCTGGTTAGCTTTGATTGACGATCTGGAATATATCGCAAGCTATCAAAAAGCTTCTGAACTGTTACACGACCAAATAGACGAGGTGGCCTGGATACAGAAGATGAAAAGTACCCACGGGCCTCTCCGGGGGCTGGTGTCGCGTGCCCCACAAATGCGTGAGTTCAAAACGGCTCTGCCGAACATGCCCAAGGGTGAGTATATCATCATCACTTACGGAAGCAAATACTTACAGGCCGATGACGTGGTAGAAACAGTGGTGTTTGCCAAGGCAGAGGACGGCGTTTGGCAGGCCGCTGACTATACTATTCTGGCGCAATAGGACAAAGCGGTAGAAGCAAGCGAGGCGCTAATGTCTGATGAGTACCTTAGACATCGCGACTTCGCCGTGGCTGCGCCAGCGCAATAAGTAGATTCCTGGCGGTAGATGCCCGGTACGAACATGAAGCGCACCGCCAGCCGCCGTCGTATATTTGAAATTGGGGAGTTGCCTGCCGGTGATATCAAGCATAGACAGTGAACTGGGCAGGGCACTTTCGGGCAGCCGTATAAAGAGGTCTTCGTCGGCTGGGGTAGGGTAGGCCAGTGCCGAAGCATCAGAGGGCTTAGCAGGACGTTTTTCTAAGTCTTTCGCCCGGAAGCCATCGGCCCAGCGTGTATTGTCAGGTCGGCAGGCCGGTGCTTCGCCCCCCAATTCTTGAGGAATACTCACGCGCTGGCTGATGAGCAGTTTATCTAGCTTTGTGTTCACTTCTCGGTAAGAAATGGTGATCGTATGAGATCCGGGGGATAGGGTAAATCCGCCGCCGGGCATCAGGTTCCAGGTAAACTTACGGCTGAGCGCCATGCCTTCCCACCATTCTACCCACGGCTGGTCGTCGATGCGAACCCAAAAGGAGTTGGAGCCGACGTCTTCTGCTTTAATACGAGCCAACAAATGATAGTCACCACCCTGCGACACATCAAAAGTGTAAGTAAGTAGGTCTTCGGGGCGGGAAGACGCTTCGTGTTGTTTTGGGCCTATTGGGTATACCAAGAACTGTTGATCAGCCCCGGAGGCATACTTGCCGTAGTAAGATCGCCAGCGGCTACCAATGGTTCCGCACTCTGCTTCAATCCAGATGTCTTCGGCGGGCGACGGTGGGGTAGGAGGCGGGTCTTCTTCCGTGGTGGGTTGACCGCGATGGTGAGTCAATAGCCATTCGTACAGATTGAGTGAATGGTACTGATGGTCAGTGCGATAGCCGCGCTGCCAGGCATCTCCGTGTCCAGCTCCATCGTACTCAGCGTACTGAGGAGTGGGGCTAGCCCCGTATTGGTTGAGCAGTCCGATCCAACCACGGGTGTGATTGACCGAAACCGTGCGGTCTTGGTTGCCGTGAAACGCCCAAACCGGCAGCTTTTCACTAGCAATGCGGCGGGCTTTGCCGTAGTCTACCGACTGGGAAGCACAGATAGGAGCGATCGCTGCAAAAACGTCGGCCTGGTTAGCGCCAAACCGCCACACTCCACCGCCCCCCAGACTGAGGCCCGTGAGGTATACGCGGGAAGCATCTACCCGGTATTTCTGTAGTACGTGTTGCAGTACCTTTTCCAGGTAACCATCGTGCCAACTGCCTGCCTCGTAAAGCAGCTGAGGAGATATTACAATAAAAGAATGCTTCTTTCCCTCGACTTCAAATGTCATATCATGGCCTTCCTGAATGTGGTGAGGGGGGCCGTGGGCAGCTACTTTCCACACCAGATCATCGCTACCGTTTCCCTGTTCGCCGGTGCCGTGCAAAAAGATTAACAGCGGATAGCTCTTACCGCTGTTTTGATAGTCAGTGGGTAGGTGCTCGAGGTAGGGAATGTCGGTACCATTGGCAACGGGCACACGCTGGATAGTTTGCTGTGCCCGGATCATCAGAGGAGCCAGTAGACAAAGCACCGTCACCTGAAGGCCAAAAAAGTAATTTGATGAGCGCATGAGGTTGGTTTGGTTAGTTTAGTAGTCACACGCTATGACCGACAGGAGACAGCACTTTGGTACCGACCGTAGCGTCGTACCTGTCGTATTACAATAATAAGGCGCGACGTACGTTCCAGACCGAATACATGATAAAATCATGTGACATATAAACAAAACGCAATAAGCGGCACTTAATTCGTATTCGGCTATTTTCAATTTGAGAATAGTACACGTTCCGGCTCTACGAAATAGAGAGGGCAAGCCGTAAGATTACCGCGTGCAATCGATCGCTCAGGCGTGATAACGAAACATGCCCTTACTATCACCATCAGTAAAGGTATCTTAAGTTCCCTGTAAACTAAGTTTTGAGGGATGGTCAAGTGGGTAGGTTATAGACGCACCGTGGCGTTGATCGGCGGTAAGCAGGTGGCAGGTGACCGTTAACTGCCCACCGCCACCCGCCAACCACACCGAAAGCAAGTCGATGAACCCATCGCTATAAAATACCTCAGAATGTAGTTTACAAACTACTTTGTTTACAGGATACTTATATTAAGAGACTACGCTACCGCTCAACAAGCACCCGGGTGGTGTACAGTTGGTCGGCTTGCCACTGCAGCAAGTACATACCCGCCGGAAGCGCTCGCACGTCCAGTTGATACTGCCCCTTAGACATGACCATAGGTATCTCTTGCCGGATACGCTTGCCCATCAGGTCAGTGATGACTAGCTCACCGGTTTCAGTAGGCACTCGTACGGTCAGCCGACGGTGCGTTGGATTAGGGTAGGCGACCAGCGAACCCGCCATTGCCTCCGCCGCTACTATTTCGTTGGGTTGATTGACCCGCCGAGCGTTGTTGTCGCAATTATTGGCTGCTTCGCCGAATCCGAGCGGGGCGAATCCGTCCTGCGTGATGTAGATTTTGTCTAGCCGTGCTTTCGACTCTCGATTAGCAAACTGGATCGTGTTCACCCCCGCCCGAAGCGGGATTTCCTCCGATACCGACCCCCACTCGAAACCGATGTCCAAGAAGGCAGAGAAGGTATTCCACACCATCCAGTCACCATCGTTGACCCGGAAGAAGAAGGAGTTTTCGTCGTCGTCGTCGGCGCGCTGGCGGGCAAAGATTTTGTAAATACCTGCTTGAGGAACTTGTACGGTGAAGGCGATCTGGCGACGGGGATCTTCGCGCGGTAGGTTATCGGGCCCTGCCCCCTGAACGTTAGCCTGTAGGTAGCTGCCCCCGGACGCAGAAAATCGGACGCTCACCGGTTTCCAGTAGTCGCCTACGGAGGCACACTCCGCCTCCAGCCAGATGTCGGGAGAAGGGTTTTTGTCGTCGCATCTTTCAATCTGTGCCACCACGTTACAACCCGCTGCGTTGTCTCGTAAGGTTACCTCACCGATGGTTCGTTCAGCTAACTCGGGTAGCACACAACAGGCAGATAAGTTAAGGTTGCCGATGATGTTTACTGCCCCGCCCACTCTTTCTACTCCTTCAAGGGCAGAAACATTAGTAATTGCAGTTCTATCAATGTTGATATCGCCATCTATCTGACGAAGCGCCTCCAGACCCGCCGACGAAGTGAGCACGTCCAATGAGACTAAAGAAAGACCGCCTACCCACTGTAGGCTAGACAGTCCCTGTAAACTTTCTACTTGGCTAAGCTCAACCCGAAAGGTACCATCTATTTCTTCCAGACTCTCCAGCCCCGCAAAGTTATCAAAAGTGCCTAACAAAATCTGCAAGTCACCCCCAATACGGCGCAGATTGTTGAGACCTTCCCAGCCCTCAAACTTGTCAGTGAGCTCCAGTAGAAAATCACCGGATATAGTCTCTAAGCTTTCTAACCCTCGGAAGCTACCGACCCCGCCGGTACCCGCTTCGATAGCTACTTGCCCGGTAATGGTAGTGAGGGCCGACAAACCCACAAAGTCAGGAATAAAACTGCCGCGCAGAGCTAGACCACCAACCGATTCTAGCGCCGAAAGTCCGTTGAAGTTGACGGTGCCCCCCGAAGCGATAAAAGAGATTTCACCGCCGATCGTTTTCAGGTTATCAAGACCCGTAAAATCTTCTAATGTATACTCCAGAAAGGAAAGGTCACCCCCGATACTTTCTAGTGACGCTAGCCCCACCAGGCTCTCCAGTTCACTGGCCTCTTGAGACAGCTTGAGCGAGCCGCCGATGGTACGCAGTTGATCCAGTCCCTGAAGGTTGGGTAGGTTGGCCGAAAGAATAAAATCACCGTCGATCGTAGTCAGACTACTCAATCCTTCCAGACTAGTTAAAGAAGAGGTTCTTAGACTGCTAGTGATAATAAGATCTTTCCCTATCACCTCTAATAAAGATAAGTTGGACAGGTCAACAATAGGGTCATTGTCTTCGTCGGTGATGTCAATCGTCAGGTTGAGGACTGCCGAGCAGTCAAAAGCATCCACTTCAGTTTGAGTGCTAAGCACTACGTTCTCACACAACACCTCCTCTTCGTTGAGGAACAACACTTCGTTGGGAATAAGCTGTTTGCTAATGCCAGGACCAGCGTAGCTGACTTCCAGCAACTGGTTGCGGGTGGCCTCAAAGTAGGCGACCTCTACTAGGTGACGGCCTTCGTCCAAGGTTGCGGTGCCGGAGCGCTCACGTACGGCGTGTCGTCCGTTATTATTGACCACTAGCTGACCGTTGACGAATAATTGACTGCCGTCGTCAGAGTTGGTGTAGAAGGTGTACTCACCAGCGGTACTCACTTCAAGGTAGGTGCGGTAGGTGAAGCCGTAAAAGTCTTCCTGTTCGGCCGGACTCAGACTGAAGTTGCTCAAAGTACCTGTTTTGACGGCATTAAGGGCAGAAAAATCAGGTAGCCTTTCCCATTCGCCTTCGTAGTAGCGGTAGCTGATTCCTGTAGTATTTGCACCACAAAACGTTTGTATCCGTGGCTGCCCACTGCACAGAGCGCCGTTGCCGTTGATAGTAACATCACCCGCCACACTATTAAAAAGCGAGCTAATAGCGCAACACGCCGACAGGTTTTCGTTATCAACAATCTTGAGGTCGCCACCGATGGTTTCAAGTCTTTCCCATCCGTCTAAACTTCTTAGATCTTTGTTCTCGAAGATTTCAACATCGCCACCGATCTTTCGTAGGTTGTCTAATCCCTCAAGACGCTCAAAGTCATTGTAGGAGAATGATACGTTTCCGGTAATTTCTTCAACACCTTCCAGCCCCTTTAGGCTGAATACATCGGGTGAGTCGTCATCGATAAATACGTCTTCTTCAAGGCCATCAAGGATCAAACTACCTTGAATAACCTCTAGCGATTCCAGACCACTGAAGTCAGCGACTTTTGCCACGCTTACGGATAGTCCGCCCGCCGACTCAAGTGTCTCTAGACCTTTGAAGGAAACAAAACCTTTATCGCCTCCGAAAAGTGCTCGAAAGACAGACAGAGAGCCTACGGACTTCAGACTATTGAGCCCTACGAAGTTTACGTCTTCGTCGAGCTGACTGATAGATAGATTTCCCCCGATTGTTTCTAAGCTTTCCAGACCCTCGTAGCTGCGAATAATTGCTTCAATCAAATCAATAGAACCACCGATTGACTCCAGACTTTCTAACCCTTTAAAGTCACGAGGACTAGTCTTTAAAAAAATGATATCGCCTCCAACGGTTTTCAGGTTGTTCAAACCTTCAAAGGGCACGCTGACTCTAGCGATCTCAAAGTCACCTTCTATGTTGGTGATAGAGGATAAGCTTTCCAAATTAGTGATAGGGTCATCTGACGGCCCATCAGCCGCTGGTGGACCAAACAGCAGTAAGCTCTCCACCGAAGTGCAGGTAGGATCAAAAGCATCCACTTCGGTCTGCGTAGTAAGCACCACCTCACCGCAGCCACCAGATTGGGCGCGCGCCAGCGAAGGGATGAAATAGCCGCAGCAGATTAACGCGACCCAGAGATAACAGTGTGGTTTTGAGTGCATAAGTGTGATATTTGGTTAAAGAAAGACCGCGCACTTCGTTAGAAAGCGCGCGGCTGTTAAAGTTGGCAAGCCGATTTGAAGGCTTACCGCTCCACGAGCACCCGGGCGGTGTATAGCCGGTCGGCCTGCCACTGTAGCAAATATATGCCGGCCGGTAACGCACGTATATCTAGCTGGTAAGTTCTGCCCGACACTTCGGTGGGGATGCTGCGTTGCACCCGCCGACCCGATAAGTCGGCAATCACCAGTTCGCCGCTCAGTGCTTCGGTGCCTGGTATCTGCACCGTCAGCTCACCGTTGGCGGGGTTAGGATAGGTTACCAGTTCAGCAGTGGTCGCTTCTAAGAAGTCTGTCTTGAAAGTGCTATCGGCCAAACGAGCGTCGCCACCGCAGTTGCTCGCTTCTTCGCCGAAGTCCGTGGGTTGCTCGCTGGTTTGGGTCACATAAATTTTATCCAACCGTGCCCCAGACTCCCGATTAGCAAACCTGATGGTGTTAACCCCTTCGTTGAGTTGGTAGCTTCCGTTGACAACGGAAGACCAGCCAAAACGGCGTGTTACGGACGTACTCCACACCTGCCAGTCACCGTCGTTAACCTGAAAGAAGAAAGAGTTGTCTCTCGAGTTATCGGCTCGCTGCCGTGCAAAGATTTGGTAGGTACCTGCCTGAGAGGTTTCTACCGTGAAAGCAATCTGTCGGCGAGAGTCTTCACGGGGCAGGTTATCCGGCCCGGCGCCCTGCACGGTGGCCTGTAGGTAGCTACCACTAGCGGAGCTGGCATTGACGGACTTCCAGTAGTCGCCCACCGAGGCGCACTCTGCCTCTAGCCAGTATTCGCGGGCAACTTCATCGCCTTGGAGGAATAGCACTTCGTCTGGGATAAGCTGTTTGCTGATACCGGGGCCGGCGTAGCTAACCTCTAACTTTTGTCCACCGAAGGCCTCAAAGTATAGAACCTCTAATTGATGTTTACCGGGTGAAAGAGTAACCGTACCCGACTTTTCTACCGGTGGGCGTATTCCATCATTGCTTACCAACAGGTCGCCGTTGATGTATAGCTTACTACCATCATCCGAGTTGGTGTAAAAGGTGTACTCACCCGCCGTGGTGATATCAATATAGGTAGAGAACTCGAACCCGAAGTAGTCTTCTTGCTGCGCCGAACTGATACTAAAATTAGGTTGGATACCACTATCTGTGACTTGATAAGATTCTAGATCGTCTACACTAGAAAGCGAGTTATCTTCGTAATAGCGGTAAACCACTCCGTTGGCCCCCTCACGGCAGACCTCTTGCACCTGATCTAAGCTCTCGCAAGAAACGTCATTGTCTTCAACTAAAATATCACTAGTAATCACATTAGCGAGCGAAGTGAGTATACAGCATTCTGACAAAGAATAATTATCAAGAACTACGATACCTTCTCCAACTTCCTGGAGTGCCTCTAACTCATTGATACTTTTCAGTAGCCCATTATTTTCTATGCGAAATTTGCCGCCCACCCGACGTAAGTTGTTCAGACCCTGCAAGTCTTCGAAGCCAGTATAGGAGAAGTCTATATTACCGGTAACTTCTTCTAAAGCTTCTAGGCCTTTCACGCTAGCTACCACCATATCGGTACCACCGAGGTATAAGTTACCCCGGATGATCTTCAACGATTCTAGACCGATAAAGTCATCAATGATTACATAGCTATCTGGAGTGTTGATTCCACCGACAGATACTAACCGCTCAAGTCCGTTGAAGCTGATATTGTCCGTTTGGTCCAAAACGAGGGGGCCTACAATAGATTTTAGATTACCTAGTCCGGTAAAATCCACTACAGGGGAAGTAAATTCTAAAGAGAATTCTCCGCCGATCGTCTCCAAATTTTCTAAGCCCACGAAGTTAGTGATACTTGCATGGGATACGTCGAATGAACCACCGATAGTTTCTAGGTTTTCTAGCCCCTCGAAGTTAGTGATATCTGTATAAGATGCGTTAAATGAACCGCCAATAGACTGAAGACCGCTTAAGCCCTTGAGGTTAGCTATGTCAGTCGTAAAGTTAAAGTCGCCTCCGATAGTACTCAGATTGTCCAGTCCGGCAAGACTAGTCAACAACGCAGCTTCCCAGCCGATAATGTTAAGGTGGTTTTCAACTACAGTCAGCGAAGAAAGACTACCCAAGTCTGTGATTGGGTCCGTCGACAAGCTAGGATCAATAGTTAGGCTTTTTACCGAAGTACAGTTGAAAGCATCTACTTCAGCCTGTGTACTAAGCACAACATCGCCGCACGAAGCCAGAGCGGGTGTATCCCCGTTAAGGAATAGCACTTCGTCTGGGATAAGCTGTTTGCTGATACCGGGGCCGGCGTAGCTAACCTCTAACTTTTGTCCACCGAAGGCCTCAAAGTATAGAACCTCTAATTGATGTTTACCGGGTGAAAGAGTAACCGTACCCGACTTTTCTACCGGTGGGCGTATTCCATCATTGCTTACCAACAGGTCGCCGTTGATGTATAGCTTACTACCATCATCCGAGTTGGTGTAAAAGGTGTACTCACCCGCCGTGGTGATATCAATATAGGTAGAGAACTCGAACCCGAAGTAGTCTTCTTGCTGCGCCGCGTTGATGCTGAAGTTAGGTAATGTGCTACTGGTTACAAACCGGTTAGGGTAATTACCCAGATCGTCCACACTTTCTAAATTGCCCTCATAATAGCTATAAAAAACCCCATTGGCCCCTTCAGCACAAACTGTCTTTACTTCATCCAAAGTATTGCATCGGGGCGCATTGTTCTCAATAGATACTTTGTCTTGAACACGCTGCGGAAGGCTCATGATAGCGCAGCATTCAGACAGATCATAATTATCAATGATCGTTATAGAACCAACTTCTTCTAAGCTTTCCAAACCATCAAGGCTTTTCAAGCTAGTATTCCTTACTGACATTTCTCCTCCGATGCGTTGCAGGTTGTTTAAACCTTGGAGGTTTTCAATACCTGCGTACGTGAGCAAAATATCGCCAGTAACCTCTTCAAGTGCTTCTAAACCTTTCAGGCTAGCCACCCCCATGTCAGTGTTACCTAGGCTTAGTTGCCCCCGGATAATCTTAAGAGATTCTAAACCAATGAAGTTATCAATGCTCACGTAGCTATCATCACTAATAAGGCCGCCAACCGATGTCAAGGCATTGAGTCCGTTGAAACTAATCTCGTCTACTCTGTCTATGTTCATAACACCAGCGATGGATCTTAAGCTATCTAAGCCCACAAAATTCTCAAGCGAGTAACACTCCGCGACAAAAAATTGACCACCGATACTTTCTAGGCCTTCTAAGCCTTCAAAATTTGTGATATCTGCTTGTGTTACGTTCAACGACCCCTGAATAGACCGAAGGCTACCTAAGCCTTTAAAATCAGACACATTATTTAAAGAAAAGTTAAAATCATTACCAATGGTCTCCAGATTGTCTAAGCCAGCTAAGCCAGATGATGATCCGTCACCATCCACAGTAAGACTATTTTCAATCATAGTTAGCGAAGAAAGACTACTTAGGTCTACAATGGGATCTGTTGAAGACAGGTCAAAATAGATGTCTAGGCTGGTGACTGATGAGCAGTCAAAAGCATCCACTTCAGCTTGGGTGCGAAGCACCACATCACCGCAACTGCTTTGAGCGTGCGTGAGTAAAGGAACGAGATAGCCGCAGCAGAGTAGTGCGACCATGAGATAATAACGTAGCATTGTGTACATGAGTATAGTATTTAGATTAGGTTAAAAAGCGTACGGTTTCGTACGACTCGGTGTCAATATTACACTGAAAAATATCTATAAAAAAATAGGATGAGTAAGAATAGCTTTAATTTTTATTGATATAGTTAAATACTTAACAGCACGTGATTGCACTCACTCAAGACTGCCGTATCGTATAACTAGTGACACGGAGTACGCCAGAAAGTTGAAATGGAAACTGTACAGTAAGATAACGCCGATGATCGGAAGCACCCCTTCCGATAGAAGAATTCAAAGAATTAATTTCTCATTATCAGAATGAAATTTTTTTTGAGAAAATTCAAACGTTAATCAATTTCGCTTTCAGAATCATGTTTCTTCTGATGAGACAGGCAATAGTTGGCGGCTACACATATTGGCTAATACGCAATAAGAAAGGTGCCCCTGTGGTTAGCAGGGGCACCTTCGTAAAATAGCTTCTCATATAGACTTAAAAGGGCTACCGCTCCACGAGCACCCGGGCGGTGTATAGCCGGTCGGCCTGCCACTGTAGCAAATATATGCCGGCCGGTAACGCACGTATATCTAGCTGGTAAGTTCTGCCCGACACTTCGGTGGGGATGCTGCGTTGCACCCGCCGACCCGATAAGTCGGCAATCACCAGTTCGCCGCTCAGTGCTTCGGTGCCTGGTATCTGCACCTTCAGCTCACCGTTGGCCGGGTTAGGATAGGCGGTCAACTTATCAGAGGAGGTCTGCAGGAAGTCTGTTTTCAGTGCGCTGTTGGCCAAATGGACGTTGCCGCCGGTCACCGTCAGGGTGGTTTCATCCGAACCGGAGTTACCCTTACTATCAGTGGCAGTGAACTGGAAAACATACGTACCTACTTGCAGATCAAACAAACGAAGGTTGGCCGTACTGGCGTTTTCGGTGCGTACTTCAGGGCCGCTCACTTGTATCCACTGATACTGCCGGAAGGGGTTAGGCCCACTGGCACGCCCGCTCAAAATTAAGGGTTCCTGGATGTCTACTTCCACCGTTTGGTCGGTACCGGCAGTGGCCGTGACCAAGGGTGCGCTCGGAGTGTTACATGCTTCTTCAATGGCTGGCAAGCTACTGCATCCCAGAGCGTTATTCTCAACGACTACCTCGCCTTCCACCTTACTGATCACATCAGAAACAGCACAACAATCCGATAGTTGTAAGTTTCCGGTCAGAACAAAATCTCCTCCTACGAGGGCGAGATCCTTTAGCGCGCTGATATCAGTAAGTCTATCAGTACCCTCGATGCTTACGGTGCCTTGTACCAAGCGAAGCTGCTCTAAGCCCTGTAGACTCTGTGGGTTACCAACGAGAAGACTACCGACCTCTTCTAGACTTTCTAATCCTGAGAAATCATCAAAACTACCGAAGGTTAGAAAACTGCCCCCGATGCGACGCAGATTGCCGAGACCTTCCCAACCCTCAAAATCATCTTCAAACTCCAGCGTAACATCGCCGGTGATCGTCTCTAAGTTCTCCAAGCCACGGAAGCTAATTACCCCTCCATCGCCACCAAAAATACTCAGCGGGCCATCAATTATTTTGAGAGATTCCAACCCCATAAAGTCAGGAACGCTAGCGCTGCTTGGTAGGGTGAAGCCACCCACTGACTCTAAGGCCGAAAGTCCGGTGAAGCGCGTCTCTCCCGTTCCAAATAGTTCAATCTCACCGCCAATTTTCTTCAAACCGGAGAGGCCAACAAAGTCTTCTACTGAGAAAAAGGTGAAACGAAGATCGCCCTCAACGCTAGTGAGCGATTCTAGCCCGGTGAAATCTTCGAAAGAGGGAGCTTCTCCTATAAAAATAAACGAACCACCAATAGAGGTTAGTTTGTCCAGCCCTTCAAAACTAAAGAAAGAGTCGGGGCCGGGAAAGCCCACATTAAACCTAAAGTCTCCGCCAATGCTTTCCAGGTTGTTAAACCCTTCTAAGTTGCTCGGAATCGTGGCCCCAAACAGGGTATTAGCGGTGATACTAAGGTCCCCTTCGATACGAACTAGCGAAGACAAACCGGATAAATCAGTAATAGGGTCAGGATCGTTAAAATCGCCGATGATCCTGATGGTTAGGTCGCCCACAGTTGCACAGTCAAAGGCATCTACTTCTGCCTGGGTTTCGAGCAACACTTCATCGCAGGACGGTGCCGCTTTATCGTCTTCAACAAACAATACTCCGTCGGGAATAAGCTGTTTGCTAATACCAGGACCGGCGTAGCCGACTTCCAGTAACTGGTTTCGGGTGGCCTCAAAGTAGGCGGCCTCTATTAGATGACGGCCTTCGTCCAAGGTTACGGTGCCGGAGCGCTCACGTACGGCGTGTCGTCCGTTATTATTGACCACTAGCTGACCGTTGACTGACAACTGACTGCCGTCGTCAGAGTTGGTGTAAAAGGTGTACTCTCCGGCGGTGCGCACCTCCAGATAGGTGCGGTAGGTGAAGCCGTAAAAGTCTTCCTGTTCGGCCGGACTCAGGCTGAAGTTGCTCAAAGTACCTGTTTTGACGGCATCCAGGGCAGAAAAATCAGGTAGCCTTTCCCATTCGCCTTCGTAGTAGCGATAAGAAACACCCTCAGACTGAGCGTGGATGAGTGTAGGAACGAAGAGGCTGCAACAAAGTAGCGCGATCGTAAGGTAATAACGTAGGGTTATGTTCATGGGTATCATAGTTGGTTAGAGATAGTGTGATCGTATCAGATTGATTATCAATATTACATTAAAAAGTATTTATGGAAAAATGGTGTCAATGAGAATAAGGTGAGTTTATATTGATATAGTTAAATGGTGACTGATTAGTAATTGTATTAAACAAGGACTATATACTGACGATAGGATTGAAAGTATGTGAGAAAGAATGATGTATGAGCAAGATGATGGCAAAACAGCGAGCGGTCATACTGGCTACAGCAGTAGTAGAATTCGAAGAAATGCCTTCCTATTGTGATAATAAATAAATTTTAGAAAAAAATGACTAGACTCTAATTTGTACCGAAACTGATGCTTAAGAATGGTAAGGGGTAATAGTCAACTATTTGGTGCTTTTACGAATGCTTAGACCAAAAAAAGGTGCCTCCACGATCTGCGAAGGCACCTCAATAAAACCGTTTCTGTAAACGCTGCAAGCCTAGCGTTCGATGAGCACTCGGGTGGTGTATAGCCGGTCGGCTTGCCACTGTAGCAGATACATACCAGTGGGCAGCTCGCGTACGTCTAGCTGATAAGTTCGTCCCGATACTTCGGTGGGCACATTGCGCCGTATCCTCTTACCTAGTAGATCGGTAATCACCAGTTCACCCTTGAGTGCCTCGGTGTTTGGTATCTGTACGGTGAGTTGACTGTGCGTCGGATTAGGATAAGCTATGAGTGAACCTACGGGTGCCTCAGTAGCGGCTGCCTTGTCGGATTGATTGGCCAGCCGAGCGTTGTCATCGCAATTGCTGGCTGCTTCGCCGAATCCGGTCGGCAGCTCCCCCGTCTGCGTAACGTAGATATTGTCTAGTCGCGCTTCTGACTCACGGTTAGCAAATCGGATGGTGTTCACCCCTTCGTTGAGCTGGTAGCTTCCGTCGGCAACGGGCGACCAACTGAAACGACGAGTCGCCGAGGTACTCCACACCTGCCAGTCCCCGTCGTTCACCTGAAAGAAAAAGGAATTATCCCTTGAGTTGTCAGCGCGCTGGCGGGCAAAGATTTGGTAAGAACCTGCCTGAGGCACCTCTACGGTGAAGGCGATCTGACGGCGGGGGGCTTCGCGCGGTAAGTTATCGGGCCCTGCCCCCTGTACGGTGGCCTGTAGGTAGCTGCCCCCGGATGCGGTAAATCTAGTGTCTACCGTTTTCCAGTAGTCACCTACGGAGGCACACTCGGCTTCTAGCCAGACTTCGGTAGAAGGGCCCTCTTCGTTGAGGAACAGCACCTCACCAGGAATCAGTTGCTTACTGATACCGGGCCCAGCGTAGCCTACTTCCAACAGTTGGTTGCGGGTGGCCTCAAAGTAGGCTACTTCCAGTAGGTGGCGTCCTTCATCCAAGGTTATCTTACCGGATCGCTCGCGCACGTCGTGTCTTCCGTTGTTATCCACCACTAATTGGTCGTTGACGAATAATTGACTACCGTCGTCAGAATTGGTGTAAAAGGTGTACTCGCCGGCGGTGCTCACCTCCAGGTAGGTACGGTAGGTGAAGCCGTAAAAGTCTTTTTGTTCAGCTGGGTTCAGGCCGAAGTTACTCAAGGTGCCGGTTTTGACGGCATCCAGGGCAGAAAAGTCAGGCAGCTTATCCCACTCGCCTTCGTAGTAGCGGTAGCGCACCCTAGCAGTGGACCCGCTTCCACAGGCGGCCTCAATCTGTTGCAGACTGTTGCAGCCTTTGGCGTTGTTTTCTAGGGTAATCGAGCCGACTACCTTATCAGCAAAAGTAGGAATAACGCAGCAGATTGACAGATTAGGGTTGTCGGTCACGATCAGATCACCACCAATACGCTGTAGGTTAGGGAGCGGCGACAAGTCTTTGATTACGCTACGGGTGAGGGTGAAGCTACCCCCGAGCTGCTCAAGGCCATTTAACCCCCGAAGATCACTGATACTTTGCTGGAACACAGAGAGGTCACCGGTGATACGCTCAACCTTTTCTAGGCCCCGGAAGCTACCAATGTCCCCGCGGGCGGTTACAATCAAGTCGCCCCTAATCACTTTTAGCGACTCCAGTCCCTCGAAATTATTGATTTGACTATTACCGAGGGTAATGCCGCCTACTGACTCCAGTTTTGACAAGCCTGCTAGGCTAATAGGCTCGATGCCCATAAGATCAATCTCTAGTACCCCCTCTACGTAGCGTAAGCTCTTAAAGGCTGAGAAGTCACCCGTAAAATTAAATGCTTCAGTAACGGTAAGGTTTCCACCAATATACTCCAAGCTATCCAGTCCCTCAAAAGCGGGGCCACTGACGCTTAGTATGAGATTACCCTCTATTCTCTTTAAACTTCTCAGCCCCTTGAGGTTAGGGCTGCTGTAATTCGTCTCGAGATTAAGAATTCTAAGGTTGGAAGTAACTTCAGTGAGTCGCGACAAACGACTCAGGTCGTTGATGGGATCAGGATTGGTGGCTCGGCCCTCGAAAAGATCGATCGTCAGGTTAGCCACCGAAGTACAATCAAAAGCATCTACATCCGCTTGCGTACTAAGCACTACTTCTTGACAACCCGTATCGTCGAAGAAGAGTACCTCATCGGGAATAAGTTGCTTGCGGATGCCCGGGCCAGCGTACGTTACTTCCAGCAACTGATTGCCGGTCGCTTCAAAGTAGGTAACCTCTAGCAAATGACGGCCCTGATCCAGGGTGATCTCGCCGGAGCGTTCGCGCGCGTCGTGCTGTCCGTTGTTGTCAACAACTACCTGGCCATCGACCAACAGTCGGCTACCGTCGTCAGAGTTAGTGAAGAAGGTATACTCGCCGGCGGTCGCTACTTCCAGATAGGTACGGTAGGTAAAACCGTAGTTGTCGTCTTGTTCGGCGGGACTCAGACTGAAGTTGGGTAGTGCACCGGTCTTGGCAATTTCCAGGATGCTAAAGTCAGGTAGTTTGTCCCACTCCCCTTCGTAGTAGCGATAGCGTACTCCCGTAGTGTTACTGCATTCGGCTTCAACCGCTGCTAGATCATTGCATTCCGGCGCGTTGTCTTTCAGGATAATGGTACCACTGATCCTATCGGCCAGCAAAGTGATGAGGCAACAAGAGGATAGCGAACTGTTTCCGGTGAGGCGCAAATCACCGCCGATGCTTTGGATACCCTGTAGTGGACTGATATTAGTCACGCCAGGGGCCGAAATAATTAGGTCATTTTTAACCGTATCAATCACTTCAAGACCATCCAGTGGCCCGCTTTCTATGAGAATACTACCCACCGACCGTAGATCTCTAAATCCTTCAAGTAAATGTCTACCTCTTCCAAAATAATTGAGCCGAAACCGGCCTCCGATTTCTCTGAGGTTACCCAACTCGTCAAAGCTGTAGTCGCCTTCGGCCTCTGAAAGAACCGTAAAATTACCACCGATGCGACGCAAATTCTTTAGTCCGGCCCAGCCTGTAAAACTATCTTCGATTAATACGAACAGTGATCCGGTAATCTCGCGAACGTTCTCTAGCCCCTGAGTGCCTAGGAAGTTTACGTTCTTTGAGGTGAGTGTGCCATCGATCACTTCGAGAGAAGATAAGCCTGTGAAGCTGATGTAACCAACACGACCAAAGGAGAAGCCACCGACCGATTCTACGGCGGAGAGCCCCTGAAAACTCACCGAAGAATTGGCTTCAATAATGTTGATCTCGCCTCCGATAGATCTCACCCCAGAGAGACCCGTTAGGTCTCCTACGCGATAGTTCGGAAAGATAAATTTACCTCCGATGGTTTCCAGTGCTTCCATACCAGCAAAGTTCTTTAGGGGCACAGAGAAGGTGAAGTCACCACTAATCGAGCGGAGGTTGTCCAAGCCCGTCAGGTTGCGGAGAGTCGTGGTCTCTCCGCCAATAATACTCAGGGCATTTCCAACGCGGGTGAGCGAAGACAGCGCATTCAGGTTGGTGATGGGATCATCACCTTGTTCAATATCAATCGTTAAACTTTCCACCAAAGTACAGGTAGGATCAAAGGCATCCACTTCAGCCTGAGTGCGAAGCACCACATCGCCGCAACCGGTTTGAGCGTGAACGAGTGAGGGAATGAGATAGCCGCAGCAGAGTAGCACCGCGAGGTAGTAACGTAGTGTGGTGTACATAAATGTGGTATTTGAGTTAGGTTAAAAACCGTACGAATCCGTACAATATAATGTCAATACTACAATTAAAAATATTTGTAAAAAATTAGATCAAGTGAGAATAGGTTTAATTTATACTATAATAGTTAAATATTTAACAATAGGTGATTGTACTTACCCAAGACTAGCGTAAAATTGGATCAGTAGTGTGAGATACGCAGAAAAGCCGTGATGAAACTGCGTAGCATATAATATCAGCAAGCGAAAGTATTGCTGATAATAAAATATTTTAAAGAATTATTTTATTCATTATTGGAACAAATATTCTTGAGAAAATTAGATCATAGTTCGCTTGGCTCTCTGAGTGCGGGGGCCATTATAAGAAATAGTAGTAGTTGGCCACAGTGCACTTCAACAGCTACACAAAAAAAGGTGCCCTCGCAATCTGCGAAGGCACCTCAATAAAACCGCTTTCTATAAACGCTGCAAGCTTAGCGCTCCACAAGCACCCGGGTGGTGTATAGCCGGTCGGCCTTGCCACTGTAGCAGATACATACCAGTAGGCAATTCCCGTACGTCTAGCCGGTAAGTTCGTCCCGATACTTCGGTGGGCACATTGCGCCGCATCCTCTTACCCAATAGATCGGTAATCACCAGTTCACCATTGAGTGCCTCGGTGTTTGGTATCTGTACGGTGAGTTGACTGTGCGTCGGATTGGGGTAGGCAACCAATGAACCTGCCGAAGTAGCGGCTGCCTTGTCAGATTGATTGGCCAGCCGAGCGTTGTCATCACAGTTGCTGGCTTCCTCGCCGAATCCGGTCGGCAGCTCCCCCGTCTGCGTAACGTAGATTTTGTCTAGTCGCGCTTCTGACTCACGGTTAGCAAATCGGATGGTGTTCACCCCTTCGTTGAGCTGGTAGCTTCCGTCGGCAACGGGCGACCAACTGAAACGACGAGTCGCCGAGGTACTCCACACCTGCCAGTCCCCGTCGTTCACCTGAAAGAAGAAAGAGTTGTCTCTCGAGTTGTCAGCGCGCTGGCGGGCAAAGATTTGGTAAGAACCTGCCTGAGGCACCTCTACGGTGAAGGCGATCTGACGGCGAGAGTCTTCACGGGGTAGGTTATCGGGCCCGGCCCCCTGCACGGTGGCCTGTAGGTAGCTGCCCCCGGATGCGGTAAATCTAGTGTCTACCGTTTTCCAGTAGTCGCCTACGGAGGCACACTCGGCTTCTAGCCAGACTTCGGTAGAAGGGCCCTCTTCGTTGAGGAACAGCACCTCACCAGGAATCAGTTGCTTACTGATACCGGGGCCGGCGTAGCTTACTTCCAGTAACTGATTCCGAGTGGCTTCAAAGTAGGCTACTTCCAGTAGGTGGCGTCCTTCATCCAAAGTGACCTTACCGGATCGCTCGCGCACGTCGTGTCTTCCGTTGTTATCCACCACTAATTGGTCGTTGACGAATAATTGACTACCATCGTCAGAATTGGTGTAAGAAGGTATACTCGCCGGCGCGTACTTACCTCCAGGTAGGTACGGTAGGTGAAGCCGTAAAAGTCTTCTTGTTCAGCTGGGTTCAGGCCGAAGTTACTCAAGGTGCCGGTTTTGACGGCATCCAGGGCAGAAAAGTCAGGCAGCTTATCCCACTCGCCTTCGTAGTAGCGGTAGCTCACCCTGGCAACCTCGTCACAGGCGGCCTCAATCTGTTGCAGACTGTTGCAGCCTTCGGCGTTGAATCTTGCAGTAACGCTACCCGTTGTCCGCTTTTTCAAGGTAAACAACGCACAGCAGGTAGATAAAGATCGGTTCAAGCTGATCAGTAGATCACCGCCTACGCTTTCTACTGTTGTCAGAGTAGAAATATCAGCAACTGAGGTCTCAGTAATAAAGATATCATTGGCGATCTGGCGAAGTGCCTCTAAACCTTCCAACGAAGCGAGCTCTTTTACTGAAGATAAAAAAAGACCACCTACCGATTGCAAGCTGGATAAACCCTGTAAGCTTTCTATAGTGCTATTCTCAATTTGAAAGAGGTCACCTATTGATTGCAAGCTGGATAGCCCTCGTAAACTTTTTATTTCACTGAACCTAATCCGGAAGCGGCCACCGATTTCTTCTAGGTTTTCTAAGCCTAGAAAGTTATCAAAATTACTATTGGGTAGTATTAGAAAGCTGCCCCCTATGCGGCGCAAGCTGCCTAAGCCTTGCCAATCATTGAAATTGTCGAAGAGTTTTATGATAACATCACCAGAAATAGCCTCTAGGCGTTCTAGGCCCCGGAAGCTGTTTACACCCCACGAATCTTCCCCCCCTATAGCAACGGAGCCGTTGATGGTGGTGAGCGCCGACAATCCCACAAAGTCTGAAACAAAACCTGGTACGGAAAGGCCCCCAATCGTTTCTAGTGCTGAGAGTCCATTAAAACGTACTAGACCTTTTGAATCAATGCTGATTTCACCTCCAACGGTTTTTAGTTTGTCTAGACCACTAAAATCTTCTAGAGGGTACTGTAGTGTCAAATCGCCCCCCACGCTTTTTAATGACTCTAGTCCCTTCAAACTTTTTAATTCGCTAAACTCACGGCGCCTTCCGAACACACCTTCAAGTAGCTGGAATGAACCTCCGATGGTGCTCAGTCCGCTTAAGCCCTGAAGATTAGGCAGATTGGCAGAAAAAACAAAATCACCGTTGATACTAATCAGGTTGTTCAAACCTTCTAGGTTGCTTAAGGCCGGAGCATCTGCCGACCGCTTACCAGTAATAGTTAGGTCGTTTCTTACCTGAGACAACAAAGACAAGCCAGATAGATCAACGATAGGATCTTCGCTATCCTCGTCACTCACGTCTATGGTTAAGTCAAAAACCAAAGCGCAATCAAAAGCATCTACTTCAGCTTGCGTCGAGAGCACCACATTCTCGCACGATGGGTTCACCTGCTCGTCGTTGATAAAGATTACTTCGTCCGGTACCAGCTGCTTACTGATACCAGGGCCAGCGTAGCGAACTTCCAGTAGCGCATCATCACGGTCATGTACAAAGTATTCTACCCTTAGCTTTTGGCGACCAGCAGGTAGCATTATCTCACCTGATTCTTCCCGAGCGGCATGTATACCATCGTTGTCGACGACCAGTTGCTCGTTGATGTAGAGTTTGCTACCGTCGGCAGAAGTTGTGTAAAAAGTATATTCCCCGGGGGTAGTCACGTTCAAGTAGGTAGTATACTGAAAACCGTATGATCCATTCTGCTGGGCCGGACTCAGACTAAAATTGGGTAGCGTACCCGTACTCACCACGGTTTGCTGGTCAAAATCAGGTAGCACCTCCCAGGTTCCTTCATAGTACTGGTAGGTAACCCCATTGCCCTGGTTACAGCTGGTTTCTACCTCAGCAATATTTAGGCATCCTTCGTCATTATTACTTAATATCACGCTGCCCTGCACCTTTTCTCTGATGTCGGACAACACACAGCAGCTAGAGAGAACGCTGTTAAACGCAATCTGTAAGTCTCCCCCTATATCCACAATATTCTCGAGTGCTGAAATATCTGAAAGGTTGGCGTTGTTGTTAATCTGTACATCTTCCCCTACAGAATCGAGGTTTTCAAGCCCTGATAGATCAGCAAACCCCCCGTTGTTTATGGTCAGGTTTCTTCCGACAGAGGTCAGACTCATAAGTCCTGATAGATCAGTAAAGTTGCCTCGGTTTATTATAAAGTCTTCTCCGACAGTAGTCAAGTTTCCAAGAGCTGATAAGTTATCAGTAGACAAGGTGGCGCTACTGGTCACTTCACGGAGTTGATCTAATCCATCTAGCGAAGCAACGTCTACCGTCAACGACCCCACCTGGCGAAGTCCCTGTAGTCCGTTTAAATCGCTAGGGCCGCCCTCGCCCGCCCTACCCCTACAGGCATTGTTTTCTTCTATCGTGAGTGCGCCTCCAACAGACACTAGCTTTTCTAACCCGGTTAAGCTGCCCACTTCGCAAGTAAACGTGATGCTAAATTGATCTCGGATGCGCTCTAAGTTATTTAGGCCCTGAAAATCGCCGATGACACCGCCGAAAATAATAAGGCTGCCTAGCTCTTCTATGTTCTCCAAACCTACAAAGCTGATGTTGAGTGGCTCCTCGATGTTTGTACTAGGGCTTTGCTTTTCTATTAATAATGTGTCTTCAATGGTTTGCAATGATGTTAGCCCCTCGAAGCTTTCTAGTACAGTATTAGCAAGTAGAGACAGCCCACCGACTGAAGTGAGACGTGGTAGACCCGTGAAGTCTTTGGCAGAACTGGAACCAATACGAAAGTGACCGTCGATTTGCTGTAGATTAGATAAGCCCACAAAACTATCTATGCCGATTACGTCGAAGCCGCCTCCTATTCGAAGCAGATTCTCTAAACCTGAAAAATCATCTATAGTACCACTGCTTACTCGAAATGTTCCGCCGATAAACGTAAGCTTTTCTAGGCCATTAAGGCTACGCGCGGTTTCATCGTCAGGCAGAAAGCTGCCCCCTATAGTCTCAAGGTTTTGTAACCCTTCGAAGTTAGCTAGTAGAATACCACTAGACAAACCAGGTCGTTTGCGAGTGATCCGTAAGTCGCCGGTTACCTCGATGAGTGTGGACATATTAATTAGATTGGTGATCGGATCATCAGGACCACCCGTCGTATTATCGTCAGGATCGCCGTCCATTGCTATGGTAATACTTTCTGCTGACGTACAATCGAACGCATCCACTTCGGCCTGAGTGCGAAGTACCACATCGCCGCAACTGTTAGATTGGGCTTGAGTAAGCGAAGGGAAAAGATAGCCGCAGCAGAATAGTGCGACCCAGAGATAATAGTGTGGTTTTAAGTGCATAATAATCGTGTTAGATTAAAAGTGTCATAGTAACAAGTGTTGTTTCAATATTACGTCAAAAATTATCGGCAAAAAAGCATGTTCTATACGAATAAAATTATTTATTACTCTTATAGTTAAATATTAAACAGCTTGCTCTGCGTCAACCCGATGAGGGAATTGGGAAGAATAGAACGCAAATGGCAGAAGGGATCGCAGAAGAGTCGGCTTACCGACGGAAAGAGCGAAGGTGCGCTTTTGTCACCGCTGCATTGGTTCTTGAGCGATGGTTAGCGTGCTTGTCTGTAGTATGGCGTCTTAGCGCGGTGCGAAAGCAGGGGAGGGCAGGCCAACAACTGGCAGCAGAGAAGAAGGCGCAACACTTTGCCGTTGACGGGCCAGGAAACTTTCCGGCGTGAAGCTCACCAGAACACCAAAGGCTCAAGCTTCCCAAGCCTCCTGCGACGCTTAGCAATACACCCAAAAAGCTACTTGCGCCACAGCGCAACACCAAGGCCCAATACGCCTAGTCCGAGAACGGTGCCCAGCCCCTTGGCCCAGGGGCCGAACAGTTGGCTCATCTGTCCCGCTAGGTCAGCCTGCTGAATACGACGCACAATCTTACCGTCCTCAATCTGTACCGTATCGAAACCGTTGACCTGAAAAAAGCGCCCCGTGGCCGGGGCTCCGAACAATGAGCCGCGGTGTGTGCCGGTGATCGTCATACGAGCGGTCACCGTATCACCCTCGGCGATCATCGTTTCAATGCGGGCGTGCAGGTCAGGAATACCCTGGTAAACTTTGCGGATGTTCTGCTTGGCTTCCTCCAGGTTCATCCAGCCCGGTGCGTAGCCCACACACTGTTCGTGGTAGCGCTGCGGGTCAACTACTTCGGGCAAATCTTCGAGGCGCTGCTCGTTGAGCAGCGTAATAAATCGGGTAAAAAGGGCTCGGTGACTTTCGGTAGCTTTGGACATATAAGGACGCAGTGGTGCGATTGGTTAGAACAGAAAGTGAACAATACGGCTGTTTTTCTCTTGATAGAAACGAGGAAACAACCTAGGTGTTTGACAAATAAATAAATAGCCTGGTGCCTTTCACAATTCCCCGAACATTCTTCTATCTTAGCCCCCAAATCAGCCAACTAGCCATGGAGATTGCCTCAACCGCCCAGGAAACCAACCAGAAAACCGTAGCGTCTAATCATAAAAATACTACTAAAGCCGCTGCCGCATCCACGGTGGGTCGCCAACGGGTGATTGTAGAGCACGTGGAGCCCCAGGTGAACCACGGTCAGTATCCGGCCAAGCGGGTGGTGGGCGAAGCCGTTGAGGTGTCGGCCGATGTGTACGGCGATGGTCACGACCACGTACGGGCCACTACCTTGTACCGAAAGCAGGGGGAGTCATCCTGGCGGCGCGTCTTCATGCGAGCAGGAATCAACGATCGCTGGACGGGTACCTTCATCCCCGAAGAAAAGGGTTTTTACGAATTTACCGTACGCGGCTACGTGGATCACTTTGAAACGTGGCAGCACGGGCTGCGAAAGAAGTACGAAGCGGGTCAGCCGGTAGCAGTAGAATTACAGATCGGAGTAGAGATCATAGACGGTACCATCAAAAATGCTGACAAAGAAGATAAGAAGTTTTTACGAGAGGCCGTAAAGGTACTGAAAGATACGAGCGAAGAGAATACGGCCAACGCGGTTAACTGGGCACTTGGCGATCAAATCACGGAGGTGATGCTGCGCAGCTACGATTCGGAAGTTGCCACCACATACCCGTCGGTTTGTGCGGTAGAGGTAGAGCGGAAGAGGGCGCTATTCAGCACCTGGTACGAGTTCTTTCCTCGCTCGGCGGCCCGTGAGCCGGGTCAGCACGGCACTTTTAAAGACGCCGAACGGCTGCTGCCCCGCGTGGCGGAGATGGGTTTCGACGTGCTTTATTTTCCTCCCATTCATCCCATCGGTAAAAAGAATCGCAAAGGCTTGAACAATGCGGTCACGGCCAATCCGGGCGACCCTGGCTCGTGCTGGGCCATTGGTTCGGAGGAAGGAGGCCACAAGGCGATTCATCCCGAACTGGGCACTCTCGAGGATTTTCGGGGACTGATCAAAGCGGCTCACCAAAAAGACATCGAGATCGCGATGGATATTGCCTTTCAGTGCGCGCCCGACCACCCGTGGGTCACGGAGCACCCTGCTTGGTTCAAGTGGCGACCCGACGGCACGGTACAGTACGCCGAGAATCCGCCCAAACGCTACGAAGACATTCTGCCCATCAACTTCGAAACCGAAGACTGGGAAAACCTGTGGCAGGAGCTCAAAAGCGTCTTCGACTACTGGATTGAGCAGGGGGTCATGATCTTTCGGGTAGACAACCCGCACACCAAGGCCTTTCCGTTCTGGGAGTGGTGCATCCGAGAAATCCGCACCGAGCATCCGGATGTGATTTTCTTGGCGGAAGCTTTCACGCGCCCGCGCGTGATGCAGCGCCTGGCGAAGATCGGCTATACCCAGTCGTATACTTACTTTTCTTGGCGCAACAACCCCCACGAGCTGCGCGAGTATATGACCGAACTGACGAAGGGGCCGATGCGCGAATACTTTCGGCCCAACTTCTGGCCTAACACTCCCGATATCCTGACGCCCACGCTGGTCTACGGCGGCGAGCCGGCCCACCTGATGCGGGTCATTCTGGCGGCCACACTGTCGTCTAACTACGGTATCTACGGGCCAGTGTATGAGCTTAACGTTAGTACTCCTTATCCGGGCAAAGAGGAGTATATTGACTCTGAGAAGTACGAGGTCAAGCACTGGAACTGGGAAGCAGAAACCCGCACCCGCGAGGTCATTACCCGGCTCAACCACATTCGTAAGGAAAATCCTGCGCTACAGAATACCTGGAACGTACACTTCGCCGACGTAGAAAACGATCAGGTCATTTGCTACGGTAAAGTAGATCAGGCCAGTGGCAATGTGATGATTATGGCAGTGAATATGGATCCTTACCACGAACAGAGCGCTCACCTGCGACTGCCGTTGGCCGAGCTTGGGCTGGCCTGGGATCGCCCGTTCTATCTACACGACCTGCTGAGCGATAGCTACTACACCTGGCAGGGTGAGTGGAACTACGTACACATTAACCCGTACCTGATGCCGGCGCACGTCTTCCGGGTCACGCAACCCTAGCCGGATGTAACAAATTTCCTACAACACTTATTCGTACTCTACACGCATATGGCCGCTAAAGAATTTTCTGATATTGACGACAACTTACTGTGGTACAAAGACGCGATTATTTATGAACTGCACATCAAAGCCTTTCGCGATGGTAACGGCGACGGTATTGGTGATTTCCGTGGGCTACTCAAAAGCCTCGACTATCTGCAAGATTTAGGCGTAACTGCTATTTGGTTACTACCGTTTTACCCTTCGCCGCTGCGCGACGATGGCTACGACATCATGGATTACTACAGCGTTAATCCGTCGTACGGCACCATGCGCGACTTCAAGCAGCTGCTGAAGGCGGCGCACGCCCGGGGGCTACGCGTCATCACCGAATTGGTTATCAACCACACGTCTGACCAGCACCCCTGGTTTCAGCGGGCCCGCCGGGCCAAACCCGGCAGCAACGAGCGCGATTTCTACGTATGGAGCGACGATACTACCAAGTATAAGGATACCCGAATCATCTTCCAGGACTTCGAGGCCTCTAACTGGACCTGGGACCCAGTGGCGCAGTCGCATTTTTGGCACCGGTTTTACTCGCATCAGCCCGACCTCAACTTTGACAATCCGGCGGTGCAGCAAGAAATATTTAAGGTGCTTGACTACTGGATTGATCTGGGAGTCGATGGCTTCCGCCTGGATGCGGTGCCGTACCTTTTTGAGCGGGAAGGAACCAACTGCGAGAACCTACCCGAAACCCACGAGTTTCTGAAACAATTGCGTGCCCACGTGGACCGGAAGAAGCCGGGGGTGATGCTACTGGCCGAGGCCAATATGTGGCCCGAAGATTCGGCCTCGTACTACGGTGAGGGCGACGAGTGCCACATGAACTTTCACTTCCCGATCATGCCCCGTATGTTTATGGCCGTGCGGATGGAAGATCGTTATCCTATCATCGACATCCTGGATCAGACTCCAGAAATTCCAGACAACTGCCAATGGGGCCTGTTTTTGCGCAACCACGACGAGCTCACCCTGGAAATGGTGACTGACGAGGAGCGCGATTATATGTATAAGGTTTACACCAAAGACCCCAAAGCCCGCATCAACCTAGGCATTCGGCACCGGCTGGCTCCGCTGCTGGACAACGACCGGCGCAAGATCGAGCTCATGAACCACCTGTTGCTCTCGTTGCCGGGCACGCCGGTGATCTACTACGGCGATGAAATTGGTATGGGTGACAACTTTTACCTGGGCGACCGGGACGGAGTGCGTACGCCCATGCAGTGGAGTCCCGACCGCAACGCCGGTTTCTCAGACGCCAATCCGCAGCAGCTGTACTTGCCGGTGATTCTCGATCCTGAGTACCGTTATGAAGCGGTGAACGTAGAAACCCAACAGCGCAATTCTAATTCACTGCTATGGTGGATGAAGCGCCACTTCAGCATGCGCAAGGGGCACAAGGCCTTTAGCCAGGGTGATATCAAGTTTTTGTACGTAGACAACGCCAAAATTTTGGCCTTCACCCGTACTTTTGAGGACGAAACGTTGCTGATTATCTCCAACTTGTCGCGCTTTTCGCAGTCGGCAGAGATCGAGCTGTCGGAGTACAAAGAGGCGGTGCCGATTGAGCTATTTAGCAAAAACCACTTTCCAGCCATAGGAGAGGGGGCGTATCACTTCACCCTTGGACCCTACGCCTACCAGTGGTTCGAACTGGAAAAACCCCGGGAGTACAGCGAAGACTATCTGGGCGAAGCCAAAAAGCCTATCTTTAGTATCGATGCCTGGCAACAGCTTAGCAACAAACGGGCACAGAGTGCTATTGAGAAGCACTTGCCGCATTACCTGGCGGGCTGTCGCTGGTTCGGCGGTAAGTCGCGTACCATTCGCAAGATCAATGTATCTGAATGTATTATTTTACCCATCAAGAATGAGATGGGGGCTATCCTTATCATCGAGGTTAGCTACAATGAGGGGTTGGATGAGCTTTACCAATTGCCGGTTTCGTTTATCGTCGAAGGCCTAAGCGCATTCCTAATGAATCAGCACCAACAGAGTGTGATGTTTCCGGTGAACGTAGGAGGGGAGGTAGGGTATCTATATGATGGTATGTACAGCGCGCCCTTTCGGAGCTATCTGTTTACGCTAATGGCGAAGAACAAAAAGGCTAAAGAGGACGGAGGTAAGCTCTTAGGGCGGTCCGTCTCGTCGGTTAAGCATTTTATGCAATCGCAGAAAGAGGGGGTTTCGTCGCGGGTACTTACGGCTGAGCAAAGCAATACCTCGGTGGTCTACGATAAGCAGTACTTCTTTAAAATTTACCGGAAAATCGAGCATGTAACCAATCCTGACGTAGAGGTGACACGCTACCTGAGCGAGACCGCCGACTTTGAGCATATACCGGCCTACGCGGGTGAATTAGCACTAACCGATAGCAAAAAACAGGAGTTGACCCTGGGTATGATGCTAACCTTGGTCGAGAACCAGGGTGACGCGTGGGAGTACATGAACGATGTGATTGATCGTTACTACGAACGAGTGTCGCTCGGGCAAGAGGGGCAAGCCATCCCCAACCTCAGAGGCACTTTCGTGAAGCCCGTAGAGTACGATAAGGCCCCGGATATTATCCAGAGCCTGATTGGGGGGGCACCCGCCGAACGGGCGAGTCTGCTCGGCATACGCACCGCCGAAATGCATATTGCACTGGCCGCTTATCCCGAAGTGAAGGATTTTGAACCCGAGGCCTTCTCGCTTCATTACCAGCGTTCATTATACTCCTCGTTGCAAACGTTGGTACGTACTACCTATCAGAGCCTGGATCGCGGCATAAAAAATCTGCCCGACACGTTTGCCGATACCGCCCAGGAAGTGCAAGGGATTAAAAAGGAGGTGTTGCAGCGTTTCAAGCAAATCTATGCGCACAAGATCGATGCCCTTAAGATTCGTACCCACGGTGACTATCACCTGGGGCAGGTGCTGTTTACGGGGCGCGACTTCGTGATCTTAGACTTTGAGGGTGAACCGGCCCGGGCCTACAGTGAGCGCCGCCTGAAGCGGTCACCACTGCGCGATGTGGCGGGTATGCTACGTTCGTTTCACTACGCCGCCTACGGCAGTCTGTTTAGTCGCGAAACCTACTTGCAGGGCAACGCTGATTATCTGGAAGAATGGGCCGAGCAGTGGAACCACTACATGAGCGGTTTTTACCTGAAGTCGTACCTGGAGACAGCATCCCAACACGACTTTATTCCTAGTGAACAAGAAGACTTCAATATTTTGATTCAGACCTTCTTATTAGAAAAAGCGATCTACGAGCTCAACTACGAGTTAAACAATCGTCCGAAGTGGAGCATTATTCCTATGAAAGGCATTTTGTATGTCATGCAAAAATTTGCGCAAGAAGATTAATATGAGCCAAACCAGCACGCCAACCCCCAAGAAAAAAACGTCTACCGATCAAGGAGCCGCCCTAGAGCCACCTTCGCTGCTGACGGAATACGATATCCACCTGTTCCGTGAGGGTAGTCACTACGCGCTCCACGAGAAACTCGGCGCTCACTTTATGGAGCACGACGGCACACTGGGCGTATACTTTGCGGTGTGGGCACCCAATGCTGAGTACGTGTCGGTAATAGGTGACTTCAACGGCTGGAACCGAGGCGAACATTCGATGAAAGCGCGTTGGGACGGTTCGGGTATCTGGGAGGCGTTTTTGCCGGGCTTGTCACGTGGCGAAACTTACAAATACTTTATCAAGTCGCAGTTCAACAACTTTGAAGTAGAGAAGGGCGATCCGTTTGCTTACCACTGGGAGACCCCGCCTCAGACCGCCTCGAAGGTTTGGGATCTGGACTACGCGTGGAACGACCAGGAATGGGTGCAGAACCGGCAGGAGCGGGGGCTCGATCCGCAACCGGTGTCGGTATACGAACTGCACGTGGGTTCGTGGCGTCGCACTTCTGGTGACGACGGGCAGTCCCAGTCTGGCAAGACCCGCATGATGTCGTATCGCGAGATGGCGGACGAAATGCCCGGTTACCTCAGCTGGATGGGCTACACCCACGTAGAATTTTTGCCGGTGATGGAGCACCCTTTCTACGGTTCGTGGGGCTACCAAACGACTGGCTACTTTGCGCCCAGTAGTCGTTACGGCACGCCGCAGGATTTTATGTACTTGGTAGACAAATTGCACGAGGCCGGCATCGGAGTCATTCTGGACTGGGTGCCCTCACACTTCCCGTCCGATGCGCACGGTTTGTATCACTTTGATGGCACCCATCTGTTTGAGCACGCCGATCCTCGCCAGGGTTATCATCCTGATTGGCAGAGCTATATCTTTAACTACAGCCGTAACGAAGTACGTTCGTTCCTGATTAGCAGTGCGATGTACTGGCTAGAGACGTATCACATCGATGGTATCAGAGTAGATGCGGTAGCTTCTATGTTGTACTTAGACTATTCGCGTGAAGAGGGTGAGTGGATACCTAATGAGTACGGCGGCCGTGAGAACCTGGATTCTATTCGGTTTTTAAGGGAGCTCAACGATGCCATCCATATTAAGCACCCTGAAATACTGACGATTGCCGAAGAGTCCACCGCCTGGCCGGCGGTCACCCGTCCGCCCGAAATCGGGGGGTTAGGCTTCAATATGAAGTGGATGATGGGCTGGATGCACGACACCCTGGACTACTTCTCGCGCGACACGATTTACCGTCGCTATCACCAGGGAGAGATCACGTTTAGCCTGATGTACGCCTTTACTGAAAACTTCATGCTGCCGCTTTCGCACGACGAGGTGGTGCACGGCAAAGGGCCGCTGATCGACAAGATGCCGGGCGACGAGTGGCAAAAATTTGCGAACCTGCGCGCGCTCTACGCTTACATGTACGCACACCCTGGTACCAAGCTGCTGTTTATGGGCGGTGAGTTCGGCCAGACCCAGGAGTGGCGCCACGATCAAAGCCTAGACTGGCACCTCAACGAGTACGCTCCGCACGGTTCGTTGCAGTACATGGTGAAGTGCCTGAACGAGCTGTACAAAAGCGAACCGGCCCTCTACGAACGATCCTTTACCGGCGACGGTTTTGAGTGGATTGATGTGAGCGACTATCAAAATTCGGTGATCAGCTTTGTGCGTAAGGGGCACCAGTCGCAGAACGATATCTTCGTCGTGATCAACCTAACGCCCACCCCGCATCCCAACTACCGCATCGGAGTGCCTCGTAAGGGTACGGTGCGGGTCATTTTCAACTCTGATGACCAAGAGTACTGGGGCAGCGGAGCGGTAGTGCGTGAACCGCTAGAAACCATGCCAATCCCGCTGCACGGACAAGAGCGATCCGTTAACCTCTCACTACCCCCTCTGGGAGCGCTCTACCTCAAGTACGATCAGTAGAGGTACGAAACACGCTTCGTTGATTCACCGAATGTTCTAGGGCTAAGATGCTCATGAGTTTGGATGCCAACGGTCACGCCGAGGGCTTAACCAAAACTCTCGGTATGAGCGAGGCAGTTACGAACCAAGAGTAGAAACTCAACAGGCTTGTAAGCTTCTTTTGCCAGCGCTCGATCATAAAACTAGTAGCGTTTATTTTGAATAACGCAAAAAAAAGCATAAAATAACTTCTGCTATTAAAGATATGATCTATGGCGGAACTATACAGCCCCGAAACTTTGTGGAAAAACTTCAAGCAGGGTGACCAGCAGGCGTTTTCAACATTGTACCGTCATTTTTACGCTTCGCTTTATCACTACGCCCTCAAATCAGTCGCTGATCGAGATAGCGCACAGGAGTGCGTGCAAGAGCTGTTTGTAACGCTCTGGAACAGCAGAAAACGATTAGGCGATGTGCGTCGGGTCAAAGCTTATCTCTTTAGGTCGCTCCGTAGAATCATTGGGCGCCAGCAAGCTCGTCAGCAGGCCCGCGTAGTGCTGTCCGAGGCGAACACGTCTTGGTCTTTTTCTTCTGAAGACTTCTTAATCCAACAAGAAGATGAAACCTATCAGCGTGATACGCTGGCCGAGGTACTCAACGGCTTATCCGCTCGGCAGCGTGAGGCGGTCTACCTTAAGTATTATGAGGATATGTCGTATCCGCAGATCGCTGAGGTGCTACACATCAACTATCAGTCGGCGGTTAACCTGGTGTATCAGGCCTTTCAAAAGCTCAAGCAACAACCCGTATTGCGTAAACTACTTACCCACTACCAATGGTACCCCTTCTTACTGTTGGCTAGTCTATTAGCCTGACGTGAGAACACGATGCGTAGGTAGCCCCGCGTCATCCGCGATTTTACAGAACCAGTTTGCTCGTAGCCGCGTGCCCAACCTTGGAAGCACCAAAACCGGCCACTGCCTGGGTAGAAAATTAGGTAAACTGCATTTTTATGTTTCAGTCAGAAATACAGGGGTGATAATAAAATTTTATCATATAAGGGTGGGGTTATATAGAATATTGGCAAAAATAGGGTGGTTTTATTAAATGGAACTATGTATTTAATAACTGCTTTATAAGTTTTATTTAACGGACGTGAGTATGAAACCGAGGGTTAGTGCTCTTCAGGGTATATCAACCGTCCTAAGGTGCCGTCACTAAACCCCGTTTTCTATCGCCTCATCCGCGACCCATCGTTTGCACGGTGGGTGCATCACACGGATGCCGAGTCAGTAGCCTACTGGGAAGCCTGGGCGGCCGCTCACCCTGAACACGCCGAAGTGGTAGCCGCTGCCAAGCGTATGGTTACCGGAATAGCCTTTGTACCACGCGAGATTTCAGAGCAGGAAATAGATCAGCAGTGGACGCAACTACAGCAGCGGCTTTCTGCGTCGGTTGAACCTACTGATGCGCCTCGCTGGCGATGGAATCGGTGGGCTGCGGTGGTAGGAGCCTTCTTAGCCATCACCGGTTTGCTGACCTGGTGGGCCGTTATTTCAGCAAACCAGCCACTAGTGTATACCACCCACTACGGCGAGACGCAGTCCATTGTGCTGCCCGACGGGTCGCACGTAACGCTCAATGCTAACTCGCGTCTGTTGTACCGCCCTGCCACCGCCGATACACCGGTTCGTCGGGCGTCTCTGACGGGCGAAGCCTTCTTCGATGTGGCGCATCAAAAGGGTGACAGTGCCACCGCGTTTCTAGTGTATACCCCCGATCTGGAGGTAAAAGTGCTTGGCACCGAGTTCAATGTAAACACCCGCCAGGGACGTACGCAAGTGGTGCTCGACGACGGTAGCATCGAGCTCAAATTACCGCAACGGCGAGCGCTTATGCAGCCGGGAGATATGGTAGAGTATCAAAGAGAAACTGAACAAATTCGCCGTTCGCAGGTAGATACCGACCTCTTTGTCGCGTGGCGAGACCGCCGCCTGAAGTTCGACGATACTCCGCTGGCCGAGGTGGCGCAACTGCTCGAAGATAACTACGGCGTGCGTGTTTACTTTGCCGACCGTCGCCTGCGACATAAGCGCGTAACCGGCGAGATTTCGGCCCAACAGCTAGACATTATCCTCAAAGCACTATCGCGACTATTTGATATTTCAGTGCAGCAATCCGGTAATACTGTTCGCATCGCTGCACTGCATGTTTCACCCTAACCGTAACGCAATGATTGATCTTTACCGCACGTTTCCCAGGCCTTTATACATGGCACTATGGCTGGCAGTATGTTTCTTAACAGGATCATCCGTCACCGCTCAGCGGCTAGCGCTCCAGCGGCTGGCGCCCCAGCGGCTGGCGTCCCAGCAAGTCCATCATCAAAGTGCGCCCGCTGCGCGAGGGTACGAGATCTGCGATGTGCTGCACCAATTGCAAGACCGTTACAATACTTCTTTTTTGTACGAAAAGAGTTTGTTGGAAGGGCAGAAGACAACGGTTGAGATAGAAGCAGCTCTGAGCTTAGACGATAATCTGCGCCATGTTCTTGAGTCGTCAGAGTTTACCTACGACAAGATTGACGACCACAATTATGTGATTGTACGACGGGTTAAACCAACAGACCGCCTCCGGCGTGTAAACGCGCTCCCGTGGCAGTCTGAAGGTGGGCCTGCGGCCTCTAATCCTTCACACTGGGTAGCGAACCTATCAACGGATCGAGTGGCCTATACGGTCTCGTCGCTCGACAAAACCATCTCGGGCATCGTTACCGACGTGAGCGATAACCAGCCCCTGCCCGGTGTAAACGTGTTGGCCAAAGGAAGCACGATTGGTACAATCACCGACATCGAAGGAAGTTACACACTAAGTGTTCCCGATGCCACCGAAATTCTCGTGTTCTCGTCCGTAGGCTACGCGTCGCAGGAAGTAGCCATCGAAGGACAGTCTGAGATTAACCTGGCCATGAGTGCCGACGTCACCGAGCTGGGCGAAGTGGTGGTGACCGCCCTGGGTATTGAGAAAGACTCCAAAACGTTAGGCTACGCCACCAGTACGGTGGCCCCGGAAGAGTTCACCGTGAACCGTACGCCCAACGTAATGAATTCTTTACAGGGTAAGATCGCGGGGGTCAACATCTCTACGTTAGGCACCGGACCCGGTGGTTCGTCTAAAATCAGAATCAGAGGACAGTCGTCAATCTCCGGACAAAACAACCCACTGATCGTAATCAACGGCGTGCCGATTGATAATACTAACTTTGGTACTAATCCCGGGGGTGACGATAGCAATGCCTTAGGTAACAACGGTGAAGGACTGACCTCCGATGGCGGCGACGGACTCTCCAGTATCAACCCCGATGATATTGAGAGCATGACGGTACTGAAAGGTGCGACGGCCGCCGCCCTATACGGGTCGCGCGCCAAAGACGGCGTGATTATGATTACCACCAAAAAGGGCGGCGACACCCAAGGAATCGGAGTCACGTATAACCTCAACTACACCAACGAGCAGCCTCTCGACTTCACTGACTATCAGTACGAGTACGGACAGGGTGAAAACGGAGTGAGACCCACTACCCCTAATCCTACCTCGGGCCAGTGGTCGTTCGGAGAACGTTTTCAACCCGGCATGACACAGGTCTTGTTTGATGGAGTGGAAGTGCCCTACGTACCCGTGCGCGATCGTATCGGCAAATTCTTCCGCAACGGACAAAACGTAACCAACACCGTATCGCTAACGGGCGGCAATGAGCGGGGTGGTTTTCATCTGTCGCTGTCTAACCTAAGTAGTCAGGGCATTGTACCCAACAACTCGTTTATGCGCAACACAATCAACTTAGGGGTGCAATACGACTTGTCGGACAAGCTGAGCGTCAACGGTAGTATCAACTACTCGAACGAGCACAACGAAAATCCACCCAACGTCGCCCAGCAGGATAACACCATTCCGGTGGCTCTGTACAACATGGCCAACTCTATGCCCCTAGACGTGCTGGATGCTAACAAATATGACGAAGCCGGTAACGAAGCCGTGTACTCCCGCTTTCGCAACCGTACCAATCCCTACTTTACGCTGGCCGAGCAGTTTCAGGATATTCGTCGGGATCGCGTCTTCGGAAATATCTCGCTCAAGTACAACGTGCTACCCTGGCTCTACGTGCAGGGACGGATCGGGCAAGACTACTGGTCGCGTGACAACAGCGCGAATAATTACCCTACCGGGCAGGCGTCTCGTCCGCCCGCTCCCGATGGCTTCGTCAATGGTATCTATACGCAGGAAGCGCGTCGGTTCCGAGAAATTAATGCCGACTTTTTGGTATCGGGCTACCAAGAGTTTGGAGATGTCGGAGTAAATCTGAGTGTAGGAGGCAACCGCATGTACCGGCGCAGCGATCAGAATTTTGTAAGCGTACAGGACTTTATCATCCGTGACCTATACACTGTGCAGAACGGACGGCTAAAGAACCCTATTTATAATTTACAAGAACGGGGGGTTAATTCCCTCTACGGCCAGGTAGAGTTGTCGTACCGTGACTATTTGTTCCTGAACGGAACGCTGCGTAACGACTGGTTCTCTACGCTGTCTGCCGACAACCGTAGTATCATATACCCTTCGGTTTCGCTAAGTTATGTGCTCTCGGAGTCGCTGGGTAACACACCTTCGTGGCTTTCTTTTGCGAAGATTCGAGCGGCCTACGCCGAGGTGGGCAGCGATACTGACGTGCCGCCCTATTCCGACGTGCTGTTCTACGAAATTCGTCCCAACCTGTTTCCCAACGAGGAAGGAACCCCGCTGCCCGTCAGCCGGGTCAACGGCGGAACGGTGCCTAACCCTGCGCTGCGTCCTATGCGTGCCGCTGAAGCCGAAGTGGGGTTAAACATAGGCTTGTTCAGCGATCGGGTAAGTATTGACGTGGCCGCTTACCAGAAGAACACTACGGACCAGATTGTGCAGGCACAGGTGTCGGATGCCTCGGGGTATCAAAACACCTTTATCAACAGTGGCGAGAGCCGCACCCGGGGAGTGGAAATGCTCCTTAACGTGAACCCGGTCAACACCGCTGATTTCACCTGGGACGTCACCTTCAACGCGATGTATAACAAAACGGAGGTGCTAAGCCTACAAACCGATTCTATCGGCGAAGAAATCATCGTGGGGCGGCACGTATTCAACGGTTTTCTAAAGCAGATCGTAGGGCAGGAGATCGCTCAGCTGTCGGGCTTCGGCTATCAGCGCGACGACCAGGGACGGCAAGTGTTTGGCGATAACGGTGTAGCCCTGCGTACCGACAACCTGGTGAACTTCGGTAGCGCGCTACCCAACTGGGTGGGTGGCATCACCAATACCTTCAACTATAAGGGAATCAATCTGTCGTTCTTGATTGATTTTAAGCTGGGTAATAAAATGATGTCGGGTACCAACTTTAACGCCACACGGCACGGTCTGCACAAGATGACGCTGGAAGGCCGCGAAGGCGGAGTGGTGGGCGACGGGGTAAACCAGGCAGGAGAGGTGAACACCGTAGCGGCCGACCCTCAAACGTACTGGGAAGTAGTGCGTTCGCAGCAGTTGGTAGAGCCTATCGTCTACGACGGGGGCTACTGGAAGCTGCGTCAGGTGACACTAGGTTACGACCTCACCCGCTTCCTGCCGGAAGATTTCTTCGTAAAAAACCTACGCCTTAGCCTGGTGGGTAACAATGTGCTAATCCTGAAGAAGTGGGTGCCTAACATCGATCCCGAAACCTTTGGCTTTACCTCTGATAACCTGGCCGGTCTAGAATCTACCGGTCTGCCCTCTACCCGAGGGTTAGGCTTTAACCTCACCGTAAAACTGTAAAAACATGAACTATCCACCTATTTTCCGAACCCTGCCACTCGTTGCCCTGCTCACGATGGCACTGGCCTGCGACGATGGCTTTGATGATCTCAACACGAATGTGGTAGATCCTACTAGTACCGATCCGGTGTTTCAACTCAACAATGCCATGATTGAAATGTCGTTTCCTAACACCACGCTGGTGTACGATTTGGGCATTGTGCAGCAGATTACCACGCCCAACTCAGGGGTGCTCACCGGCGCTAACTTTAACCAGGACAACCGCAACGTGACCGAACAACTGTGGCAAGACTATTATCGCAATGTGGTTAAGGAGACACGGGATATTCTGAGTGACGAAGAGGGGCTAGCCGAACGCAACAACCTACGGCAAATGACGCGCATTTTGCAGGCGCACGCCTTCATGATTCTGACCGACAGCTACGGCCATGTGCCGTATTTTGAGGCCGGTGAGGGGTTTAACCAACAGGTGCTTTATCCCGAATATGACGATCAGGCTATGATCTACCCGGATCTGATTAATGAGCTGCGCGAAGCGTCGGTGGCGCTAGATGCTGGCGGAGCCATAGAAACAGGAGACATACTTTACGGCGGCGATGTAGACCGATGGAAGCAGTACGGCTATTCACTGCTATTGCGTGCGGGTATGCGGTTGAGTAAGGTAGACCCGGCCCAGGCCCAAGCCGTAGTCAATGAGGCGTTTGAAGGGGGCGTCATCACTGACAATGAGAACAGCATGGCAGTACGCCATAACGCAGACTACGTCAACGGGATCGGGCGAATCTTGAATGCCACCGAGGCCAACAACTACTACCTGGCCGAAGCCTTCGTGACCTACTTACAAGAAAACAACGATCCCCGGCTGTCGGCCATCGCCGTACGCTACGTCGGGGCCGAATCTGGTCCGGGGCAAGAGCTTGGCTCAGATGGTAATGGGTCTAATGATCCGGCTATTCAGATCGGTATGCCGGTGGGCAACAACGATGAAACCGCCCGGCAGGTAGCGGCCGAACTGGGGCTAACCAGTTTTTACGAGTTCAGCCAGGTAGACCGCGAGCGGGTGGCCAAGCAAGCGTCGCCCGCCTTTATGGTCACCGCTGCGCAAAGCCTGTTGTTGCTAGCCGAAGCGGCCGAACGTGGTTGGATCAACGGGGCTGCCGACGAGCTCTTTACGGCCGGAGTACGGGCGCACATGGAGCAACTGGCCCTGTATGATCCCGCGTCGGCGGTTCCGGAAGAAGAGATTACGGCATACTTAGAAGCTAACTCCTACGAGGCGGCTAACGGTTTAGAGCAGATCAACACTCAATACTGGGTGGCCTCGTTCCTGAACGGCTCCGAAGGTTTTGCCAACTTCCGTCGTAGTGGCTTCCCGGATTTGGCTCCTAACCCGTTTCCGAACCAAGACATTTCGGCTGATTTTATCCGTCGTATTACCTATCCGGCGGCAGAGATTGCCGTGAATACGGCCAACGTAAACGAAGCGATCAGCAGCATGGGTCCCGACCGCTTAGACACCCGTGTGTGGTGGGACGTGGAGCAATAGCATGACCGAATGAGTCTATATTCAACTAATTGCTTCTTCAAGTAATTATTGACGGACTCATAGGGCTTAGGTAAGCAGTTGGCAAGAGGCGGTTCGCAGTAAGTAGTCTCCGCCTTCTGCGAACCGCCTCCAGCCAAACCCCTTGCCAGATTTGTACACGTCCGTCGAATACCACTTGCTAGAATACTAAACTATTTGATTATTTTTTATGATGAACCGACGAGAACTACTCAAGGGAGTAAGTTTGGGAGCTGCCGCTGGCGCGCTGGGAGTGTCGAGTCACGCGGTTGCCGCCCCTGCCTCCTACTCCCAAGCCACCAAGGGGCTGCCCCCCCTCAAGATTACGAAGGTGAAGGCTATTCCGACCTGTCCGCACGGCATCGAGCTGATTGTGGTGAAGGTAGAAACCAGCGAACCCGGCCTCTACGGACTGGGGTGCGCTACGTTTCGTCAGCGGGCCCATCCGGTGATATCAGCGGTCGACGACTACCTCAACGATTTCTGCCAGGGGAAAGACCCCGATAACATTGAAGACCTGTGGCAGACGGCTTACGTGAGCTCTTACTGGCGCAACGGGCCGGTGCTCAACAACGCCCTGAGCGGACTGGACCAGGCGCTGTGGGACATCAAGGGAAAGCGAGCGGGCATGCCCGTGTACCAGCTGCTAGGCGGTAAGTGTCGCTTTGCCATCCCCTGCTACGCGCACGCCAGCGGGGACACTCCGGAGGCGGTCGCCGAGAGCGTGCAGGGGTTTATGGACCAAGG
This sequence comes from Tunicatimonas sp., assembly GCA_965213875.1. Lineage (GTDB taxonomy): Bacteria > Bacteroidota > Bacteroidia > Cytophagales > Cyclobacteriaceae > Tunicatimonas. The sequence goes on along the minus strand of CBDCAN010000001.1, from coordinate 97,119 downwards.
GTTTCAGCACGTGCGCATTCAGCTGGGGGGCTACGGTGCCTCCCAGCAACTGGGAGGCTACGGCAGCGGTGAGGGATCCCAGCCCCCTGATTTTCGGCAGGCAGGCTTCGGCACCCCCGACGATAACTTCATGGATTCGGTGAGCTACGCCAAAGGGGTGGTTGAGATGTTTGACCAGGTGCGTCAGACGTGTGGCGGACAGGTAGAACTGCTACACGACATTCACGAACGGGTGCAACCCCTGGAAGCCATCAACCTGATCAAAGCCCTGGAAGCCTATCGGCCCTTCTTCATCGAAGACCCCTTCTCTCCGGAGAACCTGCGCTACTTTAAGCTACTGCGAGAACACACCACCGTACCCATTGCGATGGGTGAGCTGTTCAACAGTCCGCACGAGTGGGTAGAGCCGATGAAAGACCACCTCTTTGATTTTATTCGGGTGCATGTTTCGCAGGCGGGAGGGATCACCCCTGCCATGAAGATCGCCCGACTCGGAGAGTTCTTTAACGTACGCACCGCCTGGCACGGTCCCGGCGACGTGTCGCCGGTCGGGCACGCGGCGAACGCGCACATCGACTACGCGATCTGGAACCTGGGCATTCAGGAATCAGTGACCTTTAGCGATACGTTGCAGGAGATATTCCCGGGCTGCCCCTTCGTGAAAGACGGCTATATGTACGTGAACGAAGCACCCGGACTCGGGGTAGAAGTGAACGAAGCCGTGGCACTCAAGTATCCGCTGCCCGAGAAACAACTGAACGGCTGGACGCAGCTTCGCAAGAGCGACGGCACCGCCGTGAGACCTTGACCGAAGGACTGAACGATAGAAGGGTTGCCTAGACTAGGCCGTCAATCCCGCGCCGCAGTGGCTTCTATCATTCAACCACTCAACCCTTTAACCAAGCTTTATGAAGCGTACAATTGTCACCACTCTGGTTTGTATCGTGATAGGAGGCACCGCTTTCTCTCAAACCATCACCGAGGAGCAGATGCGTTTCTACACCCCGCAGTGGAAAGGGGAACGCTACGAGGACGGCCGCCCCAAGGTGCCCGACGACGTCCTGAAGAGGATGAAGCGAGTGACCCACGAAGAAGCCTGGGCGCTGATGAAAAACGAAGGGTACCGCCATCAGTACGAAGAGGGCTGGTTGAGTATTCACTCTGACAGCGTACTGGTGGGGCGAGCCTTCACCGCCCAGTTTATGCCCGGGCGGCCCGACGTGCACCAAGCGATTGATGACAAAGGGCACGCCGAAGGACGGGTGCGTGGACAGAACTCTTGGCCGGTCGACGAACTACAACCCGGTGATGTGTACGTAGCCGATCAGTTCGAAGCGCACGCCGATGGACCTACGGTAGGCGACAACCTGGCGAATGCCATCTACGCTAACTCGGGCAACGGCATCGTCTACCACGGAGCGGTGCGCGATATAGAGGGTATGGAAGAGCTGCCGGGCTTTGCCTCCTTCGTACGCAGCTACCATCCGTCGCACCACAACCCAAGCCACGACCTCAATACGGTACTGATGGGCATTAACGTACCCATTCGTATCGGAAGCGTAATGGTGGTGCCTGGCGACGTGATTCTGGGCAAAAAGGGGGGGGTGAGTATCATCCCCGCTCACTTGGCCGAACGCGTGGTGAAAACCTCGGAAGTAGTACGGTTACGCGACATGTTCGGGCACCGGCGTCTGCGAGAGAAAAAGTATACGGCGGGTCAAATCGACTCGCGGTGGAGCGATGAAATTGAGAAGGATTTCTCTCGGTGGATGGAAGCGAACATAGATCAACTGCCGGTGCCCCCTGAGCAAATTCAGGAATTACTCAAAGAACGAACCTGGTAGTACAACGGCGATTCATCGCGGTTCCCTACTGCTACAAATACAAACCCCTATGGAAAAATACCGTACCGCCCCCCGCCATCGCAGCACTGGTGCAACCCGTACCCGCCGTCAGTTTCTGACCCGCGGACTAGCCGCCACCGCCAGCCTGGGACTACTTACTAACTTCGGTAACGATCTGTTTGCTGCCGTACAAAAGCAGTCGCTCTTTTCAGCTCCGTCGGACTTAAAGATCACGGGAGTGAAATCAGCGTACATCCGGAACGGACACAGCCTGTTTGTAAAGGTGATAAGTAATCAAGGTGTGGTTGGGTACGGTGAGGCGGTGGACGCTACCCCCGGCACGTATCATCTGGTGAAGATGATGGGTCAGCGGATCAATGGCAAAAACCCGCTAAACGTGCATCGTATCTTTGAAGATGTGCGCCGTCGCGGTTTCTTTGAGGGTGCCCAGGGTGGAATGTACATCTCGGTACTTACGGCCATTGAGTCGGCCCTGTGGGACTTAGCCGGAAAAGCGTTGGACATGCCGGTGTACCAACTGCTGGGAGGAAAATTTCGCGATCGTATTCGGGTGTACTGCGATACGGCCAGCAGTCGTGAGAAGCCCGAAGTGATGGGGCAGCGGGCCAAAGAGGTGGTGGATGAGCACCACTTCACGGCGGTGAAGTTTGACATTGACGACGCCGCCGACCCGAACAAGTACGACCCGTATAACTGGACGGTGGGTGCTGCCGAATTGGAGCGGATGGTGGACCAGATCACAGCGGTACGGGAGGCGGTGGGCCCCCACGTAGACATTTGCGTCGATATGCACGGGCGCTACGACACCACCTCAGGCAAACGGGTGGCGAAAGCCATGGAGCCGCTTAACCTGATGTGGCTGGAAGAACCCATTCCGGCCGAGAACGCTGATGCCTACCGCTACATTCGGGAGTCGAGCAGCACGCCCATCTGCGCCGGAGAGAACCTGTACCTGGCCTACGGCTTTCGCCGCCTGCTCGAGATCGGGGCGGTAGACATCATTATGCCTGATTTGCAAAAGGCCGGGGGACTCGGTGAAGCTCAGCGTATTGCTAACCTGGCGAACGTCTATTACACCCCCTTCGCTCCGCACATGGTCGCCTCATATCTAGGGGCCATGGCCTCGGCCCACGTGTGCGCTTCTATTCCTAACTTCTTAATCTTAGAATGGCAGATCTACTTTCATACCAATCCAATGTATCAAGAGATCGTCACGTACGACGAGCCTATGATCGTGGATGGATATATCCCCGTATCGAACAAACCGGGTATTGGCGTAGAAATTAATGAGGAAGGATTGAAGAAATACGCCGACAAGGATATGCCGTTCTTTGCCTAAAACTAGCATAACGGGTGGTGACGAACGGCTAATTGCACATTCATCATCAATCACCATTTATCAACCATTACTCACTGCACATGAAACTACCGACACTGATTGGCTTACTATTGCTAACTGCTTCTGTCTCTTTCGGTCAGACCATTTCTCGCGAACTCCTAGAAACCTATACCAGCCAGTGGGAAGGCGAGCGCTACGACGACGGACGACCCAAGGTGCCCGACCAATTGCTAGAGCGGGCCAAGAACATTTCCATTGAGGAGGCCTGGGGGGTGTTGCGCAACGAAGGCTACGAAAACCAGTTCGAGGGCGACTGGAAAATGATCCATGATGATGTGCCGGTGGTAGGGCGGGCCCTCACAGCGCAGTATATGCCCGCCCGGCCCGACATGGCCGACGCTGTTGAGAAGCAGGGAAAAGCCGACGGCCGCATCGGAAGTTCCAATTCCTGGCCCATCGATGCACTGCATCAGGGGGATGTGTACGTGGCCGACGGTTACGGAAAAGTGGTGGACGGAACGCTCATCGGTGACAATCTGGGGAACGCTATCTACGCCAAGTCTGGCAACGGTGTGATATTTGACGGTTCGCTGCGCGACCTGGGCGGACTCTCGAAAATTGAGGGCTTTAATGCTTTCGTACGCGGCTGGGACCCCTCTTTTATCAAAGATATGATGCTGTCAGGACTTAACGCACCGATCAGAATCGGGCGGGCCACGGTACTGCCGGGCGACGTGGTGCTGGCCAAGCGAGAAGGAGTGGTGTTTATCCCCGCACACTTGGCCGAAAAAGTGATCACCAACGCTGAGTTCATTGCTCTTAAAGACCAATATGGCCATCAGGTGCTGCGCGAAGGAAAATTTACTCCTGGCCAGATCGATACGCGCTGGACCGATGAGATCAAGCAAGACTTTATGTCGTGGTTAGACGACAATCCGGATAAACTGCCGATGAGTCGCGCCGAGTTAGACGCTTTTCTCGAGGATCGCACCTGGTAGCCGTCACTAGTAAGTAGTCTTCACCTAAACCTATCAATATGCACACGTACGCTAAAAAAATGTCGCAATTACTGGGGGCTCAGAAAAGAGACGAGGGCCGTCGTCAATTCTTACAAAAAGCCGGTGCAGGCGCTGCTTTCGGCGGGCTCGGGTTGAGCGGGTTTATCAATAAGCCGTTGGAAGAAACACTGGAGTTCTCTACCCAGCGGGTTAACCGCCGCTCGTCACCCACCGACCTGAAAATTACTGATCTACGCATTGCCGAAGTCGCTGATGCTCCGATGCCGTGCCCGATCATCCGCATTGATACCAACCAGGGTATCTACGGGTTGGGCGAAGTGCGGGACCACGCCAGCCCGAAGTATGCGCTGATGCTGAAAAGTCGTTTGTTGGGTGAAAACCCGTGTAACGTAGATCGGGTATTTAAGAAAATTAAGCAGTTTGGGGGGCACTCGCGGCAGGCGGGTGGAGTGTGTGGAGTAGAAATGGCGTTGTGGGACCTGGCCGGAAAAGCGTACAATGTGCCCGCCTACCAACTGGTGGGCGGAAAGTTTCGTGATAAGGTGCGGCTCTACTGCGACACGACCGGTTCGGACGACCCGGTAGAGTACGCCAAACGCATGAAGGCGCGGGTCGACGAAGGCTTTACCTTTCTGAAAATGGACTTTGGCATTCAGATGCTAAAGGGCGAAGATAATATGGTGATCAACAAAGGAATGTACGACATCGGCAAGCAGTGGGATCGTAAGGTCGGCACCTACGGAGCCACTGCCCATCCGTTCACGCGTATTCAGATTACCGACGAAGGGCTGGAAAAAATTGTGGATTACGTGAAGCAGGTGCGTGATATTGTGGGCTACGAAATTCCGCTTGCGGCCGACCACTTTGGGCACTTCGATACCAACGAAGCCATCCGTCTGGGCAATGCCCTCGAGTCGTATCGTTTAGCCTACCTAGAAGATTTAGTGCCCTGGCAGTACACTGACAAATGGAAGCAGATTACGCATGCCATCAATACACCTACGCTCACCGGCGAGGATATCTATCTCAAGGAAGAGTTTGTCAAGCTGATCGACGCCCGTGCGGTAGACATGATCCATCCTGACCTGGCCTCGTCGGGAGGTATCCTGGAGACCAAAAAGATTGGTGACTACGCCGAAGAGAACGGTATCCCCATGATGATGCACTTTGCGGGTACGCCGGTGTCGCTGATGGCTAACGTGCACTGCGCCGCCGCGACTCAGAACTTCATTGCCCTGGAGCACCATTCGGTAGATATCCCGTGGTGGGAAGACCTGGTGACCGGCATCGACAAGCCCATCGTGCAAGAGGGACACGTGACGGTACCCGAAACGCCGGGCTTAGGCATAGAACTTAATGAAGACGTGGTGAAAGAACATTTGAAGAAAGGCACGAAGTACTTTGCGCCTACCGACGGCTGGAACACCGTAGACTCTGCTGATCGGCAGTGGAGTTGAGGGGAGGCTGGATAACTTGTGGTGGCCAACAGATGCTGGATGTTGGTTTCTGGCTGTACGGGGCTTGACAGAGGCTAGACGACTTTCTAGGTGGTACATGCTCAGTGCTTATCGCTAGGTTATCATTTAACCCGTTCCTTAAAAGTCGCTTGCTTGTAGCGAGTGATGGCTGTCAAACGTACGGTTGCGTTCAATAGTCGTTATCGCTCCTACGGTTAGGTTGTCACTCTAAGGGGCATCTGTCACGGAATGGCAAGTAGTTCTCGCGTAGTACATGCTCGAGGCCCACTACCAACCCCTTACTCATTACGCTACCACAATCTGGTTGCTAATGTTCGTTCTACAATAATCTATAGCCCGCATGATGGTGAAGTCCCTGAGATAATATCCTATGAAATCAATCTCTTCTTTTTACAAAATTATGTTTGGTCTGGCCGCCCTGGCCCTGTTCACGGTGCTGGTACTACTGGTTCTGGGCTACGGGAAGGAGACTGGCCCTTTTCTTACGGTGTTTTTTCTGTCGTTATCACTGGCATTTCGTGGGGTTGAGGCACTGCGGGGCTTCTCGTTTACCGTACTCATCTTCGCGTCGGTGACCGTTGCTATGTACTTCCCGTCGTATTTTCAGGAGGTTAACGGCTTTGACCTCAAACAGCTGTTTGTCCCCTTGTTACAGCTTATTATGTTTGGTATGGGTACCGCCATGAGCCTGAACGATTTTGCGGGGGTGGTCAAAATGCCCCGGGGTGTACTCGTGGGGGTGGTGAGTCAGTTTACCATTATGCCACTGGTTGGGTTCAGCCTGGCGACGCTACTTGGGGTAGCCCCCGAAGTGGCCGCCGGTATTGTGCTGATTGGCTCTTCACCGAGTGGACTCGCCTCTAACGTGATGGCTTATCTGGCGAAAGCAAACCTCGCCCTCTCGGTGACTTTGACCGCCGTATCTACCTTGCTGGCCCCATTACTTACCCCCTTGTTGATGCGCCTGCTGGCCGGTGAGTTTATCGAGATTGACACCCTGGGTATGATGTGGAGCATTGTGAAGATTGTGATTATCCCGGTGGTAGCCGGCTTGGTGTTTAACTACTTCTTGCACGGCAAGATTAAGTGGCTCGACCAGGCTATGCCTATTCTATCTATGTTTGGTATTGCCTACATCATCACGATCATTACCGCCGCCGGCCGCGACGAACTGCTTTCTATCGGTCTGGCGTTGATCGCCGCCGGCATCTTTCATAACGTATCGGGCTACTTCTTAGGCTACTGGGGCTGTCGGATTTTCCGAATGTCAGAGCGAGACTGCCGTACTATTGCGCTGGAGGTGGGTATGCAAAACGGAGGACTTGCTTCGGGTATTGCGCTGGAGATGGGCAAGGTAGCGACCGTGGGACTGGCTCCGGCGGTGTTCGGTCCGGTCATGAACATCACCGGGTCCGGATTAGCTACTTTTTGGCGCGGAAAGCCCCCGGCAGAGGATCAGCACCAGGAGGCAGTGAACCACGAAGCAATACCTCAGTAAAGATCAATATACTGTAAACTAAGCCTTGAGGTACTTTGCGACTAGTGATCGAATCGCCTTTGGGGCGGCAGGCGGTGGCAGGGAAAGCCCCACGGTGATCTGTCTTCGGGTGACGTTTACCCGCCGCTACTGCTAAAAAGTGGTTAATAACGCCTGCGTATTAACACTTACGTCATACCCTATGAGATGTGCCTTTTTGCGTTAGATCAAAGGTTGCAGATTGCCGGGTGGCACAGAGGTTGGGTAGCTTAAGCATACCACCACTTTTGATGAAAAACTTTATTAGCCCTACGTACAAACAGAAGAACCTAGGGATACTGGCCATCGGTACTATCCTTGTACTGATCGTCTCAACACAGATCATCACTCAGTCGATCCTGCATCAGCAGGCCGAGAACACCCGTATCCTCAAGTGGGCGCATCGCCTCCCTGCCCTCAGCCAACGGGTGAGTCGCCTGGCCCTGCAGGTGAAGGCTAAAAATAGTGATACGGAAGTGATACTACAGGAGATCGAGCAAACCAATAAGTTGCTCGGTGAGGTGTACGCTGGCCTCAAGGTAGGGGATGTTTCACAGGCAATTCCTGCTACGAACAGCGACTCGCTACAAGCGCTCTTTAGTACCATGCAGCCTTATCAAGACAGTATCTCTAATGCGGTGATCACCATGGTGCACACCAACTCTGCTAAAGATCGCTACACGCAGGCCGATATTATTCAGCGCGTAGAAGCGGAGTACATGACACTGATCGAGCGAATGCTGAACCAATTACGCGCTGAGGCCGACACCACCCTGACGTGGCTCAAAAAGGTGGCCTTAGGGTTAGGCATATTCTCACTCATCGTTTTGTTTTTTGAGTACTTCTTTATCTTCAAACCAGCATCGCGGGCTCTGGGCGAAAACAACGAAGCCTTGGTGAGTGCGTACCAAGAGCAAGAGGCGCTTAACAAAGAACTAACTGCAGTAGAAGAGGAGCTCCGTAACGCACTCGCTTCGCAGAAAGAGATATCGGCAAGCCTGGAGAAAGCGAAGACGAAAGCAGAGGAGGCCGCTACTGCCAAGGCACAGTTTCTGTCTACCATGTCGCACGAAATTCGTACGCCCATGAATGCGGTGATTGGTTTGACCAACTTGCTGATCGAAGACAACCCCAAGAAGAACCAGGTAGAGAATCTACAGGCCCTGAAGTTCTCGGGCGAAAACCTGCTCACCCTGATCAATGATATTCTGGACTTTAGCAAAATTGAGGCAGGTAAGATTGAGTTCGAATCTTCGGTATTTCACCTGAGCCAGTTGGTGAGCGGTATTGAGCATACACTAGGGTTACACGCGAACGAAAAGGGCATAGATTTTCGCTGCTCGGTAGACGAAAAGATTCCCGATGAACTCATCGGCGACTCTACCCGAATTTCGCAGATACTCAACAACCTGGTGAGCAACGCCATCAAGTTTACTCTCGACGGCAGTGTCACGATGGAGGCCAACCTGGTCATGCTCGCCCATACCGACGTGACGATACACTTTCGGGTAAGTGACACCGGTATTGGTATCCCGGCGGATAAGCTCGATGCTATCTTCGATAATTTCTCACAGGCGAGCTCTGATACCACCCGCAAGTTCGGTGGCACCGGTCTTGGACTGGCCATCACGAAGAAGTTGCTGGAGATGCACGGCAGCCAGATTGAGGTCGATAGTGAAATCAATAGGGGTTCGGTCTTCTCTTTCACGCTCACGCTTCGCCGGGCTTTGGATACTGATCGCGCCGCTGACGATGCCGCCAACTTCACGGATCAAGAAGCCTTTTCTGGACTGCTGGGAGTGAAGGTGCTGGTAGCCGAAGACAACCACATGAACGTGATGGTGATCCGGCAGTACCTCAAGAAGTGGGGCATTGTGTTTGATATTGTGGAAAACGGGCTGCTGGCCGTAGAAAAGGCGCGGGAAAACTCGTATAACTTGGTACTGATGGACCTGCAAATGCCCGAGATGGATGGCTTCACCGCCACCGAGCAGATCAGAGCGTTTGCTCCGGATTTGCCCATTATCGCCCTCACCGCGTCGGCCATGCTCGAGGTGAAAGACCGGGTGTATCAGGTGGGAATGAACGACTTTGTGCCCAAGCCTTTTGTGCCCGGCGAACTGTACCACAAGCTAACCAAGCACATCCTCAACGCTGGGCGTGGTGCTACTCATAATAGCTGACCGCATCCGTGAAAAAATTTACTGCCTGGGTTAGAGACTACTTCGCTTTTTCGCGAACCGAAGCACGCGGTTCGGTCGTGCTGCTACTCTGCACCGGGTTGCTGATCAGTGCCGCTGCCTGGTTCAACCAGCACTGGGCTACGGCACCTCCCGTGCCGGCCGAAGATTGGCATACACTGGATAGCTTGGTGGCGGTGCTAGACAGCATCAGCGTGGCACCGACCACAGAAGAGGCTCAGGTGTTTCTGTTTAATCCTAACGAGGCAGACTCTGCCATGCTCACCCAATTAGGGCTGAAGCCGTACATTGCCCAGCGCGTGCTACGCTACCGCGCCAAAGGGGGAACGTTCTATCAGCGGTCAGACTTTCGTAAAATCTACGGGCTGCCCGAGAAAACCTATCGGCGGCTGTACGACTATATACAACTACCCGAGCAACGAACGCCGACCCAACGTAAGCGAAAGGCTCGGCCCTCATTAGCCGCCCGTACTACTAAATCCTCATCGGGTGCCAAAAAAAGTATTCGCCTGGATATTAACCGAGCGGATACCGCGCAACTGCGACAGCTCTCGGGTATAGGCCGTAAGTTGTCAGCGCGTATTGTGAAGTTCAGAGAGAAGCTGGGTGGGTTTCATCGTATTGAGCAATTGCAGCAGGTGTATCATATGACGGATCAAGGGTGGGGGAGTTTGCAGCAGTCGGCCTACGTGATCCCAGAAAATAGCGTGCAACGTCTCAATATCAACCGTTGCGATGTTGAGACCCTCGCGCAACATCCGTATATTTCCTGGGATATCGCGCGGGCGCTGGTTAATCATCGTCGTGATTACGGAGAATACCGTACATTAGACGATCTGAAAGAAGTGTACCTTATCACCCCAAAACTATTTGAAAAAATAGCTCCGTATCTGGAAATTTGATCCTTCTATTCCTCCCGCTGTATGCACCAGGTTTTGTCTTCTTATTTACGCCGTCTTACCAACCTAAGCCATAACAACCGCTCGCTCTATCTGCCGCGCTTGTTAGGACAGCAGTACGTAGACATGCACCAGCTGGACCAGTTGAATGGCTTCTCATCTTTCCGTATGATTGAGTGGCTTATCGCTGATGGTCAGCATGAGCTCGAGGGGGTGGCTGAGGGGATAGTGCCCTTGTGCCCGGTGGTAGACAGCCGACAAGCGGGCAGTAATGCCACAAGCCAACGACTAAAGCAGTTGGCGCGCAATGAGAAGTTCTTCTACGAGGAGCAGGGCTCGCGCGATTTATACGTCGGCTGGCCCTTTGTGCGCGGACGATTTAGCGATAATACCCTGGTGAGAGCACCACTGTTGTTCTTCCCGGTAGCTCTCGAGACCCACCAGGATGACGCGCTCGGACACCAGTGGGTACTACGACCGCGTGCCGATGTGGCAGTGTCTTTGAACAAAAGTTTCTTACTGGCCTACGCCCACTACAACCAACTGCCCTACGACGATACGCTGGCCGAACGTACTTTTGATGACTTTGACCGCGACAGCCGGGTGTTCCGCACCTCGCTTTACCAACTATTCAAAGATACGTCGGTAGAAATTAATTTTAACCAAGAGATTTTTGTGGACGCCCTACAGCCGTTCACCACCTTCACCAAGGCCGATCTGGAAGCACAGACCGAAACGGGCGAACTGAAGCTGTTTCCCGAGGCGGTGCTGGGTATATTTCCGCAGGCCGGTTCGTATCTCGTGCCCGACTATATCAAGTTGGCTGAAAGCAGTCGGGTGCCCGATCTGGAGACATTCTTCGTTAACCGCTCATCGGCTGAGCAGCGCACCCTGCAACGGCTAGAATCAGTAGATCAGTCGCTGGCGGAAGTGGCTGACTTACCCAGTATCCGACGCGCGAGCCAGGTGAAGGAAGAGCAGATATTTGCTCCCTACCGGTTGGATGCCTACCAAGAAAAAGCGCTGCGGCAAATTAAGCAAGGCGATTCTATGGTGGTACAGGGCCCACCCGGCACCGGCAAGTCGCAACTCATTGTGAACCTGATGGCCGACTACGCCGCACAAGGCAAGCGGGTGCTGCTGGTTTGTCAGAAGCGCGCTGCGCTAGACGTAGTGTACGAGCGTTTGAAGGCCCACGGCGTGCACCCCTTCGTGGCGCGGGTACATGACTTCAAGAATGACCGCAAGGCAGTATACGAACAGGTGAGCAAACAGGTGGATGCGATCTACGAGTATCAGCTTAAAAATAATAGCCTCGACTCCATCTTTATGGAGCGCAACTTCTTGCAGTACAGCCGCCGCATCGAGCAAATCTGCGAAGAGCTCGACGACTTCAAGCAGGCGCTGTTCGATGAGCACGAAGCGGGCGTTTCGGTCAAAGAGTTGTATTTGACCTCTGACCTGCGCGCGCCGGTGATCAATGTGAAGCAAGAGTATCGTCACTTTAAGGTGCCCGACCTGCCACCTTTTTTGCGTAAGCTACGTACCTACGTAAACTACGCTGCACGTCTGGATGATGAGCACTATTTACTGAGCACCCGCCAGCCCTTTGCGCACTATACCGCTGAAGATTATCGGCAGATGAAGGAGGTGACGGAAGATATTCCGGTCTTCAAAAATAAAATCGTGGAGACGGTGAGTGGCATCCTGGGATCAGACATCGATTTTGTGACCTGCGAGAGCCTACAGCATCGCATCGACGACATTCGCCGGTTGGTGAAGGTGCTGTCAGAAGACACCAGCTATCGCTTTTTTCAGCAAAGCCACGGGGCCATCCCTATCGATGCCGATCCGCAGTGGTTGGAGGAGATCGAGCAGGTGGTGCGAGAGTGCTATACCGACGAGGGGCCGGAGGTGAGCCTATCGCCCGAGCGGTTGGGTGAGTTTCAGCGGGTGGTGGCGCAGGCCGAAGAAGCCCGCAGCGGAGCGGTGCAGTGGGCGTGGTGGAAGAACTTTTCTAAAGACAAAAAATTTGTGCAGGAGGTGTTTACGAACAACCACTTGGCCCTGGACAAGGAAGGTTTCGCCCGGATGACGCCCCGCCTGGACGCTCGGCTCAATCTGGAGCACAAGCTCACGGAGCTACGTGAGGTTAACTGGACGCAAGAGGTGCCAAACTGGGAGACATCGGATCATTATGCCGCCCCGGTATTCACCGAGTGGTTTCACCACCAGAAACAGGCACTGACGGCCGGTCTGCTGTTTCATAAGCTGCGCAACTTCAACGAATATTTGCCGATCAAGCACCTGACCTACGCCGAACTTAAAGACCAACTGGAGAAGCTTATCACCGAACTAGAGCAGATTCCTCCCCGTACGCAGCGCTGGGCTCAGTACCTCACGCCCGCGCAGGTAGCGCAACTCAACACAACCGAGCAGAGCGAAAGGTTTATCCAGGTACTAGAGCAAGACTTCGACGCGCTGGCTGACTTTGACACGCTGAAGGATAGCCTGACTGCCTACGAAGTAGATGTGGTCAATCGGCTGTTAGAAGAAACCACCGCATTAGAGGAGGATAAAGTGGTTCATTTGTTTGAAAACAGCGTCCGTCTCACCTGGATCGATCACATCGAAACCAAGTATCCAGTGTTACGCATCGTATCTTCGGATAAGCTGTCTGATTTGGAGACAGAGCTGCAGCAAGCCATTGAAGACAAGCTAACCATTAGTCAGGAAATTCTTTTGATGAAACTGAGGGAACGTACCTACTATAACGTGGAGTATAACCGGCTCAGCAACATGGTGACCTACCGCGACCTGAATCACCAGATCAATAAGAAACGCAAAATATGGCCGCTACGTAAAGTGGTAGAAAACTTTCATAATGAGCTCTTCAACCTGGTGCCTTGCTGGTTGGCTTCACCCGAGACCGTGTCGGCAGTATTTCCGATGAGCGAGACTCCTCTCTTCGACTTGGTTATTTTTGATGAGGCTTCTCAGTGCTTCGCCGAAAAGGGGATTCCCGCTATGTACCGCAGCCAGCAAGTGGTGGTGGTAGGTGACGACCAACAACTGCGTCCGCACGATCTGTATACCGCTCGTTGGACGGATAGCGAAGAAACGGACCGTACGGAAGACGCGATTGCCCTTGAGTCCGAATCATTGCTAGACTTGTCGCAGCACTACCTGCGGTCGGTACGTTTGGAAGGTCACTATCGCAGCCGTTCGCTCGACCTGATTGATTTCTCAAACCGGCATTTTTACGAGGAAAAGCTTCGTATGCTGCCCACCCGAGCCACGGTAAACCGCCACGAACCGGCGATTCGCTACCTGCACGTCGAGGGGCAGTGGGAGCAGCAGACCAACGCCGTAGAAAGTCAGCGGGTGGTGGCACTGGTTCAGGAGTTAGTCAGCACGCATCCTGAGCAGTCCATTGGAGTGATCACATTCAATAGCAAGCAACGCGAGCTCATCCTGGATGATCTGGAGCGGGCAAAACCTACTGAGCAAGCGTGGCCCGCTTCGCTCTTTGTGAAGAATATCGAGAATGTGCAGGGCGACGAACGGGATATTATCATCTTTTCGGTGGCTTACGCGCCTGACAAACAAGGAAAAGTGCGGATGCAGTTCGGTAGCCTGAACGCCGCCGGGGGCGAGAACCGCCTAAACGTAGCGATCACCCGTGCCCGCACGCGCGTGTACGTGGTCACTAGTATTCTTCCCAACCAACTCAAAACGGACCAGCTGAAAAACGAAGGGCCAAAACTATTTAAGCAGTACCTGTCTTACGCCCAAATGGTGTCAGAGGGACGGTTCTCACCGACCTTGCCCCAAGTGTCGGCACACCGTACCGCCTGGTTCCTCTCGCACCAACTCGCCCGCTATACCGAAGAGGCACTGGAAGCGTACCAAACCGCCCGCCTGCTACCGTTCGCTGACTTGACGCTGATAGAAAAAGACCGCCAACCGCCGCAGTACGTAGGCCTGATTAATACCGACGATGACCAGTATCATCAGGCTGAGTCGGTGAAAGACACGCACGCGTACCTCCCGCGTTTGTACCGTGACAAAGATTGGAAGTTTACCATGATCTACAGCCGTCAGTACTGGAACCACACCGAACAGGTGCAAGAGGCCCTACAGCGCTTTGTGCGCGAAAGTGAAGACGTCCGCAACCCCGCGGTGAGTGAAGAGTAGGTTGGGTATTGGATGCTGGCGGCCGCCGCGCGGATGACTTTCTGGACGGAGAGATGTTGGATACTCATGGCACCAATCAGCTAGAAACTAGCATCCAGTATCTATCAACCCCCACAATTCAACTAATATTCAGCATCCACCATCCGCTGCCCAACTTACGAATAACGAATAGGTGGGGCTTCGATTGACTTTTTCTTGTTACGATTGAGGTAGAGCATGAGCAGGATACCGGTAATCAAACCACCCAAGAAAATCAGGAACAGCACAACCGCTCGCGGACTTTCTATCTCCCATACCAAAAAATTGACCACTACCGGGGCGGCGTTCTGTAGGATGAAAACCAGCAGCAGCGTGGCTAGTACGATGAGCGTAACGAGTTTGGCCATATTCGTAAGATCAGTGACGTGGTGAATGCGTGCGATGAAGATAGATATATCCGAGCGACTGAACAAACACGGTTGGTAGGTGAATTATGCTAAGATTGTCTCGGCGATGAGTTCAGCGAGTTCTTCAAGATACTGCTGGTCCGTGTCGTCAAACGTATTGAGCTGATCACTGTCGATGTCCAGCACCATCTTTACCTCACCGCCTGATACTACGGGTACCACAATTTCGGATTGCGAAGCGGCGCTACAGGCAATGTGCCCCGGAAACGCCTGCACATCGGGTACCACCACGGTACGTGCCTCGGCCCAAGCGGTGCCGCATACGCCCCGCCCCCGCGCAATGCGCGTGCAGGCTACCGGCCCCTGAAATGGCCCCAGCACTAACTCCTGGTCTTCCACCCGGTAAAATCCCGTCCAAAAAAAACCGAAGGTTTCGTGTAGCGCTGCGGCTACGTTAGCCAAGTTCGCCGTCACACTGGGTTCATCAGCCACCAGTGCCCGAATTTGAGGAAGGAGACTCCGGTACTTTTCTGCTTTGGTTGCTTGCGCAGGAATTGCTAAGTTTTCGGCCATAAAGCCGTATACGAAAGCGGTAACCTTTCGTTTTGCAATTGCACACTATTTGTACTCACGTAGATCGTACTCAACCGTTATTTCCGATGAAGAATATCCTGCTAGTTATATCCGTCAGTTTTATCTCAGGACTGCTGGGCGCTGCGGTCTATCAACAGTGGTTTACCCAAGCCGAACGCGATCATACCTTCTCCTCTGCCGTAGCGCACCGTAGCGCGATAGAAACTCCGGTGCAAGCGGTACGTCACCGCACCCGCCAGTTCGATATTGGCGAAGACTTTACGCAGGCTTCGGCCCGAAGCACTCCGAGTGTCGTATACATCAAAACCACGGCTTTGCGGGAGAATGATCGTATGAGTTGGTTAGAAATGTTCTTTGAAAACCGGGGCAGCAGCCAACAAGTGAGCAGCGGATCGGGAGTGATTTTCACCAACGACGGTTTTATTGTCACCAACAACCACGTAATAGACAAGGCCAATAATATTGAAGTGGTGCACGGCAAACGTACTTACTCGGCCACGGTGGTAGGCACCGATCCCTCTACCGATTTGGCGGTGCTTAAGGTGGAAGCCGACCGGTTGCCTGCTGTCGCGTTGGGACGCTCGCGCGATGTGCAGGTAGGAGAGTGGGTGCTGGCGGTAGGCAACCCGTTCAACCTTACTTCAACCGTAACGGCGGGCATTGTCAGCGCCAAAGGACGAGAAATTAACGTATTGCAGGGCAACTTCCCGATTGAGTCGTTTATCCAAACCGACGCGGCCATCAATCCAGGAAACAGCGGGGGAGCTTTGGTGAATCAGAGCGGGGCGCTCATCGGTATCAATACCGCTATCCTATCGCGTACCGGTTCGTACGCAGGCTACGGTTTCGCCGTACCGGTAGACATTGTGAAGAAGGTGGTAGATGATATCATCACCTACGGTGAAGTGCAGAAGGCTTTCTTTGGGGCGCAAGTAGTAGATGTCACTCCAGAGTTGGCCGAGCAATTGGAGATTAACAACCTCGACGGGGTGGCCATCGGTTCGTTGCAGTCGGACGGCTCGGCGGCAGAGGCCGGTTTGGCGGTGGGTGACGTGGTCATTCGCATCGACGATCAGCCCGTGGCTTCGCGCAGTGACTTCGAGGAGCTGATCAGCTACCGTAGTCCGGGCGACGCACTGCGCATTACTTACCGCCGCGACCAAACGGAGAAAACCGCCGAATTGGTGCTCACCAATCGTGAGGGCACCACCGAACTGCTGCGCCGCAGTATTTATACCTCAGAACCGCTGGGTGCTGATCTGGAAATGATATCTAAGGTGGAAACCGGCGTGCTTAAGGTCCCCTCCGGGGTGCGTATCCGTCAACTACGTAGCGGACTGCTGCGCCGTCTTGGCATTGATCCTGATTTTGTGATCACCCACGTGAACCAACGGCTGATCGAGAGCCCTGAGGAGCTCGAGGATATCCTAACGCGCATTCGCGGAAAAGTGTACGTGGAAGGAGTTAATCCGCAGGGACGGAAGGGGTATTATACGTATTACTTTTAATATAACCAGGATGAAATATCAATCATCCCGTAGCACTTGGGTCGGATTGGTATTGGCGGTTCGGCGGATGGTCAGCGAAGTGATGAGCAGAGCAATGCCAACGATTGAAACACTTGAAACGACGAGCGGAAAGAACCCAATCGTCGTATGAAAGGCATAGAAGTTGTCTAGAAACGCCTGATTGTACAGGTAGCCTAATCCACTACCCAGCAGAGCCGATACTGCTAGAATCCAGATGAATTCCCGGTTTACGGTGTTAATGATACTAACCACCGATGCTCCCACTACCTTACGAATGCCAATTTCTTTACCCCGCCGGGCTACGTTAATTTGTGCAAGTGAGAAGATACCCGCTACCGCTAGCAGTGCTCCCAAAATCGCCAGAAAAAAGTAGATTTTTCTGAGGTTTCGCATTTCGCGCAGCGGATAACCCATGGCAGATTCAGTGAGATAGGATGAGGCATAGGGTTTGAAGGGGGCAATTTCTTTCCAGCGACGCTGTAGGTATTCATCAATTTCTGCCAAATCATCCGACTCAGCTTTCACCATGACCCGCGCGTATTGCTCCGGTAGTATCTGGCGAAAAACGGCGGGCCGCTGGTCATTATCGTAGAGGTCATTCACGATATTCTGCACGACTCCGATCACGTAGCGAGCGGTATCCTGATAGATGATACGCTGGTTGATCGGGTCTTCCCAGTTCATTTTCTTGGCAAACATTTCGTTCACCAATACGGCCTCTGAGTAGTCAGAAGCGCGGTCAGTATCAAAATTTCTTCCGGCCAGTAGGTGCATGCCTACCGTCTCCAAATAGTGAGCATCTACTCGGAAAATACGAGTGGTTAGCCTACTGGTATCTACCTGGACATTATCTGAGCCATTGCCCCAAATGGAGCTGCCGCGTAGTGCTGATACTGACTTTATCTTAGGGTGCTGATGCGCCTCTGCCATTAGTGCCCGGGCTTCTTGTGGTTCTAGACTACCAAAACTAAGAACCTCATGGATATCGTAGCCCAGGTCCATACGCTCAAGGTAGTCAGTATTACTTACCGCTACGAAGCCCCCAATGAGCAGGGCAATCGACAAGGCGAATTGCATACTAAGCAAGCTACGCGTGAACCAATTGGATCCTTTCAGCTTTAAGCTTCCTCTAAGAATAACAGACGGGTGAAATTGGGTGCTGTAGATCGCCGGATAAAGGCCCGCTACGACTGATATCAGCACGAGTAGTAGCAATAAGGCGATACTAATATTCCACGGATTAGCATCGTCTATCGTGAAGGGCATTTCCCATAAGTTGGAGAAGGAAGGGGATAGGTACTGTGTTATCGTCCACCCGGTGCCTACCGCCGCGATGCCTACCAGCGCAACCTCTATCAAGTGCTGGGCAATGAGCTGATGCCGCATGCCGCCCATTACTTTGCGAACCCCGATCTCTTTTAAGCGCCGCGCTGCTAAAGCAATAGACGTATTCGTTAGATTGAAACAAGCCAGCAATAGTATCAGAAGAGCCAGCGTGGTGAAGATAATAACCGCTACTGGGTTTACTCGACGGTTTGCGTAAGTGGCAGGCGATAGGTCGCTTTCGTTTGCGCGGGAATCATTGAGCGGTATAACCCGGAAATCTTGGTATTGATGGGTGACATCGGCTGCATTGGCGGTAGCTACCAATGGTTTTAGCTGAGCATTAACCTCGTCGGCAGCCTGTGGTGTACTGAGTCGTAGCAGAGTGGTAGGACGGGCTTTCGCGGCCCAATCGTTCACATCATAATCACTGGCGGCCAAATAGTGCGAAAGCGAAATAAAGGCATCGTAGGGGAAGCTAATATTGAAAGGGAAGGTGACGACCGCCCCCACGGTCAGAGGAACCTCCTGACCATCACCAAAACGAAGCGTAAGTACTTGTCCTACGGGATTTTCATCGCGAAAAAACTTGTTCGCTAATCTTTCGCCTATTACAATCTTGTTATCTGAGAAAGAGCTGGTTTCGCCAAACTTGGTTTGATAGTCAAGAAACTCAAAAAAGTTAGTGCTCACAAAGCCGATGCGTTCGCTAAATACATTTTCTCCGTCGCGAAGCAATTCACTGGCAGTAAGCACTTGAGTGGCGGCTTCCACCCCAGAAATACCTTCGGCGGCAGTGGCTGCCAGCGGCATAGGAACGTATTCACCCACCCCTTCTGACGCTTGGTCACCCCCCAAGGTGCGCTGCACTCGGTAAATGTCTTGAGTATCCGCAAAGTAAGTGTCAAACTCCAGGTTGTAAGCAACAAAGGTGTAAGCCGTGAGGGCACAAGCAATGCCGAGTCCTAAGCCTAGCACATTAATAATTAGATAGAGTCGGTTGCGACGAGCATTTCGCAAGGCGATGAGTAGGTAGTTTTTCAGCACAGCACTATTGGTTGAAGTAGGCAATGGGTGGTTCCTCTCGAATAGCACTTAGCACTATTCTACAGTATATTTCCTCACTCTTTGAAAATAGCGTGCCACTCGCCCTACGGTGTGCCTAAGGCATATTTGCTACTATTTAGCTGATCGGTAGCGGACAGTCTACGTACGGTTTCGTACAATACAATCCCACGCTCGATCCGGTTTCATTGTGAGCTGCACAACGCCTCACTGATGTTTCAGTGCGGTTGATAAATCATCCGAGGGTTCTCTTAACTGGCTTTAAGATGTCTGCGCAGTTGGTGAGCCGGGGAAATGGTTAGAACCCTCGTGTATTCTTTAAGGATTTTGTCGTAACCTTGTTCTATCAGAAGATAGTAAACGTATCCTAAACGATGGTTGCCTATGTGTGGAATCACCGGGGTGTATGCCTTCAATGAGCTAGGTAAATTTCACATGATCAAGCTGGCCGCCGCCACCGAGGCGATCAGTAGCCGCGGCCCGGATTTTGGCCGCAACACCATTATCGACCGGGTAGGCCTGGGGCATCGCCGCCTGTCCATCATTGATCCTAGTGCGGAGGGCCATCAGCCGATGAAAGACGCGTCGGGTCGCTATACCATTATTTTTAACGGTGAAATCTACAACTACCGGGCACTACGGCAACAGTTGCAGCAGCGCGGGGTGTCCTTTCGCTCCGAAACCGACACTGAAGTACTGCTGCAACTGTATATCCACGAAGGAGCCGCCTGCCTGGAGCAACTCAACGGTTTCTTCGCCTTCGCCGTGTATGATGCCGAAGCAGACTTGCTGTTCGTAGCCCGCGACCGGCTGGGTATCAAGCCGCTTGTGTTTTATCACGATGAAGATAAGGTGCTGTTCGCTTCGGAAATCAAGTCGCTACTCACCTACGGCATTGCGAAGCAGCTTGACTATACTTCGCTGCGGCAGTACTTGCAGTTTAACTACGTGCCTGCTCCGCACAGCATGCTACAGGGCGTGCAAAAACTAATGCCCGGTCAGTACCTGGAAGTGTCAAAAGCGCGGCCAGAACGGGTACAGCTCAAAACGTACTATCGTATTCCGTTTGATGAGCAACAGGCGCAGGCAAACCCTACCGGCTACGAACAACAACAACAGCGGCTATCCGAACTGCTGGAGGATTCGGTGCGGCAACGGCTGGTAGCCGATGTACCACTAGGTGCTTTCCTAAGCGGCGGCATCGATTCATCAGTGATTGCGACGCTGGCTAGTCGGCACGTAGATCAGCTCAATACTTTTTCGGTAGGTTACCGTGACGAACCTTTCTTCGACGAAACCCGCTACGCACAGCAAGTCGCCAAGCGTCTGAACACTAACCATACGGTGTTCTCGCTCAGCAACCGCGACTTGTACGAGCACCTGCACATCTGCTTGACTATCTCGACGAACCTTTCGCCGATTCGTCGGCCCTGCCGGTGTATATCCTGAGCAAAGAAACCCGCCAGCGGGTGAAGGTGGCCCTGTCGGGTGACGGTGCCGACGAGATATTCTCCGGCTACAACAAGCACCACGCCGCCTGGCGCACCACGCACCCCGGATTTGCCGAGCGTGGCGTGCAGGCACTGCTGCCGCTCTGGCGCAGTCTGCCCCAGTCACGCAACGGTGCGCTCACCAATCGTGTACGGCAGTTTCAGCGGTTTGCCGAAGGCGCCCGGTTGTCACCCAAAGAACGCTACCTACGCTGGGCCACCTTCATGACCGACGGTGCGGCCACCGCGCTGCTAAGCGACACCAGTCGGAAACAGTTGACGGAAGAGGCGTACCGAGCGCGGACGAACGTACTGTTATCACCTATCTCTAACGAAGCCGAGCAGATTTCGCAGTGGCTGTTGGCCGACACCCAACTGGTGCTGCCCAACGATATGCTGGTGAAGGTAGACACCGCCTCCATGGCCCACGGACTCGAGGTGCGGGTGCCCTTCCTGGACCACCGCGTGGTAGAATACGCCTTTCAACTGCCCGAAGAAGCCAAAATTAACCAACGGATGAAAAAGCGAATCGTGCAGGACACCTTTCGTTCGGTGCTACCAGCTTCGCTCTACCGCCGTCCGAAGCACGGTTTTGAAGTGCCCCTGTTAGGCTGGTTCCGATCTGAACTGCGCTCAACCATCACCGATGACCTCTTGTCTGACGCATTCGTCATCGAGCAGGGGGTATTCAACCCGTCACAGATTCAACAGATCAAGCAACAGCTTTTCTCTAAGAATCCGGGCGACGCCCACGCCACGGTGTGGGCACTGGTGGTGTTTCAGCGGTGGTGGAAGCAACACATGCAGTAGTTTGAGTCTTATCGAATAGCGTAGCGACGGGGCGTTTTTTTCCGGAAAAGAAATGTATGAGACCGATTGTTGGTTATCGTACTGGATCATGGCACGTAAACACCTCAAAAACTGTTGAGTAGCACCAAAAACTACCTAATAATCCCTACTTTTGTCGAACAAATTCCTTTATGAAAAACATCAGAAACTTCTGCATCATTGCGCACATCGACCACGGGAAAAGTACGTTGGCTGATCGCTTGTTGCAGATGACCGGCTCGGTAGAAGAGCGGGATATGCAGGACCAAATGCTGGATAATATGGACCTGGAGCGTGAGCGGGGCATCACGATCAAGAGCCATGCGGTGCAGATGAACTATACCGATACCGCAGGAGACGATTATGTGTTTAACCTGATCGATACTCCCGGGCACGTAGATTTCTCCTACGAAGTGTCGCGCTCCATTGCTGCCTGCGAAGGAGCCCTGTTGGTAGTAGACGCTGCGCAGGGCGTAGAAGCCCAGACCATTTCTAACCTCTACCTAGCCATTGAGCACGATCTGGAAATTATTCCGGTGCTTAACAAAATTGATCTGCCGGGTGCGATGGTAGATGAGGTGAGCGATCAGATTATGGAGCTGATCGGGTGCAGCTCCGAAGACATCATCCACGCCAGTGCGAAAGAGGGCATCGGTGTGCCAGAAATCTTAGAAGCCATTGTTGCACGGGTGCCGTCGCCGAAGGGCGATCTCGAAGCACCGCTGCAAGCGATGATATTCGATTCGGTATTCAACTCTTTTCGAGGAGTGGAAGTATACTTTCGGGTATTCAACGGTCACATTAGCAAAGGTGACAAGGTGAAGTTTGTGAACACCGGCAAAACCTACGATGCCGATGAGATCGGTATTCTGGAGCTCAAACAGTCGCCCCGCAAAACCATTAGTGCGGGCAACGTAGGCTACCTGATTTCAGGGATTAAAGTAGCCAAAGAAGTAAAGGTGGGTGACACCATTACGCACGTCAGCCAGCCCGCTGAGTCAGTGAGTGGTTTTGAGGACGTGAAGCCGATGGTGTTTGCGGGCATTTATCCGGTAGAGACTTCAGAGTTTGAAGAGCTGCGCGCCGCGATGGAAAAGCTACAGCTTAACGATGCCTCGCTGGTGTGGGAGCCCGAGACCTCGGCCGCGCTGGGCTTTGGTTTTCGTTGCGGATTCTTAGGCATGCTGCACATGGAGATCGTACAGGAGCGTCTCGAGCGCGAGTTCGATATGACGGTCATCACCACGGTACCGTCGGTGAGCTTCCACGCGATCCTCAAAGACGAAGAAGTACTTGAGGTGAGTGCCCCTTCCGAGATGCCCGATCCACTGGAGCTGTCGCACATCGAAGAACCCTTCATTCTGGCGCAAATCATCACCAAAGCTGACTACATCGGCAATGTGATCGAGCTGTGCATGGATAAGCGAGGCGTAATCAAAAACCAGGTGTTTTTGACCCAGAACCGGGTAGAACTGTCTTTTGAGCTGCCTTTGGCCGAGATTGTGTTTGATTTCTTCGACCGACTGAAAACCATCTCGCGTGGCTACGCTTCGCTCGACTACCATCCCATCGGCTACCGCCAGTCTAATATGGTCAAGCTAGACATCATGCTGAACGGCGATCCGGTGGACGCCCTGTCGGCCATTGTACACCGTGACAAAGCCTACGAATGGGGCAAACGCCTGTGTGAAAAGCTGCGTGAATTGCTGCCCCGTCAGATGTTCGAAATCGCCATCCAGGCTGCTATTGGTCAGAAAGTGATTGCCCGTGAAACCGTGAAGGCGCTACGCAAGAACGTAATTGCCAAGTGCTACGGTGGTGATATTTCTCGAAAGCGTAAACTGCTCGAAAAGCAGAAAAAGGGAAAGAAGCGCATGCGCCAAGTGGGTAACGTAGAGATTCCGCAAGAAGCGTTTATGGCGGTGCTGAAACTGGATTAACTGAAAACCGGAGGAGGGAGACGGGAGACTGGAAACCGGAGACGGGAGACCGGAGGATGGAGACCGGAAAAATACTGCTGGTAAGGTGTAACCATACGTGAAAAGGTTCGTTCGGCGACCAATGACCAATGACCAATGACCAATGACCAATGACCAATGACCAATGACCAATGACCCCAATTGACGGAAAACAAACGGCCCAGCAAATTCGCGAAGAAATCGCGCAGCAGGTTACGCAAATTAAGCAGCAAAATGGAAAAGTGCCGCACCTCGCTGCCATTCTAGTGGGTAACAATCCCGCCAGCGAAGCCTACGTACGCAACAAGGTGAAAGATTGTGAAGCCGTCGGCTTCGGCTCTACGCTGGTGCGCTTTGAAACCGATGTCGCTGAAGCCGAGTTGCTAGCCAAGGTAGAAGAGATCAATCAAGATGATGATATTGACGGTCTGATTGTGCAGCTACCGCTACCCGATCACATCACTCCCGAAAAGGTGACCTTCGCCATTCGCCCTGAAAAGGATGTAGACGGTTTTCATCCGATCAATGTGGGGCGGATGGCCAAGGGGTTGCCCTCGTTTATAGCGGCTACGCCCTATGGCATTATGCAATTACTTGAGCGTTACGAAATACCCACCGAGGGCAAACGCTGCGTGGTTATTGGCCGCAGCGATATCGTTGGCACTCCGATGAGTCTGCTGATGTCGCGCAAGGGCTATCCCGGCAACGCCACGGTCACAGTTTGTCACAGTCGCACCCAGAACATGGCCGAAATTACCTGCGAAGCTGATATCCTGATCGCAGCCATCGGCCGGGCCCGGTTCGTTACGGCCGATATGGTGAAAGAGGGCGCCGTGGTGATCGACGTAGGCATCAACCGCGTGGAAGATGCGAGCCGCAAATCTGGTTACCGGCTGGTGGGTGATGTGGATTTCGACGCGGTAGCCAGCAAGTGCAGTTTCATCACACCGGTGCCGGGTGGAGTGGGGCCCATGACCCGCGCTGCGTTACTGTACAACACTTTGTTGGCGGCGAAGAAAGAGGTATATTTGTAGGCGAAAACTGCTGCACTGATGAAGAACGAAGATAGAATGGTAGAGCTACTGAGTGATATGTTGCGCAAGCAGGATCGCCAGGAAGAATTGCTGTCTAAGATGATAGATCGTCAGGATCGCCAGGAAGAATTGCTGTCTAAGATGATAGATCATCAGGATCGCCAGGAAGAATTATTATCCAAGATGGTCGATCTGCAAGGAAAAATGGTAGAGCGACAAGACCGGCAGGAGCAGGTGCTGAATGATCACAGTCAGTTACTCAATAGAATTGTCACCATCATCGACCACCAAAACCGACGGTGGGACGAGGTAGAAGAAGTAAAGCAACGCCTACGTCGAGTGGAAGAGCATTTGAAGCTATAAACAAGATGAGTACAGCGCTTACTAAAACAGAACCTGTCGCTGAAGTGTCATCATTGGTTAGCGATGCTACCACCGAAGTCTTACCCGTGATGGAAGCCTTCTACACCATTCAGGGGGAAGGTGCCTACCAGGGGCAAGCGGCCTATTTTATCCGCTTAGGCGGTTGCGACGTAGGTTGCCACTGGTGCGACGTGAAAGAATCTTGGGATGTCGCGGCGCATCCGCAGGTAGCTATCGGCGATATTGTGAATGAAGCCGCTCGCTACCCCGCGCGGCTGGCGGTAATTACCGGTGGTGAACCGCTCATGCACGATCTGACTACGCTGTGTAATACCCTGCACCAACGGGGCTTCACCATCAACATCGAAACCTCGGGCGCACATCCGTTGAGTGGGACGCTCGACTGGGTCTGCTTCTCACCCAAGAAGTTTAAAGCACCCCTGCCCGAAATCTACGAACAAGCGCACGAACTGAAGGTCATTGTCTATAACCGTAGCGATTTTGCTTGGGCCGAAGAATTTGCGACACAGGTTAATGATCAGTGCTTGCTTTACCTACAGCCTGAGTGGAGCAGAGCAGAGCAAGTACTGCCCCAGATGGTAGACTACGTGAAGACGCATCCGCAGTGGCGTATCTCACTGCAAACGCACAAGTTTATGCGTATTCCTTAGTTTTGTTTCTAACGAAAAATGCTATCTTTGCCCTTTCATTGGCCGCACGGCAAAATCCGTGGGCGTTAACCATTGATATTATGAAGAAAGATATTCATCCTGAGTACCATAAAGTGGTATTCTACGATACCTCTAGCGATACTAAGTTCATGACTAAATCTACCATGACATCGGAAGAAACGGTGGAGTGGGAAGACGGCAATTCGTATCCACTGATCAAAGTAGAAGTAAGCTCTGCTTCGCACCCCTTCTACACCGGTAAGAAACTGTACGTAGATACCGCGGGTCGCGTGGAGAAGTTCAACCGTCGTTACAAGAGCAAGAAGGCGGCTACTCCAGCAGATGCTACCCCTGCGGACGCCGCTTCAGCGGACGCTGCCCCTACAGATACCGCCAAAGCCGATGCCAAAGAGTAAGCACCGCTTACAACGATACTATCACGAAAGTCTTCGCTAATCCCGAAGACTTTTTTATTTTGCTGCAATGCAATTCACCGATATTCCTGGCCTGGCTGAAACCAAAGAGCACCTCATGCGTGCCGCTGATGCTGGGCAAGTGGCCCACGCCCAGCTGTTCGTAGGTCCCGAAGGCAGCGCGAATCTCGCGATGGCCCTGGCCTACGCCACGTACCTTAATTGCCAAGACCGACAGGCCGACGGAGGCTGCGGGGCTGATCCGGCGGGTGATAAAATGAACCGCTACATTCATCCCGATCTGCACTTCGTGTTTCCGGTGAGTGCTACCAAAAGCGTTACCGGTAAAGATGTGATTAGCGATAGCTACATCGAAGACTGGCGCGGTTTTTTGCAAGAAAACCCCTACGGTGATCAGTCCGACTGGAGCGTGGCCTTCGGAGGCGAGAACAAGCAACTCAATATCTCTAAAGAAGAAAGCCGCCACATTATTCGTAAACTCAGTCTCACGGCTTTTGGCACGGGCTATAAAGTGATCATTATCTGGCGGCCGGAGTTTATGCACCCGGCGGCGGCCAATGGTATTCTCAAGATACTGGAAGAACCACCGGATAGAACCGTTTTCCTGCTGGTGGCGCAAGACCCTGACCGCTTGTTGTCTACCATTATTTCGCGTACCCAAATTGTTGACATTCGGGCGTTTACGGCAGAAGAAGTCGAGACTTATCTTCGAGCACAACTCGCGCAGGAAACCATCGACGAAGCACGATTGCAACAGGCCGCTACGTTGAGTGAGGGTAGCCTTCCTTACGCCCTCAAGCTATACCACGAGGTGAAGGAAGACCATCAGGCGCTGTTTCAGGAGTGGATGCGGTTATGCTACGGTCACGACTATACCAAACTGGTGACGATGACCGATGACTTTCAGAAGTTGGGCAAAGAAGCGCAGAAGCGCCTATTTTACTACGGCCTCACGATGATGCGCGAAGTGCTGATGCAATTAGCCACCGATCAATCGCCTGCTGATACGCTGATTGCCGAAGAGAAACAACTGATGCGGGCGCAGGGCAAAGCCCTTACGTTTGTTGCCAATTTTAGCAAGGTAGTAGACTTTGCTAAACTGGAAAGATTGAACAAACTGTTTAACGACGGACACGTACACCTGGAGAGAAATGTGAACGCTAAGATGATATTCCTGGACACCTCACTCATTATCGCACAGACGATCCGACCATGACCATCAATATTGGCACTCGCGGTAGTCGACTCGCCCTGTGGCAAACTCATTACGTGGCCGGTCGCCTACGACAGCAGGGCGTAGACGTTCAGGTTACCACTATTAGCACCAAGGGTGATCAGCGACAGGATGTGTCCATCGCTGAGATTGGTACTCGTGGAGTATTCACCGAAGAAATTGAGGCCCAGTTGCAACTGGGCGTCATCGACATTGCGGTGCATAGTGCTAAAGACTTACAGTCAGAGTTGCCCGACGGGTTTGAGATTATCGCCTTCACGGAGCGTGAGCAAACGCACGACGTGCTGGTCAGCCGGCAGCCGTTATCTGATATAGCAACCAGCGAATGGGTCATTGGCACTTCCTCGGCCCGGCGGAATGCGCTGCTAAAACACCACTATCCGAAGCTACGCACCGTAGAAATGCGGGGTAACCTACAAACCCGTATGGCGAAAATGGAAGTCGGCGATTGTGACGCCCTGATGCTGGCTTACGCCGGTGTGCATCGCATGGAGTATGATGCATACATCGTTCATGCGTTCTCTACCCAACGAATGATCCCCGCCGTGGGGCAGGGCTGCGTGGCCGTGGAGGCACTGAGTAGTTTGTTGCCCGAAAAAAAACAACGTGTGCAAGAAGCAGTTGGTCATGTGGCTACTACGCAACAGCTTTTAGCAGAACGCGCTTATCTAAAGACCCTGCGGGGGGGCTGTAGCATTCCGGTATTTGCTTTGGCCCAACCTGCTGCTGAAGGGCTCCGTATAGAAGGGGGGGTTGTGAGTTTAGACGGACAGAAACTGCTAGTAGATCATGTGACCGGCCCCGTGGCGGAAGCAGAGAGGATGGGTGAAATACTGGCTCAAAAAATAGTACAACGGGGCGGAGAACAAATTTTAGCGGAAATACGCGCCTAATGATTAACGAATGAAAAACACAATATGCCTCTTGTTGGCGGCCTTACTCATGAGTGCCTGTGCGGTTGAGAAAGACTACCTGGTAACCATTGATACGCCCTACGGGGCCATGCACGCGGTACTGTACGACGCTACGCCTAAGCACAAAAAGAATTTCCTGGATTTGGCCCGCGCCGGTCGATACGATAGCACCCTTTTCCATCGTGTCATCCCAGAATTTATGGTGCAGGGCGGCGACCTACTAACTAAGCCCAATCCTAGCGCTGACGATTCTATTACCTATACCGTGCCTGCCGAATTTGTTGATACCCTGTATCACCAGAAGGGAGCCCTGTCCGCTGCCCGACAGGGCGATCAAATTAACCCTGAGAAAGCCTCGAGCGGCAGCCAGTTTTACATCGTGCACGGTACCACTTTTACCGAAGCTGAATTGCTGACGGATATGAATAAACTGGCGGCTGGGGTAGAGCAGCTTGTACAATTCGTAGATTATACTGATGTGCGCGATGAACTGGTGAGTTTGTACGAATCTGGTAACTACGAAGCGTACAACGAGCGCATGCTTTCTCTAAAACCGGACGTGGAAGAGAAACTGGATATCAAAGTAGATCGCGATTACTCTGACGAGAAGCTACAGATTTACACCACAACGGGTGGAACCCCACATTTGGACGATACCTATACGGTGTTTGGCCAGGTATTGGATGGTTTGGCCGTGATTGACTCTATTGCAGCGCAGCCCACTCGTCGGCCCGACCGCCCCGTAGAAGACATTTACATGCGTGTTTCGGTAGAAGAAATGCCCAAGAAGAAGATCACGCAAAGATTCGGGTATACTTACCCCCTCAACTGATTTCTTTTTATTGCATTTATTTTATTGTTACCTTTCCCATAAGATTATGACCCCGATATAGGTTATTCATGTATGAAGATTCTAATTACCGGAGCCAACGGATTGCTAGGGCAGAAATTAGTAGCACTTATCGCACCTCATGCAGAATTTAACCTGATTGCTACCTCGCGCGGTCCTGATAAGATATTCTATGACCTACCTATGTATCGGTATCGTTCATTGGACGTAACCAATCTGGAGGCGACCCAACGGGTGATCGAACAAGAAAAGCCCGATGTAATTATTCACACTGCCGCCCTCACCAAAGTAGACTACTGCGAACACCACCAAGACCTATGCCACCGCGTTAACGTGACAGCCACCGAACATGTGGTACAAGCGGCCCTGGCGAGCGACAGCCGAGTGATTCATTTGTCCACCGACTTTATTTTCCCCGGCGATAAAAAGCTACTTACTGAAGACGAGCCGCCCGGACCGATCAATCATTACGGGAAGTCAAAGCTGGAAGCAGAACGACTGATTATTGCCAGCGGAGTGGTTCACACTATTGTGCGCACCGCTATCGTGTACGGAGTGGTGCCGCACCTGAGTCGATCGAATATTATTCTTTGGGTGAAGGATAGCCTCAAAAGGGGAAAGACCATCCACGTAGTAGATGATCAATACCGCACTCCTACCTTGGCAGAAGATTTAGCGATGGGTTGTTTTCTGATTGCCCAGCAAAAGGCTGAAGGAGTCTTCAATATCTCGAGTGAAGAACTACTGACGCCCTACGATATGGCACTGATGACGGCTGACTACTTTAACCTGGACCGCAGCCTCATTGTAAGAACCGACTCGTCGCGATTCAAGCAGCCGGCTAAGCGGCCGCTGGATACGGGCTTTAATATTGAAAAAGCGAAGCGCGTCTTAGGGTATCAACCCAAAACCTTTCGACAGGGTATCGAGCTCATTGATGAACAGCTCAAAGAAATAGACACACTAGCGTAATACGCTCAGCATGATGGGTTGGGTAAGAATTTAACATACGCATGAACCTCGAAGAAGCACGACAAACCGTAAGCACGCTTACCCAGCAGATCAACTACCATAGCGATCTGTACTATCAGCAGGATACCACCGAAATATCGGACTACGAGTTTGATCAGCTACTGGAACGACTTATCCAAATAGAGGCTGAGTTTCCGTCGCTCCTCCTGCCTGATTCACCTTCGCAGCGGGTCGGTGGCACCATCACGAAAGAGTTTGCTACGGTAGCACACCAGTACCCAATGCTATCGCTAGGCAATACCTATTCGCCAGAAGAACTCACTGAGTTTGATCAGCGGGTAGCCAAGGCGCTCAACGATCAGGAGTACGAGTACTGTTGTGAACTTAAGTTCGATGGGGTAGCAATCAGCTTACGCTACGAAGAAGGCGTACTATCTCTTGGCACCACCCGCGGTGATGGTGTGCAGGGCGACGATGTGACGGCCAACGTTCGTACCATTCGTACGATTCCTCTGAGAATTAAAGCCGATAACCCACCCGCAAAGTTCGAGGTCAGGGGCGAAGTTTTTATGTCACAAGACGTATTTGAGCGCATTAACCAAGGACGCGAAAAGGCGGGCGAAGCACTGTTGGCTAATCCGCGCAACAGTGCGTCGGGCACGCTCAAGATGCAGGATTCTGCGGTGGTCGCGCAACGGTCACTGAGTTGCTATCTTTACGCACTTGCGACTGACGACGACATAGCACCTACGCACGAAGCGGCTATTCAACAGCTAGAACGCTGGGGCTTCCCGGTGTCACCCACTTACCAGCGCTGTGCGAACATTGACGCGGTATTTAGCTACGTGAACCGCTGGGAAAAAGAGCGACTCACGCTACCTGTGGCTACCGACGGGGTGGTGATCAAGGTCAACAAACTATCGCAGCAGCGGGTGTTAGGCAACACGGCCAAGAGCCCACGATGGGCAATTGCCTATAAGTACAAGGCAGAAGCCGCCAGTACGAAGTTGGTTGGTATTGATTTTCAGGTAGGACGTACGGGGGCTATCACTCCGGTGGCCAACCTGGAACCGGTGTTGTTGGCGGGTACCGTTGTCAAACGAGCCTCGTTGCACAACGCCAATGAAATTGAGCGCCTTGATCTGCACTGGCACGATCAGGTTTTCGTAGAAAAAGGCGGAGAGATTATTCCTAAAATTACGGAAGTAGATCTATCCCAGCGCTCGTCGGATAGCCAACCGGTGCAGTATATTGCCGACTGCCCGGCCTGCCGGACACCATTGGTACGACAGGAAGAGGAGGCCAATCACTTTTGTCCCAATACCCGCGGATGTCCGCCCCAGATCAAGGGCAGTATTGAGCATTTTATTCACCGCAACGCGATGGATATTGATAGCATGGGCAAGGAGACGGTGGCCGCCTTCTACGAGGGTGGGCTGGTACACAGCGTCGCTGATTTGTATCGCCTGACGTACGATGATATCTACGCGCTAGAAGGCTTTAAAGAAACCTCTACCCGCAATATTCTGGCGGGGATTGAAGCATCCAAGCGAGTGCCCTTTACGCGAGTACTGTTCGCCCTGGGTGTTCGTTACGTAGGCCGCACCGTGGCTCGCAAACTGGTGGAGCACTTCAGACACGTCGACCGACTGGCGTCGTCTACGCCAGAAGAACTAATTAACGTACCAGAAATTGGCGAGCGTATTGCGCTGAGTGTTGTTGATTACTTTCAGGCACCCGAAAACCAGCAACTGATTCATGAATTGAAGGCGGCTGGGTTGCAGTTTGAGTATCAGCCTGACGCTACGCGGGTAGAAAGTGAACGTCTCAAGGATAAATCCTTTGTGGTTTCAGGAGTTTTTAGCCAGTTTAGCCGAGAAGAAATTAAGGAGAAGGTACAGAAGAACGGAGGGAAAATTGTATCGGCGGTGTCGGGAAAGCTAGACTACCTGCTGGCGGGTGAGAATATGGGGCCTGCCAAGCGGAACAAAGCCGAAAAACTAGGGGTGACTATACTATCGGAAGACGCGTTTCTGAAGATGCTTTCTTGATAAATAAAGGCTTGTATGATCGCAATTGCTAAAAAGATAATATCGCTCCAGCTACCCAAGCTCGTAAAAAACAGTAGCGTGCGACGGCGGACGGTGGAGTATAAAAATGCCGAAAGAGTAGGGGTTATCACTACCCTAGACGAGTATGACAAGCAGCAGGCTATTGACGAGTTTGTTGATCGTTTGGTGGGAGACCAAAAAGAGGTAGAAGTGCTCTGTTACGATAAGCGGCAGAACCAGAACAAAATATTTGGGTACATTCAGTTCTCAAATCGCGACATTTCTATGTTCGGAAGCATCCGGTCCGAAGAAGTCCTGGATTTCATTCATCGAGACTTCGACTACCTCTTCCATCTGGACGTGCAGTCGGACGAAGTGATTGATAAGGTTCTGGCGTTGAGTCACGCCAAATGTCGCGTGGGATGCGATTTGTCTGGTCACCACGACTTTTATGAACTCATGGTAAAGGCCGACTCATTGGAAGATATGAGTGAAATGGTTTTTCACTACATCAAGTTGGTGTCGACCAATCCGAAGAAGGTGTCATAAAAAAAGCAACCTGATGAGGTTGCTTATGTCTTTTGAAGGGTTGTTGTTGCGCTACGCTTTGTTCTTGATGTCTTGTACCTCTATTCTGATTTCTTGCGCTAAATTTTTCATGTCCTGCATGCCCTTTCTCACACGAGTTCCAGCTGCCTGGTTCTCTTTGTCGTAGAACTTCTCGAAGTCACCTTCTAGCGACATGATGAGGTCCCTCAGTTCATTAAATCTTTTCATGTTAGTTCAGTTGAAATTGTGGTAAAATTGCCGTTTGAGGGGCAATATAGGGATTCTGTATTAGAAACAACAAGGTTTTTGGCAAATAAAATGAAAGGCGGCTACTGAAAATCAGCCGCCAATTCGCCTTGTTTGTAAGCGTCAGTACGTAACTTTTCCTGAATCTCCTCAAAAGCTGAGATCGTCTCCTCCACATCACTGAGAGAGTGAGCCGCAGTAGGAATAATACGCAGCATAATCACCCCCTTGGGTACTACCGGGTAGATGACTGCAGAGCAGAAGATATTATAGGTTTCCCGTAGATCATGCGCCAGCTCTGCCGCCTCGCCTATACTTCCGCTCAGGATAACCGGGGTAACCGGGCTTTGGGTGGTACCAATGTTGAACCCTCTCTCTTTGAGCCCGCTTTGCAAAGCGTTTACGACTGTCCAAAGATTATCTTTGAGCTCCGGCATGGTACGAAGCATCTCCAGACGCTTGATAGCCCCTTCTACGTAGGGCATGGGTAGTGACTTGGCAAAGATCTGCGAGCGGGTATTATAACGCAGGTAACGAATCACCTGCTTGTCACCCGCGACAAAGGCACCGATGGCAGCCATTGATTTAGCGAACGTAGAGAAATAAAGGTCGATACCATCTTGTACGCCCGCCGCTTCACCCGCACCCGCACCCGTTTCGCCCATGGTGCCAAAACCGTGTGCGTCGTCCACCAGCAGACGAAAATCATACTGTTCTTTGAGTGCTACAATTTCGCGAAGCGCACCCACGTTTCCCGACATGCCAAATACCCCCTCGGTGATCACCAAAATGCCGCCACCTGATTCTTTTGCCAAGCGAGTGGCGCTGATGAGTTGTTTTTCTAGGTTGGCGATATCGTTATGAGGATACACTTTGCGCTGCCCCATGTGTAGCCGAACACCGTCCACAATGCAAGCGTGCGATTCGCCGTCGTACACAATCACATCCTTACGATCAACCGTGGCATCAATGACGGACAGAATTCCTTGGTACCCATAGTTGAGTAGCATCGCGTCTTCCTTCTGCACAAAGTCAGCCAGTTTTGTTTCCAGGTGGTCATGGCGATTACTATTGCCCGTCATCATACGAGAACCCATAGGATAAGCTAAGCCCCACCGTTGCGCCGCTTCTGCATCCACTTTTCTGACCTCGGGATGATTAGCCAAACCCAGGTAGTTATTTAGACTCCAGGTAAGCACTTCACGCCCACGAAACTGCATCCGGGGAGCAATTTCACCCTCTAACTTAGGAAACATAAAATATTCATCATCCACTCCGTTGTCAGCATGCTTGCCCAACGGTCCCATATCCACCTTAAATTTTTCGAAAATATCCACTCTCGTATATTTAGTAAAAAAATTACTGTTACTTCGTCGAATGACCAAGCAAATTTAATATTTATTATCGCCTTAACAATGCGGTTATAAATTATTTTGCTCGTTATAATTCCAAATTTTAAACAGAAGGCCTTGTATTTTGCAATTTTTGTAACCAACTAGCCAATAATTTTCCATTCGTATGAGTGATACGAAAAAACTCTTAGTAGCCAATCGTGGTGAGATAGCACTGCGTATTATGCGAACGGCCCGTGAAATGGGCATCACCAGCGTGGCTATATACAGCGATGCCGATCGAGCGGCACCACACGTTCGTTTTGCTGATGAAGCGGTATACATAGGTCCGTCGCCCTCCTCCGAATCATACCTTCGCATTGATCGCGTGCTGGAAGCCTGCCGATCCACTAAGGTGGATGCTGTACACCCTGGCTACGGCTTTCTGTCAGAGAATGCGGCTTTTGCGCGGCAGGTACGCGAGGCGGGGTTCAAATTTGTAGGGCCTCCTCCTGAAGCTATCGAAACCATGGGAAGCAAACTGGCGGCCAAAGCTGCCGTCGCCGAATTTGAGGTTCCTTTGGTACCTGGTACCGACACGCCCATGGAGGGTGTTGCGGCGGCACAAGAAGCCGCTCACAAAATCGGTTACCCGGTATTGATCAAAGCCAGTGCCGGGGGAGGGGGCAAAGGCATGCGCATTGTGTCTGAAGCGCGTGATCTGGCCGAACAAATGGAGCGCGCCGTGAGTGAAGCTACTTCCGCTTTTGGTGACGGCTCGGTATTTATTGAGAAATTTATCACTGGCCCCAAACACATAGAAATTCAGGTGCTGGGCGACGAGCATGGCCACTACGTTTATCTATTCGAGCGCGAATGTTCTATTCAGCGCCGTTATCAGAAGGTGATCGAAGAGGCCCCCTCGCCCAGTATTTCACCTGAAACCCGCCGGGCGATGGGAGAAGCGGCGGTGCAGGTGGCTCGGGCCTGCCAGTACGTAGGAGCGGGCACGGTAGAGTTTGTCATGGGCGAGAACGAGCAGTTCTATTTTCTGGAAATGAATACCCGGCTACAGGTAGAACACCCAGTGACTGAAATGATTACCGGTTTAGACTTGGTACACGAGCAGTTGAGAATTGCCGATGGGCACCCGCTTTCTGTACAGCAGAGCGATCTGCAGATCAACGGGCACGCGCTGGAGGTCAGGGTATACGCAGAAGATCCAACGAACAATTTTTTACCAGACACCGGCACGTTAGAAACTTATCGTCGCCCTCAGGGACCGGGTGTTCGGGTAGACGACGGGCTGGAAGAAGGGATGGCGGTACCTATCTACTACGACCCTATGATCTCAAAGCTTATTGTGCACGCTGCCGAGCGACCAGAAGCCATTCAGCGCATGATAAGAGCCATCGACGAGTACCAGATCAGTGGGGTGGCGACTACCCTGGCTTTTTGCCGGTTTGTGCTCAACCACCCGGTGTTTCAATCAGGAGCGTTCACGACTAAGTTCGTCGATGAACACTTCGATCCGGCTACATTGACCGCTGACTTGCCTGCTATCGACGAAGAGGCGGCAGTGATATTAGCCACACATTTGCTTAACCAGCGGCAGCGTAAAACGATGACCACCACCGCTTCTTCTGCCCCTAAAGCCTGGAAAAGACAACGAACCTGATTGTGACAACATGGCGGCTATAAGGCCCTTTCGTGCCTGGCGGTACAATAGCCAGTGGAACGCTCAGATCGGAAATTTAATTTCCCCACCCTTTGACACCGTTTCGGAACGGCAGCAGCGCGCGTTGTATCAAGAGCCGTACAACAGTATTCATCTATCGGTGCCCGCCTCTAGCGAAGCCGCTGCGCAAACGCTACAGCGGTGGAAGCAACAGGGGGTGTTATTTCAAGATAATCAACCGGCTATTTACGTGTACTATCAGTACTTTCGGTTACCGGGCGAACCACAAGAGTACTGTCGCAAAGGCTTCATTTGTTATGTGGAAGCTACACCTTGGTCTGAGCGGCAGGTGTTGCGGCACGAAGACACCTTACCGTATTCAGTGCAAGACCGCCTGGACGTGCTATCAGCTACCCAGCTACATACTAGTCCTACGCACGGTTTGTACACCGATACTGCTTTTAGGTTAGAGCCGCTCATGGATGCCAGTATGGAACGCCCTATTTATCAGGTAGAAGACTATCAGGGGGTACGGGACGTGCTGAGTATCATTCGCAACCCCCCAGATATCGAGCTGTTTATGGCGGTACTTCGGTCGCAGCCGATCATACTGGCCGACGGGCACCACCGTTACGAAAGTTCGGTCATCTACCGGCAACAACAAGGAGTGTCATCAGCAGGTAGCCAGTACCACATGATGTATCTGACCAACACCGAAGCAAAAGAACTGCGGATTTTCCCAACGCACCGACTCATTCACGGTAGGGTAGGTGAGGGACGGGTGTCTATACTGAAGAAAGCCGCCCGTTACTTCACCATCAAACCGGTGGAAGACCCCGGCGACATCCCGACCATCATCGCTGGCAAGTATGCCACCTTCGGTCTGTTGTGGGCCGACGAATACTACATTTTGCGACTTCGTACCGAGGCCACTTCTTGGTTAGCGTGGAATGAGGTGCCAGAGATAAAGAAGTTAGACGTGGCGGTATTACACCATTTGGTGATAGATAAAGTACTGGGCATACCAGCAGCACAGCAACGTAGTTCGCCCCACGTTTCTTACGAGAAGAGCTTTGCTCAGTGTTTGTACAATTTAGCGCAAAATAGGGTTACTATGGCACTTATTACCAACGGGGCCACCGTAGACCAAGTGAAGGAAATATGCCATAGTGGATATCTGATGCCCGCTAAATCCACTTATTTTTATCCTAAGGCCATCGGTGGCTTTGTGTTTGGATCAATCAAAGACGATGAACTATAGAATTACTCTGGCATCGGGCTCGCCCCGTCGACAAGCGTTGCTTCAACAGATGGGGGTAGCGTATACGACGCGGATTATACCCGTCTCGGAAGTGTACCCGGCACAACTACCGGTGGATCAGGTAGCCGCATTCCTGGCCGAGAAAAAGGGCAAGGCCTATCAGGCACAGTTAGCCGAAGATGAACTGGTA
Organism: Tunicatimonas sp.; assembly: GCA_965213875.1. GTDB lineage: Bacteria > Bacteroidota > Bacteroidia > Cytophagales > Cyclobacteriaceae > Tunicatimonas. The sequence goes on along the minus strand of CBDCAN010000001.1, from coordinate 59,654 downwards.
ATTACGGCCGATACAACCGTGGTGGTGGATGAGGTGCTGTTAAACAAACCGGCTGATGCCACCGAGGCCCGGCGGATGCTGAGGCAGCTGTCAGGAAGGGGGCACCGAGTCGTTACCGGCGTGTGCCTTACGCGCGCCGACTCACGGCAGACGTTTGAGGATACTACTGAAGTATACTTCCGGCCGTTGAGTGACGAAATGATTCACTTCTACGTAAAAGAATACCAGCCCTACGACAAAGCTGGAGGCTACGCCATCCAAGAGTGGATCGGTATGGTGGGCATCGAGCGAATCAACGGATCCTACTTCAATGTCGTCGGCTTACCCACTGAGAAACTGTACCTGGAGCTTCAACAGATAGGAGCTGTTCTCTAGTTATCGTGCAACTGAAAGTAGTGCTTCCGCCGAAAACCGAAGTCTTTACGATTTTTCTCGAAGTTTTCTAGCGCTTTGGCCCACCCCTGGTGATAGCTCTGGTACAGCATTCCTTTGGCATTAATGATGAAATCGCTTCCTTTTACTGCTTTCATAACAGTCAGATTTAAATAAACGGACAATCGAGTACAATAAGAGTAGACCTGCAGCAAAAAACCGATCTACGTTATTTGGGGGAGTTGTTTCGAGAATGATAATCGGCGCTCAAAAAATACAAGCGCAGCGCGACTTACTCTTTGATTAAGTAAAAACAAGAAAAAATCGTACCACAACCTTACATCTACGCCAGTTTTTTAGACCGTACGTGTGGACTGATCAAACCAAAACCTGAGCAAGGAAATAAAAGAAAAGGGTTAGCGAGACAAGCGCTTTGTTTTCACAAACCAGTAGTCAGATAGTTGAATCAAAGCTAGTGCGAAGATGCTGAAAATAACTACTTCCTTCAGGTGAATAACCTGCCGTAGAAGCTGCTCAAACAGTGTCACTTGTATGTAGTAGGTAGCAGTAAGGCTGAATACGAGGGCCAGGGCAATCCACAAAGTGGTAGAGGTAAAATATTCGGGGCGAGCCTTAGGCGCATTAGGAATGGCACATTCGGCTACTTTTTGTGCAAAGTCTGATGATAGCTCCGAAGATGGTGGGGTAGACAGGGCTCCATACAGCATCTGATAAGTGTGAGCGTCTTGCTCTGACGTATCGTTGGGTAGTTCGTCGTGGTTCATATCTCCTGGTCTTTTCATAACAGTGGTTCGGTGGTGAACTGTTGCAGGCGTTCTTTAAGTAGTTTTCTGGCACGAAACAAATAGTTCTTAATCGTTCCGATTGGCATATCCGTGACCGTCTGAATTTCAGTCAAACTCATTTCTTCCAGATAAAACATCGTAAGCACCGCTCGATAGTGTACAGGAAGTGTGGCAATCTGCTCGTGCACATAAGTGTGAACGGCCTGTCTTTGGAGTTGTTCGTCGGGACCCGCGGCCGGGTGTTCCAGCGCTGCCGCTTGATGTAGGGACGTTAGCGTATCGCTCTGGTTTTTTTGTACGTGGTTGATCGCCGTGCGGTATGCTACGGTAGCAATCCAGGTCGATAGTTTAGACTGGAAACGAAAGTCTGGTAGCTTTCGGTAGATGCGTAAAAACACTTCTTGGCAGATATCCTCACCGTCTTCTGTCCGATTGGTGATACGGGTAACCATGTGCCAAACCAGTTTTTCGTGCTGCTGCACCAACCTACGAAAAGCTCGTTGATCGTTCTGTAAAATACGTGAGACAAGCGCTCGGTCGTCATTCATTATTCCATTAGACAGCCATTGCGCTAAAAGGTTGCACCGGGTATTCTTCAGTGCAAGAACAAGCAGATACTTTCTTTCGACTCATTCTTCGCCGGTATACTTTTCAGTCTACCCTGAGCAAGACGAACAGAGGTGCAACCTTTTTTGAGCCACGCTGTCCTATGGGTTAAATAGATTTTATCACTTAAAAATTCAATCATTATGAACGACGGAATCGCAGGCGCTATTATTATTGCTGTCATATTCACCGGAATCGTGAGCATTATCAAAGCCATCTCAAGCTATCAGCTAAGACGTAGGCTCATCCAACAAGGTCAGGTAGACCCTCAATCGGTGCGTGTGTTGCAATCGTCCGTAAGCCCTCGTCTGAGTGCGCTTAAGTGGGGATTAGTAACGCTCTTCGGCGGCATCGGTCTTATCATTATCAGTATCACTAACGTGAACGTCGATTCGCCCCTCCCTTTTGGTATTGAAGCAGTCTGTATTGCTACCGGATTTCTGGTGTACTACTTTATTAGTAAGAACGAAGAGTCTTCCGGGGCAGACGCCTCGCTGAGGAACGAAACGCGTCAGCGAATGGAAGTCTAATTGTACGGATAATTTCTTCGGAAGCTTGCTTGCAAAATAGCGTATAAATCAGCTACTTTGTAATGCACTGTACTAAGTATTATAAAGTACTAGGCGGTACATTAAGGGGCTGGTCGAAAGCAAGACGAGGCACTGCCTACGTATCGGATGCAACGTCCGACCAAAACCAAGCATCTTACTAACGAACGCTACTCCGTCATTATGCTTCTTTTGCCAGACTTTCCTATCACACGGCCCGGTCGGTTTTCTGACTATTTTATTGAGCGGCACGTAGCTTCTTTCCACGAAGTGGTGCGTTATCTCGAGCGTCTGCCTTATCAGCGGCTCAACGACCCTCGAGACTATGAGTTGGTGCTATCAGAAGGTGGCGGAACCTTTACCGCTCGCCATGCTATACTCACTCAACTTGCCAACGAGCAGCAGGTAACCGGCTTGGCACTGGCGCTTTGCGTGTATGATCTTTCGGGCGACCATTGGACCGAAGTAGGGAACGTGTTAGGTCAGTACGGTCTGCATCGCCTTCCTGAAGTATGTGGCTGCATCAAATACCGCAAGCAGTTCTACTCACTGGAAGACGTTACTGCGGCCAAAAGCGGCGTTGTTTCGGCGGTAGACATAGTTCCGGTACAAATCGGAAACTTCAAGCGACGTTATCATTCTAATTATTTAGCCAACTGGGCCACCCTAGAGAACACCGGTCAGTCTTGGTCGGTAGCGCAGTTGTGGAGTATACGCGATCAGTGTTTATCAGCATTGGCGCAGCAGTGGAACCATCAGCGCTCTTCCGTTTCGTAGGCGACTAAGCCTAATGGCTGAACAGCTGATACGTAAGATTTTGGCAGGGCGCCCACTTTTTTGGTACACTCTTTGTCAACCTTAGTTAAGCACAGAGCATCAGTCAGAGACCAGCTTGCGGTAGGCAGGCATATCGCAGCACAAGCGATATATAGATTAATAGCCTTGGTTTGTTTAAACCGAGGCTTTTCTGTGCTGCGTAATGGCAGATAGCCACTGTGGCTTTAAAGCTACCGAAAAATAGCCGTAAGCTTCTGCTCAGTCAGTGGCTTGTAGGTGTACTCTGATACGCAAGGATAACTCAGCGATCTTTCTCGATCCTTTTCGCTCACCGAACTGCTAAGTACGTTAACACGCGTGGCTTGATGCTGGAGCCAAAATATGGCTTCGTAGCGTTCTATAAACTCGAAGCCATCCATTTCTGGCATGTTCAAATCCACAAAGATTAGATCAGGAAAACGATTATTCGCCTGGCAGTTCTTCAAAAATTCTAGTGCTTCCCATCCACTGTCCTTAATTACGTAGCTCTCGATCTTCTTTACTCGGCTTAGAATGACATCAGCCGCAAAGTTGGTGATCTCATCGTCGTCAATAAGCAATAGCTTGGCCATATTTTGCATTTGTTCCTCATTACTTTTTCTGTTCAACAACTGGGTGACGTGCGTATTTGCTTGTGTTTTATTGGGTATTGATTCCTAATAAAACGAGATATAAACCATATTAGCAAAAGGGCGGGTAGATACTATCTATTGATCAATGTAATAATACCCTGGAAATCTCTAAAATATCGAGCAAAGGGTGACAGACGAGTATTTCAAAAACTGGTTTAACCGGCTCATAATCAGGCAATACGCTTATTAACCCGATGCTGTATTTTCTTTTACTTATTTCAAGTGGTATTTTGCGAATGCTATCTGCTTATTGACTAAAGACATGATAAAACAGAGGGGGGTGTAATATATAATTCTATTGCGTTGATTAACGATTCGTCACAAAGGCTACTTATCCAATTATGAAGGCTCATTTGATCATCGATTCACAAGCGCAGCTAGGCGAAGGGGCCCTCTGGTACGCTGCCGTTCAGCAACTGCTCTGGGTAGATATAGAAGGGCGGGCGTTCCATACGTTTGACCCCGCCACCCATCGTACACGTATGGTACAGCTCCCGGCTCGAGTTGGTACGGTGGTGCCTACCGTGGGCAAACTGGAAGTAATTGTTGCGCTTCAGAACGGAATATTTAGCCTTAACCTGAAGACTGAACAATTGACTGAGGTGACTAACCCACTCGAGGGCCAAGCCGACATGAGGTTTAACGACGGAAAGTGTGACGCCGCCGGCCGATTCTGGGTAGGTAGCATGCATCTCTCTGCCCAGCAGCCCAATGGAACACTCTATCGGTTAGACCCTAACGGTGAATTGCGTCCGACCCTGCGGGGCCTTACCATCTCTAACGGAATCACGTGGTCAGTGGACAATGAGACGATGTACTTCATCGACTCTGCCACCGGTACCATACAATCTTTCGACTATGAACTGGACACCGGCACATTTGCCGAGGGACAGGTAGCGGTTACCGTTCCTGCCGGGCAGGGGCTACCCGACGGAATGACGATCGACGAAGAAGGTATGCTATGGGTGGCTCACTGGGGCGGTAGCAGTGTCGGGCGGTACGACCCGCACCGGGGTGAACTTATACAAAAAGTAGACGTGCCGGCCCCTCATGTTACTTCCTGTGCTTTCGGCGGAGAGCACTTAGACACCCTTTATATCACCACAGCTCGCAAAGGCATGGACGAACAGCAACTCGGCGCACACCCTCTCTCCGGTAGCGTTTTTGCCGCCGATGTTGGGGTCAAAGGAATTCCAGCGTATGCTTACGGACAGGCATAATTCAAAAGAATAACCGTGTAGGTGCTATGAAGAAAATGAAGGTGGGCTTATTTATCCCCTGCTACGTAGATCAGTTCTATCCGCAGGTAGCCGTGGCGACGCTCAGCCTGCTCGAGAAGCTAGGGGTTGAAGTAGGCTATCCACTGGGTCAAACTTGCTGTGGACAACCGATGGCGAACGCCGGTTTTGAAGACACTGGAAAACGAGCCGCCACTTTGTTTGTGAAAAACTTTGCGAAATATGACTACGTCGTTTCACCCTCGGGCAGCTGCACGCTGCACGTCAAAGAGCACTTCAAGAAACTCGTTACCTCCGCAGAAAGCGAGCGGCTGAGCAACCAGGTATACGAGCTCTCTGAGTTCTTGGTAGATGTGTTGCGGGTAGAAGCGCTGTCTGCTAAATTTCCGCATCGGGTGGGCTACCACGCGAGCTGTCACGGCCTGCGGGGACTACACCTCGGCCCTCCTTCAGAGGTGAATCAAAGCGTGCCTTCCAAGCCGCATCACCTGCTACAGATGGTAGAGGGGCTAGAAATGGTAGAACTGAACAGAGCCGACGAGTGTTGTGGATTCGGTGGAACCTTCGCTGTCAGTGAAGCCGCCATATCAGTCAAGATGGGTAAAGATCGTATCGCTGATCACGTAACCCACGGGGCAGAAGTGATTACCGGAGGCGACGTATCCTGCCTAATGCACATAGAAGGGTTGCTCAAACGCCAGAAAAGTCCGGTGCGGGTGATGCATCTGGCCGAAATTCTTAACCATTCGTAAAAATACCATGAGCCACGCCGCACGAGCAGAAACCTTTAATGCTGACGAGAAAAAAGTCGACTGGCACGACGAAACACTGTGGTTCGTTCGTAACAAGCGTGATGCGTCATCACAACTGTTGCCTGAGTGGGAAACACTTCGAGAGCTGGGCTCCGGTATCAAATCTAACGCTTTGTCTAACCTCGACAGTTATTTGTTGGAGTTTGAGCAACAGGCCACCGCCAATGGCATTCACGTGCATTGGGCCAAAGATGCGGACGAGCACAATCGTATCGTACACCAAATTATCAAAAAGCACCAAGCTAAGCGTGTGGTTAAAAGCAAATCAATGCTTACCGAAGAGTGCCACCTCAATCCGTATCTAGAGCAACAGGGCATTGAGGTGATTGACACTGATCTGGGCGAACGCATTCTACAGTTATCCGAACAGACGCCTAGTCATATTGTGATGCCTGCCATCCACATGAAAAAAAGCGAGATTGGCGAGTTGTTTCATCGTACGATGGGTACCCCCGAAGGTATGGATGATCCACAGTACTTGACCGGCGCTGCCCGCGAGCAGTTGCGACAAAAATTTCTGGATGCAGAGGTGGCTATTACCGGGGTTAACTTTGCGGTGGCCGAAACCGGCGGTTTCGTTATCTGCACTAACGAAGGGAACGCAGACATGGGTGTGCATACTGCCAAAGTACACATTGCCTGCATGGGTATCGAGAAAGTTATCCCAAAAGCGGAACATTTAGGAGTATTCTTACGTCTGCTGGCCCGTAGCGCTACCGGACAGCCCGTCACTATTTACTCTTCTCACTTCCATCAACCCCGCCCCGACGGGGAGCTGCACGTTGTGCTGGTTGATAACGGAAGAACCGAGCTGTTGGGTAAACCAGACTTCCGCCGCTCTTTACACTGCATCCGTTGTGGGGCTTGTATGAACACCTGTCCGATCTACCGACGTAGTGGTGGACACAGCTACGAATCTACCATTCCCGGACCGATTGGCTCCATACTGTCGCCTAATCTGGATATGAAAAAGCACAGCAGCCTTCCCTTTGCGTCTACCCTCTGTGGATCGTGCAGCAACGTATGTCCGGTGAAGATCGATATCCATACACAACTGTATAAATGGCGACAGGTGATTGCTAAGGAAGGGCATCTGCCTAAGTCAAAGCAGATCAGTATGCAAATAACCGGGTGGTTGTTGGCCCACCCTCGTTTATACCGTTGGGCAGGTAGCATCGGTAGGCGGATGATGAAACTGTTACCCCGCGCTGCGCTATACCATAAGGCCAATATTTGGGGACGTCACCGAGAGTTGCCTACTCCTCCTAAGCAGAGCTTTCGCGATTGGTACCTTAAAAAACAGCAGGGTGAGTAACGGCAGAGAAAGTATCATAGCGGCCATTCGGCGTAATAAACCGGAGCCAGTTCCTATGCCCGATATTCCTAACTTCGAGCACTCGTTGGATGATAAGGTAGCGAGCTTTATCAAGATGATTGAGCAAGCCAAGGGAAAGGTCTTTACCGAATCAGACGAGCTCTCACTAGCCGAACGGCTCAAAGAGCGGTATAATGATGCGCAGCAGGTGTGGTCTGACGAGCCTTCACTGTGGTCAGGCAATGTGACAATAGACAAACAGACACCTCCAGTTAGCTTAGCCGCACTAGACTTAGCAATTGTTAAAGGGGAGTGGGGCGTGGCAGAAAACGGGGCTATTTGGGTACCCGAAACGTCGCTGCCTCAGCGCGTAGTGGCCTTTATCGCGCAGCACTTAGTGATCACGTTGGAGCGCTCCCGCATCGTGGCCGATATGCACCAAGCCTACCAAAAGCTGGGCACCCGTTTGGGTGGTTTTGGGGTCTTCATTGCCGGACCTTCCAAAACCGCTGATATAGAACAGTCGCTGGTGATTGGCGCTCACGGTCCCAAGTCGCTCACCGTATGTTTAGTGTAGCAACTTACTCAAAAATCAGTAGAGGTCATTGAGCTCAATCTCGTCAGCGTACTTCAGTAAGATAGACTTGTGATCAAAACTGGCGATACTAATAATCTTGTTGCCAATGCGATTGTACATCACTTCTACGAAGTAGTCATCCATGTAGTACAGCGTGATTCTAAACTGGCTATAAGTTCTGTCGGAGAGATAGAGACCATGATCCCATAGATACTGGGCTTTTTCGTAAAAGGACAAATCTTCAAAATCGTTGAGCGTTAGCATTCGGCTTTTCATGGTTCGTTGAAACTACTTATCAACGAAAATGGTGCAAGAGAGGGAAGGCATAGGATAGCACGTCCCGCTTTTCTTACACAAGTAATGAAGCCTATGATTAAACTACCAACCCCCCGAGGCACCACCGCCGCCGAAGGAGCCACCGCCGCCCGAAAACCCTCCGCCGGAGAATCCGCCCCCTGAGAAACCACCGCCTCCGGAAAACCCTCCGCCGCCGCCCACAATAACGGTAGACTGTCGTCGCCGAAGCCGTGGAATTCGATAGCGCTTCTGCTGGGTGTGCTGGCAGTGGCGGCAAGCGTAGTTTCTTATTCCCTGACCATCGCGTGCGTAGGTGGCGCTGCGGAGCGTCTTGCTACCGGTATGATAATACGTACGGTAACCACAATTGGGGCAGGAGCTGTAGCGCGAAAAGTTACTGCGGTAGGCAAGCACCTGGATATCGTCGGGCTTGTCTGATACCCATACGTCGTAGTCTACCGAACCTACCGCCTCTTCGGTTTGCTGGCCTGCGTCCAGGTGAACGTCCTCCTGTTTTTCACTGAGCTTTTTCATCGGTAGACCGGTTTTTTTACTTTTGCGGGGAGCATTGCGGCGACGTTTTTTAATAATGAAAAAACCGGCAATGGTGGATATAATACCGAAGATAATCGTCATAAAGCCAATGCCCTGATCTCGTTCTACCACAGCGCGTTCGCTCAACTCATCAATACCCTCCACTTTTTCCAGGATGGCGTTGGTGCCGTTCTCAATACCCGCGTCATAATCTTCGTTGCGAAAAGCCGGGGCGATCACTTCCCGAATGATGCGGCCGGCGTAAGCGTCACTCAGGTAGGGCTCCAGTCCGTAGCCTACTTCTATACGTATCTCACGATCTGCCTGCGCAATGAGCAGTAGAATGCCATTGTCTTTCTCTGACTGACCAATACGACGCGTTTCCGCTACGCGCAAAGCAAAATCCTCGATGGGTTCACCCCCGAGACTAGTCACCGTAAGTATTGTAATTTGATTGGTGGTGCGTTGTTCGTGGTCTCGTAGCCGCTCTTCGAGTCGCCGCTGTGTGCTTTCCTGCATTAGGTTAGCGTAGTCATTGACGTAGCCCGAAAAATAAGGCACTTCTTGCGCATAACCCTCTGGCAACGTTAGGAGAAGGAGCGCACACAAAAAAAGATACTTCATAGCAAAAGTTTGATCAAGCATTGACACGCACATCATTAGGTAACTCATTATCATCATCGGCGGCCTTTTGTACTCCACTAGTTTCTAACAGGCGGCCGCACTCCGCTAGTGCACGACCAATACTCTCGACTTTTTGTCCCTGACGAAGGCCATCCGTCAGGTGAGCGATAATTTCTTGCCACGCTTCGGTAGGCACCAGCTCGGTGATGCCTACATCGGCTAAAACCACCGCTTGATGCTCGAAGAAGCTCACGTATAGCAAAATACCCGTGCGCTGCTCGGTCATTGATACGTTGTAGTTGTAGAATGCATCCTTGGCCTGCGTGAGAACCCGATCCTCTAATGTGGTACGGCTCAGTAGTGCTCGCCTGAACGCCGGTGATAGCAGAACGAGTATGGTGCCTAACAGCCCTCCGGTTAAGACAATCAGCAGCCATAAGTAGGGCGGCCACCATAATAAAAAGTCAGTGAGAAGGTAGAATAGCGAAAGTACGATACCAGTGGCAGTAGCGAATATAAAACCACCCCGCCAGAGAGCTGCCTCGTAGAAGGATGACTGCTTGGCGAATACCGGCACAATTTCACCGGCCGAAGACTGTTCCGCTTCTTCAACGGCTTGCCGGATCTGCTGTAGCTCGTCGGGGGTGAATAGCACTTGAGACATAGGAAGGAAGATTGGGTTCGTTTTTAAAAGTGGCTAGCATGAATTGACAAGACTGCTCATCTCACTCAAAAAGCGACCTCAGGAGGTGAGGCATTGGCCGGATCAGAAGAAAAGTAAGCCTTAGTGTCGAAGCCCAGTAGATTATAAGGGAAGCGTCGTGACCGAGCATTATAGTCCTGTACAGCTTCGTTGAATCGTTTGCGCTCTACCGCAATACGGTTTTCAGTTCCTTCTAACTGATCCTGGAGGGTTCGGAAGTTTTCGGTAGCAGCAAGGGTAGGATAGTCTTCTACCGTGGCGAGCAGCCTCCCCAAAGAACCCGATAGCGCATCTTGTTTGGCAGCAAATTCGGCAAGTGCTGCCTCATCCAGTTCGCTGGCGTCTACCTGAACGGCGGTAGCCTCGGCACGGGCTCGCACCACTTCGTTCAGGGTGCTGCGCTCATAGTCTGCCGCGCCCTGCACGGTACTCACTAGATTAGGAATGAGAGCGGCTCGTCGTTCGTACTGATTTTCTACCTGAGCCCACTGGCTGCTTACCTCTTCCTCTAGACCTACCATACTATTGTACATACTGTAGTAGCCCACCACCACCAAAACAACGACCCCGCCGATCAGACCCCAACGGGTGAGTTTGTTGGTTCGGCTCTTCTCGGCCACTTCGTTTTGCTGTACACGTCGCCGGTCGTTGAGCTCACCTTTGGTACGTAGCGCACCCGCGTGCTGGGGGTCAATATTAATGGTTCTGTCCAGATAATACTCCGCTTGATCTAAGTCGGCAGCATGGTGTTGGCGGCTGCCCCGGCCTAAATAGGCTTGAGCCGCCAGGAAGTTGGCTTCTGGGTCGTGCGGACGAAGGGCGGAGGCTTGCTTGAGCTCTTCTACCGCATCGTTATAATTATGCGAACCTAAGTAAGATTTTCCTCGCTGCAGGTGCTCCCGAGCTTGCGCCTGCGATTGCTGCCAGGCGGTTTCTGTGAGTCCGGTTTCTAGCGCAATGTCTTTGAGTTCAGCTTCGGTGAGGCGGTGCTGTGTTTGTGTGCTATACTGAATTTCCATCAGCTTCTGGAGATAGTTTTCCAGAGAACGATCTTCGGTGGCCATATAGGTTGTAATGAGATGAATAGATATCTTGATTAGTAACAGTTTGCGGATGAGTACTGTTTACCAAGTATGGAAAAGCACTACAAACGGTACTGGCTAGCCTCCGCGGTAGGTGGATTAGTTTTAACAGGATTTGGGTTGAGTTTGCTTGGCGAAGCGGCCAGTGCCAAACAGCGACAAAAGGCCTGGTTTTTGCCCGGAACGCTTAGTTTGGTGGTGTTTAACACCGGTTTGTCGTTAGTCGCCACTTCAGCGGTGTATCGGTTTCGATGGCAACTGGCCAAGAAGGATCGGTAAAAGGGCATCAGTACGACTAATTTTTCATAATCATTGGTATTCTTTGGTAAAAGCGCAGCAAAAGGCGGTTTTGCCCACTCAGCATGGCTAACCAAGAACAGCTTATATTCAAACGCGGCGTTTTATTTGCCGCAGGATTCACCGTGTTGCTCTGGCTTGTTCGGGTGGTGGAGTGGGGGCTGGCTTCGGACTTTGGCTCATTCGGTATTTTGCCACGTCATTTGAGTGGCATGATAGGCATTGTTACTGGACCTCTGGTGCACGGCACATTCGTTCATCTACTTTCCAATACCTTTCCGCTAATTATGCTATTAATAGCGGTTTTTTACTTCTACGATAAAATTGCCCTGGAAGTATTCGTGTGGATTTACCTAATCACCGGGGCATGGGTATGGATTGCAGCGCGCGAAGCTTATCATATTGGAGCTAGTGGCTTGGTGTACGGACTAGCAGCATTTCTGTTCTTCAGCGGTATCTTTCGGCGCGATGTCCGTTCTGCCGCGGTTGCAGTGGCTATTGCTTTTCTGTACAGTGGTATGTTACAAGGCGTTCTACCCAGTGCTGACACCTCTATCTCGTGGGAATCACACTTGTTAGGAGGTGCTGCCGGAGTTTTTTGCTCGTTCTACTTCAGAAGCACACATCCTACGCGTCAGCCACTAGCGGTTTCAAAAGAAGCCGCCGATTCGGATGTGAGCAGTAAGACGTTTTCGGGATATCAGTTTCACGATTCAGAATTACCTAAACCGCAGCACTTTCGATCAGACAATGTGTCAGAAGAGTGGGTCTATTCTTACAAAAAGAAGGAGTAGAATTACTGCTTAAGGAACTTGTGGATCGCCTTTTGGCTGTTTTGACTGCTACCACAGTGCTCGCACTGTAGAATAAGCATATAATAGCCACTGGGATAATTAGAAAGATTTACTCGGAAGGTTCCTTGGCCGTTACGCTCAAGCCGAACGGGCATTTCATTACCCAGAATGTTTCTGATTTCAATCGTTAAATCTTGATCGTTCAAAAAGTTGGCCTCCGCCGGGCGAACGTAAATGTGGTCGCGGGCTGGATTGGGGTACAACGGAACATCTTGTACGAAGAGTGAACGGTAGTTCTCACCAAACGGCATAGGATACTCTCCGGCTACAACCACAGAAGTTGAGGACCAAATCATTATCAATACGCCTACAGATAGTAAAAACTGTTTCATCGAAAACAAATAAAATAATTTATCTACATAAATATACTAAAGTCAGCTTAATTATGTTTAGCCTGACTCGTTAATTTGTGTTAAATGTAATGAAAATAGCTAAGCTTAACCCTTAACAAGAGGCTATAGCTGGTTTAACACCTGACTGATACTCATATTATTGAGGGGTTTGGTGATATAGCCTCTTACTACTGGGTACTTGGTAGCCATTGAACGGTCTCGCTCGTCAAGAGAAGAAGTAAGGATGAACACCTGCTCGGGCGGGTGTTGTAAGTCGCGAATGGCCTCCAGAAAATCCCAACCATTCATGCCGGGCATGTTCAGATCCAGTAGAATAAGATCGGGTAAGCTTTGAGGATTATCTTGTAGAGCAGTTATCGCCTGACGTGCCGAACCAAACTCCTTGATAGTGAGTGTATCATCGTATTTGAGCAGTAGTTTCCGACTGATGAGTAAGTCTATCGTATTATCATCGATAAGAAATATTTTCATGCCTTATTGTAGACTTCCTGAGTGACGTGCTGTGGATTGATGTGAAGGTAAACGATTGATAACGAAAAGAAAAACCCCGATAAGCAAAAACTTACCGGGGTTTTTGGTGAATCAGCTGGGGCTCGAACCCAGGACCCACGCCTTAAAAGGGCGTTGCTCTACCAGCTGAGCTACTGATTCGTGACAAGAATACTTTGATTTTAACGGACGTATATCCGTAATTGCGTTGCAAAAGTAAAAGCATGTCTAGCAAAATCCAAGTGAGGCTCCACAAATTTGTCTTTTTTTTCTTAGCAGTACTTTCCTGCGTCACAGCACGTGCGCAAGGCGTGTCAATAGATCAGCGTTTGGCACTGGCCGATTCGCTGTATGATCAGCGTCAGTACACCGAATCACTCGAGCATTATCAATATATCTTTGGTGAACAGCAACTGGCCACACCCACGATGCTGATGAAGATGGCTTTTATCCAAGAGAGCCGGGGCGAGTACAGCGAAGCGCTTTATTACCTCAACGAATACTATCAACTGACTGCCGACGAACGAGTGGTGCGCAAGATCAAAGAGCTGTCTGAAGAGCACAATTTGCAGGGTTATGAATATACTGACTACGATTTGTTTTACCGGTACTTTAGAGAGTATCGCCGATGGATTACCTACGCGCTTGCTGCGGTGGCTATGCTGGTGCTGATATATACGGCTTTGGTAGCCCGGCGAACCCCCGGCAAACCCTACGGTTGGGGAGCAGCCTCTTTGATGCTACTAGCTCTCTTGTTTGTCATCACCAACTATTCGCTCAAAGCCGAGCAGGCGATCATCATGGATGATTACACTTACATTATGAGTGCGCCTTCACCGGGTGCCCAGGTCAAGGATATTAGTAAGAAAGGGCACCGCGTGACAGTCAACGGGCAAGAGGATGTGTGGATCAAGATTGAGTGGAACGGCGAACCCGCCTTTGTGCGTCAGGGAAACTTACGCACGATTCAACCGTAGCGAACTTTGTGGCGAGCAATTCGTCTTGTATGTGTAGATTGTTTTAACCCAATATGATAGAACCTATATCCACCGCAGCTCGGACCGAGACTGCCGTACTCGTTGCGCTGATTACGCAACAGCAGTCAGAGCGCAAAGTCAACGAATATCTGGATGAGCTGGAGTTTTTAGCTAAAACTTCTGGTGCCCTTACGCTAAAGCGGTTTACGCAGCGGGTTGATAAGCCCGACGTCACCACTTTTGTGGGCAAGGGTAAGCTAGAAGAAATTGAGCACTTCATAAAAGACCGGGAGGTAGATATGGTCATCTTTGATGACGATCTTACCCCTTCGCAAGTACGCAATATTGAGCGGGCTCTTGAGTGCAAAGTGCTGGATCGTAGCCTGCTGATTCTCAACATATTCTCACTACGTGCCAAGACTGCCCAGGCCAAGTCGCAGGTAGAACTGGCGCAGTATCAGTATATTCTGCCACGACTTACTAAGATGTGGACGCACCTTTCTAAGCAAAAAGGCGGTATTGGTATGCGTGGGCCCGGGGAAAAGGAGCTAGAGACTGACCGCCGTATCGTGCGCGATCGTATCGCGCTGTTTACTAAAAAGCTAGAGAAGATTGACAAGCAAAGCATCACCCGTCGGAAGTCGCGGCAACAGGTGGTGCGGGTGGCCCTGGTGGGTTACACCAACGTGGGCAAATCGACCCTGATGCGCCGGTTGTCGAAGTCTGATGTATTTGCCGAAAACAAACTGTTTGCCACCGTAGACTCTACCGTGCGCAAAGTAGTTATCGGGCGCATTCCGTTCTTGCTTACCGACACCGTAGGTTTTATCCGCAAATTACCGCACACCCTAATCGAGTGCTTCAAATCTACCCTGGATGAGGTGCGCGAGGCTGACTTGCTGCTACACGTGGTGGATGTATCACACCCTTCGTTTGAAGAGCAGATTGCGGTGGTTAATAATATTCTGACTGAAATTGGTGCCTCGGACAAGCCTACCATCTTAGTATTTAATAAGATCGATCAACTGCTACACGAAGAACATCAGCTGAGCGAACCTGACGCGGACGAAGACGAATTGGATTATCAACCGCCGGTAACCCTGGCAAAGCTGGAAGAAACTTACTTGGGCAACGGAAAATACGATGCTATCTTTATTTCGGCCGAAGATCGCACTAACCTCGATAAGCTGCGCGAAGCTATCTACGAGAAAGTAGCCGACCGTTATTACAAAATTTACCCTAACTACGAAAGAGAAGTTTACCAGCCATGATCGTATACACGTTGCCTATTATTGCTGCGCTCACCGGTTGGCTCACCAACTACGTTGCGGTCAAAATGCTGTTTCATCCCCGAGAAAAAAAGAAGATACTTTTCTTTGAGATACAAGGCATCTTTCCTAAACGGCAGAAAATGCTCGCCGAAAAATTGGGTAAGATTGTGGCCGAAGAACTCTTCTCGTTCGACGACATGAAAGGAGCACTGACTAACCCTGAGAACTTGGCTGAGGTGCACAAGGTGATCGACGAGAAGCTGGATGATTTCCTGGAAAACCGCATGGTAGAGGCCATGCCGATGCTTTACGTGTTTATGAGCGATGAAATGCGGGTAAAGATCAAAGGTACCCTGCAAGACGAACTTCAGCTCATGCTACCTGCCCTAATTGATCGCTTTGCGGATCGCATTGAGCAGCAGATCGATGTAGAGAAGACGGTCTACGAAAAGGTGGTCAATTTTTCTACGGATAAGCTGGAAGGAATTCTCTACTCAATCATGAGTAAAGAATTCCGGTTTATCGAAGTCTTGGGCGGGGTACTGGGTTTCATCATTGGCCTCATTCAGGTCGGATTGTTGCAACTGCAATAGTGTAGGTCATCAACAACCGTTGTGCGATCAGTCTAGCTTGAGAATTACCTTGCCGTTTCGGCCCGAAGAATCAGCGTGTTCTACTGCCTTCACCACTTCGTCTAGCGAGTAAGTTGCATCAATGCTCGTTTCCAGCTGCTGTTGCGCCAACATACCCAACACTTGCTGCGAAATCCGCTGCTTGTCTGCCGACGAAAGGGCTGGAAACCAGGTGGTCAACCAGAACCCTTTCACCGTCAGGTTTCTGAAAATCATCGTTCCACTGTTAATGGTGAGAGGCTCTAGGCTAAGCGCACCAAACACCAGCATGGTGCCTCCGGTGGTCAGGCACTCGGTAGCTTTGCCTCCCAGCGGGCCTCCCACCGCGTCGAAGACGTAGTCAACCCCCTGCTCATCGGTGATAGCGCGCACGCGCTTGGTCAAACTTTCTGCTTCGGTGTTGATCACTTCGGTAGCTCCTAGCTCTTTCAGCGAAGCCACCTGCTCAGACCGCCGTACGGTGGCAATGGTACGGATGCCACGCCGCTGACACAACTGAATGACAAACTTACCGAAGGCCGACCCCCCGGCGGTGAGCATCAGCCACTGTCCTTCGGATAGGCTCGCCTCTTCAAGCATACCAAAGGCCGTATAAGGATTAACAAACGCCTGGCAAGCCACCCTATCGGGCATGCCCTCGGGAGTGGGTAGCAAGGTGTCAGCTGGCACCACAACGTACTCTTGCCACACTCCGATGGCGGTGAAGATAACCCGGGTGCCTTCCGGCATTTCTACGCCCTCGCCACGAGCGTCTACGGTGCCGCAGGCTTCAAAACCCGCCGAAGAGGGCAGGCGAGGACGGATACCGTACAGTCCACGAATGAACATCACATCCGATGGGTTAATATTGCAGGCAGATACCCTAATGCGTACCTCACCCGGGCCAGGTTCGGGAGTAGGAATGTCATTGATAGAAAGAACGTCAGCGGGTTGACCGGTTTCGGCAAACTGTACACTTTTCATGGTATGGAGGGGTTTTATACGCTTTAGATTTTTGTGAGACCACGGGTAGTACGCTAGGCTATCGATTCTATGGCTATTTCCTGCACGTCTACCCAGTATACTAATACCTGAGAATACCCTAATTGTTGCAACACCGATCGGCTTAACCGCCCGTCACGCACTTGTTGGTTTTGCTCTCCGGGCAAGCCGAAGTATACCACGGTAGCTTCTTGATCGGTAATCATCACACGGTCGGGGCAGACGTAGCGCTGGTTACCGGCTAATAGCGTGCGTTGAATTTTTACTGAACCGGTGTGCTCAAACCAGCTACGCAAACGGTGGTCTTCAAGGGCTACTTGGGCGCGTTGTTCCAATCGCTCTCGCTCTTTCTGCGTGAGCCCTCGCTCGTAATAGATATCTTGCAAATGCCGGGCTAGCTGATCTATGTTCTCGGTACGTACCAAAAGCTCCTTGAGCAACGCCGCCACATTGACCGTGAGCGCGTCATGCGCGGCATCCGGACGAAAAAAGGCGTGCGAAGTAGGTCGTACCATCAGCCGATCACGCCACCGTACTGAAGGGTAGTGCGCGAGGGCCAGAGTACGTTGAGAAACCGCTGAGCGAACCTTCTTCGGCGGCTCGCCAATTTCTAAAGTGCGCGTGGTTTCGTCGTAGTGCGACGATAGTGGGCTATCAGCCACCTGAAAGCTCTGATAAAGTGCGTTAGCCACCGAATTAATAGAATAACCATCACTGCCCTTTTTAGGCGCAGCAAAACCGTAAAGACACTCCTCGGCTCGGGTAAATGCTACATAAAGTAGGTTTAGGTTGTCAATATGCACGCGAATAAATTCTTCGTAATAATCTTGCTGAAACACCGTTTTGAGCAGTTTCTGACCATATTTTATCGGCATAAGACCCAGCCTGCTAAAGGGTGGTGTTTGCGTCTGGGTCCACAGAATGTTGGTTTGCGAGGAGGAATGGTCGGTGTCCCAGTGGCAGAAGGGGAGGATTACCACTTTGAATTGCAAGCCCTTGGCCTTATGGATCGTCATGATACGCATGGCGTCTACCGCCTCGGCAATTTGTACGGAGGTTTCTTGACCGCGCTCTTCCCACCACTGTAGAAAGGTATGAAGATCGCCCTGTTCGCGGCGGGTATAGTTAAGCACGGCGTCTTGAAATGCCTGTAAGTAAGCGGTTTCATCAAAAGGAAGTGGGTGCGCGGGCTGACCAGCGGTACGGCTGAGCTCAAATAGCTGTATAAGGTTCTCTACCAGTTCGTAGAGGGGCAGCTTGTTCAGGTAGCCTTCTAACGACTGAAAGTCGGCGGGTAGTGCTTGGTAGAACCGGGCCAGTCGCTCTTCTTCGCTGTCAGCAGCAAAAATGGCGTGTAGCGTCTCGCTGTCTATGGGTAGCTGCCGCAGCCGCTGATATTTATACATCACTCCCCTCTGGGCGATCTGATCAGCAGCGTCGTCCAAGAACCGTAGCACATCGATGAGCAGCCCAACGGTGAGCGATGCGTTTAAGAAAAGAGATTCAGGTGAGATCACTTCGTAGCGGTAGGGAGCACGGGCCTTTTCCTGTTGTTTATACTCCATCAGGGTGTTGGCAATCTCCTGACCCTCACGTTTGTTACGCACCAAAAACGCAATATCTTGCAAGCGATACCCCTGGTCTTGCAAAGTTTCTATCATACCAGGAAGCTGACCCTTTACGTGCTCTTTCCAGCTTACTTCTACGCCATCTATTAACTGCTTCGGTTCTAGTAACTGCAAACGCACGTGGCCGTGCCACGTCTCCTGGTAGTCGGCCGGGAGCGACTGGTGCACCTGCTGATACGCGGCACGGGTGATCTGAGCCCGTTGCATCAGTAGCTGCCGCATGCCCTCGTCTTCTACTTTGTTTAGTTTCTCCTCAATGGTTTGATACAGTAACTGTGAGAGCTGGGCAAACAGCACGTTGTTGAAATTTACGATATGCTGCCGACTACGGTAATTTTTATCCAGGTTGCGTACTTCCGTATGATAGCCCGGCACATCTTGCTGAATCTTTTCCAGCAGCAACTGCCAGTCGCCACCACGCCAGCGGTAGATGGATTGCTTCACGTCACCCACCACCAGGTTGCGGTGCCCTGAGTTGAGGCTGTTCTCTACCAAGGGTTTAAAATTGGCCCATTGTAAACCGGAGGTGTCTTGAAACTCATCGATCAGGAAGTGCTGAAAGGTGGTGCCAATCTTTTCGTAGACGAAGGGGGTATCATCCTGACCGATAATATCTCGTAGAAACATCGGCGCATCAGAAATAAGCATCAGATCGTGCTCTCGTTTGTAGGCCTGCAACCGCGCTTCTAAGTCGTGTAGAATACCGTGAGTGTACACAAATTGATTGAGCTCAACCGCTGCATTGTACACCAGATGATGCTGCTGGTAGTGGTCTACGGCCTGTGTCAGAATGGTCTGTAGTCCATCCTCTGCTGCGGCAATAATCTGTGATCTGAGTTTAGAAGATTTAGTGGCCCAGCGGGTGATGTCGTCGTAAGCGTTTTTTACGTAAGTGTTTGGGTTGAAGTCTTTCCCGGCGATGAGTTTATCAAAGTAGCCTGCGGCTCCTCTGGCACCTTGTGAGAAATCACTAATCGCCAACTCGTAGCGGGCAATCAGTTCGTTTCCCTGACGACCGTAGTGCGCCAGGGTTTGCTCAAACTGCCGCTGGGTATCCTGAAGTTGGCGAAGAATTGTCTCCATATTCTCACCGGTAGATGACGGGTCAGCCTGCTGGTTTTTGTAGTCCTCGCTGAACAGTTCGTAGGCGAGTGCTTTGATATCGCGACGGAAGTCCCAACTATCGCCCCGCTCTACTTTTTCCTCGGCAAAGCGAGTGAGCCACTGTCGCAGTTTACGGTGCGAAGACTCTCCTAAGCTCAGCATTAGTTGGTCGAGCACTTCTTCTAGCACCTTTTCTTGGTCAATCTCGACGTTAAAGCCAGCCTGAAGGTCCATCTCGCGAGCGAAGGAGCGCATCACTTTCTGAAAAAACGAGTCGATGGTCATCACCGAAAAGTAGGAGTAACCGTGCAGCAGGTGGCGGAGCACCTGCTGGGCTCGCTCGGTGAGGGCCCGCCCTTGCAGGCCGGTGCGTTGCTCCAGGGTGCGGTGCAGCAACTCATTCTGCGCATTAGACAACTGGTACAGGAAATCAATAATCCTGGTTTTCATCTCCTGGGTTGCCTTGTTGGTGAAGGTGACCGCCAGGATACCACGGTACGCTACGGGTTGGCGTAGTGCTAGAGTGAGGTACTCCAGCGCTAGCGTATACGTTTTGCCTGAACCTGCCGAGGAACGGTAGATGACAAAAGGCTTTTCGGGCGGCGGCGAGGGGGATTTCATAGGCGAGGGTAGTAGGGCCAGTAGCCACCAAAGCTACAGAAAAACGCGTAGGGTGCGAATGAGTGCCTAATGTTTTAGCTAAAGATCTAAATCTTACTCGAGGGGTATCAAAAAGTGCTGTAGGATGCTTAAAAAGCTTGAGACGTCCGGTATTCCCGCGAGTGGCATAAGGGCAGACTTCCTAAGGTTGACCCTTGAACGATAAAATATCACACAGCTATCCTGTTCAGGTAGCATAAGACCTTTAATGATTAACTTACTTCACCGTAATGTTCAAAAAAATCTTTTCAGCAGTAAGGAATTAGGATATAACCTACCTACTCAACTAGTTTTTGAACGGAAACTTATTAGCTTGGCGGCCTAAAGCTATTCTATCGTAAAAATTCTTAAACTGTATCACATGAAAAACACCCACTATTCACGCTTTCCTGCCATTGTCGTACTGGCGATAATGATGATGCTAGGCGCTTGCTCTAAGCCCAAGTACTACGTATTTAAGACGGTACGCCATAAACCACCGGTAGACAAGAAGGTAGCCCCTAAGCCTGCTGATAACACAGCGAAAGAGCAGACCGCAAAACTAACCGACCCTGTACCTACTAAGAATCATCAAACTGAGACTTCATCTGTTGATGTTGTTGAGAAATCGCTCACCGCTTCAACGGACAAACTGGTAGTAGCGGCAGATCCTACTACGCAGTGGGTAGCCCCAGCCCAGCCAGTGGCAAAGAAGATGTCAAAGTTTAAGCAAATTCGCACCGCCCTCAAGCTAAAGAAGGAACTACGCCGTCTGAAGAAAGACTGGAACCAGCAGAGTGAAGTCTACGACGCTACGGGCGATACACAAGAATCGAGTGGCAAAAGTCAGTTGATTGCCTTGGTCTTGGCCGCACTCATAGGGGTATTAGGCATTCACCGCTTTTATCTAGGATACACCACCATTGGTATCATCCAACTATTGACACTGGGTGGATGTGGTATCTGGGCACTCATTGATCTCATCAGAATCATCACTGGTGACTTGAAACCCATAGATGGTGAGTACGAAGAGACCCTTTAAGTACTACTGGTTAATGGTAAAAACGGGGATGTACATTATCATCCCCGTTACCTTACTACTATTACCCGCCGATTACTTCGACCAAGGTCAAAGCATTAGCTTGTTTGAATTAGCCGGGGTAAAAGACTACTATTCTAAAGGAATAACCCGAGCAATTATGCACCTGATTCATTTGGACTTTCAGGCAGCTTGGGACTATAATAAACTAAGCTTCGTGGTGCTTCCCCTCATTGCGTTTGTCTGGGCAAAGTCCTTCTGGCGAGACTACCGCCGACTCCAGTGCTATCGTCGCGTCCATACTTAGGCAGCGGTAAGCTGTCCGCTCGAAGTGATAGCAAAGAACGAGTTTTAGGGTGCTCTTGCCAAAATAACAGTATCCCCCTTAGTAAGTCCAAATCTGGACAAGACTGCCGCCGATCTTGAGTAAATAGCTGGGTTGATACGAACAGTAGTTGCTATGGTCTTACACACGTAAGAACCCATCAAACATCCCATTGACAATGGTATAGGAAAAGAGGTTCTTCGCTGTGTTTATCATTCGCCAACGCATGCATCGTCTAAATAATTTACCGATTAAAGGCAAGGTTCTACTGGGCTTTGGAGCTGTTATCATCATGCTCTTACTCATCGGCCTGGTTTTGTTCCGGGCGGTTGATCGTATCGAGCATCAGAGTGAAGTTGTGGATGAGAACACTCGTGTGCTTTACTCTTTCAACCAAATAGAACTAGCGGTTTCGCAAAACATGCTGGTACTTATTCAGATGGTAGAAAGTGAGACGATAGACGAGGTAGAGAAGAAAAAGCGGTTGTATTACCAGAATACCGAAGCGTACCACCAAAGCACTCTTTTTATTGACTCTCTGTCAGAGATCAAGCAGCGCCCCGAGATAGACTCATTGTTTGTCATATTCAAGCAGCACTATGATGAACGCTTTGCTGCCCATTTCTTGCCTACCTACGATACTATGGCGTATTACCGAACGCTAGAAAAGGAGTTTGAGGACACTTTTAGCGAAGCGGTTGTCGGCCAACAGAAGAACGATAGCACATGGTTGGACTATGAAACCTACTGGGCACAGCGTGCCGAAATCAGCCGTCTAAAAAAGGAACGGAAAGAACGTGCACACCAGGCAAGGGCAGCAGGTTACGAACTGCTAGCCATCGTTGACCAGATGCAGCAACGTATCGATGCTCAGTTGCAAAGTTCTCGTGAAGAGCGTAAGGCTGTCATCGTATCCACCCTATGGTTAATCGTTATACTCATTGCTGCCGCCATAGTAATCGCATTTGTATCATCTTGGTTTCTATCAATAGTGCTCGCTTCGTCTATTCAGCGAGTGAAAGCATTTCTACGGGAGATCGCTAACGGTACTATTCCTGAAGAACCCCTCTCCGAGTCTGCTGATGAACTCGGTGAAGTGGCTATCGAAGCGAATGCGCTACGAGACAACCTGGAAGCCTGTACTAAGTTTACCAAACACATTGGCCACGGACAATACGACGTCGATTTTCATCCTCGCGATGCGCTGGGGCAAGAGCTTTCGCTGATGCGCAGCAAGCTCATTGATATCAAGCAGAAAGAAGATGACCGGCAACGCACAACAACCGGGATGCAAGAAGTGAGTGGTATCCTAAACGAACGAGAAGAAATGAGCGTCATCTGTGATCGACTGCTCAAACATATCATCTCTTTTGTGGGCGCTACCCAGGGTATTGTCTTTTTAGCAGATACGAAGGCCGACGACGTTGTGCTACGAGCGGTGTCTACCCACGCTTTCGGTCGCAAAAAGTTTATAGATCAGGAAACGGACATTGGAGAAGGGCTGGCAGGGCAGGCCTACTTAGAAGCTGGACCCATTTATCTTACAGAAATACCGAGCGAATATCATCAGATAAAGTCCGGATTGGGTAGTATGGCGCCCGGCTATATATACTTGACGCCGCTTTCTTCTACTGATGCAGTGGAGGGAGTCTTAGAACTATCGGGCTTAGAAGAATTGAGCGATAATGATCAAGCGTTTCTTCAGGAAATAAGCAGCTTGATAGGGGGGGCGCTGAGCAGCCTACACGCCAATGAGGTAAACCGTAAGCTACTGGCCGAAGCTCAACAAATGGAACAAAAATTTCGCGAACAGGAGGAAGAGCTTCGTCAGAACCTAGAGGAACTGGAAGCAACGCAAGAGCAAATGAAGCGAGATAGGAAAGTGGAAACTAGCTCAGAAGACAGCCAGTAGGTATATTGTACTTAAAAAATCATACATGGTATCCCCGGTTTTGCGCGGTTGACTCAATGATAGGTAGCACCTGGGTTACTTCGGATAAGCTCAGGTTCTCACGCCACCGACCTACTTTTACCCGATGGTCGGATCGAGAGTAAGCGCGTGAAGTCTTAGCCTCCAAAAATTGGCGATTATTAGTGTTTTGCACCCGGTTGGCCCAAGTACTAGCGGCAGACTGGCTGTCCTCTGCGCTCAGGTTTATATCACGACATACACTGAGAGCGAACGCCTGCGGATCAGTAATCATATCTTCAAAACGAGTGACAGTCGCCAGGTGCGACACGCTCCCGAAGCCCTTGGAGTTGATGTAGTTCCAGTGGTGTGCACAGCGCTCAATCAGCGGACGAGCCAGCCACTGCTGCCAGTCGGGCGGACGGGGATGGTGCCCCCAGTGCTGCGAAATACCCACTCGCAGCGAGCAGATCGTATCTAACGGGTGGCGCAGTTGCCAGTAAACTGTGCGTGGGGCGGGGATGGTGGATAGCAGCGTATCCAGTGGAAATGACAAACCGGATGAGGCAGTAAACCCATTGCTCTCTTTGGGGACCTTGATTGCCACCGGCTGTCGGTAGTCCAGGTCAAGCAGCCGCTCGAAGGGTGGTTCGCTGTAGTGGGTGTAGCCGGGCAGGTGCTCAAACAGCTCGCCAAAGATAGACGTACCACTACGACCACAACCTAAGATGACAACGTGATGAGGGGCAGACATAGGCGTAAAAAAGAACTGCCGAGTCTGTAAGAACCCGGCAGTGTAACAATGAGATATACGATAACGAAACGATTATATCTTCCGCTCGTTGTAGCCAGTGTAAATCTGACGAGGGCGGCCGATAGGCTCCTTGTTCTCGCGCATCTCTTTCCACTGAGCGATCCAACCGGGCAGTCGGCCGATGGCAAACATTACTGTAAACATGTCGGTGGGGATGCCCATCGCACGGTAAATAATGCCAGAATAGAAGTCTACGTTCGGATACAGTTTGCGCTCTACAAAGTAGTCGTCCTTCAGGGCTTGCTCTTCTAACTGCTTGGCGATGTCCAGCACCGGATCGTCGATGCCCAAACCGGACAAAACTTCATCGGCGTTCTTCTTGATAATGCGTGCGCGCGGATCAAAGTTCTTGTATACCCGATGGCCAAAGCCCATCAATCGGAACGGATCATCTTTGTCCTTGGCCTTATCAATATACTTCCTCGCATCGCCACCATCGGCTTTGATGTTTTCTAGCATTTCAATCACCGCCTGGTTGGCGCCGCCGTGCAACGGTCCCCACAGTGCATTGATACCCGCTGAGATAGAAGCGTACAAGCTCGCTTGTGACGATCCCACGATCCGCACGGTAGAGGTAGAGCAGTTTTGCTCATGATCGGCGTGCAGGATAAGGAGCTTGTCCAGCGCATCGGCCACCACCGAATCTGGTTCGTAAGATTCTGCCGGCAGGGCAAACATCATCTTCAGGAAGTTGCTACAGTAGTCTAGTTTGTTATCAGGATAATTAACCGGGTGACCGATCTTATGCTTGTATACCCAAGCGGCAAACGTCGGAATCTTAGCCAGAATCCTCATAATACTCAGGTTCACTTCTTCTTTAGAGCGATTGGGGTCTAGTGATTCAGGGTAGAAGGCAGTAAGCGAGCACACCAGCGACGAGAGTACGCCCATCGGGTGGGCACTGGCCGGAAAGCCGTCCAAAATCTTTTTATAGTCCTCATGAACCATCGTATGGTGCGTGATTTCGCGCTCGAAGCTGCCGAACTCATCAGCGGTCGGTAGCTCGCCATAAATCAGTAGGTAAGCCACGCGCAAAAACGAAGAGTTCGCCGTGAGGTCTTCAATGGGATACCCCCGATAGCGTAAAATGCCCTCTTCGCCGTTTAAAAAGGTAATGGCACTGGTGGTAGAACCGGTATTCTTAAAGCCGCGGTCAAGGGTAATGTAGCCACTTTCACCACGTAGTTTGCTAATGTCTACCGCTTTTTCTTGCTCTGATCCTTCAACGATGGGTAGCTCGTAGGTCTGGTTTTCTATGGTTAGTTGGGCATTATTATTTGACATACTATGTGGGTTTTGTTGTGACAAATCTGATTACAAGTCGCCGAGTGTATGGTATGCACACTGGCTACTCATTCCAACCGGTTTTCTGTCTCAATTGTTACCAAGAATGAGGGGCAGCCCGCCTTCGCCACCGCCGATAACGACTACCTTCGAGTTGTCAGACTTCGATAGCTGTGTGGTGGCCTCGATGCCGCGCATTTTGAGAAGTTCGTCGGTGAGGCTGCTATTGATAATTTTGTTGGCAGCGGCTTCACCTTCGGCGGCAATACGCTTACGTTCGGCTTCGCTGGTTTCACGCTCCAGGCGGAAGCGATAGGCCAATGCTTCCTGCTCCTGTTTCAGCTTGCTCTCGATGGCGTTGCGAATCTCGTCGGGCAGGTTGATCGAGCGAATGAGCAGCGCCTTCATCATGATGTTGTTGTTATCACTCGCCAGAATATCTTCGGTTTCGCGGATGATAGATTCTTCCACCTCGCTGCGCTTGGTCGAGTAGATTTCTTCGGCGGTGTAGCGGCCCATCACCCGGCGCACCGTAGAGCGCACTTCCGGAATGATCAGCTGAATGACGTAGTCTTTACCGAAGTACTCGTGTAGGTAGCCAATCTTATTGTACATCGGGTGAAAGCGCACCGACATGTCTACCTTGACCGACAGCCCGTTTTTATCCAGTACGTCCATGGCCTCATCGATGGTACGTTCGCGCACGTCGTACACCAGCATATCGTTCCAGGGGGCTTTCACCACGAAGCCGGGGGTGTAGATGGTCTCCTTATCCAAACCGCCGCTAAAGCGCTCGAAGAGCACACCGCGCTCGCCCGCGTCGATGGTGAGGAAGATACTAGACGACAAAAAGATAACGGCAAAGAACAGAGCGATTCCCATTACTAAAAAGGGAAGGTATTTTCTATTATCCATAGGGTAAATCTGTGAAGTGTTAAGAACAGTCTAACGGCACAATGGGTTTCTGGTTTTGCGATTACTGCTCATCAACGCATCAGCGATGCAGAAGCTGACAAAACCATCTTGTTGCTAGCAGAATTGCCAACAACGACTACAAGTTTACGTAATAATTAATACTTTCGCATCAAAGCACAGCCCATGTATTACAATTCCATTATAGAGACCATCGGCGACACCCCGCTGATCAAACTGAACCGCGTCAACGAAGGCATCGCGGGCACCATCCTGGTGAAGCCTGAGTACTTCAATCCGGGCAATTCGGTAAAAGACCGTATTGCCCTTAAAATGGTGGAAGACGCCGAGCGCGACGGCAAGCTGCGCCCCGGTGGCACCATCATCGAGGGCACCTCAGGCAATACAGGCATGGGGTTGGCCCTCACTGCCATTGCCAAGGGCTACAAGTGCATCTTTACGCTGGCCGACAAGCAGTCGCAGGAGAAGATTGATATTCTGCGGGCGGTAGGAGCAGAGGTGATCGTGTGCCCCACCAACGTGGCTCCCGACGATCCGCGCTCGTACTATTCGGTGGCCAAGAAGCTGACCGAGACCATCCCGAACTCGTTTTATCCCAATCAGTACGACAACCCCTCAAACGCGCTGGCGCACTACGAGACCACTGGTCCCGAAATCTGGGAGCAAACCGAGGGTGACATCACCCACTTCGCCGCCGGTGTGGGCACGGGCGGCACCATCAGCGGCGTGTCTCGCTACCTGAAAGAACAAAAATCGGATGTATTTGTGCTGGGCATCGATACCTACGGCTCGGTATTCAAAAAGTATAAAGAAACGGGTGAGTTCGACGAGAAAGAGGTTTTTCCCTACCTCACCGAAGGCATCGGCGAAGACATTCTGCCTGAAAACGTAGACTTTGATCTGATCGATCATTTTGTAAAAGTAACCGATAAAGATGCGGCGATCATGACGCGCCGGATGGCCCGCGAAGAAGGGCTGTTCATTGGCTGGTCGTGCGGCGCTGCCATGTTTGGAGCACTCAAGTGGGCGCGCAAAAACCTCAAGGAAGGCGATACGATGGTGGTATTGCTACCCGACCACGGCACGCGCTACCTGGGTAAGGTCTACAACGATAGTTGGATGAAAGACCACGGCTACCTCGAGAAGCGTGAGTACGCCACCGCCCAGGACATCCTGAAAGACCGCAACGGCAGTGCCGATCTAGTCACCGTGTCGCAGGACACTCCGATTGCCGAAGCGATCAAAATTTTGAATAAACAGAGTATCTCCCAAATCCCCGTGACCAACGGCGAGCAGTTCGTCGGTAGCCTCACCGACTCTAAGCTGCTGCACCAACTGATCGACAATCCGGAAATGAAAAGTGAGCCGGTGGCGGAGATCATGGACAAACCCTTCCAGTTTATCTCACCCCGCGACACGCTGGACGTGCTATCGTCTATGATTGATAAGAACAACAAAGCCCTGCTGGTGCGCGATCGGTTGGATAAAGTACACATCATTACCCGCCACGATTTGTTGGTGGCGATGAGTAGTTAAAGCAAACACAAGATGAAGTACTAACATGCCGCTCGGAACACTGGTCAATACCCTGGCGGTGATTGCCGGTAGCCTGCTTGGGCTACTACTACAGCGTCGATTTCCCGATAACATCCGTACTATTTGCTTCCAAGGGTTGGGCCTGTGTACACTGCTCATTGGTATGCAGATGGCGCTCAAGGTTAACAATATTCTGGTGCTGATTTTCAGTATTCTGATTGGCGGCATCGTGGGCGAAAGTTTGCGCTTGCACGACCGGCTTACCCAGCTGGGCGATTTACTTAAGAGTCGTATCAACGTTGGTAGCGAGCGCTTTACCGAAGGTCTGGTCACTGCTTTTTTACTGTTCTGTATCGGCTCGCTTACCATCCTGGGGGCGCTGGAAGAAGGGCTTTCGGGCGACCGTTCGCTGCTGTATACCAAGTCTATGCTCGATGGCTTCGCTTCCATTGTATTGTCAGTTACCTACGGCTGGGGGGTACTCTTCTCAGCCATTCCGTTGTTACTTTTTCAGGCCACACTCACCTTATCTGCCGAAGCACTACAGCCCTATTTATCCGAGGAAGTGGTTCAACAGCTATCCGCCACCGGCGGAGTGATCATCGTAGGTTTGGGTATCGATCTACTGGAAATTAAGAAGCTAAGGATCACCAATTTTTTGCCAGCCCTGCTATTGGTAGTTTTACTTACCATCTGGCTTATTGACTAGCTATTTCGATTTTTTGGTTGGCTTTTACGCGTTTTTAAAGTTTTAAATTTGGTAAAAACTCAATTTGCGCCATAAAAATACGAAAGCTGAAAATTTATCTGCACTCAGGTAAAGGCTTGATATTTTTGCGAATCTTTCAAAGAAATTGCCAATGGTGAACACTTTATTTTGTAATTAATAGCAAAATAAACATTTATATATTCCGTTTAACCTGATTATGCAGAACAAAATTTTGAATTAGGGTATTTATTGCCATAGATTTGTCGGCGTACTCTTCAACCCCAAATCTATGAGAAGTAACTCTACTCATCGTCTTGCCGCTTCGCTTCCGAAGTGGCTGTTTCTTGGTTACCTAATTCTTGGTTCTTCGTGGATGGCTTACTCACAAACCATCAGTGGCACAGTCACTTCTGCCGAGGGCAGCGAGCCGTTGCCTGGAGTCAACGTCGTGGTGAAAGGTACTACCACCGGCACCATTACGGATATTGAAGGACAGTATCAGCTGTCAGTAGACGAAAGTGCCGAAACATTAGTTTTTTCCTTCATCGGACTCAGCACACAGGAAGTGCCCATCAGCGGACGGTCGGCAATAGACCTCGCGATGACTGATGATGTTGCCGAATTGTCGGAGGTGGTGGTTACCGCCTTTGGACTGGAGCGCGAAAAGAAAGCGCTGGGCTACACCGTACAGGAAGTCAGTGGGGCACAACTGGCCGAGGCTAAACAAGCCAACGTGGTCAACAACCTATCGGGGCGCATTGCCGGAGTGCAGGTGACCAGTAATGAAGGACCCGGTTCAGGCTCTAACGTGGTCATCCGTGGGCAGTCGTCTATTTCGGGTAACAACCAGCCGCTTTACGTGATCGACGGCGTACCGATGGAAAACTACCAACCCTCCATCAATACCGACGCCAACGCATCGAACCAGTACGGCGGCGGTCCTTCGGAAATTAGCGCTGATAATATTGCTGATGTGAGCGTGCTCAAGGGGCCGAACGCTGCCGCGCTATACGGTTCTCGAGCGGCTAACGGTGTCATTCTGATTACCACCAAAGACGGCTCGGAGACCGAAGGCCTGGGCGTAGCGTTTAACTCCACCGCCACCTGGGGGCGCCCGCTGGTGGAGCCTAACTTTCAGAACATCTACGGAGGCGGCACCGGCTACCGCACCTTTTATGTCGACGGTCGCAACGGGGTAGACGCCAACGGCAACAGTGGCACCTACGGTGTGGACGAAAGCTGGGGCGAACCGATGGACGGCCGTCTGCGTCCGCAGTGGTGGACCGGCGGTGAGGTGACTGAAGAAGGTATCGTGAACAACGTGGCCCCGCTCACTCCGCAACCGGATAACTTCAATCAGTTCTTTCAAACCAGCCAACTGCTCACCAATACGGTGGCACTCGCGGGCGCTAACGAGAACGGCCACTTTCGTCTGTCTCTGGGCCGACTGAGTCAGGATGGCATCATGCACAACAACGATTACTTCCGCAACAACTTCCGGCTCAACGCGGGTTATAACCTTAGCGAGCGACTCAGCGTGCGGGTGGCGAGTGCCTACATCAACTCGTACTCTAACAACCGACGTTATCAGAGCGGCTCACAGTTTATCTGGACGCACCGCAACACCAACTGGGATCAGTTGCGCGACTATGAAACCTACAGCCCCGAAACGGTGATTCAGCCCATCGGCCAGAGCTACCCCTACGCCAACTGGCAGTATGAGTACTTCTGGAACCCTTTCTACGTAGAAGATTTCTGGACCTTTTCTAACAACAAAGACCGCCTGGTGGGCAATATCGCTCTGACGTACGAGCTCACCGATCATCTGAACCTGATGGTGCGGTCGGGTACCGATTTCTGGAGTGATACCCGTGAGAATATTGTGGCCGAAAAAGGGGCGCGTTACTATCCAAACGGCCAGTACGAAGAAGAGGTATTGCACCGGCAGGAAACCAATTCTGACTTCCTGCTGACCTATGATAACCAGCTAACGACCGACCTTTCCCTTACCGCTAACTTAGGCGGTAATCACCGAATCAATAGCTTCAAGCGGAACTTTACGCAAATCCAGGACCTGGCCATCAATGGTATTTACAACCTAGGCAACTACGCTTCACCCCCGGTGACCGAGAGTGCGGTAGAAGAATATGAAGTGCAAAGCCTGTACGGTTCGGCGCAGTTTGGTTTCAGAAACTATTTGTTCTTAGACCTAACCGCCCGCAACGACTGGTCGTCTACGCTACCTGCCGACAACAACTCGTTTTTTTACCCATCTGCTTCGCTGAGCCTGGTGCTCACCGATGTGTTTGATATCCAGAGCGACGCCTTGTCGTTTCTGAAGCTGAGAGGAAGCTGGGCGCAGGTGGGCAATGATACCGATCCCTACCGCTTGCAGCAACTTTTTAACAGTGAGGGGCTATGGGCCGGTAGCTTGCCGGTGGTATCGGAAGATACCGAGATTGCGAACGCTGAACTGAAGCCCGAAACAACCACCGGTATTGAACTGGGCACCGACATGCGCTTTTTCAACGGTCGGGTAGGATTGGACTTCACCTACTACGAACAAACGACTACCGATCAGATTTTGGCGGTAGAAATCTCCCGGGCCACCGGCTATACTTATAAGCTGCTGAACGCCGGTGAGGTAGAGAACAAGGGGGTGGAACTGATGCTTACTGCCACCCCGCTACAGTTGCCGAGCGGCTTCAGTTGGGACATCATGGCCAACTGGTCGCGCAACCGTAGCCAGGTGACCGACCTTGCCGATGGTTTAGACACCTACATACTCAATACCTATCACGTGACGTCTGAGGCCCGGGTGGGACGGCCCTTCGGTGAGCTGCGCGGTACTTTTTTCGCCCGCGATCCTGACGGCAACGTTATCTACAGCGACGGACAGCCCGTGGCCGGAGTCACCGAAGACGGAGGAACTATCAAGACGCTGGGCAACATCCAGCCCGACTGGACCGCCGGTATCTCTAATACGCTTCGCTACAGGGGCATCACGCTGAGCGCGCTGATCGATATCCGCCACGGCGGCGACATTTTCGACCGCGGTTCTTCGGTGGCCCGCCGCACCGGTCAGTTGGCCGAAACTGCCATCGGGCGCGAAGAGGGCGTGATCGGAGTGGGGGTGAAGAACATCGGCTCTGCTGAGAACCCCGAGTACGTGACCAATGACGTGGTGGTAGACGCCCAGGCGTTTATGGGCAACCATCATCCTCGCAACATCAACGAGGTGGCCATCTTTGACGCCAGCTATGTGAAGCTGCGCGAGGTGACACTAGGCTACACACTGCCCGCCACGCTGCTAGAGCGCACTAAATTTATTGAGTCGGCCAAGATATCAGTGGTGGGTCGCAACCTGGCCATTTTGCACAGCAATACCCCGCACATTGATCCGGAAGGCGATCGCTACGGGGGCAACCTGCAAGGCTTCGTCTACGGGCAGCTGCCTTCTACGCGGAACATTGGTTTCAACCTGAACATCACATTCTAGAAGGGCTAACCACGGCCAACGAAGGTGGGGTTATATACCGTGGTTCCCCCTCTTGGCCCATTAGTGCTTCATTTTCCATTCACTCAATCCTGACAAGAATGAAAAGATTAACCTCCTATACCATCCTGCTGAGCCTACTGGGAGTACTGGCCTGCACCGACGATTTTGAGGAACTCAATACCAGCCCGAACCAAGCCACCGAACTGTCCGTCACGCCGGATCTGTTGCTGCCCTTCGTCATTGAAAAACCCATTGATCTGACCCGAGGGTCTAACATCCGTAACGAACGACTAAACCTCGACGGGGGGATGCTGTGGATTCAGCACTTTGCCCGCCGGGTATACACCTACGAGGGCGATACCTACAGCCCTTCTAACGATTTGGCCAACAACACCTGGGAAAAACTATACACTGAGTCGCTGCTCAACGCCGAGCGCATTCGGTTGCTCGCCACCTCGGAAGAACAGGCCAACGCCCACTACGAAGGAGTGGCCCTGGTGATGCGATCGTGGGTGTTTTCGTTGCTGACCGACATCTATGGGCCGGTTCCTTATACGCAGGCGGTCGCCGGCAAGGCGGAGGAAGAGGTTCTACAGCCGGCCTACGATGCGATGCCGGTGGTTTATGAGGGAATCATCAACGACCTGGACCAGGCAGTGACCCTGCTGGCGCAGGAAGCTGACCCTATCGGTGGAGATATTCTGTTTGAAGGCGATATCAGTCGTTGGGTTAAGTTTGCCAACTCGCTACAGCTCAAACTACTCAACCGCGCCTCTTCTGCCAACGATTTCTCGGTGGATATTGCGGCGAAGATGACCGAAGTGATGGGCCGTCCCATTTTTACTGGTAACGATGACTTTGCGTTTCTAGCCCACGCTGCTACCCGGCCGAGCAACAACGAGTGGAACGAAGTGGTCGTGAACGGCGGCCGCGACGACTGGCGGGCCAGTGCCACCCTGGTGGATGCGCTCAATGAGTTGAACGACCCCCGGGTGGAGGTGTTTTTTAACCCGACGGCGACCGGAGAATACGCCGGTATGCCCAACGGTTTGCCCGATGCACTGGCCCTGGAATACACGGCTCAGGCGTCGTTTATCGGCAGCGCGATGTGGGAGCCCACTGCACCCTCGGTCATTATGTCTTTTGCCGAGCTACAGTTTGTGTTGGCAGAAGCCGCCCTGCGGGGTGACGTACCGGGCGATCCGAAGGCCTACCTAGACGCCGCCATCGAGGCTTCCTTTGGCCAGTACGGCCTGGAAACTCCGGCTGGATACTTAGCCGGGCAGGCGGCCACGCGGGAGAACATGATGTTGCAAAAGTGGATCGCGCTCTACGGACAAGGCGTAGAAGCCTGGACGGAGTACCGCCGCACCGGCCTGCCGGATATCATGCGGCAAGACCCTCAGGCCGCACTGCTCAACGAAGGCGTGCTGCCCACTCGCCTCACGTATCCGCAGACAGAATACTCGCTCAACGGCGACCAGATTCGGGCGGGCGTAGGATTGCTGGGTGGCCCCGACAACATGCGCACCCTGCTGTGGTGGGACGAAGAGTTATAATGAAGCAACAAATAGCCAATTCGCTTACCCTTTAACAAACCAACGATATGAAAAAATACTGCTATACTTTAATCATTGCCCTACTCGGATTCGGATTTATGGCCTGTGAAGATGTGGCCGACAACGTGATCCCGCACGTGGCCTCGCCGGTGCTACTAGAAACCACCGACCTGTCCACTGATAGTACGCTTAGTC
Source organism: Tunicatimonas sp. (assembly GCA_965213875.1). GTDB lineage: Bacteria > Bacteroidota > Bacteroidia > Cytophagales > Cyclobacteriaceae > Tunicatimonas. The sequence continues at coordinate 25,665 of CBDCAN010000001.1, read as the reverse complement.
AGGTAGAAGCCACTTTCTACGAACTGGATAAAAGTGGTATCCTGGACAATAGCGTAGGCATAGATTCTATCCCTATTGCCAGTTTATCAGTAAGCGTGTTTGCCGGAGAAATACTACTCGGCGAGTACGTAACCGATGCCACCGGTCGCTTCACCATTAGCTATAACCCAATCAGCTCACCAGACCGTCTGGCCTGGGTAGGTACTTACAATGAGGTGGAATTTAGAATAGAGTGATATACTTGAGTAAAAAGATTTATAATAACGTTGATAGCCTATATATTAAAATATAATTTTGTTAAATAGGTTTTATGCATAACTTGGCGTGAACCTATATACCCCTCTATTTTATGAAAAACATCACCACATCTCGCCGTAGCTGGCTCAAGCAGGGTGCCCTACTAACCGGCGGACTCATGAGTGCACCGGCCCTCATTCCATCAGCAAAAGCGCATTCACGCCCCGCGTGGGGACGCCCTGCGTTCGGTATGCGTCCGGCCAGTGGGAGGTACCATCTGAGTGAAAACCACTTTGTGGCTCCGCCCGACTTCTCTAAGATAGAAGTGCGTCTGCTGGCCAATGAAAACCCCTACGGCCCTTCGCCGGAGGCGATGAAGGCAATTGCCGAGAGCGCCAGCAAGGGCAACCGCTACGTGTATAACAGCTCTCGCAAAATGGAGGAGATGCTCGCCGAGAAAGAGGGCGTGAAGCCCGAGAATATCTTGCTCGGCCCGGGTTCTACCGACCTGCTGGAGAAAACCGCCATCGTGAGCTGCATGAACGGGGGCAACGTAGTGTCGGCCGAGCCTGCCTACATGTCGCTAATCAACACCTCGCAGTCGGTGGGTGCCAGTTGGAAGAGTGTACCGCTGACCAGCGACTACGCGCACGATCTCGACGGCATGGCCGCTGCGGTAGACAGCAATACCAAGCTGGTGTACATCTGCAACCCCAACAACCCCACCGCCACGATTACCCCAACCGAAGACATCATGGCTTTTGGCCGCAAGGTAGCCGATAAAGCCCCTATCTTTATTGATGAAGCCTACATTGAGCTGGCGATGGACCCTCAGGTGAAGTCGGCGGTGGGTTTGGTGAGCGAAGGAAAGGATGTGATGATTGCCCGCACCTTCTCTAAACTACACGGTATGGCCGGGCTGCGCATCGGCTATCTGGTGGCACAGCCCGAGCGGGTGCAGGCCATTAAAGATATGGTGCGCACCGAGATGGGCATCAGCGTGACCTCGATGGAAGGCGCGATGGCCAGTATGAAAGACGAAGCGTTTCAGGAGAAGACCAAAACGCTCAACCAGGAAGCCCGCGAATACACGATGGGCGAACTGAAGAAGCAGGGCTTCGAGCCTTATCCTTCGTATACCAGCTTTATTTTGTTCCCCATCGATATGCCCACCGAGATGATGATGGAAGCCATGATCAACAAAGGTATCGGTATCCGTACGTACGACATGGGCGACCAGCCGTTCTGCCGGGTGAGTATGGGCACGATGGACGAAATGAAGCGCTTTACCGGAGCGCTCGCTCAAGTAATGGACGAAGCCACGGTGCAAGCGGGCGGAAAGTGATAGTAGCAACCTTATAGTAGCAGTTGGCAGCGGCAGGAGGCAGTTATCTGATAGGATGAATATTGAGTAATGATGATGATTAATGAGCACCTCATTCGTCCCCACTTACTGCCACTGCCACTCTCTTAAGCAACACCTACCCCTTTTCATTCCACTACTTTTTTAGTCGCCTAACGGCCGATGCACACCCTTACTATGCCTACTTATGAACCCTGCTGTCATCAAGACAATCTCGCTCGTGCTGCTCATTTTACTGGGGTATACACTTCAGTCTAAGATCAAGAGTAAAGAGCAGAAGACCGGCATCAAAGCGATTATTTTGAGCGTGGCCCTGCCCGCCATGATTTTTATCGCGCTGCTCAAGATAAATTTTACCTGGGAGATGATGATCGTTCCCGTACTCGCGCTGGGCTTCAACCTCATCATGCTGGTGCTGATCGGCAAAATACCGGCGGTGCTGCCGGGGGTAGACTTCGGTTCGCCTCGTCACCGCACCATGATGATGCTTTTGCCCTCGCTGGCTCCGGGCTTGTCGTGCTTTCCGTTTCTGCTGGAGTACCTTGGGGAAGAACCCCTGGCAATGGCGGCTCTGGCCGACGTAGGCAACAAGCTGTTTGTGCTGGTGATCTTGTACTTGGTGGCCATGCGCTGGTACTACCGCCGCAACCAGATTGACGACCAGAACACCTCAGATAAAGTGAAAGGGCTGCTGCTGTCGTTGGTGCGCGAACCGATCAACCTGGTGCTGTTGGTGGGTATGGGGATGCTGGCCTTTGGTTTAGACTTTAGCGCGCTGCCCGAGTTCTTGCAGATCAGCATTGATCGCCTCAGCCTGATGATGACGCCCCTGGTGCTGTTATTTATTGGTATTTCGGTGAAGCTCAACTGGCAACAAATTCGTACCATCTTTTCGCTGCTGTTTGTGCGGGCTAGTATTGCTTTTCTCATCAGCGCCGTGCTATTGATGCTACTGCCGGTGGCTAACCCCGCGATGGCGCTACTCATTGTTATTTTTCCGCAGAGCGCCTGTAGTTTCTGGCCCTACGCCCACATCTCGGTGGTCAACGCACTGGAGGAAGTCAGCGAAGACCGCTCGAAGACTTTTGACGTAGAGTTTGCGATGAACGTGCTGGCCTGTTCGTTGCCGTTTTCTACGGTACTGATTCTGTCCATCTGCACCGTGGGTGAGTTTTTTGCCGCCCCGGTCAATGTGTTAGGCCTCGCCACCGCCTTCGGTCTGCTGGCCCTGGTGCCGCTCATGGTGCGCCTCTTCCGCCGCAGTCCCCAGATGGTGAACCAATGATCGTAGGGTAATGAGTAATGACGAATGATTAATGAGTTCGTCATTATTCATCATTCATTACTCATTAAATTAAGCCACCGTTTGGTACAGAGCCTCTAGGTACGATAGGTGGGTTGAAGAAGTTGAGAGACATTGTATCGATTGTGGAAACAAGTACAGAAACGCCTCTTAATGTTGTACAGTAGCTAGTCGACTAAAGTGAGCGGTGCTAATTTTGTGCATTGCTAAGAAACTTAGGCATCGAGTTTAATCTGACGGCTACGCTATCGCGATGATCCTTTATAATTAGCGAAAATAAAGCAACAGAGTAGAGATTGGTAGAGGTGTAAGACGTATTTGTTCTACATTAGAGGACATACACTATATGGATGAAGTCATGAAAAACGTAAAGATACCGGTCACTATTCCTCAGGACATTTTGATTACTCTCAATCAGAAAGAAGAGGAGTTGCGAGGTCAGTTTCAGCTTGCAATCGCCATAATGCTTTTTCAGCAAGATGAGCTAACCATCGGCAAAGCCATCCAGCTATCGGGCGTAGATCGTTATGAGTTTGAAAAAGCGCTGGCCAAGAACCACATTCCAGTTGTTAATACCTCTATCGAAGAGGTTCTTGCAGATGCTGTAAATATCAGGCACACCTGAATATGACTGTATGAATCATTCTCTCGCATAGAACGTATACTCAGCTATGGAACAGCACGTAATTAACATCGATCCAGAGATCCTAGGAGGGACTCCCGTGTTTTTAGGAACTCGAGTACCCGTTAAGAATCTGTTTGACTACTTGGAAGAAGGGGAGAGTTTAGAAGTGTTTCTTGAGGACTTTCCTTCGGTAAGGAAGAAACAGGCTATTCGTTTACTGGAGGTATCGAGAGGATTAGTAGAAAAGTCAAGTCAGCTATTGTATGAAGATCCTATTAGATGAGTGTTTAACCAGAAAGGTAAAGAAGCACTTGAGCGACTTTGAAGTTGTCACTGTTCCTGAGGCGTCGTTTAGTGGCTTAAAAAACGGTAAGTTGCTTAAAGCGGCAGAAGAAGCTGGCTTTAGTATTCTGCTAACCATAGACAAGAATATGGATTATCAGCAGAATGTTGGCAAGTTTGCCATTGCTATTGTGATCTTGGATGTGCCCCGGAGTCATATCAGATACATCGAACCGTTAATTCCTGCGTTCAAAGCGCAGATTAAGACGTATCAGTCAGGAAAGGCTTACACCGTAACACTAGGTAAATGAGGCTGCCTTGGGAACGATAAAAGAATCGCGTAGCGGGGCTACTCTAGCCGACTAGGCAAACTGTAACTTATCATTTTTGCCTGTCTCCCTTGGTATTTACAGGTCGAAGCTCCGCTACATCAACTCGCACCGCCCGGCTTCCAGGTCATCCACAATTTTCTTGTACTTGATACTTTCTTTCATCGTACCGTCGGTGTACTTCACGGTCACTCGGTCGTTTCGGCCAATTTTAGGGCCTACGCGCACCGGGTCTACCGGGTCGAACGGTTCAGGGAATAATGATGGGAAGAGAGGCCCCGGCTCGTAGAAGTAGCGGCTGTTAAAGTTGATAAATTCTTCGCGCTCATCTTGTTCGTACGAATCGGTAAATAGCTGATGCTCCTGTTGCCAGGCATCCTCCGAAATACCGCGGGGCGGTGGCGCATCGTGTACCAGATTATACTCCCACAGCGTAGACGCAAAGTCGCGTTTGAAGCCTTCCTTCACTTGGGCAATGGCGGTTTGCTGGGCGGCGTAGGCGTCTTCGTTCAACAGGTCAATATCGCGAAGAAAGTCAATGACGTGGCTGCTACCCCAGAGAATAAGCGCGGCCTCAAAGTGAAGATCGACCATAAAACCGAAGAACTCGCGAACGTGCAAGCGCAGCGAAGTCTCGTCGAAGTGAAAGTGTTCGGGCCAGGAGCTGGCCTCATTACTGTTCCACAGTCCACTCAGGCCTGTCCAGATGGTGCCGCTCACCGGAAACGAGAAGCCGCGCTCCCGCATCGTGCGCAAGAAAAACACCTCGAGCGTGTTTACCGAGCGAGCGCGGTTGCTGCGAATCTGAGGGTTCTCAGTCAGGTGTTCGGCGTACGCCGATGGTTGCTCGGTCAGTCCTCGGAAAATTATTTCTCGCTGCTCCTCCTTCAGCTCAAAATCGTAAGGCTTGGCCGCTTGTTGCAACGATGGCCAACGGTTCGCCAAGGCTTCCGGGCGAGCATCCTGGACCAACTCCTCTAGTAGGCGGTAATACTTCAGTATAGACAGTTCTTGCGCTACGTCAGACAGGTCGTCGTTCTGCTTTACTTCCTCGTATTTCGCCTGAATGATACGGTCGGCCAGATCGCCAAAATTATGGTACATCAGGCGCTTTACGCTACTTTCTAAATGGTCACCGTCTACCGGATAGGTACAAAAGTCTTCGGCCGAAGGAAGTAGCGCGTCTGCATCCTGGCGAAAGCAGTAGTAGATAATGAGGGCGTCGTTGAGGTAGACGTGCTCATCGGCGTAGAGCGAGGGGTGGTGCTCCTTCACTACCCGGCGAAACTCCGCAATTTTGTCGTACTGCTTGGCAGTTTGATGATGTCCGGAAAATTCGGTCACTACCTCTCCTACATCATATTCTTCGTAAATATGGACCGGAAAGGGCTGGCGAAAGGTGGCGATGGCTTCGTCAGAAAAGCGGATAATTTCTTCTGGCGATGCGTAGTGCTTCCAAAAATCTTCGGAGTCCATAAGAGAATCTTGGCTAAAGGAATAGGTCTTATTATATGCTGTGATGTACGAAGAAAGGATACGCCACATGGTCAGAGTATCAATGGTTAAAATCTATGGGGGCGATCTTGCTTCGCCTGAGAATTGTTGTACCTTTGCCCTGCGGGTACGACCAGCTCCTGCTGAACTCCCCCAGGCCAGGAATGGAGCAAGGGTAGGCGGTCGTAGCGGTGCGATACCCGCATTTTTTGTTTTTCCCTCGTTGCCTCACTCCGGAGCAACGCTTACCATCCGCAGCACTGCTTTTATCCGCTTATGTACATCATCAAAGTAAAGGGTAAAGCAAAAATTCCTGATTATATCCAACTGCGCGACGATGACTTCGTCCTGATCGCCTACTTTCGGGCCGACCGTACGCTCAAAAAGCTGGACAAGTACGGGCTGGAAGGCAAAGAGACGGAGCTACAGTCGGTGATTGATGGCTTGCCCTACGGAAAATTGCGCAAGTTGGAAATATGAGTTAGGTTTGTTAAACCACGCACCGCTATGGATGAATCTACCGAACTGTTTTCTCAAGAGCCTGTCATTCGAGTATACAATGCTTGCATCTTTCAGGAGCACAACGTAGTGCTCGAGGATGTTAATTTCACGGTTGACAAGGGCGAGTTTGTGTACGTGATTGGTCGTACGGGCAGCGGCAAAAGTTCGCTGCTGCGCACCCTGTACGCCGACCTGGCCCTGCGCTTGGGCGAGATGGAAGTAGCAGGTCACGAGATCAAAAAGATCAAGAAGCACGAAGTTCCTTATTTACGGCGTCAGCTGGGCATTATCTTTCAGGACTTCCAGCTGTTTGCGGATCGTACGATTGATGAGAACCTGAAGTTTGTGATGCGCGCCACCGGTTGGAAAGACCGCAAAAAAATGAAGCAGCGACTGTCAGATGTGCTGATACGAGTGGGGCTGGGATCGGCCGGTTCTAAGAAACCGCACCAACTGTCGGGGGGCGAGCAGCAACGGGTAGCCATTGCCCGCGCATTGCTTAATGAGCCGGTACTGCTGGTGGCCGACGAGCCCACGGGAAACCTCGACCCGCAGGTATCCGAAGGCATCTTCAAGCTGTTTCTTGAAATCAACCACCAAGGCACGACCGTACTGATGGCCACGCACAACCATGAGTTCGTGAAGAAGTACCCCGCCCGCGTACTCAAGTGCGAGAACGGTCACCTGCGCGATTCACTCAAAGAAGACTTCGAACTAGCGAGTTATTATTAACCGAGCCCCTCCATTATCCAACACCCAGCATTTACCCTACTGGTTCTAACCCCTTTGCCCTCGCGATATCCAGCATAAATTGATAGCCGCTTTCCTGCGTGTTCTCAATCTTCCCGTCGAGAATGGCCTCCCGAATTTCGGTCTTGATTTCGCCTACGAGTCGAGAAGGTTTAAGGTCGAACGTCCGCATGATATCTTCGCCGGTAATGGCCGGTTGAAAGTTTCGCACCTGGTCTTTCTCTTCTACCTCCGCCATCTTCTGTTCCACCTTGTCGAAGTTCTGTAGGTAGCGAGCCACGCGCTTATGATTCTTAGACGTGATATCGGCACGACACAGAATCATCAAAGCCTCAATGGTGTCGCCCGCTTCGTAGAGTAAGCGGCGCACGGCCGAATCGGTGACGGTATCCTTCACCAGTGCGATGGGGCGGAGGTGTAAACGTACCAGGGTTTGCACAAACCGCATTTTCTGATCCATCGGTAGTTTGAGCTTCCGAAACAGAAACGGCACCATTCGTGCCCCTTTGTCTTCGTGTCCGTGGAACGTCCAGCCTACCTTAGGGTGAAAGCGTTTGGTGGCCGGTTTGGCAATGTCATGCAAGATGGCAGCCCAGCGTAGCCACAGGTCATCCGACCCCTCAGCCACATTGTCTAGCACTTGCAGGGTGTGATAGAAGTTATCTTTATGCGATTTGCCGTCCACCTTCTCTACGCCGTGCAACTGTACCATATCAGGAAAGAACTGATGCAACAGTTGCGCATGAAACAGTAGCTTGAAACCGTAGGACGGAGTGCCGGACAGAATGATCTTGTTCAGCTCATCGGTGACGCGCTCTTGGGAGACGATCTTGAGTCGTGGGGCGTTTTCGGTGATGGCTGCAAAGGTATCCGGATCGATATCAAAGCCTAACTGCGCGGCAAAGCGTACGGCCCGCATCATGCGCAGGGGGTCGTCCGAAAAGGTAACCTCAGGAGCCAGTGGTGTCACGATCATCTTGCGCTCGAGGTCGGCTACCCCCCCGAAAGGATCGACCAGTGTGCCATAATCGTTAGCATTCAAACTAATGGCCAAGGCATTGATAGTAAAATCGCGACGCTCCTGATCGTCTTGCAGGGTGCCGGCCGCTACTTCCGGCTTGCGCGAGTCGGAGCGATACGATTCCTTACGGGCGCCCACAAATTCTAGTTCGTAGTCGTTGTGGCGCAGGGCAGCGGTGCCGAAGTTTTGAAAAACCGTCACTTCTGTCGTATGGCCCGCTTCCTGTTTGAGTGCTTCCGCCACTGCCTGGGCCAACGCGGTGCCGTCTCCCACACATACCAGATCAATATCTTTGGAAGCACGCTTCAGCAGCCAATCGCGCACGTAGCCGCCTACCACGTAGGTATCTACCCCTTGCTGTTGGGCTACCCGAGCGATGATTCGGAAAACCGAAGGTTGCAAAGCTGCGTCAAGGTTCATGAGATACTTTCTGGTGCGAAACGAACCCAAAGGTAGAGGTCTTACCCGTTTTACACAAGTACTGCATATAAGCATTTCGTAACAGAAAGTAGCGCGGGCCGGCTGAAAGGTTGAGAAGGTTTTGAGCACAATAACCTTTCACCTGACCGTATAGAAAGTTAACCTTCCCGTTTGTACCTTGGCGACCGTACCTTAACGCCCATGACCGAAGCAATCCACAAAGTATATCCATTGCCCAAGCTACTTGAGCAGCTTACTGCTGACCGACAGGCGGGCCAGCGTATTGTGTTTACCAACGGATGCTTTGACATCCTTCACCGCGGACACGCTACTTATTTACAAACGGCCCGCGCATTGGGCGACAAACTTGTGGTGGGAGTCAATGCAGATGATTCGGTGCGGCGCTTAAAGGGCGAAGCTCGTCCGATCAACGCACAGGACGACCGGGCGTATCTGCTGGCGAGCCTGGCGGCTGTAGACTACGTAGTGATTTTTGCCGAAGACACGCCCCACGAACTACTGCAGCAACTGCGCCCCGATGTACTGGTAAAAGGCGGTGACTATCAGCTGGAAGAAGTAGTAGGGCGGGAGTTCGCACAGCAAGTACAACTGATCGACTTTGTGGACGGCTACTCTACGACGAAGACGATTCGGAAGATGGGTAATTAAAAATTGACTTATGCTAGATGATGGTTTCTGCCTCACCGAAATTGAGCGATGCCTGAAAGAATCTAGAATATTTTCTTTGGTCTAAACCCAGCCATTTTTAGTATCATCTTACATACTTCCATGTATCTCTCTAGTTTTCTCTTTTTGACGTCGTAGTCTGGAGTCCAAACTTGATAGATTATCTGGTTTTGCGAATCACCAAAGCTAATTCTGCATATCGTTCCGTCCGTGCCTCCGCCGCCTATCATAGCTCCTTTGATATCTTCTGATGAAATGCTAAATACTAATTCTTTGAGAAGATTAAATTCCTCGCTGCTTATTATGTAGGTCGTATCAACTTTAGTATGTACCCATTCTCTATCATCGTTCATTGGACTAGACCGCACATGCATGATGACTGTATCAGTATCAATGATATGTGCTATATCTATTGTAATTCTGTGATTTGGTATTCTTAATGAGTGGGTAAATTCAAAGTTAACCACACTAGTAAAGGCCTGCTGTCCATAGGAACAAAAGCAAATTAGCATGGCTAGTATAGATGACAAAAATGGTTTCATGTTTCAAAAGCTCATCAGTTCAAAGGCGCTGCGATAAGCGCCAATTTCGTTGATATAATCCAGTAGTTCACCGTAGAACGGGTGGCTACCCAGGGTGGCACTGTCGCCCACAATAACCAACCGGCGGCGGGCCCGGGTCATGGCCACGTTAGTGCGTCGAATGTCGCTTAAAAAACCAATTTCGCCGCGGTTGTTAGAGCGCACCAAACTGATGTAAATCACGTCACGTTCGCGGCCTTGGAAGGCGTCTACCGTATCAATGGTCAGTTGGTCGTGCAGTGGTTTCAGTAGTTCTTCTTCTAACAGCAGTTCGGTTAATACTCTGGTTTGCGCTTTGTAAGGAGCGATCACTCCCAGGCTGACGTGCTGCTCTAGCAGGTAGTCTGTGCCTACGGAGTCGATCATTTCCAGTAGGTGCTTTTTTAGCATTTGGGCTTCTTCTGCATTATAAGTACTCAGGGTTTCGACTTCTTTCTGTTCGGCAAAACCACACCCGGCGGTATCTAGCCAAGTAATCGGGGGCTGATCGGCCAAGGTGGTCGAGCGTACACTTTCGTGAGCGATGAGCGCATCCTGATAAAAGTAACGTCCCGAAAAACGCATAATCTGCTCGTGCATGCGGTACTGGGTTTGCAGCAAACTATCTACCGGCGGATGGGCCCGCTCACGGTGTCGCTCAATGCACTTCTCGAAGAGCGTAGTGCTTAGCCCCTGTCGGGCGGCCTCGTGCGACTTCACGGTAGGGGGGAGCTGAAAATGATCACCGGCCAGCACCACCCGTTCGGCCTTGAGCACCGGAATCCAGGTAGCTGCTTCCAGTGCCTGGGCCGCCTCATCAATAAAAACCGTCTGAAAACGGTAGCCCTTCAACTGGTTACCAGCTGCGCCTACTAGGGTACAGGCCACCACCTGTGCTTTGCCAAACAGGTCGGCGATGATGTAATACTCTAGCTGCTGTGCTTCTTCCTTGAGCTGCGAAGCCTCTTTGAGCAACTGCCTCCGCTGATTGCGTTCACTGGCCCCAAAGTTACGTTTGTACTTGAGTCCGAGCGCACGAAATTCTTCAGACCGTTTGCGCAGGGTTTTCAGGTCTTTGTAGTACGGGTGTTGGGTAATTTGTGCATCCAGGGTGCGGCTGAAGTTTACTTCGTCTACCCGTGCCGGATGTCCGATGCGGATCACGTGCAGGCCTTCTTCGCCTAGTTTCTCAGTGAGCAAATCAACGGCAGCATTACTCGGGGCGCACACCAGTACCTGTTGCTCTATGTGGGCGGTTTGTACGATGGCCTGCACCATGGTGGTGGTTTTGCCGGTACCGGGTGGGCCGTGAATCACCGCCACATCCTGCGAGCGGATGACTAGATCCAGTGCCTGATTCTGACTATCGTTGAGGGTGGGCACCGTGGGGGCGGCCATGCGGTCGAAGCGGGCCGGACTGTAGCCCAATAGCACCTCGCGCAGCTCTTGTCGGCGGGGTAGCTTGGCCTCGCTCATTTGCTTGAGCGCTTTCTCCATCTCACGATAGGCCAACTCATCGAACAGTAAGTCGACGCCCAATGAGCCACCTTGGGCCCAGTCGGGCAGGTGACCGGTGTTGAGGGTGATGGTCATGGTAGAGCGATCTACGGCATTGACCACCCCCGACAACGACTGCTGCTCACTGCCCGCAGGACCGAACAGGCTCACGATCTTTCCTGACTGAAAAGCTCCTCGTTTACTTGATTCGCCCTGGTGAGGTTTAGTGACGCGTACTACCACTTTTTCGGCCAGGCTGAATTTCTGGCTCATCAGGTTGACCGGATGCCAGCACAGCCCGTTTTTTTTGCGCTCTTCCAGCGAGGCGTTTAGCACCTTCTGACGATAGTAGGCCAAGTCGGCCTCTTTCTCCGTGCGTAGCAGACTAACAAGCTTCTGTAACTCTTCCTGACTATTCATACTAAAAGGTCTACGATTTGCAGTGGACGACCGCTACGATAGCCAGCGGTGCTCCGCACCAATTTGAAAATATTTATCACAAAACCCGTAACCCGATGAACTCCCGTCTTGTTTGGATACTGGATACTGGATACTGGATACTGGATACTGGACTACTGGATACTGGATACTGGATACTGGATACTGGATACTGGATGACTTTCTGTGTGGTTGGATATTGGGTGATTTTCAGATCGGCTATATCCTGGATGGTTTTTTATGGTTAACACTTGGAGTACCTAATGACTAATGCAATTTATCCAACGCCTTATATCTTCACCCAGAAAATAACATAAGTGTCCAGTATTTCTTCGTCCAGAAGATCATCCAATATCCAGCATCTAATAATCAACCCTCCGCATGAACTTTCTCGCCCACTTTCTGCTATCACACCAGACCGATGAGCTTATTGTGGGCAGTTTTCTGGGCGACTTTGTAAAAGGCAAGCAGTATCAGGTTTACGGTGAGCCGGTGCAGCGGGGGATTCTACTGCATCGTGAGATTGATCGGTATACGGATGTGCACCCCGTTTTTCTACAGAGTAAACACCGTTTGGTGTCTCAGCACGGGCACTACTCCGGAGTGATCGTCGATATGTTTTATGATTATCTGTTAGCCACCCGCTGGTCGGATTTTGGCCCGGTCGGTATCTCACTGCCACAGTTTACCGAACGGATCTATGAAGTGCTATTGGCGCAAGTGGCGGATATGCCACCACCAGCGCAGCGTGTGCTAAGTTATATGCAAGCGCACGATTGGCTTACAAGCTACGCACAGCTAGGTGGGATCAAGCAGGCACTGCAAGGCCTGCAGCGCCGCACCCAATTTCCTAACCAGATGGGAGAGGCAACAGACGATCTGCAACGCAACTTGCCAGAGTATGCCGCGGAGTTCGATCAGTTTTTTCCGGCGGTGCAGCAGCACGCAGCGGACTATCTCATTCAACACGCATAAACTAACGAATATGAAAGTAGCATTTTTCAGTACCAAGCGGTACGACCAAGAATACATGGACCAGGCCAACGAAGCGTTTGGTCACGCGCTTAGTTACTACGACACCGCACTTGCCCCCAGCACCACTACCCTGGCCAAGGGGCACGATGCGGTGTGTATCTTCGTCAATGACGAGGCAGACGGCGAAGTGCTCAAAATGCTACACAATCACGGCGTCCGCTTGGTGGCGCTGCGCTGCGCGGGCTTCAACAACGTAGACTTGAAGAAGGCTAAGGAACTGGGTATCGCCATCGTGCGGGTGCCAGCCTACTCGCCTCACGCAGTCTCTGAACACGCCCTGGCGATGATTATGACCCTCAACCGGAAGACCCATCTGGCCTACGCTCGGGTACGAAACGGTAACTTTTCGCTAGACAGACTGGTTGGATTCGACCTATACGGCAAGACGGTAGGAGTGGTAGGTACCGGTAAGATTGGGCGCGTATTTGCTCGCCTGATGCGCGGCGTGGGCTGTCAGGTGCTGGCCTACGATCCGCATCCGCACGAAGGCCTGTCGCAGGAAGAGGGCATTCGCTACGTAGCGCTATCCGAACTTTGGCAGCAGTCTAACATTGTCTCATTGCACTGCCCGCTCACCGAGCAAACGCACCATATTGTGAACGAATCAGCGATAAAGCAAATGCGGCCGGAGGTGATGCTCATTAACACCAGTCGCGGCGCGCTGGTGGATACCCAATCGGTGATTGCCGGGCTCAAGTCGCGCAAGATCGGTTATTTTGGGATGGACGTATACGAACAGGAAGAGGACCTATTTTTTGAGGATCGTTCGGGAGCCATCATTGACGATGATCAGATCACCCGCTTGATGACGTTTCCGAACGTGCTAATTACTTCACATCAGGCGTTTTTTACCAGCAACGCGATGACAAATATTGCGGAAACTACCCTACAGAATATCGCCGATTTTGAACAGGGTCGTACGTTAGAGAACCAAATAGAGGCTGACTAAGTAATGAAGAATGAATGATGATATTAGCTAGTGGTTCGTTGAAACACGGTGTTTGATCTAAAACACCCTAAAACAGCATTCAACGAATCACCTTTTAGCAAACTTCCGATTGCCCTGCTTTCTGTTCCGATTGCGCTATGAGTCAGCGACCTATTTGTGTGAGAAACCGGTTCATAGGGTATGAACAAACCCACCGCTATTCAAACGTACCAAGAGCAACTACTGCGTGATGGCAAGATGTTGCAAGTATCGGCAAAAGAGCATTTAAATGCCACGTATCAACGTCTGGAACGCACGCGCCAGCTGCTTGAGCTATCGACTAGTGCTATCCGTGTCGCTTAATTAGCAGTAAGCTCTTGGTCCATCCAGATGATCCTTTTGTTGAGCCAATCTTTTAGGTAGTCTACTTCTCCTTGATAAGACCCGGTAGTTACTGGATTGGGCCATACGGCACGATTTAGTATTTTCCAGGTACTGAAATTACGCCGTTGTGACTGTGATAAGGCTGCTGCTTGGGCATCGATTTCTTCTATAGTAGCCTGCACTTCTGGTTTGAGCGTTTGCCATCGATTCTTTACTCGGATAACAAAGTCTGGATCTTCAAATAGCCTCTTATACCAAGCAGCTTCGCGGATATACCAACCTTCTGGGTACTGGCCGTCGCTGTAGTTTACGTTTCCAAAGCCTATGTCATAGTCCCACACCGGACCCATCGTGAGCTTCCCGTTGCGTGGTTTGTACATATACACACTATTATAAAACTTAGCATCGGTATTCTTAGCCAACTCATTCACCAGATACCAGTTAACAAAGCTTTCTACATCAATGTACTGGTCGTAGCCTGACTGCGGATCGGCAAAAGAAGCGGAAAAGAGTGCACTTTCCGTCTCTCGTATGTAATTCTGAATGTAACTGAGCTGTTCATCAGGACCTTCGTCCGGAAATTTAATCTTAAATCTGATGCCTTGTTCCGTCGTAAAAGACGGATCAGGATCACTTCTTCCGTCTACTTCTAACAAATATCCGCCGGATATCAAATCTTCGGCTAGCTCAGTAGGCTCAAGCTCGTCAATAGCCAATCGGTTTTCGTCGATTTTTATTTGCTCAGTTAGCTGATAGTTTCCCTGATAGCTGTCATTAAGATACAGGTCTACAAACTGTGATCTTGGGGTATAGAATAAGCCAAAACGTTCGCTTAGCGAAAAAGCGGTCTGATTGCGAAGCAGTGTTTTGTCAGGATAGTTGGCCAGAAGTATCCAGGTTTTATGAGCGGGCATGTTAAGCACTTCGGTACGCTCATCGAACTTAAACTTATAGGGCTTCTTCGGCATTTGCCAGGTGGTGTTACCACGTCCTCTGATTCTAATAGGTACTTGGTCAATCTTTTGTTCACCCAGTTCGTTGGCAATCATACTTACCTGAGCATCAATATACTCTTCTTTAGACGCAATAGGAGCTTGCGCTTCGGTATTAACGTACACCACCGGCAAACCGGAGTAGGTATGAGGGCGAATGGTGTACTGGGCTATCGAGCTATCTTCAGCCATTAGCGTATAAACCAGGGGCTGAGTGAAATCATTAGCGGTGGTATCGCTGAATTGTAAGGCTGAATCTACCCAAACAGTCATAGCTGTTGTTCCAAAACTGACAATGAGCGAATCACGCGCTTGCCCTACCGGAAACATCGCATTGATAATAGTATCCTGCACACTAAATACAAGGTCTTCGGTGAGGCGGCCAGGGTTGTGCTCGGCCAAGATTGAAAAGGTAGTTAATTCTTTGCTGGAACTTGGTGATGGAGGAGTAGGTTCGTCCTCTTCGCAAGCAAAAAGTAGCAGCGAAGCCAGGGTAACCAAAAGAGTCAGAAGTTTCATCGATAAATGTATCATATATTAAAGGCAACGCGCTTAATCGTACACAATTACTGTACCCTTAGAAAAAGATATTATTAAACTTTTAATTCGTTGGTTTTAGCTGGCTTTACAAAGAGGCGCTGCGCTCTCTTGCCTACTTACTACATCGTACGCGATTGAGTAGTTTGGAAGGTGACCTTACTGACAATTAACTGCCGTAAAGCCACCAAATGCGAAAACAGCACAATGGGTACAACCACAGCAGGAAGTAACACAAAGGGAAAATAGAACAGTGCTACGTTCGGTTGATCAAAACCAAACTGCTGCAACGGAAGTGGTGCCGAGAGAATTGCATTAGCAATGATAAACAGTAGTAGTCCAAGTGCCAGCAGGTTCCACACAATGAGCAGGTTTCGGTTATGTGGACGCCGAAAACCAAAGTAAGCTATCACGGGGGCGGTGATACCCGCCAAAATATCAAAGTTGCGTCCGGCAAAGGTCATCAGTTCCGGCACTGCTTGCTGCAAGTACAACCAGTACAATACAATTTCGACCGGAATGCGCACCGTGTGCAAATAAGTGAGCGGAAGCAGCGGCAAACGATCAATGAAACTGCGCCCATCGTTGCTCACAAACAGCGCCATAATCACTAAAAGGGTAGGAACCAGAGCTAAGGTAATACGGGGCGGCATTGCTGAGAGGCTGTTCTGGTAAAAACCGCTTAGGGCAGCGGCCGATTGAATAACCATCCACACCAACAGAATGGCGGTGATCCTGATCGCCAAAGCGTGGCCTATGGCCGCCAGATTCAGTGTACGGTAAAACAGCCATAGCGTGACAGCAACAACAGCACTAAATACGGTGGGGATGTACGAGGGAAGCGGTAGCATGAGCCGATGATCTACATTACGGAATCCACTTCACACCGCGGAAGTCGGGCTTGCGCTTTTCCAGAAAGGCATTGCGACCTTCTTTGGCTTCATCAGTCATGTAGGCCAGGCGGGTGGCCTCACCGGCGAACACCTGCTGACCCACCATGCCGTCGTCGGTGGCGTTGAAGGCGAACTTGAGCATCTTGATGGCGGTGGGCGATTTACCCAGGATTTCCTGTGCCCAGGCGTAGGCGGTATCCTCCAGTTCATCGTGCGGAACGACTGCGTTCACCATGCCCATGTCGTAGGCTTGTTGCGCTGAGTAATTTCTGCCCAGAAAAAAGATTTCACGCCCTCGCTTCTGACCCACCATTTTGGCTAGGTAGGCCGAGCCGTAGCCCGCATCGAAGCTGGCAACATCGGCATCGGTTTGCTTGAATACGGCGTGTTCTTTACTGGCCAGCGTGAGGTCACACACCACGTGCAAACTGTGCCCACCGCCCACGGCCCACCCGGGTACTACGGCGATCACAATCTTCGGCATAAAACGGATCAAGCGCTGCACTTCCAATATGTTGAGGCGGGGCACACCCTGATCGTCTACGTAGCCCTGGTCGCCGCGTGCGTTCTGGTCACCGCCGCTGCAGAAGGCGTAGCCACCGTCTTTGGTAGACGGCCCTTCTCCGGAGAACAAGATTACTCCGATCGATGGGTCTTCCCGGGCATCCAGAAAAGCCTCGAAGAGTTCTGCCACCGTTTTAGGCCGGAAGGCGTTGCGTACGTTCGGACGGTTGAAAGCGATACGAGCCACCCCATCAGATTTGCGGTAGGTAATATCTTCGTACTCCTTAGTGGTTGTCCACGAGGGCGTGTTCATAGGTAATATGAATATAAGAGAAGCCTGTAATCAAATCACAGGCTCTCGTTCGGATGATAATAAATTAAACTTATACTTATTATTTTAAGTATAATACTCTGAAAGTCAGGCGGTCATGCAAAATTAGTGATCTTCTTCTTCACTAGTGCCAATTTGCTTTGTTTCGGTATTGGTGCTGCCCCCAAAAATCTGGGTGGGAATGATTTTTCGGATAAAGGAGGTGCCCCCCTGGTCCGATTTCTCTTGCTCGCCTTCCGCCTCACGTAGGGCACGTTGCCACATTGGGGCGAAGCCCTGAGCACTCTCGGTCATAATCGCAATGGCTCGTTGATAAGTGTGTAGGTTCATCACCTCGCGCCGACCCGGCTTCTGCGCCAGCGTCTGGTTGGTAATGCGAAGGTTCTCGTTTTCTTTCTTGAGTCGCTCTAGTTCGGTGCGCCGCGCTTCAGTGGCTTCCGCCTCGATTTCCATCTTATTTTGCAGGTGACTTTTGAGCGTGTCTATCTCGCGTTTCAGGGTTTTGCGTTTACCCATCTCGCTAAAATACGTGAACAATACGACGAGTAGTCCGATGCCTAAACCCACCAAGAAAGGGGGAATTAATACGCTAAGTTCTTCCATAGTTATGCAGTAGGTTGTGTAGAAAGTCGTTTCCCTACGTATTAATAAACTGAATAGTGGCGTATTGGTTTTCTACTCGTACCAAACTGACGCTGCCGTAGTCAATCGCCAGTCGAAACGAGTGTTCTAACGGGAGTGACAATACGTGCGATAGCAACGCTCGGATGGCTCCAGCGTGCGTGACGACGGCCACGCGTTGGTCTGCGGCTTCCTCACCGGCCTGGTTAGTGATTTCTTGCCAGAATGCTGCAATGCGTTCGTACAACACTCGATAGCTCTCGCCTTGTGGGCAGGCTACGTTGACAAAGTCATTCATCCAGGGGTTGAGTGCGGTTGGGTCAATATCATTCCATAGGCGTCCTTCCCAATCACCGAAGTCAAGCTCTTGCAGGCGGGGGTCTTGGGTGGGTTGAGGGTGCAGCTGTTCGGCCAAACGTAGGCAGCGAGACAACGGACTACAGTATACCTGATTCCACGGCTGCGGCAGTTTCGCTTGTAGCGTAGCGGCTTCCTTGGCAAAAGTGGAAGCGAGCTTCACATCAGACTGCCCGTAACAAGTACCGGAGGGTACGTCGATCGTAGTATGCCGAATGAGGTAGATGTCCATATTTTCAAAGGTGTTTCCGGGCCGATGATTGATGGTTTAACGAGCTAGGATGGGTGCTTTTTCAAATCGCCGGAACTTTGGGTTCAACGGAGTGATCAATTCTTCTTGATGCTCTGCTTGCCCCCTTATCAAAGTCTTTAGCCTGGACGGGGAAAGTAGCGGTTTTTCTTCTACCAAAACCCAGACGGTGCAATAATTGCCGAATGGCCTCTACGCTGCGATGATAGCCAAATCCTCGATTTAGCAGATCAGCGGCCT
Organism: Tunicatimonas sp.; assembly: GCA_965213875.1. Classification (GTDB taxonomy): domain Bacteria; phylum Bacteroidota; class Bacteroidia; order Cytophagales; family Cyclobacteriaceae; genus Tunicatimonas. Next base: position 7,086 of record CBDCAN010000001.1, on the reverse strand, counting down.
GGACTACCGGCGAGCAATGCTGTAGCACACGCACCTGTTCCACTTTTTGATAGCGAGGGGTAAGTAGGTAACTGTGGAGCCTTGGTCGCAAAAAAAAACCCTCCGGAGTGGTTCCGGAGGGTTTCTTCTTAAGCCGCTGTTTTATCGTCGTACCACGATCTTTTGTACTTCCTGGGAGGCGCCTGATCCTACCTTGAGCACGTAAACGCCCGTGGGCACCTCCGGAATATCCAGGCGCGTACGCGTCGGACGGGCGATGGTCTCAGCCACCAGCTCCCCGGTGAGGGTGTAGAGCCGAAGAGGTTGGGCCGACGCACCAGCATTCTTCACCACCACGTCCAGGTAGCCCGACACCACCGGGTTAGGATATACGGTGGTGACCGATGCGGAGCGGGCGGTTGCTGATGCTCCCACTGGCTCTAGCACCCATTGCGCGCTGGCCCAGACCGGATAGATCGTGCCGTGCTGAGCGTCGCCCGATAGGTTCTCTACGTGAACGTACTGGTTGCCCTGCCAGGCGTTGCGGAGCCGAACGTGCCCGTCGCCCGCATCTTCGCTCACCCAGCGTGAACTGTACCAACCTGGGGTTCGGGCCGTTGCCTGTACGTATCCGGTCTGGTTCTCGATGTGCATGTAGTCGCCGGTGCCCACGTTGCGAATCTCTAGCTGTCCGCTACCGATGTCTTCCAACACCCACTCGTAGCTACTGCCGGATGCCGTAGCCTCGTATTTCACGCGGTCGCCCGCGTCGTAAAGGTACGTATTCTGCCACCGGTTCTTGATTCGGTAGCTAGTCGCTATCGTAGGACCGTTGTTGTCCTGTACGGTTATTTGTACGTTGTCACTGCCAGAGAGGGTACCGTCACTGACGGTGAGTCGGAATACGTAACGAGCACCATTGGCTAAGCCGCTGACCGCAGCGGTGGCCTCAGAAGCGTCACTCAGGGTTGCGGTCGGGCCGCTGACCTGGCTCCAGGTGTAGGTCAGGGGATCGTCGTCCGCATCGCTGCCGGTGCCGCTCAAGCGGGCGGAGGTTGTGCCGACGGCCAGCACCTGGTCCGTACCGGCACCGGCGACCGGGGCGCTGTTATCGGTAGGGGCCGACGTCACCGTCACGGTTTGGGTTGCCGTAAAGCCTCCGTCCTCAGTTTCTACGGTAATAACTGCCTCTCCGGAAGCCACGGCGGTTACCAGCCCGGTCGCATCCACGGTGGCCACCGCAGGGTCCGACGAGGTCCAGGTCACCTGTTGGTTAGTTGCGTTGGCAGGCTGCACGTTGGCGGTGAGCGGGGCGGTACCGCCCTGGGCCAACGACACCTCATCCGTGGGGCTAATGCTCACGCCGGTGACATCAGCTGATCCGCCGGTGTTGTTGATGATAAAAGTTCCTTCCGACTCGTTGAGGATTGCGGCGGTGGGAGCATCTCGGATCACCAGGTTCTGGGTGGTCATGTCGCCCGTGACGTCCGGTAGCACCAGCACACCGTGCCCGGCGTAGTCGTCGTAGGTACCCTCCGTATAATTGTTCACGTTGCCGTCTTGGCCCGCCCCATCAATGGTCACGTTGATCATTTCCAGGTTGGTGATCGGGTAGGCAGGATTCACCGTGTAGATCATGACCGCGTCTTTCTGCGAATCTAGTACGTCGACGTTTCGGAAGCGCAGGTTTTGCAGGTCGTACAGGCGGGTGAAGATATCGATGGCTCCGTAGCGGTTAAACCAAAGGTTGGCGTTGGTGCCACTGCCGATGACCGTACACTCGTAGAACTCCATCCACAGGTCCTTACTAAAGGCCGGTCCCGGAAAGTCCGAATTTACCCGGATGCCTGCTTCCACGTTGTCTTTGATGATTAGGTGGTGCCCGGAGTGCCCCCCGCCGCCGAAGAAGCCGATACCAGCCGCTCGCCAGGTATTTTCAGCCGTACAAAACCGGAATTCGTTATTGGTACAGGGGATCGTGCTGTCGAAAGAAGACCAGGTGGCCATGGCATCATCGCCGTTGTTGCGGAAGTGGCTCTGCTCACAAATAGAGTTGCTGGTGCCTTTGGAGAAGTTGAGCCCATCGGCGTAGTTGTTCCGGAACCGACTACCGGTCACCAGCATGCCGTCGGTGATCTCAGTGCCCGACCAGTTGGCGATCCAGACTCCTACCTCAAAGTGTTCTACCCACACCCGCTCGATCGAGGAGTTGGTGCCGTATCCTCCGGTAAAGCCCTTGTACCCGGCCGTTCGGTTGTCGTTGACCGTGTTCATGTAGAAGTCTTTGAAGTGCAGGTCGGAACCGGTGGACTCGATGCCTCCGCTGTTGGGTCCCGGGTTAGAGAAGTACAGCTCGGTGTGCCAGATACCGGCACCTTGCACGGTGACGCCGTTCACCTGAAAAAACACCCACTTACCTCCCTGCTCACCCAGCAAAAACCGGCCGGCGGGAATATAGATATCCTGGCCCTGCGATTTGGCGGCGTTCAGACAGTCGTTGAAGGCTTGCAGATCATCATTCTCATCGTTAGGATCAGCACCGAAATCAGTAACGGACAAGGAGTTGGCGGGCTGCGCAATCGGGGCGGGCACCGGCTCCATTTCGATGAAGTCCACCACGTAGTCGATGTTATCGCTGCTGGTCTTTTGCAGGCGTACCTCAGTGCCTGCGGCTACGGATGAAGGAAGCACTACGCGCACTTCGTCGAACCGCATGCGGGCGGTCATACCCGGCGAAGGTGTGTTGGTCGGATCCTTGGTGCCGTCACCCGGATTAGCACTAAAGTACTGCCAGGCCTGTCGGGAGTCCAGGGCAATGTCTTGTACGAAGGTGCCGTCTACGTACAACGCCAGGCTGCCGCGCTGCCCGTCAGGGATACTAAATCGTACTACCAATCCCCGGCCTGCTTCGGACAGGCTCCACTTCACCGAAGAACCTTGGGAGGGTAAGCTGGCGCACACCCGGTCCGATGCCTCGGAGGTTATCTGCTTTTGATCAAAAGTGGGACCCAGTAGCGTCGCTCCGCCCCCCAGAGAGGAAGCATCGGCTTCGTAGCGGGTAAAAGGCATTTGGTAAGAACCCCGGGGCAAGCCGTCGCTCTGAGCGTATGCTCCGGAGAAGGAAAAGAGAATAACAAATAGCGTAATTAATTTTTGCATGGTAAAGAGGTTTCAGTTGTTATCGATAGAACCATAGAGGCGCACCCATCAGAGTACATGGACAGTTCGTTATAACAAATGAAATAAACCTAAGCTGGAAATTCAGTATTTATAAAGACAATATAGAAAATACTGATTGGTTTGCTTGTTAAGAAATTGCCTATCAAGCAGTTAAGTATATCCGGAATATAGACTTATAGTAGGCCGTGTACGACTGCTCACTACTTTCTCCGAGAATAAACCGGTGATAATATAGCCTGACACTGAAGATTATGCCTCTTCATCAGCGGAGGGAAGGTCGAAAAAGTAGTACATTCAAACTTAGGATGGTTGTCTATATATCCCGCCAGAACAGAAGTTCACTCTTGTCTCCCTTAACCTGATTTTCACCTCCATGCGATATCTATTGTTCGTCCTTCACCTACTCACCAGCTACCTTACTTACTCTGCTTCCCCCCCGACCGATAGTGTACTGATTATTCTGGACGATGAGCTGAATCGGGCCTCATCGTACGAGGCAGAGAAGTTGGGTAGAATTACTGATTTGCACGCCCGGTTGGCAGATACCAGTGAAGATGATCTGACTACCCGGTATTCAATATATGCGGAGCTGTATGAAGTGTATAAATCTTATCACTATGATTCTGCTTTTTATTGTACCCGCCAGTTGCAGCAGATTGCCTATTCGCTAGCCGACAGTGCTCTGATTAGTGATACTAAACTCAAGCAGGGATTTATTTTCCTGTCCGCCGGCATGTTTAAGGAATCCTTCGATACTTTGGCGAGTGTATCCGTGGCAGGATTGCCTTTCCAGGACCAGTCTGCCTACTATGCACTCATGGCCCGAGCGTACTACGACGTGGCTGACTTTAATAAGGACGATTATTATACGCCCCTCTACACCACAAAGGCTAACGCCTACGTCGATTCGGTGTTGGCTGTATCGGGGCGGTCGTCGTACCGGTTTTTGTACTTCCGGGGCCTGCGCAGCGCTCGGATGGCTAACATTCGAGAGGGGGTTGCCGATCTGGAACAACTCATGAACCGCGCTGACGTTTCCCTTCATCAGTCGGCCGTGGTAGCGTCTACGCTGAGCGATCTGTACTTGCGGACCGCAGCAACCGACCAGGCCGTCCGGCTGCTGGCCGATGCTATCCGCTACGATATCAAGTCTTCTACCAAAGAAACTGCGGCTATCCTGAACCTGGCTACTATCCTGTATCAGCAAGGCGACGTCAAGCGCGCCTATCGGTATACGAAAGCAGGCGCTGGAAGATGCCAACTTTTACGGGGCCCAGGCATCGGAAAATACAAGTAGGCACCAAATTTTGCCGATCATCGAGGAAGAGAAGCTGAGTATTGTTGAGAGCCAACGAAAATCGTTGCTGATCTACTCCGTCGCGGTCACGGTGCTATCGGCGTTCGTGGTGGCGTTCATCGTCATCAGCCTGCGGCAACTCAGAAAGCTTAGGCTGGCTAAAAGAGCCATCGATCAGGCTAACCGGATTCTTCAAGACACCAACCGGCAGCTTCGGGAGAACAACGATCAGCTGAATGAGGCTAACCGGATCAAGGAAGAATACATTGGATACTACTTTACCATCAACTCCGAGTACCTCAACAAGATTGAGAAATTCAAGAAGGCCGTCAGTAAAAGCATCAAAGAGCAAAACATGGGTCAGATCCAATACATCGTAAGCAGCATCGACCTGAATAAGGAGCGGAAAGAACTGTTTTTGAGCTTCGACAAGGTGTTTCTGAAGCTGTTTCCCAGCTTCACCGAAGCCTTTAACGCTTTTTTCAGAGAAGAAGATCGGATCAAACCTCCTGATCATCAGCTACTGAATACGGATTTACGGATCTTTGCTCTCATCCGCCTGGGTATTCATGATAACGACAAGATTGCGAAAATTCTAAACTACTCGGTCAACACCATCTACGCGTATAAAACCCGTGTAAAAAACCGAGCCATCGTACCCAACGATGAATTCGAACGCCGGATGATGGCGATTGAGCTGCTTTAGCGGGGCTGAGCTTCACGGGCGGTTCTGACCGAGTGTAATCGTAGCCTGGCAGGAGGCACCGGCCAGCCAACAGACACGGCCTTTTCATAAAACGATAGGCGGGTAATTTCAACATGCTGAGTGTGTTCATATTGTCACCCTGTAAGGGGCTTGCCGCCGGGCCCGGTGGCACTTTAGTAACACCACGTAACAAGACCCCTTCGGGGTGACAGCATGAAATAGCCTCTTTTAGCAGATTTTAATCTTTACGAAAAGGCCGTGAGCCGACAGACCGTAGCGTTTGCTTTTTAAAAGTTTTGGAGTACTTTGAACCGGGTGCTCCATAGATAGGGTGCCCCCCTCCCGATCTCCTTGCAAGAAAACGAAACGCGACACGATGGCCTTTTCCGGAAAGAAGTACGACGTAGACCCGCGCCTCTCGCAAGTGCTGCGTCATTTCTACGTGATCGAGGTACCGGAAGATACTCCCCCCGAAGCACACTATCTGTCGCCCAGTCTGGAGATGATGATCGTCTTCAATTTTGGTCCGCCCGTGGCCTTCTCATTCGGAGAGGAAGCCGGGCACACCATCGAGCGGGTGGGTGTTCTGGGACCGCTACGGCAGATGATGCGCTACGAGCTCCGGGGCGGTAGCCATCTGCTGATCCTGCCGTTTATCTACAACGGTTTCTCCCGCTTTGTGCCGCTGCCCCTGGAGCGGATCGACCAACTGACGGCGGCAGAGGAGCGAACTTATTACGAACCCCTGGAAGTGCTATGGGCGCAACTCCTTCCGCTAACCACCTCCGAAAAACGAACCAGTTGGCTAACTGACCACTTGGTACGCCACCTTCGCCGGAACGACCCGGCGGCCACTCCCTTTATGGAAAGCGTGCCGGAGATGCACGACCGCCGTGTGAACCCCGCCCGGGCCATTGCCGACAAGGCCGCGCTGAGCGAGCGCAGTATCCAGTTGAAGCTGAAGAAACACACCGGTTACTCCTTTAAAGAGCAGGCGCGTTTCCTGCGGTTCAAAGAAGTGCTCTATTACGTGCTGGGCCAACCCCCCGCATCCATCGAGTGGCTCGACGTGGTGGTGGCCTACGGCTACCACGACCAAAGCCACCTGATCAAAGACTTTCAGTACTACACAGGATCATCCCCCCGGCAATTCGTCCAGCTCAACCAAGCCGAAAATTTCTGCATGAGCGTCGAGCCGGGACCCTACGGGGCGGAAGGCCCGGGAGCGTAGCGGTTGTTTCTCGTCCCGCGTGGAGCGCTCGTAATGCCGGTAAAAAAAATGTGTCGTACCACAACCGTCCCCGGTATTGCGCGGCTCTTCCTGCACGAAGGCTGATCCCCGAACGGACGCTTGTGCTGCACGGCCTCGCTCTCCCCCACGGTGCGGCACGGGAACGTTTCGTTTTCTTACAATGCTGCCGCATCTACCTGACGTACTTTTGTTTTATTCTTCACATAAAACAAAAAACGATGACACGAATGACCTCTTTTTCCGATGCCCGATCCCTGACCGGCTTATTCCTATTGATTATTCTGATGCTCTGGATCACTCCCTCGGAGGTAGCTGCTCAGATGGTTCCTATTGAGCCGACCACGCTGCCCACCTGTCCCACGAATCCCCGTCGAATTCCCAAGGTGATCAGGCAGTGGGAGCAGGCCTGGAACACGGGCGATGCCGAGGGCATGGCCAAGCTTTTTACCCGCGATGGTATCTACGAAGACTTTGCGTTTCAGATAAAGTCGCAGACACGCGCGGGGGTGGCCCAGTGGGTCAACCTCACCGCGGCCAGTATCCCTGATGCTCACGTGCGGGTAGTCGATGCGTTCCGGGCGGGCCGACGCATTGCCGTAAAGTGGATCTTCAGCGGCACGCCGAGTTCGCTGGGGGGGCAGCCCTCTACCGGTCGGTCCTTTGCCGTGGCGG